>NZ_BSEV01000184.1 GCF_027922005.1 Streptosporangium carneum | reverse complement strand
GCCGGCCGGCGCCGCCGAGGCCGCGACCGCCAGCGGCACGGGCGCCCTCGTGCTGACCCATGTCGTGCCGCCGGTGCCGTCGCGGCTGATGGAGCCGGCTTTCCTGCGCGAGGCGCGGGCGCGGTTTGACGGGCCGGTGCGCCTGGCCCGCGACGGCGATGTGATCCGGCTGCCGGCCGGGTCGGATGCCGTGGAGTTCGCGCATTGGCGATGATCTCCCGCCTGCCGCCAGTCCTGGGCCTGGCCTGTGTGTTGGCTTGTGTGCTGGCGGGATGCGGCGCGGGTGGCTCCTCCGCGCCCGCGCCGCACGCCGAAGCCTGTCGCCCGGTGACACCGGGCGAGCGCGTCGCCATTCCGGCCGGGGCGTATGTGATCGGCGGGCCGGTGCGCAATCCGGAGGAACGGCCCGAGCGGACCGTCACCACGCCCGGTTTCGATATCGACGCGCACGAGGTCACCAATGCCCAGTTCGCGGCTTTCGTGGCGGCAACGGGCTATGTCA
>NZ_BSEV01000183.1 GCF_027922005.1 Streptosporangium carneum | reverse complement strand
ATCATCCCCGCACCCACCAGGCTGGGCGGGACCGTGCGTGTGGTGGCGCGCACAGGACCGGGCGAGGTCTCGCCGATCCGGAAGTCCTCCAGCGAGAAGCGTACCAGTTCGCGGTTTTCAGACCGTCCGCCCGCGCTTTCGCCTTCGCTGCCCTGGCCGGTGACTACCGAACCGCGCACGATATGCGCCCGCGCCGGACGGCTGTCCGCAACCTGGTGGAACAGAACGACCTCTTCCTCGCTGCCGGTATCGAACAGCGCCTTGTCGGCAATCTCGCCGAGCGCATAGTCGAGCACGGGCGCGTGCGGATAGCCGAAATCATGAAGAGGGGCAGACAGCACCGTCTCGAGCGGCGCCAGGGCGGCGGCGCTTTCCGCGATCTCCAGCCGGCCCGCCGCGGCATCGATCCGCCAGGCACTGCCGGGCAGGATTTCCGACCCGATCACCCCGCCATCGATCAGGCAGGCCCCGGTCGCCAGGCCGGAGAAATCATGGATCAACA
>NZ_BSEV01000182.1 GCF_027922005.1 Streptosporangium carneum | reverse complement strand
CACGCTGGCCAGTGCAAACAGCACCATCAGCCGCGCCGCGCTTTGTCCGTAGGGTGCAAGGACGCGGTAGAGCACCACCGGCAAGGCGAGATAGATCACATAGGCGGTCAGGCCGACGCAGATGCCGGCAGCAAACAGGGTGCGGTTATCGCCGATCAGCGCCAGCATCCGCACGGGATCGTCCAGGTCGATCACCTGCGAGGGCACATAGATCAGGCTGAAAATCCCGGTCAGGACGAGCAGGAGATACAGCAGGCCGGCCAGTCTGCCGTCGGATAGTCGAAGGGTCATCAATACGCTCCGGTACAAGGGGTTGGACACTGTCAGCGTCCAGCCTGTACCGGCGCAGGCCGTCAGTCTGGCCGATTTGGAAATCGGCCATGTCAATTGGCGAAATGGGGACGGAAGGCCCGCCCGGAAACCGCCGGTACGTTTCCCCCGGCCCTGTGCCGGGGCTTGGGGGATATCCGCGAGTACGCTCTCCTGAGTCCGTGAAATCAGGC
>NZ_BSEV01000181.1 GCF_027922005.1 Streptosporangium carneum | reverse complement strand
CGACGAGACGTGGCAGGCGCTGGGTGCCGCCGCCGCCCGGCAGCACGCCGACCATGGCTTCCGGCAGGCCGAGCTTGGCCTTGGGATTGTCGGACGGCATGACCCGGTAATGGCAGGCCAGCGCGATCTCGAAACCGCCGCCCAGGGCGAGGCCGTTGATCGCCGCGGCAATCGGTTTGCCGCAGGTTTCCAGGGCGCGGAAGGTCTTGTTGAGACGGAAGCACTGCTCGAACAGTTTCTGCTTCATCTCCTCTTCCGGCAGCTTGGCCAGCGCGTCATTCGCCCCGCCCAGCTCGGACAGGTCGGCGCCGGCGCAGAAGGCGTCCTTGCCGGAGGTGATGACGACACCCTTGATGCTGTCGTCCTCGATGATGGTCTTCGTCAGCGCGTCGAAGTCGTCCATGACATCGGCGGAGATGACATTCATCGACTTGCCCGGACTGTCGAACGTGACCAGGGCAATGCCGTCTTTATCGGTTTCCAGTGTGAAATTTTTCAGGGACATC
>NZ_BSEV01000180.1 GCF_027922005.1 Streptosporangium carneum | reverse complement strand
CTACGGCTTTGGTGTCGATGTGGTCCTGCCGCCGGCCGAAGGCGCGGATCCGGCGGGCGTCCCCGGCGATTTCAGCTGGGGCGGGATGTTCGATACCGACTTCTTCATCAGCCCGGCCACCGATGTCAGCGCCGTGTTCATGACGCAGATCCAGCCCGGACCGAACCGGGCCGAACCGCGCACCAGCGCCGTCTTCCGCCCGATGGTCTATGCGAGCTTCGCCTTCGACTGACAAAGTGCAGAACCGGGCGACGGAGATAGCCGACGGCGGCGTTGAACAGGCGAGACGGACGCCCCTCCCTGTTCCCCTGTCCGTCTCGCTCACATGTCCCCCCTGACATGTCACAGGGCCCGCCGGTGGCGGGCCCTGTTTGTGTCCGGGTGCTGTGAAAGACGACCGCTCTACTGGTCGGAGTTCTCGCCGCTGTCGCGTTGTACCTGCGTGAAGAGCAGGAGCGGCGATGCCACGAAGATCGAGGAATAGGTACCGATCACGATGCCCCAGAT
>NZ_BSEV01000179.1 GCF_027922005.1 Streptosporangium carneum | reverse complement strand
ATCACCCAGCCCATCAGCTGATAGGTGAAGTCGGCCAGCGGATCGCCCAGCGTGGAGAGCTCCCAGTCCAGCACCGCGATGACGCGCGGTTCGGTCGGGTGGAAGATCATGTTGTCCAGCCGGTAATCGCCATGGACGACGCTGGTGCGTTCCTGTTCCGGCGCGGCCTGGGGCAGCCAGTCGATCAGCTTGTCCATCGCCTCGACCGTACCCGTTTCGGCGGCACGGTATTGCTTGGACCAGCGGCCGATCTGGCGCTGGAAGTAATTGCCGGGCTTGCCATATTCACCCAGTCCGGCCGCTTCGTGGTCGATGCCGTGCAGATGCGCCAGCGTGGCGTTGGCGGCGTCGTAGATCGGGCCGCGTTCGGATTTGTCGAGGTCGGGCAGGAGCGGGTCCCAGAAGATCCGGCCGGTGACGAAATCCATCACGTAGAATTCGGTGCCGATGACATCGCGGTCCATGCACAGCCCGTGCATTTTCGGCGCGGGGAAGCCGGCCTTGCCC
>NZ_BSEV01000178.1 GCF_027922005.1 Streptosporangium carneum | reverse complement strand
CCTACTGGCGGGCCAATGCGATGGATTTTCGCATGCATTTCTTCCCGTCCGATCCTCTGGAGGAAAGCGGGCACCGTTCGGCGGGCGTGCAGGGCGCGCTGTATCGCGAGCGCGGTGCCTGGCGGATCACACTGGGCAGCGATCTGGAATGGACGCGCGGCTGGCTGTCGGAAACGCAGGAAAACCCGACCCGCTTCTCTTTCGTCCAGGGCGAACATTACGACTATGCGGTCGACGCCCGGGTGGCCGCGCTCTATGCCCGGACCCGCTGGCAGGCGAGCGAGCGGCTGAGCCTGATCGCCGGCGCCCGCTGGGAGGCGACGCGCTTTGACTACGACAACCGTCTGCCGGACGGATCGGTGGGCCGCTATCTGCGCCTGGCCGACCGCAGCGATGATTTTTCCACCTTCGCACCGGACTTCGGATTTCTGTTTGAAGTTACGGAAAATGCCTCACTATTCGGTCGTGTTGCACGCGGGGTGAGGGCGCCGCAGACCGCCGAACTCTA
>NZ_BSEV01000177.1 GCF_027922005.1 Streptosporangium carneum | reverse complement strand
CCAGATCATAGGTCGCAGCAACCACGCCGCTCTCGTTCCGGCCCAGCTCTTCCAGCTTCTCGCCGGTGTGATCGGTGACAAAGGACGAGCCATAGAAGACCTGGCCGTCCTCATTGCCGATACGATTGGCGGCGATCACGGGAATGACGTTCGAGACCGCATGCCCCTGCATCGCGCGCTGCCAGCGGATAGCGGTGTCGAGGCTGTCGTCGTGCGGCTCCGACCCGATCGCGGTCGGATAGAGCAGCACTTCAGCGCCCAGCATGGTCATGCAGCGGGCCGCTTCCGGGAACCACTGGTCCCAGCAGATACCGACACCGATCTTGCCAGCCTTCGTGTCCCAGACCTTGAAGCCGGTATCGCCCGGGCGGAAGTAGAACTTCTCCATATAGCCGGGGCCGTCGGGAATATGGCTCTTGCGATAGATGCCCAGCGCCTTGCCATCAGCATCCAGCATGACGAGCGAATTATAATAATGCGGCCCGTCGCGCTCATAGATCGAGACCGGAA
>NZ_BSEV01000176.1 GCF_027922005.1 Streptosporangium carneum | reverse complement strand
AAGCCCCCGATCGCTGCGAAGGCGAACCAGAATATGCCGGCTGCCAGCGCAATATTGAGGAACCACTCAGCCCAAGGGTGTGCCCCTGAGAGCAGCCACAGCGGCACCGCCGGAAGCACAGCCCAAGGCAGGATTGGCAAGCAGTGCCGCCACCCATGTACGACCATGCCCAGAGTGAACGCGGCAGACAGCCGAGCGGAACTCATGATTAACGCTGGCGCGTCGCTCCAGAAAACGCTCAGCGCCAAATATGCTCCGCTCGTAATTCCGAACAACGCGACATGGGTCAGCCTGTTCCAGGGAATTGGAGAGAAAAATATTACTGCCGCAGCCATGTAGGCGATCATTTCATACCGCAACGTCCACAACGTCGCGGAGAACTCACCCGCCCACGGCAAGTCAGCGAATATTCCGGCGGGACCCTGCGATGTGTCCAGAAACCCCAAAACCTGTATCGGGAATAGCCAAGTCTGGCCGCTGGTCCAGTACTCGGCCATCGACAATTGGGTGA
>NZ_BSEV01000175.1 GCF_027922005.1 Streptosporangium carneum | reverse complement strand
ATGCGGGCGGCAACCCGAACTACGATGAGAACGCCAAGGGCTACGTCCACAACACCAGGTTCACCACGCCCACCACGCTGCGCGACACCGTGATCGAGGGCAACCGCATCCACGGCGTGAAGACCTGGTTCATGGACGGCGGGGCTATCTACAACCTCTCCGCCAATCCCGGCGCGGTGATCCGGGGCAACCATATCTTCGACATCGGCAACAAGATCGCGATCTATCTGGACGAGGGATCGAAGCACTTCCGCGTCACCGGCAACGTCGTCGAGACCGGGGGCAAGTGGCTGAACATCAACACGGCGGGCGCGATGTACAAGCGGCGCATCTCCACCGACAACGTGGCGAGCGGCAACTGGCACACCGTCAACACCACCGGCGGCCGCTGGCTGGAAGAGATCGGCAACACCGCGAAGGACAACACGCTGGTCCCCGATCGCAACTGGCCCGCAGCGGCGCAGGCGGTGATCGACAGCGCGGGAGTACGCAAGTGACGGCGTTGGACCGCC
>NZ_BSEV01000174.1 GCF_027922005.1 Streptosporangium carneum | reverse complement strand
TCCTTGGCTCACAGAACGACATGGCTACGATCCGACTTGATCAGCTCGAACAGGTCGCACAATGCCGGCACTTCGCGGCGCAGTTCGCCGCGGTGCCATTTGTCGTAGATCGAATAGGTGTCGTAGAGATAGCCGAAGCCGCGCCTGGCTTCGGCATCGACATGACGCTGGAACTCGGCCTTCTGGGCCGGAGACTGTTGCCCCATCGCCGCGGAATCGAGGTCGAGATGGCGGCCATTGAGCTTGGTCACCAGCGTCCAGCGCGGCACCGTGTCGATAGCCGCACGCCCCGCCGCCAGCGTGTCATCGTCCAGCAGGCTTTCCACCTGGCAGCGCGTGGTACCGGCCATCGCCTGGCGCGGCGTTTCGATATCCAGGGTGGGCGAAAGTGCTGACATGTCTTCCTCGTTCCGGGCCGTGCGGCATAGCTCTGATTTTTGAGTGGTCGCATTTTCGAACCGCAAAACCGGTCCCCACTTTTGCTGAAAATGCTCTAAGCACAACCGGCGCAG
>NZ_BSEV01000173.1 GCF_027922005.1 Streptosporangium carneum | reverse complement strand
AGATCGCCGAGGACTTTCTGGCCTTTGTCGGCGACGCCGTCCTGGTCGCACACAATGCGCCCTTCGACCGCGGCTTCATCAATATGGAGCTCGCGCGGCTCGGCCACCCGATCTATCTGGAAGACCGGTTCAAGGACACGGCCCGGATCGCCCGCGCCAAGTTTCCCGGCTCCTATGTGTCGCTCGATGCGCTGTGCAAGCGGTTCGACATCTCGCTCGACACGCGTGACAAGCACGGCGCGCTGATCGACGCCCTGCTGCTGGCGGAAGTCTATCTGGAACTGACCGGCGGTCGCACCCGGGCACTCGACCTGTCCGGCCGGCATGCCTCAGCGGATGGCAAGGTGACGTTTCCCGCGCGTGCGCCGCGGCCGCAGCCGCTGGTCTCGCGTGTGTCCGACGCAGAGCGCGCCGCCCATGCCGCCTTTATCGACGAGCTGGGCGACGACGCGCTCTGGAAACGTCTGTCGAACGTCTAGCGGCTTGCGTCAGTTCGACGCGGCCGGATCGCC
>NZ_BSEV01000172.1 GCF_027922005.1 Streptosporangium carneum | reverse complement strand
GCAATCCCGATCCCTGCTGCGCCCTGCGCAAGGTGCGTCCGCTGGCGCGCGCCATCGGCGACTACGACGCGCTGATCACCGGCCGCAAGCGCTTCCATGGCGGCGACCGCCTGGCCCTGCCCGTCGTCGAGCGCATCGATGGCCGCATCCGGGTGAACCCGCTGGCGGCCTGGGATGCCGAACGTGTGAACGCCTATTTCAAGCGCTTCGATTTGCCGCGACATCCCTTGAGCGATATGGGGTATGCATCCATCGGCTGCTGGCCGTGCACCGCCCCGGTCGAGGATGACGGCGATGTGCGCTCCGGCCGCTGGCGCGGACGCGACAAGACCGAATGCGGCATCCATGCCCCCGCCGGGCGTATCGCGGCGGAATAGGCTGGACACACAAACCTGGAAGGACACACCCGCGTGTCACATGTGCTCGACCTGAACGGCAATACGCCGCTGATCCGGCTGGACGGCCCGTCGAAGGCCACCGGCTGCGAGATCCTCGGCAAGGCCGAATTCCTCAAT
>NZ_BSEV01000171.1 GCF_027922005.1 Streptosporangium carneum | reverse complement strand
TTCATGGATCGACTGGGTGGTGCCAAGCAATCACGCTCACCGTTTCGAAAGCTCTCGAAAATCCTCCGGCCAGAAAACGGCGTCGTCATCCGCTCTAACGCTCTGACCAAGAAATTTGGTAGCTTCGCGGCCGCACAAGATATCAGCTTCGAAATAGAGCGGGGCGAAATTTACGGATTGATTGGACCCAATGGGGCCGGGAAGTCCACGACGTTTAAGATGATGTGCGGACTCCTGGAGCCAACCTCAGGTAACGCCTCGATTGCAGGGTATGACTTGGGCCAATCACCCAGCCAGGCTCGCGGGCGCTTGGGATACATGGCCCAGAAGTTTTCGCTCTACGCCGATCTGAGTGTTCACCAAAACCTTGAATTCTTTGCCGGTGTCTACGGCCTGACAGGGCAGTCTCGACGGAACGCTATCGATGAGATGGTCGCAACCTTCGATCTGACATCGATCAAAGAAAAAAATGCCGGGATAATCCCGCTGGGTCACAAACAACGGCTCGCTCTGGCGTG
>NZ_BSEV01000170.1 GCF_027922005.1 Streptosporangium carneum | reverse complement strand
CGCGCCTGGGGGGCGGCGCTGGGTCAGGAGCTGGGTTTCGACCGCGTCGAGGTCGAAGGATTCACCATGCCCTTCTGGGATCGCGACAGCCTGTCCATCACCATGACCGCTCCCTACGAGATGGAGCTCCACGGTACGGCGCTCGGCGGTTCCGGTTCCGGCTCCGTTCAGTCGGAGATCGTGTATTTCCGCACCGTCGACGATCTTGTAGCGGCCGAAGACGGTTCGCTGGAAGGCCGTATCGCCTTCATCGACGGCGACATCATGGTGCGCAGCCAGGTCGGCGCCGGCTACGGCCCGGCCAATCAGCGCCGCCGCATCGGCTGGCAGCATGCCGGGCGCGCCGGCGCTTCGGCCCTGGTCGTCCGCTCGGTCGGCTCGGACAGCCACCGTTTCCCGCACACCGGCATGATGAGCGATCTCGACGGGAGCTGGGCCGATATCCCGGTGATCGCCGTCTCCAATCCCGATGCCGATCATCTGCGCCGCCTCCACAACAACGGCGAGGCCATCAGCCTGAC
>NZ_BSEV01000169.1 GCF_027922005.1 Streptosporangium carneum | reverse complement strand
CAGCGAGACCGTCATGCCCTCCGGCGCACGCCGGCTGAGTTCCGATGCCAGGACGGTTGCTGCGGTCGTGTTTCCTGCGCCACCCTTTGAGGACGCAAAGACGATTACGAGGGACATGGGCGCTCCGTTCCGATGTTTGCAAGCTGTTAGCTTTATGCACACGACACGCTGACAGTTAGCGTTCTGATAGCATGATAGCGCACGGTTAATATGACGTAAATTGTTCGCCAACCGCAAATATAACGATAACTGTGTGCTGACTGCTAACACTTAATGAGCCGTTGGCGAACAGTTGGCAGCTTACACACAGTCCGCAATCCGCTCACGCAACGCGCACCGTTAGCTAACACGTAACACGTTGCTAACTGTGCGCTAACAAGCACTCTGCCAAGATCGGCGAGGAAATCAGGCTCACAGGAAAAGCCTGGACTGATTTCAATGAAAACACAAAATGCCCCCCGGCCGGAGGCGAGCCGGGGGGCACGGACGCCCTCAGAGAGCAAAAGAGGGCGTCTAGTCGG
>NZ_BSEV01000168.1 GCF_027922005.1 Streptosporangium carneum | reverse complement strand
GGGGCATCGCGCCTGTGGCTGCAGGAATATGCCAAATTCACCGCCGTGTGGCTGCGCCAGACCGTTACACCGCGTCCCGAAAGCGTCTGATGACCCTGATCCGCTCGCTCGTCTTCTACATCTACATGTATTCGCTCATGGTCTTCATGGGCCTGGTCGGTCTGCCTCTGCTGCTGGGGCCACGCACCTGGTCGCGCAGCTGGCTTCGGGCCTATCTCAAAATGCTCTGGTTCGGCCTGCGCTGGATCTACGGCATCACCTTCGAGGTGCGCGGCCGCGAACACCTGCCCGCAGGCGGCGCGCTGGTTGCCTCCAAGCATATGAGCATGTGGGAGACGCTCGCCTTCTGGGAAATCCTGCCCGATCCGGCGATCATCCTGAAACACACCCTCACCTACATGCCCTTCTTCGGCTGGTTTGCCGTCAAGCTGGGCAATATCTCGGTGAACCGGAAGAAGGGCGCCAGCGCGCTGAAGGGCATGATGCGCGATGCGGCCCGCCGGGCCGGCGAGGACCGCCAGA
>NZ_BSEV01000167.1 GCF_027922005.1 Streptosporangium carneum | reverse complement strand
CTCAACACCGTGACGACGTACTTCCCGGCGCTGATGTCCACCGTGCTCGGGCAGTCGCCGGAGATTGCGGGCTACCTGCTGATGGTCTCCAAGCTGGCCGACGCGGTGATCGACGTCGTGATCGGCAGCCTGTCCGACCGCGCCCGCACCCGCTGGGGCCGCCGCAAGCCATTCCTTGCCGCAGGGGCGCTGCTTTCGGCGGTGTCGTTCGTGATGCTGTTCGCCCCGCCGGTCATGGGGCAGGGCGCGCTGATGGTCAGGATGATCGCCGCGCTGGTGATCTATTCGACTGCGTATTCGCTGTTCAACGTGCCGTACATGGCGCTGCCCGCCGAGCTGACCGACGGCTTCCACGAACGCACCCGCCTGATCGGTTTCCGCACCGTGTTCGTCTCGATCGGCCAGCTGCTGGCGATGGCGGGCACTGCGTGGCTGATCCAGAGCGGCGGCGCGGGCCGCGCGGGCTTCGCGACGATGGGCCTCGTCATGGCGCTCATCATCGGCGGCGCCATGAGTGCGACGG
>NZ_BSEV01000166.1 GCF_027922005.1 Streptosporangium carneum | reverse complement strand
GGGGGTGGGTATAGTCTTCGGCGCGAACGACGCCGCGGCCGCGCTCGAAATCAGCTGCCAGGCGGTTGCCGTGTGTGAAGGCGTGGAAGGCCTCGTCATGGCGGCCGAGCTTGTCGCAGACCCGGCCGAGGGTCATGGCGATGTGGCGGTTGATGTTGTCCGAGGCCTTCGGATCGTAATGCGGGATAAGACGGTCATAGGCGTCCTGGTGCCGGTTCCGGCGCGTTTCCAGTCGCGCAATCACGTGGGCACTGCGCCGCTCGGCCAGGGACACGCCGCGTGCTTCCGCTTCGGCAACGAGGCTCTCCATCGCGTCGGAATCGTTGAGCGTGTCGAAGAATGACAGGGCGGCCTGATAGGGATGCTCGCTGTCTGGCGCCAGTTCGATCGCCTTCATGAAGGCCTCGCGAGCCTCGTCGTCACGCCGGCTGGCCGACAGGGCGCCGCCCAGACCGGTGTAGACACCGGGATCGTCGGGGAAGGCCTTGACGCCGTCCCGGCCGAACTGGATGGCGTCCGCCTA
>NZ_BSEV01000165.1 GCF_027922005.1 Streptosporangium carneum | reverse complement strand
CCGGGTCTGGTTCAATGCTGAATTGGCGAGCCGAAACTACCTTGTTCCCGGGTCGATCGCGATAATCCTGACGCTGATCGGGTCCCTCCTGACAGCGCTGGTCATCGCGCGGGAATGGGAACGCGGCACGATGGAGGCTCTACTCGCAACGCCGATCAATGTTGCCGAACTGCTGATCGGAAAACTGACGCCGTATTTCTTCCTGGGCATGGGTTCGATGGGGCTATCAAGCCTGCTCGCTGTCATAGTCTTTGATGTACCACTTCGCGGATCCCTCATCGTGCTGATCGCGATTTCGGCCATTTTTATGCTGACATCCCTCGGCCAAGGTTTGTTGATCTCCACATTGACACGCAATCAGTTGGTTGCCGCACAGATCTCGATCCTCTCCTCCTTTCTGCCAGCGTTTTACTTTTCGAATTTTGTGTTCGAGCTGGAAAGCATGCCAATGGCTTTGCAGTGGATCAGTTATGCGGTGCCCGCTCGATACTTCGTCGCCTCATTGCAAAGCGTGTTTCTGGCA
>NZ_BSEV01000164.1 GCF_027922005.1 Streptosporangium carneum | reverse complement strand
AAGATCATGAACGACCCGTTCGTCGGCTCGCTGACCTTCGCGCGCATCTATTCCGGTCACCTCGAGACGGGCGTGTCCCTGCTCAACACGGTGAAGGAAAAGAAAGAGCGTATCGGCCGTATGCTGCTGATGCACTCGAACTCGCGCGAAGACATCAAGGAAGCCTTCGCCGGCGACATCGTCGCCATTGCGGGCCTCAAGGACACCACGACGGGCGACACGCTCTGCGATCCGTCCAGCCCGGTCATCCTGGAGCGTATGGAATTCCCGGATCCGGTGATCGAGCTCGCGATCGAGCCGAAATCGAAGGGTGACCAGGAAAAGCTCGGCATCGCGCTGCAGCGTCTGGCCGCCGAGGATCCGTCCTTCCGCATGAAGACCGACGAAGAGTCCGGTCAGACCATCATCGCGGGCATGGGCGAGCTTCACCTCGACATCCTGGTCGATCGCATGAAGCGCGAATTCAAGGTCGAAGCGAATATCGGTGCGCCGCACGTGGCCTACCGTGAATCGCTCGGTCACGC
>NZ_BSEV01000163.1 GCF_027922005.1 Streptosporangium carneum | reverse complement strand
GCTGTCGGTCTGGGCCTGGCGCCAGTGCGCCAGCCGGCCGGCAATCCCGTCATCGGACAGGGAGAGAATGGAAGCCGCGAGCAGGCCGGCATTGGTGGCCCCTGCATCGCCGATCGCGAGCGTGCCCACCGGAACGCCGGCCGGCATCTGGACGATGGACAGGAGGCTGTCCTGGCCACTGAGTGCCTTGGACTTCACCGGCACGCCCAGCACCGGAAGGGTTGTCATGGACGCGATCATGCCGGGCAGGTGGGCCGCACCGCCGGCACTGGCGATGATCACCTTGATGCCGCGCTCGCGGGCGCCCCTGGCAAACGCGACCAGCCGGTCCGGCGTGCGGTGCGCCGAGACGACCTGGGCCTCGTAGTTCACGCCGAGATCGCGCAGCAGGCCGGCCGCCTTCTTCTTGCTCGGCCAGTCGGAACGCGAGCCCTTGACGATGGCGACATCGGCAAGGCTGGCGGTGGCAGCCATATCGGGTGAGGACGGCGAAAGATCGCTCATGACGCTTCCTGAACGAAGAAAAGG
>NZ_BSEV01000162.1 GCF_027922005.1 Streptosporangium carneum | reverse complement strand
GCGCGATTCCCGACCTTAAGATTCCCCTGAACGACATTCCTTGCCTCCCGTTCTTTATACAGACGACGAGAGCAATCGTGCTGAACAGTGTCAACAAAAAAAGTTATCCCTCCTACAAATTTCATACGACAACTGGAAACGACATACGAGCAAAGGCTGATGCTGGTCGTTTAAAGAGACGAGGCCGCGCGCGAGCGACGTTCACGCTTCATGCCCTGAAACCCGCAAGACGCGGACGGGTCAGCAGCCACAAGTGCCGCTGAGGCCGATGCGCCAAGACCGGGCCGCGGCCGGCGCCAGGGCGTTCAACATACGTGAGAACAGGGAAAGCTGGCGGAGAGGGAGGGATTCGAACCCTCGGTACCCGTAAAGGCACAACGGTTTTCGAGACCGCCCCGTTCGACCACTCCGGCACCTCTCCGCACGGGGAGCGGGGGTTTTGACTGAGTGGTGGGATAAAATCAAGAGGAGAACACTGGCAAATGCCAGTTTCGCTGCGACAGCGGCCGGCCTAGCGAAACGGATACTTTC
>NZ_BSEV01000161.1 GCF_027922005.1 Streptosporangium carneum | reverse complement strand
GAAGCGGGACATGATGCCGTCTGCCAGCCAGGCGCGGGTTCTGGCATTGCCTTCGTCACCCGGATCGAGTGTCACAAACGGGTTCTCAGTCAGAAACCTCTCGCAGTGCGGCCGGATCCATGCGTCATCGACATCACGGTCCAGGTCTTCGAAGGCCGGCGCGAAAACGCGTTCCGCCGCGTCCAACGCGTCCTCCATCGTTCGGCCGAACCCATCGCCCAATGACTTCATCGACGTCAGTCCCGCCAGGTCGTTGACCGCAACAGCCATGACCTCGCGTGACACAGCGTCGTCTTTCAGCATTGCCGTGAGCAGAGCGCACGCCGCGCCGGCATAGCCGATCACGATCATGGACGAGGTGTGTACAGACACATCGTGCTTCTGCTCACGGGTATATCGCATGAGCACTGAAGTGTGCAGGAGCGATACCGACGAGATCGTCTCCAGCGCTCTGCTTGCATCATTGCGCTGGCCGTCCGGGTCCATTGTGGTCTGCGTTTGCTCGAACGTTCTAAGCCGCTCGACCGTCGCC
>NZ_BSEV01000160.1 GCF_027922005.1 Streptosporangium carneum | reverse complement strand
GGGACGGCGAAGTTTTCGATCGCCTGATCCCCGACAGGTTTGTAACCGTCCGGCGGGAAGCCGATCTGTCTTCGGGCATCGTCGACGGCGATCTGACCAGCTTCACCGAGCTGACCGACATCCGTGTCGGGGATGTCCTCGAATACCAGATCACCTATACGACCCATTCGGAAGTCTGGCCGGGCGGGTTGGGCGCCCGGCTGTCGACCCAATGGTCGATTCCCGTTGAGAGCCATCATCTGCGGGTCATCGCCCCCGCAAACGCCCCATTGTCGATCGCCGGCACCAGCGAGCTCCAGCCCGTTGTCAGCAGCAGCGATGGCTGGTCCGAATATGTCTGGCAACAGTCTCGTCCGCAGCGGGTCGTTGGCGAGAACAACGTCCCCGGCGATCACTCTTCCTGGCAGTTCCTGTCTCTGTCGAGCATGGGCAGCTGGGCAGATGTGGTCGACTGGGCGCTGCCATTCTACGATCCGGACGTGGCGCTACCGGCTTCGGCGAACGCCCTGCTTGAGCGGGTTCGGATGGATCACA
>NZ_BSEV01000159.1 GCF_027922005.1 Streptosporangium carneum | reverse complement strand
CTGGCTGATGATCCTGGGCGCCTCGGCCTCGTCGATGATGGGCTATGGCGTCTTCTTCTGGCTGCCCTCCTTCTTTGCGCGCAGCTTCCAGCTGTCGCTGACCGAGACGGGCTGGCTGTTCGGCGGCGTGCTGTTCGTGGCCGGCAGCCTGGGCATCTTCCTGGGCGGCGTGATGGGTGACTGGATGGGCAAGCGCAAGCGCTCGGCCTTCGCCACGGTTCCCGCCGTCGCCTTCCTGCTGTGCGCGCCGCTCTACTGGGCCGGCGTGATGTCGCCGTCCGCGACGATGGCGGTCGCCCTGCTGTTCATCCCGACGGCGCTGGGCCTGGCCTGGCTGGGACCGGTTCTCTCGGCCTTCCAGCACCTGGTGCCGCCGCACATGCGCACCAGCGCCTCGTCGGTCTTCCTGCTGATCAACAATCTTCTGGGTATTGGCGGGGGCGTCTACGTGCTGGGCCGGTTGTCGACCGCGCTGCAGCCGACCTTCGGTGACGGTTCGCTGCGCATTTCCATCCTGATCGGAGCCAGCCTCTA
>NZ_BSEV01000158.1 GCF_027922005.1 Streptosporangium carneum | reverse complement strand
TTTCGTTCCAGCCCCATGGCGATTGTGCCGCGACCCACATGCTCGTCGGATCGCCAGCCGCCGCAACGAGGTTCTCACATTGGAAAGTGACGCCCCGTGCATTGCATCCGCCGGAGCCATCATCAACCTGGCAGCTATAGGTGTTCAGCGTGGTTGCGCAGCTGCCATCCGCTCCATGAGCTTCGCATACGGTTGCAACAAGATCGCAAGCCGAAAATCCAGTACATGTATCAAGCGGTGTCTGTGTTTCGCAGGTATACGTGCGTTCCTGCTCCCAACAAGGCGCTGTGATCGACACACCGTCCACCGTTCGCGTCGTTGGCGTTGTATCGACACAACGTGTCGACGACAGGGTGCATCCCACGTCGCCCATGTGGGCTGTGCACGCACTTTCGTTGAAGCCCCCCTCACCTGCCGTGCGGATCTCACGCAACACCGGTCCGACGCCACTCGTCTGGTTCTCACAGCGATACTCGCCTGTGAAAACATGACAACCTCCGGACCCGTCATCGACTTCACACACATAGCGCTTCT
>NZ_BSEV01000157.1 GCF_027922005.1 Streptosporangium carneum | reverse complement strand
GCCTTGGCGATCTTCGGGTCGGACCCGAACTCGGCCCAGGACTCCGTTGAGATGAGGACGATCGCCGTACGGCCGCCGGCGCGGTCGGTGAGGGTGCTGGTGAGATAGCCGGGAATGCCGCCGTCGTGACCCCAGAACGTGCCGCACGGATGGGCGCCGGTCTGGATGCCCAGGCCGTAGCCCGGCCCGTCCGGCTGCTCCGGGTCCGCCGGCACGGTGGTGCGCATCTGTGCCAGCTGGGCGGCGGGCAGCAGCCTGCCGGACATCAGCGCGGTGTAGAACCGGGACCAGTCCTGCGTGGTGGACACCACCGCCCCGGCCGCCCCGCCCCACCCGGGATCGTTGTCGGAGACGTCCACGTGACCGTGGTGGCGCGCCCCGGCGAAGTGCCGGAACTCGGCCGGCACAGCCGGCGGCATGTGGTCGGCGTCCGGTTCGTAGCCGTGGGCATGGGAGCCACGCCAGGTGGAGTCCGTGGCGTAGTAGGTGTGCTTGAGGTTCAGCGGCCGGGCGATCCGGTCCCGGACCAGATCG
>NZ_BSEV01000156.1 GCF_027922005.1 Streptosporangium carneum | reverse complement strand
TCGACCGGCACAAGCTGCCCTACCTCAACGTGATCCAGAAGCTGAACTGCCTCTACTGCGCGTACGCCAACGGCGTGCTGGCCTATGTGGCGGAAATCGCGTCACGGACGGAACAGTACTGGTGCCCGATCAAGCATGCCGCGCGGGTCACGGGGACCCACCGGCGCTATGACGGTTTTCTCGAATACGGCGATGTCGCCGACTATCCCGAAGGGCTGGAAGGCCAGCGCCAGAAGCTCAAACAGGAACTCGAGGCCGGAAAAGCAAAAACCACGCCGGAGGGCGGGGCTTGATGGTGCGGCCGCAGAGCCTGTCCTCGACAGTCCCCCTTCGCCAAGGCTTCGGGGGACACCGCTTCGCCCCAAGTGCGTGCTGCGGGTGGTTTACTACCCGAAGCCCGCAGGGCGGTGGCGGGGATGGGTGGGAGTTTGTCCTCGACAGTCCACCTTCGCCAAGGCTTCGGGGGACACCGCTTCGCCCCAAGTGCGCGCTGCGGGTGGTTTACCACCCGAAGCCCGCAGGGCGAAGGGTGGTG
>NZ_BSEV01000155.1 GCF_027922005.1 Streptosporangium carneum | reverse complement strand
CGCTGGTCTTCGGCGCGTCGCCCGATAATGGCGCCGTGTTCAGCTATGCGATCGTGCGCAACGGCACCCAGGTGCCCGACCTGCCGCTCGGCGAGACCGGTACGGATGGCGGTGTGGCCGGCCTGTGCCTGCTGCGTGAAGGTGCCGGCTTTGTCGAACTCGTGGTGCTGGAAACCGGTGCGACCGCCAATGTCTTGCGCGTGCGCGATGCCGGTGGCGACACGCTGTCGGTGGAAGAGATGCGCAGCTTCCCGCTGCCCGCCCCGGCGCGCCAGTGTGCCGTATTCGATGGCGATATCTATACCGCCAGCCCCGCTGCCGGCGTGACCCGCCTGTCGGCCGAGGGCGCGGTCCTGGCCGAAGCCAACATCCCCGCCTCCGGCATCGCCGTGGGCGAGTTTTCCGGTACGCGCCTGCTCCTGGCCACCGACGGCGCCGGCGAGACTGTGCGCAGCTTCGATGCCCGCACGCTGGAAGAGCGCGATGCCATCGATGTCGTCGATGGCCTGTCCACGCCGGGCATCGGCCGGCCGGGTG
>NZ_BSEV01000154.1 GCF_027922005.1 Streptosporangium carneum | reverse complement strand
CCCACCTGGACCAGCACCCCGACCTGGACCCGGCGGACGTGGCCCACTCCCTGGCCACCACCCGCGCCGTCTTCGAACACCGCGCCGTCGTCCTCGGTCACACCCGCCAAGAACTCACCGACGGGGTGCGGGCGCTGGCCTCGAACCGCCTGGGCAGCGGTGTGACGACCGGCGCGGTGTCCGGCACCCGAGATGTGGCGTTCCTGTTCACCGGGCAGGGCAGTCAGCGCCCCGGCATGGGCCACGACCTCTACCACGCCTTCCCCGCCTACGCCCAAACCGTCGACCGCCTCACCACCCTGTTCGACCACCACCTCACCGAACTCGGCCACCCCACCCCCACCCCCACCCCCACCCCGTCCCCGGCCCTGACCCCGCTCCGCGACCTCCTCCTCACCCCCGCCCACCACACCGCCACCGACCCCGCCCTGATCCACCGAACCCTCTACACCCAACCCGCCCTGTTCACCCTCCAGGTCGCCCTCCACCACCTCCTGCACTCCTGGAACATCCACCCCACCGCCGTCGCCGGCCACT
>NZ_BSEV01000153.1 GCF_027922005.1 Streptosporangium carneum | reverse complement strand
GGTCGGGTCATGCTTCGCGCCTGGACAGGCGCGGCATTTCCGGAACTCCGTCCCAGGAGGCCTATGCTTATGAGGAACTAATTGCCGAACTGGCTTCCGCGTTTATCGGGGCAACGGTTGGAGTTGATGGTTCGCATCTCGACGATCACGCGAGTTACCTCGATAGCTGGGTAAGAGTCCTCGCCGACCCGCGGGCCATCTTTCGTGCGGCCTCCGAGGCAGAGAGAGCGTCCAACTTCCTGTTTCCACAATCCTTGGTGGCGGGCCTCTCGGAAGGCGAAATCTGCGACGCTGCAGCCTAAGCGCTAAGGGGGCGACTTGCGTGGCCGGTTCAGACAGGCATAAAGTCGATAAAGTATCGACTTTATGCCTGTCTCATCTATTCAGCGAGGTTCCAAATGACATCGAAGCTCTGGGCGGCGACTGCGATCGCGCTCACAACAACAGCTTGTTCCACGACCGGTGGCAGCTATTTGACCAACTCCACGGAGATCACCAAAACCATCATCGACTACGAGATTTCCGGCATTTCCTACGC
>NZ_BSEV01000152.1 GCF_027922005.1 Streptosporangium carneum | reverse complement strand
AGGAGTTCGATCCTCCTAGGCTCCACCAAGCCTGTCGAGGGTACGCGGTTGAAAGAACAAGTTTCACGCTTTGCAATGCGAAGCGTGGATGTTTGATATTGTTGTGGAGGGTGCAGCCGTCTCAGGTTGCACTGAAGAGACATCCTGACCGAGGTTCATGCGTCGGGTCTTGTCACGATCGCCGTATTGCCGCTTGGGTTTGCACGACCCGGGCATCAGCAATCGGAAAGAGTGGCGAGGCGTTCACCGCGCATGAGCATCAATTTCAAGATCAAGTGTCAAAAGGGCGTTTAGTGGATGCCTAGGCATGTAGAGGCGATGAAGGACGTGGCACGCTGCGATAAGTCTCGGGGAGTTGCGAGCAAACTTTGATCCGAGAATATCCGAATGGGGAAACCTACCTTTACGGACCCTGGCGGTCGTCCGGTCGAGCAATCGGCCGGCCGATCACCAGAGTTCGTGTGAGGTATCTAAATCTGAATACATAGGGTTTAGAAGCAAACCCGGGGAACTGAAACATCTAAGTACCCGGAGGAAAG
>NZ_BSEV01000151.1 GCF_027922005.1 Streptosporangium carneum | reverse complement strand
GATCCGCTCCTGGAACACCAATCACTGGATGGACATGCCGCGCCGGCTGGGCGGCAAGGTGGCCCCGCTGATCGGCGCGAAGCCCGAGGAGGTCGTCGTCGCCGATTCGACGTCGATCAATATTTTCAAGGCGCTGTCGACCTGTATTCAATTGCAGCCCGAACGGTCGGTCATCCTGTCCGAGACCGGTAATTTCCCGACCAATGTCTACATGATGCAGGGTCTGGCCGCGGCGTCCGGCGGCCGGGTCGAGCACAGGCTGGTGGCGACAGAAGACCTGGTCGATGCGCTCGACGAGACGGTCGCGGCGCTGCTGATCACCCAGGCCCACTACAAGACCGGCTATCTGCACGACATGCAGGCAATCACGCGCGCGGCCCAGGACAAGGGCGTGCTGGTGATCTGGGATCTGTGTCACTCGGCCGGGGCTCTGCCGATCGATCTGAATGCCTGCAATGCCGATTTCGCGGTGGGCTGCGGCTATAAATATCTCAACGGCGGACCGGGTGCGCCGGCCTTCATTTTCGTCGCAGAGCGGCA
>NZ_BSEV01000150.1 GCF_027922005.1 Streptosporangium carneum | reverse complement strand
CAAACGTTGAAAAACAGAATCCTGCTGGAAAACTACTTCCTGCCGGATGACTTGGAACGCCAGATCGAAAGCTTTGTGGATCACTACAATCACGAGCGTTACCACGAGAGCCTCAGCAACGTCACGCCTGCCGATGTCTACTTTGGACGGGCGCAATCCATCATAAAACGAAGGGAGAAAATAAAAGAAAGAACTATTCAGTGCCGACGGTTGCAATACCGCAAAGCCGTCGCCTAATATCAATCAATAAAGGTGAGCAAAGTCTCTCTTGGCCCAGGCCGAAATCTGTGCCGTTTTATATGACGACGGACATTCCCCAGTACCTATTGCTTGTAAGTTGGCTTCAGATTGAACGGTTAGATATTTCAGTTTTCATTGTTACCAAAGAAATTAAGAAACTTTGCAACTCATCGGCTGAGCAAAACCATATGTTATAATCGTGGCCATCGCTGTTTCCATATTGATCGTTGCGGAAATATCCGACACCGCACCGTCTGTCCCGTTCCAAGGCAAGCCTAAGGCGATGACGGAAAAATAATTT
>NZ_BSEV01000149.1 GCF_027922005.1 Streptosporangium carneum | reverse complement strand
TGTGCCCTAAAAAACTTGGCCACAAAGATGCTCGCGTCCACTATGCAAATCTCAAACAACAAACAGCGACCAAACCCGCCCCGCCACCACACACCCAAACCCAGGAGAATGACAAGCACCCAACACCTTGGACGCTCATCCCCCAGGCCGAGCTGGTCTGACAGGAGGCCGGTCCCGCACGAGGTCAAACAGACAGCAAGCCCGCCGCAGCGGGCCCGCCCGAGTGTCCGTTTCCTCAGGACCCAACAGTGTGTCCGGAACCACGCGACCCCTGAAACCGCCGTTCCCACTCCCGACCCCCCAGGGGGTCAGGCGGTACTAGACCGGTCAGCGACCACGCCGAACCGAGTAGCCAGTGCTCCACTAATGAGCGCGTCGTGTGCAGAACACTCGCCTGCAGTCACGACTGTGGACCCCACGACCACCGTGATAGGTGCGTCGTGACGGCCGGTGCTCCTTAGAAAGGAGGTGATCCAGCCGCACCTTCCGGTACGGCTACCTTGTTACGACTTCGTCCCAATCGCCAGCCCCACCTTCGACC
>NZ_BSEV01000148.1 GCF_027922005.1 Streptosporangium carneum | reverse complement strand
GGCGACGATCTCGTCGATCACCGCACCTGGGTCATCGCGTCGGACGGCGACCTGCAGGAAGGCATCAGCCACGAGGCGATCTCGCTGGCCGGCCATCTCGGGTTGAACCGTCTTTGCGTTCTGTGGGACGACAACGAGATCTCGATCGACGGCCCGACGCAGCTTTCCGAGTCGACCGATGTCCTCAAGCGCTTCGAGGCGGCCAACTGGGCCGTGTCGCGCATTGACGGTCACGACATGGAGGCGATCGACGCGGCGCTCGAGGCGGCGAAGACGAGCGACAAGCCGGTCCTGATCGCCTGCCGCACGACGATCGGCTATGGCGCGCCGACGAAGGCCGGCACCGCCGGCAGCCACGGCTCGCCGCTGGGGCCGGACGAGATCGCAGGCGCGCGCAAGGCGCTGGGCTGGGATCACCCGGCCTTCGAAGTGCCGTCCGACATCCTGGACGCCTGGCGCGCCGCCGGTTCTCCGGACGCGCACGCTGCCTGGCGTGATCGCCTGGCCGACCACGACCTGGCGGACGCTTTTGTTGCCCAGCT
>NZ_BSEV01000147.1 GCF_027922005.1 Streptosporangium carneum | reverse complement strand
CGAACTGCACGCCCATGCGCTGGGTATAGCCCAGGCTGGCCATGACATTGCCGCGACCGTTGTCGAGATTGGTGCCCAGAAGGACGGACAGATTGTGCTGTTCGCCGTCCGACTGTTCCGACGCGCGGCCCTCATAGCTCAACTCCACGCCTTCAAAATCATTCTTCAGGATGAAGTTGATCGCGCCGGACATGGCATCGGAGCCGTAGACCGCGGACGCCCCGCCGGTGACCACGTCGACCCGTTCGAGCATGTTCACGGGAATGGTCTGGGTATCGACGGTGCCGGCCAGCGAGAACGGCGTCAGGCGTTTGCCGTCGACCAGAACCAGGCTTCGATTGGTCCCGAGGCCTCGCAGGTTGATCGATGCGGCGCCGGAGGTGCCATTGTTGACGTTCTGGCCATCGCCGGGGATCGTCGATGGAAGATTGCGGAATATCCGCTCGATATTCGCCTCTTGCTGGAATTCCAGTTCGACTTCGCTGACCGATGTCACCGGGCTGCTGGAGACCACGTTGGGGGACTGGATACGCGTGCCGGTGA
>NZ_BSEV01000146.1 GCF_027922005.1 Streptosporangium carneum | reverse complement strand
CACCGCGCCGTCGATGGCGGACCTGTGGGATGCGTATCTTGAGCAACACGCCAAGCCCAACAAGAAACCCCGGAGCATCGCCGAGGACGAGCGGCTGTGGCGCATGCACCTCTCGCCCCGTTTCGCCAAGGAGAAGGTGGCCAACGTCGGGGTGGCGGAGGTCCGCACGATGATGTCGAAGATGCGCGACACCCCCGGAGCCGCCAATCGTTCCTTCGCGCTCCTGTCGATGATGTTCACCTTCGCGATCCAGAACGAGTGGCGCGAGATCAACCCCTGCCGTGCGGTCAAGAAATACCCGGAGAACCAGATCGAGCGTTATCTTTCGGCGGAGGAGGCCGAACGCCTGCTTGCGTCCTGCGACGCAGACGAAAACCAGACCGCAGCGCGCATCGTAGAGTTCCTTGTCCTTACCGGCGCTCGCAAGAGCGAGGTCTTCTCGATGGAGTGGCAGCACCTTCAAGGTCTGTCGAGCGACACGCCGACATGGCTGATCCCGTCGGGTCAGCAGAAGGGCGAGCGCCTTAAGCGGAAGGTGTTTTCC
>NZ_BSEV01000145.1 GCF_027922005.1 Streptosporangium carneum | reverse complement strand
CGTCGATCCCTATGACATCCTGATCGGCTTCGGCGCCTCCTCGATCTCCGAGGCTCCGCAAGGCTATGCCCAGAACATCCCCGATCCGGCCCGCTATGCCGAGGCGATGGTGTCCGATGGCTCGGCCATTGTGCGCGGCACCGCCCGGTCCTGGCGGGAAGGGCGGATCGGCGAGCGCATCATGCAGCTCCTGTGCACCTTCGACATTCCGCTGGATGGCGACCTGTTCGACCCGGGGCGGCAGTTTCGCGCCGGATGCCTCGACAGCGATCGCGGATGCGACAAGCGCCCGCAATTGCGGTTCTGCCGCCCGGATCGCCTCGACACCGGTGAATTCCAGGCGCTTTGCCGCGCGCGAATTGGGGCCCTGTTCGCGCAGGATGCCGTCCGGATCGTCAACCAGCGCGCCCTTGAAGAACATCAGCGCCAGGAAGTCCTTCATCGGCTGCATGATGGCGATGTTCTCGCCGGCATGAGCATAGCAGGGCTTGGCCCATTTCAGTGCCTCGTCGAGGCCGCTATCGAGCAGGACGGGCCGCAGGGCC
>NZ_BSEV01000144.1 GCF_027922005.1 Streptosporangium carneum | reverse complement strand
GGCGGTGATGACGTCACCGGCGTCGGTCGCGGCGCGGTACTCCATGCCGGTGCCGACCAGCGGCGACTCGCTCTTGAGCAGCGGCACCGACTGGCGCATCATGTTCGCGCCCATGAGCGCGCGGTTGGCGTCGTCGTGCTCCAGGAACGGGATCATCGCGGTGGCCACCGACACCATCTGGCGCGGCGACACGTCGATGTAGTCGACCTCCTCGGCACGGGCGAGCTCGGTCTCACCGCCCTTCGTGCGGACCAGGACACGAGCCTCGGCGAACGAGCCGTCGGGGTTGAACGCCGTGTTGGCCTGCGCCTTGACGTAGCGGTCCTCCTCGTCGGCGGTGAGATAGTCGATCTGGTCGATGATCCTGCCGTTGACGACCTTGCGGTACGGCGTCTCGACGAAGCCGAAGGCGTTGAGCCGGGCGAAACAGGCGAGGTAGCCGATCAGGCCGATGTTCGGGCCTTCGGGCGTCTCGATCGGGCACATGCGGCCGTAGTGCGACGGGTGGACGTCACGGACCTCGAAGCCGGCCCGCTCACGGGACA
>NZ_BSEV01000143.1 GCF_027922005.1 Streptosporangium carneum | reverse complement strand
GGCGGTGATGACGTCACCGGCGTCGGTCGCGGCGCGGTACTCCATGCCGGTGCCGACCAGCGGCGACTCGCTCTTGAGCAGCGGCACCGACTGGCGCTGCATGTTGGAGCCCATGAGCGCGCGGTTGGCGTCGTCGTGCTCCAGGAACGGGATCATCGCGGTCGCGACGGACACCATCTGGCGCGCCGACACGTCCATGTAGCCGACCTCGTTGGCCCGCACGGACTCGAACTCCCCGCCCTTACGGCGGACGAGCACGCGGTCCTCGAGGAACGTGCCATCGGCGGCGATCGGCGTGTTCGCCTGCGCGATGACGTAGCGGTCCTCCTCGTCGGCGGTGAGGTAGTGGACCTCCTCGGTGACCCGTCCGTCGACGACCTTGCGGTACGGCGTCTCGACGAAGCCGAAGGAGTTGACCCGGCCGAAGGAGGCGAGCGAGCCGATCAGACCGATGTTCGGGCCTTCGGGCGTCTCGATCGGGCACATGCGGCCGTAGTGCGACGGGTGGACGTCACGGACCTCGAAGCCGGCCCGCTCACGGGACA
>NZ_BSEV01000142.1 GCF_027922005.1 Streptosporangium carneum | reverse complement strand
AGCTTTCGTGCAAGGCTAGTGTGTCGGGGCATGTTCTTCCTCCTGGCTTGGCCAATTCGCAGCCGCCAACCCGCCGATCACGATCAGCGCGCCAAGAAGCGTCAGGGGGCTGAGCGTCTCGTTGTAAAATGTCCAGCCGAGAGCGAGACCGATCACCGGCACCAAAAAACTAAAGGCGTTGGCGCGACTGAGCTCCATCCTGCGCAGAACGTCGGTCCATAACCAATAAACAAGTGCGGTGCCGGGAAGCGCTAGAAGAACGAGAGACAGTCCGAACGCTCCGGTGAATTCGATCGCTCTATTGGCCTCAAGGAACGGACTGGCTAATCCCAACGGAATGGCGCCAAACACGAGCTGAAGGCCCATCATCACCAACGGATCGATGGACGTCACAGCGTGCTTAATCATCACATTGCTGATTGAGATTCCCAACATGCTTATCGCCAGAAAACCAAAGCCGACGGCCGGACCATCAGGCCCGTTTTGGCCAAAGCTGGGCATAGCTATGAGAACGATTCCCACAAAACCGCCAACGAGCCCGCAGAG
>NZ_BSEV01000141.1 GCF_027922005.1 Streptosporangium carneum | reverse complement strand
CAGGCTTTTCCAGATCGTGAGCACAGCCGCTGCGGCGGCGAGTGTGAACAGGATGGATGCAAGGGTAGTCATGTGCGAGCGACCTTCTTATTCCGGCTTCGCCCCAACCCATCCTGTCGACGCCCCCCTTTTGGCGCGAAACCTGAGCAATTTCCGATGTTTGCTGCGTTAGACAATTTATCACCAGCTTTGCCTTGAGAAAACCGTCAACTGCGGCGAGTTCCTGGGTAAGCCTTGAATAGGGCTGGAATCGGCCTTTTTGACGGTGAACTGACAAACCTTTGCGGCGAATTGGGGCTGGATTTTGATGGCCAAGGCGTCTAAGGGCCCCGCGTTCGCCAAGAGATTGTCCGGATTGTCCGGTTCGACTCGAGGTGAGCAATCCACATGGAAGGCGCACATACCGGTGCTGTTGCGGCCAGAGTCGAAAGACTTCCGCGCGGTTCCTGCCTTCCAGAGGTTCAACCGGAAAGGAATTCTACTATGGCGGCACCTGTCGTCACCATGTCGCAGCTCATTGAAGCCGGCGCACACTTCGGTCACCAGA
>NZ_BSEV01000140.1 GCF_027922005.1 Streptosporangium carneum | reverse complement strand
CTGGATCGCCCGGCACATTTTCCCAGGCGGGTACATTCCTGCTCTATCGGAGATCCTGCCTGCAATTGAAAAGTCTGGCCTGGTCTTGCTGGATATCGAAGTGCTGCGTCTGCATTATGCAGAAACGCTGAAGGCGTGGCGCGAAAGGTTCTTGAGCAGGGCGGACGAGGCACGGTCACTGTATGATGATCGCTTCGTGCGGATGTGGGACTTCTATCTCGCCAGTAGTGAGGCATCCTTTCGGCATGGGTTTCACAACGTCTACCAAATCCTGGTCGGCCACAGGCAGGACGCTATTCCACTGACGCGCGATTATATGTACCGGTGATACAGCTGTACGGGCCTGGAACGGTATGTGACCCAGAATTTAAGCGGGATTCGCAAATTCAGCCTGCGATTTCATTACGTGGCGAGCAATGATGCTGTTTTCGTCGCAGCGCACGACATAGACACCGATCCGTGAATTTGTCGACGATATCAGAGGCTCGTGAGCTGTATCGGACAGCTCGACACCCAGGTGATCGAGCTGTCGGCAAATACTTTGTCT
>NZ_BSEV01000139.1 GCF_027922005.1 Streptosporangium carneum | reverse complement strand
CCCAGCTTCCTTCAAACGATGCCGGGCCTGAGTCCGCCAGACGGTCCGCGACGAAAGCGGGAGAGGGACGCTCCTGCGGCCTTGCGGTCGCCATGCAAGAGCAGCGGACCCGTTCCGGGGCCCGCAGACAGTTAGCCGATAGGGGGGCGAGCCTGCCGCAAGGCATGGGCTCGCGTAGTGGTGATGCCCGGATCCGACGGATCTGGCGTGTGAACCAGTGCTGCTCCGGCCGCCATCTGCGGTGCGGGCCTTCACTTCCTTCGGGGCGTCTCCGTGGGGCAGGAATCTATATACAAATTTACATAAGAGTTTGTTTTCAAATAATAATTTGACTCCGGCGCGCTGTGTTGGCATGCTACCCAAAGTTTCGCCAACGGGCAGATGAAGGCTAGCCGGACGGGTGCATTCGTCCTGCGTCATCAGCGACTGAGGTCGCGAACCCCATCTGCGTGAATTGCTCCGGAGCGTGTGTCTGGAGCTGTCCGTATCGCCCGTGCCGTGAGGCGCGTGCGACCGTGAGAGGCAGGTCTGCCTCTCCTCCTGCACCTC
>NZ_BSEV01000138.1 GCF_027922005.1 Streptosporangium carneum | reverse complement strand
AGACGCAGCTGATCCCCCACGAAATCGCCCAGCAGTGACGCCATCAGATTCTGGGATCCGCTCTTGGGAAACCGGCTGGCGGTGAATGTGCGGATGTCCTGTCGCGTCGTGAACGGCTCACGCGCGCTCAATGGCCCATCCAGATAGTTGGCGACACCAAAATTCGTGCATTCGCTCACAAGGTGCGATCGGTAGACTTCCAGGCATGTATCCGCACGCACCATTTGATCGCACAGAAACTCTGCGGGATTGTACAGCATCGGCCGGTTTCGCGTTTCCCGCCCCATCGAGAGCCAGCCATTCACCAACGACATCAGATCAGACGCGTCCATGTTCCGACTGGCGACACCGAGCGTCTTAAGACCCATCGATACGCGCTCACGGACTTCCTTGAGCGTTTTGATTGTTTGTTCGCTGTTGCGCTTTTTCTCCATCGAGACCGAGATGAAGACCCGATAGTCCCGCGCAAAGAACGGACCCGTTTTCGAGCCGGACGACCAAATCATCCGCCGCATATTCTCGGCGCGGGCGCGCCCCATCTTCTCCATCAC
>NZ_BSEV01000137.1 GCF_027922005.1 Streptosporangium carneum | reverse complement strand
AGATCTATGTCTCGCCACGCGGCCGTGAATTGCTGGGCTATCAGAGCCGCGAGCACACCTCGGTCTCCGACCAGTTTCTCTCGCTGGTCCACCGGGACGACACGCCGCGCTTCCAATCGGCCCTCAATGCACATTTCAAGACCGGCCGCCCCTTCGACCTGTCGGTGCGCCTGCGCATCGTTGGTGGTCAACATCGCTGGTTCCGCATCCGCGGCGAAGCCGTGCGCACGCCGGACGGCGATCCGGTGCGCATGGTGGGCGCCATGACCGACATCCACGATCTCGTGGAAGCGCGCCAGCAGGCGACAGAAGCCAGCCGGGCGAAGTCGAAATTCCTGGCGACGATGAGCCACGAGGTCCGCACGCCGATGGACGCCATTCTGGGCATGTCCAGCCTGCTCCCGAGCACCGATCTGGAGCCGTCACAGCGCGAGATGGTCAGCCTGATCGAGGCCTCGGGCCAGGCGCTGCTGGGCATCCTCAACGATATTCTCGATCTGGCCAATATCGAGTCCGGCCGCTTCGAGGTCGAGACGACCGACTTCAACCCGGC
>NZ_BSEV01000136.1 GCF_027922005.1 Streptosporangium carneum | reverse complement strand
GACTTCGGTGCACGTCGTACACGGTCCGGGGCGATCGGCTGCTGTGGCCCTTCCTACGTCGGAGCCTTGCCATCGGGAGAACCTTGCCGCACCGCCGTCCACGGCCATTGGCTCCGCACGGCCTGGTCGCGTTCCTCGCCGGCCGGACCACCGGCGGACGCCGTGGTGGCCTTGCGGGCGGATGGCCTGCCGTGCCCGCCGGTGGATGGTGAATCCGTCGATGTGGAACCCCCGCCCCGCCTTGCCCTGCCAGGTGAGGTCCGGGGCGGATCGGCCCGATCGGGTTCAACGCCGGGGGCAGGGCGCTCGGCGTGCAGCTCGGCCATGACGCCCAGGATCGGAGCGGTGGTGAAGCCCAGCGCGCCGCGCACATGGACCACCACCCAGGCGCCGGGCTCACCGAAGTCGACGGTGAAGGCCAGCTCGTCACGCCGCCGGGCCCGCCGGGGGCGCTCGGCCGGATCGGCTGGGTCGGTGTGGTGCGCCATCGCGGTCCCTCTTCCCCGTAAGCCGTCCGTTGACAAGCTGCCCAGGGACGTTGCCTCACCGTAGGGCA
>NZ_BSEV01000135.1 GCF_027922005.1 Streptosporangium carneum | reverse complement strand
CCAGTAGATATCGGTCCCGTCCTCGAAATAGATATTCACGACCGACAGGCCGAAATTCGAGGTGGAGCGGACTTCCGTCAACCGGGGAAGCCCGTTCATCGCCGTTTCCACCGGGAAGGTGACATAGCGCTCGACCTCTTCGGGGGCGAGGCCTTCGGTCTCAGTGAAGACCTGCACCAGGGCGGGCGTGACGTCGGGGAAAGCGTCAACCGGCATGGTCCGGAAGGTGACGCCGCCCGCGACGATAACCGCGATGAAGCCGAGCAACGCCAGAAGACGTCCGCCGGCGATGCGACGGAGGAGCCGCGTGGCCGCCCCCTGGGTTTCCGGGGCGGTGTTGTCAGTGGGCGTGTCCATCGTCGAACTCCCCTTTTTGCAGTTCCGATTTCAGTGCGAAGGCGCCGGCGGTTGCGATACGTTCGCCAGGCTCGACCCCTGCGAGGATTTCCGCGAAACGGTCGGAGCGCCGTCCGATGCGGACCGGACGAACTTCGAAACCGTGATCGGTGCGAACAAAGACGACATCGGCGCCGTCGACCGTCTGCAGTGCGGTCGCCG
>NZ_BSEV01000134.1 GCF_027922005.1 Streptosporangium carneum | reverse complement strand
GAGAAGACACTGCCGGGCAATCTCTCGAGGATAGACCGGCGCGTGATCTATCGAGCCTTCCGACATCAGTTTGTCCGCGATCAACCGATTCTTTCTGTCTAACATGAGTATGTAGAGGCATTCGGTAGCTCTGTGCTGAAACCGGCCCTGAACATAGGCCATAAGGGCGCTCCAGCTGCCGATTACGTCGCGGTTGAAAACCTTGGATCGACAGAGCTCCATAGAGAGGTCCTGGACCAGCCGTAGATCCTCGACAGCCGCCGCTGGCAGATCGAGTGTTGCGGCCGGCTGGGTGCTTGCCGCCTGGATGACCCCGCCCACATCGCTATAGGCCTTGATCAGCTTGCATGCCTGACTGAAAGCTGTGTCCCCGAGGTGCCGAGCCAAGAGCCTGGCCAGCAATGCTGGGCCCTCGAACCGCTGCGAGATATCGGCATCATGCTGAATAGCAGTTTTGGGCTCACTCATGGCTTTTCCTCCTTTAAATCCAGATCGCCATTCCTCACTCTTCCTTTCGCGTGGCGGACCTTAGAACGTTATATGGAATGTTAAGGGGTTA
>NZ_BSEV01000133.1 GCF_027922005.1 Streptosporangium carneum | reverse complement strand
CCCGGCGATGTACAACTCACCCGCCACACCCGCCGGCACCGGCCGCAACCCGTCATCGAGCACATACGCCCGCGTGTTCCAGAACGGCCGCCCGATCGGCACCGCCCCCGACCCCACCGCGACCCCGGGATCCACCCGAAACTCCGCACAGTTCACCGTCGCCTCGGTCGGACCATAGGCGTTGAACACCGTCACATCCGGATGACGCGCCCGCCACCGCTCCAGCACCGCACCCGACAACGCCTCCCCGCCGACCACCAACGCCACCGACGGAGACACCTCATCCGGCAACGTCTCCAGCAACGCCAGATGCGACGGCGTCACCTTCATGAACGACGGCCGCGGCCCCACCGCCGCCGCCTCACCCAACTCCTCCAGACGCACACACCCGCCACTGACCAACGGAGTGAACAACCCCGTCACCGTCAGATCGAACGACACCGGCGAATGCACCAGCACCGTCCCCGACGCACTCGGATACGCCTCCCGCGCCCGCACCACATACGCACCCAGCGACCGATGCTCGACCACCACCCCCTTCGGCCGCCCCGTCGACCCCGA
>NZ_BSEV01000132.1 GCF_027922005.1 Streptosporangium carneum | reverse complement strand
TGGCCGTAGCTTTTGCGAGCCCTGCCATCGACAATCTCTGTCCGTTTCTCACTTTTGCCATAGGCGTATGCCCCAGCGTAGATCGGGTTCTTCAGGAGCGAAATGACGCTCCGATAGCGGAGCGGCACCCAATCGAAGGACACTCTTTTGCGCCCGTCAGAAGGACGGGGGAAATGGAAATTGTCCGCGGTGAGCGAAATCAGCACCTGGCGGGCGCTACCAAGCTCGCGGAAGCGGGAAAAGATAAGGCGGATCGCCTCCTGCACCCGGAGATCAGGATCAAGCCCCAGACCATAATCACGGTGCCAGATATAGCCGATCGGAACACTGAGGCGCAGTTCCCCCCGTCGTGCTTTGGCGCGCGCCGCGTCGAGCATGCGCGTTCGCAAAATGCCGAGCTCAAACTCGCTGATGCTGCCCTTCATGCCCAACAACAAGCGATCATTCGGTCGACAAGGATCATACACGCCATCGAGATCGATCACGCGCGCTTCCACCAGGCCGCACAGTTCCAGGAGGTGATGCCAATCTCGACCATTACGGGAAAGGCGCGATGCGTCCA
>NZ_BSEV01000131.1 GCF_027922005.1 Streptosporangium carneum | reverse complement strand
TCCTGAACCGCCCCGGGTTTTCCGGAGGCTCCGACTTGTGAAAAGTCGGAGCTATTATGGAACGACAAACGACACGATATCCAGCGGAGGTTCGCGAGCGGGCTGTCCGGCTGGTTTTGGATCATCGGGGCGATCATGCCTCCGAGTGGGAGGCGATCTGTTCGGTCGCGGGGAAGATCGGCTGTTCGACCGAGGCGCTGCGGCGCTGGGTTCGCCAGGCTGAACGTGACGGCGGGACGCGGCCGGGGTTGACGAGCGAGGATCGCGAGCGCATCCGGGCCCTGGAGCGCGAGAACCGCGAACTGCGCCAGGCCAACGAGATTCTGCGCAAGGCCTCAGCTTATTTTGCCCAGGCGGAGCTCGACCGCCGGTACAAGCCATGACCGATTTCATCGATGAGCATCGCGAGGCGCATGGGGTCGAGCCGATCTGCCGGGTCTTGACGATCTCCCCGTCGACCTATCGCGAGCATGCCGCCCGGCGGCGCGATCCGGACCGGCTTCCGGCGCGGGCGAAGATGGACGAGGCCCTGAAGGTGGAGATCCGGCGCGTGTTCGAGGCGA
>NZ_BSEV01000130.1 GCF_027922005.1 Streptosporangium carneum | reverse complement strand
AGGATCGACGAACTTGTCGCCGCGGAAATGGATCACCGCGCCCTTCGGACCGGCATCCACCTTCTCGACGCCGGCATGCTTGCACAGCGATTTCACGGCGACGACACGCATCAGCGTCTCGACCTCGCCCGGCAGCGGGCCGAAACGGTCGATCAGCTCGGCCGCAAAGGCTTCGCGCTCGGTCTTGGTGTCCAGCGAGGACAGGCGGCGATAGAGCTGCAGGCGGACATCCAGATCGGGGACGTAATGGTCCGGGATCAGGACGGCAGCGCCGGCATTGATCTGCGGCGACCATTCGCCCTCATCCTCGGCATCGCCGCCGCCGCGCAGCGAGGCGACCGCCTCTTCCAGCATGGACTGGTAGAGCTCGACGCCGACATCCTTGATATGGCCCGACTGTTCCTCGCCGAGGAGATTGCCGCCGCCGCGCAGATCGAGATCGTGCGAGGCCAGGGTGAAGCCCGCGCCCAGACTGTCGAGCGACTGCATGACTTTCAGCCGCTTGTCGGCGCCATCGGTGATCTTCATGGCCGCAATCTGACGGACGAGGAATACATCGTCGCCGGC
>NZ_BSEV01000129.1 GCF_027922005.1 Streptosporangium carneum | reverse complement strand
GAGCGAGGTCGTTGATCCGATCCAGTTCCGCCAGGGGGAGCGCGTGCGGCTGACTATGGTCAACGACACGATGATGCCTCACCCCATTCACCTGCACGGCATGTTCTTTGATGTCGTGAATGGCGAAAGCGACCACAAACCCCGCAAGCACACAATCACGGTAAAGCCCGGCGAAAAGCTTTCAGTGGACGTCACACCGGAAGATGTGGGTGATTGGGCCTTTCATTGTCACCTTCTCTACCACATGCACGCCGGAATGTTCCAAGTCGTGTCGGTCATGCCCGGTGAGGCGCATCATCAGATGCATCGTCATCAAGACCACAATCAACCTGACGGGTCCCGAGAGGCGGGCGGACGACACGAACAGCATGGCGCGCATCGCCAACACGGAGACCATCAATGAGAAATCTCTTCTCAGTGGCGATCGCTGGTGGTCTCATGATCGCGGCAGCGACAGCAGCATCGGCGCAAGATCAGGCAGACGCATACTACCCACCAGAAGAAATGGAGGCCGCGAGAGAGGCGCTGCGGGAAGGCGCTGGCGGCCAGAAGCTCTTTTTCTTCCAG
>NZ_BSEV01000128.1 GCF_027922005.1 Streptosporangium carneum | reverse complement strand
GCGCCATCAGCGCGGTGATCGCCGGTGCGGCCCAGGCGGCCGTCAGCGGTGGCAGGGCGCCCGTCGACCCGGAGGAGCTGGGGACTTCCTGGAAGAAGAACATCACGAAACCGGCCAGCCCGCCGACCAGCGCAAAGGCGGCCGCTCCGCCCAGCCGGTGCAGGCGCAGGGTCGCGGCGGCGGCGATCAGCGTTGCCGCCAGCAGCGTCAGGGGCAGGGCCAGCAGGCCGTGCCAGCGCAGCTCGTAGCGTGCGGTCGCCAGACCGGCATCGCGGGCGGTGGCGATCAGGCCCGGCAGATCCCAGAAGGACACGCCCTGCGGCGAGCGCGCGCGTTCGAACAGGGCCTGCCGGTTGATCTGGGTCGGCAGGGTGATCATGCCCAGTTCCAGCGCGCTTTCATTGGGAATGCGCTCGATGGCATCGGTCACTTCCCAGAAACCGTCCATCAGCTGCGCGGTCGCCCCGTCGATCCGGCGCTCCAGGCCGGGCACGCCCTCATCGCTCAGCGAGAAGTGATAGAAGGTCGGGCGCCGCACTTCCTGGCGGTTCTCCTCCAGTGCCATGGC
>NZ_BSEV01000127.1 GCF_027922005.1 Streptosporangium carneum | reverse complement strand
ATGATCGCGCCGCTGCTGGCCGCTGCCGGCTATGACGTGACGCCGGCCGGCGGCATGCACGAGGTCAAGTCGATTGCCGAAGCGGGCGAGCATTTCGATGCGCTCGTCGGCGATCCGGCGGCTCTCGACCGCATCCGCAATGAAGGCATGTGGACCAATCTGCCGGCCCTCGCTGTGACGGACTGGCCTGAAGATACTCCGGCCGACGGCCTCACGGTCGTCCTGCCGCGCTCCGACCGCGGTGCCCTGATTGCCGCGCTCGACGAGGTTTCCCAAGAGGAGAAAGTGGCATGAGCTCGCAGCATAGCGACAATTCCGGCCTCGGCGCCGAAGCGATGAACGAGTACGTGTCCGTCCGTATCGGCGATCAGCTGTTCGGCGCGCCGGTCGATGCGATCCGTGAAGTGTTCGCGCCGCAATCGGTAACGCATGTTCCGCTGGCTCCCGACGAGGTCGCGGGGCTTCTGAACCTGCGCGGCCGCATCGTCACGGCCATTGACGCCCGCCGTCGTCTGGGCCTGACGCCGCGCGAGAAGACCGAGACCGGAATGGCACTCGGTGTGGAACG
>NZ_BSEV01000126.1 GCF_027922005.1 Streptosporangium carneum | reverse complement strand
GCCCTTGAACCGGGACCAGCGCATGTCCTCATAGGGCAGGCCCAGCTCGTCCTCACCCTCGGGGAAATAGCGCCGCTCCATGGGCTTCTTGAGCCGGTTCGACTTGCGCTCCTCCTTCTCGTGAAGCTCGTCGAGCCGCTTGATGAAGAGCAGGTAGGTGATCTGCTCGATCACCGAGAGCGGGTTCGACACCCCGCCCGACCAGAACGCATTCCAGATGTTATCGATCTGGTTCTTGATCTCACCGGTCACCATGGTCCGGTTTCTCCCCCGTGGTGTATCTGTCGCCACATGTAGCGGAGTCGGCGGGGTGATGGAACGCCATGATGTGCGCGCAGCGTATGGGTTCGAGCGCGTCAAAGCGGCTGCGTATTCACGCGTCGGTGCTGCGCAGCCTTCATATCGAAAAACGATATATCATCCTTATACACCGCCAATCCTCGCCAGACGCTCACAGGGGCGCGAGGCGTGGTTCGGCATGGTGACCAGCGGACGACCGCACGGCGTGCGCCAGTGACCGCCAGGGAGCGAATGGCGAGGTGTTGGGTTAGGGTGTCAGGCTGAAATCA
>NZ_BSEV01000125.1 GCF_027922005.1 Streptosporangium carneum | reverse complement strand
ACTGTGCAATGCCCTCAAGCCGCGGCCGCCAAAGCGGCCTTGCTTGAACGGCTGCATCTCATGCCCGAATGCCTTGGTGTGCTCGATCAGCTTATGGCGCATTTCGGACCCGATCGCCTGTCTGAATGTACCGGCCGCACCCGCCGCCTTCTCTACGAGAACGGCCGGCGACACATCGATGTACGCGGTTCGAACGCCAATATGTTCGAAGCCTCCCGCTTCATGTCCGGAGCGACCGACACACTCGTTTTCTCCACGGCCGGCGGAACCGGCCGATCCTATCACGCCAGTCTCGACCACAAGAACCAGAGACGGCGTGTCCACTATCTCGCTGAAGCCGGATGGCGGGCCGACAAAGCCGTCCAAGGCCTTGGACGGTCCCACAGGACCCATCAAGCCAGCGCGCCGCGCTTCCGGGTCCTGTGTACCGACCTGGCTGGCCAGAAGCGGTTCGTGTCAACAATTTCCCAACGCCTCGAAACGCTCGGCGCCTTCACCAAGGCCGACCGCCGGTCGGCCGGTGAACAGCTCTTCTCACCGCTGGATAACCTGGAGGGCGAAATTGCCCAGC
>NZ_BSEV01000124.1 GCF_027922005.1 Streptosporangium carneum | reverse complement strand
GGCGCTGTTACTCCGGCCCCTCGTCAAATCCAATCCAAAATTCTGATTTGATTTCAACACACAATGCCTGATTATCAAACCAGCACCTCATTCGGGTTTCTGGTTCGCGTGGTATGGCAGGTGCATTCTGCGTTGGTGCTTGAAGTATCCTGCATCGCGTCATGCGGCCGTTCCGGGCTAGCATGGCGCGCGAATCCCGCGACCGCCGCCACGGAGCCGACATGACCGCGCCATCGCCCGATCTCGCCCCTATCGATCGCCTCCTCGCCATCATGTCGAAACTGCGCGATCCGGATGGCGGATGCCCCTGGGATCTGGAGCAGGATTTCCGCTCGATTGCGCCCTACACGATCGAGGAAGCGTATGAGGTTGCCGACGCGATCGAGCGCGAGGCTCATGGCGAGCTGAAGGACGAGCTGGGCGATCTTCTCCTGCAGGTCGTGTTCCACGCCCAGATGGCGAAGGAAGCCGGCCTGTTCGACTTTGCCGATGTCTGCCGGGCCATCAATGACAAGATGATCCGCCGGCATCCCCATGTTTTCGGCGATGCGGACACGCGCGACAGCGAAACCCAGA
>NZ_BSEV01000123.1 GCF_027922005.1 Streptosporangium carneum | reverse complement strand
CCGCCGTCGAGAAACGGTGACATACGGGGGATAAAGCACGCACATTCGGCGCCAATCGTAGTCGCCATGAACGAACCACACACGCTCCCGACTCGGCCCCGCGACCGGCTGTACGCCGCGGCCACGCTGGTGCTCGCCGTGCTCCTGCTGCCCGCGGCGCTCGCCCGCCATCCCGGCCGCGCCCGCGAACTGGCCTGCCGCTGGGCGTTACGGATGCGATTTCCCGCCGAGGACCTCACCGGGCTCAGCGGCGGCGCCCTGGCGGCGTTCACCGCGGCGCGCACCGAGGCGCTCTGGCGTCACGGCCAGCTCGTCGGCCTCACCTCGGGATACCGCGATCCCCAGGTCCAGCAACGGATGTTCGACGAGGAGGTGCGCCGCTCCGGCTCCCCGGCCCTGGCGCGAATGCTCGTGCTCCCGCCGGCCGAATCCAGCCACGTCAAGGGCGTCGCGCTGGACGTGCGCCCCCGCGAAGGCGCGCGCTGGCTCGAGGAACACGGCGCCCGCTACGACCTCTACCGCATCTACGACAACGAGTGGTGGCACTTCGAGCACCGCCCGGACAGCGGCGGCACGCC
>NZ_BSEV01000122.1 GCF_027922005.1 Streptosporangium carneum | reverse complement strand
GACCGAAGCCTTCCGCGGCTCCTTCGACGCCGCCGATTTCGGAGCGCACATCAGGATCGCCATTTGACCGTCGAGGTCCATTCGCTCGGCTGCCGCCTGAACCTCGCCGAAAGCGAGTCCCTGCGCGGGATGCTGGGTGAGGCGGACGACCTCGTCGTCATCAACTCCTGCGCGGTCACGGCGGAAGCCGTGCGCCAGACCCGCCAGGCCATCCGTCGCGCCCGCAAGGCCCGTCCCGACGCGCGCCTCCTCGTCACCGGCTGCGCGGCCGAAGTCGAGCGCGAGGCGCTAGCGGCGATGCCCGAGGTGGACGGCCTCATCGCCAACACCGCCAAGCTCGACCCGCGCGCCTGGAACGTGCCGCTGGCCACCCGCGCGCCAGACACCCGCGCCCACACCCGCGCCTTCGTGCAGGTCCAGAACGGCTGCGACCACGCCTGTACCTTCTGCATCATCCCGCAAGGCCGAGGCCCGAGCCGCTCGCGCACCGTGGCGCAAGTGCTGGACGACGTGGTCCGCCACCTCGACGCAGGCGTGCAGGAAGTGATCCTCACCGGCGTCGATCTCACCTCATGGGGC
>NZ_BSEV01000121.1 GCF_027922005.1 Streptosporangium carneum | reverse complement strand
GGCCGAGCATCTCAAGGGGGATTTCGGCAGCTCGCTTTCGCAGGTCGCCGAGGCCATGGGGCTACCTTGCGATGATATAGAAGCGGTCGGCGAACTTTCCGCGACGCGCGGTGACCTCGATATAGCGGCCGGCAAAGTGCCCGCCGGCACCGTCGGCGCGATGCGTACAACCATCACCTGCAAGCATCAGGGTCGTCCGATCCTGCGCTTCCGCGCTAACTGGTACGTCACCACCGACATCGAGCACGAATGGGACTTGCGCGAGTCCGGATGGCGGATCAGCACCGAGGGCGACACGCCTGTCAAGGTGGACATTACTTTCCCGGTCGCGGAGGAAGACTACGCCGCCTACACGCCCGGCTTGACCGCGCATCGACCTATCAATGCCATTCCAGCGGTCTGTGCGGCCGCGCCGGGCATTCGCACTACCGTCGAACTGCCGCAGATCGTCCCGCTTTACGGCTGAGTTGCCGGCCCCGCCACCGTCGGCGTCGACTGATCGCCACCCAATACGCGGTAAAGCGCTATCCGGTTGCCCGCCTGTGTCAGCCGCACCGCGATCTCCGCCTGCCGCGCGGAAT
>NZ_BSEV01000120.1 GCF_027922005.1 Streptosporangium carneum | reverse complement strand
TACCGGCCGGATCCACATCATGGGCGTCCATGGAATAGGACAGGGCGAGGAAGCGCTGCGGCGACACGGTCTGCGCATAGTCGCGGCCGCGGGCTTCCAGATAGCCGGCAATACCGCCCGCATCGCGGCTGTCCGGATCGGGCGCGTAGAAACGCTCTTCCAGCTCGTCCGGCGTGCGATAGGTGGTCATGGCGAGACGGCGGGCAAGGTCGAGCCCGGCGGCGCCGTCGCCCAGGCGCAGGGCGAGTTCCACGGTCTCGCGCTGGATCGAGCGCCAGGCCTGCGCCATGGCGCAGGGACGATGGGCGCCGGAAATCACCAGCAGCTTCCCGACCCGTGCCGGTGCCAGTGCGGCCAGGGCGAGGCCGATCATGCCGCCATAGGAGGAGCCGATAATGTCGAACCGCTCGATCCCGGCCGCGTCGGCCAGGGCGAGGATGGCGCGGGCCTGGTCCTGGGTGGTGGGGAAGGGGGACAGTTCCTCGCCGATGAAGTCGAAGGAGAGGATGCGGCGGCGGCCGGTGTCGATGGCGCGGGCCGGTCCGGCCTGGGCGGCCCACCAGCCCGGCTCGCTCTCATGATCGGTGACA
>NZ_BSEV01000119.1 GCF_027922005.1 Streptosporangium carneum | reverse complement strand
GTCCCGTCTGCCGATCCCCGATCTCGATTCCGCACCGGAAGCATCCAGGCCGATCCTCAATGCCGTCCACAAACAGCTCGGCACCGTGCCGAACATGTTCCGCCTGGTCGCGACCAGCCCGGCGGCGCTGGAAGGTTTTGCCGGCAATAACGGCGCGCTGGCGAAGACGCTCGATGTGAAGACGCGCGAACGCATCGCCCTGGCCGTGGCCCAGATCAATGGATGTGACTATTGCCTGTCGGCCCACACCTATCTCGGCCTGAATCTGGCCAAGCTCACGCCGGAAGAGATCGACCGCAATCGCCGCGGCCAGTCCGGTGACGCGAAGGCCGATGTCGCGGTCCGTTTCGCCGCGAAAGTGGTAAGGGAGCGCGGCCAGGTCTCCGATATCGATATCGCCGGGCTGCGCGAGGCCGGCTATTCGGATGGCCAGATCGTCGAGATCGTCGCCGTCGCGGCCGAGAACGTCTTCACCAACCTGATCAACATCGTCGCCCAGACGGATATCGACTTCCCCGTCGTCAGCGCTGCGGAAGCGGCCTGATGGCGAGCGGGCGGGCCGGTTCGCCGTCCCGCCCGTTCCTTTTGCGGCGAC
>NZ_BSEV01000118.1 GCF_027922005.1 Streptosporangium carneum | reverse complement strand
GCATGAGATGACGACCCGCGTCGATGAGGGGCCGATCGTTCATGTTGATCGATTCGATATCCCGGAGGAGGCTCGGCGCAGTGAGCTTGCAGATCTCACCTATCAACACGCGGTGAATTTGTTTGCGCGCATCGGGGCGCATTGCGCGAGCAGTGATGCGGACCTGCCAAGGGTGAACATCGACTGGACGGGCAGCAAGCGAACGAAAGCCGACTTCTCGAGATTGTGCCGGCCGCCTGCCGGGTTATTGCCAGCAGATTACCGGTGTCTTCAGCGGGCTTGTGGAGCCGACTACGAACCGCCAGCGTTGTGCGACATCGGTGAGCGGAACCTTGGGCCTTCGCGGGCCAATCCATACATTATTCTGAGGGGTGCGGCGGTTTGACGCGTAAAACCTCCACATAAATCTTGCCGGGAGTTCGTCGCGTGCTAGTTCGAAACGCTTTTATGTTATTGACCGTATTGGTCATTATGGGCCTGGGCAGTGCCGAGGGGCTGGCTCACCCACCTCAAGAACACGAGCCTGAAACCGAAGCGCAATCCACCGAATCGCCGACGGCCACGAGTACCGCGCGCGACCATCATGATGAGCCTG
>NZ_BSEV01000117.1 GCF_027922005.1 Streptosporangium carneum | reverse complement strand
CCCTCGAAGCCGGTGAGATCCACCAGCAGGCCCGGGCTGCCGTTGGCCGTTTCCAACCGCTCGTTCAGCAATGCGTGCATGCGCTTCAAGTCGGCCTGCGAGAGTTTCCCCTCGCAGACGATGCCGATGACGTCGTCACGATCGGTCAGTGTTTCAGTGAACATCGGTGTCCTCCTTGTCCGCCGGCTCGGGATGACCGTAAAGGCCGGCATTTTCGTGGGCACGATCGGCGTGTTCGAACTCCAGGGTCGAATGCGCGATACCGAAGCGGCTTTGCAGCGCGTCCTTGAGATCTGCCTTGATATCTTCGAGGCGCGCCCAGCCCGCGCCGGTCAGGACGACGTGACAGTCGAGCGCTGCTTCATGTTCCTGCATCTGCCAGAGATGCACGTGGTGAACGTCCTGTACGCCGTCCCGGTTGCGCATTGCCTCGATGACGGCGGCGCCGTCGATATCGGGCGGGCTGCCGAGCATCAGCGTACGGATCGGGGTGCCGATCTCGGTGAAGGCCAGGTAGAGGAGATAGGCCGCAATGCCGATGGTGACGGCCGGGTCGACCCAGCGCATGTCGTAGAGGAGGATCAGCGTGCCGCCGA
>NZ_BSEV01000116.1 GCF_027922005.1 Streptosporangium carneum | reverse complement strand
CATCGCCCAGGCCATCGGCGCTCTGGACCTGGTACCGGTAGACCGCCGCGTGGGCGGCCCCGGCACCAGCTATCTCATGGCGCCCTTCACCCATGTGTCTCCGGACCGCGCGGCCCGGTTTTCTCCGAAGGGTTTCGGCGTGCTCTATATCGCCCAGGCCTTCGAAACGGCCCTGGCCGAGACCATCCATCATTTTGAGAACTTCATGCGCCGGACGGATGAGCCGCCCAGCATCGAACAGTTCCGCGAGCTCACATTTACCATCGACACCCGGCTGCATGATATTCGCTCCGGAGACCCGGCGTGGGATCCACTCCTGCTTCCCACGGACTACACTGCCAGCCAGGCAGCTGCCGACACGCTTCGCGCCAATGACGGCCAAGGGATCGTCTATCCCAGCGTGCGACATCCCGGCGGCGAATGCGCAGCCTCCTCCTCGCCTGACCTGGTCAAGGTCCCGACACCGGCCGCCCATTTCGAATATCACTGGAACGGCGAGCGCGTTGACTGGGTACGCGACGGCAGGACCGTCTATCGGGTCGCCTGATATGGCCGGCCTATGCTGGATATGTCGGCTTGCGGTCCTGCGAGAAGACCT
>NZ_BSEV01000115.1 GCF_027922005.1 Streptosporangium carneum | reverse complement strand
AGCATCGAACTGGCCCGCACGGAGCGCAGAGGCGGTGGAATGGCGCAGAATTCCCCCATGTCCGGCAACAAGGTATCCAGATCGCGCCAGTCGCGGATTTCCGGCATCAGCTTGTCCAGCCGCTGGCGGGCCGCATCGAGCTGGTAGACTCGCGGCGATGGCGGCCGGTAAGACGAGCGCGCCTGCCGGATCCGGCGGCGCGAATAGGCCGACAGGAGGTCGTGCAGGTCGGCTTCGTAGATCACCGAGCGGGTTGAGCGCACACCATCGGGCTGGCCGCCGGGATGCACATCCGTGTGCAAAAGCGGCTGGGCGAACAGGGCCTCACCGGCGGCGCGCATGGCTTCCAGGCGCCGCAGGCGGAAAGCCAGCGCCGCGGCCATCACCTCGGCCGGTGCCTCGTCCTCATCCTTCTTCGGCTTGGGCAGCAGCATTTTCGACTTCAGGAAGGCCAGCCAAGCCGCCATCACCAGATAGTCGGCTGCCAGGTCGAGCCGGCGGCGGCGCGCCGCTTCCATGAATTGCAGATACTGCTCGGCCAGTTCCAGGATCGAGATGCGGGCCAGATCGACCTTGCGCTTGCGGGCCAGAGCCAGAAG
>NZ_BSEV01000114.1 GCF_027922005.1 Streptosporangium carneum | reverse complement strand
TTCGTGCGACCTTCGGATGATTCCGATCAGTTGAGAACCGGAAACTCCATGTCCGGCAGTTCGGTGCAGTTGATCTCTTCGGTGATCGCTGCCGCCGTCGCCTTGAGTTCCGCAAGGTGGCGTTCCACCGCCTCACCCTGCTTCATGGCGGCGGCGAAGTAGATCATCGTCAGCGCCGCTTCGAACTGGCCGTCGCGGAAGATCGGCACCGCCACCGACGAGGTCTTGCCCGGCGTCAGGTTGTGCTGGCCCCAACCGATCGCCGCGTAGCCTTCTTCGCGGATCTTGTTGAGCGTGTTGACCGAGACGTAGGCAGTCAGGTCCTGCTCCGACGGCGAGCCGACGAGCGAAACCCAGTCCATGACGCGGTCGAGCTGTTCCGGCGTCATATGCGCAAGGCACACCCGGCCCGAAGCGCAGTCCATCAGCGGCAGGCGGAAGCCCGGATAATACCGCTCGAAAGTCAGCGAGGTGTCCGCGTGGGTCGAATCGCGCACGACCATATGCGTGCCGATGCGAACCGTCAGCGAGACCGGCCAGCCGATCTTGTGTGCGATCGCCCGAAGATGCCGGCGGCTGTGTTCCACTAGGAAGCTGTCCG
>NZ_BSEV01000113.1 GCF_027922005.1 Streptosporangium carneum | reverse complement strand
GATTGTCCGGCATGACGACTCCTTACTCGGCTGCCCCGTGTGATAAGGCCCGCTCCCGTGCGACACAAGCCGGGTTTTCCGCCCTGCAGCGCAGATTTTCCGCCATCGTCTCAATTTGAGATTATTTGAAACTGCTGCAACCAACTGCTCCGGCACAAATGTTATTTGCCGCTTGAGCTTGAACTTCACATTGCCACATAATATCCAACATCCATCGATAATTTGAATCGGGCCACTATTCCGGCCCTGCCGCCCCCGAACGTTTGAAGGTTTGATCATGGCAGATGACAATTTCCCCGAAATCGACAAGGAAGAACTCCTGCGCATGACGACGGACGTCGTCGCCTCCTATCTGTCCCACAATTCCATGCCGGCCGAGCATGTTCCCGATCTGATCAAGTCGGTACATGCGACCATGAAGGACGTGTCGGAAACGACGGTGAAGCAGGAGCCGAAAACGAAGCCGGCCGTAGCCGTATCGAAGTCGGTGAGCGACGATTACATCGTCTGTCTGGAAGACGGCAAGAAGCTGAAAATGCTGAAGCGCTATCTGCGCTCGCAATATAACATGTCGCCGGACGACTATCGCCGCAAATGGAAC
>NZ_BSEV01000112.1 GCF_027922005.1 Streptosporangium carneum | reverse complement strand
AGGGCCTCAGCCCGGACTGCACCCGGTTCAATGAGCGTGTGTTGTCTGGGCGCTCACGTTCAAAGGGAATGAGAATGCCGATCAGAACCCCAGCTATCGCTCCTTCGATACCCGCCTCCAGAATCGCTCCCCAAAGAACTACGCCAAGCAGGGCAAGCACGGTCCAGCTGAAGCGCCAGAACCGTGCCACTACATGGGCGAGTATCAATGCTGTTATCGCGACAGCCAGAGGAGGAAATGAGAACCCGTGACCGTAAAACAAGCCGATGATCAGAACAGCGCCGATATCGTCGAACATAGCGAGCGCAGTCAAAAAAACCTTGACGGTTATCGATACGCGGTCGCCCAGGAAAGCTAACAAACCGAGAACGAGAACGATATCCGTCGCTGTGGGAATCGCCCATCCAGCTCGCTGCACCGGGTCTGCGCCTGCCACGACGAGATAGATAGCTGCTGGAAAAATCATTCCGGCGAGCGCAGCCACGGCCGGCACTGTGACCAGGCGCCATGACGATAGGCGTCCAGACAAGACCTCTCGCTTGATTTCCAGACCGACCAGCAGGAAGAACGGGACCATCAGGCCTTCATTGATCCACCACACC
>NZ_BSEV01000111.1 GCF_027922005.1 Streptosporangium carneum | reverse complement strand
AACCAGCGAAGATGTAGTCCACGTCGACAGTGATCGCGAGACGACGCTCCAGCGTCTCGTTTTCAACGACGGCCCTCTCACCATACCTGCACGAATAGTCTTCATAGCGAGACGGCGCCGGCGTGGTGCAATTCTCGACCAGAAAGTCACACTGGCTACGAAGCGTCGAGCACCCCGCGCTGTCTTCGAAACGTTGCGTTGCTGGGTTCCAAGTCCTCTGGCAGCCGTAGACATAATCGACGTCGATCGCATGCTCGAGCGGCAACCTGCAGGACCGGCTTTCCGATCCTAACGACACACCCGTCCTGCATTGCTCTTCGACGAACACCGGCTCTCGCGGCAATTCGCAGAACTCTTCGTCCCGGCTGCAGCCTTCTGCCGCGTCAAGTGCTGTGCAAACCGGATCCGATTCCCACAACCCGGTGTCTTCGTTGAACACTTCTTCGCAGTCGTAGCGGAAATCCAAATCGACAGTGTGAAGACGATCCTGCACGCAGGTTTCTTCTTCCGAGCTGAGCGCCTCCCCGATTTCACAAATCCGGTCTTCCAGGTTCGCTTCACCTGGAGCGTCACAGGTCCACCCCTCCACCTGCTCGCAGCCGAAGA
>NZ_BSEV01000110.1 GCF_027922005.1 Streptosporangium carneum | reverse complement strand
CGGCGGTCGCGCCGAGTTCGACCGCTGGATTGCGCCGGGCGCCTGGTAGCCGCTGGCGGACGAGGCACTGCGTATCGCCCGGGTCAATCTGGACGCCGTCGATGCGCCGGCCGGCGTGTTCGACGTGGTTCTGGGTCCAGGCTGGCCGGCCGTGCTGCTGCACGAGGCCGTCGGCCATGGCCTGGAAGGCGACTTCAACCGCAAGGGCACATCCGCATTTGCGGGACGCATGAGCCAGCAGGTCGCCGCTAAAGGCGTCACCGTGATTGATGACGGTACGATGGAGAAGCGGCGCGGCTCGCTGACCATCGACGATGAAGGCACGCCGACCGAGCGCACCGTGCTGATCGAGGACGGTATCCTGACCGGCTACATGCAGGACCGCATGAATGCCCGCCTTATGGGCCACAAGCCGACCGGCAATGGCCGCCGGCAATCCTATGCCCATCCGCCCATGCCGCGCATGACGAACACCTACATGCTGGCCGGCAATCACAAGCGCGAGGAAATGCTGGAAAGCCTGAAAGACGGCATCTATGCCGTGAATTTCGGCGGCGGCCAGGTCGACATCACCTCCGGCAAGTTCGTCTTCCAGTGCACCGAGGC
>NZ_BSEV01000109.1 GCF_027922005.1 Streptosporangium carneum | reverse complement strand
CGCCCCGTGCTGGTGAACGCGGATCGACGAGCTGTCGATCATCTGGATGTCGCCGTCGTAAGCCGCTGTGATCGCGTCGAATATCCGATCCCAGACGCCCAGCTTGCGCCACCGGACGAACCGGTTGTAGCAGGTCGTCGCCGGACCGTAGCGCTCCGGGATTTCCGCCCAGGGCGACCCGGTGCGCAAGCGCCAGTAAATCCCGTTGAGCACCTTGCGATCGTCCACACGCGGCACACCGCGCGGCTTGTTCGGCAGCAAGGGTTCGATGATCCACCACTCGAAATCGGTCAACTCGTAGCGGCGACGGCCCATGATCCATATCCTCCTCGCGAAGGTTGAATCAGGCTTCGGCCAAAAACGGAATCCCGTTTATGAGTTTATGACCTAAGTTATGGATATTCGGGACCTTACGCAATGTCCGATAATGCCAATTATCGGACATTTGATCCTTGTCCATCTCGGCGCCCTCTCAGTAGGACCTCGTATTGATCGCGCGGACGTGAGCCTCGTTCAACAGGGCCAAGCTCCTCTCTCGTGACCTTCGCCAATTTTCGAATGCTTCACTAACCACCCTAAAGCTACTGATGACGCCCGACATGGCTGGTC
>NZ_BSEV01000108.1 GCF_027922005.1 Streptosporangium carneum | reverse complement strand
GAGGTGCAGTTCATCCGGCCGTGCAATCTGTGCCCGCACATGAAGCGGATCACGCTGGAAAACATCTATGACTGCCTGCGTCTGGAACAGCATGAAGTGACCGTGCCCGACGATGTGATCGACGGTGCCCGCCGCTCCGTCCAGGCCATGCTCGACCTGCCCAAGCCCGACAAGCCCGCCAGCTTCGACCCGGCCAGGCAGGAAAAGCCCGTGGACCTGGTCTCGATCTAGGAGGGCGGCCATGACCCGTCCCGTTCTCATCTGCGGTGCCGGGATCGCCGGGCTGTGGGCGGCGCTGAAGCTGGCGCCGCGGCCGGTCGTGCTGCTGACCGGGGCGCCGCTGGGTGAAGGCGCGGCCTCCGGCTGGGCCCAGGGCGGGGTTGCGGCTGCCCTCGCAGATGATGACAGCCCCGCCCTGCACACCGCCGACACGATCACCGCCGGCGCCGGGCTGGTCGACGCGGACGCAGCGCGCGCGCTGGCCGAAGGTGCGGCACAGGAAGTCCGCGAACTTGCCGCCCTGGGCGCGCCTTTCGAGCGCCGGGGCGAGACCTGGTCGCTCTCCCGCGAAGCCGCCCATGCCCCCCACCGGGTCGCCCGGGTGAAGGGC
>NZ_BSEV01000107.1 GCF_027922005.1 Streptosporangium carneum | reverse complement strand
GTGCGCGCCCTGTCCGCTCGACCGGGTAAACCGCCAGATCCAGCCACAGGCGCCGAACCGGCTCTGGGTCTCGGACTTCACCTATGTCGCCACCTGGGCGGGCTTCGTCTACGTCGCCTTCGTTATCGACGCCTATGCCCGGCGCATTGTCGGCTGGCGGGTCAGCCGCACGGCCCATGCCGGCTTCGTGCTGGACGCGCTCGAACAGGCGATCCATGCGCGGCGGCCGGTCGGGCAAAGCGGGCTCGTCCATCACTCCAACCGCGGCAGCCAGTATGTCTCGATCAAATATAGCGACCGTCTGGCCGAGGCCGGGATCGAGCGGTCCGTGGGCAGTGTCGGGGACAGTTACGACAATGCGCTCGCGGAAACCATCAACGGTCTCTACAAGGCCGAGGTGATCCACCGGCGCGGGCCATGGCGCTCCTTCGAGGACGTCGAATACGCCACGCTGGAATGGGTCGACTGGTTCAACAACCGGCGCCTGCTCGAACCCATCGGCAACATCCCGCCCGCCGAAGCGGAGGAACGATACTACGCAGAACTTGAAGCGGCCGGCATGGCCGCATAGGACTCAAACAAAATAGCCTCCGGGAAAACCGGGGCGGATCA
>NZ_BSEV01000106.1 GCF_027922005.1 Streptosporangium carneum | reverse complement strand
CCGAGCCCGGCCAAGGTCGCCGCTGCCGTGCGCAAGACGCTCGAATACCGTTGAGGGGAGCGCTGACATGAGTCGCATCCGCGCATTCACGATGCCCAAGTGGGGCATCGAAATGACCGAAGGCACGATCGCCGAATGGATGGTGAAGGAGGGTGAAACCTTCAAGCGCGGCCAGACGCTGTGCCTGATCGAAACCGCCAAGATCACCAACGAGGTCGAGGCCGAATACGAAGCCACCGTCCGCCGCATCATCGTGGACTGAGGGGCGGCCGAGGAACCCGTCGGCGCGCTGCTGGCGGTGTTCGACGAGGGTTCGCACTCGGGCGCCGAGATCGATGCCTTCGTGGCCGATTTCAAGCCGGCCGAGGGCGGCATCGCCCAAGGTGCAGGTAAGGGGGGCGCCGAGAAGACCAAGACCCAGGAGTCCGCTCCGGCTGCCGCTGCTGCGCCGGCTCCTGAAAAGCAGCGCATCAAGATCGACACCAACCGCCCGATCAGCCCCGAGGCCCTGCGCCTCGCGGAAGAAGAGGGCGTCGATATCGCCGGTATCGAGGGTTCGGGCCGTGGCGGTCGCATCACCCATCAGGACGTGGTGAAGGCGCTGCGCGGCGAGGGTGCT
>NZ_BSEV01000105.1 GCF_027922005.1 Streptosporangium carneum | reverse complement strand
TGAGAAGGGCCTGTCCACCCGTGAGGCACCAGCTCCGGTGGGCCGTCTGTTGCCCACCCCATGATCGTTGTCCAGGGCACCTTCGAGACGACTCCTGGGTGTGGCATTCTCACCCCGATCGTTGTCCAGGGCACCTTCGTGGCGATTCTTGGGTGTGGCATTCTCACCCCGATCGTTGTCCAGGGCACCTTCGTGGCGATTCTTGGGTGCGGCATTCTCGCCCCGATCGTTGTCCAGGGTGTCTTCGTGGCGATTCCTGGGTGCGGCGTTTTCGCCTGATCGTTGTCCGGGGCGCCTTCGTGGCGATTCTTGGGTGCGGCGTTTTCGCCTGATCGTTGTCCAGGGCATCTCCGCGACGATTCTTGGGTGCGGCATTCTCACCCCCATCCTTGTCCAGGGAACCTCATCCCGATCCCTGGGCGCGGATCCCGGCCCGTCCCACTTCCTGGTGAGGGGGCCGCCCAAGAACTGGACGAGATTGCTCCGCCCAGGAGTCGGTGGGGATGTCACGCCCAGGGGGTTGGCTCAGGGGGTAGGGGGGTGCCCTGGACAACGATCATGGGGTGGGCAACAGACGGCCCACCGGAGCTGGTGCCTCACGGGTGGACAGGCCCTTCTCT
>NZ_BSEV01000104.1 GCF_027922005.1 Streptosporangium carneum | reverse complement strand
GCATGATCGCGGCGACTTCCGGCTGCAGTTCGGACAGGGCAACCCAGCCGATCTCGCCACTGGCCGCGGCCGAGCTCGCATCGGAAAACTGCCGCGCCAGTTCCGGGAAGGACGCGCCCTGCTGCAGCTGGTTCATGACTGCGATCACGCGCTGCTGCGTGGCCTGCTCCTGACCGGGGCGGGGTACTTCCAAGAACATCTCGTAGATGTAGAATTGCGGCTGGGAGGCGCTGGCGACCAGACGGTCCAGTGCCAGCTCGATCTGCTGTTCGGAAATCCGGATACGCGAGCCGTAACGGCCATTGACCAGGATCTGCCACGCGATTTCCGCCTCGATCTGGCTGCGCAGGGTCGAGGCATCGATGCCCGAGCTTTCCAGATCCGCCAGGATCTCGTCGATGGTCGCATTGTTGCGGCTGGCGAGGTCGAGAAGGGCGTTGTTGATCTCCGCGTCCTCGATCTCGATTTCATATTCCCGGGCCGCCTGCATCTGCAGGTGCTCGTCGACCAGGCCGCGCAGGGCCTCGTCCTGAACCCGCGCCAGCGTCTGCTCGTCGATCTGTGACATGCGGGAGGTCGAGATGATCAGACGCATCCGGTTGCGCACATCGACCGTGGTGATCGGTT
>NZ_BSEV01000103.1 GCF_027922005.1 Streptosporangium carneum | reverse complement strand
GGCGCATGCGTTTTCTCCCGGGTAACGAAAATGACATGAGCGGCCCTCTTGAACGCTCTTTGTGTTATATAATAACGTATCGAAATGTGATCAACGGCAGGTCTGCCGAATTCGCAGGGAGATATGCAGTTGGATCGGATATTCTGATGCTTGCCGGCGCCGTATTGGCCTCGTCAGGGCTACATACGGGCGACACAGGTGCCACACAGACCCCACATAGCGATCACGATGCGCACCCTGATCACGCGGATCATGACGGGCATGAGGGACACGCGGCCCATGTCCACGGGGTCGGCCATCTGGGCGTCGCTATCGATGCCGATGGGCGGGTCGAGGCCGAGTTCGAGACGCCGGGCTATAATCTCTTCGGTTTCCAGCGCGAGCCGCGCGATGCGGACGAGGCGCGCCTCGTCAGCGAGGCCCGGTCCAGCCTCTTGGCCGAAGGCGTGGTTCTGCGGCTCGATCGCGATGCCGGCTGCGCCTATCTGGGCGGCGAGATCGCCGATACCGGCTATCACGATATCCGGGTGACCTACCGGTTCGACTGCGCGCAACCGCAACGTCTGCGCCGGATCGGTACGGGTGTCTTCGAGGTGTTCGAACGGTTCGAGACGATCGAGGCGGTGCT
>NZ_BSEV01000102.1 GCF_027922005.1 Streptosporangium carneum | reverse complement strand
TGAGGAGCCGGAGCCGGTCTGCGTCGATAACTGGGCAGATGGGCGCCCAGTAACCGATTTCGATTGGCGCGGGACCGTCCGGGATCCCTGGATTTCTCAGTTCGAGCCAGAGCGCGATGTGTTCGTAAATGGCTGTCAGATGCGCGAGCGCCGGTTTCAGTGTGTCGAGTACCGCGACGTATCGACGTGCGAGATCCCTGATACCTGTCAGCAGGTGGCTTCGGCGTGCCTCGAGCGGGATCCGATCACTAACGCTTGCATCCGGAACCGGCTGGACTTTGAGTGCCAAGCGCAGCCGGCTGGCTGCGTGCGCCGAGAGCGCGAGTATATGTGCGAAGACCTTGTCGACGGCGCCGGCCCACCTGACGACACGGTGACTGAAGTTGGGGAAGGGGAATGGCAGGAAGCCGATTGTCCGGATGTCAGTGATGAAGACCTTGACTGCGAGCCGCAGGAAACGGTTTGCACCGAGGGGGCGGGCTCTCGTCTGATCGGTGGGCAGGAGGTGTTCGAAGAATGTTGGGCGCGCGAGACTGCCTACATCTGTGAAGGCGTTGGCGAGATCCTGACGGACTGCGACCCACCCGACTATTGCGAGTTCTCACACGAGACCTGCCTGGACGAAGTGCCGT
>NZ_BSEV01000101.1 GCF_027922005.1 Streptosporangium carneum | reverse complement strand
TCAAAAACAAATACGCGCAGCGCCGTTTAGAAAAGATTCAGACGCGCGCGCGAGACTGGTGGCCATGTTCAGCTGACCGGGACGGAGTGCCCATCATGTTCTACAGGACCGCCGCCGCATTCACCTTGGCCATCGCCTGCACGATGCCGGCCGCTGCCAGCGAGATCTCCGTCGCCGTCGAGCATGCACAGGTCGTACGTCTGCCCGGTGAAGCGTCTGCGATTGTGATCGGCAATCCCTCGATCGCGGATGCCCTGGTCCATGACGGCCGCACCCTGGTCGTGACCGGACGCCTGCAGGGCCGCACCAATGTCATCGCCCTGGATCGCGTCGGCCGCATTATCTACTCGCGCGAGATCGTGGTGACCAATCCGGTCGAGGGTCAGGTCGCTTATTTCCGCGGCACGGATCGCCATACACTCTCCTGCGGCGATGTCTGTGAAAACGTCCCGCGCGTCGGCGACGCGGACGAACGCTTCAACCAGCTGACCGCGGCCCAGCAAGCCCGCCTCAGAACGGCCGAGGCCGGGCTGGGTGATGGCGGCGGCCAACCGCAATAGTGGCACCGCAGAACGGAGGCGCAGCATGACCTGTTCTGGCCACCCGACCTGTTCCGGCTTTGCGGCAAGCCG
>NZ_BSEV01000100.1 GCF_027922005.1 Streptosporangium carneum | reverse complement strand
GTCACGCGTGATGTCGGCAAGGCCAGGCTGCACCTCCTGCGCCGTACATCTTGACATTTATAACCAAATAGGCTATATGTCCCAGCATCCGCAGCGGTGATGTACAAGCCACTTTCGGTGTATCGGGTCGGCGTCGTGGGCCGGGATGCGGTTTCAAGCCGTAGCTACGCAAACCACGCGTCCGTTCGAAGACCCGGACTGTCCCTGAGCTACCGGAAACGCCGTCCATACGTTCCTGCGACACACGGCAGGACATGGGACGGCCATCCCGGATAGCCTTCGGCCGATAACGCTGCGAACCCTAACGATGGCCACATGGGACAAGTCCCATGGAATACAGGTCGAGCCGGGCTGCCCGCTGCTACCCGGCCGTTCGCCCGAGCTTGCGGAACACAAAACCCTGCGTCCCAGCTTGGACGCTCCCGACGCCGACCCGATGTTACCTTCGGATGCGTTGATTTCCCCGGCGTAATGGCCCGCACTCGCCAGCGGGTATTTTTGCGTGACCCCGCTGCACGAACGACATCGTCATCCCAGCGAAAGCTGGGACCGCTGGCCTGTTACGGCCAACTATCGTTCAAACGCCCTGCCGAGGGTTGGGCTTTGCGCGGCCAGCGGTCCCAGCCTTCGCCAGGATGACGGTGTT
>NZ_BSEV01000099.1 GCF_027922005.1 Streptosporangium carneum | reverse complement strand
TGCCCGTCCGGGCTGACATCCAGCGACATCCAGCTGCCCTACCTGTCCTCGATGGGAATCGAGCGTGTCGGCAGCGGTGGATTGGCAACATCCCATTCCGCCTCGTCGCTATTCTGGAAAGCCAGGCCCGGCGCGCTTGCCAGAATGGTCGATGCCGCCAGTGTTGCAATAAATCGGGTCATATACCCCTCCCCAATACGTGTTTTCGCCGCGGAGCATAGGTCGCCCCCAAGGTGGCGACAAACTTACCGTTCTGTGAGGTTGGGGATGGGGGGGAATACCATGCAATGCAAAGCCGTGTATCGGGAGACACGCTGCCATCCTTCCCCTTGATGGGGAAGGTGGGCCGAAGCGGAGCTTCGGGTCGGAAGGGGTGAAACCCGGTGGCGCTTTCGAAGAGCGAAATGGAAGGCATCTCGCTCCCACCCCATCCACCACGCCTGCGGCGCGGTCCTTCGTTGCGTCGAACATGCCCCCGGCATGTCCTTTGGCGCCTCAGTCCCCATCAAGGGGAAGGATTGGGGGCGTGCGTGGGCCCTACGCTTTCAAAGCCTTCGCGTGATGGCGCAGATGGTCTTCCATGAAGCTGGCGATGAAATAATAGGAATGGTCGTATCCGGGATGCCGGCGCAGGGTGAGTGACTGGCC
>NZ_BSEV01000098.1 GCF_027922005.1 Streptosporangium carneum | reverse complement strand
CTCGTTCATGGGCGCAGGGAGCAGGGCCGTCCGGCCACTACTCGTTCCCCTCGTTCGCCGCTTGGTCCGGCTGACCGCCCTCGATCAGATACCAGGGCGTAGCGCCATAATCGTAGGGCGGGTAAGGATAGAGCCAGCGCAGGGCATCGAGCGCGGCGCCGTGATAGATGGTCGAGTGGGTCTCGGTTTCGCGGCGGTCGACATAGCGGTATTCCGGCGCGCCTTCGACGGCGTCGAGGGCCGCAAGCAGCGTATCGAGCCCGGCCTGCATCGTGCCGCCCTCATCGCCCATCGTCAGGTAGACGCGCGTGTCCGAATGGCCGGCGGCGGCCAGACGTTCGGCGGCCCGTCCGGCAACGGCCTGATCGTCCCACCACAGGCTGGGCGAGACCGAGATATAGTCGTCGAACAGGTCCGGCTGTTCGAGCAGGGTGTCGACGATGAACAGGCCGGCCAGGCTCTCCCCGATCACGGCCCGGCGCTCGCCGACGCGATAGGTCGCCTCGATGAAGGGGATGACGTCCTGCGCGATATAGGCCCGGAAGGCTTCGGCTCCGCCGGAGGTGTCGAACTGCGTGCGATAGCGCGCGTCCTCGGGCGCGGGCGTGAGCTCGTGGATGCGCTGGGTGGTTTCGATGGCGACCACGA
>NZ_BSEV01000097.1 GCF_027922005.1 Streptosporangium carneum | reverse complement strand
CGCACTCAAGCTCACGCCCGGCCAGGCCCATGACGGACGCAGCGCCACCGATATGCTCGGCGGGATCGGCGAAGGCCAGACGCTGCTGCCCGACCGGGCCTATGACAGCGACGCCCTGCGCGACAGCCTAAAATCGCGTGGTGCATGGGGTTGCATCAAACCGGTCTCACGTCGCAAGAACCCGCCCAGCTTCAGCCCCTTCCTCTATCGCTACCGCAATCTCGTCGAACGCTTCTTCAGCAAGATCAAACACTTCCGGGCCATCGCAACGCGCTACGAAAAACACGCCGATAACTACCTTGCCCTCGTCAAACTCGCCGCTATCCAGATATGGCTCAGAAATTATGAGTCTGTGTCCTAGCCGCCAGGCCGGTGCGGCACCCTCCCCTGAAGAGGGGACGCTAGTCGGTGGCGCCGTCCGCGGACGCGCCATCCGGTGCGATGACGAGCATGTAGGGCGAGCCCGGATTGATAGCGACAGGGATGTTCGCGGGCAGCGCCTGCATGAGATCGATCCCGCGCATGACCCGGTAGCGCAGCACAGTGTCGTGCTGTGCCTCGAAAGCACGGGCATAGCCATCGGCCAGAGCGCGCCGGTCGAACACGGCCAGCCGGAAGACCTGGCTGCCGTCCGGGCGGGTTTCGCCTTCGAGCG
>NZ_BSEV01000096.1 GCF_027922005.1 Streptosporangium carneum | reverse complement strand
CGACTGATCGGGCGTAAACGGGCCGGTTCAGCTTGTCGGTCTCGTTAGGGTTTGGTTAATATCTCCGGGACGTTTCGCATCCACGGGTGGGTGCGTGTCCCGGGGGGTGCCGTGGCCGAAGGCATCGACAATACCGTCCTGATCGGGGCGGTGATCGCGCTCGTCGTGCTCGCCGGCCTCGTCTATGTCTATGCCCATCATCTGGCCCGGCAGCGTGCGAGCTCCGACGAACGCCAGATCGTCAAGCTGCGCCGCAAGCGCTTCGCCGACTATGAGGATGCGCGCCGGGAATACGAGAAGCTTCGCAAGAAGATCGAGACCGGCAACACCGTCCTGATCGACCTGATCCATGATCTCGGCGACGACTTCGTCGGCCGGGACAGCGCCCAGCAACAGATTGCGTTCGACGAGGCGCTGCAGGCGGTCGCGGCAATCCGCCAGGCCAATGCCCGCGCGAAGATCGTGGTCGTGCTGCACACGCTGGGCGGTTATGCCCGGCCGGCCCACATGATCGCGCAGGCCCTGCGCCAGCATCTGGAAAAGACCAAAGGCCACCACAATCCCAAGCGTGAGCCGCGGGTCATTGCCCACATACCCTATATCGCCATGTCGGGCGGCACGATGATCGCGCTGGCGGCTGACAAGGTGTGCATGAAC
>NZ_BSEV01000095.1 GCF_027922005.1 Streptosporangium carneum | reverse complement strand
GTCGGGGTGATCGTGGGGCTCGGCGACGGCGTGCCGGTGAAGTTGGCCACGAAGTCGAACGTGGCCTCCTTGGCGTTGCCGACGGTGCGCACGTTCATCAGCAGACGCGAGTCGTAGATCGTGTCGGTGCTGTTGCGCGGCTCACCCGGGAAGTACAGCTGGGTGGTCAGGATCGACCGGCCCGGAGCCTGCACCTTCACGTGGATGTGCCGGGTACGGCCCGGGTACAGGCCGGGCACGATCGTGGTCAGCTTGTAGGCGCCCTGGGCGTTGGTGAACTGGTGCCCGCGGAAGGTGTAACCGCTGTTGTCGTAGTTGCCGCCGTTGTCGGCCTGCCAGAAGTCCAGCAGCGCGTTGGCGACCGGCTGACAGGACCGGTTGAACACGAACCCGCTGACGGTCAGCAGGGTGCCGGCCCCGGTCAGCGTGTCCCGCAGCGGCGAGCCGGGCTTGAAGTACGGGCCCTCGGTCTGCGCGATCGTCGCCGGGTCCCCGCTGCCGCAGAACGGCGTCGGGTCGAGCAGCTTGCCCTCCTCCCGCGCGTCACGAGCCAGCGCGGGGATCTGGCTGCCCATCAGCAGCGGGATCGGGGCACCTATGATGGCGGCCTTCAGCAGGGTCTTGCGGCTGATGCCCCTGGTCTCATTCTCATCGTCG
>NZ_BSEV01000094.1 GCF_027922005.1 Streptosporangium carneum | reverse complement strand
AAATGCCGCTAAAAGCTCTGAGTTGAAGAGGCGATTGTTGGAAGCGGCGGGTTCGTAAACTGGCGGGTGAGAACGGCGGTGGAATAGTCGGCCACGGTAGCGGCGGGATAGGTCCGCTGCGGGCGGCGTAAAAGTCGTCCACCTTGAAGCCTTTCTGCTTGGCAGGGAGGACTGGGGATTTTCAGCGTGGAACTCTATCTGAAGGTACGTCTGGCTTGCGCGGAAGGGCTGAGCCAGCGGAGCGCGGCGAAGCGTTTCAATGTGTCGCGCGACACGGTTCGCAAGATGCTGTCGTTTTCATCGCCGCCCGGTTACCGGCGCCAGGCAGCGCCTTGCCGTCCGAAGCTGGACGGGTTTGTAGCGATCATCGATGGCTGGCTCGACGGGGACCGGGGCGTTCCGCGCAAGCAGCGCCATACGGCGAAGCGGGTATTCGATCGCCTGCGCCAGGAGCATGGGTTCACCGGCGGCTATACGATCATCAAGGATTACGTCCGGGAGCGCGAGCAGCGTAGCCGGGAGATGTTCGTGCCGCTGGCTCACCCGGCGGGCGATGCGCAGGCTGATTTTGGGGAAGCGCTGGTGGAGATCGGCGGGGTCACGCAGAAGGCGCACTTCTTCGTGCTCGATCTGCCGCACAGTGACGGGTGCTATGTGCGTGCTTA
>NZ_BSEV01000093.1 GCF_027922005.1 Streptosporangium carneum | reverse complement strand
CGCTGGACCAGGCGGCGCCGCTGCAGGGATGGGAACTGCCCGAGGCGTTCGCGACACTGCAACGCCTGATGGAAGCGCGCATGCACAAGCATGGCAAGCGCGAGTATGTGCAGGTGCTGCGCTTGCTGGAGAGCTTCGATATCGCCGATCTCCAGGTGGCGGTGGAGCAGGCTATCGACCTGGGCGCCGTCGGCTTCGATGCCGTCAAGCATCTCGTCCTGTGCCGGGTCGAACGCGTGCCGCCCAGGCTGGACCTGGACGTCTATCCCTTCCTCCCACGCACCAAAGTCGAGAAGACCTTTGCCAGAGCCTACATGAGCTTGCTCTCCGATGGGCAGAAGGCCGCATGAGCAGTCAGGCCCCCGAGATCCTGCTCGCCCACCATCTTAAGGCGCTCAAGCTGCCCACCTGCCTTCGTGAGCATCAGAAACTGGCCCGGCAATGCGCCGCCGAAGGCCTCGACCATATCCGCTTCCTCGCCCGGCTCATCGAGATGGAGATGATCGACAGGGAGCGTCGCATGGTGGAGCGGCGCATCAAGACGGCACGCTTCCCCGCGGTCAAAAGCCTCGACAGCTTCGACTTCACCGCCATCCCCCGACTCAACAAGATGCAGGTGCTCGAGATGGCGCGCTGCGAATGGATCGAGCGCCGCGAGAACGCCATCGCTCTGGGGCCATCGGGCA
>NZ_BSEV01000092.1 GCF_027922005.1 Streptosporangium carneum | reverse complement strand
TGGACAGACCGGATATCTTCAGGGCAATCGCCGACCCGACACGGCGGGAAATTCTCGCGCTTCTTTCCGAAGGCGCGATGACCGTCGGGGATGTGGCGGACCGGTTGGTCATGATGCTCCGCGAAGTTGCCAAGCATCTCAAAGTGCTCAGCGATGGCGGGCTGATCAGCGTCGAGGCGCGCGGACGCGAGCGGTTCAACCGGCTCAACGCCGCGCCCCTGCGGCAGGTCGCCGACTGGGTCTCCCGCTTCGACGCCTTCTGGGACGACAAGCTGAACAAACTGAAACAAGAAGTGGAGAAAGAGCATGGCTGAGCCACGCATCGAGAAATCGCTGTTCCTCAAGGCGCCGCGCGAGCGCGTCTGGGACTTCCTCACCGGCCAGGACAATCTGGCGCGCTGGTTCCATCCCGTCGACCGGTCGCTGGACCGGCCCGGCCCCTACATGTTTCTCAAGAGCCTCGATGAACCCGAGCGGTGCATGTGGGGCGAGGTGGTCGAGGCCGAGGCGCCGGCCCGGCTGGGCTACACCTTCACCCATCAATGGCTGGGCGAACACGAGACACGGGTCGAATGGACGCTGAGCGAGGTCGCCTCGGGCACGCTGGTCAAGCTGGTGCATGACGGGTTCGAGGGTGCACCGGTCGATGTGTTCGAACAATTGTGCGGCCATGACGCCGGCTGGGACGAGCATTTCGTCAAGCTGCGGG
>NZ_BSEV01000091.1 GCF_027922005.1 Streptosporangium carneum | reverse complement strand
CCCAGTGTCGTGGCGAGAATGGAAGAAAACGTCATCATCAATACCGATCATCTGGATTTTACGAAGCTCAAGCCGGGACTAGAGACTCCTGTGCCCTGGGATCGACGTCTGTTCGATCGATAGCAGCGGATGAATGCAAGATCTTGTCACTCGTCAGGTGAAGCCGAGCTTGATGGCAGCTCGGCGTGTTGCACGGCCTCAAGATGGACGAGTTGTTCCTTCGCTGGGAAGCCGTCCTCTGTAACCGTCCGGTGAACCCGCCCTTGTCGCTGCCGACGACATCGCCAGACTTTCGCGCCTGATGCGGGCGCTAAGTGTCCGCTTAATCGCGAAGTGGACACTTATTCATGAGTACCAAGACGCGGCAGCGCCGCCGTTATACCGATGAGTTCAAGCGCCAGGTCGTGGCTGAGAGTTTTGATCCGGAGGTCTCTGTCGCCGAGATTGCGCGGCGTTATGAGATGAACGCCAATGCGTTGTTCAACTGGCGCAAGGATTCGGGTCTCTACCCGCCCCTCGCCGAGCGGGAGCCCGTCTTCCTACCCGTCGAGATCAGGGCGGAGGACCATGCTCCCGTCACCACGGGGCCTGCCGCCGAAGCGCCCATACCACCCGAAGCTCCATCAACATCGCCCAGCCCGATCGAGATCGCGCTGGTGTGCGGTACGCGGCTACGCGTTGAGAGCCATGTCGAAGAAGCCGCGCTGAC
>NZ_BSEV01000090.1 GCF_027922005.1 Streptosporangium carneum | reverse complement strand
ATGCCGGAGACTGCCTCCATTATTTCACGTGTCGCCGCTGGGTCCTGATGGGGCCGGCGCTGCTTGTCAGTGCGCTACTGATGGGCCTTATATCCGGGACATTGCCGGACATGGTGGCAGGCCTGTGCATGGCCCTCGGCATGGCGCTGTGCCTGCCTGCTTCGATCTATGCGCGCATGGAGCGCAGGGTGGTTCACAATGGATGGCAGCGCTATCCGCTGCTGTTCGTCGCGATCCTGCTGCCGATGATGCTGTTCGGCTTCGGAGCGGCGCGCTGGACGAACCTGCACCCGCACCTTGGCTGGGAGGTGACGGTCAACATCTTCGTCATCGTCGTGCTGATGGCGACGGCGTTGCTGGAGAATCGACTGACTTCGATCATTGCTGCGACGATCGGGCTATGGGGTGGCGGCTCGCTCCACGCTGGCTCGATGGCCTCGTTCACACTGCTGACGGTAGGCACGGTGATCGGCCTGCTCATGGCGATCCGGCAGGCGCGTACCGCGTCGTCGCAATCGAATCGCCACGCAGAGCGCGAGCGCGAGCAGCGCCGCGCCGAACAATTGCTGCATGAGTACGAGCAGACCGGGCAGGGCTGGTTCTGGGAGACCGACCGTCAGGGCAAGATCACGTATGTGACCCGGAGCATCGCCGCCTTGTTGGGCAGCACCGTGTCCGAGATGGAGGGCAAGCCCTTCACCGGCATGTTCATGCTGGAGGCT
>NZ_BSEV01000089.1 GCF_027922005.1 Streptosporangium carneum | reverse complement strand
TATCGGCCGGACCCTCCATCAGCCGTTTCCCTCCCCACAAAGCGCTTCCCCCCACCCGTGGGGCCCGCGCTTCGCTGAGACGGCCGCTGCCCGCCCACCCCCCTGCCCGGGCTCCCGGGTCTTCCCAACGTCGGACCAGCGGGAAGCACAACCGGCCTGACCCGCGCCCACGGACCATGAGAATCCCGGACGGGCCCGCGTACTACTGGCCGCCTCGAACAGGTCCGCCGTACTGCTCGCCGCCCCGACCAGGTCCGTCGTACTACTGGCCGTCTCGACCAGGCCCGTCGCACTGCTCGCCGCCCCGACCAGGTCCGTCGTACTACCCGCCACCCCAACCAGGTCCGTCCACCCCAACCAGGTCCGTCGTACTGCTCGCCGTCGCAGTGCCTGGGCGGAGGTCCCGGCGGGTGGCGAAGCGACGGGCGGGCAGCGGCCGTCCCAGCGAAGCGCGGGCCCCCCGGGTGGGAGGAACCGTCTCGTGGGGCGGGGAGACGGCCGACAAGAGTGGGGAGTGACCCGGGCGGCATGAACACGACCTGGCCAGGGGTCGTGGACACGTCCAAGGATTGGGGGTGGGCAACGGGCGGCCCACCGAAGCCGGTGCCTCACGGGTGGGGAGGCTCTTCTCTCGCTGGGGGTTTTTCCAGCTCAGCCCTGCGCTCCTAATGAGTTCTAGGAGTCGGCTATCGGGCAGGCTCCTGGGATGGTTGGCGGCCGCCGACAGGTGAGCACT
>NZ_BSEV01000088.1 GCF_027922005.1 Streptosporangium carneum | reverse complement strand
ATACCAACATCCGCCTGCGCCAGCGCGGGCGCGTCGTTTACACCATCTCCTGCCATCGCGACACGTCGCCCTTCGGACTGCAAATTCTGAATGATCCGTGCCTTGTCTTCGGGAAGGACGTCAGCGCGAATTTCGTCAATGCCGAGCCGCGCGGCGACTGCGCGAGCGGGTTTTTCATTGTCGCCTGTCGCCATGACAATCTTGAAGCCAAGACCATGCAGCGCTTCCAGGGCTTCTGGCGTCGTCTCCTTGACCGGGTCCGCAACGCAGACCAAGCCGGCGACCGCACCGTCGATCGCGACGAACATGACGGTTTCGCCTTGCTCGCGACGATTATCCGCCGTCTCCGCCAGATCGGTTGCTGCGAGACCCAGCTCTTCAAGCAAGCGAGCATTGCCAAGCGACACAGCCCGACCATCAACCCGACCGATCACGCCCTTGCCCGTGATCGCTTCAAAGTCTTGCGTTTGGGCAAGTTCCAGTCCTTTTTCCAGCGCGCCCTCGACAATAGCCTCTGCCAACGGGTGTTCGGATCCTCGCTCCAGACTAGCGGCCAGTCGAAGTAGCTCATCGTCCGTGTGTTCATCACGGGTGATGACTGCCACGAGCTTTGGCTTGCCCTCGGTAAGCGTACCGGTCTTGTCCACAATCAGAGTATCGACTTTGGCGAAACGCTCGAGCGCCTCGGCGTTCTTGATCAAAACACCCGCCTGCGCACCCCGCCCTGTTGCCGTCATA
>NZ_BSEV01000087.1 GCF_027922005.1 Streptosporangium carneum | reverse complement strand
ACATGGAGGGCCTGTCGGACGAAGCCGTCTGCGCCCGCTGGGTCGAGAACCCGTACCACCAGTTCTTTTGCGGCGAGCAGTACTTCCGCCACAAGCTGCCACTGGATCGCTCATCGATGACGCGCTGGCGGAACCGGATCGGGGCCGACAAGCTGGAACTTCTGCTCGCCGAGACGCTGCGCGTGGCGATGGAAACAAGGGCAATGCCGCCGCAGGCCTGCGAGCGGGTGACGGTGGACACGACTGTACAGACCAAGGCGATTGCCCATCCCACCGACAGCCACCTGCTGCTACGCGGCATCGAGTGGCTGAACCGGATTGCCCGCAAGCACGGTATCAAGCTGCGCCAGTCATTCCTGCGGGTGGGCCGCCAGGCTCGGCGCGATGTCTCCCGGCTGATCCACGGGCGCGGTCACGAGCAGGCATTGCGTTGGGTGCGCAAACTTCGCACCTGGCTGGGCCGGCTCGACCGCGACATCGGCCGCAAGATCGCCGGAAATGAGGAACTCGAGGCCGCCTTTGCCGTCGTCCGCGAGCGGGTGGCGAAGATCCTCACCCAGAAGGCTGGCAGCACGGACAAGCTTTATGCCCTGCACGCGCCCGAGGTGGAATGCATCGCCAAGGGCAAGGCGCGGACCCGCTACGAGTTCGGGGTAAAGACCTCGATCGCGGTGACAAACGCCCGCACCGCCGGCGGCCAGTTCATCGTCGGCATGCAGGCGTTGCCCGGCAACCCCTATGATGGCCACACCCTGTCCGGGCAGAT
>NZ_BSEV01000086.1 GCF_027922005.1 Streptosporangium carneum | reverse complement strand
AGCGCTGGCATAGCCCATGTCAGGAGACATATCCGCTCCGCCCAATTATTTCCTCGTCGATTTCGGTCAATCGTCCGGGATCGCCCGATCGCTGTGCTTCGTAGGCGGCCTGAGACAGCGTAAAGGCGATATCCACCGTTCGTGGGCTGGGCCCCTTAAGAAGCGCGACGAATAACCGGCGCGGAAGCGATTTGGGTGTCTCGATCGGAAGCGAGGCGAGATAGCTGTAGACGAAACGCTCAAGATGTCTGTCGGATCGCCAATTGGGCAGCTTAAGAGCTCGGAATCTTTTCTCGAACTGTTCGTCGTAGGACATGATTCTCGAGATGTTCTGTGTGCCCGCAATAATCAGCGAGAGCCCGGTCTGGTTGCCCAGCCATTTCAGAAGGTTGAGACAGGCGAGCTTGTGATTGCGGGTGGCGGCATCAAGATTGTGAAACTCGTCGATGATGATGAGCCTTAGGCCGCTGCGGTCCGCTCCAGTGACGAACCGTCCGAGATTGGGTTTGTCCATAGGCCCCAGGCCGCCGGCTTCCGAGATCGCCGATAGGAGAGTTCCCTCAGATGGGTTCACCGGCATTTCGGTGATCGCAATCGTGCGTACCTGGCTCACGATCCCTTCTGCGAGATCGACTTTTGCATAGCGACGCACAAATTCTTCAAGCAACGCGGTTGTTCCGGCACCGGAATCGCCGACGACCATGAGGTTGTACGGGCGCCGTTTTAGCGCGCCAGTCTCGTAAATAAACCTCATTTCCTCCATGAT
>NZ_BSEV01000085.1 GCF_027922005.1 Streptosporangium carneum | reverse complement strand
CTATGAGATCGCGTCCGCCGTCCAACCGGACAAGGTTGAAGACCGACCGGTCAAGCCAGGTCTCCAGCGTGACCGAGCGGATGTCTTCACCGATGTCCGCAGCGCGAATGGCGGCGTCCAGCGGCATCAGCCCGTCCAGGGCGAGCGGCCGGTCGATAGCGGGTGCGATATTATGCTCGCCGCGCACCCGCTCTATCGGGATTACGCTCATCACCACGCCGCCCGTGACCCAGAGAATGATCTGTATTCCCACAGCCAGCGCCAGCCATTTGTGAACACGGATTGTCCAGCGCAGCAAAGCGGTCATCTTTCAATACTCCGGTCATGAAAAGGGGTTCCGGAGTGCCCGGAACCCGATATGTCTGGAATGCACCGGTTGGTGCTAGCCGTTGTGGTGGGACCGGCCGGCTTGCGGCGCGTCGTCAGTACCGTGATGACCGGAATGCGCTGCGCCGTGGTCATGCGCTTCGTGCATGTGCTGTTCCCCATGCGCGCCCATGCTGTCGTCAGCATGCATCATGGCGTGACAAGCCTGCATGCGGTTGCGGGCTTCCTCATCCATTTCGGCCATGGCCGCGCCATGGGTTTCGGCATCACCCATATGTTGCTCGTGCAGCGCGTGACATTCCGCCATGGTGACCTGAGGCGCCTCATTATGCGCGCCGTGTTCACCGTGCCCGCTGTGCTCCTGCGCGAAAGACGGTGCCGCGGACGAAGCCAGCAGAATGGCCGCAATGGTCGTGTATGCTTGGAAATGGGTCATGTCAGATCCTTGTTCTGGTTGGCG
>NZ_BSEV01000084.1 GCF_027922005.1 Streptosporangium carneum | reverse complement strand
CAAGATCGTGGGCCCGAACGGCGAGCTCTACAAGTAAGCCGTAAGGATCTAACGATCCCCGAGGCAGGGCGTCCAAACCCCTGACTCACCCAGCACGGAAACGAGGGGCCCGGTGTGCGCACACCGGGCCCTTCGTCATGCGCGCTGCCATGCGCGCTGTCATAGGCGCTGCCATGCGCGCCTTTTCTACGACGCTCACCGTTCCGCTGAGGCGACCACAGTGGTCTCGCTGTTCCGCCGTCCGCGAGCGCGAGGCGGCGAAAGCGCCACGAGCGAAGATCGTGAATGCGTCCAGAAGGCCCTCCGGGGCACGGGACAACGCGACACACCCTCAAGATCTAGATCCCAGGGATCCGGCCTCCAGGCCGGATCCCTGCCCTTTTGGGACGACTTCCAAGCCCTCCGGCGGTCAGGCCATCGACACGATCAAGGGCCTTTAGACGTGATTCATTAGGATTCGGTGCCATCGGATCGATGTGATCTGCGTCACACGAGCAAGATGACCGACCGTGTTCAGGCGATCACACCACTTCCGTCACATCAACAACACGGTCAAGTTGATCTGCAAAAACTCGGCGCTTCACCCGGAATGCCAACGGAGACGACAGGGCCCCACAAAGGTAACAGAACGATATCGGGAGGTTTGACTGTCTTCTCACCCGTCGAAGCAGCTTCCACTTCTCAAGATCGACACTGTATGTTCCTGGCTATCCCTTTACTGACGCATGGGACGCAAGAAGCGTTCCACATCAGACCAAGGAGTTTCCCTTGAAGCGCATCCTCCTCCCGGCCGGTGGCGCCGTTCTCGCCTCCGGTCTGCTGGCCGCTGGTCTGGCTGGCACCGCCCAGGCCGCCCCCGA
>NZ_BSEV01000083.1 GCF_027922005.1 Streptosporangium carneum | reverse complement strand
CCTATCTCTGCGATCACTTCGAGATCAGGTCCTGCGGCTTTCACGCCCACAGGGGTTTTGATGCCGGTTGCCAACATAGCGATGCGGTTGCGGATCGGCATGATCCAAACATCTGTCAAGGAAGGAACATCAACCAAACGGTCAAGTTCTGCGCGGATGTCATCCATCGTCACGCCGGGGCGCCACTCTTCGCGCGGCCGCAACTGAATCGTCGTTTCGATCATCGTGAGCGGGGCCGGGTCAGGGGGCGTGTCGGGTCGGCCAGCCTTGCCATAGACGGTCAGGACCTCCGGCACCGTCGCGATAAGCCGGTTCGTTTGCTGGACAACCTCTGCAATCTTGCCCGCGGAGACGGCCGGATAGGCGCTTGGCATGTACAGTAAATCGCCTTCATCCAGATCGGGCATGAACTCGCTGCCCATTCTCGACAGCGGCACCGCCGCACTGGCCATGACCAAAACCGCCAGGCCGACCATCACCCATGGGCGAGCCATTACGACGCTTATGAAGGGGCGATACGCTGCGATCAAAATGCGGTTGATCGGGTTTTTGTGTTCAGGCGTGATTTTTCCGCGAATAAAGAATCCCATCAGCACTGGAACAAGCGTTACCGGGAGCCCCGCAGCAGCAGCCATCGCATAGGTTTTGGTGAAAGCCAGAGGGTGGAAGAGGCGACCTTCCTGTGCCTCCAGAGCGAAGATCGGCACGAAACTGAAGGTTATGATCAGGAGCGAGAAGAACAGCGCCGGGCCAACCTCGACAGCTGCATCAGCGACAATCCGCCATCTGTTCTCGGGTGTTATCTCTTCCTTCTCGATATGCTTGTGCAAGTTCTCGATCATCACGATAGCGGCGTCGACCATGGCGCCAATCGCAATCGCGATCCCGCCCAGTGACATGATGTTTGCGTTGATCCCCTGCGCGTTCATGATGATGAAAGC
>NZ_BSEV01000082.1 GCF_027922005.1 Streptosporangium carneum | reverse complement strand
TTCACCTCCAGGCGGCTGAAGCAATCCGCTCAGGGTTCGGCTTCATGGTCGATCGCCGCAGCTGAAGCCTCGCTTTCGAAAGGAGCGCAGGGCTGAGGTAAAAACCCACCCCCTGGGGAAGGGCCTACCCACCCGTGAGGCGTCGGCTTCGCTGGGCCACCTGTCACCCACCCCATGATCGTTACCCAGAGCTCCCGCCCCAGCCCCCGAGCGATTCCAGGCCACGTTCATGCCGCCCGAACCAAACCCCCACCCTCGTCAGCCCTCTCCCTCCCCACAAGACGCTTCCCTCCCACCCGTGGGGCGTCAGCTTCGCTGAGGCGACCGACGCCCGCCCCCGATCCCTGTCCAGAGCCGCCCGCCCTGCTCCTCGGGCGGGACGCCTCTGCCCGATTCCAGGGCGGAACGGTCCCGTTCAAGACGGAACGGTGGGCCCGTTCAAGACGGAACAGTGGGGCCCATTCAAGACAGGACGATCGGTCCCGCCCAAGACAGGACGACTGGTCCTGTTCAGAGTGGAAGGGTCGATCCAGCTCAAGACGGAACGATCGGGCCCGTTCAAAGCGGAACGGTCGGGCCTGTTCAAGGAGGTTCTGTTCGGGCGTTGGATGGGGGCCTTCGTGGGCGGAGGCGTTTCCCCCGGGCTGGCAGGGGAGCGTGCCCAGGAAGGTCGTGCCCAGGAAGGTCGTGCCCAGGAAGGTCGTGTCCAGGAAGGTCGTGTCCAGGAAGGTCGTGCCCGGGAATCGCTCGGGGGGCTGGGGCGGGAGCTCTGGGCAACGATCATGGGTGGGCAACGGGGGGCCTGCCGAAGCTGGTGCCCCACGGGCGGGCAGGCCCTTCTCTTGTTGGGGGTTTTCCAGCTCAGCCCTGCGCTCCTTTCGAAAGCGAGGCTTCAGCTGCGGCGATCGACCATGGATGAAACCCCTGCGGATTGCTTCAGCCGCCTGGAGGTGAC
>NZ_BSEV01000081.1 GCF_027922005.1 Streptosporangium carneum | reverse complement strand
TCAGCTGAGCTCTGGTGAGATCAGGCCTCCGGCCTGGCGGGCGTGCCTGGTTGCGGTCCTTTTATACGCCGGCCGGACCACCCGCCCCCCTCCACGCCATGCTGCTCCGCCGTACGGCGCACAGACCGTAGTCGCTCCCTTTCCGGCCGCCCATTCATCCCTGGGCGGCTGAAGCAATCCGTTCCGGGTTCGGTTCAGGGCACCTCGCCGTAGCTGAAGCGCCTGTGCGGAAAGGAGCGCAGGGCGGAGCTGAAAACCCCAACGAGAGAAGGGCCTGCCCACCCGTGGGGCGCCTGCTTCGTGGGCCGCCTGTCACCCGCCCTCTGATCGTTGCCCAGAGCGCGCCCACAGAACCCTTGTCACCTTGCCCATGGAGTGGGTCCACTCTCCCGTGGAGCCCGTGGAGCCCGTGGAGCCCGTGGAGCCCGTGGAGCCCGTGGAGCCCATGGAGCCCATGGAGCCCATGGAGCCCATGAAGCCCATGAAGTCCATGGGGAGTAAGGGGGACGCTGTTCGGTGATCGGGGATCTGCTCAAGAGGGGATCACCTTGCCCAGGATGATGATGGGGCTTGCCTTGTCGGGAACTCCTATGGGCTCAAGCTCGGGCGGGGCCGTCTTGCCTGAAGAGGGCAGGGCCCACCTAAGGTTTCCGGGGCGCTCTGGGCAACGATCAGGGGGTGGGCAACGGGGGGCTTACCGAAGCCGGTGCCCCACGGGTGGGCAGGCCCTTCTCTTGTTGGGGGTTTTTCCAGTTCAGCCCTGCGCTCCTTTAGAAAGGGAGGCTTCAGCTGCGGCGATCGACCATGGATGAAGCCCCGGCGGATTGCTTCAGCCGCCTGGAGGTGAATGGGCGGCCGGAAAAGGGAGCGACTACGGCGGCACACCGTACGAGACCGGCAGTCATGCGTGGAGGGGGGCGGGTGGTCCGGCCGGCGTATAAAAGGACCGCAACCACCCGCGCC
>NZ_BSEV01000080.1 GCF_027922005.1 Streptosporangium carneum | reverse complement strand
AGCCATCCGGCGGCGTAGGCGAGCAGGACGGCCCCGGCCCGCCAGTCGCGGGTGGCGACGTACCAGGCGATCATCGCGACGAGGGCGACGAGCCCGCCGTACCAGATGATCGGGGTGCCGACCCCCAGCACCGCCTGCGAGCAGTCCTCCCCGCCGCACCCGCCCTTCGGCTTCTCGTAGAAGAACGCCACCGGGCGCAGCAGCAGCGGCCAGCTCCACGGCTCCGACTGGTAGTCGTGTCCCTCCGCCAGGCCCGTGTGGAAGCTCAGCACCTGGAAGTGGTAGTTCAGCCATGATCTGAGCGAGTCGAAGACGAAGAAGACCGGCCCCTGGGAGGTCGCCTGGCCCCAGTTGCGGCCCCAGCCGGTGGCGCTGATGAACCACCCGGTCCAGGAGAGCAGGTAGGCCAGCGCCGGGGCCAGGCCCAGGGCCGCCAGCGCGGTCGGCAGGTCCTTGCCGAAGGCCCCGCCGTACGGCCTGCGCAGGCCCACGGCGCGACGGGCGCCGATGTCCCAGAGCAGGGACATGACGGCGAAGGCGACGAGGAAGAAGATCCCGGACCATTTGACGGCGCAGGCGGCGCCGAGGCAGAGGCCGGCGGCCAGCCGCCAGGGGCGGAGGCCGAGCCAGGGGCCCTGGTCGCTCAGGGGGGAGGTCTCGTACCAGTCGACCAGGCGGCCTCGTGCCCGGTCGCGGTCGACGACCAGGCAGGCGAACCCGGCCAGGACGAAGAACATCAGGTAGATGTCGAGCAGGGCGGTGCGGGAGAGCACCAGGTGCAGGCCGTCGATCGACAGCAGCAGTCCGGCCAGGCAGCCGAGCAGGGTCGAGCGGGTCATCCTGCGGGCCAGGCGGGCCAGGATGAGGATCGACAGGGTGCCCACGACCGCTCCGGCGAAGCGCCAGCCGAAGGGGGTCATGCCGAACAGTTGCTCGCCGATCGCGATCATCCACTTGCCCAGCGGCGGATGG
>NZ_BSEV01000079.1 GCF_027922005.1 Streptosporangium carneum | reverse complement strand
AGAATTGCCAGCAGGGTCGGGTGTGTCGGTGAACAAATCCTTTCGCCCATGCTAGCGCACAGGCGGCGTCGCACCAGCGGGCAGATAGTCGCGGACAATGGCGGGAGGACGCCGGATATCCGGGCGCGCCGGATCGGCATGCACGGCATTGATCGCCACCAGGTCCGGCGCCTTGCGGCAAAGCTCTGAAAGCGCGGGAAAATCCAGCTCTGCCGCCGCCTCGCCCGCCCGTTCGAACACGGCCCGGCAAAAGGCGAGATCGGCCGGATAGTCCAGCGTCCAGCGCCAGTTCGCGGCCTCGCCGCCAGGCCCTTCCAGACAGGCGAGTTTCAGGCCCGGCCGGTTGCGGATCCAGGCCGTCACATGTTCACGGTCGGCCGGATCGGTCGCTTCCGCATCGGCCCGCTCCAGCCAGGCCGTGGAGACGATCTCGCAATCCAGCCCGCGCGGAAACCCGGGCAGCAGCGTGTTGTTGGCATAATCCGCCCCGCTCTCGCGATAGAGCGCGATCAGCTGGCCGGCCATGTCCGGATCGATGAAGGGGCAGTCGCTGGTGATCCGAACCACCGCGTCCGCATCGACCATTTTCGCGGCCCCCAGATAGCGCGCCAGCACGTCCTGCTCGGAGCCGCGGAACACCGCGACACCGGCCCGGCGCCCCGCATCGGCGACGGGATCGTCGGCCTCGCCTTCGGGAATAGCACAAATCACATGATCGGCAGCCGCGATACGCCGGCAGCGGTCGAGCACCCGGTCCAGCACGCACTTGTCACCCAGCGGTTCGAGCACTTTGCGCGGCAGCCGGGACGAGCCGGCGCGGGCCTGGACGATGACGGCGAGCGTCATGGCTTATCCTCCATCCGGACCACCCAATCTTCGCGCCTGCACCTAACGGCGCATTAACGCGTCCGCCCCCATTCTGCACCATGGTATTATCGGGCTCATCATGACACGCCACGCCCCCCGCATCCTGTTTCGCGCCG
>NZ_BSEV01000078.1 GCF_027922005.1 Streptosporangium carneum | reverse complement strand
GTGCTTTTTCCAGCGGCAGTCCCTGGTTCTGCGGCCCGTCGCCGGAGATATCGATGATGCGGCGGGGAGCGGAGTGCGGATTGCTCTCGATACGCTGCACGCTGTCGGCAATCGCTGCACCAATGGCCGTGTAGTGGCCGCGTTCCAGCGGGGCAGCCGCCACGCGGGCGGCAAACTCCAGCGCGTCTTCCTCGCTGGCGATCACGGTCCAGTCGGCCGCGGCCCGCTGGAAGCCGCTGTCGGCCCATTCCACATAGGTCACGGCGATGCGGCCCATCGGCCCGCCCTGGATCGAGCGGATCACATCTTCCGACGCCAGAGCGGCAACATAGCCTTCGCGCTGGCGGCGTGCCTCTTCCTCGTCAACGGAATAGGAGATGTCGACGGCGAGCACGAGCTCGACATCCACGTCATAATCATAGGTGAAATCGTCGTACTGCGCGCTGGCGCCAGCCGCGAAAAGGGCCGCTGCCGCGGCCCCGAAGCATACCCCGAACCCTGTCATGGCGCGCACACTATGAAGGCTTTGCCGCGCGAACAACTGACGATGTGGTAAGCTTCGCTCACGCCGTACGCCGCAAGCCCGCCAGCAAGCCACCGACAGCGATCTGGCACACGCCGCACACGCGCTCGCGCCAGACAAGCCCCACCGGGCCGCGCACGAAAGCCCCGCCCGTCGCCCCCAGCGCGGCATAGCCGGCAAGAATCGGCAGTTCGGTGCCGTGCATGATGGCCAGCATGAGAAGATAGTCGGCCCCGCCGGTCTGCCCCGGAATGATGAATTGCGGCAGCAGCGCGCCGAAGAACAGCACCGATTTGGGATTGCCCAGCTGCTTGACCAGGCCCTGGGTAAAGGCCGGTCCGGCCAGCTCCGAAACCGTTGCCGGCTGTGGCCGGGCCGCCACCTTGCGGGCATTGCGCAGGGTCGAGATCCCCAGCCAGACCAGATAGGCCGCCCCCGCCCACTTGATCATCGTGAACAGGAGCGCAGAGCTGACGAGGACCGCGCCGAGCCCGAAAACCGA
>NZ_BSEV01000077.1 GCF_027922005.1 Streptosporangium carneum | reverse complement strand
AGCCGGTCACCGGATTCAAGAGAATTATATCTCCACTATCATCAAAACCTTGAAGGTCGCGATGGAACAAATCTTTATCCAGTAGGCGTCCCTATGAACCGGTTGTGAATCGACGCGATCAGCATCTTTCATCATACTTAACCAATCAACCACACAATTAGTTCGGGCAGCCACGTCGAAGCCATTCTTGTTCAAGAATTAGAGAGTTTTATTAAAATCAATCCCAAAACAATAAACAATACTGCTGCAAGCTTAGTCATATTAATTGTCTCACCCAAAAAGATGACCCCAACAATAAACGCCCCCAATGCCCCTATGCCTGTCCAAATAGGATAAGCAGTTCCTAGAGGAATAGTCCTCATAGCAGCAGAAAGAAGCCAGAAGCTCGCCAACATGGCAGAAACCTTGATGAGTGAAGGCGTCAACCGACTAAAGCCAAGCGACTGCTTCATCGCGATCGCCCAAACGATCTCCAGCACTCCAGCTGCAGCAAGCATAAACCATGACATTGGCCTCTCCCAAAAAATCTGGGCCAGGCCGTCCTGGTCAAGCTAATCCCCAAAAAGGGGGGAGGTCGTCCTCCTCATCACCAATATAATCGAAAAAGAGGGGCTGTCAATACGCCTTACGCTTACTTCGCCGCTTTTGCCAAGACCTGCCAATGGGCGTCGTCAAGAGTACGAAACGATCTCAAAGTCGGCGTTGCATGCCCACAAGGGCAATCACGTTGACCGGGTGGCGTGGAAAAGCCGAGCCGCAGAGACTTTCAGGAACAGGCTGGGGCGTTCGACGAAATGCCAGGACGCCGCGGCGATCGGCATCGTGACAACGAGTGCTGCGAGCCCTGTTTCAAACGCGCCTGCCCCGGGTTTCATCACTAGGACGGCCTGCATTACAGGATAGTGCCAGATGTAAACACCGTAGGACCAGTCCGGCATCCGGTGCCAGGTTGGCAAGCAGCCGAGCCGCGCGAAGGCGATCCAGAACAGACCGGTCGCCAACGCCAGATTGAGGAAAGGCTCGGCCA
>NZ_BSEV01000076.1 GCF_027922005.1 Streptosporangium carneum | reverse complement strand
CCCGCACGGTGAGGACAGAGACAGCAGGTCCCGCCGTCCGAGGGCGCCCACGTCACACCCACCGCCAGGCGGTGCAGAAACCGTCAACAACAACTGCAGAAACCGTCAATGACATCCTGAGTATAAGTCGACAAACTGACTTGTAGTTCGCCCGGTAAAAGAAAGAAGCGTGTAAGGAAAAACGGATCCACGCAGAGCCGTCGGCCTGCCGGCCGGCGGCTCGTCCGGCAGCCGGCGCGAACAGGAAGTCAACACTGAAAAGGCGGGGAGCAGCCGATGCGACGCATGCTGTCACCGGCCTGGCGGACCGTGTGACGCGGGCGAGAGATGAGGGCTTCGCCGGCGTACGGCACCGAGACCGACGAGGGAGCGAGGCGAATGGAAAAGCGAAGGATTCTGGCCGCTGCCATGATGGCGGTATGCGCGACGGCCACCTTGGTCGCCGCAGTACCGGCGCAGGCGAAGACGATGGACTGGGATGCGTGTTCCAGGGGCTCTGTGTGCCTTTATGGCGACACTTACGGCAGGGGACGTTACAGCAACGCGCCGGGACCCGAGCGCGCCAACGTCGGCTCCCACATCAACGATCTGACGAGTTCCATCTGGAACCGCACCGATAAGAACATCTGTTTCTACGAGCACACGAACTTCGGGGGTACTTCCCTGATAGGCGTCCCGGCACATGGATGGGTGGACAACGTCGGATCGTTCGCCAACGACAAGATCTCCTCATACAGCGAGCACCTCAGCACCAGTCCGCCGTGCCGCTGGCACCAATGAACGGCGGTGCCCGCGACATGAGGTGATCGAGCACGGCCGTCGCGGCGATCGCCGGCAGGCGACGTCTCCAGCGGCCAGGGGCCTGTCCCGGAGCCCTCGATCTCTCTGAAAGACCGCCCCGCGGAATCCCGCACGGCAGGACCAACGCCGTACGGGATTCCGCGGGGCGAGGACGGTCTCAGACCATGACTCATTCGGCTGACCGGCGGCAGCGAATGAGGGCTGCGGCGACGGCGAAGCGGCGGTTGACCGTCCGCGCGCCGGTACGGCTCGGCGCGGCACCCCGGCGAACTCGTCGACCCGGCCGCCGACTTGCTCGCCCGTCCTGTGTT
>NZ_BSEV01000075.1 GCF_027922005.1 Streptosporangium carneum | reverse complement strand
GGAGACACGGCCCAGGCCGCACCACACCATGAAGATCACCGGAATCGAACTCCGCCGCATCGCGATGCCCCTCGTCGCCCCCTTCCGCACCTCCTTCGGCACCGAGACCGACCGTGACGTGCTCCTTCTGCGTGTCGTCACCCCCGACGCCGAGGGCTGGGGAGAGTGCGCCGCGATGAGCGCCCCGCTCTACAACTCCGAGTACGTCGACGGGGCGGCCGACGTGCTGCGCCGCTTCCTCATCCCCGCGGTGAAGACCCTCCTGGACACCCCCGCCCCCACCGGCCAGTTCGACATCCACGCCGTCAACCGCGCCCTGCACCCCTTCAAGGGCCACAACATGGCCAAATCCGCCCTGGAAACCGCCCTGCTGGACGCCTGGCTGCGCACCGGCGGCCAATCCCTGGCCACCTACCTCGGCGCCGCCGCCCCCACCGTCCCCTGCGGCGTCTCCGTCGGCATCATGACCTCCGTCCCCGCCCTGCTGGAAGCCGTCGACGGCTACCTGCAGGAGGGCTACCAGCGCATCAAACTCAAGATCGAACCCGGCTGGGACCTCGCCCCCGTCCAGGCCGTCCGCGACCGCTTCGGCCCCGACCTGCTCCTGCAGGTCGACGCCAACGCCGCCTACACCCTCGCCGACACCCCCCACCTGGCCAAACTCGACGCCCACGACCTGCTGCTCATCGAACAGCCCTTCGCCGACGACGACCTCGTCCAGCACGCCGCCCTCGCCAAGCAGATCCGCACCCCCGTCTGCCTGGACGAGTCCATCCACTCCGCCGACCACGCCGCCGCCGCCATCAGCCTCGGCTCCTGCTCCATCATCAACATCAAACCCGGCCGCGTCGGCGGCTACCTCGAGGCCCGCCGCATCCACGACCTCGCCCGCGCCCACGGCATCGCCGTCTGGTGCGGCGGCATGCTCGAGACCGGCCTCGGCCGCGCCGCCAACCTCGCCCTGGCCGCCCTGCCCGGCTTCACCCTGCCCGGCGACACCTCCGGCTCCCACCGCTACTTCGCCACCGACATCACCGAACCCTTCATCCTGCAGAACGGCCACCTGCCCGTCCCCACCGGCCCCGGCATCGGCGTCGACCCCGTCCCCGACATCCTGCGCGAGGTCACCGTCTCCACCGAATGG
>NZ_BSEV01000074.1 GCF_027922005.1 Streptosporangium carneum | reverse complement strand
TGGGTGTTCGTCCCGGGTTACTACCAGGGCAAGACCCCGTACGGCATCTACGTCGGCAAGACCGCGTGGACGCACTACGACTTCGACGTCTACGAGGACTACGACCGCGACTACGCGTTCGTGACCGTCTACAACGGTGTCTTCTTCGGCGGCAAGAAGCAGGTCACCAAGACCGAGTACGACAACTTCGTCGGTCCGAAGTACATCGACGAGAAGCAGATCGTCGCCGAGGGCAACAAGAGCGCGGCCGAGGTCTACCAGGAGCTGCTGCTCAAGTACGGCCCGTACGGACCCGTGTACTCCAAGGGCTCGGACGACGTCAAGAGCAGCGACCGCGTCGGCCACGACTACCAGGGCAAGAAGGTCCTGGCCGAGGAAGAGGTCGACCTCAAGACCTGGGTCAACGCTCCGAACCACAGCAACGCCAAGATCAACGGCGAGAAGCTGCAGGGCGGCACCGGCGGTCTCGTGATCGAGGCCATCACCGAGTCCGAGTGGAACGCCTACAACGACCGCAAGGCGGCCGGCAAGGAGCTGGGCCTCCCCCTCAAGGGTGGCCAGGTTCCCGGCACCGACCTGACGCTGCCCACCGGCTGGTGGACGGTCAAGACCTACGTCAAGCAGTGGTACAAGGCTGAGGGCGTCAGCTACTGGTTCCGCACCTACAACATCGAGCTGTCCAAGGACGCCGGTCGTCTCGGTGACAACGTCGGTGGCCAGGGCTTCGCGTGGAACCAGAAGACCGGCCAGCCGGTCTACGTCTTCGGCTACCCCGAGGGCCCGCACCCCGACGGGGACAAGACCTACACCGGTGTCACCCCCAAGTGGGTGTACGGCAAGACCTCCGGCAAGGTCTACGTCTCGGCCGCGCAGAAGATCGAGGAGCACATCGGCGTCAAGGGTGCTCTCACCCCCGGCGCCGACGGTGGCCCCTGGGTCCTGAAGTACAACAACGCCAAGCGTCTGGGCTACGTCAACGGTGTCACCAGCCAGTTCGGTGACCAGGACAAGAACGGCCGCTACGACCTGATCACCTCGGCCTACTTCGACGGCGAGACCGCCGACATCTACAAGAAGGCCGCCAACGTCTGGTCCGGCAAGATCGTGGGCCCGAACGGCGAGCTCTACAAGTAAGCCGTAAGGATCTAACGATCCCCGAGGCAGGGCGTCCAAACCCCTGACTCACCCAGCACG
>NZ_BSEV01000073.1 GCF_027922005.1 Streptosporangium carneum | reverse complement strand
ATGGCCTGCCGCCTGCCCGGCGGAATCTCCTCCCCCGAACACCTGTGGGACCTCGTCTCCACCGGAGGCGACGCCGTCTCGGAGTTCCCCGACGACCGAGGCTGGAACCTCGAAGAACTCTTCGACCCCGACCCCGACCGCCCCGGCACCACCTACACCCGCCACGGCGGCTTCCTCGACGCCGCGGGCGACTTCGACGCCGACTTCTTCGGCATCTCCCGCCGCGAGGCACTCGCCAGCGACCCCCAGCAACGCCTCCTCCTCGAAACAGCCTGGGAGGCCTTCGAACACGCGGGCATCGACCCGGCCTCGTTGCGCGGGAGCAGGACCGCGGTGTACGCGGGCATCGCCGACAACACCTACGGTTCTCGGTTCCTCCAGGTGCCCGAGGACTTGGAGGGGTATCTCGCCATCGGCAACCTCGCCAGTGTCGTCTCGGGGCGGATCTCCTACACCTTCGGGTTCGAAGGGCCCGCGGTGACCGTCGACACGGCGTGCTCGTCGTCGCTGGTCGCGCTGCACCTGGCCGTACGGTCCCTGCGTGCGGGGGAGTCCGATCTGGCGCTGGCGGGCGGGGTGACCGTCATGGCGTCGCCGAGCACCTTCGTGGAGTTCTCGCGGCAGCGGGGGCTGGCCCCCGACGGACGCTGCAAGGCCTTCGCCGCCGCGGCCGACGGCACCGGCTGGGCCGAAGGCGTCGGCCTCCTGCTCGTCGAACGCCTCTCCGACGCCCAACGCAACAACCACCGGGTGCTGGCCGTCATCCGCGGCACCGCCGTCAACCAGGACGGCGCCAGCAACGGCCTGACCGCCCCCAACGGCCCCGCCCAGCAACGCGTCATCCGCCAAGCCCTCCACGACGCCGCCCTCACCACCGCCGACATCGACGCCGTCGAAGCCCACGGCACCGGCACCACCCTCGGCGACCCCATCGAAGCCCAAGCCCTCCTGGCCACCTACGGCCAGGGCAGAGACACCGGCCACCCCCTATGGCTCGGCTCCCTCAAATCCAACATCGGCCACGCCCAAGCCGCCGCCGGAGTCGCCGGAATCATCAAAACCGTCCAGGCCCTCCACCACGCCACCCTCCCCAAAACCCTGCACATCGACCACCCCACCCCCCACGTCGACTGGACCACCGGAACCGTCCGACTCCTCACCGAAGCCATCGCCTGGCCACAAACCGGCCACCCCCGCCGCGCCGGAGTCTCCGCCTTCGGCGTCAGCGGCACCAACGCCCACGTCATCATCGAACAAGCCCCGGAAA
>NZ_BSEV01000072.1 GCF_027922005.1 Streptosporangium carneum | reverse complement strand
GGGTCACGTCCAGCGGAGTGGTGTATGAGTTGATCTCCGCGTGATCCTGTTTCTGCAGGTTAAGCGGTAAGTGTCTGCGGGATGGGGTTGTGCTGCGGTGTGTCGCTTGCAATGACGCGTATCCGGCACTTGGCCAGGATGTCCAGGCCCATGTAGCGGCGGGCCTCGGTCCACTCATCGGTCTGCTCGGCCAAAACCGCACCGACAAGCCGGATGATCGAACCGCGGTCGGGGAAGATCCCGACCACGTCGGTGCGGCGGCGGATCTCCTTGTTCAACCGCTCCTGCGGATTGTTGGACCAGATCTGCTTCCACACCTCGCGCGGGAAAGCGGCGAAGGCCAGCACCTCCTCCCGGGCGGCGTCCAGATGCTCGCACGCGGCTGGATACCTCGCCTCCAACGCCTCGATGACCCAGGCGTGCTGAGCCCGGACCGCCTCGGCGGTCGGCTGGTCGAAGATGGTGCGCACCAGGGTCGCCACCCACGGCTGCGCCGACTTCGGCACCGTGGTGAGCAGGTTGCGCAGGTAGTGGGTGCGGCAGCGCTGCCAGGACGCGCCCGGCAGACTCGCGCCGATCGCCTCGACCAGCCCGGCGTGGGCGTCGGAGACGACCAGCTGCACCCCGGACAGGCCGCGGGCCACCAGGTGGCGCAGGAAGGCCAGCCAGCCCGCGCCGTCCTCGGCCGCCGACACCTCCAGCCCCAAGATCTCCCGGTTGCCGTTGGCGTTGACCGCGGTGGCCACCAAAACGTGCACGTTGACGATCCGGCCGCCCTCGCGGACCTTCTGGGTCAGGGCATCCAGCCACACGAACGCATACGGCCCGCCGTCCAACACCCGGGTGCGGAACGCCTCCACCTGAACGTCCAGCACCTTCGCCATCTGGCTGACCTGGCTCTTGGAGATGTGTTTGACGCCGAGCTGCTCGACCAGCTTGTCGACCCGTCTCGTTGAGACACCGAGCAGGTAGCTGGTGGCCACCACGCTGATCAGCGCCTGCTCGGCCCGGCGACGCCGCTCCAGCAGCCAGTCGGGAAAGTAGGAGCCCGAGCGCAGTTTGGGGATCGCGAGCTCGACGGTGCCGGCGCGGGTGTCCCAGTCACGGCTGCGGTAGCCGTTGCGGGAGTTGGTGCGCTCATCGCTGCGCTGGCCGTACTCGGCGCCGCACAGACCGTCGGCCTCGGCCGACATCAACGCCTCGGCCATGGTCTTCACCATAGATCGCAACAGATCCGGGTCACTGGTCTCGATCTGCTTCGCCAGCCACTGCGCGGACGTCACACTGTTGTCTACGGCCATCGCCTGGTTCTCCTTCGAACTTGATCTTCGCTACTCGAAGGATCACGCGGTGG
>NZ_BSEV01000071.1 GCF_027922005.1 Streptosporangium carneum | reverse complement strand
GCGTGCAAACCGCTGAGCGATCAGGCCCGACCGATGTCGTAGGAGGCCGCCATGTCGCAGACCAGCCTTACCTGCGCCCGGAGAACGTCATCGGCGGCGCCGTACACCTCGACCGAGACTTCCGTCCCGCCCACGGCCCGGGCCAGTTTGAGATCGAGACGGGCCACCGTACCGACCAGCGGATAGCCGTACCAGCGTTTTTGCCGCTCGTCATCGGTGTCCGGCAGCCCGGTCTCGACGGCCTGCCAGTCGAGGTCGTCGAACTCGTACCGGACAGCTGCACGCTCTGCACTCTCGCCCGGTGCCCGCGCAAAGGCCTCCGGCATGAGTACGGCGGCACGGGGGTGTCTTCCTCCAGGTTGCCAGAAGTCGTGGTCCGGCCCGCCGAGCAGTTGGGCAACGGGTACGGCCTGCTGTTCACGCGAGATCGTCACAACCCTTTCCAGCTCTCCCCGCTGCGGGGTGAGGACTGGCGGGCGGGCAGGTTCGCCTCGGGGCTGCTGTGGGCGCGGGTGGCCGATCTGGAATCCCTGCCAGGCGGACAACGTTGGCGGAAACCCTGCGGTCCATCCCGTCGCGCTGTACTGCGAGTTCACGGCGGGCGGTTCCATCGCCCTGATCGTTTCCAGTGACGCCCTGGTGGTGATGAAGCCCCAGCGGTCGCCGTATCGGGTAAGCCGGATCACCCCCTGACGCCGGTGCGGCGACACGGCTTCCCCGTATCCGTGTCGCCGCACCTGGTCAGAGAACCCCGTGATCACGTCGCCCCGTGCCGTTCGACACCGTGAACAAGGTCACGGACATGGGCGACTGCTCGGAGCGCAAGACGGCGTTACTCGGCACGTGACAGCCCGGTGGGCCGGTCTGGTGAATCTGCGGAGCGTAGCGGCCGGCGTCGATCCGAAGGACCCCGGAGGGGCCGCGTAGCGGTTGGGGCCGGTGGCGGAGCGACGGGCGGTGCGGCGGGTGGTGCGGGGGTCCGGGGGTCCGGGGGTGATTTCAGCCTGGACCGCCACACTGGTGTCACCCAAAGGAGCAGTAACCATCTGCAACTATATTGTTACACAGAGTCATGTGACGATGGAGTGTCGGTAACTCCTCACCAAAGGAGCATCATGAGCACCTCGCGCACCATGCCGCACCTGTCCGCTCCGGTCGAGCGCACCCTCACCGGAACCGCCGCAAGCGACGCCGTCGGCGTCACCCCGTCATGGGGCGGCTCCGTTTTGGGCCCCATTGGCCCCATCCCCCTCCCTTTTGCCGGTGACGACGACAACTAGTCACACACTGCGAATCGGCCCTGTCGTTCTTCGGAGCGGCGGGGCCGTCGCATGCGTGAAGGCGGCAGCGCTCCGCGCCGCCCGGCGCGGAGC
>NZ_BSEV01000070.1 GCF_027922005.1 Streptosporangium carneum | reverse complement strand
CAGCGCACAGGCCTTCACCCGCAGGGCGAGGTCGGCAACACGCTCGCCGCGCATGACGATATCGATCTCGATTTCCGAACCGCACAGGCGCGAAACCTTGCGCACCGATGCCTGCGGACGTTCAAGACGCCCGATGCGCGGAATATCCGCCGCCAGCCGCAGGACGGCATTGGAGTAGAGTTCGTCAGCCATTACGCCCTCTATCTAGTGCGTTTCCTCGCCCTTTGCCATGGGGTTGTACCCCGCTCCCGTCTCCCCGGTGGAAGAGAGGATGCCAAAGCCGCACCCTTACCCTGAACACCCCTCCGCTTTTCCCGGCTGAAAGCCCGGCGAAGGCCGGGCGAAGCGCCGGGATCTACGGGAAGCTCATCGCTTGAAATGGCCCTCGGTCGATCCCGGACCTGCAGCCCGCTTCCGCGGGCCTTCGTCCGGGAAAAATTTGGAGGGTGGAAGACAGAGTGAGAGCGCCGCACCAAACACCGTCACCCTGACGAAAGTCAGGGCCCAGTTCATAGAGCGCGGTGGCCGCGAATATGCACTTATCCCGCACATCGCCGCCGCTCAGACCGAGCCCGCCTGGCCAAAATCTCCCTTTACGATCTGGGTCCTGACTTTCGTCAGGATGACGGTGTGTGGGGGCGGGGCCGGAAACTTATCCCCGCCCGCTCATTTGCCCTTATCATCGTCAGCGGTTTCCGGGATGGGAGGCATGAGCTCAGTCCCTTGTGCCCGGGAGCGTGCGGAGCTCGTCCGCGCCTGGTGGGTGACAGCATCAGGCTCCGGCGTGGCCATCTGCGGGGACACCGGCACAAAGCTCGACCGGCCCGTGCCTGCAGGTTTCGAGACGGGGCCCGCAAGGGACCCGGGTAAATCTCCGCGTGCGGGATGCCTCGGGCATCACCACCAAACCTTCAAATCCGGACACGATGTCCGCCGTGCATCCCGCACCCCTCTCATAGCTCCAGGGCGCAAGCTCGTGGAGGGCTTTGTGCTGGGTGGCATCACCACACACTGCTTTCCCCGGACTTGTTGTTCAGCCCGGGGACATGGCTGACACCTGTTCGGGGACATGGCTAACACATTTTCGGTGTGTTGAGGTTGATGGTTTTGATGGTTATGGCTCCGATGCAGAGGGCGTATTGGCCGTCTGTATCGAGCGGGCGCAGGGCGAGGCGTTCGCCGCAGAAGGCCTTGGGGACGCGCCAGACACGCCCCTTGAAGGTGATGTATCCGCCCGTTTGACCGACGCGGCGCACGATCTCACCCTCGGCATAATCCGGCTCGGCCGGCCGGGCGGGCATGGTGCGTGAGCTGGGTGTGTAGCGTGTGGCCGGGGTGGCAAAACCGAGCGCCTCGTGCGGGCGGTCGTGATTATAGA
>NZ_BSEV01000069.1 GCF_027922005.1 Streptosporangium carneum | reverse complement strand
TTCGAAAGACATCCCAGGAGCTTTAGGTGTCAAGCAGCCAGCGATTCGGCGTGATGCGCCCATGCGGTCGCCTCGTCGTAAAGGGTGCCGGTCTTGAGGCAGCCGTGCAGAATGCCCACCAGCCGGTTGGCGACCTGGCGCAGCGCGGTGTTGTAGTCACTATCGCGGGTGCGTTGCTTGTCGTAGTAGGCGCGGGCACCGGGCGAGACGCGGACCGCGGTGGCGGCCTGAGTCATCAGGGCGTCGATGAGCCGGTCATTGTGCACGAAGCGAGCCGCGATGACCTTCTTCTTCCCCGAAGCCCGGGTGATCGGCGAGGTGCCGGCATAGTTCTTACGGGCCTTGGCACTGGCGTACCGCGTGGGGTCGTCGCCGAACTCTGCGAGCACCCGGGCACCGAGGATCGGTCCCAGCCCGGGCTGGGAGCAGACGATCTCAGCGGCCGGGTGCTGGCCAAAATGGGCCTCGACCTCCTTGCGCATGGCCATGACCTGCTGGTTCACGGCGGAAAGAACGCTCAGCAGGGCCCGGACGGAGGCGGTATAGGCGGCGGTGACCACAGCCGGTTGGCCCAGGTGCTCGGTGCGCAGCGCGGCCTGGATCGGGGCGGCCTTGCCGGCCAGGTCGCCGCGACGGCCGGCGCGTTTGAGCGCCGCGCTGATCTGGCTGACGGTCAGCGTGGCCGCCGCGGCCGGGCTGGGGGCCTTGGCCAGAAGTTCCAGCGCCTCGGGGGCGTCCAGGTCCTCAAACGCGGCGAGGGCGGCGGGGAAGTACTCGCGCAGCGCGTGCCGCAGCCGCTGGGTGTGGCGGGTGCGCTCCCAGATCAGCGTCTTGTGCATCCGGGTCACGACCTTGATAGCCGCGGCCTGCGGGGTATCGGCGGCCACCGGGCGCAGCTGGTGGGAGTCGGTGCGGACCATGTCGGCCAGCATGTGCGCATCGGCCGCATCGCTCTTGGCGCCCGAGACCGTCAGCCGTTCCCGGTAGCGGGCGGCCTGCAGCGGGTTGACCGCCAGCACCGTGTACCCGGCGGCGACCAGTGCCCCCACCCATGGACCGCGGTCGGTCTCGATCCCGACGATCACCTCCGCCTCATCGGCGTCTTCACCGAAGCACTCGCCGATCATGGCGTGAAGCCTCTCCATCCCCGCCACGCCTTCGGGCAGCCGGGCCTTGGCCAGCCGCCGCCCGGAGGCGTCCATCAGCTCCACATCGTGATGATCCTCGGCCCAGTCATCCCCGACGAACAATCGCACCGTTTCTCCTGTCTGCGGTATCGCCACTGGTCAGCAGCCTGCGGGAGAACCATCGGCGACCTAATGAAGCAGTGCTCACGCCGCAAGCGGGCGGGCACGACATCCCATCAGCGATCAACTCTCCCGGCCGACCGGCAAGGGGCACGATCTTTCGTCAGGACTCAACGTCCAGGAGCACACAGTGCTCACCTG
>NZ_BSEV01000068.1 GCF_027922005.1 Streptosporangium carneum | reverse complement strand
CGGCGTCTCGGTGCATGAGGTGTTCGAACAGGCCGTGCGACAGCACCCCGACACCCCCGCCCTGATCGAGCCCCACGGCCGCACCCTGACCTACCACCAGGTCAACACCGCCGCCAACCAACTCGCCCGCGCCCTGCACGCCACCGGCGCCACCCCCGGCACCCTCGTCGGCCTGCGCGTCCCCCGCAGCGCCGACTACGTCATCGCCCTGCTCGCCGTCCTCAAAGCCGGCGCCGGCTACGTCCCCCTCGAAGACGGCCTGCCCACCGAACGCCTCAAACTCATGGCCACCGAGGCCGGCCTCACCACCGTCCTCACCGCCCACCCCCTGACCTGGGACGCCACCGACACCCCACAACTGTCCCTCACCCACGACGCCGCCCACATCGCCGAACACGACACCACCGACCTGGGCCTCACCGTCGACCCCGAGGACATCTTCTACATCCCCTACACCTCCGGCTCCACCGGAAAACCCAAAGGCACCCTGGTCCCCCACCGCGCCATCCCCGGCTTCTTCACCGACGCCGACTACACCACCTGGGGCCCCGACAGCGTCACCCTGCTGCACTCAGCCCTGTCCTGGGACGGCAACCTCGTGGAGATCCTCCCGCCCCTGCTGACCGGCGGCCGCGTCGTCATCCACCCCGGCCCCCACCGCGACCCCCTCACCGTCGCCGAAACCGTCCACGCCACCGGCGTGACCACCCTGTTCCTGCCCACCGCCGCCTTCAACACCATCATGAGCGCCCAGCCCGAACTGCTGCGCAACCTGCGCTGCCTGATGTTCGGCGGCGAACAGGTCTCCCCCAAACACGTCCGCACCGCACTGACCGCCCTGCCCGACACCCGCCTGGTGCACTGCTACGGCCCCTGCGAATGCACCGTCTTCTCCACCGCCCACCCCGTCACCCCCGCCGACCTGGACCGCCCCACCATCCCCATCGGCCGGCCCATCGGCGACCGCCGCGTCCACCTCATCGACCCCGACACCGGCGCCGAAACCCCACCCGGCACGATCGGCGAGATCCACATCAGCGGCCCCGGCGTCGCCCACGGCTACCTCAACCGGCCCGCCCAGACCGCCCGCCACTTCCAACCCGACCCCCACCCCACCACCACCGGCACAAACACCACCCGGGCACCAGACACCACGGACACGAACACCACGGGCACAAGCCTCGGCACCGGCGCCACGGACACGGTGGACACGGGCACCCCGACCACAGCGGGAACAGGCACCGCCCCGCCCGGCGCGCGGCTCTACCGCACCGGCGACCTGGCCGTCCGCACCCCCGACGGCCACCTGCTCTTCCACGGCCGCGCCGACACCCAACGCAAGATCCGCGGCTACCGCATCGAACTCACCGAGATCGAGATCCAGCTCACCGCCCACCCCCACATCACCCACGCCGCCGTCACCACCCACCCCGACCCCACCGGCACCCCACGCCTGACCGCCTACCTCACCACCCGCCCCGGCCACACCCCCACCGGCCACGACCTGCGCACCCACCTGCAAACCCACCTGCCCGACTACATGATCCCCACCACCTACCTCCACCTGCCCGCCATGCCCCTCACCCACAACGGCAAAATCAACCGCAACACCCTGCCCCCACCCCACACCTGCACCCCCCTGCCCCACCACCACACCAACAC
>NZ_BSEV01000067.1 GCF_027922005.1 Streptosporangium carneum | reverse complement strand
GCGACGTAGAGCGGGCAGGGGTCGGCGTCCGGCGGGGCGCAGCGGACCCAGATGTCGGTGTCGCCCGCCAGGAGCATCCGGTCGGCGACCGGGTCCTCGACGTCCCCGAGGGAGTCCCGCTCCACTCCGTAGGTGATCAGTGAGAAGGCGTCCTTAACGTAGAACGTCTCGTCGAACATCACCGCGTGCGGACGGCCCAGGCCGGTGAACCGCAGGACTCCCCCGAATCCGGCGACCAGCAGCGGGCCCAGCCATCCCCACAGGGGATTGCCCGGCATGGGCGGGATAAGCCGATCTCTCGTTGATCCCATTCAGGGAATTATGGAGATAAGTCACCCACGATGGACGGCATCGTAAAGATCTCGTTTGGGAATTCCCGCCGCCTTGGCGACGTCCACGATCGCCTGCTTCCTCGGCACGCCCGTCTCCTCACGGCGGACGACCTCGGCGACCAGGTCCTCGATGACGAGCGGCTCGGCGCGCGGGGCGTGTCCGGCGACGACCACCGTGATCTCGCCCTTGACCCCGTCGGCCGCCCACTCGGCCAGCTCGCCCAGGGGGCCGCGCCGTACCTCCTCGTAGGTCTTGGTCAGCTCCCTGCAGACGGCGGCCCTGCGGTCCGCCCCGAACGCCTCGGCCATCGCCTCGAGCGCGGCCCGCAGCCGGTGCGGCGCCTCGAAGAAGACCATGGTGCGCTCCTCCTCGGCCAGGCCCTCCAGCCTGCGGGCGCGCTCGCCGGACTTGCGCGGCGGGAAGCCCTCGAAGCAGAAGCGGTCGCTGGGCAGCCCGGAGACGGCCAGCGCCGTGGTGACCGCGGAGGGGCCGGGCAGCGAGGTCACTGTGACCCCGGCCTCGACGGCCAGGCGGGTGAGCCGGTAGCCGGGGTCGGAGACACCGGGCATCCCCGCGTCGGTGATGACCAGGACGGTCCTGCCGTCCTGGAGCACCTGGAGCAGCTCGGCGGCCCTGCCCGCCTCGTTGGCGTCGTAGTAGGAGACGACCCGGCCCCTGATCTCCGCGCCGAGTTCGGTGGCCAGCCTCCGCAGGCGGCGGGTGTCCTCCGCCGCGACCACGTCGGCGGTCTCCAGCGCCTCGCGCAGCCGGGGTGAGGCGTCGCCCACCTGTCCGATCGGAGCCCCCGCCAGCACCAGCCTGCCGTTGTCCTTCACGCTCCCATCCTCCCCCATCCGAGAGGAGGTCCCGTTCCCGGTCGAGGTCCCGCACGGGGTGGCGCCGCCTTCGAGATTTGCGATTTCCAATCGGACTCCATTCCTGGGACCGTGCCAAAGCGGGGAGAAATTCCGTAATTAGACATGTAGGCGGTGTTTCTTAGGTTCCCGAGGGGAAGGGGCCCGTACGATGGCCGGGTGGCCGTGACAGACTTCCCCAACCAGGCGTTCGAGCAGCCGGAGCCCGAGCCGAGCAGCGGCTCGGCGGGCTCAGTGCGTGACCGGCTGGTGCCGCCGATGCCCGGCGGCGCCCTGTGGGGCTGGCTGGGCCCGCTGCTGGTGGCGGCGTTCGGAGGCGTCCTGCGCTTCGTCAACCTGGGCCGTCCGCACGCGGTGATGTTCGACGAGACGTACTACGCCAAGGACGCGTGGTCGCTGGTCAACTTCCTCGCCGAGCGCAACATGGCCAAGGACGCCGACGCGATCGTGATGGCGGGCGGCTCGGAGATCTGGCAGAAGTGCGCGCCCGCCGAGCTCGACAAGTGCGCCTCGTACGTGGT
>NZ_BSEV01000066.1 GCF_027922005.1 Streptosporangium carneum | reverse complement strand
CCGACGCACTCGGATACGCCTCCCGCGCCCGCACCACATACGCACCCAGCGACCGATGCTCGACCACCACCCCCTTCGGCCGCCCCGTCGACCCCGAGGTGTAGATCACATACGCCGGATGCCCCAGAGACAACGGCACCACCCGATCCGCGTCCGAGGGGTTGTGTTCCGGCTGCCCGCTGACGTCCGTCTCGTCGACCGGCAGAACCGGCCCCGACCACTCCGGCAGCGCCGTCGCCGAGTCGGTCACCACCGCGACGGGGTTCGCGTCGTCGAGCATGTACGCGATCCGCTCGGCCGGATAGGCCGGATCGATCGGCACGTACGCGCCGCCCGCCTTCAGCACCGCCAGCAGCGTCACCACCAGCTCGACCGAGCGCGGCAGCACCACCGCCACCAGCCGCTCCGGCCCCACTCCCATGCCGATCAGCCGGTGCGCCAGCCGGTTCGCCCGCGTGTTCAGCTCCGCGTACGACAGCTCCGTCTCCCCGGCCAGCAGAGCCGCCCGGCTCGGCGAGGTCGCGGCCTGGGCCTGGAACAACAAGGGCAGGGACGCCCTCGGCACCTCTCGCGCGGTGTCGTTCCACTCGCTCACGACCTGCTGCCGCTCGGTGGCGTCCAGCACCTCGAACGTGCCGATCCCGGCGTCCGGGTCGTCGGTCACCGCCTCCAGCACCCGCACCAACCGGCTCGCCAGCGTCGTCGCCGTGTCCCGGTCGAACAGGTCTGTCGCGAACCCCAGGAACCCGTCCATGCCGGAGGCGCCGGAATCGGCGTCGAACCGCTCCGCGAACCGGAACACCAGGTCGAACTTGGCCGCGGCGAGGCTTGCCGCCTCGACGGTCACGGTCAGGCCGGGGATCCGTACGGACTCCTCCGGCACGTCCTCCTGGACGATGTTGTTGAACGACAGCATGACCTGGAACAGCGGGTGGCGGGACAGGGACCGCTCGGGGTTGACCACCTCCACCAGCCGCTCGAACGGCAGGTCCTGATGCGCGTAGGCCGCAAGGTCGCTCTCCCGCACCCGGGCCAGCAGCTCCCGGAAGCTCGGATCCCCGGACAGGTCGGTGCGCAGCACCAGGGTGTTGACGAAGAACCCGACCAGGTCCTCCACCGCGTCGTCGGTACGGCCCGCGATCGGCGTGCCCAGCGGAACGTCCGACCCCGCACCCAGGCGGGACAGCAGCGTCGCCACCGCGGCCTGCATCACCATGAACACGGTCGCGTGGTTGTCCTGGGCCAGCCGTGCCAGCCGTGCGTGCAGCTCCGCCGGCACCTCGAACTCGACGGTGCCGCCGTGCCCCGTCGGCAGCGCGGGCCGCGGCCGGTCGGCGGGCAGCGCCAGCTCCTCCGGCAGCCCCGCCAGCGCCTGTGCCCAGTACGCCAGCTGCCGGGAGATCTCACTGCCCGGATCGTCCTCCGAACCCAGCACCTCCCGCTGCCACAGCGTGTAGTCGGCGTACTGCACCGGCAACGGCGACCACGCGGGCTCCTGTCCGGTCGTCCGCGCGGCGTAGGCCACGGCGACGTCCCGTCCCAGCAGCGGCATCGACCAGCCGTCGGTGGCGATGTGGTGGACCACGAGCATCAGCACGTGCTCCTCGGCGTCCAGGCGGAACAGCCGGGCGCGCACCGGGATCTCGGCCGACAGGTCGAAGGCGTGCCCGGCCGCCTCGGCCAGCCGCCCCTCCAGGCCGTCGCGATCACAGGAGACGACCTCCAGCACCGGACACGCCGCCTCCACCGGCAGCACCCGCTGATAGGGGCCCGCCTCGTCCTCGGCGAACACCGTGCGCAGACTCTCGTGCCGCGCCACCACATCCCCCAGCGCCGCCCGCAACGCCCCCACATCCAGCGCCCCGGACAACCGCAACGCCACCGGCACGTTGTACGTCGCACTCGGCCCCTCCAACCGGTGCAGGAACCACAACCGGCGCTGCGC
>NZ_BSEV01000065.1 GCF_027922005.1 Streptosporangium carneum | reverse complement strand
CCGTCAACGGCGATCACTGGATCGGCGGCGAGCGGGTCAGCTCGCCCACCACGTTCGACGACCACTCCCCCATCGACGGGGCGCTCATCGCCCAGATCGCCCGCGGCACCGCCACCGAGGCCGACGCCGCGGTCACCGCCGCCGCCAACGCCTTCCCCGCCTGGGCCGCCACCCCCCGCGCAGAACGCGCCCGGCTGCTGCACGCGATCGCCGACGGCGTCGAGGCCCGCCTGAACGACCTGGCCATCGTCGAGACCACCGACAACGGCGCGCTGCTGCGCTCCCACCTGCGCGGCGTGATGCCCCGGGTCGCCCACAACTTCCGCTTCTTCGCCGACTGGCTGCTCAAGCTCGGCCATGAGGACTTCGACACCCGCGGCCACACCAACCACGTCAGCTGGGACCCGGCCGGCGTCTGCGCCCTGATCACCCCGTGGAACGCGCCGCTGATGCTGGCCACCTGGAAGATCGCCCCGGCCCTGGCCGCCGGCAACACCGTGGTCCTCAAACCCGCCGAGTGGACCCCGCTGACCGCCAGCCTGCTGGCCGACATCACCGCCGCAGCCGGCCTGCCCGCCGGCGTGTTCAACGTGGTGCAGGGCTACGGCGCCGAGGCCGGCGCCGCGCTGGTCGCCGACCCGCGGGTGCGGCGCATCAGCTTCACCGGCTCGGTGCCCACCGCCCGCCACATCGCCGCCGCCGCCGCGGCCAACCTCACCCCGCTGTCGCTGGAGCTGGGCGGCAAGTCCCCGCTGCTCGTGTTCGCCGACGCCGACCTGGACCTGGCCGCCGACCTGGCCGTCGAGCAGTACGACAACGCCGGCCAGGTCTGCCTGGCCGGCACCCGCCTGCTGGTGGAGGAATCGGTCGCCGCCGACTTCACCGCCCGCTTCGTCAAGCGCGCCGCCGCCCTGAAGCAGGGCGACCCCCGCGAGGCGGACACCGACCTGGGCCCCAACATCCACCCCGTGCACCTGGAGCGCGTCGACGGCTTCGTGCAGCGCGCCCTGGCCGACGGCGCCCAGGCGCTGATCGGCGGCGGCCCCAACACCGACCTGGGCGGCCTGTACTACCGGCCCACCCTGATCACCGACGCCGCCGCCGACAGCGAGATCGTCAACGAGGAGGTCTTCGGCCCGGTGCTGACCCTGCAGACCTTCACCGGCGACGACCAGGCCGTCGCGATGGCCAACGCCACCCGCTTCGGGCTGGCCGCCACCGTCGTCACCGGCTCCGCCGAACGCGCCGAACGCATCAGCGCCCAGCTGGTCGCCGGCACCGTGTGGGTCAACTGCTTCTTCGTCCGCGACCTGCAGGCCCCCTTCGGCGGCTCCCGGCAGTCCGGCGTCGGCCGCGAGGGCGGCACCTGGAGCTTCGACTTCTACTGCGACCTCAAGAACACGGTGAGCGCGCCATGGGCGAAGTAGTCGGGGCGGGCCTTTTGGCCCACGTGCCCACCATCGTGCTGCCCGAGGCCACCCGCCGCGAGCTGAACAACGGCCAGGAGATCACCCTGGTCACCGGCCTGCAACAGCTGCGCGCCGAGGTGTTCGAGACGGTCGAGTACGACACCGTGGTGGTGCTGGACTCGCACTGGGCCACCACGGTGGAGTTCGTGGTGGCCGCCCAGCAGCACCGGGCCGGGCTGTTCACCTCCGAGGAGCTGCCGCGCGGCATGTGCCGGATGCCCTACGACTTCCCGGGCGATCAGGAGCTGGCCCGGGCGATCGCCGCGCAGGCCGGCGCGCACGCCACCTGGATCACCGCGATCGACGACCCGTACCTGCCGATCTACTACGCCACCATCAACCTGTGGACGCACCTGGGCGTGCCGGGCAAGCGGTGGGTGAGCATCGGGGTGTGCCAGACCGGTGAGGCCGAGGACCACCTGCGGCTGGGCCGCGCGCTGGGCGACGCGATCGCCGCCACCGACCGGCGGGTGCTGCTGATCGCCTCGGGCGCGTTGTCGCACACCTTCTGGCCGCTGCGGCACCTGCGCGCGCACGAGGCCTCCGGCCCCGAGCACATCATCAGCGACGCCGCCCGCGCCGCGGACTACGAGCGGATCGACTGGTTCAAGGCCGGCGATCACGCCCGGGTGCTGGCCACCATGGGCGAGTTCGCGAAGGTCAAGCCCGAGGCCCGGTTCGGCCACTACCTGATGATGATCGGCGCGCTGGGTGAGGGCGAGTGCACGGTGGCGGGCCGTCAGTACGGCGAGTACGAGAACTCGGTGGGCACCGGGCAGGTGCATCTGTGGTTCGACCGGCCGGCCGGCGGGTTCCCGGCGCCGCGCCGCACCGAC
>NZ_BSEV01000064.1 GCF_027922005.1 Streptosporangium carneum | reverse complement strand
CTGCACACCGCCCACACCACCGCCCCGCACACCACCTTCCTCGAACTCGGCCCCGACGCCGTCCTCACCGCACTGGCGACGGAAACCCTTGGCGCCGGCGAAGACAGCACAGCCGCCGTCGCACTGCCCGTGCTGCGCCGCGACCGGCCCGAGGTGACCACCGCGCTGACCGCCGCCGCCCACCTGCACGTCCACGGCGCCGACGTCGACTGGGCCGCCACCCTCCCCGGCAGCGACCCCAAGACCGTCGACCTGCCCACCTACGCCTTCCAACAGCGCAGGCACTGGTTGGAGCAGCCGAAGGCCACAGGCGTCGCCGCCGGGCGCGACGGAGCCGACGAGGCGCACACCCGCTTCTGGGACACCGTCAGCCGTGGTGACCTCGACTCCCTGGCCGCCGCTCTGGGAGTCGACGACGAACAGGTGCGGGACTCCCTGGGCGTGGTCCTGCCGGCCCTCGCGTCCTGGCACACCGCGGGCGGCGTGCGGTCGACCATCGACTCGTGGCGGTACCGCACGGTGTGGCGTCCCGTCGGCGAGCAGGCCCGAACGCAGGCGACCGGGCGCTGGCTGCTGGTCCGTCCCGTCCAGGCAGAGGCGGCGGCATGGGCCGGCGTCCTGACCCGCGCGCTCGTCGAACGAGGCGCCGAGGTGGTTCCCGTCGAGGTCGACACCGCGACGGCGGACCGGGAAGCGGTCGCCGCGGCGCTGGTCCACGCCCTCGACAAACGGTTCGACACCCGGTTCAACGGCCGAATCGACGGCCAGGCGGATGGCAGGGCGGTGGCCGGCGTGCTGTCGCTGCTCTCCCTCGACGACTCTCCGCACCCCGGGCATCCGGGAGTGCCGGGTGGAGGCGCCGCCGAAGTGGCGCTGATCCAGGCTCTGGACACCGCGGGGATCACCGGACGTCTGTGGACCGCGACCGGCGGGGCGGTGTCGACGGGACCGTCCGATCCGGTCACCCATCCCGCCAGGGCGCTGGTGTGGGGCCTCGGCCCGGTCGTCTCCACGGAGAAGCCCGAGCGGTGGGGCGGGTCGCTCGACCTGCCCGTGACGCCGGACGCCCGCGCCGCCTCGTACGCCGTCACCGCTCTGACGGGACACCATGGTGAGTCGGAACTGGCGGTCCGCTCGACGGGGCTCCTCGCGCGGCGGCTGGTGCCCGCGCCACTGCCCGGCGTCGCCGCCCCCACGCCCTGGACGCCGGAGGGAACGGTCCTGATCACCGGCGGCACAGGGGCCCTGGGCGGTCATGTGGCGCGCCGCCTCGCCGGTCGTGGCGCCCGTCGGCTGCTGCTGCTCGGCCGCCGGGGACTGGACGCGCCCGGCGCGGCGGAGCTGAAGGCGGAGCTCACCGAGCTCGGGGCCCATGTGACCGTCGCCGCCTGCGACGTCTCCGAGCGGGCCGCGCTCGCCGCCGTACTCGCCGCGATCCCTCTCGAGCACCCGCTGACGGCGGTCGTCCACACCGCCGCCGTGCTGGACGACTCGATGATCGACTCGCTGACGGTCGAGCAGATGCACCGCGTGCAGCGGGTGAAGGCCGGCGGCGCGCTGAACCTACACGAGCTGACCCGTGATCTGGACCTCTCCGCGTTCGTGCTGTTCTCGTCGATCACCGGCACGCTCGGCAGCGCGGGGCAGGGTAACTACGCTCCGGGCAACGCGTTCCTGGACGCGCTGGCCGAACACCGCCGCTCGGCAGGCCTGCCCGCCACGTCGATCGCATGGGGCCACTGGGACGGCGAGGGGATCGCGACTCCCGACGCCAGGCAGCAGTTGCTGCGCGGCGGGTTCCCGCCGATGGCCCCCGACCTGGCCGTCACCGCGCTGGAGGAGGCGCTGGGGCACGGGGAGACCCGGCTGGTCGTCAGCAGGGCCGACTGGGCCTCCGTGCTCGCCGCCAGGCCGCATCCACTGCTCAGCGAGCTTCCGGAGGCGCGGGACACCGAGACCGACGCCTCGGGCCCCGACTCGGAACCCGGCGACGGCAAGAAGGACCTGAGCCACGAGTTGTCCGCGCTGCCCGAGGCCGAACAGCGCCAGCTGGTCCGCAGGCTCGTCCGGGGCGAGATCGCCGCCGTCCTCGGGTACGGCTCCGCGGCGGAGGTGGACGACCATCGCGGCTTCCGTGACCAGGGGTTCAGCTCACTGTCCGCGGTCGAGCTGCGCAACCGCCTCACCCGCCTGACAGGTACGGCGCTGCCGAGCAGCCTGGTGTTCGACTATCCGACTCCGGCGGCGCTCACCGAGCACCTGCGCGCCGTACTTACTCCCGAGCCCGAGCCGCCGCTCACCACGGTGCTGGCAAAGATCGACGAGCTGGAGAGCCTGCTGGCCGAGATCTCGGTGTCGCGGTCGGACCGGGAGACCGCGGCCTCCCGGTTGCTGCGACTCCTGGAAAGCCCGCGGCCCGATGGCTCCGACAGGTCCGCCGAGACCGTGACCGGCGGCGGGACCGCCGGCTCCGCCCCGGAGGGAAATCTGTCCTCCGTCTCGGACGACGAACTCATCAGCTTCATCAGCAACGAACTCGGCATCTCCTGAAAGCTCCTCCCCCGTTCAGCTCGTGCCCCGGAAGGCAAACCTGTGAGTGACGACCAGATCCGGCATCTCCTCCGACGCGTGACCGAGGAGTTGCACAAGACACGCGAAGAACTGAGAGACGTACGGGACGAGCAGCGGGAGCCGATCGCGATCGTGGGGATGGCCTGCCGCCTGCCCGGCGGAATCTCCTCCCCCGAACACCTGTGGGACCTCGTCTCCACCGGAGGCGACGCCGTCTCGGAGTTCCCCGACGACC
>NZ_BSEV01000063.1 GCF_027922005.1 Streptosporangium carneum | reverse complement strand
GGTGAACGCCGTGACCAGGCCGGATGGGCTGGTCTGCTCGGCCAGGTCCCCGGCCGCGGTGTAGCGGTAGGTGGTCTCCTCGTTCTTGGCGTTCTTGCTCGACTTCAGCAGCCCGGCCGGGGCGGTGCCGCCGCCGACCGCCGCCTCGGTGCCGTCGGTGTAGGCATAGAGGTCCGACCGGCCGTTGGGGAAATCGGGCGTGGCGGGAGTGGTCTGTTTGGCCAGCTCGCCGTGGGCGGTGTACTCGAAGACGGTGGCGTAGGTGTTGTCGCTGCCGCTGGCCGAGCGGGCGTCCCGGTAGGTGATCGGGCGGTCGTTTCTGGGGTCGAATTCGTCGCCGGTGTTGAGATGGTAGGAGTACCACTCCGGGGGACGCTGCGACAGCGCGCATGCCAGGTCCGGGTCAGAGGCGGGCTGTCCCGGGGTGCTGCCAGCGATGGAACAGACGGTCTTGGTCAAGACGTTGCCGCGTTTGTCCTGGGTCGTCTTGGTGACGTTCTGATTGGGGTCAACGACGGAGGCCGCATATCCGCCGGTGTCGTAGGTGTAGCTGGTCTTCTTGCCGAGCTGGTCGGTCCGTGACACCAGCCGGTCGCCGCGCCAGGCGTCGTGCTCGAACGTCAGGGTCTCGTTCTTGGGGTCGGTCACCGTGACGGTGGACATTCCGGCGACCGGCGCAGAGACCGGTTCGCCGATCGTCCAGGTACCGCCGTGCTGGTCGGTGTGCGTGGTGATCCGGTCGCTGGCTCCGCTGTAGGTGTTTTCCATCCACACCCGCCCGGACGGCAGGGTGACCTTCGTCAGCAGGTGCGGGGCGGCCTGGGCGGCGGCGTGGTGCTCGGCCACCTCGGTGACGCTCAGCGGGCGGTCGTAGACGGCGATCTCGTCGATGCCGCCGGCAAACCCCCACGGTGCGCTCTGCCCGGCCGGCACCGAGATCGATGAGGGCCAGGCCGCGGTGGTGCGGCCGGTGCCGACGGTGGCGTGCCGCAGCCAGTCATGATCGATGGCGCCGGTCAACGACCCGACCAAGGCGCCGTCCAGGTAGAGGGTCTGGGTGGTGGCCGAGCCGGTCAGGGCCACGTGGTGCCAGACACCGTCGTTGACCACCCCGGTGGAGGTGATCGGGGAGATGATCGCGCCGCTCGTGCCGGTGACGCGGAACTGACCGCGTAGCTTGCCGTCCACCCCCACATACAAAAGCGGCTGGCCGATCCCGGGCAGCGCTCCGGTCGTGTCGGAGGCCGAGGCGATGATGCCCGAGCCGGTGCTCTTGAACCAGGTCTCCACCGACAATTGCCCGCCCAGCCGGGGAATCAGGTGGTCGGGCAGCGCGATCGAGGAGGTGCCGGAGAAGGCGGCCGAGGTGTCACTCGAACCGCCCAGGGCACCGGGCTGGGCCAGCGTGACGCCGTTGTAGGTGGCGGTCGTCGACCCCCACCCGAGGTTGCCGGCCTGGGCGGTCGGCTGCGGCTGGCAGGCCTGCGGGGTGATCATGCAGATCGGGCTGGGGGTCGGGGTGGGGCCGGTGGCCGGCTCGCCCAGCCGCCAGTAGCCCACCGGTTCGTCGTCTTGCACCACGCCCTGATACAGCGACCCGCCGGCATAGCCGTAGACAGTGCAGCCAGAGGCGCCCAGCGGGGAGCACACCTTGGTCAGCTTGTCGCCCTGGTACTCATAGGTCCAGGTCAGCGGGGTGCCGTTGACAGGCGGGACAGCCACCGACGTCACGTGCTCACCGGTCCAGGTGAACGTCAGCGACCGGCCGCCCGCCGCGGTGACCTCGGCCAGCTTGCCGCCGGTGCCGTAGACGAGTTCCTGGGCGCGGCCGTGCTGGTCGACCACCCTGACCAGCCGCCCCTGAGCGTTGAACACGTATGTGGTGGAGGACTTGTCCATCAGCTTCCACCCGCCGCCGCCGCCGACCTCGGCCAGGGTGGCGAACATACCCGGCGGCGGCTGGAAGCCGCCGTCGCCGCGGGCCGCGAACCGCAACCGGCGGCCGTCGGGGTAGGTGACCAGCAGTCCCCCGCTCGCCTCGGGTTCGATCCTCATGTCGAAGCGGGTGGACCAGCCCGCGCCGAACAGTCCGTCCCGGCGAGCGTCGCGGCTGTTGTAGGAGCGGCGCACGCTCAGCGCAGGCCCGGCGGTGGCCAGCGTCGCATCGGTGCTCTCGGTGGTGTAGTTGCCCGCCAGCTGGTGGAACTCCTGGCCGTTGACGCCGCGGGCGGCCAGCTGGGAGCCGATCGCCGGCTGCCGGGCCCCGGTGACGAAGGTGCGTTTTTCCGACTCGGTGCTCACCCCGCCGGAGGAGGCGGTGACCGTCACCCACCACACATAGCCCTGCGCCCAGGCAAGTTTCCCGGCGGGCACCGTCCAGGAGTTCACCCCCGGCGCCAGCTGGCCCGAGGCGGCCACCGCGTTCGGAAACAGCTGACAACCCTGCAGCACGTCGGCCGGGCTGTTGATCACATCGGGCAGCCGGCAGACGGTGAAGCTGTAGCGCACCGGCGAGGCCCCGGCCGTTGCGTGGGCGGTCAGCGTGGGGGTCAGCGTGCCCAGTTGCGCGCCGTGCAGCGGCCACAGATCCTCCACCTGCGGGCCGGACAACGCCGCCTCAGCGGCCACGCCCACAGCCGCAAAGGGCGGCGCCACGGCCCCGCCCGCCGCAGGCCGCAGCGCGGCCCGGCCCCCACCGGACGGCTTCTTCGCCGTGACCGTTCCCGACTCCGAAGGCTCCGGCTCCGGCTCCGGTTCAGGGGCGGGGTCTGAAGGGGCCGGGGAGGGGGCGCTGCCCTGATACGGCGGCAACAGACGATCATCGATCGGCAGTGCCCCCTCGGGAAGCTTCCGGCGGGGCTTTCCCTCGGGCTCCTCGGCCGAGGTCGTGGTCGCGGCCGTGCCCACCAGATGCGGCAATCCCTTTGCCGACCCCGACAGTTGATCCGGAGTGTCCGGCGGCGGCTGGGTGATCGCCATCGGCGCGGCGGCCACAGGCAGCGCGGGAATCTGCAGCAGCCCGGGGACCACGAGCATCAGGAACACCCAGCGAACTGAATTCGGCCACGACACAGCACGGCGCATACGCCGTCACCCTCCGA
>NZ_BSEV01000062.1 GCF_027922005.1 Streptosporangium carneum | reverse complement strand
CGGACGTCCACCGCGCGCGATCCCCCGTCCGATACAACCGCGAACCGTCCCCGGCGAACGGATCAGCCACGAACCGCTCCGCACTCAACCCCGGCCGTCCCAGATACCCCCGCGCCAACCCCGACCCGGCGACGTACAGCTCGCCCACCACGCCTACGGGCACCGGGCGCAGCGCCGAGTCCAGCACGTACACCCGGGTGTTGACCACCGGCCGGCCGATCGCCACGTCCTCCGCGGCCGGGTCGCACCGCCACAGAGTGGCGTCCACGGTGGTCTCCGTCGGCCCGTACGAGTTGAACATCCGCCGGTTCCGCGCCCACCGCCGCATCACCTCCGGCGGGCACGCCTCGCCGGCCACCACCAGCACGGTCTGCGGGGGGATCGCCCCATCCCCGATCGTCGCCAGTACCGCCGGCGGCAACGTCACATGCGACACCTGCTGTTCCTCAAGGAACGCCGGAAGCGCGTCTCCGAGACGTCGCTCGTCGGGGATGACCACAAGCGTCGCGCCGGTCATCAGGGCCATCAGCCATTCCCAGCCGAACGTGTCGAACCCCGCCGACGCGAACTGCCCCACCCGTGCCCCGGGGCCCACTCCCAGGTACCGTTCGTGACCGGCCACCATGCTCGCCACACCCGCGTGCGAGACCAGCACGCCCTTCGGCTGCCCCGTCGATCCCGAGGTGTAGATCACATACGCCGCGGACGACGGCGTCGGCGCGCCGCCGCGTTCCCTCTCCTTCAGGGCGCCGCCGGCCTTGGCCTCCAGGACCCGGACGGTCGCCGGGTCGTCCATCGTGATCCGCGCCAAACCCTCCGGCAGCGTGCCGCCCCAGGCCTCAGCGGTCAGCACAGCCGACGCGCCCGCGTCCGCAAGCATGTACGCGATGCGCTCCGCCGGATACCGGGCGTCCAGCGGCAGATAGGCGCCTCCCGCCTTCGACACTCCCAGGAGCGCCGTCATCAGGTCGACCCCGCGCTCCAGGGCCACCGCCACCACCGACTCCGGACCGACTCCCTGATCGATCAGCAGCCGTGCCAGCCGGTTCGCCCGCGCGTCCAGCTCCGCGTACGACACCTCGGCCTCGTCGCACACCACGGCGATCGCGTCCGGCGCCCGCGACGCCTGCGCCTCGAACAGCTCCGGCACCGTCGTCGGCGGCACCTCCGCCGCCGTGTCGTTCCACTCCGTCAGCACGCGGTGACGCTCGTCCTCGTCGAGCACGTCCACCGCGCTCAGCCGGGTGTGCGGGTCGGCCGCCAGAGCCGACAGCACGCGGACCAGCCACGTGGTGATCCGGCGGGCGGTGTCCTCGTCGAAGAGATCCGCGGCCGCGATCAGGAAACCGCGCACTCCCGCGGGCCCGTGCGCGTCGAACGTTTCCTCGACGACCACTTCCAGATCGAACTTCGCCGCCGGAGTCCCCGCCGTCAGCCCCTGAAGACGGAGAGCGGGCAGGTTGAGGACCGCTTTGACGTTGTTCTGCAACGACAGCATGACCTGGAAGAGGGGGTGGCGGGACAGGGAGCGGGCCGGAGCGAACTCCTCCACCAGCCGCTCGAACGGCACATCCTGGTGTTCGAGTGCCGACAGGCTCGCCTCCCGCACCCGGCCCAGCAGCTCCCGGAAGCTCGGATCGCCGGACAGGTCGGTGCGCAGCACCAGGGTGTTGACGAAGAACCCGACCAGGTCCTCCACCGCGTCGTCGGTGCGGCCCGCGATCGGCGTGCCCAGCGGAACGTCCGTCCCCGCACCCAGGCGGGACAGCAGCGTCGCCACCGCCGCCTGCATCACCATGAACACGGTGACGTTCTCGGCCCGCGCCACCTCCACCAGCCGCGCGTGCACCTGGGCGGGAATCTCCAGTGGCTCCGTGTGCCCCCGGTAGGAGGCGACCGCGGGCCGTGGCCGGTCGGCGGGCAGTTCCAGCTGTTCGGGCAACCCGTCCAGCGCCTGCCGCCAGTACGCCAGCTGCCCGGCCAGCACGCTGCCGGGGTCGTCCTCCGAGCCCAGCATCTCCCGCTGCCAGAGCGTGTAGTCGGCGTACTGCACCGGCAGCGGCGTCCACGCGGGCTCCTGTCCGGTCGTCCGCGCGGCGTAGGCCACGGCCACGTCCCGTCCCAGCAGCGGCATCGACCAGCCGTCGGTGGCGATGTGGTGCATCACCAGCACCAGCACGTGCTCCTCGGCGTCCAGCTCGAACAGCCGGGCCCGCACCGGGATCTCAGCCGACAGGTCGAACGCGTGCCCGACCGCCTCGGCCAGCCGCTCCTCCAGCCGCGCCTCCTCGCACACCGCCGTCTCCAGCAGCGCGGGCACGGACTCCACCGGCAACACCCGCTGGTAAGGCCCCGCCTCGTCCTCGGCGAACACCGTCCGCAGACTCTCGTGCCGCGCCACCACATCACCCAGCGCCGCCCGCAACCCCTCCACATCCAAACGGCCGGACAACCGCAACGCCACCGGCACGTTGTACGTCGCACTCGGCCCCTCCAACCGGTGCAGGAACCACAACCGGCGCTGCGCGAACGACAACGGCACCCGCGCCGGCCGCGGCACCACCGCCCGCACCGCCGAACGAGCCCGCCCGCTCCCGGACAGCGCCGCGGCCAGCCCCGCCACGGTCGGCGTCTCGAACAACTGCCGGATCGCCATCTCCACCCCGAGCACCGACCGCACCCGGCCGATCACCCGGATCGCCAGCAGCGAATGTCCGCCCAGATCGAAGAACCCGTCGTCGATGCTCACCTGCGCCACGCCGAGCACCTCGGCGAACAGGCCGCACAGGATCTCCTCCCGCGGGTCACGGGGCGCACGCCCGCCGGCGAGCGCCGCGAGGTCCGGCGCGGGAAGCCTCTTCTTGTCGATCTTCTTGTTGACCGTCAGCGGCAGCTCGTCCAGCACCACCACCGCCGACGGCACCATGTAGTCCGGCAGCTCCTCGGCGAGCCGGGCGCGCAGCACCGCGGGGACGACGGACGCGCCCTCCGCCGCCACCGCGTAGGCCACCAGCCGCCGGTCCCCCGGCTGGTCCTCGCGCACCACCACGGCCGCCGCCCTGACCTCCGGACGCCGGCCGACGGCCGCCATGACCTCGCCGAGTTCGATGCGGAAGCCCCGCACCTTCACCTGATCATCGGCCCGGCCGACGAACTCCAGATTCCCGTCCGGCCGCCACCGCGCCACATCACCCGTCCGGTACATCCGCTCACCGTCCCCGGCGAACGGATCGGCCACGAACCGCTCCGCACTCAACCCCGGCCGCCGCAGATACCCCCGCGCCAACCCCGACCCGGCGATGTACAACTCACCCGCCACACCCGCCGGCACCGGCCGCAACCCGTCATCGAGCACATACGCCCGCGTGTTCCAGAACGGCCGCCCGATC
>NZ_BSEV01000061.1 GCF_027922005.1 Streptosporangium carneum | reverse complement strand
GCGCGACCCATGGAGAACGTCTTGGTCATGGCACGGAACTCCTCCGAAAGCACGCCACGTAGCCTGGCGAAAGATTTGCGCAGGCAGTCCACGACCACGCTTTTCTGAGAGCGCCTATGAAATGGCGCGCAAATAGCGTGGACTCCCCATTACTGATCATCAACCCCTAAGGGAGTCTTGCGCAACACATCTTGTGCACTGCTTCTCGCGGTGTCAATACTTTCACGGAGCGCAACGATCTAACCCCCGCGCGTCCCCTTCAATGGCGTTCGGCAGTCGTTCACCGCAGACGGCCTCCAGTCATCCACTCACCGGAAGAAGGGGGTATAACTCCTCACCATCCAAACCCCGAAAGCCCGTGTAGCACGGCCTACCCTTGACACCACCTTATTGACAAGATAGCTTGCGCAAGGATTCCTTAGGTTGTGAAGATTTATGGACCGAGGCGCCGCCCTTGGGTCTGAAACGCGCTATTCACGGACATCCGAAATACGCTATCGCGCGACAGCCTGCACATTCTCCAGCAGCGGCACCCGCTTGATTTCCAGAGGAGTTCTGTGCCATGACAAAGGCATTTTCCATGAGCAAGGCCGCCTCTGGAATGGAGGATCCGAGCGCTGAGGTGCCGCTTCTGCCACGCCGGGCCGACTGGGGAACGCTGCTGAGCCTGCACGCGCAGGCGCGTCCCGACCACCCCGCCGTCGTGGCCGCGGACCTCTCCCTTTCCTACGCGGAGCTCGACCTCCGCACCGCCGAACTGGCGCGACGCCTGCGGGAGCGCGCGGCGGGCGCGGGACAGGTCGTGGCGGTGCGCACGGCGGACCGGCTGAGCGGTCTGGTCGCGACGCTCTCCGTGCTGCGGGCCGGCGCCACCTACCTCGCGCTCGATCCCGCCGCCCCGGCGGAACGCCACCGGTTCATGCTGGAGGACAGCGGTGCCGCGCTGCTCCTGAGCGGCCCCGACGTGAACCTCGACGAGGATCCCCTGCCGATCCCCACGATGCGGATCGCCGACGACGCCCCGGACCGTCGCCCGGAGACGGGGGACGCGGACGTCCCGGCGGAGCCGGGCCACATCGCCTACGTCGTGTACACCTCCGGCACGACCGGCAGGCCGAAAGGCGTCAGCGTGCCGTTCGACGCGCTCGCCGACCACCTCGCCGGGGTCAGCGCCCGTTTCGGGCTGCGCGCCGACGACCGTGTCCTGCAGTTCGCCCCGCCACACGTCGACGTCGCGATCGAGCAGACTCTCGCCCCGCTGACCTGCGGAGCGACCGTCGTGCTGGCTTTGGACCGCTCCCCTTCGATCGGCGCGCTGCTGGATCTCCTTCACCGGGAACGGGTCACCGTCGCGAACCTGCCCGCCGGATACTGGAACGAGCTGGCCGTCGGCCTCGACCGCCTGCCGCTGCCCGAAGGGCACAGCCTCCGACTGATGATCTCGGGCAGCGAGCGGATGTCCTCCCAGGCCGCCCGGGAGTGGCTGCGGCACGCCCCGGACGTGCGGCTTCTCAACGCCTACGGCCCCACGGAATGCGTGATCACGGCGACCGTCCACGAGGTGACCGAGGCCGACGTCGAGACCGACGGGAGCACCGACGGGAGCGAGGTGCCGATCGGCACGGCGTGCGGCGGCCGCGTGCTCCACGTCCTCGACCCCACGCTCACGCCGTGTCCACCGGGGGTGGCGGGGGAGCTCTACGTCGGCGGACGGCCGCTCGCCCGGGAGTACTCGGGCAGACCGGGCGCCACGGCCCAGCGGTTCGTGCCCGACCCGTACGGCGCCGCCCCCGGCGCGCGGATGTACCGCACCGGCGACCTCGTCCGCCTCAGGGCCGACGGGCTGCTGGAGTTCCTCGGCCGGGCGGACGACCAGGTCAAGATCAGGGGATACCGGGTCGAGCCCGCGGAGACAGAGCGGGTGCTGGAACAACACCCGGCCGTACGGCGGTGCGCGGTCGTCGGGCAGCGGGACGAGAACGGACGCACCCGCCTGGTCGGTTACGCCGTCGCCGAGACGGAGGCCGACAAGCTCACGGCGTTCCTGGCGGACAGGCTGCCCGACTACCTTCTCCCCACCCATCTGGTCCTCATGGACCGGCTGCCGCTGACCGCGAGCGGCAAGCTCGACCGTGCCGCGCTGCCGCCGGTCTCCCGGCGGCACGAGACGGCCCCGCCGAGCACCGAGACCGAACTGCTGCTGTCCGGCCTGTGGCAGGAGGTCCTCGGCATCGACCGGGTCGGACGTCACGACGACTTCTTCGCGCTCGGCGGCGACTCCCTCGCCGCGCTCCGCATCACCGCCAGGCTGCTCGGCCACTTCGGCAAGGACCTCTCTCCGCAGGCGGTCTTCGACACCCCGGTGCTCTCGGACCTGGCGGCACGACTCGACGCCGACCGCGACGGGGGCCGGAAGCGGAAGCCGGATCCGTCGCCCCAGGCGCCGGTCGTGACGGCACAGCCGGACGACGGCGTGGAGCGTCCGCTGTCGCTCGGCCAGCACGCCCTGTGGTTGTCCGAGCAGTGGAACCCCGGCGCGCCCCTCTACAACGTGCCGTGGGTGTTCCGGCTGCGCGGCGCGGTCGACGTCCCCCTGCTCGAGCGGGCTCTGAACGCCCTCGTGGCACGGCACGAGGCGCTGCGGACCGTCTTCCCCGCCCGGCTCGGCGAACCCTCCCAGACGGTGCTGCCCGCCGCCCCCGTCCGGCTGGAGGTGGGCGAAAGCCTCCAGGAGGCGCTCGCCCAGGAGGCCCGCAGGCCGTTCGACCTGGAACGCGGGCCGCTGTTCAGGGCGCGGCTGCTGCGCGAGGACGACGAGAACCGGGCCCTGCTGATCGTCCTGCACCACATCGTCTGGGACGAGTGGTCACTGCGGATCTTCGAGACCGAGCTGGCCGAGCTCTACGCGGCGGCGTCGGCCGGTCGCGAGCCCAGACTCGCCGACCTGCCCCTGCGCCCCTCGGACCACGCGATCCGACAGCGGGAGCTGGTGCGCGGCGACGCCATGGCCGACGGGCTCGACTACTGGCGGCGGCGGCTCGAAGGGGCTCCGAGAGAGCTGGCGTTGCCCGTCGACCGGTCCCCTGAGGCGCGGACCCCGTCCGGCGCGGCCGTACGGTTCGAGCTTGGCGGAGACCTCGCCGCACGGGTGCGCGCCCTGGCGAAGGCCGAGGGGGCGACGCCGTTCATGGTGCTCCTGGCCGCTTTCTACCTGACGCTGCGCGACCGCACGGGGCAGGACGACCTCGTCGTCGTCACGCCCGTCGCCGATCGGGACCGCGCCGAGTGGGAGGGCCTGATCGGCTACTTCGTCAACCTGGTTCCGCTGCGCCTCAAAGTGCGGCCCGAGTGGAGCTTCCGCGAGCTGCTCAGGCGGGTGCGCGACGACGTGCTGGCCGACCTCGGTCACCAGGACGTGCCCTTCCAGCTCCTCCTGGAGCGGCTTCTGCGCGACCACTCCGGCCACCGGCCCGCGTTCACCCAGGTCGCCTTCGAGATGCACCGTCACGATTCCCGTCCCGTACGCCTCGGCGAGGCCACGGGGACCCGCGAGCTGGTCCCGACGGGAACCTCGAAGTTCGACCTGACCTGGCAGATCACCGACGACGGCGAGCGTGTCTTCGGCGTCGTCGAGTACAGCACCGACCTGTTCGACGCCGCGACGGTCGAACGGCTGGCGGACGACTGGCAGCGCGTGCTGCGGACCTCCGT
>NZ_BSEV01000060.1 GCF_027922005.1 Streptosporangium carneum | reverse complement strand
CACGACATCCCATCAGCGATCAACTCTCCCGGCCGACCGGCAAGGGGCACGATCTTTCGTCAGGACTCAACGTCCAGGAGCACACAGTGCTCACCTGTCGGCGGCCGCCAACCATCCCAGGAGCCTGCCCGATAGCCGACTCCTAGAACTCATTAGGAGCGCAGGGCTGAGCTGGAAAAACCGCCCAACTAGAGAAGAGCCTCCCACCCGTGGGGCGACAGCTTCGGCAGGCCGTCTGTTGCCCACCCGCCCAGCATTTGGCGCGTCCATGACACCTGACCAGGTCACGTTCATGATGGCCGGGCCGACCACCCACTCCTGCCAGGTGTCTCCCTCCCCGCAAGACGGTTCCCCCCACCCGTGGGGCTCGCGCTTCGGTGAGACGACTGTCGCCCGCCCACCGCTCCTCCTGCACGGGCTCCTGACTTTCTCCAAGCGTCAGAGCGGCGGGAAGTGCGGCGGGTCCGACCGAGTGACGATGGGGGCGGGGAACCCTGAGGTTCTCGGCAACCGGCTCACCACTCGCGTCCCGGGGTGCTGTCCGGCAGGTGGAACCACACGGCGTTGCCCGCCTCGTCGTCGTGGTGAACACCCCAACGGACCGAGAGCAGCTCGACCATCAGCAGGCCGCGTCCGCCGTCGCCGCCCAGCGTCGCCGCCCGGACGAAGGGAAGGCTGTCGGCCGAGCCGTCGTCGATGACCTCGACATGAATCACGCTGTCGCCGTGGTTGTTCGAGAGCGCGACGCACACCGTCACCACCCCGTACTGCCCGCCCCCGGAGTCGGAGTGCACGATCGCGTTGGTGACCAGCTCACTGAGCAGGAGAAGAACGTCGTCGAGGGCGGGGGCGGCGATTTTGCCGGTCAGCAGGTCGCGGGCCCACTGGCGGGCGGTGGGCACCGAGGCCGGAACTCCGGGGAAGTCGGCGTGCCCGAGGGGCAACAGCACGGCCCAGCGAGGTGAGACTGCGCGATGACGCTCGTAGCGGCAGCCGGGCTGCCGAGCCGGAGGCAACAGCGGCCGGGAAGACGAGCACGAAGGCGGAGGTGGGAGGGAGGTCATGCGGCGGCCGCCATGGCGATGATGTCGGCGGCGTTGTCCGCCTCGGCCCACACCCACGAACCCGGCATCCACAGCCTCGCCCACCACGGCCGCCAGATGAACACCCACTCCCGGGCCCGCCGGATCACCACCACCCGGATCTGGGTCCGCCCCATCGAGACGACCTCCAGAATCGGCTGCCCGGTCACCGGCAGCACCAGCATGCTCCCCACCCCGATTCGATGCAGATCCCGCCCCAACCTCACCAGATGATCAAACTGTTCATGCGAGCAGTTTTTTGTCATTCGCCGGATTTCCTTTCCCGACTTGGGAAGCAAGCACCCCGCACGGATCTTCAGCAACATTTACGGACATGCACGGCAAACTCACTGGCGACCCGTAATGGAATCGTTGCCCCAAGCAATGAAAATCGGGTGTGCAAGTCGCCACTCTGTGTGACCATCGTCAGTGTGCTCTTGCGGTTGCCATTTGGCAACTGCCAAAAATCAAGTGCCCAAATTTTCCTTTTAGTGATCCCCAAAAGAGACATTGGCAGCCAAGGAGATAAAACGGATGAACCGAAACGGGAAGAGTCCAACTGTCAGACGGCGTCGACTGGCCGCCGAGCTACGGCGCATCCGCGAGGAGAGAAAGCAGACCATAGATCAGGTTGTGGAGCAGCTGGACTGGCATGCGACCAAGCTCAGTCGCTTCGAAACCGGCCGTCGCGCCATCCAGCCGAGCGACGTACGAGCGCTGCTTGCCGTATACGGGGTCAAGCCAGAAGAACATGAGGCGTTACTTGTCCTGGCGCGCGAGGCTCGGCAACGCGGCTGGTGGCACGCCTACGGGCAGGCCGTGCCCGAATGGTTCGAGGTCTATGTGGGCCTGGAGTCCGAAGCATCGTCTCTTCACATCTACGAATGCGAGTTCGTTCCCGGGCTGCTCCAGACCGAGGACTACATACGGGCGGTACACCGAGCCGCGCAGATCGGGGCTTCGGAGGAGGAGATAGACCAGCGAGTGGCCGTACGAGTCGCACGGCAGAAACTCCTCAGGGGAGACGACCCGCCACAGCTGTGGATGATCGTCAATGAGGCGGTCATCCGGCGCGCAGTCGGCGGTGCCGATGTGATGCGCGACCAGCTCGCGAAGCTGATCGAGGCAGCGGAGCTGCCGAACGTGACACTTCAGGTGCTCCCCTTCGCCGTTGGCGCGCACCCCGCGATGGGTGGAGGGTTCCACATGCTTGGGTTCGGATCTCTTGAGACCGATGTGGTCTACATCGAGTATCCAACAGGGACGATTTATCTGGAGAAGCAGCCAGAAGTGGAGCGATATAAGCTGATATTCGACCACTTGCGCGCCGCAGCCCTGCCCACAGAGGCATCGAAGGCAATCATCGCGCGCATGGCAAGCGAGCTCGCGACGTAGTGATCGAGCAGGCGGAAAGAGGTGCCGGATGTCGGAGAATCACCCCGTAGACCTGTCGCTGGCGGAGTGGCGGAAGAGTTCGCGCAGCAACGGTAACGGAGGCGCGTGCGTAGAGGTGGCTCGCAACCTTCCCGATGTCGTTGCGGTGCGAGACAGCAAGGACCCCCACGGCCCAGTTCTGTCGTTCTCTCCCGATGCCTGGCGGGCCTTCGCCGAAGGCATCAGGGGCGGCGAGTTCGACGATGTGAGCTGAACGTACTACGGCGAGCATCATTTCACCCGTTTCAAAGGGAAGAGTGCAAAAAATCCCTGTGCACCCGCCCTGGCCGCTGCATAGTTTGACCACATGAGTTTCTTCTACGAACCTCCGCCACGTAGGCGAAAAGCGGAAGTGGTGAAAGAGCATCCTCCCTGGCACGGACCGCCGGACGACCTGCTGGGGGCCACCGTGGGGGTCGAGCAGACGGTGTTCCGGAGTGAGACGCTGGTCATCGAGCTCGCCAGTGCCGTCGCCTTTCCCGAGAACGTGAAGTTCCATCTCCGGATGGCGGCCCGTCACGTCGAAGGGGTCAATGACGTGTGGTGGAGAAGGCGTGACCTGATGTTCGGAGGTCTCCACCACTGGGGAAACCCGGATCGGCCCCTTGAGGATGAGACCATCCGCTTCGGCGTCCGCTTCCCCGACGGATCGAAGGGGACGACTCTGGAGGAGAAGCTGGATTTCGACGATTGGCCTCCGCCCCGCCCCACGGGACCGGTTCTGCGACACCGGGGCGGAGGGGGTGGAGGGGGAACCAACAGTTTCATCTCCGGCCACTGGGACCTGTGGCTGTGGCCGCTACCACCGCCTGAGCCGTTCGAGTTCGCGGTCGAGTGGCCCGCCTTCGGGGTACCGCTGACGTTCGTCGAGATCGACGGCACGGAGATCGCCGCCGCCGCCGGGCGGGCGCGGCCGTACTGGCCCTGACCACTCCACGGGACGCAGGCAGTGAGTCGGCCGCCGGGATCTCCCAAATCACCCGCTACCCATTGACAGCGCTCGGCCCGCCGTATTGCTCGCCGTCCCGGCCTCTCGGAGAGAACCGGTCGGATGAGGGGGCTGTGGGAGAGCCGAGCAGGTAGAGATCTGCAGGGGCCGACCGGTTGAGGATGCTGGGACGGAGGCCTCGGCGGGTGGCGAAGCGATGGGCGGGCAACAGCCGTCTCACCGGAGCACGGGCCTCACGGGTGGGGGGAACCGCTTTGTGGGGAGGGAAACGGCTGATGGAGGGTCCGGCCGATATGGGCATGACCTGGTCAGGGGGCGTGAACGCGCCCAAGTATTGGGGGGTGGGCAACAGGTGGCCCACCGAAGCCGGTGCCCCACGGGTGGGAAGGCCCTTCTCTTGTTGGGGTTTTTTCACCTCAGCCCTGCGCTCCTTTCCGCACCGGGGCTTCAGCTGCGGCGATCGACCATGAAGCCGACCCTGAGCGGATTGCTTCAGCCGCCTGGAGGTGAATGGGCGGCCGGAAAGGGAGCGACTACGGCGGGCACACCGTACGAGACCGGCAGTCATGCGT
>NZ_BSEV01000059.1:0-3228 GCF_027922005.1 Streptosporangium carneum | reverse complement strand
TGGGTGGGTGTGTGGTGGCGGGGCGGGTTTGGTCGCTGTTTGTTGTTTGAGATTTGCATAGTGGACGCGAGCATCTTTGTGGCCAAGTTTTTTAGGGCACACGGTGGATGCCTTGGCATCAGGAGCCGATGAAGGACGTGGGAGGCTGCGTTAAGCCCCGGGGAGTCGCCAACCAGACTTTGATCCGGGGATGTCCGAATGGGGAAACCTAGCACCAGTCATGTGGTGTTGCCTCCGCCTGAATGTATAGGGCGGTTGGTGGTAACGCGGGGAAGTGAAACATCTCAGTACCCGTAGGAAGAGAAAACAAATTAGTGATTCCGTGAGTAGTGGTGAGCGAAAGCGGATGAGGCCAAACCGTATGCGTGTGATAGCCGGCAGGCGTTGCGTGTGCGGGGTTGTGGGACCCTCTGGTGGTTTCTGCCGAAGCCGCAAGCAGTGAGAAATCGGTGGGATAGTCGAAGCTTCTGGGAAGAAGCGCCGTAGACCGTGAGAGCCGGGTAGGCGAAATCCTGTCGACTGTTGGAGGGGATCCCAAGTAGCACGGGGCCCGAGAAATCCTGTGTGAATCTGCCAGGACCACCTGGTAAGCCTAAATACTCCCTGATGACCGATAGTGAACTAGTACCGTGAGGGAAAGGTGAAAAGCGCCCCGGTGAGGGGTCGTGAAATAGTACCTGAAACCGTGTGCCTACAAGCCGTAGGAGCGTAAACATCTTCGGGTGTTTGTGATGTGACTGCGTGCCTTTTGAAGAATGAGCCTGCGAGTTATGGTGTGTGGCGAGGTTAACCCGTGTGGGGGAGCCGTAGCGAAAGCGAGTCTGAATAGGGCGTTTGAGTCGCATGCTGTAGACCCGAAGCGGAGTGATCTAGGCATGGGCAGGTTGAAGCGCGGGTAAGACCGCGTGGAGGACCGAACCCACCAGGGTTGAAAACCTGGGGGATGACCTGTGTTTAGGGGTGAAAGGCCAATCAAACTCCGTGATAGCTGGTTCTCCCCGAAATGCATTTAGGTGCAGCGTTGCGTGTTTCTTGCCGGAGGTAGAGCTACTGGATGGCTGATGGGCCTTACCGGGTTACTGACGTCAGCCAAACTCCGAATGCCGGTAAGTGAGAGCGCAGCAGTGAGACTGCGGGGGATAAGCTCCGTAGTCGAGAGGGAAACAGCCCAGATCACCGACTAAGGCCCCTAAGCGTGTGCTAAGTGGGAAAGGATGTGGAGTCGCAGTGACAACCAGGAGGTTGGCTTAGAAGCAGCCACCCTTGAAAGAGTGCGTAATAGCTCACTGGTCAAGTGATTCTGCGCCGACAATGTAGCGGGGCTCAAGTACACCGCCGAAGTCGTGGCATTCACACATGTTGCCTGGCAGCTTGTCTGTCTGGGTGTGTGGATGGGTAGGGGAGCGTCGTGCGGCCGGCGAAGCAGCGGAGTGATCCAGCTGTGGAGGCCGTGCGAGTGAGAATGCAGGCATGAGTAGCGAATCAGAAGTGAGAAACTTCTGCGCCGGATGACCAAGGGTTCCTGGGGCAGGCTAATCCGCCCAGGGTAAGTCGGGACCTAAGGCGAGGCCGACAGGCGTAGTCGATGGACAACGGGTTGATATTCCCGTACCCGCTACGATGCGCCAATACTGAATCCAGTGATACTAAGGGTCCTTAAGCCCCTGACGCCCTTCGGGGTGTGGGTGAGGCTGAACGCCTGGCCTGATCTGGTAGTAGGTAAGCGATGGGGTGACGCAGGAAGGTAGCCCAGCCCAGGCGATGGTTGTCCTGGGGTAAGCATGTAGGGAGAGAGGTAGGCAAATCCGCCTCTCATGTATCCTGAGATGTGATGCCGAGCCGATTGTGGCGAAGTGGGTGATCCTATGCTGCCGAGAAAAGCCTCTAGTGAGTGTCGTGGCGGCCCGTACCCTAAACCGACTCAGGTGGTCAGGTAGAGAATACTAAGGCGATCGGGTGAACTGTGGTTAAGGAACTCGGCAAATTGCCCCCGTAACTTCGGGAGAAGGGGGGCCTTCGCTGGTGATGGGCCTTAGCGTCCGGAGCTGGTGGGGGTCGCAGAGGCCAGGGGGAAGCGACTGTTTACTAAAAACACAGGTCCGTGCGAAGTCGTAAGACGATGTATACGGACTGACGCCTGCCCGGTGCTGGAACGTTAAGGGGACCGGTTAGCTGCAGTAATGCGGCGACGCTGAGAACTTAAGCGCCAGTAAACGGCGGTGGTAACTATAACCATCCTAAGGTAGCGAAATTCCTTGTCGGGTAAGTTCCGACCTGCACGAATGGCGTAACGACTTCCCCGCTGTCTCAACCGCAGACCCGGCGAAATTGCACTACGAGTAAAGATGCTCGTTACGCGCAGCAGGACGGAAAGACCCCGGGACCTTCACTATAGCTTGACATTGGCGTTTGGAACGGTTTGTGTAGGATAGGTGGGAGACGGTGAAGCTTCAACGCTAGTTGGGGTGGAGTCATTGGTGAAATACCACTCTGGTCGTTTTGAACGTCTAACTTGGGTCCGTGATCCGGATCAGGGACAGTGTCTGGTGGGTAGTTTAACTGGGGCGGTTGCCTCCTAAAGAGTAACGGAGGCGCCCAAAGGTTCCCTCAGCCTGGTTGGCAATCAGGTGTCGAGTGTAAGTGCACAAGGGAGCTTGACTGTGAGACCGACGGGTCGAGCAGGAGCGAAAGCTGGGACTAGTGATCCGGCGGTGGCATGTGGAAGCGCCGTCGCTCAACGGCTAAAAGGTACCCCGGGGATAACAGGCTGATCTTCCCCAAGAGTCCATATCGACGGGATGGTTTGGCACCTCGATGTCGGCTCGTCGCATCCTGGGGCTGGAGTAGGTCCCAAGGGTTGGGCTGTTCGCCCATTAAAGCGGTACGCGAGCTGGGTTTAGAACGTCGCGAGACAGTTCGGTCCCTATCCGCTGCGCGCGCAGGAGACTTGAAAGGGGCTGTCCCTAGTACGAGAGGACCGGGACGGACGAACCTCTGGTGTGCCAGTTGTTCCGCCAGGAGCACGGCTGGTTGGCTACGTTCGGAAGGGATAACCGCTGAAAGCATCTAAGCGGGAAGCTCGCCTTGAGATGAGGTCTCCCACCCTGTGAGGGGGTAAGGCTCCCGGTGGACGACCGGGTTGATAGGCCGGAGGTGGAAGCGCAGTAATGTGTGGAGCTGACCGGTACTAATAGGCCGAGGACTTGACCATAAAGCAACTCCTGCTGG
>NZ_BSEV01000058.1 GCF_027922005.1 Streptosporangium carneum | reverse complement strand
CCTACCACCCCCCCACCCTCAACCTCATCTCCGACCACACCGGCACCACCGCCACCCCCCAACAACTCACCTCCCCCACCTACTGGACCGACCACCTGCGCCACCCCGTCCGCTTCCACGACGTCGTACGCCGCCTGCACGAAGGGGCGGAGCCCGGCGAGGGCCTGGACGTCTTCCTGGAGGTCGGCCCGGACGGCGTGCTCACCGCACTGGTCCACGAGATCCTGGGGACCGGCGGAGGCGTCACCGCGATCCCGGTGCTGCGCCGCGACCGGCCCGAGGTGACCACCGCGCTGACCGCCGCCGCCCACCTGCACACCCATGCCGTTCCCGTCGACTGGGCGGCGACCCTCACGGGCGGGGAGGCGAAGACGGTCGACCTGCCCACCTACGCCTTCCAGCGTGAACGCCTCTGGATCGACGCGCCGCTCCAGCCCACCGACCCGTCCGGGCTCGGTCTCGCCGTCACCGGCCATCCCCTGCTGGGCGCGGCGGTCCCGCTCGCCGACGGCGAGGCCACCGTCCTGACCGGCCGCCTGTCCTTGAGCAGTCATCCCTGGCTGGCCGACCACACGGTCTTCGACACCGTCGTCGTCCCCGGCACCGCCTTCCTCGAACTCGCCAACCACGCCGCCGACCACACCGGGCTCGACACCGTCGACGAACTCGTCCTCCACACCCCCCTCTCCCTCACCCGCCACACCGCCGCCCTCCTCCAGATCATCGCCACCACCCCCGAGACCGCCTCCGACCGACGCCACGTCGAGATCTACTCCCGTCCCGAAGACGGCGCCGACGAGTGGACCAAACACGCCAGCGCCACCCTGGTCGCGGGAGGCCCGGCGCCCCTCGAGGACCTGGCGGTGTGGCCGCCGCCGGACGCCCTGCCTCTCGACGTGGGAAACGCCTACGACCGGCTGGCCGACGCGGGGCTGGAGTACGGCCCGGCGTTCCAGGGGCTGCGGGCCGCGTGGCGGCGTGGTGACGAGCTCTTCGCCGAGGTCGCGCTGTCCGGCGACGTGGAGGCGGACGCGGCGCCGTACGGGGCGCATCCGGCGCTGCTCGACGCGGCCCTGCACGTCGCCGCCCTGAGCTGGCTTGACGAGGGGGACGCGGACGGCGCCCGGTTGCCGTACGCCTGGAACGGCGTGCGGCTGCACGCCTCGGGCGCGACGGCGCTACGGGTGCGCGCGGTGCTGTCAGGCTCCGGCTCGCTGTCCCTGCACGCGGCCGACCCCACGGGCGCACCGGTCGTCACGGTCGAATCGCTTCAGGTCAGGGTCGTGCCGCGCGACCAGTTGCGAAGTGCCCGGGCCGCGCACCACGACGCGCTGTTCCGGCTCCGCTGGGAGGCTCTGGCGGTCGAAGCCGACGCCGGTGGACACGGGACGTGGGCGGTGCTGAAGCAGGAAGGTCGTCGGCTTGGCGACACGAGGAACACCGAAGCCGGCGAGGGCGCCGGGAACATCGAGGACATTGAGGACACCGGGGACACCGGGGCCGTCGGGGACGCGTTCGCCGATCTCGCCGGACTCACCGCCACGGCGTTCGCCGATCTTGCCGCGCTCACCGACGCCGTCGACGCCGGAGCGCCGCTCCCGCCCCTCGTCGTGTTGCCCGTGACCGGCGGGGAGCATCCCGTGACCGGCGCGCACGACAACGCGGAGCGGGTGCTGGCAGTGCTGCGCCAATGGGTCGGCGACGACCGGCTGAGCTCCTCGCGTCTCCTGGTGCTGACCCGTGACGGCGTCGCCACGAGCGAGGAACACGCTCCCGACCTGACCACGGCCCCCGTGTGGGGCCTGACGCGTTCCGCCCAGACCGAGCATCCCGGCCGCGTCCTGCTGGCCGACCTGGACGACGATCCTGACTCTCTGGCGGCCCTGCCCGCCGCGGTGTCCGCCGCGCTCGCCGCGGACGAGCCGCAGTTCGCCCTGCGCGCGGGCTCCGCTCTGATCCCCCGCCTCAGCCGGGTCCCCTCCCTGGTCTCTTCCGCCGCCGCGCACCGGCTCCCTTCCACCGACTCCTCCGGCGCGGTCCCGCTCGAGACCTCCCCGCCCCCTTCGCACGGCGCCCCCCGCGGCGGCGCGGGTCCCCGGCGCTGGGATCCCGAAGGAACCGTTCTGATCACCGGTGGCCTCGGCGGGCTCGGCACCGTCCTGGCCCGTCACCTGGTCACGGCGCACGGCGTGCGCCACCTCGTCCTGACCGGCAGACGCGGCGCGGACACCCCCGGCGCCCACGAACTCCACACCGAACTCACCGGACTCGGCGCCCACGTCACCGTCGCCGCCGCCGACGTCTCGGACCGGGAGGCGCTCGCCGCCGCACTCGCCGCGATCCCCGTGGAGCACCCCCTCACCGCCGTCGTCCACACCGCGGGCGTCGTCGACGACGTTCCCGTCACCTCGCTCACCTCCGCGCGTCTCCACCCCGTCCTGGTCCCCAAGATCGACGGCGCCTGGCTCCTGCACGACCTCACCCGTGACCACGACCTCGCCGCGTTCGTACTGTTCTCCTCCGTCTCCGGCCTCCTCGGCGGAGCCGCCCAGGCGAGCTACGCCGCCGCGAACGCCTACCTCGACGCCCTCGCCGCCCAGCGTCCCGGCGTCGTCTCCCTCGCCTGGGGACTCTGGGAGCAGGAGAGCGGCATCACGGCGGGCCTCACGGCCGTCGACCGCGCGCGTCTCGCCCGCACAGGCCTGCGCCCGCTCCCGACCGAGCAGGCACTGGCTCTCTTCGACGCCGCCGTCTTCACCACTCATGACGACCGCCTTCTCGTACCGGCTCCGTTCAGCGTCACCGCCGACGACGTCCCGTCACCGCTGCTGCGCGGACTCGCTCCCCGGCGACGTCGCGCCGCCGGGGCTCCGGCCGACCGGCCGCAGACCTTCGGCGCCCGCCTCGCCGGACTCGACGACGCCCGGCGAGGCGTGTTCCTGCTCGACCTCGTACGGACCGAGACGGCGACCGTGCTCGGGTATCCCCGCCCGGAGACCATTCCCACGGAGCGTCCGCTCGTCGAGCTGGGCCTGGACTCGCTGACCTCCGTCGAACTGCGCAACCGCCTCAGCACCGCCACCGGACTGCGGCTGCCCGCCACCCTCACCTTCGACCACCCCACCCTCCAGGCGGTCGCCGGCCTCCTGGAGCGCGAACTGGTCGGCGACCGGGCGCGGGCCGTGCCCGTCAGCGCCGAGAGGACGGCTTCCGGCCCCGTCGCCGACGACCCGATCGTGATCGTCGGGATGGCCTGCAGGCTGCCGGGGGGGATCGAGTCCCCGGAGGCGCTCTGGCGGCTGGTGGCGGCCGGAGGCGACGCGGTGTCCGAGTTCCCCACCGACCGGGGCTGGGACGTCGAGGAGCTCTACGACCCCGACCCCGACCAGGTGGGCAAGTCCTACACGCGCCACGGCGGGTTCCTGAGGGACGTCGCCGACTTCGACACGGCGTTCTTCAACATCTCACCGCGCGAGGCGATCGCCACGGACCCGCAGCAGCGGCTGCTGCTCGAGGTGGCCTGGGAGGCGTTCGAGCGGGCGGGCATCGACCCGTTGTCGCTGCGCGGCAGCCGTACCGGGGTCTTCGCCGGGATGATGTACCACGACTACGCGCCCCGGCTGCAGGAGATCCCCGGAGACCTGGAGGGCTACCTCGCCAACGGCAGCGCGGGAAGCATCGCCTCGGGGCGCATCTCCTACACCTTCGGTTTCGAGGGGCCCGCGGTCACCGTCGACACGGCCTGCTCGTCCTCCCTGGTCGCGCTGCACCTGGCCGCCCAGTCGCTGCGCACCGGGGAGTCGGACCTGGCGCTGGCGGGCGGGGTCGCGGTGATGTCGACGCCCACCACGTTCGTGGAGTTCTCCCGGCAGCGGGGTCTGTCCGTGGACGGGCGGTGCAAGGCCTTCTCCTCGACGGCCGACGGCACCGGCTGGGGGGAGGGCGTCAGCCTGCTGCTTCTGGAGCGCCTTTCCGACGCGCGCAGGAACGGCCACCCGGTCCTGGCGGTGGTGCGCGGCTCCGCGGTCAACCAGGACGGCGCGTCGAACGGACTGACCGCGCCCAGCGGTCCCTCCCAGCAGCGGGTGATCCGTCAGGCGCTCGCCAACGCCCGGCTCGCCGGCGCCGAGGTCGACGCCGTCGAGGGACACGGCACCGGCACGACCCTCGGCGACCCGATCGAGGCTCAGGCGCTGATCGCCACCTACGGTCAGGAAAGGGACGCCGAGCAGCCGCTGTGGCTGGGCTCGCTGAAGTCCAACATCGCCCACACGCAGGCCGCCGCGGGAGGGGCGGGCGTCATCAAGATGGTGATGGCGATGCGGTACGGCGTGCTGCCGAAGACCCTGCACGTCGACGAGCCGACCCCGCACGTGGACTGGTCCCTCGGGGCGGTCCGGCTGCTCACCGACGCGAGGCCGTGGCCGGAGACCGGCAGGCCGAGGCGCGCCGCGGTCTCGTCCTTCGGGGTCAGCGGCACCAACGCCCACGTGGTCCTGGAGCAGCCGCCCTCAGCCGACGAGCCTGCCGGTGAGCCCGCGCGTGACCCCGCGGCCGTCCCCGCGGTGCTGCCCTGGGTGCTGTCGGGTCACGTCCCCGAGGGGTTGCGCGGCCAGGCCGTCAGCCTCGCCACGTTCGTGGAGAACCGCGCCGAGCTCGACCCCGCCGACGTCGCGCACTCGCTCGTCACGACCCGCAGGCTCTTCCCCGAGCGCGCCGTGGTGGTCGCGGCGGACCGCGAGGCGTTCACCTCCGGTCTGCGCTCGCTCACCGACGGTGTCGCGCTGCCCGACCACGTGGTGCGCGGCACGGCGGACGCCGACGGGAAGATCGTGTTCGTCTTCCCCGGGCAGGGCGGGCAGTGGCTGGGAATGGCCGCCGGACTGCTGGACACGGCCCCGGTGTTCGCCGAACGGCTCACCGAGTGCGCGGCCGCGCTGGCGGAGTTCACCGACTGGTCGTTGCTCGACGTGGTGCGCGGTGTGCCCGGCGCTCCGGGACTGGACCGGGTCGACGTGGTCCAGCCCGTGCTGTGGGCGGTCATGGTCTCGCTGGCCGAGCTGTGGCAGTCGTACGGGGTCCGCCCCGACGCGGTGGTCGGCCACTCGCAGGGGGAGATCGCCGCCGCCGTGGTGGCGGGCGGGCTGCCGCTGCGCGACGCCGCCAGGGTGGTGGCGTTGCGCAGCCAGGCGATCACGGCGCTGTCCGGCGAGGGCGGCATGGCGTCGGTCTCCCTGCCCGCCGCCGAGGCGGAGGCCCGGCTCGCCCGCTGGGAGGGGCGGCTGTCGGTGGGAGTCGTCAACGGCCCGTCCAGCGTGGTGGTGTCCGGCGAGGTGGACTCCCTGATCGAGTTGCTCACCGAGCTCGACGCGGAGGGGGTGCGCAACCGCCGTATCCCGGTCGACTACGCCTCGCACTCCGCCCAGGTCGAGAGCATCCACGACGACCTGCTCAAGGCGCTGTCCCCGATCGCGCCTCGCACCGGGGTCGTTCCCATGCTGTCGACCGCGACCGGTGACTGGATCGACACCTCGGAACTGGACGCGGAGTATTGGTACGCCAACCTGCGGCGGACGGTGCGGTTCGAGGCGGCCACCCGGGCGCTCCTCGCGCAGGGCCACAACGCCTTCATCGAGATCAGCCCCCACCCTGTGCTCACCGCGAGCGTCCACGAGACGCTGGAGTCCGGCGACGGGGCGCCCGCCCTGGTCACCGGGACGCTCCGCCGCGACCAGGGCGGGCTCGACCGGTTCCTGACCTCGCTCGCCGAGGCGTTCGTCCGCGGCGTGCCCGTCGACTGGACGGTCGCGCTCGCCGGGGCCGCCTCGCGTCACGTGGAGCTTCCGACCTATGCGTTCCAGCGGTCGCGGTACTGGCTCGACGCCGCCCGCTCCTCCACGTCGGCGACCGGCGTCCCCGGTGAGGCGGACTCCTCCGCCGCCCCCTCAGCTCCGTCACAGGCCGCCAGGCTCGCCGGGCTGACCGAGGGCGAGCGCCGCGAAGCCGTACTCGACCTGGTCCGCACGGAGGTCGCCGCGGTGCTGCGGCACTCCGATCCCGGGGCCGTCGGGACGGCCGTCGCGTTCCGCGAGCTCGGCCTGGACTCGCTGACCGCGGTGGACCTGCGCAACCGGCTCAGGACCGCCACCGGGTTGCCGCTCCCCACCACATTGATCTTCGATCATCCGACGCCGGCCGCGGTGACCGGCTTCATCCTCACGGCCCTCCCCGACCTGTCGGAGGCCGACGCGGGAAGCGGCGGCGAACCGGCTCCGCCGTTGGAGACGCTGCGGCGGCTGGAGGAGGCGCTGTCGGCCGACCCCGTGGAGCGGGACGAGATCCTCTCCAGGCTGCGGGCCCTGGTGGCTCGCCTCGACGTCGCCCCGGCGGGCCTGGACGGCGCGGAGGACGAGGAGATCGACCTCGACTCCGCCACCGACGACGAACTCTTCGACCTCCTGGACAGGGGCTGATCCGACATGGCCAACGACGACAAGCTGCGCGAGTACCTCAAGCGCTCGATCGCCGAGACCAAGCAGGCCGAGAGGCGGCTGCGCCAGGTGGAGGCCAAGGCCAGGGAGCCGATCGCGATCGTGGGAATGGCCTGCCGCCTGCCCGGCGGAATCTCCTCCCCCGAACACCTGTGGGACCTCGTCTCCACCGGAGGCGACGCCGTCTCGGAGTTCCCCGACGACC
>NZ_BSEV01000057.1 GCF_027922005.1 Streptosporangium carneum | reverse complement strand
GGTTCCTGCACCGGTTGGAGGGGCCGAGCGCGACCTACAACGTGCCGGTGGCGTTGCGGTTGTCCGGCCGTCTGGACGTGGAGGGGTTGCGGGCGGCACTGGGCGATGTGGTGGCGCGGCACGAGAGCCTGCGCACGGTGTTCGCCGAGGACGAGGCGGGCCCCTATCAGCGGGTGCTGCCGATCGAGTCCGTGCCCGCGCTGCTGGAGACGGCGGTGTGCGAGGAGGCGCGGCTGGAGGAGCGGCTGGCTGAGGCGGTCGGGCACGCGTTCGACCTGTCGGCCGAGATTCCGGTGCGGGCCCGGCTGTTCGAGCTGGGGGCCGAGGAGCACGTGCTGGTGCTGGTGATGCACCACATCGCCGGGGACGGCTGGTCGCTGGGGCCGTTGGCGCGGGATCTGGTGGCGGCCTACGCCGCCCGTGCCGAGGGCGGCGCGCCGGCCTGGCTGCCGCTGCCGGTGCAGTACGCCGACTACACGCTGTGGCAGCGGGAGGTGCTGGGGTCGGAGGACGATCCGGGCAGTGAGATCTCCCGGCAGCTGGCGTACTGGGCGCAGGCGCTGGCGGGGTTGCCGGAGGAGCTGGCGTTGCCCGCTGACCGGCCGCGGCCTGCGGTGGCCTCCTACCGGGGCGGCCGGGTGGCCTTCGAGGTGCCGGCGGAGCTGCACGCACGGCTGACACGGCTGGCGCGGGACAGCCACGCGACCGTGTTCATGGTGGTGCAGGCGGCGCTGGCCGTTCTGCTGTCCCGCCTGGGCGCGGGGACGGACGTTCCGCTGGGCACGCCGATCGCGGGCCGCACCGACGACGCGGTGGACGACCTGATCGGCTCGTTCTCCAACACGCTGGTGCTGCGCACCGACCTGTCGGGCGACCCGAGCTTCCGGGAGCTGCTGAGCCGGGTGCGGGAGAGCGACCTTGCGGCCTACGCGCACCAGGACCTGCCGTTCGAGCGGCTGGTGGAGGTGCTCAACCCCGAGCGGTCCCTGTCCCGCCACCCGCTGTTCCAGGTCATCCTGACGTTCAACGGCACAGACCAGCAGCTCGCCCTGGAGGAGGCGCGACGGCTGCCGGGGCTGGAGGCGGCCCCGCAGGCGGCGCAGAACGCCGTCTCTCCCTTCGACCTCGCCATGGAACTCGCCGAGCGGACGAACCCCGGCGGAGAGCCCGACGGGCTCTACGGCGACCTGGAGTACAGCACGGATCTGTTCGACGAGGAGACGGCGCGGTCCGTCGTCGATCGGTTCACGCGCCTGCTGGAAGCCGTGGCGGACGATCCCGACCGCCTGGTCGGCGGCGTGGACCTGCTCGACCCGGCCGAACGCGAGCGCGTCCTCGGGGAATGGAGCGCGGTCGTCCCGCAGCTGCCGGAGGGCATCGTGCCAGGCCTGTCCGCTTCGGGGCCTTCCCGTCCTGCGGACCTCCGGTACTACGTGCTCGACGCCGGATCGCAGCCGGTTCCACCGGGAGTCGCCGGCGTGCTGCACGTGGCCGGGCACGACCTGCCGAACACCGGCGTCGCCCGGGACCGGCTGCTGCCGGACGCGTTCGGCCACGGGTGGATGTACAGGACCGACGAACCGGCGCGCTGGACCAGGAGCGGCGACCTCGAACTCCTCGGCCCGGCGGGAGAGGCCCCCGAGGAAGCCGACGACGAGGCGCGGTCTGGCCGCCTGCCCCGTGACCCACGGGAGGAGATCCTGCGGGGCCTGTTCGCCGAGATGCTCGACGTGCCGAGCGTGGGCGTCGACGACGGGTTCTTCGACCTGGGCGGACACTCCTTGTCCGCGATCCGGCTGGCCAGCCGGATCCGGTCGGTGCTCGGTGTGGAGACGCCGATCCGGCAGGTGTTCGAGACGCCGACGGTGGCCGGGCTGGCGGCGGCGTTGTCCGGGGGCGGGCGGGCTCGTTCGGGGGTGCGGGCGGTGGTGCCGCGGCCGGTGCGGGTGCCGTTGTCGTTCGCGCAGCGCCGGTTGTGGTTCCTGCACCGGTTGGAGGGGCCGAGTGCGACGTACAACGTGCCGGTGGCGTTGCGGTTGTCCGGGGCGCTGGATGTGGAGGGGTTGCGGGCGGCGCTGGGTGATGTGGTGGCGCGGCACGAGAGTCTGCGCACGGTGTTCGCCGAGGACGAGGCGGGCCCCTATCAGCGGGTGTTGCCGGTGGAGGCGGCGCGTCCGGTGCTGGAGGTCGTCTCCTGTGATCGCGACGGGCTGGAGGGGCGGCTGGCCGAGGCGGCCGGGCACGCGTTCGACCTGTCGGCGGAGATCCCGGTGCGGGCCCGGCTGTTCGAGCTGGGGGCCGAGGAGCACGTGCTGATGCTCGTGGTCCACCACATCGCCGGGGACGGCTGGTCGATGGGGCCGTTGGCCCGCGACCTGTCGGTGGCCTATGCGGCCAGGGCGGCGGGCGGCGCGCCGACCTGGTCGCCGCTGCCGGTGCAGTACGCCGACTACACGCTGTGGCAGCGGGAGGTGCTGGGTTCGGAGGACGACCCCGGCAGCGTGCTGGCCGGGCAGCTGGCGTACTGGCGGCAGGCGCTGGCGGGGCTGCCGGAGGAGCTGGCGCTGCCCGCTGACCGGCCGCGGCCCGCGGTGGCCTCCTACCGGGGCGGCCGGGTGGCCTTCGAGGTGCCGGCGGAGCTGCACGCGCGGCTGGTGGAGGTGGCGCGGGCCGAGAACGTCACCGTGTTCATGGTGATGCAGGCCGCGGTGGCGACGCTGCTGTCCCGCCTGGGCGCGGGCAGCGACATCCCGCTGGGCACGCCGATCGCGGGCCGTACCGACGACGCGGTGGAGGACCTGGTCGGGTTCTTCGTCAACACCCTGGTGCTGCGCACCGACCTGTCGGGCGACCCGAGCTTCCGGGAGCTGCTGGCCCGGGTGCGGGAGAGCGACCTTGCGGCCTACGCGCACCAGGACCTGCCGTTCGAGCGGCTGGTGGAGGTGCTCAACCCCGAGCGGTCCCTGTCCCGCCACCCCCTGTTCCAGGTCATGCTGGCCTTCGACGACAACGCGATCCCGCAGGAGGCCGCCCGGATTCCGGGGATCACCGCAGAGGGGCACGACTTCGAGACCGGCAGGGCGAAGTTCGACCTGATGTTCGTCTTCGAGAACGACCGGGCCGAGGAGGGCGACGCCCCGCTGCCGGCCACGCTGGAGTACAGCGAGGACCTGTTCGCCCGGCAGACGGCCGCCGGCCTCGTCGCCCGCTTCCAGCGCCTGCTCGAAGCGGTCGTCGACGACCCCGACCGGTCTGTCGGGCGGATCGAGGTGCTGGAGCCCGCCGAACGACGTCTGCTGGAGGAGTGGAACGACACCGCGTGCGACGAGCCCCGGGCATGGTTGCCCGAACTGTTCCGTGAGCAGGCGAGACTCTGCCCGGACAGCGTCGCCGTCGTCGCGGGCGAGAAGAGCCTGACCTACGCCGAACTCGACGCGCGGTCGGACCGGCTGGCGTGCCGGTTGATCGCCTCCGGAGTCGGTCCCGAGACGCCGGTCGCGCTGCTGATGCGGAGATCCGCGGACGTGGCGGTCGCGATTCTCGCCGTTCTCAAGGCCGGCGGGGCGTACGTGCCCCTGCACGACGCCTATCCGCCGGAGCGCATGCGCTACGTGGTCGAGGACGTCGCCGCGCCGCTGGTGGTGACCGACCGCGCGTACGCCGACCGGGCACTGCCGCTGGGGGCGCAGATCGTGATCGTGGACGATCCGGCGGGCGCGGAGGAGCCGGCCGGCCGTCCCGACGTCGGCGGAAGGCCAAGCCGCCTTGCCTACGTCATGTACACCTCGGGGTCGGCGGGAGAACCCAAGGGGGTCGCGGTCACCCATCGCGACGTCGCAGCCCTCGCCACGGACCGGCGCTGGCGGAACGGGGCCCACGAGCGGGTCCTGCTCCACTCCCCGTTCGCGTTCGACGCCTCGACCTACGAGTTCTGGACGCCGCTGCTGTCCGGCGGCTGCGTGGTCGTGGCTCCGCCAGAAGAGCTGGACGTGGACGTTCTGGCGCGGGTGCTCCACGAGCACAAGGTGACCGCTCTGTGGCTCACCGCCGGACTGTTCCGGCTGGTGGCCGAGGAGAGACCCGAATGCCTGGCGGGCGTCCACGAGGTGCTGGCCGGCGGCGACGTGGTTCCGGCGGCCGCGGTGAGGCGGGTCCGCGACGCCTGCCCCGAGACGACGGTGATCAACGGCTACGGGCCGACGGAGGCGACGACCTTCGCCCTCAGCCACACGATGCGCCCCCAGGACACCGTCCCGGACAGCGTGCCCGTCGGCCGGCCGCTGGACAACATGCGCGCCTACGTCCTGGACGACGGGCTGCTGCGGGTTCCCGTCGGCGTCGCCGGTGAGCTGTACGTGGCGGGCACCGGAGTGACGCGCGGCTACTGGCGCCGGCCGGGGTTGAGCGCGGAGCGGTTCGTGGCCGATCCGTTCGGCGGCGCCGGTGAGCGGATGTACCGCACGGGTGATGTGGCGCGGTGGCGGCCGGACGGGAGTCTGGAGTTCGTCGGCCGGGCGGACGACCAGGTGAAGGTGCGGGGCTTCCGGATCGAGCCGGGAGAGATCGAGGCGGTCCTGGCCGGGCGTCCCGAGGTGGCGCAGGCCACCGTGGTGCTCCGGGAGGACCGGCCGGGGGACCGGCGGCTGGTCGGCTACGTCGTCCCCGCGCAGGGGACCGCCGTGGACGAGGACCTGCTCAGAGCGCATCTGGCGAACAGGTTGCCGGACTACATGGTGCCGTCGGCGTTCGTGGCGCTGGAGGGACTGCCGCTGACGCCCAACGGCAAACTCGACCGGGCCGCGCTGCCCGCGCCGGCGTACGGCGCGGACACGTCGGGACGCCCGCCGCGCGACGGCCGCGAGGCGCTGCTGTGCCGCCTGTTCGCCGAGGTGCTCGGCCTCGAGGAGGTGGGCGTCGACGACGGCTTCTTCACCCTGGGCGGCGACAGCATCATGTCCATCCAGCTGGTCAGCCGGGCGCGCAGGGCCGGTCTCGCGATCACCGTGCGGCAGGTGTTCGAGCACCAGACCGTCGCCCGGCTGGCCGAGTGGGCCGCCGACGCGATCGGCGAGCCGGTCGAGGAGGCCGGAGCCGGTGTGGGCGTGCTGCCGTCGACACCGATCATGCGCTGGCTCGCCGAACGCGGAGGTCCGATCGACCGGTTCGACATGTCACAGCTTCTCCGCGTCCCGTCCGACCTGGACGAGCAACGGCTGGCGGTCGCCGTACAGGCGCTCCTCGACCGTCACGACGCTCTGCGGATGAGGCTGTGCGCCGAGAGCGGGATCGAGGAGCTCGAGGTGAGAGAGCCCGGCTCGGTTCGGGCCGCCGCGTGCCTGACCCGGGTGGACGTCCACGGGCTCGACGACGCGGCCCGCCGCGCGGTCATGGCCGAGCAGGGCGCCGCGGCCCGCGGCCGTCTGGATCCGCGGAAGGGGACGATGGTCCAGGCCGTCTGGTTCGACGCGGGTCCGGCCCGGTCCGGGCACCTGCTGATCGTGCTGCACCACCTGGTGGTGGACGGAGTGTCGTGGCGCATCCTCGTCCCCGACCTCGCGGAGGCGTGGTCGGCGGCGGCAGAGGGCCGGGAAGTCGTCCTGCAACCGGTCGGCACCTCGTTCCGCCGGTGGGCGCACGGGCTGGTCGCCCGGTCGCGCGACCCGGAACGCGTGGCCAGGCTCCCCCAGTGGACCGAGATGCTCGCCGCGTCCGACACGCCGCTGAACGACCGGCCCCTGGATCCGGCCGTCGACGTCAACTCCACGGCCGGACGCCTGTCGCTGACCCTGCGGGCCGACGCGACGCAAGCACTGCTGACGAACGTGCCCGCGGCGGTGAGCGCCAAGGTCGACGAGGTGCTGCTGGCCGCCTTCGCCATGGCCGTGAGCGGTTGGCGCCGTCGGCGCGGCCGCGCCGGCGACGGAGGGGTGCTCATCGACCTGGAAGGTCACGGCCGTGAGGAGGGCGTGGTCGGCGGGGCGGACCTGTCCAGGACCGTGGGCTGGTTCACCAGCCTGTATCCCGTGCGGTTGGACCCGGGCGTGTTCGACGCCGCCGACGCCCTGGCCGGGGGCCCGGCCGTCGGCGAGGTCCTCGCCCGGATCAGGCGTCAGCTGCGGGCGGTACCAGGAAACGGGATGGACTACGGGATGCTGCGCTACCTCAACCCCGAGACCGGGCCGGTGCTGGCCGGGCTCTCCCGGCCGCAGATCGGCTTCAACTATCTCGGCCGGTTCACCACGGGCGGACCGGCCGACTGGGACGTGGAGCCCGCGGTCGACACCGGTGAGTCGGAGGACCCCCGCATGCCGCTGGCCCATGCGGTCGAGCTGAACGCGCTGGTCGCCCCCGGGCAGGAGGGCCCCGAGCTGGTCGCCGACTGGACCTGGGCGACGGGGCTGCTCACCCAGGACGACGTACGGGAGCTGGCCGAGGCGTGGTTCGTCTTCCTGCGCGGGCTGATCGAGTACGCGGAGCGTCATGAGACGGGCCGGCTGACCCCGGTGGACGTGGCTTTGGCCGAGATCAGCCAGAGCGAGATCGACGAGTTCGAAGAAGAGCTGACCGCAGAGTGGGGGATCTAGGCATGAACCAGAAGGCGAGCACGATCGAAGATATTCTGCCGCTCTCTCCGCTGCAGGAAGGAATGCTCTTCCACAGCGCCTACGACGACCGGGCGACCGACGTCTACGTCCCGCAGCTGGTGCACGACCTGGAGGGTCCTCTCGACTCCGAGGTGATGCAGCTGGCCGTGCAGGCGCTGCTGCGGCGGCACGCGGCGCTTCGGGCGGCGTTTCGGCAGCGCAGGTCGGGCGAGTGGGTGCAGCTGATCGTCCGTGACGTGCCCTCCCCATGGCGGGAGGTGGACCTGTCCGAGCTGCCCGAGGCCGCGATCGAGGCCGAGGCGCGGCGGGTGGCGGACGAGGAACGGGTGCGGCGCTTCGATCTGGGGCGTCCGCCCCTGGTCCGGTTCACGCTGATCCGGCTGGGGGCGGAGCGGCACCGGCTGGTGATGACCAACCACCACATCCTGTGGGACGGCTGGTCACTGCCACTGCTGCTGGATGACCTGATGCGGCTGTACGCGGCCGGCGGTGACCCCGGCGGTCTGCCGGCTGTGCGGCCCTACCGGGACTATCTGGACTGGCTGGCGGGACAGGACGCCGACGCCGCGCGGACGGCGTGGCAGGGGGCGCTGACCGGGGTGGAGGACCCCACCAGGATCGCCTCGGGGGATTCGGCGGGGGTGCCGGCGGAGTCGCAGGAGATCCTCTTCGGCCTTTCCGCGGAGCGGACGGCGGCGCTCGTGGAGTGCGCGCGGAGCCGGGGCCTGACGCTGAACACCGTGGTGCAGGGGGCCTGGGCGGTCGTGCTCAGCCGTCTGACGGGCAGGGACGACGTGGTGTTCGGCGTCACCGTGTCGGGGCGGCCGCCGGAGCTCGAGGGCGTGGAGTCCATGGTCGGGCTGTTCATCAACACGCTGCCGCTGCGGCTTCGGTTGCGGTACGCCGAGCCGCTGGCGGGCATGCTGGCCCGGCTTCAGGAGGAGCAGGCCGCGCTGCTCGCCCACCACCATCTGGGGCTGGCGGAGATCCAGAACCTGGTGGGGCTGGGCGAGCTGTTCGACACGACCATGGTGTTCGAGAACTACCCCGTCGACGAGACGACCCTGACCTCCCTGGTCGACGCGACCGGACTGCGGGTCACCAACACCGTCGCCACCGTCGCCACGCACTACGCGATCAACCTGGCCACCGTTCCCGGAAAGGAGCTGGGGTTCCGCCTCCTGCACCGGCCCGATCTCGTCGACGCCGACGAGGCGCGGACGGTCATCGAACGGTTCGTCCGGGTGCTCGACGCCCTGGTGTCCGACCCCGACCAGCCGGCCGGGCGTGTGGAGGTGCTGGATTCCGCCGAGCGCGACAGGCTGCTGAGAGAGTGGAACGACACCGCCCGCGAGATCCCCGGTGAGCATCTCCCCGCCCTGTTCGAGGCACAGGTCGCCAGGACGCCGGACGCGCCGGCGGTGGCCTCGGAGAGCGACGCCCTGTCCTACGCGGAGCTGAACGCCCGCGCCAACCGGCTGGCGCGCCACCTGATCCAGCGCGGCATCGGGGCCGAGGACTTCGTGGTCACGGCTCTGCCGCGTTCGCCCGAGCTGGTGGTGGCGCTGCTGGCGGTGCTGAAGGCCGGCGCGGCCTATCTGCCGGTGGACCCCGACTATCCGGCCGAGCGGATCGGGTTCATGCTGGGCGACGCCGCGCCCGTGTTGACGCTGACCACGGCCGAGCAGGCGTCCGGGCTCCCCGCCGGTCCGCCTCCGCTGGTGCTGGACGATTCCGGGACGGTCGAGGCCCTGGCCCGCTGTTCCGACGCCGACGTGGTGGACGCGGATCGGGTGGTGCCGTTGTCTCTGGGGCATCCGGCGTATGTGATCTATACGTCGGGGTCGACGGGGCGGCCGAAGGGGGTGGTGGTCGAGCATCGGTCGCTGGGTGCGTATGTGGTGCGGGCGCGGGAGGCGTATCCGAGTGCGTCGG
>NZ_BSEV01000056.1 GCF_027922005.1 Streptosporangium carneum | reverse complement strand
GCCGAGTCGGGAGCGTGTGTGGTTCGTTCATGGCGACTACGATTGGCGCCGAATGTGCGTGCTTTATCCCCCGTATGTCACCGTTTCTCGACGGCGGCGACCGTCGGCGCGACCGTGACACAACCATGACATGGCGCTGACGAGGCGGAGACACGACCGGCCGACAGTGGACAGGGTCGACCGGCGAGCGAATTACGGAGCGTGCTGTGAGACTCGGCGGCGTGTCGCGAGTGTTGTTGATCGAGGATGACCCGGCCGTACGGGAGGGCCTTGAGCTGGCCCTGACCCGGCATGGGCACCGGGTGCGCGCGGTGGAGTCCGGTGAGGAGGGGCTGGAGCGGCTGCGTATGGACCTTCCCGACGTCGTCGTGCTCGATCTGATGCTGCCCGGCATGGACGGGTTCGAGGTCTGCCGCCGTATCCGGGCCGCCAGGGAGGTGCCGATCATCATGCTGACCGCGCGCGGCGACGACATCGACGTGGTGGCCGGGTTGGAGGCGGGCGCCGACGACTACGTGGTCAAGCCGGTGCGGCCCAGGGTGCTCGAGGCACGCATCCGCGCGGTGCTGCGGCGGATCAGCCGGGACCAGGCGGAGCTGGAGCGGCACGGGAACCTGACCATCGACCGGGCAGGGCTGGTGGTCGCCAACCGCGGCGTGCCGGTCAGCCTCACCCCGACCGAGCGGCGCCTGCTGCTCGAGCTGTCCGGCACGCCGGGCCGGGTGCACAGCCGCCAGCAGCTGCTGGAGTCGGTGTGGGAGCACGGGTACTTCGGCGACTCGCGTCTGGTGGACGCGTGCGTGCAGCGGCTGCGCGCGAAGATCGAGGACGACTCGGCGGCGCCCGTCTACGTGCAGACGGTGCGTGGGTTCGGGTACCGGTTCGGGCCGGTGTGAAGCGGCCGATGGCGCCTTGGCCGCCCCTGGGACTGCGTGCCCGGCTGTTGTTCGTGTTCGCACTGCTGTGTGTGGTCACCGCGGCGGCGGTGGCCGGCGGGAGCTACCTCCAGGCCCGCGTCGACATCCTGCAGCGGGCCCAGGATGCCGCGGTGGACACGATGAGAGACCGCCTGCAGGCGCTCTTCCCGTTGCGGAATCCGGCGCCGGACGCGGCCGAGCTCGGCGAGATCGCCCGCACCGTGGCCGACGGGAGCAACGACGCGATCGCCATCTATCACGAGACGCGCTCACCGGCCGCCCCCGGCTCGCCGTGCCCGCCTTCCGGCGGGCCATGCCGACGTGGCCTGGATCCCGAGATGATTCCCCGGGGGCTGCGGCGGGAGGTGGCCGACGGCCACATGGCGTGGCAACGTGTGGTGTGGCCGGACGGGCCCTACCTGATCATCGGCACGCCGTTGCTGATCGTCGAGGGGGACCGGCCGAAGCGGGCGTCCGGCATCGAGGTCTACGTCGCGCACAGCCTGGCTCCCGAACAGGGCAGCATCGACGACCTCGCCGCACGCGCCTGGCTCAACGGCGGGGCGGCCCTGGGGTTCGCGGTCGTCCTGGCGTCGCTGGCCACCCGTGGCGTGCTGGGCCCGGTGCGCGAGCTGGGCCGGGCGGCACGCCTGCTGGGCGAGGGCGAGTTGCGGACCAGGATCGCGGTCCGCGGCTCCGATGAGCTGGCCGAGGTGGCACGCACGTTCAACACCACCGCCGCGGAGCTGGAACGGCACGTCGAGCAGCTGCGCGAGATGGAGGCCGACGCCCGCCGGTTCGTGGCCGATGTGTCGCATGAGCTGCGTACCCCGCTGGCCGCGCTGACCGCGGTCGCCGAGGTCCTGGACGAGGAGGCGGCCCGGCTGCCCGGGCCCGCCGGCAGGGCCGCCAGGCTGGTCAGCCAGGAGACGCTCAACCTCACCGTTCTGGTGAACGACCTCATCGAGATCAGCAGGTTCGACTCCGGTGTGGCGGCCCTCGCGCTGAACGAGGTCGACGTGGCCGAGCTGGTGCGCGCGACCCTGCGTACGCGGGGCTGGTCGGAGCAGGTGCACACCGAGCTGCCGGCCGCGGTGACGGCACGGCTGGACCCGCGCCGGGTGGACGTCATCCTCGCGAACCTGGTCGGCAACGCCCTGCGGCACGGCGAGCCGCCGGTGTCGGTACGGCTGTCCGCCGACCCGCACCAGATCGCTCTGGAGGTCCGCGACCACGGGCCGGGGCTGGACGAAGCGGTGCTGCCGCACGTGTTCGACCGGTTCTACAAGGCCAGCGCGGCCAGGGCCAGATCCGAGGGCAGCGGCCTGGGCCTGGCCATCGCGCGGGAGAACGCGCGCCTGCACCGAGGCGACCTCACCGTCACCAACGCCCCGGACGGCGGCGCCGTGTTCACGCTGCGCCTGCCACGCCGGGCACACGATCCGGACGGAGGTCCCAGGTGAGGACCTGGCTCGCCCGCCGCGTGCTCGCCGCGGGCCTCGTATCGCTCGTCGCCGTGACCGGCTGCGGCGTGCAACCCAGCGACACCATCTCCTCCGGCGAGCCGCCGAGCGGAGCCGTCGCACCGACCACGGCGATCACCCTCTACCTGGTGAAGAACGGCCGACTCAGCGCGGTGACGCGGCCCGGTGGTCCTCCACTGTTCATAACGGACACGCTCGCGCTGCTGGCGGCCGGACCGACCCCGAGGGAACAGGCGCGCGGATTCACCACCGACGTCCCGCCCGACGCGGGCCCGTTCTCGGTGACCGCCAAGTCGGCCGACCGCCTGGTGGTGACCCTGTCCACTCCGGCCGACGAACTGTCCACACGGGCCGTCGCGCAGATCGTGTGCACGGCCGCCGCCACGGTGCCGGAAAGCCCTGCCCGGGTCACCGTCGCCGGCGCCGGGCAGAGCGTCGGCCCCCGGAGCTGCCCGGGGCGACGGTAGCGGCCTGCCCTCTGCTTCGGACAGATCGCCGTGGTCCTGCTCGGCCCTCCGCTCCCGAACGTGTCCCCAGCCGCCAACTGGCGCCGACCGCTCAGAACCTTGACTCTGTCCGGTCCGCGGCCCGGCGTGACCCGCGCAGGTCAGCGGCGAGTTCGTTGGGTTTTCCGCGATTGCTACTGGTACCCCAGACAACACCACAGCCCGGTGAAGGTGCGGTCACCGCGATTAGGTGGTCGCGGGGACGGGGGTGGGCGACTCGGTGCGGATGGTGAGGGCTGCGGCGATGGCCAGGAGGCCGATGGCGGCTGAGAACAGGTAGGTGTTGACGAAGCTCTGCTCCGACGGCAGCCCACCGACCGTTCCCGCCGCCAGCAGCATTCCGCCGATCTGGGCGCCGAAGCTGCCGCCGACACTCTTGGCGATGAAGACCACGCCGCTCACCCCGGCGGCGCGTTCGGCCGGCATGTCGGCGGCCACCACGTTGAGCGCGGCCGTGAGGGCGATCGTCCCGCCGAGGCCCACGACCGTCAACCCGGCCACGATCTGCCAGGGCGAGGTGTGCAGGAAGGCGAGCATGGCGGTGCCGCCCGAGATGAGGGCGTTGCCGAGCACGAGGGTGGCCCGCCGGCCGAGCAGGCGGGTCAGCGGGCCGACGAGCGGCGCGACGAGGGTGCCCGCGACTCCGAGGGGGAACAGGTACAGGCCGATCTGGGTGATGGTGGCGCCCATGCCGTACCCGGTCTCGGCGGGAACGGTCAGCATCAGCGGCAGCGCCACGACGAGCCCGAACGAGGCGAAGCCGAGCACGAAGCCTATCGCGGTGGCCCCTGACGCCGAGCGGCCGGCCAGCAGCCGCAGGTCGACCAGTGGGTCCTTCACCCGGCGCTCGACGATCAGCCACACCGCCAGCACAAGCACCGAGGATCCGAGCAGGGCGAGGGTCTCTGGAGCGTTCCAGCCGCTGCTGGAGGAGACGGTCAGGCCCAGCATCAGCAGCGTGAGCCCGCCGCCGAGCAGTAGTGCGCCGGCCCAGTCGATCCGGCTGCCCGCGGCCCTGGCCGTGGAGGGCACCGCGAACCACGCCCAGATTGCGGCGCCGGCCGTACCGATCAGTGTCATCAGGAACATCCAGCGAAAGCCCAGCAACGAGATGAGCGGCCCGGCCAGGACCAGGCCGAGGGCACTGGCCAACGCGGCGATGCCGATCACCACGCCGTTGCCGGTCGCGATCCGCTCGGGCGGCAGGGTGTCGCGGAACAGGCCGACGGTCAGCGGCAGCATGCCGAGCCAGACGCCCTGGACCGTCAGGCCGATGATCAGCACGAGCACGTTCGGCGCCAGGCTCGAGATGAGCGTGCCCGCCGCGGTGACCCCCATCAGGCAGAGCAGTACGGTCCGTTTGTTGTAGAGGTCGGCCAGCCTCCCGACGATGGGCGTGCTGACCGCCGAGCTGATCAGGCCTCCGGTGAAGAGCCATGCCAGCTGGCCGGGCGAGGCGGCCAGCTCCTGCTGGATGAGCGGAAGCGCAGGAGAGATCATTATTTCGAGGAACTGAAGGAGTCCGAGGAACATCACCGGTGCGCCGATGATGCCGAAGGCGGATCTGGACATGCTTGTCCTTTCGGGGGTGTCTGTCCGGCCCCGCGGTTTCCCCGGAACCCGTGGCCTTGCTATGCCGGGCCGAGCACTCTCGGTGTGATCAGAGCGTGCGCGACGTCGACGAAGTACTCCTCGGAGCAGTCCTGAACACCGAGGATGACGGTCTGGCCGAGGCTGGACAGCGTCGCCTTCAGCGCCCGGGCCAGGCGCAGGGCCTGTCCGTGGCTGAGCACGGACCCGTCATGCGCGCGACCGGTGAACAGCCCGGCGAGCTCTGTCTCCACGGAGCGGATCGCGTCGCCGAGCCTGCTCCGCAGTTTCGCGTCGTTCAGTACGAGGTCCAGCAGGCGTCCTTCGAAGACGAGTTGCCCGATGGCCTCCGGGTCGTTCGCCATGCGCCAGAACTGGCGGGCCACATCGGCCACGACCTCCTCCAGCGGCAGGCCGGCAGAAGCGGCGGCAATCGTCTCCGGGTCGAACGGGCCCGCGTAGTCGGTCACCATGGCGACCAGCAACCCGTTCTTACCGCCGAACAGCGAGTAGACAGCGCCCGTCGTCAGACCGGCCCGTTCGGTGATCTCCTCCAGCTTCGCCCGTGAGCCCTCCCGGCCGACCACTTCGCGTGCGGCGTCGATGAGGGCCCGCTTGTTGGCCTCCTTGCTCTCGGCCCTGGTCATCCTCACGGGCTCGTCCTCCATCTGCTTGCCGAAACGATAAATGGATTATTAGAGTAATTCAACTACTAGAAACGCGGAGGTCAGATGGACGTCGACAAGCACATCAGCCGGGTCCCCGACTACACCGCGTTCCCGACGGTGGACGAGATGCACGCCGAGCTCGACGAACTCGCCGCCGCCCATCCGGACCTCGTACGGCTGCGCCGCATCGGCACCTCACGCCTGGGCGAGCCGCTGCGTGTGGCCACGATCGGCTCCGGCCCCCGCGACGCGGTGATAATAGGCGGTCCCCACCCCAACGAGCCGATCGGGTCGCTCACCGTCAGTGCCCTGATGCGGCAGCTCATCGAGGACGCCTGGCTGCGGGAGGAGTTCGGCTTCCGCTGGCATCTGATCCCCTGCGTCGATCCCGACGGCGCCAGGCTCAACGAGGGCTGGTACGTCAGGCCGGGCGACCAGCGCGCCTACGCCGAGCACTTCTACCGCCCCGCGGAGTGCGACCAGGTGGAGTGGACGTTCCCGCTGACGGAGGGCGAGCACTTCTTCGACCGCACGCTACCGGAGACCGAGGCCGTGATGCGGCTGATGGACGAGGTCAGGCCCGCCTTCGTCTACTCCCTGCACAACGGCGAGCTACAGGGCGCCTTCTACTACCTCAACAAGAACGACCCCGCCCTCGCGGCCCGCCTGGCCGGCCTCGCGACCGGCCAGGGGCTGCCCCTGCACACGGGAATCGCGGAGGTGCCGGGCGCGGCCCCGATCGGCCCCGGCGTCTACCCGACGCCGCTCGGCGCCGAGCTGGCCGGGTTGTACGGCATCGGCGGCGGAAGCTCCGACTACGCGGCCCGCTTCGGCGCGCTGCACCTGGTCACCGAACTGCCCTACTGGGCCGACCCCCGCTTCGCCGACACCGCCCCCACCGAGCGGGAGCACCGCGACGTCCTCGCGACCGGCGTCGCCGAGCAGCGCGACCTGATCGCCGAGCTGAAACGGTCCCTGGCCGCGGTCGAGCGCGACCTGACCGTGCCCTCGCCGTACCGCCGCTCCCTGGTGGACTTCCTGGACACCTACGACGACATCCTCTCCGCGTGGGAGGAACTGCCGGACGCCGGCAGGCCCGCCACGGTCGCCGAGGTCGTCGACATCCGGCAGCGTACGCACACCGTGCGACTCAGGTACGGCGGAACCTACTTGCGCATGCTGGACGCCGAACTCGCCGCGGGCAACCAGACCCCGGCGATCCGGGCGGAGCGGGCCGCGGTGGGCGCCCATTTCAACACGTGGTTCGACGAGGCGGAGGCCGACGCCAAGGCCACGCCCATCCCGATCCGCACGCTGGTCGCCGTGCAGCTCGGCGCGGCGCTCCTCGCGGCGGACTCCCTGACCGGCTGACCCGCACCCCTTCGTTGATGAAACCGCCCAGCTCGTCGTAGCCGAGGACCGGGACCCGGCATGGTGCAGGGCCCCGGTCTTCCACTGGTCGTTGAAGACCGGGGAGCCAGAAGAGCCGGGCTCGGCCGTCGACGTCGGCCAGGCGGTCGTCAGCCGGACCAGGGATGCCGCTCGGCGTGCTCCAGCATCTTCAAGGCCTCGCGCGGCTGTCGGCGCATCGGCTCGGTCCACCGGCGGATGTCGGGGCGGGGATCGGCCATGCGCTACGTCAAACCCGGCCCTAAGGTCATTGCCAAGGTCACCGAGATCCTGCCACCCGTCTCCGTACCCACTGACGGTTCCTGCCAGTGTTGCCCCTTTTAGAGGCAACGGACAGCAGGGTCTCGTGGCGCACCGACGGCGTCACCTTCTCTACCTGGGCCAACACCGCTCGCGTGTAGTCGGTGACGGCTTCCTTAACGACAGGCCGTGCTCAGGCCGTGAGGTTGAGCCCGGGCGGCACACCGACCGGGCGGGTGCCGTCGGGCTGGCGGACGAACCGCAGCCGGTATGTGCCGGGGACACTGACCAGAAGGTTGTCGCCGTCCGGGCGGAGGGTGACCATGCCGGCGGAGAAGCAGCCGTCGGGGGCCGGCTCGATCGGCGCCACCAGGCTCAGCCCGAGCTCCAGGACACCTTCATCGGTGATCGTGGCCAGGGTTCCGACCTCGGGGCTGAGATAGACGGCCGCCGGCGGCATGGCGCCTTCGACCGGCGCCGCACAGGGCAGGAAGGCGCGGGCCCGTCCCGGGGCGTAGATCGACCCCGCCATGATCTCGCCGTCGATCACCCGCAGCCGGTTGTCCCCACCGTGCCAGGTCCCGTCGCTCGTGAGCGCGAACGTGCCTGAGAGGCCGCCACCGCCGGTCAGCGTGATCCTGCCGTCGTCCTCCTGCTCGATCTGGAATGTCGTCTCGGTTCCCGAGTCGTGCCAGAACCCGCTCAGCGCCTCGGCCGCCGCCTGGTCTTCGATGAGGGCGAGCCGGGCCTCGTCGGGCAACCCGGCAGCCAGGCGCAGCGCCTGGTAGCCGACCCTGCCGGGGTCGATCGAGGTGTTGTTGGTCAGCACCACGACGCCGATGCCCTGCTCGGGCAGCAGGAGCAGCTGAGAGTGGTAGCCAGGCGCGCCGCCCGCATGGCCGAACGCGGGCTGCCCGCTGACCGTCGTGTGGTAGATACCGAGGGCATACGGAGCATTTGTGTCGTCCCGTTCGAGCAGCGCGTCGCGTACGTCAGCGCCGAGGACCCGGCCGTCGTGGAGGAAACCGAACCACGGCCCCAGGTCGGCGACACTGGTCACGATCATGCCGTCGCCGACGGCGCACTCCTCGGTGTCCGCGCGGCGCACCCCTTGTTCCGAGACGCCATAGCCGTAGGCGTACCTCGCCAGCGGCTCCTGGCTATCGTCACGGAAGTGGGTGTCGGTCATGCCCAGCGGGGCGAAGATGCGCTCGGTCGTGAACGCGCGCAACGACTGCCCGGTGATCCGTTCGATGGCGGACGTCACGAGGATGTAGCCGGTGTTGGAGTAGGAGAAGTCGGTGCCCGGCTCGAAGTTGACCTCGGTCAGCCCGGCGACGAAGGCCAGCGCCTGGGCTTGCGTTATCCGGGTCAGCGACCGGCCGGCCAGCATGGACAGGGACAGCCACTCCCGCAGGCCACCGGTGTGACGCAGGCACTGGGCGACGGTCACCGGCACGGACAGCTTGAGCTCCGGCAGGTGCTTGCGAATGTCGTCGTCCAGCGAGAGCCGCCCGTCGCGGCACAGCAGCAGGGCTGCCGTGGCCGTGAACTGTTTGCTCATCGACGCGATGTCGAACCGCGTCCGGGTGTCGATCGGCACCTCGAACTCCACGCTGGCCATTCCGGCGGCTGCGTGGTGGATCAGCCTTCCGTCGGAGTAGACCCCGATCGCGAGCCCGGGACCTCCTGGCCGCACCGACGAGTGCGCCAGGTCAGACAACCTCTCTGCGACATCCATGCCCGACATGGTCGCAGGGAGATGCAGCGCCCAAGTTTGTCGAAACGCCCAAAGTAGATGGCCTGGGCATTGGCCTGCGCGACCAGGTGCCGCGCTCGGCCGACCGCTGCTGACGCGTGGACGGGGCCTCCCCCTGAGATGTGGACACCTTGAGTGCCAGATCATGGAGATCTGGAGACCAAGGAGTTCCTGGTGGTCATGGAGGTCCACCTGCCTGAGTTCAAAGCCGATGCCGTCGCGCTGTACCTGGCAGATCCGGCCCGGACGATCGCCTCGGCGGCCCGGGACCTGGTCATCAGCCGTGAGACGCTGCAGTTGTGGGCGCGTCAGGCTCAGCCAGCGGGCACCGCACCGGAGAAGGCCGCGGCCGGCGCCGAAGCGTTCGGACGCCCCGCTACCCTCCGGTGATGCAGGCCCAGGACTCCTGAGGCAACGAGTACAACGGGTACGACGAACCCCTAGATCAACTCAAAAGGAGCTGTTCAGGCAGCCTGAGCGCGGCCTTCGACACCGAGGAGCTACCACCTCCCGTTCTGGGAACCAAGGTCCCTCCCCCTCCTCCTCCCGCCGACTTCTCGGACGAACCACCGTTCTGACCAGATGGTCGTGTCGGCTTCCGCTGTCTGCAATCTGGGTTGCGATAACCCTTACTTATCGCAACCCAGAAACCATGATCACCCCACCCTCTGGAGAACCGGTGCCCGATGTCCCGTCTCATTGGACTTGAGGCAGTCTCACTGATCATGAGACATCCCGTCGTTCGTCTCACCTATACGTGGTGGCTGGCGCTCTGAGTGCATGGAGGACGAGAGATGGGCGATGTTCTGGCCGCCGATGAAGCCGGAAACCTTCTGACCGCCTTCCACGCGGTCGCGGAGGAGACACACTTTGAGGACGGGCCCACGCCGCTGGCGCTGGTGGCGGTGTGGAACGACGAGCGGCTGCTGCTGACCTTCAACCGCCTACGCCAGTACTGGGAACTACCCGGCGGCATGGTCGACCCAGGTGAGACACCACGCCAGGCGGCCATGCGAGAGCTGCGGGAAGAGACCGGCCTGGATGTCACCGGCCTCGTGTTCGCCGGACATGCACGCTTCGTCCTCGGCCCGGAGCGGCGCGTCGAGTACGCGGCCCTCTACACCGCGCACGCCGGCGAGCGCCCGGATTTCACCCCCAACGAGGAGATCGGCGCGATCTGCTGGTGGGACGGCATCCAGCCCCTCATGGGCCGCGTCCAACCGCTGGACGCCTATCTGGGGAAACTGTCCAGAGTCAGGCGACCCCGAACGCGTCGTCCCGGAACGGAGGAATCGGCCTCCGCGTAGGTGGAAACGGCCCAGCACCGGCGAAGAAACGAGGATTTGCCCCATGATCAGTGAGAGGGCTTCGCTGTGATGCGTCTCATCCAATTTGAGGCACCGCAGGTCAGGGCACTCTTATGCCTCATGATCGATGAGACGGGACACCCGACTCCCCCGACGCCCTCCTCACCCCCGAATCGGCCCCCGAGCCAGACCTCGGTCCGAATCCGCTCGCCGAGACCGTCCTTCCCGCCCGGCCCTCCGGCGGGTACGGCGCGCGCTCCGTGTCCTTCGCGGCCGCCGTCCCGGACGCCCCCCCGCGGGCGACGTCGACCGGGCACTGTCGGCGGCCGCGCGCGCCCGGGTCGCCGACGGGTTCGCCACCGCCACCGGCCGCGCCTACGCCCGCGACTGGACCGCGTTCACCGCCTGGTGCGCGACGCGCGGGCGCCCCCCGTTGCCGGCGACCGCCGAGACGCTGGCCGAGTACGTCACCTACCTGGCCGCCGCCCCCACCCGAAAGGGCACCCTCCCGGCGCCGTCGACCGTGGAGCGGGCGCTGGCCTGCATCCAGTCCCGGGAGAGTTTCGCGAGTTTCGCGAGGCACTCGCGCGCGGGCGTGCGGGAGGGCCCGCGCAGTTCACCCCGCTCTGCCCTACGGTGAGGCAACGTCCCTGGGCAGCTTGTCAACGGACGGCTTACGGGGAAGAGGGACCGCGATGGCGCACCACACCGACCCAGCCGATCC
>NZ_BSEV01000055.1 GCF_027922005.1 Streptosporangium carneum | reverse complement strand
GGATCGGCTGGGTCGGTGTGGTGCGCCATCGCGGTCCCTCTTCCCCGTAAGCCGTCCGTTGACAAGCTGCCCAGGGACGTTGCCTCACCGTAGGGCAAAGCGGGTGAACTGCGTGATGTCCTCCCGCGCGTGCGTACCTGCTCCACCCCCACGGGCGAGGCACGCACTCGACATCCATTACGGATTGTGACTTAATGATTACTCATTGTTGTCATCGTTGTTCCGTGAAGAGGATCCATGCGTCTGCACTCTGCGCTGGCTGCCGCCAGTGGCGCCCTCATGCTGGTTCTGGCGGTCCCCGTCCCCGCGTCGGCCGCCACAGGCCAGTTCCGTTACTCCTACAAGACCGCCGACGGGTACGACGCCGTCGGCTTCATCAACAACCCCCAGAGCAGGAGATGCATCGACATCCAGGGGGCGGGCTCTGACGGCACGTCGGCCGCCTACGCGCCGAAGAACCTGACCGACGCAACGGCCACGGTCTTCCTCGAGGCCGGCTGCATGGGGGAGGTCTTCTACAGCCTGCGCCCCGGCGCAGGCGCCTCCGAACGCCTGCTGGTGCGCTCCGTCGTCTTCTCCTGAAAGCGCGAATCCGGGCGCCATGCGCGGAGACCGGCAGCAGCGCATCGATCGTTGCCCCCACCGCGTGAGAGATCCCGGCGACCGGCAGGCGGAAGGAGTGCCCCATCCGCCTCTGAGGTCACCTCTTCATCACCCCATGTCAGCTGTAAGTGACTTACCCATCGCTTTCTGTAGCGACACGAGGGAGAGGCGGCGAGGACTCCCGAACGGGGACGCGACCGCGCCTCCACCTTCACGTCGAGCAAAGGAGACGGCAGTGGCCAGGTACGACACCGAGATCCACACGGGCGGCGGCGAATGGCAGCAGGACAACCCTCTGACGCTGTCCATCGCCAACCGCGACCAGGTCGTCCCCAACGACGACCGCCCGGCCGAGGGCACCACGGTCACCTGGAGCAGCGACCACGCCGGAAACGGCTCGGTGACCTTCTTCGACGGGGGCACCCGGTTCGAGGGAACCGCCCGGTTCCCCGGTGAGGGGCCGGTTGGATACCGGGGACGGCTCGCCGACTGACTCAACGGTGCAGGGTACGGAGACGCTGCCAAGCGATGGCCGGCTCGGCCACGTGGCCGAGCCAGGGCCGCCCCAGGGACATCGGCGTTGAGGAACCTGGCAACAGCCATGGCGCTGAGCGGGAGCGTCAGCAACGCGACGGGCACCGTGTGCACGTGAAAGATCCTGGCGAAACCCACCGCCGTGTTCCTCACGCACGTGCGCGCGAGTGCCTCGCGAAATCCGCGAAACTCTCCCCGGAGGCAGGTCAGGCTGTGGCGTCCGCCGTACCGTCCCCGCCATCCGCAGGCACCTCCTGCTCCGGCCCGCCGAACAGCTCCAGCTGCTCGCCGGGCGGCTCGGTGCCGGTGAGCTTCAGGCACCGGCGGCAGGTGACCGGTCCGCGGTCGGGGTGGGCCGCACCCGGATCCCACCCGCTGACGCCCACCATGCACGCCGGGCCGGGCATGCGCTCGTCGGCGAACCACCGGGTCTTTCAGCTGCCGTCGTATGCTCCCGATCTCAATCCGGTGGAGGGCGTCCGGGTGCTGCTGAACCGCGGTGGTCTGGCCAACCTGGCCGCCGCGAGCCTGGATCGCCTGGTGCGCGTGATCAAGCGGGGGTTGGAGAAGATCCAGTACGGCCGCATCTGATCGACGGCTGCCTGGCCGGGACCGGCCTGGCCCTCAAGTCGTCGTAACTCCACGAATTAAAGATCAGTGAGGAACATTGGAACCGGATCGTGCGCTAAGCATTTGTCCTGGTGAGTTTGGGCCCAGCTGTGTGCGCGCCAGAGGCTTCGGTGGCCCTCACTGCGGCCGAACGGCGATCGATTCGGCGGAGAGCGTGACCTCGACGGTGATGTGCGGATTGTCCAGCTGCGGGAGCTGAAGTCCACGCTTGAACTCTTCGGCATCGTCCGGCATCACCTTCGGCTGAACTGTGACCTTGACTTGGCCGGTCTCGTCATCTGAGTGCGCCATCATCGTGGCCACCTCAGGACGGGATCGGAGCCAGGAGACGACCATGTCCTGGGCCCGCCGGAGCTCCGCGGCCGAGAATCCCTTGCCGCCGATCAGGGTGACCGCCATGGGGAGGGTCCTGGCCAGCTCGATCGCGCGAGCCGGGATGGGACCCTTGAAACCGACGCGCAGCCCTCGCTGGTCGTCGACGTATCTGACGCCGGAGATCTCGTCGGGGAACTCCGCATTAAGCTTGTCGATCACCCGACTGTTGGACGACTGTGAGCCGAAGCGGTCGATGGCCTCCTCGTAGGAGATGCCCTCCGATTTGGCGATGGTCCCGAGATCGACCAGCTCGGCATAGGGAATGCCGTCGATCGCCACGTCCGGGTCGATCACCGCAGGGTCGTAACCCTCGAAGTCCGTCGGCTTGGGCGACGAGGTAGCAGCCACCCGGGTCGCGTACCGCTTGACGACCTCCTCCAGGGATCGGCCCGACGACGCCGCCTCTCGCTTGAGACGCTCCAGGGTGGGCCGATGTGCTTTGGGCTGATCGGCCCGCGGCAACACGATCGTCTCGGTCCCGGCCACAGTGGGTACCGGACCAGCACCAGACTGGCCGCAGGCGCACAACGACGCGAGCACCGCGATGACAGTCAAGAGCGATCTCTTCATACCTGAGGGACGCGCCACCGGCCTGAAGGGTTCATCCAGGCACCCATCCGGCCCGCGAGAAGTTGCCCGATCTGGGGCCTTCCGAAGGGAGCGCCGTTCCCCTTCGCCCGCCATCTCGACGGGCGCGTGCAGGAGCTGATGCGCGCCGATGCCCGCCACCCGGCACACGGCCCGGCGCTGGATTGGCGGGGCTGGGTTCAGCGGATCGAGCGGCTTGCCACCATCGTGGCGGCGGCCGCCCCCGCCGAAGGTGACTTCCTCGCGCGCGGGGAGCGTCGCCGCCAGACCGAGGTGCTCGCCGAGGTCGCCATGATGCTGGGCGAGGCGGAGACCACACCGCCAGCCGAGGTCCCCGCGAACGTCACCGGCTACTGCGAAAAGGAGATCTGGGCCCGCGCCGCGGCGTCGTTCGGCACGCCGCTGATGACCTCCTTGCATGCTCTGGGCGAGGGGCTGCGCCTGTCTGCCTTGGCCTAACCGGAGCCTGGCTACCAAGGCCCAGGACTCCTGAAGCTACAGAGAACCGCAACGTAGTGACATGAAGGCCCCCGCCGCTCCCCGATTTTCTGAGGATGCGGCGGGGGCCTTTGGCATTCGAGGGCTGCTCAGCCGGTCGCAATCACAGCACGCTGACACGTTGACATGCCAGCATTCCTATGTGCCAGCACGTCAGCATGCTGGCGTGCTTTCGTCTGGCTGGCGAGTGCGGCTGGGATCCCGGGGTTACCACTTCTTCCACTCGTTTTTCTCATAGCACTTGTGCAGCCACCACGTGAGCTTTGGCATGCCCGTCCAGCCCAGGTAGGGCCCGTGCCCTAGTACTACAACAACATATTGTGATGAGTTAACTTGATCGTATGTCGAGTGCGGTGACCGCTGAGGATCTTCAGACCTGGATGACAGGCCTGGATGACCTGTTCGCGCGGGTGGCGGGCCGGTTCGGACGCGTAGAGCCGCGACAGCGGGCACGGGCCTACCTGATCGGGCTGCTGGCGCCGGTGGAGCGCAAGAACGGCTGGCAGCTGGCCGAGGCGGCAGGCGATGACGGCCCAGAGGGCATGCAGCGCCTGCCGAACTCCTATGCCTGGGACGCCGACGCGGTACGCGATGACCTGCGCGCCTATGTGGTGGAGAAACTCGGCGACGCCGACGGAGTGCTGAACGGCCTCCCCGGGGCAAATCGGGAAGGCCGTGGTGTGTCTCCCCGAGCGCTCATCCGGACCAACGAACTGACGCCGTGGGGTGGCTGACCTGGCCGAAGTCCTGTTGTCGGGTCCGGTTTCAGCGCCATACCGATAAGCGTGGTCTAGGGGAGGGTTATCCACAGCGGGCCCCGGACCAGTTCGGAGGAAAGCAGAGATTCCCGGACCAGAGCGATAGTGATTTTTGCGGTGCTCGGCGCTCCTTGCAACGCGTTGACCTGCTTAAAGAGATGATCGCCGCCTGATAGGGGTGATAGCTGGATTGTCCGAACGCCGCCCCGTCCCCGCCCGCCGCCCGGCGGCCGCCGACCTCTGTCCGCACACCGGCCGCGCCCGCCTTGGCTACGACCGCGCCCGAGTCCTGCTGGACACCTACGCCGGCCTGGATCTGCACCAGCTGCGCCACGGCGCCGCCCCCCACCTCGGCGACGCCGAGACTCCGCTGCAGCTCATCATGGGCAAGACCCGGCACAAGAACCCTTGCACCGCCATGCGCTACGTCAAACCCGGCGCCGAAGCCATCGCCAAGGTTACTGAGGTCCTGGCACCCCGCCGCCGTACCCACTGATCAACTGAGTGGCGGCTCGCCGGAGCTTCAGGAGTTTCGGGCCGAGACGCTCCGCGGCGCGACGGGCGACTCCCCTCTGGAGAGGCACTACCGCTTCGCCGGGCGCTGCGTGGAGGCGAAGTGCTCCTTCTGGGAGGACAGCGGCTGCGGTCTCGGCGCCCAGGTGGCGGCTTCCCTGCCCGAGTCGCACCTCTCCGCGGATTCTCCCGCGAGCCTTCCCCGATGTTCGATCCGCACCGGCTGCCGCTGGTTCGCCGAGCAGGGACGGGACGCCTGCCTGCCGTGCGTGTACGTCGTCACTGATTCGTCCGTCTCCTCCTGAGATCCCGGCCAGCCCCGGGGGCTCGCCGTGGGACGACGGCCGTGCGGGCGCCGGCGATGCCGGCGCCGTACGCGCGCCCGCCGGTGACGCCGGCGCGCAGGAGCTGCCGTCGGCGGGAAGGCGCAGGCGCAGCAGGTAGTCGTCGACCGCCTGCCGGGTGCAGGCGGTGCGATGGTAGACGCCGTGGCCGGGGCCCTCGTAGGTGACCAGCGCCGCGCCCCGCCCGAGCTGCCTGCGGACGTTGGCCGCCCCTCGGTGCCCGGCCGCCGGATCGTACCGGCCGTTGATCAGCAGGATCGCGGGGGTGCCGCGTTCGACGGTGAGGCGGTGCTGCGGATTCGTGGGTGTCCCCGGCCAGAGCGCGCAGGACAGTACGAACGCCTGTCTATCAGGCTGTGTCCGCATATGTGGGGCCGCCCGGCGCATCCGTTCGGCGTAGACGGCGAAGCGCCGGTAGTCCGGGATCCTCAGCTTCCAGTCCTGGCAGGCCGCGGGCGCCGGGTGCTCTATCTCGCGTATCTCGGGGCCGGGGTATCCGCGCACGACGCCGCGCGGCCCGGGGCCGCCGGATTCCAGTGAGGCGAGCCGTTTGGCCAGCCAATCGTAGGACGGTTCCATGAACGCGCCCAGGTGCGCCTCGGTGGCCAGGTCGAAGTCGTTCAGCACGCGACCAGGAAGACTCGGGTCGCGCAGGGTGCCACGATCGGCCCTGGTCATCAGCCCGTCCCAGATCCGCGTGACGTTGCGCCCGTGCAGCGCGCACGTCGGGTCGCGGTCGCACCAGCGGGTGAAGGCGCCGAAGGCGGCTTCGACGTTCGCTGCCTGGCCGACCAGGAGGCGTCCGGTGGAGAGGCTGTGGTCGACGGTGCTGTCCAGTGACATCGCGCGGATGTTGCGCCCGAACAGCTCGGCGTACTGCTGCCCGAGCAGCGTTCCGGCCGACACTCCGTGGTAGCTGAGCGTGCGCTCACCGAGTGCGGCCCGGAGGGCGTCGAGGTCGCGGGCGACGCTGACGGTGTCCAGGTGATCGGCCAGCGGGCCGGTACGGCGCCGGCAGTCCGCGGCCAGCTCGGCGTTGTACGCGACGAGCCGGTCGAAGTCGGCCTGGTCACGCGGGGCCGGTAGGGGCTCCCGCCGTACGATGTCGGCCGAGCATCGCACCGCGGCGCTGCCCCCGCTACCGCGCGGGTCGAAGCCCACGATGTCGAACCGGGCGAGGATCTCCTCGCTGAAATACGTCTTCGCCTCGGCCTGGACGAAGCCGGCCCCCGGGCCGCCGGGGTTCACCACCAGGACGCCGATGCGCCGTGCAGGCTCCGTCGCCCTGTGCCTGGCCACCGCCAGGCCGAAGGTCGCGCCGTCCGGCCGGGCCCAGTCGATGGGGACACGCAGCGTGCCGCACTCCGCGGCCCGGTTCTCCTCGCACGGCGCCCAGCCGATCGCCGGGCCGCCACCGGCCCACGCCGTGCCGCCTTCGGACACGGGCGCGAGCGCGAGCGCGGTACCGGCGAGCACCGCTCCCAGTACGCGCACCAATCCCGCCATGGTTTTCCCCTCCTCGGTCGTTGCACCTTCCCTCGGGCGCACCCGCGGATGATCTGTCAGAGCTCATCCAAAGCTCTGCGGCGGGCGGGCACAGGAGTCCTCGCCCCCAGTGGTGGGGGTGGGCCAGCCCTACCTCGTAGGGTGACGGCCATGACGGTGAAGGGCGGGGCAGGGCGGGTGACGGTGGCACGGGCGCTTCGCCGCGCCCCCCTTCGTTTCCTCGTGTCCTCCTGGCCTCTGCGGACCCTGGGCTACGTGCTCACCGGCACCGTGACCGGCTTGCTGGCCATGGTCTGGCTGCCGGTGGCGCTGGTGGCGGGCGCGGTCGTCGGGACGCCGCTGCTCACGCGCCCGCTGGTGGCGGCCGAGCGGCGGCGTGTCGTGCTCCTGGGCGGTCCCGCGCTGGCCGATCCGCACCGCGCGCCGGACCGGGCCGGGTCCGCCGCGTGGCTGCGGGCCCGCTACACCGAGGCGGCCACGTGGCGGGAGCTGGCCTACACGGTGCTGCACGGCAGCGTGCTCCTGTTCGTGAACGTCGCCGCACTGGTGCTCGGATCGGCTCCGGCGCTGGTCTACCTGAGCGGCGTGGTCAATCTCGCCACGTCGGCGACCGGGGACCGTACGACAGGGGACGGCGCCGCGCTCGCGGCCGAGACGGCCCCTGGGGCGGCGGGCGGCGAGGGCGTGGTGCTTCTGGTCGCCGGCGCGGCGCTGGCCGTGGCGGCCACCGCCGTCCTGCTCGCCTACACGACGGCCGTCGCCGCGATGGCGCACGCCGAGCTGGCCCGGCTGCTGCTTTCCCCCGCGGACGAGGCACGCGTCCGTTCGCTGACCCGCTCGCGCGCCCGCCTGATCGACGCCTTCGAGGTGGAACGCCGCCGCATCGAGCGCGACCTGCACGACGGCGCCCAGCAGCGACTGCTCCGGCTCGGCATGACCCTGCTGACGGCCCGGCTGGAATTCGACCACGACCCCCGGGCCGTCCGGCCGTATGTACCTTCACGCCTGAGGGAGTACCTCCGGGGGACGGCGCCCTTCACGGGCGCCGGGGTCTCCTCCAGGAGGCGGCCGTCCCCGCCCGGGCGGTCAGGCCCGGCGGAGCCTCCGGATCGGCGGAATGAGCAGCAGTGCCGCACAGACCGCGGCGGTGACCCCCGCCGGAAACGAACATCAGGTCGCGGGGCTCGACCACAGAAGTCACCGGGCCCACCAGTGCCTGGCCCACCGCCACGCCGGAGACCGAGCCGGCCACCTCGTAGGCGGTGACGCGGTTGAGCACCTCGGGGGCCACCTGGGTCTGGACGCTGGTGGACCACATCACCGACCAGAACGCCCAGGAGACGCCGCCGAGCAGGTGGCCGGCCATCAGCGCGGGAAGCGGAAGCTCCAGGGCGACCGACAGGGGGATGCAGACGAAGCCGATCAGGGCCACGGCGCCCGCGGCCAGAGGACGGGAGGGACGGAAGCGGATGGCGACGAGGCCGCCGATCACGGTGCCGGCACCCAGGGCCGCCATCGCCCAGCCGTAGGCGGCCTCGCCCAGGCGGTCGCCGATCAGCCGGGAGCCCAGCGGGATCAAGGGACCGAGACGAGGACACCGAAGAACACCCAGACCAGGATCACCGACCACATCCAGCTGCGGGAGTGGTGGTCAGGCCCGGGCTGTAGGTGACGGCCGAGTTGCCGGTGCAGGTGACCGAGCCGAGCGCGTAGGCGGCCGGTGCCGGAGCACGGCGGTGAACGCGATCACCAGCGCCAGCGCGCTCAGCCAGCGCACGGGGCGGGCAGTCTTCTGGGGCGGGTGGAGGCGGGGGCTCAGGGTGGCGGTCATCGGGTTTCCTCCGGGTCGAAGCCAGGCCGCTCGCCGGTACGGCTGGGCCCCGCAGGGCGGGGCGCCGCACGCCGGAGTCAGCTCTGAAAAGGGCCGGAACGAAAAGAGAGGGGTGGCGTGGTGAGAAGCCGCGGCGGCCGGGTGCCGGGGTGGGCCCGATGCTTCGGGCCCACCCCGGCGTGGTGCGTAGCGGCCGTGTGGGGTCAGCAGCTGGTGGTGGTGTCGCCGCTGTCGGCGGCGCAGGTGTCGGCACCCAGGCCGCCGTTGGCGGTGTCGCCGCCGGAGCCATCTTGGACGTCGATGTCGTCGTTGCCGAGGCTGCCGCTCATCTGGTCGGTGCCCTCGTGGTCGAGCAGGACGTCGTTGCCGTTTTGACCATCCAGGTCGTCGTCGCCGGGGCCGCCGTAGATGTGGTCGTTGCCGTTGTCGAACAGGCCGAGCAGGTTCTCGATGAGGGTTTCGCCCTTGCTGGTGTCGTTGCCGGCTTCGCCGTAGATGGTGTCGGCGCCGTTGCCGCCGGCCAGGGTGTCGTCGCCGTCACCGCCGTGTAGGGTGTCGTCGCCGTTGTCGCCGAGGACCGTGTCGTTTCCGGCCCCGGCGTAGACAGTGTCGGTGCCGTTGCCGGCGTTGATGGTGTCGTTGCCGCCCAGGCCGCAGATGACGTCGTTGCCGCTGGTGCCGTTCAGGGTGTCGTTGCCGTTGGTGCCGGTGATCGTGCATCCCAGGCCGTTGTTGACCGTGGTGTTCTCGGCGTCGCTGTCATTGGCCGAGGTCGGATCGGACTCGGTGGCGTCCACCGTGGCGGTCGCGGTGACCGTGCCGGTCGCCGCCGGGGACAGCACCACGGCGATCGTCGCTGAGGCGGAGGAGGCCAGGCTCCCGAGCGAGCAGGAGATGTTCGGTGCCGACACGGTGCACGACCCCTGCGACGGTGTGGCCGACAGGATGCCCGCCGACGCTCCGGACAGGGCGATGGAGGTGGTGACGCCGGTCGCCGATCCGGGCCCGTTGTTGGTGACGGTCACGGTGTCGGTGAGAGTGTCGCCGAGGGAGACCGGGTCGGCGGAGTCGGCGACGGTGACGCCGAGGTCCGCCGGTTGGGTGATGGTGGTGTTCTCGGAGTCGAGGCCAGCGGCGTGGCCGGAGGTGTCGTGGAACTCGGTGTCGGCGGTGACGGTGCCGACCGCATTGGGCGTGACCGTGATGGTGGCGTTGACACTCGTGGCCGAACTGCCCAGGTTGACGCAGTTGGACTGGAAGGTGTTGTGGCTGCAGGAGACGTTGGGGGTGGTGCTGGTGATGCTGGTGATGGTGGCGGAGGCTCCGCTGAGGTTGATGTACAGGGCGTACCAGCCGGGACTGGTCGCGGGGACGGTGGCGGTGTAGGTGTAGCTCGTGCCGACCGGGACGGGGTCGGCCGAGTCACTGAGCTGGACGACGGCGTCGGCGTGCGCGGGGGTGACCGCGAACAGCGCGGAAGCCGCGGCAAGCAGCACCGTGGCGGCCAAGCCCACGAAACGGCCCAGCCGGCTGTATCGGCTGCGCCGCTCGAGCGGACACGGTGAGGGGGATAAGCGCATTGCTCCTCCTTCTCGCGCGCCGTCCCAGCCCGGCCCGGCGGCCAGGAACGTCCACGACGGCGCGGCAAGACAGGCGAACTCACATCCGTCCGGCGCACCAGCACGCACGCAGACGATCAAGAGATCGGGGGATGCGGGAAAGCCCCCGCCACGCGGCGGAATGCCCGCTCCTCGCCGGCGGGCATGTTCGCGATGCGCTTTCCTGGGGGAGGTCACCGTCTCGGTGCTGGTTCGCCCGCCTGATGGTGCATTGGCCCGAGGAGGCGGGCAAGGGCCGTGACCCTATCAGGACAAAATCGCCCCAAACCTGGCCATGAGAAGCAGCGGAAAGGGTCCTGAGGGCCCGCCCGGCCGGGTGAGGCGGCACGATCACGTCAATTCCCGGCCGCCCCAGCCCTGGCTCTGCGCGTCATGCCGGTCCGCACCGGCGTAACAGGCATCGCGTGCGCGCGTAGAGATTCTGGCGAAACCGGCGAAACCCGCCGTCGGGTTCCTCACGCGCGCCTGTGCGCGAGTGCCTCGCGAAACTCTCCCCGGGAGCGGGGTCAGGTCGTGGTGTTCGCCGGACCGTCTCCGCCGTCCGCAGGCGCGTCCCGCTCTGCAGTGGGGAACAGCTCCAGCTGCTCGCCGGGCGGCTCGGTGCCGGTGAGCTTCAGGCACCGGCGGCACGTCACCGGCCCCCGGTCCGGGTGGGCCGCGCCTGGATCCCACCCGCTGACACCCACCATGCATGCCGGCCCGGGCATCCGCTCGTCGGTGAACCACCGGGTCATCGCGACCTCGTGCACGATGCCACTGGAGCGCACCCGCAGGTTCGAGCCGTCGGCGTAGGCGGAGCGCGCCGCGGCGGCGATCACAGCCAGCGCCGCGTACACATCCGGCGTGTTGTCCATCTGCAGCCCCACCATCGGGTCGTCGGTCATTGATCGGCGTCTTCCAGATACCCAGCAAGGTGAGGAAGCCGTTTGCTCGGCCGCCGCAGCGGCCGATGCGCTCCAAGGCGAGCGGTTGCCGGACGCCCCTTCCTCTTTACGGCTCGAGGATGCGGGCGACGACGGCGGTCTGTTCGGCGTCTCCACCAGGTGCGGGCGCCGTACGGCTCGCCGGCTGACACTCGCCGGTTCCTCCTGATCGGTGAACCGGCGCAACCCCGGTCTCTTCGCCGGTCGACCCACCGCGGTCTCGGACCGTCTCCCAAGCGGTTTCACTCGTTCCTTAGAAGCCTGGGTGCGTCTTTCGATCGTTGGCGTCTCGTTGTCCGCGGCGGCTGTGCTGGTTGCGGCCGCTGTTCCCGCGCACGCCGCCCCGGCGGCCCGGTCGGTCGCCGGTCTGCCGACACCGATCACCGCCGCGGCGGCCCGTACCGCGCTGGGGTCGCTGGCGGTCGTGGCCCCGCACGCGATGACCGGCTACAGCCGTGCCAAGTTCCCGCACTGGATGAGCCAGTCCCGCAAGGGGGCGGGCTGTGACACCCGTGAGGTCATCCTCAAACGAGACGGCAAGAACGTGCGTCAGGACGACGAGTGCAAGGCCGTCTCCGGCACCTGGAAATCGGCCTACGACGGCAAGGGTCTGACCGCGGCGAGCAAGGTCGACATCGACCACATGGTGCCGCTGGCCAACGCCTGGCGCTCCGGCGCCGACACCTGGTCCACCCAGAAACGGCGCGCGTTCGCCAACGACCTGACCCGGCCGCAGCTCATTGCGGTGTCGGCTGCCAGCAACCGGTCCAAGGGCGATCAGTCGCCGGATCAGTGGAAGCCGCCGTCGCGGACCTACTGGTGCACCTACGCCCGCGCCTGGGTGCAGGTCAAGCAGCACTACGCCTTGTCGGTCACCTCCGCGGAGAAGACCGCGCTGACTGAGATGCTGGACACCCGGAGGTAGAGCCGAAGGAGGAAGGCGCGCGGATGGGTGGGCTGGCCGAGCGGTACGAGGACCAGGTCGTGGCCGGGCCCGGCGGGGTGATGACCGACGAGGTCGGCGTCGTGACCGGCGACCTCACCGTGGTCACCGAAGCCGACGACGACCAGGCCCACGTGGCCCGGGTGCGGGTGCAGTACACCGGTGCCGAGGAGTGGTACACCCTCACCGGCAGCCCCATCCCGCTGGCTGGGCGCTCGGCCGGGCAGGTGCACCAGGCGGTGCTACGCGCCGCCGCAACCGGGGCTGAGGGCGGGGTGAGCGCCGACCACCTGCGGTCCTGATCGGCCGTTCAGCAATTCAGGGCCTGTCGTTCTTCCAGAACGACAGGCCCTTTTGTGTCTAGAGCGGCCTGTCAAGCAGAAAAAAAGTGATCACTATCACCATTGGATCGCGTTTGTTTTATTCGTTACTTATGTAGATCTTGTTCCTTGGAACGAGGCATGTATACCTTCTGGTCGTCTATTGAGTCGCACGCTCCGAACCGCCACCTCCGCCCCTTATGAGGCTTTCTTTTGGGCGAGGTGAAGCGGGTCGTCGGCCTGCTTGGGGAGAGCTCGGAGGGTGACGGCGTATGCGCCGTGCTGTGTCGTGGCCGAATTCAGTTCGCTGGGTGTTCCTGATGCTCGTGGTCCCCGGGCTGCTGCAGATTCC
>NZ_BSEV01000054.1 GCF_027922005.1 Streptosporangium carneum | reverse complement strand
CGCAGCACAACCCCATCCCGCAGACACTTACCGCTTAACCTGCAGAAACAGGATCACGCGGAGATCAACTCATACACCACTCCGCTGGACGTGACCCCCCACCCGTGGGGCACCGGCTTCGGTGGGCCACTTGTTGCCCGCCCCCAATGCGTGGGCATGCCCCCGACCCCTGACCAGGTCATGTTCATGCCGCCCGGGTCACTCCCCACGCTTGCCGGCCGTCTCCCCGCCCCACAAGACGCTTCCCCCCGCCCGTGGAGCCCGCGCTTCGCTGGGACGGCTGTTGCCCGCCCGTCGCTTCGCCACTCGCCGGGACCTCCGCCCAGGCACTGCGACGGCGAGCAGTACGACGGGCCTGATCGGGATGGACGGGCCTGATCGGGATGGACGGGCCTGATCGGGGCGGCGGGCAGTATGACGGGCCTGGTCGGGGTGGCGAGCAGGACGGCGGACCTGGTCGGGACGACGGGTAGTGCGACGGATCTGGTCGGGACGACGGGCAGTGTGACGGACCTGGTCGGGACGGCCAGTAGTACGACGGGCCCGGTTGGGCGGCCAGTAGTACGCGGGCCTGGTTGGGGTGGCGAGCAGTGTGACGGCCCTGGTTGGGGCCGCCAGTAGTACGCGGGCCCGTCCGGGATTTCCATAGTCCGGGGGTGTCGGTCAGGCCGGTTGTGCTTCCCGCTGTTCCGACGTTGGGCAGGCCCGGGAGCCCGGGCAGGGGGAATGGGCGGGCAGCAGCCGTCTCGGCGAAGCGCGGGCTCCACGGGTGGGGGGAAGCGCTTTATAGGGTGGGAAACGGCTGATGGAGGGTCCGGCCGATGTGGGCAGGACCTGGTCAGGGGTCGGGGACGTGCCCACGCATTGGGGCGGGCAACAAGTGGCCTGCCGAAGCCGGTGCCCCACGGGTGGGCAGGCCCTTCTCTCGTCGGGGGTTTTTCCAGCTCAGCCCTGCGCTCCTTTCGAAAAGGGAGGCTTCAGCTACGGCGATCGACCATGGATGAAACCCCTGCGGATTGCTTCAGCGTCAGACAGGACACTGGGCGGCCGGAAAGGGAAGCGACTACGGCGGGCACACCGTACGAAACCGGCAGCCGTGCGTGGAGGGGGGCGGGTGGTCCGGCCGGCGTATAAAAGGACCGCAACCCCCCGCGCCCGCCAGGCCGGAGGCCTGAATCCGCCAGAGCTCAGCTGAGACGGCCGGCCGGACCACCCGCCCCCCTCCACGCGAACAAAGCCCAGCCCAGAAAACCAAACAAGCCCAGCGAACCGACCGACCTCACCGAACCAACCGAACCCCGCCAGCAACCGCCCCAAGCCCCGATCCAGGAACAGCTTCGAGGCGGCCCGTCACTCCTCCACGTAGGAGCCGAACAGCCGGGTGGTCTCCGCCTCCTGGGCGATGCGCCGGACCGAGGAGACCACGGCGTCGCCGATGGCGGTCCAGATCACCACGGCCTCGGCCATGCTGTCGAGGTCGGGTCTGCCCATGATGGCCTGGATCTCCAACTCTGCCAGGTGTCCGACCGCGTCGGCGTACTCCCCGAGCAGCGAGAAGTAGTCGTCCTGCCGCAGGCGGTGCATGGTGGCCAGCGCCTCGGCCAGGCTCTGCCTGGCCGGGTTGCGCGGGCCCACCCGCCATCCGCGCTTGGCGATGAGCTCCTCCACCTGGCGGTTCGCCTCGGTCCACGCCTCGTCCTCGACGTGTTCGCGGCGGGTGGTCAGGGCGTACTGCGCCTTGCCGAGCGCGCTGAGGCTGTTCATCTGCGAGTCCATGAGGGTGAGGACGTCGCGGGCGGCGGCGATGCTCAGCCCGCCGACCTCGACGAGCGCCCTGGCCAGCTTCAGTCTGCGCAGATGACTCTCCTCGTACTGCGCCTGGTTCGGGCTGGTCCGCTCACCGGGCGGCAGCAGCCCTTCCCGCATGTAGTACTTGATCGTCGGGATCGGCACCCCGCTGCGGCGGCTGAGCTCCGCGATTCGCATACTTCCTCCTCTCCCCTGGGACGTCCTTCGTGGTCTGGGGGAACGGCCTCACCTGGAACGAGTCGATTCAGGATAGACAGCGAACCCTCCGCTATCCACTTTGGAGCGTCCCGAGCGGCCGGACCGCCTCGGTTTCCTCGGTGGGAGGCGTGGTTTCCTCTGTGGGGGACGCGGAGGCAGGGGCCGTGGAGGCGGGGGGCCGTGCGGGGGTCAGCAGGGCCGCGACGGCGCCGAGGGCGAGGATGGCCGCGCCCGCCCAGAGTGCGGGCCGCAGGCCGGAGACGAAGGTCTCCGCGCCGGTGTAGCCGCCCGTCGCGGCGAACAGGCCCGACAGCACGGCGATGCCCATGACGACGCCGACCTGCCGCATCGCGTTGTTGACCCCGGAGGCGACGCCTTCCTCCCGCGTCGAGACGAAGTCCAGCGTCTGGCGCGCGCTGAGCGCGAAGAACAGCCCCATGCCGAGGCCGGCGACCACCATCGCGGGCAGCAGCACGAGGTAGGAGACCTCGGGGGAGACGACCAGCGCGAACCAGGCCAGCGCCCCGCCCTGCAGGACGGCGCCGGCCACCATGAGCCGTCTGACCCCGATCCGCTCGCCGAACACGCCCGCCAGCGGGGCGACGAGGACGGGCATCATCGTCCACGGCAGCGTGCGCAGCCCGGCGCCCGCGGGCGAGAAGCGCAGGACGTGCTGCAGGAACTGCGTGAGCAGGAAGACCGCGCCGAACATGCCGCCCTGGACGAGCAGCGCGACCAGGTTGGAGAGGGCGAAGCCCCGGCTGCGGAACAGCCTGGGCGGCACCACCGGGTTGGGGACCCTGCGCTCCCAGAGCACGAACCAGGCGAGCAGCCCGGCGCCCACCGCGACGGGGACGATCACCTGCGGGTTCCCCCAGCCGAGGGTGGTGCTGCGCACCATGCCGTACACGACTCCGAGGAGTCCCGAGGTGACGAGAAGGGTGCCGCGGACGTCGAGGCGGCTGTAGGGGCCGTGGCTCTCCCGCAGGAAGCGGAAGGCCAGCGGCACCAGGACCAGCCCGATGGGAACGTTGATCCAGAAGACCCAGTGCCAGTCGCCGAGTTCGACGATCGCCCCGCCGATCCACGGGCCGATGGCGATGGCGAGCCCGCTCATGCCGCTGAGCCCGGCGATCGCCATGCCCCTGCGCTCCGGCGCGACGGACTGGACCACGAGGGTCAGGGCCAGCGGGAAGATCACCGAGGCTCCGACGCCCTGTACGGCACGGGCCAGGACGAGGAGCTCCGCGGACGCGGCCAGCGCCGCGGCGGCCGAGGCCAGGGTGAACAGGGCGACTCCTCCGACGAAGACCCTGCGCCTGCCGAAGCGGTCGCCGAGGATCGCGGCGGTGAGCAGGAAGATCGCGTATGTCAGCGTGTAGGCGTTCACCGTCCACTCGAGACTCTCAAGTGACACGTCGAAGCGGTCACGAATAGTGGGCAACGCGGTGGTGACGACGAGGTTGTCCATCGACGCCATGAAGGCCGCCACCCCGGTGATCAGGAACGTGGGCAGGCCGCCGCCTCGCACATTCACAAGACGCCTCCATTCAAGGACCTTGCGAAGACTCGTATGGATAGTGGATATTATCACTATCGGGTTTCTATCGATAGTAGTGATATCCACTATCCACTGGCGTCCACAGAGAGGGGAATCATGTTCTCCGCGCTAGGCAGGTTCGCCGCGAGACGCCGACTATGGGTCGTCGTCGGCACCTTGATCTTCACGGTCGTGGCCGGAGGCTGGGGCTCGGGCGTACTGAGCAGGCTCGGCGGCGGCGCGGGCTTCGACGACCCGGGAAGCGAGTCCGTGCACGCGGACGAGATCGTCGCCGGCCCCCTGGGCCGCTACGCGAACGACATCGTCGCGCTCTACGAGAGCCCGGACAAGACGGTCGACGACCCTGCCTTCGCGGGACCTCTGCAGAGCGCCCTGGCGGCGGTGCCCCGAGGCGACATCGTGCGCCTCGAGTCCTACTGGACGACGAAGTCGCCGGACTTCGTCTCCAAGGACAAGCACTCGACATACGTCACGATCCAGCTCAACTCCAGCGTCGACCAGCAGCGCGTGCTGCAACTGCGCGCGATCCAGGACAAGCTCAAGGTGAGCGGCCTGACGGTCCGCTTCGGCGGACTGACCTCGATGACCGACCAGGTGAACCGGCAGACGCTGCGCGACCTGCTGTTCGCCGAGTCACTGTCCGTCCCGATCCTGCTGATCCTGCTGGTGCTGATCTTCCGCAGCTTCGTCGCGGCCTCCCTGCCGCTCCTCATCGGGTTCACCGCGGCGTTCGGCTCGTTCGCGGTGCTGCGCTTCGTCACCCTGTTCACCGACATCTCGACGTTCGCGATCCAGGTGATCAGCATCCTCGGCCTGGGCCTGGCCATCGACTACGCGCTGCTCATGGTCAACCGGTTCCGTGAGGAGATGCGCGCGGGCCACTCGACCGACGAGGCCGTGCGGCGGACCATGGTCACGGCGGGCCGCACCATCGCGTTCTCCGGCCTGATCGTCGCCATGTCCTTCGCGGGCCTGACGGTCTTCCCCTCCAGGTTCCTGCTGTCGATGGGCTACGCGGGCGCGGGCGTCACGCTGCTGGCGGTGCTGGCCACGCTCACCGTGCTGCCCGCCGTGCTGCGTTACGCGGGCCCCAGGGTGAACTCCCGCAGGGAGCGCCAGGGCCGCGCGGCGCAGACCCCGGTCACCCAGGGCCGGTGGTACCGCCTGGCGCACGCCGTGATGCGGCGTCCGCTGGCCGTCACCGCCGCCATCGTCGTGGTGCTGGTCGGCCTCGGCCTGCCCTTCCTCGGCGTCAACTGGGCGCGTCCCGGCGACTGGGTGCTGCCCGCCCAGGCGGACGCCCGCCTGGTGACCCAGAAGCTGGCCACCGAGTTCTCGCACGACCCCGCCAAGCTGGTGACCTCCGTCGTGGAGGGCAGGGCCGACACCGCCGCCCTCGAGGCCTACGCCCGCAGGCTCGACACGGTCGGCGGCGTCGACAGCGCGCGGATCACCGGCGTCAAGGACGCCCAGGCCAGGCTCTCCCTGGGATACTCCAGCGACCCGATGTCGCGGGAGGCCCGCCGGATGGTCGAACAGCTGCGCGCGGTCCCGGCCCCGCCGGGCACGAAGGCCTCCTTCACCGGCATGCCCGCCTCGCGGGTCGACATCGTCGACATGGTCGTCTCCCGGATGCCGTGGATGGCGCTGTTCGTCGCCGTCGTCTCGTTCGCGGTGCTGTTCATGGCCTTCGGCTCCGTGGTGCTGCCGCTGAAGTCGATCCTGCTCAACCTGCTGTCGCTGTCGGCCTCGTTCGGCGCGATCAAACTGATCTTCCAGGACGGCTGGCTCTCGGGGTTGCTGAACTTCGTGCCGGTCGGCGCGATCGACGTCAACTTCCCCGTGCTGATCGTGGCCATCGCCTTCGGCCTGGCGATGGACTACGAGGTCTTCCTGCTGTCGCGGATCCGCGAGGAGATCGAGCGCACCGGCGACCCGGTCGAGTCGATCGCCGTGGGCGTCCAGCACACGGCGAGGATCATCACGAGCGCCGCCCTGCTGCTCGTCGTCGTGGTCGGCGGCTTCGTGATCTCCGGCATCACGTTCATGAAGATGGCCGGAGTCGGCCTGATCATCGCGGTCGTCGTGGACGTGACCGTCGTCCGCGGCCTGCTCGTGCCCGCGACCATGCGCCTGCTCGGCTCGGCCGCCTGGTGGGCGCCTGCCCCGCTCAGGCGCGTGTGGGACAGGTACGGCGTGCGCGAGACGAGCGGCGCGAGCGACGCCGGTGAGCGCGACATGACCCCCCGACCGGCAGGAGTGTGACCGATGGAATATCGCGTGCTTGGCCGTACCGGCCTGAAGGTGAGCAAGATCTGCCTGGGCGGCATGATGTTCGGTGCCTGGGGCAACTCGGACCACGAGGACTCCGCCAAGATCATCGATCGGGCGCTCGACGCGGGCGTGAACTTCATCGACACCTCGGACAACTACTCGGCCGGCGAGTCCGAGGAGATCATCGGCAAGGCCCTGGCGGGCGCGGGCGCGCGTGACCGGGTCGTGCTCGCGACGAAGTGCCACATGCCCATGGGCGAGGACCCGAACTCGCGCGGCAACTCCCGTCGCTGGATCTTCCAAGAGGTCGACAACAGCCTGCGCCGCCTCGGCACGGACTGGATCGACCTCTACCAGATCCACCGCCCCGACCTCGTGACCGACGTCGACGAGACCCTCGGCGCCCTCACCGACCTGGTCCGGGCCGGGAAGATCCGCTACTTCGGCACCTCGACCTTCCCGGCGCACCTGATCGTCGAGGCGTACTGGACCGCACAGGTGCGCGCCAGGGAGCGCTTCGTCTGCGAGCAGGCGCCGTACTCGCTGCTGGTGCGCGGGGTGGAGGCCGACGTGCTGCCGGTGTGCGAGAAGTACGGGACCGGGGTGATCACCTGGAGTCCGCTGGCCGGCGGCTGGCTGAGCGGAACCTACCGCAAGGGCAGGGAGCTGCCCTTCACCGTGCGCAGCTTCGTGCTGCCCGAGCGGTACGACATGGCCCTGGCCGACAACCAGCGCAAGCTGGAGGCGGTCGAGGCGTTCGCCCACCTCGCCGAGCAGACGGGGATCACCCTGGTCGAGCTCTCGCTCGCCTTCGTGCTCCAGCATCCGGCCGTGACCTCCGTGATCATCGGCCCCCGGACCGCGGAGCATCTGGAGAGCCAGCTGAGCGCGGCCTCGGTGACGCTGGAGGCGGGGGTGCTCGACGAGATCGACCACATCGTGCCGCCGGGCGTCACGCTGAACCCGCACGACGCCGGATGGCGGCACCCCGCCCTGGAAGACCAGGTCAGACGGCGTCGTTGAAATTTCATAAAACAAAAATCGGCTCGAAGTAAGATATAGAACAAGCACACGCCCTCCAACTCCGAGCGGCCGTCGGCAATTAAAATATGAGCCCTCCTATATGTTTGCCGACGGCCGCACAGAGTGTAGACACGAACAGTGAGAGTCCGAATACACCCACCCTTCTCGGGTTTTAGTGCGTCACTAACGTTGCACCGGATACGCCTTCCCTAGATAATGAGGACGTGGACCGGCTGCGCTGGTGTTCGGGGGAACAAAACCAGCGATGCATTACGTGGTTCGTTTAACTTCACGCAACCAGACCTGCTATGGCAGAGCGGTCCGTTCAAGCTCGAAGTTCGTCCATTGAAATGCACGGGGATGACGATGCAAGGGACCAGTATCGGCGCACTTCTCACACCTCAACAGCGTTACACGTTAAACAGTTCAACAATAATGGAGGATTACGAAAACCGGCTGCGGACACAGGAGAGCCCACTGATCGGGAACCCCGAGATATGGGCGGAGTGCCGGCTGCAGGCCGAGCTCGTGCTGGCCGAGTGCGCCGAGGCCCTCAGGCCGGGCGGAAGGCGAGGTCATCCGCAGTTCGCCGACCTGCCCGCGCACGTCACCAGCCTCATCGACCCTCTCGAGGCCGCGCTCGGCTGGTCCGAGCTGTTCGACGCGGTGTGCGACCACCTGCCCGCCATCCTGGACGGCGATCCTGAGGAGGCGGCGCTGCAGAAGGCGTTTCTGACGACCCTCAACCGGGGCATTCTGGCGCTGACCCAGGTTCTGTCGGCCAGGCAGAACGCCATGGCCCTCGACCGCATCCACGAGATGCAGCTCGACGACCGTCACCGCCTCGCCCGAGAGATCCACGACTGGGTCGGCAGCGGTGTCAGCATGGCGCTCCTCCACCTCGACATGTTCGAGAACCGGCGACGGACGGTCGACGTCGAGGTTGAGATCGGGAACATCCGCCACGTCCTCTTCGAGATGTCGCAGGGCGCGAGAAGACTGGTCTCAGGGCTGCGCTGGCACGTTCCCGAGCCGCCCCTCGAGGTGGCCCTGAAGGAGTTCGCGCGTGACGCCGCGCCACCGGGCACCGCTGTGGACATCGCCGTTCACGGAGACGAGCAACTGCTGCCGGAACAGTACAAGAGCGAGATCTTCGCGGTCCTCCGCGAGGGCATGCGCAACGCCTTCGCCCACTCGAAGGCCAGGAAAGTGGTCACCCGTGTGGACATCGTCTCGGGAGACCTCCTCGCGACGGTCGACGACGACGGCACGGGACTCGTTCTCACCGGAAAGGAGAACAGCGCCGGACTCTCCTCAATGAGGGAGCGCATCGAGCTACTCCACGGGGTCTTCCACCTCGCCAGCCGCCTGTCCGCCGGCACGCGGCTCCGGATATGGGTCCCACTTCCAGGAGCGTTGACATGCCGGAATCAAACGGTCGTATCCGGATCGTCGTCGCCGACGACCACACACTGTTCCGAGACGCCCTCTGCCAGGTGCTGAGGGGAGAGGACGACTTCCACGTCGTGGGAGACGCCTCCGACGGACCCGGCGTGGTCTCGCTCGCCGCCCGCGCGAGGCCGGACATCGTGCTGCTCGACGTGGAGATGCCCAACCACCACCCGATGCGGACCCTGCCGCGTCTGCTGGAGGTGGCACAGCCTCCCAAAGTGATCATCCTGAGCATGCACGACGATCCGCAACTGGTGCAGGAGCTGCTCGGCGCGGGCGCCCACGGTTACCTGCACAAGGCCATCCGCAGCCAGGAGCTGCTGCTGGCCATCCGCAGCGTCCACGCGGGCCGCCACGGCGTCACGGTCCTGGTCTCACAGGCGATCGCACCGCCCCCGCGCGCCGCCGCCCCGCAGGGGGTTCTCACCGAACGCGAGCAGGAGGTCCTGGCACTGGTCGCGAACGCTCTCAGCAACAGGCAGATCGCCGTCCAGCTGGCGATCACCGAGGGGACCGTCAAGCGGCACCTGCGCAACATCTTCGGCAAGCTGTCCGCCGTCTCCCGGATCGACGCGGTCAACAAGGCCACCGGATCGACCCTGCCCCATCCTCTGGTCCGGCCCGTTCAGAGCCTGCCCCCTCTTGCCAGCATGAAGCAGATAATGGATCGTTGTACTATCGATACCTGACTATCTATTTCTGGGAGATGTCGTGACGCGAACTCTCCGTGCCGTGCTGGACTGGCACCGCCCGCTCGTCCTGTTCAGCGCAGGGCTGGCCGGGCTCGCCGTGCTCTGCGCCGCCGGAATGGCCGTCGACGAGCGCCTGCTCGACGGCTCGTCCGTCTGGCTCAAGCCGTTCAAGTTCGCCCTCTCGTTCATGATCTACGCCCTGACGCTGGCCTGGCTGCTGCCGATGCTCCGCAGGACCCCGGTGCTGGCCAGGCAGGTGGGAACCGTGATCGCCTCGCTCAGCACGATCGGGGTCGGCCTGATCACCTTCCAGGCCGCCCGGGGCAGGCACAGCCACTTCAACGTCAGCACCCCGCAGGACGCCTCCATCTTCGGGATCATGGGGATGCTGGTCACGCTGCTGGCGGTCGTCACCATGGTCGTCGCCGTCATGGCACTGGGCCAGCCCGGCCGCGACCGGGTGACCACCGCGGCGCTGCGCTTCGGGCTGCTGGTCTGCGTGCTGGGCATGATGGTGGCCTACTACATGGTCGGGGGAACAGGACGCGCCGAGGCCGCGGCCGCGGGGACCTTCGCCGGGGGCGCGCACAGCGTCGGCGTCGCCGACGGCGGCCCCGGCATGCCGATCACCGGGTGGAGCACCACCGGGGGCGACATGCGCGCCCCGCACGCCGTCGGGCTGCACGCGCTGCAGGTGATGCCGTTGCTCGCGCTCCTGCTGACCGCCGCCGCCCGCCGCCTTCCCGCGCTCGACGCCGAGCGGGTACGGCTCGGCCTGGTGTGGGTGGCCGGGCTCGGATACGCCGGGCTCGTCGTGCTGCTGACCTGGCAGGCGCGCAGGGGCCAGCCGCTGATCTACCCCGACGCCCTCACCCTGACCGCGCTCGGCGTCCTGCTCGGCGCCGTCGTCGTCGCGGCGGGAGCGGTGATCGCGTTCGGGCGCAGGCAGTTGCCGGTGCGCGGCCCGGCCGTCAGGGAGGGCGTCTCATGACGGTCGACACGCTCTTCGACGTCACCTTCCCGCTGGTCGTCCCGTTCTGGGCGTTGATGATCCTCGCGCCGACCTGGCCGGTCACCCACCGGATCAGTTCGTCGCCCCTGATCGTCCTGCCGCCGCTGGCGGTCTACCTCGTGCTGGCCCTCCCGCGCTTCCCCGCGCTCTGGGCGGTGGTCAGCACGACCGACCTGGGCCTGATCACCGCGTTCTTCGGCCGCCCTGACGGCGCGGCCATCCTGTGGGCGCACGTGATCGCCTTCGACCTGTTCGTCGGCCGCTGGATGTATCTCGACTCCCGCGAGCGCCGGGTCCACCCCCTGGTGATGGGTCCCCTCCTGGTGCTGACGATCCTGCTCTCCCCCGTCGGGTTGCTCGTCTACCTGGCGATCCGCGTGCTCAGCGGACGTCCCGCGCCGGGCGTCCCGGCCGGCGGGCGTCCGCCCGTCGCCTCGGAGACCAGGTGAGGCGGGTCCGCCCGACGGCGCGGGCAGCCCGCGCCCGAGGTCTCGCTCCCGATGTCACGGGCCGGCAGGCCGGCGAGGCGGAATGAGGCCGGGACGGGCGCGGCCGTGAAACGAGGAAAGCCCAGGCCATGAACCATGACCTGGGCTTCCTTCGAAGTGCGCCGCCAGGGACTCGAACCCCGGACCCGCTGATTAAGAGTCAGCTGCTCTAACCAACTGAGCTAGCGGCGCCTGCGATGGGGACAACTTTAGCAGCCGCCGGGACGGCGACGCACATCGGAAAACCGCTCGACGCGCGAGGAGCGCGGGGAGGAGGGCGGCCCCGGTGACGCCGACCGGCACGGCGCCGCGGAAGGGGTCACAGGGTCGCGAGGCACGGGTCGCGAGGCACGGGTCACGGGTCACGAGGCACGGGAGGAGCGACGGGCCGGGGCCGTGGGAGGAGCCAAGGGGTCGCGGAAGGCGTCCGGGAGGTTCCGGGGAAGACCGGGGGCCGGGCGGTTCGTCGACCTGCCCGGCCCCCGCCGGTTCGGATGAAGGCTCGGGGCCGGACAGTCCCCCAACTGTCCGGCCCCGGCCTCTTCGCGGGCCCTTCGTCGCCTCCCCCAAGACTTCGAAGGTCCGCTCCGGGACGCGATCCCCCTCGCGTCCTGTATCCGGTGAAAAGTCCCTGCTATGCTCCCCCCGGGCTTCGCAGAACCCCTTGACCTGCTTCAACAGTACAGAAGCGAACGTAACGAGCACGTCATCCAGGGGTTGATTTTGGGCCTACACCCGGAGATGACCCGGTATCACCGGCAGGGGTTCGCAGGCCGCCGTCCGGCGGGGCGAGAGCGGGTCACTCGGGCAGTTCGAGCCTGACCTCGGTCTTCTCCCGCAGCGCCCGGCTCACCGTGCAGTACTTCTCCTCGACCCGCCTGGCCACGGCGCGGAAGACCTCGTCGGCCTTCTCGTCGCCCTCGGGAAGCTCCACGTCGTAGGTGACGGTGATCGGGCCGAGCAGCGTCGGCTCGACCTTCTCCGCCTGGACGGTCATGGCCAGGCGCACGAGGCGGTGGCCGCGCTGGGCGGTGAGGGGCTCGACGGTGACGATGTTGCAGCCGCCGAGCGCCGCCAGCAGCAGCTCGACCGGGGTGAACACGCCCTGCTCGTCACCGCTGCCCATGACGACCTCGGCCCCGCGGTCGTTGCGGGCCACGAATCCGTCGTCGGTCCGCTCGACGTTCACCAGCGCCATGACATTCCTCCCCCGTGGCTGTGCCGATCACCCTACCCAGCGACCGGGACGGGTGGCGGATCAGGCGTCGGGATGTTTGGAGAGGTACTCGATGTAGAACGGACGAAGCGCGTCGCCGAGCTCGCCCTCACCGGACGCCATGGCGTCACTGAGCAGGGCCGACACCCGGCTCAGGTCGTTGGCCGTCTCGTCCTCGTTTCCCGTCGACGCCTCCGCGGCCGGGATCACCTTGAGCAGTTCCCACAGGAAGGCGAAGTCCCCGTGGCGCACGGCGTAGCGGACCGCGCGATCATGTAGTTCCTGGGCCGACAGCGCCTCAAGCTGGTCCGTTTCCAACTGACCCACCTCCTCACGCCCCTTCTGCCCCCAGATGACGGCGATCATGCATGGTCAGCGCCCCAAGTGGAGGCGGACGGACGCCCGCTTCCCCGCGTACGCGCCGTCCGGAACGTCGATCGCGCGGCGGCCGCCCCGGCAGGCGCAGAACTGTTTAGTGTCCAGGTAAGTCCGCCGCCGACGGCGCGGATCTATCGCTCGTCCGATCCCCATGCGAGGATGCCAAAACGTGAGAATCATCATCAAGATCCTGGCTGTGGCAGCCGCCCTGTGGGCGGCCACCCAGCTTGTGGACGGCATCACGGTGTCCGCGTCGACCACCACGAACAAGATCGGTACGCTTGTCGCGGTGGCGCTCGTCTTCGGCATCGTCAACGCGGTGCTCAAGCCGGTCATCAAAACCCTCGGCTGCGCCTTCTACGTGCTCACGCTGGGCCTGTTCGCCCTGGTCGTGAACGCGGGCCTGCTGCTGCTGACAAGCTGGATCGCCGCCCAGCTCCAGCTGCCGTTCCACGTGGACGGCTTCTGGGCCGCGTTCTGGGGCGCGATCATCGTCGGCCTGGTGAGCTGGCTGCTGGATCTGGTCCTCGGCGACTGAGACCCGGGGCCGTTCCTGATGGGGCATGCCGGGCGGCGGGCCACGGCCGCCTCTCGGTTATCCGCCCTCTTCGGGCAGGTCACGGCCCCGAAAGCGCCTGCCATGTCACCATATGACAAGTTCTGGCGGCGAAATCTTCATAACACGACGATAGGGACGTTCTGAGAGAGCCGCTCCTTGTGTCCGAACCGTTACGTTGACGGCGCACCCCCCGACATGAGGAGAGATCAATGCTCCGCAGAAATGCCGTGGCGGCCGGCCTCACGGTCGCCGTCACGTTGGTCGCCGCTCCCGCCATCGCCTTCGCAACCACCGGTTCCTCCGCCGCGGACCCCCTTTATCCCCAGGCGAAGGCGGAGGCTGCGGCCGTCGTCAAGCCCGCTCCTGAAATGATCTCCGCGCTGACGCGCGATCTCGGCATCACCAGTGAGCAGGCCTCCACCCGCCTGGTCAACGAGAGTGCGGCCGCCAAGGTCGAGCCGATCATCGGCAAGCAGCTCGGCGCGGCCTACGGCGGCGCCTGGGTCACCGGCCCCACCGCCGAACTCGTGGTCGCGACCAGTGACTCCAAGCAGCTCACGACCATCCTCAAGACCGGCGCCCAGGCCAAGCTGGTCAAGCACTCGCTGGCCACGCTCGACGCCGCCAAGGCCAAGCTCGACCAGCGGGCCGAGGCCGCCGCGCCCAAGTCCGTGCCCGCCTGGTACGTCGACGTGCGCACCAACGGCGTCGTCGTGCTGGCCAACGACGTGGCCGCGGGCCAGGCGTTCGTCGACGCCAGCGGCGCCGACAAGTCCCTGGTCAAGGTCGAGAAGTCCAACGAGCAGCCCCGGACGTTCTACGACCTGCGGGGCGGCGACGCCTACTACATCGGCAGCGGCAGCCGCTGCTCGATCGGCTTCCCGGTGACCCGCAGCGGCCAGGGCGGATTCGCCACCGCCGGACACTGCGGCTCGACCGGCGCCTCGACCAGCGGCTCCAACCGGGTCGCGCAGGGCAGCTTCCAGGGCTCGTCCTTCCCCGGCAACGACTACGCCTGGGTCTCGACCAACTCCAACTGGACCCCGCGCGGCGTCGTGGTCCAGAACGGCGCCACGATCCCGGTGAACGGCTCCACCGTGGCGCAGGTCGGCTCCTCGGTCTGCCGGTCCGGCTCGACCACCGGCTGGCACTGCGGCAGCGTCCAGCAGCTCAACACCAGTGTCACCTACCAGGAGGGCACGGTCAGCGGGGTGACCCGCACCAGCGTCTGCGCCGAGCCCGGTGACTCCGGCGGCTCGTTCATCTCCGGCGACCAGGCCCAGGGCGTGACCTCGGGCGGTTCCGGCAACTGCTCCTCCGGCGGCACGACCTACTTCCAGCCGGTCAACGAGATCCTGCAGACGTACGGCCTCACCCTGGTCACCAGCAACGGCCCCCAGCCGACCTCGACGGGCAACAGCCCGACCCCGACGCAGACGGCCGGTGGCACCTGGGCCGCAGGCACCACCTACGCGGCCGGCGCGACGGTGACCTACGGCGGTTCCACCTACCGGTGCCTGCAGGGCCACACGGCCTACCCGGGCTGGGAGCCGCCGAACGTCCCCGCCCTCTGGCAGCGCGTCTGACCGGAGACGGTCCCGCCGGTCCCCGCTCCCCGAGACGCTCAAGGGCTCAGTGGTAGCGACTCGGGGAGCGGGGGACGGACCGGCTGGGGAGGGGCGGCCTTCGGGGAGGCCGCCCGCTCCCCCGGGGCCCGGCGGCGAGCGACGGTGACGGCCGCTC
>NZ_BSEV01000053.1 GCF_027922005.1 Streptosporangium carneum | reverse complement strand
CAAGATCGTGGGCCCGAACGGCGAGCTCTACAAGTAAGCCGTAAGGATCTAACGATCCCCGAGGCAGGGCGTCCAAACCCCTGACTCACCCAGCACGAAAGCAAGGGGCCCGGTGTGCACACACCGGGCCCCTTGTCGTAGGCGCCGTCGTAGGCGCCGTTATAGGCGCTGCCATGGGCGCTGTCATGCGTGCTGTAAAGACTCCGCCTGGTTCGAGAACAGCGCCTGGTCATGACCGTTGTCAGAGTCACGGCCGTCGTCGGACTCCGCTTCCGTGACCGCGCACGGTGGCCCCCTCTCCGGGAGAGCCTCGTCAGGAGAGCCGGGACGGCCTCACGCCGAGGAGGACGAGGAGACGAGCTCCCTGGCCCGCTCGTCCAGCTCGGCCACCGCCGTCTCCGCGGTGAAGGGGCTGAGCCGCCGCCGCAGGTCGGTCACGTACGACTGGGTGCGCGCCGACTGCAGGCCCGCGGCCAGCTCGAGCGCGTCGGCCGCCGCGGCGCAGGCGTGCTCCAGCTCCCCGCACTCCAGCAGCCCCGCGGCCAGCAGCGACAGGTTGAACATGCGTCCCCTGACATAGCGGCCGTCCATCTCCAGCGACCGCCGCGCGTGCCGTACGGTCGCCGGGCCGTCTCCCAGGTCGCGGAAGCAGTGGGCGAACTTGGCCGACAGGTAGGCCTCGTCGAAGTAGGCGATCCAGCCGGGCTTCTCACCCGTGTCACGCCGCTCGAACGCCAACTCCGCCTCGTGCAAGGAGTTTCCACAGGCCACACGGTCTTCCAGCAGGGCGTGAGCGTGGGCCTCGACCACGTGCGCCTCCGCCAGCAGCGCGAAGACGCCCGCGCGGCGCGCCGAGAGCTGGGCGGCCCTCGCCAGGTCGAGAGCGTGTGCCGGCTGCCCGATGTAGAGGGCCTGGTGGCTCATCCCCGCGAGGATCTCACCGCCGAACCCGTGGTCCCCCGCCCCTCTGGCCAGTCTCAGCGCCTGGATGAGGTAGCGCTGGGCCAGGCCGTGCTGTTCCAGGTCGTATGCCATCCAGCCGGCGAGCCTGGTCAGCTCCGCCGCGGCGGACGCCAGCGCCCTGCCGGTCTCCTCGGCGTACGCCCCCTCGCTGAGCAGCGGCGCGACCGCGGTGTCCAGGTATTTCACCACCGCGGACCTGACCCTGCCGCCGCCGAACCTGTTGTCCAGCTCGCCGAACGACCTGGTGACCTCCCGAATCGCGGCGATGTCGGCCATGCCGACCCGCCGGACGCCGCTCGCCGCGGGGCGGCTCTCCGCCGGAAGGGTCAGCCAGCGCAGGGCTCCGGTGGATCCGGCGCCGATCGCGAAGGTGGAGTCGAGCAGGAACCTGCGTCTTTCAACGTCCCCGCGCCACAGTGCTGTCACGGTCGCGATTCCCTCCTGCCAGGTGTGGGTGAACTCCTGCCCGAGGTCCAGAGGCGTGGAGACGGCGGGCAGACCGAGCTCCTCCACGCTGACCGTCCTGCCGAGCCGTAGAGAGAAGATCTCCGCGAGCAGCGTGGGAACCGGCTCTCTCGGCCGTTGACCACCGAGCCAGCGCAGAACGGAACTGTGGTCGTACTTCAGACCGGACAGGCCGCGGGTCACACCGAGATCGTTGAGCCTGCGGGCCAGCCCCTTATGGGTGAAGCCCGACTCGGCGATGAGCCGCTGGAGCAACCGGTTGGGCTCGCGTTCCATTGCTCTCCTCACCGGGTGGACGTTCGAGCACGGAGGGCACGACTGCGCCTCCGCGCCCCTGCCCGTCCCTCGTGTACTCTCTTGTCCGAATAGGTAACGGAGCGCTATTTTTATAGCACAATCTGTCACCGATTTGCGGAAGTTCCGTACAACCAGAAGACGCCCCTCGCCGATCGGGCGAGAGGCGTCTCGGGGTTGGCGTTCCGGTGTCGGGCCGAGTGAAAGGGGTCGCCTTTACAGGCTTCTGACAACGGTCACGGAAGGACTGCCCCGGTGGAACGGGCCTGAGAAAAGGGTGTCTTTACTGGCGGGCGACCCCGTCGGCGCGGGCCTGCGCGGCGACGGCGGCGATGACCGCGGGGGCGACGCGCTCGTCGAACGCGCTCGGGATCACGTAGTCGGCGGACAGGTCGTCACCGACCACGGAGGCCAGCGCCTCGGCGGCGGCCACCTTCATGTTCTCGGTGATGGTCGAGGCCCGCACGTCGAGCGCTCCCCTGAAGACGCCGGGGAAGGCGAGCACGTTGTTGATCTGGTTGGGGAAGTCGGAACGGCCCGTCGCCACGACCTGGGCATGCTTCCTGGCGATCTCCGGGTGCACCTCGGGGGTCGGGTTGGACAGCGCGAAGACGATGGAGCCCTGCGCCATCGACGCGATGGCCTCCTCGGAGACGGTGGAGCCGGACAGGCCGACGAACACGTCGGCTCCGGCGAGCGCCGACTCGGTGGAGCCGCGCAGGCCCGCCCTGTTGGTGTCGCGCGCCAGGGCCTCCTTGAACGGGTTGAGGCCGTCGCGGCCCTCGTGGATGAGGCCCTTGGAGTCGGCGACCGCGATGTCCCCGATGCCGGCGTTGAGGAGGATCCGGCTGACGGCCACGCCGGACGCGCCCGCGCCCGCGACCACGGCCCGCAGGTCGCCCAGCGAGCGCCCCGTCAGCCTGGCGGCGTTCTTCAGCGCGGCCAGCACGACGATCGCGGTGCCGTGCTGGTCGTCGTGGAAGACCGGGATGTCCAGCAGGTCGCGCAGCCGGTCCTCGACCTCGAAGCAGCGGGGCGCGCTGATGTCCTCGAGGTTGACGCCTCCGAAGGACGGCGCCAGGCGCGCGACGGTCTCGACGATCTCGTCGACGCCGGTGCAGTCGATGCAGATGGGCACCGCGTCGACACCGGCGAACTGCTTGAACAGCAGGGCCTTGCCCTCCATGACCGGCATGGCGGCGGCGGGGCCGATGTCCCCGAGTCCGAGCACGGCGGTGCCGTCGGAGACGACGGCGACCACGTTGGAGACCCAGGTGTAGTCGTTGACGAGCTCAGGCTGGTCGGCGATCGCGCTGCAGACCTTCGCCACGCCGGGGGTGTAGGCCAGGGCCAGGTCACCGGCGTCGCGGACGGGAACGGTCGAGCGGATCTCCAGCTTGCCCCCGCGGTGCAGGGCGAAGGCCGGATCGAGATCGAGGGATTCGAGGGAGATGGAGGATGGCGTGACAGCCACAGCGACCCCTGTAGTTCAGTCAGACACAGACGGATTGGTCCTTCGTAGCGGCCGCCGCGGGCGTGGCCCGGCTTCGGTAGTCGCTCGGGGCCTGCTCGTGCGGCCATCTGGAGGGGTACGGGGGTCACCCGTTGCTCGATTCTGCCACAGGGTGCGACTTTCGCAGATGACAGGGGGCACTTACTTTTGTTACATGGTGTAGCCACCGTCGCGCATGTAAGATGCGGCTCCTGTCGCCATCGCTTACACCGACGGGCCGCCCGATGGATCTGACCTCCTACGCCGAGCTGGCCGTGCTGCTGATCAACAGCCCGGACCGGCTGACCTGCCTCGAAGGGCTGCGCGCCCTGCTCGAGGAGGGCGGCCGCTACCGTCCCGGCTGCCGCATCACCCGCGGTGACCTCGACGCCCTGCGCGACCTGCGCGAGGAGCTGATCGTCATCTTCGAGACCGCGGCGGGCGGCGACGAGGACGGCGTGGTCGACCGGCTCAACTCACTGCTGATCCAGCACCCGGTGCAGCCCCAGATCTCGGGGCACGACGGCGAGCGCTGGCACATGCACCTCACCGAGGGCGGCAGGATGGCCGACCAGTACGCCGTCGGCGCGGTGATGGGCCTGGCCACCCTGGTGACCGACCTCGGCGTCGACCGTCTCGGCCTGTGCCAGGCCGCCCCCTGCAGGCGCGCCTTCCTCGACACCTCCTCCAACCGGTCGAGGCGTTACTGCTCGGAGCGCTGCGCCAGCAGGGCGAACGTGGCCGCCTACCGGGCCCGCAGGAAGGGCAACGGCCAGTAGCGCAGCATCACGCGGCCGACCAGCGACGACGACGGCACCGCGCCGAAGTCCCAGCTGTCGCGGCGCCCGGGGGCGCGCTGGTTGTCGCTCTCCAGCCACCACCCCTCTCCGCTCTCCCAGGCGGCCCTTTTGACGATCAGCAGGGACGGGTCGGAGGGGAGCCTGGCGACCACCAGATCCCCCGCTCTGACCGGCGCGCCGCGCCGTACCCAGAGCCAGTCGCCGGGACGCAGCGCCGGCAGCATCGACTCGCCTTCGACACGGACTCTCACGGAGCTCAACCCCATCCCACACGGCTTTTGGAGACGAGTAAGGTCGGTAACGGACCATGCTGATCCTCAGCATCAAGGAAGGATTTTCCGATGCTTGCACGACTTCTGCGACCCCGGCACGTCGCGTCCGCGCACTGCGACCTGCCGTGCGGCGTGTACGACCCGGCCCAGGCCCGCATCGAGGCCGAGTCGGTCAAGGCCGTCATCGAGAAGTACAACGCGAACGACGACCCGGTCTTCCGCACCCGCGCGCTGATCATCAAGGAGCAGCGGGCCGAGCTGGTCAAGCACCACCTGTGGGTGCTGTGGACCGACTACTTCAAGCCTCCGCACCTGGAGACCTACCCCCAGCTGCACCAGCTGTTCTGGGAGGCCACCAAGCTCGCGGGCGCCGCGGGCGGCAAGGGCACGGTCGACGTCGCCCAGGCCGACGAGCTCCTGGCGAAGATCGACGAGATCTCCAAGATCTTCTGGGCGACCAAGGCCGCCTGAGCCTGAAGGTTCGTGATCGGCGCGTCCGGGCCCCGTGTGGAGTGCGACCACACGGGGCCTGACCTGTTCATAGGCCTCATTCTGGTGTCTTAAAGTGTTCTTGAGGTGCCAAATCGCCCCGATCGCGAGTCCAAGCGGGCCAACCACCGCCACGGGGCTGTAGGTTGCAGTCAGCGACTCTGCGAGGAGGAACGTGACCGAACACACCGAGACGCCCGCGGTCGACATGGGCGGAATCCGTGACGTGGTGAGCGTCCGGCTGCCGGCCGCGAGTGCCTATCTGTCCGTGCTGCGTACGGCGACCGCCGGACTGGCCGCACGGCTGGACTTCACGCTCGACGAGATCGAGGACCTGCGGATCGCGGTCGACGAGGCGTGCGCGATGCTGCTGACCCAGGCCGTCCCCGGCACCGACCTGACGGCCGAGTTCGAGCTGACCGGCCAGCTGATGCAGATCAGGGTCGAGGTCAGCACGGTGGGCAATTCCACGCCGAAGCGTGACGACTTCGCGTGGATGGTGCTCACCGCCCTGGCCGACGACGTCGATGCCGTAACCGACTCCCCCGACCGCATGGCGATCGTGCTACGCAAGCGCCGAGGCGCGGCGAGGCCGGCGTGACGGAAAGGACTCGTGCCATGGCCGCCAGCGACCACGCGGTGCCCGACCGGGTGCGCGCGCGCCTGCTCTTCGCGGAACTGGCGGAGTTGACCCCCGACGACTCGCGGCGCCAGCGCATCCGTGACGAGCTCGTCGAGCTCCACCTTCCTCTCGTGGAATACCTCGCCCGCCGGTTCCGCAACCGCGGCGAATGGCTCGACGACCTCACCCAGGTCGCCACCATCGGCCTGATCAAGTCGATCGACCGCTTCGACCTCGCCCGGGGGGTGGAGTTCTCCACCTACGCCACCCCCACGATCGTGGGCGAGATCAAACGGCACTTCCGTGACAAGGGCTGGGCGGTCCGCGTACCGCGCCGCCTGCAGGAGCTCAAGCTCTCGCTCACCAAGGCGATCAGCGAGCTGTCCCAGCGTGAGGGACGCGCGCCCACCGTCGGGGAGCTGGCCTCGTTCCTGAAGATGAGCGAGGAGGAGGTGCTCGAGGGGCTGGAGTCGGCCAACGCCTACTCCACGGTCTCCCTGGACGCGCCCGACTCCGGCGACGACGACGCGCCCGCGGTGGCCGACTCCCTCGGCATCGTGGACGACTCCCTGGAGGGCGTCGAGTACCGCGAGTCGCTCAAGCCCCTGCTCGAACGGCTGCCGCCCCGTGAGAAGCGCATCCTGTTGCTGCGCTTCTTCGGCAACATGACCCAGTCGCAGATCGCCACCGAGCTCGGCATCTCACAGATGCACGTGTCCCGGCTGCTGGCCAGGACCCTGGCCCAGCTCCGTGAGGGACTGACGGCGGAGGACTAGAGGCTGTCCTGGTGGTCCCCGTAGAGGGCGTCGGTCGTCGGCGGGGACAGCAGTGCGACCAGTCCGATCACTGCCGCGGCGATGAGCGGGATGCCGATGGCCCGCTGGTCGGACTGGATCAGCGTGACGCCGACGACCACGGCGAAGATCTGGGTGAGCACCCCCGGGCTCCGCGCCCATCGCTCGGTGCGCAGCATGCCCACGGCCACCCAGAGCAGGGCGACGCCCACGAGGATCCCGAAGCCCGCGACGAAGATCGAGCTCACCACGTCGTCCGGCTTGCCGATCACCGTCTCGACGCCGACGTAACCGCCGAGCAGCAGCGCGGTGACGCCTTCCAGCGCCATGACGACGGCGGCGACGGTGAGTGACAGGGGGCGGTGGTTCGACACAGCCAAAGCCTATCGCCGGGGTGTCCTGCTCCGTTCTTCGCCGCCATGACGGCGTTATCGGCGGATACGCTGGCATTATGCGCGCGATGCTCCTGGTGAATCCAAAGGCGACGACGACCAACCAACGGACCCGGGACGTGCTGATCAGAGCACTGGGCGCGACCATGGACCTGACGGTCGAGGAGACCGGATACCGGGGGCACGCGGCCCATCTGGCCCGCGGGGCCCACGCCTCCGGATTCGACGTGGTGGCCGTGCTGGGCGGCGACGGCACGATCAACGAGACCGTGAACGGGCTGCTCGACGCCGAGGACCCCGAGGAGCCTGCGGGCGACGGGAGCAGACGGAGCGGCGAGGCGCGCGCCGGAGACGGCCAGGCCTCCGATGAATCGGCCCGGGAGAAGGCCGGGGGCGCGATGGACCGCCCAGCGCTGCTGGCGATCCCCGGCGGGAGCGCGAACGTCTTCGCGCGGGCGCTCGGGCTGCCGAACAATCCGGTCGAGGCGGTCGGCGCGGTGCTGGAGGCCCTGCGTGACGACAGACGGCGGACCGTCGGGCTCGGCCAGGCGATCTGGGACGACCAGCGCAGATACTTCACCTTCTGCAGCGGCCTCGGATACGACGCCGAGGTGATCAGGGCGGTCGAGGGGCTGCGCGGGACCGGGCGCAAGGCCACGCCCGCGCGCTATGTGAACACCGCCCTGCACCACTATCTCTCGACGGACAGACGCCATGCCCCGATGAGCGTCGAGGGGCCCGACGTGCCGCCCGCCGACAACATCTTCATGGCGATCGTCTCCAACACCTCCCCGTGGACCTACGTGGGCTCCCGCCCCGTCTGCCCGACCCCGTGGGCGAGCTTCGAGACGGGTCTCGACCTGCTGGGACTGCAGCGCCTCGGCCTGGCGGCGATGTGCCATCTGATGCCCCAGATCATCGGGGTGCGCGAGACCCTGCCCTCCGGGCGCCATCTCGTGCAGTTCCACGACGAGCGGGAGTTCACGCTGCGCGCCGAGCGTCCCGTGGCCTTCCAGCTCGACGGCGACTACCTGGGCGAAGTCGAGCAGGTGACGTTTCGCTCTATCCCGAAGGCGTTACAAGTGTTGGTCTGATCCGTTACATCCGGTCATCATGTGACGCATCCGACATGCATATCAGGCAAAACGTTCTCCCAAACCTCTTGCATGTACTGAGCGTGGCTGACAATCTCAACATTGACGTCGGAACGTAGGACCTTTGAGCGGCAACATCGCTCCCAGGCCACCGGCGATCAAGTGAACAGGCCCCCGGACCGAACAAGGCTCGGGTAATCGTTCGCGCTGGTTAGTGAAAGTCTTCACAAAGTACGCCGCCGGAGCCGAAGCAAAGGGCTCCTCTTGTCGAAGGAGTGGACGCATGGACTGGCGCCACCGAGCTGCCTGCCGTGACGTGGACCCCGAGCTTTTCTTCCCGATCGGCAACACCGGCCCCGCCCTGATGCAGATCGAAGAGGCCAAGCAGGTCTGCCGTACATGCAACGTGAGCGAGGCCTGCCTGAAGTGGGCACTGGAGTCCGGTCAGGACGCCGGTGTCTGGGGTGGCCTGAGCGAGGACGAGCGTCGCGCCTTCAAGCGCCGCACGGCCCGCGCCCGCACCCGCGCCGCCGTCTGATCCTCCACCGTCTGATCCTCCACCGTCTGATCCTCCCAAGAGAGCCTCGGCCGCCCGCGTCGGCGGCCGGCCCTCAGCGAAGATCCCCGGAAGAAGCACCCCACCGGCCGACCGCAGACAAGGCCCTCCCCGCTCCGGCTCAGGCCGCGGGGAGGGGGATGCTCAGCGTGACCTCGGTGCCCCCACCGGCCCTGGGCTCGATGGCCAGCCTCCCCGACAGCTCGCCCACCACCAGCGTGCGCACGATCTGAAGGCCGAGACTGGTCGACGACTCCAGGTCGAAGTTGTCCGGCAGGCCGGTCCCGTCGTCGGAGACGATCACATCGAGGCGGTCCGCCCCTCGGGAGACGATCACCTGAAGCCTGCCGGGACGGTGGGCGAGCCCGTGCTGGACCGCGTTCTGCAACAGCTCGGTGAGGACCATCGCCAGCGGCGTCGCGATCTCCGAGCGCAGCACCCCGAACGTCCCGACCCTGCGCGGCACCACCTGCGCCTCGGGAGCGGCGACCTCCCCCGTCATCGCGATCACGCGGTCGGCGATGTCGTCGAAGTCCACCTGTTCCTCGGGCGTGTGGGACAGCGTCTCGTGCACGATCGCGATCGAGCCGACCCTGCGCACCGCCTCCTCCAGCGCCTCCCGCCCCTCCGGCACCTGCAGCCGCCTGGCCTGCAGCCGCAGCAGCGCGGCGACCGTCTGCAGGTTGTTCTTGACCCGGTGGTGGATCTCCCTGATGGTGGCGTCCTTGGTCATCAGCTCCCGCTCGCGGCGGCGCAGCTCGGTCACGTCGCGGATGAGCACCAGCGCGCCGATGCGCCCGCCCCCGACGACCAGCGGGATCGCCCGCAGCTGCACGACCGTGCCGCCCGACTCGACCTCGGTCTCCCTCGGCTCCCTGCCGCTGGCCACGATCATGAGGTTCTCGTTGATGGGCTCGTCCGAGTAGCAGAGCGTGGCGGTGGTGCGGCCGAGCTCGGCCCCGACCAGGTCCGCGTTGAGTCCCAGCCTGCGGTAGGCGGACAGGGCGTTCGGCGAGGCGTAGGTGACCCGGCCCGCGCGGTCGAGCCTGAGCAGCCCGTCGCCCACGCGCGGCGAGCGGACCAGGATCGGCTCGGCCCCCGAGAACGGGAAGCGGCCCTCGGCGACCATCTGGGCCAGATCGGAGGCGCTCTGCAGGTAGGTGAGCTCGAGCCGCGACGGGGTCCGCGCCGAGGAGAGGTTCGTCGAACGCTGGATCACGCCCAGGAAGTGGTCGGCCCGCCGTACCGGGATGGTCTCCTCCCTCACCGGGACCCCGCTCGACCAGTCGGGGTCGCCCTCTCGGCAGATGCGTCTCTCGTTCCACGCGGTGTCGATGAGCGCCCGCTCGCCCCTGGCGGCCGTCATCCCGACGATGTCGTCGTGATACACGGTGGGGCCGGTGGTCGGCCGCATCTGGGCGACCGCGATCCAGCCCGTCCCCTCCCTGAGGGGGATCCACAGGATGAGGTCGGCGAACGACAGGTCGGCCAGAAGCTGCCAGTCGGAGACCAGCGAGTGCATCCACTCGAGGTCCGCATCGTCGAGCGCGGTGTGACGAACCGCCAGGTCGCTTAGAGTCGGCACCCGTGCATCATGCGTTCTTTACAGGCCCGAACGCGAATCGGGCACACCACATTGGGAAAATGCCCCTATGACACATGGCCCCGATCCGCTGGCTCGATTCCGCGTGGCGGCGGCGGCGCGGGAGGCGGCGGGGTTGAAGCGGACCCTGCGCGCCCGCACACCGGACGACGACGGCCTGATCGACCTGGCCTCGAACGACTACCTCGGCCTCGCCAGGGACGAACGCCTCGCCCGGGCCGCGACGGCGGCCACCCTGGAGTGGGGGACGGGCTCGACGGGCTCCCGCCTGGTGACCGGCTCGACCACGCTGCACGCCGCCCTCGAGCGGCGGTTGCGCGCCTTCACCGGGGCGCAGGACGCCCTGGTGTTCTCCTCCGGCTACCTGGCCAACCTGGCGGCCGTCGCGGCCCTGGGCAGGGACGCCCTGGTGGTCTCGGACACGGGCAACCACGCCTCGATCGTGGACGCCTGCCGCCTGTCGCGCTCGCGCGTCGTCGTCACCCCGCACCGGGACGTGACGGCCGTGGAGAAGGCGCTGGCGGACCGGGACGTCGAGCACGCGGTCGTGGTCACGGACGCCGTCTTCTCCGTCGACGGCGACCTGGCCCCGCTGGCGGAGCTGCACGCGGCGGCCGTACGGCAGGGCGCGTTGCTGGTCGTGGACGAGGCGCACTCGCTCGGCGTTCTCGGCTTCGGCGGGCGGGGGGCGGTGCACGCGGCGGGCCTGGCCGCCGAGCCGGGCGTTGTGAGAACGGTCACACTCTCCAAGTCCCTGGGGTCCCAGGGCGGGGCCGTGCTCGGGGCCGCGGAGGTGATCGAAACCCTGATAGACACGGGCCGCTCGTTCATCTTCGACACGGGCCTGGCACCGGGGAGCGTGGCGGCGGCACTCGCCGCTGTGGATATCCTTCACAATCAGCCCGAACTGCCCGGATACGTGCTAACCAGAGCGAAAGAGCTGGCCTCGATGGCCCGTGAACTCGGTCTGGAGACCAACGACCCGGCGGGTGCGGTCGTCCCGATCGTGCTCGGCCCACCCGAGACGGCGCTTCGGGCCGCCGTCATCTGTGCGGAACGCGGGGTGCGCGTCGGATGTTTCCGGCCGCCCTCGGTGCCGGTCGGCCGCTCTTGCCTGCGGTTGACCGCGCGGGCCAATCTGAGTTCCGACGATCTAGCGGTGATCAGGGGTGCGCTCACCGCCGTGGCCGAGATGGTGAAGGTGACCATGTGAGTGAGCGAAGCGAGCGGGCGCGCGGACGAGGCGTCCTCCGTCCCGGCAGCCCTGGCGCCCGTGCCGGCGCCGAGCCGTTGGGCGAGGTGCGGGCGTGACGGAAGACTCCCCCAGGATCCCGAAGTACTACGACGTCAAGCGCAGCCTGCTCGCGCTCACCAAGAGCCTGGCCGCCGGCAGCGCGCTGCCTCCCGAGCGGACCCTCGCGGTGCGCTTCGAGACGTCGCGCACCACCGTGCGCCAGGCCCTGTCCGAGCTCGTGGTCGAGGGCCGTCTGGTGCGCATCCAGGGCAAGGGGACGTTCGTCGCGCACCCCAAGGTCGCCCAGGTCCTCCAGCTGACCTCCTACACCGGTGACCTCAGGACCGTCGGCCTCGAACCCGACACCAAGATCCTTGACATCAGCTACATCACCGCGGACGAGCCGCTGGCCCGCCGCCTCGCGATCAACCCCGGCGGCCGGGTCCTGCGGATCCACCGGCTCCGCCTGGCCAACGGCGAGCCGATGTCGATCGACACCACCCACCTGTCCGCCCGGCGCTTCCCCAGGCTGCGGCGTGAGCTCGAGGTGCACTCCTCGCTGTACGAGACGCTCCACAACGCCTACAACGTGCGGCTGACGGACGCGGAGGAGATCATCGAGACCGTGCTGGCCACGCCGTACGACGCGCAGGTGCTGAGCGTGGACGTAGGGCTGCCGATGCTGCTGCTCACCCGGCACGCCTTCGACGCCGACGGCAACCCCGTCGAATGGGCGCAGTCCCTCTACCGGGGCGACCGCTACAAGTTCGTCACCCGCCTGCGCCGCCCCTGACGTCCCGTCGCGGTCGTCCGCCGGGCCGCCCGGGGATCGGCCTAAGGTGAGGTGGATGAGCATCCTCGTGGTCACCGGGACCGACACAGGAGTGGGCAAGACGATCGTCACCGCCGCGGTGGCCTCACTCGCCAGAGAGCGGGGCTCCTCGGTCGCGGTGGTCAAGCCCGCGCAGACCGGGGTCGGCGAGACCGAGCCCGGAGACCTGGACGACGTCATCCGGCTGTCCGGGGTGACGACCACGTTCGAGCTGGCCAGGTTCCCCGACCCGCTGGCTCCCGCGGCGGCGGCCCGCGTCGCGGGCCTGCCCCCGGTCTCCCTCGACCTGGCGGCGGCCCGCGTCACGGAGCTGGCCGCGTCCAACCGGCTCGTCGTCGTCGAGGGCGCGGGCGGGCTCCTCGTCCGCTTCGACGAGGAGGGCGCCACCCTGGCCGACCTGGCCAGGGCGCTCCGCGCGCCGGTCCTGCTGGTGACGCGGGCGGCGCTGGGCACGCTCAACCACACCGCCCTGACACTGGAGGCGATGGCCAACCGCGGCCTCGACCTCGCCGGGGTGGTGATCGGGTCGTGGCCCGCCGACCCCGGCCTGGCCGAGCGGTGCAACGTGGCGGACCTGGAGATGCTGGCCGCCAGGCCGCTCGCGGGCGCGCTCCCCGCGGAGGCCGGCGGCCTGGACCGGCCGTCCTTCGCCCGTACGGCCCACGCGGGCCTGGCCCCGGTGCTGGGAGGCGGATTCGACGCGACCGCCTTCAGGGCCACCTTTAGGCTCTAGCCCGTAGACGACGGCCGAAGAGTGGAGCAGCATGAGCGACATACTCGACATCGCCCGCGCGCAAGTCCTCGAGGAGGGCCGGGGACTCGACGCCGCGCAGGCCCTGCGGTGCCTTGAGTTGCCCGATGACCGTCTCGCCGACCTGCTGGCGCTCGCGCACGAGGTGCGGATGAAGTGGTGCGGCCCCGAGGTCGAGGTCGAGGGGATCGTCTCGCTCAAGACCGGCGGCTGCCCCGAGGACTGTCACTTCTGCTCCCAGTCGGGGCAGTTCACCTCGCCGGTCCGCGCGGCCTGGCTGGACATCCCGTCCCTGGTCCAGGCGGCCAGGGAGACCGCGGAGACGGGCGCGACCGAGTTCTGCATCGTGGCGGCGGTCCGCGGCCCCGACCGCAGGCTGATGGACCAGGTCCGCCAGGGCGTGAAGGCGATCCAGGAGGCCGTCGACATCAACGTCGCCTGCTCACTGGGCATGCTCACCCAGGCTCAGGTCGACGAGCTGGCCGAGATCGGCGTGCACCGCTACAACCACAACCTGGAGACCGCCAGGTCGCACTTCGGGAAGGTCGTCACCACCCACACCTGGCAGGAGCGCTGGGACACCTGCCTGATGGTGCGCGAGGCGGGGATGGAGCTGTGCTGCGGGGGCATCGTGGGCATGGGCGAGAGCCTGGAGCAGCGGGCCGAGTTCGCCGGACAGCTCGGCGAGCTGCGCCCCGACGAGGTCCCGCTGAACTTCCTCAACCCGCGCCCCGGCACGCCCTTCGAGTCCTTCCCCCTGCTCGAGGGCTCCGACGCGCTCAGGACGATCGCGACCTTCCGCCTCGCGCTGCCGCGCACGATCCTGCGCTACGCGGGCGGCAGGGAGCTGACCCTCGGCGACCTGGGCACCCGCGACGGCATGCTCGGCGGGATCAACGCGATCATCGTCGGCAACTACCTGACCACGCTGGGCCGCACCCCGGAGGCGGACCTGAGCCTGCTGGCCGACCTGAAGATGCCGATCAAGGCGCTCTCCGACACGCTGTGAACGCGGGCCCGTAACCGAGGACACGCCGGGAGCGGGCGTTCGTCATGTGAGGCACGAGAGTGATCATCGTGTGAGACATGAGAGCGATCGAACACCCCGCTCCCGGCACCACCGCCCGCCGCACACTCCAGGCACCGCCGTCGGCCACACACTCCCGGCACCACCGCCGGCCACAACCATCGGCCACCCACTCCGGCATCGCCGCCCACGGCGGCAAGGAAAGACCTGCCGTACCGACGACGGCTGAGGAAAGGCCGTCCGTCACCTGGAGCACGCACCGCCGTGGACGGACCGGGGACGGGATCCCACCGCCGTGGACGAACGATTCCGCCCCTCCGGAGCCGTCTTCACCGTGATGAAAGGCACTGGCAGCGTTAGGCGGGAGGAATCTGGGCAGGGTGTCCAATCACTGTCCGGCTAAGTGACTGACTGGTAGGTTGCGCCATATGGAGTCCCCAAAGCACGCAGGTGACATCGCTGTCGCCGTCTCCAAGGCCTACGGCATCGAAACCATGTTCACCCTCTCCGGCGGACACGTCTTCCCGTTGTACGACGGGGCGGTCCACGAGGGCGTGCCGATCCTGGACGTGCGGCACGAGCAGAGCGCGGTCTTCGCCGCCGAGGCGACCGCCCGGCTGACTCGCAAACCGGGCCTGGCCGTGCTCACCGCCGGCCCCGGCGTCACCAACGGCGTCAGCGGCGTGGCCACGGCGCACTCCAACGGCTCCCCCGTCGTGATCTTGGGAGGCAGGGCCCCGCAGTCGCGCTGGGGCTCGGGCGCGCTGCAGGAGATGGACCACCCGCCGCTGTTCGCGCCGATCACCAAGCTGGCCTTCACCGGCTCCGGTCCCGACTCGATCGGCGAGGACGTGGAGATGGCCTTCAGGACCGCCCTCGCCCCGCACCGCGGTCCGGTCTTCCTTGACTTCCACATGGACCACCTGTTCGCCCCCGCGCCGCCGCCCGACCACGCCACGGAGACCCTGACCCCGTCACCGCTCGAACCCGACCCCGACGCGCTCGCCAGGATCGCCCGCCTGCTCGCCGAGGCGGAGCGACCCGTGCTGGTGCTGGGCTCCGACGTGTGGATGGACCGCGCGGAGGAGGTCGCCAGAGGCTTCGCCGAGGAGTTCCGCCTTCCGGTCATCCCCAACGGCCAGGGCCGCGGCATCCTGCCCTCCGGTCACGAGTTGCTGGTCACCCGCGCCCGCAGCCTGGCGTTCTCCCAGGCGGACCTGGTCATCGTGGCGGGCGCGCCCCTCGACTTCCGGCTCGGCTACGGCTGGTTCGGCGGCAAGAACGGCGCCCCGCTCGCCAGGGTCGTGCACCTGGCGGACGCGCCGTCACAGCTGACCACCCACATGGAGCCGTCCGGGGTGGCCTCGGGTGACCTGTCCCTGGTCTTCTGGGGACTCGGTACGGCCTGCAACGAGGCGGGCGTGTCCCCGAAGGCGTACGCCCCGTGGCTGTCCAGGCTGAACGAGGCCGCGGCGGCGGCCGTCGCAGGGGACGCGGAACTGCTGGCCTCGGACTCCGACCCGATCCACCCGATGCGGATCTACGGCGAGCTCGACAGGATCCTCGACGACGACGCCGTGGTGATCGGCGACGGCGGCGACTTCGTCTCCTACGCGGGCAAGTACATCGAGCCGAAGCAGCCGGGCAACTGGCTCGACCCCGGCCCGTACGGCTGCCTGGGCACCGGCCTCGGCTACTCCATCGCCGCCCGCCTGGCCCGCCCCTCCTCCCAGGTGGCGCTGCTGCTCGGCGACGGCGCGGCCGGATTCTCACTGATGGACGTGGACACCCTCGTCCGCCATCGCCTGCCCGTCGTGATGATCTGCGGCAACAACGGCATGTGGGGGCTGGAGAAGCACCCCATGCAGATGCTGTACGGCTACGACGTGGCCGCGGAGCTCCAGCCGCAGTGCCGCTACGACCAGGTCGTGACCGCGCTCGGCGGCGGCGGCGAGCTGGTGACCGACCCCTCGCAGATCGGCCCCGCCCTACGCCGCGCCTTCGACTCCGGTGTGCCGTACATGGTGAACATCGCCACCGACCCGTCCGTTGCCTATCCCAGGAACACCACAGGGATCTAACCGGCCCTTCCCACCGCGGGTCCCGGGCTTCGGGTGGTTCGGCTTGGTTCGCGTGGAGGGGGGCGGGTGGTCCGGCCGGCCGTCTCAGCTGAGCTCTGGCGGATTCAGGCCTCCGGCCTGGCGGGCGCGGGTGGTTGCGGTCCTTTTATACGCCGGCCGGACCACCCACCCCCCTCCACGCATGACTGCCGGTCTCCTACAGCGTGCCGCCGTAGTCGCTTCCTCTCCGGCCGCCCAGCGTCCTGACTGACGCTGAAGCAATCCGCTCCGGTTCGGCTTCATGGTCGATCGCCGCAGCTGAAGCTCCGGTGCGGAAAGGAGCGCAGGGCTGAGCTGGAAAAACCCCAACGAGAGAAGAGCCTCCCCACCCGTGAGGCGCCAGCTTCGGTGGGCCACCCGTTGCCCACCCCCAACACGTGGGCACGTCCCCCTCCCTGACCAGATCATGTTCATGCCGCCCGGGTCACTCCCCACTCTTGTCGGCCATCTCCCCGCCCCACGAGACGGTTCCTCCCACCCGTGGGACCCGCACTTCGCTGGGACGGCCGCTGCCCGCCCGTCGCTTCGCCACCCGCCGGGACCTCCGCCCAGGCACTGCGGCGGCGAGCAGTACGACGGACCGGGTCGAGACGGCGAGCAGTACGACGGACCGGGTCGAGACGGCCAGTAGTGCGACGGACCTGGTCGGGGCGGCAAGCAGTACGACGGACCTGTTCGGGGCGGCCAGTAGTACGCGGGCCCGTCCGGGATTCCCCTGGTCCGTGGACGCCGGTCAGGCCGGTTGCGCTTCCCGCTGGTCCGACGTTGGGAAGACCCGGGAGCCCGGGCAGGGGGGACGTTGGGAAGACCCGGGAGCCCGGGCAGGGGGTGATGGGCGGGCAGCGGCCGTCTCAGCGAAGCGCGGGCCCCACGGGTGGGGGGAAGCGCTTTGTGGGGAGGGAAACGGCTGATGGAGGGTCCGGCCGATAGGGCATGACCTGGTCAGGGGTCGTGAACGCGCCCAAGGATTGGGGGCGGGCAACGGGTGGCCCACCGAAGCCGGCGCCCCACGGGTGGGAAGGCTCTTCCCCAGGGGGCGGTTTTTCCAGCTCAGCCCTGCGCTCCTTTCGAAAGCGAGGCTTCAGCTGCGGCGATCGGCCATGAAGCCGGACCCGGAACGGATTGCTTCAGCCGCCCGGAGATGAATGGGCGGCCGGAAAGGGAGCGACTACGGCGGGCACACCGTACAGGACCGGCAGTCATGCGTGGAGGGGGGCGGGTGGTCCGGCCGGCGTATAAAAGGACCGCAACCACCGACGCCCGCCAGGCCGGAGGCCTGAATCCGCCAGAGCTCAGCT
>NZ_BSEV01000052.1 GCF_027922005.1 Streptosporangium carneum | reverse complement strand
CACGACATCCCATCAGCGATCAACTCTCCCGGCCGACCGGCAAGGGGCACGATCTTTCGTCAGGACTCAACGTCCAGGAGCACACAGTGCTCACCTGCCGGCGGCCGCCAACCATCCCAGGAGCCTGCCCGATAGCCGACTCCTAGAACTCATTAGGAGCGCAGGGCTGAGCTGGAAAAACCCCCGACAAGAGAAGGGCCTCCCCACCCGTGAGGCACCAGCTTCGCTGGGCCGCCTGTTGCCCACCCTCTGATCGTTGCCCAGAGCATCCCGAAAACCTTGAACGGCCCCCGCTCACCCCAAGCACCTTGAACGGCCCCCGCTCACCCCAAGCACCTTGAACGGCCCCCGCTCACCCCAAGCACCTTGAACGGCCCCCGCTCACCCCAAGCACCTTGAGTGGTCCTCGCTCACCCCAAGCACCTTGGGCGGCTCCCTGGCAACCTCTGGGCAAGACGCCCCCGCCCGCGCTCTTGAACCCCTCCGAACTCCCGATACGACAAACCCCATCACCACCCCGGGTAAGCCCTCCCTTTCCTCCCGTGTAACCCTCGATCCCTCCTCCCGGGCAACCCCCGATCACTGGGCAGCGTCACCCCTGCCAGCCCGCAGGCAAGGCGACGATCCCTGGGCAAGTCCCAGAGCCCCTGGGTAAGTTCCAGTTCTTGGGCAAGGCGACGATCCTCAGGCAGGGCGACAAGGGTTCCGGGGGATCGCCAGCGCTCTGGATAACGATCATGGGGTGGGCAACAGGCGGCCCACCGAAGCCGGTGCCTCACGGGTGGGGAGGCCCTTCTCTTGTCGGGGTTTTTCCAGCTCAGCCCTGCGCTCCTTTCGAAAGGGAGGCTTCAGCTGCGGCGATCGACCATGGATGAAGCCCTGCGGATTGCTTCAGCATCAGACAGGACGCTGGGCGGCCGGAAAGGGAGCGACTACGGTCCGCAGGGCGTACGGCGAGACAGCCATGCGTGGAGGGGGGCGGGTGGTCCGGCCGGCGTATAAAAGGACCGCAACCAGGCACGCCCGTCAGGCCGGAGGCCTGATCTCACCAGAGCTCAGCTGAGACGGCCGGCCGGACCACCCGCCCCCCTCCACGCGAACCAAGCCCAGCCCAGAGAACAAAACAAACCCAGAGAAGCAAGCGAACCAAGCGAGCCCGGCGGACCCGGCCAACCAAGCAAACCAACCGACCCGACCTGACAGCCCGAAACACGCCTAGTGGGCGGCGTTCAAGCGGGTGCGCTGGTCCTCGGTCAGCTCCAGGTCGACCGCGGCCAGGTTCTCCTCGAGCTGCGCCACCGACGACGCCCCCGTCAGCGGGATCACCGGCAGCGGGCCGCCGATCTGCCAGGCCAGCACCACCTGGTTCACACTCGCCCCGGTCTCCTCCGCGACCTCGCGCAGCACCGCGAGCCGGGCGGGCGTTCCCGGGTGGTTGTAGTCCGGCGGCACCGGCTTGTCCTCCCGGACGTAGGCTCCGCCCAGCAGCGGGGAGTAGGCGACCAGGGTCAGGCCCGGCTCCGCCCCCAGGTAGCTCAGCAGTTCGGCTCCGGCGTGACCGAGGCTGCCCTCCTTGAAGAACGCGTCGGGCATGTCGAAGCGCGGCCGGAGGTGGCTGTGCTGGTACTGCAGGACCTCGTAGCCGGGCAGTCCGGCGGCGGCGGCGATGGCGCGGGCCCGCTCGACCCGCCAGATCGCGTGGTTGCTCACCCCGAGCAGCCCGACCGTCCCCTCCGCGACGAGTTCGGCGAAGCCCTCGACGGTCTCGTGCGGCGGGACGGTCCTGTCCTCGATGTGGGCGTAGAGCAGGTCGAGTCTGTCCACGCCGAGCCGTTCCCTGCTGCGCTCGGCCGACTCCCGGATCACCTTCGCCGACAGCCCCTCGGCGTTGTCGATGTAGCCGGTGCCCGGGGCGAGCGGACGCGCCCAGCTTGGTGGCGATGACGATCTCGTCACCGACGCCGCGGCTGCGCCGCCACTTTCCGAGCAGTTCCTCGCTCTGCCCGCCCTGGCCGCCGTCGACCCAGTAGGCGTAGTTGCCGGAGGTGTCGATGAACGTCCCGCCCGCCTCGACGTAGCGGTCCAGGATGGCGAAAGAGGTCTTCTCGTCGGTCACCGATCCGAAGAACATCGCGCCGAGCGCGAGCACGCTCACCTCGCGGCGGGTCTTCGGGTCGGCGCCTATGGTGCGGTACTTCACGATGTCCCCTGTCGTCCAGCCCGCTGGTTCCGGGCCCCGAGAGGAAGTCTGGGACGTGGAGCGCGCTCCAGGTCAAGCCCGGGGTCGACGTGGGGCGGGCGGTCCCCTTCACTCCGCCCCCTCCGCCGCGAACTCCCGCTTCCCGCTACACCCCTCCCAGGTCAGCGGGTCACCCGTCTCCCAGGTCAGCGGGTCACCCGTCGCGGTTGACGGTCTCCGGGGAGAAGGCGGGCAGGCAGACGGCGACGTACTCGGCGCCGTCCGGGCCGCAGCTGTAGCGGATCTTCTCCCCCGGTTCGCTCACGAACGCCTGTCCGGCGCCGACCTCGGTGACGCCCCCTTCGTGCTCCACGACGACGGTGCCCTTGAGCACCACGGTGTACTCGGTGAACTCCGGCGTCTGGGCGGGCTCGTCCCATCCCGGCGGGGCCGTCATGTGCGCGATCGAGATTTGGGCGTCACCGCTGTTGACCCGGCCGACGTACTCTTCGATGATCTTGCCGCCCGGCACCGGAATGCGCGTCGCGCTGTCGATTTTGCGTACCATCACGCCAGTTTGCCACCGCGTTCCGTACGCCAGGTTTCGTACGCCGGGTTCCGTACGACGGGTTCCCGGCAGGCGGCCTCGGCGCGCGGTCCCGGCGATCTCAGTGCGCGGTCCCGGCGATCTCAGTGCGCGGTCCCGGCGATCTCAGTGCGCGATGTCGACGATCAGGCGCTGGGGGTCCAGCTGCTCCTTTATCCGGAAGCCCGCCTTGTGGTCCACGACGATGCCCACGCCGACCATGCCCTCGAAGTCGCCCGTCTTGACCACGCTCCGCACGTTGCCCAGCGCCGCCTGGAAGATCGGGCCGCCCGTCCAGGTCGGGGCGCCGGACTCGCTGTGCGCGCTGGCCGGGGTCAGCGTCACCTGGAGGTAGGCCCCGCCCTTGACGTCGATCGTGTCGCCGGAGCCGTCCTGGACCAGCTTGGGCACCCAGTTCACCCGGTATCCCGGCAGGTCACCCTTCCTGAGGTCGATGACCACCCGGTCGAACCCCTCGTGCCGGGCGAACCGCACCCCGACGACGGTCGGCGGGGTGTCGGGGGTTCGCGTCATCTCGACCGACCTGTCGGCATCCGGAAAATCCACTCCCGTGGGAGAGGCGGACGGCGGGCTCGACGGTGCCGCGGTCGGGGACGTGATCGTGGTCGCGGGCACGGGCCTCCCGGTGGCCTCGGTCGTCGTCACCGGGGTGGGTGAGGAGGGCACGGCGGACGGCGTGCTCGTGCCGCCGCAGCCGACCAGCAGGGCGAGAGGAGCAAGGGCAAGGGCGACGCGGGTGCGCTTCATGATGGCCTCCTGCCCCGTTAGATGCCCAGCTCCCGGGAGAGGTTCACCATCTGGGAAGATCCGGTTCGACGCGGCCCTGACACGTGTCAGGGGCGGTGGTGACACGTGAGGCCCCGAACGGCGAAAGGCCGCCAACGGGCCCCGGATCCCGTTGGCGACCTACTCGCGCGCCGTGCGGGCCCGTGTCTCCCGTACGACGCGCGAGGGACTCAGACGGTCTCCAGCACCTTCTCCTCCCCTGCGGGAGCGAGGGCCGCGCGGGGGCGGCGCAGGCCGGTGAGGGCGATCAGCAGACCGACCACGGCGAGGATCGCGGAGACCGTGATCGACGCGTGGAAGGCGTCCAGCGGGTCGGTGCTCGTGGTGGAGGTGAGCACGGCCGTCACGACGGCCAGCACGATCGCCCCGCCGACCTGTCCCGAGGTGTTGAGCAGGCCCGAGGCCAGTCCCTGCTCGTCGTCCGCGACGCCGTTGGTCGCCTGGATGTTGAGCGAGGGGAAGGACAGCGCGAAGGCGATGCCCACCAGGATCATGCCGGGGATGATCAGGGTGGCCAGGCTGGGGTTCTCGTCGAGCCGCAGGAACAGCGCGAACGCGCCCGCCAGCGCGGCCGAGCCGACCGCGATCAGCTTGCCGGTGCCGAACCGGTCGGCCAGGCTGCCCATCTTGGTCGACGTCACGGCCACCAGCAGTCCGGCGGGCAGGAAGGCCAGCGCGGTCTCCAGGGCCGACCAGTGCAGGAAGTTCTGGAAGTACTGCATGGCCACGAACTGGAAGCCGACGTAGGAGCCGAACAGGATCACCAGTCCGAGGTTGGCGCGGACGATCGGTCCTGAGCGCAGGATGCCGAGCCGTACCAGCGGGTGCTTGACCCGCTGCTCGGCCAGCACGAACACGGCCAGCAGCGCGGCGGCGCCCAGCAGGGAGCCGATGGTGCGCGGCGAGAACCAGCCCGCGTTGGGCGCCTCGACGACGGTGAAGACGAGCAGCAGCATCGAGGCGGTGATGGTCACCGCGCCGATGAGGTCGTGACCGCCCTCGGCCTTCTCCTCGCGGCGCTTGGGCAGGACCTTCAGGGCGGCGACCAGGGCGATGATCGCGACCGGCACGGGCATGAGGAACGTCCAGCGCCAGCCGAGCTGGGTCAGGAAGCCGGAGATGACCAGGCCCAGGGAGAAGCCGCTGGCGCCGGAGGCGGTGAAGATGCTGAGAGCCCTGTTGCGGGCCGGGCCCTCGGCGAAGGTCGTGGTGATGATGGACAGCGCGGCGGGCGCGGTGAAGGCGGCGCTCACGCCCTTGACGAACCGGGCGGCGATCAGCATCGTGCCGTCGTTGACCAGGCCGCCGAGGAGCGAGGCGACCACGAAGACGGCGAGCGCGACCAGGAAGACCCTGCGCCGCCCCAGCAGGTCGGCGGTACGTCCGCCGAGCAGCAGCAGACCGCCGTATCCGAGCACGTAGCCGCTGACCACCCACTGCAGGGACGAGGTGGACAGGCCGAGGTCGGCCTGGATGGACGGCAGGGCGACTCCCACCATCGAGACGTCGAGGGCGTCGAGGAAGATGACCGCGCAGAGCACCGCGAGCGCGGCCCAAAGGCGCGCGTTCCAGCGCTCTTCGTTGGAGGAGGAGATCATGGGGGCAACAATACATGCAGGCGCATCTAATGCAAGCGAATTTAATTCGTGTGCATTAGATGTTCGCGCATGCTAGGATCCGGCCATGAGTGAGCGGTCCGTTGTTCATGCGTGGCGGGATGTGCTGGCCAAGCACGCCGTGACCTCGTGCGCGCTGGAACGCGAGCTCTCCGAGCACCATCAGCTGGGCATGAGCGAGTTCGAGGTCCTGGAGCGCATGGTCGAGGGCGGCCAGGACAAGTACCGCGTCCAGGAGGTGGCCGACGCGGTGCACCTGAGCCAGAGCGCGTGTTCGCGGCTGATCGCGCGCCTGGAGAAGGCGGGCCTGGTGTGCCGGGGCATGTGCGAGGCCGACCGGCGGGGCGTCTTCGTCCTCATCACCGACGAGGGCCGTGCGCGTCACGCGGCGGCCCTGGCCACCCACCGTGCCGTGCTGGAGTCCGTCTTCGCCCCCCGGCCCCAGCCCGCCGGGATCTGACCGGTCCCGGCGACCCGCTCAGGACCCGGTCGGCGACACGGAGGCCATCCGCTCGCCCCGGCCGCCGTACCACGCGGACCACACGCCGAGCAGGGCCAGCGTTCCGATCAGCAACACCGACGACAGGCCCGCCATGACGTCCACGGGCAGCAGGTAGACGAGCGGGATCCGCGCGGCCGACTCGGCCAGCAGGACGACCGCCCAGGTCAGGGTCATCACGAGATACACCCTGCGGAAGGCGGGCCGGGCCGCGTAGAGGGCGTCCCAGCGGGCGACGGTGGCCTCGTCCTCCGCGCCGAAGCGCTTGGCGATCCCGAACGCCGCCGGGCGTCGCGCCAGGCAGGTGCCGATCAGGACGAGGGCGAGGACCGCCGTGGTGACCGACTTGACGGCCAGCATGAACCGTTCGTCGCCGCTGACCAGCGACAGGATCAGGCCGAGCGCGAACACCAGGCCCGTGCAGGCGGCGAAGCCGTCCAGCCTGCGTTCCCTGACGGCCACGTAGCACACGCGCAGCGCGCCCACGCAGGTCGCGGCCAGCATCGCGGCGTACTCACCGATGTGCAGCGAGCGCAGCAGGTAGTAGACGGCGACCATGGGAAGCACGTCGTGTAACAGCACGGGCAGCATCTTCTTCATCGGAGGGTCCTCTCCAGCCAGTCACCGATGCGGGCCATGGCCAGGCGCTGCGCGCCCGACTGGCAGTGGGCGTCCGCGCCCTCGGCCTCGGTGAACTCGATGAGTGTCTTGTCGCAGGTCAGATGGGCGTACAGGGCCTCGGGCTGGCCCTTGAAGCTGAAGTCGTCCGGGGCGGAGCAGACGAGCGTCGGGCAGGCGATCCGCTCGGCGACGCCGTCGCGCAGGTGGTAGCCGAGCATCGCGGTCAGGTAGCCGCTCGGCGAGGAGCCCGTCACCCAGGCGCCGTGGGTGACGGCCCAGCGGGCGACCGCGTCCTGCGCCGTCAGGGCGCGGACGGCATCGTCGGCCTCCGGCTCGGCCAGGGCCCGCCTGGCCGCCTCCCTGTCGCCGCCGAACCTCTCCGCGACGACGGCGCCCATGTCGTAGACGCCGTCGAAGGCGACGAGCGCCTTGACCCTGGGCTCGAACGCGGCCGCGCGCGGGGCCAGCAGGCCTCCCATGCTGGCCCCGAGCAGCGCGACCCGGTCCGGATCCGCGTACGGCCCGGCCAGCAGCCAGTCGAGCACCGGGCCGACCACGTGCTCCCAGTCGGGCCGGAACACCAGCCCTCTGCGCATCGCCCCCGGCTGTCCCGGGCCGTCGAAGACCAGCACGTTGAACCCGCGCTCGTGCAGCGCGGCGGCGCCGAAGAAGTGCATCTCCTCGGCGCTGCCGTCGAAGCCGTTGTGCATGACGACCGTGGCGCCCCCGCTGCCACGGTAGAGGTAGCCGGGCAGCGTGAGGCCCTCGTAGGGGATCTCGACCGGCTCGACGCCGCGGATCTCGGCGAACTTCCTGAAGGTTGCGACCTGCCGCGCGTAGGCGGCCTCGACGCGCGGGTCCGACGGGTCGCCGTGCAGGAAGAACTCGGCGGAACGGTAGTAGTTGGACGCGCGCAGGAAACCGTCGCCCGCGCTGACCCGGTGTCCCGCCGCGAGCGAGCGCTCGGCTTCGGCCGCCACCCGGTCCGCCGTGGCCAGCCACTCGTCGTGCCAGCTGTCGTAGTCGCCTTCGACGACGCGCTGGGCGGTCATGACGACCTCGCCGAAGTCGGCCCCTCCGTACGCGATGTGACCGAACGAGCGCAGCGTCTCGTACCAGAACGTGGGGTCCTTCTCGAAAACGAACGGACGCATCCGTCAACTCCTTAACGCAAGTTATTTCGCTTCAAGGTAACGCGCCCTCGAAGCTAACGCAAGAGAGTTTGCGTTAACTAAGGCTAGGAACCTCGCGTTAGTATGAGCTCATGCAACCTGTACGCAGGCCGGGGGGCCGCACCGCGAGGGTCCGGACCGCCGTGCACGAGGCGGTGCTCGACCTGCTGCGCGAGGAGAGCTGGGACGACCTGAGCATCGCCCTGGTGGCCGAGCGTTCCGGGGTGCACCAGGCCACGATCTACCGGCGCTGGGGCACGCTCAGCGGGCTGATCGACGACATGGTGAACGAACAGCTCTCGCAGGGATCGCCCGTCCCCGACACGGGGACGCTCCGCGGCGATCTGGAGGCCTACGCCCTGAAGGTCGCCGACGACGTCGCGAGCCCCATGGGAGCCCTGTACGTCCGCGCGGCCATGGTCGGCTCACGCGGTTCCGAGGGTGAGGTCTACCTGATGAACCGGGGCCTGCGACTGCAGGCCATGCTCGACAGGGCGGCGGAGCGCGGAGAGCGCCCGCCCACGCTGCTGGAGCTCATGGAGGTGGTCATCGCCCCTCTCTACTATCACGCGATCTTCTTCGGCCGCCCGGTCGGCCCCGACCACGCCAGAACCCTCGTCGACAGGCTCCTCAGCCTGCGCGGATCACCCGGGTGACGTGACCGCCGCCCGGCTGACGTGACCGCCGTCCGGCTGACCTGACAGCCGTCCGCGTGACACGGCCGGACAGCGACACGGCCGGACAGCGACACGGCCGGACGACGGCGGGGCTCGGCGACGGCAGGGCCGGGCGGTGACGGTGTCAGGCGACGGCGGGGTCAGGCGGTGACGCGATCGATCACCAGCGGCAGCGGGTCGGGGCCCGCGTGCTCGCCCACGACGTACGCGCCGTCGAGCGCGGCGAGCGCCCGCTCGAAGCGGGAGGCCTCGTCAGTGTGCAGGGTCATCAGCGGCTGCCCCTCGCGGACCCGGTCACCCAGCCCCGCGTGCAGCACGACGCCCGCGCCGAAGGAGACCGGGTCCTCCTTGCGCTCCCTGCCCGCGCCGAGACGCCAGGCGGCCAGACCGACGCCGTACGCGTCGAGCCTGGTCAGCACGCCCGACGAGGCGGCGGTGACCTCCAGGGTCTCGGCGGCCCTGGGCAGCCGGGCGTCGGGGTCGCCGCCCTGGGCGCTGATCATCCTGCGCCAGACGTCCATCGCCGAGCCGTCCTGCAGCGCCCGTTCGGGGTCCTTGCCACCGGACAGTCCCGCGGCGTCCAGCATCTCGCGCGCCAGCCGCACGGTCAGCTCGACCACGTCGGCGGGCCCGCCCCCGGCGAGCACCTCGACGGACTCGGCGACCTCCAGCGCGTTGCCGACGGTCCTGCCGAGCGGGCGGTCCATCGCGGTGAGCAGCGCGACGGTGCGGACCCCGGCGTCCGTGCCCAGCTCGACCATCGTCGTGGCCAGCTCGCGGGCCCGGTCGACGGTCTTCATGAACGCGCCGGAGCCGACCTTCACATCCAGCACCAGCGCCCCGGTGCCTTCCGCGATCTTCTTCGACATGATCGAGGAGGCGATCAGCGGGATCGACTCGACGGTTCCGGTGACGTCGCGCAGCGCGTACAGCTTCCTGTCGGCCGGGGCGAGTCCCTCTCCGGCGGCGCAGACGACCGCGCCCGCCCTGCCGAGCACGTCGAGCATCTCGTCGTTGGACAGCGAGGCGCGCCAGCCGGGGATGGACTCCAGCTTGTCCAGCGTGCCCCCGGTGTGGCCCAGGCCCCGGCCCGACAGCTGGGGCACGTAGCCGCCGCACGCGGCGACCAGCGGGGCGAGCGGCAGCGTGATCTTGTCGCCGACGCCGCCGGTCGAGTGCTTGTCCGTCGTACGGCCCGGCAGCGCCGACCAGTCCATCCTGGCCCCCGACCGGATCATGGCCTGGGTCCATCCGGCGATCTCCCTCCGGTTCATGCCGTTGAGCAGGATGGCCATCGCGAGGGAGGACATCTGCTCGTCGGCGACGACGCCCCTGGTGTAGGCGTCGACCACCCAGTCGATCTGCTCGGCGGACAGCTCCCGGCCGTCCCGTTTGGTGACGATGACGTCGATCGCGTCCACGCTCAGCTCCCCCGGTTCAGGTCATCGGGCCCGAAGGCGTACGGCAGGATCTCCGCCATGGGCCTCGGGCCGTCCACGGTCTCCACGAGCAGTGCGGCGCCGCCGAACTCGAACAGCAGCTGGCGGCACCTGCCGCACGGCATGAGCAGCTCCCCCTGCCCGTCCACGCAGGTGAAGGCGACCAGCCTGCCGCCGCCCGTGGCCATGAGCGCGGAGACGAGCCCGCACTCGGCGCACAGGCCGAGGCCGTAGGAGGCGTTCTCCACGTTGCAGCCCGAGACGATCCGCCCGTCGTCGACCAGCGCGGCCGCGCCGACGGGAAACCTGGAGTAGGGGGCGTAGGCGTTCGCCATGGCCCGTACGGCCTCCGCCCTCAGCGCGGCCCAGTCGACGCTCATCCGGCTCGCTCCACTCGTGGACGCGGAACGGCGGACGTCCCGCCCGTTGTGATCACTTCGCCTGCCCCCTGCGGTACGGCACGCCGTCGGCCGCGGGCGGCCGGAGCCGCTGGGCCGCCAGCGACAGCACCAGCAGCGTGGTGATGTGCGGGGTGACCGAGGTGAACTCGGCCGGGACGCTGTCGGTCAGCGCGAACACCACGAAGACGGCGATCGCCGCGACCCCGCTGATCACGGCGGCCCTGGTGCGGTTCTGCGCGACGAGCTGGTAGACCGCGGCGGCGGCGATGAGGATCGCGACCACCAGCAGCAGCGCGTGCACCGACTCCCCGCCCCTGCGCAGCTGAAGCCCGTCGGTGTAGCCGAACAGCGTCGCGCCCGCGGCCAGGCCTCCCGGACGCCAGTTGCCGAAGATCATGGCGGCCAGGCCGATGAAGCCCCGGCCTCCGGTCTGCCCCTCGCGGTAGGCGCTGGCGGCCACCAGCGACAGGAACGCGCCGCCGAGCCCCGCCAGGGCCCCGGAGACGAGCACCGCGGCGTACTTGTGGAGGTAGACGTTGACGCCCAGCGACTCCGCCGCGACGGGACGCTCGCCGCAGGAACGCAGGCGCAGACCGAACGCCGTGCGCCAGAGCACGTAGTAGGACAGCGGGACCAGCGCGATCGCCAGGATGGTGAGGAGCGAGACGTTCGTGAGCAGGCCCCGCAGGATGCCCGCCACGTCGGAGAGCAGGAACCAGTGAGTCGACTCCAGCGTGGTCAGCCCGTCTCCGACGCCCGGCACGCTCACGATGCCCGGTTTGGGCACCGGCGGGGACTGGGAGTCGCCGCCGCCCGGCATCGTGGCGAAGGTGACCTTGGAGAGGAACTCGGTGACCCCCAGGCCCAGGATGTTGATCGCGACGCCGGAGATGATGTGGTCGACCCCGAACGTCACGGTCGCGATCGCGTGCAGCAGGCCGCCGAGGAGACCGCCGATCGCGCCCGCGACCACGCCCGCCCAGGGGTTGCCGAAGTGGATCGCCCCCCAGGCGCCGCACCAGGTGCCCAGGACCATCATGCCTTCGAGGCCGATGTTGACCACCCCGGCCCGCTCCGACCACAGGCCGCCGAGGCCGGCCAGGCCGATGGGGACGGCCAGCGCGACGGCGGCGTTGATCGCCCCGGCCGAGGTGAGGTCGACGGCTCCGGTGACGGTCCTGGTGAACGACAGCAGCAGGACCAGCCCGCCGAAGGCGAACAGCAGGACCTGCCAGGTGACCCTGAGCCTGCGGGGCTTGGGCGGCTCGGCCGCCGGAGCCTTGGTCAGGGTGAGACCGCCTTCGCTCATGCCGACGCTCCTTCGGCCCGGACCTGGGTCCCGCCTGCCAGTTCGCTGCTCACCCGGCGTTGCTCGGCCGAGATCTGGTAACGGTGGACCAGCTCGTAGGCGACGATGACCGAGAGCACGATCGTGCCCTGCATGATCTGGACGATCTCCGGGGAGATCTCGTGGAGCTGCAGGATGTTCGACGAGACGTCGAGGAAGGCCCACAGCATGGCGCCGAAGGCGATGCCGACAGGGTTGTTCCTGCCCAGCAGCGCGATCGCGATGCCGGTGAAGCCGAGCCCCAGGGGGAACTGCAGGCTGTAGCTGTAGGACTCGCCGAGCAGGATCGGCATGCCCGCCAGGCCCGCCACCGCGCCCGACAGGGCCATCGCGATGAGGACCATCCGCTTGACGTTGACGCCGCTGGCCACCGCCGCGGGCTCGGAACGCCCCGTGGCGCGCAGGTCGAAGCCGAAACGCGTCCGGTTGAGCACCACGTAGTACAGCACGCCCACGGCGACCGCCAGGATGATCAGGCCGTTCACCTTGAGGGGGCTTCCCGGGATGAGCGCGATCCCCGACACCTGGGCGGACGGACCGAGCGGCTTGGTGCCGATGTTGTTGCTGCCCGCGACCTCGACCGCGAGCCGGTCCTTGTTGAGCAGCCAGGAGCCGAGCGCGGTCGCGATGGCGTTCAGCATGATCGTGGAGATGACCTCGCTGACGCCGCGCCTGACCTTGAGCAGGCCCGCGATCGACGCCCAGCCCGCGCCGACCAGCATGGCGACGAGGACGACGGCGGCGATGTGCAGCGGGGCGGGCAGCGTGATCGAGGCGCCGAAGGCCGCGGCGACGAGCGCCGCCAGGCGGTACTGCCCGTCGACGCCGATGTTGAACAGGTTCATCCTGAACCCGATCGCCACCGCTATGGCGGACAGGTAGAAGCCCGACGCCAGGTTCAGCGCCAGCACGATCGATCGTGGCTGGACGCCGTAGTCGACCATGATGCCCAGCGTCTCCAGCGGCGGGGCGCCGGTGATCAGCAGGACGACCGAGGTGATCAGGCCGGCGAAGACGACGGCGAGGATCGGCGCGGCGAGCGAGAGCAGCCCGCCGAGCCTGACACGGCCGAGCAGCCGGTCGGCGAAGGTCGACTTCGCGGCGCTCATGCCGCCTCCCCCGCGCCCGTCATGGCCGATCCGAGCTGTTCGGGCGTCACGGTGCGCGGGTCGACGTCGGCGACCACGCGCCCGCGCAGGATGACCTTCAGCGTGTCCGACAGGCCGATGAGCTCGTCGAGGTCCGCCGAGATCAGGAGCACGGCCAGGCCTGCGGCGCGTGCGGCGCGCAGGTGGTCCCAGATCGCCGCCTGCGCCCCGACGTCCACGCCCCGGGTCGGATGGGAGGCGATCAGGAAGACCGGCTCCCCACTCATCTCCCTGCCGACGATCAGCTTCTGCTGGTTGCCTCCGGACAGGGCGGCGGCGTCCACGTCGATGCCCGGCGTGCGGACGTCGTACTCCTCGACGATGCGCTCGGTGTCCCTGCGCGCTCCCGCGCGGTCGATCCAGGGGCCCCTGACGTTGGGCCTGCGCGTCTGGTGGCCGAGGATCCGGTTCTCCCAGAGCGGCGCCTCGAGCAGCAGGCCGTGCCGGTGCCGGTCCTCGGGGATGTAGCCGATGCCCGCCTCACGGCGGCGCAGCGTCGGCCAGGCGGAGATGTCCTTGTCGCCGAGGAGGACCTCGCCCTCCGCGGGGCGCATGCCCATGACGGCCTCGACGAGCTCGGCCTGGCCGTTGCCCTCGACGCCCGCGATGCCGAGCACCTCGCCCCTGCGGATGTCGAATCCGACGCCGTCGACGACGGCCCTGCCGTCCTCGGAACGGACCGTCAGGCCGCGCACGGACAGCGCGACCACGTCGGTGACGGCGGACTCGCGTGTCTGCGGGCTGGGCAGCTCGCTGCCGACCATCAGCTCGGCCAGCCGCCTGGCGGTGACGTCCTCGGGACTCACCTCGGCGACCGTGGTGCCGCGCCTGATGACGGTGATGGCGTCGGCGACCGAGAGCACCTCGTCCAGCTTGTGCGAGATGAAGATGATCGTCAGCCCCTCGCGGACCAGCCCGCGCAGGTTCTCGAAGAGCTCGTTGACCTCCTGCGGCACGAGCACGGCGGTCGGCTCGTCGAGGATGAGGATCCGGGCTCCCCGGTAGAGGACCTTGAGGATCTCCACCCGCTGCCGCGCCCCGACGCCCAGGTCCTCGACCAGGGCGTCGGGGTCGACGCCGAGGCCGTAGGAGTCGGAGATCTGCCTGATCCTCCTGCGGGCGGTCCCGAAGTCGATGGCGACCCCGCCCGCGCGGGGCTCGCTGCCGAGGATCACGTTCTCCAGGACGGTCAGGTTGTCGGCGAGCATGAAGTGCTGGTGGACCATGCCGATGCCCACGGCGATCGCGTCGGCGGGGGAACGGAAGGTCGCGGCTTTCCCGTTGACACGGATCTCGCCCTCGTCGGGGCGCTGCATGCCGTACAGGATCTTCATGAGGGTGGACTTGCCCGCGCCGTTCTCACCGACGACGGCGTGCACGTGACCTTGCTGGACGGACAGGGAGATGTCGCGGTTGGCCACGACGCCGGGGAACCGCTTGGTGATCCCCTCGAGTTCGACGGCCGGTGTCGAGGTGCTGATGACGGCCCCCTCCGTGCGGATGGCCATGATTACCGAAGGCAGTGCTGGGATACCCCGAAGGGCCCGGGGAAACATCCGCCGGGCCCCTGTCGGCAGGAGATCAGGAGGACTTGTCCGGAACGACGATCTCGCCGGAAATGATCTTCTGCTTGAGCTCGTCGAGCTGGATCTTGATGTCGTCGACCTGACCACCGGTGGTGGAGTAGTCGACGCCGCCCGCCTTGAGGTCGTAGACCGTGGTGCCGGCCTTGACCGAGTTGGAGGTGAAGCTCTTGAGGAAGTCGAAGACGGCGACGTCGACCTTCTTGATCATGGAGGTCATGACGACGCCCCGCACGTCGGCCGCCGCGGTCTTGGCCTGGTCGGAGTCGACGCCGATGCCCAGGCCCTTGGCGGCCTTGGCCGCCTCGAACACGCCGCCGCCGGAGCCGCCCGCGGCGTGGTAGACCACGTCGGCGCCCGCGTCGAACATGCCCTCGGCCGCGGTCTTGCCCTTGGCCGGGTCGTTGAAGCCGGTGAAGTCCGGCGGCTGGGTGAGGTACTTGACGTCGATCACGACGTCTGCCTTGATCTTCTTGGCGCCGGCGACGAACCCCGCCTCGAACTTCTGGATCAGCGGCACCTGCACGCCGCCGACGAACCCGATGTGCTCCTTCTTGGTCTTCAGCGCCGCGGCCGCGCCGACGAGGTAGGAGCCCTCCTGCTCGGCGAAGAGCAGGTTGGAGATGTTGGGCGCGGTGGCCGCGGCGTCGTCGACGATCGCGAACTTCACCTCGGGGAACTCGGCCGCGACCTTCTTCACCGACGCCGAGTAGGCGAAGCCGACGGCGATGACGGGGTTGTAGCCGCCCTGGGCGAGCAGCCTGAGCCGCTCCTCCTTGGCCGCCTCGGTCTCGCCGCTGCCCGCCTCGAGCTCCTTGGTGTCGGCGAGGCCGAGCTCGGTCTTGGCCTTGTCGAGGCCCGCGGCGGCGGCGTCGTTGAACGACTGGTCGCCACGGCCGCCGATGTCGTACGCCAGGCCGACCTTCGGGCCCTTCTCCGCCGGCGCCGCGGCACTGCTCGCGCCGCCCTCGGGCTTGGCCGACGTGGTCGGCTCCTCGCTTCCACCGCACGCGGCAGCTCCCAGGAGCATGCTGCCGGCCAGCGCGGTCGCGGTCAGCCTGCCGAATCGGTTCTGAAGCAAGATGAACCCCCTTCGCGTTTCGGTGCGCGCGCGAAGAGACGCACGGCAACCCTGCACGGAAGATAGTTGTTCAACCATGCTTGACCAAACCGGCACAGCGGTCCGAAACAGGTCCGTTATGCAGCTCACGCCACCTCGTGACCCACGAGACGGCCGATCCTACCTAACGGTAGCTTCGGCCGTCGTCACGATAACGTCACGGTAGGGCGGGACCCGGAACCGGGCTCAGCCGTACGGCCCGGACTCAGGCGATCGCGATGCCCGCGACCGGCTCGGTCGCGCTCGGCCTGCGCCCCTCCCAGAGCGCGGTGAGCGCGGTCGCCGCCATGAAGCGCACGCCCGTGGCGATGCAGGCCTCGTCCACGTCGAACGTGCCCTGGTGGATGTCGCCGCCGAGGTTCGCCGCGCCCGGGGTGCGGGTTCCGAGCCTGGCGAAGGCGCCGGGGATGGACTCGAGGTACCAGCCGAAATCCTCACCGCCCAGGCTCTGCTGCGTGGGCTCCGCGGAGCCCTCCCCCAGCACGCCTCCCGCGGCCTCGGCCAGCATCTGCACGCTGACCTCGTCGTTGACCACCGGCGGCACGCCCCTGACGTAGTCCATGCGGGCCTCGACGCCGTAGGCGCCCGCGACGGACTCCAGCAGAGTCTTGATCATGTCGGGGGCCGCGTGCCAGGCCTGCTCGTCCAGGCAGCGCACGGTGCCCTCGGCGAGCCCCTCGTCCGGGATCGCGTTGGCCACGGAGCCCGCCTCGACACGGCCCCAGACCAGGCTCAGCGACGAGCGGGGGTCCACCCTGCGCGACAGCGCGGCGGGCAGCTCGGTGAGGATCTTGGCGAGGGCGAAGACCAGGTCCGCGGTGAGGTGCGGCCTGGCGGTGTGCCCGCCGGGCCCGCTCACCCGGATGAAGACCTTGTCGCAGGCGGAGGTGATCGGCCCGGTCTTGAGCCCGACCTTGCCGACGTCGACCCGCGGGTCGCAGTGCAGGCCGAAGATGCGGTCGACGCCGCTGATGCCGCCGGCGGCCATGACCTCGAGCGCGCCGCCGGGAAGCTCCTCGGCGGGCTGGAAGATCAGCCGGACCCTGCCGGGAAGCAGCCCCGCCTCCGCCTGCCTGGCGAGGAAGAGCGAGGTGCCGAGCAGGATCGTGGTGTGCACGTCGTGACCGCAGGCGTGGCAGACGCCGGGGACCGTCGAGCTGTAGGGCACGTCCTTCTCGTCCGGCACGGGCAGCGCGTCGATGTCGGCGCGCAGCGCCACGGTCGGCCCGTCGCCGCTGCCGACCTCGCAGATCAGGCCGGTGCCGCGCGGCAGCACGGAGGGGGTGAGCCCGGCGGCGGTAAGCCGCTCCGCGATGCGCTGCGTCGTTCTGTACTCGGCGAACGCGAGCTCGGGATGCATGTGCAGGTCACGCCGGAAGCCGATCAGCTCCTGCTCGGATCCGTCGAGGAACGCGTCGAGTTCCCCCCGCAGATTACGCCCCCGCATTGGTCACCGTCCTATCCGCGCCGGTAGCCCTGGTCCTCGACGCACCGTGCCACTGCCCAGAATCCCGAGATCCATGAAGCAGCCCCGAAAAAAGCGATCGCCGCACCGGCGGGCCTGAGGGGGTGCCCAGGGCCGTGTCGGCGCGGACCGATGAACCGCCAGCACGGGAGCGGCAGGCCGGTCTGAGGCCACCGGCGTGTTGACGATGACATCGACTTTATCCCTCCTCCGACATAGCTCGCCGTCATCTCCGCCAAATGTTTTGCCGTCCCGTGCTCTCCTCTCGCGCCTCCTGACCCACTCGAACCAGGGGCGATGGCCCGGATTGACTACCGGCGCGCTAGCCGTGCCCGACGGGAGCCCCCGCCGCGGAGGCGAATCACGCTCCCGTTGAAACATCGAAGATCCGGCAATTTTCGTGACTTCAGGTACCAGTCATCGAACCCGACGGAGTGATGCAAACAGGAGGACTGCATGCTTAACTCCGCTTATGATCACTAATATCCCGTTCGGGGAGAAGCAATCACGCTTGAACATCTTCGAACCGGACGAAGGGACCTTAGTGATCGTCCCTTCGCTGTCGCTCCCCCAGGACGAGCTGCGCAGGATCACCGGAGCCCTGTGCTACGAGGAACGTCTGCTGTTCCTCCTGCTCACCCTCAGACAACCGGGCGTCGAGGTCGTCTACCTCTCCTCGACGCCGGTTGACACCGCGACAGTGGACTACTACCTGAGCTTCCTCGACGACCCCCACGAGGCCCGCTCACGCCTGCAAATGATCAGTTTGGACGATCCCGGCGACGCGCCGCTCACCGAGTCCCTCCTGTGCCGCCCCCACCTGCTCGCGAGGGTCCGCGCCGCCCTCGGCCGCACGTCCGCCGCCTGGATGGTGCCGTTCGTCGTGAGCGAGCACGAGGAGCGGCTCTCGGAGGTCCTGAACCTGCCGATCTACGGCCCCGCGACCGCGCTGGCCCCGCTGGGCTCGAAGAGCGGGGGACGGATGATCGGCGAGGCGGCCGGAGTGCCGATGGCCAGGGGCTTCTCCGACCTGCGCTCGCTGACCGAGGTCGAGCACGCGGCCCGCGCGCTGAGCCCCGCGTCCAGATTGATGGTCAAGCTCAACAACAGCTACTCGGGGCTGGGCAACGCCGTCGTGACCAGGGGCGACGACTCCCTGATCACGAGCCCGACGAGTTTCTCCGCTCCCGACGAGACCTGGACGACGTTCGCCGAGAAGATCGCCGAGCGGGGCGCGGTGCTCGAGGAGTTCATCGAGGAGCGCCCGCTGTACTCCCCGAGCGCCCTGGCCATGATCACTCCGGGCGGCTCGTACGCCGTGCTCGCCACCCACGAGCAGATCCTCGGCGGCCCGAACAACGACGTCTACAAGGGCTGCGTCTTCCCCGCCAGAGCCGAGTACCGCGCCGAGGTGAGCGAGTGCGCGAACCGGATCGCCGGAGTCCTCGCCTCACGCGGCGTGGTCGGGCTGTTCGGCGTGGACTTCTTCGCCGTCAAGACCGACGCCGGATACCGCGCGCTGCTGTGCGAGATCAACCTGCGCATCGGCGGCACCACCCACCCGTTCGGCGCGGCGCTGCTCACCACCGGCGCCGCCTACGACCCCGTGACCGGCACGCTGGCTCGCGACGGACGAGTCAAGCACTACGTGGCGACCGACAACTGCGCCGCGGAACGCCTGGTGGGCCGCACGCCCGCGGAGATCGTCAAAATGGTCGACGCCAACGGGCTCGGCTTCGACCGTGCGAGCCGTACGGGAAACGTGCTTCACCTGCTCGGCGCGCTTCCCGAGTACGGCAAGCTCGGCTTCACCAGCATCGGGGACTCCGCTGAGGAGGCCGCCGAGCTACACCGCCGGACCCTGCGGACGCTTTGCCAGCCCACGTAGGCCGATCACGCCGAGCACGACCGCCACGACGATGTTGACCGCGATCAGGACGCCGTGGACCACGTAGAACGCCGTCGGATGCCCGTCGGCGAGGTTGAAGCCGAGGTTTATCCACTCGAAGATCATGAAAACTGCGACGCCGACCAGGAATCCGGCGATCTTTCGCGACATTTGCATGGCATCAGTATTCCGTCGCACCATCTCGCCCCTGATCAGGGCGTCGGTCGCATGATGCGAATCGGCACGAAGCTACCCTGAGATCATTATGGGGATGAGACACGTCGCGCCCGTCGGGGTGCTGCTGGCGGCGAGCACCTTCCTGGGGGTTCCCGCACACGCCGGTGACAGGCCCGCAGGGGACGGACCCGTCGGCGGCAGGCCCGCAGGGAACGCCGACAACGGGCCGATCGGCGGCGCCGCGCTCGGCAGGCGGGGCCTCGTCGCCCCCACGGGGACGAAGGCGCCTCCCAAGACGGCCGCGAAGTCCTACGTGATCGCCGACGCGGAGACCGGGCAGGTGCTCGCCGCCAAGGACCCCCACGGACGCTATCTTCCCGCGAGCACGCTCAAGACCCTGACCGCGCTCACCCTCATCCCGAAACTCGACAAGACCAAGAAGGTCAGGCCGAGCAGCCGCGCGGTGAACGAGGAGGGCAGCGCCGTCGGCCTGGTCTCCAAGCCCCTGTACACCGTCGACGACCTCTTCAAGGCGTTGATGCTGGTCTCGGGGAACGACTGCGCGATGGCGCTGGCCGAGGCGAACGGCGGCCTCGACAAGACCCTGCGGGACATGAACGCCGAGGCCAAGCGCCTGCAGGCCTTCGACACCGTGGCCAAGACGCCGAGCGGCCTCGACAAGCCCGGCCAGAGCAGCTCCGCCTACGACCTGGCGCTGATCGCCAGGGCCGGTCTGGCCAACCGCGACTTCCAGCGGTACACCAGCACGAAGATCGGGAAGTTCCCCGCCCCGAAGGGCTACTACGAGATCGGCAACCACAACAAGCTGCTCTGGCGCTACAAGGGCATGATCGGCGTCAAGAACGGATGGACGTCCAAGGCGCTGGGCAGCTTCGTCGGCGCGGCCAGGCGGAACGGCCACACCGTCATCGTGACGATCATGCGGCACGACGGCTACTTCTGGGACGAGGTGGCGGACCTGCTCGACTGGGGCTTCGCCGCCAGGGGCAGGACCACGCCGGTCGGCCAGCTGGTCGACCCGGTCCCGGAGGCCGCCCCCACCCCGACCGCCCAGGCCCCGGCTCCGGTGGCACGCCCCGCCACCCCGCCGGCCGCCGCCCCCGACGAACAGCGTCAGGGCCCCTCCGTCGCCCTCTACGTGATCGGCGCGGCCCTGCTCGGCGGCGTCGTCTGGCTGGTGTACGGCCTGCGCAGACGGTTCCGCAAACCGGCCCCCTGAGCCCGCCCTCCCGGAGAGGAACTCCCGGAGGGGAACTCCCGGAGAGGAACTCCCGGAGAGGAACTCCCGGAGAGGAACTCCCGGAGAGGATGACGGGGGTGTGGTTTGCCCCACCGTTTTCCAGGATGCCTCACCCATGTCGCCGGGCGGGCGCACTCCCTACCGTGGAGCCCATGAACGACGTCGAGGCGCTCACCACCCCCTGGGACAGGATCTGGGGTTGGGCCCGCGTCCACTGGTCGGCGCCGACCTGGTCGCGCACCGCCCACGTGGCGACGGGACTGCCGATCGCCCTTGCGGTCCTGGCCGCGATCCTGGGCCTGGTCGCGGCCTCCGTGCTGCTGGTCTGGACGCTGGTGACCCCGGTGGTCGCGCTGCTGCTGCTCACCTTCGCGGTGCCGCTGTTCACCCGCCTGCAGCGGGCCCGCTTCCAGGCCTTCCTCCGGGTGGACATCCCCCGGGTGCCGCCACGCCGCAGGAGCCGCAACCCCTTCAAGACGCTGGTGCGCGAGGCGCGGACCGGCAGCACCTGGCGGCAGCTCGCCTACCACCTGCTGGCGCCGCTGATCGGCCTGGTCGCCTTCCTCGGGGTCGTCGTCGCGTGGTCGGCGTGCCTGGTCGGGATCGCCGTCTCCGTGCATCTGTGGCGCGTCGGCGGCCGGTGGGGCGTCGTGGTGTCCGCCGCGTGCACGCTGGCGTTGCTCGTCGTCGTGCCGTGGGTGGCGCGCGGGATCACCGCGCTGGACGTGATCGCCGCGGAGGCCCTGCTCGGCCCCAGCAGGAGCGACCTGCTGGCCCAGCGGGTCGAGAGCCTGCGCGAGAGCCGCGCCGAGGTCGTCGACGCCGCGGACGCCGAGCGACGCCGCCTTGAGAGGGACCTGCACGACGGCACCCAGCAGCGGCTGGTCTCGCTGGCGATGAACCTCGGCCTGGCCCGCACCACCCTCGCCGACCTGCCCGATCCGGCGCGCGAGGTGATCGTCCAGGCGCACGAGGAGGCCAAGCAGGCGCTCAAGGAACTGCGCGACCTCGTGCGCGGCCTGCATCCGGCCGTCCTCAACGACCAGGGCCTGGACGCGGCGCTGTCCGGCATCGCCGCACGAGCCCCCTTCCCGGTCAGGCTGGACGTCGAGGTGGCCGAGCGCGTCTCCCCGACGATCGAGGCCGTGGCCTTCTTCGTGGTCTCCGAGGCGCTCACCAACATCGCCAAACACGCCCACGCCTCCCGGGCGGAGATCACGGTGCGCCGCCGTGACCGTCTGCTCCATGTGACCGTCCACGACGACGGCGGGGGCGGCGCCCACCCGAACGGCGGCACGGGGCTGCGTGGCCTGGCCCAGCGGGTCGGCTCCGTCGACGGGACGCTGAGCATCGACAGCCCGGCCGGCGGCCCGACGACGATCGCCGTGGAGCTGCCATGCGAGTGATCCTGGCCGAGGACTCGGTCCTGCTGAGGGAGGGCCTCATCCGCCTGCTCGCCACCGCCGACATGCACGTCGTCGCGGCGGTGGCGGACGCGGAGGAGCTCCTGCGCGCGGTCGACGAGCACGCTCCCGACCTCGTCGTCACCGACGTGCGCATGCCGCCCTCGCACACCGACGAGGGCCTGCGCGCGGCGCTCGTGCTCCGCAGGCAGCACCCGGGGCTGCCGATCCTCGTACTGTCCCAGTACGTCGAGGAGCGCTACGCCACCCAGCTGCTGTCCACCGCGACCAGCGGCGTCGGCTACCTCCTGAAGGACCGGGTCGCCGACGTCACCGAATTCCTCGACGCCCTGCGCCGCGTCGCCGACGGCGGCACCGCCCTGGACCCCGAGGTGGTCGCCCAGCTCCTGCTGCGCGGGCGCAGCGACCCTGTCGACCGGCTGACCCGCAGGGAGTACGAGGTGCTGGCGCTGATCGCGGAGGGACGGTCGAACGCGGGGATCGCCGAGGCCCTGGTGGTGTCGGAGAGCGCCGTCGGCAAACACATCAACAACATCTTCACCAAGCTCGACCTCTCCGGTGCGGACAAGGACCACCGCCGGGTGCTCGCCGTACTGCGGTTCCTGAAGATCTGAAAGAGGACACGGCATGCGAAAAGGCGTCAGGACCGGGTGGCTCGTGGCGGGCGGGCTGCTCAGCGTGTCCGCCGTGCTCGGCATCGCGCTGGCGATATGGGCCGGGATCAGGCTGCCCCGCGCCTACGACTTCTCCTTCCCCGGCTCCTACGACTCCTCCGTCCTCGAGAAGCGGTCGTCCGTGACCACCGTCTACTCGCTCAGAGCACCGATGATCATCGTGGACGTCGCGGGGCGGGTCGGCGTCCGCGTCGTCCCCGGCACGCCGGGCAGGCTGGAGGTGAGGCGGGAGGTCAGCGGGGCCGACGGCTCCTACGGTCTGGAGGAGGCGTGGCAGGACGGCAGGACTCTGCGGATCGCGCTCGACTGCCCCGACGACGGCCCCGAGGGGGGCGACTGCCTGGCGGACTACACGCTGAGCGTTCCCCGCGGCGTCGAGGTCCTGATGGCGACGGTGACCAGGGCCGTGCCGTGCCGCCTCACGGCCTCGGAGACGGTCTGCCGCCCCGCGCCCTCCAACGGGAAGGAACCCGAAGCCCCTCCTCGACCGGCTCCCTCCCCGCCCGGCCCCTCAGGCTAGGGCCTGTTTTGTGGATCTTTCCGCCTACTGCGGTCGCCCAGACGGCGCCCCGCCGCGTTGTCGTCGTCGCCCATAACTCCGTTATGAGCTCCTCCTCCGCCTTGCGGTGCATCCGCCTGGCCGATCCTCGCTAC
>NZ_BSEV01000051.1 GCF_027922005.1 Streptosporangium carneum | reverse complement strand
GGTTACATTCCGAACCCGGAAGTTAAGCTCTTCAGCGCCGATGGTACTGCACCGGGGACGGTGTGGGAGAGTAGGTCGCCGCCGGACAATCTTTCAAAAGGAGGGTCACCCCGTTCGGGGTGGCCCTTCTTTGCGTTTCCGGGGTCTTTTCGGGGAAGGCCTTCCCGGCGTTGGGGGAAGGTCTTCCCGGGGTCAGTCGTTCTGAGGTCGGTCGTGCGGTGCGGTGCTCGGTGCGCTGCGGAGCAGAGGCTCGATCCGGTAGGGCACCTGAACCGACAGGGCGATGGTGGTGTCGGTGCGCTGCACCGCCGGCGAGGCCAGGATGCGGGCGATGATCTCTTGTAGGTCAGGGGTGCTGCGGGCCACCACACGGCAGAGCAGGTCGGCCTGGCCGCTGGTGCCGTACACCTCGAGGATCTCGGGCACGGGGCGCAGCGCCTCGACCGCCTCGGCCAGGCGGCCCTGGGCGATCTGCAGGGATACGAAGGCCAGGATCGGGTAGCCGACCCCCTCGGGAGTGACAGTGGGGCCGAAGTCGACGATCACGCCACGGTTGGTGAGCTTCTCCACGCGGGCCTGGACGGTGCCCCGGGCCACGCGGAGCAGTCGGGCGAGCTCGGTGAGGCCGATCCGGGGGTTGGCGCGCATCGTCACCAGGAGGCGACTGTCAAGGTCGTCTATGGACACCACATCAGACTAGGCGATATGACCAGTCATAGACAGGTTCAACCGGGCGATCTTGCGCGAATCGCGCAGTAAAACTGCTCGCTCTTGCCAATGATTCGCGATATTGCTGTCATTTTATACATGTTCGAAGAAGCACAGTACTTCGCACCGGTGGCGACTCGTGACGACGGCACGATCGAGGTCGAGCTGGCCGCGAGCCACCCGGGTTTCGCCGACCCGGTCTACCGGGCGCGTCGCAACGCCATCGCCGCGCTCGCGGTCGGACACGTGCCTGGCACGCCCATTCCGACGGCCGAGTACACCCCTCAGGAGCACGAGGTGTGGGCGCTGGTCAGTCGTGAGCTGGCGATCAAGCACCGCGTGTACGCGACCGCGGAATACCTGGACGCCGCCGAGCGGCTCGGGCTGCCCAAAGACCGGATCCCGCAGCTGCAGGAGGTCAGCGAGCTGCTGCAGCCGCTGACCGGCTTCCGCTACCTCCCCGCCGCGGGCCTGGTGCCGCTCCGCGACTTCTACGGTGTGCTGGCGGACGGGTTCTTCCATTCGACGCAGTACATCCGGCATCACTCGACTCCGCTCTACACGCCGGAGCCGGATGTGATCCACGAGGTGATCGGGCACGCGAACGCGCTCGCCTCGGACAGGTACTCGCGGCTCTACCGTCTGGCAGGCGGCGCGGCGCGCCGGGTTGAGAGCGACGCCGCGCTGGAGTTCGTCTCGAAGGTCTTCTGGTTCACCCTGGAGTTCGGCGTGATGGCGGACCAGGGCGAACTACGGGCCTACGGCGCGGGCATCCTGTCCTCCTACGGGGAGATCGAGGAGTTCCGCGGAATGGACATCCGGCCGTTGGACATCGCCCGCATGGGGACGACCCACTACGACATCACGAAGTACCAGGACGTCCTCTTCAGGGCGGAGTCGCTGGAGCACCTCGAGGACGTGGTCGGGGAGTTCTGGGAGACGTGCGACGACGAGTCCATCGCCAGGCTGGCCGCCGACGCGCGCTGACGGACCGATGCCCCCGGCGGACCGGTCTCCGCCGGGGGAGCGCTCTCCGCCGGGAGCGGCGCGCCGGAGAGCCGGTTCCGGGGCGGTGTTCGAGGACAAGGACTTGGCCCCTGTTCGGACTGGGTTTCCTCTCGCCGCCCTTCCCTCTCGTCCCGATGGGATAGATCTCGCTCGTGGACGTAGCGGAAAGGGCGGGGCGGGTTTCGATGGTGAGATCGGTGCGTCGGGCTGTCACGGCGGCAGCCGTACTGGGGGTCGGGCTGGCATGCGGATGCGCGTCCGGGGGCGTTGTGACGGTTGCCGTTCCCCGTTCCACGCTCTCGCCGTTCATCCCGGCGGGCACCTCTCCGCCGACCTCCGCCACGTGGCCCGCGGATTCCGCGGCGGCCCAGGAGACGGCGAGCCCCGAGGCGCCGCCGAAGGTCGCGGCCTCGAAGCTCACCCGCGCCCTCGACAGGTTCCTCGCGCGTCATGGCGGCCGTGTCACCGCGGGGGTGCGCGATCTCTCGACGGGAAGGGTCTACACCTACCGTCGTGACCTGCGGTTGCCGACGGCCAGCACCTCGAAGGTCAACATTCTGATGGCGCTGTTGCTCAGGACGCCCTGGCGGAAGCTGGACGAGCAGGACAGGGCCGACGCCAGGATGATGATCCGCTTCAGCGACAACGCGGCGGCCGACCGCCTCTACGAGCGCATCGGCCTGGAGTCGGGCCTGGCGCGGGCGAACCGGAGGTTCGGGCTCAGGAACACCTACGCGCCGCCGGGGCGGTGCGTGGACCTCTACTGCTGGGGCATCACGCAGACCAGCGCGGCGGACCAGATCAGGCTCATCAGGGCGCTGGTCAGGGGTGGCAGCCCGCTGGCCGAGGACGAGCGGGAGCGGGTGCTCCACCTGATGGCTCGGGTGTCTCCCGAGCAGAGCTGGGGGATCAGCGCGGCGGCGTGCGAGGGCTCCCGGGTCTCACTGAAGAACGGCTGGCTGCACCACGTGGCCAACGGGCGCTGGGTCGTCGTCAGCGCGGGCCTGATCCGGGAGGCCGGACACGACTACGCCGTGGCTGTCCTCACCGAGGACAGCCTGAGCATGGACGTGGGCGTCGCCGAGGTCGAGGGCACGGCCAGGCGCATCCTGGCGGCCTTCCGCGGCGAGCGAGGATGCGCGGCCGGTGAGGATCAGGATCGACCGGTGGCCGGCGTCGAGGATCAGACGGTCTTGTCGACCAGCCGGTAGCCGACGCCCCGCACGGTCTGGATCAGCTGATCGTCGTTGTCGCCGAGGCGGGCGCGCAGCCGTTTGACGTGCACCGCGATCGTGTTGGTCGACGTGGTGTCGGTCGAGTTCCAGACGTGACGCATGATCTGCTCACGGGTCACCGTGCGATGCGCGTTGCGCATCAGGTAGTGCAGCAGCTCGAACTCCCGCAGGGGCAGGTGAACGGTTCGGCCGCTGACTTTGACCTGGTAGGCGTTGACGTCGAGTTCCACGTTGCCGACCACGAGCGTACGGCGCATGCCAGACTCCCCGGAGAAGGCGGCCTGTACCAGAGGCAGGAGTTCGGGCACCCGGTACGGCCGGGCCACACAGGCTGTGGCTCCGGCCGCGAGTGCTTGGACGGCTTGCTCGGCGTGGTTGTCACCCACGCCCAGCAGGACGGGCACCGCCCGCGACAGCCGTACGGCGCGGATGAACTCCACCGCGCCGATGATCGGCAGGGAGGCGCTGACGAGCACCACGTCGGGCTGGAGAGCTCCGGCCTGCAACAGGGCCTGGGCGCCGTCGGTCACGCCCATGACCTCGACCCCCTCCCGTTCGAGGGCGTTGGCCAGACCCTGGACCAAAGCCGATTCCGGATCGGCCACCAGCAGCAGGGGCGCTGTCCGGGTGTCCCCGTTCACCTCGGGTGCCGTCTGCGGCTGGATCACCCGGGTCCTCCTTATGCAGTTGATTTATCCGAAGCGGCCGGTGATGTAGTCCTCGGTCGCTTTCTGGGCGGGGTTGGTGAAGATCCGAGACGTGTCGTCCATCTCGATGACGCGGCCCGGCTGTCCCTGGCCCGCGAGGTTGAAGAAGGCGGTGCGGTCGCTCACCCGGGCGGCCTGCTGCATGTTGTGCGTCACGATGATGATCGTGAACTTGCTCTTCAGCTCGGCCATCAGGTCCTCGATCGCCAGGGTGGAGATCGGGTCGAGGGCGGAGCAGGGCTCGTCCATCAGCAGGACCTCGGGCTTGACCGCGATGGCCCTGGCGATGCAGAGACGCTGCTGCTGTCCGCCGGACAGGCCCGCTCCCGGCTTGTTCAGGCGGTCCTTGACCTCGTTCCAGAGGTTGGAGCCCTTCAGCGAGTCCTCGACGATGCCGTCGACCTCGGACTTGGCGTACCTGCCGTTGAGCCGGAGCCCGGCCGCCACGTTCTCGTAGATCGACATCGTGGGGAACGGGTTGGGGCGCTGGAAGACCATGCCGATCATGCGGCGCACCGACACGGGTTCGACGTCGGCGGCGTACAGGTCCTCCCCGTCGAGCAGGACCTTGCCCTCGACGCGCGCGCCGGGGATGACCTCGTGCATGCGGTTGAGGGTCCGCAGGAAGGTCGACTTGCCGCATCCCGAGGGGCCGATGAAGGCGGTGATCGACTGGGGGTCGATCGTCATCGAGATGTCCTCGATCGCCTTGTGCTTTCCGTAGTACGCGTCGAGGCCCGAGACCTGGATCTGCTGGCTCATTTTCGACATTCCTTCCTATCGACCCCGAGAGGGCGATCGCCACCAGCCGATGAGGCGCGCCACCAGGTTGAGCAGCATGACGATCAGAATGAGCGTGAGCGCTCCGGCCCACGCGCGGTCGATGGCGGCGTCCGTGGGACGGCCCGCCTGATCGAACACATAGAGCGGCAACCCCATCTGCGGTCCGTTGAGGGGGTCGCTGTTGATGGAGTCGGTGAAGAAGACGGTGAGCAGCAGGGGAGCGGTCTCTCCGGTGACGCGGGCGATCGCCAGCATGACGCCGGTCACGATGCCGGTGAAGGCGGTCGGCAGGACGACCTTGACGATCGTCCGCCACTTGGGCACTCCCAGCGCGTACGAGGCCTCGCGCAGGTCGTTGGGGACGAGCAGGAGCATCTCCTCGGCCGAGCGGACCACCGTCGGCATCATCAGGATCGACAGGGCGAGGGCGCCCGCGAAACCGGAGAACGGCATGCCCAGGGCGAGGATCCAGAAGGCCAGGATGAACAGGCCCGAGACCACCGAGGGAATGCCGGTCATGACGTCGACGAAGAAGCTGATCGCCCGGCTCAGCCGTCCGCCTCTGCCGTACTCCACGAGGTAGATCGCGGTGAGCAGGCCGACGGGGATCGAGATGAGCGAGGCCAGCAGGACCTGCTCCAGCGTGCCGAGGATGGCGTGGTAGGCGCCGCCGCCGATCTCTCTGGCGCCGATGTTGCGCATGGAGTGGGTCAGGAACTCCATGTCGAAACGGGCCAGACCGTTCGAGATGACCATCCACAGGACGGCCACCAGCGGCACCACGGCGATGGCGAACGACAGGTAGACGAGCGCCTGGACGAACCGGTCCTTGAACCGTCTGCCCGCGGAGATGCGCCGGATCCCGGGACGCTGGACCCTGGGGTGCTGGATCGCGGTCATGCGGCGGCTCCCGAGAACTCCTTGCGACGGGCGACGATCATCCGGGCCGCCGTGTTCACGAGCAACGTGATGATGAACAGCACCAGACCGGAGGCGATCAGCGCGCCGCGCCCGATCGGGGTGGCCTCGCCGAAGCCGTTGGCGATGTTGGCGGCGATGCTGTTGCCCTGCGGGGTGAGGATCTCCAGGCTGATGCCGAACGTCGCGGGGAAGATGAGCGCCACGGCGATGGTCTCGCCCATGGCGCGGCCGAGACCGAGCATGGAGGCGCTGATGACGCCGGGACGCCCGAACGGCAGCACCGCGGTCCTGATGACCTCCCAGCGGGTCGCGCCGAGGGCCAGGGCGGCCTCCTCGTGCATCCTCGGGACCTGGAGGAACACCTCCCGGGAGATCGCCGCGATGATCGGCAGGATCATCACCGCCAGCACGACCGACGCCGTGAGCATCGACCGGCCCGCGACGACGTCTCCGCCGAACAGCGGGATGAACCCGAGGTAGGTGTTGAGGAACTCCGAGGGGCCCTGCATGAACGGGACGAGGAAGACGATGCCCCACAGGCCGTAGACGACGCTGGGCACGGCGGCCAGCAGGTCGATCACGTATCCCAGGACTCCGGCCATGCGGCGGGGGGCGTAGTGGGAGATGAACAGCGCCACGCCGACGGCCACCGGCACCGCCATGACCAGGGCGAGGACCGCGCTGACCAGGGTGCCGAACGCCAGGGCCGCGATGCCGAAGGACTGGGTGCCGTTCGGCTCCCACGTCAGGGTGGTGAAGAAGCTCCCCTTGTTGGCCTGCAGGGCCGGAACCGCCTCGACGACGAGGAAGACGGCGATGGCCGCCATGATCGCCAGCAGGAGGATTCCGGCGCCCGTCGAGGCGTAGCGGAAGGGAACCTCACCTCGGCTGCGCCGCGAGGCGGACCGGCCAAGAGCCGACCCGCCGTCGCGAGTACGAAGTGGAGTCGCCATCGGATTTAGGAGATCGCCTCGACGGCGGCCCGGACCTTGGTGAGCAGCGTCGTCGGCAGCGGCGCGTAGCCCAGGGAGGTCAGAGCCTTCTGACCGTCGTCACTGGCGGTGTAGCCCAGGAAGGCCTTCACCAGCTTGGCCTCCTCGGGGGACAGGCCCTTCTCGCAGGTGATCTCGTAGGTCACCAGGACGATCGGGTAGGCGCCCGCGGCCTTGGTGGCGTAGTCGATGCTCAGCTTGAGGTCGTTGCCCTGACCGACGACCTCGGCGGCCTCGACCGTCTTGGCGGCGCTCTCCGGGGTCAGCTCGACGAACTCGCCGGAGCCGTTGGCGACCTTGGCCTTGGCCAGGCTGGAGTTCTCGGCGTAGGAGAGCTCCACGTAGCTGATCGCGCCGGCGGTGCTCTTGACGGCCTGCGCGATGCCGTCCGAACCCTTGGCGCCCTGGCCCTTGGCCTCGGCGGGCCACGCCTTGGCGGGCTCGTACGGCCACTCGGCGGTCTTGGACAGGAACTTGGTGAAGTTGTCGCTGGTGCCCGACTCGTCCGAGCGGTGGAACGCCTGGATCGGGGTCGAGGGGAGCTTGGCGTCGGGGTTGTCGGCCTTGATGGCCGCGTCGTCCCACTTGGTGATCTTGCTGTTGAAGATGCCGCCGATGGTCTTGGGCGACAGCTGCAGGCTGTCGACGCCGGGGACGTTGTAGACCACGGCCACCGGGCCGGTCACCATCGGCAGGTTGATGGCCTTGCCGGTCTTGCAGCGGGCGTCGGCCTGGGCGGGCTCGCCCTTGTCGTCCTTGAGAGCCGAGTCGGAGCCCGCGAACGCGATCGTGCCCTGGATGAAGGCCTGGACGCCCGCGCCGGAGCCGCTGCCCTGGTAGTTGAGGCTGACCCCCGGGTTCGCCTGCTGGAAGTTCTTCTTCCACTCGTCGATGGCGTTCCCCTGCGCCGAGGAGCCGGCGGCGTTGATCGTGCCGCTGAGTCCGGCGTTCCCGGCCGAGGCGGCGCCGGTGTCCGGGGCGCTGCTGGAGGTGGCGGTGCCGCCGTTGTTATCGGTGCCGCACGCAGCGAGCGAGAGCGCGCCAACAAGGGTGACCGCGGCGAGCCGGCCTGCATACTTCACGGTTGGGTTCCTCCCACTAAGTCCTTCAACGTTCAGGAGAGTAAGGAGGCAAGGTGACTCAAAGTCGGTAGAAAGATGAACGCAAAATGAATGCATCCGGTCGCTGTCGTGGCGATCCGTTGGGTGAGGCTTGAGACTCCGGCCTGGTCCCGGCGCTGCGGGTGGGAGTCCCGAGGGGGAGTCCATGGGGAGGCACGGGAAACCGCGGTCGGTCCGGGGTGTTCGGCAGCCGGGGCGGCTTCGGATGGTGTGGGGGTTTTGAACGTTTCCTGGCGGATTGTGAACGGTCGGTCAACCGCCCGCGAGGACGCCCGGGCCCGGCGCGGGTCACGGAGCGCGCGCCGTACCCGGGAGGAGACCGTGAGGGAGCCGCGCCCCGCGCGGGAAGACCGTCCTGTGCGGGAGAGCCGTCCTGGGCGGGAGGGCGGCGTTCTACACGGGGAGCGTGAGCGGGCCGCCGCCGAGGCGCTTGAGGACCTCGCCGTGCAGGGCGCCGTTGGTGCACACCAGGCTGCCGCCGTCGAGTCCGGGGACCCCCGACAGATCGGTCCAGATGCCGCCGGCCTCCTCGACGATCACCGTCAGCGCCGCGATGTCCCAGGGGGACAGCTCCGGCTCCGCGGACAGGTCGACGGCGCCTTCGGCGACCAGCATGTGCGACCAGAAGTCCCCGTAGGCGCGGCTGCGCCAGACGGACCTGTTCAGGTCGAGGAACTCGTCGAGCTTGCCCGCCTCCTCCCAGCCGCCGAAGCTGGAGTAGGAGAAGGACGCGTCCTCCAGGCGGGTGACGGAGGAGACCTGGCAGCGGGTGGCCTTGGTGAGGCTCTTGCCCGTCCACGCGCCGCTGTCGCGGGCGGCCCACCAGCGGCGGCCGAGCGCGGGGGCGGAGACCAGGCCGACGACGACCCTTCCCTGGTCCATCAGCGCGATGAGCGTGGCCCAGACGGGGACGCCGCGCACGTAGTTCTTGGTGCCGTCGATCGGGTCGACGATCCAGGAGCGGGCGCCGTGGCCGGTCTCGCCGAACTCCTCGCCGATCACCGCGTCGCGCGGGCGGGCGCGGCTCAGGGTGTTCCGGATGGCCTCCTCGACCGCCTGGTCGGCGTCGCTCACCGGGGTGAGGTCAGGCTTGGTCTCGACCCGCAGGTCCACGGCCTTGAAGCGGCGCATGGTCAGGTCGTCGGCGGCGTCGGCCATGACGTGCGCGAGGCGCAGGTCGTCGTTGTAACCCGTCACGATGGGCAACGCTATCGCGTCGCCGGCCGGTTGTAGGAGATGGGGGAGCAGGCCGAGGATTGTGTCGTGTCGTACCGGTCGATCGGATAGCGCATGAAACATCCGTTGGCTTTGTGGTTACCGGCGAGTAGCATTCGGTCATGACGTTTGACGCCGGCGCCTTCATGTTGCAGAGCGTCCCGTTCACGCGGACGCTGGACATCGCCTTCGACAAGGTCGAGCACGGGCTCGCGGTCGCCCGCATGCGCGACCGTCCCGATCTGCACAACCACGTGGGCGGTCCGCACGCGGGGGCGCTGTTCACCCTCGCCGAGTCCGCCTCGGGCGCCGCGATGCTCTCCGCCTTCGGCGACCAGCTGACGCGGGCCACCCCGCTGGCCGTGAGCGCCGCGATCCGCTACGTGAGGCTGGCGATGGGCGAGGTCGTCGCGGAGGCGCGCCTCCAGGCCTCCCGCGAGGAGGTCGTGGCCAAGCTGGACGCGGGTGAACGCCCGGAGTTCGAGGTCTCCGTCGAGATCAGGACCGCGGACGGCGTCCCGGTCTCCGAGATGACCGTCGCCTGGACCCTGCGTCCCAACCGCTGACACCGGGACCGGGCCGGGAGCGGTCAGTCGTCGTCGGGGGCGCCCTCACGGCTGGCGAGCAGGCGGCGCAGGGAGACGAGCCTGGTCGGGTCCGCGTGGCCTGCCGCGACCCAGGCGTCCAGGGCGCACTCCTCGCCGAGGTGGTTGCAGCCCTTGGGGCACTCGACCGTGCCCTCGACGAGGTCGGGGAAGCCCGCCAGGACGGTCTCGACCGAGATGTGCGCCAGCCCGAAACTGCGCACGCCCGGCGTGTCGATGATCCACCCTCCGTCGGGGAGCTCCAGGGCGACGGCGGAGGTCGAGGTGTGGCGGCCCCTGCCGGTCACCGCGTTGACGTGGGAGACGGCCCGGTTGGCGTCCGGGACCAGGGCGTTGACCAGGGTCGACTTGCCCACGCCCGAGTGGCCGACGAGCACGCTGGTCCGGCCTGCCAGGCGCTCCCTGACGCTTTCGAGCGTGCCGCCCTTCTGGAGCACCACGTACGGCACGCCGAGGGGGGCGTAAAGGGAGACCAGCTCGTCGGGCGGGGCCAGGTCGGACTTGGTGAGGCAGAGCATGGGCTCGATGTCGGCGTCGAAGGCCGCGACCAGCATCCGGTCGATCATGCGGGGCCGGGGCTGCGGATCGGCCAGAGCCGTCACGATCACGAGCTGGTCGGCGTTGGCGACCACGGGACGCTCGATGCCGTCGGTGTTGTCGGTGTCGTCCGCCGAGCGGCGGAGCATCGAGGTGCGGGGCTCGACCCGGACGACCCTCGCCAGGGTGTCCGAGGTGCCCGAGACGTCGCCGACCAGCGCCACCCGGTCGCCGACCACTATTCCCTTGCGGCCGAGCTCCCTGGCCTTCATGGCGACCACGATCCGGCCGTTCATGGCGGCGCCGTCCGCCCTGTCCTTCTTACGGCGGCGGCCCTTCTCGCCGGCCGACTCGACCAGGCACGTGTAGCGCCCCCGGTCGACCGCGACCACGAACCCCTCCACCGCGTCCTCGTGCGCAGGACGGATCCTCGTCCGGGGACGGGAACCCTTTCCCGGCCGGACCCTGACGTCGTCCTCGTCGTATTCCCGCTTTCTCAGCTTCTCCGCCTCGATCTGCCCTCGTTCCAACGCCCCTGACGGGCGGCTGCCGCTATCGGGCATCTCCCAGGCTAAGCGGCCCGCGACACCTCACCGGACGCGCGGACCCGCTCCCCGCCCTGCGTCCCGTCCCGTGTCCCGGCACATCCGCCGTCGGGTGCCCCGCCGCCCGCGCCGAACGTCTCACCGGGCGCCCCGCAGCATGTCCGCCCACATGGAGGCGAACTCGGGAAGGGTCTTACCCGTGGTGGCGATGTCCTCCACCTCGACGCCGGGCACGGCCAGGCCGATCACCGCGCCCGCGGTCGCCATCCTGTGGTCGGCGTAGGAGTGGAAGACCCCGCCCCTGAGCGGACGCGGCCTGATCTCCAGGCCGTCGTCGGTCTCGTTCGCGTCGCCGCCGAGACCGTTGATCTCGGCGACCAGGGCGGCGAGGCGGTCGGTCTCGTGCCCGCGGATGTGGGCGACGCCGCTGATGCGGCTGGGGGAGTCGGCCAGGGCGGCCAGGGCGGCGATCGTCGGGGTCAGCTCGGCGACGTCGCGCAGGTCCGCCTCGATGCCGCTCACGCGTCCCGTGCCGGTGACCCTGAGCCCGTCGGGCGTGCGCTCGACCGAGGCGCCCATGTCCGTCAGCAGCTGCCTGAGCTGGTCGCCGGGCTGGGTCGTCTCCGCGGGCCAGCCGGGAACGGTGACCGATCCCCCCGTGACCATCGCGGCCGACAGGAACGGCGCCGCGTTCGACAGGTCGGGCTCGACGGTGAACTCCCTGGCGCGGATCGGCCCGGGCTCGACCCGCCAGACGTCGGGCTCGGAGTCGTCGACCTGGACGCCGAACTCGCGGAGCATCGCGACGGTCATCAGGATGTGCGGCTGCGACGGGATCGGCGGACCCGCGTGCCGTACGGTCACGCCCTTGTCGAAGCGCGCGGCGGTGAGCAGCAGGCCGGAGAGGAACTGGGAGGAGCCGGAGGCGTCGAGCGTGACCTCGCCGCCGGACAGCGGCCCCCTGACGGTGAACGGCAGCGCGTCGCCCCGCACCTCGGCGCCGAGGGCGCGCAGCGCGGCCAGGATCGTCCCCATGGGGCGCTTGCGCGCGTGCGGGTCGCCGTCGAAGGACACCACGCCGTCCGCCAGCGCCGCCATCGGCGGCACGAACCGCATCACCGTGCCCGCCAGCCCCACGTCGATCCGCGCCCCGCCGACCACGGGCCCGGGGGTGACGGCCCAGTCGGAGCCGGAGGGGCTCTCGTTCGAGGAGGTCATCGTGGCGCCGAGCGCGCGCAGCGCGTCCGCCATGAGGTCGGAGTCGCGGCTGCGCAGGGCCAGCCGTACGACGCCCGGGCCGTCGGCCAGCGCGGCGAGCAGCAGCGCGCGGTTGGTCACGGACTTCGACCCCGGAAGGGAGACGGTCGCGTGGACGGGGGCGGACGCGGTCGGTGCGGGCCACAGCGGAGCGGACATGGTCAAAAGCCTACCGGGACGAGGGGCCGAGGCCCCCGAAGGCGTGGCAAGGTGGTGGATATGTGCGGGAGATACGCGTCCACGCGACCCAAGCAGGAGCTGCTCGAGGAGTTCGAGGTCGAGCTGGACGGAGCGGCCGACGACGACCTCGGGGCCGACTACAACGTCGCGCCGACCAAACCGGTCTACGCGGTGCTCAGCCGTGTGCCCAGGACGAACCCGGACAGCAGGGCCGTGCGGCAGCTCAGGGTCGTGCGGTGGGGCCTGGTCCCCGCCTGGGCGAAGGAGCCGTCCATCGGCTCGAAGATGATCAACGCCCGGGTGGAGACGGTCGCGGAGAAGCCGTCGTTCCGCAAGGCGTTCGCCGAGCGGCGCTGCCTGTTGCCCGCCGACGGCTACTACGAGTGGGCGGTGCTCAAGGACGGGGGAACCGCCAAGAAACCGAAGAAGCAGCCCTACTTCATCCAGCCGGAGGACGGCGGGGTCATGGCCATGGCGGGGATCTACGAGTTCTGGCGCGACCGGGGCAGGGCCGAGGACGACCCGCTCGCCTGGCTGACGACCTGCGCCGTCATCACCACCACCGCCGAGGACGAACTGGGCGCCATCCACGACCGGATGCCGATGCTGATCGAGCGGGACCGCTGGGCCGACTGGCTCGATCCCGGGACGCCGGACGCGCGGGAGTTCCTGGTCCCGGCGGCCTCCCTGGGGCTGAAGGCCTACCCGGTCTCCAGCGCGGTGAACTCGGTGCGCAACAACGGCCCCGAGCTCATGGAGCCGCTGCCCGAGGACGAGCTCGAGAGTCAAGCGTTGTTCTGAAAACTCTCCGTAAACGGTGTAGAAACCGCAGCGAGCGGGCATCCGCTGAGAAAGCGATACCTCGGTGAGGTAATCGCGCAGAGATCCCATCGCCTTGCCGCCTGCCAGGAGAAGCCGGGGAATCCCCTCACAGGCCGCCCCACCCTGCGGAGGTGCGGATTCGTGGACGCCGCGACCGCGCGCATGCGCCTGGAGAGCATGCTCGCCGAGCTTGACCGATCCATCCGGGTCCTGCGGGGGGATCCGCTGACCGGATGGGACCGCTCCCCGGCGGACGCGGGATCGGTCCTGACCGACACCGACCGCAACCAGGCCATGCTGGAGGCGGCCACCGCGCAGCGCCGCGCGGTCGTCGCGGCGCTCACACGGCTGGACGAGGGGGTCTACGGCCGTTGCGCCGACTGCGGCATGTCCGTGCCGGAGGGCAGACTCGAGGCGCGTCCCGAGGCCGCCCGCTGCGTGCAGTGCCAGGCAAGACGCGAACGCAGACGCTGACTGGGTTTCGGCTTGGGCGCGTCGGTGTCTGAACTGAGGCCTGGCTTGGGCGCGTCGGTGTCTGGACTGAGGAACGCGGGAGCGCAGCGACGGAGTGACGAGGGAAGACACCGACCCGGAAGCGCCCAAGCCCGCGACGCGCAGCGTCGCAGTGAGGCAGCAGGAGCGAAGCGACGGAGTGACGAGGGAAGACACCGACCCGAAAGCGCCCAAGCCCCGCGACGCCGCCAGGCGTCGCAAATCAGCAGGGTCTTCTGGCGCTGGCGACCAGGTGGATGCCCACGGTGTCGTCGTCGTCGGGGTGGGCCTCGAGCTCGGTGTTGACCAGCCAGGTGAGCGCTCTGGAGTCGGAGGCGAGCACATGGTCGACCGTGGAGGGGGACAGCACCGTGCGGGGCCGTATCCACTCGACCTCCAGGCCCGCCTCGGTGAGCAGCTCGCGGAGCTGGCCGCTGCTGAAGCACCTGGTGATGCTCCCGTCGGGCCAGGGGACGAGCATGACCTCGTCCGTCTGGCGCAGGTGGGCCCAGTAGTTCTGCTCGGCGAGGATCGCCATCCCGAGCACGAGGGAGTCGACGCAGACCAGCGCGCGCCCGCCGGGGCGCAGCACTCTGGCGACGTCGTCCATCGCGGACTCGGCCATGAGCTCGACCGACATCGCGCGTTCCTCCGCGAGCACGGCGTCCATGCTCTGGTCGGGCAGGAAGCGCAGGTCGTCGGCGCGGACCTGGCGGACCTTGGACGCGTCGTGCAGCAGCCCCTGGCCGTCGACGGCCCTGCGGAAGTCGACCACCTCCAGCACCCGGTGACCGGCCCTCGCCGCCTGGGCCGACCATCGGCCCCTGCCGCCCGACAGGTCGAGGATGTTCGAGGGGCTCTCCGGCAGCCAACGGCTCAGCTGCTCGGCGGCGACCGCGCGGTAAAAGGTCCAGTACGGCCCGAGCGTTCCTGAGCCGTTCAGCTCTTCGGCCGGGATGGGCAGCACAAGCGGCTCCTGGCGTCTGGTTTGCGGTGGTCTCCAGTACCTACCGGTACGTATGTTTTTCCCCGCACCGGGTCGTTCGTCACCTTCTATCTTGTGGGAACAGATGGCCGGGCGGGTGTGTTGCAGCGGACAACGCAGATCCTTTCGGGAGGTTGGCCAGCCAATGCTCGCCTTGATCGAACCCGTCATCCGCCCCGGTGATCGGTCATTCCCTGATGAGCGGGTATCCTCCGCTCAGTACGGGGTCCCGCGTCAGCAGGACTCCGGCGATCCTAAGGGGGTGGGTCCGGTCCCTGCGACAGACGAGGAGACTCTGGAGCAGCGGAGCATGCGGTTCGAGAGGGATGTCATGCCCTATCTCGACCAGCTTTACTCCGCGGCACTTCGGATGACCCGGAACCCTGCGGATGCCGAGGACCTCCTCCAGGAGACCTTCGCCAAGGCCTTCGCCTCCTTCCACCAGTTCCAGGAAGGCACGAACCTCAAGGCCTGGCTGTACCGCATCCTGACCAACACCTTCATCAACAGCTACCGCAAGAAGCAGCGGGAGCCCAAGCAGTCGGGCGCGGAGGAGATCGAGGACTGGCAGCTCGCCAGGGCCGAGTCGCACACCTCCGGCGGTCTGAAGTCGGCGGAGATCGAGGCGCTCGAGCATCTTCCCGACAGTGACGTCAAGCAGGCGTTGGCCGCCCTTCCCGAGGAGTTCCGCATCGCGGTCTACCTCGCCGACGTCGAGGGCTTCCCCTACAAGGAGATCGCCGACATCATGGGCACTCCCATCGGGACCGTGATGTCCAGGCTCCACCGTGGCCGCCGTCAGTTGCGGACGCAGCTCGAAGACTACGCCCGTGAGCGTGGTCTGGTTCCGGCGGAGGGTGCGAAGTGAGCGAGCGCGGCGACGGACACGGCGAGTTCCCGGGCGAGGTGATCGCATGAGCTGCGGCAAGCCCCACGCGACCGACTGTCGCGACGTCCTGGAGAAGGTCTACACCTATCTGGACGGCGAGCTGGACGAGGGCAACTGTGTCGACATCCGCGAGCACCTCGACGAGTGCGGCCCCTGCCTGGAGGAGTACGGCCTCGAGCAGGTCGTCAAACAGCTGATCGCCAAGCACTGCGGCTGCGACAAGGCCTCGGAGGACCTGCGCGCCAAAGTGCTCAACCGGATCGACCAGGTCCGCTCCGAGCTGACCGGCTGACCTCCTAGGATCTCTCGTACGGCTTTGGCCACACGAGAACCTGAGGGGTCGGCATGCGGATACTCGTCACCGGTGGAGCGGGATTCATCGGATCCAACCTGGTGGACCGGCTGCTGGCCGACGGTCACGAGGTCACCGTCGTCGACGACCTGTCCGGCGGTGACCGGGCCAACCTCGCCTCGGCCGCCGACAGCTCCCGTTTCTCCCTGCACGAGATGGACGTCCGCGACCCGGCCCTGATCGGCCTGGTCGCCGAGGTCAGGCCCGAGGTGATCTGCCATCTCGCCGCGCAGATCAGCGTGCGCAAGAGCGTGGCCGACCCCGTCCACGACGCCAGGCTCAACGTGGAGGGCACCGCGTCGGTGCTGACCGCCGCCCACCACGGCGGGACGCGCAAGGTCGTCTTCGCCTCCTCGGTCGCGGTGTACGGCAGGCCCGAGGTCATCCCGGTGCCCGGGGACGCGGCGACCGACCCGCGCTCGCCGTATGCCGCCTCCAAGCTCAGCGCGGAGACCTACCTGGCCACCTTCAAGGCGCTGTACGACATCGACTACACCACGCTGGTGCTCTCCAACGTCTACGGGCCGCGCCAGTCGCCGGACGGCGAGGCCGGGGTGGTCGCCATCTTCACCGACGCCCTGCTCAACGGCACCCCCACGGTGCTGTACGGCGACGGCGCCCAGACCCGTGACTACATCTTCGTCGAGGACGTGGTCGACGGGTTCGCACGCGCCTGCGGGGACGTGGGCAACGGCCGCAGGTTCAACCTGGGCACCGGGGTCGAGACGACCGACCGCGCGCTGCACACTCTGGTGGCCGAGGCCACGGGCGCCGCCGACGAGCCGGAGACCGCGCCGGCCCGTCTGGGAGACCTCCCGGCGATGGCCGTCGACCCGGCCCCCGCGCTGGAGGGGCTCGGCTGGCGGCCCAGGACGGAGCTGGCGGCCGGCCTGAAGATCACCGCCGACTGGGCGAGGGCCAGACTCGCCGCGCTGTGACCGTCCCCGTCACCCCTGGCCTGCGATGGCTTGGGGTGATGGATTGGTTACGCTTTGCTTGCGATTCCACGTCTGCCGTTCGGGGTCTGGCCTGCTTCTGTAGCCTGAGTGGGGAAATCGACATGGAGGCAGCGCATGTTGAAGGAAACGGTCAGTCCCGCCCATTTAGGGATTTCCTGGACCTGAGCACGCGCGCGTAGGACCCAAGGGTGGCCGCTTTGCGTGGACTGCCATGGTTTGCCAAGGTCTATCTGGTCGCTGTGATCGGAGCGGCGTGCGCGCTGCTCGTGTACAGCGTGGCGGGAAGCGGTCGTCTGGAGTGGCTCGACTGGTCGAACCTGTTGGTGCTGGCCCTGCTGTTCCTGGTGTGCGAGTCGGTGCCGACGCTGCTCAACGTCAAGCAGGCGGCGGTCTCGGTCAGTTTCTCCGCCGCGCTCGCCGCCGTGGTGCTCGTGGGGCCGGAGGGCGCCGCACTGGTCGGCATGACGGCCGTGCTCAGCGTGCGCCCGGGTCTGCCGCTGGTGAAGCGGCTGTTCAACGGCGCCCAGTTCGCCATCTGCGGTTACGCGGCCGGCTGGGCGTACGAATGGCTGGGGGGCAGGGCCAGGCTGCCGGACATCGCCGGCTTCGACGCCCTGATCGTGCCGTTCGCGGGAGCGGCGGCCGTCTTCGTGCCCCTCAACTTCATCCTGATCGCGATCGTCCTGGTCGTCACGGGTCAGGCGGACCAGGTGCCGCTGCGGGGACTGGCCCAGTTCCTGGTCTCCTACCTCGGATACGCCACCTTCGGACTGCTGATCGCGGGGCTGTGGGCGACGGTCAACTCGATCTCCGCGGTGCTCGTGCTGCTGCCGCTGTTCGTCGCGCGCTGGGCCTTCGGCCAGTACCTCGCGCAGCAGCGCTCCTACGACGCCACGATCGCCGCGCTCTGCCAGGCGGTCGAGACCAAGGACTACTACACCCGTGGCCACTGCACCCGCGTCTCCCTGGCCTCCGGCATGATCGCCCAGGAGATCGGCATGGGCTCGGAACGCCTGCGGGCGATCCGCTACGCCGGGATGCTGCACGACGTCGGCAAACTGGGCGTGCCCACCAAGGTGCTGCAGAAGGACGGCCCGCTCACCGAGGAGGAGTACGCCGCCATCCAGCTCCACCCGATGCGAGGACTGGAGATCGTGCGGGGCATCGACTTCCTGGACGAGGCGTTCGCCGGGATCATGCACCATCACGAGCGGCAGGACGGGAAGGGCTATCCGATGGGGCTGGCGGGGGAGGAGATCCCGGAGTTCGCCCGGATCATCGCGGTCGCCGACGCCTTCGACTCGATGACCTCCGACCGCTCCTACCGTGGCGCCCGCCCGGTCGAGGTGGCCATGGCCGAGCTGCGCAAGGGGGCGGGCACCCAGTTCGACCCGGACATGGTCGTCGCCTTCATCAGAGCCGTCGACCGCGACGGCTGGGAGCCGCCGCGCAAGGTCGTCGCGCCCCCGGAGGACGTCGTGGAGACCACGGCGAAGGACCACGACGACCCGACCATGCCCATCCAGGTGGTGCCTGAACGGTGAGCACCACCACGACCACCCTCACCACCCGGGCGTTCCGGCGGCTCGACTCGGGCCAGCTCCTGCTGATCTGCGCGGCGGGACTGCTGGCGGTCGCAGGGGTGGCGCACACGGCGGCCACCGGACTGCTCGACCCCGAGGTCGCCATCGGCTTCGGCACGCTGATCGCGGCGGGCGAGCTGGCCAGGCTCACGATGCCCGGCAACCGGGAGGTCGCGCCGATCGGCGCGGCCGCCGCGCTCGGCTACACGCTCCTGCTGGACATGGGCAACGTCCCGGCGCGGCACTCGGCGCTGCAGGTCATCGCGGTGCTGACGGTCGGCATGATCGCCGGCGCGCTTCCGCACCTGGCGGTCGGCCGCCCGCCGAGCCCGGACGCCATGGCGCGGAGGCTGTTCACCGGAGCCCTGCTCGCCCTGGCCTACCGTCCGATCACCGCGCCGCTGTTCGGTCTCGCCAAGGGGCCCGAGGGCGACTGGTGGCCGGCTCTCGGGGTGATGGCCCTGCTCATCCTGATGATGGTGCTGGTCGACGTGCTGCTGGCCGCGGTGCTCAGGGCCGAGCAGGTGCGCTCGGCATTCGGCGTCGCCGTACAGGACGAGCTGCGCATGGCGGCCCCGCTGTGGGCCGCGGTCGCGGCCTCCGGCATCCTGCTCGCGCTCGCCTCGCACAGCATGGGCATGGCGGCGCTGCTGGTCTTCGCCGCACCGCTGCTGGTCACCCAGGTCGCCTTCCGCAAGTACGCCGGGATCAGGGCCACCTACCTCCAGACGGTCAGGGCGCTCTCCCGGGTCACCGAGGTCGGCGGCTACGTCGAGCCGGGACACTCCCACCGGGTCAGCCGCCTGGCGGTCGCGACGGGGCGGGAGCTGGGGATGGCCGAACCCGAGCTGCTCGACCTGGAGTACGCCGCGCTCATGCACGACATCGGGCAGCTCTCGCTGCGTGACCCGATCCCCGGCGGCGCGACGGTGCTCACCGAACCCGACCAGGCCAGGCGCATCGCCGAGCTGGGCGCGGAGGTGATCCGGCAGACCGGGGTCCTCGACCGCGTCGCCGAGATCGTCCGTCGCCAGTGCGATCCCTGTTCGGCGACCCCGCCCGTGGCCAGCCGCGTCATCAAGGCGGCCAACGCCTACGACGACCTGGTCGGCGGCTCGACCGACCGTGACAGGGCGGGAGCCGCCCTCGAACGGCTCCGCCTGGGGGCGGGCGAGGAGTACGACCCGGAGGTGGTCGAGGCCATGACCCGCGTCGTCGACAGGCTCACCCCGTCACACCGGCCTTAGGGCCTTCCTCTATCTTCGGGGCGCAAGGCGGTCAGGCGCCCGCCTGAGCCGGTGCGTACCGGCCGTGCGCGCCGGGGTTCGCCGACGTGCGTGTCTCTCACGCCGTACGGCTGCCCTGGCCAGGCAGTACCGGTTCTCCGGGGGATTTCGGGGGAAGCACGGTTTGTGGGTTTCCTACAGATCGGGTTGCCGTGATCGGTGGCTCGGACGAACGGCCGCGCGGGGAGCCCGGTCATAAGGTGGAGCGGTCGAAAGGGGTCCACCAACGTGTTCGAGTCCGTTCTGGTCGCCAACCGTGGCGAAATCGCACGGCGAATCATCCGCACGGTCCAGCGCATGGGGCTGCGGGCCGTCGCGGTGTATTCCGAAGCAGACGCAGACCTGCCGTTCGTCAGGGAAGCCGACGAGGCGATCCTGCTCGGACCGGCCAACCCGGCGCAGAGCTACCTCGACGTGGACAGGGTCCTGCGGGCCGCCCGCGACTCCGGGGCCCAGGCGGTCCACCCCGGATACGGCTTCTTCTCGGAGAACGCCGCCTTCGCCAGGGCCGTCATCGACGCGGGGCTCGTCTGGATCGGGCCGTCCCCCGAGGCGATCGAGCGGATGGGCGACAAGATCAACGCCCGGAACCTCATGGAGGAGGCGGGTGTGCCCGTCGCCGCGGGCACCCGCACGCCGGTCACCGACCTGGAGCAGGCCGTGTCGGCCGCGGCCGAGATCGGTTATCCGGTCATGGTGAAGACGGCAGGCGGCGGAGGCGGCATCGGCATGGGCGTCGCCCACGACGAGGCGGGGCTGGCCAAGGCGTTCGAGCAGGCCTCCAGGGCCGCCGCCCGTTTCGGTGGGACGCCCGCCATCCTGCTGGAGCGCTACATCGAGCGCGCCCGCCACGTCGAGGTGCAGATCCTCGGCCTCGCCGACGGCGCCGTCGTCGCCCTGGGCGAGCGTGACTGCTCGGTACAGCGGCGGCACCAGAAGGTCGTCGAGGAGACCCCGTCCCCCGGCATCACCCAGGAACTGCGCGAGCGCATGCTGGCCGCCGCGGTGCGGGCCGGCGAGGCGGTCGGCTACCTCGGGGCGGGAACCGTCGAGTGCCTGGTCGACGCCGACAAACAGGACTTCGTGTTCCTGGAGATGAACACCCGGCTCCAGGTCGAGCACCCGGTGACCGAGCTCGTCACCGGCGTCGACCTGGTCGAGCTGCAGCTGCGGATCGCCGCGGGGGAGACGGTCGAGCTGAGCGTCGCCCCACGCGGGCACGCGATCGAGTTCCGGGTCTACGCCGAGGACCCCAAGCGTTTCTTCCCCGGCCCCGGCACGATCGGCGTCTGGGCGGAGCCGTCCGGCGACGGCGTCAGGGTGGACTCCGGCTACGCGGAGGGCAACACCGTGACGCCGTTCTACGACCCGCTCATGGCCAAGCTGTGCGTGTTCGGCCAGACGCGGGCCGAGGCCCTGGAGCGCGCCCGTGAGGCCGTGGCCGGTTTCAAGATCGAAGGACCGAAGAACAACCTTCCGTTCTGCGCCGAGCTGCTGGAACACCCCGAGTTCGTGGACGGAAACTACGACACCGGGCTGGTTTCCCGGATGAGGGCCTGACCGTCTCTGTCTGGCACAGTTGGATCAAAGTAATTGATAGGAGTGTCCGGTGGCTGAAGTACACGCTGAGATGGTGGCCAACGTCTGGAAGGTCCTCGTCGCCGAGGGAGACACCGTCGAGGACGGTGACACCCTGGTCATCCTCGAGTCCATGAAGATGGAGATCCCCGTCATCGCCGAGGACGACGGTGTGGTCGCCCAGATCAAGGTCGCCGAGGGCGACGTCATCCAGGAGGGCGACCTCATCGCCGTCATCGAGTAGGCCGTCGTCCGGAAGGCGGCCCCGGCCGCTGTCACCGGGGGCGGACGGCGTGCCGTGCCGATGGGGGCGTCACGGCGTGCCGACGGGCCGTGCGGTCCATCGGCTGTTCAGCCCGTCAGCTGTTCGACTCGTCGACTGTCCGGCCCGTCAGCTGTTCGACTTGTCGACTGTCCGGTCTGTCGGCTGTTCGGCCGGGACCTCCGCGGATCGCGGGCGGGCCTGACGGGGCAGCGGCGGAGCCAGGTGAGAAGGGCCGGGCCTTGCGGGGTCAGCGGCCGAGTCCGGCGAGGAAGCGTTCGCGGTCGACGACCACGCGCTCGACCGTGCCTGTCGCGACGACGGTTTCACGGTCCCTGGCGGTGAAGGCGAACAGCAGGCGGCGTCCCTCGACCTCGACGAGCTCGGCGGTGATCTCGACGTGGGCGCCCACCGGGCTGGCCGCGAGATGTTCCAGGGCGACCTTCGTGCCCACGGAGGTCTGGCCGGGATCGAGGTCGTCGCCGACGGCCTGGACGGTGGCCCGTTCCACGAGGGCCAGCAGCCGAGGAGTGGCCAGCACGGGGACGTCCCCGCTGCCGACCCGCACCGCGGTGTCCTCCCTTTCGACCATGGTGAGAATCCGGGCGCGCATACCGGGAGCGAGCGTCATGCCGGTCAGCATAGGGTCTGGTTCCGTGACCTCCTACTGTGACCACTGCGGCCGTCCGGCGGTCGAGGGCGACCACGCGGCGTGCGGCGCCGCCCGCGTCATGGAGCCTCCCCGTTACTGCGCGAGCTGCCGTCGCCGGATGGTGGTTCAGGTGACCCCCCGCGGCTGGTCGGCGCGCTGCGCCGAGCACGGCTCGTTGAGCGGCTGATCTCGGTCCCGTCACCGTTGGGTAGATCTAATTCGTCTCATGGTCGGGCGACGGCGCCCGCTGCGTAGATTCACCTTTACCTCGCGTGGCCCCGGGTGGGCTTCGAGGAGGCGGAGCGGAGTGAACGGTCCTGGTCGGACAGATGGCTCTCGCGTCACTCCGGTCGCTTTTTGCTCTCCGGCGCGTAGACGTGCAATCTGTATAAGTACGTCAAAGGGTGCGGGATCTGTGCGATGCTACGGCACGCGTCTTATAACGAGCTGTCCGGGCACACAGGGTTTCGTTACTTCGCCGTGACGTTGTCGCGATACAAATCCGCTTTGTTGGAAAGCCCTGGGGTGGGAGCGGAGAGGGTTACGGGGGATTCATGGTGGCCCAAGGCACGACGCTGGCGGGGCGGTATCGCCTGGATACCCGCATCGGCGCCGGTGGGATGGGCGAGGTGTGGCGCGGTGAGGACATCGTCTTGGCCCGCACCGTCGCCGTCAAGGTGTTGCTTCCAGGGCGCACCGACGACCCGGGATTCCTGGTGCGGTTCCAGGGCGAGGCCAGGGCGATGGCGACGATCAACCACCCCGGAGTGGTCGACGTCTACGACTACGGGGTTCACGAGGTGCCCGGCGCGGGGGCGACGGCATACCTGGTGATGAAGTTCGTGGACGGCGAGCCTCTGGACCGGCTGCTCGGGCGGTTGGGGAGCATCGCCCCCGCGGCGGCGATGGAGCTCATCGCCCAGGCGGCCTCCGCCCTGCAGGCCGTGCACGACCAGGGCATCGTTCACAGGGACATCAAGCCGGGAAACCTCCTGGTCCGCTCGGACGGCACGCTCGTGCTCACCGACTTCGGCATCGCCAGGTCCGACGCGGCCAGCAGGCTCACCGACGCGGGCATGGTCCTGGGCACCGCGGCCTACTGCGCGCCCGAGCAGGCGGAGGGCGCGCCCGTCACTCCCGCGGTGGACATCTACGCGCTGGGCGTGGTCGCCTACGAGTGCCTGGCGGGTCAGCGGCCGTTCGACGGCGACACCCCGGTCACGATCGCGCTCAAACACATCCGTGACGCGCCCCCGCCGCTGCCGGTGCACATCCCGCCGGCGGTCCGCGCGCTCGTCGAACGGGCCCTGTCCAAGGATCCCGCCCGGCGCTTCCCGAGCGGCACCGCGATGAGCACCGCCGCCAGGCAGGCGGCGCTCGGCCACGAGAGCGGCCCGGCGGCCGCGCCGCCTCCCGTCCCGCACGCCCAGGGAGGCGCTCAGGGAGACGGAGCCGCCGAGACGGGCTGGCAGGGCTCCACCCCGCCGCGGACGGGGTGGCAGGCCGCTCCGGTCCCGCAGACGGGCTGGCAGGGCTCTCCTGAGGCGCAGACAGGGTGGCAAGGCTCTCCCGAGGCGCAGACGGGCTGGCAGGGCTCCACGCAGCCGCCGGGGCCTCCGCCGCCTGGCCTGGCCACCGAGGTCGACTCGAGGGGGCGCGGTCGTCGTGCCTCACGCAAGCCCCGGCGCAGAGGGGCGACGCTGGTCGTGTCCGCCGCGGCGGGCGTGGTGTGCGTAGGTCTCGTCGCGCTGGCGATCAACGGGTTGCCCGCCTCGAGCAGAGCGTCGAGCGACAACATGTCGAAGCCGGTCCAGACCTCCAGCCCTGACAAGTCCACCCCCACGAAGACGAGCACGCGTCCCCCCGTCAAGCCCACCAAGGACACCCACACCACCCAGGCCCCGCGGCCGACACGGACCGAGGACGAGCCTCCGAAGCCCAGCAGGACCCCCACCCCGACGGCGACGGCGTCGGACGAGCCGACCACGGAGCCGACCGGCACGCCAACGGACGAACCGAACGGCAAGCCGTCCCCCACCGACAAGCCTTCCTCGACGCCGACGCCTCCGGTGAAGAAGAAGGTGCCGTACGTCAGGGACGTGTCACCGGAGACCGCCAGGGAGATCCTCAAGAACGCGGGCTTCAAGGCGACGCTGAGCACCGGCGCCGACGTCGACATCTCCCAGTGCATGAGGGTGGTCGAGCAGCGTCCCGGTGCGGGGATCTTGTGGGACGTCAAGCGCCCGGTGGAGATCACCGCGGTCAACGACAAGTGCCTGCCGAGCCCGACGCCGACTCCCACTCCCAGTTCCTGAAGCGCGTTTCCCCGGTCGCCTTCGGGAAGCCGGACGGTGACTGGAGTGTGCTGTGGGTTGTCCGGCGTTGCGGTGCTGGTTCGTGGTGCGGATCGGTTCGCTGGGTTCGCTTCGTTCTTCTGGTTCGTTTTGTTTGCTGGGCTGGGCTTGGTTCGCGTGGAGGGGGGCGGGTGGTCCGGCCGGCCGTCTCAGCTGAGCTCTGGCGGATTCAGGCCTCCGGCCTGGCGGGCGTCGGTGGTTG
>NZ_BSEV01000050.1 GCF_027922005.1 Streptosporangium carneum | reverse complement strand
GAAGCGGCGGTTGACCGTCCGCGCGCCGGTACGGCTCGGCGCGGCACCCCGGCGAACTCGTCGACCCGGCCGCCGACTTGCTCGCCCGTCCTGTGTTGGGGTGCCGTTAACGACCGTGTCACCAGCCCCAAACGGAGATCACGGTCTTTCGGCGGCCGCAACGCGAGTGGCGTATACCCGGTGGGCCTTGCGTTCGGCCGGCCCGGCTGTGTCGGCGGCGAGGGCGGTGCTCTGCCGGAGTGCGGCGAGGTGGAGTTCGAGCGGTGCGGTGATACGGAGTGAGGGGCCTTGGCCGTGGCGGATGGTCTTCGGGGCGACCCGGTTGCCTCACCGGGCCTTCTTCTGTTCGCATGCCGGGGGCAGGCTCTCGTGAGACCGTCCGGCCCTACCACGCACGCGGGTCCAGCACGAAGACGGGGATCACTCGGTCGGTCTCCTCCTGGTATTCCGCGTATGTCGGATACGCGGCGACCGCGCGCTCCCACCACTCGGCCCTCTCGTCCCCGCTAACCTCACGGGCCGTCATGTCCTGGCACACGGCGCCGTCCCGGAGTTCCACGTGTGGGTCGGACCTGAGGTTGAAGTACCAGTCCGGATGACGTGGGAAGCCGCCCTTCGAGGCCACGGCCGCATACCGTCCCTCGTGCTCCACGCGCATCAGCGGGATCTTACGAAGCCTGCCGCTCCGCGCACCGCGCGTCGTGAGAATGACGACGGGCAGGCCCGTGTCCCAAAGCGTCGTCCCCCGCGTGCCGCCCGAACTCTCGTACAGCTCGACCTGTTCGCGTATCCACCGAGCCGGACTCGGCCCGTACTCGCCCTCGAGAGGCATGGTGGCCACCCCGTCGTCGTGTGCGGATTATGCTGCGCAGTCCAACCGTTCCATCGTAAGTGACCTGGTCCGAGCATCCTGCCCCGAGAGCGACAACCAGATCGATCGAGACGCCGAGGAGTCGGAGATCTCAGTCCGCCTGGTCCACGAGGAGTGTTCGCAGTACGCCTTCAGGTGATCGGATAATCTGCGCGTCTCACATGATCTGGCCCCTCTCGGCCGATCGGACCCAGGTCGAGCGAGACGGGACACCGGCGGTGTCCGCAGGCCCACCTAGGGGCGAAATGGGGAGGCGGAAATGTGGACCGGGTCCCGATTGGATCGATGTGTCGTTTCCGTCGGTCGGAGGTGCGTGTCGATCGGATCCCCCTGGGGGAGGGGGAGCAGACCTCCGTCGAAGGCGATCTGGAACAGCGCGCCCAGGCGCGCCATCACCGTATCAGTGGAAGTCGAACGAGACCGATCTCAGGGTGATCCCTCCCACGAACTCCTTGGTGAAGTCCCTGCTCTGACCGGGCAGGACCACGCCGGGATACCAGCCGTCATTGCGGCCGGGGTAGCGCCACACCAGCGCGGCGGCCGTCGTCACGCTGTTGTGCGCGATGGTGACCTTCGGGTCATTCAGGTTCACGCATGTGCGGTTGAGCGGGACGACGACGGTCTCGCCCGAGGCGGTCTCCAGGGTGAGCTGGCCGTTGTCCGCAGGCCGCGACACAGCGGAAGCGGGGCCCGTCAGGCTGGCGGCCAGAGTGATGGCCAGGGTCGGCGTGGTGGCGAGCCTGGTGATCGTTGGTGGGCGCATGGGGCTCCTTTGGGGGTGAAGCCGGTCGGGTGGTGAAGCTTCAGGTGGTTTTCCTCTCGCAGCGTGGAGATCTGCCCCAAAGGGGGAGGTCGGACATGGCAGAGACCAGACGCGGTTTCGATCCGGAGTTTCGGGCGGGCGCGGTGCGCATCGTCCGGGAGACCGGTAACTCGATCGCTCAGGTCGCCAGGGACCTGGGCGTCAACGCCGACACCCTGTCCGACTGGACACGGGCCGACCGCCTGGCCCGTGAGCATGAGACCGACACAGAGCTGATCGGGTCCGAGCGAGAGGAACTGACCCGGGCGCGCCGGTTGCGCGGATCGAGCTCTTCGACCCCAGGCCTGGCGCCGCCACCCGCAGCTCGCCCTCGACGGCCTGTGCGGGGCAGGGCAGGGGAGTGACGCAGATCATGGGCATGAGGGAGCATGGATGCCCTGCGACGGCCGGTGTTTTCTTGGCGGCATGAATGAAAACCGTGAGGTTCCCTTTCTCACTCCGTCTCACTGGATCGACGGCCGCGCGGTGGAGGGTTCCGGGCCGCCGATCGACGTCGTGAACCCGGCCGATGAATCGGTGATCGCCTCGGTGCACGAGGGCACGGCCGAGGACGTGGACAAGGCGGTGGACGCCGCGGTCGCCGCCTTCCCAGGATGGTCGTCGACGTCGCCGCAGGAGCGCATCGCCGTCATGCGGCGCCTGGCCGAGGGGATGCAGAAGCACTCCGAGGAACTCGCGGCCACCATCACGCTGGAGATGGGCGCCCCGATCAGCTTCTCCCGACAGGCGCAGGCCGGTTTCCCGGTGGCGTCGACGTTGGCCGCGATCACCGCGGCCGAGCAGTTCGAGTGGACAGAGGTGATTGAGAACTCGATGGTCATCTACGAGCCGATCGGCGTCGTGGGGGCCATCACCCCGTGGAACTTCCCGCTCCAGCAGCTGGTGACCAAGGTCGTCCCAGCGATGCTGGCCGGTAACACCGTGGTCCTCAAGCCCTCGGAGATCTCCCCCCTGAGCGCCCGGATGTTCGCGGAGATCGCTACCGAGGCCGGTCTGCCGAACGGCGTGTTCAACGTCGTGCAGGGCACCGGCCCGGTCGTCGGCGGGGCCATCTCCCGGCACCCGAAGATCGACATGATCTCCTTCACCGGGTCCATCCGCGCCGGCAAGAGCGTCTCCGTCGCCGCCTCCGACACGGTCAAGCGGGTCGCGCTCGAACTGGGTGGCAAGGCGGCCCACATCGTCCTACCCGAGGCCGACCTCGACTTCGCCGTCAACCGCGGACTGGCCTATGCCTGGGCCAACGGCGGTCAGGCCTGCGGCGCCTACGTCCGCATGCTCGTGCCTGAGGACCTCCAGGAGACCGTGGTCGAGAAGCTGCGGGCCGCCGCCGAGGAGTACACGGTCGGCGACCCCGCCGACGAGGCCACACGGATCGGTCCGGTCGCCTCGGAGAACCAGCGTCAGCGCGTCGACGGCTACATCCAGCGCGGTATCGACGACGGAGCCACGCTCGTGGTCGGCGGCCCCGGCCGGCCGGAGGGTTTCGAGACCGGTGCCTACGTCAGGCCCACGATCTTCTCCGACGTCGACCCCGACTCCGTCGTCGCCCAGGAGGAGATCTTCGGCCCCGTCCTGGTCGTGATCCCCTACACCGACGACGACCACGCCGTCGAGATCGCCAACGGCACCATCTACGGCCTCAACGGTGCCATCACCGGTGACGAGGAACACGCCATGGTGATCGCCAAGCGGCTGCGCGTCGGCCAGGTCGACGTCAACGGTGGAGAGCACAACTTCCAGGCACCGTTCGGCGGTTACAAGCAGTCCGGAAACGGCAGGGAGATGGGCCGCGCCGGTATCGAGGAGTTCCTTGAGACCAAGGTGATCACCCGCTGACACACCGCGTCGCCACGACCCCCGGAAGGCGGACCGGAACCCCCTCCGCCTCCCAGATCCAGGGCGGCCGTGGACGAGCACCCCCTCGTCCACGCCCGCTGGCGTCGTCGGTCCCCAGTGGGGAACACGCACCTCAAAGACCTTCCCCCTCCCATGCAGCGATGGTGCTGGACAGCACACCCCCCGGGAATTGGCGGCCCGGCCGCATTGCTCAAGCCGTTGCGGTCCTGAGCGACGGCCTCGGGCGACGCGGCGGACTCCCTGCCGGCAGGTGCGTCGAGGACAGCCGCGGACCGACGCATCCCGTCGGGAACGGCACAAGCCGAGAGAAGGGACGGCTATGGCAGACCGAGCAGCACTGGCAGCCTTTCTACGGGCGCGCCGTGAGGCCCTTCGGCCGGAGGACGTCGGGCTGCCCCGCGGGCGCCGCAGGCGTACCGGCGGGCTGCGCCGCGAGGAGGTCGCGGCGCTGTGCGACATGTCGGTCGACTACTACAGCCGGCTCGAGCAGCCGCGAGGGCCCCACCCCTCGGAGCAGATGCTCGCAGCGATCGCCCGTGGTCTGCACCTGTCACTGGAGGAACGGGACCATCTGTTCCAGCTCGCCGGATACGCCCTGCCTCGCAGAGTGCAGCGCGGCGACCACATCAATCCGGGGATGATGCGCATCCTGGACCGGCTGGAGGACACCCCCGCCCAGGTGATGAACCACCTGGGCGAGACGCTGAAGCAGACCCGCATGGCTGTGACGCTGCTGGGCGACGAGACCGCCTACACCGGACTGGCGCGCAGTGCCCACTACCGCTGGTTCACCGATCCTGCCTCCCGCCTGGTCCACCCCGACGGCGACCACGCCGAGCAGAGCCGTCTGATGGTGGCGGACCTCCACGGCGCCTACGCCCGTGACGGCGGCGACTCGCGTGCCGCCGAACTCGTCGACGGGCTGCACAGGGAAAGCCCCGAGTTCGCCGGGCTCTGGCGCGAGCGCCCGGTGCTGGGGCCCTACTGCGCCTCCAAGCGCTTCCGGCACCCGCAGGTGGGGACGCTGGAACTGCACTGCCAGACGCTCGTCGACCCCGACCAGTCCCAGCGGCTCCTGGTCTACACCGCAGTACCGGGCACCGAAAGCCATACCAACCTCCAACTCCTGTCCATCCTCGGCTGGTGAACGTTGAACGGGGCCAGGAAAGGGGCGCGGGTAGGCCCGCCGCGCTTCAAGTCCCGTAAGACAAAGGCGGCCGGAATCGATCCCGTGCTGCGGAAGGCGCTGTCCAGGCTGCGCAACGCGGCCCTGATCGTCAGGTGGGCCGACCTCCCCCTCCTGGCCCTTCCACCAGCTCGGACGCACCTCGCCTGAAAGGCCCGCAAAGCGGGGGTGCCCTTCCTTGAAATGGATAACGGCCGGGCGAAGAAGGCCGTGGGTGCTGACGGCGGTCGAGGCCGTCTTGGACCGCTACCGTGACCACCTGCCGATCTCACTGCGGCGGACCTTCTACGTCCTGCTGGGCGAAGGCGTGCTGCCGATTGTCTGGGCCAACCTGCCCTGTTGCGTGACGTTGCACTGAGCTGGGCCACCCGGCCATATGCAACAGTTCTCTTGGCCTGTCGCACTCGTTGTGTTCTGTACGCTCATGATCATTTGAGGGTGAGAGGACAGGGTGGGTGCGAGCGTTTCCCATCGAGGTGCCATCCGGATTGACCTACTGGACGGTGCTGGACAGTGACCTGTACGCACCCGGCGACCACACACGGTCATGAACTTCCGTCAACGCCCGGATGTCGCGGCGACCGATTCGATGACACCGCGCCAAGTCCTGCGATAGCCCTCGCGAAGAGGCCCGCCGACCAGGGCGAGGATCTGTGATGCAGCGTCAATCATGGGCATCGGGTCTCCCGACGTGCACAGCCGCAGGTGTCCTTCGAGCAGGGCGGCCCCACGTTCCCCGTCCGCCTCCAGAAGGCGCCGCGGCAGCCACTTCCCGCCGCCGATCCATGCCTGGTGGTAGTCGCAGAGCAGATCTGCCGCCGCACTGAGAACGAACCCGGCCACCGCCAGACGCTCGATCCGGTCGCCGGCATCGGCGAGATCGTCCAGAGCATCCGTCAGCCCATACCTCTTCGTCTCGACCACCTCCGGTGCCAGCGCCGGAGGACCATTGCGGATGTCCGCCTCAGCACGGGCACGGGCGCAGCCGGCCTCCCCAGCGGCATCGACCAGGATGAGACCCGTGGCATACACGCTCTGCAGGACCGCACGACGTGCGGCGACGTCCGCAGCGAAGAGATCCGCGAGACCGGCACGGGTGTGGATGAACAGCTCCACGACACGTCCCTCAAACCGGATCGTCTCCCGGCAGGTCTCGCCGCCGTCCCCGATGAGCACCGCGATGTCCAGGTCACTGCCGGCAGTGGCTCGCCCCGCAGCCACCGACCCGCCAAGGACCGCGGCAAGCGCATCGGGGAAACGGTCACGCACGAGGCGTCGGGCCTGGTCGATGGGGTCCGCGTCCATGGCGATCAGGGTTTCAGGAACCTTGATCGATGGCGACCAGGTTTCCGTCACACGGCTTCACGGCTACGAATCGTGACAGCCCCGAAAGCACGGAGGACCAATACAGACCACCCCAATAACGATCTATACCAGTACCGGGGGCCGACACTGCACCAGCTCCGCCACTCCGCTCTCATCCACGCCGCCGAAGACGGCGCGAACACCTCCACCCTGCTCGGCCTTGCCCCGGCCATACCTCGGTCGCCTCGCTGGCCCCGCTACGCCCGTGTCTTCCCTGAAGGGCCGGCTCGCTGGCAGCAAGGCCGCGACCCCGCCGTGCGCCGCCGATCAGGGAGCCCCTACGGTGATCGGCTGATCCTTACCGTTCCATCCTGGGCTGAGTCTCCTCGAGCCTCACACCGGCCTCTTGCGCCACAGGTGTTGCCCCCCTGGCGCGATCGCTGAACGCGGCTGAACTGCGAAGACAACGGGATGCGTCCGCCTCGGAGCTGCTGAGCCTCAGAGCATCGGCAACACGCCTCCGACCTACCGGCGCCTGTCCGCCCGCCTGGCGCAGGCCCGGCGCGAAGGCCGCTTCCCGACTCTCACTGCCTGACAACGACGCCCACAACAATCCTCACCGACGTTCACCGGTCAGGGTTCGCTGCCGCGCGCCCAGCTGAGCACCGATTTTCCGGCCCAGCTCTGAGTCGTTTCCGGGTACGGCTCGCGCGAGCCGTACCCGGAAAAGGGGTGTTACACGATGCGGATCGCGTCACAGCCGAAGAAGCGGTAGACCTCGCCGCCTTCACCCGTGACCGAACCCTTGACGCAGGCCTCCGTCATCCCCGCGACCAGGCCCGACTCGCCGGCGCCGAAGTGCAGCACCATGTCGGAGTCTCCGTCGCGCACCCGCTCGGGGGCACCGCGTTCGAGGGAGTTCTCGGCGTGGCCGCGCCCGTGCACCTCAAGCCCGGTCGCCTGGCCGGCCCACGCCGCCTCACGCGGGCCGAAGCGGACGGTCAGAGGCTGGATGGCGGTCGCGTCGAAGGCCAGCGGGAGGTCGTACTCCCCGGCCCGCGTGGTGAGAACCGCCACCGGCACGTTCGCGTCGGACGGGTTGATCGAATTGGGATTCGAACCCGGCTTGATGTTGATCGCGACCGGGATCACGCAGTCGATCGTGAACTCCGTCGCGCGCTTGTTGTTGCCCGGCTCGGGGTCGAGGTCGTCCGCGCTCGCCGGAGCGATCTCCGCCGACAGTCCGACCGTCTTGTGACCGGGCTTGTCACAGGTGACCCGTGCCGTGGCGGACAGGTCGCGGGGAGCGCCCTTGGCCAGCGCCGGCACAGCCAGGTCGGCGACGCCGCCGGTGAAGTCGACGACGGCGTTCATCGGCGAGGACGGTCCGGTGTTGGCGACGGTCACCTTCAGTGGCACGTCCGCGCTCTGCCCGACGAGCAGTTGATCGGGGGCGGCGGCAGTGAAACCGGTGACGGCGAGGTCGGCCACGGCGACCACCTTGGTGCTCGTCGTCGCCTTGTTGTCGGACTGGTCGGGATCGGGACCCCACAGGTTGGAGACCTCGGCACCCGCGATGACGGCCTTGGGGCCGCCGTTGCGGTGGACCAGATCCTCCGCGACGTGCGCGGTCACGGTGAAGGCCCGCTCCCCGTGCGCCGCGATCTCGCCCAGGTAACAGCCGGAGTCGGTGCATCGGGCGGAGCTGCTCTTGTACTGGACATCCGGCGGCAGGGAGACCACCGCGCGCACTGAGGTGGCCGGAGCGGGCCCGGCATTGCGGACCTTGACGGTGTAGGTGAGGTCGGTCCCCGCCACCACGGGGTCGGGGGAGTCGGTCAGCGTCACCGACAGTCCCGCGGTGTTGAACAGCTTCCACAGCCGCTGAATCTCCGCCTCGGTGGGATCGGGATCGTTGTCCAGGTCGGAGGCGCCTCCCGGGTGGGTGTAGGGCATCTTGATCCTGCGCCAGTCGTCGGACCCCTTCAGCGTGTCCGTAGTGGAGGTGTTGGCGCACTTGGCGGGGAGACCGCTCGTGTCGGTGGTGTCGAGGTTGGCCGTCACCGGAGCGGGCTCATAGGGCGGGTCGTTGCCGTCGCCGCTCCAGTCCGGGTTGGCGTTCAGGTCGTGCGGCGCCTTGTTCCCGGTGGCATCGACGAAGATGAAGCGGTTCACGTTGTCGCCGGGGTCCACGATCCTGGTCTCGTCGAGCTGGTTCTCCACGAGGTCGACGAGCGGGGCCCGGCTGCGGCTGCCGCCGTCGAGCGTGAGGCGCGGCGGCGAGTAATCGAGGATGACGCCACCGCCCTGCCGGGGAATGCCCGGGCTGTGGTCGTAGCTCATCAGGCTGACGTAGTTGGGCTTGCAGCGGTTCTCGTCGTGTCCACCGTGCTGCAGGCCGAGGTTGTGGCCGATCTCATGGAAGAGGGTGCGGCCGGTGCCGTTGTGGTCGGCGAAGTTGCCGTCCCGTCCCTGGCCGCCCTTGGTGCATCCCGGCGAGCCGTCCACGCTGATCCCGTAGATGAAGATATGGCGCCTGGGGGAGTCGAAGAAGGTGTTCCTGATGTCGAAGAAGCCGTCGTTCAGACCGCAGACCTTGGTCGTTCCGGCACCGATCAGCTCGTTTCCCCTGGCCAGGGCGCCGAAGTCGTCGGCGATCAGGCAGTCGGGGTCGTAGGCGTCGGTCTTGCCGTCGAGGTCGTTGTCGTTGTTGTCATCGCAATCGCCCGCGGGCGGGTCTTCGACACTGCCGCTGAGGAAGTAGCAGTCGGGGTCGCCGCCGTCGATCGCATCACCGCCTCCGTTGTCCACCCCATCGGAGCAGGTGCCCCGGGGCATGCCGGACTCACGCAGGTCGTCGTCGGCCAGCGGCCCCATGTCCAGATGGAGCGTGATGCCGAGTTTGTCGTCCGGATTGGTCACACCGCCCGCGTCCTTGGGAGCGGCGGCGTAGGCGGCTCTCACCTCGGCCACGCTCTCGCGGTCGGGGTGGTGGTCGCCCACGTAGTCCAGCTCGACGAACAGGTCCTTGTGCCGCGGGTCGGCGCCCATCCTGGGCAGGTCCACGTCGATGACGGAGTCGGCGTTGTCGTTGTAGCCGTGGCGCTCCCAGCCGTCGAGCAGCCCGTCGCCGTCGGCGTCGCCGGAGGTGGCTTCGGTGCTGATGTCGAAGCAGACCTCCACCCGCGGCTCGTCCTCGTCGTCGTCCTGGTTGCCGTCGCCGATCGCGCAGGACTGCGGCCAGTTGACGTCGCCGGTCCAGCGCCCGGTGTTCAGATCGACGGTGATGTCCAGGTTGTTGTCGTTGTTGCGCGGGCTGGCGTCACCATTGTCGGGCCCCGAGGTGGTGTCCCAGTCCCAGATCTGGACCGAGATCGGCACCTGTGTGCGCGTGTCAGGCACGTCGAGGCCCTTGGGCCAGAATGGCTCCACCAGCTCCTGGTCGTCGGGTGCCCGTGGTGTCCTGGGCAGGTCCACGCCGTCGATCCAGATCTCGGCGAAGAAGTCAGCCGCCGACTCGCCGGCCGCCTCCAGCCCCTTGTTGCGGCAGTCGTCGACGCATCTGACCTTGGTGATGGTGATCGCGACGGGCCGGGTGCCCGCCGCCTCTGCCGACGGTGTCTGCACCAGCGCGAGCATGAGCAGGCTCGTGACGAGTGCGGCAAGGTGTCGTAATCGCATGATCCCTCTCTTGTGGTGGGTGTTCTCACCCACAGTGAGGACATCGCTGCCGTCCGGCAATAAGTCGTACTCAATGCGCATAGAGCAGGTTCAGTGCGCCTTCGAAGCAGGGGCCGCCTGGGGCCTTGCCAGGACGGCTCTCGCCTCTCCTGCGACGACGTCCGCCATCGAACGGGTGCTTGTTCGAGCGGGAGCACCGCATCGCCGAGACGCTCCAGCACAGCCTGCCGCCCAAGCACTCGGGACGGCGCCGCTGAAAAGGAGCCGATCGACCGGTGTCCGTGCTTTCACGACCTCATCCACGCCCGGCGGCGACGTAGCCGGGTGGCTGGCAAAGCCGTGGAGGCCCGTGCGCGCGTGGTACCAGCGCTGGCAGGAGTTGCCGGCGAAGGTCAAAGTTCACAACCGTACGACGCTCGGAACGCGCTGACGGTCGCCAGCCACTCTCATCTCCGACGTCCTGCGCCGAGCCTAGACCTCCTCGGGGAGAGTGAGCATCTTGTTGAGGATCGGGACCAACTGCTCCTCCTCGTAGTCCAGGTGAGCCTCCAGTTCGGTGGCGAGCCGGTCAAGCTCCTCGCCGATCGCCGTGCCGTCGTGGTCAAGGAGCTGCCGGATCCGTTCCATGAGCCGGGCCACCACCCGGTGCTCCGAGCGGAGCCGGCTCAGGGTCTCAGCCAGTTCCGGGTGCTCGGTACCGAGATGGGGGAAGAGCGCGTTGTCCTCGCCTTCGTGGTGGGCGTGGAGTGCGTCGCAGAACGTCAGGCAATGCGTACGCAAGTCCATTGCGCCTGCCCGCGACGACCGCAGGCCTGCCAGGTCCCTGCGGAAGCCGTCGTGCAGTTTGATCAGCTCGTCGCCCCACGCGACGATGCGCTGCCCTTCTGTCATGCCAGTTCCTTTCGCGAGAGGTTTCCGTGGACAGCGGCGAACAGGGCTGCCAGCAGGGCCGCTCCGGCCGCGACGCCGAAGGTCCACCCGGCGCCCCCGCTGGAGAGCACCGCCGCCCCCACCGCACCGGCTACGCTGCTGCCCACGACCCTGACCAGCGCGTTCACCCCGCCGGCCGCCGCGGTCTTGGCGGGCTCCACGTGCTCGACGGCCATTGTCCCGAGCGCCGCGTAGCCGAGGCCGATACCCAGCCCCAACAGCGTCGCGGCACCGTACAGGTCCACGCCCGAGGATCTGGACACCGCCAGCCACAGGGCGGCGGCCGTCACCAGCACCGAGCCGCCCGCCACGAGTGCGGACGCGGTGAAACGGCGCATCAGGGGACCCGCGAGTACGGAGACCACAAGCATCAGCACCGTTGTCGGCAGCAGGTAGATCCCGACCTGCAGCACCGAGGCCCCGAGCGCGCCCTGCGCCACCGCCGAAACGGTTGTGATGGAGGCGAACAGCGCGAACCCCAGCAGGAACGACGCCACGGTCGCCCCCACCGTCCCCCGGTGCAGCAGCATGGGAATCTCGATCAGCGGCGACGCGGTACGGCGGGCGGTCGCGACCCACACCGCGGCCACCGCCACCGCCACGGCGAACAGGCTCAGCGTCAGCGGCGAGGTCCAGCCCCAGGCCGCGCCCTTGCTGATAGCCAGCAACAGGCAGATGAGCCATACCGCGACCAGCACCGCCCCGGCCAGGTCCGGCCGTCCGGATCCGCGCGCCGGCGTCTCCCGCACCACGGCCGCCACCAGGACGAAACTCAGCACGGCCAGTCCGGCCAGCGCCCAGAACACCGCCCGGTGGTTCCCGTCCAGGACCCCGGCGAGGATCATGCCGCCGCCGCTGCCCACCCCGATGGTGGCGCTGAGCACCCCGATCGCGCCGGGTAGCCGGTGGCCGGGCACTACCTGCCTGACCAGGCCCATGGCCAACGGGAGCAGCGGCGCGGCTGTTCCCTGCAGCACCCGGCCGACGATGAGCAGGGGCAGCGTGCCTGCCATGGCGCTGAGTGTCGAACCGGCGACGAGCAGGCCGAGTGCGACCAGCGATGTCGTGCGTCGGCCGTACATGTCGCCGAGGCGCGACAGCAGCGGGATCGAGACCGCTCCCGACAGCAGCCCCGCGGTGAGCGTCCACGAGACGGTGGTGGACGGGGCCTGGAGCTGCTGTTGGAGGTCCGGCAGTAAGGGAACGACGACGGTCATCTGAAGGGTCCCCACGGCAACTGCGAATGCGAGCACCGCTACGACCCATGAGTTTTTATACACGTATAAAAAGTAGCATGGCAGGATGTCGACGCGCACAGGACGACCACCCAAGATTTCCCGGCCGGAAATCGTCACCGCCGCTCTGCGAGTGATCGAGGAAGACGGGATGGGCGCGCTCACCATGCGCAGGCTGGCCAGAGAGGTCGGCAGCACGGCCATGGCGCTCTACCACCACGTACGCGACAAGGAGGAACTCCTCCTGCTGCTCCTCGACGACTACGCGGCCGGAATCCCCCGCCCCGAACTGCCGGACGAGCCACGCGAGCGCATGGTGGCCGCCGCCATGGCCATGCACGACGCCGTGTCCGGATGCCCATGGGCCGTGGACGTTCTCAAGGCCGACGACCTGATGTCGGTGGGAGCGCTGTGGTATCCGGAGCAGATCGTCGACGCCGCCGTCCGCGTGGGGCTGACGATCGAGGAGGCGGTGGACGCGTACCGGATCATCTGGCGCTACACCGTTGGCGAGATCGGCGGCCGGGCGGCGGCTCGCAGGCGGCGAGAGGAGGGCGGACCCACCTACCGGGAGCGGGTCTTCGCCGAACTGGACGCCAAGGAGTTCCCCCGGCTGAGCACGGTGGCGAGGCGATGGGAAGACTTGACCGCCCGCGACACCTATGCCAAGGGCGTGCGCGCCCTCGTGAACGGCCTTCTCCCGTAAGCGTCGCCGCCGGCGGGCGGTCCGTGAGACGACTACGAACAGCGCCACGATCGCTGACGAAAAAAATCGGGACACGAGCCGTCGAGGATGTCGAGAGCGCGGCGCCGGCTCCGTCCCAGGGATACCAGCGGCCGCGAACCGGCCGCGTGACGAAGGAGACCCAGCATGACGATCAAGCGGATGGACAACATCGGCATCATCGTCGACGACCTCGACGCGGTCATCGCGTTCTTCGTGGAACTCGGCATGGAGCTGGAGGGCAAGGCACTGGTCGAAGGGCCTTGGGCGGCACGTCTCGTCGGGCTCGACGACCAGCGCGTCGACGTGGCGATGATGCGGACCCCGGACGGCCACGGGCGGATCGAGCTGGCGAAGTACCACACGCCGGAGGCGATCCACGGCGTACCGGAGGACGCCCCGGCGAACACACTGGGCATTCGCCGCATCATGTTCGCGGTCGACGACATCGACGACGCCGTCGCCCGCCTGCGTACCCACGGCGCCGAACTCATGGGCGAGGTGGTCCGGTACAAGGACATCTACCGGCTCTGCTACCTCCGCGGCCCCGAGGGCATCGTCGTCGCCCTGGCCGAAGAGCTCGCCTGACGGCCCGCCGAGACCACCCACAACGATCCACGAAACGACAACCGGAGGAGCGACCGTGCGACCGAACGAGATCACCGAGGTACTGAACCGGCCGCTCAGCCAAGAGCTGCTGGCTCGCGACATGACCCGCCTGGCCTACGTCGCCAGGGACGGCACACCCCGCAACATCCCGATTGTCTTTGCCTGGAACGGCTCGGAGATCGTCATGTGCACTCCGAAGAACGCTCCGAAGCTCAAGGCGCTGAGCGAGAACCCGATGGTCGCCCTGACCATCGACACCGAGGTGCACCCGCCCAAGATCCTGCTCATCCGAGACCGGTAAAGATCGTTGATCGAATGATCTGAGTTCGTGTTCCTGCCCCTGCCTCTGTTGGAAGGGCCGTCAACGCGACCGGCACCAGCCGCCATCTCGGGGTTGAGCTGTGCGATCAGTGTGAGTGGGCGGCGCGTACCCGCCCCCACATCACGGCGCGGGAAACTTCGGGTTCGGTCTTGACCGCTTGGGCCTGGAGGCCACGGTAAAGGCCTACGGCGTAACCGTGGCGATGCCGCAGGGTAAATCCGGGTGCAGCGCTGAGCTGGGAAAACGGGCTTAGCGTACGTTTCCGCTCCTCCATACTCCGAGGGCCGGCCCAGACAGGACGGCCTCAACCGCCTACCGGCTCCTCTGGTGGAGTCCTTCGCCGCCGACTTCACCGCCTGGCCGAGACCTATGCCCGGCACCTGGGGGCGCAGGCCGCCCTGGCCACTCGCATCGACTTGGTACGTGACGCCGCCGTATGGCCTTTCGACGTGGTCACCGACCGCCTGCCCCAAGGATTTTCCACCGGTCAGTACTCCCGGCCTCCAGGAGCGCGGGTCGTGCGCCGGTTCCGGCCGCTGACGACCGAGATCCCCGCGGCGGCCGGCATCGACATGCTTCGCGCCGTCGCCCGAGGCCTGGCGGAGGATGTCCTCCACCAGTTCGGCGTCGCAGACCTCATGTCTCTGGGTGAACAAGGCTCAGGGCGGGGATTGGGGTTCTCCGCGGCCGGGCCTGACCAGTGGTCTGCGGTCGGCCCCGGCCGGTTCGCGCGAGACCGTGCCGGTTGTCGTCGGCCCCGGTTTCTGGCTCCTGATAACCGACCTTCCGCGGAGCCGGAGAAGGCCCACGACTGCCTTCGCATCAGTGCTGCCTGCACAGGCGGGCTGCCACGAAGTGCGCGCCGACCTGGGCATGTCACAGAATCGCCCGCTGGCCGGTATCCAGCAGCCCGTACGGGGTGCTCCACAACCGTCGTTGGCCACCTCCCGGACACTGCCCACCAGTCGGCCCTGGCACCCGGCAGCAGCACCCGCTGCTCGCGCAGCCACCCGGCCACCGCGTCGAACAGCGCCTTCGGCCCGTCCCCGGTGGTCCAGGCCCGCGCATCCAGCCAGGCCCGGAGTTCATCGGCGACCTCGGGGAAATCCCGCCAGCCTTCGGCCTGCTGGATCTCTCCGGCGTGCGTGCGGGCCGTTTATGTGTCACATCGCCTTCTCGGAGTGAGATCGTCCGAGGCGTCACCAGGGGACGCGGCCGTGCTCGTCGAAGAAGCCGCCCGTCTCGCCGTCATCGCCGACCATGGCCCAGTGCACCGCGGCGCGGGCGCCCTCGTCGGTGCTGCGCACGCCTTTGAAGTCGTTCAGATCGGTCGCGACGTACCCGGGCGTCACGGCGTTGATCTTCACATGGGCCAGCTCCGGGTCGTCGAGGAAAGCGTTGGCGTACTTGACCGTCAGCATGTTGACCGCAGCCTTCGTCGCCGAGTACGCGAACGACTCGTGCGAGCGGGCGAACATGGAGCCCTGCTCGGTGGCGTTGGCGAAGGTGGCGGAGTCGCTGGAGACGTTGACGATGCGTGGCGACGGGGAGCGGCGCAGTAGCGGCAACATCGCGTACACGACCCGCACCATTCCGAGGACGTTGGTCTCGAACTCCGGACGCAGGTCGTCGGCCGACACCTCGGTCGCGAGCCTGCGCACAAGCACGCCGGCGTTGTTCACCAGCACGTCGAGGCGGCCGTACTCGCGGGCGACGAACGCGGCGGCCTCGGTCACGGATGTGTCGTCCGTGACGTCGATCCGCACGGGGCGCACCGTGAGCCCGGACTCGGTGAGTTCTCTGGCCGCCATGGCGCCGCGCTCGGCGTCGCGACTGCCGAGCAGCACAGTGCAGCCGCGTTCGGCGAGCTGCCGGGCCGTGGCCAGGCCCAGTCCCTTGTTGGCACCCGTGACCAAGGCGATGATCTTGGTGGACGACACCGTCTTTCACTCCTCAGATAAACTGAAAGTACCCCTACACTTTAACCGTAGGGGTCCTACGCTTGTCAAAAAGAGAGAGTGGACGGTGGCATGGAGCCTGGGCTGGTGTCGCGGCGGCCAAAGCGCGCGGACGCGCGCCGCAACTTCGACGCCCTGGTCGCGGCGGCCCGCGACACGTTCGCCGAGAAGGGGGCGCAGACCTCCCTCGAGGACGTCGCGCGCCGCGCCGGAGTGAGCATCGCCACGCTGTACCGCAACTTCCCCACCCGGGAGGATCTGGTCGAGGAGGTCCACCGTGAGGAGGTGGAGGCGTTGTGCCGCGAGGCCGACGTCGTCGTCGAGCTGGAGCCGTGGGAGGCGCTGGTCGCGTGGCTGCACCGTTTCGTCGAGTACATCGGTACCAAGCTGGCCTTCGCCGACGCGCTCAACCGCAGCACCGACGGCTTCCAAGCCGGACGTAGGGCGATGCGCGCGGCCGGTGAGCCCCTGCTCGAACGGGCGCAGCAAGCCGGGGCCGCGCGCCAGGATGTCTCGATTGATGACGTTCTGCGGATGATCTCAGGTATCAGCACGGTCGAGTACGCCGACGAGGGGCAGCGGCAGCGGGTTCTCCAGGTGGCCCTGGCAGGGTTGCGGGCCACGCCTGGCTGAGCCGTCGTTGCGGGCGGCGATCACCCGGGTTTCGTTGCTCGGCGGCGAGACGCCGGTAGGACAGGTAGAACACTGCGGTAATCGTCTGGGGATCGGGCCTTCTCCGGACCCAACAGCGACTCCCGTCGGCCGGTGTCGGCAGGCAGGGGCCGCCCCCCTGCCTGCCGACCTCACAGAATGCTGAATCTATCGCGCCGCCATCACTTTGTATTCCGGCCTGGACGCGGCCCCTGGCGCCGGTTTCCATGACGTCCTTCACCAGGTGATGCGCTGCCTCCCGATGCCATCATCCCCCCGCGTGCTTCTCCGGTGTGGCCGATACCCCTGGGAGCAGCGGAAACCGGTCCAACAACCTTTCGGTTCCCCACCGCACGCACCCGCCTGTGCCTGCCAACGACCGGCCGACCGGCAACTCCACTGGAATCATAAAACTCCTTTCCGCTGGAGTCTCCTACGCTGTGGTCGGTATAGTTATTTTGATAGTGAGCGGAGCGGGAAGTCTCTGGTTCGCAGACAGATCTGGGAGCTTCAACGGCGGATCGTCTAACCGTATGTCCGCCGCGGGATTTATCCAGTGCACCGACCACTCCACCGAAGACGGCTCTAGCGCGGGCGAAAGTGCAGTCAGCTGGCCTGGGCTTTTGCTTTTGCCATTTCTGGGTTCGTCCGCCTTGGCGCGCCTCGCGCCTAGAGCATATGACGCTGTTTCCACTCTTATTGGAATGTGGGAGGTGGCGACACCTTTGTGGAGAAGAACAAAAAGCAGCCGGAGAAGGAAAATTGCGCATACGAGAAGTAGGCCGACATCGATAAACCCCTTCGTGGGTAAACCCGTCAGGGGTCGCCTCTATGTTAGCGAGCCCAGCGCGGGAACAACCGTTATGACCAACACCCCGGTCTCCGCGATGGTGACCCTGGACCCAGTCGACAACGAAAAGTACTCACACGAGGGAACCGCCCACTGTGAACGATGTGGGTCAACGGTTTTCATTCGATGCCCGCGAGCTGTCGATCTGCGGTCGCGCCTGGCCGGAGCGAAGGCCGGAACTACGGCTGCGGTACTACTTCCGCTCGCAGTCATCGCGGGAGAAATTTCTCTTTTGTTTGACTTGGTGCCCGTCGACGACTCCGACAGGGATGCTCTTTTTTTCACCATTCTGCCATTCGGGGTCGTCATCACAGGAATATGTGTTAATTATTTCAGGATAAAGATCACCGAGTCGCCGTTGGTGTGGGAAAATCGGCCTGGTGAATCTTTTCCTTGTAGTCATTTTGCGTACTAGGCGTTGACGCAGATGACAACCAGGAGGTCCCAGGTCTTGGGTGACCTCGCCCGAGGGCGTCCCGTCGATTCCTGCAGGAGACCGACCGCGGGGAAGGAACGAGAAGGAGGCTATGGAGTATGCAAAAGAATATCCCGAATATGGAGAAACTCTACCTGCGAACATGAAGGATCCACGCTGGCCCGCAGAGGATGGATGGGTTAAGATGAGTTTGACTGTCCATGGCGTAGAAGTCCACTACGTCAGGAACAAAAAGACAGGAGAGACGGCTAACTTTAAGTTTAAAGATCGGACCGACCCGTGATAATTATCTGCGTCGGGAATCGAGGCTCCAATCTCTCGGATGCCACTCTTAAGGTGTCAGGGAACACGGAGGGGTCAATATTTAATATCACAATCGGACGCGAGTATATCGTATACGCCATGGCGCTATGGAGGCCTGGGCTTGGTGTTTTGATTTTGGATGACACCGGGAAGCTCATGTGGAAGCATATTGAATTATTCAAAGCGGTGCAGTTCGTCGGCAGCCGGCTGCGGCTGGAGAAACTCGGCGCCCTGGCCGAGCCGCCGCTGATGAAGGAACTACGGACGCTGGTTGGCGGCATGCTTCCCCGGGTGGATTTCCCCGAGTTGCTGCTGGAGGTCTTCGACCGCACCGGCCTGCCGGCCGACCTCACCCACGTCTCCGGCACCGACCACCGCGATGGAGGGCTTCCCGATGAGCCTGGCCGCGCTGATCGTGACCGAGGCGTGCAACGTGGGCCTGGTGCCGATCGAGAAGCCGAACGTACCCGCCCTCACGCGGGCCCGGCTGCAGCAGGTCGACCAGGGCTACCTACGCGGCGAGACGATCGCGGCCGCCAACGCCCGGCTGATCGCCGCCCAGTCCGGCATCGGCATCGTCCGGCATAGGGGCAGCGGGCACATCGCATCGGCCGACGGGCTGCGCTTCGTCGTCCCGGTGCAGAGTCTGCACGCCGGGCACAACCCGATCTACTTCGGCCGGCAGCGTGGCGCGGCCTGGCTGAACGTCGTCAACGACCAGGTGATGGGTATCGGCGGGCTGGTCGTGTCCGGCACCTTGCGCGACTCGCTGTTCATCCTGGACGCCATGTTCAACCTGGACGGCGGCCGGCGTCCTGAGACGATCATCACCGATACTGCCAGCTACTCCGCATCGTCTTCGGGCTGTTCGCGATCTGCGGCTACCAGTTCTCCCCACGCATCGCCGACCTGGCCGACACCCGGCTGTGGCGCACCAACACCGCAGCCACCTACGGCCCGCTGGACCACATGTCCCGCCACGTCGTCCGCCTGGATCGGATCCGCTCCCACTGGGGCGACACGCTGCGCGTGGCCGGCTCGCTGACGATGGGCACGGTGCGTGCCTACGACCTGATCCGGATGCTGTCGGCCGACGGCCGCTCCACCGGCCTGGGGGAGGTGTTCGCGCACTATGGCCGCATCTTCAAAACCCTGCACCTGCTGCAATTTCTGCACGATGAGGGCTACCGGCGGATGATCGGCACGCAACTGAACGTGCAGGAGGCCCGTCACCGGCTCGCCCGGAAGATCGCGTTCGGCAACCGCGGCCAGCTGCGCCAGCGCTACCGCGAAGGCATGGAAGACCAGCTCGGCGCTCTGGGCTTGGCGCTGAACGCCGTGGTGTGGTGGAACAGCCTCTACCTCAACGCCGCCGTCACCCAGCTGCGCGAGCAGGGCTTCCCGGTTACCGACGAGATGTGCGCACGCCTGTTGCCCATCGCTTATGAGCACATCAATTTCCTGGGCCGCTATGCCTTTACCCGTGCCGATACCAGCGGTGCGTTGCGCCCCTTCCACGAAGTGTCCGCGAACGCCGGATGAGCCCGCCTCCTGGCGCTGGTCAGCGGCAAAGCGAAGGTGGTCCCGCAGGTCGTTATCTAGGGTTTTTGACCTCTTCCCGCAGGTCGGAGCCTGATGATCTTGTCGGGCGCGTCAGGTATGTTGACCGGTCGTGCAGGCATGGCGCGTGGCGGGCGTGCCCAGGTGGTCCGCGGTGCTCGCGATGCCGGTTGAGGCTGCTCTGGTCAGCCGCCGCGCCGTCGTCGTCGTGCTGCTGGGTCGTGCTCGGCGGTGACGCGGGCGGAGGTTTCTTCACCCAGGCGGACACGGCGGCCGAGGCTGCCAAGGTCCTGATGGCGGGGCTTGGCTTGAAGCCGGGGGTGGTGCGGCCGCCGTCTTGGACCGGCGGGGCGACGTGCTGGCCTGGAACCGGCTGGGGCACGCGCTTCTGGCCTGCCAGCTGGACTTCGGCATCTCCGCCAGGCGACCGCCCAATCTCACCCGGATGCTGTTCCTCGACGACCGGACGTGGGCGTGTGTCCCGACTGGGAGCGCGAGGTCCTGCGCGCGGTTGCCTCGCTGCGGTTGGTCGTCGGCCGCTACCCCGACGACCGCGTCCTCGCCGACCTCATCGGCGAACTCACAGTGAAAAGCCCTGAGTTCGCGTCGCTGTGGACCGACCACCCCGTCCGCACCTGCTTCTCCGGCCGTAAACGGTTCCACCGTCCTCAGACGGGTGACATGGAGCTGGAGTTCGGGATCCCGCACGTTCCCGACGACAGCTGGCAGCGGAGTATGACCTTCCACGCCATCCCCGGCAGCCCCTCCGACGCTCTCGGCCGGAGACGCTGCCTTGATTCCGCCCTTTCCCTGTCCAGCGCTACCGGCACTCGACACCATACATACTAGTATGTATGGTGTCTTTCGTGACCCACACCTGTACCGCCCACGAGACCCGTGTGCACTATGCAAGCCTGCTGGAAGTCGCCGCGAAGCTACGCGCACGCGAACTCACGCCAGTGGAGTTGACCGAGGCACTGCTGGCACGGATCGACCAGGTCGATCCGGTGCTGCGCAGCTACGCCACGGTGACGGCGGACGTCGCCCTTGCTCAAGCCAGGAACGCCGAGGCCGAGCTGGCAGCAGGCCGGTACCGAGGCCCCCTGCACGGCGTGCCGATCGCTGTGAAAGACCTCTGCTTCACCGCCGGCATCGTCACCGCGGCCGGCACCACGATCCGCTCCGGCCACGTGCCCACCTACGATGCGACAGTGGTCCAGCGTCTTTCGCAAGCCGGGGCCATTCTGCTCGGTAAGCTGCAGCTCACCGAAAGCGCATTCGCCGAGCACCACCCGTCCGTCACACCACCCCGCAACCCGTGGAACCCGGAGTACTGGTCCGGCGCCTCCTCGAGCGGTTCCGGCGTCGCGGTGGCGGCCGGCCTCGCCTTCGGTTGCCTGGGCACCGACACCGGCGGGTCGATCCGGTACCCCTCCGCGGCCAACGGCATTACCGGCATCAAACCCACGTGGGGACGGGTAAGCAGGCACGGCGTCTTCGCGCTCGCCGCGAGCCTCGACCATGTCGGCCCGATGGCACGCTCGGCGCAGGACGCGGCCGCAATCCTGGGAGCGATCGCCGGAGCAGACCCGCATGACCCGACCGCGGCCGCCGTACCGGTGCCCGACTACCTGGCCGGCCTCGGCGCCTCGATCGGGCCGGTACGCATCGGAGTGGACCGCGCCTACAACGAGACCCGTGTCGACCAGGCGACCATCGGCATGCTCGATGATGTCATCGCCGTACTGCGCCGCCTCGGCGCGACGATCGTGGAGGTCACCCTTCCTGATACCAGCACCATCAATGCCATGTGGCCCCGGTACGCCGGTGTGGAGGCCGCGATCGTCCACCAGGCAACCTATCCCTCGCGCGCCTCGGAATACGGCCCGGCCGACACACCCGGCTCGATCGCCGGGCTCATCACGCACGGCCACACCGTCTCCGCGATCGAGCTGATGCACGCGCACCATCAGCGGCTCGCGTTCACCGGCGGACTGGCGCGTACCCTGTGCGACGTGGATGTCCTGCTGGCTCCGGTGCAGCCGACCACGAGCCTCACGCTTGCGCAGAAGGAGGCGGTGTATGCCGACCCCGAAGCCCTGACGGACTTCCTCCGCTTCGTCACCCCGTTCAACATGGCCGGCGCCCCGACCATCACCCTGCCGGGCGGTTTCGGCCAGGATGACATGCCGCTGGGGTTCCAGTTCGTCGGCCGGCCGTTCGAGGAACAACTACTGATTCAGCTCGGCCACGCCTACCAGCGTGAGACGGACTGGCACCTGCGGCATCCGGCCCTGTAGTAATACGGGCCGCGATAGGCACCGCACTGCATTGCTGGGAGGCACCATGAAACCGAACGCTCGGGAGCGCTTGATCGAGGGCACGCGGCAACTGCTGTGGGAGCGTGGATACGTCGGCACCAGTCCGACCGCGATCCTGGCGCGCTCCGGCGTCGGCCAGGGCAGCATGTACCACCACTTCGATGGCAAGCCGGACCTGGTGTTGGCGGCCGAGCAGCGCAGTGCGGAGCTGATGCAACAACAGATCGCCGAAGCGTTCGCCGTGGAAGGCACCGCGCTCGAACGCATCACGGGATATCTGGGGCGCGAACGCGATGTGTTGCGTGGGTGCAGCGTGGGACGGCTCACCGCCGATCCGGAGGTCATGGCCGACGACACCTTGCGCGCACCGATCCGGGAGGCCTTCGAGGTACTGCACGAACACCTCCGGCGCACGATCGCCGAAGGTGTGGCGGCGGGTGAATTCGCCGGCGATCTAGACGTTGACGAGATCGCTTCCGCCATCGCCGCCGTCATCCAGGGCGGCTACGCCCTGGCCCGCGCGGCGCAGGCGGTAGAGCCCTTCGACCGCGCCATCAGGGGAGTGCTCTCACTTCTGCGGGTGAGCGCTCCGCGCGCGAACTGAACCCAAGCACCACCACCCATCGACCAGGGCCCTCGACGAGTTCGAAGGCCCTTCTCTTCCCATGCCCGCAAGACGCCGGCCGGCATAGGCACTCGGGGCCCCAGTCGCTACTCGCTCGGCCATAGCCCCATCGGGTAGCGACACCACAGGCACCAGGAACCTGCTCTGCCCATTAACCTTCGCCGGCTTCGGCGTGCGGCCAAGCACCCTGGCACCTGCCACAGCCGTCGTCTCCTGACGAAGGCGTGTTTTCCCATACCTCCATCGGAGTGACCGTGTCACCTGACGCTGCCCAAAATCGGCTACCACCACCTGCTTCTGCCACCAGCCGGACACTGGGCCTCACCGGCCTGTGTCTCGGCACCGCTCTGATCATCATGGAAGCGAACGTCATCAACGTCGCGATCCCAGTGATACGTGCCGACCTGCACGCAAGCCTGGCCGGCGGACTGTGGGCCATCGACGCCTACACGCTCATGTTCGCCGCCCTGCTGCTGTCCGCAGGCCGGCTCGGAGATCGAATCGGTGCCCGACGCGGCTACCTGACCGGACTGGGGCTGTTCGCCGTTGCCTCGATCGCCTGCACTGTCGCTCCCAACACGGGCCTGCTCGTCCTTGGCCGCGCCTGCCAAGGTCTGGGAGCAGCGCTCCTCGCCCCGGCACCGCTGACCCTGATCACCCGCATCTTCACCGTGCCGGCCGAACGCACCAGAGCGGTCTCGGTCTGGGTGAGCGTAGGCGGTATCGGCTTCGTGATCGGCCCGTTCATCGGTGGACTGCTGGTCGACACTCTTGGCTGGCGGAGCATCTTCCTGCTCAACGTCCCGGTCGCCGCCGCCACCGGCTGGCTTGTCGCCCGACATGTGGCGGAGGTTCCGCTGCAACGCGTGTCGTTCGACATCCGCGGGCAGGCCCTCGCGATCGTCGGCCTCGCCGCCATGGTGTGGGCGCTGGTCGAGTCGAGTGTCGCAGGCTGGCTCAACCCCGCCGTGCTCACGGCTCTCGCGGGCGGCACCGCGGCCCTCGTCGTGTTCGTCGCAGCGCAGTATTCCTGGGCGCGAGACGGGCGACAGGTCCTCCTGCCCCCCGCCATCATCGCCGCGCGTCCCGTGCTCGCCGGCCTGCTCGGCGGTGCGACGTACAACTTCACGCTCTACGGGATGCTGATCGTCTACACGTTCAACTTCCAGCAGCTACGTGGCTACTCGGCCTTGCAGACCGGGTTGGCCTTCCTCCCCTTGACCGTGGCCGCCACCCTCGCCTCGACCTTTCTCGGTGCCCGTTTCATCACCGCGTTCGGCCCGCGTACCGGCTTGGCCACCGGAATGACCCTCTCGGCCATCGGACTCGCGGCTCTCACCGTCGCCTCCGCACCATATCCACTCATCGCAGCCGGCTTCTGCGTCTTCTCCATCGGTATGGGGCTCTCCGCACCCTCCCAGACGCTCGCCGTCATGACGTTCGCCCCCGACCGGCACCAGAACATGGGATCGAGTGCCCTGAACACGGCCCGGCAGACAGGCGGCGTAATCGGGGTCGCACTACTCGGAGCGGTCGTCGCAACAGACCCCGACAGCGGCACCCTCTCAGCCATCGCCATCGCCATCGGCATGTGCCTGATCGCAGCCGCGACCGCCCTACGTCTCATTCCACGCGAAATCATCCACACCGGCACGAGCCGGTGATCTGAGCTCGAACGGCTCCACGATGGCAAGGCATGTACGTGATAATGATCTCCTATCACGTACATGAGCGATCATGGCGGCGTGATGACCAGGAGAACCCCGCACCAAGGCGGTGCGCGACTCCAGCACGTATCCGGTACATCGCCGAAGGCGTCGCCCGGCGGGCGGCATGAGCGCCGCGCCGAAGATCATCGCCCTGCGCGGTGGAGACGTCAGCCTCGCCGCGGCCGCCGACGCCTTTCTGGCCACCCCACGCACCGCCAACCCCAACACCCACCGCGCCTACGCCTCGGCCATCGACCGCACCATCGAGCGGCTCGGCCGCGACCGTCCGCTCGCTGACGTCACCGACACCGAGATCGGCACCGCACTCACCGAACTGTGGGGAGCGAGCGCGCCGGCCACCTGGAACCGCAACCGCGCCGCCATCACCTCCTGGCTGACCTGGTGCCAGACCAGGAAGCACTGGGCCGCCCCGTCGGTCCCGGCTGAGGCCGAACGCCGCGAAGAGAGCGCCGACGAGACCCGCGCCGTGGCCAAGACCACCGTTCACCGGCTGCTGTCCCGCCGCGACATCCCGCTCCGGGAGAAGACGCTGCGGCGGACGCTCTACGAAACGGCGGCCAGAGCCGCGGAGATCCTGGCGCTGAACGTCGAGAACCTCGACCTGGAGCACCGCCGTGCCCCCGTCCGCTCCAAGGGCGGCGCCGTCGAATGGGTGTACTGGGACCGCGGCACCGCCCACCTGCTGCCCCGCCTGCTCCGGCTGCCCGACGGCAGCCCCCGCACCCACGGCCCGCTGTTCCTGTCCGAACGTCGCCCGGTCCCCGCCCGCCGCCCGGCCGCCGCCGACATCTGTCCGCACACCGGCCGCGCCCGCCTCGGCTACGACCGCGCCCGCGTCCTGCTGGACAAATACGCCAAGCTCGATCTGCACCAGCTGCGCCACGGCGCCGCCACCCACCTCGGCGACGCCGAGATCCCGCTGCAGCTCATCATGGGCAAGACCCGCCACAAGAGCCCCCGCACCGCCATGCGCTACGTCAAACCCGGCGCCGACGCCATCGCCAAGGTCACCGAGGTTCTGGCACCGCGTCGCCGTACCCACTGATCAGCCGGATGGCGGCACACCGAAACGATAGGAGTTCTGGTCCGGATATGGGCTGAGCAGCAAAAACACTTCCATGAGGCGTATCCGCACGAAAAGTCACGGTAAGCCGCTCTATGGAGCCCGCTTGGCGGGGCTTTTCGTTCCGATGCTCGTCATGCCCCTATAAGGGCGGGCTCTGCTGACGCTCGCGGCGAGTCGGCGCATGCGGCCGCTGCGGGCACGGTACCCACCGAGGGCGACGGTTTCCGAGTGTTGGCCGGAGTGAGGCGATCGGCAGACTTCGGTGCACGTCGTACACGGTCCGGGGCGATCGGCTGCTGTGGCCCTTCCTACGTCGGAGCCTTGCCATCGGGAGAACCTTGCCGCACCGCCG
>NZ_BSEV01000049.1 GCF_027922005.1 Streptosporangium carneum | reverse complement strand
CCGAGGGCCCGCCCCCGGCCCTCACCCCCACCCCCTTCCGAAGATCCCCCGCCCCCTGAGAGCCCGTCCCCGGCCCTCACTCCCCCCGCCCCCGGCGATCCCCCGGAGAACCCCCCGAAGAGCGAGAGCGGACGCCCGTCCAGGCGTCCGCTCTCGCGTCTGTCTCCACCGGGGAACAGGTCGTCTCGCGCGTGGGGACACGCCGTCCCGCGAGGCCGGTGCACGGGGAACCGGCACGGCGGGGGTTTCGCGGCTTCGTGGGCGGTGGACCCCGGTGAGCGCGCGGGCCCTCCCGCGTGCCGTACGGCGGGTCAGATCTCGAGCTTCTCCTCGATGCCGCGCAGGCTGTGCCGCGCGAGCGCCAGGTTGGCGCGGGTGCGGTCGAGGGCCAGGTAGAGGAAGAGTCCCTTGCCGCTCCTGCCGGTGAGCGGGCGGATGATGTGGTACTGGTTGGTCAACGTGATCAGGATGTCCTCGATGCCGTCCTTGATGCCGAGCGACTCCATGGTGCGCATCTTGGCCCTGACGACCTCGGTGTTACCGGCCGCCGCGATCTGGAGGTCGAGGTCCTTCGAGCCGCCGAGGGCTCCCAGCGCCATGCCGCTGTTGTAGTCCACGACCACCGCGCCCACGGCGCCGTCGATCGCCATCATCTCCTTGAGAGAGACGTCCATGTTGCCCATTCATGCCTCCGGTCACTGGGTTGTCCATGTGCGGGATGTGATGGCGGCCAGGTTCGCCGCCGTCTTGCGCCCCTCCAGTCGCAGCAACCCGAGGTTGGTCCCCGGGCGGGCGAGCACTGTGAGGACGATCTTGGGGCCGGCCGCGTAGAAGGCCGCGTAGCCGTTGGTGCCGGAGATCAGCGTCTCCTCGAAGGCGCCCTTGCCGACCATGTCCGTCATCCGGCGGCTGAGGGCCAGCAGCGCGGAGGACAGCGCCCCGGTCTGCTCCACGGCGTCCTTCAGGTCGCTGGCTATCGTCATGCCGTCCACGCTGCACGCGACGCTTCCGTCGACGTCCGGTATCCGCTCGCGCAGCAGTGTCATCTCCCGGCGCACCTCGTCGCGTAGTTCCACTGGCACCCTCCTTCCGGTCCGCTTCAGCGTCCGCAGCCTTATCGGCATCGGACCGAGCTCATGTGAGTGCCTCCAATGCGTTTCTCAGCCGGATGAGCAGGTTCACGTCGGTGGGATCCCCCGTCGCCGGGGGAAGCCACTGCGCCGTCCCGGATGTGTGGGCCCCCTCGGCCACCGCGTCCCTGATCCCCCTGACGCCCGCCACGCGCCGGGGCAGCGCGCCCGCGGGCGCCTCTGGCGGAACCCGCGCGTCCCGCCTCTCGGCCGCCGGCCGCTCCTCGGGCGTTTCCGAGGGCGCGCCGGGAGGCGCGGGGGCGGCGGCGATCTCGCCCCTCGGGACGCGGAGCAGCCCGGCCGCGGCGAGCTGCCGTACGGCCAGCAGCACCGAGTAGGCCGGACGGCCCAGCCGGTGCGCCAGGTCCGCGGGAGTGGCCGTCGAGTCGGCGCAGGCCACGACCTCCCACTGCAACGAGGTCAGTACCACCCGCTGCGCGGGCACGCGGCCGACGGGGACGACCGGGAGCGAGTCCAACTCGGCGGACGGCCAGGTCCGGTCCAACTGCGTCCTCCTTCGCTTGCACTCCTGGAACAGTCCGGTCACGTCGAAGTACCACTGGGGGCCGAGCCAGTGCCGCTCTCCCGGCCGGAACCACGGCCGGTGCCCAGGGGCGTCGAACATGAAGTACACGGCGTCGAGCACCGCGCCGAGCACGCAGAACTCCAGCTCGCCCTTGGTGAGCACGCCCTGGGCGACCAGCAGCTCGCCGCCCGGCCTGCCCTCGTCCTGGGCTCGCATGGCCTGCCGTACGGCGTGGTCGGAGATCCTGCCGCAGGCGGCCAGCAGGTCCTCCACGCGCGGCGCGGCCGGACTCTCCGCGCAGGTCACGTGACCGCCCGTGAGGTAGAGGGTCCCGGCTCCTCCCAGGTGGAGGGCGCCGGTCGCACGGTCCTCGGCCAGTCCGTTGAGCACGTTCTCCGTGGTCGGCATGGCTTCACATCGTTATCAGGCGGCCGGAGAGCGCCTGCAGCCGGTGGCGGGCCAGAGCGAGGTTCGAACGTTGTGAATCGAGGTGGACGTAAATTACCAGCGGACCGTCGAATACCGTTTCGAGTGGTTTTAGTAAATGGTGTCCGTCGTCGGTAGTTATGATCACGTCGCGGATCCGGACGGTTCCGCCGGGGGAGGTCGTGGCGAGACCGTCCAGCATCGCTCGAAGGGTCTCTCCCAGCCCGGCGGCCGATCTCTCCGCGTCGAGATGGCGGTTTCCACCGCCGGTCGCCACGGCTGTCCCGCTGGTCTGATCGATCATGATCGCGTCCAGGGCGCCGGGGATGGCCATCACCTCGGCCAGGCAGTCTTCGATTCCGAGCACGAGCTCTCCCTCGCCAACGACTTCGCAACGTCGCCCGGTCAGCGTAGGGATATCGCCTTGAACCCGGGTGTCCTCATGAAAAGTCAGATATGGAGAGGAAGAGGATTCAGTACCGTGGTAGGAGGATGTTCATCCCAAGTGGAAGATATTTTCCTACTCCTCCGGAAGTAATGCCTTTTCGTCGGGTTTGTAAATCAGAACGTTTTTCACGTATGACTCCACCGCGGCGGGCAGCCCGACGTCGTGTCCCGCCGCCTCCGAGGCGAACCAGCGATGGTCGAGCACCTCGTGGAAGATCTGGGCGGGCTCCAGCTTGCGCCGCATCTCCTGGGGGACGGCCTCGATCGTGGGCTGGAAGACCTCGGCCAGCCACCGGTGGGCCACGATCGCCTCGTCCTCGTGACGCAGGCCCTGCGAGACCCTGAAGGAGTCGAGGTCGTTGAGCAGCCGCCTGGCCTGGTTCTCCTCCACGTCCAGGCCGGTGAGCCGGAGAAGCCTGCGCTGGTGGTGGCCCGCGTCGACGACCTTGGGGCGGACGATCAGCCGTCCCGTGCCCGCCTTGCGCCGCACCATCATCTCGGCGACGTCGAAGCCGAGGTCGTTGAGCCTGCGGATCCGCTGGTCGATCAGGTGCCAGTCGACCTCCTCGATGACCTCGTCGGAGGTGAGCTCGTTCCAGAGCCCGTGGTAGCGCGCACAGACCGAGTCGGCGACCTCCTCCGGGTCGATGGAGGGGTGGAGCAGGTCGCCCGCCTGGAGGTCGAGCATCTCGCCGAAGAGGTTGGTGTGCGCGACGTCGATGTCGTACAGGCGCTGGCCCTCGCTGATCATCGGGTGCAGCTCGCCGGTCTCCGCGTCGACCAGGTAGGCGGCGAAGGCGCCCGCGTCCCTGCGGAACAGCACGTTCGACAGCGAGCAGTCGCCCCAGTAGAAGCCGCTCAGGTGCAGCCGGACCAGCAGTACGGCCAGCGCGTCGAGCAGCCGGTTGAGCGTCTCCGGGCGGACGGCGCCCGACATGACCGCCCGGTAGGGCAGGGAGAACTGCAGGTGCTGGGTGACCAGCGCGGAGTCGAGCGGCTCCCCGTCGGCGCCGGTCCGGCCCGTGACCACGGCGACCGGTTCGACGGAGGGGGTGTCCAGCCTGCTCAGGTCCCACAGCAGGCGGTACTCGCGCTTGGCGTAGTACTCGCTGATCTCCTTGATCGCGTAGACCCTCCCGGAGAGCCTGGCGAAGCGGACCACGTGCCGGGAGATGCCGCGCGGCAGGGCCACCAGGTGGTGGGAGGGCCACTCCTCCAGGGGGACGTCCCAGGGCAGCCGGAGCAGGTCCGGGTCGCCGGGGGCTCCGGTGAGCTGAAGGGGCATCGCGTCAATCCTTACGTCGGAGTGTCCGGGAAGGGCACCGGGAGTTCGGCGGGACGGTCGTTCTCCCGGCGGGGGAACCCGGGGGTCTGGAGGGCCCGCAGCACGACCGCCGAGAGCTGCTCCTCGGTGAGCACCCGGGGTTCCCCGACGGCCCTGGCGCGCACGTAGACCTCGCACAGCCATTCGAGCAGCCTGGTCGCCTCGAAGGCCTGGGGCAGGTCGTCGCCGATCGTCACCCCGCCGTGGTTGGCCAGCAGCGCGGCCCGCCTGTCCCTGAGGGCCGCCTCGACGTTCGCGGCGAGCTCGGAGGTGCCGTAGGTGGCGTACTCGGCCACCCTGACCGTACCGCCGAGCAGCATCGTGTTGTAGTGGATCGGCGGCAGCTCGGTCATGGTCGTGGCGACCACGGCGCCGAAGACGGAGTGGGTGTGCACCACGGCCCCGGCGCCGGTCGCCGCGTAGACCGCCAGATGCATGGGGGTCTCGGAGGAGGGCTGCAGTTCTCCCTCGACCAGGTGTCCCTCGACGTCGACCACGGGGCAGGCCTCGGGTTCGAGGCGGTCGAGGGCGACTCCGCCCGGCGTCACCGCGACCAGGTCGCCGAGGCGGACGCTGAGATTTCCCGACGTCCCGATGACGAGTCCGGTCTCGACGGCCCTGCGGCCGTGTTCACACAGCAGCTGACGCTGCTCCGCCAGCAACATGTCCCAAAAGTAGGGTCTTGCGGTGGTGTGCGGCAAACCATCATTATCTGGTCTAGACCGGTTGTCCTCGGTAGATTGGCGAAGGACCGGGATCCTTTACTGGCGTGCAGGTGGAGAGTCAATGGCCATGTGCGAGGTATCGGGTACTGTGTGCCAATCTGTCAGGCCTCAGACTGCTTTGGTGCTTGGTTGCTACCGGATATGTCGCAGGGATATCACGGCTTGGTCTAGACCGGCTGCGAACCCTTGACGGTGGACTCCGGCGCTCCGTACCTTCAGGCAAACGTTTAGGAAACTTTCCTAATTGATCCCCCGCCCAGGAGGGTTACAATGTCCAACTCGGCCGGTACGCCCGGAGATATCACCCGGCGGCAGATGCTCCGCCGGATCGGCCTGACCGCCCTGGTGGCAGGCCCCGCCGCCGGACTCCTCAGCGCGTGCGCCACCAGCAGTGGCCCCGCCCCCGCGGCGACCTCCTCGGCCGCCCCCTCCTCCGGCGCTGCGGTCTCCGCGGCCAACCCGTTCGGCGTCGCCGCCGACGCACCGCTCGAAGTGGTCATCTTCAAGGGTGGTCTGGGCGACAGCTACGCCACCGAGGTCCACGAGCCGCTGTACAAGAAGGCCTTCCCGAAGGCCACGGTCAAGCACGTCGCCACCCAGCAGATCGCGCAGACCCTGCAGCCCCGCTTCGCCGGCGGCGACGTGCCGGACATGATCGCCAACTCGGGCACCGACCTCATGGACAACGGCGCCCTGCAGCAGGAGGGTCAGCTCCTCGAGCTCACCGAGCTGTGGGACGCCCCCTCGATCGACGACCCGAACAAGAAGGTGCGCGAGACGGTCGCCCCCGGCACCGTCGAGTCCGGCCTCATCAACAACAAGCCGTACCTGATGAACTACGTCTTCTCGGCGTACGGCCTCTGGTACGACTCCGCCCTGTTCGAGAAGAACGGCTGGACCCCGCCGAAGACCTTCGAGGAGTTCAAGGCCTTCTGTGAGAAGGCCAAGGCCGCGAACATCACCCCGTTCGCCTACGCGGGCAAGAACGCCTCCTACTACGCCTACTGGATGATCCTCATCTCCGCCGCGAAGATCGAGGGCAACCAGTTCCTGATCGACATCGACAACCTCGTCGACGGCGTCTGGAAGCGCGACTCCCTCAAGCAGGCCGCCGCCGCCTGGGCCGAGATCGGCAAGTACATGGACAAGTCCTTCGAGGGCCTGATCCACACCGAGGTGCAGACCCGGCAGAACCAGGGCAAGATCGCCCTCTACCCGTCGGGCTCCTGGCTGGAGAACGAGCAGAAGAGCCAGACGCCCAAGGAGTTCAAGTACGCCCTGACGCCCACCCCCAGCGTCACCGCCGCGGACAAGCTGCCCTTCGAGGCCATCCGCGCCGCCGCCGGCGAGGCCTACATCGTCCCCGCCAAGGCCAAGAACCCCAAGGGCGGCCTGGAGTACCTGCGCATCATGCTCTCCAAGGAGGGTGCGCGCGGCTTCACCGAGAAGTCCGGCAACATCACCGTCGTGACCGGCGCCGCCGACGGCCTGGACCTGTCGCCCGGCAACGCGAGCCTCAGCGCCGCGCAGACCGCCGCCGGTGCGAACATCGTCACCCGCAGCGACTTCGAGAACTGGTACAAGGAGCTCGAGACCGAGCTGCGCAAGCAGACCAACGCGCTGATGTTCGGCCGCATCTCCGCCGAGCAGTTCTGCGACAACATGCAGAAGGCCGCAGACAAGACCAAGTCTGACTCGTCCATCACCAAGCAGAACCGGACGGTGTAGCTCCCCATGCGGCACGGCAGGTATCGGTTCATCGTCGGCTTTCTCGCCGCGCCGGTGATCCTCTACGTGGTCTTCGTGATCAGCCCGTATCTACAGGCTTTCCAGATCTCGCTGACCAACTGGAAGGGCATCTCGGCAAACCCTCAGTTCATCGGCCTGGAGAACTACTCCCGCCTGCTGGACGACGAGGTCTTCTGGGCCGCGGTGCGTCACCACGGTGTTCTGTTGCTTGTCATGCCGCTGGTCACCATCGTGATCGCCCTGTTCTTCTCCTTCCTGCTCAACCTGAGCGGAGGGCAGCGGGGCGGTCAGATGACCGGGATCTGGGGCTCGAAGGTCTATCGCGTGATCTTCTTCCTGCCCCAGGTCCTGGCGGTGGCCATCGTCGGCGTCCTGTTCCAGGCGATCTACCGCCCGGACGAGAGCGGCGTCATCAACGGTCTTCTCGGCCTGGTCGGCATCAAGCCGGTCGGCTGGCTGATCGACCCCAACCTCGCGCTCTGGTCGATCATCGGAGTCATGGTCTGGCAGGCGGTCGGCTTCTACGTGGTGCTGTTCTCCGCGGGCATGTCCTCCATCCCCAAGGACGTGTTCGAGGCCGCCGCGCTGGACGGCGCGGGTCGCTACACCCTCTTCTTCAAGATCACCCTCCCGCTGCTGTGGGACACCATGCAGGTCGCGTGGGTCTATCTGGGCATCGCCGCCTTCGACGCCTTCGCCCTGGTGCAGGTCCTCTCGGTCGACCGGGGCGGACCCGACAACTCCACGACGGTGCTCCCGCTGGAGATCTGGCGGACCGCGTTCAACTTCTCCAAGTTCGGCTACGCGTCGGCGATGGGCGTGGTGCTGTTCTTCATGACCATCACGTTCGCGGCGCTCACCCTGCGCGTGACCCGGCGCGAGAGGATCGAGTTCTGATGGCTACGGAAACGGCCTACAAGCCCGCCTCGCGTACCGGATCCGCCCACGGCAGGCCGAAGCGGAAGCGCGGCGACCAGATGGGCGCCTTCGGCGCCCTGTCCCACCTGGCGCTGCTGGTCTGGTCGATCCTGGTCATCGGCCCGATCCTGTGGACCTTCCTCGGTTCCTTCAAGACCAACACCGAGATCTTCGGCGACCCCATCACGCTCCCGTCGACCTACAACTGGGACGCCTGGGGCCGGGCCATCGACAAGGCCCACGTCGGCCAGTACATGCTCAACACCGTCTTCGTGGTGGCCTGCAGCACGGCCCTGACCATGCTGCTCGGCTCGATGGCCGCCTACGTGCTGTCGCGCTACACCTTCCCCGGCAACCGGGCGATCTACTTCCTGTTCGTCTCGGGCATGACCTTCCCGGTCTTCCTCGCCCTGGTCCCGCTGTTCTTCGTGGTGCGCAACCTCGGCCTGATCGACACCCACTTCGGGGTGATCCTGGTCTACACCGCCTACTCGTTGCCCTTCACCGTCTTCTTCCTGTCGGCGTTCTTCAAGACGCTGCCCACCTCGGTGGGGGAGGCGGCGATGATGGACGGCTGTTCGCACACCAGGACGTTCTTCCAGATCATGGTGCCGATGGCCAAGCCGGGCCTGATCAGCATCACCATCTTCAACATCCTGGGCCAGTGGAACCAGTACCTCCTGCCGATCGTGCTGCTGTCCGGCAACGTCGAGGACAAGTGGCTGATCACCCAGGGCATCGCCAACATCTCCACGAACGCGGGCTACGAGGCCGACTGGCCCGGCCTGTTCGCCGCGCTGAGCATGGCGATCATCCCGGTCATGATCATCTACATCATCTTCCAGCGGCAGATCCAGTCGGGTCTCACCTCGGGCGCCGTCAAATAAGATCACCGGTCCGGTAATCCGGAGAGGGTGCGGGGGAGTCGTCCATAGTCGTGACGAACTCCTACGTCCTCTCCGGAGATCCGTACATGACCGGTCTGGAACCACTGGAACCCTCGGCCTTCCCCTTCCCGTTCTTCGGGGCGGGGGAGGCCGGTTACTACATGTGGGCCGAGGTGCACGTCCGCTTCGCCCGCGAGCCGACGATCTCCCAGCGTGAGGCCATCGTCGACGCCGTCCCGGTCCCGCTGCGGGAGGCCGTCGAGTGGTGCGAGGCCCGGCAGCTCATGGTGGCCAGCGGACTGTTCCTGCACGGCGTGGTCGCCCGCGCCTACCCCGTCGCCGCGGACGAGTCGGACCGGATCGACGACGACGGCTGGCTCCACGCGGCCCCCTCCAGGATCGCGGCGCTCAACGCCGACATCGAGACGTGGCTCACGCTGATCCACGGCCAGTGCCCCGTCCTGGCGGCCTACCGCGCCGAGGATCCCGACGGCGGCGGCACCCGCCTGTCCCGCTGGCACGACTGGAGTCTCACCCGGGTGCCTGTCCTCATGCCGGAGCTCGAACGACTCGTCGACCGGACCGGCCACGCCGCGACCATGGCCCGGGGTGTCATGGCGATGGCGCGGCGCGCCGGAGCCCTGGCGGGACTTGGCGTAACGGTCGCGGACATGATCTCCTGGACCGATGGACCTGCTTGACGACTCCGCGATCGAACGGAAACTGGCCGGGCTGCCCGAGTGGCGGCGTGAGGGCGACGAGATCCGCCGTACGATCACCGCCCCCGACTTCCCGGCCGCCATCCGCGTCGTCGACGAGGTCGCGGTCGAGGCCGAGAGGCTCAACCACCACCCCGACATCGACATCCGCTGGCGAACCCTCCACCTGGTCCTGTCCACTCACGACGCGGGCGGTCTGACCGAGCTGGACTTCACCCTCGCCGCACGCATCGACGAGATCGCCGCGTCGCACGCCTGAGCGCGGACGCACCTGAGCGCGGGGGCCGGTCGCGGCCCCCGCGGACTCATGAGGGCACGCCGCTCGCCCGCCGTTCCTGCTCCGCGAGCAGCTCGCGAAGCTCCTCCATGCCGTCCGCGTAGACGGTCATCGCGAGGTCGGCGTCGAGCTGGGCCCGGGACAGGGCCCTCGTCAGCCGGGTCGCGTACCATCGGCCCGCGTCGCTCCGCCAGATGGACCAGGCCCTGGCGTACTGCCCGCGCATCCGCTCCCAGTCAGCCTCTTCCGCAGAGAACCGCACTGTGTCACCACCTTCGTGCTCGGTGTCGCAGCCCAATGATGCGTTCGCCTGGAACGGGCCGGGTAGTGAGAGATGCTCTCCGCGAAGCTGAGACGGGCTTTCCGGGCGTCTGAGACGGGCTTTCCGGGCATCAGGGGATGCGGGACATCATCCGCTCCATGCCGTTGACCCAGTTGTCCCTGAGGGCCGCGGCCGCGCCCTTCGGGTCTCCGGCGATCAGGCACTCGGCGATCCGGCAGTGCTCCTCCGCCGCGCGCTCCATCGGCGTGCTCTCGCCGGCGACCAGGTGGGAGTAGCGGCGCATCCCCGCCTTGACGCTGGTGATCAGGTCGAGCAGCCGTTCGTTGGAGCAGCCGCCGAGCAGCAGGTCGTGCCACTCGTCGTCGTGGCGCTCGATGTCCTGCTGCTCGGCGATGTTGTCGGAGAACTCCTGGGCGAGCCGGAGCAGCTCGGGGGCGACCTGCTTCAGGTAGACGGGGTCGGAGCTGTCGAGCGCCAGCGCCTCCAGGGCGGCCACGATGGCGCACAGCTCGCGGAACTCCTTACGGCTCACCGGGGCGAACCGGAAACCCCTGCCCTGGTTGCTCTCCAGCACCCCCTCGCCCGCGAGCGTGATCAGGGCCTCGCGCAGCGGGGTGCGGCTGACGCCCAGCTCGGCGGCGAGAGCGGCCTCGTTGATGTCGGTTCCGGCCGCGAAGTCCCCTCGGTCGAGCCTGAGCATGAGCTCGTCGCGGATCTGCTCGCGGAGGGGGCGCCGCTCGATCGGCATGGCTCTCCTTGGGTTGATCTTGTTCGAAGCGTACCGCTTGACGCGACACAAAATACTGCACTATGAATTCTGCATACAAAATATTACTGTCACAAATCGGAGTTACGGGTGGGTCTAAACAGGGTTCCCGGGCTGCTGTTCGGGGGTGACTACAACCCCGAGCAGTGGCCGGAGCACGTCTGGGACGAGGACGTCCGGCTGATGGCCGAGGCGGGGGTGAACATGGCGACCGTCGCCGTCTTCTCCTGGTCACGCCTCGAACCGCGTCCGGGCGAGTACGACTTCGGCTGGCTCGACCGGGTCATGGACCTGCTCCACGAGCACGGCGTCGCCGCGGACCTGGCCACCGCCACCGCGACCCCGCCGCCCTGGCTGGTCCGCGAGCACCCGCAGACGCTGCCGGTCGACGCCTGCGGCACCCGCCTGGACTTCGGCTCCCGGCAGAGCTACTGCCCGAGCTCCCCGGCCTTCCGTCAGGCCACCGCCCGGCTGGCCCGCGTCATGGCCGAGCGCTACCGCGACCACCCCGCGCTGGCCATGTGGCACATCGGCAACGAGTACGCCGACCACACCCTCGAATGCTTCTGCGACGAGTCCGCCAGGCACTTCCGCCGCTGGCTGCGGGAGCGCCACGGGACGGTCGACGGCCTCAACGCGGCCTGGGGCACCTCCTGCTGGGGGCAGCACTACACCGCGTTCGACCAGGTCAACCCGCCCCGCAAGGCTCCGGGTCCGGTCAACCCCGCGCAGGTCCTCGACTGGCGCCGCTTCTGCTCCGACGCGCTGCTCGAGTGCTTCGAGCTGGAGAAGGCCGTGCTCCGCGAGGTCACCCCGGACGTCCCGGTGACCACCAACTTCATGAGCATCCTGCACGGCCTGGACTACTGGAAGTGGGCCGCCGCCGAGGACGTCGTCAGCGACGACGCCTACCCCGACCCCGCCGACCCCGCCTCGCACGTGGCCGTCGCGCTCAGCTACGACCTCATGCGCTCGCTGAAGCGGCGGCCGTGGATCCTGCTCGAGCAGGCCTCGAGCGCGGTGAGCTGGCGCGAGGTCAACGCGCCCAAGCCGCCGGGGATGATGCGCCTGCACAGCCTGCAGGCCCTGGCCCACGGCGCGGACGGCGCGATGTTCTTCCAGTGGCGGCAGGCGAAGTACGGCCCGGAGAAGTTCCACTCCGCGCTGCTGCCGCACGGCGGCACCGCCTCACGCGGCTGGCAGGACACCCTCAGGCTCGGCGCGGACCTGCGGCGGCTCGCCGAGATCGCCGGGACGCAGACGCGGGCCGAGGTCGCCCTCGTCCTCGGCTGGGACAGCTGGTGGGGCCTCGAGGCCCCCGAGTCGATGCCGTCGAACCGGCTCAGGCTCAAGGAGCTCATGCAGGCCTGGTACGCCCCCCTGCACGCCAGGGGTGTCGCGGTCGACCTCGTCCCGCCCCTCGGCGACCTGTCCGGCTACCGCGTGGTCATCGCGCCCAACCTCTACATGTGCACCCAGGAGCAGGCGGAGTGGCTGGCGGCCTTCGCCGGGCACCTCGTCGTCGGCCCGTTCAGCGGCGTCGTCGACCAGGACGACCAGGTCCACGACGGCGGCGCCCCGGGACCGTTGCGAGGCCTGCTCGGCCTGACGGTCGACGAGTTCTGGCCGCTGCCGGACGGGCGGACACAGGAAGTACGGCTCGCCGCCCCGATCGAGGGGGACGGGGCGGCGGCCGTGCCCGCGCGGACCTGGGCCGAGTGGCTGCGCGTCGGGGAGGCCCGGGTGCTCGCCCGCTACGAGGGCGGCGACCTCGACGGCCAGGCCGCGATCACCAGGCACGGCGACGCGACCTACCTCGGCTGTCTGCTCGACGACGTCACGCCGGTGCTGACCGAGGTCCTGGCCGCGGCGGGCGTCGAGCCGGTGGCCGACGTGCCGGAGGGCGTCGAGGCCACCCGCAGGGGCCGCTACCTCTTCCTGCTCAACCACACGACCTCCCCCGTGAAGGTGGACCTCAGGGAGCCGGGCGTCGACCTGCTCACCGGGCGTGACCTGCGAGGGCGGATCGAGATCCAGGGCCGGGACGCCGTGGTGCTCCGCACGGGCCCCGAGCCGGGAGCGACAGGTCCCCGCACCGGGGGCGGCGACTCCCACCCCGTCGGCGTCCACCCCGCCGACGTCCCGCCGACCGACATCTCGCCAACCGAAGGAGAACGGTGACACACCCCTACATCCCGAACGCCGAACCGGGCGTACGGGCCGAGATGCTCGCCGCCATCGGCGCCGCGAGCGTCGAGGACTTCTACGCGGCCATCCCCGAAGGCCTGCGCCTCGGCAGGCCGCTGGACCTGCCCGAGCCGATGGCCTCCGAGCACGAGCTGGTCGCGCACATGCGCGGGCTGCTGGCGCGCAACACCGACACCACCGAGCTGCTCAGCTTCCTCGGCCACGGCTGCTACCCGCACCACGTCCCGGCCGTCTGCGACGAGGTCAACGGGCGCAGTGAGTTCCTCACCGCGTACGCGGGCGAGCCGTACGAGGACCACGGCCGCTTCCAGGCGATCTTCGAGTACGTCAGCATGATGGCCGAGCTGCTGGAGATGGACGTCGTCAACGTCCCCACCTACGACGGCCACCAGGCGGCCGGAACCGCGATCCGGATGGCGGCCCGCTACACCGGAAGGTCGAAGGTCCTGCTCAGCGGGGCCGTCGCGGCCGACAAGATGAGCAAGCTCCGCGACTTCCTCGACCACGACATCGAGCTGGTGATCGCCCCCGTCGGACCCGGGGGCGAGATCGGCGACGTCGAGATCGACGAGACCTTCGCCGCGATCTACCTGGAGACCCCGAACGTCTACGGCGTCGTGGAGACCCGGGGCCGTGAGCTGGCCGACCTCGCGCACGCCGTCGGCGCGCTCCTGGTCGTCTCCGCCGACCCGATCTCGCTGGGCGTGCTCGCCCCGCCCGCCTCCTACGGCGCGGACATCGCCTGCGGCGACATCCAGTCGCTCGGCATGCACCAGAGCTACGGCGGAGGCCAGGCCGGATACATCGCGACCCGCGACGAGGAGCGCCTGGTCGCCGAGTTCCCCTCCCGCCTGTTCGGCATCGCCCCGACCGCGGTCCCCGGCGAGTACGGCTTCGGCGACGTCTTCTACGACCGGACCTCCTTCGCCCTGCGCGAGGAGGGCAAGGAATGGGTGGGCACCGCCGCGGCGCTGTGGGGCATCACCGCCGGCGTCTACCTCGCCCTGATGGGCCCGCAGGGCATGCGTGAGATCGGCGAGACGATCCTGGCCCGCACCCGCTACGCGATGGACCGTCTGACGGAGGCGGGAGCCCGCGTGCTGCACGCCGACTCCGTCCACTTCCGCGAGTTCGCGATCGAGACGCCGTCCTCGGACGCCCTCCTGGCCGCGCTCCGCGAGCACGGCATCCTCGGCGGCGTCCGCCTCGACGACCGCACGCTGCTGGTCTGCGTGACCGAACGGCACTCCAAGCACGACATCGACCGGCTGGCGGCAGCCGTACAGGAGGGGCTCGCATGAGTGGGCACGCAGGAGAGTCGTTCGCCGAGCTGCCGGTCGCTCCCAAGCCGGCGCTGCGTCGCTTCCACCAGGCGCGCTGGGACGAGCCGATCATCTTCGAGCAGTCGCGTCCGGGACGCAGGGGCATCGCCGTGCCGGCGGCGGGGGTCCCCCCGGTCGAGCTCCCCGACGCCGTACGGCGCGCCGAGCCGCCGAAGCTGCCGGAGATGTCGCAGCTGCACGTGCTGCGGCACTACGTCAGGCTCTCGCAGGAGAACCTGGGCGTCGACCAGGCCATCGCGGTCGGCCAGGGCACCTGCACCATGAAGTACAGCCCCAAGGTCAACGACCGGTTCGTCACCGACCCCAGGATCGCCGAGCTGCACCCCCTCCAGCCCGAGGACACCGTGCAGGGCGTGCTGGAGATCTACTGGCGTCTCGAGCGGATGTTCGCCGAGATCTCCGGCATGCACCGGGTCTCGCTCCAGCCCGCCTCGGGCTCCGCCGCGATCTACGCCAACATCGCGATGATCCGCGCCTACCACGCCTCGCGTGGCGACGGCGAGCGGCGCGACCAGGTCATCACCACGATGTTCTCGCACCCGTCGAACGCGGCCTGCGCCAAGGTCGCCGGGTACGAGGTCATCACGCTGATGCCGGACGAGAACGGCTACCCCGACATCGAGGCGCTGCGCGCCGCCGCGGGGCCCCGCACCGCGGCCCTGATGATCACCAACCCCGAGGACACGGGCATCTTCAACCCGCGCATCGAGGAGTTCGTCAGGATCGTGCACGAGGCGGGCGGCCTGGCCTGCTATGACCAGGCGAACGCCAACGGCCTGCTGGGCGTCACCCGCGCCGCCGACGCCGGGTTCGACCTGTGCCACTTCAACCTGCACAAGACCTTCTCCACCCCGCACATGTGCGGCGGCCCGGCCGGGGGCGCCAGCTGCGTCTCCGAGGCGCTCGCCCCGTTCCTGCCCGGCCCGACCGTCGAGTTCGACGGCGAGAAGTACCACCTCGACGCCGACAGGCCGCTGTCGGTCGGCAAGACGCGGCCCTTCCTCGGGGTCACCCCGAACGTGGTCCGGGCCTACGCCTGGATCGCGGCGCTGGGCGCGCAGGGCCTGCGCGAGGTCGCCGAGACCGCGGTGCTCAACAACAACTACCTGATGCACAAGATCCTGCAGATCCCCGGCGCCTCGGCTCACTGGCCCGGGGGCCGCGTCGAGCAGGTCCGCTACTCGTGGCAGGGGCTGTTCGAGGAGACGGGCGTGCACTCGGAGGAGATCGGCGTCCGCGCCGCCGACTTCGGCGTGCACTACTGGACCAGCCACCACCCCTACCTGGTCCCCGAGCCCTTCACCCTCGAGCCGACCGAGTCGTACTCCCAGGAGGACCTCGACGAGTACGCCGCGATCCTCGCCCACGTCGCGGACGAGGCCCGCCGCGACCCGGACCTCGTCAGGGGCGCGCCGTACAACCAGACGATCCACAAGATCGACCCGACGTCGCTCGAGGACCCCAAGCAGTGGTCGCCGACCTGGCGGGCCTACACCCGCAAGCACCTGGCATGACCGTGCCCGGTGACGGAGGGGCCTTCACGGTCGGGCTGGTCGTCAACCCGGTCGCGGGCGTCGGGGGCCCGGCCGGGCTCAAGGGCAGCGACGGGGCGGAGATCCAGCGGCGGGCGCTCGCCGCGGGGGCGTCCCCGCGCGCCGGGGGCCGCGCGGCGCAGGCCGTGCTCGCCCTGCTGGCCAGGCGGCCGGAGACCCGGATCCTGACCGTCGCGGGCCCGATGGGCGAGGACAGCGCGCGGGCCGCGGGGGCGGTCCCCGAGCTCGTCTGGAGCGTTCCCCGCGACCCGTCCTCCGGCGCGGACACCACGGCGGCCGTGGAGGCCATGAGGGACGCCGTCGACCTCCTGCTGTTCGCGGGCGGGGACGGCACCGCCAGGGACGTCCTCGACGGCTCGCCGTCGTGCCCGGTGCTCGGCGTCCCCGCCGGGGTGAAGGTCTACTCGGGGTGCTTCGCGGTCAGCCCCGCCACCGCCGGGGTCATGGCCGCGGAGTTCGCCCGGGACGCCCCCGCGGGCGTGGAAGACGGTACGGCGGGCACGATCGAGGCCGAGGTGGTCGACCTCGACGAGGAGGCCTACCGGCGGGGCGCGGTCAGCCCCCGCCTCTACGGAACCCTCAGGGTGCCCGCGGCCAGGGCGCGCCTGTCCGGCCGCAAGGTCGGCTCGTCCTCGACCGCCCCGGGGTCGGCCGAGGGCGTCGCGGCCGAGGTCGTCGCCCGCATGCGGCCCGGCGTCCGCTACGTCCTCGGCCCCGGCGCGACCACCATGGCCGTCGGCAGGCTGCTCGGCCTGGCGACCACGCTGCTGGGCGTGGACGTGATCCAGGACGGGGGACTGGTCGCCGCCGACGTGGCGGAGCGGGACCTCCTCAATCTCGTCGACGGGCGTGAGACCCACGCCGTCGTCTCGGTGATCGGGGGGCAGGGGTTCGTGCTCGGGCGCGGCAACCAGCAGATCAGCCCGGCCGTACTCAAAAAGATCGTGGCTTCCGGAGGGCTGCTCGTCCTGGCGACCCAGCAGAAGCTCGCCGGTCTCAACGGGCGGCCGCTGCTGGCCGACACCGGAGACCCGGAGGCGGACGCCCTCGTGGAGGGCTACGTCCCCGTCATCACCGGACATCGCGAGAGCGCGCTGTACCGGATCCGTTCCGCTATCGAGGAGTTCCCGGCATGACCATCATGACCAACGCCCTGACCGGAAAGGTCGCCATCGTCACCGGTGGCGCGTCCGGCATCGGCAGGGCGACCGCGCTGCTGTTCGCCGCCCAGGGCGCGGCCGTGGTCGTGGCCGACATCGACGGCCAGGGCGCCGCCCGGGTCGCCGGGGAGATCGAGGCCGGGGGCGGCAGGGCCGTCGCCGTCGCGACGGACGTGGCCGCAGAGGCCGACTGCGAGCGCGCCGTGCTGACCGCCGTCGAGACCTTCGGCGGCCTGCACGTGCTGTTCAACAACGCCGGGATCATCCGCCGCACCACCGCGCTGGAGATCTCCGCCGACGAGTGGGACCGGGTCATGGCGGTCAACGTCCGCTCGGTCTTCCTCATGTGCAAGCACGCGATCCCCGCCATGAAGGACGGCGGCTCGATCGTGAACACCGGCTCGGGCTGGGGGCTCAAGGGCGGCGGCAACGCCATCTCCTACTGCGCCTCCAAGGCGGCCGTGGTCAACATGACCCGCGCCCTGGCCATCGACCACGCCAAGGCCGGAATCCGCGTCAACTCGGTCAACCCCGGCGACACCGACACCCCCATGCTCCGCGAGGAGGCCCGGCAGCTGTCGGAGGACTGGGCGGCCTTCGCCGCCGACGCCGCCGACCGCCCGATGGGCCGCTCCGGCACCCCGGACGAGATCGCCCAGGCCGTCCTCTTCCTGGCGAGCGACGCCGCCAGCTACGTCACCGGCGCGGCCCTGGTCGTCGACGGCGGCGGACTCGCCTGACCCACCTCCCGCCCCCCACCACGCAACCCCCAGGAGGCACACCGTGTCCTTGTCCTTTCCCGTCTCCTTTCCGACGTCCAAGAAGTTCCTGGCCGCCGCGGCCCTCCTCCTGACCGCCGCGACCGCGGCGTGCAGCGGCAGCGGCGGTGGCGGTGGCGGCGCCGCCGCGACCGGTGACGCGCCCGCGGGCGGAAAGGTCACCGTCAGGTGGTCGACCTGGGGGTCGGCCGAGGACGTCGCGCTCTTCAAGAACTTCAACGACGACTTCATGAAGCGCCACCCGAACATCGTGCTCAAGATGGAGACCGTCCCCAAGTACGACGACTACCACCCCAAGCTGCTGACCCAGCTCACCTCGAAGACCGCGCCGGACGTCTTCTTCGTCGGCGACGACAACATCGGCAAGTTCGTCGCCGCCGGGGTGCTCGCCCCGCTCAACGACAAGCTCGCCGGGCCCGACAGCAAGAGCAAGCCGGAGGACTTCTTCGAAGGGATCTACGGCGGCGCGAAGAAGGACGGCCAGATCTACGGCGTCCCGAACGACACCAACCCCGAGGTCCTCTGGTACGGCAAGAAGGCGCTCAAGGACGCCGGGATCACCGAGGACCCGGCCGAGCTGAACGCCGCGGGCAAGTGGACCATGGCCAAGTACCTTGAGATGAACGCCAAGCTCAAGGCCGCGGGCAAGGCGGGGTCCATCTTCTGGAACTGGTACGGCTCGACCTACAGCGTCATCGGCGGCTTCGGCGGCAAGGTCTGGGACGGCGGGAAGTTCGTCGCCACCACCGACCCCAAGTCCCGCAAGGCCCTGGAGACCCTCGCCAAGGGCTACGCCGACAAGACCTTCCTGTCCGCCGACGTGCTGCCCGCCAGCAACAGCGCCAGCACCCAGATCCTCAAGGGCACCGCGGGCTTCTACGCGGGCGGCCGCTGGGTGATCGACGCGCTGCGCAAGGGCGGCGACCTGCCCAACTACGACATCGTGCCGTTCCCGTCCGAGACCGGTCAGCCGATGCCCGGCGCGGTCGCCGCCTCCTACCTCGCGCTGAACAAGGACTCCAAGAACGCCAAGGAGGCCTTCACCTTCCTGACCGAGTTCGTCAGCAAGGACGGCCAGCTCCTGCGGCTCAAGGGCGGCGGCGCGGTCCCCTCGATCAAGGGCGCGGAGCAGGTCGTGCTCGCCGACAACTACCCGGCGCACGCCCAGACCTTCCTCGACGTGCGTGACACCGGCTTCGCCAACTACCCCGAGGAGGTCGCGGTGCCCGGTCTCACCAAGGACATCAACGACCACCTGCTGAAGCTCTGGACCGGGAAGGTCCCCTTCGAGCAGGCCATGACCGAGCTCCAGACGCTCGTCGACGGCAAGATCGGATAGCGGTGGTGGGCGTCGTCACCGAGACGCGCCCCACCGCGAAGACCCGGCCCGCGCGCGCGGCGACGCGCGTGCGGAACCGGGACGGCTGGTGGGCCGCGTTCTTCCTCGCTCCGCAGGTCGTCGGCCTGCTCGCCTTCCTGGTCTTCCCGCTCGGCTTCGCCGTCGTGCTGGCGTTCATGAAGTGGGACGGGCTCGGCGAGAAGTCCTGGGTCGGCTTCGACAACTTCGCCGCGCAGCTGTCCGACCCCGACTTCGGCACGGCCGTCTGGAACACCGTCAAGCTCGCCTTCCTGACGGTCCCGGTCGGCCTGGCGCTCGCGCTGCTCATCGCCCTGGCGCTCAACCACGTCAGGGGCAAGACCTTCTACCGGATCGTCTACTTCCTGCCGGTGATCACCAGCTCGGTCGCGGTCGCGGTGATGTGGCAGATCATCCTGGCCAGCGGCGACTACGGCGTGCTGAACAGGACCGTGTACGACTGGTTCGGGATCGTGCTGCCCGACTGGCTCGAGGACCCGAGCTGGGTGGTCGTGGCCATCGCGGTTGTGACCATCTGGTCCTCGCTCGGCCTCAACGTCGTGATCTTCCTGGCCGGGCTGCAGACCATCCCGCCGTCGCTGATGGAGGCCGCCCGCATCGACGGCGCCGGCCCGATCCGCGTCTTCCGCTCGGTGACGCTGCCCATGATCTCCCCGACCGTCTTCTTCTCGACCGTGGTCGCGGTGATCAGCTCCTTCCAGGCCTTCGACCAGATCTACGTGCTGGTCGACCCCGACCACAACGACGGCGCCCGCACGATCGTCTACCAGGTCTACGACCTGGGCTTCAAGCAGTTCGAGTTCGGCATGAGCAGCGCCGCCGCGTTGATCCTGCTCGCGCTGACGCTGCTGGTCACCCTCGTCCAGTTCGGAGTGCAGAAGCGCTTCGTCCACTACGACTCATGAAGGGGAGGCGTCGATGGCTGTGACCCTCCGGACTCTCCGGGCCCCCGGGGGCGCCGACGCCCCTGGCACCTCCGGCACCCCCGCCCCCCGCCGCCTGGGTCAGGTCGTCCTGCACGTCGTGCTCGTCGCGGGCGGGCTGGTCATGCTGTTCCCGTTCGTCTGGATGCTGCTGACCTCCTTCAAGGGCACGCACCAGATGCTCAACGCGCCGCTCGACTGGCTGCCCAACCCCTGGCGGGCGCAGAACTACCCCGACGCGTTCGGCGCGCTGCCCTTCGCCCAGGCGTACTGGAACAGCTTCTACATCGCGATCCTCAACGTGATCCTCACCCTGGTCACCTCGGCGATGGCCGCCTACGCCTTCGCCAGGATCCGCTTTCGCGGCTCAGGGCTGCTGTTCGGGCTGTTCCTGGCGACCCAGATGGTGCCCGCGCAGGTGACGATCGTGCCGCTCTACCTGATGCTCTCGCAGCTCGGCTGGATCGACTCCCACCTGGCGCTGATCGTGCCGGGCTACGTCAACCCGTTCGCGGTCTTCCTGCTGCGGCAGTTCATCAGGGCGGTCCCGATCGAGCTCGAGGAGGCCGCCCGCCTCGACGGCGCGGGCCGCTGGACGATCTTCTGGCGGATCGTGCTGCCCAACGTCAGGCCCGGCATGGGCGCGCTCGGCATCATCGTCTTCCTGGCGAGCTGGAACAGCTTCTTCTTCCCGCTGATCTTCCTGAACTCGCCCGAGCTGGCCACGGTCCCGCTGCTGGTCAGCCAGTTCGCCGGACAGCACGGCGCGACCGACTACGGCCTCACTCTCGCCGCCTCCGCCATCTCGGTCATCCCGATGATGATCGCCTTCCTGATCGGCCAGCGGCGCATTCTCAACAGCATGGCCATGTCCGGCCTGGGAGGACGCTGAGATGTTCGAACTCCACGACCTGCGGACGACCCCCTTCACCGACCGGGGATCCCGGCTGCTGGTGATGGGCGCGGACGACGGCTCGCTGTGGATCGCCCGCGCCGAGTACGAGACCCGGCTGTCGGAGACGACCGAACTGACCGGCCTGCGGCTGTTCTCCACCGCGTCCACCGCGTCCCCCGTGGGCGTGGAGTTGCCGGTACGGCGGGCCCACGCCGACCGGGTCTCCTTCGAGGGAGGCGTCGACCTGGTCTTCGCCGACGCCGAGACGCTCGTGCTCACCGGTTCGGGGGCGCGCGCCGTCTGGGACGGGGGCGAGGGGGAGGTCGACGGGACGCTCGTGCTCGTGGGGGACCGGCAGGGGGAGCGGGCGGCCCACGACGGTCAGACGCTGCTGGAGCGGGCCGAAAGGCGGTGGCGGGAGTGGTTCGGCCGGATGCCCGCCGTACCCGCGGAACTGCGAGAGCGGGCCGAGCAGGCCTGGTGGACGCTCGGCGTGAACCTGCTGCCCATCGCGTTCGCGGGAGGCCGCGAAGGCGTCGTCCCCTCCAAGTTCGGCTACGTCGGCGTATGGAACTGGGACGCCTACTTCCACACGATCGCCCTGCGCCACGCCGACCCCGAGCTGGCCCGCGACCAGATCCGCATCATGCTCGACCACCAGCGGCCCGACGGCCTCATCCCCGACGTCGTCCACGACCTGGGCGTGCTCGCCGAGACCACCGACCTGCCCCGCTCCGACCACGTCCGCCTGGCCCAGCACGTGGGCACCGTGGGCACTGTGGACACCGGGGACGACAGGAACTCCGGCGGCGCGGTGACCGTGGACGCCCAGGACGGGACGGACGTCTCCGAGCGCGGCGGGACACCGGCGGCTCCGTCCGCGGACGGCGCGCCGGCGACGCCGATCGGGGGCGTCGTGCCGGTGACCAAGCCCCCGCTCACCGCGTGGGCCGTCTGGAAGATCCACGAGGTCGCCCCCGACCTGGACTTCCTCGCGGAGGTCTACGAGCCGATCGCCCGCTCCCACGAGTGGTGGCTGACCGTCTCCGACCCCGACGGGGACGGGCTCGCCGAATATCTCCACCCCTACTCGTCCGGCCTGGACGACAGCCCCATCTGGGACCACGGCCCCAGGGCCGAGCCCCCGGACCTCAACTCCTACCTCGCCCTGCAGGCCGACCGGCTGGGCGACATCGCCGAGGCGCTCGGCCGTACGGAGGAGGCGGAGAGCTGGCGCGTGCGGGCGGCCGGACACGTCGAGCTGCTGGTCTCCAGGCGCTGGAACGGCAGCCGCTTCGTGACCCTGTCGAAGACGACCCGCCGCACGACGGCGCCGGACGAGGTGGAGGTCGCCACCCGGACTCCGCTGGAGCTGATGCCGCTCTTCACGGGGCGTCTGCCGGAGGAGATCGCGCGGGCGCTGGTCGCCGACCTGCTCTCGCCGAGCTTCTGGGCCGAGCGTCCGGTGCCGACGGTCGCCTTCGACGACCCGGCCTTCGACCCGGACGCGATGTGGCGGGGGCCGGTCTGGCTCAACGTCAACTACCTGCTGATCGAGGGCCTGCGTCGCTCGGGCTTCGCCGACGTGGCCGAGGAGCTGACCACGCGGACCCTGGACATGGTGAACGACGGCGGAGGCCTGTACGAGTACTGGAACCCGCTCACCGGCGCCCGCGCCGCCCGCGCCACCGTCGGCTTCGGTTGGTCCTCCGCCCTCTTCCTCGACCTCGCCGCGCGCCGGATCTCCTCCGGCGCGTAGGACGATCCGTACGACCGGCGCGTAGGACGATCCGTACGACGCCGGCGGGACGACGACCGGGTCGGCGCGCCTCGGCGACCACGGGTCCCGCCGGACCGGTCCCGAAGTCCACACCGACGTCCGCCTCCGCCCGGGCGAGTTCGGCTCGCCCGGGAACGGAGAGCGGCGGTCAGGCGTGGCCTGCGGGGATGGTGCCGAGACGGCCGGCCTGGTAGTCCTGGAACGCCTGGGCCAGCTCGGCGTGAGTGTTCATGACGAACGGTCCGTAGTGCGCGACCGGTTCGCCGATCGGCTCGCCGCCGAGCACGATGACCTCCAGCTCCGACGTGGGCGAGGCGGTGACCGTGATGGTCTCGGCGTCGGTGGCCAGGCCGGGGCGGTTGCCGAAGCCCTCGAAGACGGCGAGCTGGCCGCTGCCGACGGGCGCCTTCTCCACGCCGGCGCTGCCCTTGCCGGACAGCACGTAGGCCAGGGCGTTGAAGTCCTTGCGCCAGGGCATGGTGAGCTGCGCGCCGGGGCTGAGGCTGGCGTGGAGCAGGGTGATCGGGGTGTGAGTGGAGCCGGGCCCGGCGTGTCCGGCCACGTCACCGGCGATCAGGCGGACCAGGGCGCCTCCGTCGTGGCTGCTGAGCAGGGCGACCTTGGCGCGTCCGATGTCCTGGTACTTCGGGGTGAGCATCTTGTCCTTGGACGGGAGGTTCACCCAGAGCTGGATGCCGTGGAAGAGGCCGCCCTGCTGGACGAGCCACTCCGGCGGGGCCTCGATGTGCAGCAGGCCGGATCCTGTTGAACGGATCAAAAGACTAGCTCTGGCCGAGGCCGAACGAGCACGGCCTGCAGCTGAGCACGGTCCCAAGGCTGTGTCCTACCACCTCCTCAGGGCCTTGATCCGTTCCCTGATCACCCAGGAGAGGCCCATGCCTCGTCGGGGAGACTGCCCCTTTTGCCCACGGTCGCCCACGCCATACTGCCGATCCTCTGGATCCTGGCCGTCGAGATCGGGACTCTCGTCGTGTGCAAGTTCACGAGCCTGTTCTCGGCCACCTGCGGGCGTCGCCCGCCGGGACATCGAGCTCAACCGACGCCTGGACTGTCACCGCCGGGCCGCCGAACGAACCGTCTCCCGGCTGTCCGGCTGCCACCGCCTGCACCGCCACCTCACTAAATAAGCCACAGTCTTAAGCAGTGTGCGTGAGAGGCTGGCTCCTCGAAAAATGTTAATCGTAGCGTCCGCCTAGACGCTTTCGTCTACCCTGTCGCGAGAGCGTGTCCGTGGAGAGGGGGCGGCGTGGCGAAGACGTTCGATAGTGGTGATGTTCCGCTGGCGGACCTACTCAACCAAGCACATCAGGGAGAACTACAGTTACCCGATTTCCAGCGTGGGTGGGTCTGGGACGACGACCACATCGTTAGTCTGCTGGCCTCGGTCTCTCGCTCGTTCCCGATCGGCGCCGTGATGACGCTGCAGACTGGAAACGCTGATGTGCGATTCCAGCCCCGGATACTCGAGGGAGTCCCGGATTCGGTTGCGATGAGTGCTCCCAAATATCTGTTGCTCGATGGGCAGCAACGTACAACCTCGCTCTATCTGGCACTCCGTTCCGGGGCACCGGTCCCGACCCGGGATACACGGAAGAACGACATCGAGCGTTGGTACTTTGCCGACATCGACGCGTGCATCGACCCGGACGCAGACCGGAATGACGCCATCCTGTCGCTACCGGTAGACAAGCGACGAGTGAATGCCCGCGGTGACGTCGTGCTCGACGCCTCCACGACCGAGGCGCAGGTGCGGGCCGGCAAGGCTGGCTTCTTTCCGCTCAGCATCGTGCTCAACCCGGCTGCCACCGCCGATTGGCAGCTTGCCTATCTGGAGGCGGGACCACCGCGGGAGCAGATGAAAATCTGGAAGAGATTCCAGGAGACGCTGACCCTGCCGTTCCTTCAGTACAGCGTTCCGCGGATCGCACTTAATCGGCAGACGACCAAGGAGGCCGTCTGCCAGGTCTTCGAGAAGGTGAACACCGGCGGCGTCGAGCTGACGGTCTTCGAGCTGTTGACGGCGACGTACGCCGCGGAAAACTTCCGGTTGCGCAACGACTGGAAGAGGCGGCAGGCGATCTGGGCGGACGAGCCGCTGCTCGCAGACCTGGACGCCACGACCTTCCTGCAGATCGTCACCCTGCTCTGGACCCGTGGCCGCTGGGAGGAGCGCACCCGGGAACGTGTTCGCGGTGACCGCGTCCCGGCGGTGTCGGCCAAGCGCCGCGACATGCTGTCGCTTCCGCTGAGCGGATACCGGCGCTGGGCCGATGCCGTCACCGAGGCGCTGCAGGGGGTGGTGCGGTTCCTCCACGGTGAGCGCATCTTCCATGCCCGTGACCTCCCGTACAGCACCCAGCTCGTTCCCCTAACGGCGATTCTCACGTTGCTCGGCGGGGACGCGTTCACGCCGAAGCCGATCGCGAAGTTACGTCAGTGGTACTGGTGTGGAGTGTTCGGTGAGCTGTACGGCGGCACCACTGACACCCGCTTCGCCAACGACCTGCAGGACGTGCTCGCGTGGATTCGGGACGACGGTGAGGAACCGCGCACGGTGCGCGAGTCGCAGTTCCAGGCTGAACGACTGCTTAGGCTGCGCACCCGCAATAGTGCCGCCTACAAGGGGCTCTACGCACTTGTGATGAAGCGGGGCGGTCGCGACTTCCGTACCGGTGAGACGATCGACGCGAAGGCGTACGCGGCCGACTCGATCGACATCCGTCACATCTTCCCGCAGAAGTGGTGCGCAGCGAACGGCGTTGACAGCGCGTATGCCAACTGCATCGTCAACAAGACCGCCATCGACGGGCAGACCTGGGGGTACATGGGCGCGAGTGCGCCGAGCAAATATCTGGCCGCGATCGAAACCGGTGTGCCGGTAACTCCGCAGGACTTGGACGCGATCCTCACCAGCCATGACATCGACCCGATCGCACTTCGTCAGGACGACTTCGGCGCCATCTTCGAGGCGCGCTACGAACGGTTGATTCGTCAGATCGAGGATGCGACCGGCCGACCGGTGAACCGGAGTGACGGTCAGGGTAACCCGTTTGCCGGACAACGCGGCGGCGTCGCACTGACACGTGGTATCCAGTCGCTGATCAAGGCAGGGGAGAGCAAGGTCGTCGAGTTCAAGTCGACCGGCCGGAAGAACCTGGACACCGGGAAGGTGGATCAGGCGATGGGGTGGGCGGTGATCAAGACGGTCGCCGGCTTCATGAACGGTCACGGAGGGACGCTGCTCGTCGGCGTCCGGGACGATGGGTCGGTGCTGGGTCTGGAGGAGGATTTGACTATCTTCTCCAAGAAGAACACCGACGGCTGGGAGCAGTGGTTGACCGAGCTGCTAATTCAGACCTTCGGGAAGGCCGTGACGGCCAACGTGACCGTCGCCTTCGGCACTATCGACGACCGCACGGTTGCTCGAATCGACGTCGCGCCTGCCTTGGAACCGGTGTATACAACCAGGACCAAGACCGGGGCGAAAGGAGCAGTATTCCTCGTCCGGCTCAACAATACGACGCATGAGCTCGACGGGCCCGAGGCATCCAAGTATCAGCACGCCCGGTGGTTCAAATAATTGTGGGTCGAAACGATACGTTCACAGTTCGTGACAGCGCTCTCTCATCAATATGACCGCGCACAGCGACAGATGAGTGCATGCCAACTCGCGCGCTAAGACTGTGACTTATTTGGTAAGGCGGCGGTGGCAGATAAGGGCTGCGGCGATGGCGACGAAGGACGCGAAGTGGTCTGCTCGGTGTCCGTAGCGGCGGTGCAGGCGGCGGCAGCCCGACAGCCAGGAGACGGTTCGTTCGACGACTCAGTGGTGACGGCTCAGGCGTCGGTTGGACTCGATACTCCGGCGGGTTATGCCCGGAAACGCCGACATGTCTGTACCTTGGGCGTATCGAGCCCGATCAGACCGGGAGTGTGCTGATGCTGGAGGAAGCGGAGAAGATCGGCCGCCGGATCAAGCGTGCCCGGCTTCGGCTGGGGCTGACCCAAGCTGACCTGGCCGCCTTGCTGGGACACACGCAAGGATGGGTCTCGAAGATCGAGCATGGTGAGATCGAGCTGGATCGGGTTGGGCTGCTCAACAAGCTTGCCGCTGAGCTGCACGTCCACCCCAACGACCTGATCGGCCGTCCTTACTCCAACTCACCGTCAGAGAACCAGTGGCAGGTGGCCGCCTCAGCGATCATGCGTGAGCTCCGCCGCTACGACTTGGCGCCGGTCTTCGATGGAACGCCGCGTGGTTCCGGGGCTCTGTGGGGAGAGATGAGCCGCCTTCACCGGCTGCGGGACACTGCTGCCAACGTGGCCATTCTGCGGACCCTGCCGGATCTGCTGCGTGAAGCTCGGGCCTTGGTGGAAGTATCCACCGGCCGGGAGCGCGAAGAGGGGTTCGCCCTGTACGCCGTGATGTGTAAGTTCGCCCACACCGCCGCGCACTTCCTGGGACACCCCGAACTGGTCGCGATGTCCTGCGAACGGGCTGCTTGGGCGGCTCAGCTCTCAGGTGACCCGGTGCTTCCCGCTGTGGCCGACTGGATGCGGGTCTGGGACATGTGGGCCACCGCGGATTGGGACGACGCCGTGGCGTTGACCGACAAGGCTCTGAGAGAGCTCGAACCGGCCTACAACCGGGGAGACCGGCTCACCGTACGGGCGTGGGGCTCTCTGCAACTTCGTGGAGCCGTCTCCGCTGCCCGGTCGGGCGCACCGGATGAGGCCATGGATCGCATCGCCTTGGCCAAGGTAGCTGCTGATCGGGTTGACGCCGAGGTGGGACCGAAGATCTATGACCGACATTCGCTGACCTTCTCCAGCGGTAACGTCGCTGTTCACGCGGTGGCGGTCGCTCTGGAGGCCGGAGATCACGGACGTGCCTTAACGCTCAACAGGCGGACTGCCCCTGGAGTGGTCGCGGCGTTGCCCCATTCCCGGCAGGGACACCACCACATGGACCTGGCACGGGCGTGGCTGTGGAGCGGCAATCGTGATAAGGCGCTGGCAGAGCTGGAAGCAGCCGAACGGCTGGCGCCACAGTTGGTTCGCAATCACCCCATCGCGCGGTCCACGCTGCGTTCCCTCGTCTACGCCGAGCGCACAGCCACGCGAGAGAAGCTCCGTCGCATGTCAGACCGTTTTCACCTCGACGGATAGCCTCGATATTCCTTCGGCTCATATTGAGGGGCCGACACGTCCTTACCGTCCCAGGCATGACATCCCCCGATGCCACGCCTGAAGGCCATGAAGCCGAACGGCACCGACCGTGGCCCCAACTGGGAGATCTGGCCCTGGACATCGCCAGGAACAACCGCATCGGCGTCGTCGTGGGCATTCCCGGTGAGGAAGGCTCCGAATGGCTGACCTACCATCTCCAAGCCCCCGGAGGAGGCATGGAATGGTCGGCCCTCGCTGACGCCTCCACCCTGCGGCGTCTCCCGTCCCAGATTAGCCACGCCACCACGAACGGCCAGATGGCCTACGACCGTGAGGCCCGGCACTGGACGATCGAAATCCGGTTTCACCACGACGACGGCGGCAGCCAGGACGGGTTCCTGATCCTCACTGAAGAGCAGATGGCCGAGCTGGTCGACCGGATCCGGTCCCAGGAGAGCGCGCGGTGAGCGCCCATGAGGCGTGCTGGCACCTGCACGCCGAGCCGTTTGCGCCGGGAGAAGCCCGTCACCAGGTCGTGGAACACCTCACTCGCTGGGGTTATCAGCTCGAACCTGCGATCGACGAGGCGCTACGGCTTGTGACCTCTGAACTGGTGACCAACGCCGTGGTTCACGCAGGCAAGGGCAAGATCACGGTCACACTGCGGGCAGAGGGACCAGAAGTGTACGTGGAGGTCCAAGACGGCTCCATGAACGAGCCCTGCGTTCACCGGTCGGCCGACGACGAGGAGAACGGCCGGGGCCTGTTCCTGGTGGAGATGCTGTCCAGCAGCTGGGGCAGCGAGCCCGTTCACGACGGCAAGAAGGTCTGGGCGCTGATGCCCTTGACCGGGCAGCTCGACAAGGCCGCTTCTCGACCGCTGCTCGGAGACCTGGCCCGCATGGTCTGCCTGGGGCGTTTGTTCTTGCTGGTCTGCCTCCTCCCGGTCGCTTAGCCGACACATCACCAGGCTTCGCCTCATCTCGAAGCCCTTTTCTCGCCGACAGCTCCACCTCACACCTTCCAAGGAGTGATCATGAGCGCGAACCGGTTGCGTCCACGGAGGTGGTGTATGAGTTTTCACTGGTGACAGGTGTGGCGTCGTGAAATGAAGACGGCCACCGCGTGATCCTTCGAGTAGCGAAGATCAAGTTCGAAGGAGAACCAGGCGATGGCCGTAGACAACAGTGTGACGTCCGCGCAGTGGCTGGCGAA
>NZ_BSEV01000048.1 GCF_027922005.1 Streptosporangium carneum | reverse complement strand
TGTACTCCGCCGGCTGAGCCCGGTGAACGACGGTCGGCGCCGATCGGCGCCGACCGTCGTTCACCGTCGTGGGACGGCCGGCCGTCACCGCGGGTCCCAGCCATCCGGCTCGGCGTCCCGCGCAGCGTAAGACTTGCGCAATGGGTCGCCAATGGAGCGAGCGCGTGAGGAGAATCGCGAAAGCCGTTGGCTGTTTACTGCGGCCGTGAGCACAACTCGCCTGAACGCGATCGCCTTCAACCGGACGCATGTCTCCGACAACGAGCTCGGCTACCTCTCCGAGGCCGTGCGCGGGGGGGCCACCTGCGGAGACGGGCCGTTCACCCGGCGGGTCACCGCCCTGCTGACGGAGCTGACCGGGACGGGCCGCGCGCTGCTGACCACCTCCTGCACCCACGCGCTGGAGATGTCGGCGCTCCTGCTCGACCTGCGTCCGGGCGACGAGGTGATCATGCCTTCGTTCACCTTCATGTCGACGGCGAACGCCTACGCGCTGCGCGGCGCGGTACCCGTGTTCGTCGACTGCAGGCCCGACACCCTGAACCTGGACGAGCGGCTCGTCGAGGCCGCGATCACCGACCGGACGCGCGCCGTCGTGGTCGTCCACTACGCGGGGGTCGCCTGCGAGATGACGGCGATCGGCGACCTCTGCGACCGGCGCGGCCTGGCTCTCGTCGAGGACAACGCGCACGGCCTGGGCGGTTCGTACCGCGGGCGGCCGCTCGGCTCGTTCGGGCGCATGGCCGCCCAGAGCTTCCACTCGACGAAGAACGTGCAGTGCGGGGAGGGCGGCGCGCTGCTCCTGAACGACGCCGAGCTGGCCGGACGCGCCGAGGTGGTCCGGGAGAAGGGAACCGACCGCAGCCGCTTCTTCAGGGGGCAGGTCGACAAGTACCGGTGGATCGACATCGGTTCGAGCTACCTGCCCTCGGACATCCTGGCCGCGCAGCTGACCGCCCAGTTGGAGTCGTTCGACAGGATCCAGTTCCTGCGTCATTCCGTGTGGCGGTCCTACCACGAGGAGCTCGCGGGCTGGGCGGCGGGCAACGGAGTCTCCCAGCCCGTGGTCCCCGACGGTTGCGCGCATCCGGCGCACCTGTACTACCTGCTCCTTCCCGACCTGGACAACCGCCAGGCGTTCATCGCCCACCTGGCGGACAGGGGCGTGCAGGCGGCCTTCCACTACCAGCCGCTGCACTCGGCGCCCGCGGGCAGGAGGTACGGCAGGCCCGCCCCCGGCGGCTGCCCGGTCACCGAGGAGATCGCCGACCGGCTCGTGCGGCTACCGGTCTACCCCGACCTGGAGGAGGCCGACGTGGCGCGCGTGATCGACGCCGTCCGGGCCTACCGGGTGCGCCCGCGATCCGCCGGGACGTGACCGGCGCCCCCTGTCGCGGCCCCGCGTGTCCCGCCCGCCTCCGTCACACACGTCACCGCCCTTCGCGGTGACGGCGAACCTGACAGCACCTCACCGGTCAAGGAGCAATCGTGCGCGTCATCCTTTTCTGCAACGACCGAACCGGCCTGGAGACGGCGAGCTGGCTTCGCGCCCGGCCGGACGCCGACATCGCCGCCGTCGTCCTCAACGCCCCCCACCGGCGTCCGCGGCGGGCGGAGGAGATCAGAAGGCTGTTCTCCGACCTCGACAGGGAGGGCCTGGTCTTCACCGGCGACATGCTCGCGCTCCCGGGATTCCCTGACCGGATCGAACGGCTCGGCGCGGAGCTGGGCATCTCCCTGTTCTTCGCCCACATCTTCACTCCGGCGCTGATCGACGCCTTCCCCCGGGGGATCGTCAACATGCACCCCTCGCTGCTGCCCTACAACCGGGGACGGCAGCCCGCCGTCTGGTCGATCATCGACGGCACGCCCGCGGGCGTGACCCTGCACATGGTCGACGAGGGAATCGACACGGGACCGGTGCTGGCGCAGCAGGAGGTGGCGGTCCACCCGCACGACACGGGCAGCTCGCTCTACCGGAGGCTGGAGGACGCCTCCGTCGAACTGTTCCGGCAGTCGTGGCCGCTGTTGTGCGAGAACCTCATCACGCCGAAGGAACAGGACCACGCCCAGGCCACCGGACACCGGATCAGCGAGTTCGAGGCGCTCGCCCATCTCGACCCCGGCCTGACGACGACGGCGGGACAGCTGATCGACGTCATCCGCGCCCGCTGCTTCAACCGGGAGGACTGCGTACGGCTGCGCACCCCCGACGGCGGCACCGTCCGGCTGTTCCTCGAGCTGATCCCGGACTGACCCCGGGCCGCCCCGGCGGCCATGCCGCCCTCCCCCCGAACCCTCCCCGGCCGCTCCCGGCGTCGCCGGCGGATTACGGCGACCCCGGCGACGACCCCCGGCAACGGAGCACCCCGGCCCGCGTGACCGCGGACCGGGGTGCTTTCGCCGGGTCTACCGCGTCCCGTCCCGCAGCGGACGCCACCACGACTCGTTGTCCCGGTACCAGCGCACGACCTGGGCGAGTCCCTCGTCGAAGTCGACGCGCGGTTCGTAGCCGATCGCCCTGATCTTGCCGCTGTCCACCGCGTAGCGCCGGTCGTGGCCGAGCCTGTCCTCCACCGGCGTGACCATCTCCCATCCCACGCCGAAGGCCGCCAGCAGCCGCTCGGTCAGCTGCCTGTTGGTCAGCTCGACGCCGCCTCCGATGTTGTAGACCTCACCGGCGCAGCCCTTGTCCAGGACGAGCTGGACGCCTGCGCAGTGGTCGTCCACGTGCAGCCACTCGCGGACGTTGTGGCCGTCGCCGTACAGGGGGACGGGACGCCCGTCGATGAGGTTGGTGACGAAGAGCGGGATGACCTTCTCCGGGTACTGGTGGGGACCGTAGTTGTTGGAGCAGCGGGTCACCCGCACGTCGAGCCCGTAGGTGCGGTGGTAGGCCCGGCAGAGGAGGTCGGCCCCCGCCTTGGCCGCCGAATACGGGGAGTTGGGCAGCAGCGGCTCCTCCTCCGTCCACGCCCCCTCGGCGATGGATCCGTACACCTCGTCGGTCGAGACCTGGACGAAGGTCCGCACCCCCGCCTGGAGCGCGGCCTGCAGCAACCGCTGCGTGCCGTACACGTTGGTGACGACGAAGTCGCCCGCGCCGGTTATGGACCGGTCGACGTGCGTCTCGGCCGCGAAGTTCACGACGACGTCGTGTCCCGGCACCAGCTCGGCGAGGAGTCCCCCGTCGGTGATGTCCCCCTTGACGAAGGTGTGGCGCGGGTGCCCGGCGACCGGGCGCAGGTTCGCCGGGTTGCCCGCGTAGGTGAGCTTGTCCAGCACGGTGACGTGCGCGTCCTCGTAGCCGGGGTAGCGGCCGGACAGCAGTGAGCGCACGTAGTGGGAGCCGATGAACCCGGCGCCGCCGGGGACCAGGATTCTCATGCGCGCACCTGGATCTTGCTGTGGTCGCCGACCATGAGCTGGTGCATGTTGGGCACCCCCGTGGCGCGCGTCACCTCGACGTTCCTGCCGATCAGGGAGTAGGTGAGCCGTGAGACGCCGGTGATGGCGGAGTCGCCGAGAACGATGCTGTACTCCACCTCCGCGTCCTCGAGCGCGCAGCCCTCCCCGATCGAGGTGTAGGGGCCGACGTAGGAGCCGCTGATCTTGGTGTTGGCCCCGATGACGGCGGGTCCCCGGATCACCGAGTTCTCGATCACGGCCCCCTCGCCGACGACGACGCGTCCCGTTATCTCGGAGAACCCGTCCACCGTGCCCCTGACGTCCGGCTCGATCCCCTCCAGGACGATGCGGTTGCACTCCAGCATGTCCTGCAGGCGTCCGGTGTCCTTCCAGTAGCCGCCGACGAAGTGGGAGTGGACCCGGTAGCCGTGGTCGATGAGCCACTTGACGGCGTCGGTGATCTCCAGCTCGCCCCGCGCGGACGGCCTGATCGCCCTGACCGCCTCGTGGATGGCGGGAGAGAAGGTGTAGACCCCCACGATCGCGAGGTCACCGCGAGGGTTCTCCGGCTTCTCCTCCAGTTCGGTGATCTCACCGTCCGGCCCGAGCTGGGCCACTCCGTAGAACTGCGGTTCCGCGACCCTGGTGAGCAGGATCTGGGCGTCGTGGTCGGCCTCGTTGAACGCGTCGACCAGGTCGGTGATGCCGTCGACCAGGAAGTTGTCCCCCAGGTACATCACGAAGGGCTCGTCGGCGAGGAACTCCCTGGCGATCAGCACGCAGTGCGCGAGGCCCAGCGGCGCCTCCTGGGGGATGTAGGTCACCTCCAGGCCGAACTGCGAGCCGTCGCCGACCGCCTCCCTGACCTCGTGGGCCGTGTCGCCGACGACGATCCCCACGCTGGTTATGCCCGCGTCCCTGATCGCCTCAAGTCCGTAGTAGAGCACCGGTTTGTTGGCGATGGGAACCAGTTGCTTCGCCGAGGTATGGGTCAGCGGGCGCAGTCTCGTGCCCTTGCCGCCCGCTAGGACGAGTGCCTTCACCGCTATTTGAGCCTTTCCGCGAAGAACGCATGGCCGTGCCGGCCATCTGTCGGCTCGAATTTATGCGGCATCGGAATTGCCAGCCGCGCACCGTCTTCCGCTTTTGTAGAAGAATAGGAGACGCGTTGCCATGCCTATGGTCCCCCTGGTCGCGAAAGGCCCATTTCCGGTGAACGGCAGATATGCGACGTGATTCCTTCGAGGAGCCCCGGGTAAACTTCCGGCCCGAAAAGCGGAATATCCCGCACGGACGCCTCTGCTTTTCACCTCGACCATGCGGCGGCGTCCCGGGATCGCGGTCCTCCGACGGTATAAATGAACCACAGCAGGCCGCCGGAAACAATCGGGGGATTAATGTCGGTGTCGGTCGTCATCCCGTGTTATCGCTCCGCGCGAACCCTTCCCGCGCTGGTCGCCAGGCTCACCTCGGTCATGCGCGGCCTGTCCGTGCGGCACGAGGTGGTCCTCGTCGTCGACGGGAGCCCCGACGACACCTGGAGCGTGGCCGAGGGCCTCGCCCGTGACGTCGAGGAGGTTCGCGCGATCCGGCTGTCCCGCAACTACGGCCAGCAGAACGCCCTGGTCGCCGGGATCAGGGACGCGAAGCTCGACGTGGTCGTCACGATGGACGACGACCTGCAGCACCCGCCCGAGCAGATCCCGCTGCTGCTCGCGGCCCTCGAGGGCGACCGGCTCGACCTGGTGTACGGCGTGCCGCACGAGGAGGAGCACGGAGTCCTGCGGAGCCTCGCCTCCCGGTCGGTCAAGGCGTGCATGGCCGGGGCCCTCGGGGTGGACGGCGCGCGGACGCTCAGCGCCTTCCGCGCCTTCAGGACGCGCCTGCGCGACGGGTTCGAGGACCTGGCCGGGCCGCAGTTCTCCGTGGACGTGGCGCTCTCGTGGTCGACCACGCAGGTCGGCTCGGTCCGCGTGCGCATGGACGAGCGCCGCCACGGCCGGTCGAACTACACCCCGCGCCTGCTGGTCCGGCACGCGGCGAACATGCTCCTCGGATACAGCACGGCTCCGCTCAGGGCGGCAAGCTACCTCGGCTTCCTCGCGGGAATCGTCGGGCTGCTGCTGGGCGCCTCCGTGCTGTGGCGGTTCGCCACGGGCGACACCACGGTCGCGGGCTTCACCACCGTCGCCACCATGGTGGCGCTCTTCTCCTCCGCGCAGCTGATCGCCATCGGAGTGCTGGGGGAGTATGTCGGGCGCGTGCACGGAAGCGGAATGGGCAGGCCCGCGTACGTGGTCAGGGAACGCGCCGGGTCCTCCGGCGTGTTCCCCGACGCTCCCGCGCACGCGGGAGCCGTGTCCGGGGCGGACGAGCGCTGACGCGGGGGGCCGTCCCGTCCGCCGGACGAGGCGGCCCCCGTGCCGGGACCTGCTCGGCGTCAGGCCGGGTTGTCCGGCACGCGGTAGAGGGCGTAGTCGCCGGAGCGGAACCTGAGCTCGGCGTGGTCCCCGAGCCTCGCCCCCGGCGGCACGCGCCTCTCGTCCGCCAGCAGCCAGCGCACCCCGTAGCGCTCTCCCAGCACGCGGATCGCCGACGGTGACGCACTGAAGGCCTCGTCGTTCAGCCGGATCCGCTCGCCGTCCCAGAACGGCGTGCGCTCGGGCAGCTCGCCGGGACGCCAGCGGCCCATGTTCGTCGCCGTGTACGTCCACCCCTCGACCAGGAGACGCCTTTCCGACAGCCCCGCCGCCCAGAACTGGCGGCTGTCACAGGGGTTGTCGTACCCCCAGCGGCAGTGCCCGTTCGTGGCGACCAGGTCGTCGGGATCGGAGTGGGCGCGCAGCCACCGTGCGACCTCGACGATCCCGCGCGGGACCGCCGACTCCGCCACCGGTTCGATCTGTCCCGCGGCCGCCGTCCCGCCCGCGCCGGGCAGGACGCGCGCGAACCAGGCCGCGGGCGGCCCGGCGGCGGCGAACACGACGAGCGCGAAGGCCCAGGCCTTCAGGCTGCCGCGCCTGCCCAGGACCAGCGGCCCCGCCGTGGCCAGGGCGACGGCTGTCACGAGAGCGGCTCCCACGAGGACGGCGTAGGGAAGGTACAGGACCCACTCCGGCTCGCCGGGGGCCAGCGGGGTCCTGACGCCGCAGAGCGCGCGGACCAGGCAGGCCGCCGCCGTCCCCGCGGCGACCGCGTGGACCACGGTCCTCGGCGACAGCTGCGCCCGCCGTACGAGCACGATGATTCCGTGGACGGCGACGATCATCAGGTAGGGATGGGCCGCGGAGAAGAAGTAGAGCTGGGCCAGGTGGGGGTGGCCGAGCGCGAGCACTGTGACGAGGCACACCACGCCCATGCCCAGCGTCAGGACGACGGCGGGCCCGCCGAGCAGTCCCGGCCTGCACAACAGCCCGAGTCCTCCACACCAGGCGACGGCCAGGCAGGTCAGGTACAGCGCCGTGACGCCGAGCACCGAGGCGAGTGAGGGCTCGGCGGTGACCGGTCCGGTCAGTCCCGCCCAGGTCCTGCGCATCATGGAGAGAGGGTCGACCACCATCGCCTGCCGCGCCCCGCCGAACAGCACCAGCTGCGCGTAGAGGAAGCAGGCCGCGGTCATCCCGAGCGCGAGGAGCGCGGGCCACGGCGTCCTGCGCCGGACGAGCGCCTCGGTCGCGACGACGGCCGCGAGCCCTCCGCCGAGCAGGGGCAGGAAGGTGGCCTTCGCCCCCATGACCGCCACGAGGAACACCCCCAGCAACAGCCATCTGCCGACGTCGCGCCGCCGCTCGAGAAGGTCGAGGAAGACCAGGACGACGGGGGCGAAGAACATGGCCCCGAAGGTCAGGCTGGGCCCTGTCCAGGACGAGAAGCCTCTCCAGGTGAACGTGCCGACGTTCACGCCCAGGTAGAGGTTCGGCGCCGTCATGAAGACGGTACCCGCGAGGGCGACCGCGGCTCCGGTCCACGAGCCCGTGACACGCCTGCCCGCCATACCCAGCAGGACGACGAGCACGGCCAGCATGGGCACGACGCCCAGCCGGAACAGCAGCACCAGCGGCTCCACTCCCGTCACCCAGCTCGCCGCCGCGAAATGGGCGTAGACGAACCAGTGGTAGAAGAGGGCCTCCCCGTCGGCCATGGGCATCCTGGGCGGCATGTGGTTCTTCAGCTCGCCGATCAGGGCCAGGTGGTACGGCATGTCGAGGTCGGCCCCCGCGAGGGAGGGCCAGCCGAGGGTGCTGCTCCTGAAGAAGGTGACCGCACCGAGGGCGACCAGGCAGCTCACGACCAGCGCGAGGAACCACGACCACCAGCGGGGCGCCCCGACCGTCGCGCGGGACCGGCTCCTGTAGTGCCTTCGCAGCCGGGGGACGGCGAGGAAGACCGCGTAGACGCCGATCGGCCATGCCAGCACCAGCAGCGGTGCTCCCACGGCGCGGGCCGCGACGTAGGCGAAGATCTCGAGGGCGTAGCCGAGCGCCGTGCCGAGAGCGATCTCCTCGGCCGTCGTACGGCTGCCGCCGTACAGCGCCCTGATCAGCAGCACCCCGGGAAACGTCAGGCACAGCACGACATAGACCGCGAAAAGGCTTGTCTCTGCTACGGAAACCCCGAAACGGCTCAGCACGGCCACGCTGAACGACGCCACGAACACGGCGGGCAGCCACTTCGCCGCCGCACGCCGTAGTTCGTGACCGCTTACATGCCTTCCGGGTCCTCCGCGCGGCGTGGTCGCCGGAGGGCCGGGCGGGGCAGGCGGAGCCCCCTGCACGGGCGAGCTTGTGTCCATGCGCGTAAGCCTGATAACGCGGAGGCCACCGGCGCGCCTGGACGCAGCCCGTTGATCGTTTCCTTGCCAATATTGGGACTGGCCGATAATGACACCGTGCCTCATGCTTCCTGGCGCGATATCGCGTTTTCCGCTTTCGCGACACCGGTTCTCAGCGGGGGCTCGGCTCCCTGTGCCGGGGCGCCGCGACCCGCGACGCCCGGTCGTCCTCCGGCGCGCGGGTTCCGCCCCTGAGGACGCGTCGCGTCATCACGAACGTGAGCGGGACGTTGACGGCCATCACCACGACCATCGCGATCCTGCTGTCGAGCCCCGCCCCGGTCAGCGCCGTCAGGAGGGCGAGGCCGACGAGGTAGGAGAGCAGGTACGCGAGGGGGAAGCGCGCGGCGGAGCCGACCGACGCGCGGGTCCTGAACACGAAGAACGTGTTGATGGCGTAGGAGAACGCGACGCCGAACACGTAGGTGACGGAGTAGGCGGCCGACGGCGGCAGCCACCACGACAGCACCAGGAACAGGCCGTAGCCGGTGCAGGTGTTGACCGTGCCGCCCACCAGGAACCGGGCGAACTGGAGCCGCGAGCCGTTCACGTCCGCGCCGGCTCGCTCAGGGCGGCCCTGCGGAACTCCCCGTAGGAGCGGATGTAGTCGTCGGGGTCGTAGTAGTGCGAGGCGAACACCAGCAGGACGGCGTCCGAGGAGTAGCGGTACTGGGTTCCCCAGATCATGGCGGGCATGTGGACGCCGCGGCTGGGACGGTCCAGGGTGATCTCGCGGCGGTTGCGGCCGTCGTCCAGCAGGACGCCGCAGGAGCCCCGCACGCAGATCAGGAACTGTTCGCAGACGCGGTGCGCGTGCTCGCCCCTGACCTCCCGGCTCGGGACGTTGAAGACGAGGAAGTAGCGCTTGGGAATGAAGGGCAGCTCGCGCTCGAACTCCCCCACGGACAGCTCGCCGCGCAGGTCCTTGGCGACGCGCAGCTCGTGCAGGCTCGCCGCCCCGACCCCGAGCCCCACCGTGCCCGGGCGTCTGCTCTCGCCCGCGGGGGCGGGAACGCCGACGGGTCCCGCGTCGGTGACGTATCCCTTGATGCGGGCGGGGTTGCCGACCACGACGGCGTTCGGCGGGACCGAGCGCGTCACGACCGCGCCCGCGCCGACCATCGCCCCCGTCCCGATCTCGACTCCCGGCAGGATCGTACTGTTGGCGCCGATGGAGGCGCCGGCGCGGACCACGGTGCGGGCGAACGCCTCGGGGCGGGCCTTGCTGCGCGGGAACGGGTCGTTGGTGAACGTGGCGTTCGGGCCGATGAAGACGTCGTCCTCGATCGTGATCCCGTCCCAGAGCTGGACGCCGCACTTGACGGTCACGCGGTCTCCAATGACCACGTCGTTCTCCACGAAGACCCCGTCGCAGAGGTTGCAGTCGGCTCCGACGCGCGCGCCGGGCAGCACGTGCGCGAACGCCCAGACGCGCGTGCCCGCGCCGATCACCGTGCTCTCGCAGACGGCGTTCGGATGGATGAAGGTCTGGTTCATGCGCGCCTGCCGGTGAGAAGGAACGGGGAAACGGCCTCGGGAGCGCCGTCGAAGGCCCGGGCCGTGCGTACCAGGGCGAGGGGACGTCTCTTGGTGTTCTCGTAACTTCGCCACGCGTAGGACCCGATGAACCCGAGTCCCAGGGTGTTGAGCGCCCCGAAGAAGGTGATGACCAGGATCGTGGTCGTGTAGCCGGCCGCCTCGATCTCGCCCGTCAGCCGCATGACGACGACGAAGACCGCCAGGCACGCCGCGACGGCGCAGCCGAGCGCGCCCAGGACGGTCAGGACGCGGATCGGCAGATCGGTGAAGGCGAAGACGCTGTCGAGGAGGTAGTCGACCTTCTTGCCGAGCGTCCAGGTGCTCTTGCCGTGGACCCGGGCGCGCCGCTCGTACGGCACCTCGCCCCTGCGGAAGCCGAGCCAGTACACCAGGCCGACGAGGGAGCTGTTGGCCTCCTCGAGCCGCAGGAGCTCGTCCCGGATGCGGCGGTTGCAGCCGAAGACGTCGACCCCGCCCGCGGGGATGTCCCGCACGACGAAACGGCGGTAGAAGGCCCAGAAGACATTGGCGGAAAAGCGTGACATGCCCGGGTCGTCACGCCCCTCGCGAACCCCTGCCACAACGTCCAGGTCGTCGTTGACAAGCCTGTCGAGGAACCTGACCAGGAGGTCGGGCGGCTCCTGAAGGTCGGCGGCGATCACCGCGAAGTAGTCGCCCTGCGCGGCGCGCAGGCCGGTGCGGATGGCGGCGAACGACCCGAAGTTGCGCGCGTGCAGGAGGAGCTGCGACCTGAACGGCGCCTGCGGCAGCGCCTTCTCCAGGAGGGCGAAGCTGTCGTCCGGGCTCGCGTCGACCACGAAGACGAACTCCACCGGCATCCCGTGGCGTTCCTCGACGGTCGCGCTGACGCCGGTGAGCTCGGAGATCAGCCACGGTATGGATTCCGCGTTCCGGTAGACGGGGATGATCACGGAGAACATGACGTCACCAGGTGTTGATGTGGAAGATCACTCGCGCGACCTCCTCGTCGGAGAGTTCGGGATAGCAGGGGAGCGTCAGGATCGAGGCCGCCAGCTCGTCCGTCACGGGAAGGCCAGGCCACGGCCCGAGCTCCGCCAGGCAGGGCTGGCGGTGGTCGGGAACGGGATAGTGCACGTCGGTCAGGACGGACGCCTCGGCGAGATGGGCCCGGAGCGCCTCGCGGTCGTCGCTCACGACGACGTAGAGATGCGCGACGAACTCCTCGCCGTGGACCTCGGGACACCGGACCTTCGGATGGACGATCTCCCGCGAGTAGCGCGCCGCGATCTCGCGGCGCCTGGCGTTCCAGCCGTCCAGCAGGGGCAGCTTGGCCCTGAGCACCGCGGCCTGCAACTCGTCGAGACGACTGTTGCGTCCGCCTCGGACGCTGATGCGGTACTTCGACTCCCACCCGTACTGCCGCAGACGTCTGACCCGCTCGGCGACCTCCGGGATGCCCGTCACCACGGCGCCGCCGTCGCCCAGCGCCCCGAGGTTCTTGGTGGGATAGAAGCTGAAGCTCGCCGCGGCTCCGAAGCTCCCCGCGCGTCGTCCGTCCCTGCGGGCCCCGTGGGCCTGCGCGCAGTCCTCGAACACAGCGACGCCGCCGCGGGAGGCGACCCTCAGGATCTCCTCCATGTCGTGCAGGAGCCCGAACAGGTGCGTCACCACGACCGCGTCGAGGTTTCCCTCCTCGACGACCCGCCCGAGGCGGTCCGGGTCCATCAGCTTCGTGTCAGGGTCGACGTCGACGAAGACGGGGTGCGCGCCGAGCGCCGCCAGAGCCGTGGTCGTGTACGAGCCCGCGTTCGCGACCGTGGCGACGCGGCTTCCCGCGCCGACCCCCAGGGCGCGGAGGCCGAGCTCGATCGCGTCGGTCCCGTTGGCGACGCCCACGCAGTGGTCCGTGCCGCAGTATTCGGCGAATTCCCGTTCGAAGGCCTCGCCGTCCCTGCCCAGGACGTACCAGCCGCTCGCCAGCACACGCTCGACGGAGGCGCGCACAGCCGTTTCCGTCGACGAGGCGTGCCGGCTGAGATCGTTGATCGCGATTCGGTCCGCCATGTCTTCCTTCGCTTTCTCCGAGGTTCTAGAGGAAAGGCGGATGTTGGTGAACAGGATGCATCGTCGGCCCTCTGCCTTCGGTGAGAGTTCAGGACCGCTCCGGCGAGCCCTGGTCGCCGTTCCTGACCGACACCGCATCACACGCCCGGCGGCCGACGCGACAACCGCTGTGCCGCATTACGGTATTCTTGGCCGTGGATTGCCGCGCTTTGGAGATCGCCTTCCTCGCCTTTTCCCCGGTCGGCCCCGACGCGTGACCCGGGCACCCGGAATCGACGGGGAAACCAGTTGCCCGCGTTTCTCATGAATGCCGGGAACAACCCGCTCTGATGGCACTCCGCCCCGTTCGGGCCGGCCGGCGCATGCCGCGGACCACCGGCCCGGGTTATCACGTCAGGGAATCATCGGGAATGCGGTAGACGGCGTAGTCCCCCGACCTGAATCGCAGTCGCGCGAAGTCGCCGATTCCCGGGTTCGCGCCGCTCCGCGCCTCCTCGACGAGCCAGCGCACGCCGTAGACGTCCCGCAGGCGTCGGATCACGTCCGCCGAGGGGGCGCGGAAGGCCGTGTCGTTCAGCCGGATCCGCTCCTCGTCCCAGAAGGGAAGATGCTCGGGCGCCAGACCGGGACGCCATCGGGCCAGGTTCGTCGCCGTGTACATCCACCCCTCCACCAGCACGCGCCGTTCGCTCAGCGCCGACAACCAGAAGTGGCGGCTGTCGCAGCGCGGGCCGTCCGTCCAGAGACAGTGGGCGTTGGTGGCGAGCAGGTCGCCGGGGTCGGAGTTGGCGCGCAGCCACCGTCCGGTCTCGGCCGCTCCAGACGGGACGGCCTGCGGGGCCGCCGCCCCCGCCGTCGGGGAGACGCCGTCGCCGACGCCGACGAGGTCGCCGACCGTGGACAGGACGCGCGCGTGCAGGTCGGCGGGCAGCCCGAGGGCGGCGCAGGCGGCGACCACGAGGGCGAGGGCCCGCACGGCCCCCCGTCTGACGACCAGGAACGCGACGACCGGCACGGCGACGGCCAGCAGCGCGACGTAGGGCCGGTACAGCAGGGTGTCCGGCTGCCCCGGGCGTAGGGGCACACCGACACCGCACAGAACGGGGACCAGGTAGGCGGCGAGCACGCCGGCACAGACGGCGGAGACCACCGCCCCGCGTGACACCCGGGCGCGCCGCAGCAGCACGACGACGCCGTAGACGGTGACGGTCGCCAGGCAGGGGTAGGCGCCCCACAGGAAGAACAGCTGACTGCGGGCGGGATGCCCCAGCAGGAACATCGTGCCGAGGCCCGCCGCCCCGACGCCGAGCATGAGGGCGGTCGCGGGGCGCACGAGCAGCCGCGGGCGGCTCAGCAGGCCGAGGGCCCCGCACCACGTGACGCCCCAGCACAGCAGGTAGACCAGCGTGATCCCGAGCACGGAGGCGGGCGGGGGCTCGGCTCCCACTCCCAGCCCCGTCAGCTCCTGCCACGAGGTGCGCATGTAGGACAGCGGAGAGACGGTCGTCGCCTGGCTTCCCCTGCCGAACAGCACGAGCTGCGCGTACAGGAAGCACGCCGCGGTCATCCCGAGCGCCGCGAGCACCGGCCACGACGGCCTGCGCCGCCTGACCGTCTCAGCCGCGGCCACCACGACCAGCCCCGCGCCGGCCAGCGGAAGGTAGGTGGCCTTCGCCCCCGTGACCGCCACGAGGAAGATCCCCAGCAGGAGCCAGCGGCGGGCGTCCCGGCGCCGATGTTCGAGAAGGTCGACGAGGAGGAGGAGGATCGGGGCGAACATGAGGGACCCGAAGGTCTGGGTGGGACTCGTCCAGGCGAGATCCGCCACGCCGCCCCAGGTGAACGCCCCGTTGCTTCCCAGGTAGAGACTGGGGACGGCGACGAAGACCGTGGCCGCGGCGGCCAGCGCTCCCCCGGCGCACGAGCCTGTCACGCGCCGCCCCGTCATCGCGCACAGCACGACGAACGCGGCCAGCATCGGCAGCATCGCCAGCCGGAACAGCAGCACCAGCGGCTCCAGCCCCGTCACCCAGCTCGCCGACGCCAGGTGGGCGTAGACGAACCAGTGGTAGAAGAGCGGCTCACCGGCGACCATCGGCGTCATGGGCGGCACATGGTGCTTCAGCTCACCGGCCAGGGCCAGGTGGAACGGCATGTCGACGGAGGCCGTGCCGAGCCCTGGCCAGGTCAGGGCGTGAGTCCTGAAGAACGACGCGGCGCTCCACAGCAGGAGGTAGGCGAACAGCAGCGCCAGGGACCACGACGACCACACCGGGGCCCGCACCAGGCGGGCGCCGCCCCTGAAGTGCCGGCGCAGGCGGGGAACGGACAGGAAGAGCGCGTACACGGTGACGGGCCACGCGAGCACGAGCAGCGGGAACCCCAGAGCGCGCGCGGCGAGGTAGGCGAAGAGCTCGACGGCGTACCCGAGGGCGAGGCCGAGGGCGACCTCCTCGGCCAGGGTGCGGCCGCCGCCGTACAGGGCCCGGACGAGCAGCACCCCGGGAAAGGCCAGGCCGAGAACGGCGTAGGCGGCGAAGAGCGCCTGTTCCGACGCGGAGACGCCGTAGAAGGCCAGCACCCCCACTGTGAGGACGGCCGCGAACACGGCGGGCGACCACCGTGACACCGTGGAGCCCGAAGGGCGTGGGAGCGCGAAACGACGCCCTCTCCCCCGGTTCTCTCCGTGATCTCCTTCGCCGTCCCCGTGAACGGGCCGTGCTTTCCGGGGCGGGCCGGGCGCGAAACCGCGAACGGGCGAGGTCGTGTCCATGGGCCCAAGCCTGGTGAAACGTGTGCCGCCGACGCGCCGGGACTCCGGCCCGCGGCCGTTTCTTGCCAGTCATTTTGCGAGGAGCACGGGCGGCGGCCCGCATTCGCCGGCGATAGGAGGAAACGCCGCCATGGCGGCCTTTCCCGGGTTTTCCTTCCGCCCCTTTTCCCGGGGAAGGCGGCGGCCACGAATCCGGTCGATTCACCGCCTTCTCAATGCCGCACCCGATGCCCGAAACTCCCGGACCCAGGTAAATGACGGGCTCCGCGACCGTCCGCCAGTACGATTCACAGGCCAGCGCCAGCGTCGCCTCGGATCCCGTGGGACACGCGCGACCTCGACCTGGACGACCGGCCCGAACACCGCGGTTCTCATGCCAACGGGAGCCGCCGAACTCTTCCCCGCCACGCGACCGCGACGGCGGCGCGGGTCCCACCACCTCGACCGGGCGCGGCGACCGGAGATCTATCCCGAAAAGAGGATGACATGAGAATTCTCCACATCGGATATCGGCTTCCTCCCGAACGGGGCGGGAAGGAGCGCTACACCGCGCGCCTCGCCCACGAGCAGCTTCTCCACGGCCACCAGGTGATGATCGCCCACCGTCACGGCCGGGCGCCGGACGGCGTGGAGACGCTGCCGCTGACGCCGACCCGGGTGAGCCAGGCCATCTCCAGGAAATCCGATGTGACCGCCTTCGCCATGGAGTGCGCGCACGCGCTCGGCGGCGCGGGCCGGATCGACGTCGTCAACGTGCAGGGCGACCACAGGGAGGCGCTCGCCCTCGGTCCCGCCGCGCGGCGGCTCGGGATCCCCCTCGTCCTCACCGTCCACGGCGCCCTCACCTCGCGCCATCGGCCGATCATGCCGTGGGCCTTCCGCCAGGTGGACGGCTTCATCACCATCGGCGCCCGCCCCACGGACGACCTGCTCCGGGTCGGGATACCCGGCAGGCGGATCCGCACCATGTCCAGCGGCCTGGACCTGCCGCACCTGGCCGTCGTCCGCGGCCGTGTCCCCGTCGAACCCGGGCTGGTCGTCAGCGTGGGCTCGCTGGAGAAGGTGAAGAACCACGCCCTGACGATCAGGGCCTTCCGCGAGCTGCGCGCCGTACGCCCGCACACGCGCCTCGTCATCATCGGCGAGGGCCCGGAGCGCGCCCACCTCCAGCAGCTCGCCGGACCCGAGTCCGGCATCCACTTCACCGGGCAGCTGTCGGGCGACGACGTCTACTCACTGGTGAGCCGGGCCCAGGCCTTCGTGCTCGCCTCCCGGCGCTTCCCCACCATCGGGGAGGGCATCCCGACCGCGGCCCTGGAGGCCCTCGCCCTCGGAACCCCCGTCATCGTCTCCTCCGACGCCACGCTCGACCCGGTCATCGAGGACCGGGCCGCCTACCGGGTGTTCCCCAGCGGTTCCGGCGAGGAGCTGGTGGCGCACCTGCGCACGGTGCTCGACGACGAGACGACCCGCCTCCGGATGATCGAACGCGGCAGGGAGGCCGTCTCCCGCCTCGACTGGCCGACGGTGGCCGCCCGCGTCGAGGAGTGGTACGAGAGGTTCATGCCCGGCAGGACGTCCCGCCTTCCCGTGGAGGTGTCGTGAAGGGCCCGCACGTCTGCGAAGTGATCAAGTCGCTGGACGTGGGAGGAGCCGAGGTCCTGCTCGTCGAGCGGCTGCTCGCCGCTCCCGCGACCGGCAAGCGCTACACCGTCGTGTGCCAGCAGGCGTCCTCCCAGGAGCTCTCCGAACGGCTGCGCTCGGCGGGCATCGGGGTCGTCGACCTCACCCCGACGCCGCGCCACCTCCGCTACGCGCATCTCGTGCGCCGGGTCAGGGCGCTGCGCCCCGACGTGCTCAACGTCCACTCGCCCGTTCCCGCGGCCCTGCTGCGTCCCGCGTCCCGGCTGTGGAGACCTCGCCCCGCCCTGGTCTCGACGGTCCACAGCGTGCGTTACCGCCTGCCGACGATGGTGCTCGACCGGGCGACGGGGTGGCTGGACGCCCGGACCGTCGCGGTCTCCCCGCAGGTGGCCGGAGCCGCCACGAGCTGGGGGTCCCGCGGCCTGGTCACCCGGGTCCACGGGGTCAGCGTGACGCGGCAGCGGCGCTGGGCGGCGGAGGCGGGGCAGACGAGACGGATGTGGAACGTTCCATCCGACGCCTTCCTCGTGGTGCACGTCGGCAACCTCCGCCCGCCGAAGAACCACGGGTTGCTCGTCGAGGCGGCGGCCCTGGTGCGGCGGTCGGCTCCCCACGCGGTGTTCCTGCTCGCCGGATCGGGCCCCCTCGCCGAGCAGGTGACCCGCCGCGTCGCCGAACTGCGGCTGGACAACGTGCGCCTGCTCGGACACGTGTCCGACGCGGCCCGCCTGATCGCGTCCGCGGACCTCCTCGTGCTCAGCTCCTCGTACGAGGGACTTCCCGTCGTCGTCATGGAGGCTCTCGCCGCCGGCGTCCCGGTCGTGTCCACCGCCGTCGGCGGGGTGCCCGACCTGGTGGAATCCGGCCGGAACGGCATCCTCACCACGCCTGGGGACGCCGAGGCGCTCGCCGAGGGCGTGCTGCGGGCGATGCGCCCCGAGGTTCACGCGCGTCTTCGCCAGGGCGCGCGGGACAGCGCGGACCAGGTGGACATCGGCGTGGCCGCGGAGTGGTTCGACCGGCTGTACGACGAAGTCTGCCGGTAGATGACACGTGTGCTCGAACGTGTGCTCCCACGGATGCGCCCGCCCGGCGGGCGCCATCTGCGCACGTTCACGTCGCTGACCACGGCGGGCCTGAGCGAGGCGATCCTTCCCTCCCTCACCCTCATCGCCCTGGTCCGGTCCGCGGGAGCGGAGAGATCCGGGCAGGTCATCTTCGCCCAGGCGCTGGCGAGCATCTGGTTCCTGCTGTGCGACCCGCGTCCCGAGGACGCGGCACAGCGCTTCGTCCCGATCGAACAACGGCGCAGCGGCAGGGGCTCGGCTCTGTTCCTCCGCCTGCTGCGCTGGGACGTGGCGATCGGCGTCGCCGCCACGGGTGTGGGGCTCCTGCTGGCGGCGGCCGCCCACCTGCTCGGCCTCGCCACGGGCGAGTTCGCGCTCATGCTCTCCGTCGCGATCGTCACGCGCGGGGCCATGGCCTCGCACGGGGCCTCGGGCGCGGGCTTCGCCCTGGCCGACAGGCTCCGCGACCTCGGTCTGCTCAGGATGGGCTGCGCGGTCCTGTCCGCGGGGCTGGCGATGGGCGGGCTGTTCGCCGGCGGCCCTCTGGCCTACCTGGCGGGTCAGGCGCTGGGCGCGCTGGTGATGGCGGTGACGCTGTACACGCGGGCGAAGCGGATGGTCCTCACGGAGTTCGGCCCCGCCTCTGCGCGTGTCTCCTTCCCCTCCGGCCTGGTCGGCTTCTCCGTGAAGGCCTCCGTCGGGACCTTCGTCGCGGGAATCTCCGACTCGGGGATCCTGGCCGTCGCGGCCGTGCTCGGAGGTCCGAGCCTGGTGACCATCCTGAAGATCGCGACAGCGCCGGGGCGGATGTACGCGAACCTGGTCATCCCGGTCGCCGCGATGCTCTATCCCCGGCTGGCCCAGGCGGCGGTGACGGAGGACGGCAGAACGCTCATCAGGAGAGACCTGGTCAGGGCGAGCCTGCTGCTCGCCGTGGTCGGCGCGGCCTGTCTCACGGTGGCGCTCCCGACCGTCAACGACGTCCTCGGGATGATGTACGGCGAGCAGTACGCCGAGGTCGGGACGGTGGCCGCGCTGATCCTGGCCGCCGAATGCGTCAGGGGGCTCTTCTGCTGGTCGAACGTGCTTCCCCTCGCCGTCGGCAGGCCGAGCTGGCGGCTCGCCTACCTGTCCGCCGAGGGGCTGCTCCTGCTGGGCGCGCTCTTCGCCGCCGACCTGGTCGCCCCTGACGCCTTCGGGACCTCGTTCTCCTACGCGTGCGGCACGCTGGCCGTCGCCGTCGTCGGGGTGGCCGTGTGGGCCACCCTGCTCCGGCGGATCGTCAACGGCCGCGGATAGCCGGAAGCGGCCGGGGCGCCGGGGAGCCCTCCTCCTCCCGCGGCTCCCCGCTCCCTTCCCGTTCCGGCGTCCTCGTCCACGCGATCGCGGAGAGCAGGCTGGTGACCATGATGATCGGCATGCGCTGGCGGAAGATGAGGCCGATGTTGGCCATGGTGGTCGCGTAGACGACCATGCTGGGAACGATGAACAGCAGAAGGGTCCAGAACATGCCGCGGTCACGACTCCAGAGTCTGCGGGCCCCGCGCACGGCGCTGTAGAGAAGGTAGTACCAGACGATCACTTCGAGCTTGCCGAGCTGCAGCGTCATGCTCCCCTCCATCCAGGGGAAGGGCGACAGGAGCGTGTAGAGGAGTTTGGGGCCGAGCGCCCCCCACGGGCTGCCGCTGTCCTCGAACGTCACCCCCGACTCCTCGTTGGCCACGGCGCGGCGGAGGTCGTCCGACTGCCCGTACTCCAGCTGTTCCTGCATCGTCCCGAAGGGGCCCCCGTCCGCCGCCCCGCCGACGAGGGCGAGAACGGCGGCCAGCAGCACCGACAGCAGGGCCACGGCCCGGAGGGACGGCGCCCTCCTGGAGCCCATGAGGCTGAGGGCCAGTGAGGGGGCGCACATGAAGACCATGTAGGGACGGACGTGCCACAGCGCCCACAGAAGAGGAGCGAGAACGGCCAGCTTACGGATGTCGAAACGTCGCAGGTTCGAACACGCGAGGCCGAGGCAGGCGACGACGAGGAAGGCGTTGAAACCGTCCTTGAACATGTCCGACGTGTGCACCAGGAACGCCGGCGTGAACGCCGATATGACGAGCAGCAGAAACGCCGAGCGATCGTCCGCGCCGAGCAGCCGGGCGAACCTGTACATCACGATGCACAGCCCGCAGGCGAGGAGCGCGACGGCGGCCGTGCAGGCCAGCGCGGCTTTTCCGCCGCACAGATACATGATGAACGCGAAAAGGTTGCACGGCACGGCGACGGATTTCAGGGCGTCGCCCTGCCCGGTGTCGACGAAATGAACTCCGCTTCGTTTCCACTCCTCGACTATCTCCGCCGCCGTGAACTCGTAGGTGAGGTTGTCGCCGCCGTACCAGTTTCCTCCGTTCCGCATGAGAAGAACGTGAACCGCGATCCTGGCGGTGAAAGCCACGAGCAGCACGGGAAGCGCCTTCCAGACGGTTTCCGCGCCGAAGTTGACGTGAACGAGAAACACGAGGGCGACCGCGGCGGCAGCAACGAAAACGTACTCCATGAAAAACCATCTCCAGTCCGCCTCAAAGTCGTCTGCCGTGGGACCGTCGGACGGCACGGCGCAGGTCTTCGCACCACGGGGCGACGCGGATCCGGGCACCCACTCGGCCACGGTGCCGACACTGCGCCGTGGCGTCGATCCCTGAAGTCACATTCCACACCGATCCGGCATTTCGCTTCTATCTTCCGTTCCGCCGCATCCCTCTCGGAGATGCCCCAACAACCGGATACGGGCGAAATCACCACCATGGCGACCGAAAGCCCCCACCTTCACCCCGGAAAGGTACACGCGCCGGACGGCCAAAATCCATAAACAGACACGTCACAGGGGTAAATGTTCTCGAAAGCCAATGACCGTCGTCCGTTTCGGCGTCATATGCCGTCAGGCCGTGGCAGGGCGACGCGGCCGCCGCCGCACGCCTATCGCCTGGATCACGTCCGGGTAGGAGGTAGGGAAACATTTCACCACCACCGTTATGGCACCGCCGAACGGGTTGAATCCCCGGATAGCTTCTCCGACATGTCTCTGATCCCTCGTTGAGGAGCACGTGATGCGAGACCGTCGGATTCGTGTCATGGAAGTCATCGCCAGGATGAGCGGTGGCGCGGCCAGACACGTCATCGAGCTACACCAGTTACGAAACTCGGAGGAGTTCGACCACCGCGTTTACACGGGCCACGTGGAGGCGGACGAAAGCGACCTCATGCGGTTGCGGAGCGCCGCCGTCCCGGTTCACCGGGTGCCGGGGCTGGGAAGGTCGATCAGGCCGACCGACGACTGCCGCGCGCTCACCCATCTGATCAAGGCCATGCGCGAGTTCCGGCCGCACGTCGTCCACACCCGCACGGCGAAGGCCGGTGCCCTGGGCAGGGTGGCCGCCCGCCTGTCCGGCGTCGGCCCGGCACGGGTGCACACCTTCCACGGCCATCTCCTGTACGGATACTTCTCCGGGCCGAAGCGGCGCCTGTACGTCCAGGCGGAGAGGTTTCTCGCCTCCATGTCCGACCGGCTCGAGACAGTCGGCTTCCAGGTCCGCGACGACCTGCTGAAGGCGGGGATCGGCCGTCCCGAACAGTACGTCGTGATTCCCCCGGGCATCCGGCTCGACCCGGTGCCGGACCGCGAGACCGCCCGCGACCTGCTGGATCTCCCGCGAGACGTGCCCGTCGTCGCGTTCGTCGGCCGCCTCACCCAGGTGAAACGGCCGGACCGGCTCATCGCGACAGCCGAGGCGGTGCTCCGGCGGATTCCCGACTGCCGTTTCGTCGTCTGCGGGGGCGGCGAGCTCAGCCAGGAGGTCGAACAGGGTGTCGCGCCCTTCCCGCACGCCTTCCACCTGCTCGGCTGGAGAAGGGACGTGGAGACGGTCTACTCCGCCGCCGACGTGGTCCTGCTGACCTCGGACAACGAGGGCACGCCGCTGACGCTCATCGAGGCGGGGATGGCCGGGAGGCCGACCGTGTCCACGCGGGTGGGAAGCGTCGCCGAGGTGGTCAGGCACGGTGAGACCGGCCTGCTGACCGCGTGCGACGCGAGCGAGCTGGCTGAGCAGACCGTGCGGCTGCTGTCCGACCGGGTGCTCGCCTGCCGGATGGGCGAGTCCGCCCGCAGATGGACGCTCTCCTCGTTCGGGGCGGAACGCCTCGTCGCCGACACCGAAGCCCTTTACCGATCGCTGAGCGAAGAACGGCAGGACTGCCGGGCGCACAGCTGAGCGACCAACCGTACGCATCCGAACAGGGGAAGCAAGTGAGTGAAACACCTACGACCACGTACCTGCTGACGGGTGGCAGCGGATTCGTCGGGTCGCATCTGGCCGACGCGCTGCTCGCACGTGGTGACTCCGTCGTGGTCCTGGACAACCTGTCGACCGGGCGGCTCGCCAACCTCAGCCCCCATCCCGGCCTGCGGTTCGTACAGGGCTCCGTCCTGGACGAGCTCATGGTCGACGAGCTGGTCCACCAGTGCGACGTGGTCGTCCACCTCGCGGCGGCGGTCGGCGTCAAGCTGATCGTCGAGCAGCCGCTGCGCTGTCTGACGACCAACATACGCGGCTCCGAGATCGTCATCGAGGCCGCCCATCGGTACCGGAAGAAGCTCCTGATCACCAGCACGAGCGAGATCTACGGCAAGAACTCCTCCGGGCCGCTCAGGGAGGACGCCGACCGCATCCTCGGCAGCCCCGCCGTGGTGAGATGGGCCTACAGCACCGCCAAGGCCGTCGACGAGATCCTCGCCAACGCCTACCACAAGGAACGCGGCCTGCCGACGATCATCGTGCGGCTGTTCAACACCGTCGGCCCCAGGCAGAGCCCGGCCTACGGCATGGTCATCCCCCGGCTGGTCGAGCAGGCCCTGCGGGGCGTGCCCCTGACGGTGTTCGGCGACGGCACCCAGACCCGCTGCTTCGCCCACGTCGCGGACGTCGTCGACGCGCTGGTCAGGCTTCTCGACCACGAGGCCGCGGTCGGCCAGACCTTCAACATCGGCTCCGCCGACGAGGTGAGCATTCTGGAGCTCGCCAAGTCGGTCATCGAACTCACCGGATCGACCGCCGGGGTCGACCTCATCCCGTACGCCGAGGCCTACGTCGCGGGCTTCGAGGACATGACCCGCAGGGTGCCCGACACCACGAAGCTCCGGATGCTCACCGGCTGGGAGCCCCGGCGGAGACTCGACGACATCCTCGTGGAGACCATCGCCCACGCCCGTCAGGAGACGGCGTCGGCGCAGAGCCCGGCGAACGCGTGACCGGCTCGACGGAGCGCGCTGATCATGCACATGACTGCCAAGCCACCGAGGGGTGAATGACTGTGAAGATCGTTGTGACCGGCGGAGCCGGGTTCATCGGCGCGAACCTGTGCGAACAGCTGTCCCTGCGCCCCGACGTCTCCCGGATTCTCGTCCTGGACGACCTGAGCTCCGGATCACCGGCGAACCTGCGAGACACCAGAGCCGAACTCGTCCACGGCAGCATTCTGGACCGTTCCCTCCTGAAGGAGGTCGTGAGCGAGGCGGACGCGGTCGTGCACCTGGCCGCCCGGCCGTCCGTGGCCATGTCGATCGACGACCCGGAGGGATCCCACGAGGTGAACGCGACCGGCACCCTGCGGGTGCTGGAGGCGTGCCGCGCCGAGGGCGCGTACGTCGTCGCCGCCTCCTCCAGCGCCGTCTACGGCGACAGCGTGGAGAACCCGAAACACGAGGCCCTCGCCGCCAGGCCGCTGAGCCCGTACGGCGTGAACAAACTGGCCACCGAGGCGTACACCCTGGCCTACGCGGCCAGTTTCGGCATGCGCACCCTCGCCCTGCGGTTCTTCAACGTCTACGGCCCCTTCCAGCCCGCCGACCACGCGTACGCCGCGGTCATCCCGGCCTTCGTCGACGCCGCGCTCAGGGGCGAGCCCCTGCGCGTCCACGGCGACGGCCTGCAGACCAGGGACTTCACGTTCGTCGAGACGGTGGTCTCGGTGCTGGTCGACGCCGTCATGCGTGAGGTGACCAGTGAGACCCCCGTCAACGTCGCCCACGGCGCCCAGGTGACGCTGCTCGAGCTGGTGCGGGAGCTCAGCGCGGTGCTGGGACGTCCGCTGAAGATCCGCCACGACCCTCCTCGCAAGGGCGACATCAGGGACTCGCAGGCGTCCTGCGACAGACTGCACCGACTGTTCCCCGACATCGCCCCGGTCTCGCTGGACGTCGGGCTCCGGCGCACGGTCGACTGGTTCGAGCGGACGATGACGACGGACAGCGGGAGACCACGGTGATCTCCGGGGAGTCTCTCGCCGTCGCCGCGTCCACGGGCGCGGCGGCGTTCGTCCTCGTGGCCGTCTTCACCGAGCTCATCCGGCGGTTCGCGCTACGACTCAAGATCGTTGACCGGCCCGCCGCGAGCAGGCCGCACCGCCGCCCGACGCCCTATCTCGGAGGCGTGGCCATCGTCGCGGGAACGCTCCTGCCCGCGACGGCACTGGCCAGGGACTGGGACCTCAGAATCGTCACGATCATGATCAGCGCTGTGATCGTCGCCCTGCTCGGGGTGATCGACGACTGCAGGCCGCTCAGGCCCCTCTGGCGGCTCGCCGTCGAGGGCGTCGCCGCCGCCCTGGTCGTCGCCTCCGGGGTGCGCCTGGAGTTCTTCGGCAACTGGATCGACGCCGCGGGCACGCTGATGTGGATCGTGTTCGTCACCAACTCGTTCAACATGATCGACAACACCGACGGCGTGCTCGGTTCCATCGGCGCGGCCGGCGCGAGCGTCCTGTCGGTCACCGCGCTCATCTCGGGCCAGCCGACCGTCGCCCTGCTCCTGCTGGCCATGGCGTTCGGTTGCGTCGGCTTCGTCGCGCACAACTGGAACCCCGCCCGGATCTTCATGGGCGACGCGGGCTCGCTGTTCATCGGATTCACCCTGTCGACGTGCGCGGTGATGGTGTTCGGCCAGACCGAGCCCGTCACGGCCCTGCCCTGCCTGCTGCTGTTCACCTTCGTGCCCGCGCTCGACACCTGTCTGGCGATCGTGGCCCGTCAGCGGGCGGGGCGTCCCTGGCTGATCGCCAGTCCCGACCACCTGGCACACCGCTGTGTCGCCGCCGGCTTCAGCCCCCGCCAGATCGCACTCGTCATGGGCGGCGCCACCGCGGCGACGAGCCTGCTCGGCATGCACATCCTGCTCGGCTGGGTCCCGGGAGCCTTCTCGCTCGCGGGACTGGCCTGCGTCGGCGTCACGCTCGTGGCGATCCTGGTGCGGGCCCCCGGGCGGTATCCCACTCCTGCGGTCCGGCCCCGCCGCGTACGCCGCGAGAAAAGCGTGGCTCTGGCCTCGTCCGAAGGAAGGCACTGAATCCTGTGAACCTGCTCTACTACACACGGCTCATGCGCAGGAACTGGCTGCTGCTCCTTCTGTCCCTGGTCATGGCCGTGGTCGCGGCGCTGGTGGTGACGGCGAACACACCGCCCAGGTACGTCGCGACGATCTCCATGCTGGTCTCCGGCCACGACAAGGAGGGCAGCCTCTCCACCGCGTACCAGGCGGGGATGCTGTCGCAGCAGAGGATGCAGTCCTATGCCAGCCTGCTGTCCAGCCGCCGGGTGGTCAGCCAGATCGCCAGCGGTGCGGAGATAGGGCGTCTGCAGGCGAACATCACGGTCGAGGCCGTCCCCTCGACCGTGCTCCTGCGCGTCACGGTCGGGGACACCGACCCGGCGCGCGCCGCGCGAACGGCGAACGACCTGGGCGAGGCGTTCTCCCGGCTGATCGACGAGATCGAGCGTCCCACCCCGGACAGCCGCCCGACCGTCAAGGTCACGACGGTGGACCGGGCGGAGATCCCCACGGTCCCGATCAGTCCGAGGCCGCCGGTCAACCTCCTGCTCGCCGTCACGATCGCGCTGTTCGCCGCCGTCGGCTCGCTCGTCCTGCGGGACCGCCTGGACACGACCGTCAAGACGAGCGAGGCGCTGCAGCAGGCGTCGAAGAGCTCGGTTCTCGGGGTCATCGACTACGAGCGGGACGCGCGACGCCACCCCCTGATCGTCAGGGCCCAGGGCCGGTCGTCCCGGTCGGAGGCGTTCCGTTCGCTCCGCACCAACCTGCAGTTCATCGGCGTCGACCGGCAGCCGAAGTCGCTCGTGGTCAGCAGTTGCCTGCCGGGCGAGGGCAAGTCCTCGACCTCGGCCAACCTGGCGATCACGCTGGCGCAGGCCGGTTGGCGGGTGGTGCTGGTCGACGGCGACCTGCGCCGCCCGAGCATCCCCGGCTACCTCGGGATCGAGGGAGCCGTCGGCCTGACGGACGTGCTGATCGACAGGGCCCGCCTTGAGGACGTCATCCAGACCTGGAGCGAGCCGAACCTGTCGATCCTGCCCAGCGGCCGCATCCCGCCGAACCCGAGCGAGTTGCTCGGCTCGCAGGGAATGCGTCAGGTGCTCGGCAGGCTCTCGGAGACGTACGACATGGTGATCATCGACGCGCCGCCGCTGCTGCCCGTCACCGACGCCGCGACGCTCGCGGCGGTGTCCGACGGCACGCTGCTGGTCGCACGGTACGGCAAGACCAGGCGCGAACATCTCGCCCGCGCCGTCGAGGCGCTGTCGTCGATCAACGCCCGCGTCGTGGGAAGCGTGCTGAACTTCGCCCCGGCCAGGAACAGCCGGTACTACGGCTACGGGTACGGCTACGAGCCCAAGGTCAAGACGCTGACGAACGCGTGAGCAGCCGGAGCGGGACGGCCAGCGACGTTTCGATCATCCGTCCCGCCGCCCGGTGCGCCCACCGGGAACGCCGGTAGGGGTCGGGGATGTCGGGCTGGTCCACCCGGACCAGCCCGCGCAGCGACCGCGCCTCGGCGACCAGCGCGCGGGCCCGCAGCACCGGATCGTCGTGCCTGACGACCGTCCGCTCCGGCACGGCGCGGACGAGCGCGCCGAACTCCGCGATGGTGAAGGCCCGAGTGGCGGCCGCCAGATGCCTGTCCACCGCTTCCGCGCGGTGCCGGACGGTCGCGGTCAGCACGAGGTCGGCGGCGGCGACCAGCTCCTGAGTCAACGGCTGGGAGACGAAGCCCTCCGGGTCGCCGCCGAGACGGAGCAGGACCCGCCGCGCACGCTCGTCCATCCGCATCCCCGGTTCGGCGTGGGTGCCCGCGCTGGCCACCTGGAACTCCGGACACCGCAGGAGCGCGGACCTGGCCAGCCGTTCCGCCAGCGGAGAGCGGCAGATGTTGCCGGTGCACACGAACAGGATGCGGAAACCGGCGTCTTGCCGTGTCGTCGGCACCGCTCGCGCCTCCCTCCAACGTCGCGGACCTCACAGGCCGGACCGGAAAGCGGGATGCTCCCGCGCGGTCGCGCCCCGCTGAGCGCGACGGTAGATCGCCCGGCACGGCCGCCCAGCCGCGGCACGCCGGGCTTTACGCTTTCCTGCCGAACCACGCCGAAGGCCCCGCGGGGCGGGGCCGGCGGGGCCTTCGGAGACACGATCGGCGTCAGGGAGCCTTCAGGGGGACACCTCCCTGAGCGCCACCGGGGAACGCCGCGGGGCGCGGACCGTCAGGGGGCGCCCCGGACCGCGGCCCCCTCGACCGGGCAGCCCCTCGCGTCCTGGGTGATCCTGGTGCGCTGGGGACGCGCCAGCGGCTGCACCGGCGTCAGCGGCGTCCCGGCGGTCGCGGGTTCCCGCAGGTCGAGTTCGAGCGTCCTCGACTGCCTGGGATCCAGCTCCAGCAACAACGAGTAGACGGGGTGGGAACGTTCGGCCTCGCTGATGACCCGCACGCGGTCGCCGTCGAGCCTGGCCGCGCGGAGTTCCGCTCCGACCCCGGCGTACAACGACACCCACAGCAGGTTGGAGCCGACGGCGTGCGCGCGTCCCGGGGAGTCGAGACGGTTGGTGACGTAGACGGGCAGCTCGCCGTGCGGCACGTCGTTGGTGAGCCGGACGCTCACCTTCGTCGAGCGTGTGCCGCCCGAACAGGGCCCCAGCGCGTAGTCGAGGGAACGCTCCAGGTAGTAGTCGAGCTTGCCGCCCGCCGAGTTGTTGACCACCAGGCCCGCGAACGGTCCCGGCCGCCGCGGCAGCACACCGCCGACCGGGGTCTCCGCCAGCACCCGCTGTTCGGCTTCCCTGCGGCTCCAGATCTGGATCCTCCGTTCGCCCACCATCCGGGACAGCACGGCGAACAGCCTGGCCGGTCCCGCCGACGACTCGGTCAGCGCGTCGCCGACGGCGCCTGCGACGCTGACGAGGAACCGCTTGCGCTCCCGAGGGTCGGGGTAACGGGCGTAGGCCGCGCGTTCGGTGAGGTCGACGACGTTCTCCGCGGTCAGCGTCTCCCCACTGGGAAGAGCGACAGGGCCGATCAGCTCCAGCAGGTAGGACAGGCCGACGGGGTCGGTGGCGATGGCCCCGTCAAGGCGTCGGCGGTTCTGCCGTTCCCACAGTTCGGCCCAGGTGCCCGCGGCGTACGGGAAGTGCGGGGAGAGGTTGGAGACGGACAGCATCCTGGTGGCGGCGGAGCCGTACCGCCCACGGTAGGCCGGCCCGTAGTCGGCGACGGGGGTGGGGCTCTCGCCGAGGCCGGTGTTCGCGGAGAGACCGTCGATGCCGATCTCGCCGTGGTCGGCCTCCAGGACGCCGAAGGCGCCGACCAGGCCTCCGGTCCCGCGCGCCTCCGCGTTGGTCTGGAAGGCCAGGAAGTAGCGGCGCGGACCGTCGTGCCCCAGCATCGGGGGCAGCAGCGTCGCGGCGGTCGCCGCGTCACCGAGCCGGCCGCGCAGCCGGTCCACCTCGCTCAGCACCGTCTCACGCGCCTGGTCCAGCGAGTCGATCCCGGTCTCCGCGGGAGTGGCCGCCAGGCGGGAGCCCACTCCGGCGAGCCGGGCGGCGGCGGCGCCCAGGGTCGGCGCCGCCGCGTCGAGATCGGCCAGCGTCCGCCGCACGTCACCCAGGGAGTGCGTTCTCCCCGCGGCGAGCGCGGTTCCGAGCGGCTGAGCGTCGCGCAGCACCTCGGTCAGCACCTCGGTCACCTCCGCGACGCCCTCCGCCAGCCCGCGCACGGTGGTCGCGCCCTGCCCCACCAGGGGGGCGTGCGCGATCACCGCCCAGTCCAGGCCGCCGGTGAGTCGCCGTGCCTCGGTCGCGGGCCGCCGCGCCTCCGCGAGCGCCCCGGCCATGGAGCCGAGGTCGCCCGCGTCGGCCAGCGTGCGCAGCCGGAGCAGCGCGTTCCTGGTCTCCTCCAACCTGTCCCGCACGCTCAGGCCCAGATAGGCGGACCAGCTCCCGGCCATGGCGAGCATGGCGACGGGAACCAGGAGGCCTGCCGCGACGACTCGTCGTCTGGTCCTACTCGCCACTGGAAGAGCGGCGACCGACGAGTTCCCTGAGGTGCTCGGCGAACTTGCTCCTGAGCTCACGGTCGGCGAACCTGCGACCGCTGAACCCGTGGTCGACGGACCCGCGGTCGACGGACCTGTGATCGGCCAACCTGTGGGCAACGGTCCCGCGGTCGGTGAACCTGTGATCGGTGCCCCTGTTGTCGGCGCCCCTGTTGTCGGCGGACCTGTGATCGGCCAGCCTGTGGGCGGTGTTCCCCTGGTCGGCGAACCTGTGATCGGCGTCCCAGCGGTCGATGAAGCCGCGGTCGGCGAACCTGCGGTCGGCGACCCTGCGCTCGGTGAACCTGCGGTCGGCGGCCCTGCGCTCGGCGGGCGTCATGAGACGGAGCCTGTCCTGTGCCTGGGCCAGCCCGCCGCCACCGCCGCCCCCCCCCCCACCGCCGCC
>NZ_BSEV01000047.1 GCF_027922005.1 Streptosporangium carneum | reverse complement strand
GATCTGGCTGCCCATCAGCAGCGGGATCGGGGCACCTATGATGGCGGCCTTCAGCAGGGTCTTGCGGCTGATGCCCCTGGTCTCATTCTCATCGTCGTCGAACTCCTCGACGGGGTAGTTCTCGGCGTCCACGGTGCTCTCCTCGGCCTTGGGGGGTACGGCCGCCGGGCGGCCCGGCACCGCGCGGGCGGTGTGGACGTCGTCGGTCAAAGGCTCCGACGCCGTCACAGCGACGCGGCGGGCAACCGGTCCGAGCCGGACGGACTGGGCTGACCCAAAGCTGACACAGGCGTGACTTCGCTTGTAGCCAACATGTCCCCATCGTGCCGTGTGATGGTTGCCGAAAGAGAGGTATCGGCGACCGGCACAGTCGGAAGACCCCCGCGACGCCCTGGACACCTCCGCCGACGGAGCCGCCCTACCGGACGCGGCGCTCACCGGCAACCTGCCTCCTGATGCCTTCGGGGCAGACCTGGCCGTCATGGCCGGACCCGCAGGCGGATGACGGAGGACGACCGATAGGCGGCAGGAGAGGATCACGGCGGGGAGACGGGCGAGTCACCCAACCAGGTCAGCGGTCGAAATCACCGACTTTGACACCACCGATGAACGCACTCCATTCGGCGGGGGCAAAAAGCAGTTTGGGACCGTCCGGGTCTTTGCTGTCGCGGACGGCGATTACCCCGGGAAGATTGGTGGCCACCTCAACACATTGGCCGCCGTTGTCTCCAGAGCGCGACGACTTCCGCCACACTGCGGCGTTCAGGTCCATTCCCGTCTCACTTCCTCGGCCATTTTCAGTGATACGTGCTCAGGATAGGCCCAGGTTCGTATCGCCTCATAGCGCTTCCAGATCGCGGTTACGGAATCAAGGTCGGTTGTGATCTGTCCTTCGGTCGAGGAGTCCACGTAAATGACATCGGGCCGCCCGTCCGGAAGCTCAGCGATCATGAATGCGCTCAGTAGACCCGTCAGACACTTCGGGTCGACGATCTGAATGGAAACGGTCGGCCTCTGGACGACATCCAGCAGATGATCGAGCTGCTCACGCATCACCTCGGCTCCGCCCACCTCGCGATGTAGCACGCCCGCGTCGATGAGGACGACGAAAAGTGGGGAATTGTCCTGGTCGAGGATGCGCTGCCGCCGTATGCGGGCCTGAACTCGCTCTTCCACCTCATTGGGGGTGGTTTGGGGAGCCTGACTGAAGAGGTGGTGAGCATAGGACTCCGTCTGGAGAAGCCCTGGCACCAACAGGGGATCCCAGGAACGCAGGATGCGGGCGGCAGGCTCGATCTCCTCGGCCCAGTTCCGAAACCAGATCGGGCTGCCGGGCTGGGCGGCGATGCGCTGGTAGAGCCGGACGAAGGAGACGCCGTCGACCTCGCCGAAGAGACGGTCCAGGTTCTCGGCGTCGGACTTCGACGGCGTCCGGGCGGCCTTCTCCAGGCGGCTCACCTGGGTCTGGGTGCAACCGAGACGGGAGGCCACGGCGGACTGTGAGAGCTGCGCGGCCTCCCGCAGACGCCTCATCTCGCTGCCGAAGCGCACACGGGGGGATCCGGGGTCGAGAGACGGCGCCATTTCCATTGCATTTCCCCTCGAATTAGAAAAAACGGACTTCGATTAGGTGGTGACGTCGACTCCAGCCCGAGATAGACCAATGACTGTCATCATCCGCTCTGAGTCGGACTGCCAACCCGATGGTCGATCTGCCGTCGGTAAGGCAGTCTAGGCATAGAAATTCTTCCCGCGAAAGCAAAACAAGGGAATCATCCCATTGATTCATAGGCAGAGGTGGATCAATCCTTCCGAGAGTGGGAGGGATTTCTTGCGTCTGGCTGCGAGTATGAGTCGGAGAACCGTGAAGGGTGGGGTCGTAACGGCGACCCCGCTGGCCAGACGCAACGTTCGAGATCCCTCATCCGAATCAACCGGCCGACTCCGGCAGGTCATCGCTGACGGATGATTTCAGGAAGGGAGTGGCGGTGACGCTGCGAGTAGGTAAGGATTGGTGAGTCTTGGCGTCGGTCTTTCTAGAGGTGCTTAATGCGTTTCGCCCGGTTGTCGGCCATCGGTCTGGCAGTGATGGTGGCATCAGGTTGCGCTTCAGGCCCTTCCCTGAAGGAAGCGGCAGCGGAGCTCCAGAAGGACACCCAACGCCTGGAAGCCGATGATCTCTTCAAGAACCCGCTCATGAAGCTTCACATCCTGCAGCGTCCAGACAAGGACATTCCTTGTGGAGATAATGGATTCAAACGAGTGCTGCGGGCGACGGCGGATGAGGAGCGTAAGAAAGGGGAAGACCTAGATGCTCACCTGGACGGAGCTGAGAGAGTCATGGAAAACACCCTTTCCAAAGTCCTGGGATACAGGATGGAGCATGACATTACCCAGTTGGATGCCTTGGAGGGGCGATTCGTCCAAGGCAGTAAGGATGTGGGGGTTACGGTGAACGTGTATGTCTCGCCGGAGGCCCCAACCTGGCGACTGCATGCACAGACCGGGTGCCTGTCGCGATGAGGAGGTCGTTCGAGTTATTTCGGGAGTCTCAACAGGTTCTCGGCTAGATCGCTGCTCTGGAAACGTGAGGAGTATTCAATCTCTTTGTCGAGTTTTCCGTTTTCGTCCATCCACTCCTCATAAGCTTCCAGCTTCTCCTGGAGTATATGCTCCCATTTCTTGTTGTCGGTGGCTTCACGCTTGGCCTCGACCACGAGTTCTTCATATGTCTTGAGGGTTCCTGTGGTCGCGTTGATGAGCTCTTGGGGTGGTCTGCTCGTCGAGTAGCCGCCGCTGTAGAGAAGGTATGCCATATCGAACTTCATGCGTCTGGCGAGGTCGGTGCGCTCTCCTGTGGCCGTTTCGACCTGCTTCTCGAAGCTGTCGTCCCACTCGTCGCCCAGAGCGCTGAGGCCGTATGCCTGGAAGACCTCCCAGCTGAGATCGACAATCTCGTTTGTGAAGGAAAATCCACCCAGCAGGAAGCCGGAAGTGTTCTTGATGAAATTTCGTGCGTGTTCACCTGCGGCGTCCTCCTCGCCTAGGACGTCTTTCGTCGCCTTGAACGCGATACTGCTGAAATCGCCGAACATCATAGAGATGTCGCGAAAGTAGTTTTTGTCGCCCTGTGCGTCCAGGCAGGCGGCGGACAGCAGGATGTCATGCCGGAACCTGGCCATTGTCGAGTTGAAATCGGCGACGGGCTTCTCTTCGCCGACGAAGGTTTTCAAGAACCGGTAGGTGTCGCCAGGGCTGAGATAGAACGCGGGGGTCACCCCGGGAAGGGGAACCCAGTGCTCCGGAATCCTCGGGCCCGATGTCCTGTTCGTAGCCCTGTCGAAGCGGGCACCCGAGGCCAGTTCATGGACGTACGACCTGGCGATCACGCCCATGGAATCCTTGGCGGTCGCCGGGAGGCTGGGCCCAAGAAGGCCCGTGACCAGGATGGCGTCCAGGGCGAACGTGGCGGCGGACGGGCTGTGTCGTCCTGGGTTCTCGGTCCTGGCTTCGGTGCCAGCCTCCAGCACCCGGCCGAAGGCGTCGGCCACCTCGTCTCCTGCGCTCACCTGGTCGGCGTAGTCGAGGAAAAGCTTCATCTTCTCGATCTGGCTGAGCTTCACATCGGTGCCGCCCATGCCCGCGAACACCTCCCGCGCCGCCCTGCCGTCCCCGGCGAGCACCTCCAGGGCCATGGCCACCAGATCGGGAGGCAGGTCGTATTCCCTGGCCTCGTTGAGGCCGGCCCGCCAGTCCTGATGAGGATTTTTCGCGAAGTCGTCCAAGGCCAGGGCGCGGGCCGCCGCAGTACGGACGCCGGTGGGGGCGTCGGCGCCCTTGAGCAGGGCGAGGCGGTTCCATGCGGTGATCTTGCCGTCGACCGGTTTCGTCAGGTCGGCCTTGACCTTGGCGAACGCCGGGATGAGAGTGGGGGCGCGCAGGGCGGCGCCGAGGGCTTTGCTGAAGGCGACCAGGTCCTGCTCGGCGGTCCTGCTGCGGATGGCCGTGAGGACGCTGGGCAGGCTGTCGCGGGCCTTGGCGGGCAGCAGGGCGAAGAAGGCTGCGGCCGCCTGGGGGTTGTCGGCCAGCCTGGCGATCTCATCGGCGTGCTCGTGGATGAGCAGGGCCTGGGACTCGTTGTCGTGTTCGACGAGGATGTCGTCGCCGTACATCCTGGCCAGGCCCTGGGCGAGCTCGAAGCCCTCCAACTCGTCGGGCAGGCGGACGAGCCCCTGCCCGCCGTCTCCTTTCGCGGCTGGGATGTCTCCCTCCAGCTTCTGGACCAGCTCGGCCCGGCCGTGGAGCATGGAGATCTGGGTCCTGCCCCAGTCGGCGATGTCGGCGATCTCCCGCAGGGCCATGGCTCCGACCCCGTTCTGACGAAGCTTCGCCTCGAACTCCTCGCGGAAGACGGTCAGCCGGTCGGCCGCGTCGCGCAGGGACGCAGCCAGGCGGCCCATCTCCTCGGGGTCGATGCCGCAGAACTCGTCGGCGGAAGCCATGGAGCGTTCCTCTTCGGGATGACGGTGGTCACGATGGTTACGGGGATGACGGTCGTCACGCGCTCACGTGCGTCCGGCCATCTCCCGGCGTATGGCGCTCGCCTCGGCCTCCGTCACCAGCGGGGGATGGCGGCGCATCTCCTCCTCGACCGTGTCCACCACGCGCTGCGCGAGTTGCCCCAGCCGGTGGTGCCGGTCCGCCAGCTCGTCGGTCCACCTGTCGGCCGCCGGACCCGTCCAGACCCTTCCCGACCCCATCGCACCGAAGGCGCGCAGGTAGGCCTGCCGCACCTCGTGGGATCTCTCCCCGGCCTCCAGGAGCAGTCGTCTCAACCGCTCGTGCCGGGGATTGGGCACCATCCGTTCGACCACGCGCCCCCGTCCTCCCCAGGACTCCGTGATGAGAAAAGTCGAATATCACAGTAGTTATCGATCATCTATGTGGACAAGGGCGATGGCGCTGTCGGCGTTGGGATTTCACGGCCGTGGTCGTAAAAAGCCATGGGAATGGGCTGGCATTCCGGTCATTTCATCTCACGTCGTACTTCCCACTCCATCCAAAAGCGATGAGGTAATGGATGTCGTTTTTCGACAGAAACATCGATGCCATAGAGAGGGCCGCCCAGATCGTGTTCTGGGGGAGTCTGATGATCATCATGGCGGTGTGTTTCAGCGCTCCCGTGAACATGTTCACGTTCGTCGCGTTGGTCGTCGTCTGCGCTGCCAAGCTGACCCTGAGCGAGGTCGCGGAGACCTGGACGCGCTGGGACAGGGAGGCCGCCGAACGAGGGGTGCAGTGGCAGGAGCGCTTGCGGGCGAACCGTGAGCACGAGCTGCGCCGCGAGATTCGGCGGCTACGGCGGCCGGAGCGTTAGCGGAGGTCGCGAGGCTCGGTCACCCGGTGCGCGTCGGCCTCCAGCGCGGCTGCGACCTCGCGGAGGTCGGCGTGCAGTTCGGCCTCCTCGCGGTCGGTGAGTGCCGCCACGGTCGCGGGAAAGGCCTCGGACAGATCCACCATGACGTCGAGGACCGTCTCGTCCAGGAGCTCGTCGAGACAGGACGGTCCTGTTTTGGACCGTGCGCCGGCCAGTCGTGGCCCGTTGACCATGGCCAGGGCGATCTGGCGCAGTTCCTCGGGGGTGAGGATCACGTGGGGGTTCCAGGGGCGGCTCTGGTCGAAGCGCTGCTCGTCGAACTCCTCGATCTTCAGTTTGCGGATCGGACGGCGCTCGGGCGTCAGCGGGGCGTCGGGCCGCAGGACGATTCCCTCGGCTGTGTTGTCCGGCACGTCGGGCAGGCCGAGTGTCCGCGGCACGCGCGTGGGGAAGCGGCGGGGCAGGGCGTCGAGCTCCACCCGGCTTCCTCTGGCGAGGAGCGGCACGACGTCGAGACCGGCGTCGGCGGCGATCGAGGCGACGTCCGCGTAGGGCAGGAAGACTCCAGGATCGTCCGGATCTTCGTGACGAAGGACATCGAAAAGGGCGAAACGAATGTCGGGGCTGTACCAGACTCCTGTCTGCACCGGAGTGGCACCCGGAGTCGGCGGGACCTCGGGGTGGGGGTAGCGGCCGCCGTACAGCTCGCCGTAGACGCGCACGGCCGATCCTCCCCGGGCCAGGGCGGCCTGCGCGGCCTTGGCGAAGTTGCCGCGCAGCAGCTGCCAGCCGAAGAACGGCTCGTCGTCGCGCAACCACGCCTTGCGCTTTCCCACGGACAGGTTCCGGCCGTCGTGGGCGATCACCATCTGGGCCCCGTGAACCTTCTCGGTCGCCACCCATGGACCACCCGTGGTGGTCTGGCCGGACCGCTCGGCCGTGGGGATCTTCGGGTAGGTGAGGTGCCGCATCGGAGCAGTATGGCTGAGGCGAGATGGGAAAAGCTCCTCCTTTTGGCCCCGGCCGTCGCCTGGGGGGCTCGTGCTTCAGGGCGATCGCGCATGGCTGTGGCTCACGCCGGACCAGGATCCACATGGATCATGAAACGTCCTGGCCGAACCTGGTCGGAGGGGCTGCGGCGTTGAGAGAACGGTCCGCGAGAGGTCCGATCGGCGCGCCGGGGTTTCCGCTGATCGGTTCGCTGGTGGTCATCGGGCTGCTCCTGTCGTACGCGGCGAGTTTTCCAACGGGGCTCCGCTGTGGGCGCTGCCCGCCCTGGGGGTGTTCTTCGTCCTGGGCGTGGTCTGGTTCGCCCGCCTCCTCGTGGAGATCCGCAGCCAGGAAGGGCGAGTGGGGGTCAGGCGGAGCCTGTGGCGTCGGACGGCGCCCGCGGTGGTCGGAGTTCTGGTGTTCGGACTGGCCGCCGTGGACCTGGGGAGAGCGAGGTTCGCCCTGTCCGAGGAGAGCTTCGAGCGGGTCGCACGGTCGGCCATGGCGGGAGGCGCCGACTGGAAAGCGGCGCCCGGCAGGCTGGGGCTGTTCTACAGCCCATGGGCCGTACGGCACGGGAACACGGTGCGGTTCGCCGTGGAGGGCGGGGGAACGGCATTCACACCCGTGGCCTCATCTGGAGTCCCGGCGGGGAGCCCTCGCTGCCGGAGGAGGAGGAGGAGTACGAGCCCGATGTCGAGCACTACTACGGCCCCCGGTATCTGTGGAACGCGAACTTCTGAATCCCGCTCCAACTGAGAAACACCGGGTGGATTTCGGCGACCGACTTATCCGGCTCGGTCGCGGGCACACGGCTTTTTAAAAGCTGTCAGGCGAGATTCTGCACCGTGTCCTCACATCATCCTCACCTCGCCCGCACCCTGCGCCGACAAACGCCTGTTTTGATTGCGCCGTGTCTGAAAGAAGTGCGGTGGAAGCCGGTGAGGTGCGCTGGGCACTGGGATGCGGGGTGTCAGTGGTCGCGGCGGCGGTCTACGCGGTCGCCGGAACCGCTCTGGACATCAATGTGGTGGACGACGCGAAGCACTCCTGCCTCGGCGGTCTGAGCGCGGAGGAGGGCTCCGCCACCTTCTGGGTGTTGGGCAGGATCGCCCTCTTCCCGATTGTCTCCGTCGCCTCCGTGATCTGTTCCCTGTCGCTCAACCTCCTGGCCTTCCTGCCGAAGCTGGTGGGTCGCTGGTGGGCGACGCCGCTCCTGGCGCTTCTCGCCGTCCTCGTCTCGGCCGCCGGACCGGCGGCGTTGATCGTCTACGACGTCGCCACCGAGGGAACTCCAGGTGACTGCGTCCTCCCCTGGTGGCCGTCATGGCTGCCCACGTGACGAGGCCCCGCAGTCGTGGGCGGCAGAGCCTTCAACCCGTCGTAGGCGAGCGACTCGTGCACGGGCTCCTAGACAGGAGGCCCGAGTCTGTTCCTTTCCTTCTCCTGTTCGCGGACAAGTGCTTCGAGCCGAAGGGCGGGCTCTGGAAACGGTGGCTTCGCTGAGGTGATGGAGAACGTCACTGCTGAGGAGGAGTCGAGGCGGCGAGTCGGAGAACGGGCTCGCCGCCGTACTGGGATGGCCCGACCGAGAGTCGCGTGGACCGGCGGGCACGGCCGCGTGTCGGCTGTCCGTCCCTAATCGTCTTCTTCCGAGACTTCGAGGGTGAGGCTGGTCCTTCTGATGGGGTCGGTCGGGCTCGCGGTGAAGGTGAGGATATAGGTACCCGGGGGAGTGCCGGCTGAGAGGGCGATGACCGCAGTGGTGGACTGGCCGAGCGTGAAGAAGTTGACGGTCACTCCCGAAGGGAGGCCGGAGACGGACAGGGTGAACGGCGCGGAGGGATAGGGCGTCAGGCTGATCTGGACGGTCGCGGACCCGCCGGGCGGGATCTTGACGTAGGGCGGGGTGACCGTGATCCCGCCGAGGGAATTCGGGAGAGCGGAGGAAGCAGAAGAACCGGGAGGACTGAGCGGAGCGGGACTCGGAGGCGGAGTGGGCAGCGTGCAGGTCGGCTCACCGGCCTGAGGGGGAACACCGATGGCGTACCACGCGGCCTTGGTCGCGTCCAGTTCGACGCAGCTCTTCGGATAGAGGATCTTCGCGGCCTGTACGGTGGCCCGCCGGGATTTGGCGTAGCTCCAGGGGGCCGTCTTGCTCTGGAGGCCGGTGTAGTAGATCTCCGCGGCCTTGCGGAGGCCGATGCCCGTCAGGGAGGACGGCCCGCCGCAGACCGGGCTGGAGGGCCTGCCCGGTGGGTTGGTCCCCTCGGCGAGCAGGTAGAACCAGTGGTTGTGCGGCCCGCCGCTGAAGGTCGAGCGGGTGTAGCAGTTCGGTTCGCCCTGGAGCGCGGGGTTGAACATGTTGCGGATCGGCCCCGAGCCCAGGGGATTCACCTCCTCACCGAGCAGATAGTCCGGTTCGTCCAGGGCGACGGGGTGGTTGACGTAGTGCTCGGTCAGGGTGCCGAAGATGTCGCCGGCGGATTCGGCGAGGGCCTCCTCCTCGGGCTCGTTCCAGGTGTTCGCGCCGGAGTGGTCGAAGACGGCGTGGCCGTACTCGTGCCCGACCATGTCGAGGGAGGTGAGCTGCTTGGTGTGGGGCTGGTTGAAGCCGAAGACGACGGAGGAGCCGTCCCAGTAGGAGTTGACCTGGTTCAGGCCGACCTTCGCGGGAAAGGTGCGACCGGCCGCGTCGACGCCGTTGCGTCCCAGCCAGGCGCGCAGCATGTCCCAGTGCTTCTGCGCGGCGAACAGGACGTCGACGCAGGCCGTCTCCAGGTTGAGGGCCGTTCCGTTGCCCCAGGTGTCGGTCGCCTTGGTGAAGACGCCGCCGTTCGAGGTGGTGCAGCGCAGCCCGGGACGGGTGGGGTCCGTCAGGGTGTACGAGCTCCCCGACCTCAGGGTCTGGATGGTCACCGGGTTGCCGTTGAAGTGGCTGTTGCCCGTACCGTAGCGGATCTGGTCGTGGGAGCCGAGGACGGTCCCGTCGTTCGCGTCGACGAAGACGCGCAGCGCCTTGGGGGCCTGGTCCGTGCCGCCGGTGACGGCCACCTCCCAGGCCAGGCGGGGGCGCTCGGTCACCGCGTGGACCACGAGGGCGGGCGTGCCCACGTCGCGGACGGCCGCGAGTTCGGCTCTGGCGGTCGTCGCCGCGGTCTCGGCGCTTGTCCGGGCCCTGACGCCGACGTCCAGCACGGTCCGCTGGCCGGTGGTCACGCTGTGGACCACCGTTCCGCCGCTGTCGAGGGCGACGATCACGTCACCGCCGTAGACCGGCAGCCCGCGATGGGTCCGGGGGTAGCGAAGGTACTGCAGGCCTCGGATGCCCGAGGTGATCACGGGACGTTCGAAGGCGTCCCAAGGGCCCACGCGCAGCTCCGGGGCTCGCGTGGTGAGCGCCTCGCCCGCGACGGCGACCGCGCGCCGCCGGGCCTCCGGGCCGGGCGGGGCGAACGCGGGCGGTGTGTCCGGGCCGGCCTGCCGGGCGGCGAGTACGGCCTCCGCCGCCGGAGCGGCCGCGGCCGCGGAGGCCTCCGTGCCGCCCGTCAGCGCCGACGCGCCCATGGCGACGACCGTCACGAAAGCGGTCGCCCCTGACGTGATTCTGGGGTTCATTCGCATTGACTCCTTGTCCGCAAGGAGCCGCGGCCGGCCAGGGCTGCTCCAACGGTTACACCGGCATCGAAAGATCAGAACCCCATGAATTCCCATATCTTTGTCGTATGGCCGCTCCCCGAACAGGGAGAGCCGAAGCCCGGGAAATGGATCGAAGGGAATCGCTGAAACCTCTGCCGGGTCCGTCCGCCCGTTCTTCGTGATTCGAGGGCGTGCCGGAAAGCGGCAGGAAGGAGAACGGTCTCGGTTTTCGCGGCTCTCGCGGGCTTCAGGGGGTTCGGGACCTCGCGGGGGCGGCCGGGGGATCCGCGCCGGACTTTCACATCGCCTGCGCTCCGCCGTCACAGGCGTCTGTTGTGATGGCGGCGCGGCCGAGGAGGAAGCGATGGAGGCCGGCGAGGTGTGCTGGGCGATGGGGGGCCGGGGGCGGTGAAGGGCCCGAAATTGAGATGCCTCGGGATCGGGCGATCTGTAGCGTTGCCTTCAGTTCGTCAGGCCGGAAGAAGGCACGGGTCGAACGACATCGGTTATCTCTTTCTGTAAAAAAGAACACATCCGGTGTCGGTTTCCATATCCGTTTCTTCTCCCGGCCCGGTGAACCGGTCAGGTCTGGTGTCGGCACGGGTCGAAGCGCGTCGGTTATCGCCTTCTAAGCGGGTGGTCGCGGGTTCGAATCCCGTCACAGATGCTCGAGTCTGTGTAGCTCAGCGGTCAGAGCGCCTAACGGCCGGTGTGCGTTTCCACATCCGTGTCGGCTCCAGACCTGATCGCTCGTCAGCCCTGTCGGCGGCGCGGGTCGAATCCGATCGGTTATCTGGCATAACGGGTTCGAATCCTGTCGGGTCCTTCGGGGCCCGAAGCCGGTCGGAGTCCCCACATCCGTGCCGCAGGCGGGGCTGACGAGCGGGGGAGCGGGTCGAAGTCGGCCGGTTATCGGGATCAGAGGGTCGCAGGTTCGAGTCCTGCCGTCCGTCCAGGCGACGGGCGTGGCTCAGCGGCAGAGCATCTGGGTAAAACCCGGCGGGCGTCACCACATCCGCTCCCCTTTCACCTGTCCGCCTCCGGGCGGGCCGAACGAAGGAGAGCAGCCATGGCACGTGACCCCCTCGCCGCGATCTCCACGGTCGCGACGCCGCAGACCCGGCCGATTCCCGGCCGTGCCGGCCAGGTGCGGAACGCCGCGGGCGGATACGTCTTCGCCAAGGACGTCTGGACCCGGCTCGAGGACTTCCTGATCCTCGGCACGACCGGCGGCACCTACTACGTGGGTGAGGACACGCTGACGGCGGAGAACGCCGACGTGCTGTTCGCCGCCGTCGGCGAGGACGGGCCCCGTGCCGTGGCCATGATCGTGGACGTCTCCACCGCCAGGCCGCCGCGCGCGCCCAAGCCCCGTCCCGCGATCTTCGCGCTCGCCCTGGCGTTCGCCTACGGCGACCCCGACACCCGGCAGGCCGTCAAGGCGGCGTTTCCGCTGGTCGTGCGGACCACCGATCATCTGGCGGCGTTCGTCGGCTACCTGAAGAACCTCGGAGGCAAGACGACCGGCAACGGTTCCAGCCTGGTTGTCGGCCGTTCCCTCCGTACGGCTGTCGCCTCCTGGTTCCTGCGGGACGAGCCGGACGCGGTGGCGTTCAGGGCGTGCAAGGCGATGCAGCGCAGGACTCCGCAGGGCGAGGCGTTCTCCCTGCGGGACGCGCTGCGCATCGCCCACCCGAAGGCCGACACGGTTCAGCGCAGGGCGCTGTTCGGGTGGATCGCCGGGAACGTCTCCGACGATCAGGTCCGTGAGGTCGTGCCCGCCGTGGACCGGTTCCTCACCGCGAAGGCCGTCACCACCACGGCGGAGGCGGTCAGGGCCGTCACCGAGCTGCGGACGCCCTGGGAGTTCCTGCCCGACGCGATGCTCACCGAGCCCGCCGTCTGGGAGGCCCTGGTGGACACCGTCGGCATGACCGCGCTCGTCCGCAACCTGGCGAAGATGACCCGCATCGGTGCTCTCAGGCCGAGGGGCGACGCGACCCGCAGGGCCGTCGCGCGCCTCACCGACAGGAAGGCGCTGGCGAGGGCGCGCGTCCACCCGATGGACCTCTTCCTCGCGCTCCGGGTCTACAACTCCGGTCAGAGTCAGCCGAACCCGCGAGCCGACCGCCAGACGTGGCAGCCGGTGCCGGCGATCTCGGACGCGCTCGAGGAGGCGTACGAGCTGTCGTTCGGCCACGTCCGCCCCTCCGGCAGGCGGCTCCTGGTCGCCGTCGACTCCTCGGGGTCGATGACCTACCACCGTGTCGCGGCCGGTGGGTCGCCGCTCGGCACGGCCTACGAGCTCGGCTGCGCCATGGCCGTCATGCTCGCCCGCATCGAGCGCGGCAACGTCCACGTCATCGACGTCGACACCTCCGTCCACGCCTCGAAGGTGACGCCGCGCACCAACCTTCGGGAGATCGCCTCGTGGCGGCCCTCCGGCGGCGGCACCGACCTGGCGCTGCCGTTCGACTGGGCGCGAGGCGAGAGGCTGGAGGTGGACGGCATCGTGGTGTTCACCGACAGCGAGACGTGGGCGGGCCGTTCGCACGCCGTCCAGGCGCTGGACGCCTACCGGCGGTCCGTCAACCCGGCGGTCCGTGTCGTGGTCGCCGCGATGACCCCCGTGGGCCGTTCGATCGGAGACCCCGGCGACCCGGACGTGTTGAACGTGGCGGGCCTGGACGCCTCGCTGCCGATGGTCGTCAACGGCTTCGTCCGGCGCTGATCCGGCTCGTCCGCTCCGCCCGCCTGAGCCGTCCGCACCTTCGCGCGGGCGGCTTCGGCGGGCCCGGCCGCGTGGGCGTCGAACGCCTCGGAGCGGACGCGGCCGCGGGCGAGGGCGGGTGGGAACCGATGTGTAACCATCGTGCGTCATCGCAGGTCAGAGCGGGTGTGAATGTCGACGGTACACGTGTCTGACCTGCCCCGTCGCAGGGGGGCGAGGATACTCTCCGCAACATGAGCAGCGACACGGACCGGCGGCAGGGTGCACGGGTTCGACATCCCCATCGCCGTCACCATCGGCCGACGCTGACCCGGATCGCCGTCACGGGGCACCGCGACCTCGCCCGCGACACGGTGTCGCTCGTCGACGCGGAGGTCCGGGACGTCCTGAGGCCGTACGCTCCGGGATTCGTCGGGATATCGTGCCTCGCCGGCGGCGCGGACCAGATCTTCGCGGCGGCCGTTCTCGATCTCGGCGGCGTGCTGGAGGCCATCGTCCCCGCCCGGGACTACGGCGAGGCGTCCTTCCACGCGTTGCTGCGCAGGGCCCGTGAGGTCCGCAGGCTGCCGTTCGACACGCCGTCGCCCCACGCCTACGCCGCGGCGAACGAGCTGCTGATCGAGTCGGCCGACCTGCTGATCGCCGTGTGGGACGGGTTTCCCGCACGAGGGCTGGGAGGCACGGCGGAGGCGGTCGAGGCTGCCACACGCCGCCGGACACCGGTGCGCGTGATCTGGCCGCCCGGGGCCGCCAGGGCCTGACATCGGCGGTCGCCGACGTCGGCGGGGGACGGGGCCGCTGGGGACGGGGCCGCCGGGGACGGGGCCGCTGGGGACGGGGAACGTCCGCGAGGGCGGGGGCCGCCGGGAACGGGGAACGTCCGCGAGGGCCCGGCCAGCCGGGGGCGGGAGTCGCTCCCGGGGGTGCCTGGAGCCGATGGGGGCCGACCGGAGCGAGGATTTCGGCCGGTCAGAGGCCATCTGTGGCGACGGCGGGGCTTGACATCGTCGGGGACTTTGGTTCATCTCAAGACGTGGAGGTGCTTCCCGAGTCTGAGTTCCCCGCTCTGTACCGGTCCGCCGACCGCACGGCCATCGCCAGCCAGCGAAGGCTGCTGGTCGCCACCGGGGTTCGCCTTTCCTCTCTGATCACGGCCGCGCTCTGCGGCTCCTTCAGCGCCTTCGTGGCGGAGCTGGACGTGATGGCCACGGTCGCCGCGGCGGCGATGGGGGTTGCCCTGGTCACCGAGGTCTACCTGTTGACGACGCGTCCCGACCGGCGGTGGTACGAGGCGCGCGCCGCCGCGGAGTCGGCCAAGACCCTGGCCTGGCGTTACCTGGTCGGAGGCGAGCCGTTCGGCCTGGACGGCGCGGAGGCCGACGGGGATCCGCGCCACGACCACGTGTCCGACCGGCTTCTCCTGCGCAGGTTCAGCAAGATCACCTCTGACCTGCGCAGCGTCGCGCCCGTCTCGCTCACCGACGGGGACACCCAGGTGACGGAGGGGATGCGCACGATCAGGGCGCTCCCGCTCGACGAGCGCAAGCGCCACTACATGGTGGGGCGGCTGGACGACCAGCGGGCGTGGTACGCGGCGAAGGCGAACCTGCACGAACGGCGCGCCGCCATGTGGCTGGTCATGGTGGCGACGGCCGAGGCCCTCGGACTGGTCACCGCCGCCGTCAAGGCGGCACTGGGCAAGAAGGCCCCGGACATCGACCTTCCGGGAGTGCTGGGGGCGGTGGCGGCCGGGGGTGTGGCCTGGCTGCAGACCCGTCAGCACCAGCAGGTCGCCAGCGCCTACGCGATAGCGGCCCTGGAACTGGGAGACATCGTGGTCCGCGCGGCCTGGCCGACGACCGAGGCCGAGTGGGCTCACTTCGTGGACGAGGCCGAGGAGGCCATCTCGCGGGAGCACATGCTCTGGACGGCCTCTCACGCATGAGATGGGGCATTAATAGTGAAATAATGGCCTTTATCGCAATTGCGGATAGGTAAAAAAACGTAATAGAGTCGAGGGATAGAGCCCTTCAGAGGCCCTGTGCTGTAGCGTTGTGATAATTGCCGTTCTCAGCGTCGTCGTTCGAATATCAGTTCGCATTGGTTTGGGGCCATGAATCTTACCGAAGACAAGCAGTCCGGGGTCTCGTCAAACGTCAAGGATCTCCGCGACGTTCCGCTGTCTCTAGTCCACGAAACCGATGTCGACGGCATCTTGCAGCGCCTTCTTCCGGAGTCCGCTCCCGTTGAGCGCGTCTCCGTCGCGGCTTTCAATTCGTCGATCTGACGCAAGGGGCCATGATGGACGGGCCCTTCGTGCCATTCCGGCAATTCGTACTTAAGGTGCATAGTCGCTGCGATCTGGCATGCGACCACTGTTACGTGTACGAGCACGCGGATCAGAGCTGGCGGGGCCGTCCAAAAGTGATCTCGGACCGGACCGTGGTCCGAGCGGTCGCACGCATCGCCGAGCACGTGGACAGGCACGCGCTCGACCGGGTGCACGTCGTGCTGCACGGAGGCGAGCCGCTTCTCGCGGGACCGGTCAGGCTCGGCCGCGTCGCCGCCGAACTGCGCGAGCAGCTCGGCGGCCGGTGCGACCTCGATCTGCGCGTGCACACCAACGGGGTGCTGCTCGACGACCGCGTGCTCGACGTCTTCGCCGAGCACGACGTCAAGGTGGGCGTCTCGCTCGACGGCGACCGTGTGGCCAACGACAGGCACAGACGTTACGCCGACGGCCGCAGCAGCTACGACCGGGTGATCGCCGCGGTCGAGCTGCTGCGCCGCCGCCCCGAGCTGTACGCCGGGCTGCTGTGCACGATCGACGTCGCCAACGACCCGACGGCGGTCTACCGGGCGCTGGCCGCCCTGGAGCCTCCCCGCGTCGACTTCCTGCTGCCGCACGCCACCTGGGACGCCCCTCCGGCGCGCCCGACCCCGACGGCGTACGCCGACTGGCTCATCGAGATCTTCGATGTCTGGCTGGCCGAGGGGGCCAGGGTCCCGGTGCGTCTGTTCGAGTCGGTCATCCGCACCAGCCGCGGCGACTCCAGCCTCACCGAGTCGCTCGGGCTCGAGCCGTCCGACCTGGTGGTCATCGAGACCGACGGGGGCTACGAGCAGGCCGACTCGCTCAAGACCGCGTTCGACGGGGCACCGGCGACCGGCCTCGACGTGTTCGGCCACGACCTCGACGAGGTCGCCAGGCACACCGGCATCCTCGCCCGCAGGCAGGGGCTCGGCGGACTGTGCGACACCTGTCGCGCGTGCCCGGTCGTCGACAGCTGCGGCGGAGGGCTGTACGCCCACCGGTACCGGACCGGCTCGGCCTTCGCCAACCCCAGCGTCTACAGCGCCGACCTCCTCAAGCTCATCACCCACATCCGGGGCAGGACCACGATGCCGACGCACGCGGTGCCCTACGGCACCATCGACGCCCTCGCCGGGGGATACGGCGACGACCGGGACGTCTCCTGCCTCGCCGAGTCGCAGCGCACCCTGCGCCGCGGGCTCCTGGCGGGCGTCCGCGCGCACGGGGCCGAGGCCGGATGGGACCTGCTCACCAGGCTCGACAGCGAGCACAGGGACGCGGTCGACGCGGTGCTCGACCACCCCTACGTGCGGGCCTGGGCGATCGAGTCCCTGCGGGACGCCGCGCACGCGGGGCATCTCGCCAACATCGCCGCCGCGGCGGCGGTCAGGGCGGGCGCGAAGGCCAGGGTCGTCGTCAGGGCGGTCGACGGCATGGTCTGCCTGCCCACCCTGGGGGCGCTCGAGGTGGGCCCCGTGGCGGGCGCGGAGACCGGTGCGCTCTCGCAGGCCCTGCTGCTCGTCGAGGACGGGCGCTTCGCGCTGGAGGGCAGGCCGGACGCCCCGTGGCATCCGGTCAGGAGGCTCGTCGCGGGTGACTTCTCCGTCACGCTCGAGGACACCGACCCCTACCGCGACTGTCACGGTCACCGGGCGGCGGGGCGGCTCTCCGAGGACGACGTGGCCGCCTGGCAGCGGCTCTTCGCCGAGGCGTGGACGCTGATCGAGTCCGACCATCCCGCCTACGCCCCGGGCCTGCGCGCGGGGCTGTCGACCCTCACCCCGCTCACCCCTCCCGAGGGGGGCGGTGACGCCAGCTCGACGGCCCGGCACGCCTTCGGCGCGGTCGCGGCCGCGCTTCCCAAGGACCCCGTCACGCTCGCGTTGCTGCTGATCCACGAGTTCCAGCACGTCAAGCTCGGTGCTGTGCTGGACATCGTCGACCTGTACGACGAGTCGGACACCAGGCGCTACTACGCGCCGTGGCGGCCCGACCCCCGGCCGCTGGAGGGCCTGCTCCAGGGGACGTACGCCCACGTCGCGGTCGCCGACTTCTGGCGGAGGCGACGCCATTCCGCTCCGGAGCCGGGGGAGGTGCAGTTCGCCCGCTGGCGGGAGCTGACCGCGCAGGCCATCGAGACCCTGGACGGCTCGGGCTCGATGACCTCCCTGGGGGCGCGTTTCGTCGCGGGGATGCGCCGCTCGGTCGGGCCGTGGCTGAAGGAGTCCGTTTCCGAGGACGCGGCCGTCGCAGCGGCCGCTCTCTCCCACCGGCATCACACGGCCTGGGTGAAACAGCAGAGCTGATCTTCCTTACCCGAGAATTCGCGGTGTTGGCACTTTCGTGGCAAAGACTGCGTTCTTATAGTTAAATCTCGGGTGAAGGAGGCGGATGACCACTCCAGACAAGCCCGCTCAAGCTGCCGGGCCCTACTTCTTCCTCAGTTATGCGCACGTGCCGCCGCATGATCTTTCTGACGGCGGCGACCCAAATCAATGGGTGGAAAAGCTGTTTCGGGTGTTATGTGAGCATATTATGCATCTCACCCGGGTCCCCGCAGGCTCGGCGGGGTATATGGACAGGGAATTAAGGACCGGGGACAACTGGCCGCAAACCCTCTCCGAGCGCCTGTCCACCTGCCGGGTGTTCGTCCCGCTCTACTCTCCGCGCTACTTCGAGAGCGAGCACTGCGGCAAGGAGTGGGCGGCCTTTCTGGAGCGCGCTCCCCGGCACGGCGGCCCTGACGCGATCGTTCCGGCGGTCTGGGCCCCGATGCGCACGATGACCCTTCCGCACGCCGCGCAGGCGATCCAGTTCAACCACGCCGACCTCGGCAACCGGTACGCCGAGGAGGGCTTCTACGGGATCATGAAGCTCAGCAGGTACCGCAGCCAGTACCAGATGGCGACCCTCGGCCTGGCCCAGCGGATCATCGAGGTGGCCGAGACGACGCCCATGCCGTACGGAAGGATCCGCGACTACACCACCGTGCCGAGCGTCTTCGGCGACCACACGCCCGAGCGCCCGGTGACCATGACCGTCGTCGCCCCCGACCTGCGGCACCTGCCCGAGGGGCGCGACACCTACTACTACGGGCGGACACCGCACGAGTGGGACCCCTTCCGCAGCCGCAACGGCATGCGCCCCCTGGCCGACTGCGCGGTCGAGTTGGCGCGCTCCCGGGGCTTCCTGCCGCACGTCGGCACGATGGAGGAGCACGCGGAGACGCTCTCGGCCGACGAGCCCCAGTCGCCGGGGGTGCTGCTGGTCGACCCCTGGGCGACCGCCAGCGACGACTACAAGGAGTCGCTGCGCCCGGTCAACCGCCCCGGCCGGCAGTGGATCACCGTGATGGTGCCCTGGAACTCCGAGGACCAGGAGACCGTCCAGCAGGAGCCGAGGCTCAGAGACTGCCTGGACACGGCGCTCGGCCACAAGCTCGTCGAACCCGCCGCCAATCCCAGGATCCCCACCCTGGACGCCTTCAGGAGCATCCTGCCGGACGCCCTGAACAAGGCGACCCAGCAGTTCTTCAAGCACGCCCCCGCGTATCCGCCGGAGGGCACAAGAGTTGACAGACCCAGGCTGATCGGGCCGGAGGAGTAGCCAACATGAGCGAGGGCCGGATCGTTACCTTCTACTCGTACAAGGGCGGTACCGGGCGCACGATGGCGCTGGCCAACACGGCGTGGATCCTCGCGAGCAGCGGGAAACGGGTTCTCGTCGTCGACTGGGACCTGGAGTCTCCCGGCCTGCACAAGTTCTTCCGTCCCTTTCTCGACCCGGGGCTGGTCGCCAACACCTCCGGGGTCATCGACCTGATCACGACCTACCAGTGGGCCGCGATGAAGAAGGAGGCGCGGCCGCGCGACTGGCACCACCAGTACGCCCGCGTCGAGCCGCACGCGGTCTCCCTGGGCTTCGAGTTCCCCGGCGAGGGGACGCTCGACCTCGTCTCCGCGGGCAGGCAGAACCGCGACTACTCCTCCCTGGTCTCCAGCTTCGACTGGGACACCTTCTACGAGCGGCAGGGTGGCGGCCAGTTCTTCGACGCGCTCCGCGCCGACATGAAGGCCTGCTACGACTACACCCTCGTCGACAGCCGGACCGGCCTGAGCGACATCGCGGAGATCTGCACGGTCCAGATGCCGGACGTCCTGGTGGCCTGCTTCACCCTGTCCGACCAGGGCATCGACGGGACCTCCTCGGTGGCGAGGCACATCGACGACCGCTACGGCGACCGCAACATCCGCATCCTGCCGGTCCCCATGCGGATCGAGACGGGCGAGAAGGAGAAGTGCGACGCGGGACGCAGTCTCGCCAAGCGCAGGTTCGACCAGTTCCCCAAGGGGATGACCCAGCACGAGGTCGACCAGTACTGGGGCGCCGTCGAGATCCCGTACACCCCCTTCTACGCCTTCGAGGAGATCCTCGCCGCCTTCGGCGACGAGCCCAACAGGCCGGGCTCCATGCTGTCGGCCTTCGAACGGCTCGCCGGCGTGATCACCGAGGGCGAGGTCTCCTCCTTCCCCCACATGGAGGAGACCGTACGGCTGCGCTACCTGGAGTCCTTCGTCCGCCGTCACCCGGCGCACCAGACCGACGTCTACCTCAGCTACGCGTCGGAGGACCGCATGTGGGCGGACTGGATCGCCGCCCTGCTCGACCGGTACGGCCACCGCGTGACGTTGCACAGCGTCGACTCGGAGGAGACCCTCGACTTCACCGGCGACTCGCTGAGGGTGGTCATCGTGCTCTCCGGCGCCTACGTCCGCTCCCCGCGCAGCAACGAGGTGTGGCAGCGGCTCACGAACGCCGAGACCGCCACCCGCGCCGAGCTGATCCCGATCCGCGTCTCCGAGTCCCGTTTCCCCTCCCCGTTCGGGGACCGCGCGCTGACCGACCTCACCAGGATCTCGGAACGGCCCGCGGCGCAGACGCTGATGAAGATGTTCGGCCGGACCGACGAGGGCGCGCCGCTCGACATGAACGCGCTCGGCGCGCGCTTTCCCGGGAGCGAGCCCGCCGTGTGGAACGTCTCGGCGCGCAACGCGGCCTTCACCGGGCGCGGTCCCGTGCTCGACACGCTGCGCAGCCAGCTCGTCGGCGGCAGCTCGGCGGTGGTGCTGCCGCAGACCCTGTACGGCCTCGGCGGCGTCGGCAAGACCCAGGTGGCGCTGGAGTACGCCCACCGCTTCAGGGCCGACTACGACCTGGTCTGGTGGATCTCCTCAGAGGACCCCGAGCGGATCAACTCCGCCTTCGAGGAGCTCGCCCGGCAGCTGCGCATCCCCGTCGCCGACAACATCTCCGAGGTCGTCGCCGCGGTGCGCGAGGCGTTGCGGCTCGGGGAACCGCACGGTCGCTGGCTGCTGATCTTCGACAACGCCGGAGAGCCGGGGGATCTGCGTGACTTCTTCCCCGGCGGCTCCTCGGGCCACATCCTGATCACCTCACGGAACCAGGCGTGGTCGGCCGTGGCCGAGCCGCTGGAGCTCGACGTCTTCAGCAAGGAGGAGAGCCTGGAGCACCTCAGTCGCAGGGTGCCGGGCCTGGCTCCGGAGGACGCGCTGCAGGTGGCCAAGGCGCTGGGCAACCTGCCGCTCGCGGTCGAGCAGGCCGCGGCCTGGCTGGCGGAGACCGGGATGCCCGCCGCGACCTTCCTGGAGCAGCTCGAGACGGAGACGGCCAGGGTGCTCTCCCTGAAGCAGCCCGCCGACTACCCCCATCCGGTGGCGGTCACCTGGAACCTCTCGCTCGGCCAGCTGCAGGAGAGCTCCCCCGCCTCGGTCAGGCTGCTGCAGCTGTGCGCCTTCTTCGCCCCCGAGCCCATCTCGATGCAGCTGCTCTACAGCGACGAGATGATGGAGGCGCTCCTTCCCTACGACGACACGCTGCGCGAGAAGCTCGTCCTCGGCCGGGTCATCCAGCAGATCGGCAGGTTCGCGCTGGCCAAGGTCGACCAGGGCAACAACACCATCCAGGTGCACCGGCTGGTCCAGGCGGTGATCCGCAGTCAGATGTCGGCCGAGGACCAGGAGCAGGCCTGCCACCAGGTTCACCGCATCCTCGTCGGGGCCAGGCCCAGGCAGGGCGACGTGGACGACCCGGAGAACTGGATCCGCTACGACCTGCTCTGGCAGCACCTGCAGCCCTCGAGGGCGACGGAGTGCACCGAGGAGGAGACCAGGCAGCTGCTCACGGACCGGGTGCGCTACTTCTGGAAGCGCGGCGACTTCGCCCAGGCCCTGAACCTGGGCGACTTCCTGGCCGAGTACTGGGAGGACGAGTTCGGGACCCAGGACCGGCAGCGGCTGAACCTGCTGTTCAACGTGGCCAACGTCAAGCGTTCCCAGGGCAAGTACGAGGAGGCGAGGGACCTCGACGTGTGGGTGCGCGACCAGCAGCTCACGGTGGTCGGCGAGCGTCATCCGCACACGCTGCTGACCGCGGGCGGCCTCGCCGGGGACCTGCGGGGTCTCGGCGAGTACGACGAGGCGCTGGAGATGGACAAGGTGACCTACGACCGGTGGAAGACCCTCTTCGGCGAGGACCACCCCCGCACCCTGGCCTCGGCCAACAACCTCGCGCTCGACTACCGGCTCGTCGGCGACGGCCTCAGCGCCCGTGACCTCGACCAGGACACCCTGCAGCGCCGTACCCGCGTGCTGGGGGCCAACCACCCCTACACCCTGCACTCGGCCGCGCAGCTCGCCCGCGACCTGCGTGAGATCGGCCAGTACCGCGAGTCGGTCGACCTGCTGCGCACCACCTTGCAGCACTACCGGGAGGCTCTGGGGGAGACCTTCGTCGACACCCTGCGCGCGGCCAAGAGCCTCGCGGTCTCGTTGCGCAGGGCCGGTGAGCAGCAGGAGGCGTGGCAGCTCGCCAAGGACACCGAGGAGCGCTACAAGCAGCGGTACGCGGGCACTCCGGACGCGCTGGCCGCGACCCTCGAGCTCGCGTGCTGCATGTCCGCGCTGGGCAACAAGGAGGGGGCGCGCGATCTCGCCGGTGAGATCGCGCGCATCTACCAGGAGACCCTCGGAGGGAACCACCCCGGCACGCTCATCGCGCTGAACAACGTGACCATCTACATGCGCGGCACCGGCGAGCTGGCCAAGGCCATCCCACAGGCGAGGTCCGTGCTGGAGGGGCTGCACGCGCATCTCGGCGCGAACCATCCCTTCACCCTGTCCGCGGCGATCAACCTCGCGAACTGCCTGGGCGAGAACGAGCGGCTGGAGGAGGCGGAGGCGCTGGAGCGGCAGACCCTGGCGGCCCTGCGCGCCAAGCTCGGCGAGACGCATCCCGACACGCTCGTCTGCGAGGCCAACCTGGCGGTGACGCTGTGGGTGTCGGGGCAGGCCGCCAGGGCGGAGCAGGCGAGGAGCAGGCTGCTGCCGATCATGGGACGGTCCCTGGGGGAGAGCCACCCGACCCTGGCCCAGCTCAGGGAGTGGCGGCGCATCAACAGGGACCTCGAGCCACAGCCTTTCTGACCACAGCCTTTCTGGGTCAGACGGCGGTCAGCCAGGTCATTATGTCGGGCATCACGTGCAGGGCGCCGAAGTGCGCGGCGCCCCGCTGGATCACCAGCCTGGCGCCGGGGATCCGCTGGCCGAGCCAGTGCGAGTGGCCGACGGGGGAGAAGACGTCCGCGTCGCCGTGCCAGAGCAGCGTGGGCACCGTGATGCTGCCCGGGTCGAACCCCCACGGCGCGCTGAAGGCGAGGGCGTCGTCGACCCATCCGTGCGCCGAATGCCGTACGGCCTCCGCGAAGTTCCGCGCCAGCATCCTGCGGATCCCGAAGTCCGCCACGACGTGCCGGTCCGACTCCGGCAGGTCGTGGTCGAGCGCGGGGACCAGGTGTGTCGGGTCGGCTCTGATCTGCTCGACGGCGGGGGAGAGCAGCGCGGTCACCGCGCTGTGCCCGAGGGACGCCGCGGTGAACTCGTCCACGTTGGACACCGCCATGCCCTCGAACCAGTCCAGCCCCTCCGCGCCCCGCGGCGCGAGCGGGACGAGCGCCGCGACCCTCGTCGTCCGCTCGGGCAGCAGCGCCGCGCAGGCGAGGGCGTGCGGGGCGCCTCCCGAACGGCCCAGCACGGCGAACGACGCGATTCCCAGCTCGTCGGCGATGGCGGCCATGTCCTCGGCGACGTCGGCCACGGTCCTGCCGAACCTCCGGTCGGAGAGGCCGTATCCCGGACGGTCGTACGTGATGAGCCTGATCCCCAGGCGGTAGAGGACCGCCGCGCGCGGTGACGGCCCGACCCTGCTGCCCGGCGTGCCGTGCAGCAGGAACACGGGGTCTCCCTCCAGCTCTCCCCTTTCGTCGACCGCGAGCGTTCTCCCGTCACGGGTACGCACGAACGTGGTCAAGGTACCTCCTCGCTTTTTTACGAGGATCTTCCTCCCTGCCGCAAGATTTGTCCTATAGCGATTTGTTGGGGAAACAACTCACTTACCTGCCTGTAAGGGGACGTCATCGGTCTCCGGCGGACGCCGGGGGAGATAATCCGCTTTTTTCCTGAGATGTGAGTATGGGTGTGATGAATGGCTACAATTCCGGCCATGGCCGGTACCAATTGCACGCCATCCGTTTCCGGAGCCGCGTCCGGAGTCGTCTCAGGAACCGCTCGACGGAGCGGAGGCCGGTAGCCGTGGACGAGTTCGGCGAGCGCGTCGAGGAGCATCGGCGGGAACTCCACGTGCACTGCTACCGGATGCTCGGCTCCTTCGACGAGGCGGAGGACCTGGTGCAGGAGACGTTCCTGCGGGCCTGGGACAGGCGTGGGACGCTGCGGAGCGAGACCGGCCTGCGCGCCTGGCTGTACCGGATCGCGACCAACGCCTGTCTCGACCACCTCAGGGCGGCCCCCCGCCGCCCCCAGCCCCGGCCCGCGCCCGCCCTGCCCGCCGACCCCGGACTCGACCCGCCCGCCTCGAACGCCGTGCCGTGGCTCCAGCCGTACCCCGACACGCTGCTGGACGCGGCCGAGACGGTGATCGACCGCGAGACGATCGAGCTGGCCTTCCTGGTCGCGATCCAGCACCTGCCGCCCAGGCAGCGCGCGGTGCTGATCCTGCGCGACGTGCTCGGCTGGTCGGCGCAGGAGACCGCGGAGTCGCTCGAGCTGACCGTCGCCGGGGTCAAGAGCGCCCTGCAGCGCGCCAGGCCGACGGTCAGGGAACACCTGCCCGCGCGGCGTCTCGAGTGGGCCGCGTCCGTGGAGCCGACCTCGCAGGAGCGCGCCGTCCTGCAGCGCTACATCGCCGCCGTGGAGCAGGCCGACCCGTCCGTCCTGGCCGGAGTGCTGCGGGCCGACGTGTGGCAGACGATGCCGCCCGCGCCGATCTGGCTGCTGGGACGCGAGGCGTTCATGGCGTCGTGGACCCCCGCGATGGTCGGCCCCGAGGCCTGGGGCGAGTGGAGGCTTCTCGCCACCCGGGCCAACCGGCAGCCCGCCGCGGCCGCCTATCTCCGCAGAGCGGGCCAGCCGGACTACCTGCCCTCCTGGATGGGAGTCCTGCGGGTCGAGGACGGTCTGGTGACCCAGATCACCACCTACGGGCAGGACGTGTTCCCCAGGTTCGGCCTCCCCTCCTCGCTCTGACCCCCGCCGTCCGGCCTCCCGGTCCCGCCCGGCGGCGGGGCCCGGCGGCGGGGCCCGGAGGCCTGGACGGGGCCTCCGGGTCGGATCTCGGGTCGACCTTGAGGTGGACCTCGGGACGGACCTCGGGGCGGACCGATTCCTTTTTCGCGCCTCCCTCGTCCTACGGGGGAGCTTTCGAGAGAGGAACCACAATGACCGATCTTCAGAAGAGCGTGCAGGCCGCCGTCGACGAGCTCGTCGACTCGGGAGCCGAGCGCGGCGTGCAGGTCGCCGTCTACCGGCGAGGCGAACTCGTGGCCGACGCGGTCGCGGGCGTCGCCGACCCGGCGACGGGCCGTCCCATCACCTCGGACACCCCGGTCTACAGCACCTCGACGGGTAAGGGCGTGACCGCGACGGTCGTCCACGTGCTGGCCGAGCGCGGCGCCGTCGACTACGACACCCCCATCGCGGACGTGTGGCCCGAGTTCGCCGCCCACGGCAAGGGGAAGGCGACCGTACGGCACGCGCTGACGCACGCGACCGGCGTTCCCGGGGTGCCGGTCGGCACCACGCCGCAGGACCTGTGCGACTGGGACGGGATGTGCGCCGCCATCGCCGACGCCACGCCGTGGTGGGAGCCGGGGACGCGGTTCGGCTACCACCCGCAGACCTACGGCCACATCCTCGGCGAGGTCGTGCGCAGGGTGACCGGAAAGCGCATCTCGCAGGTGCTCCGCGAGGAGGTCGCGGGACCGCTCGGGGTGGCCGACGAGCTGTTCTTCGGCGTCCCCGAGTCCGAGCTCGGCAGGCTGGCCAGGATCGAGGACGCCGGACCCGCGATGGAACTGCCCGCCGAGGCGATGGCCCAGATCCCGTTCTTCAGGGTGGTCGACGGCTACACGGCCGCCCCTCCGGCGGCGATGCCGGACGCCGCGTTCAGCAACCGCGCCGACGTGCTGGGCTCCGACATCCCCGCGGGGGCCACGATGACCGCCCGCGCGGTCGCCCGCATGTACGACGCCCTGCTGGGCGGAGCGCTCGTCTCCCCCGACCGGCTGCGCGAGCTGTCGTCCCCGGCGGTGACGGGCACGGACGAGGTCACAGGAGGCCCCGGCACCTGGGGACTGGGTTACTCGATCGGACTGTTCACGGCGCTCGGCGCGCCGACGCTGTTCGGGATGGCCGGCAGCGGAGGGACCGCGGCCTTCGCCGACACCGCGACGGGCGTCAGCGTCGGCGTGACGAAGAACCGCGCCTCAGCCGGTGATTTCAGCACGGTCGAGAAGATCGCCCTGATCGCGCTCCGGCTGGACTGATCAGGGCGCTTCCCGGCGCCGCCGCAGGCCGTGAGGAGGACCTCGGGAGGGGGACGCGCCCCCTCCCGCAGGTCCTCGGTCGTCGCCTCGGTCATGCTGGGCGTCCGGCCCCCTCGATTCCGGCGGTTCCGCGCTCTTCCGGTGCGCACGGCACGACCCTCGTACAATGACGCGGTGGTCTTCTCCGAGAACGCTCCCGACGGCAACGGTCCCGACGACGCGGATTCGGGCGGGAGCGATCCCGGGCCAGGCGAGAACGGGCCGGGCGAGAACGGGCCGGGAGCGAGCGAGCCCGATGTGAGCGAGTCCGGCGAGAGCCGGCTCGACGGGGAGAGCGACGCCTCGCGCGTGCTGCGGCGGGTCTTCGGCTACGCCTCGTTCAGGGAGGGCCAGCAGGAGATCATCGACCATGTCGTCGACGGCGGCGACGCCCTCGTGCTCATGCCGACCGGAGGCGGCAAGTCGCTGTGCTACCAGATCCCCGCGCTCGTGCGCCAGGGGGTCGGCATCGTCGTCTCGCCGCTCATCGCGCTCATGCAGGACCAGGTGGACGCCCTGACGGCGCTCGGGGTGCGGGCGGGGTTCCTCAACTCCACACAGGACTTCGACGAGCGCGGGCACGTCGAGTCGGCCTTCCTCGCCGGTGAGCTGGACCTGCTCTACCTCGCGCCGGAGCGCCTGCGGGTCGACTCGACGCTGAGGCTGCTCGACCGGGGCAAGATCTCGCTGTTCGCCATCGACGAGGCGCACTGCGTGGCCCAGTGGGGGCACGACTTCAGGCCCGACTACCTCGCGCTGTCCGCGCTGCACGAACGCTGGCCCGACGTGCCCCGCGTCGCGCTGACCGCCACCGCGACCCCGGCGACGCACGCGGAGATCGCCTCACGGCTGAGCCTGGGACAGGCCCGCCACTTCGTGGCGAGCTTCGACCGGCCGAACATCCAGTACCGCATCGAGTCGAAGAACGAGCCCAAGCGGCAGCTGCTGAGACTCATCCGCACCGAGCATCCCGGCGACGCAGGCATCGTCTACTGCCTGTCGCGGACCTCCGTCGAGAAGACCGCGGAGTTCCTGGTGGAGAACGGGATCCAGGCGCTGCCGTACCACGCGGGGCTCGACGCGCGCACCAGGGCCGAGAACCAGGGGCGTTTCCTGCGAGAGGACGGCGTCGTCATGGTCGCGACCATCGCCTTCGGCATGGGCATCGACAAGCCGGATGTGCGGTTCGTCGCCCACCTCGACCTGCCCAAGTCGGTCGAGGGCTACTACCAGGAAACCGGCAGGGCCGGGCGCGACGGGCTCCCCTCGACCGCCTGGCTGGCCTACGGCCTCCAGGACGTCGTGCAGCAGCGCAAGATGATCGACACCTCGGAGGGCGACGACGTCCACCGCAGGCGGCTCGGCGCCCACCTCGAGGCCATGCTGGCGCTCTGTGAGACGGTCGAGTGCCGCAGGGTGCGGCTGCTCGACTACTTCGGCCAGCAGGGCGCCCCCTGCGGCAACTGCGACACCTGCCTGTCCCCGCCCGAGTCATGGGACGGCACGGTCGCGGCCCAGAAAGTCCTGTCCACCGTGTTCAGGCTCATGCGGGAGCGGCGCCAGAAGTTCGGCGTCGGGCAGATCGTCGACATCCTGCTGGGCAGGCGGACGCCCAAGGTGGAACAGCACGGCCACGACTCCCTGACGGTGTTCGGCATCGGCACGGAGCTGGGGGAGGCCGAGTGGCGCGGCGTGGTGCGGCAGTTGCTGGCCCAGGGCCTGCTGTCCGTCGAGGGCGACTACGGCACCCTGCTGCTGACGGAGGCGAGCTCCGAGGTGCTCGGGCGCAGGCGGGAGGTGCTGCTGCGACGCCAGCCGCAGCGCCGGCCGCAGGGGGAGACACAGCGGGAGGCGCGCGCCGCCAAGACTCCGAAGTCCCGCCGTGCCGACCCCGTCGACCTGCCGGAGGAGGCCGTGCCGGTGTTCGAGCGGCTCCGTGCCTGGCGCGCCGCCACCGCGAAGGAACAGGGGGTGCCCGCGTACGTGATCTTCCACGACGCGACCCTGCGCGAGATCGCGGCCGGGGCCCCGTCGTCCCTGGCCGAGCTGGCGACGGTGAACGGCGTGGGCGAGAACAAGCTGGCGAAGTACGGGCAGGAGATCCTGGACACCCTGGCCCAGTGATCGCCGCCCCCGTCTTCCGGGGCGGTGCCTCCTCGGCCTCGTGAGCCCCGGGAACGGCACTTCGTTCGATCCCGCCACAGATGTGAGCACCCGTTTGGCAAACAAGTTGCCGACATTCTGGAATGATCGCGTTCATATCCTGTCGGACATCGAGACTGACGGACAGTGACTGAGATGCCCCCCATCGATCAAATCACCGCATTCGCGTCGGACCGGCCGGTCGCGACGGTCATCATCTGCGTGATCGGCCTCGCCCTCCTGGGCGTGGCCTACCTTGCCCTGCGTGCCGTCTACCGTGCCGGAGAGCGCTTCTTCCACCGCTACGTGGCTCCCCGGCCCGCCGAGGACATCCTCACCATCGTCGCCGCGAGCATCGCCACCGGCGTGTCCGCGCAGGGCATGTGGCGCTTCTCCGGCGACGTGCTCGGCTTCGACGGCCCGTTGAGGCTGCTGCTCTTCGCGTTCATCGAGGTAGCGGTGATCACCAGCGCCGTACGGGCTCGCCGTAACATGCGGGAGAACTACTCCGCGGGCATCGACGGCATCGCGGTGTGGACGCTCACCGGCCTGTCCGCCGTGCTGTCGAGCATGGACGCCCGCAGCCTCGCAGAGGCCGTCTTCAGACTCGCGGCCCCGCTGGTGGCCGCCTGGCTGTGGGAGCGGGGGATGGCGATCGAGCGGCACCGCATCACCGGCAGGCACCGCATCAACTGGCGGCTCACCCCCGAGCGCATGCTGGTCCGCGTCGGGCTCGCCGAGGTCAGCGACCGTACAGCGAGCGAGGTGGACGCCCATCGGCGCCTGACCCGCGTCGCGCTGGCCGCCAAGCGTGCCCGCGCGCTCCGTGAGGCGGGGGCGTCCGACCGGAAGATGCGCGTCGCGCTCACCAAGCTGGACAAGGCGATGGACCGGGCGGTCGAGCACACCGGGCTGGCGGTGGACAGCAACCGCCAGGAGGCGCTGCTGTCCCAGATCGGGGCGCTCTACAACACCTCCGCGCTGATCGACCTGAGCCCGCCGGTTCCATGGGCTCCCGAGCCTGAGGAGCCCCCGCAGCTCTCCCCGGCGCTGTCCGCGGCGGTGCTGGACGACGACGACGAGGACGAGGGCGAGGTCGAGATGGTGGAGACCACCCCGCCCGTCGTCGACACGGCGCAGCGCGCGGCCCTGATGCGCGCCGCCCGGGAGTACTGGGACAAGCAGATCGAGCGGAAGTTCGTCCCCAGGGCGTCCGACATCGCCCACGAGACCGGCATCTCGCTGGCCACCGCCCGTGAGTACCGTGCCCTGTGGAAGCTGGAGCCGCGCGCTCACGCCCTGATCGAGGCCGCCGCGGAGCACGGGATCATCGACACGGGCACCTTCCCCGCGATCGAGACCCCGGAACGCATCCTGACCGTCAACGGCTCCTCGCTCGGCTGAGCCGGGGCACCCGGCGGCGACGATCTTCCCGCGGGGATCAGTCGACCTCGGCGCTGCCGTTGACGCGGAGCTTGCGGCGGGCGCGTTCGTAGAAGGTGGTGCCGCCGAGCCGTACGACCCACGCGGCGGCGCGCAGCGCGGTGACGGTGAGCCGGTCTCCTGGTGACAGGTGGCCGGCGACCGCGCCGTCCACCTCCACGGCCAGTCTGCCGCTCGTCGGCAGCAGCTCCAGGGTGACCTCCTCGTCGGCCGACAGCACCATGGCCCGGTTGAACGCCGAGTGGGCGGCGGCGGGCACGACGAGGAACCCCTCCACGGTCGGGGAGACGATGGGGCCTCCCGCGGAGAAGCTGTAGGCGGTCGACCCCGTCGAGGTGGCGACGATGACGGCGTCGGCCGCGTAGCGGACGAAGGGGTGGCCCTGCACGGAGACCGCCACCGCCGACAGTCCGTCGCCCGGGGTGCGCACCAGGGCGACGTCGTTGAACGCGGTCACCGTCCCCGCCCCGGGCAGCGGCGCCCGCACGGCCATGCGGGGCTCGACGGTGTAGTGGTGGTTGTCGATCGCGGAGAGCGCCGGAGGCAGGTCGTCGACGTCGATCTCGGCGAGGAAGCCCAGCCTGCCGAGGTTCACCCCGAGAATGGGGGTCGGCTGTCCGGCGATGAGCCGCATGGTGCGCAGCATGGTGCCGTCACCGCCCAGGCTGACGAGCAGGTCGGCGCGGTCGACCAGCGCTGCCTGGTCGACCGCGACCGCGCTGCAGTCGATGCGTCCCACCTCGTCGGGCAGACCCAGCACCGTGACGCCGCGGGCGCGCGCCCACTCCACGACGGTGTCGATGGCCGTCTTCGAGTCACGCCGCGGGTGCAGAACCAGTCCGACCGTTTCCACCATGCCCATTCCGCCACTGTACGGCGCGTCGTGTCCGGGAAGCCTGCTTCGAGACGCCGTTCAGCGCTGGCGTCGCCGCTTCATCCGCGCTTCGTGAAGGTGGCGGCGGCCGTCCGCCAGCTCGTTCCTGATCCGTTCCTCCAGGTCGGCGAAGAAGCGGTAGTAGCCGTCCTCGTACTCCTCGACGATCTGGAAGGTCCACCGGTCGGGCAGCACGTCGCGGCCGATGAGCTCGTCGGCCACGAGATCGGCCTGCTCGTGGTGGCCCGCGGCGCGCAGCAGTTCGACGACCTGGTCGAGCTGCAGGTCGGCGTGGCCGGTGAGCTGGTGGAAGGAGTAGAGGTGGCCCCGGGCCCTCTCCGTGGTCTCCAGGGCCTCCGAAAGCCTGCCCAGCGCCTCGACGGTGGTGTCGTCGATGTCGGCGGGCTCGCAGGGCCAGGGAGGTGAGGCCCCGGCCTGCCCTCCGTCGTGAGTCACCTGGCCTCCTCGCAGTAGGTCAATCGCACAGTGGGTTCGTCGCGCCCGGGTGGCGAGGCGAGCCCGGTGACGGCGGCCGCAGGGCCCGCTCCGGCTCGCGAACCCGAGCCCGTTCTCGTCGTCGCCGACTCCGTGGCGTTCGAACCGTGGGAACCCTTCTGTACCCATGCGCCGGGGAGTGAATCGCGCTGATCGTCGGCTCGTCCCGCCTGGCGGGGCGGCATGTGATCCGGCAGGGGACCGCCCGTGCGGCGTCACCGGGTGAAAGATCGCCTATGTGCGGACAGGACGGTGAGAAGTCCTTTTTCTGCCCGTGAATTCCGGCAAAAACCTTCGGGTAGATTTTTCCGACAATGGCGATATTTGCATTTTGCTTAATGAAGTTTAATGCTTGACAAGCTATTTAAGGGGGCTTCAGAATTGGGGCGTTCCGCGACGGTGTTCGCGCCCGATCACTCGTGTCAGAAGTGGGGACGGCGTCGTTAGTTCGATCGCGGCCGACCCCTCGTTCTCCCTTTTCTGATTCAGGTCTTCGTTCTCTTCTTTTCGATCCGAGTACGGATGGGTGGTGTGTGTTGTGACGGAGCTCGATGCCGGCAGGCCGCAGTTGAGCCTGGGCACGGACGCGGCGCGCAATCTCGCGACGACGACCAAGACGGTTCCGCAGATGCAGGAGATCTCCTCGCGGTGGCTGCTGCGCGTGCTGCCGTGGGTCCAGGTCTCCGGCGGCACCTACCGGGTCAACCGGCGACTCAGCTACACCCTCGGTGACGGAAGGGTGAGCTTCACCACCGTCGGTTCGGAGGTGCGGGTCGTGGCCGCGGAGCTCCGCGAGCTGCCGCTGCTGCGCCGGTTCGACGACCCCGAGGTCCTGCAGGCGTTGGGCGAGCGCTTCACACAGCGGGAGTTCGCGCCCGGGGACGTGCTGGTCGAGGCGGGCACGCCCGCCGACGAGGTGGTGCTCATCGCCCACGGCAAGGTCAACAAGATCGGCGCGGGCCCGTACGGCGACGAGGTCGTCCTGGCGGTGCTGGCCGGTGGCGACCACTTCGGCGACGAGACGCTGGTGACCCAGCAGGACGAGTGGGAGTTCACGGTCAAGGCGGTCACCGGGGGGACGGCGATGGTCCTGTCCCAGGAGGCCTTCCAGGAGGTGGCCGACCAGTCCGAGGCGCTGGGCGCCCATCTGCGGCAGCTGCAGGCCGGCCCCAGGGGACCGCAGAACAAGTACGGCGAGGCCGCCATCGAGCTGGCCGCCGGGCACGTCGGAGAGCCCGACCTGCCGGGCACGTTCGTCGAGTACGAACTCGGCCCCCGCGAGTACCAGCTGAGCGTCGCCCAGACGGTGCTGCGCGTGCACACCCGGGTCGCGGACCTCTACAACGACCCGATGGACCAGGTCGAGCAGCAGCTCCGGCTGACCATCGAGGCGCTGCGCGAGCGGCAGGAGCACGAGCTGATCAACAACTCCGAGTTCGGCCTGCTGCACAACGCCGACCTCAAGCAGCGGATTCACACCCGGAGCGGGCCGCCCACCCCGGACGACCTCGACGAGTTGCTCAGCCGCCGCAGGAAGACGCAGTTCTTCCTCGCGCACCCCCGCGCCATCGCGGCCTTCGGCCAGGAGTGCAACCGCCGCGGCCTCTACCCCATCGGCGTCGACGTCAACGGACACAGCGTGCCCGCCTGGCGCGGCGTCCCGATCTTCTCCTGCAACAAGATCCCCATCAGCGGCAACCGGACCACCTCGATCCTCGCCCTCAGGACCGGCGAGGAGGACCAGGGAGTCGTCGGCCTCCACCAGACAGGCATCCCGGACGAGTACCAGCCCAGCCTGTCCGTCCGCTTCATGGGCATCAACGAGAAGGCGATCATCTCCTACCTGGTCAGCGCCTATTACTCCGCCGCGGTTCTGGTCCCCGACGCCCTCGGAATTCTCGAAGACGTCGAACTCGGTCACTGAGCGCGGGGCGTGCGGTCTTTCGAACTCCCGGTTTCTCCACGCCGTGTCCGAAAAGGTGGAACTCCGTGTGGAAAGGGCGTTCGCGCGCGCCGGAAGACGTTCACGCGTACCGGCAGACGGGCGTGCGAGGCGGCCTCACGCCCGAATCCGGGCATGACCGCCTCGCACGGGACCGGGACCGGGGCGAGCGCGCTCGACGTCGTGGACTCACGGGCTCGCGCGCACATCCGTCCGAACACGCAGGATTGAGGAGTTCGACCCCGTGGCCGATCAGTACGAAGGTGTGGGACATGACGTCGGTTGAGGGACGCCCGGCAGCCGGGACGACGGCTGACAGGCACGTGGCGGCGGAGGCGCTCACCGAGCCTCCGGCGGTCGCCGCGACGCCTGAGCGGCGGCCGACGGGCAGAACGGTCACCGACGGGCGTCCGGCGCCCGGCGTGGTCGCCGAAGGAGGGCCCGTCGGCGGGGCGGTCGCCGAGGGGCGCCCCGTGACCGGCGGGACGACGGGTGAAGGACGCTCGGCGCGTGAGGTGCTCCTGTGGAGCCGTGACGTCGTCGAGTCCGTCCTGCGCCCGGCGGTCGACACACTGCCTCCGTCGATGCGGCGCATCGCCGGCTACCACTTCGGCTGGTGGGACGAGTACGGCGAGCCAACGAGGGCCGACAGCGGCAAGGCGATCCGTCCCGCGCTGGTCCTGCTGGCGGCCGAGGCTGTGGGAGGCGCGGCGGCCGAGGCGCTGCCCGCGGCCGTGGCCGTGGAACTCGCCCACAACTTCTCCCTCCTGCACGACGACGTGATGGACGGCGACCGGACCCGCCGTCACCGTCCCACGGCCTGGGCCGTCTTCGGGGTCAGCCCGGCGATCCTGGCCGGAGACGCCCTGCTGGCACTGGCCTTCGAGGCGCTCTCCGAAGGAGATCATCCGGTCGCTCCCGAGGCGACGCGGATCTTCGGCGCCGCGATCCAGGCGCTGCTTGAGGGGCAGAGCGCGGACGTGGCCTTCGAGAGGCGCCAGGACGTCGAGCTCGCCGAGTGCCTGATCATGGCGGCGGGCAAGACGGGGGCCCTGCTGGGGGGCGCCTGCGCGCTCGGCGCGCTGTTCGGCGGAGGCAACCCGGAGCAGGTCGAACGCCTCCGCGCCTTCGGCAGCGACCTGGGACTGGCCTTCCAGCTCGTGGACGACCTCCTGGGCATCTGGGGGGATCCGGAGGTGACCGGCAAGCCGGTCTACTCCGATCTGCGAAGCCGTAAGAAGTCTCTCCCCGTGGTGGCCGCGCTCGCCTCCCCGACCCCGGCGGGGCGTGAGCTGGCGGGGCTCTACCATCGGGAGCACCCCCTGACCGACACCGACCTGGTCCACGCCGCCGAGCTCGTCGACGCCGTGGGCGGGCGGGCGTGGAGTCAGTCGCAGGCCGACGCGCTGCTGGCACGGGCGCTGCGTCACCTGCGATCGGCGGGTTTCACACCGCGTCCCGCCGCTGAGCTGGGGGCGCTCGCCCGTCTCGTCACCCGTCGCGACCGCTGAGACCCAGGCGGCCATACCACTGGATGATGGTCAAGTGCGGGGTATGATTCCTTGACTGGCGATGACAACCTGAGCGCGATTTCATTGTTGAGGCTCAGATTGGATCGTCGTCGTGAGGGTGGCATTCGTCGGTAAGGGCGGCAGCGGCAAGACGACTCTGTCGGCGCTGTTCGCCAGATACGTCGCGAGCC
>NZ_BSEV01000046.1 GCF_027922005.1 Streptosporangium carneum | reverse complement strand
ACCGCAACCACCCGCGCCCGCCAGGCCGGAGGCCTGAATCCGCCAGAGCTCAGCTGAGACGGCCGGCCGGACCACCCGCCCCCCTCCACGCGAACCAGGCCCAGCCCAGCAAACCAAACAAGCCCAGCGAACCAAACGAACCCAGAGAACCCAGAGAACCCAGAGAACCAAGCGAACCCAAAGAACCAGACGAACCCAGAGAGCCAAGAGAACAAGGCCAACCCCGCACCCGCCCAACGGCAACCGCCCCAAGCCCCCGATCCAGGAAGCAGCCCTTAGCGGACGTGCCGCCTGAGGAACTCCAGGGCCGACTCCCAGGCGGCCGGTGCGGCTTCCGGATTGTGGAACTGGGGGGCCTCGTGGTTGAGGAAGGCGTGCCCTGCCTGTTCCGCGACGTACATCTCCACGTTCGGCCGTCCGGCGGCGGCCTGCTCGACCTGGGCGACCCGGTCGCGGGGGATGTAGGGGTCGGAGCCGCCGAACACCAGCAGCAGGGGGCAGGAGATCTTCTCCATCAGCCCTGTGGCGTCCGGCACGGCGGAGCCGTAGAACGACAGTACCGCGTCCGTCTCGACGGTGGCGGCCATGAGGTAGGCGACCGAGCCGCCCAGGCAGAACCCGACCACTCCGGCCCCGCCGTCCGCCTCGGGCAACGCGCGCAGGTGGGTCAGCGCCATGGCCGAGTCGGCGACCCCGTGGGGGACGTCGAACTGCGAGCCGATCTTCAACGACTCCGCCGTCCCCGCCTCGCTGTGGTCGGACACCCAGCCGGGCTGGATCCGCCAGAAGAGGTCCGGCGCGCCCACGACGTATCCGTGCCCTGCCAGTTCCTCGGCGACCTGTCTGATGTACGGTCCGACGCCGTAGATCTCCTGGATCAGCAGGACGACCGGTCCTCGGCCGCCTTCCGGCAGCCACAGGTGCAGGTCGAACGAACCGTCGGCGACGGTCACCGTCTCGGTACGGGCTTCCACGGGCTCCTCCTGCGAATCGGCGGATAGGCGAATCGGCAAATCGGTGAATCGACGGATCGGTGAACCAGTGACCCGGCGACCTGGGAGGGTCGGGCGGGTCGGGCGAACAGTGAACCGCATACCCTCCGTTCAGGAAGATTCGCACGCCTCCCATCTTCATGTCGTCACATGGCCTGCCCGAGGTTTCCGTGCCGCGTCTTGAGCCTGGGGAGAGTGTGCGGCACTCGCCGTACCGGTGCTCGGAAACACCGTGAGGCCGGTGAAGGTGTGTGGTCGTCGCACTAGCCTGGATTCCAGCCACGTTCGGCGCGCCCTCGCCATCACGTGCTTCTCCGCGATCGGGACGCCGGTGGACGGATGTCGACGGCTGGAGGGGTCATGAGATCAGAGGAACTGAGGGCTCTGCAGGCACCGCTGAAGGCTGAGTACCGGCGTGAGCCGCGGTCGGCCGTGGTGACGCTCAGCGCCGAGGGGCGCGTCGAGGAGAGGGGGATCGCCTGCGCGGTCTCCACGGACCAGGGGGTCACGGTCGCGGGGCTGCATCCGGCGACCGGAGGCGACGGCACCCTCGCCTGCTCGGGGGACATGCTGCTTGAGGCTCTCGTGGCCTGCGCCGGGGTCACCCTGCGGGCGGTGGCGACCGCTCTCGACTACCCGGTCGCCGGCTGTGTCGTCAGAGCCGAGGGCGACCTGGACTTCCGGGGGACGCTGGGCGTGGACAAGGAAGCTCCCGTGGGCTTCGGGGAGGTACGGCTCAGCTTCGAGATCGAGGGAGACCTCAGCCCGGAGCAGCGCGCCAAGCTGGTCGAGCTGACCGAACGCTACTGCGTCGTCGCCCAGTCCCTCCGCGCCCCCGTGCCGTTCGTCGTGAGCCCGGCCTGAGAGGGACGGCCTGAAAGGGACACGGTCTGAAAGGGACACGGTCTGAACCACACTGTGGGCCGCCCCCTGAACCGGCCCCACCACGAGCGAGGGTCGGGGAGGGGCCTGAGCCGCCTGGAAGGGGGGCTGGCAGGAGAGCGGTCAGATGCCTCTGGCGAGTGCGCGGGAGATGCCCAGGGCCGCGGCCTTGACGGCGGGGGCGAGGCGGGTCGGCTGGAAGCGGGCCAGGGGGACGGAGACCGACAGGGCGGCCACCGCCATGCCGTCGCCGAACACGGGGGCCGCGATGCACGCGCCTCCCAGCTGGGCCTCCTCGCGCTCGTAGGCCAGGCCCGCGGCCTGGATCTGGCCGATGGTCTCCTCCAGGCGCTGCGGGTCCACGATCGAGTGGGGGGTCAGGCGGCGCAGCGGGCGGCCCAGGACCTCCTCGATCAGGTCGGGTCCCGAGTAGGCCAGCAGGGCCTTGCCGATTCCCGTGCAGGTCAGCGGAAGGCGGCCGCCGACCCGGGAGGGCAGGGCGAAGGCCTCCTGGCCGCGGATCTTCTCGACGTAGACCACGTCGAGGCCGTCGCGCACGCCCAGGTGCACGGTTTCGTGGGTGGCCTCGTAGAGATCGTGCATGAAGGGGAGCGCCGCGTGTCTCAGGTCGCGTTCCAGGGGCACGATGCAACCGAGTTCGAAAAGGCGGCGGCCGAGGTAGTAGCCGTCGTCGCGGCGGGCGATCGCGCCGATCTCGGTGAGTTCGGTGAGCAGTCTGAAGGCGGTGGTCTTGGGCAGGTGGCAGCGCTCGGCGACCTCGGTGAGCCGCAGCGGGCCTCCCGTGGGGCGGAACGAGTCGAGCACCAGCCAGGACTTCTCCAACATGGAGAGGCGGTCGGGGTTCCGTTTCACGGAACGCATTGTTGCTCATAACGGCTCTCAGATCTATACCCATACATAGTGACCCAAAGGTGTCCATCCCTGAGGAGAAGCATTGTCTGACCAGGTGACCCATTTCATCGGTGGGGTGCCGGTCGCCGAGGGCGCGACGTTCGCGACGCACGACCCGGTGACCGGGAAGCCGGTCCGCCTGGTCCACGAGGCGGACCAGGCCGTCGTCGACAGGGCGGTCGCCGCCGCCCGCGCGGCCCTGCCCGGCTGGGCCGCGCTGCCGGTGGCGGAGCGGGCCGTCTGGATGCGCCGTCTCGCCGACGCGATCGAGGAGCGGTTCGAGGACCTGGTGGCCGCGGAGATCGCGGACACCGGAAAGTCGATCACGCAGACCCGCACGCTGGACATTCCACGCGGGGCGGCCAACTTCCGCTCCTTCGCCGAGATCGCCGCCCAGCGTCCCGACAACGCCTTCCACCTGACGGACGTGCTGAGCTACACCGTGCGCAAGCCGCTCGGCGTGGTCGCCGTCATCGTCCCGTGGAACCTGCCGTTCCTGCTGGCGACCTGGAAGATCGGCCCCTCGCTCGCCGCGGGCAACACCATCGTGGTCAAGCCGTCCGAGAACACGCCGAGCTCGGTCGCCGTGCTGGCGGAGATCGCCGCCGCGATCGGCCTGCCGCCCGGCGTCCTGAACGTCGTGCACGGCTTCGGCGGCGGCTCGACCGGCCAGTTCCTGGTCGAGCACCCGGGGGTCGACGCGGTCACCTTCACCGGCGAGAGCCGTACCGGATCGACGATCATGAAGAGCGTGGCGGACCGGGTCAAGCCGGTCTCGTTCGAGCTGGGCGGCAAGAACGCCGGGCTGGTCTTCGCCGACGCCGACCTGGACGCGGCCGTCGAGGGCAGCGTGCGTTCCGTCTTCACCAACGGCGGCCAGGTCTGCCTGTGCACCGAGCGCCTCTATGTGGAGCGGCCCGTCTTCGAGGAGTTCGTCACGCGGCTGGCCAAGCGGGCCGGGGAGCTGCGGTTCGGGCGTCCCGAGGACGAGGACACCACGATGATGCCGATGATCTCCGCCGAGCACCGGGACAAGGTGCTGTCCTACTACCGGCTCGCCGAGGACGAGGGCGCCGAGTTCAGGGCGGGCGGCGGCGTGCCGAGCTTCGGCGACGACCGGGACGGGGGATACTACGTCGAGCCGACCGTGCTGACCGGTCTGCCGCGAACCTCCAGGGTGAACCGGGAGGAGATCTTCGGCCCGGTCTGCCACGTCGCCCCGTTCGACACCGAGGCCGAGGCCGTCGAGCTGGCCAACGACAGCGAGTACGGCCTGGCGGCGACGGTGTGGACCTCGCGGCTCAGCAGGGCCCACCGGGTCGCCCAGTCGCTGGAGGCGGGCCTGGTCTGGGTCAACACCTGGTACCTCAGGGACCTGCGCACCCCGTTCGGCGGGGTGAAGCTGTCGGGCATCGGCAGGGAGGGCGGGACCGACTCCCTGGACTTCTACTCGGAACCCACCACGATCACCATCAAGCTGGAGCCGGAACATGACTGAGTGGAGCGAGGCGACCGACGTGCTCGTCGAGGCGGCCGACCAGCTGCTCGAGGCGGCACGCAGCGGCAAGCCGTGTTCGCCGGTGCGGCAGGCGCTGCCCGTCAGGACCGCGGAGACCGGCTACGCCGTGCAGGAGATCAACACCAGGCGGGCGCTGCACGAGGGGCGGCGGCTGGTCGGGCGGAAGATCGGCCTGACCTCCCAGGCGGTGCAGCGGCAGCTCGGCGTCGACCAGCCGGACTTCGGCATGCTCTTCGCCGACATGGCCTATCCCGACGGCCTGCCCATCCCCACCGAGCGCTTCCTGCAGCCGAGGGCCGAGGCGGAGATCGCGCTGGTCCTCAAGGCCGATCTGGTCGGAGGGCCCTTCACGGTCGCCGACGTCATCAGGGCGGTCGACTTCGCGCTGCCCGCGATCGAGATCGTGGACAGCCGGATCGCCGGTTGGGACATCACGCTCGTCGACACGATCGCGGACAACGCCTCCAGTGGCGCCTTCGTCCTCGGCAACACCCCGGTCGACCTGCGCGGGCTCGACCTTCGGCTGGCCGGGATGACCATGACGCGTGGCGGTCAGGAGGCCTCGACCGGCCTGGGCGCCTCCTGTCTGGGACATCCGCTCAACGCCGCCGTCTGGCTGGCGAACGCGCTGGGCGCCAAGGACTTCCCGCTGCTCGCGGGGGACGTCGTGCTGACGGGGGCGCTCGGGCCCGTGGTCCCCGTCGAGGCCGGAGACGTGTTCGAGGCCCACTTCGAGGGCGTCGGCTCGGTACGGGCGGTCTTCGCATGAGCGGGAGGGAGCCCGGCGTGGCAGTGGACACATCCGGAGAGCACGTCCTCGTGCCTGACGCGGACGGCGGGCGCGTCGACGCCTCCGCGCGGCCTGCCGAGGGCGGCCGGCGGCCGGCGAGGATCGCGATCATCGGTTCGGGGAACATCGGCACCGACCTGATGTTCAAGGCCCTGCTGTCGAAGCGGGTCGAGGTCGTCGCCATGGCGGGCATCGACCCCGACTCCGACGGCCTGGCCCGTGCCAGGCGGCGCGGGGTCGCCACGACCCACGAGGGCGTCGAGGGCCTGGTCGCGCTGCCCGGCTTCGCCGACGTCGACATCGTCCTTGACGCGACCTCGGCCAAGGCGCACCTGCACAACGACCGGGTGCTGCGGGCGCACGGCAAGCGGGTCGTCGACCTGACCCCGGCGGCCGTCGGGCCGTACGTGGTGCCTCCGGTGAACCTGGACGCCCACCTCGGCGAGACGAACCTCAACATGGTCACCTGCGGCGGGCAGGCGACGATTCCGATCGTGGCGGCGGTCGCCTCGCGGGCGCCCGTCAGGTACGCCGAGATCGTCGCCTCGATCGCCTCCAAGTCCGCGGGTCCCGGCACCCGTGCCAACATCGACGAGTTCACCGAGACGACCTCCAGGGCGATCGAGGAGGTCGGCGGGGCCGCCGTGGGCAAGGCGATCATCGTGCTCAACCCGGCGGAGCCGCCGCTGATCATGCGTGACACGGTCTACTGCCTGGTCGACGACTGCGACGAGGCGGAGGTCGCCGAGGCGGTGCGGGACATGGTCGACAGGGTGCGCGAGTACGTGCCGGGCTACCGGCTCAAGCAGGAGGTGCAGTTCGACAGGATCCCGGCGGGCGAGCCGCTGCCGACCGGGGAGCGCACCGGCGGCGTCAAGGTGAGCGTCTTCCTGGAGGTCGAGGGCGCGGCCCACTACCTGCCCGCGTACGCGGGGAACCTGGACATCATGACCTCGGCAGCGCTGCGCACCGCCGAGCGGATGGCCGAGCGACTGACGGAGGCGGACGCGTGAAACTGTACGTCCAGGACGTGACGCTGCGGGACGGCATGCACGCCATCCGGCACCGCTACACCACGGCCCAGGCCGCCGAGATCGCCGCCGCGCTGGACGCGGCGGGCGTCGCGGCCATCGAGATCGCCCACGGCGACGGCCTCGCCGGAGGCAGCTTCAACTACGGCGCGGGCGCGCACACCGACGACGAGTGGATCGAGGCGGTCGCGGGAGCCGTACGGCAGGCGAAGCTGACGACCCTGCTGCTGCCCGGGATCGGCACCATCCACGACCTCAGGCGGGCCCACGCGCTCGGCGTGACCTCGGTCAGGGTCGCCACCCACTGCACGGAGGCCGACATCTCCGCCCAGCACATCGCCACCGCGCGCGAGCTGGGCATGGACGTGGCCGGGTTCCTGATGATGTCCCACATGGCCCCGGCCGACGAGCTGGCCAGGCAGGCCAAGCTCATGGAGTCGTACGGCGCGCACTGCGTCTACGTGACCGACTCCGGCGGGCGGCTGACCATGGACGGGGTCAGGGACCGTGTCAGGGCCTACCGCGAGGTGCTCGACGAGCGGACGGAGATCGGCATCCACGCCCACCACAACCTGGGCCTGGGCGTGGCCAACTCGGTCGTCGCGGTGGAGAACGGCACCTACCGGGTCGACGCCTCCCTCGCCGGGATGGGCGCGGGGGCGGGCAACTGCCCGATCGAGGTGTTCGTCGCGGTCGCCGACCTGATGGGCTGGGAGCACGGCTGTGACCTGCACGCCCTGATGGACGCGGCCGACGACCTGATCAGGCCGCTGCAGGACCGCCCGGTGCGGGTGGACAGGGAGACGCTGACGCTCGGCTACGCCGGGGTGTACTCCAGCTTCCTGCGCCACGCCGAGGCGGCCTCGGCGCGCTACGGGATCGACACCCGGACCATACTGACCGAGGTCGGCAGGCGCAGGATGGTCGGCGGCCAGGAGGACATGATCGTGGACATCGCGCTCGACCTGGCGCGCGGTGGGACAGGCGCGCCGGAGGCGGTGCGTGCCGGGGCAGGCACGCTCGACCTGGCGCGCGCGGAGGGAAACGCGTGACCGACATCCACAAGCTCGCCGCGGTGCTGGACGAGGCGGCGCGCACGGCCCGCGCGGTGCCGCAGCCCGAGCAGGACTACGACGTGGCGACCGCCTACCGGGTCCAGGAGGAGCTGTTGCGGCTCCGCCTGGAGCGGGGCGACCGCCTGTCGGGGGTGAAGCTGGGCTTCACCAGCGAGGGCAAGCGCCGCCAGATGGGCGTGCATGACGTGATCTTCGGCAGGGTGCCGGAGTCGTCGGCGGTCCTCGACGGCTCACACGCCGACATCTCCGCCTACATTCATCCGCGCATCGAGCCGGAGGTCGTCTACCTGATCGGCCGCCGCATCGCCACCGTCGCCGACGCCCTCGCGCCGGGCGCCGTCGCGGCCGTCGCGCCGGGCATCGAGATCATCGACTCCCGCTACGAGAACTTCCGCTTCTCCCTGCCGGACGTGATCGCCGACAACACCTCGGCCGCCGGATACGTGGTCGGTCCGTGGCAGTCCTACGACCCGTCCCGGTGGAACCTCGGCGTCGTCCTGGAGATCGACGGCCGCCCCGTCCAGACCGGGTCGACCGGCGCCATCCTGGGCGACCCGCGCAGGGCCGTGGTCGAGGCCGCGCGGCTGGCCGTACAGGCGGGGGTGGTCCTCGAACCCGGCTGGATCCTGCTCGCCGGAGCCGCCACTCCCGCCGAGCCGCTGCCCGAGGGCGTCCACGTCAGGGTGGAGGTCCAGCACCTGGGCTCGGTCTCCTTCAGCACCGGCGTCACCACGGCGGAGGAGACGCGATGAGCGGGGGCATGGTCGTCGAGGGCAAGGCCACGCCGCGCGGGAGGTTCCCGCACGTCAAGCGGGCCGGAGACTTCCTGTTCGTCTCGGGGACCAGCTCCCGCAGGCCGGACAACACGATCGCCGGGGCGCAGGCCGACGAGTTCGGCACGGTCAGGCTCGACATCGCCGAGCAGACCAGGGCCGTGATCGACAACATCGGCGACATCCTCAGGGCCGCGGGAGCCGAGCTCGCCGATCTCGTCCAGGTCACCGCCTACCTGGTGAACATGAACGACTTCGGCGGCTACAACGCCGTCTACGCGGAGTACTTCGACGAGACGGGGCCGACCAGGACCACCGTCGCCGTCCACCAGCTGCCGCACCCGCACCTGCTCATCGAGATCCAGGCCGTCGCCCACAAGCCGGCGCAGACACCTCAGGAGGGCCAGTGATACCCCCCATCGACTTCACCAAGTGGATCGACGAGCACGCCCATCTGCTCAAGCCGCCGGTGGGCAACAAGGTCATCTTCGAGGACTCCAACGACCTCATCGTCATGGTCGTCGGCGGCCCGAACGCGCGGACCGACTTCCACGTCGACCCGTACGAGGAGCTGTTCTACCAGGTCCGCGGCAACATGCACATCAACGTCATGACCGAGGACGGGCCTGAGACCGTGCACGTCCGCGAGGGCCAGATGTGGCTGCTGCCGCCGAACCTGCCGCACTCGCCGCAGCGCCCCGAGGAGGGCTCCGTCGGCTTCCTGGTCGAGCGGGTCAGGCCTGAGGGCGTGCTGGAGAAGTTCCGCTGGTACTGCCAGGAGTGCGACGCGATCGTCCACGAGGTCGAGCTCCAGGTCCGCGACATCGTCGCCGACCTGCCGCCGATCTTCCAGGCCTTCTACGACGACGAGAAGGCCCGTACCTGCGACAACTGCGGCACGCTCCACCCGGGCAAGGGATAACCGTTGATCATCGACGTCCACACGCACCACGTCCCCAAGGGCTGGCCGGACCTCGGCTGGCCCGAGGCGCCCAGGCTCAGGGTCGAGTCGGAGCGGGAGGCCATGATCCTGCTCGGCGACCGGGAGTTCCGCCGGATCCAGGACGACTGCTGGAACCCGTCGGTGCGCCTCGACCGGATGGACGCCGACGGGGTGGACGTCCAGGTCGTCTCGCCGACGCCGGTGTTCTTCTCCTACGAGCGCCCCGCGGCGCAGGCCGCGGGGGTCGCGAAGGTCTTCAACGATCTGGCCCTGGAGATCTGCGCCTCGGAGCGGCTGGTGCCGTTCTGTCAGGTTCCGCTCCAGGATCCCGATCTGGCCTGCGCGGAGCTTGACCGGTGCCTGGCCGCGGGGCACGCGGGCGTCGAGATCGGCAACCACGTCGGGGACCGCGACCTCGACGACGCGGGGATCGTCCAGTTCCTCCAGCACTGCGCGGCCGTCGGCGCGCCCGTCTTCGTCCACCCGTGGGACATGGCGGGCGGGCCCCGGCTGCAGCGCTGGATGGCGCAGTGGCTGGTCGGCATGCCCGCCGAGACCCATCTGTCGGTGCTCGCCCTCATCCTGGGCGGCGTCTTCGACCGGGTCCCCGACAGCCTGCGCCTCTGCTTCGCGCACGGCGGCGGCTCGTTCGCCTTCTGGCTGGGCCGCTTCGAGAACGCCTGGCACCGCCGCAACGACGTGGTCGGCACCTCGGAACTCCCGCCGTCGGCCTATCTGGGGCGCTTCAGCGTGGACTCGGTGGTCTTCGACGAGCGGGCGCTGCGGCTGCTGGTCGACACGATGGGGGAGGACGGGGTCATGCTCGGCTCCGACTTCCCCTACCCGCTGGGCGAGACGCCGGTCGGCTCCCTGATCAGGAGCGCGGGGTTCCTGTCCGAGACCGCCCGCGCCAAGCTTCTCGGCGGCAACGCCGCCCGGTTCCTCGGGCGGTGACCGGCGTGTTGTCACTGCACGAGGTGACGATGCGGTTCGGCGCGCTCAAGGTCGTCGACGGGATGAACCTGACGATCCGCCAGGGCGAACGCAGGGGGCTGGTCGGCTCCCCCGGGTCGGGAAAGTCCACGGTGATGCGGCTCATCGCCGGGGCCCTGCGGCCGACCGGCGGCCGGATCGAGTACGGCGGGCGGGACGTCACCGACCTGCCCGAGGAGCGCAGACCCGGCATCGCCAGGGTCTTCCAGCACGGCAGCGCCTTCGCCGGGCTCACCTGTGTCGAGCACGTGACGATGGCGCTGCGCAGGAGCGGCCTGTCGGCCTCCGCACGCTCCGCCGGCTCCACGGGCTGGCGCACGCCCGCCAGGCACAACCGGCTCGACCAGACGCGGGACGTGTTCGACCTGCTGCGGATCACCGGCCTGCAGGACGCGCCGACCGCCCTGCTCTGTGCGGTCGGCCGCAAACGGCTGGAGATCGCGATGGCCTTGGCCGCGCGCCCCAGGCTGCTGCTGCTCGACGAGCCGATGACCGGGATGACCCCGCAGGAGCGGGTCCGTTTCGCGGACCTGCTCCTGGGGCTGCCCGCCGAGCTGACCGTGGTGCTGACCGGCTGCGACGCCGAGGCCGTCGCGGCCGTGTCCTCGCAGCTCACAATGCTCGAACGGCCAGATCAGATCACGGTTCCCGCGTGGCGGGCACGCCGACGCCCCGCCCGCCACGTCGAGCGTGAGTTCCGTGTGCCGGAACATCCTGCTGCCCTGCCCTTCGCCGATGCCGGATGATAGGGGGATTGTGTAAGGCCCTAGTCCGGAGATGATTCGTGACCATCAGCCGTGCGGACTGCGTCGCCCTCGACGCCGACGATCCCCTCAAGCACCTCAGGGACGAGTTCGTCCTGCCCGAAGGAAAGATCTATCTGGCGGGCAACTCGCTCGGGGCGATGCCCAAGGCCGCCGCCGCGGCGACGGCGCGGGTCGTCGAGGAGTGGAGCGGGCAACTGGTCGGCGGCTGGAACGCCTCGGGCTGGTACGGCCTGCCGCTGACCACCGGTGACCGCCTGGCCCCGCTGATCGGCGCGGGGCCGGGGCAGGTCGCGGTCGGCGACAGCACCTCGATCGCGGTCGTCAAGGCCGTCTCGGCCGCCCTCGGCCTGCGCCCCGAGCGCAGGGTGATCATCTCGGACCTGGCCAACTTCCCGACCGACCGCTACATGGTCCAGGGACTGGCCAAGGCGCTGGGCGGCTATGAGATCCGCGACATCGGGACCCTCGACGACGCCCTGGCCGACGACGTGGCGTGCGTGCTGCTGTCGGAGGTCGACTACCGCACCGGGGACCGTTACGACACCGCGGAGGTGACCGCGCGGGTCCAGGCGGCGGGCGCGCTGATGATCTGGGACCTGTGCCACAGCGCGGGAGCGCTCCAGGTGGACGTGTCCCAGGCCGACTTCGCGGTCGGGTGCACCTACAAGTACCTCAACGGCGGCCCGGGGTCCCCCGCGTTCGTCTACGTCAACCCCCGGCACCTGGGGCAGGCCGAGCAGCTGCTGACCGGCTGGTACAGCCACGCGGAGCCGTTCGCCTTCGAGCCCGACCACCGCCCCGCCGAGGGCATCCGGCGCTTCCTGGTGAGCACCCCGCACGTGCTCTCCTACGCCCCCCTCAACGCCGCGCTCGACATCTGGGAGCGGGTCGACCTGGCCCAGGTGCGGGCCAAGAGCGTGGCGCTGACGTCGCTGTTCATCGAGGTGGCCGAGGAGCTCTGCGCGCCGTACGGGCTCACGCTCGTCTCGTCGAGGGACCCCGAGCGCCGGGGCAGCCAGGTCAGCTTCAGCCACCCGGACGGCTACCCGGTCATCCGCGCCCTGGCGGACCGGGGTGTCCACGGCGACTTCCGCGCGCCGGACATCCTGCGCTTCGGCTTCGCCCCGCTCTACATCCGCTTCGCGGACGTCCATGACGCGGCCGTCTCCCTCGCCGAGGTACTGGGCGAGGAGCTGTGGCGGGACGAGCGCTACCAGCGGCGCCTGGCCGTCACCTGACGGCCGGAGGTTTCGTGAGATAGAACGAACTCAGGTTCCGTCTCACGGAACTGAGCATGGCCGAGGGGTGTCTGGAAACGGAACTCTAGCGGTGTTCCTCCCTTTCTTATGAAAGGTCGCGCCATGCGCAACTTTCTCCGGCATGCCCTGATCACCTCCGGCGTCGCGGGTCTCGTCCTCGCCTCCGGCACGGCGGTGCGGGCGGCGGCCCCCGAAGACCCGAACATCCCCTCCGTCTGCGGTGACCGCCGCCCCGCCGATCCGCAGGCGGGCGTGTACGGCATGCAGCTGGACGGCACCTTCAGACACCCGTCCCTGACCCCGGCGGGTGAGGAGCGCTTCGCCTTCCCCGGCGGCGCGCAGGACCTGTTCAAGAAGACCAAGGGCTACGACCCGAAGTCCTACGTCGAGGGTCCGATCAAGCTGGAGGCCGCCTACCGCGGCCCCGAGTTCACCCCGGACTACTTCCACAGCTGGCAGAACATCGTCGACTTCGACGGCCGCCGCTACCTGTTCCAGTACGACCGCAGCGAGGGCCGCGTCTACGACGTGACCGACGTCAGGAAGGTCAAGGTCGTCGAGTCGCTCAGCCGCAACGACATCAAGGCCGAGTACGGCGAGAACGTCGAGCTCAAGGACGGCAAGGACTGGAAGGCCCACGACTACTGGGGCGCCTCGACGATCCAGTGGAACGCCAAGCTCGACGCCTACGTCATGGTCCAGAGCTTCGAGCAGAAGCGGCAGGTCGGCGAGCTGGGCGACGCGGTCGAGCACACCAAGTTCAACAACGCCGAGGGCGTCAGGAAGCTCAGGGAGACGACCAGCTTCAAGGGCTTCAAGGTCTACCAGCTCAACGGTCCCCGCAAGAAGGACTGGAAGCTGCTGGCCACCGTCACCACGGACGGTTCGGTGGACAACCCGCTGAACGCGCCGGTCGACGGGCCGCAGCAGGGCTCGGGCTCGCTGGACGTGCCGTACTGGACCGGCGGCAAGTACATGTTCGTCGCCGCGGCGCCGCTGGACACCTGGAGCAACACCGAGGTGCCGACCTACCTGTACTCGGCCGGCTACCAGGCGTACGACATGTCCGACCCGGCGAAGCCGAAGAAGGTCGGCGAGTGGCACAGGAAGGGCCAGGTCGCCGACGAGTCCGCCGACTACGCGAAGAACCCGCGCTGCGGCAACCAGACCTCCTGGATGGGCGCGCGCATGCCGCTGTTCATCCCCAAGCCGGTCGAGCAGGGCGGAAAGTACGGCTTCGCCGCCCTGGGCGGCTACGGCCTGTCCGTGCTGGACATCTCCAACCCCGCGAAGATGACCGAGATCTCCCACCTCGACCTGCCGATGTCGGTCGGCGGCACCGAGGCGGACAACGTGGACGTCTCCCAGTACGAGAAGACCGGCATGATCTACGTCTCGGGCTACCCGCTGGGCGAGGACTGCCACGAGCCCTACAAGGACATCTTCCAGATCGACGTCCGCGACCCCGCCAAGCCCCGCATCGTCGGCGCCCTGCCCAGGCCGAAGCCCGCGGCGAACGCCCCGTTCGGCGACTACTGCCAGCGCGGCGGCAGCTTCGGCCCCAAGCGCTCCGGCTACTACACCTCGCCCGGCGACCCCAAGGCGGGCCTGCTGCCGTACGCGTTCTACAACGCGGGCGTGCAGTTCTTCGACACCCGTGACCCGAAGCACCCGAAGATCGCCGCGCAGTTCGTCCCGACGGGCTTCGACAAGGACGTCCCGGACTACGCCCTGGGCAACCAGACCCACGGCACCTACGTCGAGTGGGACCGCAAGATCGTGTGGGTCTTCACCAACGACGGCGTCTACGCCCTGTCCTCCAAGAAGCTTCTCGGCGCCCCCAACCTGGGCAAGCCGGCCAAGCCCTTCCGCAACAGCGCGAAGTGACGTCTCACCCGCCCGTGACCGACCCCCCTGGTCGGGGCGGGTGAGCTGGGGGGTCTCCCTGTGCGTAGGATGGGCGCGCCCACAAGGCACCCGCACCATCGATGTTCAGGGAGACCCCCGTTCCATGCTGACGACCTTCGCGGTCACGGCGCTTGTAATGATTATGATCCCCGGGCCTGACCAGGCCCTGATCACCCGCAACGCCCTCGCCTTCGGCCGTACCGCCGGCCTGCTCACCATGTTCGGAGGCCTGCTCGGCCTCACCGTGCACGCCACCGCCGCGGCGGTCGGCCTGTCCGCCCTGCTGCTGACCTCCGCGACCGCCTTCACCGTGCTGAGGGTCGCCGGCGTGGTCTACCTGCTCTGGCTGGGAATCTGCGCCCTGCGTTCCAGCCGCCGCAGGGACGACGCTCCCCAGGCGGTCGCCGAACAGCCGCGCTCCCCGCTGCAGCACGTCCGCACCGGCTTCATGTCGAACGTCCTCAATCCGAAGGTGGCGCTCTTCTTCGTCACCTTCCTGCCGCAGTTCCTGCCGACCCACGGGCACACCCTGAGCCAGGCCGTGCTGCTGTCGGCCATCTTCGCGGGGCTGTACCTGCTCTGGTTCAGCCTCTACAACGTGGTCGTCGACCGGATCGGCTCCCTGCTGCGCACGCCCAGGGCACGGGCCAGGATCGAGCGGATCACCGGCCTGCTGCTGGTCGGCTTCGCGATCAGGCTGGCCGTACAGCAGCCCTGAGCGGGAAGGGCCGGACACGCCGCGCGCCCGGCCGCCCCTGTCCGGGGCGTCGGGCGCGCGGTCGCAGGCCGTGGCCTACTTCTCCGACAGCTTGCGCCCCCTGAAGAGCGGGTGGTCGGTCTCCCAGTACCTCCAGCCCTCGACCCTCGCCGGGACGTTGGCGATGCCGGAGCCGACCCTGAACGTGCTGCAGTCGCCGAGCTGCCGCCACGCGGAGAAGCCCACCCGGTAGCCGAAGACGCGGTACCAGAGGTTGCCGTACTTGCCCTCGCTGACCTCCTGGGTGTACTCGTGCCCGGCCTCGACGATGTGCTCCTCGGCGAGCAGCGGGTTGATGTTGTTGCGCAGCCTGCGGATCAGCGTGTCCCTGTTGATCGGGGTGTCGATCTCGCTGCCCTTCTCCCGCTCGATCTCCAGCTCGAAGTAGACGCGGTGTTGACGCCTGACCGACGCCGTGATCGTGCCGCCGGGGCCGTCGATGAAGCGGGTGCGGGGAATGAAGAAGTTCCTCGGCGTGAAGTGGTGGAACCTGAAGAAGTTCCTGGGCGAGCACTTCCGCCTGGCCTCTTCGGCGAGCGTGGGCAGGGTCGCGGTGGGAGAGGGCGTGGCCGTGGCTGTGGCCGTGACCGTGACCGTGGGCTTGGGCTTGGGGGTGACCGTGACCGTGGCCGTGGCCGTGGGCTTGGTCGGCTGGGCGACGGGCAGGCTGCCCGCGGACGGCGACGCGAGGGCTGACGAGCACACGCTGGCGCCGAGGGCCACGGAGACGGACCCGGCCACGATCGCCACCCCCTTCAGAGACCTGCGCCTCTTCTGTGTGGCGGGTGTGGCGGTGACATCCGTTCGGGGATTGGGCGTGAACATATGGAGATACCGTTCCTCTCGGAACGCGGCCCTTGGCCGCGACTAACTCGCTGGCCGGAATACGGCCCATGCCCGTTCGTTGAGTGACTCAACGTGACAATAAGGATGCTGGCAGTAGCGAAGAGTCGCTGTGTGATGCCACGCCGCCGGGAAGTTTCTCGAAAAAGGAAAGCGTGAGTGAAAGGTGTCCACGCCTGGCGGTCCGCCCTTCCTGTGGCGGTCCGCCCCGGGCGACGGGCCTTGGGCGCCGTGGTGAGGATGCGAGTCGCCGGGCTTCACGCTCCGCAGTCGAAGTGTTGACCGTGAGGAGAAGTGCTCGCACCATGGCCGCCTGCCGGGACATTGCAATCCGGGGAGGTGTCCTGTCCGCCCTGTGTGAAGGGCTTTACGGGGAAGGGTGGAGTGAAATGTAGCTGAAAGTGCTTTGTGTGTCACTCTCAGTGGCGAAAGGGTAATTTGACGGGCTAAAGGCTTTGGATTTCTCTAGGTGACCGCCGAAGTCGCGCCTCATACCGTGGAAATCCGGTTCGCATCGCGCCGAACGCGGCGTGATGTGACGCCACGCCCGCCCGGGCGTCGCCCAGGGCGCAACTGATTCACCATGGAGCAACCGCATGATCAAGATCAGGAACGCTCTCGCGGCCGGGGCCATGGGGGCCTCCGCCCTCATCGCGCCGGTGACGATGCCGGTCCAGCTCGCCGCAGCGGGGACGGCGACCGTGACCACCTCGACCACGCAGCTCACCTCTGTGGCCAAGCCGTGCTCCAAGCACAGGAACCCCGCCAGATGCTACGCCCGGCACGGCCCCCGCCACGGCCGCGGTGGCGGCGGTCTCAACGACAGTCTCAGCGACGACAGCATCGGCGGGCGCGGCCCCAGCGGGGGCATCGACAACTGACGGCGTCAACCGACGGCGTCGGCTGACAGCCTCGGCTGACAGGGCCAACTGACAGCACCGATGTGGACGAGCGCCTCCCGGCGGGCCCTCAGCCCGTGGAGGGGCCGGGAGGCGCGGCGTCCAGCCCGGCGACGAGCCTTTTCGGGGCCACCGCCCGGTAGCTCTCCTCGACCCAGTCGAGGAGCACCTCGGTCTCCGGCAGCTCGCCCGTCAGCGGGATCGTCACCCATCCCGCCTTGCCGAGCCCGTATCCCGAGGGCCTGACGCCCTCGACGGCCAGCGCGTGGCCGTTCGACTGCGGCAGCTTGACCCCGATGTTCGGGCTCCACTTCTCGGTCGGCTCCTCGACCCCGAGGAAGACGAAGATCTTCTTGTTGACCTTGACGACGGTCTCACCCCACGGATGGTCCTCGTACGCCTCGGGCAGGCTCAGCGCGAACTCACCCAGCGTCCGCCTGACCTCACGCCAGCTCTCCATGGCGCCCATTGTGGCCTCAGGCACCGACATTCTCGGCACGCCAGCGGCCGAGCACCAGGTCGATGGTCGTCCTGATCCGCTCCCTCGCCTCCGTCCTGGGCACCCCTGACATCAGCAGCCGGTCGTAGTCGGTGTCCAGATGCCGCACCGAGGCGACCACGGCCAGCGTGATCGCGTTCTCGTCGAGCACTTTGGCGGCGGCGGTACGGCCGACCCGTCCGCTGCCCCGCTGCCCGGCGTGCCGGGCGATCTCCTTAGCCCGCTCCGGCGGGCATCCGGGGAACAGACGGGCGATCTCCCCGGCCATCCTGGCCTGGAACTCCACATCCTCTCCCGCCCGCCGCTCCCGGTCGCGCTCCCTGCGGCGCAGCCGTACCTCCTCGTCGGCCAGGCACCGTTCCTCGGCCAGCGCCAGGGCGGCCTCCTCGACCAGGACGCCGAGGCGTTCGTACCGCTTGCGCCGGGAGTTGAACCTGACCACCACGGCGGCCAGCCCGCTCTCCTTCTTCGCCCTGCGGCTGAGCGCGGCGTCGCCGGCGGGCAGGAAGACGAGATGGTCCATGTCCGCGCAGGTCAGGCAGTACGGCTCGGCGTTCTCCATGATCAGATAGGGGCCCGTCCCGCCGCAGCCCGCGCACTCCCACGCCTTCTGCGGCTCGACCGCGACCAGATCGGGAGCCTTGCTCTGCCGTTCGGCCAGCTGCCGCCGCCTCGCCTCGCTCATGTCGGGGGAGACCCAGTGGACCCGGAAGGCGGTGTCGTCCCCCGCCGAGAGGAAGCGCAGCTCCTGCCTGTCCCTGCCGCCGGACACGTAGGCGCTCTCACCCGGCGTGAGCCCCTTGGCCAGCGCCCAGCGTCTGAGCGCCGTCACCGCCTCGGCCATCCTGGCGCCGTCGACCGCGCAGAGCTCCTCCAGCGTCGCGGCCCTGCCCTGCCGCCAGACGTCCACATGTCTGGCGTGCAGCCACCGGACCCCGGTCAGCACGTCGACCGCGGTGACGAACCTGCGCTGGGCGAGCGCGGCCTCCGCCGCCTCCACGATCCGCCGCTCCAGTTTGCTCACCCCGCCAGCTTGCCGCACCCCCGGGCCCCCTTGGGCCGGAAAGAACGTCGACCGAGCCGGAAAGGACGTCGACGCTCAGGGGCGGGGGAGGTTCCGCAGGTTGGCCCTGGCCATGTCGATCATGCGCCCGACCCCGCCGTTCAGCACCACCTTGCCCGCCGCCTTGACGAACCCCCTGACCTGCTCACCGGTGATCTGCGGCGGGATGGACAGCACGTTCGGGTCGGTGACGACGTCCACCAGGTAAGGGCCCGGCGTGCCGAAGGCGGTGCTCAGCACCTTGCGGACGTCCGAGGGACTCCGGACGGTGACGGACTCGACGCCCACCGCGTTCGCGATCGCCGCGTAGTCGACGGGCGTGTAGTCGGTGCCGAAGTCGGGAAGGCCGTCGACCAGCATCTCCAGCTTCACCATGCCGAGCGAGGAGTTGTTGAACACCACGATCTTCACCGGGAGGTCGTACATCCGCACCGTCAGCAGCTCGCCGAGCAGCATGCCGAGTCCTCCGTCGCCGGACAGCGAGACCACCTGCCTGCCGGGGTCGGCGAGCTGCGCCCCGATCGCCTGCGGCAGGGCGTTCGCCATGCTCCCGTGCCTGAAGGAGCCGATCACGCGGCGGCGGCCGTTCGGCGTCAGGTAGCGGGCGGCCCAGACGTTGCACATCCCGGTGTCCACGGTGAACACCGCGTCGTCCTCGGCGATCTCGTCCACGAGGTTCGCCACGTACTCGGGGTGGATCGGGACGTGGTGCTCGATGTCGCGGGTGTAGGCGTCCACGACGTGGTCCAACGCCTTGAAGTGCCGATCCAGCATCCTGTCGAGATAGCGGCGGTCGGACTTCTGCGCGACCTCGGGCAGCACCGCGCGCAGCGTCTCGCCGACGTCCCCGTGCACGGCGAGCTCCAGCGGGGTCCTGCGGCCAAGACGGGCGGGGTCGTGGTCGATCTGCACGGTGCGCCTGCCGGGCAGGAAGTCGTCGTAGGGGAAGTCGGTGCCCGCCAGCACCACCAGGTCCGCCTCGTGCATGGCCTCGTGGCACGCGCCGTACCCGAGCAGCCCGCTCATCCCCACGTCGTAGGGGTTGTCGTACTGGATCCACTCCTTGCCCCGCAGCGCGTGCCCCACCGGGGCCAGCACGCGGGCCGCCAGGGACATGACCTCCTCGTGCGCGTCCCGCACCCCCGCGCCGCAGAACAGCATCACCTTCTCCGCCTCGTTCAGCGCCGTCGCCAGCTCCGCCACCTGGTCAGCCGGGGGCCTGACCGTGCCGCGCCGGGTGAGGAAGTCATGGGTCCCCGTGGCCCGCGAGACCTCCGCCTGGGCCACGTCGCCGGGGAGCACCACGACCGCGACGCCGCCCTCGCCGATGGCGTGCTGGACGGCGACGCGCAGGACGCGGGGCATCTGCTCGGGCGTGCTGACCATCTCGCAGAAGCCGCTGCACTCCACGAACAGACGCTCCGGGTGGGTCTCCTGGAAGAAGCCCGTCCCGATCTCCGGGCTGGGGATGTGCGAGGCCAGCGCCAGCACGGGGGCGCCGCTGCGGTGGGCGTCGTACAGCCCCTGGAGCAGGTGGGTGTTGCCCGGCCCGCAGCTGCCCGCGCAGACCGCCAGACGCCCGGTGACCTGCGCCTCGGCCGAGGCGGCGAACGCGCCTGCCTCCTCGTTGCGCACCTGCGTCCACTCGACGCCCTTCGTCCTGCGGACCGCGTCGACCACCGGGTTCAGGCTGTCGCCGACCACCCCGTAGATCCGCTCGACCCCGGCCTGCCGCAGCACCTCGACGAACTGCTCGGCAACGGTTGCCATGGCGTTCCCCCTCGCTTGTCACGTCACGGGGTACCTCACCGGATTTCGCGGGATCACTCCCCGACGGGAGAACAGCCGTCCGGCCTGCGTGTTTGCCGGAAGCTGGGAGTGTCGCGCGAGCGGCGGGGTAGGCGGACCGTATGTCACAGGAACACGACGCCACGCCGCCGCCGCAGAGCCAGCCGTATCCCGGAGAGAGCGGGGAGATGACCCCCGCCCCCCGCGACGAGATGCGCGACTACCTCGGCCGTGACCTTCTGGCGGGCAGACGCGCACTGGTCACCGGAGGCGACTCCGGCATCGGGCGGGCGGTCGCGGTGGCCTTCGCGAAGGAGGGGGCCGACGTCGCGATCGCCTACCTGTCGGAGCACCGCGACGCCGAGCACACCAGGGGCCTGGTCGAGAAGGAGGGACGCCGCTGCGTGCTGCTGCCCGGCGACCTCGCCTCGGCCGAGCACTGCCGCGAGGTGGTCGAGTCGGCCGTCTCGGCGCTCGGCGGGCTCGACGTGCTGGTCAACAACGTCGCCACGCAGTCGCCGGTGAACTCCCTTGAGGAGCTCTCCGACGAGCAGTGGGAACGCACGTTCGCGGTCAACATCCACAGCTACTTCCGCGTCACCAAGGCCGCGCTCCCGCACATGCCCGACGGCGCGGCCATCGTCAACACCTCTTCGATCAACGGGCTGCGCGGCAACAAGTCGCTGATCGACTACGCGGCGACCAAGGGCGCGATCAACGCCCTGACCTACTCGCTCGCGCAGACCCTGATGGAGCGGCGAATCCGGGTCAACGCGGTGGCCCCGGGGCCCGTCTGGACGCCGCTGATCCCCGCGACCATGCCCGAGGAGAAGGTCGAGAGCTTCGGCGCGCAGGCGCCCATGGGGCGGGCCGCCCACCCGGACGAGATCGCCCCCTCCTATGTCTTCTTCGCCTCCGAGCGTCTGTCGTCCTACTACACCGGCGAGGTCCTCGCTCCGATCGGGGGTGAGACGCTCCCCGGCTGAGTCCCGGCTCCGGCCTTCTTCCGGCTGGTTACGATTGGGTGATGACGGTGACCGTGTTGACGGGGGCGGGGATCTCCACTGAGTCGGGGATCCCTGACTACCGGGGCCCCAACGGTCTGTGGCGCAAGGACCCGGGCCACGAGAAACTCGTCACCTACGACTACTACATGGCCGACCCCGAGATCAGGCGCCGCTCGTGGCTGCTCCGCCGTGACAATCCCGCCTGGCACGCCGAGCCGAACGCGGCGCACCGCGCGCTGGCCGCCCTCCCCGACGCCTGGATCGTCACCCAGAACGTCGACGGCCTGCACCAACGGGCCGGGTCGCCGCCCGACCGGGTGCTCGAACTGCACGGCAACATGTTCGGCGCGGTGTGCACCGCGTGCGGCGCGGGCTCGACCACGCGTGAGGCGATCGACCGGATCCTGGCAGGGGAGGACGACCCCGCCTGCCACGACTGCGGCGGCATCCTGAAGACCACGACCGTGATGTTCGGCCAGTCCCTCGACCCGGTCACCCTCGGCAGGGCGGTCGAGGCGGCCGAGGGATGCGAGGTGTTCGTCGCCGTCGGCACCTCGCTCCAGGTGCAGCCCGCCGCGTCCCTGGCGCTGATCGCGGCGGAGTCGGGCGCCAGGCTGGTCATCGTCAACGGCGAGCCGACGCCGTACGACCATCTGGCCGACGAGGTGATCCACGACCCGATCGGCCAGGCCGTCCCCCGCCTCTGCTCCGCCCTCATCGCCTGACGCCGGCTCGAAGGACCTCGGGGAAGCCGGTCGGCTCCTCCGGGTGACGGTGAATCACCGCGCCGGATATCGGGAAAGAGTGGTTTGACTGGTTTGTAATTCCGGTGGTTCTCGGGGGAAGCGTTGGGTTCCCGTCGGGAGGAGGCGCCATGACCGTCAAGCGACCGCCGCTGCTCGCCGCGGCGATCCTCGTCGGAGTCACACTCTGGCCGGGCGGAACCTCGGGAGCCGCGTCGGTTCCGGGGGCTGTCACGGGACCGATCCCGGGCTCGGCGGAGACGGTGGCGACGGCCTCCGTGCAGGGGGTCGTCTCGCCCGGCCGACGCTGCTGGCGCAGAGGCCCCCTCAACTGCTGCGCGTCCTCCGAGGGCGTCAGGTGCCACAGGAGGGATCGCCTCAGGGACCTGGACGACCTCCACGATCGATGGTTGGACCGCCACCGGAGACACGACTGACGCGACGACTGGTGAGTCCGCTCGGGTCTCCGGCGCCGGAGGCGGCCGTGAAAAGGGAAAGGCGGCGCCACCGCGAAACCGGTGGCGCCGCCTTGTCGCCTCGCCGCCCGTTCCGGGGCGCCCGTGACGCTGCGGTTGTCACGGGGAGCCGATGTGCCGGGCCGGGAGGTGCGTCGGGAGACGTCAGATGACGGCCAGGACCTTGAGCACGTTGATGACGATGCCGAACTTGCTGAGGTAGGTGTTGACGGTGGTGGTGACCAGCTCGTTCTTCTGGATGAGGACGGGGAGGTTGACCTTGTTGTCGGCGACGTTGACCAGGGCGACCTCCAGGTCCTTGAGCTGGTTGTCGCTCAGCACGTTGATGTCCTTGACGTTGACGGTGACGTTCTTGAGGACGTCGTTGTCGGTGATCTTGCCGACGCAGCTGACGACGTGGTTGATGCCGTCACCGGAGTTGGAGCAGGTGTAGGCGTGCGGGCTGGTGCTGCCGCCGCCGGTCTGGGCGAAGGCGCCCTGGGTGAGGGCTCCGCCGGCCAGAGCGGCGGAGAGACCGGCGACGGCGGCCAGACGCGTGATCTTGCGCATGAGGGGTTGTCCTTTCGGGGAGGGCTGAGCCCGGCTGTGGTCGGTGGTGCCGGTGGTCACCGCGGGATGCGATGGCCTGGCGCGGCTACTGCTGCCCGTGCCTTTCCGCCTTATCTGTCACCTTTCGGTAATCTTTTTCTGCCTATAAATTGGTGTGTCTGCTATTCGTTATGTTTTGCGGTATAAGAGAGTGCTGTGTCGCGGTTATGGAAAACCCGTAATGGCGTCTGGCGGGAACGACAGGCTGGTCTCACCGGGGGGCTTTTCCGCAGCTCGGCGGCATCTCCTTCGAGGCTGAGAGGAGCGGCGAGACCGGTTCGCGGGAGTGATCGGCGTTCCGGTAGTGCGTTTCTCATATCGCTCGCACCAAAAGCGTGTTCCGTACGGGGACGGAATCCTGGTTTCGGCGCCTTCGAGAAATCAGGAAGAGAGCGCTCTCCGTCTGTGAGACGAGGACCACGACAGGCGGACTCGTTTCGTGAACGCCCCTCGGCCTGTTCGATCACCGGTCAGATCTCCCTGGTCCCCGGCGGGTGAGCCCGTGCGGTGGTCTCCGGGGTGAGGCCGTGCGGTGGTCTCCGGGGTGAGGCCGTGCGGTGGTCTCCGGGGGTGAGGCCGTGCGGCGCGTTCGCCGCCGCGAGGCGCTCAGTCGCGGTAGGCGGCCGTCGCGATCTGGAAGAACGACCGGATCAGCGGGTTCGCGTCACCCTCGTTCCACGCCGCCACCACGCGGCTCGGCGCCATGTCGATCAGCGGTACCACGGTCAGCTCCCCGGGCGGGGCGTGCCCGAGCGGGGTCATCCCGACCGTGCCGTTCCAGAGCACGGCCTGCAGGCACTCCTGGACGGCGCGCACCACCGGACCCTCGCGAGGCTCGCCGCCGTTCCAGTACGACTGCCAGATCGGGTCGGTGCCGCCCGGGAACTGGAACCAGCGCCGGTCGGCCAGGTCGGCCAGCTCCAGGCGGTCACGGCGGGCCAGCGGATCGTCGGCGCGCAGCACCGCGCCCACCGGGTCGGCGCGCAGCTCGCGCACCGTCAGGCCGGTCTCGTCGAACGGCCCGCGGGTCAGGGCGACGTCGACCAGTCCGGCGCGCAGCCCGCAGGTCGGATCGGTCAGGTCGGCCTCGCGGACGCGGACCTCGACGCCCGGGTGCCGCCGGCGGTACGCGGCGGCCAGCCGCGTCGCGCCCCGGTCGGTACTGTCGCCCAGGATGCCGACGGTGATGGTCGCGGCGCCGGCCGCCGCGGCCACCCGCACGCGTACCCGGTCGGCCTGGTCGAGCAGGGCGCGCGCCTCGTCCAGCAGCGCCGCCCCCGCCGGGGTGAGCGTGACGCCCGCGGCGGAGCGGTGCAACAGAACGGCGCCGACGTCGGCCTCCAGTCGCTTGATCGCCCGGCTCAGCGGCGGCTGGCTCATGTGCAGCCGGGCGGCGGCCCGGCCGAAGTGGAGTTCCTCGGCGACGGCCACGAAATAGCGCAGCGTGCGCAGCTCCATGACCGGCGAAGATACCCGTACGGTATCGACGCCACCTAATCGGACTTGGACGGCCACGGCGTCCGGGCGGTGAAATCGGGGCATGACGGACGAACCGATGACCGACCCCGCCGTGCGGGTCGCCGACGCCCAAGAGATCGCCTCCGACCTGCTGGTGATCCCGAACCACGGGGTCACGCTGGTACCCAACATCGGCGTCGTCGGCGGCACGCAGGCCGTGCTGGTCGTCGAGACGGGCATCGGCACCGCCAACGCCGAGCGGGTCCTCGCCTTCGCGTCTGAGGTCGCGAAGGGCCGCCGGTTGTACCTGACCACGACGCACTTCCACCCCGAGCACGCTTTCGGCGCGCAGGTGTTCGCCGGCCAGGCCACATACCTGGTCAACCGCGCCCAGGCGGACGATCTGAAGACGAAGGGGCCGGGCTACCTGGAGATGTTCCGGGGCTTCGGCGGGCCGGTCGCCCGCCGCCTCGACGGCGTCCGGGTGCCCACCCCCGACGTGGTCTACGACGACGGGTACGACCTGGACCTCGGCGGCCGGATCGTGCGGCTGCGGCCCACCGGCCGGGGTCACACGAAGGGCGACCAGGTGGTCAAGGTGCCGGACGCCGACGTGCTGTTCACCGGGGATCTCGCCGAGACCGGGCAGTTCGCCATCTTCCCCTGGTTTCCGCCGTACGACACGGACGTCTCCGGCGTGCGCTGGCTGGCGGTGATGGACCGGCTGGCCGCCGTCGGCCCCCGGGTGGTGGTCCCCGGTCACGGTGACCTCGGCGGCCCGCAGGTGCTCACCGACGTCCGCGACTACCTGCGTGAGCTGCGCGAGGAGACCTGGCGTCGGCGTGACTCCGCGATGGGCGAGGCCGAGATCGTCGCCGAGGTCCGGGCGTCGCTGATCGAACGGCATCCCGAGTGGGTCGGTCAGGAGTGGATCGAGCGGGGCGTCGGGTGCCTGTGCGCCGAACACGCCGCCCCGCCCGCGGCCTAACGGAGAGCTCTGCCCAGCGGTGTGTCCGCTGCCGGGTCCAGCGGCTCCGTCAGCATGAACGGCATCTGCGCCATGAACCTGGGCCTGTCGCCCAGGTGCTCATGCGCGGCGTGCACGGTCAGCGGATGCACCAGGTAGGCGTCGCCCGGCGAGCCGGTCGCCAGCGCCACGGGGCGGTCCTTGCTGGCCTCGTCCACCAGTGCGCCCGCGCGCACGTAGTGGTACACCTCCCCATCGTCCAGCGCCCCGAGGCTGTCCCGCTGCGAGCCCGCCCTGACCCTGGTCGGCGCGTCCAGCTCGCCGACCTCGGAGAACAGCATCAGCACCAGGAGGCTGTGCGAGCGGGCGGTCACCCCCCAACTGCCGTCGGGCTGGGGCGCGTTGGCGTCCAGGTGCCAGCCGCGGTCGTCGGCCGGTGGCCGCCGGGGGAACCGGATCGGGATGTTGCCCGCCGCGCCGCGCGGCTGCCAGCCGCCCTTCCCGCACAGCGCGTCCAGTCCGGCCGCCAGCGCGGGAGACCTGACCAACTCGCCGAACGGCCCCTGCCCGGTCATGTCCGCGGCCCACACCACCGGCTCGCGCCAGCCCTCGGGCTCGTCCGGGGACAGACCGATCTGCCTCCACAGCAGCGCCTGCGCCGCCTCGCCCTGCTCGCGTGAGCCGATCGTCACCTTCACGAAGCCGTCGCGCACGAACGACTCGACATGCTCCTCACCGAAGATTTCCACACCGGCCACGCTACTTCGGGGCGCAACCGCTTTTTCGCGGTCGCGCCCCGAAGCGACGTCACCGGCCGGGCGGCACGCGCCGTCCGCTTCCCCGCGGACGTCCGGCGGGCGCCGCCCGGCTTCCCCCGCGGACGTCCAGTGGGCGCCGCCCGGCTTCTCCGCGGATGCCCGGCGGGCGCCCGGTGGCACGCCGGGCCGCCTCGGACGTCAGGCGGCGTCCTCGGCCTTCCAGATCCTGCCGCGCAGGTCGGAGCCTCGGATGACCTGGACGCGCCAGGGAGTCAGGCGCAGCACGTGAAGCTCGGGATCGGCGGGGCCTCCACGCCAGAAACGGCCCAGGTCGTATCCGGCTCCCGCAGGGCTGGTCCTGAGGTAGAGGTCCCACACATGCCGCTTGATCTCCGGATCGTCGGTCCACTCGGCGACGGTGTCGACGCTGACGGCGTTCTGCCGCGGGGTCCAGTAGGAGAAGGCGGCGTGTGGGTTGCCCGCCAGGTGGGCCGCCTTGACAGGGGTCCTGTAGGTGGCCAGCCAGCCGACGGGGCGCCCTTCGACGATCTCCCAGACGGGGATCAGCACTCGCGCCCGGGGACGGCCCCTTTTGTCGACGGTGGTCATGGTGGCGTAGACGATGTCGCCGATGTAGGCGTTGAACTCGTCCTGGATCGCGGCGAAGGACGTCGCTTCCGTGGCCATCTGTTCTCTCCGATCGTGGTCAGGCGGAGGTCTCGGCGGGGACAGGTTCAGGGGTCCTCGCCGTTTTGCCGGCGCGCAGGCCGAAGGCGATGACGACCGCGCCGAGGACTCCGGCGACGACCGGGACGACGAGAGCGGTCCGCAGCGCCTCCAGCTTCGCCTCCGGCGAGTCGCCGTCGCCGAGCGCCGCGACGTTGACGGCGGTCATCGCCGACAGGCCGAGGGCCGTGCCGAACTGGATCGCGGTGTACAGCAGGCCGCCGGCCAGGCCGTGCTCGTGTTCGTCGACGCCCTCGACGGCGGCCATGGTCAACGGGCCGTAGGCCAGGGAGAAGGCCAGGCCCAGCAGGACCATGGTCGGCAGCATGGCGGTGTAGGCCCAGTCCAGCCCGACGGGCAGGAACAGCGCGTAGGCCAGGGTCGCCAGGAGCACCCCTCCGAACAGCACCCGGACGTTGCCGAACCGGTTCACCAGCCGTGGCGTCAGGGTCGGGGCGAGAACCGTGTCCATGCCGACCACCAGCATGGCCAGACCCGTCTGCAGCGTGCTCCAGCCGCGCAACTCCTGTAGATACAGGGTGACCAGGAACTGGAAGCCCGCGAAGGAGCCGACGAACAGCAGCGCCCCCAGATTGGCGCGCGCGAGGGGGCCCGAGCGCAGGATGCCCAGCCGTACCAGCGGACTGGCCGAGCGCCGCTCGATCACGACGAAGACGGCCAGCAGCGCCAGACCCGCGGCGAACGTCACCGCCGTGCCGCCCCAGCCGCCTTCGGGACGCTCCAAGCGGATCACCCCGTACACCAGCAGCAGCATCGCGCCGGTGACGCTGAGCGCGCCCGCCAGGTCGAAGCCCCCCGCCGGGCGTCGCGGGGCGACCGGCTCCCTGATGAGGGGTACGGCCGCCAGCAGGATCACCGCGGACAGGATGACCGGGGCGAAGAACACCCACCGCCAGCCGAACGAGGCCAGCAGGCCACCGGCGACCAGGCCGAGGGAGAAGCCGCCCGCGGCCGTTCCCGCGTAGAAGCCCAGCGCCCTGGTGCGCTGCGGGCCCTCGGGGAAGGCGGAGGTGATGAGCGACAGCCCGGCCGGGGCCATGAACGCGGCCGCGACCCCGGTGACGAACCGGGCGACCAGCAGTGTCCACCCCTCGGTGGCGAACCCGCCCAGACCGGAGAAGACCAGGAAGACGGTCAGCCACGACAGGAACATCCTGCGGCGGCCCAGCAGGTCGGCCGCCCTGCCGCCCAGCAACATGAACCCGCCGTAGCCGAGCACGTAGGCGCTGACCACACCGCTGAGCATCCCGGTCGACAGGCCCAGGTCGGCCCGGATCGACGGCAGCGCCACGTTCAGCATCGCCACGTCGATCCCCTCCAGGAAGATCGCTCCGCACAGCACGAACAGCAGACTCCAGGCGCGTCCGTCCATGCGGGCGCTCGATGTGGACATGGGGAGATTCCTCTCGGAAAGGCAGAGCCCGTCATGGTTCTCCCCATGACGGCCGGTTCCCTCTTGTAACCAGCAGCATCCTCAGACACCATCGGGAGGCATGGAAGACGGAACTTCGAAGTCCCCCGGTTACTGCGGGGATACCGCCGACCTCTACGACGTCCTCCAGTGGGACACGCGGCAGGACTGCGAGGTCCGGCAGATCCTCGACCGGATCGCCGACAAGTGGTCCCTGCTGGTGATCGCCCTGCTCGACCAGCAGAGCCTGCGCTTCACCGAGCTGCGCCGCAGGATCGACGGCATCAGCCAGCGGATGCTCGCCCGCACCCTGCGCCACCTGGAGCGTGACGGCCTGGTGAGCCGCACCGTGCATCCGTCCGTGCCGCCGCGGGTGGACTACGAGCTCACGCCCCTGGGCGCGACCCTGCACCACACCATCCGCGCGCTGGTCACCTGGACCGAGGAGCACCAGCGGGAGATCGCCTACGCGCGCTCGGCGTACGACGCCCGTGTGGCGGCCGAGCAGGAGGCCATGGAGAGGGAGGCGGCACAGCGGGACGCCATCGCCAGGGAGGTCCTCGCGGCGGGCGCCGCCCGCGTCACCCGGACGTCGGCGGACAGCCGCCCGCGATGACCGCGGTCGTCATGATCGATCGTGATCGGGGCGAGCGGCCCCGGCGGGTCCCTCCCCCTCGCCCGGGGCAACGCTCCTGGCCGGGACTTTCGGGGTGCGTCACGGGGAACGAGAGGGCGGTCACCGGTTCGGCGGTGCGCTCGTCCCAAAACGCGATCCTGAGGTCCCCCGGCCCCAGGATCGCGCATGCCCCTGATGGGAGAGCGCTGACCGGCGGCTAGGGGAGGGTGGGAATCGTCGGTTCGTCGTCGGTCCAGCCGACGTGGAGCGTGGTCGTGGTCCAGGTCTTGTTCGGGAACGGCCTGCCGTCGATCGTGGTCTTCAGGCTCTCCTCCAGCAGCAGCCGCGTGTCGGCGTCGACGACCAGCCGGGTCGTGACCGCGACGGAGTCCTTTCGCTGCCGGTCGAGGAACAGGCCGTCTCCGGGCCGTCCCCGGGAGTCCTTGATCCTCCCCAGGGGCCGGACGCCGGGAACCGTCAGCAGCGCCTCGTACGCCGCGGCGCGGACCTCCTTCGGCACCGGAACCTCGTGCAGCAGCGAGGCCAGCGCCCCGGCCACGTAGCCGTCGACGGCGTCGTCGGGGACCTTCGCGACCCGCGTGGCCTTCGTGATCCAGGCCTTCAGCCCGGCGGGGTCCGCGGGCAGCCTCTGGAGCTCCTCGTACGACAGCTTCTGCTCGGCCAGGAGGAACGCGACCTGCTCCTTCACGGCGACGACCCTGCCCTTCTCGGGCGCGGTGGACAGGGAGACGGTCCTGCCGTCCGCCGTACGGTTCCACGTGGCCGGGGAGCCGTCGCGCCGCCACGCCTTCTCGTCCGCGGCGCTCTTCGGACGCGTCCCCAGCCTCCGGAAGCCGGACCAGGTCCTGCCGTCAGGCGAGGTCCACGTCTCGGCGAGCCGCTGCTCCTCCACCCAGTAGCGGTTCGAGCCGCTCCCGAGCTGCCGGGGATGGGTGGTCCTCCACAGCGTCCTCGTGTGCCAGTAGGCCCCCTCGGCCGGGGCCGCCACCGACCGGGCGGCGGCTGCGAGCCGCAGGTCCGGGGAGCTCGGCGGGCCCTGCGGGAGGCCCGGCGGGCCCGTCAGGGCGACGGCGGCCACAGCGGTCAGGCCGATCCCGATCGCGGTCAGCGACCGGATCGGCGCGGTCACGAATGTCATCTGCTTCCTCTGGGCGTCCGGTTTCATGACCCCCAATACGCCTGGGCCGCCCGGGAGGTTGCCCGCGAGCGCTCCCTGGTTCGATCAGCGAGCGGATCTCGCGTTCGCGGGTCCGCTGTTTTCCCGGCGACCGAAGAACGTGGGCAACGCCCGGCGCGGCCCAGGCGTATTAGGGGTCATGGAATTGGATGAACAGGCGTGAGCGGCACCGAGGACGACGAGTTCGTCGCGTTCGTGGCCGCGCGCGGCACGAGCCTGCTGCGGGTCGCCTACCTCGCGTGCGGAGACGAGGGGGAGGCGGAGGACCTGCTGCAGACGGCGCTGGAGCGCACGTACCGGAACTGGGACCGGGTGCGGCGCGACAACCCCGAGCCGTACGTCCGCCGCGTCATCGTCAACACCGCCATCAGCCGTGCCCGGCGTCGGGCGATCCTGCGGATCATCCCGACGCACACCCCTCCCGAGTCGTCGGCGCGGCAGGCCGACGTCGACCTGCGCCACGTGCTCATGGACACCCTGCGCGCACTGCCTCCCCGGCAGCGCGCGGTGGTCGTCCTGCGGTACTGGGAGGACCTCAGCGAGACGCAGACCGCGGAGATCCTCGGCTGCTCGGCAGGGACGGTGAAGAGCCAGGCGTCGAAGGCGATCGCCAAGCTCCGCCTGGTGATCGGCGAGGAATCAGTGAAAGGAGTGATCAGCAATGTCCACGCTTGAGGACGGCCTTCGCCAGATCATGGCGGACGAGACCGAGCGGCTGCACGCCGCGCCCGACCTGGCGGACCGGGTTCTCCGGTCCTCGCGGCGGAAGACGAAGCGGGTCAGGCTCACCGCCCTGGCCGCCGCGGCGACCGTCGCGGCGGCCGTGGTCCCCGCTTACCTGGTCCTCGGCCAGGACTCGACGGCCGTACGGGGGGGCGAGACCGGCGGGATGGTCGCGACCTCCGTGACGTCGCAGCCGGACGCCGCCTCGGCCGCACCGGAACCCCCCGCCATCGACGACACCCCCGAGCCCGACCCGACCGCGACGCCCGACCTCGGCGACCTGGGCGACGGAAGGGCCTTCGGGCACGTCAGGGTGGGATACCTGCCCGAGGGTCTGCAGTGGTCCCACTGGTCCCTGGACTTCGGCGACAGGTACACGACCTCGTGGAACTACGACGGCGACAAGAACGGCTTCTACTGCGTCCAGATCTACGTCTACGAGGGGCAGGCCGTCCAGGAGGTCGAGGAACGCCTACGGATGCACCGCGAGGTGCGCGAGGGTGAGGAGGTGACCCTGGGCGGCCGGGCCGGCTACCTGATCAGGCAGGGGGTCGGCGAGGACGGCGGCGACGGCACGCCGACCGTCTTCGTGGACATGGGCGGGCAACGGTGGGCGGAGGTGATGTTCAGCCCGGTCTACGCCAAGGAGTTCGACGACGCCGACGCAATCGCCCGCGAACTGAGGAAGGTCGCCGAAGGTCTCACCGCCGCCGCCTGATCCCGCCCGCCATCCCGGGCGGGTCGGCCGGAACCTCCGGAGGCCGGGGTCAGTCCACGGAACACATGCGGCCAGAGGCTGTTTTTCGCAGGTTGTTGACGGAATCGTGGCTACGATGACTCCGTGGGTGCGGGAAGGGAGGTGCTGTGCTGATCCGCTTCGAGGTGGCGAACTTCCGCTCGGTGCTCGACCCCGTCGAGTTGTCGATGGTCGCCGTCGACCGGGACCGGGTCGAGGCGCGCCCGGTGCCCAACCTGGGAGAGAGCCTGCTGCCGGTCGCGGCCGTCTTCGGCCCGAACGCCTCCGGCAAGTCGAACGTCATCGCCGCGCTGACCTGGCTGCGAACCGCCGTCCGGGAGTCGCTGCGCTTCTGGGACGACGAGATCCCGGTTGAGCCGTTCGCGTTCGCGGACGGTGAGAACCGGCCTTCTGAGTTCACCGTCGAGTCCGTCATATCGGGCGTGCGGTTCGAGTACGTCGTCGAACTCGACCGGCAGGCGGTTCGTTACGAAGCCCTGTTCCACTATCCCGAGAAGAAACGCCGGCGAATCTTCGAACGCGAGGGTGACGAGCTCAAGCTGCAACGCGGACTCGGCAACCTGTCCGGCACCCGTGAGCTGCTGACGGCTCGCACGCTCGCGCTGTCGATCGCCCGGCGGTTCGAGGAGCCTCTCGTCTCCGACTTCGCCCGCGACCTGCTCGACGCCCAGACGCTCGGGTTGAAGTCTCGTAACCGGCGTCCGACGTATTACGGGCCGACGCATTCGACGGTTCGCTGGTTCGAGGATCTCTCCGACCGCAACCAGCTGTCGTTGCCGGGACTCGAGGAGCTGGAGAGCCTTTCCCAGGCCAACCGAACACAGGCGCTGGCCCTGCTGCGCCTGGCCGACCTCGGCATCGACGACGTGGTGATCGACGACCACGAGCCCCTCTATCCGGAAGGCGGCGCAGGGGCGTCACGCGGGCGCGCGCAGCGCAGAGTGCGTCTTGTCCACCGGGCGGCTGAGGAAAGGGTGCCCCTCGACTTCGCGGCGGAGTCGGAGGGCACACGCACCTGGTTCCAGCTCATCGGACCAGTCCTGTCCGCGCTCAGGTCCGGGTCGCTCCTGCTGTTCGACGAGCTGGACGCGAGCCTGCACCCGACGTTGTCCATGCAACTCATCCGGCTGTTCCACGACCCGGTGACGAACCCGGAAGGCGCACAGCTGATCTTCACCTCCCATGACACGAGTCTGCTCAACCACCTCAACCGGGACGAGGTCTGGTTGACCGAGAAGGCCGAGGACGGCGCGACTCGGCTGGGTGCGCTGGCCGAGTTCGCCGGTGAACGGGTGAGAAAGTCCCAGAACCTGGAGAAGGCATACCTGCACGGCCGGTTCGGCGCGCTGCCGGACGTCGACCGTACCGAAATCCTTCGCGCTCTCGGGCTCATCGGCTGACCCGGATGACACCACGGAGAACCAAGGCGAAGGACCTCAGACGGAGGACCGCCAACCGCCCGGAACGCAAGACGGTCGTCGTTTTCTGCGAGGGCGAAGCCTCTGAGCCCGACTACGTAAACGGGTTGAGACGGCTCCCGGAAGTGCGCGCCAACACGTCGATCAACATCGAGATCGACCCCGATCAGGGGGTGCCGATGGTTCTGGTGAAGCGGGCGATCGAGCGAAACCGGGACGACGAGGTCGACGAGTGCTGGTGTGTGTTCGACGTCGAATGGCCCAAGAACCATCCGAACCTCAAGGAGGCCATTCGGCTGGCGAACGACCATGGGATTCGCCTGGCCGTCTCGAATCCCTGCTTCGAGCTGTGGCTGATCCTTCACTTCGAAGACCAGACGGCCTTCGTGAACACCAGCGAGGCCGAACGCAAGAGTCGCAAGCTTGACGGACGTTCAGGGAAGCGAATCGACGCCGGCCAGTACATGCGGCGACGACACGCGGCATCGGAGCGCGCGGCCTCGCTGGCCAAGCGCCACGCACAGCACCAGACCGTGTTTCCCAACGACAATCCCTCGTCCACCATGGGCGACCTGCTCGAAGCGATCGAACCTTGAACCAGGCTGTTTGACGTCCCGGTTCCTGAGACCGGCCTCAACGAGTCGGTTCCGTGTGCGATGCAGGACACCTCTGTCACCCCGTCGTCCACAACGGAACGGACGCGCCAGCCGGTCGGTGATCGACGACTTCCGCCGACCGATGGACTACAGTCGTCCGCCGTGGCCGAACCCTCCTCCCCCTATCTGACCGCGACGGCGGACGCCTATGACGCCGTCGCCGACCTCTACGCCGACTTCGTCCGAGACTCGCTCGACCGCCTGCCACTGGATCGCGCGATGGTCGCCGTGTTCGCCGAACTCGTACGGGCCGCCGGACCCCGGCCCGTCGTCGAGGCCGGCTGCGGTCCCGGATACATGACGGCACACCTGCGTGACCTCGGACTGGACGCCTTCGGCGTCGACCTGTCTCCCGCACTGATCGACATCGCCCGCAAAGACCATCCTGACCTGCGTTTCGAGGTCGGTTCGATGGGCGCCTTCGACATGGCCGACGGCGAGCTGGGCGGTCTGCTCTCCTGGTACTCAGTCATCCACATCCCACCACCGGAGCTGCCGCCGTACTTCGCCGAGTTCCGCCGGGTGCTGGCCCCGGGGGGTTACCTCCTGCTCGGTTTCTTCGAGTCCGAGGGCGGTCCGGTGCTGCAGTTCGACCACAAGGTCACACCGGCCTACCGGTGGCCGATCGACGACGTGGCCGACCTGGCTCGCAAGGAAGGGTTCGTCGAGGTGGCGCGGATGCTGCGCGAGCCTTTGGAGGACGAACGATTCCGCCGCGGCCACCTGCTGATGCGCCGTGGCCGTACTGCGGCGGCGGACACAAGCAGCATGGAGTGAAGTCGAAGAGGGCCGTCACCCAGGATGGAAAGGGCCCGCGCCAGTGCGGGGGCCCTGCCCTTCCTTCGCGCTTCGCGCGGATCACGCTCGGGCTGTGTCTCCTCGGGGCTTTCGCCCCGAACCCCAGGTGAGAGGCCTTCTGGCCCCTCGCGCTCCCCAATCGTTAACCGGATTTCCCAATAGGTTGACAAAACAGCCAATTCTCGCGGATGTGCGCTGGTTGTATTTGCCGTCTCGCCGACAAGCGTCTTTTTGACGTTTTGATGAAGGAAGTCGTTTACGGGTTCGGGGCGATGGGATCTAGGGTGGACATGGAAAAGTTGAGTGTTCTCTCCTGCGTCTGGCTGTAGCCCCATATGCGTACTTTTCGGGCGGAGAGTGCTTCGGCGTGCGGCATCGAGCAAGTGTTGGGCATCGGGGATACGACATCGATTTTCTGTGTCGCCACTCCCGAGCGGCAAGGTTTTTCTCTACTGGAGTTGACCTTGATTGTTCACGATCGCTGTCAACAGAGCGGTGTCCCGTAGGTCGGGCAGGACCCATGTCGCCCCGGCCTCGCGTAGGTCGTCGGCGGTGCTCCGGCCCGTTGCCACTGCGACGACGGGTATGCCGTTCCGAAGGGCTGCCTCGACGTCGGCGGGCGTATCCCCGATGAGTACGGCATTCGTGGATTCCGTAGCCTCACCGAAGACGGCGGCTCGTTTCAGCGCGATCCGTACCAGCTCGGCGCGAACGTCGTCGTCCTCGCCGAAGGCTCCGATCTCCCAGGCGATATCACGGTCAAGCCCGAATGACTGCAGTTTGATCTCCGCCACCATGCGAACGTTTCCCGTCACGACGGTTTGCGTGACACCGGGAACTTCGGCCAGGGCGTTCAGGGCGGCAGACGCTCCGGGAAGGGCATGTCCTTGTTCTCGTAAATCGGCGGACCGCATGATGTGTGCTTCGGCCAGAGCGTCGGCGAACCGCTCGAAGTCGTCCCGGTCGGTGGCCAGGCCGTGGAGCCTGGCTGTCTCACGGAAGATGACAGCCTCCGTGAGGCCGTCGATTCTGGCCTGCTGACGCATCGGTATTCCGGTCACTCGCTCGAATGCTTGGGCGGAAAGTTCGCGGCCGATTCCCCTCATATCTACGAGTGTGTGGTCAATGTCCCACAGAACGACCCTGAATACCGTCATCGTCACCTCCGTTGGCAGTGCCGTTCCACATTGTCACACTGTCATCCCGAACTGACCACCTTGATCTCTTGATCGGTCTACGCTCAACACATCAGTCGGGAAGGGGGCGGGATGGCGGTAACCCTCCCTATTGGGGAGCGTATCCGTTACTGGCGAGAGAAAAAGCAGCGCAAGCAAGCCGCTGTGGCTGGATTGTGTGGCATAACCGAGGAATATCTCTCGCAGATCGAGCGCGGCCTGAAGACACCATCGCTTCCGGTGCTGCGAGCTCTTGCTGCCGAACTCGGGGTCCCGACATCGGCGCTACTCGACGAGACACCTGGCGAGCCTTCTGGAAAGAACGGCGGTGTCGCCCAGGACGTCACTCGTGCGCTGATGGGATATGGCCCCCCGAGGAGTTCTCCGCCGCTCTCGTCCACTGCGCTGCGGGAGCAGGTGGAATCCGCGTGGCGCATGTGGCAGACCAGCCCCACACGATTCACCGATGCGGCAACCGTGTTGCCACCCCTGGTCGCTGACACCGAGCACGCCGTGCGTGTCCACCGGACGGGCACGGACTCTGACTCTCGGCGAGATGTTCTTCGTACGGCGGCAGATCTTTACTTCTTGCTCCGGTCCTACTGTCGTCGAGCTGATCGAGTCGACCTCTCTCTCATGGTGGCTGACCGTGGTCTGCGTGCCGCAGAGGACGCGGACGACCCCATCCGCATCGCAGCGGCGCAGTGGAACCTTGGCCATGTTCTCCTTGCGGACGGGGAGCATGAAGGTGCCGAACAGGTCGCACGACTTGGCGTCGAGCAACTGGCCACCTCGCAGGAGGGTGAGGCTGTGGCGCTGGCCGGGGCGCTCGAACTCGTAGCGGTTGTGGCCGACGCACGCCGGAAGAGGTGGTGGAACGCACGACAACGCCTCCAGGACAAGGCCGTCCCCCGGGCTCGGCAGGTCGGTGAAGGCAACTCCATGTGGACCGTGTTCGGGCTGACCAACGTCGAGTTACATGGTGTGAGCATCGAGATGGAAGCGGGAGAGACCACCGAAGCGTTGCGGGTGGCGGACCAGATCGACACGAGCTGTCTCCCGTCACTGGAACGCCGCTTCACCTTCCTGCTTGAGGTGGCCCGCTGCTGCGACCTACGGCGTGAGGACGCCGCCGTACTGGTTCACCTGCTCGATCTGCTCCAATCGGCGCCCGAGGACCTGGCCCGCAGCCCGCTCGCGCAGGACATGGTCATCCGTCTTCGTCGTCGTGTACGGCCCACATATCGGCGGCAGGTCGACATGCTCACAGAGCGTCTGGGACTTCTCTGACTTCCCGAACCACTGGTTACCCGAACTGACAGTTCGGGTCGCGGCCTTCGAAGCGCCCTACCGTCGGAGCAAGGTCACGACGGCAGAGGTGTCGATCATGAATGCGATGGAGGCCACATCACGTGGCGCTACACGTTCGTCCTTGGCGCGCCGTCAGGCCGAAGCCATTACGCATGGCTGTGGAGCAGGTCTGCCGCTTCATTTCGTATTGATCCCATAAACAAACGGCGGGCCTGCCCGACGTTGCGACCGTCGGACAGGCCCTTGATCAGGAAAGGCCTCCTGACCAATGACCAACCCTAGTGTCGCGGTCCTGGATCGAACCACGGAGAAGGGAAGCGGCTGCGGCTGCTTCGCCGACGTCCTGCCGATGCCGATGGGGTGTGCCGTCTGCGGGCACGCGCCGTACGCGCACGGCTGTCCCGGACGGCCCTCCGACCACGACTACGTCCAGCCGTCCGGCGCGCTGATGGAGCTGCGCCTTCGGGCTCGTCGTCTCGGTGAGCCGCGTGTCCTGCCCGATGCCGAGCGGTCCGTGGACGTGGCTCCCGGCGAGGTTATTCCGCTGGTTCCCGCCCAGCGTCGGCCCGAGCCGCCCGCGCCCGCTCCCGAGACCTGGCCATCTGTCCCCGTCGCTCTTGAGGCCTGCCCGTCCGTCCCCATCGATCCCGAGCCGTCTCCGCTCGTGCGCGCCGTACGGCAGCCGCTGCCCGGCAGGGCCTCCAGGCCGTTTCCACGGCCCGGGGTGCGGCCTGCCGCCACCAGGCCGCCTCGGAGGCACGAAGGGCGACGTCCTGTGCCCGGCGGCCTCCGCGCGAACGCGCACAACCCGAGTGCGGCGAGGGCCGCTCCGCCGACGCGGCGACCGGTCGGGCCGTACGGCGCGTGTCAGATCCCTCTCGCCCGCCCTGTGAGGCGGATTCACCCGTCGCCGGTGACGGCCGGACGGGGCCCTGATCGGATGGAGGTTCGACCCATGGACGACGTCAGACCCACCTCGGCAGGACAGACGATCCCGGGCTGGCGGGTGATCGTCAGCGACGCGGGGCGTTACTGGGCCAGCAGGCGGGAGCCCTTCCCGGACGACGCGACCCAGGGGGCGGCCCTCAACGTCCCGCCGTTCCGCACGGTGGACGCCGACACCCTCGACGAGCTGCGGGCCGAGGTCGAGCGGCAGGAGACGGCGGCGGCCGGGCGGGTGAACCGGTGATCGGGCGGCGGCCCCGCGTGCCGGGGAGGCATCGGTACGGCCAGGCCCTCAGCGCGGTGCACCGTCGGCTGTGGGACGGCCCGGCTCGGGAGGAGGCCGGGCGGTTGGATCGTTCCACGGTCCTCTGGTCGGTGCTGTACAGCCTGGGGCGTCGCCGTTTCTACGCCCTCGCCGCCTGGCCCGCCGCCGAGCCGGTGGTCGTCGAGGACGACACCGCAGAGGGGCTGGAGGCCCGCATGCGCGAGGTGGAGAGGGGCGGGGGCGTCCGGCCGCCCGTCCCGTCCGGGCTCGCGGGCAGGGGCGAGGGCATCTGGAACACCCCGTCTGTTCTCGTCGGCCCCGTTCAGGGGAGGGCGGCGTGACCCCTGCCTCATGGTCATGTGCCGGGCGGTCGCGTCTTCCCGAGGCGTCGGCCTGTGGTGGGCGGACGCCTCCCGACGTCACGCCACGACAGCGGCGAAGTGAGCTGGAGCGGGCCCATCCCGGCTGGCTCGTCTTCCACGACGGCGGCATCGGCGTCTGGAGCGCCTTCCGCCGGAGCTTTCCGGACGGGCGGGAGGTGAGGGCGGGGATCAGGGCCCTGGTCAAGGCGGCCTGTCCCGAGTGTCTGGACGAGAAGCTGACCCGTCAGGCCGAGATCCTGGACAGCCTGCCTCCCTGCCACCCGCTGCCGAACTCGGCCAGGTCCTCCGGCTCTCTGTCGAACCCGGCCCGGCCCTCCGGTCAGTCCTGAGACCGGTCCTGAAGCCGGCGCGGCGGCGGCCCTTCCCCGGCTGTCCGCCGCCGCGCCCTGCCTCGTGCGCCCCGGGGAAGAGGGCGCACCCTCGGCGACCATCGGTTACACAGGGTAACGGCAGTCTATCGTTACGGTAAGTGGTGAGCCGTCACTCTCCGGACATGATGAGTTCCGTTCCGTGGCCTGCGGGACGGAAGACGCCTCCGGAGTCCCCTGAGGTTCCACGTCACCGGACCGGGCGGGCTCGCGGAGCGGAACCCCGTCATCCGAAGGAGCGCTGTGAAGAGAATCCTCATCGTCTCGGCCCTGACCGCCGGGATCGTGGCCGTCACCACCGGTGCCGCCTACGCCTCGCAGTACATCGCCTACGAAGGGCCGGGCTTCACCGGCAGGTCCGTCCTCATCGACGCGTGCGGGCCGTCCGACATCCCCTTCGGTGGCTCCTACAAGTGGTACGGCGACGGCCAGGCCGGGCGCATGTACAACCAGCCCGGCACGCGGGGTCCGATGCACTTCAAGCTTCCCGCCGACGACGGCGCGGAGCAGAGGTCGCCCGTCGGCTGGAAGAGCATCTTCATCGAGTGCTGATCACAGCTCACGACGACGGCCCCGAGCGGACGTGTCCGGGGCGAGCCGAGGCCGAAGCCTTGGTGTCCGCGATCATCACCGCGCCCGCGGCTCGCGCCGGTCAGCCGACGTGAGCCGCGGGCGGCACCGGCTTGCCGAACATGGTGCAGGTCACGGCGGTCTGGAGCGCCTGGGCAGCCTTGGCGATCTTCGGGTCGGACCCGAACTCGGCCCAGGACTCCGTTGAGATGAGGACGATCGCCGTACGGCCGCCGGCGCGGTCGGTGAGGGTGC
>NZ_BSEV01000045.1 GCF_027922005.1 Streptosporangium carneum | reverse complement strand
TCAGTACGGCGAGTACGAGAACTCGGTGGGCACCGGGCAGGTGCATCTGTGGTTCGACCGGCCGGCCGGCGGGTTCCCGGCGCCGCGCCGCACCGACTCCTCGGACGATCCCTATCCCTACCCCTACTCGTCCTGACCTGCGGTTTCGATATCGTCAGGTGACGACCTCGCCCGCGTTCGCCCGACCCCGGGTTCCGACGTCCTCGCCGGAGCCCGGGGTCGGACGACGCCCGGCCGCCGTCCGGCCGCTCTCCACCCGTACCCGTTCGTTGTTCTCCTCTGTCATCTCATCTGGAAGGGGCCGTTGATGCCCGAGTACCGCAGGATCCTGCTCGACGGCGCCGCCACCCAGGTGCGCCGCGAGGGCGACGAGCTCGTCAGCGCCGACGGCCGCGTGGTCGGCGTCGAGGACGCCGTGCACCTGCCCCCGTCGGTCCCCTCGAAGATCGTCGCGGTGCACCTCAACCACCGCAGCCGGGTCGAGGAGTTCATGACCACCCTCCCCGACGCCCCCACCTACTTCCACAAGCCCACCTCCGCCCTCAACGGCCACAAGGGCGCCATCGTCCGCCCCGAGCGCTGCAAGTACCTCAACTACGAGGGCGAGGTCGCCATCGTCATCGGCCGCACCGCCCGCAACATCTCCCCCGCGGAAGCGGGCGACTACATCGCCGGCTACACCATCGGCAACGACTACGGCCTGCACGACTTCCGCGACACCGACGCGGGCTCCATGCTGCGCGTCAAGGGCTCGGACACCCTGTGCCCGCTGGGCCCCGGCCTGGTCACCGACTGGGACTTCCGCGGCAAGCGGCTGCGCACCCTGGTCAACGGCCAGGTCGCCCAGGACGGCTCCACCGACGAGATGGAGTGGGACATGCACTACCTCGTCGCCGACATCGCCCGCACCATCACCCTCTACCCCGGTGACGTGCTGCTGTCGGGCACCCCGGCCAACTCCCGCCCGGTCCAGCCCGGCGACGTGGTCGAGGTCGAGGTCGAGGGCCTGGGCACGCTGACCAACCACATCGTCACCGGCCCCGCGCCGATCCGCGACGACTGCGGCGCCCAGCCCACCGAGTCCGAGGAGGTCATCTCGACCACCTTCGGCGGCGACTGGGAGTTCCGCGGCATCCGCGCGCCCCAGCGCTAGACACCCTGACCGGGTTCGCGGCGTTTCACGGACGCCCGTCCCCTTCTCCGCTCCCGCGATCCCAGGATCGACGGGAGCGGTTCTCTTTTCCGCCCTTCGACGTCCTCCCCACGTCCGGCGATCAGGCCTCCGACCTCCTGGAGATCAGGGCCGCGACGCCGTCGACGATGCGTCCGAGTCCGAAGGCGAGGGCCCGTTCCGGATCGGAGTACGACTCGTACTCCCGGCCCGCCGCCTGACCGACGCGGGTGGAGACGGGGAACCTGGACGCGTCCATGACCTTGTCGAGCACGGTCGCGCTGGCCAGCCACCACTCGGCGTCGGTCATCCCGGTGTCGCTCTGGGCCTGGACCATGTTCAGCCGGATCCTGGCGGTGCCCTCGACGTGGGTCAGGACCAGTGTGAGGACGGCGTCCATCTCCAGGTCGGACAGCCCGACGCCCTCCAGGGTGCGCAGTTCGGCCTCGTACTTGAGCGAGGCGTTCGGGCCGAGGACCGGACGGGCGCCGACGACGTGCAGCAGCCAGGGGTGCCGTAGGTAGAGCTCCCAGTTGCGCGCGGCGACGAACTCCAGCGCCTCCCGCCAGCCACCCGGCTGTGAGGACGGCGCGTCCACGTCGTCGTAGAGCTGCCCGTAGGCCGTGTCGACCATGAGGTCGACCAACTCGGTCTTGCCCGGCACGTGGGTGTAGAGCGACATGGTGCCGGCCCTCAGCCGCTCGGCGACCTGGCGCATGGAGACGGCCTCCATGCCCTCCGCGTCGGCGATCTCGATGGCCGCGGCGACGATCGACCGGATGGTCAGCCCGGATCTGCCAGGCCTGCCGTGCGGCCCCCACAACAGGGCCAGGCTGCGCGCCGGATCGACGTCGGCACCCTTTCTTCCGCTCACGGGAACAGTCTCCAAACCTTCGACGTTGACCCCACTATAGTCGTTCAGTACGGTGTACGGTACGCCGTACGGAAAGCTGACCCGAGCGGAGGGACAACCGTGAGACCGGACGGCACAGGGCGTCCAGAGACAGGGAAGGTGTGCGCGAAAGACGTGAACATGACAGAGACCGAGATCGCGATCAGCGCGGAGGGCGTGCGCAAGAGCTACGCGAAGGCCCCGGAGGGGACGGGCCTGAACGGGTTCGACCTGCGGGTGCGGGCGGGCTCGGTCCGCGGGCTGCTCGGCCCGAACGGGGCGGGCAAGACCACGGCGGTGCGGATCCTGTCCACGCTGCTCGAACCCGACGCGGGGCGGGCGAGCGTGGCCGGGTTCGACGTCAGGACGCAGGCGCGGCAGGTCCGCCGCAACATCGGCCTCGTGGGGCAGTACGCCGCGGTCGACGAGGTGCTGACAGGCCGCCAGAACCTCGTGATGTTCGGGCGGCTGAACCACCTGTCCGCCTCGGCGGCCAGGAACAGGGCCGAGGAGTTGCTCGAACGGTTCTCCCTCTCCGGCAGCGCCGCGAGGCCCGTCGGGACGTACTCGGGCGGCATGCGCCGCAGGCTCGACCTCGCCGCGAGCCTCATCGTGGCCCCTCCCGTGCTGCTGGTCGACGAGCCGACGACGGGACTGGACCCCGGAGCCCGTCAGGAGGTGTGGACGGCGATCCGCGACCTGGCCGAGTCCGGCACGACCGTGCTGCTGACCACCCAGTACCTGGAGGAGGCCGACCGGCTGGCCGACCGGATCTCGATGCTCAGGGCGGGCAGGATCGTCGCCGAGGGCACTCCCGACGAGCTCAAGGCGTCGATCGGCGACGACTGGATCGACATCGTGCTCTCCGGGGCGGCGGACGCGGAGACCACGAGGGTCCTGGCCGCCGGGGTCGCCTCGGGCGAGCCCCGCACGGACGGTCCCGCCCACAGGGTCAGCGTCCCCGTCACGGAGCGCACCCGCGCCCTGGTCGAGCTCGTGGCCGCGCTGAACGACGCCGGGGTCGAGCCGGAGGACATCACGCTGCGCCGCCCGACGCTCGACGAGGTCTTCCTCAGACTCACCGGAGACGACCACGTCACGGGAGACGGCGGGGCCGTTCGGGACGGGCGCGCCGCCGTACCGGACACCGGCCCGGACACCGCCGTTCGAGACACCGGCCCGGACACCGCCGTTCGAGACACCGCCGTCCGCACGAAGGCCGTGCGCACGAAGAGGGGAACCCCGTGACGACCTCCGCCCACCCGCTTCCCTCCGGTTCCCCGCTGTCCTCGCTCGGCTGGGCGCTGGCGGACACCTGGACGATCACCAGGCGCGACCTGAGCCACTGGGCGCTGCGCCCCGGTGAGGTCGCCCTCGGCTGGTTCTTCCCCGTCATGATCGCGCTGATGTTCGGCGGCCTGTTCGGCGGCGCGATCAACGTGCCCGGCGGGGGCGGCTACTTCGAGTTCCTGATGCCCGGGATGTTCGCCATGACCGTGCTCTTCGGCCTGGAGACCACCATGATGGCGGTGACCACGGACGCCTCCAGGGGGGTGACCGACAGGTTCCGCTCGATGCCGATGAGCTCCCTGGCCGTCGTGTCGGGACGCTGCGTCGCCGACATGCTCAACTCCGTCGTCGGCCTGTCCGTCATGGTCGTCACCGGGCTGCTGCTGGGCTGGCGCTGGCACGGCGGACTCGCCTCCGCCCTCGCCGCCTTCGGCCTGCTGCTCCTGCTGCGCTTCGCGCTGCTGTGGGTCGGGATCTTCGCGGGCCTCGCCGTCAGGGGACCGGAGTCGGTGACGGCCGTGCAGATCCTGGTCTGGCCCGTCGGGTTCCTGTCCAGCGTCTTCGTCGACCCCGCCTCCATGCCCGGGTGGCTCGGCGCGATCGCCGAGTGGAACCCCCTGTCGGTCACGGCCACGGCGACCCGCGAGCTCTTCGCCGCCCCCGGCTTCGGCGGCGAGTCGTGGATCGCCCAGAACGCGATCCCCATGGCGATCGCGTGGCCGGCGCTGCTCATCGCCGTCTTCCTGCCGCTGTCGGTACGGAGATACGGAAACCTGGGGAAATGATCACGTGTTTCCAGAGCGCCGCCCGTGTGCGAGCCAAGCCGTATCGCATCCTGCTGGACGAGCCCGGTTCGCGACGGAACACCGTTTCCTCAGCGAGGGCGGAAGTGCCGCACCGGTGGATTCGAGCCGACGGCGGTGTGGCCCGCACGGACCGCGACGCCCCACGCCTACGACTGGAAGGCCCACTCGTCCCGGGGAATCTCATAGAACGTGTGGCCGGCCTCCAACCAGTCACGGTCGATGGGATGTCCGGTGATTCGGCCGATCAGAGTCAAGGCGGCGTCGATGCTGTCCTCAGGATCGGCACCGTCTTCGTATGCGAGGACAAGCCCCTCCATGTACGGGTCGAGCGCCTGACGATCAGGCCCCCTGCGGTCCTGTGGAAACGTGAAGTCCATTGAGACCAGGACGCGCCCGTCTTCTGCGTAGATCAGCCGCTCGTCGCCATTGGCACTCCATCCGATTCCAACCGCTCGCCCGCCCCCTGCGGACAGTGCCTCAAGCGCCGAATATCGAGTGCAGTCCAGACCGTTGAGCTGCAGGATCATTGTCCAGGTCCCGGCTGGGCCGATGAGGACCGCGTCTTCGTCGAAGTCGGAGTCCCCCTCTTCGCCCGTCAACTCGTCGATGGTGGTCGTGTAGGCGGTGTCAGGGTCAGCTCGAAGGCGACGCGCGACTTCCTCGGTGGTCAGGCCTTCGCACCAAGCCGCACGAAAGCCGAAATCCTCGTTGTCGAGGTCGTACTCGTCGAGGAGGTCGTAGAGGATCAAATCATCTGTCATGTGTTTTGCGCTGCCGTTGATCTGTCGCGTTCGCGGTTGGAGAGGCGGGTGATGATCCTGGCGAGGTTCCTCACACCCATACCCGCCTCGGCCAGTACGGCGAGCACGTTGTTCCAGGTCAGGCAGCACCGGGAGGCGACCCCACGCTCGGATCGAAGGAGCGGGCGCGAAGTTCTAGATCATCCCTGTCGCACAGTACAGCATCGACCCGCGCACGATTCCCGCGATCCAGTGCCGAATCGGCAACAAGGGTTGTCACCGCCGGGATGAATGTCGCGACCTTCCGGGAAACGCGACCTTCCGGGAAAAGAGGGGTCCTGGGCCGCACACCCACGCGGTTCCCGCAGACCGGGGAAGGGGAACCGCTCACATGCCGGTCCCCCGCCACCGGCGCCCGGTGCCCGGCCGGATCTCGCCTCGGCCGGGCACCACCTCCCCGCACACGTGTCCACCGTCAGGAACCCGTGCTCGAAACCCTGCTCACCACGCTGTGCCTGCACCGCACGGGCACCCCCTGACGGGCCTGGGCGCGCCCAGGCCCGCGACGCCGTCAGGCGTCGACAAACACGACCCGCGCCGCCGAAGGCGTCGCGATTACCTCGCGCGCTCGTAGACGACCTCGCCGTCGAGGATGGTGAGGTCGACCGGAATGGCCGCGAAGTCGTGCGGGTCGGCGGCGCGCAGGTCGCCGGCGAGGACGCACAGGTCGGCGACCTTGCCCGCCTCGACGGTGCCCTTCCACGCCTCGGCGAAGTCCTGGCGGGCCGGGTTGACCGTGTAGGCGCGCAGGGCGGTCGCCAGGTCCACGCACTGCTCGGGTCCGCTGACCTTGCCCGTCGCCTTGGACTCGCGCAGCATCATCGAGGCGACGGCCTGACGCCAGTTGGGCTCGGTGATCGGGGCGTCGGAGCTGGAGCAGACCGCCACGCCCGCCTCGGCGGCGGAGCGGACCGGCCACTGGTACTCCGAACGCGCCTTGCCGAGGATGTCGTCCATCATGTCGGCGGTCATCCACTTGATGCCGGGGTTCATGTTCACCGAGTAGCCGTGTGCGGCGAGCTTGGCGAGTCCCTCTGCCGAGACGAAGTCGCCGTGGATCAGGTAGTGGCGGGCGTCGGGGCGCGGGTGCACCTCGTTGGCGGCGACGAAGGCCTCGATGACGGCGTCGATGCCGCGGTCTCCGGTGACGTGCACGCCGAGCTGGTATCCGGCGGCGTGCGCGTGGCGGATCATCTCGCGCAGCTCGGCCTCCTGGAGGGCGGCGGTCGCGCCGTGCACGCACAGCGAGCCGTATCCTCCGGCGCTGCCGTACGGCTCGTGCATCCAGGCGGTCTCGTTCGGCGGGACGCCGTCGGCGAAGATCTTCACGCCGATCACCGCGAGCCGGTCCTGGTCCACGTCCTCGGGCACGCCCAGGTTCTCGAGACCGGCGACCAGGTCGGCCGCGGAGCCGCCGATCGCGGCGGGAAGCAGCAGGACCCTGACCCTGGCGGCCAGTTCTCCGGCCTGGGCCAGCTCGACGTAGGCCTCCAGCGACTCGGTGCTGAGGCCTCCGCCGAGGATCTGGGTGCCGCCGGGGCCGAGGCCCGGCTCGGTGTAGCTGGTGATGCCCTCGGCGTGCAGGGCCGCGACGGCCGAGCGGATGGCCTCCTTGCGCTGCTCCACGGTGGCCGGCGGGATCAGGCTCTGCACCAGGGACTGGGCGGCCTCCTTCAGGATGCCGGTCGGCTCGCCGTCCGCGCCGACGTCGATCACTCCGCCGGCGGGCGCCACGGTGTCGCGGGTGATCCCGGCGAGCTCGAGGGCCTTGGAGTTGACCCACAGCATGTGGGCGGAGAAGTCGGTCAGCGCGACGGGGTGGTCGGGGGAGACGGCGTCCAGGTCGCCGCGGTGTGGGCGGCGGGCGGGGTCGGCGAGGACCTCCCGCAGGTAGCCCACGTCCCAGCCGAGGCCGGTGATCCACTCCCCGGCGGGGGTGGTCTCCGTGGCCTGCCGTACGACCTCGACGATGTCGGCGATGGACTCCACGGCGGGGGAGCCGACGCTGAGCGCGAACGGCGGCCGGGTGAGGCCCCAGGCCGCGCCGTGCAGGTGCGAGTCGTTGATGCCGGGAAGGAGCGTACGGCCCGCGAGGTCGATCACCCGGGTGTCCGGCCCGGCCAGCGCCTCGATCTCGGCGGTCTCCCCGACGGCGAGGATGCGTCCGTCCCGCACGGCGACCGCCCGCGCGACGGAGAAATCGGCGTCGACGGTCAGGACGTCGCCGTTGACCAGGATCAGGTCCGCTGGGTGGGACATCGTCGGCCTCCAAGGTTCGTTTGAATGAATGTATGGACCCAAATGACCCTCCGTCAATGGCCGGTTTTGCAGCTCACGGCGTACAAGCCTTGCCAACGCCGACCCCCGCGACATATCGTTTGGGTCCAAATCTTCAGAACGACAGGCGGAGGCGCGGCTGTGGCGACCCCGAAGATGCTGCTGATCCTCAGCGAGAACTGGACGATGACGCCGGGCGACGACCTGGCCTCTGTCGTTCGCTGGGCCCGCGAGGCCGAGGACGCCGGGTTCGACTCGGTCATGCTCAGCGAGCACATCGTGCTCGGCCCGGACTCCGGCGCGCTGGGCGTGATGCCCAACCCCCGGGAGTACGCGCTGCCCGGCAACCAGGACCCTGCGACCTCGTGGCCCAACTCGATCGTACTGCTCAGCGCGATCTCCGCGGTGACGACCCGGATCCGGCTGGTCGCCGGGGCGATCCTGGCCCCGCTGCGCCACCCGCTGCTGCTGGCCAAGGAGATGGCCACGCTGGACCGGCTCAGCGAGGGCCGCCTGGTGGTGCTCCCCACGGTGAGCTGGAGCCGCGACGAGTACGCCGCCCTCGGCGTGCCGTTCGACAAGCGCGGCAAGCTGCTCGACGAGCACCTGGCCGCCTGGGAGCTGCTCTGGCAGGAGTCCCCCGCGACCTTCGACGGCGAGTACTACCCGTTCAAGGACGTCTACCTGGAGCCCAAGCCCTTCCGTCCCGGCGGCCCGACCCTCTGGTTCGGCGGCCAGACCCTGCACGGTCCCCTGCTGCGGCGCATCGTCCGCTACGGGCACGGCTTCAACCCGCTCGGCCGGCCGAAGCCCGAGGAGCTCGACCTGCTCGCCTCCGCGATGCGCGAGGCAGGCCGGGACATCTCGGAGCTGGAGATGATCGGCGGCACCCGCGCGATCTTCCCCGACAACGACTCGGTCGCCGACCTCGACCGGGCGCTGGAGACCATCCCCGACCAGATGGCCCAGGGCTTCGACACCTTCTGCATCAAGCCCTCCCAGTTCACCGACGACCCGCACGACGTCGCGGCCTTCTGCCGTCGGGTGATGGCCCGCGTCGAGTCCCTCACCAGCTAAGGAGACGCCATGGACACCCTGCGCAACGTGATCGGCGGGGAGAGCCGGGACCCCGCCTCCGGCGAGTGGATGGACCTCGTCGACCCGGCCACGGAGAAGGTCTACGGCCGCGCCCCGCGCTCGTCCGCCGAGGACGTCGCCGCGGCGGTCGCGGCGGCGACCGAGGCCGCCGGGTCCTGGCGGCGGAGCACCCCCGCCAGGCGGCAGGAGCTGCTGCTCGAGCTCGCCCGCCTGATGGAGGAGAACGCCGAGGCGCTGACCGACGCCGAGGTCCGCGCCACCGGCAAGCCGAGGGGCACGACCCGCCGCGTCGACGTCGGCGGGTCCGTCGACGCCGTCCGTTACTTCGCCGGAGCGGCCCGGGTCCTGGAGGGCCTCGGCGCGACCGAGTACGCCGAGGGGCACACCTCGTTCGTACGGCGGGAGCCGATCGGCGTGGTCGCCCAGGTGACCCCGTGGAACTACCCCCTGATGATGGCCGCGTGGAAGATCGGCCCGGCCCTGGCCGCGGGCAACACGCTGGTCATCAAGCCCGCCGACAGCACCCCCGGCTCGACCGTGCTGCTGGGCGAGCTGTGCGCGAGGGTGTTCCCGCCGGGAGTCGTCAACGTCGTCTGCGGCGACCGCGACAGCGGGCGGGCGCTCGTCGAGCACCCCGGCGTCGAGATGGTGGCCATCACCGGCTCGACCCGCGCGGGCATGGAGGTCATGAGGTCGGCCGCGGACGACCTCAAGGACGTCCACCTCGAACTGGGCGGCAAGGCCCCCGCGGTGGTCTTCGGAGACGTCGACGTCGCCGCGACCGCGCGTTCGGTCGCCGAGGCCGCCTTCTTCAACACCGGGCAGGACTGCACGGCCGTCACCCGCGTGCTGGTCGAGGAGAGCGTCCACGAGGAGTTCACCGCGGCGCTCGCCGAGGCCGCGGCGGCGCTGACCGTCGGCGCCCCCGACGAGGAGGGCGTCTACCTCGGCCCCTCGAACAACGCCGCCCAGGCCGAGCGGGTCGCCGCCTTCGTCGAGGGACTGCCCGAGCACGCCCGCGTGGTCACCGGAGGACGACGCCTCGACCGGCCCGGCTACTTCTTCGCCCCGACCGTGATCGCCGGGGTGCGGCAGGACGACGACGTCGTCCAGCAGGAGATCTTCGGCCCCGTGGTGACCGTCCAGTCCTTCGCGGACGAGCAGGAGGCCGTCGAACTGGCCAACGGCGTCGACTACGCCCTCGCCGCCAGCGTCTGGACCCGTGACACGGGCCGCGCCATGCGGCTGACCGCGGCCCTGGACTTCGGCGCGGTCTGGGTCAACTGCCACCAGGTGATCATCCCCGAGCTGCCGCACGGCGGCTTCAAGCACTCGGGAACCGGCAAGGACCTGTCGCGGTACGGCTTCGACGCCTACACGCGGATCAAGCACGTGATGATCAGCCACTCCTGACCCACGGGCCGGGAGACCGGTGGCGGGGCCCGGAAGCGAGACCAGGGCCCCGCCGCCGAAGCCTCCGGGACCGACGCCGCAGACCCCTGAAACACGAAAGCCCGTCTCGTCCCGCCCCACCGCGCCGCACCGCGAGAGGAGGCGAGCCGAGACGGGCGGCTCAAAAGGCCGCGACCGGCCCCGTAAGGACCGGTCGCGGCTTTCGTGCTTCGAGACCGGGTTTCGTGCCCAAGGAGTTCCGAAACCCGCTCAGAGGGGCCTGAGGTCCGCTCAAGGGACTTCGAACCCGCTGGAGACCCTGACCCACTCAGGGCGCCGAGCGTGCCCGCGAGCCCTTGCCCGGAGGGCCCACGACGACCCCCCACGAGTCGTCACAGGCCCTCCGGAGCCCGCCCCTGGCCGAATGGCTCACCCCATCGGCCGGGAGGGCGGCTCAGGGGCCTTCCGGGTTCACCACGTCGGCGTCGACCCAGAAGGGGGCGAGGAGTTCGCGCAGCCGCTCGGCGCCGACGGTGTCGAGCAGTTCGAGCGCGGCGACGTTGTCGACCAGCTGCTCCATCCGGCTCGCGCCGAACAGCACGGTGCTGACCGAGGGGTGCGTCAGGGTGAAGGCGACGCACAGCTGGGCCGGCGTCACACCCAGGTCGGCCGCGACCGCCCCGATGCCGTCGGCCGCCTCGATGATCCGCTCGCGGATGCCACCGGGGTCACGGCCGATCTCACGGGTCAGGTCCTTCTTGCCCGCGAGGATGCCGCCTTCGAGGACGTCCGAGGCCTGCATGGTGATGCCCTCGGCGAACACCTGCGCGAACGGAGCGCCGTCCGGGATCGACCTGCGGCACGGGCTGTACTTGAGCTGCGCGATCTGCGGCCCGGGCGAGCCCGCGGCGATGGCGTGGTCGCGGATCGTCCTGATCGCGGTGGCGGACCAGTTGTTCACGCCCCAGCACCCGATGATCCCGTCGACCTCCAGTTCCGCGAGGTCGACGGCGAGCCTGTTCAGGTCGAGGTCGTCACGGCGGATGTCACCCAGGATGACCATGTCCGCCCTGTCGGTCCCGACCCTGAACAGCGCCTTCTCGAGCTGCTCGCGCAGCGACATCTCCGGGTACGGCTCCAGCCACAGCTTCGCCGACAGCAGGTACTCGTCCCTGGCGATCCCCGCCGCCCGCACGATCGCCGAGAACAGCACGTCGGTGAAGACCGGCGGGTGTCCGGGGAAACCGTAGACGCCGACGTCGAACAGGTTGATGCCCAGGTCCACGGCGTGGCGGACCATGGCCACCGCGTCCTCGAAGGCCATCCGGTCGTAGGTGTGCCAGGACCCCAGCGACAGGACCGAGACGTCGGGACCGTGGGTCCCGACCCTGCGGAGGGGAACCACCTTCTTAGGCGTGGACATCGAACTCCTCGATGAATATGTGAATGGCGGTTAGGGAAGCCACGGGTGAACGACGGCCTTGACCTGCTCAAGGCGCGACATGGACTCCAGCGCGGCCGAGGCCCCGCTGAGCCCGACGGGCTCGCTGAACAGCTCGTCCCAGGGGAAACGCGTCTGGGTCGAGCGCAGGAACTCGATCGAGTCGTAGTAGTCGCCGATGTCGCCGTTGAGCGACCCCAGCACGTTCAGCTCCTTGCCCATGATGGTGCCCAGGGCGATCTGGTCGGGGCGGGGACCGGTGCTGCCGACGATGACGAACGTGCCGCCCCACGCGGCCAGGTCGACGGCCTCGGCGCCCACGCCGGGCGCGCCCGCCAGGTCCAGCACGAGGTCCGCGCCCTTGCCGCCGGTGGCCTCCATGACGGTGGCGCGGCGGCTGTCGGCGTCGCCGTCCAGGCCGATCGTGACGTCCGCGCCGAAGCGCTTGGCCAGCTCGAGCCTGGAGTCGGGCGCGCCCACGGTGATGACCGTGCCCGCACCCGAGGCGCTGGCGATCGCGGTGGCGACGATGCCGAGCGCTCCGGCTCCCTGCACGAGGACGTTCGCCCCGAGGCGGACGCCTCCCGCGCGGTCGAAGGCGTGCAGGACCGTCTTGACGGCGCAGCCCGCGCTGGCCGCCCAGGTGTCCTTGACGTCCTCGGGGAGGATGTACTTCTGGGCGGTCGGCGTGACGTAGTCGTACTCGGCCAGACCGGCGGTCGAGTGCGGCCACCGGTCCGACCTCTGCAGGAACCCGTAGCCCCTGTTGGAGCAGGCTACGGGGTTGCCGATCACCGTACAGCCGTAGCAGTAGCCGCAGGTGGACTCCGACCAGCCGATCCGGGCGCCGACCTCGACGGGGCGTCCCAGGGCGTCGACGGTGCCCGGCCCGACGGCCACGACCGTTCCGATCATCTCGTGGCCGAGGACCATCGGGAGCATGCCGGGGAACGACATGGCGCCGCTCCAGATGTGCACGTCCGTCGCGCACAGCGTGGCGCAGTCGACCTTGACGATCGCACCGCCGGGCTCGCACTGCTCGGGGAGCGGAAGCTCCTCCAGGACCAGCGGCTCCCCGTGGGCCCGAAGGACAGCGGCCCGCGTGGATGTTGGAACTGACATACGATGATCTCCGATTCGCTATCTGCTGTGAGCGGTGTCCCAGACCTCGTTACGGCTGCGCCACCACAGCAGCACCAGGATCACGAGGAAGGGGACGACCCCCCGGTACTTCTGGATCTCGTCCAGCGACGCGGCGAAGCCCTCCAGGAGGCCCATGAGCACGCCGCCCGCGAGCGTCAGGGGCAGGCTCCTGAAGGAGCCGACCATCGCCACGGCCAGGGCCGTGGTGACGAGCCCGCTCAGCGTGGAGAAGTCTCCGCCGAGGCGGGGCGCCACCAGGAGGATCACCAGCGTGCTGATCGCTCCGATGGCGACCCAGACGGCGATGGCCAGCCGAGGCGCCGGGATGCCGACGACCTGGGCGCTGGCCGGACGCTCCGACAGGGCCTGCAGACGCAGGCCCACGGACGTCCGGCTCAGCAGCAGCCCGACCCCCACGGTGATGAGCGCCGCGAAGGCGAGCGAGACCAGCACCGACTGGGGTACCACGACGTCGCCCAGGGTGAAGGCGGGTGCGTCGAACACGGTCGGGAACCGCCTGGCCCCCGTCGACGTGCTGCCGAACAGGCGCAGGCCGATCGCCCCGATGGCCACGAAGAGGGCCACGGTGACGGCGGCCTTGGTGCGCTCGTCGTGCTCGCCGAACCAGCGGACGAGCCCCGCGCCGATCAGGCCGGACAGCAGGGCGCTCGCCGCGGCGCCGATGACCAGCGCGAGCGGCCAGGGCAGCCCCGCGTCCGTCAACGACACCATGATGAAGGCGCCCATCGTGCCCACGCCCGCCATGGCGAAGTTGACCACGGCGACAAGCCTGTAGGTCAGCACGACACACAGGCCGAGCAGGGCGTAGACGCCACCGCTTGTCAGGCCCGCGACCACGGAATTCAACATCGGACACCCACCTCCTGGGGCTCCTTAAAGATCAGTTCTTGCCGGGGACGATGAAGCCCTCGGGAAGAACCTTCCACTTGCCGGCCTCGACCTTGACGAACCGGCTGCCCTGGATCGGGCTGTGCGCCTCGCCGGGACCGAAGATCCACGGGGTGCCGACCATCGGGTAGTCGATCGGCTTCATGTTCTTGAAGGCCTCGGTGACGGACTCGCGGGTGATGTCACCCTTGATGGTCTTGAGCACCTGGACGAACAGGTCGGCCGCCATGACGCCGCCCTGGCTGAACGCGGTCTTCTGGATCTTGTTCTCGTCGATGACCTTCGCCCAGCGGTCGTTGCCGGGGAGGGTCTCGTCGGTGTAGGGCTGCCACTCGGTGCCCGCGTAGACGTTCAGGCCGTCCGGGATGGCCTGGGCGTTGGCGTCGGTGTAGCTGTTGGCGGCCACGATGAAGTCGACGTCCTGCATGCCCTGCGTCTTGGCCTGGGTGAACCACGGGCCGACGGTGGCGTTGTACAGGATCGCCTGGCAGCCCGCGGCCTTGGCCTTGACCAGGTACGGGGTGGGGTCGCCCTGGCCGACCGAGGTGTCCTTGACGGTGAGCTGCTTGCCGGTGAGGTCGGTCCACTCCTTGATGGCGGCGTCGATGCCGCCGCCGCTGCCCGGCAGCACGGTGTAGTACATGCACACCTTGTCGCGCTTGAGGGTCTCGGAGGCGTAGTAGAGCATCGCCGTGATCAGCTTGAACGGACCCGGGTTCACCGGGGCGATGTTCGGGCTGGTGAAGCAGGCGGGGTCGACGCCGATGGCCGGCATGGAGATGATGCCGGCGTTGGTGTAGGTGGCGCGGTTCAGACCACAGTCGACGGCGCTGGAGGAGCCGACGAGCGCCACGACCTTCTCCGACTCGAGGAGATCCAGGGCGGCCTCGGTGGACCGCTGCGGGTTCATCGCGTCGTCCTTGCTGACGAGCTCGAGCTGGCGGCCGTTGATGCCGCCGTTCTTGTTGACCTCGTCGAAGACGGCCTTGACGGCCTGGGGAACCTCCGGCGTCTGGAACAGACCGGTGACGCCGTTGATCGAGCCGATCTTGATGGGGCCGTCGGCCGATCCCGCGTCGCTGGAGCAGGCCGCGCTGGCCACGGCCAGGGCGGCGACCGCCACGACGCTGGTGAGGGAACGCTTCATTACTGCACTTCCTAGGGCTGGGGGAAGAGGGGGGGTGGGGGTGGGGTAGGGGACGGTTGGACGGGGACGGTCAACCCAGGGGGACGTCAGCGGTGCCGAGGTAGGCAGCCATGACAGCCGGGTTGTCGAGGACTTCCTCGGTGCTTCCGGACGCGATGACGTGTCCGAAGTCGAGAACGGTCACCTGTGCGCACGCCGCACGGACCAGCTCCATGTCGTGTTCGACGAGGAGGATGGAGACACCGAAACGGGAGGGCACCTCGGCGAGCCTACGGCCAAGCTTGAGCGACTCGGCAGCCGACTGCCCCGCAGCGGGCTCGTCCAGCAGCGCGACCTTCGGCTTCGCGGCGATCGCGGCGGCCACGTCGAGCAGGCGACGGGTGCCGACGTCCACGATGGAGACCGGGACGTCGCCGGGCGGGCAGTCGAAGAAGTCGAGCAGCTCGTCGGCCTCCTCCTTGGACAGCTTCCGGTTCGCGCCGATCGCCAGGTACTCGTACTGGGTCAGCTCGGGGGCGATCACCGTGGTCTGGAAGGTGCGGCGCAGGCCGCTGCTGGCCCGGACGCTCGGGGTGAGCTTGTCGAGCGACCTGCCCTCCAGCTCGACCGTGCCCTCGTAGCCGTGGAGGAAGCCGCTGACCGCGGCGATGAAGGTGGACTTGCCCGCGCCGTTGGGGCCGATGAGTCCGACGACGCCGCCGGAGGGGACGACGAGGTCGATGTTGTCGAGCGCCACGACCTCTCCGTACTTGACGGTGAGGCCACGGACGCTGAGGCCGGGCTTGTCGCTCGCCGGGGCGGGCTTCGGCACCAGGGGGACGCCCGCCGGGGCGACGGCCTGCTCCTTCGGCTTGTCCGGGAGGCTCTCGAGCATCTTGCGCGCGGCCGCCTCCCTCTTGCGGGCCCTGGTGAAGTCGGTCTGGCTGACGCCGCTGCGCAGGGCGAAGATCGCGGTGAGGCCGAACAGGATGCCGCCGAGGTCCTGGGGCAGCCTGAGCTTCTCCAGGATCGTCGCCATCACCGCGCCGAAGATGCCGCCCATGAAGGCGCCCTCGGGGTTGTGCGGGCCGATGAGGATGGCCACCGCGAAGAGCGCGAGCGACTGTCCCATGGCGAAGTTGCTCGAGACCACGAGGCCGAGCTGGCCGGCCATCAGGCCGCCGCCGATGCCGGCGATGAAGGCGCTGAGGGCGAACGCGGCGAGCTTGCTGCGCGCGACCGAGATGCCGTGCGCGGCGGCGGCCCGCTCCGAGTAGCGGATCTCCAGCCAGGACATGCCGAGCCTGGTCCGGTTGAAGATGGCCAGACCGATGCCCAGCACCATGAAGACGATCACGACCAGGACGAAGTAGCCGCCGTTGGTGGCGAACAGGCTGGGCCGCTGGAGGGTCTTCAGCTCGGTGGTGCCGGGGAACTGGTTGGCGTTGAGCACGATGTCCGCGGCGACCGCGAAGCCGAAGGTGACGACGGCGAGGTTCACGCCGCGGATGCGCAGGGCGGGAAGCCCGATCGCCACACCGACGGGGACGGCCGCCAGACCGCCGATGACCAGCCAGACGATGAAGCCGCCGGGCGCGTCGGCCAGGTTCAGCCTGAGCACGACCCACGCGCCGATCGCCGCGAAGGACATCTGACACAGGGACATGACACCGGCCCTGCCGACGATCACGCCGTAACTCTGCATGATCACCGAGCTGACGACCGCGGTGATCGCGAGATAGACCCAGTACGCCGAGAGCACGTTGGGCACGATCACGCAGGCCGCCGCGGCGACGGCCACGGCGATCCCCCACGAACGCTTGTCGATCATGTTCATTTGTTCTCGCCCCCTGCCTCGACGGCGGCGTCCGTGGGCATGGCGCCGAAGTAGAACTCGTGCAGGCGCTCGGAGTCGCCCCTGATCTCGTCGCAGAGGCCGTCGAACACGACGCGGCCCTTGCGAAGCACGTAGGCGTTGGCGCCGATCTCCAGCGCCAGGTTCGCGAACTGCTCGATGAGCAGGACCGCGATGCCCAGGCCGACCAGATCCTTGACCGCGTGCATGAGGCGGCGGACCACCACGGGCGCCAGACCCAACGACATCTCGTCGATGAGTACGATCTTGGGATCGGAGATCAACGCGCGTCCGAGCACGAGCATCTGCTGCTCGCCGCCGGACAGGTGACCAGCCTGGAGGGTGCGACGCTTCTTCAGCTCGGGGAAGAGCTCGTAGACCGTCGCCATGTCGCCCTTGCCGGCGCGGGAGACGAGCAGGTTCTGCTCGACGGTCAACGTGCGGAAGACCGTACGAGCCTGCTCGACGTACCCCAGGCCCGCCTGGGAGCGCTTGTAGATGGGGAGCTTCTCGATCGGGGCTCCGGCGAGCTGGATCGTTCCCGAGGTCACGGGAGCCAGCCCGGCGATGCCGTCCATCAAAGTGGTCTTGCCGGCGCCGTTGGCCCCCAGGACCACCGTGACCGTACCCGGCGCGACGTTGAGGGAGACGCCGTGGACGATCGGGGTCTCACCTCGGTTGATACTGACGTCCTTCAGGGAGAGGACTTCGCCGCTCATTGAGCGCCTTTCACATAGGCGGACCGCAGTGCCTCGTTGACACAGTTCTTGACACCGCTGACCTCGGCCAGCTCGACGGCCAGGGGGCCGAAGAAGCCGTGGATCATGCCGTCGAAGATGACGAGCTCGACCTGGTTGCCGGCGTCTTCGAGCGCCTTGGCGTACTCGACGCCCTCGTCACGGAGCACGTCGTACTCGGCTTCGAGGATCAGCGCGGGGGCGAGGTTCGACAGGTCCTTCGAGCGCAGCGGCAGAAGGTAGGGGTCGTCGAGGTCGCTCGCGTTACGGGGGTACTGGCTGAAGAACCAGTCCATGCCGTCTTTGGAGAGGAAGTACCCCTCCGAGTAGTCACGGTACGATGCGCGCCCGTCGTCGGGGTGCCCCAGCACCGGCGAGATGAGCACCTGCAGGGAGATCTCGGGCCCACCGAGGTCACGGGCCTTGAGGGCGGTGACGGCGGCCAGGTTGCCGCCCGCGCTCTCGCCGCCGACGGCGATGCGCGACGGGTCGACCGAGAGCCCCTCGGCGTTGCCGTGGACCCAGAGCAGCGCGGCGTAGGCGTCCTCGGCGGCGGAGGGGAAGGGGTTCTCCGGCGCGAGCCGGTAGTCGACGGAGACGACGACGGCGTTGGCTCCGACGCAGGCCGCGCGGCAGGCGACCTCGTTCTCGTCGAGGGAGCCGATCGTCCATCCGCCACCGTGGAACCAGACGAAGGCGGGGAAGGAGCCTTCGCCCTCAGGGGTGTAGACGCGGACCGGGACGTCTCCGGCGGGGCCGGGGAAGGCAGTGTCGACAACATCGCCGACCGGCTGAAGATCGTCGGGTATCGTCCAGGCAAGGCGGAATCCCTCGCGCATCGCCGCCACGTCAAGCTCGGGGGCCTCGCCCTGGTCCTGAACGCCGTTGCGGTCGATTATTCTCTGCGCCTCGGGATGCAGGGGCATGGGGTTACCTCCGGGGGCCCGAGTGCCCTCCCTGAGGTTCAGGCACTCGCAAATCGTATCCGATTCCATGTACGTTATGCGGGTCCAAATGACGTGTCTAGTGTGATGGTGAAATGTTGCCTAACGATTCGAGGCATGACGCCGCTCCGGCGGACGTGGTCATGACCGGCGGCAAGGTGCACACCGTCGACGTCGCCGACACTTTGGCGGAGTCGATCGCGATCACCGGTGGCCGGATCACCCGAGTCGGAACAGAAGATGAAATTTCATCTCTGATCGGACCCGGCACCCGCGTCATCCCGCTGCGAGGAAGATCGGTCCTTCCGGGGATCAACGACTCCCACCTCCACGGCGTGTGGCTCGGCCAGATGTGGCCGTCCACCCTGATGGAGCAGATGGCCGGCGGCCACGACCACCACGGAGGCGAGCCCGCGGCCCGCCTCGAGACCCGTGAGGCGCGACGCGGCGCGATCCTGCGCACGGCGGAGCTGCTGTCCTCACTGGGGATCACGAGCTACACCGAGCCCGGCCTCGGCCCGGGCGAGGACGAGGGGGCGACCGGCTGCTTCGGCTCGGCGGCGCTGCGCGACTACGCCGACCTCGCGGCCGAGGGACTGCTCACCACGCGGGTGACCGCCCTCATGCTGTTCGGCGAGCTCGACGGCGCGAGCTCCCTGTCCGGGGTGCTGGAGGGGCTGCGCGACTTCGTGCCGCCCGCGGACGTGCCGGGCTGGTTCCGCGTCGCGGGAGTGAAGATCTTCGGTGACGGCATCCCGCCGATGCGCAACGCCTGGATGGACGAGCCGTACACCGACGGCACGCACGGGGGTCTGCTGGTCGAGGGAGACTCCGAGGCCGAGCGCGAGGCGGCCCTCATCGCGATGATCGACGCGGCGCACGCGGCCGGGCACCAGGTCGCGGTGCACGCGACCGGCAGCAGGACGACCAGGACGGTGGCGAACGCCTTCGGCGCGGCCGTCGCCCGGGACGGCCGGGACGCCAGGCACTACATCATCCACGGCGACGTGATCTCCTCCGCGACCCTGGCGACGATGGCGGCTGCCGGCGTCGGCCTGAACACCCAGGTCGGAATCCCTGTCGCGACTGAGCATATGTTGCTCGGCGCACTGGGTGCGGACATCCTCCCCCAGACGTGGCCGACCCGTGACGCACTGGTCGCCGGGGTGAAACTCTGCCTCAGTTCGGACTCGCCCGTGCTCACCCCCGACTGGCGGGTCGGCGTCGCCCAGGCGGTGACCCGGCGCGGCCTGGACGGCGGCGTCCGCGGGGCCGCCCAGCGTCTGGCCCTCGCCGAGGCCCTGCGCGCCTACACCATCACCCCCGCCTGGCAGGACGGGGCGGAGTCGTGGAAGGGGTCGTTGGAGGCCGGGAAGGTCGCCGACCTGTGCGTCCTCGACGCCGACCTGCTGGACGTCGAGCCTGACGCCCTCCCCCAGGTCCCGGTCGCCCTGACCATGGTCGACGGTCGCGTCGTCCACGAGATCTGAGGACGGACACGACGTCCGAGCGCATCGGGAAAGCACTGTGGACCGGCCCGCGGAACGCGGGCCGGTCCTTCTGCTGCCGGTCAGAGCAGGAATCAGGCCTTCGCCGGGGCGTCCGTTCCCCACGAGGCGTCGGGGGAGACCACGTCCCTGTCGATCCACAGGCCCTCCACCGCGGAGCGCAGCTCGTCGCCGTGACGCTCGAGCAGGTCGAGAGCGCCCAGGTTGTCGTCGAGCTGCTGGCGGCTGCTGGCGCCGAAGAGCACGTTCGCCGCGGCGGGGTGGGTCAGGGTGAAGGCGATGGCGAGCTGGGCCGGGGTGGCCCCGAAGCTCTCCGCGACCCGCTGGACCTCGGGGAAGGACTCACGGATCCGGTCGCGGATGCCGCCCGGGTCGGCGCCGATCTTACGCTGCGGGTTCAGCTTGCCCGCGAGGATGCCGCCCTCGAAGACGTCCGAGGCCTGCAGCCCGAGGCCGCCCTCGGTGAACAGCCGGCCGTACGGCTCGCCGTCCGGCACCGAACGCCGGGCGAGGCTGTACTTGAGCTGGGCGAAGGACGGCGGCTCCATGCCCTCGGCGACGGCGAAGTCCCGGGCGAGCCACAGGTCGTCCGCCGACCAGTTGTTCACACCCCACGTCTCGAAGCGCCCCGCCCTGACCAGCTCGGCCACGTCGGTGACGACGGCGCGGATGTCCAGCTCGCCGAAGAAGTCCCCGACGACGACGGAGTCGGCCCTGTCGGTGCCGATGCGCGACAGCGACGTCTCGATCTGCTCGGCGAAGGACGACTTGGGGTACTCCCAGAGCCAGAGCTTGCCGCACAGGAGGTAGTCCTCCCTGGCGACGCCCGCCTCGACCACGGCCTTGCCGAAGATGATGTCGGTGACGGCGTTCTCCGCGTGCGGGCCGAAGTTGTAGTGGGCCACGTCGAAGAGGTTGACGCCGCGGTCGACGGCGTAGCGGATCAGGGCTACGGCGTCGTCCGTCTCCATGCGGTCCCACGTGTTCCAGGACCCGAGACCGAAGACGGGGACCAGGGGGCCGCGCTCACCGAGCCGACGCCGGGGGACCTGACCTGAGAACTCCACCGAGAACCTCCGATGTCGATGTGCGACCCCTGGTCGCTGCCTGGTAAATCGTATAGTATTCCTAATATTGTTTGGAATCAAAGGAGCGCATCGCATGTCGCCTCACCCGGACAGCACCTCGTCCGCGAGCCCCTCGAAGATCGTGGATGTGGCCATCGGCTATATGGCAGCCAAGCAGCTCTTCGCCGCGAGCGAAGCAGGTCTGTTCGCCGCGCTGGCCGAAGGTCCCGCGACGGTCGCCGAAATCTCCGCCCGCACCGGGCTCCCCGAGCGCACCGCTCGGATCCTCGCCGACGCGATGTCGAGCCTCGACCTCCTGACCCGCGCCGACGGTGTCTACACCAACTCCCCCTCCGTGGCACGCTACCTGGCGGGCTCGAAGGACGACGTCGACCTGCGCCCCTTCCTGGGCTTCCTCGACGCCATCAGCTACGGCCACTGGCTCGGCTTCGGCCAGACCGCCCGCACCGCCCTGCCCGGCAACCTGGACATCTCCGGTGACCGCCTCGGCACCTTCATGAGCGGCGTGATGACCTACAACGCGCTGCACGCCAAGATGCTCGCCGAGAACTTCGACTTCTCCCCCTTCAAGAAGGTCCTGGACTTCGGCGGCCTGTCCGCCTCCTTCCTGAGCGAGGCCCTGGCCGCCAACCCCGAGCTGAACGGCACCTTCTTCTCCGGCGGCCCGCTCGTCGAGTCGGCCAAGGGCGTGCTGGCCGAGGCCGGCCTGGGCGACCGCATCGAGGTCGTCGAGGGCGACATCCTCGAGGGCGACATCCCCACCGGCTTCGACCTGGTGCTCCTCGAGCACGTCGCGCACCGCTACGACGACGAGCAGAACAAGCTCATCGCCAAGCGGGCCCGCGAGGCCGCCGCCCCCGGCGCCAAGCTCCTGCTGCTCGACTTCTTCCTCGACGGCGACGAGAACCAGCGCGCCATCGACGCGCTGCACGCCGGCGAGTACCTCGTGATCGACGGCACCATCGTCTACCCCGAGGACCAGGTCCGCGGCTGGCTCACCGACGCCGGCTGGGAGCCCGTCGAGACCCGCGCGCTGCCCGGCAGCCCGCGCATCATCATCGCGGAAGCCCGATGAGCACCACCGGACGCGTCGTCCTGGTCACCGGTTCCGCGAGCGGCATCGGCAGGGCCATCGCCGAGGCGTTCGCCGCCGCCGGTGACCGTGTCGTCGTCGCCGACGTCAACCGCGCCGCGGCCGACGAGGTCGCCGCCGAGCTGGGCGCGCTGGCCGTCACCCTCGACGTCACCGACCCCGAGACGGTCGCCGCCGCTCTCGACGAGGTGACCGAGAAGCTCGGCCCGGTCGAGGTCCTGGTCAACAACGCCGGACTCGTCGCGGGCGGCGGCACGCTCGTCGACCTCCCCTTCGAGGTCTTCGACACGGTGGTCTCGGTCAACCTGCGCGGCACCTTCACCGTCACCAAGACGGTCGCGGCACAGATGATCAAGAACGGCAACGGCGGCGCCATCGTCAACATCAGCTCGATCGGCGCCCGCCAGCCGACGCCGGGCCTGGGTCACTACGAGGCCACCAAGGCCGCCGTGGACGCCCTCACCCGGACCAGCGCCATCGAGCTGGCCTCGTACGGCATCCGCGTCAACGGCGTGGCCCCGGGTCCGGTGTACACCCCGATGACGGCCGGTCTGATGGAGAACCCGGAGGCGCGGGAGGCCTGGGAGTCCCGCATCCCGCTCCGCAAGATCGCCACGACCGCGGACATCACGCCGCTGGTGCTGTTCCTGGCCTCCTCGGCCGCCGGCCACATCACCGGCACCGTGGTCCAGGTGGACGGCGGCCAGCTGCTGGTGTGACCCGAAGACAACGAGGCCCGGCGCGCCGTGGGGGGGCGCCGGGCCTCGTTCTGTGTTTGGGGTACCGATGTCTGGGCTGGGTCTCTGTTCGGGCTGTCCGGGCTCAGCTACATGCGAAGTCCCCCGGACAGGCTGAACGTGTCCGGGGGGACTGCTTTTGGCTTGGGCGCGCCGGTGGCTGAGGGAGGAGTGAGGGAGCGCAGCGACTGAACGACGAGTGAAGACACCGGCATCGAGGGCGCCCAAGCCACGCGGCGCCGCCAGGCGCCGCAATCAGACATGTGCGTTGTGGAGGGCCTCCGCGGTGGCGATCTTGTGGGCGCAGGCGACCCGTTCGATCTCCGCGTGGTCCGCGCCCTTCGCGATCAGGTCCAGCATGTGCTCGTGCTCGACCACGGAACGGCGGGCCCGCCCGGGGACGTAGGTGAAGGTCGAGCGCCGCATGTGGTCAAGCCTCGCCCACTCCGACTCCAGCAGGTTGGCCAGGTGGTCGTCCGGGCAGTACTGGTAGATCGAGAAGTGGAACTTCCGGTTGAGCGCGGTGAAGGAGGTCGGGTCGAACTCCTCCAGCGCCTCGACCATGCGGGCGTTGATGTCCCTCGACACCTCGATCTGCTCGGGCGTCATGAGCGGGGCGGAGATCGCCGTGGCGTATCCCTCGAGACGGGCCAGGACGTTGAGCGTGTGCTCGACCTGGGTGGAGTCGAAGACGGCCACGCGCGCGCCGATGTTGCGCACGACCTCGACGAGCCCTTCGGACTGCAGCCTGCGCACCGCTTCGCGCAGCGGGATCGTGCTGACCCCGGTCTCCCTGGCCAGCTGGTCCATGACCAGCCGGTAACCAGGGCCGTACGTGCCGTCAAGGATTCTCGAACGCAGCAGCCCGTAACTGATCTCGGCCTTCGACTCCTTGGCCTTGGTGGGCTTCTTGACGACTCTCACCGGTGTCCCCTCACTCTTCCCGGGCCGGTGACCGTCTCCCCGACGGTCACTGACCCAGGGCCCTCACGACGGTGCCGCGGAACTCGGCACCGGCGAGCGCGCCGAAGTGGTCACCCGGAACGGTGATCAGCTCGGCTCCACCCACCAGATCGACGATACGCTCGATTCCCTGCGTCATCATGTCGTCCTGGCCGACCACGAAGACAGGCGGGGTCTGCACGGGCCACGCCTTCGGCTCGAACGGGGTGGAGGCCAGGCCCTCGACGACCAGCGCGAGGCCGGGCGCGTGCTCGGGGCCGCGGGAGCCGACCAGGCCCGCGATCATCCCGGTGAACGGGTCCTCGGGCTGGACGCCCTCGGCGACCGCCTTGCGCAGCGCGGCGATGTCCACCATGGAGAACGGCTCGACGGGGCTGAGGCCGCCGAGGACCACCTTGCGCACGCGGGCCGGGGCCTCCTCGGCGACCGCCCAGGCGAGCCGGGCGCCCAGCGAGTAGCCCGCGATGTCGAACGTCTCGACGCCCACGCCGTCCAGCGCGGCGAGGATGTCCTGCGCCTGCGCCGGCGCGCCGGTCTCGGCGGCCGAGGCGGGAGCCGGGCTGTCGCCGTGCCCGCGAAGGTCGACCACGACGACGGTGCGGCCCGCGTCGTTCAGCGCGGAGACGGTTCCGGGCTCGACCCAGTCGCCGTTGCCACTGGAGGCGATGCCGTGCAGCAGAAGCACGGGCGGCAGGTCGACGGGACGGTCAGAGGGGAAAACGCGGGTGGCCAAGCCCTGTCGATCCTGCATCGGTGGCGCACTCCTTGAAGAGTATTTTCACATACGATTTCTTATCGTAGTGTACGCCTCCGTCATCCGCCGAGAGGCGTTGGTACGGCCTCAGCCGACCTTGCTGGGCAGCGGGAAGTCGACGACCACCTGACCGGTGCCGCTGCTGCCGAAGTAGGGGCACAGCTGCTCGCCCTTGCCGGTGTAGTCCTGCCAGCCCAGCAGGCCGAAGAGCATGGCCGTGTCGGCCATCGCGCCCTCGCCCGTACAGCGCTTGTTGTAGTCGGGGAGCATCTCGAGGAACTCGGCCGCCCTGCCCTGCGCCCACATGTCCAGGACCGCGAAGTCCACCTGACGGTTGATCTCGCTGCTCACGTCGTCGAGCATCGACTCGGCGATCGCGTTGGGCGGGAAGGCGTGCGACAGCGAGCCGCTGGCCAGGAAGGCCACCTTCCTGTCGCTGCGCTCGATGGCGCGCATCAGGGCCTCGCCGATCTGCCGATTCTCGTCGATCGTGGAGTAGATGTTGCAGCCGATCGGCAGCACCCGGATGTCGGACTTCTGGTTCATGAAGTACATCGGCACCAGCGTGGCGTACTCCAGACCCAGGTCGTTGTAGGTGTGGACGCGCGCCTTCTGCCCGCCCGCGACGATCTCCTCACGGACCAGTTCGGCCAGCTCCGGGTCGCCCTGGTAGTCGTAGGCCAGGTCGTGGATGAAGTGCGGCAGCTCGTGGCTGACGTAGGTGGCCTGGTGCCGGTCCTTGCCGTTGAGGTGGAAGCCGATGCTGTTCATCCAGTGGGTGTCGGCGACCAGGAAGGTGTCGGCCCCGAGCGCGTGGGCCCGCCTGCCGACCTCCGCGAGCGCCAGCTCGGCGTTCTTCCGGATGCCGAAGTGCTTGCCGGGTTGAATCGACAGCCAGATCGACGGCACATGCGTGATCTTGGTCGCCATGACGAGCTCTCCCATTACGCCCCTCCCAGGTGTGTCCAGACGCCCTTGACCTCTGTATAGGCGTCGATGGCGTACGGACCCATCTCCCGGCCCCAACCGCTGGCCTTGAAGCCACCCCAGGTGGTCGCGGCGTCCGGGACATGGATCATGTTGATGAAGACGGCTCCGGCTCTGACCTTGGCCGCCAGACGGTGGGCGGTCGACAGGTCCCTGGTCCAGATGGAGGCCGCCAGGCCGTACTCGGAATTGTTGGCTCGATCCACGATCTCATCGGGGTCGTCATAGGAGAGTACCGGGATGACCGGCCCGAACACCTCCTCCCTCGCCACCGCCATGCTCTCGGTGACGCCGGCGAAGACCGTCGGCTCGTAGAAGAAGCCGCTGGAGAGCGGGCCGTCCGCGCGCCTGCCGCCGGTCACGAGCTCCGCGCCCTCGTCCTGGGCGCCGCGCACGTAGGAGTCGACCTTGGCCAGGTGTTCCTCGCTGACCAGCGGCCCGAGCTGCGAGGCCGGGTCCAGGCCGGGGCCGAGCCTCAGCGCGGAGGCCGCGGCGGCCATCTTCTCGGTGAACTCGTCGGCGCGCCTGCGGTCCACGTAGAAGCGGGAGTAGGCGGCGCAGACCTGGCCGCTGTTGAACAGCGCGCCCTGCACGTTGCCCGCGACGGCGGCGTCGATGTCGGCGTCGGCGGCGATGATGCTCGGCGTCTTGCCGCCCAGCTCCAGGGTGAGCCGCTTGAGGTTGCCCGCGCTGGCGTGCACCAGCTTGCGGCCGACGGCGGTCGATCCGGTGAAGGAGACCTTGTCGACGTCGGGGTGCTCGGCGAGGGCCGCGCCCGTGGCGGGGCCGCCGGTCAGCAGGTTCACCACGCCGGGCGGGAAGCCGGCCCGCTCCATCAGCTCGACCAGCATGACGGTGGACAGCGGGGTCTGCTCGGCGGGCTTGACGACCACGGTGTTGCCGCAGGCGAGCGCGGGGGCGAGCTTCCAGGCCGCGATCATCAGCGGGAAGTTCCACGGGGTGATCAGCGCGCAGACGCCGACCGGCTCGCGCCTGGTGTAGTGCAGGGTGTCGGGGAAGGCGACGGGGAGCACCGACCCCTCGATCTTGGTGCACCATCCGGCGAAGTAGCGGAAGTGCTCGGCGGCCCCGGGGACCGTGACGCTCCTGGCGATGCCCAGCGGCTGCCCGTTGTCGCGCGTCTCGAGCTCGGCGAGCTCGTCCCCGACCTCCTCGATGAGATCGGCGACCCGCCACAGCAGCCGCGCCCTCGCGTGCGCGGGCATGTCCGCCCATGTGGGATCGTTCAGAGCGGCGCGAGCCGCGGCGACCGCGCGGTCCACGTCGGTCACGCCCGCCTCGGCGCACTCCTCGAACACCGATCCGTCAGCCGGGTTCAGAGTCGTGAAGGTGGCGCCGCTGTCGGCGGGACACCACTTGCCTCCGATGAACAGGTCCGTCATCTCTTCGATCTCCTCGGGTCGGCCCGCGTCTCGCACCCTCCGGCGAGGGGTCCCGCGAGCCTGGGCACCTCCAAATCATGTATGAATTCAAATATCTTTGTCTATAGCCCCACTTGCCCAAATCGCGTATCATCCAGGATGTCGTATACGATTTGAAGCAAGGGAGGTGCCCGTGGAGCACCCGCTCGGCCTGGCACCGGGAAAGATCGTCGCGGTCCATCTCAACTACCGCAGCCGCGCGGCCGAGCGCGGACGCACACCGGCCGTCCCCTCCTACTTCGTCAAGCCCTCGTCCTCGCTGTCGTGGTCCGGTCGCCCCGTGGTGCGGCCCGCCGGCTGCGAGTTGCTGGCCTTCGAAGGCGAGATCGCCGTCATCATCGGCACCCGGGCGCACCGTGTCTCCCGTGAGCGCGCGCTCGACCACGTGGCGGGCTACGCCGCGGCCAACGACTTCGGAGTCTACGACTTCAAGCACGCCGACCTCGGCTCCAACCTCCGCGCCAAGGGCCAGGACGGCTACACGCCCATCGGTCCGGCCATCCTGAAGACGGACGACCCCACGAAACTGTGGCTGCGCACGTACGTCAACGGCAAGCTGGTCCAGGAGGCGTGCACCGACGAGCTGCTGTTCGGCTTCGACCTGCTGATCGCCGACCTGTCCCGGACGATGACCCTGGAGCCCGGCGACATCATCCTCGCCGGCACCCCGGCCGGGTCCACGGTCGTGCAGCCGGGCGACGTGGTCGAGGTCGAGCTCGAGGACACCGGACGGCTCCGCAACGAGGTCGTCGCCGACGACCACGAGCTCGCCCCGTACGGCGTCCAGCCCAAGGTGACCGACGAGGTCCGCGCCGCCGCGTACGGCTCCGCGGGCGCCGCCGCCGAGGCCGCCAAGCCTGGGGACGCCGTCTCCGGCGTCCTCGACGAGGAGACCGTCGCGGCCCTGAAGTCGGTCTCGACGGCGACGATCTCCTCGCAGCTGCGCAAGCGCGGGATCGACCACCACTTCATCGAGGGCGTCAAGCCCGCCAGGCCCGACCTGCGCATGGTCGGCATCGCCAGGACCCTGCGCTACCTCCCGCTCCGCGAGGACGTGTTCGCCGAGATCGGCAACGGGATGAACGCCCAGAAGCGCACCGTCGAGGAGATCCAGCCCGGCGAGGTCCTGGTGATCAGCGCGCGGGGCGAGCACGGCTCCGGCACACTGGGCGACATCCTCGCGCTGCGCGCCCTGCGCCGCGGCGCGGCCGGGGTGATCACCGACGGCGGCCTGCGGGACAGCCCCTCCTTCTCCAACCTGGAGCTGCCCTCCTACTACGCGGTCGCGCACGCGGCCGTGCTCGGCCGCAGGCACGTTCCGATGGACTCCCAGATCCCGGTCGACTGCGGCGGCGTGCTGGTCATGCCCGGCGACGTCCTGGTCGGCGACGCGGAGGGCGTGGTCGTCATCCCGCCGCGCCTGGCCGCCGAGGTCGCGCGGGACTCCGCCAAGCAGGAGAAAGAGGAGCGCTTCATCCTCGAGCGGGTCGACGAGGGCGCCTCGGTCGACGGGCTCTACCCGATGAACAAGGCCTGGCGTCAGGTCTACGAGGAGCAGGAACGCGCCAAGTAAGGCCTGATCCCGCGAAGACCGTCTTGAAGCAGTACAAGGAGTGATCATATGAAGTTCCGTTCGGATCCCGCGAGCATACGCGGGTCCCTTGCCCCGGTGGTGACCCCCTTCACCGCGACGGGCGAGCTCGACCTCGACTCGCTGCGGGCGCTGGTGCGCTGGCAGCTCGCCCAGGGCTCCCACGGCATCTCCATCGGCGGCTCGACCGGTGAGCCCGGCGCGCAGAGCATCGACGAGCGGATCGCCGCGATGGCCGCGGTCGCCGAGGAGACGGCCGACCGGGTGCCGTTCCTGCCGGGCACCGGCTCCGCCAAGCTCGACGAGACCCTCCGCCTGACCGCGGAGGCCGAGCGTCTCGGCGCGGACGCCGCGCTCGTCATCACCCCGTACTACGCGCGGCCGACCCAGGAAGCGCTCTACAGCTGGTACTCCACGGTCGCCAAGGAGTTCCCCAGCCTGCCGATCGTCATCTACAACGTCCCGTCGCGGACCGCCGTGGACATCAACCCCGAGACCGTCGCCAGGCTCCGGCACTCCCACGACAACATCGTGGGCATCAAGGAGACCACCAAGGACTTCGAGCACTTCTCCCAGGTGCTCCACAAGTGCGGCCGTGACTTCCTGATGTGGTCCGGCATCGAGCTGCTCTGCCTGCCGCTGCTGGCCATCGGCGGCATCGGCTTCGTGAGCGCGGTGGCCAACCTGGCTCCGGCCGCCGTCGCGAAGATGTACACCGCCTACGTCGAGGGCGACCACAAGACCGCCCTCGACCTGCACTACGCCCTGCACCCCCTGGTCGAGTTGCTGTTCGTTGAGACGAACCCCGCCCCCGCCAAGTGGGTCTTGGAACAACGCGGTCTGATCGCCTCCGGTCATGTCCGCCCGCCGCTGATCACGCCCACCGACGCGGGCATCAAGCGGATCAACGAACTGCTGGCCCAGAGTGAGGGAGTGGCTTGATGAACGTGCAGCACTACATCGGCGGGGAACACGTCCCCAGCGTCTCCGGCGCGACGTTCACCGCCCTTGAGCCCGCGAACAACGAGGAGTACCTCACGGTCTCCGCGGGCCAGGCCGAGGACATCGAGGCCGCGGTCGCCGCGGCCCGCAAGGCCTTCACCGAGGGCCCGTGGCCGAAGATGCCCGCCCAGCAGCGGGCCAACGTCCTGCGCAAGATCGCCGACGCGATCGAGAAGCGGGACGACCAGATCGCCGCGCTGGAGTGCCGTGACACCGGTCTGCCGATCACGCAGGCCCGTGGCCAGGCGCACCGCGCCGCGCAGAACTTCCGGTTCTTCGCCGACGTGATCACCACCCTGGGCGAGGACGTCTACCGCGTCGCCTCCGCCCAGCTGAACTACGTGATCCGCAAGCCCATCGGCGTGGCCGGCCTGATCACCCCGTGGAACACCCCGTTCATGCTGGAGACCTGGAAGCTCGCCCCCGCGCTCGCGGCCGGCTGCCCGGTCATCCTGAAGCCCGCCGAGTGGTCCCCGCTCTCCGCCAGCGTGCTGCCGGAGATCATGGAGGAGGCGGGCGTGCCCGCCGGCGTCTTCAACATCGTGCACGGCATCGGTGAGGAGGCGGGCGCGGCCCTCGTCGCGCACCCGGACGTGCCGATCATCTCCTTCACCGGAGAGACCACCACCGGTCAGATCATCATGCGCAACGCCGCCGACAACCTGAAGACCCTGTCGATGGAGCTGGGCGGCAAGTCCCCGCTGCTGGTGTTCGACGACGCCGACCTCGACCGGGCGCTCGACGCCGCGGTCTTCGGAGTCTTCTCCCTCAACGGCGAGCGCTGCACGGCCAGCTCGCGCGTCCTGGTCCAGGACACGATCTACGAGGAGTTCGTCGCCCGCTTCGCCGAGCGCGCCTCCAAGGTCAAGGTCGGCTCCCCCGACGACCCGGCCACCGAGCTGGGCGCGCTGGTCCACCCCGAGCACTACGCGCGGGTCATGGAGTACGTCCAGATCGGCATCGACGAGGGCGCCCGCCTGGTCGCCGGCGGCTCGCGCCCCGACCACCTGCCGGTCGGCAACTTCCTGTCGGCGACGGTGTTCGCCGACGTCTCGCCGAAGATGCGGATCTTCCAGGAGGAGATCTTCGGTCCGGTCGTGTGCGTCACGCCGTTCTCCACCGAGGAGGAGGCGCTGGAGCTGGCCAACGACACCCGGTACGGCCTCGCCGCCTACCTGTGGACGAACAACCTGCGCCGCACGCACAGGCTCGCCCAGCAGATCGAGTCGGGCATGCTCTGGGTCAACTCCCAGAACGTCCGCGACCTGCGCACCCCCTTCGGCGGCGTCAAGGCCAGCGGCCTGGGCCGGGAGGGCGGTAAGCACAGCATCGACGTCTACACCGAGTCGCACATCGTGCACGTGGCGACCGAGGACCTGCCGATCTCGCGGTTCGGCGTCTCCTGACGCCAATCGCCCGCCGGGCCCTCAAGGGCCCGGCGGGCGTGGTCTCCCTGATCTCCTGCCGGTCACGGAGACCACGCCCCGCGGCCGGGGTGTTCTCGTGGGTCCTCGCCACTGCGGGGACCCACGAGGCGCACCCGGAGCCTGTCAGCCGAAGGCCAGGGTCGGCAGGTCGACGGCCATGGCGCCGCCGTCCGCGACGACCACGGAGCCGGTCATGATGGCCGACTCGGACGAGCCGAGGAACAGGCAGATGTCGGCGATCTCCTCGGAGGTCGCGGGCCGCCTGAGCGGGACGTCCTTGGTGACCAGGTCGTAGGCCTCGTCGCGGGTGATGCTGTCACGCTCGGCGAGCTCGTCCATCTGGTGGTCGGCCATCGGGGTGCGCACCCAGCCGGGGCACAGGCAGTTCACCCGCACGCCCTTGGGTCCGTAGTCACGGGCCAGCGACTTGGTCAGCCCGACCAGCGCGTGCTTGGTCGTGACATATCCACACACGTTCGGTCCGGCGGCCAGGCCGGCGATCGAGGAGACGATCACGATGCTCCCCTGGCTCTCGATCAGCGCGGGCAGCGCCTCCCGACAGGTCACGAAGCAGCTGTTGAGGTTGGCGTCGAGGCTGAGCCCCCAGGACTCGTCGTCGGTGTCGGCGACCCCGGATCCCCCGTGGCCGCCCGCGTTGGCGACGACGATGTCGAGCGAGCCGAACCGCTCGCGCGCCAGGTCCGCCGCCGCCCGCATCTGGGCCGCGTCCGTCGCGTCGGCGGCGAACGCCACGGCGGCGTCCCCCAGCGGAGCCGCGACCTCGGTAAGGAGCGCCTCTCTCCGGCCGGTCAGGACGACCCTGGCCCCCTCTTCCACGTACCTCCGGGTGACCGCGGCACCAATTCCCGTTCCGGCCCCGGTGACCAGGGCGACCTTACCTTTTAGCCTCATCGGCCTACTCCTTTGCAGCTAGAAGCTATATGATTTCATAGATAACTTCGTGTAGGAAGGAGTCGCAGTTGACCGCCGACATCGACCGGCCAGCGGGCTGGAAGAACATGGACGACTTCGCGGCCGGAATCGACACCAACCGGCTCCCGGTCACCGACGTCCTCGCGGGCACCTCGCTGGGCCTGACGTTCGACGACGGCACCACCGCCGCCCTCTCCTTCGAGAGCGCGCACGGCGTGAGCGTCGACGGCGGCGCCTCGGACTGGTATGAGGCGATCGCCGTCCGCGAGGACCTGTTCTTCGTCAACCAGACCCACGCCTCGCGCCCCCGCGAGTCCACCGTGACCGTCCTACACACCTCCACCGGGCGAGCCCTGCGGATCGTCTCCACGATCGCCGAGGAGCGGACCCCCGGCGAACCCCAGGTCTCACAGACCTTCACCCCCGGCACGATCGACGGTCACGAGGTGAAGGGCGAGGCGCCCGCACCCACTCGTGACCTGATCGGCAGGCGGGCGCTGTACCGTTACAGCCCCAACCACCTCTACGAGCACGTCTACCTCAGCTCAGAACGCTACGCCTGGCAGTGCCTCGTAGGCGAGCAGCGCGGTCACGGTGACGTGGACATGGCGAGCACCTGGAAGATCGCCGAAGACGTCTACGTGTTCACCTTCAGGGAGTTCCTCATCCCTGTCGCCGCGACCTGGCTCTACGACTGGGCCGCGCTGCGCTCGGTCGGCACCTTCCTCGGCATCTCCGGCGCGGGCGAGATCAACAACTCCCCCGGCGGCGCCCACATCCTGCCGCTCGGCGACGTGGTCTACCCGACCGACGGAGAGCCTGTCTAAACCGGCGAAGCATCGCCAAGAGAAAGCGCTGTTCAGCAAGGAGATGCAATGAGCAAGAACCTCGACGCGGTCCGCGGCTCCTACGAGGCCTCGGCGGCCGGGGACATCAACGGGATCCTGGCCCTGCTCGGCCCCGACGCCGAGTGGACCGAGATGGCCGGGTTCCCCTACGCGGGCACCTACGTCGGCCCCGACAACGTCCTGGCGAAGGTCTTCTCCCGTCTCGGCTCCGAGTGGGACAACTACCAGGCCGTTCCCGAGGCGTACGTCGACGGCGGCGACACCATCGTCGTCTACGGCAACTACCGGGGCACCTACCTCGCCACCGGCAAGTACATGGACGTCCGTTTCACGCACGTGTGGCAGCTCGAGGACGGCGTCGCCAAGCGCTTCGAGCAGTTCACCGACACCGCCCTGGTCCAGGAGGCCCTGCAGCCGTGACGGCGCCCGGGGGACGGGACACCCCCGAGGACGCCGCCGACGGTTCGTGACGCGCTCGCGAAGAGCGGCGCGACGCGTTCACGGAGAGCGGGCGGAGCCGCGAGCCGGTGACCCACACGGGTCCCGGCTCGTCGGCGTACGGCCCGCCGGGGTGGGATCGGCCGGGGACCGGCCCCGGCCGATCCCACCCCGGCGGGCGGGCCCTCTCTCGCGTTCAGCCCCCGCCGTCGCCCCAGCGGCGGCTGAACACCGCGACGATCGGCACGGCGGCGACCAGGCCGCTGAGCAGCACCCCGGCGAACGCTCCCAGGACGGCCGGATCGTTGTCGAAGGCGATGCCGATCGCCGCCAGGACGGGCCCGGCGTTGCGCACCGCCGCGACGCCTCCCATGCTGGTGCGGCGCGCCGGCCCTCCCGTGGCCAGCGCCATGCCGACGGCGAACGCGACGACGCTGAGAACGAGCCCCGCCAGCAGCGTGCGGGAGCCGAGCAACGCGACGACGGCCTGCCAGTTGCCCAGGAGCATGCCCGCCAGCACGGCCACGAACGTCACGTTCGACGTCCTGGCGGCGACGGGATGCCACGACTGGGCGGTGAGCGGCGCGTGGTGGCGCAGGACCAGCCCGACGGCGAACGGCACGAGCTGCAGGATCGCCACGGTCCGCACCAGCGCGGCGACGTCGAGGGAGACTCCCCCGCCGACCTCGGCCAGCGAGAGGACGACGTTGGCCGTCGGAGCGAAGGTGACACTGCCGACGGCGGCGAGCAGCACCTGCGTCGTCGTGCCCGCGACCGCGTCCCCGCCTTTCAGCATGCTCAGTTTCGCCCCGAGAGGCCCGCCCGGCGACGACGCGGCCAGCACCAGCGCGACGAAGGCCGCCGTGGACAGGCCGAACAGCACGGCGACGCCCCAGCCGAGCAGCGGGATGACCACCAGGTTGGCCACCAGCGCCAGCAAGGGCAGTGCCGGGGTGGCGAAGACGGCGCGCAGCGCCGACAGCGTGGCGCCGAGGCCCGCGGTGAACATGGTGGTCGCGATGAAGACCACCGTGACCGTGTTGAACAGCAGTTGCAGCGTGTCCATGAGGCCTCCACCCCGTGGCGTCCGGCGCCGCGCTCTCAGTGCCTGAGGTCGCCGAGCCAGCGCAGGGCGCTCAGTGAGGGCATGAAGCAGTACTCACCGCCGCGGGTGACGACGAAGCGCGGCAGCGCCCGCAGGCGCCGCCGTAGCGGCCGCCGGGGGATGGTGAAGTCGCCGGGGCCGTCGCCCGCGCCGATGACGGGGTCCCGCGCGTCGCCCGCGCCGAAGAAGACGCCGTCGTTCATCCACTCGGACTGGACGAACTCGAACTGCCGCCCGAGGTGCGCCCCGACGAAGGCGAACATCAGTCCGCGGTCCGCCCCGTCGTCCTCCAGAACCCCTTCGGGCAGCGGCGGGCCGTACGCGGTGCCGCGCCTGATCATCCGGTGCAGTCGCGGCACTCCCGCCACCGCCGCGTCGCGGGGGTGGCCCCGGCGGATGTGGCAGCCGCCGGGAGTGGTGAATCCGGCCGGGTCGTCCCGCTCGTACAGGAAGACGTTGTTCCTGTGGGGGTCGCCGCCGAGGCCGGGGTCGTCGCGCGACGGGCTGAGCGCCAGCGGCGCGCCACTGCGCCAGCGCCCCATGATCTTCGCGGCCAGCAGCTCCTCGTCCTCCGGGCCGGTGGAGTTGTCCCGCAGATACCGCCGGAAGGCGGCGACGCGCTGATGGATTTTGCGGAAGACCACGTAGCTGCCGTTGCGGCCCAGGATCCCGGGCTGCGGGGTCTGGACCCCGCCGAGCTCGTCCGGATAGCCGAGCACGAACTCCCCCGCCCTGAGCGGCGCCTCCAGCGGGTTGGAGCCGGGGATGCCGCTGCCCTCGACGGCCGGGTGGCTGATGCCGTCCCGGTAGCCGAAGGGTTCGGTCTCGGTGGGCAGCGCGTGGCAGTTCTGCCGCCAGATCGCGGTCACGCCGGAAAGGCGGTGATAGGCCGGGCGGGCACGGTCGACGGCCATCTCCAGACAGGTGCTGTCCGGCGCGAGCGCGACGAGCACCACATGGACGTCGGGTGTGCCCAGCGGCGCCTCCCAGTTCTCCGGGGCGCTCTCGCCGACGTCGCCCAGTGCCTTCGCCCGCGCGGCCATCCCCTGCCGGAACTCCCACGCGAACGTCTCCAGCGCCTCCGGCGGCACGCCCAGCGCCCTGAGGCCGTGACAGGTGAGCGCCACGCTCACCCAGGTCTCGCCCAGGGGGCTCGTCGTGTCGGCGGCCGAGGTCACCACCGCGCTCACCCGCCGCATGAGCTCCCGCCCGTGCACGGGGTCGTCGACACGGAACAGGATGTAGGTCGCCGCGTACGGCGTCGGCCGGGGACTGAGCACCCCGCGCTGGATGTCGTCGAGCTCGAGTGCGGCATGCGTCCGTGCGGTCACGGATCCCCCCTTTCCCCGCCCCTACTTCGCCAGGGCGATGTTCCTCCAGAAGGCGCGCAGGCTCTCGTCGCCCCCGAACAGCGAGCTGAAGATCGTGGAGTCGGCCAGGAGCACGTCTCCGGCCCGGTCTCCGGCGGGGGGCATCCACAGGAACATGTTGAACTCGGTGTTGCCCGCCTCGGTGAAGGGATGCGGCGGCCTGGACAGGTCGATCGGCTGCCTGCCCAGCACGTGGACGACGTCCGGGTCGTCGGTCGTCACGGCGTAGTGCGGCAGGTGCTTGTGGAAGTTGAAGTTGGTCACGCCCTCCAGCCACCCCTTGGTGTCCAGGTCCCTGTTGACGGACAGCGGCGCGATCCGCTTGGCCTCCCGTACGGCGGGGCGCAACCCGTAGCGGTTCTCCACCGGCACCCCGAGCCCCCGCATCAGGCCCCGGGCGTACCCGGCGAAGCGTTGCCTGCGGGGAACCAGGGCGTCGCCGTGGTGGTGGTACTCCGCGTCGCGCACGGCCAGGTCGTCCGACGCCCCGACGTCGTGGTGCGGCCCCAGGACCACACAGGTCCCCTCCCGGGTGAGGAAGCTCCGCACCGCCTCGATCTCCTCGGGCGCGGCCTCCTGCCGGGTGACCATGTGGTCCAGCCCGAACACGAACAGGGTGTCGGTGTCGGCCAGCACCCGATCGTCCAGCGGGGTGTGGAAACCGGCCTGGTCGACGCGCTGGTACACCGGCACGGGGTGGCCGGTGGTCTCCTCGACGAACTGCTGGAACGGCGCCCAGCCCCAGAAGAACAGCTCCAGCGCCCCGGCGATCCCCTGCTGGAACCGCAACGGGTCGGACCACCGAGGTTCCTCGTAGGCGGGCCAGTTCACCCGCCGGACCTCGGTCATCGTGGAGAACCGGTCGTCGAGCTCGGCCGGGTTCCTGCCCGCCTCGGCCGGATAGCTCCACGAGACGTAGACGCTCAACCGCCGCCTGCCGGGGGTGTGAGGGCGGGGCACATGGTTCTGGTTGTAGGTGCGTGCGGTCCTGAGCTCACTCATCTCGTCTCCCGATCGACAGCGGAGCACGCGGGCGGCGGCCCGATCTCACTGCGGTTGATCTCACTGCGGCTGATCTCACTGCAGCTGGTCGAGCATCTCCGACAGGGCGCTCTTGATCCGCAGAGCCTTCTTGATCTCGTCGGCGGTGACGTAGGGGTACTCCCCGTACTCGATGAAGCTCGGGCAGTGGTGATCGCGGACGAACCTGACGAACGCCTCGGGATTGGTCTTCCAGTCCTCGGGGAAGCCTTCGAGGTTCTCGAAGACCGTGTTCACCCCCGCCCTGGTGAACAGGGCGATGGCGTCCTCGGTGTACTTGTCGAAGTCGGTGTCGAAGATCCCCTGGTACATGAAGCGCGTGTCGTCGTCGAAGAGCACCCAGCGCAGGTAGTGCAGCTTGAGCGGCGCGAGAAGGTCCGGATCGCCCTCCAGCGCCTTGGCCAGCGTGTGGCCGTAGTTGCGGATCGCCTCGGCCCGCCCCGGCTTGACCTTCGCGATGACGGTGAACCCGTAGCACGCCGGGGTCTTCGGGAAGACGGGGCCGTACTTCCCCTGTTCGAGCTGGTCGGTCTCCTTGGGAATGACGACCGCCTGAGGCGTGATGTCCATGCCTGTTCCTCCCTCATCGCACCAGGGGGGAACGGCTCAAAGGCTGCCTGACTAGGGGAAATCATCTCACACCGCGATGAGGATCGACGGCGGACGGGCGCTTCGGCCGAGTTGATCACGTGACGTCGGCGAGACCTCGGAGTGCGAGGATCGCGCGAAAGATCCTCGCCGCGCGGTGAGGCACCACCGAGAGGACGTCCTCGATGAGGCGATGGATCGCCGCGACAGCCGTCACGCTGACCGTGTCGGCCGGGATCTGCGCCCCCGCGAACGCGCAGACCGTCTCACCGGGGCCGATCGACGCGCTCAGACGCCAGCTCGTCGAACACCGGGGCGTCACGATGTCGGAGCGCATGACCGAGAGGGGCCCGAGGGACAAGAACGACTACGTGTACCTCTACAGGACCGTCGTCGAGTTCGGCAGGGGCGAAGTCGTGGCCACCGACACCACCTACCGCCCCGGCAACAGGCACACGGGAGACAGCGGCTTCCGCTACATGACCTTCGACGGCCTGCGGTACATGAAGAGCGAGAGCTCCCGCCTTCCCCCGGGCAAGAGCTGGGCGCTGACCAGGGACAAGGAGTACAGCCCCGCGCTGCACACCTCCTTCGACATCGGCGACCCGGCCACTCTGAGGGCCGTCCTGGCCACCACCCGGGACAGGCGTCCCGCAGGTGTCTACGACGGCACCCGCACGACCCTCCACCAGGGTGTGATCACCATCGGTGATCTCTACAAGGCCTCCCGCGGCTCCTGGGAGTGGAAGCCGACCGTCAAGGAGGCCCGGGTCAGGGTTTCCTGGCGGATCTGGATCGGGCAGGACCAGTTGATACGCAGGGTGTGGAGCATGCGAAAGGCCCCGGCCCCGTTTACCCGCAAGATTGAGCTACTGAGGATCGTCGACGCCCGCCTGACCGGCTGGGGCGTCGAGACCCACATCACCCCTCCTCCCGCTGACCAGGTGGTGACGGTGAAGAAGGGCTCCGCCCCCGATCTCGACGCGAAGGATCCCCAGGAGGTCTCCGTACCCCTGAACCTGGGCGCCCGTTAAGTGGCCGAGGCTGCCCAGGTGCTGGTGCCGGGACTTGGCCCGGAGCTCGGGGCGGTGCGGCCGTCGGCGGCCAGGTGCTGGAGCATGGAGTCTCGGCACCGAAGGGCTGACAGGACGGAGCAAGGATTTCCGCCTGTTCCTGAGGCAGTGTTTGACCAGGTCAGCGCCGCCCTCGGCGGGGTTACCGGAGCTGTGTGTGCAGTGGCGAGGCGGGGCCGGTGGGGTGGGTGAGTTTCCGGAGTTCGGCGGCGGCTTCGATCCGGCGAGGGGTGTTCAGGCGGGCCAGGGCGTCGTGGGCGGCGGTGAGGACTTCGCGGGCCTCTTCGCGGCGGCCGAGGTGGCGCAGGGCGATGCCGAGGTCGAGGCGGGCAGGTTCGCTCCAGGCGGGCATCTTCGCCGCCTCGAAACGGGTGAGCGCGTAGCGCAGCGGGGCTTCGGCCGCGGCCCACCGTCGCAGTGCCGCCAGGTCGTTGCCGATCTGCTGCCGGGTCGCCGCCAGATAGAGGCCGACCAGTTCGTGCGCCGCTCCCGGAACGCCGGCCTGGCAGATGGCCTCGCTGCGCCGGTGAATGGTCAGGGCCTCCTCGGAGCGGCCGGCCCGGCGCAGTTGCTCGCCCAGCATGTTGAGGCAGGTGAGCTCGGCGAGGCGGCTTTCCGTGCCGGTCTGACGGCCCAGGTGGTCGGCCGCTTCCCGGAATCGGGCGATGGATTCGTCGCTCCGCCCGAGCCGGCGCAGGGCTCCTGCCGTGTGGCCCAGGGCCCAGCCCACCTGGAGCTGGTCGTTGACCTCGCGCGCCACCGCGAGGGCGGCTTCTGCGGCGGCCAGGGCGGCGGCGTGATCGTAGAGGCACATGTTGCAGGCCCAGGCCAGGTAGTTGAGGTGGACGGCCTCGTCGCGTCTGCTGCCCAGGGCGCGGGCGGCGTCGACGGCCCGCTGGAAGACCTCCGCCCACAGCTCCCAGTGCTGTGTGTGGTCGGAGAACCAGTGCATCGCCTCGGCGACGTCGATGACCTGCTGGTGCCGGTCGGCTGCCTGGGCCCGGCCCAGGGCCGCGGCCCACTGGGCCCGCTCGGCCTTCAGCCAGATGCCGGCCTGCTCGCGGTCGGCGGGTGCGGTGGCCAGGCCGGGATCACTGCCGGGTGCGCCGGGGTGGCAATCGGTGCCAAAAAGCCGCGCGGCGGCGTCCGCCCGGCGCAGTACCCATCGGTCGGCCCGGTCCTGGGCAGCGCGGATGTGCGCGGGCTCGTCCTCTTCGTCCAGTTGTTCGGCGGCGAACAGGGCGAGAAGATCATGGAAACGGTAGCGGTCGGCGGTGGGGTGGGGCTGGAGCAGCCCGGCGTGGGCCAGGTCGCGGACGTATCCGGCGGCCTGACGCACAGGCAGGTCAGCCAGCAGTGCGGCGGTCTCGGGGCTGAAGTCGGGGGCGGCGGCGAGGCTGGCACGGCGGAAGACGATGCGGGCCTGCGGGCTCAGCTGCCGGTAGGACAGGGCGAAGGCGGCCCGGACCTGCAGCGAGCCGGCCTGCAGGGCGTCCAGGCGGTTTTTGTGTACGGCGAGCTGCGTGACGAGTTTGGCGATGCGTTCGCCGGGCCGGGAGGCGAGGCGCTGCCCGGCGATGCGCACGGCCAGGGGGAGGTGGCCGCACAGCTCGGTGAGGTCGCCGGCCGCCTGCTCTTCTTGCCGGACCCGCTCGGGGCCGATGATGCGGGAGAGCATTTCAACCGCTTCCTCACGGCGCAGTAGCGCCAGTTCGGTGCGGTAGACCGCTTCGAGGCCGGCCAGGGCGTGGCGGCTGGTGACGAGGGTGAGCGAGGGGCCGGTGCCGGGCAGCAGGGGGCGGACCTGGTCCTCGTCGGCCGCGTTGTCCAGCAGGAGCAGCACACGCCGGTCGCGGAGAACCGAGCGCAGGAGGCCGCAGCGGTCTTCGGTGGCGGCCGGGACGGCGCTGTCGGCCACGCCGAGGGCTCGCAGCAGCCGGGCGAGCGCATCACGCGGGAGGGTCGGCTGCGGGTCCATGCCGCGCAGGTCGACGGCGAACTGTCCGTCCGGGAAGTGCGAGGCGAGGGTATGGGCGGCGTGCACGGCGAAGGAGGTCTTGCCCAGGCCCGGCTGCCCGCAAATCACCGCGACGGGCGGGTGGGCGGGATCGAGGTGCTCCACGAGGGCGAGGAGCCGGCTGAGGGCGGAGTCGCGGGCGGTGAAGTCGTTGAGATCACGGGGCAGGGCGAGGCTGTGGTGCGGGGCGGGACGCACGCCTGGCCGGCCGGCCGGCTCGCGGGCCGAGCCGCCGGCCTCGGCGTCGGCCGGCGCGGTCGTGTGACGGGGCCGGGTGCGGGGGCGACCCAGGCTGGCGGCCTGTTCCAGCTCCCGGGCGCCGGCAGGGTCCAGCCCCAGGGCGGCGGCCAGGGCCTGCACGGTGCGGCGCTGCGGTCCCCGGGAGCGTCCGCGCTCCAGGTCGGACAGCGCCCGCACGCTCACCCCCGCGGCGTGCGCCAGCTCCTCCTGGCTGAGTCCGGCACTCGTCCGCAGGCCGTACAGGCGCTCGCCGAACCCGCCGGTGGCCGATGTTCCGCTGCCCATCCCTGAAGATCTCCCGGTCGACGTGGTCCGGCCGAAGCGGCAAACCATCCGGCAGAAGTATCCAAGATCCTACTTCTGCCGGTGAAATCTCCTGGTTGGCCATGTGCCGCGAAATTAGCGTGAGACACGTCGGACGCGGGCCGCAGGCAACGGGCCCCGCACTGTCTCACCACTGTTTCGGAGGTTGATCGACCATGCGTTCCCTCGCCCTGAGGCGAACGGCGTTCCGTGGAGACGAACTCCTCGCCCTCCCCGCCGCCCGGTTCTTCTCCGCTGGGCAGAGCTGACGCCACTCCGGCGGTATGGCAGGCGCTACCAAAGGTTCGGCAGCCTGCAACGTCGTCTCGGCAAGATCCTGTTCGTAGGGTTCTGGACATAGGCCGAAAGGCCGCACCATCTGCGCCGGTGCTCCTCCCGGTACTCCTCCCGGCCGCGGACTGGGGACCCCGTCCAGTACACCTGACCCATGGCCCCATCCTTATGAAGGAGAGCTCACTCGTCATGCGCCGCAAAGTCATCACCCTGATTTTGGCCGCTGCCGCAATCGTGCCCATCGGTGCGGAGGTCGTTCCCGCGTCGGCGGACGCGGTGCCGGATCCGTCGTCGAGCTCGGTCACCGATTCGCAAGATTTCCCGGTCGCCCTGTCCAGGGAGGAACTGCAGAAGCAGGTGAACGGAGTCCTCGCCACGAAGGGGGGCCGGCAGACCAGCCTCAACGAGATCACCTGGACTTACGCCAACGGCGGTGAGGTTCGCCTGCTGTTCCCGGTGCCGAAGCAACTGGAGGCCGAAGCCGCGGCCGCTCGGAAAAGCTCCATAACCGCGGCCGGTGAGGCCGCCGCGGCAGGCACGTACGGCTGCCCGGCGGGCTGGGCGTGTCTCTACGAGAACAACAAATTCAACGGGGTCAGCCGAACAGGGGGAGGTCCGGGAAACGGCCGCCTTCTGCAGTTCCAGGACAGGAACATAATCCAGGATCTGGACAACTGGAACTTCCGAAACAAGACGAGTTCGGTGTACAACACGACCGACACCGTCTGGTCGGGTTTGGCGTCCGTCCCCCCTTACAAGGGTTGTAGAACGTTTGAGCTGAACAACGGAGGGATCAGCAATCTGGGGGCAAGGGGTGACAGGACGGCATGGATCGCCCTCGGCGGCACATGGTCCGCCTACCCGTGGTGTTAAAGATCTGGAAGTCGTGAGCCGGGACGCGTCACCACGTCCGGTGGCGGAGATTGTCTTCTTCCGTCCTGGACGGTGATGTTCGTTACCGCCGTGAGGTGCCCCTCGGCACGCGGCTCTCGCGAGGTCGGGTGATTCAGAGCACGACCCCGCCAACCGGTGCCGCCGTCCCCGCCGACCGCTGCACAATCCCTCCACAGGCTTCGGCTCCGACGCTCTGACCAGCGGTTCAGCGCTCGACTAGCCCTTTCTTTCGTACTTGGTCTGGCCCCGATATCGGTCGGTCGGCTGACAGCGTGCTGAGTGCGGTTTGTGAGCGGCGGGTTGGAGGGTGAGGTTGTCCGCGTCGCTTATCACTAGGAGGAATGGGTCAATGTCCCAACGTGTTTTCTCGCTGGACCGTGCGGTGCGGCCACGTGGGCTGCGCATGGTCACGGCTTCGGCGCTGGCGGTGAGTCTGGCCGTGGCCGCGGCGCCCTCGGCTGCCGCCGCGGCCACGCCGTCCGCGGCCTGGAGCGACGCCAAGGCGCAGCGCGCTCAGCTGCAGCAGTTGGCGCAAGAGCTGGTGGACGCCGGGGCGCCCGGCGTGATCGTGCGGGTCGACGACGGCCGCGGCCGGCCGGTCGAGATCGCCGCGCAGGCCACCTGGACCAGGCGGGATCACCTGCTCAAGGTGGGGGATGAGTTCCGGATGGGGTCCAACACCAAGACCATGATCGCCACGCTCGTGCTGCAACTGGTCGCCGAGGGCAGGCTCGCCCTGACCGACCCGGTGGAGA
>NZ_BSEV01000044.1 GCF_027922005.1 Streptosporangium carneum | reverse complement strand
ACGGTGTGGGAGAGTAGGTCGCCGCCGGACAATCTTTCAAGGAGGGTCACCCCGTTCGGGGTGGCCCTTCTTTGCGTTTCCGGGACTTTCTCGTGCGCGTCCTGCTCCTCCCATATTGAAGACTCATGGGGAAAGCCCGCCCGGTGGAGGAGGAGCCGGGCGGGCTTGATCAGGAGGGGCGGGGGCGATGGGGGATTTCCCTGGATACGCTCCTGCCCGATCGGGATGTGTGTACGGTTCTCAGACGGCGACGGGGGTGGCAGGGGTGACGGGGGCGATGGGCGAGTAGGCCGAGGCGTCGCCGGACAGCACCTCGCTCGAGCGGCCGTCGATGCCCACCGGCACATCACCGGCGACAGTGACCCGGTGCAGGCGGCGTGCCTGACGCCCGAAGTCGTGGACGACCCGATGCTGGGTGGCCCGGTTGTCCCAGATGGCGACATCGCCCGGAGCCCAGTGCCAGCGGACGGTGTTCTCGACCTGGGTGACCTGGTCCTGGATCAGACGGATCACCGTGGCCGACACGTCACCGGGCAGGCCCACGATGCGTTTGGCGAAGTCGCCGAGCAGGATCGACCTCTCACCCGTCTCCGGGTGGACGCGGACGACGGGATGCTCGGTCTCGAAGGAGGTGGAGGCGAAGATCTCGGCGTACTCACGTGTCCGTGCGGGGTTGTCGGAGGCGGCGATCCTCGCGTAGTCGAACTGGTTGGTGTGCACGGCACGCAGACCGTCGACCAGTTCGGCCAGTTCGCGGGGAAGGTGTTCGTAGGCCGCCACCGTGTTGGCCCACAGGGTGTCACCCCCCGCGGGGGGAACGACCACGGCGCGCAGTACCGAGGCCAGTGGTGGACGGTCGACGAAGGTGACGTCGGTGTGCCAGCGGTCGACCTTCTGGCCGTGGCTGTAGTCCAGGTCGAGGATGGGGGAGTCGTCGCTCAGGGCGGGGACGGTCGGGTGGGCGGTCGTCAGCGGGCCGAGCAGACCGGCGAAGGCCACCTGGCCCTGCTCGTCGAGATGCTCCTGGCCGCGGAAGAAGATGACTTTGTGGCGGAGCAGTGCCGCGCGGATCTCCCGCACGGTCTCGGCCGGCAGTTCGCCGCCGAGCTGGACGCCGGCTATCTGGGCGCCGATGCGTCCGGCTACGGGGGTGACGGTGAGTGATGACATCGTGGGCTTCCTTCCAACGAAGATCTTTCAGGATCGGGGTCGGGTGGAAGAACACAGCGCGCTGGCCACGCGACAGAGGTCCACGTGACCCCGCGTGGTGAGATACAGCGAGGCGATCACGCCTTCACGGTAGGTCTCCAGTCCGACAATTGTCAACTATTAAGGTAGGGAATTAGGGTTATTGAAGTGGCGGCCGGTCGTCGACCGGCCGTACGGGCCGGGAAACCGTCCGGCTCGCTCCCCTGGGGGGCGGGCCGGGCCGGTCGTCAGGGGGTGAGGTCAAGATCCTTGATCCGGGGGTCGCTCTCGTCGGCGACGTAGTGGTCCGGACGGGTGGCGTCGTCGCCTTCCGCGACTCCGGCGGCACGGACGATGATCGTGCCGAGTGCCGCGACGAGCAGGTTGACGGCCAGCGCGAGGAGTCCCGCATAGACCGTCACCTTGGTGTCCAGGCCCAGGTTCGCCAGAGGGAAGGCCGAACCGGCGAAGTGCAGCTTGCCGGTGGCGGGGTTGCCGATGTTGTAGAGCAGCAGGACGCCGGTGCTCATCCCCGCGATCCACCCGGCGATCAGCCCGCTCCGGTGGAACCAGCGGGTGTAGAGCCCCAGTGCGACGGCCGGGAACGTCTGCAGGATGATGACGCCGCCGATGAGCTGGAGATCGATGGAGAAACCCGTGTCCAGGAAGACGATGAACAGCACCGCGCCGATCTTCACGAGAAGTGAGGTGATCTTCGACACCCGTGCCTCGTCGGCGTCGCTCGCGTCCGGCTTCACGTACTCCCGGTAGATGTTGCGGGTGAACAGGTTCGCCGCGGCGATCGACATGATCGCCGCGGGGACCAGCGCGCCGATGCCGATCGCCGCGTAGGCCACTCCGGTGAACCAGTCGGGGAACACCTGGTCGAACAGCTGCGGCACGATCGTGTTGTTGTCAGGCTTTCCGGCCGTCGTGATCGGCTTCACCCCGGCGGCGATGGCCATGTAGCCCAGCAGCGCGATCAGTCCGAGCAGCAGGCTGTAGAGGGGGAGTGCGGACATGTTCCGCTTGATCACGTCGCGGTTCCTCGAGGCCAGCACGCCGGTGACGCTGTGGGGGTAGAGGAACAGTGCGAGCGCCGAGCCCAGTGCCAGGGTGACGTACTGCACCTGGTTGTTGGCGTTGAGCAGGGTGCCGTCACCCGGCGCGGGCGTGGCGGCGAACTTGGCCTCGGCGGCGTCGAAGATCGTGCCCCACCCGCCCAGCTTCCACGGGATCACGATGACGGCGGCCAGGATCACGATGTAGATCAGCGAGTCCTTGACGAACGCGATCAGTGCCGGGGCGCGCAGGCCCGACTGGTAGGTGTAGGCGGCCAGGATGGCGAAGGCGATGACGATCGGCAGGTGGCCGCTCACCCCCATCGACTTCAGCACCGCCTCGATGCCGACGAGCTGGAGGGCGATGTAGGGCATGGTCGCCACGATGCCGGTGATCGCGACGAGCAGGGCGAGTGTGGGGGAGCCGAAACGGGCCCTGACGAAGTCGGCCGGTGTCACGAACCCGTGCACGTGCGATACCGACCAGAGTCTGATCAGCACCAGGAAGACGAGGGGATAGGTGATGACGGTGTACGGCATCGCGAAGAAGCCCGTCGCGCCCGCCCCCCACAGCAGGGCGGGCACGGCCACGAAGGTGTAGGCGGTGTAGAGGTCGCCGCCGATCAGGAACCAGGTGATCCACGAGCCGAAGCTCCGGCCGCCGAGTCCCCACTCGTCCAGGCTCGCGAGGCTGTGCGGGCGACGCCAGCGCGCGGCCACGAAGCCCATGCCGCTGACGCCCAGGAACAGTGTGACGAAGACGATGATCTCGGTCAGGTGCGCGCTCACCGGGTCATCGCCTCCGCTTGGTCATCCGGTAGACGATCGTCGTGCAGGCGACGCCGACGGCGATGAACGCGAGCTGGAGCCAGTAGAACCGGGGAAAACCGAAAAGTCGGGGATCGTTGGCGTTGTACAGAAAGGGCAGCAAAGGTAGGATGATCGGTACGATCAGTAACCAGTTCCATGGGCTGCGGTCGCCCCTGTCCTTTTCGGGAGTGCTCAACTCGGTCTCCTCGGGCTGAAGAGCGGGCAGCCGGGTGCGGCTGACTCCTTCGGCTGACCGGAGCGTAATTACGCGGTCGTTTCATTGCGATCGCTGAGCGCCGAACGGATCGGTTGGCGCGGTGAACGGTCGGCCAGCCCGGGTCCTCGACGCCGTCGCGGCGGGGATCGGCGAACCGACTCCTCGGACCCACGATGCTCCCGGTTCGCGCCCGGGCGGAGGAAACGGGAAACTCCGGAGCCGGGCGTCGTCGGAAAGGGACGAGAAAGGGAAGGGAATCAGCGGGGCCCGCAATACGATCGAAGAATGCCGAATCTCGGTCCAACGGAACTGCTCATCATCGGGCTGATCCTCCTCCTGGTCTTCGGAGCGGTCGTCACCGTGCTCGTCCTGCTCGCACGGCGCGCCGCGGCCCCTTCCTCCTCCCCTCTCTCCGCTCCTCACCTCGACCTCGGCCCAAAAGGCCGGCCCGGCCCTTCCGACCTGCAAGGCCAGGTGCGGGCGCTCCTCGGGCAGCGAAAGAAGATCCAGGCCATCAAGCTCGTCAGGGAGCAGACCGGTCTGGGCCTCGCCGCCGCGAAGAAGTACGTCGACGACCTCGAAGCGGGCAGGTTCCCCGAGCCTCCCTCTTCCCTGTCGCGGCACGGCCTTGCCCACCAGGGCTTTCCGGATCGGGGTGAGGCGCCTTCCGCGCCCTCGTACCACGGCGCCGACCTCGCCACCCGTGTCCGGGACCTCAAGGCCTCAGGCCGTGTCGAACAGGCCGTTTTCCTGGTCAGGGGCGAGACCGGCATGGCCGAGTCCGACGCGTGGCGCTTCGTCGACTCGATCGGGTGACGGTCGACTCGATCCCGTTCGACCGGGAGAAGCGGGATCCGCGAAGGCGACGCGGACGGACGGCTCCTGCGGCCTCCGGCGGAAGGGGCCCGTCGGCGCGGGTCGCGCGCCGACGGGCCCTTCCGGCGGGCTTCACCGGGTGAGCCCTTCTCGCACTCGGAGGCGATCCTTCGCCTCAGGGGAGGGCGATGTCGCGGAGACCCTCGCCTGGACGGCGGGTCAGGGAGCCGGGCAGGGTTTCCCCGGGACGGTCAGGGAGGCTCTGGCGTGACCGATGACGACGTCGACGCCCGCCACCGTTCGCACATGGACGGCGTTGACCGCGAGACCGTCGCCGCCCGCGGTCGCCACCCGTTCGTTGATCACGATCTTGGCCACCAGCGGGACGTCGATCGTGCGGTTGACCTCCGGGTCGGTTATCGAGGCTCCGTTGACCCTCAGGTCGGTGAGATCCACCCGGCCGGTCGTGCTCACCCGCCCGGAGTCGTCGCTCTCCGCCTTCGCTGTGACCGTGATCTCGTCCGCTGTGACGAGTCCGCCGAGCAGGCTGAGACGGGCGGTCCTGGCCGTCGCCGTCGCGGTGCGGAGCCCTGCGGCGTCGGTCGTGCCCGAGGCCCCGGTGATGACGATCCCCAGGGAGCCGAGACCGGGCAGTGCGGCGCCGGCCAGTGTGCCGTCGTCGGTTCCCGCCGTCGCGGTGCAGGTGATGTCGGACGGGGCGAGCGGCGGGACGCCGACCAGTGGTGAGGTGACGCGTCCGCCGTGGGCGTGGGCGTCGAAGACCAGGTCCGGTGGCGTGAACCTCACCCGCGCGCATCCCGGCGGGTTGAGCCCGGCACGGCGGGTCAGGTCGTCGGCGCAGGTGCTGTGGACGCCCGCCCTCGCGGACGTCACGTTCACCGAGACGGCGCAGGACGCCTTGCCCGAGGGAAGGGTTCCGGTCACCTCGACACGTCGCCCGCCCGTCGCCGCCGTCACCGTCGCGTTCGCGCAGTCGGTCGACGAGCCGCCCGCCGCGACGGTGAGGCCCGCGGGCAGGTTCTCGGTGAACGACCAGCCGGTCTTCGCCGCGAGCTCCTCGGTGTTGGTGACGGTGAAGGTCAGCGTCGAGGTGTCGCCGACCTTGGCCGAAGCCGGGTGGTAGCCGACGTCCAGCTGCGGGGTCACGTCCAGGACGCGCACGTTGTCGTAGGCGGCGTCGTTGCCGTAGCCGCTGCCCTGGAAGTTGACCAGCCTGAGCCCGAGCGTCGAGCCCGAGAACAGCACCGGCTTGTCGCCGCTGTAGGTGCCGACCGGGATTCCGTTCACTGTCGCGCCGGACTCGCGGCACGGTTCGATCGGGGTGGTGAAGGTGGGCACGGCCGTCGTCCCGTCGAGCAGGTAGAAGCCGAGTTTGGCGTGGTTGCCGTGGCAGTTGACCTCCGCCGCGTCGACGGAGAAGGTGAGGAAGCGGTTGGGGCCGCCGACGTCGATGGGGGTGACGGTCTCCAGCTGGGTCTTGTCCGGGCCCGGGTCGGCGCTGGTGTAGGCGGTGACGGCGTGGTTCGTCGCCGCGTCGCCGCCCGCCCACTGGCCGAGCGCGCCGGACAGCTGCTTGACCGAGGCCCACCAGCCGCCGCAGCCCGATCCCGCGGGCGCGGTCGCCGGGTTCTGCTGCGAGGAGATCCAGCCGTTGCAGTTTCTCAGCCACGCGGGGTCCGCGGTGTAGGTCTCGTGAACGGGTGCGGCCCCGGTGTAGCCGGTGACGACGATCGGCGTGGCGCCCTGGCCGTTCTCGAAGTTCTCCGTGAAAACGATCACTGGAGCCTTTGGCGTTCCGGGGGAGCCGGGCGCCGCCGTCGCGGCGCCGTTCTGGACGGCCACGATTGTCGCCGACAGGGCGAGCACGGCGGCGGCGGTCAGGGCGCGCCCGAGCGCGCCGGATGTGTCGCGACGCCTGTGAGAGTTTTTCACGAGCGAATTCCTCCCGGTGAATCCTCGGCGTTTTCGGAAGTGGCGCAGGAAAGGGTCCGGTGCCGTGCGAATCCTCGACGGCTACGAGGGTCCGCCTTGTTCGGGGATGAAATGCGGGGTGACAACGGCTGAATTATCAGCACCTCCCCCGACAAAGTGACTCAGGTTTTCCTGGCTGTCAACGGTGGTTTTCGTTCACCTGATTTTTTCTGGCGAATATGCGTTCAACCATCAGACAACACTGGAATTAAGTAGTTTCTCGGTATCATCCGGAATTTCTGGAAAAAGGAGGCTTGATGGATTTTTCCCGCTCGGCCGCCGCTTCGAGACGACGGCTCGGACGTCAGATGCCAGGCGGGCGGGAGCCAGGAAAACATGACATGAGATGTCCTGTTTTTCGGTCAGGATCATCCGCATGAACACCACACTTCAGGAGAAGGTCGCCCTGGTCGCCGGGGCGACGAGAGGGACGGGCAGGGCGATCGCGACGGCGCTCGGCGAGGCGGGGGCCACGGTCTACTGCACGGGCAGGACGACGCGGGAGCACCGTTCGGAGATGAACCGTTCCGAGACCATCGAGGAGACGGCCGAACTGGTGACGCGCGCGGGTGGCCTGGGCATCGCCGTACAGGTCGACCACCTGGAGTCCGAACAGGTGCGCGGACTGGTCGAGCGGATCGAACGCGAGCGGGGAAGGCTCGACCTGCTCGTCAACGACATCTGGGGCGGTGATCCGCTGGCGGCGTGGAACACCCCGCTCTGGGAGCACTCGCTGACCGACGGCCTGCGCCTGCTCAGACTGGCGATCGACACCCACGTCATCACCAGCCACCACGCGCTGCCGCTGCTGACCAGGAACCCCGGCGGCCTGGTCGTCGAGGTGACCGACGGCACCGCCGAGTACAACGCCGCCAACTACCGGGTCTCGTTCTTCTACGACCTGGCGAAGGTCTCGGTGAACCGCCTGGCCTTCTCCCAGGCGCACGAGCTCAGGCCGCACGGCTGCGCCGCGGTCTCGCTGACGCCCGGCTGGCTCCGTTCGGAGATGATGCTCGAGCACTTCGGCGTCACCGAGGACACCTGGCGCGACGCCCTCGCGGTCGAGCCGCACTTCGTGATCTCGGAGTCGCCCGCGTACACGGGACGCGCGGTCGTCGCGCTGGCCGCGGACGAGGACCGGGGCCGCTGGTCGGGGCAGTCCCTCTCCAGCGGGCAGCTGGCCCAGGTGTACGGCTTCACCGACGTGGACGGCAGCAGGCCGGACGCCTGGCGTTACGTCGTCGAGGTCCAGGACAGGGGCAGGCCCGCGGACGCGACCGGATACCGCTGAACCGGCCGGTCGTCACGGCGGGGCGTCGCCCGCGGCCCGCCCGCCGTACAGGCCGCACGCGCGCGCCGCCGCCTCGGCCATCCTGGCGCGCAGGTCCGGCGGGTCGAGGACCTCCGCCTCAGAGCCGAACCTCAGGATCTGGTGGTAGGCGACCTCGAGCGACTCGACGGGCAGGGACACCGTGACCCACCCCTGCCCGTCGGGCTCCCCGACGGAGGCGAGGGCCTCGTCGAGGGCCGCGGGATCGCCGAGGACGGCGAGACCGCGCAGGCCCGCGGGGCTGAGCCGCACCGTCACGCGGGCGGTGAGCAGGGAGCGGGCGAAGTCGGCGGCGCGCTCGCTCCAGAAGGCGGCCAGGTCGAAGCCGGGGTCCCGGTCGAAACGCCGTTCCGAGTGGACCTCCACCTCGGCGAAGCGCTCCACCCGGTAGATCGCGGAGCGGGTCGCCAGGTACCAGACGCCGGCCTTGAGCACCAGCCCGTACGGTTGCAGGGTCCGCCTGGTCCCGCGGTAGAGGGCCGTCACCGGATGGTCGCCCCACACGGCCCTGGCCAGTGCAGGCAGCGCCTCGGGAGACGGCTTCCCGTGCGCGAACCAGCCGGGAGCGTCGAGGTGGAAGCGCTGCGCGGCGGTCTCGGGCGCGTCGCGGGCGCCCGGCGGCAGCGCGGCGGACGCCTTGAGGCGCGCCGTGGCGGCCACCTCGCCCAGACCCATCTCCCGCAGGGCGTCGGGAACGCCGGACAGGAACAGCGCCTGAGCCTCGGCCCTGTCGAGGCCGGTGAGGCGGGTACGGTAGCCCTCCAGCAGGCGATAGCCGCCGCCCCTGCCGCGATCGGCGTAGACCGGCACCCCGGCCCCCGACAGGGCCAGCACGTCCCGGTGGACGGTCCGCTCGGAGACCTCGAGCTCCCTGGAGAGCTCCGCGGCGGTCATCCCGCCCCGCGCCTGGAGCAGCAGCACCAACGACATCAACCTGGCCGCGCGCACCCATCGACCCTAACCCGCGCGCCGCCCCCCTCGAACCGGCCCGGAACCCGCCGGGAGCCGCACGGACTCCGGCTCGCTCAGCCGGTCACGACCGGCAGCACGACGGCGGAGGGCCGTCCGCCGTCGTGGAAGATCTCGTGCTCGGAGGCGACCATCGCACTGCCGGTGCCCAGGGGCTCGCCGGTGCCCAGGTTGCGGGCGATGCGGGGGTAGGCGCCGCCCGCGACGTGCAGGCGGACGCGGTGCCCCCTGCGGAAGCGGTGACCCATCGGCCACAACTCCACCTGGACGCGGCGGACGCCGTCGCGGTCCGTCGGGGGCGCGCCCGGCGTCAGGCGGCGCACGCCCTCGCACACGTTGTAGGAGGCGCCGTTCGGATGCACGTCGCAGACCCTGACCACCAGGTCGGCGTGCTCGGTGCTCGTCCTGACGTACAGGTCGGCGCGGACCGGGCCGATCATGTCGGTGTCCTCGCGCAGCTCGGGCCCCGTGTAGACGAGCACGTCGCGCCGCGCCTCGAGACGCCGGTTGTCGCGGGGCTCCGAGTTGCCCAGCAGGACCGGGCCGCCCAGCACGGGGGTCGGGTGCGAGGGGTCGTAACGGTAGCGGTCGGGCCCGCCGCCCGCCGGGTTCTCCGGAGCCAGGGCGAACCCCGGCTGCAGGTGCCAGCGCTGCTCCCGCACGCCCGGCACCGGCCAGTCGGGATAGTCGCGCCACTCGTCGGCGCCGGTGACGTAGAGCCTGACCGGCTGCTCGCGCAGCCCCGAGGGATCGCCGAGCAGATGGGCCCTGAACCAGGCCAGCGCGTCGGCGTTGGCCGCCCTGCCCTGCCGGATGTCCGCGTGGTACCACGGTCCGATCGTCAGCTGGGGCCGCCTGCCCGCGGCGCGCATCGCGGTGTAGTCGTTGACCTGCCACGGCAGGAACACGTCGTACCAGCCGCCGACCATGGTGACCGCCGCCTCGACCTCGCCGACCGAGGCGGAGAAGTCACGCCTGGCCCAGTAGACGCCGGGATCGGCGTGATTGGCCAGCAGGTCCTGGAAGAACGGCAGGCCCCGTCCCGCCGACAGCACGTCCATCTCCCCGACGGGCCGCCCGGACAGCGCCGCCCGACGGGTCCTGCGCGGCGCGAGGAAGACCTCCGCTCCGCCGAACCGGCCGCCCATCGAGGCGGTCAGCGTGATCCACATCAGTGAGGACTCGAGGGCGAACGCCCCGCCCACGTAGGCGGCGTCGCGGAACTGGGAGGCGGTCACCGACGTCGCCATGGCCTTCAGGTCGGGGCCGGCGAACGGGGCGATCGCCCACTGGGCGTAGCCCAGATAGGAGGGGCCGTGCATCGCGAGGCTCCCGCCGTACCAGGGCTGGGCGCGCAGCCAGGCCAGGGTCGCCAGCCCGTCGTCGTGCTCGTCGCCGAGCGGGTCGAGCAGGCCGCCCGAGCCGAACCCGCCCCTGCAGCTCTGCAGGACGACCTGGAACCCGTGGCGGGCGAACGTCCGCCCGTACGCCAGCCCGAACATCCCGCGCCTGCCGTACGGCGAGCGGACCAGGACGGTCGGCGGCCGTACGGCGCCGACCGGCGCGTACCGGTCGGCCAGGAGCGTGACCCCGTCGTTCATCGGCACCGGGAGGTCGCGCTGGACGGCGACCCGATGGACGGCCCGCGGCCATGCGAACGACATGCTCCCTCCTCATCCGGTCTTTACTTACTGGTAACATGGCGGGGCCGGTTCTGGCCAGAGCCCCGAGGCGTGGTCCTTCGGCTCGCCGGACGCCACGCCCGTGTCGCCGATACGTTGCAAGATCATGGCTGCCGCCGGTAGGCTTTGGAACATGCGATATCTCGACACCCTTCAGTGGTGGCGCCGCTTCTAGGCGGCGCAGGTTTCGCATTCGCGAGAGCAGACAGACGGCCGCCCTTGAGAAGGTGGCCTTTTTCGCGTCCGCCTCCTTGAGGGCATCAGGGAAATCAAAGGGGCGAGGCAGCAGTGGAGACGAGTGGATATACCACCGCGGGCGGGATAGAAGTCGAGGTCACCGTATCCGACGTGCCCGAGACGGTGCTCGAGGACGTCGTCACGACGCTCGGCGAACGCCGTGGCGGAGTGCTCTCCTCCGGGATGGAGTATCCCGGCCGCTACAGCCGATGGCACCTGGCCTACGTCGACCCCTGCCTGGAGATCGTGGCCAGGGGCCGCAGGATCTCCGCCCGCGCGCTGAACGCGCGAGGCCGGGTCGTCCTGCCCGCCGTCGCCTCCTGCCTGCTGGCCGCGGGCAAGCCCACCGGGGAGCCGACCGCCGACCACGTCGAGGTCCACGTCCCGGAGTCCGAGGACATCCTCCCCGAGGAGATGCGCAGCCGCCGCCCCACCGTCTTCACCGCGATCCGCGAGGTGATCGCCGCGTTCAAGGGCGAGGACGAGCACCTGGGCCTCTACGGCGCTTTCGGATACGACCTGGCCTTCCAGTTCGAGCCGATCCGGCAGGTCCTCACCCGGGCGGAAGACCAGCGCGACCTCGTCCTGCACCTGCCCGACCGGGTGATGGTGATCGACCGCAAGCGGGAGACCAGCAAGGAGTTCCGCTACGAGTTCACCGTGGACGGCGTCTCGACGCACGGCCTCGCCCGCGAGGGGGAGAGCGTTCCGCTGCCCGCGGCCCCCGCCGGGCTCCCCGCGGACCCGGAGAAGGGCACCTACGCCAAGGTCGTCGCCGCGGCCAAGGAGAAGTTCGTCCGCGGAGACCTTTTCGAGGTCGTCCCCGGCCAGGTCTTCCACGCCTCCTGCACCGACCCGGCCGCCTTCTACCGGGGCCTGCGCAAGGTCAACCCCGCGCCGTACGAGTTCCTGTTCAACCTCGGCGAGGACGAGCACCTGGTCGGCGCGTCCCCGGAGATGTACGTCAGGGTCAGCGGCGACCGCGTCGAGACCTGCCCGATCTCCGGCACCATCGCCAGGGGCAGCAACCCGATCGAGGACGCCGAGGCGATCCGCACCCTCCTGTCCAGCGTGAAGGAGGAGTCGGAGCTGACCATGTGCACCGACGTGGACCGCAACGACAAGTCCCGCATCTGCGTCCCCGGGACCGTCCAGGTGATCGGGCGGCGTCAGATCGAGATGTACTCGCGGCTGATCCACACCGTCGACCACATCGAGGGCCGTCTGCGCCCCGAGTTCGACGCGCTGGACGCCTTCCTCACCCACATGTGGGCCGTCACCGTCACCGGCGCCCCCAAGACCTGGGCGATGCAGTTCATCGAGGACCACGAGGCCACCACCAGGCGCTGGTACGGCGGAGCGGTCGGCTACATCGGCTTCGACGGCTCGATGAACACCGGCCTCACCCTGCGCACCGCGCAGATCCGCGGCGGCGTCGCCACCGTCAGGGCCGGGGCCACGCTGCTGTTCGACTCCGACCCCGAGGCCGAGGAGCGGGAGACCGAGCTCAAGGCCAGCGCCCTGCTCGGCGCCCTGGCCGCGGTCGGCGCGGTCGCGTCGGAGCAGGACACGACCGGCCCGGCGGCCGAGCGGCCGGGCGAGGGCATGAAGGTGCTGCTCGTGGACCACGAGGACTCCTTCGTCAACACCCTGGCCGACTACTTCCGCCAGCAGGGTGCGGAGGTCGTCACGCTCAGGCACGGTTTCCCGGTAGGCATGATCGACGAGATCGCGCCGTCGCTGGTGGTGCTCTCGCCCGGGCCCGGCTGGCCCTCCGACTTCGGCCTGTCGGGGCTCGTCGAGGCGCTCTACGAGCGGGACCTGCCGGTGTTCGGCGTCTGCCTCGGCCTGCAGGGCATGGTCGAGCAGGCGGGCGGCACGCTCGAACTGCTGTCCTACCCGGAGCACGGCAAGCGGGGCCAGGTCAGACGGATCGGCGACAGCGCGCTGCTGGAGGGGCTCCCCGAGGAGTTCACCGCGGCCCGCTACCACTCGCTGCACGCCAAGCAGCCGGGGGTGGCCGGCTTCACCCCCACCGCGCTCACCCCCGACGGGGCGGTGATGGCGATCGAGGACGTGGAGAGGCGGCGCTTCGCCGTGCAGTTCCACCCCGAGTCGATCCTCACCGCCGAGGGCGGAGCGGGGGCCAGGATCATCGCCAACGTGCTCAGGCTCTGCCGTGCCTCTGCCTAAAGACACGCGAGATCACGCTCGGTAGTCGTAGAGTGCTGCTCCTGGTGTGAGGTCGCGGGCGGACCGGCGGTGCCGGTCCGCCCGTCGTCGCGACGGCCCTGGGAGGAGACGGCATGAGAGCGGGTGACGCGCTCCCCGTCGAGCTGCCCGACGCGGTGCGGGAGGCCGTGCTGGCCCCGCTGGTCGACCACCACTGCCACGGGGTGCGTCGCGACGACCTGACGCGGGCCCTGTTCGAGACGCTGATCACCGAAGCCGATCTTCCCGCGCCGCCCGGCACCACCCACTTCGACACCCCCGCGGGCCTCGCGGTGCGCCGCTGGTGCGCGCCGCTTCTCGGCCTGGACCCGCACGTGCCTCCCGCCGTCTACCTGGCGCGCAGGGCGGAACTCGGCGCCGCCGAGGTGAACCGGCGGCTGCTGCGGGAGGCGGGGATCGTGGCGTTTCTCGTCGACACCGGAATCAACGGCTCCTGCCTGCTCTCGGCGGCCGAGATGGGCCGCCTCGGCGGCGCGGCGGCCGACGAGATCGTCAGGACCGAACAGGTCGAGCAGGCCGTCGCGGCCTCCACCGCCTCAGGTGTCTCCTACATCTCCGACCTCAACGACAACCTCGCCGCGAAGGCGGCCCGCGCCGTCGGCTTCACCTCGGTCGTCGCCCACCCGCACGGCCTGGACTTCGACCCGGCCAGACCGAGCAGGGGAGCGGTGATCGCGGCCGCCAACCGGCGTCTGGCCGACCCTCAGGACCGGCTCGCCGATCCCGTGCTGCTGCGTCACCTGCTCTGGGCGGTCGTCGACGTGGCCAGGGAACGCAGCCTGCCGCTGCAGTTCCACACCGGGTACGGCGCGCCCGGCCTCGACCCGCACCGCGCCGACCCGACCCTGATGACCGGCTTCATCAGGGCGACGCAACCGATCGGCGTGCCCCTCGTCCTGATGCACTGCCATCCGTTCCATCGCCAGGCGGCCCACCTCGCCACCGTCTTCCCGCACGTCTACGTGGACGTCGGCCTCGTGCCCGCCCACACGGCCGCCGGAGCCGCCGCGGTCGTCGGCGAACTGCTCGAGCTCGTCCCGTTCCACAAGCAGCTGTTCGGCTCCGACGGCCACGGCGTGGCGGAGACCTGCTACCTGGGCGCGCTGTACTACCGCCGGGGCCTGGCGGGGGCGCTCGCCGTACGGCTGGCGGCGGGCGAGTGGAGCGTCCCCGACGCGGCGCGGGTCGCCCACATGATCGGCTCGGGGAACGCCCGCCGCATCTACCACCTCTAGGGCGGCGACGCGCGGCCGAGCCGTCAGCGCGACCGGAGCTCGCAGGAGTGGCTGAGGAAGTTGCCGAGCCAGCCTTCGCCGTCGCCGTCCTTGCAGGCGTAGGCCACACCGGTCAGCAGCCCCTTCTCCAGACGGAGGACCAGCCCCAGGGCAGGGCTGTTGATCCGGGCGTCGGCGGTCGGCAACTGCAGGGGGAAGGTCGCCCGCAGGTCCCACGCCCGCGACGCGTCGGCAGGGCGGACGGCGCTCCCGCCGTCCATCCGCAGCTCGACCCGGCGGCCGGCCAGCACCCGTAGCTCGATGGGCACCTCTCCCTCCGGAGTGCAGATCCGGCCCGACCAGTCGCCTTCCGGCAGGTCCATCGGGCGCGCCGGGTCATGGATCACCGGGGTGATCCGCTCGGGTGTGTGCCCGGGGACCAACGCGCCCAGGACGTGGTGGACGATCGCGTCGCGAGCCGCCTTGTTCGTGGAGTTGGACAGCACGGCCACCGAGAGCCGCCGTTCGGGCACGGCGACCACCATCGCCGCCACTCCGCCCCCGCCGCCGCCGTGACTTTGCACCACGGGTCCGCCGCCGGCCGACACGCTCCAGCCGAGCCCGTACCCCACATGCTCGTTGATCGGCGACGCGTCCCGTACGGCGGCCGCCGTGTCCGGCCTCAGCAGGCGGTCGTACGACTGCGCGAAGAGCGCGAGCTCCCCGGCGGGAGCCCAGCCGAGGGTGGCGCCGGGATGGCTGCAGCCATAGTCCGGATACGCCCGGCCGTCGACCGTGTGGCGAACCGCCGACGGCGCCGGGCCGGGGTAGGTCCGTCCGACATGGCAGCCCGTGAGCCCGAGCGGCTCGAACACCCGCTCCCGGACGAACGCGCCCAGCTCCTGCCCCGTGACGGCCTCCAGCAGACGGCCCAGGAGCCGGTAGCCGAGGTTGGCGTACTCGAAGACGCCGCCCGGCTCCCGGCACGGCACCGCGTAACGGTCCGCGTCGACCACCCGCCGGCCGCCGCCGTAGTCCCAGTCGTAGTGCGCCCGCAAACCGCCCCGGTGCCGCAGCAGCTGCCGCGCCGTCGGCGCGGTCCACCGGAAGTCGCCCGGCACGGGCGCGTCGAGATCCAGCAGGCCTTCGTCGGCCGCGAGACAGACGGCGGTCGCCGTGACGGGCTTGGTGACGGATCCCAGGCCGTACGCCGTGCCGGGCGTGGCCGGACGTCCGGTGGAGACGTCAGCCAGTCCGTACGCCCCGGAGAGGACCACCTCGCCTCGCTCGGCCACCGCGACCGAGACCGACGGGCAGCCGTGCTCCGCCAGCGCCTCGGCGCAGTACGCGCCCAGTTCGTCCTCGCTCAACCCGCCGGGCACGCTCGCCCTCCCCGTCCGAAGACTCCGACGGGATCAGACAATAGCCCGACGCTCCCGCCGAGGCGCCGCCCCCGCCATGTCGCGCGAAGCGGCGCGGGGGGACGGCGATAGGCTTGACGGCGCCCGATCCCCGACACGGAAGGTTCTGCCCGTGGACGACAGTCAGCCCCGTTTCCTCGACGACGTCAGCGTCGAGCTGGTCAAGCACAGCGCCTCGGACTCCGACGTGCTCTGGGCGGCCCGGGTGTCGACCGCCGGAGAGCAGTCCATCGAGGAGATCCACAAGGACCCCGAGCGGTCCAAGGGGTTGATCAACTATCTGATGCGCGACCGCCACGGCAGCCCCTTCGAGCACAACTCGATGACCTTCCTGGTCAAGGCTCCGATCTTCGTCTTCCGTGAGTTCCACCGCCACAGGGTCGGCTGGTCTTACAACGAGGAGAGCGGGCGTTATAGGGAGCTTCAGCCCGATTTCTACGTTCCCGGGGCCGAGCGGAAGCTGGTGCAGGAGGGGCGTCCCGGCAAGTACGTCTTCGTCGAGGGCACCGAGGAGCAGCACAAGATCGTCACCGAGGCCATGGAGGCGTCGTACCGGCAGTCCTACGCCGCCTACCAGGAGATGCTGGAGGCCGGCGTCGCCCGTGAGGTGGCCAGGGCCGTGCTGCCCGTCGGCCTGTTCTCCTCGATGTACGCCACGTGCAACGCCCGCTCGCTGATGCACTTCCTGTCGCTGCGCACCAAGAACGAACAGGCCAGGGTGCCCTCGTTCCCGCAGCGGGAGATCGAGATGGTCGCCGAGAAGATGGAGGCCGCCTGGTCGGCCCTCATGCCCCTGACCCACGCGGCCTTCGTGGCCAACGGCCGCGTGGCCCCCTGACCGTTCCGGCAGGCACCCGGCGGCGCGCCGGCGGCGAAGCCCGCCGGCGGGCACGCGGCTCTAGCAGGGCTTGACCTTGAACACGGGGGTCCAGCTGTAGGTGAGGCTGGAGCTGTAGGCGCCCGGCGTGGTGTCGTGCAGGTTCCCGGCGTTGTTGTAGAACCGCGCCTGGGTGCCCACGGTCTGGTTGTTCATCCACGACCCGTTGCCGACCCAGGGCATGTTGTAGGTCCCGCAGGTGTACCACGACAGGTCGTCCCCCTGGAATCCCGGCTGGGGGAAGGAGCAGAACCACCCGTTGTTCATGACCGAGCAGGGGTTCGTGACGAACTGCGTGCCGTCGCCGGAGGAGAAGTCCCTCGGGTGCGCCTCCCCGGGGAGGGCGACCCGTAGTCTCCCGCCCGGGAAACCGATCTCGTTGAGCGCGACCTGTTCTCCTCCGACCTTCTTCAGATAGCCGTCGACCTTCGATTGCAGCGCGGTGGTCTGTGCGGTCGTCAGCTTCGCGCTTCTGGCCTGTTCCGCGAAGGGCTGGTCGCTGACCGAGGCGGCTTCGGCGGGCAGGGCGACACCGAACAGGGCGGTGGCCGCGGCGACCGCGGCCAGAGTGCGAACGCGCATGTGGTTTCCCCTTCCGGACGTGGATCCCGAGACGCCCGCGCGGCGTGGGCGTGGTCGGCCCTTTCCTGGACGCGGCGTCTTGGACGTGCCCCCCGTTCGTACAGGGGACGACGTTGTTCGGTGTCGGGGTGTTTGTCGATGAACAAAACTCTGAACAACGGGACGGGCCCGAGGACTCCGGCGGGGACGTGCCGCGGTGAGGGGCGGAGGGAGGGACACCGCGGGGATGAGGCCGCGTCCCCGTCAGCGGTCGACGACGCGGAGGGGGTGGAGACTCGTGCCGAGGCGCGGGCCTCCGCGGGGGACGGTCATGAGGTGATCCCTTCCTGTGAGGCGACGCTCGCCGGGTGGGGCGAGGCGATGGTGTCTGCGCCGGTTCCTGCGGGTGTCGTGAGCCCTTCTCCCGGCCGGGGCGAGGGGAAGGGGTCTCCTGCGTCGGCCCGGTGGCGCTTCGAGGGCAGCACCGTCAGGGCGACGACCACCGCCGTGGCCAGCAGGAGGCCGGACAGGGCCAGGCCGAGGGAGTAGCCGCCGGTGAGGGCCCCGGGGGCGGTGTTTCCCCGGCGCGGTGCGCCGCGACGGTCGTGAGCACCGCCAGGCCGACGGAGCCGCCGAGTTGCCTGGCGCTGTTGAGCAGGCCGGAGGCCATGCCCGCCTCGTGGGCGGCGACGCCCGCCGTGCCCGCGGCCGCGAGTGGGGCGAAGCACATGCCCAGGCCGACGCTGGTGACCAGCGAAGGTCCGAGGACGTCGGCGGCGAAGCTTCCCGAGGGGCTGATGAGGCTGAACCACCCGAAGCCGATCGCGGCGAGCGAACCGCCGGGAACCAGCAGGGCGCGTGGAGCGTGCCGGGCCGAGGCCCCGGTGGCGATCGCCGCTCCCGCGATCGTGCCCAGGGCGAAGGGCAGGAACGCCGCGCCGTGGCATAGGCGCTCATGCGCAACACTCCCTGCATGTAGAGGGAGACGAAGTAGAAGGCGGAGAACATGCCCGCCCCCGCCAGGAAGATGAAGAGGTTGGCCCCGGCCACGGAACGGCTGGCCAGCAGCCCCAGCCGGATCAGCGGCGTCTCTGCGGCCCTGGTCTTCCCGGCCTCCACCGCGACGAACGCGGCCAGCAGCGCCACCGACGCCGTCAGCGTGCCCAGTGTGGTCGCCGAGGCCCAGCCGTACTGGTCGGTGCGGACGACGCCGAGGACCAGCAGACTCGTGCCACAGGTCCCGAGCGCCGCGCCGAGCAGGTCGGGTCTGCCGCGGTGGGCGCGGGACGGGTCGGCGGGCACGGCTGCCATGGCGAGCGCGACGGCCACGAAGGGCACGTTGACCAGCGTCGCCCAGCGCCATCCCGCGTACTGCGCCTGCCGTACAGGTCGGACATCCGGCCGCCGAGCAGCAGGAAACCGCCGAAGGTCAGCGCGTAGGCGTGGACGACCCACTGCAGCTCCGCCTGGCCGAAACCGAGTCCGGTGCGGATCGCGGGCAGCGCGACGTTCACGACCGACATGTCGAGCGCCGCGATGAACTGCGCGACGGCCACCGCCGCCAACAGCGGCCCAGGACGGGCCGTCAAGTTTTTGTACATGTATAAAACTAGTCTCAGCGGCCTCCGGACGTCAACGGCGCGGCGTTTTTCACAGGCGGGGTGGGCGATGATGGGGGCATGGCACAGCCGGTTCCGCGACGTCCCCGTACGGGCAGACCGCCCCGGATATCCCGCGGCGAGATCCTGGACGCCGCACGCAGGGTCATCGAGGGCGACGGGGTGGGCGGCCTCACGATGCGGCGGCTGGCCAAGGAGGTCGGCAGCACGCCGATGGCGCTCTACCACCACGTCAAGGACAAGGAGGAGCTGCTGCTCCTGCTCCTGGACGAGTACGCCGGGGCGATGGCGCGTCCCGCCCTGCCGGAGGACCCTCGCGAGCGGGTCACCGCCGCCGCACTGGCGATGCACGACGCGCTCGCCGGATGTCCCTGGATCGTCGAGGTCCTCGTCGCCGACGACCTCCTGTCGACCTCCGGGCTCTGGTACGCGGAGAACATCGTCGGCGCGGCCGTCGCCTGCGGGCTCACCCCCGAGCGGGCCGTCCACGCCTACCGGGCCATCTGGTACTACACCGCGGGGGAGATCATCGTCAGGGCGTCCGCCGGACGCCGCCGCGCCGCCGCCGACGACCGGCCGACCCACCGCGAACAGGTCTTCGCCGACCTGGACCCGGAGACCCTGCCGCACCTGGCGTCACTCGCCGGACGGTGGGCCGCCCTCACCGCCGAGGACACCTACCGCCAGGGCCTGCGCGCCCTCGTCGACGGCCTGCTCCCCGCCCCCTCCCAGCCCCCTCCCCGGGCCCTCGCCCAGCCGGGCGGCCGGTGACGGCGCAGTCCCCATGGCGTGCGGGGCTTGCGCGCACCCGGCCGCCGGCTCTTTCAGGGGCGTCCGGTCGCTGTCTCCCGATCCGCGGGTGTGAGCCCCGGCCGACGTCGGTCGGCCCGCCGGGCGATCAGGTGAGCCACCTGCCGGTCTGGGCGGTGTACGCAGGGCCGTTGGAGCCCCACTTGCAATAACCCCACGCGTAGGATTCGACGTCGGCGTCGTAGAGAGAGGCGGTGAAGGCGGCGCCGTTCGGAGACGCGCCGACTCGGTAAGCCTGTCCGTCGGAGGTGCGTTCCACCTTCACGTAGCAGTTGGATCCCGCCGGGATCCCGCCGTTCATGACGATGACGGCGGCGACGGTCCGGCATGCGTCCTTCCCGTTGTACAGGAGCTGGATGTAGCCGATGTTCAGCGAACCGTCGTTGAACTCGGCCGTGTACTTCGCGTACTCGCCGTTGTGCGGCCCGAAGCACTGGTCGGACACGGGGTCGCCGGGCTGCGTGACATGGTTGTCGCAGTAGGAGCGGTCACCGACCACCTCCCAGTGGCACGGCATCTGGTCGTGAGCCTCAGCGGTTCCAGTGACACCGAAGAACATGCTTGTCGTGAGAAGAAGTGTCATGAACAGTGCTCTGATCGGCTTCAGCGCCATGCTTTTCTCCTTTCTCGTCACAGAGTTGCGGTCCTGTGCTGACTGGTTGCCGCCGGTGGGAGGGCACCTGTTCTGGAGCGGAGCGGAGCGGAGCGGTGGCTGTGGGCACGGGGAGGGAGCGTGCGAACAGGGGAAGGGCGCGTGAATCCGGAGGGGCTCTCAGAAGAAAACTCGCCGTCTCGCGGATTCCAGCGTCATGATGACCGCTTCGCGGTGGTGTGTCGAGTGGCACCGAAACCGTATTCCCCGTTTGTAAGAGGCCATATATCTCTATTATGAATAAATGGCCTGAAACTAATAAAAAGGGATGTCTGGTCTGTTTTCGCTCGTGGGTCGGTCGGGCCGTGAGGCCGGTTCGCGGGCGCGGTCTGTCACACCGGGAGACCCCGGCCGGAGCGCTGTTCCGGCCGGGGGATCCGCGGGGTCAGTGGTCGATGACGTGGAGGGTCTGCAGGCTCGTGCTGAGACGGAGGCCTCCGTGGGGGGCGCAGACCGCGATGTCGGCCACCCTCGCGCCGAACAACTCGGGCAGATAGATCGACGGTTCGAGGCACACCGTCATGCCGGGGGCCAGCACGGTCTCGTCGCCGGGGACGAGCCAGGGCCCCTCGTCGTGGCCGAGGCCGACGCCGCGCCCCGGGCGACGTCCGGCGTAGTTGCCGTAGCCGCTGCCCTCGATCACCTCCCGCGCGACCCTGCCGACCTCCGCCGCGGTCACGCCGGGCCGCAGCGCGTCGAGGGCGGCGCGCTGCGCGGCGAGGACGACGGAGTACATCGCCTCGAAGTCCTCGGGCGGCTCGGCGACCGCGAACACGCGGGCCACCTCAGAGCAGTAGCCGCCCCACCTGCCGCAGACCGAGACCAGCAGCGCGTCGCCCGGATTGATCACGCGGTCGCACGGCACGTGCCGCGCGACGGCGCTGTGCTCGCCCGCCGCGACGACGACCGACAGCACCTCCTCGCACCCCGTCTCGACCATCATGGCCCACAGCCTGCGCGCCATCGCGCGCTCGGTGGTCCCGAACCACGCCAGCTCACGGGCCATGAGCAGGACCGCCTCCGCCGCCGCGGCCGCGCGTTCGGTCGAGGCCACCTCCTCGGGCCGCCTGCGCAGTCTGAGCGGGGCCAGTACGGTGGACGCCAGCACGACCTCGGCCTCCACCCGCAGCGAGAACAGCTCCCAGGCCCGCATCTCGGAGTCCACGCCGACGCGGCGCGCCGAGGCGGGGACGAGCGCCGCCGCCTCCAGCGGCCCCGTGGCGACGGCGGGCAGACGGTCGTGGGTCACGACGAGGTAGCCCTCGCCCTCCCCGCCCAGGTAACGGAAGTCGGGGGAGGGACGCAGCACCAGGGCGTCGATCCCCTCCTCGGCCATCCTGAGCCGCACCTCGTCGATCATGCGTCGATCACGCGGGCTCGTGCAGCCAGCAGGCGACCGGGCCGAAGTCTGGCTCCCGCTCCCGGCAGACGTCCATCGCCACGGGGCAGCGCGGGTGGAACCGGCACCCCTGAGGCGGGTCGGCCGGGTCGGGGACGTCTCCCGGCAGCTCGGCGGGCAGCACGCCGGCCCCGTCCGGCGCGGGGATGGCGCCCAGCAGGGCACGGGTGTACGGGTGGCGGGGGTCGGTCCAGACCTCCTCGGTACGGCCGATCTCCACGATCTTCCCGAGGTACATCACCGCGATCCGGTCGGCGATCAGCCGTACCACCGACAGGTCGTGGCTGATGAACAGCAGGCCCGCGCCCGAATCGACCGCCAGGTCCCGCATCAGCCTGGCCACCTGCGCCTGGGCCGAGGCGTCGAGCGCGGAGATGGGCTCGTCGCCGATCAGCAGGGACGGGCGGGCCGCGAGCGCCCTGGCGATCGCGATCCGCTGCCGCTGTCCACCGGAGAACTCGTGCGGGTGCCGTCCCGCGAAGTCGCGGGGCAGCCCGACCCGTTCCAGCAGGTCGGCAGGGGAGGTCGTCGTGTCGCCCGCGGTGCGCAGGCCGTCGGCGATCTGCGCTCCGACCTTGCGCCGGGGGTTCAGCGACGAGTAGGGGTCCTGGAAGACCATCTGGATCCCCGACAGCGCCCTGTCCCTGCGGCGCAGCCCCAGCGGGGTCACCGGGTGCCCGCCGAAGGTGATCGTCCCCGACGCGGCGCGGTTGAGCCCGCACACCGCGCGGGCCAGCGTCGACTTGCCGCATCCGGACTCCCCGACGAGGCCGACGACCTCGCCCGCCGCGACGGTCAGGCTGGCCCCGGCCACGGCGCGGACCAGCGGGCGGCCCGGAGTACGGTGCTCGACGACCAGGTCGTCGACGCTCAGCAGCGTGGCGCGCTCCGTCACGGGCGCTGTCGTGGTCGTGCTGTCTGTCATGCGGTCTCCCCGGGCAGCGAGTCCAGCAGGGCGCGGGTGTAGGGGTGCAGGGGGTCGCGCAGCACCTGGCCGCGCGGGCCCGTCTCGACGACCAGGCCCTCCTTCATCACGCTCACCTCGTCGGCGACCGCCGACATCACGCCGAGGTCGTGGGTGACGAGCAGCACGGCCAGCCCCAGGTCGTCGCACAGGCCGCGCAGCAGCCGCAGCACCCCGGCCTGGACGGTCACGTCGAGGGCGGTCGTCGGCTCGTCGGCGATGAGCACCTTGGGCGAGCAGGCCAGCGCGATCGCGATCGCGATGCGCTGGCGCATGCCTCCGGAGAACTGGTGCGGGTAGCGGTCGATCGCCGCCTCCGGGCCGGGAATGCGCACCTGGCCCAGCAGTTCGACAGCTCTGGCCCTGGCCTGTTTCCTGTCCAGGCCCAGGTGGTGGCGCATGTGCTCGGTGAGCTGGCGGCCGATCGTCAGCATGGGGTGCATGCTGGTCGCCGGATCCTGGAAGACCATGGCGACCTCGCCGCCGCGCACCGTGTTGAGCTCCTTGGCGGACATGCCCAGCAGGTCGCGCTCGCCGAGGGCGATGCGTCCCGTGGCCCGGGCCCCGTGGGGGAGCAGGCCGAGCACGGCCAGGCCGGTCATCGTCTTGCCGGAGCCGCTCTCGCCCGCCAGGCCGTGCACGCGGCCAGGGCGCAGGTCGAGGTCGACGCCCCGCAGGATCTCCCTGCCGCCGAGGGTGACCTTCAGGTCGGAGATGGAGAGGGTCAAAGCGCACGCTCCTTGATGGCGCGGGCCGTGCGGGGGTCGAGCGCGTCGCGCAGCGTGTCGCCGAGGAAGTTGAAGGCCAGGACGACGCTCAGGATGGCCAGGCCCGGGAAGGTCGCCACCCACCAGCTGTCGAAGACCTCCACGCCCGCCGAGACCATGGCGCCCCACTCGGGCGAGGGCGGTTTGGCGCCGAGCCCGAGGAAGGACAGGCCGGACAGCAGCAGCAGCGCGGTGCCGATGTCGAGGGTCGCGAGCACCAGGATCGGGCCGGTGATGTTCGGCAGCACGTCGACGCGGAGCGAACGCCAGGCGGAGAAGCCGAGCAGCCGCCCGCTGATCACGAACTCGCGCTCGCGCACGCCCAGCACCAGGCCCCGGGTCACCCGGGCGTAGGCGGGCCAGGCGACGACGAGCACGGCGAGCACCGCGTTGGCCAGGCTCGCGCCCAGCGCGGCGGCCACGACCATGGCCAGGATCACGGTGGGGAAGGCGAAGACGAGGTCGGCGAACCGCATGATCGTCTCATCGGCCCACTTGCCGAAGTATCCGGCACAGGCGCCGAGCAGGCCGCCGACCAGCACCGAGAGCGCGACCAGCAGCACCGTCAGCGGGATCGACAGGCGCGCGCCGTACATGACCCTGCTCAGGATGTCCCGGCCCAGCTGGTCGGTGCCGAACCAGTGACCGGGCCCGGGCGAGGCCAGGCGGGGCAGGTCCTGGGCGAGCGGGTCGTGCGGCGCCAGCAGCGGGGCGGCCAGCGCGATCACGATCCAGGCGAGCGCCACCACTCCGCCGACGATCGCCAGCGGCTGCCGCCAGGCTTGGGGGAGTTTCACGACAGTCTCACTCGGGGGTCGATGACGCCGTACAGCACGTCGACGATCAGGTTGATGACGAGGTAGACCGCGCCGACGACCAGGCCGACGCCCATCACGGCGGGCAGGTCGAGGCTGGTCGCGCTCTTGAAGGCGTACTGCCCGACGCCCGGCCAGGCGAAGATCGCCTCGACGAGCACGGTGCCGGACAGCAGGCTGCCGAAGGCGAGGCCCGCGACCGTGATGATCGGCACCAGGGCCGAGCGCAGCACGTAGCGGAACAGGATCACCCTGCCGGGCAGGCCCTTGGCCCGCGCGGCGCGCACGTAGTCCTGGCCCAGCACCTCCAGCACCGCCGACCTGGTGAACCGGGTGAGCAGGCCGATCGTGTACAGGGCCAGCACCAGCGCGGGAGTGGCCAGGTGGCCGATCGCCGAGGCGAAGACGTCCCACTGGCCCGCCAGCGCGGCGTCGATCGTGTACAGGCCCGTGACCTGGGGCGGCGGGCTCATCCCCGGGTCGATGCGGCCGCTGCCCGGGGTGATCTGCAGGCGGTAGAAGAAGATGTAGAAGGCCGTCAGGGCCAGCCAGAACGTCGGCACCGAGATGCCGACCAGGCTGAGGATCCGCAGCAGGTGGTCGGAGAGCCGGTCGCGGCGCAGCGCCGCGATCACGCCGAACGCCACGCCCGCCACCAGGGAGATCAGGATCGCGACGCCCGCCAGCTCCAGTGTGGCCGGAACGGCCTCCGCCAGGTCGTCGCGCACCGGTCGGTGGCTCTGCTGGCTGGTGCCCAGATCACCCTGGAGCACGCCCTGAAGGTGCAGCAGGTACTGCTGGGGGAGCGGCTTGTCCAGGCCGTGCTCGGCCTTCCACTGCGCGACGATCGTCGGGTCTCCGAGGGCACGCTGGCCGAGGTTGGCCGCGACGGGGTCGCCGGGGACCAGGTTCGTCAGGACGAAGGTGACCAGCGTGATGCCCACGGCGAGCAGCAGCGCGGTGAGCACCCTGCGGATCAGGAAGCGCGCCAGCGGGCTCCGGCCGCCGGTACGGCCCGCGCGAGGCGGGGCCGTACCGGCGGCCTTCGGGGCCGAGGCCGTCCCGGTGCCCTCGCGGTCCTGGACGGCCTTCGGGTTCCCGCCCGCCTCGGGATCCTTACTTGGCACCGAGGTCGGCGACATCGACGGTCCAGACCGGGTGGAACTCCAGGCCGGTGACGGACGCGGCCGTCACGATGTTCTGGCTCGGCTGGATGAGCGGGATGAACGGGCTCGAGGCGTTCAGCTTCGTCTGGACGTCCACGTAGGCCTGCTTGCGGGCGTCGTCGCCGAGCGCGGCGGCCGCCTTGTCACCGGCCGCCTCCAGCTCCTTGTCCGCGCCCGCCTTCCAACCGGCCCGCAGACCCACGGTCTTGCCCGGCAGGAACACCAGGTAGTCACTGGGGTCGGGGTAGTCGGGACCCCACCACCACAGGCCCAGCTCCTCCTTGCCGTTGCGGTAGTTGTCCAGCGCCGTGGTGACCGGTGCGGGGGTCAGCTCGACGGTGATGCCGACCTCCTTGAGGTTGGCCTGGATCCGCTCGGCGATCGTCTGCAGGGACAGGCCGTTGAGGGTCAGCTCGCTGGGGTACTCCAGCTTGACCTTCGGGTCGGTCACGCCGCTCTCCTTGAGCGCGGCCTTGGCGCCCTCGACGTCGCGCTTGGCCGCCTGGTCGGCGGGCAGCGCGCCCAGGAACATCGAGGGGATGACGCCCGGCGCCTGCACCGAGCCCTCGCCCGCCAGCTCCAGCAGGCCCGTGTAGTCGACGCCCTTGCGGATGGCCTCGGCGAACTTGGGGTTGGAGCTGACCTTGCTGACCGAGGAGTCCCGGTTGGCGAACAGGAAGACCACGTTGGCCGACGGCGTCTTCTTGACCTGCAGGTTCCCCGGCAGGCCGGCGGCCTGGTCACCGGACAGGTCCAGCGCCACCTGGCTGTCGCCGCGCGAGACGTTGAGCTTCTGCGTCGCGGACTCGACGTTGCGGATCACGACCTTGTCGTAGACCGGCTTGCTCGGGCCCCAGTACTTGGCGTTGGCCTTGAGCACGACCTGGCTGCTGATGTTCACCGACTCGATCGTGTACGGACCCGAGCCCGCCGAGGCCGAGTTGAGGTACTGCTCGGCCTTGTCGCCGGAGTCCGTGGTCGCGCCGTGCTCCTTGGCGACCTTGGAGTTGAGGATGCCCAGCGCGGGGTTGGGCAGGATGTACGGCAGCGCCGGGTTGGCGTTCTTCGACGTCAGGGTGATCGTCGAGTCGTCGGTCTTGGCGACCTTCACCCCGTCGAGCAGGAAGGACGGCGTGCCCTTCATGTCGCGGACGCGGTCGAGCGAGAAGACGACGTCGTCGGCGGTGACGGGGGAGCCGTCGGCGAACGTGGGGCCCTTGCGGAGCTTGAGGGTCAGCGTCTTGCCGTCCTCGGACAGTTCGAACGACTCCGCCAGGGAGGGCACCGGCTTGGTGACGTCGGAGCCGTCGAACGTCAGCAGGGTGTCGTAGGCGGCCTTGCCGACGATCAGGCCGGTCGGCTCGTAGGTTCGTCCCGGGTCGGCCGTCTTGAGGTTGAAGGACGTGTCGATCACGAGCGTCTTGGCGGCGGTGCCGCCACCCTGTGACGCCGGGGTGGACGAGCCGCCGCTGGAGCAGGCAGCAAGGGCGAGGGCGCCGGTGAGCAGCACCGGCAGCAGTGCTGCCTTCGCCCCGGGACGCCGGGAACGGATCGCCATTTTTGTGTCCTCCGAAAATGGGCCTTGTGGACGTTTGGTCGCCGATCGTCCAGGATTATCCGGCAGAAAGTCCAGTTCATGGCGCTAAACTGAGACAAATCTGACCTGAGGGGTATGATCATGACCGAAACGTCAAGGAACTCGGCCCATGAGGGCGGTCAGGCTGGACGGATCGGCATCGGCCTCGAACTCGACGCGACACACCTGAAAATTCTGGAGGTCCTCAGGGAGAACGGCAGGATCTCCGTGGCGGCGCTCGCCGAGCGCGTCGGCATCTCCAGGGCGAACGCCTACACCCGGTTCGAGGCGCTGCGCGCCGACGGCGCGATCAAACGCTTCACCGCCGAGATCGACCACGTCCGCGCAGGTCTCGGCATCACCGCGCTGATCTTCGTCACGGTCAGGCAGCAGATGTGGCGCCAGTTCCGCGCCCAGCTCGCCCAGATGCCCGAGGTCGAGTACTGCGCGATCACCACGGGCCAGCACGACGCCATGATCCAGGTACGCATGACCGACGTGGCCGCCGTGCACACCATGGTGACCGAACGGCTGGCCAACATCCCCGCGGTCAAGGCCACCGAGACCGTCTTCATCCTGGACGAGGTCCTCAAACGACCGTATGTCCTGCCGAGCGACCGAAACCCGGCCTGGTCCACCCGCCGCCCGGCCCCCGATCCGGCGGGCGGCGAGGTCCCCCTGGGCAAGATGCGCTTCGTCGGCGCCGCCGAGGGCCGCGCCCAGCTTCAACGGGACCTCTGACGCCGCCCCGATCGGCGCCGGTGAACGGCGCGTGACCCGGTGAACGCCTGTGGCGGCACCGGGCGCGAGCCGCGGAACGTCGAGGGGCCCGAGGTGTGAGAGGACCTCGGCGTCGTCCCTCAGACGTCAGTCGACCTCGGAGCACACGCTCACGTGCACCCTGTCGTCTCCGGCGAACTGGAACTCCTCGACCAGGCGCAGCCGCCCGTCGGGAAGCGTCTCGATGCGGCTGGTGCTCTGCCCGCCCGCGCGGTCGCCGTTCTTGAGCAGGTGCACGTAGGTCAGCTCGATCCGGTCGGCGTCCCGGGTGCCGAGGAAGCGCCCGTGGACCACGGTGTCGCCGGTGTAGTCGCCCCAGATGATCCCGCCGGACTCCCGATAGGCGAACTCGGTCGGCCCGTCCGGGTCAACCGCGCTCGCCGTCGAGCTGACCATGACGAACCTGCGGTCGTTGAGAAGGTCGTTGTCGTTCACGCCTCCGCATCGTGCCGTTCCGCGGGCCGAGCGCAACCCGGGCTGGACGTTTCGGCGCAGGAAGTCGACAGCGGCGATGATCCGTCCAGCGGGACGTCCGATCAGGAGGGCGGGCTGTACGAGCTGCGCGTCCGGGGCGGAAGGCTCAGTCGGTGCTCAGACCGCCCTCCTGGGAGCCGACGCTGAGGACGTCGGGCATCTCGCCGAGCGCGGCGGTGAGATCGGCGATCGACCCCTTGCCCTCCACGACGAGCGTCACCGCCACCGTGCGCCGTGGACGTCGCACTTCGAGATCGCGGTGGTCGCGACGGGCGCCGCGGTCACGGCCGGGCTCGGCCGTTTCGGACATCCCGCGTTCGACCGAGACCTCGGCGACCACGAAGTCCCGACGGGTGCACTCGACCAGGATCTGGCGCAGCGCGCCGGTGCCGTCCCAGTAGACCACCCGCACCTGGGTCGGCGGATGCCGGGACAGCGGCAGCCTGCGGCCCAGGGCGTTGATCCCGAAGACGGTCACGAAGTGCAAGGCGGTCACGGCCACGGCGAGCACCGGCAGCCCTCCGCCACAGGCCATCCCGACCGCCGCCGTGACCCACACGACCGCGGCCGTCGTCAGCCCCCGTACGGCGTCGCGGCGGACGAAGATCAGGCCGCCCCCGATGAACCCGATGCCCGAGACGATCTGCGCGGCCACCCGGGACGGGTCGAGAGAGACGTGGGCGCCGGGCACGTCGCTGAAGCCGTACTTGCTGACCAGCATGAACAGCGCCGCCCCCAGGCCCACGAGCGTGTGGGTGCGCAGCCCGGCGCTCTTGTTGCGCGCCTCACGCTCCAGGCCGATCACGGCCGACAGCAGCAACGCCAGAGCGAGCTCGGCGAGCTGTGGCAACCCCTGACCAGGTGACAACGTGATCACCTCAATGGTCCTACCCGTTGTGCTGTCTCCGACTCGGCCGGAGCACGGGGGCGAAACCGCCCCGCGAACGGACACCGTGCGAACCAGGGACGGCAGACGGCCGCGCCTCGTCGCGCACTGACGGTCGAGGGCGCTCTCGCGGTCTCGGGGTGATCCCGGGGCCTTCGGGGCGGCAGGGCCGCCGACATCAGCAGGGCGTTCGAGACCGTGACCGGTCCTCCTCGGCTGCCGATCTCCGGCCGGACGTCAGCCGTGGTCGTGAACGGGATTCACGCGTTCGGTGTCGGCGGTCGCCGCACAGTCAAGTCGTGGGATACGTTGACGTCCACATGACCTCTGTCCGAGGTGGTGGAGAGTCCGTTCTGGGACGGGGAGCGCAGGGACCGACGATGGCAGGAGACGAGGCGACCGTCACCGCGGCCGACATCGCGCGGATGGCGGGCGTCGGACGCGCGGCGGTGAGCAACTGGCGCAAGCGGCACGAGGACTTCCCCGAGCCCGTGGGAGGCACGGCGACCAGCCCGGCGTTCTCCCTCGAGGCCGTCGAGGCGTGGCTGCTGGAGCAGGGCAAGGTGGCGGAGCTGCCGCTGCGGGAGCGGGTCTGGCAGCAGATCCGCGCGGCATCCGACGACCTCCGCCTCGGCGAGAGCGTCGCCGAGGCCACCGAGCTCCTGCACCGGGGCGGAAAGCCCCGGACGCTCCCCGCCTCCGTGTGGAAGCTCGTCAGGGGATACGCGCGGGAGGAGGGGGAGGCCCAGGCCGTCCGGTTCCTGCTTGACCGCTACGCCGACGTCCACTCCCGCAGGCTGGCCGAGACGCCGGCCGAGGTCGCCGACCTCATGGCGCGGCTGGCGGGGCCGGACGTCCGATCGGTTCTCGACCCGGCCTGCGGGCTCGGAATGCTGCTCGCCGCGCTGAGCGACGTGGAACACCTCTACGGCCAGGAGCAGGAGGACTCCCTCGCCAGGCTGGCGCAGTCGCGCCTGGCGTTGAGCGCGGCGGGCGGCACGGTCAGGACGGGCGACTCCCTGCGTGAGGACGCCTGGCCCGGCCTGACCGTCGACGCCGTCGTGTGCCATCCGCCGTTCAACGAGCGCAACTGGGGATACGACGAGCTGACGAGCGATCCACGCTGGGAGTACGGTCTGCCGCCCAAGGCGGAGTCCGAACTCGCCTGGGTCCAGCACGCGCTCGCCCACCTCGAACCGGGCGGGATCGCGGTGCTGCTCATGCCCGCGACGGCGGCCAACCGCCGCTCAGGCCGCCGCATCCGCAGCAACCTCCTGCGGAGCGGGACGCTCCAGGCCGTCATCGGCCTCCCCCCGAAGGTGGCCTCGGGCACCGGGCTTCCCGTGCACGTCTGGGTGCTCCGCAAGCCGTCGGGCGACCACCGCACCCCGTCCCGTGTGCTGATGGCCGAGGCCGACCCCGGCGACGTCGACGCGATCGTCGAGCGTTGGCACGAGTTCCGGGCGGACCCGGAGCGGGACCTCGACCGGCCCGGCGAGAGCCGTACGGTCCCGATCATCGACCTGGTCGACGAGGACGTCGACGTCACCCCTGCCCGCCACCTGGGGGTGAGAGACGAGGTTCCAGCGGACACCTACGTCCTCCTCCGCGAGCGCCTGATCGGGCAGTTCGGACGGCTCTCCACCCTGGTCCCCGAGGCCGTGCCGGGGGCGGGCCGGGAGCTGCCGACGGTCGGTCTGGCGGAGCTGGAACGGGTCGGAGCGCTGGCCGTCCAGCAGGCCGGGCGGTTCGAGATCGACGGTGTGGGCGATCCCGTGCTGACCGATCGGCAGGTGTTCGACGGAGAACCGGCGGAGACACGCACCCGGCCCGAGGGCCGGATCACCGCCGAGCCCGGAGACGTGGTCGTCGCCGCCCGGGGGAACACCCTGGCGACCCTGGTCGTCGAGACTCCCGGCCTGCTGCTCGGCCCCCGGCTCACCCTGCTCAGGCCGGACCCCGCCCGGCTCGACCCGTTCTTCCTCGCGGGGTTCATCCGCGGTCTGTCCTCCGCCGCGACGGTCGGCACGCAGTCGGGCGCGACGCGCTTCGATCCGCGCCGCGCCCAGGTGCCACGCCTGTCGCCGCGGGAGCAGAAACGGTACGGCGACGTCTTCCGGCAGGCCTTCGCCTTCGAGGCCGCGCTCCGGGAGCTCAGCGCGTCCGGCCACCTGACGGTGAACGCACTGACCCAGGGCCTCACCCGGGGAACGCTCACCCCACCCGAGTCGATCTCCTGAGGAGAGGCCGTCGTTTCCCGTGCGTTCGGTCGCCGCGGCGTCAGGGGCGGTAGGCGGGCGCGGCCGGCGGCCCATGGGCGAGATCTGCAAGGACGGGGCGTGCCGCTTCGCGCACCACCCGGATCTGGGCGGAGGGTCAGTTGGTGTGGGTGTTGGGCAGGTGGTCGCCGACGTGGCCGATCCAGATCTTGCCGGTACAGCCGCCTGAGTCGTCGTGAAAGTGGATCCTGGGGGCGGGACAGCCGCCTTTACGGATCTTGATGTGTGCCTCCATCATCACCTTTCCCGAAGGATGCACCTCCTCGGGGACGGCGAAGGTCCGCCTCATGCTGTACTTGCCGTTGGTGTTCACGGTCCTGGACTCGCTCATGGCGACCATGCCCGCGGGGATCGTGAGCCTGGCGGGGCTCCTGCACCAGTCGAAGAAGCCGCCCGCGAACTCGCCGGACGACCTGGCCCGCGCGAAGGCGTCCAGGGCGCGCAGGGCGTCCCAGGTCTTCGAGGCCCACGCCCTGGCGAGCGTGGGATAGGTGAGATCGAGCCTGGCGGCCTCGGTGTCGGTGTCGCCGATCTCCACGTGGGCGAGCGTCTCCCTGGCCATGTTCAGGGCGTCCATGAGACTCGTCGGCTCGAAGACGGGTTCCTTCGAGGTCAGCCCGAAGGCGGGCTGACCGGCCCTGGCCAGTCTCGCCTCCAGCCAGCGGACCCGTTCCTGGAGCTTGCGGGCGCCCGCGACGGCCTCCGCGTACTCCTGCTGGAGGATCTCGTGCTCGGCGTGGAGCCGGTCCATCTCACCGGCCAGCCGGTCGCTTTCGTCCTCCGCCTCGGCGAGCAGCTGGTCGCCGTGCTGCCGCACGACGACGAGGTCGCGCAACCCCTCGACATGAGCGGAGAGAGTGCGCATCTGGCGCAGGATCTCCCCGTTCCCCGACCCCGGGCCGCCCTCCGCGGAGGACGCCGCCAGACCGAGCGCCGCGTCGAGCTCTCCCCGTAACTCCCTGGCCACGACCCCGGCGACCGTCTGCGCGAGTTCGCCCATGTCCAGGGCCATACCCGGGGAGGCGTCCGAGGGCGTGGGCAGAGGGGGCCGCTGCGCGGCGGGATCGGGCTCGGGGGCGGAGGGCTCCTGCGCCGCCTCGGGGGCGGCGGCGGGCTGTTCGGCTCCGACGGCCGTGGTCTCCGGGCGGGCGGTCATCGCCATCATCCAGCGGCGCAGTCCCTCCCGCTCGGAACCGGCGGGCGGCGCGGGCGTCGGCGTCATCGCCTCGGCGAGATCGCCGGAGCCGGCCTTGCCCACCAGGACTCTCGAGACGACCCGGTAGGCGCGCTGCACGTCGTCGGGGAAGGCGCGTCTGGCGGTCTCCCCGACGATGCCGTCCGCCGCCAGGTCGAGGGCCTGCCTGCCCTGTTTGCGGATCATCCCGCCGCCCATCGGGCGATGCCGGTAGGGGTAGCTCTCGTTGCCGGGGTCGAACGGCGCGAGATAGGTGCGGATCCCCCCGCCGAACACGCCCAGCTCGGCCCCCATCGCCTCGTTGAAACGCCGCTGGGCGCGCATGTCGGCGAAACGCACGACCACCCCGGCTCCGGCGGTCATGCCCGCCAGGTAGTCGGCCCTCGTCCTGGCCGCCTGCGGATCCTGCGGGTCGACCGAGACCACGGCCACCGGGACGCGGCGCCTGCGTTCGGAGAGCGCGGAGATCAGCCGGTGGACGTCGTCCTCGTCGATCTCGTCGGCGGTGTCGGTGAGGTGGACGGCCCCGTCGGTGATCCGCGCGGTCCGCAGGTACGCCTGGACGAAACCCGGGGCCTGTCCCGCGCAGGTCTCGCCGTCCTCCTCGACCGTGACGACCACCCAGCCAGACGGCCCGCCCACCCACTCGGCGTAGGCGACCCGCGTGCGGAGCAGCCCGTCCCCGTGTTCCTCCTCCACGATGTACCGCCCGCAGTCGCCCGCGCGCTCCACACGGACCCTGGCCCCGTCCGACTCGAACTCCTGCGACGCCCTGCCCGGCTCGGGCGCGGGAAGCCCCTTGGCGGCGAGCCACTCTCCGAAGGTACGGCGCAGCCGGGGGGCGATCGGCGCGGTCTTGTCCCGGAGGACCGCTTGGTACAGGCGACTCACGTTCGAGGACATGGATACGTCATCCAGACTTGTGAGGGCATCGCTCGCCGCTGGGACGAGCGGTGCCGGAAACGGCCGGGCTGAGCGTCCGGCGAGCGCGCATGCCTCAGGGAGAGAGCGCGGTTCGCCGAGGGTGGTGCCGAGAGCGAAGGTCATCAGATCACGAACGCGCGGGCGTCGGCAGGTAATCGTGTGATTGCCGCCGCTCCGCGACGTACCTGAGATGAGCGTCCGTGAAACGGACGTTCGAAGACTTCGGCCTCTCCTCGCCTGAGCTCTCGTTTCCGTCGCGCGCCCCGCTCGCCGCCTTCAGCCGTCGAGGTAGCGCAGGATCGCCAGCACCCTGCGGCTGTAGCCGGGGTCGCGAGGCAGGTCGAGCTTGTCCAGGACGGCGGCGACGTGCTTTTCGACGGTGCTCGGCGACACGTGCAGGCGTTCGGCGATCGCGGCGTTGACGAAGCCCTGCGCCAGGAGGCGCAGCACCTCCGTCTCGCGCGGGCTCAACCTGCTCAGCGGGTCGGCGCGCGTGGTGCGGGCGATCAGCTGACGGACCACCTCGGGGTCGAACACCGCCCCGCCCGCCCGTACCCGCTCAAGCGACTCGAGGAAGTCGGCCACCTCGGAGACCCGGTCCTTCAGCAGGTAGCCCAGCCCTTCCGTGGCCCCGGACAGCAGCGCGGCCGCGTAGGTCTTCTCCACGTACTGCGACAGGACGAGCACGCCGACAGCGGGCCGGCGCCCGCGGATCTCCAGCGCCGCGCGCAGCCCCTCGTCGGTGTACGTCGGCGGCATGCGCACGTCGACGACCGCCACGTCGGGCCGGTGCCGTTCGACGGCGTCGAGCAGCGCTTCCGGGTCGCCGACCGCGGCGACGACGTCGTGGCCCGCGTCCTCGAGCAGCCGGATGAGGCCCTCGCGCAGCAGCACCGAGTCGTCGGCCAGGATCAGTCGCACGGCGCGACCCTGGGCAGTGTCGCGGAGACCCTGGTCGGGCCTCCTCGCGGACTGTGGACGGCGAACTTCCCGTCGAGCGCCAGGACGCGCCTGGCCAGCCCGGACAGTCCCCCTCCCGACAGGTCCGCCCCACCCTCGCCGTCGTCCGAGATCTCCACGCTCACCGTCCGTTCGTCCTCGGTCAGGACGACCAGGATGTCATGCGCCGCCGCGTGCTTGACCGCGTTGGTGATCGCCTCGCGGGCCACGAAGTACAGGGCCGTCTCGATCTCGGAGACGGGCCGTTCGGCCAGCCCGTAGTGCACGGTCACCGGCACGCCCGACCGCTCGGCGACCCCGGCGAGGGCGGCGTGCAGGCCGAGCTCGTCGAGCGCGGTCGGGTAGATCCGCCAGGCCACGCCGCGCAGCTCGTCGAGCAGCTGGCGGGCCTCGGTGTAGGCCTGGCGCAGCAGCTCGGCGGTCCTGTCCTGGTCGGAGCTGTGGCGGGCGCGCCCCAGCAGCATGGCCAGCGCCACCCCTCGCTGCTGCACGCCGTCATGCAGGTCGCGCTCGATCCTGCGCCGCTCGTCGTCGACGGCCCGCACGATGCCCGAGCGGGTCGCGGTCAGCTCGGCGATCCGCCTGCGCATCCGCTCCTGCCTGTCCGGCCCGAGGAAGTGGCCCGCCAGGCGCCGGTCGACGGCGCCGACCGCGATGACCGCCAGCACGGCCAGCGCCAGCAGGATCACCCCGCCCGTCAGCCCGAGCGCCCGGCCGTCGACGGCCAGCCTCACGCCGGGAAGCTCCAGCCGCACCGGATTCGACGGCCCCGACATCAGGCCCAGCAGCCCGCCGAAGAGGAACAGGCCGCTGAGGAACAGGGTCGCGGCGCAGACGTACCCGCCGAGCACGCCGGTCACGGCACGGGCGGTGAGAAAGCCGTAGCCGCCCGCGCGCTCCGTGTCGTGGTCGAGCCAGGCCGCCAGCCGAGCCCGCTCCAACGCCGTCAACCCGGCCGCGATGCGCCCCGCCGCCGCCCGCGTGACCGGCGTCACGGACATCGGCAAGGCCAGGCAGAGGAAGGCCAGCTCGACGACGCCGAGGGCCATGCCCGCCAGCACGCCCACCAGCGTGCGGGCGACTCGTTCAGCTGACACGGCTGCGAAGTCTAGACGTCACGCCGGCGCAGCACCGCATACCCCGCCGCTCCGAAGAACAACGGGGCCGGTTCACGGTGTGCGGTTAGGTGTGCGGTTAGTTGTCGTCGTCACCGGCAAAGGGAAAGCCTGGACCCCAGGGGTCCTTCTGCTGGAAGAGCGACGGAGCAACGCCGACGGTGCCACTCGCCGGGGCTCCGGTGATGGTGCGCTCGACCGGGGCGGACTGGTGCGGCATGGTGCGCGTGGTGTTCATGATGCTCCTTGGGTGAGGAGTTACCGACACCTCATCGTCCCATGACTCTGCGTAATAATGAAGTTGCAGATAGTGACTGTCTCTTTGGGTGACGCCAGTGTGGCGGTCCGAGCTGAAATCACAGCCGGACCGCCGCACACACCACCCGCCCCACCGAGGCGCACCCCGTCACCCGTGCCGATGGCCGAGGAACGTCTACCGGCTAAGGGGCGCGCAAGACGGGCTTGCCCCTCCGTCGTCGGCCGCTGTCCTCCGGATGGGACGCGGCGGACGGGATGACCAGGCGAGGGGAATGAGGCTGATCATGTCAGTCAACGCCAGGAGGTGTCCTGACCGACCACCATGGGGGAGATCCGCCGACTCCCATGGCGGATGACCGTAACCGCCGGACGCGTCCTCGCCGGTGAACGGCCCGGCCGCCCGCGCCCAGGACGGCCGCCCCGCCGCGGGCCGTACGGCACGGCGCTCTTGGCGGGGCATGGGGCGGCGGTCACAATCAGGTCCATGAGCGATGATCGTCCGTATGTCGGCGCCAGGACGCCCCGTAGGGAGGACCCCCGCCTGCTGACCGGGCGGGGGAGGTTCGCCGGGGACGTCAGCCTGCCAGGCATGGCTCACGCGGTGGTCGTGCGCAGCCCCCTCGCGCACGGCCGGGTGACGCGGTGCGAGGCGGGAGCCGCCCGCGCGGCCCACGGGGTGCTCGACGTCATCACCGCGGGTGACGCGGCCGGGGTCAGGCTGCCCTGCGTGTCCCTGGCGCCGGGACAGCCGGAGAGCTCCTACCCGGTGCTGGAGGAGACGATCCGCTACGCGGGCCAGCCGCTCGCCGTCGTCGTCGCCCTGACCGAGGAGGCGGCCCAGGACGCGGCGGAGCTTCTCGACGTCGGGTTCGACGAGCTGCCCGCCGTGGTCGGGGCGGACAGGGCCCTGCTGGACGACGCCCCGCTGCTGTACCCGGGGTGGGGAACGAACCTGGTCACCGACTTCGTGATCGGCGACACCGACTGCGAGGAGCTGATCGCCGGGGCGGAGCACGTCGTGGAGATGACCTTCAGAATCGGCAGGGCCGCGCCGAGCCCCATGGAGCCGAGGAGGATCGTGGCGTCCTGGGCGGACGGGACGCTGACGATCTGGGCCTCCACCCAGGCTCCCCACCACGTGCGCGACCACGCGGCGCAGGCCCTCGGCCTCGCCCAGCACCGGGTGCGCGTCATCGGATGCGACGTCGGCGGGGGGTTCGGCGCAAAGGAGCACCTCTACCCCGACGAGACGCTGGTCTGCCTGGCCGCGATCCGCTCCGGCAGGCCGGTGAGGTGGGTCGAGCCGCGCACCGACCACTTCGGAGCCACCCTGCCGGCCCGCGACGCCGTCCACCGGGGACGGCTGGCGCTCGACGCGGACGGCCGCTTCGTCGCCCTGCACTGCGACATCCTCGGCGACCTGGGCGCGCATCCGTCCAACGTCGGCATCTCGCCGATCGCGGTCTCCGCGACCATGCTGCCCGGGCCGTACCGTTTCGAGCGGGCCGGGGCGCGGGTGCGCGCGGCCGTCACGACGACCACCCCGACCGGCTCGTACCGGGGGTTCGGGCAGCCGGAGGCGACCTGGACGCGCGAGCGGCTGGTCGACGAGGCGGCGCGACGCCTGGGCGTGGACCCGGTCGAGATACGGCTGCGCAACATGATCCGTCCCGAGGAGCTGCCCTACGCCACCCGCACCTGGCAGTCCTACGACTCGGGCGACTACCCCGGCGCCCTGCGCGCCCTGCGCGGCCTCGCGCGAACCCGCCCCTCGCACGACGGGCGCAGGCGGGGCGTCGGCTTCTCCTGCCACGTGGAGAGCACGGGCATGGGGCCGTCCGCGCAGATGAAGGCGGCGGGCATCCAGGCCGGCGGGTTCGAGAGCGCGGTCGTGCGCATGGAGCCCGACGCCTCGGTCGTCGTCTGCACCGGGGTCGCGGGCATCGGACAGGGCATCGAGACGGCGCTCGCCCAGCTCGCCGCCGACCGGGTCGGGGTGCCGCTCGAGCGGGTCCAGGTGGTGCTCGGCGACACCGCGGCCACGCCGTACTCGCCGGTCGGCTCCATCGCGAGCCGTTCGCTCACGGTCGGCGGGGGAGCGCTGATCCAGGCCGCCGCCCGGCTCCGCGACAGGATCGTCGCCATCGCCGCCCATCAGCTGGAGGCGGCCCCTGAGGATCTGGAGGTCGCGGGCGAGGTCGTGCGGGTGAAGGGCGATCCGGGCGCGAGGCGGACCCTGGAGGAGATCGCCGCCTCCGCCTGGCGGGGCTGGGACCTGCCCGAGGGGATGTCCCCGGGCCTGGAGGAGCGGGCGACCCACGACCCCGCCGCCTACACCTACGCCTACGGAGCCCACGCGGCGGCGGTGGCCGTCGACGTGGAGACCGGGGCCGTGGAGGTCGAGGGCTACTGGGTGGTCGGCGACTCGGGGACCCTGGTCAACCCGGCGATCGTGGAAGGCCAGATCAGGGGCGGGGTCGCCCAGGGGATCGGGATGGCGTTGACGGAGGAGCTCGCCTACTCCGAGGAGGGCCTGCCCCTCGCCGAGTATCTCCTGCCGACCACCCGGGAGATCCCCGCCGTCGAGGTCGTCCTGGTCCAGACCCCCTCACCGGTCACACCGGGCGGCATGAAGGGAGTGGGCGAGGCGGGCGTCATCGGCCCGCCCGCGGCGATAGGCAACGCGGTGGCCGCCGCGCTGCCGGAGATCGCCGACCGGATCACCGTCACCCCGCTGACGCCCCAGACCGTGTGGTCCCTGCTCGACTCCTCCCATCGATCTCGGACGGACCCCGGCGTCGGTTAGCGGAGGTCAGGTCGCCGCGTGGCCGTACCCGCACAGCAGGTAGAGCGCGGAGATCCCGCCGGGCAGCTCGGGGAAGACCAGCTCGACCTGCTGGGAGCCGTCCACGGGCAGCTCCGCCTCGAGGACGCCGTGGAACAGGCAGGGCCAGTCGGCGCTCGCCACGCACTCGGCCTCCACCGCCGGGCAGCCGCACGGCTCGTCCTGCCCGTGCTCCCCCCTGTGCTCCTCCCCGTGCCTCCCCCGGTGCCCGGCGAGGAGCCGCACCGGCACGGACGACCGGCAGCCGGGCGTCCCGACCTCGATGAACAGCTCCAGCCGGGTCACCCGGAGGTCGCACCCGCCGGGGACGAACGGGAACAGCTCCCGGCCCAGCCGCAGCGGCCAGCGCACCCAGGGGCGGTGCGCGAGGGACCGCAACCGGTACCAGTCGTCGGGCAGATCCCGGCTGACGTCGACGATCCGGAAGCCCTCGCCGGGAAGCCTGCCCCTGGCGTGGGCGCGCGCCGCCTCACGCAGCCGGTCGCCGCCCTCACGCGCGGTGTAGTTGAGATGCAGCAGCACGTCGCTGACACTGCCGAGCTCGAAGCGGTTGTCCTCGGGCGGCAGCTCGAACCGCCACCGGCTCACCGCCCCGCGGAACTCGAACGGGAGGTAGCGCTCGTCGCGGAAGCTCAGCTCGAACAGCCCTGAGTCGTTCTGGCCGCCGGAGGTCGCGATGGCCTCCGTCGCGTCGTGTGCGCGCGCGACGCGCGGGTCGTCGGCGGCCAGGGCGTACCCGGCCGCGGGGTCGGGCAGGGCCGGGCAGCGCGAGCAGCCTCCCCGCGCGCACCGGCAGCGCCGCGCGGAACCGCCGCCGGGGCACAGGCACCGCCCGGCGTCGGCGCAGCGGCAGCCCGGCTCGCGCGGGCACGCGCCGCAGCAGTCGGCGGCCGCGTCCCGCAGCGCGGGATCAACCCGCGTCTGGCTGCTCAGCAGCGTCAGACGGCAGTTCACCCCTACGTACGGCCCGACGACGCACGGGATCGTGACCGTGACGTTCCTGATCCTGCGCATGTAGTGGCCTGGGTGGTCGAGGTCGAACAACCACTCCGGCACCTCGATCTCGCAGTAGCCGGTCTGCTGGAGCTGCAGGAACGCCATGGGGAAGTCGAGGCGGAGCGACAGGTGCCGGGTGAGCTCGTACTCGCGGCAGTTCTCCTCGAGGTAGGCCGCCTCGGTCTGGCGCAGCGCCAGATGCAGCCGCTCCCCGGCCACAAGGCCCTGGCGCAGCGAGTCCCAGCCGGCTTCGGGCAACGCGGGGGCCGCCGAGCCGGGCCCGCGCTCGTACAGGAAGGCCCGCCGCGCCCGCCGCGCGGTGCGCAGCGCCAGGTCGTAGAGCTGCCGGTACAGCGCCGCGGTCTCGCGCTGCAGGTGCAGGTAGAGCTCCGCGCTGGTGAACCGGTCGCGCAGGTAGTCCTGCACCTCCGCGGTGTGCCCGACCTGCTCCTCCTGGACGTCGAGGTCGCGCAGGGCGACGTCGCGGTGCCGCTCGGCGGCCAGGATCTGCCGCTCGATCTGCTGCAGCTCGATGGCGATCACCTGGATCTGGTGCCGCCACTCGTCCTCGCGCCGCTGCCAGCCCCCTTCGGTGAGGCTGAGGGCACCGCTGGTGCCGGCGTTCTCCGCGACCGAGTTCATGATCCGGGCGGCGGTGCTGAAACCCGCGGCCAGCTTGTTGCCCAGCGGGAACTGGTTGAACTGCAGCGGCGTTCCCATGATCCCGGCGACGCCGAGCCAGAAGTCGGGCGACATGCCGATGCCCTGGGCGATGCCCTCCGAGATGTTGCCCGCCACCCGCGAGGCGGTGGACACCACGGTCAGGGTCTCGTATCCGATCTCTCCGGCGTTGTTGCCGCCCTGCAGCAGCCGCTGGTAGTAGGCCAGCCGGGCCAGCGCGCCCTGCTTGGTCTTCTCCAGGGCCTGCAGCTGCCAGTCCGCCTCCCGCCACTGGAGCTGCCTGGTCCGCCTGCCCAGCTCGACGAGCTGGTGCTCGTGGGCGGCGCGCAGCGCGGCCAGCCCCTCCGCGTCGCCCTTCTCGTACAGGGTGAGCAGGCTCGCGCCGAAGCCGCGCACCTCCCCGGTGATGTCGAGCGCCTTCTGCAGCAGGTAGGCGAACCGGTAGGGCCCGGTCGCGCCATGGCAGCCCGCGCCGTCACAGCCGCTCTCACAGGACGCCTCACCGTGCTCCTCCGCCGCCCTCCCGCCCGGGTGCGGCCGGTGGCCGTCCAGGTCGTGCCGGACGCGGCCGAGCCGGTCGGCGCACCGGTCGTAGAGGGCGAGCAGGCGCGGGTTCAGCGAGGCGGGGCGGGGCGAGAAGGCCGACAGCGCGGCGGCCTCCGGCTCGTCGGGACCGGTGATCCGCCGGGGCGCCTCGCCCAGGAGACGGGCCAGCACGTCCAGCAGCACCCGGGCGAGCCGGGTGCTCTCCGCGTCGCCCCGGTTCAGGTATGCGTCCGCTGCCTGGGCGAGGGTCTCCGCGTACGACAGCAGCATGGCCCTGCGCCGCACGGCGACGGGGGAGAGGGGCTCCGGCGGCCCGCCGGGCCGCCAGGCGTTGTCGGCGTCGAGCGGCCGGTGCGCGAGGTCGTACCAGGCCAGAGCGGCGTCGAAGCGGCAGTGGGTGCGCAGCGCGCCCGCGACCGCGGACACGACGGGGAACGGCGACAGCGGCAGCAGCGGCGCGCCCGGCGGCTCGAACGCGAAGTACGGGTAGGCGGCCATGCCCCCCGGATAGGAGACCCCCGACGGCGTGGCGGGCGCGACGAGCGGCAGCGTGAGCGCCGCGTCCGGCGCCATGTCGTAGCGGAACCCCGGCGAAGTCGGATCCGAGTGGCCGACGGGCCGCACGGCGGAGGGCACCGTGAACCGGAGCGAGTCTCCCGTCCGCCCCTGGAACACCAGCTCGACCGGGGCGGACCCGGGTCTGAGCCGCACTCCTTCCGCGCTGCGGCGGGGAGGCTCGAACCGGCCGCCGCGCACCCGGCACCACCACAGGTGGGCGGTGCCCCCGGGCAGCCAGTTGAGCAGGCCGGGAAGCTTGTCCGGGCGGTGCCAGTCGGAGGTCTGGTCGGCGGGGTCGGCGGCGGTCGAGATCACGACTCCGGCGTCGGCGTCCTGCCCCGGGTCGTCGGCGTCGTAGCGAGCTCCAGGGACCAGCCAGAAGTAGTACTCGTCGACGACCTCCTCCGGATCGTCATGGTCGCAGGCGTCGCAGCAGCCGGACGCGGGCCCGGACGGGTGAGGGTGGGCCGACGCGTACGGCACGCCGGCCGCGGCGACCCGCACGAACGGCACGCCGAGCGAGATGGCGGCGGTGAGCCACAGGGGCAGCCGGGTCTCCGCCGGCTGCTCGACGGAGGCGCTCACCGTCAGGGTGGGCTCGGCCGCGGCGGGCAGGGCACGGCGCCTGCTCCGCCCGCCCGTTTTGGACCTGCGCCGACCACCGCGACCCTCGCCGCTCCCGCCGTCGCCGCCCCTGTCATCCTCGCGGCTCCCGCCGCCGTCGGTCTCGTCGTCCTCGCCGTTTCCGCCGGGGTCAAGGGGCAGGGGCGCCGGGGTCAGCCAGGCGGGCTGCGCGGAGGAGAGCGGACGGCCCAGCAGCCCGAGGCCTTCCGCGGGGGCGTCGAGCAGCCGCTGCACGGCCCGCTCGCCGTCCTGCAGCAGGCCGAGCGCCGGATGCCCGGCGGGACGCGGGCCGGGCCACCACTCCAGGCCACCCGGGACCGGCACGCTCAGCCGGTCCTCCCGCAGCTGCGCGTCCAGCAGGCGGAACGCCTCCGAGCGCCGGGCCTCGCGCAGGTCCTTCCATTCGATCCAGTTCTCCCGGTAGGCCTGCCTGCGCGCGCACGCCCGCCAGTCCGCGAACGTCGCGAACCTGCTCCGCCAGAGCTCGCGCGTCCCCGGGCCGACGGCCAGAGCCGGTTCGAGACCGAGCAGGGCCCGCTGCACGAAGGCCTGTACGGCGGCCACCCCGTCCTCGATCCGGGTGGTCCGCTGTCCCGGGCCGGCCTCCACGTCCTGCAGCAGCAGGTCGGACAGCTCACCCGGGGTTCGGACGAACCGGCCGGGGGCCGTGGGCAGGGCGACGCGGTCCATCCCGCACAGATAGGCGAGCAGCGCCCGGCGGGCGCGCTCCCGCAGGCCGTCGTTCAGGCGTCGCAGGTCGGTGTACCTGCGCGGGGTCGTGTTCTCGACGTAGGCGTCCTCGACGAACCGGATCAGGTTGGCGGTCCCCCGCAGCGGCGGCGTCCCGACCGGCTCGCCGGGGTCGTCGGCCGCCCACAGGTCGGGACGGGCGGCCCCGACGCTCGGCGGGACGAGGCGTTCGGTCAGGTCGCGCAGCAGCCGGGAGCCGCGCCACGCACGAATCGCCCAGCGTTCGTCCGCCAGGTCGTGAGCGGCCAGCCGGTACGGGTCAGGCGGCACGTCGAAGTAGGCGGTGACGAGCGGGGCGTGCCGGGCGTCCACGCCGAGGTGGCGGAGCAGGTGCGCGGGGTCGTCCGGCTGCCGCTCGGCGACCTCGGCGAACAACAGCCACGCCGGTCGCTCGCGCGCCGCACCGGTTCGGCGGCGCAGGTCCCGGTAGTCGTACAGGCGCTCCCACACGTCGAAGAGGGCGGCCCGCCGCTGCGGGCTCGGGTCGCCGCGCTGGTCGGCCACGGCGTCGGGGAGGTAGGGGTCGGCGACGGGCAGCAGGTCGGGGTCCATCCAGGCGCGGTGGACGCCGAACGACGCGGGTCCGGTGCGGAGGTGCGCGGTGCCGGCGAACGTCTCGCCGTGCGCGAGCAGGTGGCCCAGCTCCGACTGCCGGTATCCGCGCTCGGGGCGGGCCGACAGCCCGAACCTGTGTGCCAGCAGCAGCGCCTTGAACGCCCGCTGGTAGGTGCGCCGGATGTCGCGCAGGCTGCTGGTGTACAGCCCGTCCAGCCACGCCGCGGCGGCCTCGCCCGGCCTGATGACGGTCGTCGGCTCACCGCCGGCCCGCTCACCGCCGGCCCGCTCACCGCCGGCCCGCTCACCGCCGGCCCGCTCACCGCCGGCCGACTCACCGCCGGCCGACTCACCGCCGGCCGACTCACCGTCGGTCGGCTGCCGTACGACGCCGTCGCTCAGGGAGGCCGTCTTCGCGGGCCTGAACAGCCGGTCGAACGGCAGAGGGGTCACCTCACCGGAGGTGTCGGGACCTGAGTAGGCGAAGCGGAATCCGGTGCGGACAGGATCGGCGTCGCCGCCGTGGGACAGCTCGGGGACGTGCTGCCGCGCCTCGATGACGATGGCGTACGCGCCGCGGCGCAGGCGCAGCGGGCCGGAGCGGTGTCCGGGCGCCTCGTCTCCCGGCATCCCGTGGTTGAGCACCGTCCACACGCGCTGCCCCCGGCGCAACACGACCCGCCAGTCCCGCCGGTCGCACCCTTCCCCATGCCGGTCGTCATGCCCGTCCGCGCGTCCGTGCCGGTAGCGGTCATCGGGTCCGTCCTCGCCTCCGTCCCCGTGCGGGTCACCGTGGTCTCCGTCGTGCCGCCACCCGTGGCCGTGTCCCCGCCGGTGCCCCTGGTCGTGCCCGTGGTCCTCGTGCTCCGTAGCGCGGCCTGTGCGGCAGAGGCAGCCGGCGTGGAAGCGGTAGACGCCGCCCTCCTCGACCAGCAGCACCCCGTGCCAGCGCACCGTGAAGGCCTGCGCGCCGCCCAGCGGCTCGCCGTCGTCGTCCAGCAGGGCGAGCCCGTTGCGGACGCTGAGGTAGCGGAGCTGCCGCGGTGTCAGCTCCAGGTCCATCGCCGGCACCACGGTCGGCACGGGCGCGTTGTTCGCGTTCCTGGTGTCGCCGAAGGCGCTCATCGGACCGCGCACCTCCCGCCACAGCAGCGGGCCCGCGGAGTCCGCGGGGGTGTACTCGCCCGTCAGGCCCGTCCCGGTGAGGCCGAGAAGGGCGGCGAAGGCGCCGCCGCCGGGCCGCCACGGCCAGGTGACCCGCGGCGGGGCGCCGGAGTCGGCCTCCCACGGCTCCAGCCCGAGGTTCTCGTCGGCCCACAGCTCCCGCAGCAGCAGCCACGCGGCGGGGACGGCCCGCTCGGCGTCTCGTGGGTCGTCGCCCGCGGCCGCGAGCACATGTCCGGCGAGATGCCGGGCGATCAGCTCGCACCGCCTTCTGAACAGCGCGAACGCCGTACGGAACCGGGCGAGGCGGGCATGGCTGTCACCTTCCCGCACCAGTGACTCGATCGCCTCGACCGGGTTCTCGAAGATCGCCGCGAACGGTGCGAGCGCGACCCTGGGCGCGAAGTACAGGTCCCGCACCGCGCGACGCTCGGCGGCGTTCAGCGGGCGCACGTGCAGCAGCCGGTCGAGCACGTCGGCGTCACGCAGCGGCAGGCGGCAGTACAGCTCCTCGGTGGCGGCGTCGTAGGCGAACCCGCCCTCGGGAGGGCCGCCGGCCCACATGTCTGGAGAGGTCTCCGCGGCCGGCAGCGGGACCGAGAACCGGGAGTCGGCGGGGCTCACCGATGTCCCGGCCGCGCGCAGCTCCCCGGCGAAGAAACGCCGCCCGAGCAGGTCGAGCGGATCGGGCCCGGTCGCGGGCGAGAGGTGTCCGAAGTCGGCGCGCAGCGCCCGGACGATCCGGTGCCAGCTCCACCGCTCGACGTCCTCCTGGCTCACCGCGGCCTCGCGGAGCGCGGCGCGCAGGGTCCACAGCGAGTGCGGGCCCTGGCCGTCGAACGCCTCGGTGTCGCCGAGCGCCAGCGGGTCCTCGGCGGCCTCGTTGCGGTCCTGCAGGGGGAACGGGTCGTCGCCCTCGAGATGGTCGTCCGCGGTCAGCAGGAACAGCAGCTCGCCGACGGTGAACGGGGACAGGTAGACCTTGAGCAGCACCTCGGCGAAGCGGAGGGTCGCGGCCGGTCTCGCCCGCCAGGAGTCGGAGGGGACCGCGGGGTCGAAGCCGGACAGCCGCGAGAGCGCGTCGAGGTTCTCCCCAATGATCTTGATGAGTTCGGGGGTGGTCTCCAGGTCGGGGTCGGCGCGTCCCGCGCTCTCCTCCACGCCGTCCAGGAGCAGCCCCACCGCGCGTGAGCGTTCCTGCTCGGAGGCGTCCTCGGCCCACAGCGCGAGCAGCGGCATCCGCTCGAGCGGCCCCGATCCGCCGCCCGCGCCGAGCGGCAGGCCGAAGTCGTCGCAGAGCATCAGCACCGCCGCGAGCTGCCGGAGGAAGTCCGGGTTGACCGTGCCGTCGGCGGCGAACAGGTGCAGCACCGCGTCGAGGTCGGCCAGGTTCTGGAAGGACAGCCCGCCCGCGCACCGGCCGCGCAGCCTGGCCTGCAGCCGCGCCACCAGGGCCAGCCGTACCAGGCCGCCCGCCGTGTCGTCGCTCTCACCCTCGGCGGGGAAGCGCAGCCGGTGCTCCTGCGGATCGCACGGCGGGCAGTCGGGCAGCCGCCCGTCACCCTCCCGCCGCCCGTGCGCGGCCGGCGTCACGTCGAACCGGACGATCCCGCTGCGCTGCAGTTCCACCAGGTCGCAGTAGTCGAGCCCGGTACGCCTGAGGAACTCGGGGAGCCGCACGGCGATCCTGGTCCAGGACCTGTCGCTGACGACGGGCTGGGAGAACCCGTAGAGCTGCCAGGCGGCGGGCACGTCGCCGACCGGTTCCTCGCCCGGCGTCCGGGTGTAGAGCATCGCGTGCTCCCGCGCGCTCAGGCAGAGGTACTCCAGCGCCGTCTCCAGCCGGACCGGATAGCGCCAGCGATGGGAGGCGAACCCCTCGGGCTCGTTGCCGGGGTCGAGCGCGAACTCGGTGATCCTCCGCCGGAACCGGCGCATCACCGCGTACCTGCTGACTCCGCCCGCGTCCAGGTACGTGCGCGTCACGTCCAGCGCCTGGTCGTACGGCAGCTGCGGCGCGCCGGCGTCCGCCCGCAGCGCCGCGTAGGCCGCGGGGGACGCGGCGGCCGACGGCGACGAGTGCTCGGGGACGGCCGCGAGCAGCACCGCGGGATCGTGTCCTTCCCCGCCGATGACGTGCCCGGCCACCTCGCCGGAGGCGGTGTCGAAGACGGCGCCTCCGGCGGCCCCTCCCGTCGCCGCGGCGGCGGCCAGATGCTCCAGGCTCTCGTTGACCAGGTCGACGACCGGCACCGGCGTCGTGAGGTTCGCGGCCGTGGCGCGCAGGTCGCCGATCGGGCCGCGGCGGCCCGACAGGAGCCCGGCCGTCGTCCGCTCGGCGTCGGGAGGGAACGGCCGCGCGCAGGTGCTCGCCGCCGACAGCCGCAGCAGCTCGCCCAGATAGGCCGTCAGGCCGAACGGGGACAGATGCGGAGGCGGCACGCAGTCGGTGAGCCCGCCCGGGTTCACCGGGACGAACCCCTCCTGCCGGTCCGGCGGACCGGCCGTCGAGCCGCCCGCCGCGGTCTGGACGTCCTCCGCGAACGGGTGAGCGACCGTGCCCTCGAGCGCGCGCGGGAAGTCGGCCGGGCTCAGCGCCCGTACGGCCTCCACCGTGGTGAAGCCTCGCGCGTACAGCGCCTCCATCAGCGAGAACCTGAGCTCCTCGTGGGCGCTTCCGGGAGCGGCGAAGGCGGTCAGCACGTGCAGCGCGTCGATCGCGTCCAGCGCCGCCGCCAGCCATGCCTGGGCGTCGCCGTCTCCCGGGAACACCTCGGCGACCGCCGACCGGGTCGCGCCGGGGTCACGCGCGGAGCCCGGGATGTAGGTCCCGCCGCCGTGGGCCGCGTACCGCGCGGCGAACGCGGCGAACACGTCGGCGGAGGGCGGCTGGAGCGCCGGTGGGGAGCCGGGCGCGGACACCGTCTGCACCACCTGCGTGAACGGCACGGCGAAGAACTGCCGCAGGCGCCGGATGAAGACCTCGGTCCGGTCGGCGGGCGTGCCGGCCGGCCCCACGTCGGTGAAGGGCGGCAGCAGGTCGAGCCGGGGCGGCGCCTGCGGCGGCAGGAACAGTCTCCGCCACCGCTCGTCGGTGACGGCGACCAGCGCGGCGGCCGAGGCGACCCCCAGCTCGGCGACGATCGCGGTGATCAGCGGGTCGAAGTCGTCGGTGACGGCGCGCAGCAGCAGGGCGAGGTAGGCGGCGGCGCCGGATCCGGACGCGACCGCCGGGACCCAGAAGCCGGCGTCGATCGCGGCGGTCGGCCCCTGATGGTCCAGCCAGGCCGTGACGAGGGGGCGCACGGCCGCGTCGAGCGGCACGTGCGGCGCGGGCGTCGAGGCCTGGCCGATCGCGCGCAGCCGCCGCGCGGCCTGGGCGGGGACGATCGGCTGGGCCGGCCCCGCCGTGGCGGCGGGCGGCTCGGCGGCGGCGACCACACCGGCCTCGATCGCCGTCTGGATGGCCACCAGCGTCTTCGCCTCGGCGTCGGCCTTGGCCGTGGCGAACCGCTGCGCCACGTCGACCTGCGGCGGCAGCGCGGCGCCGAGGGCGTAGAAGTAGGCGGCGGGGACGGTGAACCGGGGGTCGAGCGCGCCGCCCGCGGGGTCGCCGGCGAGTCGTACGGCGGCATGCCTGAGGGTGGTCCCGTCGGAGGCGCCGAGGAGCAGCGGGAAGGTCAGCGTGGCGGCCCTGACCCCGTCCACGGTTCCCTGCGCGGGTCCCGGTCCCGACAGGTGCTCGCCCGCGCTGAGCCGCTCGCACATCATGGCTGCCCAGGCGGCGTGGACGAACCCGGCCAGCCGCAGCGTGCGGCCGTCGTGGGTGGCGTGGTAGCCGTCCAGCTCGGCCTCGAAGCGCCTGCGGTCGTTCTCCGCGTCCCCGGCCTCGACCGCCGGGTTGACCGGCGGCAGGGTGTACATGTCCCCGAGCGGCCTCGGCTCGGCCGGAGGCGGGTGGATCGCCCGGTCCCATTCGATCTCGGCGGCGATCTGCCGCGCCTGGGCGGCGGTCAGGGTGGTGCGCTGGGAGATCCGCCGCCCGTCCGCCGGGTCGAGGGCGAGCACCGCGTCGATCGCGGCGACCAGCCCGTGGAAGCCGGGCGGAGCGCCGTCCTCGGGCAGCTCCAGACGCCCGCCCGCGCCGGTGGCGACGGCGGGGACGGTCGCGTACGCGCTCGGCGGCATCGCCAGGACGTCGGCCAGCAGCACGGGCGGTGTGGCGACGTCGACCACCGTGGCGTTGAAGTCGATCCGCCGGTCGGCGATCGGAACGCCGTTCCTGGTGATCTTCAGCCGGATGTCGAACGACGTGCCGGCCGGATGTTCGGGATGCCCCGCGGGCGGGCTCGCCACGATCACGGCCGTGGCCGCCGACGCCGGACGCCGCTCCATGAGGGGGCCGGAGATCGTGACGTCCAGGAAGTGCTGGACGATGGCCGTGGTGGTCAGGTCCACGAGGAGGTCGGAGACGTCCGCCGAGGTGAGGACGCCCGACGCCGTGCCCAGCGACACCCCGGTCTCGGTGTCGGCGAAGGTCAGGTCGAACGCCTCGATCGTGAGCCCCGACAGCGCGGTGCTGAAATCCGGCCCCGACATGGGGCGGCCGGGACGCAGCCTCACGACGATGAGAGCGGGCATGGCCTTGGTTCCTTCCGGGATTCTTCGTCCGGGATCGCGTCCGGCTACTTCCAGTACGACTTGATGAACCCGCCGACGGCCCCCGCCGCGGCGCCGACGCCGGCGCCCACCGCCGTGCCGACTCCGGGGACGATGGAGCCGACGACCGCGCCGATGGCGGCGCCGGTCGCGGCGCCCGCCAGCGTCCCGGCCGCCACCCCTGCGGCGCTGCTGCCGGTGGCCTCGGTGACGGCGCCCTCGACCTTGCCGCCGACGTAGCCGCCCGCGACGAGGGCGCCCGCGGCGATGCCGGTGACCGGGTTGGCCGACAACGCCAGCGCCCCGCCGGCCACGTTGACGGCGGCGTCGGCCTTCTCCGCCGTCGTCTGCGCCGTCGCGGCCTGGGCGATGCCCGCGGCGAGCGCGAGCGGCCCGGCGACCCGGCCCGCGACGCGCAGCGCGGGGGCGGCGGCC
>NZ_BSEV01000043.1 GCF_027922005.1 Streptosporangium carneum | reverse complement strand
CACCGGGGACGGTGTGGGAGAGTAGGTCGCCGCCGGACAATCTTTCAAGGAGGGTCACCCCGTTCGGGGTGGCCCTTCTTTGCGTTTCCGGGACTTTCTCGTGCGGGCTCGATCCGGTGGTGTGTCGCGTCGTTGGCGCGGGGCCGGGCTGGTGGGTGTCCGTACCCGGTGTCGGTGCTCGCCGTACCGGCATCGGGAAGCACTGAGAAGCGCTGAGAAGAGGGCCCAGAGCGGACAGGACGCGGAAACACGGGCTCCGGGGTCTTGCCTGACGGGCCTGGCGGGAGGCCGCCGGTGGGGTCAGTAGGCTTGGGACGTGGAATATCGAGCGGTCGAACAGGCAATCATGGAACGCGGAGTCGAGTGGAACTTCGAGCCCACTCTCGACAGGATCGCCGCGCTCATGGACGTGCTCGGTTCCCCGCAGCACGCCTATCCGGTCGTTCACGTCGCGGGAACGAACGGGAAGTCCAGCACGACGCGCATGATCGAGACGCTCCTGCGCGAACGCAATCTGCGCGTCGGTCGCTTCACCAGCCCGCATCTGGTGTCCATGCGTGAGCGCATCTCCGTCGACGGCGCTCCGCTGAGCGAGGAGCGTTTCACCGAGGTCTACGAGGACATCGAGCCCTACCTCAAGATGATCGACGCCCAGGGCCGCAGGCTCTCGTTCTTCGAGACGCTCACCGCGATGGCCTTCGCCGCCTTCGCCGACGCGCCCGTCGACGTCGCGGTGATCGAGACGGGCATGGGCGGCAGCTTCGACGCGACCAACGTCGCCGACGGCGTGGTCGCCGTCATCACCCCGATCTCCCTGGACCACGTCGACTATCTCGGCCCTGACGTCGAGACGATCGCGGGCGAGAAGGCCGGCATCATCAAGCCGGAGGCGACGGCCGTGCTGGCGCAGCAGCAGCTTCCCGCCGCGGAGGTGTTGGTGCGCAGGGCGGCCGAGGCGGGGGCGACCGTGGCCAGGGAGGGGCTGGAGTTCGGCGTGCTGGGCAGGGAGTTGGCGGTCGGCGGGCAGCTGCTCCACCTCAAGGGCCTGAAGGGGACCTACGAGGAGGTTCTGCTTCCCCTGTACGGGGCACACCAGGCGGGCAACGCCGCCTGCGCGCTGGCCGCCGTCGAGGCGCTGACCGCGGGGGACGAGCCTCTCGACCCCGAGCTGGTACGGCAGGCGTTCCTGCAGGTGCGCTCGCCGGGCAGACTGGAGGTCGTACGGCGTGGGCCCACGGTGCTCGTGGACGCCGCGCACAACCCCGGCGGGATCCAGGCCACCCTGGAGGCCGTCCATGAGTCCTTCGACTTCGCCAAGCTCATCGGTGTCGTGGCGATGTTCGCCGACAAGGACGTCCGGGGCATCCTGGAACTGCTGGAGCCGATGATGGACGAGCTCGTGGTGACGAGGAACTCCTCGCCGAGGTCCATGGATCCGCACGAGCTGGCGGCGCTCGCCGGGGAGATCTTCGGGCCCGACAGGGTCCGTCTGGCCGAGCGGCTCGACGAGGCGATCGACGTCGGCATCGGCCTCGCGGACGAGGCGGGGGAGCTGGCCGGGGCCGGTGTGCTGATCACCGGTTCCGTGGTCACGGCCGGAGACGCGCGGCTGTTGCTGAAGGCGGAGGAGGCCACGTGAGCGAGACGACGGAGAAGGGGCGAGGGATGTTCACCGTCACCCCAGGTATGCGGCGGCTCTGCGCCAGTGTGCTGGGCATGGAGGCGATCGTCGTCGGGTTGTTCACGCCGGTGGCGATCAACACCCAGAACGTCGCGCCCGCCGTCGCGGTGACGGTCGGGATCGGCCTGGCGGTTCTGTCCGTCCTGGTGGTGGGCATGCTGAAACATCCCTTCGCCTACATCGTGGGAAGTGTGATCCAGGTTCTGGCCATCGCCGCGGGTTTCCTGGTTCCGACCATGTTCTTCCTCGGAGCGATCTTCGCCGCGCTGTGGATCACGGCGATATTCGTCGCTCGCCGTGTCGAGGGCGTGACTTCCCGCTAAAGTCGGCCAACATGGCCGTCCCTCCCATTCAGCCGGACCGGGGGGTGGTCGCCGGGTCCGAGACCCTGGCGCGCCCCCTCCGTGCCTCGCTGGTGCTCGACGTCGTCCTCGGGCTGCTCGTCGCGGTGACGCTTCCGCTGGCGATCGTTGCGATCCCCAACACCGTCTCCGTGGTCGCCGCGCTGCTCCCACCGGACATCTCGCAGGTCGAGATGGTCAGGGCGCACGGGCTGGCGCTGCCCGCCATGGTGCTGACCGTGCCGCTGGCCGCGCTGCTCTTACGCCGGGTGCGCGCGGTCCCGATCCTGGTCGCGGGGCTGACGCTGCTCGCGCTCGCCGACGCGGCCGGAGGTTACGCCGAGTCCTCGCTGCTGGTCGGCGTTCTGCGGGTCCTGCACGGGGTGGGGGCCGGTCTGCTGGTGCCCGCCAGTCTCGTGGCGGTCTGGGAGCGGTCCCTGGTCCTGCGCGCCGTCTGGGGAGGCATGCTCGCGGTGAGCCTCCTGGCCGCGCAGGCGCTCGCCCTGTGGCCTCTCGACGAGGTCAGGTCGTGGCGGGTGACGCTTCAGCCGTACCCCATGCTCACGGGCGTCGCCCTGGCGCTGGCAGCCGTCTGTCTCGTGCTGTGGGTGCGAGGCGGCGAAGGCGCGGCCGAGCCCGTTCCGCTGGAGCGCGGGCGGTTGCCGGTGGCGGCCGGACTGGCGGCGGCGATCGCCGCCCTGGCCCTCGGCACGACGTTCGACTGGCCGCCGGGGCTGCTCGTCCTCACGGCCGCGCTGTCCATCCTGGCGCTCTTCTGTCTCGCCTCAGCCTGCGGGTTCGAGGGCGTCTTCGGCAGGGCGTCCGCCTACACGACGCTCGCGATCGGCGTGGTGGTCCTGCCGACCGCGGCGCAGGTCACCTACGTCGAGCTCGGCGGTCTGGGCGGGCCGGGTCTGTCCGGCCTGTGGCTGGCGTTCGCGATCGCCGGGATCACGGGCCTGGTCGCCGCGGTGCTGGCGAGCAGGCTCGGCGACGCCGTCATGCCGCTGTGCGCCGCGGGCGGCCTGGTGGTCGTGGTGGCCGGGTTGTGCGCGGTCAGACTGCTCCTTCCCGCGGCGGAGGGGCCCGCGCTGATCCTTCCGTTCGTGCTGCTCACGGTCGGCACCGCGGTCGCGCTGACCTCCGCGCTGCGTCCGTCGGGCGCGGGCGCCGCGCTCTTCGCGCTGTCGCTGTTCTTTCCCGGCGTCCTGTCCGGCTTCCTGCTGGGCAGCGGGATCCAGGTCACCCGCCTGAAGGAGGCCGGGTCCCCGCAGGCTATGGTCGACGCGTTCGTGGACGCCCTGCATCTGTGGGCCCTGGTCGGCGGAGGCCTGGTGGTCGTCATGATCGTGCTCGGCGCGGTTCTGGCCAGCCGCCTCCCCGCGGTGCGGGCCGGTGCGGCGGGTGCCCTGCCCCGGGTCGAGCTGCCTCCGGTCGAGGGTCTCGACGACGTCCAGGAGGAGGAGCCGAAGGGGGAGGCGTCCGCGGCCTCCTCCGCGTTTCCTACGGCGTTTCCCGCGGTTCCCGCGCCCGCGCCGCCTGTCGACTCCGATCTGTCCTCCTCCGCCGGGGCTCGCGGGGAGTCCGCCTCCGGGGCGGTCGGCGGGCTCGAGGAGGACAGGCCGGGGCATGTCCGGCCGGAGCCGGAGCCGAAAACGGGTCCCAGGCCGAAGGAGAAGCCGGGAAACACGCCCTCACCGGCGGCCAGGCCGGAAGCGGATCCTGACAAGCCCGGCGCGTTGCCGGTGGTGCCGCCGCCGACCCCGTCTCCCGAGGGGGCGCTGGGGGACGGGGCCGACCGTCCGTGATGTCGCCGACCACGGCGAATCGGGCCGGGGACGGTAAACTTCGCGCGTTCATCGCAGTCCGCGAGTCATTTCCGTTCAGCGAGTCGTTTCCGTTCGAAGGAGAACCTCAGTGTCCGAGCGCACCCTTGTCCTGATCAAGCCCGACGGTGTCGCGCGTGGTCTCATCGGCGACGTGATCGCCCGGATCGAGCGCAAGGGCCTGAAGGTCGCGGCGCTGGAGCTGCGCACCCTGGACGCCGACACCGCCAAGTCGCACTACGCCGAGCACTCCGAGCGGCCGTTCTTCGGCGAGCTGGTCGAGTTCATCACCTCGGGCCCGCTGGTCGCGCTGGTCGCGGAGGGTCCCCGTGCGATCGAGGCCTTCCGCTCCCTCGCCGGCCTGACCGACCCGGTCAAGTCCGCCCCCGGCACCATCCGCGGCGACCACGCCCTGGAGATCGGTGAGAACGTGGTCCACGGCTCCGACTCGCCCGAGTCCGCCGCCCGTGAGATCAAGCTCTTCTTCCCGGACCGCTTCTGAGTCCCGCCCCGCAGACCTTTTACCCGCCCGAGGCCTGATCCCGGGCGGGCCCCAGGTCCCTTCGAGCCCCGTCATCCCTGTGGATGGCGGGGCTCGACGTGTTGCGGCGACTTAAGATTTTCCCGGAGCTGGGGGCCTCATTGCGTTCAGTGGTGGGTACGTCACGTTACGATTCGAGTGCGTTCTGTAGTTTTCGCCGACGACCTGACGGAAGGAGGGCCGCCTTCCTCATGAGCAGCAAGCTTGCCTTCCTCGGCCGCGACATGGCGGTCGATCTCGGCACCGCCAACACTCTCGTCTACGTGCGGGGGCGCGGCGTCGTTCTCAACGAACCATCCGTCGTGGCGATAAACACGACCACGGGAAAGATCGTGGCCATCGGCATCGAGGCCAAACGCATGATCGGCAGGACCCCCGGAAACATCCTGGCGATCAGGCCCCTCAAGGACGGCGTCATCGCCGACTTCGACGTCACCGAGCGCATGCTCCGCTACTTCATCCAGCGGGTGCACAAGCGTCATCATTTCGCCAAGCCGCGCATCATCATCGCGGTGCCGAGCGGGATCACCGGGGTCGAGCAGCGGGCGGTCAAGGAGGCCGGATACCAGGCGGGCGCCCGGGGGGTCTACATCATCGAGGAGCCGATGGCCGCCGCGATCGGCGCGGGGCTGCCCGTGCACGAGCCGACCGGCAACATGGTGGTCGACATCGGCGGCGGCACCACCGAGGTGGCGATCATCTCGATGGGCGGGGTGGTGACCAGCCAGTCGATCCGGGTCGGCGGTGACGAGCTGGACCAGGCGATCATCACCTTCGCCAAGAAGGAGCATTCGATCATGCTCGGCGAGCGGACCGCGGAGGAGATCAAGATGGCGATCGGTTCGGCCTGCCTGCTTCCCGAGGAGGGGCACGCCGAGATCCGCGGCCGTGACCTGGTCACCGGCCTGCCGAAGACGATCGTCGTCTCGGCCGCCGAGATCCGCAGGGCCACCGAGGAGCCGGTGAACGTGATCGTCGACGCGGTCAAGACGACGCTGGACAAGTGCCCGCCGGAGCTCTCCGGCGACCTGATGGACCGGGGGATAGCGCTCACCGGAGGCGGCGCGCTGCTCAAGGGGATGGACGAGCGGCTCAAGGACGAGACCGGCATGCCGATCCATCTGGTGGACAACGCGCTCGACTCCGTCGCCCTCGGGTCGGGCAAGTGCGTCGAGGACTTCGACGCCCTGCAGCAGGTTCTGGTGCCGGAGCCGCGGCACTGATGAGGGACACACGCCGGGCACGGATGAGCCTGGGGGTGCTGCTGGCCGCGGCGCTCGCACTCATGACCGTCGACCACAGGGCGGGGGCGAACTCTCCGCTCAGTCCGCTCAGGACGGCGGGCGCGGAGCTGTTCGGCGCCGCGGAGAGCGCGGGAGCGGGCTTCGTGCGGCCGATCGGGCGTTTCTTCGAGACGATGACGGCCGCGCCGGACGCGCAGCGCCGCATCGACGCGCTGCGCGCGGAGAACCAGCGGCTCAGGCGTGATCTGACGGCCCAGGCCCTGGACCGTCAGCACTCCGCGGAGCTGGGGCGTCTGCTGGGCGTCGCGGGGATAGCCGGATACCGGCTGGTTCCGGCGCAGGTGATCGCGCGGCGTGGCACGCCGGGGTTCGAGGAGGCCGTCCAGCTCGACGTGGGCAGCGCCGACGGGGTCCGCTCGGAGATGACCGTGCTGAACGGCGACGGCCTGGTCGGCAGGGTGGTCCAGGTGAGCACGTCCACCTCGACCGTGGTCCTGCTGAGCGACCCGGCCTCCGCGGCGGGGGCGCGGCTCGAGGGGAGCAACGAGATAGGGGTGGTGCACGGGGTCGGGCAGAACGGCCGTCTGCTCCGTTTCCGTCTGCTCGACTCGACCGCGCAGGTCGTTCCCGGGCGTCGCATCGTGAGCTTCGGCTCCCAGCGTGGCGCGCCGTACGTCGCGGGGGTGCCGATCGGGGTGGTCGAGCACGTGGAGGCCACGCCGGGGGAGCTGACCCGCATCGCCTACGCGCGCCCCTACGCCGACCTCACCGCGCTGGACGTGGTGGGTGTGGTGGTGCAGGCGCCCAGGCGCAACCCGCGCGACGCCGTGCTGCCCGACGTGCCGCGTGAGGGGGCCGACGGTGGGGCGTGACGTGGCGTCCGTGGGGGTGCTCCTGCTGGCTCTGGTCGTGCAGGTGACGGTCGTCAACCGGTTGCCGCTGCCCGGTGGGGCCGCGCCCGATCTGGTGCTGCTCACCGTCGTGGGATACGCCCTGGCGCGTGGGGCCACCGCGGGGGCGGTCATGGGTTTCTGCGCGGGGCTCGCGGGCGACGTGCTGCCGCCCGCCGCGCACGTGCTCGGGCAGTACACCCTGGTGCTGTGCCTGATCGGGTTCGCCGCGGGGCGGGTGGCCGACAGCCGTCCCGATGCCAGGCTGCCCGCCGCGCTGGCCTGCGCGGCGGCGGGGCCGCCCGCTCTCGCGGTGACCAGCCTGCTGCTCGGCGACGCCCAGATCGGCGGGGAGGCGCTCGTCGCGACGCTGCCCTGGGAGGTCGGATACAACCTGCTGGCCGCGCCGCCGACGGTGTGGCTGGTGATGAGGATCGCCAGGGGGCCCCGCGAACGGGAGCTGCGGCCTGTGGGGCATCTCGTGCGGAGACGGGCATGAGCGGGCGGGGCGTCGGGGACGGCGTCCTGGGTTCCCGCTCACCGGTTCCCGCGGCCGGGAGGCCGGAGTGATCCGGACAAGGGGCAGGCTGGTCGTGCTCCAGATCCTGGTGATCTCGTTGCTGGCGCTGCTGGCCGTACGGCTCTGGCAGGTGCAGGTGGTGCGCGGGGCGGAGTACGTGGCGGCGGCGACCGAGACACGCACCCGCGACGTGGTCGTGCCCGCGGTGCGCGGGCAGATCCTCGACTCGGCGGGGCGGCCGCTGGTGCGCAACCGGACCAGGCTTGTGGTGTCCGTCGACCGCACGAGCCTGAACCGGATGGAGGGCAACGGCAGGGTCGTGCTGCAGAAGCTCGCCACGGTGCTGAACCGCAGGCCCGTGGACCTGCGCATGCGCATCAGGGCGTGCGGGCCCGGGGTCACCAGGCCCTGCTGGCCTGGCTCCCCGTACCAGCCGATCCCGATCGACGACGACGTCACCACCCGCGAGGCCCTGCAGATCCTGGAGCGGCAGGAGGAGTTTCCCGGGGTCACCGCAGAGGTGCAGGCGGTCAGGGAGTACCCCGGCAGTACCGCGGGCGCGCAGGCGCTCGGCTACCTGCAGCCGATCACGCAGGAGGAGCTGGAGAAGCGCGACGGGTTCAAGGCGGTGTTCTCCGGGGTCGACCTGGTGGGCCGCGACGGCCTCGAGGCGGTCTACGACAGACAGTTGCGGGGGGTGCCCGGATTGCGGCGGGTGCAGGTCGACCGGCTTGGCAAGGTGATCGGGGTCGAGCGGCAGGTGCAGCCGACACCGGGTGACACGCTCATCACCAGCATCGACGCCAGAGTGCAGGCGGTGACGGAGAAGGCTCTGGCCGAGGCGATGAAGGCGGCTCCGACCGCGGACGGCGCGGCGGGGGTCGTGCTCGACGTGCGGACCGGCAGGGTGGTCGCGCTGGCCAGCGCGCCGACCTACAACCCCGCGGTGTGGACGGGGGGCATCTCGGAGCCCGACTACCAGCGTCTGCTGTCGGGCAAGGCGGGCATGCCGCTGGTGTCGCGGGCGATCAAGGGGGAGTTCGCCCCCGGTTCGACGTTCAAGGTGTCGTCGGTCTCGGCGATGCTCAGGGACGGTTATCCCCTGCACGGCCGTTACGACTGCCCTGGCTCCTTCATGGTCGGCAGCAGGCCGTTCAACAACTTCCACGGCATCGGGATGGGCACCATCGACCTGCACACGGCCCTGGTGAAGTCCTGCGACACGATCTTCTACAAGGCGGCGTACGAGCAGTGGCTGCGCGACGGGGGATTGCGGCCGAGGGGGAAGACGAAGGAGCCGATGGCGACCATGGCGCGGGCCTTCGGGTTCGGCAGGCCGACGGGGATCGACCTGCCGGGCGAGTCGGCGGGCCGGATCCCCGACCGCGAGTGGAAGAAACAGCTGTGGGCTGAGACCAAGACGGAGAACTGCAGGCGGGCGAGGTCCGGCTATCCGGAGGTCGCCAGGAGCAGTCCCGGCAGGGCGGCCTTCCTCAAACAGCTGGCGTACGAGAACTGCGTCGAGGGCTACCAGTGGCGGCCGGGCGACGCGGCCAACTTCTCCATCGGGCAGGGCGACGTGCTGGTGACCCCGTTGCAACTCGCCGCGGCGTACGCGGCGCTGGTCGGAGACGGCAAGTTGCGCAGTCCCCGTCTGGGCTGGGCGCTGGTGCGCCCCGACGGCACGATGGTCAAGGAGATCAAGGCGCCTGTCGTGGGCAGGCTGCCGATCTCCCCGGTGGAGCGGGCCTACATCAAGGGGGCGCTCAGCGAGGTCGCCTCCGACGGCACGGCGGCCGGGGCCTTCGCGGGGTTCCCCATGGACAAGGTCAAGGTCGGCGGCAAGACCGGCACCGCCGAGGTCTACGGCAAGACCGACACCTCTTGGTTCGCCTCGTTCGCTCCCACGGACAGGCCGCGGTTCGTGGTGGTCGTCATGGTCTCCCAGGGCGGGATGGGCGGTCAGACCGCGGCTCCCGCCGTGCGGAAGATCTACGAGGGCATCTACGGCCTCGCGCCCGAGGCCAAGGGGAAGCCGGTCCGCGCGGCGCTGCCGAACCATCGTCCCGCCGTCGACCTGCCGATGATCAAGCGGGACGGGACCGTGGCGCGGTGAACCGCTCGACGGCCGTGCAGAGCGGTGGTTCCCTCGCCCGCAGGGCGGTCGCGGCGTCCTCCGCGGTACGCAGGATGGACGGGGTGTTGCTGGTCGCCGTCGCCGCGCTGACGGTGATCGGCACGATGCTGGTCTGGTCGTCGACCAGGACCTGGGCGCCGGGTGCGACCGGGCTCGTCAAGAAGCACATCCTCAACGTGTCCATCGGGATCGCGCTGACCAGCGCGGCGGTGATGGTCAACCACAGGTCGCTGCGCATCTACTCGCCGCTGGTGTACGGCGTGAGCCTGGTGGGGCTGGTGCTGGTCATCACGCCGCTCGGCGCGACCGTGAACGGCGCCCACTCGTGGATCATGCTGGGCGGCGGTTTCGCCTTCCAGCCCTCCGAGTTCGCCAAGCTCGGCCTGGTGCTGATGCTGGCCATGCTGCTGGCCAAGCCGTCCAGGGGCACCGACAGGCCTCGAGGGCTCGACGTCGCGCTGTCACTGGGGGTGGCGGGGTTCACCATGGGGCTGGTGATGCTCCAGCCCGACCTGGGCACCACCATGGTCCTCGGGGTGATCACCGCGGGGGCGATCGTGATCGGGGGCGTCCGCAAGCGCTGGGTCCTCGGGCTCGGAACGCTGGTGGTCTGCGGGGGCGCGGCCGTGTGGCTGCTCGACGTGCTGGAGCCGTACCAGATCGCGCGGTTCACCGCCTTTCTCAATCCCGCGAGCGATCCGCGCGGTGTCGGCTACAACAGCACCCAGTCACTGATCGCGATCGGTTCCGGCGGGCTGTTCGGCAAGGGGTTGTTCGAGGGGGGCCAGACGACGGGGCGGTTCGTGCCCGAGCAGCACACCGACTTCATCTTCACGGTCGCGGGGGAGGAGTTCGGTTTCCTCGGTTCGGTCACCGTGGTGGTCCTGATCGGGGTGATTCTGCTGCGCGGGGTGCGCATCGCGCGGCAGTGCGACGACAGGTTCGGCACCCTGGTGGCCGGGGTGATCGTCTGCTGGCTGGCCTTCCAGGCTTTCGTCAACATCGGGATGACGATAGGAATCATGCCGATTACAGGGCTTCCGCTCCCGTTTGTCTCCTATGGCGGTACTGCCACCTTCGCGAATATGATCGCTATCGGCTTGCTCCAAGCTATCCACATTCGCGAACAACCCTTCTGAATCAGCCAACATGAGAGCCGTCCGCATGTTCGCTCCCCTTAATTCTCACTGGATTTCTGTGAGTCAAGCGAACATTCTGGGAACGATGACGGAACTCGCGATGACGGAGGAGCCGTGACATCGGAGCTCGCCGAGCGGCAACGGGCGTTGGAACTGCTGCGGACAGCGTTTCCCGACTATCGGATCGTGTTCAGCAAGGGGCGTTGGGCCGCGGTTTCGGCGGGTAGTCCACCCGCGGTCTGGTTCGCCGAAACTCCGAGCAGCCTGTGCGGGCAGCTGTTCCAGGCGCAGCTCCGCAACGGCGGGACCGTGGTGCCCTTCGGCGGTAACGGTTCATGAGGGGGGCGCTCTCCCCAACCGGCGAAAAGCTCTCAGGTCCACCCGGTGTCGACCAAACCACTAGCGTGGGGGCGACCCCATCGGGAAAGGGCCGAAAGAGCCTATGACCCAGAACTCCCGGGGCGGAGACCGCGCCGCCCTGGCCTGTGCCACGATCATTCGTAACCGTACGTTGGCGGCCCTGCCCGGGCCGCCTTCCGCGGCCGTCATCCAGCAGATGGTCGAGGAGATCCACACCTGCTGCCCGCAGCAGAGCTGGTTCAAGTGCCGGAGGCTGGCCCACGGCTGGACCGTGGAGGAGGCCATCGAGCAGTTCCACGCCCTGTGCGACAGGGAGGGCGTCAAGCGGCGAGGGCTGACCGAGCGCTCCTGGCGGGAGTGGGAGGCCGGTTCGCGCCCTGACCGTGACTACACCGACCTGCTGTGCAGGCTCTTCGAGACCGGTCCCGTCCAGCTCGGCTTCGCCAACGACTACACCCCCGAGGAGCTGCGTTCCGCGCCGTCCGCGCCGCCGGCCCTCGACCTGATCACCGTGGCGGCCGACGAGGCGGGCGCGCACGCGGAGGAGGCCGAGGCGAGCGAGCTGGGCGCGGGAGCGTTGGAGCGCCTGCGCACCCAGGTGATCTGGGTCGGCAAGCGCTACGTCGCCGAGGCGCCGCTGCCGCTGTTCGTGGAGATGCGGGAGCTGCAGGAACGCACCAGGAGGGCGCTGGACAAGCGCATCCACCCCGGTCAGGCGAGGGAGCTCTACTTCCTCACCGGCGCGTTGTGCGGGCTGATGGCCAACGTCAGCATGGACATGGACCGTCGCATCCCCGCCGACACCCTCGCGCGCGCCGCGTGGACCTACGGCAAGGTCGCCGGGCACAGCGCGCTGATGGGATGGGCGCGCGGCATGCAGTCCTCGGTCGCCCTGTGGGACCGCCGCTACAGCGACGCCGCCAGATACGCGGAGGAGGGCCTGACCTGCCTGCGCACCGGCTCGGGCGCCACCCGCCTGCACATGTTGCGGGCCCGCTCCTACGCCCTGCTCGGCCGCAGGCGAGAGGCGGCCGAGGCGCTCCGCGAGGCGGAGGACGCGCGGCTCGCCGGAGCGGACGAGCTGCACGACGAGATCGGCGGGGAGTTCGCCTTCCGGCCGGCCAAGGAGCGTTACTACGCCGCCGTCACGCACCTGCACCTCGACGACCCGGCCTCGGCCATCGTGGCGGCACGCGAGTCGCTGGCCCTGTACGCCTCGGGCGAGCCGGAGAACCGCTCGTACGGGTGCGAGTCCATGGCCAGCGCGCACCTGACGGTCGCCCACATCATGGAGGACGACGCCACGGGCGCGGAGGAGGCGATGGCGCCGATCCTCGAGCTCGCGCCCGACAGACGCATCAGCAGCCTGGGCACGACCCTCAGCATGGGCCGTGAGCTGCTTTCCTCCCGTCCGGGAGGGCAGCAGCTGGCCAGGCGGATCGAGAGTTTCTGCGCGGTCGGCCTGCCCCAGCGGGCCCGGCACGCCATTTCAGACAGGAGCGGACGATGACGATTGCCGCCGAGGGCTCGCTCCTCACCAGGGCAGCCTTGGCACTGAACGAGGCATGCCAGAAGGCAGGCCTGGACGCGGGCGGTGTCAGGCTGCTGCGTGACTTCGCCAACACCGTCTACCACCTGCCCGCCGAGCGGGTGGTGGTACGGCTGGCGCAGGCGAACACCCCCGGCAAGTTCGACCGCCTGGTGACCTCGATCAAGGTCACGCGCTGGCTCGTCGAGCAGGGGTTCCCCACCATCAGGCCGCTTGAGGGCAAGCAGCCGGTCGTCGCCGACGGGTTCCTGGCGACCTTCTGGCACCACGAGGAGCACATCGGCCCGCCGCCGGACCCGGCGCAGCTGGGGCCGCTGCTGCGGCGGCTGCACGACCTGCCGCCCGTGCCGTTCGACCTGCCGACCCACGACCCGTTCAGCGGGGTGCGCAGGGCCATCCAGGCCGGTCTCGCGCTCGAGGAGAAGGACCGGAGCTGGCTCCTGGAACGTTGCGAGAGTCTGGCGGAGACCTACTACGAGCGGCTTGAGTTCGCGCTGCCGTACGGGCTCGTGCACGCCGACGCCCACCGCGGGAACATGATCCGCACTCGTGACGGCTTCCTGCTGTGCGACTGGGACGGGGTGTGCGCGGGGCCGAGGGAGATCGACCTGATCCCGACACTCGCGGGAGTGCGGTTCGGGCTGACCGAGCGTCAGCGCGGCAATTTCAGCCAGGCCTACGGTTACGACGCGACGAAGTGGGAGGGCTATCCGGTGCTGCGCGACATGCGTGAGCTGCAGACCCTCACCGCCGTGCTGCGCAACGCCCACCGCGACGAGGCCGCTCACGCCGAGCTGCGTCACCGGCTCGATTCGCTGAGGGCGGGCGACGACCGCCTGTGGCACCCTTTCTAGACGGATAGTCTTGGCTGTATGCCTGTCGAGTCGTTGTTTCCCCGCCTGGAAGCGCTCCTGCCCAAGGTGCAGAAGCCGATCCAGTACGTCGGAGGTGAGCTCAACTCGACCGTCAAAAGCTGGGACGAGACGACGGTCCGCTGGGCTCTGATGTATCCGGACGCCTACGAGGTCGGCCTGCCGAACCAGGGTGTCCAGATCCTCTACGAGATCCTCAACGAGATGCCGGAGACGCTGGCCGAGCGGACCTACGCGGTCTGGCCCGACCTCGAGGCGCTCATGAGGGCCGAGGGTGTTCCCCAGTTCACCGTCGACGCGCACCGCCCCGTGCGGGCGTTCGACGTGTTCGGGATCTCCTTCTCCACCGAGCTCGGCTACACCAACATGCTCACCGCGCTGGACCTGGCGGGCATTCCGCTGGAGGCCGCGGACCGGGGCGAGGACGATCCGATCGTCCTCGCGGGCGGTCACGCGGCCTTCAACCCCGAGCCGATCGCCGACTTCCTCGACGCCGCGGTGCTGGGAGACGGCGAGCAGGTCGCCATCGCGATCACCGAGGTCATCCGCGAGTGGAAGGCGGAGGGCTCGCCGGGCGGGCGCGACGAGCTGCTGATGCGGCTGGCCGAGTCCGGCGGCGTGTACGTGCCGAAGTTCTACGACGTCGACTACCACGCGGACGGTCGGATCCAGCGCGTCGCGCCGAACCGGTCCGGCGTGCCGTGGCGGGTGCACAAGCACACGGTCATGGACCTCGACGAGTGGCCCTACCCGAAGAAGCCCCTGGTTCCGCTGGCGGAGACCGTGCACGAGCGGTTCAGCGTGGAGATCTTCCGCGGCTGCACGCGCGGGTGCCGTTTCTGCCAGGCGGGCATGATCACCCGTCCGGTCCGGGAGCGCTCGATCACCACGATCGGCGACATGGTCGACGCGGGCGTCAGGGCGTCCGGCTTCAACGAGGTCGGCCTGCTGTCGCTGTCGTCGGCGGACCACTCCGAGATCGGCGAGGTCGCCAAGGGCCTGGCCGACCGCTACGAGGGCACCAACACCTCGTTGTCGCTGCCCTCGACCAGGGTCGACGCCTTCAACATCGACCTGGCGAACGAGTTCTCCCGCAACGGCCGCCGTTCGGGCCTGACGTTCGCCCCAGAGGGCGGCTCGGAGCGGATGCGCAAGGTGATCAACAAGATGGTCACCGAGGAAGACCTGATCAGGACCGTCTCCACGGCCTACAGCCAGGGCTGGCGGCAGGTGAAGCTCTACTTCATGTGCGGCCTGCCCACCGAGGAGGACGTCGACGTCCTGGGCATCGCCGACCTGGCCAGGAAGGTCATCAAGGCGGGACGCGAGGCCAGCGGGTCCCGCGACGTCCGCTGCACGGTCTCCATCGGCGGGTTCGTGCCCAAGCCGCACACGCCGTTCCAGTGGGCCGCCCAGGCCTCCCACGAGGTCGTCGACCACAGGCTCAAGGCGTTGAAGGACGCCCTGCGCGGCGACAAGGAGTACGGCAGGGCCATCGGCCTGCGCTACCACGACGGCAAGCCCTCGATCGTGGAGGGCCTGCTCTCCCGGGGCGACCGCAGGGTGGGCAAGGTCATCCGCGCGGTGTGGGAGGACGGCGGCCGGTTCGACGGCTGGAGCGAGCACTTCTCCTACCAGCGCTGGATGGACGCCGCCGCCAAGGCCGACCTCGACGTCGACTGGTACACCACGCGGGAACGCGAGGAGAACGAGGTGCTGCCCTGGGACCACCTCGACGCCGGTCTCGACCGCGAGTGGCTCTGGCAGGACTGGCGTGACGCGGTCAACGACGTGGAGGTCGAGGACTGCCGCTGGACCCCGTGCTACGACTGCGGCGTCTGCCCCACCATGGGCACCGAGATCCAGATCGGGCCGACGGGGAAGAAGCTGCTGCCACTGACGGTTGTCTGAGATAGGCCGTGCGTGAGCACGGCCTATCCTGGAACGACGACCACGACTTGGGAAGGACGACACCACTCTGAAACCCGTTCCCGACGGACCTCCGCCCGTGCCGGTGGCGCAGCGCCTGCGTGTTCGCTACGCCAAGCGCGGCCGCCTGCGGTTCACCAGCCACCGTGACATCTCCCGAGCCGTGGAACGCGCGGTCCGGCGAGCCGACGTCCCGGTCGCTTTCAGCGCGGGCTTCTCACCCCACCCCAGGATCTCCTACGTGGGCGCCGCCGCACCCACCGGAGTCGCGAGCGAGGCCGAGTACCTCGAGATCAGCGTGACCCGGCGGTGTGACCCCGAACTGCTGCGCGCCGCGCTGGACACCTCGCTTCCGCCCGGCCTGGACGTGTTGGCCGTCGTCGAGGCGACGGAGGGGAGCCTGGCCGACCGCCTTGAGTGCTCGGCGTGGGAGATACGGCTGCCGAAGGCCGATTCCGCCCTCGCGGTGGCGGCGGTCGAGGGGTTCAACGCCGCCGAGCGCGTCGACGTCGAGCGCCTCACCAAGAAGGGGCTGCGCCGTTTCGACGCCAGGGAGGCCGTGCTGAGCCTCGAGGTTGTTGAGGGAACTGAGACAACAGCAGGTCAGGCGTCCAGTCAGCCATGTGTCATACTTCGCATGGTTGTACGGCACGCAACTCCTGCCGTTCGACCCGACGACGTTCTTACCGGACTGCGTCTTGTGGCTGGCTTCGCGCCGCCGGTGCCCCCCGAGGTGACCAGGCTGGCGCAGGGACCGCTCGACGTGGGCACCGGTGAGCCCGCCGACCCCTTCGGCCTGGACCGCGAGGTTACGCGCGGCGGCGAAACGGAACCGGTGGGCGGGCACGTCGGCGGCGACCTATAGGACTTGGCGTCGGACCGCGAGGCCCGGCGTGCAGCGAGAGACGAGGGCTCCCGCGCGGCGCGGAGACGCGCCCGGGAGCTGACGGGAGAGCGCCCGCATGCTCGACAACGAGCCCAACACCGGGGCCAACGGCCCTGGCGAGGATACAAACGAACAGAAGAAGCCGACACCTCGCCGGCGATCCGCGAGCCGTCCGGCCGGTCCTCCGCCGGAGGAGCCGGAGGCGGCCCCCGCGGCGGTCGTGACCGCCGAACCCGAGCCGACGTCGGCTCAGGAGGCGGAACCGGCGCAGGAGGCGGCGCCCAAGCGCGCCACCAGACGCAGAACCGCCGCCACGGACACCACGACCACGACGACGCGGCGCAGCCGTACGAAGAAGGCGGACGTGGAGCCGGTCGCGGAGGCGGACGGGGCCGCCCCGACGGGCGAGGTCTCCGAAGCCGGCGCGCCGCCCGTCGCCCAGGCGGAGGAACAGGCCGTCCAGGCGGCCCCCGAGCCGGCGGCGCAGGAGGCTCCCGCGCCGGTCAAGCGCAGCCGTACCCGCAGGAAGGTCGTCCAGGAGGACGCGCAGGCTGAGCCGGTCGAGGTGGAGCGGGTCGCCGACATCACCACGGCCGAGGCCGAGGAGGTCGCGGCGGCGCTGCTGCTCGCGATGCCCGCCGACGAGCCTCTGGACGACGAGCCCGCGGGCGAGGACGTCGTCGAGGAGCAGCGCCCCGGCCTGTTCGCCGATCCGTTCGGACTGGCGGCACAGGACCGCTCCGAGGTTCCCTCCGTCGCCTTCCAGGCGCCCGCGGCGGTGTTCCAGCCGCTGTTCCAGGCTCCCGACCCGTACCGCGCGGAGCAGCCCGTGCGTTCCGCTCCGGCGCAGCAGCCCGCCGCGGTCCAGCAGCCCGAGCCGGAGGCCGTCGAGGCCGAGACGGACAGCGCGGAGGAAGCCGATGACGACGAGGCGGAGGGCGACGACGACGCGGGCAGCCGCCGTCGCCGTCGCCGCAGGGGCGGCCGAGGGCGGGGCAAGACGCGCGAGCTCGACGAGGCCGAGGACGACGACTCGGAGCAGCAGGAGGAGGAGACCTCCGCCGAGGCCGAGCAGGAGGAGGAGCCGGAGGCCGGCAGCTCCCGTCGTCGCCGTCGTCGTCGCCGCAGGGGCGCCGACGACGCTGGAGATGTCCCCGACGACCCGCCGAACACCGTGGTGCGGATCCGCGCGCCCCGCGCGGGGCGCAGCACCTCCGTCGACGAGGTGCAGAGCGTGCGCGGCTCGACCCGTCTCGAGGCGAAGAAGCAGCGCCGCAGGGAGGGACGCGAGCTCGGCAGGCGGCGTCCGCCGATCATCACCGAGTCGGAGTTCCTGGCCAGGCGGGAGTCGGTCGAGCGCGTGATGGTGGTCCGCCGCACCGGTGGCCGGACCCAGATCGCGGTGCTCGAGGACGGCGTCCTCGTCGAGCACTACGTCAACCGCGAGGCGAGCCAGTCCTACGTGGGCAACGTCTACCTCGGCAAGGTGCAGAACGTCCTGCCCAGCATGGAGGCGGCGTTCGTCGACATCGGCAAGGGCCGTAACGCGGTGCTGTACGCCGGTGAGGTCAACTTCGACACCGCGGGCCTCGAGGGCCAGCCCAAGCGCATCGAGGTGGCGCTGAAGTCGGGCCAGTCGGTGCTGGTGCAGGTCACCAAGGACCCGATCGGCCACAAGGGCGCGCGGCTCACCTCGCAGATCAGCCTGCCCGGCCGATACCTGGTCTACGTGCCCGACGGTTCGATGACCGGCATCAGCCGCAAGCTCCCCGACAAGGAGCGCACCCGCCTCAAGAGCATCCTGAAGAAGGTGATGCCGGAGAACGCCGGCGTCATCGTCCGCACGGCCGCCGAGGGCGCCTCGGAGGAGGAGCTCGGGCGTGACGTGGCCAGGCTGTCGGCCCAGTGGGAGAACATCCAGCGCAAGGCCAAGTCGGCCAGCGCGCCCGAGCTGCTGTCCTCCGAGCCCGACCTGACGGTCCGGGTGGTCCGCGACGTGTTCAACGAGGACTTCACCTCGCTGGTCGTGGCGGGCGACGAGGTGTGGGAGACGGTCGACGAGTACGTCCGCTACGTCGCCCCGCACCTGGCCGAGCGCCTGACCAGGTGGGAGGACCGGGGAGACGTCTTCGCGGCCTACCGGATCGACGAGCAGATCGCCAAGGCGATGGAGCGCAAGGTCTGGCTGCCCAGCGGCGGCTCGCTGGTGATCGACAGGACCGAGGCCATGACGGTGGTCGACGTCAACACCGGCAAGTTCACCGGCCAGGGCGGAAACCTCGAGGAGACCGTCACCCGCAACAACCTGGAGGCGGCCGAGGAGATCGTCCGCCAGCTCAGGCTGCGCGACATCGGCGGCATCATCGTCATCGACTTCATCGACATGGTGCTGGAGAACAACCGGGACCTGGTGCTGCGACGGCTGCTGGAGTGCCTGGCCCGTGACCGGACCAAGCACCAGGTGGCGGAGGTCACCTCGCTCGGTCTGGTCCAGATGACCCGCAAGCGGGTCGGGCAGGGCCTGCTCGAGGCCTTCTCCACCGTCTGCGAGTGCTGCAACGGCCGGGGCCTGCACGTCTCGACCGAGCCGGTCGAGGGCAAGCCGGAGCCGCGCGGAACCCAGGGCAAGATGGCCGTGGAGAAGGCCGTCGCGGAGAAGCTCGCCAAGGACGGCGGTCACGCCGTAGCGGCCACTGAGCCGTTCGGTCGTGATACGGTGACCGATGCGCTTGATGACGTCCAGGGTGAGGACGCGCAAGCCGGACAGGCTTCTGGCCGGGGGCGGCGACGTTCCCGTAAGGCCAAGTCCGCCGACTAGGCCCTGTCCCGCAGACCCTGCCGTGGCGAGGCGCCGCACGGACGACCGCGACAGGCAGAGGATCTGCGGGAAAGGGCTTGGCCCGGCATCCCGACGTTCCGCCCGGTTCGACCAGGACACCGGTAATCCGGTACCCTGGTGAACCGGTGCGCTCATGGCGCGCCCTGTTCGCGCGTCTACCCGGTTCGTCGGTCAAACTCAATGACCATAGCCGGATGCGGGGCGCAGCATCCAGCGAGCAATCAGTCAGAAGAAGGGTTCCGCGGTGTACGCGATCGTTCGTTGCGGCGGCAGGCAGCAGAAGGTCTCCGTCGGTGACGTCCTCGAGGTGGACAAGGTCGCCGGCGAGGTCGGTTCCACGGTTTCGCTGCCGACGGTGCTCGTCGTCAACGATGGCGATGTGACCACCGAGGCGGGCAAGTTCACGGTTGCCGCCGAGATTCTCGGTGAGACCAAGGGTCCGAAGATCCGGATCCTGAAGTACAAGAACAAGACCGGTTACAAGAAGCGCCAGGGTCACCGCCAGCGTTACACGCAGGTGAAGATCACCGGCATCGACCAGGCCTGAGTTTCGGGAGTTTTGCGAGATGGCACACAAGAAGGGCGCGTCGTCCACTCGGAACGGCCGTGACTCCAACGCCCAGCGCCTGGGCGTCAAGCGCTTCGGCGGTCAGCTGGTCAACGCCGGCGAGATCATCGTCCGTCAGCGCGGCACCCACTTCCACCCGGGTGACAACGTCGGCCGTGGTGGCGACGACACGCTGTTCGCGCTGGCCGCGGGCCACGTGCAGTTCGGTGTCAAGCGCGGTCGCCGCGCGGTGAGCATCGTCCCGGTCGCGGAGTAGATCCGCACCGACAGACGTCAACGACAGGGGTGGATCGCGTAGAGCGGTCCGCCCCTGTTTGTGTTTTAGCGGGCATTTCCGTAGATGGGGGTAAGAGGCAGACATGCCGGACTTTGTGGACCAGGTGGTCCTGCATATCAAGGCCGGTGACGGGGGACATGGCTGCGCCTCTGTCCATCGGGAGAAGTTCAAGCCGCTGGGCGGGCCCGACGGAGGGAACGGCGGGCGCGGTGGTGACGTGATCCTGGAAGTCGACCCGAACACCGCGACGCTCCTCGAGTACCACCGCCGCCCGCACCGCAAGGCCGACAACGGCAAGCAGGGGCAGGGCTCCAACCGCGACGGGGCGAACGGCCCCGACATCATCCTCGCCGTCCCCGACGGCACCGTCGTCAAGGACGCCGACACCGGCGAGGTGCTGGTCGACCTGATCGGCGCGGGCACCCGCTACGTGATCGCGGAGGGCGGGCACGGCGGCCTCGGCAACGCCGCCCTCGCCTCGACCAAGCGCAAGGCCCCCGGCTTCGCGTTGCTCGGCGAGCCCGGCGACGAGCTCGACGTGATGCTGGAGATGAAGAGCGTCGCGGACGTGGCGCTCGTCGGCTTTCCCAGCGCGGGCAAGTCCTCCCTCATCGCCGCGCTCTCCGCGGCCCGCCCCAAGATCGCCGACTACCCCTTCACCACGCTGATCCCCAACCTCGGCGTGGTCACCGCGGGCGACACGATCTTCACCGTCGCCGACGTCCCCGGCCTCATCCCCGGAGCCTCTGAGGGCAAGGGGCTGGGGCACGAGTTCCTGCGCCACGTCGAGCGCTGCAACACCATCGTGCACGTGATCGACTGCGCGACCATGGAGCCGGGCCGCGACCCGATCAGTGACTTCGAGGCGATCGAGGCCGAGCTGCGGGCCTACGGCAAGCTGGAGGACCGCCCGCGTCTCGCCGTGCTCAACAAGGCCGACGTCCCTGACGCCCGCGAGCTGGCCGACATCGTCAGGCCGATGCTCGAGGAGCGGGGCCTGAGGGTCTTCTCGATCTCCGCGGCCACCCACCAGGGGCTCAAGGAGCTGACCTACGCCATGGGCGAGATGGTCGCCGCCGCGCGGGAGGCCGCGCCGGTGGCCGAGCCGACCCGCCTGGTCATCAAGCCCAAGCAGCTCGGCGACGCGGGCTTCACGGTGCGCCGGGTCGACGAGAACACCTTCCAGGTCACCGGGGTGAAGCCGGAGCGGTGGATCCGCCAGACCGACTTCACCAACGACGAGGCCGTCGGCTACCTGGCCGACCGTCTCGAGCGTCTCGGCGTCGAGGAGGAGCTCACCAAGGCCGGGGCCAAGGCGGGGGCCGAGGTGGTCATCGGCTCCATGGAGACCGGTTACATCTTCGACTGGCAGCCGACGCTCAACGCCGAGGCCGTGCACCAGGGACCGCGCGGCACCGACAACCGGCTCGGATAGCCTGCTGTCTCCCCGGTGATCTCCGTGGTCCCATGATCTGGAAAGGTGTACGTTTCGTGGACTCCGCGCGCGATCGGATCCGTACGGCCTCACGCCTCGTCGTGAAGGTGGGGTCGTCATCGCTCACGACCCCGCAGGGAACGATCGACGTCGACCGGGTCGACGCCCTGGTCGACGTGCTCGCCGCCCGCAGGAAGGCCGGGACGCAGGTCGTGCTGGTCTCCTCGGGGGCGATCGCGGCCGGTCTCGGCCCGCTCGGCCTGTCCGCGAGGCCGCGTGACCTCGCCACCCAGCAGGCCGCGGCCTCGGTGGGGCAGGGAGTGCTGGTCGCCCGCTACACCTCCTCCTTCGCCCGGTACGGCCTGCGGGTCGGCCAGGTGCTGCTGACCGCCGACGACATGATGCGCCGCTCGCACCACGTCAACGCCCAGCGCACGCTGGGCAGGCTGCTGGAGCTGGGCATCGTCCCCGTGGTCAACGAGAACGACACCGTGGCCACCGACGAGATCCGCTTCGGCGACAACGACCGGCTCGCCGCGCTGGTGGCCCACCTGACCCACGCCGACGCGCTGGTGCTGCTGTCCGACGTGGACGCGCTCTACGACGGAGACCCCCGCCGCCCCGGGGCCCGCAGGCTGGGCGACGTGCGAGGTCCTGAGGATCTCGTGGGGGTCGAGCTGGGCAAGGGCGGCGCGGTCGGCACCGGGGGCATGGTCACCAAGGTTCAGGCCGCCAGGATCGCCACGGGCGCGGGCGTGCCCGTGGTGCTGACCGCGGCCGCGCACGCCGCGCAGGCCCTCGCGGGCGCCGACGTCGGCACCTACTTCCACCCCGACGGCCGCCACCCCGGCACCCGTCTGCTCTGGCTGGCCCACGCCACGACGGGGCGCGGCAGGCTCCACCTGGACTCGGGGGCCGTCGACGCCGTCGTGGAACGCCGAAAGTCGCTGCTGCCCGCCGGGGTCACCGCCGTCGAGGGCGAGTTCGCCGCGGGGGACCCGGTCGACCTGTGCGGGCCGCTCGGCCGGGTGGTCGCCAGAGGGCTGGTCAACTTCGACGCGGGGGAGATCCCCGGCCTGCTCGGCCGGTCGACCCGTGAGCTGGCCGCCAGCCTCGGTCCGGAATATGAACGCGAGCTCATCCACCGTGACGACATCGTCATACTGGAGTCCCACCACTAGTTTCTGGAGCGCGAGATGTCCGAGGACTTCCTGAAGGCAGCCATGGCGGCCAAAGAGGCCGCCGCAGAGCTGGCCCCGCTGCCGCGGGCGCCGAAGGACGCCGCGCTCCGTGCGATCGCCGACGCCCTGGTGGCCAGGTCCGCCGAGATCGTCGAGGCCAACGCGCTCGACGTGCGGCGGGCCGAGGAGAGCGGCACCTCCGCCTACATGATCGACCGGCTCAGGCTCGACGAGGCCAGGGTCAGAGCCGTCGCGGACGCGGTGCGCCAGGTCGCTGACCTGCCCGACCCCGTCGGCGAGGTCATCCGCGGCGGCACCCTGCCCAACGGTCTCGAACTGCGTCAGCTCAGGGTGCCGCTCGGCGTGATCGGCATCATCTACGAGGGCCGTCCCAACGTGACCGTGGACGCCGCCGCGCTCTGCCTGAAGAGCGGCAACGCCACCCTGCTGCGCGGATCCTCCAGCGCCTACGAGTCGAACACGGTCCTGGTCAGGATCATGCAGGAGGCGCTGGCGGACACCGAGGTCCCGGCGGGAGCCGTGCAGCTGGTGCCGGGCCAGACCCGTGAGTCGGTCAAGGAGCTTATGCGGGCCCGCGGCCTGGTGGACGTGCTGATCCCGCGCGGCGGGGCCTCTCTGATCAACTCGGTGGTGGAGGAGGCGACGGTTCCGGTCATCGAGACCGGCGTCGGCAACTGCCACGTCTACGTCGACGCCGACGCCGACCAGGACCTCGCCATCGAGATCCTGGTCAACGCGAAGGCGCAGCGCCCCTCCGTGTGCAACGCCGCTGAGACGTTCCTGGTGCACGCCGCCGTGGCCGACGCCTTCGTGCCGCGCGCCCTGGCCGCCCTGGCGGCGCAGGGGGTGACGGTGCACGGCGACGCCAGGATCGCCGCCTACGGCGACGACGTGGTGCCCGCGGGAGAGGACGACTTCCTGGCCGAGTACCTCTCGCTGGACATCGCCGCCGCGGTGGTCGACTCGCTCGAGGACGCCGTCGCGCACATCAGGAAGTACGGCTCGGGCCACACCGACGCCATCGTCACCCGTTCGGTCGGAGCGTCCCGCAGGTTCGTCGCCCTGGTCGACTCGGCGGCGGTCGCGGTCAACGCCTCGACCAGGTTCACCGACGGAGGCGAGTTCGGCTTCGGCGCGGAGATCGGCATCTCCACCCAGAAGCTGCACGCGCGCGGCCCCATGGGCCTGCCCGAGCTGACCTCGACCAAGTGGGTCTACACCGGCGAGGGCCACCTGCGCACCGCCTCGGGCACGGTCATCGCCTCGGGCGAGGCCGCAGGGGCGTGAGGCGGCGGGCGGCCGTCCTCGACGTCCCAGGGCGTTTCGCGGACGAGCCGCCCAGGCGGTCGCGCCCCGCCGATCTCCCGCCGCTACGGCGCGCCGCCGGAAATTCGTCGTCTCCGCCCGCTATGGTGTTGTCTCCTATGGCTGGAGAGCGGGGAAGCGCGCGAGAGCGGGTGACCCGGTAGGCGCAGCGGTCCCCAGGACCCATGTGGCCGACGCAGGAGGTCACGTGGGTCGTCTCGGGCGTGTCGGCTCCTATACGTTGGTTGAACGCCTCGGCCGGGGCGGCATGGGCGAGGTCTACCGCGCCACCAACAAGCGCGGTGAGAGCGTCGCCCTCAAAATGCTCCACGACGCCGTCGACGCCGACTCGGAGGCGCGAATACGCCTCGAGCGCGAGGTCCGCGCTCTTCGCCGGGTCGAGAGCCCCTATGTCGCGCGAGTCGTCGACGCCGATCTCGCCTGCGAGCGGCCCTACCTCGTCATGGAGCACATCGAGGGAGACACCCTCCTCGACCGGGTACGGCGCGGCGGCCCGCTCGGGGGCGCAGGCCTGGTCGCCCTGGCCCACGGGCTCGCCACGGCTCTGTCGATCATTCACGCGGCGGGGGTCGTCCACCGGGACCTCAAGCCCGCCAACGTCCTGATCAACGCCGAGGACGATCCCGTCCTGATCGACTTCGGCATCGCCCAGGTGCTGGACGCGACCCGGCTCACCCTGACCGGCACCTTCCTCGGCACTCCGAGCTACGCCGCGCCCGAGGTGTTCGCGGACGAGCCCGTGGGGGAGCCCGCGGACGTGCACGGCTGGGCGGCCACGGTCGCCTTCGCCGCGACAGGACGGCCCCCCTTCGGCAGGGGCAGCGTCGAGGCGCAGATGTACGCCGTCCTCAACGGCCAGGCCGATCTCGCCGGTATCCCCGCCGCGCTGCTCCCCCTGATCCGTGCCGCCCTCAACCGCGAGACGGCCAAACGTCCGACCGCCGCCCTCCTCGCCGCCCGGCTCAGCCGCCTGGCCCGTGCCGCCGCACCCGATCCCGAGCCTTCGAAGACGACGAGGCAGGCCGCGGGGACGGTCGCCTCGGCCATGGCGGGACCGGGGGCGGCGAAGAAGCCGGAGACCCGTGGCAGGGCTGCGGCCAGGACGGAGGAGCCCCCGCGCGCAGGGCGGCCCGGAGCCAAGGTGGCCGAGTCCGTTCGCGGAGCCAGGCCTGGCGCCGGGGCGGACGGCGCGATGAGGAGCGGGCGTGCCGCCCAGGCCGTGGACGGCGTGGCGCGGGCCGGGCGTCCCGCAGGGACGGAGGGAGCGGTGCGGGCCGGACGCGCCGTTCAGGGCGCGGACGGCGCCGTCGCGGGCGCCAGGTCCAGGCCGTTGCGCGCGGGAAGCGCGGCCCTGGTCCTGCTGCTGGCCGTGCTCGCCGTGCCGTGTGTGGTGACCACGGTGATCTGGCCGGTGGCCACCTTCGCCGTCACCGGTGTCTTCGCGGCCCTGGCCCGAGCGATCTGGGCCGGACGCTGGCTGGTCAGGAAACGCAAGACGGCCAGGTCGCGAGGGGTTCTGCGCGTCGTGACCTTCCCGCCGGCCTTCGCGCTCTCGCTGCTGACCGTGCTGGCCTGGCCGGGGCTGCCCGCGGCGGCGCTCGCCTGGATCACGCTGTGGCTGGCCTGCGGAGGCTCACTGCCCCCCGAGTGGTGGCTGCAGCCGGTGCCGGTCATCGTCGCGGGCATCGTGTTCGGCGTCGTCTGCGGCGTGCTCGTCGGCAGGGAGGTGGAGCGGGTCGGCGCGAGGACCCCCGAGCTCGGCAAGGAGGGGTTGCGCGCCCTCGCGGTGCTCGGCGGCTTCGTCGCCCTGTGCGCGGCGGCGGTGCGCGCGATCGCGCTCCTGGTCTAGGTCCTGTCGCGTGCCGTGACCGGAGTGGCGTGGTTCGGGGAAAAGGCCCAGAAGGCGGCCTTCCAGACCTTTCCGTTGAGCATGGAGCGGTCTAGTTGCCGTCGCGGCGGGCGAAGCGGTTGAAGATGCGCTCCCCGGCGTTGACCGCGCCCTCGGCCACGTCACGCAGGACGCCGATGAACGGATCCTGGGACTGGGACCACGACTCGCGGTAGGAACGGGCGGCGGCCTTGATCTCTTCGGAGATCTTGGCGTTGGCGTCGTCGGCGCGGCGGGGGTAGTCACCGGAGATGATCGTGTCGTACTCGCCGTCGCGGCGCCACTTGTCGAGCTCCGCCACCCGGGAGACGGCGAAGGGGTGGGTGGTGCCGAGCAGGTTGAGGACCTTGAGCAGGCCGTCGCGGACGTCGCCCGCGGTGTCGTACTCCTTGGCCTGGTCGAGGAAGGCCTCGATGTTCATCTCGTGCAGGCGCGAACCTCCCGCGAGCTTCATCAGCGCGCGCAGGGCGGCGTCCGGGTCCTGGCCGCAGAGCAGACCGCCACGGTCGGCGGAGAGCTCGGACTTGCGGTGCCATTCCTCCAGGCCCGCGACGATCGCGCGCAGTCCGATGTAGCCGAGGGGGATCCAGGCGACACGGGTGGCCAGACGGGTGAGGATGTCCAGCATGGTGCGGTAGACCGCGTGACCGGACAGGATGTGCGCGGTCTCGTGGCCGATGACGAAACGCTGCTCCTCCTCGTCCATGAGATCGAGCAGGCCGGTCGTGACGACGATGAACGGGTCGTCGAAGCCGATCGCCATGGCCTGCGCCTGCGGGTTCTGCTGGACGTAGACCTCGGGGATGCGGTGGAGGTCCAGCGTGTACGCCGCGTCGCGGCCCATGTCGTGGAGGGCGCGGAACTGGGTCTCGCTGGTGCGCACGGCCGAGGCGAGGTAGATCAGGCGCAGGCGGCGCTCACTGATCAGGCCGGACATCTGCTTGAGCACCGTGTCGAACCCGCTGAGCGAGCGCAGAGCTACCAGCGCGGACCGGTCGGCGGGATGTTCGTAGGCACGTGAGCTGACGCCGGGAAGCTGCACGCGGTTGCGATCCGGGGTGGTGGTCATGTCCGGCATGCTACGTCGGGCCCGCCTGGCATGCGCGGGGGGTGATTAAAAGCCCTGCACGGCTTACGCGTATGGTCCGTTTCATGATGAACGCGGCTACCGGCCAGGGGAAGCGGCGCCTGGGGGTCATGGGCGGCACCTTCGACCCCATCCACCACGGTCACCTGGTCGCCGCCAGTGAGGTCGCGCACCACTTCCACCTCGACGAGGTGGTGTTCGTGCCGACCGGGCGTCCATGGCAGAAGGCGGACAAGACCGTCTCCGCCCCGGAGGACCGCTATCTGATGACGGTCATCGCGACCGCGTCCAACCCCCGCTTCTCGGTGAGCCGGGTGGACATAGACCGCCCGGGGCCGACCTACACGATCGACACCCTCAGGGAGATCGCCGCCGACAGGGGCCCCGACGCCGAGCTGTACTTCATCACCGGGGCCGACGCCCTCTCCCAGATCCTGAGCTGGCGCGACGTCGACGAGCTCTTCACGATCGCGCACTTCGTCGGCGCCACCCGCCCCGGCCACATCCTGCGCGACCCCGGACTGCCCGAGGGCAAGGTGAGCCTGCTGGAGATCCCCGCGCTGGCCATCTCGTCGTCCGAGTGCAGGGAACGGGTCGCCTCGGGACAGCCCATCTGGTACCTGGTGCCCGACGGTATCGTTCAGTACATCAACAAGCGCGGTCTCTACCGCTACGTGAGCCCCTCGTCGGACCGTCAATTCGTTTGCGGCGCGGAATCGGGTGGCACACGATAGGCGTTGTACCTACGGCGGCTCTTCAACGACCGCCCGATCGGGCACCCTGATAGGTGACAGCGTCGACTACTGGAGGACTAACCGACACCGTGACCGCAACCGACAGATCCGTTCAGCTCGTCAGACTCGCAGCCGAGGCCGCGGCGGACAAGCTGGCCGATGACATCCTCGCCTATGACGTGAGCGACCAGCTCGTCATCACCGACGCGTTCCTGCTCTGCTCCGCCACCAACGACCGTCAGGTCCGCGCCATCGTCGACGAGATCGAGGAACGGCTGCGGATCGAGGCCCACGCCAAGCCCGTCCGCAGGGAGGGCGAGCGTGAGGGCCGCTGGGTTCTCCTGGACTACGTCGACATCGTCGTGCACGTCCAGCACGAGGAGGACCGCACCTTCTACGCGCTTGAGCGCCTGTGGAAGGACTGCCCCTCCATCGCCCTGCCTGACAGCGTCACGCAGGTCGCCGCCCAGCGCGCCCGCGAGGCGGTAACTGAGTGAGTCGCAGGGTCGTCTGCCTGAGACACGGCCAGACGCTGTGGAACGTCGAGCACCGTTTCCAGGGACACAGCGACATTCCGCTGGACGAGACCGGTGTCGCGCAGGCGGCGCGGGCGGCCTCGCTGCTCGCCGCGCTCCGCCCCACCATGATCGTCTCCTCTGACCTCCAGCGGGCCTTCGACACCGCCTCGGCGCTCGGCCGCCTCGTCGGCCTGAGCGTGTCGGTGGACAAGGACCTGCGCGAGCGCGGCGGCGGCGAGTGGGAGGGGCTCACCCGGGAGGAGATCTCCGCGGGCTGGCCCAGGGAGTTCGCCGACTGGGAGGCCCCCGGCGGCGAGGTGGTCACCGACGTCGCCGAGCGCGTCTCCTCGTCGATCCGCAGGTGGGCCGAACGGCTCGAGCCCGACGGGCTGCTCGTGATCGCCTCCCACGGGGCGGCGATCCGGCTCGGCATCGCCAAGCTGATAGGCCTGCCGGAGGAGCTCTGGCCCGCCCTCGGCGGTCTGGGCAACTGCTCGTGGTCGGTGCTCGAGGAGGGCCGCAAGGGCTGGCGTCTGATGGAGCACAACGCGGGAACCCTGCCCGAGCCCGTCCAGAGCGACGACAGTCCCGAGGTCACCCAGGACTGACCCGGCGTGTGCGGCTCACGCCCCTAGGTGAAGGGCGTGGGCCGCATGACCGTCGATTAGGTGAACTCCTGGATGTCCTTGTATGCTTCCGAAGCGCCGCGACGAGAGGACTCGGAGCGGTGACCAGGGGCTATGGCGCAGCTGGTAGCGCGCCTCCATGGCATGGAGGAGGTCTGGGGTTCGAATCCCCATAGCTCCACCCCGGGTCGTTCTCACGGACGGCCGAAGGAAGTCGACGAGATCCCGTCCGATCGGCTTGATCGGGCGGGATCTCGTCGTTTTCCGGCTCGACACGGCCGCCTCCCGCGGTCGCCCTGCTCCTCGTGGCTCCCTTCCGCCGCGGCAGGGGCACATGCCTCCCGTCTTTCCGGCGCGGGACGACGAGCGGGTCCGCGCATCGGGGCTCGGGCCGGAGAGGGTTCCCGGTCCCGGAGTGCGTACCGATCGGGACGGCTTTCCCATTGGTAAAGGTGATCTATCAGGATCCTGATGATCAAGAGCTTTAAACCTACCCAGATGCGTGATTAGTCTCACAATCCGGTCATTTAGGAATCCATCTCTCTTTGGGGGGTGTTCGGTACTTCGATAAATCCCCAAAGAAGGACAAAGTCGTGTCTTTGTCAGCGGCGACGCTGCGTTCCCTCAAGCACCACAACTACCGGCTATGGGCGGGAGCCGACCTGGTCTCCGTCACCGGCACCTGGATGCAGGTGCTGGGCGTCAACTGGCTGATCCTCTCCAAGACCGGATCGGCGGCCAGTGTGGGCCTGAGCCTCGTCCTCCAGGCGCTTCCCACCCTCCTGCTCGGGCTGTGGGGCGGCGCTCTGGCCGACAGGCTTCCCAGCCGTCCGGTGGTGCTCGCCACGCAGGTCGCCCACGCGGTCCTCGCCGCGGTCCTCGCATCGGTCGCGATGAGCGACCCGGCCTCGATGACCCCCGTCTACGGTCTTGTGCTCGCCAGTGGCGTGGTCAGCGCGATCGGCGGGCCCGCGCTCGGCAGGTTCGGCGCGGAGGTCGTCCCCCGGGAGGACCTGCCCAACGCCCTCGCGCTCGGCTCCGTCATCAACTCGGGGGGCCGCATCCTCGGCATGAGCCTGGCGGGCATGCTCCTCCCCTTCACCGGCGCCGGCGGCCTGTTCCTCCTCAACGCGGTGAGCTTCTTCGCCGTGATCGCCTCGATCCTCGCGATGCGCGCCTCCGAGATGCACCGGCTCGTGCACGCGGGGGAGAACAGCGGCAGCGTGCGCGCCGGCCTCGCCTACGTGCTGCGCACGCCGCGGCTGCTGGTCCTGCTGGCGCTCGCGCTCGTCCTGGGCAGCCTGGGGCGCAACTACCAGGTCACCATGGCGGCCATGAGCGCGGGACCGCTGGACGCCGGAGCGGGCGGATACGGCCTGCTGTCGACGGTGTTCGCGATCGGCACCGTGGCCGGAGGCGTGATCGCCGCCGGACGCCCCCGCCTGACGATCGGGCTGCTGCTCGGCGCCGCGCTGCTGACGAGCGTGGCCCAGAGCGTGAGCGGTCTCATGCCGGGCATGGCGGCCTTCGCCGCGCTCATCCTGCCGATCGCGGCCGGAGCCGTGATCATCGACACCACCGTCGGCACGCGTGTCCAGCTGGACAGTCCCGGTGACATGCGCGGGCGCGTCATCGCCGTCCAAGGGGTGGTGAGCGCGGCCGCGGGCGCCGTCGGCGGCCCCCTGCTCGGCTGGCTCTGCGACGAGCTCGGCCCCCGGCTGACTCTCGAGGCGGCGGGGGCGGCCACCGTGGCCGCCACACTGGTCGCCGCCGCCGCGCTGGCCCGCCTGTCGAACGTCCGGCTGGACAGAGCCGTTCTGCTGCCCGTGCGGGGAATCCTGCGCCGCGCGCCCGCCGAGCAGGCCGCCGCTCTCCCCTGAGCCCCGGCAGGCTCGGGGCCGCCGGCCGGTGCGCGCCGGGCCGGTCAAGCACGATAATCGGTGCCATGTGGGTCGGCTTGCTGGGCGCGACGGAGGTGCGGGACGCCGAAGGGAGCCCGGTCGCCGTGGGCGGGCCGAGGACGCGGGCGCTGCTCGCGATGCTGGCGCTCGACGCGGGACGGGTGGTCACCGCGGAGCGGCTGATCGACGGACTCTACGGCGACGCCCCCGCGGGCAACGTCGTCAACGCGCTGCAGGCGCAGGTCTCCCGGCTCAGGCAGTCGCTGGGAGGCGCAGGCACGGTGGAGTTCCATCCGGCGGGCTACCGGCTCGCGGCGCGGCCGGAGGACGTCGACGTCCACCGGTTCGAGCGGCTGGCGGCGCGAGGACGTCGGGTCATGGCCGCGGGCGACGGGGTGGGCGCCGCCGCGCTCCTGCGCGAGGCGCTCGGCCTGTGGCGGGGGCCCGCCCTGCCCGACGTGGGCGAGGCTCCGTTCGCGCCGGCGCAGGTCACGCGCCTGGAGGAGCTGCGTCTGGCGGCGCTCGAGGACCGCGCGGAGGCGGAGCTGGCGGCGGGTGAGCACCGGGCGCTGGTGGCCGAGCTGCGGGCGCTGGTGGCCGTGCACCCGCTGCGGGAGCGGTTACGGGGACAGCTCATGCGGGCGCTGTACGGCAGCGGCAGGCAGGCCGAGGCGCTCGCCGCGTACGAGGAGGTCAGGCGGCTCCTGGCCGAGGAGCTCGGAGCGGAGCCGACGGCCGAGCTGGCCGCCACGCACCTGGCCGTGCTCAGGGCGGACCTGCCGCGGGGTCCTGCGGCGTTCGGGGCCGACCCGGCTCCGCCCCTGGTCGCGTCCGGGCAGGCTCCGCCTCCGGCTGCGTCCGGGACGGATTCGTCTCCGCGGGACGGGACCCGGCAGGTCGGGCGGGAGACGGCCGTCCTCCCGGCGACGGGACCCGTCGCACGGCACGCCCTCACGGCGCAGCTGACCAGTTTCGTGGGCAGGCGCGAGGAACTGGCACGGGTCGGCGCGCTCCTTGAGGAGGGACGCCTGGTCACTCTCACGGGGCCGGGAGGAGTGGGCAAGACACGCCTGGCGGTCGAGGCGGCGGCGCGGCGGCCGGGGGAGGTCCACTTCGTGGATCTCGCGCCGCTGAGCCGGGAGGCCGAGGTCGCCCAGGCCGTGTTCGGCGTGCTCGGGCTCCGCGAGACGGGACTGACGCCGGGAGCGGGCAGGCCGCAGGCCGACGCGGTCGAGCGGATGATCGCCGCGCTCGCCGGGCGTCGCGTCCTGCTCGTCTTCGACAACTGCGAGCATCTCGTCGAGGCCGCGGCGGAGCTCGCGGGACGCCTGCTCGGCGCGTGTCCCGGACTGCGGATCCTCGCCACGAGCAGGGAGGCGCTGGGCATCACCGGAGAGAGCCTGTGCCCGCTGCCCGCGCTCGCGGTGCCGCCGCAGGGCACGCCCGCGCCGCGGACGCTCGACTACCCCGCCGTCCAGCTCTTCGCGCACCGGGCCGCCGCCGTGCTGCCGGGCTTCACCGTCGACGAGGCGAACGTCGAGGCCGTCCTGCGGATCTGCCGGGCTCTCGACGGGCAGCCGCTGGCGATCGAACTGGCCGCGGCGCGGCTGCGGTCGCTGCCGGTCGCCGAGGTGGCCGCAAGACTGGACGACCGGTTCCGGTTGCTGTCGCGCGGCAGCCGTACCGCGCAGCCGAGGCACCGCACGCTGCGCGCGGTGGTCGAGTGGAGCTGGGACCTGCTCGACGAGACGGAGCGGGCGCTGGCCAGGTGGCTGACGGTCTTCAGCGGCGGCGCCACCCTGGAGGCGGTCTCCTCGGTGTGCGGGCTGCCCGACGACGAGGTGGTCGAGGCGCTGACCGGCCTGGCGGACAAGTCCCTCGTCGAGGTCTCGGGAGACCGTTACCGCATGCTCAACACGATCCAGGCGTTCTGTGCCGAACGCCTGGCGGAGGCGGGGGAGACGGAGCGGCTGAGGCGCTCGCACGCCGACCACTTCCTCGGCCTGGCGCTGACCGCGGAGCCACGCTTGATCACCGCCGGCCAGCTGGAGTGGCTGGCCTCGCTCGACGCCGAGCGTGACAACCTGCACGCCGCGCTCCACCGGGTCTCCGAGGCGGCGGACGCCGCCGACACGGGGCGGGCGCTGCGGTTGCTGGCCTCCCTGACGCCCTACTGGTGGCTGCGCGGGATGCGCAGCCAGGGGGCGGCGCGCGCGGAGGAACTCGTCAGGAGGATCGGTCCGCACCCTCCCGACGGGTTCGAGGAGGAGTACACCCTGTGCGTCCTGAGCATCGCGTCGGGCGGATCCCGCAGCGAGTTCGACGCCCATCTGGACAACGCCGTCGAGACGATGCTGGCCAGGGGAGGCCCGCCCCGGCAGCCCTTCCTGACCATGATGCTGGGCATGGCGATGGGCGTCCCCGAGGCGCGGAAGGCGAACCTGGGCGACCAGTGGCACAAGCTCGTCGGCGCCGACCCGTGGAGTCAGGCGCTCGGCCACCTCGGCGAGGGGCTGAGGGTGCTGTACGCCGGGCGGATCGACGAGGCCGAACACGGGCTCTCCGCCGGGCTGGACGGCTTCCGCGCCCTCGGGGAGCGGTGGGGGATGGCGGTCGCCCTGTCCGAGCTCGCCAAGATCGCCGAATGGCGGGGTGACGTCGAGCGTGCTCGAACCCTGTGCGGTGAGTCCCTCGAGCTGGCCCGGGAGCTCGGCGCCGACGAGGACATCGCCGAGCGCCTGTGCCAGCGCGCGGGGGTGCGGGCGCGGACGGGCGACCTGGACGGGGCGCGGGAGGACGCGGAGCGGGCGGCCGAGCTGGCCCGCCGTACCGGGGCGTCCGAGGTGCTCGCCCTGGCCAACCACGAGCTGGGCGTCATCGCCAGGGCGCGGGGCGAGTTGGCCGAGGCCCGGCGGCTGGGGGAGGCGGCGCTGGCCGGATGCTCCGCCGGGTGGTTCGGGGCCGAGGAGACCCGGGCCACCGTCATGATCGGCCTCGGGCTTGTCGCCGAGGCCGAGGGCGACGCCCGGGCGGCACTGGCCTGGTACCACCGGGTGCTGGTCTCCGCCGCGAACCAGCGCAACGTGGCGACGGCGGCGCTGGTGACCGAGCTGCTGTCAGGCGTCGCGCTGCTGGAGGGGGACGCGGAACAGGCGGCCCTGCTGCTCGGCGCGGGCATGGCGACGCGCGGCAGCGCCATGGCGGGCGACGCCGACGTGGCGCGACTGGCTGCGGCCACCAGGAGGGCGCTCGGAGAGCGGGCGTACGAGGAGGCGTACGGACGGGGCGCGTCCATGACCTGTCATGAGGTGTGGCCGGCGGTCGGCGTTCCCCCGATCTGACACCCGGGCGCGTCCGTCCACGACGGGCCGGGCGGCGACTCCGTTCACGACGGGGCCGGATCGGCGGCTCCGCTCACGACGTCCCGCGTGCTCGCCCACGACGGGACCGGCCGCTCTGTTCACGACAGGATCACCCGGGGCCGGGCATCGTCCACGACGGGGCCTAGCGGGCCGCCACACGGGCGGTGGGCGACCCGTCAGGCTCATGGGCGCCGCGACCCTGTGACGCCCCCACCGGCCTCTCAGCGCCTCTCGGCCGTCTCCCGTGAGGAGCGCTTCCCGCGCGACCACCGCTTCCCCGCGGGACGCCTGGCCGTACGCGCGGTGCGGTCGCGCTGGTCGGTGCGGAACCACAGCTGCACCCTGGCTCCGCCGAGGGCGGAGACGTCGATCCGCAGCGTGCCGCCCGAGCCCTCGGCGAGCTGGCGGGCGATGTCCAGGCCGAGCCCGGTGGATCCCGACCCGCTGGCTCCCCGCCGCAGCGCCGCCTCGGGGTCGGCGATGCCCGGCCCCGCGTCGGCGATCAGGATGCCGGCCGTGTCCGAGCCCTGGTGCAGCGTCACCGTGAACGCCGCGCCCTCCGGGGTGTGCCGGAAGACGTTGCCGAGCAGCGCGTCGACCACGGCGCTCAGCTCGGCCGCCGCGACCGGGATCCTGACCGGCTCCGCGGCGCCGATCAGCTGCCACGGCCGCTGCTGGTCGTCCGCCAGGGCGGACCAGAAGGTCAGCCGCTCGCGCAGCACCTGGGCGGCGTCGCAGTGGACGAGCCCCGGCGCGCGGGAGGGCTGCCTGGCCGCCGCGATGATCTCGTCGACCTCGGACTCCAGGCGGCTCAGGGCCAGGCGGCTCTGCTCGGCCTCCGGACCCAGGTGGTCCAGGCTGAGCCGCAGGGCCGTGAGCGGTGTGCGCAGCCGGTGCGACAGATCGGCGGCCATCTCCCGTTCGGCGGCCAGCAGCTGGACCATCTGGTCGGCCATGGTGTTGAAGGCCTCTCCCGCGGCGGCCAGTTCCGCGGGTCCCTCGGGGGCGATCCGGACGCTGAAGTCGCCCGCGCCCAGTGAGGCCGCCGCGCGGCCCAGGCGCCGCGCCGAGCGCACCACGCGTACCCCGAGGCGGTCGGCGACCAGCACCGATCCCGCGACCAGGACCACCGCGACCCCGCTGAGCACCGCCCACGACGCGGCGACGCCCCGGGTGAGGTCGTTGGACGGCACGAGGATCTCGATGACGGCGCTCCGGCCGTTCTCCAGGGTGACGGGACGCAGCAGCAGGTAGTCGTCGCCTGACTCCCAGATCACGGCCCGCGTCAGCTGGGACAGCGCGGCCACGGTCTCCGCCGGAGCCCTGAGCGTGCCGACCGAGCCGCCGTCGGGCAGGTGGAGGGCGATCCGCTCCTTCGCGCCGGTGCTGGCCACCGCGCGGGTCAGCCGTTCCGGGTTCGTGGTGATGGCCAGCACCGGGACCAGCGCCGACGCCTGCCGCTCCGCCTCCGCCACCGCCCGGCCATGGGCGATCTCCCTGACGATGAGCCCGAGCGGGATCAGGAAGGCCAGGGCGATCATCGAGGCTCCCGCGACGGCGAGCAGGGCCAGGGTCCGTCTCACGACGGTGTGATCAGCATGACGCCGACGCCGCGCACGGTGTGGAGGTAGCGGGGGGAGGAGGCGCTCTCACCGAGTTTGCGCCGCAGCCACGACAGGTGGACGTCGATGGTCTGGTCGTCGCCGTAGGACTGCTGCCACACCTCGGTGAGCAGTTCCTTGCGGGAGACGACCCGGTCCGCCCTGGCCGCGAGGTAGGCGAGCAGGTCGAACTCCCGCCGGGTCAGCGTGAGCGGCGCGCCGCCAAGGGCGGCCTCGCGCCGGTTGAGATCGACCGCGAGCGCGCCGATGTGCAGCACCGGCGGCGGGGTCGCCGCCCTGGCCCTGCGCAGCACGGCGTCAAGCCGGGCGTTCAGGTGGTCGCCGGAGAACGGTTTGACCAGGTAGTCGTCCGCGCCCGCCTCCAGCAGGCGGACGATCTCCGCCTCGTCGTCCCTGGCCGTCGCCACGATGACCGGGACGCTGGACACGCTGCGGACCATCTTCAGGGCCTCTGAGCCGTCCAGGTCGGGCAGGCCGAGATCGAGGATCACAGCGTCGGGGGGATTCTGGGTGATCTCCCGCAACGCGTCGAGTGCCCGCCCCGCGCTGCGCACGGCGTGCTGACGCCTGCCCAGTTCCTGGATGATCGCGGAACGCACGTACTCGTCGTCTTCCACCACGAGAACCGTCGCCATACGACGTAACCGTAGTGAACAAAGAGACACATGAGGTAATAATTCACCGCATGCGGCAAACCATGGGATTCATAGCGGTGTGGTGTGGCGCCACGGTCCTGGCGGCCTCGATCACCTGGTTCGGAGTCCGTGACGTGCTGCGCAGCCAGGTCTTCGACGACGCGAGGGTCGAGTCCCTCAACTCCGCGCTCACCCGGGTGGGAGCCGCGCCGCTCGTTCCCACGACCCCCACCGGCCCCGGCGAGACCCCCGGCACGCCGAGCGCCTCGCCCTCGCGGAGCAGACACGTCCCCGCGCCCGACGTCTCGGTCACCGCCACCCGGGACACGCGCCAGACGCGGACCACCGGCTCCCCGCACACCACCATCCGGGACCCGGCCCGTTCGAAGGGCTCCACGATCTCCAACCCCGTCAGGTCCACGACCGCCGCGCCCCCACCCGCCCAGACGACGTCCGCCGCCCCCAAGGCCGCCAGGCCGTCCGCCACGCCCAGTTCCTCGGCTCAGGCGGCGCTCGCGGACGAGGGGACGCGGGTGGTGAGCGCCAGGAACGGCTCGGTCTCGTTCAGCATCGAGGCGGGCGTGTGCCGCCTGGTCGCCGCGAGCCCCAACGCGGGTTTCGAGAGCCAGGTCTCCCAGGCCGACGGCTGGATCCGGGTCGACCTGGTCCAGGGCCAGCACGGCTCCGCGGTCTTCTGCATCGGCAAGGAGAACCGCACCGACGTCTGGGAGTACTAGGACCTGTCGGGGGGCCGGGCTTCGGCGAGCTCGCGCAGCCGTACGGCGGCGTCCGCGACGTGGTCCTCGGTGAACACCGAGACGCCGTGCAGTTCGAGCAGGGCGGCGGTCACGCCGACGCCCGGCACACGGCGTCCCCGGAAGGAGCCGTCATAGACGCTCAGGCCTCCGCAGGAGGGGCTGCCCTCCTTGAGGATCGCCACCCTGACGCCGAAGGACCTGGCCACGGCGAGCGCCGCCTGGGCTCCGGCGAGGAAGGCCCGCGTGACGTCGGTCCCGTCGGCCGTGAGCACCCGGGCGGCTCCCGCGAGCACGGCCGCGCCTCCCGCGCCGCCCTCGATCTCGGAGGCCGGACGCGGCACCGGCAGGCCGCCCTCGACCTCGGGGCAGAACGGGACCAGCCGCCCCTCCCGCCGCCAGGCGGCCAGCAGCGCGTCGCCGCTGGTCTTCGCGGCTCCGTCGTAGCGGACTCTCCGTCCGACCAGGCACGCGCTGACCAGGATCCTCTCCATGGAACCAGCGTATGCGCCGCGGCGGGGAGGGCGACGGTACCTGCCAGTACCCTACTGGTCATGCCTCCTGCCACGGTGACGTCCCGGTGATCGGCCCACTTGCGACCGGCCTGATCGTGCTGGCGCTGCTGATCATGCTGTCCGGCATCGTGACCGCCGTGCGGAACAGGCCGATGGGGACCGTGATCCTCGTCGCGCTCGGGGTGCTGGAGGTGGGCCTGCTGGTCCAGGCGGGCTTCGCGGTCGCCGGAGTGATCGGCGGCGAGGGGGCAGGGGAGACGGCGACCCTGATCGGCTACCTGGCGGGCACCCTGCTGATCCCGCCCGCGGCGGCCTTCCTCGGGCTCGCCGAGCGCTCGCGCTGGGGACCCGCTGTGATCGCGGTCGGAGCCTTCGCGGTCTGCGTCATGGTCGGGCGGCTTCTCCAGATCTGGCACGGAACGGCATGAGCGAACCGGCGATCGGCTCGGGCCCCGGACGCGCGCTGCTCGCGGTCTACGGCGTCTTCGCGCTGGCCGCGGGGGCGCGCGCGGCGGTGCAGATCGCGACGCGCTTCGAGGAGGCCCCGCTGGCCTACGCGCTCTCGGCGTTCGCCTCGGTGGTCTACGTCGTGCTCACCGTGGCGCTGGCCAGGGGAAACCGGCGTCTCGCCCTGGTCGCCTGCGGCATCGAGCTGGCGGGGGTGCTCATCGTCGGCACACTGAGCATGGCCGACCCCGCGGCCTTCCCGCACGCCACGGTCTGGTCGGGGTACGGCAGCGGCTACGTGTTCATCCCTCTCGTCCTGCCGGTCATCGGCCTTTACTGGCTTTTGCGGCGTAAATAGTTAGGCTCCGGTCTCCTCGGGCAGGTCTGGTCCCCGAACCCACAAGAGGGAGGCAGACCTGTGAGCACGATCGAACAGTCCGTCGATGTGAACGTCCCGATCAGGACGGCCTACAACCAGTGGACCCAGTTCGAGAGCTTTCCCGAGTTCATGGAAGGCGTCGAGTCGGTCAAGCAGCTGAGTGACACCCGTACGGCCTGGGTCGTCGAGATCTCGGGGGTTCGCCGCGAGTTCGAGGCCGAGATCACCGAGCAGCACCCCGACGAGCGGGTGGCGTGGAAGTCCGTCGACCGGCCGCACCAGGCCGGGGTGGTCACCTTCCATCACCTCTCCCCGGAGACCACCCGTGTCACGCTCCAGATGGAGTACGACCCGGAGGGCTTCGTCGAGACCGTCGGCGACTGGCTGCAGATCGTCCGGCTGCGCGTCCGCGGCGACCTGGAGCGTTTCAAGACGTTCATCGAGGCACGCGGCGGCGAGACCGGCGCCTGGCGCGGCGACGTGCCGGGGCCGCAGGATCGGGGCACGGGCGCGACCGGTGCCGGTGCCGGTGGCGTCGGCGGCGTCGGTGTGACCGACAGGCCTGAGGGCGGTCACGGCTTCGGCGAACCGGCGCCCCCGCGCACGGTCGGTCAGGAGTACCCGCCGCAGTCCCCGCTGGCCCCGCCCGGCAGCGGCCCGCTGCCCGGAGCCGGTCGGCGGCCCGGTGAGGAGCCGCCCGCGACCCCGGGGCCGCGCATCTGACGTCGGCGTTCGCCGAAGCCCCCGCGCTCGCGCCTGACGAGTGAGAAAGCCGGGTCACGCTCTGTAAGAGGGAGCGTGGTCCGGCTTTCACGTTGTCAGGGGTTTTTGGTGCCAGGAACAAACTTGATTTTGGGTCCTGTTACAGTTGGAGTCAGCCAATCATCCTACGATTGGGTGAATCGATTGAAGGAGGACTGACCCCCGCATGAGCGTGCTAACCCATCAGACACGGGGCCGCACCGGTGGCACGACTGGATCTCTGGCCTGGTTGCTCGTGCTGGGAATCGTCCTCGCCGCACTGAACCTGCGCACCGCGGTCACTAGTGTGGGACCGGTTCTCGATCACATCTCGTCCGGCCTGGGCATGTCAGGCGTCGGGGTCGGACTCCTCACCACACTACCCGTGCTCATCTTCGCCTCGGTCGGAGCCGTGACCCCGGCGCTGGCCAGGAGGCTGGGCGAGCACAGGCTGCTGCTGCTCGCCCTGGTCACCCTCGGCGCGGGACTGCTCATCCGGGCGATGGTCCACTCCGCCGAGGTGTTCCTGTTCAGCAGCGCCCTCGCCCTGTCCGGCGGCGCCGTGGGCAACGTGCTCATCCCCACCCTGATCAAGCGTCACTTCCCCGGCAGAGCCGGGACCATGACCACCGTCTACACCACCGCCCTCGCGGTCGGCACGATGCTCGCGGCCGCCGCGACCGTGCCGATCGAGCGGGCCGCCGACGGCAACTGGCACGTTGCCCTCGGGGTGTGGGCGGCGCTGGCCGCTGTCGCCGCCATTCCGTGGCTTGCGCTGTTGCGCAGTGAGCCGGAGCGGGACACGGGCAGCAGGGACCTCGGACCGAGGACCCTGATCAGGAGCAGGCTGGCCTGGGCGGTCGCCGCCTACTTCGGCACGCAGAGCATGGTCGCCTACATCATGTTCGGCTTCCTGCCCAAGATCCTCGTCGACGGCGGCTACACCACCGGCCAGGCCGGGCTGGTGTTGGGCGTCTTCACCGCGATCGGCATCCCGGTCTCCATGGTCGTGCCCTGGATCGCCTCGAAGTTCGCCGACCAGCGGCCCGTCGTGGCGGCGTTCGTGGTCTTCTACACGATCGGCTTCCTCGGCCTCTGGCTCGCGCCCTCAGGCCCGGCCTGGGTGTTCGCCATCCTGGTCGGCATCGGGATGGGGTCGTTCCCGCTGGCGCTGACCATGCTCGCCCTGCGCACCCGCACCCCGGAGGCCACCGCGGCGCTCTCCGCCTTCGGGCAGAGCGCCGGATACCTCATCGCGGGCGCGGGCCCCCTGGTCGTCGGCGTGATGCACGAGTCGAGCGGAAGCTGGACGCCGCCGTTCCTGCTGCTGTTCGCGGTGGTCGCCGTCCAGTTCGCGACCGGCTGGTACGCGGGCCGCGCCCGCTACCTGGAGGACGAGCGGGTCCTCGCCGCCTGATCACCTCACCGGTACGGCTTGCGCCTCCTCGGGGGCGGCGCAAGTCGTACCGGCATGTCAGGAGAAGTCGTGCTGGCATGATGAGGGGATGGAAATCGGGGGATCGACACTCGTCGGCTATCCGGACGGCGGGATCCGAGGACGCTCGGCGGTGCTGGCGACCGTGCCCGTGGGCGGCACGCACGGAACGATCGTGGCGGAGACCCCCTTCCACCCCCTCGACCACACCTGGCCGGACCAGCCCGCCGACCTGGGAACCATCGCCGGGATCGCGGTGACCGACTGCCTGACCGGAGCGGTGGCCGACGGCGAGCGAGCCGTCCACGTCGGCGAGGACATCCCGGTGCGCCGCGGCGCCCCCGGCTGGAGCTGGCTGGTCGTCCACGTCACCGGCGAACCAGTGCCGGAGGGGGAGGTCGAGCTCGTGGTCGACGCCGAGCGTCGTCACGCGCTGTCGGCCGGGCACACCGCCTGTCACCTCACGGCCCTCGCGCTCAACGCGGCGCTGGCCGACCGGTGGCGCAAGGAGGTCGCCGTGGACGGCCTCGGCAACCCCGACTTCGACCAGACGGCCATCACCTCCTCACGGATCCTGCCCCGTGGCAGCCGCGACGTCTACCGGCTGGGAAAGTCCCTGCGCCGCAAGGGGTTCACCGCCGACGGGCTGGCCGAAAGCCTGACGGAGATCACCCGGACGATCGACGGCAGGCTCAAGGAGTGGATCGAGGCCGACGCCCCGGTCTGGATCGAGAGCCCCGGGCCCGAGCTGACCGCGCGCCGCGCCTGGCACTGCGGCCTGCCCGCCGGCGAGGTCGCCATCCCGTGCGGCGGCACCCACCTGTCCCGCACCTCCCAGCTCGGCTCGGTCACCACGACCCTCGACCTGTCCGCGGACGGCGCCGAGCTGACCATGCGCACGACCGTCGGCTGACGCCCCGACAGGAAACAGTCACCTGATCACGCGTGCCGATCACGCGTGCCGGTCGCGGCGCCCTGGATCGGGCGAACGCCCTGGCCTGCGGCGGCACGGTCTCCGCCGAGGCACTCAACCACCATGACTCTCAAGAGGTATCACGCTAGCCATTACGTGACATGACCCGAGAGATGACGTTTTCTGACGAGCATTTACCATTTCATTGCGAAAGTCGATTGGAAATGGGGGAAAACGTGGCAGGAGTAGCCGTCGCCGAGCCCGACACCGTGCGGCAGGGCAGGCAGCTCTGGCTCACCCTGCTCGCCCTCTCCGTGGCGGGGATGATCGTCTCCGTCCAGCAGACCGTGGTCATCCCGCTGCTGCCCCGCCTGATGACCGTCTTCGGGGTGCAGGTCGCCGAGGTCACCTGGGTCTTCACCGCCTCGCTGCTCGCGGGCGCGGTGGCCACGCCGCTGCTGTCCCGTCTCGGGGACATGTACGGCAAGAAGCGGATGATCCTGTTCACCGTCGGCCTGCTCGTGCTGGGTTCGGCGGTCTGCGCCGTGTCGGACTCCCTGTCGGTGCTGATCGCGGGGCGGGCCCTGCAGGGCGCGTCGGCGGCGCTGATCCCGCTGGCCATCGGCATGATCCGGGACAGCTTCCCGCGGGCCCGGGTGATGACGGCCATCGGAGTGGTCAGCGCGACCATGGGGGTCGGCGGCAACCTCGGCATGATCGTCACAGGCCTCATCGCCGACCGCACCAGCAGCCACCATCCGGTCTTCTGGATCACCGCGGGGCTCGGCGCGGTCGCGATCGTCCTCATCGCCCTGAGCGCCCACGACGCGGGAGCCCGCGCGGGAGGCCGCCCCGACTTCGTCGGCGCGCTGCTGCTGTCCGCCTGGCTCGTCTGCCTGCTGCTCGCCGTCTCGAAGGGGAACGACTGGGGGTGGGGCTCGGGTCCCGTGATCGGGCTCTTCGCGGGCGCGGCGGTCCTCTGCGCGGTGTGGGTGTTCAGCCAGCTCAGGCTCAGGGCGCCGATGGTCCGCCTCCACCTGCTCGTCGGCCGCCACTCCCTGCCCGCCAACCTGGCCGCGCTGCTGCTGGGCTTCGCGATGTTCGGCTCCTTCACCCTGGTCTCCAGCTTCGTCCAGACGCCTGCCTCCGTCGGGTACGGCTTCGGCGCATCGGTCCTCGACGTGGGCCTGTACGCCCTGCCCAGCACCGTCACCATGCTGTTCTCGTCCTCCATGGCCGGACACCTCTCCTCGCGTCTCGGCCCCGCCAACTCCCTGGCCCTCGGCGCGGCCCTCACCGCGGCCGGATTCGGGTGGTTCGCGCTCTTCAACACCTCGGTGCTCCACCTGCTCGGCTCGAACGCGCTGCAGGGCCTGGGGTTCGGGGTCGCCTACGCGGCGCTGGGGGCGCTGGCCGTACAGCACGTGCCGATGGACCAGAGCGGCATCGCCAGCGGCATCAACTCCCTGGTCCGCTCCATCGGGGGCAGCGTCTCCGGCGCCGTCACCGCCGCGCTCCTGGCCTCGATCACCGTCGCGGGCACAGCCGTACCCGCCCGCGGGGCCTATCTCCTGTCCTTCGCGATCATCACCGCCGGAGCCGCGGCCTCCGCCGTCGTCGCCCTCGTCTCCGGTGTGATGGCGCGGGAGGTGTCCGGAGTCGGCTAAGATTTCATCTGCGTCGCAAGGGGCTATGGCGCAGCTGGTAGCGCGCCTCCATGGCATGGAGGAGGTCTGGGGTTCGAATCCCCATAGCTCCACAGAGGGCCGTTCTCGAGACGGCCTGAAGCACGTTGACGAGATCCCGTCTGATCACTCCGATCGGACGGGATCTCGCTGTTTTCCCGGATGGCGTAGCCGCCGGCAGGCTTCCCCGCAGCCTCGAGCGGCTTGTCGCGTCCTATCCGACCTTGAGGGCCAGCTTCCCGACATAGTGATCGTTCAGAGCGCGATGCGCGTCCTTGACCTGACCGAACGGGAAGGTCCGGGCGACGTGGACCTCGAAGGAGCTCGCCTCGATGATCGCGTTCAGCCGATCGGTGGCCGCGCGGCTTCGATCCCCGTCAAAATAGGACACCGTCGCACCCGGCGAGGCCACAGGCGCGGGCAGGACGCCATTCGGCCAGGCGATCCGCCCCGAGTTCCTGATCGCGCGAAGAGACCGTTCCGCGGTCTCGCCTCCCGCGGTGACCAGAGCCGCATCGAGCCCGCCTGGCGCGAACTCGGACGCCGCAGCCAGCACATCGTCTTTGCGACCGTCGACGGCCTCGTCTGCGCCCAGCCGGCGGGCCAGGGCGACACCGTCGTCACCAGAGGCCACGGCCAGCACGCGGATGCCGCTGTGCCGCGCCAGCTGTACGGCCAGGTGCCCGATGCCCCCACTGGCCCCGAAGACCATGAGCGTCTCGTCCGGCCGCAGGTCGAGCAGATCGAGGCCGCTCAGTGCGGTCAGGGCGTCCCAGGCCATCGCTCCGGCCTGCTCGGTCGGCATCCGGTCGGGTACGCGCGCCACGAACTCCGCCTCAACGAGGCCGTACTCGGCGTAGAAGCCACCACGCGGCACCGGCATCGTCGCAGCGTAGACACGCTCGCCCACGTCGAACCGGGTGACGTTGCGGCCGACCGCGGCCACCGTGCCCGCCGCGTCCCAGCCGAGGACATAGGGGAAGGCCGACGCGACGCCGAAAGCGCCGTCGTATTCCCCCTCCCGCTCGACCGCGTCCCAGGACCCGACCCCTGCGAACTCCACCTGGATGAGGACGTCGTCATCGCCGACCTCCGGGAGCGGTATCCGGCGTGACGAGAGTTCGTCGACGCCGCCGAACCGGTCAAGGACGACCGCGTTCATCTGCGGCACCACGATCGCGCCGCCCGCTGTGCGCTCAGCCCTGCTGTCCATCGGCTCCCCTTCATTACTTGAGTGAATCAAGTATTGATTGGACCACATCTGCTTGAGTGAATCAAATAACTCCTCTAGGCTGGCGCCATGGCGCTGCCAAACGGACCCGTAGCCACCTCCTCCAAGGCTGAGGCCGTTTTGTTCGAGCTGATCGACGTGTACGACCGTGCCTACGAGGCGGCGGCGGCGGAGCTGTCGCTCAGCTCGGCGCAGGCATGTGTGCTCGGGCGGCTCGACGAGCGCCGCGGCATGGGAGCCTTGGCCGAGGAGCTCGGCTGCGACGCCTCCAACATCACCCAGATCGTGGCGCGTCTCGAAGGGCTCGGCCTCGTGGCCCGCGAACCGAATCCCCGGGACCGCCGGGCACGACTCGTGGCGCGAACCCCCCGAGGAGACGAGGTCAACCACCGGTTCGCAGAAGCCTTCACCTTCGCCCGCACGGCGATCGGACGACTTTCACCCGACGAGCAGGACCAGTTGACGGCGCTGCTGCGAAAGGCGCTGGGCTGACAGCGGGAGTATGAAACGCATCTGCTGCGAGGGTGTCCATGTCAGTCGTCACACGCTGAGCGTCGACACCCTCGCCCTGTCTCCGCAGCCGCGTCTTCCTGCGGCTGGCCCTTGGAATCAATCATCTAGTGCGTCGGCCACGAGTGGGGTTCGGGTTCGGCGGGTGAGGAGGCGGGATTCGCGTCGCGGCGGTTGACGTACACACTCGTGATCGTGACGGTGATCAGGACCGCGACGATGACCCCCAGCGAGATCGGAGTAGGAATCTCCGGGACCCACGCCCAGACGCCGTGCGCCCAGTGCAGAACGAGCTTGATCCCGATGAAGGCCAGGATGACGCCGAGTCCGTGGTTCAGGTGCCGCAGTTTCGTCAGGACACCCAGGAGCACGAAGTAGAGCGCTCGCAGGCCCAGCAGGGCGAAGGCGTTGGTGGCGAAGACGAGGAAGGGGTCCTCGGTCACGCCGTACACCGCAGGCACCGAGTCGACGGCGAAGACGATGTCGGTGGCGAAGACGGCCACGATGGCCAGCGCCAGCGGGGTCAGAGCGCGGCGGCCGCCCTCGCGAACGACCAGGTGGGAGCCGCGATAGTCGTCGGTGACGGGCACGAAGCGCCGCAGCAGCCGGATCGTGCGCATGGAGGAGATGTCGACCGTCTGTTCCCTCCCGCTCAGCGCGTCCTTGAGGATCTTCCCAGCGGTGACGACCAGTATCCCGCCGAACAGCAGGAACGCCCATGTGCCGCTCTGCAGAACGGCCGCCCCCAGGGCGATGAAGATCGCGCGCAGTACCAGTGCCCCGATGATGCCGTACAGCAGGACCCGTTGGGCCAACGCGGGCGGGACCGCGAAGGCGGACAGCAGCAGCATGAACACGAACAGGTTGTCCACCGACAGTGACTTCTCCACCACGTAGCCGGTGAAGAACTCCGTCGCCACACCGGACCCGAAGACCCCCCATACGTAGACGCCGAAGATCAGAGGCAGTGCCAGGTAGAAGACCGACCAGCCCACCGCCTCGCGCATCCGCACTTTGTGCGGGCGCCGTGTCAGTATGAAGTCCACGGTCAGCAGTAACGTCAGAGCTGCCACAGTGATCGTCCACAGTTTCGGCGAACCAATCGTTTCAAGATTGGCTGCCGACAGGACTGTCTCGGCGGGCATGAGATCTCCTCGAACGCGCTCGGCTGTTCGAGGTCTCCTTCGCCCACGCCTGCGGGCGGCCGCCCGGGGACGTTTCGAAACGTCCGTACTGACCGGATCGGCTCTTGGGAAGTACTCCCCTCGTCGTCCCAGATTAGGCCACTTCCTGGGCGGCGCTCTACCCCTGGGGCGGTGGCCGGGAATGGTCGCGGGCATTTGACTAGGGCCTGAGCTGCACGGATAGTGGACTCAATGCGGAGGGGAGTACCCACCGTCCGACACCCCGATCGTCATCACGGTCCTCGAGCACAAGGAGACCCGGCGGGGTGGCCCTCGTGCGACATGGGGGTGTGGGAAGACCTTCGTCCTCGTGGTCACATGTCCACAGCGAGGTCGAGGGAGGGCTCGATGTCGACCACTGCGCTTCTCGAAATTCTGCTGGGCGTCCTGTTGACGATCTCCGCGATCGCCGCCGCCGCCGTCCTGTGGCCGGGTAGGCCCTGGCCTCGGCCGCCGTCCACCTTCGAACCGCCTTCTCCGTGCCGTCCGCCGCTGACCGGTACGAGGCTCCAGAGCGCGGCCGGTCGAAGGCGCCGCCATCGGGACGGAGCCCGCCTGCACCGCCCGGGCGATCACGGCGGCAATGAGAGCCGCCGATCCTGTGGCTACTCCCGGAGGACGTGAGAGGGAAGGTGACGAGATCCCGTCCGATCGGCTTGATCGGGCGGGATCTCGTCGTTTTCCCGGCTGAACCGCCGGTCAGCCGCGCAGGGACTCCAGCATGCGGGTGAGGGCGGCCTTGGTGTCGGCGAGGTCGCCGGGGTCGGCCGAGGTGGCGAGCCACAGGGCGGCCTCGTTCATGGCGCCGGAGAGCAGGCGGACCAGGGGGGCGACCGGTTGCCTGGCGATGACGCCGGCCTCGATCAGGTGAGTCAGCGCGTCGGACAGGTGGCGGGCCGAGGCGGCTTCGTCGAGCGCGCGCCACTCGTTCCAGCCGAGTACGGCAGGGGCGTCGATCAGCATGATCCGCTGGACGTCCGGGTCGGCGCTCGCGGTGAGGAAGGCGTGGCATCCGGCGACGAGTTGGTCCCAGAGGTCCGGCTCGGCGTCGGCGGTCGCGGCCACGCGCCGGCCGACCTCCTCCTGCACCTGCGCCAGGACGGCTCGGAACAGCGCCGCCTTGCCGTCGAAGTGGTGGTAGAGGGCGCCCTTGGTGACGCCGGCGGCGTTGACGATCTGGGACAGGCCCACGGCGCCGTAGCCCTTGGCCGTGAACAGCCGCCTGCTCTCCCGTAGCAGTGTGCGCCTGGTCTGTTCGCGTTGCTCGGCTCTGCTCATGTCGCTCCTCGCGCTGTTGACATACCGATGGTACGCCAAATAGCTTTCGCGTACTGACGGTATGCGAAAGGGGTTCGCCATGATCCTGACCAGCTTCTATCCGGTCGTCTGCACCGAGCGCCTGGCCGAGAGCCGGGACTTCTACGTCGGCCTGTTCGGCTTCGAGCCGACCTTCGAGGCGGACTGGTACGTGAGTCTGCGGCGGCCCGGCGCGCAGCCGTACGAACTGGCCCTGCTCGACCACCAGCACCCGACACTGCCCGAGGCGTACCGGGCGCCGGTGCGGGGGCTGCTGCTCAACTTCGAGGTGGAGGACGTCGACGCGGAGTGGGAGCGGCTGGTCGTACGGCATGGCCTGCGGCCCGAGCTGGAGCTGCGTAGCGAGGGCTTCGGGCAGCGGCACTTCATCGTCGCCGATCCGAACGGGGTGCTGATCGACGTGATCACGCCGATCGAGCCGTCCGCCGAGTACGCGGAGCAGTTCAAGGAGGGCTAGGGGCGAGGGCGTACCCGGGAGAAGATCGCTTCGGATCCGCAAAGCGATCTTCAGGTGGGCTCCGCCTCGTCAGCGTGGCGCGGCTTCGACGGCGAAGTCATGCAGGAGGGCTCCGGTGGCGCCGGGGTCCTCGAACATGGGTGTGTGGCCGACGCCGTCGAGGATCTCGATCCGGGCGCGGGGGACTCGCCGGTAGTCCTGGGCGGAGGACGGCTGCCATCGCCGGTCCTGGGAGCCGAAGATCACCAGGGTCGGCAGGCCGAGGCCGGCGAGCCGGTCGGGGATGGGCCGTTCCTTCAAGTACGCGCTGGACGCCTCGTCGGTCGCGATGAGGCCGCGGTAGGTCATGCCCCGGATGTCGGCGACGATCTGGTCGGGGACCCGCACCTCGCGGGTGAACGCGGTGCTCAGCGCGTCGCGGATCGTGCCGTCGGTGCGCAGTCGCCAGATCAGCTCCCCTGCCACCGGCGTGGTCATCAGGCGGGCGACGAAGCCGTCGCCGAGGAACGCGTCAGCCCGCGGGCCGGTGTCGATCAGCACGAGCGCCGTCACCAGGTCGCGGCGCCGCTCGGCCAGCGACGTGGCGACGGCGCCGCCGGTGGAATGCCCGACGACGGTCGCGCGGCGCACCCCGAGCTGATCGAGCACGGCCCCGACCCGGTGTGCCTGCTCCGCGATGCCGTAACCCTCGACCGGTTTCGCTGATCCGCCGTGCCCGAGCAGGTCCACCCGCACCACGCGCAGGTCCCGCAACGGCGGCAGCACCGGATCCCACCATGCCGCCGAGCCGGCCAGGCCGTGCAGGAGCACCACCGCGGGCGCGCCGGGCGGTCCGTCCTGCACGACGTGGACGTCCCCGCCGGGAAGGCGCACGATCTGCTCGCCGGAGGCCTCGGCTGTCTCCGTGCGCACTGACACCGTGTTCCCCGCCAGCAGGACGACCAGTCCGGCGACGGCCAGCGACGTGATCCGTCGCCGTCGACTCCATGCCCGCAGCCCGCGTGCGGCGCTCGGCGCCGCGTCCGCGCGGCCGTGGGTGCGTTGGTCTTGCGGGCTGGTCGTCTCGTCCAAGGTTCCTCCGTCGGTCGGTCCGGGTGACAACACCATCCCGGTGGCGGCGCGACGCGTCTTGAAGAAATGTCGCCGTCTCACGCGCTGGTCGACCCCGCCGAGCCGCTCGTATAGTCGAGGCGTGCGACCAGTTCGCCGGGAGGCAGACTCCACCGCTGCCTGGGAGATCGCGCGACCGTCACGGGCAACCGCGTTGCCCGGTGTCGACATGGCCGGATTCCGTATTGGCGGCGACAGCCCGACCGAACTGCGAGCCATCCCTCATCCCGCCGTCACCGTGGCCGTCGAGTTCGGTGACCGCTCGTTCGACGTCCACGGCGAGACCGGCCGGACGCGGTTGAAGAGCCTGGCCGCCGGGCTCGCCTTCAGCGCGTTCCAGGTGCGCGCCGACGGCGTCGAGTGCGTGCAGATACGCCTGTCTCCGCTTGCCGCGCACCACGTGCTCGGGTTCCCGCTCGGGGAGTTGCGCGGGAGGGTCGTCGCACTCGACGACCTGTGGGGCCGCGACACGTCGCGCCTGCGGGAGCGGCTTCACCATGCGCGAACCTGGCCGGAGCGCTTCGCGCTGATCGACACGGAACTGTTCCCCCGGCTCCAGGCGGGCAGGCCGGTCGATCCCGAGGTCGCCTGGGCCTGGCGCCGGATCGTCGCCAGCCGCGGCCGGGCCCGCGTGAGCGACCTCACGGCCCGGACCGGGTGGAGCCGCCAGCGCATGTGGTCACGCTTCGGCTCGCAGATCGGCCTGACGCCCAAACGCGCCGCCATGCTGGTCCGCTTCGATCACGCCGTCCACCGCCTGGTGCGTGGGCACACCCCCGCGCGGGTGGCGGCGGACGGCGGTTACGCCGACCAGTCCCACCTTCACCACGACGTCCGCGCGTTCACCGGGACGACCCCCGCCGCCGCCGCGAACGAGCCGTGGCTGACCGCCGACGACACAGCCTGGCCGGCACACGGCGGCGCGGCCTGACCGGCGCCGTGAGCGACCGGCCCGCAGAAAGGAGATCCAAGTCCCAGGTGAGAGTCAGGTCGAGGGGGCCCACGTCAAGGAGGCTCCCCTCATCCGCCCGGGAAGAGTTCGTGCAGGAGTGTGCAGCCCGGCATGGCCTGGGCAGGACGCACGCCTACGGCGAACATCTCCGGGTCGTCGAACACCGGTTCTCCGCTGGGGCGGCGTGCGTACGGGACACGCCCGTAATCCACGCCGTCGCTTTCGTGGAAACTCATCCAGGTGATCGTTTCCTGTTCCCCTTCGCGTAGAGGATGGTTGGACACGGCCCGGCTGTAGACGGTGTCAGGTGTGGTGACCCATACCAAAGGGACGGCGAACACCCATCGCGTCGCCTGGATCTCCTGTGCTCTGGCGGCTGCGCGCGTCTCGAACGAGACGGCGGACCGCGGGCCGCGGAGGTAGTCGTAGTCGCTGAGCACGAGCCTCCGCTCTCCTTCGAGAGCGACGATCGCGGGGCGGTCACAGGCGGCGATGTTCTTCTGGAGACGCTCGACCACATCGAAGAGCAGTGCGGCCGTCTCGTTGTTCATCGTGTCCTCCGAAGCTTGCAGTCCTCAGATCCTTCGTGGCGCGGAGCGACCTCGCAGAGCTGGCCGGACTGTCTTGGCCAGGGTGCGCCGGTCGAGGAACCCCTCAGGGGCTGGACGGTGTCACGGTCGAGGTCGTCGACATCGGCGCGCACCATGCGGTGCGTGTCGCGTTCGGCGTGTACGGCTCCCCGTACGGCCCGGTCGTTTTCGGAAACCCGCCGGTGCTGTTCCACCGCGGGTGTCGGCCCGCGCCGGAGGACGACCGCCCTCCGGCG
>NZ_BSEV01000042.1 GCF_027922005.1 Streptosporangium carneum | reverse complement strand
TGAACGTGCGCACCGTCGGCAACGCCAAGGAGGCCACGTTCGACTTCGTGGCCAACTTCACCGGCACGCCGTCGCCGAGCCCCACGATCACCCCGACCGGGAGCCAGAGCCCGAGCCCGACCGTCGGCGGCACCTGGCAGGCCGGCGCGAGCTACCGGGCCGGCGACCAGGTCAGCTACGGCGGGTCGAACTACCGCTGCCTTCAGGCCCACACCGCCTACCCGGGCTGGGAGCCGCCGAACGTCCCCGCCCTGTGGCAGCGCGTCTGACGCGCTCGCGCGTCAGGACCGGCATCCGCTGACGGCGGGTGCCGGACACCCGGACCGGCGCACCGTGGGGTCGGTGCCGCGCGGACCGGGGCGTGGGGTGGTTGTGCCGCCCCCGCGGCGGCACCGGCCTCCGCTCGCCGTACGGGAACCTCGCCGTCACCGCGCCCGGCGGGCGTTCCGGTGGCCCGGTGAGGGAACGGGCCGGCGAGCCGAGGCCGGTGTCACGTCCATGGACGACGACGTCACGCGGGGATGTGACATCGGCCGCCTCCCTCCGCGACCGGCACGCGGGTCCTCCTCGACGGTTTGAATCCCTCTCCTGAGGAACTGTCGGAGTATGGACGCACTCGCGCACGTCGACGCCTACTGGCGGGCGGCGAACTACCTGTCGGTCGGGCAGATCTACCTGCTGGACAACCCGCTGCTGACCGAACCGCTGGCTCCCGAGCACATCAAGCCCCGGCTGCTGGGCCACTGGGGCACCACTCCGGGGCTGAACTTCTGCTTCGCGCACCTGAACCGGGTCATCGCCGAACGCGACCAGGACATGATCTACATCGCCGGTCCCGGGCACGGCGGCCCGGCCGCGGTCGCGCACGCCTGGCTGGAGGGCACCTACACCGAGACCTATCCCGCCGTCACCCAGGACGAAGAGGGGATGCGGCGGCTGTTCCGGCAGTTCTCCTTTCCCGGCGGGATCCCCAGCCATGTGGCGCCGGAGACGCCCGGCTCGATTCACGAGGGCGGTGAGCTGGGCTACAGCCTGGCGCACGCCTACGGTGCGGCGTTCGACAACCCCGGCCTGGTGGTGGCCTGCGTGATCGGGGACGGGGAGGCCGAGACCGGGCCGCTGGCGGCGAGCTGGCATTCCAACAAGTTCCTCGACCCGCTCCGGGACGGGGTGGTGCTGCCGATCCTGCACCTGAACGGCTACAAGATCGCCAACCCCACGGTGCTGGCCCGCATCCCCGAGGCCGAGCTGGTCAAGCTGATGGAGGGCTACGGCCACCGGGTGCACATCGTGGCGGGCGACGACCCCGCGACCATGCACGCCCTGATGGCCGAGACCCTGGAGGAGGTCTTCGCGGAGATCGCCGCCTACCGGGACGGGCGGGACGGCCGGCTGCCGATGATCGTGCTGCGCACCCCGAAGGGGTGGACCGGGCCGCGCGAGGTGGACGGGGTGCCGGTGGAGGGCACCTGGCGCGCCCACCAGGTGCCGCTGTCCGGGGTGCGCGACAACGCCGAGCACCGGGCGATGCTGGCCGAGTGGATGCGCTCGTATCGGCCCGAGGAGTTGTTCGACGCCCAGGGGCGTCCGGTGGCCGAGATCACCGCCACGGTGCCGGCCGGCGGCCGCCGGATGAGCGCCAACCCGCACGCCAACGGCGGTGAGCTGCTGCGGCCGCTGAGGCTGCCGGACTTTCGCGACTATGCGGTCGAGGTCAAGGCGCCGGCCGCCCAGGCGAGTGAGCCGACCCGGGTGCTGGGGACGTTCCTGCGTGATGTCATCGCCGCCAACCCGGACAACTTCCGGCTGCTGGGGCCGGACGAGACCGCCTCCAACCGGCTGCAGGCCGTCTTCGACGTCACCGGCCGGGCCTGGAACGCCGAGACGCTGGCGACCGACGAGCACCTCGCTCCGGGCGGGCGGGTGATGGAGGTGCTCAGTGAGCATCTGTGCCAGGGTTGGCTGGAGGGTTACCTGCTGACCGGCCGGCACGGCCTGTTCAACTGTTACGAGGCGTTCATCCACATCGTGGATGCGATGTTCAACCAGCACGCCAAGTGGCTGGAGGCGTCCAAGAAGATCGGCTGGCGGCGGCCGGTGGCGTCGCTGAACTATCTGCTGTCGTCGCACGTGTGGCGCCAGGACCACAACGGCTTCAGCCATCAGGATCCGGGGTTCCTGGACGTGGTGGTCAACAAGAAGGCCTCCGTGGTGCGGGTGTATCTGCCGCCGGACGCCAACACGCTGCTGTCGACGGCCGATCACTGCCTGCGCTCCCGCGACTACGTCAACGTGATCGTGGCGGGCAAGCAGCCGGTGCTGGACGTGTTCACCATGGACGAGGCCGTCGCGCACTGCACCCGCGGGCTGGGCATCCTGGAGTGGGCGGGCAACGAGGACGGCGGCGAGCCCGACGTGGTGCTGGCCTGCGCGGGTGACGTGCCCACCCTGGAGACCCTCGCCGCCGCCGCGCTGCTGCGCGAGCACCTGCCCGAGCTGCGGGTGCGGGTGGTCAACGTGGTCGACCTGATGCGGCTGCAGCCGCCGTCGGAGCATCCGCACGGCATGTCCGACGCCGAGTTCACCGCGCTGTTCACCCCGGACAGGCCGATCGTCTTCAACTTCCACGGCTACCCGTCGCTGATCCATCAGCTGACCTACCGGCGTGCCAATCACGGCAACCTCCACGTGCGCGGCTACAAGGAGGAGGGCACCACGACCACGCCGTTCGACATGGTCATGCTCAACGACATCGACCGCTTCCACCTGGTGATCGACGTGATCGATCGGGTGCCGCATCTGGCGGTGCGGGCGGCGGGGCTGCGGCAGCGGATGGTCGACGCCCGGTTGCGGGCGCGGGCGTACACCCGTGAGCACGGTGAGGACGTCCCCGAGATCCGCGACTGGACCTGGCCCGCCTGACGACCGGCCGTGCCGGGCTGCGGAGAACGGGGCCCGGCACGGAAATCCCGTTTGAGCCGTCCAGCACGGGTATGGAGAACGTCTCTGCAGCTCACGGCCGAGGAGGCGGCGATGACCAGGTTCGGATACTTCCTGTCCAGCGAGGAGCACGGCCCACGGGAGCTGGTACGGCAGGCCGAGCTGGCGGAGCGGGCGGGCTTCGAGGGGCTGTGGATCTCCGACCACTTCCACCCGTGGCTCGACGTCCAGGGCAACAGCCCGTTCGTCTGGTCGGTGATCGGCGCGCTGGCCGAGGCCGTCTCGCTGCCCGTCACCACCGCGGTCACCTGCCCGCTGGTCCGCGTCCATCCGGCGATCGTCGCCCAGGCCGCCGCCACCAGCGCCGTGCTGACCGGCGGCCGGTTCCGGCTCGGTGTCGGCACGGGGGAGGCCCTCAACGAGCACATCGTCGACTCCCGGTGGCCTCCGCTCTCCGAGCGCCTCGAGATGCTGGAGGAAGCGGTCGAGCTCATGCGCGAGCTGTGGAGCGGCTCGCTGGTGACCTTCCGCGGCGCCCACTACGACCTCGACACCGCCCGCCTCTACACGCTGCCCGACGAGCCGCCGCCCGTCTACATGTCCGGCTTCGGGGAGAAGTCGGTGCGGCTGGCGGGACGCATCGCCGACGGCTACATCTCCACGGGGCCGAGCGCCGAGATGGTGAAGCTGTTCCACGACTCGGGCGGCCAGGGAAAACCAGCCCAGGGCGGCCTGAAGGTCTGCTACGCCGCGGACGAGGCCGCCGCGCGCAGGACCGTCCACCGGCTCTGGCCCACCCAGGGCGTCAAGGGGGAGGCGGCCCAGCTGCTGCCGCTGCCCAGGCACTTCGAGGAGCTGGCCGAGACGGTCACCGAGGAGGAGGCGACCGCCTCGACGCCGTGCGGCCCCGATCCCGAGGTCCACGCCCACGCGATCAGGGAGTACGTCGACGCGGGCTTCGACGAGGTCTACATCGGTCAGATCGGCGGGGAGCAGGACGCCTTCTTCGACTTCTACGGGAAGGAAGTCCTGCCCCGGGTGCGCTGACCGCGGCCGCCGCGGCGCGGCGGGGCCGGACCCGAGGCCGCGACCGCCGCCCGGATCGTTCCATACCCGAACAGGAGAAGACGATGAAGGCTCTCACCTGGCACGGCAAGCGTGACGTACGGGTCGAGGAGGTCCAGGATCCCATGATCAAGGAGCCGACCGACGCGATCGTCAGGCTGACCACCACCGCGATCTGCGGCTCCGACCTCCACCTGTACGAGGTCCTCGGCCCGTTCATCGCCGAGGGCGACATCCTCGGCCACGAGCCGATGGGCGTCGTCGAGGAGGTCGGCGCCGAGGTCTCCCACATCAAGCCCGGCGACCGGGTCGTGATCCCGTTCAACATCGCCTGCGGACACTGCCACATGTGCGGGATGCGGCTGTTCGCCCAGTGCGAGACCACCCAGGTCCGCGACCACGGAATGGGCGCGGCCCTGTTCGGCTACACCAAGCTGTACGGCGAGGTTCCCGGGGCGCAGGCGGAGTACCTGAGGGTTCCGCAGGCCCAGTTCGGCCCGATCAAGGTCCCCGAGGGGCCGCCGGACGAGCGGTTCGTCTATCTGTCGGACGTGCTGCCCACCGCCTGGCAGGCGGTCCGCTACGCCGACGTCCCGGACGGCGGCACCGTCGCGGTCTTCGGTCTGGGGCCGATAGGCCAGATGGCCGCCAGGATCGCCAGGCATCTCGGTTACCGGGTGATCGGCGTCGACGGCGTCCAGGAACGGCTCGCCATGGCCCGCAGACACGGGGCGGAGGTGCTGGACGCCTCCGTGACCGGCGACGTGCCCGAGGCGATCCGCGAGCTGACCGGCGGGCGGGGGCCCGACTCGGTCATCGACGCGGTGGGCATGGAGGCGCACGGCTCGCCGGTCGCCAAGTTCGCCCAGACCGTGACGGGCGTCCTGCCCGACGTGATCGCCGCCCCGCTGATGTCGACCGCGGGCGTGGACCGGCTGGCCGCGCTGAACCAGTCCATCGAGACGGTGCGGCGCAGCGGCACGATCTCGGTCGTCGGCGTGTACGGCGGCATGGCCGATCCGATGCCGATGCTGAGGATGTTCGACAAGGGCGTCACCCTGCGGATGGGACAGGCTCACGTCAAGCGGTGGATCGACGACCTGATGCCGCTGGTCAGCGATGACGCCGACCCCCTGGGAGTCATGGATCTGGCGACCCACAGGCTTCCGCTGGACCAGGCCCCGAAGGGCTACGAGATCTTCCAGAAGAAACGGGACGGAGCGATCAAGGTCCTGCTCACCCCGTAGAGCGGGGAAGGCTCCGCGCCGCCCGCACCGTCCACGGAAACCCGCACAGAACTCATTGGTTACCCGAAAGAAAGGAAGCCCATGGACGCCATCGTGCTCCTGAAGGACGACCACAAGACCGTCGAGAAGCTGTTCAAGGAGTTCGAGAAGGCCGGAGACCGGGCGTACCGGAAGAAGCGGGAGCTCGTCGACCAGATGATCAAGGAGCTCACCACCCACGCCTACATCGAGGAGGAGATCTTCTACCCGGCCGCCAGGGCGGGCGTGCCGGAGACCGCCGACCACGTCCTGGAGAGCGTCGAGGAACATCACGTGGTGGTCTGGATGCTCTCCGAGCTCCGGGAACTCGACCCGGAGGACGAGCGGTTCGACGCCAAGGTGACCGTGCTGATGGAGAACGTGCGCCACCACGTCGAAGAGGAGGAGGACGAGTGGTTCCCGCAGGTGCGGGAGACCATGGGGCGCAAGGAACTGCAGGAACTCGGCGAGCGGATGGCGAACGCCAAGACCGAGGCGCCGGCCGACCCGCTCATGGTGGGCAGCGCGAGGAAGTGATCTCCGAGCCCGCTCCCCGTCCTGGACGGCGGGGAGCGGAGGTCACCGGCCGTCCGCCGTGCGGGGGCGGCCGGTGACGGGTGCGCTCCGCGCGTGAGCCCCCGGCTCGCGCGGCGGGCGGCACGGGGCCCCGGCCGTCCGACGGCCGGGGCCCCGCCGGGGGTTCACGCCCCCGTCACTGGCTCTGCTCGGTGACGAGAAACGCCACCGCCCCTCCCTCGTCGATGTCCGCGTCCAGGGACTTGTCGTCGAGCATGTCGGCCGCCGTCGGATCCAGGAAGATCCGAGCCCCGTCCGTCTCGACCACCTTGTCGTCCGTTTCCGGACCGTCCACGACCGACAGCAGCAGCGAGCCCGTGCCGTCCGTCTGGGACGAGATGCGGACGCCGGTGTCCGTCGAGTCCGCCACCTGAGAGCTGAGGTCCCGGATCACCTGGGCAGCGGTGTCCGTCAATGTAAGCATTGTGACTCCTTGTCGGGATCGGGGTTGGATTCTTCGCCCTTGCCCGCTCTGAAGTCGCCCAACCATGCTGCCCTCCGCTATTTACCCCCCTGCGCGCCCCCCGCGGAGCCGCTCGACGCGTTCGGCCGCCTTGCGCGCCGCGATCAGCACGGGGTCCCACACGGGGGCGAACGGGGGAGCGTAGGCCAGGTCCAGACCGGTCATGTCCTCCACCGTCATCCCGTGCCACACGGCCAGGGCCAGGGCGTCGATCCGCTTGGCCGCCCCCTCCTTCCCGACGATCTGCGCGCCGAGCAGCCTCCCGGTCCCGCACTCCGCGATCACCTTGGTCTTCATCCGGCGGGCGCCGGGGTAGTAGCCCGCGCGGGTGCTGGACTCCACGATCTCCTCGACCGTCTCGAACCCGGCCTCCGCGGCCTCGGCCGTCGTCAGGCCGGTGCGCGCGACCTCGTACTCGCAGATCTTGGAGATCGCCGTCCCCACGACGCCGGGGAAGGCGGCGTAGCCGCCGCCGATGTTGATGCCCGCCGCGCGCCCCTGCTTGTTGGCGTGGGTGCCGAGCGCGATCGCGACCGGGCGCCTGGAGACCAGGTGGAAGGTCTCGACGCAGTCGCCTGCCGCCCAGACGCCCTCGACCGGGGTGCGCATCCGGCGGTCGGTGCGGATTCCCGAGGTCTCGCCGACGGGGATGCCCGCCGCGGCGGCCAGCGCCGTGTTCGGACGGTTGCCCAGGCCGAGGACGACCAGGTCGGCGGGCACCTCCCGGCTCCCGGCGCGGGCGGCGGTGACCCGTCCGCCGGACTCGGAGAACCCCTCGACGCCCTCACCGAGGAACAGCTCGATCCCCAGGTCGCGCAGGGCCTCGGCGACCAGGGCGCCCATGTCCGGGTCGAGCGTTCCCATCGGCTGTTCGCCCGCGTCGACGAGCGACACCCGCAGGCCCCGCCGCACCAGCGCCTCGGCCATCTCCAGCCCGATGTAGCCGCCGCCGACCACCACGGCGTCGCGTGGGCGCGCCGACTCGACGGCCCGCAGCAGCGCGACGCCGTCGTCCAGGGTCTGCACGCCGTACACCCCCTCGGCCTGCGCTCCGGGCAGGTCCGGGCGGTGGGGCAGGGCGCCGGTCGCGACGACGAGCTGGTCGAACGGCTCCCGGTACCGGCCGCCGTCGCGGTGGTCGAGCACGGTCACCGCGCGCCGGTCCAGGTCGATCTCGACGACCTCGTTGCGCAGCCGCAGGTCTATGGCCAGCTCGTCGCGGAAGACCTCCGGCCGCCTGGCGACGAGATCCTCCACGTCGGCCACCTCGCCGCCCACCAGATAGGGGATCCCGCAGGCCGAGTACGAGGCGTGCCCGCTCTTCTCCAGCGCCACTATCCGCAGGTCGTCGGGGCCGCGCCTGTTCCGTGCCTGGGAGGCCGCGCTCAGCCCGGCCGCGTCGCCGCCGATCACCACCAGTCGTTCCGTCATCGTCGTCCCCTTCCCGGAAAGACGCCCCCGGCACCTGCTCCCGCCGGCATGCTCCCCGACGGGAAGGCGGCGGGCGGGAGCGGCCTCCCGGCGGACGCTCCGCTCAGCCCGCCGGTCGCCTGGCGGGCGGGGACGCGGGCTCCTCCCCGCTGCGCAGCGGCAGCCGCGCTCTCACCCGCCACTCCCCGTCGACGGCCCCGGCCTCCAGCCCGCCGCCGAGCAGCGTCACCCGTTCCCGCATGCCCGCGATTCCGCGTCCCCCGGCGCGGCGCGGCCGCTCCGCGAGCGCGTTGCGCACCTCCAGTTCGAGGAGGTCCCCCCGTACGGCCGCCACCAGCCTGACCGCGCCCGAACCGTGCCGCATCGCGTTGGTCAGCGCCTCCTGGACGATCCGGTAGGCCTCCCGTGACACCAGCGCGGGCAGCGCGGCCAGATCGCCGGCGATCTCGACGCCCGCACCGGTCGAGCGGACCAGTTCGGGCAGGTCGTCCAGGTTTCTGGACGGGCTTCTCGACCGGGCGTCGTCGTCCTCCTCCGCACGCAGCACGCCCAGCACGTGGTCCAGGTCCTCCAGCGCGGCCCGCGCCGACTCCTCGATCGCCGCCAGCGCGGTGCGCGCCGCCTCCGGATCGCGGTCGAGCACCCGTCCGGCCGCGCCCGCCTGGACGGTCACCACGCTGAGCGCGTGCCCGACCGAGTCGTGCAACTCGCGGGCGAGCCGGTTGCGCGTCGCCAGCCGCCGGGCCCGCTCCTCGAGAGCGGCCATCCGGTCGGCCGGCGACGGCCCGAGCAGCGCCGGGGCCAGCCGCGACAGCAGGGCCCCCGCGCCTGCCGCCGCGTACACCAGCAGCGCCAGCGTCACCGCGGCCGCCGCCGGTCCCCACACGCCGCTCCATCCGGCGGCGAAAGGCGTGCCGAGAAACCCGAGCCGGTCACCCAGCAGGGGCAGCAGGGCCAGCCAGACCGCGAACGGCACCAACGCCAGGGTCGTCCCCGCCACCACGGCCCCGATCCCGAGATGGAGGGTGAACCACGCCGCGGTGCGGCGGCGTTCCGGCCAGGTCCGTCCGGGACGCGCGGGAGGCGAGTCGATCCCGACGCCGAGGAGGCCCCGCGCGGCGGTCAGCTCCAGCGCGCGGATCGGCAGGAACAGCCCGGTCAGCGCGATCAGCGGAAGCACGCACGCGAAGATGACGGGTTCGGGGGACAGCAGGTCCTGGCGCCCCGGCTCCGACAACCCCAGCACCCCCACCGCCAGCGTGCCGACCATCATGTACGGCATGGCCAGCGCGCCGCCCAGAATCAGGCAGGTCCACCTGAGGTAGGTGACCCCGTCGGTCAACGGAGCCAGGAGGCGTCTCACCTGACCGATCCTCGCAGGGGCGGGACGGGGGCGCCTCCCGCTCAGGTGGGGAGTCTCTCTCCCCCCACAGGGGGAGAGATGTCAATTCACTTTGTAAAGGAAGCAGGTCGCAGGGCTGACGCGGCAAGCCCTACGAAAGCCGCCAGCAGGACGGGAAGGAACAGCGCGCGCGGCAGGCCGATCATCTCGGCGACACCGCCGATCAGCACGGGACCGCTCAGGAAGCCCAGGTAGGCCAGGCTCGCCACTCTGGCCAGCGCCTGCCCCGCCCGCGCCGGATCGCGGCGGCCCGCGGCGGAGAAGACCTGCGGCACGATGCAGGACAGGCCCGCGCCGAAACACCCGAAGCCGACGACCGCGGCGACGGGATGGCCGACCAGCAGCGCCGCCCCGAGCCCCACCGCGGCCAGCGCGCCACAGCCGCGTACCAGCGCCACCGGTCCCAGCAGGGCCGTCAGCCGGTCTCCTGCCAGGCGGCCGGCGGTCATCGTCGCCGAGAACGCGGCGTAGGCCGCCGCCGCGAACCCGGCCGAGCTGCCGAGGTCGTCGCGCAGGTGGACCGAGCTCCAGTCCGCCGCGGCGCCCTCTCCGATCATGGTGAAGGCGCCCAGCACGCCCAGCAGCAGCAGGCCGCCTCCCCCAGGAGGGGCGTCACCGGAACCTCTCTCCCGGCCGGGAGCCGCGGCGGGGGCGGCGGGGGCCAGCGCCCAGAGGGCGGCCCACAACGCCAGGACCTCGACGACGGCGGCCAGGGCGACGAAGGTGGCCGCGGGGCTGAACCCGGCGTGCGCGAACGCCCCGCCCGCGGCGGCGCCGAGGAAGCCGCCGATGCTGAACAACGCGTGGAAGGAGGACATGATCGGCCTGCCCGTCGCCCGCTCGACCTCGACGGCGTTGGCGTTCATCGCCACGTCGAGTGTGCCGTGCACCACGCCGAAGGCGAACAGCGCCAGGGCCAGCCCCGCCAGGTTCGGCGCGTGGGCGGGAAGGACCAGGACGACGCCCTGGGCGAAGGCCATCGGCAGCATCACCCTGACGCTGCCGTAACGGTCGATCAGCCTGCCGACCGCCTGCATGCCGGCGAGCGCTCCCGCCGCGATGCCGAGCAGTGCGAGGCTGAGCTGGCCGTCGCCCAGCCCGAGATCCTGTTTGATCGACGGGATCCGTGCCGTCCACGTGCCGATGGCCATGCCGGACAGCAGGAAGAGCAGGCAGACCGCGATCCGGGCGCGAAGGAGCGTCGGCCTTCCCGGGGTGGTGACGTGCATGGGCGGACTCCAGTCGGACGGCGCGCCGGGGCGGCGCGGGCGGGCCGCGCGCGTGGGCGGCGCGTGCGGGGGAGGCGCGCGGTCGGTTCGCGCCGAGGGCGTGCCCGGCCCGCGCACAGCCGATGCGCTCGGCCGGCGCGTTCGGCGGGTGTGTTCAGACGGTGCGGACGATGACGCCCGCCGCCGTGAGAGCGTCGTGTTCGGAGGGGGAGAGCCCGGTGTCGGTGACGACCGTGTCGAGGTGGTCGAGGGGGCAGACGGCGCCGAAGGCGGTGTGGGTGAACTTGCCGGAGTCGGTCGCGGCGACGACGCGGGTGGCCGAGGCGATCGCCGCCTGTTTGACGGCGACGTCGGCCAGGTCGTGGGCGGTGAGCCCGTGCTTGGCGGACAGGCCGCAGCAGCCGATGACCGCGGTGTCGAAGCGCAGGGAGCGGATGGCGTTCTCCGTCAGCGGGCCCGTGAAGCTGAGCTCGCCGGGGCGGACCTCGCCGCCGGGGAGCACCAGGCGGATCCGCGGGGCCGTGCTCAGCTCGGCCGCGGACTGCAGGGAGAGCGGCAGGACCGTCATGCGGCGGTCGCGGATCGCCCTGGCGACCTCCAGCCCGGTGGTGCCGCCGTCGAGCAGCACCGCCTCGCCGTCGACGAGCAGCGCCGCGACCTCCGCGGCGATCCGCCGTTTCGCCTCGACCGCCTCGCGCTCGCGGACCCCGAACGGGGGCTCCTCCCCGCGCAGCAGAAGGCTCACCGCACCGCCGCGCACCCGCCTGACCACGCCCTGCTGGGCCAGCTCGTCGAGATCGCGGCGGATGGTCATCTCGGAGACGGCGTGCTCGACGGCGAGATCCGTCACCGAGACGGCATCGTTGACGCGCAGCGCGGACATGATCGCTCTTATTCGATCAGAACCTTCCATGTGTTCATTTGAACATGAAAAATGTTAGTTCGGCAAACATGCGGGACAATGACCCCATGCGTGCGAGTCGTCTGCTGTCACTGCTGCTGCTCCTGCAGACCCGGGGGCGGATGACGGCCACCGAGCTGGCGCAGGAGCTCGAGATCTCCGTCCGTACGGTCTACCGGGACGTGGAGGCCCTGTCCTCCGCGGGGGTCCCGGTGTACGCCGACCGCGGGCCCGCCGGCGGATACCGGCTGCTGGACGGCTACCGCACCCGCCTCAACGGCCTGACCGCCGAGGAGGCGTCCTCGCTGTTCCTCGCCGGGCTGCCCGGCCCCGCCGCGCAGCTGGGGCTGGGGGAGGTCGCCGCGAACGCCGAGCTGAAACTGCTCGCCGCGCTGCCGCCGGAGCCGCGTTCCCACGCGGCCCGGATGCGCGAGCGCTTCCACCTCGACGTCCCCGGTTGGTACGGCGACGGGGACGAGGCGCCCTTCCTCGGCGACGTCGCCGAGGCGGTGTGGGACCAGCGCCCGATGCGCATGGTCTACCGTCGCTGGGGGCCGCGTGAGGTCGAACGCCTCACCCATCCCTACGGCCTGGTGCTCAAGGGCGGGGCGTGGTACCTCGTGGCGGCCGTCGACGGGGGAGACCCGCGCACCTACCGGGTCTCGAGGATTCTGGCGGCCGAGATCCTCGACGGCCGGTTCGAACGCCCCCAGGGCTTCGACCTGGCCACGTACTGGGCGGGCTACGCGGCGGACTTCCGCGCGCGCATGCACACCGGTGAGGCCCTGGTGCGGGTGGCGCCGGGCGCGGAGGGGATGCTGCGTTACGCCGTCGGCGCGGAGATCGTCGACGCGGCCCTGGCCGAGGCGGGCCCGCCCGACGAGCACGGCTGGACCGCGATGCGCCTGCCGACCGAGTCGACCAGACACGCCCGGTGGCTGCTGCTGCGTCTGGGGGCCGACATCGAGGTCCTGGAGCCGCCCGAGCTGCGTGCCCTGATGGCGGCCACGGTCGCCGAACTCTCCGAGCTGTACGGCGCGCCCTCCGGGGACGCCCAGGGAGAGCGCTGACCTGAGGAGGGCGCGGCCGGGCAGGAGGGGCGGACGGTCTCAGCGCACGGGCTGGCCGACGCCGAGGAGGTTCCCCTCGCTGTCGCGGAACCAGGCGGCTCTCTCTCCGACCCCCGCCGACGGGTAGTTCCCCTCGACGTAGGCGATGCCGTCGACCGTCCTGAAACCGGGGAGGTCGACCTCCTCGAACACCACGCCCCTGTCGCGCAACCGCTCGACCACGGCCTCGATGTCGTCGACCTCCCACGCCATCTGGGTGTGGTCGCCCGAGGGCGCGCCCGCCGACTCGAACAGCGCGAACCGCCCGCCGCCGCACCGGTAGAGCAGGCCGCCGGGACGCTCCTCGACGGGTTCGAGACCGAGCTTGTCCGCGTAGAACGCCCTCGCCCGGCCCAGATCCTGGGCCGGCAGCCGGGTCGCGACATGACTGTCGTTCAACATCTGACATCCTCCATGCCCGAGGGGCGGTGTCGGCTCCCGGCCGGGGCGTCCGGCACGGGCCCCCTGACCGACCCTGTCACGCCCCGGGCCGCCATGCCACGCCAGGGGCCGTCATGCCACGCCAGGGGCGTCAAAACACCTCGCCCGTCGTCCGTGGGGTGCCCTAATCTGTCCAGATGCTGAAACCGTCCTACCCGATCCGCACCGAGCGCCTGATCCTGCGCCCCTTCGCCTCCGGAGATCTGGACGAGCTGCACGCCATTCAGTCTCTTCCCGAGGTCACCCGCTACCTGTACTGGGAGCCGCGAGAGCTCGAGCAGGTCGCCGAGGCTCTGGAGACCAGAATGAAGCAGTCGGCGCTGACGGAGGAGGGGCAGGCGCTCGCCCTGGCGGTCGAACTGGCCGCGACCGGCGAGCTGATCGGTGACAGTGTGCTGTTCTGGCACAGCGCCCAGCACCGGAGCGGGGAGATCGGCTACGTCTCCCACCCCCGCCACCACGGCAGGGGATACGCGGCCGAGGTGGCCCACGTCCTGCTCGAACTGGGCTTCGACGGCCTTGACCTGCACCGGATAGTCGGCCGCCTCGACGGCCGCAACGCCGCCTCCGCCCGGGTCCTGGAACGCCTCGGCATGCGTCGCGAGGCGCATCTGGTGGAGAACGAGATGGTCAAGGGCGAATGGGTCGACGAGATCGTCTACGCGATCCTGCAGCGCGAGTGGCGCGCCCGTCGCTGACCCGCGGCCGTCCCGTTTCACCCCCACGGCACAGGACGAAAGAGGGTGCACTGTTCGATCTCGGCGGTGACATGCATTAGCGAATCCGGCATTCACTGCGGCACTACCTTGACGGAGCGCCGGGGCGTGGAAGCCCGATGAACCGCTGCCGACACCTGGTCAGACCTGCGAAGTGACTTCGTCCGGTGGCACCGAGCCGATCGAACGACTCCGCTGCGGGGACCAGAAGCCGCCGCGGCGATCTCACCGGCCTCAAGAGGCCGGGCTGCCGGCGCAGGCCACGGATGAACCGTTGCGAGCCGTCGGCCATCCGATCGGTTCTTCAGCCGATGCCGATCACCTTCGCCGGATCAGGCACCCGACAGAACCCGGGGGATCACCGGTCGACTCCCTGGGGTGACGCTCATCCCCGGCCGGGCGCGGTGGCCACAGGGAACGCGGCGGCGGTGGGCCCCGCATCCTCATGCCGGGTGCCACACCAGGGACCCGGCCAGTGACTCACCCTGGTCTTTCCCGCGCCCGGTCCGGCGAGGGTGGTCGATGTGGCCGCAGGGGCGGCGTCGCGGCTTTTGTGCGGCGCCGGCGGGATGTCCGTCCACATCACCGGTAGAGGAATGATCGATTATGGATGCCATCGAGCGTCTGAGCGTTACCGAGGAACTGCGTCGTCTGATGGCTCGCTACGTCCGTTACGCGGATCATCAGCGCTGGCAGGACCTGGCCAATCTGTTCACGCCAGACGGCACGTTCACTCCGCACAAGCCGGACGGATCGGTTTGGTTCCGCATGGAGGGCCGGGAAGGGATCGCCGCCACGGTCGGCGCCAGCGGCGGCCCCGGCGTCACCCTGGTCCACCACCTGTTCTCCGACGAGATCGACGTCGACTCGGCGACCGCCGCCCACGGCGTATGGGCGATGGAGGACATCATCACCCGGCCTGAGGACGCCGACGTGTCCGAGGACATCCCTTTCAGGGGCATGCACGGCTTCGGCCACTACCACGCACGCTTCGTCAAGACGAACGGTTCCTGGTACATCGCCGAGCTCAAGCAGACCCGGGTCCGCCTGGAATTCACCGGCTGACGCCGCCTGCGGCCTTCTCGCGCCTTGCCCGGCGGCCGGTCACACCCGGCCGCGGCGCGATCGGAACACCGGCAGGCGGCGGCACCCGTCTGCCGGACAGCGACTTCTCTTCCACCACTCTTCCACCATTACGCGAAAGCAGCCTTGCCGTGAGCGACAACAAGCCCAGCACGCTGGAACCGTACAAGATCGACGTCCCCCAGGAGACCTTGGACGACCTAAAGGACCGTCTGAGGAAGACCCGCTTCTTCGACGACCTGGACAACGAGGAGGAGTACTACGGGATCAGCACCGCCTACCTCAAGCCGCTCGTGGAGTACTGGGCGGACGGCTTCGACTGGCGTGCGCAGGAGAAGCGGCTGAACGCCTACGACCAGTACAGGGTCGAGATCGACGGCACGCCCGTGCACTTCTACCACGTGCGCGGCAAGGGCCCGAACCCGGTCCCGCTCGCCGTTCACTCCGGCTGGCCGTGGTCCAGCGGGTTCAGCCTCCCGCTCATCGGCCCGCTGACGGACCCCGCCGCCCACGGCGGTGACCCGGCCGACTCCTTCGACGTCATCATTCCCGACCTGCCCGGATTCGCCTGGTCCACCCCCGTCGGCAGAGGCGACCTGAACTACTGGAAGATCGCCGACATCATTCACAAGCTCATGACCGAGGTCCTGGGCTACGAGAAGTACGCCGCGGCGGGCTCCGACTACGGCGCTCTCGTCACCAGCGCGCTCGGCCACAAGTACGCCGACAGCGTCATCGGCCTGCACTACGGTCACGACCTGCCTCCGGGCCCGTTCGAGAACGAGCGGTTCTGGGACCTGACCGACGGCGCCAGGATTCCCGAGGACGCCACGCCGGAGCTGCGGGCGGGCCTGGAGAAATTCGTCAGCACCTACGTCTCCCACGTCGCGGTCCACATGCTCGACGCGTCGACCCTCACCCACGGCCTGAACGACTCCCCCATCGGCATGCTCGCCTGGCTCCTGGGGCGGTGGAAGAAGTGGAGCGACAAGAGAGGTGACTTCGACAGGAACTTCCCCCGCGACTTCATCCTCGCCGAGGCCACCGCCTTCTGGGTGAACCAGGCCATCGGCTCCTCCATCCGCATGTACCGCAACGCGACGCGCTACCCGTGGGTGCCCTCCCACGACCGCCGGCCCGTCGTCGAGCCGCCGGCCGGCTTCACCTTCCTCCTCGGCGACGCCTACCCGCCCGGCGTCAACACCGTCGAAGGGCGTATCGCCGCCTTCGAGAACGGCCCCACTCGCGGCTCCTTCAACGTGATCAACGTCAACGCCCACATGAAGGGCGGCCACTTCGTCCACTACGAGAACCCCGAAGCCTTCACCGACGACATCCGGGAGACCTTCCGAAAGCTGCGCTGACCATGTAGCCGGTGGGCCTCCTGCTCCGTTCCAAGAGCAGGAGGCCCACCGCCGTCCACCGGCGGCCCGTCTCCCGAGGCCGCTCACACCCCACACGCGATACGACGAACGCGCTCACTTCCTCCTCGGCGCCGTCACTCCGGCAGCTCTGGTCATCTGGCTCCGAACGCGATTCAAGAGACAACCCTCAGCCGAGGGCCGCGAGCACGGGTTGGCCGGTCGGCACGGCGCTCGGGACCGGGAGGCGGATCCGGAAAAGGGAAACGATAGCCTGATCGAGTGAGCGGAGATCCCCTACCTGGACTGCGTGGCCGGCACCGCGAACGCGAAACCCTGGGCCGGCTGGTGGAGGGCGTGCGGACCGGCCAGAGCGGGGTCCTGGTGCTGCGGGGGGAGGCGGGCATCGGCAAAACCGCCTTGCTGGATCATCTGTGCGACCGTGCGTCCGGGTGCCAGGTCGCGCGGGCGGCGGGTGTCGAGTCGGAGATGGAGCTGGCGTTCGCGGGTCTGCACCAGCTCTGCGCGCCGTTTCTGGACCGCCTGCCACAGCTGCCGGACCCGCAGGCGGATGCGCTGCGGACCGCTTTCGGCCTGCGGGGCGGGGCTGCTCCCGACCGGTTCCTGATCGGCCTGGCCGTACTGACGCTGCTGTCCAAGGTGGCGGAGGAACGGCCGCTCATCTGCGTGGTCGACGACACGCAGTGGCTGGATCGGGCCTCGGAGCAGGTGCTGGCCTTCGTGGCCCGGCGTCTGGCCGCCGAGTCGGTCGCGATGGTCTTCGCCGTGCGGGAGCCCGGCGACGACAAGAACCTCGCCGCTCTGCCGGAGCTGACGGTCCGCGGCCTGGGGCCCGACGATTCACGAGCACTGCTGGAGTGGGCTCAGCCCGGCCCTCTGGACGAGCGGGTGCGCGACCGGCTCGTGGCCGAAACGCGCGGGAATCCGCTCGCCCTGCTGGAGCTGCCGCGCGGTCTGCCGGTCGAAGAGCTGGCGGGGGGCTTCGGGCCGGCCAGGTGGCCGGAGGTCTCGGCCGGAATCGAGGAGAGCTTCCGCCGTCGCATCGAGGCGTTCCCTGACCAGACCCAGGCACTCCTGCTGGTGGCGGCGGCGGACCCGCTCGGTGATCCGCTGCTGCTGTGGCGCGCGGCGGACCGGCTGGGCATCGGGCCCGCGGCGGCGGATCCGGCCAGGACCGACGGGCTGCTGACGATCGGCGAGCGCGTCGTCTTCCGTCACCCCCTCGTGCGTACGGTGGTGTACCGGTCGGCCCAGGCGGCGGACCGGCGGGCGGCGCACCTGGCGCTGGCCGAGGCGACCGGCCGGGACACCGATCCGGCCCGTCGGGCCTGGCATCTCGCCGCCGCGGCGGAGGGCCCGGACGAGGAGGTCGCGGCGGAACTGGAACGCTCCGCGGGTCAGGCACAGGCCCGTGGCGGCCTGGCGGCGGCGGCTTCCTTCCTGCGGCGCGCGGTGACGCTGACGGCCGATCCGGCCCGGCGGGCGGACCGTGCGCTCACCGCCGCCGAGGCGAGCCTGCAAGCGGGTGTCTTCAATGCCGCGCTGGGGCTGCTGGCCACGGCAGAGGCCGTGCCGCTCGAGGACCTGCAGCGCGCCCGCGTGAACCTGCTGCGCGCCCAGGCCCAGTACTGGCAGAGCCGCGGCGGCGAAGGCCCCCTGCTGCTTCTGCGCGCGGCGGAGACGCTTGAGCCGCTTGATCCCAGGCTCGCGCGCAAGACGTACCTCGACGCCTGGAGCGCGGCGCTGTTCGCGGGTGCCATGACACGCGGCACGAGCCTGGCTGAGATATCGCGCAAGGCACTTGCCGCCCGCCGTCCTGAGGGTCCTCCGCAGGCCGCCGATCTTCTCCTGGACGGCCTTTCGCTCGCCCTCACCGATGGACGTGACGCGGCGGCGCCGCTCCTTCGGCGCGCGGCGGACAGCTTCGGCGACGGGAGCGCGGCCACGATCCAGGAGGTGGTTCGCTCCACCGCGGCGGCCGTGATGGTGTGGGATTACGAGGCCTGGGTCACCCCCCTGACTCACCAGGTCCGGGTCGCTCGCGAATCGGGTGCGCTCAGCGTGCTGCCCGTCGCCCTCGACGTCCTGGCCCAGGCTCTCTGCCTGGGCGGGGATCTCAGGGGTGCGGCCCTGCTGACCGCCGAAGCCGGTGCGGTCACTCAGGCGACGGGGTCACAGGTCGTCTCGTACGGAGGGATCATGCTCGCGGGTCTGCGGGGGCGCGAAGCCGAGGCCCGCAGGCTGATCAACGCGACGATCCCGGAAGCCACGGCCGCCGGGCAGGGGTGCGCGGTGCAGTACGCCCGGTGGGCCACCGCGATTCTCTGCAACGGCCTTGGCCGGTACGAGGAGGCGCTGACAGCGGCCCAGCAGGGCGGCGACGACGCGCCTGAGCTGTTCGTTTCCGACTGGACCACGATCGAGCTGGTCGAGGCGGCCGCCAGGGCCGGCCGTCCGGAGGCGGCACGCGCCGCCCTTGAGCGGCTCGCCGAGGGCACCGCCGCTGCGGGCACCGACTGGGGACTCGGCGTCGAAGCGCGCCTGCGCGCGCTGCTGAGCGACGGAGCGGCCGCCGATCGCCTGTACCGCGAGGCGATAGAAAGGCTGTCGCCGACGCGGGTGCGCCCAGAACTGGCCCGTGCGCACCTGCTCTACGGCGAGTGGCTGCGGCGCGCCAACCGCCGTGTGGCCGCGCGGGATCACCTGCGGCTCGCACTCGAGATGTTCGGTGAGATCCGCATGGACGCGTTCGCCGAGCGAGCCCGCCGGGAACTGGCCGCCGCCGGGGAACGGGTGCGGCGGCGCAGGGTCGACGCGTTCGACGAGCTGACCGCCCAGGAGGCGGAGATCGCGCTGCTTGCCGTAGCCGGGCGCAGCAATCCCGAGATCGGCGCCCAGTTGTTCCTCAGCCCGCGGACCGTCGAATGGCACCTGCGCAAGGTGTTCATGAAGCTCGGCGTGAGCTCACGCCGAGAGCTGGCCAGTGCGCTGAACGAGACCGGCCGCGCAGCCGAATCAGCATGAGCCGGATGAACAGGTCCACCAGCGAGTCGGCGCTCTCCGCCCGCCGCACGGATCCCCTCGCGTCTCCTCGTGGTCTGATTCGTCCGGTGAAGGCGGGCGGCGCGCCGGGTTAACCGATTGCGGGGGCCGGAGCCACCCGGGCACGATGACGACATGTTCCTTCTCGCCTTCGTCGGCTCCTGCTTCCTGATCGCCATGATCCCGGGGGCCAGCACCGCGGTGATCCTGCGGCAGACCCTGCGCGAGGGGCGCGGTTCGGGCATGGCCGCGACGCTGGGCAACGAGACGGGCATCCTGCTGTGGGGGCTCGCCGCCGCGTTCGGCCTGTCGGCGCTCGTCCTGGCCTCCGAGGTGGCCTACGACGTCATGCGGGTCGCGGGCGCGGCCTTCCTGGTCTTCATGGGGGTCCAGTCGCTCAGGAACGCCTGGCGGACGGGACGGGACAGCCCGGAACGGGACGGCTCCGGAGGGGGCGACGCGGGACCGGGCGGAGGGAGGGCCGCGGCCGTCGCCGGGCAGGAGACGGGCGGCGGGCCGGGGGAGGAGCGCGGCGGACGGCGCCGGTCCTACCTGCTGGGATTCAGCACCTGCCTGGCCAACCCGAAGGCGGCCGTGTTCGCGATGTCGTTCCTGCCGCAGTTCGTTCCCGGCGGAGCGAACGTGCCGCTGACGCTGACCCTGCTGGCGGTGGTCTGGGTGCTCGTGGACATCGTCTGGTACGCCGTGTTCGTCTGGATGGTGGCGCGCGCTAAGTTGATCTTCAACAGGGCGGTCGTGCGCCGCCGCCTGGAGGCGGTCTCCGGCGTGCTGTTGATCGGTTTCGGTCTGCGACTGGCGGTGGAGGCCCGATGACGCTGGTGTTCGACGACGAGGGCACGGGAAGCCCGGTGGTGCTGCTGCACTCCAGCGCCGCCGACTCGCGGATGTGGGACCCGCAGTGGGAGGCTCTGACGGCTCGCTTCCGGGTGATCCGTCCTGACCTGCGGGGATACGGCCGAACGCCGTACGCCGCGGAGAAGCCGTACTCCGATCCCGGCGACGTCGCCGAACTGCTCGCCGCCCTCGACCTGAGCCAGGTCGCCCTGGTCGGCTCCTCCTACGGCGGGCGCGTGGCGCTGGAGCTGGCGACCGCCCACCCCGGCCTGGTCACCCGGCTGGTGCTGCTCAACGCGGGCTGCGGGCTCGAGGCCACCCCCGACCTGGAGGAGTTCGGGGCCGAGGAGGACCGGCTGCTGGAGGCGGGGGAGGTCGAGGCGGCGGTCGGGCTGAACGTCCGGACCTGGCTCGGTCCCGAGGCGGACGAGACGACCCGCGCCCGGCTGGGGGAGATGCAGCGTCACGCCTTCGAGGCGCAGCTCGCCGCCGACCCCGAGCCGTCGCAGCTGGAGCAGGAGATCGACCTGGCGGTGGTGACGGCGCCGGCGCTGGTGGTGAGCGGGGCGCACGACCTGCCCTACTTCCGGGCGTCGGCTCGTCACCTGGCGGCCGCGCTGCCTTCTGCGACGCCGGTCGAACTGCCCTGGGCGGGGCACCTGCCCGGCATGGAGCGGCCTGAGGAGATCACCGCCCTCATCCTCGGTTTCCTCGCCTGATCCGCGTGAAGAAGGCTCGCCGGGAGGGAGCGCCGAATGGCCGAGAACGCCCCGGACGGCTCCACGGCCGAGTCCGTCGTCCGGAAGCCGCCGCCCGAGCTGCGGCCGTTCGTCGTCCGGTACACCGGTTACCGTGAGACGGGGATGCCGCCGGGCCGCCACCGCGGACTGCCCTCGCCGTACCTCACGCTGATCGTCACCCTCGACGACCCGCTCGTCCTCGCCGTGCGCTCCGACGGGCGGCCGGGCCCGGTCCGCTACGACGCGCTCGTCGGCGGACTGCACACCACACCCGCGCTGATCACCCATGACGGGTCCCAGTCCGGTGTCCAGCTCGCGCTGACCCCGCTGGGCGCGCGGGCCCTGCTCGGCCTGCCCGCCGGGGAGCTCGCCGGGGCCGACCTGCACCTGGCGGACGTGGCCGGGCCGCTGGCCGAGCGTCTGCGCGGGCGCGTGCTCGAGGGCGGAGGCTGGGCCGGGCGGTTCGCCGCGCTCGACGCCGTGCTGCTGGAACGCCTCCGCGCGGAGTCCGCGGTGCCCGCCGAGGTGGCGTGGGTCTGGGAGCGCCTGCTGGCGACCGGAGGCGTCATGCCTGTGTCCGAGCTGGCCCGCGAGGTCGGCTGGAGCGGCCGTTACCTGAGCCGGAGGTTCACGGCCGAGATCGGCCTGCGCCCGAAGGAGACGGCGCGGGTGGTGCGCTTCGACCGGGCGCGGCGGCTGCTGCAGCGGTCGGCCGCCTCAGGGGGCGGCCTCACCCTGGCGGAGCTGGCCGCCAGGTGCGGCTACTACGACCAGGCGCACCTGGCCAGGGAGTTCGGCGCGCTCGCCGGATGCCCGCCGAGCCGCTGGCTGGCCGAGGAGTTCCGAAACGTCCAAGCCATGGCCGCCGTCCTGGCGGAAGACTCGCAGGCATGACGGACAACACACCATCACCCCAGGTCTGGCCCGCCCTGCGCGCCCACGACGCCCGCGGCCTGATCCGTTTTCTCGTCGAGGCCTTCGGCTTCGAGGAGACCGTGGTCCACGGCGACGGCGACCGGGTCGACCACGCGGAGCTGTCATGGCCGCAGGGCGGAGGCGTCATGCTCGGCGGCGTGCGCGACTCCGAGGACGACGCGTGGCCGCTGAGCCCCGGCACGTTCGGGGCCTACGTCGTGACCGACGCCCCCGACGAGGTCTTCGCCAGAGCGGTCGCCGCGGGGGCGCGTCCGGTCCGCGAGCCGTACGACACCGACTACGGCTCACGCGACTTCGTCGTGCGCGACCCCGAGGGCAACCGGTGGTCCTTCGGCACCTACCGGGGACATCCGCGCAGGGGCTGACGCCTGTCAGGAGGGTGTTCACGGCGGCCGGTGCGCCGTGGCGCTCCCGGGGAGCCCGGGAGCGACGTCTGTTCTCACTCGGAGGTGTCGATGACTGTTCGCCGCGTCGTGCCCAACGTCCGGTCCGAGGCCGTGCGGGAGAGCCGGGACTTCTACGGCCTGCTGGGCTTCGAGGAGGTCATGAACCACGGCTGGATCATGACGCTCGCCTCGCCGTCCGCTCCGGCGGCGCAGATCAGCTTCATGGCCGCCGACAGGACCGCGCCGGTCACCCCTGACCTGAGCGTCGAGGTGGACGACGTGGACGCGGCCTACGCGGTCATGCGGGACGGTGGCGCGGAGATCGTGTTCCCTCCGCGGGACGAGGAGTGGGGCGTGCGCCGGTTCTTCGTGCGCGACCCCGGCGGCCGGGTGGTCAACGTGCTGGGCCACCGCTGACGCCCTTCGCACCCGGGCCGTGGAGGGGGGCTTACCGGGGGAAGGGGATGCCGTGCCGAAACTTTGGGTCTCCGGAACTGCCGGAGCCGGTCATGCTGGGCGTAGAGACGAAGCGGGAACGCCTCTGGGGAGGAGACCGGTGACGTGATCGCGCTGACGCAGGAAACAGCAGGAGCCCTTCCCGTGGAGGTCGCGGCCCCCTCCTACGACCGCTCGAAGCTCACGGTCGGCATCGTCCACTTCGGGGTGGGCGGGTTCCACCGCGCGCACCAGGCGATGTACGTCGACCGGCTGATGAACGACGGCCTGGCGCACGACTGGGCGATCTGCGGTGTGGGGCTGCTGCCCGGCGACGCGCGGATGCGGGACGCGCTGGCCGCCCAGGACGGGCTCTACACGCTCGTGCTGAAGCACCCGGACGGCACACGTGAGGCCCGCGTCATCGGGTCGATCGTCGAGTACCTCTTCGCCCCGGACGACCCGGAGGCGGTCCTCGAGAGGATGGCGGACCCGGGGGTGCGGATCGTGTCGCTCACGGTGACCGAGGGCGGCTACGCCATCCACCCCGTCACCGGGGAGTTCGACGCCGACGACCCCGGCGTCCGCGCCGACCTGGCGCGGGGCGCGGTCCCGGCCACGGTCTTCGGGTTCGTCGCCGAGGCGCTGCGCCGCAGGCGCGCCAGGGGGGTCGCCCCGTTCACCGTCATGTCCTGCGACAACATCCAGGGGAACGGGGACGTCGCGCGCCGCGCCTTCACGGCGTTCGCCAGGCTCGCCGACCCCGATCTCGCCGCCTGGATGGAGGACGCCGTCGCCTTCCCCAACTCCATGGTCGACCGCATCACCCCCGTCACCACCGACCAGGACCGCCAGGCCGTGGCCGAGCGGTTCGGCGTCGAGGACGCCTGGCCGGTCGTCTGCGAGCCGTTCACCCAGTGGGTGCTCGAGGAGGGCTTCCCCGCGGGACGCCCGCCCTTCGAGGAGGCGGGGGTGCAGGTCGTGGCGGACGTGGAGCCGTACGAGCTGATGAAGCTGCGCCTGCTGAACGCGGGTCACCAGGCGCTGTGCTACTTCGGCTACCTCGGCGGGTACCGCTACGCGCACGAGGCGGCGTCCGACCCCGCGATCGCGGCCTTCCTCCTCGACTACATGGACGTCGAGGCCACGCCGACCCTCATGCCGGTGCCGGGCATCGACCTGGACGTCTACAAGCGAACCCTCGTCGAGCGGTTCTCCAACCCCGAGGTGCGCGACACGCTCGCGAGGCTGTGCGCCGAGTCGTCGGACCGGATCCCCAAATGGGTGCTTCCCGTCGTGCGCGAGCGGCTGGCCCAGGGGGGCGAGGTCACCCGGGCGGCCGCCGTGGTGGCCAGCTGGGCGCGCTACGCCGAGGGGACCGACGAGGCGGGGGAGCCGATCGAGATCGTCGACCGGCTGAAGGACCGGTTGACGGCCGCGGCGAAGGCGCAGCGCGAACGTCCGACGGCGTTCGTCGAGAACCGGGACCTCTTCGGAGACCTCGCCGACGACGGGCGGTTCGTCGCGCCGTACCTCCGCGCGCTCGGGTCGCTGCACGCCGACGGCGCTCTCGCGACGGTGCGGGAACTCGTGCGGGAACGTCCGTGAGCCGGTGATTTTCACTCGCCGAATAAAGCCAAAACTTCGTATTTTTTTATAGAAAATATCACATATACGTTTACATTGTTATTTCTGCGAGATAAATCTGTTTTCGTTGCCCTTACCTGCGATGTCAGGAGGTGCAGTGGACAGTGGACTGCCATTCATCCCAGCCGAGCAGGCGCGACTTCCTTCGCGGAGCGCTGGCCACGGGGGCGTCGTTGACCCTGACCGCGGGCCTGAGCTCCTGCGCGTCACGGGGCGACGCGCCGCAAACCGTCGGCGTCGACCAGTGGCGCCAGTTCAGGGGCGCCACCCTGAACTTCATCTCGGAGAACACCGCCCCCACCGCGGCCATCGCCGCTGACCTGAGCCCGTTCACCGACCTGACGGGGATCAACGTCAACATCGTGACGCTCGAGCTGACCGCGCTGGTCCAGCGGGTCGCCCTGGACCTGGCCTCGGGGCGGGCGCAGTACCAGGTGATCTACGCCGACCCCTACCAGGTGCTCGCCCCCTACCAGCGGGGGCTGGTGGACCTGCGCACACTGCAGGCCGATCGGAACCTGCCCGATCTGCCCGGCGGCGTCGGGGACTTCATCCCCACCCAGCTGGACGCCGCGGGCCGGTTCGTCGAGCCGGGGCCGATCTACGCCCTGCCGTACGACGCGCCGACGATGATCTGGCAGTACCGGCGCGACCTGTTCGACAAATACCGCGACCGCATGGCGAACGACCTCGGGTTCGACCCGACCCCGGGCGGTGACAGAACCTGGGAGGAGTACTACGGGATCGCCCAGTGGTTCAACAAGAACGCCAAGGCGGACGTCCTGTACGGCACCGGGCACCAGGCGCGTCAGCACGACTCCCTGATGAACGACTTCAGCAACGTGCTCTGGTCGTACGGCGGCGACTACTTCGACAACGGCCGGCAGGTCGGGCGGATGGGGTCACGGGATCCCGGGCCGAGCAGGCTCGACTCCGCGGCCGCGATCGCCGGCGCCGAGTTCTACCAGCGGCTGCTCGCCATCGCCGACCCCGGCTCCACGACGTGGGACTGGGACGGCGTCGGTGCGGCGTTCCGCGGGGGCAGGCTCGCGATGTGCCCGAACTGGCACGAGTTCGCGGCCAGCAACGAGCAGGTGCTGCCCGGCAAGGTCGACTACGCGCCGCTGCCGAAGGGGCCCGCGGGCACGGCCAACATGTACGGCGGCACGGGGGTGGGGATCAGCGCGAACACGCTGTCCCACGAGCGCGGCGCGGCCTGGCTGTTCCTCGTCTGGGCGACCTCGCCGCAGACGCAGCTGACCAACCTCAAGAGCAAGGCGGGCGGGGGCACGCCCACGCGCACCTCGGTGTACGAACTGCCGGAGGTCCGCGCGGCCGAGAAGCGGCCCTCGACGATGCCCAACATGCTCACCGCCGCCGCGGTGCGGCAGGCCTGGCAACCTGACAAGATCGGGCTCCGCCCCAAGATCCCGATGTGGAACGAGTGCAACACCGCGATCTTCACCCAGCTGTCCCGGATGCTCACCGAGCGGGTCTCGCCCGAGGAGGCGATGCGCTCGATGAAGGAGCGGGTGGACCGGATCGTGGCACGAGGGTGGGTGGCCTAGATGACGCACGTCGCGGATTCCTCACCGGTGCTCCGCAGACCCGCGGGCCCGGAGAGTCTCGCCCCCAGGGAGCCGAGGTACGGCTTCGAGGGCAGGATGATGACACCCGGCCTGATCCTGCTGGCCGCGCTGTCGATCGTGCCCTTCTTCGCGTTGATCGCGATGAGCTTCTCACGGGTCCGGCTGCTGGGCGGGGTGCGGCTCGACGCGGTGGGCCTCGCCAACTGGGTGCGCTTCCTCACCGACGCCGACATGTGGATGTCATGGTTGCGCACGGTCGTCTACTTCGTGCTGACCGTCGGGCTGGAGATGGTCCTGGGGGTGGGCATCGCCCTGTGCCTGTACCGGGTGCTGCGCGGCCGCAACATCCTGCTCAGCCTCCTGCTGCTGCCGATGTTCGCCGCGCCGGTGATCGTCGGCCTGCTGGGCCGTTACCTCACCGACTCCACCTTCGGCCTGTACGCCTGGGTGCTGCGCTCCCTCGGCTACACCGGCGACATCCTGGGCAGCCCGACCAGCGCCTTCGCCGCCGTCGTGCTGATGGACGTGTGGGAGTGGACCCCGCTGATCGCCCTGATCACCCTGGCGGGCCTGTCGAGCGTGCCGCAGTCGGTGCGCGAGGCGGCCGCGGTCGACGGCGCACCGGCCTGGATGACGTTCCGGTACATCATCTTCCCGGCGATCTCCAACGTGCTGCTCGTCGCGCTGCTCATCCGTTCGATGGACGCCATCCGCTACTTCGACATCATCTGGGTCACCACGAACGGCGGCCCCGCGGACGCGACCAAGATCGTTCCCATCCGGCTGTACGAGACGGCGTTCCGCTTCTTCGACTTCGGGTACGCCGCCGCCATCGGTCTGGCGATGCTGGCCTTCTCGATCTTCATCGCCCGTACCTTCGTCAGGCTTCTGGACACCAGGGGGTTGACCCGATGAGCACCTCCATGACTCCACCGTCGTCCGCGCACCAGCGGACCACCGCCGACCAGGCCGTGCGGGGAAACGGGCGGGCGGTCACCGCCGCCCCGCCGGGAGTGCCGCAGTCCCCGCTGGAGGCCAGCAGCAAGCGCTCCCGGTGGACGGTGGCGATCCTGCTGGCCGTCGCCATGCTCTGGACGCTGATTCCCCTGGTGTGGATGCTGCTGTCGTCGTTCAAGAACCGCTCGGACGTCACCGCGGCCACGCCGCAGGTCCTGTTCGCGCCGACCCTGGACAACTACCGCAACCTGTTCAGCGGGCCGAACAACCTCGGGCCCTACATCTGGCACAGCGTGCTCGCCGCCGGGATCTCCGCGCTGCTCGCGCTCTTCCTGGGCGCGCTCGCCGGCTACGGCCTGGCCCGGACCAGGATGCGCGGCAAGAAGCACCTGGCCTTCTGGATCATCTCGACACGCATGGCGCCCATCGCGGCGATCGTGGTCCCGCTGTTCCTCATCTTCCGCGGGCTCGGCCTGATCGACTCCATTCCCGGTCTGGTGCTGGCCTACCTGACCTTCAACCTGCCCTTCGCCATCTGGCTGATGAGCGCCTTCTTCGCCGAGGTGCCCCCCTCCCTGGAGGAGTCCGCGCTCGTCGCGGGCTGCACCCGCTGGCAGGCCTTCCGCACGGTGATCCTCCCGCTGACCAAGTCGGGGCTGGTCACCACCTTCGTGCTGTGCCTCGTCTTCGCCTGGAACGACTACGCCTTCGCCGTCGTCTTCTCGGGGCCGAACTCCCAGACGCTGCCCATCGCCGCCTCCCAGCTGGTCACCCAGACGGGCATCGACTGGGGGCAGCTCACCGCGATCGGCACGATCGTGGTCGTGCCGATGATGCTCGCCGGTCTCGCCGTGCGCCGCTGGCTGGTCACCGGCCTCACCCTCGGCGCCGTCACCGGAGAGTAGGGGCGCCATGACCGGACCTGCCATGCGCGCGGCCGTACTGCACGGCGTGGGGAAGATCACGCTGGAGGAGCGGCCCAGACCCGAGCCGGGCCCCAGGGAGGTGCTGGTCCAGGTCGCGTCCGTCGGCACGTGCGGCTCCGACGTGCACTACTACGAGCACGGGAGGATCGGCGACTTCGTGGTCGAGTCCCCGCTGGTGCTCGGCCACGAGCCTTCGGGGACCGTGGTCGCCGCCGGGGCCGAGGCGGGACGGCACCGCGGGGGAACGCGGGTCTCGCTCGAACCGGGGGTGCCCGACTTCACCTGCCCGCAGTGCCGGGCGGGGCGCTACAACCTCTGCCCGCGGATGCGCTTCTTCGGCACCCCTCCGATCGACGGGGCCTTCTGCGAGTACGTCGCGGTGCGTGAGGAGTTCGCCCACCCCGTTCCCGACGCCATGTCCGACGACGCCGCCGCCCTGATCGAGCCGCTGTCCGTGGCCGTGTGGGCCTGTGAGAAGGCGCGGGTCGGACCCGGCGCCCGGGTGCTCGTCACCGGCGCGGGCCCGGTCGGGCTGCTCTGCCTGCAGGCGGCGCTGGCCTTCGGCGCGACCGACGTCATGATCACCGATGTCAATCCCGTACGGCTCGCGCTGGCCCGCGACCTGGGGGCGAGCGTCGCCCTCGACGTGGCGGAGAACCGCCTGGCGGACACCGCCTTCGACCCCGACGTGCTGCTCGAGTGCTCGGGGCACCCCGCCGCGACGGGGGAGGCCGTCAGGCAGGTGGGGCGGGCCGGGCGGGTCGTCCTCGTCGGCATGGGCGCGGACGAGGTCCCGCTGCCGCTGTCCCATGTCCAGACGCGTGAGCTGGAGGTGACGGGCACCTTCCGCTACGCCAACACCTGGCCCGCGGCCATCGCCCTGGCCTCCTCGGGACGCGTCCGGCTGGACGCCCTGGTCACAGGCCACTACGGCCTGGCCGAGGTGGAGCGGGCGCTCACCTCGGGCGCCCGCGACCCCGGGCTGGTCAAGGCGGTGGTCCGGCCACGGGAATGACCTCCAAGGAGACCCAGAGGAGACACGGAAGGAGACACGGCAATGGCCAAGGTCCTCTACGAGGAGGCGACGCGCGTCTACCCGGGAACCGAGCGGCCCGCGGTCGACGCCCTCGACCTCGACATCTCCGACGGTGAGTTCCTGGTCCTCGTCGGCCCCTCCGGCTGCGGGAAGTCCACCTCCCTGCGCATGCTCGCCGGACTCGAAAGGGTGGACGGCGGCCGCATCACCATCGGCGAGCGTGACGTCACCCATCTGCCGCCGCGTGACCGGGACATCGCGATGGTCTTCCAGAACTACGCGCTCTACCCGCACATGTCGGTGGCGGACAACATGGGCTTCGCCCTGCGGGTGATGAAGGCGCCGAAACAGGAGCGCGACCGCAGGGTCCGCGACGCCGCCCGGCTGCTCGACCTGGAGGAGTACCTCGACCGCAGGCCCAAGGAGCTCTCCGGCGGGCAGCGGCAGCGCGTGGCCATGGGACGGGCGATCGTGCGCGAACCGCAGGTGTTCCTCATGGACGAGCCGCTGTCCAACCTGGACGCCAAGCTGCGCGTGCAGACCCGCACCCAGATCGCCGCCCTGCAGCGCAGGCTCGGGGTGACGACGGTCTACGTCACCCACGACCAGGTGGAGGCCATGACGATGGGCGACAGGGTCGCCGTCCTCAAGGACGGGCTCCTCCAGCAGGTCGACACCCCGCTGCGCCTCTACCAGCACCCGGCCAACGTCTTCGTCGCGGGCTTCATCGGCTCGCCCTCGATGAACCTGGCCGAGTTCCGCGTCGAGGGGGAGGAGGCCGTTCTCGGCGGGACGCGGATACGGCTGAGCCGTGAGACGCTCGAGGCGCTCAGGAAGGAGGGCGGCGACCGTCTCGTCCTGGGCTTCAGGCCCGAGGCCGTCGACGTGATCGCCGAGACCGACGCCGACGCCGAGCACAGGACCTTCCCGGTCACCGTGACCGTCGTGGAGGAACTCGGCTCCGACGCCTTCCTCTACGGCCAGTACGCCGACGCGGCCCATCCCGCGCTCCTCGACCAGACCGTCATCGCCCGCGTCGACCCCAACGCCCCGCCTGCCAAGGGCGACCGGGTCAGGCTGCGGATCGCGCAGGGCAAGGAACGGCTCTTCTCCGCCGTCACCGGCAGGCGGCTGCCCCCCTGACACCGCCTGACACCGCCCGGACGGAGGTCACCGGGGCGGGCGCAGCGCTCCGGCGGAGACGGTCATGAACGCCGCGAGCAGCACGGGGATGCCCAGCGCGGCGGGCAGGCCGACGACCTCGGCCGCTCCGCCGATGATGGCGGGGCCCGCGACGAGCCCCGTGTAGCCGACGGTCGCGACCTGGGCGATGGACTCCCCGGCGCGGGCGGGGTCGTGGTTGCCCGCGGCGGAGAAGACCTGAGGGACGATCGTGGCCAGACCCAGCCCGAACAGGGCGAAACCGGCGATGGCCACGGGAACCCGGCCGACGAGCAGCGCGGTGGCCAGGCCGGCGGTGGCGAGGAGGCCGGAACAGCGGACCAGGCGGACGGGGCCCAGTCGCCGGACGAGGTGGTCTCCGGCGAAACGGCCCGCGGTCATGGCCAGGGAGAAGACGGCGAAGCCGAGGGCGGCGACACCCTGCGGCGCGCCGAGGTCCTCGAAGAGGTAGACGGCGGTCCAGTCGACGGCGGCGCCCTCCCCGACGAGCCCGGCGAAGGCGACGACGCCGATCAGCACGATCCAGCCGGACCAGCGCGCGCGGGCGGCCGGACGCGGGGCGTCCGCGGCCCGCGGGGGCAGGGGAAGCAGGTGGCGTCCGGCGAGGAGGGAGGCGAGAGCCAGGGTGATCCCCGTCGTCGCCAGGGTGGGGCCCGCCCCGAGGCCGAGCCAGGCGAACAGGCCGCCGACGCCCGCGCCGACGAGGCCGCCGACGCTGTACATGCCGTGGAAGGAGGACATGAGAGGGCGGCCGTACACGCGTTCGACCTCGACGCCGTGGGCGTTCATGGCCACGTCGAGGGAGGCGTTGACGAGGCCGTACAGGAACAGGACGGCGACGAGCAGGGGCAGCGTCGGCGCGTAGCCGGGCGGGATGACGGCCAGGCAGGTGGCGACGGCGGCCGGGGTGAGGACGCGCGCGCTGCCGAGACGGTCGGTGAGGCGTCCCGCGAAGCGCATGCCGACGACGAGCCCGCCGGTGAGGGCGAGCAGGCCGAAGCTGAGCTGGCCGTTGCTGAGACCGAGGTCGTTCTTCACCGCGGGGATGCGGGCGGCCCAGGCGCCTGAGACGGTGCCGAGCAGCACGAAGAAGAAGGACACGGCTCGGCGGGCGTTGACGGCTTGCAGGCTCGCGGCGTCACTCATGGCACCCCCGGGTCTGTGTGACATTCAACCACGTACGTCTTCCGTGCCCCTCCCGCGCCTCTCAGTGCCTCTCGGTGCCTTTCAGGGCCTCTCAGTGCACCGAGAAGCCTCCGTCGACGCAGACCGTCTGACCGGTGAGGTAGGCGCCCGCCTGGCCGGCGAGCAGTACGGCGATGCCCGCGAAGTCCGCGGGCAGGCCGTTGCGCCCGGTCATGGAGCGGGCGGCGAGGGCCTCGACGCGCCCGGGGACGGCCTGTGCCGGTTCGGTGAGAGGCGTCAGCACGAAGCCGGGGACGACGGTGTTGCTGCAGACGCCCCGGGCGGACCACGCCTCCGCCTGGGAGCGGGTCAGCCCGGTGATCGCGGCTTTGGAGACGCCGTACGCGCCGCTGTCGCCGAAGGCGCTGATGGACTGCTGGGAGCCGATGTTGATGATGCGGCCCCAGCCGCGCTCGGCCATGCGGGGACCGAAGTGCTGGCCGAGGAGGTAGGGGGCGGTGATGTTGACCGCCATGGTCTGCTCGTAGTCGTCGACGGTGAGCCGGTCCATGGGACGCCGGATGTTGTTCGCGGCGTCGTTGACGAGGATGTCGACGTCGCCGAAGAAGGCGGGGGCCTCCTCGCAGACGCGGGCGACGTCGGCGCGGTCGGCGAGGTCGGCGCTGACGGAGTCCGCGCGCACGCCGTGGGCGCGGAGGCGCTCGACGGCCTGGGCCAGTTCGGGCCTGCGGCGGGCGACGACGACGACGCGGGCGCCCGCGCGGCCGAGGGCCTCGGCGATGGCGTATCCGATGCCGGAGCTGCCGCCGGTGACGAGGGCGACGCGCCCGGTGAGGGAGAAGAGGCTGTCGAGGTACGCGGATGGCATACCCGTAGAACCTATCATCCCATCTTTTCTATGAGGAGCCTCGCGGATGGAGGGCGGTGGTCGCGGCCTCGATCCTGTTCATGACGGACAGCAGGTCGTGGAGGGTCTGCGTGTCGAGGCATCCGAGAAGGTGACGGAAGTCGGCGAGGCCCGCGTCGGCGATCCGTTCGACGAGGGTGCGGCCCCCGGAGGTCAGTTCGACGCGGCGGACGCGGCGGTCGTTGGGGTCCTCGCGGCGGGTGACGAGGCCGTGGCCGACGAGCCGGTCGACGATGCCGGTCACGGTGCCGAGGCCGACGCCGAGATGGTGGGCGAGATCCTGGCCCGAGGCGGAGTCCTGGTAGGACAGGATCATCACGACCTTGAGCTGGCGCATCGTGAGGTTGGAGTCGAACAGGGGAGAAGGGGCTCGACGTTCGGCGAGGAACCGTCCCAGGTCCCGCTGCAGCTCACTGATCCGGTTGATCAGCCGGTCGCGTTCGTCGTCCACACTCACCTCTCGCTTCCTGAGAAGGTTATCAGGATTGCCAACAAACGTTAAATATTCGTGCAAGGCGAAGTGTTAGTGTGGGGCAAACTTATCGTGACATTCCCCTTTTAGGAGTCCGCCCCCATGACCGCCCTGGCCAGGTTGAGTCTCGCCAACCGCAGCCTCGTCATCATGATCGCGGTCGTGTTGAGCGCGTTCGGCGCCTTCGCGATCCCCTCGCTCAAACAACAGTTGCTGCCCTCTCTTTCGTTCCCGGGGGCCTTCGTGGTCGCCCCCTATCTGGGGGCCTCTCCCGAGATCGTCGAGGAACAGGTCACCAAGCCGATCGAGGACAGCTTCCAGGGCATCGAGGGGGTCACCGAGGTGACCTCCACCTCTAGGGAGGGGATGTCGCAGGTCCAGGTGGCGTTCGAGTACGGCACCGACATCGACGCCTCGGTCGGCAAGATGCAGCAGGCGATCTCGCGGATCGAGTCCCAGCTGCCGGACGGGGTCGACCCCCAGGTTCTGGCGGGCGGCACCGACGACATCCCGGTGATGGTGCTGGCGGTGGCCGCGGGCGGTGACGAGCGCGCCACGGCCGACAAGCTCCGGCGGGTCGTGGTGCCGCAGTTGCAGGGCGTCGACGGCGTGCGCGAGGCCACGGTGACCGGCACGCGGGACGAGACCGTGGTGATCACCCCGGACAGCAAGGAGCTCGCCAAGCGGGGCCTCGCGCCGACGGCGGTGGCCGACGTGCTGCGCGCCAACGGCCAGCCGATTCCGGCCGGCAGCCTGACCGAGGACAAGGTGTCGCTGACGGTCCAGATCGGCAGCCGGATCGCCTCGATCGAGGACCTCGAGAACCTGTACATGACGCCCGCCGCCCCCGTCCAGGCCCCGCAGCAGGGGGCGCCGCAGCAGGGGCGCGCGGCCGCCGCGGCACAGGGGGCCATGGGCGCCAGGGGCGCCCAGCAGGCGGCGGCGCCTCCGGTGACCCCCAAGCCCCCCAAGCCCGTCAAGCTGGGCGACGTCGCGGAGATCGAGCGGTCGCTGGCGGAGAGGACTTCGCTGACGCGCACCAACGGCAAGCCGAGCCTGGGCGTCTCGGTGACCATGACGCCCGACGGCAACGCGGTGGCGATCTCCCACGCGGTGCGCGAGAAGCTGCCGGAGATGGAGAAGGCGGTCGGCGGCTCCGCCGAGATGACGGTGATCTTCGACCAGGCGCCGTACGTCGAGCGCTCCATCGAGGACCTGACCACCGAGGGCCTGCTCGGCCTGGCCTTCGCGGTGCTGGTCATCCTGATCTTCCTGCTGTCGGTGCGCTCCACCCTGGTGACGGCGATGTCCATCCCGCTGTCGGTGGTCATCGCCCTGATCGCGCTGTGGCTCGGCGACTACTCGCTGAACCTGCTGACCCTGGGCGCGCTGACCATCGCGGTCGGCCGCGTCGTCGACGACTCGATCGTGGTCCTGGAGAACATCAAGCGGCACCTCGGGTACGGCGAGGCCAAGCGGGACGCCGTGCTGGCGGGCGTGCGCGAGGTGAGCGGCGCGGTCACCGCCTCGACGCTGACGACCGTGGCGGTCTTCCTGCCGATCGCGGTGGTCGGCGGGATGGTCGGCCAGCTGTTCGCGCCGTTCGCCATCACCGTGACGGTGGCGCTGCTGGCGTCGCTGCTGGTCTCGCTGACGGTGATCCCGGTGCTGGCGTACTGGTTCCTGAAGGCGCCGGTGCTCAGCCCCGAGGAGGCCCGCGTGGTGCGGGAGAAGGCTGAGGCCAAGGAGCTGCGCAGCCCGTTGCAGCGGATCTACCTGCCGGTGCTGCGTTTCGCGACCAAGCGGCGGCTGATCACGGTCCTGGTCGGCATCGTGGTCTTCGTGGGGACGATGGGCCTGGCCGGACGCCTGGAGACCAACTTCCTCGACTCCTCGGGCCAGGACACCGTCTCCCTGAGCCAGAAGATGCCCCCGGGCACGGAGCTGGCCACGACGGACGCGGCGGTCAAGCAGGTCGAGCAGGTGCTGAGCTCGATCAAGGACGTGAAGTCCTACCAGGTCAACGTGGGCTCGAGCGGCGGGTTCATGGGCGCGGCCTCCGGCGGCGGAGGCGGAGACCACGCCTCCTACTCGGTGACGGTGGCGGAGGGGACGGACACCCCCACCCTGGAGAACACGCTGCGCAAGCGCTTCGAGGCGCTGAAGGACGCCGGTGAGATCACCGTAGGCGGTTCCCAGGGAGGTCCCGGCGGCGGTTCGACCAACCAGCTCCAGGTGATCGTGCAGGCGTCGGACATCGCGACGCTGCGGAGCGCGGCCGAGACGGTGCGCGGCGCGATGGCCGAGCTGGACGGACTGCGGGACGTCTCCTCCAACCTGGAGGCCAGCGCCAAGCGCGTCGAGGTCGAGGTCGACCGGAGGAAGGCGGCGGCCAAGGGGCTGACCGAGCAGCAGATCGGGCAGTTCGTGGCGCAGCGGTTCCGGGGCGCGCCGCTCGGCCAGGTCACCATCGAGGGGCGGACCAGCGACCTGATCCTGCGCAGCGGCGACGCCCCCGAGGACGTGGCCGCGATCGGCGGGCTGAAGCTGCCCACCGCGACCGGGACGGTCAAGCTGTCGGACGTCGCCAAGGTCTCCAAGGTCGACGGCCCGACGCAGGTGACCCGGATCGACGGGGAGCGCAGCGCGACGGTCTCCGGCACCGCGACCGCCAGCGACCTGGGCGGCGTCACGACGGCGCTGACCGCCAAGCTGAAGGGGCTCACGCTGCCCGACGGGGCCAAGTACACCATCGGCGGGGTGAGCGCCGACCAGAGCGAGGCGTTCGGCCAGCTGGGGCTGGCGATGCTGGCCGCCATCGCGATCGTCTTCATGATCATGGTGGCGACGTTCCGCAGCTTCGCCCAGCCGCTGGTGCTGCTGGTCTCCGTGCCGTTCGCGGCGACCGGCGCCATCGGGCTGCTGCTGGCCACCGGCACCCCGCTGGGCGTGCCCGCGCTGATCGGCATGCTGATGCTGATCGGCATCGTCGTGACCAACGCCATCGTGCTGATCGACCTGATCAACCAGTACCGGGAGCAGGGCTTCGACGTGATCGAGGCGGTGATCGAGGGCGGACGCAGGAGGCTGCGGCCGATCCTGATGACCGCGGTGGCGACGATCTTCGCGCTGATCCCGATGGCGCTCGGCCTGACGGGTTCCGGAGGGTTCATCTCCCAGCCGCTGGCGATCGTGGTCATCGGCGGCCTGCTGTCGTCGACGCTCCTGACGCTGGTGCTGGTGCCGACGCTGTACGTGATGCTCGAGCGGACCAAGGAGCGCTTCCGCCGCAAGCCCAAGGCGGGCCGGCACGAGGCCGAGCCCAACCCCCAGGGCGACGGCAGGCTGACTCCGGTCGGCTGACAGGGCGACCGCGCGCCGTCTCCCGGTTTCGAGGCGGCGCGCGGTCCTGGCCGGTGCTCGCGGACGGCGCCCGGCCGCCCGCCCGCGCGGGGAGACGGACCCCCGGGCAGGCCATGGCGGCCGGTCGCAATAGACTGAGGCAACGTGACTGCCAAGCCTCGCATCCCCAACGTCCTGGCCGCCCGCTACGCCTCGGCGGAGCTGGCCCGCCTGTGGTCTCCCGAGTACAAGGTGGTGGCCGAGCGCCGCCTGTGGCTGGCCGTGCTGGCCGCCCAGGCGCAGCTGGGGGTCGCGGTGCCCGAGGAGGCCGTCGCCGACTACGAGAAGGTCGTCGAGCAGGTCGACCTCGCCTCCATCGCCGAGCGTGAGCGGGTCACCCGCCACGACGTCAAGGCCCGCATCGAGGAGTTCAACGCGCTGGCCGGGCACGAGCACGTGCACAAGGGCATGACGTCGCGCGACCTCACGGAGAACGTCGAGCAGCTGCAGATCCGCGACAGCCTCGTCCTGGTCCGCGACCGGTGCGTGGCGCTGCTGGCGCGCCTCGGGGCACTGGCCGCCGAGCACTCGGGCACGGTCATGGCGGGCCGTTCGCACAACGTGGCCGCGCAGTCGACCACCCTGGGCAAGCGCTTCGCCTCGGCGGCGGACGAGCTGCTGGTGGCCTTCGCCAGGCTGGAGGAGCTCATCGCCCGCTACCCGCTGCGCGGGATCAAGGGTCCGGTGGGCACGGCCCAGGACATGCTGGACCTCCTGGGCGGCGACCAGGCGAAGCTGGCGCTGCTGGAGGACCAGGTCGCCGCGCACCTGGGGTTCGCGCACCGGCTGACCAGCGTCGGTCAGGTCTACCCCAGGTCACTGGACTACGAGGTGGTCACCGCGCTGGTGCAGCTGGCCGCCGCTCCCTCCTCGCTGGCCAAGACCATCCGGCTGATGGCCGGTCACGAGCTGGTCACCGAGGGCTTCGCGGAGGGGCAGGTCGGCTCCTCGGCGATGCCGCACAAGATGAACACCCGCTCGTGCGAGCGGGTCAACGGCCTGACCGTGGTGTTGCGCGGCTACGCCTCCATGGTGGGCGAGCTGGCCGGGGACCAGTGGAACGAGGGCGACGTCTCCTGTTCCGTGGTGCGGCGGGTGGCCCTGCCGGACGCGTTCTTCGCCTTCGACGGCCTCGTGGAGACGATGCTGACGGTGCTGGGGGAGTTCGGCGCGTTCCCCGCGGTCATCGCCGCGGAACTCGACCGTTACCTGCCGTTCCTGGCCACCACCAAGATGCTGATGGCCGCGGTGCGGGCCGGGATGGGCAGGGAGAGCGCCCACGAGCTGATCAAGGAGTACGCGGTGGCCTCCGCGCTGGCGATGCGCGAGCGCGGCGCGGGCAACGAGCTGGTCGAACGCCTGGCGTCCGATGAGCGCTTCCCCCTCGACCACGCCGCACTGCGGGAGCTGCTGGAGGAGCGGATCTCGTTCACCGGGGCCGCCGCCGGCCAGGTGGAGGCGGTCGTGGCGCGGATCGACGAGATCGTCGCACGCCACCCGGCCGCCGCGGGCTACGCCCCCGGCGCGATCCTTTAGGGCCGCGCAGGCCGTACTGAGCCCGGCCGTACTGAGCCCGACCGCCCACCGGATCCCCGCGGAGAGCGCATGGAGCTGACCCTCGCCAAGGACGTGGCCGCCGCCTGCCATGACGACACGCTGGTCGTGTGGGCGGCGCAGGGAATGCGAGGCGGGGTGCGGGCGTGGGCGCTGGGAGAGGCGGTCGCGGTCGCGAGCCCCGACCTCAACCGCCGCGACCGGCTGACCGTGCGCGGGCCCTCGGACCAGGTCGCCGCCCTGGTGCGGCTGCTGCTCCCCGACCTGGGGCCGTCGTACCGGCTGCTGTCCGACCGGGCGCTGATAACGGAGCTGGCCGGGCGGATCCCGGGAACCGGCCCCGTGCGGCCCTTCGAGTGGATGGACGCCGACCGGCCGCCCCCGCCCGCGGAGACCGCCCGGGAGGCCGACGGGGAAGCCGGATGGCTGCGCGACGCGGACGGGGAGGTCGCCGCCCTGCTGGCCGAGGCCGCCCCGTCCGCGTGGGCGGCCCCCGGTCTTCAGGGGATCCGCCGCTGGGCGGGGGTGCGCTCGTCCGGCGGGACGCTGGTGGCCACGGCCGCCGACGCCTGGTCCTGTCCGGAGGTCGGGTTCGTCGCGGGAGTGGCCACCGACCCCGCCCGGCGCGGCCGGGGATACGGGCGGCGGGTGTGCGCCTTCGTCTTCGGCGCGCTGGTCGCCGCGCACGGCAGGGTCGCGCTGATGGTGGACACCGACAACCACGCCGCGATCGCCGTCTACGAGCGGCTCGGCATGCGCGGCCGTCCTGTGGCGGCCCTCGCGCTGCCCGCGCGTCCCTGAGGCCCGGCGCCGCGGACGGCGCATCCGGACCCGCGAGGGCTCAGCCGGGGCGCGGGCCTCGCCGGGAGACGGGGCTCACCCGGGGTCGGGCAGCCGGGTGAGCACGGTGTTGTGGACCCGCTGGAAGATCACCGAGGTGCGGAAGCCGGAGATCTCACGGCGCTGGCTGAGCTGGTCCAGCAGGAAGGCGTGCAGGTGGTCCAGGTCCTGTACGGCGACGTGCAGCAGGAAGTCGTCGCCTCCGGCCAGCACGAAGACGCTCAGCACCTCGGGCAGGGCGCTGACGGAGTCCTTGAAGGTCTCGATGACGGCGCGGCTCAGCGGACGCACCTGGACCGAGACCATGGCCTGCACGCTCCGGTTGAGCGCGGCGTGGTCGATGTCGGCGTGGTAGCCCCGGATCACCCCGCGCCGGGTGAGCGTGCGGACACGCTCCAGGCAGGTCGAGGGAGCGATGCCGAGCCTGCGGGCCAGCTCCCGGTTGGACTGCCGGGCATCCGTTTGGAGAAGGCGGATGATCTCCGTATCAAGTTCGTCCATGGTCGGGATCCTGGCATTGGTTCCGGTCATACGTTCGCTCCTGAAGCATTTTTGCCGCCTGTATGACTACTTTCGTTGGCGTATCACCGGCACGGTGCCCGATTTCGGGCACCGTGCCCGCCGACGAGGGAACAGGGGAGAGACATGACCGGGACGACGAGGCTGGTGCTGGTGGTCCGCGAGGGGCTGGAACCGGCGTCGGCGGTGAACGCCGCGGTGGTGGTGGGGCTGAGCCTGGCCAGGCGCCTTTCCCACCCTCTCGGGGCGGACGGCAGGGACGCCTCGGGCCGGACGCACGCCGGGCTGGATCCGCATCCGGTGCCGGTGCTGACCGCCCCCGCCCCGCGACTGCGCGAGTTGCACGACAGGGCGCGGGCCCATGAGGACCTGATCACGGTCGGCTTCAACGAGGTGGCCCGCCGGGCCCGCGACTACGACGACTACCTCGACGCGCTGGCGGCGACGCCCGCCGACGACGTCGACTACGTGGCGCTGGCGGTGTTCGGCCCCCGCAACCGCGTGACCGCCCTGACCAAGCGACTGCCCCTGCACGCCTGAGGGTTTCGGGGCCATTTCGTGGAATTGGCCGTTCCCTCGCGGGAGGGGCGGCGGACAGGATTCGGGCATGGCATCGGTCAGCGCTTTCGTCGGCATCACGGTGGTCGCGCTCGGGATGGTTCTCACCCCCGGGCCCAACATGATCTATCTCGTCTCGCGTTCGGTGACGCAGGGACGCGGAGCCGGTCTCGTCTCACTGGCGGGCATCGCCGCGGGATTCCTGACGTACCTGGTCGCGACGGCCGCCGGCATCGCGGCGATCTTCGCCGTGGTGCCGGTCGTCTACACCGGGATCAAGCTCGCGGGCGCGGCCTACCTGCTCTGGCTGGCCTGGAAGGCGGTGCGTCCGGGAGGCGGGTCGGTTTTCGCACCGGGCGTGCTGCCGGTTGACCCGCCGCGCAGGCTGTTCTCCATGGGGCTGATCACCAGCCTGCTCAACCCCAAGATCGCCATTCTGTACGTGTCGGTGCTTCCCCAGTTCGTCGATCCGGCGCGTGGTGACGTCGTCTGGCAGAGCCTGAGCCTCGGCCTCGTCCAGACGGCCGTCTCGCTGTCGGTCAACGCCGTCATCGTGCTGACCGCCGGATCGATCGCGTCGTTCCTGGCCCGGCGTCCGCTGTGGGCGCGTGTGCAGCGTTATCTGATGGCGACCGTGCTGGCCTGGATCGCGCTGCGCATCGCCACCGATCGCTCGCGTGTCCTGGTCAGCGCGTCGTGAGAGCGCGCTGAGGGGGCTCGCCGCGAGGACGGCCTCGTCCGTCCCGCCGCGCGAGCGGTCCGGGACGTCCCCGTCGCATAGCCCGTGACGATGAAATATCGGGAATCTACACTTCTGGTGTGCTCGCTGCCCTGCTCGCCTTCACCGTCGTCGCGCTGATCCTCACCGTCTCCCCGGGCCCGGACACCGTGATCGTGCTGCGCACGACGGTCGCCTCAGGCCGCCGGGCGGGGTTCCTGGCCGGACTGGGGGTGAACCTCGGCTGTTACGCCTGGGGGGTGGCCACCGCTCTCGGCCTGACGGCGCTGCTGGCCGCGTCCGACGCCGCCTACACCGCCGTCAGGGTCGCGGGCGTCGCCTACCTGGTGTGGCTCGGCGCGCGGGCGCTGTGGAACGCCCGCCCCGGCGTCACGGCCGCGGGGGAGCGGGAGGAACCGGCGCTCCCCACGACGCCGACGCCGACGCCGACGCGGGCGGGGGCGCCCGCCGTCAGGGCGCTGGCCACCATGAGGACCGGCTTCGTGACCAACCTGCTCAACCCCAAGGTGGGGATCATCTACATGACCCTGCTGCCGCAGTTCGTCCCCGCCGGCGTTCCCGTGCTGCCCGCGACCCTGCTGCTGGTCACCGTGCACAACCTGCTGGGCATGGCGTGGTTCACGCTGGTGGTCCTGGCCGCGCACCTCATGCGGCGGGGGCTCGCCCGGCCCTCCGTCCGCCGCCGCATGGAGCGGCTGACCGGCCTGGTGTTCATCGGATTCGGCGTCCGCCTGGCGGTCGAGTCAGGCTGAGAGCCGGACACCCTGACCGGGGGCGGTGGTCTCCCCGTCTCCAGCCGGGCGGCGCGGCGGTTCCGGGCGGGACGTCAGCCGCCGAACCAGCCCGGCACGTCGAGCCTGAAGGCGTCGGGCGTGACGGCGCGCAGGTCGGCCTCCAGCGCGCGCAGCCGCTCCTCTCCCAGAGTCCGTGCCCAGCGGGCGCGAAGGTCGTCGAAGATGCGCGCGGACCGCACCAGGCTGTCGACGCCGCGCCCGGTGAGCCGTACGATCTTGCGCCTGGCGTCGTGGGGGTCGGAGCCGCGCTCCACGTAGCCCAGGTGCTCCAGGGTGCCGATCGTCTTGCCCGCCGCCTGCTTCGAGACCCCCAGGCGGCGGCCGAGCTCGACGGCCGTGACGCCGTCCGTGCCGATCGCCTGCATGACGAAGCCGTGCATCGGCCGCACATCGGGGTGTCCCTGGCGGGCGAGCTCGGCGTGAAGCTCGTCGATGAGAACCCGGAAACCGAGGAAGAGCCGGAGCGGGAGCTCGAAGCCGGGAGTGTCATCGGGCACGGCCGGCCCACTGGCTCGTTGTTTCGACAACCACATTGCCCACCTTAGGAGTTCTTCCCCGCTCTGTCATCCGCCGCCTCCACGGAGCGGACCCGGTTTCCCTATCCTCTGCTGTCATGACGTTCACCGGTACTCCGAGGCCGCGCCCGCGCTGGTACCACGCCCAGACGGAGCTGGACGACTTCGCGATCGTCAGCTACCGGGTTCCCGCCGCCGCGCTCGCCAGGCTGCTGCCCGAGGGGTTCGCCCCCACCGAGTTCGCCTTCACCGACGGCGGCCCGGCGGCGCTGGTGTCCGCCGTCGCCTTCCGCGACCGGGACTTCCACTTCAGGTTCTGCCCGCCGGCGAAGATCGACTGCGGTCAGATCAACTACCGGGCCTACGTCACCGCGGGCTCCCGGCGAGGAGTCTGGTTCTTCGGCACGAGCCTGGACCACCCGCTGGCCGCGGTGCCGAGGTGGCTGTGGGGCATGCCGTGGCGCCGCACGCGCATCGAGATCGACGCGGACTGGCGGGCCGCCCCCGCACGCTGGCGTCTGACCGCCGGCGACGCGCGCTGCGAGGCGGAGGAACTGGACGCGCCGCCCTCGAGGATCGACGGTTTCACCGGGGAGGAGCACTGGCGGGCCGTGCTCACCCATCCGACCGTCGGCTGGTATCGCCGCACCGACGGCCGGATCGGTTCCTACAGCATCTGGCACCCTCCGATGCTGCCCCGGCATCTCGCCGCGACGTCGGCGCGCTTCGGCGTCTTCGAACGGCTCGGCCTGACCGGGCCGGAGTCGGTTCCCCACTCGATCCTGGCCCAGCGGCACCTGCACTTCGACATCCACACCCCGCCTCGCGGGTTTCCCGGGGCTCCGCGCCTCTGAGGGCGCGGGCCGTCTCGCGCCGCCGGACGCGCACGGCGGCGCGAGACGGCCCGCCCGGGATCCGGCGCGGTGCCGGGAACGGCGGTCACGGCAGGCCGACCCGCGTCTTGTAGTCGTTCCACGCCGACACGCAGTAGGCGTAACGCCAGTCGTCCGGCCGCAGGTGGCGGCAGGCGTACGCGGAGGTGAGCCGGTCGCTGAGCGTGCTCGGGGAGCCGCCGGTCGAGACCGAGGAGCCGCCGCTGCCCGCCCCTGTCTGGCGAGGGACGGCAGGGGAGGCCGTGCCCGTCGTGCTCTCTCCCGCGCCGGAACCGGCGGAGGGGCCGCCCTGGCCTCCGTCGCCGGACCCGCCGTTCTGCCGGGGCCCGCCTCCTATCCGGGGCGCGGAGCGCCGGGGCGTCTCGGTCTCCGAGTGCCCCGCCCTGTGCGCCCTGTCTGATCTGTCGGACCTGTTCGAGCTGTCCGCCCTGTGCGCCCTGTCGGGCCCGCCGGTCCTGACGGCCCTGTCCGGCCACGCGGTCGTGGCTTTCGGCCGGTCAGGAGTCCTGGTCGTTTCGCGTGGCTCCCGCTCCGGCGCCCGCGTCCGCGCCTGCTCCTGCTCCTGACGGTGCCGGCCGGGCTTCTGGCGACTCCGCTCCTTTCGCGCCCGTCGCTCGCCTCGCTCTTTCCCGGCCTCCCGCGCGTCGCCCGCCCCGCGGCCCCGGGAGCGCTCCTCGGGCGACGACCCCCGCGCCCGGTCGTGGTGGGCGGCGGGTTTCGCCGAGGGGGCGGGCGTCGAGGCGGGCGCGGGGGCCGCGACCGGTGTGCCCGCGGACGCCGGGGGAGCCGTCGTGCCGTGGCCGCTCGCCCGGGGAGGGGCCTGGAGGGCGTCACCCGCGCCGGACGGCGACAGCGCGGGTGTCCATCCGGACGTCCAGACGCCGACCCCGGCGGCCGTGAGGAACCCGAGGATCAGCACGGGCCGCAGGAAGCGGTCGCGGGGAAGCTCCCGCCACGACCACTGCGGCGGGTCCTGCCGGGGCCGGGCGGGGCGGGGACGGAGCGGCGTGAGGTCGAGGCTGACCCACGATCCGTACGAGAAGGGATCCTCGGGGGTGCCGTACGAGGAGCCGGGACGCGGGTCGGCGGGGTCCGAGACGGGCGGGGGGTCGGGGACCGGATCCCCCGGCTCGCCGTACGGCCGTCTGCCCCGGGGGGCCGTGCCGGGGCGCCGGTCATGAGTGGGGTCGTGCTCAGCGCGCATCTCGCCTCCCGCGTCACATCTGACCTGATCAGCGTGCCCTGGATCACGTAGCGTATGTCGCTCGTGACAAGACTGTCTTACCGACCTGTTATCAGAAACAGCGGCTAAATCACTGGAAACGCGCCTAAAGCCAGCCGGTCGTTTCCCCACGCTGTACCTGCGTTTCCACCTGGGGTCCGGCGGCCGGCGGCCCGCCGGGAGCGGCGGGGCGGCCCGGGGCGCGCAGACGCCGAAGCGTCGCGAGCTCCCGGCGGGCCGCCGTCACCGATGGATCGTGGTGTTTATGTGTTTCCTCGGTATTTAGGGGCATACGCCTGGCAGCCGAGCAAGAGGGAGTATGGACCATGACAGTCACCGGCATCATCACCGCCATCGTCATCGGAGCGATCATCGGCGCCCTGGGCCGGTTGGTCGTTCCCGGAAAGCAGGGCATCCCCATCTGGCTGACCATCGTGATCGGAATCATCGCGGCTCTCATCGGCACCGCGATCGCCGGTGCGCTGGGCGTCGCGAACACCGGAGGAATCGACTGGATCGAACTGCTCCTCCAGATCGCCGTCGCCGCCGTCGGCGTCATCGCGGCGGCGAGCCTGTACGGCAGGCGCGGCCTGCGGTGACGGATCCGCGCCGCCGGCCCCGTTCCTCGGGCGGGCGGTGAGCGATCCCACGGCGGCCCCGGCCGGGAGTTTCCCGGCCGGGGCCGCCGCCGCGCACAGGACGTTTCGTCATGGCTCCCCGCCGCCCCGCACGAGCGGGCTGAGCGCCGCCGGGCCGCCCCCCGGCGGCTCGCCGGGTCCGCTCCGCCGGGTTCCTCAGACGGCCTTGAGGAACCCCGAGTCGACGACGAACTCCGCGCCCGTCGTGTTCGCCGAACGCGGCGAGACGAGCAGGGCGACCACGTCGGCCACCTCCTGCGGATCGGCGAGGCGGCCCGTGGTCAGGTTCATCATCTCCGGAGCGACCCTGTCCATCACGCTGTCCCTGTCGGTGCCCGCCTGGGCGGCGATCATGTCCGCCACCCCGCCCTCGTCGGTCCACCACGCGGTGCGGACCGGTCCGGGGGAGACCGTGTTCACCCGGACGCCTTTCGGGCCGAACTCCTCGGACAGCACCTTGGTGAGGTTGTTCATCCCCGCCTTCGCCGCTCCGTAGTCGACGTTGATGGGGGAGGGCTGACGGGCGTTGCCCGAGGAGACGTTGACGATCGCCCCGCCACCCCGCTCGAGCATCAGAGGCAGGGCGGCGCGTACGGCCCGCACGGCGGAGAAGAGGTTGAACTCGAACATCGCCCGCCACTCGGCGTCGGTGGCGTCGAGGAACGAGCCGCGCGGCAGGGTCACGCCGGGCGGCGGCCCACCGGCGTTGTTCACCAGGATGTCGAGGCCGCCGAACGCCTCGGCCGCGCGTGCCACGACCATGCCGGGCGCATCGGGGTCCATCAGGTCGGCCGGAACGTGGAGCAGGTCGGCGCGGGCGAGCGCCTCGAGCGCGGGGCTGCTCCGCCGGGAGGTCGCCACGACCCGGACGCCCTCCTCTAGCAGGGTCCGGGTCACGGCCAGCCCGATGCCCTTCGAGGCGCCGGTGACGACCGCGACACGGCCGGAAAGCTGCAGATCCATGGGGTTCCTTGTCGAAAGGCCGCGCCCGTGGGCGCGGGGGAGGAAGAGCCGCGTGCGCCGCTCACGGGGACTTCAACACCGTCGGCGCCGTGGAGGTTGCACCGTTTCCCACCTGTTTCGCCACCCCGGTTCCCCGGCGTCGCCGTCCGTCCCGACGGCCCGCGCGTCCGGGACCGGTTCGTCCCCGAGGCCGGGTCGTTCCGTCACACCGGGCCTGCGCCTCCCGGCGGACGCCGTACGGCGTTCCTGGGGCAGACTCGTCGGTATGAGGATCACACTGGTCCAGGGGGACATCACCCGGCAGGACGTGGACGCCGTCGTCAACGCCGCGAACTCCTCGCTGCTGGGAGGCGGTGGCGTCGACGGGGCGATTCACCGGCGCGGCGGTCCCGCGATCCTCGCGGACTGCAGGAGGCTGCGGGCCTCGAAGTACGGCAGAGGCCTGCCGACGGGTGAGGCGGTGGCGACCACGGCGGGCGAACTGCCGGCCCGCTGGGTCGTCCACACCGTCGGGCCGGTCTTCTCCGCCTCGCAGGACCGTTCCGAGCTGCTGGCCTCCTGCTACCGCGAGTCGCTGCGGGTCGCCGACGAGCTGGGAGCGGTCAGCGTCGCCTTCCCCGCGGTCTCGGCGGGGATCTACGGCTGGCCGCTGGACGACGCGGCCCGCATCGCGGTCGGCACCGTGCGGGCCGCGTCCACCCAGGTTGAGGATGTTCGGTTCGTGCTGTTCGGTCAGGAGGCGTATGACGCCTTCGAACGCGCCCTCAGCGGAGCCGAGGGCGCGCCGTAGGGCCCGTCACCACTCTCCCCGCGCCTCCGCCAGCGCCGCCTCGAAGGAGTCCATCTCCTGCTGGAGACGTTCGAGGCCCGCGGAGGGCAGCCAGGCCATCACGCGGTCCACACCGGCCTTCTCACACTCCTCCAGCACCGCGGGATCGGCGGGCGCCGACATGATCACCACCTTGATCCGCCGTCCCGCGTCCGCGGCCCGCCGCTGGAGGTCCCGCACGCGGTCCAGGACGCCGGGGGCGTAGTTCGGCAGCCAGCCGTCGGCGTACGCCAGCACCCGGTCGAGCACCCGCGGGCCCGTGCCGCCGACCAGCACCGGAGGGTGGGGCCGCTGGGAGGGCTTGGGCCAGGACGAGATCGGGTCGAACGACACGAACTCGCCGTGGTACTCGGCCTCGTCACGGGTCCAGATCTGCCGCATCGCCTCGATGTGCTCCTTCATCACCGTGAAGCGGCGCGCGGGGTCCACCCCGTGGTTGCGGATCTCGGGCTCGTTCCAGCCCGCCCCGACGCCGAACTCGAAGCGCCCGCCGGTGAGGCTGTCGATGCTCGCCACCGTCTTGGCGAGGCTGATGGGGTGGTGCTGGGGAACAAGACAGACGCCCGTCCCGACCCGCAGCCGCGTGGTGGCCAGGCCCGCGGCCGTGCTCGCGACGAACGGATCGTAGGTGTGGCGGTACCTGCGGGGCAGTGGGCCTCCGCCGGGGGGCGCGGGGGGCGCTCCCGTCGCCTGGATGTGGGTGTGCTCGGTGAAGAACAGCGCCTCGTGGCCCCGCTGCTCGACCAACTGGGCGAGCGGGCCGGGACCGACCGCGTCGTGCGTTGCGAAGTAGCCGAAACCAGAGTCCATTTCCCCAACGTATCCCGGTGCGCCCGGCGGCAGACGGGACAGCGGAGCAGGTGTCCCACGCCGGTCAGGCGGTCGACGCGGCACGGGGCGCGACGACGGGCGGGGCGCGCCCCACCGCGAGGGTGGTGGGTCGCGCCCCGCCCGTCATGCCGGCCTCCGCCGACTGAGGCTAGGTGAAACGGCGGAGCCTGAGGCTGTTGCTGACCACGAACACCGAGGAGAACGCCATCGCGGCCCCGGCGATCATCGGGTTGAGCAGGCCGAGGGCGGCCAGCGGCAACGCCGCGACGTTGTAGGCGAAAGCCCAGAACAGGTTGCCCTTGATCGTGCGCAGGGTGCGCCGGGACAACCGGATCGCGTCGGCCGCCACCCGCAGGTCACCGCGGACCAGGGTCAGGTCGGCGGCCTCGATCGCCGCGTCCGTGCCGGTTCCCATGGCCAGGCCCAGGTCCGCCTGGGCCAGCGCGGCGGCGTCGTTGACCCCGTCGCCGACCATGGCCACGGAGCGGCCCTCGGCCTGCAGCCGCTTGACCACGTCCACCTTGTCGGCGGGCAGCACCTCGGCGATCACCTCCTCGATGCCGACCTCGGCGGCCACGGAACGCGCGACGGCCTCGTTGTCGCCGGTCAGCAGCACCGGGGTCAGCCCCAGCGCGCGCAGCTCGGCGATCGCCTGGGCGCTGGTCGGCTTGACGGTGTCCGCGACGACGAGGATCGCGCGGGCCTGGCCGTCCCAGCCGACCGCGACCGCCGTACGGCCCGCCGCCTGCGCGGCCTCCAGCGCCCGCTCCAGCTCGATCGGCAGGTGCTGGGACCACTCCGCCAGCAGCCTGGGCCTGCCGACCAGTACGGCGTGCCCGTCGACGACTCCCTGGACGCCCAGTCCCTCGACGTTGGCGAAGTCCTCGGGCGTCGGCAGGTCCCCCACGCGTTCGGCCGCGGCCCTGGCGACGGCCTGGGCGATGGGGTGCTCCGAGGCGTGCTCGAGCGCTCCGGCCAGGCGCAGCACCTGCGCCTCGTCCTGGCCGTCGGCGGTGACGACCTGGACGAGCGTCATCCTGCCCTCGGTGACGGTGCCGGTCTTGTCCAGCACCACGGTGTCGACGGCGCGGGTGGACTCGAGCACCTCGGGCCCCTTGATCAGGATGCCGAGCTGGGCGCCCCGCCCCGTGCCGACCAGCAGGGCCGTCGGGGTCGCCAGGCCGAGCGCGCACGGGCAGGCGATGATCAGCACCGCGACCGCGGCGGTGAAGGCCGCGCCCGCGCCGCCGCCGGTGCCCAGCCAGAAGCCCAGCGTGGCCACGGCCAGCGCGATCACGATCGGCACGAACACGCCGGAGATCCGGTCCGCCAGCCGCTGCGCCTCCGCCTTGCCCGTCTGGGCCTGCTCGACGAGGTGGGCCATCTGGGCCAGCTGGGTGTCGGAGCCGACCCGGGTGGCCCGCACCAGCAGTCTGCCGCCCGCGTTGACGGTCGCCCCGGTCACGGCGTCGCCGATCCCGACCTCGACCGGCACCGACTCGCCGGTCAGCATCGAGGCGTCCACCGCGGAGGAGCCCTCCTCAACCACGCCGTCGGTGGCGATCTTCTCGCCGGGCCGCACCACGAACAGGTCGCCGACCCTGAGCTCCCCGGCGGGAACGCGGACCTCGCGTCCCTCACGCAGCACGGCGACGTCCTTGGCCCCCAGCTCCAGCAGGGCCCGCAGCGCGGCGCCCGCCCGGCGCTTGGAGCGGGCCTCGAAGTAGCGGCCCGCCAGGATGAACGCCGTCACGCCCGCGGCGGCCTCCAGGTAGATGTTGCCCGAACCGTCGGTGCGCTGGATGGTGAACGCGAACGGGTGGACCATGCCGGGGGTGCCCGCGGTGCCGAAGAACAGCGCCCACAGCGACCAGCCGAGGGCCGCCAGGGTGCCGATGGAGACCAGGGTGTCCATCGTGGCGGCGCCGTGGCGCAGGTTGGTCCAGGCGGCCCTGTGGAAGGGCCAGCCGGCGTAGACCACGACCGGCGCGGCGAGGGTGAGCGACAGCCACTGCCAGTAGGTGAACTGCAGCGCCGGGATCATCGCCATCGCGATGACCGGGACGCCCAGGACGAGGGAGACGACGAGGCGGAGCCTGAGCGGGGCCAGCTCGTCGTGCGGCTCCTCGCCGGACGCAGGCCCCGCCCCGTCCTGGCTCGGCGGGGCGGGGAGCGTCGCGCTGTAGCCCGCCTTCTCCACCTCGGCGACCAGGGCCTGCGGGTCGACGCCCTCGGGGAAGGAGACCTTCGCCTTCTCGGTGGCGTAGTTGACCGTCGCGGTCACGCCGTCGAGCTTGTTCAGCTTGCGCTCGATGCGGTTGGCGCAGGACGCGCAGGTCATGCCGCCGATCGAGAGCTCGATCTCGCCGCCCGCGGCCGGTGGCCTGTTGTCGGTGAGGGGGGACATCGCCATCTCCTTTCTCGCGTCGTACCCGCGTCAGTGCGTGTGCTCGCCGTGCGGGCCGGACTCGGGGCCCGGTGTCGCCGCGCCGGGCGCGGCCTGGCCCGCGCGCACGGTGAAGTCCGCCGTGCGCACGACTCCCGCGTGCTGGAAGTCGAGGAAGAGCCGGTAGTCGCCGGAGCTGGGCACCTCGGCGTAGAAGGTTATCCCGGGTCCCGGGGCGGTCCTGCCGTCGCCGGGCTCCCCGTCGGGGTGCACGTGCAGGTAGGCCAGGTCTCCGCCGCGCAGCGCGACCAGGTGCCCGTAGGCGCCGAGGTAGGGCTGCAGGTCGGTGACGGGCCTGCCGTCCTTGGCGACGCTCAGGGTGAGCCTGCTCGACCTGCCGGGGACCAGGTCGCCGTCGAGGGTGACGGTGTAGCCGTCCACGGTCGCCGTACGGCTCGCCCGGGGCAGCGCCTTCGGCGTGTAGTCCCCGGGGGCCCGCAGGTCGGCGCCCAGGGTCAGCCCTTCGCCTCCCTCCGGGGCGAAGTCGGCGAAGGCCCGGTAGACGCCCGCCTCCGGCAGCGTCAGCCGTACCGACCACACGCCGTTCCCCGCCTCCTGGGGGTGCAGGTGCTGGAAGTCGGCGAGGTCGCGTGAGACCACGATGAAGTGCAGCTTCTTGTCGTGCTTCACCTGGTAGCCGGTGACCGGTCCGCCGTCGGGGCCGGTGACGGTGAAGCGGAAGTCCGTCGCCCTGCCCGGTTCGACCGTCGTGGTCTCCGGGGTCAGGGTGTAGCCGTTCTGGGACACCTGGAGTCCTCCTGGGACGGATGCCCCGCTCCCGGCGGGGGCGGGGGTCTGTGTCGTGGTGGTCGTGTGGGCGGCGTCGTGCGCCTCGGCCGTCTCCGGCCTCAGCCCGGCGGCGCCGGCCGCCTGGCCCGCGCCGAGGGCCGTACCGAAGACCACAGCGATGCCGAGGAGGTAGGTTCCCAGCCTGGCGGGTGTGTTCATGACGGATCGACCACTTCGTATCCGGCCGCCTGGACGGCGGTTCTGATCTCGTCGTCGCCGACCGGGCCCCGGCTGCTCACCGTGACCAGTCCGGTGGCGAGGTCGACGTCGACCCCGGTGACGCCGGGAACCTCCCCGACCTCCTCCTTCACCGAGGTGACGCAGTGGCCGCAGGTCATGCCCTGGACGGTGTAGGCGGTGGTGGTCATCGTGGCCACTCTTCCTTCCCTGTGCCTTGCCTTGTGCCTTGTGACGGTCTCGTCCGACGGCGTCCTGCCGCCGGTCAGGAGCGGACCAGGCGCGCGATGGCGTCGGACGCTTCCTTGATCTTGGTTTCGGCCTCGGCCCCGCCCCTGGCGGCGGCGTCGGCGACGCAGTGCGCCATGTGCTCTTCCAGCAGGGAGAGGGCGAAGGACTGCAGCGCCCGGTTGGCGGCCGACACCTGGGTGAGGATGTCGATGCAGTACTTGTCCTCCTCGACCATGCGCTGCAGGCCGCGGATCTGGCCCTCGATCCTGCGCAGCCGCCGGAGGTGGTCCTGTCTGGTCTCGGTGTAGCCGGCCATCTCCCCGCCTTCGCTCGTTCGCGTCTCACCTTCCATAACACCATACCCCCCTATGGTATTCCGCCGGTATTCGGGCGCCTGGGGCGTGCCGGGGCACGCCCCAGGGCGGGGCTAGGAGTGAAGCGGGGAGGCCGTCTCAGGCTCCGCGGCCGCGGGGGCGGCGGGTGCCGGCCTTCGCATGAGCAGCAGGGCGAGGGCGGCGCCCAGGGCCGCGACGGCTCCGGCGCCGACGAACGCGGCCTGGAATCCGTCGGTGAGCCTGTGCGGGTCGCCCAGCTCGGCGGCCCCGCGGGAGGTGGCGACCGCGGTCATGACCGCCAGGCCGATCGCCGAGCCGACCTGGTAGGTGGTGTTGACGATGCCCGAGGCCAGACCGCTCTCCTCGGGGCGCACTCCGGACATGGCCGACATCATCGCCGGGATGTAGGCCAGCGACATGCCGACCGCCGCGACCAGCGAGGCGGGCAGGACGTCGACGGCGAAGGAGCCGTCCGGCCTGGCCAGGGAGAGCCCGGCGACGCCCGCGGCCAGGACCGCCAGCCCGATGACGATGAGCGGCTTGGCTCCGAAGCGGCCGAGCAGCCGCGCGGTCACGCCGACCATGAAGATCATGATCGCGACGGTCATCGGCAGCAGCGCGGACCCGCTGGGGAAGGCCCCGTAGCCGAGGACCTGCTGGAGGTAGAGGTTGAGGAAGTACCACATCGGGATCCACGCCCCGCCCAGCAGCGCCATCGCCAGGTTGGCGGTGGCCAGGCCAGGAGTGCGCCAGACGGCGAGAGGCATGAGGGGCTCGCGGACGGTGCGCTGGATCACCAGGAACAGCGCCAGCAGCGCGATCGCTGCGGCCAGTTCGAGGATCGTGGCCGCCGAGCCCCATCCCTGTTCCGGAGCCCGCACGATGGCGTAGACGGCGAGTGCCACCCCGGCCGTGACGGCTGCGGCGCCGAGCAGGTCGATCGAGCCGCGCCTGCCCTCCGCCCGGGGGAGCAGGCCGGGGACGGCCGCCACCGTGGCCAGGCCGATCGGGACGTAGACGACGAAGACCCACGGCCAGCTCAGCCACTCGGTGATGACGCCGCCGAGGAACACCCCCGCCGTGCCGCCCGCGGGCGCCGCCGCGCCGTACAGGGCCATGGCCTTGCCCAGCTCACGCGAGTCATGCGCGAAGAGCGTCATGAGCAGGGTCATGGAGGCGGGGGCGATGAGCGCCCCGCCCAGGCCCTGTACGGCACGGCCCGCGATCTCGACCCAGGCGGAGCCGGCCGCCGCCGCGACGATCGAGCCGGCGACCAGGATGACCCAGCCCGCGGTGAAGACCCTGCGGGCGCCGAGCAGGTCGGACAGCCGGCCGCCGAGCAGCAGCAGCCCGCCGAAGGCGATGACGTAGGCGTTGAAGACCCACTGCAGGCCGCCTTGGGAGAAGCCGAGGTCGCGCTGCATGTCAGGCAGGGCGACGCCGATGATGGAGGTGTCCATGATGACCATGAACTGCGCGGTGGCGAGCACGGCGAGCGCCTGCCATCTCCGCGGGTTGACGGCGTTCATGCCGTACTCCTGATTCTTACGCGTCCGTGCCGGAGTGGCAGGATGCGGGGTGGGACTGGGTGTGATTCGAGTCGAGCCGGGCCCACGGTGGGCGTGCACGCCAATGCACGCCCACCACCCGTTCGCCGGGACTCTCCCGGGCTGTTTCAGGAAGCCGTCACAGGTGAGGCGTCGGCCAGCGTGTAACCCGCCCGGCCGACGGCCGCGCGGATCTCGTCGTGGGACACTCCCGCCCCGCTGACGGTGGCCGCGCCCGTGGCCAGATCGACCGAGACGCCGGTCACGCCGTCGACCTTGCCGATCTCCGCCGAGACGGACGAGACGCAGTGGCCACAGGTCATTCCGTTGACGGTGTAGACGTTCGTGTCACCGGCTCCCGCCTGGGCGGAGACGCCGCCTTCGGTGCCGCACGCACATGCCGTGCACATGGGATTCTCCCTTCCGTGTACCCCGGTGGGGTATCGATGCGACCGTAATATACCCCCAGGGGGTTAAATTCCTCAAGAGGGTTCGCCCATGCGGCGCGATCCGCGTCGCCCTCGTGGCGCGGCGGGCGCCGTGCTTTGGGGTCGCCTCCCCGCCTCCGCTTCCCGTGGCCCGCGTCCGCGGAGGGCCCCTCCCGGCGACGCCTCGCACAGAAATGAAATCCATTCCTGGTCTCCTTCGGGGCGGATGCGTTCCGTGGCGAGTCGTATGACGCCCCCGCCGTCCGGGATGGGAAGGACGATGGGGAATCCGGGTGTCCGCATGGCGTCCGGGGGATATTTGCGTGCGATGCGTCGATCAATGCGTGGTGAATCGGCGGAAAGGTTCAGCCGGAAAGGGTGTTCCGGTGGGGTGTGCATCAACAAGGAGAGGTGACGGTGGGTAGTCGCTTAATTCCCTTGAGTTATTGTTGATTGGACAGGTAATCATAGGTAATTGAGGCTTTTGCCTATCTGGGGTGACCCTTTCAAGGTCTTTCTCATTAGCGTGGAACTTAAGTCCACGCCGTGTGGGCGTCTTTCTGAGGCGCCTATTCGGTGCTCCAGCGACCCGGGTACCGCCAGGGCGCAATCATCACGACATGGAGTTGATCACTCATGGTCAAGCAGATTCTCGCTGCCGGCGCAATGGTGGCCTCCACCCTCATCGTCCCCGTGACGATGTCGGCCGACATCGCCAGCGCCTCGACCAGCGGCTCCCAGACCGCCTCGTCCGCATCCTCGAAGCTCGTTCACCCCTGTAGCCAGTGCTGGCGGCGGCGCCGCGGCGGTGGCGGCGGCGGTGGCGGCGGCGGTGGCGGCGGCGGTGGCGGCGGCGGTGGCGGCGGCAACACCGGTGGCGGTGGCGGCGGC
>NZ_BSEV01000041.1 GCF_027922005.1 Streptosporangium carneum | reverse complement strand
CCTGCAGAACGGCCACCTGCCCGTCCCCACCGGCCCCGGCATCGGCGTCGACCCCGTCCCCGACATCCTGCGCGAGGTCACCGTCTCCACCGAATGGGTCCCGATGTGACCGCCCGGGGCGCCGGGCTCAGCCCCCGGCCAGATACTCCTCGCGGAGCCTGGACCTGGAGAGCTTTCCCGTGGGCGCCCGGGGCAGGTCGTCACGGAACTCGATGACCCTGGGGTGTTTGAACCGGGCGAGGCGCGGGCCCAGGTGCTCCAGCAGCTCCTCCGCCGAAGGGCCGCCGCCCGGCACGGGCTGGACCAGGGCGACCACGCTGTGGCCCCACTCCTCGTCGGGAACGCCGATCACCGCCACGTCCGCGACGGCGGGATGCTCCAGCAGCGCCGCCTCGACCTCCGCCGGGTAGACGTTCACCCCTCCCGAGACGATCAGGTCGGTACGGCGGTCGCACAGGAACAGGAACCCGTCCTCGTCCAGGTAGCCGATGTCGCCGGGGGCGTACCAGCCGCCACGCGTGCCGGGGGCGGTCCTCTCCGGACCCCCGCGGTAGCGGAAGGATCCGAGGCCCGACCTGACGTGGATCATCCCGGGCTCGCCCGCGGGAAGCTCCTCGCCGCCGGGACCGAGGATCCTCGCCTCGACGCCCGGCGCGGGACGCCCGACCGTGCCGGGACGCTCCAGCCAGTCGCGCGGCCTGACCGCGAAGGCGATGGCCGTCTCGGTGGAGCCGTAGTACTCGTACAGGACCGGCCCCCACCAGTCCATCATGGCCTTCTTGACGGCGACGGGGCAGGCCGCCCCCGTGTGGATCACCTGCCGGAGCGACGACAGGTCGTGGCTCCGTCTGGTCTCCTCCGGCAGTCTGAGCAGCCGGTGGAACATGGTCGGGACCATCATGGAGTTGGTGACGCGATGCCTGTCGACGAGCTCCAGGACGGTCGCGGGGTCGAAGGCGGGCGCGACGACCAGGGTGTGCCCCAGGTGGAGGGCGGACATCGTGTGGGCGCAGGGCGAGGCGTGGTGCATCGGAGCGGTCACCAGGTGGACCCCGTCGCCGGGACGCAGGTCGCAGGTCTCGCCGAGGAACCAGGTGACGGGCGGGACGATCTCCTCGGGCGTGGCGTCCGGCAGCGGTCGCTGCACGCCCTTGGGGAACCCGGTGGTGCCCGAGGTGTACCACATGACGCTGCCCGCCGACCTGTCGCCGGGAGCGGTGGCGGGCCGTCCCTCGGCCAGCGCGGCGACGTCGTGGAGCGACCCGGCCACGGGACGCTCCCGGTCCGCGACCACGATCCCCGCGTCGCAGTCGGCCAGGATGTAGGCGATCTCCGCGTCGGTGAGACACCGGTTGACCGGGACGTGGTACAGCCCCAGCTGCCCGGTCGCCATCAGCGTGACCACCGCGTCGAGGCCGTTCGGCAGCACGGTCGCGACCACGTCGCCTCTGGTGAGCCCCTCCGCCCTCAGCCCGTGTGAGACCTGGTTGACCCTGGCGAGCAGCTCGCCGTACGTGGTCACCGTGCCGTCCTGGTCGATCACCGCCCCGCGGTCGGGGAAGGCCTCGGCGATCCGGTAGAAGCCGGGGAGCGCGCCGATGTCGGGCATGGGACTCCTCCTTCACGGGGCGACGGGTCCCGCGGCGCCCCAGGGGTCCATACCCGCTCGGATCGGCCTCCACCTGCCTGGTCGACGTCACGGGGGCCGTGCGGGGCGGTGTTCTACAGCGGAAGGACAAGGGAACTTTGCCCCTGCTTGGCAATGAATGGCCAGGGAACGGTAATTAGTCCGTCTAGGGTGATCGTCTTGTCTCGGGGGAGTTCGGCGTGGTCACCAAGGGCACCTGGTCCGTACGGACCCGCTTGACGCTGATCGCCGTCACCGTCGCCGCCCTGTCCGCCCTCGTCCTCACCGTGGTCGTGACGCTCTCCCTGTACAGCCTGGCCGGCAGCTTCCGCGCGCGGGAGGTCGCCAACGCCGCCCTGGAGACCGTCAACCTCGGCATGCGGGACAGGCTGCCCCCCGTGCTCCCCCAGGGAACGCTCGACGGCATCCAGGTCCTCGACTCGGCGGACCGGGTCATCGCGTCGACCCCGAACCTGCGCGGCGGCCCCCGGATAGCGCACTTCGTCCCCCCGCCGGGGAGCATCAGCTCGGCCAGGGAGCTGTGCCACGCTCCCGGGCTCGACGACAAGTGCATAGTCGTGGTGGCCTTCAGGGTCCACCAGACGGAAGGCGACTGGATCATCTACGCCGCCGACGACGTCGTCCCCTGGTACGTCCACCCCTGGCTGTTCGCCGCCGTCGTGGGCACCAGCCTGCTGCTGGTGCTGCTGGCCGGGTTCGGCGCGTACCAGACGGTGAACCGGGCGCTGGTCCCGGTGAACGCGATCAGGAACGAACTCGCGGAGATAACCGCGACCGACCTCGGCCGGCGGGTGCCCGTCCCGCCCGCGTGGGACGAGATCAAGCAACTGGCGGTAACGATCAACCAGACCCTCGACCGGCTCGAGGAGGCGGCGGAGCAGCAGCGCAGGTTCGCCTCGGACGCCTCCCATGACCTGCGCAGCCCGATCACCGCGATGCGCGCGCAGGTGGAGGAGGCGCTGCACTATCCGGAGGACACCGACTGGAAGGCGAAGGCCAACGAGATGCTCGTCAGCCTGGACCGGCTCCAGGCGATCGTCTCCGACCTGCTGATACTGGCCAAGCTCGACTCGGGCGCTCCCGCGCTCAAGGAGCCGGTCGACCTGGGCCGTCTGTGCCGGGAGGAGGTCAGCCGCCGCAGGCGCTGCGTCGAGCTGGTCTGCGAGGCGGAGCACGGCGTCGTCGTGCTCGGCAACCGGGTCAGGCTGGCACGGCTGCTGACCAACCTGCTGGACAACGCCGAGCGGCACGCCGCCTCCCGGGTCACGGTGAGCGTGGCCGCCCACGGGGACACGGCCGTCGTGGAGGTGGTCGACGACGGCGCCGGGATCGCCCGCGACCAGTGGGAGGTGGTCTTCCGCCGCTTCACCCGGCTCGACGCCTCGCGCAACAGGGACGCGGGGGGCACGGGGCTGGGACTGCCCATCGCCAGACAGATCGCCGAGGCGCACGACGGAACCCTGAGACTGGAGGAGAGCGCCCAAGGCGCGCGTTTCGTATTGCGCCTTCCCCTTACCCGCTAGGGTTCCCCTGTGGCACGGGGATTTGGACGACTACGTCGCGAAGATCTGCTCCGGACCGCCTGCGACGTCATAGCGGCCCAGGGCTTCGGTCACACGCGGACGGCCGACATCGCGCAGGCCGCCGGGGTCAGCCAGGCGCTGCTGTTCTACCACTTCGAGACCAAGGAGAAGCTGTTCGCCCAGGCCTTCGCCTACGCGGCCGAGCGCGACCTGGAGGCGCTCACCAAGGTGGAGAGCGCGGCGGGCTCACCGCTCGAACGGCTGCGCGCCCTGCTCAGGCTCTACTCCCCCGCCGGCAGATCCAAGTCGTGGGCACTGTGGATCGACGCGTGGGCCGAGTCGATCCGCAACGCCGAGCTGGAGGAGATGTCCAGGAGGATCGACCTGCGGTGGAAACAGGCACTGCGCGCGATCATCGACGACGGCACCGGGACAGGGGCGTTCACCTGTGCCGATCCCGACGGCTCCACCTGGCGGATCGTCTCGCTCATCGACGGGCTGTCCACCCAGGCGACCGTGCACAGACGCGTGCTGAGCCAGGCGCGCCTGGCCGAGTTCGTCCGCACGGCTACCGCGGGAGAGCTGGGCCTGTCTCCCGAGGCGCTGCGCTGAGGGTCTCCTCCGGCAGCACGACCAGGAACATGGCCAGGGCGATCAGCCCCCCGCCCAGGAGGACGGTCCAGGTGAGCTGCTCGCCGTACAGCGCGACGGCGAGGGCGGCCACCCAGAGCGGCTGGGCGGACAGGATCACCGCGGCGGCCGCGGCGGGCACGTGGAGCTGGCCGAAGGACCGCGCCAGGAACCCGAGGGCGCAGGCCACGATCGACAGGTGGGCGAGGATCGCCCAGTCGGCCGGGGCACGGGGCAGGGTGAGGCCGCCGGGCGCGGCGAGAGCGCCCGTCAGCAGCGCGATGGTGCCGAGCTGGATCACCGCGACCGCGTAGGCGTCACGCCGCGCCCCGGCGAAGTTGCCGAGCACGAGGGTGTGCCCCGCGTACAGCACCGCGGACAGCAGGGTGACGGCCAGCGCGGGCAGCGGGACCGCTCTGCCCTCCGTGCCCCTGAGGAGCGTGAAGATCGTCATGGCGGCCGTGGCCAGCGCGACCGCCAGCCACGTGCGCCCGGAGACGCCCGCGCCGAGCAGGACCAGCCCGAGGACCGGGGTGATCACCACGTAGGAGCCGACGGTGAATCCGGAGACCGAGGAGGGCAGGTCGTGCAGCGCGACCGCCTGGGCCGTCTGCCCCACGCCGAACAGCAGGCCGAGCAGGAGTCCGGTCAGCCAGGTGTCCTCCGGCAGTTCCCGCAGACAGCGCGGACGCAGGGCGAGCAGGACGAGCGTCGCCACGGCGTAGCGCTCGGTGAGCAGGTCCGCGACGGGAACGCGGACCATGAGGTCTTTCATCAGCGGGAAGGCCGACCCCCAGGCGGCGCTGACGAACAACAGAAGCACGGCTCCCAAGAGGGGGCGGGGAGCGGATACCGCTGCCATATCAGCAGGATTCCACTACGCCCAGCTACCGTGGGAGCACGAAGCGCGGGAGGAGTGGCCCGGTTACCACGCTGAGTGAAGGACGCCACACCGGCGTGAGAGAGCTCATACCCCCGTGGGGCGTTGTGCCACTGTTGGGGGCGCACATGATCACCGAACGGGCGTCCGGGGGCGCACGACCCGGCCCCGCGCGTCGAGAGGACGAGGGACGAGGATGAGGACAGCGATCGTCACAGGAGGCGCGTCCGGCATAGGGCGGGCCCTGTGCCTGAGGCTCGGCGCGCGCGGCGCGCGCGTCGTGGTCGCCGACCTGGACGGCGCGGGGGCCGAGCGGGTGGCCGGGGAGTGCGGCGGTACGGCCGTGACGCTGGACGTCACCGACGCGCGGGCCGTCCAGAACCTGGTGACGACCGTTAGGGACGACCTGGGCAGGCTGGACTTCATGTTCAACAACGCCGGGATCGCGGTCGGCGGCACAGCCGACGAGCTCACCCTCGACCACTGGAACCGCGCGATCGACGTGAACCTGCGCGGCGTGGTCCACGGGGTCCACGCCGCCTACCCCGTCATGGTCCGGCAGGGGTTCGGCCACATCGTGAACACCGCGTCCCTGGCCGGGCTGCTTCCCGCGCCGATGATGGCGCCCTACGCCGCGGCCAAACACGCGGTGGTGGGGCTGTCCCTCGCCCTGCGGGCCGAGGCGGCGGCGCACGGCGTGAAGGTGAGCGCGCTCTGCCCCGGCTTCACCGACACCCCGCTGCTCGACCACGCCAACCCCGGCCTGCCGCAGACCGCGACCGGCGCCACCGCCCGGCGCTCCGCCACCAGGATCCAGGGCGGCCTCTACCCCGTCGACGCGCTGGCCGACGACGTCATGAGGGGGCTCGCCCGAGACCGGGCGCTCATCGTGGCCCCCGCGTCCGGGCGGATCGCCTGGCGCGTGGCGCGGCTGTCGCCCGCGCTCGCCGTCCGGCTCGCCTCCCTGACCGCCCGCCGCCCCGGCAGGAGCCTGCTCGGCCTGGGTCGCGGGCGAGGCCCGGACAGGGGCCGACCTGTTACACGTTCATGACCTTCCGCTCATACTCCGCGGACATCGAGCCGCCAGAGTCGCTCCCGGGGCGCACCGGAACCGACACGGGGAGACCATCGATGATCGCCGTGCCCGCCTCGTTCGAGAGGTGACCGGTCCCGGCCGACAGGAGGGCCGGGCGAAGGCGTCTCTCCTGTGAATCCCCTCTCCCGTGTACCCCCGCGGTGCAGAGGGCGGGGTGGCCGCCCGGGGGGCGGCCACCCCCTTCCGCGTCCCTTTCCGGGGGAAGGCGAGGGGAAGGGGGAAGAAGGTGAGGCCCGCCCGGCGGCGGGGTGCCGCGCCGGGGGGCCCGCAAGGTTTTCGGGGGTGTCCCGAGAGGTGTGAAAGCGCTGCGTGCGGGCACGGGCCACCCGCCGCGGGTCACGGGATCCGGGGTCGGGGGAAGCCGTGGCAACGCGGGCCTGGGCCGCGCCCGCCGAGGTTCAGCGAGATCACCCCTAACTAACTATCAGGAAACTTTCTTAAAAGAAAGGATTGACGGACCTGGTGGGAGCGCATAGTTTCCAAAATCACAACCCGTGGGGGGCCTCGGGGTTGGGGTAACTGCTGTGTTTCCTCATTCGGAGGTAGCTCTCCCATGTCCTCACGTTTACGCGCGGGCCTGGCGGCGGCCGGCGCGTCGTTCGCCCTCATCGCCTGCGCGCTCGCGGGCACGGCCACCGCGGCGGCCGACGACTCGGCCTGCCGTCCCGACGGCCTCTACACCACACCGGGCCTCGCCGTTCCCTACTGCCAGGTCTACGACGAGTCGGGCCGGGAGAAGATGGGCGCGGACCACCCGCGCCGCATCATCGGCTACTTCACCGGATGGCGGACCGGCAAGAACGGTCAGCCGTCCTACCTCGCCAAGGACGTCCCGTGGGGCAAGGTGACCCACATCAACTACGCGTTCGCGCACGTCGGCGCGGACAACAAGATCTCGGTCGGCACCGACGGGCCGAACAACGCGGCCACCGGCATGGAATGGCCGGGGATCGACACCCTCGACCCGGCGCTGTCCTACAAGGGCCACTTCAACCTGCTGAACAAGTACAAGAAGGCCAACCCCAACGTCAAGACGCTGATCAGCGTCGGCGGCTGGGCCGAGACCGGCGGCTACTTCGACGCCTCGGGCGAGCGCAAGCCCTCCGGCGGCTTCTACACGATGACGACGAACGCCGACGGCTCGGCCAACACGGCCGGGATCAACGCCTTCGCCGACTCCTCGGTCGAGTTCGTCAGGAAGTACGGCTTCAACGGCCTGGACGTCGACTACGAGTACCCGACGTCGATGAAGGACGCGGGCCACCCGCTGGACTGGCAGATCGCCAACGCCCGCCGCTCCTCGCTGATGAAGAACTACGCGGTGCTGATGAAGACGCTGCGTGACAAGCTCAACGCCGCCGCGGCCGCCGACGGCAAGTACTACATGCTGACCGTGGCCGCGCCCTCCTCCGGCTATCTGCTGCGCGGCATGGACACCTTCCAGGTGACGCAGTACCTGGACTACATCAACATCATGTCCTACGACCTGCACGGCGCGTGGAACGAGTTCGTCGGCCCGAACGCGGCGCTCTACGACGACGGCAAGGACGCCGAGCTGGCCAAGTGGAACGTCTACAACACCGAGGCGTACGGCGGCCTCGGCTACCTCAACACCGACTGGGCTTACCACTACTTCCGCGGCGCGGTCCAGCCCGGCCGGATCAACATCGGCGTGCCGTACTACACCCGGGGCTGGCGCAACGTCACCGGCGGCACCAACGGCCTGTGGGGCACCTCCAAGAGCACCAGCGGCTGTCCGACCGGCCTGACCAGCTGCGGTGACGGCGCCCGCGGCATCGACAACCTCTGGCACGACGAGGAGAACAACACCGAGGTCAGCGGAGGCGGCAACCCACTCTGGCACGCCAAGAACCTGCAGGAGGGGCGTGTCGGCTCCTACGGTCCCGCCTACGGCCTCGACCCGGCCGACCCCGAGGACAAGCTGACCGGCACCTACACCCGCAACTACGACTCGACCCTGGTCGCCCCCTGGCTGTGGAACTCCACCAAGAAGGTCTTCCTGTCGACCGAGGACGACCAGTCCATCGGCGTCAAGGCCAACTACGTCAAGGACAAGGGCATCGGCGGCCTGATGATCTGGGAGCTCGCCGGCGACTACGCCTGGGACTCGGCCAAGAGCGAGTGGTTCATGGGCAACACGCTCACCACGCAGGTGTACGACACGTTCAAGGCCGCCGCGCCGTACAACGCGACCCGCGCCAAGGTGAGCATCCCCAACGAGAAGCTCGACGTGAGCGTGGACATCAGCGGGTTCCCCGTCGGTGACAGCAACTACCCGATCACCGGCAAGCTGAAGGTCACCAACAACTCCAAGACGACGATCCCCGGCGGCGCGGAGTTCCAGTGGGACTACGCCAGCTCGGCCCCGAAGACCGCCAAGGACCAGTCCGGCTACGGCCTCACCGTGATCAGCAGCGAGCACGGCACGGGCAACAACGTCGGCGGCCTGAAGGGCGACTTCAACCGGGTCTCCTTCAAGCTGAAGGCCAACGAGCCGCTGGCCCCCGGCGCCTCGCTGAACATGGACTACGTCTACTACCTGCCCGCTCCGGCTCCGGCGAACTTCACCGTGAGCTTCGGCGGCAAGACCTACGGCCTGACCGGCGACTACGCCCGCGGCGGCGTGGTCGTCAACCCGACGCCGACGCCGACCGGCAGCGGCGGCCCCGGCGGCGACTGCGGCGCCCCCGCCTGGTCGGCGACCGAGGTCTACAACGGCGGCGCGAAGGTCACGCACAAGGGCCACCTGTGGCAGGCCAAGTGGTGGACCCAGAACAACGAGCCGGGCACCAACGCCGTCTGGAACGACCTGGGCGTCTGCGCGACCTCCAGCCCCTCCCCGACCGTCATCCCCACCGGAAGCCCGACCCCCACGGTGAGCCCGACCGTCACCCCGACCAACACGCCGACGGCGACCCCGACGGTGAGCCCGACCGTCACCCCCACCCCGACCGTCACCCCCACGGTCACCCCGACGCCCACCGTCACCCCGACCGGGACCTACCCGGCGTGGAAGGCGGGCACGGCCTACACCACCGGCACCAGGGTCTCCTACTCGGGCGCCAACTATGAGTGCCGCCAGCCGCACACCTCGGCCACGGGCTGGGAGCCCGCGAACGTGCCCGCGCTCTGGCAGCGCCTGAACTAGCCACCTGTCCCACCGGCGCCCGGCGATCCTCCTCCTGCCATCGGATCGCCGGGCGCCCTCGTCTCCGCGGGCGTCCGTACGGGCGTCCGCGCGTCTGTCTCCCGCCGCGGGGCCCCTCCGCCGCCGCCCTCGTCGTCCTCCCCGGCGTATCCCTGACCGATTCCACGGCCGATTCCCACGCCGGAAGGCTGTGGTGGGAGCATGGCAAGGTCATGACATACCCAACGGAAGGCCACGATCGGTGAGGCGGCTACTGACTGTCCTGCTGTTCGCGTGCGCCGCGCTCATGGGCGTGGTCACTCCGGCGCAGGCCCACAACGTGCTGATCGGCAGCGACCCCGCGGAGGGCGCCAGTCTCGCCGAGGGACCACGGACGATCACCCTCACCTTCGACCAGACGGTACGGCAGGGCTTCGCGCAGATCAGCGTGACCGGCCCCGACGGGACTCGCTGGGAGGACGGGAAGACGACCGTCGACGGCGCGAAGGTGAGCGTCGCGGTCAGGCCCCTCGGCCCCGCGGGGCAGTACGTCGCGGGATACCGCATCATGTCCTCGGACGGCCACCCGGTGGCGGGCAAGGTGACCTTCACCCTGACCGCCGCGGGCACGGGCGCGGCGGCGCAGCCCGCCCCCGCCGCCACCGCCCCTGCCACGCCCCAGACGCCCGGCCTGAGCGCCCAGGCCGCCGAGGCCGCGCAGAACGGCGGGGCCGGCATGGCCGTGCTGTGGATCGTGGGCGCCCTCGTCGTGCTCGGCGGCGCCACCGTCGTCGCGCTGCGCCGCGGCGGGGACCGGGAGGCCTCGCGGTGACCGCGACCCTGGAGCGCGCGCCCGGGACGGGCCCCGCCGCGGGCGCCGTCAGAAGACTGCTCACGGGCGGGTTCGTCTCGAGCGCCCTGCTCGCCGTGCTGGCAGTGACGGCGCTGACCGCCCAGGAGGCGGTGCCGGGGATCGCGGTTCCCGGACCGCTGGTGGAGTACGGCCTGCCGGTGCTGCGGGTGCTGCTCGACCTGGCTGCGGTGGCCGTCGTCGGCCTGAGCCTGCTGCCGAAGATGCTCGGCTTCGACGACCCCGACCGCACCGAGCCGGTGATGCGCCGGGCCAGGCCGCTGGCGGTGACGTTCGCGTGGGCGTGGGCGGTGCTGGCCCTGGTCATCATCGTCTTCCAGACCGCCCAGCTCAACCCGGGAGTGATCCCCACCCCGGGGATGATCGCCAGGTACGTCGACGACTTCGGCGCCGGTCAGGGAATGCTCTTCAGCGCCGCCTGCGCGCTCGCCTACGCCGGAATCGGGCTGCTGGCCGTGCGGTTCGGCGAGAAGGTCCCGGCGGAGCTGCGGATCGTGATCGCCTTCTTCGGCCTGCTGCCGATCCCCGTCACGGGGCACGCGGTGAACTCGCTGTGGCACGACCCCATCATGATCTCGATGGAGCTGCACGTGATGGGCTCCGCCGCCTGGACGGGCGGACTGTTGACGATCATGCTGTTGGTCGCGGGGAACCGCGACCTGCTGGCCCAGGTCCTGCCGAAGTTCTCCAGGCTGGCGACGCTGGCGCTGGTGCTGGTGAGCGTCTCGGGGCTGGTGAACGGCCTGGCCTCGCTGGCCCTGACCCAGGGGATCGAACTGCCGGGGGCGCTGTTCGGCAGCCACTACGGGCTGCTGGTGATCGCCAAGACCGCGTGCGTCGCGCTGCTGATCCCGTTCGCCGCCCACATCAGGTTCCGCCTGCTGCCGCGCATCGCCGCGCGGCAGGCGACGGCCGTCGTCGCGTGGGCGGCGGCGGAGATCACCGTGATGGGCCTGGCCTACGGGCTCGCGGTCGCGCTGACCACGGCCTCCATGACCTGAGCCCGGAGCCGGTAACGGGTCAGGGCCCACTCGGCGGTCAGCCACAGCACGACGAGGATCACCCCGCCGATCGCCACCGTCAGGGGCGGCACCAGCGGCGGGGTGAGGTAGGCCTTGCTCTGCAGGACGAGCGTCTCCTCGACGACGACGGTGGCCGCGAGTGAGCCGACCAGCGCCCGCACCACCGGGATCCGGATCAGGAACGCCAGGTCGATCGCGAGGGCTCCGGCGATCAGGAAGGCCGGAACCGCCGAGCGCGGGAAGTCGGCGAGCGCGAGCAGCGGCCAGATGAGGGTGCGGTAGGCGACGTAGGAGGCGGCGACGGCCGTCGCGGTGAACGTCCGTCCCGTCATCGCGCGGGCGACCACCAGAACGATCATGGCGGCGGCCACGGCGTAGAGCGGGTACACCTGGTCCGGCACCGGCAGCGAGAACTTGACCACCATGGGCCGGTCGATCGCGCGGCCCATCTGGTCGGCGGCGAACTGCAGCAGGATGGGCTCGGCCTCCGGGCGTCCCTTGTCCCAGGCGGCGATGCCGAACACGCCGTACTCCTGGTGCTGCGCGGGGAACCAGACGTTCTCCAGCAGGAAGACGAAGAGCCCGCCGAGGACCAGCGTCCGCATCCGCCCGGGGGGCGCGCCCATGAACCAGCCCCTGATCACGCCGCAGACCATGAGGAGCGTGCCGATGTAGAGCATCATGTGCGACGGGCTCCACGAGGTGATGTCGAGCCCGTTGACGCGGTGGTTGATCAGGTCGAGCGGCACGGCGATCAGGAAGACCGCGGTGCCCCAGCCGACGAGGCGCTGCGCCGTCCTGTCGACGCCGTAACCGGTGTAGAGGTGAATGATCGTGAGCGTGAGCGCGATGGCGGTGCCGACGCTGTTGAGCAGGTGCGGCGGCGCCAGGTCGTCGCGGAGCCACTTGAAGTGCCAGGAGACGTCCCACGAGGCGCCGAGGACCTTGAAGCAGAAGGCCACCAGCCAGCCGAGGTAGAGAACCCTGAACAGGTCCTCCGGGGTCTCACGGCCCGCCTTTCCCCTGGTCCAGTAGGGCAGGGCCCACTGGACGACCGGAGCGGCTCTTCGTTTCAAGCTCACGACTACCTTCACGCGCGAAATGATGCCCGTCCTTTACCTTGGTCCGCAATCAGGAACATCCCTGAGACGCGGACAGGGGTTGGGGCCGTTCCTGGCCGGTCATGCCCTGTGAGGCCTTCGCCGGGAGTGCGGTGTCTCGCGAGGCTACCCGCCGCGACCGTCTCAGGCCCCTCTCAGCTGCCCTCAGTAAGCTCGCCGCATGAAATTCGCTGGGAAGCCTGTCACCTGGATAGCGGTGGTCACCGTGCTGGTCGTCGCTGTCGCGGCCTGGGCGTTGTGGCCGTCCGCGCCCGAGGTGAGGGCACAGGAGCAGCGGATCGCGGTGGTCGACGGCCCCCGCGACGACCAGCGGGTCACGCTCGACGCGAGTTTCTTCCCCCCCGCGGGAGGCGGCAAGGCCCCCGCGGTGCTGCTGGCACACGGTTTCGGCGGCAGCAAGCAGAGCGTGCGGGCGGCGGCGACGCGGCTGGCGCAGGAGGGCTACGCCGTGCTGACCTGGTCGGCTCGGGGCTTCGGGCGTTCGACCGGGCAGATCGCGCTCAACTCCCCCGACTACGAGGTCAAGGACGTCCGCCAACTGGTCGACTGGCTGGCCGCGCGGCCCGAGGTGCGGCTCGACGCGGCCGGCGACCCCAGGGTGGGCGTCGCGGGCGGCTCGTACGGCGGGGCCATCGCGCTGATGGCCGCCGCCTACGACGGCCGGATCGACGCGATCGTCCCCCAGATCACCTGGTACGACCTGGCCGACGCGCTGTTCCCCGACGCGGGCGGCAAGGGCCCGCAGAACGGCGTGTTCAAGCGGATGTGGGCCGGGCTGTTCTTCAGCAGGGGCGGCCCGACCCCGGGCGTCGGCCAGGTCCCGGCGGCCGGAGGCGGCGAGCTCGGCGCCGACCAGGCCGACCGGCCCGGCCTGCCCCTGACCGCCCAGGAGGTCAGGTGCGGCCGGTTCCTGCCGGAGGTCTGCGACATCTACCAGCGGGTGGCCGAGACGGGCCGGGCGACGCAGGACGCGATCGACACCCTGCGCAGGTCCAGCCCGGTCTCCGTGCCCGGCAGGATCAAGATCCCGACGCTGCTGCTCCAGGGACAGCGCGACTCGCTGTTCACCCTGGCCCAGGCCGACGCCAACGCCAGAGCGGTCGCCGCGACCGGCGCCCCGGTCGGCGTCGCCTGGTTCGACGGCGGCCACGACGGCGGCAACGGCGAGGTCGACTGGATCCACGAGCGGACCGCGGGCTGGTTCGACCGCTACCTGCGGAAGAGCGCGGACGCCGAAGGGGCGGGCAGCCCGTTCACCGTCACCCGCGACGGCGGTCGCGACCCCGGCACCCGCCGTCCCGTCCAGCTGCACGCGACCGCGACCGGCTATCCGGGCCTGTCCGGCGCCTCCACGGTCCCTGTCCCGCTGAGCGGCCCCGACCAGCGGGTGGCCAACCCGCCGGGCGGGTCCCCCTCCTCGATCTCCGCCGTCCCCGGTTTCGGCGGCCTCGGCGGCACGGGCAACCTGAGCCTGTCGGTCGACATGGCGGGCCAGAGCGCCCACTTCGACTCCGCTCCGCTCACCGCGCCGCTCCAGGTCACCGGCAGCTCGACCGTGAGGGTGCGGGTGCGCACCGAGGCCGGGGCGGACGGGGCGGGCACGGACGCGAAGCCCGCGGGAGAGCCGGACGCGGAGAACGGCGGCCCTGAAGGAGACGGGACAGCCGGCGACGGGGAGGCCACGCGCGACGGAACGGCACAAGGGAAGCCGGGCGGCGGGGAGGTGACGCTGTTCGCCAAGCTCTACGACGTCGGGGGCGGCGGTCAGGCGCCGGTCCTGCCCGAGGGACTCGTCGCCCCGGTCAGGATCACCGTCCCCGAGGGCGGCGTCGGCGAGGCCACGGTCACCCTGCCCGCCGTCGACCACCGCTTCGACGTCGGGCACCGGCTGCGCGTCGCCTTCACCACCACCGACCTGGGCTACAGCACTCCGGCGGCCCCCGCCGTCCACGAGGTCGGGCTGGCCTCGCAGACCCTGACCGTCCCGACGAACCCCTCGCTGCGGACCCCCGCCACCGGCCTGACCTGGTGGACCTGGGCGCTGCCCGCCGCGTCGGTCGTCGTCGCGGCGGTCCTGCTGCTCATCGGGCGGCGGCGCCGCGCGGACCGGCACGACCCCGCCCTCGAGACGGTCCCGCTGCGGATCGACGGCCTGACCAAGGCCTACGGCAACGGCGAGCTGGCCGTGGACGGCCTGTCCTTCACCGTCGAGCACGGCCAGGTGCTCGGCCTGCTCGGCCCGAACGGCGCGGGCAAGACGACCACGATGCGGATGATGATGGGCCTGATCCACCCGGACGCCGGCGAGATCAGGATCTTCGGCCACCGGGTCTCCCCCGGCGCGCCCGTGCTGTCACGGCTCGGCTCGTTCGTCGAGGGCCCCGGCTTCCTGCCGCACCTGACCGGGCGGGCCAACCTGGAGCTGTACTGGAAGGCGACAGGACGCCCACGGCAGGACGCCCACTTCACCGAGGCCCTGGAGATCGCCGGGCTCGGCGGCGCGCTCGACCGCGCCGTGCGGACCTACTCCCAGGGCATGCGCCAGCGTCTGGCCATCGCCCAGGCCATGCTCGGCCTGCCCGACCTGCTGGTGCTCGACGAGCCCGCCAACGGCCTCGACCCGCCGCAGATCCGCGAGATGCGCGAGGTCCTGATCGAGTACGCGTCGCGGGGCCGTACGGTCATCGTCTCCAGCCACCTGCTCGCGGAGGTGGAGCAGACCTGCGACCACGTGGTGGTCATGCACCGGGGCCGCCTCGTCACGGCGGGACCGGTGAGCGACCTGCTGAGCCGCCGCGCCTCGGGCAACGGCTCCGGCAGCCGTCTCGAGGACGTGTTCCTGGACCTGATCGGGGAGAACGCATGAACGACGTCAACGGTTCGCGCACGGCTCTCACCGGTGTCCCGGTGGGCGGCGACCACGGGAGCGGCTCCCAGGGCGACGGCTCGGCCGCCGGTTACCTGGCCCGTCGCACGCTGCCGCTGGCGGTCGAGTTCGCGCGCCAGTTCAGGCGGCGGCGCACGCTGGTGATGTTCGGCCTGCTGCTCGCGCTGCCGTGGATCCTGGTGATCGCCTTCAAGGTCGGCTCGAACTCGGGCCAGCCGGGGGCCACGCTGCGCATCTCCGACCTGGCGACCGAGGGCGGCCTGAACTTCGCGGCCTTCGCGCTGTCGGTCTCCGCGAGCTTCCTGCTGGTCGTCGCGGTCGCCCTGTTCTGCGGCGACACCGTGGCGAGCGAGGCCAGCTGGTCCTCGCTGCGCTATCTGCTGGCCGCCCCGATCCCCCGCGACCGGCTGCTGCGGCAGAAACTGATCGTCGCGATGGCCTACTCCGCGGCGGCGGTGGTCTGCCTGCCGCTGATGGCCCTGCTGGCCGGGACCCTGGCGTTCGGCTGGCACGACGTGCGGGTGCCGGGCACCGGCGAGACCATCGCCGCGCTCGAGGTGCTGCCCCGCTTCGGCGTGGTGATCGGCTACGCCCTGGTCAGCCAGTTCGTGGTCGCCGCGCTGGCCTTCCTGTTGTCGGTCGGCACCGACTCGCCGCTCGGCGCGGTCGGCGGGGCGGTCGGCCTGGTGATCGTCAGCAACATCCTGCAGGCGGTCGAGGCGCTCGGTTCCCTGCGGGAGTTCCTGCCGACGTTCTGGAACACGGCGTGGCTGGACGCCCTCGCGCCGCAACCGGAGTACAGCGGGATGGTCAAGGGCGTGGCCGTTTCGGTCGCCTACTCGGCGATCCTGGTCGCCCTCGCCTTCCGCCGGTTCCGGCGCAAGGACGTGGTGTCCTGATCCTGTGCGCGCCCTGACCCGGCGCGCCCGGGCTACCAGGGGGCCGGCTACCAGTGGGGCGGCCGGTCCTCGAGCAGCCGGGCGTCGTTGTCGGGCTCGCGCCATCCTCCCCATCCGAGATCGGTGTCGTCGCTGGTCTGGTCCGGCAGGATCGGCGGACCGTCGTCGGAGAGGTCGACGGGGCGCAGATCGTCGGGATGCAGGTCGTCGGGCTCAAGCGAAGTCACGCGTCCATGCTAGCCAGCGTCACGCCGAGTCCCCCGCACCACGAGGGGACATGCCGGGAAATGTCACGGGCCGGTCTCCGCCGCAGGGACAGCCGAGGGCGCAGGCGGGTACGATGCGAGAGGTCAGGTGTCAGCTACCCCCCCGTGAGGCGGCCATGGCAACGCCATCAGGATGGCGGCGAGACGGCAATCTCCCCAACGAGCTCACCAGCTTCGTGGGGCGCACCAGGCTCCTGACCACTCTCCGGCAGCGGCTTCGCGAGCACCGGCTGGTCACCGTGACCGGCATCGGCGGCGTGGGCAAGTCCCGTACGGCGCTGCGCATCGCGCACCTGGTGAGCGGTCAGTTCAAGGACGGCGTCTGGTTCGCCGACCTGGCCAGGCTGCAGGACTCGGGCATGGTCCGGCACACCATCACCTCGGCTCTCGGCATCGCCGACCAGTCGTCCCGCTCGGCGGACGAGACGCTGGTCGAGTGGCTGGGCGACCGCGAGATCCTGCTGATCATCGACACGTGCGAGCACCTCGTCGACGCCTGCGCCGCGCTCTTCGAGAACCTGCTGACCAACGCCAGGGGCCTGACCATCCTGGCCACGAGCCGCCAGTCGCTGAACGCCAGGGGCGAGCACACGGTCACCATCCCGCCGCTGGCCGTCCCCGGCGACCTCCCCGACGAGAACCCCTTCACCAACGAGGCCGTGCAGCTCTTCGTCGCGCGGGCGAGCGCGGTCGTGCCCAACTTCGTGCTCGACGAGCGCAACGTCGGCCCCGTCTCCGAGCTGTGCCGCCGGCTCGACGGCATCCCGCTCGCGATCGAGCTGGCCGCGGTCCGGATGCGGGCGCTGTCGGTCGAGCAGATCCTCGAGCTGCTGGCCGACCGCTTCAGCCTGCTCGCGGGGGCCAGCCGTACGGCGTTGCCCCGCCACCAGACGCTGCGCGCCGCGATCGGCTGGAGCCACGAGCTGTGCGAGCCCGCCGAGCGGCTGCTGTGGGCCCGCCTGTCGGTCTTCGCGGGCGACTTCGAGCTGGACGCCGCCCGTTACGTCTGCGCCGGGGACAACCTTCCCGGCGAGGACATCATGGACCTGATCGCCAGCCTGGTCGAGAAGTCGATCCTGCTGAGCGACGGCACGCCGTCGGGGCACCGCTACCGGCTGATCGACACCCTGCGCCAGTACGGCGAGGAGTGGCTGGGGAAGCTGGGCGAGACGGGACGCGTCAGGGAGCGGCACCGCGACTACTACCTGCAGCTGGCCAAGAGGAGCGAGGACGCCTGGTCAGGCGCCCGCCAGGTCTACTGGTACGTCCGGATGCGCCACGAGCACGACAACATCCGGGTCGCCCTGGACTACTGCCTGAGCACCCCGGGCGAGATACAGGCGGGGCTGAAGCTCCTGTCGTCGCTGTGGTTCATGTGGGTGGCCTGCGGGCTGGCGCGCGAGGGCAGGCTCTACCTCGAGAAGACCTTGGAGCTGACGCCCCAGCCGAGCTCGGAGCGCTGCAAGGCGCTGTGGGTGCTCTCCTACATTCACAGCGCCCAGGGCAACATCGCCGGCGCCGTCGAGGCCGCGGACCGGTGCAGCTCGGACGCGGTGCGCGTCGGCGACTCCGGCGCGGTCATCCTGGCCACCAAGATGCTCGGCACGGCCGCGTTCCTCCAGAACGACCTGCACAAGGCCAGCGCGCTGCTCGGCGTCGCCATCGAGTTCCACAAGAGCGGAAGGGAGCTCAACCCCGGGCTGCTCCCCTCGATCGTGGAGCTGTCGATGGTGCTGCTCATGCAGAACGACCCCGGCGAGGCCGAGGTGCTGCTGCGCGACTGCATCGCCGTCTGCACCCAGCGCGGCGAGCTGTGGCTGCGCTCGTACGCCATCTACGCCCTGGCCAGCGTCTACCAGGCGATGGGCCGCACCTCCGAGGCCCTGGCGAACGCGCGCGAGGCGCTGCGCCTCAAACGCTACTTCCACGACGTGCTCGGCATCGGCCTGGCGATCGAGGTGGTCGCGAGGCAGGCTCTCGAGGACGGCCAGCCGCTCCTCGCCTCGCGGCTGATGGGCGGAGGGCAGGCGAACTGGCGCACCTTCGGGATGCCCCAGCTCGGCTCGCCCTTCTTCAACGCCGAGCACGACCGCTGCGTCAAGGAGTGCAAGCGCCTCCTGGGCGAGAAGGCGCACGAGGAGGCCTTCGACAGCGGCAAGAGGCTGAACCTCGAGGAGCTGATCGAGCTCGCGCTCGGAGACCAGGAGGCGGAGGAGCTGTTTCCCCGGATCTGACCACGGCCGCCCGCGGCAGGGCGGGAGCGGACACCGCGCTCCCGCCTGCCGCGGGCGCGGTCACCTCTCGGGGAACAGCCGCTCCTCCGGCTGCCAGGCGAGCGTGTAGCGGGAGCTGGTCAGCGAGTAGTCGACGCTTCCGCTGATCCAGAACTCCAGGCCCCTGACGTAGGCGCGCACCGCCTCGGAGTCGAGGGCCTCCAGCGCGGGGCGCAGCGCGATCATCTCGGCGATGGCCCGGTTCCGCATTCCGCCGATCATCTCCATGGCCGCCTGCCTGGAGTATCCCCCGTGCGTGGCCAGCACGTTCACCAGGTTGTTGCGGGAGTTGCCGCTGTCGCTCTCCTTGGCGTACGAGATGAGGTCGTTGTCCCAGACGACGACGTCGTTGGCGTTCTCGGTGATCGCCCGTATGACGGGGTGACGCCACTCCTCGGGGGTGAGGCAGTGCCCGGTGGCGATGTCGATCAGGGCGAAGACCGTGAGCATGGCGCCGGTCCTGCGCCGCATGAAGAGGTAGTCCTCCAGCGGCGGGACCACCTCGTCCTCGCGGTTGGCCGCCTCCCACACCTGGGCGAACAGGTAGTCCTTCGTGACGCCTCGCCAGCGGTCGAGCTGGTCGCCGTCGCCGTACGCGGCGATCCTGCCCTTGATCTCCAGCAACGTCCTGGCGAACACGTCGTCCACCTGGGAGCCGGTGTCCAGGTCCTCGAGGACGGCGTAGAACTGCGGCAGCGCGCGAGCGATCTCGGCGGCCCTGCGGTCGGACTCGCAGAAGGCGTCGTCGAAGGCGAACAGCCACACGCACCAGTCGGTCACCAGGCGGAGCACGTGGTGTTCCGCGTAGGGGTAGGTCCGCGCGCTCAGCCAGCCGTACTTCGCCCGCCGGTAGCGGTCGATCGTCTCCGCGTCCCCCACCATCCCCGAGCCGACGAGCCATTTCAGGGTCTCCTCGTTGACCCTTTCGACGTGGGGATTCACCTCACTCGGGAAGGGGCAGGGAAGCGGAGGGATGCGGAGGTACCGATCGGGCCGGTGCGTAGTAGTAGTTCCCACCTGTCAAGAATGGCCGAACGTCAGATGATTTCAATATGTCGCGAAATATGAGACATCATGAATCGGGATTAACGTTCGAACCACTTCAGATACTCCTCGTGACCGAACATCCGGGCGGCCTCTCTGGCTGAGGGGACGCCCGCGTCCGGATCGGCGCCCGCGTCCAGGAGCGCCCTGATCACCTCTGGCTCCTTCTTGAAGACCGCGCCCGACAGCGGCGTCTGCCCCCGGTCGTTCGCGCGTCCCGGATCCGCGCCGAGGGCGGTCAGCGCCCTGACCGTCTCCGCGTGACCGTGGTAGGCGGCGAGCATCACCAGGGTGTCGCCTCTGTCGTTGCTCAGGTTGGCCGGGACCCCGGCCTCGACATACGCGCGAAGCGTGTCCGTCTCCCCTGTTCTGGCCAGGTCGAACAGGCGGGTCGCGAACTCCTCGAGCTCAGGGTCGGGCTGCATGGGGTTCATTCTGCCCCGATAGGGTGCCCAGTGATCGGCGCGGCCGGCGGAATTCACCGGGCGGCCCGCGGGTTCATGTTGTGGAGAGACGACCGACGAAAGGCTGGGAGACGGTGTTCGACCCGACGGATCTATACCGGCTCAGCGGAGAGGTCCCTGAGCTGACCGATCCGGTGCTGCTCTACCACTTCGAGGGGTTCGTGGACGCGGGCGGCGCCGGACGACTCGCCATGGGCCACCTGCTGGAGGAGCTGGAGCACCGCGTCGTGGCGACATTCGACGTGGACCGCCTGCTCGACTACCGGTCCCGGCGGCCGGTCATGACCTTCGACACCGACCGGTGGGTGAGCGTGGAGAGCCACGAGCTGACCCTGCGCCTGGCCCATGACACGACGGGGACGCCGTTCCTGCTTCTCACGGGCCCCGAGCCGGACCGTGAGTGGGAGCTGTTCACCGCCGCCCTCGACGCTCTGGCCACCCGCCTCGGCGTCGGCAGGCTGGTGACCGTCCACGGCATCCCGATGGCCGTCCCGCACACCCGCCCGCTCGGGATCACGGGTCACGCCAGCCGCCCTGAGCTCGTCTCCGGCCAGACCAGCGCCTTCGGCAGGGTTCAGGTGCCGGGGAGCGTGGCCGCGCTGGTCGAGTTCCGGCTGGGGGCCAAGGGCCACGACGCCCTGGGGTACGCCGTGCACGTCCCGCACTACCTCGCCCAGGCTGAGTACCCCGCCGCGGCGCTGACGGCGCTTGAGGCGGTCACCAGGAGCACGGGGCTGGTGTTCCCGCTGGAGGGCCTGCGCGAGGCCGCGGACAGGACCGACACCGAGATCGCCGAGCAGATCGGGGCGTCCGAGGAGTTGTCGACCGCCATCACGGGGCTCGAGCAGCAGTACGACGCCTTCGCGGCGGGCGCGGAGCGTGAGAACCTCATGGCGGAGCCCGCGGAGATGCCGACCGGCGACGAGCTCGCCGCCCAGTTCGAGGCCTTCCTCGCCGAGCGCGACGAGCGCCGTGGTGACTGACCCCGCGACGGGCACAAGGGCCGACACAGTGACCGGCACAGGGGCCGACACAGTGGCCGGCACAGTGGCCGCCGGGAAGGCCGGCGGGGAGGCCGACCTGCGCGTCGGTCTCGTCGGGTACGGCGTCGCGGGAGCGTTCTTCCACGCCCCGCTGATCGCCGCGACGCCGGGACTGCGTCTGTCGTCCGTGGTGACCCGCTCCCCCGAGCGGGCCGCGGAGGTCGGGGAGAAGTACGGCGCGCGGGCGGTCGGCGACGCGGAGGAGCTGTGGGAGTCCAGCGACCTGGTCGTGGTCGCCTCCCCCAACCGCACCCACGTCCCGCTGACGGAGGCGGCCCTGCGGGCGGGACTGCCGGTCGTGGTCGACAAGCCGCTGGCGGCGACGGCGCGGGAGGCCAGGGGCCTGATCGAGCTGGCAGGCGAGCGCGGCCTGATGCTGACCGTGTTCCAGAACCGGCGCTGGGACGGCGACTTCCTCACGATCCGGCGGCTGCTCTCCTCGGGGGAGCTGGGCGCCGTCAACCGCCTGGAGTCCCGGTTCGAGCGGTGGCGGCCGACCCCGAAGGGCGGCTGGCGGGAGGCGGGCGGCGCCGACGAGGTCGGCGGCCTCCTGTACGACCTCGGCAGCCACCTGGTCGACCAGGCCCTGCTCCTGCTGGGCCCCGTCACCCACGTCTACGCGGAGGCCGACGTCCGCCGCCCCGGGGTGGCCTCGGACGACGACGTCTTCGTCGCGCTCACGCACGTGTCCGGCGCGCGTTCCCACCTGTGGGCCAGCGCGCTCGCCCCCAGGCTCGGCCCCCGGTTCAGGGTGCTGGGCTCACGGGCCGGTTACCTGAAGAACGGCCTGGACGTCCAGGAGGAGCGCCTGCGCGCCGGCCTCACCCCCGACTCCCCCGGTTTCGGCGAGGAGCCGCAGGAGCGGTGGGGCACCCTGGGCGTCGACGAGGCCGACCACCCCGTCCGCACCGAACCCGGCGCCTATCTCGACTTCTACCGCGGTGTCGTGGCGAGCCTGCGTGAGGGGGCTCCGCCTCCGGTCGACCCGGAGGAGACGGTCGAGGCCCTCACCGTCCTTGAGGCCGCCCGCCGGTCGGCGGCGGAGGGCCGGGTCGTCGCGCTCTGAGTCTGGGGTGTCCCTCGCCGCCCGGCGAGGGACACCCGGCACGGCGGCGAAGGACACCGGGCACGGCCTGGACAGGGCGAAACGCCCAGGAGGTCAGTCGCGCAGGCGGGAACGGAGCGCCTGGGCGTCGGACTCGGTCCACCCCTGGGAGGCGAGCCACGGCAGCGGCCCGCCGAAGCGGTCGTCGAGGACCCCCAGGAACTGCTCGATGTACTCCGCGCGTGGCCGGTGGTCGTCCGCCGGACGGGAGTCGAGGTCGTCACGGTAGGTGGCGCTGGCGCGCAGACGCGCCAGGATGCCCTCGAGGCGGTCGCCGGTGGCGACGTAGTCGGCGACGATCGCCTCCCGGGTGGCTCCCGCGACCTCCAGGGCCAGGGCGCTGACGACTCCGGTGCGGTCCTTGCCCGCGGCGCAGTGGACGATGGCGGCGCCGTCGTCGTGAGCCATGGCGCGCAGGGCGGCCAGGATCGAGTCGGGGCGGTCGCGGAGGTAGCCGTAGTAGAAGCCGGTCACCCGCAGCTCGGCGAGGACCTCCTCGTCCAGCTCCTGCCAGGGCAGCACCTTGTCGGCGTCGATCTTGTCGGCCTCGACGTCGGTGTTCCTGCCGCCCTCGGCGAACAGGGTGAGATGGTGGATGTTCACCTCGGGGACGACAGTGAGCGGCCCGGGGCCCTCGAGGGCCACCTCCGCGTCCGAACGCAGGTCGACGACGTGGCGGAGCTTGAGCTCTCCGACGAGCAGCTCGATGTCGCGCTCCGTCAGTCCCTGTAGGTTGTCCGACCGGTACACCCGGCCGAATCGTGTGGTTCCGCCGTCCACCGTCGCGAGCCCGCCGAGGTCACGCACGTTGACGGCACCTTCAAGATCAATCCATCGTGTCAGATCGTTCATCAATGACGAGCTTATACGTCGCGGTATGATCGCGCCGTAAACATCTGGGGCCCGTTGTCGCAAATGACAGCGCCTCTCATATGGCGTCCCGCTTCCCTGGTCGTCGGGTCGCGTTTCCCTCCTCGGCGCCGCGCCGTCCGTCTCCCCGCGCACCGGCCCGCCCTCTCCGGTTCGCCGGCTCCCGGTGATCCCTCAGCGCCCCCCTCAGCGATCCCTCAGAGGTCCCTCAGAGGTCCTCGGAAAGACGGCTCTCCGGCCGCTCCTCCGCCCTGCGCAGGAGTTCGAGCGTGCGGCCCATGCCGGCCTGGTTGCCGAGGCTGCGGTAGATGTCCAGGGCCTGCCTGAGCAGGTCCAGCGCCGTCTCCCGGTCACCCGCCTCCAGACACGTCTCCCCCAGGGAACGCAGGCTCCTGGCCATCCACCAGCGATCGCCCAGCTCCTCGAAACTACGCACCGCCCGTCGCAGCGACTGCTGCGCCTCCCGGACACGGCCCAGCCTGCTGTGCGCGCGCCCGGCCGACAGCTCGGCCCTGGCCACTCCCCACGAGTCGCCGAGCGCGGTCAGCATCTCGGTGGCCCGCCGCACGTAGGTCAGCTCACGCAGCCCGTCGGCCGGATTGCCGACCTCCCCCGCCGCCCGCAGAGACCGGGCCTCCTCCCACAACTCCCCGCGCAGCCGGAACATCTCCGCCGCCCGCTCCAGGCTGAGCCCCGCCCTGACGAAGTTCTCCCCCGCGGCCTTGACCTCCCCCTGGCGATGCAGCGCCCGCGCGGTCGCGCCGAGCACCTCACCGTAGACGCGCAGCGTCTGCGCCTCCGAATAACGGTTGCGGTCGTGCTGGAACACCTCAAGGGCCGCCTCCAGCAGCTGCCCGGCCTCCTCCGGCCTGCGCTGGGCCAGCCTGAGCTCGGCCAGGTTGCGCTGCCCCCTGGCCGCCCACCAACGGTCCTCCTCCGCCTTGAACGCCGTGATCGCGCCGGTCAGGTAGCCCTGCGCCCGATCCAGGCTGCCGTCGTTGAACAGGCTCATGCCGATCGCGCGCATCGCCCGCGCCGCCCACCACGACTCCCCCAGCTCGGTGAAGATCTCCAGCGCCCGCTCGGCGTCCTTCCTGGCGCTGTCGCGGCCGCCCTGCCCCCCGGACACCGCCGACCGGTCCAGCAGCGCGATGCCCAGCGCCCGCCGGTCCTCCATCCGGGCCGCGGCCTCGCACACGATCTCGGCGACCGTCCGCCAGTCCGACCAGTAGGCCCGCAGCGAGTGACACAGCGAGCAGAACGCCCGGCCCAGGCTCCAGGCCAGCTCCCACATCTCCAGGCCTTTGGCCTGCTGAACCAGCGCCACCAGGGTCAGCCGCTCGGCGTTGAGCCAGTCGGCGGCCGACGCCTGGACCCGCGCCGCGAACAGCTCCGAGTCCGTCCGGCGGCCGCTGCGTCCCCAGTCCTGCGGCCACCGGGCCATCGCCGCGGCCTCGGCCCGGCGGCGATAGCCCGACAGCACCCGCTCGATCGCCGCCCGGCGATGGGCGTCGTCGTCCAGGGAGAAGGCCACCTCCCGGGCGAAGATCCGCACCAGATCGTGCAGCCGGTAACGCATCGCGCCGGAGAAGTCGAGCCCGGAGGACTCGGCGAGCTGGGCGTCGATCAGCGCCTCCAGCTGGTCGGCCCCCTCCAGCTCCGAGACGTCCAGCAGCTCGCCCGGCACCCAGCCCGGCACATCCGGCGCGGTCAGCAGACTGAGCAGCCGCAGCAGCCGGCGCTCCACCCCGGTGCAGTCGTCATAGCTCAGCTGCACCGAGGCCCGCACGCTCTTGTCCAGGCGGCGGGCCAGCTCCAGCTGGTCCAGGCGGCGGCGCTCGTCGGTGAGCCGGTCGGCCAGCTCGCGCAGCGTCCAGTTCTCCCGGGTGGCCAGCCGCCCGCCGCAGATGCTGATGGCCAGTGGCAGATGGTCGCACATCCGGACGATCTCCTCGGCCGCCTCGACATCGGCGGCGACCCGCTCGCCCCCGGCCAGCCGGGCCAGCAGCTCCACCCCCTGCGCCGAGCTGAACACCGACAGCCTCTTGTCGTAGGTGTTGAGCAGGAACAGCGGCTGCCGGGAGGTGATCATGACCACGCAGCCGGGATCGGCCGGGATCAGATCCTTGACCTGATCCCCGTCATGGGCGTTGTCCAGGCCGATCAGGATGCGCTTGCCCTTGGTCCAGGTCAGCCAGAGTGTGCGCAGCTCGGCCAGGCCGCCGGGATCGGTGGTCAGCCGCACCCCCAGCGCCCGCAGGAACCCGATCAGCACCTCCTGCGGGCCGACCGGCGCCTCGACGGTGCCGCGCAGGTCGGCGTGCAGCCGCCCGTCCGGGAAACGGTCGGCGACCTCGCGGCCGAACCGGGCCAGGAGCGCGGACTTGCCTACCCCGGCCCTGCCGTACACCGACACCACCAGCGGTGAGGCGTGCTCGGCCCGGCTCCGGGCCCGAGGGCGTTCGGCGAACACCTGGCGCAGCTCGGCCAGCGACTCCACCCGCCCGGTGAAGTGCGCCGGAACCGGCGGCCACTGGTCCGGCGGACGCCAGGACGCCCCCTCGACCGCGACGGACTGCTCCTCCCGCCGCTGGCCGGCGGTCCGCCAGGTGATCAGGCCAGCCAGCAGGGCGGCGACGACGACGATCGTGACCTTGACGGCGTCGGGCAGAGGCCAGACGTCCAGCGAGGTCGTCAGGATGGTGATCGTGGCGGTGCCGATGCCCACGGCGGCCGGGGCCGCCAGCTGTATGCGCCGTCCCGGCGTTCTGGAGTCACGACGAACAGGCACGCGCGACGGCCTGGGCATCCACACCCTCCGGAGAGAACCGCGGCACGTCCGCGGCCCCCCGACTCAGCCGACGTGTTGTCTCACAATCGATTCAACCAGATGTCAGACGGGCGGCGGTGTCCCACCGTGCCACTGATCATCTAGTAGCACGACATTTCACGAACTGTATGCCTCCTGGACCCGATGCCGACATGTTCCGCCAACGCCAGGTCCGGGCACGGCCCGCCGTACGGCCGAGGGCCGTCGCGGAGACCCCGGCGGGCGCCCGGTCTCCGCGACGGCCCCGAGGGGTCCTACAGACCGACCACGTGGCAGGTCGCCTTGGCGGTCCTGGACGGGTCGCTCTCCGAGGTCGCGGTCAGCGTGACCTTGGCCAGGCGTGCGCCTCCCGAGGCCCGCCGCGCGTTGACGGCGACGAGCGTCCGCTCACCGAAGCCCGCGGTCGCGAGCTGGTTGGGCAGCGAGGCGGTCCACCCCCTGCCGTCGACGGTCGCCGAGAGGCGATAGACGTCCTCGTTGAGGTAGGCGCTCACGTCCTCGGGGTGCTGCCCCTGGGCGGGAGCGGTCCTGCCGGTGTTGAACAGCGGGAAGCGGCAGGTGGACAGGCCCTTCTCCGCCGGGATCCCGGCGGCGGGGAGCAGCTTCAGCCCGCGCTTCTGCGGCCCCGCGCCGTCCAGGGAGCGGATGGCCACCGTGTAGGACAGGACGCCCTTGCGGTCCCGCTTCACGTCGAGGACGTAGAAGTGGAGCCGGTTGGCCTGGTCCACGTACTCGAACTCGGAGCCCGAGTCGCTGCCCGCGTGGAACAGCGCGTCCGACAGCTGACGGTAGTCGCCGATCGTGATGGGCACGGCGGTGCCGTCCGGCAGGACGTAGTCGGTCATCCCGATGTCCTGCGGGTTGGCGTCGACGACCCACTCGAAGGGAGCGTTGTCCGCGTTCTTGGTCTTTGCCAGCAGCACGCCGGAGTCGGGGGTGAAGGAGTCGGCGCCCATCCGGTCGACGACCTCGACGGTGTAGTTGTTGTAGCCGCCGCCGTCGCAGAACGGGTCCTTGGCGACGTCGCAGGCGGGGCTGCGGTCGCCGTCGCCGAAGGCGATGTTGACGCCGGCCAGGTCGCCGGCCCCCGGCTGGACGGACCGGGCGGTCACCCTGGCCACGACGAGGCCGGACTGGGCCAGCGCCTCGCGGGACAGGCGCAGCACGTTCTTCTCGTCGACCATCTCAAGCTTGATCTTGTTGCGGAGCATGTGCTGGGCGCCCATGGAGCCGCCGGAGGTCGGCGGGATCAGCCAGCGGCTGTGCGGGCCGCCGGGGCCGTTGAAGCTGCCCCGGCTGAGCATCTCCCAGATGCCGGTGTACGCGCGGCGCGGCGGCACCCCGAACGGGTTGTTGTAGTTGTCGCCGATGCCGAGGATGTGGCTGAGCTCGTGGGCGTAGACGCCCTGCCCTGAGCTCTCCGCCTGGGTGGAGGAGCCGCCTCCCGCGTTGGGCCAGATGGAGGAGGCCGAGGCCCAGGAGGTCCACTCGACGTAACGGGTCCTGGCCCAGTTGGGCAGAGCGGCGTCCGGCGGCCCGAAGTCGTCGGTCACCGCCTCCTTCGTCGGGAACTTGATCGACCCGAACTCCTGCCAGGTGGCCGACTCGTCCTGGCCCGCGCTCAGGTAGAAGACGAAGTCGAAGCCCGCGGGGACCTCCTGACCGACGGCGGCGGTCCACGCGGCCCGCCCGTCGGTCCTGATGTTCTTGTTGCAGCTGTCCCCCGCCGGACAGCCGGTGCCCGCCTGGAACTCCATGGCGTACTCGTGGGACTTGCCCGGCATCAGGTAGGGGCCGAAGGCGGTCAGGTTGACGCCGTAGCGGCCGCCGGAGTCCTCCATCCAGTACTCGTGGATGGTGTGCCCCCGGTTGATCTGGCCGGGGGTGTTGAGGAAGTCCTTGTAGAACTGGGCCACCTTGTCGCGGGGGATGTCGTGCGCCTCGGCGCTCGGGTTCCTGAAGACCGTCGAGCCCTTGGGCTGGGTGACCGCGAACGGCTGGTTGGGGTAGTCGAGCAGGACGAGCGCGCCGCGGAAGGTCCGCTTCGAGCCCTTGACCGCGGGGTCGGCCCAGTTGGTTCCCGGCGGCTTCTTGTAGTCGGCCCACGTCATGTGGTCCGGGTTCTTCCAGTTCTGCGGGTCGATGGGAGCGGGTCCGCCGGTTCTGCCGCGCAGCGCGGCGTCGGCGGGTTCGTCCTGCTGCCATGGCTGGGTCTGGGGCCACTGGTCGAGACGCCAGGGGTGCTCGGGGTCGGGGGCCGGGTCCGCGGAGGCGGGGGCCGAGGCGAGGCCGATCGGGATCAACACGACGGCTGCGATCAACGCTTTCAGTAACCTGGGGGGACGAGTCACGACAAATGACGCTATAGATCGTTTTCGCGTCGATCAATCGTCTTCTGTAGGAAGGTCATCTGTCAGATGTAGGAAAACGACGCCGGCCCATCCCGTCGGCGCGGCATTTGAGATCACCGGGCAGATACACTTAATCTCTCTAAAGGGACAAACAGACAGGAGTGTCTATGCCCACGCGCGCGGGCCAGGCCATCGGCACGCGTGCGCTTCCCACGGTCACCGTGCACAGCGCGCCGCTCGTCCTTCCGATCTCCGGCCCTCCCGTCGAGAACGGCGCCGTCGCGGTCAGAGGTGACCGTGTGCTCCGGGTCGGGCCTGTCCACGAGATCGAGGCCGCCTATCCCGGGGCCGTCCCCGTGCGCTGGCCCGGCATGATCACCCCCGGCCTGGTCGACGCCCACCTCCAGCTCGACCGCGCCTTCGTCCCGCCCTTCGCCCACGGCGTCACCGCGGTCGCGGGCGTGGCGAGCGACCTGGACACCGCCTCCGCGTTCGGCCGCACCGGCCTCGGCGGCGTCACCTACCTGGAGACGGGGTGCGAGGACGAGGCCGTCTGGGAGAGTCGCGGACGAGACCAGCTGATCACCGCCATCCGCGAGGTCGACCATCCGGGAGCCGTCGGCATCGCCGCGCACTCCCCCGACCCGATGGTGATGGAGGACCTGGCCATCCTGTCGCGGACGTTCGGGCTACGGCTCCACATCGAGCTCGGCCGCCATCCGGTCGCGTTCCTCGACGAGGTGGGAGCGCTTGGCCGCGGCTGCCATGTGGCGATCTCCGGACCGCTCGACGAGGCCGACCGCAAGCTCCTGCGAATCCGGGGCACGGCGGTGGCGATCTCCTCCCCCTTCGCCTCCGAGGGACTGTTGGACGGCAGGGACCTGATCGCGTTCGGCACCAGGACGGGCGGTGACCCGCTGGCCGCCGCCAGGCTGCTCTCCCACGACGGCGCCCCCGGCGGGCGGGACGGCCTCGACCGGCTCCTGGTCGAGGCGGTGACGACGGGCGGCGCCCGCGCCATGGGCATGGCCGAGGGGCCACAGCGCCTCGGCTGCCTCGCCCCGGGCGGCAGGGCGGACTTCGCCGTCTTCGCCGTCGAGGCGGACGGGCGGACCGCGTACACCGCCCTGCTCCACGAGGGGCCGGGCCGCTGCCTGGCCGCCTTCACCGGCGGCCGTCTCCGCTGGCGTCTCGGCGACGGCACGGACAGGGTCGGCGACACGGACAGCGTCGGCATCACGGACGCCCCGGCTGCGAGCGGTGCGGGAGAGCACGAGATGAGACGCCTGGCCTGAGCCGGGCCCCCACGCCTCCTTCGCGCCCGTGGAACCCTCGCGCCTCCTCCCGCGCCCGTGAAAAGGGGAGGCGGAAAGGGAACCCCGGAAAGCGGTGACACGGCCGCGCTCCGGAGCCTGCGGGAAAACTCGGAGACCGGTTCTTCGTCACCCAATTTGCGAATTATAGGCGTTTTATATCGCCCTGACCTGTCGCTCGGCGCCTTCAGGAAAGTCACCGCCACAACATCACGTGACATCGCTTTCCGGGCTTTCCCCGTCACCGTTTCCCGGCATTCCGGAGCGGCGTCCACAGCTTCCCCCGCACCGCCCCCAGGAACCCCGGCCCCGCCCTCGCACCGCCGCCCCCCTCGCCCGCGACACCGGCAAGGGCGACGCCGGGTTCCTCACCGGGTTTCTCATCCACGGCGATCCAGGCCACGCGGTCGACGGAGACGGCGACCAGGCCCCTACCGCCGCCGGGCCATGAGAAGGCGGCTACGTCCCCCGTACGGCCCGCAGGCAGCGGGCGGCCTGAGCCCGGAGGGCGTCGGCGAGTGCGGGCGGGCCGCCGACGAGGGTGAAGTCGACGTCCACGGAAGTGATCATCCAGACCAACGACGACGGGCTGTCAGCGCCGACATGCAGCAGACAGCTGTGGTCGTCGACGGCCTCGACGACGCCCATTCCCGGCCATACCCGCTCCGCGACGGCTTCGGCGGACTCGTGCAGGATGACGGTTGCCCGAAACGACCATGTTCGTGATGACAGCCGATGGGACAGGTAGGTCACGACGTCGCCGCCGGGCGGTTGTCTGGGTGTGAACCGCGGGCCGGTCGGCGTGCACGGCGTCAGCCGGTCCACCCGGAAGACACGCCAGTCGTCACGGTCGGTGTCCCAGGCGACGAGGTACCAGTGCCTGCCGAAGTTGACCAGGCTGTGCGGCTCGACGGACCGGACCGTGTCGCCACCGCGAGGGCCGGCGTAGTCGAAGCGCAGCCGTTCACGGCGGCGGCAGGCGTCGGCGATCGCCATCAGCGTGTCGGGGCTCACCTCGGGACCCGCGGCGCCGACCCGGACGGTCACCGTGTGCAGCGTGTTCACCCGGTGCCGCAGCCGGGACGGCAGCACCTGCTCGAGCTTGGTGAGGGCCCGCAGTGAGGTCTCCTCGATCCCGGCGACCGAGCCGCCCGCGGCCGTACGGAGCCCGACCGCCACGGCGACCGCCTCGTCGTCGTCCAGCAGCAGCGGCGGCAACGACGCGCCGGCCCCGAGCCGGTAACCGGCGGCGCCCTGGGTGGCGTGCACCGGGTAGCCGAGCTCGCGCAGTCGCTCCACGTCGCGGCGGACCGTGCGCGTGGTGACCTCCAGACGTTCGGCGAGCTCGCCGCCCGACCAGTCGCGACGGGTCTGCAGGAGCGACAACAGTTTGAGCAGGCGCGCGGAGGTCTCTGCCATGTCGCCAAGGTTGCCACATCTTAGGACCGATCCTGTCCTATGAGCGTCCTACCGTTGCCCGCATGACGAACACACCACAGGGCGTCCGCCCTTTCCGCATCGATGTTCCGCAGGCTCAGCTCGACGACCTGACCGCACGGCTGGCCAACACCCGCTGGCCGGAGGAGTTGCCCGGCGTCGGCTGGAGCCGGGGTGTGCCGCTGGACTACCTGAAGGGTCTCGCCGAATACTGGCGCACCGGCTACGACTGGCGGGCGCACGAGGCGGCGCTCAACGAGCACCCGCAGTTCGTCACCGCCGTCGACGGGCAGAACATCCACTTCCTGCACGTGCGCTCGCCCGAGCCTGACGCCGTGCCGCTGCTGCTGTTGCACGGCTGGCCGGGTGGGGTCGTGGACTTCCTCGACGTCATCGGCCCGCTTTCCGATCCTCGCGCGCACGGCGAGGACCCGGCCGTCGCCTTCCATCTGGTGATCCCGTCGCTGCCCGGCTTCGGATTCTCCACGCCGCTGGCCGGGCCAGGCATGGGCCCGGCCCGGATGGCGGGGGTGCTCGCGCGGCTGATGTCCCGGCTCGGGTACGAACGGTACGGCGTCCAGGGCTACGACACCGGCTCGTGGGTCGCCTCCGAGATGGGCAGACAGGAGCCGGGCCATGTCGTCGGCGTCCACGTCAACGCCCTGCTCACCTTCCCGATCGGGGCGGAAGGCGAGATGGACGGCCTCACCGAGGTCGAGCAACGGCGCTGGCAGGCGATGCAGAACTTCAACGACGGCTATCTGCAGTGCAACTCCAAGCGACCGCAGACGGTGGCCTACGGTCTGCACGACTCCCCCGTCGGCCAACTCGCCTGGATCGTGGAGAAGTTCAAGGAGCTCACCGACCCGGAGGACGGGCTGCCCGAGGACAGCGTCGACCGCGACCGCATCCTGACCGACGTCTCGCTGTACTGGCTGACCGGCACGGCCGGATCGGCGGCGCAGGTCTACTACGAGGAGATCACCGCGAACGCCTGGAAGGAGACCGGCGACGAATGGAGCACCGACATCGGCGACGGTGACGGCACCGCGGGCGGCGACGGCCGGGACGAGGGCGCGGAGGACTGGGCGGCGGCTCAGCGCGGCACGACGCCGACCGGCGTGCTGGTCTCCGCCCATGACGTGACCGTCCGCCGCTGGGCCGAGCGCGACCACAACGTCGTGCACTGGACCGAACTCGACAGGGGCGGCCACTTCCTCGCCATGGAGGCGCCGGACCTGTTGGTCGGCGACGTTCGTGACTTCTTCCTGAAGGTGCGCTGAGACGGGCGCCGCGTCAGGCGGACCTGCCCTCCACCAGACTCAGCAGGCTCCTGAGCTGTTCCCGCTGTTCCGGAGTGAGCACGGAGAACAGCTCCTCCGCCGCCTGCCTGCGCGCCTCGCGCACCTGCTCGTACCTCGTCCGCCCCTCGGGGGTGAGCACCAGGAGAGTGGACCTGCGGTTGGCCGGATCGACCTCGCGGCGCACCAGACCGGCCTCCTCGAGGGCGTCCACGACCGGGGTCACCGAGCGCGGCACGATCCTGAGCAGGTCGGCGAGCTGGACCATCCTGAGCGGTGGCTCGGCGTCGGCGATCGCCCGCAGGGCCCGCGCCTGGCCCGGGGTGAGCCCCAGCGGGCCGAACCGCTCGCCGTACCCCCGGCGCAGTCGATGGCTGACGCCGCGCACCAGCTCGGCCAGTTCCGTCTCCACCCCCCGAACTTATCTCACTGTTCATGGGAATGAATATGAGCTAACCTCCGTTTGAGAGAACATCAGAAAGGAGCTGCATGGCCGAGCGAACCCAGAAGACCCTTTCGCCCGAAACAACAGCTGTGACCGACGAACCCCGCGCGCCGTTGCGGCGCATCGTCTCCCTCTTCCACCCCTACCGGAACCGCCTGGCACTGGTCGGCGGCCTCATCGCCCTGTCGTCCCTCGTCTCCCTGGCGTCGCCGTTCATGCTGCGCGAGGTGCTCGACGACGCCATCCCCAACGGCAGGACCGGCCTGCTGACGCTGCTGGCGCTCGGCATGGTCGCGGTCGCCGTCACCACCAGCGCCCTCGACGTCGTCCAGACGCTGATCTCCAACACCGTGGGCCAGCGCGTCATGCACGACCTGCGCACCGCCGTCTACGGCCACCTGCAACGCATGTCACTGGCCTTCTTCACCCGCACCCGCACGGGTGAGGTGCAGTCGCGCATCGCCAACGACATCGGCGGCATGCAGTCGGTGGTCACCTCGACCGCCGCCTCGATCGTCTCCAACCTGACCACGGTGGTCGCGACGATCGTCGCGATGGTCGTGCTCGACTGGCGGCTGACCGCCGTGTCCCTTCTGCTGCTGCCCGTCTTCGTCGCGATCAGCCGAAGGGTCGGCCGTGAACGCAGGAAGATCACCTCGGAGCGGCAGCGGAAACTGGCCGCCCTCTCCTCGACGGTCCAGGAGTCGCTGTCCATCAGCGGGATCCTGCTGGGCCGTACGATGGGCCAGGCCCCCGAGCTCACCCGGCGCTTCTCCGCCGCCTCCGACGAGCTCGCCGACCTGGAGGTCCGCTCCAGCATGGCCGGGCGCTGGCGGCAGTCGACCATCCAGATCGTCATGGCGGCCATGCCCGCGGTGATCTACTGGGTCACGGGGCTGACCTCCGTGATCTCGATCGGCACGGTCGTCGCCTTCACCACCCTGCAGATGAGCCTGTTCCGGCCTGCGGTGTCACTGCTGCGGCTCGGCGTCGACGTGCAGAGCTCGCTCGCGCTGTTCGCCCGGATCTTCGAGTATCTCGACCTGCCCGTGGACATCCACCCCGGCCGCAGGACGCTGACGGACGTGCGCGGCGAGGTCCGCTTCGAGCACGTGGACTTCTCCTACGTCACCCCGGAGTCCTCCGCCCCCGCCACCCGGGAGTCTCCCGACGCCTCCGACGGGGACACTCTCCCCTCCGAGGACGGCGAGTCCCTGACGCTGTCGGACGTCGACCTCGTCGTGCCCGCGGGCACGACCCTGGCGGTGGTCGGCGAGACCGGTTCGGGCAAGACCACGCTGAGCTATCTGCTCCCCCGCCTCTACGACGTGACCGGCGGCCGGGTCACCGTCGACGGCGTGGACGTGCGCGAGCTGACCTTCGAGACGCTGGCCGAGACGGTCGGCGTGGTCTCCCAGGAGACCTACCTGTTCCACTCCTCGATCGCCGACAACCTCCGCTTCGCCAAGCCGTCCGCCACCGACGACGAGCTCGTCGAGGCGGCGCGCGCCGCGCGGATCCACGACCACGTCATGTCGTTGCCCGACGGCTACGACACCATGGTCGGCGAGCGCGGCTACCGGTTCTCCGGGGGCGAGAAGCAGCGCCTGGCCATCGCCCGCACGCTGCTGCGCAACCCTCCCGTGCTGATCCTCGACGAGGCCACCAGCGCCCTGGACACCCAGACCGAGCGCGCCGTCCAGGAGGCCCTGGACGCGCTGTCGCGGGGCCGTACCACCATCACGATCGCCCACCGCCTGTCCACGGTCCGCGACGCCGACCAGATCGTGGTCCTCGACCACGGGCGGGTCGTCGAACGCGGCACCCACGACGAGCTGCTGGCCGCGCAGGGCCGCTACGCCGCCCTCGTCCGGCGCGACGCCCCCCTGCTCGCCGCCGCCTGACCCGGGGCGGCCCACGGACCTTCGCCCCACCGCCCGCCGGTCCCACCGGTCCCACCGGCCACCGTCCCCGCACCGTCCCTGCCGCCCCCCGAGGCGCAGGGGCCTCCGGGGCGGTCGCCTCTCCCGAGAAAACGCTCTCCGGATTCGTTTATCCCGGTCAGGACGGGTAGTCCACCTGCCCGAGCCCATGATCAGCGAGGAGATCTGGAACATGACGACCGAGAGCCTGTGGACCTACCGCCCCGGCGTGTTCGACGACGAGAGCGTGAGCGTGATCGGCTTCGACGTGGAGGCCACCGACGGCAAGATCGGTTTCGTCGACGAGGAGAGCAACGTGGACGGCGACAGCTACGTCGTCGTCGACACCGGCTTCTGGATCTTCGGCAAGAAGGTCGTGCTGCCCGGCAGCACCGTCACCAGGATCGACCCTCACGAGCGCAAGGTCTACGTCGACCGCACCAAGGACGAGATCAAGCAGGCGCCGGAGTTCGACGAGACGACCTACCGGGAGCGCGGCTACCGCGACGAGCTCGGCGTCTACTACACGACTTTCCCGATGGTCTGAGCTCGGGGGCGGGGAAGGGGAGGGGGCCGTTCCGAGGAGGGGGCGGCCCCCTTCCGCATGCCCTCCGACCTGCCCTCGCGGCAGCGGTCAGGCGAATTTTCCCTGATCATGACGTGCGCGATCGCGTTTATCCGGATCTCGCCGGGTAGCTCAACTCCTACCCGAATCATGATCAGCGAGGAGATCTGAAACATGACGACTGAGAACCTGTGGACCTACCGCCCCGGCGTCGTCGGTCACGAGGGCCTGAGCCTGATCGGCTACGACGTGGAGGCCACCGACGGCAAGATCGGCTCGGTCGACGAGGAGAGCAACGCCGTCGGCGACAGCTACATCGTCGTCGACACCGGCTTCTGGATCTTCGGCAAGAAGGTCGTGCTGCCCGCCAGCACCATCACCGAGATCGACCCCCAGGACCAGAAGATCTATGTCGCCCGCACCAAGGATGAGATCAAGGACGCCCCGGAGTTCGAGGAGACGACCTACAGGGACTCCGCCTACCGGCAGGGGCTCGGCGAGTACTACGGCCGTTTCCCCGTCATCTGAGACCGAGGACGAAAGGGAGGGGCCGCCCGGCGCGAAGGCGGCCCCTCCCTCCGCGTTCACAGGTCCGCCCCCCACCGGGGCGACCCCTCAGCCGGAGAAGTCGAACTCGCCGTCCTTGACGCCGCCGACGAAGGCCTCCCACTCGGCGCGGGTGTAGACGATCACCTCACCGTCGGGACGGTGACTGTGCCGCACGGCCACCCGCCCACTCCCATCGGCGAACGGCCCCGCCTCCACACAACTCCCGCCGCCGTTCTCGCTTCTCGTGCTGATGCGCCAGGCGATGTCGGTCAGTTCTTCCGGACCGTGCTCTTCCATCGTGTTCACCGCACCTCTTCTGCTATTGCGGAGATGAACTCGGCCGATTCTTCGGGCCCGAGGGTGAGCTTCCGCAAATTATCGTACGTCAGAAGGAAGCGCTCCGTATCAGGTGATTCAACGTAGATAGCCCCTTTCAGAGTCTCTGCGTACGCAACCTCGGGAAAACGATCCTCCATCAGAAGGATGCGGAAAGCACCGGTCGGACTGGCATGCGCCCCGGCACTGAATGGCAAAACGCGGATCTCGATGTTCGGCCGGGCTGCACATTCGGCCAGGTGAAGCAGCTGTGCCGCCAGACATCGCGAGCCACCGACCTCACGTCGCAACACCGCTTCGTCGAGGAGCACCGACAATCGAGGCCCGCTGTCGTTTTTGAGAATCTTCTGACGAGTCATGCGCAGCTCAACCCATCGATTGATCTGCTCCTCCTCTGCGTTGAGCTCCGCTGCCCTGATCGCCGCCCGCGCGTAATCCTCTGTCTGGAACAGCCCGAGAAGCAGAGTGTTGTCAAACGCGCGGATCTCGCACGCCCGGGACTCCAGCCACACGTAGTCGACGAACGCCCCGGCGACCTCTCCGGCGTAGCCGTCCCACCAGCCCTTCTGCCAGACCTCCTGACTGAGCCTCATCAGATCTTCTCTCCGTCTGACGTCGGCGACGCCGTACAGGTCGAGGAGGGCCAGAAGGTCAGGACGTCGGATGGGATAGCCACCGGTTTCAAAGCGGCTGACGGTGGCCGGATCGCGCTGGAGGTACTCGGCGACGTCTTTGAGGATCAGATCGTTGGCCTCGCGCAACTCTCGCAGTTGCTGCCCAAGCCACTGGGAACGCAACGTAACCCACTTTGGCGCAGCCATAAGCCCATCTCCCCCAAATCTAACGATGCAAATCGGTGAGCTGATCAAGCAACGAGGTCAGACAACTTGTGTGACGCTCATCGTGCATGTCACTATACCCAAAGTAGTGAGATGGTCACAGGGAGTGCTGGAAATGTCGGTGCCTCACGGCAGGATGGCCATGTGACCGCATGAACGCCAGGAACTGGACAGGCCGGGACGGGCTTCGCTTGGAGGGCAGGCCCGTCCCGGCCTCAGACGCCGGAAGGAAGCACCCGCCATGGAGCACCTCACTGGTTCCGACCGTCCGATTGTCCCCCAAGACCCGGTCCAGGACGGCGGTTTCCGGACAGCGGAGGAGGTGAGGGCGCTCGTCGGCGGGCTTCCACGCGTGTTCGCACTGGTCCAGGGGTTCGAGGAGAGCAACGGGGAGGGCGCGGCGAAGGTGGTGGCCTACGGGCTTGAGCTTCCGTGCGGCACGGCGGCGACCGTGGGCGTCGACCAGGGGTTCGGCCGGTGGCGCAGTGCTCGCAGCGCCGCAGCGCGGCTGGACTCCGACCTCGTCTGGCTGGAAGAAGGCGGCGCCTGACCATGCCCGTTGGGGCCGTCGCCGCCCCGCCCCGGTCACCCGCCGCTCACAAGCGCCGATCAGGCGCGTGTCACCACTCGCCGCACCGGCGCTTTGAGAGACCCCGAGTCCAAGCAGGGAAGTACGGCCACCCCATCAAGGAGACGCGGTCACCCCTCAAACCGAGAGGGTACGGCCACCTCCCCAAAGCAGGAGGACGCAGTCACCCCAAAACAAGAAGATGCGACCGCTCTCCAAACCAGAAAATGCGACGCCTCCAGAGCAAGGAGATAGGGCCGTCTCAGACCAAGAAGGCGCGACCACCACCTAGAGCGAGAGACGCGAACACCCCAAACCGAGAAGATATGGACAGGCCAAATCAAAAAGGCACGACCGCGCAGATCAGGAAGAGGCGAACACCTCCAGAGCAAGGAGGTGTGGCCGCCTTCCAGAGCGGGGAAACGCGGGTGCTTCCAGGTCAAGGAGATCGCGGGTGCTTCCAGGGCAGGGAGATGTGGTCGTCATCCAGGTGCCGTACGGGAATGGGACTGCGGGGCGGGCGTCACGGGCTGGACTTCGACACGATCGTCCTGCTCTCCGTCCTCGTTGGGGCTTCCTGTGAACCCGGTCAGGTGGTGGTTGGGTGGGCATCAGCCGCCTGGCCGAAGTGCGTGCTCCACGGGTGGGCAGGAAGTGGCCTGCCCGGCGCGACTCCCCCTCGACAGCACCACCCAGGAACCGCTCGTCCAGACGGCGGAACGCGCACAGAGCACCGGGACCAGCCCCTGTCGGCCGGCCATGAGTCGTCGCCGACCGGTGACCGGGCCGCCGTCTGTCACAGGCGATCACCGGACTCTTCGAAGCGATCAGCGGTGACGTCAGGCACGAGGAGGTAGCGTGATCGAGGTGAACCAGTCCTTTCTTGAGCCCGCCGAGTGGTACGCCACGTTGCCCAGCGTCTTCGCCTCGGCTTGTGTGCTGCTCACCGACGCCGAGGACCGCGTCCTGCTGGTCAAGCCCAACTACCGGCCACACTGGTCCATCCCCGGCGGAGTGATCGAGACCGGGGAGACGCCGCACGACTGCGCCGTGCGGGAGATCTCCGAGGAGCTGGGACTTTCGGTCGAGGTGGGCGAGCTGCTCGTGGTGCACTGGTCGCCCCCGTTCGAGGATCGCCCCCGCGCCATGGTGAACTTCCTGTTCGACGGCGGCACCGTGGACGACCCCGGTCTCATCCGGCTGCAGGCCGACGAGCTGGACGACCTGGCCTTCCTCCCCTGGGACGAGGCGATCACGCTCCTGCCCGCCAACGCGGCGCCGCGACTTTCCTCGGCTCGGGGCGCTCGCGCGGAAGGACACACCGTCTATCTGCCGAATTAGCGCGAGGACCACCTACCTGACTGGCGCGGGACAGGACGTGGCCGGGCGGAGCGGGACACGGCCGCCGTACCGGCTCGCCGCCGACGACCGATCACCATGTCGCGATGCTCTTCGAGCGCACCTCGTACGTGTCGCGCCGTCCCTTGAACGTGCTTGCTACGAGTAGAAACCCCGCCCGTACTCCTGTCTCGACTTCGTGAAATCGCCGGGGCGCGTCTCACGGAGACGCTCGTGACGTTCGGCGAGCCTGTCGATGGCTTCGTGGATCGTGTCGCCGAACCGCTCACGCATGACCGCTATGGCCGAGATGAGCCGCTCGGCGATGATGTCGTCGTCGATGGGCTTCCAGACGTCCCGCATCCTGGCGTCCAGCCAGCTCGTGTACCACTCCCGGAAGTCTCCCTCCCGGAGCAGCCCGCCGTCGCTCGCCCTGTCGTCGAGCCACACCTCCCCCCGCGCCTCGCCCGTGACCACGAGGCGATGGAACGCACCGCATCCGAACTCGGCGACGATCAGTGATCCCGCCACCTGACGTGGAGCGAAGTACTCGTCCTCGTCCATCCGGTCGTACGGATTCCAGTTCCTCGTGTGGGGGAAGGGAGCGGCCATGAAGCCCGGCGTCTCCCGCTCCTGTCTCTCGAGGTCCCGCATCTCGAAGCCGTCCAGGCGGAACAGGCCGTAGTGAGGGCCCGCCCCGCCGTCGCCGACGTCGGTCAGGAAGGCGCGGTAGGCCTCGGGGAGGGACACCCCGTGCAGTGCTTCGAAACCGGCGACCTCCGCCTCATCGAGCACCGGTCCCAGGCGGTGACGGTGCCGGCTCGCGCCGAAGATCTCATGCCCGGGGTCGGCCTGGGCCACGGCTGTCAGGCAGGACTGGATGTGACCGACGTCCCACATGGCATCCCTTTCCGTGACCGTGCCGGGCGGGAACACCCTGGCCCGCTTCGACCATTGTGTCCCCGGACGGACGACTGGGCGGGTGACCGGACGGGGCGGCCTCTCTCAGGACGCGGCGGGCTCGGCCGGGGGCTCGGGCGGGGTGGTGTAGAAGGCCGTGGTGCGGGCCTCGCCCGCCCGTGCGGCGGCCTCGTCCGTGCCCGCCGCGATGCTCGCCTCGCACCACTCCCGGCTGCTGAGCGACACGAACAGCCTGCCCTCCTCGGAGGTCGTCCACGCGGCCACCTCCTGCGGGTCCACCACCGTGTCCGGCGAACCGGACGACAGGTGGAGGGTCAGGCCCAGCAGCCCCAGGTCCCAGCCGACACCGACCGCGCCGGGACCGAACTGCTCCCATATCTCCTCGTCGACGTGGGAGACGTGTTCGAGGGTGAAGCGCGTCCCGTCGGGCTCGGCTGCGAGGCGGACCTCGATCCAGCTGACGGATCCGCCGAACTCCCAGGTGGCGGTGAAGCCCTTGGGCGGGTCGCAGGACTCGATCACGCCGCCCGCGTTGCCTTCGAGCTGGTAGCGGCCGTGCAGCCGCAGGTCGCCCGAGACGGGCAGGAACCACCGGGGGATGCGCTCGGGGTTGGTGCAGGCGTCCCAGACGTCCTCGACCGTGGCGTCGTAGGTCCGGCTGATGGTCGCGACGCGGGCCTCGCCCGCGTCGAGCACGCGCGCGCCGACCGTGCGCCGCACGGCGCTGATCTGCTGGGTCGCTTCGATCATGAACTGCTCCTGGTGTCGGGGTGTTCTTCTTCGGACCGGCGCGGACTGTCGGGTTCCGCCCCGTCGGCTCCGTGGGACTCGCCCGCCTCCGCGGCCTGGCGCATACGGCGTTCGCGCTTGCCTCTGGCCAGCTCGGTGGCCAGCGCGTCGAGGCGCGGAGTCCAGAAACTCCGGAAACGATCGAGCCACGCGTCCAGGTCCCGCAGCGGGTCGTGTCTCACGGCGTAGAAGCGGCGGGTCCCCTCGGGGCGGACCGTCGCGAACCCGTTGTCGCGCAGCACCTTGAGGTGCTGGGACACGGCGGGCTGTGAGATCTCGAACTCCCGCTGGATGACCTTGCACACCGCGCCCGAGGTCATCTCGCTGTCGGCGAGCAACTCCAGGATCCTGCGGCGTACTGGATCGCCCAGCACATCGAACGCGTGCACGAATCGAAAGTATCGCTTGCCACTTATATAAGTCAAACTCAATATAAAGCGGTGAAAGCGACCCCCAGGGCGGCTTCGCGAGGTCGGGGAGCCGGGCGGTGCCCGTCAGGACACCCGCAACGCCAGCACGCAGATGTCGTCCTGGGCGGGCTCGTCGCCGAGCCGCTCGAGCAGGCACGTGATGTCGTCGTCCAGATCGCCGCCGACACAGTGGCTCGCCGCGTCGAGCAGCGCGTTCAGGCCGTCGCCGAGGTCCCTCCCCCGACGCTCGACGATGCCGTCGGTGTACAGCAGCAGCACGTCGCCCTCCCTGAGCCCCGTCCTGGTGAGCGTGTACTGCATGGCCTCGAAGGCTCCCAGCATGGTGCCGGGGTCGCCTTCGAGGAATGAGGCCTTGCCGTCGCGGACCAGGACGGGGGCGGGATGGCCCGCCGAGACCCAGGTCAGGGCACGGGCGGCGGGGTCGTAGTGGCCGATGATCGCGGTCCCGGTGGCGGTGATGCCCTGGTTGGCGTGGTAGGTGAGCTCGTTGAGCCAGGTCGCGAGCTGGTCGGCCTCGGCCCCCGTGTAGGCGAGGCCGGCCAGGCCGCTGCGCATCTGGACCATCAGGCTCGCCGCCGTGAGCCCGTGCCCCATCGCGTCGCCGATGGCGACCAGCACCCGGCCGTCGGGCAGCGGGCGGGCCTTGAACCAGTCGCCGCCGAGGCTGTCGACCTCCTCCCCCGGGCGGTACCTGAACCCGACACGCAGCCCGTGCAGGTCGATCGCCCTGCTGTGCATGGGGGCGAGGGTGTCCTGGAGCGTGACGGCGACCCGATGCTCCTCTTCCGCGCGCCGCCTGGCACGCGAGGCCTGCTCGTGGGCCATGGCGAGCGCGCGTTCCCTGCGGCGGTCCGCCGTGATGTCCTGGGCCATGACCCGGATCGCCACCGGCAGGCCGTCGTGGTCGAGCACGGGTTCGGCGAGCAGGCGGAGGTGGCGGATGCCGTGTCTGTGCTGGATCCGCAGTTCTTCCTCGACCGCCTCCCGGTACTCCAGGAGCGTGCGCGTCATCTCCTTGACCCGGGAGACGTCGTCCGCCGCCACCATTCCCGGCAGCCGGTCGAGCGGGATCGGCCCCTCCGAGGGCTCCCTGCCGAACATCTCGTACATCCCCCGGGTCCAGGAGACCCGTCCGGTCGCCAGGTCCCACTCCGCCCAGGCCAGCCCGGCGAGCCGCTGGGCGCGTTCCCACCCCTTGGTGAGACGCTCCTCCTCGTCGTGGATCCACCAGGTGGCGAGCACCCCGTCGCCGGCCCTCGCGGCCTTGACGCTGACCGAGACGGGCCAGGACCGGTCGTCCCTGATCTCGACGTATTCGAAGGGTCCCCGTGAGAACGGCGTACCCGTCTCGTAGACCCGCAGATACGCCTCGAGGAGCCCCGAACGGACGACTCCCGGGCTGAGCTCCATCATCCTGCGTCCTTGGAGGAGGCCGGGGTCGCGTCCGGTCACGTCATGGGCGTACTCGGTGGTGGCGGCGACCAGGAAGTCCACGATCCGCCCCGCCTCGTCCCTGACCGGGGTGAGGTAGGCGGCGGCCACCTGCAGCGCGCCCATGACGTCGTTCACCCACGAGGGGACCTCGACCGGCACCTCCTCGGGCGCGCCGGGGTTACGCTCGTCCACCGAACGCGCGACGTCGAGCAGGTCGACCCCGCTGTCGTGCGACAGGCGCGCCAGGTAGGCCGCCGCCTCGCTCGGCCGCACGTTCATCCGTACGGCCAGGCGGCACGTGATCTGGTCCAGGGCCGCCTCCCGCCGCATGCGCCGCCTGAACAGGACCAGCCGGTCGCGGATCAGCGCCTCGGCCTCCTCTGCCGGCTCGCCGCCCGCCGGCTGCGGCGTGATCATGTCGCCCTCCCCGTTTCGATGCTGAGCCTGTTCCCAGCACGACTCCAGAGAAGCCAACAAAACGGACAAATAACCCTTTACTGGCCTCCGTTGCCGGTTCGGCCGTCCACGAGCCCTCGCCCACCCGCCCCCGCGAGACGGACGATCGCGGGCAGCGGGAACAGCAGCAGGTAGAGGTTCGGGATCCACCAGACGAGGGAGAAGTCACCGCGCAGCGTCCAGAAGGCGACGGCCATCAGGCCTGAGGCCGAGGTGAGGACCGGCGAGACGAGCATCAGCTGCGGGCCGCTGCTCGCGCGCCGGCGCAGCAGGAGGAGGCCGGCGAGACCGGTGGCGCCGGCCGGCAGGTCGATCCAGAGGAACGACCAGTTCCAGGAGACCATGAGCGGGTCGGCGTAGTCGGCGAAGGCCCACTCCGGCGGGACGAGACCCAGCCCCGTGATCGAGAAGTAGACCAGGAAGCCCACGTCGGTGACCAGCATGAGCGCCTTGGTGACCGCGAGGGAGCCGTCGGCACGCCCCCGGCCGCCCGTGCCGGCACCGGCCGACCGGTCCGCAGAGATATTCCTTGACACGAATATTCTCTATGAAGAATACTTCTCTCCATGGACGCACTCCTCACCGCACTGGCCGACCCGGCCCGCTGGCGGCTCGTGAGCCTGTTGGCCGAGCGGCCCCGGCCGGTCGGCGTCCTGGCCCAGCTCGCCGAGGCGCGCCAGCCGCAGACCACCAAGCACCTGCAGACCCTTGAACGCGCCGGCATCGTCGTATCCCAGCGCACCGGCCAGCGCCGCGTCTACGCGCTCCGGTCCGAACCTTTGCGAGAGCTGGCGGCCGCGCTCAGCCTGCTCGCCGACACCGCTGACCAGGCCGGCGGCGCACGCGAGACCTACGACCGCCACGGGATCAGCCTCCACGCGGAGCGGCTCGCCGCAAAGGAGCCGGGCTGGGCCGACGGCCGCTCGTTCAGGTTCCTCCGGTCGCTGACGGGGCGTCCCGAGCTGGTCTGGCGCCACCTGACCGACGCCTCCCTGCTCGCCCGATGGTGGACGCCCGACGACCTACGCGTCTCCGAGCTCGTCTTCGAGGCGCGGCCGGGTGGACGGATCGTCCATGAGTACCGCGACGCCGAGGACGCCGACGGCTCCGACCTGGTCGCCGGGCGCGCGGAGGGAGTCGTCGACGAGGTGCGCCTCCATGAGCACCTCGCCTACCGGCTCTCTCCGCTGCTTCCCGACGGCGGCCTCGCCTTCACCGCCCATCTCGACCTCGACCTCCGGCCCACCGACACCGGCACAGACCTCGACGTCCACTTCCGCGTCACCGACAGCACCGTCGAATCCGCGGACTTCATCGCAGGCGTCGAAATCGGCTTCGGCCAGAGCCTCGACAAACTCGCGGCGACCCTCGCCGCGAATTCACACGACACCGATACGAGGAGCATGAAATGACCGACTCGACCGGCCGCAGGGTGACCGCGAACCTGGGTCTCACTCTCGACGGGCGTTACAACGGTCCTGGCGGGCCCGGCGATTTCGCGGCGTTCGCTCCCTATGTGACCACCGAGGTCGCGCGAGACCACATGAACCGCATCTGGGAGGACGCGACGACGGCGCTGCTCGGCCGGATCAACGCCGAGGGATTCATGGGGTACTGGCCGTCGGTCGCCGAAGACGAGAACGCCGATCCGCGTGACCGCGGATACGCCAGGTGGCTGGTCGACACGGAAAAGGTGGTCTTGTCGACCACCTTGACCGAAGCGCCGTGGGAACGCACCCGCGTGGTGAACGCCCCCGCCGCCGACGTCGTCACCGACCTCAAGGCCACCGGCGAGGGCGACATCCTCGTCAACAGCAGCGCCGGCGTCATCAAGGCGCTCCTGTCGGCGGACCTGCTCGACAGGCTGTACCTCATGATCTTCCCCGAGATCGCCGGAGGCGGGCAGCGGCTGTTCGACGACGGCCTGCCGGCTACGAAGTGGACGCTCGTCCACCAGGAGACCGGCGAACTGGGCGAGATCGCCACTGTCTACGACCGACTCCGCTGAGCAGGCCGATCAGCGCGCTCAGCCGGCGGCCGGCCGCGGTTCGCCGAGGCCGCCCGATCGGCGACACCGACCGCCCCGCAGCCCACTACGTCCGGGTCCGGCCGTTCTCCTGAGGTTTCCGGACACAAAACGGGTAGGGCGGCAGTATGAGCGAAATGCCCCCGGACCGCGAAGGTCTGAGCGACGAGCAGGCGGTCGAGGTCGAGGAGTGGACCGACGACCTCGGCTTCGACCACGAGATCACCGAGGACGACCCCGGACATCAGGACACCCTCGACGAGCGTCTCTGGCGGGAGGCCCCGGAGCGGCAGCGGACACCGCGCGAGGAGGACCGGCTGGTGGCCCCGGACGAGGGCCTCGGGCCCGACGAGACCTCCGAGGCGTACGCCACCGACGTCGGCCCCGACGACGGCGACCTGTCAGCCGAGGAACGCGCGATCCACATCGAGCCGGACACCTGACGGGTCAGGGGACCCGGCCTGCCGGGAGCGACCCGAGCCTCCGCCTCGCCCGCCCGGCGTCCGCCGACGCGCCTCGGACGGCGTGCAGCGGGGAGAGGATCCGGAACGTGGAGCGGGTCAGGACAGGGCGGTGACGAGAGCCGGAAAGCCGTCGACGACGAGGTCGGCGTCGGCCGCCTCAGGGCGGAGCGCGTGCAGGTGGCCCCAGGGGCCCCGGCGGATCAGGGCCGTGCGCATCCCCGCCGTGCGGGCGGGCAGGACGTCGTTGTCGAGCCGGTCCCCCACGTAGAGGATCTCGCCCGGCTCCCTGCCGGAGACCGCGACGACCCGTGCGAAGAACTCCGGAGCGGGCTTGGCCACCCCCCAGCCGTCCGAGGTGTGGATGGAGTCGACGGGGAGGTCCATCGCCACCAGCGCGTCGTAGGCCTGCGGCGGCTGGTTGCCCGCGATGATCAGCTCATATCCGAGCGCGCGCAGCGCGACCAGGCCTGGCCGCACGTCGGGGTAGAGGTCGTCGGCGTCGAAGTCGACCCGCATCCCCTCCGGGTCGTCCCGCTTCCACGCCTCCTGCTCCGCCTCGACGTCGAAGCCGGGCCGCAGGACCTGGAACGCCTCCTCGAAGGACCTGCCGAGCGCCGCCATGCCGCCCAGGACGCCGAGCATCGTGAACCGGGTGACGCCCAGCCGGTCGGCCCAGCGCGACCAGATCCGGGTCTCGTCGATCAGAGTCTCCCCGACGTCGAACACCAGCGCCCTGACCACGATGCTCCCCCTTCGACCGGCCAGCCGATCCTACTTTCCACGCGGCGGGCCGCCCCCGGCGCCCCCGTCCGCCGCGGGGCCGGGGCGGGCGCACGGGATCTGACCGCGCTCCCGCCCCGGCGCGGGTTCACCGGGTCGGCGGCTGACCGGGGGTCAGCGGCTCACCGGGTCACGGGCAGTTCTGCTGCACCACCCGTCCGCCGTCCTGCAGCAGGCTGCCCCAGTCGAGGGCGATGCACTTGCCGCTCTTCTTGTTGCTGAAGAAGTAGCCGGGCTGGGAGTCGTCATAGGGCGGGAGCTTCAGGGTGACGGGCACGATGTTCCAGTTCTGCACGGCCTCCTTGGGGAGGCAGGAGTACTGCTCCAGGGGCTGCCCGGACGCCGTCTCGGATCCGCTCACGTCGAGACACTTCTGGTTCTTGGCGTTCTGGTAGATGAAGTAGCCGTTCGACTGACGCGTGGGGCTCCAGCGCTGCTCCTTGAGTCCCTTGGGGTTGCAGTCCTCCTGGACGATCGCGGCGCCGTTCGCGGAGCTGCCGCCCTTCACGGTCATGCAGTTGTTGCTGTAGCTGTTGAGCAGGCCGCCCTGGGTGACGGCCCAGAAGCGGAAGTCGGGGCCGTACACCGCCTGCGCCGACACCCCGGAGGCGGCGGAGGCAGGGGCCGCGGCGGAGACCGCGGCCTCCGTGGCGGGTGCCGCGGGGGCGCCGTCCGAGGCGGGAGCGGTGGAAGCGCCGTCCGAGGCGGGGGTCGCGGTGTCCGCGGGGGCCGGGAGGGACTTGGCCTTGGCCTCATCGGCGGAGGAGGAGGCAAGGCTGCGGCAGTAGTGGGCGATCTCCCAGTCGGTCAGCAGACGGCTCTTCCCCACCGGCTTGTCCTTGCTGTCCGGGTCCGGGCCGTAGACGACCTGGTCCCTGGCCTTCTCGGAGTAGCCGCGGCCGTCGTCGTAGTCGGCCACGACGTCCACGACCACCTTGCGCAGGGCTTTCTGGAGCCCGACCCAGCCGACGCCCCACCCCGGGATGGTCACGGTGGTGGCCCAGCCCCGGCTCTGGGACCAGCTCCAGCTCCAGCCGAGCTTGGCGCCGATCTGTCCCTCAAGGTCGCCGAACTTCTTCTTGGCGCCGAGGTCGAGGCCGAAGGAGAAGGAGGTCGAGGTGGTGCTGGAGCCGTTGATGGTCGTGCTGCCGCCCTTGCCGTTGCACATGACGGACGGGCTTCCCTCGATCTCGGGGGAGCCGTACACCCGCTCACCGCTCTTCACAGTGATCCTGCACTCGGGGACCGCGTAGACGAGGTCTCCCGCCTGTCGCCACTTCGGGTTGTAGCAGTCCCTGACGATCTGTTCCGGCGAGCGGGCCGCCGAGGCGGGCGCGGCCGGCGTCGCCACCAGGGCGCTCACGACCGCCAGCGCGGTGAGCGTGACCGCCAAGAGCGCGCGAACGGTTCGGCGTAGATGTGGTTTCACCATGCTCCTTAGGGAGTACGGCCGGACAACCCGGCCGGACAGGGAGCAATGTAGGGTCAAAGATGATCACAACTCATGAAGCGATCATGAACGCCCCGTGAAACGAAGAAGATCACTCGGTCACCGCGCCCGCGAGGTTCCGGGACGGAGGAAGCCTCTCCTGCCGCTCACGGCACCCGTCCTCGACGTCGTGACCCGTGGGCGTCCGCCCCGGTCACGGAACGGGTCCTCCGGCGGCGCCTGTGCGCCGTGCGGCCCGGGGCTGGTGCGCGGCCGCGCACCCGCCCCGGATCGGGGTTCGTCGGATCAACGGTGACAGGGGTACTGCTTCAGGGGGCTGCTCTCTTTCTCCAGTCCGTTGTAGAAGTCCAGGGCCCCGCACTTGCCGGTCTTCTTGTTCCTGATGAAGACGGCGTCCTGAGCGTCGTAGAAGGGCGGCATCCCCGCCTTGACGGACTCCCTCAGCCAACTCTGCACAGGCGCCGAGGGCACGCAGGTGTACAGCTCCAGGTTCAGCCCGTCGTCCTGCTCGTTCCCGCTGATGTCGAGACACTTCTTGGTCTTGGAGTTCTTGTACATGACGTACTTGACCGGGCCGTCCGGCCGGTTCTCGGTCTCCCAGAGCTGCTCCTTGGGCCGGTCGGGCTTGCAGTCGTTCTGCACGATCCTGGTCCCGTCGGCGGAGGCGCCGTTGTGCACGGTCATGCACTTGTGGCTGTAGGTGCTGAGCAGGCGGCCCCGGCTCGTGACCCAGAAGCGGAAGTCGGGGCCGTACACCGCCTGCGCCGACACCCCGGAGGCGGAGGCGCCGTCCGGGGACACGGAGGACGGGGACACGGAGGATGTGACAGGCGTGGCGGGGACGGGGACGACCGTGAGCCCGGCCTCACCGGAGGCGGCGGCGGCACTCTGGCCGCAGCGATTCTTGATCTCCCAGTCGGACAGCGGGCGGCTGCGCAGCAGCCAGAGGTTGTCGCGGCTCCTGTCCGGGGTGTGGACGACCTGCCTCTTCGCCACCTCGGCGTAGCCGCGGCCGTCGTCGTAGTCGGCCCTGACGTTCACGGTCAGCCTGTGCACGGCGTCCCGGCTCTCGATCCAGCCGACGGACCAGCCCGGGATGTTCACGGTGGCGGCCTTGCCCCGGGTCTCGGACCAGCTCCAGCTCCAGCCGAGTTTGAGGCCGGCCTGCTCCTCGAAGTTGCCGAACTTGTGCTTGCCGCCGATGTCGAGGCCGAAGGAGAAGGAGGTCGAGGTGGTGCTGGAGACGTTGACGCTCGTACTGCCGCCACTGGCGGTGCAGGCGAGGACCGCCTGCCCCGCGATCTTGGGGTCGGCGTACACCTTCTCGGTGGACAACACGTCGACTCTGCACTCGGGTACCGCGTAGATGTAGTCCCCCTGCTGCCGCCACTGCGGGTCGTAGCAGTCCTGGGCGATCTGCTCCGCCGAGCGGGCCGCAGAGGCGGGCGTGGCCAATGTCACGACCCCGGCGCTCACGGCCGCCAGCGCGGCGAGCGTGATCGCTAAGATCGCACGGACGGTTCGACGCACAATCGGTTTCACCATGCTCCTTGAGAGACATGGCCGGACTTTCCGGCCTAACAGGGAGCAAATGTGGACGCAAGGCGAGTACGCCCCATGAATCGATCATGAATGCGCCACGAACCGAAGAAGATCAATTGATCGACCAGCCAGCGAATCCGGAAGCCCGGGCCACCACGGGAAAACCCGGGCAGCCCGGGCTCACAGCTGGTCCATCGCCTTGCGGATGCGCTTGTCGGAGATGGAGTACGGCGTGCCCAGGGTCTGCGCGAAGTAGCTGACCCGCAGCTCCTGGATCATCCAGCGGATCTGCCGGACGTCGTCGTCCGAACGGCGGGCGGGGGGAAGCTTCTCCACCAGCTCGTGGTAGTCGTCCTCGATGTCGTGGACCTTGTGCATCCGCTCCTCGTCGCGGAACCGGTCGTCGGGCAGCTTCTCAAGACGCCGCTGGGCTCCCCTGAGATAGCGGAGCAGGTCGGGAAGGCGCTTGTATCCGGTCTCGGTGACGAAGCCGGGATAGACGAGGTCGGCCACCTGGTCGCGGATGTCCTCGACCGCGGGGGTCGAACGCGCCTCGGGCAGCAGGGTGACGACCGTGTGCCACACCTTGAGGATGTCCTGGACCCGGTTCACCACCTCGGCGGTGGTGTCGAACAGCTCGGCGCGGACCTTGTCGTGCAGGGCGGTGAAAGCCGGGCCGTCCCAGACCGGCCCGCCGTACCTTCCCATGAGCTCGTCGGCGGCGCAGGCGACGCAGTCGTCGAACAGGGCGACGGCGCCCGCGTGCGGACTGCGGCTGAGGGCGAGCTTGGACTGGTTGTCCAGACGGCCGAGCACCCACTTGACCGGGGAGGGGGTGTTGAGCAGCAGCAGCCTGCGGGTGCCCTCCCACATGGCCCTGCGCTGCTCGGTCTCGGTCTCGAACATGCGCACGGCCACGGTCGCGCCCTCGTCGGCCAGCGCGGGGTAGGCCTTCATCCTGCGCTGCTCGAACGTCTTGGGCAGCTCCCCCACGGCCCACGTGGTCAGCCCCGACCTCTCCAGGCCGTCCGCCGCCCTGGAGAGGGTCTGGCGCAGCTTGGGCGCGAGCCGCCGTTTCAGCTCGGCAAGGTCCTTACTCTCCGCGAGCTTGTGCTTGCGGCCGTCGATCACCCGGAAAGTGATCTTCAGGTGGTCGGGGACCAGGTCGGTCTGCCAGGCGTCCCTCGGCACCTGGATCCCGGTCAGGTCGAGCAGCTCCCGCTCCAGGACCGCCAGGAGCGGCTCCTGGGTGGGTCTGGCGCGCTGGAGCACCTGCTTGGCGTAGTTGGGGGCGGGCACGAAGTTGCGCCGGATGTTCTTGGGCAGGGCCCGGATCAGCGCGGTGAGCAGCTCCTCGCGCAGGCCGGGGATCTGCCAGTCGAAGCCCTCCACGTTCACCTGGTTGAGCAGGGACAGCGGGATGTGGGCGGTGACGCCGTCGGCGTCCGTGCCGGGCTCGAACTGGTAGGTCAGCGGGAAGCGCAAACCCCCCTGACGCCACACGTCGGGATAGTCGCGCTGGCTGACGTCTCCCGCCGACTCGCTGATCAGCATCGACTTCTCGAAGCTCAGCAGGTCCGGCTGGCCCGCCCTGGCCTTCTTCCACCAGGAGTCGAAATGGCGTCCGGAGACGACGTCCTGGGGGACGCGCTGGTCGTAGAAGTCGAACAGCGTCTCGTCGTCGACCAGGATGTCGCGGCGGCGGGCGCGCTCCTCCAGCTCCTCGACCTCCTCCAGGAGCTTGCGGTTCTCCCTGAAGAAGGCGTGGTGGGTCTCCCAGTCGCCCTCGACCAGGGCGTGCCGGATGAAGAGCTCACGGCTCAGCTCGGGGTCGATGCGGCCGTAGTTGACCTTGCGCTGCACCACGATCGGCACGCCGTACAGGGTGACCTTCTCGTAGGCCATCACCGAGCCCTGGTTCTTCTCCCAGTGCGGCTCCGAGTAGGTGCGTTTGATCAGGTGCTGGGCGAGCGGCTCGACCCACTCCGGCTCGATCTTGGCGTTGACCCTGGCCCAGAGCCTGGAGGTCTCGACCAGCTCGGCGGACATCACCCACAGCGGCTGCTTCTTGGCGAGCGCGGAGCCGGGGAAGACGGCGAAGCGGGCGTTGCGGGCGCCGACGTACTCGGTGATCGGCCTGCGCGGTTCGGCGCCCGGCTTGCGGGGGCCGTCGCCTGCGGTCTTCTTGTCGATGTCCTTGACGCCGATGTGGGACAGCAGGCCGGACAGCAGCGCCATGTGGATCTTCTGCTCGTCGCCCGGGGTGCTGTTCAGCGTGACGCCGAGGGGCTTCGACATCTGACGGAGCTGACTGTAGACGTCCTGCCACTCGCGCACGCGCAGGTAGTTGAGGAACTCGGCCTTGCACAGGCGGCGGAACGCGCTGGAGGACAGCTCCCTCTGCTGCTCCTGGAGGTAGTCCCACAGGTTCAGGTAGGAGACGAAGTCCGACTCCTTGTCGGCGAAGCGGCGGTGCTTGTCGTCGGCCGCCTGCTGCTTGTCGGCGGGACGCTCGCGAGGGTCCTGGATGGACAGCGCGGCGGCGATGACCATGACCTCGCGGACGCAGCCGTTGTGGTCGGCCTCCAGCACCATGCGCGCCAGGCGGGGGTCGACCGGCAGGCCCGCGAGCTTGCGGCCGAGCGGGGTCATCTGCCTGGCCTGGTCGAAGGCGCCCAGCTCCTGCAGCAGGTCGTAGCCGTCCTTGACCTGGCGCTGGTCCGGCGGCTCGACGAACGGGAAGGCCCCGATGTCGCCCAGGCCGATGGAGGTCATCTGCAGGATGACCGAGGCGAGGTTGGTGCGCAGGATCTCCGGATCGGTGAACTCCGGCCTGGTGAGGAAGTCGTCCTCCTCGTAGAGCCGGATGCAGACGCCCTCGGAGACGCGACCGCAGCGGCCCTTGCGCTGGTTGGCCGAGGCCTGGGAGATCGCCTCGATCGGCAGGCGCTGGACCTTGGTGCGGTGGCTGTAGCGGGAGATCCGGGCGAAGCCGGGATCGACCACGTATTTGATGCCGGGCACGGTCAGCGAGGTCTCGGCCACGTTGGTCGCCAGCACGATCCGGCGCCCCGAGTGACGCTGGAAGACCTTGTGCTGCTCGGCCGCGGACAGCCGGGCGTACAGCGGGAGGACCTCGGCGTCCTTGCGTTTGGACAGCGCGTCCGCGGTGTCGCGGATCTCACGCTCGCCGCTCAGGAAGACCAGGATGTCGCCGGGCCCCTCCGCGCACAGCTCGTCCACGGCGTTGCCGATCGCCTGGATCTGGTCGTCGTCCTCGGCGACGGGGCGGTAGCGGACCTCGACGGGGTAGGTCCGTCCCGAGACCTCCACGATCGGCGCGTCGCCGAAGTGCTTGGAGAAGCGCTCGGGGTCGATGGTGGCCGAGGTGATGACGACCTTGAGGTCGGGTCGTCTCGGCAGGAGCTGTTTGAGGTAGCCGAGGATGAAGTCGATGTTGAGGCTTCGCTCGTGCGCCTCGTCGATGATGAGCGTGTCGTACTGGGCGAGGTCACGGTCGCTCTGCAGCTCGGCCAGGAGGATGCCGTCGGTCATCACCTTGACGAGCGTGCCGTCGCCGACCTGGTCGGTGAAACGCACCTTGTAGCCGACGGCGTCGCCGAGCGGCGTGTCCAGCTCCTCCGCGACGCGCTCGGCCACGGTCCTGGCCGCGATCCGGCGAGGCTGGGTGTGTCCGATCAGGCCCCTGACGCCCCGGCCGAGCTCCAGGCAGATCTTCGGCAACTGGGTCGTCTTGCCGGATCCGGTCTCACCGGCGACGATCACGACCTGGTGGTCTCGGATCGCCTCCAGGATGTCGTCCTTGCGCTGGCTGACGGGCAGCGCCTGCGGATAGGTGACCGCGGGCACGCCGGCCCTGCGCTCGGCCACCCGGCGTTCCGCCCGCTCGATGTCGGAGACGATCTCCGCAGCGATCTTCTGTTGCGCGGCGCGGTTTCTGACCCTGCGCGCGCCGTCGAGCCTGCGCCGCAGCCGACGCTGGTCACGCAGCGTGAGCTCGGGCAGGCGTGCCTGGAGTTCGGCGAGTGGAGATGTCAAAGGAGGCGTTCCCATACTGCAACCAGAATACGTTCGGCCCACAGATCACGAGCCAACCGCCCATGGTGCCCGAGGTCCCGGCTCGCCGCACTCCAATATTCGCCCCGCGCGCACCCGCGGCGGCCGTACCGTGGCCGCCCGGGCTCAGGCGCAACCCGGACTCAGGCGCGCCCCGCGCCGCGGCGCCTCATCACCGCCATCGCGCCCGCGCCCGCGAGCACGGCGACCACGCCGGCCTCCCAGCCGAGGGTGAAACCGTGCGTCTCGCGCCGGGGAGCCGCCTTCCAGCCCTCCGCCGCCCTGGCCGCGCCCCTGGCCAGGGCCAGGCCGCCGCCGCCGGCGTTGGGACCGTACCCGTCGACGACGTGGAACTCGCCGTAGAGCGTGTCTCCGTCACCCCGGCAGTCCACCTCGACGGCGTAGGAACCGCTGCGCGCGCCGTAGTCCACCTGCGCCCAGCCGACCGCGACGCCCGAGTCGTCCTCCTCGAGTTCCGGCTCGTCCTGGAACGCCTCCGACTGGGCGAAGGCGGGGCCCTGGCAGTCATACGCCGTGATCCTGAGATCGGCCCCCGGCCCCGCCCGGTACGGCGAGAGCCTGACCTCCTCGACGCCGTCCACCTCCGCCACGGCCGTCCCCGTCGCTCCGGCAGCCGTGAAAGCCACCATCCCGGTGACCAGGACCCAGCGGGCCAGCACGCCAGTCGACTGCATCACGTCTCTCCGCCTCCAGCAGATGCGATCTTGTTAACTCTCGCTACCTACCCAGGTCAGAGGGCGTGTCCGTCAAAGGAAGATCAAAATTTGAACGGCCTTTCCGGCATATGTCATGCCAGGCCCTCTACAACTCGGCGGCGGCCATGGCCGCTCCCACGATGCCCGCCTCGTTCTGGAGGGTGGCGGGGACGACCTTGGTGCGCACCTTCACCAGGGGCAGGAACTTGTCGGCCTTCTTGCTGACCCCGCCGCCGATGACGATCAGGGACGGGGAGAACAGCGCCTCGACGTGCTGGAGGTACTCCTCGACCCGTCCCGCCCACTTGCCCCAGCTCAGCTCACCCTCCTCGCGCGCGTGGTCGGAGGCCCGCCTCTCCGCGTCCTTGCCCCTGATCTCCAGGTGGCCCAGCTCGGTGTTGGGCACCAGGCGTCCGTCGACGAACAGGGCGCTGCCGATGCCGGTGCCGAAGGTCAGCATCAGCACCACCCCGCCCTGCTCCCTGGCCGAGCCGACCGCCACCTCGGCCACCCCGGCCGCGTCCGCGTCGTTGAGCACCACCGTGGGCAGGCCCGTCGTCTTGGTGAACAGCGCCCGCGCGTCCGTGCCGATCCACTCCCGATCCACGTTGGCGGCCGTTCGTGTGACGCCGTCGATCACGACCCCCGGGAAGGTGACGCCCACCTGCCCGGTCCAGCCGAAGTTCTCGGTGATCTTCGCGACCACCTCGGCGACCGCCTTGGGCTTGGACGGGACGGGAGTCGGGATCCGCAGCCGTTCTCCGGTCAGCTCGCCCTTGGCGACGTCCACCGGGGCGCCCTTGATGCCTGATCCGCCGATGTCGATTCCCAGCGTCTCCATGACGTCCACCTCCTGTCCGGGCTCCTTCCCTGGCAGGCCGTTGATACTCGTTTGCAGTGAGCGGTCAACCGGCGTGAAAGCGGTCCGGCGCAGACTGCGGGCACCACAGCGGGAAAGGACCCCTCCGATGACGCTCACCCGGACTCTGACCGGCCTCGCCATGACCGCCGCCGTTCTCACCGCGGTCGCCCCCTCCGCCGCCCACGCCACGACCGGCTCGCAGGAGACCGCCACGACCGCCGTCCAGTGGGGTCCCTACGACTCCCCGGGACACGGGGCCAGGGCGGCGGGTTCCCTGAAGGCCCTGGGCGAGGACCACGCCGTGATCCCCGCCGCCGCGACCGCCCGGATCTCCGGCAGGCTCCAGGACCTGACCCGCAAGAGCTCGACCTGCGGCTGGGCGGTCTTCCGCATCACCTACCGGACCAAGGACGGGAACCTGCCGTTCAAGCACCACAGCGTCCGCAACTGCTCCTACGGCACGCCCAAGCCCTTCACGTTCACCTACCGCGACGTCTACCAGGTCGAGCTGAAGGTCTGTTCCGAGGGCAAGGCCGCCAAGCCGTCGCTCAACTGCCTCTACGCCGAGTCCTGGAAGGTCGTCTACCTGTCGAAGTAAGGGGCGAGGACGCGGCTGTTCGCGGGAACCCGCGAGGAGACCGCGCCCTCAGCTCTCCGTCACCTTGCCCTCGGTGAGGTGGAGGTGTCTCGTGGTGCGCACCGCGTCGAGCATCCGCCGGTCGTGGGTGACCAGCAGCAGCGTGCCGGGATACGAGGCCAGCGCGGACTCGAGCTGCTCGATCGCCGCCAGGTCGAGGTGGTTGGTCGGCTCGTCGAGGACGAGCAGGTTCACCCCCCTGGCCTGGAGCAGCGCCAGCGCGGCCCTGGTCCGCTCCCCCGGCGACAGGGTCGCCGCGGGGCGCAGCACGTGCGCCGCGCGCAACCCGAACTTGGCCAGCAGCGTGCGCGCGTCGGCCGGGGTCATGTCGCCCGCCGCCGCGCCGAAGGCGTCCACCAGCGGCTCCTCGCCGAGGAACAGCCCGCGCGCCTGGTCGACCTCTCCGACGACCACTCCGGGGCCGAGCGAGGCGTCGCCCTCGTCCAGCGGGATCCGGCCGAGGAGGGCGGCCAGCAGCGTCGACTTGCCCGAGCCGTTCGCCCCGGTGATCGCCACCCGTTCGGCCCAGCCGACCTGCATGTCGACGGGGCCGAGGGTGAAGGCCCCGCGCCTGACCGCCGCGCCGCGCAGGGTCGCCACGACCGCGCCCGCCCTCGGCGCGACCGCGATCTCCATGCGGAGCTCCCACTCCTTGCGCGGCTCCTCGACCTCTTCGAGTCGTTCGATCATCCGCTCGGTCTGCCTGGCCTTGGCTGCCTGCTTCTCGGTCGCCTCGGTGCGGAAGTTCCGGCCGATCTTGTCGCCGTCCGTCGCCTTGCGCCGGGCGTTCTTGACGCCCTTCTCCATCCAGGCGCGTTGCGTCCCGGCCCGCTGCCTGAGCGAGGCGAGCGTCTCGGCGTACTCGTCGTACTCGTCACGGGCGTGCTGCCTGGCGACCTCGCGTTCGGCGAGGTAGGCCTCGTAGCCGCCGCCGTACGAGCGGATCCGCTGCTGGGGTAGGTCGATCTCGACGACCCTGTTCACGGTCCTGGCCAGGAACTCGCGGTCGTGGCTGACCAGGACCGTGCCCGCGCGCAGCCCGGTCACGAAGCGCTCGAGTCGCTCGAGGCCGTCCAGGTCGAGATCGTTGGTCGGCTCGTCCAGCAGGAAGACGTCGTAACGGCTCAGGAGCAGGGAGGCCATTCCCGCCCTGGCGGCCTGGCCGCCGGAGAGCGCGGTCATCGGCCGGTCAAGGCCGACCGCCAGGCCGAGCTCGGCGACGACCTCCTCCGCCCGCTCCTCCAGGTCCGCTCCGCCCAGGGTGAGCCACCTCTCCAGACTCGTGGCGTAGTCGTCGTCGGCTCCGGGACGGCCCTCGACCAGCCCCTCGGTCGCCGCGTCCAGCGCGCGCTGCGCCTCGGCCACCCCGGTCCGCCTCGCCAGGAAGGCCGTGACCGTCTCGTCGGCCCTGCGCTCACGCTCCTGTGGCAGGTAGCCGACCACCGCGGCGGGCGGGCTGAGCCGTACGGTGCCGTGCTCGGGGGACAGGGATCCGGCCAGGATCCTCATCAGCGTGGACTTCCCCGCCCCGTTCACGCCGACCAGGCCGATCACGTCGCCCGGGGCGACGACCAGGTCCAGGCCGGAGAACAGTGCGCGGTCGCCGTGTCCCGCGGCGAGGTCCTTGGCGACGATGGTGGCGCTCATGGGGAAACGCTATCCGTGATCCGCCGTCCTGGACGCGTTCCGATCTTGTGTCCGACAAGCGGACCCCACCGTCCGGAAAGCGGACGATGATCGAAAACTTATTCCCGACAAATCGGACAGATTTATGTTCAAATTTGAAGAAAGCAATGACTTACCGGCAATGCCTTGACCTGGGGGTTTACGGCGAAACATTACTTCGAGGCAACTTTGTTCAGACTTTTTTCGGAAACGAAGCAACTTTTACTGTGAGCTACCTGTCTTATATATGTGGAAGCGATCACCCCTGACCGCTTCTGACAACGGGGAGAAGGAAACGTCTTGATGAAACGAATCACCGTCGGCCTCCTGTCCGCAGCTCTGGGTGGCTCGCTGCTCCTGTCCGCGGGCACCGCCTCTGCGGCGCGCACCGCCCTCAGCGTGCGCATCGACAGCGTGAACCCCAACCCCGTCGTGGTCACCGACGGCCACGACACGAACGTCACCATCGAGGTCCGCACCACGGAGGCGACCCGCGTCGAACTCCGCCTCAGGCCGGCCTCCAACCAGCTCCGCACCCAGGACGCGAACGAGCCCAAGGTCATCCACGACGGCGACCTGTGGCGCTTCAGCACGAGCTTCGACGGCGACGACCTCGAGGGCCGCTGGCTCGCGATCGCCGACGCCTATGACAAGGACGGCAAGAAGGTGACCGACGAGGTCAACTTCTCCGTCAAGCAGGAGCGGCACGAGAAGGCGGAGACCCGCCTGGCCAGCTTCCGGGTCAACCCCGACGCCGTCCGCAAGGGACGCTGGGTCTACTTCACCGGTCGCCTGCAGGTCCGCGACGGCCGCCACTGGGAGGGCGTGAAGAACGAGGAAGTGGGGATCTACTTCCGCGCCCGCGGCTCCAGCGCCTGGAAGTGGGTCACCTCGGCCGACAGCGAGTGGCGGGGCCAGTTCCGCGCCAAGGCCCGCGCCTTCAAGACCGGCGAGTACCGCGCCGTCTACGAGGGCAACGACGAGCTCGACGAGAGCAGCAGCCGCTCGGTCCGCGTCTGGGTCCGGGGCGGCGGCTGGCACCGCTAGTCCCCCGAGATCCCTCACCGGAAACCGCGCCCGCCGTCCTCCGGCGGGCCCATCGTGACACGCAAGCCCAGGATGTCCTGGGCTTGCGTGTTTTCCGGCGTCCACGGGACACGGGAAGGCCGTGACGTCCTGGACTCACGTGTTTCCCGGTGTTCACGGGACACGGGAAGGCCGTCCGGCGTCCCGTGCACGGCCCGGACCTCACAGCAGGACGCCCGGGCCTCGGCACGCCTCCGGTGAACACCGCCTCCACGCCTCTCGGGCGCGGCGTGCGCCGTCCGACACCTGTCCGCAGAGTCGCGCGGCGCCTGTGCGGAGATCCGCGCAGCGCCTGTCCGGAGAGCCGCGCAGCGACGGCTGCGGGCAGGCTCGGACACGACCCATCAGGCAGAAGAGCGGTAATACTTTCTACCGAAAATATTGCCTATGGCTACACATTGGGCATTACGCTCGGGCTAGAGATCTTCACGACTGTTCAGGCGGAGGGTGAGCGTGGCCGACGAAGAGTGGACGCAACGCGGGATCGACGTCAACACTCCGAGTGTCGCCAGGTTGTACGACTACTACCTCGGGGGGAAGGACAACTTCCCCTCCGACCGTCTCGCCGCGGAGGAGATCCTCTCAGTCGTCCCCGAAGTGCGAATCGCCGCCAGAGAGAACCGCGCCTTCCTCGGCAGGGCCGTCAGGTTCCTCGCAGAAGAGGGCATAGAGCAGTTCCTGGACATCGGCACGGGCCTGCCCACGCAGGGCAACGTCCACGAGGTGGCGCAGGAGATCAGACCGGACGCCCGCGTCGCCTACATCGACAACGACCCGATCGTCCTCGCGCACGCCAGGGCGCTCCTGCGCGGGATCAAGGGCGAGGTCACGGTGGCCTCCGGCGACCTGCGGCAGCCCGAGGAGATCCTGCAGACCCCCGAGGTCCGCAAGCATCTCGACTTCTCCAAGCCGGTCGCCGTGCTGCTGGTGGCCATCATGCACTTCATCACCGAGGCGGACGACCCCCGGCGCATCGTGACCACGCTGCGGGACGCCCTGCCGTCCGGCAGCTACCTGGTCCTGTCCCACGGGACCCACGACAACCGCACCGAGGCCGCCAAGAAGGGCACCAAGGTCTACGAGCGGGCCAACTCCCCGCTCGTCCTGCGATCCCGGACGGAGATCCGGGAGCTGTTCGACGGCTTCGAGCTGGTGAACCCCGGCCTCGTCTGGCTGCCGGAGTGGCGGCCTGACGACTTCCCCCTCTACGACGACCCCTCTCAGGCGCTGATCGTGTGCGGAGTGGGCAGGAAACCCTGATGCCTGTCCGCCTCGGGCTCGCGGTGCCGCAGTACGGGCGGTTCGCCGACGCGCGAGCCCTCGTCACCGTCGCCGGACAGGCGGAGTCCCGAGGCTTCGACAGCCTGTGGGTCGGTGACCGGCTGCTGACACCCCTCGCCCCGAAGGAACGCTACCCGGGGGGAGACGGCACCATCCCGCCAGCCCACCGCACCTTCCTGGACCCGTTCGCCGTCCTGTCGACCGCCGCCGCCGTCACCTCGCGGATCCGGCTGGGGACCAGCACGCTGAACGCCAACTGGTATCCCCCCGTGCTGCTGGCGCGCTCGCTCGCCACGATCGACCAGCTGAGTTCGGGACGCCTCGAGGTGGGCCTGGGTCTTGGCTGGTCCAGCGACGAGTACGCGGCGGCGGGTGTGCCCTGGGAAGGCCGGGGCGCCCGGTTCGAGGCCACCCTCGACACGCTGGAGGCGATCTGGCGTGACGACCCGGTGAGCGTCGCCGACCCTCGATGGAACATCGCGCCGAGCCACATCCTGCCGAAGCCCGCCCAACTCCCCCGCCCCCCGCTCCACCTGGGAGGCTTCTCCCCCGCCGCGCTGTCGCGAATCGGCCGCCGCGCCGACGGCTGGCTCGCCGCCGCCATGCCGGTCGGCATCCTGACCGACATGTGGGACACCGTCAAACAGACCGCCGAACGCCATGGACGCGACCCTCGGCAGGTGCGCGTCATCGTACGGTTCAACCCGCTCGTCGCCGACTCCCCCTCCGAGGCCGTGCCGGGAAGCGGAACCGTCGAGCAGATCGCCGAGCACATGAGAGCCGTCGCGGACACCGGCGTGCACGAGATCTTCCTCGACCTGCAGCACACCGCACGTGACCCTGAACACCTGCTCGACCTCGCGGAGCGCCTCCGCGAGGCATCCGCCCTCTGAGACGGCCCACATACGCGCTCCGGGGAGCGGGCGGTCCGGCCGGTTTCCTGCGGGGCGTTGGGTGGTGCTGGCTCGCACTGCGAGGTTTGTTGGGCGGTGCTGGTTTGCGCTGCGGGGGTGGGTTCGCGTGGAGGGGGGCGGGTGGTCCGGCCGGCCGTCTCAGCTGAGCTCTGGTGAGATCAGGCCTCCGGCCTGGCGGGCGCGGGTGGTTGCGGTCCTTTTATACGCCGGCCGGAC
>NZ_BSEV01000040.1 GCF_027922005.1 Streptosporangium carneum | reverse complement strand
GTAGCCGTGGGCATGGGAGCCACGCCAGGTGGAGTCCGTGGCGTAGTAGGTGTGCTTGAGGTTCAGCGGCCGGGCGATCCGGTCCCGGACCAGATCGTCCAGGTCCGCCCCGGTGACCTGCTCCAGGACGGCGCCGATCGCGGCGTAGTTGGTGTTGCTGTAGGACCATTTCGCGCCCGGCGCGAACAGCGGATCGTGCTTCACCCCTACGGCGAGCAGCTTCAACTGGGTCCACTGCCGCCGATCCCTGCCGAGGATCGACGGCCGGAGCGAGGCGTCCTCGGTGTAGTCGAACAGGCCGCTGGTGTGGTTCAGCAGCATGCGCAACGTGATCGCCCTGCCGTTGGGCACCTTGCCCGGCAGCCACTTCTCCACCGGGTCGGTCAGGGCGAGCCTGCCCTCGGCGACCAGTTGCAGCACGAGCGTGGCGATCATGGTCTTGGTGTTGGACCCCATCCGGAACTCGTCCCCCGCCTTGAGCAGGTGATCCCCCCTGGTCCAGGTGGCCTGCGCGGCGATCTCGACCGGCCGGCCGCGGCCGTCGTCGACCCGCACGATCACGCCGGGCGCCCCGGCGTCCACCAGATTCCGCGCCAACTGCTGCAGTTGAGCGCGCTGCGCCTTGGCGCCGCTCCAGGCCGCGGACGGCGTGGCCGTGGCGGCAGCCGGGAACGCCGCGGCCACGGCCAGACTCACCGCCAGCGCCGAAGCCGTGACCGCGCGCGGCCAATGCGATCGCACCGCTCGATCCGACGAGAAAACACGTTGGGACATTGACCCGTTCCTCCGGGTGATAGGTGACGCGGACGGTCCCACCCTCCAACCCGCCGCTCACAAAGCGCACTCAGCACGCTGTCAGCGCGCTGTCGGCCACCCGCCCGGTATCGCCCTGACCCGGCACGGCGTCGCCACCGCCGCGGCGGAGCCCGCTCCGCTCCGGTTCGTCGGCTTCGGGTTCCGGAACGGACGAGCGGGCGGGTGAACACGACCTACGCCTGTGAGTCGTGATCCGAGTCGCACGTCCGGGGCGCGGCTCCGGGCGCGTGGCTCGCACGCGGCCTGGCCACCAGCGCGTACGCGAGCCAGGAGCCGACACGGGCGACGGCGATCCCGCCGGTCATCGCGACGGCGCTGGCGCCGCCCAGCGACGCGAGCGGGGCGAACAGGGCGCCGAACAGGAAGCCCGTGCTGCCGAGCAGCGCGGCGGCCGTGCCCGCGTTGGCCGGATGGCGGGTCAGCGCGAGCGCGGTCGCGTTGGGCGAGGCCAGCCCACCGGACATGATCGTGACGAACAGCGCCGGCAGGAACACCGTGAGCGGGGCGTGCAGCGCCGCCGCGACGGCCGTGCCGACGCCGGCCACGACGGCGACCAGCGCCTCCGGCACGAGCAGCCGCTCCGGCGGGAAGCGGCGCAGGAGCATGGCGTTGACCCAGCCGCCCAGGATCAGGCCCACCGAGTTGACCGCGAAGATCAGGGAGAACGTCTGCGGGCTCACCCCGTAACCGTCCTGGAGCACGAACGAGCTGACCGAGATGTAGATGAACAGCGCGATGCTGCCGATGCTGGAGCCCAGGGTGCAGCCGACGAACAGCCGGTCGCGGGCCACCGCGGAGAATCCGGCCCGCACGCGGCGCAGGCCCCCCGCGTGCCGCAGCTGCGGGTGGAGCGTCTCGGGCAGGGTGACCGCCGCGAGTATCAGCAGCGCGGAGATCACGGCCAGGAGGACGAACAGGCCGCGCCAGTCGACGATGTAGAGCAGTTGCCCGCCGAGGACGGGCGCGACGATCGGCGCGAACCCGCCGATCAGCATCAGCAGTGACATGATGCGCGCCATCTGGCGCCCCTCGTACAGGTCGCGGACCATGGCCTCGACCACCACCATCCCGGCCGACCCGGCCAGCCCCTGCACCAGACGCAGCAGGATCAGCGTCTCGATCGACGGCGCCGCCGCGCACAGCAGCGACGCCGCCGTGTACGTCACCACCCCGACGAACAGCGGGCGCCTGCGGCCGATCCGGTCGCTGAGCGGGCCGATGAACAGCTGCCCGACGGCCAGGCCGATCATGCAGGCCGAGATGGTCCACTGGGCGGCGCCGTCCGAGGCCCCGAGCTGGCGGGCGAGCTCGGGCAGCGCCGGCAGGTACAGGTCGATCGACAGCGGGCCGAACGTCGACAGCGCCCCGAGCGTGAAGAGCAGCCTGCGGGTCCGCGCGATCGGAGGCGGGCCGGCCGGGGGGCCGCCCGCGGTCACGTGCGTGCCACCCGGTGACCTCGCCTGCGCGCGGTCACCGGGTGTCCTCGCCTGCGTGCGCCGCTCCGCTCACCGGCGGGACCGCCGTTGCCGTCGCTGCTGGTCGAGCAGCATCCTCGCCCGGGGATCGACGAACGCGCGCAGCGCTGAGCCGGTGAGGTTCAGCAGGAACACGAACAGGGCGATGGTCAGGCCGGGGAACAGCACCATGGTCGGATGGCCCTGCAGGTAGGTGCGCCCGTCGGCGACCATGTTCCCCCAGGTGGCGGTGGGCGGCGAGATGCCGAGGCCGAGGAAGCTGAGCGACCCGTCGATGAGCATGGCCCCGGCCGACAGCAGCACGCACTGCACCACGGCGAGCGGCAGCGTGTTCGGCAGGATGTGCACGGCCAGGGTCTTCCACGGGCCCATGCCGGACACCCGCGCCGCCTTCACATAGGTGCGGGTGGTCAGGCCGAGGACGCGGCTGCGGATGATCCGGGCCGTGTATGGGGTGAAGATGATCGTCACGGCGAGCAGCTCGCTCATCATGCCGGGACCGACCACGACCGCGAACACGATCGCCAGGATGATCGACGGGAACGCCATCCAGGCGTCCACGATCCGCATGATCACCGTGCCCGCCCGCGCGAAGTAGCCCGCGACCAGGCCGATGGACGTGCCCAGCGTGACCGCGCAGACAGTGATCAGCAGGGTCATCCCGATCGAGATCCGGCCGGCGGACGCCCACCTGGCGAACAGGTCGCGGCCGTACTTGTCGGTGCCCATCAGGTGCTCCGCCGACGGCGACAGCAGCCGGTTCACCGGGTCGGCGGCGTCCGGATCGGGCAGGAACGGCGGGAGCACCAGGACCAGCAGGGTGATCGCGACCAGCAGCCCGCCCGTCACGACCAGCGTGGGGTTGCGCCGGGCGAACGAGCGGATCCGGGCGGGAACCGGTGCGGGCGGCGCGGTGACGAGGTCTGCGGTCACGACACCCGCACCTTCGGGTCGATCAGCGCGTACGCCAGGTCGACCAGCAGGTTCACCAGCACGAACAGGAACGCGATGAACATGACACCCCCCTGGATGAGCGGGAAGTCCCGGGCGTAGACGGCGCCGAGCAGCGTGGTGCCGAGACCCGGGATGACGAAGATGCTCTCGATCACGACCACGCCGCCGATCAGCGAGGCGAAGTTCAGCCCCACCGAGGTGAGGACCGGCAGCATGGAGTTGGGCAGCACGTGCCGCAGCATGATCCGCCGCTCGCCGACCCCCTTGGCCCGCGCGGTGCGCAGGTACAGCTGGGTCAGCTCGCCCAGCACGCTCTCCTCCATGGTGATGGTGAGGAACGCGGTCTGCCCGATCACGAGCACCGCCACCGGCAGCGTCAGCTGGGTGATCGCGGTCGCCGGGTCGGCGAACAGCGGGGTGTAGCCGCTGGGCGGGAACCAGCCGAAGGTGAGCGCGAACAGGTAGACCGCGAGCAGCGCGAGCCAGAACTCCGGCAGGGCGAGCCCGAACTGGGCGGCCCGGCTGACGAGCCGGGCCACCCGGTTGTGGGGCGCCACGGTGACCCAGGTGACGATCAGCACGGTGAGCAGGAAACTGATCACCGTGCTGACGACGGCCAGGGTCAGCGTGGGCGTGATGTTGTCGAAGATCATCTGCAGGACCGGGAGGTTGTACTTGATGGACGTGCCGAAGTCACCGGTCAGCACGTTGCCCAGCCAGTGCAGATACTGCTCGTACAGCGGCCCGGTCAGTCCGAGGTCCTGGCGCAGCCGTTCGAGCTGCTCCGGGCTGGCCTTGGTGCCCAGGAGCACCGTGGCCGGGTCGCCCGGGATCGAGCGCAGCAGGAAGAACAACACGGTGCCGACCACGAACAGCACGACCACCAGATCGCGCAACCGGCGCAGGATGACCCACAGCATCAGGGGCTACCTCGCCAGCCACACGTTGGCGAACTCCAGGCCCCATCCGTCGTAGCCGTTCACCTTCGGGTTGTAGGCCACGTAGGACCTCGCGTTGTACAGCGTGAGCGTGGGCAGGTTCTCCGAGGTGAACGCCTGGATCTTGTCGAGCTCCTGCTTCTGCTCCTCCGGGGTCTTGGCCGCGTTGTAGGCGGTGAGCAGCGGCGCGAGCTTGTCCCTCGGGTAGCCCATGTTGTCCATGCCCTGCACGTTGTCGCTGTAGGACGGGACGGGCGGGTTGGCGTCGTCCATCAGCGCGAGCACGTCCCAGCTGTTCGGCTCGTTGTTCTTGCGCCCCATCAGGGTGGCGAAGTCGTAGCTCTCGATGGTCGCCTTGATTCCGATCTTCTTCAGCGAGTCCTGGATGATCACCAGTGCGTCCTTGAACTGCGGGAACTCGTCCGTGGTGATCATCCGGATGGTCTGGTCGGGGCGCAGGCCCGCGGCCGCGAACAGCTGCTTGGCCCGTTCCGGGTCGTGCTGGTCCCACTTGGCCTTGCCGGCCTCGGAGTACATGGCCTTGTTGGTCTGCGTGGCGAACGCGCCGTTGCTCGGCAGCACCAGGTCGGGCACGCCCTGCGAGTCCATGATCGCCTTCTTGTCGACGAGCATGTTCATCGCGTCCCTGGCCTCCTGCTTGGAGAAGATCGAGCCGGAGTTGTGGTTGAGCGCGACGTACTGGATGTTCGCGGCGCCCTCGACGCCCACCTTGAGGTTGGGGTTCTGCTTGATCTGGTCGTACTGGTCGTACGACGGCTCGGCGACGTCGAACAGCCCGGTCTGCAGGCCGTTGAACGCGGCGTCGCGGTCGGCGACCACCTTGTAGGTGATGGTGTCCAGGTAGGCGCCCTTGGCCCCGGCGTAGCCGCTGGAGGTGCCGGACGGCGGCTGGTACTTGTCGTTGCGCTCCAGCACGATCTCCTGGCCGGCGGTCCAGGACTTCAGCTTGTACGGCCCGGTGCCGATCACGTGATCCTGGGGGATCCCTGTCGCGCCGGCGGCGGCCACGTCGGACGCCTTGCGGATGCCGCTGCCGTGGCTCGCCGCGATGAGCGCGACGAGGTTGAACGGCGCCTTGAGGGTGAACACCGCGGTGCCGTCGTCGGGCGCGGTGATGTCCTTGAGCACCGGCTTGAGCGAGCCGGCGTAGCTGCCCTTGTCCACCCAGTAGCGCATCGAGGCCACCACGTCGGAGGCCTTCAGCGGCGAGCCGTCGGAGAACACGATGCCCTTGCGCAGAGTGAAGGTGTAGGTCAGGCCGTCGTCACTCTTCTTGTATGATTCCGCCAGCACGGGCTGTGGCTGGTAGTCGGCGTCGATGGCGACCAGCGACTCGAAGATCTCGTGGCCCAGGTAGCTGGTCCCGGCGTTGCTGTTCTGCACGGTGTCCAGCGAGCCCGGGTCCTGGGCGAGGCGAACGGTCAGGTTGCCGCCTCGCACGGGCTGACCCGGGTCGCCCTGACCTGCGCCGCTCTGGGCGGCCGGGGTGGTCGGGGACTTCGTGGCGGTGCCGCAAGCCGAGAGCAGGAGCCCTAAAGCGACGAGGGCGACGATCTTGGTTTTACGGCGTTGTCCGGTGCGATCCATTGCGGCTCCTCGCGCCTTTTTCGGCGGGTCGATGGCCGAGACCGTAACCCGGTCCGCTCATCTGGGATAGGCGTCGATGTCGGCTCTTCTGTCACTGATGCGAACTCCCCCCGCCCTCCGCTCGCGACTGTGGACACCCGTCGCCCGGGATGGGCACACTGTGCGAAAAGCCTTGTTATGCGGGGGCTTTGCGGTGCAGAATCACCGGACCTGAGGTCGTGCAGACCGACGGAAAGGATGACACCTATGTCACTACTTGATATCGACCGCCTCTCTGTCGGGGTTCTCACCGACGAGACGACCACCGATCTGGTCCACGAACTCTCACTCAGCCTTGATTCCGGACAGACCCTATGTGTCGTCGGCGAGTCCGGAAGTGGCAAGACCGTCACCGTGCTGTCCATCATCCGCCTGCTGGAGTTCGTCGCCCCGGTGCGCACCACCGGCACGGTCCGGCTCGACGACGTCGACCTCACCTCCCTGAGCCCGGCGCAGATGCGTTCGTTCCGCGGCCGGCGGATCGGCATGGTGTTCCAGGAGGCGCTCGACTCGCTCAACCCGGCGCAGCGGATCGGCGCGCAGCTCGGCGAGGCGTACTGGCCGGCCGGCGCCGCGACGCGCCGCGGCGACCTCCGCGCGCAGGGCCACGCCCGGGCACTGGAGCTGCTGCGGGAGGTGGGGTTCGCCGACCCGGAGCGGGTGGCGAACCTCTACCCGCACCAGCTCTCCGGCGGGATGCAGCAGCGGGTGATGATCGCCATGGCGCTGATGTCCAGTCCCGACCTCCTGCTGGCCGACGAGCCCACGACCGCGCTGGACGTGACCACCCAGGCCGAGATCCTGCGCCTGTTCCGCACCGTGCAGCGGGAGCACCGGATGGCGTGCGTGTTCATCACTCACGACATGGGCGTGGCGGCGGAGATCGCCGACCGGATCGCGGTGATGTACGCGGGCCGCCTGGTGGAGGTCGGGCCCGCGGCCGAGGTGCTCGGCTCGCCCCGGCACCGCTACACGCGGGCCCTGGTCGAGTGCGTGCCGCAGGTGGGGGTGCGCCACACGCGGGGCATGCCGTCCATCGTCGGCTCGGTCCCCGAGGCGGCCGCCCGGTTCCCCGGCTGCCGGTTCGCCCCGCGATGCACGCACGCCGCGGACCGCTGCCGCGACGAGGAGCCGCCGCTCGCCCTCGTCACCGTCCCGATGGAGCGTTCCGGGCAGACGGAGCAGGTGGAGCAGGCCGAGCGGATGGAGCGTTCCGATCCGGCCGAGGAGGGCCCGCAGGTCGAGGTCGCCTGCTGGAACCCCGGCGCAGGCCCGGTCGACCTGCCCCCGCCCGTCGCGGCGGTCACGCCGGCGACGGCCGACACGCGGGACGAGCCGCTCCTCGCGATCGACGGCGTGCGCCGGGCCTTCGTCACCCGCAGCGGGCGCTCCGGCGGCCTGCTGAGGCTGCGTCGCCGCGAGCGCACGGCCGCGGTCGACGGGGTGAGCCTGAACATCCGGCCGGGAGAGTTCTTCGGGCTGGTCGGCGAGTCCGGCAGCGGCAAGACGACGCTCGGGCAGCTCGTCGCGGCGCTCGACCACCCCACCGAGGGCACGATCACCGTGGACGGCCAGCGGCACACCCCGCGCGGGCTGGAAGGCGACGTCCGCGCGTTCCGCCGTACCGTGCAGCTGGTCTTCCAGGACCCGCAGAGCTCCCTGGACCCGCGTCACACCGTGGGCCGGATCATCGCCGAGCCGCTGCGCGAGCTGACCGACCTGCGCGGCGCCGACCTGCGCCGCCGGGTGGAACGCCTGATCGACGAGGTGGGCCTGCCCAAGTCGACCATCGACAGGCTCCCGTCGCAGATCTCCGGCGGGCAGCGCCAGCGGGTCGCCATCGCCCGCGCCCTCGCCCCGGAGCCCCGGCTGATCGTGGCCGACGAGCCCACCTCCGCACTCGACGTGTCGGTGCAGGGACAGGTGATGAACCTGCTGCTGGACCTGCGCCGCGAACACAACCTGAGCTACCTGTTCATCACCCACAACCTGAGCCTGATCCTCTCGGTCGCCGACCGGGTCGGCGTGATGAAGAACGGCCGGCTGATCGAGGTGGCCACCCCCGAGAGGCTCGCCGCCGAGCCGCAGCACGACTACACCCGCACCCTGCTGGCGGCGAATCCGGGCATCACCCCGTCCACATCCCCCACGGCGTCGCCGGAGGCCGCGGGCATCGAAGATTCGCATCAGTGATACCGGGAGCCGCCATGCCGTCCGTGTCGTCCGTCTCCGACTCCCCTCTCTCGTTCCCGACCCACAGCTTCGAAGACCCTCTCATCGGCGACGGCGCGCCCGGTTTCGCCATCGGGTCGTTCGCCGACCTGGCGCCCTGGTCGTCCGCCCCCTACCCGCACCGGCACGAGTTCTACGAGCTGGTGTGCGTGACCCGCGGCTCGGGCACCCACGTGATCGACTTCGTGCCGTACAAGGTAGCCCCGGCGACGATGTACTTCGTCGCCCCCGGCCAGGTGCAGTTCTGGGAGGGCCACGCCCCGCTGGAGGGGTACATCGTCACGTTCGTCGAGGAGTTCCTGGTCCCCCAGTACGGCGACCGCGTGTCGCCGCGCCAGTCGCTGGCGCTCGACCCGCTGGGCACCGGGCACGCCCTGCACCTGGCCGCGGAGCAGGTCGAGCCGATCACCACGCTGCTGGTCGCGCTGGCCCGGGAGTACCGCCGTCCCGGCGGCGCGGACGTCTCGGTGCTCCAGGCGTACCTGCACATCCTGCTGGTGGAGATGCGCCGGCTGCGCCGGGACGCGGACGTCCGGACCGTGGAGGAGGACAGCGGCACCGCGCTGGCCCGCCGCTACCTGCGGCTGGTGAGCGAGGAACTGCCGAACGAGCAGAGCGTCAGCGGCTACGCCAGCCGGATCGGGGTCACCCCGAAACACCTGGCGGACGTGGTGAAGCGCACCACGGGCAAGCGGCCCGCGGAGATCATCCGTGCCGCGCTGACCGTCGAGGCCAAGCGGCTGCTCAGGCACACCGACCTGACCGTCGCCCAGGTCTCCCAGCGGCTGCAGTTCGACAACCCGTCGTACTTCGGCCGCTTCTTCAAGCGCGAGACCGGGACGAGCCCGGGGGAGTTCCGCCGGCGCGCCGGGGCGGCGGATTACCTCCGTTCAGTGACACGGCCGCCGACCTGACGAGCTACTCGCGCCGCGACCGGTTGCCTAGCGTCGAGTCATGGAATCCTCAGTTGTGGCCATTCGGGCGCGGTTCGCCGAACGCCGCGTCGAGCAGCTCCGTTCGCTGATCACCGAGGACCTGGTGACCGCCTGGATCCACGATCCACAGGCGGTGCACCAGGAGCCGTTGAGCCTGGTGGCGCGGTTCCTCGGCCGGCGTCCGGCGACCGAGCGCCTGTCCGTCTACGAGCAGACCCCACGCGAGCTCTGGCGGCTGGTCCGCCCTCCGGCGCGGCGCGGCGAGACCTACCGGCTCGCCGACCGGCGGGAGTTCGCCAGCCTTGACGAGGCGCGCGAGGCGGGCCTGCGACGCGAGCTGTTCGACGTGTTCGGGTGGGGCGAGCCCTCCGCGGACGCGGTCGACGGGCCGGAACTGCGGCAGGAGGGGCCGGCCCTGCTCGGTTACGCGGACCGGGTGAGCGCGGCCCCCGGCGAGCGGATCACGTTCATGGTCAGCGCCGAGCAGGTCGCCGAGTACACCACCGAACTGATCCGGCTGCGGCACGTCGACGACGACCCGGCCAGCCCGGGCGTCCGCATCGAGCAGGTCGCGGACGCCTGGCGCGGCCGGCACGCCGGCCACACCCAGCGCACCCGGCTCGGCTCGCACATCGCCGTCCGCGACCCCCACGGCGCGACCGCCGGCGCGGACGGCTTCGCCGTCGCCGCGTACATCCACCCGACCCACGTGACAGGGCGGCCGCAGGTCGTGCTGGCCCGCTGGGACCGGGGGCCGCGCGGATACGCGCTCGGCCTGGACGAGACCGGGCGGCCGACCCTCTGGCTCGGCGACGGCGCCCGCGAGACCGCGGTCCACGCCGACGCCCCGCTCGACCCGCACCGCTGGTACGGCGTCGCCGCCTCGTACGACCCCGCGACCGGGCGTGCCACGCTGGTCACCCGGCCGCTGGTGACCAGCGTGAACAGCCGGGTGAGCCCGATCGTGGTGGACGACCGGCCCCAGGTGACCGAACGGCACGTCGAGGGCGCGTTCGCCCCGGCCGAGCACGGGGACCTGCTGTTCGCGGCGCGTACCCCGGAGGAGGACCACTACAACGGCAAGATCGAACGACCGGGCGTCTGGCCGTACCCGCTGCCCGAGGCCGGGCTGCTGGTCGCGGCGTCGGACGACCACGACGCCCCGATGCGCTGGTCGTTCGAGCCGGGGGAGACCGCGGCGTCGCTGGTCGTGCCGTGCGCCGGCCGCCCCGGCCTGGACGGCAGGCTGGTGAACCTGCCGGTACGCGGCGTGACCGGGCGCCACTTCACCGGCCGCATCGAGCACTACGCCGCCGATCCACGCGGGTACGCCGCGATCCACTTCCACGACGACGCGCTCACCGACGCCGAATGGACGCCCAGCCACGAGTTCACCGTGCCCGCCGACCTGCCGAGCGGCGTGTACGCCCTGCGGGTCGTCGCGGCCGACGGCTCGTGCGAGCGGGCCGTCCCGTTCGTGGTGCGCGCGCCCGCGGGAGGCGCCGCAGGCAGGCTCGCGCTGCTGCTGCCCACCGCCACCTACCTGGCCTACTCCAACGAGCGCGGCCTCGGCCACGTGTCGGTCGTCCCCCGGGACACGGTGTTCCTGGAGCACCGCTACGACCTGGGACACTCCGCGTACGCCAAGCACACCGACGGCAGCGGCGTGAGCTACATCTCCTGGCGCCGCCCGATCCTCACCCTGGCGCCGGGCTTCCGGATCCACCTGTCGCCGTTCATGCTGGCGTCGGACCTGTACATCCTGGACTGGCTCACGGAGCTGGACTACTCCTTCGACGTCATCACCGACCACGACCTGCACGCCGAGGGCGTCGACCTGCTCCGCCCCTACCGCGGGGTGCTCAGCGGGAGTCACCCGGAGTACGCCTCCGAGCAGATGATCGACGCCATCGAGTCGTACGTGGACGGCGGCGGCAACTTCGGCTACCTGGGCGGCAACGGCTACTACTGGGTGGTCTCCTTCCATCCCGAGCTGCCGCACGTGATGGAGTTGCGCCGCGGCGAGAACGGCACCCGGAGCTGGCAGGCCCGTCCCGGCGAGTACCACCACGCCACCACGGGCGAGCGCGGCGGCCTGTGGGCGAACCGCGGCCGTCCGCCGCAGAAGGTGTTCGGGGTGGGCTTCAGCGCCCAGGGCGGCGGCCCGTCAGGGCGGTACCGGATCGGCCCCGACGCCCTCCCCGACTCGGCGAAGTCCCTGCTGGACGGCGTGCCCGAGGTGTTCGGCGACGCGGGGCTGGACGGCGGGGGCGCGGCGGGCGGTGAGATCGACCGCTACGACCCCGAGCTGGGCAGCCCGCCGGACGCGGTCGTGCTGGCCACCTCGGAGGGGCTTCTCGACGGCTACCAGTTCGCCGTCGAGGAACTGACCGGCACGCACCCGGGACACGGCGCCTCCGAGGATCCCGACGTGCGCTCCGACCTCGTGTACTTCCGCACCCGCGGCGGCGGGTCGGTGTTCGCCACGGGCTCGATCTCCTACAGCGGTGCGCTGTCCGCCCACGGCTACGACAACGGCGTTTCCAGAATCACCCGCAACGTCCTCGACCACTGGCTGGGTAAGAATGATTGAGTCGCTCACGGTCGACCGGATGGTCGCCGTTCCCATGCGGGACGGCACGCTCCTGCGCGCCGACGTGTACCGCCCGGCCGGGCAGCGCTGCCCGGCCCTGGTGTTCCGCACCCCGTACGACCGCACCGGCCTCGGCATGTACGGCACGTTCGCGTTGCGCGCCGCGTCCAGCGGCTTCGCCGTCGTGATGCAGGACACCCGCGGACGGGGCGCCTCCGGGGGCCGGTTCACGCCGTTCGTCCACGAACGCGAGGACGGGTACGACTCGATCGACTGGGTCGCGTCCCAGCCGTGGTGCGACGGCAACGTCGGCATGTTCGGCGGCTCGTACGACGGGGTGACCCAGTGGCAGGCCGCCATGTCCGGGCACCCGGCGCTGAAGGCGATCACTCCGAACGTCACCGCGTCCAGCTACCACCACGGCTGGGTGTACCGGGGTGGCGCGTTCCAGCTCAGCTTCAGCCTGGGCTGGACGCTGTCGCTCGCCGCGCACAACGCCGCCCGCGACCCGTCGGTCCCCGCCGAGGTGCGCGAGGCGCTGACCGACGCCTCCGACCGCCTGCCCGACACCGCGCTGACGTTGCCCCTGGACCGGCATCCGTACCTGGACGACGTCGCCCCGTACTACCGGGAGTGGCTGGAGCACCCCGGCTACGACGAGTTCTGGGAGCGGCTGGACGTCTCCCGGGCCTACCCGGAGATCACCGTCGCCGCGTTCAACCTGGGCGGCTGGTACGACACGTTCCTCGGCGGCACCCTGGCGAACTTCGCCGGCATGCGCGCCGAGGGGCCCCAGGGGGTGCGCGACCGGCAGCGGCTGCTCGTCGGGCCGTGGCCGCACGAGGGCCTGTTCAGCGGCAACCCGGTCGGCTCGTGGAGCTTCGGCGGGCGCGCCACCGGCTCCGCCCTCGACGCCGACGGCCTGCAGCTGCGCTGGTTCGACCGGTGGCTGCGCGACGGCGGCGACGGGGCCGGGACCGACCCGCCGGTGCTGCTGTACGCCATGGGGGCCGACCAGTGGCGGGTCGCCGACTCGTGGCCGCTGCCCGGCACCGAGTACCAGGACTGGTACCTGCACAGCGGCGGCCGGGCCAACACACTGCACGGCGACGGGCGCCTGTCCCGGGACACGCCCGGCGACCAGCCGCCGGACAGCTACGTGTACAACCCGCGCAACCCGGTCCCCACCCTGGGCGGCGCGCTGTGCTGCAGCCCGGTGCACACCCGTGGCGGCGTGTACGACCAGCGCCCGATCGAGGAGCGCGAGGACGTCCTCGTCTACACCAGCGAGCCGCTCACCGAGCCGCTGGACGTCACAGGGCCGGTCACCGCGGTGCTGCACGCCAGCACCTCCGCGCCGGACACCGACTGGACCGCCAAGCTGGTCGACGTCGGCCCGTGCGGCTACGCCCGCAACATCACCGACGGCATCCTGCGCGCCAGCCACCGCGACCCGGCGGCCGGACCGCGCCCGGTCACCCCGGGGGAGGTGGTGGAGTACCGCCTCGACCTCGGTGCGACCAGCAACGTGTTCCAGCCGGGACACCGCATCCGGGTGGAGATCTCCAGCAGCAACTTCCCGCACTTCGACCGCAACCCCAACACCGGCGAGCCGCCCGGCAGGTCCACCGAGATGGTCAGCGCGCTGCAGAACGTCCACCACGCCGGCCCCCACCTCTCTCGCATCGTGCTGCCGGTCGTCGACCCGGAAGCGACGCGCCCCTACCGGACGGAGACCTGATGTCGATCCACGAATTCCGCGAGCTCCGCGAACTCGGCCGTACCGGGCTGCGGATCAGCTCGGTGGGCTTCGGAAGCTGGGCCACCGGCGGCCCGGGGCTGATGGGCTGGGGCGCGCAGTCCGACGAGGAGTCGATCGCCGCCATTCACCGCGCCGTCGCCGGCGGCGTGAACTGGATCGACACGGCGGCCGTGTACGGCTTCGGGCACTCCGAGGAGGTCGTCGGCCGCGCCGTGGCCGCGCTGCCGCCCGCCGACCGGCCGCTGCTGTTCACCAAGTGCGGCCTGGTCTGGGACGAGAACGGGGTGGAAAGCCAGAATCTCACGCCGGAGTCGATCCGGCGCGAGTGCGACGCCTCGCTGCGCCGCCTGGGCGTCGACCACGTCGACCTGTACCAGATCCACGCCCCGGACCCGGCGGGCCCGCCCATCGAGGAGTCCTGGGGCACCGTGCTGGAGCTGGTGAAACAGGGCAAGGTCCGGCACGCCGGGGTGTCCAACTTCGACGTCGGGCTGCTGGACCGGTGCGAGGCGGTCGGCCCGGTCGAGACCCTTCAGCCGCCGCTGTCGTTGATCCACCGGGACGCGGCGGCCGACGTGATCCCGTGGTGCGCCGAGCACGACACGGGGGTGATCGTCTACAGCCCGATGGCGGCCGGGCTGCTGTCCGGCACGTTCACCGCGGACCGGGCCGCCGCCCTGCCGTCCGACGACTGGCGTTCCCGCGAGGCCGAGTTCCAGCCGCCCGCCCTGTCCCGCAATCTGGCGCTCCAGGAGGCGCTGCGGCCGGTCGCCGAACGCCACGGGGTGTCGGTCGGCGCGGTCGCGGTGGCCTGGACGACGGCCTGGCCGGGAGTGACGGCGGCGATCGTCGGCGCCCGCACCCCGGAGCAGGTGGACGGGTGGCTGTCGGCCGGATCGCTCAGCCTCACTCCCGAGGACCTGGCCGAGCTGGCGGCGGCGCTGCGGGACACGGGCGCCGGTAGCGGCCCGGTCGGCTCGGCACTGCCGGCCGCCGGGGCGTGAACGGGTGTGGGCCGGGCGGATATCCTCCGCCCGGCCCACACCGGACACCTCAGTCATGAACCGGTGTGGGCCGGGTGGAGAGACTCCACCCGGCCCACACCGCCTCCGATCGCTCAGCTGTGGCGCGGCACATTCTCGTCCGAGGCGTACGACGGGCTGAGTGACAGCGCGATGAACGTGAACGGGCGCGTCACGTAGTTGAACCCGAGCGGGCAGTGCCGGGTGCCCGCGGGGATGAACACCGAGCCGGTCGTGGTGACCGTGTGCCGCTCGCCCTCGATGTCGAGATACAGCGACGCGCCGAGGTCGTGCACGTTGTCCGGGTCGTTGCCCATCCAGATGAGCACCTCGTCGTAGGTGTGCTCATGGTCGTTCACCCAGTGCACCTGCTCCGAGGTGGGATTGATCCAGCTGTAGGCCATGTGGACCGTGCTGGCGTCCACGTCGAAGGCGCGCATCAGCCCGAAGGGGTCGCCGATGTTCGCCGGGCGCTCACCGCCGGCTGCGGCCCCCTCGTTGACCAGGTCGTCGGCGCAGTCCCGCATGTGATGGACGAACAGGTGATCGTACTTGCCCATGCCTCTCTTCGTTCCTTCCACGTCAAGCGGCCGTTTCCGCACTTGCATGGTGCTTCTCCGGACACCGGCGGAAAAAGACACTTACGACAGCGGTCCTGTCACTGAGCCTGTCGCCCGCCGGGTGACCTGACCGTCGGCCCCTGACCGCGCCCGGTCGGCGAGCGCCGCCGACGACCCGTCAGCCGGTCGCGTGGAGAGCGGGACGAAGCTCGGCCCAGGCCCATGCTCCGAGCGTCGTGTCCGTCGTGGTCTCGGCGGTGCGGGGCTGCTCGGGAACGAACCCCTCGCGCAGTCCGGTCGACATGCCCATGACGGCCTCGATCCGCGCCTGGGGCATGCCGGCGTCGGCCAGCGTGGCGCGCATGGTGTCGTCGTCGACGCGGTGGGCGGCGACCGTACGGCCCAGGACGTCGCCGACCACGGCCAGGGCGTCGTCCCAGGACAGGTCCCGGGGACCGTGGACGGCCCGCACCCGGCGCCCCGACCAACCGGGGCGGAGCAACAGGGAGGCGGCCACCACGGCGATGTCGGCCGGCGCGACCCAGGGGAACGGCTCGCCGGTGGGGCGGAGCACGGCTACGGCGCCCGAGCGGATGGCGTCCAGTTCGAACAGCAGGTTGCTGAAGAAATAGCCGCACCGCAGGTGGGTGACGGCCAGGCCGGTGTCCGCGGCGGCGATTCGGTCCAGTGTCTCCTCCACCCGGGCCAGCCCGTCGATCTCACCGGCGCCCTCGCGGAGTTCCGCTCCCACGCTGCTCTGCAGGACGGTGTGGGGGACGCGGTTGTCGGCGACCGAGGCGGCGACGATCTCGCCGACCGTGGCATACGCCGCGACGGGGTCATCGGTCTGGCCGGGCGGCACGACCAGGTACAGCGCGTCGACACCGCGGGTCGCCTCGGTGACGGCCGAGATGTCCCGCAGGTCGACCTCGCGGGCGTCGACGAGGTCGCCCCAGCTCGCGCGGGCCTGGTCGGGGTGGCGGCTCAGCAGGCGTGGACGGACGCCGGCGCGGACGAGGTGGCCGACCAGCAAGCGGCCGACATTGCCGGATGGTGCGGTGACAGCGATCTCCATGGCTGCCACCGTACGGTCAGATGTGGCCGGATCCTGTCCGCGATTGCGGCCACACTGGAGTCATGACCGATTTCGAGCCCGTCGGCGGCGACCCCGCCGGCCGGACCCTGCGACTGCTGGAACTGCTGACCGCCCGGCCGAGCTGGTCGGCGTCCGAGCTCGCGGAACGCCTCGCGGTCAGCGCTCGCACCGTTCGCCGCGACGTGGCCCGCCTGCAGGGCCTCGGCTACGCGGTCGAGAGCAGGCCCGGGCCAGGCGGCCACTACGCGCTGCGCCCCGGCAGCCGGATGCCGCCGCTGGTCTTCCAGGACGACGAGGTCATGGCCCTGGTGGCGGCGCTGCGCATGGCCGAGGGAGTCTTCGCCGGGGACGCCTCGCACCGGGCGTTGACCAAACTGTCGCAGGTGCTTCCACGGCGGTTGCGCACCGTCCTGGACAACGCCGCCGAGGGCAGCGAGAACGCCGACGGCGAGCGCGGGGACGTGGACCCGACGACCCTGGCGGCGCTGCTCAGGGCGGCGGGTCAGGATCTCGTGCTGCGGTTCGTCTACCGCGACCGGCACGGGAAGGTCACGCGGCGGCGAGTGGAGGCGGTGCGGTGCCTCTACGCCCGCGGCCGCTGGTACGCCCTGGCCCACGACCTCGACGCCGACGACTGGCGGGTGTTCCGCCTCGGCCGTGTGCGGGAGCCGGTGACGGGAGAGCCGGGGTCCGGCGACCGCCGCCGACCGGCCGAGGACCTCGCGACCTGGCTCGCCACGGACTTCGGTCGTCGCCCGGAGACCTGAGCGCTCGGGCGGTCGTGACCCCTGCGTCACAGAGGAACCCGTACGGCGCGATGGGCCGCGGGGCGCTCCGTCAGTACAGACCCAGTCCCACCTGGCTCCATTTCACCCGGCCGTCGTGGTGCCAGTGCAGGTGGTACGGGGTGCTCAGGCCCCCGTACGCCTTGGTGCCGTGAGTACGGCCGTCGCAGGTGGGCGTGATGTAGTTACGCCGCCCGCCTGCCTCCTCTCCGCCGATCACATGGATCTTGGAGCCGTTGGCGTCGGACCAGCAGACGTACACGATCGATCGCTGCTGCGTGAAGCCGCAGGTACGCGGCCCGTTACTGGCGTTGGAGGTGTTCCACCGGCCCAGCCACGACCAGCGGGGGAAGGAGCTCATGTAGGGCTTGACGCCGCTGGTGCACATTGCCAGCGGGGAAGCCGCGCGAACGGACGCGTCGGCCGCCGGGGCGGAGGTGAGCGACAGCCCCAGTACGGCCGCCGCGGTGATGAGGTGCGAACGCTTCGTCATATCTCCCCATGGTGGCTGTGGCGGTCAGGGGCGGCGGCGGATATTGCCGAGTTCTGACAGCATTTCGCGTTCCTCCGGTCGCGCGATGTCGTCGAACGACGCGGGGCGCTGCGACGCGCGACGAGATCCCAGCCCGGACGCGGTGACCGCGGGTCTTCGGCGAGCGCCGCGTCGTGAGCGCGGAGAGTCGAGCGCACCGTCGGAGAGCTTGGTCTCTGCGGGTCGAAGGCGAGGGCGGGCGCGGGCCGCCGCGGCGGTCGCCCGCCAGTAGGAGAGCGGTGCTCCCGCGCGCAAAATGCCCGCATTCAGCGCCAGACGTGGACCGATCGGCGCCGGCCTGCGTATCGTCCGTGGCCGCACCGCTCCAACCGCGTGCCACATCCGGCGGTCATCATCCCAGGTCACCGCCTGCTCCCGGCATGTCGCCACAGATGGAATCCACGATCACGACCGTGGCGACTTTCAGCTTTCTCCCACAATCGGGAGGCTTACTGGCCTCATGACAGATTTGACCGCGGGGCAGGAGGTGCGGCGGGCGCGGGAGGGGGAGGCCTGCGCGGCCTGCGAGCTGACCACGACAGTGGAGATCGTCGTCCCGGTCCACAACGAAGAGCGCGCCCTGTCGGGGTGCGTCGAGGTGCTGCGCGACTATCTGAAACGGTGTTTCCCCTTTGAGTGGATCATCACCGTCGTCGACAACGCCAGCACCGACCGGACTCCGGAGATCGCCGCCGAGCTGACCAGGCGTCACCGGTCCGAGATCCGGCTGCTGCGGCTGGAGCGCAAGGGACGCGGGCTGGCCCTGCGTACCGCGTGGGCGCGCAGCCGCGCCGACGTCGTGGTCTACATGGACGTCGACCTGTCCACCGGGCTCGACGCGCTGCTGCCCCTGGTCGCCCCGCTGCTCAACGGGCACTCAGACCTGGCCGTCGGCTCCCGGCTGGCGCGGGGGGCGCGCACGTTGCGCGGTCCCCGCAGAGAGATCATCTCGCGCTGCTACAACGCTCTCGTACGCCTGACGCACGGGGTGGGGTTCACCGACACGCAATGCGGGTTCAAAGCCGCCCGTACGGCGGTGGTCCGGCCGCTGCTGGCAACGGTCGAGGACGACTCGTGGTTCTTCGACACCGAGCTGCTCCTGCTCGCCGACCACAACGGCCTGCGGGTGCACGAGATCCCGGTGGACTGGGTGGAGGACGTCGACAGCCGGGTGCAGGTCGTACGCACCGCCGTCGACGACGTCAAGGGCCTGATCAGAGTGGCTCGCGCCAAGGCCACAGGCGCGGCGCGGGTGCCGGACCTGCCCGCGCGGCCCGACCCGCGCGCCGCGCACCCGGACGCGGTGCTGGCCGAGAACGGCGGCGGCCTGCTGTGGCAGTTGTTGTCGTTCGGCGTCATCGGCGTGCTGTCCACGGCGGCCCACCTGGGCCTGTACGCGCTGCTGCGGACCTGGCTGCCCCTGCTGGCCGCCAATCTGGCGGCGCTGACACTGACCACCGTGCTCAACACCGAGGCCAACCGCCGCTTCACCTTCGTCGCCTCCCGCGAGCGGTCCACCGCCCGCACACACCTGCTCGGGCTGATCGTGTTCGGCCTGTACTACGCGCTGACCTCCGGTGCGCTGCTGACGCTGACCGCTCTCGTCCCCGGCCACACACGGGTGCTGGAGCTGACCGTACTGGTGTGCGCGTGCCTGCTGGGCACAGCGAGCCGCTTCCTCCTGCTGCGCGGCTGGGTCTTCGGCCACGCCACCGCCCCCCGAAAGTGACCGCCGACATGAGAGTCATCACCTCGCCCAACGCCGTCGTACCTGCCCGCCTCGCCCCGGGGAGACGGCACCGGTACGCGCTGGGCGTGATCTGCCTGCTGGCCGCCGTTCTGTACGGGTGGGCGTCGTGGGGCTGGGGCTGGGGCAACGGCTACTACAGCGCCGCCGTCACCTCCATGTCGGGGAGCCTCACCGGCTTCCTCTTCGGCTCCTTTGACCCGGTCGGCGTCGTCACCGTCGACAAACCGCCGATGGCGCTGTGGCCGCAGGTCCTGTCCGTTTGGATGTTCGGCCATCACGGCTGGGCGTTGCTGCTCCCGCAGGTGGTCGAGGGCGTCGCCACGGTGTTCCTGCTACACCGCGCCGTACGCCGCTGGGCAGGCGACGAGGCCGCCCTGATCGCCGCGCTGGTGCTCACCCTCACCCCGGTCACCGTCGTGATCAACCGCGACAACAACCCCGACACGCTGCTGGTCCTGTTGACGGTGGCGGCCGCCTACGCCCTCACCCGGGCCATGGAACCGTCCTGCGCGCCACGGCGGGCCACGGGCTGGTTGTTGCTGGCCGCCTTCCTGATCGGCTGTGGCTTCACCACCAAGATGCTGGCCGCCTGGGTGTGCCTGCCCGCCTTCCTGCTCGCCTACCTGGCGGGCGCCACCGCCCCGTGGCGCCGCAGACTGGGGGATCTGGCCGCGTCGACCGTGGTCCTGCTGTTCAGCTCGCTGTGGTGGGTGGCGCTGGTGGACCTGTGGCCCGGCGACAAGCCCTATGTCGGGGGCAGCACCGACGGCACCGCCCGCGATCTGGTCATCGGCTACAACGGCCTGGGCCGGATCTTCGGCGGCGGCCCCGGCATGCCGCAGATGCCGGGCGGCGGCCCCGGCATGCCCCGGATGCCCTCCGCTTTCCCCACCCCGCCGGGCGGCCTCCCGGCGGAGCCGCCGGGGCAGGGGTTCCCCCGCGAAGCCATGGGCGCCTTCGGCGGCGATCCAGGCCCGCTGCGCATGTTCGACGACGCGGTGGGCGGTCAGGTGAGCTGGCTGCTGCCGCTCGCCCTGCTGATCCTCGTGGCCGCCTCCGTGCTCGCCGTGTGGCGCGCGCGCCGCGGCGAGGCCGTAAGGCCCGAGGCGCGTGGCGGCTGGCTGCTGTGGGGCGGCTGGCTGCTGACCAACGGCGTCGTCTTCAGCCTGGCCGCGGGGATCTTCCATCCCTACTACACCACGATGCTCTCTCCCGCCATCGCCGCCCTGGTCGGCGCGGGCATGGCGGCCTCAGCCGGGCACCGCTGGAGCGTCGTCGCGGCCGCGGCCGCGATCGTGGTCACCACGGCCTGGGCGTGGGTCCTGATCTCGCGGGACGTCTCATGGAACGGCTGGGCGCGTCACGCCGTCCTGGCCGTGGCCGTCGCGGGAATCGCCTTCCTGGTCGTCCGCGGTCGACGTGCCGCGGCCCGCGGCCCCGGCGTCGTCGCGGCCGTCCTGCTTCCCTGCCTGCTGGCACCCGCCGTCTGGTCGTTCGCGTACACCTTCGGGCCCGTGCAGGCCAACGCCGTCATCCCCGCCGCCGGGCCGCCGATGGGCCCGCCGATGACCGGCCCCGGCCGGATGCCGGGCCCCGGACGCGGGCCGACGGACAACGCCGGTGGGCTCACCACCGAACAACGGAAGATCCTCGACTACGCGGTGGCGCGTTCCGGTACGGCTCGCATCAAGCTCGCGGTCGACAACGGCGCGATGGGGTCGGCCGTGTACATCTTGCACAGCGGGCAGACGGTGATCGGGATGGGCGGTTTCAGCGGGGGTGATCCGGCGCCGTCCGTCGCACAGCTCGATCGGTGGGTCAAGGCGGGAGATCTGCGGTATGTCCTCGGGGCGTCGTCGGGTGCGCCCAGGATGGGCGGCGAGGGCGCGGCCCGGCGCAGCGAGTGGATCGACGGCAACTGCACGCTCGTGCCCGCCGCGGAGTACGGCGGCACGGAACAACCAGGTGATTCCGGTCCGCCTCCGTTCGGAGGCGCGAACGTGCTCTACGAGTGCGGGGCATGAGCGGCAGGTGCGGGGCATGAGCGGCGGTCCTCGGACGCGGGGCGGTCACGGTGAGGCAGGCCGAGCCCCGCGGCACGACGAGTCGTCATGCCGCGGCGGCGTACCGCTCGACGACCTGCGCCCGCCGCCGCGGATCCCGCGGACGGTCTCGTACACGTCCTGTAGAACAGCGTCATGAACGCCAGGGTCCTCATCGTCGATGATGAGCCGAGCATCCGCGAGTTGCTGTCGGAGGCGCTCACTCTCAGCGGTTTCACCGTGAGCACCGCCTCCAACGGCAGGGCCGCTCTGGACGGTGTCGCACGCGATCGGCCTGACATCGTCGTGCTGGACGTGATGCTGCCCGACCTTGACGGATACTCGGTGGCACGCCGGCTGCACGAGGCCGGGCACAGCCCGCTGGTGCTCTTCCTCACGGCCAAGGACGCGCTCTCCGACCGGATCGCAGGCTTGACGGCCGGAGGCGACGACTACGTCACCAAGCCCTTCAGCCTGGAGGAGGTGGTACTGCGGCTGCGCGCGATCCTGCGCCGCATCCGCCCTCCCCAGGACGAGGGGGACGACGGGGTACTGCGGTACGCGGACCTGGAGCTGGACGAGGAGGCCCACACGGTGCGGCGGAGCGGCCGTCCCATCCACCTGTCGCCGACGGAGTTCGCCCTGCTGCGTTACCTGATGATCAACGCCGAACGGGTGGTCAGCAAGGCGCAGATCCTGCAACGCGTCTGGGACTTCGACTTCGACGGGAACGCCAGGATCGTGGAGTCCTACATCAGCTACCTGCGCCGGAAGATCGACGCCGACGGCCCGCCGCTGATCCATACCTTGCGTGGCGTGGGCTACCGGTTGCTGAGCACGTCGTGAGCGGAGCACGCCGCCAGTGGCCGCTGCGGCTGCGGCTCCTGGCGGCGTTGCTGGGGCTGTCCGCGGCGGGGCTGACCGTCTTCGCGGTCGCCGGCACGGTGATGTTGGAGCAGTCGTTGCTCTCCCGCGTCGACTCACAGCTGGCCGACTTCTCCGCCGCCACCTCTGCCCGGCGCCCGCCTCCCATGGCCCCGCCGCCACCTGGGAGTGTCCGGCTGCCATCCCAGTTCCAGATCGCCGTCTACGCCTCCTCCGCGCGCCTGATCCGCGTGATCCCCACGGACGCGGCGGGTGGGCCGGAAGTGCCGGCCGAGGCGATCTCCTCCGTGCCGGACCAGCCCTTCACCGTGCCGGGCAAGACCGGGGAGGAGAACTGGCGCGTCCTGCTCAAGGAACTGCCGGGCGGCGAACGCGTCGCGGTGTCGATGTCCCTGGAGGCGAACCGCGCCACCGTGCAGCAGTTGCTCGTCATCGAGATCGCCGCGGGGGCGCTGGTGCTGGTGCTCCTCGGCGCCGTGGCCTGGGCCGTGGTACGGCTGGGCCTGCGCCCTCTCACGCGTGTCGAGCGTACGGCGGAGGCGATCGCCGCCGGCGACATCGACAGAAGAGTGGCGGAGGCCGACCCCGGCACCGAGATCGGGCGACTCGGCCAGACGCTCAACACGATGCTGGAACGCCTTGCCGCCGCCTTGCGCGCACGCCAGCAGTCGGAACAACGGCTGCGCCGTTTCGTCGCCGACGCCTCCCATGAGCTGCGCACGCCCCTCACCTCGATCCGGGGCTTCGCCGAGCTGTACCACCACGGCCAGGTGGCCCGCGACCCCGTCGCCGAGCGGCTGCTCAGCCGCATCGAGGGCGAGGCGGAACGCATGGGCGTGCTGGTGGAGGACATGCTGCTGCTGGCCCGCCTCGACCAGGAGCCCGGCCTGGAGGCGACCACGGTCGACATGCACGTGGTGGCGGGCGACGTGGTGCAGGCGGCTCGGGCGCGTGATCGCGAACGTCCGATCCACCTGGCCGTCTCCGACGATCCGGTGATCGTCCGCGGCGACGAGCACCGTCTGCACCAGGTGATCGCCAATCTTGTCGGCAACGCGATGACCCACACCCCACCCGGCAGCGCCGTACGCGTCACCGTGGCGCGTGTCGCGGAGACGGCGCTCATCGAGGTACGCGACGAGGGCCAGGGCATCGATCCCGAGCACCTTCCCCAGGTGTTCGACCGTTTCTATCGGGCCGACCCCAGCCGTTCACGCGCCCACGGCGGCACCGGACTGGGCCTGGCCATCGCCGCCGCGCTCGTGGAGGCGCACGCGGGCCGAATCGATGTGGAAAGCGTCCCCGGCCAAGGGGCGGCCTTCCGCGTCCGGCTTCCGCTGCGCCGCCCGCAGGACGACTGAATCGCTGTCCGTCTCGTGGAGATGCCCCGGCTCCGACAGACGCTGAACGACACACCGCTGGACCTGGTGTACAGGGCCCCGCTGCGGGTCAGTGCGCCAGCAGGCGGTCCAGTTCGGCGGTGAAGAGCAGGGCGGGGTCGAATCCCATTCCGGTGAAGTGGCCCGCGAGCTCCAGGGACAGGACACCGTGGATCCGGGTCCAGAAGATCAGAGCCCGGTGCAGGACCGCAGGCGGGGCGGGGTGGCCGTTCGCCCATTCGCGGTGGTCTGCCAGGTGCGCGTCGAACGGCGTCGCGGGGCTGTCCTGGGCCAGCGCCGCGCAGGCGTCGAGCAGGATCGCCATGATCTCGGATGAGATGAGCGTGATGTCGCCGGGCGCGTGGTAGCCGGGGACGGGGGTGCCGTAGATGAGGAGGTAGCGCTGGGGGTCCTCCAGGGCCCAGCCGCGTATGGTGTGCGCCAGTGCGGCCAGGTCGGCGCCTGCGGCGGAGGCTGAGCGGAGGGTGTCGGCGAGGCTTCGGTACGCGTCCCTGATGAGCTCGGTGATCAGTTCGTCGCGGCTGGCGTAGTAGCGGTAGAGCGCGGGGCCGCTCATGCCTATCTGCTTGGCGACCGCGTTGAGGGAGAGCGCGGACGCCCCCGCCGTGGCGATCTGCTCCCACGCGCGTTCCTTGATCTCCGCGCGCACCTGAGTGCGGTAGCGCTCGCGCGGGGTCTCCGTGTCCGTCTCCGCCAAGGCCTGCCACCTTCCCCGCCTACGAAGCTACATCTTGAAAAGTTAGTTAGAGGCTATCACGAATCTTATTGACACTCCTCCCACTGCTTGGTTATAACTTCTAACGAACACGTGAGCCTCTAGCTCATCGTGGTTGCGCGGCGCGGGTTCGCAGTCGTGCGCCCAGTCATCAGGCGAGGGGAACGTCATGACCACCACATCCAAGCCGCTCACCCGCGTGGGCCGGCGCACTCCGCCGGCGGTGACCGTCGCCTCCTGGGCGGTCCCCGTCATGGTCGTCGGCCAGTTCGCCCTGCTGGCGATCGTCCCGGTCGTGATCGCGCTGGTCGGCGCTCTCCGTCACGCCCGCGACCAGACGGTTCGCCGGGCGGCCACGCTTCTCGCCGTCACCTACGCGATCCCGCTCGTCGTGTGGCTGACGCGGCCCGCCGGCGCGCCGAGCCTGTCCAAGGACATTCACCCCGCCTTCGTCGGTCTGATCGTCGCCGCGTCCGCCGCACTCATCGTGACCATCCATCGAGCCCGTCGACGCTGAGGGGGCGCACTGTCGTGCGCCGTCCCCACCAGCACCTCATCCCAGGCATCCGAGCATCCGACGCCGACCCCCACAATGAGAGGAACACCATGTTCAGCAACGGCCCGTCGAACTCACCCGCTCAGCGGTCCCGGCCCCGCCCCCCGCACGCGCGAACCGTCCGCCCCCGGACCCGCATACGCGTCACCGCGCTCACGATCTCGTTCGCCGTCGCCGGCGTGCTCGCAGGCAACGTCCCGGCCGCGCAGGCCGCCCCCGCGCAGTCCCGGGCCGCCCATCACGACGGCAGGCCCCAGTGCCGTGGAGAGGGCGTCGACACCGCCGCTCTCATCCGTTACCAGGCCGACATCGTGATCAAGGCGCCGCTGAGCACCGTCTTCAAGCTGCAGACCGACGTGGAACGCTGGCCGGCCTGGCAGCCTCCCGTCCTCACCATGAGACGCCTCGACCCCGGCCCCCTCCGCAAGGGCTCACGGTTCCGGTGGACCACCCCGGCGCCCCCCACCCCCACGACCCCCGCCACCACCATGCACATCACCTCCACCGTCCGGCAACTCCAGCGCGACACCTGCATCCTGTGGAGCGGACCCGCGATCGGTAAGGGCGTGCGCATCGACGAAGGCGTCCACCTGTGGACCTTCACCAAGGTCAAGGGAGGCGTCCGCGTGCACACCGAGGAAACCTGGACCGGCGCCCAGGTCGAAGCGGACGTTCCCAGAGCCACCGAGATCCTCGGCGCGGGCCTGGAAGCCTGGCTGCGCGACCTGAAGACCACCGCCGAAGCCCGCACCGGCGACCAACCGGGCGACCCCCGCTCCTGAGCAACGGTCGTGAATCCGGACGCGGCCGGTCGCTCATCCTGTCGGCAGGTCGGCGGCCGGCCTCACGCAAGCGGCTGGCGTGCCCCGAGTTTCGTGGAGTTGTGATGGCACCGAACTCGGGGCGGCGCGCGTTCTCAGCGGGACGGATCCACGAAGTGGACCTCGGGGAACTGCGGCGTCGGCGCGTTCAGCAGCGGCTGGGGGCGGTGCCGCAGGTGCAGGTCGGCGAACGCGGCCACGTAGGCGCGGATGATGTCGACGACCCGTGTGCCGGGCAGCGACTGGGGCGGCAGGCCCAGCCACTCGACGACGACCGCGGCGTCGCTGAACGAGGCGTGTTGCATGTCCGGCACATACAGCCAGCGTCGCCAGCCGGTCAGGTGCGGCCACGTCTGGTCCCAGTCCGGACGTCGCCCAGGGCTCCGGTCCTCCGCGCTCACCATGAGGAACGGGCGCGACAGGTCCCGGGTGAGTGCCGGCTGGAAGGACCCGTCCAGGTTGATCCCGGCGTCCACGCGCGCGTCCCCGAACATCGTCGCGGCGGCGGCCGCCCCGCCTGTCGAGTGACCGACGGCGGCGATCCGGCGCGGGTCGATCAGATGCCGGTACCGGGCGAGCACACGGTCCAGCACGAACGAGGTGTCCAGGGCCCGGCTGGCGATGATCGCCGCGCCGCTGGTCCCTCCGGCGCACACCACGCACTTGGCCACACGGCCGTCGGGGAACGTGACCGCCGCCGCCTCGTAGGTGTGGTCGATGCCGACCACGACGTACCCGCGGCTGGCCAGATCCTCGGCCAGCGTCGTCAGGGTCCAGCGCGGGAACGCCAGCCCTGGCGACAAGACGACCAGCGGCAGCCGGTGAGGTGTGCGCAGCGGCGTCGCCCTGGTGCGCGCGTGGGTGCGGACCCTGGTCAGAGCGTCCGAGGGCACGCCGGTGACCCCGTACAGGTCCAACAGCAGCCGGGACTCCTCGGCGGTGGCGTACGGTACGCGGTCACCGTGCGCCGCGACGGCCGGGTACCACACCGAGACCATCAACTCCCGTGGTCCGGTCGGCACCCAGGGGTCCGTCCGGTCCTCGTCGACCAGGTGCAGTCGGGTCCAGCCGATCGGGTGCCGGCCGGTCGGCGCGGGCAGCACCAACTCGTGCGGTGCGGCGCCGGCCGGCGTGACGAGCGCGGTGACCGCCACCAAAGCGGCGATCACTGCCATGAACCTGCGTAACATCTCGTACCTCCCTGTCGGGTGAGGCATGGCGTCGGGCGAACAGCATCCGGGCGACGGCCAGGATGATCGTGACGAAGGGCTGCGAGGACCTCACCGGACTTTTCGCCGTAGCGTTTGTGGGTGCCTCGCCTGCGATCACGGCGTCGACGCTAAGAGAGCGGACTGTGCCCGGGCGTCGGTCTTCCGTCAGGCTGTGCCCCTGACTTTCGTCAGTGGCATCGACCTCCACGACACATGGAGTATCGGATCCCAGGTGAGATCCCTACTCCTTCGGCAGCGGGCCGAAGAGAGTCCCGTCTGTCTTGGCGACCTCATGCATTGCCGCCTCTGACAGGCCGGTGACTCCCCGCAAGTCCGCGACCGTCAGGCCCGCACCCGTCAGGCCCGCGCGGGTCAGGCCCGCGCCGGACAGGCTCGCGCGAAATCACCCGCATCGCCGAGGCCGAGCGGGAAGGCCGGCTCGGAGAAGTCGAAGGACTACAGGTCGGCCTGCCGCAGCGGAAGAGAAGACCGCCCGGCTCGATGCCCGCCAGGAGCGCAGGTCATCGAAGGTGTTCCTCAAAAATCCCCTCGTTCGACCAGAGCGGAGGTCGAACGGGCGGCGAGCCCTGACCACGAGTCGACGCCCGCAGCCTGACGGCCCCCGTTCGGACGCGGTCATGTCATTGGCCGAACAGCTCCTACCTAGGCTTTGCGGGCGAGCAGGTGAATCTCCTCGAACTGCCGTCGGTCGGTGGGCTGAGGCTGGCGCACCATCCGGGCTACCTCGGCGAACCCGGACTCGCCCAGCATCGCGGCGAGGTGGTCCGGCGACCACCGATAGGCCGGCGCGACCGCGTGATCGAAGACCTGTGTCGGGTGAAACGGATCATCGGTGGCCGAAAAACCGATGAGAAGGTGGCCGCCAGGTGCCAGCACGCGGTGGAACTCCGCCAAGATGACGGGGAGTTCTCGCGGTGGAGTGTGGATGATGGACCAACGTGAGAGCACGCCGCCCAGCACGCCGTCAGCGATGTCCGTCGCGGTCATCGAGCCCACGTCGAACCGCAGAGCCGGATAGGCCTGTCGAGCCAACTCGATCATTGCAGGAGAGGCGTCGACGCCGAACACCGCCAGCCCCAACTCATCCAGATAAGCAGTGATATGGCCAGGTCCACACCCCAGGTCCGCGACCTGACCGTCGCCCCCCGCGCTTACAACCTCGGCGAAGGCATTCAAGATCGCGCGGTCCAGGGGCCTGTCACGCAGCTCACCGCGGAACAGCTGCGCATACACGGAGGCAGCAGCGTCGTAGGCCTCGCGGGTGGCACTGAGGGCATCGTGTTCGACCATGCTCACGACAGTAGTTCCTGGCGCTGAGACGAGCCGCGAGAATCACGATCTTCACTCCCGCCCGTTCGGCTGTCGTCAGTTCAGAGAAGCAGGCGCGTTCGTGCCGGCAGTGGCGTGCCGTAAGGGCGTGCGCAGTCGCCGGGTCCGCCTCTGCGCTCGCCGGGTTCCGAGGCGGCCGTTCAAATGCGCTTGTCCTCCATCGCGGCACCGTTCTACCTTGCCGATGTGGATCTCTTCTCGCGCTCTTGGACGGCGTTGCGCACGGCGGTCGCCGAGCTCCCGGACGAGGACTTCGCGCGGCCGTCCGGCTGTACCGGCTGGCTCGTGCGAGACCTGGTGTGCCATCTGGTCATCGACGCTCAGGACGTCCTGATCACCCTCGTGACCCCCGCTGAAACGGAACCGACGCGCGACGCGGTGACCTACTGGGACGTCGCCGGAACGCCGCCGACCGGCGACGACCCGCTCGACGCGCTGGTCGTCCGGCTGGCTGCCGCGTACGAGGAGCCTCGGCTGCTCAAGTTCCACCTCGACGACGTCGGCTCCGCCGCCGGCCGTGCCGCCGAACTCGCCGACCCGAGTCTGCGGGTCGGCACCCGCGACGAGGTCCTCACCACGGGCGACTACCTCTCCGCGTACGTCCTGGAGTGGACGCTGCACCACCTCGACCTGATCGCGCACCTCCCGGACATGGCGGAACCACCCGTGGAGGGGCTTGCCCGGTCCCGCGAGATGCTGGAGAAGATCGCCGGAACCGTGTTCCCCGCGTCGTTCTCCGACAAGGACGCGCTGCTGGTCGGCACCGGACGGCGCGCCCCGACCGATGCGGAGAAAACCGAACTGGGCGAGCTGGCCACCGCCCTCCCGTTCGTCCTCGGATGATCGTACGGCGGCCAAGGGCGGCGTGGCCGTCGCCTCCGACCGTGCAGGCTCAGCGTCACGGCGTGTTCGTCCATGGCGGTGGAGCCATCCCGTGTCGGCCCATGAGCGCCTCGCGCACCTGCCTGAGCCTCGGTAATCCGCCCACGATCGCCCCGGCCCTCTGCCGCATCGCCGCCGGCGTGCCGACGCCCAGGTCGTCGAGCAGCTCTTGAAAGGCAGCGGTGCCGTAAGGGGCGAACGTCAGACACCGTGCGAAAGTGACGACGATCCACCAGACCGCCTCCCGGTGCAGACCCTGCTCGACGAGGTCGCGGGTGCCGCCGATGGAGATCTGCCGGGCCTCGGGAGTGAGGTCGCTCCCGTACGGCCTCGCCAGGTCGTACGGCACGCGATCGTAGACGTCGGTCAGCCGCTCCAGGTGCGCGGCGACCCGGGACCTGGACAGATGGGCACACCCGAGCCAGTCGAGTGCCTCCTCGTGGAACTCGGCTTCGCCGTACCTCGTGAGAACCTCTCGGGCCGCCACGTAGCGGCGGCGAACGGTGGGGTTGGCGCCGGCGGCGGTCAGGACCACCAGCGTCGGCAGGCTGGCCGGGAACACCCAGGAGAGCACCCGCTCGGCGAGTGGCCGGCTGACATCAAGCTGGGCCAGGGCGGCGATGCGGCCCTCCAGCGCCGCGCATCGGGTGCGGACCCAGTATGGGTGAGCGAACTCTCTTGCTACGGCGGCATGCAGTGCGGCGAGCGATCCGTGCGGATCGGCCAGGAGGACGCCTCTGCTCAACCCCGGCGCCAGGGCGGGCGAAGCCAACACGTTCTCCGCCGGCTGCAACGGCGCGTAGCCGACCTCCAGCAGCACGCCCTCATGCCGGAACTTGCCCAGCTTGGGCGGGACCTCGCCGTTCACCATGATCATCAGATCCACGTCGGAGGTGATCGGAAGCTCTGTCTCGACCGGGAGCCAGGCGACCGAGCCGCTGACATAGGCGCCTGTGAAACCGGGAACCCTGTGGCCTGCCAGCCACCGCACCGCCACCGCCCGCGCTTCTCCGATCTTCACGGTTCGACCCTGACGGAAGCGGGCTTTCCCGCCGTTGACGCGTAGCAGGAAGTCTGTGATCGGAACGCCTCCATCGTTCGGCAGGAGCAAAGGCCGATCGCACGAACAATTAGAATGATGCCCACATTAGAATGATGCCAACATCTGAATGTCATGCGCATCCTGTTGATGACTCGTGGGAAGGGACTGTGATGGCGACCCGGCATCTGTACGTGGTGAGGCACGGCTCGGCGGACCCGTTCGGGGAGTTGACCGATGTGGGGCATCGGCAGTCGGAGCTGCTGGCGGACCGCCTCGCCTCCCTGCCGATCGATGCGGTGTGGCATTCACCTCTACCGCGGGCGGTGCGCTCCGCTCAGATCATCGGCGAGCACCTGCGGGGCGTTCCCGTGCGGGAAGCGGCCGAGCTGGTGGACCACGTCCCGCACGTGCCGGATGAGACACCCCCGGAATGGGCGGGGTTCTTCGATGGGTACGACGCCGCCGAGGCGGCTGCGGGCGCGAGACTCGCGGACGCACTGACCGGTCGGTTCGCGCGTCCTGCCGAGACCGAGATCCATGAGGTCCTGGTCACGCATGCCTACCAGGTGGCCTGGCTGGTGCGGCACGCCCTCGACGCGCCGCCGGTGCGGTGGCTGGGGTTGGGCTGCGGAAACACGGCGCTGACGGCGATCGATTATCACGACGGCGTGGCGCCGACAGTGCTGCTGTACAACGACATGGGTCACCTCCCGCCTGACCTGCGCTGGACGGGGTTCAGAGTCGGCGTCCGGCCATGAGAGGCGATACGGCAGAAGCCGCAGATCGACCTGGCTGCCTCCCGCGATGCGATGAGAGGCGTCGCCGAACACGTTCACCGGTACGGGGCCGGGTCAGGAACCGGGCAGGCTAGGCGTGACGGAGTGCGGCATGGGCGGCGCTGAGGCGCTGGGCCTCATCGCGTTCGGAGCGGTCGCCTGACACGTCGTCCGCCCATGCGAGCAGTCGGCGCAGGTGGGCGTCAGCGGCGTTCGTGGTGACACGAGGGCTGCCGAGGGCGACCTCGCCACTGGTCCCGTCGATGGTGACGAGAGCGCCTTCGGCGATGGCGCGCCCACCGGTTCTCACCAGGGCGTCGGCGACCTCGACGATGAGGTCGGCGACGCCGACGACGGCGGGCTTTCCCATCGCCCGTGCGACGACCGCGGCGTGGCTGGCCGGCCCGCCGCGGGCGGTGACGATTCCCGTGGCGGCGGCCAGGCCGCGCATGTCGTGCGGGGACGTCTCCGGACGCACGAGGATGACCGGGCCGTCGGCGGACATGCGCACCGCCGCGTCGGTCGTGGTCGCGACCTTGCCGACAGCGACACCCGGACAGGCCCCCACTCCTCGGGCCACGATGTCGGCCTCCGCGGATGCGGCGATGCGGGGCGTGCGGACGTGCTGGAGATGCTGCGGCGAGACCCTGAGCAGCGCTTCGTGCCGTGTGATCACGCGCTCGTCGGCGAGGTCGGTCGCGACGCGGACGGCGGCGCCTCCGACGAACCGGCCGGGCCGGACCTGCAACATCCACAGCTCGCCGGCCTGGAAGGTGAACTCGACGTAGCACGCGTCGAGGTAATGCCCCTCGACTCGGCTCAGGGCGTCGACCAGGGCGGTCCACACGGCAGGTTCCCGGTCGGCGAGTTCGTGCAGGGGCCGGGTCAGCGATCGGCCGGAGACAACGTCCTCGCCTTGGTGCCCGAACAGGACTTCGCCGAACGGGATGTTCTCCCCGGTGTTGGGGTCGCGGCTGAAGGCGACTCCGGTGCCGCTGTGGTCGTCGCGGTTCCCGAACACCATCGTCTGCACGATCGCGGCCGTGCCGAGATCGTGCGGGATGTCATGGAGTTCGCGGTAGGTTCGCGCGCGCGATGTGTCCCACGACGAGAAGACGGTCGCGACCGCCAGCGCCAACTGCCGGGCGGCGTTGTCGGGAATCGCTCGGCCACATCGTTGCCGGACGAGCCGTTGGACCGCCTCGATCGCATCGGCGAGGCGTGCCTCCTCGTCCTCGTCCTCGGCCGATCGCCCAGCGGCTCGGTCGGGGGCGGCGGCCACGCCGTCGACGTCCGTGTCGGCGATCGCAGAGGCGAAGGTCGACAAGAAGCGCAGTCGCGAGTTCAGTGCGAACCGCGCGTCGCCGGTCTCGACCGCCAATCCGGCTGCCGCTTCGGCCGTGAGGCCGAGGTTGAGGATGGTGTTCATCATGCCGGGCATCGACACGCTCGCCCCGGAGCGGACTGACACGGCCAGCGGTGTCCGTGCTCCGCCGAACCGGCGCCCCGTCGCGGCCTCCAGGTCGCCCAGGGCGGCCGCGAGCTCCTCGTCGAGTCCGTCGGGAAGACGACCCTCACGCAGGAACGCTCGACATGCCTCGGTGGTGACGACGAACCCGGCGGGCACCGGCAGCCCCAGACGGCGAAGCACCACGAGGCCGTGCGCTTTGGCGCCCAGAATCTCCGCGCTCTCCTCGACCTCCGCGAGGAGCGGGCGAATCCACCTCACCACCGGGGAATCCCGAGTGTCGCGAGCAGGTCTTCGTGAAGCTCGGCCCAGACGGCGTGGTACGAGGCGGTGCTGTCGGTCACGTATCCCAACTCGCCCGAGGCGGCACGACCGAGGGCTTCGGTCAGGCGGGTCCGATAGCGGTCGAAGCGCGGCAGTGCCGCGGACAGCTCAGCGCAGACGACCGCGGCTCGCCGGTCCAAGGCGGAGAATCGGCCGAGGACGCGAGCGTCGTACGACGGGTCGCCGTGGTCGTTGGCGGTCGCGACACCGTCGACGGGCCTCAGTTGCCAGGCGGCGCAGAGGTCGAGCAGTTCGGGGTTGAGCACGAGAAAGCGCTCATACGCCGCGGTCACCGCGGGACGGGCGCCGGATGACTCCAGCTCGTCGGTGATGCGCTCGGCATCTGCGGTGCGGCCGGCATCCGTCAGACCCCACACGTTGAAGCCGCCGGCCGTGTACGTGACGAGACCGGCGACCGCGAGATCGATCAGCTCGGACTCGACCGTGGACTCATCCAGGCCGACGGCCGCGGCCACGCGGGCGACGCCGGCGTGGCCGCCACAGCGCAGGGCATGGAGCACCAGCAGGTCGGTCCCGGGAAGCTCGATCATGCTTCGCCCCTCCGCGACTGCGGGCCGTCCACGGCGTCGACGGTCGACACCGCGTAGGCGGCGCCTCGCCCGTGGCCTCGGGCGACGATCACGCCGTCCTGGACGCGCACGGCGGCTTCCGTCTGATCGTCACCGTCGGCAAGACCGATGGCCGACGCCGCCGGCGCTCCGTCGTCGACGACCAGCCGGAGGCGCCGCCAGACCTCGGAAGGGAACACACCTCGCAGGCAGGCGGTGAGGTCACTGATCTTGAGCCGCACGAGACCACCGGTCTCGGCGGGGTCGCCGGTGACGACGACCACGGTGACCTGGTCACCGGATCGAGCGGACCGTACGGCCTCCTCCGCGGCGGCCAGACGACACGCGCCCAGCACCGAGACCAGGCCGTCGGCGCCGAGATCGACCGAGTCGCCGGTGATCTGGTCCACCAACCCCGCAGGCGGGATCCAGGCCTCCCGACACGGCTCGGCGGGCCGGACGTAGGGCAGGTACGGCGGAGCCCAGGCGTCAGCGAGGTCGAGCTCCGCCAGGTGCTGGCAGGCGCGCGTCCGGTCGAAGAGGTCACCGAAGCCCGGCGCCATCTCGGCCAGAAAGCCCGAACCGCCCAGCAACGTCAGCACCAGCTCGGCCAGCCGCACCCGCCGCGTCGACTCGCCACCCGGCTCGCAGGACTCCAGCCCGATGGCGAGCAGCAACGCCTCCAGCCGGGCGAGCTGCGCCAGCACAGTGCGTCCGTGCTCGTCATCGACGACGCCCACCAGCGAGCGCAGTTGCAGCCGACCTCCCGACGCGGTGTCGTCGACCAGAGGCAGCCGCTCCAGCCACGTCCGAGCGAACGCGCCCAACGCGTCGACCAGCGACGCCGGCGACCCCGTGGGCGCGACCGTGTCGGCGCTCTCGACCATCTCGGCGAGCACCGCCAGATACAACGCGCGCTTGCTCGGGAAGTTCGAGTACACCGCGCCCCGGGTCAGCTCCGCCCGTTCGGCGATCCGGTCGACCTTCGCCAGGGCGTAGCCGTGCTCGACGAACTCCTCTCTCGCCGCCGCCAGCACCGACGCACGCGTGCGCGCCTGCTGTTGGACCCGCGTCAGCCGAGCCATCGCCGCTCCCTCCCTCATGACACAACAAGGATACTCATAACATCCAGATGTTATTGACATCTGAATGATGACGGGTGAGACCTGGAACCGAAGTGGCGGCGGGCGTTGCGGACGTGGTCCGCCGCGTCGTCGTCATCGCGCCCCTGCCCGGCATCGGATACCTCATGGGTTTCCGCGTCCGGACCCGGCACGGTCTCCGCGCCGGCAACCGTCGCGCTCGTGCTCGCGACACTCAGCGGGAGGCACGGCACCGGACCGCGCCGAACTCGGCCCAAGAAGGATGCTCTCCTTGTCACGCGAACACTGGGCGAAGCTCGCCGAACGCACGCACGACACCGGGCGCGCCGACCTGCCCGCCCCGTTACCCGAGCCAACCGGTCACGGCCATGAAGCCCGAATCCAGACAGTCATGGGGAACGAACCGCACCCGACGGGTGCTGGCAACATTGAGCGCATGAGACTGGCCGGAGAAGGCGACCGGGCCGCCGTGGAACGGCTCGTTCGCGACGCCTACACGCCGTGGATCGAGGTCGTCGGCATGCGGCCGCTGCCGATGGAGGCCGACTACGCCGCGCTCATCGCCGCCGGACTCGTGCACGTGACCGACGGGCTCGAAGGGCTCGTCGTGCTCGTCCCCGAGGACGGGGTCCTGCTCGTGGAGAACGTCGCGGTCCGGCCCGAGCTGCACGGCAAGGGCATCGGGCGCGCGCTGATGGCCTACGCCGAGGAGGAGGCGCGCAGGCTGGAGCTGCCCGCGCTGCGCCTCTACACGAACGTCAAGATGGCCGCCAACATCGCCATGTACGAGTCCCTCGGCTTCATTGAGACCGGCCGTGAGGGCATCGAAGGCCGCTTGGCCGTGCTGATGCGCAAGCGGCTCTGATCAGCGGCGCCGTCCAAGGCGCTCGGCGGTCAGGGTGCACACCGCAGCACGTCGGCGACCAGCTCGCGCACGCCCTCGTCGGCGGCGTTCAGCGCCAGGTGCTCGACCAGCAGGGTGCCCAGGCCACGGTGGTGCATCGCGTCGTCGATCAGGACGGCGATCTCGGCGTCACCCGCGTCCGCGGGGATGTACTCCGCGACCGCCACCAGGCTGTCGTCCACCACGGCGACCAGGGTGCGGCCCGGGTGACCGGGTTCGGTGACGCGGTCCATGTACCCGGCGTGCACGACCGCGCGCAATGTGGATCCGTGGCGGGAACGGGCGAGTGGTCCACGGTGCGTGCCGCCGCGGAGTCCCAGGCGTAGCCGAGACCGGTCAGGATCTCGCCGAGCCCGTCTTCCCCATCCCACCAGCGGAAGGAGGAGACGACGAGGGTCGGAAGTCCTTGACGGTCGGGTCCTTCGGCCGCTGCGGAGACCCCGGCGGAGGCGGTCGGATGGAAGGCGGGAACCGAGGAGGATGACATGACAGCGCATGTGGTGGCGGGAGCGGACGGCTCGCCTTCCTCGCAGGCCGCGGTCGAGTGGGCCGCCGACGACGCCTTCCGCCGGCGGTTGCCGCTGCGAATCGTGTACGTCGTGGAACGCGGCCCCTACGACATCCCCCGCTTCACCAATCCGGAGTGGCCGAGCATCGTGGCCGCACACGGGCGCGAGGTGCTGGCCGAGGCCGAGAGGACGGCGCGCAGGCGTCAGCCCTCGGTCGAGGTGAGCACCGAACTGCTGGAGGGAGCCCTGGTCAGGCTCCTGTGCGACCAGGCGAACGCCGCCACCGAGATCGTGCTCGGCAGCAGGGGGCGGGGCGGCTTCGCCGGAGCACTGCTCGGGTCGGTGAGCACCCATGTGGCCGGACACGCCCACGGCCCGGTGGTCGTCGTCCGCCCCGGAGGCGAGACAGACCGCGAGGTCGTCGTCGGCGTCGACGACGACCCGTACTGCGAGCCCGCGCTCGCCTACGCCTTCGAACAGGCCAGATTACGTGGCGGCGCGCTGCGTGCCCTCCACGCCTGGCAGCTGCCGGTGCACGCCTTCGCCCCCGAGATCATCTACGACATGGACGAGATCCGCCTCTCGCAACTGAAGGTGGTCAGGGACAGGATCGGCGCGTGGCAGGAGAAGTTCCCCGAGGTGACCGTACTGGAGGATGTCCAGAGCGCCCATCCCGTCGACGCCCTCGTCGACGCCTCCGCCAGGGCCGCCCTGGTCGTCGTGGGCTCGCACGGCAGGGGAACGCTCGGCTCGATGATGCTGGGCTCGGTCAGTCGCGGGGTGCTGCACCACGCTCACTGCCCGGTGGCGGTGGTCCGATCGTGAACGCCGGGCGACCCCCCGGAGCCCACAGGGCCTGAAGGAGTGATCCCACCTCTGATCGGCTCCGTCCCGCTCACGCCGCGCTGAAAGTGCCCGGGTGTCGCAACGTGTGGCTCGCGCGAAGCGGACCGTAAGTCCCCCGCAGCGAGGACTTTCGCCGCTGACGCCTTCGAGAGCGCTGAGAAATGGTCGTCATGAGGAGGTGTCCTATGAACACGCGTACAACCGAGGAGATCACCGCGGCGGTCCAGGCCGCTGTGTGGGCGCCGTCGGTGCACAACACCCAGCCTTGGTCGTTCGTCGTCGAGAATGAGGAGATCGCCCTGCGGGCCGACAGCGACAGGAGGCTGCGCGTCGGCGACGCCGAGGGCAGGGAGATGCTGATCAGCTGCGGCGCCGCCCTGATGAACGTACGGCTCGCACTGTGCGCGCTCGGCCGCCAGGCGTCGGTGCGGGTGCTGCCCGACCCCGACCGGACCGCCCTGCTGGCGACCGTACGGCTGGGCGGCCCCACCGAGGCCGACGAGCACACCCGCCTGCTGTACGACCAGATCGAGCGGCGCCGCACCCATCGTGCCGGGTTCACCGACGTACCCGTGCCGGACGGTCTCGTGGAGGAGCTCGTCCGCCAGGCGAGCGCCGAGGGGGCACGCCTGGCGCCGGTCCGGTCCGAGGCCGCCGTCCGGGTGCTCGCCGCGCTCACCGAGGCCGCCCAGGAGGTGCAGTCCCAGGATCGGCTGTTCAGCCTGGAGATGATCCGCTGGGCTCAGCCGCCGGGAAGCGCCCGCCCGGAAGGGGGGCCGGCCGAGAGCTACCCCCGCGAGCCGCAGCGCACCCGCCCGCATTTCGCTCAGCGCGACTACGCTCACGGCCATCCGTGGGGCAGCGACACCGAGCGGTTCACCGCCGCCTCGACCGGGCTGGTGGCGGTGCTGACCACACCGGGCGACACCCGCGAGGACTGGATCGCGGCGGGTCAGGCGCTGGAGCGCCTGCTGCTGCACGCCTGCGCCCACGGCGTCCGCGCCGCCTTCCACACCCAGGCGCTGGAGATGGTCCACCTGCGGGAATTCCTCCGCCAGGAGCTGCTGTCGAGAGAGTATCCCCAGATGATCATGCGTTTGGGCTTCACCGGCGACGACAGCGCGGCCGTCCGGCGTCCGATCACCGAGGTACTGGAAGAACGCCGGGCGACCTGACCGGAAGGTCCGGGGACAGCGGCCGGGCGCCGTCCCGTGGAGCCTCGGTTCCCCTGCCCGCCTGCCGGCACGGCTCTGTCACCGCCGACCTCCATGACCGTCGTCCGCCTCCCGTGACGGTCGGAGGTCCTGGGAGAAGAGGACCTTCGCCGGTGTTCCCGCCCGGCTCGTGGCGGTGGGATGAAGCCGAGGAAGGGAGAGCGTCATGATCGTGGTGGGAGTCGACGGTTCGCGGGCCGGGCTCGAGGCCGTGGGCTGGGCCGTACGGGAGGCGGCGCTGCGCGGTGACGAGCTGCGCATCGTGCACGTCATGCCGGCCTGGCCGCTGGAGATGACCGAGGACAGCCCGCACGCGGAGGTGGGGCGGTGGATGCGCGACGGCGCCGAGTCCATGCTGGCCGACGGGCTGGAGCGGGTGCGCCAGGAGGACGGCCACGTCAAGGTGGAGTCGTTGCTGCTGCCCGGTGACCCACGGTCGGTCCTGGTCGAGGCCTCAGGCGACGCGCAGCTGCTGGTGGTCGGCAGCCACGGTCTGGGCGGCTTCCAGGGCATGCTGCTGGGATCGGTCGCGTTGGGCGTGGCCGGGCACACCGCCTGCCCGGTCGCCGTCGTACGGCGTCCGCCCGCGCAGCCGCGCGGCGAGGTCGTCGTCGGCGTCGACGGCTCCCCGGCCGGCGCCGAGGCCGTCGGGTTCGCCTTCGCCGAAGCCTCCTTCCGAGGCGCGGCCCTGCGGGCGGTTCACGCCTGGAGCCGGCCCATCGCCGGTGGTGGGCCTTTCGCCCTGGCGGACGCGGAGGAGACGGCTCAGGAAGAACGGCGGACGCTGGCCGAGGCGCTGACGGGCTGGAGTGAGCGCTACCCGGATGTGAAGGTCACCGAGCAGCTGGAGTACGGGCACCCGGTGGACGTCCTGCGGGACGCCTCGACGCGGGCCGACCTGCTGGTCGTCGGATCACGCGGGCGCGGCGACCTGGCCGGACTGCTGCTGGGCTCGGTGAGCCACTCGCTGCTGCACCACGCCGCCTGCCCGACGGTCGTGACTCCCACCTCGGCGACGTCCCGGCGGCCCTGACAACGCAGACCACCGTACCGGCACTCCGTCGAGCCAGGAGGACACGGCGGCAGGTACGGCGGGCGCACGGCGGGCGTGTCCGCGCCACCGGCCCTCGCTGTTCACCTCCATACGAGATATAAGAAATCTGCTGGGGGGATGTCATGGACACCCACAATTCTCCTGTCCGCCGGGCGGCTCTCCTGGCGGCCGCTCTGGGAACCGGGGCCGCCCTGGTCGCCTGTGCTCCCGGCGGCGTCCACGTCACAGGGCCGCAGGCCCACGTCAACGCGTCGGCCGCCGCCCTCGTCGAGGCCCCGGCCGATGAGCACAACGCCCGGGACGTGCTCTTCGCCCAGAGGATGATTTCTCATCACCGGCTAGCAATGATCATGAGCTGGATGGCCGAGACGCACACCTCGAACGCCCGGATCAGGGCACTGGCCGAACGGATCCGGGAAACCCAGGCGCCGGAGATCGCTCAGATGTCCGGCTGGTTGGAAAGCTGGGGAGAGAGAGCGCCGACCCGCGGCCCCTGCATGATGGGTCCGCCGGACACGAGAGACGACGACGGGGAACACTGCTACCGCGGGCCGGACGACATGGGCCCCGGCATGCCCCGGGGGCCGCACATGACGGACCGCTCCGAACCGGAGTCCCTGGACGGAGCGTCCGAAGGCGCCTTCGACCGGATGTTCCTGGACATGATGATCAGCCACCACACCGACGCGATCGACATGGCCACTGTTGAGCGGCAGGACGGCCTGTACCCACCGGCCAGGGCACTGGCCGCCTCGGTCATCACCGGGCAGACCGCCGAGATCACCGAGATACGGGCTCTGCGCGCACGGTCCTGAACGAGCGCTCGAACGCCGGCGGACCGTGCCGGCCAGGACTTTCCAGGCCGACACGCCTGGTCGCGAGCATGCACGCCCGGTCGCGCCACGGCTCGTCGACGGCCTCGACGACCTCGCCTTCCTGGCTGCGGACCTGGAACGACTCGGCGCACCCCGCAGGGGCTTTTTCAGCCGAGCAGGGTGTGGGCGAGGCCGATCAGGGCGCCCGCGGCGATGTACCAGGCGTTGTTGAGGCGGGTCTTCCACAGCAGCACCAGCGTGGCCAGGGTGATGGCCGCGGTCAGCCCGTCGACGATCGCGGTTCGGCCGAGCTGGTAGGACACTCCGGCCATCAGGGCGAGCGCGACGGCGTTGAGGCCGTCCAGCAGGGCGGAGGTCCAGTCGCTGGAGCGGAGCCTGTCGGTGAGTTTGGTGAGCAGGCCGACGAAGAGGAACGAGGGCAGGAAGATCGCGACGGTGGCCAGGAACGCGCCGACGGGGCCGGCGACGAGGTAGCCCAGGAAGGTGGCGGTGGTGAAGACCGGGCCTGGGGTGACCTGGCCGACGGAGACGGCGTCGATGAGCTGCTGGTTGGTGACCCAGCCGAGCCGGTCGACGAAGTCGCCGCGCAGGAAGGCCAGCAGCACGTACCCGCTGCCGTACAGCACCGAGCCGATCTTCAGCAGGGTGAGGAACAACTGTGCCAGCTGCCCGCCGGTGGGGTCGGGAAAGACCGGGGAGCCGCCGAGGCCGAGCAGCGACACGGCCAGCATCCCCTGGGGTGAGCCGTGGCGCTGCCGGCGTGCCAGCCGGACGGCCGCGGCCAGCACGGCGCCGGTGGCCAGGATCAGCAGCTCGTTGACGCCCAGCAGGTAGGCGGCCAGGGCGGCGATCGCCAGTGCGCCGAGCCAGACGTTCTTGATGACGGTGCGGAGCAGGCCGAACAGGGCGTGCGCGATGATCGCGATCACCGCCGGGATGACGCCGTACAAGATGCCCTCGACGGCGGGGGTGTGGCCGTAGGTGACATATGCCCAGGCCAGTGCGGTGACCATGAGCGCGGCCGGGAGGATGAAGCACACGCCGGCGACCAGCAGGCCGCGCCCGCGGGCCCGGTCGTAGCCCAGGTGGATGGCCAGTTCGGTGGAGTTGGGGCCGGGGATGAGGTTGGTGGCGCCCATCAGGTCCACGAACCGCTGATCGCTGACCCAGCCGCGGCGGCGCACCAGCTCGTCGCGCATCATCGCGGTGTGCGCGGCCGGGCCGCCGAAGGCGATCGTGCCCAGCTTGAGGAACACCAGCGTCACCTCCCACAGGCGGCGCCGGGCCGCTTTCCGGTCCTGGCCGCTCGGGTCGTTCGGAGAGGCGTTTCGTCTGGGCCGCTTCTGGCTCAAGGGAAACCGGTGTCCTTCTTACGCGGGCCGATATCGGTGTTCGCTGTCCGGGTCAGGAGGTCGGCGACGTGTGCCCGGCCGTCGCGGGCGGGCCGGTCAGGGCGGCCAGCCGGTCGACGCGCTCGGCGAGCAGGGACAGGACGTCCTCGAAGATCTCGTCGGTGTCGACGGGGCCGGGGTCGGGGACCGACCAGTGCACGTGCCGCAGGCCGGGGGAGAGGTGTTCGTAGGCGTTGTCGCAGACGGCGACGACGAGGTCGTGGGGGGTGAGCACGTCGCGGACGTCGGCGGTGCCGTGCCGTTCCAGGTTCAGCCCGTGACGGCGGGCGGCGCTGATGGCACGGGGGTTGAGGCCGGGGCCGGGGCGGGTGCCCGCGGAGGTGACCGGGACGGCGCTGCGCGATGTCCACAGCGCGGCGGCCAGGGGGGAGCGGGCGGCGTTACGGGTGCACACGAACACCACCCGCGACGCCATGACGACCTGGCGCCGGCTCAGAGCCTCCAGCGCCGAGGGGATCAGCCGGATGTATACGCGGCGGCGGTCGGCGTGGGAGCGGCCGCGGGTGATGAGGCCCACCTGCGCCAGCACACGCAGGTGGTGGGCCAGCAGGTTGGACGGCAGGTCCAGAGCGTGGCCCAGCTCCCCTGGAGACAGGTCGCCGACGGCCAGGGCGTCGACGATCGCCAGCCTGGCCGGGTCGGCGAGGGCCTGGTGCAGGGCGACGCGCTCCGACGACACATTTCCCTCAATGTCCATTGAGTCAATGCTGGCTGAGGTGTTTCCATGAGTCAACGCCGCAGGTGAGCACCGCGACCCGCACCCTTCACCCCCGCGCCCCTCGCTTCGTTCGCCGCCACCCCTCATCAGGGCGTCCAAGCCCGAAAACCCCCTACGGCGTTCGCGACACGGACGTCTCGGCCACCGACGACCGCCGGCAGCCCCACACCCCCGGCGACATGGACGACAGAAAGGATTCTTATTTCCCTTACCCGTGAAAAATAAGACCGAAAACAAGGTCTCCGCTTCTTTTGTGGCGCCGCAGAGCCGTCGGCTCAGGCGATTCGTCGCGCGTTCGGCCCCGCCGGGCGACATATTGACGCGCCGACGGAAGTCGCAGCTCGGCGGCGCTTTTGGTGTGCCCTTATTTGGAATGCATGGCGCGCTGTCGCACAAATATGCACTCTTTTCCTCTTTCCATGTTCATCACTTAAGTCTATTTTTCGGATATCAACCCCACTGCCCAAGATTGGGGCGTCCGTGATGAGCCAAACCATCACTTCTCGAGGTCGGAAATCCCTGCGCGAAACCATCGCCGAGGCCTCGGTCACCACCAGGCTCTACTGGCTGCTGCGCATCGGGGTGGCCATCGAGTTCATCGGGCACGGCTGGGCAGGCCTGAGCCGCTCACGGGCCTGGCTGCCCTATTACGACCTGTTCGGCATCTCTCCCGACGTCGCCCTCGACTACCTGATGTACGTCACCGGCGCCGTCGACATCACCGTCGGCCTGCTCATCCTGTTCTGGCCCGCCCGCATCCTGCTGCTGCACACCACCGTGTGGGGCGTCTTCACCGCCCTGCTGCGCCCCACCGTCGGCGAGGGCTGGTGGGAGTTCCTCGAGCGCGGCGGCAACTACGGCATGCCGCTCGCGCTGCTGATCATGGCGGGCTGGGGCGGCTGGTCACTGCGCCGCTGGCTGCAGCGCGTCGATGAGCCCGCCGCCATCTCCGACCGCGCCCTCATCGCCATCCACTGGGCCATGCGCGGCGGCCTGGCCCTGCTACTGATCGGCCACGGCGGCTTCGGCGCCTTCGAGCACAAGCGCTACTGGTATGACTTCTTCGCCCTCTTCGGCATCGGCCGCTCCAGCGTGGACTCGGCCGGCCTGATGGTGCTGGTCGGCGGTTTCGAGATCCTGCTCGGCCTGGCGATCCTGGTAAAACCGTGGCGGCCGCTGCTGTTGTTCGTCCTGGTCTGGAAACTCGGTACCGAACTGCTGCGCCCGCTGGTCGGCCAGGAGTGGTTCCAGTTCGTCGAGCGTGACGGCGACTACGTGCTGCCGATCGCACTGTACGTCAGCGCCGCCGCCTACGCCCTGGCGCGCAGCCGCACCCGCGCGGAACCGCTGTCCCCGCCGACCGCGGCGGCACCCGGCGCCCCCGCCTGACCTGCGCCCCTGACCGCCCCGGTCCGCCGGCCCGCTCACGGAAGCCGTCGACGCCGACTCCCCGATCCCCAGGAATGCGCGCTTCCTCCGGCACGGCGAACCGCCGGGCCGGCCGCCTCGTCCTCCACGACCGGCCCGGCAACCTTCCCTCCTGTTGAAAGGTCACCTCACCCATGTCGCCTGACCGTCCCGCTCCCCGCCAGGGCATCGCCCGTCGCCTCCTGCCCTCCGTTCTGGCCTGCGCCGCACTGATCACCGTCGGCGCACCGGCCGCGGCGGTCGCCGCGCCCGCCGCACCGGCAGGCCTGCTGTCCGGTGTGGCGGCCGGCGGCCATGCCGAAATCCACCCCGGCTCAGGGCGCCCCGTGGTGCTGGCCACCATCGACGTCGGTCTCAACCCCCGCGCGGTCGCCTTCACCCCCGGCTGGCGCCTGGCCTACGTCGCCAACGCCGGATCCAACACCGTCTCGGTCATCGACGTACGCCGCCGCGCCGTGATCGACACCATCCCGGTCGGCACGTTCCCCTACGGCGTCGCCTTCGTCCGCCGCGGCGCCTTCGCCTACATCGCCAACCGCGACTCCGACACCGTCTCGGTGATCGACACCGCGCACCGTACGGTCGTCAAGACCATTCCCGTCGGCGACGCCCCCCGCTGGGTGGCGGTCGCCCCCGACGGCCGCTTCGCCTATGTCAGCAGCACCGGTTCCGGAGCGGTCACCGTCATCGACACCGCCACCCACACCGTCACCGCCACCATCGCCGTCGGTCTGTCCCCTCGGGGTATCGCCTTCACCCCCGACGGCCGCACCGCCTACGTCGCCAACTCCGACTCCGACACCGTCTCGGTCGTCGACGCCGCCAGCCGCACCGTCACCGCCACCATCGCCGTCGGCGACGAACCCCGCGGCGTCCTGGTCACCCCGGACGGCCGCACCGTCTACGTCAGCAACACCATCGGCGGCACCGTCTCGGTCATCGACGCCCGCCGTAACGCCGTAACCGCGACCATCGCCGTCGGCGCCAGCCCGCGCGGCCTGGCCCTGCACGTAGGCGACCGCATCGCCTACGTCGCCAACTCCGGCTCCGACAGCGTCTGGACCTTCGACACCCGCACCAACACCGTCCTGGGCGAGGTCGCCGTCGGCGACGACCCCCGCTGGACCGCCTCCGGCCCTGGCGGCGCCTTCCTGTACGTCACCAACACCGGCTCCCACAGCGTCTCGGTGCTCACCCTCGCCCGGTGACCCCCGCCCCCAGAGACACCCCAGGTGACAGTGCCCGCGATCTCCACCCGGACACGCTGATCGCCCGCAGTGGGCTGGCTCGTGGACAGGAGGAGCACGGTGCTGCCCCGGTCACTTGTTACGGCGGCGGGGCTGACGTCGGTCGAGGCCGTCGAGCACGAGGGGGAGGAAGCGCTCCGGGATGACGCCCGGGTGGCAGGCGAACACGTTGAGCAGCTCCATGAGGTCACCGGTGCCGACGTCTGAACGCATCGCGCCGTCCGCCTGCGCCTGCCGTACCAGCTCGTCGAGTCGCTGCACCAGCGTCTGCCTCGCCTGCGGCGCGGAGGTCCCGGCCAGCGCGGCCGCGATGGCGCCACGGCCCTTCTCCACGCTGTAGACGACGAAGGCGCGAACGGCCGCCCACGCGTCAGGCTCGGCCGCCACGGCGCGGTCGAGGGCGTCCATGAGCTCGTGAACGTACTGCTCCGCCAGGGCGGCGAGCAGCGTGCCGCGGTCGGGAAAGCGGCGGTAGAGCGTGCCGACGCCGACTCCGGCCCGGCGGGCGATCAACTCCATCGGCGCGTCCGCGCCGCGCTCGGCCACCGCGTCGCGTGCCGCCTCGAGGATCCTGTCCCGGTTACGGCGGGCATCGGCGCGCATTGGACTCCCTTGAAGTGGACGACAGGCTTCCGCTTAGTATAGAACCGGAAGCCAACCTTCCGCTTAAGGGGATTGCGATGATTGTGGTGACGGGTGCGACAGGCACGATCGGGCGCGCACTGGTCGAGGAACTCGGCGGTGCGGTGCGAGCCGTGGTGCGGCGCGCGGAACAGGGCGAGGAGCTGGGATGCGACTACGTGGTCGGCGATCTGGAGCGGCCGGAGAGCATCCCGCTCGAGCCGGGTGACAGGCTCTTTCTCAACAGCGCCCTGTGGCCGGGTTTCGTACGAGCGCACCAGGCGGTCGTCGATCACGCGGCGGCCGCCGGTGTGGCGCAGGTGGTGACCGTCTCCGTGCGTGGCGTGACGTCGAGCAGCCTGCTCGGGTTCGGCATGCACGGGCAGGTCGACGAGCATCTCAAGGCGTCAGGGGTGCCGTGGTCGATCCTGGCGCCCGTCGGCTTCATGCAAAATCTCGCGGGAGACGTCGACGAGGAGGGGCGGATCTTCGGTTCGTACGGCAGGGGCGGCGTCGGCTACATCGACGCGCGTGACATCGCGGCGGTCGCGGCCGTGCTGCTCACGCGTCCCGTCGGGGCCGACGCCACTTACGAGCTCACCGGGCCGGTGGCGCCTACGCATGACGAGGTCGCCGCCGAGCTCACCCGCGCGCTCGGCCGGACCGTGCGCTACGTGGACCTGCGGGTCGAGGAAGCCGCCGTTCACCTGGAGAGGCGCGGCATGCCCGCCCAGGCGGCCCGGGACCTGGCCGAACTCATGTCGCAGATCGGGGACGGACGCTGGGCGAGCACGACCACGACCGTGGCCGACATCCTGGGCCGCGAACCGATTTCGCTGCGGGAGTTCCTCGGGTAGACGTGTGGTTGAAACCACAGCTCAGCGCAGGCATTCCTTAATTGGACGCACCATAAAAAGGAATCACTGGCCACCCGAAACAGTGTGGACAAGAAAAGCGGAATATCAATGAATTTCTGGTTTTACAGCGATCGCAGGGGTAACCACTGCCGGGTCGGCAAGCCAACGACGGGGAGAAAACGTGCTTGCATATCTTATGAATCAGCCCGGAGAGCTGGTCAGGGACCACGTGCCGGACCCGGTCTGCGGAGCGGACGAGGTGATCCTGCAGACCGAGGCGGTGTCCGTCTGTTCCACGGACATCTCCTACTACCGTGACCACCTGATTCCCGAGGCGTGGCCGATCATCCCCGGCCACGAGTACGTCGGACGGGTCCTCGAGGTCGGGCCCGAGCTGGGCTCGGCGGTGGCGGTCGGCGACCGCCTCACGTACTGGGGACAGACCGACTTCGGAGGGCTGGCGGAATACCGCAGCCTGAGGCCCCTGTTCCCGGGCCAGAACCCGGGCCGCGAGAAGGTCTGGCACACCGAGCGAAACTTCTACGACGCCGAGCAGGCGGCCGCGGTGGTGGTGCCGCCGGAGATGTCGTCGTCCAGCGTCACGCTGACCGAGCCGCTGATCTCGGTGATGCGCTCGATCCTGGTCAACCCGCCGCGTCCGGGCAGCAAAGTGATCATGCTCGGCGCCGGGCCCAGCGCGCTGCTCGCCCTGCAGGTGCTGACCCGGTGCATGGGCGTCGGCCCGACCGTCGTGATCGACCGCAACCAGGACCGGCTGGAGATCGCCCGTCGTCTGGGCGCCACACAGACGTTCAACACCCAGAGCGAGGCGGACGAACTGGAGGCGTTCGTCCGCGACAACAAGGACCACTACGCGGAATACGTCTTCGACGCCCTTCCCCACGTCGAAGTCGACGCGTACGGCACCGACGTGCGGGAGATGGCGATGATGCTCCTGTGGCCGGGCTCGACCTACGTCGTGTACGGGGCCACCTCGATGCTGCAGAGCATCCGCACCTGGCTCATTCTCGCCAAGGGCCTGAAGGTCCAGGCCGCGCCGTTCGACGTGCGCGCCTTCCCGATGAGCCGGACCGCGCACGTCGCCCAGACCGCCCTGGGCCTCGTCCGGCACGGCGTGATCGACGTCGACGCCCTGCTCACCGGCAGCGCGGACTTCGACCGTCCGGAGTCGGTTTACGCGGTGTTCGACCACTACGGCGAGGGTCTGTCCTTGAAGACGTCGATCGCGTTCCCGGCGCGGGGCGAGCACGGGAGCCGGAGGATGGCGGAGGTGACCGGTGAACCGGCAAGTGACCTCTGAGCGTCTACAGGCGCCTCCCGCCACCGGCGGGGTGACCCGCGCGGCGATCTCGACCTTCTTCCTGATCCTGGGGCTGGGCTTCGGTTCGTGGGTGGTGCGTATCCCCGACGTCCAGAACCAGCTTCACCTGAGCAAGGGCGCCCTGGGCGGCGCGCTGCTCGCCGTCACGGTCGGCTCACTGATCGGGATGCCGCTCGCCGGTTGGCTGACCGGGCGCATCGGCAGCGCGCGCGTGCTGCGCGCCTCGGCCGTCGTGCTCGCCGTCGGCGTCGCCCTGCCCGCCTACGCCGGCAGCTGGTGGGGGCTGTGCGCCGTACTGGTCGTCCTCGGCCTGGGCAACGGGGCCGAAGGGGTGGCGATGAACGTGCAGGGAGCCCTGTTGGAGCGGAATCGGCAGCAGGCGATCATGTCCTCGTTCCACGGGGTGTTCAGCATCGGCGGGCTGATCGGCTCCCTGGCCGGTGGCGCGCTGGCCGACGCCGGGGTGAGTCCTCGCGCCCACCTGACCGGCGTGGCCGTCCTGCTGCTCCTGCTTACGGCGGTGGCCGGGCTGCGGCTGCTGCCGACGCCCCCCGACCCCGGCCGCCAGGGCCACAGCTTCGCGCTGCCCGGCAAGCCCGTGGTGGCCGCCGGACTGGTCGCCTTCTGCGTGCTGTTCGGTGAGGGCGCCGTCAGCGACTGGAGCGCGGTCTATCTGAAGAACGACCTGGACGCGGCCGCTCTGGCCGGGATCGGGTACGCCGCGTTCGCCGGCGCCATGGCGGTCGGCCGGATGGCGGGAGACCGGCTGGCCTCCGCCCTGGGCGCGCACCGTCTGGTCACCGTGGGCGGCCTCCTCGGCGCCGCCGGCATCACCGTCGCCGTGCTGGTGCCGGTGCCGTACACGGTGGTGCTCGGCTTTGGCCTGATGGGCGCCGGTCTCTCCGTGGTGTACCCCCAGATGGTCAGCGCGGCCGGCCGGACCCCGGGCATGGTGCCCGACGTGGCGATCGCCGCGGTGTCGACGGTCGGCTACTTCGGTTTCCTCGTCGGGCCCCCCGCCATCGGCGGGCTCGCCGAGGTGATGTCCCTGCGCTGGGCGCTGCTGCTCGTCGCGGTATGCGCGGCCGTCATCGTCGTGCTCTCCGGTCACGCCCTGCGCGACGCCGAACCGGTGGAACAGTAGGGGATCGGCCGTGTCCCCTCCTGCGGCGACCGGAGACGTTCCCCTGTGGGCGAGGGTCTCCTGAAGGGTGGTGAACGGCGGCCCCGGCGGATCACCTGCCCGCCGACCACCAGATCCTCGCGGGCGACGCGACGGGCTTCGGTGTGGGTGATGGACAGGTAGCGCAGCAGTTCCTCGACCGCGCCTGCCACCAGGGCGGGGTCGCCACCGTCGCGGATCGCGGCCAACTGCTCCGGGTGCGCCAGCAGCACGCTCGTGCCCAGCGCGATCATGTTCGCAGTGGTGTCGTGCCCGGCCACCAGCAGGAGCTGGCCCATCGTGGCGATCTCGCCCCTGGTCATCGCCCCGGTGCGGTACTGCTCGACGGCCAGCCTGCTGAGGACGTCGTCGCCCGGCTCGGCGACGTCGACGCTGACGCGCGGATCGGCGAGCAGCGCGCGCACGTCGGCGTAGCGGGTGACCATCCACGCGGTGCTGTAGGGCCAACACCATCGCGTTCACCAGGTGACGGCTTCGTTTATGACAGGCCGTTTCCGGGCTGAGGGCCGTACGGTCCCCATCGGCTCAGTTGCGGACGGCTCGTTGCAGGACGGCTTGGATGTGATCAGGGTCGGCGGGGGCGTTGTCGAGGAGGATCGCGGTGCACAGTCCGTCGGAGGCCGCGACGAGGGCGGCGATGGCCGCAGGGTCGTCGGTCAGCGTGGTGGCGAGTTCGGCGATGTTCTCCCGCCAGCGTCGTGCCACAGGTCGCAGTGCGGGGCGGCGGGCGGCCAGGGTTGCCAGCTCGCGTTCGGCCAGGGCGCGTTCACGTCCGGAGCCGGCGGACTCGGCGATGAGGTGGGCCAGGCCGGTGAGCTTGTCGCCGGGGGTGTCGATGATGTCGCGGATGCGGGCGGTGTAGGCGTCGGCGACACTCGTGAGGGCGGCGACGAGCAGGTCGTCGAGGGTCGCGAAGTAGTAGGTGCTCAGGGACGTCGTGGTGCCGGCCTGTTTGGCGACCGTACGATGGGTGACGCCTGCCGCGCCGTCGCGAGTGACCACGGCAAGGGTGGCCTCGATGATCTCCGCGCGTCGTTTCTCGCCACGCGCGCGGCGTCCGTCGATGTGCTCGCTGTCGTCGGTGGTGTCGTCCATGCTGCTCCTCGGCCCGGCCCCCCAGGATAGTCGGACCATCGTTCAAACGTCGGTGTCGCGGTTCTGCGCCTCCCCGAGTGTGGGCACGTGACGCAGCATCCCGAGGCACAGCGCCGTGGCAGCGGCGATGGCGACCCCCGCGACCAGGGAAGCGATGTTGAGTCCGCTGGTGAAGGCCTGCTGGGCCGCCTTGACGGTCCCGGGCGGAAGGCTCTCGGTGATCGCCACGGTCGCGTTCAGGCTGTCGGTGAGGGGACCGGAGGTCTCCGGCGTCAGACCTTCGGGCACCGTCACCTGAGTACGGTAGACGGCGGTGGTGAGACTGCCGAGCAGGGCGACGCCGACGGCGATGCCGAGTTCCTGGACCGTCTCGGACATCGACGCCGCCGACCCGGATCGCGCTGCCGGCACTGCGCCCACCACCATGTCGGTGCCCAGGGCGGCGAGGGCGCCCAGCCCGAGATAGACGAACGCGAAGCCGACCGCCACAGGGATCTCGTCGTCGAGTCCCGCGGTGGCGAGCAGCGCGTAGCCGGCGAGGGACGCCCCGAGGGCGGCGCCCATGACCGAGCCGGGGCGGAAGCGCCGGGCGACCAGGGGAGCACCGATGGCGGCGGTGAACATCGCCAGCGCCGGTGGTCCCATCCAGAGCCCCGCGTCGAAGGACGTGAGCCCTTCGACGAGCTGGAGGTACTGCGTGACCAGGTACATCGAGCCCCCGACTCCGACCAGGCCGATGAGCAGCACGCTCAAGGCCACGGTGAAGGCCCGGTTGCCGAACAGCGTCACGTCCAGCAGTGGGTCGGGGAGGCGGCGTTGGCGGCGTACGAACACGATTCCGGCCAGAACGCCCGCCATGGCACAGACGAGGGTTGGGCCGCCGGGACCGTCGGAGGCGATGCGCTTGACGGCGTAGATGACCGGAAGGATCGCTGCCAGGGACAGGCCCACGCTGATCAGGTCCAGCCGGCCGGTGGACGGGGCCGCGTACTCGGGGAGCAGGGCGCGTGCCCCGGCCAGGACGACGAGGGCGATGGGCACCGCCGTCAGGAACGGCGCTCCCCACCAGAAGGAGTCCACCAGCGATCCGCCCACGATCGGCCCGGCGGCCATCCCGAGCGCGAACATCGTGGCCCAGACCCCGATCGCGACCGCGCGCTGACGCGCGTCGGGGAACATGTTCGAGATCAGCGACAGCGTGGAGGGCATGAGCGTCGCCCCGGCCACCCCCAGCAGGGCTCGCGCGAGGATCAACAGCTCGGCCGTGGGGGCGAACGCGGCGAACACCGAGGCCGCCGCGAAGGCGATCATCCCGGTCTTCAGCAACCGGCGCCGCCCGATCCGGTCGCCCAGCGTACCCATGGTGACGAGGAACCCGGCGACGAGGAACCCGTAGGCGTCCATGATCCATAGCAGTTGGGTGGCCGACGGGGACAGATCGGCCGCCATGCTCGGCGCCACCAGGTACAGCACGGTCACGTCCAGTCCCAGCAGCACCGTCGGCATGGCCAGCAGGCCCAGGCCCGCCCACTGGCGCGTCCCTGCCCGTGTGAACTGTTGCTGCGTCATCACGCCCCCTTCACTCTCATCATGTTGAACGTTAGTACAACTAGTACCATCGTTCAATATGATGAGAGCAGGCGTGAAGCGGGTGTCACCGGTCGGGTCCAGGACGTACATCTCGTTCTTGATCGGGTGGGTCACCGGCTGGATCCGTGAGCGCCGCCTGCGGTGGGTGCCGGCCTTCGAGAGGCTCCGCCTGCGGCCTGGCACCGGAGCCCCGGCGGCCGGCGTTGGTCGTGGCACCGGCGTACGGCGAGTCGTTCGCGTCGTGGGCTGATCGGATGGCCCTGCGGAACGGATGTCACGGGCGCGCCGCCCGCGATTCTCGATCGCCGGAGTCAGCGATCGCCGTGCGCGCCGGTAAAGACGGCGCCGATCTCCGCCATCCGCTCGGCCGCGTAGCCGGGGTCGATCAACGCCTCGGGGGTGTGGAGGCCGGGCGGCACGGGGGCGCCGCGCAGGCCGAGCAGTCGTTCGACGCCGAGGGCGACGCCGAGCGCCGTCAGGGGGCGCTGCCCCTCCGGGTGGAAGAGGTGGCGGCTCGTCCTGAGTGGTGCGCCCGCGCGGTCCACGCCTTCGAGGTCGATCTTGACCTCCGTGGACGCGGGCCCGCCGCGTCGCCTGCCCGCCGATTCACCGATCGCGAACGCGAAGCGGACGTTGGGCGCGCCCGTCGCGAGGGCCAGGCTCGGCACGTCGAGGATGGGAACGATCTGGCCGGGCAGCACGGTGCCGTCGACGCCGGTGACCTCCACCTCCGCGTCGGGGCCGCTGACCCAGTGGAAGACGCCGTCGCGGCGGACGTGCCCCGCTGAGCTGGCGGCCAGCAGGCGTTCCATGTCCGCCATGGCCGCGGGCCCGCCGCTGTCCTGTTCGTCCAGCACGCCGCTGACCTCGATGGTGTCGAGCCGGTCGAACTCCTTGGCGAGGCCGAGCACCGCGAGGACGACGAGCCCCGCGTACCAGTGGCTTGCCAGCAGGATCGGCGTCGCGCCGGCTCGCAGGCCGGCGGCGACAACCTCGGGTCCGATGTCGACCAGGCCGCTGGAGATGCTGACGTACGGCAGGCCGCGGTCCTGTGCGTAACGCAGTCCGTTCAGGTGGCTGTCCCACACCGTTGCCACGACCGCCGAGTAGCCGTCGGTCTCCTGGAGGCCGAGGTCGCCTCGCCGTAGATCGATGGTCACGGCTGTCGCGCCGCCGAGCTCGTCGGCGACCCGCCGGGCGCGGCCGAGGTCGCGGCCCGCGATCGTCAACGGCAGCTCCGGGTACCACCGGCGCAGGAGGGTTGCGGTCCCCGCGCCCGCCTGGCCGGATCCGCCCATGATCAGTACGGAGTGCTCCACGGTGATGTCCTCTCATTAACCTACATTCTGTAACTTACATTTTGTAGCTTAAGCTGGGAGGCGACGCAAGGGAGGACGATGGCCACGGGATCGACTCGCCTGTCCAAGGCGGCCAGGCGGGAGCAGTTGCTCGACACCGCCATGGCGATCGTGCGCGCCCACGGCACCGACAGCCTCACGCTGCTCAGCCTGGCGGAGGCCGCCGGAGTGAGCAGGCCAGTCGTCTACGACCACTTCGGCACCCGCCCCGGCCTGCTGATCGCGCTCTACCGGCGGCTCGACGAGCGGCACCGGGCCGCCTCGGAGGAGGCCCTGCGTGACGCCCCGGCCGTCCCCCGCGAGATCGCCCGCGTCCTGAGCGCCGCCTACTTCGCCTGCGCCACCGACATGCCGGAGTGGACCGCCATCTCGGCCGCGCTCAAGGGGAGCCAGGAGATGGAGGCGATCGAGCGCGAGCTGCTCGACGGTTACACGGACCTGATGGCCACCGCCCTGCGGCCGTACTCCGGGCTCACACAGGAAGCCCTCCGGCTCCGCTGTGTCGGCGTGCTGGGCGCGGCCGAGGCGATCGCCGCGGAGCTGAACCGGGGGCGTGCCACCGTCGCCGCGGCCATCGCGGCGCTGACGGACCTGACCGTCGACAGCATCGACGCCGGAGCTCAGGGCTGACCGCACACATCTGGAAGGAGAACAGCCACGATGAGCACGGTTTACGCGACTGAATGCCGGCTCACACCAAGCGCCGAGACCAGGCCCTCGTCTATTCAAGGGATCGGACTGTTTGCCATCGAACGGATCCGTCAAGACGAGGTTGTCATGCGACTCGGCGGACAGCTGATCAACGATGAGACCTTGGCCTCTCTCGCACCGCCCTACACAGCCTGACCGTCGAGGAAGGCCTGCACCTGCTTCTCGACCCCGCCCGTCCGGTGCGCTACGGCAACCATTCGTGCGACCCCAGCCTCTGGCACCGGGACGCGACCACCGTGATCGCCCGCCGCGACATCAACCCCGGCGAAGAACTGGCTGTCGACTACGCCGCCCACACGGGCGTTAATACATGGTCGATGACCTGCCACTGCGGCAAACCCCTCTGCCGCCGCACCGTGACCGGCAACGACTGGCAACTGCCCCGACTCCAGGCCGCCTACGGAACCCACTGGAGTCCGCCCCTGCTCGATCGCATCATGACCGCCACCAGACAGAGGCATTCCGGCCGTTGGAACACCTGACGTCGCCAGAGGCCGTATACCCGGCCGAGACGATCGAGGCGCACAGGGCGTTCACCGCCCGCCGCCGAGGAGAGGCTCCGCCGGTTCGATCGGGGCCACGGGCAGCATACGGCCGTGGACCTTGGCATCCCCACCACGCGCGGTGATCGATGAAGCCCACGAAGGTGGGCTGCCGCATGGCCCTCAACCAAATTGAGAACAAGTTCGAGAAGTGTGCGTCAAACGCCCTTCAGAACACGATCAAGTGCCGCCCGGCCTGCAGGTCCCCAGTTCGGCTTGCCGCCGGGAAGGCCCCGATCTCCGTTCTGCCCCATGAGCATCAGGAAGAGGCTCTTCACAGCGGCCAGCCCGCGGGCGCGCCGGATCGCCGCCTCGTCCGCATGCCCGTACGTGTCGAAGAACCGTGAGGCCGTGCCCGCGGGTAGCAGCACCCATGCGGCGGCGAGGTCCCACGCCGGATCGCCGGCGAACATGTCACCGAAGTCGATGACGCCCGAGAGCGTTCCGTCCGAGACGACGACGTTCGCGGGATGGAGGTCGCCGTGCACCCACACCGGCGGGCCCTCCCACGCGGGGGCCGCAACGGCGTCGTCCCATACGTCCCGGACGTCGGCGGCGATGTCGTCGGGGGCAACGGCCCGGAAGAAGTTCTCGAAGCCGTCCGTGCAGTTCCTGGGATGGGCGCCGCGGTCCGTAGTGATCGGCGCCTCGGCGGGCGCCTCCACATGGAGCGCCTGGAGGAAGCCCGCGAGCGTGTCGGCCGCGTGGGCGCCGCGGCTGATCGAGCCGTGGTCCAGCGGCTCGCCGGGAACCCACGTCATCACGGTCCAGTGCTTGGGGAAGCGCTCGGACGGTTCGCCGAACCGCACAGGGGTCGGCACCGGGAGCGGCAGGCGCGGGGCCAGCACGGGTAGCCACCGCCGCTCCTTGAGCTGGAGCTCCGGGGTGGGGTCCATGCGCTGCATGCGCACGGCCAACTCGTCCCCGAGGCGCCACATTTGGTTGCCCCAACCGCCCACCACCTCGCGGATGGCCAGCCCTGCAAGGTCTGGATGTTGCTCCTGCAGCAGGTCGCGGACCAGGTCTGCGGTGATCTCGATCTCAGTGTCGGTCATGCGAAGTCACAGTACTGAGGCGGCAGGCGGAGCGGCTCTCGCTCTCCGGAACGTCTCGCTGTCATCCCTCTGGCATTACGGATTCGGTTTCAGAGAGCTCCAGATCAGAAGCTTTGGGACGGAACGGCCCCCTAGTTCGGAGAAGCCTGCCTGAGCTGCCCGATGTTCATCACCACCCCGGAATTCCTGCCCCGGCATCGGCAGCGCCGCCAGGTCCTGCGTCGCGTTCGGCGAGCTTTGACGGCCCCGCCTGTCGCGATCGAGATCGCGGCGGCGAGGACGGTCAGGCCGGCGATGAAGGCGGGCGGAAGCTCCGATGCCGCTTGGCCGACCGCTCCGCGACGTCGGTCAGGACGATCTGCTCTGTCAACCCGATCACGCCACGGGTGTGCTCGGCCACCACCGGCGGGACGTCCGCGAGCTTCGGGAAGTACCCAAGCCGCTGGTAGGCCTTCAACCGCACCAGCAGCGCCGGCGGATGCTGATCGTCCTGCGTTTTGCCGCGCGTCCACTCCGCCTCAGCCGGCGATGGGGTGAACACCTCCGCCGGCTCCCGAGCGGACACAGCCCGCGCGAACCTCGGGTAGGCGGTCCGGTCGATCGACGCCATCCGAAGTCCCGGAAACCGTCATCAATCAGCGCGAACCCTCAGATCTTAATGACCGGTGATCAAGCTTGCGGCCCGTTTCCGCCGTATTCCGGTGGCACCCGGGCAGGGGCGGCCTGACCGGCGGCCAGGCGGTCCAGCCATTCGGTGAGCAGATGCTGTTCAGCGGTGGTCAGCGTGGTCTGCTCGGGCAGGGTGGCCCGCAGTGCGCGGGCGGCGCCCGCCGGCCCGGACTCCGTCACGGCGGGCCTCTCGGTGGTGACGGCTGCGATCATGGACTCGCGCATGGCGGTGAGCAGGGCCGGATCGCGGCGTTGTTCGGGCAGTGACAGCCAGGTGAGGACGGCGCCGCGCGCGGTGGCGTGGATGAGGGTGGCCGCGAGCTCCTCCTCGACGCGGAGCCGCCCGGCCGCGGCGAGGCGGCGGATGCGCCCCAGCAGGATCTCCATGCCGGCGCGGAAGGCGGCCGACGTGGTGCCCCGTCGCGGTTCGCCGTACATGAGCGTGTACAGCGCGGGGTTGGCCAGCCCGAACTCGACGGCCAGGTCCCAGCCCGCACGCAGGTCCTCGACCGGGTCCTGCGGATGGCGGTCAGTGTGTTTGGCCGCGAGGAAGGCGGCGTAGCCGTGCTCGGCCACCGCTTCCAGCAGCCCGTCCTTGTCGCCGAACAGACGGTAGATCGTCGGAGCCTGCACTCCGGCCGCGGCCGCGGCCGCGCGAGTGGTGACCGCGTCTCGCCCCTCGCGGGACAGCAGGTCGGCGGCCGCCTCGATCACGCGTTGCCGTATCGGCGCTTCGCTCATGAATCGATGATACCGCCATGTCTGTACCAACGATAATATCGGCGCTAACCTAAATGAGCTTCCATTGATAACAGGAGGGGTGCGGAACATGCGAATCGTCGCTCTTGAAGAACACCTGGTCCTGCCCGTGGTGCTCGAGGCCTGGGCGAAGGCGGGAATCCCGCAGGTTCCGCAGCTCGGCTACGGGGACGAGCCGTTCGCGCGCCGGCTGCGGGACACCGGCGAAGGACGGCTGGCCGACATGGACGAGCAGGGTGTGGACGTCGCGGTGCTGTCCCTGGCCACGCCGGGCGTGCAGAACCTCACCGACGCCGACGCCGTCAGTGTCGCCCGGGAGGTCAACGACACCCTCGCCGAGATCGTCGCCGCTCGCCCGGACCGGTTTCAGGCATTCGCCGCCATCCCGACGCCGGTCCCCGAACAAGCCGCCGCGGAGCTGGAGCGGGCAGTCACACAGCTGGGCTTTCCCGGCGCGATGCTGTATGGCCGCACCGGGACCACGCTGGCCGACGCGCCGGAGTTCGACGACCTGTACGCAACCGCCGAGCGACTGCGGGTCCCACTGCACTTCCATCCGCAGACCCCGCTGCGGCCGGTCCTGGAGGCGTACTACTCAGGGCTCGGCGCCGTCGGCACGGGGCTGGCCACCGCGGGGCTCGGCTGGTACTACGACCTTGGCGTGCAGTACCTGCGGATGATTTTCTCCGGTGTGTTCGATCGGCATCCCGGGTTGCAGGTGATCGCCGGACACTGGGGCGAAGTGGTCCTGTTCTATCTGGATCACACCGGGATCATGGCGCACAACGCCAAGCTGGAGCGTCCCCTTGCCGACTACTTCCGGCAGAACTTCTGGATAGCGGGCAGCGGTACGGTCAGCGAACGCTACCTGCGGTGGACGGCGGAGGTCGTCGGCACCGACCGCATGCTGTACTCCACCGATTACCCCTACACCTTCGGCACCCGGCCCGGCGGATTCCCCTTCCTCGACACCGGCAAGGGTGTCGCCCGCTCCTTTCTGGAGAAGGCGCCGTTCACCCAGGAGGAGAAGAACGCGATCGGGTCGGGCAACTGGGAGCGCCTGACCGCCCGTACCTGATCTGGAGTGGGGCCCGGACCGCCGCGACGGCCTGCTGGTGACGGTCTCGGTCCACTCGGACCTGGCCCAGGAAGGAAGACCACGTGGGAGATCACGAAGGCGAGCCCGGGCCATGGACCAAGCCTCTGGACACGGTGCCCGCCCCGCACCCTGACGGCGACGCCGAGCCGCGGGGTCAGCGCCGGCCGATGCCGGCTCGGCGGGCGACGCGCGCCATCAGCGCTGGCCAGGACGCCGTGGAAGAGCTTGTCGTGGTTGTGCTGGTGGGTGCGGCGGCGGCGGGCGACGCGCGCCATCAGCGCTGGCCAGGACGCCGCGGAAGAGCTTGTCGTGGTTGTGCTGGTGGGTGCGGCGGCCGCGGGCGATGGTGCCGTCGTAGGAGACGTAGTCGGAGTCGTCGGTGAACAGCGCGCCGAACGCCTGGGCGTCGCCCGCCGTCCAGGCCGCCGGGAAGTCGGCGAAGAGCCTTTCGATCTGGGCGGTGTCGCCGGTTCGCGTGCCGGGGGTGGATCCGGCTTGGCCTCAACACGCACCGACCTGCGCTGCCTCGACGTGGTGCTGGCCGACGGCCCGGTGCCCGCAGGCCAGGTCAGCCTCGCGCTGAAGCTCAGCCCGGCGGGCGCCCAGGCTCTGCAGGAGTACGGGCCGGACGGACTGGCCGTCATCCTCGATTTCCTGCGTACCGCTCGAAGAGTCCAGGAGGAGCAGGCCGCCCGCCTCAGAGTCTTGTCCTGAGCGGGCGGTCTTCCCTGTCCGTCCTGTGATCGACCGTTGGCCGCCTCCGCGGGCGTCTCGGCCGGCCCTGGATTCCGGCGAAGCTCAAGGCCCCGGCGAACGGTCGCGCCGCCGGATCGCGGCGGTGGGCGACTCAGTCATCCTCGCGGGTGATCCCAAGGTGAGGCGCTCCTTGTACGGTCCTGCACATGTTCGAGCAGAATTACGACGTACTCCCGCGGCACGCGCTCTGCGCGCTCGGCTCCGGCCTGGACCTGCGCACGGTGGAGGAGGTCGTCGCCAGGGCAGGCGGGCCCGGCTTCGTCGTCGACCGCGACGCCTTTCTGTCGGTCCACGATCCTCGGATGTCCAGGGCGTTCGCGGCCTGCCTGACGGACGGCTCCTTCGCCGAGTCCGACGAGGAGGCCGTGCGCAGGCACGACTCGGTGGTGTACGTGCTCTCGCCGCCGATGCCGCAGCACCTCGGGTTCAATCCGCGGCGGCACGTGATGATCGGGGAGGAGCACGGCTACAAGCTGCCCGGAGGGGCGTGGAGCGAGGTGCTCGACATCTCGCGGCGGACGCTGGCGGTGGCGGGCGCGCTGCTGCGCTCCGGCGCCACGGCCGTGAAGACCGAGAGCAGCGGCCTGACGCACGGCCGGGACCGGTGGCTCTTCCTGGCGGATCGGGCGGCCGAGGCGACGGACTGGATGGAGCTGGCCGTCGTCCTGTTCGACGCCTGGGTCAAGCGGCCGATCTCCTCCGCGAACCTGCTCCGCAGCTGCGGCATGCACCTGCTGGGCGCGCCCGACGTGGAGCTCGAGGCCGACTGGCCGGACCCGCGACGGCCGTCCGGGCGGCAGATCGGCGACGCCGTGGAGCTGATGGACAACCTGGCGCTCTATCTGCTGACCGAGGACCGAGCACTGATGATCTTCGACGGCGAGGGGTTCCGGCTCTCTGCCGACGGCCCGCGATGGGTGCTGAGGAGGCATCCGTGTGACGACGACGAGGAGAGCTTCTTCTACAACCCGTACGGCTACTGGCGTCTGACGCCCGACGGTTCCCCCGCCCCGGTGCCCGCCGGACCGCCGGCCCTTCCCGGGGCGTGACGGCCGCCTCCGACGGTCGCTTCCGGGAGGCCGGCAGCAATCGCGGAAAATCCAACGAACCCGCTGCCGACCTACGGGAGACGCCACCGGAATACGGCGGAAACGGGCCGCCGAAGGCTGACCTGACAGAGTCAACGCTCTCCGGCCTTGGACTGACCGACCTGCCGACCCGGGCGGCCGAAGCGCTCGGCCACCGTCCTCAGCCGGCCAGGCTCGGTCACGCCCGCCGCGGCGTCGACGGCAGACGGCCTCGCGCCGTCTGCCGTCCGGCCCTGACGGGTCCGCCGCTCCCGGCTCGCCGTGTGTTCTTCAGGACGGGCGCGGTCCTGCCAAGAGCTCGCCGACCTGGACGACCGCGAACTCGACCTGGCTCTGGCCCTCCTCCCAGTTGGCGATCAGCGTGCAGCCCGCGGCGGCGAGCAGGTCGCCGCCCGACCGCTCGGTCCGCAGGTACATCAGCCCCTCCTCGCCTTCGGTGCAGAAGAAACTCAGGTGGGCGAACAGCTCGGGCGGCGTGAGATCGGCCAGCGCCTCCTGCCACTCCTCGGCCGCCTCCGCCTCGAGGGGAAGGATGCTTTCGGGGCCCGTGCCGAGCGCGGTGGCGACCCGCATCGCGTCGAAGAGCGTGCCGTCCGAGACCAGCCGCGGGTAGCAGACGGTCCAGGTGCCGCGCAGATCGGACGCGGCGAGGTCGTGCCGCGCCAGCAGGGGAGCCAGGTCGCCACCCAGGACGAGCCGGCCCGTGAAGCACACCGCCGCGAGATCCGCCTCGAACTCCGGCGGCAGCCCGGCCTTGTCGAACTCGAAGACCGACCGGCTCGCGTCGAACTCCAGCAGTGGCTCGGCCAGGTCGAAGATCGGGCAGTCCCAGACGACCGGCTCGGCGCCGCGGAGGGCGGCCGGGTTCACCCAGGCGGTGTCCTGCGCGAAGCCGAGCTCGTTGATGAGGTTGCCGCCGAAGAACGTCGCATAGACGGCGTCGGCGTCGAAACTCGCCAGCGGACGGCCGAGCAGGATCTCAAAGGCACCGGTCAGCTGTTCTCGCCACGGGCCCGAAATATTCACAGAAGTGGAGTTCATGCCGGGACCATATAGGCCAGGCCCGTCATTCCGGATATGGATACGGCAGCCCTACGACACCCTCACGAAGCCCACGGGCTCGACGTTGGTCACACCGGGTCCCTGGCTGGAAACACCCCAGCCGAGCGCCTCCGCCCAGAACCGGCCGAGCGCCGAGTCGTCCAGAGCTCTGAAATTCACCTGAACAAGTCGCAGCGCCATGCCGCGCACTCTGTGCTCAACGGATAAACCGGGATGAATCGGGCATCGGCCTGTCGCTGTTCAGCTGAGCGGGACCAGCCGGCTGCCGCTGAGAACACCTCCGTCGGAAACCGTCACCGATCAGGTTCCACGCCCGCGCGTCCGCCCAGGCGGTGAAGTCGTCTTCGGCGGGGCCCTACGCGCGGGCGCGCGAGGGGCTGTGGCGACGGCCGGGGCGTAGCGGGAGCCGTGACCTGGAAAAGCGCCCAGCCGAGGTCGGAGGAGGCAGGAGACGGCGGGGGGGCTCAGAGCAGTGCGCGGTTGACGGCCGTCACGTAACGGTAGAAGTCGAGCGTGCGGTTGGCCGGGTCCTCGATCCAGGAGCGGGTCAGGGTGCCGCCGGAGAAGAACGCCTCCCGCTGAGCGCGGGTGATCTCCAACTGCACGCCCATGCCGCGGCTGTTCCTGTTGACGATGTTGGCCGTGCTGTTGCCGTTGAGGTCCGGGGGCACCGGCTCGGTGACGTGGAATCCCTCGGCGATCAGTTCCGCCCTGACCCGTGCGATCGCGGCGGTGTCCCGGCCCCCGACATAGGTCGTCGCCGTGGTGCCGGACGTGCCGTGCCAGGAGACCGTGTGGTCGCTGTTCGTCACCACCCCGACCCCGCGGGGCTCATCGAACGCGGTGGAGGTGATGTGCAGTTTGCTGTTACCCGAGGACTTGATCCCTTCGAAGGAGTAGAAGGCGTTGGTGGCGCCCGCGGCGTAGTCGGCCAGCTGTGTGGTGGGCGCCTCGATGGATCCGCCGTGGATCGCGATGTGGGCCACCGTGGCGCCGGCCGGGGTGCGCTTGATCCGGCGGTAGTCCACGTTCTCGGTCTCACACCCGGCGAGCTCGCTGAAGTTCGAGTATTCCGGGACGGTGCAGTCATGCACGGCTCGGGCCGTGGTCGCCTGTGCCGCGGGTGCCGCGGTGAAGAGAGTCGCGAGCAGGATGTTCGTGAGAACGACGGTTACGCTTTTCTTCACGACACGCCTTTCGGAGATTTCCGGCCGCCTGAGACCACGAGAACGCCTCACCGGCCGGTCCCTGGAGATCATCGTTCAGACTACGGCTTGGCCGTTCCGGGGGACAGGCCGGAGGGACCGGGCCTTCCGCGCGACAACGGCGACAACGCCGCCGCCGAGCACCAGGTGCGAAGCCGCCATGAGCCGTCGCCGCATTTCAGAGGCACACCCGCGCTGTTCCGCCGGCGGTGAACACCGGCCCGGCCGGGCTCGACGATCACTACAGTCCAGTCTCATGACGACGGTCACAACGCGCACGGTCGAGTACCCGGCCGACGGCCTGACGATGATCGGGCACCTCGCGCTCCCGGCCGGTGCCGGCCGTCGGCCCGCGGTCCTGATCGGGCCCGAGGGGCCGGGGCTGAACGACTTCCAGCGCCGCCGGGCCGACACCCTGGCTGAGCTGGGGTACGTGGCACTGGCCTTCGACATCAACGGCGGGCGCTGGTTCACCGACCCCGAGGAGATGCTGGCCCACACGACCCCCCTGCTCGCCGACCCCGACCGGATGCGGGGCATCGGCCACGCGGCGCTCGACGTGTTGCGCGCCGAACCGCGGACCGACCCCGACCGGATCGCCGCCGTCGGCTACGGCACCGGGGGCGCGATCGTGCTGGAGCTTGGGCGCGACGGCGTCGACCTGCGCGCGATCGGGACAGTCAACGCGCTGACCACGGGCCGACCGGGCGAGGCGGCGCGCATTCGCTGCCCGGTGTGGGCTGGGGTCGGGTCGGAAGACCCGATCATGCCGCCCGCGCAACGGGACGCGTTCACCGCCGAGATGCAGGCCGCGGGCGTCGACTGGCGCCTCGTGGTCTACGGCGGCGCCCTGCACGCCTTCCACCACCCGCCGGTCGACCAGACCGTGCTCCCTGGCGTCGGCTACCACCCACGGCACGCGCAGCGAGCCTGGCGCGACGTCGTCGACCTGCTCGCCGAGTGCCTGCCCGTGACGGAGTGAGCTGGTCGGCGACCACGATTCCGGACCGCCGACCCAGCCGGTCGACCGCCACCGGCTCCGGTTTGCGGGACATCACCGCAGCTCAGAGAAACTGTGACGAGCTCCTCTGCGAGGGCGTTCTCACTCGGCGGCGGGAAGCGGCTCCGCCCGACGCCCCTTTCCACGCTGTACGGCTATCGCCGCCCCGAGGGCAACGGCGGCATATCCGCAGGTCACGGCCAAACCCGCCCATGGCGGGAGCGGATAATGGCCTTCAAGCAGTGACGGACCGACGTCCACATGCGCGAACACGGGGACGCTCTGCGTGATCGCGAACCCGGCGGCAGGGGTGATCATCAGCAGCCATGTCGCCAGACCCGCAGTCGCCAGCAGACAGGGCACGACGACCAGCGCGACGGCCAGCCCGATGGCGGCGATGCCCCGCCTGACCAGCGCGGCGAGGCCCAGAGCCAGCACGGCGGCGACCGCGGCGAGCACCGCGTAGCCGACGATCACCCGGAGCTCGGTCCCCAGGGTGATCGGCTGGATCGGGTTCTGATTGGCACGCGCCATCGCCAGGCCGACAGAGACCACGATCCCCGAGGCCGTCAGCCCCGCCGCGAACGCGACCGCGCCGACCACCGCCGCCTTGGCCGCCAGCAGCCGCACCGGGTGCGGCCCGGCGGGCGGACCGGTCCTGACCAGCCCGGGCCGGTGTTCCGTTGTGAAGAACGTGACCGCCGCCACGAGCACCGGGATCAGCCCCACGGCCCCGCCGGTCAGCATGAGGTCGGCGCGCAGACCGCCCTCCATCGTGGCGGGCCCGATGTCGCCGCCCCCGGTCACGATGAGCTTGTCGCCGGACTCGACGACCCCGCCCGGGTGATGCGGGGTCTTACCGTCGGACTTCATGCCGACGCCGACGTCGTCGCGGCGCCACGAACCGTTCGCACCCTGCAGGTTGATCTGGTCGAAGGTGGCGGTGACCTGGGAGAAGGCTCTCGCCATATCCCACAGCGCGCCTGGCGAGGTGGCGAACAGCCCGATCTCGACCGTCTCCGGCAGCCCGGTCAGCCTGACCGTGCCGACCTCGGTCCACGTCCTGCCGTCGTCCGACTCGTGGCCGCTGACGGTGTCGCCCGACCTGGTCAGTCGCAGCCACTGCGGGCCGTCGTGAGGACCGCCGGCCACGTCGTGGATGTAGTTGTGCTGCATCCGCACGCCGTGATAGCCGGTGAGCATGACGGCGGCATACGGTGTGCCCTGCTTGAGGCTCTGCCTGACGAGGAGCCCGGCCTTCGCCCACGGCACGACCCCCTCCGCGACGTTGCGCACCCCGGGTACGGCGTCCGGCAGCCGGATCTGCCCGGTCATGTCCGACACACGGGCGGTGATGCTGCCGTTCCCCTTGAGCGGCTGGTGCACGAAGTAGTACTTGTCCCTGACCGCTGTGCCCTCGGGTCCCAGCAAAGGCGCGGGGCAGGGGCCCTCGCCCTTCCCGGTCACGCAGGTGCTGCGGACGCCCCCGGCGATCAGCAGTCCGAGCGACACGGTGACCAGCACGGAAGCCGCCATGGCGAGCACCCAGCCGCGCGCGGTGCGGAACGTGGTCCACTCCGCGTGCAGCACCTGGGGGAAGCCGTTCCGCCCGGCCCGTTGGCTGGATCGGTGCGGCGTGAATGGATTCATGCCGACGGTTGTACGGGGTGCCCGGTTCCAGCCGGGTCGCGGCCGCTGCGACCGGGCTGCGACCGGGGATCTGGCATCGTGGGGACATGGCACCTGAACCCGGCCGCCCCGCCCGCACGACGGCCGGCGGTGAGCGGCGGTGAGGGTCCTCGTCGTCGAGGACTTCGAGGTCCTCGCCCGCTCCATCGGAACCGGGCTGCGCCGCGAGGGCATGGCCGTCGACGTCGTCCTGGACGGAACCGCCGCCCTCGAGCGCCTGGCCGTCACCCGCTACGACGTGGTGATCCTCGACCGCGACCTGCCCGGCGTCCACGGGGACGAGATCTGCCGGCGACTCGCCCAAGGCCGCTGCGAGACCCGCGTACTGATGCTCACCGCCTCCGGCACGATCAGGGACCGCGTCGACGGGCTGAGCCTCGGCGCCGACGACTACCTGCCCAAGCCGTTCGCGTTCGCCGAACTGGTCGCCCGCGTCCGTGCCCTGGCCCGCCGCGCCACCCCGCCGCTACCGCCCGCCCTGGCATACGGGGACATCACCCTCGATCCGGCCCGCCGTATCGCGTCCCGGGCCGGTCGGCGCCTCGACCTGAGCCCCAGGGAGTTCGCCCTGCTCGAATGCCTGCTCGCCGTACCCGGTCTGGTCATCTCCGCCGAGGAACTGCTCGAACGCGTCTGGGACGAGGCCGCAGACCCGTTCAGCAGCGCCGTCAAGCACACCATGTACCGGTTACGGGCCAAGCTTGGTGACCCTCCCGTGATCGAGACCATCCGCGAAGGCGGCTACCGCATCGGATCGTCATGACCCTCCAGACGCCCGCCAGAAGGTCCCTGCAGACGCGACTCGCGCTCGCCTACGCGGCGGGCATCTACGCCGCCGGGGTCTTCGTTGTCGTCTTCGTCTCCGTCCCGCTCGTCAGCATCCACGCGGCCACTCCCAAAGGCCGCCCCTCATCGGGCGCGATCACCGAACCCGGGCCCGGGATCAGCCCGCCCCAACTCCTCATGGGATCCGCCGTCGCCCTGGTCGTTCTGATTCCCGTCGCCCTGGCTCTCGGCTGGTACGTCGCAGGCCGGTTCCTGCACCCGCTGCGCGCCATCACCGCCACCGCCAAAATCATCTCCGCCGGAAACCTCCACCGGCGCCTTGACCTCGGCGAGCCCACGGACGAGCTGACCGAGCTCGGCCACACCCTCGACGACCTGTTCGCCCGCCTGCAAGCCTCCTTCGACGCCCAACGCCACTTCGTCGCCAATGCCTCCCACGAGCTGCGCACCCCTCTCGCCGGGCTGCGGACCCTTCTTGAAGTCGCTCTCGCCGACCCCGACGCCGACACCGACACCCTGCGCTCGGTCTGCCAGGACGCCCTCGCTCTGGGGGAACACCAGGAGCGGCTCGTCCGAGCACTGCTCGCCCTGGCCACCAGCGAGCGCGGCGTCACCCGCTGGGACGCCCTCGATCTCGCCCACGTCGTCGAAGGAGTGCTCGCCTCCCGCCGCGGCCAGGCGACGGAGGCGGGCATTGACCTCGCCGAACACCTGACGCCCGCAGTGACGGCCGGGGACCCGGGACTGATCGAAAGCCTCGTCGCCAACCTCGTCGACAACGCCATCCGCCACAACCATGCAGACGGGCACGTAAAGGTCACCACGCAGACCTCCGGCACGCAGGTGGCCCTTACGGTCACCAACAGCGGGCCAGCCATCCCCGGCAACCAGATCCAGCGCCTCTTTCAACCCTTCCAGAAACTGGCGCCTGATCGTCACGGCCACCGCGACGGCTACGGCCTCGGCCTCGCCATCGTCCACGCCGTCACGCAAGCTCACCATGCCAACCTCACCGCCAGCGCACGCCCCGAAGGCGGTTTGTCCGTCACCGTGTGGTTCGCGCATGGACCTCATCAGGACCTTCCCTGACGTCAGGGGGACGACTGTGCGAGGGCGGCGCCCGCTGTCGGCCTGTTCGCCGTCCGCGGCTACCGGTTCTCACCGCGTATCGCCGGCCTGGGCGACCAGCCGGCGTGAGTTCGCCCAGGCGTACTCGGACCCGCGAGCACCGCGGCACTGGCGTACGTCGAGCAGCGGACGAACGTCCGCCTGCCGCGGTCGTGCAGGAAGGACTCGCCGCCGAAGCCGCAGACGCCGATCGCCGCCGTTCTGAGCACCGGAAATCATCCACCTGCCTACCACTCGTGCCGCCTCCGGCAGCCCTGCCGGAGGCGGCACGGGTCGCATCACGCGACGGCGGTCCCCTCAAGCTCGACCATCAGGTCGGGAATCGCCAGCCGTGTCACCCCGAGCATCGTGGTGGACGGCGCCACCCCGGCGGCGCCCAACCGCGACGCCAGCACGCCGTAGTGCTGGAAGAGCAGATCGACGTCGGTGGTGTAGACGTTGAGCCGGACGAGGCTCGTGAGGGACATGCCGGCCTCGCCGAGCACGGCCTCCAGATTGTCGAGGCTCAGCGCCAACTGCGCCGCCATGTCACCGGCATGCTGGGGCTTGCCGTCACCGCTCATCGCGGTCTGCCCGGCGCAGTACAGGGTCCGGGTGTGCCCGGAGACGATCTCACCCTGGTTGTACCCCAGCTCCGTCGACCACGCCCACGGGTTGATCGCCGTTCGCTCCATCGCCACATCAGCTCCATTCGATTCGTCGACATCACGTACGTCGACCGGTTCGATAGCCGCCACCTCTTCGGTCGCGTTGATGAGCCTCCCAACGAATCACGACATCCTGTGTCGTGTATTTCGTTAGAGTTCTCGCATGCGCGCCGACCGGTTGGTCTCGCTGGTGCTGCTGCTGCGCCAGCACGGCCGGCTGTCCGCGGCTGCGCTGGCCCGCGAGCTGGAGGTGTCCACCCGCACCGTGCTGCGCGACATCGAGGCGCTGTCCGCAGCCGGCGTCCCGGTCTACGCCGAACGCGGCAGGCACGGCGGGTTCGCGTTGTTGCCCGGTTTCCGGACCGAGCTCACCGGACTGAACTCCGACGAGGCCCTCGCCCTGCTGGTCGCCGGATCGCGGCGCGGCGCGCAGGCATTCGGCCTCGGTTCGGCGCTCGCTTCGGCGATGCTCAAGGTGGTTGACGCGCTACCCGAAAGTTATCGGGACACCGCGGCCGGCGCGGCCGAGCGATTGCTCATCGACCCGGAGACCGACCTCCTCTCACGTCGGCTGGTCGATGAGGAGGTGCCTGACGCCATAGCGGCCGAGGTCCTGCGCGCGGTGTTCGCCGGACGCAAGCTGCAGATCCACTACGCGGCCGTGGACCAGGCCCCGAAGTGGCGCACGGTGGACCCGATCGGCCTGGTCACCGTACGCGACCGGGGCTACTTGCTGGCCACGAGGTCCGGCGCGGACCGCACCTACCGGCTGTCCCGGCTCCTGGCCGCCAAGGAACTCGCCGAACCCGCACAGCGACCAGACCAGGTCGATCTGGACCGGGCCTGGCAGGAACGCAGCACGCGGTTTCGGACCGGCGGCGACCAGGTCACCGTGGTGGTACGGGTGGACCCGGCGCGGCGGGAGGACCTGGTGAGCACCGCGCTGACCGTCCGCGCCGAGGAAGCCGAATCAGACGGCTGGCTGCGGCTGGAGGTGACCTTCCAGGATCCGAGGCACGCCGAATGGGCGCTGTGGCAGCTCACCACGAACGCGGAAGCCCTGGCCCCGCAGTGGTTGCGCGACTCCCTGCGCAACCGCGCCACCGCGATCGCCACCCGCTACGGAGCGTCATCCTGAGAGTCGTCGCCTTCCGAGGTGAACACACAGGGCTGGTGGCATGGTGGAATCGTAGAAGGCGTTGTCGAGGAACCCGATCGGCAGATCACTGCCTGCCTCTTCAGAGGAAGACGCGAGCAACGTCGAGCCACTTCTGCGCGTCCTCGCCGACCGCCGTGAGGTCGGTCTCGGCTCGGGACCTGCGTCGGGTGACTCGAAGGCAGAAGTCGAGGGCACTGCCCTGAACCCGTTGCACGGCATCTTCCGGCCCCCATGCCCAGGTTCGGCCGTCGGGACCAGTCAGCTCGACACGGAACGGCTCTGCCGGAGCAGGCAACTGGGCGGCATGGAACGACAGTTCTCGTCCTACCACCCCTAGCGAGGCCACATGCCGAAGCCGGCCCGTCGGACGGTGCGAGACACCCAGTGCGTCGAAAACGTCCTGCCCGTGAGCCCACGTTTCCATCAGGCGAAGCGGCACCATGAGCGCTGCGGTCAACTGCGAGCCGTACCACGGAAACCCATGGTCCAGCGGAACGTCACGTAGCGCCGCTGCCACCTCGGTTCGGCTGGCGCGCCATTGCTCCAGCAGTGCTGATCGCGGTTTGGCCGCTCCCGCGGCGGCGTCGAGATCAGCGTATTGGCCGCCTGCGGCTTCGGCCTGCTTCAGTACAGCGTCGAACGCATCCGGGGTTCGTATGGCGATGAGAACGTTCGCATCTGCTGAAGCCAGATGAGCGATCTGGTGGGCGATCGTCCACCCCGCTGCCGGCGTGGGTCTGGACCAGTCGCTCTGCGCTGACACCAGGGCGTCAAGCTCATCTCCTTCGGCTACCAGGTCGGGCAGAGCAAGGTCGCGCTCTACACCGGACATGTCAAGGCCGTAGTCCAACATCGGTGTCACCTTCACACATTGACGGCAACGGGCTTGTCCCATTTGGATGGGTAAAGTTGATCTAGTGTGGTCAGGCTACTTGAGGTTGACTTCGACCTGACCCCTGGAGCACCACGTGCGTGCAGAGGCTGTCGTTCTGTCTGTCGGCCTGGCGGATGTAGCCGGCCCCCGTGGGGGAGCCGTCGGCCCAGCGGCCGTGGGTGGCGCCGCCGATGCCGCCGTGGCTCAGCGGTGTCGCAGGGGCTCTGCGGAGAAGTGTCGGCTGACCGGTCTCCTGGTGCCCTGGGTCACCATCCGCAGGCCGTACTCGATCGGGCCGTGACGGTGGGACCGCATCCACCAGGAACTCAGTCCGAGCAGGACCACGTAGATCACGACAGCCGCGCCCATCACCGCCGGGGGCGCGAGCTGACCGGCCAGACCGAGGCCGTAGCCGGTGAAGAGCAGGGCGATCAGTACGGACTGGCCGATGTAGTTGGAGGCGGCCATCCGGCCCGCCGGGCTGAGGACGTCGGTGACCGCGGGGAACCGTCGCAGCACCCGCAGCAGGGTGGCGACGAAGGCCGCCGCCAGGAAGGGCGAGGTCACCGTGTTGACGGCCAGGCCGTACAGGGCGACCTCGTCGGAACGGCCGGAGGTCCAGGCCAAGAAGAGCACGCCGGGCAGACCCACCAGGAAGCCGATCACCTGGGCGCGCGCCACCAGGAGCTGCCGGAGTTCCGGCCGCTCCAGCAGCCCGGTTTTGCCCGCCGCCAGTCCGAACAGGAACATCGCCAGTGCGACCGGTCCCTGGAAGCCCCACACGAACAGGGCGGACGGCGGGTAGATCTCGGCCTGGAAGGTGAGGAAGCCGAGGGGGCCGTCGGTCACCAGCCGGAGGGCGCGCGCTCCGGCGGCGGGGTCGGCGGCGGGGATCGGGTTGGCCGGGGCGAGGGTGGAGAGCCACCCCAGGCCTGCCCAGAACAGGCCGACGAGGCCGACGAGGCAGGAGCCGGCGATGACGGCGGTCCGCGGCTTGACGCTGCGCGTCAGCAACAGGATCACGCCGAGTACGGCGTACAGCGTGAGGATGTCGCCGAACCACAGGAAGAACCCGTGCAGCACCCCGAGCGCGAACAGGCCCAGGCAGCGGCGGAGCATCCGGCCCCGGACCCGGCCTTCGCCCCACGAGCGCATCTGCAGGGTGAAGGAGTAGCCGAACAGGAACGCGAAGATCACGTAGAACTTGCTGAAGACCAGGGCGTTCACCACGAAGGCGACCGGGTCGTCGGTCGGGGGCAAGGCGCCGATCGCCACGTGGGCGGGGTCGGACAGATAGGCGATGCTGCCGAGCAGGATGCCTAAGAGCGCGAAGGCGCGGATGGCGTCGATCTCCCGGATGCGGGTCGTTTCCATGAGCTAATTTCTAATAGAAATATCTGCCAGATACAAGGAGGGATCGGTGGCACGTCGGAGCCACACCGAGACGGCCGTCCTGGGAGCCCTCAACCTGCAGCCCATGACCGCCTACGCCCTGCGCGAGGCCATCAGGGACGTTCTCGGGCACTTCTGGAGCGAGTTGCCTTCGCCGGAGCCGATGGAGGTGTAATCGTCCGGCGTGGTCGAGGTGGAGACCGTCAGCTGCTTCTCCTTCGGTCCATACCTGGAGACTCCCGAGTGGAGACAGGAGCTGGAGCGGTGGTCATGGAAGGCCGGAAGTCTGCTGTCCACCGCCGTGCCGGTGCTGCTGGCTTTGCTGGTCTGGGCGGTCGCCATACGTGGCTCCGGCCGGCCGAAGGTCCACCGGCGAGCCACGGTGCCCGGGGGCGACCTCGACGGCGTCATGCGGGACCTGGCCGTCTCCCCGGATGAGCGGATCGCCTACACCCGTCTCCTGCCCGGAGCCGGGGAGGTCTTGAGGTGGCCAGAACCGTGGTCGGCGTGCCTGGGCCGGCCCGTGAATGGTCGGCTCCCGGAAGTCACAGCTCACGGGGAGGCGTCGTGCGGGGCCCGATCGGCATGCACTGGGCCGACCGTTCGACGCTGACCTTCCGGGCGAACGGCAACACCAGGACCGGCGCCGCGGTCCTCGCGCTCGACGTGCGGGAAAACGGCGATGGCCTGCTGGCGGCCGAGACGGCGCCGCCCATGGGGGAGTAGCCGGGACTGTTGATGTCGCGTGATGGAAAGCCGCCGACCAACGCGTCCACAACCTGACAGTGGCGAATCTGCACACTTACCATGTAGTCCTTGGCGACACCGCCGCCCTGGTTCATAATTCCAGCGCATGCGGACGGGGAAGCTTCGCTGACGAATTCGCCAATCTGACCCCTGGAAGGCGGAGCCGTGTTCGCATGGTGGATTCAGAAAGTGACTTGAGAGATCTTTCCGAAAACGGACCGAGGGAGCAGAATCCTTGCCTGGCTGCGGACCAAAGATTCCTGAGCGATTTAAGTTGTCAGATGGCATCGAAGTTCAATGGCGCACAGCATCTGAGTCCGGAGGTGCTGAAATTGACATTCGCCTTTCCAGTGGAACCCATTTAAGGTGCATGTCGATTGAAAGAGGAAACCCTGGTGCTGGTGACGGAAGTTCTGGATGAGGGACTTGACGACTGGGTGACTCTAGGACATTTGCTTAACCGGGCATCGGCCGTGTTCGGCCTTGAGGCAGCAGAGGCAAGAGGTGAAGCACTTACGACAGTCAAGACTCCTCTGAACAGCGAGTTGATTGTCGCTGGAAATATAGGCGATTCCGGGCTTGAGGCTTGGAATTCGAGCCCACCTCAAGCCTTCGAGCGCGGCCAGCTCCAAGAGGCGGCCCATCAGCGCGAACCCCGGCACCAGCGCGGCGCGATCGCGCAGCCCGGGTCAGCGGTTCACCCTCGGCGCGACCCCGGATCGCAGGATCAAGCGGCGAGCGGATCACGGTATTTCGGGCGGGGGCGGCTTTTCGGTTCCTGAGGGAACCACCACGAACGCCCGGGCGTTCGTGCGGGCGGACCGCGGCACGGTCATGACCGGCCGCCCGCACGGTGAGGACAGAGACAGCAGGTCCCGCCGTCCGAGGGCGCCCACGTCACACCCACCGCCAGGCGGTGCAGAAACCGTCAACAACAACTGC
>NZ_BSEV01000039.1 GCF_027922005.1 Streptosporangium carneum | reverse complement strand
GGCCCGGCGTCGAGCGGCGGTGACGGCCGCTCGACGCCGGGCCCTTTCGCGCGTCCGGGACGGCCGGCGCGGGCCGCGTCCGGGACGGCCGACGCGGGCGGAGTCAGCCGACGGAGCCGCGCTCCCTGAGCTCGGGGGCCTGGACGATGCGGCGGCGGCGGGTGTTGCCGTCCGCGGCGGCCACGACGGTGCGGACGGCCGCGCGGACGATCCCGTCGATGTCCCAGTCGACCGTGGTCAGCCCGGGAGTGAGCAGACCCGACATCGGGTGGTCGTCGTAGCCCATCACGGACACGTCGAGGGGGATGCGCAGGCCCCGCTCCGCGGACGCCGCGTAGACCCCGTAGGCGATCGAGTCGGCGAAGCAGAAGAACGCCCGGTGCCCACCCGCCAGCATCGCGTCGGCGACCCTCGTCGCGGCCGTGAGCGCCTGGGGCGCGGTGACCACGTCGATGTCCAGCCCGAGCCGCCCCGCCTCGGCCAGCACGTGCACGTCGGCCGGGCGGTCGGGGGTGCTGGCCCTGGTCGGGGTGAGGACGGCGACGCGCCGGTGGCCCCGGTCGCGCAGATGCTCCAGGGCCAGGGTGACACCGGCGCGGTTGTCGAACACGACCTCTCCCGCCGTGCGCGCCCCCGCCAGCCCGTCGCCGATCGAGACCACCGGCAGGCTCTCGCACAGCTCGGCCCAGAGCGCCGCCGCCGGATCGACCGGCTGCACGATGAGGGCGTCGACCCGTTGGTCGCGGAGTTGCCTGGCCAGGGTCCGCTCGCGCACTGGGTCGCCCGCGGCGTCCAGGATCAGCGCGTAGCGGTCGTTGTCCTTGAGGGCCCTGCCGATGCCGACGGCCAGGGCCTGCTGCCAGAGGTCCTCCAGGGAGCCGCAGAGCAGGCCGATCATCCCGGTCCTGCCGCTGGCGAGCGCGCGGGCGATGGGGTCTGCCTCGTAGCCGAGCTCGGCGGCGACGCGCCGCACCCGCTCGATGGTCTCCTCCGACACCTGCATGCCCCGCAGGGCATAGGAAACCGAGGCCGGGGAGAGACCGGTGGCCTTCGCCACCTCACGTATCGTCGCTCTTTTCCGTGGCTGGGGCACCTGTCCACCCTATGCCTCAACCTCCGTTAGAACAGGGGTCTCTACCAGATAAGGACGGTTTAGGACATTGACTCCTATAAGGTGAAGCGGTTCACTGAAACGGTTCACTGAACCGCGTCACTCTGGGACGTAGTAAGGTCAGACCCGTTACCTATATTCTAGGTAGGGAATACCTCGAAAGGGAGGGGGGAATATGACCGTCGACGTGCACCAGCACCTCTGGGCGCCCGCGTTCGTGGACGCGCTGCGGCGCCGTGCCGCTCCGCCCCGCCTGGACGGCTGGACCCTGCACCTGGACGGTGAGCCCGCCTACGAGGTCGACCCCGCCGACCACGACCTCGCGGGCCGCCTGGCGCTCAACGAGGATCTGGAGCTGGCGCTGGTCTCGCTGTCCAGCCCGCTCGGCATCGAGTCGCTGCCGCCCGAGGACGCCTGGCCGATCATCGACGCCTACCACGAGGACGTCCTCGGCCTGCCCGAGCCGTTCGGCGGGTGGGCGGCGACCAGCCTCGCCGACATCGACCCCGCCAGGCTCGCCAAGGCCCTCGACCAGGGACTCGCCGGGCTCCAGCTGCCCGCGACCGCCGTGCGGGACCAGGCCGGTCTCGCGAGGGTCGCGCCGCTGCTCGACGTGCTCGCCGAGCGCGGCCTGCCGCTCTTCGTGCACCCCGGTCCCGCGGACGAGCCCGAGGGCCCCGGCTGGTGGCCCGCCGTCGTGCCGTACGTCCAGCAGATGCACGCCTCCTGGTACGCCTTCGCCGCGTTCGGCCGCCCGCGCCACCCGGATCTGCGGGTCTGCTTCGCGCTGCTGGCCGGGCTGGCCCCCCTCCACTCGGAGCGGCTGATCAACAGGGGCGGGGAGAGCCGCGGCCAGGTGGACTCGGAGATGTTCCTGGAGACCTCCTCGTACGGCCCCCGCGCCATCGACGCGGTCATCCGCGAACTCGGCATCGACGTCGTGGTCAACGGCTCGGACCAGCCGTACGCCACCGCACCGGACCCCGCGCTCGGCGACGCCGCACGGCACGCCATCGCGGTCGCCAATCCCAACCGCCTGCTGAACCGGAAGGAGTCGCGCAAGTGAACGTGAACAAGTCTCAGGGCAGCGGGCGCTGCCGCCTCCCGGGAGGCCGACGATGAGCTACGAGGCCCTGCCCGCCCGCGCCCTCGACCGGCGCGAGCTGCGCGACCTGGTCGACGAACTGGCCGCCGACCCGTCACGCTGGGAGGGGCAGGTGGACTTCCCCGAGGAGGGGGGCCGCCACTACGCCTCCCTCTACCGGGACGCCTACGTCGACGTGTGGCTGCTGTGCTGGCGTCCCGAGGACGACACCGGCTGGCACGACCACGACATCTCCTCGGGAGCCGTCAGGGTGGTGACCGGCACGCTGCTTGAGTGCAACCCGCGCATCGGCGGCGAGCACCTGGAGACCGTGGTCTCCGCGGGCGAGTCGTTCTCCTTCGGCCCCGACCACATCCACCGGCTGACCGGGGCCGTCGACGGCAGCGTCTCGATCCACGCCTACTCGCCGCCGCTGTGGCGTCTCGGCCAGTACTCCATCAGCGACAGCGGCGTGATGCGTCGCGTCTCGGTCAGCTACGCCGACGAGCTGCGCCCCATGGACGACCTCGACCAGGCCGCCGAGGTCGGCGAGGTCGCCGTCGCGTAAGAACCGTCGCGTGGGGACCGTCGCGTGGGGACGGTCCCAGGCCGTCGGCGGCCACCCGATCGAGGTGGCCGCCGACGGCCGTACCCGGTGGGCGGGGACCCTCCCGGGCCGCCGCGCCCGGAAGCGACCTGCGGGGCTGGCGAGGGGCCGGCGTCATGTCACCGGCATGGCCGCCGGGCGGCCTCCCGCTAGAAGATCCGCTCCCTGACGGCCCTGGCGATGCCGGGGTCGTCGGCGAAGACGCCGTCCAGGCCCAGCTGGTAGAGCTTCTCCAGCCAGCCCATCACGTCGCCCGTCGCGCGCGGGAAGGCGGGGTTGGCCGGGTCGCCGAGCCTGAAGTCCACCGGAAGCTGGGAGTTCTCGTTCCTGATGGTCCAGGTGTGGACCTGCAGCTTGACCCGGTGGGCGTCCCGGATGAGGGTGGTCGGCTGCAGCAGACGCCCGTCCGCGCCCACGGGGACGATCCGCCTGGTGTCCACGCCGACGCCGTCGGCGTAGCCCGCCACCTCACGCAGCCCCTCGGGGGTGACCATGGTGTCGTAGGTACGCGGGTCTCCCGCGGCCGTCCAGTCGTACGGCGCGCCGGTCGCGTTGATCAGCTGGATCAGCGGGAGCCTGGTCCTCTTCCTGAGATCCCGCAGGTTGGCGGTCTCGAACGACTGGATGAAGACCGGGTCACGCCGCCCGCGCCAGCCGTGCTTCCCGAGCACCTCGAGCAGCGGCTCCTCCAGGGAGAGCCCGATGGAGTCGAAGTAACCGGGGTGCTTCGTCTCGGGGTAGACGCCGACGCCGTGCCGCTGCGCGAGCTGGACGACCTCCTCGAAGGTCGGGATCTGGGCGATCCCATTGAAGACGGTGTTCTCCGGACGCAGGTCGGGGATCCGTTCCTCCGCCCTGAGCGTCTTCAGCTCGGCGAAGGTGAAGTCCTCGGTGAACCAGCCGGTGACGGGACGCCCGTCGACGGTCTTGGTGGTGCGGCGGGCCGCGAACTCCGGGTGGTTCTCCACGTCCGTGGTGCCGGAGATCTCGTTCTCGTGCCTGGCGACCAGCACGTGGTCCTTGGTCGAGACGAGGTCGGGCTCGATGTAGTCCGCGCCGAGCGCGATCGCGGTCTCGTAGGAGAGCAGGGTGTGCTCGGGCCTGTGGGCGCTGGCGCCCCGGTGACCGATGACGATGGGGTCCTGGCCTCGGTGATCGGCCGTCGCGGGTTGGGGTTGTTGCAGCACAACCGCGACGGTACCGCTCACGAGGACGGCCAGCGCCACGGCCGAAAGCCTACGGATCATGTGCAGGACGCTAGGAGCGGAAGGTGGCCGCCGGGTGCCGGGAGCACAACGGGCGTCACACGCTCAGGTGACCGCGCGGAGCGCACGGGCCTACTTCTCGGGGGGCTTCCCCGCGGACTTCTCGGACTGCTTCCCGGGGAACTCCTCATCGGGCTCCTCCTCGGGCTCCTCACCTGGCTCCTCGCCGGGCTTCTCCACGGGTTCCTCATCCGGCTTTCCCACGGTCCTCTCCACGGCCTTCTCGCCGGACTCCTCCGCGGGGGCCGAACGCGTCCGCCAGGGATCAGCCGTCGAGGGACGCCCGGCCGCGAGCCCGGCGGCGAGCTGGAACGCGCACGCCCCGAGCCCGGCGAGCAGCGGCAGCGTCCAGCCGCCGGAGACCTGGTGGAGCACCCCGACCAGGAACGGGCCGAGCGCGGCGAGCACGTAACCGATCGACTGGGCGACGGCGGACAGCGCGGTCACCGAGGCCGGGTCGGGCGCCCTGAGGGTGATGATGAGCAGGGCCAGCGCGATCGAGGCTCCCTGTCCCAGCCCGAGGACGATCATCCACAGCCAGGGGGCGGTGGCCGGGGCGAGCAGCACCCCGGCGTACCCCGCGACGGTGAGGGCGGTGGCGGCGACGACGTGCGGCGCCTGTGACTTGGCCCTTCCCGCGTGCGGCGCGACCGTCAGGGTGGCCGCCATCTGGGCCAGGTTGGTCAGGCCGAGCAGGTATCCCGCCTGCTCCGCGGGGAGTCCGGCGTCCTGGAAGATCGTCGGCAGCCAGGCCAGCATGACGTAGAAGGTCAGTGACTGCAGCCCCATGTAGAAGGTGACGGCCCAGGTCACCCGGTTGCGTGACAGCGCCAGGAACGGCCTCGGCCCCGCGGCGTGGCGCACCGGGGGCCGCAGCGCCTGGGGCAGCCAGAACAGGGCCGCGGCGACCGCCGGGATCGCGACCGTCGCGGTCGCCTCCTGCCAGCCGTACCCGGTCGCGTTCTCCAGGGGCACCATCAGCCCGGATGCCGTGGTGGCCCCCAGGACCAGCCCCGAGACGTACACCCCGGTGAAGAGGCCGACGCGGGAGGGAAAGTGCTGCTTGACGACGCCGGGCATCACCACGTTCATGACGGCGATGGCGCCTCCGGCGACGGCCGCACCCGCGTAGAGCGCGAGGACGCCGCCCGCGGCGCGCAGCACCACGCCCGCGGCCAGGACCAGCAGGGCGGCCAGGAGGGTGCGGTCCAGGCCGATCCTGCGGGCCAGCGCCGGGGCGAGAGGGCTCAGCACCCCCAGGCAGATCACCATGACGGTGGTGATCGCCCCACCCTCCGCGGCGCTGAGCCCGAGGTCGGCCATGATCTCGTCCAACACCGGGGAGACTCCGGCCAGCGCGGGCCTCAGGTTGAGCGAGGCCAGCACGAAACCCAGGACCAGCAGCACCCGCGACAGCCCGCCTTCCGGCTCGGCCATCCCCCTCCTCCTCCAGCCCTCGCCGACTCCCGTCAGATCTCACTCCCCGGTCGGATCAGACCTCACTCCCAGGCCAGAAGGGACAGTTTTCCATGGTCAGAAGGGATAGGAGGCGATGTTCCCCTGCATGGTCACCCACTGGGTCTCGGTGAACGCCTCGACGTTGGCCCGGCCGCCGCCGAAACGTGAGCCGGTTCCCGAGGCGAGCAGACCGCCGAACGGGGCCACCGCCTCGTCGTCGACGGTCTGGTCGTTGACGTGGACGATCCCGGTGGGAACGAGGTCGGCCAGCGCCAGACCCCGCATCGCGTCGCGGGTGAGGATGCCCAGCGACAGGCCGTACTCGCTGTCGGAGGCCAGCGCGGCGGCCTCCTCGATCGTGGAGAACGGCTTGACCGGCGCCACCGGGCCGAACACCTCCTGGGCGTAGGCGGGAGCGCCGTCGGGCAGGTCGGCGAGCACCGTGGGACGGTAGAACAGCCCCTCGTACGTGCCGCCCGCGGCCAGCCTGGCCCCCGCGTCGACGCTGCCGGTGACCAGGGCGTGGACCTTGTCCCGCTGGCCCGCGTCGATCAGCGGGCCGAGCGCCACCCGCTCTGACGCCGGGTCGCCGACCGCCAGGCGATCGGCCTTCTCCGCCAGGCGCGCGACGTACTCCTCCGCGATCGAGGCGTGCACCAGGTGACGGCCCGTCGTCATGCAGATCTGCCCCTGGTGCAGGAACGACCCCCACGCGCCCGCGGAGACCGCCAGGTCCAGGTCGGCGTCGTCGAGCACGACCAGCGCGGAGTTGCCGCCGAGCTCCAGGTGGGCCCGCTTGAGCAGCCGCCCGCACGCCTCGCCGACCCGGCGTCCCGCCGCCGTGGAACCGGTGAAGGAGATCACCGGCACCAGCGGATCGCCGACCAGCGCCTGGCCGGTCTCGACGCCGCCGGGCAGCACATGGAGCAGCCCCTGGGGCAGCCCCGCCTCCTCGAACACGCGGGCGATCGAGAACCCGCCGGAGACGGCGGTGCGCAGGTCCGGCTTGAGGATCACCGCGTTGCCCAGCGCGAGCGCGGGGGCGACGGAACGGATGGCGAGGATCAGCGGGAAGTTGAACGGCGAGATCACTCCCACGACGCCGACCGGAACCCGGCGGGCCATGCTGAGCCGCTTCTTCGCGGTCGGGAGGATCTCTCCCAGCGGCTGGGAGGCCAGCGCGGCGGCCTCGTAGCACTCCTGGGCCGCGATGTGCGTCTCGACGCCCGCCTTGGCGCGGACCGACCCGGCCTCACGGACCAGCCAGTCCTGGATGTCGTTCTCGTGCTCCTCGAACAGCCGCCCCGCCCGCCGCAGAACCGCGGCCCGCTCCTCGAACGAGGTGGCCGCCCACTCCCGTTGAGCCCGTACGGCCCGCACGACCGCCGCCGCCACGTCCTCGGGCTCCGCCACGCCGATCCGCCCGAGCTCGGTGCCGGTCGCGGGCTCGACGACCGCCGCGTCCCCGCCTCGCGGAACGGCCCACCCGTCCCCGAAGACCAGCCCCGTCCACGTCTTGGCGTCCATCAGCGTCATGGGGTCTCCCTCTGTCAGAGCGTGGTGGTTCGAGGATCAAATGTTCAAAAATGAACATTTACCCGTATGACGAACTTACACATGGAACACCCGACATAGCCATGTTCCTCACCCGCCTGACACCGTCCGGACCGGCTGCCGCGCCGGCACCGGTCCCGCTCTGAAAGCCGCCGCGCCGGCACCGGTCCCGCCGCGAAAGCCGGGCGTTCGGCGGATCCCGCGCGTCCCACCACGACGATCACGACTGTGCCGGTCACGGCTGCCGGTCACAGCTGCCGGTCACAGCTGCCGGTCACAGCTGCCGGTCACAGCTGCCGGTCACGGCGACTCCGCGCCGGACGTCGTCAGGCGAGCCCGTCGAGCACCTGCCTCTCCTCGTCGGGGTCGAGCCCCACCTGAGGCCTGTCGGTTCGCAGGCGCGGATCCCCCTCCCGCTGGAGCCAGGCCCAGGTGTCGGCGACCGTCTCCCCGGCCGGGCGGCAGACGAGCCCGGCGTCGTGGACGGCGGAGACGTCCCCGTTGTGCATGCCGCCGTACTCGGCGTCGTCCGGCGCCCAGATCGGCAACTCGACCCACGGGCCGATGCCCGCCTCCTCCAGCGCCTCGGGAGCGACCCAGACCAGCTCGGCGTCCGATCCGGTCGTCTTCACCGCCTCGTCGAGCAGCTCGCCCATGGTGGTGTGCCCCGGACGGCTGACGGTGTTGAAGGCGCCGCCGAGACCGCGCTCCGCGGCGGCGAGCATCCAGACGGCCAGATCCCTGGCGTCGATGTACTGGAGCGGGCGGGCGGGATCGGCGGGAGCCAGGACCCGTCCGCCGCGCTCGACGCGGCGCAGCCACCAGGGCAGCCGCCCCACGTCCTCGTAGGGGCCCAGGACCAGTCCGGCGCGGGCGAGCAGGGCCCGGTCGCCGAAGGCCCGCAGCGCGGCGAGCTCCCCGCCGCGCTTGGCCACGGCGTAGTCCTCGACGGCGTCGTCGTCGGGATCCCCGTCGACCACCGGGGCCGTTTCGACGACGGCCCGCCCCACGAAATGCGTCCCACCCAGCACAAGGAGCCTCATACCGGTCATCCTGTCTCCGGAGGGAACCGCGGCAGGGCGGATTTCCCGGAAACGCGGCAGCGCGGATTTCCCGGAAACGCGGCCGCGTTCACCGGGGGCGTAGCCGTACGACCCTGGACGGAAACCGGCGCGGGACCGCGTGAAACCGGGCGAGGCACAGGCTTCGTGAAGCCGGGCGGCGAGCGGGAGGCATACTTCCGGCTCGGAAGGGTCTTTTCCGTTTGTCCCGACGCCCTCCCACGCACGTGACAGTCTGTCGTCATGACATTTCTGGAGGTGACCATGACCTCGTCGGCACGTCACGGCCTGTTCTCGGGGATGTTCGCCAGGGGCGGCGCGGTGCCCGAGGTGTCGGACGCGGCGTGGCTGGCCGCGATGCTGGACGTGGAGGCGGCACTCGCCGCCGCGCAGGCGACGGCGGGTCTGGTGCCGTGGGAGGCGGCCCTCGCGGTGCGGGAGGCCTGCAGGCCGGAGCACTTCGCCCCGGCCCGGCTCGGCTGCGCGGCCGCGCCGACGGGAAATCCGGTGATCCCCCTCGTCGCCGCCCTGCGTGAACGCCTCAAGCCCGAGTTCCGGAAGTTCGCGCACTACGGAGCCACCAGCCAGGACATCAACGACACGGCGTCGATGCTCGTCGCCGCACGAGCCCTGGCGCCGCTCGCGGCCGACCTGTCCGCCTGCGCGGACGCATGCGCGCTGCTGGCCGCCGAGCACCGCGACACCGTGATGGCCGGGCGCACGATCCTGCAGCACGCCGTGCCGATCACCTTCGGCCTGAAGGCCGCGGGCTGGCTGAGCGCCCTGAACCACGGCCTCGCCGGTCTGGCCGAGCTGCGCCTGCCCGTCCAGTACGGCGGGGCGGCCGGAACCCTGGCCGTCCTCGGCGGCAGGGGGCACGAAGTCCCGTCGCGTCTGGCGGCCGAGCTGGGCCTGGCGGAGCCCGTCCTGCCCTGGCACGCCGACCGGACCCCGATCGCCCGGCTGGCCTGCGCCCTCGGCACCGCCGCCGGAGTGATCGGGAAGATCTCCACCGACGTGAAGCTGCTGTCCCAGCCGGAGGTGGCGGAGGCGGCCGAGCCTTCGGCTCCCGGACGGGGCGGCTCGAGCGCGATGCCGCACAAGCGCAACCCGGTGGGCGCGATGTCGGCGCTGGCCTGCGTGCAGCGCGTTCCCGGCCTGGTGGCCTCCGTGCTCGGCGGCATGGCCCACGAGCACGAGCGCGCGACCGGGCTGTGGCAGGCCGAGTGGGAAACGCTGAGCGACCTGCTGAGGCTCACCGGCAGCGCGGCCTCCTGGCTTCGCGAGGCGCTGGAGGGACTGACCGTGGACACCGCGCGGATGCGGGCCAACCTCGACACGACGAGGGGCCTGCTGATGGCCGAGCACGTCGTCGTCAGACTCGGCGGCACCCCGCAGGCCCGGGCGCTGGTGGACGCGGCCTGCGCCAGGGCCGCCGACGACGGCTCCACGCTGAGGGACGCGCTGCTGGCCGACCCCCGGGTGGAGCTGACTCCCGGAGAGGTGGACGCCGCCCTGGACCCGGCGAGCTACCTCGGCTCGGCCGGGGCCTTCGTGGACCGGGCCCTGCGCGCGCACGCGAACAGGGCCTGACACATGCGCGCACGACCGGATCGGTCACAAGGACACCCGGTCGGGGAGCGCGGTCACCTGACACATGCGCGCACGGCCGGATCCCGGCGGATCTGGCAGGGGCTCCGTCGGCGAAGGCACCGACGGAGCCCCTGATCCGGTCGGCCCGCCCGCGCCGCCGCCGACCGAGAACACGTCACCGGCCGGGAACACCTCACCGGCCGCCAAACCGGCGAGCGGCGAGCGGTGAGGGCGAGCGGCGACGACCTCGAGGACGGGGAACACCGAGGCCGGACGGTGTCCGGGAACATGACAACGTTGTCGAAAAGCAGGTCGTGGGCGATGATCGGGCCGTGAAAGACAGTTCCCGCGGACGTCCCACCATGAAAGACGTCGCCGTGGCGGCCGGGGTGGCGCTCAAAACCGTCTCCCGCGTCGTCAACGACGAGCGCGGAGTGAGCCCCGAGACCACTGAGCGGGTGTTGTCGGCCATCCAGCGGCTCGGCTACCGTCGCAACGAGAGCGCCCGGGTGCTGCGCGCGGGCCGGACCGCGAGCATCGGCCTGGTGATCGAGGACGTGGCCGACCCGTTCTACTCCGGCATCAGCCGCGCGGTCGAGGACGTGGCGCTCGGGCACGGCTCGCTGGTGCTCAGCGGCTCCTCGGGGGAGCAGCCGCTGCGTGAGCGCGAACTGGTGCTCACCTTCTGTTCCCGCCGGGTGGACGGGCTGATCATCGTGCCCGCCGGGTCCGACCACGACTACCTGAGGCCCGAACTCGACGCGGGGATTCCCGCCGTCTTCGCCGACCGGCCAGGCGGCCTGGACGCCGACACCGTGACCTGCGACAACGCGGGCGGCGCGCACACCGGCGTGACCCACCTGATCCGGCACGGCCATCGCCGCGTCGCCTTCCTCGGCGACAGCGCGTCCATCTTCACCGCGGCCGAACGCCTGCACGGTTACCGCCGAGCCCTGCGGGACGCGGGTCTGCCCGCCGACGAGACGCTGATCTCGATGGGTCCGCCGGAACGGGCGGGGGCGGCGCTGGCCAGGATGCTCTCCGGGCAGGCTCCGCCCACGGCCGTGTTCACCGGCAACGGCCGGATCACCGTGGCCGTGCTGCGCACCGGACACCGGCTCGCCATGGTGGGGTTCGACGACTTCGAGCTGGCCGACCTGCTGGTGCCCGGGGTGACCGTGGTGGCCCAGGATCCGGTCGAGCTCGGACGGACCGCGGCCGAGCTGCTCTTCCGCCGTGTTCTCGGCGAGACGGGCCCGGCCGCGCGCGTCGAGCTGCCGACCCGGCTCATCGCCCGCGGGTCGGGAGAGCTCCGCCCCCCTGACCTCCCGTAGGCGGCCCGCCCGGTCTCCCACGGCATCCCACGTGGCCCGACGCCCACCTCAGAGACGGGAAGGTCTCAATCCCGGTGCGCCATCATCCCGGTGTCCGCCTCAGGGGCTTGAGGCCTGTTGCAGCAGGGGGCCGCCCGGTGAGGGGCCGACAAAGACTCCCCGAGCGGGCAGACAGGCTCCGCTTCCACGACACGGCGTCATTACGCATCGTGACTCGCCGACACTCTCGGTCATCCATGCTACGAAAGGCTCGTTGATCTTTCCAGAGCACCTCAGGAGGTTCGATGGGACTCATTCGCGCAGGTCGTGCCATAGCCATGGCCGCCGTTCTGATCGCCGCCCCCTTCCTCGCCGTACCCGTGGCGAACGCTGCCGACGCCGACGGGGCGACGAAGCCCGAACTCAGGTTCAGGGCGACCCTGGTGGCCAGACACAGCGGTAAGTGCCTGGACGTCGCGGGCGTCAGCCTGCAGACCGGTGCCAACGTCCACCAGTGGACCTGCATCTACAACCAGCCCAACCAGGAGTGGAACCTGGTCGCGACCAGTGACGGCTACTACACCCTCAGGGCCACGCACAGCGGTAAGTGTCTGGACGTGTCGGGTGTCAGCCTGCAGGACGGTGCCAACGTCCACCAGTGGACCTGCCTGAACAACCAGCCCAACCAGGAGTGGAAGCTCGTCCAGCGCGACAGCGGCTACTTCATCGTCGTCGCCCGTCACAGCGGCAAGTGCCTGGACGTCGCGGGGGTCAGCACCGACGACGGGGCCAACGTCCACCAGTGGACCTGCATCTACGGTCAGCCCAACCAGGAGTGGAGGCTCGCCTGAGCTGACGACGCCCAACGCCCCGCCCCCGCCGCAGACGACGGCCCCGGCTCCCGCGAGCGGGTCACGCCCGCCGGAACAGGTCATGCCCCCGGGCGGGTGACGGGCCCCAACGGATGACGGCTCCCAGGTGGGAACGGCTCCCGGGCGGGTCACGGCGGGGCGGACACGACGGCCACGACGTTCCTGATCACGGTGCCCGATCAGGAACGTCCGGGTCGCGGACACCGCCCGCGGGCGAGAGCCGGCGGAAGATCCAGAGTACGGACGGCCCCGAAGAACGGGAACCACCGGAAGGCCCCGGGCACGGACAGCCCCGAAGAACGGGAACCATCAGAGGCGTTCGGGGCGCAGATGCCGCCGGAGGGCGAGGGCGGAGACGACGGCGGCGACGCCCGAGCCGACGATCGCCAGGTGGGGGGCTGTGAACTCGGAGGCCAGGCCCACCAGGGCCGCGCTCGCTCCCTGCCCGGTCATCGCCCCCGCGGTCAGCAGCCCGAAGGACTGCCCCCTGATCGGTTCGGGGACCGCCTCGACGAACCTGCGCTGCAGCCCGAGTTCGTAGGCGCCGCCCGCCGCGACGGCGAGCAGGACGCAGAGCGCGGCCGCGAAGGCTCCCGGTCTGAGGGCGAACGCGAGCAGCGGGACGCCTGCCAGTGCCGCGAGCGGCAGGGAGAGCCGCTCCCTCGTGGACGGCGTGGCGAACCGGCCGACGAGGACGTTGCCGACCGCCAGTCCCGTGGAGGCGGCGGCGAGCGTGATTCCGGCCGCGCCGCCCAGGTAGGGGACGAGCATCGCCTCGGCTCCCGCGACGAACGACAGGGGCAGCCACTGGGCGAGCAGCAGTCCGCGCACCCGCGTGTCGGCCAGCAGGATCCGGTTGACCCGCAGCGTCTCCCGTACGGCACCGCCCTCCGCCGCCTCTCGTGCCGGCTCCCGTACGACACCGCCCTCCGCCGCCTCCCGCTCCTCACGTGTCGTCCGCCCTCCTGCGTCGTCCCTGTCCCGACCTCGGGCGGGGAGGTCGGGCAGTCCGGCGCGCAGCAGTGCGGCGGCCACCGCGGACAGCACGGCGGTCGACGCCAGCGCCCCGGTCGGGCCCGTGGCGGCGAGGACCGCGCCGCCCACGGCCAGCCCGCCGATCTGCGCCCCGGCGGACGTCATGGACAGCACCGACCTGGCCAGCACGAACGCGTCACCGGGCAGCAGGCCGGGCAGCAGGGCGCTGCGGGCGGCCGTGAAGACCGGTGAGAAGAGGCCCGCGACGAGGACCAGGGCCAGCATCGCCCAGACGGGCAGCCCGGCGAAGGCCAGCAGCAGGCAGGTCACCACCCGGACCAGCTCGCCGGTGACCATCAGCGTGCGCGGCCTCATCCGGTCCGCGGGAGCCAGCAGGAACGTCCCGCCGACGGCGTAGGGCAGGAAGCCCAGCATGTAGGCGGCGGCCGACAGTCCCGGCGACCCGGTCCTGGCGTAGACCAGCGCCGACAGGGCCAGCATCTTGACCTGCTCCCCGGCCACCATGAGCGTGAAGCCGCCGAACAGCACCCGGAACTCCCCGCTGGCGAAGACCTCCGCGTAGGTCGCGCCGCGTTCCCCCGGGAGACGCTCCTGCGCGTCGTCTTCTCCCGCGCCCCGCGTGAGACTCCTCCGCCCGTCGTCTTCTTCCGCGCCCCGCGTGAGACTCCTCCGCCCGCCGTCTCCCCTCGCGAGATGTCCCTGCGCGTCGTGCTCGTGCGTGTCGCGTCCCGGTGCGCCGCGGCCTCCCGCGTCGTCGTGACCCTGTGCGCCGCGTTTCCGGGTGCCGTTTCTCTGTGTGGGAGGCATGCGCATCATGCTCGAGGGGCCGGGAACCGCTGGCTAAGCTTTCGGATATATCCGAAAGGTCATTTTGTGGTCCATCTGATCGAGGTCAGCCCGCAGGACATCGTGGCGAGCAGGTTCGCCATCTCCCCGCTCATGGTGACCAACCAGGCGCTGTGGCTGCTGTCGGGCAGGAGAGAGGCCGGGGTGTGGCGGGCGTGGGCCGGGCAGGTGCGCGCGCCGTACGAGAAGGCGCTGGCCGAGCGGCCCGGACTGGCCGCCCTGGTGACGCTGTTCCGCCAGGGGGGCTACAACGCCGACTTCCCCGCGCCGCCGCCGAGCGGGGTGAACACCCCCTTCGAGGTGGAGCTCGCGACCGTGCGCGCGCCCCCCGTCGCCCAGGCGCACGACGAGATCGCCAGGAACCTGGAGGGCATGACGCGTCCCCCGAAGGCCGTCATGGACGTGCTGTTCTCGCCGGACGTCGTCGAGCTGTTCGCCGCCGCGTTCCAGACGGTCTGGACCGAGATCATCGCTTCCGCCTGGCCGCGTTTTCACGCGATCATGGAGCGGGACGTGATCCAGCGGGCGGGCAGGCTGGCCGCCTACGGCTGGGCCGCGGCGCTGGACGACCTCAGTCCCCGGGTGCGCTGGCGTCCCGACGGCGTCATCGAGGTCAGGACGTCGTCGAGCGCTGAGGAGGTCCACCGGCTCGAAGGACGCGGCCTGCTGTTCGTGCCCTCGCCCTTCGACGCGGGAGTCAGCTCCCACCTGGAGAACGCCTGGCCGTACGCGATCGGCTACCCGGCGCGGGGCGCGGGGATCACGCACGAGGCCCCGGACGGCCTGGCCGGGCTGATCGGCCGGACCAGGACCCGCGTCCTGCTGGAACTCGCGTGTCCCGCGACCACCAGTCAGCTCGTCACCCTGCTCGGCCTGAGTCTCGGCACCGTCGGCGGTCATCTCTCCGCGCTGCGGCGGGCGGGCCTGGTGACGGGAAACCGCACGGGGCGCGGCGTGCTGTACCACCGCACCACGCTGGGCGACTCCCTGGTCAGCCCTTCAACGCACCGGCCATGAGGCCTCGCATGAAGAACCGGCCGAGCAGAACATAAACGATCATGGTGGGGAAGGAGGCGAGCAGGGCGGCGGCCATCTGCTGGCTGTAGGGGACGGTCTGGGCCCCGGCGATGTTGTTGAGCATCACGGTGATCGGCCAGCTCTGCGGTCCCGTGAGGAAGACCGCGAACAGGAAGTCGTTCCACAGTGAGGTGAACTGCCAGATGACCACCACCGCGAAGGCGGGGCCCGAGACCGGCAGCACGACCGACCAGTAGGTCCTGAGCATCCCCGCCCCGTCGACCCTGGAGGCCTCGATGAGCTCGTCGGGGATGGTGACGTAGTAGTTGCGGAAGATCAGCGTGCAGATCGGGATGCCGTAGACCACGTGCGCGAGCAGCAGTCCCGGGATCGCGCCGTAGAAGACGCCGTGCGCCCCGGTGAGGGACGCGGTGACCTCGTTGAGCCGCACCAGCAGCTGCACCAGGGGGATCATGACGCCCTGGTAGGGGATGAACATGCCGAACAGCAGCAACGTGAACAGCACGTCCGCGCCGGGGAAGCGCCACTTCGACAGCACGTAGCCGTTCATGGAGCCCAGCGCCGCGGAGATCAACGCCCCGGGCACGGCCAGCAGCACGCTGTTGACGACGCCAGGCGCGAGCCTGTCCCAGGCCACCCGCCACGGCTCGAGCGTCCACACCTCGGGCGGCGCCCACGCCCGGCTCGGGTCCGCCTCGGTCAGGGGCTTGAAACTCGTCACCAGCAGCACGTAGATCGGGATCAGGAAGACCACCAGGAAGGCGACCAACAGCGCGAGACGGACGCCGCGGGCGAGGCCCGAACGCCGCCGGGCCCGCGCCACCGGGTCCCGCTCCCGCGGGGCACGCGCGCCCCCGTCCCGCTCCCGCGCGGGGGCGTCCGCCGTCGTTCCGCCCTTCACGACCGCTTCTCCCCTCTCTCCCTGCGAAGGGTCCAGACGAGGTAGGGGACGACGAACACGCTCACGGCGAGCACGATGTAGGAGGCGATGGTCGCGCCCTTCGCCGGGTCGTGGGAGTCGAAGACCGCCACCCACATGAACACGGCGGGGACGTCGGTGATGATCTGCTTGCCGGAGACCGCCACGATCAGGTCGAAGACCTTCAGTGAGATGTGGCCGAGAATGATCAGCGCGGACAGGGTGACCGGGCGCAGCAACGGCAGCACGACATGCCGGTAGACCTGCCACTCGGTGCAGCCGTCCACCCGCGCCGCCTCCCTGAGGTCCTCGGGGACGCCCCGGAACCCCGCGAGGAACAGCGCCATGACATATCCCGACATTTGCCATATCGCCGGGATCGCCATGGCGGCCATGCCCCAGTCCGGGTTCCGGAACCACTCCCACTGCAGGGAGTCGAGCCCCAGCATGCCGAACAGCCGGTTCAGCCCGACCGCCCGCTCTCCCTGTCCCGAGTTCATCAGCCAGCGCCAGACGACTCCCGTCGCCACGAACGACACCGCCATCGGGAACAGGTAGACCGCCCTGAAGGTCCCCTCCCCTCTGATCCCCTTCTCCATGAGGAACGCCAGCAGCCAGCCGAGCGCCAGCGCCCCGAGGACGAAGACCGCCGTGAAGACGATCGCGTGATGGACCGAGATGCCCCACCGCTTCTCATCCCAGAGCGTGACGAAGTTCTCCAGGCCCACGAAACGCCCCTCGGAGATCTCGTCGTGCCGGTCCGTCATGGCCAGCCGGAGGTTCCAGCCGAGCATTCCGTACACGAAGACCCCGATGACGACGATCGACGGCGTGACCAGCAGCAACCCCGGCAGCCACCTGCGCACCCGTGTCACTGGCGTCCTTCCTCACAAGGAGTACGGGGCTTCGCGAGAGGCGCGGCTCCGTGGGGCACGGCCCGCGCCCCCGGGCGGGCCGTGCCCCACGTCACTGGCCGGAGCTCTTGGCCGCCTCGGCCAGTGAAGCCTGGAGCGCGGCCACGTCCCTGTCGGTGTGGAACACCCCGACAGCCTCGTTGATCTTGACCCGCCACGCGTCGTTGACGGTGACGCCGTGCTGGATGGACCCGGCGAGCCTGTCGGTGTTCCAGTCCTTGAGCGCCTCGGCGAGATAGTCGGTGTAGAGGGAGGTGTCGGCGTCCTTGCGCGCGGGGATCGAGCCCTTCTTGGGGTTGAAGGCGTCCTGCCCCTCCTTGCTCGCGGCCACCTTCAGCCAGGCCACCGCCCCGTCGCGGTTCGGCGCGCCCTTGGGCAGGGTGAAGCTGTCCGACAGCCACATGAAGGTGCCGCCGGTTCCCGGCGAGGGCGCCCAGTCGAAGTCGACCTTGGACTTCTTGCCCAGGCCGCCGTCCGGCGGGTTGTGGAAGTAGCCGTAGGCCCAGTCGCCCATGATGGTGAACGCGGCCCCGCCGTCGGCCACCTGCTTGGCCGCCGGCTGCCAGTCCTCGGCCGGCTCCCCGGCGTAGGACAGGATCGTCTTGTAGTCGTTCAGCGCCTTGGTCATCGCCGGGCCCGACCAGTCGGCGTTCGCCGTCCAGAGCCCGTTGTAGGCGTCGGTGCCGAGCGAGCCGAGCAGGACGCTCTCCAGCAGGTGCACCATCGTCCACTCCGAGCCGATCGCGAGCGGGACCTTGCCCGTCTGCTTGACCTTCTCCAGAGCGGTGACGAACTCGTCGATCGTCGCGGGCACCTCGGTGACGCCCGCCTTCTTCAGCAGGGCGGGGTTGAACCACATCACGTTGGAGCGGTGGATGTTCACCGGAACCGAGTAGACGTTGCCCTGCACGCTGATCTGGTCGATCAGCTGCCCCGGGAAGACGTCCTTCAGCTTGAGCTCGTCGTAGAGGAAGTTGACCGGTTCGAGCTGTCCCGCCTTGACATACCCCTGCAGCTCCGCGCCCGCGTGCCCCTGGAAGGTGTCGGGCGGGGTGCCCGCCTGGAGCTTGGTGGTCAGCAGGGCGCGCGCCTTGTCTCCGGACCCGCCCGCGACGGCGGCGTCGAAGAACTCCAGGCTGGGGTTCCGCTTCTCGAAGATCGCTCTCATCGCCTTCAGGCCGTCGACCTCACCCGGCCCCGTCCACCAGGAGAAGACCTCGACCTTCTTCTTGTCACTCGTCTGCGAGCCCTGCCCCGCTCCGTCGCCGCCGCCGCAGGCGGTCAGGGCGAGCAGGCTCGCCACGGTGACCGCGACGGCCGCCCTCCACCGTCGTCGCATAACTTCCCGTCCCTTCGGGGTCGAGGTTCCACAGGTTCCCCGAGAAAGATGACAACGTTGTCAGCATGTCCGCACAACAATCAATGCATTTGTCACCGATCTGAGTCAAGGCATGCGTGAACAACGGCTCGGACCCGGATCGCGCGGACGACACCACGTGCCGGCCCGCATGGCGCGCCTCATCCGCCCGGACCCGCGGACGACCCCTCGCCCGCTCGGACAGGCGGCGGCGGACGACGCCACGCCGCCCGGATCACACGCGCTGAACGGCTCCGTCGAGCATGGCCAGGACGGTGACGCCGAAGTCGTGGATGGTCGACGACAGCTCCTCGGACGCCAGGCCGGGAGCGACCACCACCAGCGAGCCGCGCATCAGCGCCAGCCCGACCAGGGTCGTCAGCGCCAGGGTGCACGTCAGCGGCCAGGTCACCAGCAGGACGTCGGACTTCTCCAGCACGACGAGCTTGTCCAGCTCGCCCATCTGCCAGATCAGGTCCTCGTGGGTGAACACGCCGCCGTCCTCGACCTGCAACGCGGGCTGTACGGACGGGTCGAGGTGCGGCAGCGGGGCCGGCGCGAGCAGCAGCAGGTCCGCGAAGTCGACGGTGTCGCGCGCCTGGCCGAACGCGATCACCTGCCGGACCCTGGAGACGTCGGCGGCCTGCAGCGACGTCTCCGCCAGACCGGGAGTCGTGATCAGCAGCCGCGCGTCCAGCCGGACCAGCAACTCGCCCATCTCCCCGCTCCGGGTCTCCCCGCTCCGGGAGGCGATGGGCGCCGCCACTCCGCCCGCGGCGATGACCGTGTGCACCGCGAGGGTCTGGGCGGCCACGTTGTCCACGTGGATGCCCGCCACCTGCTGTCCTCTGGCACCACGCCTGACCAGCCCCGAGGCTCCCCGCGTCACCTCCTCGGCCAGGCGGCGGTAGCCGTAGACCACCCCCGCGCCGAGATCGATCAGCGCGGGCCGGTCACCTCGCTCGTGCGCGCAACCGAACACCGCCTCGGTGACGGTGCCCCTGATGGACGAGGAGGTGGGTCTCATGACGACGACCGTACGGTCGACGTGTCCGCACGGGCATCGACAGATATATGTAAATGAGTGTGTATCCGGGCCCGCCCCCTCTGATGAGCCTTTCCCCGATTCCCCGATGTCTGGCGTCCGATGCGTTCCCCTGTTTCGCGACTTTTTAGGGAAATGCCTGACATTTCGGGCTGGATATCGCCCGCGCCCCCAAGAACGCCCGCCGTCCCGCGAACCCCCGACGAGGTGTTCCGGATCTCCTCGGCTTCCCGGCCTCGCGAGCGTCCCGGCCTCCCCGAGAGCCCCGCCCTGGGCTCCGCCTTCCGGCCCCTGCTTTGCGGGCCCCGCTTTCCGGGCCCCGCTTGTCTGATCCCCTGTTTCCCCTGGTTTCCGAACCCCGAGGTTCTCCGGCCCTCCGAGCGTCCCGCTCGCTGAACGCCCCGGTCTCCGGGTGTCCCGGCTCGCCGGAGGGGTCTTCGCCGCCCCGGTGGGACGCCCCGTCGCGAGGCTCGGCGAGACCCGCCGACCTGGCCCGTTCGTGAGTGCGGGCCCGAGCCCTGCGCGGCTCGAGCCCGCTGTCGCGTGCCCCGTGGCCTTCGGTCCCCACCCCTCCGAGGAGACCTCGACCGTCGGGAGGGACACGCGACGTTCACGATGTGCTCGACCGAGACGCCATGGATGGTGTGGGCCCGCCGTACCGGACCGCCGTCGTGGCGGGCACGACCCGGAAGGCTGGGCGTCATCGGTCGAACACGAGGAAAACGTACGGCGGTCGGCGGGGACGGCGCATGCTCCGGAGTGCGTATCCCGAGATGTATCTGTGCGGCCGCTGATGTGTAGCCCTGTGTGTAGGGGCCGGTTGGGGCCCTCAGGCGCGGTTGTGCTCGATGACCCAGGTGGCGACCTGCGTGCGGGAGGAGAAACCGAGCTTGGCGAGGATGTTGGCGACGTGCCGGGCCGCGGTCGCGGGGCTGATCACCAGCTCGTCGGCGATGGCCTTGTTGCTCAGGCCCCTGGCGACCAGCTCGGCGATCTCCCACTCACGCCCCGTCAGCGTGGTGAGCGGGGCCGCGACCGGGCCCCTGCCGGCCTGCACGGGCATGTCGGGGTGGCACTCGCCCTCGAGGGCGTAGCGGACCGCCTGTTCCTGGGTCATCTCGTTGCCGAGCGCCCACAGCTGGGCGACCATCGCCTCGCCGAGCCGGGCACGGGCCGGCTGGAGCAGCTCCTCCATGCGCGCGCCGAACCCGGACGGCGTGACGACGCCGCTCATCGCGTTCCTGATCGCGGACGAGGCTCCGGCCAGGCGCACCGCCCGCTGGTCGTCCTCCTCGGCCAGCGCCAGCTGGGCGAGCGTCTCGATCCGCCGGGCCACGCCGAGCCGCTGACCGGTTCCCCGGCACAGGCGCAGGCTCTCGATCAGCCTCGCCCGGGCGGTCGCGAGGTCTCCCTGGGCCAGGGCGATCCTGCCGAGCCCCGACAGGCAGGTGATGGTCTGCCAGTGGGCCGTGACGTCCTTGAGCAGGTCGAGGGCCTGCTCGTAGTAGGAGCGGGCCTCGGCCAGATCACCCCGCAGCCATGCGACCTGGGCGAGGCCGATGAGCGCGACCGGTGAGGCCCAGTGGTTGTCGAGCTCGTGGGCGATGGCCAGCGCGGCCTCGAACGAGCGCTGTGACTCCTTGGCCCGTCCCTCGGACAGCGCGAACGTCCCCTCCATCGAACGGATCACCATCTCGTGCCAGGGGTCGTCGACCCTGCGCACCGCCTCGAGGGCCTCGTCCAGCAGGCATCTCGCCCGGTCGGGACGCCGCTGGTAGATGGCCACCCAGGCCAGGATGGCCAGCGCCCCGCTGAGCGGCCCGTGCAGGCCCGTCATCCTGCACAGCTCGGCCGCGGCGGTGCAGGCGTCCTGCGCCCTGTCGGGGTCGCCCTGGCCGAAGGCCACCTGTCCGCGCAGGACGAGCGCGTCGCCGCGCACGCGAGGGGGCAGCACCGCGGGCTCCGTCGACAGCAGGCGGTCCAGCCACTCGTCGGCGGGGGTGAACCTGCCGCCCGCGATGGTCGGCCAGCGCAGCAGGACCAGCAGCTGCAACGCGCTCTCCGGCTCGTCGACCTCCGCGGACCAGCGCACCGCCGCCCACACGTTGGCCTGCAGCTCGTCCAGCAGGACCAGCATCGGGCAGATCTCCGCCCAGGTCGGGCGGGGGTGCCGGACGATCAGCCGATGGCTCCGGCCTGCGATCTCGATCATGTGGTCGCGGTGCCGCCGCCTCAGCTCGCCCTCCTCACCGGAGCTCTCCAGCTGCTCCGCGGCGTACTGGCGGATCGTCTCCAGCATCCGGTAGCGGGTCTCGCCCGCGACCTCGGCGTCGGCCAGCACCAGGGACTTGTCGACCAGGCCGCACAGGACGCTCAGGACGTCCTCGGCCCACAGGCCGTTGCCGTCGCAGACCTTCTCGGCCATGTCCAGCGTCCATCCCCCGGTGAACACCGCCAGCCGCCGCAGCAGGATCCGCTCGGGCTCCTTGAGCTGCTGGTAACTCCAGTCGACGGTCGCCTTCAGCGTCTGGTGCCTGGCCGGGGCGGTCCTGTCGCCGGTGGACAGCAGCCTGAACCTGTCCCTGAGTCTGGCGTGGATCTGCTCGACCGTCAGCACCCTGCACAGCGCGGCGGCCAGCTCGATGGCCAGCGGCATCCCGTCGAGCGCCTCGCAGAGGCTGGCGATCTCGGCGGCGTTGTTCGGGCCGATGGTGAAGCCGCGCGCCGCGGCGGCCGCGCGGTCGACGAAGAGCCGAACGGCCTCGCTGTCCTCCGCGCGCTCGTGGTCGTCCGCCCTGGGCAGCTTGAGCGGCGGGACCCGCCACACCGTCTCCCCCGCGACGCGCAGGGGCTCCCTGCTGGTGGTGAGCACACGCACCTCGGGGCAGACCGTGAGCAGCGTCCGGCAGAACCGGGCGGCCTCCTCGATGAGCGACTCGCAGTTGTCGATGACCAGCAGCAGCTGCCGGTCGGCGAGGGCGTCGAGCAGCGTGTCGGCCAGCGGGCGCGACGGCTCGGCCTTGACCCCGAGAACGGCGGCGACGCGGGGCACGATCAGCTCGTCGCGCACCGCCTCGGCCAGCTCGACCAGCCAGACGCCTCCGGGGAAGTCGGCCGCCAGCTGGGTGGCCACCCTGATCGCCAGCCTGCTCTTGCCGATGCCGCCCGCCCCGCACAGGGTCACCAGCCGGGCGACGCCCAGCAACTCGATGAGCTCCTCCACGTCGCCCTCACGGCCTACGAAGCCGTTGGGCTCAAGGGGGAGATTCCCGCCGGTAAGAGAAATGTGCGCGGTGTCCTGTGTCATCGGCTCTTAATGAGGTCGCGGGGCAGCCGTCACAGAAAGTGTGACACCAATTACCGTGCCGTGCCCAGTCTTAGCACCATTTCGGATGCTCGGATTGGCTGGCCGTCCCCAATGGCCGGTCGCAATGAATTAGCCCGCGCGGCAGGCCCGGGGAACCACCTTACTGACCGTCACCGGCCATCGGATGGCGGATTGTCGGTCTGGCGATTCACACTGCAAACATGGCGGACACTTCCCCAGGCCCCGATCCCGCGTCTCCCCCCTCTCCACGTCGCGCACCCGACTCCCTGCCGGATCCCCCGTCCCCTCCCTCGCCACGCCGCGCGCCCGACTCCCTGCCCGACTCCGCTTCGCCCCCCGCTCCGCGCCGCGCGTCCGACACGCTGCCCGACACCGTCCCGGGCGCAGACGCCGTCCCCCGCCCCCTCTCCGGCACAGTGCCCGCTCCTGAGCCCGGCCCCGTGTCCGAGTCCGAGCTGGGCGAGCTCAACCTCTCCGAGTGGCACGCCCACGCCGACAAGATGACCGGCGTCGGGTTCCTGACCATCGCCAGGCGGCTGCCCGCCCTCGTCGCGCAGGCCGTACGGCTGGCATGGCTGGCCAGTCCCCGCGACACCGTCGTCACGATCAGCCTGAGCCTGCTCGGCGGCGTGTTCACCGCGTTCGGGCTGCTGGCCACGACCGGGGTGCTGTCGGCCCTGTTCGAGGCGGGCCCGACCCCGGAGCGGGTCATGGCCGCCCTGCCCAGTCTGGTCCTGGTCGGCGTCGCGGGCACCCTGCGCACGCTGACGCAGGCGGGCGCGGGGTGGGCGCAGTCCCGGCTCGACCCCCAGGTCGGCAGGATCGCGGAGGAGCGGCTCTACGGGCTGACCAGCCAGGTCAGCCTGGCCGCCTTCGACGACCCCGACTTCCACGACGCGCTCCAGCGGGCCAGGTCACGCGGGGTCTCGATGGCCGACGTCGTGGTCAGCACGGCCATCAACGTGCTGACCGCCGTCATCGGGATCGCCGCGGCCGCGGGCGTGCTCGGGGTGCTCCATCCGGCGTTGCTGCCGCTGCTGGTGCTGGCGGTGCTGCCGGACGCGTGGGCGGCGGTCCGCACCGCGCGCATGCGCTACACCACGATGTACGCGATGATCCCCGCCGTCCGGCGCAAGTGGATCATCTCGGAGCTGCTGGCGGAGCGCGAGCCCGCCGCCGAGGTGCGCTCCTTCACGATGCGGAGCTTCCTGCTGCGGATGTACGACGCGGTCGCGACCGCCGAGCAGAACGTCATGCTCGGCCTGGCGCGGCGGCAGACGGTCGCCAGGATCGTCGGCGAGGCGCTCGGCGGACTCGGGACGGCCGTGGTCTACGTCGCCCTGGGCCTGCTGCTCGCCGCGGGCGCGGTGCCGCTGGCGGTCGCGGGCACCGCCGTGCTGGCGATCCGCTCGGGACAGACCTACCTGTCGAACCTGATGTACGCCACCAACCGGCTCTACGAGGAGGGGCTGTACTTCACCGACTTCCTCGACTTCTGCGCCGACGCGGAGAGCCGCGTCGGCTCCGGCCGTCCGGAGAAGGCCCCCGAGACGTTCGAGCGCATCACCGCGCAGGACGTCGTCTTCACCTACCCCGGCTCGGACACCCCCGCCCTGCGGGGCGTCTCCGTGCACATCGACAAGGGGGAGGTGATCGCCCTCGTCGGCGAGAACGGCTCGGGCAAGACCACGCTGGCGAAGATCCTGTCGGGCCTGTACGAACCGGACAGCGGACGCGTCCTGTGGGACGAGACCGACCTGGTGGACGTCGACCCCGAGGAGCTTCGGCACAACATCGCGGTCATCGCCCAGGACCACACGCGCTGGCCGCTGACCGCCAGGCACAACATCAGCATGGGCACCGACAAGGGAGAGTCCGCGCTGGTCTCGGCGGCCGAGGTCGCGGGCGCCGACCAGGTCGTGGCCGAGCTGCAGCACGGCTACGACACCCTGCTCGACAGGCGGTTCAAGAACGGTCAGGAGCTGTCCGGCGGCCAGTGGCAGCGGATCGCGATCGCCAGGGGATTCCACCGGGACGCCCCCCTGCTGATCTGCGACGAGCCGACCGCCGCTCTCGACGCGCGCGCCGAACACGCCCTCTTCGAGCGCGTCAGGCAGCACGCCGACGGCCGTACGGTCCTGCTGATCACCCACAGGCTGGCCAGCGTCCGCTACGCCGACCGCATCTACGTCCTCGACCACGGCAGGGTCGCCGAGCACGGCACCCACAGCCAGCTGATCGGGGTCAACGGCCTCTACGCCGACCTCTACGGGCTGCAGGCCAGCGCCTACTCGACCTGATCGTCCCGCTCCCCCGGCGGGCTTCCGGCCGCCCGGTCCTCGTCGGAGGGCGGCTCCAGCACGGCCCGCATGATCGCCCGGGCGATGGGGGCCGCGACCTCGCCGCCCGAACCTCCGTGCTCGACGAGGACCCCCACCGCGACCCTGGGGGCGGCGGCCGGGGCGAAGCCGGTGAAGACCGCGTGGTCCCGCCCCTCGACGGAGTTCTCCGCGGTGCCGGTCTTCGCGGCGACCTCGACGCCGGGAATGGCCGCGGCCTCCCCTGTGCCGCCGGGCCTGGTGACCGTGACCATCATCGCGGTGAGCCGGTTGGCCTCCTCGGCCTCCAGCGTCCTGCGGTACACCGACGGCCTCGCGCCGTCGATCACCGTGCCGTCGGCGAGGCGGACCTCCTCGACCAGGTAGGGGCGCATCAGCGAGCCGTCGTTCGCCACCGCCGCCGACAGCATGGCGACCATGAGCGGGGTCGCCCTGTCGTCGAACTGTCCCAGCGCCGACATGGCGGTCTGCGCCGTGTCCATGTCCCGGGGATAGACGCTCTCCGCCACCGGCATGGGCACGGCGAGGTCGTCGGCGTCGAAGCCGAACGCCCGCGCCTGCTCGCGCAGCGCGTCCTGGCCGAGATCGATGCCCAGGTTCGCGAACGGCGTGTTGCAGGAGACCTTGAACGCGTAGGCCAGCGGCGGGTTGCCGCTCCCGCAGGAGGCGCCGCCCGAGTTGCGCAGGTAGGCGCCGGTGCCGGGCAGGCGCAGGGCGACCGGCGCGCTGACACCGGTGGTCGGGCGGTACCTCCCCGAGCCGAGCGCCGCGGCGCTGGTGACGACCTTGAAGGTGGATCCCGGCGGGTAGTTCCGCTGGATGGCCCGGTTCAGCAGTGGTTCACGGGCGTCGTTCCGCAGCAGCCTGTCGGCCCTGTCGAGCTTGGCGGCGTTGAAGGTCGTGTAGACGTTCGGGTCGTAGGAGGGGAAGGAGGCCATCGCCAGGATCGCCCCGGTGGCCGGCTCGATGGCGACGGCGGCCCCGCGCAGTCCTGTGGCGCGCAGTCCCTCGTAGGCGGCGCGCTGCGCCCTGGGGTCGACGGTGAGCCTGAGCGTCGCCCCCGCCGCGGTGCCGTCGAGCAGCGAGTACAGCCTGACCCTGGGGTCGGCGCCGGACAGCACCGCGTCCTCCGCCTTCTCCAGCCCTGCCGTGCCGTACAGGGAGAGGTGACCGGTCACGGGCGCGTAGACGGGCCCGCCGGGATAGGCCCGCCGGTACCTGTACTCTCCGCCGCCGTCCTCGACGCTGGTCGCGACGACGCCGCCGTCGCGCGTCAGGATGTCACCGCGCGGAACGCCGAAGCGCGCGATCACCGTCCGCCTGTCGCGGGGGTCGTCGGCGAGCCGGGCGGCCCGGAAGGCCTGGAGGTAGGTCACGTTGGCGAGCAGCGCGAACATCATGGCTCCGCACGTCAGGGCGACGTGCCGAAGTGGAATATTGATCCGGCGTGCGCGCGGTGCGGCCATCGGCCCCTCCCCCGGTCCCGCTACCGGTCTAACAGGCGAAGCGGAAAGGAGGGGCAGCCCCGGGGCAAAGCGGTCGTACGACTTCTAATCCACCGATGTCACAGCTTCTGATCAGCCTGCGGCACGGCACGGGACCGGCCGCCACCACGGCTTCCGACCAGGTCGTCACATGGGGGCACGTCGATCACCGCACGGTAGTGACCGACCTTGTTCCGGATCGCCCGCTGCTTCTCGCGCAGGTTCGCCACCTGCCCCTCGACCCGCCTGTCGTGGGCCTCGAGCAGCGCGACCCTGTCAGGGATCGTGTGGTCACCCGCCCTGACCAACTCCGCGAAGCGGAGCATCTCGGCGATCGGCATCCCGGTGTCGCGCAGGCAGCGGATGAGGCCGAGCCATCCGACGTCGGCCTGGGTGAACCTGCGCTGCCCCGCGGCGTTGCGGCCCACCCGCTCCAGCAGTCCGATCCGCTCGTAGTAACGCAGCGTGTCGAGGCTGAAACCGGTCTCCTCGACCACCTGTCCCGGCGTGTAGACACTCACGTCCCGCAGCATCCCACCTGGAGTGCGCTCCAGGTCAAGCCAGGGCGCCCGCTCCGCCTCGACCGCCGGGAGCGTCGCCGGGCAGATGGTCCGACAGGTAGCGGCGGACCAGGCGCTTGCACTCCTCGATCAGGTCGGGGTCGCCGTCGCGGTGCGAGCGGAAGGCGAGCTTGAGCACGGCGTCCGCCGCCTCGACCGCGACGACCAGCGCCCTGTCCAGCCTCGGCCCGATCGGGGCTCCGAGCAGGTCGATCGTGATCGCGCGGAGCCGGTCGGCCACGATGACGTTGTTCTCCAGCGCGGCGTCGAGCATCCGCTCGCTCCCCTTGAGCGCGGGGCCGCCGGGGGTCGGCAGCACCTCGCCGAAGTCGACGACCGCGAACCCCGGCGTGGACCGCTTCATCACGACGAACTCGTCGATCGCGAGGTCCACCATCTCCGTCCAGTCGGACAGACGCACCTCCGCGAGCCGGGCGGTGACCCTGTCGAGGAACGCGTCCAGATTGCGCAGCGCCAGCGCGCGCACCAGCCCCTGTTTGTCGGGGAAGAACTGGTAGAAGGTGCCGATCGGCACTTCGGCCCGGCGCGCGACCTCCTTGGTCGTCAGGGCCTCGTATCCCACCTCGTCCAGCAGTCGCGCGCACTCGTCCAGCATGCGCTCGACGCGCTCGAGGCTGCGGCGCTGGGCCGGACGACGGCGGAGCGTCCCTCCGGAAACGTTCGTCATCACTCCATCATCCCCTATGCGGAACCGGCGGCGATTAACATGACTCCTACTCATGTCTTATGGAGGCCCGGATGTTCCTTTGGGGTACGGCGACCGCGTCCTACCAGATCGAGGGCGGCGTCACGGAGGGCGGCCGGGGCGTCTCCATCTGGGACACCTTCACCCGCGAGCCGGGGCGCGTCCGGGACGGCCGGACCGGCGACGTCGCCTGCGACCACTACCACCGCTGGCCGGAGGACGTCGCACTGATGGCGGACCTCGGCGTGAACTCCTACCGCCTGTCCATCGCCTGGCCTCGGATCCAGCCCGAGGGCAGGGGCCCCGCCAACCAGGCGGGCCTGGACTTCTACGACCGGCTGACCGACGCCCTGCACGAGCGGGGCATCCTCCCCGCGGCCACGCTGTTCCACTGGGACCTGCCCCAGGCCCTCGAGGACGAGGGCGGCTGGCTGAACCGTGACACCCCGCACCGCTTCGCCGAGTACGCCGCCCTCGTCGCCGACAGGCTGGCCGACCGGATCCCGATGTGGATCACGCTGAACGAACCGTTCGTGCACATGGTCTACGGCCACGCCCTGGGCGCCCACGCCCCCGGCAGGGCGCTCCTGCTGGACGCGCTGCCGGTCGCCCACCACCAACTGCTCGGGCACGGCCTGGCCGTACGGGCGCTGCGCGAACGGGGCGCGGAACGGGTGCTGATCACCAACAACTGCACCCCCGTCTGGCCCGCCTCGGACGACCCCGCCGACCTGGCCGCCGCCGACGCCTACGACACGCTGCACAACCGGCTGTTCAACGACCCCGTGCTCCTGGGGTCCTATCCCGACCTGTCGGCGTACGGCGTGACGCTCGACTGCGTCCGGGACGGCGACCTCGACCTGATCTCCGCCCCTCTCGACGGCCTCGGCGTCAACTACTACAACCCCACCCGGATCGCCGCCCCGACGACGGAAGGCCTGCCGTTCACCGACACCGGCGTCACCGGCCACCCCACCACCGGCTTCGGCTGGCCCGTCGTCCCCGACGGCCTGCGCGAACTCCTCGTCGGCCTCAGGTCGAGGTACGGCGACGCCCTCCCCCCGGTCTACGTCACCGAGAACGGCTGCTCCCAGCCCGACCTCCCCGGCCCCGACGGCGTGGTCGACGACCAGGCCAGGATCGCCTACCTCGAGGGCCACATCGACGCCCTCGAACAGGCACGGGCGGAGGGCGTGGACGTGCGCGGCTACTACGTCTGGTCCCTGCTGGACAACTTCGAGTGGGCCGAGGGCTTCACCCAGCGCTTCGGCCTCGTCCACGTCGACTTCGCCACGGGGAAACGCACTCCGAAGGCGTCGTACCACTGGTTCAGGGACCGGATCGCCACCGGGGGAGATCGTTCGGACGACGCGAACTCGCCCCACTGACAAATTCGGATATAAATATATTTTTCATTGGAACTGAAAGGGCAATTCACCCGTCAGCAAATAACGGCTTGACCGAGCCGGAACGGGAAATGACAATCTCATCCCAGGGGGCCGACAATGAGCGCCCCAGATGCCTGAAACGGGCGTCCACAAGGGAAGGGGAAGCATATGTCCACCAATCCCAGTGATGTTGTGACCGATGTCACGGCCAGCATTGCCCGGCAGATCGAGGCCGAGGACTTTCGTGAGCTCTTCGAGGGGATCTCTCCCTCGATGATCTGCCACGACGCCGCGACGCAGGACTGACGGTCCACACCGGTCAGCACGGAAAGTCAGCCGAGTCCGCGGACGAGACCCCCGTCGTGTCCGCGGCCTCGGCCCTCGGTGAAAGCCTCAGAACACCGCCTCCGCCGGAAATCACCGAAGCCGTTTCCCTTTTTCTCAGGGGCGGCTTTCTCAGGGGCGGCGCCGGTCCACCGAAAACGGAACAGACGTCCCGGAGGGCGAACCGCCATTCCACGAGGCGGCGCGGAGCCGAACCGGCCGGCAGGGCGCGACACCGCGAGGCACCGGATCCCGCCGGTGAGAGAGCCGTGAGGAAGCCGAATGCACGAAGAGAAATCCTTCCAGCGTCAGCCGAGGATCCACGTCTTCAGCGGCCCCACCCTGGATCCCGGCGAGGCGCGACGCTCGCAGCCGAACGTCGTCGCCCACGGGCCCGTCAAACACGGCGACCTCTTCGACCCCGCCATCGGGCGCGACGACGCCGTCCTCATCGTCGACGGGCTGTTCCACCAGTCACGCGCCCTGCGGCACAAGGAGATCCTGCACGTGCTGCACCGGGGGGTCGGCGTCTACGGCGCCTCGAGCATCGGCGCGCTCCGCGCGGTCGAGCTCCGCGACCACGGCATGGCCGGGCTCGGCGAGGTGTACCTGCAGTACGCCCGCGGCGAGATCGAAGGCGACGACGAGGTCGCCGTGGCGCAGTCGCCTTCGGGAGACCAGCGCGCGCTGAGCGTCCCCATGGTCAACGTCAGGGCGATGCTCCGGCGGGCGGTCGAGGAGGGCGTCCTCGCCGATCCGGCGGCCAGGCGTCACGCGGAGCTGTTCCGGGCGATCTACTACCCGCAGCGGACCCTCGTCACGATGCGTGAGGTGAGCCAACAGGCGGAGGGCGCCGCGTTCGTCGACTGGCTGACCGGGCGTCTCAGGGAGGACCCGCACTTCTGCGACCTCAAAAGAGCCGACGCCCTCCTCGCGATCGACCAGGTGAGCCGGAGACTGCGAACCGGCGACCGGTCCCGCCCGCGCCCTCCCCGCTCTGACCGGGAGTGGCGCACGGCCTTCTACCGCGACTGGGTCAACCACTTCGCCCGCGACGCGGCGGATCCCGACATCCCCGCCCGGCTGAGAGTCCGCTACCAGCAGATCTTCGACCCGGGTTTCCCGTCCGTCTGGACCGACTACCTGCACCGGCTCTCCGAGACCCCCGCGGACGGGTCGCCTCCCCTGCCCCTCGCCAAGCGCATGGAGGGATTCCATCGGGACGCGGGCGCGCTCAGGGCGACGGACGTCTTCCGTCCCCGCCTCGACCTCGGGCGTCCGGAGTCGCTCCGTCTGCTGCTCAGGCACGAGACCGCCGACGACAAGGCGCGCATCCGGTCATGTCTGGCGGAGAACGCCTCGTTCGCGACGAGGCGTCCGGGGCTGAGCCACCACCTCATGCGCGGCTCCGTGACGGCGAAGCTCCTGAGCGACATATGGCGGATCCAGGAGGACGGCCTGCGTCACGAAGCGGCCCGCCGGGGATTCCGGAGCACGGAAGAGGCCGTGGAGGCGTTCAGGGAATTCGTCCTCGGACACTGCTCCATGATCCGCACCGCACTTTCCAGCTGATCGAATCCCGGAGTGATCAGGTGAACCCAGCGGAAGACAAGATCAGACTCCCCGGAACACACCGGACGCGCACCCCTGAGGAGACCTGGGCCGTCGCGAAACGGCACCTCGACAGGGTCGGCATCAGCCGGGTCGCGGACGTCACCCATCTGGACTGCATCGGCGTGCCCGTCTGCCTGGCCATCCGGCCTGGCTCGGAGACGCTCGCGGTCTCCCAGGGAAAGGGCGCGACGCCGCTCCTGGCGAAGATATCGGCCGTCATGGAGTCGATCGAGCTCTGGCACGCCGAAAGGCCCGCGGTGGAGACCTTCACCGCCTCCGCCGAGGAACTGGACCTGCCGTACGGCCTGGCCGACCTGCGCATCAGAACGGAGCTCGCGCCGTACCGCGACAGCCTGCGCCTCGACTGGGTCGAAGGGGTCGGCACGGTCAGCGGGCGCGCCGTCCCCGTGCCCGCCGACCTCGTGGGGCTCACTCTCGCCGCCGGCCTCGACTGGCGGCCCGCCGCCCTGCACGCCTCGAGCAACGGCCTGGCGTCGGGCAACAGCCGGGAGGAGGCGGCCCTGCACGCGATGTACGAGCTCGTCGAACGCCACGCGACCAGCTTCCTCAGGCCCGGAGCGCGTGACCGGCGGCGGACCGTCCGCGTCGAGACGATAACCGGCGGCCACTGCACGGCCCTGCTGGACGCCCTCCACGCCGCGGGCGTGGACACGGAGGTCTCCTTCGTGCCGAACGAGTTCGGCCTGCCGTGCTTCGTCTGCTTCGTCTGGTCACCGGAGTATCCCGTCCTCTGCGCCGGATCGGGGTGCCACTCGAACGCCGAGGTCGCGCTCTCCCGCGCCCTGACGGAGGCCGTCCAGACGAGGCTCACCGGAATCTCCGGGACACGCGACGACATCCCGTCCGGCAACGCGGCCCTGGAGACGGGCATGGGGGGCATGGTCGCGCCGAGGTTCGATCCCGGCGGTCTCACGTGGGCCGAAGCCGTGCAGGAGACGCCCTTCGACTCCGACAGCATCGCCGCCGAGTTCCGCTCGGTCGCCGAGCACGTGGAACGGACCGTCGGCCTGGAACCGGTCATGGTCGACATCTCGTCGGCTCCGGAGGACTTCTCCGTCGTCCGGATCGTCGCGCCGGGTCTCGCCTACCGCAACCGCGGCGTCATCCCCCGGTGAACGCCACCCTCGGCCCCCTGGCAGGCAGGCGATGAACTGGTGCGCGGCACTGACCCTGGCGCTCGTCGGACACCAGGCGAACAACGTCCTGCGTGAGGGAACGGGCTACGTTCTCCACACCTTCGCGCCGGTGACGGGCGTCCCGCTGCCCCGCGCCCTCGTGGCCGCGCTGCAGACCTCGCTGCTCCCTGTCTGCACGGCGCTGTTCCTGCTCGGCGGACGCCCCGGCGGCCTGGTCGCCGTCGTGCTGCTCGCGCTCTGGGTGGCGGTGCAGAACTGGCGGCTGTCGAACCACGTCTGGCTGGCGTTCCTGGCCGTGGCCCTGTTCCAGGCCGTGCCCGCCGACCACGCCGGCGAGGTCGCGAGGTTCCTGCTCGGCGGGGTCTATCTCACGGCGGGCCTTTTCAAAACCAACCACCAGTTCCTGGCGACGGCGCGAAGCTGCGGCCGGCTGATCCCCCGCCTGTACGCCGAACGGACCGGTCTCAGGCTCGGCGACCGCCTCCTGTCCCGCGTGCCCCTCGCGGTGGTGGCGACAGAGCTGCTCCTGGGGGGCGCGCTTCTCCTGAACGCCCCTCTCCTGCCGCTCTTCGCGGTGGCCGCGGGAATGCACCTGCTGTTCGGTCTGACGGGAAACTTCCCCTTCTCGCTCGTCGCGCTCTGCCTGTGGGCGGCGGCCGCCGAGCCCCCGGCGGGATTCGACCGGCCGCCCGCCGTCCCGTTGACCCTGGTGGCGCTCGCGTCGCTGGGGATCGGCGTCCGGTTCGGCACGAGGTGGATATACCGGAACACCAGGGCGGGCGGCGTGCTGTGCGGTGTCTTCGCCATGGTCTTCGGGACGGCGGTGTACGCCATGATCGCCTCCGGCGCGTTCGCGGACAGCCCGATCGACCCCGGTTCGGGGTGGACGGCACTGGGTGTGGCGTCGCTGGCCGGAAACCTGCTCTCCGTCGTCATGGGGCTGCGCACGGAATGGGCGTTCACCATGTTCTCCAACGTCCGACCCCACGGCCCGGTGAGAGTGCTCGGCCGTGCTCCGCGTTGGCGGGCCCCGTACTTCGAGCTGTCCCTGCCGCGGAGCTTCCCCGAGGGGCTGCTGTCGGTGATTCCCCCCGCGATCCTGTACCAGGCGACCTCGGGGACGAACGTCGTCTACGGTCCGGTGGCCTTCCGGCTGGAAAGGCTCGCCCGGCGGTTCGGGGTGAGCCTCGAACCGGTCCGCGTCGAGTACTCCCCCCTGTCGAACGCGTTCCGGACAGACCCGGCGAGGCGGGCCGAGCCCCGGCCCGGCCCGCTCCTCTTCCCGCCCCTGATCCCGCGGGACTGCTCGATGCCCGCCCTCCGGTGAACCCGCCGCCCCCGCGAAACCCTCCGGTGAACCCGCCGACCTCGGAAAGGGTGACGATGCACCAGGAAGAAGAGATCGTTTACCTGCACTCCCGGGGTTACGAGCTCCGCGTGCTGCGCCGTACGCCGGAGGTGGTCGCCAGCCCCCTGCTGCACGTCTTCTTCCACGGTCAGGTCGATCGGGCGCGTTTCGTCCCACCCGTCTACCACCGCAGGAGAAGCTCCCTCCGGCTGGAGGCGATATGCCTCTTCGCCTCCGACCCCGTGCTGCTCTTCAGCCGGGAGCCGTCGATCGGCTGGTTCCTGCTGGGGGACGACGAGTTCTGGCCGCGGCTGGACGACCTGACGGCCCGCGTCTGCGCGGAGAACGGACTGTCCGGAATCGCCTGGCACGGTCCCTCCGCGGGCGGATACGTCGCGATACGCAACGCCCTGCGCTCCAGGACGCCTGGCCTCGCCTTCGCCGTCGGCCCGCAGAACGACCCCAGACGGTTCCCCTACTGGCGGGAGTTCGCCCCGACGGCCGCGGGCGAACTGGCCGGGCAGGACGTGCCGCCGATCACCGAACTGCTCCGCGAGACCCCTCCCGCCGCCGACAGGGCCGTCTACATCACGGTCAACGACCGGGACTACCACCACCTGAGGTTCCACATCGAGCCGATCTTCACCGAGTCGTCGGCCCTGCGGAACGTCCACATCTCGCTGCTGCGGAACGGGCTCGGGCACGAACGCATCACCGAGGTCGACTACTGGACCGGCTTCGCGAAGGCGGTGGACATGTTCGGCGGCGTCGGACGCTGACCCCGTGACGGCATCGGAATCCTCCTCCCGGAAAGCGACCATGACTTCAGACAACGACAGGACCGCCGTCCTCACCCCGGTGCGCGAGGCCGGAGTCCTCCGCGTCGCCTCGTTCAGAAGGCTCTGGCTGGCCAACCTCGCGGGAAGCGTCGGCCAGCAGTTCGGAACGCTGGCCCTCAGCGTCACCGCGGTCACCGCCCTGCACGCCTCGACGTTCGAGATGAGCGTCATCACCGCCCTCGGGTCCATGGCGTACCTGGTCCTCGGCATCCCCTCCGGCGTCTGGGTCGACAGATGGTCGAAGAAGAGGGTTCTCCTGACCGCCGAGGCCGTCCGCGCCGTCGCCGTGGCCAGTGTTCCCCTCGCCTTCGTGCTCGGCGTCCTGTCCGTGCCGCAGCTGATGGCGGTCGCCGCCGTGACCGGGGTGGCCGACCTGTTCTTCAGCGTGGCCCACACCAGCGTCCTGCCCGCCATCGTGAGCAGGGAGAGGGTGTCGGAGGCGTCGGCCAGGCTCCAGACCAGCGACACCACCGTGCGGGTCGTGGGGCCGGGGCTGGCCGGACAGGTCCTGCGGTTCGCCGGCGGCCCGCTGGTCTACGGCGTGACCGCGGTCACGCACGTCCTGTCGTGGCTGTTCATCTCGGGCATCGACCTCGACGAGCCCGCCACGCGGAACAGCGGCGAACGCGCGGCACGGAACGGCGACGAACACACCGCGCGGAACGTGAACGAGCCCGCCGCGTCCACCACGTCCACCGCCTCGACCATGTCTGGCAGGTCCGGCGGATCCGGCGGCGGGTCCGCCGCGTCCACCGCGTCCGGCGGGACCGACGGGTCCGGTGCGCGCGCCAAGGAACACGCCCCCTTCTGGAGTTCGCTCAGGACAGGACTCGGCTTCGTGGCCGGGCACCCCGTCCTGCGCACCTTCCTGATGTCCGGCGCACTGATCAACATGGGGGCGGGCGCCTACGGCGCGGTTCTGGCCCTGTTCGTCCTGCGCGACCTGGGGCTGAGCCCGGCGACGCTCGGCATGGCCACCTCCGTCGGCGCGCTGGGAGGGATCGTCGGCTCACTCGCGGGGCTGCGGGTGAAGAAGGCGCTGGGGTCCATCCGGGCCGTCATCACCTGTTACTGCTCGCTCTCCGCGGCCTTCGCCATGGTGCCGCTGGCCGCTGTGCTGCCCGTCCCCCATGTCGTGCCGATCACCGCGAGCAGCCTGCTCTTCAGCGCTTTGCTGGTCATGGCCAGCATCAGCTCGACCGGGATCAACGCCCGCGTGACGCCCTACGCGCTGATGGGACGGGTCACCTCGGCCAGACGGTTCGTCACCATGGGCGCGATCCCCGTCGGCGCGATGCTCGGCGGCCTGGTGGCCTCCCTGGCCGGCAACACGGCCACACTCTGGCTGGCCGCCTCCCTCGCCGCCCTCACGATCGTCCCCTTCGTCTTCTCCCCGCTGCTGACGGTGCGGGAACTCCCCGAGAAATGGGAGGCGAAGCCCTGATGCCCACCCACCGCTCCCCGTACGGCCCCTTCCCCCCACCACCTCCGTGAGCGTCCTCAAGGGCGAGCGATGAGGCCCACGCTGCTGGTGATCGCCGGAAGCGTCCGGCGCGGCTCGGTGAGCGACGCCGTGGCCAGGACCGCCGCCGCCCTCACCTCGGAGAGCCACGTGGTCAGGGCCTACGGCGAGACGAGCCTGCTGCCGCACTTCAACCCCGACCTCGAGGGCGACGGCCTGCCCGAGGTCGTCACCCGGCTGCGTTCGGCGCTCGCCACGGCGGACGCGTTCATGTTCTGCACGCCCGAGTACGCCGGGGCCCTCCCCGGAGCCCTGAAGAACCTCCTGGAGTGGGCGATAGGAGGCTGGATGTACCGGAAGCCGGCAGGCTGGATCAACACCTCGACCGCCCCCTCCGCAGCGGCCCGCGCCCACGAGTCACTCCACACGGTCCTGAACTACACCGGAGCCCTGGTCATCCCCGACGCCTGCGTGCGCCTCCCGATCGACCGCGCCCTCGTGACCCCCACCGGCCTGATCCCCGATGACCGCGTCACGGCAGGCATCATCGGAGCCCTCGAAACCCTGTCGGCCGCGGTCACCGGAGAACGGACCTGAGCGACGCGGCTCATCCTCCTGCCTTCACGGCTTCACCGTCCGAGGCGCTGATACGACGCCCCGAACGGACCGGCGCCTCTCCCCCATCCCCCCGGCTCACACTCACCGCGCCGGTACGGCGAGCCGCAGTGCGAAGCGGACCGGCACCGCTGAACGGCGCGTCGCGGTGGCACTTCCCCTGACCGCCGCCGGCCTCCGCCCGACCGCCCAGGACGGACAGCCGGTCGAACTGCTCGTCGGACAGGGAGACCTCCAGCGCGGTGACGTTCTCCTCCAGATGCCCGACCGAGGAGGTTCCGGGGATCGGGATGATATTGGGCGAGCGGCGCAACAGCCAGGCGAGCGCGGCCTGGGACGGGGTCACGCCCACCTCCCGCGCCACGGTCGCGACCGGGCTGTCAGGACCGGCGTGCCCGCCCATCGCGATCGGGAAGAAGGGCAGGAAGGCGATGCCGTGCTCGGCGGCGTAGTCGACCACGTCGTCGAGCTGCCGGATGAGAAGGTTGTACATGTTCTGCACGGCGGCGATCGGCGTGATCTCCGAGGCCTCCCTGAGCTGCGCGACGGTCACCTCCGACAAGCCGATGTGACGGACTTTGCCCTCGTCCCGCAGCTGCCTGAGCGCGCCGATCTGGTCGGCCAACGGCACGTTCGGGTCGATCCGGTGCAGTTGGAGCAGGTCGAGTCGCTCGACCCTGAGCCGCCGCAGGCTCAGTTCGGCCTGCTGCCGCAGGTAGGCGGGGTTGCCGAGGGGGATCCGCTCAGTGGGGCTCGGCCGTACGACACCGATCTTGGTGGCGACCGCCACCCCCTCCGCGTACGGGTGCAGGGCGTCGGCCACGAGTTCCTCGTTCGCGCCCAGAGCGTAGGCGTCGGCGGTGTCGATCAGCCTGACCCCCAACTCCACCGCCCGCCGCAGTACGGCCAGCGCGCCATCACGGTCGGCAAGAGCGGGTCGCCGCCCAGGTCGAAGGTCGTCGTCGCCGTCGTGTCGTTCGTCTTGTTCGTCATGACGGCGACGCCAGAAGCTCACATCCATGTGAGATTCAAGCCTGTGTGAGGCAGATCGCAGACTCCTGACGCGGCGGTTCCGGATGAGATCGTCCCTCCGACGCCTTGTGTGGACAGACGGACCCAACGAAGACCGACCAAAGCTTGTGCGAGGTGAACCAGTGCGGACCGGCAGCGGAGAACCGGCCCCAAAAATCTTCTCTTTTTCTATCCGATAGGCGACATCGCGGCGAGCCGTCGAAGAGAACCTGATGAGGTGCACGGATGAAGCAGGCCAGGTTGACCGACGGTCCGGCCGAATCAGCATTCGGCCGGACCATCGGCGCGAGGAGAATGACCTCCTCAACTATCCACAGCTCACCGCAGTGACCTGCGCGCGGATGATCACCAGTCCTCCCACGGAGACTTTGTGATCATGGTCCTGTTGAACGTGTCTCCCTTGCTCTGCCGCTGATGGAAGATGCCACTGGTGACCAGCTGGAACTTGTTGATGGAGCAGGCAGTTGTGGCGCCTTGCCAGCACGTACCGAGCACCGCGTTTGGATCAACCAGCATCCTCGTCCGGAAGGCGCGCTTAAAGGCGCCCTTCAGATAACTGCTGGGCATCTCCGCATTGTCACCGCCCTCCTTGCCGATTTCAGAAGCAGGCGACGGACAGTCTTTGTTCTTAGACTGTGAGTAGACGGCTCCCAGGCTGCCTCCCGCGGAAAGTTCTGCCCAGTTAATAGGGAAGCCGGTACTGAACTCAACTTGAACCTGGCCAGTGATTTGCCACGGAGTAACTGTCTGAACATAGCAAGGAGACGCGACTGCATCGAGCGACGAATTGGCGACGATGGCGTTGTGCCTGTCCTTGTCCTTCTTGGTGACCACGTACTTGTTGCCGACTTTCTTGGTGGGCTTCCTGAACCAGCGCGAGGTCCAGATAACGGCCGACACCGCCACCTTGTCGACTGTCCATTCTGTGGAGTCGTGACGAGGATTACATCTTTGCCATTGAGCCAGCCCCGTCACCTCGAATACCATTCCCTTTGCGATAGACCTCTTCTCCTGACTTCTCGCGTCACCGGGCAGCCAGGGGGTGCAGCTATTATTAGGCCCCGCAGAGAAGCTGCCGCCCGGCGTGCCGGGGACGGCGAAATTCGACCACCTGATCTCCTGCTTGAGCAAGTCGACTTCATCGGAGACGCCACTGGCGTCGCTCTCATCTTCGTAGACGCCGTCGGGCTCCAGGAAGGTGATGAGCTCACCACAGTCGTTGAACGCGTGCACTCTACTGGTTTCACTCTGATGAGGTTCTACCTGGCCAGCGACGATTTCATTCCGACCTGGCCGAGACTGTGCCTCAGGATCAGGATGGACAACGTTCCACGTGCGCTTCACCGTTGCCCGGACATACCTGTTTCCATCGGGTGCTTTGTAGGCGACGACATCGCTCAAAGCCACTGTGGAGTTTGTTCGCTGCGCACTCTCCTGATCCATTGCCTGCTTCTCAGCCACCAACGGAGCATTAGCAAGGGAAAGCTCGGCGGCGACAGCACTGGTCGAGGTGATGCCCGGAGCTTGCCAGACGTTAGCCGCCCGCCCCTCCAGAACGGCGTCTTGCGCCTCAAAGTAGCTCTTGATCGCGTCGGCGTACTCCACGGCTTCATCGTTTGCCGCCTGCACCTGTGCGGACCCCACTGGTTCGCCCGGGTGACATTCCTGACCTGCAGGCGGAATGGGGGGCGGGGCCTTGGGTGTCACGGTAGCCGACTCCCAGCCGCCCACACCAAAGCGGGTTTTTGCGCGAACTCTAATGGTGTATGTCGTGCCATTGGCCAAACCGTTGATCGTCGCCCACGGGTCAGGGGTGAACGTGGTACGAGCGACACTGCCACTCTGGTCGACCGCCTCAACGTCGTAGCCGTCCAGGAGGGCGATGCTGCCGGTGCTCTCTGGAAGCCCCCAACTCGCGACGGCGCCCTGGTCGCCTGGCTGTGTCACAAGGTTCAACACAGGGCTAGGAGAACTCGCCAGTCGGTAGGTGACACCCAGCGATCTCGACTCCGAAGACCCGGCAGCACCGAATGTAACTACTTCTCCCCGATTGGAGGTGAGCATCAGCCATTGGTACACGCTGCCGTAGACATCGGCTTGAGGTGCGGTGATCGGCAGGGCATAGGTGGCGCCGGGATCGACGCCGGCCACCAGGTCGGAACTTTTGGTCTCCGCGTTCACCTCTTTTTTGAGAGGCACTGCGGTGATCACGGTGTCAGCGGGACAGGCTTCTCCAATGCAACTGGGAGTTCCAAGCTTAAGGACAGCCTTTGTTACGGCTGCCCCATCGGGCAGCTCGTCCAGCTTGATCCCTATGACTGCGGCAGTTTTCTCGACGCCAACACCACCGAGTTGCAAAACCGTGGAGTCCGTCACCGAGCAGGGGGCACCACCACATGCTGTCGGATCAGTCTTCACGTTCTTGATTACAAAGCTGTCCTGCCCCAGTGTCACCTGCCGTTCGTCATCGCCTTCCTCAATCACCTCCTCCCCGAGCGCCTCAGTGTCAAAGCTGACAGGAGCCGTTTTCGGAGTGCAGACTTCCAAGATGCAGGCCTGCATCTGCCAGCTGTAGGTGTGACCGGCTTGAAGGGTGTTCTCCGGGATCTGGAAAGAGGCCCGCTCGCCACCGCCGACAACGTGTTCCCCTAGGGGAACTGACCCGACAGGCGCACCCGTGCTGTCGTAGAGGAAGTACTTGGCGGTTACTGGACCGCCCGATGGTCGGGCCACCATGCCCGACAGAATCGGGGTCAGTCCTGTCCCCCATAAGCCTGTCTGCGTGTCGGTGGGCAGGAAGGGCGCGTCCGAGGTGATGCGGTAGGCGGGGCTCTCGTTGCAGGAGGGCGGGGTCACGCCGGTGCGGCAGGCCTTGACGACGAACTTGAAGCTGGCCGGGTTGTCCAGGGCGAAGACCTTGTCGATGACCTGGCCGGAGGGAATGCCGTTGTAGCTGGTCGTGCTGGGGGCTCCATGGATCGCCCTGACGTCGGTGGTGGTCAGGGCACGGTCGTAGACGTGCAGGTCGTCGACCGCGCCGTTGAGGAAGCCCGGCATTCCGATGATCTTCCCGCGGCCGATCTGGAACGGCCCCTGGGCATCCCAGGCAGCGGTGTGGTCCTTCTCCGCGGCCAGGGCGCCGTCGACGTACAGGCGCAGCTTGTGCGCGGTGGCGTCGTAGACGGCGGCCACGTGGGTCCAGGCGTTGACCTTGGCGGGTTTGTCAGAAGCGGCCACGGTGTAGCTGGTGGAACCGGCGTCGGTGGCCGGCATGCTCAGCCACCACTTCTGGTCGAGGTCGGGATTGCCGGGAGAGTCGTTGTAGGCGAGCGCGAAGCCGGGCTGGACGGTGCCGCTCTGGCTGAAGACGGTCTGCTCGCCGACAGGGTCGGTCAGCTTGACCCAGGCGCTGACCGAGAAGCTCGCGTTGGTGTGCAGCAGCGGCCCGGCGGTCGCGGCGTAGGCGTCGTTGCCGTTGTTGTCGGACTGGTCGTTGGCGAAGACGAGCGCCTGGCCGAGCTGGCCGGTGTCGTGGGTGACGGGGCCGGTCAGGGTGGCGGTGGCGTTGTGGCCGGAGGAGTCGGCCGCAGTGGTGCCGGAGGTCTCGTCCAGCTTGTAGTAGGCGACCTCGCCGGTGGGGAGGGCGGGCGGGGTGACCATGGTGGAGTCGTTGACCGAGACCGTGTAGTCCAGGGCGGTGCCCTCGGCGACACTGGACTTGAAGTCGACTTTCACATTGGTGCTGCGGGCGATCACGTCGTTGCCGACGGTCGAGTCGATCGACTCGGCGTGGACGACGGGGATCTCCGGCGGCAGCATGTAGGAGACGGTCAGCCTCGGCGGACGGGCGTCGGAGCCGGTCCTCTCTGCGGAGTGGAACTCCACCCAGCCGTTCTGGCCCCAGGTCATCGACTCGTTGACGCCCCGCAGCTGCAGGCCGTGGTTGGCCGCGCCCGCCGCCCAGGCGGCGGCGATGTCCTTGATCGACCAGGAGAACAGCTTCGGATAGGCCGAGTACTCCGGGCACAGCTGGACCTGCGAGCCGCTCTCGGCCGCCGCCGGAAGGCTCGACCAGGCCAGGTAGTCGATCGTGTTGGGGTCCCAGGCCGCGGTGACCCTGGAGACCTTGATCCCGCTGGTGTTGAAGTTGCAGCCGGGTCCGGTCTGGGCGAACAGCTCCAGCTGTGCGCTGCCGACGGCCTTGCCGGTCAACGGCGCGGTGTCGAACTTCAGGAAGGTCCGGTAGTAGTTCAGGGCGCTGGTGCCCGCGCAGGTGTAGGACTGGCCGCCGGCCCACAGTTTGTCGGCACCGGGGCCGCCCAGGCTGTTGCACTGGGAGCGCGAGCGCACCGAGACGTCCGACTGCAGGGTCAGCGTCGTCGTGGGGTCGACGGTCACCGGATACTTGACGGCGGGGTCGGCCAGGAACTTCGCGTCCGGCTTCAGGATCAGCACCGGCTTGCCGTTCTCCACGGCCACGCGGGTGTCGATCTTCCCGGTCTTCGGCCGGGCGGTTCCCTTGCCGGTGGCGTCGGCCGCCGGGGTGGTCGAGTCGGCCATCACCGGCGTCGGGGCCTGGGCGACCACCTTGCCCTTGTCGTCGGAGAGCTTCAGACCGTCCTGTTTGGTGGTCGCGAGCGTGAGCTCGTCGGTCTGGACGGGGATGCGGAACTCCACCGGCCCCGTCGGCTTGGCGCGCAGCACCACGTCGTGGCGGAAGCCGGTCGGCAGGGCGGTGACCACCAGGTCGGCCGAGGGTCCTGCGGCGTCGGTGTAGGTGGCGACGTTTCCGGTGACGGTCGGTTTGGGCAGCGCGGTGGGCCAGCTCAGCGCGAACCGCTGGCCGTCGCCCCGTCGCATCGACGCGAACGGCCTGTCGGCGCCGCCTGCGGAGAACTCCACGTCGGCCTTGGCCGCCTTCGGCCGCAGCGCCCCGTCCCGCTCGACCAGGGTGGTGTCGATCCACGCCCAGGATCCGTCGGCCTGCTTGACCCGGGTGGGGGCGGCGTAGGACTGCGTGGTCAGGTGGCCGTCGGGAAAGGCCCAGGTGCGAGCCGTCTCGGTGCCCGCCTCGGCGACCTCGATCGTCTTGTTCTGCTTCTTCGCCTCCGCGATTCCGGCCCGGAGCGCGGCGTCCGGGTCCTTCGGGCGAGGAAAGGTCGTGAGCGTCGGTCCGGAAGGAGCGGGCTTGGCGCTCGGTTCCGGGTCGGCCTGCGCGGGCGAGGTTCCACCGCTCACCAGGAGCGACGCGGCCAGCGCCGAGACGGTCACGATCGTCGACGTGACTCGTCGGGGGGATCCACGCCGTGGCGGTGGCGTGGAAGGACGGCTCGGTAAGGAAGACCCCACCGGTACCTCCATCGTCAAAGGGGGAGAGCGGCCAGGTATGGAAGAGGGAGTCTGGCCGGAATGATCAGCGCAAGGATGACGGACGATGCTGTTGATCTTGTCATCCACAATGTCTTGATCTTGTGATTTGCCTTACTTCAGAATGATTTATCAAGGTAAGCCGCACTCAGGAGTCGTCCTCCACAAAACACACATGAGTGATCGACGCACGGCACAGCGTTACATATCTGCTTTACGGGGGTAAATATGCAGCTTCGCGTTCTCGGGCCGGTTGACATATGGCGAGATGAGAGTCCTGTCGTGGTGACGGGTCTGAAACAACGGACCCTGCTGGCCGTTCTCGTCCTTCACGCCAACCGCGTGGTCTCACACGACCGACTGCTGTCCGCGCTATGGGGAGCGGACGTTCCAGCCAACGGGCGACGATTGCTTCACAACCACCTGTGGTCCCTGCGGCGGCTGCTGGACGACGACGCCGTACTGGCCGGCACGGCCACCGGTTACTCGCTTCAGATCCATTCGGACGCCTCCGACCTGGGCGTATTCGGCACGGAGACGGCTCTCGGCCGTTCGGCGCTCTCCACGGGCGACGCCGTACAGGCGTCGAAGCGATTCACCGGGGCGCTGACGCTGTGGCGCGGCCCCGCGCTCGGCGGCACCCACCCGGAACTCCAGGCCAGTGAGGGCGCCGCCCTGGAGGAATCGCGCGTCGCCGCACTCATCAGCCGCATAGAGGCCGACCTCGCCCTGGGACGCCACGCGGAGCTGGTCGGCGAGTTACGCGGCCTGGTCACGGAAAACCCGTTGGACGAGACTTTGCGCGGTCAGCTCATGCGGGCGTTGCACCATGTCGGCCGTACGGCGGAAGCGCTGGAGGAATTCAGACTCGGACGACAGCATTTCCGCGACGAATTCGGGCTGGAACCCGGGGAGGGACTGTCTCGCCTGCACCAGGCGATCCTGTCGGGGAACCTCGAATCCGAACGGCCCGAAGCGCGCCAGACGGCCTCGGTCTCGGCGCCGCGTGCCCCGGAGCGGCTCCCGTCCTCATACGTTCCGCGGCAGCTCCCCGCGGACATCCTGCGCTTCACCGGCCGAGCCGACCAGCTCCTGGAACTGGACACGCTGCTGTCCGAGGAGCCGCGCGGGAGGGCTCTGGTGCTGTCGGCTGTGGCGGGCGCCGCCGGAGTGGGCAAAACAGCCCTGGTGACGCACTGGGGACATCGGGTGGCCTCCCGGTTTCCCGACGGACAGCTCTACATCAACCTTCACGGATACTCCCAGGGAGGTCTGACGCCGCCGTCCGACGCCCTGCACTATCTGCTCCAGGGGCTCGGCGTCGCGAATGACGAGATACCGCAGGACGTCGACCAGCGCACGGCGCTCTACCGGTCCCTGCTGGCCGACAGACGTCTGCTCATCGTCCTGGACAACGCCGCCACCCCCGACCAGGTCCGGCCGCTGCTGCCGGGTTCCTCACCCTCCAGGGTCGTCATCACCAGCCGGGACTCCTTGCGCGGCCTGTTCGTCACCCACGACGTGCACGGCATCGTCCTCGACGTGCTGTCACCCGCTGAGGCGTCCGCCCTGCTCACCTCACTTCTGGGGCCAACGCGAGCGGATCTCGAGATCGATTCGCTCGCCGAGCTGGCTCGCCTGTGCGGACATCTGCCGCTCGCCCTCCGGCTCGCCGCCGCACAGCTCACCGGCCGACCCGCCCTGCGCGTCGGAGACCTCGTGGCCAAACTCGGGCAGGAGAACCGACTGAACGTTCTGGACCTTGAGGAAGATCCCCACATCGGGGTCCGTGCGGCGTTCGGCCTTTCCTACCGGAGTCTTCCCGGGACGACGCGACGGCTGTTCCGTCTGCTGGGGACCGGTCTCGGGCCAAGCGTCTCCCTTCACGCCGCTGCCGCGCTGAGCGGCCTCAGCCTCCAGGACACCGAGGCGTCGCTGAACCGGTTGGCCACCGCCCATCTGATTCAGCCCGCCGAAGAAGGCCGATGGCAGATGCATGACCTTCTTCGTGTCTACGCCGCCGAACGCGCGCGTTCCGAGGAGCCGGAGACCGAGCTCGACGCGGTACAGACCCGGTTGTTCGACTGGTACCTGCACACCGCGGGCGCCGCCGCCGACCGCATCGACGCCAACCGGATCCCCATTGACGTCACAGCGGCTCGCCCGCATTTTCCAGGCCCCGTCCTCGGAACTCTGGAACAGGCGCTGAACTGGCTGGAGACCGAGCGCCCCGCCCTGGTCGCGGCCATACACCGGGCGGCCGCGGAGAAACACCCGACGCACTCATGGCAGCTGGCGTGCACACTGTGGCAGTTCTTCGCCTACCGCGGTCACACCGACGACTGGTTCGGCACTCACCGGCATGCCCTGGAGACAGCCAGAGCGCTGAACGACGCGACCGCCGAGGCCTACCTGCTGGAAACCCTGGGCCACGCCCACCGGCGCTCCGGCAACTACCGCGAAGCCATCGACCACTACCTGGCCGGCAAGGCGCTGCGTGACCGGTCTGACGACCTCCACGGTGAGGGCCGTGTCTCGAACGCCCTCGCGCTCACCTACGACCTGTTGGGCGAGTTCTCCGTCGCGGGTCGATACTACGAGCGTGCCCTGAAGCTTTTCCGTGAAGTCGGCGACCAGACCAGAGAGACGACGATCCTCAGCAACCTGGGCATCTTCCATGCCCGCCGATGTCAGTTCGACAAAGCGATGACCTACTGGCGGCAGGCACTGACCTATTTCAGCCGCATGGGCGATCCTCACAGCGAGGCGGGAATCCATGCGAACATCTCCACCGCCGGTAATCGCCTTGTCCAGCCGGACCTGGTGATCAAGCACAGCCTCAGCGCGATAGACCTCTATCGAGGATTGTCAGAGCGTCGTGGAGAAGTCCTCGCGCTCACCAACATGGCCTTGGCCCTCACGCACTCAGCCGACCACGAGGCGGCCGCCAGAGCGCTGGACCAGGCGGAGGAGATCCTTCACGACCTCGACAACCTTGAAGCCAGAGTGCACACCGTCGGTACGCGCGGAGCCGTTCACCTGTTGAAGGGCGACTTCGAGCAGGCCGTGCCCCTGTTGCGCCAAGCCCTGGAGTTGAACAGGGACCTGAGCGATCCGCACATCGAATGCGAGACGACGAACCGGCTCGGCCGTGCTTACAGCGGCCTCGGCGATCACCGGGCCGCCATAACCCACCACCTCAGAGCGTGTGCGGTCGCCAATCGCGTCGACGACCGCCTCGAGATGGGACACGCCCACAGGGGAGTCGCCGACGGTCTGGAGGCCCTCGGTGATCACGAGGACGCCGAGAAGCACCGTGGAGAGGCGCGCGCGATTTTCACCGACCTCGGCATGTCCCCGCCTGGCTCCGGATGACCCGGGCGCACGCGGGCGGGGCCTCACCCGGCGGCCGCCACCGCCCGCAGGTCGGTCTGGGCGAGGTCCCAGCACTCGGCGGCGAACGCCGCGTAGACCGCGAGGGCGGTCTTTCCCGCCTTGACCATCGTGTCCAGCACGGACGGCGACGGCGACATGAGGGTTTCGAGCCGTCGCCGGGTGAGGGCCGCGCGGGCGGGGGCGGGCTCCACGCGTCCGGCCAGGAAGCCGTAGCAGGCCGGGGACGCGCCGAAGACCCGCCGGCAGTTCGCGAGCAGGGCGGGACCGACGACGGCAGACAGTCGCCCGATCTCGTACTCGACGGCCAGCCAGCAGAACGGCGCCGGGCCTGAGAGCACGTTCTCGTGCAGTTTGGCGTAGAACTCCGCGCTGGTCAGCGGCGGCGCGGCCAGCAGGGCTCCGGCGTCGAGCGGCTCACCGTGCCGCTCGTGCCACCAGGCGGCCGTGGCGCGCGCGTCGGCGGCCATCATCCGGTCGTGCTTCGCCGCGGCGCGGGAGTGCGCCCTGAGCGCTCTGTCCAGCCCGTCCGTGCCGAGGCTGCAGCACCGCTCGTCCATGGCGGAGATCCAGTGCGCGACGTCATGGGTCATGTGGACGCCGTGGGCGTTGAAGCGAAGCGTCCACCGGGCGAACAGCCGCCCGTCGCAGGAGGGCGAGAGCACCTGCTCCACGGCCGGGTCACCGGCGAAGCGCCGCCGGTCGGCGTCCAGCGCCGCGTCGTATCGGTCCATCACTGCACTCACGGTGTCTCCCTGTTTGCATCGTTCGCCCGACGAGCGGAGGGGTAGACGAACAGGGTCACCGGCGTTACTTGCAGATGGCTTGGGAACGCTTGCGTCAGATTGCAGCCTGAGGTCCGCGGACCGGTTTCGGGGCCGACGCCGTCGGCGGCCAGGGCGCGCCGCGGGGAACGGCGCGCCCGGTCACGAGGATCGTTCCTTCTCGGCCAGGAGGCCCCGGGTGGGCGGGACGGTGCCCGCCCTCGACATCGCCCGGTCCCGCCACCGCAGGAGCCCGCTCTGGCCCGCCAGCCGGGCCAGCGTGATGAGGTGCCGGGTCTCGGCTCCGTGGTCGCCGAGGGCGGAGGCGAGCAGCGCCAGGTACCAGTCGACCGGCCCCGCGAGGGCGATCGCCGAGCCCGCCGAGATCCGCCCGCTGTACGGCAGCAGCGCCGAGTAGCTCACCTGACAGGCGGGGATGTCGCCGAGGGCCGCCTGCGCCGCTCCCTGCAGACAGGTCATGGTCAGCCAGGACCAGTCGATCGGCGGCGACGGCCAGCCGTTCTCAACCAGCTTCCACGCCTCCTCCGCGCGGCCCCGCGCGCACAGGTGCAGGACCCGGGCGTCGTGGTCCATGGTGGCGTGGATGCCGGTGATCGAGTCGATCAGCGGTCCGGCGTCGGCCATGGTGCCTCGCTGGTGGTGCAGCAGGATGCGTCCTGTGGCCACCACGGCACCCGCGTACCACATGCCGATCCGTTCGGCCTGTCGCTCCGCCTCGCCGTACAGGATCTCGGCGTCGTCGAAGCGGTGGACCAGGGTGAGCCGGTTGGCCCGCCACATGGTGTGCTGGAAGCGCGGCCAGGGCAGCGGCAGCCGTTCCAGCATGACGTCGCAGCGCGTGGCGGCCTCGTCCGCGCCCGCCACGTCGAACATCTCCAGCCTGTCGTGGGTGAACAGCATCTGCGCGAACAGCTCGAACTCGGGCGTCCGGGTGCGTGAGGCCAGGTCGAGCAACTCGGCGGCGATCTCCAGCAGCTCGGGGACGTGCATCGGCTGGGGCAGCGACAGGTGCCGCGCGTTGAGCATCCGCATCAGCAGGTGCGGATCCCCCAGCCTGCGCGCCATCCCGACGGCCTCCTCGGCGAAGGAGTGACGGCGCGGGTCGTCGGTCCCGTCGTACAACTCCTGCGCCAGCCCGCCGAGCAGCAGCGCGCGTTCAGGGCTGTCCCCCGGGGGCAGCGAGCGCAACGCCGTCTCGAACCGGTGCACCAGGCGCAGCTCCACCTCCTCGTAGGGGTTGCGCAGCGTCCAGATCGACGGGGCGTCCAGGGCGGTCAGCGCGCGGGCGATCAGTGCGGGCCCGCCCCGCTCCGCGGCGCGGTCGGCGACGCGGATGGCCCGTGCCCGCGCCTGCCTGGCTCCGAGCGGGTCTCCCGCCTCAAGCAGCGCGCGGACCTGCCGGAGCAGGAGTTCGACGTGGTCGAGCGGATCGCCCTCGCAGGCGCCGTGGGCCTCCACGGCCCGACCCCACCAGAGGGCGGCCTCCTCGTAGGCCAGCCGGAGGGACGCCTGTTCGGCCACGGCGCGGGCCCAGCGCGCCGCCTCCGTGTACGCCGCGGGACCGGCCTCGACCGCGTGGTGGGCGATGACGGCCACGTCCACGCCGGGGCGGGCGGCGAGGACGGCCATCACCTCCCGGTGGATCGCCGCCTTGCGCAGCGGGGGGATGTCGTGCGCGAGCGTCTCCCTGACCAGGTCATGGGTGAAGGCCATGTGGTTGGCGCGGGCGACCACGAGCCCGGCGCGAGCGGCCTGGTCCAGCGGGTCGTACGCCTCCGTCCGGCACACCCTGGCCACGACGTCGGGGTCGAACTGCCTGCCGATCACCGCGGCGGTCCTGAGCACCTCGCCGACCTGGGGGCCGAGCACGTTCAGCCGCTGGCGGATCAGGTCGGCGACCGCCTCGGGCACCCCGTCCAGCCTGCCGCCCTGGGCGAGCATCCGGGCCGTCTCGCGGACGAAGAAGGGGTTGCCGCCGGTGCGCTCGGCCACCCTGCGGGTGGTGCGGTCGTCGATGTCGACGCCCATGTCCGCGGCGACGGCCTGTACGGCGTCGGCCCCGAGGCCCGGCAGGCGGAGGCGGAGCATGTCGTGGCGGGCGAGGCGGCCCAGCACGCCCTCAAGGGGAAGGCGCTCCATGCCCTCGCGGAAGGCGACGACCAGCGTGACGGGGGCGTTCCTCCCTGAGTCCTCGATGTCCTCGATGAGCGCGACCACGTCGCCGAGCAGCCCGAGCGAGGCGGTGTCCGCCCAGTGCAGGTCGTCCAGGAAGATCACCACCGGCTGGGTCAGCGCGGTGGTCGTGATCCAGTGGGCGATGGCCTGGTGGCGGCGGAGCCGTGCCGCCTCGGTCGACCCCGTGGGCGTCTCGTCGTCGAGAAGCCCGGCCAGCGCCTGCCGGTCGGCGGGAGGGCAGACCCGGGTGAGCGCCCGCAGGATCCGCAGCCACGGCCACAGCGGCGGAGCGCCCTCGGTTTCCGGGCAGCGCCCCCAGAGCACCAGGCGGCCCAGGTCGGCGCAGTGGTCGCGGAAGGTCTCGATCAGCCGGGTTTTGCCGATGCCGGGCTCGCCGCTCACCGCGACGACGGTCAGGCCGTCCCGTTCCAGCAGCCTCTCCAGCTCGGCGAACTGCCGATCCCTGCCGTGCGGGACCCGCCGCCTCGAGGAGGCCGTGACGAGGACGGGCGTCGCGGGGACCCGGGGAAGCATGAGCGAGTCGGCCTGCCGCAGGATGTCCTCCTCCAGCGCCCGCAGTTCGGGCCCTGGATCCAGGCCGAGCTGGTCGGCGAACAGGTCTCTGGCCCCGCGCAGCGCGGCCAGCGCGTCGGCCTGCCGCCCGGCGCGGTAGAGGGCCAGCGCCAGCAGACACCACAGCCGCTCACGCAGCGGGTCCGCGGCCGTCTCGATCTCCAGGTCGGTGATCACGGCCTGCGGGCGACCGAGGTCCAGTTGCGCCTGGGCGCGCCGCTCGACCGCCACGAGACGCAGCTCGCGGAGGCGACCGACCTCGGCGACCGCCCACAGCTCGGTCGCGAACTCCCCGTACGGCACACCGCGCCACAGCCGCAACGCGTCGTTCAGGTCGGCGAGCGCCTCACCGGGCGGCCTGGACTCCGACCGGGTGACGAGGCCGGTGAACCGGATCGCGTCGACGTCGGTGGTGGCGAGCAGATAACCGGGCGACCGTCCGATGAGCAGCCGGGGAGGGGTGCGCGGGGCGCGTTTCGGCTCGATGGCCCGGCGCAGGTTGGACACGTACGCCTGGACGGTGGCCACCACGCTCGGCGGCGGGGCGTCGCCGTACAGGTCGTCGATCAGCGTGTCGGTGGAGACGAGCGCTCCCCCCGCGACCAGCAACCGGGCCAGCACCGCGCGCTGACGCGGACCGCCGAGGCCGACTGGCGCCCACCCGTCGTAGGCCTCCACCTGGCCGAGAACCTGAAACTCCACCCCTACCCCGCCTACGGTCGACACAGAACTCACGGTCGGCACAGCAGGTGCGGCCACTGTGACAGGTACGAACCCCCATCATCGGACATTGATCGTGTCCAGACGCACGAGAAGGGTCGCGAACCCGCAACGAAACCCGGGATCCGCCCGCGGCCACGGAGGGGCCGCCGCGTCTCGGTTCTCGGCGGGGCCGTCCTCAGAAGACCGAGATGTGGACGTGGTCGTAGTGGTTGGCGGTGACGCCGCCCCGGTCGGACATCATCCGCCAGCCCGCGCCGGTACGGATGTCGTAGTAGCGCTGCTGCCAGATGATGTACATGATCCCGAGTTCGCGGCCGTTGTCGATGGCCCACTGGGCCAGGCGGTCGCCGCGCTCCTTGGCCTCGGGGGTCGGCATGCGGCCGCCGACGCTCATCATGAAGTCGCAGGCCCGGCCGCTGCCGTGCTCGCCCGGGTCGCCTCGCCTCAGACACCCCACGGGGTAGGGCATCGGGAAGGTCTGCAGGATCGTGTTGCGCACGCTGACCATGCGGGGGGTGAGCCCCTCGCTGCCGCCCGGCTGCTGGAAGTCGTACTTGGCGAGCAGGGCCTCGATCCTGACGCGGTCCTTCTTCAGCTTGGCGATGTCGTCCTTGAGCTTGACGACCTTCGCCTCCGCCGCCTTCTCCGCCTCCTTGGCGTCCTTGATCAACTGCTTGATGCGGTTGAGCTGGTTGGCGCGCTGGCCCGCGAGGTAGGAGACGGTGGCGGCCCGGTCGAGGGCGATGCCGGGGTCTCCCTGGAAGCCCAGCAGGCTGCTGTTGTCCAGGATGCCGCCCATGTAGGAGGTCTGGGCGAAGCGCATGACGGCGATCTCGGCGGTGGCCAGGGTGCGTTTGAGGCCCTTGGCCCGCGCCGTGGCCTTGCCGGCCTGGATCCGGGTCTCCTCCAGGCTCTGCACCTCGCCCCGGTATCTCTTGTTGAGCTCGCTCGCCTCACGGGTGAGCCTCTTGAACTCCGCCTCGGGGTTGGGCTTGGCGGCCGTGCCCGCGCTCGCCCCGGCCACGACCGGGGTCATGAGCAGGGCGGAAAGCATGACAGCCAGCGCGATCGAGCGACTCGATCTCACGCTTCGCTCACCTCCAGAGCCCCCTCATGGCCGGAGCGAAACTATAGAAGACGATCTTGAGGCTCGCCACCGAAACGGCGGAACTCCCGCACCATTGACGAACTATCTACCAGTCTGCGGTGCTTTAAACAAATGCCTCAGCGGTCACAACTTCCTCTCAGGCCCCCACCCCGTCCACCCAGGCCCTCTTGCCATCATCGGCAGAACATGATTCGGTCTCATCAACAGGATGCGTCTCAGCAACAGAGAACATTGTGGGCCTCTCCTCCTCGACCGACACTGTCCCGGCAAGCAGTGGTTCACGAACCGGCTCAGGCCCGCCGACCAGGAGGCACCGCATCATGCTCCAGCACGACACGCTGTTCATCGGGGGCGACTGGGTGGCCCCCTCCGGCACCGGGACCATCGACGTCGTCTCGCCCCACACCGAGGAGGTCGTCGGCCGCGTCCCCGACGGCGCCCCCGCCGACATGGACCGCGCGGTCGCCGCCGCCCGCCAGGCGTTCGACCACGGCCCCTGGCCCCGGATGACGATGGCCGAACGCGCCGCCGTCGTCGGCAGGCTCGCCGAGATCTACGCCTCCCGGCAGGCCGAGATGGCGGAGCTCATCACGCTGGAGATGGGCTCGCCGATCTCCTTCTCCAACCTGGCGCAGGCCCCGCAGCCGCTCGCCATGCTGCGGTACTACGCCGAACTCGGAAAGACCTTCCCCGTCGAGGAGGAGCGGCCGGGCACCTTCGGCCCGGTGATCGTCCGCCGCGAGCCGGTCGGCGTGGTCGCCGCCGTGGTCCCATGGAACGTTCCCCAGTTCGTCATCATGATCAAACTGGCCCCCGCCCTCGTCGCGGGCTGCACGATCGTGGTCAAGCCCGCCCCCGAGACCCCGCTGGACGCCTACCTGCTGGCCGAGATGGTCAAGGAGGCGGGCGTCCCCGACGGCGTGGTCAACATCGTCGCCGCCGGACGCGAGACGGGCGAGCACCTGGTCTCCCACCCCGGCGTGGACAAGGTCGCCTTCACCGGCTCGACCGCCGCGGGACGCCGCATCGCCGGGATCTGCGGGGAGCGGCTCAAGCGGTGCACCCTCGAGCTCGGCGGCAAGTCGGCCGCGATCATCCTGGACGACTGCGACCTGCCCTCCGCGATGGGCTTCCTCTCGATCGCCTCGCTGATGAACAACGGCCAGGCCTGCGTCGCCCAGAGCCGCATCCTCGCCTCGCGCCGCCGCTACGACGAGGTCGTGGACGCGGTCGCGGCGATGGTCGGGAACATGCGGGTCGGCGACCCCGCCGACCCCGCGACCGGCATCGGACCGCTGGTGGCCGAGCGGCAGCGGGAACGGGTCGAGGGCTACGTCAGGATCGGCATCGACGAGGGGGCCAAGCCCGTCGTCGGCGGCCTGGAGCGACCCCACGACCGGGGCTGGTACGTCGCCCCGACCGTCTTCGCCGGAGTCACGAACGAGATGCGCGTCGCCAGGGAGGAGATCTTCGGCCCGGTCCTGACCGTGATCCCCTACGAGGACGAGGACGACGCCGTCCGCATCGCCAACGACAACGACTACGGTCTGGCCGGGACGGTGTGGACCTCCGACACCGAGCACGGGGTCGACATCGCCCGCCGGGTCCGCACCGGCACCTACGGCGTCAACCTCTACATGATCGAGCCGAGCTCCCCCTTCGGCGGCTTCAAGAGCAGCGGCGTCGGCCGCGAGCTGGGCCCCGAGGGGCTGTCCGCCTACCTGGAGCACAAGTCCATCGCCCGCCTCGGCTGACCCCTGACGCCCCGAACCTTGCCCGTCCCGCCCGTCCCGCCCGATCCGTCCGCCCGGACGGTCACGACGTCTCCTGACCTGCCCGCCTGAATCCGTCCACCCGATCCGTCCACCGGGGGGAGAGCGGCAGGACCCGGATCGTGCTTGTACGGCTCCGCGGAGCCGTACAAGCACGCCGGGGGACGGACGAACGGCCCAGCACGCCCCCGCGACGCTGGGCCACCGCCACCAACCGAGCATGCCCCACGACTCCCGCGAAGCGGAGGGTCGAGTCCCGTGGGCCTCTCCCGGCGGATCTCATCCATCTGATTTAGGTAGACGCGTTTTATCCGCGATTGGTTCGCGAAATAATTCCGAGAGTCTGCCGGGCGATCTCCAGCTCCTCGTCCGTGGGGATCACGGCGACCTTCACGGCGGCGTCGTCGGGGGAGACGATCCGCTCGCCCCGGGCGTTGCGGGCGGGGTCGACGGCGATGCCCATCGCCTCGAGGCCGTCCAGCGCGGTCTGCCTGACCAGCGGAGAGTTCTCCCCCACCCCTCCGGTGAACGCGATCACGTCCACCGTGCCGAGCACGGCGTAGTAGGCGCCGACGTACTTGCGCAGCCGGTGGCAGTAGACCGAGAAGGCCAGCCGCGCGTCCCGGTCTCCGGCGGCGAGCCGCTCCTGCACGGCACGCATGTCGTTGTCGCCGCACAGGCCGCGCATGCCGCTGCGGCGGTTGAGCAACTCGTCGATCTCGTCGAGGGACATGCCCGCGACCCGGCCCAGGTAGAGGACGACCGCCGGGTCGAGGTCGCCGCTGCGGGTCCCCATGACGAGGCCCTCGAGCGGGGTCATGCCCATCGAGGTCTCCAGGCAGCGCCCGCCGGAGACCGCGGAGGCGCTGGCCCCGTTGCCCAGGTGCAGCACGATCACGTTGCCGCCCGGCCTGCCGACGGCGGCGGCCGCCTCACGGGAGACGTACGCGTGCGAGGTGCCGTGGAAGCCGTAGCGGCGGATCCTCAGCCTCTCGGCCACCTCCCTGTCGATCGCGTAGGTCGCGGCGGCCGGGGAGATCGTGGAGTGGAAGGCGGTGTCGAAGACCGCGACCTGCGGCAGGTCGGGGCGGAGCCGCCGGGTGACCTCGATGCCCGCCAGGTTGGCGGGGTTGTGCAGCGGGGCGAGCGGGACGAGCTCCTCGATCTTCCTGACCACCTCCTCCGTGATCAGGGTGGGCTCGGTGAAGGTCGTGCCTCCGTGCACCACCCGGTGCCCGATCGCGGTCAGCTCGGGGGAGTCGAGTCCGAGCCCCCGGTCCGCGAGCTCCGTGGCGACGATCTTCAGCGCCGCCTCGTGGTCGGCCACCGGGGACCCCGGCTCGCCGATCCGCTCGACCGTCCCCGACGCCAGCCGTTCCGCACCGGCGAGCAACCGGTACTTCACGGAGGACGAGCCGGTGTTGAGCACCAGTACGCGACCCACCATCTCCCCTTCGTCCCCTTCTCCCCTGCCGTCCCGCCCGCTCACCCGGCGACCTCCTGCGCCTGGACGGCGGTGATGGCCACGGTGCTCACGATGTCGGTGACCAGCGCCCCTCTGGACAGGTCGTTGACCGGCCTGCGGAGCCCCTGCAGCACGGGACCGACCGCGACGGCCCCCGCGGAGCGCTGCACGGCCTTGTAGGTGTTGTTGCCGGTGTTGAGGTCCGGGAAGATCAGCACGGTCGCCCGGCCCGCCACCGGGGAGCCGGGCAGCTTGGCCGCGGCGACCCTGGCGTCGACCGCGGCGTCGTACTGGATCGGGCCCTCGACGAGCAGGTCCGGCGCCCGCTCCATGACCAGGGCCGTGGCCTCGCGCACCTTGTCGACGTCGGCGCCCGTGCCGGAACGCCCCGTCGAGTACGACAGCATCGCGACCCTCGGCTCGATGCCGAACCGCTGCGCCGTACGGGCGGAGGAGACGGCGATGTCGGCGAGCCGCTCGGCGTCGGGGTCGGGGTTGACCGCGCAGTCGCCGTAGACGAGCACCCTGTCGGCCAGGCACATGAAGAACACCGAGGAGACGATCGAGGTGCCGGGGACCGTCCTGATGATCTGGAAGGCGGGCAGGATCGTGGCGGCGGTGGTGTGCGCGGCGCCGGAGACCATGCCGTGCACGGCGCCCGCGCGCAGCATCATCGTGCCGAAGAAGTTGACGTCCGCCACCACCTCCCTCGCCCGTTCGAGCGTCATGCCCTTGTGCGCCCTGAGCTCGGCGTACTCCTGGGCGAAGGAGTCGCGCAGCGGGGAGGTCAGCGGGTCGACGACGGCCGCGCCGGACAGGTCGAGGCCGAGGTCGCCGATCCGCCTGCGGATCACCTCCGGCCTGCCCAGCAGGGTGAGGTCCACGATGCCGCGCCGCAGCAGGACGTCCGCCGCCCGCAGGATCCGGTCCTCCTCGCCCTCCGGCAGCACGATGTGCCTGCGGTCCGCCCTGGCCCGCTCCAGCAGGGTGTGCTCGAACATCATCGGGGTGAGCCGGTCGGAGCGGGCGAGCTCGATCCGGTCGGCCAGGTCCCCGGTGTCCACGTGGGACTCGAAGTGGCCGATGGCGGTCTCGATCTTGCGCGGGTTGTCGGCGGTGAGCCGCCCCTCGAGCCCGGCCAGGGTGGTGGCGACGGTGAAGCTGTCCGCGGCGGCCGACAGGACCGGCACTCCGGGCGCCAGGCGGGCGGTGAGGTCCTTCACGGCCTCGCTGGGCTCCTCCCCCAGCGTCAGCACCACGCCGGACGGCCTGGCGGTGCCCGAGGCCTCCGCGGCGACCGAGACGAGCAGCAGGTCCGCGCGGTCGCCGGGCGTGATCACCAGCGCCCCGTCGACCAGATGCTCCAGGAACACCGGGAGCGTCGCCCCGCCGAACACGAACCCCAGCACGTCCCTGCGCAGCGCGTCCTCGTCGCCCTGGACCTGCTTGGCGTCGACGGCCCTGAGCACCTGACCGACGGTCGGCGCGGACAGCGAGGGATGCTCGGGGATGAGGTAACAGGGCACCGGCAGGTCGACGTCGACGGTCATCCCCCTGGGCACCCGGTTGGCGACGACCGCGAGCACCGTGCTGCCGAGGTCGGAGAAGACCTGGTAGGCGGTGCGCATCTCCATCGCGACCTCGGCCGCCCCCTCGCCGTGCGCGCCCACCACCACGATCACCGGGGCGCCGAACTCGGCGGCGAGCCGGGCGTTGAACGCCAGCTCCCTCGGCAGGTCGTCGGTGGCGAAGGAGCTGCCGAGCACCAGCAACGCGTCGCACTCCCCCTCCAGGGGGTGGAAGCGGGTCACCAGCCTGGCGATCAGCTCCTCGGTGCCGTGACGCGCGTAGACCTCCGCCGCCTCCTCCGCCGTGACGCCGGTCGCCGAGGCCGAGGGGCGGTATCTCACGTTGAGCAGTTCGAGGACGCGGTCGTCGCCCCTGGTGATCGGCCGGAACACCCCCGTCCTGCCGACGCGGCGGGCGAGCAGCTCCATCAGGCCCAGCTCGACGATCTGCCTGCCGTCCCCTCGCCCGAGACCGGCCACGTAGATGCTGCGCATGCGCGTCCCCCTGTGCCGTGAAACCGTGCTGCGAAAGCTCATCCCAAGAAAGCTCATCCCAAAAGGAGTAAACACCCTCGAAGCATCGCCGGTGTGAACTCCGGACCTCCGGCTCTCCCACCGCCTGCGAGGTCAGGAGTTCGCGACGACCCACCGTCCGATCCTGCGGACCAGTTCGGGAGTGGCCGCCGACTCCGCGTGGCCGTACCCGGGCTCGATCCAGAGCTCCTTCGGCTTCCCCGCCGCGTCGTGGATCTGGTGCGCGTGGTCGAGGGGGAAGAAGGCGTCAACGTCGCCGTGCACGACCAGCAGAGGGGTCGGCGAGATGCACGCGGCCGCCTCGTGGGGGGCGAGCGGCACCGGGTCCCACACCCCCTTCCTGATGCGCGTCCCCTTGCCGACCCGCGCGGCCCAGCGTCCCAGCGGCCGCTCGATCGCCCAGTGCACCTGCCGCATCGGCCGGGTCCCCCGGTAGTACCACCGGGCGGGCGCGCTGACCGAGACCACGGCGTCCACCTCGCCGCCGCGCGGACGCCCTCCCGGCCCCGGCCCACGCCACCCCGCGTGCCGTACGGCCACCGCCCCGCCCATCGAGAACCCGACGACGGCGACCCTGGCGTAGCCGATCGCCCGCGCGTGCCGTACCGCCGCGTCCAGGTCGAGGATCTCCAGGTCCCCCACGGTCGACTCGCCTCCCGAGCGGCCGTGACCCCGGAAGTCGAAGGAGACCACCCCACCGAACCCGCTGAGCACGTGGGTGATCCGCCGCGTCGGGCGTTCCCTGAGGGATCCGGTGAACCCGTGCGCCAGCACGATCCCCAGGTCTCCCGGCTCGCGCGGCGGCGTGTGCGCGGCGTCGATCCGCACGTTGTCCTCGGTCCTGAGCATCACGGCGAACGACGGCGCTAGAGGCATGTCCCCGAGCTTAGGACGACCCCTGCCCGCGCCCTCGACCTCCTTCACGGGCGGGCGGTCCGCTCGCGTCCCGCGGCTTCGCCCCCGGCTCCTCCGGAGGCCTCTGTCCGGGCGAGGCGAGCAGATGCTCGACCTCGGCGCGGAGCGGGGCGGACCCGGCGTCGCCGAGCCCCTCGGCCAGGGCCAGGTCCCGGCGGGCCGCCTCCCCGTCGCCGCGGTGGGCGTGGAGCATCGCGCAGAAGCAGCGGTTCCGGATCTTCTGGGCGGTCGGCGATCAGCCGGGCCACATAGGAGCGCGCCCAGGGGAGGTCGCCTTCGGCGCAGAGGCGGTGAACATGATCTACGTCAGATGCCACGGAAACGGATTCCAGCAGCTCTCCATACCGGAGAAAAGGTCTAAGCCGTGCGTCGAAACGGTGTCTCCGGGGTGAACAGAGGAGGTTCGTCCGGTGGGGACGTAAGAGCGATTGTTCGGATCAACTAAAATGGAGGGGCCGCACGGTCCGCGGCCAGCCTCCACGATCACAGAGTGAGACTCCATCATGCCTTTGAACAGCCGCGATGACCTGCGGAACATCGCGATCATCGCGCACGTCGACCACGGCAAGACCACTCTCGTGGATGCCATGCTCTGGCAGTCCGGAGCGTTCCGGGCAAACCAGGATGTCGACGACCGTGTCATGGACTCCAACGACCTCGAGCGCGAGAAGGGCATCACCATTCTCGCGAAGAACACCGCCGTCAAGCACGGCGACATGACCCTCAACATCATCGACACCCCCGGCCACGCCGACTTCGGCGGCGAGGTCGAGCGCGGCCTGTCGATGGTGGACGGCGTCGTGCTGCTGGTCGACGCCTCCGAGGGGCCTCTGCCGCAGACCCGTTTCGTGCTCCGCAAGGCGTTCGCCGCCAAGATGCCGGTCATCCTGTGCATCAACAAGGTCGACCGTCCCGACGCCCGCATCAAGGAGGTCGTGGACGAGGTCTACGAGCTCTTCATGGACCTGGACGCCACCGAGGAGCAGATCGACTTCCCGATCGTCTACGCCTCGGCCAAGGCGGGGCGCGCCTCGCTGGAGCGTCCCGCCGACGGCGGCATGCCGGACTCCGAGGACCTCGAGCCGCTGTTCCAGGTCATCAAGGAGACGATCCCGGCTCCGACCTACGACCCGACCGCCCCGCTGCAGGCGCACGTCACCAACCTCGACGCCTCGTCCTACCTGGGCCGGATCGCGCTGTGCCGCGTCCACCAGGGCACCATCAAGAAGGGCCAGCAGGTCGCCTGGTGCCGCACCGACGGCAGCATCCAGCGGGTGAAGATCACCGAGCTGCTGATGACCGAGGCGCTGGAGCGCAAGCCCGCCGAGTCGGCGGGCCCCGGCGACATCATCGCGATCGCCGGCATCCCGGACATCATGATCGGTGAGACCCTGGCCGACCCCGAGGACCCGCGCCCGCTGCCGCTGATCACGGTGGACGAGCCCGCGATCTCGATGACCATCGGCACCAACACCTCGCCGCTGGTCGGCAAGGTCAAGGGCTCCAAGGTCACCGCCCGCATGGTCAAGGACCGGCTCGACAAGGAGCTCATCGGCAACGTGTCGCTGCGCGTCCTGCCGACCGACCGCCCCGACGCCTGGGAGGTCCAGGGCCGTGGCGAACTCGCGCTGGCCATCCTGGTCGAGCAGATGCGCCGCGAGGGCTACGAGCTGACCGTCGGCAAGCCCCAGGTGGTCACCAAGCTCGTCGACGGCAAGGTGCACGAGCCGGTCGAGCGGCTGACCGTCGACTGCCCCGAGGAGTACCTCGGCGCGGTGACGCAGCTGCTGGCCGTGCGCAAGGGGCGCATGGAGCACATGACCAACCACGGCACCGGCTGGATCCGGATGGAGTTCGTGGTCCCGGCCCGCGGCCTGATCGGCTTCAGGACCGAGTTCCTCACCGAGACCCGCGGCACCGGCCTGGTGCACCACGTCTTCGAGACCTACGAGCCGTGGTTCGGCGAGCTGCGCACCCGCAACAACGGCTCGCTGGTCGCCGACCGTCCCGGCCCGGTGACCGCGTTCGCCATGCTGAACCTCCAGGAGCGCGGCGTGCTGTTCGTCTCGCCGACCACCGAGGTCTACGAGGGCATGATCGTCGGTGAGAACTCGCGCTCCGACGACATGGACGTGAACATCACCAAGGAGAAGAAGCTCACCAACATGCGCTCCTCGACCGCGGACGAGACCGAGAAGGTCATCCCGCCGCGTCTGCTCTCGCTGGAGCAGGCGCTGGAGTTCATCCGCGAGGACGAGTGCGTGGAGATCACGCCGGAGAACGTGCGCATCCGCAAGGTCGTCCTGGACGCCGCCACGCGCGGCAGGAGCGCCGCCCGCGCCAAGCGCGGCAGCTGACCCCGAGCCGACCTCGGAGCACCGCCTCCGCGGAACTCAGAAGAAAGGGCGCCCGGCCTTCCGGCCGGGCGCCCTTTCTCGTTTTTCGGCTCGCGGGCCTCGTTTCCTGGTTCGTAGGCCCTCGTTTCCCGGTTCGCGGGCCTCGTTTCCCGGCTCGCGGCCCGTGAACGGCGGCCTTCGCCCCACCGCCTGGGGAACCTCTTCCGTTTCCCCGGCCCGGAGCCTCCGCCGTTCCGGCTCAGGAGGCGTGAGCGGCTGCGCCGGTCGGGTCCCGCCCTCCTCCAGGGGATCCCACCCCTGCCTCCGCGGGCGAATTCCGCCTCCGCGCGACGCATCGATTACCGGGTTCACGGCCTTCCAATCGACACCGATTCGAATGGCCGATTCATCGTGTTTCCCCTCGTGTCGCAGGAGAACACGGAGCCCCCTTCAGAAGTGATCGCTTACCCACCTCACGTTTTTCCTTGAAGCCTCTCCTTTAGGAGCGGCCGAGTAGGAGCGGCCGAGCCACGGCACACCTGGTGGAAGGGCCAGTATCACCGTCCTGGAGAGCGGAAGCGATGTAGCGTGTTCGAAACGGCGTTTGCGACCTCATCATCGGTGAACCGCCAAGGGGCCTCGGGGGCAGTGCGGCTATTTGAGGCTGTCCGCGTCCAGGAATTACCGCCCGGCACGCCGGGGGACCGCACCAACAGAATGGCGGAGCAGAAATGGACCTGAGCAATCTCCCGTGGCGAAAGTCGAGTTTCAGCAGCCCCAACGGGGGCGACTGCGTCGAGGTCGCCGAACTCGGCGTCACCTCACCCAGACCCGAGCACAAGCAGGGGGCCCGCCATGTCGTCCGTGACAGCAAGGACCCCTCGGGTCCCGTGCTCTACTTCACTCCCGCCGGCTGGAAGGCCTTCCTCGACAGTGTGAAAGCCTCTGACCTCGGCGGAGGACCCACCGAACAGTCCGAGCACGTCAAACGGACCCAATGGTTCGGACACGTCGAGTAGTCCGCGCACACCGCGCGGGCATGCCGGGTGTCCCACCTGAGCAGGTGGAGGGTCCCCAGCCCCATCGCCGGGGACCCTCCCTGCGAAAGGAGCGCCATGGCACCCCTTTCGCGCTCATCGGTCAGGACGTCACCGCGCACTGTCCCCGATCCTGCTTGACGGGCCCATCCGCGTTCGGACGCACGTCGAAGTCGAAGATCGCCGTGGGCAGGTAGAGCGAGCAGCACGCGTTGGGGATGTCGACGACCCCGCTGATCCGGCCTTCGATGGGAGCGGAGCCGAGGAGCAGGTAGGCCTGCTCGCCGGTGTAGCCCCACCTCTTGAGGTACTCGATGGCGTTGAGGCACGCCCTGCGGTAGGCCACCGTCGCGTCGAGGTAGTAGTTCGTGTTCGTGTCGTGGTCGACCGAGATGCCGATGAACGACAGGAACTCCGAGTACCGCGGCTCGACGTTGCCGGGCATGAAGATGGGGTTGGTGCTGACGCCGTACTTCTCCATGCCTCCCTTGATGAGGTCCACGTGGAAGTCGATGAAGCCACCCATCTCGATCGCCCCGCAGAAGGTGATCTCACCGTCACCCTGGCTGAAGTGCAGGTCGCCTCCCGAGAGCTTGGCGTCCTTCACGTGGACGGGGTAGAAGACCCGCGCCCCCCGGGTGAAGTTCTTGATGTCGTGGTTGCCACCGTTCTCCCGCGCGGGCACGGTACGGGCTCCCTCACGGGCGATCCGGTCCGCCACCTCGCCGGTCGCCGTTCCCCCGAGGGCGTTGTCGGTGAGCGGCGGCAGACCGAGCGCCGGGACCCGGTCGGGGTCGGTGTCGATGAGCGCCTGCTCCCGCTGGTTCCAGCTCGCGAGCAGTTCCGCCGACGGCGCCGTGCCGAACAGGCCAGGGTGGGTGATTCCGGCGTATCTGATGCCGGGCAGGTGGCGAGACGTCGCGTATATACCGTTGAAATCCCAGATCGCCTTGTAGGCGTCGGGGAAGTAGTCGGTCAGGAAGCCGCCACCGTTCACCTTGGCGAATATGCCGGTGTAGCCCCATCCCTGCCCCGGCGCCTCACCGGTCTCCTGAGGGACCGGGCCGAGGTCCAGGACGTCGACCACCAGGAGGTCTCCGGGCTCGGCTCCCTCGACCCCGATGGGACCGCTCAACATGTGCGCGAGGGTCAGGTCGACGTCCCGCACGTCGTTGGACGAGTCGTTGTTGTGCAACTGGGCGTCGGTCCACTCGCGGCACTCGACGCGGAACACGTCTCCCGGCCGGACCATGGCGGCTACCGGTATGTCCGGGTGCCATCGGTTGTGACCCGGTACTTGTTGATCGCGCATTGACTTCGACTGGTCCACGCTGAACACGACTTTCGGCATGATGACTCCCTCTTCTCGTCTTCTCCTCGGCACACTCCCGACGACCGGACATCCGCAGGTCGCATCACCCCCTTCGGCGCTTTCGCGCCCGCGCGCGAACCTCTCGCGCCCCTCTTACGGGCCGCTCTCGCCGCTCCCGCCCCGTGGTCGCCGGCGACGGGCCCGACGGGCGGCCTAGTGCGCGGCGATCGTCTCGCCGCCCCGGGGACCTGCCCTGCTGGGCAGCTCGCCCCGCTTTCTCATCAGCACCCACAGCCCGCCGAACACCACCACGCCGAACACGGCGAGGAGCGTGGCGAGGAGGTTCTGGTTCCAGCGCTGCCAGTAACCGGTGAGCAGGAAGAACGACGGGATGGCCGCGGTGACCCACCCCTCGATCGCCGTCACCCAGCCCGTGTAGGCCGTCAGGTGTCCGTGCTTCAGCCCCAGCAGCAGGAAGAACAACAGCCACAGGAACGACCAGTAGAGCCAGATGACGCCGAACGGCTTGTCGTTGAGAAGCCGGAAGTTGGCGAACGAGAAGCCGAGCGCCATGATGGCCACGAACAGCGAGAAGTAACCGACCCCCGTGGTGTCGAACCCACCGAGCAGGCCGATGCCCACGTAGAGGTAGGTGAAGCCGAACAGGAAGATCCCCGACGCGCCAAGGATCGTCAACGGGTCGTTGCCCCCGAGGATGATCAGGACAGTCGGCGTGATCACCTGCAGCGCCCCGACGAAGAGGTTGAAGATGCCTGCGGCCCGTGGATCGATCTTCCCCAGCAGCATCATCCCGTTGATGAAAAGCACCGCACCGACGTAAAGCAGTCCAACGACTCCCATCGGTGACACACCCCCTAAGTGTCCGTGATGGGCGGTTCCCAGTCGCGTGTCCGCGCGCCGTCCGGCGGCACGGCCCACGTCTTCCGGCCACGCGGCCGCGCCGCGTCCGGCCCCCGCCCCCATGGGCGACGGGCGTCCCGGGCTCGGGCCCTACGCGGACGTGTTGTTCCGTGTTCTGTTGCTCACGCGCTCACGCGCGTCCCCGCCCGCGTCTCCCGCGCGCCCGCCCGTTCATGGCCGGGGCAGGCGTGCCAGTGCCGGATGAGGTGGCCGGGGAGCTCTGCGGCGCGGCACGTCGGAGACGACCTCGGGCGCGTCCCGACTGCGTTCCTCACGACCGAACGCGGCGGACAGCGCCGGGGGCACCCGGGAGAAGCTCGGGGGGGAGAAGACGCGACGGGCGTCGCGCCCGCATGCGGAGCAGCCACGAGACAGCGGTGCGGTCCCTATCGGAAGGTGAACGTCGAATCGCCCACAGTCCTGACAGGCGTATTCGTAGGTTGCCACAGGCACCTCCCCGCGCCCCCAAGGGCAGGACGTCCTTGTCTGGCTCTCCGGTTGATGGCATCACAGAGCCACGATGGCCTGGACCCACCTTTCCGGACTATCCGAAATCCGGCTGAGCTGTCAAGGCCCGGGCCGCGCGGCCGCCGCGCCGACGCGCGGAAAACAGCGGGCAGCCGCGTCAGCCGGGCCGGGCGTAAACGAACAAAGACCGAACCGAGGGCATCCGGTGCCCTGAGCGTGCCGGAACTCCGGAGGCCGCCGGACTCAGTCGGCCGGCAGGTGGACGGTGAGCCACTCGACGAGCGGGACGAGGTCGCGCCAGACGACGCGCACGCGGCCGAGGACCTCGGGAGTGTGGACCCACGCCTCGGGCTCGAAGCGGCGGCTCGCGTGCAGGGACCTGTGGCGCAGCAGGTCGAGGCGGGGATGGTCCTCGGGAACGCCCCTCGGCCGCGTCTTGAGACGGTCGCCTCCGATCTCGTAGCCCGCCAGGCGCGTCTCGGTCACGATCTTCTCCAGCGGCACGCCGCTGATCTCCTCGTCGACCGCCTGGCGGTAACGGGCCAGTTGCTCCCCCTGCGCGGCGTAGAGGCCCGCCCCGACGTGGAGCCCGGCGGCGTCGAGCTGGACGTAGTAGCCGATGGCCTCGCCGGTCGCGACGTAGGCGCCCTGGTGTGTCTTGTAGGGCGACTTGTCCTTGGAGAAGCGGACGTCTCGGTTGGGCCGGAACAGGTGCGCCCGCCCGAACTCCGCCTCGAGCTCCTCGCCGAGCGCGGTCATCGGGACCTTGACCATGTCCTCGTAGACCTGCCTGTGACGGGCCCAGTAGGTCTTGGAGTTGTCCGCCTCCAGACCCTCGTAGAACACGAACGCCTCGTCGGGGAAGCCGTTGAAACCCATGCCGCCCATCGTGCCACCCGTCACCGACAGCCGCGGAAGCCCTGCCCCGCGGAACCGGACGGCGTCTCGAGGCCTCACCCCCTCAGGGGTAGTCCTCGGCCACGTCTCCCCGCAGGGTCCTGGCCAGCTCGTCCCACCAGGTCGGGACGTCAGCCTGGAGCTCCACGTAGCGACGCGCCACGCGAACGGCGCACCCTCCGGGATCCGTGGCCAGGTGACGCCGTTTCACCCGCCCCTCCTGCCACCGGTAGAACCCGTCGCGGAAGCGGACGACGAGCCCGATCCACACCGACAGGGTGCCGTCGTCGCCGACCTCGTAGACACCGGTGACGCCGAGCCCCACCAGCTCGGCCCTGAGCCTGTCTATCGCCTCCGCCGCCACGGCCGCCTCGTTCACCCGTCACCTCCGATGCGGGGAGACGGACGGCACGACCGGGGCACGCACCCGTCGGCCGACGAGCTCAGCACGTCGGCACGGGACACCGAAAGCGACATAGTGTAATGATGCGGCTCCGAAGTGTTCGCCGACACCTGTTCCCCACTATTGGTCAGGCGTCTCACGAGGTTCCGTTACGACCATCACGAAACGGAGCGGGACCTCCCCCCGGTTGGCGTACTTGTGCGGCCGGTCGGCGCTGAACACGACGGCGTCGTCGACGCCGATGACATGGCTTCCGCCGTACACCGAGAGGGTCAGCTCCCCCTCGAGGACGGTCAGCATCTCCCGGGTGCCCGGCGGGTGCGCGTCGCCGTCGTGGTGCTCGCCGGGGGCCAGGCGCCAGTCCCACAGCTCGAGGATCGACGGCGCGTCCGTGCCGACCAGCAGCCTGGCCGAGCTCGCCGTCCCGTGCGGGAAGGTGACGACGTCGCGGGCGCTGACCACCCGCACCACGGGGGTGTCGGACACCTCGACGATCCGCGCGACCGTCACGCCGAGGGCGTCGGCGATGCGGGTGAGCGTGGTGATGCTGGGGTTGGTCCGCCCCTGCTCGACCTGGACGAGCATGCCCCGGCTCACCCCGGAACGGGCGGCGAGCTCGTCGAGCGTCATCTGCCGGTGCGCCCGCTGGGCCCGCACGTTGTTCGCGACCGCCGCGGTGATCGTCTCAGGATCCATGAGTTCAGTGTAGTGAACACATCGTGCACTATATTGTTCTCTATATCTTGTACTAAAAGTTCAATCCATTGAACCGGAGTGAGAAGTGATCGCTGTGACGCTGGCCACGCTCTGCGCTGTGGTGTACGGCACGGCCGACTTCTTCGGAGGTCTGGCCACCCGGCGCTCACGCGTGCTGGCCGTCGTCGTGCTCTCCCAGACGGCCGGACTGGCCCTGGTGGTCGCGCTGCTGCCGTTCCTGCCCGGCGCTCCGACCGCGCAGGCGCTCGCCTGGGGCATGGCGGCCGGGGTCTCGGGAGCCGCCGGGCTGGTGCTGTTCTACCGCGCGCTGGCCACCGGCGTGATGTCCGTGGTGGCCCCGACGACCGCGACCACCTCGGCCGCGCTGCCGGTGCTGTTCGGCCTGGCCACCGGGGAGCGCCCGGAGACGACGGCGCTGGCCGGCGTCGCGCTCGCGCTGGTCGCGGTGGTGCTGGTGAGCCGCGACTCCTCGGCCGCGACGGCGGGACGGGGACGCGGGTCGCTCCTGGCCTCACTCGCCGGAGGCGCGGGCTTCGGCGGCTTCTTCGTCCTGCTCGCGCAGGCCCCCGAGGGGGCGGGGATGTGGCCGCTGTTCGGCGCGCGGCTGTCCTCGATCGGCCTGATCGCCCTGCTGGCTCTCGTCACCCGCCGCACGCTGCGTCCCGGGCACGGCGCGCTGCGGATCATCGTGACGGCCGGAGCCCTCGACATGGCGGCCAACGTGCTGTTCGTGCTCGCCCAGCAGCGCGGCCTGCTGAGCCTCGTCGGCGTCCTGGTCTCCCTCTATCCGGCGAGCACCCTGCTGCTGGCCAGATACGTCCTGAAGGAACGGCTCAACGCCGTACAGGTGACGGGAATCGGCTTCACCCTCGCGGCCGTGGCGTTGATAGCCGCGGCCTGAGCGCGACGGTTTCCGGGATGCCCGCCCGCGGGGTGGAGCGGACCCGGAAACGGGCTGTCAGGCGGCCTGGCGCTGCTCGGGCAGCCGGAGCGCGCCCTCCTCGCGGGCGTAGTCCTCCAGCATCGTCCTGAGCTGGCGACGACCACGGTGCAGACGCGACATGACCGTGCCGATGGGCGTGCCCATGCGCTCGGCGATCTCCTTGTAGGCGAAGCCCTCGACGTCGGCCAGGTAGACGGCGACCCGGAAGTCCTCGGGCAGGGCGCGCAGGGCGTTCATCACGGCGCTGTCCGGCAGCTGCTCGAGCGCCTCGGTCTCGGCGGACTTGAGCCCTGAGGACATGTGGGACTCGGCGGCGGCGAGCTGCCAGTCCTCGATCTCCTCGGTCGCCGAGAGCTTGGGCGAGCGCTGCTTCTTGCGGTAGTCGTTGATGAAGTTGTTGGTGAGGATCCGGTGCAGCCACGCCTTGAGGTTGGTGCCCTCCCGGAACTGGTGGTAGGAGGTGAAGGCCTTGGCCACCGTCTCCTGTACGAGATCCTCTGCATCGGCGGAGTTGCGGGTCAAACGCATCGCGGACGCGTAGAGCTGGTTGGTGACCGGAACGACGTCGCGCTCGAACCAGTCCTGGCGCTGCTCTTCGGTCATCGTGATCACGTGTTCTTCCCCCTTGTACTGATTCCCCCCGCTACCGTCCGGCACAGGTACGACACACCCCTTCTGACGGCTTGTTGCATGCTCGCAGTCGGCTTGTAAGCGGGCCGTTAAGAGCCGTTCCGCCTGGTCAGGAGGTTGATCGGTGGCTGCTTCGAGGACGGACACGACACGCCCTACAGCCAGACAAGTCTCATTATCGTAACATCCCCCTCCAAAAATGACAGAGGTTGTGTCCATCATCACATAACCCCAGTTCGCGGTAGTTTTGGACGCATGGAACACGTGGACAGGCACGACCCGAACACCCGCGCCTGGGTGGCCGAAGCCATCCGCCGAGTCGAGGCCGACGCCCATCGAAGCTGCGACACTCATCTCCACGTCTTTCCGCTTCCCGCGCAGTGGGGGGTAAACCTCTACTTGAAAGACGAGTCGGTCCACCCCACCGGTTCACTCAAGCACCGGTTGGCACGTTCCCTTTTCCTGTACGGCCTGGCGAACGGCTGGATCGGCCCCTCCACCACGGTCGTCGAGGCCTCAAGCGGCTCGACGGCGGTGAGCGAGGCCTACTTCGCCCGGCTTGTCGGCCTGCCGTTCATCGCGGTGATGCCCTCCTCGACCTCCCCCGAGAAGATCGCCCTGATCGAGTTCTACGGCGGCAAGTGCCACCTCGTCCGCGACCCCGGAACGATCTACGAGGAGTCCCACCGCCTCGCGGCCGAGACCGGCGGCCACTTCATGGACCAGTTCACCTACGCCGAGCGGGCAACCGACTGGCGCGGCAACAACAACATCGCCGAGAGCATCTTCCAGCAGATGGAGATGGAGCCCCATCCGGAGCCCTCCTGGATCGTGGTCGGCGCGGGGACCGGCGGCACCTCCTCGACCATCGGCCGCTACATCCGCTACCGGCGGCACCTCACCCGCCTGGCCGTGGTCGACCCCGAGGGATCCGCCTTCTACCCCTCCTGGCGCACCGGCGACGCCGCGACCACCGCCCCCGGCTCCCGCATCGAGGGGATCGGCAGGCCCAGGGTCGAGCCGTCCTTCATGCCCACCGTGATCGACAGGATGATCCAGGTCCCCGACGCCCGATCCATCGCGGCCATGCGCTGGGTCCGCGAGGTCACAGGGCGCGACGTCGGCGGCTCCACCGGCACCAATGTGGCGGCGGCCGTGCAGATCCTGCGGGAGATGCGCGAGGCAGGCGAGCGGGGCAGCGTGGTCACCCTGATCTGCGACGGCGGCGAGCGCTACCGCTGCACCTACGGCGACGACGCCTGGCTGGCGGAGCGCGGCCTGGACATCGCGCCTCACCTCGAGGAGCTCAGGTCCTTCCTGACCGAGTCCTGAACCCCGGCAGGCTCCCCGCCTCGGCCCCAGGACGGGCGGGCGAGGACTCTGAATTCCAGGACGTCGAGGCTCTGAAACGCCGGGCGGGCGGGCCCGAAGCGGGCCCGCCCGTGACCGGGGACGACGTCCTGCGCCCGCGTCAGGCCGTCTTGGCGGGGTCGACCCCGAAGGTCGTGGCGAGGTCGTCGAGGATGGCGTGGGCGCCCTGGATGCCGACGGCGCTCATCCAGGTGACGTCGCTGACGTCGTGCTTGGCGCCCTTCAGCTTGCCCCAGAGCGGGTTGGCCTCGAACTTCTTCTTGATCGGCTCGACCGTCGGGTCGGGATAGGCCGCGACGAAGATGTGGTCGGCGTCGAGCTGGGAGATGTTCTCCTGGCTGATGTCGACCGCGATGGTCTCGGTCGTGGTCGGCTGGTCCTTCGGACGCGGGAAACCTACGTCCTTCAGCACCAGCCCGGAGTAGGAGTTCTCCACGTAGAGCCGCACGGTCGGCTCCCCGGCGAAGCGGACGACCGAGACGGTCGGCAGGTCGCCCTCCTTCTTCTTGACGGACTCGCCGATCGTGGCCGCGCGGTCCTGGTAGGCCTTGAGCCGCTGCTCGGCGAGGTCCTCCTTGCCCAGGGTCTGCCCCATGAGCCTGAGGTTCTCCTTCCAGATCGCACCGGTGGTCTCGCTGAACACCGTCGGCGCGATCTTCGACAGCTTGTCGTACAGCGCCTCGTGACGGACCTTCGCCGAGACGATCAGATCGGGCTTGAGCGCGATGATCTGCTCCAGGCTCGGCTGCTCGAGGGTGCCGACGGACTTCGCCTCCTTGGCGTTGTCCAGGACCGAGGTCAGGTAGTCGGGGAGCTTGTCGTCGATCGCCCGGTAGGTGGTGAACCCGACGACGTCGGTGTCCAGGGTGAGCACCGCGTCGACGAAGCTCTGGTCGAGGGCGACGACCCGGATCGGCGCCGCGGGGATCACGGTCTCCCCCATGGCGTGCTTGATCGTGCGGGGGAACGCCGCCGTGCCGCTCGCCGCCGGAGCGGGCGTCGCGCCGGCGTCGGCCGTCGTGCTCGGGGCGCTGGATCCACAGGCGGCCAGCCCCGCGGACAGTACGGCTCCCGCCACTCCCACGGTCAGCGCACGCAACGCTCTCATCAGTCACTCCTCAAAGGAAAGGCAAACCTAAATTAGATTAGGCATGCCTAAACTGGCATACTCATCCAGGATCCGGCAAACACCGTCCCGGACAGTCGGGCGGCGCCGGGCAGGCAGTGTCGGCAGGTGTCGGCAGATGGCGTCAGGTGGCGTCAGGTGGCGTCAGACGGACGGCGGACCGCTTCCCGGTCCGGCGAACGAGAGGAGCGGCGCGTGAGCGCATCAGCGGCCACCGCGCGACCCCGTGCCCCCGGCAGGGCCGGAACGGTCCACTCGCGCAGACTGCTCGTCCTGGCCGGACTGTTCGCGATCCTCGCGGTCGCGGTCATGCTGAGCGTCATGGTCGGCGCGAAGCCGGTCCCGCCCGGCGACGTGTGGCACGCGCTGACCGCGCAGACCGGAACGGAGAACGACATCGTCGTCCGGTCGCTGCGCATTCCCAGGACCGCCGTCGGCGTCATGGCCGGGGTCGCGCTCGGCGTCGCGGGCGCGCTCATGCAGGGCCACACCCGCAACCCGCTGGCCGACCCAGGACTGCTCGGCGTCACCCAGGGAGCGGCGTTCGCCATGGTGTTCGGCATCATGGCGCTCGGCGTCACCAGCCTGTACGGCTACATCTGGTTCGGCATGGCCGGGGCCCTCGTCGCGAGCGCCGGGGTCTTCGCCCTCGGCATGGCGGGCGGCAGAGGCGGCCCGACCCCGGTGACCCTGGCCCTGGCCGGGACGGCGGTCAGCGCCTTCCTCTACGCGCTGACCTCGGCCCTGGTCCTCATGGACCAGCGGGCGATGGACGTCTTCCGGTTCTGGCAGGCGGGCTCGATCGCGGGCCGCGACGGCGAGGTCGTGTGGCAGGTGCTCCCGTTCGTCGCCGTGGGCCTGCTGCTCGCCCTGTTCAACGCCCCCGGGCTCAACGCGCTCTCCCTCGGAGAGGACGTGGCACGCGCCCTCGGCCAGAACATCACCCTGACCCGCTCCGTCGGCGTCGCCGCGATCACGTTGCTCGGCGGCGCCTCGGTCGCGGCCTGCGGTTCGCTGTCGTTCCTCGGCCTGATGGTCCCCCACCTGACCCGCCCGCTCTCCGGACCCGACCACCGCTGGCTGCTGCCGTACTCGGGGCTCGCGGGAGCCGCCGCGCTGCTGCTGGCCGACGTGGTCGGCAGAGTGGTCGCCCGCCCCGGCGAGCTGGAGGTCGGGGTGGTGCTCGCCCTGCTCGGCGCGCCCTTCTTCGTCGCGCTGGTCCGCCGCAGAAAGCCGGTGCGCCTGTGAGCGCCCCCGCGGAAAAGGCCAGGCCTGTGAGCGCCCCCGCGGAAAAGGCCACGCCTGTGAGCGCCTCCGAGGAAAAGGCCACGACGCCGTACGCACGTGACCACCGCGTGCGCGAACGGCCGCTGCGGATCGGCCCCGCCTCGTGGACGGTGCGCCCCCGCTCCGCCGCCGTGGCACTGGTCCTGCTGGCCGCCACCGCGCTGCTGACCGCTCTCGGCATGCGGATCGGCGACATCCCGATGAGCCTGGCCCAGGTGGTCGGGGCCGTCGTGGGAGACGGACCCGACCACTTCGTCGTGATGGAGCTCAGGCTTCCCCGCGCGCTGACCGGCGTCCTCGTCGGCGCGGCGCTCGCCCTTGCGGGGGCCGTCACCCAGGCGGTCGCCAGAAACCCGCTGGCCAGCCCGGACGTCCTCGGGGTGACCCCGGGAGCCAGCGTGAGCGTGGTCGCGGTCATCGTGGCCACCTCGAGCGCGGCGGGCGGCCCCGGCGGCACGCTCGCCACGCTCGGGATTCCCCTGCTGTCCCTGATCGGCGGCCTGGTCGGGGCACTGGCGGTCTACACGCTGGCCTGGCGCGGAGGCCTGGACGGCTACCGCCTCGTGCTCGTCGGCATCGGCGTCTCCGCGGTGTTCACCAACGTCAAGTACTGGCTGCTGACCATCGGCGACGTCAACGACAGCGGCAGGGCCATGGTCTGGATCAGCGGTTCGCTGAACGGCAGAGGATGGGAACACGTGGTCCCCGTCGCCATCGGACTCGCCGTGCTCGTTCCTCCCGCCCTGCTCGGCGCCCGCTCCCTCGACGCGCTGCGCTTCGGCGACGACACCGTGACCGGCCTGGGCGTGCGGTCGAACCTCGTCAGAAGCCTGATGGTCCTCGCCGCCGTGCTGCTGGCCTCGGTCGCGACCGCCGCCGCGGGTCCCATCGCCTTCGTCGCCCTGGCCGCCCCGCAGGTCGCGCTGCGCCTGACCGGCGCGGCCCGGCCCCCGCTGGTCGTCTCCGCGCTCACCGGCGCCGCCCTCACCGTCGCCGCCGACCTGGTCGCGCGGACCGCGTTCAGCCCCGTCGAACTGCCGGTCGGCGTGGTCACCGCGGTCCTCGGCGCCCCGTATCTGATCTATCTCCTCATCCGCGCACGGAGAAAGGCACGATCTTGAGGCTACGAGCCGTCGACGTCAAGCTTGGCTACGGCGACCGCGTCATCGTCGACGGACTCGATCTCGGGATCGAGGCCGGGACGGTGACCACGATCATCGGACCGAACGGATGCGGCAAGTCCACGCTGCTGCGTGCCCTCGGACGGCTGCTGAAGCCGTCAGGCGGCGAGGTGCTGCTGGACGGCAAGCGCATCGACAGGATGCCGACCAGGGAGGTGGCGAAGATCCTGGGAGTGCTGCCGCAGGCCCCGACGGCTCCCGAGGGGCTGACCGTGGCCGACCTGGTGGCCAGGGGACGGCATCCGCACCAGACGTGGTACCGGCAGTGGTCGTCCGGAGACGAGTCGGCGGTCAACGAGGCCCTGTCCATGACCGGCCTGCTCGACCTGGGCGAACGCCCGCTGGACGAGCTGTCGGGCGGACAGCGCCAGCGCGCCTGGATCTCGATGGCCCTGGCCCAGGGCACCGACCTGCTGCTGCTCGACGAGCCGACGACCTTCCTCGACCTGGCCCACCAGATCGAGGTCCTGGAGCTCGTCCGGCGGCTCCACAGCGAGCTCGGCCGCACCGTGGTGATGGTCCTGCACGACCTCAACCTCGCCGCGCGCTACACCGACCACCTGGTCGCCATGCGCGGCGGCGAGGTCGTCGCCGCCGGGCCTCCCGGCGACGTCCTCACCGAGGGACTCCTGGCGGAGGTCTTCGACCTGGCCGCCAAGGTCATCGAGGACCCGGTGACCGGCACCCCACTGGTCGTGCCCGTCGGCCCGCTGCCTCCCCCGGCGCGACGCGACTGAACGGAGGCGTTCACGAACGGTCCCTCGTCCGAGGAGGTCGGAGGGGTTGTGCTGTTCGGTTGGTCCTCTTGGGCCTCTTGGACCTCTTGGGCCTCTTGGCTCTTTTGGCTCTTTTGGTTCGCCGGGTTGGCTTGTTCGTCGGGTTTGTTTGGTTCGGCTTGGTTCGCGTGGAGGGGGGCGGGTGGTCCGGCCGGCCGTCTCAGCTGAGCTCTGGCGGATTCAGGCCTCCGGCCTGGCGGGCGTCGGTGGTTG
>NZ_BSEV01000038.1 GCF_027922005.1 Streptosporangium carneum | reverse complement strand
AGGTGGTCGGTCCAGTAGGTGGGGGAGGTGAGTTGTTGGGGGGTGGCGGTGGTGCCGGTGTGGTCGGAGATGAGGTTGAGGGTGGGGGGGTGGTAGGTGAGTTGGCTGATGGTGTCGTGGAAGGTTTCGAGGATGGGGTTCATGTGGTGGGAGTGGAAGGCGTGGCTGACGGTGAGGGGTTTGGTTTTGCGGCCTTGGGCGGTGAAGGTGGCGGTGAGGTGGGCGACGGCGTGGGGGTCGCCGGAGATGACGGTGGAGGTGGGGGTGTTGAGGGCGGCGATGGTGACGCCGGGGGTGAGGTGGGGGGTGATTTCTTGTTCGGTGGCTTGCAGGGCGGTCATGGCGCCGCCGGGGGGCAGGGTGTTCATGAGGTGGGCGCGGGTGGCGACCAGGAGGGTGGCGTTGGGTTCGTCGAGGACGCCGGCGATGTGGGCGGCGGTGAGGGCGCCGATGGAGTGGCCGGCGACGGCGGTGGGGTGGATGTTCCAGGAGTGCAGGAGGTGGTGGAGGGCGACCTGGAGGGTGAACAGGGCGGGTTGGGTGTAGAGGGTCTGATTGAGCAGGTCCGTGTGCTCGGGGTTGAGGATGACGTCGCGGAGGGGGACGGGGGCGTGTCCGGTGAGGTGGTGGTCGAACAGGGTGGTGAGGCGGTCGACGGTTTGGGCGAAGACGGGGAAGGCGTGGTAGAGGTCGTGGCCCATGCCGGGGCGCTGACTGCCCTGCCCGGTGAACAGGTAGGTCAGGTGGGGGGTCGTGGCGGCGGAGGCGCCGGTCACGATGCCGGAGCCGAGGGCGATGCCGCTTCCGGCGAAACCGTTCCTGCGTCCGGCGCCGTTTCCGTCAGGCCCGTCTCCGCTGGCGGCGAGGGTGCGCAGGCGGTCGGTGAGTTCTTGGCGGGTGTGGCCGAGGACGACGGCGCGGTGTTCGAAGACGGCGCGGGTGGTGGCCAGGGAGTGGGCCACGTCCGCCGGGTCCAGGTCGGGGTGCTGGTCCAGGTGGGCGGCGAGTCTGCCGGCCTGGGCGGTGAGGGCGGTGGCCGAGCGGCCTGACAGGGCCCACGGCACCGCCGGCAACGCCCGCCCCCTGCCCTCCGCCTCGACCCCAACCCCAGCCCCGGTCTCGACCCCAACCCCAGCCCCAGTCCCAGTCCCGGCACCGGTCCCGGTCTCGGCCCCCGCTCCAACCTCAGCCGGAGCGCCGGTTCCGGCACCGGTCTCGCCCTCAGCCCCGGTCTCGATCCCGGCTTCGATCTCGGTGTCGGATGTGCTCCGTGTGCCGGGGGTCGCGTCCGGTCGGCGGGTGGTGGGCGTCTCAGGTGCCGTGCTTTCCGGGGCCTGTTCGATGATGACGTGGGCGTTGGTGCCGCTGATTCCGAACGACGACACGCCCGCGCGTCTGGCTCGCCCTGTCCGTGGCCAGGCGATGGTCTCGGTCAGCAACGAGATTCTCCCGTCGGCCCAGTCGATGTGGTCGGACGGCTGGTCCACGTGGAGCGTCCGGGGCAGAACCCCCTGCTGGATGGCCTGTACGACCTTGATGATCCCGGCGACTCCGGCGGCGGCCTGGGTGTGGCCGATGTTGGATTTGAGGGAGCCGAGCCACAGGGGCCGACCGGTGTCTCTGCCCTGGCCGTAGGTGGTCAGCAGCGCCTGGGCTTCGATGGGGTCGCCGAGGGTGGTGCCGGTGCCGTGGGCCTCGATCATGTCCACGTCGGCGCCGGTCAGCGCCGCGTCCTCGAGCGCCTTGCGGATCACCCGCTGCTGAGAGAGCCCGTTGGGGGCGGTCAGGCCGTTGCTGGCGCCGTCCTGGTTGACGGCGGTGCCGCGGATGACGGCCAGCACCCGGTGGTTGTTGCGTTGGGCGTCGGAGAGGCGTTCGACGAGCAGGAGGCCGACGCCTTCGGCCCAGCCGGTGCCGTCGGCCGCGGCGGCGAAGGCCTTGCAGCGACCGTCGGGAGCCAGCCCGCCCTGCCGGGAGAACTCCGTGAACATCCCCGGAGTGGACATGACGGTCACCCCGCCCGCCAGCGCCAGATCGGACTCCCCCGAGCGTAGCGACTGGACCGCCAGGTGCAGCGCGACCAGCGACGACGAGCAGGCCGTGTCGACGGTCACCGCGGGTCCCTCGAGCCCCAGGGTGTAGGAGATCCGGCCCGAGGCCACGCTCGACGCGGTCCCGGTCAGCGCGTACCCCTCCGCGCCCTCGGCCGTCTCGTGCAGGCGTGGGCCGTAGTCCTGCGGCATCATGCCGACGAACACTCCTGTGCGGCTGCCCCGCAACGACGCCGGCACGATCCCGGCCCGTTCGAGGGTCTCCCACGCCACCTCGAGCAGCAGGCGCTGCTGCGGGTCCATCGCGGCCGCCTCACGGGGGCTGACACCGAAGAACTCGGCGTCGAACCGGTCCGCTTCGTGCAGGAAGCCGCCCTCCCGGGTGGTGGAGGTGCCGGGCCGTACCGCGTCGGGGTCGTACAGGGCGTCCACATCCCATCCCCGGTTGGCGGGGAAGGTCCCGACGGCGTCGGCGCCGCTGAGCACGAGATCCCAGAGCTTCTCCGGGGTGTCGGCTCCTCCCGGCCACCGCCCGGCCATCGCGACCAGCGCGATCGGCTCGTTCTCCGGCGTCTCCCGGGGGCGGGCGACGGTCGCGGCCTGTTCCGCCGTACGGCCCGCGGACGCGGCGCGCAGATGTCGTGCGAGGGCGAGCGGGGTGGGGTGGTCGAAGGTGACGGTCGCGGGGATCGCGAGCCCGGTCGCGGAGGCCAGGCTGTCACGCAGCTCGACCGCGCCGAGCGAGTCGAGCCCCAGGTCCTTGAACGTGCGGTCCCCGGTCACGGCCTCGGGACTGTCGTGTCCGAGGACTCCGGCGGTCGCGGAGACCACCAGGTCGAGCACGGCCTGCTCCCGTGCCTCCTCGGGCAGCGTGGCGATCCGGGCGGCCAGCGCGTTTTCTGGCTCCGGCGCGGCGGCGGTCCGGTCGGCGGTGTCCTGGGAGGCCGGGTTCCGGGGGGCCGTGTCCCGTGCGCCCACGCCGTGCGGCTCCGAGTCGCGCGCCCCGTGTTCCTGGACGACCTCCTCCCGCGTGCCCCCGTACGGCACGGCCACGGCGTCGAGCCAGTGGCGACGGCGCTGGAAGGCGTAGGTGGGCAGCGGCACCCGTTGTGCGCCGGGGGGCAGCGCGCGCGTCCAGTCGACCCGCGCTCCGTGCACGTGCAGCTGGGCGAGCGCCCGCAGGAACTGGTCAAAACCGCCGTTCCCACGCCGTAGTGATCCGGTGACCACACTGTCGAGCGCGCCGGGGATGTCCGGGGCGGCGCTTTCGAGGATCTGCCTGAGTCCCACGGCCAGGATCGGATGCGGGCTCGTCTCGACGAACACGTCGTGGCCGTCGCCCAGCGCGCTGCGCACGGCCTGGTCGAACTCGACGGTCTGCCGGAGGTTGCGGTACCAGTAGCCGGCGTCGAGCCCGGCGGTGTCGAGCAGGCCGCCGGTGACGCTGGAGTAGAACGCGACGTCCGTGCCGCGCGAGCCGTACCGGGGCAGGATCTCCAGCAACCGGTCCCGCACCGCCTCCACGTGGGCGGAGTGCGAGGCGTAGTCGATCCGCACGCGCCTGACCGGGACGTCCTCCGCCAGGTACAGGGCGACGAGTTCGTCGAGCGCGTCCGCGTCACCCGAGACCACGGTCGCCGACGGGCCGTTGACGGCGCCGATGTTCAGCCGCCCTTCCCAGCGCGTGAGCCGCGGGCGGACCTGCGCCGCGGGCAGCGGGACCGACGCCATCCCGCCGCGTCCCGAGATCGCGGCGATCGCCTGGCTGCGGAGCACCACGATCGCGGCGGCGTCCTCCAGGGTCAGCGCCCCGGCCACGTGGGCGGCGGCGATCTCGCCCTGCGAGTGCCCGATCACCGCGTCGGGACGGACTCCGAACGACTCCCAGAGCCGGGCGAGCGCGACCATGACCGCGAACAGCGCGGGCTGGACGACGTCGACCCGGTCCAGCGAGGGCGCTCCGGGAAGGTTCCACAGCACGTCGTCGGGTGACCAGTCCACGTGCGGTCGCAGGGCGTCGGCGACGGCTCTCAGGTGCCCGGCGAACACCGGTGAGGCGTCGGCGAGCTCCCTGCCCATGCCCACCCACTGTCCGCCCTGGCCGGGGAAGACGAACACGGTGCGGCCGAGATCGCGAGCCGTTCCCCGCACCGTGCTCTGAAGCGGGCCCGGCGCGTGCTCACCCGCGCCGAACGTCCTGAGCCGCTCACGCAGTTCCCGGCCGTCCTGCCCCACCAGCACCGCCCGGTGTTCGAACGCCGTCCGCGTGGTCGCCAGCGAGAAGGCGAGGTCCGGCAGGTCCCGCTCGAACGCCGGGGAGTCGGCCAGCCCGGCCGCCTGCTCGCGCAGCGCGGCCTGACTCCGGGCGGACAGGACCAGGGGCACGGCGGGCGGGACGACGGGGACGGTCGTCCCCGGCTCCGCGGGCTCGCCGGTCCCGGGTTCGGCGGGGGTCTTCGCGGGCGGCTCCGCGAGCACGACGTGGCAGTTCACGCCCCCGACGCCGAAGGAACTGACCCCCGCGACGAGCGGGGCGTCAGGGCGTGGCCAGGGGAGCAGCGTCCTGGCCACCCGCAGGTTCAGCGCCTCGAGGTCGATGCGCGGATTGGGCGTCTCGAAGTTCAGGCTGGGCGGAACCTCGCGGTTGCGGATGCTCAGGATGGTCTTGAGCAGCCCGGCGATGCCCGCCGCCCCTTCGAGGTGGCCGACGTTCGTCTTGACGGAGCCCACGACCAGTGGCCGCTCCGCGGGCCTGGCACGGCCCAGGGCCGCGCCGAGCGCGGCGGCCTCCACGGGGTCGCCGACCTTCGTGCCGGTGCCGTGCAGCTCGACGACCTGCACCGCGGAGGCGTCGACCCCGGCCCTGCTCACGGCCAGGCGCACGACCTCCTCCTGAGCGGAGGCGTCGGGCACGGTGAGGGCGCTGGTCGCACCGTCGTTGTTGACCGCGCTGCCGAGGATGACGGCGTGAACGTCGTCCCCGTCGGCCAGCGCCCGCGCCAGCGGCTTGAGCACGACCAGGCCGCCGCCCTCTCCCCGGACGTAGCCGTTGGCGCGGGCGTCGAAGGTGAAGCAGCGTCCGTCCGGTGAGAGGCCGCCGAACCGGTTCGCGGTCACGGTGCTCTCCGGGACCAGGTTGAGGTTGACCCCGCCCGCCAGGGCCACGGCCGACTCGCCGGAGCGCAGGCTCTCACAGGCCAGGTGCACGGCCACCAGCGCCGACGACTGGGCGGTGTCCACGGTCAGGCTGGGGCCGCGCAGGCCGAGGAAGTAGGAGATCCGGTTCGCCAGGATCCCCCGGGTCAGCCCCGCGAGGGTGTGCCGGGTGACGGCGTTCTCACCCCGCTGGTACACGAGGGTGGCGTAGTCGGCGGCCATGGCGCCGAGGAACACCCCGCCTCCGGCCCCGGCCAGGTCGGCGGGCAGGATTCCGGCGTCCTCCAGAGCCTCCCAGGCCAGCTCGAGGACGAGCCGTTGCTGGGGGTCCATGGCCGCCGCCTCGCGCGGGGAGACGCCGAAGAAGTCGGCGTCGAACAGGTCGACCTGGTCGAGGAACCCGCCGCGGTGACCCGCGAGCCGGGGTTCGGCCAGCAACCGTCTCTCCGAGGGCTCGCCGATCGCGTCGCGTCCCGAGCTCAACAGCTCCCACAGGTCCGCCGGGTTGCGCGCGCCCGGCAGCCTGCAGGCGAGCCCGACCACCGCGATCGCCCCCTCGACCGTCCTGCCGCCGGCACCGCCAGAGCGCGTCGTTTCCATGGGCTCGTTTCCTGCCATTGTGAATATCCGTCTCTTGTCGTGCCTGGCGCGCTTCGCCGGCCGTCTTCGCCGTATGGCTGGTGTCGAGTGCTGGAATATCGACCGCGCTCGGTGCCGGGCCGTGATGGTTTCCTGTTTCCGGCACCTTCGGTTCGGGCGCGGTCCGGCGTCCCGTGGAATGCCCCTGGGGTGCCGTAATTAAATGGCGCGTCAACGAGAATGTGACGGATCGCCCGGCCGTGCGCGGCCGCTGGAGAACGAACCTGCCGTCAGGGCCTCTGTTCGGCGGGCAGCGGCGCGCTACGGTTGGAACTCAGCGACAGGCAGGGGTGAATCGTGGGCTGTGCGTGCACGGGTGCTTGCTCGAGAATATTTCCCTGTTCACGCTGTCGACGGTCGCATAAATTTCCCGACAAAGTCAAGCGGGATTTGGGGTATTGTTCTTCTCTGGCCGCTCATAAGGCTTTCTTTGCCTTCATTCATTAAGAATCGTAATTGGACGCGCCGGTGGATGACGCTTAGCGTTCAAATGAGCATCATCGGTTAAAAGGGAAGACGTGGGGGGAAGTTCATGACCGCAGTCGCGGCGCTGCCAGGGGAGATCGACCGCGATTTCCGTGAGCCGGAGACCCGCCTCGCCCGCCTGCTCGACCCGGGGTCGGTCACGCCGCTGCACCCCGCGGACGCCGGCGGAGTGCTCGCGGTGGGCGGGCGGATCGACGGGCATCCGGTGATCGCGTTCTGCACCGACGCCACGGTCATGGGCGGAGCCCTGGGCGCGGTGGGCGCGCTGCACATCGTGGCGGCGGTCGACGAGGCCGTACGGCGCCGCTGCCCGGTCATCGGCCTGTGGCACTGCGGGGGAGCGAGACTGGCCGACGGGGTCGAGTCGTTGCACGGCGCGGGCCAGGTGTTCGCCGCCAAGATCCGCGCCTCCGGCGTGGTGCCGCAGATCTCCGTCGTCGTCGGACCCGCGGCGGGGGCGGCCGCCTACGGGCCCGCGCTCACCGACGTGATTGTCATGTCCAGGGCGGGGCGGGTGTTCGTGACGGGGCCGGACGTGGTCCGCAGCGTGACCGGCGAGGAGATCGACATGGAGCAGCTCGGCGGCGCGGAGGCCCACGGCCGCCGCTCCGGCGTCGTGCACGTGATCGCCTCCGACGAGGACGACGCCTACCGGCGTGCCCGGCGGATCGCGCTGGCCTTCGAGAGGCCGGGCCGCTACGACCTGGAGAGCCTGGACGACGAGCGTGATCCCGCGGCGCTGCTGCCTGCGTCGCCGCGCATGGCCTACGACATCCGTCCGCTGGTGCGCGAGCTGCTCGACGCCGATGACGACGGTTCGACCTTCGAGGAGTTCCAGGCCCGGTGGGCGCCGAACATCGTCGTCGGGCTCGGCCGTCTCGCCGGCCACTCGGTGGGCGTCGTGGCGAACAACCCGTTGCGCAAGGGCGGGTGCCTGGACTCCCTTTCCGCGGAGAAGGCCTCCAGGTTCGTGAGGATGTGCGACGCCCTCGGGGTCCCGCTGGTCGTGCTGGTCGACGTCCCCGGCTACCTGCCGGGCGTCGCCCAGGAGTGGGAGGGAGTCGTCCGCCGTGGGGCGAAGCTGCTGCACGCCTTCGCCGAGGCGAAGGTGCCCCGCGTGACGGTGGTCCTCCGTAAGTCGTACGGCGGCGCCTACATCGCCATGAACTCCCGGTCACTCGGCGCGACGAAGGTCTTCGCGTGGCCCGGCGCCGAGGTGGCGGTCATGGGGGCGGAGGCCGCGGTCGGCATCCTGCACCGCAGGCGTCTGGCCGCGGTGCCAGAGGAGGAGCGGGAGGGGCTGCGCGCCACGCTCGTCCGGGAGCACGAGGAGGTGGCGGGCGGCGTGCGCAGGGCGCTGGACCTCGGCGTGGTGGACGAGGTCATCGACCCGCGCACGACCCGCCACCGCCTCGCCGAAGCGCTGGCGGAGGCCCGGGTCCTGCGCGGTCACCACAACAACATCCCCCTGTGACGGCGGCCCCGGGCAAGGTCAGGGGCGCAGGGCCGCGAGTTGCTGTTCGAACGGCACGACCGTGTCGGTGACGGCGGGCCTGCGCGCCATCAGGTCGGCCAGCTCCCCGGCCGCCCTGGCGATGCGGGCGGCGAGTCCGTCGTCGTGCGAGTTCCCGCCCGTGCCCCAGTCCTCCGACGCCGCGTAGACGGCGGTGGGCACGACGAGGGCGCGCAGGTAGACGAACATCGGGCGCAGCGCGTGCTCCAGGGCGAGCGAGTGCCGCGCGGTGCCGCCGGTCGCCGCGATGAGGACGGGCTTGGCGACGAGCGCGGTGTTGTCGATCACGTCGAAGAACGACTTGAACAGCCCGCTGTAGGAGGCCGTGAAGATCGGCGTCACGGCGATGACGCCGTCCGCCTCCGTCACCCTCTCGATCGCCTCACGCAACGCGGCGGCGGGGAACCCGGTCACCAGGTTGTTGGCGATGTCCGTGGCCAGGTCGCGCAGTTCGACCACGCTCACCTCGACCGCGCGCTCCTCGGCCAGGCGACGCCTGGCCGCCTCCGCCAGCCGGTCGGCCAGCAGGCGCGTGGACGACGGCCGGCTGAGACCGGCCGAGACGGCCACGAGCTTCAGGGGCCTCATCGTTTCTCCTCCTGTTCCTCTGCGAATTCCTGTGCGTGTCTCCTCGGGGTCTCCGCGCCCGCGGACCGCCCCGCGCGAAGACCCCGGTGAACGTCCTTCGCGGGCGTTTCGGCGAAGGTCTCCGCGCGGCCTCGCCGCGGGCGGGTCAGGACGCCGAGCCCGCGGGAACGGACGGCCTGCCGTCCGCCTCCGCCTCGGCGCGCCGCCTGGCGACGAGGGCCTCGTGGGTGGGGCCGTCAGGCACCTGGCTCGGCCGCCCCGAGGCGAACTCCTTGCGCAGCACCGGCACGACCTCCTCGCCCAGGATGTCCAGCTGCTCCAGCACGGTCTTCAGCGGCAGCCCGGCGTGGTCCATCAGGAACAGCTGGCGCTGGTAGTCGCCGAAGTGCTCCCTGAAGGTCAGGGTCTTGTCGATGACCTCCTGAGGGCTGCCGACCGTGAGCGGGGTCTGCTCGGTGAACTCCTCCAGCGAGGGGCCGTGGCCGTACACGGGCGCGTTGTCGAAATAGGGCCGGAACTCGCGCACCGCGTCCTGGGAGTTGCGGCGCATGAAGACCTGGCCGCCGAGCCCGACGACGGCCTGCTCGGGGGTGCCGTGCCCGTAGTGGGCGAAGCGCTCCCTGTACAGCTCGATCAGGCGGACGAAGTGCTCCTTCGGCCAGAAGATGTTGTTGGCGAAGAAGCCGTCACCGTAGTAGGCGGCCTGCTCGGCGATCTCCGGGCTGCGGATCGAGCCGTGCCAGACGAACGGCGGCACGCCGTCCAGCGGGCGAGGCGTGGAGGTGAAGGACTGCAGGGGAGTGCGGAAACGGCCCTCCCAGTCCACGACCTCCTCGCGCCACAGCCGGTGCAGCAGCGCGTAGTTCTCGATGGCCAGCGGGATGCCCTGGCGGATGTCCTGGCCGAACCACGGGTAGACCGGGCCGGTGTTGCCGCGCCCCAGCATCAGGTCCACCCGCCCCTCGGCCAGGTGCTGCAGCATCGCGAAGTCCTCGGCGATCTTCACCGGGTCGTTCGTGGTGATCAGGGTCGTGGACGTGGAGAGGATGAGGCGCTCGGTCCGCGCGGCGACGTAGCCGAGCATGGTGGTCGGCGAGGACGGCACGAAGGGCGGGTTGTGGTGCTCGCCGGTGGCGAAGACGTCGAGCCCGACCTCCTCCGCCTTGAGCGCGATGGCGACCATGGCCTTGATCCGCTCGTGTTCGGTCGGCGTCCTGCCCGTAGTGGGGTCTGCGGTGACGTCGCCCACGGTGAAGATCCCGAACTGCGTCGTGCTCATCGTCCTCCTTTAGGTTGAAGTTTCAACTACCCTGAACGCGTCGCGAGGTGGGACTATTCCTGGGGCCTGATGCGGCCACGACCGCGGAGCGTTCGGGGGTCGACCGCGCCGGAGGCGGGGCGTAGCGTCATGCGTAGCCGCGTCCCGCCCGGCGCGCCCGCGCGGTGACCGCGCGGCGTCCACGCGGTGCTGCCCGGATCCCCCGGTCCGCGCGGGGCCGGGCAGACGCCGCGACCGATGTGTGGAACGTCCGGGAGGCACCCTTGCCGCGCAGGCTCGCGTTCATGGCCCTGGGGGTCGCGGTGTTCGTGCTGGTGGCCTTCTTCGTCGTCGAGGCGCTGGGAGCGCCCCTTCTCGTGGACCCCTTCGACGGGCTCACCGGGGACGGACCCGCCGCCGCCCTCCTGGGGGTGGGGCTGCTCGTCGCCGACGTGCTGATCCCGGTTCCCTCAAGCCTTGTCATGACCGCGTTCGGCGCGCTCTACGGCCTGTTCGCCGGCGCGCTCCTGGCGTGGGCCGGCGGGGTCGGCGCGACGGTGGTCGGCTTCGCCCTGGGACGTCGCGGAACCGGCTTCGTCACCCGGCACGCCGGCCCCGCCGAGCGCGAGCGCGCCGAGCGCCTGCTGGCCCGCTGGGGCGTGCTCGCCGTCATCGTCACCCGGCCGCTGCCCGTGCTGGCCGAGACGGTCGCGATCGTGGCGGGGGCCTCTTCCCTGACCTGGCGGCAGCTGCTCGTCGGCGCGACGGTCGGCACGTCGCCCGCCGCCGTCGTCTACGCCCTCGCGGGCGCCGTCGCGCCGGGGCTGGCCACCGGAGTGCTGGTGCCCGCGCTGGTCTTCGCCCTGGCGGGGTTCGGCTGGTTCGCCGCCAGACTCGTCGAACGCCGAGTCGACACCAGGGCCGCCGTCGCCCCTCCACGGAGTCATGGAGGGGCCGTCGACCCCTCGGGCAGGCCGGGGGAGAGCCACCCCTGAAGGGGCCCGCGGGTGCGCTCATCCGCTCTGACGCGAGCGATGGCAGGTCAGGCGCCGGTGGACCACCGCGGTCGTCAGCCCGTAGACCAGGTGCGGGACGATGTCCGAGATCCAGGAGACGGTGTCCCAGCGGCGCGGGTCGGTCAGCCCGAGCGCGACGAGAGGGAGGTCTCCGGCCGCCATCGCGGCGGCGGACAGGCCCAGGGCGGCCACCGGCAGCGGCGGGCGTCCGCCGTCGGCGAGCAGGCCGTACAGCGCGCCGACACCGATGCCCGCCCCGTATCCGAGCAGCGCGCCCAGGCCGGTGCGCCTGTTGACGCCGACGTCTCCGGGGCCGAGATCGAGACCCGCCCGGCTCGCGAGCCTGTCCGCGGCCTCGGCGGGCACGTCGCTCGCCGGACGTCCGCGGACGAGCATGTCCAGATAGGTGACGGCGTCCAGCGCGGTCGTGCCCGCCGCGCCCGCCATGACTCCGGCGCTCAGACTCATGGGCGGTACTCCTCCCGTGCACGGGCTCCCCGGTCGCGGCCCCGAACCGGTGCCCCGGTCGTCGTCGGAGCCGGTGCCCCGGGTGTCGCGTGGGCCGGTTCGCCGGTCGTCGTCCGCGCCCGTCTCCGGATCGCTCCGCGAACCGGCTCCCATGACCGGTTCCTCCGAACCGTTGACCAGGACCGTTGACCAGGTTGGTATGCCCGCCGTGCCTGGGGCCATGCTCATCGGCGCTCATCGGCGTCCCCTGGCACGGCTGCGGACGGGCCGTAGGTCCTCGAAGAACGGGGCTTTCGACCGCTGCCCGCCGGGCAGGGAGACGGTCATATGAGAAGCGACCGTATGAGAACGGCAACCCAGGAGGTCGGCATGACAGCGCACGTGGTGGTGGGAACGGACGGCTCGCCCTCGGCGGACGCCGCGGTCGGGTGGGCGGCGCAGGACGCTGCTCGGCGCGGATGCGTCCTGAGGATCGTCCACGTGCGTGAGGCCTGGGGGCGCGGTGCCGAGTCCGGGACGCACCCCGGATTCGACGACTCCCAGGCGGAGGAGGCCCGGAACGTGCTCGACGCGGCGAAGGACCTGGCGCGCGGGCGCGCCCCGGGCGTCACCGTGGAGACCTCCCTGGAGGCGGGCAAGTCGGCCGAGGTCCTGCGTCGGGAGGCCGAGGACGCCGAGCAGGTCGTGGTCGGCAGCCGCGGGCGCGGTGGATTCGCCGGACTGTTGCTCGGCTCCGTCTCCCTCGCGCTGGCCGGACACGTGGCGGCCCCGGTCGTGGTCGTCAGAGGAAAGGACGTCGTCGAGGGAGATCGGGAGACACGGGGCGAGATCGTCGTCGGGTTCGACGGCTCGCCCGAGTCCGAGGCCGCGCTGGAGTACGCCTTCCAGGAGGCCTCCCGCCGCGGCGCGAGGCTGCGCGCGCTGCACGCCTGGCAACTGCCCGTGCTGACGACGGGCATCGCCGCCTACACTCCGCTGATCGAGGACGTCTCCGACGGCGAACGGCGGCTCGCCGCGGAGACCCTCGCCCCGTGGCGTGAGAAGTATCCGCAGGTCGAGGTGGAGGAGAAGGTGTTCTACGCGCATCCCGTCTTCGCTCTCGGCGAGGCCTCGGCCGCCGCGGACCTGGTGGTCGTCGGCTCTCGGGGACTGGGCGGCTTCGGCTCGGCCGTACTCGGCTCGGTGAGCCACGGGGTGCTGCACCACGCCGACTGCCCCGTCGCCGTGGTGCGCGCCAGAGGCGAGGGGTGAGTCCGGCCCTCGCCACGGGAGCACCCGCGGGAACGAGGAAGGCGTTCGGCCCGGGGAGATGATCCAGGTCCGGACGATCAGGACGAAAGTCCTTCATGCGCAGGCCCGCCGACCCTACGGCGGGCCTGCGCCGTTTCGGAACCCTGGTGGGAAAAGCGGGGGACACCACCAGTGAGACGGAGCACCACCCATGGACGTCTTGGACCTGTCGCGCTGGCAGTTCGGGATAACGACGGTCTACCACTTCTTCTTCGTTCCACTGACGATCGGCCTGTCGCTCATCGTGGCGGGCCTGCAGACCGCGTGGCACCGCACGGGGAACCCCGCCTACCTGCGGCTGACGAAGTTCTGGGGAAAGCTCTTCCTGATCAACTTCGCGATGGGCGTGGTCACCGGCATCGTGCAGGAGTTCCAGTTCGGGATGAACTGGAGTGACTACTCACGCTTCGTCGGCGACGTGTTCGGCGCCCCGCTGGCGATGGAGGGCCTGGTGGCCTTCTTCCTCGAGTCCACCTTCCTCGGACTGTGGATCTTCGGGTGGGACCGGCTCTCACCCAGGCTGCACCTGGCGGCGATCTGGGCGGCGGCGATCGGCAGCGCCCTGTCGGCGTACTTCATCCTGGCGGCCAACTCGTGGATGCAGCATCCGGTCGGCTACCGCCTCAACCCGGAGACGGGCCGCGCCGAACTCACCGACATCTGGGCGGTGCTCACCAACTCCACGAACCTGGTCACCGTCCCGCACGTCCTCTTCGGCGCGTTCGTCGCCGCCGGGATGTTCGTCCTCGGAGTGAGCGCCTGGCAGCTCCTCAGGAAGAGGCACGTCGAGCTGTTCCGCACCTCCGCGCGCCTCGGCATGGTCGTCACCCTGATCGCCTCCGTCGGCGTCGCGGCGAGCGGCCACCTGCAGGCGCAGATCATGACCAGACAGCAGCCGATGAAGATGGCCGCCGCCGAGGCGCTGTGGGACGACGAGACCTCCGCCGGTTTCTCGCTGTTCGCCGTCGGCGACGTCCAGCAGGGTCGCAACCACATCAACCTGCAGATCCCGTACGGCCTCAGCCTGCTGGCGACCGACACCCTGGACGGCCGCGTCGAGGGGATCAACGACATCCAGGCCCGATACGAGACCCAGTACGGCCCCGGCGACTACCGTCCCGTCATCGGCCTGACCTACTGGTCCTTCCGCCTGATGATCGGGTTCGGGGTGCTGGCCGGGCTGCTCGCTCTGGCGGGCCTGTGGCTCACCCGCCGCGGCAGGCTGCCGAAGAACCCGTGGTTCTACCGCGCCGCGATCTGGGGCATCGGCCTGCCGCTTCTCGCCAACTCGCTGGGATGGATCTTCACAGAGATGGGACGGCAACCCTGGACCGTCTTCGGCGTCATGCGCACGGCGGCGGCGGTCTCACCCGGCGTCGACGTCACCGAGGTCGCGATCACCCTGGCCGGGTTCACCCTCCTCTACGGCGTGCTCGCGGCGGTCGAGATCGGGCTGCTGGTGAAGTTCGTCCGGCGCGGGCCTGAGGACGAGACGGAGCACGAGCCCGCGGACGCCGTCCCCACCCTTTCCTACTGACACACGTGGAAGCGGCCCTCGGGAAGATCCCCCTTCCCCCGAGACCGTTCTTTCGAAGTTCCTCACTAAGGACCGCTCATGGAACTCACCACCGTCTGGTTCCTGCTCATCGCCGTACTGTGGACCGGCTACTTCGTCCTGGAGGGTTTCGACTTCGGCGTCGGCGTCCTGCTGCCCCTCCTCGGCAGGGACGAGCCTGACAGGCGGACGATCCTGGCCACCATCGGACCGGTCTGGGACGGCAACGAGGTCTGGCTGCTGGTCGCGGGAGGCGCGACCTTCGCCGCCTTCCCCGAGTGGTACGCCACCCTGTTCTCCGGCTTCTACCTGCCGCTCTTCCTCATCCTGGTCGCGCTGATCCTGCGCGGCGTCGCCATCGAGTACCGGGGCAAGAGCGACAGCCCGCGCGGCTGGGACCGGGCCATGTTCTTCGGATCGCTGCTTCCCGCCTTCCTGTGGGGCGTGGCGTTCGCCAACATCGTCAGGGGCGTCCCGCTGGACGCCGACCACGAGTACACCGGGTCGCTGCTCACCCTGCTCAACCCGTACGCGCTGCTGGGCGGCCTGGCCACGCTCACGCTGTTCACCCTGCACGGCGCGCTGTTCCTGACACTGCGCACCGACGGCGACCTGCGGGCGCGCGCCGCCACCCTGACCAGGGCACTGGCACTGGCCGCGCTCGCCGTCGGCGGGACCTTCCTCGCGATCACCCAGCTCACCCTGGGCAGGCCCGCCACCTGGGCCAGCGCTGCCGTGGCGGCCGTGGGGATCGGGGGCTCGCTGCTGGCGACCCTGCGCGGCAGGGACGGCTGGGCGTTCACGGCCAGCGCTGTGGCGATCGTCGCGGTCACCGTCACGCTGTTCGGCAACCTGTGGCCCGACGTGATGCCCGCCCTGAACCCGGCCAACAGCCTGACCGTCGAGAACGCCGCCTCGACGCCCTACACGCTCACGGTGATGACCTGGGTCGCCGTCATCTTCACCCCGGTCGTCCTGGCCTACCAGGGCTGGACGTACTGGGTGTTCCGCCGCCGCCTCACGCGGAGCACGCCGTGACCACGACGGCCCCACGAGAAGCGCGGGGCGGTGAGGTCACTCGAGCGGATCGCCGTGCCGGACGCGAAGGCCGGTGATCTGCTCGGTTCGGATCGTGATGAAGTAGTCGCGGCCCCCGCGCGTCCAGGGGATCAGCGGGAGCCGCTCCATCCTGGCGATCTCCTCGGGAGCGTAGACCGCTCTCGCGTGACCGACGACGGTGACCGACCAGCCGGTGCGCGTCCCCGCGTCGAACTCGTCGGCCTCGAAGGCGACCACGCCGCCGCTCGCCGCCGTCGCGAGCTTCGACCCCGACATGGTGCGGATGACGATGTCCTCGCCGTCCAGACAGAAGGCGACGGGCTGCACCGCGGGCAGGGCGCGGTCGGTGAACACGATTCGTCCGATCCCGGCTGTGGAGAGCAGCTCCCGGCATTCACACCGGGAAAGCGCCCACGATCCGGGGGAGTCGAGTTGCATGCGCACAACCCTGCACGAGACTTCGCGAGCCCCGGCAGAGGCTAAGGTCCCGTCATCGGCGACGGTTCGCCTGCATCCGCGCCGCCACCGGGTGCGGCGCCCCATGTCGAGTTCGGACAGCAGGTTCGAAACATCGTTCTTCTTCCGGGGCAGACCGGGTGAGGAGCGGCCTTCCCCGTTCTCGTGCCGCCGCACCTGGTCAGAGAACCCCGTGACCACGTTGCCCTGTGTCATTCGATGGCAACCCGACCCGTACCGCAGGGCCGCCAAGGCCTGAGCACCGGAAGCGGGGCGGCAGCCTGCTTTTCCGGTTCGGCGAAAGTGAACCCTTGTGCCTCGGCCGGTCAGGGCAGCTTGTGTCGGCGAACTGTGGCTCCGATAGTGCGTGCTAGGTGCCGGGCCGTGGCGGTACGGGCGTGAGCCAGTCGGGTAGCGGTGGGGCCGGTTGCATGACGTAACCATCCCGAAAGGACGCCCGTTCAGGGCGGTGTTACCGGCGCCACTGCGGCGGAAAGATGATTTCGGTCGGGTGCGCGGCACGGGTGGCGGCGTGTGCCTCTGGTGGGGTGGGTGGTGTGTGCGGCGGTCCGGGAGTGATTTCAGCCCGGACCGCCACACTGGTGTCACCCCACGGAGTAGTCACTATCTGCAACTTAATTATTACACAGAGTCATGTGACGATGAGGTGTCGGTAACTCCTCACCAAAGGAGCATCATGAACACCACGCGCACCATGCCGCACCTGTCCGCCCCGGTCGAGCGCACCATCACCGGAACCGCCGCAAGCGACACCGTCAGTGTTGTCCTGTCGGAGAAGCTCTATGGCTCAAACCCCCTCGGCCTCCCTTTCGCGGGTGACGACGACAACTGATCGTCTGCCGTGAAGTGGCCCCGTCGTTCTTCGGAGCGGTGGGGCCGTCGCATGCCATACATGAGGGCGGCGGCGCGTACCCCGGTGCGGCGGGCGGCGACGTGTGGACGACCGGGCGATCCTGGCCGTCGAACCGCTGGTGCGTGGCATCCCGCCGATCCGTTCCCGGTGCGGGCGGCGACGGCGCCGCCCGGCCAAGTCGCACAGTGACAAGGGCTATGACTCCCTCACGTGCGGTGTTTCCCGCGGTGGCGCGGCGTGGACTCCAGCCAGCGCCTGGGCCGTCATCGCCGGGTCATCGAACGAACGATCGCCTGGCTGAGCGGACGCCGTCGGCCGCGTCGCCGCTACGAGCGCCGTGCCGATCACTTCGCGGCCTTTGTCGCCCTGGTCACCGCCCTCATCTGCTACCGCCGACTGGCCACGTGAAAGCGGTCTTGGGCCCGCGGTCCACGGAAGGCTATGTGGGTTGCCTGGCACCGGCCAGGAAATGTCAGTTCATGATCGTAGGCTTGCCGCTCATGACGGATTCCCGCAGTGTGTCATTCGATCTGCACGTTTCCTACCGACAGGCGTACCTCGTCGATGAGACCGATGACGCCATGGGCCCGGGCGACCTACTTCGTGACCATCCCACGCATCCCGTCGGGATCATACGGGTGGCGGACGGCTGCGCCTTTCTGATCACAGGTCTGCACACGGGCACGGTCGGCTTCTCGGTGACCGTGGCCGACCACGACCCGGGAGCCGACACCGAGGGCTACGAGGACATCGTGGAGATCAGCTTCGAATCCGAGGCCGGGCAGGTCTCTCTGCACGAGTGCGGCGGCGAAAAATTCCATGAGCTGCCCGAGTTGCCCGCAGGACCAGGGTGGTACCGGTTGCGTTACCACGCCCAGGACATGGACAAGGCCGCGGAGATCGACACCTCCAGAGAGATCATCGACCGCTATCTGCTGCAGATCTGGCCTCAGAGCGAGTCCGTCCCACGCGTGGTCAAGAGCGCGAGCGGATCGCTCGCCTACTGGCGCCAGCCGCGCTGACACCCGAGAGGTCTCCACCGCCCGATGGCGACGGTCTCCGTCCGGATCAGCCGTAGAGATGATCTCTGCTGCCAAATGAGATGATCTCTTAGGGCGGGGAAGGTTGACGATCAGGCTCCATGAGCGCACGTCGTAGAAGTCACGCTCTCTCGTCAGGACGAAGAACCGCAGCCCTCCCAGGTAGCCGTACTCGACTTCCGTGGAGTTCGGAGACTTCCGCCATTCGACGGCCTGTGGGCCGAGCCTCTGGAAACCCGTAATCACGACGTCCCCTCGGGAGACCGGGACGGCTGGTTACGGAGGCGGGCGTAGTGAAGGGCGGTGCGCTCGATCTCGCTGACCTGCTGCGAGGCGTGCACCGCCCGTCGCCGCTGCGCGTCCCGGCTCGCGTATCACCGGAACCGCTCTCCGTCGGCGTCCTGTTCACGGGCCAGGCGGTCCATCCGCATCCAGCTGGCCGGCGTGCCCGCGTTCATCCCCGGGTCCTTGGCGACCGAGGCGATCGATGGAACGTCGCTACGCCGCTCTCCTAGCCGGATAGACGAGGATGAGATCCACGCCTGGACGCGTGTACAGGCGCAGCCGGTAGGTGCCGGGACCGCTGCGCGCGAGATTGGGGAAGCGCACCTTGCTCGCCGACAGCTTCTGCATCACCAGGTGTCCCGACTCGCTGACGACATCCGCCTCGACCACCTCGTCCCAGCCTTTGCGTCGCAGAGGTGGCGGGGCCGAGCGCAGCGCCTTCGCGGTGACGCAGGTCGCCCAGTCCTGGCTGGGGGTGAAGATCAGGGCCAGCTGACCGCTGGCTGCCAGGACGCCGGTCGACTCCGCATTCCAGATCGCCTCGGAGTCTTCCTCGGTGTCCGCTTCCGCGTCGTAGATGCCGTAGGGCAGGGTGTCCCAGTCGTAATAGGACGCGGTCGCCTGGAACCGGGTACGCAGCGCGGGCCACGGGTCGCGACACATGGCGTCCTCCTTGCGCGCCTCGCGCTCCCGCTGTTTGCGCTCGACGCTCTCCTTCTCCGCCTGCCGCCGGCCGATCTGCGCGGACGACAGCAACAGATCCGGATATCTCTGTCCGATCACCTCCGGGCAGAGCAGCGCGAGCAGCGCAGGCCGAGCCCTGACCGGCTCCCCGGCTGCGAACCTGGTGCACGCGGCCCGGCCCCTGCCGAGCAGTTCCTGGTCCGAGACACGCAGATCAGAGGGCTTGCTCACGCTGCACATGTAGGCCCGATCGCGCTCGTGGGCCGGGATGTCCGCGACACGTGGCGGTTCCGACGCCGCCCAGCATTCCATGAGCTCATCGCTCTGCCAGGTGTAGGTGAGATAGGGGCGGCCCTCGGGGCCGACGACCATCAACAGGAGGACCGCGGGCACGGCCGCGAGCGCTGCGGGCACTCGCAGAGGCGCCTTCTGCCTCGGCTCACGGTTCAGCTCATGCGCCGTGCGCGCCAGCCAGACGACGTAGAGCACATCCATCGCCTCAGCGATCGACTCGATCGTGCTGCCGCGCGTCAGGGTGTCTACGAGCTCCACCAGGAACGCGCTCGCGAACGTGCCCAGACCGATGAGGAGCGTCACTCGGCTCCAGCGTCCGTCGCGCCGCTGAGCGAGCAGGAGCATCACCATCATGACGAACGTGGCCACCGCCGCGGCCATGACAGTCGCTCGGTAGGCCGGACTCATGAAGAGCTGGGGCCTTGAGGCGTCCATCAGGCCGATCGCGAGCGATCCGGCCGGCTCCACCAGTCCGATCAGGAGCAGAGCGAGTCGGAAGGGCCGGCCTGACCCGGTGAGCACCACCGTGAGCAGCACGAGCGCAGGCACCCAGAGCGCCAGCCCGATGACCGTCTCGACCAGGTCGGGAAGCAATGAGGGGATCAGCAGCCACATCACGTCGGCGTACAGCAGCAGCCGTAGCCATGTGGCCGCCCCACGCGTCGGCACGGCCATAGGCGCGGGTCCCCGCAGAACCTGCCACAGCATCCACGAGTTCACCAGCCCGAGCAGCAGCAGTCCGCCCAGCACCGGCAGCAGAGGGGACTTCCCGACGATCTCGCCGGGCGGGTACCACATGGTGGCCAGCCATGCGGGTGTCGCCGTGCCGATCACCAGGCTGAGGACGATCGAACCGAGGGTGATGACTAAATAGGCAGAAGCCGCCAAACGGTATATGCGCACAGTGAGGCATGATCGTAGTACGACCGAGCAGTGCTCTCGTGGAGGACCAGGTGGGGTTCCCCGGAGCTGGTCGACCAACACGGTCCACGGCCGTTACACGCAGAACCTATGGAATGCACGTTCTGCCGGGTGAGCCGGTCACGCTGCGGAAGCCGTTGCCAGGATCAACACGATCGCGCGTGCCCGATGACACGACTCTTGACGACACCCCGATCAGCCTCGAAGTAGCTGATCGGAGTCGTCTCCCCAGGCGGGAGGAGATCGCCTGCTGGGCGGCGAAGCAATAAAAAAAGGCAAGGGGGATATCCGCTCCCTGCCACTACCAACGTATAGCGCATGGGGGGCCTTGCCACAAGGCCCCGGTCGTACCGCACAATCACCCTTCGACATCGGAACGTACGGAGATCGGGGGCCGCGGAATGCGCGTTGTGTTGGTGACCTACGGGTCGCGCGGGGACGTCGAGCCGATGACGGGGCTGGCGGTGCGGCTACGGGCGCTCGGCGCCGAGGTGCGGGTGTGCGCGCCGCCGGACTTCGCGGAGCTGCTGAACGATGTCGACGTGCCGCTGAGTCCCGTCGGCTGGCCGATCCGCGCGCTGGCGACGGGGGCGATCCCCGGCAAGGCGAAGGCGGGCCTTTCCGACATCGCCGCCGAGCTGACCGCCATGGCCTACGAGGCGGTCGCCGGGGTGGCCGAGGGCTGCGCCGCGGTGGTGGCCACCGGCTCGTTCCCGGCCCTGGCCGGTACGCGGACGGCGGCCGAGAAACTGGGCGTGCCCTATGTGTTCACCTCATTCTCCCCGTGTTACCTGCCGTCGCCGCACCACCCGCCTCTTCGCCGGCCGGGCCAGGTGATCCCCCCTGAGGTGACCGGCAACCGGGGGCTGTGGGACCTGCACGCCGAGCACATGGAAGCCCTGTTCGGCGACACGATCAACACCCACCGGGCCTCGATCGGCCTGCCGCCGGTGAGCGGCGTCCGCGACCACGTCTTCACCGGTCACCCGTTCCTGGCGGCCGACCCGGTCCTGGGCCCGTGGCAGGAGACGCCGGAGCTCGACGTGACGCAGACCGGCGCGTGGATCCGGCCGGACGAGCGCCCGCTCCCGGCCGGCCTGGAGGCGTTCCTGGCCGCCGGTGCGAAGCCGGTGTACGTGGGCTTCGGCAGCATGCCGATGCGGGGCGCGAACGCGCAGGAGGTCTCCCGGGCCGTCATCGAAGCGGTCCGGACGCAGAATCGCCGCGTCCTGCTCGGGAGCGGCTGGGCCGACCTGGCCCTGATCGACGACCGGGACGACTGCTTCGTCGTCGGTGAGGTCAACCAGCAGGCGCTGTTCCGCCGGGTGGCCGCGGTCGTGCACCACGGCGGCGCGGGCACCACGACGACGGCGGCCCGTGCCGGGGCGCCGCAGGTGATCGTGCCCCAGGTCGCGGACCAGCCGTACTGGGCGGGCCGGGTGACCGAGCTGGGCATCGGCGCGGGACACGACGGTCCGACGCCGACCGCCGAGTCCCTGCCGGCCGTCCTCGAGATCGCCCTGGCCCCCGAGACCGGTGCCCGCGCGGCCGTCGTGGCCGAGACGGTCCGCACCGACGGGGCGGAGCAGGCCGCGAAGCTTCTGCTCGACATGATCGGCCGGAGTGGGTCCGCGCTGTCGGCGGGCTGATCCCCCGGAGGTCACCCAGGCAGGCGGCCCGCCGGTCCGTGCGTGCCCGCGGTCCGGCCGTCGTTTCAGCCGTCGTTCCAGCGGTGGTTCCCCGCCATGTGCCTCGGCCCTTGGCCTGGGCGGATCGTCCCTCTGGGAGAGCCTGCGGAATCGGGACTCCGTATTTCACCACGAAAGGTCATCACAACCGCTACATCAGCAAGAAGTATGAATTGGAAATATTTTCATCAGAAATCATGATCGCTACGCTGATCGTCCATGACTCCCACACACCCCGCGCGATGGCTGGCTGCGATGACACTCGCCGTCGGGCTGTCCGTGGCCGCCCCGGCGCACGCCCACGAGGCGGCCACGCCACCTGCCGGCACCACCCTGCGCGGACTGGACCTCGACCGCGCGACCGTCCTCGACATGCAACGCGCCATGAACCGGGGACGCTTCGACTCGGCGACGCTCACCCGGTTCTATCTCGACCGCATCCGTACGGTGGACCCGTTGCTGCACGCGGTCATCGCGACCAACCCGGCGGCGCTGCGCGAGGCGGAACAGAGCGACCGGCGGCGGCGTCGCGGTGCGCGCGGCCCCCTGGAGGGCATCCCGGTCCTGCTCAAGGACAACATCGGCACCGCCGGGCAGCTCCGCACGACCGCCGGCTCCCTGGCGTTGCTCGGCTCCCGCCCGGCCCGTGACGCCTTCCTGGTCCAGCGGCTGCGCGCGGCGGGCGCGGTGATCCTCGGCAAGGCCAACCTGTCGGAATGGGCCAACTTCCGCTCCAGCCCCTCCTCCAGCGGTTGGAGCGCGGTCGGTGGCCAGGCCAACAACCCCTATGTCCTGGACCGCAACCCCTGCGGATCGAGCAGCGGCTCGGCGATCGCCGCCGCCGCGAGCCTGGCCGCGGTCACCATCGGCACCGAGACCGACGGCTCGATCGTCTGCCCGGCGGGGGTCAACGGCGTCGTCGGCGTCAAGCCCACCCTCGGCCTGGTCAGCCGCGCAGGAGTGGTCCCGATCTCCCTGGCGCAGGACACCGCGGGCCCCATCACCAGGAACGTCACCGACGCGGCCGCCGTGCTCTCGGTCATTCAGGGCGTGGACCCGCGTGACCCGGCCACCGTGCCGGGGGGTGATCGTGACTATCTCAAGGCGCTGAAGCCGGACGCGCTGGCCGGCGCACGCGTCGGCGTCTGGCGGTCGGCCGCGGGAGGCAACCGGGAGGTGCTCGCCACCCTGGACGCCGCCGTCGCCACGCTCAGGGCGAAGGGCGCGACCGTGGTCGACAATCTCGAGCTGGCGGGAATGGACCAGGTCGGCGAGGTGGAGTTCCCGGCCCTGATGACCGAGTTCAAGCACGACATGAACGCCTATCTGGCCGAGACTCCCGGGCGGCACCCGGCCGATCTGGCCGGCCTGATCGAGTTCAACAAGCGGCACGCCTCGAGCGAGCTCCGGCACTTCGGGCAGGAGCTGTTCGAACAGTCGCAGGCGACCACCGGCGACCTGAACGATCCCGAATACCGTGCGTTCAGGGAGAAGGCGACCTCGCTCGCCCGCAAGGCGATCGACTCCGTGGTGGCCGAGAACCGGCTCGACGCGGTGCTCGCGCCGACCAACAACGGAGCCTGGCTGACCAGCCTGACCAAGGGCGACGACTTCACCGACTTCGTCGCCTCCTCCACGCCCTCGGCCGTCTCCGGCTACCCCGCGATCACGGTCCCCGGCGGATACGCCAGGAACGTCCTGCCTCTGGGCGTCACCTTCTTCGGCGGACGCCTGTCCGAGCCGACCCTGATCGCCCTGGGGTACGCGTTCGAGCAGGCCGGCCAGGTGCGCAAGCCGCCGACCTACCTGCGGACGCTGCCCTGACAGGCCTCCTCACCGAGCGGCCGCACCGCCCCGCCCACGTCGGCGGGGCGGTGCTCAGGAAGCGCCGGACGCGGGCGTAGATCAGGTCATGACCTGATCTACGAGGCCGCGGGGATGCTGAAATTTTCGATTCACCTGGTGCGGCTCATCGGTACGGCACCCGGTTCCCGGGGTAAGGGCTGTGAGGCCGACGATGAGAGTTTCCCAGGCGAAGAACGAACTGGGCGCGCGCCACGGAGGACGTCGCTCCGGGAAAGCGCGCCCTGCCCGCATCGGCCGGCTCGCGTCCTGCGTCGCGCTCCTGATCGCGAGTTGCTCGCTCACTTCCGGGCCGACGACCACGGCACTGTCGGACACGTCGATCGGGCCGACCCGTTCACCGCAGCCCGGCGCGCCGACCGCGACCCGTCCGGCACCGAGGCGGCCGGCGCTGAAGCCCGTCGATCCGGCCGCGTTCCAGGCCGTCGTGGACGCCGCCGCCAAGAAGCTGCTGATCCCCGGGGCGGTGGTCCTGCTACGCACCCCGCGGGGGACCTTCGAAGCGAAGGTCGGCACCACAGAGCTGGGCACGCGAACGCCGCCGGACGCGGACACCCGGGTCCGGGTCGCCTCGAACACCAAGACCATGACGGCGGCGTTGATCGTGCTGCTCGCCCAGGACGGCAGGCTCCGGTTCGACGACCCGGTGTCCAAGTACGTCCTGGATGTGCCCAACGGCAAGAACATCACCGTCACAGAGCTGCTGAAGATGCGGAGCGGGCTTTACGACTACACGGACGCGCCCGAGGTAGCGGCGGCTCTGGACGCCGACCCGACGAGGATCTGGACCCCGCAGGAGGTGCTGGCCATCGCGTTCCGGCACCCGCCGCGGTTCCGGCCCGGCACGTCCTACGACTACAGCAACACCAACTACGCGTTGCTGGGCCTGATCGCCGAGAAGGCCGGGGGGCGCCCATTGGCCGGGCAACTCCAGGACCGACTGTTCGGCCCGCTCGGGCTGCGGCGGACCTCGCTTCCCGCCGCCGACGACAACTCCATCCCGGGTCGCCACTCGCACGGCTACATGTACGGCGGATCCTCCTACGCGCTGGTCGACAAGCCGTACCCCGCCGACATGCGGACCGCCGCCCGGAACGGAACGCTTCAGCCCGTCGACTACACCGACCAGAACCCCTCCTACGCCACGGCCGCCGGCGGCGCCATCTCCACGGCGGACGACCTGGCCACGTGGATCCGAGCGCTGGTCTCCGGCAAGGTCCTGAACGCCGAGTACCAGCGACAGTGGCTTCACAGCCTGCAACCCGAGGCCCCGAACAGGCCCGGCGGGCAGCGATACGGTTACGGCATCGCCTATCAACGTTTCGGGCCGAACGCCTCGATGTACTACCACGGCGGTGAACTTCCGGGCTTCAACTCGTTCATCGGCTACGACGCGGACAACGACGTGACGCTCGTGATATGGACGAACCTGACCCTGTCACCTGAGGGCAGGACCACGGCGAACGCCCTGCTGCCGACGGTTCTCGACGAGATCTACGCCGGGCTGTCGCTGTCGCCCGCACCGTCCCCCGCTGCCACCGGGTAACGCGGTCCGACATCTCGTCATCATCGCCGTGGTGCGCGGCAGCGGGATCAGGTCGGTCGCTCCCCACATGTCGAGGGCGGCCGGTGGTTCTGACGTCCGCCACGGCGTGGCCCGGTTGTGCCGGCAGTACGCCGGACGGTGAGAAGGGGGCCTACCGGGTGGTTATCCGGCTGTGCGGATTGACCACGAACGCCGTCCCGTCGGCCACGCATTCATTCGGCATGGTCAGGCCGGAGGGAGGCGGGACGTTCCAGTCGGCGTATCCACCGCCTGTCTTCAGCGTTTCGCCCTCCAGGACGAGGCCGGAGCCGGGAACGTCCACACCGCGTCTGTTCTCGTGAACGACGGGGCGGCTTCCCGCCGGCCAGACGGGGGCTGCTCCGGGTGCGCTTTCCGGCTGGTCCGCCTCGTGAAGACGAAGACATCTGTTCGAACGTGCTGCCTCCACCTTGACGTCGCTGTCCGTCGGCCGGCGCGGGAGAAGGGGAGACGGCCGCGGCGGGGGGTCTGCCGCGGCCGTCATGAAAGCGCTCGACGTCATGGAGCGTTGAGACGCTCGACGTCGTGAGCGCGCTTTGAGGGGGAAGGTCAGGGAGTCGGGGGCGTCGGAGCGGGGGGCGCCGTGTCCGTCGCCGTGGGAGTCGGTTCGGGGGCGGGCGTCGTCGGAGTGTCAGTGGGGGTGGTCGGAGTCGTCGTCGGGGTCTCGGGAGGAGTCGTCGGAAGGTCCGTGGGCGTCGGGGCGGGCGGGCTGGCGGGAGGAAGCGTGGGGGTCGCCGAGGGGGTGGGGCAGGGGGTGGGCGTGCGCCACTTGCCGCCGGTCCGCCACTGCTTGGGGAACCACCGGCCCTGGTTGCGCCAGAAGCTCCTGCTGGGGCGCGACAGGTCGAAGACGTAGGCGGCCGTCGCCGTCTCCTCCGCGGCCGCGGAGGTCACCGACACCCAGTCGCCCTGCCTGACCTCGTTGCCCCGCCGGCCCGAGAGGATCCGGGTGGAGTCGTCGACCGTGTACGTCCTCTCGAAGCCGTCCTGGCTTCTCACGGTGATCGAGTCCTCTGCCACAGCCGTCGCCTCACCGGTCTGGGTGAACACCGTGAAGCCGCAGCCGTCCTTCGCCGGTAGGACGAACTCGCCGTGCAGCGTGCCGGGGAACGCCACCGGGGGCACGCGAGGCGCCGTGGTGGCGGTGGGAGTCGGCGTGGGGGAGAGGGTCGGAGTGGGGGTGGGGGTCGGGACAGGGGTCTCCGTGGGGGTGCCGCTCACCGTCGCCGTGGGTGTCGGTGTCGGTGTCCCCGATTCTGTCGGCACGGGCGCCGGCGACGCCGCCGACGCCGCGGACACCCCCACTCCGCCCGACGCCACCAGCACTGCGGCGGCGGCGAGGGCCAGGGAGCGGGGGACGCGCCGACGCGGTCTGCCCAGACCGGTCGACGAGATCTCACCCTGCTTGTCAGAGTTCGTTGGCGTCATCATGTCCTCCATCGGGCTTTGTCCGGATTGACGGCAGCACTGAAGGAGTGCCTCTGCCTGCCCCGCCGGGAGCGAGGATCACCGGTCGAGCGTGATCCCCCGGCGGGGCGCGGGGAAGACTGCCCGCTTCCAAAAGACCCATGCGGGCAAAATTAGTGATCAACGTCTCGCATCACACCTTCCGCCAGCTCACCGCCATGTTTTGCGGATTTCGATTCGGCGAAAAACAGAGATCTCCGCCGGCCGGGCCCGCCCTCCCCCTTCGCCTCCAGCCTCGGGGGCGCTTTCAATCTCGGGGAGGACAGATCCATCGCACTCATAGCAAATGGGTTGATACCGGAAATTTCGCCATCGGATGTGATGTGAGGGTTTGTCGTCGGACGTTGGCGAGGAATCGCAGGAAAAGGCAGGGAACTGCAGGAGAGGCGTGCCGGTGGTCCTGCCGACCGCTCGCGTGACTCAGCGCCCGCACGGCTGGTCGGGGACGCGCGCCAGGTCCAGTACGGTGTACCGCTTCTCGTCCTGTTGCATCCAGAACAGGATCGGCTCACCGGGGACGGACGCTCCCTGAGTGATCTCATGGGAGCGATCCTTCTTCCCCTGCGCCCCCACGAGCGCCGACGTGCCGGCACACCGGTCGTACAGCACGGCGGCCGACTCCGGGCCGTCGGAGAAGATCTCGACCGGACCGGGTCCGTACACGTACGGCAGGCCGAAAAGGCCGAATCTGTCCCCGATCAGCGGGCCTCCCGACGAGGCGGGAACGGTGACCCGGCCTGAGCCGTCCCTGCGCCGCACGACCATCGTGGTCAGCTCGTAGGCGCGGGGAGGAACCCTTCCCACGCACCACTCGACTCCGCACACCTGGTCGTCCAGATCCGGATCAGGCTGAGGCGCGGGCGGCATGCCGGTGGTGAACGGAACCTCCATCGCCTTTCCTCCTGAGAGGGGGATCCGGTAAGCGCGGGCTTCGTCGCGCCAGAGGGCCTGGTCCTCGTCGACCGTCAGTTCGTCGTGGAAGGGGAGGTCGCCGTGGCCCGTCAGCCAGGTCACCAGGCGCATCCGTCCGCCGGAGCGAGGCATGGTCCACAGCTCGACGTGCCGCTTGCCCGCGTTCCAGGGCTCGGAACGGTAGATCCCGGCGGTCCAGGTGATCCGCGTCTCGCTCACAGCCACGCTTCTGATCTCGAAACACAGGTCGCAGTCGCTCCACTCGGGAGCCGTGGCCAGCACGCGGTGCCGTCCCGTCCTGAGGTCGTACGTCACGAACCGGGGGCGCGTGCTGAGCGGGGCGACCATGAGGACCTGATTCGCGCCAAGTATGGCGACCGGCTGAACGGTCGGCTCTCCTCCGAGGCTCGAGGGCACTGTGAACGTCGCCTCGGGCCACACCTCGGACGCGGCGTCCAGCTCGGGCGGCCGCGGCGGCCCGCCGGGCGGGGGAGAGGGGCGGTGGCCGGTGACGCCGACGGTGCAGGCGGAAGCCGTGCAAACCATGGCCGTGAACGCCACCACGGCCGCGAGAAGCCGGAAGAGCCACGCGCGGTTCGTCAGTCGCCGAAGGTCATGTCTCATTTCCCGGCTCCCGCCCCCGCTTTCGGCCATCCCGTCACGATCACCAGCTGCGGTCAGGCCACACCTTCGACCGGCCGTCCAGCCCCATGATTCTTGTGGGGGCAGATGCGGTGGGTCGGGTCTCCACACTGATCGCCTCCGGTGTGGAGAGCAGGACCCTCGCGAACGCGATCCTATGGGGTCCCGGGCATTCCGGGGCGGGGCCGAGACGGTCCGCCGGTTCCAGAGGGCGACCAGCAGGAAAGGAGGCCGGGACGTCTCCCGAGAGAGCGTGTTCCCACTCCGCCCCGGCCCGGCCGTTCGCATCGGGCGGGGAGGCGTCACTCGGACCGTTCGGAGCGTCCCATGCGCCAGTAGCCCATGAACGCCACCGCCCGCCGGTCCAGGCCGCGCTCGGCGACCAGGTGGCGGCGGAGCGTCTTGATGACGGCCGCCTCACCGGCCAGCCACGCGTAGAGCGGGTGAGTCGCCTGCCCTTCCTCAGGCACCTCCCACAGCAGCTCGACGTCGACGTCGACGTCCGCGAGCCGCTGGGGAGAGGACAGGGAGGGCAGCAGCCGGTCGGCGGCGGCCCGTACGGCGGGCACAAGCCTGCCGCCGTGCTCGGCGCCGTCGCGCGGCAGCCAGGTGACGACCAGGCCGTCGGGCGCGTCGAGCTCCAGGACGTCCGCTCCGTACGGCACCTCCAGCAGCGCCTCCCCCGAGCGGTCACGGGGCATGCGCTCCAGGATCGAGGCGATCGCGGGCACCGCGGTCTCGTCACCGGCCAGCAGCACGGGGCCGTCGCCCTCCGGCAGGTGGAACTCGATTCCCTGGGGTTCGCCGTCGTGGCGGGCGTCGGGGCCCAGCAGCGCGGCCTCGTCGCCGGGGCGAGCCGCGCGGGCCCAGCGCGCGACAGGACCGTGGTCGCCGTGTCCCTCGTGCATGACGATGTCGACGTCCACCTCGTGCAACTCGGCTCTGACCGCTCTGGCGGTGTAGGTGCGGAAGGGGTTGCGCAGCTCGCCGGGGAGCTCGCGCCAGCGGGTGTACCAGTCGGAGCCGGTCGGCAGGTGGGTCAGCCCGTGCTCCGGCAGCGGCAGGACGAGTTTGATGCGCTGGTCCAGGCCGTTGTCCGCGAACAGGTGGAGGTCGTCGCCGGTGAAGGTGACGCGCAGGAACGAAGGGCTGAGCCGCTTCAGGTCGCTCACCCGCACATGGAACATACGGAAGGGGTCAATCATGGTCTCGGCTTCCCTCTCTCTGCGCGCATCCCACCGATGGCAAAGATAAGGTAAGGCTAACCTAGGGTGCGTTTTGAGGGAAACGTCCGGGTTCTCCGTGTGCGCTTACGAGGTTCCGTCTGACGCCTCAGGTCGCCGTCGGCGTGCCGGTGCGACGGGGTGTCGGCCGGGCGCCGCGTTGATCGCCTCGCCCGGGCGCGGCACGGCGAACGAAACGTTCTTCTGGTCGGGTGCGGGATTAGAAGACGCCCTTTCGGACACGGGCTCTGGTGTAGACGGTGAGAAAGGTGAGCCCGATGAGTGAGCATGAGCGTTCCCGCAGGATCCCGGCGGCCCCTGAGCTGGTCTTCGACCAGGCGAGCGACCTGGACCGGATCGATCGCTGGCTTCCCCAGGACCTGCACGTGCGGCCGGACGATCCACCCGCGGTGACCGTGCACGAGGACGACACGGGGCGGGACGCCCGCGCCCTGTTCAGAGCGGAACGGGACCAGCTCCGGATGGAGTGGGGCACGCGTGACGACGACCGGTACGCGGGCTGGCTGCAGGTGGCGAGCATCTCCCCGCAGGAGAGCGAGGTGACCGTGCACCTGTCGTTCTTCGAGGAGGAGCACCCGCCCTCCGGCGACGACATCGCCCGCGCGCTCGACGAGAGCCTGGAACGGCTGGCCGAGCAGGTGCGGCAGGCCGCCTGAGCCGCCGCCGAGCTCTCCCGGGCCCCCGCCGGGTCCTTGGAGGGAGACGCGCGGTCCGTCCTCAGAGCGGCGACGGCCGCGTGGGGAGAAGCCGGAGCGGCCTGGTCGCGGTGTACCAGGCCACCCCGGCGAGGACGAGGAAGAGCAGGCCGAAAGGGGTGACGGTGAGGCTGGCCGGAATACCGTCCGCCCCGGTCATGGCCTGTCCTACGGCCGCCGCGAGGAAGACGGGGGCTCCCGCCGAGAGAACGTGCAGGGAACGCGAGCGCATGGCGAGCTCGGCGGCGACCGTCTCTGAGAACCTCTCGGAGACGGTCACGGTGGCGATCCTCCGCTGGAGCAGCCCGCTGAGCAGGGTCACGGCGGCGGCGAGCAGCATGCCGATCCGTGCGAGGCCGAACGTGCCGTCCGTACCGCCGCCGGAAGGCGCGACGGCGTAGAGCGGAACGAGCACCCCGAACGCCATGGCCGTGACGGACAGGAACCTCGCCAGGGGGGAGAGGGGCACGGAGAGCCGCCCGGCCGTGCGCGAAGACCTCGTCGCCGCGGTGAGCGGCCCGGCCGTGCGCGGAGGCCTGGGCGGCGCGGAGAGCGGTCCGGCGGGCCGAGGGGCGTCCTCGTTCCGGTGGGCAGGGCAGGAAATCCGTGTCTCGGCGACCATCGCGCCGACGTACCAGCCGATGAACGGACAGGCGAAACCGATTCCGACCCCCATTCCGCCCCGGAGAACATTCAGCGCCAGATATGCGATGAGGCCTGCGAGGAAACCGGCCGCTCGCCATCGTCGTGTGGTCCGCAGGTAACCGATGACCGGCGGCCCGTTCTCCACCGTGACGGTGAGATGCTGCAGGGCCGCGAATCTCTCCAGTCGAACGCGGCTCACCGGGCCGCACATCCTGACCGCGACGGCGGTTGCGACGGCACTTTCCAGGGCGGCGGCGAGTGCCGGCATCAACATGAATTCCCCGGGCCCATTCTTTGATGATTAGCATGGCTCGAATACGCGATGATAGGGGATGAATGTACGTCAGTGACGCAGTGTGGGCCGCGCTCGATCCAGCCGCCGGTGAAATCTCCGCACGCACGTCACGGCGAATACTCGCCGCGCTGGCCGTCGCCGCGGCGCTGGTGCTCGGCGCCGCGCAGGCCTGGGACGCGGGCCTGGTCCTCCCGCGGCTCGCTGATCCCGAAGACGGCCTGGTCGAGCCCGGCGGATGGGCGACGAAGCATGGCAAGCCACCTGAATTCGCCTATGAACTGAGGTTCACCAACCACGGTGTCCGCGAGGTCGTGCTGCTCGGGGCGGGCCGAAGCGGTCCAGGACTGGCTCTCAGGGCCGTGCAGGCGGGAAAGTCCATGATGTGGCCGGACGCCGACACCCTTGAGCGGTCGCACTCCACGGATTTTCCGTATGTCGTCGCCCCGGGCGCCTCCGCCGAACTGCGGCTTCTTTACGTGGTCACCGACTGCGCCGCCGTCCCCTTCGACTCGTGGCCGATTCCGGTGCGGGCCATGCAGTGGTGGGGCGAGACCGCCGTCGACCTGCGGCCGGCCCCGCAGGCTTTCGGCCCTTATCGTTCCCGGGAAGGTGAGAGCCCCCGTTCTCCTGAATGGCAGAAGTACATGGCGGACTACGTCTGCTCCCCGCCTGAGGGAAATCCGTGACCGGCCGGGTTCCTGGGCGCGCTGTTCCGCCGAGGCGCGCCGTCAGAGTCTCAGCGGCAGCCTGGCGAGCCGCCAGGAACCCGGCATCGGTTCGCGCTCCAGCTCGTCCGGCGCGACGGCGAGGCTGAGGGCGGGGAAACGGCGGAACAGCGCGCCCAGGGCCACCTCGCCCTCCTGCCGGGCCAGCGCGGCGCCCAGGCAGTAGTGCAGGCCGTACCCGAACCCGACATGGTTCTCCTTGCGCCCGTCCGGCTGGCGGGTGACGTCGAGACGCTCGGGCGCGTCGAACTCGCGGGGGTCGTAGTTGGCTCCGAAGCCGGATGTGGTCGGCGCCGTCGGCGTCGAGAACGCTGTCCGTCACGTACGGCGCGTACTCGGGGGGAACGCCGCGGGCCTCGAGGAGCTTCTCGCGGGCGTTGCGCAGGTCGAGCCCCCGCACGTTCGCCGGGTCGTTGACGAAGCGGGGGTCGCTCAGCACCTGTTTGACGTCTTCGTACCGGGTGACCAGCCAGATCGTCGTCGTGGCGTCGAACTCGCGTGTCCGCTCCAGCGTGCGCCCGCGATCGCCACTTGCCTATCACCCCCGGCCCGCCCTCGGCCTTCGTGTCGAATGCGCCGGGCCGGCCCTGACGGACCCTGCCCGGAGGAGCGCGGCGCCGCGCCGGTGACCGTTCTTCGCCCGTGTCCCGAGCGCCGTCCGATGACGGGGCCCCGCGTCGCCGGGCGGATGCCGGCGGCCTTCCACGCCTCTGCGGAGGCCGAGAACGTGAAACAAATTACGTGTGACAGAAATTTATTTTTATTTGCTAACTCGCGATAAATAGTTACTTTGGATGTCGGGGAGTTGCTGGAGGCGGAATCAGGGGAATGGGAAACATGGGTGAGTTCGGTGGCTGGAGAGATCCGGTTGACCTCGGCGTTCGGAACCCCGGGGGTTCCGTTCAGGCCGGAGACCAGGCCCGTCCGCTCGAACGCCCGTGCGACCGATGTCGCCCCGCGCGCCCTCCGGGGTGAACCGAGCCCACCCGGCGTCGACGACGGGCCGTCCCCCCGCCCGTTCAGTGACCTGCTGTGACGGCGCCGCCGTTCCGGGACGGGGCGGGCCGCGTCCGCCGTCTCGCGTCTCCGTGTGCCGGTAGCGCCGGATCCTGTGACTGCACGCCGGGCGCACCGGCCACCGGGGAAATCGCAGGGGAGAGGGGATCGCGGACGCTTTTCCCATGTGGGAGGGCAGCCCGGTCGAGGCCCGGGGTGAAGGCCCGAGGAGGTGCGGCCGGGGCGGGGCGGTCCCGGCCGCGGGGGCGAGTACCCGATTGTCGGTGCGGGGCGTTAGCGTTCCGCGCATCACCGTCACAGGCGCTGAAACACCTGCGGGCGTTGACGATCCGTGTGTGTCGAGAGGTGGGGACCGTTGGGTTGGCTGGCGGCGGGCGACGGGTACGAGGTCGCCCTTGTGGAGGGCCGGGTGGCGGCGAGGGCCACCGCGGGCCGGGCGGCTGGACGGCAGCTGAAGTCGCTGCCGAAACAGGTGCGGGAACATCCGGAGACGGAACGGCTGCGCCGCTTCGCCGAGTGGCTCGACCGGCACGCCGCCGCCTGCGTGGCACAGGTGGACACCTGGATGGTGTCGTCCCTGCCCGTCCCCACAGCCCTGGTGGCCGAGGTCTGGCCGGACGAGGCGTGGCAGTCGGTGCTGCGCGACCTCGTGGTGGTCGGCGACGACCCGGAGGAGGCGGGCTTCCTGCGCGACGTCACCGGCTCGGGCGAGCTGCGGGTGGTGAACCTGGACGGTGAGACCGTCAGGCTGTCCCCGGTGACGGTCACCCTGCCGCATCCGGTGCTGTTGCCCGACCTGGAGGACCTGCGGGAGTTCGCCGCGGAGCTGGGGGTCGTCCAGCGTGTCGAGCAGATCCACCGGGCCACCTGGACCAGGCCTGCCGGGCTCGCGGACAGGAGCGTCGAGGTGACGGAGTTCGCCCGGGGGAGGTTCGCCTCCAGGTTCGGCCTCGCAGCCAGGGCGACCTCGCTGGGCTACCGGGTCTCCGGAGGTTATGTCACCTGCGCGGTTCGCGACGCGGGACGGGCCGTGGGGGCGTCGGTGTGGATCGGGGAGCCCTACTGGGACGGGGAGACCGAGACGGGCGCCCTGACCTGGAACGACCGGGAGGGCAGACGGCTGCCGCTGCGGGAGGTCGGTCCCGTGGCCTGGTCGGAGGGGATGCGGATGGCCGCGGCACTGTACGCCGGGCGGGCGGTCGAGGAAGGAGAGGACGCATGAGCGGCGCCACGCCGTCAGCGGAGACGGGGGCTGAACGCCCGCTCGAGGCCGGAGCGGAGGCCCAGGTGCGGGAGCTGCTCGAGGCGGGCGCGGTGTTCCCTCCGGGGACGGAGGGCGGAGGCGAGCGGGCGGTGCCGCTCACCGCGCGCTCCTACCGGCACCCGGGCCTGGAAGGGCGGGTGGTGGTTCGCCTGGTCGCCGAGGAACTGGGGGCGGCGGAGGACGCGGCGGCGGGCTTCCTCGGCCTCGAACCCGCGGGTGACCCGGTCGTGGTCGGGCTGGGCCTGAGGCGCTCGCTGGGATTTCCCGAATGGGTCCTGGTGCACCACCCGCGCGACGGCCACCACGCGCTCTCCGTCGTGCCGGAGCTGGAACGCGCGGCACGGCAGGCGAAGTCGAAGCCGAAGGCCGCCCTGGACGCCTACCTGCGCCTGGCGGCGCAGCTGGCGGGGGCCGTCCCGCACTTCCTTCCGACGTTCTTCGAACAGGCGGGCCGCGCGTTCCTCGCGGTCGACAATCCCACCTACGCGGCGCAGATGTTCACCCAGGCGCGCAAGGCCGAGGCCGAGCACGGCCTGAAGGTCGACGAGGAGCGGCTCGACGCGGTGTTCCTCGAGTTCGCCCTCGCCGGGGCGCTGCCGGTGAAGGCACTGTCCGGATACGCCAGGGAACTGGCCGCCCGGGTGCCCGCCGACGAGGCTCTGCGCAGGTTCCGGGGGCTGTGCGCGCGCCGTACCGCGGGCGGCCTGTCACCGTCGGCGCAGACGGCGGGAGACCTCCGGCGGCTGGCCAGGGCGGCGGGCCGGGACGCCGACGTGGAGGAGCAGGACTACCTGGCCGAGCTGCTCGGCCTGCCCGCGACCGTCGGGGCGCCGCTCGGCTGGTGGAAGGCGCACCGCCCCGCCCTGGTGGCACTGGGCCTGCGGGATCCGGCGGTCCGGGGGACCCTGCTGAACCTGACGCCCCGCAACGGCGACAACGGGATGCCCGCCTTCTGGCTGGAGGTTCTCGAGGAGTCGGGGGCCGCCGCGGGGCTGGGCGAAGGCGAGGCGTCCGGCCTGGAGCGTCCGCAGGACGGCACGGCGGGCTGGCTCGGACGATTCCTGGAGATCTGGCGGCCCAGCTGGCAGGGGGAGCCGCGGCTTCCCGGCCTGTACTCCCTGGTGGAGCGGGTCGCCGGGCGGCTGCGCGCCGAGCTGGCGGAGACAGGGCGAAGCGTGGAGCCCAAGGCGGACGCCGACCTGATCGACCTGCTGCTGGCGCTGCGGGTGCCGGTCGCCGACCCCGACGACGGCATGCGGCTGCTCCTGGAGCCGTGGGCGCGCGGGGAGGGACAGCGCGACCTGCTCGCCCTGGCCGCCGACCCCCGGTTCGCGGCGGCCTTCGACCGCGCCGCCGACCGGTTCGACGACGACGAGGACGGCCGCAGGGCCGTACGCCGCCTCGCGGCCTCTCCAGGCGGCAGGCTGATGCTGGCCAGGTGGATGAAGGCGGTCGCGGGACGCTCGTTCACCGAGGGCCTGCCGCAGCTGCCCGACGCCCTCAGAAGGCTCACCTGGCTGCCCGCGGAGGCACTGGTCCTCGCCGAGGAGGAGGTCACCGCGGTCGCGCGAGGCGACCTCGCCTCCGAGCTCGCCAGGACACTGCGCGGCGGGATCGTCGACGAGCTGGGCTGGCCCGCCTGGGACGAGGCGGTCGCCTCGCTCGTCAGGCCGAAGGACCTCGACGAGATCGAGGTCGCCGACGCGTGGCCGCACCTGATCGTCTCCGGCCCCTCCCAGGCCAGGGTCATCGGTCTTGAGGGCACCGTGCTCGTCCACGACCTGCGCACGCCCCCGGGCGACGCCTACGGAGACCCCGGCTTCCACTACGTGGACGGCGAGCTGCTCGTCTACTGGAACACCTACGGCGCCGGCGACCAGCTCCGCGGTTACTGGCACTCCTCCGCGGGATCGTTCCGGCCGCTGCAGGCGCTGGCCAACGTGTGGGCGCTGCGCAGCGACACGGTGACCCTGCCGCTGCCCAGCGGCGGGCGCACCACCGGGGCGGGCGTTCTCCACCAGGGGGACACGACCGTGCCCGCCAGGGCCCAGCTGATCGGCGACGGAACCTCGTTCTGGGTGTGGGACCAGCAGGGCGACGGCTGGCGTGAGTACGACCCGGTCGGCATGGAGCACGGCAGGCCGAGCATGCCGGGCTTCCTCGCCGACGCGCTGCGCTCGGCGCCGGTCGGCGCGACCTTCCGCGGCGGCTGGCTGCTGCCCGTCTCCTCCGAGGAGGCCACCCCCGTGGCCGTCCCGGTGAACGGCCTGCTCGGCTGGCGCGTGATCCGGCTGCCCGACGGATCATGGCGCGGTGAGGACCTCGCAGGACGGGCCGTCACCCTGCGGGACGGCTCGGACGGGCCAGGCCTGCCCGCCGGAGTCGTGACCTTCCCCGGAGACGACCGTCCTCGCGCCCTCGCCGAGGACTACCCCCGGGTCAAGGTGATCGACCCCGAAGGCGTCGTCGTCGCGACGGTCGCGACGGGCAGGACACCGGGAGCGTTCGCCGCGGGAACCGCGATGCTGCCTCCGCTGCGTTACTGGAGGTGCCTGCGGCCCCGTGACCCTGAAGGCTCCCTAGCGTTGCGCCGGATCGACGACGAGACGGCGATCGCCCTGCTGAAGGCCGCTGTCTGCGCCGAGTCGGAACGGCGCGGACACTCGGCCGACTCCGGCCGGTTCAGCCGGCTGCGGCACTCGCCGCAGCCGGCGCACCAGGCGCAGGGCGCGCACCCTCCGCGGTCCGCGCAGGACGAGTTCGACTCGCTGATCCGCACGCTGCTGCCACAGGTGACGCACGAGGCGTTGATCGCCGGGATCGCCGGGATCGCCAGATTCGCCGCGACCCAGCAGATCGCCCTCGACGCCGTGGCGGCCAGGCTCGCCCGCGCCCTCGAGGGCGGCCAGGAGGAGCAACCCCTCTCCGGCCCCACCGACCAGCTGCTCGCCCGCGCGCTCAACGGTCTCCACGTCTCCGGCCCGTGGTGGTACGGCCAGGCCTGCCGCGACGCCTTCCAGCAGATACGGACGATCGGCCAGGCGCTGCGGGCCGCCTCCGAACCCACGACCCAGGAGTCCGAGATCCTGGACTCCTCCCTGTCGGTGACGACCGCCATGGGGGTCGCCCCCTCGGACACGACGATCCGCCTCCACTTCGACGGGCCGCAACTGCCGTACACCTCCCTGGACTGGGAGCCGCTGCTCGACCACGGCGCGGCGGTCGCCTACCGCGCCGCGTCGGTGGCGTTCGAGCCGGAGCACACGGAGGCGCTGCGGGAGCTGCTCCACGAGATCGACGAGCTCGGGCTGGCCTCGGCGGCCGAGTCCGGCCCGTGGCGGCGCTTCTCGCTGTGGCTCGACGACAGCTGGCTCGTCGAGCCGGGAGGAAACCGCCGAGAGGGGACCTGGCGCGGGTTGCTTCCCCTGCCCGACGGCGCCTTCATCGTCTTCCAGGACAGTTCCCCCGAAGACGGCGGCTGCGGGTTCACGGCGCTCTTCCACGACCCGGCGGGCCGCTTCGAGGTCCCGGCCCCCTACACCGTGCGGGCCCGTGGCCTGGTGGGTGAGGAGCGGCCGGCGGGCTGGCTCAAGGAGTTCCTCGCGCGGTGGTCCGAGAACGGTCCCGCGCCATGGAGGCCGGAGGCGGCGGAGGAGTTCGTACGGCTCACGGGGGTGACCCTGACGACGGCCAGGCTGGTCGTGGCCGGCCTGCCGTACGTGGACGGCCACGAACGCAGCTTCCTGCCCGCCGCCTCGCGGGCCGCGCTCGGCCTGAAGGCGATGGACGCCGCCGTCGCCAGAGACGAGCTGCGCGAGATGGACGCCGAGACCCGCAGGCGGGTCGTCGGGGCGCTGCTGCCCGCGAACCCGGCCGCGCTGTGGACGGACGGCCCCGACGTCGCCGCGGCGGCGGCGGTGTGGAACGCCAGGGTGGGCAGGCGGGCCGCCGTTCCCGAGTGGATCGTCGCCGAGGCGGCCAGGGCGGTGCGGACCGCGTGGGAGCCGGGCAGGGCGCTTCCCGCGCTCCTCGATCCCGCCTCCGCGCCTGAGCTGAGCGGGGACCTGCGCTGGAGGGTGCACCGCGACCGCGTCTCCCCGGTCGAGGAGGACGCCACGGGGTTCACCGAGTCCACACTGGTCAGCGCCGTCTCCCTGACCGCCTGGCTCGCCCACCGGCTTCCCGCGGGAGACCCGGTGCGGGCCGCCCTGCCCGCGGCGCTGGCGGCGGTCCGGGAGCGGCTCGCCAACCCCGACCTGATGCTCAGCCTGGGCCGCTACGTCAACCTCCCCGGGTTCCGCAAGGTCGCGGGAACGCCCAGTGAGGTCGCCGAGGGCTGGGAGCGCTACGGCGCCGTGATCATGGCCACTCACGACAACCAGCCCGCCCCGGGCATCCGCATGGCCCTCCTGGACGCCTCGGGAGAAGACCCCTACCTGCCCGCCCTGCGAGCCCTGGCGGGGGACGCGGGAGAGCCCTTTCCCGTGGAGCTCGCGCTGCGTGTCGCCCGTGATCCGCGTTTCGAGACGCTCCTGGCCGACCCCGGCGACCCGGTGGACGGGAAGCGGGCGGCCGACGGCACCTGGTGGCCGCAGGACCCGGGCCGTTCGGCGCCCGCGCTGGTCTCCCAGGCGGCGTCGGAGTACGGCCTCGGCCAGGACGCCGCCACGCTCTATCTGACCTTGCTGGCGATGCCGGACCCCACCGACAAGAACGTCACCCGGTGGACCGGATGGAAGCCCGCCCGGTTCAAGGCGGCCCGCGCCGAACTGGCCGCCACCGACCTGGTGGTCGAGGCCAGCCGCGCCAGGGCCGGACGGTCGCTGTTCCTGCCGGGCGCGTGGATCGACCCCAAGGCACCGCGCCTTCCGCTCGAACAGTGGAAGATCCCCCTCTACGACCTGATCAGCGGGGAGACCGCCCAGCTGGGAGTGATCGTGCCCGTCGAACCCGCCGTCGCCCTCTACGCCAGGGCGTGGCAGCGGGTCCGCGGCGGTGACGTCCCTCGCTTCGAGGAACTCCGGGTACGGCGCGGCAGGCGTCGCTGAGGGCCTGGGACGGGTGCGGTGTCACACATGCCGTCACCGCGCCCGTCCGCCTTCCCCGAGGCGACTCCTCTCCAGGTCTGTGCGACTTTCCGCTTTTCGTCGAGATTTATCTGGATCGATCCTTTTGTCTGTTTCATTGGGAAGTTTGGCTTTTGGAATCGCTTTCGCTGTTCCGCGGGCCTGCTCTCGATCCTCGGGGTCGCCCAGGTCCTTTCCGGCTCCGCCGTCCCCCAGCGCCTGGCTCCGCCTCCGGCGCCTTTCGGCCTCACTCCGGCTTCTTCGGCTTCACTCCCGCTTTCCGTGGGATCGTTTCCGTTCTTCCAGGCTTTTCCCGTTCCCCGCCTCACGGGCGGTCCCCGGCCATCCGCAGGCACGACCCGACCGGCACGCCCGCACCCGTCCCACGACGGGGCGGGGGCCCGAGACACGAAGGATTCCCCTCCATGCCCACGACGCGACAGGCGGAGCCCTCCGCCGTTCCCGCCAACCGGCAGGCGCTGCCCGCCGAGGAACGGCACGCCGGCGAGCTCGCCTTCCTCGCCGCCCACGACGACGGCCCTCGTCCTCCAGGGTGGGCGCTGACTCCGCGAGCGGTGGTCACGTTCATCTGCGGCAGCGGTGACGAGCCCCTGGAACTGCCCAAGGGCGGCCGGCCGACCGGCGCCGACGGTCTCGAGCCGCCGGCCAGGCTCGTGGTGGCTCCCAAGTTCGTCGGCGAGCGCGCCCTGGTGGAGCGCTGCGTGGTCACCCTCGCCGGTGAGCGCGGCCTGCTTCTGGTCGGAGAGCCCGGCACCGCCAAGTCGATGCTCTCCGAGCTGCTCGCCGCCGCCGTATGCGGCACGAGCGCGCTCACCGTACAGGGCACCGCGGGCACCACGGAGGACGCCTTCCGCTACGGCTGGAACTACGCCCTCCTGCTCGCGCAGGGACCGAGCCTTCAGGCGCTGGTCGACTCCCCGGTGCTGACCGCCATGCGCACGGGGCGCGTCGCCCGGGTCGAGGAGATCACCCGCTGCCTGCCCGAGGTGCAGGACGCCCTGGTGTCGATCCTGTCCGACCGGCGGGTCAGCGTGCCCGAGCTGGCGGGCAGCGCGGACGCCCTGGTGGCCGCCGTCCCCGGCTTCACGGTGATCGCCACGGCCAACCTGCGGGACAGGGGCGTCTCGGAGATGTCGGCCGCGCTCAAGCGCCGGTTCAACTTCGAGACCGTCAACCCCATCGCCGATCCCGCGGCCGAGACCGCTTTGGTGCGCGGCCAGGCCGCGGCCGTGGTGCAGCGGGCCGGCGCCGCCTTCGGCGTGGACGACGCCGTGCTGGACGCGCTGGTCACCGTCTTCCGGGATCTGCGCTCCGGACGCTCGGCCGAGGGCTGGGACGTCGAACGCCCGGGAACGGTGATGTCAACCGCGGAAGCGGTGCAGGTGGCCGCCTCCCTCGGCGTGGCGGCGGCCTACCTGCCGGGCGGGGACGTCCTCGATCTGATGCCCGGGCACCTGCTCGGTGTGGTCCGCAAGGACGACCCGGCCGACCACTCGCGGCTGCTCGGCTACTGGGACGGTCCCGTGCGCCGTCGCGCCGAGGACGGCTCAGCGATGTGGCGCAGGCTCTGGGACCTGCGGGAGAACCTGCGTTGAGCGGCGGCGGGGAGACGAGTGCCTCGTACGGGGGGACCCGGGACGCGGATCCCCCTGACGCCGGTTCTCAGCGGGCGGACAGACGAAGCGTGAACGCTCAGGACATGAGCCTTCGAAGTGCGGATATGCGAAATACGATTTTTCATGACATGGATACCCGGGGCGTGAATGCTCAGGAGATGAGCGTATGGGAGGCGGGTCATCCCGCCGATGCTGCTCGGAGCATGAGGAGCGACGCGGTCGCTCGGGAGACGGTCCTCGAGGGCGGCGTCGCCCGGGGCGTGGGCGCGGAGGGGACGGACGTCCGGGATGTGACCGCGTGGCGCGCCGCCGGCGGGCAGACGGGCGCAGGGGGGACGGCCGTCGGCGATCCGCAGCAGGCGGTGGACGCGCTCGCCGCTTCCGCCCGGCCGTACCTGCTGGGGGTGCGCCACCACAGCCCCGCGCTGGCGGCGGCCGTTCCCGCGTTGCTGGACGCCGCGGGGGCGGAGGTGGTCTGTGTGGAGCTGCCCGTCGACTTCCAACCCTGGCTCGTGCACCTGGCGGACCCCGCCACCGTCGCGCCGGTGGCCCTCGCCGGGACCGGAGCGGACGGCAGGCTCGGCTTCTATCCCTTCGCCGACTTCTCCCCGGAACTGGCGGCCATTCGCTGGGCGCGGGAACGCGGGGCCGAGGTGCTCTGCTGTGACCTGCCGCTGTCGGCCCCGGCCAGGTCCGAGGGCGGATCGGCGCGGACCTCCCCGCGGGCGCAGGAGGACCGGGAACCCGCTGAGAAGGCCGGGAAGGAGGCAGCGCGGAAAGGCGCGATTCAAGAAGACAGCGGGCTTCGACAAGACACGGCGCAGGCCGAGTGGGCCTCGGACGGCGCGGAGACGTCCGGGGACGTGATGCTCTCGACGGGGAGCGCCTTCGCTGACGGCCTGGCCGCCTCCTGCACCGGCAGGGACGGGGACGACATGTGGGATCGCGCCGTCGAGGTGCTCGCTCCCGGGTGCTCGCCTGAGGCGGTGCGCCGAGCCGCTCTGGGAGTGGGGTGGGCGTTGCGTCAGGACGCGGCGGCCTCCGGCGGCGTGCCCTCGGGAGATCTGGCCCGCGAGGCGCACATGCGCGAGGTGCTCGCCGGAGCCGTCTCCCGCGGTCTGCGAGTCGCCGCGGTGGTCGGAGCGTTCCACGCTCCCGCCCTGCTTCTCGCGCGGGAACCCGGCCTTCTCACGGGAGAACACGGCGCCGCCGAGCCCGCCGCGCCGTCTCGCGCGTCCTTCGCGCCGCCGCCCCTGTCCGCCGCGCCCTCTCCCGAGACGGTCACGCCGTCTCCCGCGACCTCCTCCGAGCCCGGCGTCGGTTCCGCGCCCGGCCAGGCCTCCGTCCCCGCGCCTGCCGCCCTGCCTGCCGCCCTGCCCGCCGCCCTGCCCGCCACGTCGCTCGTGCCGTACGCCTTCGACCTTCTCGACTCCCGGTCCGGCTATCCGGCGGGCATCCGGGACCCGCGCTGGCAGCAGGCGGTCTTCGCGGCGGGCGGCGATCCCGAGAAGGTCACGGACGCCGCCGCCCGCGCGATCACCGGCCTGTGCAGGGAACTGCGAGCGGCGGGGCACACCGCCGGCACCGGGGAGGCCGTGGAGACGCTGCGGCTCGCCTGCGATCTGGCCCGTCTGCGGGGACTGCCCGCGCCCGGCAGGGGCGAGCTGCTCGAGGCGGTGACCACGGTGCTCGGCCAGGGGGAGCCCCTTGGCCGGGGCCGGGCGCTCGCCCGCGCCCTCGAGGTGGTTCTCGTCGGCGCCGATCGCGGCAGAACCGCGCCCGGCACGCCCCGTTCGGGGCTCGGCCCCTCGGTGGAGGCCGACCTGGCGGCGTTGCGGCTGCCCTGCCCGGACAGTCCCGACCCCAGAGAGCTCCGTCTCGACCCGCTCCGCTCGGATCTGGACGGCCGCAGAGAGATCCTGCTGCAGCGTCTGTCGGTGTGCGGTGTCGGGTACGGCAGGCAGATCGAGGTGAGCGGGACGGGGGACGGGACCGCGCTCACCACGCGGTGGCGGCTCGCGTGGACCCCTTCCGTCGCCGCGCTCCTCGACCTGGCGGGCATCCGCGGCGTCACCGCAGGCCTGGCGGCCGCGGGAACACTGCGTGAGACCTTCCGCCGCGAATCCGCCGAGGGCGGCCCCACCTGTGAGCTGATCCTCGCGAGTCTGCGCGCCGCGGCTCTCTGCGACCTGCCCGACCTCGTCGCCGACCGGCTCGCGGACGCCGCCGCCGTGCTTCCCACGACCGCTGGACTCCCCGACCTGCTGCGGGCGCTCGACCTGTTGGAGGCGCTGCGGCGAGAGCATCTTCCCGGAACCACGCGGGAAAGCCGGGAGCAGGCGGCCGAGCTGGCCGCGACCCTGCTGGAGGCGGCCGTCCGCGCGCTGCCCGGCCTGGTCGGCAGCGACCGGCAGGAGGACGCCGCGGCCCTGGTCGCCCTTGTCACCCGGGCGGGCGAGCAACGCCTCGGCCTGCGCATGGACGACGCGCTCGACACCCTCGCGCACGCGGGGTCCCCGCTCATGCAGGGAGCGGCGCTCGCGGCGCGCGTCCTGCTGGACCTGGACGCGCCGCAGATCCTCGGCGCCCGCGCGGCCGGATGGGTGGACACCGCCACCGGCCCCGAGGGACGCCATCGCCTGTCCCGCCTGCTCACCGGCCTGCTCACCGCGGCGGGCCCGCTCCTGCAGTCGGCCACGGCGGCCCTGGAGCCGGTGCTGGACCGCATCGACGGGCTCACGGACCGGGACTTCCTGGACCGGCTGCCCGCACTGCGCGGCGGTTTCGACACCCTCGCTCCCGCGGCACGGGACCGGTTGCTCCGGACCGTGACCGACCGCCTCGGCGACCGGCTCGACCTGACCCTGGGAGCCCCGCCCGAGCTGCTGGCCCTGTGGACCGCCGCGGACGCCGCCGGGCTGGCCAGTCTGAACGCCCTGGGGCTTTCCGCGCCGGGGTTCTCCGGTTCTCTGCCCGAACGTCCGCAGCCGTCCGAGACCTCCGAGACGTCCGGACGGCTCGAACGATCCGGCACAGCCGACGTGTCCGGGGCCCTCGCGCGGGACCGTCGGCACATGAGACCCGGGACGGCGGAGACCACGCAGGACGGGGAGGGGGAAGAGGAGAGAGCCGTCGGCAGGAGGCTCGCCCCTGCCGACCGGTGGCGCCTGCTGCTGGGCAGGGAGACCGAGCGACTCCCCGCCGACGTCCGGCGTTACGCGCACGCCCTGGACGAGCTGTACGGGGCGGGGCGGGGCGAAGGCGCCGTCGACCTCGCGGACGGGCAGGGAATCCGGCCGGGTGACGGCGGAGGACAGGGGGCGTCGTTTCCCGGCGCCCGCGAATGGGCCGCCGAGCTCGAGGCCCTGTTCGGCACGGAGGTGCGTGAGGAGGTGCTGGCCGCGGCGGCGGGCGAAGGACGGACCGACGTGCTGGCCGTGCTCGATCCGGACGCGGTGCGCCCGTCGGTGGAGCTGCTGACCTCGGTCCTGTCCCTGGCGGGCGGTCTGCCGGAGCAGCAACTCTCCCGTCTGCGGCCACTCGTGCGACGCCTGGTCGCCGAGCTGACCCGCGAGCTCGCCACCCGGCTGCGTCCCGCGCTGACCGGGCTGAAGACGCCCCGCCCGACCCGTCGCCGCGGCGGGAGGCTCAACCTGCCCGCCACCCTCCGCGCCAACCTGGCGCACACCCGCAGGACCGACGACGGCAGGCTCCTCGTCGTTCCCGAACGGCCGGTCTTCGACACCCCGATCCGCAAGGAGGCCGACTGGCGGCTGATCTTCGTGGTCGACGTGTCCGGTTCGATGGAGGCCTCGGTGATCTGGTCCGCGCTGACCGCGGCCGTCCTGGGGGGAGTGCCGACGCTCTCGACGCACTTCCTCGCCTTCTCCACCCGGGTGATCGACCTGACGGACCAGGTCGTCGACCCGCTCTCCCTGCTGCTGGAGGTGCAGGTAGGGGGCGGCACCCACATCGCCGCCGGGCTCGCCCACGCGCGCTCCCTGGTCACCGTGCCCAGCCGTACGCTCGCCGTCGTGGTCAGCGACTTCGAGGAGGGCTACCCGATCGGAGGGTTGCTCGGCGAGGTCCGTTCCCTCGTCTCCTCCGGCGTCCATCTGCTGGGATGCGCCGCTCTGGACGACACGGGGACTCCGCGTTACTCGGTGCCCGTCGCCCAGCAGCTCGTGGCGGCCGGCATGCCGGTCGCCGCGCTCAGCCCGCTCGCCCTCGCCCGCTGGGTGGGCGACCGCCTCCGAGGAGAAGCCCGTTGAATCTCCCCGCATCCCCTCCCGCTTCCGCCACGCGGCTGCCTGCGGTGGAGCCGCACGTGGCCGCCGCGGCCGTGGAGGACCTCACGCCCCGGCTGCGCAAGAAACTGGACGCGGCGGTCGAGCGCTGCGTCGCTCTGCCCGTCGTCGCCGACGGGCGGACCGTCTCCGTCAACTGGGGCGAGGACGCGGTGGTCACACTCGTTCCCGGCAGGTCGGGTGTGGTCGTCGATCCCGGCGCGGCGCTGTGCAGCTGTCTGCTCGCGCCGCGCTGCCTGCACCGGGCGGCCGTTCTCACCGCCTGCCCCGTCGCGGACACCGACGCGGACACCGACGTGGAGAGCGGCGCGGAGAGCGCCGGCCGCGACGCCGACACGGCCGGCGACGCCGGCGCGGTCCTCGACGAGGACACGACCGCGCACGCGGCCACGACCGCGCGCGCCGGCGCCGGATCGGCGAGCCGGGCCGGTCGCGTCGAAGGCGGGGCGCAGGAAGCCGGCGGGGCGCCCGCTCCCGATCAGGAGAGCGGATCCCCGCGCGCGGACACGCCCACGGGACCCACCGCAGGGCAGGTGGCGGCGGCGGCCGAGGTACGGGAAGCCGCCGTCGCCGTGCTCGTGGCCGGGGTGCCCGGGGCGGGCGCGGTGCTCCAGGCCGAGCTGCTCCGCGCGGCGCACACGGCCAGACTTGCCGGCCTGCCCAGAGCCGAGGCGGCGGCCCTGCGGGTCGTCCGGGGACTGCGGGCCGCCCGCGAGCGCCACGACGGCCACCGTCTCACCGACCTGGCCTCCGCGCTTCGCGATCTCCTGCTGACCTCGGGCAGGATCGCGGCGGCCGACTCCGACCCGGCCCTGCTGGGGACCACCCGCCGTGCCTACAGGCAGGGGGAGGGGTTGCGCGTTCACGGGGTCTGCCGGGAACCGGTGATCAGCGCCACCGGTTACGGCGGGGTGGTCACCCACCTCGTCGCGGAGGACGGGCGCTGGTTCTCCGTGGCCGACGTCAGACCAGGCGGGGCCGCTCGTGCCAGGGGTGCGGGAACGGCCACGGTCACGCTCGGCGCGGCCACCGTGAACCACGCGCAGCTGGCCCGTGGAGGACTGTTGATCTCCGGGGCGACGATCTCCCCGGAGGGGCGTCTCGGGTCGGGGCGGGGGGTGCGGGCCACCCCTGTCGCGGGCCTGCCCTGGTCGCAGGGGCCGCTGGCGGCGCTGTTCGCCCGCACACTCGCCCAGGCGGCCGACGCGAGGCTGTCCAGTGACCTCTGGGGTGATCCGCAGGCGGCGGAGGAGGCGAACCGGCCGGTCGGCTGCGACCTGGTGATCGTCGGAGCCGAGGGTGACCGGCTGCTCGCCCGCGAGCTGCCACGCTCAGAGGGTCCCGCGCGAACGGAGTCGGGAACGGGGAACCCCGCGGACTCCGAGCCGGGGACGGGAGGGGGGGAGGTTCCGGGTGACGGCCCGTTCCCCCCGCGAGGACCGCTGATCCGGCTCGTGGCGGCGAACCCCCACCCCGACCTGGCCCATGTCGAGAACCTGAGGCAGCTCGCCTCCCGTCCAGGGCTGCGGGTGCGGGTCATCGGGAGGCTTGACCCCGACCGGGCGGCCACCATGCGCCCCCTGGCGGTCGGGCCGGTCCCCGGTCCAGGGCCGACGCTTCGCCTGCCCGCCGAGTGGCTCGGCCGCGCCGACCTCGGGTACGACCGCCTGCGGGGTTCTCATCTCCCGTCCCGCGACGACTGCCCGCCGAACCCGGGAACGGAGAGCGAAGGGGGCACGGCCGACGCCGACCCGGTGGCGGGTTCGCCGCTCTGGCGGGTGCGCAGGCTGGTCGAGCTGGCCGTCTCCGGCGGTCGTCGGGCGGTCGCCGAGTCCGCTCGCGGCGGCGACTCCCTCGCCCAGTCGGCCCCGCTCCGCAGGGCGGGATTCGAGACCGCGGCCGAGTTGTTCGTCGCGCTCACCGAGGAGGCGGACCGTCGCGCCCGCGACGTGTTCGGCCGCCTGGTGGACACGGAGGGAGACCGTTACGCCTGGTCCTGGCTTGCCGCCGCCGTCCACCTCACGGCCACGGAACGCGCCCTGGTCCGGGCCTCCTGGCACGGGCGTCCGACCGGCTGACAGGCGCGGGGCACGGCCGGCGGAGGCCGTCAGAAGACGAACGGACCCGCGCCCTGTGGGGCGCGGGTCCGTGGGTGAGGCTCGTCAGAAGAGGGTCACAGCTTCTGCCAGAGGCTCGGAACGTTCGGCGGCTCCCAGCCGGTCAGCGCGGTGTGCGCCTGGAGGCAGCGGTAGGAGGCGCTGCCGTAGGTGACCTGGTCGCCCGCGCGGTACGCGGTGCCCGCGCTCCAGGTTCCACCGGGGTTGTTGGTGGGGGTGGAGGTCGGGGTCACGGTGGGGGTGGAGGTGGGGGTCACGGTCGGCGTGACGGTGGGGGTGGGGCTGGGGTTGCCGCCGCCGCCCACCTGCAGGTCGACGCACGCGTAGAAGGCGTTGCCCGTGTCCGCGATGTTCCAGATGGCCAGAACCTTCTGACGTCCGGTCCTGCCGCCCATGCTCACGGAGTGGTTGACGGTGGCGCCGGGCTGCCTGCCGCCGTCGTTGAACGAGGCGATCTTGGTGCCGCCGATGTAGTACTCCCACGTGCTGGTGGCGTGGCGAGCGGTCAGCGACCAGGTGAAGTTGACCGTGTTGCCGACGCTCGTGACCGGCCAGTTCCTGCTGTCGTCGTCAAGCTCGGTGAAGCGTGAGCCTCCGCTGCAGGTCCGCCCACCCTTGGGGGCCTCCACGCTCTGCGGCTCGTACTTGACCTCACCACAGGCGATCTTGCCCTGGGCGCAGAAGGCCTGACGGCTCGGAGGGTTGGAGATGTACCCGTGCGCCTCCGCCGGAGTGGCCATGAACACCGTGGTCACCATGGCGAGCATCGACGCTGACAGCAGGGTTGTCGTTCTCCGCATGTACTGCTCCTTCGCTGGGGGGTGACTTTAAATATAAAGGAAAGTTTCCTAACAGTAAACGCTCGGGCGATGTGTCGCCCGAAGTTTCGTCAGGTGGCCGTCACCGGGCGAAGTTCTCGGGATCCGCCGAGAAAAGCGGTGGTGACATGGCCCTTCAACTGCGAAAACGGGGTGAGGGTCGCAGCGGGGGCCGTCGCTCGTTGAGAGCCTTTTGAAGGCCGGTTAAGGAGCGATTAAGGAAACGCGCGCCGCACCCGCCGGAAGCCTCCGACAGAAGGCTCTGACGGAAGGCTTTGACGGAAGGCTCTCGGCGGGGCCCTGCCGGGCGCCGCCCGCTACGGGCGGCGGGGGAACGTCAGGCGGGCGATCCTGCCCTGCTCGCCGGACGCCCAGCAGCTCAGGTCGGCGGTGCAGGCGACCGTGTCGAAGGAACCGGTGTCGAACCGCTGCCACTGCCTGCCCGAGGAGAGGGTCACGTCGCTTCCGGTGGGACCGACCGCGATCGCGCCGAACGGAAGGTGGGGCAGCCACGCCACGCCCGACCGGTAGGCCTGCGGTGGCGCGGACGCGAGCCGCCAGGTGGCGCCGCCGTCCCGGGTCAGGGCCGCGGCGTCGGGGGAGGGCAGGTCCGGCTGGTAGTCGCCGCCGACGGCGATGCCGTGGCGCGGGTCGCGGAACGCCAGGGCGAAGACGCCCCGCGCGGGGTCGGCGGCGGGTACGGGGGTTTCGGCCACCGTCCAGGTACGGCCTCGGTCGCGGGAGTGGAAGACGCGCGAGCGCGCGCCCCCGCCGGTGGCCAGCCAGACGTCACGCCCACCCGAGGTGGTGAGGCACTGGCCGCTGGCCGCGAATCCCGCCTCGCCGGGAAGGGCGTCGGGCATCCCCTTCGGGGGAAGGACCCGCCAGCTCCGTCCCCCGTCGTCGGTGGACAGGACGCGGAACCTGCCGTCGACCGGGTCGCTCACCGCCAGCCCGTGCCTGCGGTCGAAGAAGGCCATGCAGTCGTAGAAGGCCTTCTGATCGTCGTTGCGGAACGTCTGCGTCCAGGTCCGGCCCCCGTCCCCGGTGCGGTAGACGCGTGAGGACTCGCCCTCGCCGATCGACAGGATCACGGCGTTGCGGGCGTCGAAGGCCTCGACGTCCCTGAACTGCAGGTCGGCGCTGTCGGGTGGGGAGACGTTCTGCCAGCTCCGGCCGCCGTCGTGGGTGCGCAGCACGGTGCCGAGGCTTCCGGAGGCCCACGCGACGTCACGGTTCACCGGGGACAGGCCGCGCAGGCGGGCCGTGACCCCGGTGGGCTTGAGCTCCCAGGTGAGAGCGTGGCCGAGGGACGTCGGCGCGGACACGGGGCCGCCGGAGGACGCCGCCTCCGTGGACGCCGGGCCGTCGGGGGGCGTGGTCTCCGCGAACGCGGGAGCGGCGGCGACCAGCACACCCACCGCCGAGAGCACGCCCAGCGCGGATCTGAACCTCATTTCCGGGAAGCTAGCCAAAAAGATCAACGCCGTCCATGGACGCACCGGCCATCCCTTGTCCGTCCCCGCCGTCTCCCGGCTGCCCGCAGCCGGGGCGGGCCGGACGGCGGGTTCTCTCCGCACGACGGCTCAGCCGCAGGACGACGCGCCGTCCCTACGGGACACCGCGGATCCTGCGGACCTCCTCTCGCAGCTCCCGGTCGTCGATCTCCCCGTCTCCCGCCCGCGCTCGCATGAGGTGGCGGCGCAGGACGAGGCTGTAGTCGGGATACCAGGAGGTCAGGGGACGCGTCTCCGTCCTCGTCAGCGACAGGTGCACGTTCGCGGCGAACTCCTTCAGATCCGGGGTCCTCTCCTCCTCGGTTTCCGAGGCGACGGACGCGCCTTCGTCGATGCCCGGGCATTTCGGATCGCTGTAGGAAGAAGGGCGGGGCGAGGCGTAGCCGCCGCAGCCGAAGGTCCGCTGCACGGAACCGGGCGCGGTCATCTCGACGATGAAATCGGAGGCCTCCCTGCGCAGCGCGGAGGTCGTGGTGACGGCGAGGTTGTGCCCGCCGAGCACTCCCGGCCACGGCAGGGCGACCACGCCGAGCCGTTCGTTGTCGTCCTTGAACGGCGGGACGTCGACGAGCTGGTGGAAGGCGTAGGACCAGCTGCGCAGGAAGACGGCCCTGCCCTCCCGGAACAGCCGCAGGCTGTTCTTCTCCTCCTCGCCCACGACGGAGCGGTCCCTGAGACAGCCCACCAGGTGTCTCAGGGCCTCGACGGCGAGGCCGTCGAACTCCAGGTAGTCGCCCCCGTTGGACAGGATGATCTCCATCGCGTTGACGGTGAGACCCTCGTAGTCCATGAACTGGCCCGCGTAGGCGTAGACCTGCTCCTCCTCGCCGAGGTCCTTCTTGAGCCTCCGGCCCAGATCCACCGCGTCCATGAACGTCCTGGGCGGCTCCGAGGCGATCCGCTTGTCGTAGTACAGCAGGGGAGCGTCGGAGGCGAAGGGCACCCCGTAGCGTTTGCCGCCCGCGGAGACGGTCTTCAGGGCGCTTCCGTAGAAGTCTCTCGTGTCCAGTGAGGGGAACTCGGCGAGATAGCCGCGGTCGATCAGCTCGGCCATCCATGCGACGTCGACGTTGACCACGTCGTATCGGTGACCGCCCATCTGCGCCGCGGCGACGATCTCGCTGCGGCGCAGGTCGGTGCTCCCCTCCAGCTCGATCAGCGTCACATGGGGGTGTTTCTCGTCGCTGTTCCATTCGCCCACGAGCTTGCGGCGCTGTTCGCCCCGGCTCAGTTCCTCCCCGCTGAGCAGGACGAGGCCGTTGTGCGGGGGGAGCTCGCCGTAGCGTCGACGGTCCTGCCAGAGCCGGCCGCCGACTCCCAGCGCGGCGCCCGCCAGGACGCCCGCCCCGGCCAGCAGGCTCCTGCGGCTCAGTTCGCCGTTCACGCCGGCCTCCGGACACGGAGCTTGCCGATCAGTCGGGTGATCACCGTGGACGCGGCCTCGTCCTCGGCGGGCATGCAACCGGTGAGAGCGCTTCCGAGAAGCGACCTCAGGGCCTGACATCTGTCGGATTCGTCGGGCTCCACGGATTCGGCGGCCGTGATGTTGAGGACGTACAGGTGTACTTTCCGCTCCCTGAGTTTCTTCGACAGTTCTCCGGCGGCGACCGCGGACCTGATCGGCCGGCTCTTGAGCGGCCGGTCGTCGCCGTCGGTGATCACGATGAGTGTGGCCTCGGCGTCCAGGCCCTCCTCCTCGACGACCTCGGCCGCGGCGGTGAAGATCGGAGATCCGCCGTCGACCTGCTTCAGGCGGTCGAGCGCCCGGTAGAGGTTGTCGGGCGGGGAGTCGCCGACCGAGAAGATCCCCACCGCCTTGCCTGCCGCCTGCCGGGGGGAGCCGGGGAGGTGCCACAGTCCCATGGAGTCGTGATGGTTGAGTTGCTCGGCCAGGTGGCTGGTGAGCCGCCTGGCCCGCTCCATGCCGTCGCCGTCCCGCCCGACGTGGCGCACCACCGAGCCGGAGACGTCGATCATGACGGCCACCTTGATCGAGGTTCTGGCCGCCTCGTACTGTTCGACCTTCGTCGCGGGGGAGGGGTCGGAGGGGGCGTCCGTCGGGAAGGAGCCTCCCGAGACCTTCGCGGGAAGCCGCTTCCTGAGCCAGTCGCGGAACTCGTCGACGGCGGCGTCCCGGTTCCGGTCGGTCTCTCCCGGCCATCGCACCCTGATCAGAGGATGGTCGAGCGGCGGGACGTCGGAGAGCGGCAGCGGGTCGAAGGCCCTTTCCCGCGGCTGGGAGGGGCAGGGGTCGTGCCGCTTTCCGGCCGTGCCGGTGATGACACGGACCGCGTACAGCGGCGCGATCACGGCCAGGTCCTTCCCTCTGTCCCTGTCCCCGTGGCCGAGGGCGGCGCAGAGCAGCTCGAACGACGACCCCAGCGGCACGTCGCCGAGGCTGGGGGTGAGGTCGTCCTCGACCTCCTCGCGCTCCTTGTCGTCCGTTCCCCGGTAGAGGGCGAAGGTCGCCAGCCTCGCCGCGTCCGAGCGCTCGGGAAAGGGGCGGACGACGGTGTAGTCGCGTTTGACGCGCCTGACCTGTTCCGTGATGCCCGGCGCCTTCGCCGCGCCCGCGCCGACGTCCTTCTCCGACCCCCCGTTGTGCACGGCCAGCACCACCGGGGACCTGCCCAGCGAGCCCTCGTCGGCAGGAAGCGCCCTCGGTGGATCCGCGTTCAGGATGGCCGGGTCCTCGAGGATGGCCCGGGCGTGTTCGGACGAGCCAAGGATGATCATGTCGGGGCGCGGTGAGAGGACGATCGGGCGTCTGGGGTAGACGGCTCCGGGGTCGGCGGGAGACCAGCCGTTCTCCAGGGCCCTCTGGATCTCGTCCTGCCCGATGGCGGCGCTGACCGTGACGGTGATCGGGCACACGACGCGGGGGTCGTTCGTGAACTCCTCGGCCAGGATCCGCAGCAGGGGTTCCTCGTCCTGTGTCGTGGTCACGTTGAGGTTCTGCCGGATCCCGCACGGGTTCTCCGGCAGGCTGTCGTCGGTCGCCCACCAGCCCGCGCCGAGACTGACGGCCAGCAGGCCGAGATACGGAACCGTCCGGCGCAGCGGGACCGCCAGCGCGGCCCAAGCCGCCCGGAGCACTTTGGAGGCGACCCTGAAGAGGAACACGAGCACGTAGCCCGCCATGACCACGACGAACAGCAGGACCTGCAGCCAGTCGGGCAGTTTCTCCAGGGCGTCGACGAACGCCTGACGATCCTGGCGGGCTGTTTCGCTTATCTGGTCCCTGAGGCGGCGGGGCTGCGAATCGGTGGGCTCTGGCATGCAGAAGGCCTTTGGAGGACGACGAATTTCCCGTGAACGGCGGTTCCGCAGATACTACGCGGCGTAGCCGGTTGATTTCCGGGAAATTGCCGATCTCTCGCCGAATGACGATATCAATCCTTTGTTGATAAAGGAGGGGTTTGGTGGTGATGGTATGAAATTCTATATATTAAGGGGGTTGAGTGGCCAAAAATAATTGGATAAATCACTCAAAAGGGATTCGGGCGTGTGGGGAGGGCGACGGGGTCAGGAAAAAGGGAGGGCCGCCTGCCGTACGAGACGTTCGGCCTGGAGCCTGGCGGCGGCGCGCGCGCCGAGGTCGTCGGCCAGCGCGCTCTGCTTCAGCCAGTTGAACGGGCTGCACGGCCTGACGTTGATCCGCTCGCTCACCAGGACCCGGGCCTCACGCCGCCCCGACCTGATCGCCGCCTCGACGAGCGTCTTCTGGACGACGTCGCGCTGGGCGTGGCTGCCGCCGAACTCGTTGATCCGGTGCCTGATCGGGTACAGCAGGTCGACGACCCCGTGGTAGTCCCGCCGCCCGAACGCCACGAGGGCCCGGCAGACGGGCAGGCCGACCCGCGCGGTCATCGCGACGTTCGTCACGCCGCCGCCGCGGCCGTCCGCCACGTAGCGCTCACGGCTCGCGATCAGCCTCTCCGCCTCGGCGATCCGGTCAGCGCCCACATAGGACATGACGGCGTGCATGTCGTTGAACGCGTAGAACGGCTCCTCCATCTTGGGCGCCCAGGCGTCGGCGAGAGCCTTCCACCGCTCGGTCTGGTCGGAGTCCTCCAGGAGCAGACGCCACAGCAGGGCGGCGGCGTCGAGTATCTCCATCGCCGTCTCCCCGCCCGCCAGTACGGCGTCGTAGACGCCGAGCACCTTGCCGGTCGCGCCCGCCTCCAGGGCGAACAGGCAGTAGTGCCACCAGGTGTGGACGTTGAGGAAGGTGCCCGCGGACCAGTCGTCCAGCCTGTCGTCGAGGTAACGCACGCCGTCGCCGAAGCGGCCCTGCATCTCGTAGGTGTGCGCGACGGCGTGGATGCCCCACACGTCCTCGGGGTCGAGCTCGACCGCGCGCAGGCCGACCTCCTCCGACCGGTCGTAGTGGCCCGCCTCCTCGAGCCCGAAGGCGTACATCCCGAGCAGGAGCCCGTAGTGCCTGTCGTCCTCGTGCCAGGCCGACAGTGCGCCCCCGACGCGGTCCCGCAGCGCTCTGGCGTCGCCGGTGAAGAAGTCGATCTGGTGTCCGACGGCCAGCGCGAGCGCGTCCCTGGGGTGTTCCTCGGTGATCTGTCCCAGCAGTGTCCCGCACGTCAGGAAGTCGCCGTCCAGGAGCGCCCGTACGGCCCGCAGGTGCGCCCGCTCCCTGGGGGGCAGCGCCCGCCCGGAGACTCTGGAGCGGAAGGCCGCGAACCTCTCCCGCGCCTCGCGCGCGTCGGCGGGCTCGGTGGTCAGCAGGCCGAGGTAGGCGGCCAGGACGTTGCCCATCGGGAAGTCGGGATCCTCGGCCAGCGCGGCCCTCGCCTCCCCGTCCACCTCGGCGCGGAAGCGCAGCAGCTCGTGCACGGCCCGGTCGTAACGGCGCACGGCGGCGTCGCTCGCCGAGCTCAGCGTCAGCCCGTGCTCGTCCTGGCGCATCGGCCCTCCCGGATCGGCATGCGGCGGCATAGTATCACACTAAAAAAGTAGGAAATATGCTAATTGTCGGGAAGGGAAGAGGTTGGCGCTCTCGTCGTGTCGGGCCCGCGCGAACCTGCTTTTTGGGCGTCAGATCTCGGCGGACGGAGAAGCCCCGCCCTCTGGGGAACGGTCGCCGCCCGTCGCGTCTCGGGGGTGACCGCGAATCCCTGACCAGTGGCGATCGGCCGTCCGGCCCGCGGGGCCGCCGGTTCTCCCGGCCCGCTCCGAGGCGAGGCGTCGCGTTCCCGTCCGGTGACCGAGCGTCAAGGGGCTGTCAGAGAGGGCCCTATGTACGTCAGAATCCCATCTGGATCACTTTTTCCGCTCGCCGGCCGCCATAGCGTCCCTTCTGCGCGGCCACCGCGCCTCGCTATGTGAAGCAGGAGGAATCCATGGAGATCTCGCACAGGAACGACTCCCCGTTGCTGGTACCCGTCCGCCCTGGGGGCGGGACCCTGGCGCTGCGCCTGTTCCGGACACGAGCGGGTGAGCGGACGGCGGTCGCGTTCACCTCGCGGGACAGGCTCGTCGAAGCCCTCGGCGACGGCCACGCGTGGATGTGGCTCGACGAGCGCGCGCTGCGGGGGATGGTCAAGGATCTCGGCGTCGTCGGCATCGTCGTCGACCCCACGGGGACCGTCGGAGGTCCGCATCCGAGCCTGTGGGCGGCGTGACGCGCCGCAGGGCGGGTTTCGCCGGCTGACGGCCCGCGCCCGGCGCGACGCCTCCGCGGGTCCCGGGGGAGAACCCGGCTCCCCGCCGGGGGATCCCCGGTCGCGCGCCGGCTGGCGGGCGGGAGCGGCCCAGCGAGGGCAGGGCACTTCGGTGCTGACGGCACAGAGCGCCGCCTTCGACGCGGTCGTGCCGGTGCTCGTGCTCCTGGCCGCGCTGCTCATGGCGGTCCAGCCGCGGCTGGCGGGGCGGGCGGCGGCCGTACGGTCAGGTGCCCTGGCGAGGGGCCTGCAGGCGCTGGTCGACGTCGTCGCGGTGGGCGCCGTCGTCGGCGTCGTCCTCGCCCTCACCTGAGCGGGCGTCCGCCCGGCCGTGACCGCCGCCCTCCGGCGCAGGCCGGTCCCGGAAAGTCCGGTGTCGGGTCCCTGCGACCAGAACCGAAACGAGCGTGACCATTCCCACGATTCCGTAAACCGTCCGGGGCGCGACGAACACGGAGACGACGCCGCCGACCAGAAGCGCGACCGTGGTCGCGGTGTTGAGCAATGCCGTATGCGCGGCGAAGGCACTGCCCCGGCCTGCCGGGTCCACCGACCTCGCCAGCAGGGTCTGACGGGCCACGTTGAAACCGCCCAAGGCGAGTCCGCCGAGCAGCAGGAGGACGAAGAACGGCGGGATATCGCTGATCACGACGGTCGATAACGTGACAACGGCCACTGTGAATGTCGTGAAAAAGGCCGTCGGCACCGGATTTCTTTCCATCAGGAAGTCGCCGGCCAACCAGGCGCCGACTATCTGACCGGCTGACCAGACCATGGTGAGAAGACCGAAAATCCCGGCGCCTCCGCCGAGATCGTCGCGGACGAAGAAAATCTCCACGACGTTCACGGCCTGAAGGCCGACGGTGAGAACGATCCCGAGGCCGACCGTCCGCAGCAGGGCAGGATGGGCGGCGATCGCGCGCAGCCCTGGCAGAAGCCCGGACGCGGAGGGGGCGCCGCCCGGACCGGCGGACGACGTGCCCGCCGGGTCCTCACCTCCTCTCGGCAGGAGCAGGGCCGCCAGCGGCAGTGCGGCGAAGCTCGCCGCGTCCATGAGCAGGATCGGCCGCAGTCCCACGGTCTCCATCAGAACGCCGCCCGCCGCAGGCCCGAGCAGGAAGCCCAGGCTTCCCATCATGGACATCCGTGCCTGGCCGCGGCTCAGGAGATCGCCGGGGGAGGCGTCAGTCACGGCCTTCGCCATCGTGGGCATGACGAGCGCCATGATCCCGGCCAGCACCGACAGCAGGCTCAGAATGAGGACGATCGACGTGACGTACGCCATCGTCGCGCAGACGAGCACCAGCACGACGCCCGCCAGGACGACAACCCTGCGCACCGCCACCCTGTCCGCCACCCGTCCCGCGAGACCGGCGAGGAGCACGCCGGGGACCGAAAGGGCCATGAACAGCGCGGCCATCGCCGCTCCGCCCCCGTGCCGGTCGTGAAACTCGAGCATCAAAGCGGTGATGGCGAGACCGTCGCCGAAATTGGACAGGCCTATGACGGGTGCCAGAACCCGAACGGTCCGGGGCAGCGGGCGGCGTTCCAACCGGGGACGATCGAGTGAGGTTTTCATGCCGAATCCAGGTCGTCGAGGAGTGGTGGGCCAAGTGTTGATGGCCCGATCCGGCGGCGCTAGCCTTTCGGCGTGGCCCGAAACGTCATTCGAGTTGACACGACTCCAAGGGATCTGGCGCAGAGCAGATTCGGTATATCTCCTCTTCTGGAGACGGTGCACTCGCTGTGGATAGTTTCGGGCCGCCGCCCCGCCGGGCCGCACGGCGCCTGGAAACGCCGGCACGAACGCGAATACCTGGCCCTGCTCGCAGAAAAGCCGGCGCTCTTCGCGATTACGTCGCTCATGCGATTCGGCTACAACATCGATTTCATCGTCCCACCACCCAGGCGAACCGGGATTTCGATAGAGGACGAGCTGGAGGTGGTCCGCTCCACGCCCCTGGACCGGGCCCGCCTGGAGATCGGCAGGAACCTGGACGGCCTTGGCCGCCCGTCGCCCGAGGTCCTCGCGATCCTGGAGGCGCCTGACGTGACACACCGCCTGGCCGAGGCGCTGGCGCTCGCGTGGGAAGTGCTCGTGGCTCCACACTGGGACCGCGTCAACGCGGTCCTCGAACAGGAGATCCTGCGACGGGGAAACCGGTTGGCCATGGCGGGCTGGGCCCAGGCGGTCGAGGAGGTCATGCCGGACGTCAGGTGGTGTGCCGACGACACCTGCGGCTATCTCGAGATCCTCGACCAGGGCGAGAACAGCCGTTACCGTCTCGGCGGGCAGGGGCTCCTGCTGGTACCGAGCGTCTTCGCCCCCTTCGCCCTCCAGCTCGAGGCCCCCTGGCCGTACACGCTGGTCTATCCCTCTCCCGGCGTCGCCGGTGTGTGGGAGGCGGAGGCCGGTCGTTCGCCCGGGGCGCTCGAACGTCTCCTGGGCCGTTCCAGGGCCGCCGTCCTGCACGCCCTCTCCACGCCGGGAACGACGACCCAGCTCGTCGCCAGACTCGACATGAGCCTGGGCAACGTCGGTGATCACCTCGCGGTCCTGCGCGACACGGGCCTGGTCGGCCGGACGCGCTCGGGGCGAAGCGTGATCTATCGCAGGACCCCGGTCGGCGACGCGCTGGTGCGGGGCGACGGCCTCGAACCTGACCCGGAGGGCTGAGGCCGGTCGTCGCGGTCTCGGTCGGCCGAGGGCTGCCCGCCCACATCAGTCGTCGCAGGCGGGGCGGGTGCCACACGTCCGGCGGTGCCTCGGGGCGAAAACCCGTTGGAGGGCCGCCCCCGTACAAGGGATGCTGTCCGCATGCTGATCAGGGAAGCCAGTACGGATGACTGGCCCGCCATCTGGCCTTTCTTCCATGCGATCGTCGCCGCGGGGGAGACCTTCACCTATCCGACGGATCTCAGTGAGGAGCAGGGGCGTGACTGGTGGCTCCTACCGGCTCCCGACCGTACGGTCGTCGCGGTAGACGACTCGGGCGTGGTCCTCGGCACGGCGAAGATGAACCGTAACCACATGGGCAACGCATCGCATATCGCGAGCGCCAGCTACATGGTCGATCCGGCGCACGGCGGGCGGGGCGTGGGACGCGCGCTGTGTGAGCACACGATGGAGTGGGCGCGTGCGGCAGGCTACCGTGCGATGCAGTTCAACGCGGTCGTGGAGACGAATGTCAACGCGGTGAAGCTGTACCGGTCACTCGGCTTCGAAGTGCTGGGCACATTGCCGGAGGGCTTCCGGCATCCGGCAAAGGGCTATGTCGGGCTGCACATCATGCACTGCGCGCTCTGAGCAGGGCTGACGTGGCACTGGAACGACCGGCCCCGTCAAAAGGCCGCCCGGGGAGGAACCGGTCAGGGCCGCGGTGCCGTGGAGAGTGTGGCTGTCGTGCGCGGTCACCGCGGCCCCGCCGGAGGCCGGTGGATCGGTCGGCGAGCTCTTGACCTCCTGACCGGCTTCTCGGCAACGACGGACGGGGGTCACCACAGGGCGGCGTGGGCCAGGAGGGCGTCGAGGTCGTGGCCGGTGGCGGTGCTGTCGGCTCGGCCGGAAAGGTCCGCCGTGGCAGTATCGGAGCATGCAGGAGCAGCGCTACACCATCGAAAGTCGGTCAGGTGGGCGGGGACGCCTGTTCGTCCCGGTACCGTTCGATCCGGATGCGGTCTGGGCGCCCAAGCCCGTGCACCATGTGACGGGAACGCTCAACGGGACGGGCATCCGTGCGGTGATCGCCGAACACGAAGGACAACGCGGTTTTCTGCTCGGCCCCGCCTGGCTGCGGTGCGGGCTGAAGCCAGGCGCGCGGGTGAGCGTGGTGCTGGCACCGGAGGGCCCGCAGCGAGCGGAGCTCGCCGAGGATGTCGCGGCGGCGCTGGAGGCCACTCCGGCGGCGGGTGCGTTCTTCGACTCCCTGGCCCAGTTCTATCGGCGGGCCTACCTGCGCTGGATCGACGCCACCAAACGCCGCCCCGAGGTGCGAGCGCAGCGCATCGCCGAAATGGTCAGCCTGCTGGAGGCCGGGATGAAGCAGCGCCCCGGGAACTGAGAGGGATACGAGGGCGCACGGTCACGGCAGGTGGTCGTGCCACCGAAGCACCTGCTCCACGGGTGGGCCGGAAGTGGCCCACCCGGTGCGGCTCACCGTCGGCTCAGCGGCGGCGGAGGGCGGGGTCGGTCAGGGGTGCGGGGACGTGGCCGACGTCGTCGGGGCTGACGTTCACGCCCGGCGGGACCAGGGCGTCGATCGCGTCCAGGACGTCCGGCGGCAGCCGTACGGCCTCCGCCCCCAGCTGGCCCTTCAGTTGCTCCAGCGTGCGCGGGCCGATCACGGCGGCGGTGACGGCGCGGTGGGAGAGCACGAAGCCCAGCGCCAGGTGGATCAACGACAGGCCCGCCTCGGCGGCCAGCGCCTCCAGCTTCTCGACCAGGTCGAGCTTGCGGGCCCGGACGTCCTCGGCGCGGAAGTCGAAGTGGTCGGCGTTGCGGGTCGCGCGGGAGTCGGCCGGCGGCACGGCGTCGCGGCGGTACTTGCCGGTCAGCCAGCCGCCGTTCAGCGGGCTCCAGACCAGCACGCCCAGGTCGTACCGCTCGGCCACCGGCAGGACCGCGGCCTCGGCGTGCCGGGCCAGGATCGAGTAGGACAGCTGCTCGGTGGCGAACCGCTCCCGGTGACGGCGCTCGGCGATCCACTGGGCCTCGACGACCTCCTCGGCGGGGAAGGAGGAGGTGCCGATCGCCCGCACCTTGCCCTGCCGTACGAGGTCGGTCAGGGCGCTGAGGGTCTCGTCGACGTCGGTGAGCGGGTCGGGCCGGTGGACCTGGTAAAGGTCGATGTGGTCGGTGCCCAGGCGGCGCAGGCTGTCCTCGACGGCCCGCATGATCCAGCGCCGGGAGTTGCCCCGGCGGCCGGGTGAGTCGTCCATCGGGCCGCCGAACTTCGTGGCGAGCACGACCTCGTCCCTGCGGCTCCTGATGGCCCGGCCGACGATCTCCTCGCTCTCGCCGAACGCGTAGACGTCGGCGGTGTCGATCATGTTGATGCCCGCGTCGAGCGCGGTGGCGACGATGCGCCCGCACTCGCCGGGGTCGGTGTTCCCCCAGGCCCCGAGCATCATCGTGCCGAGACAGAGTGGGCTGACCTGGATGCCGGTACGGCCGAGCGTGCGATGGTTCACCTCACCGACCCTGCCATGCCCGTCCGGCGGGCACCGAAGTCGCCCGGGGGTAGCGCGAACCCCGGTTCTTTGTGCGGCGGGCACATGGAGCCGCCCGGCGGGCGGGACATAGCGTCCGGACATCGGCGTCACCCCCCTTGAGCAGGACAGGAGGCAGCTCGTGCTCGTAGATCGAACCGCGGAGCAGGCCTTGCACGAACGGGTCAGGCGGAGGCAGGGCGAGTGGGAGGCCGAATCCCGCGGACTGGTGGACCCTCCGCTGCCCAGCGACATGTTGCAACCGTGGGAGGTCTGGGACAGGGATCTGTTCGACCTGGAGATGATCCGTGTCTTCGGCCGATCGTGGGTCTGGCTCGGCGACGTCGAGGACCTGGAGAAGCCGGGGCGACTACACCACCGGCCAGATCGGCGTCCAGCCCGTCGTCGTGATCGAGCAGGAGGACGGCTCGGTCAAGGGCTTCCGCAGCTACGCGGAGTTCGTCTACCCGAATCTCACTCCGCTGCCATACGCCTCCCAGTTCATCATGGTCAGAGTGGATCCGATCGCGCCGGACCGCTCGCGGTTGTTCTCCCGGATCTACGGGCTCAGTGACGACCTCGACCTGCAGAACCGGGAGCTGGACGGTCTCGCGCAGACCAACAAGGAAGACACCGACATGGTGACGCAGCCCATGGAGAACCCGCGCTCTCCCTTCTACCGGGTGGGTCCGCCCAGCCTCTGGGAGGGAAGGGCCCAGCACATGATGCGGGCCATCCGCCGGGACGTGGCCACGCCACTCGACCCGGACGAGTTCGACGGGCCAGTGGACAAGGACCAGAAGGAGAACGGACGTGCTGGAGAAGAAGCTCACCGAGGCGCGCTGGACGCACATCGCGCTGCCCAGCTGCGACCTGGACAAGGCGATCGAGTTCTACACCACCATGACCCCGCTGGTGGTCGTCTCCCGTCACGAGGACAAGGACGGGCGCAACGCCTGGCTGTCCAACGACAATCAGGTGGAGACCCCGTTCGTGCTGGTGCTGGTGGAGTTCGCCAAGGACAAGGGGAAGCAGCAGCCGCAGCTGTCGCCGTTCGCGCACCTCGGCATGGAGGTGCCCAACCGCGAGGACGTGGACCGGATCGCCGCGGAGGCGCGGGAGATGGGCTGCCTGCACTGGGAGCCCTTGGAGCTGCCCGCGCCGGTCGGATACATCTGCGCGCTGAAGGACCCCGACGGCAACGTCGTGGAGATCTCGCACAACCAGCAGGTCTTCGAGGAGGTCCGCACCCTGTGGGGGAGCTGACCCGGCAGGCGGTCGAGCGTTACCTCGGGGCGCTCAACCGGCACGACCCCGACGAGATCGCCGCCCGCGTCACCCCGGACTTCCACAACGAGCACACCTCGGCGGCCGGGGTGGACCTGCGCGGCAGGGACGCCTACCGGGAACGCCTGAGGGGGTTCCTGGCGGAGTTCGCCGGCCTGCGCTACGAGATCGAGGACCTGATCGTCGACGGAGCCAGGGCGGCGGTGCCGTACCGGATGACCTTCACCTACCGGGGGCGGCCCGTCGTCATCCGGGGGATGTTCCGCTTCGAGGTCGCCGACGGTCTCATCGCCCACCGGGTCGACTACTGGGACGGCGAGGAGTTCGCCCGCCAGGTCTCCGGCTGAGGGCCGCGCCGCGGCCCGGCCGGGACCTCCCACAGGGTCCCCTTCCGCGGATCGCCGTGTCCCGCACGGCCCCGCCACACTCCCGAGAACCCCGCAGACCTTCACAGCAGCACCCACAGACCTGTCAGGAAAGGAAAAGCAGCCTTACTGAACACCTCCGCCGTCGGGGCGGGCAAGCTCCGTCGCCGGGTCCCCGAGCGGCTGACCGGGCCTTGCGCTCCTCCCGGCCGGGTCCGCGGCCGGATCCGGTCACGGGCCCGGCCCGAAGCCGGGGCCGGACCGGGTTACTCTTCCGGGATGGCGGACCACGGCTCACGGCTCGGACCTGACGAACTCCACGGCTGGCGCAACTTCGTGGAGGGCGGGCGGCTGGTCACCGCGCTGCTGGACCGGCGCCTCAAGGACGGCTTCGGGCTCAACCACTCCGACTACGGGGTGCTGCGCCAGATCGCCGACTCGGGCCGGGTCCGCATGACGGAGCTGGCCCAGCGGGTGTGGTTCTCCCGCAGCCGCCTGGCCCACCAGATCGACCGGCTGGTACGGCTCGGCCTCGTCGAACGCGAGGAGGACCTCGTCCGGGGCAAGACCACCTACGCCCTGCTCACCCCCGAGGGGGAACGGGTGATCGTCCAGGCCAGGGCCGAGGTCAGCCGGGCGCTTCACGAGCACCTGTTCGCCTTCCTGCCCCCGGAGACGGTCAACGCCCTGGGCCCAGGCCTGGACGCCGCCCTGCTCCACCTGCGGGATCTGCCGGAGTGCCGTCTCTGAGCACCGGCATTCCGCGACCCGCCGGAACCGGGTGTCAGCGGTAGTACCCCTCGACGGGCACGCGTGCCTCGTCGAAGAGGGCCGGGCCCTCGGAGGGGACGTCGGGGAAGCCGCTGCCGGGCGGTTTGAGGGTGTCGAGCTGTTCGCCGGACAGGGCGTAGACGACACGGCCCAGGCCCGAGCGCGCGATGGCCCCGGCGCACATGCCGCACGGCTGGCAGCTGGTGTACATGGTGGTGGCGGCCGCGGTCGCGGGATCGAGTTCGCGGGCCGCCCACCGGGCCAGTTTGAGCTCCGGGTGGGCGGTGATGTCGTGGTCGGTGAGCGAGGTGTTGCGCTCCTCGGCCAGGACGGCGCCGTCCGGGCCCGCCAGCAGCGAGCCGAACGGCGGATTGCCGTCGGCCCGGGCCGACGCGGCCAGTTCGACGGCCCGGCGCAGGAGTCTCTCGTCGTCGTGTGTCATCGTCGCTCCTTCGGGATCCCCTGCGGGCTGTGGCCACCGGTCAGGTCCTCCAGGGCGGCCACGGTCGCCAGCGCCCGCCAGGCCCGCCGCGGGTGGAGGGTCTCGGCCGGGTCGCCGTCGAACGGGTCGAGCACGACGGTCTCGGCGCCGAGCGCGCGCAGCTCCCGCAGGTCGTCGTGGATCTGGTCGGCCGTGCCCTCGCCCGCGAGACGTCCGGGGCCGGTGACCGGCGTGTCGGTGAGCCGCAGGGCGATGCGGGGTGCCAGGGCGGGCACGGGGAGTCCCTGTTCGCCGGCGAGGTGTTTCACGCGCGCCAGCGCCCCGCGCAGCCACGGCAGGGTGAAGCGCAGCGGGTGCCACGCCTCGCCCAGCCGTACCGCCCTGCGCAGGGCTGCGTCGCTGTTGCCGCCGACCCAGATCGGGACGTGCCCGGAGCGGTAGTCCCGTTCGTCCTCCCAGGCGGCGCGCACCGCGCGCAGGTGCTCGTCGGTCAGCGCGCCGCGCCGTTCGAACGGCACCCCCAGGGCGTCGAACTCCTGCCGCGCCCAGCCCACGCCCACCCCCAGGACCAGCCGCCCCCCGCTGATCCGGTTGAGGTTGGCGGCCATCCGGGCGACGAGCAGGGGGTGCCGGTAGGGGACGACGAGCACCGAGGTGCCCAGCCGGATCCGGTGGGTGAGACCGGCCAGCCACGCCAGGGTGGTGAAGGGCTCGTAGAACGGCGCCGGGTACTGCTCGGCGACGTCGGGCGTCACCGCGACGTGGTCGGAGATCATGAGCAGGTCGAAGCCGAGGCCCTCGACCGTCTGCGCCCACCGCTGCAGCACGTCGGGGTCGGTGCCCGGACCGAAGTTGGGGACGTTCACGCCTATCCGCACTGGTTCAGGCTATCCACCGGCACGGGAGGGGTGAAGGGACTTCTCACGGCGTACGGCGGGCCGCCCCGGGAATCTGCCGGTAAAATAGGCGAGTGGCCGTGAATCTCGACACGACCGACTGGTCCATCCTGACCGAGCTGCAACGGGACGGCCGGATCGCGCTCACCGAGCTGGGGCGGCGGGTGAACCTGAGCGCCTCGGCGGTGACCGAGCGGGTCAGGCGGCTGGAGGCCGAGGGGGTCATCACCGGCTACCGGGCCGACGTGGACCTGATGAAGGTCGGTCTCGCGGTGCTCGCCGTGGTGCGCCTGAAATATCCGGGAAGCCGGCACGAGCCGCTCCACCGGCTCCTGGAGGAGCGCCCGGAGATCCTGGAGTGCCTGCGCACCACGGGTGACGACTGCTACACGCTGAAGGTCGCGGCGACCTCCATGCCGCACCTGGAGCGGCTCGTCGACGAGCTGGCCGGGCTCGGCAGCACCACCACCAACATCGTCTACAGCCAGACGCTTTCCTACCGCGGCCCGCAGGCCCCGTGACGCCCGCCTCCCGGGCGTGACCGGGAGTGACCGGGCCTTTCCGAGGCCTTCCGGAGAACGCCCCCGGGCACTGCGGAGAGCAGAAGCGGTTCCTCCGGGCGGAACCGGGCGTTGACCACCCTTCGGTCCGGTTCCGTGGATCACCGGCGTCCTGCGCGAGGAGGCCGCGGAGCTGTACCGCGCGGCCCCCGCGGCCGAGGTCACCGGTCGGTGAACGGGGCAGGCCTGGCATCCTGTCATCGGACGATTCCGGCGAACCGGTGGAGGACATGGTGGACGAACCGGTGGTAGGGCAGGCGGCGGGAGCGCCGGACGAGCCGATTCCAGGCGCGGGGCGGGGAGGGAGGGGGGCCGTGGCGCAGGACGTGGAGGAACTCGCGGTCCGGAACGGGGCGGGGCCCGTGGTCCGGGACGCGAAGGAGTCCGCGCTTCAGGAGGGGAGAGGGGCCGCGGTCCGGGGTGTGAGGGGACTCGCGGCTCGGAACGGGGGAGCGCCCGCGGTTCGGGACGCGAGGGGATCCGCGGTTCACGACGGGAGAGCGGCGGGGGCGGCGGCGCTCGCGGTGGTGGCGGTCGTCGCCCTTGCCCTGAACCTGCGTCCCGCGCTGGCCGGTTTCTCCCCGCTCGCCGGAGAGGCCGGGGCGGAACTGGGGCTGGGTGCGGGGGCGCTCTCGCTGGTGACCACGCTGCCGCTGCTCTGTTTCGGAGTCTTCGCCCTGCTGGCTCCGGCGCTCGGCCGCAGATTCGGTACGGAGCGCACACTCGCGGCGAGCATGCTCCTTCTCGCGGCCGGGATCCTGCTGCGCGGCGCGGCGGGGACCGTCGCCCTCATCTGCGGCACAGTCCTGGTGGGAGTGGCCATCGCGATCGGCAACGTGCTGCTGCCGGGCATGGTGAAGCGGCGCTTCTCCGGCAGGACCGGAGTGATGACCGGCGTCTACGCCGCCGCGATCGGCGGCGGCGCGATGTTCGCCGCGGCCCTGGCCAAGCCGCTGGACGGCCTGACGCACGGCTGGCGCACCTCCCTGGCGGTGTGGGCGCTGCCGGCTCTCGCCGCCGCCGTGCCCCTGGCGCTCCTGGGCCGGAGCGCGACCGGCTCCGGCGTGACGTCCGGAGCGCCGGCGGACGGGAGCACGGCGGACAGGGGCGGGGCGATCGGGTGGCGGACGGCGGGCACCCTCGCGGCCTACTTCGGACTGCAGTCGATCGTCTTCTACGTCGTGCTGGCCTGGCTGCCGCGCGTCCTCACCGAGGCCGGGACGGCTCCCGCGGAGGCCGGGCTGCCGCTGTCGCTCGTCCAGCTCGTCGGCCTGCCCGTGGGCCTGGCGGTGCCGGTCCTGGCGCGCACGTCCCGCAGCCAGGCGTGGTACGCCGTGGCCTGCGGGGCGGCCAGCGCGTTGGGGTTCACGGGGCTGCTGGTCGCGCCGGGGGCGGCGCCGTACGCGTGGGCGTTCCTGCTGGGACTCGGCATCGCCGCGTTTCCGCTGGCGCTGGCCATGGTCACGGCCAGGGCGGGAGGGCCGGCCCAGGCCGACCGGCTGTCGAGCGTGGTGCAGAGCTGCGGTTACCTCATGTCCGCCGCCGGTCCGCTGGCCGCGGGGCTGCTGCGGGACGTCACCGGGACCTGGACCGCCTCGCTGGCGGTCATGGTCGTCGTGGCCGCGCTCATGGCGCTCCTGGGATGGCTGGCCGCGAGGCTCTGACCTCCCGGCCGGAGGGGCTCCCCGGCCAGGCGGGGCCCCGGCGGCCCCGAGGGGACGCCTCCGCCCGCGGGACCGCGTGGTTTCCCGCGCGGGCCTGGCACAGGCGGGGTCAGAGGGTGACGAGCTGGAGGATCAGCGCCAGCCGTACCTCCGCCGATCCCAGGTCGCACGGCGCCGTAGCTCGGCGGCCTGCGCGCGGCTCCGGGCCGCCGTCCGGCCGCCAGGGCGCCTCGGCCCGGTCGCTACGCCGGTATGTCCTGGCGCTTCTCGTAGGCCTCGCGGGACTCGACGAGTTCGTCCATGTGCGCGCGGATCCACTCGCAGCCGACGGCCATGGGGCCCAGCAGGCTGCGGCCGAGCGGGGTCAGCTCGTACTCGACCCGGGGCGGTGTCTCGGGATAGGCGGTCCGGGTGACCATCCCGTCGCGTTCCATCGCCCGCAGCGACTCGGTGAGGACCTTGGGGGTGATGCCGCGCAGGGGCGCCTGCAACTCGGAGAAGCGCCGGGGGCCCGCCTCCAGGCAGGTGATTATCTTCGCCGTCCACTTGTCGCCGAACCGGATCGGCGCGGACACGGACGGGCAGGAGTCGAACATGGCGGGATCGAGGGGCTCGCTCATCGCGGACATAGTACGTAACTATCGTTGCGGAAACTGACACCCCGCGGCATACCGTCTCGACAGCGACCGGCGATCTTCCGCCGGTCCTGTCGAACGGAGCGTCATGATGAGTGAGATCGTCGTCTTCGGTGCCGGTGGACGGGCGGGACGCCGAGTGATCGCCGAGGCCGTCGGCCGGGGGCACCGGGTCACGGCCGTGGTCCGTGAGCCCGCCAGGCACTCGGGCCTGGCCGGCGACCGGGTGACCCTGGTGCGGGGCGACGTCACGCGGGCCGACGACGTCGCGGAGGCCGCGGCGGGGCACGACGTGGCGATCGGCTCCGTCTACCGGGCCGACGTCCCCTCGGCGGAGTTCTACGTGGCCGCGGCGCACGCCCTGCTCGAAGGCCTGGAGCGGGCCGGCGTCGGCCGGTTGCTGACCGTCGGCGTCGGCACCACCCTGGAGACGGCGCCGGGCGTGCCGGTTCACGACACGCCCGGTTTCCCCGCGGAGTTCCGCGCGTTCTCCCTCGGCCACGCGGCGGGACTGGAGGTGTTCCGCGCGGCGGAGACCCCCGTCGACTGGCTGGTGGTCACACCGCCGCCGACCCTCCTCGACGACGAGGCCCCGCGCACCGGCGGGTACCGGGTGGGCGGCAACCAGGTGCTGCCCGGCGACGAGGGGGTCCTGCTCTCCTACGCCGACCTCGCGGTCGCGTTGGTGGACGAGATCGAGAACCCCAGGCACCACAGAACGCAGATCGCCGTGGCTCCCTGACCGGGTGGCCCGCGCGGCGGGCTACTCCTGCCCGCTCGCCGTCCCGGGGCCCGCGCCGGGCGACCAGACGAGAAGCCCCAGGCACATCTCGTCGCTGGTGCCCTCGCCCCAGACGACGTAACGCGGCGGCTGGTCGCGCAGCGCGGGCAGCAGCCTGCGAAGGCCCGCGTCGTGGGTGCAGGTCACCCGGAGGGTGTCGTCCGCCTTGAGGGCGACGGGCTTGGCCAGCGGCCGGATGGCCTGCTCGTCGAAGTTGTACGACGGGATGTCGAGCAGGGTCTGCGCGTCCGGTGTGCCGGGATTGAGCTCCATTTTGATGGAGCGCCCGAGCAGGTGCATGTGGCCCGCGACGGCGTAGGCGACGCCGCTTTCCTCGACCCGCTGGTCACAGTGCCGGGTGGGGCCGGCTACCGGGGGCCTGTCCTGGTTGCAGCGCTGGTTGAGCATGTGCACGCTCTGCCGCGCCTGCTCCCCGAACCGGTGGACGACGTCGCTGATCGCGGCCTCGCGGTCGCACAGCGGGCCGGACTCCTCGGCCGTGCAGGGCAGTTCGACGGGCCCGGCGATTCGCTCGGTCTCGAGGGCTTCGAGGCCTGTCCCGCCGTCGGCGAGCCGCAGCCGGACCCCTGACTGGTCGGTGCCGCCCGGCCTGCCTCCCGTGGCGAGCAGGTTGTAGTGCACCTGAATGATCAGCTGGCTGCCCCGGGGCATCGGGTAGCCGACCTTCTGGGTGAGCAGCGTCTCGTTGGCCCCCGGCGCCCAGTGGCCGACCCAGGAGCCCTCGATGCCCGCGTCGCCGAAGCAGGTCCACCCCTCGCCCGGCGTCCGGGCGTCGAGGTCGTGGGCGGCCTTCGCCTCCCCGGGGCCGACCCGGTAGAGGATCGCGTGGTGCACGAGGTCGGTGTTCTGGGGCAGGAACTGGTTCCCGGTGAGGAAGGCCTGTTCCGTCAGGCCGGGGTCCACCAGGAAGCAGCGGTACTCGTCCGTCGCTCCCGAGGGGGCCACCGGCTTGTACGGCTGCGGCAGCGTCAGGCTGACGAACCGCTCCGAGGCGCGCAGCGGCGCGGCGGGAGGCGGCGCGGCGGCCTTGCCGTGCAGCCCGTGTCCGCCGGACGCCGACGCGCTCGGGCTGCTCGAGGCCGCGCCCTGAGGCTGTGAGGCGTCAGGACGGTCCCGGGCGGCGCACGAGGTGACGAGGAGGACGACGGCGAGTGCGATGATCGCCCCACCCGGCCTTCGTGCCGCTCTGAGCGCGTGATTCATGACCACCTTCTGATGTCCGAGCGGTCCCCGCGGGCTCGGGCGCGCCGGGGGACGGGACTCCCGTCGAGTCACCCGGTTCCAGGGTCCCCGGCCCGTGTCCGTTCCACATCGGCCCGGAGATTGAAAGCGCTCGTACCATCGGGCGAGGCCGCTCATACCCCGTGAGGAGAACGCGCGGCCCGCGGGGCATACGACCACGGTGTGATCCACATCCCCCGAAGGTCTTCCGCGCGGCGCTCCTCGTGTTCCCTCCCGTACGGTCCCGCGCGCTCCTCGCCGTCATCCGTCCGCGTCCGCCTTCCTCAGCAGGGACAGGTTGAGCTCGACCTCCTCGCGCATGATCCTGGTCGCCTCCGGCGCGTCGCCTCGCCGTACGGCCTCGACCAGTGCCGCGTGCGCGTCGTCGCCGGGGTCGGGACGGTCGTCGCGGAGCGGGAGCAGCCTCACCAGGTCCACGAGCCCGCGCCGCAGCGCGGGCTCGAAGGCGGCGAACAGGTCGGTCAGCACCGGGTTGTGCGCGGCGGCGACCACCGCGGCGTGCAGGGCGACGTCGGCCGCGACGAACGCCTCGTCGTCGCCGAGGGCCGCGTCGCGCCGCCCCGCGAGCGCGAGATCCAGGGCGGCGAGGTCGTCGTCGTCCCTGCGCAGCGCGGCCAGTCCCGCGGCCTCGACCTCCAGCAGCCCGCGGACCTCGAAGAGGTGGAGCACGGAGGCGCGGCGCAGCCTGGTCTGCCAGTCCTCGACGGGGTGCGTGGCGACGACGAACACCCCCGCGCCCTGCCGGGTCTGCAGCATCCCGGCCCCGGCCAGCGCGCGGATGGCCTCGCGCACGGTGGACCGGCCCACGCCCAGTTGCCTGGCCAGTGCGTTCTCGCCGGGAAGCCTGGCTCCGACCGGCCACTGGCCCGACGTCACCTGCTCGCGCAGCCTCTCGGCGGCCTGGTCGGCCAGCGGGCTGCGGGTCAGCGGGTTCAGTGTCACTCCCAAAACCTCTCAGGTTGTCTGAGGAGTTAATTCGGGGTTAGTGTACCCGCCATGACACCGCGTGGTCTCCTTCTCGGCCGCCGCGGCGGGGCCTGACCTGACCGGCACCCCGTCGCGGTGTGCCGCACGTCGCCGGTCGCCTCGACGACTGGAGAAGGATCCCCCGATGACCGACGCCCCCGCCTGGAACCCGCAGCGTCCCAGCGCGATGCCCCACTTCCGCTACCGCCCCGCGCACGAGCGGGTCCAGCTGCCGCTCACCGAGCGCGCCTGGCCCCTGCGGCGTGTCGAGCAGGCCCCGCTCTGGGTGCCGGTCGACCTGCGCGACGGCAACCAGGCGCTCGCCGAGCCGATGGACCCGGCCCGCAAGCGGCGCATGTTCGACCTGTTCCTCACCATGGGGTTCAAGGAGATCGAGGTCGGCTACCCGTCCGCCAGCCAGACCGACTTCGACTTCGTCCGCGACCTGGTCGAGCACGACCTGGTGCCCGACGACGTCACCGTGGTCGTCTTCACCGCCGCCCGCCGCGACCTGATCCGGCGGACCTTCGAGTCCATCGCGGGTCTGCCCCGCGCGGTGGTGCACATGTACACCGCGACCGCGCCCACCTGGCGTCAGGTCGTCCTGGGCCGGGAACGCGACGAACTGCGCGACCTGATCCTCGAGGCGGGGCGGGACGTCGCCGAGGGTGCGGACGCGACGCCCGGGACGGCGGTGCGCTTCGAGTTCTCGCCCGAGGTCTTCAACCTCACCGAGCCCGACTACGTGCTGGAGGTCTGCAACGCCGTGTCGGCGCTGTGGGACGCCTGCCCCGCGCGCCCGGTGATCCACAACCTCCCGGCCACGGTGGAGATCGCCACCCCCAACGTCTACGCCGACCAGATCGAGTACATGGACCGTCACCTGGAGCGCCGTGACGGGGTCATCCTGTCGGTCCACCCCCACAACGACAGGGGCACCGGCGTCGCGTGCGCGGAGCTGGCCCTGCTCGCGGGGGCCCAGCGCGTCGAGGGGTGCCTGTTCGGCAACGGCGAGCGCACCGGAAACGTCGACCTGGTCACCCTGGCGCTCAACCTGTACTCCCAGGGCGTCGACCCGATGCTCGACCTGTCCGACATCGACGAGATCCGCCGCACCGTCGAGCACTGCAACCGCATCCGGGTGCACGAGCGCCACCCGTACGGCGGCGACCTCGTCTACACCGCCTTCTCCGGCACCCACCAGGACGCCATCAAGAAGGGCTTCGCGCACCACGCGCACCGGGCCGCCGAACTGGGCGTCCCCGTGGAGCGGGCGCCCTGGGACGTGCCGTACCTGCCGATCGACCCCGCCGACGTCGGTCGCGACTACGAGGCGGTCATCCGGGTCAACAGCCAGTCGGGCAAGGGGGGCGTCGCCTACATGCTGCAGACGGCCCACGGCCTCGACCTGCCGAGACGCCTGCAGATGGAGTTCTCCAGGGCGGTGCAGCGGGCGACCGAGCACAGTGGGGGCGAGATCGACGCCAAGGAGCTGTGGGACCTCTTCCGCGCCGAGTACCTCGACAGGCGGGGCCCCGTGACGCTCGGCCCCTGGCACGCGGACGAGCCCGAGGCGGGGCTGCACCGCTTCACCGGTGAACTCCTGGTGGGGCAGGAGCGGGCCGAGCGCACGGGCACGGGAGCGGGGCCGCTGTCGGCCCTCACCCGCGCCCTGGCCGCCGCCGGGATCGAGGTGGACGTCCTCGACTTCGCCGAGCACGCGCTGGGCAACGGCCGTGACAGCCTCGCCGCCGCCTACGCGGAGTGCCGGGTCGACGGGGTCGTCCGCTGGGGTGCCGGTCTCGACGCCTCCGTGCTCACCGCGTCCGTGCTGGCCGTGCTCTCCTCGGTCAACGCCGTGCTCTCCTCGGGCGGCGCTTGAGAGGGCGTGCCGGGTCAGCCGAAGTCGGCGACCCTGCGCTCCTCGGGGGACAGCAGGAGCACCTCGAGCGCCCGCGCGCAGGCCCGCGCGTGCATGGCGAACCAGCCGATCCGCGCGTCGGTGACGACCTCGGGGGTCGACCGGACGGCCAGGGCGTAGCGGACCTGCTCCGCCCGGTCGAGGACCGGGACCGCGAGGGTCCGGATGCCGTGGGAGGACTCGCCGTCGTTGAGGGCGTAGCCGATCTTGCGAACCCGCTCTATCTCCGCCCGCAGATCGGCCGGATCGACGATGGTGCGTTCCGTCTGCGCCCGCAGGGGGCCGAGGGCGGCGAGGTCGTCCTCGCCGGGAGGGGCCCACGCGAGCAGAACCTTCCCGAGGGCGGTGGAGTGCAGGGGCCTGCGCAGGCCGGTTCCGCTCTCGGGGTCGACCGAGCCGCCGATCAGGATCACCGCGTACCGGCCGTTGCGGATCGCCAGGTCCACGGTCGCGGAGGTGACGCGGGCGAGCTGGCCCAGCTCGGGCGCGACCCGGTGCAGACCCCGCTGGTGGAAGGAGAGCTGGCCCAGTTCCGTCATCGAGGGGCCGAGGCGGTATCTCGCGGTCCGCGCGTCCTGCTCGAGGAACCCCGCGGAGACCAGGGCGCGGGCCAGCCGGTGCGCCGTCGACGTGGACAGCTCCGCCCTGCGGGCGAGGTCTGAGGCGCTCAGCGTGGGCCCGCCGTCCCTGAAGCAGGCGAGCACGCTCATGGCCCGCTGCACGGCCTGCGTGCCGGCCGGGATGCCGTTGTTCTCCATGCTTCCCACCTTATAGAAAACCCTTTATTTCCAGTCGGGATTTATGGAGTGGTCGGCGGGCGTCCACCGGCCGAGAGGTTCTCATATCGTGAGACGTACTTGGCATTCCCTGCCAACTTTGCGGGAAAATGTGGGCGAGGGTCGCCCTCTCTCCGCCCCGCGGGCGTCGACGCCGCCGTGTTCGCCCGGTGCTCACCCGGTGTTCGCCCGATGTTCGCCGGGTGTCCGGCGCAGGCCGTGGCCCGGGTCCCGCCGGGTCTTCAGAAGGGCGGGGGAGTAGCGTTTCCGCCCCCATAGTGGCCCATATCGCAAAGTTATGGAATTTCGTGGGGTACTCCGCCATGCCCCCTCGATGTCAGCTTTGGTCCAGCCCAACTGTCAGGGCTCCTTGCATCCCTCTAACCCCCCAAGGGACACCGAGAGGAGTCACCCCGCGTGAATCCCAAGGTCAAGCTGGGCGCGATAGCCATGCTGGCGGTCGCAGCCATGACCACTACCTCGATCGTGAGCGCCACGAGCGCCACCGCGGCACCGGTCAACACCGGCGCCCGCGCCATAACGTCGGACCCGCTCGCCTTCGCGCCGCCGAGCCCGGAGGCCCGCAAGCGCGCCGCCACCCTCGCCGAGAAGGCTCTGGCCGTCGAGGCCGTCAACCTGGCCAAGGGCGAGGACGACAGTTTCGCCCTGAGGAAGAGCACCTCGGTCGGCAACATGCAGTTCCTCACCTACGGTCGTACCTACCGCGGGGTTCCCGTCTACGGCGGCGACGTCATCGTCTCCACCGACAGCGCGGGCCTGAAGGCCGTGACCGTCGACACCGCCCAGAAGACCGAGCTGAAGCTGGACACCAGGACCACGGTGTCGGCCTCCAAGGCCGCGGCCAAGGCGCGCACCCTGCTCACCAAGGTCGAGAGCGTGAGCACGCCCAAGCTGGTCGTGCACGCCGAGTCCGCCACGCCGCGCATGGCGTGGGAGGTCGTCGTCGCCGGGCAGAACAAGAACACCCCGAGCAACCTGCACGTCTACGTCGACGCGCTGAACGGCTCGGTCCTGAGCAAGTGGGACGCGGTCCGCATGGGAACCGGAAACGGCCACCACAACGGCCAGGTGACCATCCAGACCTCCGGCTCGTACACGATGCGGGACACCACCCGCAACGGCATCGCGTGTGGCGGCCAGAACGGCTCGCCGTACACCAAGACGACCGACTCCTGGGGCAACGGCTCCGGCACCAACCTTGAGACCGCCTGTGTCGACGCGTACTACGCGGCACAGAAGGAATGGGACATGCTCAAGGAGTGGTTCAACTACAACGGCTTCACCGGTGAGGGCGGCGGCTTCCCGGCGCGCGTGGGCCTGAACGAGGTCAACGCCTACTGGAACGGCTCCTACACCAACTTCGGCCACAACCAGGCCAACACCAAGCAGGCCACCCCGATGGACGTCGTGGGCC
>NZ_BSEV01000037.1 GCF_027922005.1 Streptosporangium carneum | reverse complement strand
CTGCACACCGCCCACACCACCGCCCCGCACACCACCTTCCTCGAACTCGGCCCCGACGCCGTCCTCACCGCACTGGCGACGGAAACCCTTGGCGCCGACCGTGAAACCCACGCCCTTCCGGTCCTGCGCCGCAACAAGCCCGAGATCGCCACCGCGCTGACCGCCGCCGCCCACCTGCACGTCCACGGCGCCGACGTCGACTGGGCCGCCACCCTCCCCGGCGACCCTGCCACGGTCGCCCTGCCCACCTACGCCTTCCAGCGTGAACGGCTGTGGGCGCAGCCGCCGGCGGGCGCGGTGGGTGACCTGTCAGGCCTGGGACTCGGCGTGACGGACCATCCGCTGCTGGGTGCGGCGGTCCCGCTCGCGGGCGGCGAGGGCACCGTCCTGACCGGCCGCCTGTCCTTGAGCAGTCATCCCTGGCTGGCCGACCACGCGGTCTTCGACACCGTCGTCGTCCCCGGCACCGCCTTCCTCGAACTCGCCGTCCACGCGGCCGACGCGACCGGCCTCGACACGATCGAGGAACTCCTCCTCCATACTCCGCTGATCCTCACCTCTCGCGACGCCGCCCATCTGCAGGTCATCGTCACCGGCTCCGGGGACCTCCCGGGCACCCGCACCGTCGAGATCTACTCCCGGCCCGAGAACGGCTCCGCCGGCTGGACCCGGCACGCCAGCGCGACCCTGGTCGAAGACGCCGCGAGGGTGACAGACGCCCCGGAGCCGGAAGACGATCTGGCGGTGTGGCCGCCGGCCGACGCCGACCCGATCGAGGTGGAGAACGTCTACCCGGCCCTGAAGGAGGCGGGCCTGCGGTACGGCCCGGCGTTCCAGGGCCTGCGCGCCGCCTGGCAGCGCGGTGAGGAGCTCTTCGCCGAGGTCGTCCTGCCGGAGGAGCACGAGGAGGACGCCGCCGGGTTCGGGGTGCATCCCGCGCTGCTCGACGCGGCGGTGCACCTGCCCACGCTGCGCGGGCTGGCCGACGTGCCCGAGGGACGGAACCCGTTGCCGTACGCCTGGAACGGCGTGCGGCTGCACGCCTCGGGGGCGACGGCGCTTCGGGTCAGGGTGGTGGCCTCGGACTCGGGCTCGCTGGGCCTGCACGCGGCCGACGCCACCGGCGCGCCCGTCGTCTCGATCGACTCGCTCGTGGCGCGGCTCGTCTCGGCCGACCAGTTGCGGAAGGCGAGGCCGGTCGGGGAGAACGGGCTGTTCCACGTGGAGTGGTCCCCGCTCGCCCCCGGGACGGCCCGGCGCGAGGCGTGGGCGGTGCTGGGAGAGCGGTCGCTGTACGACGGGCTTCGCGAGGCCGGGGTGACCGCCTCGCTGTTCGCCGACCTCGGCGCCCTCGCCGACGCCGTCGACGCCGGGGAGCCCGTCCCCGCCCTCGTCGTGCTCCCGGTCGCCGGCGGCGACACCCCCGTGACCGGCGCCCACCAGAACGCCGAGCACGTGCTGACCGTCCTGCGGCGCTGGCTCGGCGACGACCGCTGGCGCGACGTCCGCCTGCTGGTGTTGACCCGCGACGCCGTCACCACGGGTGACGAGCACTCCGACCTGACCACCGCCCCCGTCTGGGGCCTGACCCGCTCGGCCCAGACGGAGAACCCCGGCCGCGTCCTGCTGGCCGATCTGGACGACGCCCCGGGGACGCTGGAGAACCTGCCCTCCGCCGTCGCCTCGGCCCTGGCCGCCGACGAACCGCAGTTCGCCCTGCGCGGGGGATCCGCGCTCGTCCCCCGCCTGGCTCCCCTTCCCGCCCCCGGCATCCGGGCGGACGAGGAGACGAACGTCCAAGCGGGTACAGAGGCGGGCACGACGTCGGACGGCGGGACCGGCTCCCAGGCCGGGGGACGTGGGTGGGACCCCGACGGCACCGTTCTGATCACCGGTGAACCCGGCGGCCTGGGCGCGATCCTGGCCCGTCACCTCGTCACCGCCCACGGCGTCCGCAACCTCCTCCTCGCCGACACACGCGGCGCCGAGACACCGGACGCCGACGACCTGCGCGCCGAACTCGCCGACCTCGGCGCCACCGTCACCGTCGCCGCGGTCGACGGCGCCGATCCCGCCGCGCTGACCGCGCTGCTGGAGGCCGTTCCCGCCGACCGTCCGCTCACCGCCGTCGTCCACACGGCGGGCGTCACCGACGACGCCCCTCTGACGTCCCTCACCGCCGAACGCCTCCACCCCGTCCTGGCTCAGAGAGCCGACAGCGCGTGGCTGCTGCACCACCTCACCCGCGACCACTCCCCCGCTCCCGCCGTCGTCCTGTTCTCCTCCGTCTCCGGCCTTCTCGGCGGAGCCGCCCAGGCCGCACACGCCGCGGCGAACACCTACCTCGACGCCCTCGCCACCCAGCACCCCAGGACCGTCTCCCTCGCCTGGGGCCCCTGGGAGCAGGCGGGCGGCGTCACCACCCGCCCTGCCTCGGCCGACCCGGCGCGCGTCGCGCGCGCCGGCCTGCGCCCGCTGCCGACGGAGCAGGCGCTGGCCCTGTTCGACGCCGCCGTCTTCGGGCGGACACCGGGTTCGGTCGTGGTGCCCGCCCTTCTTGCGGCCGGTGTGGACACGGCGCCCACGCCGCTGCTGCGGGGTCTGGTCAGGGCCTCCCGGCCTACGGCCCGTGCCGGCGCGGGCGGCGGGGCCGCCTCGCTGGCCGGCCGGCTGGCCGGGCTCGACCCTGAGAGACGCGCGGAGGTTCTGCTGGAGCTGGTGCGCGGCGAGGTCGGAACGGTGCTCGACCATCCGGCCCCCGGCGCCATCGCCGGTGAGCGTGCGCTCATCGAGCTGGGCCTGGACTCGCTGACCTCCGTCGAACTGCGCAACCGCCTCAGCACCGCCACCGGACTGCGGCTGCCCGCCACCCTCACCTTCGACCATCCGACCCCCCAGGCCATCGCCGACCTCCTGAACCGGGAGATCGGGGACACTGCGCGGAAGGCGGGCGTGCGGCCTGGCCGTACCGGCGCGAAGCAGGCCGCAGGCGGACTGGCCGCGATCTACCGGCGGATGCACGACGCGGGCAAGGACGCCGAGGCGGCGGAGCTGCTGCTGGCGGCCTCGCACGTGCGCGGCCGGTTCGACGCGTCCGCGCGCCACCGGCACGCGCCGGCTCCGATCAAGCTGGCTACCGGGTCAGGCCGGGTGTCCCTGGTGTGCTTTCCCGCGCTCAGCGCGATCTCCGGGCCGCACGAGTACTCCCGGTTCGGGCAGACCTTCCGGGACGAGCGGAACGTGTACGTGCTGCCCTCTCCCGGGTTCACCGACGGGGAGGACGAGGCGCTGCCCGACTCGCTGGAGACGTTCATCCAGATGAACGTGGACGGCCTGCGCGCCTGCGTCGGCGAGGACGAGCCGTTCGTGATCGTCGGCCGCTCGATGGGCGGCTGCGTCGCGCACGCGGTCGCCGTCGCGCTCGAGGACCAGGGCCTGGCGCCCGCCGGGCTCGCGCTGATCGACAGCTATCCGATCGACGCCGCAGACCAGGAGGGCCTGGCGGAATGGTGGCTGGGCAGCATGATCGACGGGGTGCTGGAGCGGATCGACCGCTTCGACATGACGCTGCACGACAGCAGCCTGACCAGGATGGGCGCGTACAACCGGCTCTTCGTCGGGTGGCAGCCGAAGCCGGTCGAGACGCCGACCCTGCTGCTGCGCGCGGCCGAGCCGCTGCGCGGCACCGTCATCGACCCGGAGGGCCGTCTGGACTGGCGGGCCTACTGGCCAGTCGCGCACAAGGCCGTCGACATCCCCGGTGACCACTTCACCATCCTGGAGGAGCACTCGGACACCACCGCCCAGACCATCCGGTCATGGATCGACGGACTGAGGGTGTGACCCGGCCGCTCGGCGGCCGAGCCGCCCGTCGGGCGGGCGCCCGGTTCGCGTGCCCGCCCACGGGTGTCACCGAAAGGCGCCGGGCAGGGGAAGGGTCCCCAGGCTGGCGTCGAGGCCGCCGTCCACGACCAACGTCGTGCCGGTGATGTAGGAGGCGGCGGGCGAGGCCAGGAACCAGATGGCCTCCGCCTGTTCGCGGGGCTCCGCGAATCGCTGCAGCGGGATGCGCCGCTCGATCTCCGCCGTGAGGACCGGGTCCTGCCGTACCCCGGCGTTGATCCGGGTCCAGGTGAGGCCGGGGGCCAGGGCGTTCACCCGGATTCCCTGCGTGGCGTAGTCGATGGCGGCGGCCCGCACGAGGTTGATCAGGGCCCCCTTGGACGCGTTGTACGCCCAGGTGCCGGGATCGGCGCGCAGGCCGGCGACCGAGGCGGTCACCACGATGGCCCCGCCGCCTCCGGCGCGCAGCAGGGGAGCCGCGGCCTGGATTCCCAGGATCGGGCCGCGCAGGTTGACGGCGAGGATCCGGTCGGCGGCCTCGATCGCGCCAGGCGCCTCGAAGGGACGGGTGCCGCCGATCCCGGCGTTGAGCACGACGGCGTCGAGCCCGCCGAACTCCTCGACGGCCAGCGCGACCGCGGTGTGGTTGGTCTCCTCCGTCGACACGTCACCGGCCAGGGGCACGACGCGGTCGAGCCGGGCGACCTCCTTGAGGGTGCGCTCGTCGTGGTCGACGGCGACGACGCCGGCTCCCCGTTCGACGAACAGTTCGACGGCGGCTCTGCCGATTCCCGAGGCCGCGCCCGTCACGACGACGACACGCGGCGCTCCGGTCTCGCCGGGGTGCGGGTCGCGCCTGCCGGATTCGGGGGTGGTCGAGGTCATGTCGGGCCCTTCAGGTCCGTGGCGGAGGCGCGGGCGGGGACCGGAGAGCGGAGAGCGGAAACGCGCTCGCCCGGGGGCCGAGTGGTCGTTCTCCGGCCCCGCCCCCATTCGGAACCGCAATGCGATCACACCGTTCTCGCCGGTTTCAGTCAGTGGGGACCGCGCGTTCAGGAGCACTTCTCCGAATGCCGGAGAAGTGATTTGTTCTGTTAATCGATGTCGATTTCAATGGCCGATCGGTTGGCGGGCCAGATACTGCTCCCGGCGGCGCTCCTCGCCGTTCGGGAGGTCCGCGCGATACGCGCGGGAGTGCGGCACCGCGGAGAAGAAATCGCGCAGGACGTCACCCGCGTACGTCTCGATGGCGGGGTTCAGGCCCTGCCGGCTGAGCAGGCGCAGCCCCAGGGTGCCCTGCGGGGGCAGCTGGTGAAGCTCGTCCAGCCCCTGCGGGACGCCGCACGCGGTCGGCAGCAGGGCGATCCCGAGCCTCGCCCTGGTCGCGGTGAGGACGCCGTCCAGGTGGGTCGCCTCCGTGGTGATCCGTACGATCCAGCCGAGCCTCTCCAAGGCGCGCACAGCCTGCTGGCGCAGCCCGCACGGCTCCTGGAAGGTGACCAGCGGCAGCGGCGCGCCCGGGGCGGGCGGGCTCCAGCCCGGCGCGGCCAGCCAGCGCAGGGGCAGGGAGCCGACCTCCATCCCTCCCACGTTGGCCACCGCGCCGAGGATCAGCGCCATGTCCAGCGTCCCGCGCAGCGTCGCCTCCGCCAGGACCGTGCTGCGGTCCAGCCGGAAGACCACGTCGTGCCCCGGCAGAGCGGCCATCAGCACGGTGAGCAGATCGGGCAGCACCGGGGAGGCCGCGTGCTCGATGGCTCCGACCGTCAGTGTGGGGGGCCGTTCGGCCCCGAGCCTGCACATCGCCTCGTCGTGCGCGGCGAGAAGCCGTCGCGCCTCGGCGAGCAGCGCCTCACCCGCCACGGTGAACCTGGTCAGCCGGCCGACTCTTTCGACCAGCGGTTGCCCGACGACGCGCTCCAGGGAGCGCACGTGCTGGCTCACCGTGGGCTGGCTCGTCCGCAGCGCGGACGCCGCCCGGCCGAAACCACCGCACTCCGCGATGGCAACGAAAGTACGTAGTTGCCCAAGATCGAGCAATGCTCCCATGTCCACATGATAACCGAAAACCCACTTTATCTACCTAGAATGTTGGTTGTTAGGTGCGCGAGGTCTCCCAAAGGCGGGACAAATGACCCAAAAACCCCCTCGAACAGGGAAAACGCACCCGATGGGAGCAGCGAACACCCGCACCCCGCCACACTCCCAACGGGATTCACGGCCCCCACCCCTCGGATGAATTCCCATGAGCCCGGCTCACACCTCGCGCCCCACGCCGCACCCCGCACGGTCGGCCGAATCCTCCGCCCGGCCGGCCCCGCCCCCTGAGGACGCGACCTTGAAGGCGGGAAATCCGTCAGCTAGGCTGACAATCACCTGGACTGATGGATTGGAGCCCTCCTCATGCCCTCGACCTCCCGTGGCGAGACCGCGGTCCGCGCCGCCTTCACGGTGACGGGCCTGATCACCACGCTCCCCGTCCTCGCCCTGGTGAGCGCCTCCATGCTGAGCGTGAACTACGGGATAACCGACCCCGACCCCATGGTCCTGGCGCTGTTGCAGCACCGCGGGGTGCTCCAGCTCCTGCTCGGCGCCGCCCTCGTCTGGGCCGCCTTCTTCCCGCCCGTACGACTCGTCGCCGCCCCGGCCGCCATCCTCGCCAAGTCCGTCTTCCTCGGGCTCATCCTCCCCAACGCTGCGGCCAGGCCCGACCTGTCGCCGCTGAGCGTCGTGTTCGACCTGAGCTGCATCGCCGCGCTCGGCGCCGTCACCGTGCGCGAGCTGCTCGCACGGCGTGCCAGGCCCGTCCCCCGGACGGCCGGCTGACCTCGGGGACGCGCGGCACGCATTGACAGCGCCCGGAGCGAAGGTCTGTAATGACCTGCGTGTCGTGCGACGCCGCCTGTGAGAGGGCGGCGGGCGGGCGGCACCCTTAGCCTCAGGGGATGATGTCGTGACTTCACAGTTCACAGGCAAGGCCTGATCTGATCGCGACCGCGCGTCGTCCCCGCGCCCGGCAGTCCTGAGGCTCCCGCCAGGTTCCCCACAGGCGTTCCCCCCGTCGAACCCCACAGCCGTGACCGGCCCGCGGTTCGCCGTGGCGTGTGACCGCCGGGACCTCCTCCATGGCTTCCCGCTGCCCCGGGTCGGCGTGCGGTGATCTCGCGACGCTCGCATCACAGTCGTTCACCCACCGCCGCGCCCGTGTGCGCGTTCCATCTGGAGAGCAAGCAGAGCATGCCCAACGACTTCAACCAGCAGATCATCAAGGAGTTCCGCGCCAACCGCGGCCTGGTCGGCGGCCCCTTCGAAGGAGGCCGGTTGCTCCTTCTGACGACCACCGGAGCCAGAAGCGGCGCACGGCACACGACCCCGCTCGGCTACCTGCCGGACGGAGCGCGCAAGCTGGTCATCGCCTCGGCCGGGGGCTCGCCCGCCAACCCCGCCTGGTACCACAACCTCCTCGCCGACCCCCGCGTCACCGTGGAGGACGGGATCTTCACCTACCAGGCCGAGGCCGTCGTCCTGAGAGGCGAGGAACGGGATCTCGCCTTCGCCCGCGCGGTGGAGACCGACCAGGGGTGGGCCGACTACCAGGCCAGGGCGAACCGGGTCATCCCCGTGGTCGCCCTGCACCCCGTCGAAGGCGCGCCGGGCGGCGGACCTGCCGACGGCCGGGTCGGTGAGCACCTCAGAGCGATCCACGACGCCTTCCGCAGGGAGCTGTCCCTGATCCGCGGGGAGGTCGCCGCGTCGGGCCCCGGCCTGGGGACGCAGCTGCGCGTCAACTGCCTGACCCTGTGCCAGGGGCTCCACAACCATCACGGCGGCGAGGACGGCCAGTTGTTCCCCCTCCTCGAGGCGGACCACCCCCACCTCGCCCCCGCCCTCGCACGGCTGCGCCGGGAACACCAGACGATCAAGCGGCTCCTCGACGAGCTCCAGGAACTGCTCTCGGACGACGGGACGGATCCCGCGACGCTGCTCGCCGAGGTCGAACGGCTCACGACCGAGCTCGAAGCCCACCTCGACTACGAGGAGGAGCAGCTCGTCCCGATCCTGAACACGCTGACCCGGTAGGCCTCCCGGTCGCGGAATCCCCTCTCCGGAAGGCTTCCGCGACCGGGTGAACCGCTTGGCCCGTCCCGACGTCCTTGTGCGGGGAGGCCACAACGGGCTCCCCGCACATGAAGGAGTGACGATGCGTGGACTGAAGGCCGCCGCCGTGCTGGCCGCCGTGAGTGCGCTGGTGTTTCCCGCACAGGCGCAGGCGGAGACCGGCTCGGCGGCCGGGCCCGCCGGCGTGGCCGGGCAACGGCAGCCGCACACGGCGGCGAAGCCGTCCACCGTGGCGGTCAAGCTGTTCAGGGCCTGGCAGCGGGACGACCGCGTCGCGGCGTCCGCCGTCGCGACGCCCGCCGCGGTGAACACGCTGTTCGCCTACCCCTACCGGGCGCCGGACCGGTTCGGCGGCTGCACCGGCAACGCGTGCCGGTTCGTCCACACCAGCGTCCGGGTGCCGGGCGGCCTCAACGGGGTCCTGATGATCGTCTCGGGCGCGAAGGTGACCAAGGTCTACGAGTCGCGCCACGTCACGGTCGCGGACAAGGCCGCGAAGTACCTCTTCGACGCGTGGAAGGCGGGCGACAGGAACCGCGGCCTGGAGATCGCCTCCGCGAAGGCGGTGGGCACGCTGTTCCGGTCCAGGTACGGCGGCGTCGGCTACATCTTCCAGGGGTGTGAGACCGAACGCGGCGGCAAGCGGTGCGCCTACTCCTACGAGGGCGGCGCCATGTTCATGCACGCGCGCAGGCACTCGGCGGGCGGGGGCCACTGGATCGAGTCGATCAGCTACATCGCGGACTGACCCGGACGCCAGGAGCCCGGTGGTGAGCGCGTGCGCCCACCACCGGGCTCCACCGTCGTCCACGGCGGCGGAACGCGCGACCACGCGTCAGCCGCACGCCGCGAACCACCGTGTTCGGCGATCCGCCACGGCGTCGGCACGGCGTCGGCACGGCGTCGGCACGGCGTCGGCACGGCCCGCGGTGACGCGGCCCGACCGGCGCCGAGAACACGACAGAAGCCGCGCTCAGCCGGCCAGCTCGCGCACGCCTCGCAGGAGCCGGTCCACGTCGGACTCGTCGGTGTACGGCGCGATCCCGGCGCGGATCGCGCCGGTGTCGCCGAGCCCCAGCCTGCGGGAGCACTCCAGCGCGTAGAAATGGCTCGCGGGCGCGTTGACCCCGCGCTCGGCCAGGAGCCGGTAGGCCTCGGCGGGCGTGACGCGGTCGAGGGAGAACAGCGTGGTCGGGGTGCGCCTGCGCCCCGCCGCGCCGTACAGGGTCACCCCGGCGATCTCGGCCAGCCCGGCGTCAAGCCGTCGGAGCAGGGCCTGCTCGTGCCGTTCGAGCGCGGCCATCGAGACGGTCAGGCGCTCACGCCTGCCCCCCTCTCCCGGCACCAGACCGGCCAGGAAGTCGACCGCCGCGGTCGTGCCCGCGAGAAGTTCGTACGGCAGCGTGCCGAGTTCGAACCGTTCGGGCACCGCGTCGCTCGAGGGCAGCAGCTTGTCGGGACGGACGGTCTCCAGGAGGGCCGGGTCGGCGGCGAGCACGCCCAGGTGCGGCCCGAGGAACTTGTACGGCGAGCAGGCGTAGAAGTCGGCGCCCAGCCGTCCGAGGTCGACCAGGCTGTGCGGCGTCAGGTGCACCCCGTCGACGTAGACGAGCGCCCCCGCCGCGTGCGCGCGCTCGGCGATCGCCGGGATGTCGGGGCGGGTGCCCAGCAGGTTCGAGGCGGCCGTGACGGCCACCAGCCTGGTGCGGCCGGTGAGCAGGCCGGCGACCGCGGCGACGTCCAGCTCCCCGCTCTTGTCGTCGAAGTCGGCCCTGCGCACCGTGACCCCGCGCGCCTCCGCGGCGTGCACCCAGGGCCTGATGTTCGCGTCGTGGTCCAGTGTGGTCACCACGACCTCGTCGCCGGGCCCCCACTGTTTGGCGAGCGCGCGGGCCATGTCGTAGGTCAGCTGTGTCATGCTCCGGCCGAACACGATGCCGCTCGGGACGGCCGCGAGCAGGTCGGCCATCGCCTGGCGCGCCTCTGCGACGATCCCGTCGGCACGGCGCTCGGCGGCGGTGGTGACGCCCCGGTTGGAGACGGCCGCGCGGAGGGTCCCGGCCACGGCGTCGGCCACCACGTCGGGGACCTGCGAGCCGCCCGGCCCGTCGAAGTGCGCCGCGCCCTCCTCCAGCGCGGGAAAGCGCGCCCGCACAGCCGCAACGTCGTATGTCACAAAGCCTCCAGGATCGCTCCTCGGGCACCGGCCGCCGGCCGGCCCGTGCCGTACGGTCACCTCACCCGCGGCGGGCTCCCGCCGCCCGATCGAAGCCTATCCAGCCGTCCCCTCGTCCAACCGTCGCACTCTCCCCCACCGGAGACGACTCCCCCGCCGCCGTCCGCCCCGCCGGACGCCGGGGAGGCCGCGGGAGAAGGCGACGCCCCTCGCCCCGATCGACAGGAGAGCAGGTTTGCCGACACCACGACGGACGTGATCAACTACGGTCATCCCCTCTGGCGCGAATACCGCACGAACGGAACACGCCCCATGAAAACCTCTCGTGAACCCGGCCGGCAGCCCGTGGACATCGGCGCGGACCGGCCGCACTCGGCCCGAATCTGGAACTACTGGCTGGGCGGCAAGGACAACTATCCGGCGGACCGGGACGCCGGCGACATGGTCGAGGGGCTCATCCCCGGCATCGTCGACTCCGCCCGCGCCGACCGGGCGTTCCTGGGCCGCTGCGTCAACCACCTGGTGGTCGACGCGGGCATCCGCCAGTTCCTCGACATCGGCACCGGCCTGCCGACCGTCGACAACACCCACGAGGTCGCGCAGCGGCTCGCGCCCGAGTCCAGGATCGTCTACGTCGACAACGACCCGCTGGTCCTGGCGCACGCCCGAGCCCTGCTCGTCAGCGCCCCCGAGGGCGCGACCAACTACATCGACGCCGACCTGCGCGACCCCGCGCACATCCTGCGCGTCGCCGCCGAGACGCTCGACCTCACCAGGCCCGTCGCGCTGATGCTGCTGGGAATCCTGCACCACATCGTCGACGACGACGAGGTCGCCCAGATCGTGCGGGACCTGGTCGCCGCGGTGCCGTCCGGCAGCTACCTGGTGGTCGCGCACGCCACCGCCGAGGTCCACGGCGACGCCATGCACGAGGCGATGCGGCGCTTCATGGAACGGGGCGGCACCCCGATCGTGGCCCGTGACCGCGAGGGCGTCGCCAGGTTCTTCGACGGTCTGGACCTGCTGGAGCCCGGTGTGGTCTCCTGCTCCAGATGGCGTCCCGAACCCGGCCCGTGGGGTGAGCCCCCCGAGGTCTCCCAGTTCTGCGGCGTCGCGCGCAAGCCGTAGACCCGCACGGGCCGCGTTCGTCGTTCCACCTCGGGGGCGGCCCGTCAGAGGCCGGGCCTGGCCCTCCCCTCACGCCTCAGGCCGGTGACCCCGGTCCACGGGTTCACGTCGCCGCCTCCGCCGAGGCGACCAGCCGCCGCAGACGCCGGGCCTCCTGGACCACGCGGCTGGAACCTCCTCGTGCCGCCACCGCCGCCAGCTCCGGGATGTCCGCACGCGCCCCGGCGAGTTCGGCCGCCCTGGCTCCGGCCGCGAGCAGGTCCGCCAGGCCCGCGCGCGGCCTGTCTCCCTGTGCGGGCAGGAGCCCGGGCAGCGTCCCGGCGATCACCGCCCACACGGCGGCGTGCGCGCCGGCTCGCGCCGCGTCGTCGAGGACCGCGGTCACCCGGTTGAGCTTGACGATGTCCTCACGCACCAGCTCCGTGACCGCCCTGCCCAGGTCGGCGGCGGGCACCTGGCCGCGCGCGGCCAGGGTGAGCAGGGCCTCGGTGGCGGAGGCCCGCTCCGCGGGGTCGCGGTGCCCCATGCCGCACGCCAGCGCGTAGGCCGTGGCCGCGCCCACCGGCCCGTCCCCCTGCGCCAGCCGGGCCAGCGCCGCGACCTGGCCGTCGGAGTCCTCGATGAGGACCGGCAGCGTCTCGAGGAGGTGCGCCGCGACGACGTCGCGGTGGGACGGCATGACGAGCGGCCACCAGTCCAGCTGGAACGACAGGCCGGAGTCCCGTTCCAGGTCCTGCGCGCAGAGCTCCCGGACCAGCTCCGGCAGGTCAGGCGTCGCCGGACGCACCGTGGCCCGCGGCCCGCGAGCCCACGCGCCGTACCACCTGCTTCGCTGCCTTTCGATCCCACAGGTCACGACGGGGTCGGGCAGTCCGCCGCCGTTCAGCCACGCCGCGAGCGTCCGCCCGGCGTCCGAGGTCAGGCTCGCCGCCCGGGCCGCCGCCGCGGGATCGACGGAACGGGGCAGCCGCAGCAGCGCCTGCTGGAAGTCGGCGGGCGGCACCCGCGCCCCGGCCGCCTCCACCTGCTGGAGACGCTCCAGCAGCACCTCGGGGTCGAGGTGCCCGGTGCCCGAAGTGGGGGTCGCGAGCAGGACGGGAAGGACGTCACCGGCTTCGAGGCGTTCGATGACCTCATGTGCCCGCCGCTGGACCACGCGGTCGAACGGGGCCTGCTCCCCGTGCCGGTTTCGGCGGCGCGCGCTCGCGAACAGTTCGGACAGGGCCCTGCTGTCCTCGGGGGAGGCGAAGGCGAGAGCGGCACGACGCAGCAGATCGTCCATCCGTTCGTCACTGACGTAGTCGTGGTATCCGAAGGAGCCGGGGCTGAAGGGGTGCCACCACGGCCGGAGCTCCGCACGGAGGGCGTCCGGTTCCCGGTGCGCCCACTCGACCAGCCCCGCCAGGATCCGCTCGAACTGCTCCGGCCGGACACGCCAGTCGACGGCCACGAGCTCGTGGGCCAGCTCCCCGGGTGAGGCGACCGGCGGCGGCGCGGCGGGAGCGACGCCCACGACGAGGACCGGCGGCGCGGGAGGGCTCACCGCGACGACCTCGCCGTACGCGGTGGAGACCTGCTCACGCAGCTCGACGGGCAGTCCCGCCGCCGCGTCGCGAATCGCCGCACGCCCGGATTCGCCCGCCTGCCCGGCCAGCTTGACCGCGAGCCGTACGGCGCGCTCCTGTGCTGCCAGCGTCTCCTGGCCGAAGACGACGGACAGGGCGCGCAGCCCGGTGTCGGTGTGGCCGGGCGTCCGCCGTACGACGTCGCCGATCCAGGCGACCGCCGCGCGCAGGAGCTTCTTCTCCGGCCTGAAGGCCAGCGCCTCGGCCGCCTCCTCGAAGAGGTCTCCCTCCAGCCGGCCCGCCGCCTCCACTTCCCGGAGCTGCGTCAACGCCATCTCGGCCACCGGGAGCGGCGCGACGGGCAGCAGCCGGACGTAGTCCTTGGCACGTTCGGCGGACTCGTCCAGATCGAGGCGGAGCCGATCGTGCAGCCAGGCCAGGGCGGGCAGGGCGGACGGCCCGTCGCCCAGGAGCCTGCCGACGACCCCGTCGACGACCGCCGCCCGGTCGAGCGCGCCTCTGTCGACCAGGCACGCGATCGCCTCGATCTGCGAGGACAGGAGGACCTCGCCCAGACTGTCGGTCTGGAAGATCCGCGGGGCGAGGCGTGGAAGGAGCGGATCGTCGGCGACGCGGTCCACCGCGTGCTCCTGCACCGTCCTCAACCAGCCGACCATGAACGCGTCGCCGTCCGGGGGCTCGACGCCGAGCTCGCGGACGAGGGTCGCGACGATCGGCCAGTGCCGAAGGTCCGACGGTCTCAACCGTCCGGCCATCCTGCGGGCCGTCTCCGCCTGCCACGTCTCGGGACGGGTGCGCAGAATCCGGAGAAGGAGCTCGGTCTCTCGGCGGTCGACCCTCCGCCAGCGGAACTCCCGCCTGAACAGCCAGCTCGTCACGGCCGCGCTGCCGCTGAGACAGGCGGCTCCGGCCATCAGCAGGGGGGAGAGCTCGTTCGACCACTCCCAGCTGTTCGTCCTGCGGCTGCGCTCCGCCACGTAGCGGGGCAGTTCGGCCGCGAGCGCCTTGCGGTCGTCGGCGTCGAGTGCGGTGACAAGGGCGAGGGTGCCGTCGACGTCACCGGCCCGGACCCGCTCGCCCACGGCCTTCCAGACGTTCACGCGGACACTTCTCCGTGACGACGGCGTGTCTTCGGGGGCGGTGCGACGGTCTTCCGCGAGGGAGCTCACACCGCCACCCCGATCCGGTCGCGGACCAGCCCGGCCAGCCGGCTGTCGTGGTATCGGGCCTTGGCGACGTCGGCCACACCGAGCAACCCTGCGGCGGCGGGCGCCGCCCGGGTCAGCAGACCGCTGAAGAACGTGGGGTGGGCCGCCAGCCCCTGGCGGGTCATGCCGCCGGAGGTGGCCAGGCCCAGGAGGCCGGAGTCCAGGTCAAGCCCGGAGGAGCGCGCATAGGAATACGTCAGTACCGCTTCAGACATGGCCGGGACAGTACAGATCGTCTCCGACAGTCTCGCGGACCGGCGCCGGCGCGTTCCGGGCAGCGGGGATCAGCGCCGCGCGGCGGCTCCGTTCACCGCACAGGTCGTCCGCCGTGCGGCCTCCGGACCGGCCGCGCCAGACGGCCGCGCGGACGGGCGGACGGGCGGACGGGCGGACGGGCGGACGGGCGGACGGGCGGACGGGCGGACGGGCGGACGGGCGGACGGGCGGGTCAGGAGCGCAGTTCGGGGAACTGGTCGTCGCGCCATTCGGAGAGGGCGGCTCCCTCCGCGGCGGCCCGCTCCTCACGGCCTCGCAGTTCGACGCGGCGGATCTTGCCGGACACCGTCTTCGGCAGCCCGGAGAACTCCAGGCGGCGCACCCGCTGGTACGGCGCGAGCCTGTCGCGGGCGTGCCGCAGGATCGCCAGGGCGGTCTCCCTGTCCGGCTCCCACCCGGCCGCCAGCGTGACGTACGCCTTCGGCACGGCGAGGCGGACCTCGTCGGGCGCGGGCACCACGGCGGCCTCGGCCACGGCGGGATGCTCGATGAGCACGCTCTCCAGCTCGAAGGGAGAGATCTTGTAGTCGGAGGCCTTGAACACGTCGTCGGTGCGGCCGACGTAGAAGATGTAGCCGTCGGCGTCCCGGACGGCCACGTCGCCGGTGTGGTAGTAGCCACCGGCCATGGCCTCGGCGTTGCGCGTCTCGTCGCCCTGGTAGCCGGTCATCAGCGAGACCGGCCGGGCGCTCAGGTCGACGCAGATCTCCCCCTCCTCGGCCCGCTCACCGGTGACGGGGTCGACCAGCACGACAGGAACCCCGGGCATGGGCAGGCCCATCGAACCCGGCTTGACCGGCATCCCCGGCACGTTGCCGACCGACAACGTGATCTCGGTCTGGCCGAAGCCGTCGCGGATCGTCAGCCCCCACTGGTCGCGGACCTGTTCGATCACCTCCGGGTTGAGCGGCTCTCCGGCGGAGACCACCTCCCGCAACCGCCCCGGACCGCCCGACAAATCCGCCTTTATCAGCATCCGCCAGACCGTGGGCGGCGCGCAGAACGTCGTCACCCCCGCCTCGCGGATCCGCTCGAGCAGGGCGCCCGCGTCGAACCTGCCGTAGTTGTAGACGAAGATCGTCGCCTCGGCGATCCAGGGGGCGAAGAAGCAGCTCCAGGCGTGCTTGGCCCACCCCGGGGAGCTGATGTTCAGGTGCACGTCCCCCGGCCGCACCCCGATCCAGTAGGCCGTCGACAGGTGACCGACCGGGTAGGAGACCTGGGTGTGCTCGACCAGCTTGGGCCTGCTCGTGGTGCCGGAGGTGAAGTACAGCAGCAGCGGGTCGCCGGGCGCGGTGCCCGGATGCGCCGGCGGGGGCGCGTCGACGCCGTACGCCTCCCGGTAGGAAACCCAGCCCGCGGGGGCGTCGTCCACGCAGATCCGGACGTACCTCCCCGGGACGTCGTCGAACTTGGCGGTGTCGGCGGCGTTGGCGATCACATACCGGACGCCGCCCCTGTCGACGCGGTCCAGCAGGTCCGCGGGTCCCAGCGCGGTGGTCGCCGGCAGGATCACCGCGCCCAGCTTCATCACCGCCAGCATCGACTCCCACAGCTCGACCTGGTTGTCGAGCATGAGCATCACCCGATCGCCCCGGGAGACGCCGCAGGCCGCCAGCAGTGCCGCAACCTGGTCCGATCGCCGGGCCATCTCGTCGAAGGTGTGACGGGTCTGCGAACCGTCCTCCTCGACGACCCACAACGCCGTCCGGTCGTTGCCGCGCGCGATGGCGTCGAACCAGTCGACGGCCCAGTTGAAGGGACCGTCGAACCTCGGCCAGGCGAACCGCCTGACCGCCTCCGCGTAGTCCCCGCCCAGCCCGAGCAGCAGGTCACGCGCCCTGAGATAGATCTCCGTGTTACCGCCGGTCTCCATCGCACGACTCCTCTCAACGGCACCACACGCCACGGCGGCGCCCCGGGCTCCCGGGTCCCTAGAACGTCTCCAGAACAGGAATACCTCCCCCCTGCCGTCCGGAACCGGATTTCCGCCGGTCGGGCGCGGCTCGGCGACGTCCGTCGCCCTCTGCCGCCCGCGCTCCGCCCCCCCAGGAGCGTCACCGCTCATCGGAGAGCCGTCACGTGACCGCCTGGAACGAGGTCCGCGACCTCGTCGACGACGGGGACGCCCAGAGGTCCCGAGCCCGGGTCGACGGTTTCCCGAAGACCGGGAGAAATGCGTTTACATTCGGTTAACAAAGCGCCGACAATGCCACTGTCCACCCCCGGCGACCGGCCCTAAAGGCCTGCTCGTTCCATGCTCCCGAGTAATTCGATTCGGCGTGAAAACATCCGGATTACCGTCATGTGACATGGGTCACACGGCCTTTTTTCTCCGCCCAAATCTCGATTAGGATCTTAATTAAGTCGCCGACTCCGTCGATTGTTCATGCGAGCTCGGTGCGCCACAACGGCGTTACGCCGCGAAAACTCACTGCCCGGCATCACGTCGAAAGGGCCTGGAATGCCTGAACTGACCGGCAAAGTAGCCTTGGTAACCGGTGGAGGCCGGGGAATCGGCGCCGAGATCGCCCGCCGTCTGGCCTCCCACGGGGCGGACGTCGCGGTGACCTACGTCCAGGACGACAAGCGCGCGAACGGCGTCGTCGAGGAGATCGGCTCCCTGGGGCGGCGCGGCCTGGCCATCCGGGCGGACGCCGCCGACCACGAGGCGGCGGTGGCGGCCGTGGAACGGACGGCCGCCGAATTCGGCAGGCTCGACATCCTCGTCAACAACGCCGGCATTTGGGCCGGTGGGCCCTTCCAGGAAGTGTCCCTGGAAGACTTCGACCGCGTCATCGCGGTGAACGTGCGGGCGGTGTTCGCCACCACCCAGGCCGCGACCCGGCATCTGGGCGAAGGCGGACGGATCATCAATGTGGGCAGCTGTCAGGGCGAACGGGTCTCCATGGTGGGCCAGAGCCTGTACTCGCTGAGCAAGGCCGCGCTGACGGGATTCACCAAGGCGGTGGCCTTCGAGCTCGGCCCCCGGGGCATCACGGTCAATCTGGTCGCGCCGGGCCCCGTCACCACCGAGATGATCCCCGAGGACCCCGAGCTCATCGAGCACCTTCGGGGGATCACCGCCGTCGGCCGTTTCGGAACCACCGCGGAGATCGCCGCGGTGGTCGCCTACCTGGCAGGTCCCGAGTCCGGATTCACCACGGGCACCACGTTCACCGTCGACGGCGGCGCCAACATCTGACGGCAGGCGGCGTACGAACGGGCCCGGTCCCGGGTCTCGGGCGGAACGCCCTCACCGGGGACGAGAGGAGAGATCTCCCAGGCACCGATTCCGGGGACCGCTGCCCGGCTGTCGTGCGAACGGCCCCTGCCTCAGTACGTTCTAGGCAGGGCGCCGCCACCGGGGCGGCGGGCCGTGCACCGGGAGGGCGCAGCGCGTATGACCACCGAAGCGATCCACGACGGCGGCGACGAGTTCCTCGGGACCGGTCGCGGGGAGGCCGGTCGCGGCGGGGAGAGCGACTCGGCCTGGCTGGTCGAGGAGGCGTCGCTGGTGCTGGTCGAGGTGACGCTCAACGCCGTGGCGGAGATGGGCGATCTGTCGCTGACCCAGCTCCGGGTGCTGCTGGCGGTCGACCGGCACGGCCCGCTGAACCTCAGCACGCTCGCCGCCCACCTCACCATGTCGCTCTCGGCCGCGGGCCGGATGGTCGACCGGCTCGACGGCGCCGGTCTGCTGACCCGGTTCCCCGCCGCGCACAGCCGCCGGGAGATCCGCATCGAGACCACCGTGCGGGGCAGGGAGGTGCTGGGGCGCCTGCGCTCGGCCCGCCGCAGGCGCATCGGCGCGGCGCTGGAGCGCCTGACGCCCGAGACGCGGCAGACGCTGGCACGGACCCTCCAGGAGTTCACCGCCGCCGCGCAGAGCGAGGAGGAGAACGGCCTCCTCCCCTGATCCCCTGTTTTCCTCACCATACGGGCGTATCAAGCACAGCCGTAAAGCGCTGTTCGCGACCGGCCGGATTGTCGCCGTCCCCTTGCCTCGCATTCCGCCTTGACGTGGGCAAAACCGTGCGATTCTCCCGGCGACGCGCCCCTTTTCCGCGTTCCGGCAGCTCATCTCGCATGTTTCGGGTGCAGAAGAATCAGCGGGTCCGGCCAACAGATCCCTCCTGTTAACCATCGCATGATAGAAACACTTTCCTTGACGAAAGTGTTGTCCCGCTGCTGACTCCGGATGTTTCCGTACGGCGAGAGCACCGCCGACAGCGGGCGGCTTCGAACAGCGAAACATTCAGGAGCAGCGCGGACGTGATGACGCACGTCCGCCGAGGAGGTCGTCATGGTTCCTCGGACACCGCGTGACAGGACGGACCGGGCGGCGGCCGCCGCCGCGGAGATGCTTCTCCAGGCGGGCAGGCTGCTGCACCGCTCGGAGACCACCCCCGACCTGCGGGCGGTCTTCCGCGGCGACCAGGCCGTCAACGACGCCCCCTACCGGGAGCGCTGGGCGCACGACAAGGTGGTGCGCTCGACCCACGGGGTGAACTGCACCGGATCGTGCTCCTGGAAGGTGTACGTCAAGGACGGGCTGATCACCTGGGAGACCCAGCAGACCGACTACCCCTCGGTCGGTCCCGACCGTCCGGAGTACGAGCCGAGGGGGTGCCCGCGCGGGGCCGCCTTCTCCTGGTACACCTACTCGCCGACCAGGGTGCGCTACCCGCACGCCCGCAGCGTGCTCGTGAGGATGTACCGGGAGGCGAAGGAGCGGCTGGGCGACCCGGTCGCGGCGTGGGCGGAGATCACCGCCGATCCGGACAGGCGGCGGCGCTACCAGTCCGCGCGCGGCCAGGGCGGGCTGGTGCGGATCGAATGGGACGAGGCGCTGGAGATCGCCGCCGCCGCGCACGTTCACACGATCATGAAGTACGGCCCCGACCGGGTGGCCGGGTTCTCCCCGATCCCCGCCATGTCGATGGCCTCACACGCGGTCGGCGCGCGGTTCATGTCGCTGATCGGCGCGCCGATGCTGTCGTTCTACGACTGGTACGCCGACCTGCCCGTCGCCTCGCCCCAGGTCTTCGGGGACCAGACCGACGTGCCGGAGTCCGCGGACTGGTGGGACGCGGCGTATCTGATGCTGTGGGGGTCCAACGTCCCGGTCACCCGCACCCCGGACGCGCACTGGATGGCCGAGGCCCGCTACCGGGGACAGAAGGTGGTCGTGGTCTCCCCCGACTACTCGGACGCGACGAAGTTCGCCGACGAGTGGCTGCACCCGCATCCCGGCACGGACGGCGCGGTCGCCATGGCGATGGGCCACGTGATCCTGACCGAGTTCTTCGTCCGGCGCGACGTACCGTACTTCACCGACTACGTCAGGCGCTTCACCGACCTGCCCTTCCTGGTCGCCCTGGACGAGCACGAGACAGGCGAGGGGCACGTTCCGGGAAAGTTCGTCACGGCCGCCGATCTGGAGCCGGGGCCGGGGCGGGACGAGGCGGCGCGGTGGCGGCCCGTGCTGGTGGACGCGGTCACCGGCGAGCCGGTCGCGCCGAACGGGACCCTGGGCGAACGCTGGAACGACGAGGGCGCGGGCCGCTGGAACCTGGACCTGGGCGGGATCGAACCACTGCTCAGCCTTCACCGGGAGGCGGACACGGAGACCCTGGAGGTCCTGCTGCCCCGCTTCGACGGCGACGAGGACGCGGGCGGCGAAGCGGGCGTGGTGCGCCGCGGGGTGCCGGTGCGCCGGATCGGCGGGCGTCCGGTGACCACCGTGTTCGACCTGCTCCTCGCCCAGTACGGCGTGCACCGGCCGGGCCTGCCGGGACGGTGGCCGAGCGGCTACGACGACGCGTCCGCCCCGTGCACCCCGGCCTGGCAGGAGCGGATCACCTCGGTGCCCGCCGACCGCGTGGCGCGGATCGCCAGGGAGTTCGCCACGACCGCGGAGAAGACCCGGGGCCGGGCGATGATCGTGATGGGCGCGGGGACCAACCACTGGTTCCACTCGGACACGATCTACCGCTCGTTCCTGTCCCTGCTGCTGCTGACCGGCTGCCAGGGCGTCAACGGCGGAGGGTGGGCCCACTACGTCGGCCAGGAGAAGGTGCGGCCGCTGGCCGGATGGCAGCAGCTGTCCACGGCGGCGGACTGGGTGCGGCCCTCGCGGCAGATGGCGGGCACGCCGTACTGGTACGTCCACACCGACCAGTGGCGTTACGAGCGTTTCTCCGCGGACGCGCTGTCCAGCGCGACCGGACGACGTCTGTTCGCCGGAAGGCACACTGTCGACCTCGTCGCGCAGTCGGCCCGGCTGGGCTGGATGCCGTCGTATCCGACCTTCTCGGTCAACCCCCTGGAGCTCGGGGCCAGGGCGCGGGCCTGCGGGAAGGATCCGGCGCTGTGGGCCGCCGAGGAGGTCGCGGCGGGCAGGGTCGGCTTCGCGTGCGAGGACCCGGACGCGCCGGAGAACTGGCCGAGGGTGCTGACGGTCTGGCGGGCCAACCTCATCGGCTCCTCCGCCAAGGGCAACGAGTACTTCCTGCGCCACCTGCTCGGCGCGCCCGACAACGCGGGGGCGCGGGAGGCGCCCCCGCAGGACTGGCCGCGCGAGGTGGCCTGGCGGGAGCAGGCTCCGCGCGGCAAGCTCGACCTGCTGCTGGCGCTGGACTTCCGGATGACCTCGACCACGCTGTTCGCCGACCTGGTGCTGCCCGCCGCGACGTGGTACGAGAAACACGACCTGTCCAGCACCGACATGCACCCGTACGTGCACGCCTTCTCCCCGGCGATCAGCCCTCCCTGGCAGGCCCGCACCGACTTCGAGATCTTCCACGGCCTGGCGCGCAGGTTCGGCGAGCTGGCGGCGGGAAGGCTGGACACCGCCTGGGACCTGGTCGCCACGGCGTTGCAGCACGACACCCCCGGCGAGACGGCCCAGCCGGGCGGCGGCGTCCCCGACTGGCGCACCGGCGGGCACCCCGCGGAGCCCGGCCGCAACCTGCCGGTCCTCTCCCTGGTCGAACGCGACTACACCGCCGTCGCCGCGAAGCTGGCCGCGCTCGGGCCGCTGCCCGAGCGGGCGGGCATGACGGTCAAGGGCGTCACCGTCAACGCCGCCCCCGAAGCGCGCTGGCTGACCGCGCGCTGCGGGCGGGCGGCCGGCGGGCCCGCGTCCGGCAGGCCGCTGCTGGACACCGACGTCAAGTTGTGCGAGGCGATCCTGGCCCTGTCCGGCACCACGAACGGGCGGATCGCCGCCGAGGGGTTCGGCAGGCTCGCCGAGCGCTGCGGGCCCGGGTCCGGCCTGGCCGAGCTGGGCGCCTCCGTCGCCGAGCGCAGGGTGGTGTTCTCCGACACCCAGGACCGGCCGGTGCAGGTCGGCGCGAGCTTCGAGTGGTCGGGCAAGGAGGCCCCCGACCGCCGCTACGCGCCGTTCACCGTCAACACCGAGCACGCCAAGCCGTGGCACACCCTCACCGGACGCCAGCACTTCTTCCTCGACCACGACTGGATGGCCGAGCTGGGCGAGCAGCTGCCGGTCTACCGCCCTCCCCTGGACATGGCCGCCCTCGGCGAGGGAGGGCTCGGCGCGCACGGCGAGGACCGCACCCGGGAAAGGGCGGTGACCGTGCGCTACCTCACCCCGCACTCCAAGTGGTCCATCCACTCGGAGTACCAGGAGAACCTGCTGATGCAGACGCTGGCCCGGGGCGGGCCCGTCATCTGGATCAGCGTCCAGGACGCCGAGGCCGCCGGGATCGCGGACAACGACTGGATCGAGGCGGTCAACGCCAACGGCGTCGTCGTCGCGCGCGCCGTGGTCTCGCACCGGATGCCGCAGGGCACGGTGTTCATGTACCACGTGCAGGAACGCCTGGTGAACGTGCCCAGGTCGCAGGCCACGGGACGCAGGGGCGGCGTGCACAACGCCCTCACCAAGCTGCTGATCAAACCCACCCACCTCGTCGGCGGGTACGGCCAGCTCTCCTTCGCGCCCAACTACTACGGCCCGACCGGCAACCAGCGCGACGCCGTGACCGTCATCCGCCGCCGCTCCCAGGAGGTGCAGTACTGATGCGCGAGCGAACCTCACGCGGTGAACGAAGTGGACGGTCGAGGAACGAGAGCGGCCGCGAAGCGAACGAGGAGAGGTGAGCGAGCGATGAGCAGGGTGATGGCCCAGATCGCCATGGTGATGAACCTCGACAAGTGCATCGGCTGCCACACCTGCTCGGTCACCTGCAAGCAGACGTGGACCAACCGCGGCGGCGTCGAGTACGTGTGGTTCAACAACGTCGAGACGCGTCCCGGGCAGGGCTACCCCAGGGGTTACGAGGACCAGGACAGGTGGAAGGGTGGTTGGCGGCTCAGGAACGGCAGGCTGACGCCGCGCTCGGGCGGCCGGGTGAGGCGGCTGGGGCGCCTGTTCGCCAACCCCGAACTGCCGCTGCTGGACGACTACTACCAGCCGTGGACCTACGACTACGAGAACCTCGTCAACGCCCCGCTGGGGGACGACGTGCCCACGGCCGCGCCCCGCTCGCTCGTCGACGGCGCGCCCGCCTCCATCACCTGGGGCCCCAACTGGGACGACGACCTGGGAGGCGGCCCGGCACACCTGGCGGGCGACCCGGTGCTGCGCAGGGTGAGCGACGAGGTGCGACTGGAGTACGAGCGCTCCTTCATGTTCTACCTGCCGCGCATCTGCGAGCACTGCCTCAACCCCTCCTGCGTCGCGGTCTGCCCCTCGGGGGCGATGTACAAGCGGCTGGAGGACGGCATCGTCCTGGTCGACCAGGACAGGTGCCGGGGCTGGCGGATGTGCGTGACCGGCTGCCCGTACAAGAAGGTGTACTTCAACCACCACAGCGGCAAGGCCGAGAAGTGCACGATGTGCTACCCGCGGATCGAGGCGGGGGAGCCGACGGTCTGCTCGGAGACGTGCGTCGGCAGGCTGCGCTACCTCGGCGTGATGCTCTACGATGCCGACCGGGTCGGCGAGGCCGCCGCCGTGGCCAGGGAGGAGGACCTGTACCCGGCCCAGCTCGGCTGCTTCCTGTCCCCCGACGACCCGGAGGTGGCCGCCGCCGCCGAGGCGTCGGGCGTCCCGCACGACTGGGTGCTGGCCGCCAGGCGCTCCCCGGTGTACTCGCTCATCGTCCGGCACCGCGTCGCCCTGCCGCTGCATCCGGAGTACCGGACCATGCCGATGGTCTGGTACGTGCCCCCGCTGTCTCCCGTGGTGGACGCGCTGGCCGGGACCGGCCACGACGGGGAGGACGCGGGCAACCTCTTCGGCGCGATCGACGCGCTGCGCATCCCGCTGAGCTACCTGGCCGGGCTGTTCACCGCGGGCGACACCGCGCCGGTCGAGACGGCCCTGCGCAGGCTCGCCGCGATGCGCTCGCACATGCGCGCGATCAACCTCGGCGAGGAGCCCGACCCCGCCGTCGCGGAGGCGGTCGGAATGCGGCCCGCGGAGATCGAGGAGATGTACCGGCTGCTCGCGCTGGCGAAGTACGACGAGCGGTACGTGATCCCCACCGCCTACGCCGCGGGCGCGGGCCGGGCGGACGCGACGGGGGGATGCAGCCTGGACGGGCCCGGCGGCCCCGGCATGACGGAGGGCGCGGGGATCGGCGTCGGTGCCGGCCCGGGGACCGGCGTGGGAACGGACATGGGAGTGGACATGGGAACGGGCATGGGAGCGGGCATGGACGCCTTCCACGCCTCCCCGCTCCCCCACGACGGCGACGACCGCCTGCGCGGGCGGGTCAACCTGTTCGGCTGGGACGGCAAAGGCCTGCCGGACGGCCTGTTCCCGCCGCGCCGGGGGGAGGCCCGATGAGCCGCGTCGTCGTCCGCCAGGCCGCCTCCCTGCTGCTCGCCTATCCGGGCCCCGACTGGCCGCGACGCCTGGACCTCGTGCGGCGGGCCCTCGCCCCGCTCTCCGGACCCGAGACGCGTTCCCTCCTGCTGTTCTGCGACCACGCGGCCTTCGAGGACCCGCTCGACCTCGCGGGGCGATACGTCGCGACCTTCGACCGCAGCGGCCGCCGTACGCTGCACCTGACCTACTACACCGACGGCGACACCCGAAGGCGCGGCGCCTCCCTGGCGGGCATCAAGGCGCTCTACCGGAGCTGCGGCTGGCGGCCCGACGACGCGGAGCTGCCCGACTTCCTGCCGCTGATGCTGGAGTTCGCCGCCCGCTGCCCCGACCAGGGCGAACGCCTTCTCCGGGAGCACCGGGCGGCCCTGGACCTGCTGGCGACCGCCCTGCGCAAGCACCGCAGTCCCTACGCCGACGTGGTCGACGCCGTGCGGGCCACCTTGCCCGCGGCGACCGCGCGGGAACGGCGGGCCGCCGCGGAGACGGCGGCGGGACCGCCCTCGGAAAGCGTGGGCATCGACCCCTATCCCCTGGTCCCCCAGCCGAGCCGTCAGGGAGCCCGCCGGTGAGACATCTGCAGATCGCGCTGTGGGGCGTCCTGCCCTACCTCGTCCTCGTCCTGTTCGTCGCGGGCAGCCTCTGGCGCCACCACTACGACCGCTTCGGGATGACCACCCGTTCGAGCCAGCTGCACGAGAGCCGCCTGCTGCGCGTCGCGGGGCCGCTCTTCCACTACGGCCTGCTCTTCGTCATCGCCGGTCACGTCGTCGGGCTGCTGGTGCCGGAACAGCTGACCGAGGACATGCACATCACCGAGTCCCTCTACCGCGCCAACGCGCTGGTCGTCGGCGGCCTCGCCGGGATCGCCGCCGTCGCCGGACTCACCGTCCTGCTGTGGCGCAGGCTGCGGACCAGGGCCGTACGGCTGGCCTCACTGCGCAGTGACCGTCTCGTCTATCCGGTACTGGCCACCGTCCTGCTCGCCGGGCTGGCGGCCACCCTGCTCGGATCCACCACCGGCACCTACGACTACCGTCTCGGCGTCTCGGTGTGGTTCCGCAGCCTGTTCGAGCTGGAGCCCGACGTGCCCGCCATGGCGAACGCCCCCTTCCTGTTCCAGGTGCACACGCTGTTCGGCATGGCCCTGTTCGCGCTGTGGCCCTTCAGCAGGTTGGTCCACGCCTTCGCCGTCCCGCTGGGCTATCTCGTGCGCCCCTACGTCGTCTACCGCTCCCGCTCCACGTTCGCGGGCCGCAACGGGACACGCTGACCCATGTCCGCCTCCCCTCTCACTGCCCGCGCCCTTCCCCTCCGGGGGGAGGGGCGCGGCCGCCACGCCGTCGGCACGGCGGTCCAGGCGGGCGTCTGCGTCGCCGTACCCGCCGTGATCGCCTGGCTGCTCGGCCAGCCGTTCGTCTTCCCCTCACTGGGCCCCACGGTCTACCTGGCCCTGACCGCGGCCTCGACTCCGGCGGCCAGCCCGCGCAACACCCTGGTCGGCCATCTGGTCAGCTCGGCCTCGGGGTACGTCGCACTCGTGGTCACCGGCCTCACCCGCGTCGCCCCCAACCTGTCCCACCCCGACGGGCGCAGAGTCGCCGCGGTCGCCATCGCCCTCGCTCTGACCTCGGCCGGGATGCTGCTGACCGACACCACCCATCCGCCGGGCGGGGCGACCACCCTCATCGTCGCCCTGGGCCTGCTGCGCACCCCCTGGCAGCTGCTCATCCTCATGGCCGCCGTGACCGTCACCACCGCCGTGCTCATCGCCGTCAACCGGCTGGCCCGACGCCCCTACCCGCTGTGGGCCCCCGCGCTCCCCGTCGCGCTCCCACCGGACGGAACGGCGCCGCTCCCGGCAGGAAGGCCCGTGGGAAAGCGAGGACGGCATCCGGTCCGGGAGACCGCGGCGCGTGAGGCCGCCGAGACCCTGGTGGCGACGATGCCCACCCTGCTGTGGCCGATGGCCAGGGCGCGGATCACCCGGCTGCTCGCGCGGGGGAACGCCGCGCGCGAGGCGGAACTCCGCCGTCGTCTGGACCTCTCACGGGGAACCCTCATGAGCACGACCTGCCACGACACGGAGGCAACCCGCCACGCCGTCGCCGATCAGTGGAGCCTCGTGTTCGCCGCCGCGTCCCGCGCGGACGCCCACGTTCCGGCCCTGCTGCACGCCTTCAGCGACGTCTTCGCCCACCTGCTCACCACCGCCGTCTCCCCCCAGGCCCGCGGGGCCCGTCCCCGTTGAAGGCACCCGGGAGCGCGGGGCGCCCCACCCGCGCGGGCACGATGTTCGAGGGCGTCGGCATTCCGCCCTCGGGGTCGTGGGTGCAGCCTCATGCGTCACCGGTCGAGTCTCCACACCGTGCCGCTACGCCTCAAGAGGGGATCAGCGATCTCTCGGATGGCCGGGCGGTCCAGGTCGGCGTGGTGGAGCACCCGGGCGTGTTCTGATCCCTACGGCTCATCGCAGGACGCCTTTCGTCAATCGAAGGTCGCCGGCGCCTGGTCAAGGGCTTCCCTGTGCCGGCCTCACGGTCGTTACGCAACATAAGGTTGCGGATCGCCGATGCGACCACTAGAGTCATACGCAACCGATGGTTGCTTATTGGAGGTCCGTGGTGGAGTTCGGAAAGTTGGAGCGCGAGATCCATATCGACGCGGCACCGGAGATCGTGTTCGATGTGGTGAGTCGTCCCGAGCACATCAAGATGTGGTGGTCCGATGACGCGTCGTTCGAGCGTGCGCCGGGCGCGGTCGGCGAACTGGTGTGGGGCGACCGCGCCGGGGTTCAACTGATCACGGTGGTCGACGTGGACCCGCCCCGCAGGTTCGCGTTCCGCTGGATCTCCCCTGATGGTCAGCTGCCCGATGCGGACAACTCTCTCCTGGTCACCTTCGAGCTCAAGCCCTCCGGTGACGGCACGATTCTGCGCCTGACTGAGAGCGACTGGCGGGAGAAGGGCTGGGAGGCCGCTGTGCTCGAGGAGGCCTTCCACGACCACGAGCGCGGCTGGGACACGTTCCTGCCCAGACTGCGGAGCTACGCCCCTTCCGTGGTGGCGCGATGACCGTCGCCGTCGACGACGAACTCTGGTCGGCGATCGGCGACCCGATCAGGCGCCGCCTGCTCGACCTGCTGCTCGCGGAAGGAGTCGGCACACCGACCAGCCTGAGCGATCGTCTCCCGATCTCGCGCCAGGCGGTCACCAAGCACCTGGGGGTCCTCGATCGCGCAGGCCTCGTGCACGCGACACCGATGGGCCGCGAGCGGCGCTACGAAGTCGACGAGACGCAGCTCGCCCGCGCCGTCCGGCAACTGAGTGAAGTCGGCAGGACCTGGGACGCGCGACTGAACCGCATCAAGCGCATCGCAGAACAGATCCAGCGTCAGAAACACGACTGACCAACAGGCCGTGGGCATGGCGCCCTCGACGCAGCACCGCGTGGTGAGCCTGGCCGGCCCGGGCGGACAGCCGACGTCCTCACCGCCGGTCTCCGCGGCCAACGCAGGCATCGCGCCGGACCCGTATGCCGGTGGCGTGGCGATCGGCGCCTTCGCCGCCTCGTCTGCGGTGATCACCGGCCTGATCATCGCGGTGATCTCCATCCCGGTCGTCTGGGCCGCCGGCTTCCTGAAGCCTCCGGTGGTTGCGGACGCGGCAGAACCCGCAGCGGCGGCGGCGGTGTGACCGTCGAGCCTGCCTAATGACTCGAAAGAATCAGTCACCTTTGGGGGACACATATGACTGGATCGCTGCTTGGCGGCAAGAACGCTGTGATCTATGGAGGCGGGGGCGCCATCGGCGGCGCAGTCGCACGGGTGTTCGCCCGGGAAGGCGCGAAGGTCTTCATCGCCGGGCGGACGCAGGCGAAGCTCGACGCCGTGGCGCGTGACATCACCGCCGCGGGCGGAACAGTCGAGACCGCGCAGGTTGACGTTCTCGATCAACAGGCGGTCGAAAAGCACGCCGACGCGATCGCGGCGACGGCCGGCGGCATCGACATCGCCCTCAACGCCGTGAGTGTCATGCACGACCAGGGGACTTCGCTGGCGGATCTCTCGCTGGAGGAGTTCATGCGGCCGGTTGACGGCTTTCTGCGGACGCTGTTCATCACGAGCAAGGCTGTGGCGCGGCACATGGGTCGCGAGCGTCCCGGCGTCATCCTGACCTTGTCCGAGCCGGGTTCCAAGCTGGCTGTGGGCGGCATCTTGGGGCACAGCGTGAGCTCGGCCGGCAAGGAGGCCTTCTCACGGGTTCTGGCCGCGGAGCTGGCGCCCAGCAACATCCGGGTGATCGGCATCCGTCCACACGCTGTCGTCGATGCGCCGGCAGCGGGTTCCTACACCAAGGACCTCTTCAAGCAAACCGCGGCAGCGGCCGGGCAATCGGTCCAGGAATTGCTCGAAGGCGGGGGGATGGCGCAGGGGACGCTTCTGAAGAGGCTGCCCAAGCTCTCTGAAATCGCAGAGACGGCCGCGTTCCTGGCTTCGGACCGAGCTGGAGCCATGACCGGAACAATCGCCAATCTGTCCGCGGGCGCACTCGTCGACTGAGACCGCCATGTCCGATCAGGCCGACGTGGACGCCCTTCTGCGCCAGCCGGTAGGCGACCTCGGTCACCATGTCGCGGGTCGGCACACAGACGGCGACGGCCGACAGCGGCAGGTCGTTCCAGGCGAGGATCTGCTCGGCGATCGCGTCCCGCTCGGCCTCCCAGGACCCCAGGCCCCTGAAGGAGGGAAGCGAGCCGCGCAGCACCGACCGGTAGCCGGTCAGGGTGTCCGAGCCGTCGTCCATGTCGCCGTAGGTCTCCCCGGTCATCATCGCCTGAGGATCTCGCGGGTGCTGCGGTAGCACAGCGTCAGCCTGGAGGAGCGGCCCCGGATGTTGACGCCGAGGCTGCCGAGCGAGACGTGGTTGTCGTAGATGCGCTGGTGGGTGTCTCCCACGAGGAAGATGTCGTCGGGGCCGAGGCGGACCATGGTCCTGAGCATCTTCCAGTGCGCCGGGTTGAGGTCCTGGGCTTCGTCGACCACCACGTGCCGGTACCGGTACACCAGCGAGATCCTGACCGGCTGCTCGGCCAGGGCGAACGTCGTGGTCAGGTAGGTCGTGGTCAGGTAGTGGGTGAGGTGCGCCGCAACTCCTCGGCCGCCAACGTCGGCTTCACGCCACCCCGTTCCCTCCGTCAGCCGAATCGTGGGAGTTTCCAGTAGCGGGTCAGCTTAGCCCCGCCGAAGCGGGGGCGGCCTCAGAAACCGGACATCACCCGAACCGGGAATGTCCGGATCGCACATTTACCTCGGCGGTCGTCGACAACAGGCCGAATCCTGCGAACATCACTACCAAACCATCACGAGAGACAAAACAACCTAAATCAATTGCCGTCATGGACGATATCAACATTTATATCATTTAACAATGGATCTACTGATTCGCACTATATTATGTTACCCGGGCCGCCATAGCCTGCCCCCATGGTGGATACGGCCGAGGCCTCCCCTGAGGGCAGGCCCAATAAAGACATCCGGCTCGCGCTCGTGCTCAACGGCGGCGTCAGCCTCGCCGTCTGGATGGGCGGCGTCGCCCACGAACTCGACCTGCTGCGCCGCGCGTCCGGCAGCGGCTCCCCGGAGCCCGTGCCGGAGAACGAGGCCCCCGTCTTCGAAATCTGGAAAGAGCTCGCGAGCAACGCCAAGGCGTCGGTGACGATCGACGTCATCTCGGGAACCTCGGCGGGAGGCCTGAACGGCATGCTGCTGGCCACCGCGATCGGCCGGGGCACGGCCTTGACCGGCCTGCGTAAGCTCTGGCGGGATTCGGCGGCGCTGAACAGCCTGGTGGGTTCACCGCCCACGAAACCCACCTATCAAAACAGTGTGCTCAGCGGCAAGAGACTTCGCGAACTAGCTGAGATCGCACTCAACGACATCAACGACGGCGCCCTCTCTCTGCAGGAGCCGATCACCCTCTTCGTGACCGCAACCGCCCTCGACGGGAAGTCTCGCCCCTTCAAGGACAGTTTTGGGAATCATTTCGACATTCGCGACCACCGCCGCGTCTACCGCTTCCAGCATGATCGGTCCGCTGTCACCTACAAGCAAATAAAAGGAGGCTGGCACCTCGAAATAAATCCCAGCAAAAACGACTTCCACAGAGAGAACAACAACGCGCTGGCGCAGGCGGCGTGCGCGACCGCCAGCTACCCGGTGGCCTTCCCGCCCGTCAGCGAGTACCCCCTGATGGAGTATCGCCATCTTCCGAGGCCTCACTCCGGCTATCCGGCGAGCTGTGTGATCGACGGCGGCGTGCTCAACAACGCCCCCTTCGAGCCGGTTCTCGAGGAAATCACCAAACGTGAGATCGACAAACCGGTAGAACGGGTGGTCATCTACATCGTCCCCTCCGCAGGAAAGATGGAGCAGGAAAGCACCGCGCATCAGGAAGGGGAGGAGATCTCATGGCTCACCACCCTGCTGAACGCGATCCAGTATCCCCAGGAGGCGAACCTCCGCTCCGGCACCGAAACCCTGTTCAGCCAGCTGAGCAGAGGCGTCCGCGACAAACATCTGGACCTGTTCGGCCGGATGAGAGAAGACAAGGGCTTGAGCAGCACCCTCCTGAGCGCGGCGCACGGTCTTTTCGAGGAATATCGCCGTAATCGCGTCGAATCCATGATCTGGGAGAGCTACCAGCGGTCGGCCGACACCGGCTCCGTGACCTCCCTCGCCTCCACACCCGAGGCACAGGCCGAAGAGATCAGGGACATCTTCAGCAGAATCCCCCTCAACTGGTGCCCGAGCTCCCCGAGCGAAATCTGCAAACCGAATCTGGCCGAGTGGGGTTGGGGGATCGTCACGGCGGAACGAGTCCTCCAGACGCTCAGCAGCCATCTCCACGAGCAGCTCAAGGCCTCGGAGAACCTCGCCCGTCGGAAAATCCTGATCGAAGGCGCGTTGACGGTCAGCAAGCTGCTGCGCGACGCGATCGCCGTGCTGGACGCCGCCTGGAGCCAGCTTCGTCACAGAGTGGCGCCGACGAACTCCTACACGGAGGCGGCCGTGAAGCTCAATAAGCTGTCCATGGAAATGAGGATTCCAAAGACGCTGGGAAAGCTCGTGACCGAAGCGAGCGAGTCCTATCTGGAGACCATGAGGAAGGCCGATCTCGAACTCCACTGGGAGACACCGGAGCAGGTCGTGTCCGCCTGCCTCGCCCTCGAGGTCGTCACCCAGGCGTTCGCCCCGCCCGAGAAAGTCGTCAGGCAGCTGTCGCCGAAGTTCAAATTCCTGCGGCTCGGACCGGACTCGACCAGTCCGCTGTTCAACGAGGACCGATTCGCCGACATGGGCGACCAGAAGCTCTACGGCATCCGCTTCCAGCACTTCGGCGCCTTCATCGACAGGGACTGGCGTGCTTCGGACTTCGTCTGGGGGCGACTTGACGCCGCCCACCATCTGCTGTGCCTCTTCGACCTCGACGACGAGACACGGGAGGACACGGAGAGGAGGCTCCACCAGGCCATCCTTGACGCGGAGGATCACAGCCGTGAGGAGATGACGAAGAACCTCGCCGACCTGTTGCAGTGCGACGGCGACCTGATGAAAGGCATCTACGCCAAGCGGAGCGGAAAGGACACGGCCCGCACGCTTTCAAACTCGATCGTCCGCCTTCTCAGCGCACATCCTCCCAAGAATGCCGCGAGAACCACCGGTGTCGCCGACAAGGTAAGGCCCCACTGGCAAAAATTCATCCGAATCGCAAGACCTGTCTTCGTCGCCGAAGAAAAGCAGCTCGAACAGCACGAGCGGAATCTGCCGCTGCGCATCCTGACGTGCCATATAAGAAAGAGGACGCGAAGCGCATATGAAGACGACGTCACCCAGGCGCCGAAGGCGTTCTTCAGGTCCGCCCTGCGCACCGCGGCCGTCCTGCTCCTGATCTCCTTCGTGGTCGGCAGGCTCATGAACCTCAGAAAGCGGTGGCAGCAGATCAGATTCACCCTGCTTTCCTGGCTTGCCCGGGGGCTCGCGGACGAGCCTGACCGTTCCGATCCGTGACGACGCGTGAGCCCTCCGCCGGGAGATCACTGCGGCGCGACGGCGCTCCTCAGGGGCTCCTCGCGAGGGTGCTCGTGGATCCGGCGGATCAGGCGGGCGGCTCCGGCCAGGTCGGCGATCCTGCGGTCCCGCCCCCTCCTCCGTCTGTCGGAACGGCGCGTGGATCCGGAGAACCCCGAAACCCTGCGCGACTTCGCCGCGCCGGATCACGGCATGCCGGAGAAGGTGTCCTGGCCATGATGTTTTCTCGTCCTCGACACCGGCCGGTGTGAGACGCCGGATCCCGGTGCAGGGATCGGTCAGGGCCTGCTGGAGGCGGACCGCGGCGCGAACGGTCACCGTGTTGACCTTGACACGGTGACAAGGCCTTCACTGTCGCCAAGGAGGTGGTCCCGATGGCCACGTCGAAACAGGACACGGTGGCGGTGCAGGCGTCATGACCATGATCTACAAGTCCGAGGCCGGTGGACGCGAGCTCCTCGACCACTACCGGCAGGCGCTGGACGCCTGGCCGGTTCCCGCCGAGCGCGTACGGGTGCCGACCCGCGAGGGCGAGACCTTCGTCCTCGTCTCCGGCCCGCGGGACGCGCCTCCCCTGGTGCTGCTGCACGGCTCGGGCGCGAACGCGTCGATGTGGCGAGGGGACATCGCCACCTGGTCTCGGCACTTCCGCACCTACGCCGTCGACCTCGTCGGCGAGCCGGGCCTGAGCGCGCCCTCGCGCCCCGCCCTGGACTCCGACGCCGTGTCACTCTGGCTGGACGACGTGCTGGAAGGGCTCGGGGTCACCGACGCCGCGTTCGTCGCCACCTCCCTCGGCGGCTGGATGGCCCTGGACTACGCCATCCGCCGTCCGGAACAAGTGACCCGCCTGGCCCTGACGTGCCCCGGCGGCGTGGGACGACAGAAGGTCGGCTGGATCCTCAAGGCCCTGCTGACCCGTCCGTTCCGGCGCGGCGGACTGCGCGAGTCGGCGATGGCCGTCGCAGGACTGGACGGGGAGAGGGACCGGCAGGCGCTCGACGCCGTCGTCCTGACGTTCACGCACTTCAACCCGCGCAGGGAGAGGCTCCCGGTGTTTCCCGACGACGCGTTGCGCGGCCTCACCATGCCCATGCTCGTCATCGTCGGTGACCGTGACGCCATGTTCGACTCCCACCAGACCGCGCGGCGCGTCCGTGAGTGCGTCCCGCACTCGACCGTCAACCTGCTCCCCGAGGTCGGTCACGCCGTCTTCGGCCAGGCCGAGCCGATCACCGAGTTCCTCCGGGCCTGAGGGAGAAGTCGCTCAACGCGGTGGCGGCGGCGGTGCCCCCCTCGGCGTTCAGGGCTCCTGGCCACGCTCGACCGGCGGGCCCGGGGTCACCGCGGCGACACGTTGTCCCCTTCCGGAGGCTCTTCCCGGGGGTGCTCGTAGATCCTGTGGATCAGGCGGGCGGCTCCGGCCGGGTCGGTGATGGTGTGGTAGCACCATCTGCAGTGCTCGCCGATCCAGCGGAACCACTCCGGCCCGACCCAGACGACCAGTCCGGGCGCGAGGCTGAGCATGGGGTCCCCGGAGCGCATCCAGAACACGTCGCGGTCCTCGGTCGGCGCTCCCAGGGCGTGCAGTTCGCGGCGCAGGTCGCCGAGGGCCCTCTCCGCGCTCATCGGGACGCTCCTGGAGCCATGGGCGCCCTGAGGGCGCGGCCCGGCGGGTTCCCGGTTCCCGGTGGCCCGCCCCGCGCCTCCCGGCAGAAAGGGGCGGCCTCCCCGGCGGGTGCTCCGTCGTGCCGCGCGTCACCGCGCGTCGGGCTCACGTGCGACGACTCCCCGTAGAACGGCTCCCCGTAGAACGGCTCCCCGTACGGCGACGCGCCCCGGGGAGGGCTTTCCCGCTCGGCGGCGGCGTGTTCGGCGCGCCTGGCCGCGTGTTCCAGCTCCTGCGGCGTCGCCGCCTCGAGGTGGGGGGCCGCCGACAGGTGTCCGGCCCTGGGCACGGCCCAGAACCTGCGGGTGTGCTCGCCGTACCAGACCGTCCACCAGGGCAGCCGCCGGGCCAGCTCCCGCCCCGCCGCCACGTTGCCCGCCGTCTGCTCGTCCACCGCGCGTGTCCACCTCCGACTCGCCGAATCCGCCGACGCCAGTAGAGGGCGGACGCGGCCGGTCACGGAGGATGACAACCGGCGGCGGCGCCGGACACGCCGGACGTCTCGCCCGCCTGAGGGGTGACGGCCGCCTCCCGTGGGACCGGTCGCGGGGTTCGCGTCGTGTCCGCGTTCGGACCTGCCCTCTCCCTTGGAGACCCGCGGGACCCGACTCCGGGAAAGCAGGGGAACTCCAGGAAAGCCCTTACCGAAATATCTGGTTTTGTACGAATCACTAAAAAGAATGTTTCAACGCCCCAGCGCTTGTCGACGAAATCCATGAGATGCTGGCATTGCGTCTTCCGCACCGTCCGACACAGGACGGGAATCACTCACGGAATCAGACATGCACTCACAAATCGCGCATGCCTTTCATCAGCGCGCGGACAGTTATTCGCGCAGCGAGTGGCACGCGGAGCTCGCGGCCGACTTCGTCGCCTGGGCCGGACTCGAAGACGGCGACCGGGTTCTGGACGTCGGGGCGGGCACCGGATTCTCCACCTTCGCCGCCGCGAGATCGGTCGGCGTCGAGGGAAAGGTCGTGGGGCTGGACCTCTCCGAGGCCATGCTCAGGAAAGGCATAGAGTTCGGGCCCGACACCGATTTGTTCGACCTTGTCGTTGACAACTCCGGATTCATCACCGAGCCCAGCATCCAGGCCAGCGACCGTGGAGCAGCCGGGTTCGAACCCGTTTTCCATTCGGCGGTCACGCGGCTGGAGAAGATTAGAGCACATGCCAGTTGACGGGTGTTTTCTGTGTCTGACCGCGTCCGGCACCGCGGACATCTCCTGGACGGACAGACCGCTGTGGCTCGATCCCCGCCGGGGCCTGTTGCTGCCGGGCCTGGGCGGGCTCACCGTGGGATACGTCCTCCTCTCTCCGATCAGCCATGATCCGAGCCTCCGGGCGAGCGCCATGCGCCCCGACGACGGCCGCCACTTCGTGGAGTTCGTCGAGGAGGTCCTGGAGTTCCTCGGCGAGCGGCTGGGCGGCGATCTCACCTACTGGGAGCACGGCGGCGCCGACATCTCGGAGGAGCGTCAGTCGGCGTGCGTCGAGCACGCCCACCTCCACATCGCAGCGGGCCACCTCCCCCTGTCCACGCCGCCGGGGCACGTGGCCCACTCCGGGCTGGGGCAGGCCTTGACCTGGATGGCCGGCTCCGAGGACTCCAACCCGTATCTCCTGATGGGTCACACGTCAGGCTCCTGCTTCACCGGTCGCGACGCCGAGCCCTCCCAGTACTACCGGCGGGAGTGGGCTAAGATCGTCGGGCGTGACGACGAATGGGACTATCTCCTCTCAGGCTCCCCAGACGTCACACGGCGGACCATCGAGTCGATCCTGCTCCCGAGATGAAGAGCTAGCCGCCGGCCGTTCGCCTGCCCGCTGACGTCTACTACGTCTCCGTCGAACACGCCGTGCTCGGCGCCGCGATGGAGAAGATCGAGGAGCAGTTCCTCGACCTACTGGAGAACGGCGCCCAGGCCCAGGGGCTGCCCGAGGGATGTTACGCCGCGGGCCGGTACATGAACCCGTACAGCATCAATCACCGGGGCCTCCACGGGACCGCGGCCGCTCTCCTCGTGCTGTCGCGGAGCCCCCCGAGCCACGACAGGATCAAGTTCATCGAGGGACTGCTCAAGTACATCGGCGAACGCTCGGAGGCTGAGCACACGCTCGCCGACTCCGACCCGGACCGCTCGAGGCTGACCGCGCGCCTCGCCACCGAGTGGGACAACACCTTCAAGTGCGCCGACCTGCTCTACGCCCTGTCCGCCGCGCCCCCCCGTGGTCTCCGGCAGGGAGAGCCTCTCCGTGACCTCCTGGCCAGAGTCCAGAAGGGCCGCAGGCCCGACGGCGGCTGGGCCGTGAGCCTCGATCCGGCCGGGGAGGCCGATCGCTGTCGACCCTGGCCAACTGGGGCGTGCGCGTGCTGTACTCACGCGTCATCGCCGGGCTGGCGCTGCTGGGCGCGCTCGCGCTCGGCGGCTTCACCCTGTGGTCCTGGATCGCGGACGAGAAGATCCCGATGGCGGCCGTGGGCTCCAACCTCTTCGCGTCGGGCCTCCTGGCGGGCGGCGCGCTTCTGGTGCGCCACATGAAACGGCGTTAGGACCCGTCGGTGCGGTCACGGGAGGTGGCCGTTTCCGGACAGCGACGACCCTGCCCCTGAAAAGATCGCACACGACTGACTCCGGAGAGTGACAATCGGTGTGCCGGATGTCCTTACGGGTTCGGGGGTGACGGAGGTGGCGATGACGCCCAAAGACGACGCGAAGCCCGGGTGGGCGGTGCGGGTGCGGGCCGAGCGCAGGAACATGGGCTGGGACGTGCACACCATGGCGCGACGGCTGCGCGCGGCGGCCGGGGACGGCAGCCGTGACCTGCCCGACCACACCTCGCTGGTGCGCACGATCCGCCGCTGGGAGTCCGGCGAGATCACGATGCCGAGCGAGCGTTACCGGTTGCTGTACAGCCGGGCGACGGGCATCCCCGAGGCCATCCTGTTCGCACCGGCGGGGACATTGAGCCCCTACGACGGCACGGCGGACAATGAGGGCCGGACGTCTGGAGACGAGGGAGAAGGTGATCCCACGAACCGCCGTGACGTGCTGAGAGTGGGGCTGGCCGCCGCCATGGGCCGGGTCCTGGGCGACGCCGCCGACGAGGCCATGGAGTTCACCCGCCGAGCCAGCCAGACCGCCGTCGGCCGAGCCACCCTCGAACATCTTGAGGCCGTGGTCACCGATATCGCCACGAACGTCAACCGGAGTTCACCCGCCGACGTGTTCACGGTGGCTCGCGCCTACCGGCAACGCGTGGACCAGCTCATCCGCAGCCCACACACCTTGAAGGAGGGCTGCGAGCTGTTCGTGTACGCCGGTTGGCTCTCGCAGGAACTCGCCTGGCTGACCCACGAGCTGGGCAACCCCGCCGCCGCCCGCGCCTACGCCATCGACGCCTTCGAGCACGCCGACCAGGCCGGGCACGACGAGCTGTACGCGCACGCGGCCAACGCCCTGGCGTCCATCGCGATCCAGGACAAGCAGCCGGACCACGCGTTGTCGGCCGCACGGAAAGGTCTGGCCAGAGTGCCGGGCCGCCACATCCTGGCCGTACGGTTGAACACCCAGGCGGCCAGGGCCAACGCACAACTCAAGCAACGCGCGGAGTGCGAGTCACTGCTGCGGGCGGCCGAGGAGACCTACGAGCGGCTGCCGGGCAGCATGCCCGGACGGTTCGGCACCGATGCCGGGGCTTCGGCCGCCGCCCAGACGATCCCCAGTTACTCCGCCTTGGCGTGGCTCTCCCTGGGTGACTTCGACCGGTCCCGGAAGCAGTCGGAGATCGCCATCGCCGCGTACGAGGCGAAGCCTGCCGAGAGCCGGGTTCCGAGCAGTGAAGCCCTCACCCGGATCTACCTGGGTATCGCCCTGGCTCAGCTCGGCTCCCCGGAGGAGGCCATCGCGATGGGCGCGCAAGGCCTGGAATCACCACGCATGACCGCCCCCATCCGCTCCCGCGCGGCGCACCTCGACGAGATCCTCATGAGGCGCTACCCCGACATGAGCGAAGTGGAGAACTTCCACCAGCGCCGCCTGGCCCTGGCGACCTGAGAACGGGCGCACCACACGAACCGAGGCGGAGCGGCGCACACGGCCCCGCCTTGCTTCGTCATGCCTGTGCCTGCCGTGAGAAGCGGAAGCGAGAAAGCCGGAACCGGGCGTTTCCCTAAAAGCCGGATGACTGTTCCACACGTCACACCGTACCGCGCACGGCTCCAAGAAAGATCATTGTTTCCGGCCTCCATGAAACGACCGGACACTTCCCGAATCGGACTTCGCGCGGCGTCCCGTGTCCGGCGGCCACGAAAGACGGCCACGCCACACTGCTCACATGAACCCACAGGAACCGTCCGCACAGAACCCCACCTCTAGACGGTTTTCGGAACGATGCAAATTCATCATCAACCCAGCTCATCGGCTATTTTTCCGCACTTCACAAGCTCGGGAGTGAAATAATTTAGAAAGATTCAGTCTTTATAACGAAACGCCATCGGCGATACATAAGTCTTGCAATGTCCGATGTCGACTGCTTTCCTCGGATGCGCACCTGGATAGCTGATTCATTCGCTGCAGGTCCCTCCACGGGGGAGGTTTGAGCAATGCTCGCCATCAGTCGATTTCGTCATGCCCGAATTCTGATTCCACTGCTCGTCACAACGCTGGCGGCGTCGTTTCTGGCGGTGCCTGACCCGCCTCCGGCCGCCGCGGCGTCGCCACCCGTGCCGCGGGTGAAGGCGGGGACCGGGCCGGTCAACCGGCCGCTGCCGCCGGAAACACGCCCCGACAGAGCCGTCGAACCGAACGAACGACCTCCGGTGGTTCCCCTGGGCGCCAAGGCGGAGGGCAGGCCGGTCGAAGTGGACGGGGAGCGCTGGTCCTCCCTGACCGGAAAGGCCGCGAGGAAGGCGGCGGTGGACGACGGATTCGCCGACCTGTCGCTGCGGCCCGGCTACGTCCTGGGCGACACCTCGCTGGTGACCTACTTCGACACCGGTCAGGCGGACCCGTCGTGGACGGCCGCGCGGGTGCGGCTGTACGACGCCGAGTCGCAGACCGAGCAGACCTCCACACTCGTCACCCGGCAGGACCTGGGGACGTCGTACTGCGGCGGCGCAAGTGACTTCTGCCGGTCCTTCGGCTCGGCCGACGGCTGGATCCTGGACACCCGCAGGCAGTACTTCGTCACCGTCGCGGCGGTCTACGGCGACGGCCGCGAGGTCGTCTCCGCGCCGTCCGACCAGGCGGTTCCCCGGCACACCATCGACCCGCCGCCGATCCCGAACGAGCAGGCGTCGGGCTGCGGATGCGGCAACGCGCTGGCACTGACCGCGGCCGGGCAGGCCTCGCGCGGACTGGGGGTCAACACCGGGACCGGCGCGTACGTCCGGACCGAGCAGGACCTCACCATGGCCTCGTTCGGGCCGCGGTTCGCCACCTCCCGCACCTACTCGTCGATGAACCGGGGAGCGAGCCCGCTCGGTCCCGGCTGGGCCTGGTCCTACGACATGCGGGTGACCGCAGGCGAGGACGGCGTCGCGGCGGTGCGCGCCGAGGACGGCGCGCAGGCCAGGTACACCCCCCTCACCGACGGCGCGTACAGGCGACCGCCCGGGGTGCGCTCCACGCTGCGCAGGACCGACGGCGGGTGGGAGCTGACCACTCCCCGGCAGGTGCGCTACGCCTTCGACTCCCAGGGGCGGCTGACCTCGATCCGCAACGCGCGCGGGGTCGGCGTGCGGCTGGCCTACGAGGGCCTCGGCGTGAACATCACCGACGCCTCGGGCCGGGTGGCCGAGGTCAGGATCGAAGGCGGCCTGATCCGGGAGATCAAACTGCCCGACGGCCGGAACGTGAACTACTTCTACACCGCCGGACTCCTGTCGTCGGTGATCGACGCCCGCGGCTTCACCTGGAAGTACCGCTACCACGCCACCACCCTGCTGGCCCAGGTGGTCGACCCGCACAACGTGGCGATCGTCTCCAACGACTACGGCGACGACGGGCGGGTGACCGCCCAGCGTGACGGCCTGGGCAGGCAGACGACCTTCGCCTGGGACGCCGCCAAGCAGGAGGCCACCACGACCGACCCCGACGGGGTCGTGCTCTGGGACGGCTACCGGGGCAACTCGCTGGTCTACTCCCAGCGTGGCACCGGCGACTCCGACAACCACCGCTACGACCGGGACCTCAACCGCGACCTGGTGGTCAACGGCAAGCAGCACCAGCACGAGGCGACCTTCGACGCCAACGGCAACCGCCTGCAGACGAAGGCGCCCCAGCCTCTCGGTTTCTCCGAGAGGACCGAGTTCGACGAGCGCAACAACCCGACCACGCACACCGACGCCAACGGGCAGGTGTGGAAGGACACCTACAACGAGTTCAACGAGCTGGTGCGCAGTGTGGACCCGGAGGGCCACGACATCACGCACACCTACGACTCCCGCGGGTTGCGCACCTCGACCACCGACCAGCGGGGCAAGGTGACCCGGTTCGAGTACCTGCCCCAGGGCGGCCCGAACGCGGGTCTGATCAAGGCCTCCGTCTCCCCCGCCGGACGGCGCGGCGAGGTCGTCTACGACGCCACCGGGCGCAGGGTCGCCTCCGTCGACCCGCGCGGCACCGTGACCGGCGGCAACCGGGCGGCCTACACCACCCGCTACGCCTACGACGCGCAGGACCGGCTGACCAGCACGCTGGAGCCCGGCAAGAACGGGGCGTGGCGCAGCGGGTTCGACGAGACCGGCAGGCTGGTCCGGCGGCAGACCCCGACCGACGCCACCACCGACTACGAGTACTTCGCCAACGGGCTGCTCAAGACGGTCGACGACTCGCGGCGCACCACCTCCCACACCTACACCGACGCGGGGCGGAAGGCGTCGTCGAAGGTGCACCTGCGCACCCGGTCCCCCCTGACGACCACCTACGGCTACGACGGCAAGGGCCTGCTGAAGACGGTCACCTCGCCGCGCGGCAACGAGCCGGGCGCCAACCCCGCCGACTTCACCACCACCTACTTCTACGACGCCGACGACAACCCGATCCGGGTGCGGCACCCCTACCCCGGCGGCGGGTTCACCGACCGGGACATCAAGGTCGACGCCCTGGACCGCACGACGAACAGGACCGACGAACTGGGCAAGGAGTCGGCGTTCGGGCGGGACAACAACGGCAACGTCACCTCCACCGTCGACACGCTCGGCCGCAGGACCACCATGGGCTACGACCGCAGCGGCAGGCAGACCGAGATCAAGGACGCGGCGGGCAAGAGCACCCGCACCGAGTACGACGCCGCCGGCAACCGGATCAAGGAGACCAACGCCGAGGGCGGGGTGACCACCTGGGCCTACGACGACGACGGGCTGCTCGCCAGTGTGACCGAGCCGCGCGGCAACGTCGAGGGCGCCGACCCGGCGCGCTTCACCACCCGCTACGAGTACGACCAGGCGGGCAACCAGGTCAAGAGCGTCGACCCGCTCGGGCACACCACCGTCGCCGTCTACGACGCGAGCAACCGGACGACCTCGCTCACCGACGCCAAGGGGCGCACCACCCACCAGACCTACCGGGAGGACAACCTCCTGGCCACGGTGCACACCCCGGAGACGCCCTACAACCCGAACGACCCCACCGCCCGCTCGACCGTCTACACCTACAGCACCGACGGGCTGGTGGAGTCGGTGCGCGACCCGCTGGGCCGCTACACCCGGATGGCCTACGACGACGCCGGACGCGTCATCACCAAGGCCGATCCGCTGGCGCGGCGGGTCGAGGTCACCTACGACGCCGAGAGCAACCCGCTGACCGCGATCACGATCAACGGCCCCGAGTGGGTGAGCCCGGAACAGCGGCTCAAGCGGACCATCGTCAACGCCTATGACATCCTGGGGCGACGCACCAGGACCGCTCTGGGCTCGGAGGGGCCCGCCTACACCTTCGGCTACGACGCCAAGGACCGCACCACCTCCTACGGCGACCCCACCGGAGTGCGGGAGGTCGTCTACGACGACGAGGACCAGATCCGCAGTGTCACCCGCAGGACGGCGGGACAGGCGGACGAGACGTTCTCCTACGGCTACGACGAGCGCGGCAACGTCACCTCCCGCACCTACCCCGACGGCACCAGGGTGACGGCCGGATACGACGCGGACAGCCGCCTCACCGAGCAGCGGGTGACCGGCGGGATCGCGGGCGAGGGCGGCGCGGAGTGGCGCTTCGGCTACGACGTGGCCGGACGCCGCACGACCACCACCCTGCCGGAGGGCACCGGCCTCACCGAGAGGCGCGTCTACGACGACGCCGGACGCCTGACCGGCATCGCCACCGCGCGCGGCGACGCCGGCCCGGTCTCGGCGTTCGACCTCACCCTGGACCAGGCCGGCAACCCGACCAAGGTCGTCACCACCCGGGGCGATCGCAGCGAGTCGGTGTCCTACGCCTATGACACGGCGGACCGGGTCACCTCCGCCTGCTACTCGGCCACGAGCTGCGCCGCCGGCTCGCAGATGGCCGGGCGGATCGACTACGCCTACGACCTGATGGGCAACCGGCTCAGCCAGAAACGCACCGGCAGCGCGGGCAACGACACCACCGTCTACGCCTACGACGAGGCCGACCAGCTGATCCGGGAGACCGTGACCCGGCCCGGCTCCAGCGTCGCCCGCGACTTCGCCTACGACGTCAACGGCAACCAGGTCCGCGCGGGCGCCGACCGGTTCGAGTACAACCTCGACAACAGCCTTTCCAGGGCGACCGTCAACGGCAACACGACCGCCTTCGCCTACGACGCCACCGGCCTGCGCCTGTCGGCGACCAGCGCCGGGGCGGGCCGCACGGTCTCGGCCGTCCAGCGTTGGAGCTGGGACGTCAACGGCACCCTGCCCCAGATCGCCCTGGACACCACGACCGGCTCCAACGGAGCCGTCGTCGAGCGACAGGGCTTCACCTACGGCCTCGACGACGAGCCGCTCGCCCTGCTCGCCTCAGGCGGCGCCCATGTCTACACCCACGACTGGCTCGGCGGCATCGCCAACATGGTCTCGGCGACCGGTCAGGTCGAGGCGGGCTACGACTACGACCCGTTCGGCAACCCCCGGACCGGCACCACCCTGAGCGCCCAGGCCGGACGGGGGGACGCGGCCGCACCGGCGCGAGGAGCCGGAGCCGCCGGGCAGAGCGGATCCGGCGCACCCGACCGGGGCGCCTCGGCGGCCCCGGACAACCCGCTGAGGTTCACCGGCGCCTACCAGGACGACACCACCGGCGGCGGCAACTACTACCTGCGGGAACGCAACTACAACCCCGGCACCGGCCGTTTCGGCAGCACCGACCCCAGACCGACCGGCACCGCCGCGACCTCCGCCTACGCCTACGCCTCCAACAACCCGCTCGTCTACACCGACCCCACCGGGATGACGCCCGACAACGGGCCCACCGGCGGCGGGACCGCGCCCGGCCAGGAGGCCGTCCCCGGCCCCAGCCCCGAGGAGATCGCCAAGGCCCAGCAACTGCAGAGCAAGAGCGTGCTGGACGTCGTCCTGGAGGCGGGCGGCCAGATCCTCATGGAGATCATGGGGATCAACGACGTCCTGAACTGCCTCAAGGGCGACATCGGCGCCTGCGTGATGGCCGTGATCGGGGCACTGCCCTGGGGCAAGATCTTCAAGGCCAAGAAGATCGCCGAGGCGATCTGGCGCGCCGGCAAGGCCGTCTTCACCTTCTTCGAGGAGATCAAGTGGGCCAAGGCCATCCTGCGCGGCGCCGAACGCGCCGCCGAGGCGGCCAAGGCGGCGGCGGCGAAGGCCGCCAGAGCCGCGGCCGAGAAGGCCGCGGCGGCCAAGGCGGCGGCGGAGGCCTACGCGAAGAAGGTCGCCGCCGAGACCGCCGAGCGAGCCAAAGCCCTCGCCGCCAAGGCCAAGGCCAAGACGAAGCCCAAGGCCGCCTCGGACAGGCCCCGTGTCGACGCGCCGAGCTGCAAGGTCAGCAACAGCTTCGTCGCCGGCACCCCCGTTCTCATGGCCGACGGCACCGTCAAGCCCATCGAAAAGGTCGGCCTCGGCGAACTGGTCGTCGCCGCCGACCCGAAGACCGGTGAGACCGCGGCCAAGCCGGTCGTGCGACTGATCCTCGGCGACGGCGAGAAGAACCTGGTCCGCGTCACCGTCGACACCGACGGAGACAAGGGGGCGGCCACCGGCCAGGTGGTGGCGACCGACGGCCATCCGTTCTGGGTCGAAGACGAACACGCGTGGCTCACCGCCGACAGGCTCACGCCCGGCATGTGGCTGCGCACCGGCGCGGGAACCCACGTCCGGGTCACCGCGATCAGGAAGTGGACCACGCACGAACGCGTCCACAACTTCACCGTCGCCGACGTCCACACCTACCACGTGCTGGCCGGGGCCGCTCCGGTCCTCGTCCACAACTGTTCGCCCGAACTCGCGCGGTACGCGGACAGCCTTCCGCAGAACTCCAAGGAGATCGATGTCGTCGCCCGCCTGACGACGAAGCAGAATCCTCGCGGCTACTTTGGGCACAACATGGACCGAAGTGACATCGGAGCCGTCGACTACGAAGCGCGGCAGGCGATCGACGCGGCCGGGGGGCACCATATGGGATGCGCCGAGATCGGCTGCATAAGCGACGCGTTCGAAGCGGAGGACCCCCTGGAGGACGCGGTCATGGAGGCGGTGCACTTCGCTCCGGGAACGCCGTACCATCTCACGCCCATCGCTCCGTGCCCGGAGGCGTGTGAGTCGCTTCTGCCAAGACTGGGGATTCGGCTGTCGCTCGGATGAGCCGGATGTCGACGGGAGGTGTGAGGTGCCGGACAGTCGCGAACTGCACGATCTGCTGCGGACGGTTCGCAGTGGAGACGTGGAGTCGGCCACCGACGCGCTCTTTCACCTCAAGAACAGGATCTGTCCCCAGGGTGTGGCGGTGAGCGGGGAGACCGCCACCGCCCTGCCCGCCCTGATCGACGTCATCGTGTCCGGGAGGTCGATCGTCCGAGGCGAAGTGCTGCGACTCGTGGCCCGGATCTCCCGCGCGTCGCACGCCTGGCGGAACTCCGCCAGGCACGCCCGGCCCGAATACGCGGGGAACTACGTCGGGAGGATCGAGTGGGAGGTCGCGGTCGACCGCGCTTTCCGTGACGCCGTGCCGGTTCTCGTTCGGCTTGAGTCGGATGCCGAACCCGAGGTCGCGTCCATCGCGCACGACCTGGCCGAGCGGTACCGGAGGGACTGAGCCGCAGGGGAGTCGCGGTCGCCGACGGGACGGAAGGACGGATATACCAAAGTTCAATTCCGGCGAGACGGTCTACGACCCGGGTAGCCGGCGGTTTGCGCCTCCGGCACGAGGCCGGGACCCTGCGGCGGGACGATCCCCCGCGCCCTGACGGTCAATAGCGTCGTGGTCATGAAGATCAGAACGAGAACGGCCACGGCGTTGACCGCGGCTGCCGTGCTGGCGACCGCGGTGGCCACCGTGCCCCCGGCGTTCGCGGAACCCGTGACGACCGCGGGCGCCGTGGCGCGGGGGACACTGGACGGCGTCTGGAAGAGCGACGGGTACGGCATGGTGCTGGCGATCGAGGACGGGCGGCTGCGGCTGTACCAGACGACGTCGATCAGCTGTCTGCCGGCCGGCACCATGAAACGGCGCGGACCCGCCCGCGGCGGCACGGTGGCGTTCGGCGGGAGCGGCCTGCCCACGCTGACCCTGCGGGCCGACGGCCGTGACCGCGCGCGGGCCCGCTACACGGGCGCCCTGACGCCCCTCGGCCTCCTACGGCTGCGCGCCCTGCCCGAGCAGTGCTCCAAGCCCACCCCCAAGGACCCGGTGACGACCTTCGACGTCTTCTGGACGACCTTCGCCGAGAACTACCTCGACTTCGGGGCCAAGGGCGTCGACTGGCGGGCCGTACGGGACCGGTACCGGCCCCGGGTGAACGCGAACACGAGCGACGAGCGCCTGTTCGAGATCCTCACCGCCATGATCAAACCGCTTGGCGACGCCCACACCGGCGTCTCGTGGGACGACGAGCACTTCTATTTCGGCGGGCGTCCGGGCACGCGGGCGCACGAGCCGCTGGCGGAGCTGCGGGCCAGGGTCGACAAGGCGGTCGCCAGGAACCTGGGCGCCCCGCTGCGCACCTGGGCCAACGGGGAGGTGGGCTACGCCGACCTGCCCGACGGCCTGGGCTACCTGCGGGTCACGGGCATGGCGGGCTACACCAAGGGGGCCGGCGGTCTCGCCGCCGACCGGGCCGAGCTGGACCGGGCGCTCGACGCCGTGTTCACCGCCTCGCGCGTCCGCGACCTGCGCGGCCTGATCGTCGACGTCCGCTACAACACCGGCGGCTACGACGACCTCGGGCTGCGGATCGCCTCCCGTCTGACCGGCAGGCCCTACACCGCGTACACGAAGCGGGCGCGCAACCACCCCGCGGACCCGGCTCGTTTCACCCGGCCCGGCACGATCACGGTCAAACCCGCCCGCGCCCCGATCTACACCGGTCCGGTCGCCGTCCTGACCGGCGACCTGACCGTCAGCGCGGGCGAGACCTTCGTCATGGGACTGATGGAGCGCGGGCCCGAGCCGCTCAGGATCGGCGTCGAGACCCAGGGAGCCTTCTCCGACATCCTGAGCCGGACGCTGCCCAACGGCTGGCAGTTCGGCCTGTCCAACGAGGACTACCGCACCCGCGCGGGCAGGACGTTCGAGGGCGCGGGGATCCCGCCTCACGTCCGCACCCCGGTCTTCACCGACGAGGAACTCGACTCCGGACGCGACTCGGCCCTCGACGAGGCCCGCGCCCGGCTCAAGGCGGCGGGAACGGACGCGTCCACGGCCATCGGCACGGGGAAGGGCGCGGCCGCCCGCTGACCGCTGGGACGGCGTCCGCCGGGACCGGGAACGGCGGCGCGGGCCCGGGTGGAGGTGAGTACGGCAGCGTCACCCTGAGGCTACAGCGACCGAGCGTAATCGACTGCATCCTTTCTGTGATGTGTGGTGCCGGAGTGACTCGTCGCCCGGCACCCTCCGCCCTCGAGGAAAGACACAGAGGACATGCGCCTGACACGCGTCCGCCCGACCGTCCTGGCCGCCCTTCTGGCCGCCCTCCTGGCCGCCGTCCTGGCTCCCGGGCCGCCCGCCGCCTCCGCCGACGGCGCGGACCTGGTCTCCCTCCCGTCCAGGGTCGTTCTCAGGATCGGCGGAGCACACGTGGTGAACATCCATGACAGGGTCTTCGCCGCCCTGCTGCCCGCGCCTCCCGCCACCGGGTTCCGCGTCATCCGCGCCTCCGGCGGCGTCCGCCTCCAGGACGAGAACACCGGCGGCCTGGTCTACGCCTCCACCACCGAGCCCTTCACCCAGCTCCTGGTGAGCGAGCCCGACCAGGCGCCCCCCAACTCGGTCTTCGCCGTGGAGTCTCCCCCCTCGGACGAGGCGGACGACCTCACGCCGGAAGAGGCCGACGACGTGGCCTGGATCGCCACGATCAGACTGGCCGGCACCGACCAGTACATCGGACGGCACTTCGCCGAGGACCGCAGCCTGCTGCCCAAGAAGGTCCTGCTGCTTCCTCCGGGCGTTCACGCCCCGCTGTTCGTCATCCAGCCCGCGGGCTGACTCCCGCCCTGCCCCGCGGGCCCGTCAAGGACCGCCCGCGCCGACTCCGGGAACGGACCGGCGCGGATGTCTCCCGGCTCGCCTCCACGTGCGACGGCTGTGGCGTCGGCGCGGCGAGCCCGTCATCCTCATGAAAGGGGAACCCCATGCACGGCAAGTCTCTCAACCGCCTGCTGGCCGCGACGGTGGTCGGCGCGGCCGCGCTGACGGCGGCGGCGGTCGCGCCGGCGTCGGCCGCCCAGGTCGCGCGGCAGGCCCCGGTGTGCCTGGACGCCACCAACGACTGGGCCAACAACACCGACGTCCGGCTCTGGACCTGCCTGAACCACCGCAACCAGAAATGGACCGTCCAGAGCGGCCAGATCAAACTGGACGCCACCATCGGCACCGACCGCGAGGTCTGCCTGGACGCCACCAACGACTGGGCCAACAACACCAAGGTCCGGCTCTGGACCTGCCTGAACCACCGCAACCAGAAATGGACCGTCCAGGACGGCCAGATCAAACTGGACGCCACCATCGGCACCGACCGCGAGGTCTGCCTGGACGCCACCAACGACTGGGCCAACAACACCAAGGTCCGGCTCTGGACCTGCCTGAACCACCGCAACCAGAAATGGACCGTCCAGAGCGGCCAGATCAAACTGGACGCCACCCTCTCCTGACGTGCGCGGCTGTGCCCTGATCTCCGCTGCTCAGGGCACAGCCGGACTTCCTCGGTGAGCGCCCGGGCGGGCCCGCCCCCGGATCCTCGGCCACGTCCTTCCCGCACGGGCGCTCTCCTGCCGCCGGATGCGGCGGTGCGGGGCGGGCGCCCTGCCCGGGAAGCGCGGTCATCCGGCGTCCGGGGCGCCCTGCGGGGTGGTGAAGATCCGCAGACGCTGGTCGGAGGCGGGGGTGAGCAGCGTCTCCACGTCGAACTCGAGCGTTCCGGTCGTGGGATGCCGCATCCGGATCCGGTAGTTCCGGTAGAGGCCGACCTCGTGCAGCTCCCACAGCGCGGCGAACTCGTCGCTGCGCGCCCGCAGCCGCCGGACCAGGTGCGTCGAGGCCGCGTCGCCGCCTCGTCTGGCGACGGCCGCGCGCAGGTCGGCGACCTGATGATGGCTGCAGCGCTTCCACTCCTCCGCCGTGTAGGGCTCCCGTATCCGGGGGTCGGTGAACCAGGCCCACACGACGTTGGCGTCCTCGCCGTCGACCCTGCACACGGGATCGAACAGAGCCTTCGCCTTCGCGTTCTGCGCGAGCAGGTATCCCAGGTCGTTGACCACCTGGACCGGGGTGTCCCGCAGCTGCTCCAGCAGGTGACGCATCCCAGGAGCGATCTTCTCTCCGGCGGGACGGGCGAGGGGCGGGTGGTGGCCGGAGAGCAGGTACAGATGGTCGCGCTCGTCGTCGCTGAGCCGCAGCGCCCGCGCGAGCGCGGCGAGCATCTGCGTCGACGGCTGCGGACTGCGGGCCTGCTCGATGCGCATGTAGTAGTCGGAGGACATGCCGGACAACTGGGCGACCTCCTCGCGCCGGAGGCCCGGCGTGCGGCGGCGGGGCCCCTCGGGCAGCCCCACGTCGGAGGGCCGCAGCCGTCCGCGGGACCGGCGCAGGAAGTCGGCGAGATCCACCCTGTTCATGTCGTTCATCACCACGCCGAACACTCCGCTCCGCACCGGGATTCCCAGTTTCCATACCAGGATTGTGGATCCTAGGGAAAGCGCTCCGCTCCTCACCGTCCGCGCGAGGTGGCAGCGTCGTCGGCACGGGAGGCACGGCGTGCCGCCCGCTCCCCTCCGTCCAGGGCGCACTGCCGCCCCCGAGCGAAACCCAGGGCGATCAACCATGTCTGACTCGAGTGTTTCCACCGACGTCCCGGCCGACGCCAGGTCGATCGTGTTCTCCTCGTACGGCGAGCCCGAGGAGCTGCGGCTCGCCGAGGCCCCCGTCCCCTCCCCCGGCCCCGGCCAGGTGCTGCTGCGGGTTCACGCCGCCGGGGTCAACCCGGTCGACTGGAAGATCCGCGCGGGCCTGCTGAAGGACTTCTTCCCGGTGAGCCTGCCGCACGTCCTGGGCGTCGAGGCGGCCGGTGTGGTCGTGGCCGTCGGAGAGGGCGTCACCGCCCGGTCCGTCGGCGACGAGGTGTTCGGGCCGGTCTCGGGCGCGTACGCCGAGTACGCCCTGGCGGGCGCGGACCGGCTCGGGGCCAAGCCCGCCGACCTGGACTGGGGGGCGGCGTCGGGGCTGCACTCGTCCGCCGAGACGGCCTACCGCACGCTGGAACTCCTCAAGGTCACCGCCGGTGACACCCTGCTGGTCCACGGGGCGGCGGGCAGCGTCGGCGGCCTCGTCGTCCAGTTCGCGGTCGCGGCGGGCGCCCGTGTGGTCGCAACGGCGAGCGAGGCCAACCACGACTACCTGCGTGAGCTGGGCGCGGTCCCCGTCAGCTACGGCGAGGGGGTGTTCGACCGGATCCGCGAGGCCGCGCCCGACGGCGTGGACGCCGCGCTGGACGCCGTCGGCGGCGCCGTGGCCGGTTCCGTCGAACTGCTCGGCGGACCCGAGCGGGTGGTCAGCATCGTGGACCCGGTGGAGGCGGAGTCCGCCGGCGCGCGTTTCACCGGGGGCGGCGACGCGGACTACACCGCCCAGGCCCTGGAGCGGGCTCTCGCCCTGCACGCCGCCGGGACGCTGCGTCTGCCGATCCGCGCGACCTTCCCGCTGGCCGAGGCGGCCGAGGCGCACCGGCTCAGCGCGCGGGGGCACGGCCGCGGGAAGATCGTCCTGATCCCGTGAGCGCGGCCCGGGCCCCTCGCGCTCACGCGCCGTGGAGCCCGGGTCCGCCGGACGTCACGCCCTGGTCGGGTCAGAGGCGTTCGATGACGGTGACGTTGGCCTGGCCGCCGCCCTCGCACATCGTCTGCAGGCCGTACCTGCCGCCGGTGCGCTCGAGCTCGTGGAGCAGGGTGGTCGTCAGCCTGGAGCCGGTGGCGCCGAGGGGATGGCCGAGGGCGATGGCGCCGCCGTTGGGGTTGACGCGCGCCGGGTCGGCTCCGGTCTCCTTCAGCCAGGCCAGCACCACGGAGGCGAACGCCTCGTTGATCTCGACCGCGGCCATGTCGTCGATCGACATGCCGGACTTCTTCAGCGCGTACGCGGTGGCGGGGATGGGCGCCGACAGCATCCGGATCGGGTCCTCACCGCGCGCCGAGATGTGGTGGATGCGGGCGCGGGGGCGCAGGCCGTGGACCTTCACCGCCTCCTCCGAGGCGATCAGCAGGGCCGCGGCGCCGTCGGAGATCTGCGAGGCCACGGCGGCGGTCAGCCGGCCGCCCTCCTGCAGGAGCTTCAGCCCGGCCATCTTCTCCAGCGTGGTGTCCCTGCGCGGGCCCTCGTCGGCCGAGACTCCCTCGAGCGGGGCGATCTCACGCTCGAACCGGCCCTCGTCGATCGCCTGGATCGCCCGCCGGTGCGACTCGTAGGCGAAGGCCTCCATGTCGGCGCGGGAGATGTCCCAGTGCTCGGCGATCATCTCGGCGCCCCTGAACTGGGAGACGTCCTGGTTGCCGTAACGGGCCTGCCAGCCGCGCGAGCCCACGTACGGCCCGTCGGTCAGGCCGAGCGGCTCGGTCGCGCCGCGCGAGGCGTAGGCGATGGGGATCATCGACATGTTCTGCACGCCGCCCGCGACCACGAGGTCGGTGGTGCCCGACATCACGGCCTGCGCGGCGAAGTGCAGCGCCTGCTGGGAGGAACCGCACTGGCGGTCGACGGTGACGCCCGGCACCTCCTCGGGCAGCCCGGCCGCCAGCCAGCAGGTGCGGGCGATGTCGCCCGCCTGCGGACCGACCGTGTCGAGGCAGCCGAAGATCACGTCTTCCACCGCCGCCGGGTCGATTCCCGAACGCTCCACCAGCGCCTTCAGCGCGTGCGCGCCCAGGTCGGCGGGGTGCACCCCGGACAGGCCGCCGCCGCGCCTGCCCACGGGGGTGCGCACCGCTTCGACGATGTAGGCCTCCGCCATCGAAAACTCCTTAGGTCGATCCTTAGGTCGAGAGGATCCCTTCCAGGATCATCACGAGGTACTGCCTGGCGATCTCGTCCGCCGACAGACGGCCGTCGCTCCGGTACCAGCTCGCGGCCACCCAGACGGTGTCGCGGATGAACCGGTAGATCAGGCCGGTGTCGAGGTCTGCGCGGAAGGCGCCCTCGAGGACGCCCCGGTCCAGCACCGACAGCCACATCTCCCTGAAGCGCCGCTGCGAGTCGAGGAGATAGGAGAAGCGCGGATTCGCCGCCAGATGCTTGGATTCGTTTTGGTAGATCACCACCGCCGGGCGGTAGCGGTCGATCGAGCGGAACGACTCGGCGATCAACGCCTGGAAGGTCTCCCGCGCCCCGAGCCCCGACTCGAGGACCTGGTCATAGGACGCCCACAGGTCGGTGAGGAAGGTCGAGAGGATCTCGTCGGCCATCGACTCCTTGGAGTCGAAGTGGTAGTAGAGGCTGCCGCCGAGCATGCCCGCCGCGTCCGCCACCTCCCTGACGGTGGTCGAGGCGTACCCTCGCGACGCGAAGACCTCCGCCGCCGTGGCGAGCAGCTCGGCCCGCCGCTCGGCCCGCGCGGCGGCGGTGCTCTCTGAGTCTCTGCGTCGTGGGCTCATGGGGTGTCAACCTCTCAGGGGTGCTGGCTGGAGACGGAGACGACCTCTCCGGTCATGTAGGAGGAGTAGTCGCTCGCGAGGAAGACGATAACGTTGGCGACCTCCCACGGTTCGGCGTACCGTCCGAGGGCCTCCCGCTTGGTGAGCTCGGCCAGCAGGTCCTCCGTGGTCACCTTCGCCAGGTGCGGGTGCATGGCCAGCGAGGGGGCGACGGCGTTGACCCGCACGCCGTACGGCGCCGCCTCAATCGCCGCGCACCTGGTCAGCGCCATGACCCCGGCCTTGGCCGCCGCGTAGTGGGCCTGGCCCTCCTGGGCCCGCCAGCCGATCACCGAGGCGTTGTTCACGATGACGCCTCCGCCTCTGGGCTGCATGCGGACCAGCGCGGCCCTGGTGCAGCGCATGGTGCCGTTGAGCGTCACGTCGAGCACCCGGCTCCACTGCTCGTCGGTCATCTCGGTGAGCCTGGCCGTGCCGCCGAGCCCGGCGTTGTTGACCACCACGTCGACGGGGCCGAGGCGCTCCTCCGCGACCGCGAACAGGTTCTGGACCTGCTCCTCCGAGGTCACGTCGCAGGTCACCGCGGTCACCGCGTCCGGGCCGAACTCCTTCTCCAGGACCGCCAGGCTCTCCAGGAGGCGCCGTTCGTGGGCGTCGCTGATCACCACGCGGGCGCCCTCCTCGAGCATGCGGCGGGCGCAGGCTCCGCCGATGCCGGTGCCCGCGGCAGCGGTCACCAGGGCTGTCCTGCCGCGCAGCAGGCCGTGGCCCGGGACATAGGACGGCTTCATCTCCACGCCTCCGCACCGAAGGACGCGCAGGCCGGGTCCTTCTCGTTGAGCTTCACGTGGTTTACTCTACCAAACAATTGTTAGAAAGAATGAGGGGGTCCCGATGACCGTCGTACGCTACGAACGGCGCGGGTCCGTGGCGGTGGTGACCATGAACCGCCCGGAGTACCGCAACGCGCAGAACTCCGCCATGACCTACGCCCTGGACGAGGCCTTCTACCGGGCCGCCGCCGACGACGAGGTCAAGGTGATCGTCCTGGCCGGTGAGGGCGAGCACTTCTCCGCCGGGCACGACATCGGCAGCCCCGGACGCGACGCGCACGTCTCCTTCGAGCGCAGGGCGGGGCTGTGGTGGGACCACGTCGGCAGGCAGGGAGCCGAGAGCCGCTTCGCCCGCGAGTCCGAGGTGTACCTCGGGATGTGCCGCAGGTGGCGGGAGATCCCCAAGCCGGTGATCGCGATGGTGCAGGGCGCGTGCGTCGCCGGAGGGCTCATGCTCGCCTGGGTGTGCGACCTGATCGTCGCCTCGGAGGACGCGTTCTTCGCCGACCCCGTGGTGCGGATGGGCATCCCCGGCGTCGAGTACTTCGCCCACCCCTGGGTGATGCCGCCGCGCGTCGCCAAGGAGTTCCTCTACACCGGTGACCGGATGCCCGCCCGCCGCGCCCACGAGGTCGGGATGGTCAACCGGGTCGTGCCCCGCGACTCGCTGGAGGCCGAGACCTTCGCGCTGGCCGAGCGGATCGCCGCCATGCCGCGTATGGGCCTCGCGCTGACCAAGAAGGCCGTGAACCAGGCCGAGGACCTGCAGGGCATGCACGCGGGAATGGACTCGGTCTTCGGCCTGCACCACCTCGCCCACGCCCACAACGCGGAGACCTCCGCCGACCCCCTGGCAGGCATGACCCCCAAGAGCATGAAGGCGGCCGCCGATGAATCTTGACCTGTCGTCCGTCGAGCCGTTCCGCGCCGAGGTGCGGGACTGGCTGCGCGCCCACGTCCCCGCCGCTCCCCTGCCCTCGCTGGAGATCGAGGAGGGCTTCGCCGCCCACCGCGCGTGGGAGCGGGAGCTGTCCGAGGCGCGGCTCTCGGTCGTCTCCTGGCCCGCCAGGTACGGCGGGCGGGACGCGTCCCCGCTGGAGTGGCTCATCTTCGAGGAGGAGTACTACGCGGCGGGGGCCCCGGGCCGGGTCAGCCAGAACGGCATCAACCTGCTCGCCCCGACCCTCTTCCAGCACGGCACCCCCGAGCAGCTCGACCGCGTCCTGCCGTCGATGGCCTCGGGAGAGGTCATCTGGGCCCAGGCCTGGTCGGAGCCGGGCGCGGGCAGCGACCTGGCCGCGCTGCGCGCCACCGCGACCCGCGCCGACGGCGGCTGGCTGCTGAACGGCCAGAAGACGTGGAGCTCACGCGCCGCCTTCGCCGACTGGGGGTTCGGCCCGTTCCGCTCCGACCCGGAGGCCGGGCGGCACCACGGCCTGACCTATCTGATGTTCCCGCTGGACGCCGAGGGGATCACCCGGCGGCCCATCGGCCGCATCGACGGCAAGCCCGCCTTCGCCGAACTGTTCTTCGACGACGTGTTCGTGCCCGACCAGGACGTCGTCGGCACGCCCGGTGAGGGCTGGCGGGTCGCGATGAGCACGACGGGCAACGAGCGCGGGCTCACGCTGCGCAGCCCGGGACGCTTCCTCGCCGCCGCCGACCGGCTGGTCGACCTGTGGCGTGAACGCGCCGACCCCGCCGACACCGCGCTCCGCGACCGGGTGGCCGACGCGTGGATCAAGGCCCACGCCTACCGGCTCAAGGGCTTCGAGACCGTCTCGCGCACCGAGGACGTCGGCGCCGAGTCCAGCATCAACAAGATCTTCTGGTCCGAGCTGGACGTGGCGCTGCACGAGGCGGCGCTCGACCTGCTGGGCCCCGACGGCGAGCTCGACGGCGAATGGCTGGAGGGCTACGTCTTCTCCCTCGCGGGCCCGATCTACGCGGGCACCAACGAGATCCAGCGCAACGTCATCGCCGAACGCGTGCTCGGCCTGCCCAGGGCCTCGAAGTGACGGCGAGCACGGTGACGACAACCCGGAGGCAACGGTGAAGTTCATCCTCGACGCCGAGCAGCGGCTTTTCGGCGAGACCCTGCACGAACTGCTGGCCAAGGCGGACACCCCGGCCGTGATCCGCGCCTGGGCCGCCGGGACCCACGAGCCCGGCCTCGCCCTGTGGCGCTCGCTCGCCGAGGCCGGCGTCCTCGCCGTGGCCGTGCCCGAGGCCTTCGAGGGCGCGGGACCGCTCCCCGTCGAGCTGGTGACCGCCTTCCACGAGCTCGGACGGCACGCGGTGCCGGGGCCGTACGCCGAGACCGTCGCGGCCGCCGTGCTGCTCGACCGGCTCGGCGACGGGGAGCTCGCGGGCGCGTGGCTGCCGCGGATCGCCGCCGGCACGGCCGTCGTCTCACTGGCGCTGCCCCCCGCGATGCCGTACGGCCTGGACGCCGACGTCGCCGGCCTCGTCCTGGTCGCGGACGGCGACGAGCTGCGCGGCGCGACTCCCGGCGTGGTCCGGACCTCGCTGGACCCGGCCCGCAGGCTGTTCCCCCTCACCCCGGACGCGCCGCTCGCCTCTGGGCCCGAGGTCCGCGCGGCGGCCTCCGCGGCCTACGACATGGGGGCGCTGGCCTGCGCCGCGCAGTTGGTGGGCCTGGGACGCAGGCTGCTGGAGACCACGGTGGAGTACGCCACGGCGCGGCGGCAGTTCGGACGGCCGATCGGCGAGTTCCAGGCGGTCAAGCACCACCTCGCGAACGCGCTCGTCGGCCTGGAGTACGCCCGTCCGCTGGTCCACGGCGCGGCGCTGGCCTCGGGTTCGCCGACGTTCGCCCGTGACGTGTCGGCCGCGAAGGTCGCGGCGTCCGAGGCGGCCTACGCGGCGGCCAAGATCGCCCTACAGGTGCACGGCGCCATCGGCTACACCGACGAGTACGACCCCAGCCTGTGGATCCGCAAGGTCAGGGCGCTGCACTCGGCATGGGGCTCCCCCGGCGACCACCGGGCCCGCGTGGTCGCCGCGCTTCGGAGGAGCTGACGCGGCGGGTGACGTCCCGCCCCTCGGCGGCCGGTCCAACGGTGGTCCGGCCTCGCGGGCGGTCTTGTCCATAGGCGGTCTTCAGGCGGTCTCGCCGCCCTGTAGGCGGGTTGCAGCCGCCTTCCAGCGGCGCTCACGAACCTGGTCATGCCAGAACGACGACAGGCATGGACCACGGGGAGCGAACCGCGCGTCGCCGCCGGTGCGCCGTGCCGCCTACGTGTCAGGACACCACCATGAACGGGACCGCCAGGCTCCGCCTGCTGCTGACAGCCACCACCGCCGCGCTGACCTGTGTCGCCGGAGCCGTGCCCTCGAGCGCCGCGACCTCGGCCTCGACCGCCGTGACCGGCGCCCTCCACGCCAGGGCAGGGTGCGACACCTATCCCGAGAACAGGCCGACCTCACGTGACGAAGCGCTGGTCCGGGCACAGAGCTGGATCGACGAGAGAGTGCCCTACAGCCAGTCGGCCTGCCATCGGAACGGGTACGGAAACTACCGCACGGACTGCTCGGGCTACGTCTCCATGGCGTGGGGACTGCGGCGGTCCTACACCACGAGCACGCTCGAACAGGTCTCCCACGAGATCGCCCGGTCCGACCTGCGCCCCGGCGACGCGCTGAACCGGCCGGGGGTCCATGTCGCGCTCTTCGTCCGCTGGGCCGACGAGGCTCGGACGACGCCGGTCGTCAGGGAGCAGGCGGGCCCCGACGGCTCCCCCACCGCCGAGCGCACCTGGAGGGCGTCGACCGCGAACGCCTACACGCCGATCCGTTACGACAACATCGTCGACACGGCGCCCGGGTCGTCGCTGTCCGGCGACGGCAGGGCCGACATCGCCACCGTCATGCCCAACGGCGACGTCAAGGCCTGGCACAACGGGGCGGGGTTCAGCCACATGCCCTGGGACGCCGACGCCGTCATCGGCCTCGGCTTCACCAAGGACAACCTCCACTTCGCCGACCTCGACGGCGACGGTGACAAGGAGATCATCGCCGTCATGCCCAACGGCGACGTCAAGGCCTGGCGCAACGGGGCGGGATTCGGCCCGATGCCCTGGGACGGCGACACCGTCATCGGCCTCGGCTTCACCAGCGACAACCTCCACTTCGCCGACCTCGACGGCGACCGAAAGGCCGAAATCATGGCCGTCATGCCCAACGGCGACGTCAAGGCCTGGCACAACGGAAGAGGATTCAGCCACATGCCCTGGGACGCCGACACCATCGTCGGCCTCGGCTTCACCAAGGACAACCTCCACTTCGCCGACCTCGACGGCGACCGAAAGGCCGAAATCATGGCCGTCATGCCCAACGGCGACGTCAAGGCCTGGCACAACGGAAGAGGATTCAGCCACATGCCCTGGGACGCCGACACCATCGTCGGCCTCGGCTTCACCAGCGACAACCTCCATCTCGGCGACCTCGACGGCGACGGCAGGGCCGACATCGCCGCCGTCATGCCCAACGGCGACGTCAAGGCCTGGCACAACGGAAGAGGATTCAGCCACATGCCCTGGGACGCCGACACCGTCATCGGCCTCGGCTTCGCCAAGGACAACTGCTGGCTCGTCTGAACACGGAAAACCCCGAAGGTGGGCCACCGGACCGGCGGCCCACCTTTATACGTTAATAACCGGATATTTCATTTCGCCATTTTGTCGCACGCAGGTCAGGCCAGGCCGGCAGGCCGAATTCAGCGCGAACCGGCGGCCAAGCCGATAAACTCCAGAGGCGAAAACCGGCGCGCGACCGCTTTCCGGGCGCGGGTCAGGGGCCTCGGAAAAAACAATGTGCCGTTTCCCGGGACAGCGGTCATTGTTGTGGCATGAATGCGATGGGAAACGTCACATGCGCGTCCTGATGCTCGGTCCGGTCGAGGTCCGGGCGGACGACCGTGTGGTGAACCTCGGCGGCGCCAAGCCCAAGGCGCTGCTGGTCGCGTTGACGCTGCAGTCCCGGCAGGTCGTGTCCATCGAGCGGCTCATCACCCTCATCTGGGACGAGTCGCCGCCCCGGTCCGCCACGGCGCTGGTGCACACCTACGTCTCGTCGCTGCGCCGGGGTCTCGCCACGATCGGACGGCAGTCGGCGCTTCTCACCCGTCCCCCCGGATACCTGCTGGACGTCGAGCGGGCCGACAGCGATCTGGAGACCTACGAACGGCATCTCCACCTGGCCAGGCGGTCGGAACGCCTCGGCGACCACGCCGAGGCGTTCCGGCGCTACGAGCAGGCGCTCGGACTGTGGCGCGGCCCCGCCTTCGGCGGCGTCGACACGAGGTTCGCCCGTGCCAGGGCCTCCGCCATGGAGGAGGACCGGCTGACCGTCGAAGAGGGGCTGGCACGGTGCGAGCTGGCCCGGGGCAGGGCCGCGGAGAGCGCCTCGCGCATGGCGCGGCTGACCACCGCGCACCCGTTGCGCGAGGAGGCCCGCGCGCTGCTGATGCGCGCGCTGTACGAGAGCGGCCGCCAGGCCGACGCCCTGGCCGTTTACCAGGAGGGCCGCCGGCGTCTCCTGGACGAACTCGGCGTCGAACCCGGCGAGAGGCTCAGGGAACTGCACGGCCAGGTGCTCAACGGCAGACTCGCCCCGTTCGTGCCGGCCGTCCGCGCCGGCGTGGAGACCACGGCCGCGACGGTCACGGGGCGGCGCGCGGCCGTGGTGGACCAGTACACGGCTCCCCGGCACCTGCCTCCCGACATCGGCGACTTCATCGGGCGCGCGGAACAGCTGGCCGGCCTGCGACGGCTCGCCGAGCACGCCACCGCCGTCTCCCGGACGGCGACGCCGACGGTGGTGATCTCCGGATTCGGCGGTGTCGGGAAGTCGACGCTCGCCGTGCACGCCGCCCACCTGCTGCGGGAGAACTATCCCGACGGCCAGTTGTTCGCCGACCTGCGGGGGGCGGACCGGGACCTCGGCGTCCGAGACGTGCTGGGCCGCTTCCTGGGCGCGCTCGGCGTCCGCGGGGCCGAGCTGCCGGACACGACGGAGGACCGCGTCGAGCTCTACCGGCGCAAGGTCGCGGGCAGGAGCCTGGTGGTCGTCCTGGACAACGTCAGCGGCGAACACCAGGTCCGCAAGCTGTTGCCCGGCTCCCCGCGCTGCCTGGTGATCATCACGAGCCGGTCCCGGCTGACCGGCCTCGAGGGCGCCGAGCTGGTGGACCTGGACTTCTTCTCCGTCGACGCCTCGCTGGAGATGCTCAGCACGATCATCGGACCCGAGCGGGTCGCGGCCGACCCGGGCGCGGCGGCGACCATCGCGCGGCTGTGCGGAGGCATCCCCCTGGCGATCCGCGCGGCGGCCGCCAAACTGCTGGCCCGGCCGCACTGGCCGTTGCAGGCGCTGGCCGACAGGCTTTCCGACGAGCGGCGCAGACTGGACGAACTGGCCGTGGGGGACGTGGCGATCAGATCGAGCCTCGGGCTCAACTACGCCGAGCTCGACGGCCCGCACCGGCGCGCCTTCCACCTGCTCACCCTGCTCGACCTGCCCGACTTCGGATCCTGGCTGGCGGCTCCCCTGCTGAACGTCCCGCTCGACGACGCGGAGGACGTCGTCGAGCACCTGGTGGACCTGCGCCTGCTGGACGTGGCGGGAATCGACGCCCTCGGACGGGTCCGCTACCGGTTCCACGATCTCGTGCAGCTTTTCGGCGCCGAACAGGCCGCGCGCGAGCCGGTCGACGAGGCTCTCGAACGCATGCTGGTCACCTGGATGTCGCTGGTCGAGGTCGGCGCCCGTCACCTGCCCCGGGTGACTCTCGGAGCGTGGCGGTCGCCGGCGCCACGGACCGACCTCGATTCCCGGCTGCGCGCCGAGGCGGCGGAGAACCCCGCCGACTGGCTGAAGTCGGAGACGGCGGCGGTGGTCAGGGCCGTTGAGCGGGCACACGAACTGGGTGTCGACGGGACGGCCACGACGCTGATCGCCTCACTGCTGTCATCGCCGTTCGCGGCACGCAACGAGTTCGACGGCTGGCAGCGAACGCTCGACGTGGCGCTGTCCGCGGCCAGAGGCTCGGCGGACCTCGGAGCCGAGGCCGCGGTGCTCGCCGGTCTCGGACAGCTCTCCTACGAGAAGGACGACTTCACCGCGGCGCTGCGCCGTTTCCGGCAGGCGTTGGGGCATGCCGAAGCCGTCGGCGACGAGATCACCCAGGCGGTCGCCCGGGTCGGGATCGGCACCGTGCACCGGGATCTCGGCGAGTTCGCCCAGGCCGTCGAGCACCTGGGCGCGGGAGCCCGGATCGCCGGGCGAGTGGGCGACCGCGGCGTGACGGCCGCCGCGCTCTACGGCCTCGGCGCGGTCAGCAGGGACAACGGCGACCTGGAGTCGGCGGCCGACTCGCTGAGCAGGTGCATGGAGCTCTACCGCGAGCTGGGCGACCGGCGTGGCGAGGGGCTGGCACTGCGCGGGCTGAGCCTGTGCCATCGGGCGAAGGACGAACCCGGCCCGGCCGCCGAGCTGAGCGGGCGGGCGAAGGCGATCCTGCGCGACGCCGGTGACCCGCTCGGCGCCGCGTACGCACGCCAGTCACTGGCCAAGGCCATGATCCGGCAGGGCCGCACGACCGAGGCGGCCGGCCTGCTCGAGGTGTGCGTCCGTTTCTTCACCCAGCAGCGTGACCGGTTCGGCGTCGCGCTGGCCACCAGGACGATGGGCGAGCTGGAACTGGCGCGGGGACACGACGACCGCGCGCGCGTCCTGCTCACCGACGCGCTCGGGCAGTGGAGCGAGCTCGGTCTCCCCCTGTGGCAGGCTCGCACGCTGCGAGACCTCGCCGCCGCGGAGTCGGCGTCCGCTCCGGAGCACGCGGAGCACCACTGGAACAGGGCCAGCGCCTTGTTCGGCGCCCTCGGCGGCAGGGAGGCCGCCGAGCTCGCCCTGTCGAGCCCGCGAGCCTGGCTGGACCGGGTCAGGGTGGGACGCCCCTGAGGGGGTGAGGCGTCTCAGCCCCGTGCCGTGCCGGCCGGGCCGGCCTCGTAGGCGACGATCGCGAGCTGGGGGTGGACCGCCGCGACCCTCGCCTTCATGGTCCTGATCATGCTCTTCGGTCGCAGGGGATGACGTCCGGCTTCTCGGCCCCGAGGGGACGTCTCGGCCGGATTCGCCGGGATTCGCGGGAAAACCGCCGATCACCTCTTGATCACCTGGATGACGTTCGCTTGACTTGACCCCGGAAAAGCAAAGTCCGGCAAAACAGGTGTCAACCGACAGAGGGGACCTGTCACACCATGCACGTGCTTTTCATACCCGCCCCTGGAATAGGCCACGTGTTTCCGATGGTGCCGCTCGCCTGGGCCTTCCGCCTGGCGGGGCACGAGGTCACCGTCGTCACAGGAGGGGACGGCCTGGCGGCCCGTGACGCCGGCCTGGTCACGCTGGACGCCGTACCCGGCCTCACCACGGCACGGATGGTCGCCGACTTCCTCAGGGACAGGCCGGAGCTTCTCGAGTCGATGCACGACCTGTCGGCCGAGGAGATGAGGAAGCGCATGCCGCTCGCCATCTCGATGTGGGACGGCTACGTCGACGAACACGTCCGGATCGCCGAACGGCTCCGCCCGGACTTGGTGGTCTACGACCCGATATTCACGGCCGGGCCGGTGGCCGCCGCCAGACTGGGCGTGCCGTGCGTCGCGCACAACTTCGGAATGGCCAGGTTCGAACCGGAGATGTTCCGTGAGCCGCCCGCCGACGCGGCGTTCCACCGGAACGGGGTCGCGGTGCCCGACCGGATCGAGACGATCGACGTCGCCCCGCCCAGCCTGCTGGAGGGGACGCCGTCGAGGTGGACGATGCGTTACGTCCCCTACAACGGCGGCGGGGTGCTCCCCGAATGGCTGCTCGACCCGGGCGACCGGCCCCGGGTCGCGATCACCCTGGGCACGGTGGTGCCGGAGACGCACGGACTCGGCGAGTTCGAGCGGATCATCGCGGCGGCCGGGGAGGTGGACGCGCAGTTCGTCGTCGCCGTCGGCAACAAGGACCTCTCCGAACTGGGCGAGCTTCCGCCGAACGTGCGGGCGACGGGCTGGGTCCCGCTGGGCGCGCTCCTGCGCCACTGCGTCGCGGCCGTCCACCACGGCGGCGCGGGAACCGCGCTGACCTGCTCCGCGCTGGGCGTCCCCCAGCTCATCCTGCCGAACGGCGCCGACCGCCACCTCAACGCCGACGCGCTGAGCGCCAGGGGCAGCGCGCTCTCGGCGCGGATCGAGGAGCTGGACGCGTCGCTGATCGACGTCCTGCTGACCGACGAGGGGCTGCGCTCGGCCGCCGGGGAGGTCAGGAACGAGATCGAGTCCCTGCCGACCCCGGCGGAGCTGGTGCCCGAGCTGGTGAAGCTGTAGGGACGTGTCCCCCGTCTGACGGGTGGGCCGCGTCGCGCGGCTCACCCGTCAGACAGGAAAGGGGTCAGGACGGCCGGCCGGCGCGGACCTTCGTCCACAGGGCGGGCGTCCTGGGCGGTTCCCAGCCGGGCAGGGACAGGTGGCGGATCCTGCACCGGTAGGTGGCGCCCTTGTAGGTCACCTGGTCGCCGGCCTTGTAGGAGGTGTAGGGCTTCCACGCGGGAACGGCGGGCGGGGTGACGGTCACGGTGTAGGCCGCCGAGCGCACGACCGACCCGGTGGCGGTGACGGTGATCGAGTAGACGCCCGGCGGGGTCGTCGCGGACGTGGACAGCGTGATCGTGCTGCTGCCGTCGGTCTCGACGACGGGGGGCTGGGCCGTCACGGTCGCGCCGGACGGCGCGCCGGTGAAGGAGAGCGAGACCTGCTGACGCTGCCCCGAGGTGGTCGTGGTCGTCAGGACGGTGGTGGCGGTCCGGCCCGCCTCGACGGTGGAGTCGGGGGACGCGAGCCGGACGGAGAAGTCGTTGGGCACGCAGTCGGGCTCGCCGGGCGTCGCCGGCACGGTGACGGCGTCCCAGGCCGCCTTGACCCGCCGCACCTCCTCGCATCCGGGATACAGGGCCAGCGCGGACTGGACGGTGGCCTGGCGGGCCTTGACGTAGGTCCAGGGCGCGGTCTTGAGGTGGAGCCCGCTCATGAAGATCTCAGCGGCCTTGCGAAGGCCCACGCCGGTCACGCCCTCGCCCGCGCAGACCGGGCTGGCCGGCTTGCCCGCGGGGGCGCTGCCCTCGGCGAGCAGGTAGAACCAGTGGTTCTGCACGCCCGCCGCGGCGTAGGTGTCCCCGCTGGGGAACGGCTCGCTGTAGCACGGCGTGCCGCCCAGGGCGGCCGGGTCGTACATGTTGCGCAGCGGCCCTGGACCGAAGAAGTCGACCTTCTCGCCCAGCAGGTAGTCGGGCTCGTCGATCGCGGCCGGGTGGTTGACGTAGTGCTCGGTGAGCGTGCCGAAGATGTCGCCGGTCGACTCGTCGAGGGTGTAGGCCTCCGGGTCGCCGCCCCGAGGGCCCCCGGTGAACTGGAAGATCGCGTGACCGAACTCGTGGCCGACCACGTCCAGGGAGCCGATCAGCTTGGTGCCCGACGTGTTGCGGCCGATCTCGACCTCGCTGCCGCTCCAGGTGGCGTTGGGCTGCCTGTTCCCGACGAGGATCGGAAAGCCGTTGCCGTTGCCGTCGAAGCCGTCGCGGCCCAGCCACTCGCGCACCATGTCCCATTCGCGCTGTGCGGCGAAGAGGGCGTCGACGCAGGAGGTCTCCATGTCGGTGGGCGAGGCGTTCCCCCACTCGTCGTCGGCGCCGTCGATGGGGACGTTGTCGACCCTGCTGCACCGGAGGCCGGGCCGCTTCGGGTCGACGAGGGTGTGGGCGCCGGGTGAACCGGAGGTGTCGATGTGGACGGGGTCGCCGTTGTAGTAGCTGTGGCCGACGCCGTGGCGCACGTCGTCCCAGCGGTCGGCGATCGAGCCGTCGCGGGCGTCGACGTACACGTGGAGGTTCGCCGCCCCGTCCTTCGAGGAGCCGCTGACGACGGTCTCCCAGGTCAGCCGGGGGCGCGCGCCGGCGGCGTGCACCGTGAGACGCGGCGCGGTCTGGCCGGTGACGGAGGTCAGCAGGCCTCTGGCGATGTCGCGGGCCCGCTCCGCGGTGACGGTCGGCGTGGTCTCGACGCCGTCGAGGCCGCGGCGCTGGCCGGTCGTGACGGCGGTGACCGCGGTGCCGCCGCGGTCGGTGGCGACGATCACGTCACCGCCGAAGACCGGAAGTCCCCGGTGCAGGCGCTTGTAGGTCAGGTACTGCAGGCCGCGCGGCCCGAAGGCGACGGTCGGGCGCTCGAAGGTGTCGCCGGCGCCGGCCCGCAGAGCGGCGGCCCTGTCGGTGAGGACCCGGCCGGCGGTGTCGAGCGCGCGGCTGCGGGCGCGGTCGTCCGGGGGCGCGTGCAGGGCGGGGGGCGCGGCCTCCGTTCCCTGACTCGAGGGCGGCGCGGTGACGGCCGCGAGGCGGGTGGGAGCGGCAGAGGCGGGCGGGGCGGCGTGCAGCACGCCGACCGCCAGCGCCCCCGCCGCGAGTAATGCCACAGTGCGCGAGCTGCTGTTCGATCTCACTGTCGATGACTCCTCGTGGGGTTCCTGAGTGGGAGGAAACCTGGGAGCCGGACGAGCCGGGCTCACCTCAAGGTGGCACCGAAGATCGAACTCGAGTAGCTAACACCTTCCCATGCCATGGCGTTATGGCCCGCCTCCGCGGCGCGTGAAGGAGCACCGAAACCGGGCCGACGTGCCGCGATCCGATCTCCGCACCGGCCGTGGCGGGCTGTGCCCCCGGCCGGAACGGGCGGTGTCCCGCCGCCGACCCGAGCGAGCCGGGTTCCGCGGCCGGGCGGGACCGCTCGGCCGACCGGGCGGGACTCCTCGGCCGGGCGGAACCGGAGGGGCGCCTCAGTCGGCCGGAACCGGAGGGGCGCCTCAGTCGGCCAGGTTGGCGCCGAGACCGCGCAGGACGTCCGCGGCCTGGGTGACGACGGCGTCGATCAGCTCCTCGCAGGAGGGCAGGTCGTCGATGAGCGCGACCACCTGGCCCGAGGCCATCACCCCGAGATCCGGCCTGCCGTCGACCATCGCCGCCTTGAGCAGCATGGGCGTGTTGGCGGCCATGAGGACCTGGGACCAGCTGAGCTCCTTGCCGTGTTTCATGGCCAGGCCGTCCCGGATCATGCCCGGCCACGACATGCCCGAGACGCGGCGGAACCTGGCGGCGTTGCGCACCGCGCGGACCAGCCCTGACAACCTGCCCGAGCTCTCCAGCGCGTTCACCAGCGGTGTGCGCAGCACCCGGTGCGGCATGCCGTCGACCTGGCGGGTGACCACGGTATCCGACGTGCCGAGGTAGAGCCGCTTCACGGCGTCGGGCACCGAGCTGTCCGAGGTGAGCAGGAAGCGGGTGCCCATGGCCACGCCCGCCGCGCCGTACGCGAGCGCCGCGGCCAGGCCCCGGCCGTCGAAGAAGCCTCCCGCGGCGATCACCGGGATGTCGACCGCGTCGACGACCTGCGGAAGCAGCAGGGTGGTCGCGACGGCTCCGGTGTGACCGCCGCCCTCGCCTCCCTGGACGAGCACGGCGTCCGCGCCCCAGGCCGCGACCTTCTCCGCGTGACGCCGCGCCCCGACCGAGGGGATCACCACGACGCCCGCGTCCTTCAGCTTGGCGATCAGCTCCTGGCGGGGGGCCAGGGCGAACGAGGCGACCTTCACCCGCTTCCTGATCAGCAGGTCGATGCGGTCGCCCGCGTCGGAGGCGTCGGCGCGCAGGTTCACCCCGAAGGGCGCCTCTGTCCGCGAGCGGACCTCCTCGATCGCGGTGGCCAGCTGGTCGAGGGTCATGGTGGCCGAGGCGAGGATGCCCAGGCCGCCCGCGTTCGCCACCGCCGAGACCAGCCGGGGGCCGGCGACCCAGCCCATGCCCGTCTGCACGACGGGGTGGCGGACCCCGGTCAGCCGGGTCAGCGGCGTGTTCAGCACCTGGTCGGTCATGCCCGCCCCTTCCTGTCCCGTGTGACCTCCGGCGCGGGAGTCCCGGTCGTGGTCCGGCCTCCCCCGCGCGGTGACGTGCTCAGGCGGCACACCCCGTTCATGCCCCGGCCTCGCCGTCGTACGGCGCGGCGGGGCCGAGCGCCTCGATCACGCCCGGACCTCCCTGTCCCGCGACGACCTCGGGTCGAGCACCTCGCGGATCAGCCTCAGCTCCTCGTCCGTCGGCAGCCGGGTCTCGGGGACGTCGCCGCCGACGACGAGCTCGAAGCCCGTGGCGGCCACGACCTGCTCGACGTCCACGCCGGGGTGGACGGAGACCAGCCGCATCGAGCCGTCCGGCGTGCCGAAGTCGAAGACTCCCAGGTCGGTCACCACGCGGCGCAGGTCGTGGAAGCGGGACGCGTGCGCGCCCAGCTCCGCGGCGCGGTCGTGGCCGACGCCGCTGACCACGTCGACCCTGGGGACGAACACCCGGGTGGACTGCCTGGGAATCCAGTAGCTGGTCGGGTTGCAGATCGTGTTGCCGGGAGCGCCGCGCACGCCGAGCAGCTGCGACTTGGGCCGCTCCCACTCGCCGACCGCCGAGATGTTGGTGTTGCCGTGCCTGTCGATCTGCGAGGCGCCCATCATCACGTGCCTGCGTCCGTTCTGCACCAGCCACAGGTGGTCGCGGAAGGGCATCCATCCCTCGGCCGGGCCCGCGGGCGCGCCGAACGGCACCGGCTCCGCGGTGAGCAGCGCGCCGCCGTCCGTGGTCAGCAGTCCCGGCTCGAAGGTGAGCCGGGCGAGCCTGGCTCCCAGGATCGAGCAGGTGCCCATCGCCGCCGCCAGGATCTCTCCGTCGCCACGCCAGGCCTCGGCGCAGGCGACCACACAGATCTCCGCACGGGTCACGCTCATCGTGCCTCCTCCTCACGCCAGCGCCGTACCGCCTCCTGGTAGGCCGCCTCGTCCCCGGACAGGAACCGCTCTGTGAACGCCGCCCACGCCTGCGGGTCGGCCGCCGAGGCCGCGTAGTGCCGCTGGAACGCCTCGTCACGGCTCCGATCGGGGCCGCAGTCGGTGAAGTGGCCGCCGTTCGGCGTCTCCACGACTCCGGTGACGTGCATGCGGCTGACCAGCAGGGTCTGCGGCGGGCCCTCGAGCTTGCCGGGGTCGACCAGGCGCTCGCAGCTCACGTAGCAGCGGGCCGCCGCCTTGGCGAACAGGTCGTCCATGTAGGGGTCGACGCCGAGGTACTGGCCGTTGCCCCGGGTGTCGGCCCTGTCCATGTGGAGCAGCGCCACGTCCAGCGTCAGCGCGGGCACCGCGACCAGTTCCTCTGCGTCGTCGTACGGCGAGCGAACGGTGCGCAGCCCCGGGTTGACCCGCATGACGTCGGAGCCGAGGCCCGCCCTGGTCGGCAGGAACGGCAGCCGGTGCGCCGCGGCGAGCAGGCCGAACATGAACATGCCCTCGTCGTACTCGGCGAACTCGACCGCCCCGCTCTGCCGGGCGGCCCTGAAGTGCGGTTCGAGGGGGATCGAGTCGAGGGTCACGAACGGGGCGACCACCTTGCGGACCTTGCCCGCCGCGCACAGCAGGCCCACGTCGGCGCCGCCGTACGACACGATCGTCAGGTCCGTCAGCTGGGAGCGGTGGATCGCCCTGACCAGGGCCATCGGCTTGCGTCGCGAGCCCCAGCCGCCGATCCCGATCGTCATGCCGCTCTCCAGCGACCCGACGATCTCCTCGACCGACATCGTCTTGTTCATCGCGCTCCCTCCGAGACGAAGGTGTCGCGGTGCCGGTCCCCCGCGCCCATCAGGTTGAGCTCGAAGGTGAAGCCCTGCTCGAAGCGGTAGCTGCGCTTGACGTCGATCGGGTCGATGCCGTTCAGCGACTCCTTGGCCCGCCGGATGACGTAGGGGTCCTTGTCCGCGATCTGGGCGGCGACCTCCAGGGCGGCCTCGCGCAGCCGGTCGCGGGGGACGACCTCCAGCACCGAGCCGAAGGCGTGCAGCTCGGCGGCGGTGACGTTGCGGCAGGTGTAGACCATGGCGCGCATCAGGTGCTGGGGGACCAGCCTGGCCAGGTGGGTGGCCGCGCCGAGCGCGCCCCTGTCCACTTCGGGCAGCCCGAAGTACGCGTCGTCCGAGGCCACCACGACGTCGGCGTTGCCGACCAGCCCGATGCCGCCGCCGAGGCAGAACCCCTGCACCGCGGCGATCACCGGGACCTCGCAGTCGTAGACCGCGGCGAACGCCGCGTAGCAGCCGCGGTTGGCTCCGACCAGCGCGTCGTGCCCCGTGGTCGCCTGCATCTCCTTGATGTCCACTCCGGCGTTGAAGCCCCGGCCCTCCGCGCGCAGCACCACGACGTGGGTCCGGGGGTCACGCCCCGCCTCCTGTACGGCCCGCGCCAGCTCGAACCAGCCAGAGACGGTCAGCGCGTTGACCGGGGGCGCGTCCACGACGACCTCGGCGATGCCACCGCTGTGGTTCCTGGTGGAGATTCCCATACGCTACCTTTCCACCAAACATTTGTTAGAAATAAACGTAGCAGAAGGGGCGGCATCCTGACCTCCCCGGATCCCGGTCGTCACCACCGTCAGCGAGGAGAGCTGAGAATGATCTGCAAGGACCGTGTCGTCGTCGTGACCGGCGCGGGGCGTGGCCTCGGCCGCGCCCACGCCCTGGAGTTCGCCCGGCAGGGCGCCAAGGTCGTGGTCAACGACCTCGGTGTGAGCGCCTCCGGCGAGGGCGGCTCGGAGGGGCCCGCCCACGAGGTGGTCGAGGAGATCCGCGCGATGGGCGGGGAGGCCGTGGCCGACGGCTCCGACATCGCGACGGACAGCGGCGCCAGGCGGCTGGTCGCCACCGCGCTGAAGTCCTTCGGCGGGCTGGACGTGCTGGTCAACAACGCCGGATTCCTGCGTGACCGCATGCTGGTGAACATGTCGGAGGAGGAGTGGGACGCGGTGATGCGCGTCCACCTCAAGGGCCACTTCCTGCCGCTGAAGCACGCCGGGCTGCACTGGCGGGCCGAGGCGAAGGCGGGCCGCCCCGTGGACGCCCGGGTGATCAACACCTCGTCCGGAGCGGGCCTGCTCGGCAGCGTGGGACAGGGCAACTACTCAGCGGCCAAGGCGGGCATCGTGGGACTCACCCTGGTCGCCGCCGCCGAGCTCGGCCGGTACGGCGTGACCGTCAACGCGATCGCCCCCGCCGCCCGCACCCGGATGACCGAGCAGGTCTTCGCGGCCACGATGGCCGCCGTGGCGGAGGGCGCCTTCGACGCCATGGCCCCGGAGAACGTCTCCCCCCTGGTCGCCTGGCTCGGCTCCGCCGAGTCCCGCGACGTGACCGGGCGGGTCTTCGAGGTCGAGGGCGGCAAGGTCTGCGTGATGGAGGGCTTCCGGCACGGGCCGACCACCGACATCGGCGCCCGCTGGGACGCGGCCGACCTCGGCCCCGAGATCACCGGCCTGCTGCGCGAGGCCGCGACGCCGGAGCCCGTTTACGGCGCCTGAGCCGTCGACGCCCCGGCCTCCCGTGGCCCCGGCCGCCTGACGGGCCCCGGGGCTCCCCGCCCCGCCGCCCGGGACACGCCCGCGCTCCCCGGACCCGCCAGGTCACCGGGGAGAACGGTCCCCGGAAACGGGGGTTTCTCCCATTGAGCGGGAAACGAGAAGGTGGCGGCCGGTGGGACCGGGTTAGCGTTCACCGCATGCTCACCCAGGACCGACGCCGCGAGGCAGCCGACCGGCTGCTCGCGGCCGAACTCGACCGCGCGCCGATCGCACCGCTCACCGAGACCTTCGACGGCATCGACGTGGTCGACGCCTACGAGATCCAGCTCGTCAACATCAGCCGCCGCCTCACCGCCGGGGCCGTCGTGCACGGCCACAAGGTGGGGCTGTCGTCCAAGGCGATGCAGGAGATGATGGGCGTCGACGAGCCCGACTACGGGCACCTGCTGGACGACATGGCCCTGCGCGAGGACGTCCCGGTGCAGGCCGACCGCTACTGCTACCCCAGGATCGAGGTCGAGGTCGGCTTCGTGCTCGGCGCCGACCTGCCGGGGCACGGATGCACCGAGGCCGACGTCCTGGCCGCGACCGCTCGCGTCGTGCCCTCCCTGGAGCTCATCGACAGCAGGATCCGCGACTGGCGGATCGGGCTGGCCGACACCATCGCCGACAACGCCTCCTCCGCCGGTTACGTGATCGGCGAGGGCGTCTCCCCCGAAGGCCTCGACCTGACCGGGATCGTCGCCACCCTCCGCCGCGACGGCGAGGTCGTCGCCCAGGGCCGCTCGGACGCCGTGCTGGGCAACCCGGTCACCTCCGTCGCCTGGCTGGCGCGCAAGGTCGCGGGCTTCGGGGTACGGCTGCGCGCCGGCCACGTGATCCTGCCCGGCTCGTGCACCCGCGCGATCGACGTGGCCGCGGGCCAGACCTTCACCGCCGACTTCACCGGCCTCGGCTCGGTCTCACTGACCTTCAAGTGACCCCGGACAGGTGACCCCGGACAGGTGACCTTGGGCCACGGGTGACGGCCCGGCCGGACCGCGGCGTCCGGCCGGGCGGAACCGGGACCGCGCGAGGCCGTCGACCGGATGCGGCGGGTACGGGGTCGTCCTCAACCGTCCGCGAGGAACTCCCGGGCGAGCGCTATCACGGCGTCCGGCTGTATCCGGGCGACGACGTCCAGCCCGATCCTCCACGAGACCTCGCACAGTGCCTGTGCCACGAGTCGCCGGGCACGGGCCGGTTCCGCGAACCGGGCCACCCGTTCCAGGGCGAATGCCTGATCACGGGGGTCGGCGACGGCTCGGGCGAAGGTCTCGGCGCGGTCGACGTCCCCGGACTCCGCCATCACGGCCGCCAGCTCCGCCGAGGCCGAGGCCAGCGTATGGAGTCCGGCGACGGCTCGTTCGAGGGTTTCGGCGCGGTCGAGGTCACCGGAGTGCGCCACCGCGATCACCAGCTTGGACAGGGCCCACGCCCGCTGGTCGTACGAGTCGGCGTCGGATCGGCTGTGGGGCTCGGCCTCCTCGACGAGCCGGCGCGCCCGGCCGAGGTCACCGGACTTCGCCGCCGCGGTCGCCAGCTCGGCCAGGGCGCAGGCTCGCTGGTGGGCGACGACGATGGATCGTGCGAGCTCCTCGGCATGATCGAGATCGCCGATCTCCGTCACCGCGGCCGTCAGCTCGTCCAGAGCCCGTGCCTGCTCCTGGACGTCGGCGACGGCGCGTGCGAGGGACTCGGCCTCCTCGACGAGCCCGCGCGCCCGGCCGGGATCGCCCGACTTCGCCACCATGGTCGCCAGCCCGGCCAGAGCCCTGGCCTGATGGCGGGGGGCGGTGATGGATCGCGCGAGAGTCTCGGCGCGGTCGAGATCGCCGATTTCCGCCACCGCGGCCGTCAGCTCGGCCAGCATCGCGGCCTGGCCGGAGTGGTCGACGACGGATCGTGCGAAGGTCTCGGCCTCCTCGGTGAGCCGGCGCGCCCAGTCGGGATCGCCGAGCTGCGCCACCGCGGCCGCCAGCTCGACCGGGGCCAGGACTCGCTGGTAGGGGTTGGTGATGGACCGGGCGAGCGATTCGGCCTTCTCGGCGAGCCGGCGCGCCCGGTCACGATCGCCGAGCTGCGCCACCGCGGCCGCCAACCCGACCAGGTCCAGGCTCTGCCGGTAGGAGTCGGTGATGGACTGCGCGAGCGACTCGGTCTCCTCGGCGAGCCGGCGCGCCCGGCCGGGATCGCCCGACTCCGCCACCGCGGCCGCCAGCTCGGCCAGAGCCTCGGCCCGCCCCCTGCGGCCGGTCGTGGATCGCGCGAGAGTCTCGGCGCGGTCGAGATCACCGGACCGCGCCGCCACGCTCGCCAGTTGGGTCAGTGCCACATCCTGTAGATCGGAATAAGGGGTGGACCGGGCGATGGTCTCGGCGCGGTCGAGATCACCGGAGTGCGCCGCCACGGCCGCCAGCTCGATCAGAACCACGGCTCGCTGGTAGGGGTCGGTGACGAGTTGCGCGAGCGACTCGGTCTCCTCGGCGAGCCGACGGGCCCGGCCGAGATCGCCCGACTTCGCCACCGAGACCGCCAGCTCGGCCAGAGCCAGACTCCGGTCGTAGGGGTCGGTGATGGGCCGTACGAGGATCTCGGCCTGCTCGACGAGCCGACGAGACCGATCCGGATCGCCGGCTTCCGCCACGGGAGCCGCCAGCCACCTCAAGATGGAGGCCTGCTCGTAAGGGTCGGCAATGGAACACGCGAGTGCTTCGGCCCGGTCGAGGTCACCGGACCACGCCGTCATCGCCGCCACCTCGGCCAGAGCGCCGTCCCGCCCCTCGGGGTCGGCGATGGATCGCGCGAGGGTCTCGGCCTCCTCGGAAAGACGGCGCGCCCAATCGGGATCGCCCGACTCCACCGCCGCGCTCGCCAGCCCGGCCAGGGCTCCGATGCGCGCTCTGCGACCGACGGCGGCTCGGGCGAGGGTCTCGGCCTCCTCAGCGAGTCGGCGGGCCCGGTCGAGGTCGCCGGACTCCACCGCCGTGACCGCCAGCCCGGCCAGGGCTCTGACCCGCCGTTCAGCGGAGGTGATGGACCGTGCGAGCGCTTCGGCGCGGTCGGCGTGGCCGAGCCCGGCCCACACCGCGGGCAGCCCGGCGGGAACGTTGGCGTTGCGGTCGGTCAACCGGTTGCGTGCGACGGTCAGGCGCGTCATCGCCGACAGGTCCGGTGCGGCCTGGCGGCGGATCAGACGTTGAACGGCGGTGATCTCGGTGAGGGCTCCGACGTCACCGCCGGTGACGTCCAGCATTCGATCGTGACGAGCCTGGTCGGCGGCGACGGCCGCCATCCGGTCGTGATCGTCCGTGCTCTGCAGGAGGCGGTAGTACCCGCGCAGCAGATACTCGGGGGTTCCCGGAGGCCAGCCGCGATCACGGTAACCGTCGGCCCATGCGTGCAGCCGCCGCCGATGCCCCTCCAGCCGCGCGTCGCCGAGATATCGGGCGGCGGTGTTCTGCAGCTCCTCGTGCGCCAGCACGTACACCGTCGGCGACGTGCCCGGCTGCCACTGGCCGGCCCGCTCGGCGAAGGTCCGGCCCGACACGGCGCACAGGTGCTCCTCGACCTCGGTGCCGGACAGACCGGTGAGTTCCGCCAGGTCCGGGCCGCTCAGGCCGCCGCCGGCCGCGACGACCAGGCCGAGCAGACTCTGCTCGGCCGCGCTCCCGTGGAGCAGCCGTTTCAGCTCCCGCTCCGCGTCCGCCCTGATCACCTGGGCGTCCCGCGACTCCTTCAGCGGCCGCACGACACGGGGATCACGCAGCGGATGGTCGTCGGGGACGTCCGACGGCACCGGGGGGTGCGGCCGCCCGGCGACGATCACCCGCGTCCCTTCGGGGGGCTCCGCGGGAAGCAGCGCCGCGATGCTGTACGCCTCGGGGCCGACGACCACTCCCCGGTCCTCGTCCAGGCCGTCGACGACCAACGCCAAGGATCCGCCCCCCGCCCGGCGGATCTGCGCCGCGCGCTCGAACAGGTCCAGGAAGTGGGCCTCCTTGAGGGTGTCGGTCAGAAACGTCGGCAGCGACTCGCCGACCACCTCGGCCAGTTGCTCCAGAACCGCGTCGACGAACGCGCCCCGATCGCTCTGTCCCGCGAAGCGGGCCGTGACGAAGAACGACACCACCCGCACCCCGGGCGGGGGGTTGAGCACGAACCACGACATCAGCGCCGACTTGCCCGCCCACGCGGGAGCCTGCCACCACACGTACGCGGGCCCGTCGGCGGCCGTGCAGAACGCCGCCAGCTCCGCCAGCTCCCTGTCTCGCCCCAGCAACGTCCGCGGGGCGATCCGCCGCACCTGCTGCCGGTACGCCGATCGGGTCACGGGCGCGGGCGCGGAGAAGAGGTGAATGTCACCGTGATTGACGCCGCTGATCGCCACCCCGCCGCCGACGGCCTTGGCCTCCCCGCTGTTCCTGGTCGTACTCTTCAGCGATCCACCGCTCTTCAGCGCCCCACCACCGAACATCGACACGTCCGCCTCATCGTTTCCTCACGTCCGCCCCGCTAGGTCAGGCGGACGCCGCTGGTGGCGTCTCCGCCCTCGGAGGCGTCGGCGTCTCCGGTCCTCTCGACGACGATCTCTCCCGCCGCGGCGGCGACCGCCCCGCTCACGCCGGTCACCGCCTGGCCTCCGGGGCCGGAGACCGCCTTACCCGTGCCGGAGACCCGGACCCTCGTCCTCGTCCCCGTCCCCGGCAGCGCCGCCCACACCGCGACCCCCACCGCCGCCAGCGCCCCCAGCGCGGACACCGCGGTCGCGATCCGATCGGCCTGTTCCCACCGGATCACGGTGAACACGACCCCGAACACCGCCACGACAACGCATGTGACCGCCAGTACCCCTCGCCGTGCGCCCATCCCGCCATCATCTCTCATGGCAAACCCAACCATCACGATCTTTCCGGAACGACCGCCGGCACGCCCACCGTTCCCGGCCGCCGGCCGGGCGAGGAAGCGGAGCCAGGCTCCACACCTTCACGGCACCGTGGACACCGCCGACGACCGCCACCGGACGGCCGTCCACCTGCGCCGAGGCGCCCAGCCCGTAGACCTCGAGCTCCGACACCGATCCACATACGAAGACCGGACGCCGATTTGAAGTCCCTGGTCGTGGACGAGGACGCGGACCTTGACACTATCGAGTCGATAGGGCCAGGTCAGTCCAGAACGCTGGACTGACCGACCCGCGCCAGGATCGCGTGAGGGGTGGGAGCCGGATGGACGTTCGTCTGGTCACCGGTGAAGGGGTCGAGGAGCGTCCCGTCGAGGAACTGGCGGCGCTGCTTGAGCGTGAGGACGGCCTGGTCTGGGTGGACGTCCCCAGCTGCGACGAGGAGGCCGTGCGTGTGCTGTCGGAGGTGTTCGGCTTTCATCCGATGGCGGTCCAGGACTGCGTCGTACGCAACCGTGTGCCCAAAGTGCACGCCTATCCAGACCAGATGTTCGTCGTCCTGCACGCCCCCGCACGAGGCAAACGCGGCCACGTGCACTACATCGAGCTCGACCACTTCGTCGGCCGGAACTATCTGGTGACCGTCCACGGACCGATCAACCCGGAGGCCGAACCGGGAATCGCCCTGCGTGAGACCCGTGCGGTGCTTGCGCGGATCGTGGCGGGGCGGCTGCGTCCCGCCACCCCCTTCGAACTGGCATACGCGATCGTCTCTGCCCTGATTCGCAACCAGGAGGCCTACGTGGAGACGGTCACCAGCGACGTGTGGCGGCTGGAGCAGCAGGTCACGGGCGGACGGGTCGGCGATCCCGAGGAGTTCCTCAATGAGTTGTTCCGTGCCCGCCACGGGCTGCTCGCCGTACGCACCATGGGCGCGCTGGGCGGCGCGATCTACGGGAGGATGGCCAACCTCCTCCGTGTCTCGCCCGAAGGGCAACGACTGGTGGTCGACATCGAGGACCAGTTCGACCGAATCCGCAGCCTGGCCGACGGCGAAAGGGAATACCTCCAAGGGGTGATCGAGTTTTATCAGACCGTCCTCACCATCAAGGCCGCGCTGGTCGGCCAGGCGCAGAACGCGGAGGTCAAGCGTCTGACCGAAGCCAGCTACACCCAGAACGAAGAGATCAAGAAGATCTCCGCGTGGGCGGCGATCTTCTTCGCCCCCACTCTCGTCGGCACCGTGTACGGCATGAACTTCATCCACATGCCGGAGCTGCATTGGATCGTCGGCTACCCGTTGGCACTGTTCCTGATGGCGCTGGGGTCCGCTGCGCTCTACATGGTGTTCAAACGGCGAGGGTGGCTGTGACCGCCGCTGACATGTGTCCAGGACTCCAACGTTGGCAGGCACCAACGTCAGGCTAGGTGACCCCTCCAAGTGGGCCGCCTGCCAGACGGGCCTGATCCCGACCGGGGAGTAGCTTCACGGATCCCGCCGTACGGTTCACGCTCAGCTCCTGGGCGTGAACCGTCCTGCTGTCCGGCCCCGGTTCGGCGAGCGGAAGGCGTTCGAAGAGCGGTCAGGCCGAAGGGGTGTGCCGTTGGGGGTGTACGGATGCTTCAAGGACGACGGCGTGAGCGCCTTCGGCGTCGATGAGGTGTTCTTCCACGGTAGGGCCGGTGATGGACAGGTGGTGGCGGTGCAACCAGCCGAACAGCTCCTGCCCGGCGCGGATCACGTCTGTGGAAGGCGGAACGACGGCTCGCACGACGGATCGAGCGGGCAGGGTGAGCTGCTCGCCGTCGCGATCGACGGTCACCGCCGCCGTGAACCCGCCGACCGGCTGCCCGCGCAGCCAGGTCAGCAGGGTCGCCGGCGGTGCCGGGCACACGGCGGCGAGCTCAGACGGATGATCGAGATGCAGTCGGCGCACGCGTAGGCGGCGCGATCTCATCGCGGTCTGCTGAGGCAGGATCGACATCGGCGTGGTGAGGTGGTCCTCGGCATGAGCCGCAGTGGCGGCCAAAGCGGCGATGTCACGCTTGATGCCCGTCACGATCTCGGACAAGGCCTGTCGCAGCTGCGCCTCGGGAGCGTCCAGCAGATCGGCGATCCGGCGCAGCGGCAGGCCGAGGCGTTGCAAGCCGCGGATGCGTTCCAGCCGTGACAGCTCGGCCACGCCGTACCAGCGATAGCCGGTGGCTCGGTCCACCGCGGCGGGAGCCAGCAGCCCGATCCTGTCGTAATGGCGCAGGGTACGTTCGGACACGCCGACCATGCGCGCCAGTTGCCCGATCCGCCACACGGTGGCCTCCTCTCCTTTGGCATGTTGACTCTGCCCCTGCGGCAGGGTCCTACCGTCACCGTCCATGACCGATTCGAACCCTCGGACCCGGCTTACCGGTGTCCTGCTGTTGACCTCGTTGGTGGCCATGATTGCCGGTGCGGCCATCGTGGTGCCATCGGGGTTGACCCTGAATTCGGCCGACCCTGCCGCCGCGCTGGCCGCGGTGGCTGAGTGGTTCGGACTGCATCTGACCGAGCTGGCCTTCGACGTGCTGGGCTGGCTGGCACTGACCGCGGCCGGGCTCGTGATGTCCGCTCGCTCCGCCCAGGCACCCGGACCGCACCTGGAGACGCTGGCCGGCGGACTGCTGGCCGCCGCCGGGCTTGCGGGCCTGCTTCATGACGCCGGGAACCTGGCACTGACTCAGCTGGCCGCTGACCCCGCCGCCCCGGCGGCCGCCACCGTGGCCTGGGCGGTGCTGCTCACCGCCAAGTGGGCGGTCAACCTGGCCGGGCTGCTGTGGGTCGCCGCCACCGCCGCCGCAGCGGTCGGCGTCCCGATGTCCACCGGGCTCCGCATCGCCGGCGCGGTCGCCGCGATCTCAGGCTTGGCCGCGGTCGCGCTTCCGTGGACGACCGGGACCGATGGGCCGACGGCGGCGCTGGAACAGCTCGGATACGCCCTCCACCTGCCGATCATGATCTGGTACGGGGCGCTGGGCTGGCAGTACCTGCGTAACCGGTGACCGGCGCCCGTGAACTTGTACGCCCTTTTGCCTGGGCGGCTCTGAGCGAGGCGCCGAGGAGGCCGGGGTTGCGGGCCAGTGCTCCGGCCTGCAGGCCGGGAGTGAGGGCCCGCGCGGGAGTGCCCGCCAGGGCGCGAGCGTGCCCCGACCTTCCCGCCGATGACGTTCTCCGGGCGCAGGTAAGGCTGGTCTGCGACATGGCGGCCTCCTACGACATCGGTCGGGCCTGATCGCTCAGCGGTTTGCACGC
>NZ_BSEV01000036.1 GCF_027922005.1 Streptosporangium carneum | reverse complement strand
GGCCTTCGCGAGCGTCCCGGTCCTGCCCGCCGCGACCGCGCCCGCCTCCAGCGCGGGGGCCGCGGAGGCGACGGACTGCTCGGCGTTCGCGGTGACCTGCGCGGCCTCGCCGAAGGGAAGCTCGAGCTGCGCGGCCGCCTGCCCGCCCTCCGCGGCGAGCGCGCCCGCCTCGGAGGCGGCCGCGCCGGCCCCCGCCTCCGAGGCCGCCGGCGCGACCGCCTTGTCCGCGTCCGACACCCATGTCTTGAGGAAGGCGCGGAAGCCCGGGTCCTTGCGCCAGGCCGCGGCGGTGGCCCGGCCGTACCTCGCCCCCGCGGCCGCGGACTCGTCCACGCCCTCGGCGCTGCGGGTGAACAGCTTGGCGATCCTGGCGGCCGCGGCCTTGACCCGCTCCAGAGCGCCCAGCGCCCGGTTCTCCGCGGCCGGCTGGGGGGCCACCATCCCCCGGTCACCGGCGCGCAACTCCCACTGGGCGCGTCCGACGTGGCCCGCGTCCACCTTCCCCCGCCCGCCCCACCACTCCCACACGGCCTGCAGGTCGCGGCGGAGGGCCGCGCTGATGCCCCGCCCGGTACGGGTGGCGATGACCTCCTGCCGCAGCGTCTCGGAGAGGTTGAGCTGGCGCGGCTCGGCGCCGGCGGCGCCGCCGGGGTCGATCAGGCGCATGGGGTTGCCCGCCACGTAGACGTAGGGCGACAGCGACTCCACGGGGCCCGCCGGGTCGGGGCTGATCCAGCGGCCGAGCCAGGGCGCGTAGAAGCGGGCGCCGTGATGCTGCAGCCCGCTCTCGCGGTCGCGTTCCCGCCCGGTGTAGCGGTACCGCTTGGGCGCGGCCCTGATCCGGCGGTTCATCGCCTCGTACGCCGTGCTGCCGTACGGGTGGAACTCCTCGAAGCCGATGACGCGCGCGTCCTGGTCGAGCTCGACGGCGGGGGAGCCAAGGTGGTCGGCGAACTGGTGGCGGACGAGCAGTCGGGGCCCCTTGTCGTCCCCGCGGGTGCGCGTCTCGACGAGGGCCACCCGGCGCTCCTCGTCGAGCACGTGCAGGGTAGTCCGTTCCACCTTCACCGCGCCGCCGGGGGTGAACTCCCGGTACACCTCGAACGGTCCGATGTAGAGGCGCTCGCTGACGCGGATCCGCTCCCTGTCGGGGCCGGGGCGGTCGGTGGTCTTCCTGATCCTGACGCCGGCCGCGTCGTAGGACGACCAGGTGGCCCTCGGCAGCCCCTCGGCGGGCGGACCGGACGAGGTGACCCGCAGCCGGTCCTCCGGGTCCCAGCCGAGGAACGGCAGGCCGGGCAGCGCGGTGACGTTGCCGTGCTCGTCGTGGTGGAGCCGGTCCTCGGGGGCGTCGCCCACCGCCCCGAGCCGGTTGCCGGCGCGGCCGGGTTCGAGCAGGCTCTCCTGGTCGTAGCGGTAGGAGCGGGTCCAGCCCGGCGCGGCCGCGTCCGCGACGCTGTGCGCGATCTCCAGGAGGTTGCCCACCGGGTCGTAGGCGTATCGCTCGGTGTATCTGCTCATCGCGGTCCCGTCGTGCGCGTGCGGCCGCGGCGCGCGGCCGCGCGCCGTGGGCGGCAGCGCGCGCGGCTGGCCGCCCCTGACCTGCGCCAGGTGTTCGCGTCCCGTCGCCTCGACGAGCCGGTAGAGCGCGTCGTAGACGAACCGGCCGCCGGGGGGCACGACCCGGTTGCGGAAGAACAGCGTCTGCAGGGCGTCGTCGCGGACCGAGGTCACGTTGCCCACCGGGTCGTAGGCGTACCGGAGGTCCTGCACCCTGGTGTCGCCCCGGGTGGTGAGGATCCGGCGCAGCCGGAAGGTGGACTCGTCGTAGTCGTGGGTCGTGCGGACGCCGTTGCCGTGCTCGACCGCCACCCGCTGGCCGCGCGCGTTGTACTCGACGCCGACGACGACGGGGACGGCGGCGGACTCTCCCGGCAGGCGGGCCTCCAGCCGTTCGAGCAGCCCCGCGGCGTTGTAGCCGGTGACGACCGTGCTCCCGTCGAGGGCGGTGACCTCGACGGGGCGGCGCAGCGCGTCGAAGGTGACGCGCCCGGTGTAACGCTCGGGGTCGAGGTCGACATGGCCGGACCAGTCGGGCGGTTCGCGGAAGTCGCGGGCGATCTGCCGGACGGCCTCGACGAGGTTGCCGTCCGCGTCGTAGCGCTCGTGCGTGACGACGCCCGCGCCGTCGCGCGTGCGGTGGATCCGGGTGCGCAGGTTGCGGGCGGCGGCGTCGGGGCGGCCCTCGCCGTACTCGACGCGCTGGTGCTCGCGCTCGCCGTCGACGCCCGGCCCCGACACCCACGACCGCACAGGGCGGCGCAGCGGGTCGTACTCCGTGCGGAAGGCGTGCCCGCGCGCGGTCCACGACGCGCAGGCGGCCCCCAGGACGTCCCGCAGGACCAGGCCCGGCCCCGAGTCGACGCCGGCGCTCGTGATCAGGCCGCCCGTCAGGTCGTATCCCATCCGGGTCACGGCGCGGCCGAGCGGGTCGCGGACCTCCCTCGGCCGCCCCTGGACGTCGAGGCGGACTCTCGTCCGGTGCCGCTCGTCGCCGTCGGGGGTGCGGTTGTGCCGGACGGTCAGGAAGGTGCGGCCGAGCGCGTCCGTCCACGCGCGGGCCGGAGTGCCCGCGTGCGGCAGGGTCTGCTCGGCCGCCTGCCGCTCGGCCGGGCCGAGCCCGCCCGAGGCGCGCATCTCGTACCAGGTCCGCCAGGGGCGTCCGGCCGCGCGGAGACCGTCGAGGAAACCGCGGACGAGGCCCCGCACGTCCGGGTCGGCGTCGGGCCGCAGCGCCACGGTGTCGTTGACGTCCCAGGTGACCAGCCGCCACGGGTCGAACAGGACCTTGTCGTAGCCGCCGTCCGGATGCAGGGTCGCCACCGCGCGGCCGACCGGGTCGTAGAACACCACCGAGCTGACCCCGCTCTCGCGGGCGAACTCGAAGCGGTGGGTCGCGCTGAAGAACGGCTCGTAGCGCCGCACCGGCAGGCCCTTGTTGTTGTAGACCGTCCATCCCGTGCCGACCCAGCGCGGCCGCCCGTCGGCGTCAGGCTCGGCCTGGACCTTGTGCTGGACCTCCCTGCCGGTCCCGTCGGAGAACACGATCGTCTGCTGGAGGGCGACGGGCTCGCCGGGAGGCTGTCCGGCGACATGCGTGGTCCGGCTGAGCACGGCCGAGACCGGAGGGCGGGGCGAGGCGTCGTCGCGGGAGCGGAAGTAGGCCGAGGCGTCGTAGAGGGCCCGGTTCGTCGCCCGCCCGAGCAGCCGCCCGGCCGGCCCGCCGGGGGAGTCCTGCGCGCGCCGCGGAGAAGGGCTCGCGTCCGCGTCAGGGTCGGCGAAGTAGGCGAGGACGTCTGTCTCGTCAGGGTCGGGGACGAGGTCCGCGAGACTGTCGCCCAGGTCGTCGGGGCCGCCTCCGGGTTTGCCGCGCACGGCGGTCGCGGCGAGCCTGCCGAGCGCGTCGTACGCCGCCTCGACCAGGTTGCCGTTGGCGTCACAGGAGACGCGGGGCTGGAGCACCCGGTAGTCGTAGCCGCCGGGCAGCACCCGGTCGCCCTCCCGTGCGCCGACGCTGACCACGTTGCCGACCGCGTCCCGGGTGGCGACCGCGAGCAGGTCGTAGCGGTCGTAGTCGAGCAGGGTCGTCGCGCCGAACGGGTCGCGGAACCCGTGGGGCAGGTGGAAGCGCGCCGCCGCCGGGCCGCCGTCGGCCGGGGCGAACAGCACCCGCCCCGACGGGGCCCACCACGCGCCGTCCTGCTCCACGTAGCCGGCCGAGGCCAGCCGCGCGCCGTCCACGCGGTCGCCGTACTCGGCGGCGAGAAGGTCGGGGGTGAGGACCTGGCGCAGGGTTTCGTACGGCAGGCCCAGCGGCTCCAGCGCGCCGAAGGGCAGCGGGCCGGTCAGGTCGTCGCGCCAGAACAGCGAACGCTCCCGCTCCAGGAGCCGCCGCGCCGGTCGGCCGCTGCCGTGACGGCCCGGATCGTCGCTCGGGCCGGGACCGTTCCACGCGGTGGCGGGCAGCTCGACGGTGACGCGGCCGAGCGCGGCCCGCAGCTCCGCCGCCTCGAAGCGGTCGCCGTCGGCGGGGAGCAGCCCGTGGACCTCGCTGGTCCGCGTCTCGCACGGCAGCGGCGTCCGGTAGGCGCTCTCGGCGTCGACGGCCCGCGTGTAGCGGTGCTCGGTGACCACGACACAGGTGCGGGCCTGCTCGGCGCGGTCGTCGTCGGTCAGGGCGGGGTCAGGGTCGGGATGCCGGCGACCGTACGCCGCCGAGACCGTCCGCAGCACGTCGCCGTACTCGCCGACCTCCAGGACGAAGTCGTCCCGGGTGCGCGGATCGGCGACCTCCCGGCCCGCCATGCGGTAGCGGGCCCGCTCGTGGTGCTCCTCGCGGGTGCGGGCCAGGTGCGTGGTGAGAACGGCGGGCAGGTAGCCCTCCGTGCGCGGCGAGCCGTGTCCCGGCCGGCGCAGCTCCACGGCGTACGCGTGCTCGGTCACCCCGTACGGCAGGCCTTCAGCGCGGGTGCCGTCGAGGGCGTACACCTCCTGGCGGAGCAGCCTGCCGCGCAGCGCGCGGCCCGCCTGGCGGCGCTCGTCAGGGGTGAGCCGCCAGGGCCGGGGAGGCTCGCCGGGACGCCGCAGGGCGACCGGCGGCGCGGGCTCGTCGGTCCCGGTGTGGAACCAGGAGCGGGTGAGGACGGGCGGCAGGAAGGCGGCCGGGTCGTGGTTGGCGGGGCGCGCCTGCCCCACGGCCGGGGAGAGCGCGCCGATCTCCTGCGAGTCCCACTGCTCCACCAGCGCGAACCCGCCGAACTCGCGCTCCACGCCGTCGTAGTGGCCCTCGTGGTAGGCGTACCGGGTGGTGAACAGGTTGCGGGCGACCAGGTCGCGGGTCTCGACGCGCTCGACCACGTGCACCGGGAAGGGCAGCCGGCCGGCCCACGGCCTCCCGGCCTCGCGGTCGGCCAGGTAGAAGCGGGTGGACGGGGCGTACCCGATGGTCGTCTCCGTGCCCAGGTTGTTGCGCACGCCCGTGAGCAGGTGCGGCTTGCCCGCGCTCATGAGGTCCACGTAACGCAGCGGGGCCGCGGCGTCGCCCGGCAGCGGAGAGGACCAGACCAGGCACGCGGTGCCGCTGCCGAGCAGGTCCACGGCGCTCACCCGGACGGCGGCGTCGACGCCGGGGAAGCGGATCGGCAGTTCTCGCGCGGGCGCCCAGCCGTTGCCGGACCGGTTGGCGTACATCCGCACGCCGTCCGCGGCCACGTAGACCAGGTCGCTGGAGCCCGACCCGTCCAGGTCGGCCAGGATGATCCGCCGGGCGTCGAACGCCTCCGGCGAGTCCAGCTCCGGCGCTCCGTCCATCACCACCGCGGGGCCGAACCTGCCGTGGCCGAGGCTGGGCCAGTAGCAGATCTCGCTCCTGCGGATCCGGACCAGCGACGCCAGCCCGTCGCCGGTCATGTCGGCGAACTGGAGGCTCTCCGTCGGGTCGAGGAGGTGGAGCGGACGGTCGCGGGCGGGGCCGTCCAGGTCCTCGGGGCCGGATCCGTCGCCGGCGGGCCCCGCGGGCCCGAAGCCGTCGCCGGGAAGCCTGGCCCGGCTCGCGGGGCCGAAGCCGTCCTCGCCGAGCGACGGATGCCAGGCGAGCTCCGCGTCCCCGAGCACGATCACGTCGGCGAGGCCGTCGCCGCTGAGGTCGGCCAGCCTGACCCCGGGGGAGCTCCAGTCGAGGACGGGCCTGGTGCGAAACGGCCGCCATGACGTCCAGGATCCGTCCGCGCGCTCGCTGAAGCCGGGCGCGGGGCCGTCCAGCGCGACCAGGTCGAGCCGGCCGTCGCCGTCCAGGTCCAGCAGCTCCTGGCGGACGCCGCCCATGCTCAGCGGCACCGGACGCCGGGCGACGGGACGCATCGGGCCGAGCCGCCCCTCGCCGAGGTTGGCCTTGTAGAACAGGGCGCCCGACTGCTCGGTGAGCACCCCGGACAGTCCTTCGCCGTCCAGGTCGGCCCATCGGTAGGCGGGAGGGAACAGGCCCGCGGGCAGGTTCCGGCCGCCGGCAGGGTCCAGCGTGCGCACCTCGTCGCCGAACTCGGCGGGCGCGTACGAGAACTCCACCGGAGGCATGGCGCGCGAGACGAGCCCGCCCCGCGGGCCGCGCCGGTGGCCGCGCCGTGTCGCCGAGGTCAGCACGGTGAGGCCGGACGGGTGCTGCACGTCGTATCCGAGGTCGAGCGACCGGACGAGGCAGCCGGAGCCGATCTCTGCCTCGTCGGGGAAGTTGTGCAGCAGCATGATCCGGCGGCAGAGCCGGTATGTCCGGATCTCGAACCCGGCGCGGTAGGAGGAGAACGGATCGGACCGGAGGGTCCACGGCCGGACCTCGCGGGGGCCGTCGTCGTGCTCGCCGTAGTCGAGCACGAGGTCGAAGAGCCAGCCCGCCTCGTCCTGGTCGTCCGGGTCATTGTGGGCGTCGGGCGTCCTCGGAGTCAGGTTGCCGTACCTGATCCGCTTGAGATGGCGGTGCGCGGTCCTGGCGGCGGCCGTGCGCCGCCGTTCGTGCGGGGCCGTCACGTCGACGCCCGCCGAGTCCTCGGCCTTGTACTCGTAGCGGATCGCGTTGCCCCGGCCGTCGAAGCTCTCGCAGGCGAGCCAGGTGAAGACACGGGCCGGATCGTCCGGGTCGGAGATCCGGCTCCCGGGTGCGCGGCCGAACACGGTGGTGACGTTGTCGCGGGTGACGACGCGCCAGTGGGTGTCGCCGTCCAGGTCGCGGGTCCAGCGTTCGATCCGGGAGAAGGCGCTGTCCACCCGCGGGCGGTAGCGCCGGACGGCGTGGCCCCGCGACCGCCGCCCGCCCGGGAGCGGGACGAGGTCGTCGCCGCCGAGGACCTGGAAGACGTCCTCGGCCCCGGGCTCGCCGCCGTCGCGGTAGCGGGGGACTCCCCGGTCGGTCCTGCGGGTGATCGCGGGAACGTCGAGACGCCAGCCGAGCCCGAACACGCCGCCTCCCGAGCCCGAGTCGTAGGCGAGCGTCGTCGACGGGGTGAATCCCCGCCGCGCGGGGCTGAGGGGGACGGGCAGGGACAGGGTGCCGGTGCCGGTGGCGGGGTTGGCCGCGAAGTTCTCCCCGATGTCCCGGATCGCGCCGCCTCCCTTGGGCATCGAGATCACCGGCAGCCGCGGCAGCCCCGACGGTCCCACGCCTCGATCGTCGTTCCCGCCGGAGGCGGCTCCGCCGTTCCACGGAGCCCCGGGCGCGGGGGAGGCCTCCGGAGACGGCCAGGGGCCGGACCTTCTCGCCCACTCGCCGGAGCCGCCCGAGCCTGCTTCCCTGAACGGAATCATCGGTCTCTCCACGTTGGCTGGACGCACGCTCCGACGGTGAGTCGTGGCCCGGCCTTTTCCGCCCGCGGGGAATGCGGCGTAAACTCCGCGCCAACGTCCCCCATTTCAGTGGGCCGTGGCGATTAAAGCAAGCCCTGATCACGAGAAAGTCTGGCCGGACAATCAGCGGTAATCATCGCCAACGCCACGAGACCCGGCATGAAGGTGTTAATCGCTCAGGTGCTTGTCGGTTGTTTTGTCCACTCCTTTCGGAAAGGAATGCTGACTTCGAGCCGGGTGGCCGCGGGTGCGCGAGGGGCGTCGCCGACGGCTCCGGGCCGCCGTCCGGGCGACGTCGGGCGTTTTCTCCCTGGTGTACGGGTGAGGAGGGATGTTCCGGCTCGGTCGTCGACCATGTCGAGCCCTTGGTGGGCCGCCGTGATGATATATGTGAATTTGTCATCATATCGGCTGTTCGCGCGGGACGGGGGAGAGGTCCGTCCGAATGTGCTTTTCGGAGTTACTGTGCGCTGTGGTGGGTCACGATGCTCGTTCGACGGATATTCACGCTCTCTCGGGAGGCCCCGGAGTGCGATCATTGGATTTTTCAGGAAAGCGGGGAACTGCGTGCTGTGAATCGGCTCGTCATGTCGGCCGTCGTGAATTCAGGGCGGAACGGGGGAATGGGGGGAACGGTCCACCGGTCGGCGCCGGTCCGCCCCGCCTCGCGCTCGCCGTACCGGCGCCGTGGGAGCCCCGGGCAGCGGAGGGGTGCTGCCGCGCCCGGGGCGGGAGGCGGTGTGGCCCGGGAGTGAGGGCCGGTCAGCGGAAGGCGGAGTGGCCGGTGAGGGCGCGGCCGAGGGTCAGGGCGTGGATCTCCTCCGTGCCCTCGTAGGTGGCCACGGTCTCCAGGTTCACCATGTGCCGCATCACCGGATACTCCAGGGTGATCCCGTTCGCGCCGTGCACGCTCCGCGCGGTGGCGGCCACCCGCTGGGCCGCGCGGACGTTGGCGAGCTTGCCGAAGCTGACGTGGGAGTGGTGCAGCAGCCCCTCGTCCTTCAGGCGGCCGAGCCGCAGGGCGGTCAGGTTCGCGTGGTTGACGTCGACCAGCATGTCGGCGAGCTTGCCCTGGGTGAGCTGGAAGCCCCCGATCGGCCTGCCGAACTGCGTCCGGGTCCGCGCGTAGTCCAGCGCCGCCTCGAAACAGCTCCTCGCCGCTCCCGCCACCCCCCAGACGATGCCGAACCTCGCCTCCGACAGGCACGACAGCGGGGCCCTGATGCCCTCGGCGAGCGGCAGCGCGGCGTCCCCCGGAAGGCGCACGCCGTCGAGGACGAGCTCGGAGGTGATCGAGGCGCGCAGTGAGATCTTGCCGTGGATCACGTTGGCCGAGAAGCCCGGGACGTCGGTGGGCACCAGGAAACCGCGGATGCCGTCCTCGGTCCCGGCCCACACGACGGCCACGTCGGCGACGGAGCCGTTGGTGATCCACATCTTGGTGCCGTCGAGGACCCAGTCGCTCCCCTCCCTGCGGGCGCGGGTGCGCATCGAGCCCGGGTCGCTGCCCGAGTCGGGCTCGGTCAGGCCGAAGCAGCCGATGGCCTCACCGGCCGCCATGCGCGGCAGCCACTCCCGCTTCTGCTCCTCGGAGCCGAACGCGTGGATCGCGGTCATCGCCAGCGAGCCCTGGACCGAGACCAGGCTGCGCAGGCCGCTGTCCACGGCCTCGAGCTCGCGGCAGGCCAGCCCGTAACTCACCGCGTTCGTGCCCGCGCAGCCGTAGCCGTCCAGGTGCATGCCCAGCAGGCCGAGCGCGCCCAGCCCCCTGGCCACCGCGCGCGGGTCGGGAATGGAACCCGACTCGAACCAGCCCGCGACGTGCGGCAGGAGCTCGGTGCGCGCGTAGTCGCGCACGGTGTCGCGGATCGCGCGCTCCTCGTCGCCGAGGTCACGGTCGACGTCGAGGAAGTCGTGGGGGTTGGGGGTCAAGGGTGCCTCACTTCGTGGACGGTCCGCCGGAGGGCGGGGAGGGGCCGCCGAGCGGCGGGGAAGGTCTGTCACGGGCGGGCAAGGCTCGCCGGACGGTGGGGGAAGGACGTGTCAGACGGTGGGGGAGGGGCCGCCGAGCGGCGGGAGGGGAGGGCTCGCCGGACGGTTCGCCGGTCTGTTCAGGGGGCCGCGGGCATGGCCGCCTGGCGGATGACGCCCGCCTGCTCCAGGCGCGCGGCCTGGTCGCCGGCGACGCCGAGCTCGGCCAGCAGCTCGAGGGTGTGCTGGCCGAGCAGCGGCGGAGGAGCGATGTCGCGGTCGGCGGGGACGCTCTCCAGGGTGAATCCGGTGCGGACGAGTTCGAGTGGCCCCGCCGTCGGATGCGAGACCTCGAGGGTCGCGTCACCGGCGGTCCTGATCGCCTCGAGGACGCCCCGGATCTTGCCGGTCGGCACCCCGGCGGCGCCGAGCAGCGCGGTCCACTCCTCGACGGGACGGGTCGCGAAGACCGCCTCCAGCTCGGCGATCAGCGCGTCGCGGTGGCGGACCCGGTCGGCGTTGGTCGGGAAACGGGGGTCGGAGGCCAGGTCCCGACGTCCGATCGCCTCGCACAGCGCGCGGAAGAGGCGGTCGTTCCCCGCGGCGACCACGAAGCGCCCGTCGGCCGCGTGGAAGGTCTGGTAGGGCACGACCGTCGGGTGCGCGTTGCCGTAGGCCACCGCCTCCTCGCCGGAGACCAGCGCGCTCTGCGCGATGTTGACCAGGCCTGACAGGGCGGAGCCGATGAGCGAGACCTCGACCCGCTCGCCTTTCCCACCGCCCGCGCGCCGGTGCAGCGCGCCCAGGACCGCGACGGCGGCGTTCAGCCCGGCGAGCACGTCGGTGATCGCGACCCCCACCTTGCTCGGGGTCTCGCCGGTGATGTGCATGTAGCCGCTCTCGGCCTGGATCGTCGCGTCGAAGCCGGGGCGGTCCTCGCCGGGGAAGCCGCTGATCGAGCAGTACACGACGTTCGGGTTGGCGCGCCGCACCTGCTCGTGGCCGAGGCCGAGGCGTTCGGCGACCCCGGGCCGGAAGTTCTCGATCACGACGTCCGCGTCCGCGCACAGCCGCTGGGCGATCTCCCGTCCCGAGGGGTGCTTCACGTCGAGCGCGACGCTCCGCTTCCCCCGGTTCACGGCGAGGTAGTAGGCCGCCTCGCCGCCCGCGTGCGGCGGGCCCCACGCCCTGGTGTCGTCGCCGTGCCCGGGATGCTCGACCTTGACCACGTCCGCGCCGAGCTCGGCGAGGATCATGGTGGCGTAGGGCCCGGCCAGGACCCGGGAGAAGTCCGCGACCCTGATCCCGCTGAGCGGCCCCGGCACGCGGCCGTTCTCCGCCGTCACGAGCCGAACCTCCGTACCGCGTCCACCGCGTCGAGCCAGCGCCGGTAGCCGTCGCCGGAGACCTCGCGCGGGGAGAAGACCCTGCCGCCGCCCCGCGCCTCGGAGATCTCGTCGAGGCCGCCCCACACGCCGCCCGCGAGACCCGCCAGGAAGGCGGCGCCGAGACCGGTGCTCTCCGTCGTCTCCGGGCGCACCACGGGTCTGCCCAGCAGGTCGGCCTGGATCTGGCAGAGCAGGTCGTTCGCCGCGGCCCCGCCGTCGACCGCCAGGCGGGAGACGGGGATGCCCGCCGCGCCGACGACCGCCTCGACGACGTCGCGGATCTGGTAGGCGATGCCGTCGAGGACGGCGCGGGCGAGGTGGGCGTCGGTCGTGCCCCTGGTGATGCCCAGCAGCGCGCCCCTGGCCCTGGGGTCCCAGTGCGGGGTGCCGATGCCGGTGAGCGCGGGGACGAAGACCAGCCCGTCGCTGTCGTCGACGGAGGAGGCCAGCCGCTCGCTGTCGGCCGACTCGTCGATCACGCCCAGTCCGTCGCGCAGCCACTGCACCGCGGCCCCGGTGACGAAGACCGATCCCTCCAGGGCGTACTGCACCGGCCGGCCGTCCAGCTGCCAGGCGACGGTCGACAACAGCGCCGTGCCGCCCCGCGCGATCCGGTCACCGGTGTTGACCAGCAGGAAGCTGCCGGTGCCGTAGGTGCACTTCATCGCGCCGGGGGTGAAGGCGGCGTGGCCGAACAGCGCGGCCTGCTGGTCCCCGGCGATCCCGCAGACCGGCACGTCCAGCCCCAGGAAGTGCTCGGGGTCGGTGCGCCCCACCGCGGCGCTCGACGGGACGATCTCCGGCAGCGCCGCCTCGGGCACGCCGAACAGCTCGGCCAGCTCCGCCGACCATCCGGCGGAGGCCAGGTCGAACAGCAGGGTCCGTGAGGCGTTCGACGGGTCGGTCGCGTGCAGCCGCCCGCCGGTCAGCCTGGACAGGAGGTAGGAGTCGACGGTGCCGACCGCGACGCGGCCCGAGCTCACCCCCTCCCACGTCCCCGGGGCGTTGGCGCGCAGCCAGGACAGCTTGGTCGCGGAGAAGTACGGGTCCAGCGGGAGCCCGGTCAGCTCGCGGATCCTCGGCTCGTGCTCCCTGAGACGGTCGCACTCCGCGGCCGACCGGCGGTCCTGCCAGACGATCGCCCTGGTCGCGGGGCGCAGGGTCGCGCGGTCCCACAGCACGACGGTCTCGCGCTGGTTGGTCAGCCCGACGCAGGAGACGGGCGCCGTCCCTGAGTCGGCCGCCGTGGCGAGCGCGTCGGAACAGGCGCCCAGCACCGCGGTCCAGATCTCGTCGGGGTCGTGCTCGACGAGGCCGGGGGCGGGAAAGTGCTGCGGGAACTCGCGGTGCCCCCTGGCGAGCACGCGGCCGTCCTCGGCGACGATCAGCGAGGTGACGCCGGTGGTCCCGGCGTCGATGGCCAGAACGGTCATGCGGCACCGCTCCAGCGGTCGGCGAGGTCGGCCAGCAGCGGGACCAGCTCGGCGTCGTCGGAGGTGGCCAGCGCCGAACGCGTGACCTCCGCCGCGCGCGCGTAGCTTTCCGCCTGCTCGGCCGCCCAGCTCTCGGCGCGGCCCAGCGCCCCCGCCAGCAGCCTGGCCACGTGGGGCGCGGCGGCCGCGCCCCCGTCGGCCGTCTCGAGCCCGGCCCTGCTGCGGCGGCGCAGCACGTCGTCCACGGTCATCGCGGCCTCGTGCCGCCCGGCGTAGACGACCTCGGCCGCCAGCAGCGAGGGCGCCCCCGGCACGGGGTCGAGCAGGGAGGGATCCCTGCGGCCCATGGACAGCAGCAGCGGGTAGTCCGCGCCGTAGCGGTGCGCCAGCCGTTCGACCGAGGCCACGGGAATTCCCGCGGCGACCGCCGCGGAGTCGCGGCGGGCCCAGGCCTGGGCGAAGCCGCTCGCGCCGACCAGCCCGAGGTGCTCGGTCGCCGAGGCCCTGGACGCGGGCAGTCCGGCGACCGCGGCGTCGACCGCGTCGCGCGCCATCACCCGGTAGGTGGTGAGTTTGCCGCCCGCCACGACGACGCAGCCGGGGGCGACCTCCCGCACCACGTGCTCCCGGCTGATCGCCTGCGTCTTCTGCCGGTCCGGCTGGTCGACCAGGGGGCGCAGACCCGCGTAGACGCCGAGCACGTCGTCGGGGGTGAGAGGCTCGCGCAGCCACTGGTTGGCCTGGTCGAGCAGGTAGCGGACGTCCGCCCCGGTGGGCAGCACCGGGCCGGGACCGTTCTCCCACGGGGTGTCCGTCGTGCCCAGCAGGACCACGTCCCCGGTGGGGATGACGAAGAGCACCGAACTGGGCGTGCGCGCGATCAGGGCGCTGTCCATCGGCAGCCGCTCGCGGGGCAGGACCAGGTGCACGCCCTTGGAGGCCCGCACCCGCACCGGGTCGGTGCCCAGCATCTTCTGGGTGAGCCCCGACCAGGGACCCGTCGCCAGCACGACCCTGCGGGCGCGGACCGTGAACTGCTCCCCGCTGAGCGCGTCGACGCAGGTGGCCACGGTGTGCCCGGAACGGGTGGCCAGGCCGGTGACGCGGACCCGGCTGAGCACGGTCGCGCCCTCGCGGGCCGCGGTGCGGGCCAGGGCCAGCACCAGCCTGGCGTCGTCGACGTGGCCGTCGTCGTAGGACAGCGCGCCGACCGCGACGTCGGGCCGCAGCTGGGGCGCCTGCCTGAGCAGGGCCCTGCGGGTCAGGTGGCGGTGGCGGCGGAAGCCGTGCCGGTCGCCGATCCCGGCGAGGGCGTCGTAGAGGGTCAGCCCGGCGCCCACGTACCCGCGCTCCCACACCCGGTGGGTGAGCGGGTACAGGAACGACATCCGCCGCACCAGGTGCGGGGCCAGGTCCTGCAGCAGGCCGCGCTCGTGCAGCGCCTCGCGGACGAGGCCGAACTCCAGCTGCTCCAGGTAGCGCACGCCGCCGTGAAGCAGGCGGCTCGAGTTGCTCGAGGTTCCCGAGGCGAGGTCGCCCCCCTCGAGCAGGGCGGTGGTCAGCCCGCGGGAGGCCGCGTCGAGGGCCGCGCCCGCGCCGGTCGCGCCGCCGCCGACCACCAGGACGTCGAGGAGGTCGCGGGTCAGCTCCGCCAGGTCGTCGTCGCGGCGCAGCGGGTCGAGGACGGATCCCGCGCCGAAGGGCAGTCCGGCCGCGAACGGTTCGAGCCCGTCGGGCGTCCTGGCGCGGGGGCCGTCGTGAGCCTCGCTGTGAGTCTCACCGGAGGCCCCGCCGTGGGCGGATGTCATCTGTCGCTCCCTCACCAGCGCCTGCACACTTCCTCGGCCCAGCCGTACAGATCGTCGATCTCGACGACCGTGCCGTCGTCGGCGACGACGGTGCCCCGGTAGTGGCCGAAGGCCTGGTCCTCCCTGCTGTGCAGGTAGAGCCTGGTGACGTCGGCCGAGCGGACGTGCTCGGGGACGAACTCCAGGTCGACCCGTTCGCCGAGGATCCTCCAGGGCGCCATCCAGTCGGAGGTGTCGTAGCGCCACACCAGCTCTTCGCTGATCTTGTGCAGCCGTCCGTCGAGGAACAGGCCGTTCTCGACGCTGCCGGTGCCGTCGGTCCACTTGCCGCCGATCTGGACGCCGACCTCGCGCCCGCCGGACCGCCCGGCCGCCGCGCCCCAGTTCCACAGGACCCTGCCGGGCCAGCGACCGCGCCCGTGGTCCAGGGTGGCGAGGGTGTCGTCGGCCGACAGCCTGATGCGGCGTCCGTTGACGACCAGCGTGCCCTCCGCGGGCCGTCCGAGGTCCTTGACGGTGTACTGGAAGCGGCGGGAGGACCAGGGCACGACCACCGCGAGGCTGTCGCGGCCCTCGACGCGGTGGACCAGCAGGTCGGCGTCGAACTCCGGTGACTTCAGCCTGAGCCTGGTGCCGTCGGCGGTCTCGTCGACGGCGATCCTGAGCGGCCCCCTGCCGATCCTGACGCTGCCCTCGCCGCTGCGCTCGGAGAAGGAGGTGCCCCGGCTCGGCACGATGAGGCTGCGGCTCGAGACGTCCCTGCGGGTGGTCCGGTCGAGGTACCAGGCGGCCTCGCTGGCCAGGTAGTCGAGGCTGGAGGCACTGAAGGCGAAGACGTGCTCGGGGCTGGTCAGGCACCAGTACTCCCAGCGCATCGTGCGGCCCCAGCCGCGGATGTTCGCCCGGTGCAGCGGGGTGCGGCTCCAGCCGACGGCGGCCGGGTTCAGCCGCCCGTCGGGACGGCAGAGGTCGACCCGGCCGGTGATCTCGCGCTCGACGACCCTGCGGGAGGCGTCCTTGGCCAGCGCGTTCTGCCCGGCGCTCCCGGCGGGCGCGCCGTCCTTCGTGCCCCCGCTCATCGGCCCAGCCCCACGCTGACGTACTTGTACTCCACAAAGTCCTCCACTCCGTGATGGCCGCCCTCGCGGCCGTACCCGCTGCCCTTGATCCCGCCGAACGGTCCCTGGGGCGGGGCGAGCGGGGCTCCGTTGACTGAGACGATGCCGAACTGCAGCTCCTCGCAGACGCGCACGACCCGGGTCAGGTCGCGCGTCCACAGGTAGGCGGCCAGGCCGTACGGCGTGGCGTTCGCCCTGGCCACGACCTCCTCGTCGGCGTCCCCGCCGAACGTCAGGACCGGGGCGACCGGGCCGAAGGTCTCCTCCCGGCACACGAGCATGTCGTCGGTGACGCCGGTCAGGACCACGGGCGGGCAGAACCTGCCGGATCCCTCCTCGCGGGTCGTCGCCGGCCGGGCGCCGTGCGCGAGCGCGTCCTCGACGTGCCGCCTGACCTTGGCGACCGCGCGGTCGTCGATCAGCGGGCCCATCGTCACGCCGGGCTCGGCGCCGTTGCCCACGGTCACCGCCTCCGCCAGCTTGACCAGCTCGCCGACGAACTCGTCCGCCACGGACTCGTGCACGTAGATCCGGTTGGGGGAGGTGCAGGCCTGGCCCGCGTTCATGAACTTGCTCCTGGCCACGCCCGCCGCCGCGGCGGCCACGTCGGCGTCGGGGAAGACCAGCACCGGGGCGTGGCCGCCCAGCTCGACACTGAGCCGTTTGACGTCGTCGGCGCTCTGCCGGATCAGCTCCCTGCCGACCGCCGTCGAGCCGGTGAAGGAGACCTTCCTGACCCGGGAGTCGGCCATGACCGCCTTGGCGAACCCTCCCGGCCTGGCCGTGGTGACCAGGTTGAACACCCCGGGAGGGAAGCCCGCCTCCGTCAGGCACTCGGCCACCGCGACCGCCGACATCGGGGTGAGCTCGGACGGCTTGAGCACCACCGTGCAGCCCGCGGCCAGGGCGGGGCCCAGCTTTCTGGTGATCATCGAAACGGGGAAGTTCCACGGGGTGATCGCCGCCACCACGCCGACCGGTTCCGGCAGCAGCCACATGCGGGTGTCGGCGCCGGTCGAGGGGATGGTCTCGCCGTACACGCGGCGCGTCTCCTCCGCCGACCACAGGAGGTGGTCGGCTCCCGCGACCACCTCGCCCGCGGCCTCGGCCAGTGGCTTGCCCTGCTCGGCCGTCATGACCGCGCCGATCGCCTCGGCGCGCTCCCGCAGCAGCCCGGCGGCCTCGCGCATGATCGTCGCGCGTTCGTGCGCGGGCATGGACCGCCAGCCCGGCAGCGCGGCGGACGCCGCGTCGACGGCCTCGACGGCCACCTCCCCGCCGCACTCGGCGACCTCCGCGACCGTCTCGCCGGTCGCGGGGTCGGTCACCGCGAAACGCTCGGCCGTCTCCCGCCAGCGCCCTCCGACGAGGGCCCGTCCTGTCCTCATGGTTCACCGTCCATTGCCTGGATCAACGCGTTCATCGCGGCCATCTCGTGGGCGTGCTGCAGTTCGCTCGCGCGGGCGATGTCCCCCTCGGCGAGTGCGTCCCTTATCGCCACGTGCTCGGCGTGGGACTGCGGCAGCCGCCAGGGCACGAGGCGGAAGCCGCGCTGCGCCGTCTCCGTCTTCGACCACAGGCCGACGAGCATCCGGTGCACGAGACGGGACTGCTCGGTGTCGCATAAGAGCGAGTGGAACCGGCGGTTGAGCGCGGCGAAGGCGGCCACGTCGCCCGCCGCGATGGCGACGGCCGAACCGGCCAGCACCTCGTCCACCGCCGCCAGCCTCGGCCCGCTGAGCGGGGCCTGGTGGAGCTGCAGGGCCAGGGAGGTCAGCGCGGCGCGGATGCCGTACAGCTCCCGCACGTTCTGCACCGTGAAGTCGGCGACGACCGCGCCGATGTGCGGGCGCTCGACGAGCCACTCCTCGGAGACCAGCTGCTTGATGGCCTCGCGCACCGGGGTGTCGCTGATGCCGACGGCCTGGGCGACCACCCGCGTGACGATCTTCGTCCCCGGGGGCGTCTGACCCGACATGATCATTTGCTTGATGTGCTCGGCCGCCAGCTCCGCCTTGGTTCGGAAGGGCTGGGGCCGCTCCGGCGCGGGGAACGTCTCTGTCATCACTTCGCAACACCCCTTCAGACCTGTTGGACGGTCAGCGGCTCGATCGCCGCGCGGTCCAGCTCTACACCCAGACCGGGGAGGTCGGGAACGGCTACAAGCCCGGTGGAGTCGGGGAGAAGCGGCTCGGTGAGCATGACGTGGAAAACCTCGGGAACGATCACTGGGGGATCGTAGGGGTATTCCAGCCAGTCGCAGTTGGAAAGCGCGGCGCACAGCTGCAGGTTGCCCGCCACACCGAGCCCGGTGGCCCAGGCGTGCGGGATGACCCGGCGGTGCCTGGCCGCGGCCATCGCGCCGAAGTCGCGCAGCGCCGCGATGTCCTCGCTCTCGTTGGCATCGGGCTGGTAGATGGTGAAGCAGTCGTCCTCCAGCATCCGCACCAGCTGGCCGATGCCCCGGTTGTGCTCGCCCCCGGCGATCGGGACCGGCGAGAGCGCGGTGAGCTCGCGCAGCGCGCGGTAGTCGTGACGGGGGAGCGGCTCCTCCAGCCACGCGACGCCCAGGTCGGCCAGCTCCCTGGCGGTCGTCAGGGCCCGGTCGAAGTCCCACAGCATGCGGGTGCCGTCGGGACGGTAGCGCCAGCGCGCCGCCGCCTGGTTGGCGTCCACCATGATGGCGACGCCGGGGCCGACGGCCTCGCGGACCGCCGCCACCTGGGCGACGTCCTCGGCGATCGTGTCGGCGTGCACGCGCAGCTTCAGGCCGGTGAAGCCCTCGGAGACCACGCGCAGCGCGTCCTCGGCCCGCTGCCCGGGCGAGCGCACCTCGCCGAAGCTGGCGTAGGCGCGGACCTCGCGCGAGTGCCCGCCCCACAGCTGGTAGAGCGGGCGTCCGCAGGCCTTGCCGACGGCGTCCCACACGGCCACGCCGACCACCCAGGGGCGGGGGAAGACGTACTCGGCCACGTAACGCAGGTGGTTGGCGATGTGCCCGGTGGCGAACAGGTCCATCCCGACGAGCCTCGGCCGGATCCATCCCCTGATGGTCTCCAGCAGCAGCGGGCCGGTCGAGTGGCCCATGTCGCCGCCCGCCACGCCGACCACGCCCTCGTCGGTCTCGACCTCGACGATCACCGCGGACATGCTGCGGTGGGCGCCCTCGGGAGCCCACGAGGGGACGAACGGGCGCGGGTAGGGCAGCTCGATGAGGCGTGCCCGGACATCTCGGATTCTCATCCCTTTGTCGCTCCGTCCGCGAGGCCCTTGACGAGGTATTTCTGTACGGCGAGCGCGAAGACGACCACGGGCAGCACGGTCAGCACGCCGACGGCCGACAGCGGGCCCCACAGGCCCCCGTGCTCGGTGTCGGCCGCGATGCCCGCGATCGCCACCGGGATCGTGACGGCCTTGTCGTTGGTGAGGATCAGCGCGAACAGCAGCTCCTCCCAGGCGAGGATGATGCAGTAGATCAGCGTGGAGACGAGCCCGGGGAGGCTGCAGGGCACGATGATCCGGAAGAAGGCGCCGAACCGGTTGCAGCCGTCGATCATCGCGGCCTCCTCCAGCTCGGGAGGCAGGCTGCGGAAGAAGGCCCGCATCAGCCACACCACGTACGGCACCAGGAACGTCACGTAGGCGAGGATCACGGTGATGTACTGGTCGGTCAGCCCGAGCCTGCGGGCCACCAGGAACATCGGCACGACCAGCGCGATCGGCGGCACCGCCCTGGAGGCCAGGATGAGCCCCGCGACGACTCCGGCGCCGCGCATCCGCATCCTGGACAGCGCGTACCCGGCCATCGAGCCCGCGACCATCGAGATGATCGCCGCACCGCCCGCCACGATCACCGTGTTCAGCATGCGGGGCAGGATCCGCGCCTGGTTGAAGTAACTGGTGTAGTTGTCGAAGGTCAGCTCGCTGAACCAGCGCGGCGGCACGGTGAAGATGTCGCGCGGCACCTTGAAGGAGATGCCGACCATGTAGATCACGGGAAAGAGGAAGACGAGGGTGGCCAGGATCGCGCCGCAGATCGCCGCGGCGCGGCCCAGGCGGCCGGTGCTCACCATCGGTTCTCCAGACGACGGCTGATGCGGAACAGGAAGTAGGTGATGATCATGGTGATCAGCAGGACGACGGTCGCCATCGAGGACGCCGAACCGAACTCGAGGCCGCGGAAGCCCTTCTCGTAGATGTAGAGGTTGACCACGTCCGTCGCCTGCCCGGGGCCGCCCTTGGTCGCGGCCAGCGCGATGTCGAACATCTTGACCGCGCCGAGCCAGCGGACGACGAAGGCCGCCGCGACCACCGGCACCAGCAGCGGGACCGTGACGTGCCGCAGGGTCTGCCAGCGGTTCGCGCCGTCGGAGCGGGCCGCCTCGTAGACGTCGGAGGGCAGCGCCATGATGCCGGCCGAGGCGATGAGGACCACGAACGGCGTCCAGCGCCAGGTGTCGATGAGGATGAGGCTGACCATGGCGAGCGTCGGGTCGCCGATCCACTCGACGGGACCCACGCCGACCAGCCCGAGGGCGTAGTTGACCACGCCCCACAGCGGGTCGAGCAGCATCCGCCAGACGCCTCCGGCGACCACCGGCGCGACCACCATCGGGATGAGGAACAGCGCCCGGAGCAGTCCGCGCCCGCGCCACTCCACGTTGAGCAGGAAGGCCAGGCCGAAACCGAGGACCATCTGCAGCGGCAGGGCGACGACCAGGTAGACGCCGGTCACCTTGAGCGACTGCAGGAAGCCGGGGTCGGCCAGCACGGCCTCGTAGTTCTTCCACCCGACCCAGCCGCTCGGCTGGAACGTCGACAGGTCGAAGTCGGACAGGCTCACCCAGACCGTGTAGATGATCGGGTACAGCAGCATGCCCGCCAGCAGCACCAGCGCCGGGGCCATGAAGATCCACGCCGTTCCCGGCTCGCCCAGCCTGATCCGGCGGGGCCCGGTGGAACCGCCCGGCCCCCGGGCGGGGGCGGAGGCCGCCCCCGCCCGGGGTGATCGGGTGCGAAGGGCACTCACTGGGCGTAGCCCTTGGACTTCAGCAGGGCGGAGATGTCCACGGCCGCCTGGTGGACGGCGTCCTTGGCCGGGGCCTGCCCGGACATGGCGCGGCTGGTCTGCAGGGCGAGGATCTGCTGGACCGCGTCCGACTCGGGGAGCCTGGGCCGCCACATCTGGCCCTTGGAGATCGCCTCGTAGCCCTTGGTGATCGCCTCGTAGACCGGCTTCAGCCACGGGGCGGGCGGGGTGCCCTGCAGCGTGGAGTCACGCGCGGGGAACGTTCCCAGGTTGGCGCCGACCCACTGCTCGCCCTCCTTGGAGGTCACCCACTGCAGGAAGGTCCACGCGGCGGCCTGGTGGGCCGACTTCTTGGCGACGCCCGCCGACCAGATGCCGCGGTGCGCGCCGGGTCCGGCGCTTCCCGCGGGCAGGGTGGTGATGCCGACCTGGTCCTCGGACAGGGTGGTGGTCGCCTTGTCGATCGCCGTGCCCTTGTAGACGCTGCCCCACATGAACATCGTGGCGACCTTGCCCTGGCGGAACGCCTCGAGCGGCTCGTTGAACTGGTAGGTGCTCGCCCCGGGCGGGGCGTACTTCAGCAGGTCGATCTGGGTCTGCAGCGCCTTGACCCCGGCGTCGTCGTCGAAGCTCACCTTGAGGTCGTCGTCGAGCAGCCTCCCGCCGTTGGAGTTGAGCACGGTCTGCCAGATCGTCGGCGTCAGCGGGTCCTTGGTGAAGTAGGTGCCCACCGCCCAGGCGTCGGGCTTGCCGTCGCCGTCGGTGTCCTGAACGAGCTTGGGCGCGTCGGCGAAGTACTGCTCCCAGGTCGTCTCCGACGTCGGCTCGGCGACCTTGGCCTTCTTGTACAGCTCCCGGTTGTAGAACATCAGCAGCAGGTTGGAGCGGACCGGCACGCCGTACTGGTGGCCGTCCCACTGGCCCGCCGCCAGAGGGGAGGGGTTGAAGTCGTCCCAGGCGTAGCCGGCGTCGGTGAACTTCGCCAGGTCGGTCTTGAGGTCGACCAGCCCGCCGGTCTTGGCCAGCTGCGGGAACCACGGGTCGTCGCCGAGGATCACGTCGTAGGTCGCCGTCGGGCTGGTCAGCTCCAGCATCGACTTGGCGAGCTGGTCGTTGTACGGCACGCCGTCCACGGTGACCTTGATGTTCGGGTGCTTCTTGGCGAACTCGGGGACCAGCTGGTCCTGCCACTGCTTGGCGAAGGCGTCGTTGGCGATGACTCTGATCGACACGGGGCTCTCGGCCGTGCCGAGGCCGCCGCCGTCGGCGGGAGCCTCGGTGGTGGATGAGCCGCAGCCCGCCAGCGTCAGGCCGAACGCGGTGACGACCGCGCCAAGCCGGAGGAATCTGCGCATGGCGGATTCTCCTCTCAGGGGTGGATCAAGGGGTGGATCAGGGGGAGGAAAACGGGGTTCGGCTCAGGCGGCCGGGTCGATCGCGAGTTTGACGATGTCCCGGCCGTCGAGGGGCGAGCCGGAGCCGAGAGCGGTGAGGGCCTCGCCCACCCGCTCGAGCGGCACCCGGTGGCTGACCACACGGTCGTACGGCCAGCCGCCGCGCTCCAGGATGAGCAGCGCCTGGTGGTAGCGGCGCAGCATGTCGGGGCCGGCGCCGTAGACGCCGGCGATGGTGATGTCACGCTTCAGCAGATCGCTGAAGGGGTTGAAGGGCACCGTCCCCCGGTCGGTGAAGTTGCCCAGCTCGGCGAGCACGCCGCCGTCCGCGACCAGGCCGACGGCCTCCATGAAGGCGTGCGGCGAGCCGCTGGCGCCGACCACGCAGTCGGCTCCCGGCGCGCCGAGGGCGTCGAAGATCGCGCGGCGCCGTTCGGCCACGTCGGTCAGCTCCTGGATGCTCACCGTGGCGTCCGCGCCGAGCGCCGCCGCGAGTTCGAGGCGCGCGTCGGGGGCTCCCACCGCGACCACCCGGTGCGCCCCCGCGGCGCGGGCCGCGACCACGGCCATCAGCCCGATCGCGCCGACCCCCTGCACGAGCACGGTCGAGCCGACGCCGACCGAGCCGCGTTCGACGCCGTGCAGCGCCACCGACATGGGCTCCTGCAGGACGGCCGTCTCTGCGGGCAGGTCGGTGCGGTAGAACACCGTGCCCGGCTTCGAGGCGTGCAGGTACTCGGCGAAGCCTCCGGTGAGGTGCGGCGGGTCCGTCACCGGGGACTTGAACCCGTAGGAGGGACTCCGCCGCGGGCAGTTGCCCGGACGGTGGCGCACCTGGCACTGGTAGCAGCGTCCGCAGCTCAACGCGGGGAAGACGCCGACGCGGTCCCCGACGGACACGGGACGCCCCGCGTGGTCGGCGGTCACACCCTCGCCGAGGGCGGCCAGGGTGCCGACGATCTCATGTCCCAGCAGCGCGGGGAAGGCGATGCTGGCCAGACGGCCCTGGTAGATGTGCGCGTCGGTGCCGCAGACGCCGCACAGCTCCAGCTTCAGGACGAACTCGCCCGGCCCCGGGTCCGGAACGTCGTAGGACCGGATCTCCACCGCACCCGCGGCGTCCACGACGACCGCTGCCCGTGCCGATGTGCTCATCCGGTTCCTCCATATTCTGGATTCTATAGAATATGGAGGGAGCCCTAAGAGTCCCTCACGAACCGGTCAAGAGCTTGGTTGGCTCCGTTACCGGGACGTTTCCTACCCGGGCCCCTGACTCCCGTGCCCTCGACCACGCCGCCCCGCGCCCGAAGACCGCGCCGCGACGCCCCGGGAACCCGTCAGGAAGCGAACGCCGGCGTGTGCCGCAGGGCGAGGCGGACGGTCATGGGGCGTCGAGCGTCGCTTCGGCGCGGAGCGGGTCGAGCGCGCCCTCGCCCCCGGAGGCGGCCCGCCCCCGCACGGGACCCGTCTCAAGGAGCGGCTGAACCGGTCCGCGACCGGGGAATACCGTTTGCGTGGGGCCTCGCCGATCGCGGCCCGGACCACGTCGGAGGCTATCCTGCCGACCGGACGGACCCCGGCCCACCACGGTGACCGGACCTCCGTCGTCCCATTCCGCCGTCCGAAGGGAGCACGATGAACAAGGTGTCACTGGAAGCGCTGGCCTCCCAGCAACTCGAACTCGCACGCACCGCGTCGAGCGGACGTAGCGCGCACACCGTGTACGGCGGGCACGAACACGCGCTCCGCCAGACGCTGATCGCGCTCGATGCCGGACAACGGCTCGGCGAGCATGAGAGTCCCGGTGAGGCCACCGTGCACGTCCTGCGCGGACGGGTCCGGCTGAGCGCGGGCGACGACTCGTGGGACGGCTCGGCCGGGGACCTGCTGATCGTGCCGGAGGCCCGGCACGATCTTGAGGCGGTCGAGGCCTCCGTGGTGCTTCTCACCGTCGCCCTCGGCCGTTCGTCCCAGCACGACCGGTAGCGGACGCCCCGCCCAAGGCTCGCCGACGCACACTGTCGCCCGGTCAGGAAGGGCGAGACGTCCATGGCGAGACCGGATGCCACCCCCGTCCTTGGCACTGGAAAGCGGTGAGCCGGTGACATGCGTCCCGGAGAGGAGAAGGCGTCCTCCTGGCGTTCGCCGCTGTGAATCCATGTGAGGCGAGGCGCGGAGGCTGCTGCCGGCGGGATTCGCCGGACCGAAAGCCGGTGGACCCGGGAGTGTCAGGCTCCGGCCTGCAGTTTTCGGGCCTTGTCGAGGCGCTCGACCATCTTCGGGTACGCCTTGCCGGGCAGACAGTGGGACAGATAGCGCTCGATGACCGCTATCTCGGCGGTGTAGTCCCTCCTACGCCGATGGATGATGGCGGCCCGCTCATAGAAGGTAACCAGGGGGGTGACGTCGTTGTCCGAGGCGAGGGGAGAATCCCTCATGATCCTTGCGTGTGCCTCGTTGGCCGGAAACAACCGCTCAAGGAGGACGAGGATCTCGTCTTCTCGCTTCTGAGCTCGAAGCTGGTCGAGGACGGGAATCCAGTCGGTGAGGCGACGGCCGTCCACCTGGCCGGCACGTTCGGCGGCTTCTCTGACGTGGATGCTCTTTTCGAGCTTGTCCGAGTGAGCCGTCAGTTCTCGATCTGACATACGCTGCGGCCGCGACTGCTGCGGCGTCGCCGGTGTGGCCTTGCGCCTGCTGAACCAGCCCATGCCAACTCCTTCTTGATCCACTTTGGAATGCCATGTTCCATCGGGGTCACGGGTTCCTGGGCCGGCTTGATCTATTCGTTAGCACCTGACCCTGCTGCAGGCGCCGACTACCCGGGGACGATGCGCAGGCCGGATCACGGCGCGTGGATCCCCTGATCGAGCTGTGGGCAGGTTGATATCCGCTGAGTGCGGCGACGACTCCGGTGACGCTCTTACGGCGCTGCCTGGTCTGGAGAACCAGGTGCTGGGTGTCGAGGTCGTAGACGAGTTAGTGTTTTTGTTTACGTTCAATGCCCATCTGGATTGCTGTGACCATTTTGGTAGTTTCGGGAAGTCTGTGTGTTTGGAGTGTTTTCTAGGCATCCCTAGGAGTCGTTTGTGTATCGATTGAAAATTGCATGATGAGTTGATCTCCGTGAAGTGCATAACCTGCCTTGTCCCTACTAGACCCGCAGGTGGAAGCCATGAGCGAGCAGTCGGCACAGGTGATCGTCGGTGAAGGGCAGGCCCTTGACCCTTCCAGCGCCACGAAAAGGACCGACAGCTCAGGTGGTAAGAAACCTCCGGCCGCGCGAGTGGCTCCGAAGTGGGAGACGGATGCGCGGGACCGGGTTCGAGCGGCTGTGCGTCGCTTTTCCAGGCCGCTGGCCGATCTCGTGGCCCGCGACGCGAACGAAGGAGACACGCGGCTTCTGATCACGGATTTCCTGTGTGAGGGCCTGGGATACGACAAGTACGAGGACCTCACCACGGAGTACCAGGTCAAGGGTGAGTTCGCCGACTACGGCATCCGCATCGACAAGCAGCTGGTCGCCTTCATCGAGGTGAAGCGGTGCAGCCAGAAGCTCAACACCAAGCACCTGCGCCAGGTGCAGATGTACGCCGTCAACGAGGGCGTCGAGTGGATGATCCTGACCAACGGGCAGGTGTGGCAGGCCTACCACATGACCGCCGGCCTTCCCGTGGTCATCGACCTCGCCTTCGAGGTCGACCTTCTCGGGGACGCCGGTCTGGCGGCCAAGGTCGACAGTCTTTTCTACCTGACGAAGGAGGCGGTCAAGCGACGCCTGATGGACGACCTGTGGAAGGCCTGTGCCGCGACGTCTGCGAAGTCGTTGGCGCAGGTCCTGCTGTCCGAAGTGGTGGTCGACGCCGTACGCAAGGAGCTTCGACGGCAGACAAGCTACAACGCCGACACCGCCGAGATCCATCGCGCCCTGCGTGACGAGGTTCTGCGAGCAGAGATCTTGTCTTGATCATCAGGCTCTCCGGATGAGGGCCCCGAACGGTTCGCCTGATTCGGGGCACCTTCGTCGGCCGGCAACCCCCTGAAACCGTGGAGACCTTCTATGCAGCCATGAGCTGCCGACGCCTCGCTGTGGTGGCCGCTCGGGCGGCCGTGATCTGCTGTCCGTAGACGATCGGTGGTGACTCGTCGGCGGCGCTGTGCCGACGGCGGGTGTTGTAGAAACCGGTGATCCAGGTCGCGATCCTCAACCGGGCCTCGGTGCAGGTGGCGAAACGATGCCGGTAGGCGAACCCGACCTTGAGGGTGAAATTGAACGACTCAGCCGCAGCATTGTCCAGCGCACAACCCGCCCGGTCCATCGACCGCACCACACCCCAGTGGCGGCAGGCGGCCTGAAAGCGGGCCGCGGCCGCCGCCCGCCTCAGGGTTCTGGTTCTTGACAAGGGGCCTTCCGTTGAGCCGGGGAAGGTCCGCGCCGACTCCCCGAGGTGCCGGGCGGACCCGGGAACGGAACCGGCGGGTGACGGTGAAGGCAGTGGCGCGGATCGCCGTCGCGGTCCTTCGCCGTCACCCGGGTGTTCACACCTCTTGGCCGGACACGGCCGCGACCGGGCGCACCTCCACGGCGGTGAACCGGGCGTCGGGGAATCGCGTCGCGATCTCAGCCGCCCGTTCCCGGCTGTCGCAGTCGACCAGGAAACACCCCGCCAGGTGCTCCTTGGCCTCGAGGTAGGGCCCGTCCGTGGTCACCGGGACGCCGCCGCGCACCCGCACGGTCCTGGTGTTCGCCGGGTCGGCCAGCGCCATGCCGGCCACCAGCTCCCCGGACTCGACGATCTCCCCGCGCAGAGCCTCGGCCTGCCTGGTCAGCTCGTCGCGTTCCTTCTCGGGCAGCGACAGGAACTCCGGCCTCCGCGAGAACATCGGGTGCTCCCAGTTCTCCGGATTGCTGTAGATCAGGATCAGATATCTCATCGCGGCTTCTTCCGGTTGGCGGTGGACACACTGCTCTGGGCGTTCTGCTCTGTGCGGCGCCGCCAGCCGCGCGGCGCCGCACGGCCGGTCACGCGGGGCCGGCGACGCCGATCAGATTGCCCTCCGGGTCGGTGAAGTGCCCGATCACGAGGTCCCCTCCGGGGGCCCGTTCGGGGCCCAGCCTGCGTGTCCCGCCGAGGCTCTCCGCCCTGCGGAGCGCGCTCTCGACATCGGGGACGTCCACGTAGAACAGGACACGGCGCTCGTAGCCCTCGCCGCCGCCGACGCCGCCGTTGATCCCGGTCCCGTCGCCCGTCGTGCTTCCGTCCACGAATCCGTACGCCCCGGGCGGGGAGACCGCTTCGGTGACCGCGTCACCCGTGCGGAACTCCCAGTCGAACAGGTCTCCGTAGTAACTGCGGAGCGCCGCCGGATCGTTGCCGATGATCTCGAAGTGCACCACTGGCCGTCCCATGACGAATCCTCTCCGCGCCGGTGGCCCGGCGCTCGTGGGGCGCCCCCCTCGGGCGCCTCACGGAGAGGTCGGAGCGGAGGACCCGATCTCGACATCGCGCTCGGCGGCGGTTTCCGGCTCACCGGCGAACAGCCCGCCACGCACGTCGGCTCCCGTACGCCCGACGTCGCCGGCACGGCCTCCGGCCAGGGGCGTCTCGTTCGGGGACGGGGCTCTTTCAGCGCAGGACGGCCGCCAGGTGCTTGGCGAGGCCCTCGGAGGCGGCCTTCACCATCTCCAGCACCTCGGTGAAGCTCTCACGGCCGTCGTAGTAGGGGTCGGGCACCTCGGCGCCCTCCGGCGCCGCCGGGTCGAAGGAGCGCAACAGCCGTACGTCTGCCCCCGGTGGGGCTAGACGGCGCAGGGCCCGCAGGTTGTCGTTGTCCATCGCCAGCACCAGGTCGATCTCGCCGAACCAGGGCGCCAGGAACTGCCTGGCCCGGTGCAGGGAACCGTCGTAACCGTGCTCGGCCAGCGTCGCCGCCGCCCGGTCGTCCATCGGGTGGCCCTGGTGCCAGCCGCCCGTGCCCGCGCTGTCGACCGAGACGAGGTCGCCGAGCCCGTGGTCGGCGAGGGTGCTTCTCAGCACGACCTCGGCCATGGGGGAGCGGCAGATGTTTCCCAGACACACCAGACACACGCGATAGCTCATGCCCCCAGCATGCCGTCTGCCGGAACATGCGCGGAACGCGGCGATTTGTTCGCTTGGTCGCGTGGAGAGGGCGCTTGGTTCGTTGGGTTCGCTTTGTTCGCGCGGAGGGAGCCGGACCCCCACAGCGCGAGCCAACACCGCCCAACAGTCCGGCCCCCGACCCGGGAAACACGCTTCAGGCCCGCGCGACGGCCAGGAGGTGGGCGCTGGTGTTGACGATCAAGGGGTCCTGTTCGACGGCGCGGGCGCACCGCAGCGCCGCGTCCATCAGCCGGTCGGCCTCCTGGGGGCCCGCGGCGTCCAGGGCGGTCCACGCCGGTCCTTCGATCCCGTAGACCTCCACGTCCCTCAGTCCCGCGTTCAGCGCCTCGGCCCGCAGTTCCTCGGCGGTGTGGAAGTGGGCGGGCACGAAGCCCACGTGCCCGTCGTAGTCACCGGTGGCGATGAGGCGCTTCACCGCGGAGGCCATCTCCGCGGTGAGCCGCCCGGTGGCGCCGGTCTCCAGGAGCGACAGGTAGCGGCTGATGGCGGCGGCCGCCACGACGCCTCCCGGACGCAGCACCCGCCGTGCTTCGGCGAGCGCCTTCGCGCGGTCCTCCGGTTCGGTCAGGTGGTAGAGGGGGCCGAGCAGCAGGACGGCGTCCACGCTCCGGTCCGGGACGCCCAGTCCGCGGGCGTCGCCCACCTCCGCGCTGACGCCCGGCAGGGCCGCCGCCGCCTCGACGTGGACGGGCACCGGATCCACCAGGTGCACGGCGTATCCGTCCGCGGCCAGCCAGCGCGCGTGCGCTCCCGTCGCGCCGCCCACGTCGAGGATTCGCGCCGGGGGCGGCATCAGCGTCCGCCGCAGCAGTTCCCGGGTGCGCAGGTACTCCAGCCTTCCGTGCGCCGACCTGGTCAGCCGGGTGTCCTCGGAGGTCTCCTTGGTGTAGTGCTCCACCAGCTTTGTGATCATAGAGATCATGGTGGTCGCCCGGAACGCGCCGGTAAAGCGAATTCCGCGTCACCCCGTGACGCCCCGGCCGACGGCCGTCGCCGTGCCTCCGAGCGGCGTGTCCGGTGAATCCGGCGCCCCATCGTCTGTTTGTCGGCGGCAGGTCTTGCGGGGGCCACTGGCTCGCCCTATCGTCGATTGTCGACGATCGACAATTTGGAGGCGTGGTGTCGGACAAGCTCCGCGTGCTGGTGGCATCGCCGTTGGAACCCGAGCATGTGGAGGCCATCGAGGCCGCCGACCGGCGTCTGGAGGTGCTCTACGAGCCGGACCTGCTGCCGCGCCCGCGCTATCCCGCCGATCACACCGGTGTGCGGCCCGAGCTGCCGGAACCCGAGCTCAAGCGCTGGCGCGACCTGCTCGCCAGGGCGCAGGTCAGCTTCGACTTCGACTGGTGGGATCCGGCGGGCATGCCGGTCAACTGCCCGGACCTGCGCTGGGTGCAGGCCACCAGCGCGGGGATCGGCCAGTTCGTCCGCAGGACCCGCCTGTCCGACAGCGACCTCGTCCTCACCACCGCCGCCGGCGTCCACGCCGTCCCCCTGGCGGAGTTCGCGCTCACCGGCGTGCTGCACTTCGTCAAGGGCCTCCCCGAACTGCGACGCTGGCAGGCCGCCCGTCACTGGGAGCGCTACACCACCCGGGGGCTCGCGGGACGGCGGGTGGTCGTGGTCGGCCTCGGCGGCATCGGACGACAGGTCGTCCGGGTCTTCTCGGCCCTCGGAGTCGAGGTCGTCGGCGTGGGCAGGCCAGGCAGAGCGTACGACGTCCCCGGCCTGACCGAGCTGCACCCGTTCACCGCGATCGACGCCGCCCTGGCCGGAGCCGACGCGCTGGTTCTGGCCTGTCCGCTCACCGACGAGACCGAGGGGCTGATCGGCGCGGGGCAACTCGCCGCGCTCGCCCCGGGAGCCGTCCTGGTCAACATCGCGCGCGGCCAGGTGGTCGACGAGGGCGCGCTGGTCGACGCGCTGGCTGCCCGCCACCTCGGCGGGGCCTGCCTGGACGTCTTCTCGACCGAGCCGTTGCCGACCGGCTCCCCGCTGTGGGGAATGGACAACGTCATCGTCTCCCCGCACTCGGCCTCGACCGTCGACAGCGAGAACGGGACGATCACCGAGCTTTTCACCGACAACCTGCGGCGCTGGCTGGACGGCCGCCCGCTGCGCAACCTGTTCGACCGCGAGAGAGGCTACTGACCGTGAGAAGGGCTGCTGACAGGTGACACAGGAACGTTTCCACGGCACGTGGTACATCGTGCCCACGCCGTTCACCCAGGATGACCGCGTCGACGAGGCGAGCATCGCCCGCACGGTCGAGCGGGCGGCCGCGTGGGGAGCGGACGGCGTGACCGTCCTCGGGGTGATGGGCGAGGTCACCAGCCTTTCCGACGCCGAGCGGGAGGCCGTCCTGACCACGGTCGCCAAGGCGGCGCAGGGGCGGCTGCCGTTCGCGGCGGGTTGCTCCGCCGCCTCGCCGTCGCTGGTGCGCGAGCGCGTCCGGCAGGCCGCGTCGTACGGCGCGGCGGCGGCCATGGTCGCCGCGCCTCCGCTCCTGCCGGACGTGGACGGCCTGGCGAGGTTCTTCGAGCGCGTCCGGCAGGACACCGAGCTGCCGATCATCGTCCAGGACGAGCCGAACGCCACCGGGGTCAGGATCCCCGTGTCCGCGCTGCTGGCCGCCATGACCGCCGCCGGCTCCGACGTCGTCAAGCTGGAGGACCCGCCGACTCCACCCAAGATCACAAAGCTGCTCGCCGCCGCGCCGGGTCTCACCGTGTTCGGCGGGCTGGGCGGGGTCGCCGCCTACGACGAGCTCAACCGGGGGGCCGCGGGCACCATGACCGGCTTCGCCTTCCCCGAGATCCTCAAGGCCGTCCGCGGGGCGCTGGAAGAGGGCGACCGGGTCCGTGCGGCCCGGATCTTCGACCGCTACCTGCCCTACATCGCCTTCGAGGGGCAGGTCGGCGTCGGCCTCGCCATCCGCAAGGAGGTGCTCCGCAGGCGCGGCGTCCTGGAGACGGCGCGCACCAGGGGGCTCGCCCCGACGGTCGACGAGGTCACGAGCGCCGAGCTGGACGACGTGCTGGCCCGCGTGGGGATCGTCCCCGGGCCAGAGCCGCTGGAGGTGAGGTGATGGACCTCGGACTGACCGGCAGGCGCGCGCTCGTCGGCGGCGCCACCTCCGGCCTCGGCCGCGCGAGCGCGCACGCCCTGGCCGCCGAGGGCGCCGAGCTGCTGCTCTGGGCGCGTGACGAGGGTCGCCTTGAGGCGACCGCCCGGGAGATCGAGAGCCGGTACGGCGCAAGGCCCGCCGTCGTCGCGGCCGACGCCGGCGACCCGGACGCGGCGGCCGAGGTCGAACGCGTCGCCCGTGAGCGGCTCGGCGGGGTCGACGTGCTGGTGCTCAACGCGGGCGGCCCGCCCTCGGCGCCGCCCGACGCCACGACCCCGGACGGCTGGCGCGCCGCGTTCCAGCTGCTGGCCGTCACCCCCATCGACCTGGCCACCCGGCTGCTGCCCGGCATGCGCGAACGGGGGTACGGGCGCGTTCTCGCCGTGCTCTCCTCGGGCGTCCGCGAGCCCATCCCCAACCTGGTGTACTCCAACGCGGGGCGTTCCGCGCTGAACGCCTGGCTGAAGACCGTCGCCCGCGAGGTGGCGGCGGACGGGGTGACGGTCAACGGTGTCATGCCCGGACGGATCGCCACCCCCAGGGTCGCCTCCCTCGACGAGGCGGCGGCAGAACGCGAGGGCGTCGATCCCGAAGAGGTCCGCTCACGCAGCCGGGCCGCCATCCCCGCGCGCCGCTACGGCACGCCGGAGGAGTTCGGCGCCGTCGTCGCCTTTCTCGCCTCCGCCGCGGCCTCGTACGTCACCGGGTCCACCATCGCGTGCGACGGCGGCCTGCTCAGGGGCCTTCCGTGACGGCCCAGGGGCCGCCGGGGACGGTGGCCGCCGGGCCGCCGGGGAGCGCGAAGGAGCCGAGGCGGGCCGTTCCGCAGGCCGGCGCCCCGCCCGGCCTCTCGGGGGCGGTCGGCCGGATCACCGGCTCCGGGATCAGGGCGGTGGCCAACGCGGCCTGGCGGGTGCCGGGGGCGATCCGCCTCGAGCTGGGCGAACCCGACTTCGCCACGCCGCCTCACATCGTCGAGGCGGCGTACACCGCGACCAGGGGCGGGGCCACCCGCTACGCCCCGACCGCGGGGATCCCGGAGCTACGTGAGGCCCTGGCCGCCAAGGTGGGCACGGTGAACGGCGTCGCCGCCGCGCCGGAGGAGGTCTTCGTCTCCTGCGGGGCCGTCGAGGGCCTGTACGCCGTCTACCGGGCGTTGCTCGACGAGGGCGACGAGATCCTGGTCCCCGACCCCGGATGGCCGAACTTCACCAATCTCGCCCACCTGGCCGGGGCCCGTCCGGTGGGATACCGGCTGCTCCCCTCCGACGGATACCTCCCCGACCTGGAACGGCTGGACCGGTCGGTGACGGCGCGCACCCGCGCCGTGCTGGTCAACTCACCGGCGAACCCGCTGGGGACGGTCTGGCCGGGCACGACGCTCGCGGCGGTCGCGGAGTGGGCCGCGCGGCACGGGATCTGGGTGATCGCCGACGAGTGCTACGACCAGCTCTGGCTGGACGAGCCCTCCCGATCCATGGCCGCACTCGCGCCTGACGCGCCGGTGGTCAGCGTGTTCTCCTTCTCCAAGACGTACGCGATGACCGGCTGGCGCGTCGGGTACGTGGTGGCGGGGAGGCCCCTAGCCGAACGGATCGCCCGGGTGCAGGAGACGGCCGTCTCCTGCGTCTCCACACCCGCGCAGCACGCCGCGCTCGCCGCGCTGCGCGGTCCCCAGGAACCGGTCGAGGAGATGCGCGCGGCCTACCGCGCCCGCCGGGACCTCGCGCTCGCGGTGGCGCAGGAGGTGGGACTGCCCGCGCTCAGGCCGGAGGGGGCGTTCTACCTCTGGCTCGACGTGGGAGGCCGTCCCTCGGCGGAGCTGGCCATGGACCTGCTGCGCACCCGCGGCGTGGCCGTGGCCCCCGGCGCGGCCTTCGGGCCGGGCGGGGAGGGGGCCGTACGGCTCTCGCTCGCCGCGGCCCCCGAGGCGATCGAGGAGGGCCTGCGCCGCCTGGCGGCCCATCTCTCCTCCTGAGCCGAAGTCACCCTTTCACCGGGCCGTTCCCTTCACCGGGCCGTGCGCCGTTCACCGGCGCCGGTCCGGGGGCGGTCCAGGGGCGGTCCGGTCCGTGTCACCGCTCGCCGTACCGGCGCGGCGGGAGTGCGGGCGTGGTGTGTGCCCGTCGCGCCCGGGCGGGATGTCGGCGCGCCGGCCCCCGCGCCGCCACGTGCCGAACGGTACGGCGGGGAACGCGCCTTTCGCCCGCGATCGTTCATCGCCCCTGGTCAGAGGGGCTGCAGTCGCCTACCGTATTGACGCGTGCCCTGGTCGCGAGTGCCGTGAGGGCGTGAGTCGCCGTGCTCGGACGCGTGTTGAACGCAGATTCATAACGGGGCGAATCCGCTATTGACGCCCGCCAGAATCTCCCTCCATATTGTCGATTGTCGACGATCGACAAGCGGAGGCAGCGAGCAGGACGGCGGGCCCAGCCCTCCACCAGGTCCTCGGGGGATCGAGGACTCCGCGCACTGCTCTTCCCCGAGGAGGGAATCAATGGCGAAACCACGCCGGTCCCGCGTCATGTTCGCCACGGCGACGACCGTGGCCCTGCTCGCGACGGCGCCCGCCTGCGGCGCGGTCCAGAAGAACGCCGGAACCTCCGGCACGTCCGGCACGAGCCCCGCCACGGGCTCACCCCGTCTCGGCGGCACGATGACCGTCGCCTACAAGTCCGACCCCAAGACGTTCGACCCGGCCGTCTGCTACGACGCGACGTGCTGGAACAACATGCGGATGCTCTACGACCGCCTGTACGACTACAAGGGCTCCACCAGCGAGCTCGTCCCGCAGGGCGCCGCCGAGCCCCCCGCCGTCTCACCCGACGGCAGGACCTACACCGTCAAGATCAGGCCCGGCATGACCTTCTCCGACGGCTCGCCCGTCAGGGCGCGGGACTTCGCCTACTCCTTCTCCCGCATCCTCGACCCCGCCACCAAGTCGCCGGTGCGCGGCTTCTGGACCGGCGTCGTGGGAGCGGAGGAGTACGGCAAGAAGCCGGAGGGCACGCCCAAGGGCATCCAGGCGGTCTCCGACGGCGAACTGCGGATCGAGCTCACCCAGCCCAACTCCGCCTTCAAGTACATCCTGGCCATGCCGCACGCGTCGGTGATCCCCGAGGGCTCGGGCGACAAGGCGGCCGCCCAGCCGCTCGGCTCCGGCCCGTTCACCTTCAAGGAGTTCTCCCCGGGCCGTCAGATCGTGCTGGAGAAGAACCCCACGTACTGGGACAGGCCCCGCCCCTACGTCGACAAGGTCGTCGAGCGGCTCGGCGTCAACCCCGACGTGCAGCTCCTGCAGCTGGAGAAGGGGGAGATCGACCTGATGGGCGACCCGATCCCGCCCGCGCAGTACCTGTCGGTGACGGCCAACGCGACGCTGAAGGACCAGACCATCACGATCGCCAAGCCGAGCACGTACTTCCTGACGTTGAACGTCAAGATGAAGCCGTTCGACAACCCGAAGGTGCGTGAGGCCGTCTCCTACGCCATCGACCGGGCGTTCCTGCTCAAGCTGGTCAACGGTCAGGGCCAGGTCGCCAACGAGTTCCTGCCGCCGGGCGTGGTCGGTCACACCGAGGAGAAGCTGGTTCACGACCAGGACATCGCCAAGGCCAGGCAGCTGCTCGCCGAGGCGGGCTATCCCGACGGCTTCTCCACCACGCTGTACTCCTGGAACACCCCGCCCTGGACCAACCTGCTGCCGCAGCTTCAGCAGGACCTGGCCAAGATCGGCGTCAAGGCGGATCCGCGCCCGCTCCAGCAGAGCACGTTCTTCGAGCTGGCGGGCACCCCCGGCAAGGCCCCGATGGCGCTCTCCTTCTGGGTGGCGGACTACCCCGAGGGCAGCAACTTCTTCCAGGCGCTCACCGCCTGCGCCGCCGCCGTCCAGGGTGGCCAGAACTACGCCTTCTCCTGCGACGAGGAGACCGACGCACTGGTCGCCAAGGCGCTGGCCACCGACTCTCCCGACGAGGCCCAGAAGCTCTACGCGCAGGCCACCACCAGGCTCCTGGCCGGCGGCTCGCTCGTGCCGCTCTACTACGGCTCCAAGACCGAGGTCTTCGGCAAGAACGTGGGGGGCTACTTCCCGCAACCCGTCTGGGCCTGGGACATGACCAACTACTGGAAGACCGACGGCAGGCCGACCGACTGAGCTCCGCCTCCGTTGACCGTCCAGACCCCCGCGACCCCCGCGACCCCCACGAAAGGCTGATCATGGACGCGCTGCTCGACGTGGACGACCTCGTCGTCCGCTTCGCGACGCCGAACGGCGACCACACGGCTGTTCGCGGGGTCTCCTTCTCCGTCGCCGCGGGTGAGCGCCTGGGCATCGTCGGCGAGTCGGGCTCAGGCAAGTCCGTCACCGCCCAGGCCCTCATGCGGCTGCTCGGACCGGCCGCCACCGTCGAGGCGGGCGCCGTCCGCTTCGAGGGGCGCGACGTGCTCGGCTTCTCCAAGGACGAGCTGCGCCGCTGGCGAGGCGCGCAGGCGGCCATGGTGTTCCAGGATCCGCTGTCCAGCCTCAACCCGCTGGTGCGGATCGGGCGGCAGGTCACCGAGACGCTCCGCGAGCACCTCGGGACGGATCGCAGGACCGCGGTCGCACGGGCCGTGGAGCTGCTGTCCGAGGTGGGCATCCCGGACGCCCCCGCCCGGCTGCGCGACTACCCGATGACGTTCTCCGGCGGCATGCGGCAGCGGGTCGCCATCGCCATCGCCGCCTCGTGCTCGCCCAAGCTGCTCATCGCGGACGAGCCGACCACGGCGCTCGACGTCACCGTGCAGGCGCAGGTGCTCGACCTGATGGACCGCATGACCTCGGAGCTCGGCACCGCGGTCATCCTGATCAGTCACGACCTCGGTGTCGTCTCCACCTTCTGCGACCGCGTCCTCGTCATGTACGCGGGGCGGGTGGTCGAGAGCGGCACGATCGAGGAGATCGTCGGCGCTCCCCGGCATCCCTACACCCGCGCGCTGCTCGGCTCCATCCCGAGCATGACGGGGCCGCTGCCACGCAGGCTGCCGTCCATCCCCGGCAGCCCTCCCCAGGCGGGGACGCGCCCGCCGGGCTGCTCGTTCGCCTCGCGCTGCCCGCTGGCCGAGGACGTCTGCCATGAGGCGGACCCGCCGCTGACGGGCGGCGTCGCCTGCCACGTCGCCACGAGAGAGATCGCCACGAGAGACACGAGAGAGATCGCCACGAGAGAGGAGAACGGGAGGTGAACATCGTGGAGGTGGAGAACCTGCGCGTGCACTTCTCCCGCCGCAGGGGTGTGACCGTGCGGGCCGTGGACGGTGTCTCGTTCACGATCGCGCCCGGCGAGACCCTGGGCCTGGCCGGTGAGTCGGGGTCGGGCAAGAGCACGGTCGCCCGTGCGCTGCTGCGCATCACCGACCCGGCGGGCGGGCGCGTCCGCATCGGAGGCCGCGACATCGCGGGCCTCAGGGGGGCCTCGCTGAAGGCGTTCCGGCGTCAGATGCAGATGGTCTACCAGGATCCCTACGACTCCCTCGACCCGCGCATGAAGATCGGCGCGACCGTCGAGGAGGCGCTGCTCGTCAAGGGCGTCCCGGCCGCGGAGCGCCCCGGCCGGGTACGGGAACTGCTGGAGCGGGTGGGACTGCCGGCCGCCTTCGCCGTCCGCTATCCGCACGAGCTGTCCGGAGGACAGCGCCAGCGGGTGTCCATCGCCCGCGCGCTCGGCGTCGACCCGGCCGTGATCGCCTGCGACGAGGCGGTCTCCGCGCTCGACGTCTCGGTGCGGGCCCAGATCCTCAACCTCCTCAAGGACATCCAGGAGGACAGCGGCCTGGCCTACCTGTTCATCTCCCACGACCTGTCCACGATGCGGTTCGCGGCCGACCGGGTGGCGATCATGTATCTCGGCAGGCTGGTGGAGATCGGCACCCGGGACCAGGTGTTCGGCGCCCCCCGGCATCCCTACACACAGGCGTTGCTGGCGGCCGTGCCGGTGCCGGGTGCGAGCCGCGCGGCCCGGCGGGTCAGGCTCGCCGGGGAGCCGCCGAGCCCCGCCCACCCGCCGACGGGCTGCGCCTTCCATCCGCGCTGCCCGCTCGCCCAGGACGTCTGCCGGACCACCAGGCCGGAGCTGGCGGTCAAACAGGGCGGCCAGCTCGCCGCCTGCCATCTCGCGTCCGAGCCCGCCCGAGAGGAGGCGGCCCCGTGACGGCGCCGCCGGAGCCCCTGGAGCCGCCGGAGTCGCGGCGGCCCGCGGATCCCGAGGCGCCGAGCGTGCGTGACGGCCTGCGCAGGGCGGGGCGGAGCCTCCTGAGGGACCTCCCCGCGCTCATCTCGATCATCGTGCTCGTGCTGCTGGTGCTCGCGGCGCTCCTCGCGCCGCTGCTGGCCCCGCACGATCCGCTGCGCACCTACGCCGAGGGCCTGACCGACCGGGGCGCGCCCGTGTCACCCGGCGGGGACTTCCCGCTCGGCACCGACCCCAACGGCCGGGACGTGCTGTCCAGGCTGTTGTACGGCGCGCGCGTGTCCCTCACGATCGGGATCGTCGCCAACGGCCTGGCCACGATCGTCGGAGTCGTGGTCGGCGTGACCGCCGGTTACTTCGGCGGCCTGGCCGACACCGTGATCAGCAGGATCACCGACGTCATCATGTCCTTCCCGATCCTGCTCTTCTGCGTCGCGCTGATCTCCGTCACCGGGCCGAGCCAGCGCAACGTGGTGCTCGTCATCGCGCTCATCTACTGGACCTACCTGGCGCGCATCATCCGCGGCATGGTGCTCTCGCTGCGCGAACGGGAGTTCGTCACCGCGACCCGCACCCTCGGCGTGGGCAATGTGCGGATCATGGTCCGGCACATCCTCCCGCACCTCGTCCCGGCGATCATCGTGTACGCGACGCTGGGCGTGGCCAGCTCGATCCTCATCGAGAGCTCGCTGTCGTTCATCGGCGTCGGCGTGCCGGTGCCCGAGGCCTCCTGGGGCCAGATGATCGACGACGGCCGCAAGTACTACGAGGTCGCCCCATGGCTGCTCTTCGCCCCGGGCGTCTGCCTGATCGTCACCGTGCTCGCCTTCAACCTGGCGGGCGACTGGCTGCGCGACCTCCTCGACCCCACCGCACCGGAACGGAGGTGACGACGTGACGGGATGGGTTCTGCGGCGGATCGGGCAGACGGCGCTGGTCCTGCTCGGCGTGGTCACGCTCGCCTTCTTCATGGCCTACGCCGTGCCCGGCGACCCGGCCAGGCTGATCGCGGGCCCCAACGCCGACGCCGCGACCGTGGCCTCGATCCGCCACCAGCTCGGCCTCGACGCCCCGCTCTGGTCCCAGTACACCGCCTTCCTCGGACGCCTCCTGCGAGGCGACCTCGGCACGTCCTACGCGCTGCACGGCGCGCCGGTCGCCGGACAGATCCTCCAGGCGCTGCCGACCACCGCGCTCATCGCGCTCGGCGGTGTGCTCTGGCAGCTCGTCCTGGGGGTCCCCGCGGGGATCGTGGCCGCCTACCGGCCGAAGAGCGCCGCCGACCGGCTCGCCACGCTGGGTGCGCTCATCGGCCTGTCCGCGCCGCCGTTCTGGATCGGTCTGCTGCTGCTCTACTACCTGGCCTACCGCTCCTCGGTCTTCCCGCTGAACGGGCTCGGCGACCCGCTCTGGTGGTACCTGGCGCTGCCGACCTTCACCCTCGGCCTGGCGGGCGCGGCGTGGTACGCCCGGATGACGCGCACCCAGATGCTGGAGGTGCTGCGCTCGCCGTACATCCAGATGGCCCGCGCCAAGGGCCTGCGTGAGCGCACGATCCTGACCAGGCACGCGCTGCGCAACGGGCTCACCCCGCTGATCACCATGATCGGGATGGACTTCGGCTACTTCCTGGGCGGAGTCCTGATCATCGAGTCGGTCTTCGGCCTGCCGGGCGTCGGCAAGCTGACCTACGACGCCATCGACCAGCTCGACATCCCGATCGTCACGGGCGCGGTGCTCTTCGCCGCCTTCTTCGTCGTCGTCATGAACTTCCTGGTCGACCTCACGTACGCGGTCGTTGACCCGCGCGTGCGCAACCGCCGCTGACCCGGGCCACGACTCCGGATCGGCGCCAACCCCCGAAGGGATCTTTTCGTATGGGACAGGACAAGCTGCGGGTCGCCGTGGTGGGCGCGGGCCGCTGGGCGCAGGCCGCCCACATCCCCGGCTGGCAGCGCGACCCCCGCGTCGAAGTGGTCGCCCTCGCCGACGTCGACGCCGAGCTGGTCGCGGAGGTGGGCGAACGCTTCGGCGTCGGCCGCCGCGTCACCGACTACCGCGAGCTGCTCGACGACCCGGCGATCGACGTGATCGACGTGACCACCGGCAACCGGACGCACTTCGAGATCACCTGGGCCGCCCTGGAGGCGGGCAAGCACGTGCTCTGCGAGAAGCCGGTGCACAAGGACTACCGGCAGACCCGGCGGGCCGCGGAGCTGGCCAGGTCGAAGGGGCTGAAGACCAAACTGGGCTTCACCTTCAGATACGCGCCCGCCGTGCAGTACGCCAAGGAGCTCATCGACGCCGGTTTCGTGGGCGAGCCGTACATCTTCAACGGCTACGAGCAGAACAGCCAGTGGCTCGACCCGTCGAACCCGCTGCGCCAGGAGGACCCGAACGCCGACCCCGACGTCATCCAGGTGTCGTCCATCGAGGGGTACGGCGCGCCGATCATCGACATCATGCACTGGTGGGTCGGCTCGCCCATGACCTCCGTGGTCGGGACGATGCGCAACTTCGTCCCCGAACGCGTCGTGCGCGACACCGGCCTGATGACCCGGATGAACATCGACGACGGCGACATGTGGATCGCCGAGTTCGAAAGCGGCGCGCTCGCCTCGATCCAGTCGTCGTTCGTCACGGTCGGCAACTACCCCGGCATCGAGGCGCGCGTCTACGGCTCCGAGGGCGCGATCATCGTCAGGCTCGTCGAGGAGTTCGGCGTCTGCCAGACGATCAGGACGGCGACCAAGGACTCCGTGGAGTTCGTCGAGCGGGAGATCCCGCAACGCTTCTTCCCCGAGGGCGGCGGCTCCACCGAGGACTGGCCCTTCCTGTTCTACTCCAACCTCTGCAAGGACTTCGCCGACGAACTGCTGTCCGGCGGCCCGGCCAACCAGGGCGACTTCGCGCAGGGCGCGCTGGTCCAGGAGACCGTCAACACCTTCGAGAGGTCCTTCCGCGAACGCCGCTGGGTCTCCTTCCCCCTCGAGGCCTCACCCGAGGAGGCCCGGTGACGCACGAATGGGGCTCGGCCCACGACGACGAGACGGCGCGGGCACTGTGCGAGACGGCGCTCGGCGCGGCCTCGGGGCCCGGCGTCGGCTACGCCGACGTGCGGCTGGTCGAGTGCGAGGAGACCCGCCTGTACGGCAGACGCGGCGGAGAGCGCGACGAGCGCGCCGAGCTGAACCTGGGCGTCGGCGTCCGGGTGCTCCTCGACGGAGTCTGGGGATTCGCCGCCGCCCCGCTCGGCGACGAGGCCGACATCCGCGCCGTCGCGGCGCGGGCCGTCGCAGGCGCCCGCGCCGCGGCCTGGGCGAGCGACGAGCGGATCACCCTTCCGCCGCGCCCGCCCGCCTCGGGACGCCACGCCACCGAGGCCGCGATCGACCCCTTCTCCCACACCGGCAGGCACGACCTGCTCGACCGGGCGCTGGCCGCCGCGGGCGCGCCGGAGAAGGTCGTCTCGGCCGAGGTGGGGCTGAACGCCAAGCGGCAGCACCGGCACTTCGCCGACAGCGAGGGGTCCAGGCAGCACCAGCACCTGGTCGAGTCGGGCGCGACGGTGATGGTCTTCGCGGCCGACGAGCACGACGTGCAGCGCCGTTCCTACCCCAACTCCTTCCACGGCAACACCGCGGGGGCGGGCTGGGAGTACGTGGAGTCGCTGCGGCTCGTCGAGGAGGCCGCGCGGGTCGGCGAGGAGGCGGTCGCCCTGCTCACCGCGCCGCCCGCGCCCTCCGGCACCGGGGACCTGGTGATCGGTCCCGCCCAGATGGCGCTGCAGATCCACGAGTCGTGCGGTCACGCCCTCGAACTCGACCGCATCCTCGGCGACGAGTCCAACTTCGCCGGGGCCTCCTTCATCACCCCGGACGCGCTCGGCACGCTCCGCTACGGCTCGCCCGCGGTGAACGTCACCGCCGACCCGACCGTTCCCGGCACCCGGGGCTCCTTCGCCTGGGACGACGAGGGCACCCCGGCCGGGCGCAGAGAGCTGATCCGCGAAGGCGTCGTGGTCGACTTCCTGTCCAGCAGGGACAGCGCGGCCAGGCTCGGCCTCACCCCGGTCGGCGCGGCCAGAGCCGACGGCTGGGCCTACCCGCCGGTCTGCTTCGCGACCAACGTCTTCCTAGAACCCGGCTCCGGCAGCCTGGAGGAGCTGCTCGACCGCCTCGGCGACGGCTACTACGTCGACGACAACCGCAGCTGGTCCATCGACGAGCGGCGCTGGAACTTCCAGTTCGGCACCGAGGTCGCCTACGAGGTACGGCGGGGCAGACGCGGGCGGCTGCTGAAGAACTTCTCCTACGGCGGAGTGACGCCGCGATTCTGGGGCTCCGTCGAGGCCGTCGCGGGCCCCGTGGAGTTCAGGGCGTTCGGCATGCCCTGCGGCAAGGGCGAACCCAAGCAGTGGGGCTTCCTCGGGCACGGCGCCTCCCCGACGCTCGTGCGCGACGTGCGGATCGGGGTGGCGTGATGAGGCCGTACGCGACGACGACGACGGCGCGGGCCGGGACGGGAGTGGCGTGATGGAACCGTACGTCGGCGGAGACGCCGCCGTCGAGGCGCTCGAGAGGGCCCTGGCCCACGCGAAGGGAGCCGAGGAGGCGGAGGCGTTCCTGACCGTGCGCTCGGGGGAGTACACCCGGTTCGCCGGGGAGCGGATCCACCAGGCACAGGACATCGTGGAACGCCAGCTCATGGTCAGGGTCGTCGTGGGCGGCCGCACGGCGAGGGCGGCCACCTCCAGGATCGAGGACCCCGGCGCGGCGGTGCGCACCGCGCTGGCCCTGGCGGAGGGCGGAGCCGGAGGCGGGCGTCCCGCCTCCCATCGCGTGGCCGCCGCGAGCCCCTACCCGGAGCTCGATCTGTGGCACGCCGACGTGGAGGCGTGGGACGCCGCGGCCCGCTCGCGGGACGCCGCGCACGCCATGCGCGAGGCGGCGGCCGCGGGCGGGCGGGCCTACGGCATGTTCGGGCGTGCCGTCACCGAGCTGGCGGTGGCGACCACCGCGGGCGTGCGGGCCTACGCCGCCGCGACCGAGGCCTCGGGCGCCCTCACCGTCAAGGCGGGCGGCGGGTCGTCCTACTGGTGCGACCTCGGCAGGTCCGCGCCGGCCCTCGGCGTCCGGGAGGCCGTCGAGCGCACCGTGGCGGAGGCCGCGCGCAGCCGGGAGCCGGTCGAGCTGCCCGACGGCGTCCAGGACGTGGTCCTCGGCCCGCTGGCGGCGGGGGAGCTGCTCCACTTCTTCGGCGCGTTCGGGTTCACCGGGGCGGCCGCGGCCGCCGGGGTCGGGGCGGTCGCCCGCACCCCCGGCGCGCGGATGGCCGCGCCGTCGATCACGGTCGCCGACGACGCGCTCGCCGACGTCGGGCTGCCGTTCCCGTTCGACATCGAAGGGGTGCCGAAACGGCGGGTCGACTTCCTGACCGAGGGAAGGGTCGGCGAGGCGGTCACCGACCTGGCGACGGCCGCGAGACTCGGCACGCCCTCGACCGGGCACGCCCACATCGCCCGCGAGGAGTCCCCGGCCGCGATCCCCGCCAACCTCGTCCTGGCCCCGGGCACGACGCCGCAGGACGAGCTCGTCGCCGGAGTCGAACGCGGGGTGTACGTGCAGCGCTTCTGGTACACCCGCGTCGTCGACCCGCAGGAGAGCACGATCACCGGGGTGAGCAGGGACGGCTGCTTCCTCATCGAGAACGGCAGGATCACCCGCCCGGTGGCGGGCAAGCGGTTCACCGAGAGCGTCTTCGGGCTGCTGTCCAGGGTGGACGCGGTCGGCGACCGGGTGGCGACCCAGGCGTTGATGAACGTGTGGAACGGCGCCGCGACCGCCCCCGCCCTGCGGGTGCGCGGCTTCAGGTTCGGGCCGAGGCCATGAGGGTCAGGACCAACGCCGACCGCCTGGTCACCCAGATCCTCACCGGCGAGGTCTGGCCGCCGCTCGCGAACAGGAACGGCTACCACGTCGACGCCGACGGCCACCCCTTCCTGCTGCCCGGCATGGGCGGGGTCACGCTCGGCGTGCACTGCGGCGACCCCGCCACCGGATACGCCGCCGACCACCTGGAGCCGGGGCTGTCCATCAGGCACAGGGAGGCGGGCGCCAACATGGCGCTGCAGTTCCTCGCCTGCGTCGGCAACACGGTGCGCACCGCCTCGGGAGCGGAGGGCTTCGTGATCGGCCAGCACGCCTACGTGCTCGCCGACTTCCCCGAGGAGACGCTCGCCGAGGTCACCGTCGGCGACCCCGTCACGGTCGTCGCCCGCGGCCAGGGGCTGCGGCTCGCCGACCACCCCGACCTCGTGGTGAAGAACTGCGACCCCGGCCTGATCGAGCGGATGCCGGGCGGCACGCGCGCGGACGGAAGACTCGAGGTGCACGTGGCCGCGACGGCGCCCGCGGAGGCCGTGGGAGCGGGCGTCGGCATGGCCTCCGAGTTCGCCAACACCGACCTCATGGGCGCCTACGCGGGCCAGTCGCCGGACCTGTCGCTCGGCCTGGAAGGGCTGCGGATCGGCGACTTCGTGGCGCTGGAGGACACCGACCACCGGTTCGGTCGCGGGCACCGGGCCGGGTATGTCACTATCGGCGTGATCTCCACCGGTCACTGCATGCTCTACGGTCACGGTCCGGGCCCCTCCTCGTTGATCAGCGGCCCCGCCGACGCCTTCCACATCGTCCACGACTCCGACGCCAACCTGGGAGGGATCCGATGACCGCGACCGTGCTGGCCGTGAACCTTCTCGGGGTGGTCGAGCACCCCGAGATCGACGGCATGAACCCGTACCGGATCGACGCCGAGGGACGCCCCTACGTCCCGGCGGGAGACGGGGGCGTCGTGCTGGGGGTGCGGCTGGGCGACTCGGCGTTCGGCTTCGACGCCGACCACGCCGCGCCGGGGGCCTGTCTGGTCCACCCGGACCCGTCGGCCCGCCTCGCGCTGACCGCCTACGCCTGCGTGGGCAACGAGGTCGTGGTCCGCACCGGAGCCGCGCGGGGCGCGCGGGGCCGGGTCGTGGGCAAGCGGGGCGAGGCGGGCCGGGTGATCGTCAGCCTGTCGCAGGAGCACCTGGCCGCGCTGCGCCCCGGCGACGGGATGAGCGTCCGCGCCCACGGCCAGGGCGCGCGTCTGGGCGTCCCCGGCGTCGAGCTGCTCAACCTCGACCCCCGCCTGCTGGAGCGCCTGCCCCTGCGGATCGACGCCGAGGGCCTGGCCGCGACCGTCCGCGGCGTGGTGCCCAGCAGGCTGGCGGGCAACGGCCTGGGCCGCCCCGCGCAGATGTGGGACCTGGACGTCCAGGTCACGCCGTCCACCCCGGGCCTGGCCGGGCTCCGCCTCGGCGACCTCGTCTGCCTGGACGACATCGACGTACGGCACAACATGGGCTACCGGCGCGGCTGGCGCACGCTCGGCGTCGTCGTGCACGGCGACAGCCCGCTGCCGGGACACGGCCCCGGAGTGACCCCCATCGTCAGCGGCCCGGCGGACCGGCTGACCGTCACGGTCGACCCGGACTGCGAGCCGGGGCTGACGGAGGACGCGCTGCACGGCGTCCCATACTGAACAGCGGCCCATACTGAAGCAGACAGGCGTCAACGCGAGCTACGGAGAGAGGACACCAGGGGAAGTGCTCGAACACCTATCCCTACCCGACACGGTACGGCTGGCGCTGCGACGCAAGATCCTCAACGACGAGCTGCCCGCAGGCACCCGCCTCGTCGAGGCCGGCATCGCCGAGGACTACGGAGTGAGCCGGGCGACCGTGCGCCAGGCGCTCCGCGACCTGTCCAACGAGGGCCTGGTCGACATCAACCCCCGGCGTTACAGCATGGTCACCCGCATGTCCAACGAGGACATCCAGGACATCTGCTACGCCCGGTGCGTCCTGGAGACCGCCGCCGCCCGCGACGCCGTCACCAACCTCCCCAAGGGGTTCTTCGAACGCCTCGAACTGATCGTCCAGGAGATGACGGGCGCCGCGGAGGCCGGTGACATGCAGGAGCTGGTGGACATCGACACCCGCTTCCACCGCGAGATCGTCCTGGCCTCGGGGCGGCGGCGTCTGGCCGAGCTCTGGGAGACCATGAACGGCCACATGTACGCGCTCATGCGATCCTCTCTCGACCGCCAGCAGCTGGGGATGGCCGAGGCCGCCAACCGCCACCGCCTCGTCATCGCGGGCCTCGCCTCCGGCGACTCCGAGCGGATCGAGTCGGTCATCCACGCCCATTACCTGGAGCCCACCCTCCCCGGGCCGGCGGACAGGCAGGAGCGGGTGGAGGGGGACGCGCAGCGGTAGGCCGCTCCGCGCGAGGCTGTTCACGCTGCGGGGGTTGTGGGGCTGCTCTTTGTCGGGTGAGTGGGGCTGTTCGGGCTGCCGCTGTCGAGGGTGGGGGTGGGTCCGCGTGGAGGGGGGCGGGTGGTCCGGCCGGCCGTCTCAGCTGAGCCCTGGCGGGTTCAGGCCTCCGGCCTGGCGGGCGCAGGTGGTTGCGGTCCTTTCATACAGCGAATGGCGGCCGTTCTTGGGGGGCGTGCCGGGGTGGGCGTAGGTGCGGACACCGTCAAGGCGGGTAGGGTGATCGCGTGCCGTCGTCAGAGTCCTCCGGCGGGTCCGTGTGGCTGCGTCCCGAGCGGCCGCCGCGCGACCGCCAGCTCACCCGCGAGCGGATCGTCGACGTGGCGGCCGCCGTCCTCGACGCCGAGGGTCACCGTGGCCTGTCGATGCGTCGCGTCGCCACCGAGTTGGGGGTGACCGCCGGGTCGCTGTACTGGTACGTCCACACCAAGGACGACCTGCTGGAGCTGGCCCTCGACCGCGTGCTGGCCGAGGTGCGTGCCGACCCCGGCACGTCCGACTGGCGGGACGGCCTGGCGGCGCTGGCCCGCAGCAACCGCGCCATGCTGCTGCGTCACCGGTGGGCCCTGTCCGAGCTGACCGTCAGGCCCAACCTCGGCCCGAACGCACTCGCCCTGGCCGAGACCGGGCTGCGCCTGCTGGAGCGCGCCGGGTTCGTCGGCTCCGACCTCGACGCCGCCATGGCCGCCGTCAACGACCACGTGGTCGGCGCGGTCATCGCGGAGGTTGCCTGGCGCGACACGCTGGCCCGCATGAGCGGAACCGGGTCAGGCTGGGACGAGCGGGCGGCCGAGTACCTGCGCCAGATCGCCGAACGCCACCCGACGCTGGCCGGCCGGATGGCCGCCACGGGCGAGATCGACGTCGAACGCGAGAGCGAGCGGCGCTTCGCGTTCGGCCTCGGCTGCCTCCTGGACGGCCTCGCCACCCGGTGCGCGACCCCGTTCCCGTCATCGCGTCATCGCGACGCGGGGTCCCGGTAGCAATGAAGCAGACTCCGACGGTGTTGCTGCTGACCTGCGGGACTCCGTGAAAAACACGATCACGGGACAGCGGGCCCAAAGCCCATCCATACAGGTCAGGCCCATATCCGTCGGATCTTCCGCGATTGCTACTGGGACCCCCCAGGTGCCGGGCGTAGGTCTCGGCCAGGGGGTGAAGTCGGCGGCGAAGGACTCCGCCAGGGGAGTCGGCAGGCGGTTGAGGCCGTCCTGTCTGGGCCCGCACCAGCCTTCCACCGCCGCCGCAAGGACGACCGGCCCGTCGTGGTGAAGCTCGGCCCGCACGAAATCGGACCGATGGTCAGGGGCGCTGGTGGGGTTGGTCTCGACGACCCAGCGGCGCGGGCCGAGTAGCAGTGGTCGTACGCGAGGTGGTCCGAGAGGAAGTCGGACTCGTCCGCCGAAAGGTCGAAGCGGGAGCTCAGAGCGAGTCCGAAGTCAGCGAAGTAGAGCCGGCGAGCTGGGCGTGAAGCACGCCACACTGACCAACTACTTGAAGCGGACACCCTGATAACGCCGATTATGCCGGTGCGTCCGCGATCGTGATGCCCTCGCCCCTGCCGCCCCGTCCTCCGCGCTGGAGGCGGGGCGTCCTGCTGTCCGCCTGCGTTTCAGTCCAGCGCAAGGAAGCTGCCGATGTTGCCGTGCTTGGCCTCGCCGGGGTCCACCGGGTTGAAGGTCCTGGTCCGGCAGTTCGGGTCAGGGAAGATCAGGATCGTGCCCTCGGTCTGGTTCACCACGGCGCTGTTGGCGCCGAAACCCCGATGGCAGACGCCCCGCTGCGGGTCGGTGACCGTCTCGACCTGGCCGTCTTGCGAGTACAGGCGCACGGCTCCTGACGCCGCGGAGGCGGGGCCGGCGCAGGCGAGTGCGAGCGTCCCGGCCGCGGCTGCGGCCAGGAGAGTGGGGAGGTGTCTCATCGGATGGTCCTTTCAGGGGCGACTCCTTCGACCCTAGCTGTGAGTAGTCATGAAATCGCCGAGCGTTACGGGAAGGGTGTTGTTACCCCGCGCCCCGCCCGCACGCCCCGTTCACCCACACACGCCCATCCGGCCGCGCCGCCATGGCGGCATGGATTCCGAGCTCGACACGCTGGACGCCGCACAGACCCGCCTCGCCGACGCCGCCCGCCGCGCCTGGCGGGCCCGCTGACATCAGACGCACGAAGTGCCCCGCTCGTCCTCCTGTATGGAGAGCGAGCGGAGCGCGCTGCTGTCCAGGCCGTTACGTCCGTCATCCCCGGGCGCCGCGTGAACCCTCTTCAGCTCAAGAAGGACACTCGCGGGAGCACGCGCCGACCTGGCCCGACGACGTCAACCTCTCAGCGCCACGCGATGGAGCTGGTCTTGTCGTTCATCGTGGAACCGATCCAGGGGAAGTAGCTGCTGTAGGTGTGCCCGTTTCCGCTCTGGTGGCCGAGCCAGCCGGTGAAAGCGCCCTTGAAGTAGGTGTCCGCGAAGTGGATGACCTGGCAGCCCGAGTAGACGCTGTAGGAGGAGATCGCGTTGTCCAGAGAAGGCAGAACGGCCAAGGTGGTCTCGACGGAGCCGTGGTTGTCCGGGCAACGATGACCCGCTACGGCCAGGCTGGAGCCGCCGAAGTTGCCGTGCTCGTACTCGATACCGATGATGACATCCTCGTCCAGTGCGGCCGTTCGGCCGTTGATCTGGCTGAGAGCGTTGACGCGGCGGTCGAATTCGGGGTCGGCCACGGCGGTGGCGGGGTCGCGGGGAGCATCGGTGATTCTCCCGCCGCTGGCGTCGGCGATGGCCTCGGTGAAGGTGCGATAGCAGATCATGTTCTCGCCGGGGACCGCGACGGAGGACTTGCCGGCGGTCAGGTGGATCGCGCAGTGCTTACCGGTCGGCGGGGCCTGTCCGGTGCGGGGTGAAGGGGCGGCGACGTCGGAAGGCGACGGGGCGGCACTGGCGGCGGGCGCGAGGGCCATGCTGAGAGCCACCACCGTGGAGACCACGGCGGCGGGCATGGTGAGAGAGCGCATTGATCGACTAACCTCCGGGCGGATGGGGCGGCGCCAGGTCGCTGACCGCCCATCGCCCTGACTCGCCTCTGTCATTGATTTGTCATCGCCGCGTCATGAATGTGCAATGGCTCGCAAGACCAGGCGACCCGTCCCCGGCGCCGGTGGGTCGTGAGCGGGTGGGACGTTCCGCCGTTCAGGTCCGGCGATACAGGATCGGGAAGCACGAGCCATGCCGCCGAAATATGGGAAACCGGGAGCTCCCCGCCCTCGCCGATCAGTGCTCACCTTGAGGTGTTCTCCTAGCCAGCCGTGAGGAGTCACCATGAAGATCCGCAAACTGGCCGTCGTGGCACTCGCGACGACGCTGACCGCCGGCGTCCTGACCGGCACCGCACCCGCCACCGCCTCCACGGGCCGCCAGGCCACCAGCGCAGCCGGTGCGGCCACCAACGCAGCGCTTCCGCCAATCATGTGGCGCCCATACCAGTACTACGACTACGACGAGGTCGTCTTGTCCTCGCTCTACATCCGCTACAGGTGCCTCCTGCCCCACTACGCCTTGCCCGAGTGGGATCCGGACACGACCCCCGCCCTATGGCAGCGGATATCACTCACTCCGTAGCGGCCTTCTGCAGCGCCATCCACGCGCCGTGCCGGTCCTGCCGCTCACTCCACCACGCGTGGGCGGTGAGCGCCTCCAGTGCGTTCAGGCATGCCGCGCGAGCCTCCGCGAACCCGGCCCGCTGCTCCTCCGTGACCTCCGCCTCGCCCGCGCCTCCGGCTGCGGTGTTGTTCAGAGTTGTTTTTCTCATCTCCCACCGCCGACGCCTGACAACGCCTCCTTGCCAGACACCAGCTGAAACGGAACGTCAACCCAAGGAGAGTCATGAAAAGGCTCCACGTGCTGGCGGCGGGAATCATGGCGGGGTCTCAACGCTGGGCGCCTGATTCCATCGCGCTCTTCGGTGGGTGGCCGGGCGCCAGCTCGGACTGTGTGGGCAACGACAAGAACGACCGGGCCGACTGGGTTGTCATCGGATACTGCCCCTCTGACATGACGAAAGCGCCCCGCCGCCCTCCGGGCGCATTCAAGAGGACGACGGGGCGCCGACCACCGGTTACTTCACCGTGTTGATGAGCTCCTGCGGATCAGACGGGGAGAAGCCCCAGGGGTCCTTGAGGTCCTTGTAGTCGATGACCTCGTCAGCCGACGGCGGCACGACCACGAGCGGCATCCCCCAGTCCGTGTAACGGGTATCGACCCTCTCGGCCATCGTTTCTCTGGCGCTGCTGGTCATCAGACGGGTGGGAAGGCCCTTGGCGTCAGTCCACAACCGCCAGGTCCCCTTCGGCTGGGCGAGCTTCCCCTGGTAGAAGAAGCCACCGGAGACCGGCTTGGCCGTCGCCCCCTTCAACAGGGTCTTCAAAGCCGCCGGATCGAACACGTTGACCGTCTCCTGCTGGCTGGCGACGTGCCTAACGTACTCGGTCACGGGCGCGGCTGATTTCGGCACTTCCGCACTCACCCAGGTTTTGCCCTTGGGCAGCGCGTAGACACCGGACATGTAGACGTGCCCACCGACGACGGTCACGGCGATCGGCCCTTCCAGCACACCTCCCAGCTCAGGAAACTCATCTTCCATCACCTTTTTGACCTCTGGGGCGAGCAGTATCTGCATGGAGGTGTCAACGGCGACGGGGCTGGCGGGGCCAAGCTGCAGTCGGCTGTTGTAGCGGAACCGAATCGAACTCTTGCTGTCGAAGACGGTGCGGGAGATCTCGTTGATCTGCACACCGCGGTCGGCCCGTAGCTGTCGTTTAACCGCCTGCACCGGGTCGGGAGCAGCGGTCTGCGCGGCTGCGGGGACGGCGGTGAGGGCGGATGCGACCAGAGTGGCGGCCGCTAGGGCGAGCAATCGCCTCATGGGAGATGTCCTTCACGAGGGGGACGTGGAGAGATCATCCTGCCAGAAAGATCACAAACGCCCCGCCGTCCCGAAGGACAGCGGGGCGCCACGCGGAGAAGCCAGCGCTCGCAGACCACGCCGTCACCGTCACGGTCCTGGTACCACTCGTACTCAGGGTCGACCCCTCGCCGGTACGGCCCGTACCCGGCGTCGTTCGCTGCGCCGCACGTCGGGAACCGTGGATCATTCCCGCGTCTCACGGGCGGGGAACCCATAACCCCCGCGGATCTCGCATCGAGAGCAGCCCCGCATCGCGCCCTCAAGATCTATTCCCGGGGAACACGCCTCAGACCGTGGGAGGAGCGGTCTGTTCGAGGCTGCGGCTCTCCTCGCGGACGGCCGCGCTTCGTCTCCCGGCGGCCTCGGCAGGCTCGCCGGGATCGTCCTGTAGGCGGCGCCGGAGCATGCCCGTGAGCCGCCGCGCCGCCTCGATGATCGCCGCCCCGGCGGCCCCGACCAGGGGTTCCCGTTCCTCCTGTGCCGTCGGTCCGGGATCGGGCCCGACCGGTTCGGCGTTCCCTGCGCGGCACGCCTCGAGCTGCGCGGCGAAGGCGAGCCCGAGAAAGAGCGCCATGGAGCTGAGGAACGACCACAGCAGCAGCGCCATGACCGCGGTGAGCGGTCCGTAGGTGGCGCCGAAGGTGCCGCTGCGCTCGGTGTACAGGGCGAGCGACAGGGTGAGGAGTGTCCACAGCACGAGCGAGACCAGCGCGCCGAAGGCCAGCCAGGTGTGCCCCGGCTGCCTGCGCCGGGGCGCGGCGCGAAACAGCACCGAGGCCGACAGCAGCGCCAGCAGGAAACCGACCGGCCATCGCACCAGCGTGAAGGCCGCCAGCGCGTCGTCCTCCCAGCCGTAGACCTGGACGAGCGCCCGCCCGATCGCCCCGCCGCCGACCATCACGACGAAGCCGACGGTCATGAAGGCTCCCGCGGTCAGCGCCATCAGCAGGGCCCTGCCGTACTTGCGGAGGAACGGACGGTCGCGCTCCACACCGTAGATGCGGTTGGCCCCGCGCTCGATCTGGGCCATCGCGCTGGTCAGCGAGACCAGCGCGGTGACCAGGCCGAGCCACAGGGCCAGCGCGCCGCCGGAGTGGCCCGCCTGTCTGTGGCTGTCGGCGAGCACGTCCCTGACCGCCTCGACCCCGTCCCCCGGGGCGATCCTGCTCAGCGTCAGCTCCAGCACCTGGCCGAGCCTCTCCTGGTTGAGCACCGAGCTCAGCCCGACCAGCGCGATCGCGCCGGGGATGATGGACAGGCAGATCTGCAGGGCCAGCGCTCGCGCGTTGGTCATGCCGTCGCCGTACCTGAATCTCGCGAAGGAGTCACGGACGAGACGCCAGCGGCCGTACCTGCGCAGGGCGACCCAGGCGTGGTCGGCCGAGAGCTCCTCGCCGTTCATGCTTCGCGTCTGCGGCACACTCGTCGCGGTTCCCATAGCGGAGATGGGCTACCCCAAAAGTGCACGCATCATCAAAAAATCGGACAACAGTATGTTTTGTGGATCATTCGCTGGCCGTACTGCCAGCTCAGGGCCGGTCCCGGGCGTCAGCCGGTCGCCGGCTCCCCGCGGCGGACAGAGAGGCTTGAGGCGGCCGATCGGGGTAGGGGGAGGGGCATGGCTGAATTTCTGACCGACATCAAGGAGATCCGGGCCCGGGCGCGGCAGGAGATCGACAAGGGGCCGATCACCTCCGCGTACGGCGCCGACCTTCAGCGGGTGGTCCAGGTGTGCAACGAGGCGCTGGCGACCGAGCTCGTCTGCGTGCTCCGCTACAAGCGCCACTACTACACCGCCACCGGGATCTACGCCGAGCCCGTGGCCGCCGAGTTCCTCGAGCACGCGGCCGAGGAGCAGGAGCACGCCGACCGGCTCGCCCGGCGCATCGTGCAGCTCGGCGGCGAGCCCGACTTCAACCCCGACACGCTGACGGCTCGATCGCACGCGGAGTACGACTCCAGCCTTGACCTGGTGGAGATGATCAAAGAGGACCTGGTCGCTGAGCGGATCGCCATCGCCTCCTACACCGAGATCGTCCAGTGGCTGGGCGACCGGGACGTGACCACCAGGCGGATTTTCGAGGACCTTCTCGCCCAGGAGGAGGAGCACGCGGACGATCTCAAGGGACTGCTGGAGAGGCTTCCCGAGGCGCAGAGGCGCTGAGTCGGCGGGTGGGCGGCTCACGGGCCGAGCGGCTCACAAGCCGGTGAAGCGGGGCACAAGAGCACGTTGAGTGGCGGCCAAGAGGCCTGGCTCATCGTGAGGCCATGACAGCACCGAAGGCGGTCCTCCGGCGTCGTCCCGGAGACCCCGTGCCCGACCTGGTCGCCTTTCTCGCCTTCCACGCGGGGCTGCGCCGGGACTTCGGCCGTCTGGCCGACGCCCTCGCCGCCTGCGACCCCGCGGACGCGCCGCGCCGTGCTCTGATCGACGAGCATCTCGCGCTGCTGTTGCGTGCCCTGCACCACCACCACGTCATCGAGGACGAGGAGATCTGGCCGCTGCTGCGCACGCTGGCCCCCGGGGCGGGAGACGTCATGGACCGGCTGCACGCCGAGCACCGGGAGATGGACGCCGTCGTCGGGCGTCTTTCGGCCGTGGGACGCAGTACGGGGGAGCAGGTCGACGACCTGCGCCTGATGCACCGGCTCGTCGGCGACCACCTGGACCTCGAGGAGCACGGGATGGTCCCCCTGATCCGCGAGCACGTCGCCGCCGACTGGTGGGAGGGGGCGAGCAGGAGGGCGACCAGCGGTTACGGCCGGGATCTGCCGATGGTCGCGGCCTGGACCGTCGACGCCGCAGGGCCGGACCAGCGCGAACGCCTGGTCGCCGCGACACCGGTGATCCTGCGGGTGCTGTACCGGCTTTCCTGGCGGCGCGCCTACGAGTGCCGCGCGGCCCAGGTGTTCGGCTGAGCGGTCCTTCACTCGGGTTCGTGCGATGAGCCCAGAAGCAGCTGTGCGTGATCGAGGTGACGTTTCGTAGCGGTGACCGCTGATTGCCGTCTGGCTAGAGCCGAGTCAATCCCGTCAAAAACCTTCGTTTTTTGACGAACTTCCAGAGATGCGTCCACGGACCCCGGAAACCCTTCACAACCTCCCTCTTTCAACGATTCCCGAGGACCGTTTGTTGAGAATATGGCGGGCGGGCATGACACCCCCGCCGACCTGCTGGACGCCTTTCCCGCCCAGCCCAGCGAGATCCGCATCGGCTACGCCCGCGTCTCCACCGGCGGCCAAAAGCTCGAACGCCAGCTGGACGCCCTGACCGCCGCCGGATGTCGGCGCATCTTCGCCTCGGCGACGACGAAGAATGTTCGGCCTGTTCGAGGGCCCTGGCGTGCCTGCTCATGCCTGTGGATTCCCTCTCATTTCTGAGAACGCAAGTTTCTGAGAACGCAAGCCCCGGCTCAGCCGCGCGGCGCGTACATGATCACCAGGACGCCGGCCAGGCAGACCAGCGCGCCGATCACGTCCCAGCGATCGGGCCGGAACCCGTCGACGACCATGCCCCACGCCAAGGATCCGGCGACGAACACCCCGCCATAGGCAGCCAGGATGCGGCCGAAGTTCGCATCCGGCTGCAGCGTGGCGACGAACCCGTACAGGCCCAGCGCGATGACACCGGCGCCGATCCAGACCAGGCCGCGCTGCTCGCGCACGCCTTGCCAGATCAGCCATGCCCCGCCGATCTCGGCGAGCGCGGCCAAGGCGAACAGCAGCAGGGAGCGAACGACCGTCATGGCAGGTAGTACAACGCATCCCGGCAGCCGGCCCTTCGCCGGGCCGCCGCCGGGGCTGGTGCGGCGGGGCGGACGTTCAGCGTCCGCAACCGTTCCCGCCGCAGCCACAGCTTCCTGCCTCGGCGGCGCGCGAGGCGCGGCGGCGGTGCAGCCACCACATGCCCGCGGCGGCGGCGATCAGCAGCCCAGAGGCGCTCACAGCGGTCAGTTCTCCTCAGGGGCGCGGTCACCGGCCAGGTCGGCGAAGGGCAAGGGGCAGTCGGGACAGGTGCAGTGGGTCAGACTGTCGCAGCCCGCGCTCACCACCGCGCTCAGCGCCCGCAGCTGCAACCAGCGGCGGCCTTGGCCTCGGCGACGGTCCGGCCGGGGTCGACGGCCTTCTCTTCGGGGGTGCAGCAGGCGGCGGTGCCGCAGCAGGCGTCGCCTTCGACGCCTGGGGCCTTGCTCTTGCCGAGGGTGTCGGCGTCGGCCTTGACCACATACACCTCCCAGGGTTCAGCACCGGGCCCATGCACCCAGACCTTGTCCTGCAGGGCGTAGCAGCAAGAGGTGTCGTTCTCCTCGAACGTGGCCAGGCCGGCCTCCTTCAGACGGCTGACGGCGGCGGTGACCTCCTCGGTGGAGGTGACTTCGACGCCGAGGTGGTCCAGGCGGGTGTCCTGCCCGGTCTCTCCCTCGATGAGGACGAGCTTGAGCGGGGGCTCGGCGATGGCGAAGTTGGCGTATCCCTCGCGGCGCTTGGCCGGCTCGGCTCCGAAGAGCTTGGAGTAGAAGGCGATCGAGCCTTCCAGGTCGGCGACGCGCAGGGCGAGCTGGACGCGGGACATGACGGTCTCCCCTCGTTGGCAGAACTGTATCGACGTTCGTCTATACAGTTGGGAGGTTGCCATGCTGATTAGATGCCTGTCAACATAGATATATGTCGAAACAATCGCTTCCGGTGCTCGGCCAGACGGCAGGGTGCTGTGCGCCGATGGTGCACGAACCGCTGGGCGAGACCGACGCCGTCGAGCTGGCGCGGATGTTCAAGGCGCTGTCGGACCCGGTCCGGCTGCGGCTGCTGTCGCTGATCGCCTCCCACGAGGGCGGTGAGGCGTGCGTGTGCGACCTGATCGGCCCGTTCGACGTCTCCCAGCCGACGATCTCTCACCATCTGAAGGTGCTGCGCGAGGCCGGTTTGGTGGGTTCGGAACGGCGGGGGACGTGGGTGTACTACTGGGTGCTGCCCGACGCGCTGGCCCGGTTGTCGGCCCTGCTCCAGACCCCGATCGCCATCGGGGCCGGCAGGTGAGCACTGCCGTTCCGCCGGCCCGCCGAGTGGTGGCTGAGGCGGTGGGCACGGCTGCGCTGGTGGCCGTGGTGGTCGGTTCGGGTATCCAGGCCACCGAGTTGTCGCGCGATGTCGGCGTGCAACTGCTGGCCAACTCCCTGTCCACGGTCTTCGGCCTGGGCGTGCTGATCGTGCTGCTCGGCCCGGTCTCCGGCGCGCACTTCAACCCGGTGGTGTCGCTGGCCGCCTGGTGGACGGGCCGCCGGGATGGCGATGGGCTGAGCCTGCGACAGCTGGCCGCCTACGTTCCCGCGCAGATCGCCGGAGCGATCACAGGTGCGGTGCTGGCCGACGCCATGTTCGCCCGCCCACTGGTGGCCTGGTCTACCCACGAACGCTTCGCGCCGCACCTGTGGATCAGCGAGGTCGTGGCGACCGGCACACTGATCCTGCTGATCTTCGGGCTCGCCCGCACCGGGCACGCGCGCCTGGCTCCGGCCGCGGTCGCATGCTGGATCGGCGCGGCCTACTGGTTCACCTCCTCCACCTCGTTTGCCAACCCCGCCGTCACCATCGGACGCGCGTTCACCGACACCTTCGCCGGCATCGCCCCGACCTCGGTGCCTGCGTTCATAACCGCTCAGCTCCTCGGCGCCGCCGCCGGCCTGGGCTTGGTCGTTCTCCTGTTCGACCCGCTCCTTCCTTCACCGGCTCGCGAAGTCGTCGACGCCGCCGTCCCCGCTGCCTCCTTCGCCGAGCAAGGAAGTTCCCGCCCGTGAGCACCACCGTCCCGTTCGTGCTGTTCGTCTGCGTCCACAACGCCGGCCGATCCCAGATGGCCGCCGCGTTCCTCACCCACCTGACCCAAGGGCGCATCCACGTCCGCTCGGCCGGTTCGGCCCCCGCTGCCGCGATCAACCCCGCGGTGGTGGCGGCGATGAACGAGGTCGGCGTCGACATCTCCGCCGAGATCCCCAAGGTGCTCACCACCGAGGCGGTCCAGGCCAGTGACGTGGTCATCACGATGGGCTGCGGGGACACCTGCCCGATCTTCCCCGGCAAACGGTATGAGGACTGGCAGGTGGACGACCCGGCGGGACAAGGCATCGACGCCGTACGGCCGATCCGCGACCAGATCAAGGCCCGCGTCCACGCCCTGATCACCGAACTCCTGACCCCCAAGGCGGCCAACGGGACCGACCTGAGCACCCGCGTCCAGGCCATGACCGAAGAGCACGCCGACCAGGTGCTGGCCATCTACCGGCTCGGCATCGACGAAGGACAGGCCACCTTCGAAACCACCGCCCCAACCTGGCGACACTTCGACGCGACGAAGCTCCCCGACCACCGGCACGTCGCCGTCGACGACATCGGCCGCGTGCTCGGCTGGGTCGCCGCCTGCGCGGTCTGCGACCGCTGCGCCTACGCCGGTGTGGTCGAGCACTCGGTCTACGTTCACCCCGACGCCCGCGGCCGCGGCGTCGGCTCGACTCTGCTGCAGGCGCTCATCGCCTCCACCGAGGCCGCCGGCATCTGGACCATCCAATCTGGGATCTTCCCCGAGAACACCGCCAGTCTCGCCCTGCACGCCCACGTCGGATTCCGCGTGATCGGCACCCGAGAACGCGTCGGACGCCATCTCGGCGCATGGCGCGACGTCGTCCTGGTCGAACGGCGCAGTCCAACGGTGACGTAGACGCTCTCCCTGCTCCTGAGGTGAGCGTGCGCTCAGGTGGGTAAGTGGAGATTCGCCTCGGTCCTGACCTCGGCGGATCTCCGGCGGGCGGGCGCCGGGCCGACGGCGTTAAAACGACTTGCGGCATGACTCCTAGGATCTCTACCGTAAAACCTAATCATATTAGGCAACGTTTCGGGGGAGAGGACGATGTCCACGCAGGTCCCGTCCCGTGACAGGCCCGTCGCGACGGTAGGTGAGTGATGAACCCGGTCGGTGAGAAGGAGATACGCGGATCCTTCGTCAACTGCTCGAAGGGGGAGGCCCGCAGGCTCAATCTCCCCAGGAATCTGCCCGATCTTCCCTGGGATGACCTGGACTTCCTCGGCTGGCGCGACCCCGGAGCGCCGGATCGCGGTTACCTGGTCGCCGAGCGGCACGGTGTGATCGTCGGTGTGACGCTGCGCCTGGCGCAGGAGGTGCGCAGGAGCCTCGCCAAGAGCACGATCTGCTCCGTCTGCGTCACGGCCCACCCGGGCACGGGAGTCGCCCTGTTCACCGCGCCCAGGGTCGGAGCTGCGGGCCGCCAGGGCAACACGGTCGGCACCTACATGTGCGCCGACCTGGCCTGCTCCCTCTACGTGCGGGGCAGGAAGCGGGCGGACCTCGGCGCGCTGCGGTTCGAGACGCTCACCGAGGAGGAGCGGATCGTTCGCGCCGTCGTCAACCTGGAGGGCTTCCTGGACAAGGTCCTCGAGGACACCATGAGCTCCACCACGCTCTGAACCTCTCACGGAGGGGGTTTCCGCCCGCGGACACCCTCTCGGGGCGACCTCCGGTCCCGTGCGTCGCCGCGGTTCGCCGACTCCGGCGCGGACCGCGGCGACCGATTGGACAACGGCACAACGCATACGGCCCGGGTTCGTCGCAGCGGCCGAAGAAGCGGCGCGAACGGACGCCTAGCGTTCGGACATGCCTCGCCTCTCCCCCACTGACCTCTACCGCATCGCGGTGCCGGGAGACCCCCGGCTGCGCCCCGACGGGAGCGCCGTCGCCTATGTGGTCACCACAGCCGACCAGGAATCCGACGGCAACCGATCGGAGATCTGGCTCGCCGCTCCGGGCGCCGAGCCGCGGCGCCTGACGGACGGACCGTCCGACTCCTCTCCGCGCTGGTCGCCCGACGGGCGCGTGCTCGCCTTCGTCCGCCCCGTGGACGGAAAGCCGCAGATCCACCTGCTGCCGATGGACGGCGGTGAGCCGCGTCCTCTCACCACCGCGCCGCTGGGCGCGGGGGCCGCGGTCTGGTCTCCGGACGGGACGAGGATCGCCTACGGCGCGCCGTGCGGCGACCTCGACCCGCACGCCCCGGTCGTGGCCGACAGCCTGGAGTACAAGGCCGACGGCGTGGGCCTGCTGCGCGGCCTGACGAAGCACCTGTTCGTGGTGGACGCGAAGACGGGCGAGAGCGCGCAGGTCACCTCGGGAGACTTCCACGCGGGCGAGCCCTCGTGGACCCTCGACGGGCGGACCCTGACCTTCGTCGCCGCCATGCACCCCGACCGTGACCTGGTCGTCGGCGGAGCCGTCTACTCGGTCGACGTCCCCGGTCGTCCCGCGGGCTCCTCCGACGTCCCCGCAGGCAAGCCGGAGCGGCTCACCGACGAGAGCGTGGTCTGCACGGGAGCGTGGTGGCTCGGCGACCGGCTGCTGGTCACCGGGTTCACCTCGGGGCCCAGCGGTCACACTCGCCTGTTCGTCCTCGGCGAGGACGGGCTCACGGAGATCGCGGCAGGACTCGACCGCAACGTCATGGTGGGCGCGCCGGGCTATCCGGGGGCGACCCCCCAGCTCGCGGGGAGCGAACTGGTCTTCTGCGCCCGAGACGGCGGTTTCACGCACCTCTACCGTGCCTCGGGGGAGAAGGTCGTCGGCGGGGACCAGGTGGTCTCCGGCGCCAGCGCGGTGGCGGGCAGGATCGCCTACGTCGCGGCCACGCCGTACAGCGCGGGCGAGGTCTACCTCCTGGACCTCCCGGCCGCTCGGTCCGGCGCCCTGCCGGACGCCCCCGGGGGAGCCACGGCCGACGCGGCCGCCGGGGCCCCGGCCGTGACGAAGCTGACGGCCTACGCGCTCGACGACGTGGAGCTTCTCGTCCCGCGCAGTCGTGTCTTCACCGCCCCGGACGGGACGCGGGTCGAGGGGTTCGTGCTGCGCGACGAGACGCTCACCGAACCTGGGCCGCTCCTGCTCGACGTGCACGGCGGCCCGCACAACACCTGGGCGCCGGTCTTCGACGGCGTGCACCTCTACCACCAGGTGCTGGCCGCCAAGGGCTGGACCGTGCTCACCCTCAACCCCCGGGGCAGCGACGGGTACGGCGAGGCGTTCTACACCGCCGCCCTCGGCGCCTGGGGAATCGCCGACACCGACGACTTCCTGAGCCCGATCGACGAACTGGTCGCCGAGGGCGTCGCCGACCCGGAGCGGCTCGGGCTGACCGGTTACAGCTACGGCGGTTACATATCCTGCTGGCTACCGACCAGGACGGACCGCTTCAAGGCGGCCATTCCCGGCGGTTGCGTCAGCGACCTGCACAGCATGTCCGGCACCTCCGACGCCGGATATTACCTCAAGACATATGAATGCGGTGGCGACGTCGCCGCCCAGTCGCCCATGGGCGGCGTCGCGCGGGTGACCACGCCGACCCTCCTGCTCCACGGGGACGCCGACGACCGGTGTCCCGTCGGCCAGGCGGAGCAGTGGTTCGCCGCGCTGCGCGAACAAGGGGTGCCGGTCAGGCTCGTCCGCTACCCCGGCGGCTCCCACCTGTTCATTCTCAACGGCCGTCCGTCTCATCGGCTGGACTACAACGAAAGGATCGTCGCGTGGCTGGAGCAGTGGATTCCGGACGCTGGCACGACCGGCTCGCAGAGCTGATCGCCGAATACGAGGTTCCCGGCGCGAACCTGGCCTTCTTCCACGAGGGAGAGCTCCACGAGTTCGCCGCGGGAGTGCTCAACGTGGACACCGGGGTGGAGGTGACCACCGACTCCCTCTTCCAGATCGGCTCGATCACCAAGGTCTGGACCGCGACCCAGCTCATGCTCCTGATCGAGCAGGGCGCGCTGACGCTGGACACCCCGGTCTCGGAGGTCCTGCCCGAGTTCAAGGTCGCCGACGCGGAGGTGACCAAGACCGTCACCATCAGGCACCTGCTCTCGCACACCTCCGGCATCGACGGCGACCTCTTCCTCGACACGGGCCGCGGCGACGACTGCATCGAGAAGTACGTCGAGGCCTGCGCGGACCTCGCGCAGAACCACCCCATCGGCGTCACGCAGTCGTACTGCAACTCCGGCTTCATCATCGCCGGACGCGTCATCGAGCGCCTCACCGGCAAGGTCTGGGACGCCGCGCTGCGCGAGCAGGTCATCGAGCCGCTCGGGCTGACCCACACCTGGACCCTGCCGGAGGACGTGCTGCGCTTCCGCGCCGCCCTGGGCCACCTCGACGGCAGGCCCGCCCCCGTCTCGAGCCTCATGCGCTCCTGCGGCCCGGCCGGCCTGATCTCCGCCCGCCCCGCCGACGTCGTCGCCTTCGGCCGCGCCCACCTGGGCACGGACCTGCTGGCCGACCCGCGGGCGATGTGGGAGCCGCAGGTCGACATCCCCAACCCGTACACCATCGGCAAGCAGTGGGGGATCGGCTGGATCCTCGACGAGTGGCAGGGCCACCAGGTGATCTCCCACGGCGGCAACACCATCGGCCAGGCCGCCATGCTCTGGGTGCTCCCCGGCACCGGGACGGTGGTGTGCTCGCTGACCAACGGCGGCCACACCGCGGCCTTCCACGACGCCCTGGCGACCGAGCTGTTCGCCGACCTGGTCGGCGTGGAGGTGCCGCCGGTGCTGGGGCCGCCCGCCGAGCCGGTCGAGGTCGACGTCGAGCGCTACGCCGGTGTGTACGAGCGGGCCGGCTCCCGGATGACGCTGACCGTCCGCGACGGGCAGCTGTCCATGTACGCCGAGGCCACCGGCGCCCTCGCGGGGACGCAGCCGCCCCTGGAGTTCGATCTCATCCCGGTGAACGACACCACCTTCGTCGGCCGCCCCGACGGAGAGCCCCAGTGGCTGTCGGCCGTCTTCTACGAGCTGCCCGACGGCTCGCCGTACGTCCACCTCGGCGTCCGCGCCACCCCCAAGACCGCCTGAAGGAGCGAGAATGCTTGAGGATCTGCAGAAGCGGCTCGACGAGGCCGCGCGGCAGCACAACGTGCCCGGCGCCTCGCTGGCGATCTGGGCGAACGGTGAGCTGCACGAGGCCGTCAGCGGCGTGCTGAACCGCAACACCGGCGTCGAGACCACCCCCGACAGCGTCTTCCAGGTCGGCTCGACCACCAAGGTCTGGACCGCCGCGCTGGTGATGCAGCTCGTGGACGAGGGGCTGGTCGACCTGGACAAGCCGGTCCGCGACTACCTGCCCGAGTTCGCCGTCGCCGACGGCTCGGAGAGCGTCGTCACCGTCAGGCAGCTGCTCAGCCACAGCGGCGGCTTCGACGGCGACCTGTTCGAGGACACCGGGCGCGGCGACGACTGCCTGGACAAGTACATCGACTTCCTGCACGGCGCGGGCCACGTCCACGAGCCCGGCGCCCTGTTCTCCTACTGCAACTCCGGGTACTGCGTGCTCGGCGCGCTGGTCGCCCGGCTGCGCGGCACCACCTGGGAGCAGGCCATGCGCGAGCACCTGCTCGGCCCGCTCGGCGCCACGCACTGGGCGCTGCTGCCCGAGGAGGCCATCGTGTTCCGGGCCGCCGCCGGGCATCTCGGCCCGGACAACGAGGTCAGCCTCGAGTGGGCGATGCCGCGCTCCAACGCCCCCGCGGGCTCGACCATGTGCCTGGCCCTGCGCGAGCTGGTCCGCTTCGGCCGCATGTTCATCGCGGGCGGCGTGGCCGAGGACGGCACCCGGCTGCTGTCGGAGGAGTCGGTCGCGGCCATGCGGACCAGGCAGATCGACGTGCCCGTGGTCCCCGGTCTGCTCGCCGACCGCTGGGGCCTGGGCTTCGAGCTGTTCGACTGGGGCGGCGAGGTCTACGGGCACGACGGCGGCACGATCGGGCAGAGCACGTTCTGGCGGGTCGTGCCGGGGGCGGACTTCGCGATCGCGATAAGCGCCAACGGCGGCGCCCTCGTGGGCCTGATCTCCGACCTGCTGCTGCCGCTGATCCGCGAGGCCACCGGCCTGGCCGTACCGGATCTTCCCGTTCCGCCCCAGACGCCGCTGGTGGTCAACCCCGAGCCCTACGTCGGCAGGTACGAGGGGCCGATGTACGCCTGGGAGGTGACCGAGGCCCACGGCGGCCTGGACGCCACCCTGATCCCCGGCGAGTTCATGGAGAAGGGCGGTCAGACGCGGACCACCACCCGCTTCGTGCACTACGCCGACCACTCCTTCATCGCGGCGGAGCCGAAGGACGGCATGCACGACACGATCACCTTCGTGGTCGGGGACGGGCGCGCCACCCACATGCACAACGGAGCGAGGACGCTGCGCCGTGGCTGACGTGTCCAGCGCGCTGCGCGAAGTGTTCGAAGAGGCGGACGTGGAGGGCTTCGTCCACGTCCGCGAGGTCGACGGCGACGCCGAGGTCTGCTACGGCGCCGACGACCCGGTGGTGCTCGCCTCGGTGTTCAAGCTGCCGATCCTGCTGGAGTACACCAGGCAGGCGGCGGCGGGGACGCTGGAGCGCACCGAGCGGCTGACCGTGAGCGCGGCGGACAAGGACGGCGGCATCGGCACCTCGGGGTGCGCGGACGACGTCTCGCTCACCCTGCGCGACCTGGCCCACTTCATGATGACCATGAGCGACAACGCGGCCACCGACGTGCTGCTGCGCCGGGTCGGGCTCGACAACGTGCACGCCACGCTGCGCGAGCTCGGCCTGGAGCGCACCCGCCTGATCGGCGGCTGCGCCGAACTGCTCGGAAGCGTCGTGACCGAGCTGGGGCTGGCCGGGCTGGACGACGAGGAGGGGCTCGCCAAGGTCGGCCAGGAGCAGATCAGGGACCTGGCGATCCGCGACCCCGAGCGGACGACCTCGAGCACGCCCCGCGAGATCACCACCCTGCTCAGCCAGATCTGGCGGGACGAGGCGGGCTCTCCGGAGGCCTGCGCGGAGGCGCGGAAGATCCTGGGCAACCAGATCTGGCCGCACCGCCTGTCCTCCGCGTTCGGCGACGAGGTGAAGATCTCCGCGAAGACCGGCACGCTCTGGGGCGTCCGCAACGAGGCGGGCGTCCTGGAGTACCCGGACGGACGGCGTTACGCGGCGGCGGTCTTCCTGCGAACCCCCTCGTTCGCTCTGCGGCTGCCCCGGGCGGACGCGGCGATCGGCCGTGCCGCTCAGGTGGCAATAGAGCACATCCATAAATGATGTCCTTGTATGTCCATTATCGTGAGCAGATGAGCAATCGGCCACGTGCCAGCATGCAGCGGATCCTGGACGACCTGGGAAGCACCGTGCTGGACGTGGCCGCCTCCCCCGGGGAACTCGACGCCGAGGTCACCGGGGTGCACATCTATGACCCCCTCGACGAGCTCCTGCTCCCCGAGGGGGGCATCCTGCTCGCCGTCGGGGTCGACCGCGCCGAGCAGATCTGCGCCCTGCTCGACGCGGTCGGCCCGGCCGCGGGTGTCGTCGTCAAGCAGCCCGTCCCCGTCGACGAGCTCGTCCGCGCCAAGGTGCTGGAGACCGGGGTCGCGGTGCTGGGCCTGACCAGGGCCGCCTCGTGGGCGCAGGTGGCCGCGCTGCTGCGCTCCCTGCTGGCCGAGGGCGACCTCGCCGAGCCGGGGGAGACCCCGCCCGACGACCTGTTCTCCCTGGCCAACGCCGTGTGCGCGCTGCTGGACGCCCCCGTGACGATCGAGGACCGCTCCTCACGGGTGCTGGCCTACTCGGGACGGCAGGACGAGGCCGACCCCGGCAGGGTCGAGACGGTGCTCGGCCGTCAGGTGCCCATGCGCTTCCAGCGGATGCTGGAGGCGCGAGGGTTCTTCCGGCAGCTCTACCAGAGTCACGAGCCGATCTACCTCGAGATGGACGGCGACAGCATCCACCGGGCCGCGGTGGCCGTGCGGTCGGGCGACGAGATCCTCGGCTCCATCTGGGCCGCGGTGCGCGAGCCGCTGAGCGACCAGCGGCAGCGCGCCCTCGCCGACGCGGCCAAGATCGTCGCCCTGCAGCTGCTGCGGCAGCGCGCGGGGGCGGACACCCGGCGCAGGCTCCGCGCCGACCTGCTGTCCACCGTGCTGGCCGGCGGCAAGGACGCCGCCGAGGCGGCGGGACGGCTCGGCGTCGCCAGCGAGCGCCTGTGCGTGCTCGCCGCCCAGCTCAGCGGCGGGTCCGACGGCGACGCCGCGCGCAGGGAGAGCGACAGACAGCGCTTCTGCGACGCGCTGGCCCTGCACGTCGGGGCCATCCATCCCAAGGCGGCGGCCGCGCTGGTCGGCTCGGTGGCCTACGCCGTGCTGCCGTTGCACGCGGGAAGCGGCGGTGAGGAGGAGGCGCGGGCCGTGCGGGTCGCCGAGAGCTTCCTGGCCCGCGTCGGCCCCAGGCACGCCGCCAACATCGGTGTCGGACGCCTGGCGGGCAACCTGTCGGAGGTGGCCAGGTCCAGGGCGGACGCGGACAGGGCGCTGCGCGTGCTGCGCGCCCGCGAGTCCTCCGGCGCCGTCGCGGGCTACACCGGCGTGCACTTCGAGGCGCTGCTGTTGCAGCTCTCGGACCTGGCCGAGGCCGAGGAACAGGCGCCGACCGGCCCCTACGAGCGACTGCTGTCCTACGACGCCGAACACGGCAGCGAACTGGTCCCCACCCTGCGGGCCTATCTCGACGCCTTCGGCGACGTCAACGCGGCCGCGGCCAGGGTCCACGTGCACGCCAACACCTTCCGTTACCGGCTGAAGCGGCTCACCGAGATCAGCGGCCTGGACCTGGGCGACCCCGAGGCCCGGCTCACCGTCATGCTCCAGATGCGGATCTTCGGCAGATAGCACGATGGACGGCCCGCTTTTTGTGATCGGGCACGAAGAAGGAGCTGCATGAAAAAGCGAGTGTGGGGCATCGCCCCCCACCTTCCTGGAGTTCCGATGAAAAACGTAGGACCGGCGGCGGCTCTGGCCTCCCTGAGCCTGCTCGCGGCCGCCTGTGGCGGCGCGGAGAGCAGTCCATCCGGGAAGCCCGTCGAAGGCGGCACCTTCTCCTTCGCGCTCGCCGCCGACCCCGGGGCGCTCGACCCGGCCCTGGCCATTCTCGGGGTCACCAACACCACGCTGTCGCTGGCCTACGACACGCTGGTGACCATCGGCTCCGACGGGAAGGTCGTCCCCGGGCTGGCCGAGAAGTGGGACGTCAAGCCGGAGGCGGTGACCTTCACCCTCCGCAAGGACGTCACCTGCTCCGACGGTTCCAAGCTCACCGCGGCCGACGTCGCGGAGAACGTCAACCACATCGCCGACCCGGCCACCAAGTCGCCGATCTACGGCGTGCTCGTCCCCGCCGGGATGAAGGCAGAGGCGGACGAGGCGGCCGGGACGGTGACCCTCTCCACTCCCAAGCCGTTCAGCTTCATCCTGGAGACCACGTCGCAGATGTTCGTCGTCTGCGGCAAGGGGCTCAAGGACCGCTCGCTGCTCGCCCGCGGAACCTCGGGGTCCGGGCCGTACCAGCTCGCCGAGGCGGTGCCCAGCGACCACTACACCTTCCAGATCCGCAAGGACTACGCCTGGGGACCGAACGGCGCCACGACCAAGGAGCCGGGCATGCCCGCCAAGGTCGTGCTGAAGGTCGTGCCCAACGAGCAGACCGCCGCCAACCTGATCATCTCCGGTGATCTCAACAGCGCGGTCATCTACGGTGCCGACCGCAAGCGCCTCGAGGCGACGCCGGGAATGGGGAAGTTCCTCATGCCGGTGGGCAACGGCCAGTTCTTCTACCACCAGGGTGACGACCGTCCCGGCAAGGACCCGGCGGTGCGCAAGGCCCTCACCCAGGCGATCAACCTCCCCGAGCTGGGGAACATCTCCTCCAGCGGCACCGGCCGCCCGGCCAAGGGGCTGGTGCAGGACCCCACGCCCTGCCGGGGTGACAGCGTCACCGGCCGCGTTCCGGCCTTCGACGCCGCAGGCGCGGCGGCCGGGCTCGACGCCGCGGGCTGGAAGGCCGGTGCCGACGGCATCCGCGTCAAGGACGGCAAGAAGCTGTCCCTGCGCCTGCTGTACATCACCACCAGGGGCGCTGGTCCGCAGGCCGCGGCCGAGTACCTCGCCGCCGCCTGGAAGAAGGCGGGCGTCGAGGTCACGCTGAACGGCGTCATCGACACCAAGCTCTCGGAGTCGCTCTACGCCACCCAGGACTGGGACGTCACCTGGCTGCCGATCGGCGTCACCCTGCCCAACCAGCTCGTCGGCTTCCTGAGCGGCCCCGCGGCGCCCAAGGGCGGCAACTTCGCCCACCTGAAGAACACCCGTTACGAGGAGCTGATCACCGAGGCGGCGGCCAAGACCGGCGAGGAGGGCTGCAAGCTCTGGCTCGAGGCGGAGTCCGCCCTGTTCGAAAACTCCGACCTGGTGCCGGTCGTGGAGACCACCGTGCTCGTCGCCCAGAAGGGCGTCAAGTTCGACTTCCCGGCGGCGACGTTCGTGCCGACCTCCATCCGGATGACCGAGGCGGGCTAAGTGGCAAAGAAATTTTCTGGAGTTCCGATGAAAAACGTAGGGCCCGCGGCCGTTCTCGCCTCCCTGAGCCTGCTCGCGGCCGCCTGTGGCGGCGCGGAGAGCAGCCCGTCCGGGAAGCCCGTCGAAGGCGGCACCTTCTCCTTCGCGCTCCCCGCCGACCCGGGGCTGCTCGACCCGGCCATGGGCATCCTCGGGGTCACCAACACCGTGCTGTCGCTGGCCTACGACACGCTCGTGAACCAGACCCCCGACGGGAAGATCGTCCCCGGGCTGGCCGAGAAGTGGGACGTCAAACCGGACTCGGTGACCTTCACCCTCCGCAAGGACGTCACCTGCTCCGACGGTTCCAAGCTCACCGCGGCCGACGTCGCGGAGAACGTCAACCACATCGCCGACCCGGCCACCAAGTCGCCGATCTACGGCGTGCTCGTCCCCGCCGGGATGACGGCCAAGGCGGACGAGGCGGCCGGGACGGTGACCCTCTCCACTCCCAAGCCGTTCAGCTTCATCCTGGAGAGCAGCCCGCTGATGTTCATCGTCTGCGGCAAGGCGGTCAAGGACCGCTCGCTGATCGCCCACGCCACCTCGGGAAGCGGCCCCTACAAGCTCGTCGAGGCGGTGCCCAGCGACCACTACACCTTCGAGATCCGCAAGGACTACGCCTGGGGGCCGAACGGCGCCACGACCGAAGAGCCGGGCATGCCCGCCAAGGTCGTGCTGAAGGTCGTGCCGAACGAGCAGACCGCCGCCAACCTGATCATCTCCGGCGGCCTCAACGGCGCGATCGTCCGCGGTGCCGACCGCAAACGGCTCGAGGCGACGCCGGGAGTGAGCAAGGTCCTCATGCCGGAGGCCAAGGGGCAGTTCTTCTACCACCAGGGTGACGACCGTCCCGGCAAGGACCCGGCGGTGCGCAAGGCCCTCACCCAGGCGATCAACCTCCCCGAGCTGGGGAACATCTCCTCCAGCGGGACGGGACGCCCGGTCACCGGGCTGGTCGGAGACCCCAGGCCCTGCCAGGGCGACAGCGTCACCGGCCGCGTTCCCGCCTTCGACCCGGCCGCAGCCGCGGCCGGGCTCGACGCCGCGGGCTGGAAGGCCGGTCCCGACGGCATCCGCGTCAAGGACGGCAAGAAGCTGTCCCTGCGCCTGCTGTACATCACCACCAGGGGCGCCGGTCCGCAGGCCGCCGCCGAGTACCTCGCCGCCGCCTGGAAGAAGGTGGGCGCCGAGACCGTCCTGAACGGCGTCATCGACACCAAGCTGCCGGAGTCGCTCAACGTCACCCAGGACTGGGACGTCACCTGGCTGCCGATCGGCGTCACCCTGCCCAGCCAGCTCGTCGGCTTCCTGTCCGGGCCGGCCGCGCCCAAGGGCGGCAACTTCGCCCACCTGAACAACAGCCGGTACAACACGCTGGTCGGCGATGCCGCGCTCAAGCCGGGCGAGGAGGGCTGCAAGCTCTGGCTCGAGGCGGAGTCCGCCCTGTTCGAGAACTCCGACCTGGTGCCGGTCGTGGAGGACACCGTGCTCATCGCGCAGAAGGGCGCCAAGTTCGAGCTGCTGGCGGGCCTGTTCCAGCCGACCACCATCCGGATGACGGGGGCGGGCTGAGTGGCCGGAATCCCTCGCCTCCAGGGCCGCCGCCTGCTCGCGGGCGGCGTGTCCCTGGCCCGCGCGCGGAGCGCGTTCCTGCTCCGGCACCTCATCCGGTTCGTGATCTCGCTGGCGGTGCTGCTCGTCGCGTCGTTCGCGATGATCCACCTCATCCCGGGTGACCCGGTGCGCGCCTCGCTCGGCCAGGCCGCGCCGATCGAGCTGGTCGAGGCCAGGCGCGCGGCGCTCGGGCTCGACCAGCCGATCCTCACCCAGCTGGCGACCTACGTCCGCAACGTGCTGTCCGGGGACTTCGGCACCTCCTTCCTCAGCGGGGAGCCGGTCGGCGACGTCATCGCCACCCGGCTGCCCAACACCCTCACCCTGGCCCTGCTCGCGACCGTGGTGGCCCTGCTCATCGCGGTGCCGCTCGGCATGTGGGCGGGGGTCCGCACCGAGAACGGCCGCAACCGCGGCACCGAGGCGACCTTCACCTCGGCGACCGGCACGGCCATCGCGGTGCCCGAGTTCCTCTACGCCATCGTCCTGGTCGCGGCCTTCGCCATCGGGCTCGGCTGGTTCCCGCCCGCGGGCAAGGGCGGCCCCGAGTCCTACGTGCTGCCCATCCTCTCCCTGGCCATCGCCCCCGCCGCGATGATCGCCCGCATCTCCCGGGTGGAGACGCTGCGCGAGCTGGGCAGCGACTACGTACGGCTGGCACGTGCCAAACGGCTGCCCGCCCCCCGCCTCTACATCCGGCACGTCCTGCCCAACACGCTCACCGCCACCCTCACCATCGGGGGCCTGCTGCTCACCGGCCTGATCGCCGGGAGCGTGCTCGTCGAGTACGTCTTCGCCTGGCCGGGCCTCGGCCTGCGGATCGTGGAGTCGATCACGCAGAAGGACTACCCCGTCGCCCAGGGCGTGATCCTCGTCTACGGCGCGATCGTGCTGGTGGTGAACCTGCTCGTCGACGTCCTGCTCGGCGTGCTCGACCCGACCTCCGCAGTGAAGGAGACCTGATGCGGCACCTGTTGCGGAGCCCCGCCGGGCTCGCCGGGACCACACTGGTCACGATCATGGTGATCCTGGCGATCATCGGGCCGCCGATCTGGGGAGCGGAGGCCGAGCGCATCAACCCCTCCGCCATCCTCCAGGGCGTCTCGGACGCACACCCGCTCGGCACCGACAATCTGGGCCGCGACATCCTGGCCAGGGTGATGGTCGCCGGGCGGCTCTCCCTGCTCCTGGCCCTGCTGACCACGCTCATCGGCGCGGTCATAGGGACCGTGCTCGGCGCGCTCCCCTCGGTGCTGCCCCGCCGCGGCGCGCGAGTGGTCACCGGCACGGTCAACGCGCTGGTCGCCTTCCCCGGGCTGCTGCTGGCCATGTTCACCGCGGTGGTCGCCGGACTCGGCGCGAAGGGGGCGGTGCTGGGCATCGGCGTCGCCATCGCGCCGGGCTTCGCGCGGCTCACCCAGACGCTCGCCGCCTCCGTCGCCGGGGCCGACTACGTCTCGGCCGCCCGGATGCTCGGCGTCCCCCGCATGCGGGTCATGACGCGTCACGTCCTGCCCAACATCGCCGAGCCGCTGATCCTCAACCTCACCCAGGCACTGGGCAGCGCGCTGCTCGCGCTCGCCGGAATGTCCTTCCTCGGCCTGGGCGTGCAGCCGCCGTCGTTCGACTGGGGACGCCTGCTGTTCGAGGGTTTCAGCCGCATCTACGACACCCCGGCCGTCGCCCTCGGTCCCGCCGTGGCGGTCGCGCTCGCCGGCATCGGGTTCAACCTGCTGGGAGACGCCCTGGCGCGCGCCGCCGCGCGCACCACCACACCGGCGAAGGCGGCCCCCGTGCCCGCCGCGCGGCAGGAGATCGAGGAGCCCGACCCCGAGGCGGTCCTGGAGGTACGGGACCTCACCGTCACCTTCCCCGGAGGCGTGACCCCGGTCCGCGGCCTGTCGCTGACCGTCGCGCCCGGGGAGATCGTCGGCCTGGTGGGGGAGTCGGGCAGCGGCAAGAGCCTGACCTCCTCGGCGATCGGCGGCCTGGTGCCCTACCCCGGCAAGGTCACGACCGGACGCCTGCGGCTGTGCGGCGTCGACCTCGCCGAGCTGCCGGAACAGGAGCGCCGCAAGCTGCTCGGCACCTCGCTGGCGATGGTCTTCCAGGACCCCATGGCCTCGCTCAACCCGGCGCTGCGGGTCGGCGGCCAGCTCGCCGAGGTAGCGACGGTGCACCAGGGGGCGAGCCGGGAGAAGGCCTGGGAGAGGGCCGTCGACCGCCTCGACCACGTGCACATCCCCGAGCCGGAACGGCGGGCGCGCCAGCATCCGCACGAGCTGTCCGGCGGCATGCGTCAGCGCGTGGTGATCGCGATGGGCCTGATGGGCACGCCGCGGCTCATCATCGCCGACGAGCCGACCACCGCGCTCGACGTGACGGTGCAGCGGCAGATCCTCCGCCTGCTGCGCCAGGTGACGGCCGAGACCGGCGCCGCGACCCTGTTCATCTCCCACGACATCGCCGTGGTCGGCGAACTGTGCGACCGGGTCGTCGTCATGTACGCCGGCAGGGTGGTCGAGGAACTGCCCGTCGACCAGCTGGTCACGGGCGCCGCCCACCCCTACACCCGCGCGCTGGTCGCCTCGCTGCCCGACATGGACACCGACAGGTCCCTGCCGCTGGCCAGCATCCCCGGACGCCAGCCCGCTCCCGCCGAGGTCGGCGCGGGCTGCGCCTTCGCGCCCCGCTGCGCGCTGGCGAGCGACCGCTGCGCCGAGCTTCCCCCTCTGATCCCGTACGGCAAGGCGCACAGCGTCGCCTGCTGGGAGGCCCAGTGATCATCAAGAACCTGACGGTGCGGTTCGGCGCGTTCACCGCCGTCGACGACGTCACGCTGGAGATCCCCCAGGGGGCGATCGTCGGCCTGGTCGGGGAGTCGGGCTCCGGCAAGTCGACCCTGGCCAAGGCGGTGACCGGGCTGGTGCGCTACACCGGGGAGATCTCGGGCGCCGACACCCGGCGCATCCAGATGGTCTTCCAGAACCCCTACGCCTCCCTCAACCCCAGGATGACCGTGGGCGCGTCGGTCGCGGAGGGGCTCCGCCTGCCCCGCGCGGACCGCGCGGCCGAGGTCGAGCGGCTGCTGTCGCTGGTCTCCCTGCCGGGCGCCGTGGCCCAGCGCTATCCGCGCGAGCTGTCGGGGGGCATGCGGCAGCGGGTGGCGATCGCCAGGGCGCTGGGCGCGCGGCCCGAACTGCTGGTCGCCGACGAGATCACCTCCGCCCTGGACGTCTCGGTGCAGGGCTCGGTGCTCAACCTGGTCCGCTCGCTGCGCGAGGAACTGGGCCTGTCGATGCTGTTCATCTCGCACAACCTCGCCGTGGTCCGCTACGTCTCCGACGTCGTCGCGGTGATGCACCAGGGCAGGCTGGTCGAGACGGGCCCGACGGAGGAGGTCGTCGACGCCCCCCGGCACGACTACACCCGCTCCCTGCTGGAGGCCGTGCCCCGCCTGGGCCGGGTCTCCTGACCCGAGGGCCGCTCCCTGTCGAGGAAGCGGCTCAGGCCTTGAGCGACCCCTTCGGTGGGCACGGTGACGGCGAACCACGACGCCTCGACGGCGAGGCCCTCGTCGATGGGGACGTTGAGCCCCCTGGTCACCGCGGCCAGGCACGCGCCGACCGCGGTCGGCGCGTGGCGGATGACGCGGCCCGCCAGCCGCCTGGCGGCGGCGAGCAGGTCGCCGTGCGGCACGACGGCGTTGACGATGCCGAGCTCCGCCGCCCTGGCGGCGTCGATCGGATCTCCGGTCAGGATCATCTCCAGGCCGCGCTTGCGGCCGATGTGGCGGGGCAGACGCTGCGACCCCCCGAAGGGCGGGGGGAAGCCCAGCGTGATCTCCGGCTTGGCGAAGGCGGCGTGCTCGCTCGCGACGGCCAGGTGCGCGGCCTCGACGATCTCGCACCCGCCGCCGTAGGCGAGCCCGTTCACCGCGGCGACGACGGGCTTCGGGAACTCCTCGACGCGACGGGTGAGTCCCTGTCCCCGGCGCACGATCTCACGCAGGGCCCGGTCCGTGCCTCCCGCGATGCTTCTGGCCAGATCCCCGATGTCCGCGCCCGCGCTGAACGCGCGTTCTCCCGCGCCGGTCAGGATGACGGCCCTGACCGCGTCGTCGCCCTCGATCCGGTCGAGCGCGGCCGAGAGCCGGTCGATGGTGGCGTAGTCGAGCGCGTTCAGCTTCTCCGGGCGGTCGACGGTGACGGTGGCCACCGCGCCGTCGACGGCGAGTTTGACGGTCATTCGGGTTCTCCGATCGTGGGTGGGACGGGACGTCGCGGAGGTCACGGGCGGGGAGCGCCGATCGGGTTGGGGACGGGGACGACCCCCGTGTCGACCAGGTGACGGCTCAGCGGGGCCGCCAGGCCGATCACCTCCTCGATTCCCGACTCCCCGAGGGCCACGACCGGGTCGGCGGCCAGCCGGTCGGTCGCGTCCTCGACCATGCGGCGCAGCTCCCCGCCGGTCCTGGTCAGCCGTGAGGTGCGGTCCAGCAGCCCGCGGGCGGCCAGCCTGCGGCGGCTGTCCTCCCACTCGTCGTCGGTCCAGCCCCGGCTGCCCTGGAGGAGCTCCCGGGTGACCGCTCCGGTGGCCACGTGGGTGAGGACGGCGTCCAGCCCCCGCAACCCGGCGTGGACGGCGGCGATGACGTGCCCGTCGCCCCGGTGCTCGCGCAGGACCGTCGCTGCCAGCCACACGCGCCCGGCGGCGTCGGAGGGAGGGCGGACGCGCGACCAGCCCGCCGCCAGCGGCCTGCCCTCGTAACGGCACGCGCCCACCGCCCGTTCCAGGAGCACGGCGAGCCGCTCGAGGCCGCCGGGCCCCGCGGGCGGCAGCGTCCGCTTCAGGGCGGCCTGGACGGCCTCCAGGCGGGTGCCGAGCACGTCGGCGGGCGAGGCGTACGACCAGGCGTCCGGCAGGGCCCTGGAGACCATGCCGGGGGCGAAGCCGTAGAACATCGCCGTCACCGCCGGCGCGTCGAGCGCGCCGAGAGGCGCGGCCCTGCCCGCGAAGTAGCCCGTCCACCACGCGGGCAGTCCCAGCGCCCTGGCCGCCTCCGCGGGCTCGGGTGTGAAGTAGACCACCGAGTGCACAGGCTCGAGGGCCTCCCAGAAACGCCTGGCCAGTGTGGGACTCGGATCCACGGACACCTCTCCTTTCTCCGGGTTCTTCCTCCGGGCACGGCCCAGGGTCGCGGTTGCCTCCCGGGAAGAACAGTGCCAATTTCGGGGAGTGGACCATGATCTGGGCTGGTGGGTGAGGATCGCGCTCGACGGCTGGCGTGACCGCCCCGGGCCGCGCTACCGCAGGATCGCCGAGGCCGTCGCCGAGGCCGTCGAGAGCCGCCTGGTGGCGGCGGGCGACAGGCTTCCCGCGGAACGGCCGCTGGCCGACGCGCTCTCCGTCAGCCGCGGCACCGTGGTCCGCTGTCTCGACGAGCTGGAGGCGGCCGGGATCGTGGAGCGCCTGCGCGGCTCCGGCACGTTCGTCAGGTCCAGGCCCGCCTGGACCGACACGCCGAGGGAGAACCCGGCGTCCGCGCTGCTGCGCCGCCAGATGGCGGGGGGAGGCGAGTCGATCGACCTGTCACAGGCCGTGCCCTCGGGCGTCGACCACCTCCCGCCGGTATCTGGCCTGGACGTCCTGGCCGGCGTCGAGGGCCACGGCCTGGAACCCGCGGGCTCCCTCGCCCTGCGGACCGCCCTGGCCGACCACCTCACCCGCCGTCTCCGCCTGCCGACCGACCCCGACCAGCTGATCGTGACCTCGGGCGCCCAGCACGCCCTGACCCTGGTCGCCGCGGCGGTCGTCCCGCGGGGCCGCACGGTCGTCACGGGCTGCCCGACCTACGCGGGGCTGCCCGGCGCCCTCGCCGGGCGCGGCGCCCGCCTCGTGGGCGTCCCCGTCGACTCGTTCGGCATCGACGCCCAGGCCGCGCACCGCGCCGCCGCCCACCTGTCCGCACCGGTGATCTACGTGGACTCCGGCGGCGGCAGTCCCGTCGGAGCCGTGCTGAGCCGCTCCCGCCGTGAGTCCCTGCTCAACACGGCCCGCCGTACCGGCGCCCTCATCGTGGAGAACCTCGCCCAGGGGGGCCTTCACCTCGAGCCGGACGCCGATCCGGCGGAGCCGCTGGCCGCGGGGGAGGACGCCGTCATCGCGGTGGGTTCGCTGTCCAAGCTGCTGTGGGCCGGCCTGCGCGTCGGCTGGATCCGCACGCAGGGCGCGCCGCGCGGCCACCTGCTGCGGCTGCGCTCGGCCAGCGACCTGGCGCCGGGCGTCCCGGCCCAGGTCATCGCCACGCGCCTGCTGGAGGCCGTCGACGACCCGTGGCTCGACGCCCTGCGGGCGGCCCTGCGCGCCCGCCGTGACCTACTCGTCACCCTCCTGGGGCGGCATCTGCCCGCCTGGCGCGCGCACCCGCAGGCCGCGGGCCTGTCGCTGTGGGTCACACTGCCGGTGACCGACAGCGAGAGCTACGCCCACCTCGCCGCCCGCTACGGCGTGATCGTCGCCCCCGGCGCGGCGCACTGCGTCGACGGGCGTCACCACGCGGGCATCCGCCTGTCGGTCGCGGAGTCCCCGCACGTCCTGGAGGCCGCGGTCGACCGTCTGGCCGCCGCCTGGGAGCACCACAGCCGGGATCTGGCGGCGGGCCGCTCGCAGGCCGCCCCGGCTCCCGCGCCCGGTCCCGCCGTCTCGGGACAGATTTTGACCTCTTCTTAAGGAGCTCGCCCAAAGCCTGTTTTCCGGAGATCAGTGCCATATCGCGAGCCAATGTCTCGACCTGGGGGCCCAAATAACGCATCCTCGTGTAGAGAGTAAGGTTGCCCTGCCCTAAATTAGGTAAGCCTTTGTAGTCTTCCCAGGAGTCACGGTGTTCGCCAGCTACCTCATCGGACTACGAGAGGGCCTCGAAGCGACCCTCGTCGTCTCCGTTCTCGTCGCCTTCCTCGTCAAGAGCGACAGGAAGGACCGACTACCCCAGGTCTGGACGGGCGTCGGCGCCGCCGTGGCCCTGTCGATCGGGTTCGGCGCGCTGCTGACCTTCACCGCGGCACACCTCGAGTACCGGCAGCAGGAGCTGTTCGAGGCCGTCGTCTCGCTGCTGGCCACCGTGTTCGTCACCTGGATGATCTTCTGGATGCGCAAGGCCGCCCGTTCCCTCTCCGGTGAGCTGCGCTCCAAGCTGACCGACGCGATGCAGATGGGCGCGGTGGCCGTGACGGTCATGGCGTTCCTCGCGGTGGCGCGCGAGGGGCTTGAGACCGCCCTGCTGTTCTTCGCCTCGGTCCAGGGCGCGACGACGAGCGCCAGCCCGCTGGTCGGCATCAGCCTGGGAGTCCTCACCGCGATCGTGATCGGCTGGGGCCTGTACCGCAGCGCGCTGCGCGTCAACCTCACCAAGTTCTTCACCTGGACGGGCCTGCTGCTGATCCTGGTCGCCGCGGGCATCCTCAAGTACGGCGTGCACGACCTGCAGGAGGCCGGCGTCCTGCCCGGCCTGTCCAACCACGCCTTCGACATCAGCTCGGTCCTGCCCGCCGACTCCTGGTACGGCGCGCTGCTGGCCGGGATGTTCAACATCACCCCGCAGCCGAGCGTGCTGGAGACCGCCGCCTGGGTCGCCTACGCGGTCCCCACCCTCTTCCTCTTCCTGCGGCCCCAGCGCAAGCGCCCCGCCGCCTCACCCCCCGTGTCCGTCACCGATCCGCGTCCAGCGGCTTGAAACAGGGTCATCATGCGTACTTCCATCGCCATCGCCGTAGGATTCCTCGCACTCGCGGGGCTGACCGCCTGCTCCGGCGGCGGCGCTCCCGCCGCGAGCCCCCAGGCCGCCAAGAGCACCGCGGGCGGGCCGATCGCCGTCGCCGCCAGCGACACCGAGTGCAAGGTCGCGACCACCGAGGTCGCCGCCGGCACCTCGACCTTCACCATCACCAACGGCGGCAGCAAGGTGACGGAGTTCTACGTCTACGCCTCAGGCGACCGGGTGATGGGCGAGGTGGAGAACATCGTCCCCGGCCTGACCCGCGAAGTGATCGTGGAACTGCCCGCGGGCGTCTACGAGACCGCCTGCAAGCCGGGCATGATCGGCAAGGGCATCCGGGGGCCGCTCAAGGTGACGGGCGAGCACAAGCCGCTCAGCGCCGACGCGAAGCTGGCCGAGGCGACGGCGGGCTACAAGCGTTACGTCAAGACCCAGAGCGACACCCTGCTGGTCAAGACGCAGGAGTTCGTCGACGCCGTCAAGGCGGGCGACAGTGACAAGGCCAAGGCGCTCTTCCCCGTGTCGCGGACCTACTGGGAGCGGATCGAGCCGGTCGCGGAGATCTTCGGCGACCTGGACCCCGCCATCGACGCCCGTGAGAACGACGTGGCCGAGGGCGAGGAGTGGACCGGCTTCCACAAGATCGAGAAGGATCTCTGGATCACCAAGGACATCAGCAAGTCGGGCCCGGTCGCCGACAAGCTGATGACCGACATCAAGACGATCGTCGAGAAGGCCAACGCCGCCGAGCTCTCCCCGGTCCAGCTGGCCAACGGCGCCAAGGAACTGCTCGACGAGGTCGCCTCCGGGAAGATCACCGGTGAGGAGGACCGTTACTCCCACACCGACCTGTGGGACTTCGACGCCAACCTGCAGGGGTCGAGGGCCGCCGTCCAGGCGCTCAGGCCCGTTCTCGAGGAGCGCGCTCCCGACCTGGTCAAGACGCTGGACGAGAAGTTCGCCGCCACGGAGGCCGAGTTGGGCGCGCATCGTGCGGGCGACGGCTGGAAGCTCCACACTGAGCTGTCCAAGGACGAGCTGAAGAAGCTGTCGGACTCGATCAACGCCCTGTCCGAACCGATCAGCAAGATCGCGGCGGTTGTCGTCAAGTAGGGCCACCGGGTCGGTCCTGAGTGGGTGGCACGCGAGCCGTACGGAGGAGAAGGCATGAGTGAGCGGATCAGCCGCAGAAAGATGTTCGGGCTGGGCGCGGCAGGAGTGGCGGCGGCGGGCGCGGGCGTCGTCGCGGTGCGCGCGGGGTCCGGAGGGGCCGTGGCGACCTCCGCCAGCGTCGCCGCGACCTCGGACGCCGTGCCCTTCTACGGAGAGCACCAGGCGGGCATCGTCACCCCGGCCCAGGACCGGCTCCACTTCGTCTCCTTCGACGTCACCACCGAAAAGAAGGCGGAGCTCGCCGAGCTGCTGCAGGAGTGGACGGCCGCGGCCGCCCGGATGACCCAGGGCGGGGAGGCGGGCGCCTTCGGCGCCGTCGGAGGGATCCCAGAGGCCCCGCCGGACGACACCGGCGAGGCCCTCGGGCTGCCCGCCTCCGGGCTGACCCTGACGGTCGGCTTCGGGGAGTCCCTGTTCGACGACAGGTTCGGCCTGGCGGCCAGGAGACCGGCCGCCCTGGCCCCCCTGCCGAAGTTTCCCGGGGACGCCCTGCTGCCGGAGATCTCCGGCGGAGACATCTGCGTCCAGGCGTGCGCGCACGACCCGCAGGTCGCCGTGCACGCCATCCGCAACCTGGCCCGCATCGGCTTCGGGCGGGTCTCGGTGCGCTGGTCCCAGCTCGGCTTCGGCCGTACCTCCTCGACCTCGCGCGCGCAGGCGACGCCCCGCAACCTGATGGGGTTCAAGGACGGGACGAACAACCTCAAGCTGGAGGACGCGAAGCTGCTCAGGGAGCAGCTGTGGGTGGCCCCCGGCGACGGTCAGGACTGGATGGCGGGCGGCAGCTACCTGGTCACCAGGAAGATCCGGATGATGATCGAGACCTGGGACCGGACGTCCCTGCTCGAGCAGGAGCAGATCTTCGGCAGGAACAAGGGGGAGGGAGCTCCGCTGGGGAAGAAGGCCGAGTTCGACCCGATCGACTTCGTCGCCAAGGACGCGGCGGGCGAACCGGTCGTCAAGGCCGACGCCCACGTGCGGCTCGCCCACCCCAGCAGCAACGGGGGCGCCCACCTGCTGCGCCGGGGCTACAACTACGTCGACGGGTCCGACGGTCTCGGCCGCCTGGACGCGGGCCTGTTCTTCATGGCCTACCAGCGGGACCCGCGCCGCCAGTTCGTCCCGGTCCAGCTCTCCCTGGCCAGGAAGGACTCGCTCAACGAGTACATCAAGCACGTCTCGAGCGGTCTGTTCGCCTGTCCCGGCGGAGTCAAGGACGCCGGCGACTACTGGGGCAGGGCCCTGTTCTCCTGAGTCCTCCCGGTCGCCTCCGCCCGGTCGCGCCCGGTGGTCCCACCAGGATCGCCGGGACGCTCCGGCCCGCGGCGGAAAGCGGCGCTCACGCCCACGGACGACGATCCGAGGGCGTGAGCGGTACGGGCCGGCGGGTCAGCCGGTCGGCGAGGCGGCGCGGACCGCGTTCTCGATCAGGCGGTCGGCGGCCTCGTGCTGCGCGGGTGAGCCGCCGTCGGTGGAGCGCGACACGATCACGCTGGTGAGGCCGTCGGGGGTGACGGCGTTGTCGGTGACGAATCCCGGGGTGCCGCCGGCGTGGGACCATACCGGGATCCCGAAGCTCAGCCGCCGCTGAGCCATTCCCAGGCCGAACTCCCAGCCGGGCACGCCCGTGGGGACCGTGGTCGTCATCTTGCGCAGCTGCGTGCGGGGCAGCAGTCGTCCGCCCAGCAGCGCCCGCCAGAAACGGCCGAGGTCGTCGGTGGTGGAGACGATCTCCGCGGCGGGGCCGCCCCAGCCGAGGCTGACCTCGGTGCTGCGAAACAGCCGGGAGCTCTGGGCGTCCTGGGTGTAGCCCTCGACGTGGGGTTCCGGCAGGGACGGGGAGTCGCCGGGCAGGGTCGTGTGCCGAAGCTCCAGCGGCGCGATGATCCGGCGCCTGACCTCTTCGCGCCAGGAGTGCCCGGTCGCCTTCTCGATGACCATTCCGGCCAGGATGTAGTTGACGTTGGCGTACCCCCAGCCGGAGTTGGGCGCGAAGACGGGGGGATGGGCGACGCTGAGGGCCACCACCTGTTCGGGGGGCGTGCGCGCGAACCGGTGCCGGTGGAACCCCGCCTCGGTCCGCATCTCCTGTTCGACGTCGTGCGGGTGGTCGTGCAGGCCGCTGGTGTGCTGGAGCAGGTTCCTGACGGTGATCGCGGCTCCGTCGTTGCCGTTGCCCCTCACCAGACCGGGCAGCCACCGTTCGACCCTGTCGCTCAGGGACAGGTGGCCTTCCGCCTCGAGTTGCAGGATCACCGCCGCGGTGAAGGTCTTGGTGTTGCTGCCGATCCGGAAGTGCCCGTCGAGCGGGACAGGCACGTCGCGGCCCAGTGTCGCGGTGCCGCTGGCGGCGGAGAGCTCACCGCGGGGCGACACCACTCGTGCCTGCACCCCCACGGCGCCGGCGTCGCGGATCGCGTCCAGATCCCGCTGCAAGGTCGCCTGTCCGTACCCGGTCGACGCGCGAGCGGGGCCCGTCACCGCCGGAGAACGCCTTCCTGTGCTTTCCATGATTGTTCGGCCTTCTGTCGGCTTCTTCTGGAACGGCTTGTGCCCTCTTCCGAAGGAAGGAGGGTGACTGGTGCTGCAACGACAGTCCGGTGATGGCGTGGCCGCGTTCGCGGTAGCGCGCACGGGCTTGTCGCCGACGCCGTCGGGGTGACCGAACGGCGAAGGCCCGGCCGGCGTCGCGCGTGGGCCGGGTCCTCTCGTCTCCGATCTCACCGCACGGTCCCGTGCCGGGCCTTGCTGCCGGGTCCCGGCACTCGCCGCTCAGCGGGTCACAGGGCGATCCATTCGGTGGAGACGGTGACCTCGCGCAGGATGTCGGGGACGGGGTCGACGCCGATGCCGGGGCCGGTGGGGACGGGCAGGTGGCCGTTCTGCAGG
>NZ_BSEV01000035.1:68814-82341 GCF_027922005.1 Streptosporangium carneum | reverse complement strand
CGCCTGCCGGGAGAGCGACGACCGCAGGCGGGCCGGGACGTGGAGGAACTCGTCGAAGGAGGGCGAAGCCGTGGCGGAGGAGTTCGCCGCGAGTCCTGTCCTGAAGACGGGTGGATGTCGCCGGGCGTGCCGTGAGGGGCCATAGCGTCATGTGGGGGGCGCAGAAGCCTGTCGGCGGGGTGAGGGCGGCGTGTCTGGCTTCGGGTAGGTAGGTCGAGGTTTCTGTCCCTCCTTGTGTGAAAGGGCGCCTCGATGACCCTGACCAAACGTCTCGCCGCGGTCGTGGCCGCGGCGGTTCTCGTCGGCCCGCTGCTGTCGGCGCCGGCCGCGCACGCGAGCGGGTTCTACGTCTGCGCCGAGGGAACGCTCTCGAAGAGCGGCGACATCGCGGGGCGCGGGTGCACGGGGGCGGGGTTCGGGGACGCCACGGTCGCGATCTCGTCCGGTCCGGCCGCGGGCATGTACGACTGCCTGTCATCGGTTTTCTGGCCGCAGTCCGGGTTGGTGTTCGCGAGCCAGTGCGCCACGGCGATGCCCTTGTCCTCCGTGCCGAAGGACACCGTCGCCGGAGAACGTCGTTGACGGATTCCGTCCGCCGCCTGTCCGCGTCGACGTCCGGCCCCACCGCACGCCTTCGGCGCCAACCCTGGTCTCGCACCTCACGCGACTCCCTTCCGCCGGATGACCCGGCGGGAGGGAGTCGCCGATGGCGCACCGAGCTCGGGACCGTCGGTCATGGCGGTGCCCGGAGATGATTCCTTGGAGGGATGTCCGGGTTGTCCGGGCGCTCGGATGATCTCTGTGGGAGCGTGACAGACAGACCGGACGCCGCCGATTCGAGGAGTCAGGACTCATGGCACGCGACAGGATCAAGGTGCGCCACTACTACGAGTTCCGCACCGTCGGCCGTCGGCTCGCCGAGAACCAGATCGAGGCCCTGAGACGGATGTCGGGCAGGCTGAGGATCGGCCCGACCGCCCTCGTCGGCGACTTCACCCAGGAGAACGATCCTGAGTTCGACGCCGCGTGGCTGATGCGGGAGTACTTCGACGTCTTCATGTTCTTCGACGGGGCGGGGACGCGTCACCTGACGTTCCGGCTGCCCGCCGCCCTCGCGCCCGCGACGCGGCGGTTCGTGGTCCGCGCCGGTGAGGGGAGCGGGGTCGAGGCCGAGGTCGTCGGCGACGACGTGTTCGTGCGTTTGGCGTACTGCGCGTTCGACGGCGAGCTGGGATACCTGCGGGAGACGCCGGAGCAGTGGCTCGACGAGTTGACGCCGCTGCGCGATCTCATGATCGAGGGTGATCTGAGCCCTTTGTATCTGGCATGGGAGATGGCCACCCGGGAGAACGACGTCGCGTATCCAGGAGAACCGTCCCCCCGGGAGGAAGACGGGGAGCGTGAGCCGATGCCGCCGGCGCTCGCGGCCCTGGACCGTTTCCTGTACCCGGACGTGGTCTACGGGTCCTACGGCGAACGGAACCACGAGGACCCCGGCCGGTCGTAGGCGGTCTCCCGGACGCGGGCCGGGACCGGAGCCGAGGGAGTCGCGGCCGGTCGGCGGCGCGCGGACAGCGGACAACGGTGCGCGGATAACAAGGTGAGACCGGCCGGGCCGGCTCGATAGTCTCGTCCTGCTCACGAGGGCCGGAGGTGTTGCGGCGGGCTCGTTCGGCCACGGGCCGGACGTTTCGGCTGTGGCGGTTCTCGCGGGCCGCCCGCGCCGTCCGGCGGTGCGAGGCGACCGAGGGTCCTCCCTGCCGCCTCGTGATCCGGTCGAAGGGGGCCCAGGGCGATGCGTCGGGATCGGCCTGAGGGGATCCCGCGTACTGTGCGATATGTCCATCCATAAGGTCGGCTGCCGGATAAATCGGAGCAACAAACAGTGATTGGCTGTACAGCTTGCTCTATCCGCCGATCCGACGCTGTACGTCGCGTATAGGCGTATCGCGCCGTGACCCCCAACGGAGGAAGCCGACAGTGGCGACGAAGCTGAACCAGATCCTCGCGGTAGAGAAGGGCGTCAAGTCCGACACGCAGCGCAAGGTGACCGACGCCTACCACACGATCCAGAAGAACGCCCTGCTCTCCGGGATCTCCCGCACCTACCAGCCCATCGACGACGAGGGCGAGCATCTTCCGGCGGAGTCGACCCGGGTGCAGGTCAAGGCCGACGACGTCGTCCGGGAGCTCGGCAAGGCGCTGACCCGGCTGTTCGACGTGACCGCGACGAAGGACTGGGCGAACACCTCCGCCCGAGCCGACGTCGTCGTGGACGGCGAGACGCTGCTGTCCGGAGTGCCGGTGACCTACCTGCTCTTCCTGGAGAAGCAGCTCACCGACCTGCACACCTTCGTCGCGAAGCTGCCCACGCTGGACCCGTCGGAGACCTGGACGCCGGACGCCTCCACCGACTCCTACCGGACCGAGCCCGTCAAGACGACCCGGACGAAGAAGGTCCTGCGCAACCACGTCAAGGCCGAGGCCACGGACAAGCACCCGGCCCAGGTGGACGTGTACACCGAGGACGTCGTCGTCGGCTACTGGACCAAGGTCGCCTTCTCCGGCGCGATGCCCGCCGCCCGTGTCCGCACCCTGGTCGAGCGGGTCACCAAGCTCCAGGACGCGGTGAAGTTCGCCCGTGAGGAGGCCAACGGCATCGACGTCACCGACCAGCGCGTCGGCGACAAGGTGTTCGGCTACCTTCTCGGGTAGCCCCACAGACCCCCTCGCCGGAGCGCGAGGGTGCGCAAGGAGCGCAAGCTGAAACTGAAGCTCGAAACTGAAAGAACGGCCACAGCGGAGGTTCGATCCCTCCCCCCGGCACGACCGAGCCGGGGTAGCCCAGACGGAAGAGGCAGCCGATCAATCTCAGGCTCTCGCTCCAGACTCAGTATCGCCGCCGGATGCCAGATCGACCGAACGCGGGCTTGGATCGTCGGGTTGCGGGTTCGAATCCCGTCGGGACCTCTTTCGCGGTCCCGTAGCTCAACGGCAGAGCACGGCATCGTAACGACTGATCCGCGTTCTTAAACGCCGCTGGCGCCGCTACATGGCGGCCATCTCCAGACCCCGGGGCTAGGGTAAGCCTCGGGGTCGCTCCTTTTCCGGGGTCGACGGCCTCGCGGGCGTGAGGGCTCCGGACGCGCGGCGTCCCCGAGCCGAGAACGCAGGGCCGCGCGCGGCACGCACGCCCGTCCCTCCTTCTCCCGCCTTCCGGCCGGAAAAAAATGATCGTTATGGGCCGCTCTCCGGCGCACCCCGTGCGTTAGCGTCCAGGACATGATCATCCGCGATACGGAAGGACCGCACGTGCGCAGGTTACGCATCGCCCCGCTCGCCGTCGCCGTCACGCTGGTCGCCACGGGCGTCGCCGTGGTGGCGCCCGTGGCCCCGGCCTCCGCCACGCGTGTGGACGCGACCTGCGCCAACAGCACCGACGACGCGAAGACCATCCAGGCCGCGATCGACTCCTCGAAGGAAGGCGACGAGGTCGTCGTCAAGGGGCCCTGCCTGATCGACGCGACCATCACCCTGCTCGACCACCGCACCTACCGGGGCGACTCGAAGGCCGGCGCCCTGATCAAGCAGGCGGACGGCGCCAACCTGCCCGCCATGCTCGCCTCGGAGAGCTGGGTCAACGACAGGCCGTACAGCTCCGAAACCGTTCGCGTCGAACGCCTCACCCTGGACGGCAACCGGGACAACAACACCGGGACCGTGGGCCTCATGCTGCGGTCGTGGAACACCCGGGTCTACGACGTGGACATCTTCGGCGCCCCCTCCGACGGCATCCGCCTCAGCAACCCGTCCAAGAACGGCACCATGCTCCAGAACACCATGGTGAACAGCGTCATCAGCGACGTCTACATCGAGGCGTCCGGCGGCGCGGGCATCAAGGTGGTCGACCCGGGCAACTCCATCACCGACTGGACCCTGCAGCGCTCCTGGATCGCCTTCAGCGGCACGAGCGCCATCGAGTCGGACAACGCCGCGGGCTGGGTGATGAGCGACCTCCACCTGTACGGGGTTCCGAAGCACGCGATCGACGCCCACCGCTGCTTCGGCACGTCCATGCAGAACAACTACGTCGAGGACTTCGGCGGTGAGGGCGTGGCGGGCCAGACCTACTACGGCATCCGGTGCGACCTGCAGGGCGAGGCCAACAGCACCATCGGCGGCAACAGGATCCACAACTTCGCCCCTCCCGCCGCGGAGAAGGCGGCAGGCCGCAGGACGCGGCCGCTCGGACCCGCGCCGCTCGAACGGCGCCACTCTCTCGCCGCGGCGCTGCCCTCGAGCAGCAAGTACGTCTACCTCGCCCTCGACGGGGTGAACTACGGGACCGGCCACGCCTCGGTCACCGGCAACACCGTTCTCGGGCGCGGCACGAAGCAGGAGACCGGGCTGCTCTACAGCAAGGCGGACGGGGACTCGATGTCCGTCGCCTCCACCGGCAACCTGGTCGACAACGTCGGGGTCCCGCGAGCCGTCGGCCGCGGCGTCAAGCTCACCAAGGGGTACTGAGAGCAGCCGGGAGCAGCCGGGCCCGGCGGAGGGGGCGTCACAGGTGAGGGCGCCGTCTCCGGCGCCGCGGTGGGAGAGGACGGCGGCGGGAGAGCGGTAGGACGAGGTCTGCCGCGCGCCCGAGAGGGCCGAACAAAACTCTCCCGCCGCGCGTCCAAGAGGGCATGGAACGCGACCACAGGGCAAGGCGGCTTTCGGTGATCTCCCTCATGACGGCGGGTGTGCTGGCGGCGGTGACCGCGTGCGCCCCGTCCGCGCAGCCGGGAACGGCGGACGCCGCAGCCTCGCCATGGCCCACGCAGCGCCCGGCGACCGGGGAGGCGGGCCCCGGGGGCACGGGGACGCGGCCCGCGGGCGCTGCGTTCGCGGGGGCGGCCCTGTCCGCCGGAAGCGCCGGGAAGAGCGCTGCGGGGCGTTGCCGTACCGAGGGGCTCAGGGCGAGCGTCGGGGCGGAGGGCGCGGGGGCGGGACAGCGGTACGCCCCGCTGGTGCTCACCAACACCTCGGCGAAGGACTGCTGGGTCTACGGGTTCGTCGGCCTGGTCATGTTCGACGGCAACGGCGACGCGCTCCGCACCAGGGTGCGCAGGGAGAGCGTCCGGCCGCGCCGGGTGACGCTGCGTCCCGGCGCCAGCGCGCACGCCAGGCTCCACTGGAGCGTGGTGCGGGGCAAGGGCGAGACTCCCTGCCCCGCCCCGGCACGGCTGATGATCATCCCGCCGGACGAGGTCGCGCACCTCGAGATCCCCTTCACCGCCGTCGTCTGCGGCGACGGCCGTCTCGACATCACCCCGATGGCCGCGGGAGCCCGGCTCTGAGACGCCGCTCCGCCGTCCTCCTGCCGTACGTCCCGCGAGAGGCGTCGCCGCTCCCGTGCCTGCCACACGCCGCGCGAAATGATCGATGACCGTGCCCGGTCAGCCTAGACTGGCCGCAACCACGGGAACGGAGTTCGGCGGCCATGCGGATCGGACTGTTTCTCAGCGAGCCCAAGGGGCCCGACGCGCTGGGCAAACTGCGGGAGCAGATCGAGCGGGCGGCGGAGGACGGTTTCTCCTCGGCCTGGATGTCCAACATCTTCGGGCTCGACGCGCTGACCGCGCTCGCCGTCGCGGGCAGCGGGACGCCGGGCATCGAGCTCGGCACGGCCGTCGTGCCCACCTACCCGCGCCATCCGGCGGTGCTCGCCCAGCAGGCGCTCACCGCCGACGCCGCCCTCGGCGGCAGGCTTGCGCTGGGCATCGGCCTGTCGCACCAGGTCGTCATCGAAGGCGTGTACGGCTACAGCTTCGACAGGCCCGCCCGTCACATGCGTGAGTACCTCTCCGTGCTGGTGCCGCTCGTGCGCGGTGAGCAGGTGGCCTTCGAGGGGGAGACCCTCAGGGCGCAGATCGGGCTGGCGACGCCGAGAACGGGAGAGCTGCCGGTGCTCATCGCCGCGCTGGCCCCGCGCATGCTCAGGCTGGCGGGTGAGCTGGCCGACGGCACGGTGCTGTGGATGACCGGCCCCAGGACCGTGGCCGAGCACATCGTGCCCGCCGTCACCGAGGCCGCGCGGGCCGCGGGACGGCCAGCGCCGAGGGTCGTGTGCGCCCTCCCGATCCAGGTCACCGACGACGTCGAGGCCGCGAGGGCGCGGGCGGCCGAGGTGTACGAGTTCTACGGTCAGCTGCCGTCCTACCGGGCGATGCTCGACAGGGAGGGCGCGAAGGACCCGGCGGACGTCGCGATCATCGGAGACGAGGAGACGGTCTCCGCCCGGATCGGTCTGCTCGCCCAGGCGGGGGTCACCGACTTCGTCGCCGCCGAGTTCGGCGGCGACGCCAGGACGCGGGAGTTCCTCAGGACCCTCCTCTGACGCTCCCCGCCCCGCCGGCCTTCATGATCGCCTTCCTGGAGCGCCAGGACATGACGGACCAGCGCGCGAGCGCCGACATGACCGAGCCGACCGACAGCACGGAGCCGATCGAGAGAGCCGACGCGGCCGAGCCGATCGACCCGATGGACAGCACCGAGCCCACCGACCCGATCGAGAGGATCGAGTTGGTCGATCCGATGGACAGGATCGACCCGTTCGAACGTATGGACCACAGCGAACCATGATTTTTCGGCATGGTCGTAATCATGCTTGATCCGTGTGCTCCGCGCTCGCCCGCGTCCGCCCGAGGAGACTACCTCCAGCACTACTGTCACGGGCGCGCACGGTCGCTACGGTCGACACGTGTCCGCCACCTCCCGCCGACCGTCCGCGCCCCCCGTCGCAGTCGCGTGCCCGACTGATTCCGCGGATCCCCCCGAGTCCACGCGTTCCACACATCCCGCGGAGGCCGCGGAGGCCGTGGAACCCCCACAGGCCTCCCTCGCCGTCGTCCGCGGGAACGACGCCCGCGTGGCGGGGACGACGCCGTCGATCGTCAGGACCGCGTCCCAGGCTCTCGTCCAGCGCCCGTCGCGCCTCCTGCGCTCCTCGTGGCCGTGGCGCTCGCTGGCCTATCTGCTGAGCGGCCTGCCGTTCGGTCTGCTCTCGCTGTACGTGTTCCTGGTCGCTCTCACCTACGGCGCGGTCCTCGCCGTGGTGCTGGGAGTGCCCGTGCTCGTGGGCTGCGCGCTTCCCGCCGCGCGGTTCGAGCGGCTGCGCCTGCGGCTGGTCGACACGGAGCCCGTCCCGGATCCGCACGACAGCCCCGCCTCCGGGCGGCGAGCGTGGTTCCGCACCAGGCTTCGGGCGCCGACGACCTGGCGGGACGTCGGCTACGCGCTGCTCACGGCACTCGTGCTGTGGTGGATCGACCTGGTGGTGATCTTCCTCGCCTGCGTGGCTCCGGTCGTGCTCATGAGCGCGCCCTTCCAGCCGGAGATCCCCCCGTCGTTCGGGGTGCCGCTGGCCCTCTGCGGGCTGCTGCTCCTGCCGGTCGCGGCCTACCCCGTCACCGCGTGGGCGGGGGTACGGGCCCTGATGACCAGGGCGGTCCTCGCCCCTCGCGACACCGAGCTGATCGAGGTCGTGCGCTCCAGGGCCCGTCTGGTCGACGCCTTCGAGGCCGAGCGGCGCAGGATCGAACGCGACCTGCACGACGGCGCCCAGCAGCGGCTGGTCGCGCTGACGCTCAGACTCGGCATGGCCGGACTCGATCTGGAACCCGGGTCCCCGGCGGCCGAGCACGTCGCCCAGGCGCACGAGGAGGCCCTGCGAGCGCTGGCGGAGTTGCGGGAGCTGATCCGGGGGGTGCACCCACAGGTCCTCACCGACCTCGGCCTGCCCGAAGCGGTGCGCGACGTCGCGGGGCGTTCGCCCGTCCCCGTGGAGGTCGACCTCGCGCTTCCCCGGAGACTGCCCGCGGCGGTCGAGGCCGCGGCGTACTTCGCGGTCTGCGAGGCGCTGGCGAACGTCGCCAGGCACAGCCGGGCCGACCACTGTCTCATCCGGGGCGGGCTCGTCCGGGGGACCCTCCGGCTGGATGTCCGCGACGACGGCGAAGGCGGTGCCGACCCGGCGGCGGGCACCGGGCTGGCGGGGCTGGCCGACCGGATCGCGGTGGTCAACGGCATGATGTCGCTGTCCAGTCCGGCCGGAGGGCCGACCCTGCTGAGAGTGGAGATCCCATGCGCATGACCCCTGCGGGAGGCCTGCCCCGCCCGTGCCTGGGAGGGACCGTGCCCGCCGCCCGCGCCGACGGCCCCTTCCGGTCGCCGAAGGAGGCCCGGTGCGCGTAGTGCTGGCCGAGGACGCGGTCCTGCTCAGGGAGGGACTGGTCGGGCTGCTCGAGCGCTTCGGCCACACCGTGGCGGCCGCCGTCGGCGACGTGCCCTCGCTTCTCGCGGCCGTCGAGGAGCACGAGCCCGACATCGTGGTGACCGACGTGCGGATGCCTCCCGGATTCACCGACGAGGGTCTGCGCGCGGCGCTCACCCTGCGCACCGCCCGCCCCGGGCTCCCGGTGCTGATCCTCAGCCAGTACGTCCAGCAGGCCTATGTCGCCGAGCTCATGGACGCCGGGGTCGGCTACCTGCTCAAGGACCGGATCGGCCATGTCGGGGAGTTCGTCGACGCGCTGGAGAGGGTCGGCGCGGGGGGCACGGTGGTCGACCCGGAGGTGGTCAAGCAGCTGCTGGCCCACCGTCGTGACCCGCTCAGCAGGCTGACCCCCAGGGAGCGGGAGGTGCTCGCCCTCGTCGCCGAGGGGCGCTCGAACGCCGCCGTCGCCCGGGCCCTCGTCGTCACGGAGGCGGCCGTGGCCAAGCACATCGCGAGCATCCTGGCCAAACTCGATCTGCCGCCCGCGCAGGACGACCATCGCAGGGTCCTCGCCGTCCTCGCCTACCTGCGGGGCTGACAGGCGCGGGCCGCTCGGCCGGGGAGGCGGCGCCGTACCCGGCACGCGCGCTCCGCGACGGTTCGGACGCCGGGCGCGCGGCTTTCCGCGCTCGTCTCCCCCTGGGAGCGGTGGAATCGGAGGCCGGGGCCCGGGGCTGTCAGAGGCCGAAGACGCCCAGGGTCACCCACGCCGTGCAGAAGCCGACGAGGGCTCCCACGGCGACCTGGGCGGAGGTGTGGTGGCCGAGGCGCACCCTGGCCCAGCACACCGTGGCCACGACGAGCGCGCCCGCCGCGAGGGTCGGCGCGGCGGGCAGCACCCGCGAGAGCACGACCACGGTGCCCGCGGACACGGCCGCGTGGAAGGAGATCTTCCACCTGAGCGTGACGGGGACCGTCACGGCGAGCGCGGCCAGCATCGCGGTCACCGTGGCGACCAGCAGCCGGGGCGCGCCGAGCCAGACCAGCAGCGCCAGCGCGACCAGCACCGCCCCGACGGCGACCAGCAGCGGTCGCGTCCGGCTCGCGCGGTCGACCAGGTGGTGGGAGTCAAGCCGTCCTGAGCGGACCCCCGCCAGGATGACCCCGGCGGGGATGCCGCCGCACAGCGCCGAGGCCCCCAGCCCCCACCAGGCCCCGGGCCAGCCGTCCGCCATCAGCCCGACGACCGGGGGCAGCACGATGACGAGCAACTGCGGGGCGAACACACCGGTGACCCACCGGGCGGCCACCGTCGCGGCCGTCTCATCGCGTGCCAATTCCCGACTGCCCATGCCACTCCCTGCTGATACGAGGCTTGTCGGGATAACCTTGTCAGGCAGGCGACCCGGGGACGAAGCCCCGCAGGTCGCCGGGGCGTGGCGCGGCCGACGGACCGGCGGGACCGTCGCCCGTGTTCCCGTTGTCGTTCTCTCCGCGTGTCAGTCGTTGGCGTGCAGGGCGCTGTTGAGCTCGATGCCGGTGCCCTCACGCGGCACGACCTCCACGGTGCCGGTGGTGGAGTTGCGGCGGAACAGCAGGCCTGAGGCGCCGGAGAACTCGGCGGCCTTGACGACCTTCCCGTCGGGGAGGGTGACCTTCGTCCCCGCCGTGATGTAGAGACCCGCCTCGACGACGCAGTCGTCTCCGAGGGAGATGCCGACACCGCTGTTGGCCCCGAGCAGGCAGCGGCGGCCGATGGAGATGACCTGCTTGCCGCCGCCGGACAGCGTGCCCATGATCGAGGCGCCGCCGCCGACGTCGGAGCCGTCGTCCACGACCACGCCGGCCGAGATGCGGCCCTCGACCATGGACGTGCCCAGCGTGCCGGCGTTGAAGTTGACGAAGCCCTCGTGCATCACCGTCGTGCCCGCGGCGAGGTGCGCGCCGAGGCGGACGCGGTCGGCGTCGGCGATCCGCACGCCCGAGGGCAGCACGTAGTCGACCATCCTGGGGAACTTGTCCACACCGTGGACGGTCACGGGGCCGCGGGCGCGCAGGCGCAGTCGTACCGCCTCGAAGCCTTCGACGGCGCACGGGCCGTGGTTGGTCCACACCACATTGCTGAGCAGGCCGAACAGGCCGTCCAGGCTCTGCCTGTGGGGCTGGACGAGGCGGGCGGACAGCAGGTGGAGGCGGAGATAGGCGTCGTGGGCGTCCGCGGGAGCCTCCGACAGCTTGGTGATCCCGGTGTACACCGCGACCACCTCGACCCCTCGGGCCTCGTCGGGCCCGAGCAGCGCGGCGACCTCGGAACCGAGGGCCTCGACTGCTTCCTGCTCTGTCAGCCGCCTGCTGCCCGGGGAGGAGGGCTCGCCCAGTTGCGGAGAGGGGAACCAGGTGTCGAGCACGGTCCCGTCCGAGGTGATGGTGGCAATGCCGACGCCGTGGGCGCCGGAGGTCTGAGCTGCTGCGTTCACGCCGACCAAGCCTAGTCAAAGCCGGTGCAACGGCCGCACGCCGAGGGGTGTCGTCGGCGTGTGCCGGCGTCGTCACGTCAATAACCTGGCCGCCATGTTGCACGGCATCGATGTGTCGAACTGGCAGGGGGCGGTCGACTGGGACGACCACGCGGACAACGGTGTCGCCTTCGCCTTCGCGAAGGCGACGGAGGGAGGCACCTTCACCGACCGGTGGTTCGAGCGCAACTGGACCGGAATGAGGGAGAGCTGGATCGTCTGCGGGGCCTACCACTTCGCCCGGCCCTCGGGCGACCCCGAGGAACAGGCACGTCGTTTCCTGCGGACGGTCGGACGCGCGGGCGGGCTGCGCCACGGCGATCTCCTCGCCCTCGACCTGGAGACCAGCGACCGCCTGCCCGCCAGGAAGGTGGCCCGGTTCGCGCGCCGCTGGTGCCAGGCCGTGACCGCGCACGCCGGGATCCGTCCGGTGATCTACACCTTCCTCTCGTTCGCCCGCGACGGCAACTGCGCGGGACTCGAGGACCATCCGCTGTGGATCGCCGCCCCCGACCATCCCACCGGCAGGCCGGACGTCCCGGTGCCGTGGCGCAGGTGGACCATTCACCAGTACTCCCACAAACCGCTGGACCGTAACGTCTTCCAGGGAACCCGCGCCGAACTCGTCTCGCTCGGCTACCGCCGTCGGCCGCATGCTGAGAAAAGGCGTGCCGGACACCGGTAGCATCGATCCAGAGTCGGACTTTCCGAAAACCAGCGTCGCGTCTACCGAGGAGCAACCGTGTCGGCCGTGCCAGAACTTCGCATCACCCTCGCCGGAGCCGAGCGTGTGGTGGCGGAGGGCACGACGTACGGCGACGCGCTCGGGGCCGACGGCCGCTCGGTGGTCGCCGCCCGCGCGAACGGCGAGCTGAAGGACCTGGCGGCGTCCGTCGCCGAGGGCGACGTGATCGAGCCGGTCGAGGCCGGCAGCCCCGACGGCAGGGCCATCGTGCGCCACTCGACCGCGCACGTCATGGCCCAGGCCGTGCAGGAGATCTTCCCCGACGCCAGGCTCGGCATCGGGCCGCCGGTCGAGAACGGCTTCTACTACGACTTCGACGTCGAGCACCCGTTCACCCCCGAGGACCTCAAGCGCATCGAGAAGCGCATGCGTGAGATCGTCAAGCAGGGCCAGCGTTTCTCCCGCAGGCGGGTCTCCGACGAGGAGGCGCGCCAGGAGCTGGCGGCCGAGCCGTACAAGCTGGAGCTCATCGGGCTCAAGGGCGGCGGGGACGCCGAGGAGAGCGTCGAGGTCGGCGGCGCCGAGCTGACCATCTACGACAACCTCGACCCGAAGAGCGGCGAGCTGTGCTGGAAGGACCTGTGCCGGGGGCCGCACGTGCCCACCACCCGGTCCATCCCGGCCTTCAAGCTGATGCGCTCGGGGGGCGCCTACTGGCGGGGCAGCGAGAAGAACCCGCAGCTGCAGCGGATCTACGGCACCGCCTGGGAGTCCCGCGAGAAGCAGGACGAGTACCTCCACCTGCTGGAGGAGGCCGAGAAGCGCGACCACCGCAAGCTGGGCGCCGAGCTCGACCTGTTCTCCTTCCCCGACGAGCTGGGCTCGGGCCTGCCGGTCTTCCACCCCAAGGGCGGGGTGATCCGCCGGGTCATGGAGGACTACTCCCGGCGCAGGCACGAGGAGGCGGGTTACTCCTTCGTCAACACCCCGCACATCACCAAGAGCCACCTCTACGAGGTCTCCGGCCACCTCGACTGGTACGCCGACGGCATGTTCCCGCCTATGGAGCTCGAGGGCGCCAAGTACTACCTCAAGCCGATGAACTGCCCGATGCACAACCTGATCTTCAGGTCGCGCGGGCGCTCCTACCGTGAGCTGCCGCTGAGGCTGTTCGAGTTCGGCACCGTCTACCGCTACGAGAAGTCCGGCGTCGTCCACGGCCTCACCCGCGTGCGCGGCCTCACCCAGGACGACGCGCACATCTACTGCACCCGCGACCAGATGCGCGAGGAGCTCACGTCGCTGCTCAGGTTCGTCCTGGACCTGCTGCGCGACTACGGGCTCGACGACTTCTACCTCGAGCTGTCGACCAAGGACCCGGAGAAGTTCGTCGGCACCGACGAGGACTGGGAGGAGGCGACCGAGACGCTGCGCGAGGTCGCCGAGTCGGAGAACCTGGAGCTGGTCCTCGACCCCGGCGGCGCGGCGTTCTACGGACCGAAGATCTCCGTGCAGGCCCGCGACGCCATCGGCCGCAGCTGGCAGATGTCGACCATCCAGCTCGACTTCAACCTCCCGCAGCGCTTCGAGCTCGAGTTCCAGTCGTCCGACGGCTCGCGCCAGCAGCCCGTCATGATCCACCGGGCGCTGTTCGGCTCGATCGAGCGCTTCTTCGGCGTCCTGGTCGAGCACTACGCGGGCGCCTTCCCTCCGTGGCTCGCCCCGGTGCAGGTCGTCGGCATCCCGATCGCCGACGCCCACGCGCCCTACCTGCAGGACCTGGCCAAGAAGGCCCGTGAGCGGGGCGTCAGGATCGAGGTGGACGCCTCCGACGACCGGATGCAGAAGAAGATCCGCAACGCTCAGAAGTCCAAGGTGCCGTTCATGCTCCTCGCGGGCGACGAGGACATCGCCAACGGGGCGGTCTCCTTCAGGTTCCGCAACGGCGAGCAGAAGAACGGGGTTCCGGTCGACGAGGCGATCGACCAGATCGTCGACGCGATCGAGCGCCGGATCCAGGTCTGACCTCACGCTGACCGACGGGCCGCGTCCCGAGAGGAAGC
>NZ_BSEV01000035.1:0-68804 GCF_027922005.1 Streptosporangium carneum | reverse complement strand
GGGGGGGCGGCGGCCCGTCGGCTTCTTCGCTTCCGGCGGGCCTCAGCCCGCCCGTGGCCCCTGCGGTCCCAGGGGGCTCCAGGAGCCGTCAGGCCTCCGCGGCGGCCTCGGCCCCGAACTCACCGGGCAGGCGGACGTCGTCGACGCCGACGTTGACCTCGACGACCCGCATGCCCAGCATCCGGCTGACCGTGCGGGCCACGTTGGTCTTGACCTCGTTGGCCACGTCCATCACCACGTGGCCGTACTCCACCACGATCGACACGTCGACCGCGACCGTGCGGTCCTGGACGTGGGCGCTCACGCCACGGCCGCCGCGCCTGGCCCTGGCGACGGCGCGCTCGCGGACCGGCTCCAGCACGCCCGCCGGATCCTCGCCCAGGTCGGCGACCCCGGCGACCTCCATCGTCGCGAGGGCGGCGACCTTCTCCACCACCTCGTCCGCCACCTTGATGCGGCCCTTCACGACGGCGGAGGCCACCGGCTCCGCGACCGCGGGGGTCAGGGTCGCCGAGAGGTTCAGCGGGAAGGGACGGGCGGCTACGGCTGTCTCAGCGGGAGAGTCGGTCTCCTCGGTGATTTCCTCGACGGAGACGTCGGTCATGGGTGCTCCTCGGCTGTTGGTGGTCACGCTCGCTGGGATTCTGCCGGAAAATAGGCTGCTTTGTCCGCATATACAGGGGGGCACCGGTTGGATGCCCCCGAAACAGGTGGGCCTATGCTGCAATGCATGCAGGAGAGCGAGCCGATCGAGCAGGCGGGGGCAGGGGCTCCCGACAACTTCCAGCGACTGTGGACCCCCCACCGGATGGCCTACATCAAGGGAACGAACAAGCCCACCGGCTCAGGCCCCGACGACGGCTGCCCGTTCTGCGAGATCCCTCACATGAGCGACGAGGACGGCCTGATCGTCGCCAGGGGAGCCTCGGTCTTCGCGGTGCTCAACCTCTACCCGTACAACTCGGGCCACCTGATGGTCTGCCCGTACCGGCACGTGGCGGACTACGCCGAACTCGACGACGCCGAGACCGCGGAGCTGGCCGACTTCACCAAGCGGGCGCTGGTCGCCCTGCGCAAGGCCAGCGGCGCGCAGGGCTTCAACGTGGGCATGAACCTCGGCGGGGTCGCGGGCGCGGGGATCGCCGCCCACCTGCACCAGCACGTGGTGCCCCGCTGGGGCGGCGACACCAACTTCATGCCGGTCGTCGGTCACACCAAGGTGCTGCCTCAGCTGTTGCGCGACACCAGGGAGCTGCTCGCGGGCTCCTGGCCCGCCTCGTAGGACGACGCGCCGTCGCCGAGGGCCTTGACGCCGACCGACAGCGTCAGCGGCACGGCGAGGGCGAGGGCCATGGACAGCACGGCGGCCCCCGAGTCGTTCACCAGCATGCCGACGACCCCGCTGACCAGCGCGCCGATCAGCCCGGCCCGCAGCGCGGGGGAGTGCCCGAACGCGGCGGGGACGACCCCCGCGCTCGCCGTGTCAGGGTGCAGCAGCGCGTAGACCAGGAAGGCGGCGGCGGCGATCACGATCGGCATCAGGTTCGGGTTGAGCAGCGTGCCCAGCATCGCCCCGAGCTTGCGGCCGATCACCTCCGTCGCCTCGCCGGTGAACACCTGGCCGACGAAGCGGCCCAGATGCGTCTGGGAGCCGGGCGGGCGCAGGTAGTCGAGATAGGCGATGCCCATCACGACGACGCCGCCCGCCGCGCAGAACCCGCCCAGCTTGACGATCGAGACCCGCCTGCCCGCGATCAGCAGCGCGGTCACCGCGATGCCGGGCACGAAGGCGATCACACCGCCGAAGTCGCTGCCGACCCCGGGCCAGCCGCCCAGGATCATCGCGACGCCGCCCAGCACCGCCACGACGGCCACCGCCGCGCCCCTGCGCCCCAGGCCCGTCAGCCGGTGGGCGATCGTGGTCGCCAGCAGCAGCACCGACGTGGCGAAGAGCGCGAACGGGATGTTGCCCAGGCCGTAGTAGCGGGCGCCGACCACGGCGGTGTAACCCATCACGCTGTTGAGCTGCAGCGTCGTCCCGGTCAGCAGGTCACCGGCGAGCACGGCCGCGGTGACCCCCGCCACGACCGCCAGCGGCCCGAGCGGGGCGCGCCGCCACGGCCCGCCCAGCGCCGTCGCGGCCAGCAGGAACGCGATCGCGAGGATCCCGCCGACCAGGGCGAGCAGCGGGGCGCCGCTGTGGTGCCACGGGGTGAGGTTGACCAGGTACGTCGAGACCGGCAGGGACGCCAGGGCCAGCGCGGCCACGCGGACCCCGCCCAGCCCGCGCCTGCGGCGCATCAGCAGGAAGGCGACGACGTAGAACAGCACCTGCAGCACGGCGACGGCGGTGAAGAAGATCCCGCCCATGTCCCTGATCGTCTGACCGGCCACGTCGGCGTCGGCCAGCTCGGTCCGCGCCCTCTCGACGTCGCCCGTACGGCTGTCGCCCGCCCGCCACGGCACCCCGATCACCGTGGGCGGTGTGGCGACGCCCGCCACGTCGAGCATCGTGGCGGTGATGTCCGGCAGGATCGTGACGTCCTCGCGATGGGTCGAGGCCGCCCCGAGGGAGCGCCCGGCGAGGCCTTCCGCGCGCATCATGGCCACTCGCAGGTGCGGCGCGCTCCCGTGGTCTCCCAGGCCCGCCAGCAGCACGGAGGCGTCCTGCGGGAGGGCCGCCAGCACCGCCGCGACCTTGACGTCCACCAGCTGCGCCGCGACCGCCCGCTGCCGGGGCGTGAGGCTCTCCTCCACGTCGGGCAGTCGCCCGCCGGTCACGTAGGGCCGGATCAGGTCGTCCACGTCCACGGCGATCACCCGGCACGCGGTGAGCGCGCCCGCCGGGAGCCGGTCGGGGGAGGGGGCGTAGCGGTCCACCTTCCCCGACCGGTCGGCCAGGGCGAGTGCCGCCCCGGGACCGACCGCGAGCGTGCACTGCCCGGCGGCGTGCACGGCCTCGCCGAGTGCTCCGGCGTTCTTCGCGGCCTGGCGTAGGTACTCGTGGTCGGGGACGACGGCGCCCTCGGCGCCGGGAACGGGCTCGGGCGGGAGCCCGCAGCCGTGGCCGACCGCCGACCTGACTCCGGCCGAGACGGTCAGCCACCCGTCGTACGGGCACGTCACCCGGCCGACCGTGCGGACCGACAGGGAGCCGACCGCGCTCTGCCCGGCCAGCCGCCACAGGTTCGGCGTGTCCTGGGGGCTCAGGTCGCTCCACTGCAGCCCCGGCACCCCGATCAGCGCCACCCGTCCGTTCGGCCGCGCCGAGGCCTGGGCCGGGCCCTGCGCCGCCGTCTGCCCGGTGGCCCGTGGCGTGACCTGTCCGGTCGCCCGCACCTCGGCATGCGCGACCCCCGGCCACAGCACGCCCATGACCAGAGCAAACGCGACAAGCGTCCGCCTCACCAGAGACCTCCCCAGACCTCGTCCGAATGCTGGCACCGTAGGGGAAAATCGGGCCCGGGGTCCACCGGATGGCAAGATCGGGGGATCTGACGAGGTCAGGGCACGACGGCCCTGACGGGCGGGCTCTCGTTGTGCAGGCGGTCGAGGGCGGTCACGAGGTAGGTTCCGCCGCCGGGGGCGGCGAAGACCTGGCGCTCGCCGGCCGCCGCGGGCACGACGGCGACCAGGTTGCGGGCGTCGGCGGTGGCGCACTTGTCGGTCTTGCCGGGGGCGAGCCGGTAGACCGCGTACGACCTGGCGTCGGCGGAGGACTTCCAGCTGACCGAGGTGTCCTGGACCCGCACGTCGGCGGGCGCGGCGGGCGCGCCGCCGCCGAGGTCCTTGATCAGGGGCAGCAGCGCGGGGCGGGTGTAGTAGCCCTTGACGACGCGGTCCAGCACGCCCAGCGGGTTGGTGAGAAGCTGCTTGCCGCTGAAGTAGACGTCACCGCTGACCTCGTCGTTCCTGCGGTTCTGCGCCAGGTGCGAGGGCAGCTCGCCGGGCTTGGTCCAGGCCGGGGTGTCGGTGGCCCCGACCCGGTAGAGCCCCTGGCCGATGTACAGGTCGACGCCGGTGCCCTTGACCTCGTTCGCCCACCACGGCATCAGCACGTCGTAGTCGGCGGCCTTGAAGCCGCGCGGCCAGTACAGCTGCGGGATGACGTAGTCGACCGTGCCCTTTTTGATCCAGTGGCGGGCGTCGGCGTAGATGGAGTCGTAGGCGGACATCCCGCTCGTGGCCGAGCCGCTGGGGTCCTCCGCCTTGTTGCGCCAGATCCCGAAGGGGCTGACGCCGAACTTGATGTATGGCTTGATCTCGTGCACCGCCGTGTCGACCTGCGCGATCAGCTTGTTGACGTTGGCGCGCCGCCAGTCGGCCCGCTTGGCGCCCTCGCCGTACTTCCTGTAGGCCGCGTCGTCGTCGAACTTCGCGCCCGCTCCCGGGTAGGGGTAGAAGTAGTCGTCGAAGTGGACGCCGTCGACGTCGTAGCGCCGCGCCACGTCCTTGACGACCGCGGTGACGTGGTCGCGGACCTCGGGCAGGCCGGGGTTGTAGTAGATCTTGCCCTCGTGCTTGACGACCCAGTCGGGGTGCCTGCGGGCGGGGTGGTTCTCCGGGAGCCGGTCCAGGCCGCCCTCGAAGGCCGCGCGGTAGGGGTTGAACCAGGCGTGGAACTCCAGCCCGCGCTTGTGCGCCTCGGAGACGAGGAAGGGCAGCGGGTCCCAGCCGGGGTCCTTGCCCGCCGTGCCGGTCAGGTACTTCGACCAGGGCTCGAGGGACGACTTGTAGAGGGCGTCCGAGGCGGGGCGGACCTGGAAGAACACCGCGTTGAAGCGGCGTTTGACCGCGTTGTCCAGAAGTCTGATGTACTCCGCCTGCTGTTTCGCGACCGACAGGCCGCTCCGCGAGGGCCAGTCGATGTTCTGGACCGTCGCGATCCAGATCCCGCGCATTTCGCGCTTGGGATACTTCGCGTCGGTCGGGCACGCCGCCGTCACGGAGTCGGCGGCCGTGCCCGGCGCCTGCTCGGCGGCCGCGGGCTTGGCCGACTTGGCGGGCCTGGCGGGCTTGGCCGACTTGGCGGGCTTGACGACTTTCGCGTCCTTGGCGGGTTTGGCGGGAGGCGCGTCCGGGCCGAAGGTGTAGGCGGCGCCGGTGGTGACGACGGCCAGGGCGGCGGCGGCGAGCAAAGGGCGTCCGGTTCGCATGGTTAATCAGTCTGGCATTGGGGCTGCGATGCTTTAGCCGGAAAAAAAGAAATCGTTCTGTGATGTTACTGTTATGTGGTTAATTCTTTGGGAGGCGTGAGCTGGAAGAGTCTCACGCCTCCCTGCCGGAGATCAGCCGGCGACCTTGTCCGCCAGATGGGAGGGCAGCGGCTCGTAACGCAGGAAGACGCGGTGGAACGTCCCCGTGCCGTGCGACATGGACCGCAGGTCGATGGCGTAGCGGGTGATCTCCAGCTGGGGCACCTCGGCCCTGACCAGGGTGCGCCCCACGCCGACCGGCTCGGTGCCGAGAACGCGACCTCGGCGGGAGGACAGGTCGGACATCACCGAGCCGACATGGTCGTCGGGCACCAGCACGGACACCTCGTCGACCGGTTCCAGCAGCAGCGTCGGGACCTTGGAGGCCGCCTCCTTCAGCGCGAGCGCCCCGGCGATCTGGAAGGCCATGTCCGAGGAGTCGACGGAGTGGGCCTTGCCGTCGTACAGCGTCACCCGCACGTCGACCATGGGATAGCCGGCCACCACGCCGCGCTGCATCTGGGTGCGCACGCCCTTCTCGACCGAGGGGATGAACTGGCGCGGCACCACACCACCGACGATCTTGTCCACGAACTCGAAACCCCCGCCCGAGGGCAGGGGCTCGACCTCGAGGTGGCAGATGGCGAACTGGCCGTGGCCGCCGGTCTGCTTGACGTTGCGGCCCAGGGCCTGGCAGCTGCCGCCGAAGGTCTCCCTGAGCGGCACCCGCAGCTCGACCTTCTCGACCTCGACGCCGTGCCGCCTGCTCAGGCGGTCCAGCAGGACGTCGGCGTGGGCCTCGCCCATGCACCACAGCACGAGCTGCCGGGTCTCGGAGTTGTTCTCCAGCCGCAGCGTCGGGTCCTCGGCGACCAGCCGCTGCAGCGCCTGGCCGAGCTTGTCGTCGTCGGCCTTCGACCTGGCCTGGATCGCCACGGGCAGCAGCGGGTCCGGCATCGTCCAGGCGGTCATCAGCAGCGGCCGCTCCTTGTCGGAGAGGGTGTCGCCGGTCTCCGCGCGGGCCAGCTTCGCCACCGCGACGATGTCGCCGGCGACGCACTTGGCGGTCGTGCGCTGGAGTTTGCCCAGGGGGGAGGAGAGCGCGCCGATGCGCTCGTCCACGTCGTGGTCCTCGTGACCGCGGTCGGCCAGACCGTGACCGGAGACGTGCACGGTCATGTCGGGGCGCAGCGTCCCGGAGAACACCCTGACCAGGCTGATGCGGCCGACGTACGGGTCGCTGGTGGTCTTGACGACCTCGGCCACGAGCGGCCCGTCCGGGTCGCAGGCGATGTCGGGGACGGGCTTGCCGTCGATCGTGGTGATCTCCGGCAGCGGGTGCTCGAGCGGTGAGGGGAACCCCTGGGCGATGAGTTCGAGGATCTCGAGGGCCCCCACGCCCGCTCCGGTGGCGAGCACCGGGTAGAACCCGCCGCGCGCGACCGCCTTCTCCAGGTCGCCGATGAGGGTGTCGGTGCCGATCTCCTCACCCGAGAGGTAGCGGTCCATCAGGGACTCGTCCTCGCTCTCCTGGATGATCCCCTCGATCAGCGGGCCGCGGTAGGCCTCGATCTGCTCCTGGTAGGAGGGGCCGGGCGCGTTCTCGCTGCGGGCGCCGGTCGCGTAGTTGTAGAACTTCTGCGTCAGCAGCCCGATGAGGCCGTTCAGCCTGCCGTTGGTCACCACCGGGAGGTACAGCGGCGCCACTCCGTCGCCGAAGACGTCCTGGCAGGTGGCGAGGACCTCCTCGAAGTCGGCCCGCTGGTGGTCGAGCTTCGTGATCACCACGGCGCGGGGCATCCCCACGGCCGCGCACTCCTCCCACAGCATCTGGGTCAGGCCGTCCACGCCCTCGGTCGCCGAGACGACGAAGAGCGCGGCGTCCGCCGCCCGCAGCCCGGCGCGCAGGTCGCCGACGAAGTCGGCGTAGCCCGGCGTGTCCAGCAGATTGATCTTGATGTCGCCGTGGACCAGCGGCGCCACGGTCAGGTTCACCGAACGCTGCTGGCGCACCTCCACCTCGTCGAAGTCGCTGACCGTGCTGCCGTCCTCGACCCGGCCCGCCCGCTGTATGGTCCGTGTCGCGGTCAGGAGCGTCTCCACGAGGGTCGTCTTCCCTGAGCCGGAATGGCCGACCAGTACGACATTGCGAATCATGTCCGGCAGGTCGGCCGCGGGCGCCCTACCCGCGGCTCCCGTTGTCCCGCCGGTTGCCTTCTCTGCCACGTCGCCTCCTGCGTCGTTGCCGAAGGAGCGCGGCCGACTGCGGCCACACCCCGGGGTCCGCCGCCGCGTCCGTACACCGCAAGGACGCGGTGTGTTCACCAAATACCCATGTGGCGAATATCACAAGAGGGCTGCGCCAATCCGTCGGCGGAGCGTTGGATGCGCGCTCGCAGGTCATGTGGCCTACGATCGGAGCGCGATGCTGAAACTTCTGCGCCCCGCCGTAACCCGAATCCTGACCCCCCTCGGCAGGGCGCTCGCCCGCCGGGGGATCAGCCCCAACGTGGTCACCGCGGTCGGCACGCTCGGCACCGTGGCCGCAGCTCTCTTCTTCTATCCCCGTGGACAGTTGTTCCCCGGCACCGTCGTGATCACTATTTTCGTGTTGGCCGACCTTCTTGACGGTGTCATGGCCAGGATGGCGGGTCCCGGGAGCCTCTGGGGGGCCTTCCTCGACTCCACCCTCGACAGGGTGGGCGACGCCGGGATCTTCTCGGGGCTGGTGATCTGGTTCATGGTGAGCGGACAGCGGGTGCTGGCGGGGGTCGCGCTGTTCTGCCTCGTCGCGGGGGCGCTCGTGTCCTACGTGAAGGCCAGGGCGGAGGGGCTGGGCCTCAGGTGCGACGTCGGTCTCGCCGAACGCCCGGAGCGCCTGGTCGTCGGCCTGGTCTCGGCCGGTCTCGGCGGTCTCGGCGTGCCGTACGTGCTCGCCTTCGGGCTCTGGCTGCTCGCCGTGGCCAGCGCGGTGACGGTCGGGCAGCGTCTCCTCCATGTCCGCCGCCAGGCCGTCTCCGCCGCGCCCCGCACCCTCCGCTGATCGGAAAGAACGATGACAGACAAGCCGTCCTTCCAGGACCGTCTCGTCGGCGCGGGATTCGGCGCGGGCTGGGCGATCGTCCCCCGTCTCCCCGAGCGTCTCACGGCCGGGGCGTTCCAGGCGGTGGCCGACCGCCTCTGGCGGCGGCGAGGTGGGTCGGTGCGCCGCCTCGAGACCAACCTCGCCCGGGTCAAGGGCGCCTCGCCGGACGACCCGGCGATCCGGGAGCTGAGCCGGGCCGGCATGCGCTCGTACTTCCGCTACTTCCACGAGATCTTCAGGCTTCCCTCCATGCCGGCCGACGAGATCGTCTCCCGCATGCACGTCACCGGCGACCAGCAGATCTACGACAACCTGGCCAGGGGGCGCGGCGTGGTCCTCGCCCTGCCCCACATGGGCAACTGGGACCAGGCGGGCGCCTGGTTCGCCGCGACGGGGCACCCGTTCACCACCGTGGCCGAGCGCCTGCGGCCCGAGTCGCTCTTCCACCGCTACACCGCCTTCCGCGAGGGCCTCGGGATGGAGGTGCTGCCGCTCACCGGCGGGGACGGCCACACCTTCGGCACCCTGGCGCAGCGGCTGAGGGCGGGCGGCACGGTCGCACTGCCCGCCGAGCGGGACCTGACCGCCAAGGGCGTCGAGGTCCAGTTCTTCGGCTCCGCCACGCGCATGCCCGCGGGACCCGCGCTGCTGGCCGTGCACACCGGGGCGGCGCTGATCCCGGCGATCCTCTACTTCCAGGGGAGCGACTGGGGCCTGCAGTTCCACGAGGAGATCGCGGTGCCCTCCGAGGGCACCCGCAAGGAGCGCGCGGCGGCCGTCACGCAGGACCTGGCCACCGTCTTCGAGAAGGGCATCGCCGAGCACCCGGAAGACTGGCACATGCTCCAGAGGCTCTGGCTCGACGACCTGGAGCCGCGCCGATGAGGGCGGGCCGGGCCCGGTGCGGCGAGCGGCAGGACCGGCGGGGACGAACAGGCGTGCGGGCCCCACGCGGGGTATGTGGGGAGCGCCGGGGCGGGCCCCCGGCCAGGGCGTGCGAGGAGTGGTGAGACAGCAGTGAGGATCGGCATCGTCTGCCCGTACACCTGGGACGTGCCGGGCGGCGTCCAGGCGCACATCCGTGACCTCGCCGAGGCTCTCATCGAGGAGGGCCACCAGGTCTCGGTCATCGCCCCCGCGTCGGAGAACGCCCCGCTGCCCGCCTACGTGACCTCGGTCGGCAGGGCGGTCCCCGTCCCCTTCAACGGCTCGGTCGCCAGGCTGTCGTTCGGCTTCCTGTCGGCCAACCGGGTGCGCCGCTGGGTGCGCGAGGGCCGTTTCGACGTGCTGCACGTGCACGAGCCCGCCGTTCCCTCGGTGGGCCTGCTGGCGTGCTGGGTGGCCAAGGGGCCGATCGTGGCCACCTTCCACACCTCCCACGAGCGTTACCGGAGCCTGTCGGTGACCACGCCCGTGCTCATGAGCGCCCTGGAGAAGGTCAGCGGCAGGATCGCGGTCTCCGACGCGGCGAGGAAGACCCTGGTCGAGTTCATCGGCGGCGACGCCGTGCTCATCCCCAACGGGGTCGCGGTCGGACGCTACGCCGACGCCGAACCGCTGCCCGGCTGGGACGAGGGCGAGGTGATCGGCTTCCTCGGCAGGATGGACGAGCCGCGCAAGGGCCTGCCCGTGCTGCTCGAGGCCTTCGCCCTGCTGGCCCCCGAGCGTCCCGGGCTGCGTCTGCTCATCGCGGGCCCCGGAGACGCGCAGGAGGCGCTGGAGAGGGTCCCGGCCCGTTTCCGCGACAGGGTCGGCCTGCTCGGCATGGTCAGCGAGGAGGACAAGGTCCGCGCCTACCACTCGGTCGACGTGTTCTGCGCGCCCAACCTGGGCGGGGAGAGCTTCGGCATCGTGCTCACCGAGGCGATGTCGGCGGGCGCCGCGATCCTGGCCAGCGACATCCCGGCCTTCCGCAAGGTGCTCGACGACGGCCAGGCGGGGGCGCTGTTCACGACGGGCGACGCGGGGTCGCTCGCCCGCGAGGCCGCCGCCCTGCTCGACGACCCCCAGCGCCGGGCCAAGCTGTCGGACGAGGCGCGTCAGGCCGTGTGGAAGTACGACTGGTCCACGGTCGCCCGTGACGTCCTGCGCGTCTACGAGACCGTCGCCAGCACCGCGGGAGTCGAGGAGGACGACACCCAGTGACCACCACGCTGATCCTGGTGGTGGGCGCGATCGTGCTGCTCACCGCCGTCTACGTCTCCTGGCGGGCGGGCCGCCTCGACCGGCTGCACATCCGCCTCGAGCTGGCCCGCGAGTCCCTGGACGCCGCGCTGGTGCGGCGGACCGCCGTCGCCCTGGAACTGGCCGCCTCCCGTCTGCTGGACCCGGCGACGAGCCTGGTGCTGGCCACGGCGGCGCACGAGGCACGCACCGCGGGCCCGGAGGAGCGCGAGCACGCGGAGAGCGACCTGTCACGCGCCCTGCGGGCCGTCGTCGACCAGGAGCGTTTCCGCGACCGCCTCGCCGAGACGCCGTCGGGGGCCGCCCTGCTGGACGAACTCGGCGCGGCGGTCGCCAAGGTGCTCTACTCGCGCCGTTTCTACAACAACGCGGTCGGCGTGACCCGTACCGCCCAGCGCCGTTGGCTGGCCAGGACGCTCCGGCTGGCCGGGCACACGGAGTATCCCGGTTTCTTTGAGATCGACGACGCTCCGCCGAAGGCCCTCGGGATCGAGTAAGCCGTACAAGGACTCGGATATCCGGCAAGTCGGGCGCAGGTAAGCTCTTGGGCGTTTCGTGGCCGACATGAGGAGATGAACCGTGCGGGTGCCCCGGATGATCGCCGTCACGCTGGCGGGAGTGGCCGTTCTCGCGCCGGCTGCCGCCTGCTCCTTCGACGAGCCGGCGCCGGGAAAGAACCCGCAGGCCGCGCCCTCCCCGTCCGCGAGTGCCTCTCCCAAGCCGAAGCCGACCCATCCCTTCACCGGGCTCCCCGGGGCCGCGCGCAGACCCGTGCTCGCCGCCAAGATCGAGAACACCTCGGCGGGCAAACCCCAGCTCGGGCTCAAGAGCGCGGACATCGTCTACGTCGAGCAGGTCGAGGCGGGGCTGACGCGACTGATGGCCATCTTCTCCTCGAAGCTCCCCGCCAAGATCGGCCCGGTCCGCAGCGCGAGGATCTCCGACCTGCACATCCTTCCGCAGTTCGGCAAGCCCGCGCTGGCCTACTCGGGCGTGCAGACCAAGATGATCCCCAGGGTGCAGGAGGCGTCGCTCGTCGACGTCTCCGACAGCAGGGCCCCCGGCGCCTACTTCCGCCAGCCGGGCCGCTACGCTCCCTACAACCTGTTCGCCAACACCAGGCAGTTGCTGGCCAAGGCTCCGGGCGCGAGCAAGGCCGGGGACATCGGCTTCACCTTCGGCGAGGCTCCGGAGGGAGGCGTGCCCAGGAAGGCGTTCAGCGTCAAGTATCCGGCGGCACGCTTCACCTTCGCCTGGTCCAAGGAGGAGGAGAAGTGGCTGATCTGGCAGGACGGGACGAAGGACATGGCGGCGGAGGGCGGCCAGCTCGGCGCGCCCACGATCGTCGTGCAGTACGTCAAGACCGACCGCTCCGAGTACCACGACCTGAACCAGAGCTACACGCCCATGGTGCACAGCGTCGGAAAGGGGAAGGCGGTCGTGCTCCGCGACGGTCAGGCGTTCAAGGCGGCCTGGTCGCGAAAGTCGGAGGAGGACGGCACGGTCTTCACCACGGAGGCGGGGGAGCCGATGAACTTCGCCCCCGGTCAGGTGTGGGTCGTCCTGGCCGCGCCCAAGCCCGTCATCCCCTAAGCAGTCCCATGAGCCTTACCATCATGTCCAAGAAGATCGCTCAAGAGCGACAACATGGTGTGTAAGGGGACATGCCACCCAGCGCCTACGATAGACAGTGCCGGAAACCGCCCTGGGGCGGCCCGTGATCCGCAACCCAGCCCTCGTGAGGTAGAGACCGTGTCCAGCAGCACGCCCGAAGTCACCGAGACCGCCGTCACCGGAACCGCCCGGGTGAAGCGCGGCATGGCAGAGATGCTCAAGGGCGGCGTCATCATGGACGTCGTCAACGCGGAGCAGGCCAAGATCGCCGAAGACGCAGGCGCCGTCGCCGTCATGGCCCTCGAGCGGGTGCCCGCCGACATCCGTGCCCAGGGTGGCGTCTCCCGGATGAGCGACCCCGACATGATCGACGGGATCATCTCCGCCGTCTCCATCCCCGTCATGGCCAAGGCCCGCATCGGCCACTTCGTCGAGGCGCAGGTGCTCCAGTCGCTCGGCGTCGACTACGTCGACGAGTCCGAGGTGCTGACCCCGGCCGACTTCGCCAACCACATCGACAAGTGGCAGTTCACGGTGCCCTTCGTCTGCGGTGCGACCAACCTGGGCGAGGCCCTGCGCCGCATCACCGAGGGCGCGGCGATGATCCGTTCCAAGGGCGAGGCCGGGACCGGCGACGTCTCCAACGCCACCACGCACATGCGCAAGATCCGGGGCGAGCTCAAGCGCCTGTCGTCCCTTCCCGAGGACGAGCTGTACGTCGCGGCCAAGGAGCTGCAGGCGCCGTACGAGCTGGTCGCCGAGGTCGCCAAGACCGGCAAGCTCCCCGTCGTGCTCTTCACCGCGGGCGGCATCGCCACCCCCGCCGACGCCGCGATGATGATGCAGCTCGGCGCGGAGGGCGTGTTCGTCGGCTCGGGCATCTTCAAGTCCGGCAACCCGGCCCAGCGCGCCGCGGCGATCGTCAAGGCCACCACCTTCTACGACGACCCGGACGTCATCGCCAAGGTCTCCCGTGGCCTGGGTGAGGCCATGGTCGGCATCAACGTCGACGACATCCCGGTCCCGCACCGCCTGGCGGAGCGCGGCTGGTAGGGAGTTTCCGGAAAAGGCGGCATCCGTGAAGGATGCCTCCTTTTTCATGACCGGAGATGTTCACTCCGGTGTCATGGTCTTCCGCAAGGCTGACGGGCGTTCATGTCCGACCATCCTCGGAGGCCCCCCATGTCCCGGCTCAGTCGACGCTCCTTCCTCGTCACCGGCATCGCGGCGGGCACAGTGGTGGGCACGGTGGCGGGCATCCCCGCCGTGGCGAACGCCGACCCGGAACCCGCCCCGGAGAGCGCGGCGTCCCTGGCCTCCCGCGGCCTGCGCGCCGACCCCTTCACGCTCGGCGTCGCCTCCGGCGATCCTGACTCCGACGGCTTCGTGATCTGGACCCGCCTGGCGCCCCGGCCTCTGGCGGAGGACGGATTCGGCGGCATGCCCGCCACCCCCTTCGCGGTGCACTGGCAGGTCTACGGCGACGAGGCGGGACGTCGCGTCCTGAGACGGGGGGTCGCCGTCGCGGCCAGGGAGTGGGGTCACGCGGTCCACGTCGAGGTGGACGGGCTCGCCTCGGACAGGGAGTACTGGTACCGCTTCAAGGTGGGGCCGTACGTCTCGCCGACGGGCAGGGCCAGGACCGCCCCGCACCCGCTGTCCTACGGCTCTGGCCTGGCGATGGCGTTCGTCTCCTGCGCCCAGTACGAGCACGGCCACTTCACCGCCTACCGGCGTCTGGCGGAGGAGCACCCCGACCTGGTCCTGCACCTGGGCGACTACCAGTACGAGTACAAACGCGACACCTACACGATCCCGGGCGGCAACGTCCGCGACCACGAGGGCCCCGAGACCGAGACGCTGGCCGGCTACCGCCAGCGGCACGCGCAGTACAAGTCCGACCCCGACCTGCAGGCGGCGCACGCGGCCGCGCCCTGGCTGGTCGTCTGGGACGACCACGAGCTGGACAACAACTGGGCCGACGAGGTGCCGGAGAACCCGGAGATCCCCCAGCCGAACTTCCTGGCCAGGCGCGAGGCGGCCTTCCGGGCCTACTACGAGAACATGCCGCTGCGGCGCGGGTCCGTTCCCAGGGGCGTCGACATGCAGCTCTACCGGCGGATCAGGTGGGGCAGGCTGGCCGTCTTCCACATGCTCGACACCCGGCAGTACCGCAGCGACCAGGGCTGCGGCGACGGCTACCGCGACTGCCCCGCGGCGACCGACCCGGCGCGCTCGATCACCGGCGAGGCCCAGGAGCGCTGGCTGATCGACGGCTTCCACCACTCGCGGGCGCAGTGGGACGTCCTCGGCCAGCAGGTCTTCTTCGCCCAGCGCGACAACAACGCCGGCCCGGCCAAGGTCACCAGCCAGGACGCCTGGGACGGCTACGTCGCCTCGCGGCAGCGGATCACCCAGGGGTGGGTGGACGCGGGGGTGCGCAACCCGGTCGTGCTCACCGGCGACGTGCACGCCCACTGGGCCAGTGACCTCAAGCTCGACTACGACGACCCGACCACGCGCACGGTCGGCTCAGAACTGGTCGCGACCTCCGTCACCACGGGCGGCGACGGCGGGGACTCCGACCCACGGACCCAGCCGTTCCTCAAGATCAACCCGCATCTGAAGTTCTACAACAACCAGCGCGGTTACGTGCTCACGCGGATCGAGCGCGACCTGCTCACCGCCGACTTCAAGGTGCTCCCGCAGGTGCGGCAGCCAGGCGCTCAGGCGCACGTCAAGGCCACCTTCGTGATCGAGGACGGGGTGCCGGGCGTCCAGCAGACCTACCTGCGGCCGCTCGACCCCGCGGCGCGCCGGACGCCGCAGGCGCCGGACGCCGAGCTGATCCAGGAGGTCGTCGACCTGGAGACCAGGCGTCCCTGAGGCCGTCGGCGGGTTCGAAGGGGGGCGGCGTCCTGACGGGCGCCGCCCCCTTCGGAATAATGGTTAGCCAGACTAAGTTAGACTGTCTAACTATGACGACGGACGAACTGGCAGAGAGCCTCTCCAAGGAACTGCGCCACCTGGTGCTGCTGCTGCGCCGCGCGGTCGCCGGGCAGCCGGTCACCAGCCAGCAGTACGCCGTGCTCGGCTCGCTCGAGGGCGGACCCCGCCGGATGACCGAGCTGGCCGAGGAGCACGGCGTCCAGCTGCCCACCATGACCGTGCAGATCAACCGCCTCGAGGAGCCCGGCCTGGTCGCGCGCGGCGTGGACCCCGCCGACGCCCGGGTCCGCACCGTCGAGCTCACCCAGGAGGGGCGCGCCCGCCTGGTGGCCGTGCGGCGATCCCGGGTCGCCTACCTCGGTGAGCAGCTCGACGCGCTCACCGAAGACGAGCGCGAGGCCATCTCCGTCGCCCTGCCCGCGCTGGCCAAGCTCGGCCGCGCCTGACCCGGGCCCGCCGGGTCCTGGCCGGTCCGGGCCCGCTCCGTCCCCTCCCACACCTCCCCAAGGAGTCACTCCCATGTCCTCGCAGAGCGGCGGCGGGATCCTGCGCCAGCCGATGTCCGTCTGGGCCACCGCGTTCGCCGCGGTCGTCGCCTTCATGGGGATCGGCCTGGTCGACCCGATCCTGCCCTCCATCGCCAAGGGGCTGAACGCGGGGCCCAGCCAGGTCTCCCTGCTTTTCACCAGTTACTTCCTGGTCACCGCCGTGGCCATGCTCGTCACGGGCTGGGTCTCCAGCAGGATCGGCGGCAAGCGGACCCTGCTGCTCGGCCTGGCACTGGTGGTCGTCTTCGCCGCCCTGGCCGGAACCTCGGGCAGCGTCGGCGAGCTCGTCGGCTTCCGCGCGGGATGGGGTCTGGGCAACGCCCTGTTCGTCGCCACCGCCCTCGCCGTGATCGTCGGCGCGGCCAGCGGCGGCGCGGAGGCGGCCATCATCCTGTACGAGGCGGCCCTGGGCCTGGGCATCTCCATGGGCCCGCTGGTCGGCGCCGCCCTCGGCGACTGGAACTGGCGCGCTCCCTTCTTCGGCACCGCCACCCTCATGGCCGTCGGGTTCGTCCTCATCGCGACCCTGCTGAAGGCCGCCCCCGCGCCCGCCGTGCGCACCCGCCTCGGCGACCCGATCCGCGCCCTGGCCCACGGCGGCCTGTCGACCACGGCGTTCACGGCGTTCTTCTACAACTTCGCCTTCTTCACCATCCTGGCCTTCACCCCGTTCATCCTCGGCATGTCGCCGTACGGCATCGGCGCGGTCTTCTTCGGCTGGGGCGCGTGCGTCGCGCTCGCCTCGGTCTTCGGCGCGCCCGCCCTGCAGCGCAAGGTCGGCTCGGTCAACGTGCTCCACCTCTCCCTGGGCGCGCTGGCCCTCCTCCAGCTGGGCGTCGCGCTCTCCGGTCACGTGGGGATCGTCGTCTTCGTCATCCTGTCGGGCGTCCCGATCGGCCTGAACAACACCGTGTTCACCGAGGCCGCCATGGAGGTCTCCGACGCGCCGAGGCCCGTCGCGTCGGCCGGCTACAACTTCGTCCGCTGGATGGGCGGGGCGCTCGCGCCGTACGTGGTCACCAAGCTGGGGGAGGAGTTCGGCTCCGCGGTGCCCTACTACCTGGGCGCGGCCTGCTGCCTGGCGGGCATGGCCGTCCTGTACGGCAGGCGCGGCCACATGAGGAGCCTGGAGCGGGTCGACGTCGACCACACCTTCCAGGGCGCCTCCGTCGCGGCCTGAGCGGGCGGAGGGGGCCGACAAAGATGATCGGGTTTGGGGCGACGCGCGGAGTGGTCATACGCTGAAGGGGAATTCTGAGCCACTTGAGAGGACCACTGTGAGCATCGCCCCCACCATCGGTGTGTTCGCCCTGCAGGGAGACGTGCGCGAGCACGCGCGCGCCCTGGAGGCGGCGGGCGCGAAGGCGGTCGCCGTGCGGCGCCCCGCCGAACTGGAGGCGGTCGACGGACTGGTCGTCCCCGGCGGGGAGTCCACCACGATGTGGAAGCTCGCCGACACCTTCGAGCTTCTCGAGCCGCTCAGGTTGAGGATCAAGAGCGGCATGCCCGCCTACGGTTCCTGCGCAGGCATGATCATGCTGGCGGACCGGATCGAGGACGGCGTCGAGGGCCAGCAGACCATCGGGGGCATCGACATGGTGGTCCGGCGCAACGCCTTCGGGCGCCAGGTCGACTCCTTCGAGGCCGACGTCGACTTCGCGGGCCGCGGAGCCCTGCGAGCGGTCTTCATCCGCGCCCCGTGGGTGGAATCTGTCGGTTCCGATGTCGAAGTGCTGGCTCGGGCCGAAGCTGGGGATAGGATCGTCGCGGTCCGCCAAGGACCGCTGCTCGCCACGTCCTTCCACCCGGAACTTACCGAGGATGTCGGTGTGCATTCATATTTTGTTGACATGGTGAGGGAGCTCTAGCCGATGTCCGGCCACTCCAAATGGGCGACGACGAAGCACAAGAAGGCCGCGCTTGACTCCAAGCGGGGCAAGCTGTTCGCCAAGCTCATCAAGAACATCGAGGTCGCGGCCCGGACCGGCGGCCCCGACCCGGACGGCAACCCGACGCTCTACGACGCCATCACCAAGGCGCGCAAGAGCTCGGTTCCGATCGACAACATCGAGCGTGCCCGTAAGCGCGGCGGCGGCCTGGAGGCGGGTGGCGCCGACTGGCAGACCATCATGTACGAGGGTTACGCCCCCGGCGGGGTCGCGGTGCTGATCGAGTGCCTCACCGACAACCGCAACCGCGCCGCCTCCGAGGTTCGGGTCGCCCTGACCCGCAACGGCGGCTCCCTGGCCGACCCCGGCTCGGTGTCCTACATGTTCAACCGCAAGGGCGTCGTGCTCGTGCCCAGGGGTGAGCTGTCCGAGGACGACGTGCTGACCGCCGTCCTCGACGCCGGGGCGGAGGAGGTCAACGACCTCGGCGACCAGTTCGAGGTCGTCTCGGAGGCCACCGACCTCGTCCCGGTCCGCAAGGCCCTGCAGGAGGCCGGGATCGACTACGACTCCGCGGAGTCCAGCTTCCTGCCGACGATGAACGTCCCGCTCGACGAGGACGGCGCGCGCAAGGTCTTCAGGCTGATCGACGCCCTCGAGGACAGCGACGACGTCCAGAACGTCTGGGCCAACTTCGACGTCTCCGACGACGTCCTGGAGAAGCTCGAGGCCTGATCCGTCCCGGAAGGGCCACAGGCCTGAAAGCCCCGCGAGCGCCCGTCTCCCGCCGGAGGCGGGCGCTCGGCCGTCCGGGGTCTCTCCCGTGCCGTCGTTGAGCGTGCTTGAGGTGACTTCGGGGCTTCTGTGATGTTTGTCCTTCGGCTCCTGGGCAGATCACGCGGACGATGGGCAATCCTGATCTGATCTTCGCGGTGGCGGGCGCGGGCGCCCTGCTGGCCGCGGTCCTGCCCCGGCTCGTCAGAAGGCGGCCCTTCTCGCTGCCGCTGGCCTGTCTCGTCGGCGGGTTCGCGCTCTATCTCCTGCCGCTCGACCTGCCCGTGCCCGACCCCGTGGCCCGGCGCTCCCTGGTCGAGCACGCCACCGAGGTCTGCGTGCTCATCTCGCTGATGGGCGCGGGCCTGGCGATCAACCGTCCCTTCGGACGGCGTCGGTGGGCCTCGACGTGGCGGCTGCTGGGTCTCACCCTCCCGCTGACCGTCGTGGCCGTGGCCCTGGCCGCCCACACGCTGCTGGGCTGGCCCGTCGCCGCCGCCGTGCTCCTGGGCGCGGTGCTCGCCCCGACCGACCCGGTGCTCGCCTCCGACGTGCAGGTCGGCGAGCCCGTCGACTCCGAGCGGGACGACGACGAGGTCCGTTTCGGCCTCACCTCGGAGGCGGGGCTCAACGACGGCCTCGCCTTCCCCCTGGTGTACGCCGCGATCGCCATGGCGCTCGTCCCCGGCGTCGGCTGGGCGGGCGAGTGGGTGGTGACGGACCTGCTGTACCGCTGCGGGGCGGGCGTGCTGTGCGGCCTGCTGGCGGGCAAGGTGCTCGGCAGGCTGTTCTTCCGCGCCCACAGGTCCGACCTGCGCCTGGCCGAACACCGGGACGGCTTCGTGGCGCTGGCCACGACGTTCCTGGCGTACGGCCTCACCGAACTGGTGCACGGGTACGGCTTCATCGCGGTCTTCGTGACCGCCTGCACCATCAGGGCGGCCGAGCGCGCGCACGGCTACAACGGCGTGCTGCACGGCTTCATCGAGCAGATCGAACGCCTGTTCACCGCCTGGCTGATCCTGCTGCTCGGCGGGTTCGTGGCGACCGGCGGCCTGTCCGCGCTCACCTGGCGCGGCGCGGCGGTCGCCCTCCTGCTGCTGCTGGTGATCCGCCCGCTGGTCGGCTGGGCGGCGGGGCTGGGCGGCCACGCGGGGCCGAGGGAGCGCGGAGCGACGGCGTTCTTCGGCATCCGCGGCATCGGCTCGCTGTTCTACCTCGCCTACGCGCTGGGCAAGGCCGACTTCGGCGTGCCCGAGGCCGAACTGTGGGCGGTGGTCGCCTTCACCGTCCTGGCCTCGCTGATCCTGCACGGCGTCACGGCGACGCCGGTGATGGCGTGGCTGGACCGGCTGCGCGACAGGGCGGCGGACGCGGGCGACGAGCCGGCCGCCCAGCACCTGTAGGAACCGATTCGCCTTCGCCGTGCCGACTGCCTAGGTTGTGTGACTGTGGAGCTACGCGATTTGACCGTCGACGACCTCGACGCGGTGGTGGACAACACCACGCGCGCCTTCGGACCCATGTCCGACGCCGATCAGGAGGCCTGGCTCAAGCTGGTCACCCCGATGCTCGCCGAGGGGAGATACCTCGGCGCCTTCGACGGCGCCCGTCTGGTCGCGACGAGCCGGATCAACGACTTCACCCAGTGGTGGCACGGCAGGCAGATCTCCATGGGCGGCGTCGCCTCCGTCACCGTCGCCCCCGAGGACAGGGGCAGGGGCGTCGGCAGGAGGATCATGCTGGAGACCCTCGACCGCTGCGCCCGTCTCGGGCATCCGGTCTCGGCGCTCTACCCGGCGACCACCCGCATCTACCGCTCGCTGGGCTGGGAGCACGCGGGCGCCATGCACAGGGCGGTGCTGCCGGCCGAGGCCCTGCGGACCATCAGGCAGAGCGAGCCCGTCGAGGTCCGCAGGATGGGCCCCGGCGACGCCCACGAGGTGGTCTCCGTCCTGCGCAAGGTCCACTTCGCCACCCGCGCCTGCGGCCCCGTCTGCTGGGACGTCGCCACCTGGGAGTCGCGTCTGGCGGCCAGGGACGACTTCCTCTACCTCGCCGAGGACGGCTTCGTCGTCTACCGCTGGCGGGGGCGCGACATCGAGGTGTCCAACCTCGTCGCGGGCTCCGAGGCGACCGCCAGGGCCCTGTGGTCCCTGGTGGGGACGTCCGCCTCGATCGCGAAGTCGGTGCACGCCGTGGTCGCCCCCGACGACCCGGTCTTCTGGCTGATCGGCGACCGCTCCAGCGACGAGGTCGGCCAGACCCGCTGGATGTTCCGCGTCGTCGACCTCGCCTCCGCGATCTCCCTGCGGGGTTTTCCCGGGAGTGTCGCCCTCGAGGCCGTGGTCCAGGTGGACGACCCCCAGCGGCCCGCGAACTCGGGGCCCTGGCACCTGTCCGTTTTCGGCGGGTCCGCCACGGCCCAGCCCGCGGGGGCCCTGCCCACCGCCATGCCCGCCTTCACCGTCGGCGGCTTCTCCGCGCTGTTCGCCGGGGTCCCGACAGCCACCCTCCGCCGCACGGGGGCGCTCACCGGGCCCGCGGACGGGGACGACGCCCTCGACGCGGCCTTCCACGCCAGGCCCCACATGCTCGACTACTTCTGACGGGCGGCGCCGGGTAACCGTGCGTCGCGTGCGCGCAAGCGGTAGAGTCTGGCACCGAACAGATGTTCGGCGAGCGGAGGCGTGTCGGTGCGGTTGCCCGAGCTGCGGGTGATGGGGGTCGACCCGGGACTGACCAGGTGCGGGCTCGGCGCGGTCGAGGGACGCCCCGGAGCGCCGCTGAACCTGGTCAAGGTCGGCGTCGTGCGCACCGCGGCCGACGAGGAGATCGGCGCCAGGCTGGTGGCGATCGAGGCGGGCATCGAGAGCTGGCTCGACGAGGTCAGACCGGACGCCGTCGCCGTCGAGCGCGTCTTCGCCCAGAACAACCTCAGGACCGTCATGGGCACCGCGCAGGCCTCCGCCGTCGCGATCCTGTGCGCCTCGCGCAGAGGGCTGCCGGTGGCGCTGCACACGCCGTCCGAGGTCAAGGCCGCCATCACCGGCAGCGGCACCGCCGACAAACGGCAGGTGGGGACCATGGTGACCAGGCTGCTGCGCCTTGAGGAGATGCCCAAGCCCGCCGACGCCGCCGACGCGCTCGCGCTCGCGATCTGCCACGTGTGGCGGGGCGGCGCGCACAACCGGCTGGCCGAGGCGGTCGCCAGAGCCAACTCCGGCCCCGCGACCAGCGCCGCCGCCTACTTCCGCGGCCGGGGCAGGGCGGCCGGATACTCGAGAGGAACCACGAAGTGATCGCCTCGGTGCGGGGACGGGTGGCCGCGATCGCGCCCGACGGAGCGGTGGTCGAGGTCGGCGGGATCGGTGTGCTGGTCCACTGCACGCCGGGCACGCTGGCGGCGCTGCGGGTGGGGGAGGAGGCCAGGCTGGCCACTTCTCTCGTGGTCCGCGAAGACTCGCTGACGCTGTTCGGCTTCGCTAGCGACGACGAGCGCGCGGTCTTCGAGATGCTGCAGACGGCGAACGGGGTCGGTCCGAAGGTCGCCCTCGCCATGCTCGCCGTCCACACGCCGAACGGCCTGCGGATGGCCGTGGCCAGTGCCGACGTCAAGGCCTTGACCAGGGTCCCCGGGGTGGGGCCCAAGGGGGCGCAGCGGATCATCGTCGACCTCAAGGACAGGCTCGGCACGCCTGAGGAGGCCGTCAACGCCGCGCTCGACGGTGGTGCGGTCGTCTCCCCGTGGCGCGACCAGGTGCACTCCGGCCTGGTGGGCCTGGGTTACTCGGTCAGGGACGCCGACGAGGCGGTGGCCTCGGTCGCCCCGCAGGCGGACGCCGAGATCGCCCAGGGCCGCGCTCCGCAGGTGGCGGTGCTGCTCAAGGCCGCGCTGCGCGCGCTGAGCGTCAGGTGACGGGGGAGCGCGCGATGAGGAGACGGAGCACGCGCCCGAGGTTTCCCGCCGCCCTCCGGCCCGGTGACTCCGTGACGGACGCACGGATCAGGGAGCGGGGCGGCGAGAACGGCGGGACGGGCGCCCGAATGAGCGAAGGTGGACCGGCGTGAGTTCCGAGCGGGATCTGGTGTCGCCTGAGGCGGAGGGCGACGAGCGGCTGATCGAGGCCGCCCTGCGCCCCAAGCGCCTGGATGAGTTCATCGGCCAGGCGCGGGTGCGCGAGCAGTTGTCACTGGTGCTGCACAGCGCGTTGCGGCGCAACCGGCCACCGGACCACGTGCTGATGAGCGGGGCGCCCGGCCTGGGCAAGACGACCCTCTCGATGATCATCGCCACGGAGCTCTCCGTGCCGCTCCGGATCACCTCGGGCCCCGCCCTGGAACGGGCCGGCGACCTGGCGGCGATCCTGTCGACCCTCTCCGAGGGAGAGGTCCTGTTCATCGACGAGATCCACCGGATGGCCCGCCCCGCCGAGGAGATGCTCTACCTCGCGATGGAGGACTTCCGCGTCGACATCGTGGTCGGCAAGGGGCCGGGGGCGACCGCGATCCCGCTGGAGGTCGCGCCCTTCACCCTGGTCGGCGCCACCACCAGAGCCGGGCTGCTGCCCGCGCCGCTGCGCGACAGGTTCGGGTTCGTCGCGCACATGGACTTCTACGACGTCGCCGAGCTCGAGCAGGTGCTGCGCCGCTCCGCCCGGCTGCTCGGCCTGCGGCTTCCCGGCGACGCCGCGCACGAGATCGCCGGGCGTTCCAGGGGAACTCCCCGCATCGCCAACCGCCTGCTGCGCCGGGTGCGAGACTTCGCCGAGGTGCGCGCCGACGGGGTGATCACCAGGGATGTCGCCTCCGCGGCGCTGAACCTCTACGAGGTCGACGCCGAAGGGCTCGACCGTCTCGACAGGGCCGTTCTGGACGCCTTGCTGCGAAAGTTCGGCGGCGGCCCGGTCGGGCTGTCCACGCTGGCCGTCGCGGTCGGAGAGGAGCCGGAGACGGTCGAGGTGGTCGCGGAGCCGTTCCTGGTGCGTCAGGGGTTGCTGGCCCGGACCCCCAGGGGGCGCGTCGCCACCGCCGCGGCCTGGATCCACCTGGGCCTGACACCGCCCCCCGACGCGTTCGGGGCCTCGATGGTGGCCGATCTTGGGGATGACTCGGCGCCGTCCTGACGTTGAGTTACGGTGAGAAACCGTGCGAGGTTGATCACGAATCGGTGACAACGGTATCGAAATGGGAACTTCCCCGCGCGCCAGATCGTGACCTCGTTGCCGCGCTCCTAACAGCTCGCCTAAACTCCGTGGCTTGGCTGGCTGTGTAGGCTGACGTGCTGAGCGGCGTGGCCTCATATGACGTCCGGCCCCGGCCGGTCATCCTTAAGCAAAGGAGCGGCCCCATGGGCGGCAATTATTCCAGCCTTATCATGATCGCTCTGATGGTCGTGGTGTTCTACTTCCTGCTCATCAGGCCGCAGCGAAAGCGGCAGCAGGAGCAGGCCCAGATGCAGAACTCCCTCACCCCGGGGACCCGCATCATGACCACCACAGGGCTTTTCGCGACGGTGGTCGCGATCGACGCCGACGACGTGATCCTCGAGATCGCCCCCGGCGTCGAGACCCGATGGGTCAAGGCCGCCATCGGCCGTGTGCTGACTCCGGTTGACGACGCTGACGACGATGACGTCAAGAAGGTCGACACGGTCGGAGACAATGCGGTGGAGGCCGTGGAGCCGCATGGTGACGACCAGGACTCGACGACCAAGAAGTGATGAGTAGGTTCGCCAACAATCCCTATAGCCGAAAGAACTGACGACCAGTGGCCCGACCGACCAGCGGCCAGAGCAGACCGGGGCGCGTGCTCCTCCTGCTTCTGGCGATCATTCTCGCCATGGGCGGGGTGATGGCCCTCAACAGGGCGTTCACCCCCGAGTATGGCCTCGACCTCGCCGGCGGCACGACAGTGACGCTGCAGGCCGTCCCCCCGAACGGCACCGCTCCCACAGAGGAGAGCCTGGATCTCGCCGTCGGCATCATCCGGAACCGGGTGAACGGCAGCGGCATCTCCGACGCCGAGGTCGCCAAGTCCGGTGACAACATCGTCATCTCCGTCCCCGGAGTTGGCCAGGAGGAAGTCGTCAAGCTGGTCGGCACCACCGCGGAGCTGCGCTTCCGCCAGGTGATGGCGGTCGCGGCCGGGGCGCCTGAGCCTCCAGGGCAGATGCCCACCCAGGCGCCGTCACCGTCAACCTCTCCCTCTGCCTCTCCCTCCTCCCCGGGCAAGAAGGGGGCCAGGACGCCGTCCCCCTCCGCCTCGCCCGCGGCCGAGGGCGCCAAGACCCCCGCGCCGACCGCGACCGCGGCGGCGAGCCCGAGCGCCTCACCCGCGGGCCGGGCCCTGTCGGCGGCGCTCACCAACCCCAGCCCGGCCGCCACCCCCACGACCGCGGCCTCCGACAAGCCCGCCAAGTCCGACAGCGGGGCGAAGCCGGGCAAGAGCGCGTCTCCTTCGGCGCAGCCGAGCCAGAGCGCCGTCCCCACGGTCCCGCCGACGGCCCCGGCCGACGACCCGATGGCGAACGTCGACCCGACCGGCATCGACCCGGCGGTGCTCAAGCAGTTCGAGGCGCTCGACTGCTCCAAGGACAAGGGCCAGGGCGCGCAGGACGACCCCAACAAGCAGTTCGCGGGCTGCAGTCAGGACGGCAGCGCCAAGTACGTCCTCGACAAGGCGGCCGTGATCGGCAGCTCGATCGCCTCGGCCACCGCCGGCGTCGACCAGACCACCGGTGAGTGGCTCGTCCAGCTCTCCTTCAAGGGTCAGGGCCCCGACCAGTGGTCCAAGGTCACCACCACCGCCTTCAACTCGCAGCCGCCGCGCAACCAGGTCGCCATGGTCCTCGACGGCGTGGTGATCTCAGCGCCGGTCATCCAGGAGCCCATCACCGGCGGCAGGGCGCAGATCTCCGGCAACTTCAACCAGGTGACGGCCAACGAGCTGGCCAGCCAGCTCAAGTTCGGCGCGCTCCCGCTGAAGTTCGAGAAGAGCTCGATCGACGAGGTCTCCTCGACCCTGGGCGCCGACCAGCTGCGCGGCGGCATGATCGCCGGTGGCATCGGCCTGGCCCTGGTGGTCATCTACTCGATGCTGTACTACCGGGGCCTGGGCGCCGTCTCGGTGCTGAGCCTCCTGGTCGCGTCGATCCTGACCTACCAGGCGGTGGTGCTCCTCGGCGCGCTCGCGGGCTTCCGCCTGTCGCTGCCGCACATCATCGGCCTCATCGTCTCGATCGGCATCACCGCCGACTCCTTCATCGTCTACTTCGAACGCATACGTGACGAGATGAAGGAGGGCCGCCGCTCGCTGCGGACGGCCGTCGAGGTCGCCTGGACCCGTGCCCGCCGGACGATCCTGATCGCCGACGCGGTCATGTTCATCGCCGCGATCGTGCTGTTCTTCCTGGCCGTCGGCGGTGTGGCCGGGTTCGCCTTCGCGATGGGCCTGACCACGCTCATCGACATCGCCGTGGTGTTCCTGTTCACCAAGCCGTTCGTCGCGCTGCTGGCCAAGCGGAAGTTCTTCGCCAAGGGCCACAAGCTCTCCGGCCTCGACGCCGAGCGGATGAGCAGCACGGTCCCAGCCGGCTCCAAGACCGTCCCGCAGGAGGCCTGATGTCCGGCATCGCACGCCGTTTGTACCGCGGCGAGGTCGACGTCGACTTCGTCGGGCGCAGGAAGCTCTGGTACAGCCTGTCCGCCGTGCTGCTTCTGGTGTCCATCGCCGGTCTGGTCCTCAACGGCGGCCTCAACCTGGGCGTGGAGTTCAAGGGCGGCTCGGTGTTCTCCTTCAAGGCGCCGGCGGCGCAGATCGAGAACGTCCGCGGCACCTTCAACGACGCGGGCGCCCACCAGGTCATCGTGCAGACGACGAACAACGGCTGGCGGGTTACCACCGAGAGCCTCTCGCCGGAGGCGGTGACGAACGTCCAGAAGGCCGTCGCCCAGAAGTACAGCCTGCCGCAGAACCAGGTCAACCTCCAGGTGATCGGCGCCTCCTGGGGCGGTCAGGTGGCCGACAAGGCGGTCACCGGCCTGATCGTGTTCATGCTGGCCATCATCCTGTACCTCACGGTCGCCTTCGAGTGGAAGATGGCGCTGGCGGCCGTGGTGGCGCTCTTCCACGACCTGGTGATCACCGCGGGCGTCTACGCGTGGTCCCAGTTCGAGGTCACCCCGGCGACCCTGCTGGGCTTCCTGACGATCCTCGGATACTCGCTGTACGACGCGGTCGTGGTGTTCGACATGATCAAGGAGGTCACCGCCAAGCTCGGCACGACCTCCAAGATGACCTACACCCAGGCCGCGAACAACGCCCTGAACCACACGCTGATCCGGTCGCTGAACACCACCCTGGTGGCGATCCTGCCGGTGGCCGCGATCCTGTTCATCGGCACCACGCTGTTCGGCGCGGGCACGCTGAAGGACCTGTCGCTGGCGCTGTTCGTCGGCATGATCGTCGGTACCTACTCCTCGCTGTGCGTGGCCACGCCGATGCTGGTCACGCTGAAGGAGCGCGAACCGCGCTACCAGGCGATCGCCCGCAGACTCGCCGCCCAGAGCGGCGGCAAGGTCGTCGGGACCAAGGCCGCCAGGCAACCGGTTCCGGCGGGCGCCTCGAACGGCTCCGCGCCTGACGTGGAGAAGCGCAAGAAGAAGTAAGCCGCAGAACCAAGCCTCCGTCCCCTCACCGGGGACGGAGGCTTTTCCTTGAGGGAAGTGACGATGAGTGACCTGAGCAGGCTGATCCTGGACCGGATCCGCGACGTGCCCGACTACCCCCAGCCCGGAGTGCTCTTCAAGGACATCACCCCGCTTCTGGCCGACCCCGAGGCCCTGTCCGCCGTGATCGACGAGCTCGCCGGGCTCCACCAGGTCGACAAGATCGTCGGGATCGAGGCCAGAGGGTTCATCCTGGCCGCCCCCGCGGCCTACAGGGCGGGCGCAGGCTTCGTTCCGGTACGCAAGAAAGGCAAACTGCCCGCAGAAACGCTTGAGGCGTCCTACGATCTGGAGTACGGCTCCGCCATCATCGAGGTCCATCGAGACGCCTTCGCCCCCGGGGAACGCGTCCTGATCGTCGACGACGTGCTCGCCACCGGAGGTACGGCGCGTGCGGCGGTGGAGCTGGTCCGCAGGGCGGGCGCCGACGTCGTCGCCATCGCCGTGCTCATGGAACTGGCCTTCCTCAACGGTCGGGAGCGGCTGGACGGCGTCGAGGTGCACTCCCTCGTGATTGTCTGATCCCACCCCGCCGGGGAAGGCATCTGAACCGGTCTGGATACACTAAGGGGATCTGGACTCGAACGTGAGGAGTCTGTGTGCCCCGTGATGTGGTCGTCCCCGACGTGACCGCCGACGGTGGCGGTCCCGCGACGGCCGTCCCGGCAGGCGATGCCGGTTCCGCCATGTCCGGAGCCACCGAAGAGAGGCCTGCGGTAAGGCGCAGGCTCGCACGCTTTGGGGGGCAATGGGGTGGCGCCATGAACCCGGTGCTGGAGCCGCTGTTCCGGACGGTCCGCGCGACCCATCCGAAAGCAGACCTGCGGCTCATCGAGCGTGCCTACGACGTGGCCGCATACCATCACCGTGATCAGAAGCGCAAAAGCGGAGACCCGTACATCACCCATCCGCTGGCCGTCGCGACGATCCTCGCGGAGCTGGGCACCGACGACGAGACGCTGTGCGCCGCGCTGCTGCACGACACCGTCGAGGACACCGCCTACGGCCTCGACGAGCTGCGCTCGGACTTCGGCGACAACATCGCGCTGCTGGTCGACGGCGTCACCAAGCTCGACAAGGTCAAGTTCGGCGACGCCGCGCAGGCCGAGACCGTGCGCAAGATGGTCGTGGCGATGTCCCGCGACATCAGGGTGCTGGTGATCAAGCTCGCCGACCGCCTGCACAACATGCGCACCATGCGCTACCTGCCCGAGCACAAGCGGCAGCAGAAGTCCCGTGAGACGCTGGAGATCTTCGCGCCGCTCGCCCACCGCCTCGGCATGAACACCATCAAGTGGGAGCTCGAGGACCTCGCGTTCGCCATGCTCTACCCCAAGCGATACGACGAGATCGCCCGCATGGTGTCCGAGCGGGCCCCGCGCAGGGACCTGTTCCTGCAGGAGGTCATCGAGAAGGTCTCAGGGGACCTGCGCGAGGCCAAGATCCGCGCGGTGGTCAAGGGACGCCCCAAGCACTACTACTCGGTCTACCAGAAGATGATCGCCAGGGACGTCGCCTTCGACGACATCTACGACCTGGTCGGCATCCGGGTGCTGGTCGACACGGTCCGTGACTGCTACGCCGCCCTGGGAACGATTCACGCGCGATGGAACCCGGTGCCGGGCCGGTTCAAGGACTACATCGCGATGCCCAAGTTCAACATGTACCAGTCGCTGCACACCACGGTCATCGGGCCCGAGGGCAAGCCCGTCGAGCTGCAGATCCGCACCCACGGCATGCACCACAGGGCCGAGTACGGCGTGGCGGCGCACTGGAAGTACAAGGAGGACATGACCACCTCGGGGCCTCCCGGGGCGAAGCTGAAGCCGGCCAGCGACATGGCCTGGCTCCGCCAGCTCCTCGACTGGCAGAAGGAGACCGCGGACCCGGGAGAGTTCCTGGAGTCGCTGAGGTTCGACCTGTCGGTCTCCGAGGTGTACGTCTTCACGCCCAGGGGGCAGGTGATCGCCCTCCCCGAGGGGGCGACGTCCGTCGACTTCGCCTACGCCGTGCACACCGAGGTCGGCCACCGCTGCATCGGCGCCAGGGTCAACGGCCGCCTGGTGCCGCTGGAGTCGCGCCTCGGCAACGGCGACACCGTGGAGATCTTCACCTCCAAGTCGCCGGACGCGGGCCCTTCGCGCGACTGGCTGAAGTTCGTCAAGTCGGGCCGGGCCCGCAACAAGATCCGGCAGTGGTTCTCCAAGGAGCGCCGCGAGACCGCGATCGAGGCGGGCAAGGAGGCCATCGGCAGGGCGATGCGCAAGCAGGGCCTCCCCCTGCAGCGCCTGATGTCCGGAGAGTCCCTTCTGGCGCTCGCCAGGGACCTGCGCTACCCCGATGTCTCGGCGCTCTACGCGGCCGTCGGAGAGGGCCACATAGCCGCCCAGGCGGTCGTGCAGAAGCTGGTGCACTCCATCGGGGGAGTGGAGGGCGCGGAGGAGGACATCGCCGAGGCCTCCGTGCCGACGAAGCTGCGGGGGCGCCCCCGGGGCAGCGGCGGCGCGGGCGTGGTGGTGGCCGGCGACTCGGACGTCTGGGTGCGGCTGTCGCGCTGCTGCACCCCCGTGCCCGGTGACGAGATCATCGGCTTCGTCACCCGTGGTCACGGGGTCTCGGTGCACCGCACCAACTGTCCCAACATCGAGCAGCTGAGGTCCGAGCCCGACCGCCTGGTCGAGGTCGCCTGGTCGGCGGCGGAGGACTCGGTGTTCCTGGTCGCGCTCCAGGTCGAGGCGCTCGACCGGCCACGTCTGCTGTCCGACGTGACCAGGACCCTGTCCGACCAGCACGTCAACATCCTGTCCGCGTCGGTGACGACGTCCAGGGACCGGGTGGCGATCAGCAAGTTCACCTTCGAGATGGGCGACCCCAAGCATCTGGGCCACGTCCTGAAGGCCGTCCGCAACGTCCAGGGCGTCTACGACGTCTACCGGGTCAGCGGCGCGGGCTCCTGACCCCGCAGGGCCCGTTCCCGACCGGGGAGCGGGCCCGCGGCGGAGAGCGTGAAAGGGGGCGCGCCCGTACGGGCGCGCCCCCCTTTTTTTCACGACCGGTGGGTCAGGAGAACTCGGCGAGCGTGCGCTCGGCCTCCTCGAGCCAGGAACGGCGGGCGGTCAGAGCCTCCTCCGCGTCCTTGGCGTCCTTGTCCTTACCCGCGGACCGGGCCTTGGCGAGGCGGGTCTCCAGCTGCTCGATCGACTTGCGGAGCTGGTCGACCGTGTTCTGGGCGCGGGCGCGTGCCTCGGGGTTGGAGCGCTTCCACTCCGCCTCCTCGGCCTTGCGGACCGCGTCGTCGATCTTGCGAAGCCCGCCCTCGAGCCGGTCACGCTGCTCGCGCGGGACCGGACCGGCGGCCTCCCACCGCTCCAGGATGCCGCGCAGCGCGGTCCTGGCGGAGCGGGCGTCGGAGACCGGGACGATCTTCTCGGCTTCGGCCAGGAGCTGCTCCTTGACCTCGGCGTTGGCCGCGAGTGAGGCGTCGCGCTCGGCGAAGACCGCCGAACGGGCCTGGAAGAACTGGTCCTGGGCGCCCTTGAAGCGGCTCCAGAGCTCGTCCTCGACCTCACGGGACGCCCGGCCCGCCGACTTCCACTGCTGCATCAGCTCGCGGTAGGCCGACGCCGTCGCGCCCCAGTCGGTCGAGGAGGCCAGCGCCTCGGCCTCGACGACGATGCGCTCCTTGGAGGAGCGCACCCCCTCTCGCTGCTCGTCCAGCCCGGCGAAGTAGGCCTTGCGGCGCTTGGCGAAAGCCGTACGGGCCGCGGACAGGCGCTTCCACAGCGCCGCCTCCGTGACCCGGTCGATGCGCTCGGCGGCCTTCCACTCCTCGACGAGCTGGCGCAGTCGCTCCCCGCCCGTCTTCCAGTGGGTGGTGTCGTCCGCGATGCGCTCGGCCTCCGCGACGATCCGCTCCTTGACGCCCTTGGCCTCGGCGCGGGCCACGTCGCGGGCGGCCTTGACCTCCTCGCGGCGCTGGGCGACCAGCTCCGCGAGGGCGTTCAGCCGGCCCAGCAGCGCGTCGAGGTCGCCCACCGCGTGCGCGTCGGTGATCGCCTCGCGCAGCTTGACGATGGTCGCCTCTGCCTGGGCGGGCGGCAGATCGGTGCCGCGGACCCGCTGCTCCAGCAACGTGACCTGTCCGGCCAGCTCGTCGAACTTGCGATGGAAGTAGGCAAGCGCCTCTTCCGGTTCGCCGGCCTGCCAGGACCCGACGGCCCGTTCTCCCTCAGCCGTACGTACGTAGACGGTGCCGTCGTCGTCTACCCGGCCCCACGGGTCGGTGCTCACCGTGTCCTCCCGCACTTTCATCAGCCTTTCGAGGCTAACCGCCTCTTGGTTGTATTACGTCAGCTCTTGCCGGATATTGTCACGTCTTTGATTTCCAGGGTTTCCTTCGGGGCTCCGGTGCCGTCCTGCCCCGGGGTGATGACGCCGCCCTTGTTCACCTTGTCCAGGATCTCCAGCCCCTTGGTGACCGTACCGAACGGGGTGTAGTCCGGGGGGAGCTGGGCGTCGCCGTACACGAGGAAGAACTGGCTGCCGTTGGTGTCGGGGCCGCTGTTGGCCATGGCCACGACGCCCCGGGTGTACTTCGCGTCCTTGAGGTTCTCGTTGACGAAACGGTACCCCGGGCCGCCCTGGCCGTCGGTCTGGCTCTTGCCGTCGGCCTTGGCCAGCGGGTCGCCGCACTGCAGCATCGGGAACTGGTCGGAGCCGAGCCGGTGACACTTGGAGCCGTTGAAGTACTTCTTCTTGGCCAGGAAGGCGAAGGAGTTGACCGTGCAGGGCGTCTTCTCCGCCGAGACGGCGATGACGATGTCGCCCTGGTTGGTCTTCAGCGTCATCGTCTTGGGCGTGGTGTCGACCTTGGCCGGAGGCAGGCCGACGTTCTTGGCCGGGCCACCCGAGGCGTCCGCGACGTAGCCGCAGGTGCCGGCGGCCGGGTCGAAGGCCGCCGGCTGGGCCTCGGTGCTCGTCTGAGACGGGGTGGCCTGCGCGTCCTGGGCGGTCGGCGTGACCGTGGCCGACGACGGGTCGTTGCCTCCGAGCAGGGTCGTCGCGGCGATCACACCGCCCACGACCACCACGACGGCCACACTGGTGCCGATGATCGCATTGCGCTTCGCCTTGGCCTCACGCTCGATACGCCGCTGGGTCTGCCGCTCGTAGTGCTCGCGCGCCAGCTGCTTCTGGCGGTCCTTGCCGCTCACCGCTTCGCCCTCCCGAGTGCCGGAGTATTACTTATTGAGGTGGGCGAATCGTATCGGCCAATGGGTAATGGTTCGCAGCCCGCCGACCCGCACCGGTACCCTTCGGTTACATTCCCATCCGTTTTCTTGACGAGATCAGCTGAGGCAGATGCTCATCGCCGGCTTTCCCGCAGGGTCGTTTCAGACCAACTGCTACGTCGTCGCTCCCGCCGCGGGCGAGGAGTGCGTCATCGTCGATCCCGGCCAGAACGCCGTCGACGACCTGGACGACGTGCTGCGCGAGCATCGCCTCAAGCCGGTCGCCGTGCTGGTCACCCACGGGCACATCGACCACATGTGGTCGGTCGCGCCCGTCTGCGGAGCGCGCGACGTCCCCGCCTGGATCCACCCGGAGGACCGCGAGCTGCTCTCCGACCCGGCGAAGGGACTGTCACTGGCGACCCGGCAGCAGTTGTTCGGCGGGCTGACCTTCACCGAGCCCGACGACGTGCGCGAGCTCGCCGACGGCGAGGTGCTGCGCCTGGCGGGCATGGAGCTCACGGTCGACCACACCCCCGGCCATACCAGGGGGTCGGTGACGTTCAGGCTGCCCCGCACGGAGGAGATCCCCGACGTGATGTTCTCGGGCGACCTGCTGTTCGCCGGCTCCATCGGCCGCACAGACCTTCCCGGCGGCGACTACCCGACCATCCTGCGCAGCCTGGCCACCAAGTGCCTGCCGCTGCCGGAGGACACGGTGGTCCTGCCGGGGCACGGACCACAGACCACGATCGGCCGCGAGCGCGCAACCAATCCGTATTTGGCGGAGGCGGCGCCGTACGCCGGTCCCACCAGGGGACTTTAGAAGATGACTCTGCAGGCGCCGAAGGGCACCTTTGACTGGCTCCCGCCGCGCTCCGAGCGGGCGCTCGCCGTGCGCGAGGCGCTGACCGCCCCCGCCAGGCGCGCGGGCTACGGCTACATCGAGACACCGGTCTTCGAGGACACCGCGCTGTTCGTGCGCGGCGTCGGGGAGTCGACCGACATCGTCTCCAAGGAGATGTACACCTTCGAGGACAAGGGCGGCCGCTCGATCACGCTGCGCCCTGAGGGGACCGCGTCGGTCGTGCGGGCCGTCCTCCAGCACGGCCTGCACAACGGCCAGCTTCCGGTGAAGCTGTGGTACTCCGGAAGCCAGTTCCGCTACGAGCGGGCCCAGAAGGGCCGCTACCGCCACTTCTGGCAGGTCGGCGCGGAGGCCCTCGGCTCCGAGGACCCGGCCCTGGACGCCGAGCTGATCCTCCTGGCCGCCGACGGCTACGCCGGGCTGGGGCTGACCGGCGTCAGGCTGCTGCTCAACACGCTGGGCGACAGGCGGTGCCGTCCCGTCTACCGCGCCGCGCTGCAGGACTTCCTGCGCGGGCTCGACCTCGACGAGGCCACCCGGGACAGGATCGAGATCAACCCGTTGCGCGTGCTCGACGACAAGCGCCCCGAGGTGCAGGCCCAGCTCGCGGAGGCCCCGCTGGTGGTCGACCACCTGTGCGAGGAGTGCAAGGCCTACCACGAGGAGGTCCGCTCGCTGCTGACCGCCTCCGGCGTCGCCTACACCGACGACCCGAGGCTGGTCCGCGGCCTGGACTACTACACGCGCACCACGTTCGAGTTCGTCCACGACGGCCTCGGCTCGCAGTCCGCGGTCGGCGGCGGCGGTCGTTACGACGGGCTGAGCGAGATGCTCGGCGGCCCCGCGCTGCCCAGCGTCGGCTGGGCGCTCGGCGTCGACAGGACGCTCCTGGCGATGGAGGCCGAGGGGTTGCTCGACGACGAGGCGGCCGAGTCGCGTGTCCAGGTGTACGGTGTGCCGCTGGGTGAGGAGGCACGCCGCCGGATGTTCCTGCTCGTGACCGAGCTGCGCCGGGCGGGGCTCGACGCCGACATGTCGTTCGGCGGCAGGGGCGTCAAGTCCGCCATGAAGGGCGCCGACCGGTCGGGGGCGAGCTACGCCGTGATCCTCGGCGAGCGGGACATCGCCGCCGGGGCCGCCCAGGTCAAGGACCTGGTCAGCGGCGACCAGAGCGCCGTACCGCTCGCCGAGATCGTCACGACCTTGAAGGAGAGACTGAACAAATGATCCGCACGCACGAAGCGGGATCACTGCGCAAGGAGCACGCGGGCCAGCGGGTGACGCTGGCGGGCTGGGTGGCGCGCCGTCGTGACCACGGCGGCGTGGTCTTCATCGACCTGCGTGACGCCTCGGGCTCCTCCCAGGTGGTCTTCCGCGAGGAGGACGACGCGCACGGTCTGCGCGCGGAGTACTGCGTCAAGGTCGTCGGAGAGGTGCGGGTCCGCCCCGAGGGCAACGAGAACCCGGAGCTGCCGACCGGCGCGATCGAGGTCGTCGCCTCCGAGGTCGAGGTGCTCAGCGAGTCCGCGCCGCTGCCGTTCCCGATCGAGGGCAGCACCGGGGTCTCGGAGGAGGCCCGCCTGAAGTACCGCTACCTCGACATCCGCCGCCAGCAGGTCGCCCAGGCCATGCGGATCCGCTCCAGGGCCACCTACCTGGCCCACGAGGTGATGAACGAGCACGGGTTCAACTACATCGAGACCCCCACGCTCACCCGTTCCACTCCGGAGGGCGCCCGCGACTTCCTGGTGCCGGTCAGGCTCCAGCCCGGCAGCTGGTACGCCCTGCCGCAGTCGCCGCAGCTGTTCAAGCAGCTCCTCATGGTCGCCGGCATGGAGCGCTACTACCAGCTCGCCCGCTGCTTCCGCGACGAGGACCTGCGCGCCGACCGGCAGCCCGAGTTCACCCAGATCGACGTTGAGATGTCCTTCGTCGACCAGGACGACGTCATCGCGCTGGGCGAGGCGCTGATCGGCCGCATCTGGAAGGAGACGATCGGCTACGAGCTGCCGACGCCGCTGCCCCGGATGACCTACGCCGAGGCCATGTCCCGCTACGGCTCCGACAAGCCCGACCTGCGCTTCGGCCAGGAGCTGGTCGAGATGACCGAGTTCTTCGCCGAGACCACCTTCCGCGTCTTCCAGGCCCCGTACGTCGGCGCCGTGGTCATGCCGGGCGGCGCCTCGCAGACCCGCAAGGAGCTCGACGGCTGGCAGGAGTGGGCCAAGTCCCGCGGGGCCAAGGGCCTGGCCTACGTCCTCGTCGGCGAGGACGGCACGCTCGGCGGCCCGGTCGCCAAGAACCTGTCGGAGAGCGAGACCGCCGGTCTGGCGGCGAAGGCGGGCGCCGCGCCCGGTGACGCGATCTTCTTCGCCGCCGGCACGTCCTCCGCCTCCCGCGACCTGCTCGGCGCGGCGCGCCTGGAGATCGGCCGCCGCTGCGGCCTGATCGACGAGACGGCGTGGAACTTCCTGTGGGTCGTCGACGCGCCCATGTTCGAGGAGGACGGCGAGGGCGGCTGGACCGCGGTCCACCACCCGTTCACCGGGCCCAAGCCCGAGTGGGCCGACACCTTCCAGGACCACCCGGGCGAGGCCCTCGCCTACGCCTACGACATGGTCTGCAACGGCATGGAGATCGGCGGGGGCTCGATCCGTATCCACCGGGCCGAGATGCAGCAGCGCGTCTTCGACGTGCTCGGCATCTCCAAGGAGGAGGCGGAGAACAAGTTCGGCTTCCTGCTCGAGGCGTTCAAGTACGGCCCGCCGCCGCACGGCGGCATCGCCTACGGCTGGGACCGGGTCTGCATGCTCCTGGCGGGCGGCGACTCCATCCGGGACGTCATCGCCTTCCCGAAGACGGCCTCGGGCTTCGACCCGCTGACCGGCGCGCCCACCCCGATCACGGGTGAGCAGCGCAAGGAGGCGGGCGTCGACGCCAAGCCCAAGGCCGAGGCCTGACCCGGGACCGAGGACCGGCCTGAGCGCCCGGCGCCCCGCCTGGCGGGGGACGGGCGTGCAGGCGGAGGCCTGAGCGACACCCACGCGGCCCCCGGGACACCGTCCCGGGGGCCGCGCCACGCACGGGCCCGAAGAGCCCTAGAAGCGGACCGGCAGCGAGCGCAGCCCGCGGACCAGCGAGCCGTGCCGGTGCCAGACGACCTCGCCGGGCGGGCAGGCGAGCCGGACGCCCGGCAGACGGCCCAGCAGCGTTCCGAAGGCGATCTGGGCCTCGAGCCTGGCCAGCGGCGCCCCCAGGCAGAAGTGGATGCCGTGGCCGAACGCCACATGACGGTTGTCCGTCCGTGCGATGTCCAGGGTGTCGGGGGCGTCGAAGGCCTCGGGGTCGCGGCCTGCCGCGCCGAGGGAGATGTGGACCAGCGCGCCCCTGGGGACGGGGACGCCCGCGATCTCGAGGTCCTCGGCGGCGAAGCGGAACGTGGCCCGCTCGACGGGGCCGTCGTAGCGCAGGAGCTCCTCGACCGCCGACGGCAGCAGCTCCGGACTGTCGAGCAGCAGCCGCAGCTGGCCGGGGTTGTTCAGCAGCGCGAGCATGCCGTTGCCGATCAGGTTCACCGTGGTCTCGTGCCCGGCGATCAGCAGCAGCGTGAGGGTGGCGAGCAGTTCCTGGTCGTCGAGCAGCTCGTCGTCGTCACGGGCGGCGACCAGCGCGCTGATCAGGTCGTCCCGCGGCGCGGCGCGGCGTTCGGCGATGATCTCGGAGAAGTAGGCCCGGATGGCGAGGTTCACCTCCTGGCGGCGCCTGACCTGCCCCTCGTCGAGCGCCGGGCTGACCAGCGTGCCGGACCAGTCGCGGAAGGTGTCGCGGTCCTGTGAGGGCACGCCGAGCAGTTCGCAGATCACGGTGATCGGCAGGGGGAAGGCGAAGTCGTCGATCAGGTCGGCCTCGCCCCTGGCGGCCATCGCGTCGACGAGTTCGTCGGTGATCTCCTGTATCCGGGGACGCAGGCCCTCGACCCGCCGGGGGGTGAAGGCCTTGGAGACCAGGCGGCGCAGCCGGGTGTGGTCCGGGGGATCGCTGTTGAGCAGGTTGTGGGCGAGCGCCGGATTGCTGGACATGACGCGCTCGCGGAACCGCTCGGGGGCCATGGCGATGCTCTTGGCGAGCCGGGGGTCGTTGAGCGCGGGACGGCCGTGCTCGTGGTCGATCACAAGGAAGGCGGCCATGCCGGGCGGGAAGTCGACCGCGTGGACCGGGCCGCTCCTCCTGAGCTCGGCGTAGGCGGCGTAGGGGTTCCTGCTGAACTCCGGGTCCAGCAGGAACTCGAAAGACAGCTTCTCCGGCATGGGCGCCCCTCGGTGAGATGGATCATGAGTCCTTCTCCCCAGTCTGGCTCCGGAGATCGTCGAGTGCTTCGCCGTGCGCGGGACCGCGGGCGTCCGCGCCGCCGTACGGGCTCGGGCCGGGAGTCGCGGGGAGTCCGGCGGAAAAGGGAACGCCGGGGCGGTCGGCCGACCGCCCCGGCGTTCGCGGGGAATCTCTCCGGGAGCCTCTAGGAGAGCCGCACGTCCTTGATGATCACCGGGATCTTGGGGGCGTTCGAGCCGCCGTCACCGGTGATGTCGTCGGGATTGGTGATCCATCCGCCCTGGTAGACCTTCTCGAGGATGTCCATGCCCTTGGAGACGACGCCGAACGGCGTGTAGTCCGGCTGCAGCTGGTTGGTCTCGTCCGACAGCGAGATCCAGAACTGGCTGCCGTTCTGGTTGGAGGCCTCCGCCGCCTGGGCCAGCGCGACCGTTCCCTTGCTGTACGCCATGCCGCCGAGGTTCTCGTCGTTGAAGACGTATCCCGAGCTGCCCTGGCCGTCGGTGGGGTTCTTGCCGTCGGCCTTGGCCTGCGGGTCGCCGCACTGCAGCAGCCCGAGCCCGGAGTTCTCCGGGGTGGCGAGGCGGTGGCACTTGGTGTTGTCGAAGAAGTTCTTCCTGGCGAGGAAGGCGAAGGAGTTCACCGCGCAGGGGGCCTGGGCCGTTGCGAGGTCGATCACGATGTCACCGTGGTTGGTGGTGATCGTCATCGTCTTGAGCTTCAGGTTGGGCTTGGCGGGCGGCATGCCCACGAACTTCGCCGGGCTGCCGCTGGTGTCCTTGCGGTAGGAGCAGGTCAGCTTGGCCAGTTCGGCCGCGGAGGGCTGCGACGGCGTCGGTGACGGCTGCTGCAGACCGGTGGTCCCCGAGGGGTCCGGAGCCGGTGAGCTGGTGGCGGAGACGTTCTTGGTGTTGGCGTTTCCGCCGAGAAGCGTGGTGGCGGCGAACAGGCCTCCGCCGACGACGACCACCGCGATGGCAGCTCCGATGAAGACGTTCCGCTTCGGCTTGGTTGCCTGCTCGGCACGCTGGGCCTGTCGCTCTTTGTGCTCCCGAGCCAGCTGGCTCTGGCGGTCCTCACCGCTCACCGCTACGTCCTCCAGGATTACCGTTTCATGACTATCAACTGGGCGAAAGCGTACCGGCCTCGGCGTGTGCTGGATGTAAGTGACAGAATCCGCCGGATGGGACAGGAGGGAAACACGCGGGTGACCTGGCACGCTCCAGGTGGCGTTCGCGGTGAGAATTCCTGTTCGACGTTGAGAATCCGATGAGCCGCGCACGACCGGAGCCGCCGTATGTTCGATGAGATCCTGGGCCTGCCCTCCCACCCCCTGATCATCCATGCCGCCGTGGTCCTGACGCCGCTGCTGGCGGTACTGGCCGCCGTGTACGCCCTGGCCGCGCGGACGCGTCCCATGCTCGCCTGGGCGGTGGCGCCGCTCGCGGTGATCGTTCCCGTGGCGGTGTTCGCGGCCAGGCAGAGCGGCGAGGCGCTCCTGCACGGACGCTTCTCCTCGGTCGACGGGCAGCTCGGTCAGCGCATCGCCGAGCACGAGAGCTTCGCGACCCCGCTGCTGCTCGGCGCCCTCGCCCTGGGCCTGGTCTCGCTGGGGCTCGTCTACGTCTCGCGCGCCGACCGTTTCCCCAAGCCGGTCGGGACGGCCCTGTCGGCGCTCACCGTGATCCTGGCCGTCGTCGCCGGCTACTACGTGCTGCGTGCGGGCCACAGCGGTGCCGTGGCCGTCTGGGGGAGCTGAGCCCCAGGCGGACGCCTCACGGCCGGACACCGTGGATCCGGGCCGCGGACGCCGAGGGTACTGTCTGATCGTGGACAGCCTGTTCGACTCGGCCGCTGAAGAGGCCCATCGCGGTCATGAGCCCCTGGCGGTGCGGATGCGCCCGCGTGGTCTGGACGAGGTGATCGGCCAGCGTCACCTCCTGGGGCCCGGCACGCCGCTGCGCAGGCTCGTCGAGGCGGAGGCCCCGATGTCACTGTTCCTGTGGGGGCCGCCCGGCACCGGCAAGACCACCCTGGCCTACGTGGTCGCGGGCGTCACCAAGCGCCGCTTCGTCGAGGTCTCCGCGGTGTCCGCGGGCGTCAAGGAGGTCCGCGCGGCCATCGAGCAGGCCCGCCGTGAGCTGGGCATGTCAGGGCGTCAGACGGTGCTGTTCGTGGACGAGGTGCACCGCTTCAACAAGGCCCAGCAGGACGCCCTGCTGCCCGCGGTCGAGAACCGCTGGGTCACCTTCATCGGGGCCACGACGGAGAACCCGTTCTTCTCCGTCATCTCGCCGCTGCTGTCCCGCTCGCTGCTGCTGACGCTGGAGTCGCTGTCCGAGGACGACATCCGCGGCGTGCTGGAGCGCGCCGTGGCCGACCCCCGGGGCCTGGACGGGAAGGCGCGGCTCGCGCCCGAGGCCGCCGAGCACCTCGTACGGCTGGCCGGGGGAGACGCCCGCAGGTCCCTCACCTACCTGGAGGCCGCCGCGCTGATCTCCGACGGGGAGATCACCGTCGAGGCGGTCGAGCGCGCGGTCGACAAGGCGGCCGTCCGCTACGACCGCCAGGGCGACCAGCACTACGACGTGATCAGCGGCTTCATCAAGAGCATGCGGGGCTCCGACGCCGACGCCGCGCTGCACTACCTGGCACGCATGATCGAGGCGGGGGAGGACCCCCGGTTCATCGCCCGCAGGATCGTCATCTTCGCCTCGGAGGACGTCGGCATGGCCGACCCCACGTGCCTGCAGGTCGCGGTGGCCGCGGCGCAGGCGGTCGAGTTCATCGGCCTGCCCGAGGGGCGGCTGAACCTCGCCCAGGCCGTCATCCACTGCGCGCTCGCCCCCAAGTCCAACGCGGTGATCACCGCCATCGGCGCGGCCGCCGAGGACGTACGGCGCGGCAACATCGGCCATGTCCCCGACCACCTGCGCGACGCGCACTATCCGGGAGCCCGCAAGCTCGGCCACGGCAAGGGCTACAAGTACCCCCACGACTTCGAGCACGGCCTGGTGCGCCAGGACTACGCCCCGGCGGAGCTCAGGGACCGCCGCTACTACCAGCCGACCCGGCACGGCGCGGAGGCCGCTTTCGCCGACCGCTGGTCCAGGATCCGCGCCTTCCTGCGCGGCCAATAGCCTGGGACCGCGCGGCCGACGGCCCGGGTTCGGGTGGCCGGCGGCCCCGCGCGGGCCGGAGCAGGACGGATGGCCTGCCGTGACACGGTATGCCGGGGAAGCGGCGCGAGAAGCGGTAGGGTCTTGCCTGTTCCAGCCGGGTCAACTGAGGAGATCGGCGCATGCTTACCGCAGGAGAGGTCGCCGGGCTGATCGTCGCGATGGCCTGGGCGATCCTTGTCTGCTTCCTGGCCGTCGCCCTGGTCAAGCTGGCCAGGCTGCTCACCGAGACCACCAAGATGGTCTCCGAGCTGGGCGAACGCGTCGTGCCGCTGCTGGAGGACGTCACCGCCACCGTTGGCGAGACCAACCGCCAGCTGGTCGCGGTCGAAGCCATCGCCCGGGACGTCAAGCAGGTCAGCGGGCATGCCGCCAAGGTCAGCGACGTCACCCAGACCCTGGTCACCGGGCCGCTGATCAAGCTCGCCGCGCTCAGCCACGGTGTCAGGCAGGCTCTTTCCTCCCGCAGGCAGGGCAGGCGGGCTCCCCGGGTGCTCGAGGGGCGGCGGCGATGATCCGCAGGCTCTTCTACATCTCCCTGGGCGCGTTCGGCGCGGTCTGGACGATGCGTAAGCTGCAGTCACTGCATCCGAACCACATGGCCCGCCGCGCGGCGCGCGGTGCGGCCGGGGTCCTGGAGCAGGTGCGCGACTTCGCGGGCGACGCCCTGGACGGCGCGGCCCAGCGGGAAACCGAGTTGCGCTCGAGGTTCGGACTCGACACTGTTGAAAACACCCATAACTACCACGTAAAGGATGGCCGCTGACATGGAGTCGGCAGAGATCGCCCGCCGCTTCCTGCGCTTCTTCGAGGAGCGTGGGCACACCGTCGTGCCCTCGGCCAGCCTCATCGCCGAGGACCCGACGCTGCTCCTGGTCCCCGCGGGCATGGTGCCGTTCAAGCCCTACTTCCTGGGTCAGCAGAAACCGCCGTACAACCGGGCCGCCAGCGTCCAGAAGTGCGTGCGCACCCCTGACATCGACGAGGTCGGCAAGACCACCAGGCACGCCACGTTCTTCCAGATGCTCGGCAACTTCTCCTTCGGCGACTACTTCAAGGAGCAGGCGATCCCGCTCGCGTGGGAGCTGCTGACCAAGCCGGAGTCCGAGGGCGGGTTCGGCTTCCCGGAGGAGCGGCTCTGGGTCACCGTCTACCACGACGACGACGAGTCCTTCGACATCTGGCACAAGAAGGTCGGCGTCCCCGTCGAGCGCATCCAGCGCCGCGGCATGGCCGACAACTACTGGTCGATGGGCGTGCCGGGACCGTGCGGCCCCTGCACCGAGATCTACTACGACCGCGGGCCCGAGTACGGCCGCGACGGCGGGCCGATCGCGGACGAGAACCGCTACCTCGAGGTGTGGAACAACGTCTTCATGCAGTTCGAGCGCGGTGCGGGCGGCGGCAAGGAGGACTACCCGATCCTCGGCGAGCTGCCCGCCAAGAACGTCGACACCGGCATGGGCCTGGAGCGCATGGCGGCGATCCTGCAGGGCGTCGACAACATCTACGAGATCGACACCACCTACAAGATCCTCGACCGGGCCGCCGAGCTCACCAGGACGCGCTACGGCCGTGACGAGCGCGCCGACGTCTCGCTGCGCGTCGTGGCCGACCACGTCCGCACCGGCGTGATGCTCGTCGCCGACGGCGTGCTGCCCTCCAACGAGGGCCGGGGCTACGTGCTGCGGCGCATCCTGCGCCGTGCCATCCGCAACCTGCGGCTGCTGGGCTCCGGCGAGCAGCGCTACATGCACGAGCTGACCGCGGTGACCATCGACGTGATGGGTGAGCTGTACCCCGAGCTCAAGGCCGACGCCCCGCAGATCCACGGCGTCATCGACGCCGAGGAGGCCTCCTTCCTCGGCACTCTGCGCACCGGCACCGCGATCTTCGACGCGGCCGTCGAGGAGGTCAAGCGCAAGGGGCAGGGCACGCTCGCCGGCGACCAGGCCTTCCAGCTCCACGACACCTACGGCTTCCCGATCGACCTGACCCTGGAGATGGCCTCCGAGCAGGGCCTCAAGGTCGACGAAGAGGGCTTCCGCCGCTTGATGAAGAAGCAGCGCGAGATGGCCAAGGCCGACGCCGCCGCCAAGAAGACCGGCAACGCCGACATCTCGGTCTTCGGCCAGATCCTGGAGAAGACCGGCAGGGTCGAGTTCCTCGGCTACGACCACGTGACCGCCGAGTCCGAGGTCATCGGCCTTCTCGTCGACGGGCTTCCGGTCCCCGCCGCCGGCGCGGGCTCCTCCGTCGAGGTCGTGCTGAGCCGTACGCCGTTCTACGCCGAGGGCGGCGGCCAGCTCGCCGACCAGGGCGTCATCCGCACCGGAGAGGCCGAGGTCGAGATCGTCGACGTGCAGTCCCCGGTCGCGGGCGTCGTCGTGCATCGCGGCAAGGTCCGCGGCGGCGAGATCCGGGTCGGCGACCAGGCCCAGGCCGAGATCGACGTCGAGCGTCGCCGCGCCATCTCCCGCAGCCACACCGCGACCCACCTCGTGCACCGGGGCTTCCGCAACGCGCTGGGCGAGACGGCCGCGCAGGCGGGCTCGGAGAACTCGCCGGGCCGCTTCCGCTTCGACTTCACCGCGGCGGGCGCCGTCCCCCCCAGCGTGCTGCGCGACGTCGAGGACGAGGTCAACGCCGTCCTGATCAACGACCTCAAGGTCAACGCCTTCCACACCTCCCAGGCCGAGGCCAGGGCGATGGGCGCGCTGGCGCTGTTCGGCGAGAAGTACGGCGAGACCGTCCGCATCGTCGAGGTCGGCGACTACTCCCGTGAGCTCTGCGGCGGCACCCACGTCGCGAACTCCGGCCAGCTCGGCCTGGTCAAGGTGCTGGGCGAGGCCTCGATCGGCGCGGGCGTGCGCCGGGTCGAGGCCCTGGTCGGGCTGGACGCCTTCCGCTTCCTGGCCCGTGAGAGCGTGCTCGTCGCCCAGCTCTCCGAGCAGCTCAAGGCCCGCAGGGAGGAGCTGCCCGAGCGGATCGAGGGCATCGTCACCCGGCTGCGCACCGCGGAGAAGGAGCTGGAGCGGCTGCGTTCGGCCCAGGTTCTCGCCCTGGCGGGTGAGATGGCCGCCGGGGCCCGTGACCTGGACGGAGTCTCGGTCGTGACGCACCGCGCGCCTGATGGAACCTCTCCCGACGATCTGCGTAAGCTCGCCCTTGACGTGCGTGGCAGGTTCCCGAGCGACCGCGCCGCGGTCGTCGTCGTCGCGGGTGTTCCCGCCGACCGGCCGGTCGTCGTCGCCGTGGTCAACGAGGCGGGACGCGAGCGCGGGCTGAAGGCCGGCAGGCTCGTCGGCGTGGCGGCCAAGGCGCTCGGCGGCGGCGGAGGCGGCAAGGACGACGTCGCCCAGGGCGGCGGTGTCCGTCCCGAGGCGATCGGCGACGCGCTGGGCGCCGTCGAGCAGGCGATCGGCCAGACGCTCGTCTGAGCGGTCGACGACGCCTTGCGAGTCGGACACGGCTCGCAAGGCGGAGGCAATGATGATGAGAAGCGGCATTCGACTTGGCGTCGACGTCGGCTCGGTCCGCATCGGCGTGGCTCGCAGCGATCCCTCCGGATTGCTGGCCACGCCGGTGGAGACCGTACGGCGCGGCAGGGGCGACCTGGACCGGCTCGCGGAGATCGCGGCCGAGTACGAGGTCGTCGAGATCGTGGTCGGCCTGCCCACCTCGCTGTCCGGGCGTGAGGGACAGGCGGCCGAGGCGGCACGCGAGTTCGCCGTCCGTCTCTCGTCGCGGGTCGTTCCCGTCCCGGTGTGTCTTTTCGACGAGCGGCTGACCACGGTCACCGCCCAGCAGGGCCTGCGGGCCAGCGGGGTCAAGGCCAGGAACCAGCGCGGCGTGGTCGACCAGGCGGCGGCCGTCGTGCTGCTCCAGGCGGCCCTGGACAGTGAGCGCGCCACCGGCAGGCCGCCGGGCAGGCCCGTCGAGCCGCCGGGAGGGCCGTCCGGCGGGGAGCCGAGCGGTGGGACCGTGCGGTGAGCCGCTCGCGGTCGAGGGGCGCGGGGGTGAGGCCTCCGTACGTCGTCTGTCCGAGGTTGGGTCCGCCGCTCGGATCTGCGGAAAATCCCGAGGAGAAGGCACTGAGAGCTGTCCAGCGGCCAGGTCAAGGTGATTGGCTATGGTTTGTCGCCATGGATCCGGAGCATAGAATCACGAAATTCACTGACAAAGAGAGTGAGTTTGTGAGATACCGGGAACAGCTGAACAGATACCTCGGGACGCGTTGATGTCCGGCGGAATACCCCCCGTTTCGCGGCATGCGGCGGTCCACATCGATGGCTCGCGCGAAGGCGCCAGGCGAACCGCGGTGTCGGCTCCGGGGTCCCCCCTCGGTTTGGCAGACCCGCTTGACGCCAGGCCGTCCCTACCGGGAGATTGGCCAGCGCATCTATGAACGGGCTCGATATGGACTTTCTGGTCGGCGCCGAGGACGACGACGGGTCACGGCGCGGCTCCCGCGCGCCCTCGGGGCGACGCGGCCGCCGCCGCAGACGGCGCCGCAACCGGGGAGGGTTCCTCGCCCCGATGCTCGCGGTCATCGTCCTGCTGGGCGGCATAGGCGCGGCGGGCTTCTACGGCTACACCTGGCTGCGCGGTGTGATGACCCCCGAGGACTACACCGGCGAGGGCGCCGGCGAGGTCGTCGTGGAGATCAAGGACGGGCAGACCGCCTCCGACGTCGCGCAGACCCTGGAGAAGCAGGGCGTGGTCAAGAGCGCCAGGACCTTCACCGGCGCCGTCGCCGACGCGGGCAAGAGCTCCTCGCTGCAGCCCGGCGAGTACCGCATGCGCAAGCAGATGTCCGCGGCGGCGGCCGTCAAGCTGCTCGACCCGACCCTGCGGCTGCTGGAGCGGGTGACCCTCAAGGAGGGCCTGCGCCTGTCGGACACCCTGACGACGCTCGCGAAGGAGACGGGCAAGCCGCTCAAGGACTTCCAGCAGGCCTCCAAGAACGTCAAGGCGCTCGGCCTGCCCGGCTACGCCAAGGGCCGCCTGGAGGGCTACGCCTTCCCCGCCACCTACGACATCACCCCCAAGATGACCGCGGCGGACATCCTGACCGCGATGGTCGACCGCTTCAACCAGACCGCGGAGAAGGACGGGCTGAAGTCGGCGGCCAAGGGCCTCGGTCACACGCCCCACGAGATCATGACGATCGCCAGCATCGTCCAGGCCGAGTCCGGCAACCTCCAGGACATGCCGAAGGTGGCCCGCGTCATCTACAACCGTCTCGACACCAACCGCAAGCTCGAGATGGACAGCACGGTGATGTACGGGCTGAACAAGTACGGCATCTCCGCCACCAACGAGGACCTGCAGAGCAAGTCGCCCTACAACACCTACATGCACACGGGCCTGCCTCCCGGCCCCATCGCCAACCCCGGCGACCACGCCATCCAGGCGGCGCTCAACCCGGCGAAGGGCGCCTGGGTCTGGTTCGTGACCACGGATCCGAAGCGGGGCATCACCAAGTTCGCCTCCACCGAGGCGGAGTTCCTCCGGCTGAAGGCGGAGTTCGAGAAGAACCGCGGGAGCGGATGATGAAGGCGGCGGTTCTCGGATCTCCCATCGCCCACTCCCTCTCGCCGCACCTGCACCGTGCCGCGTACGAGGGGCTCGGCCTGTACGACTGGCAGTACGAGGCGTTCGAGTGCGACGAGGCGGGGCTGGCGGGCCTGGTCGACGGGCTCGGGCCGGAGTGGGCGGGCCTGTCGCTGACCATGCCGCTCAAGCGCGCCGTGCTGCCGCTGCTCGACACGGTCTCCGACCTGGCGGTCCAGGTCGGCGGGGCCAACACCGTGATCTTCTCGGAGGGCGGCCGCCACGGGGACAACACCGACGTCCACGGCATCGTCCAGGCGATCGCCGAGGCCGGGATCGCGCCGCCCTCGAGCGCGACGATCCTCGGCGGGGGAGCGACGGCCGCCTCGACGCTGGCGGCCCTGCGCGAGCTCGGCCTGTCCGAGGTCAACCTGGTGGTCCGCGACCAGGCCAGGGCAGGGGAGACCGCCGAGGTCGCCGAGCGGCTGGGCACCACCCTGTCGCTGCGGACCTTCGACAAGCTGGAGACGGTCCTGGACGTGGACCTGCTCGTCTCGACCCTGCCCGCGGGAGCCGCCGACGGCTTCGCCGGCCTGGCGGCCGGGGTCCCCGCTCTCTTCGACGTGGTCTACGCCCCGTGGCCGACCCGTCTGGCGTCGGCCGTCTCGGACGGGGGCGGCGTCGTGATCGGCGGCTTCCCGATGCTGCTGCACCAGGCGGTCCGGCAGGTCGAGATGATGACCGGCCGGACCGACGTGCCGGTCGAGGCGATGCGCGCGGCGGGCAAGGCCGAGATCGTCAGGCGAGCGGCTCCGGGTAGCTGACCGTCCCCGAGCCGTACGGCCGGAAGCCCTGCCTGGCCACGACGAAGATGACGGCGGCGACCAGCACCCGCACGCCCAGCGGGAACCAGTCGGAGTCGTACGGGCCGCCCAGCGGCACACCCTGGTAGATCACCGCGAGCGGCGGAAGCAGGAGCGCCAGGACGCGGCGGCCCGTCGGGGTGCGGCTGGCGGCTCCGCAGGCCATGCAGAGCAGTGCCGTCACGGCCATCCCGTCAGGCATGACCTCGGGGGTCAGGAAGTACTCCAGAGCGCCGACCACGTTCAGCGTCAGGACCGCCGTCACGACCCAGCGCAGGAGCTTTCCGCGGCCGATCAGCGTCGCTCCCTCCGCCGGACGGGGCGCGAGCGTCAGCAGGAGCGCGACGATCACGGCGGGCAGCACGTCGAAGGCCGTGGCGAGGGAGACGAAGGGGAAGTCCAGCGGCAGGGAGGTCGCGCTCTGCCCGGGAGAGACGCTCGGGTCCATGCGGAACCTCACGCTCATCACCGTGTTCACGACCACCCAGATCCACGCGCAGGCCGCGGCGCTCCACCGCATGCCACGCAGGGCCAGGCCGATCGTCAGGAACTGGGGGAGCGCGAGGGAGAGCGGCAGCAGCGTGTAGGAGACAGGCAGCGCGCCAGAGACCCAGAGCGCCATGCCCCACACGCCGAGTTCGGTGACCAGGAAGTACAGCGGCGCGACGATCGCGGCGATGTTCAGCGCGTCGCGCCAGTACGTCGCGCTTCCCGGGCCGAAGGCGTGCCGGAGGCGGATCTGGAGTCCGCCCCTGACGACGTCGAGCACGTCACCCGGGTCGGGGTGACGTCGCCCCGCCTCCGTCCGGGCGAGCATCACCCCCACCATCTCCTCCCCGTGCCGTGCCCGGTGCTCCCTGGGGTAGAAGACGAGCAGCCTGCGGTAGCGGTCCTCCAGTGCGCTCATGCCTCACCCCCGGTGAGGCGGAGCAGGAACGCCCCGCCGGCGAGCCGGACGCGCAGCCGGGCCGACGCCGCCTCCGCGTGCCTGCGCAGCCGTTCCGCCTCGGTGGCCAGACGCGTGCTCCCCTCCTCGGTCAGCCGGTAGTAGCGCCGTACGCGGCCGTCCACGATCTCCTCGCGGTCGGCGGCGACGAGGCCCTCCGATTCCAGGCGGTCGAAGGCGGCGTACAGCGTGCCGGCCCGCAGCCGCACCCGGCCGCCGGAGATCTCCTGGACGTCGGTGATCACCCCGTAGCCGTGCTGGGGACCCGCGGCCAGGGCCGTGAGGATCAGGAACGTGGGTTCCTGCATCGATCGTTCACTCATACGATCTTTATATATCGACCATCGGCATATTGGGCAACGGGTTGCGGAAAAGTGGCTCCGAGGGGATGGTCTCCGGGATGATTCGGTGGGTGTCCGTGGTTGTGGTAGTGTGATTACTCGATCGGTCCGGCATGCCTGCTGGACGCGCAAGCGGAGGTTCACCTCCCACCTGGTCGACCGCGAGGTCGGCAGGTCCAGGATCACAGCCGGATGACTCCGGGGAGTTCGCGGTTTCGAAACCGACGGACTCATGTGGCCCCGCATGCGCGACGTGCGGGGCATTTCGCGCTTCTCGACCTGGAAACGGCCTGCGTTCCGCGACCTCCCGGCACGATCGAGTATGTGCAAAGCCGCCTGCAAGGACGGCGGCGGATCGCAACCTAGGAGGCCCCATCAGCGCCGAGCCCCGCATCAACGACCGTATTCGCGTCCCCGAGGTCCGCCTCGTCGGCCCGAACGGCGAACAGGTTGGCATCGTCTCGATCGGCGATGCTCTGAAGCTGGCTCAGGAAGCCGACCTCGACCTCGTCGAGGTCGCGGCTACGGCTCGCCCGCCCGTGTGCAAGCTCATGGACTACGGCAAGTTCAAGTACGAGTCCGCGATGAAGGCACGCGAGGCGCGGCGCAACCAGGCGTACACGATCATCAAGGAGATCAAGCTCCGGCCGAAGATCGACCCGCACGACTACGAGACCAAGAAGGGTCACGTGGTGCGGTTCCTCAAGGCGGGAGACAAGGTCAAGGTCACGATCATGTTCCGCGGGCGTGAGCAGTCCCGGCCCGAGCTGGGGTTCCGGCTCCTGCAGCGGCTGGCGGAGGACGTCACGGAGCTGGGCTTCGTCGAGTCCCAGCCCAAGCAGGACGGTCGTAACATGATCATGGTGATCGGGCCGCACAAGAAGAAGGCTGAGGCCAAGGCCGAGAAGGCGGCGGCCAAGGCGCGGCGTGACGAGGACACCCCGGGAAGCAGCGAGCCGGTCGAGGACCAGGTGGCCGCTCCGCAGGAGTGACTCGCATAGCCTGAACCGTCAGGTAGTCGCGAGATGAAGCCGAGACCGGGTCCGGTCTCGCAGTCAGGCATGCCCTTGACTCGGGTTACCGGCCCGGGACATCGGCACGATCGAGGGAGAGACGGCTGAGATGCCGAAGATGAAGACGCACAGCGGTGCGAAGAAGCGGTTCCGGCTCACCGGCTCCGGCAAGATCAAGCGCCGCCGCGCCAACCGCGCGCACTACAACGAGTGGAAGTCGTCCAAGCTGACGCGTCGTCTCAAGCCCGAGGTCGTGCTCTCTGACGCCGACGCCAAGAAGATCAAGAAGCTGCTCGCTAAGTAACGGCCCCCGGGGAGATAGATACACATGGCACGCGTGAAGCGGGCGATCAACGCCAAGAAGAAGCGCAAGGTCGTTCTCGAGCGGGCGAAGGGCTACCGGGGGCAGCGCTCCAGGCTGTACCGCAAGGCCAAGGAGCAGATGCTCCACTCGATGACCTACGCCTACCGCGACCGCAAGGACCGCAAGGGCACCTTCCGCCGTCTGTGGATTCAGCGCATCAACGCCGCTGCCCGCCAGAACGGCATCACCTACAACCGTCTCATCCAGGGTCTGCGCCTGGCCTCCATCGAGGTCGACCGCAAGATCCTCGCCGACCTCGCGGTCAACGACGCCGCCACGTTCGCGACGCTGGTCGAGGCCGCCAAGAAGGCGCTGCCGGCCGACGTGAACGCGCCGGTCGCCGGCTGAATCCGGCACTGACGAACATGCGGCCCACAGCGATCACGCTGTGGGCCGCATTCGCATTTCTTTGGGGACGGGCATGGCGGGATCTGAGCTGACCAACATCAAGTCGCCGAGGGTCAAGGCGGCGCGGCGGCTGACCAAACGGGCCTTCAGGGATCGTGACCGGTCCTTCCTGGCCGAGGGGCCGCAGGCGGTCCGCGAGGCGCTGGAGCTGGGCGGCGTCGTGACCGAGCTGTTCGCCACCGCCGAGGCGGAGCTGCGGCACGCCGAGATCGTCGCCGCCGCGGCGGCGGCCGGGGTGCCCCTGCACCGGGCCAGCGGCGAGGTCATGGCGGAGCTGGCCCAGACCGTCACCCCCCAGGGGTTGCTGGCGGTGTGCCGGTTCGTGCACGTCCCCCTCGACACCGCCGTCACCGCCGACGCCAGGCTGGTGGCGGTGCTCGCCCACGTCCGCGACCCCGGCAACGCCGGAACCGTGCTGCGCACCGCGGACGCGGCCGGCGCCGACGCGGTGGTCTTCACCGACGCCTCCGTCGACCCCTACAACGGCAAGTGCGTGCGGGCCAGCGCGGGAAGCCTCTTCCATCTGCCCGTCGTCACCGGCACGCCGGTCACGCAGGCCGTACGGAGGCTCAAGGACTCGGGCCTGCGGGTGCTCGCCGCGGACGGCGCGGGAACGCGGACGCTGGACGACGTGGACCTGTCGGGGCCGACCGCCTGGATCTTCGGCAACGAGGCCTGGGGCCTGCCCGAGGAGATCCTGCGGGAGGCCGACGAGGTGGTCAGGGTGCCGATCTACGGACGGGCGGAGAGCCTCAACCTCGCGACCGCCGCCGCGGTGTGTCTGTACGCATCTGCCCGGTCTCAGCGCACCCGTCCCCTGGACGGGTGACGCCCCCCGGCCCGAGGCTGCCGGAGAACCCGGGAAACCCGCTATTGTCGGCGTTGTAGCGTCGAGGAGGCGGGGTCGTGCACGGCGAACACACCGACGAGCGGAGCGCTGATTCCGCCTGTGTGATCGACGTCGACGATCTTCCCGACGGCCTCGTCGTGACCGATCGGGACGGCCACGTGCTGACCGTCAACCGGGCCGCGACCCGTCTCACCGGGATCACCCAGAGCCAGGCGGCGGGTCGGCATCTGAGAGACGTGTTCTCCTTCAGGGACCATGACGGGCGCGACTGGTGGAAGTGGCTCGACACCTACGGAGGGCTGTCCACCCGCACCCGCCAGCCCGAGCTGCCGCTGCGCACCCCGGGAGGGCAGGAGATGCTCGTCGCCGCCCGCCTGGTGCGCAGGCCCGAGCGGGGCGGGGAGATCGTCCGAGTGGTGATCACGATGCGCGACGCGGGTGCGAGGGCCCGCCTCGAGCGCAGCCGCGCCGACCTGGTCTCCACCGTGGCCCACGAGCTCCGCTCTCCGCTGACCAGCGTCAAGGGGTTCACCGCGACCCTGCTCGCCAAGTGGACCCGCTTCACCGAGGACCAGAAGCTCGTCATGCTGGAGACGGTCAACGCCGACGCCGACCGGGTGACCCGGCTGATCACCGAGTTGCTCGACGTGTCCCGCATCGAGTCGGGAAGGCTGGAGATCCACCGCCAGGTGGTCGACATCCCGGCCAGAGCCAGGAAGATCATCGCTGGGCGGGTCGCCGCGGGAGAGGCGGAGGACCGCTTCAGGCTCCAGGTGCGCGGCGAACTGCCCGAGACCTGGCTCGACCAGGACAAGATCGACCAGGTGTTGGCCAACCTGCTGGAAAACGCCGTGCGTCACGGACGCGGTACGGTGACAATAGTCATCGAGCCGAACCAGTGGGGAGTGACCGTGTCCGTCCGTGACCAGGGAGAGGGCATCCCGCCCGAGCTGGCCACGCGCGTGTTCCGGCAGTTCTGGCGGGGCAACGCCCGCCGCCGCGGTGGCACGGGGCTCGGCCTGTTCATCGTCAAGGGCCTGATCGAGGCCCACGGCGGCACCATCTCCGTGCAGCGGGGGCCCGAAGGCGGGGCTGAGTTCCGATTTATGGTGCCCACCGGGACCCCTGACTTCGCCTGAGCGCGGATGCCAGCCCGGTGGGCCTCCCCGACTAGACTCATGGCCGCTCAAGCCCTGGATTCGGAGCTCTCTCTTGTCTAACTACGACCCGGTCGAGGTGACCCCGCTGCACGCCGACGAGATGGCGCGCATGCAGGCTGACGCGCTCGACGCCATCAAGGCGGCGCGCGACCTCGACGAACTCAAGCAGGTACGGCTCGTGCACGCCGGCGACCGTTCTCCGATCGCCCTGGCCAACCGCGAGATCGGCGCGCTTCCGCCCGCGGCCCGCGCCGAGGCGGGCAAGCGCATCGGCGGCGCCCGCAAGGCCGTCGCCGAGGCGCTCGCCGAGCGGCAGGCGCAACTGGAGGCCGAGCGTGACGAGAGGGTCCTCGTCGAGGAGACCGTCGACGTCACGCTGCCCTGGGACCGTGTCGCGCGCGGCGCCAGGCATCCGCTGACCACCCTGCAGGAGCGCATCGCCGACGCGTTCGTCGGAATGGGCTACGAGGTGGCGGAGGGGCCCGAGTTGGAAGGGGAGTGGTTCAACTTCGACGCGCTGAACATCTCGCCCGACCACCCGGCGCGCTCCGAGCACGACACCTTCTTCGTGGAGTCGGTCGAGTCGGGCAAGGTGCTGCGCACGCAGACCTCGCCGGTGCAGATCCGGGCACTGCTGAGCCGTTCCCTGCCGGTCTACGTGATCTCGCCCGGCAAGGTGTTCCGCACCGACGAGCTCGACGCGACCCACACCCCGGTCTTCCACCAGGTCGAGGGGCTGGCGGTCGACGAGGGCCTGACCATGGCCCACCTCAAGGGCACCCTGGACCGGTTCGCCGAGGTGATGTTCGGCGAGGGCATCACCACGAGGTTCAGGCCGAACTACTTCCCGTTCACCGAGCCCTCGGCCGAGATGGACCTCAAATGCTTCGTGTGCCGCGGCGCCTCCGCGGTGCCGGGCAACCCGCCCTGCCGCACGTGCAAGTCGGAGGGCTGGATCGAGTGGGGCGGCTGCGGCATGGTCAACCCGCGGGTGCTCATCGCCTGCGGCGTCGACCCGGGCCGCTACAGCGGTTTCGCCTTCGGCATGGGCATCGAGCGCACGCTGATGTTCCGCCACAACGCAGAGGACATGCGTGACATGGTCGAGGGAGACGTGCGCTTCACGCTCCCGTTCGGGATGGAGGTCTGATGAAGGTCCCGCTTTCATGGCTGCGGGAGTACGTCGATCTCCCCGTCGCCACCGCCCAGGAGATCGCCGACAGGCTGACCGCCGCCGGGCTCAAACTGGAGGCCATCACCTCCTACGGCCACGACGTCAAGAACGTGGTGGTCGGCGAGGTGCTCGCCATCGAGGAGCTGCAGGGGTTCAAGAAGCCCATCCGGCACTGCCAGGTCGAGGTCGGGGAGGCCGCGCCGCGTGAGATCGTGTGCGGCGCGACCAACTTCGTCGTCGGCGACCGGGTGCCGGTCGTGCTGCCCGGCGGCGTGCTGCCCGGCGGGTTCGAGGTCGGCGCGCGCAAGACCTACGGGCGGATGTCCGAGGGCATGATCTGCTCCGAGCGCGAGCTCGGTCTGAGCGACGAGCACAACGGCATCATGGTGCTGCCCGAGGGCACGCCCATCGGCGCGGACGTGGTCGAGCTGCTCGGCCTGCGCGACGACGTGATCGAGATGGAGATCACCCCGGACATCGGCTACGCGCTGTCGGTGCGCGGCGTGGCCAGGGAGGCCGCCACCGCCTTCAAGGTCGCCTTCCTCGACCCGGCGGACGTCTCCCCGCCCGCGGAGTCCGCTCCGTCGTACCCGGCCTCGATCGCCGACCCGACCGCGTGCGACCGTTTCGTGCTCCGCGAGATCCAGGGCTTCGACCAGTCGGCGCAGAGCCCGCTGTGGATGCGGACGCGCCTGTCGCGCGCGGGCATGCGGCCGGTCTCGCTGGCGGTCGACGTCACCAACTACGTGATGCTGGAGCTCGGCCAGCCCCTGCACGCCTTCGACGCCGCCAAACTCCAGGGTGAGATCGTCGTGCGCCGCGCCGAGCCCGGCGAGAGGCTGGAGACCCTCGACCACGTCGTGCGCGAGCTCGATCCCGAGGACATCCTCATCACCGACGCGTCGGGGGCCATCTCGATGGCCGGGACCATGGGCGGCCTGAACACCGAGATCTCCGACGCCTCGACCGACATCGTGATCGAGGCCGCGCACTTCTCCGCCAGCGGCGTCGCGCGGATGTCCCGCCGCCACAACCTGGTCAGCGAGGCGTCCAAGCGCTTCGAGCGGGGCGTGGACCGGGAGCTTCCGCTGTACGCCTCGTGGCGGGCGGCCCAGCTGCTGGCCGAGCTCGGCGGCGGGGTGATCCAGCCGGGCGTGACCCACGCCGCGATCGAGATCGAGCCCGCCCGCGTCTCCATCTCCAGCGACTACCCCGGCAGGGTCGCCGGGGTCGTCTACGACCGGGACACCGTGGTCCGCTGCCTCGAGCAGGTCGGCTGCACGGTCGAGAGCGGCTCGGTCGCCCCCGCCGACGAGATCGCCGCCAAGCTCGCGGTCACCGGCGACGACATGCTGACGGTCACCCCGCCGTCGTGGCGGCCCGACCTGACCGACCCCAACGACCTCGCGGAGGAGGTCATCCGGCTCGAAGGCTACGAGAAGCTGCCCTCGATCCTGCCGGGCGCCCCCGCGGGCGCGGGCCTCACCGAGTCCCAGCGGCTGCGCCGCCGGGTCGGCAGGGCGCTGGCAGGCTCGGGCTACGTCGAGATCCTCGCCTACCCGTTCGTCGGGGAACGCGACTTCGACAACATGCAGCTGCCCGCGGATGACGCCCGCCGCCTCGCCGTACGGCTGGCCAACCCGCTCAGCGAGGACGAGCCGCTGATGCGGACCACGCTGCTGCCCGGGCTGCTCAAGACGCTCGTCCGCAACGTGGGCAGGGGCTTCGGCGACGCGGCGCTGTTCGAGACGGGCCTTGTCTACCGGCCCTCCGCGGACGCGCCGGCGACCGCGCCGGTGCTGAGCGTGGAGCGCAGGCCGCAGGAGGACGAGCTCGCCTTGATCGAGTCGGCTCTGCCCGCCCAGCCGCTGCGGGTCGGCGTGGTGCTGGCGGGCGAGTTCGAGCGGTCGGGCTGGTGGGGCGCGGGCCGCGCGGGCGGCTGGGCGGACGCCGTCGAGGCGGCCCGAACGGTGGCCCGTGAGGCGGGCGTCGTCCTCGATGTCCGTGCCGACCGGCACGAGCCCTGGCACCCGGGCCGCTGCGCCGCGCTGTACGCCGGAGACGTGCTGGTCGGCCACGCCGGAGAGCTGCACCCGCGCGTCGTCGAGGCCTACGGCCTGCCGCCGCGCACCAGCGCGATGGAGCTTGAGCTGACCCGCCTCGAGCGGCTGGCGCCGGGCACGGCACAGGCTCCCGCCATGCTCTCCGCCTACCCGGTCGCCACCCAGGACGTCGCGCTCGTCGTCGACGGCGAGACTCCGGTGGGCGCCGTCGAGGCGGCGCTGCGCGAGGGGGCGGGCGACCTGCTGGAGTCGATCCGGCTGTTCGACGTCTACGCCGGAGCGCAGATCGGGGAGGGCAGGAAGTCACTGGCCTACTCCCTGCGCTTCAGGGCGCCCAACCGGACGCTGACCGTGGAGGAGACCACCGCGGCCCGTGACGCCGCGGTCGCCCTCGCGGGCGAGCGCACCGGCGCCCAGCTCCGCGGCGTCTGATCGACAGGGCCGGTCCGGGGCGGACACGGCCAGGCCCCGGCGGCACCGGAACTTCCGGTGCCGCCGGGGCCTTTCGCTGAAGGAGGGACGATGAGGCACCTGCTGGTGTTCGCCGAACGCGAGGACGCCGAGGAGGTGGCCGACACCGTGGCCGAGGAGTTTCCCCAGGCGGGCACGCCCTTGGTGGTGCGGGAGACCCTCGCGGGAGAGGACGACGCCGAGGACGCCCAGTGGCTCGTGGTCGTCGAGGACCCCGGCGACGCCCTGCCCCCTGGGGCGGTGGCGCGCCTGGAGAGCCTGGCGGAGGAGCGCGACGGCTGGTGTGAGCCAGGCTGAGGGTTTCGCGCGGGTCAGAGCCTGTCGACGTCAGGTCTCGGAGAGGGCCTCGCGGCGGGCGCGTTCCCGCAGCGCGTGCTCGTCGGTGCGGGCGTCGTACTGGCGGAACCTGGGCAGCAGCGCCGCCATGGCCGCGACCGCGCCGACGCACAGCAGGCCGCCCGCTCCCAGGGAGAACCGGGTGCCGCCGACGTCGGCCATCAGGCCCGCCCGCGCGTTGCCGAGCATCGGGCCGCTGGTGTAGGACAGCAGCTCGATTCCGGCCAGGCGGCCCCTGAGCTCGTCGGGAATGGTCTGGTTCCAGATGGTGGACCGGAACACGCCGCTGATCATGTCGGCCGCCCCGGCCACCGCCAGGCAGGCGAATATGCCCCACACGGTCGGCATGACGGCCGCGACCGCCACGGCGACGCCCCAGACGACCGCCGCGACGATGACGCCGAGCCCCTGCCGGTGGACGTGCGCGGTCCACCCGGAGGTGACGGAGGCGATCAGCGAGCCGACGGCGGAGGCGGAGAGGAACAGGCCGACCGTCTCGGGGACGCCGAGCTCGTCCGCCAGGAACGGGTAGAGCGCGGTGGAGAAGGCGAAGACCATCGCGGCGATGTCGACCAGGTAGGTGCCCATCAGGTCAGGGCGCCGTACGGCGTAGCGGACGCCCTCGGCCAGCGCCTCGATCGAGGCGGGGGGAGCGTCCTGTGACTGGGGCGGCACCCTGACGAGCAGGAGCAGGAGCAGGGAGACCAGGAAGGTGACCACGTTGATCCCGTAGGCGGCGGCCACGCCGAAGGTGGCGGCGATCACGCCGCTGAGCCCGGGGGCGACGATGGCGCCGAGGTTCCAGCGAAAGCCGGCCAGTGCGGCCGCGGCGCCGAGCTGGTCGTGCCTGACCACGCGAGGCATCAGCGCCTCCATGCTGGGCCGCTGCAGGCTGCCCAGGCCCGCGGTGAGGGCCCCGACCACGTAGAGCACCCAGACCTGCGGGTCGGGCAGCAGGGCGTTGACGGTCAGGATCAGCACCGTGACGCAGAGCCCGATCTCCGTGTAGAGAATGATCTTGCGTCGGTCCAGCGCGTCCGCGATCGCCCCGCCCCAGAGCCCGCACACCACCATCGGCACGAACTCGGCGACGCTGACCAGCCCGACCGCCAGGTAGGAGCCGGTGAGCTCCTTCATCTGCAGGGGGAGCGCGACGAGTGTGAGGAAGGTGCCGAACATCGTGACCACCCCTGAGGCGAACAGCAGCCGGAAGTCACGTGAGTCGCGGAGCGGGCCCAGGTCCATTCCGATCCTGCGGAGCAGGCTTCTGAGGGGGCGATCAGGAGTTTCTTGCACGAAACGACAGTCTCGGCGGCAACTTGTGCTGAAGCAAACGGTTTTCCGCGGCACCTTGCCGGGCACGTGCCGCGGTGATCCTCCGCATGACCATGCGGGGAGAAATGTGGCTATATGTGAAGTTCGACGACGGCGGCGCTGTCTCACCTGGTGGAATCGCCGGACCGGCGGCTTGCATGGCGATCCTTTGGCGTGCATAATCTCTCTAGTAAGTTCATAAGTAAAGATGCATGAATATGCAGACTTTGGGGGGACGGATGAAGGCGGCGATCGCGGGTGCCAGCGGCTATGCCGGAGGCGAGCTTCTGCGCCTGCTGCTGTCCCACCCCGAGATCGAGATCGGCGCGCTGACCGCGGGGTCGAACGCCGGCGCCCTCCTGGGCGCGCACCAGCCCCACCTGACGCCGCTGGCCGACCGGACGCTCCTGGAGACGAGCGCGGAGACCCTGGGCGGACACGACCTCGTCTTCCTGGCCCTCCCGCACGGTCAGTCCGCCGCCGTCGCCGCGCAGCTCGGCGACGACACGCTGGTCGTCGACTGCGGCGCGGACTTCCGGCTCACCGACCCCGCCGCCTGGGACCACTTCTACGGCGGCGTCCACGCGGGCTCGTGGCCGTACGGCCTGCCCGAACTGCCCGGCCGGCGCGACGCCCTCCGCGCGACCCGCAGGATCGCCGTCCCCGGCTGCTACCCCACAGCCGTCACTCTGGCGATGTTCCCCGCCTTCGCCGCCGATCTGGCCGAGCCCGACCTGGTCGTGGTCGCGGCGACCGGCACGAGCGGAGCGGGCAAGTCGCTCAAGCCGCACCTCCTGGGCAGTGAGGTGATGGGCTCGGTCAGCGCGTACGGCGTCGGCGGAGTCCACCGGCACACCCCCGAGATGGAGCAGAACCTCTCCCCGCTGGCGGGCGCCCCCGTGAAGGTCTCCTTCACCCCCATGCTGGCCCCGATGAGCCGCGGCATCCTCGCCACCTGCACGGCGCCCGCGAAGCCCGGCGTCACCGCCCAGGTCCTGCGTGAGGCGTACGAGACCGCGACCAAGGACGAGCCGTTCCTGCGACTGCTGCCCGAGGGGCAGTGGCCCGCCACCTCGATGACCCTCGGCGCCAACACCGCCGCCCTCCAGGTGACCCTGGACGAGCGCGCGGGACGCGTCGTCGTCGTCGTCGCCATCGACAACCTCACCAAGGGCACCGCGGGAGGCGCGATCCAGAGCGCCAACCTCGCGCTCGGCCTGTCAGAAGAGCTCGGCCTTCCTCTCAACGGAGTCGCCCCATGAGTGTGACCGCCCCCCTCGGCTTCCGGGCAGCGGGCATCGCCGCAGGAATCAAGTCCGGTGACGCCCGCGACCTGGCACTGGTCGTCAACGACGGCCCGTCACGCGCCGCGGCAGGTGTCTTCACGAGCAACCGCGTCAAGGCCGCGCCCGTCCTGTGGTCCCAGCAGGTGCTGGCCGGAGGCCGGGTGAGGGCCGTCGTCCTCAACTCGGGCGGCGCCAACGCCTGCACCGGGCCGCTCGGCTTCCAGGACACCCACGCGACCGCGGAGAAGGTCGCCGAGGCGCTCCAGGAGTCGGCGGGCGAGATCGCGGTCTGCTCGACCGGCCTGATCGGCGAGCGGCTGCCGATGGACGCCCTGCTCGACGGGGTCGACGTCGCGACCTCCCAGATCAGCAGGGACGGCGGCCTGGCCGCCGCCGACGCCATCCGCACCACCGACACCGTCTCCAAGATCTCCTTCAGGCGGGGCGAGGGCGGTTACATGGTCGGCGGGATGGCGAAGGGCGCGGGCATGCTCGCCCCCGGCCTGGCCACCATGCTCTGCGTGATCACCACGGACGCCGACGTGCCCGCGGAACACCTCGACACGGCGCTCCGCGAGGCGACCAGGGTCACCTTCGACCGGCTCGACGCCGACGGTTGCATGTCGACCAACGACACCGTCCTGCTGCTGGCCAGCGGCGCGTCCGGAGTCACCCCCGACCTCGCCGAGTTCGGACAGGTGGTCCGCGCCGTCTGCGCCGACCTCGCCCGCCAGCTCCTGGTGGACGCCGAGGGCGCGACCAAGGCGATCGCCATCGAGGTCATCGGCGCGGCCTCGGAGGAGGACGCGGTCGTCGTCGGCCGCGCGGTCTCCCGCTCCAACCTGCTCAAGTGCGCCATCTACGGTGAGGATCCCAACTGGGGCCGGGTGCTGTCCGCGGTCGGCACCACCGACGCCGTCTTCGAGGCGGACCGGCTCAACGTGGCCATCAACGGCGTCTGGATCTGCAGAGGCGGCGCCGCCGGGGACGACCGCTCGAAGGTCGACCTGCGCCCCCGCGACGTGACGATCACCGTCGACCTGTCGGCGGGCCCGCACACGGCGACGATCCACACCACCGACCTCACCGCGGCCTACGTCCACGAGAACTCGGCCTACTCGTCGTGAGCACCGAGACCGGCGCCGCCTCCAGGACAGAGACCGCCCTGGCCAAGGCGCACACGCTGATCGAGGCGCTGCCCTGGCTCGCCCGCTTCCAGGGCGCGACCGTCGTCATCAAGTACGGCGGAAACGCGATGACCGAGGAGCACCTGCGGGAGAAGTTCGCCGACGACGTCGTCTTCCTGCGTTACGCCGGGCTCAAGCCTGTGATCGTGCACGGCGGCGGCCCGCAGATCAACGCCCAGCTCGACAGGCTCGGCATCGAGTCCACCTTCACCGCGGGCCTGCGGGTCACCACCCCCGAGGCGATGCAGGTCGTCAGGATGGTGCTGGTCGGCCAGGTCAACCGCGACGTCGTCGGACTGATCAACAGGCACGGTCCGCTCGCGATCGGCATGTCGGGCGAGGACGCGCACCTGTTCACCGCGATCCGCAAGCACGCCGTCGTCGACGGCGCCCTGGTCGACATCGGCCAGGTCGGCGACATCGTCGACGTCGAGGCCGGAGCCGTGCAGGCGCTGCTCGACGACGGGCGCATCCCGGTCGTCTCCTCGATCGCGCGCAGCGACGACGGCACCGTCTACAACGTCAACGCCGACACCGCCGCGGCGGCCCTCGCCGTGGCGCTCAAGGCGTCCAAGCTGATCGTCCTCACCGACGTCGAGGGCCTCTACCGCGACTGGCGCCCCGACGCGGCCGCCGGTGAGAACGAGGTCATCAGGCGGCTGTCGGCCACCGAGCTCGACGGGCTCCTGCCGAGCCTGTCCAGCGGCATGGTGCCCAAGATGGAGGCGTGCCTGACGGCCGTCAAGGGCGGCGTGCCCCAGGCGCACGTGCTCGACGGCAGGGTGCCCCACTCGGTGCTGCTGGAGATCTTCACCGACGAGGGCGTCGGCACGATGGTGCTGCCGGACGCCGCCAAGGCGCCGGCCGTGCCCGATCTGGTCAAGCGGAGGCTGAGCGCCACCATCAAGCTGAACGGGAGTGACACGTGAGCAAACACGAGACTCGCGCCTCGGAGGCTCTCAGCGAGCGCTTCGAGGCCGCCTTCATCCCCACCTACGGCGTCCCTCCCGTGGCGCTCGCGCGCGGCGAGGGCTCGAAGGTCTGGGACGTCGACGGCGTCGAGTACCTCGACCTGATCGGCGGCATCGCGGTCAGCTCCCTCGGCCACGCCCACCCCGCCCTGGTCGAGGCCGTCTCCCGGCAGGTCGCCACGCTCGCGCACACCAGCAACCTGTTCCTGCACGAGCCCGAGGTGCTGCTCGCCGAACGGCTCATCGGCCTGCTCGGCGTCCCCGCCAGGGTGTTCCTCACCAACTCCGGCACCGAGGCGAACGAGGCGGCACTCAAGATCGCCATCAAGTACGGCAAGGCCAACGGCCGCACCTACTTCGTGGCCACGGAGAACGGCTTCCACGGCCGGACCCTCGGCGCGCTCTCGCTGACCGGCAAGCCGGCCATCCGCGACCAGTTCGGCCCCTTCCCGATCGATGTCCGCTTCGTCCCGTACGGCGACGCCGACGCGCTGAAGAACGCCGTCACCGACGAGTGCGCCGCCGTCTTCCTCGAACCCACCCAGGGCGAGGCCGGGGTCGTCCCCCCACCGGAGGGCTACCTCAGGGCCGCGAGGGAGATCTGCGACGCGACCGGCGCGCTGCTGGTCGCCGACGAGATCCAGTCCGCGATCGGCCGCACCGGCCACTGGTTCGCCCACCAGCACGACGGCGCCCTGCCCGACGTGCTGACCCTGGCCAAGGGGCTCGGCGGCGGGATGCCGATCGGCGCCTGCGTCGGCCTCGGCCAGGCGGGCACCATCTTGGCCAAGGGCGACCACGGCTCCACCTTCGGCGGCAACCCCGTCTCGGCCGCCGCCGCGCTCGCCGTGCTCGACACCATCGAGAGCGAGGGCCTGCTCGAGCACGTCAGGACCGTCGGCGCCCAGCTCTCCGACGGCATCGCCGCGATCGACCACCCCCTGCTCGCCGGAGTCAGAGGCCGCGGTCTGTGGCTGGCCGTCGTCCTGACCGCCGACCGCTCCGCGCGGCTCCAGGCGGCGGCGCAGCGGGCCGGGTTCCTGGTCAACGCCCTGCAGCCCGACGCCGTACGGCTCGCACCCCCGCTCGTGATCACCTCCGAGCAGGTCGCCTCCTTCGTCTCCGCCCTCCCCGCCCTCCTGGACGAGGCGGCCTCCGATGACTGAGAGCCGCACGGACCCGGCGGGGGTCAGGCACTTCCTGCGCGACGACGACCTGTCGCCTGCCGAGCAGGCGGAGGTGCTCGACCTGGCCGAGGCCATGAAGAAGGACCGCTACGGCTACCGTCCCTTCGAGGGCCCGCAGACGGTCGCCGTGCTCTTCGACAAGCCCTCGACCCGCACCAGGATCTCCTTCGCGGTCGGCATCGGCGAGCTGGGCGGCCTGCCGCTGATCATCGACGCGGGGGCCTCACAGATGGGGCGGGGCGAGCCCATCGAGGACACCGCCCGAGTCCTGGAACGCCAGGTCGGCGCCATCGTGTGGCGCACCGCGGGCCAGGAAAGGGTCGAGGCCATGGCGTCGATCTCCTCGGTGCCGGTGGTCAACGCGCTGACCGACGAGTTCCACCCCTGCCAGATCCTCGCCGACCTGCAGACCGTCAGGGAGCACTTCGGCAAGGCCTCCGGACTCACTCTGGCCTACCTCGGAGACGGTGCCAACAACATGGCCCACTCCTACCTGCTGGGCGGAGCCCTCGCCGGCATGCACGTGCGGATCGGCGCCCCGGCCGGATACCGGCCCGACCCGGAGGTCCTGCGGCGCGCCGGCGAGATCGCCGCGAGCACCGGCGGCTCGGTCGCCGTGCTGTCCGAGGCGGGCGAGGCCGTCGAGGGGGCCGACGTGGTCACCACCGACACCTGGGTCTCGATGGGCCAGGACGGCAAGGAACAGCGGGTCGCCGACCTGATGCCCTTCCAGGTCAACGCCGAGCTGATGGAGCGGGCGGACCCGGGCGCGATCGTGCTGCACTGCCTGCCCGCCTACCGGGGGCTGGAGATCTCCGCCGACGTCCTGGACGGTCCCCGGAGCCGGGTGTGGGACCAGGCGGAGAACCGGCTGCACGCCCAGAAGGCGTTGCTGCACTGGCTGGTCTCGGCGACCGGCGCGCAGGCCGGACCGGGAGGGGCGGGAGAGGGGAAGCCATGACCACCCCCATGACCAAGGTCGCCCGCCAGGCGCGCATCGCCGAACTCCTGGCGCGGCAGCCGGTCCGCTCCCAGCCCGACCTGGCCAAGCTTCTGCTCGAGAGCGGGGTCGAGGTCACCCAGGCCACCCTCTCCCGCGACCTGGACGAGCTCGGCGCGCTCAAGCTGCGCGCGGAGGACGGCTCCCTGGTCTACGTCCTGCCGGGCGAGGGCGGCGGACGAATCCCGCTGGCCCGCCTCGGCGGCGGCGAGTCCCCGGCCGCCCGGCTGAGCCGGATCGCCGAGGAACTGCTGGTCTCCGCCGACGCCTCCGCCAACCTGGTGATAGTGCGGACACCGCCGGGAGCCGCCCAGTTCCTCGCCTCCGCCATCGACCACGCCGGCTGGAAGTCCATCCTCGGCACGGTGGCCGGAGACGACACGATCCTCGTCATCAGCCGTGACCCGATGGGCGGCGAGGCGGTCGCGGAAGCCCTGCTGAGGCACGCCGACCGACGTATGTAGCCCGCTCGCGCGGGCTGCCCCAGAGCTCCACCCGAACCACCTGTACAAGACTTTGGAGATACTGATCATGACTGACCGGGTCGTACTCGCCTTCTCCGGCGGCCTCGACACCTCCGTCGCCATCCCGTTCCTCGCCGAGAAGACCGGCGCCGAGGTCGTCGCCGTCGCCGTCGACGTCGGCCAGGGCGGCGAGGACATGGAGGTCATCCGCAAGCGGGCCATCGACTGCGGCGCCGTCGAGTCCGTCGTCGTCGACGCCCGCGAGGAGTTCGCCGCCGACTTCTGCGTGCCCGCCCTGCAGGCCAACGCCCTCTACATGGACCGCTACCCGCTGGTCTCCGCGCTGTCCCGGCCGCTGATCGTCAAGCACCTGGCCGCGGCCGCCAAGCAGTTCGGCGGCACCCACGTCTCCCACGGCTGCACCGGCAAGGGTAACGACCAGGTCCGGTTCGAGGCCGGCCTGGCCGCCCTCTACCCCGAGCTCAAGGTCATCGCCCCCGCCCGTGACTACGCGTGGACCAGGGACAAGGCGATCGCCTACGCCGAGGAGAAGAACCTCCCCATCGAGACCACCAAGAAGAACCCCTACTCGATCGACCAGAACATCTGGGGCAGGGCCGTCGAGACCGGCTTCCTCGAGGACATCTGGAACGGCCCCATCGAGGACGTCTACTCCTACACCGCCGACCCGGCCGAGCCGCGCGAGGCCGACGAGGTCATCATCAGCTTCGTCAAGGGCGTCCCGGTGGCGCTCGACGGACGGCACCTGACCCCGTTCCAGATCATCGCCGAGCTCAACCAGCGCGCGGGCGCCCAGGGCGTCGGCAGGCTCGACATGGTCGAGGACCGCCTCGTCGGCATCAAGTCCCGCGAGGTCTACGAGGCGCCCGGCGCCATCGCGCTGATCACCGCGCACATGGAGCTGGAGAACGTCACCGTCGAGCGCGACCTGGCCCGCTTCAAGCGGTCGGTCGACCAGCGCTGGGGCGAGCTCGTCTACGACGGCCTGTGGTTCTCCCCGCTCAAGAAGGCCCTGGACGTCTTCATCGCCGAGGCTCAGGAGCACGTCACCGGTGAGATCCGGATGACCCTGCACGGCGGAAGGGCCACGGTCACCGGCAGGCGCTCCGAGGCGTCGCTGTACGACTTCAACCTCGCCACCTACGACACCGGCGACACCTTCGACCAGTCCCTGGCCAAGGGCTTCGTCGAGCTGTGGAGCCTTCCCTCCAAGATCGCTTCCGCGCGGGACGCCCGACTGGCCTGATTGGGCTAAGGTCGCGGATTGAATGGGGAGGAGAACAACGGTGACTGATGGTGGTAAGCCGATGCGGCTGTGGGGCGGCCGGTTCGAAGGAGGTCCGGCCGACGCGCTGACCCGGCTCTCGGTGAGCGTGCACTTCGACTGGCGGCTCGTGCCGTACGACCTGCTGGCCTCGCGCGCGCACGCCCGGGTGCTGCACCGCGCGGGCCTGCTCACCGAGGACGAGCTGGGGCGCATGATCGGTGCCCTGGACGACCTCGAGCGGGCCTGCAAGGCGGGCGAGTTCCGGCCGACCGTGGCCGACGAGGACGTCCACACCGCGCTGGAGCGCGGCCTGCTGGAACGCCTCGGCACCCTCGGAGGCAAGCTCCGCGCCGGTCGCAGCCGCAACGACCAGGTCGCCACCGATCTCCGGCTCTACCTCCGCGACCACGTCAGGCACATCGTGTCCCGGCTGGTCGAGCTGGAGACCGCGCTGATGAGCCAGGCCGAGCAGCACGCCGAGACGGCCGCTCCCGGCATGACCCACCTGCAGCACGCACAGCCGGTCTCCTTCGGCCACCAGCTGCTGGCCCACGTCCACGCCTTCGCCCGCGACATCGAGCGGCTGCGCGACTGGGACAGGCGCGCGGCCGTCTCCCCGCTCGGCTCGGGCGCGCTGGCGGGCTCCTCGTTGCCGCTGGACCCGCAGGCCGTCGCCAGGGAGCTCGGCTTCGACTCCGCCGCGCCCAACTCGATGGACGCCGTCGCCGACCGCGACTTCGCCGCCGAGTTCCTGTTCGACGCGGCGATGATCGGCATGCACCTGTCGCGCCTCGGCGAGGAGATCGTCCTGTGGGCCTCGCAGGAGTTCCGCTGGATCGAGATGGACGACGCCTACTCCACCGGCTCGTCGATCATGCCGCAGAAGAAGAACCCGGACGTCGCCGAGCTCGCCAGGGGCAAGAGCGGTCGCCTGATCGGCAACCTCATGTCGCTGCTGACGACGCTCAAGGGCCTGCCGCTGACCTACAACCGTGACCTGCAGGAGGACAAGGAGCCGGTGTTCGACTCCGTCGACACCCTGCTGCTGGTCCTGCCCGCCGTCGCCGGCCTGGTCGCCACCATGAGGGTCAACACCGCCAAGCTGGAGTCCTCGGCTCCCGACGGGTTCGCCCTGGCCACCGACCTGGCCGAGCTGCTGGTCCGCAGGGGCGTGCCCTTCAGGGAGGCGCACGAGGCGGTCGGTCACCTGGTCGTCTGGTGCCAGGTCAACGACAAGGACTTCGACGAGCTCACCGACGAGGAGCTGGTCAAGGTCTCGCCGCACTTCACGCCCGACTCCCGTGAGGTGCTCTCGGTGCCGGGCGCGCTGGCGGCGCGCAAGGCGCACGGCGGCACGGCTCCCGACCGGGTGCGCGACCAGCTCGTCGCGTTGCGGGAGACCGTCGACGGCCAGGCCGCGTGGGCGAGCGGAAACTGACGGAGGCCCAGGGATCCGGCGGGCGGACGCCCGCCGGATCCCTGCCCCTGACCCGCGACTTCTTCGACAGGCCGGGACACGAGGTCGCCCCCGACCTGCTGGGCCGCGTCATCGCGCACGGTCCCGTGGCGGTCCGTCTCACCGAGGTCGAGGCGTACGGCCTGCCGGGACAGGACCCCGCGTCCCACACCTTCCGCGGCAGGACGCCCCGCAACGCCGTGATGTTCGGGCCTCCCGGACACCTGTACGTCTACTTCACCTACGGCATGCACTTCTGCGCCAACCTGGTCTGCCTCCCCGAGGGAGTCGGCTCGGGCGTGCTGCTGCGGGCCGGTGAGGTGGTCTCGGGAGCCGAGACCGCGATGGCGCGCAGAACGACGGGCGCGAGCCGTGCCGTCACCGGGCGCGACCTCGCACGCGGTCCCGCGCGTCTGGCCGTGGCGCTCGGGTTCACCAGGGAGCACGACGGGCTCGACGCCTGTCCCGCTGTCCCGGCGGGCCCGCTCACCGTGCTGGGGGGCGACCCCGCCAAGCCCGCCTCCATCCGCTCGGGACCGCGCACCGGCGTCTCGTCGGGGCGGGAGACGCCATGGCGCTTCTGGATCGACGGGGACCGCACGGTCTCGCCCTACCGGCCGCACGTTCCTCGCCGCAGATAGGCTTCCAGGCTTCGCGCAGTGGGCGGGCCTCGCGGCACCATCAGCGCGGACACTCGCAGTGGTACGGGTTCACGCTGGTCGTCCCCGTAATGTGAGGTTTCCAAGTGGCGAAGTGGTGCCGTGATCGGGCAGGCTGTAGGCGAAGCCGTACATGACCGTTCGAGCATTGGAAAGCAAAGATCGTGACCGACATTCTGGATGACCTCGCCTGGCGCGGCTTGATCGCGCAGTCCACCGACATCGACGCCCTGCGCGCGACGATGGCAGAGGGTCCGATCACGGTCTATTGCGGCTTCGACCCGACCGCGCCCTCCCTCCACGTCGGAAACCTGGTTCCGCTGCTGACCCTCACCCGTCTGCAGCGGGCGGGACACCGGATCGTCGGCCTGGTCGGCGGCGCCACGGGCCTCATCGGCGACCCCAGCGGCAGGAGCACCGAGCGTTCGCTCAACTCCTCGGAGGTCGTCGCCGAATGGGTCGCGCGGATCCGTGTGCAGCTGGAGAAGTTCCTCGACTTCTCGGAGAGCGGCGGGGGAGCCCTGGTCAGCAACCTCGACTGGACCGAGGGAATGTCCGCGATCGACTTCCTGCGCGACGTCGGCAAGCACTTCCCGGTCAACCGCATGCTCGCCCGGGAGTCGGTCTCCGCCCGCCTCGGAGGAGACGGGCTCAGCTACACCGAGTTCAGCTACCAGATCCTGCAGGCCAACGACTACCTGGAGCTGAACAGGCGCTACGGCTGCACGCTGCAGATCGGCGGCAGCGACCAGTGGGGCAACATCACCGCGGGAACCGACCTGATCCGCAGGGTGACCGGCAACCACGTGCACGCGCTGACCGTGCCGCTGATCACCAAGGCCGACGGAACCAAGTTCGGCAAGACCGCCGGCGGCGCGGTGTGGCTCAACCCGGAGATGACCTCGCCGTACGCGTTCTACCAGTTCTGGCTGAACGCCGACGACCGCGACGTGGTGAAGTTCCTCAAGATCTACAGCTTCAAGTCCCGTGAGGAGATCGAGGAGCTGGAGAAGGCGGCCGCCGAGCGGCCCGCCGCGCGTGAGGCCCAGCGTGCCCTCGCGACCGAGTTCACCACACTGCTGCACGGAGAGGACGAGTGCGCCGCGGTGATCGCGGCCTCCGCGGCCCTGTTCGGCCAGGGGTCGCTGGAGGACCTGCCCGCGCGGACGCTGGGAGAGGCGCTCGCCGAGGTGCCGCGTGCCGAGATCTCCGAGCTGGGAGCCTCCTTCGTCGACCTTCTCGCCCAGAGCGGGCTGGTGGAGTCGAAGTCCGCCGCGCGCAGGGCGGTCAAGGAGGGGGGCGCGTACCTCAACAACGTGAAGATCACCGATGAGGCCTACGTGCCGTCGGCCGAGGACCTGTTGCACGGACGCTTCCTGGTGCTTCGCCGGGGCAAGCGTTCCGTCGGCGGAGCCGAGCTGGTCTCCGCCTGACGGCTGCACGGCGGTTTCACGAGACGGACGCCCCGGTGACCACCGGGGCGTCCGTCGTTTGAACGGGGCGTGTTCCCCGTTTAGATCTGTAACGTTTGGGTAGCGAAGGTCCTCTCCTCTGCTGAGGATCTCGACTGACCTGCGGTTTCTTCGGATCCGGCTGATTTGACGGGCTTCCGGAGCCCGCCTAGAGTTCTCAATGCCCCGGGAGCGAGCCGGACGCCTGAGTGCGGACGGGCCCCAGGGGGCGAACCCCTCTCGACGAACCTCAGTGTTCGGGCCCTGTGCTGGTCGCCGGAAAACCGGTTGATTCGACATAGCGCGGATGTCACGGTAAGTTTGGAGGGTTGCTCCGGAGACGGGGCAGGCAGGACTCCTGGAGGGTCGGCCGGGTGAGTGCGGGCTGAAGCGAAAAGCGACAGTTTGACACGAACCGGGCG
>NZ_BSEV01000034.1:57259-86079 GCF_027922005.1 Streptosporangium carneum | reverse complement strand
CGGACGTCCACCGCGCGCGATCCCCCGTCCGATACAACCGCGAACCGTCCCCGGCGAACGGATCAGCCACGAACCGCTCCGCACTCAACCCCGGCCGCCGCAGATACCCCCGCGCCAACCCCGACCCGGCGACGTACAGCTCTCCCTCGACGCCGAGGGGCGTCGGCCGCAGGGCGTCGTCCAGGATGTAGACCCTGGTGTTGGCGATGGGTCTGCCGATCGGCGGCGGGTCGCCTCCGAAGAGCGGCCCGCTCATCGACGCGCACACCGTCGACTCGGTCGGCCCGTAGGCGTTGATCATGCGGCGATTCGCGGACCAGGTCTCCACCAGGTCGCCCGCGCAGGCCTCCCCGGCCACGATCAAGGTGACGTCCGGCGGCAGGGCGTCCTGCGGGAGGACCCGCAGGACCGCCGGCGGCAGCGTGACGTGGGTGACGCCCCGCTCGCGGATCTCCTCCGTCAGGGCGGGCCCGAGCAGCCGCCGCGCCGGTGCGAGCACGACGCAGGCGCCCGACAGCAGCGCGGTCCACAGCTCGGACACCGCCGCGTCGAAGCTGGGTGAGGCGAACTGCAGGACACGACTGTCCCGGTCGATGCCGAACCCGTCGACCTGGCCCGCGACCAGGCTCGGCACCCCGGCGTGCGAGACCACGACGCCCTTCGGCAGGCCGGTGGATCCGGATGTGTAGACCACGTAGGCGGGGTGGGCGGGGAGCAGCGGCCGGACCCGGTCCGCGTCCGTCACGTCGACGCCGGAGCGGCCGGCCAGGATCTGGAGCGTCTCCTGGTCGTCCACCGCCAGCAGGGGCGGACCGTCCGGGAGCGAGGAGACCTGATCGGTCGTGGTGAGCAGCAGTCCGGGCGCCGCGTCCCGGAGCATGAAGCCGATGCGCTCGGCCGGGTAGCCGAGGTCCAGCGGCAGGTGGGCGGCGCCCGCCTTGAGCACCGCCAGCAGCGCCACCACCAGCTCGGGCGAACGCGGCAGAGCCGTGGCCACGACGTCCTCGGCCCCGATGCCGCGCTGGATCAGGTGGCGCGCCAGCCGGTTGGCGCGGGCGTTCAGCTCCGCGTAGGACAGAACGGTCTCGCCGAAGACGATCGCGGGCGCGTCGGGCGTCCTGGCCGCCTGCGCCTCGAAGAGGGCGGGGATGTGTCCGCCGGGGACCTCACGCGCGGTGGCGTTCCACTCCCCCAGCAGCCTGTCGCGCTCCGTGGGGCTCAGCAGTTCCAGGCGGCCGACCGGCTGGTCGGGGTCGGCCACCAGGGCGTCGAGCACGCGCAGGAACCGCTCCGCCACCGTCTGGGCCTGTTCCTCGGTGACGAGATCGGACCGGTGGTCCAGCCGGAACCTCAGCTCGTCTCCCGGGACGGCGACCAGGCCGAGCGCGTAGTGGCTGGCGTCCCGGCCCTCGGCGCCGGTCACCTGGAGCGCAGCGACGGGGCGGGTCAGCTCGGCGACGTCCACGGGGTAGTTCTCGAACACCATGGACGTGTCGAACAGCTCGCCCAGCCCCACCAGCTTCTGGACCTCCGGCAGTCCCAGGTGGTGGTGGGCGAGCAGCGCGGCCTGCTCCTCCTGGATCCGGGCCAGCATGCCCGCCAGCGGCTCGGCGTGCCGCAGCCGGGCGCGCAGCGGCAGCGTGTTGATGAACAGCCCGACCATGGACTCCGCGCCGTCGAGCTCCGGCGGCCGTCCCGACACGGTGATGCCGAACACCACGTCGTCCCTGCCCGTCAGGCGGCTGAGCACAACCGCCCAGGCGCCCTCGACCACGGTGTTCAGCGTCAGGCCCCGGCTTCTGGCGTGCTCGGTGAGGGCCGCGGTGCGCTCCGCGGACAGACCGAACCTGACCTGCTGTGGAATCGTGGGCGTCCGTGAGGAGTCACCGGGTGCGATCCTGGTGGGCTCCTCCAGCCCGGCCAGAGCCTCCCGCCACGCGGCGCGCGCGGCGTCGGCGTCCTGTCCGGCCAGCCAGCCCAGGTAGTCCCGGTAGGGCCGTACGCTCGGCAGGCCGCGCGGGTCCCCTCCGTCGGCGTACAGCTTCAGCAGGTCGCGCAACACCAGCGGCAGCGACCAGCCGTCCCAGAGGATGTGGTGGTTGGTCAGGACGAGCCGGTGCCGGGTGGAGCCGAGCCGCAACAGGGTGAAACGGACCAGCGGAGGCCGTCTCAGGTCGAAGCGCCGTGTCCGGTCCTCGTCCGCCGCGCGCCGCGCCGCGGACTCGGCCTCGGCTTCGGGCAGCCCGGTGAGATCGATCTCCCGCCACGGCAGCGGAACCTCTCGCATGATCACCTGCGCCGGCCGGCTGAGGCGCTCGTACCGAAGCGCCGCGCGCAGGGCGGCGTGCCGCCGCAGCAGGCCCTCCGCCGCCCGCCGCAGGACGGCGCCGTCCAGTCGCCCCTCGAGATCCAAGATCATCTGGGCCACGTAGACGTCCTGGGCGTCCTCGTCGAAGACGTTGTGGAACAGGAGCCCTTCCTGCAGCGGCGACAGGGGCAGGATGTCCTCGATCGGTGTCTGCTGTCGGCTCATGAGAACGTCTCCAAGTCCACCTGAAGAAGATCGATGTCGCTCTGGCTGAGCTGCGAGAGCGACACGTCGGAGGGGGTGAGCCCGCCCGCCGTGGGATCGGCGGCGAGCCCGGCCAGGACGCCCAGCGCGCGACGCCATGTCTCGGCGAGCTCGCAGACGTCGCCGACCAGTTCCCGTGCCCAGGTCCAGGCGGCCACGAGCTCGGGCCCGTCGGGGCCGTCCTCGACGTGCACGTTGAGTTCCACCGCGTACGGCAGCGGCATGCCGGGGTGCTGGCCCGTGCCGGGGTCCTCCCCCGTGGGGGCCCAGTCGGACGCCGCGGAGGTCGTGAACCTGCCCAGGTAGTTGAAGGCCAGTTCGGCACGTGGCAGCGCGGCGAGGAGGGGTTCCGTGCGCGGATTGAGGTAGCGCAGCAGCCCGTAGCCGATCCCGTCGTCCGGCATCTCCCGCAGCCGCTCCTTGAGCCGTTTGAGCAGCCGGCCCAGCGCGGGCCCCCCGGCCCAGGCCTGGGCCCGGTCGAACGCCCCCAGGTCGAGGCGGACCGGGCGGATGCTGGTGAACCAGCCGACGGTGCGGGACAGGTCGGCTCCGGTCACCGCCTGTTCCTCACGGCCGTGCCCCTCCACGTCCACGAGCAGGCCGCCGCGTCGGCCGCCGCGCCACTCGTCCAGCGCCAGCGCCAGTCCCGTCAGCAGGACGTCCTGGGGTCCCGCGTGGAACAGCGCGGGCACCTGGCTCAACAGCGCCTCGGTCGCCTCGGCGGACAGCCGGGTGGTCACGGTCGCGGCCACGGCGTGGGTGTCCGTCGCCGGATCCAGCGGGCGCGGCCCGAGGCGCGTCTCCACGCCCCGGCTCGCCTCGATCCACCGGCCGAGTTCGGCCTCCCTGACGGGGTCGGCGGCGGCGGCGTACAGCGACCGCGCCCAGCGCCGGTAGGAGGTCCCGACCCGTGGCAGCTCCGGCCGGGAGCCCTGCTGCGCCGCCCGTCCCGCCTCCGCGAGGTCCTCGAACAGGATCCGCCAGGACACGCCGTCCACCGCCAGGTGGTGGACGACCAGCAGCAACCGGCCCGGCTCGTGCGCTCCCCGGTCGAACCACACCGCCCGCAGCATCGTCCCCGCCTGCGGATCCAGCCCCTGCCTGGCGGCGACCGCGCGTTCGGCGATCAGCGTGCCGAGATCGGCCGCGCCGAGTCCGGCGGCGTCGACGCGGACCATGCGGGAGGCCGCCTGGACCGAGCCGGGTTCGCCCGCCTCCAGCGACCAGACGCCGTTCGCGACGGTCAGCCGCATGCGCAGCGCGTCGTGATGGTCGAGGACGGCCTGCAGCGCAGCCGCCAGCCGGTCGGCGTCCAACCCCGCGGGGACCCGGACCACGGCCGACTGGTGGAACTCGTCCACGGGGCCGCCCTGCTCCGCGAGCCACCGAACGATCGGGGTGAGCGGCACGGGGCCGGAGCCGAAGTCGGGCTCCTCCTCGATCTCGGGAGCCGCCGCGGCCAGGACCGCCAGTCCCGCGGCCGTCCTGCGTTCGAAGACGTCGCGGGCGGTGAAGGTCAGCCCGGCTCGACGGGCCCGGCTCACCAGCTGGATCGACAGGATGCTGTCCCCGCCGAGGTCGAAGAAGCCGTCGTCCGCTCCCACCCGGGGGAGCCCGAGGACCTCGGCGAACAGGGCGCAGATCTGCTCCTCGCGCGCGTTCCGCGGAGCCGTCGCGCCAGTCGTCGTCTCGTACTCCGGCGCGGGAAGCGCCCGGCGGGCCAGCTTCCCGTTGGTGGTCAGCGGCAGCGCGTCGAGGACCACGAACGCCGAGGGCACCATGTAGCCGGGCAGCCGCTCGCCCATCCAGGCGCGCAGCTCGGCGGTGGCGGGGACGGTGTCCGAACCCACGAGGTAGGCGACGATGCGCCGGTCGCCCGGCCTGTCCTCGCGGACGATCACCGCCGCCTGGCCGACGCCGGGATGCCGTGCGAGCGTCGACTCGATCTCGCCCAGTTCGATCCGGAAGCCTCGGACCTTCACCTGGTCGTCGCTGCGTCCCAGGTACTGGAGCTGGCCGTCGCGCGTCCACCGTGCCACGTCCCCCGACCGGTACATCCGCTCGCCGTCCTCGCCGAACGGGGAGGCGACGAAGCGTGTCGCCGTCAGGTCGTACCGGTTGAGGTATCCGCGCGCCAGCCCCGCCCCGGTGACGTACAGCTCGCCGGGAACGCCCACGGGGACCGGCCTCAGCCGCTCGTCGAGCACGTGGACGCCCAGGTCCGGAAGGCCGCGCCCGATCACGCTGCCGCCTTCCGGCCCGGGGTAGCGCCGGCTCATCTCCAGATAGCTGACATGGACGGTGGTCTCGGTGATGCCGTACATGTTGATCAACATCGGCGCGTCGTCGGCGTGGCGCTCGTACCAGCCCTCCAGCCGCGCCGGGTCCAGTGCCTCGCCGGCGAAGACGACGCGCCGCAGGGTGAGCGCCCGGGCCTTCTCCTCGTTCTCCGCGGCGGCGGCCATCAGCTGGTAGAACGCCGAGGGCGTCTGGCTGAGCATGGTCACCTCGTGCCGGACGAGCAGCTCGAGGAAGTCCTCGGGGGTGCGGCTGACCTGGTACGAGGTGATCACCAGGCGTCCGCCGTACAGCAGCGCGCCCCACAGCTCCCACACGGAGACGTCGAAGGCGTAGGAGTGGAAAAGCGTCCACACGTCGTCCGGCCCGAACCCGAACGACGCCTCGGCGGTGGCGAACAGCCGGACCACGTTCTCGTGGGTGACGACGACGCCCTTGGGGTTCCCGGTGGAGCCGGAGGTGTAGATCACATACGCCGCGGCGGACGGGTCGAGGGAGAGGGCCGGATCGGTGTCCGGCGACCGCTCGAGCTCCTGTTTCCCCGCCTCGTCCAGCACGAGCCGGGGGATGTCCGTCTCGGGGCCGGAGGCGTCGGTGACCAGGCACCGCGGGGCGGCGTCCTCAATCATGTAGGCGATGCGCTCGGCCGGGTAGTCCGGGTCGAGCGGAAGGTAGGCCGCGCCCGCCTTGAGCACTCCGAGCAGGGCGACGACCAGGTCCGGCGACCGGGGCAGCGCGAGCGCGACGATGTCCTCGGGACCGACTCCCCTGCCGATGAGCCAGTGGGCCACCCGGTTGGCGCGGCCGTTCAGCTCGGCGTAGGTCAGCGTGTCATCGCCCGCCACCACGGCGACGGCGTCGGGTGTCGCGGCGGCCGCCTTCTGGAACAGCGCGGCGAGAGTGCCGTCCACGGTTTCCCGTGCCGAGCCGTTCCACTCTCGCAGGATCCGCTCGCGCTCACCGGGGTCGAACAGATCGACGTCGTCCATCCGTCCGTCCGGGTCGCCGGCGATCGCCTCCATCATCCGCAGCAGTCGCCGTGCCAGCGCGGAGACCGTCTCCTCGTCGAACAGGTCGAGGCTGTACTCCAGGTCCATCTCCAGGCCGGCGGGCCTTCCGTCCGCGTCGTGGTGCTGGGTGAAGGCGAACAGCAGGTCGAACTTGGCCGTGCCGGTGCCGACGGGGTCGCCGGTGACGGTGAGCCCCGGCAGCCGGCCTGCCTCGTGCAGCACCGTCCTTGGGTCGGTGTTGTTGAACGCCAGCATCACCTGGAACAGCGGGTGCCGCGACAACGACCGCTCGGGTTTGAGCACCTCCACGAGCCGCTCGAACGGCAGGTCCTGGTGGGCGTAGGCGGTCAGGTTCGTCTCGCGCACCCGGGCCAGCAGCTCGCGGAAGGTCGGGCTCCCCGAGGTGTCGGTGCGCAGCACCAGCGTGTTGACGAAGAACCCGATCAGGTCCTCCAGCGCCTCGTCGCCGCGGTTGGCGATCGGCGTCCCCAGGGGGATGTCGGCGCCGGCCCCCAGCCGGGTCAGCAACGCCGCCAGCGCCGCCTGCACCGCCATGAAGACGCTGGCGTCGCAGTCCTTGGCCACGTCGGCGAGGCGCTCGTGCAGCGCCGCGGGCACTCTCAGCCGCAGCGTGTCGCCCCGGTGGGTGGCCGTGGCCGGACGCGGCCGGTCCAGGGGCAGCTCCAGCTGCTCCGGCAGCCCCGCCAGCTCCGCCTCCCAGAATCGCAGCTGGCGGGCGGCCAGGCTGTCGGGGTCGTCCTCCGCGCCCAGCAGTTCCCGCTGCCACAGCGTGTAGTCGGCGTACTGCGCCGCCAACGGCTCCCAGGCGGGCGGGCGGCCGAGGGAGCGTGCCGCGTAGGCGGTCATCAGGTCGCGGCCCAGCGGTTCCATCGACCAGCCGTCGCCGGCGATGTGGTGGACCAGCAGCAGCAGCACGTGCTCTCCGCCCGGCTCCCCGGCCGGGAACAGCCATCCGCGCAGCGGCAGTTCGGCCGACAGGTCGAACGGGTGCCGGGCCGCCCGCAGCAGGCGCTCCTCCAGCTCGTCCGGGGAGGTCCGGACCAGCTCCAGGTCCGGCCGCACGCCCGCCTCCAGAACCACCTGGTACGGCCCCGCGTCGTCCTCGGCGAACACGGTCCGCAGGCTCTCGTGCCGGTCGACCACGTCGCCCAGCGCGGCCCGCAGCGCCTCGACGTCGAGCCGGCCGGAGAAGGTGAGGGACAGCGGCACGTTGTAGGTGGCGTTGGGGCCTTCGATGTGGTTGAGGAACCACAGTCGGCGCTGTGCCGGCGAGACGGGGACGCGCCCGGGGCGGGGCGTCGCGGGCGTCACGGCCGGTCTCCGTCCGCCGACGGCCTCCTCCATCAGGAGGGAGACCCCGGCGACGGTCTTGGCCTCGAACAGGTCGGCGATCGACACCTCCGCGCCGAGGACCGTCCGCACGCGGCTCAGCAGGCGCACCGCCGAGAGCGAATGCCCGCCCAGGTCGAAGAAGCTGTCGTCTATCGACACCTTCGGCACGCCGAGGACGTCGCGGAACAGCCCGCAGAGGATCTCCTCCCGCGGGTTCCTCGGCCGGCGGCCCGAGCCCGCGGACGTCGCCTCGGCGGCCGGGCGGGGCTCCCCTGTCCAGGAGACGGAGTCCCCGAGCGCCGCCGTCTCGCCGACGGCACGGCCGGGATCGGTCGCGATCGCGTCCAGCACCTCGCGGAACAGCGCCTCGACGGCCGCGGCGGCCTCGCGGTCGACGGCGCCGGTCCGGTGCTCGAGCCGGAAGCGCAGGTTGTCCCCGGGGGTGGCCGCCAGGACCAGGGGGTAGTGCGTCGCGTCCCTGACCTGCGCCGCGGTGACGCGCAGCTCCCCGACGGGCCGGCCCAGCCCGGCCTCGCCCAGCGGATAGTTGTAGAAGACGGTCGTCGTGTCGAACAGCTCGCCGCCGCCGGGCAGCCCGGCCTGCCGCTGGATCTCCGCCGGGTCGAGGTACTGGTGGTCGAGCAGGCGCGACCACTCCCGCTGCGCCCGGGACAGAAGGTCGGCGAGCGACTCCTCCGGGCGCACCCGCACCCGCGCGGGCACGGTGTTGACGAACAGGCCCACCATCTCCTCGACCCTCGCCAGCCCCGGCGGGCGGCCCGACACGGTCGCCCCGAACACCACGTCGTCGCGGCCGGTCAGCCGACACAGCGTCAGCGCCCAGGCGACCTGCACCACCGTGTTGAGCGTCAGACCTGCCGAGCGCGCCCGCGCCGCCAGCGCCGACGTGGCCGCGCGGTCGAGCTCGAAGTGCAGGTGCTCCGGCCATCCGGGCTCCGCCGCGCCGTCCGGGGCGACCAGGCAGGCGGCGGGCAGGCCTGCCAGGGCCTCCCGCCAGGCCGCGCGGGCCCCCTGTCGGTCCTGCCGGGCCAGCCAGGCCAGATAGTCCCGGTACGGAGCGGCGGACGGCAGCGCTCCCCGGCCGTCGCCGGCGTGCAGGGCCAGCAGTTCGCGCACCAGCGGCGGCAGCGACCAGCCGTCCCACAGCACGTGGTGGTTGGTGATGAGGAGACGGTGACGGGCCGGTCCCAGCGTGAACAGGGTGAACCTGACCAGCGGGGCGGCGGACAGGTCGAACCGCAGGTCGCGTTCGGAGCGGACCCGCCGTTCGATCTCCTCCTCCTGCTCGGCGGCGGGCCGTCCCGACACGTCGACCTCCTGCCACGGGAGGGGGACGTCCGCCACGACGAGCTGCACCCACTCGCCCGAGGGACGCTGCCGGAACGCGGTCCGCAGGTTGGCGTGGCGCCGGAGCAGCGCCTCCGCCGCCACGCGCAGCGCACCGGGGTCGGTCGGCCCCTCCAGGTCGAGGAGAAGCTGCATGACGTAGGGGTCGGTCCCGGAGGGGGCGTACAGGCTGTGGAAGACCATCGCCTCCTGGAGCGGGGAGAGCGGTTGCACCTCCTCCAGCCCGGGGACCATGGCCGACAGGCTGTCGAACTCCGCCTGTGTGACAGGTGTCAGCACGACGTCGGCGGGGGCGGGCGCGCCCGTTTCCTGCGCGCCGGCCCCGGCCGCCACGGCCTCGGCCAGGGCGGCCGCCGTCTTGCGCTCGAAGACCTCCCCGGCCGTGATCGGCAGCCCGGCCGCGCAGGCCCGGCTCACCAGTTGCAGCGTCATGATGCTGTCGCCGCCGAGCTCGAAGAACCCGTCGTCCACGCCGACCTCGGGCAGTCCGAGCACGTCGGCGAACAGGTCGCAGAGCAGCGCCTCGCGGTCGTCTCGCGGTGCGCGGGACGCGGCCCCCCGGGCGTACTCGGGGACGGGCAGCGCCCGGCGGTCGAGCTTGCCGTTGGGGGTGAGCGGCAGCGTCTCCAGCGTGACGATCGCCGCGGGCACCATGTAGTCGGGCAGAACCCGGGCCGCGTGGCGGCGCAGCGCGTGCTGGTCCAGCACCACCCCCTCCGCGGGCACCGCGTAGGCCACCAGGCGCTTGTCCCCTGGCCGGTCCTCGCGCACGAGCACGGCGACCTGCCGGACGTCGCCGTGCCGCGCGAGCACCGATTCGATCTCGCCCGGTTCGACCCGGAAGCCGCGCAGCTTCACCTGGTCGTCGGCCCGGCCGACGAACTCCCATGATCCGTCGGCGGTCCACCGCACCAGGTCGCCCGTCCGGTACATGCGGGTGCCGGACGGGCCGAACGGGTCGGCCACGAATCGCTCGGCGGTCATCCCGCGCCGGTTCGCGTAGCCTCTGGCCACGCCGGCTCCGCTGATGTACAGCTCGCCGGTCACGCCGGGCGGCACCGGCTGCAGGCCGCTGTCCAGCACGTAGCCCCGCATGTTGTCCACGGGTCTGCCCAGGGGCGGCGCGGCGGCCGTGGTCCGGTCTATCTCTGCGGCGACGCTCCAGACCGTGGTCTCGGTGGGCCCGTACACATTGGTCAGCGACCGTGCGGACGCCAGCAGCCCGTGGGCCAGCTCGCCGGTCAGCGCCTCGCCTCCGATCAGGACCCGCACGCCGGAGAGCCCGGCGGTCCCCGCGGACAGCACCGCGCGCCACAGGCTGGGGGTGGCCTGCGCGAGTGTGATCCCGGCGTCGGCGATCAGCCGCCGCAGCGCGGGCAGGTCCCGTGTCAGCTCCGTCTCGGCGACGACGACGCTCGCGCCGCTGAGCAGCGGGACGAACAGCTCGACGCTCGACGGGTCGAACCCGAGCCGGGTCAGGGCGAGCACCCGGTCGTCGGGGCCCAGCACCAGCCGGTCGCGCATCGCGAGAAGGAAGTTCAGCACGCTGCCGTGGGAGACCACCACGCCCTTGGGGCGTCCGGTGGAGCCGGACGTGTACATCGTCCAGATCGGGGCGGCCGGGAGGATCGGGCCGCCGCGGTCGGCGTCGTCCAGATCGGAGCCGTCGAGGCGGGCGTGCTCCCGCTCGGTGTCGTCGCGGTCGAGCAGCAGGAGGGGGACGGTCCCGGTGGGCAGGTCCGAGGCGTGGGCCTCGGACGTCAGGATGAGCCGAGGCCGGGTGTCCTCCAGCATCGCCTCTGTCCTCTCCGCCGGCAGCCCCGGCTCGAGCGGCAGATAGGCCCCTCCTGTCTTGACCACCGCCAGCAGCGCCACCAGGAGTTCCTCGGTGCGCGCGAGCGCGACGCCGACGAACTGCTCGGGGCCGACTCCCCGCCTGACCAGCGCCCTCGCCAGCCGGTTGGCCCGCGCGTTCAGCTCCGCGTAGGACAGGACGCGGTCGCCGGACGACACCGCCGCGCGGTGCGGGTGCTCGGCGGCCCGCGCCTCGAACAGCTCGGCCAGGCTGCCGGGCCCGTGCTCCCGGGCGGTGTCGTTCCACTCGGTGAGGACGCGTCCGCGTTCGGCGTCCCCCAGCAGCTCGATCCGGGCCAGCGGCCGTCCGAGGTCGGCGGTGAAGCGGTCCAGGAAGGCGATGAACCGGTCGCGGTGGCCTGCCAGGTCGGCCGCCTCGTACAGTTCCGGGTTGCCGTCCAGCGCCAGCCGGACTCCACCGTGCCCGTCCGCCGTGCCGATCACGTTGAACGACAGGTCCTTGACCGGGCCGGAGGAGAGCTGGTGCACGGTGGCGGGCGTGCCGGCGAAGTCCGTCTCCCGGTCGAAGGAGATCACGTTGACCATCGGCCCGACGATGCCCGCGCCCCCGCCGGAGAGCCCGAGCTCCCGGTGGAGGTCCTCCCCCCGGTAGCGCTGGCGCGCCAGCGTCTCGCCCACCCGGCGGAACGTCAGCGCGATCAGTTCGGCCGGGGTCGTCCCGGGTTTGACCTGCAGTCTCAGCGGCAGCTCGTTGGCGGCCATCGCGGGGGTCGACAGCGCGGCCCGGCTCATCCGCGCGGACGTCGGCAGCAGCAGCGTCACGTCCTGCGTGGCGCTCGTCCGCTGCATGTAGGCCGCCACGGCGGCGATGAGAACGACCGACCACCGCGTCCGCGTCTCCCGCGCCGCGGTGAGCAGGGCTCGCGTCGACTCCGGTCGCAGCGGCACGGTCGTCCGTGGCCCCGGGGTCGCGGGCGCGGCCGACCGGCCTGCCGGGCTGGTGAACGGCGGCAGGTCGGCGAACGCCTCCAGCCAGTGCTCACGGTCCCGCGCGTGCCGCTCCGAGGCGAGGTAGGCGGCGTCCTCCTCGATGAGCCGTTCCAGCCGGCCGAACGGGGACTCGCCGCAGTCGCGGCCGGCGGCCATCGCCGTGTAGATCTCCGCCAGGCGGCCGGTGTAGAGCGTCTGCCCGAAACCGTCGAGCAGAATGTGGTGATATCGGAAATACAGCGCATGGCTGTCCGGGGCCAGCCGGAAAAGCACATGATCGAACAGCGGCCCGTCCAGCAGGTCCACCGGCGTGAGCAGGTCCTCGCGCATCCATGCCTCAGCCGCGGCCTGCGTGGCGGCGTCGGCCTCCACGACACGCAGCGGCTCACGAGAGGCCCAGACACCGTCCTCCGGCTCGACCTCCTGCCACACCCGGCCGCCGTCTTCGGCGAACCGGACCCTCAGCGCCTCGGTCTCGGCGACCGCGCGCAGCACGGCGGCGCGCAACAGCCCGACGTCGACCGGGCCGTCGATCTTGAGATATGCGCCGCAGTTGTACCGAGGACTGGCCGGATCCAGCCGCTGCGCGACCCAGACGCCGAGCTGCGCCGAGGAAAGCGGCAGGCGACCGACAGGAGGACGAGACATCCGCTACTACCCATTCTCTTCGCAGGGGACGACAGGCTCACGCAGATTCGTCGACGTCCGAAGCGGACGCGATCCTCTCCCTGAGGACGGCGTCGAGCTCGTTCACGGTCGGGTGGTCCCACAGGACGGTCGGGTCCAGGACGAGGTCCAGGTGGTCCTCGACCTCCGCGATGAAACCGACGGCGGCGATGGAGTCCAGGCCGTACTCCCCCAGCGGGACGTCGTGGTCGATCTCCGCCGCCGGCCGGCGGACGAAGACGGCGATCCGCTCGGCGAGCCAGGTGCGCAGGACGTCGGCCGACTCGCCGGTCAAAGGCTCTGCCACGTTCCTCTCCTTCGTTCGGTGGTTGGTCGCGGACGGTCTCACCGGCTGCCGCCGGCGAACCGCCTGCTCGAAAGGCCGAAGCTCACGCCCTTCTCGTGGCGGTCGAGCAACTCGGCGTAGAGGGTCTTCTCCACGTCCTCGGGCAGCTCCGGCGTCCGGCCGTCCAGACGCCCGGCGTGCCTGCCCAGCGCCGCGATCAGCCAGGCCGGATTCCCCAGGAACGGGTCGTCGCGGTTGTGCCGCCACGTCTCCAGGCAGGCGGCGGCCATCAGGACCGCGGTGTACCGTGAGGCCAGGTCGTAGGCGTCGGAGCCGGCTGCGAACGTACGCTCGCCCGGCGGCAGGTCCGCGCACGTCTCGGTCAGCTCGCGGAGCTCCGCGAGGAACCGCCCGGCCAGGTCGCGGACCCTTCGTTCGTCCCTGTCGGCTCCGGCCGACGTCGCCTCCAGCACGCCGGCCAGCCCCGCGCTGAGACTGTCCTGGCCGCCCGCGGTGACGGACAGCTGTGCGAAGGGCACCGGCGGGAGGTCCGCGTCCTGCCGGAACAGTCCCGCGGGCGCCGGATCGGCCGTCGACCAGGACCGGCGGGCCAGCATGGGCAGCTGCGGCAGGATCGTCATCTGGCACGCCGCCCGCGCCGCGTGCCCGAAGCCCACCGGAAGCAGGTCGCGCATCAGCTTCTGGAAGATCCCGTTCTCGCCCTCGCGGAGATACGACTGCGCCCCGAGCACGATCGAGAGCCGGTGCATGGCCTCGGACATGACGCCGGACATCGCGTACTTCGCGGCCGCCGCCAGCACGCTGGTCTGCCGGGGAAGCAGGTGCAGCGCCCGGGCGCAGACCAGGCCGAAGCAGTCGCACGCCAACAGGTCGGCGAAGGCTCCGACAAGGGTGGAGCGCACTTCGGGGAGATCGGCGGCGACCCCTCCGTACAGTCTCCGGGACAGCGCGTGCCCGACGGCCGTGCGCAGGCCCGTGTCCAGGATGCCGACCATCATCGCGGGCAGCAGCGTCCGGGTGATCTGGAAGGAGCGCATCGCCACCTCCAGGCCGTGGCCCGCGGTGCCCAGGACGCTGTCGCCGGGGATCAGGCAGTCCCGGAACTCCACACCGCCGAGCTGCACGCCGCGCATGCCGACGCTGGGAAACCTCGGCAGGTAGCGCAGGCCTCCCTCCGCCAGTCCCTCCTTCTCCACGAGGATCTGCGAATGGCTCCGGCTTCCCTGCCTGCGATCGGTGCGCGCGAACATGACCAGGGCGTCGGCGCGTTGGATGTTGGTGACCACTTCCTTGCGGCCGTTGAGCACGAGCCCGCCCCGGCCGGGCATGGCCTCGAACTCGGTCCTGCCCATGTCATTACCGTGCGCGAGCTCGTGGTAGGCGCTCGCCACCCTCCGGTTGCCCAGCAGGAGACCGGCCACGGTCCGGCGGTGCTCGTCGTCCGCGGAGGTCCAGACGTTCACCGCGGCGATGAACGAACTGGTCCCGTAGCCGAGCCCCAGACACGGATCCCGGCGGTACACCGACTGCATGATCTCCGCCAGGTCGTCCAGCCTGGTCAGCCGGCCGCCGTACTCCGGCGGGACGAACTCGGCGTTCAGCCCGTAGGCGTCCAGCGCCCGCTCGCCTTCGGCGAACATCTCGGCCCGCTCGTCGGCGGCGAGGATCGCGGCGAACCCGAGGGGCGAGCCGGGGTCGGCGGGGTCGCCGAGCGACTGCTCCAGCTTCTCCATACGGCCACGCGCGTTCATGGCGTCGTCCCTTCCACACCGGTGCGCGCCCCGGCCGGCGCGGCGGCTCGTGCCCGACCGAACGGCGAGAGCACTCCGGAGTCCGCGCCGAGCAGCTGCTCGGCCAGCAGGTCCCAGACCTCCTGGTCCTGCGAGGCGTTCTCCGCCCCGAGGGCGGACAGCACCCAGACCAGGCAGCCGCGCAACCACAGCGCGTCCCGCCACAGCGGTCCGTCCTGCCGGCGCTCGGAGGCCCCGAGCCACAGCCACAGCGCCGCGGCCCCGGCGAAGAGCAGTTCGTACCGCTCGGCGAGCCGGAACGCGGAGGCGGGCGCCTGGACAGTCCTCGGAACGTGTTCCGCCAGCTCCCGGTGGAGCTCGTCCGCCTCGGCGGCCAGCCGCAGGGCGAGGCCGGCCACGTCCCCGTGCGCCGGGTCCCGCGTGGCCAGCTCCTCGACCTGCCGCACGGCCTGGGGCAGCGCCTGGACCACGCTGCAGCCCTCGGCGGACAGCATGGTCAGCCGAGACAGGTCGAGGTCGCCGAGGGGGGCGTCGAGCCTCGTCGCCTCGGCCAGGCCGTCGCCGTTCCATCGGGCGGCGCGGTAGGCCCTCGCCAGGCGTGGGAACTGGTTGATCAACGCGTACCTGTTGACCGGGGTGCTGCCGTCGAAGATGCCCACGATGCGGTGATCGCGTTCGAGCTTGGCGAACATGCCCTCGGCGTAGACACCGGTGAGGAACCCCCTGGCGCCGAGCAGCTCGCCGAGCCTGTCGAGGACCTGCTGCACCGCCGTCGGCGCGAACGCCTTCGTCACCGCCGAGACGACGCTCATCTCCCCGGGCAGGGCGTGCAGGCTGCGCGCCGCCACCGTGCTCGCCGCCTCCACGGTCAGCAGCGCCGCGACCGCCCTTCCCAGGATGCGGCGCACCCGCGGCAGGTCCGCCAGGAAGCGGCCGTAGAGCTCGCGCCCGCGCACGAAGTCCGCGGCGAGGCGGAGGCCGTGGTCGGCGGCGCCCAAGGACAGGGCCGAGCACATCGTCCTGGTCAGCTGCAGCGACCTGAGCACCGTCTCCGTCCCCTGCCCGGTCCCGCCCACGAGGGCGTCACCGGCGAGCGGGGCGGCGTGGAAGACGATCCCGCTGATGTCGGCTCCGCGGACACCGTGCGTGAGCACCTTGGGAAGGGGGCGGCAGGCGTCGGCCGGGAGCCTCGTCTTGTCCACCAGGAACAGGCTGAAGCCCCGCGGACCGCCCCGCGGCTCGGTTCTGGCGAGCACGCAGATCTGGTCGCCCCGTGTGGCGTTGTTGATCAGCCATTTCTCTCCGTCGAGCCGCCACCCCTCGCCGTCCCTCGTCGCGGTCAGCTCCCCGGCCAGCAGATCGCCGCCGTGGTCGCGCTCGGTGAGCCCCCAGGCGACGACGGAGCCGTCGAGAATCCGCGCGGCGAGCCTCCCGGCCTGCTCGGGGTCGCCCGCCACCCACACGGACACCGCGCCGAGCAACGTCTTGGCGTGCGCCACCGCGACGGTGAGATCGCATCCGGCGACGGCCCTCAGCATCCGCGTCAGCTCGGGGAAATCCGCCAGCAGCCCGCCGTGGCGGACCGGGACGTAGTACCGGTTCAGGCCGAAGGCGTCCAGCGCGTCACAGGCCTCCTCGGGAAACTCCTCGCGCAGGTCGAGCTCGGCCAGGCGGGCCGGCGCGAACGGGGCGCTTCGCAGCAGCGACTCCAGCCGCGCGGCCGTCATCGGGACGCCTCCGCGGCGGTGCGGCTCAGCGCGGCGCGCAGCCGAGGGTTCTCGTCCTGGTAGAGCGCGCCCAGCTCGGCGTCGAGGAAGAGCCTGCGCATCGCCAGCCGCTGGATCTTCCCGCTGGTCGTGCGCTGGACGCCGCCTCGCCGCAGCAGCGCCACCTCGGCCACTCCCACCCCGAACTCCCGGGAGACCGTCTGCTTCATGTCGCGGGCGATCCTGCGCATGACCTCGGGTTCCGGCCGCTTGTCGATCTCGTGGGTCACGACGAGCATCTCCTCGACACCGGCCCCGTCCGTTGTCGGCACCGGTACGGTGAAGACGGCGCCGACGCTGCCGAGCTCCGGATGCTGGGCCCGTAGTTCCTGCTCGATGTCGTGCGGGTAGAGGTTCCGCCCGTACATGATGATCGTTTCTTTGATCCGGCCGGTCACGTAGAGCTCGCCCCGGTGGAGGACTCCGCGGTCACCGGTGCGCAGGAAGCCGCCTTCCCCGTCCGCGGTGACCGCTCCGAACGTGGCGCGCGTGGCCTCCTCGTTGTGCCAGTAGCCCGCCGCGACGCTCTCTCCGCGCAACCAGATCTCGCCGACCTCCCCCTCGGACAGCACCCGGCCGCTGTCCGGATCGACGATGCGGACGTCGAAGTCGTGGACCGGCCCGCAGCCGGCGATCTCCCGGCCCGGCGCGTCGGGAAGCACCGGCACGAAACGATGGCGCTCCAGCAGGTCGGGGTCGACCCGCTGGGCCTGGGCGCCGCTCACTCCGCCGGAGACGAAGAGGGTGGCCTCGGCGAGGCCGTAGCAGGGGATCAGGGTCTCCTCCCTGAGTCCCGCGGGGGCGAAGCGTTCGGCGAAGGCCCTGAGGGTGGCGGCGTTGACGGGCTCGGAGCCGTTGTGCGCGAAGCGCCAGCGGGACAGGTCGAGCCGGGCCAGCTCCTCGTCGGTGACCTGCTGCACGCACCGCTCGTAGGCGAAGTTCGGGGCGGCCGACCAGTGCACGTCGTAGTCGTCGATCAGGCGCAGCCACAGGTAGGGACGCTTGACGAACAGTGTGGAGGCCATCAGGACGCACGCGCCGCCGAAGAACAGCGGCGGCAGCAACTGCCCCATGAGCCCCATGTCGTGGTAGAGCGGGATCCATGCCCCCGAACGGGTGGACTCGTCGAAGCCGTAGACGGCTCCGTAGCTCTCCACGTTGCGCAGGAGGTTGCCGTGGGTCACCATCACGCCCTTCGGCGTGTCGGTGGATCCGGAGGTGTACTGCAGCAGCGCGATCGTGTCACGCCCCAGCTCCGGCGTCCTCCACTCGTCCGCGTCGCCGAGCCCGCCCTCGTCGGTCGTCCGCAGCACGAGCCCGGTCAGGTTCTGGTGTTCCGCCCACTCGCGGACCTCCGGCAGGTGGGCGCGGTCGGTGAGCACCGTGGAGGCGCCGCAGTCGGCCGCGATCGCCGCCACCCGTCTGCGGTTGTGACGGTAGCCGCCGGGCATCGGCGCGGTGACCGCGACCATGCCCGCGTACAGGCAGCCGAAGAAGGCCGCGACGAAGTTGAGGCCTGTCGGGTAGAGGAGCAGCACTCGGCCTCCGGGCTCCTGGCGTCGCAGCAGCCACACCGCGATCTCCCGGGCCCTCTCATCCAGCTCCGCGTACGACAACGACTGCGCGCCGTCCTCTTTCCCGGGATCCGCAACCATGATCACCGAAGGCTTTCCGCCTGCCGCGAGCACATGTCCTCGCATCAGCGACACGACATCGGAGGCATTCAACAGATCGGACACGGATCGCACTTCCCTTCCTGCCGACACCACGTCCAGAAGAATCACGAGGCCATGAATTAACGGCCGTCGGATAAAACAACCGGAGAAAAGCGCGGAATGATTCGGAGCCGATGGGATCAGGCGCGCACGCCCCGGGCACGACGCCCTGCCAGCTCGCGGACATCAAGCTATCCAGCACTTAATCGGCCAGTCAAGGACGTAAACGAAACCATTGCGCACGTCCGGCCAGGCCACGGCGACCCAACTGTATCTTTTCGCGGGAGCTTAATCGAGTGCCCTCCTCGGGAGGCACTGATAAAATTCAGGCGGACATTAATGCGCCCACATTCATGCGCCCATCGGCCCTGACCGGACGACGGTCCCACCCAAACAGGGAACCCATGTACCTGACATTAATGAAATCAAAAATCCACCGAGCGACCGTCACGCAGGCGGATCTGCACTACGTCGGATCGCTGACCGTCGACAGCGACCTGATGGAGGCCGCCAACCTGGTCGCCGGCGAGCAGGTGGACGTCGTGGACATCGACAACGGCGCGCGCCTGACGACGTACGTCATCGCCGGGCCGCCGGGAACGGGGGTGATCGGCATCAACGGGGCGGCCGCCCGCCTGGTCTCCCCCGGTGACCTTGTCATCGTCATCGCCTACGCCTCGGTTCCGCAGGAGGACGCCAAGGCGTTCACCCCGCACGTGGTGTTCGTCGACGACAGGAACCGGCCAGTGGAGATCGGATCGGACCCGGCCGCGGCTCCCGAGGGCAGCGGTCTGATGCGGGGCGATCTCGCGTCGCCGTCGGGTGACGCCGGTTCTCCCCGGATTCCCGCCCTGTAGCGGAGCGGTGGAGGTTCCTCCGAACGCTGGATAGCGTTCCTCCCGTGAATAGATCACCTTGGGAAAGGATGCTCCGGTTCCTCACCGGGCGGTCACGGCAAGGACCTGTCACGCAAGCCGTTCTGCTGTGGTCGCTGATGTCCGCTCCCGTCCTGTTGTGGGCGCTGGACAGCGGGGTGGGCGGCGACGTGTGGTCGCAGCTGGTCCTGCCGCTGGCGGCGCTGGCCGTGGCGGCGGCGGTCAACCGCCGCTGGCCGTTGGCCACGTTGGCCGTCTGCGCCGCGCTGACCGCGTTCGACCCGCTCAGCCCCGTCGATCGCTACACCATCGCGGTCATGGTCGCGAGCTACCTGTCGAGCCGGCGCGTGAACGGCCTGTGGCAGGCGCTGGGAGGCATCTCCGCGATCGTCTCCGGCGCCGTCCTGATCAGCGTGGCCTTCAGTCCGTCGCCCCAGCTGTGGATCTACGACATCGCCACGATGCCGTTCGTCACCGTGTTCCCCTGGCTCGTCGGACGTTACCGGGTTCAGCACCGGGCGCTCGTCGTGGGCGGATGGGAGCGCGCCCGGCAGATGGAGCGCGAACAGCGCATCATCGCCGACCAGGCCCGGCTGCTGGAACGCGCCCGCATCGCGCGGGACATGCACGACTCGCTCGGTCACGAGCTGAGCCTCATCGCGTTGCAGGCGGGCGTCCTGGAGGTCGACACCACGCTGGAGGAGCGCCACCGCCTCGTGGCCGAACGGCTCCGGACGGCCGCCAGCACCGCGACCGAACGCCTTCAGGAGATCATCGGGGTTCTGCGCGACGAGTCGGACCAGGTGCCGAACACCCCGGCCGACGAGAGCATCAAGGACCTGGTCAAGCGGGCGAACGCCTCGGGCATGACGGTGGTGCTCCGCAGCGAGGGACAGGCGGGGGACATTCCCGGCCTGGTGGACCGCGCCGTCTACCGCGTGGTGCAGGAGTCGCTGACGAACGCCGCCAAGCACGCCCCGGGCGCCGAGGTCGTCGTCCGTCTCCTCCACGAGGAGGACCGGACCGGGGTGACGGTGACGAACGGGCCGCCTTCCAGCCCGCCGCCCCACGTCGCCAGCGGGGGCCGCGGCCTGCTGGGGCTCCGGGAGAGAATGCGGCTGGTGGGCGGCTCCATCGCCTACCGGCGGACGGACCGCGAGTTCACGGTCGAGGCGTGGGCGCCGCATCGCGCGACCTCGGACGCCCTCCGGCACGAGGGCGCCGATCCCTCCCCCGAGGCGACTGTGACGCTGCTGGAGAACGTGCAGCGGCGGCGCGCCCGTCGCGGGTTCCTGCTGGCGTTCGCCCTGCCGCTGGCCTTCACCGCCCTTCTCCTGCTCGCCCTGCTGGGGTTCGCCTACCAGAACCTGACATCCGTGCTGGACCCCAGCGTGTTCGACCGCATGACGATCGGCCAGTCCCATGAGGAGATCGCCCCCAGCCTTCCGGCGCACGCGTTCGCCGAGAGCCCGACCCCCGTCACGGAGCCGCCCCGGCCTGCCGGAGCCGTATGCTCCTACTACTGGTCGAGCCATTTCCTGTTCGGCTCGACCTCCGTGTACCGGCTCTGCTTCGTGGGCGACCGCCTCGCGGACAAGGACGCTCTCGCCCCCAACCCCTCATCGGAGGAGCACTGATGATCCGAGTGGTGCTGGCCGACGACGAGACCATGGTCCGGGTGGGGATCAGCGGGATTCTCGCCTCCGACCCGGGCATCTCGGTCGTCGGCGAGGCCTGCGACGGCGCCGAGGCGGTCGAGCTGGTGCGACGTCACCGGCCGCAGGTCGCGCTGATCGACATCCAGATGCCGAAGATGGACGGGCTCAGCGCGGCCGAGGAGATCCGCCGGACGGTCCCGGAGACCGGTGTGGTCATGCTGACCACGTTCTCCCAGGACGAGTACATCACGCGAGCGCTTCGCATCGGCACCAACGGCTTCCTGCTGAAGTCGGGGAACCCCCACGAACTGATCAACGGTGTGCACGCGGTGGCCGAGGGCGGCGCGTGCCTGTCGCCCAAGGTGGCCGCACGAGTGATCAACTCGTTCGGGGGCGAGCGCCGGGCGCGCGGCGACGCCATCGTCCGCCAGGTCGGCGTGCTCACCGACCGCGAGCGTGAGGTGCTGGCCCTGCTCGGCGCCGGGTTGTCCAACGCCGACATCGGCCGGCGCCTGTTCCTGGTGGAGGGAACGGTGAAGGTCTACGTCAGCACCATCCTGACCAAGCTGAACGTCCGCAACCGCGTGCAGGCCGCGATCATCGCCTACGAGGCGGGACTCGTCGGCGAGATCGGCTGACGCCGAAACGCTCGCGATCCCCGGCGGATCGCGAGCGTGGTGAGAGGGCGGTGACGTCAGGCGTCTTTGCTGCGCAGAGTCACATATCCAGCGTAGATCGACGCCAAGGTCCATCCGAGCATGATCAGTCCGCCTACCGCCTGGCCGTACGGCTCGCCGGTGCTGGCACGCATCAGGTTCGCTCCCGCGTCCCCCGGGAGGTAGTCCGCGATCGCGCCCAGGTTGAGGCCCGGCAGCAGGATGGGCACGATCAGCAGGATCACGAAGAGCACGGAGATCGCGCCCGCCACGTTGCGCAGGAGAGTCCCCAGACCGAGCGCGAAGACACCGAGCATCGGCATGTACAGGGCGATCCCGATGACCGTGTCGTAGGCGGCCGCGTCGGTGTACGGCTCGCCGTACTCACCGAGCCCGATGTCCGACAGGATCAGCGCCGCTCCTCCGAACACGAGCCCCAGCACGAACAGGACGGGGACGAGGAGCAGCACCTTCGCCAGCAGCACGCGCCCCCGGTTCGGCACCCACTGCGTCGTCGCACGGATGGTCCCGGTGGAGTACTCGGATGTGATCACCATGACGCCCAGGACGGCCACCGCCCACTGTGCCAGGAAGGCGACGGCCGTGGCTCCGACGAACGGGGCCGAGCTGGTGAACGCGTCCGTCGTGCCGTCCTCGTGCTGCGACCGGGTGGAGATCGCGGCGAGTGCCACACCGCCCAGCAGCAGTGCCGTCCCCGCCAGCAACGTCCACATCGTCCCCCGGACGCTCCAGAACTTGGTCCACTCCGAGGCGACCGCTCCCTTGAGCCCGCCGTCCGACCTCTTGGCTGCGGGCAGCCGCCCAGGCATCGCCACCGTCATCACAGGACCTCAGCCTTCTCGTGGCGGCCGCCGAACCCGGGGGGCTGCGACCGGGCAGACGACGTGCCGAACTCGACGCTTCCGGAGGTGAGTTCGATGTAGGCCTCCTCGAGGGAGGCGCTGATCAATGTGAGCTCGTGCAACCGCAGTCCTATCTCGTGAGCGAGGTCGCCGACGCGGGAGGCGCTGGCGCCCCTGATGAGGATTTCGCCGTCCCCCGTCCACTGCACGTCGGCCGCCTCGGCGGTGAGCCGGGAGCACAGCAGATCCAGTCCCCTGATCTGCGGGCTCTGCAGCCTCACCACGTGACGGGAGCTCTTGGCGATGAGTTCGGTCATCGGCAGGTCCGCCAGGAGCCTGCCCTTGCCGATGACCACGAGGTGATCGGCGGTCAGCTCCATCTCGCTCATGAGGTGGCTGGACAGGAAGACGGTCCGTCCCTCCGCGGCGAGCCTGCGCGTCAGGTCGCGCACCCAGCGCACCCCGTCGGGGTCGAGGCCGTTGACCGGTTCGTCCAGGATGAGGATCGGAGGATCACCCAGCAGGGCGGTCGCGATGCCCAGCCGCTGGCCCATCCCCAGGGAGAACGAGCCCGCGCGCTTGTTCGCCACCTCCGACAGGCCCACGGTCTGCAGCACCTCGTCCACCCGCTTGGCGGAGATGCTGTGCGTGCGGGCCATGGCCAGCAGATGGTTGCGGGCGCTGCGCCCCGGATGCACCGACCTGGCCTCCAGGAGCGCGCCGACCTCGCGAACCGGATGGCGCAACGTCGTGTACGGCTTGCCGGAGACGAGCGCCTGCCCCGAGGTGGGCTTGTCCAGGCCGAGGATCATCCGCATCGTCGTGGATTTCCCGGCTCCGTTGGGGCCTAGGAAGCCGGTGACCTTCCCCGGAGCGATGTCCAGCGAAATATTGTCGACCGCCGTCTTCTCACCGTAACGTTTGGTCAATCCTCTGAGTGTGATCACTGCTTCTCCCGCGTACGTCCATGTCGTCGATCACACGCTATTGACGGGCCGGTTGACGACACATCTGCCGATCGGTGACCGCGGCACTGTCTTTCGACAGGTTTCCCGGCGGCGCGGAAGCCGGCGGCGCGTCACGAAGGCGTCGTGACCGGCCGCGGACCGGGGCGGGTCCGGACGCCGGGCGGTGCGCCCCGTGCTCACGACCGTCCTCGCGGCGTCCGGACGCCCGGTCGCCCCGCGGGGCGAGGGACGACGGGCCGGTGGACACGACCAGGCGATTCCCGGCGGGCGGCGGTCCTGTCCGGACTCTTTCATTCGATTTCCCCGGGCAGGAGATACATCGGAACTTTGGAGCACCGCCTGTTCTGTCCCACCCGAATTCACCCGGTCCGAAGGAGAGCGCAGTGTTCGAAGACCGTCTCCCTGGCCTGTCGCGTTCTCCTCTGTCCAGGACGGCCGCCCGCGTGGCGGACCGAAATCGGGTCGTCCGTGCGCGGTCTCTCCGGGCACGCGCCGACCGGCGGGAAAAAAACGGACGCCGGCCGTCGATATCCGCCTTCCGGCGCCGACTTGACCGCTCCCTCCGCCTCGGGCAAAAATGGGGCCGCCTTAAATCTTTCCACAGCACGCGAACAGCCCGTTCAAACCGCACTCCCGGTGACGGGCCGTCACCGATGACAGTTCGTTGAGCGTCGGATTCGGTCGTCAACCACAATTGGGAATCCCTTTTGAGCGTCTGCCGCGCAACCAGTGTCCCGCGAGACTCCGACCGCGCAGATCACGGCCGCCGGAGTCCTGCGGCACGCGAGCCGCGCCGACCGGCTCCGTGATCTCCGGGTCGACGACTCCCCCAGTCACTCAAAAGGAGCTTTAACTGTGCTTCGCACGCTACGGACCACGGTTGCCCTGACGGCGTCTCTGACGACGCTGGCCCTCGCCGGGTGCACCCAGAGCGTCCCGTCTGCGAACGAAAGGCCTGCGGGAAAGGCCTCGCCCAAGGTCGGCCTCCTCTACGCGGGCGGCCTGGGAGACTTCTCGTACAACGACCTGGCCCACCTCGGCCTGGAAAAGGTGGAGAAGGACCTCGGGATCCCGGTCAAGGGAGTGGAGACGAAGGCGGACGCGACAGACGGGGAGAAGACCCAGCTGGTCGAGGCGCTCATCGACTCGGGACACGATCCGATCATCGGGATGACCTTCTCCTACAGCAAGGTCATCGACCAGGCCGCCTCGCGGCACCCGAACGTCCGTTTCGCCGTGATCGACGGCGACCCGACGAACCAGCCGAACGTCAGCCGCCTGACCTTCGCCGTCGAACAGGGCTCCTTTCTGGTGGGGGCGGCCGCGGCCCTGAAGTCGAAAACGAAAAGAATCGGCTTTGTCGGAGGAATGGAAAGCCCCGAGATCCAGAAATTCGAGGCGGGTTACACCGCGGGGGCGAAAAAAATCGACCCCGGCGTCGACGTTCTGGTCAAATACATCACCCAGGCCCCGGACTTCTCCGGTTTTCGAGACCCCGCGAAGGGCGGGATAGCCGCCAAGGGCCAGTTCGACAAGGGCGCGGACGTCATATTCCACTCCGCCGGGGCCACCGGGACAGGCGTGATCGAAGCGGCGGCGGCCACCGGGAAGCAGGCGATCGGAGTGGACTCCGACCAGTACAACCAGCCCGGCCTGGCCGCGGTGCGCGACCACATCCTCACCTCGATGGTGAAGCGTGTGGACGTCGCGGTCTTCGACTTCGCCGCCCAGGTCAAGGCCGGCCGGTTCAGCGCCGGCACCAGGATCTACGACCTGTCCAACCGGGGAGTCGGCTACACCACGTCCGGCGGTGAGGTCGACGACATCGCGGACGAGCTGAACGCCCTTGAGAAAGAGATAGCCGAAGGCAGGATCAAGGTGCCGGAGAAGCCGTGAGCCGCGGCTCGGCTTCACGACGCCCCTGATCCCGGCCGCTCGACAAGCCCGGGCCGATGACCCCCGCGCCCGAGTTCGCCGCGCCTCCTCCACGGGGAGGGGGCCGGCGGTTCTCCCGTCGGCGTCCGAAGGACGCCGGCGTCCGAAGAACACAGGCGGACTCCCAGGAGTCCCGACTGATCCTCAGGGAAGTCCGCCTGGACCAAAGGTTTCACCGCACGAGTTCGCAGAGGCGAGGGGTAGGCGAATGAACAAGAAGAAGGCGGAGCTACTGGGGCAGGGGTGCGAGACCGACCCCTATCCCGTGTGGGCGAGGCTTCGTCAGGAAGAACCGGTCAGCAAGGTGGTGCTCCGTGACGGCCTGCACTGCTGGCTGGTGACACGGTACGACGACGCCCGGGCCGCGCTGGCCGATCCCCTTCTGAGCAGAGACCCGCGGGTCGCGGGCCCCTGGTGGCAGGAGTCGGATCGCGGCCGCAAGCTGGAGGACGGGGCGCACCTGGGAGTCCATCTCCTCACCAGGGAGGCGCCCGACCACACCCGGCTGCGCCGGTTGGTCTCCGCCGCCTTCACCCAGCGCCGGGCGAAGGCCATGCGCGAGCGCGTGCAGGAGATCGCCGACTCGCTCATCGACGCCGTCCAGGCGCGAGGACACGCCGACCTCGTCGCGGACTTCGCCTACCCGCTGGCGACCACTGTCATCTGTGAGGTGATGGGCATACCCACGCGGGACAGAGACCTCTTCCGGCAGTGGACGTCCAACGCCGTCGTCTCCGAGCCGGAGGGGAACGGCGCGCACGCCGTCCCGCCGCGGAGCCCGGACGACTACCTGCGGGCGCTGGTCGCGGCCAAGCGTCGCGCGCCGGGCGACGATCTGGTCAGCGCGCTGGTCACCGCCGGTGAGGACCGGCTCAGCGAGACCGAGCTGCTGTCCATGCTCTTCCTGCTGCTGATCGCGGGCCACGAGGGAATGGTCGGCCTCATCGCCAACGCGACGCTCGCGCTGCTGGAGAACCCCGACCAGCTCCTCCTGCTGCGCGACAGGCCCGACCTGTGGAGTTCGGCCGTGGAGGAGGTCCTCCGTTACGACGGGCCGATGGAACTGGCGGCCTGGCGTTTCACCGCCGGGCCGGTGACGATCGGCGGAACGCCGATCCCCGCCGGCGAACCGGTGGTGATCTCCCTGGCCGCGGCCCACCGGGACCCCGACCGGTTCGACGAGCCCGACCGGCTCGACGTGACCCGTTCGGACAATCCGCACCTGGGTTTCGGACACGGCCTCCACTACTGTCTCGGCGCGCCGCTGGCACGCCTGGAGGGCGGCATCGCGATGGAGACCCTCTTCCGCCGCCTGCCCGACCTGTCCCTCGCCGTCTCCGCCGAACGGCTTCACCGGCAGCCGAGCTTCGTCCTGCGCGGGCTGTACGACCTCCCGGTCACCTTCACCCCCGTCCGGTCACCAGCCAGGTCGCGATAGGACGTTCGCTCTGAGGTCGACGGCGTCTCCCCGCAGGTAGGCGCGGATGTCGGTCACCCGCGGATCGTTGACCTCGTCGTACAACGCCAGCGCGGCCTCCCAGGACTCGCGGGCGTCCTGCGGGCGGCCGAGGACCTGCAGGGTGTAGCCCCGCCGGGCCAGGCCGTCCGCCTCCCCCCATCGAGAACCCGCGAGACGGCGGGCCTGCAACGAACGGTCGAGATGGCTCAGGGCCTGCTGATGCTCACCGCGAGCGATGTGGACCTCGGCCATCTTGACCAGGATCAGTCCCTGACCGTCGTGGTTCCCGATCTCGTCGAAGATCCTGAACGAGTCCTCGAGGGTCTGGAGCGCCTCGTCGTACCGCTGCCATCCGTGATAGGCGTCGGCCACGGTGAACAGGGCCGACGCCTCGCCGTGCCGGTCCCCTATCTCCCGGAAGACCAGCAGGGCCTCCTGGGCGTACCGCAGGGCATGCTCCAGCCGTCCCCGGTCGATGGCGAGAAAGCCCGAGCCCGCCAGGGCCCACGCCTGACCGTGCCGGTCTCCGATGCGCTGGCGGATGGTCAGGGCGTGCTCGAAGAGTTGCTGCGACCGGTCGTAGTGGCCGAGCCAGCGGTATCCGTCGGCCAGACTGGTCTCCACCCACCCCTCGGCGTAGCTGTTGCCCGCCGCGCGCGCCGCCTCCTGCGCCGTCGTGGTGGTGTCCACCCACAGTCGCCCGGGGTTGCGCAGCAGGCGCAGGTAGTCCCACAGGGCCACGGCGGTCTGCCAGACGGTGTCGTACAGCTCGTGCTCCATGGCCAGGCTCACCACCGCCATGAAGTTGAGCGCCTCGATGTCGAACCACCGCAACGCGACCTTGTCGTCGGCGAACGTCATGGGGACACAGCCGGGTTCCGGCGGGCGCAACTCCAGCGGGTTCAGGCGGAAAGGGGCCAGGGCCCGGCCTCCCGCGGCCGAGCTGTGCAGATACCAGTCGGTCAGGCGGCGCACCGAGGCCCCGCGGTCCTCCGGGTCCTCCTCGGCCTCCACGCGTTCGGCGGCGTACAGACGCATCAGGTCGTGGAAGCGGTACCGGCCGTGGGGCGCGGCTTCCAGCAGGTGCACACCGCTGAGCTTCTCCAGCAGACGCCGGGCCTGCACGACGGGCACTCCGGCCAGCGCGGCGGCCGCCTCCACGCTGAAGTTCGGCCCCTCATGCAGGCCGAGCAGGCGGAACATCCGCGCCTGCGCGTCGCTGAGGTCGTGATAGGACCACTCGAACACCGTCCGCACAGGCACCGAGTCGTCGGTCGCCAGCCCGTCCAGCCGCTGCTCCTCCGCGGCCAGTTCGTCCACCAGTTCGCTGACAGGACGGTGCGGATGCGCGGCCACCCGCTCGGCGGCGATGCGCAGCGCCAGCGGCAGGTGCCCGCACAGTTCGGCCAGGGCGGACAGGGACTCGCCCTCGGTGCGGGCCACCCCGATCGCCTTTCGCAGCACGGCGATCGACTCCGCCTCGGTCATCGAGCCGATCATGATCCGTTCGACGCCGAACTGGATGGCCAGCCCGTTCAGCCTTCTGCGGCTGGTCACCACCACGCCGCACCCGGGGGCGTTGGGGATCAGGGGCAGGACCTGCTCCGAGGAGGCCGCGTTGTCCAGCACGATCAGGAGCCGCCGGGAGGCCAGCAGCGAGCGGTACAGCGCCGCCCGCTGCTCGACTCCCGCCGGGATGTCGCGGGCGGGCACCCCGAGCGCCACCAGGAACTCCTCCAGCACGTTCTCCGGACGTGCGGGATGCCTTTTGCGTGAGTAGCCGTGCAGGTCGACGTAGAGCTGCCCGTCGGGGTAGAGCTTTCCCTCGGGGCCGTTGACCCGGTGCCCCAGGCAGAGCGCGGCGGTGGTCTTCCCCGCGCCGGGCGGACCGTCGATGGCCACGATCAGCGGGGTCTCCCTGGACAGGACCTCGCGCATCCGGCGCAGTTCGCGGTCGCGCCCGACGAATCCGGCGGGCGCCGCGGGCAGCTGGGCCGGGCCGGTCTCGCCCTCGGTGGACGCCAGCGCGATCAGTGTGCCGCCCGCCTCGAGCACCTCGTCACAGCGCTTGACCACGTCGGCCGACGGTAATCGACCGTTTCTGATCTTGCTTAACCAGCTTGGGTGATATCCCGCCAGCTCCGCCAGCCTTCGCCACGACAAACGACGTTTCGCCAGAAGTCGCTCCAACTCCGCGACGAAAGGTGACGGCGCGTTCGCAGGAGTTCTTGACATACGTCCTCCTGAGGAGTGTGGAGTCGCCTCGGTTCGGTAACACGTCAGGGCTTGCGACCGCAAAGCGGCATGCTCGCCTTCTTGTGCGTTCTCGAGCGCGTGCCGACGCTCGCAGTCAGCCGGGCCGAACCGGCGGCTGACCGAGTGGCGGCAGGTTGGGGCTGCGTCCGCGGAAGTGGTGGGAGAGTTTCCTCGGACGACCAGCATAGCGCCGGACACGAAGACGACCATCGTGCGATCTTTCGTGATTACAAAACCGAACCACGCCCGGTTTCGCGGAGCCGGAGCGCCCGGCTCCGGGGAGAATGGCCGGGTTATTCGCCGTTCGGCGAAGGCTTTTGAAGCCGACGACTTGAAGGCGGCCTCATACGCTGCGAATTCAGCGGTTGTCACGGCGGCGCGCTACTTCATGAGGCGTCCGCGACCTCTTCCCGCTCTTTCACGAGGCTCGTCGGCGGACCGGTCCAATCCCCGGGACGGGCCGACGGTCACGATCTCGTCACGGGCGTCACGGGCGTCGCGGGGTGAGCGCGCCGGTCCCGGCGGCGCGGCGTCGGGAC
>NZ_BSEV01000034.1:0-57161 GCF_027922005.1 Streptosporangium carneum | reverse complement strand
ACCGGTGCCGTCACGGACAGAGTCGTGACCGGTGCCGTCACGGACAGAGTCGTGACCGGTGCCGTCACGGACAGAGTCGTGACCGGTGCCGTCACGGACAGAGTCGTGACCGGTGCCGTCACGGTGCGACGGACTTCATCTCCGGCTCCGTGTCGAGGACGTACCCGCGTCCCCAGACGGTGCGGACCGTGAGACCGAGCGGGGTGACCCGCTGCCGGATGCGCATCATGTGCAGGTCCAGCGCGTTCCTCGTCTTCAGTCCGCCGCTCTCCTGGCAGAGCCTGAACCACAGGGCCTCGCGTGGCACGACCTCGCCGAAACGGGAGATGAGAAGGTCCAGGAGCTCGGCCTGCCTGGGCGAGAGGGTCACCGAACGGGAGGAGAAACGCAGGACCCCGCCCTCGTCGAGGAATGGAAGCCTGCTCTTGTGATATCTGCGGACCAGCGCGTCGATACGGGACTGGAGGTCTTTCGACGCGATCGGAGCGCGCACCCAGTCCTCGTAGATGTCGTCGCACACGGGAGCCTCGACTCCGGCCTCCACGACCAGAATGCGCGGTATTTTGAGAGAGCGGAATCGTTCACGCATCTCACGCTGGACAGGCCAGCGCAGTAGGCGCACCTCTTCGCTTGACATCCGGCCTCGCACGTCCCCCACGCTCGCCGACATGGACCATTCCTTATCGCTCGCCTTGGACAGGCCTTGTGCTCCGTACGCCGAATCGGGGGATCGGCGACGCGTGCGGTTCCAGGATCTGTCCGTCTCCGGCCTCCCGAAGGCTCGGAGCGACAGTCGCCGTCATGACGGCGGCGCCCCCCGCGGCGCCGCCGCCATGCCGACGTCTTTCCCCCGCGACGTCGGCGTCCCATGGCGAATGCTCCCGTTCACACCGGCACGGCGCGGGCGGGCCGTCGTCCCGGCGAGTCATTTCCCGCCGTTACTCCGCCGGCCCGCGCACACCGCTCGATCTCCCGTCCAGGACAGCCCCCGAGGTCCCGATGCCCTGGCTTGGATCCGGCCCGCGTCACCCGGTGACTCCCGGGAACGGGGCGTTTTTCTCTCGACGCAACCTGAGCCCCCGCTCGCCCGGCCGGAAGAACCCACGCCGGGCGGAAACGCGGCGCCTCCTGGACGCCACTCCCACGTGGCGTCGATCGACCTTCACCACGCTGGAAACGCGTCGTGAAGGGGTGTTTCCCGAACGGGCCAACTGAGTGGTGCACACATCTCACAGTCTGGGCATCGGGGATGACGGTGAAAAGTGTTGATCTGTTGCCCCTTCGAGGAAAGTTGTCGTGCCCGGCTTTCGTGAGGGTGATTCTTCCGGCCGACTGTGTCTCCTCGGAAAGGAACGGCGGGCCGGGTCATCGCACAGGGGAGGTCCGTCCGATTGCGTGGATCGCGGCCCGGCCGGGCGGAGCGTCACGGGCGCCGGTCCGTACGGCGGCGGTCACGGCCGGAACGCCTCCAGGACCTCGGCCACGCGCCGGACGTCGGCATCGGTGGTGCGCCAGTTGCTGAAGGCCGCGCGCAGGGCGGGCAGCCCGTCGTAGACGGTGGGCGTGAGGAACGCCTCGCCCGAGGCGGCGATCGCGGCGGCCAGCTCGCCGACGCGTTCGGGGGCGGCGGCGAGGGTGAAGCACACCACGTTGAGCCGGACCGGGGCCAGCAGGCGGTAGGCGGGCATCGCGTCGACCAGCTCGCCGAGCCTGGCCGCCATGGCGATGTCACGCCGGACGATCTCCGCGTGTCCCTCGCGCCCGTAGGCCGCCAGGGTGAACCAGGCGGGAAGCGCGCGCAGGCGACGGGAGTTCTCCGGGGTGAGATGGATGAAGTCCGGGGTCTCGCCCAGCGGCCCCAGGTAGGCGGCGGCGTTCCGGAAGACCCGGGCCTGCAGGTCGCGACGCCTGGTGAACTGCACCGCGCCGTCGTAGGGGACGTTCAGCCACTTGTGCAGGTCGACGCAGACCGAGTCGGCCTCGGCCAGCCCGTCGACCAGGTGGGCGTGCTCGGGAGAGAGCGCGGCGAACGCGCCGAAGGCGGCGTCCACGTGCATCCAGAACGGGTACCGCTCGCGCAGCTCCGCGATCGCGCGCAGGTCGTCGAAGTCGACCGTGTTCACGGTGCCCGCGTTGGCCACCACGATCGCGGGCCGCCCGTCGAGCGCGGCCAGCTCGTCGGCGAGTCTCGCGACGTCGACCGCCTCCCTGCCCGGCAGGACGTCCACCTGGCGCAGGGCCGCACGGCCCAGCCCCAGCATGGACAGCGCCTTGCCGACGCTGGAGTGCGGGCTGCCCGACAGCACCCGCACCGGGCCGAGCGCCGCCGCTCCCTCCTCGGCCACCGAGACGCCGCGCTGTTCGCCCAGCCATTCGCGCGCGATCGCCAGGCCTGTGACGTTCGACATCGTCGCGCCGCTGACGAAGATCCCCGAGTGTTCCTCGGACAGGCCGAACAACTCGCGCAGCCAGGCGAGCGTCTCGCGCTCGAGGTCCTGGGCCCCGGAGTCGAGGGCCGAGGTGGGGTTCTGGTCGAGCGTGCCGGTCAGCCAGTCGCCCGCCAGCGCGGCCGGGGTCGCGCCGCCGGTGACGAAACCCAGGTAGCGGGGGCCCGCGCTGCCCGAGAACCCGGGCTCCCAGCGCCGGGCGAACGTCTCCATAGCCCCGGCCAGACCGGCGCCGCGCTCCGGCAGCGCCGAGGGGGCCGACGGGGCGGGCGTCCCGGCGACCGGCCGCTCGTCCAGGCCGCGCAGGATCCGTACGGCGTAGGCCCGGGTGGCCTCCAGCAGTTCGGGCAGGTGGCGAAGGTCGTCGTCGAGCCGGGGGTGGAGCCGGGAGCCGTGTTGAGAACGCATGAGGACCACAGTAGGCAGCCGCACCGGCTCAGTCCCGGTCCAATCATGAGAAACCGGCCTGATGTCCGGCGGCCTGCGGCGCAGGCGGGGAGCCGCTCTCGCCGACGGCGACGAAGGTCACCGCGAGTCCTCGAATCCCATGATGATGCCGCGTATGTTAGGCAAGGCTTCCCTAACATCAATGCCGGAGGATGTCATGGAGTGGTCCGTGCTCGTCGGTTACGGTGTCACGTATGGGCTGGTGGTGAGCGTTCTGTTCACCGTCGCCCTGTTCGTGGGGGCCGCCGTCGGCCGCGACTTCCTGCTCGACGACTACCCGCCCGCCGTCCGGGAGAGATACGGCAGGCCGAAGAGCGTGCGCGGCCGCCGTACCGCGATCGGCTTCGGCCTGTTCTTCTGGGGCGGGTGCTGCGTCCCCCTCATGGTCCTGGCGATGTCGCGACTCGGGGCGGAGCTCGGCGGCGACGTCGGTTTCCTCAGGGCGGCCGTCGTCGGGGCGGTCGGCTTCCTCACGCTGAGCGTCTATGACCTGGTCGTCGTCGACTGGATCGTCTTCGCGGGCCTGCGTCCCCGTCTCCTGGCGCTGCCGGGGACGGAGGGCATGGAGGAGTACCGGGATCTGCGCTTCCACGCCGTCGCCGCGGCGAAGGGCAGCCCGTTGATCGTCGTCGTGGGGGTGGTCGTGGGAGGAGTCGTCGCCGCGGTCGAGGCGATCACCTGACCTCGCCGCGAACCCGCCGGGGTCGTCGAACCGCCGTCTCCCCCGATGTGTGGGGCGACCCGCCGGTGAGCGGGCCGCCCCACACCCTGTCGAGAGCCGCGCCCTCGGCAGGGCGGTCGCCCTACAGCAGGGGGCGGGGAAGGCGGATGGTCAGGATGCGGCTGGTCACGCCGGAGTCGATCAGACGGCCGTCGGGCCCGAAGGAGCCGACGCCGAAGTCGTTGTCGTTGGCGACGGCGATCGTCCTGGGATCGAGGACCGCGACGCCCTCGATCTTGCCGGGCAGGCCGGGCACCGCGGCCAGGTCGACGGCCAGGGACTTGGCCGCGACGGTGACGTCCGCGGGGGTGGAGGCCTCGAGCGACGGCGTGGTCGCCGGGTCGTCGTGGACGCCGCCGAGGAGGTCGGTCGCCCGGCGCAGGTCGACGGTGTAGAGGCGGGCCACGGCGTCGGTGCGCTCCTGCAGGAGCAGGCGGCCCGGCCTCAGCACGGTGAGGGCGGAGATCTTCATGTCGCCCTGCTCGGCGGCCGGGTCGAAGGTCGCGACGTTCTCCATGGTGTAGGCCCACTCGCCGGTCGGCCTGCCGGTGCGGAGGTCGACCCGCAGGATCCTGGCGACGCTGGAGGCCTTGCCGGTCTTCTTGTCGGGGTTGGCCAGCGGACTCTGCACGGCGAGGTACAGGGCGCGCTCGGCGTGCGAGACGCCCAGCGCCTCGAAGCCGCGGTTCTGCTGACGGGTGGCGAAGATCGCGGGCAGCGTCTCGTGCACGGGGTACCCCGCCCCGGTGAGGCCGAGGCCCTTGGGGACGTGCCTGGCCAGGATGTGCCCGTCCGCGGCCACGTGCACCAGCGAGGGGGCGTACTCCTCGACCAGCCAGAAACCGCCGCGCCCGTCGGTGACGACGTCCTCGGTGTCCAGCCCGTTCGGGTCGTAGGACAGCTGGTTCACGCCGTCCCAGCCGTAGGGCGTCTCGTCGTGGCCCGCCTGGTTCGACAGGCCGCTGATCGGCGTGCCGTCGGACTTCCTCAGCGGGACGGTCTTGACGATCTTCGCGACGCCGTGCCGTACGGCCACGCGCACGATGGCGGGCGCGAACTCGGGCACCGGGAACGTGCGCCGCTTCTCCCCGTTGACCTTCGGCTCGCCGTTCGGGCCGCGGTCGGTCACCATCCAGTACTCGCCGGGGCGCTCCGCGGGGTACAGCCCGCTGCCGACGCCGCCCAGCTTGACGCCCCTGTCGTCCTTCACGATCCCCGGCTCGAACGCGGCCAGGCTCGGCGCGGGCAACGTCACGTCGGAGGTGACCCGCGGTGTCCGCACCGGTGTCGCGGCCGCGGGACCGGCGACCGTGGTGGTGAGCGCTGCGGCGACGGCCAGCGCGGTGATGAGTGAACGCGACATGACGCTTTCCTTCATGAACAAGTCATCAGATGTGACCAGGAAGGTATCCGCGTCCGGCGTCCTGGCGCCGAAGCCTCGGTGAACACGAAGAGAAGTTGTCCCGTGACGCCGGGCGGCACGGGACGAAAAAGCCGGTGCGCCTCACGCGGGGCCCGCCGCGTGAGGCGCACCGGCGGCTCATGGGGACCTCCCCGTCAGCCTGCCGGGCTCGCGCCCGTCACCGGTCGAGGTTGACGAAGACGCCCTTGACCTCGGTGTAGGCCTCCAGGGCGTACGGGCCCATCTCGCGCCCGATGCCGCTGGCCTTGAAACCGCCCCAGGGGGCGGCGGGGTCGGGGACGTGGAGCATGTTGACGAACACCGAGCCCGCCCGTACGGCGGCGGCCAGGGTGTGCGCCGTGGACAGGTCGTTGGTCCACACGGAGGCGGCCAGCCCGAACTCGCTGTCGTTGGCCCGGTCCGCGATGTCGTCCAGGTCGTCGTAGGCGAGGACGGGGATCACCGGGCCGAAGATCTCCTCGCGGGCGATCGTCATGTCGTCGGTCACCCCGGCGAAGACGGTCGGGCGGTAGAAGAAGCCCTTCTCGAGGTCCCCGTCGGCCCGCAGGCCACCCGTGACCAGCTCGGCGCCCTGGTCGACGCCCGAGCGCACGTACCCGTCGACGCTGCGCAGGTGCTCCTCGGTGACGAGGGGGCCCAGGTCGGTCGAGTCGGACAGGCCGGGGCCGAGCCGCAGGGCGGCGGCGGCCGCAGCGGCCTTCTCGGTGAACTCGTCCACCCGCCTGCGGTCGACGTAGAACCTGGAGTAGGCCGCGCACACCTGGCCGCTGTTGAACAGCGCGCCCTGGACGCACCCGGCGACCGCCCGGTCGAGGTCGGCGTCGTGCGCCACGATGGTGGGGGTCTTGCCCCCCAGCTCCAGGGTGACCCGCTTCAGGTTGTCCGCGGAGACGCGCATGATCTCGCGGCCGACGGCGGTCGAGCCGGTGAAGGACACCTTGTCGACGCCGGAGTGGGCGACCAGGGCCCGGCCGACGTCGGGGCCGCCGGTGAGGAGGTTGACGACTCCTGCGGGCACCCCCGCCTCGAGGCAGAGCTCGGCGAGCCGCAGCGCGGTCAGCGAGGTCTGCTCGGCCGGCTTGATGATCACGGTGTTGGCGCAGGCGAGCGCCGGGGCGAGCTTCCAGGTCAGGATCATGAGGGGGAAGTTCCACGGCGTGATCAGCGCGCAGACGCCCACCGGCTCCCTGCGGGAGTAGTGCAGCGTGTTCGGCAGCGAGATCGGGGCCGTGGCCCCCTCGATCTTGGTCGTCCAGCCCGCGTAGTAGCGGAAGTGCTCGGCCGCGCCCGTGACGGAGACTCCCCTGGCGACCCCCAGCGGCTGGCCCTGGTCCCGGGTCTCCAGGTAGGCCAACTCGTCGCCGTTGGCCTCGATCAGCTCGGCGATCCGCCAGAGCACCTGGGCGCGCTGCGCGGGCGACATCTGGGCCCAGGCCGGGTCGCGCAGCGCCCGCCTGGCCGCCTGGACCGCGGCGTCCACGTCGGCCGCGTCCGCCTCGGCGAGTTCGCCCAGCGGGGCGGCCGTCGCCGGGTCGTAGGTCGTGAAGGTCCGGCCGGAGGCGCCGGATCCCCACTCCCCGCCGATGAGCAGCCTGCCCGGCCGCTCCAGGACGGGGGCCTCGAGCTCGCTGTCCTGCGGTCGTAGAAACGTCGACGCTGCCATGTCCGCCACGCCCTCCCCGTGTGTCGCTGTCACCCATCGACCGCCCGGCATGGGCGGTCCATTCAGTTGTAAGGGGTGAAGGGCGGACAAGCCTTGTCTCTGACGGCACAGCACTTGCCTGACACGCTCCAGCGGGGTTCCGGTTACGCTCATATGACGAGCACGATGCGGGAGCATTGCCAAACGATGGCGTGGGATGCAGCATTTCTGCAGCTGGATGCACCGTCTCTGCCGGAGGAAGCATGTCGTCTCTACTGCGCACAGCCGACCTGCCCGCCCGTGAGCGCGCCGATTTCTGGCGTTCGTCGATCTCCGAGGCGTTCGTGCCGCTGGACATGACCCTCGCCCAGGACGACACGTTCAGGGGGCAGATCCGCACCCGGAACCTGGGCGTGATGCTGGTGAGCGACGTCGCCGCCGACGCCCACAAGGCGGAGCGGACCCGTCGCCTGATCGCCAGGTCGGAGACGGACTACTACAAGCTGAGCATGCCGCTGCAGGGCTACTGCCTGGTCATGCAGGACGGGCGCGAGGCCCCGCTCACCCCGGGCGACCTCGCCGTGTACGACACCGGCAGACCGTACACCGTCGCCTTCGACAACACGTGCCGGATGCTGGTGCTGATGTTCCCCCAGCGGTTCCTGAGGCTGCGGCGCGAGGAGATGCACCAGGTGACGGCCAACCGCGTGTCCGGCCGTCAGGGGCTGGGGGCGCTGGTCTCACCGCTGCTGATGAACCTCGTCACCAAGATGGACGAGATCGGGGAGAACCAGTCCCTGCAGCTGGCCGACAACATCCTCGACCTGCTCACGACCCTGTTCTCCGAGCGGCTCGGCAAGCACGGGGCTCCGCCGCCCAGCTCGCCCCAGACGCTCCTGCTGCGCATCAGGACGTTCATCGAGGCGCACCTGGACGACGGCAACCTCACCCCGGACACGGTGGCGGCGGCGGTGCACATCTCCACCGGCTACCTGCACAAGCTCTTCAGGATGGAGGGCACCACGGTTTCCCGGTTCATCCGCGAACGCAGGCTGGAGCACTGCCGCCGCGACCTGGTCGACCCCGAGCAGTGGTCGCTCTCGGTCAGCACGGTCGCCGCGCACTGGGGCTTCGTCGACGCCGCCCACTTCAGCCGGCTGTTCAAGGCCACCTACGGCGTCTCCCCACGGGAGTACCGGCTGACACGGGACGCGCACGGCGGCGTCGCGGTCTCGGCCCTCGTGGAGTCGGCGCCGCAGGCCGGACAGCGGGACGCCGCCACCTGAACGCGGGCTGGCTCCCCAGCCCTCAGGCCGGGGAGGACGTCAGTCCTGACCGGTGTTCATGATCTCCAGAATGCGGTGCTGGTTCAGGTCGTCGCCCGCGAGGGTCGCGGCGACCTTCCCCCGGTAGAAGACGGCCACCCGGTCGCAGAGCGAGGCGAGCTCCTCCACGTCGGTCGAACAGAGCAGGGTGACCGTCCCCGCCTCGGTCGCGGACCTGATCAGCGCGTGCATCTCCGCCTTGGCCCCCACGTCGACGCCCCGGGTCGGGTCGTCGAGCAGCAGCACGGAGGGGTTGGCGTCGAGCCACTTGGCGAGCACGACCTTCTGCTGGTTGCCGCCGGACAGCAGCCCGGTGCGCTGGTCGACGCTCGCGCAGCGCAGGCTCATCCGCTCCCCGTGGTCGCGCGCGCGTTCGCGCAGCGCCGTACGGCGTAGGAACGCGCCGTCGCGGCCGAGCGCCACGGCCCGCACCTGGGCGATGTTCTCCCAGATCGGCTTGTCCAGCATGAGGCCGAAGCGCCGCCGGTCGCCGGAGACGACGGCCACGCCCGCCGCGATGCTGCGGCGCAGGCCCCGGGGCACCGGACGCCCCGAGGGCAGCCGCACCTCACCGGTCTCCACCCTGCGCAGGCCCGCGACCAGTTCCAGGGTCGCCTGGTGGCCCGACCCGGCCAGCCCGGCGAGTCCGAGGATCTCCCCGGGCCGCACGGTGAGCGACACGTCGGCGAGCACCCCCTGGGCGCCTGCGTCGACGATCCTGAGCGCGCCGTCCGCGGCACGGCCGGCACGACCCACGGGACCGTCCGCGCCACCTGTGCCCGCCGTACGGTCCGCACCCTCCGCGGGCCGTACGGCCGCCTCCGCGTCGCCTGCCTGGACCGGGGACGCCGCGAGGGGCGTGCGCCCCTTCTCCTGGGCGGGCCTGTCCCCCAGCATGGCCGTGACGACCTCCTGCATGGAGAGCGTCCCTCGTTCCCTCGCCTCCATGACGACCTGGCCGTTGCGCAGGACGGTGATGACGTCGCTGAGCGCCATGACCTCCTCGAGGATGTGCGAGACGAAGACGACGCCGACCTCGTGCTCGCGCAGGACCCGCACGACGTTCAGCAGCCGGTCGGCGCTGGCCTGTTCGAGCGCGGACGTCGGTTCGTCCAGGATCAGGACGCGCGGCCTGGTCAGCAGGGCCCTCGCGATCTCGACGAGCTGGCGCTGCGCCAGGGACAGATCCCCGAGTCGCGTGCGCAGCGAGACCTTCAGGCCGAGTTGCTCCAGCACGGGCTCGGCGGCCTCGGTCATGGCGGCGCGGTCGACGAACGGTCCTCGGCGCGGCCCCGTCACCGGGTAGAGGTTGGCCAGGACGTCGAGGTCGGGAAAGAGGTTGAGCTCCTGGGAGACGATGGCGACGCCCTGGCGGGCGGCCTCTCCGGTGTCGCGGAAGCGAACCTCCTGCCCGTTGAGCAGCAGGCGGCCCCGGTCGGGCGTGACCGCGCCCGACATGATCTTGATCAGCGTCGACTTGCCCGCGCCGTTCTCCCCGAGGAGGGCGTGGACGGATCCCGCCTCGACGTGGATGCCGGCGTCCTTCAGGGCGACGACGCCTCCGTACGTCTTGCCGATGTTCCTGGCTTCCAGGATCGCCATGATGCGCGCTCCTCCTACTACGGCTACACAGGCGGGTCATGTGGGGTGGGGTGCGCCGGCCCCTGACGGTCGCCGGGGCGCGCGGTACCGGGGCGCGGCGTCGGGGGGCGTCGCCCGGTTCCGGGCGAGGCGCCGCCGGGCGAGGCGGCCGGCCTGTGAGCGGAACCGGCCGCCTCGCGGTCTTCTAGTCGGCCTCGGCGATGGGCTTGATGTAGGAGTTCGGGTCGGCGAACTGCTTGTCGACGACGGCCTTGAAGTAGGCGGCCCGGCTGGCCGGGTCGGCCTGCCGCTTGATGATCTCGTCGACGTTGTCCTTGTTCACGATGAGCGTGCCGGGGTTCCACCAGCCGGTCGGCATCGGCTTGCCCGTGCGCTTGGACTCGATGAGCAGCCGCGTCGCCACGTACCCCTTGAGCCAGTGCTCGGGGGAGGACAGGGCGAACAGGTAGCCGTCCTTGACGGCCTTCAGCGCCTCCGGCGGGATGTCCGCCGAGCCCGCGAGGAACTTGCGGCCGGTCTGCTGCTGGATCAGGGGCAGGGAGACGCCGTCCTGGCCACCGACGCCGAGGAAGGCGATGGCCTTCGGGTGGGCCTTCACGATCCCCTGCCAGGCGTTGAAGTTGTCGGTCGGCTCGGACTTGGCGTCGTACGGGCCGCTGATCGTCAGGCCGGGGCGTTCCTTCTTGATGACCGCGATGAGCGCGTCCGCCCGCTGCACCAGCAGCTGGAGGCCGGGGATGTCGTTGCCGATGACGACCTCGCCCTTCGCGTCGGCGGGCACGTGCTTGATGAACTCGTTGCCCAGCGCGGTGCCGAGCTCGGCGTTGCTGTTGCCGACGTAGAGCCCGACCTTCGTGCCGGGCGGCGGCGCGGTGTCGACCGCGGCCAGCGGGATGTTCTGGTCGGAGGCCTGGTTCAGCGGCCGGACGAACAGGTCGGGGGTGAGCGTCTCCAGCGCGATCCCGTCGGGGGAGTTCCTGATCGCGGACTGGAAGAGCTGGACCTGGGCGGGGCCGTTGACGCCGACGGGCGCGGCCTGGTTGAGCGTGACGTTGCCCGCCTGGTCGGCGGCGGCCTTCGAGCCGAAGGCCATCTCCTGGAACGGGTTCTGGGTCGAGGTCGCGTAGATGAACGCCATGCGCAGGGGCTTGTTCGGGTCGGCGGCGCCACCGGCGCCCGCGGTGTCCGAGCCTGACGAGCCCGAGGAACAGGCGGTGAGCGCGACGGCCGAGACGGTGAGGATCGACAGGGCGGTGAAGGTACGGCGGCGCGGCAGGCCCCTGCGCCTCGGTCCAGCGGTCATGGGGATGGGCTCCTCGGATTGTCTTTGGGTATCTCGGGATAATTGGGTTTCTCTGGATTGCCGGGGTTCGTCGGGATGGGGGGATCGGGGGACGGCGTTCCGGGCTCGCAGCCCGTGCGCCGGGGACCCGGCTTGCTCGGGGCCCGCCCCCGCTCGGAGGCGCGGCCCGTTGGAACGTGGCGGGGTCAGAGCCCCAGTTCGGCGTCCTTGCGCCTGCGGCGCCTGCGCAGCAGGCTGTCCAGCGAGACGGCCAGGAGGATCACGGCTCCGGTCGCGAAGGAGCTCCAGTTGACGGGGATGTTGAAGTACTGGAGCCCGCTGCCCACGACCGCCAGCAGGATCCCGCCGAAGACGGCGCCGACCACGGTCGCGGTGCCGCCGCGCAGCGGGGTACCGCCGATCACGGCCGCGGCGATCGCCTGCAGTTCGAAACCGGTGCCGATGTTGGGGTCGCCCGAGGTGAAGAAGGCGAGCCCGAGGGCGGCGGCGACGCCGGCGAGCAGCCCCATCAGCACGAGGACCTGCATCCTGACCCGGTTGGCCGAGATGCCGGAGAACGTCGCGGCGTCGGGGTTGGAGCCGATCGCGCGCACCCGGTATCCGAAGGAGGTGAACCGCAGGACGACCGTGAGCAGGACGGTCACGGCGACCAGCACCCAGATGCTCGTCTGGACGCCGAGGACCTTGCCGCCGAGGATCGTGAAGAAGGAGTCGTCGACCGGCATGCCGGTCACCTGCTGCCCCTCGCTGAGGGCCAGTGCCAGGCCCCGGTAGACCGACAGCGTGGCCAGCGTCGCCACGATGGTCGGAATGCCGATGAACTGCACGACGAGCGCGTTGATCAGGCCGAGCACGCCGCCGAGCAGGACGCCGAGCAGGCCCGCGAGCCAGGGGGAGAACCCCTGGTTGATCAGCAGGCCCATGCTGATGAGGGAGAGCCCGAACATCGATCCCACGGACAGGTCGATCTCCCGCATGGAGATCAGGAAGGCCATGCCCCCGGCCAGCAGGCCGACGTAGACCGACGCCTGCAACATGTCGAGCAGCTGCCCCGCCGACAGGAAGTCCGGGTGGATGACGCCGATGACGACGACCAGGGCGACCGTCGCGACCAGCACGCTCATGGACTCCATCGCGGGGACGCGACGCGCCAGGTCGCCTGCCCGCCCGTACGGCGACCGCCCAGGACCGCCCTCCGGAGCATTAGGGGCGTCCGCCGCGGCAGTCCCTTCCGTCCCGACGTCGTTGACACTCACGGCGTCCTCCGTCTCTTGTAGCGGATCTCCTCGTACCGAACTTTCGCCAAGGTTGACGGACAGGGCGGTGAACGTACTTGACCCTGAGTGACCACTCCTTGTCTTTCGCTCACCCGGTCGTCCTTCGGCGAGGGCCGAAAGACTGACACGTGGTTAGCGTGATTGTCATCGCGACCGCGCGCCTTGCGGAAGGACATATAGGTGAGCACACACGAAAACCCGTTGAAAGACAGGGTCGCCCTGGTCACCGGAGGCGGCTCCGGCATCGGCGAGGCGATCTGCAGGCGCCTCGACGCCGACGGAGCGACCGTCGTCGTGCTCGACCGGATACAGGCGGCGGCCGAGCTGACGGCGGGCACGCTCAGGAAGGCGGAGGCGCGGGTCGCCGACGTCTCCGACTCGTCCGCCGTCGACGCGGTGATCGCCGAGGTCGCGGCCTCCCACGGCCGTCTGGACATCCTGGTGAACAACGCCGGGGTGCGCGGCGGGCAGGAGGCGGAGGACGCGTTCGCCCGGCTCGACACGCGTCTGGAGGAGCTGAGGACGGACGGCACGCCGGTCACCGCCGTCGACGCGACCGTGAACATCTCCGACGAGGCCTGGCGGGACATGCTCGCCGTTCACCTCGACGGCACCTTCTACTGCACCAGGGCGGCGCTGCGGGTCATGACCGGACAGCGCTCCGGCGTGATCGTCAACGTCTCCTCGATCTGCGGGCTCACCGGCTGCGAGCACCTGCCGCACTACTCCGCGGCCAAGGGCGGGATCCAGGCGCTGACCAGGGCGGTGGCCCGCGACGTCGCGCCGTACGGCGTCCGCGTCAACTGCGTGGCCCCCGGCTACGTCGAGACCCCGCTCGGCTCGGTCATCGGGGGCCGGATGCGCGCCGACCTCGAGGAGCGGATCGCCATGGGACGCTTCGGGCTGCCCCGCGAGATCGCCGACACGGTGGCCTTTCTCGCGAGCGACTCCGGCAGCTACTTCACCGGGCAGACGCTCAGCCCCAACGGCGGCCTGGTGATCGCGTGAGCGAGCCGTCGAACAGGTTCCAGGCCGACGTGATCGTGGTCGGCGCCGGCTCCGCGGGTTCCGTGGTCGCGCGCAGGCTCCTCGACGCGGGCGCCTCCGTGCTGCTCGTCGAGGCGGGCCCCGGCGGTCAGCGTTTCCCCGCGGTCGACGACCCGACGCGGATGCACGAGCTGTGGGACTCCCCTCTCGACTGGGGCTACCGCACGGTGCCGCAGGAGCACGCCCACGGCCGCCGCCTGCACCTGCCGCGCGGCAGGGCCGTCGGCGGGTCGCACAACCTGAACGCCATGATCTGGGTGCGCGGCAACCCGGCCGACTACGACGACTGGGCCGCGCGGGGCAACCCCGGATGGACCTGGAAGGACGTCCGGCCCGTCTTCGACAGGATCGAGGCCGTCGACTCCGCCCAGGAGGAGCAGGAGGGGCAGGAGGGGCCGCTGCACATCCTGACGGGATACGAGCCGTCGCCAGCCCACCGCTCGATCGTCGAGGCCGCCCAGCAGGCCGGGCTGCCGTTCAACCCGGACTACAACGGGGCGTCGCAGGACGGCGTGTCCTTCATGCAGTTCACCATCCGCGAGCACCGCCGCTGGACGACTGCGGACGCCTACCTGGAGCCGATCCTGGGCAGCGAGGGATTCACCCTCGTGACCGGCGCGGTGGTCCACAGGCTCCTGTTCGAGGGCGAGCGGTGCGTCGGCGTCGAGTGGGAGCGCGAGGGCGTGCTGGAGCACGGCCTCGCCGGGCAGGAGGTCGTGCTGAGCGCGGGGGCCATCGGCTCCCCGGAGATCCTCATGCGCTCGGGGGTGGGCGACGCAGCCGACCTGCGCTCGCACGGCATCGCCGTGCGGGCGGACCTGCCGGGGGTCGGGCGCAACCTGCAGGACCACTGGCTGGTGCCCGTGATCGTGGCGACCGGCCGCCCGATCCCCCCTTCGCACGGCCTCCCCCACACCCAGAGCCACCTGTTCTGGCGCAGCCACCCCGACCTGCCCGTGCCCGACCTGCAGCCGCTGCACTTCGACGCGCCGCTGTACGAGCGGTGGATGGAGGGGCCGCCCGACGGCGTCTCGCTCATGGCGGGCCTGGTCCGTCCGGCCAGTCACGGCGTCATCCGCCTTTCCGGCCCCTCCCCGTCCGACCCGCTGCTCATCGATCCTCGGGTGCTGTCCCGGCACGCCGACGTGACGGCGCTGGCCGCCGCCGTACGGCTCTGCCAGGAGATCGCGGCGGCTCCGGCGCTGCGCGAGGAGTGGGACGCCTACGAGCTCTATCCCGGCTCTCTGGCCGACAGCACGGAGGGCCTGCACGCCTACATCCGCGAGACCGTCATCACCTACCACCACCAGTCGGGCACCTGCAGGATGGGCGTCGACGACCAGGCGGTGGTCGACGCCAGGCTGCGGGTGCGCGGCGTCGAGGGCCTGCGCGTCGCGGACGCCTCGATCATGCCGACGGTGACGACGGGCAACACCAACGCCCCGGCCATCATGATCGCGGAGAAGGCCGCAGAGTTCATGACCCAGCCTGTCTGAGACTCCTGGCGGCGCGGCTGAGGGACCCCGGGCCGCCGGAGATCGCGGCGATGTGGCTGGACAGGACCGCGAACCCGCCTTCTCGCCGCACCGCGGCGGAGGGCGGATGCAAGACGTCCCGGTGGCGGCCCCGGCCGCCACCGGGACCGCTCACTTGTCCTCGCCGGTCTCCCTGACCTCGGGGTGGTCGAGGTCGATGTCGTAGGTCACCGGGATCAGCCTCCGCAGGCCGGTGTCGACTCCCCCGCCGGGCGTCTCGAAAACGACCTTGCCCTCCCTGGTGATGTCCCTGACCCGCTCGACGACGTACTCGTGCGCCTTGTCGCCGGGCTGCCGGGTCGCCTCCGGGCCCCGTGCGTCCTCACGGTCCTCGGACACCGTCGCCTCCTTGTTTCAGCGGTGGGCTCAGCGGTGGGTCTCAGCGGTGGGGAGAGCCTCACGCCCCACCCCAGGCTAACCGTCCGGGATGCGCCCGCGCGGCCGGATCCGGAGCGCGTGACCGCACGGCGGGAGAGCCTGACAGGCCCGCCGCCTCCAGGGGAGCGACGGGCCGTGCCGGATCGCCGTCTCGCGGTCAGCAGCCCCTGGCGGCGAAGGCGAGGAACTGGGTGACCTCCCGGTCGTCGAAGTTGTCGTCCGAGCCGACCACCAGCGTGCATTCGCCCGTGGCCAGGCGCGGCCCCCAGGCGAGGCTCTCGAGGTTCTGCACCGCCGTCCCCGAGGAGGCGAAGTCGCGGACCAGGCGCTTGGAGACGGGACGGTACGGCTCGCCGTCCTTCAGGCTGTTCCTGCCGAGCACGTTCGTCGCTCCGCGCAGATCGATCTCGTACAGCTTGACCCGGTAGTTGACGCCCTCGATCCAGGAGCGCTCCAGGGCGAGGTAGCGGTGGTCGTCGATCGCCAGGATCTCCGAGACGCCGCTGTCGGTCAGGCCGGTCGGCGGGATCGGCGCCGCGGGCAGCGGGTCGATCGGATAGGCGTACTGCGCGCGCGTCCGCCCGTCGCGGCCCCACACGGTGATGCGGGCGGGCGCGCCGCGCTCGACGGTCGGCGGCTCCCCGTCCTCGTATCGCGGGCCCTCGACGATGGAGGCGATGGTGCGGGGGGTGAAGGTCAGGCCCTCGAAGCCGAAGTTGCGGCGGGGCCCGGAAGCGGTGTCGGTCAGCTTCAGGTTGCCGGGGATCGGCAGCTCGCCGAGGTGGCGGCCGTCACGGTCCACCCAGCGGAGGAACAGGTCGGAGACCGGGATGGCGGGGTGCGTCTCGTCCGGCCTGTCGCCCTCGTGGCCCCACAGGAGCTTGCGGCTCCACCGGTCGAAGCGGATCGTCTCCGGGTCGGCGGACTCGGGCTGGCCGTAGGCGGGGTAGGGGGTCCCGTCAGGGCGCAGGAGGGTGGTGACCCCGGTGAGCCGCACTCCGCCGAACCGCCCGGTGATCCGGTTGATGTCCAGCTTGCCGGTGTAGAAGCGGGCGGGGTTGTAGCGCCACCGGTCGTCGGAGATGAAGTACCACGTGTCGGTGAGCGGATCGCGGTCGATGCCGGACAGGCCGCCGACGGTGGTGCCCTCGAACTGCAGCTTGTGCGGCAGACGCTGCTCGCCGAGGAAACGGGTGATCCTGAGGTCTCCCGGTGACGTCGCCGCCGACGCCTGCGCCTCGACGCCCCCGAAGCAGATCGCCGTCGCGAACGCGACGGCGACCCCCATCATCTTTCGCCAATTGGCCATCGTTTCTCCGAATCCCACAAAGGCTCCGCAAAGGGCTGGCGGAAATATGAGATCGCAGATCCAGAGAAATGTCCACGGAGATCGGCGCCCGAATGTCAGGGATTCCTGTCAACGCCGCGACGAAGAGGGGCAAAGACCCATATCAGCATCCCTAAAGCCAATGAAGACGACAGAGCACAAAAAACCAGTGAATTGCCGGTGAATGCCGACCCGAGGCATCGCCCCTCCACCGCGCCGCCCAGGCGGGGCCGTGAGCGACCGCCGCGAAAGGCGCTCATGGAGGGAGCCGGCGCACGGAGCCCAAGGGATTTCTCCGGGCGGAGAAGCCGCGATGCGAAGGAGAGGAGGAATTACCCAGGACCGACCCGCCTGCATTTCGTGAAAAAAATTCACAGACGCCTCGAGAGCGTTTCCAAACATCCCGCCAATCGCGGCCACGAGGCGGAGGACGAGGGCGACGACGAGGCCCACCGCCCCGAAAAGCGGGAAGCGGGAAGCGGGAAGCGGGAAGCGGGAAGCGGGAAGCGGGAAGCGGGAAGCGGGAAGCGGGAAGGTCCCGGAAGAGTGCGAACGCGACGGACACGCGACGCGGGAACGCCTCGACGAATGCTCGGCGCGCACCCGCGCGCACGGCCGCCCGAAGATCCCGCTCGAGGAGAGGGCAGGGGTGCACTATATTAAAAGTGCACTATAAAAACAAATATCCCTCACTTTATTATCTCAGGAGAAGCGAACCTTGTCAAGCTCGGAGATCGCATCGGAGCAGGAGCACCTCTCGATGCTCTACGGACGGCTCGACGACCTCAGGGAGCAGGTTTCCGCCCGCCTGGCGCGGGTGCTCCGGGAACGGGGGGAGACGCCCCAGGCCCGGGGCGAACGCGACGCCGCCCACGCCGGGTACGGCGAGCGGCTGGCCCGGCTGAACGCCGCGGAGAACGGGCTGTGTTTCGGCAGACTCGACCTCGAGGACGGCAGGAGGCGCTACGTCGGCCGGATCGGCCTGCCGGGTGAGTCCGGCGACGACGGCGCCGACGACGAGCCGCCGCTGATCGACTGGCGGGCGCCCGCGGCCCGGCCCTTCTACCTCGCCACGGCGGTCTCACCGCACGGCGTCCGGCGGCGCAGGCACATCAGGACACGCGCCAGGAAGGTGGTCGGCGTTCACGAGGAGGTTCTCGACCTCGACTCCGCCGACGAGGCCGGGCGCACCGAGCTGACCGGCGAGGCCGCGCTGCTGGCCGCGCTGGACGCCGGCAGGGCGGGCCGCATGACGGACATCGTCGCGACGATCCAGGCCGAGCAGGACAGGATCATCCGTTCCGGGCACCGCACCGCTCTCGTCGTGCAGGGCGGCCCGGGAACCGGCAAGACCGCCATCGCCCTGCACCGGGCCGCCTTCCTGCTGTACACGCACCGCGACCTGCTGGCCAGGCGAGGGGTGCTGATCGTGGGCCCGAACACCGCCTTCCTGCGCCACATCGGACAGGTGCTGCCCTCACTCGGCGAGACCGGCGTCCTGACGGCGACCGTCGGCGAGCTGTATCCGGGGGTGGAGGCGCGCCTGACCGAGTCGCCCGACGCCGCCGAGGTCAAGGGCCGGGCCGCCATGGCGGACGTCGTGGCCGCCGCCGTACGCGACCGGCAATGGGTGCCCGACGACGTGCTGGAGGTCGACTTCGAGGGCGAGGTCCTGCCGCTGGGCCGGGAGATCTGCGTCAGGGCGCGGGACGTGGGACGCGGCTCCCTGCTGCCGCACAACAGGGCCAGGCCGCTCGTCGTCCCGATGATCCTCGACGCCCTCGCCGGGCTGTACGCGGAGCGGATCGGCGCGGACCCGTTCGGCGGCCCGAACCTGCTGGAGGAGACCCAGGTCGAGGGCATACGCGAGGAGATGCGCACCGCCCCCGGCGTGCGGGCCGCGCTCGACACGCTGTGGCCCGCCCTCACTCCGCAGCGGCTGCTCTCCGACCTTCTCTCCTGTCCCGAACGGCTCGCGTCCGCCGCGCCGGGGCTCACCGAGGCGGAACGGGACCTGCTGCTACGCGCCCCGGACGCGGGCTGGTCCCCCTCGGACGTCCCCCTGCTCGACGAGGCGGCCGAGCTGCTCGGCGAGGACGACCGGGCCGCCGCCGCGCTCGCCGAGCGCCGGCGTCGCGGGCGCGTCGCCTACGCGCGGGGCGTGCTGGAGATCGACTTCGGCTCCCGTTCCACCGATCTGGAGGACGGCCAGGAGCCGGAGGTCCTGTCCGCCTTCGACCTCGTGGACGCCGAACGGCTCGCCGAGCGCTACGAGGAGCGGGATCTCAGGACGACCGCCGAGCGGGCGGCGGCCGACCGCACGTGGAGCTTCGGGCATGTCATCGTGGACGAGGCGCAGGAGCTGTCGGAGATGGCGTGGCGGTTGGTCGTCCGGCGCTGCCCCACCAAGTGGATGACCGTCGTCGGCGACCTCGCCCAGACCGGTGATCCCGCGGGCACGACGTCCTGGCAGCGGGTCCTGGACCCCTACCTCGAGGACCGGTGGCGTCTTGAGCGGCTGACCCTCAACTACCGCGTTCCCAGCGAGATCATGGCTGTCGCCTCCGACGTGCTGGCCGCGATCGACCCCGCGATCGCCCCGCCGCGATCGGTGCGCGGGACCGGCGTCTCCCCCTGGCACGCGCGGGTGCCGCGCGCCGGGCTGCCCGGCCTCGTGGAGGAGGTCGTCGCCCGCGAGGCCGCGGAACCGGGCGACCGCAGCCTGGCGGTGATCGTGCCCGCCGCCATGCTCGAGGAGCTGGGCGAGACGGTCGCCCGGGTCACGTCCCGCGCCGCCCGCGAGGAGAGTCCCGAGCCGGACGGCCGGGTGACGGTTCTCACCACGCGGCAGGCCAAGGGGCTCGAGTTCGACTCCGTGCTGATCGTCGAGCCCGCGCTGATCATGGCCGAGTCCCCGCGCGGTCTGAACGACATGTACGTCGCGCTGACCCGGGCCACCCGGCGCCTGGGCGTCGTGCACACCGGGGAGCTGCCCCCCGTGCTCGCCAGGCTGAGCCGGGCGGACGACGCGGGCCGGTGAACGCCCGCCGCCGGGGGACGGCGGGCGGGGACGACAGGCAGGGACGGCAGGCACGGCCGGCGACGGCGGGGCCGGTGGACGGCCTCGGCGTCGCCGTCGCCGTCAGGACTTCACCTGGTCGCGCGTCTCTGCCTGGGGCTCCGCGGGAAGGTCGGCGGGAGCGGGCGTCGCGATCGGGCGCAGCACCGTCCAGGCCACGATCGCGGCGGCGACCGCGCCGACGGCTCCGACGATCATTCCCGACGACATGGCGTCGACGAAGGCCACCTTCGCGGTCCTGGCGAGCCCCGGGTCGCCGAGGGCCAGCGCCGAGGCGATCGACTTCCTGGCCTCCTCGGGCACGCCGTCCGGCAGGCCGGAGGAGTAGGCCCCCGACAGCACGCTGCCGAGCAGGGCGATGCTCAGCGCGCCTCCGGTCTGCTGGACGGTGTCGTTGAGCGCCGACCCGATGCCCGCGCGCTCCGGCGGCACCGCGCTCATCAGCGACGCGTACGCCGCGGGCCCGCACAGGCCGCCGCCGACTCCCATCACCATCATGCCGAGCAGGAACAGGCCGTAACCGGAGTCCGGGGTCATCCGGGTGAGGATCACGAACCCGGCCGCCAGCACCAGCATGCCCAGCGCCACCATGGCGCGGTTGGACAGCTTCTTGCCCAGGGTCGCGCCGAGACCGTTGAAGACGATGGCCGCCACCATGTAGGGGATCAGCGCCAGGCTCGCCTGCAGGACTCCGTAGCCCAGGACGAACTGGAGGTACTGCGTCAGCATCAGCAGCAGACCTCCGGCGGAGAAGGCCAGCAGCACGATGGAGATGCTGGCGCCGCTGAAGTTGCGCTCACGCCAGAGCTCGAGCGGCAGCATGGCGTGCGGGTTGCGCCGTTCCCAGACGGCGAAGGCCGTCAGGAGCACGACCGCGAGCAGGACGGCGACGAGCACCGGGGGCGCGGTCCAGCCACGCTCGGGGATGGAGATGATCGCCCAGACCAGGGCGACCATGCCCACGGTCGACAGCCCCGCTCCGACGAGGTCGACCGGCCTGGCCTGGCCCCGGGACTCCGGCATGAGGAGCAGCGCGGCGGCGATCGCGAGCACGCTGATCGGGACGTTGACCAGGAAGACCGAACCCCACCAGTAGTGGTCGAGGAGGAAGCCGCCCAGCGAGGGTCCCGCGATCCCGCCGACCATCAGCACCGAGCTCCAGGCGGCGATGGCCTTGCGCTGCTCGGACTGGTCGAAGACGTTCATGATGATGGACAGCGTGCTCGGCATGAGGAACGACCCGCCGAACCCCATGAACGCGCGGCAGGCGATCAGCTGCGCGGGTGTCTGGGCGAACGTCGCGAGCAGGGAGGCCCCGCCGAACAGCGCCAGACCGATGACCAGGAAGCGGCGCCTGCCGTAGCGGTCGGACAGGGCTCCGACGGTGAGCAGCACTCCTGCGAAGACCAGGATGTAGGCGTTGATGATCCACTGGATGTCGGCGGGGCTCGCCCCCAGCTCCCGCATGAGGGACGGGATCGCGAGGTTGAGGATGCCGTTGTCCACCACGAGCACGAGCAGGCTCAGGCAGAGGACACCGAGGATCAACCACCGTCTTGGGTGGGGGGACGACATGGCGACTCCGTGACTCGTACACTGTTCGGGACCTTTCTCGCACACCGTACTACGGTCTCGTACGATGTGCGAGCCATTAACGGGGAAGGGCGTGTCGCTCCCCCGTGCTCTTTTCGGTCCCGGTCAACGGGAACGCGCCGGGCCCGCCGTACGCGGCCCGCGTAGCGTGCGGACCGAGACAGCAGGCCCGCGATCGCGCGGGCTCGGCCCCGATCCGGCAGGTGACCTCCACGCGATGAAGTACGCAGTTATAGCGCCGGTCGCCGCGAACACGACCGCGGACCCGGAGTGGATCAGCGGCTATGCGCGGCACGCGGAGGCGTGCGGCTTCGAGTCCATCGTGGTCGTCGAGCACGCGGTGGTCATGAGCGGATACTCCAGCGTCTACCCCTACGACAGGTCGGGGAAGATGGAGCTCGGCGACGACTGCGACATCCCCGACCCCCTGGACCTGCTGGCCTTCCTCGCGGGAAGGACGACCCGCATCGGCCTGGCCACCGGCGTCCTGGTCCTGCCCAACCACCATCCCGTGGTGCTGGCCAAGCGGATCGCCACCGTCGACGCGCTGTCCGGCGGACGCCTGCGACTGTGCGTCGGCATGGGCTGGATGAAGGAGGAGATCGAGGCCTGCGGCGCGGGCTTCGAGACCCGGGGCAGGCGCGCCGACGAGCAGATCCAGGTGATGCGCGCGCTGTGGGCGGGAACCTCGCCCGAGGGGGTCACCCACAGCGGGGAGTTCTTCGACTTCGCCGGCGCGATGAGCTACCCCAAGCCCGCCCAGCGGAACGGCGTGCCGATCCACATCGGCGGGCACAGCGTCGCGGCGGCCCGCAGGGCGGGGCGGCACGGCGACGGCCTGCAGCCGCTCGGCGTGGTGGGCGAGGAACTGCGGCGCCTGGTCGAGGTGATGCGCACGGAGGCGGAGCGGAACGGCCGCGACCCCCAGGCCCTCGAACTCACCCTCGGCCACCTCCTCTCCCGCGTCACCCCCGAGAAGGCCGAGTCACTGGCCGGTCTCGGAGCCGACAGGATCGTGCTCGCGGCGACGCCCACCTCCGACCTCGGAGCGGCCCTGGACGAACTGTCCGCCTGCGCGGAACGCCTCGGCCTGAAGGCGCCGTGACCCCCGCCGTGCCTCCCACCGAGCCCGCCGAGCCCTCCATCGCGCCTCCCGCCGTGTCTCCCGCCGTGTCTCCTGCGGCGACTCCCGCGGGGACCCTCACCGCCGAGGACCGCGGCCTGCTCGCCGACCTGGTCGCCCGCTACGCGCTCTTCGCCGACAACCAGGACATCGCCGCCCTGGCCCGCCTGTTCACCGACGACGGCGTCCTGGTCCTTCCCGAGCCCCCCAAGACGCTCGGCCCGGCGCTGACCCACACCGGGCACGACGAGATCCTCCGGGCGATGTCCTCGCTGGAGAGGATCCCGGTGACCTTCCACGCGCTCGTGGGCCAGGTCTTCGACGCGGGCCCGGAGCCGCTGACCGCCACGGGGACGGTTGCCTGCGCGGCGCACCACCTGACCGCGCGCGCGGGCGAGCCGTCCGACCTCGTGTGGCACCTGCGCTACCGCGACCGCTACCGCCGCGAGGGCGGAACCTGGCGGATCGCGCACCGGGCCATCCAGATCGACTGGATCGAGACCAGGCCGGTCCGCCGCTGGCGGGAACAGGACGCGTAGGCCTCACCCCCGAGACCGGACGCGCGAGCGTCGCCCGCGGGGGCGCCGAATCCCGGAGGCCGGGAGCGCGAACGCCGCCCGCGAGGACACCGAGCACACAGGAGGACAACGATGACCGGCACGACATCGGCGCGGAGCCGTGTCTCCGTGGTGACCGGCGGGGCGCTGGGGATCGGCGGCGCGACCAGCCGTCGCCTCGCGGCCCGCGGCGACCTGGTGGTGCTCAACGACGTCGACCGGGAGGCCGCCGAGGAGGCCCGCCGCGAGATCGAGGCCGCGGGGGGACGCTGCGTCCCCGTGGTCGGGGACGCGAGCGAGGACGACGTCGTCGAGCGGGTCCTCGCGACCGCGCTCGACGCGGGCGAGGGCCGCGTCGACGTGCTGGTGAACAACGTCGGCGACTTCCGCCCCGCGTCCAGGACGTTCCTGCACAGCAAGCCGGAGCAGTGGCAGCGCCTCCACGAGCTGAACCTGCTGCACGTGTTCAAGATGACCCACGCGATCCTGCCGGCCATGGTCGAGCGGAGGTCCGGCTGCGTGGTCAACAACTCGACCGTCGAGGCGTTCCGCGGCATCCCGGGCCACGCGGTCTACTCCGCGTACAACGCGGGGGTCTCCGCCTTCACCAGGAGCCTCGCGGTCGAGGTCGGACAGTACGGCGTGCGGGTCAACGCCATCGCGCCCGACCTGGCCGACACCCGGCAGACACCGGCGAGCGCGATGCTGCGCGGCCGCGATCCCGGGCTGATCCCCCTGTGGGTCCCCCTCGGCCGGTTCGGGGACCCCGACGACTACGCCGCCGTCGTGGAGTTCCTCGCCTCGGACGAGTCCCGTTTCATCACCGGCCACACCGTCCCCGTGGACGGCGGCACCCTCGCCGCGTCCGGATGGTACGGCCGCGCGGACCGCAAGGGCTGGACGAACATGCCGAACCAGCCGTAGAACCCGGGGAGCCACGCGGGCGGCGGACCCGCCGCCCGCCGGCGCGGTCACCCGGGCAGGAGCCCGAGCTCGGCGACCAGTTTGGGGGTCCAGATCACCCTGCCGAGGAACCTGTCGGCGTCGGGCGAGGAGGCGAGCCAGACGATCGCCGCTCCCGGAGCGTGCTCCGCGGCGGGCTCGAAACCCCTGTCGGCGATGGAGCCGACGCCGCCGCGCGCCGCCCCCGCCTCGGTGACGACGAATCCCGGGTCGAGGTTGAACGCGCGGACGCCGCGGCCGAGGAACTCCGCGTTGACCGCGCCCGCGAGCCTGCCGAACGCCGCTTTCGAGGCGGCGTAGGCGACTCCCCAGCCGCCCTCGCCCGGCGGCGCGGGCGGATCCGTCGTGGCCGAGCCCGAGCACATGTTGACGATCGTGCCGCCGCCCCTTTCCAGCATCCCGGGGATCACCTCCTGCAGCAGCGCGAGCTGGTTGAGGTAGTTCCCCTCGACCGTCAGCGCCGCCACGTCGACGTCGAGGTCGAGGAGCCTGTCGTGGTTGCCCGCGACGTGCGCCACCGCGTTGTTCACGAGCAGGTCGACGTGCCCCCACTCCCGGCGCACCTCGCGCGCCGCGGCTCGCACGCCCTCCCGGTCGAGGAGGTCCATCGGGACGGGAAGCGCCCGCGCCCCGAGCTCCTCGATCCGCGCCTGGGTGGTGCGCAGGCTCCCCGAGACCCCGACGCCGTCCTGCCGTCCGTCGCTGTAACGCGGCGGAATCAGGCCCTGCCCCTCCTCGACGGTGCGCGCGGTGAACGCGACGTCGTAACCGGCGCGGGCGAGGGCCAGCGCCGTCTCACGGCCGATCCCCCTGCTCGCCCCGGTCACCATGGCGACCTTCCTGCCCTCGGATCCGCTCTCGGGGCCCCTGCCCGTCACCGACGTCATCGAGCCACGCACCTCTCCCGCCGGGCTCCGCCGAGCCCGCCTCCGCCGACACCGTCGTCGGCATCATCGTCGGCCGGGTCACGCGGGACCGGTCGGGGTACCGCTCAGTGGGAGCCCGGGCGAGGCTCCCCCGTTCCCGGATCCGGCTCCCGGTGAACGGGATCTCCGTCCGCCGCCCGGCGGCGGTGCGCTACGACGGTGCACTACGAGCAGGCGCAGGAACGGCGTCCGACACGCGGGAGGCACACCGATGCGAAGCGAGACGGTCACGGGCGGCCCCGGCCCCCGACGCAGGCTTCAGGGGCGCACCGCGCTCGTCACCGGCGCGGGCGACGGCATCGGCAGGGCCGTCGCGCGACGGTTCGCCGCCGAGGGCGCCAGGGTCCTGGTCGCCGAGATCGACCCGGAGACGGGCGGGCCGACCGCCGAGCGGCTGGTCTCCGAGTTCGGCGCGCAGGCGCGGTTCGTCCAGACCGACGTCACCGACAGGGAACAGGTCCGCGCGGCGGTGCGGACCGCGACGGAGCTCTGGGGCGGGGTGGACATCCTGGTCAACAACGCGTGGGGCGGCGGGAACTACGGCCGTGTCGAGAACAAGACGGACGAGCAGCTCGACCGTGGGTTCGCGATGGGCTACTACGGCCCCTTCTGGGCCATGCAGGCGGTCTTTCCCCACATGAGGGAACAGGGCTGGGGCCGGATCGTCAACATGTGCTCGCTCAACGGGGTGAACGCGCACATGGGAACGCTCGAGTACAACTCCGCGAAGGAGGCGCTGCGCGCCCTCACCAGGACCGCGGCCCGCGAGTGGGCGCCGACCGGCGTCGTCGTCAACGCCGTCTGCCCCGGCGCGAAGTCCGCCGCGTTCCGCCGGGTGACGGCGGCGCACCCGGAGCTGGAGGCCGCGAGCGACGCGGCGAACCCGATGGGGCGCATCGGCGACGCCGAGGCGGACGTCGCGCCCGTCGTCGTGTTCCTGGCGAGCGAGGAGTGCCGATACATGACGGGCAACACCCTCTTCGTCGACGGAGGAGCGCACATCAACGGCGTGGCGTGGGCCCCCGACCTGGACGGCGGGCAGGCCTGAGCCGCCCGCCGTCCAGTGCGGTGACCGCACGCCCTCACCGGGTTCGCGGCGTCTCCGGGCACCGGTACGGCGAGTTCCGGCACGGACGTGTCCGGCGCCTCGAACGGCGCGCGCCCCGGTGAACGTTCCCGGTCACGGCGCCGGGTGGCGTCGGAGACCGCGTCAGCGGCCCGAGCCTTCGGCGATCACCGTCTGGCCCGGCCAGCCCTCGGGGGAGGCGGGGGCGCTCTCGCAGACCACGTAGTGATGGGGGGCCATCGCCGACAGCCTGCCGAACAGCTTGGACACGCAGGCGGTGTGGACCTCCTCCGGTGTCGCGGGCGCGACGAGGTAGCACACGAGCCGCCCGTCGACCCGCGCCACGTGGAAGGGACGCCCGTCCACCGCGTCGGCGACGAGCCGCCGCACCTCGGCCAGCTCGACCCAGCACGAGTCGATCATCAGCCAGCCCTCGCCCCTGGGCACCGGGGCGACCCCGGTCAGGGCGGGCAGCTCGTCCACGGACACGTCCCGGTCGCCGGCCTCGACGAGCAGCCGCATGATCCCCTCGCCGAGGGTCTCCGCGTCCTCTCGCGGCAGGCAGCGCGGGTCGGTCCAGAGGGTGAAGTCCACCTCGCCGTCGAGCAGCCGCACCCACATCGACAGGCGGGTCGGCAGCGTGGCCGGGGGGAGCCAGTGGGAGCGGATGTCAGGCTCCTCCTCGGCGGCGCGGCTCGCGCGGCGGCTCGGGCCCACGATGCTCATGTCGTTGAAGACGACGTCCCTGGCGAAGTGCATCCCCCTCGACCGCTGGGCGCTCTCCAGGAGCCGGGTCAGCGCCTCGGAGTCGAAGCGGCTGTTCTGGTAGGCGGTCAGCGCGGCGGCACGGGTGTGGCGCAGCACTCCGTCGAACGTAGGCTCGTCGAGGGCGACCGGGACCAGCGCGTCCTGGGCGAGCGGGCCGACGTACTCCCGCATGTCGGGACGGAACCGGTTGGCCGAGATCGCCGAGACCCCGATCGTCCGCTGTCCCGCCCGCACCCCGACGAGCGTGGCGAACGCGGCCAGCAGGGCCACCGAGCGGCTGGCCCCGGTACGGGCCGTGATCGGCCCGAGCGCCCGTGCCGCCGCCGCCGAGCGAACCCGCAGCCGGGGCAGCAGCCAGTCCTCGTCACCGTCGTCGACCGGGACCGTGAAGGTCGAGAAGGGGATCCGCGCCAGGTGGCTCTCCCAGTACCTGAGCGCGCCCTCCGCCCGTTTGAGGCTCGCCGGACTCCGTTCGCTCTCCGCCACGTCGAGCGGCTGGGGAGCGGTCACGGCGGACAGGGTCCTGCCCAGCAGCAGGGCGTTCAGCTCGGCCCTCAGCACGGCCAGGCCTCCCGCGTCGACCGTGCTGTGCGTGGTCACGAGGACGACGCGCTCGGGAACGCCGTCCGAGACGATCACCGCCGTCCGCAGCGGGATCCCCTCCGCGAGGTCGAACCGCACGGCCTGCAGCCGGGCCGCGACCTGGTCGGCGAGGTCGGCGGACCCCTCGGACTCGTACACCCCGACGAGCAGCTCGCCCTCGGCCTCGACGTGCTGGAACCCGTCGTGGAACGTGGTGCGCAGCGACTCGTGCCGGGAGATCAGCCGCCCGACGGCCTCGGCCACGCCGTCGAGGGTCGTGCCCGGCGGAAGGTTCAGCACGACGCTGTAGTTCATGTGCTCGGGCGGATCGCCCAGCACGCAGCGGACCATGTTGACCTGCCCCACGGTCGCGGGCCCTCGCCCCGCCCGCTCACCGCGGTAGCGGGCGGAGACGTGCCCCGTCGGCCCCTTGTCCGCCAGGTCGCCTCCCAGGCCGCTCTCCCGCGTGCGCGGTCCGGTCTCCGCGGGAAGGGGCTCCCCCGCGTTCGCCGGACGCTCGTCGGCGACGCCCCTGTCGACGCTCATCGGGCGCTCTTCGGCCGCAGGTCGGTCCACACCCGTTCGATGCGGTCGAGGCACTCCTGCCTGCTCCCCGAGGTCCCGTCCGGCTGCCAGCCGTCGGGGAGCCGCCGGTCGGCGGGCCATATCGAGTACTGCTCCTCGTGGTTGACCACCACTTGATACGTCACAGCGCATGCTCCTTGTTGTGGCGTGCGGGGATGCCGGGGTACGGGCTCCAGCGGCAGGCGGGGTCTACCTGCCGCCGAGTCCCACCGGCCGGCGGGGTCGTACCTGCCGGTGAGCTTTCTGTCGGACTCTGGTCGAGAACGCGCTCCGGGACGTCGGCCTCACCGAGGCCCCGGGCCGTGGCGGGTCACGAGACTCCCCGGGCGAGGCGGGCCGCCTCCTCCTCGGACAGCCCGGAGATCTCGGCGAGCAGGAGGTCCTCGACGATCCCGGCGAGGCCCGCCACCGTGCTGCTCTCGAACATGGTCCGGATCGGGACCTCCACCTCGGTGGTGGCCCGGATTCTGGCGATGACGCGGGTGGCCAGGAGCGAGTGGCCGCCGATCGCGAAGAAGTCGTCGAACGCGCCGACCTCGGGCAGGCCGAGCACCTCGCAGAAGACCTCGGCGACGAGGTGCTCGGCGTCCGTCCTCGGCGGCGTCGACACCGCCGCCCTGTCGAGGGACGGGGCGGGAAGTGCCCGCCTGTCGACCTTGCCGTGCGACGTCAGGGGCAGTTCGTCGAGCGTCACCCACACCGACGGCACCAGGTAGGACGGCAGCCTCTCCGCGAGGAAGGCGGGCAGCTCCTCGACCGGGTTCGCCGGTGTCCCGGTGGCCGCTCCCACGACGACGTACCCGACCAGGGTGTCGTCGACGGCGGCCACCGCGGCCTGCCGCACGGCCGGGTGCGCGAGCAGTCGCGCCTCGACCTCTCCCGGCTCGACCCGGAAGCCGCGCACCTTGACCTGGTTGTCGCTCCGGCCGAGGAACTCCAGTCGCCCGTCGGGCAGCCAGCGGGCGCGGTCGCCGGTGCGGTAGAGCCGCGCGCCCGGCTCGCCGTACGGGTCGGGCACGAAGCGCTCCGCGGTGAGGGCCGGGTCGCCGAGGTAGCCGCGGGCGAGTCCCGCGCCGCCGAGGCACAGCTCGCCGGGTGCCCCCGGCGGAACCGCCGAGCCGTCCTCGGCGAGGACGACGGCGTGGACGCCGCCGATCGGCCGTCCGATGGGAGGCCGCTCCCCGGCCGGTCCGGAGGGGGCGTCGGGTCCGGCGATCTGGGTGGCGGTCGCGATGACCGTCGCCTCGGTCGGCCCGTAGGTGTTGACGAGACGGATCCGGTCGCCGAAGCGTTCCCGCCACCTGGCCACCGCGCCGGCCTGCAGCTCCTCTCCGCCCAGGATGACCAGTCGCAGCCCGGGCGGCCACGCCACCTCGTCGATCTGGCCGACCAGGTGGTGCCAGTACGCCGTGGGCAGGTCGAGCACGGTCACCAGGCGTCCCTGCGGCGTCGCCAGCAGGTCGGGCAGGGTCACCGCGCCCTCGGGGAGCAGTTCGAGGCAGGCCCCCGCGGCGAGGGCAGGGTAGATCTCCTCGGCGTGGGTGTCGAAGCTGAGGGTGGCGAACTGGACGATCCGGTCACCGGGGCCCAGGCCGTAGGCGTCCCTCATCCAGGCGACGCGGGCGGCCAGGCCGTCGTGTTCGACGAGCACGCCCTTCGGCGTGCCGGAGGAGCCCGAGGTGTAGACGACGTAGGCGAGCCCCTCCGCCGCCACGCCGTCGGTCTCCTCCAGCATGAGCGCGCGCCGCTCGGCGGGCAGCGCGGGGTCGACCGGCAGGTAGGCGGCGCCCGCCCGCCACGCCCCGAGCAGCGCCGCGACGCCCTCGGGGGAGCGGTCGAGCGGGACGGCGGCGATCTCCCCCTCGCGGAACCGCGTGGCGGCCTTGTCGATGAGTTCGTCCAGCTCGCGGTAGGTGACGACCTGCCCGGCGCAGCTGATCGCGGGGGCGTCGGGGTGGTCCAGCACGGCCCGCGCGACCAGCTCGGACACCGGGCGGACGGCGGGCAGCGCGGGGCCCTGGCGGACCGAGGCGAGGAACTCCTCGTCGGCGTCGGTGAGCAGGGGAAGCGCGGAGACGGGCCGGTCGGGCTCGGCGGCGACGGCGCGCAGCAGGGTGGCCAGGCGCGCGGCGAGCCCCTCGGCCGTGGCCCGCTCGAACAGCGAGGTGTCGTACTCCAGCTGGACGAGAAGCTCTCCGGCGTCGTGCCAGGCCTCCAGCATCAGGTCGAACTTGGGCTGCGCGTGGCCGCCGAAGAACTGCCCGACCGCCAGCCCGGGGAAGGGTCTCGGCACCATCGCCGAGTCCTCCGTGTGCAGGACGAACATCGTCTGGAAGACGGCCGCGCGGGTGAGGTCCCTTTCGAGTTCGAGCGAGTCGACGACCTGCTCGTACGGGACGCCCTGGTTGGCGAAGGCGTCGAGGACGGTGTCGCGGGTGGCCGCCAGGAACCCGGTGAAGGTCGGGTCGCCGGACAGATCTCCGCGCAGCACCAGGATGTCGGTGACGTAGCCGACGACCGCCTCCAGCTCGACGGTGTCCCTGCCCGCGTACGAGGTGCCGACCAGGATGTCGTCCTGGCCGCTGTGCCGGGCCAGCAGCACCTGGTAGACGGCCAGCAACGTCATGAACGGCGTCGCGCCCCGGCGGCGGCCCATCGCGACGAGGGCGTCGGTCTCGGCGGCGGTGAGCCGGAAGTCCACGGTCGCGCTGTGCCGGAGGCCGCCGACGGCGTGCGGGTGGTCGGTCTGCAGCTTCAGCGGGGTCGGGTCGGCGAGCTGGGCCCTCCAGTAGTCGAACAGCTCCCCCGGGTCGCGCCCGCGCTGCCAGGCCGCCAGGTCGCCGAACTGCAGCGGCACCGGGGGCAGGGAGCCGCCCGAGTAGAGGGTGGCCAGCTCGTCCTGCAGGAGGTTCAGCGACCAGCCGTCGCCGAGGATGTGGTGCGCGACCACGCACAGGACGTGGTCGTCGGCGTCCTGCCTGATGAGCGTGACCCGCAGGGGCGGGCGGGCGGCGAGGTCGAAGGGGGTGTTCACCCGCTCGGCGACGAGCGCCGTGGCGTCGCCGGTCAGATACTCGATCGCCACGGGACGCGGCGGGTCGATCACGACCACGGGCTCGCCGTCCACCTCGGGGAAGCGTGTGCGCAGGCTCTCGTGGCGGGCCACGACCCCGGTGAACGCCTCGCTCAGCGCCTCGACGTCGAGGGGTCCGGTCAGCCGCAGGACGTGCCAGATGTTGAAGGCGGCGTCGCCGTCCGGGTTGAACCGGTTCAGGAACCACAGCCGTTCCTGGCCGTGGGACAGCGGCGGCGCGGTCCCCTCCGGGCGGGGGACGGGCACGTCGCCGAGCACGGGCGTCTCGGCGTCCAGCAGCTCGGCCAGCGCCGCGACCGTCGGCCTGGCGAACACCTCGCGCACCGGGATCCGCACCGGCAGCCGCGCGGTCACCATGGTCGCCAGCAGCGAGTGGCCGCCGAGGGCGAAGAAGTCGTCGTGCGCGCCGACCGTCTCACGGCCGAGCACCTCGGCGAACACCCCGGCGACCAGGCGCTCGTTCGCGGTGCGCGGCGGCGTCGCGTCCACGGGGGCGGCGCTCAGCGCGGCCGACAGGATGTCGGGCAGCGCCTTGCGGTCCACCTTGCCGTTGGGGGTGGTCGGCAGCGCGTCCAGTGGGACGAACGACTGCGGGACCAGGTAGCCGGGCAGTTCGCGGACCATGTGCTCGCGCAGGCCGCCGACGTCGGGGACGCCGGAGGCGACGGGCAGGGCGGGGGCGACGACGAAGGCGACGAGGGTGTCGTCGTGCACGGCGACCACGGCCTGCCGTACGGCGGGGTGGGTCTCCAGGACGGCCTCGACCTCGCCCAGCTCGATCCGGTGGCCGCGCAGCTTGATCTGGTTGTCGGTCCTGCCGAGGAACTCGATCGTGCCGTCGGGGAGCCACCGGCCCAGGTCGCCGGTGCGGTAGAGCCGCGCGCCCGGCTCGCCGTACGGGTCGGGCACGAAGCGCTCGGCGGTCAGGGCGGGGCGGCCGAGGTAGCCGTACGCCACGCCGAGGCCTCCGATGAACAGCTCACCGGGCACGCCGACCGGCGCGAGGCCGCCCTCGGGGTCGAGGATGTGGACGGTGTTCCCGGCGATCGGCCGCCCGATCACGATCTCGTACGGCTCCGCGGGGATGTCCCACGCGGTGGAGTAGATCGCCGTCTCGGTCGGGCCGTAGCCGTTGATCAGACGGTTGGTGCGGGCCCGCAGCTCCCTGGCGAGCTGCGGCGGGATCGGCTCGCCCGCGGTGACGCCGGTCACCGGGGGCAGGTCGCCCGCCAGCAGGACGCGCCACCCGGACGGCGTCGCCTGGACGTGGGTGACCCCGGTCCGCCTGACCAGTTCCGCGACCGCCGTGCCGTCCCTGGCGTCCTCGGCGACGACGACCCTGCCGCCGGTGATCAGCGGCAGGTAGAGCTCGACGGCGGAGATGTCGAACGCCGTCGAGGTGAGCGCGAGCCAGGCGTGCTCGGGGCGCGCGCCGACGAGGGAGCGCATCGCGAGCAGCGTGTTGGCGAGCGCGGAGTGCGGCACGACCACACCCTTGGGGCGGCCTGTCGAGCCGGAGGTGTAGAGCACGTAGGCCGTGTCGTCGAGGCGGGGGCGGGGCAGGTCGGCGTCGGGCGCGCCCTGGGGGAGGTCTCGCAGGTCGTCGTCCGTGAGGACCAGCGCCGCGCCGGAGTCCTCGGTCACGTAGTCGACCCGGGCCTGCGGGTAGGCGGGGTCGACGGGCAGGTACGCCGCGCCCGCCATGGCGACGCCGAGCAGCGCGACCAGCATCGCGGGGCCGCGGTTCACCCTGACCGCGACCAGTGCTCCCCCGCCGACGCCGCGCTCGCGAAGCCGTACGGCGAGGGCCCGCGCGCGTGCGGCGAGCTGGGCGTAGGTGAGGGTCTGGTCGTGTTCGCCGGTGACGGCGACGGCGTCGGGGGTCTCGGCCGCCTGGGCGAGGAACATGTCGACCAGCGTCAGCCGGGGCGGCTCGGCGGGGTTGGCCAGGGCGAGCAGCCACCCGCGCTCCTCGGCGGGCAGGATGTCGAGTTCGGCGACGGGCAGCGTGGGCGCGTCGAGCAGGGCGGTGAGCAGGGACCGCAGGCGGGCGACGAGGCGTTCGGCGCTCTCGCGGTCGAACAGGTCGGTGCTGTAGACGAGGGCGCCGAACAGCCCGCCGTCCGCGGCGGTCCACAGGTCGAGGGACAGGTCGGTCCTCGCGGCGACCCAGCCGGGAGGGAAGGGGGACTGGCGCAGTCCCGGCAGCGGGCTCCGGTGGTCGCCCGCGACCTCGGTGTGCAGGGAGAAGATCGTCTGGAACAGCGGGGTCCGACTCGGGTCGCGTTCGACGCCCAGCGTGCCGAGCAGCCGTTCGAGGGGCACGTCGGCGTGGCTCATGGCCTGGATGACGGTCCGCCGGGTGCGTTTGAGCACCTCGCCGAAGGAGGGCGCGCCCGACAGGTCGGCCCGCAGCACCAGCATGCTCGACAGGAAACCGATCATCGGCTCCAGCTCGGTGCGGTCGCGCCCGGCGATCGGGGCGCCGACGCAGAAGTCCGTCTGGCCGCTGTGCCGGGCCAGGAGCACCTGGTAGGCCGCGAGCAGCACCATGAACGGGGTGGCGCGCTGTGCGCGGGCGAACTCGGAGATCCGGGCGGTCAGGTCCGCGGGCAGGGTGAAGCGGAGTTCGGCGCCGTCTCCGGTGCGCTGCGGGGGCCGCTGCCTGTCGGTGGGGAACTCGAGCGCGGGCGCGTCGGCGAGCTGCGCCGTCCAGTAGCCGAGGCCGGAGTCGCTCTGTTTGGCGCGTTCCGCGCGGGCGTGCTCGCCGTACTGCAGGGGCAGGGGCGGCAGGGGGTCGCCGCCCCCGTAGTGGTGGGCGAGCTCGTCGCGCAGGACGGCGGCGGAGGCGCCGTCGGCGATGATGTGGTGCAGCGTCACCGCCAGGATGTGGTCGCCGGGTCCCAGGCGGACGAGGGCGATCCGCACGGGCGGCGCGGCGGACAGGTCGAAGGGGGCGTTGGCGCGCTCGGCGACGATCCGCCGCGCCTGCTCCTCCGAGTCCGCCTCGAACCTGTCGATCACGACGGTTCCGGCGGGGCCGACGAGGGCCACGGGCTGCCCGTCCACCTCGTCGAAGCGGGTGCGCAGGGTCTCGTGCCGCAGCGCGACCGCCTCGAAGGCGGCCTGGAGTGCCGCGACGTCGAGCTCACCGTTCAGCCGGTAGGCGTGGCAGGTGTTGTAGGAGTGGTCTCGCGGATCGAAGCGATGGAGGAACCAGAGCCGTTCCTGCCCGTAGGAGAGCGGCTGGATCTGTTCCATGGCTGACCACCCAACTATGAACCACTTACTGGAAAGTTTACTTACAATTGTTGAGACGGCGACAGTGAATCATGCACACCTGGAGCGCTACAAGCCCCCGTTTCCCAGGCATTTCTCCCCCCGCCCTGGTGTGCCGCGTTGACGAACAATGGCCAACTTTAAAGACACTTTCCAGTAAAAGTGTCTTTTGGAGGATTGCTCGGAATAACCTGCCGAGCGAACGGCGTCGGCGCTCGATACCCTCAGTAATGACATAATCCGGGCGTGGTGGTCATGTTCCGGGTCCTCGGCCCGTTCGAGGCGTATGTCGACGGAACCAGGGTCGACCTCGGAGGGCCGCGCCCCCGGCTGCTGCTCGCCAGGTTGATCGTCGCGCGGGGGGCCACCGTCTCGGTGGACGGGCTGCTGGACGACCTGTACGACGGCGCTCCCCCGCCCCGCGCGCTCGGCACCCTGCACAGTTACGTCTCCAACCTGCGCAGGACCCTGGAACCGGGCAGGGCTCCGCGCACACCGGCGAGCGTGCTCGTCAGCAGGCCCTCCGGCTACGCCCTCGGGCCGCACGAGGTGGACGCCGACGCGTTCTCCCGGCTGACCCGGGAGGGCTCCCACGACCAGGCGCTGCGACTGTGGCGGGGCACGCCGTACGAGGAGTTCGCCGACGTCGGCTGGCTGCGCCCCGAGATCGAGCGGCTGAACGAGGCGCACCTGACCGCCAGGGAGAAGCACCTGGCCGAACTGCTCGACGACGGCGACCCCGGCGTGGTCGGTGAGCTGGAGGCGCTGGCCAGGACGCATCCGTTGCGCGAGGGGCTGTGGGAGGCGCTCGCCCGCGCGCTCTACCGGCTCGGCCGCCAGGCCGACGCCCTGGAGGCGCTGCGCTCGGCCCGCGCCCACCTGGCCGAGGAGCTGGGTCTGGATCCCGGCCCGGCGCTGCAGCGGCTCGAGGCGGCGATCCTCTCGCAGGACCCCGCCCTCGACGCGCCGGGACCCGCCGTACGGCCCGCCCCTGCCGGACCCGGCCCTCTTTCGCCCGCTGGACGGCCGGAGCGGCCCCGGACCGGCCTGACCGCCCCGGCGGACGCCCCTGCCTCCGTGCCCGGCCCCGCGGCGAGCAGCGGGGCGGGCCCCGTGGCGAGCACCGCGACGAGCACCGCGACAGGCGGCGCGACCGGCGGCGCGACCGGCGGCGCGACCGGCGGCGCGACCGGCGCACCGACCGGCACCCTGACCGGCACCCTGACCGGCTCGGTGGCCGATCCTGCGGCCGGCCCCGTGGCGGGCTCCGTGGCGGGCTCCGTGGCGGGCCGGGTCATCGGCAGGGACCCGCAGCTGGAGCGTCTCGCCGAGCTGGCGGAGGACACGGGACACGGCAGGCCGAGGATCGCGGTGATCTCCGGTGAGCCCGGGATCGGCAAGACATGGCTGACCGAGTCGTTCGCGGCGCTGCGGCGCGCCGAGGGGTGGCTGGTGGCGTGGGGCCGCTGCCACGAGACCTCCGGAGCCCCCGCGCTGTGGCCGTGGCAGCAGGTGGTCCGGGAGCTGGGCGTCGAGGTCCCCCCGGAGAACGGGCACGCGGCCTCCCTCCGCGTGCTGCTCAGCGACGACCTCGGCGAGGGGCAGCCCGCGGAGGCGGGCGAGGCGAGGTTCAGACTGCACCGAGCCGCCGCCTCATACCTCGCCGCGGCGGCGGCCACGCGACCGCTGCTGGTGGTGATCGACGACCTGCAGTGGGCGGACTCGGCGTCGCTCGGACTGCTCGCGGACCTGGCCGCGCTGCTCCGCGGCAGAGTCATGATCATGATCACCGTGCGGTCCGGCGAGGGCTCGGCCGACGTGTACGACGCGCTGGGAATGCTCGGCCGCCACGGCGCGCTGCGGCTGCCGCTGGCCGGACTCGACACCGCCGCCGTCGCGGAGCTCGCGGGCCTGGACGACGAGGCGGCGGCCGGAGCCCTGGCCGAGCGCACCAGGGGAAACCCGCTGTTCGTCCGCGAGACCCTGCGCCTGGCGGAGGACGTGGGCATGGGACGCGCGCTGACGGCGGTCCCCGAGGGGCTGGCCGACGTGCTGCGGCGGCGTCTGCTCCGGCTGTCGCGGGCGCACCGGGCCGTCATCGACGCCGCCGCCGTCCTCGGCGGGGCCGCGGACGCGCTCGTGCTCTCCGAGGTCGTCGGCGGGGAGGTCGAGGAGGCGCTGGACGCCGCGGCCGGTCTGAGACTGCTCGGCGACGACCTGCGGTTCACCCACGACCTCATCAGGGAGACGGTCTACACCGACCTCCCGTCGAGCAGACGGGCCGCGCTCCACCTCGCCGCGCTCCGCGCCCTCGAGCGCAGGCCGGGGCCCGACCGCGCGGCCCTCGCCCGGCACGCGCTGGCGGCCGGGCCGTCGGCGGCGGTCCAGGCGGTGCGCTGGGCGTCCGCGACCGCCGAGCAGGCCTCGGGGCGGCACGCCTACGAGGACGCCGCCCAGTGGTGGCGACGCGCCGCCGAGACGCACAGCCGTCTTCCCGACACCGACCCCGGTGAGCACGTCGAGCTGCTGCTCAACCTCATCCGCGCCCAGCTCGACGCCGGGGACGCGGTGGGGGCCAGGCAGACGAGGACGGAGGCGGTGCTCGCCGCCGAGGGATCCGGCGACCCCGAGCTGACGGCCAGGGCTCTCACCAGCCTGGACGCGCCCGCCCTGTGGAAGTTCTACACCTACGCCGAGATCGAGCTGCAGACCGTGCGGCGGATCGAGGAGACGCTGGCCGCGCTGCCCGAGGAGGACTCGGTGCTGCGCTGCAAGCTGCTCGGCTGCCTGGGCATGGAGTGCTACGACGGCTCCGCCGACCCGCGCTGCGACACGGCCACCGAGGAGGCCCTCGCGATGGCCCGCCGTCTGGTCGCGCGGGGCGAGGCGGGCCCGCATCTGCTGGCGGTCACTCTCAACGCCCGCTACCTCGGCATCCACCTTCCCGAGCGGATGCCCGAGCTGGAGGCCATCGCGCGGGAGCTGACGGAGCTCGGCCTGCCCGGGTTCGAACTGCTCGGCTGCCTGATCCTGGAGCGGAGCAGGCTGGAGTTCTTCGACGTCGCGGGCGCGGACCGCGTCGCCGAACGGGCGGGCGTCCTCATCGAACGGCTCGACCTGCCGTGGCCGCGCTTCCAGCACCTCCTCTGGAAGGGCGCACGCCGCCTGATCGAGGGCGACTTCGCCGGAGCGGACAGCGCCTACGCGGCCGCCGCGGAGGCTGGCGAGCGGCTGAACAACTGGCACACCTGGACCGCGCTGGCCTCGGGAATGGTGGCCAGGCACGTCATGTCCGGCGAGATCGGCGGTCTGCGGGACGAGACGGAGGAGTTGCTTGACCGTTTCTCCCCGCTCCCCGCCCACCGGCGGGTCGTCAGAGCCATGGTCGCGCACTCCAGGGGCGAGCCCGAGGCCCTCCAGGCCGTCAGCGAGGAGGGCTGGCCCAGGATGCCCAGGGACTTCACCGAGCTGTCGTCCCACTGCGTCATGGCCCTGGCCCAGATCGCCGCCGGAGACCTGGAGGCCCGCGCGCGTTCCTACGAGGTGCTGCTGCCGTACGAGGACCGGCTGGCCGTCGGCGGGGGAACGTTCCCGACCGGCCCCGTCGGCTACTTCCTCGGCCGCCTGGCCGTCGACCCCGCCGTCGCCGGAGCCCACCTGGACGCGGCCGAGGAGCGCTGCGCCCGCGCGGGACTGCGCTGGTGGGCCGCCCGCGTCGCCGCCGAACGGGACACGATCCGCCGCCCGTGACCCCGCGGAGACGGCAGGGGCCGGGCAACGCCTTCCCAGGCAGCGGCTTCCCGGGCAGCGGCTTCCCGGGCAGCGGCTTCCCGGGCAGCGGGTTTTGAGTGGCCGTTGAGTCGGCGCGACGCGCGGCAAGTCCTCCCCAAGAGGCGTGCCCCATCGTGACGGCATGACGACCTCAGCGAACGCCTCCTCCAACGCCCCTCTGAACGCCCCTTCGCACAGCACGGCGAACGCCGTCCGGCGTCGTGCGGGCGACCCGGTCCCCGACCTCGTCACCTTCCTCGTCTTCCACTCGGGCCTGCGCCGCGACTTCGGCCGCCTGGCGGACGCCCTCGACCGGTGCGCTCCCGGCGACACGCGGCGGCGCGCGCTGATCGACGAGCACACCGCGCTGTTGCTGCGCGCCCTGCACCACCACCACGCCGGTGAGGACGACGACATCTGGCCGCTGCTGCGGACGCTGGTCCCCGAGGCGGGCCCGACGCTGGACCACCTCGAAGCCGACCACCAGGAGATGGACGCCGTCATCGGACGGCTGGCGGCCACCGGCGCCGACGCCGCCGAGCGGGCCCGCGACCTGCGCAGCCTCCAGACCCTCCTCCGCGCGCACCTGGACCTGGAGGAGGCCGAGATCGTCCCGCTGATCCGCGAGCACATCAGCGCCGCCCAGTGGGACGAGATCGGCAGGAAGGTCAACAAGGGCCAGGGCCGGGACCTCCCCATGGTCGCCGCCTGGGTCGTCGACGTCGCCTCCCCCGAGGACCGCGAGCACATATTCGCGACCGCCCCCGCGATCATGCGGGTGCTCTACCGGCTCTCGTGGCGACGCGCCTACGAACGCAGAATGGCGCGTGTCTTCGGATGACCGCGACCGCCGACGCCCGCGCCTCCTCCGTGGCGGGCGGTCATCGGTCGTCGGCCGGATAGGTGAGCTCGGCGAGCAACCGCTGGCCCGAGGTGTTGGGGTGGAAGTAGTCCCAGGTGTTCACGTTGGACAGCTCGAAGCGGTAGGCGAAGACCGCGCCGCCGTCGGTGCGGCAGACGACGTACTCGGCGCAGACCCTGGCCGCGACCGCGTTGTAGTCGGCCACCCGCGCGCGCACCCGGTCCCGTCTGTCGACGTCCGCCTGGTCGGTCGAGCGGGGCCGCTCCAGCAGCGACTGACAGATGTCCAGGGTGGCCCAGGCCGCGCGGGCGGCCGAGCTGCCCTTGCCGACCTCCCACAGGCGCTTGACGTCGGGAACACTGGTCACGAAGATCGCCGCGTTGGGCAGGCCGGTGGTGAGGGTCCGCAGCGCCGTTCGGAACGCGGCCTCGTAGTCGGCCACCGGGGTCATGGACGCCTCGGAGGAGGTGCAGGCGTCGTTGGCGCCGACCAGGATCGTGACGTAGTCCACCCCCTGGGAGACGGCCCGCTGGGCCTGCCCGGGGATGTCGGCGGCCTTCGCCCCCGTCTTGCCGTCGTTGTAGGCGATGAGGGAGGGGTTGGCCGCCTGCAGACGCCGGTAGTGGCTGTTGACGGATGAGGCGGATCCGGTGGACCAGGACCTGGACGGGCAGTCGAGGTAGAAGCCGCACGCGTTGAAGCCCCGGGTGATGGAGTCTCCCAGCGAGGCCATCGAGGTCACCGGTCCCGGGACGGGCGAGGCGTCCGCCAGGGCCGCGGCCGGGACGAGGGCGGGGGTCAGCGCCGCGAGGAGGAGCGTCGTGAGAACTCGGCGGGGGGTGATCAATCCGGCCTCCTGGGGCTCTCCCCCGATCGACTCTGGTGATCAGAATGTCAGCCCGTTTCGCCGAATTGACAAGGTCACATTACGTCTTCCTCACGGATCAGTAAGACCGCTTTCCCGACGAACCCGATGTTTCACCCCATCCCGTCCTGCCGCCGCGGGCGGGGACAGGAAGGCGTTGCGGTACTGCCCCGGGGTGGTTCCCGTCGCTTGGCGGAACCGCTCGCGCATGGCGAGCGCGGAGGGGAACCCCGCACGGGCCGCCACGACCTCGACGGTGGCGTCGGTGGTCTCCAACAGCCTGCGGGCGTGGTCGAGGCGGCGTCGCTGGAGCCACTGCAGGGGCGACAGGCCGGTCTCGGCCTTGAAGCGGCGGGTGAACGTGCGCTCAGCCAGGTGGGCGTGCGCGGCCATGTCCGCCAGGCTCAGCGGGCGGTGGAGCTGCTCGGTCAGCCACAGGCGGGTCGACTCCAGGCCGCCGCCCGCGCTGTCGGGCACCGGCCGCTCGATGTACTGGGCCTGGCCGCCGCTGCGGTGGGGCGGCACGACGGTGCGCCTGGCGGCGTGGTTGGCGACCTCGACGCCGTGGTCGGTCCGGATCATGTGCAGGCACAGGTCGACCCCGGCCGCCACGCCCGCCGAGGTGAGGATCTCGCCGTCGTCGACGTAGAGGACCGCGGGATCGACGAGCACCTCGGGGTGGGCGGCGGCGAGCCGCTCGGCGTGCGCCCAGTGGGTCGTGGCCCGCCTGCCGTCCAGCAGCCCCGCCTCCGCCAGCACGAACGCGCCGGTGCAGATCGCCGCGACGCGGGCGCCCCCGGCGTGGGCGGCGCGCAGCGCCGTGAGCACCTCGGCGGCGCCGTCCGCCCCGAAGCCGGCCTTGCCGGGCACGATCACGGTGTCGGCCTCGCGCAGGGCGTCGAGGCCGTGCGCGACGTGGAGCGGCACGCCGGTCGAGGACTCGACGAGACCGGGCTCCATCCCGCACAGGCGGACGTCGTACCGCGGCCCCCCGGGACAGTCCGCCAGCCCGAGGACGAAGATCTGGCCGGGGATGGCGAGGTCGAAGAGGACGAAGCGCGGCAGCGCGAGCACGACGATCCGATGCATGGCCGGAATCATACCTTTTTATGCTTTTCAGCCACTATCTCCTGTCGTCTGGCAGGCCAGAGACTTGTCTCCGGCAACGGCAACGACCGCGGCCGTAGCCGGAACGCAGGCGTACAGCGACGAGGAGCACCGTGAGCGACACCACCGAGCAGGACGAGGCCGGAGCGTCAGGAGCCGGACGGAGGCGGCTGAACCTGACTGTGCTGACCGTCGCGCAGGCGCTGGCGATGTGCGGCGCGGCGATCGACCTGACTGTCACCGGCCTGGCCGGGATGCGGCTCGCCCCCACCCCGGCGCTGGCCACGGCCCCCTTCGCCCTGATCACCGTGGCGACGGCGCTCGGCTCCTATCCGGCGTCCGCACTGATGGCACGGGTCGGCAGGCGCACGGGCTTCCTGCTCGGCTCGGCCGCCGGGCTGCTGTCCGGGCTGACGTCCGTCGTGGCCGTGATGATCCACTCTTTCTGGCTGCTGTGCCTGGGCACCGCCGCCATCGGCCTCTACCAGTCCTTCAGCGGCTACTACCGGTACGCCGCCGCGGACGACGCCCTGCCGCACAGGCGGACCAGGGCCCTGTCGACCGTGATGGCGGCGGGCGTCGTCGCGGCGATCACCGGGCCGTTCGTCGCGACCGCCGGGCAGGACGTGCTGTCCGAGCCCTTCGCCGGGTCCTACCTGGTCGTGGCGGCGCTCGCCGTGTGCTCCGCCCTCACGTTGCTGCTCCTGCGCGTCGCGCCCGTCGCGCCCTCCGCCGCGCCTTCCGCCACGCCCTCCACTGTGTCCTCCGCGCCGTCCGGCGGGTCCGGCCGGGTCACGGGCGCGGCGACGCGGCCCGTGCTCGCGGTGCTCACCCGGCCGATCTTCATCGCGGGCGTCGGCTGCGCGGCCGCCGGGCAGTTCGCGATGATGCTGTTGATGACGGCCTCTCCGCTGGCCGCCGTGGCGCACCACCACACCGTCGCCGACGGCGCGATGGTGGTCCAGTGGCACCTGGTCGGCATGTTCGTCACCGCCCCCCTGTCCGGGCGGATCGTGGACAGGTACGGCGCCACGGCGGGAGCGGCGGCCGGGGCCCTCCTGACCGCCGCGGGGGCCGCTCTCGCCGTGACGGGCGACAGCCGCCCGCACTTCGTGGTCGCCCTGGCCCTGGTGGGGGTGGGCTGGAACTTCCTGTCGGTCACCGGCGGAAGCCTCGTCGTGCACGCCTACCTGCCGTCCGAGCGGGCACGCGCCCAGGCCGTGGCCGAGCTGCTCGGCGCGGCGGGGGCGACCGCGGGGTCGGTGTCCGCGGGCGCGCTGCTCGCCCTGCTCGGCTGGGGCGGTCTCAACGTGGCGACGGTCATGTTCCTCGCCGTCGCCGCCGGTCTGCTCGCCCGCCCGCTCCTGCTGGCCAGGCCGGTCACGGAGACAGCCACAGAAACGGTCACGGAGACGGCCACTGAGACGGCCACTGAGACGGCCACGGCCCCCGGCGACGCGGCGGAGACGAAGGACGCGGTCGGCGCGCGCATGACCGGAGACAGCCGACAATCGTCCTAGATCACCCTGGATGGGATGACTACACTCAGCTCGTGAGTCATGATCAGTCACCTCCCGACGGCATCGACACCGGCACCCCGCACGTGGCACGCGTGTACGACTACGTCCTCGGCGGCAAGAACAACTACGCCGTCGACCGAGAGTACGCGGACAGGATCGTCGCTCAGGTGCCCGACTATCCCGTTCTCGCCAGGGCGAACCGGCTCTTCCTGAGCCGGTCGGTCGAGCTGATGGCCCAGGCGGGCATCCGGCAGTTCATCGACCTGGGCGCGGGCATCCCGACTTCGCCGAACGTGCACGAGATCGCCCGTGAGACCGCCCCGGAGACACGGGTGGTCTACGTCGACAACGACCCCATCGTCTCGGTCCACAACGACGTGCTCCTGGCCACCGACAGCCGGCTGACCTCCATCCGCGCGGACCTCCGGGAGCCCGAGAGCATCCTCGCCCATCCTGACCTGCTGCGGCTCATCGACTTCGACGAGCCGGTCGGGGTGCTGTTCATCGCGGTGCTGCAGCTGTTCCCCGGCGCGGAGGAGCCCGCGAGGATCGTCCGCGCCTTCCGCGAGCGCATGGTCGAGGGCAGCCACCTCGCCATCGCCCAGCCGAGCGCCGAGGGGAGCCAGGAGGCGGTCGACCGGGCCCGCGCCGCCCTGGCGGGAGGACCGGTGGCGGTCGACCTGCGCCGCCACGAGGAGATCCTGCCGTTCTTCGACGGGTTCGACCTGGTCGAGCCCGGCCTGGTGGACATCACGAAGTGGCGCCCCCGCATGGAGGCTCCCTCAACGGGCATGATCGTGCTCGGCGGCGTGGGCCGCAGGTCAGCCTGACGCCTCCGCGCGCAGGTCCCGCAGGAACTGCTTGCTGGCGGACACCGAGTAGGCCTGGACGCACAGGCTGTCCATGACCTGCGTGTAGTGGTCGGTCTCGTCGCGCTTCTCCACGTAGAGGGCGCTGGTGAGCTGCTCCATGTAGACCACGTCGGGCAGGTCGCGGTCGGGGAAGCGCAGGATGGAGAACGGGCCGCCCGCCGCGGCGTGACCGCCCCGGTGGAACGGCATGATCTGCAGCCTGACGTTGGGCAGCTCGGTGATCCGCAGCAGGTGGTCGATCTGCGCGGCCAGCACCTCCGGTCCGCCGATGGGTCGCCGGAGCACGGCCTCGTCCACGACGGCCCACACCGTCGGCGCGTTCGGCCCGTTCAGACGCTCCTGCCTGGCCATGCGGAGGGCGACGCGACGGTCGATCTCCGCGGCGGAGGCGGTGCCGTGGACGAGCATGATGACCGCGCGGGCGTAGTCGGCGCTCTGCAGGAGACCCGGGACGAACTGGACCTCGTAGGTCCGCACGACCGAGGCCGCCTCCTCGAGCCCGACGTACACCTGGAACCAGCTCGGCAGGATGTCGCCGTACTTGTGCCACCAGCCGGGCGCGTTGGCCTGCCGCACCAGCGCGAGCAGCGGCGCCCTGTCGTCGGGGTCGGTCACGCCGTACAGGGTCAGCAGGTCCGCGACGTCGCGCTCCTTGAAGCCGACCCGGCCCAGCTCGAGGCGGCTGATCTTGGCGTGGGAGGCTCGGATGGCGTATCCGGCGTCTTCCCGGGAAACGCCCTTGGCATTGCGCAGCCTGCGCAGTTGAGCGCCCAACAGGATTCGCAGAATGGTGGGGCCGCCGCCCGAATGGGCGAGGACACCGCCCACCGCACCGTCTTCGGCATGGTGTATGCCCATGATCGCTCCCTGTCACCCGTGGACGGTGCAACGGTTTCATATTTCAGACGCGGATCGTACAACTTTGGCAGCATTATCCTTGGTTTGGATATACGGATGACATTGGATCTTGTTCTAATGGAGATCTTTGTTCATGTGGGGCGGGACCCGCTCCCCTCCGTAATCACCCCGAACCGCGCGGCGCGGCGGGAGCCGTCCGGCAGGCGGGACGCCCGGAACACCCAGGTCGCGGCGGCTCCCACCGGACTCCGCGCCACTCGGCCCCAGGCGTGGAGTCCGGAGCCGGGATGCGGGTATGGAGAGCGGATGAGCATCCACGATGAACTCCGCCAAGTCGAGAAGGACCTGGCCAGGCTCCGCGCCGAAGCCGCCGGCCTGCGCGAGCAGGTCGGTGAGATCGGTCCGACGGACGCCGCCGAGCGGTCAGCGCTGATCAGCATGGCCGACCAGCAGGAGGGCCTGGCCGACGAGTTGGAGGAGCGGCGGGAGAGCCTGCTCAGGCGAATCGCCGACAACGACCGCGTCAACGCGCAGGACTCCTGAGCTGACCCCTGATATCGGACATTCGATTACACATAACGCGAAAGGGTACCGATAACAGCGAACAACATCAGGGGGAGAAATGATCAGCAGGCTTCACAAAATGGGTATAAAGTCCAGCGCGATGTACGCGGCCGGGTTCGCCTCGATCGGCCTGTCCTTCGCGTCCTGGCTGACGTCGAGGTCGGTGGAGCACGCGGGAACGGACCGGGCCGACCGGTGGGGGATCTTCGTCGGCCAGTGGGCTCCGACCTTCTTCGCGCTGGGCGTCGCCCTGCGCATCGAGGAGACCCACGAGACCGGCCGGGCGGCACGCGAAGAGCTGGTCGAGACCAGCTACACCGAAGGCAGAATGCCGTCGCGCGCCGGAGTGTAGCGCCCCGCACGAAACCCTTCGCCGGATCACGGCCGGTCACCCGCGCCGATCCGCTCGGAGCACCGGCGCCCCGGACGGCCGTGAACACGGTTGGGACGCGTGGCCGCCACGCCGCGGCGAACCCGCGTCCCGCCGGTCCGCGGCCCTCAGCCCACGGTCCGTCTCACGGCCGTTCGACCACCGCGGGATGGCGGGGATCGTCGACGCGGACGACGACGTCGGCGACGTCCAGCGGTTCGGCCTCGCGTTCGTACCTCGCGTAGGCGGGCAACGTCCACCGTCGCTCCTCGTCGGTGCGCCGGGCGAGCGCGCCGGGCGACAGCCACAGATGCACGGTCAGGTCGAACGGGAGTCCCCGGCCCAGCAGCAGCGCCCCGTCGAGCAGCAGCACTCCGCCCTCCGGCACGGTGACGTACGGCGCGCGTGTCGCCCTGTCGATCCTGGTGTCCCACAGCGTGGGCAGCACCCTGCCGGAACGGCCGGGCTCCAGCGGGCCGAGAACCTCGCGGACCAGGGCTCCGGTGTCGAGCCAGTCGGCGTAGAAGGCGTCGGGATCGGTCTTGCCGTACTCGAAGCGGAGCGACGCGGGGCGCAGGAAGTCGTCCGAGGACACCCGGAGCACCTCGCGCCCGCGAAGGCGCAGGGGGTCGACCAGATCGTCCGCCAGCCGTCCGGGACGCGCCGCGGGCGCGCCGTCGAAGGCGACCCGCACCCAGGAGGAGCGGGGCGCGGCCGCTATCCGGTCGGCGAGCTCCTCCACAAGGAGCGATGGTGAGATAGGCCGTATGTCCACGGGACATCTTTACCGATGTAACCGCACTCAGGGCTTCCGTCACGTCACTGGAGATCCATACAGGCATGGTCATGTTCAACCTGAACCGGTCAAGCATCACGATCTAGTCAAGGTCGGACGTGATCCCGCTCAAAAATCGACGGCCCGTGTTGTCGCGCGATGACTGGCGGTAACCATCCATGTGGATCGTTACCGCCAGCCGTGACCCGGATGTCGGCTTCCCGATCGCGGCCTGCCACGCGGGACACGCGCTCGTGGAGCAGACGCGACCTTCGTGTCGGCCGCGGGCGGGAACACGGCCGGTTACCTACGGAGACAGTGAAGTCAGGAGAAAATCGATGATCAAACGTGGTAAGCCCACCAAGAACGGGAAGGTCAAACTCACCTTCACCGTGCCGTTCGAGCGGCCGCTCGGCGGAGTCTCGCTGGTCGGCGACTTCAACGGCTGGGACCCCTACGCTCACCCGATGGAGCGCAAGGACAACGGCACCTACCAGGTGACTCTCACCGTCCCGTCACAGCAGCCGATCCGCTTCCGCTACCTCGCGGACGGCGGCCTCTGGTTCGACGACGCCGACGCCGACCACCACGACGAGCACGGCGGCCACCTCAAGCCCGCCGTCGAACCCGCTCCGACGGCCTAGACCACGACGCCCAGACCACGACGCCTCGCCCGCGCCCGGCCCCGCGGCGAGGCGGAACCAGACGGGCCGTACGGCAGGACGACACACCTTCCGCCGTCTCCACGGTCATCACCCGGCGAGAGACGGCCTCCCCCCTCCCCGCCGCGGCGAGGCGGACATCAGGGGCGGCGGGACCCCAGAGCGGCGTTGAGACCGTTGACGGCGAGTGCGAGCACGACGCCGTACACCACGTGACCCGCCGCCATCACCACGGGACGCCCGGGCCGGTCACTGGAGATCGGCGGCAGGATGCCGAGGGCCGGCACCCAGCCCTGGTAGCTGACGAGCCAGATGGCCAGCCCGTAGCCGACGCCCACCGTCAGCGGCGCGCGGCGTCCCTCCCAGGGCAGGGCGAACAGGGCTCCGCACACACCGCCGAAGCCGAAATGGCTGATCGCGCCCAGCACGCCCTCCCCTCGCTTCGGACGGTGCCGATGGCCGGGCATGAAGGCGCGGGCGATGCGCCGCGGCGGCTGGTCCGGCATCAGACCGGCCCGGTCCCCGGCGAGCATCACCGTGCTCATCACGGCGGTGGCGAGCACCCCGCTCACAGCTCCGTTGACGAGATCGCGTTTCACAGTTCCCCCTCTGGTCCCCGCTGTTCCCCATCTGACGTGCGCTTTCCCCCTCAGCCGCCGCTACCCCGCCCCGCCGAGCGCGCCCAGGGTGTCACGGGCGAGCTGCAGTTCCTCCCTCGGCCTGACGACCAGCACCGGCACGGCCGCGTCAGGCGGGCTCACCGTCCCGTCCGCCTCCACCTGGGCGAGAGCGGGCGGCTCGACGCCCAGCGGTCCCAGCCTGCGGCAGACGGCGTCGCGGACCTCCGGCTGGTCCCAGCCGATCTCCCCGGTGAAGACCAGCGCGTCCACCCTGTCCAGGCTTGTCGCGGCGGCGGCGATCTCCCTGCCCACCCGGTGCGTGAACACCTCCAGCGCCAGCGCCGCCTCGGGATCGTCGGAGCCGACCAGCTCCCTGGTGTCGCCGGACCTGCCACCCGACAGTCCCAGCAGCCCCGACCGGTGCTCCAGCCCGTCGCGCAGTTCCTCCAGCGACAGGCGGGATCCCGACAGCAGCCACAGCAGCATGCCCGGGTCGACGCTGCCCGACCGCTTGCTCATCGGCACTCCTTCGAGCGGCGTGAAGCCCATGGAGGTGTCCACGCTGCGTCCTTCGCGGACCGCGCACACCGAGGATCCCCCGCCGAGGTGGGTGAGGACCATGTTCAGGGCCGTGGCCGGTCGTCCGAGGATCTCGGCCGCCCGCCGCAGCGCCCAGGCGTACGACAGCCCGTGGAAGCCGTAGCGGCGCAGGCCGTACCGGCTGCGCCACTCCCGTGGCAGCGCGTAGGTCGCCGCGCTCTCGGGCAGGTCGGCGTGGAAGGCGGTGTCCGGGCAGAGCACGTGCGGGACGCCGGGCAGCTCGCGCCCGCACGCCTCGACGAGGTCGAGGGCGGGCGGAACGTGCAGCGGCGCGAGATCGGCGTACTCGCGCACCGCGGCGAGCACGCCGTCGTCGGCGACCGTCGGACGCCGTACGGCGTCGCCGCCGTGCACCAGCCGGTGGCCCACCGCCACGGGATCGCAGCCGGGCGACGCGCCGAGGAAGTCCCTCAGCGTCCGCCCGACGGTGTCCGGGTCGGGACTCCGCTCGCTGTGCTCGGCGCGCAGGACCCGCCCGTCGCGGACGACATGGAGCTGGAGACTGGACGACCCCGCGTTGACGGTGAGCACCGCCTGTCCGGTGGTGGTTGCCATGGTGTCCGCGTGCCCGGGGGAACACGGGGCAAACGGGACCCCGTCCCGAGGCCGGGAGGCACAGGGAGGGCGGCGGACCGCTCCCCGGGCGGAAAAGGTCACAGGAAGGGCGGCCGACCCGTCCCGGACGGGGAGGGACACGGAGGGGGCGGCAGGCTCGTCCCGAGCGGGAAAGGTCACGGAGAGAGCGGCCGACCCGTCCCGGACGGAAAGGGACACGAAAAGAGCGGCTGCCCCATCCCGGGCGGAAAGGGACGCGGAGGGGGCGGCAGGCTCGTTTCGAGGCCTGACAGCGGGTATGGCGACTGACGACACACCGAGACGAGGAGGACGCCGATGAAGGCACTCGTCACCAACCGCACGCCGAAACGCTCTCCCGCCCCACAGGGCTCCGGCTCCCGGGGCGAGGCCGTCACAGGATCCCCCGCCGTCCGGCCGGTCGCCGCGCCACCCGGTTCGTGACCGCCATGTCGGCGACGCCCTTCACGTCCTCGAGGACGGCGAGCGCGGCCAGGACCGTCGCCCGCAGGATCGCCGCGGCGCGCGGCGGCCGCGCCGTGCACGCCGACGGCGAGTCCTTCCTCGCCACGCTTCACGTGGTCGGCCATCCGATGCTCGGCGTTCCGGCTCTCGACGGGCCCGACGACCACGACGCGATCGTCCGCCTGTCCAGGGCGGGGTTCCTTCCCCGACCCCTGCCCGACGTGCTCGGCCTGGCCGTCCGCCTGCCGGGCGCCGGAGGGGCGGGAGGCGACCTCGACCTGCTGCTCGCGTCGGCCCTCTGGCCGGGATGGCTGCTGACCCCGCGCGGCGACTTCGCCTCGGCGACCTACTCCACGGTTCTGCCCTACGACCACGCGGGAGAACGGCTGCGTTTCCTCGCGGTCCCGGGCGACCCGACCAGGAGGGTGCGCGCGAACACCCGCCTCCTCGCGGAAGCCGTGGCGGAAAGACCCCTGGTCTTCGTCCTCGGCGTGGACGGCGCCGACAGGCGTCCGCTGGCGTGGCTGAGCGTCCACACCCCCCTGCCTCGCGACGCCGGTGAGCCGGAGGGCTTCGACCCGGTCATGAACAGCCACCCGGCGCTGCGGCCCTCCGGGTGGCTGCAGGAGGTGCGGGTCGCCGCATACGCCGGTTCCCGGCGGGGACGGGAGGCGAAAGGCGAGGTCAGCGCCACCGTGAACCCCCACTGGTGACCCCGTTGATCATGCGCTGTTCACCTTGGGGCGTTGAACTGTCATGAGCCATGGGCGTACGGTGGTTGGAGTGGTTTCCGTCTTCGCACGGCTCCCATAAGGGCGCTGTCTCAGCAGACGTAGACAGCGGGGCATCATGACACGGCTTTCCGTCACCGTGAACGACCAACCGCGTTTCTCGGTGGTTTCGCTCAACGGCGATCTAGACAAAATATCGGCCCCACGGCTTGAGGAAGCGCTTGCTGAGTTGCTGACGCGGAGACACGTCCGCATCATCATCGACACGACCGAGCTGGATTTCTGTGACTCGACCGGCGTCTGGACGCTGCTGACGACGCTTCGCCGCGCCTACGAGCAGAGCGGCTGGCTGCGCCTGGCGGGCGTCCACGGGGTCCTCGGCCGCCTGCTGGAACTGACCCGGCTGGCCGAGGCGTTCCCCATCGACAGGGACGTGGACGAGTCCCTGCGGCGGGCCTTCGAGGGAAGCGTCTCGATCTCCCGCTGACCCCCGGCTCCCTCCGGACCCGCCCCGCCCCCGTGGCTCCCCCGCCGGGATCCTCCCCGGCTCCTCTCGGCGTCCTCGCCCGCTCAGCCGTCCGTGCGCCCCGGCGGGCGGTACAGGACGGCGTTGATGCCCAGCGCGGCCGCCGCGTCGACGTTCACAGCCCGGTCGTCGAGGAAGGTGACGTCCCCGGGCTCGGCCCCGAGCCGCCGCAGCACGCTTTCGAAGATGGCCGGGTCGGGCTTGGCGAGGGACATGCGGCAGCTGTAGAAGCGGTGGTCGAACACCTCCGACCACGGGGCGGCGTCGATGGCCGCCGCCATCGGCCCCGGCGCGTTCGACAGCAGGGCGAGCCTGTGACTGCCGGACGCCTTCTCGATCATCTCCATGGTCTCGGGGTTGAGATGGGACCAGCTCGCGGTGTCGGCGACGTCGAGCTCGGCCACGACGGGATCATCGGAGGAGAGATCACGCTCGATGACGTCACTCCAGTACAGGTGTGGAGCCTGCCCCAGGTCGTAGGCGGCCCTGTGACGCCAGTAACGCTCCTGGAAGACGTCGGGATCCCGGCCCGCGAGCGCGGCCAGCGCCGCCATCTCCCCCGCCGGCTGAGGCATGGATATGACCTCGCCGTAGTCCAGCAACATCCACGTCGTCACGGGCTCTCCCAGATCGGTCGGTCGGCGATCATCGGTCGGCGGACTCGACCATCATGCATCATCGCCACCGGAGAAGAGCGCTCGCGGGCGGTCCGGGGCGGCGTTCCGGGGCGGCGTTCCCGGGAAACCGGGGCGCCCATCGGGACGTTCCCCGGAAACCGGGGCATCCTTCGGGGAAGGACGCGCGACACTCCGGCGGGTACGTGACCCGGCCCCTCACAGCTCCTAAGGTGTTCGGGCAAGGTAGGCCGATCTCGGGGGGAGTCGAGGATGCCTCGCGTCCGTATCACGATGGACAACGCCGCCCTGCGTGACGTGGCCACGGGCGCCGCGACGCGGGAGCCCGGGTTCGACGTCAGGGCCGTCCAGGTGGTGCGGCGCGTCGGCGCGTCGCACGGCGGACGGCCCGTGGACGAGGTGTACGAAACGCTGAGGGCGAGCCTGCTGCAGATCCCGGGGGTCCAGAAGTTCGACGAGGCGCAGATCCGCGGGTGCGCGACCCGGATCAGCCAGTGGCAGGACCCACTGCCGAAGAGCTAGTCCGGGCGTTCCCGGGCTTCGCCGCGGCCACGAGACATGGGCCGTTCCCAGGCGGCCGTTCCCAGGCGGCCGTTCACCGGAGCCCGCGGGGCCCGCCCGCACCCGCCCGTACCGCCTGAAGGAGACGTGCGCCTCGGCACGCCGTTCCTGCGGCATCTCCGGGCCTGGTCCGCGGCGTGTCGTCCCGCGGGTTCGCGGAGCGGGAACGGTCAGGGAAGCGTCATCGTGAGCCGGACCGTGGATCCGGCCCCGCTGTGGAGGATCTCCACCGCGTCGCACATCTCACGCATCAGCCACAGCCCGTACCCCCTGCGGGACCCGACCGGCGGCGGCGTGAGACCCGCGTCCGCGTCGGTGAGCAGCCCCGCCTCGTCACGGATCTCGGCGACGACCCGATCCGCCTCGCACAGCAGCACGACGACCCCCTCGGTCCCCGCGTGGTCGAGCACGTTGTTCGCGGCCTCGCTGATGGCGAGGACGAAGTTCATCTCCCGTAGTTCGTCGAAGGCGGCGGGCGCCAGGAACTCGCGGGTCCGCCGCCGCATCTCGGACAGGTCCCCCGCGATCGGGAAGGCCGTCCTGCGCACGCCGCCGTGGGCCGTCTCAGCCATGGGGCTCTTCCACGATTCTGACCACCTGGTCGAGGGCGGAGATGCGGAACAGGCCCCGCAGGTGGTGGCCGACGTCGGCGAGGACGAGTTCGGTGCCCAGACGCGCCGCGTCCGCGTGGGCCTCGAGCAGCGTGACGATCCCCGAGGAGTCGCAGAACGGCACGTGCGTCAGCCGGATCACCAGCACTTCCGGCGAGTGGGCGAGGTCGTCCTCGACCGCCGTGGCCAGCAGCTCCGCGGCGTCCCGGTCAAGCTCGCCGATGGGCAGGAGGACACGCGCGCCATCGGGATCCGTCCTTCTCTCAAGGCGAATGGCCATGTCCTCACCGAAGGATGTTTTGGGTGACCAGGTATCGTCACATTACCTGATACGCGGGGAGTGAGATGCGGAAGGGCAGCCCCGCGAGCGGCGGGGAGATGGGCGGGCGCATCCGCGAGCACGACTGGTCGGCCACCCCTCTGGGACCGATCGACCGGTGGCCCGAACCGCTGAGAAGCGCGGTCGACATCGCGCTCTCCTCGCGCGCCCAGATTGTCATGTTCTGGGGAGCCGAGTACACCGCCCTGTACAACGACCCCTACATCCCGACCATCGGCGCGAAACATCCGGCCGCGCTCGGCCGGCCCGCCGAGGAGAACTGGTCCGAGCTCTGGGACGTCCTGGGTCCGCTGCTCGACCGGGTGCGCCAGACGGGCGAGCCCTTCTGGGCCCAGGACCACCCGTTCCTCCTGGACCGGCACGGCTTCGTCGAGGAGACCTACTTCGACGTCTCCTACGGCCCGGTGCACCTGGAGGACGGCGCGGTCGGCGGAGTTCTGTGCCTGGTCAGCGAGACGACGGGCCGAGTGCTCAGCGAGCGCAGGATGCGGGCGGTGAGCCTGCTGAACGCGGCGACGAGCGGGACGCCCACCCGCCACGAGGTGGCGAAGGCCGCGATGTCCGCCCTCGCGGAGGCCCGCGCCGACGTGCCCTTCGGCCTCGTCTATCTTCTCGGCGACGACGGGGACCTGCGGCTCGCCGTACCGCACCCCACCGCCCCCGAACGGATGAGCACGGCCGACGGCCTGCCCGGGACGACGACCGCCGCGAGCGCCACGACGACCCCCGGCGAGCGCTTCGGCCTGCCCGGGACCGTGGTCGTCCTGCCCGTCACCGGGGCGACCGGACTCCAGGGCCTGCTGGTGTGCGGCGTGAACCCGCGGCTCCGGCTGGACGGGCCGTACCAGGAGTTCTTCGAGCTGCTCGCGGTCGGCGTGTCACGGGCGATGACCAGCGCGGAGACCTACGAGCGGGAACGCCTGGAGGCGCGGACGCTCGCGGAGCTCGACAGCGCCAAGACCGCCTTCTTCGCCGCCGTCAACCACGAGCTGCGCACCCCCCTGACCCTGATCCTCGGACCGTTGGAGGAACTGCTCTCCGCCCCCTCTCTCGGCCCCGAGCAGCAGGACGTCGTCCGTACGGCACGCCGCAACGCGCTGCGGCTGCTCACGCTGGTCAACGACGTGCTCGACTTCACCAGCCTCGACTCGGGCCTGCCGAACGCCCGCTACCAGCCGACCGACCTGGCCGCGCAGACCGCCGAGCTGGCCAGCGTGTTCCGCTCGTCGTTCGAGAGCGCCGGGCTCTTCCTGCGCCTGGAGGCCGCTCCCCTGCCCGAGCCGGTCCACCTCGACCGGCGCATGTGGGAGCGGGTCGTGTTCAACCTGCTGTCCAACGCGCTGAAGCACACCTTCACCGGCGGCGTCACGGTCGGCGTCGAGCACGGTGAGGGCCGCGCCGTGGTCACGGTCTCCGACACCGGGGTCGGCATCGCCGAACACGAGCTCCCCAACCTCTTCCAGCGCTTCCACCGCGTCACGGGCTCACCCTCGCGCAGCCACGAGGGGACGGGCATCGGTCTGGCGCTCGTGCGCGAGCTGGTCACCCTGCACGGCGGCCTGGTCAAGGTCGACAGCGCCCTCGGCGGGGGGACGACCTTCACGATCACACTGCCGTACGGCTCCGCGCACCTCCCCCAGGACCGGCTCGGGGAGGCCGCGACGCCGTACGAGCGGGGGCCCGCCGAGACGGCGTCGTGGCTCCCCGAGCCGGACGATCCGGGGGCACGGAGCTCGGCGGCGGTCTCCGTGGACGGCCCCGCCGCGGAGCGGATCATCGTCGCCGACGACAACGCCGACCTGCGGGACTATCTCGTCCGGCTGCTCAGCCCCCACTGGGCGGTGACGGCGGTGCCCGACGGGGTGAGCGCCCTCGAGGCCGCCAGGGAACGGCCCGTGGACCTGGTCGTCGCCGACGTGATGATGCCCGGCATGGACGGTCTCGAGCTGGTTCGCAGACTACGCGCCGACTCCGTGACCCGCAGCGTGCCGATCATGCTGCTGTCGGCCAGGGCCGGCAAGGAGGAGTCGTTGACCGGCCTCATCGCGGGAGCCGACGAATACCTGGTGAAGCCGTTCTCCGCGCGGGAGCTGCTCACCCGGGTACGCGGGCTGCTGCGGCTGGCCGCCGTGCGGTCGCGGCACAACCGGCGGCTGCGTGAGCTGACCGAGGCCGCGCTCGCGCTCAACGAGGCGTCGTCGGAGCGGGAGGTGCTGGAGCTGGCGGAGAAGTACGGCAGGCTGCTGACGGACGCGCCGGAGGCGGCGGTGACGGTCACTCCCAGAGGGAACCTGCTGGTCGAGCCGGTCGGCGTCGCCCCCGCCCACGACATCGCCGGGGGCACCGTCGACACGGTGCTGGGTCAGCTCTCCCAGCTCGCCTCCGCGCGCATGCGCGACCTGCAGCAGCTGGAGCTGGAGCACCGCCTGGCGACCACCCTGCAGCTCGCCCTGCTTCCGGAGGTCCCCGAGATCGACGGCGCGTCGATCGTCGGCCGCTACCTGCCGGGAAACGACGAGGCCAGCGTCGGCGGCGACTGGTACGACGTCATCAGGGTCCCCTGCGGCGAGGTGGTGCTGGTGATCGGCGACATCGTCGGCAAGGGGGTCAGGGCCGCCGCGTCCATGGGGCAGATGCGCAACGCCCTGCGGGCCTACGCGCTGGAGGATCCCGACCCCGGGCGGATCCTCGGCCGTCTCAACCGGATGGCGACGGGCCGCTACGACCGCATGCACGCCACCGTCCTGTGCGTACGGCTCTCACCGGCCATGGGCGAGCTGTCATACGCGAGCGCGGGCCACCCTCCCATCCTGGTGTGCAGGGCGGACGGGAAGGCCGACTACCTCGGGGGCGCGCTCGCCCCGCTGGTCGGCGCACTGGAGTCCACGACCTTCCTCACGGCGCGGACCCGCCTGGAACACGGCGACCGGCTGCTGCTGTACACCGACGGCATCATCGAGAGCCGGTCCATGGACATCCTGAGCGGCATGGCCAGGCTGCGCGCCCTGACGGCGCGGACGGCCGACCTGGACCTCGAAGCCCAGCTGGAGTCGCTGCTCGGCCTGGTCGACCGGGAGGACAACCCCGACGACGTGGCCCTGCTCGGCTTCGCCCGCATCTGAGGGACCCGCCCCGGAAGGAGCGGCGGAACCGGGCCGAGACAGGATCGGTCCAGGAGCAGGATCGAACCCGAACCCGAACCCGAGCCCGGACCCGGACATTGGGCAGGACCCAGGCCCGAACCCGACCCGAACCCGGAGCAGGACCCAGGCCCGAACCCGACCCGAACCCGGAGCAGGACCCGGACCCGGAGCAGGACCCGGAGCAGGACCCGGAGCAGGATCGGTTCCGGGGCCGGGACGAGATCAGGAGGGAGGACCGGTACCCGGAGGATCAGGCCTGTGCCACGATCCTGACGAACTCCTCGAAGGACAGCCGCCCGTCTCCGTCGGCGTCGGCGTCCTGGTTCAGCGACCCGACGGCCTCCGCGGGCAGACCGGGGAAGTGCTCGCCGAACTCCCGCTCGGTGATGAAGCCGTCGCCGTCGGCGTCGATGGCGGCGAACTTCTGCCTGAGCTCGGCCAAACGCTCACCGGTGGGCTCTGCCGACATGATGGTCCGCCTTTCTCAACGATCCTCGTGCGATCAGCAGACAACTTACGGGAGGCCGGACCGGTGTGGCCACGCCGCCCCTGCCGAAAGCCTTCGCCCCACAGACCACTTCGCCTTTTCCGTCCCCTGACCCGCTCATGAGAGGTCCCTTGGCAGGCCCTGCCCAGGGTTCCCGCCAGGGTCCGCTCCCACCGGCGCACTCCGCGCGGAAGCCTAAACTTCCAGCATGATTCGCCCCGCAACGCCGGAGGACGTCCCGGCGATCATTGACATGATCCGCGGCCTCGCGGAGTACGAGAAGGCGCTGGACAAGGTCGAGACCACCGCAGAGCAGCTGAGCGAGGCGCTCTTCGGGCCCGCTCCCTCGGTGTTCTGCCACATCGCCGCCGACGGGGAGCAGGTCGCGGGGTTCGCGCTCTGGTTCGTCTCCTACTCGACCTGGCTCGGCAAGCACGGAATCTACCTCGAGGACCTCTTCGTGCACCCCGCCCACCGCAAGCAGGGGTACGGCAGGCAGCTGCTCGCCGAGCTGGCCCGCATCTGTGTCGAACGCGGTTACGGCAGGTTCGAGTGGTCGGTGCTCGACTGGAACACCCCTGCCGTCGAGTTCTACACGTCGCTGGGCGCCGCACCGCAGGACGAGTGGGTCATCCACCGCGTCACGGGAGAGGCGCTGGCCAGGCTCGCCGCGTCCGGCGAGACGAGATAGGCGTCGGCAGGACGGGACAGGTGTCCGACGAGACGGGACAGGTGTCCGACGAGACGAGATAGGAGGGACGGCCCCGCCCCGGCCCTCCGGATCTCCGTCACCCCGGCCCGCGGGTCAGGTCAGCGAGTGCCGTAGCGCCGCCTGAACCGCTCGACGCGGCCCGCGGTGTCGAGCACCCGGCCTCGCCCGGTGTGGAAGGGGTGACTCGCCGAGGAGACGTCGACGTCGACCACCGGATAGACGTGGCCGTCCTCCCAGGTGACGGTCTTGCGGCTCGTCACGGTCGAGCGGGTGAGGAAGGCGACGCCCGCGCCCGGGTCCCGGAAGACGACGGGACGGTAGTCGGGGTGGATGTTCCTCTTCATGGTTATCGGTCCTCCCGGAACAGGACGTGCTTGCGGATGATCGGGTCGTACTTGACGAGGGTGAGGCGGTCGGGGTCGTTGCGCCGGTTCTTGCGGGTCACGTACGTGTAACCCGTGTCGGCGGTCGACCGCAGCCTGACCACGGGACGCAGATCGTTTCTGGCCATCCTCGGCTCCTCTCCAGGACGAACTATCCAACGGATCCGATAACCGTTATCACCTCTCCGGCATTCCCGACGCTTCCGGCCACAGCCGCAGGGCAGGTCAGGGCGTGTTTCCTGGGGCGAGGCTCGGGGCGTTCGGAGTGTGATGTCCAGGGGTGTTCGGGGGTGGTGTTCGCTTTGTTCGCGTGGAGGGGGGCGAGTGGTCCGGCCGGCCGTCTCAGCTGAGCTCTGGCGAGATCAGGCCTCCGGCCTGGCGGGCGCGGGTGGTTGCGGTCCTTTTATACGCCGGCCGGACCACCCGCCCCCCTCCACGCATGACTGCCGGTCTCGTACG
>NZ_BSEV01000033.1 GCF_027922005.1 Streptosporangium carneum | reverse complement strand
CAACCACCCGCGCCCGCCAGGCCGGAGGCCTGAATCCGCCAGAGCTCAGCTGAGACGGCCGGCCGGACCACCCGCCCCCCTCCACGCGAACCAAGCCCAGCCCAGAAAACCAGGCCCAGCCCAGAAAACCAGGCCCAGCCCGGAGAACAAACGAACCACCCGAACCAAAAGACCACAACGAACGAAGAGAACACCGCACCCACCCGACGGCAGCCGCCTCAACCCCCACCGATCCAGGAAACGCGCCATAGGTCGGTGACCGCGCGGTGTGGTCAGCGGTGTGGTTAGCGGTGTGGTCAGGCGAGGCCGCGGCGGGTCAGAGTGGGAGGGCGCCGTCCGGCCAGCGACTCGGTCATCTCGACCGCGAGCCGTACCTGATCGGGGCGGGTGGTGCGGAAGGCACGCGCGCCCGCCCACGCGCAGAGTGAGGCGGCGGCGAGCTCCGCGGCCTCCCCGGCGTCTCCCGCGATCTCGGCGGGCGTGACGACGACGGTGCGTCCCGCGCGGGCGAGCTCCTCGATCTCGGCGATCGATTCTGCCTCGGCCCAGGAAGGGTCGCCCTGGTCACCGGGGGCCAACACCGTGAGAGCGGTCATGACGCGATCCTAGATCAGAGGAGTTGTGGCACGATTCGTATGTGCTGGTCGTACTCGCCCTCGCTGCCATAGCCGTCCTCGCCGGGGTGGTGGTGGTAGCCACGGGCCAGGGCGGCGAACTGGCCGAGTTCGCTCCCGACGTTCCCCCGCTGGACCTGCCTGAGGCGGTGCAGCTCGGCGCCGCCGACTTCATGGCCCTGCAACTGCCGGTGAGCATCGTCGGCTATCACACGCAGAGTGTGGACGAGGCTCTGAACCGCGTCGTGAACGCGCTGAGCGAGCGTGACACCAGAATCGCGGTGCTGGAGCAGCGGGTGGCGGAGTTGCTCGCCAGCAGGCTCCAGGCGCGCCACGAGCTCCATGCGGGCCCGTTGAGCCTGCCACGCACCGAGCACGCGCCGCAGGAGCCCGAGGAGCGGCAGGAGCTCCTGGAGACCCCTTCCGAGCCCTTCGACGACCGGAGCGACGACCGGAGCGACGACCGGCCGGAGGATCGCTCGGAGGCGCTGGAAGAGCCGCAGGAGGAGAAGCCGGAAGAGGCCCAGGAGAAGCCGGAAGAGGAGCAGGAGAAGAAGCAGGAGGAGCAGGAGAAGAAGGAGAAGTCCCGGTGACCGAGCAGGTGCGCTGCGGTTGGGTGAGCTCGGCTCCCGAGTACATCGCCTACCACGACGACGAGTGGGGCCGTCCGGTCACGGGTGACGACCAGGTTTTCGAACGGCTCGCGCTGGAGGCCTTCCAGTCGGGTCTTTCGTGGATCACGATCCTGCGCAAGCGCGAGAACTTCAGAGCCGCCTTCGCCGGTTTCTCCATCCCTGCGGTCGCGGCGTTCGGCCAGGCCGACGTCGACCGCCTGCTCGCAGACGCCGGCATCGTCCGCAACCGGGCCAAGATCGAGGCGGTGATCGCGAACGCGCAGGCCGCGCTCGACGTCGACCTCTCCGACCTGGTCTGGAGTCATGCCGACCCCGGCTCGCCCGTCCCGAAGACCCTCGCGGACGTGCCAGCCCAGACCCCCGGCTCGAAGGCGCTCGCCAAGGCTCTCAAGGCGCGTGGCTTCCGGTTCGTCGGCCCGACGACCGCGTACGCCCTGATGCAGGCCATCGGCCTGGTCAACGACCACGTGGCCGACTGCTGGGTGCGCGACGCCCGCTGAGCGGCTCCTCGCGTCCCTGAGCGGTTCCCCGCCCTGCTGAGCGGCTTCCGCGCTGCACCGAGCGGCTTCCGTGCTGCACCGAGCGGCTTCCGTGCTGCACCGAGCGGCTTCCGTGCCGCGGCGGCCCCCAGGGATCACCGGCCCTCGAAGACCGGGCGCTCCTTGCCGAGGAAGGCCCGGGTGGCGTTGCGGTGGTCGGCGGTCTCCGCACACGCGTCCTGGAGGTCGGCCTCGAGCGCCAGGGCGTCGGCGAGCGAGCTGCTCGCGGCGAACTCCAGCGCCCGCTTGGTCGCGGCGTACGCGCTCGTCGGGCCCTGCGCCAGCCGTACGGCCAGCGCGTGGCCCGCCGCGGCCAGCTCGTCGGCGGGGACGACCTTGGAGACGATCCCGAGCTCCAGCGCCCGGGTCGCGTCGAAGGGCTCGCCGAGCAGGAGGAGTTCGGTCGCGCGGGCCCGGCCGACCAGGCGCTGCAGGGTCCAGGACGCGCCGGAGTCGGGTGCCAGGCCGACACCGGAGAAGGCCATGGCGAACTTCGCCTTGTCGGCGGCGATCCGCAGGTCGCAGGCGAAGGCCAGGGCCGCGCCCGCGCCGGCGGCGACGCCGTTGACCGCGGCGACGACCGGCTTTCCCATCTCGGCGATCGTCATGACGATCGGGTTGTAGTGCGCGCGCACCGTGCCGTCGAGCCCCCGGCCCGCCTCCAGGTTGGCGGCGTGCTCGTTGAGGTCCTGGCCCGCGCAGAAGGCCCGCTCCGAGCCGGTCAGCAGCACGGCCCGCACCGCCGGGGCCTGCGAGGCCCTGGTCAGGGCCTCCAGCAGCTCGGCCTTCATCCGGGTCGTCAGCGAGTTCATCGCCTCGGGACGGTTCAGGGTGACGGTGGCGACGGCGTCGTCGACGGAGTAGCGGACGTCGTTCAACGGAAGGCTCCTTGTGGTGGCCGCTGGGGTTCGCCGGGCGTGGCCGCCCTGGAACCGGGCTCGCGATTCTCGCCGTGGGCGCTCGCGCGCCGGTTCCTCGACGAGGATGTCCCATCGGCGGTCCGGGTGGGGAGGACGTCCCGGCAGCCGGTCCGGGTGATCGTCCCGACTCGGTAAATTCTCGGCGCGGGCCCCGCCGACGCCGGACGGAGCGGCCGGGGCGTTCACAAGGACAAGTTTGGCCGTCCCAAGGGGCTCGGACAACGGTCTTGATTGCCCGATGAGTCGATGCTGAGGCTGATCGTTCCCATTCCGAGCGCGGAGACGGGATAATAGGACATCACAGAAGACGTGAATGCGTCGGCCACCCTCGGGTCAGTCGGAGATCCGGAGCCCGAAGCAGGAAGGGATACACGCATGGCGGCTATGAAGCCGAGGACCGGTGATGGTCCGCTGGAGGTCGTCAAGGAAGGCAGGGGCATCGTCATGCGGGTTCCCCTTGAGGGTGGCGGCCGGCTCGTCGTCGAGCTCTCGGCGGACGAGGCCAGCGCTCTTGGTGAGGAATTGAAGAAGGTCGTCGTCTGATCCCGATCTGAGACCAGCGGTGAAGCCGGGCCCGATTCGATCTCGTTCACAGAACATGACATCCGCTGTGGCCCGTGCGACCCCGATCGACGAACACGGCCCTGGCCGTCGGACCGCCCGCACGCGGCTCGCGCCAGGGCCGCGGTGTTCTCCCGGCTGATGACCGCCTGATGACTGGAGTCCATATGCCCATCTCCCCGTACGCGCTGCTGCCTCGCGAGACCGCCGTTCCCCAGGGGGACGGCGCGGCGACCTCGATCCTCGGGGACGCCGAGCTGCTCGCGCTTCCCTTCTCCGCGGACCTCGCTCCCGAGGTCGACCTGCCGGTGCCCGCGGCGGCGCTGCTGGCGCACTACGAGGCGAAGGGGGAGGCGGGGGAGATCGTCGAGGTCCCGGTCGCGAACGGCGACGCCGTGGGCAGGGTGCTGCTCTACGGGACCGGCGACGGCTCGGCCGACGCGCTGCGCAGGGCGGGGGCGGCGGTCGCCCGCAGGGGCAAGGGCAGGGACGCCGTCAGGGTCGTGCTGCCCGAGGGGCAGGTGGCCGCGTTCGTCGAGGGCGCGCTGCTCGCCACGTACACCTTCAGGATCGGCGAGGCGAAGTCCACCCCGGTCGCCCTGGTCGAGTTCGTCGGCGAGGGCGTGGAGGCGGAGGTCGCCAGGGGCGAGGTCGTCGCCGCGGCCGTCGCGTTCGCCAGGGATCTGACCAACACGCCCTCCTCGATCAAGACGCCCGACTGGCTCGCCGAGCGCGCCGTCGAGCACCTTCTCGGCGGGAGTGAGGGAGAGGGGGTCTCGCCCGACGCGCGGGACAGCGGGGACGGCGTCCGCGTCGGCGAGAGGGACGGCGTCAGGGTCGGCGCGAAGGTGTGGGACGAGACGGCGCTGCGCTCCGAGCGGTTCGGCGGCATCCTCGCCGTCGGTCAGGGCTCGGTGAGCCCTCCGCGTCTGGTCGAGCTCTCCTACCGCCCCGAGGGCGCGGCCCGCCACGTGGTCCTGGTGGGCAAGGGCATCACCTACGACACCGGCGGCCTGTCGCTCAAGCCCACCGACAACATGAAGTTCATGAAGACCGACATGGCGGGCGGGGCCGTCGTCGTCGCGGTCATGGGCGCGCTGGCCTCCCTGGGCGCGCGGGTGCGGGTCACCGGTCTGATCGCCGCCGCGGAGAACTCCTTCTCCGGTACGGCGCAGCGTCCCTCCGACGTGATCACGCAGTACGGCGGGCGGACCGTCGAGGTGCTCAACACCGACGCGGAGGGCCGCCTGGTGCTGGCGGACGCGCTGGCCTACGCGGACGCCGAGCTGGACCCGGACGTCGTGGTGGACATCGCCACGCTCACCGGCGCGATCGGCATCGCGCTCGGCAAGGATCTCGGGGCCGTCTTCGCCTCCGACGACGACCTGGCCGTGGAGCTGACCGAGGCGGGGCACGCCGCGGGCGAGCGGCTGTGGCGGATGCCGCTCATCGAGGACTACGTCCCGGCCCTGGAGTCGAGTGTGGCGGACCTGGCCAACATCGAGGTCGGCTCGACCTACGGCGCGGGCTCCATCACGGCGGCGCTGTTCCTGCGCGAGTTCACCGGCAGGCGTCCCTGGGCGCATCTGGACATCGCAGGCGTGGGCCGCAGCGGCGCGGACGAGGGCGTTCTCAGCAAGGGGGCCACCGGGTACGGCGTGCGCCTGCTACTGGAGTGGCTGTCCCGCCATTAGACGCTCAGCTTGACGGCGGCCAGGATGCCGTCGCCCAGGGGGATCATCAGGGGGCGCAGTCGTTCGTCGTCGCGGACGAGCTTGCCGAGTTCCCGCACGGCGACGGTGTCCGGGTCACGCTGTGCGGGGTCGGAGATTCCGGGGTGCCACAGCGTGTTGTCGAAGACCACGATGCCGCCGACGCGCAGCAGGCGGACGGACTCGGCGAGGTAGTCGGCGTACTCGTGCTTGGCGCCGTCGCAGAAGACCAGGTCGTAGCCGCCGTCGGAGAGCCGGGGAAGGACGTCCAGGGCGCGGCCCGTGATCAGGCGGGTCCTGCCGCCGGAGAAGCCCGCCTGGGCGAAGCTCTGCCGTGCCAGGCGCTGGTGCTCCGGCTCGACGTCGACGCTGGTGAGCGTGCCGTCCTGGCGCATGCCCCGCAGCAGCCACAGGCCTGAGACGCCGCATCCCGTGCCGATCTCCACGACCGCGCGGGCGTTGATGGCGGTGGCGAGGAAACAGAGCGCGGCGCCGCCGCCGGGCAGGATCGGGGGCGCTCCCACCTCGGCGGCGCGCTGGCGCGCGGCCGCGAGGATGTCGTCCTCCGTGTGGAAACCCTCGGCATAGGCCAGAGCGGCCTCCAACGGACTTGTCGGCGTCTCAGCCATCGGCCTCTCCTCCCGCTTTCTCCGTACAGGTTCATATAGGCGCTGGGTCGCAGCCTAGGGGAGGCAGGCCCGATCGGGAACTCATGTCACGCCCGGTGCGTTGCACGGTTTAAGCGGCCTTTGCCGGTCCTGAAGGTAGTGAGTGCGCACGAAGGGACGAAACCAGGCACTATGGCGATAGCGGTGGTCCCGGAGAGAGGAGTGCTGGTGGACGACTTCGACCACCAGAGGGAAGCTCCCGTGTCTGACTGGACGCCTCCCACCTGGGAGGAGGTGGTCCGGAATCACTCGGCGCGCGTTTACCGGCTGGCCTACCGGCTGACCGGGAACGTTCACGACGCCGAGGATCTCACGCAGGAGGTCTTCGTCCGGGTCTTCAGGTCCCTGTCGAACTACACGCCAGGCACCTTCGAGGGGTGGTTGCACCGCATCACCACCAACCTGTTCCTCGACATGGCGCGGCGCAAGCAGCGCATCAGGTTCGAGGGGCTCGCCGACGACGCGGCGGAACGGCTGCGCGGACGTGAGCCGTCTCCCGCGCAGGTGTACGACGACACTCACCTTGAGCCCGACATCCAGGCGGCGCTCGACGCCCTCGCGCCGGAGTTCCGCGCGGCCGTCGTTCTGTGTGACATCGAGGGGCTGTCCTACGAGGAGATCGCCGCCACGCTCGGCGTGAAGCTCGGCACGGTCCGCAGCCGCATCCATCGCGGCCGGGCACAGCTGCGTGACGCGCTGGAGCATCGCGCGCCCCGTGGAGACCAACTCCCCCCGACCATCACCCGCGGGGAGGAATTCGCATGAGAAACCACCGTCATGACGAATGTCACGACAAGCCGCGCGGCAAGGAGTGATCATGAGTCATCTTGGAGAACGCGTTTCCGCACTGGTCGACGGTGAGCTGAACCACCACGAACGCGACCGTGCGCTGTCACACCTGGCCTTCTGCGCCTCCTGCCGGGCCGAGGTCGACGCGGTGCGGGCGTTGAAGAACCGGTTGAGGTCCCTTGACGGGCCCGCCATGCCCGCCGACCTCACCATGTCCCTGCTCAGGATGGGCGACCCGGGCGACCCGTTACCGCCGCGTGAGCGGCCCTTCCCGAGCTCGCGGACCTTCGGCGGGGCGCCGATCCCGAGCATGCACAGCGTCGCGCCGCCGGACAACCGGCCGCGTGGCAGGGCGGCGGGTCCCCGGCGTACGCGCAGGGTCGGTTACGTCGCGGTCGGCGTCGCCTCCGCCGCCGTCGCGATCGGCACGCTGTTCGTGGTCGGCGGGCCCGAGCCGGGGCCGCGCGTGCCGCCGGTCGACATGTTCGCCAACCAGCACAGCAACACCGCGCCCTATGGAGGTTCCGCGAGGCCCAGCTTCTCGCCGACTCCGTGATCCGGCTGCCCGCCGCCCTGATCCTCGCAGTGCTCATGCTGCTGGGGCTGGTGGCGGGCAGTCCGGCGTACGCCTCGCCCCCTGACGAGGCGGAGAACGACGACACGGGGCTGCACCTGCTGCGCGAGGCGGCGATCGCGGGCAGGAACCGTGGATACGCGGGCACGCGTCATGTCACGGTCTGGGGCCGTTCCGGAGCCTTCTCCTCGGTGCTGCGGGTCCGCAACGTCCCCGGACAGGGGCTTTTCGTGCGCACGGAGCCGTCGGGCCCGATCAGGCGGGTCGACCCCGGCTCCCCGGCGGGGAGCATGGCGGCGCCGTCGGAGGCGATGCTCGAGGTGCTGGCCCGCAACTACCGGGTGGTCGAGGCCGGCGGGGAGCACGCCTGCGGCCGCCCCGCGCGGCTGGTGCGCGTCCTGCGCGCGGACGGCACGCTCGCCGCGCGCTACTGGCTGGACGAGGCGGGCGGTCCCGTGCTGCGCCGTGAGCTTCTCGACGGGCACGGCAGGGTCGTCCACACCGAAGCCCTCCTCGACCTGGTCCTCGATCCCGCGCGGAGGGTCGCCGGACCCGCGCTGGTCGCCGGAGGCTCCGACGTGGGTGAGGCGCCCCGGCTGCTGTCCATGGGGTGGCGCCTCCCCACGGCCCTTCCCGGCCGTCTCGAACTGTTCGCGGTGCACGTCCTCCCTACCGGATACTTGTATCTGGGGTATTCGGATGGATTGTCAGTCGTGTCGGTTTTTGTGCAATCTGGTGTGCTTGATGGGGAACAGCTCCGCGGATGGCATGCTCAACAGCGCGACGGGCATACGATCTGGATGCGGAACTCAGCCGAGCAGGAGACGATCTGGGCGAGTGGAGGCCATGTCTATACCGTCCTGGCGGACGCTCCGGCCGACACGGTCGACGCCGCGGTGGCGGCACTGCCTCACGAGCCCGTGCCCACCCTGTGGAACCGGCTCGGAAGAGGCGCGCACCGCCTGCTCTCCTGGGCCAATCCCTTCGGGTGAGGCACGCTTTACATCTCTCGTATGCCGTTCAGGGGAAGATTGCCGGGTTATCCCGGTGAGTGGCCTCAAATGAGGCAAGGAGTGGTGAACATTCGATGACCGACGAGAACCGTACCCACGAGGCGAACGACGCCGAGGGGCGTACGCCGTCGGACCTCACCGACGCGACAGGCGGTAGAGGTGCGGCCCCGGAGTTCTCCCGGCCGGAGTTTCTGCCCGCGGGAGAGACGCCTCCCTCCTACGGCCAGCAGCCTCGCAACGACGGCTGGAGTCAGCTCGGCGACCCTCCCGGCCGGAGCCGGTGGGGCGGAGCGCAGGGGCAGGCGGACAGCTCCGGATACGACGACTGGACGGGGCGGCAGGACCAGCTCGGCGGCGGAGCCTACGCCGGTGAGGGAGGCTGGGGAGACCCGTCGGGAAGGCCGCGCAACGACACGGCGGTCTTCGCCGTCCCCGCGGGCGCCCCGGGGCCGCCTCCGCCGGCCAGGGCGTTCGGTCTGGGGCCCGGCTGGGCGCCGCCTCCGGGAAGCCAGGTTCCCCCGCCGGGACCGGGGCCCTACACCGGCTTCGGCGCCTCCGCCGCCCCGGCGAGGCGTGGGCCGCGCATGAGCACGCTGGCCGCTTTCGCGGTGCTGATCGCGCTGCTGGCCTCGACGCTCGGCAGCATCGGCACCTATCTGCTCACCCGGCCCTCAGGAGGGGATCTCGACCCCTCCTACAGGCTGGGAGCGGCCGCGCCGAGCGGCTCCAACTCCAGGCCGCCCGAGTCGATCGCGGGTGTGGCCTCCAAGGTCCTTCCGAGCGTGGTCTCCCTCTCGGTCAACGCGGGCACCAGTGCCAGCACCGGCTCCGGCTTCCTGATCAAGGGCGGCTACGTGGTGACCAACAACCACGTGGTCGCCGGGGCCGAGCCGAACAGCAGCCAGATCCAGATCCAGTTCAGCAACCGCAAGTCCACCTCGGGCCACGTCGTCGGCCGCGACCCCGAGTCGGACCTCGCCGTGGTCAAGCCGGACGAGACCTTCGGCGCGCCGGAGATCGTCCTTGGCAACTCCGACAACGTGGTCGTCGGCGATCCGGTCGTCGCCATCGGCTCCCCGCTGGGCCTGAGCGGCACCGTCACCTCCGGCATCGTCAGCGCGCTCAACCGCCCGGTCCAGGCCGGGGAGGAGAACAGCACCGACACCACCTGGCTGAGCGCCATCCAGACCGACGCCGCGATCAACCCCGGCAACTCCGGCGGCCCGCTGGTCAACGCCAACGGCGAGGTCATCGGCGTCAACTCGGCGATCGCCACGCTCGGTAGGTCGGTCGGCGGCCAGAGCGGCAGCATCGGCCTCGGTTTCGCGATCCCGGTCAACCACGCGCGCCGGGTCGTCGAGGAGCTGGTGAGCACCGGTTCCGCGAAGAAGTCGCGGATCGGCGTCACCATCGACGGAACCTACCGGGGCGTGGGGGCGCGCATCGAGGACGAGGCCAGGCAGGGCAGCCAGCCCGTCGAGCCGAACGGCCCCGCGGACAAGGCGGGTCTCAAGCCGGGCGACGTCATCCTGGAGGTCAACGGCACCGTGCTGCAGGACGGCAACGAGCTGATCGCGCTGATCCGCAACAAGGCCCCGGGCGAGAAGCTGACGATCAAGTTCCAGCGCGGCGGTCAGGAGAAGACGGCCGTCGTGACCGTCGGCGTCGCGCCCGCGCAGTCCACGCCCACTCCCAGCCCCTCGTGACCGTTGACGCCGGTCCCCGCAGTCGGGGACCGGCGTCGGCGTCCTTCGTGATCGTTGGTGCCGCGTCCCCGCAGTCCACGCCCAGTCCCCTCGTGACCGGCGAAGGGCGGGTGCGTGCTATGGGGTGCGGGCATTAGTCTGGAAGTCTCCGGGCGTGTGCCTGGAGAGCCGCTTTGACGTTGTCCCGGTAGGAGATCACCGTGTTCGGACTCGGCTGGCCTGAGATCGTGGCGCTGGTGGTCATCGCCCTTCTCGTCTTCGGCCCGGAGAAGCTCCCCCAGGCCGCCGCCCAGGCGGGCAAGACTTTGCGCAACCTGCGGCAGATGGCCAACAACGCCAAGCAGGACCTGCAGACAGGCCTCGGGCCCGAGTTCGCCGACTTCGACCCCGCCGACCTCAACCCGAAGAACTTCGTCCGCAAGCACCTCACCGGTGAGCTCGAGGACGAGTGGAACAGCGCCACAGGGGCCGCGGGGGCCGCGGGGGCGACGACGGCCACGGCTGCCGCCGCCGTGCCCGCCTACAGCAGCTCCTACTCCTCGACCGAGGCCCACGAGCTGGGATACGGCGAGATCCCGCCGTACGACTCCGAGGCGACCTGAGCACCGGGTCCCCTCCAGGAGACAAGCGCCACGCGCTTCGACGTCACGCCATCGCTTCGACGTCACGCCATCGCCTCGACGTCACGACGGCGCTTCGCCACGGGACGGCGCCCGTGAGGAAACCGGGCCGCGGTCCCGGGCGCGGCAGGAGACCGCCGACCTCGGCGGACGCCCAGACGAGGCCGTCGCCGCTCATCGGGCCGACGCGGCGGACAGGCGTACGCCGTCCGGGTGCGAAAGACGCACGCTGTCAGAACGCGGCGAGGCCCGAGGCTGCGGGAGCCTCGGGCCTCGGTGACGGGCGAGACGGGGTCTAGCGGCCCCGGGTGGGGGAGATGCCCAGCTGCATGCCCTTGAGGCTGCTGGACCTCTTGCTCAGGCCCGTGGCGATGCGGATCAGCTCGGCCGAGGCGGGGGCGTCAGGGTCGGTGAGCACGAGGGGCTTGCCCTCGTCGCCGCCCTCACGCAGCCGCATGTCGATCGGGACCTGGCCCAGGAGCGGCACGCGGGCGCCGAGGGTGCGGGTGAGCGCGTCGGCCACGGTCTGGCCGCCGCCCTCGCCGAAGACCGCGATCCGCTCGTCGCAGTGCGGGCAGGGCAGCCAGGCCATGTTCTCGATGACGCCCGCGATCTGCTGGTGGGTCTGCACGGCGATCGACCCGGCGCGCTCGGCGACCTCGGCGGCGGCCTGCTGCGGGGTGGTCACCACCAGAATCTCGGCGGAGGGCATCCGCTGCGCCACCGAGATCGCGATGTCGCCGGTGCCGGGGGGCAGGTCCATCAGCAGGACGTCGAGGTCGCCCCAGTAGACGTCGGCGAGGAACTGGTGCAGCGCCCGGTCCAGCATCGGGCCGCGCCACACGACCGGGGTGTTGCCGTCCGGCTTGAACATGCCGACCGAGATGACCTTGATGTCATGCGCGACCGGCGGCATGATCATGTCTTCGACCTTGGTGGGGCGCTCGGAGACGCCGAGCATGCGGGGCACGCTGTGGCCGTAGATGTCGGCGTCCACGACGCCGACCTTCAGGCCGCTCGAGGCCATCGCGGCGGCCAGGTTGACGGTGACGGAGGACTTGCCGACTCCGCCCTTGCCCGAGGCGACCGCGAACACGCGGGTCAGGGAGCCCGCCTGGGCGAAGGGGATCTCCTTCTCCGGCCCCCTGTTGCCGCGCAGTTTGGTCTGGAGCGTCTTGCGTTGCTCGGTGCTCATGACGTCCATCTCGACCTGGACGCCGCTCACTCCTTCGACCTTGGAGACCGCGGTCGTGACGTCACGCGTGATGGTGTCCCTCATGGGACAGCCCGAGACCGTGAGGTAGATCCCGACGCGCACCACCCCTTCGGGGGAGATGTCGACGCTCTTGACCATGTCCAGCTCGGTGATCGGCCGACGGATCTCAGGGTCGTTGACGGTCGCCAGGGCGGCCGTCACCAGTTCCGGGGTAGGTGCCATCGAAGTGTCGGCGACAGGGCGTCACCGTGAGGTGACGTGCTGCCGTCCCTCCTTGTCTGTTGTCGTCCAGGCGCTTCACGGACGAGAGTCGTCCGCCGTGACGCCGTGTGGATTGGCGAGGGACCGCTCCCGGCTGGGAGCGGAGGAGTCACGGACCCATGGTATGAACCAGGGAGTGATGGAGGGAATTCCGGGATCCCGCTGAGAGGGCGAATCCAGACAATCCACTATGTAGATGCGCGTGCAACCTCTTAAGGTTACTCCGTGACCGTGACGGCGGGCGAGTCGAAGCAGGTCGTCGGCTCGGAGGAGCTGGCGCTCTGGCATGTGGTGCGACGCGCCCAGGCGCGCGTCACCCGGGCCCTGGAGGCCGAGCTGCTGGTCGAGCACGATCTGGCCCTGGCCTCCTACGACGTGCTCGCGCAGCTGTCCGGGGCGCCGGAGCGACGCCTGCGCATGAACGACCTGGCCGAGCGGGTGATGCTGTCGCGCAGCGGACTGACCCGCCTCGTCGACCGCCTCCAGCGCGAGGGCCTCGTGGAGCGCGCGGCCTGCGCCGACGACGCGCGCGGCCTGTTCGCGGTCCTCACCGACGACGGCGCCGTACGGCTCGCCGAGGCGACCCCCACCTACATGCGCGGCGTCCGCGCCCAGTTCCTGGGCGTCCTCGACGAGCGCGAGCTGCGCCGGTGCGCGTCCGCCCTGACCAAGCTCTTCCCCGACCCCGATCCCGATCCCGACTGACCCCGATCCCGACTGACCCCGACCCCGGCCCCGACTGACCCCGATCCCGACTGACCCCGATCCCGGCTGGCCGCGATCCCGGCTGGCCGCGACGAACACCCTCACGACTCCTTCGAATGGGCCGTCGCCGGGGCGTAGGGTTCCTGGAGGTCCTCCAGCAGGCGCTGGAGTTCGGAGCGGATGTAGTCGCGGGTCGCCACTTCGCCGAGCGCGATGCGCAGGGCCGCGATCTCCCTGGTCAGATATTCGACGTCCGCCTGGTTCCGCTCCGCGGCCGCGCGGTCGAGCTCGTTCTGGATCCGGTCCCGGTCGTCCTGCCGGTTCTGGGCGAGCAGGATCAGCGGCGCGGCGTACGACGCCTGGAGCGAGAGCATCAGCGTGAGGAAGATGAACGGATAGGGGTCGAACTTCCAGACTTCCGGCGCGAGGACGTTCCACAGCACCCAGACCGCCACAAAGACGGTCATGTACACCAGGAACCTGGCGGTGCCGAGGAAACGGGCTATCTGCTCGGACAGCCGTCCGAACGCCTCGGGGTCGTAGTGCGGTCGCAGGCGCAGACCCTGCTGTCTGGGCTGGTCGAGCCGGTCAGCCATGCTCAGCTCCTGGTTCGTGGTCCCGCTCCCGCCAGTCCTCGGGGAGCAGGTGGTCGAGCACGTCGTCCACGGTGACGGCGCCGACCAGGCGGCCGAGCTCGTCAACCACGGGTACCGCCATCAGGTTGTAGGTGGCCAGGTAGGAGGTCACCTGGTTCAGGGTGTACTCGGGCCTGATCGGGTCGAGCGAGGTGTCCATGACCCCGCCGAGCAGGGTGGAAGGGGGTTCGCGCAGCAGCCGCTGGAAGTGGGCCAGGCCGAGGAAGCGGCCGGTCGGCGTCTCGACGGGAGGCCTGGTCACGTAGACCTGCGCGGCGACGGACGGTGTCACCTCCCGCTGGCGGATGTGGGCCAGCGCCTCGGCGACGGTCGCGTTCGGCGGCAGCACCACGGGTTCGCTCGTCATCATGCCGCCCGCGGTGTTCTCCGGGTAGACCAGCAGCCGTCTGATCGGCGCGGCCTCCTCCGGCTCCATGAGCGCCATCAGCGCCTCCGCCTGCTCGGCGGGGAGGTCCTGCAGCAGGTCGGCCGCGTCGTCCGGGTCCATCTCCTCCAGCACGTCCGCGGCGCGTTCGGGGGCGAGCCTGCCCAGGATGCCGATCTGGTCGCGTTCGGGGAGCTCCTCCAGCACGTCCGCGAGCCGTACGTCGTCGAGGGCGGCGGCGACCTCGGCGCGCCGCTTGTCCGGCAGCTCGTGCAGGGCGCTGGCCAGGTCGGCGGCGCGCATGGTCTCGAAGGCGAACAGCAGGTTGGCCGCGCCCTGGTCCTTCTGCACCGCGCCGAAGCCGCTGACCTCGGCCCAGTCCACGATCCTGGTCGGGCCGCGCCGCCGCAGACCCAGCCCGGCTCCCGTCCTGACGACCGCCACCTTGGTGATCAGCCACTCGGCGCGCCTGGTCTGTTCCATGGCCAGGTCCAGGACCGTCATCCGCTCGCCCCCGACCTGAACCTCCAGGTCGAGCATCTCGCCCATGACGAGGGTCTCCGTCGCCCGCTGCTCGAAGCGCCGGACGTTGATCTGGCCGCTGAAGACGACCGACCCCGCCTCGATGCCGCGGATCCGGGTGACCGGCAGGAAGACCCGTCGCCGGGGCTGCACCTCGACGACCAGGCCGTGCACGGGCGGCGGCGCGGCGCCCGCGATCGCCACGACCACGTCCCGCACCCGCCCGATCTGGTCGCCGGCCGGGTCGAAGACCGGGGTGCCCGCGAGACGCGCGATGAAGATCTTCACATTTGCAGCGTAGGTCGCCTTCGGGGGGTGCCGGTTCAAGGCTCGCTCACATTTCAGATGCCCCCTTGCTCCCTAGGTGTCCGTTATGACAGCATCAAAAAGTACGAACGGTAATTACGTGGATGGTGACTGGTGAGACGTGACGGACTGCTGATCGCGTTCGTGTCGTCCTGGTGCTTCGCGTTCTCCGGGCCGATGGCCAAATACCTTGGCGCGGCGGGGCTGAGCCCGCTCGAGGCGGTCTGGGTGCGGATGGCGGGAGCGGGCCTGCTGCTCGTCGGAGCCCTCGCGGTCCTCAGGCCGGGCGCCCTGCGGATCCCGCGCTCACGTCTGCCGTTCTTCCTGGCCTACGCGGTCGTCGCGGTCGCCGGGGTGCAGGCGCTGTACTTCGCGGCGATCACCAGGCTGCCGGTCGGCGTCACCCTGCTCATCGAGTTCACCTCGCCGGTGCTGGTCGTGCTCTGGGTGCGGTTCGTCCGCCGGGTACGGCTGCCGCGCGCGGCCTTCGTCGGCGCGGTGGTCGCGGTCGTCGGCCTCGGCATCGTGGTCGAGGCGTGGTCAGGTCTCGCCCTCGACCCCTTCGGGCTGCTGCTCGCCTTCGGGGCGGCGGCCTGCTGCACCGGGTACTTCCTGCTCAGCGACGGCTTCGGGGAGGACGTCGACCCGCTGGGCCTGATCGCCTGGGGCCTGCTGGGCGCCGCCGTCACGCTCGTCCCGCTCTCCCGGCCGTGGGACATCCCGTGGCGGGCGTTCACCCTGACCGTCGCCCCGGAGGGCGGCCCCGCCCTGCCCGCGCTGGCCGCGGCGCTGTGGATGATCCTCATCGCCACGGTCGCCGCCTACATCCTCGGTGTCACCGCGGTCCGTCGCCTGTCGGCCGCCGTCGGCTCGACGGTCGCCTCCCTGGAGGTCATCGCCGGAGCGGTGATCGCCTGGGTCCTGGTCGGCGAGGCGCTCGGCCCCTTCCAGATCGTCGGCGGTCTCATCGTCCTGGTCGGGGCCTATCTGGCCCAGCGGGCCACCTCGGCCCTGCCCGCGCCCGCGGCGGACGTCAGGGAGCCGGTCGGCGTGGTGTGAGGTTCGCCGGGCGCACGGGCCGGGCGGCGCGGGAGGTCACGGGGCCTGGTCGCGCGGCGTGAGCCGGACGACCAGCGAACGGGCGGCCCAGCGCTCCGTCAGGCCCGCCCCGTCGGGGGCGTTGAGCCGCTCCTTGGCGAGCGCGGCCACCGCCTCGGGAGCCCCCGCCTGGTCGACCACCGCGACGGAGGCCTCGAAGGCGATCAGCCGCGCGCCGTTGTCCTTGCTCCGCAGCGTCACCTGGACCTGGCCCGCCTCGGCCAGGCCGGGCAGCTCCTGCTCGCCCCCGCCGGTGACCAGCCAGATCGCGCCGTCGTGCCAGACGTGCCAGGCCAGCCGCGGCCGGTCCAGGGACAGCCACAGGATCCCCGACTTCTTGGCGCCCTCCTCGATCACACCCATGAGACGAATGTACGGCCTGCGGCCCCGGGGGAGGGCGCGCGCCGGTCGTGAGGGGCGGCCCGGCCCCGCCGAGGCCGTGCGGGACGCAGAGGGACGCAGAGGGACGCAGAGGGACGCAGAGGGACGCAGAGGGACGCAGAGGGACGCAGAGGGACGCAGAGGGAGTTCGCATGGCCGCCATAGAACGACCCGGTCTGCCGTTCCCGGGCAGGCGGCCGCTACCGTGTGGCCATGCGCTCGCGACGTTCGTGCCTGGCCGTGCCCGGCAGCAACCCCCGTTTCCTGGAGAAGGCCCAGGGTCTGCCCGCGGACGAGGTGTTCCTCGACCTTGAGGACTCCGTCGCGCCGCTGGCGAAGGAGGGGGCGCGCAAGAACGTCGTGGCCGCCCTGCGCGAGGGCGACTGGTCGGGCAAGACCAGGGTCGTGCGCGTCAACGACCTGAGCACGCAGTGGACCTACCGGGACGTCATCGAGGTCGTCGAGGGGGCGGGGGAGTTCCTCGACTGCCTGATGCTGCCCAAGGTCGAGGACCCGACGCAGGTGGCCTGGCTGGACACGCTGCTCACCCAGATCGAGCGGGCCAACGGCCTCGAGGTCGGCGGGATCGGCATCGAGGCCCAGATCGAGAGCGCCAGGGGCCTGGTCAACGTGGACGCCATCGGCGGCGCGTCCCGACGTCTCGAGACGCTGGTCTTCGGCCCCGCCGACTTCATGGCCTCGATCAACATGCGGACCCTGGTCGTCGGCGAGCAGCCCCCCGGCTACACCGAGGGCGACGCCTACCACTACATCCTGATGCGCATCCTGATGGCCGCCCGCACGCATGACCTCCAGGCCATCGACGGCCCCTACCTGGCGATCAAGGACCTGGACGGCTACCGCAGGGTCGCGGGGCGCTCGGCGGCGCTCGGGTTCGACGGCAAGTGGGTGCTCCACCCGACCCAGGTCGAGGCGGCGAACGAGGTGTTCTCGCCGTCCCAGGAGGACTACGACCGCGCGGAGCTGATCCTCGACGCCTACGACTACTACACGACCGTCGAAAGGCGTGGCGCGGTCATGCTCGGGGACGAGATGATCGACGAGGCGTCCCGCAAGATGGCGCTCGTCGTGACGGCGAAGGGTCGGGCGGCGGGTCTGGCGCGCACCACCGCCTTCACCCCTCCCGCGGCATGACCCCGTCTTCTGCGGTGTCTCCGGTGGTGTCTCTCGTGGCGTGACCCTCGCCCCGGCGGATTTTCGCGATCAGCGATCCAGGAATTAACGCCACAAACCATGATAATTCCGGCGCTTCGCAGATAAATCTGACTAGAGAGGTCTCGTCATCGCGCCTCTAACGTGTTGCTCTGGACTGTGTACGGCTGAACCCCGTTCACCCGCCCGGCGGAGGTGATCGTTTCGGTGCTACGGGGTAGTAGAAAGGTCTCGTGCGATTTGCCGTCGCCGTACGGTGCCGCGGCAGAGTGTCACGGAGACGACTGGAACGGTCCGGAGTGCTGACCCCGGGCTGAACGGGCTTCCTGCGAGGAGGTGCTGAGCGTGGCCCCGGGCCCCCACGACCCGCGCTCGCGACAGTGGCCGTCGGACGACGGTGTCCACGACGACGGGACGTACGAAAGCAGGTCCCGGCGCCATCAGGACTCCCCACCGACGATCCAGCACTCCCCGCCGGGTCCCTCGGACGAGGAAACCCGAGGGCTTCCCCTGGCCTCCCCGTGGATGCTGCCCCCGTTCGCCGCCCCGACGCCGGAGGACGAGCCCCCCAGAGCCCGCCCGGAGGGCCTGGGCGGTGAACGCCGCCGTGCGCACACCCAGCCGTACGCCTCTCCCACGGGCCGCTCCCCGCGAGACCCCGCGCCCCAGGCGGACCCCTTCGCCCGTCCTGAGGGCCCTGAGGGCAGTGAGGGGCCGTCCACGGGCGGAGACGACACCTCGCAGGGGCGGGGACGTCGCAGGCGCCTGGTCGACCGGCCCGACCGGCTGGTCGCCTCGGGGCCGCCCCGCGAGCCGCGGGACACCGGTCGCGAGGACCTCCAGAGCCCGCCGCGCGAGACGGGCGGCACAGGGCTCGACACAGGGCTCGACACAGGGCACAGCCCGGCGCGCGGGACCGGCGACGGCGGTCGCGGGGATCGCACCGCACCGCGAAGACCGGCGGGCGCCGGTCACGGCACCGGCTATGGAGACCTCCTCGGCCCCTCGTGGTTCGACGACGACGATGACGAGGCCGACCCCCTCGGCCCGCCGCGCGAGCCGGGGGAGAGCCGCCCCGGCGCGTCACGCGGGGCCGGCGACGGCGGTTACGGCGACCTTCTCGGACCCGCGGGGCCCGACGACGATGACGACGACGCGGACCATCCGGACATGTGGCGAGGGTCGGGGAGCGCCGGTTACGGCGACCTCCTCGGGCCCGCGCGGCTGGAGGACGACGACGCGGAGCCGTACAGCCCGCCACGAGAGCAGGGGGAGCAGGGAGAGGCGGACCACCCGGACCCCCTCTCAGACGCCGACGACGGCACCCACACGGACAACCCCGACGCCTCCGAGCGGGGAAGGCGGCGGCGAGGGCCGCGCCCCGACCTCCTCGTCGCCTCGGGGCCGCCCCGCAGGCCCGCGGACCCGGTGCGGGAGGACGGGGCGGACGTGCCCCCCGGCCCGCCGTACGAGACCGAGGACGACCTCCGGACGGAGCCTTCCGCCCCGGCGACGTGGGAGCCGGAGGAACCCGCCTCGCCGGAGGAGGACGGGGAGGACGACTTCGAGCCGGTGCGCCGCGTCGGCCGCCCGCCGGGCGGCAGGCCCGCGAGACCGGACCTGCTGGTCGCCCAGGGCCCGCCCGGCAGGCGAGGAGCCAACGGCGGGCGGCACCACCGCGCCGCGCCCGCGCCCTCCGCCCTGCGCCGCTCCAGCCCGACGAAACGCGGACGGGGCAGAGGCCTGGTCGTCCCGGTCGTGGTGGTCGCGGTCCTCGCCGCCGCGGTCGGCGGCGGCGTCGTGCTGTGGGGTTGGGTCAACGGTCCCTTCACCACCGGCCTCCAACTGGTCGGCGACGAGCTCCGCTCCGGCGACGCGAACTTCGTGCCGCCTTCCGGCGTCGGCGGCGACGGTTCGAGCCAGGTGCTCAACGCCGTGGCCTCCGACGGCTCCTTCATGGTCGCCGTCGGAAGCGACACGACCAGCCCCGTGCCCAGGCCGCTGTTCCTGGTCTCCCCGGACGGGGGGACCAGCTGGCAGCTGGGCAAGGTGACCGGTCCCGCGGGTTACGAGAACGGGCCGACCACGGTCGGCAGGGTCGCGGGCGGCGACGGCCTCTGGCTGGCCGCGGGCAACGACCTCCTCGGCTCGGGCAGAGGGCTGTGGACCAGCGCGGACGGCGAGAGCTGGGCCGCCGTCGACCCGGGGAAGCTGGGCGCGTTCTCCGACGGAGACAAGATCATGGATCTGGCCAGGACCTCCTCCGGGTTCGTCGCGGTCGGCACGACCGTGCTCCAGGACGGCACCGTCGGGGCCGTCTCCTGGGTCTCACCCGACGGGCAGAGCTGGGAGCGGGTCGACACCCGGAAGATCGGCACATCTGACAAGGTCAGGGGGCTGAAGGCGGTCGTCGCCAGTGACGACGCGGTCGTGGCGCTCGGCGATCCCGCCCAGGGCGGTTCCAGCGCCGTGGTCCTGCGCTCGGCGGACGGGGGGAAGACCTGGCAGCGGGCAGGCCAGGCGCCCGCGGGCGTCCTGCCCGAATCGGGCGCGCTGGCGGCGGCCTCGGGCGGATTCGTGCTCGTCCCGACCCAGCAGCGCAGCGACAAGGGCGACGTCGACGTCTACTGCTCGTCCGAGGGCGTCGACTGGGCCCGGTGCGGCGCCATCACCGGCCTGGCCCGTGACGGCTCCGGCGTCAAGCGGCTCGCCTCCTCCGGCGCGGGCATCGCCGCGATCGCCGAGTCGGGCTTCGAACGCTACGCCGTCTACACCAGCAGGGACGGCCGAGACTGGCGCAAGACCACCGACCTCGGCGAGGTGCCCGGCTCGCTGCGGGCCCTGGCCCTCTCCGACGACGGCACGCTCGTCGTCGGAGGCGACGAGCGCGCCGCCGACGTGGACAACCGGCTGGTCCTCATCACCGCCCCCGAGGGAGGTCAGGCCAGGCCGGTCGCGCTCGACCGGATCGAAGGGCTCGCCAGGGCCGCCCGCGACACGGCGAGAGTGGCCGCGGGAGGCGGCAGGTTCGTCGCCGTCGGCGCGGTCTCGGGCGACGCGGGCGTCTGGACCAGCGCGGACGGCGAGAGCTGGAAGGCCGGCGGCCCCGCGGAGGTCCTCGGCGGCTCGCGGCGGCAGGCCCTCAGCGACGTCGCGCAGAGCAAGCGGGGCTGGCTGGCCGTGGGCAGCACCATGACCGACGCCTCGTCGACCGGGCCGCTGCTCGTCACCTCGTCCGACGGCAGGACCTGGCGGAAGGTTCCGATCCAGGGTCCCCTCGCCCCGGCCGCCGAACACGACTTCCTCGCCCCCCACGCGGTCACCGCGGGGCCGTCGGGCTACGTGATGGCCGGTGAGGACAGGGGGCCCTCCGGAGCCGTCCCCGTCCTGTGGTTCTCCTCCGACCTCAAGCGCTACACCCGGGCGGTGAGGCTCCCGGCGGGCGGCGGAGGGGTGCGCCTCCACGACGTCTCGGCCACCTCGTCCGGCTACGTCGCCGTCGGCGGCATGGGCACGGCCGCGCGCGAGACCGGAGTGGTCTGGGTGTCCGCCGACGGGGTCAACTGGGTCGCCCGCAAGCCGGTCCTGCCCCCGGGGGCGACGTCGGCGGGGCTGCGGCACGTGGTCCTGCACGGCACGACCATCGTCGCGGCCGGCACGGCCAGGACCGGCGAGGGACAGCGGGCCTTCGGGGCGGTCTCCGACGACAACGGCACCTCGTGGGTGTTCTCCTGGCTGCCCGCCGAGCAGGCGTCCGCCGTACAGGATCTGGCCGCCACCGCGGAGGGCGTGGTCGCGGTCGGCTGGCAGGGCGTCCCCGGCGAGGGCGACAGCGTGGCGTGGACCTCGGAGGACGGGCTGAACTGGCAGCGCCACACCCCGACCGAGGGCAGCCTGGGCGGCGAGGGCGCCCAGCGGCTCGGCGCGGTCGCGGTCTCCGGCGACCAGGTCCTGGCCCTCGGCAGGTCGACCACCTACAACAGCGACCACCTCACCCTGTGGCGCTCGACCCTGACGGCCTCCCGATGACCTCCCACCCGGTGAGGGCGTCGAGGAGGCCGGGAACCAGCGGCAGCCCGGCGAGCTCGTCGTCGGTGAACCAGCCCGCGTCCGCGGCGTCGTCTCCGGCGGCGAGCGTGCCGCCGGAGACCTCGGCGAGATAGTCGCGGATCTCGTAGACGACGCCCCCGGGGCCGGGACGGTCGACCGCGCCCGTCAGACGGCCGGGTGTGACCGTCAGGCCGGTCTCCTCCAGCACCTCGCGGACCAGCGCCTCGGCGTCCGACTCGCCGGGTTCGACCCGGCCGCCGGGAACGGACCACAGGCCCTGTCCCGGCGGGCGCCCGCGCCGGACGAGGAGCATCCGCCCTTCGCGGTCGCGGACTATCGCTCCGACACAATTTACGCGCACATGAACAAGATTACGGCTGTGTAACGAGAAGTGCCCTTGACGAAGGGGCCGCCGACAAAGCACCGTGGGTAGGCGTGAGAGCCGAGCCCATCTGTCCGCGTTGTTTCGGCCCCCTCCGCCCGCCCAGCGCATGGTCGAGCGCCTGGCGGTGCGGGCCGCACGGCGACGTCCTGCCGCTGCAACCGCCCAGACGTCCGTCCATCGCCGCGGTGGAGGCCCTCGGCAGGAGTGCCCAGGTTCCGGTCTGGCTGCCCTGGCCCCTGCCACAGGGGTGGCTGATGACCGGGCTCGCCGAGGCGGGTGACGAACGCAGCGGTGTCAGGGGCACGGTGGTCGCGCTCTCCGGGCCGTCGCTGACCCACGGGCCCGCCGACATGCTGATCATCGCGGAGGAGCCGGGCGTCGGCCTCGGCGCCGGATTCGCCGGGCTGCCCGCGACCGACCCCGGCGAGGGGTTCGGCGACGGGCCGCCGCACGCCAAGGTCGAGATCATGAGCCATCCGACCCCGATGTGGTGCGTCGACGCCGCCCCCGACCGGGCGGTCTACGCGGGCGAGGCCCTGGGCAACTGGCTGTGGTCGGTCGTCTGGCCCGCCGAGGCGGGTCACCTGATGACGCTCGCCGAGCTCTCCCTGCGCGACCTGCGGGAGCAGGGCCAGAGCTTCGACCTGCCCATGGGTGCGTTCTCTCCGCGCCTGGGCGACGACGGAGCCTGATCCGGCGTTCCCGCCGCCCCGACCGGTCTCGCCGGTCATCGCGTGCCATCGCCCGGCCGCCCGCGCCCGGTCTCTGCGCCCCTCCGGTCACTCCGCGCGACGAAAACCGTCCGGAGTCCACTTTTCCTGTTACCCTGCGCGACGGCGGCGCTCTGACCTACCATGGGCGTACCCCTCACCGACGGTCAGGGGAAACGGGTGTTCGACGTCCAGTTCTTCGTCGAGGCGTTCGTCACGATGTTCGTCATCATGGACCCGCCAGGGATCATCCCCCTCTTTCTCGCCTACACCAGCGGCCGTACGGCGCGCGAGCGCAGACGGGTCGCCTGGCAGGCCCCCATCGTCGCGTTCTGTCTTGTCGTGATCTTCGCCGTCTTCGGCCGGGCCATCCTGGGTTACCTGCACGTCGAGGTCGCGGCCATGCAGATCGCCGGGGGCCTGCTGCTCCTGCTGGTCGCCCTGCAACTGCTCACCGGGGAGACCGAACCCCCGGCCAACGCCGTGAAGTCCAACGTGAACGTCGCACTCGTCCCGCTCGGCACGCCTCTGCTCGCCGGGCCGGGGGCGATCGTCGCCACGATCGTCTTCGCCCAGCAGGCCGGACGGAAGGAGGGCGGGATCCTGGCACTCGCCCTGGCGATCGCCGCCGTGCACCTCCTGCTGTGGGTGTTCATGCGCTTCTCGGTGACCGTCATCCGAGTGATCAAGGAGAACGGCGTCGAACTCGTCACCCGGGTCTCGGGCCTGCTGCTGTCCGCCCTCGCCGTGCAACTCATCATCACCGCCATCCGCACCCTCACCCACACGGCCTGACACCGTTTCGGCCCGAGCGCCTCGGTGCCTGGCCTCCCTGCCCAAGTCCCCCCGTGTGGCCGGGACCGGTTTCGGCTCGGGTGTGTCGGTGTCTGGTCTGAGGCCTGGCTTGGGTGTGTCGGTGTCTGGTCTGAGGCCTGGCCTGGGCGCGTCGGTGTCTGGACTGAGGAACGCAGGAGCGCAGCGACGGAGTGACGAGGGAAGACGCCGACCCGGGGGCGCCCAGGCCCGCGACGCGTAGCGTCGCAGTGAGACAGCAGGAGCGTAGCGACGGAGTGACGAGGGAAGACGCCGACCCGGGGGTGCCCAGGCCCGCGACGCCGCCAGGCGTCGCAATCAACACGGCCCAAGCCTGCGACGCCGGAGGCGTCGCGATGAGCAAGGCAGTAAAGTTCGGAAGCGTGACAGCGCGTATCGAACGAGTGGTGACCGAGGGCGTCGTCGATGTCGACGGCGTCGAGCACAAGGTCGAGAACAACACCTGGATCCTGGGTGACGATGAGGAGGTCATCGTCATCGATCCCGCGCGCGACGCGGAGCAGATCCTCGAGAAGGTCGGAGAGCGGGAGGTGCTGGCCGTCGTCTGCACCCACGGTCTGCCCGACCACGTGGGCGCGGCCATCGAGGTGGCGGCGCGCGACGAGGCGGTGGTGGCCCTCCACCCCAAGGACAAGCCGCTGTGGCGGCTGACCTGGCCGCAGACCTGGCCGGACATCGACATGGAGGACGAGGGGCTGTTCGGCGTCGCCGACGTCCAGCTCGAGGTCCTGTCGACTCCGGGGATCTCGCAGGGAGGCGTCTCGCTGTACTGCGAGGCCCTCGAGGCGGTTTTCACCGGCAAGTCCCTGCAGGCCGACGGTCCCGGCAAGATCGGCGGGGAGTACCCCGCGCTGGCCGACCAGCTCACCGCGATCGGAGGCAGGCTGTTCACGCTGCCCCACGGCACCCGTGTGCTGCCCGCGCACGGTGAGGAGAGCACCATCGGTGATCTGGAGCCGCACTTCGACAGCTGGCTTTCCGGGTCGTTGACCCGGGGCGTCGCGGCCGAGGAGAACGAGGGCCCGCTCAGCGACGGGACGAGAGCTGCCGGGATCCGGCTGAACCTCCACGACGAGTAGTCCTTTCATGGACCAACTGCCCTTGGAGGGCATGCCGCGGCGGCTGTACTCCTGCACGCCGTCGCGGTTGAACGCCTGGCTCGACTGCCCCAGGCGTTACCGGTTCACCTACCTGGACCGGCCTTCGCCGCAGAAGGGCCCGCCGTGGGCGCACAACAGCGTCGGCGTCAGCGTGCACAACGCGTTGGCGGGCTGGTGGCGGGAGCCGTACGAACGGCGGACTCCGGCGATGGCGGGCATCCTGCTCGCCAACGGGTGGATCGGCGAGGGGTTCCGCGACGCCGAGCAGTCCACCGCGTGGCGTGACCGGGCTCGCGAGATGGTCGTCGGATACGCCGCGGGGCTCGATCCTTCGGACGAGCCGGTCGGCGTCGAGCGCACCGTCGCCACCAGGACTTCCGTGATCGCCGTCTCGGGGCGTGTCGACCGCCTCGACCGGCGCGGCGACGAGCTGGTCGTGGTCGACTACAAGACAGGCCGCCGTCCTCTCACCGTGGACGACGCGCGTTCCTCGCTGGCGCTCGCGGTGTACGCCGTCGCCTCGTCCAAGGTGATGCGCCGCCCTTGCCGCCGGGTCGAGCTGCACCATCTGCCCACCGCCTCGGTCGTCGAGTGGGAGCACACCGACGAGTCCCTGGCGCGTCATCTGAGCCGCGCCGAGGAGGTCGCGACCGAGGCCTCGGAGGCTGACGACGCCTATCGGGCCTGGTCGGGCCCGGCCCCCAAGGGCTCCCGTACGGCGTCCGCCGACCGCAGGCCGCCTTCCGTGCCGCCTCAGGTCGACGCGCTCTTCCCGCCCAGGACCGGCCCGCTGTGCTCCTGGTGCGACTTCCGCAGGCACTGCCCCGAGGGCCTGGCGGCCTCGGGCGACCGGCAGCCCTGGGACGGCCTCGCCGAAGACTGAGGCGCTCGAACACTCTCTTCGTCCCCCCGGGAGCCGTCGGCTCCCGGGGTTTGAGGTCTGGGGCACGCATGTCCGGAACATGGCACCCAGAGCATGGCGCGTGTGATGCCCTGGTGCTTCTCGACCCGAATTCATCGGATGAAATATGTATCAAAGGTGGTAGATTATTATATTTGTGACCAATAACGCGGAATAGGTCCGACGTAATTGCCGCGAACCATTGACGAATGTAGTGATTTCGGGTCATAACGGTTGTGACCCAAACCGCGCGTCATATGGAAGGCGGGTGCACGGCTCATGGCGGAATCCAAGGAGCAGAGCGCGAAACAACCCCTCCGGACCCACGGCAGGCAGGTGAGGAGCCGGGGCGAGGAGACCACCTGGCACAAGCCCGGCTACCAGGTCGTCGAGGCGTCGATGGAGATGTCGGCGTACTTCCTGGCCACCAGGTAAGCGAAGGGGGACTCACGCCATGCGACTGCGAATTCTCGGCACCGCGGCGGGCGGTGGCGTCCCCCAGTGGAACTGTGCGTGCCCCGGATGCACCGGGGCACGCACCCATCCGCGATGGCGGCGGAGCCACGCGTCGCTGGCCGTCGAGAATCACATCGTCAACGCCACTCCTGACATCGCCGAGCACATCGAGTCGTGCGAGTGGCTGCGTCCGGGCCCGTCCCCCGTCCCCGATCCGTCCCCCGGCCCTGTCCCGGCCGCCGGCCCCGACGCGGGGCGGACACGTGTCATGCGCGTGATCCTCACCGACGCCGAGCTCGACCACACCCTGGGGCTGCCCCGGCTGCGCGAGGCCGACGAGCTGGAGATCATCGCCACGCCCGTGGTCCGCGAGGCGCTCACGCGCGGGCTCAGGCTGGAGGAGGTGCTCTCCCCGTACGCCGAACTCCGCTGGCGTGACCTGACGCGGGACGGCCACGTGTCTCTCACCTGCGGGGTGCGGGTCCAGGCGGTGCCGGTCTCCGACAAACGGCCTCGCTACGCCGCGGGAGACGCGCCCGCCCCTGACTGGGTGGTCGCCCTGCGGTTCACCGATCCGGCCACCGGCGGGACGTGCCTGTACGCCCCCGCCTTCGGTGTCTGGTCCGCGCGGCTGGAGGAGGCCATGGCCGAGGCCGACTGTGTGATCGTCGACGGCACCTTCTGGGACGACGAGGAGCCGCGCCGTACCGGGATCTCCTCCCGCACCGCCACCGAGATGGGGCACCTGCCCATCGAGGCGACCGCCGAGCGGCTCGCCCGGCTTCCCGGGCGGTGCCTCTACACACATCTGAACAACACCAACCCCCTCGTCGACCCGGACGCGCCCCAGCACAAGAGGCTGGCCGAGCTGGGCGTCGAGGTGGCCGCCGACGGAATGGTGATCGAGCTTTGAACGCCGAATCCTGGACACCCGCCGAGTTCGAGGCCCGCCTGCGGGCCGTGCCCGAGGCGCGTTACCACCACCTCCACCCCTTCAACGTGCGCATGCACGCCGGAGAGCTGACTCAGGAGGAGATCCGCCGGTGGATTCTGAACCGCTTCCACTACCAGCGGCACATCCCGATCAAGGACGCGCTCATCCTGGCCAAGCTGGAGACGCCCGAACTGCGCCGCCTGTGGATCCGCCGCATCCAGGACCATGACGGCAGGCGCGTGGGCGAGGGCGGCATCGAACGCTGGCTCCGCCTGGGCGAGGCCGCCGGCCTGGACCGCAAGGTCCTGCTGTCCGGTGAGGGCGTCCTGCCCGGCGTACGGCTCGCGGTCGAGGGATATGTGAACCTCTGCAGGCTGGGAACGCCTCTTGAGGCCGTCGCCGCGTCGCTGACCGAGCTGTTCGCGCCCGACATCATGCGGACCAGGATCGCCGCCTTCGAGCAGCACTACCCCTGGCTCGACTCCGAGGGGCTGCAGTACTTCAGGGGCAGGATCAGCCAGGGACGGCAGGACAGCGGCGAGGCGATCGAGCTGGTCCTGGAGTGGGCGCGCGGACGGGCGGAGCAGGAGCGGGCGGTGGCCGCGCTCGCCTACAAGTGCGACGTGCTGTGGGCGCTGCTCGACGCCGTGGACCAGGCGTGACGACCGGCGCGTGGCGGCCCGCGGTCGCCCCCGCCGTCATCCTGCGGCACGACCCGGTGCGCGGGACCGACCTGCTGGTCATGCCGGAGCGGATCGTGATGCTCAACGACGAGGCGGCGGCCGTGCTGCGCCTGTGCGACGGCGGCAGGACCGTCACGGAGATCGTCGACGAGCTTCGCGGCGACTTCCCCGAGGCACCGGTCGCCGCCGACGTCCCCGAGTTCCTCGCCCAGGTGCGTGCCGAGGGGTGGGTGCGATGAGCGACCCGGTCGCCACGGGCGAGCAGGCCGTCGTGGCCGACGCCCCGGCGGGCACGGACGAGACCGTTGCCGTGGGCGGCCCGACCGCCACGAGTGAGCAGGCCGCAGCGGTCGGCGCCTCGGGCGGCACGGACGAGACCGTTGCCGTGGGCGGCCCGGCCGCCGCGGGTGAGCCCGCGCCGCCGTGGGCCATGCTGGCCGAGCTCACGCACGGCTGCCCGCTGCACTGCCCCTACTGCTCCAACCCGGTCGGCCTCATCCCGCGCTCCCGCGAGCTCGCCACGGCCGACTGGGTGCGGGTCATGCGGGAGGCCGCCGCCCTCGGGGTCGTCCACGCGCACCTGTCCGGCGGCGAGCCGTTACTGCGGGCCGACCTGACGGAGATCACCGCGGCCGCCGCGCGCGCCGGGATCTACACCCAGCTCGTGACCAGCGGCGTCGGCCTTGACCGGGCGCGGCTGGCGGAGCTGGTCGAGGCGGGGCTGCACAGCGTCCAGCTCTCGGTGCAGGACGCGACGGCGGCGGCCTCCGACCTCATCGCGGGAACCCGCTCCTTCGCCGCGAAGGAGAAGGCCGCGGAGCTGGTTCGCGAGACGGGGCTGCCGCTCGGCCTCAACGTCGTGCTCCACCGGCGCAACCTCGACTCCGTCGACGGGATCGTCGAGCTGGCTCTGAAGTGGGGGGCGGAGCGCGTCGAGCTGGCCAACACCCAGTTCTACGGCTGGGCGCTGCGCAACCGGCGCGCGCTGCTGCCCACCCGCGACCAGTTGGCCCGCGCCAAGGAGAGCGTGGAGCGGTGGCGTGAACGCCTTGAGGGCGTCGAGCTGATCTGGGTCGTCCCCGACTACTTCGACGGCGTGCCGAAACCGTGCATGGGGGGCTGGGGGGCGATCTCGCTGACCGTCGGCCCCGACGGCTCCGTCCTCCCCTGCCCCGCCGCCTACGACCTGCCGCTGGAGTTCCCGAACGTCCGCGACCACTCGCTGGCGTGGATCTGGGAGCGGTCGCAGGCGTTCGACGCCTATCGGGGCACGGCCTGGATGAGCGAGCCGTGCATGAGCTGCTCGCGCAGGGACGTCGACTTCGGCGGCTGCCGCTGCCAGGCGTACGCGCTCACGGGGGACGCGCGCCGTACCGACCCGGCGTGCGGGCTCGCGCCCGACCACCATCTGATCACCGAGCTGGTCGAGTCGGCGGGCGAGGGAACACTGGTCTACCGGCGTCCCGAACGGCCCGCGCGCTCTCCCGCCCCCTCCAGAGTCGGCTCGGCCACTCCGGCGGCCGACTGAGCCCCGCCCCAGGCCTCACGACGCCGCAGGCGCTGTCATAAGATCGGGCGTGCTTGTGGCAGGACGGGTTTCGGCTTGGGCGCGCCCACGCCCCGGGACGCCGAAGGCGTCGCCGGGAACGCGGTGAACGCCATCAGCTTCGCAGGCGTGACTCGGCCGCGTTCCAGAAGCGGACGAGCGCCGCCGCCGTCGTCTCCGGGGCGTCGACGGCGGGGGAGTGGGCCGCGCCGGGCACGACGACGCACTCGGCGTTCAGCCTGTCGGCCATCTCCGACTGCGTCGCCGGGGGCCAGCCGTCGTCGTGCTCGCCGAACAGGACCAGGGTCGCGACGCCGACCTGAATGAGCTCGTCGCAGCGGTCGGGGGCGGAGAGCACCTCCCTGGTCATCGTGGACATCCCGATGGGGGAGTTGGCGAACAGGCGCTTGCGCAGGAAGGCGATGATCTCGTCGGGCACCCCGGCGGCCAGGGCCTCCGGCTCCATCCGGGTGTCCCACATCTGCTCGACGCCGACCTGGGGAAGCTCGGCCAGCATCGCCCTGCCCGCGCGCTCACGGGGGCCGACGATCGCGGCGGGGCCGGTGCTCATCAGCGTGTAGGACGCGAACTTGGTGCGGCCGTCGATGACCGCCTCCCGGGTGACCAGCCCGCCGAAGGAGTGCCCGACCAGGTGGATGGGCTCACCCCTGCCGATCAGCTGGGCCAGCACGTCGACGTCGTTGCCGAGCGCCGCGCGCGTGTAGGCCCGGGGGTCGTCGGGGCCGCTCGTCTCGAACTGCCCCCGCATGTCGATCGCGACGACCTGGCGTCCCGACTGGGCGAGCGTCTGCAGGACCGCGATGAAGTCCTCTTTGCTGCCGGTGAGACCGGGCACCAGCAGAGCGGGCCAGCGCTCGGCGACGCCGCTGCCCGGCATCGCCTCCAGCGCGGAGAACGCACCCACCGCCGTGTCGATCCGACGGGCATGGACGCCTGGAGGCAGGGTCAGAAATCGCGGCGTACTCACGTGGCCCCACGATACCTCTCTTGGTGACATGGCTCTGTGCGTCTTGGGACGTGCGTCTCCGGACGCGAAAAGGGGCGCCACCAGTGGTCGCGCCCCTTTCCTCATCGTACGGCTAACCCTGACGGCGAGGGCCCCGCTGCTGGCCCCTGACCGGCGGGCGGCGGCGGTTCTGCGCCCGCTCAGAGGCGGCGGACGGCGCGATCTCGTCGTCGTCGGTCGCCAGGTCGGGCGACTGGAAGATCACCGCGAACGGGCTGGGCGGGATGATCTTCTCCGGCTGCTGCCTGGGCGCGGGCGTCTCGGCGACCGGCTCGTCGTCCCAGTCGTCCGTCGCGGGCTCGTCGTCCCACAGCGGGGCCTCGACCACCGGCTCACGCCTGCGGCGAGACCTGCCGGTCTCCTCGGTCACGGGCTCCCTGCGGGACTGGGCCCCGCTCTCCTCGGTGAGGCTCACCTCGGGGTTCAGACCCGCCTTCCTGGTCCGGCCCCTGCGGGGCGCGGTCTCGGCAGGACGATCGTCACGGAAGTCCTTGTGGGACGTCACATCCACCTCCGGCTCGGCGGGTTCGGCGATCGGGCTCTGGACCTCCCGCGCCGCGACCGGCGCTGAGGAGTCGTCGGTGAGGCGGCCGCCGCGTGAACGGCGACGCCTGGGCTCCTCGGCCTGCGGCGTCTCGGGGACGGCCGCCTCCGCGGGTTCGGCGGCACTGACGGCCTCGGCGGGCTCGACGGCCTCCGCGATCTCCACGCCGCTCCGGCCGCCGCGGGTGCGGCGCCTTTCCCGGGGAGCACGGGCGGGACGCTCGCGGCGCTCCTCCCGCTCCTCGTCGCGGCTCCTGCGGGAACCGCGCGAGCGGACACGGCCCGTCTCGCCGAGATCCTCGACCTCCTCGGCCGCCAGACCCGCCCTGGACCGGTTGGCGTGCGGCAGCACGCCCTTGGTGCCTTCGGGGATGCCCAGCTCGCTGAAGATGTGCGGGGAGGTCGAGTAGGTCTCGACCGGCTCGGCGAAGTCGAGCGAGAGCGCGTTGTTGATGACCTTCCAGCGGGTGATGTCCTCCCACTCGACGAAGGTCACCGCGACGCCGGTCTTGCCGGCCCGGCCCGTGCGGCCGATCCGGTGCACGTAGGCCTTCTCGTCCTGCGGGCAGTCGTAGTTGACGACGTGGGTGACGTCGTCGACGTCGATGCCGCGCGCCGCGACGTCCGTCGCGACCAGGACGTCGATCTTGCCGTTCCTGAAGGCGCGCAGGGCCTGTTCGCGCTGGCCCTGCCCCAGGTCGCCGTGGACGGCCGCGGCGGCGAAGCCGCGCTCCTTGAGCTGCTCGACGACCATGTCGCAGGCGCGCTTGGTCTCACAGAAGATCATCGTGAGACCGCGCCCCTCGCACTGGAGCAGGCGGCCCAGAATCTCGATCTTGTCCATCCGGTGCACGCGCCAGACGAACTGGGTCGTCTGCGGCGTCGCCTCGGCCTCGGCGTCGTTGTTCTCCGCCCGCACGTGCGTGGGACGGTTGAGGTAACGCCGGGACAGCGCGACGATCTCGCCCGGCAGCGTCGCGGAGAACAGCATCGTCTGCCGCTTGGCCGGGATGAGCTTGATGATGCGCTCGATGTCGGGCAGGAAGCCCAGGTCGAGCATGCGGTCGGCCTCGTCGAGGACGAGCGCGTCGATCTGGCCGAGGTCGAGGTGCTTCTGCTTGACCAGGTCGAGCAGACGGCCCGGGGTGCCGACGATCACGTCGACGCCCTGCTTGAGCGCCTCGATCTGGGGTTCGTAGGCGCGCCCGCCGTACACGGTGAGAATCCGCGAGCCGAGCTTGCCGGCGGCCGTCACCAGGTCCTCGGTGACCTGTACGGCCAGCTCGCGGGTCGGCACGACGACCAGCCCGCGGGGCTTCTTGCGGTTCTTCCTGGGCTTGCCGACACGCTGCAGCATGGCCACGCCGAAGGCGTAGGTCTTGCCGGTGCCGGTGCGCGCCTGGCCGATGATGTCCTGGCCGTTCAACGCCAGGGGAAGGGCCATCTCCTGGATCGGAAACGGCGTGGTGATGCCCTCGGTCTCGAGGGCGTCTGCGATCTCTGGTGTGACTCCGAGGTCTCGGAACGTCGTCAGCTTGGCCTGCCTAATCTCCGTTGAAGGCAGTCCTGCCGGGACCGCGGGCGCATAAGTTTCCCCGTGCCGTGTCCTCGCGGAAGGGCTAGCCCTCTCAATGCCATCAGCGACCGCTGCGGCGTCATGCCGACTTCGGGGGCGTCCGGGAGCAGAATCTCCTGGATTAACACAGGGCGGTCGCACTTTCACAGAGCAGTGTACTCGATACCACAACGAGGAACCGATTTCTTCGTATTCCAGCTGAATCGGCAGGCCACTCAACTCATAGGCTGCCTGCATGAGTGATTCCCCTCCCGGCGTCGCCGAGCTGCTCGGCGTGCTCGCCTACGCCGAGCTGACAGCGTTCCTCAGGCTCGCCGAGGACGCCACCCGGCACGCCCCGACACTGACGGACAGGGCCGCGCTCGGTGACCTGGCCGCGACCGAGTACTCCCACTTCCGCCTTCTCCGCGACCGGATCGCCTCCCTCGGGCTCGACCCGGAGGAGGCGATGGCGCCCTTCGCCGGACCGCTGGACGACTGGCACGCCCAGACCGCGCCGGGAGACTGGCTCGAGGCCCTGGTCAAGGCCTACGTCGGCACGGGGATCGCGCTCGACTTCTACCGCGAGGCCGCCGCCCACGTGGACGCGGAGACGCGTGAGCTCGTCGAGGAGGTGCTCGTCGACGAGGGACGCTCCCAGTTCGCGGTCGACCGGGTCGGCGCGGCCATCCAGGAGGACCCCAGGCAGGCGGGCCGCCTGGCCCTGTGGGCGAGGCGGCTGGTGGGCGAGGCGTTGAGCCAGGGACAGCACGTGGTGGCCGCCAGGCCGGAGCTGGCGAGCCTGCTGGTCGAGGCCGCGGGGGAGGACATCACCCGGATGTTCGGCCGCCTCACCGAGGCGCACGGCAAGCGAATGGCCGCCCTCGGCCTGACCCCGGGACCCTGAGGGCGTTCGTTCGCGACGCCTGGCGGCGTTGCGGCACCGGATGTCCGGGAGCCGTGTGCCGTAGGGGCTGTTGTGGGAGAGACGGGAGTGGGCCGGGAGCGAAGCATCCTTGTGAGAGCCACGCGTTGGGGTGCCAAACGGTTGTAACGTGCGAGACATGAGGGCCTCGCGCCGCTACGGCAGTTCCTTGACGAGATGTGGACCGAACCTCTGGACTTCGCGTCCGGTGTTGCGCAGGGGGAGCGCCGACTGTCCGGCGGTCCCCTCGGACGGGCATCACGCCCGTAGATTCCGCCGTCCCCGGGGTTGCGGGTTCGGGGAACGGGACGAACGTCCCGGAGAGTGCTGAGACGCCTCGCCGAGGACGGCGGGCGTCAGGGACGGTCCACGGACCGCGCCATGGCCGATGCGATGCCACGACCTGGCGCGAGCCGGACCGGGTGATCGGTCAGAGGGTGCCGCCGAAACCGACGGGACGCGTCTCCTCCTCGCCGATCTCCACGAAACCGAGTGAGGCGATGGGGACGAGGACCCTGCGGCCCTTGCTGTCGGTGATGGAGAAGATCCCACGGTCGGCGGCGAGGGCCTTGCCGAGCTCCTCCTCGACCTGCTCGGTCGTGAGGTCCGTCTCCACCACGAGTTCACGGTGCACCGAACGCACGCCGATCTTGATTTCCATGTTGCTCCCTTTCGACGAGGGTTGCTCGTCCCATGGTCGCCCCATCGGGGACACGACGCGCCGGTTGATCGCGTCAAGCGAACAGCCGGATCAGTGGTCGGCGGTGGTCCGAGGGAAGCCGGAGATGCCGCGCCACGCCAGGCGGGCGATGAGCTGGGTCGCGGCCTCCTTGGAGATGGAGCCCGCGCCGCTGGTCCAGTAACGCGCGCTGACCTCGGCCATGCCGACCAGTCCGACGCCGAGCAGACGGGCCTCGTCGCTGGAGCAGCCGGTGTCCTCCTGGATGACCTGGCTGATCATCTCGGCGCTCTCGCGCAGGTTGCGCTCGATGCGCTGGCGGACCGGGGCGACGTTGCGCAGGTCGGACTCGAAGACCAGGCGGAACGCCTCGCCCTGGCCGGAGACGAAGTCGAAGAAGGCGCCGATCGCGGCCTGGACGCGCTGCTTGTTGTCCGTGGTCGAGGCGAGGGCGTCGCGGCAGCGGGCGATCATGTCGTCGACGTGCAGGTCGAGCAGGGCCAGATAGAGCTCCTGCTTGCCCGGGAAGTGCTGGTAGAGGACCGGCTTGCTCACTCCGGCGCGCTCGGCGATCTCATCCATCGCGGCCGCGTGGTAGCCGTTCTCGACGAACACTTCCTGCGCCGCGCTCAGCAACTGGCGGCGACGGGCCAGCCGGGGCAGCCGGGTGCCCCGGGGCTTGGCGTCCGGGGTAGTCGTCACGGCGTTCTCCTCGCGGGTGCTCATGCTGTCTCGCATCATCCTACGCGCGGGTAATCCAGGTCAGCGATAATCGTCCTCGTCAAGATCCACGCTGCGGCTCTGCTCGGCCGTGTCCGCGGGATCGGCCTCGGGCGGGATGTGATCAGGCCACTCAGGGCCCTCGTCGCGCACCGGACGGTGCTGCTCGGCCGCGTCCGCCGCCGAGGTCTCGATGCCGAGTTCCTCGGGGAAGGCCTCCTCCGGCTCCTCCTCGGCGCCCTCGCCACGAACATCCATCTCCGACATCCGTCCTCCCTGGCCGTTCCATCGAGAACACCGGACATCGCCCAGCGTACGACCTCGGGCGCCGCCCGCTGAGAAAGGCAGGGCATCGGATCCCCCATGAGGGGTACCTGCCTGATTGGTGAGTGTTTGCACCCGCCCGGTAGTACTTCCGAACGTGCGTGCGAAACTTGATGGGAAGCTCCAAGCCAGGGAGACGTCATGCGGAGCATCTGGAACGGCGCGGTCTCGTTCGGACTGGTCACGATTCCGGTCAGGTTGTACACCGCGACCGAGCAACGCAACGTCACCTTCAACCTGGTGCACCGGGAGGACGCGGGCCGCATCAGGTTCCGCAGGTTCTGCTCCGTCTGCGAGGAGGAGGTCCCCTACGCCGACGTGGCCAAGGGATACGAGCTCCCGACCGGCGACGTGGTGGTGCTGGAGAGCGGCGACTTCGAGGACCTGCCGCTGTCCACCTCGCACCGGATCGAGGTGCTCCAGTTCAGCCCGGCGGACCAGATCGACCCGATCCTGCTCGGCAGGTCCTACTACCTGGAGCCGGACGCCGGGGCCGTGGGCCCGTACGCCCTGCTGCGCGACGCGCTCGAACGCTCGGGGCGGGTGGCGATCGTGAAGGTCGCGCTCAGGCAGCGCGAGTCGCTCGCGACGTTGCGGGTCAGGGACGGGGTCTTCGTGCTGGAGACCATGCTCTGGCCGGACGAGGTGCGTTCCGCGGACTTCGCCTTCCTCGAGGAGGAGGCCGAGGTCAGGCCGCAGGAGCTGAGGATGGCCGAGTCGCTGATCGAGAGCATGGCCGCCGACTTCGACCCCTCGCGTTACCGGGACTCCTACCGGGAGGCGCTCCAGGAGGTCATCGAGGCGAAGGTCGCGGGCAGGGAGGTCGTCTCCGTCGGGCCGCCGCCTGAGCCGGGGCCGACGGCCGACCTGATGGCCGCGCTGCGGGCCAGCGTCGAGGCGGCCAAGAGGGAGCGCCTCGAGGGTGCCCGGGGCGCCCGGGGCGGACGCCCGGCCGCCTCCCGGGGCACGGCGGGCGAGACGGGCGCGGCGGGGGGCTCGGGCCGGGCCTCGGAGACGGGAGAGCCGGCTGGATCGGGCGAGAAGGACGTCGGGCGGGAGAAGGCTCAGGGGAGGAAGAAGACGCCGCGCCCCGCCTGAGAACCGCGCGTCCGAGGGGCGCGTGTCCAAGGCGTCCGAGGGGCGCGTGTCCAAGGCGTCCGAGGGGCGCGTGTCCAAGGCGTCTGAGGGGCACGTGCCCGTCCAAGACGTCCGAGGGGGCGTGTGTCCGAGGGCTGTTCGGCTGAGAGCCGCCTCGCCTGGGAGGTCCGGCCGCGTCCCGGGAGCCGCGTCCACCGGGGAGGTTCGGCCCTTCCTGAGAGTCATGGCACGAGGAGAGCCGTTCTGACACGAATGGCGTCGCGCGGCGTGTCCTTTCCCGCGACGGGAGGCTCCGGTCCGTCCTTTCCCGTGCGCCGGGAGACTTTCGCGTGCCTTCTCCCGCGCGGTGCGGGAATCGGGGAAACACGGCGACGGGCTCCAGGGAATATGGAAATCCCTGGAGCCCTCGCCGGATTCTCACGGATGGTCCATCCCGTGTTCATCCGGAAAGCGAAGTATGCAATTCTGCTCCCGAGTGCCCGCGTCCCCCGTGCGCCTTCGTCCTACGGCGAGGACTCGATCGTGGTGAACGCGGGCACTGTGCCCCTCCGCCATGGGCCAGGAGCTCATTGTGACCGTGGAGCCGGATGCGTGCGGTCCGTGGTGCGACCGCGCGCCGCGATCAGCGTGGAGCGCGCTCCGGTTCGCAGGTCAGACGTCCTGAGAGTTACTGGAGCGGGCCGCGCCCGTCGTGGTCCCGGTCCCTCTCGTTCTCGTTGAAGTTCCTGGCGGCGCCGCCGCCACCGCCACCGCCACCGCCGGCGCCGACGTTGTTGGTGTTGATGATGACGAGCCTGCGGTTGTGACGGTGGTGACGACGCCAGCCCCAGCCCCAGCCGCACCCGCCGCGGAAGCGACGGCCGCAGCCCCAGCTGGTGAAGCCGATGCCGGTCTGGACGGACGCGGTGGGCACGCCTGCGCTGGCCTCCGCGGTGGCCGCGCCCAGGGCGACGACTCCGCCGGAGAGGGCGGTGCTGATTGCGAGCCCTGCCAGAACATTCTTGAACTTGGGCATTGCGTTTCCCCCTTGAAAGGATCGGTTGCCCGCACTCGACATTTTTCGAACTTGGTGAAAAATGTCCCGGATGGCCGTTAACGGGTCATCCTTCGCACTCATGATTTCCGTGTACGTCGTGCACCAAACGGCGATCGGTGGCTTTTACTCTCTCCTTATCTCTTTATTGACGGCGTTGGACTCTTATTAATTGTTTTGATGCGATAAGTCTTTAATGTCGCTTTTGTGCACGAGCTGCACGGCGGGGAGCTATCGTCGGAACGGAGGGCGAACAAGGGAGGAAGGCATGGTTGCCGAGCCGATTCCGAGGTGGCCTGGAGAGCTGGTCGACCTGCCGGTGGGTCAGGGAAAGCAGCGCGTCCATGTGCGGTCGACCCCGCGCGGGCCCGCGGAGACCGCCGTCTACGTGCACGGTCTCGCCGGGTCGGCCACCAACTGGACCGACTTGATGGGCGAGCTGTCCGACGTGGCCAGAGGTCACGCGATCGACCTGCCCGGCGCCGGATACTCGCCGGAGCCGTCCGGCGGCGACTACTCCGTCACCGCTCACGCCCGGACCGTCACCGCGCTGATCGAGCACGTCTCCGACGCCCCCGTCCACCTGTTCGGCAACTCCCTCGGCGGGGCGGTCTCGGTGCGGATCGCCGCGACCAGGCCGGACCTGGTCCGTTCGCTCACGCTCGTCTCCCCGGCCCTGCCCGACCTGCTTCCCCGGTACGGCCCGGCGCGGGTGGCCCTGTCGACCGTGCCCAGGCTGGGCGAGTGGGTCGCTGAGCGGCTGCGGGTCGTGCCCGCCGAGCGCAGGCTCAGCGCCACACTCGGCATGTGCTACGCCGACCTCGCCAGGGTCCACCCGCTGCGCCTCGAGGAGGCGGCCGAGGAGCTCCGCCGCAGGGACGGCCTGCCGTACGCGGCGGACGCGCTGATCGGTTCGGCGCGCGGCATCGTGGCCGAGTACTTCAGGCGGGGCGAGGAGAACCTGTGGCGTCTGGCCGCCCTGGTCGCCGCGCCGACGCTGGTGATCCACGGCCGCCACGACCGGCTCGTCAACCCGCGCATGGCCGCCCGGGCGGGGCGGACGTTCCCGCACGTCAGGCTGGTGCTGCTGCCGGACGCCGGGCACGTGGCGCAGATGGAGCTGCCGGACAGGGTGGCCAGGGAGGCGCGCCGTCTGATGGCGGAGAGCGCCCTTGTCCCGATTGGGGAATGACCGGGGCACCAGACTAGGTTGTCAATGGTGCGTGCTGTGCTAGCCGTACCGTCAAGACCCCCTGAAACGGGAGCAGAACTGTGTCGTTGCCACCGCTGGTAGAGCCGGCAGCCGAGCTGACCGTCGACGAGGTGCGTCGCTACTCGCGCCACCTGATCATCCCCGACGTGGGCATGGCAGGGCAGAAGCGCCTGAAGAACGCCAAGGTGCTCTGTGTGGGCGCCGGCGGTCTCGGCTCCCCCGCCCTGCTGTACCTCGCGGCCGCGGGTGTGGGCACGCTCGGCGTCATCGATTTCGACGTCGTCGACGAGTCCAACCTGCAGCGCCAGGTCATCCACGGCCAGTCGGACGTCGGCCGCCTGAAGGCGGAGAGCGCCGCGGCCAGTGTCAAGGAGATCAACCCGCTGGTCGACGTGGTCGTCCACAACGTGGCGCTGACCACGGACAACGTCATGGAGATCTTCTCCGGTTACGACCTGATCGTGGACGGCACCGACAACTTCGCCACCCGCTACATGGTGAACGACGCGGCCGTCCTGCTGGGCAAGCCCTACGTCTGGGGCTCGATCTACCGCTTCGACGGGCAGGCCAGCGTGTTCTGGGCCGAGCACGGCCCCTGCTACCGCTGCCTCTACCCCGAGCCCCCGCCCCCCGGCATGGTCCCCTCCTGCGCCGAGGGCGGCGTGCTCGGCGTGCTGTGCGCGTCGATCGGCTCCATCCAGGTCAACGAGGCCATCAAGCTCCTCACCGGCATCGGCGAGCCCCTGGTCGGCCGTCTGATGATCTATGACGCCCTGGAGATGAACTACCGCTCGGTCAAGGTCCGCAAGGACCCCGAGTGCGTGCTCTGCGGCAAGAACCCGACGGTCACCCAGCTCCTCGACGACTACGAGGCGTTCTGCGGGGCGGTCTCCGAGGAGGCCCAGGAGGCCGCCTCGGGGTCCACGATCACCGCGGCCGACCTCAAGTCCCTGCAGGACGCGGGCGAGAACATCTACGTGATCGACGTCCGCGAGCCGAACGAGTACGAGATCGTCTCCATCCCCGGCGCCGTGCTCATCCCCAAAGGCGAGTTCATCAACGGCTCCGCGCTGGAGAAGCTCCCGCAGGACAAGCGCATCGTCCTGCACTGCAAGTCCGGCGCGCGCTCCGCGGAGGTCCTGGCGATCGTCAAGAACGCCGGCTTCTCCGACGCGGTCCACGTGGGCGGCGGCGTGCTGAGCTGGATCAAGACGATCGATCCCAGCCTGCCCACCTACTAGACCGATCCGAACGCACGGCCGACGCCCCGCCGAGCCTCACGGCTCCGCGGGGCGTCCCGTTGTCCGGGGACCGGGCGAATGCGGTCTCACTGGCCGAATTAAGGTCAAGGATGTGAATGTGGTCCCAGGTCAGCGACGGCTCGCCTGGCCTGTGCTGATCACGGCGTCCGTGCTGACGCTCGTCTGCGCGGCCGTGGCGGGGGTCGCCTCGAGTACCGCGGGGGCGGAGCTCACGCGCGGCCCCAACCAGGCGGAGGTCGAGCGGGCCGCCGCCGTCGAGATGGCGGGGCGCTGGCTGTCCTGGCCCGCTGAGCGGATCTTCCCGGAGAGCATCGGCTACGCGGCCGAGCAGGGCGGCGAGGAGAGGGCGCACCGGGTCGGCATCTCGCCGGAGACGCGGTGCGACAGGGCCGTGGACGCGGGACTGCGCGAGACGCTGCGGCGCGCGGGCTGCCAGGGGGTGCTGCGCGCGACCTATCTCGACGCGCTCCAGGGAGTCGTCGTCACCGTCGGCGTGGCGGCCTTCGCCGGGGAGAAGGGGGCCGCCGCGGCCAGGGCCGCGCTGCCGAGGACGGGACGTCCCTCTCCCGGCCTGCGGGCGCTGGCCTTCCGCGGGACGGTCACCGACAGGTTCACCTCGGCGGGCAGGCAGGGCAGCCTGGTACGGCAGGCGGGGCCGTACGTGGTGATGACCACGGTCGGCCAGGTCGACGGCAGGCCCGCCAAGGCCGTCGGGGAGCAGCGGCCGACCATGTTCGCCTTCACCGGCGACATCGCCGACCGGATCCTCGCCGACCTGTCGACGCCCGCGCGGCCCGTCTGCGGTTCGGGGCGGTGGCGGTGCTGAGACGCGGGGCGACGCCGAGGGCCGAGGCGGCGCCGGGAGGTCCGCAAAGGGCGCCGAGGCGCCGGGGACGGCGGACGGGCATGGCGGGCGCGGCAAGCGCGGCGGCGCTGGCTCTGGCCGCCGTCTGGCCGTGCCTCGCCGTTCCCGCCGCGCACGCCGACGACGTGCGCGGCGGCCAGCGGCAGGTGCTGCGGACCCTGGACCTGCCCGACGCCTGGCGGGTGTCGAAGGGCGGGGACGTCACGGTGGCGGTCCTGGACTCCGGGGTCGACCCCGGCCACCGTGACCTGGCGGGCTCGGTCGTCGAGGGCAAGGACTTCACGGCGGGGGCCAACCCGCGGGGGGTGGTCCCCTCGCGGCTGCACGGCACCTACATGGCCTCGCTCATCGCGGGGCACGGCCACGGCCCCGGCGGGGCCCTCGGCGTGATCGGCGTCGCGCCGAGGGCGAGGATCCTGTCGGTGCGGGTGATCCTGGAGGACGAGGAGCCGGGGTTCCGGGAGTTCAACACCGCGGAACGGTTCGAGAACGTGGTGGCCAGGGGCATCAGGTACGCCGTCGACCACGGCGCGGACGTGATCAACATGTCGATCTCGAAGGAGCTGGCGACCAGGGAGGAACGGGCGGCGGTCCGCTACGCGATCTCCAAGGGGGTCGTGCTCGTCGCGGCGGCGGGGAACGAGGGAGCGGGAAAGCCCGCCCCGACCGGCTACGCCCCCTACTCGTATCCGGCGGCCTTCCCCGGTGTGGTCTCGGTCGCCGCGGCCGACCGCCGGTTGCGCAGGGCGTCGTTCTCCAACTGGAACCCCTCGGTCCTGGTGGCGGCCCCGGGAGTGGACATTCTCGGCGCCGGGCCGGGTGACGAGTACTGGGTCGGCCGGGGCACCTCCCAGGCGACCGCGCTGGTCTCCGGTGTCGCCGCCCTCATAAAAGCGAAATATCCGAAAATGTCGCCTGCGCTGGTCGCGCAGGCGCTCACCGCGGGAGCGACCAGGCGGCCGAGCGGGGGGTACGACACCGGGGTGGGCTTCGGCGTCGTCAACGCCCCGAGGGCGCTCGCCGAGGCCGCCAGGATCTCCCGGCACACCCTCACCGCGAAGGGCGAGGGCGTCCACGACCCCGCCCGTCCGATGGGCGGGGCGGCCGAGCCCGTGCGGGTGGTCCGCCGGGACCGCGACAGGATCAACCTCTACGGGGCGATCGCCCTGGTCGCCGTGCTCGGCGCCGCCGCGTCCCTGGTGGCGATAGGCGTGTCCGTCGGACGGATACGCTCGGTGAGCGCCCCTCCTCCCGACCTCCCCGGCCCGGAGGGTGAACGCGACGCGACCGGATAAACACACTCCGGCGATAGGGCGGCGAAGTCGCGCGACGTAGCATCGAACTATGTCGAAGCCCGGGCGGTCCCAGGAGCCTGAACGGCCTCTGGAAGCCTCGGGACCGCACACCGGCGGTGACCGGCCTCAGGACGGTTCCCGAGCGCCGCGTGCCGGGAGCCGGCCCCAGGGCGGCTCCTGGGCGCCGCCTGCCGGGAGCTGGCCTCAGGGCGGCTCCCAGGTGCCGCGTTCCGCGGGAACGCGAGCCCGGCGCCCCGGCGTCCAGGGAGCCCCCATGGACGGGTCCACGGGGCCGCCGGGGACCTCGGGCAGACGGGCGAGGGTCCGCGCCTGGCCCGCGGCGGGCCGTGACCGCCTGGCCGTCGAGCGCGCCGAGCTGGAGGCCCTGGAGCGGGGGGTCCGGCTGCGCGCCGTCTTCCTGGTCCTGATGGGCATCATCCTGGCGATCGCCGCGAGCAACGTGCTCGCGGGCACGGTCGGGCTGTTCCGCGAGACGAGGGCCCGCCCGCTGACCGCCGCCGAGCAGGCCCGCTACATCCAGGACGACATCGCGCGGCGCTGGCACACCTGGCCCGCCGACATGATCTTTCCCACCGAGGTGCGGTACCTCGGCCTCGGCCGCGCGCAGCAGTACGCCCGGCGCGTCGGGCTCGCGCCGGAGACCTCATGCGGGGCGGGCCTGGACGCCCCGGTCGGCTCCGTGCTCGCCGAGCACGGCTGCCGCACCCTGCTGCGGGCCACCTACACCGACCAGACGTCCACATTCGTCTTCACCGTGGGCATCGCCGTCCTGCCGGACGAGGAGAGACGGATCGCCGCGACCGGGCAGCTGGCGGTCGACGACCGGGTGGGGGTGCGGCCCGTGGCCTTCCGCGGCACGGCGAGCGAGTCGTTCGGCGCCGCCCAGCGGCAGCGCAACGGCTGGGTCGCGGCCGGCCCCTACCTCGTCTTCTCCACGGCGGGCTACGCCGACGGCCGCACCCGCCAGGCGATCCCTCCCGAGGAGATCCTGCACAGCGAGCTGTGGCCGACCGCGCAGTCCATCACCGGGCACATAGCCCGTGCCCTGGGTGACGAGCCCAGTGCCGTGCCCCAGTGCACGCAGGGAAACGTGTGTTGAGGCGGCGGTCGTGGGCCGCGAGCGCCCTGGTCGCGGTCCTCCTGGCGACCTGCGCTCCGGTCTGCGCCCCCGCGGGCGCGGCCGACGTGCGCCAGGACCAGCGCTGGGTGCTGGAGAAGATGAACGTCGAGCGGGCGTGGAAGGTCACCAGGGGAGCGGGGGTGACCGTCGCCCTGGTCGACAGCGGCGTCGACGACCAGGTCGCCGAGCTGCGCGGACGGGTGATCTCGGGGCCGGAGATGGGCTCGGTCGAGTTCGACGGGAGCGACCCCTCCGCGGGCTGGCACGGCACCGCGATGGCCTCGCTCATCGCCGGGGCGGGCAAGGGGAAGGGCGGGCTTCTCGGCGTCGCGCCCGAGGCCAGGATCCTGTCCCTGCCGCTGATCCTGCGGGAGGAGACGCCGGAGGGCGACTTCGTGCCGCCGGAGGAGGACTCGCGGACGCGCGAGGACAGCCCGCTGGCCCGCGCGATCCGCTACGCCGCGGACCACGGGGCCAAGGTCGTCAGCATGTCGCTGGGCGCGTACGGCGCGCACAGAGCCGAGCGCGACGCGGTCTCGTACGCCCTGTCCCGGGGAGTGGTACTGGTCGCGGCCGTCGGCAACGACGGCGGCTCGGTGTACTCCGTCAACAACGACACCTCCTTCTGGAACTTCCCCGCGGGATACTCGGGGGTCATCGGCGTCGGCGCGGTCGACGAGGCGGACGAGCCCGCGGGTTTCAGCAGCGACAACCTCTCGGTCCTCGTCTCCGCGCCGGGCGTGGACGTGCCCGTGGCGATCCCCGGCGGGGGGTACGGCTCCTCGGACGGGACCAGTTCGGCGGCCGCGCTGGTCGCCGGAGTGGTCGCACTCATAAAAGCGAAATATCCGGATATCCCGCCGCATCTGGTGTCGCGGGCGCTGACCTCGACCGCCACCTCCGCCCCCACCGCCGGATACGACGATCACGTCGGCTTCGGCGTGGTCGATGCGAGCGCGGCACTGGCCAGGGCGGGAGAGCTCATGCGCGGCGCGGCCCAGACGCCGCAGCCGGAGAACCGCCGTTTCGGCCAGGGCCCCCTGCCCCGCGAACCCGCCCGTCCCGGTCCCGAGCCCGTCAGGCTCTGGCTGTACGGCGTGGGCCTGCTCATGGGCCTGCTGGCGTTCGGCTGGGCCGTGGTGACGCTCACCCGCCGCTCCGAGCGGGCCGGGACGTTCACCGCGGGGACCGGCGGGCCGCGGGGTCCCGGCCCCGCGGGGTGAGGGGAAGGCGGCCGACGGGTCGGCGGGCGTAGGGTGGGCCCATGGGCCGACGGCCCTCCGCGCCGGGCGGGCGCACGGCCGTCCGCGCCGCCGTCCGTACCGCCGTGGTGTCCTGGCCTCCGCGGAACACGAGCCGTGTTGAATTCGATTCGAACGCTTTTTGGACACTGTTCGGACGCGGTCGGCCCGATGGCGGCTCACATGGTCCGGTAACCGTCAAACATTCGCTAAGGTCGCGCATCATGGGGTACGAGTTGCGCGTGGAGCGCCCGGCGCCTCTCGCCTTCGCGGAGCTCGCGACTGTGCTGGGGCAGGCGGGGTTCGAGTTCCGTGGTTCACAGGAGAAGGGCGAGGTCCTGGCTCGCCACCGCGACGGGGTGCACCCCATCGCCACATGGGACGGCTCCCTTTCCGGCACACCGGGGTCCGACTGGCAGGTGGCACAGCTGGCCAGGGCGTCCGCCCTGCTCGGCGCGCGCCTGGTCGGCGAGGACGGAGAGTCGTACGCCATCCGTGACGGCCTCGTCGAGCAGCTGAACGGTTCGACGGCCTACGAGTTCGGCAAGCTCGACGAGATCCTCGCGGCCGGACCGACCGTATGGAGTCAGTAGGCCACCCGACCCCGTACGCCGAGCGGGTGCTCGACCTGGTCGAACGCATCCCGCGCGGCATGGTGATGTCCTACGGCGACATCGCCGAGTACCTCGGTGAGGGCGGTCCGCGCCAGGTCGGGAGAGTCATGTCGACCTGGGGTGGCGGCGTGCCGTGGTGGCGCGTCGTCCACGCGGACGGAACCCCCGCTCCGGGCCACGAGGCGCGCTGTCTGACCAGGTGGCGTGAGGAGGAGACGCCCCTGCGGGGCGAGCGCGCCGACATGCGGGCGGCGAGGTGGGACGGGCTGCCGGAAATCACCGCGTAACCGGCTTCTGCGTGGCCCACTACCATTGCCTAGGACAGCGCTCTGTCCGAAAGGCGGTGCCTTCCCCATGGCCACCGGCGTCACGTCCGCCCGAGCCGGCGGCGATCCAGTCGTGGATCGCCTCCGAGCTGTTCAGGATCTCTGTGACCGGGGAGAACCGCTCGAATCGATCGCGACAGCGGTGCTGGCCGAGGGGCTGACGCCCGCCCAGCGCCGTCGTTTCGACGCCGGGGTGCTGGCCGGTCCGCTCGGCTCCCGCCTGGACCTGGCGGTCAAACGCGGCGCGGCCCGCCGCCGCGAGTTCGTCACACTCTTCAAGCCCTACCTCGCCGGGGTGGACGAGCGGGTCAAGCGCGACCTGCCGGTCGCCCGCAGGATCGCCTTCCACCTGGTCGAGCACCGCGACGTGGACGACCTCGCCGACGGCGACGCGCTCCAGAAACTCACCGCCGCCGCCGCCGAGCCGTCCAGGAGGGTCCGCAGGCGGCTGCGCTGGTACGCCAACCTGCCGCTCCAGGACGAGCTGCCCGAGGCCATGTACCGCCTGCGGGCCTCCGACCTGATCCCGATGACGCAGGTCGAGGACATCTCCTGGTCGCAGGGGCGGTTGCGGGTCAGCGGCCACGCCTACCTGGCGGGGCTCTCCGTCCGCGGCCCCCGGTTCAACCGGGCGACGGTCGTGCTGCGCGGCCCCCGCTGGCTGCCGCCGGTACGGCTGCGCACCCGCAGGGTCTTCCACCCCGAGGCCACCCACGGGGCCGACGAGCCCGGCTGCAACTACGACTGGTCCGGGTTCGTCGCCGAGCTGAGCCCCTGGCCGCTGCGCTGGCGCGGGGGCGTGCGGTCCCTCGTGCACGGGGTCAGGAGGATGCTTCGCCACCGGGCGACCGTTCCCGACACCACGACCTGGCGCGCCGAGATCGTGATCTGGAGCCGGGGCGCGCGCGCCACCGGCCTGCTCCGCGGCCCCTCGATCGGGCGGACCGAACGCCCCGCCGGGCTCGGGCTGCCCGGCGGCTGGTGGGTGCGCCCTGTCTGGACCTCCGACCGCGCCCTCCAGATCGCGCTCCAGCCCACCAGGGCCGAGCTGACCGGGGTGCGTCTCGACGGCGACCGTCTGGAGCTGACGGTGTTCCTGCCCGGCAGGAGCGAGGGCAGAGGACAGGCGCGCCTGGACGGCCACCGGATGTCCGCCGAGTTCACCGCCGTCGAGGGCGGCACACGGGTCGTCGTCCCGCTCGCCGTCGACTCGCTGCTGCAGGAGCGCGACGGCGGCAGGCTCTGGATCGAGCCGAAGGGCGACCCCGCCGCGCCCGTCATGATCGGCGAAGCCGAGGAGAGCCGCACGGTCGTCGGAGACCGGGAGATCACCGTGCTGGGCGACCGGCGTGACCGCGTCATCGTCTCCGCGCACCGGATCCGCCCTGTCATCTCCTCGGCGACCTGGGACGACCAGGGCGTCCTCACGCTCGAAGGCTCCTACCCGGGTTCGGGGGCCGCCGAGCTGACGCTCAGGAACCGCGGCGGGGTGACCCACACCGTGCCCATGGAGCGTGCCGAAGGGCGTTTCTCCCTGCGGTTCACGCCCTCGGCCATGCCCAGGTTCGGGGAGGCCGCGGCGCTGGGCAGCGGCACCTGGAGCATGACGACCCGCGCCTCCTCGGGGGAGGTCGTGCCCTTCCGCGTCGACCACGCCGCCCTGGCCACGCTGGACGAGGAACCGCGGATCCGCGAGGGCCGGGCGTACCGCCTGCTGTCCACCCGGTTCGACGTGCCGGTGCTGACCGTCGCGGAGGACAGGCCCGACGACGAGAAGGGCGCCGGCGGCCTGTACGCCCTGCAGCGCTCGTTCTACCCGGCCGAGCGGGCCCGCGAGCTGGACGAGGCGACCGTCTACGTGGCCTACGACGGCCGCCAGTACGAAGGCAACGTCCGGGCGATCTACGAGGAGCTCGTACGGCGCGGCGACGACCGCGAACACGTCTGGGTGGTCAAGGACGGCGCGTTCACGCCTCCGGGCTCCGCCGAACTCGGCTTCGGCTCCGACATCAGGCCCAGGGTCGTCAGGGCGGGCAGCCGCGAGCACTACGCCGTGCTCGCGCGCTCGCGACACGTGGTGACCAACGGCTTCCTGCCGCAGTGGTTCAGGGCCCGCGAGGACCAGACGGTCGTGCAGACCTGGCACGGCAGCCCGCTCAAGCGCCTGGGCAACGACCTGCCGCACATGTCCCGTGACCCGAAGCCGCCCGCCTGGCACCGGCAGGCCGTCGAGGTGCGCGGCTGGGACCTGCTGCTGTCCCAGAGCCCGTGGGCGACCCCGATCCTGCGCAAGGCGTTCGGATACCAGGGCGAGGTCCTGGAGACCGGCTTCCCGCGCAACGACGTGCTCTCCGCCCCCGACCGGGACGAGCTGGCGGCGCGGGTGCGCCGCAGGCTCGGCGTCGCCCAGGACACTCGGCTGGTCCTGTACGCGCCGACCTTCCGCGACTACGACCGCAAGAGCTCCACGGTCAAACTGGACCTGAAGCGGGCGCGTCAGGTGCTGGGGCCCGGGCACGAGTTCCTCATCAGGGCGCACCCGATGCAGGCGGCCCCCAACGTCCCCGAGGGCCTCGGGCTCGACGTCACGGCCTACCCGGACGTGACGGACCTGCTACTGGTCGCCGACGTGCTGGTCACGGACTATTCCTCCATCATGTTCGACTTCGCCGCCACAGGCCGGCCCATTCTCCTGTTCACCCACGACCTGCAGCGCTACTCGGGCAAGCGCGGCCTCTACCTCGACCTGGCCGCCGAGGCCCCGAGTCCGCTGCTGACCACGAGCGCCGACGTCGTCGAGGCCCTCAAGTCGATCGACACCCTGGCCGCCGTCCACGCGGAACGCTACGAACGCTTCAGGAGCCTGTACGTCCCCAGAGACGACGGCAAGGCGGCGGCCAGACTGGTCGACCACGTCTTCACCCCCTGACGGTCGTCCCCACGCGAGCGGGGACGACCGTCAGGCGTCGACACCGCGCCGGTGCGGCGACCGCGTGCTCACTCGCGGCGAAGACGGCTCGCGGGCTGTCATGTGCTCTTCTCGACGCGCCAGGGCATGTACTGGAGGGTCCAGGTGTTGCCGTCGGGGTCGGCGAAGTGGGCGTAGTGAACGCCGCCGAGGTCCTCGACCGGGGCCACGTCCACGCCGCGTTCGACGAGCGTCGCGCGGGCGGCCTCGATGTCGCTCACCACGAGGTGCAGGCCGCGCAGCGTGCCGACGGGCATGTCGAGGGACGCGATGCCCTCGGCCAGGGTGATCGAGCAGGCCGAGCCCGGCGGGGTGAGCTGAACGACGCGAACGCCTTCCTGGGGCTGTACGTCGACGTCCACGGTGAAGCCGAGGCGTTCGGCGTAGAAGGCCTTGGCCCGGTCGATGTCGGAGACGGGCACCGGCACGAGTTCGAGCAGGAGCGTGCCGGGCGGGACGGGCGGCGTGGCCGCCTGCGCGGGCGTGTCCGCCGGGACCTGGGCAGGCTGGGAGTCGGTCATCCGGATTGTCCTTTCGGGGTTTTCGACGCGGGGATCCCTGTCCGACGGATCCCTGTCCTGGGGATCTCCGCTCAGGGGATCCCTGTTCAGGAGGTTTCCGTTCAGGGGGTTTCTGTTCGGGGGGTTTCCGCGAGCAGTTCGGCCAGGCGGTCGTACGCCTCGCCCGCACCGCGCTCCATGGGGGTGCGCAGCACGCTGTCGCGGATTTCGCGCGACGGGTAGCGGACCGTGGCGGTCATCGCCGTCCGGCCTTCGCCCTCGTCGAAGACGGTGGTGACGAGCGCGGCGCCCACGTCCCAGCCGTCGTGGGTCTCGGTCTGGACGAGCCTGCCAGGAGCCTCGACCTCGAGATACACCCCGCTCTGGCCCAGCTCGGCGCCGCCTGGGCCTCGCGAGACGAAACGCCAGGCGCCGCCCGGGCGCAGGTCGACCTCGCAGACGACGAGGTGCCAGCCGCGCGCGCCGTGCCAGCGCCGCAGCAGCTCGGGGCGGGTGAACGCCTCGAAGACGAGCGCGCGGGGCGCGGAGAACGTCCTGCTCAGCACGAGCTCCGTGTCGGAGGGCGCGGTCACCGACAGGCCCTCGGCGTCGTGCCGCGGCGGCGTCACGGAGCCTCCTCCTGTCCGGCGTCGAGCTCGCCGAGCAGGTCGTCCAGGCGCTGGTAGCTCTCCTCCCAGTAGCCGCGGTAGTCGGCCAGCCAGTCCATGGCGTTCTTGAGCCGGGCGGCCTCAAGCCGGCACGGCCTGCGCTGCGCGTCGCGCCCGCGGGAGATCAGACCGGCGTGCTCCAGCACCCTCAGGTGCTTGGAGACGGCCGGTTGGGACATCGCGAACGGCGCGGCCAGCTCGGTCACCGTGGCCTCGCCCTCGGCCAGCCGGGCCAGGATGGCCCGCCGGGTCGGGTCGGCCAGCGCGGCGAACGTCGCGTCGAGGACATCGACACTCACATTGATTACCTTTCGGTTCTATAACCAGTTGGTTTTATATGTGGTGGGTCCGGGGTCTGTCAAGGGCGTGATCGTGTGCCGTGCGGCGGGACCTCCCGCCGTGCGGACGGGACCTTCCGCCGTACACGCCGATGATCGGGTGCGACCCGGACCCCTGCGGTGACCGCGTGCCCAAGCCCGAGCCTGGGACGCGCCGAGCGCGGAGATGAGGCGAGGCCCGCTCGCGGACGACCTTCGTCGGCTCGGATCGGGACTCCAGGGCGAATGGGCACGTCATCGGTGCGGTGAATGTCGGTTTTCGGCTGTCCGGACCGAGGTGTGGCATGTCGTACTGCCTGACTCGGCACGATCATCGCCTGGGATCTGGTGGAATGACGAGTTGTGAGTGGTCAAGGCTGGCGGCTGGTGCGTCGTGAGGGTGCGGGGAGGGCTGTTGCCCCCGTGCTTGACGAGCACCAACGGGCTGTCGTCGCCCACGGGGACGGCCCGTTGCTCGTCCTGGCGGGACCGGGCACCGGCAAGACCACCACGATCGTGGAGAGCGTGGTGGACCGCGTCGAGCGCCGGGGCGTGGACCCCGAGCGGGTGCTCGTCCTCACCTACAGCCGCAAGGCCGCCGAGGAGCTGCGCGAGCGCATCACGGGGCGGATGCGCCGCACCACCCGCACCCCCCTCGCGCTCACCTTCCACAGCTACGCCTACGCGCTGCTGCGCCGCGAGGCCGTCCTGGCGGGAGGCGTCCCGCCCCGGGTGCTGACCGCGCCCGAGCAGCTCCTCGAGGTCCGCCGCCTGCTCCACGGCGAGCTGGAGGACGGCGCGCCCCTGTGGCCCGAGGACATGCGCGAGGCGCTCAAGACCAGGGGCTTCGCCCAGGAGCTCCGCGACTTCACGGCCCGCGCCGCCGAGCGCGGTCTCGACGGCGCCGACCTGGTCGAGCTGGGCCGCACGCACGGCCGCGCCGACTGGGTGGCCGCGGGCCGGTTCGCCGACCGCTACCAGGCCAGGTTCGACCTCGACCTGGAGCCGGTGCTCGACTACTCGGAGCTGATCCGCGCCGCCGCGGGCCTGCTCACCGACCCCCAGGTACGGCTGCGCGAGCGCGCCGCCTACGACGCCGTCTTCGTCGACGAGTACCAGGACACCGACCCCTCCCAGGAGTTCCTGCTCCAGCAGCTCGCCGGGGAGGGACGCGACCTCGTCGTGGTCGGCGACCCCGACCAGTCGATCTACGGGTTCCGCGGCGCGGACGTGCGCGGGATCATGGAGTTCCCCGACAGGTTCCGCACCGCCGACGGCGAGAAGGCGCCCGTCATCGCCCTGCGCGTCTGCCGCCGCAGCGGCCAGGAGCTTCTGCGGGCCACCAGACGCGTCACCGCCCGCCTTCCCGCGCCTCCGGGAGGCGGCGCGGCGCACCGCGAGCTGAAGGCCCTCCCCGAGGCCGACCCCGGCGACGTGCGGGTGCTGGTGACCGACGGGGCCGCCCAGGAGGCGGCGCTCGTGGCCGACACGCTGCGCAGGGCCCACCTGCTCGACGGCGTCCCCTGGTCGCGCATGGCCGTGCTGGTGCGCTCCGCCACGCGTCAGGTGCCGCTGCTGCGCCGGGCCCTCGTCACGGCCGGGGTGCCGGTCGTGGTCGGCGGCGGTGAGCTGCCGCTGTTCCAGGAGCCGGGGGTCCGGCCCCTGATCAGGTTGATCCAGGTCGCCCTCCACCCGGAGGACCTCGACGAGGCGATGGCGGAGGAGCTGCTGACCGGGGCCCTCGGCGGCACCGACATGATCGGCGTGCGACGCCTGCGCAGAGCCCTGCGCATCGCCGAGCACGAGGCCATGACGCACCCCGACGAGCGCGACCTCGAACGCGAGACGGCCGACCACACGGGCGAGCGCGACGCCTCGGGACCGCGTTCCTCGGGGGAGCTGCTGGTCGCCGCGTTGAAGGACGAACGGGAGCTGGTCCGCGTCGAGCCGCACGTGGCGTTCCCCGCGGAAAGGCTCGCCCGGCTCATCGCGGGCGCCGCCGAGGCCGTACGGCGCGGCGGAACCGCGGAGGACGTGCTCTGGGGCGTCTGGAACGCCACGGGACTGGCCGACAAGTGGACGGAGACGAGCGTCTCCGGAGGTTTCCGGGGCACGATGGCCGACCGCGACCTCGACGCGGTGGTCGCGCTGTTCGACCACGCGGCCAGGTTCGTCGACCGGCTGCCGCACGCGGGCGTCGAGGTGTTCGTCGAGGACCTGGTCGCCCAGGAGATCCCCGGCGACTCCCTCGCCGAACGCGCCCCCGACAGCGAGTCGGTGCGCATCATGACGGCTCACCGCTCGAAGGGCCTTGAGTGGGACGTGGTCGTCGTCGCCGGGGTTCAGGAGGGGGCGTGGCCCGACCTGCGGTTGCGCGGGTCGATCCTCAGCACCGACGACATGGTCGCCAGGGCGGCGGGTTCGGAGCACGAGAACCCCGCGGCCGTCTCCGCCGCGCTCGCCTCCCAGCTCCTGGCCGAGGAGCGCCGCCTGTTCTACGTCGCGGCCACCAGGGCGAGGAGCAGGCTGGTCGTCACGGCGGTCGGCGGCGAGGACACCGAGGAGCGGCCCTCCAGGTTCCTCGCCGAGCTGGCCCCCGGCGAGACCGGGGAGACGGCCATCGACGAGCGCTCCCGCTGGCTGAGCATGTCCGCCCTGGTCGCCGACCTGCGTTCGGCCGTCACCGACCCGACCAGGCCCGACCCGCTCCGCAGGGCCGCCGCCGCGCACCTGGCCAGGCTCGCCGCGGCCGGGGTGCCGGGCGCCCACCCCAACGACTGGTACGCCCTGACGCCGATCTCCGACGACCGCCCGCTGAGCTGGCCCGACGACATCGTGCGGATCTCGCCCTCCGCGGTCGAGAGCTTCAGCAAGTGCGGCCTGCGCTGGCTGCTTGAGACCTCCGTCGGAGCGGGCGGCACCGACGTCGCCAGGGGGCTCGGCACGGTCATCCACGCGCTGGCCGTGCTCGCCGCGACCGGCATGCCGACCGAGGAGACGCTCGGCAAGCGCCTCGACGACGTCTGGCACGAGCTGGACTTCGGCGGCGCCTGGTACAACCGCAAGCAGCGCAAGGTCGCCGAGGAGATGATCTCCAAGTTCGTCCGCTGGCACCAGGAGAACCCCAGGGAGCTGGTCGGCCTGGAGGAGGCGTTCACCGCCATGGTCTCCGAGGGCGTGCAGATCAAGGGGCGGGTCGACCGGGTCGAGCGCGACGGCGAGGGCCGAGCGGTGATCATCGACATCAAGACCGGCAAGAACGGCCCCAAGGACGTCGACCTCGACCGCCACCCCCAGCTCGGCGTGTACCAGCTCGCCGCGCTTCTCGGCGCCTTCGAGCGGCACGGGATGACCGAGCCCGGCGGCGCGGCGCTGGTCCAGGTGGGCGACGCCTCGGGCAAGAAGAACGCCAAGGAGCAGATCCAGACGCCCCTGTCCGAGGACGCGGAGCCGGGCTGGGCCCGCGACATGGTCGACACCGTGGCGATCGGCATGTCGGGGCCGTTCTTCCAGGCCAAGGTCAACGACGGCTGCCGCACCTGCGCCGTGCGGGCGAGCTGCCCGGTCAGCAAGAACGGAGACCAGGTGTGCTGAGCCCGATCCAGCTCGCCGCCAAGCTGGGCATCCTCCCCCCCACCCCCGAGCAGGCCGAGGTGATCGAGGCCGGCCTCGAACCGATGGTCGTGGTCGCCGGAGCCGGGTCGGGCAAGAGCGAGACCATGGCGGGGCGGGTCGTCTGGCTGGTGGCCAACGGCCTGGTCCGCCCCGAACAGGTGCTCGGCCTGACCTTCACCAGGAAGGCCGCCGGAGAGCTGGCGATCCGTGTCCGCGAGCGGCTCAACGGCCTGGTCGCCGCCGAGCAGGTCCCCGCCGAGCTGCTGGAGGGCGAGCCGACCATCTCGACCTACCACGCGTACGCGGCCAGGCTGGTCACCGAGCACGCCCTGCGGGAGGCGCTGGAGCCCACCATGCGCCTGGTCAGCCCCGCGGTCTCGTGGCAGCTCGCGGGACGGGTCGTCAGCGGCTACGACGGGCCGATGGAGCAGATCGAGTGGGGACCGGCCACCGTCACCCGCGCCGTGCTCGAACTGGCCGGAGAGCTGGCCGAGCACCTGCGCACCCCGCAGGAGGTGCGGGAGGTCGGCGCCTGGCTCGCCGAACGGTACGCCGAGCTCCCGGGAACGCCCGTCCAGCTCCAGCGCAGACCCCTGGCCACGCAGCGGGCCAGGGAGCAGCTGCTGCCGCTGGTCGAGGCCTACGAACGGCTCAAGCGCGGCCGCGAGGTCGTCGACCACGGCGACCAGATGGCGCTGGCCGCCCGCATCGCCGCCAGGCACGCCGAAGTCGGGGAGATCGAGCGGGGCCGCTTCGCCGTCGTCCTGCTTGACGAGTACCAGGACACCAGCCACGCCCAGCTCGTCCTGCTCCGCTCGCTGTTCGGCGGCGGCCACCCGGTGACCGCCGTCGGCGACCCCTGCCAGTCCATCTACGGCTGGCGCGGCGCGTCCTCCGGCAACCTCACCCGCTTTCCCCGCGACTTCAGGACCCCCTCGGGGGAGACCGCCCCGGTCCGCCGCCTGTCGGTCAGCTTCCGCAACGGCGACGCCGTCCTCGACGTCGCGGCCAGGGTGCAGATCCCGCTGCGCCTGGAGGCCAGGGAGGTGCCGGTGCTGGTGCCGGGGGGCAACCGCGTCGAGCGGGGCCGGGTGGTGTGCGCCTTCCACGAGACCGCCGACGACGAGGCGGAGTGGGTCGCGGACGGCGTCGGCAGACTGCTGGGGAGCGAGAGCGCCCCCGACGGCCTTCCGTGGGGCGACGGAGAGCGCAAGAAGGCCAAGCAGAGCTCCTGGGGCGGCCCCCAGTGCCTGCAGCCCCACGACGTGGCGATCCTGGCGCGCAAACGGTCGCAGTTCCCCGCGCTGCGCAGGGCCCTCGAGGCGAGGGGCATCCCCGTCGAGGTCGTCGGGCTCGGCGGACTGCTGACCGTGCCGGAGGTCGCGGACATCGTCGCGACACTGCGGGTGATCTACGACCCGACGGCCGGAGACGCCCTCGTCAGACTGCTGTCAGGCCCCCGCTGGCGGATCGGCCCCGCCGACCTGAAGGAGCTGGGGGAGCGGGCCCGCGACCTGAACAGGGAACACCGCGAGGGGCCCTCCGTCGTGGCCGACCCGCTGGACCAGGTCGTGGCGGACATGGCGGAGGAGCGCGGCAGCCTGGTCGACGCCCTCGACGAGCTGCCGGACCGCCCCGAGTGGCAGGACCTGTTCTCCTCCCTCGCCAGGGTGCGCCTGCTCGCCCTGGCCCAGGAGCTTCGGACTTTGCGCGCCCACACCGGGCAGCCGCTCCCCGACCTGATCACCGAGATCGAGCGCAGGCTCGGCCTGGACATCGAGGTCGCGGCCAGGGGGACGGCCGTCGGCGTGTTCGCCGCGCGGGCGGACCTCGACGCCTTCCTGGACGCCGCGGCCAGGTTCGCCGGAGACTCGGAGGATCCGACGCTGGGGGCGTTCCTGGCGTTCCTGAAGGCCGCCGACGAGGAGGAGAACGGTCTCGACGCGGGCCGGGTCGGCGAGAGCAACAGCGTAAAGCTGATGACCATCCACGCCTCGAAGGGCCTGGAGTGGCCGGTCGTCGTGGTGCCCGGCATGTCCCAGGCGCTGTCGAAGGCGGGGACGCTGACCGTCGGCACGATGTTCCCGGCCAGGCCCGCCGTCAGCCCCAAGTGGACGGAGAACGCGCGCAAGCTGCCCTACCCGCTGCGCGGCGACGCCTCCGACCTGCCCGAGCTGGCCGGGCTCTCCAAGGACGAGCTGGGCGAGTTCGACGAGCGCTGCCGCGACCGCGACCTGATGGAGGAGCGCCGCCTGGCCTACGTCGCCGTCACCCGCGCCCACTACCTGCTGATCGCCTCCGGATACCGCTGGGGCAGCGCGTCCAAGCCCCTTGAGCCCTCCGACTTCCTGATGGAGATCCGCGACACCTGCGGCAGGGTGTCCACCTGGGCTCCCGAGGCGGAGGAGGGCGCGACCAACCCCCTGCTGGCCGACCCCGCCGAGTCCGAATGGCCGGTGACCCCCGACGGGCTGCGCTACGAGGCCGTACAGGACGGCGCGACCATGGTCGAGGCCGCCCTCGCCGCCCTGGCCGCCACGGGGCCCGCTCCTTCGGGGCGGACGATCCCGGCGGGTTCCCGGTCGGACGTCTCCGCCACGGTCGCTCTCGGCGCGGACGGCTCCGTCGCCGGGGTTCCCGAGGACGAGGACGTCCCCTTCCCCGACGCCCCCCCGGACTTCGAGCCCTTCGAGGGCGTCCCCTTCCCCGAGGAGTTCGAGTCCTTCGAGGACTTCGGCGACTTCGAGGACCTCGTGGAGCCCGAGGACCTGGCGGGCTTCGACGACTTTCCCGCCTTCCCTGACGCTCGGGAGGGGGACGGACGTCGGCAGGATGCCCGGGAGCGGGACGAGCGGCAGTGGGACGCCCAGGAACCGGACGCCCAGGAACCGGACGGTCGAGAGCAGGCGGCGCGTCCTGCGGACGGGTGGTCCACGGCGCAGGGAGAGCTGCGCGGCTGGGACAGGGAGCGGGCGAAGGCCTGGGAGCGTGACATCGAGCTGCTGCTCAGGGAGCGGGAGCTGAACCGGCGGCGCGGTCCCGGCCGGGTCGAGCTGCCCACCCACCTGACCGTCTCCTCCCTCGTCACCCTGGCCTCCGACCCGAAGGCCCTGGCCCGCCAGATCCGCCGCCCCGTGCCGAGGAAACCCGCCCCGCTCGCCCGCAGGGGCACCTCCTTCCACAGCTGGCTGGAGTCCCGCTGGGGCCAGCAGAGGCTGATCGACGAGCTCGACCTGCCCGGCTCGTCCGACGACGTGGAGGAGGTCGCGGACGCCCATCTCGAGGAGTTGCGCGAGCGCTTCGAGGAGAGCGAGTGGGCGGGCAGGGAGCCGCTGGACATCGAGGTCCCGTTCGAGACGATGATCGCCGACAGGCTGGTCAGAGGCCGGATGGACGCGGTCTTCGAGATTCCCGGCGGCGGTTACGAGGTCGTCGACTGGAAGACCGGGCAACGTCCCAGGGGAAAGAAGGCCGAGGCCGCGGCGGCCGTACAGCTCGCCGCCTACCGCCTGGCCTGGTCCCACCTGGCCGCCGTCCCCCTGGACCAGGTCAGCGCCGCCTTCCACTACGTCCGCCTCAACGAGACGGTCCGCCCGGTCAACCTCCTCGACGAACGCGGCCTGACGGCCCTCATCGAGTCGGTCCCCACGATCGGCTGAACCCTCCCGTCTCGCGGGTAACCCTCCTGAGCCGGTCGTGCTCGGGCCGTGTCCCTCGTCTCTCCGCCGCGCCCCCCTGAATCAGGTCCCGAACTCCACGACCACACGATGCGTGGACCTCCGAGGATCCAGGGGCAGGCGGCGGGAGGAGGCGTTCAGGTCGCGACGAGGGCTCGTCGGCGGGCGTGGGCCGCGATGGCCGCGGCGGTGGCCTCGGGCGTCATGTCGGCGGTGTCCAGCCACCAGCCGACTCCGTCCAGTTCGTCGCGCATCGACCGGTCGAGCGGGCCGAAGTCGAAGTCGACGCGCTCCCTGACGTGCCGTGCGAGGTTACGGCGGCGGCACACCTCGAGCGGCGGCGCGAGGACGACGAACATGACCGGGAGAGGCCGGAGACGGTCGACCATGAAGGCCAGCGTCCGCCGGTCGGGGACGACGTGGTCGATGACCGGCGTGAACCCGTCCTCGGCGAAGCTGCCTGCCAGCACGCAGATGTTGCGGGCTCGAAGCCGCAGCTGCCGTTTGGACTCCTCACCGGGATGGTCGACGCGGACCCGGCCATTGACGATCATGTTGGCGACGTCGTCGCCGTCGATGCGAGCCGATCGGGGAAACCGCGCCGCCACCAGTCGGGACACCGTGGTCTTGCCCGCCCCGGGGAGCCCCGAGACGATCAGGCATCCGGGCGCGTGCGGGCTGTCCGCGTCGGCTCCGTGGGCGTCGGCTTCGTGGGCGTCGGTTCCCCCGGCTGCGACCATGGCCGTCATCCTGCCCGCGCCGGACGTCTCGGCGCACCTGGTTTACGGCGGACCCGACGACGCTTCCGACGAGCTCGCCGGAGCCGGACTCGCGGTCACCCTCCACCGCGAACCCGCGAACCCGCGAACCCGCGAACCCGCGAACCCGCGAACCCGCGAACCCGCGAATGGGCATGTCGACGTCGATTGTCGGCGACGACCGTTGTTCCGTTTCGGAAACGCGACGTGAAAACGGTGAACCCATTCCGGTGCCGGTGAGCTCGGCGAGGAAAACACCGGTTCCTGTCGTGCGCGTCTCCACGTTAGGTGATCATGGGGCTTTCTGGAGAAAGGGGTGGGTTTGAGAGCGTTGCAGTGGTTACTGGGATTGGCGTTGGTTCTGGGAATGGGGCTCCCCGCGCTTCCGGCGGGCGCGGAGGCCGAAGTCAGGGTCTCGGTGACGAGGGTGAAGGCCTCGCCCGCGCGACACACGGGCAAGTGCCCGGTCGTCGTGGAGTTCTCGGCCAGAATCACCGTCAAGGGATCGGGCGTCGTCCGTTATCACTGGGGGCGCTCCGACGGCACGCGGGCACCGGTGAGAACGCTCAAAGTCCAGGGCCGAAAGACGGTGGTCGTCCGGGACCGGCAGGTGTTCGACAAGGACACCAAGGGGTGGCAGGCCATACGTTTCTTCGGCGTCAAGCCCAAACTTTCCGGTAAGGCGGCGTTCTCCGTGAAGTGCGGTGGCCTTGAGCCGGTCTACGACGGCGGCCACCCGCTACCGCCCGGTTCCCGGACCGACCCGGTGCGCACAGCCGCCTCGGTCACCGCGACACCGTCGAGCCACTCGGGTGCCTGTCCGGCGACCGTCGGTTTCACCGCCACCCTGCAGGTCTCCAGGGTGCCCGCGCGGGTCGCCTACCGGTGGGTGGACAGCCTCACGGGCGAGGGCCCGTTGCAGTACGCGGACTTCGGGGCGGGAACCGGGCGCAGCCGTACCGTCTCCGCCTCCCTCACGGTGACGGCGAGCGGCGGCGGTTGGAAAGCCGTCCGGACCCTCGGCCCGGGGGGCGCCGTCTCCACCCGGGCGAACTACACCGTCACCTGCGGTTCGGGACAACCGGTGGCGACTCCGGCCGCCGCCACCGAAACGCAGCATTACAGCGGTCCGTGTCCTGCCACGGTGCGTTTCACCGGAAAGGTGACGGTCGACAGAGTGCCTGCGGAGGTGGCGTACGAGTGGGTCGACAGCCGTGGCGGAAAGGGCCCCTCGGACGTGCTCACGTTCACCGGCGCGCCCGGCTCGGAGGATGTCATCCCCTACGACCGTCGGGTGGAGAAGGGGGAGGCGGGGACGGTCACGCTCCGGGTCCTCACCCCGAAGGTCGCGGAGTCCACGATCGACTTCACGGTGAGGTGCCAGGACGGCAACCCCGCCGGGGCACGCGCGACGGTCACCGACATCGCTTACGCCGGCACCAGGTCCGGACCGTGCGGGCAACCGATATCGATGCTCGCCTCGGGTGTGATCAGCGCTCCGCGCGGACCCGCCACGATCACCTACGAGTGGGTGAAGAACGGCAGGCCCATCGAGCTCACCGACGAGGCCGCCTCCACGGGCACGGGGCCGTGGAAGTGGGACGTCATCAGACTCTCCCTGCAGAAGGAGCAGGACGCCTCCGGCTCCGTGGCGATCAAAATCCACAACGACGGCGGTGTCTCCCCCGCGCTCAACTACAGCTCGGCCTGCGCGGGCGAGGAGCGCGACCTCACCCTCATCGCGACGGTGCCCGACCACGCCGGGGCGTGCAGCAGTGAGGGACCGGGAGTCTTCGTCCACAACCGTGCCACGATCATCGCGCGCGGCCTGTCCGGAAGCGTCGTGTACCAGTGGGCCAGGAAGACGGCCGACGGCCGATGGGCCGACTGGGGCTCACGGGGCGGGGTCAGCTTCAGGGGAGACGAGTTCGAGACACGCTCGCTGATCTACCCCTGGAAGGTCTCGAACACCGAGACCCGCCAGTGGAAGCTGACGGTGACGCACAAGGGCAAGGAGTACGAGACACCGGTCGCGTCCCACACGGTCACGTGCGCCTGACCGGTGGCGGACGAGAGGCGTCGCCTGGCCGACAGGGTGCTCGACGGCCGGTGTGAAGCCAGGTGAGCTGCGGCTTCACATTTCCTTTTCGACCGGTGGGCGGTTTCGCCGAAGGCAGGCTCCGCCGTACAGGGAACGTGAAGCCCTCTGGGCCACTCTGCTCGCCGTGGCGGCGGACACAGCCGCTCTCGACAGAAAGGCTCGTGAGATGGGTGTCAGGATCACCCGGCTCTTCATGGTCGGCGCGCTGTCGGCGACGGCGCTCGCGGTCGCTCCGATCGGCTCCGCGAACGCCGCCGCCCACACCTCCGAGGGGGTGTGCGGCCCAGGGCACAGATAGGACAGACAGGGGAGAGGGGGGCGGGTCACAGATAGTGGAAGCCGGGCTCCGGGTGCATCAGGAAGTCGTGGTGGGAGATGTTCCAGGCGTACGCCCCGGCCATGGCGAACTCCACGACGTCTCCGACGGCCAGGCTCACCGGCACACGGCGGGCCAGGACGTCCTTGGGCGTGCAGAGCTGGCCGACGATCGTGATCGGCTCCCCCTCGGGGAGGTCGCCGGACAGGGGCTGGGAGTGGCCCTTGGCGGCGGGCGTGCGCAGGTGGTGGGTGCCTCCCGCGACCACCGCGAACAGCTCGCCGTGGACCCGTTTCACGTCGATCACCCGGGTCACGTACCGCCCGCAGTAGGCGGTCAGCGCCCGTCCCGGCTCGACGCGCAGCACCTCTCCCTGACGGCGCAGCTCCGCCAGGCCCTCACCGTAGGAGCGCCAGTCGAACCGTGTGTCGGGATCGGCGTAGGACACCGCCATGCCCCCGCCGAGGTTGACCTCCGAGACGCCCAGTTCCCTGGCGCATGCGAGTACGGCCCGCGCGAGCTCCAGCAGCGCGGGGGCGTCGAGCCCGCTGGCGAGGTGGGCGTGGATCCCGCGCGGCCGTACGGCGCCCCGGCCTGGCCGGTCGGCCAGGAGGGCCAGGCATTCGGCGATCCCGTCGGGGTCCATGCCGAACGGGGTCGCTCCGCCGCCCATGGCCAGCGACGCCCCGGTCACCGGCACGTCGAGGTTGACCCGTAGCAGCACGTCGGCGGGGTGTCCGGTCTCCAGCAGGCGGCGCAACTCACCGGGACTCTCCACGTGCAGGCGGGTGACGTCGGCCGCCAGCTCGGCGCGGGTCTTGCCCGGACCGCCCATGGCCACGGGGATGTCGGGGAACAGCGAGCGCACGTGTGCCAGTTCCCCGCCCGAGGAGACCTCGAAGCCGTCCACGTGCCGGGCGAGCACCCGCAGCAGCCGGGAGTCGGGGTTGGCCTTCACGGCGTAGTAGAGCTCCACCTCTCCCAGGGCGGCCCGTACGGCCGCCGCGTGGGCGTCGAGTGAGGCGAGGTCGTAGACGTAGGCGGGCAGTTCATCCGGGATCACGACAGCACCGCCAGCGGGTTGGCGACCGGGACGTACCCGGCGGAGCGGTCGGCCGAGCGCGCCCATCTGACGGAGAGGTTGGCCTTGGCGGGCAGCGGCGCCCCGGCCAGCAGGTCGGCCAGCGGTCGCGGCCATCCCCTGGGGGCGGCGTATCCGGTCAGCACCTCCCCGGCGACCGCCCACAGCTCCCTGGTGGACTCGCGCCCCGCGAGGGAGGCGGCGATCTCGGAGAGGTGGTTGACCATCAGGCAGTAGACCACCCGGTCCCAGCCCCTGCCGGGATCGTAGGTGAGGGCCTCCGCGATCCGTCCCGGCAGCCCCGACAGGTCGTGCCGTCCCGCGACGAGTTTGGTGCCCTCCAGGTCGCGGAAGATCGCCTCAACGGGCAGTCCCGACGTGTCCACGCCGACCAGGACGTTCTGCAGGTGGGGCTCCAGCACCACGCCGTGGCTCAGGTAGGCCTCCAGCACCGGCAGCGCCACGTGCTCCACGTAGGCGCGCCACCAGCGCACGGGGTCCGGGGGCGGGGCGCCGGGGACGGCCAGCGCGCCGCTCAGCAGGGGGGTCACCCCCGGTGTGCAGACCGACCACGGGCTGGTTCTGATGATCACACTGAGCCCTTCCAGGAGCCGGGTGCCCAGCTCGGCGGAGCGGTAGCCGGGTTCGGCGAGCCAGCGGGTTCCGGGGAAGACGGCCGACAGGTCCTCGAAGACCGGTCCGAGGCGGTGGGTCAGCTCGACCGCCCCGGCCAGCTCGTACCAGGAGTTCTTCCGCACGCAGTTGGTGATCCGCACGTCCAGGCTGAACTTCAGGCACCGGTCGATCCTCGGCTCGTAGACCGTGCGGACCGACGAGGTGGGGATCGCCGGGCGGGAGCCGTACCCCAGGTCGATCAGCCGCCCGTCGGCCAGCGGCGCGGCCAGCTCCGCCGCGAGCAGGTCGAGCTGCCACGGATGCGCGGGCAGGGGCGAGTAGCCGGAGGGCGCGGGACCCAGGTCGTCGAGCGCGCCGGTCTCGCCCGCCTCCGCCAGCACGTCGTCGCGGACGCCGAGCAGTCTGAGCGGGAAGCTCGCGTGCGCCTCGGGGGCGTAGCGCAGCCAGCCCTCGCCGTCACGGGCCTTGGGGCTCGGATGGAACGGGTGTCCGAGGACCAGTCCCTGTTCCGAGGCCAGCCACGGGTCGGCGGGGGCGGGGGTCTCCCGTCTGGCGGCCAGCAGCGCCGCCATGGCCTCCCGGCTCGCGCCCACCTGGGCGGCGAACTCCTCGTTCCTTTCGCCGAGCTCCGTTCCGCCGAGCTCCGCCTCCACGAGCCCGACGAGCCGGTCGGCGCCGAGCGGCTGCCAGCACCCGTGCTCCAGCCATTCGGGCGGGCCGTCGAAGCGGAGCGCGAGCCCGCCGTGCGTCCTGACCCGCAGCAGGGTGTCCGCCACGCGCAGCAGCACGTACGGCTCGGCCTGCCAGACCTGCCCGCGCGGCCCGGCCACCTCCCTGACGCAGCAGCGCAGCAGCGCCGCGACCGACGCCTCCTCGGCGAGGGCGGCGGGGCAGGAGTCGAGTGCGAGGCTGGTCATGGCGTCCTTCGCATGGTCATGTTCTGGATGGCATGAGGGGGCTGGCGCAGGTAGTTCGGGCCGCTGGTGCCGTAGAACTTGTTCACGTCGCGCGCCCCGGTGCGCGCCTTGTCCACCAGGGTTCCCGCGGTGATCATCGATTTCCCGACGAGCCTGGCGGCGTCGAGGGTCCTGGCCCGCAGCAGCCTGGCCATCGGGTCGTCTCCGTGCTCGTTCAGCGCCTCCCCGAGCGCGTGGCGCAGCAGCGCGCAGGCGTGCGGGGGCGGCAGCGCGCCGAAGGCCACCGCCGCGGCGGCCAGGTGGAGCGTGATGGTCACGAACATGTCGGCGAGCGCGTGCGGGTCGTCGGTCAGCATCCGTTCGTCGGCGAAATCGGGCACCGTGAGGCCCGCGGCCCGCAGGCGTCCCGGAGAGGTCATCAGCCCGTCGTTGTCCTTGACCAGCAGCCGGGGCGGGCCGTCTCCCAGCACCAGCGAGAGGTTCTGCTGGTGGGTCTCGAGGGCCGTGCCGTACCGGACGAAGAGACGCACGTGGAAGCCGAACAGCAGCCGGAGATACTCCCCGAGCAGCCGCGCCACGTCCCCTCCGTACCAGCGTCCCGCGAGCTCCTCGACGACGCGTCCGCCGCCCGGCGCGGGCGCGAGCAGCGCGGCGACCGGGACGATCTCGCCGGGCGGCAGGCGGCGGACGAGCCAGCCGAGATACTCGTGCCCGGCGTGGCCGTAGGTCTGTTCGTCGGCCAGGAGCACCCCGGGATGGGGGATCTCGCGCAGCAGCAGCTCGGCCCGCGCCCCGTCGGCCAGCGTGCCCGGCCTGATCGAGCGCCGGTTGCGCATCCCCAGGGTGCTGGTGGGCAGCGGCAGCTTCACGTGGGTGCCGGCGTCGATCGCCACCGTGCGCGTCGACAGCGTCGGGGTGACCCCGAGGTACGGCTTCGGCCCCGGCGTCGCCCACGGGATCTCCTCGACCAGGGGAACCGTGAGCGGGTGCACGGGGAACAGCACGTGTGTCGCCGCCAGGGACGCGGGCAGCCCGACGGCGGCGAACTCCGGCGCGCCCGGCATCTCCGCCCCCGCGGCCCGTTCCCTGGGCACGGCGGCCCAGCGCAGCTCGAAGGAGGGCGCGAACTCGGGCGCGTACGCCGTCAGGTCGTCGTCGGACAGGCCGGTTCTGCACCGGGCCGTCGGGTAGACGGGGTGGTCGACGAAGGCGGCCAGCGTCTCGTAGCGGGTGGCGGATTCCGCGGGCGTCCCGTGGCGGAGCCTGGCGAGGACCCTGTCGCGGTGCGCGTCGTGGAGGTCGAGGGCGCGCAGAGCCTCCCCGCACTCCCGGGCGAACGCCTCGACCCCGGGGCCGTCGGCGGGCGCGGAGACCTCCTCCAGCGCCAGCAGGACCTCCCGCAGGCCGAGTGTCTCCTCGGGGGCGACCACGAAGTCCTGGAACAGCGAACCCGGCACGAGCCTCACCCTGCGCCCGCCGGGCAGGATCAGTGCGACGCCGTCCTTGCCCCTGGTCATCCGCCCGGCCAGACCGCCGTAGTCCTCGCGCAGCAGCGCGTCCAGGACGCGGGAGGCCAGGTACGGCTCCCGCCCGCTCCCGACGCCCCCGCCGGCCGCGTGGCCGCCGTCGTCTCCGCCACCCCATCCGGCCGCGCGGTCGCCGCCGATCACGCGATCACCCATGGGGCGTCCGTCTCGAAGGCCGCCACCGCCGCGTCGACGCTCGCCCTGTCGGGGCCGATCGCGCGCACGACGCCCAGGTAGTCGCGGTTGGTGTTGTTCGGCTCCACGCGGTCGCCCACGGCGCGCAGCGGTCTGTGCCAGATCCTGACCGGGTCGCCGGGGGCGGGCACGACCGTCCCCGGCGACGCGACCACGGTTCCCCGCCTGCCGGCGACCACGCTCAGCGCGGTCCCGTGTCCCCGGACGTCTCCCAGGTCTCCGGCCGGGGCTCCCAGATGGACGCCGAGGACGCGCTCGAACAGCGGGACGCCCAGCAGGTCGCCGAGGAGGAAGTCGCAGTGGTCGCCGATCACCCGGTAGTTGACCTCGATGATCCTGGGGCCCGCCTGCGTCATCACGTATTCGGTGTGGCAGGCGCCGAAGCCGACTCCCAGCGCGGAGAGCGCCCGCAGCACGTGCTCCCGCGCGGGCGGCGGCTCCCAGTCGAGCCGTTCCTCGACGAAGTGCGGCAGCGGCCCGAGGGTGGTCCTGAACCCGCCCAGCACCAGCGGTTCGCCGCCGTCGCCGAGCGTCTCCAGCGTGTGCAGGGGACCTTCGAGGTACTCCTCGACGACCAGCGCCTCGCCGGGACGCCGCTCCCGGATCTCCCGCAGCGCCACGGCGAGCTCGCGTTCGTCCCGCACCAGCACGACGTCCTCGCTGGCGACGCCCTCGCGAGGCTTGACGACCAGGGGAAACGGCATGTCCGCGGGCGCGGGGTCGCCCGGCGCGAGCCGCGCCGAGCGGACGGTCTCCACGCCCGCCGCCGCGAGGCGCCTGCGGGTGAGCGCCTTGTTCTTCGCGGCGACGCAGGCCCGCCAGTCCTTGCCGGGCAGGCCGAAGTACGCGGCGGCCATGGCCGTCTCCGCCTGCAGGTGGTCGGAGTTGGAGAAGACGGCGTCCGGCGCGTGGTGGTGCGCGATGACGTCGATCACCGCGCGGGCGTCGCGGACGTCACATCCGAGCACCTCGGCTCCCGAGTCCAGATGGCGCTCGGGCCGGTCGGTCAGTACAGTGACGTCGCAGCCCAGCGCCCGCGCGGCCGGGAGGAACCCGTCGGTGACCGAGTCTGTCGGCTTGAGCGCGGTGAGGTACAGCCGCAATGCAGACCCCCGATAATCAGGTAAGCCTAACCTAACTCGGTGCATCCTAGCTGCATGGAGATCATCTCGCTGATGTGATCGGGTATTCACCGTATACGCCCGCCCCGTGAACGAGGCACGAGATCTCACATCCGTTCTCGCCGAGGGGCGTCCACGACCGCCGGGTCGACGGCCCCCGGCCGTCGAAGGCGGCGCTGGGTGAGACCCGGGAAGGGCGGTCGTTTCCTGCGGCATAGGATGGCCAGTCGGTCTGGGAAGCGGGGACGGCGTGGAAATCACCACAGGAGAAGGACTACTGGGACCGCTGCTGCTCGCGCGCGGCGCCATCGACCGCTCGGCGCTGCTGCGCGGCGACGCGGAGTGGCTCGAACGCGCGTGGGCCGACGGCGCGACCCGGGTCGTGGTCGTCGACGACGGGCAGGCGCTGGTCCGGCGGCGAGGAGAGGGAGTCGCGCTGGTCCTGCTGCCGACGGCCGAGGCGCCCAAGGGGGAGCGCTACCTGCTCGGCGTGGACGCCGAGGGCATCGCCTACTTCGCCGTCGCGGCCTCACTGGCGGACGCCGAGCACCCGGGCTCGGCGGGGCGGATCGTCGCGCCCGTCGCCCTGTCGGCGTTGCGGGAGGGGGAGGCCGTCGCCGTCGGGCTGCGCCAGGTCGGCTCGCTGCTGGAGGACCTGGACGCCGGGCTGTTGGTCTACGCGGTCGCCCTTGAGGCCTGGCACGCCACCCACGAGTTCTGCCCGCGGTGCGGCAGCCGTACCGAGGTGCGGGCCGGCGGGCACGTGCGAGCCTGTCTCGAGGACGGCAGCCAGCACTTCCCGAGGGTCGACCCCGCGGTGATCATGCTCGTCCACGACGACGAGGACCGGTGCCTGCTGGCCCGGGGGCCGCAGTGGCCGGAGGGGCGCCTTTCCGTGCTCGCCGGGTTCGTCGAGCCGGGTGAGTCGCTGGAGCACGCCGTCGCCAGGGAGGTGGCCGAGGAGGTCGGCGTGCGCGTCGTCGACGCCCGCTATCTCGGCAGCCAGCCGTGGCCCTTCCCGCGCAGCCTGATGCTCGGCTTCTTCGCGCGGGCGGTCTCGACGGAGTTCGCGCTCGACCCGGAGGAGATCGCGGAGGCCCGCTGGTTCAGCCGCGCCGAGCTGCGGGCCGCGCTGGACAGCGGCGAGGTGCGTCTGCCGTCCGAGGTCTCGATCGCCCGAAGACTGATCGAGACCTGGTACGGCGAGCCGCTCACAGGAGACTGGTGATCAGGCGTTGAGCCGGGCCTTGACCTCGATCACCGAGGGGTTGGTCACGGCCGTGCCGTCCTCGAACAGGACGGTCGGCACGGTCTGGTTGCCGTTGTTGACACTCATGACGAACTGAGCGGCGTCGGGGTTCTGCTCGATGTCGATCTCCCGGTAGGAGATCCCCTCACGGGTGAGCTGGCTCTTGAGCCGCTTGCAGGGGCCGCACCAGGTGGTGGTGTAAACCGTCAGCGCCATTTGTGGACTATCCCCTCATGTCGTGAGATGTGCAGCGCTCATTGCCAACAAAGTGAGAGCCATTCATCTTCCCGCCGCTCAGAGGAGCTTTCCGGCGACCCAGTCCTGAACCCTCTCGGCCACGCCGGGCAGCCGGTACATCGGCGCGCTGTGCTCGATGCCGGGCTCGGTCAGCACCGTCATGCCCACGCCGAACGAGCGCAGGCGTTCCTTGAGCTGGAGGCTGTGCTCGACGGGGACGAACTCCTCCTCCGAGTGCACGGCCAGCTCCGGCACGTCGCCACGGCTCGCGTGCCGCGACACCTCCATGCTGGCCCAGATCTTCGGGCACTTGGCGGGCTCGCAGCCCCCGGCGAGCTGGATGGCCGCCTCGCGCAGCTTGCGCTTGTTGAGGTCGAAGACGTCGGTGCCGCCCTCCTCGTAGGCGAGCATCGGCGAGGTCACCGGGGAGATGCCGACGACCCCGCGCAGCCCCGGCAGCCCGTCCCCGTAGGTTCCGACGGCGGCGGCCAGGTGGCCTCCCGCGGAGAAGCCGACGACCACGTAGTTGTTGGGGTCGAAGGACCACAGGGAGGCGTGCCTGCGCGCGGTGGCGATGGCGTCCAGCGCGTCGACCCGCTGGGCGGGCCAGGCCGCCTCACCGGAGAGGCGGTAGTTGATGTTGAAGACCGTGTAGCCCTGCTCGGCGTAGCTCTTGGTGATCTCGGTCATGTACTTCTTGTCGCCGGAGGACCACCAGCCGCCGTGGATCAGGAAGACGCCGGGTCGCTTGAGACCGTCGGTCTGGTGCCAGACGTCCATCCGCTGGCGGGCGTGCGGGCCGTACGCGACGGTGTTGATGACGGTTCCCTGGAGCAGGGGGTTGTCCGTCGGAGCCGGCGACGAGGTGGGGGTCGGCTTCTTCGGCTTGGCGGTCGAGGTCGCCTTCGAGGTCGAGGTCGAGGTCGGAGTCGGCGTCGCGGTGGGATCGGCCTTCGCCGTCTTCGCCGTCTGCGCCGACGTCCCCGCCGTGCCGGCCGCGCCCGCGGTCTCCGCCGTGCCCGCAGTCTCCGCCGTGTCCGCGGTCCCCGTCTTCGCCGAGGTGCCGGCCTTCCCGGCCTTGCCTGCCTGGCCCGCCTGCGCGCCCGCCTTCGCGGACGAGACGATCTCCGCCCACAGCGGCGTCTTGTCGGGCGAGGCCGTGTTCTCCCCGCCCTCCTGCGACGTGCCCACCGGCTGCGGGGAAGCGGAGAGGGCGTGCGCGGCCGAAGTCGCCTGCAACGCCGCGGGCCCGATCACCAACGCCGCCAGGGCGAGAGTACTCACGGTCACCGCGGTTCTCACAGGTCTCTTCCTTCCCCCGAGCTCAGATCGGTCACCATTGTGGAGGAACCGCCCTTTTTACGCATCTTCGGGAACGACATAGGTTGACGGCGGCATGTTGCCAGAATGGGCGATGCTTGGCCACCGGCTGGAAGGATGTTTCCGTCCGGCCTGTTCAACCCGTGTAAGGAGTCTCCGTGCAGTTCGACGACGTCCTGGCGGGGCTGGACCCCGAGCAGCGGGAGGTGGCCGAGGCCGTGCGCGGCCCGGTCTGCGTGCTCGCCGGAGCGGGGACGGGCAAGACGCGGGCGATCACCCACCGCATCGCCCACGCGGTGCGCAGCGGTGCGGTCGAGGCCCAGAGCGTGCTGGCCGTGACGTTCACCACACGCGCCGCGGGCGAGCTCAGGCAGAGGCTGCGCGAGCTCGGCACGCCGGCGGTGCAGGCCCGCACCTTCCACGCCGCCGCGCTGCGCCAGCTCACCTACTTCTGGCCGCGTGTCATCGGCGGCGATCCGCCCAAGGTGATCGAGTCGAAGCTGCCGCTGCTGATCGACGCCTGCCGCTCCGTCAGGAAGAACCCCGACCGGTCCGAACTGCGGGACATCGCCTCCGAGATCGAGTGGGCCAAGGCCACCCAGATCGGCCCGGAGGACTACGCCGAGGCCGCGAGGAAGGCGGGCAGGACCCCGCCGGTGCCGGCCGAGGAGGTCTTCCGGCTCTACGACGCCTACGAGACCCTCCGCCGCGACCGGCACCTGGTCGACTTCGAGACCATCCTCGAACTCACCGCGGCGGTGATGACCGAGCACCGCGAGGTGGCCACGCAGATCCGCCAGCAGTACCGCTACTTCGTCGTGGACGAGTACCAGGACGTCAACCCGCTGCAGAAGCTCCTGCTGGACACCTGGCTCGGCGGGCGCGACGACCTGTGCGTGGTCGGCGACCCCAACCAGACGATCTACTCCTTCACCGGCGCGACGCCCAGATACCTGACCGGCTTCCCGGTCGAGCACCCGGACGCCACCGTGATCAAGCTGGTCCGCGACTACCGGTCGACCCCCCAGGTCGTCTCCCTGGCCAACCGGCTCCTCGACCGGTCGAGGACGCCGCACAAGCTCGCCCTGATCGCCCAGCGCCCCGACGGCCCCGAGCCCGTCTTCACCGAGTACGACGACGAGCAAGCGGAGGCGGAGGGGGTGGCGCGTGCGGTGCGCGCCCTCACGGACAGCGGGGTGCCCGCCCGCGAGATCGCCGTGCTCTTCCGCGTCAACGCCCAGTCCGAGGCCTACGAGCAGGCCTTCGCCAACGCGGGCGTCCCCTACCTGCTGCGCGGCGCCGACCGGTTCTTCGAACGCCCCGAGGTCCGCCACGCAGTCGTGCTGCTGCGCGGCGCGGCCCGCTCCGCCGCCCGTGACGACGAACTGGCCCCGACCGTCCACCACATCCTCTCCGGCATCGGCCTCACCCCCGAGGCGCCCGGCGGCGGCAAGGCCCGCGAGAAGTGGGAGTCGCTCAAGGCCCTCGCCGACCTCGCGGAGGACCTGGCCACGCGGGGCGCGGACCTGGCCGCCTTCGTGGCGGAGCTGGAACGGCGGGCCGGCGAGCAGCACGCGCCGCCCGTCGAGGGCGTGACGCTGGCGTCGCTGCACGCCGCGAAGGGCCTGGAGTGGGACGCGGTCTTCCTGGTCGGCGTCACCGACGGCATGATGCCGATCATCTACGCCGAGACGCCCGACCAGATCGAGGAGGAGCGTCGCCTGCTGTACGTCGGCGTCACCCGGGCCAGGGCACACCTGGCGCTGTCGTGGGCGCTGGCGCGCTCGCCGGGCGGCCGCAGGTCGAGGAAGCCCTCCCGCTTCCTCGACGGCCTCACCGGCCGTTCCGCGCCGCAGCGCCGTACCTCTCCTTCCTCTCCGTCTCCCGCGGAACGCCGCCAGGTCGCCGCGCCGGTGAGTTGCCGGATCTGCGGAAAGACCCTCGCCGTCGCCGCCGAGCAGAAGCTCGGCAGATGCGCCACCTGCCCCGCCGACTACGACGAGGCCCTGCTGGAGAGCCTCAGGGCCTGGCGTACCGCGGTGGCGAAGGAGGCCAAGATCCCGACCTACGTGGTCTTCACCGACGTCACCCTCCAGGCCATCGCCGAGCGCGCGCCGACCTGTGAACAGGACCTGCTGGCGATCACCGGCATCGGACGCGTCAAACTGGACCGGTACGGCGAGGCGGTGTTCGCTCTCTGCCGTGCGGCCGCAGACCGGACGGAGGACGTGTGAACGAGGCGCTCAAGGAGCTGCTCGATGTGCTCGACCTGGAACAGATCGAGCTCGACATCTTCCGGGGCCGCAGTCCCGACGAGCACATCCAGCGGGTCTTCGGCGGCCAGGTGGCGGCCCAGGCGCTGGTGGCGGCGGGAAGGACGGTTCAGGACGACCGTCGCGTCCATTCGCTGCACGCCTACTTCATCCGCCCCGGCGATCCGGCGATCCCGATCGTCTACAACGTGGAGCGCGTCCGCGACGGCCGTTCCTTCACCACCAGAAGAGTCGTCGCCATCCAGCACGGCAAGGCGATATTCACCATGTCGGCCTCCTTCCACATTGAGGAGCCCGGTCTGGAGCACCAGGCCGCGGTGATGCCGCAGGCGGCCGCTCCCGAGGACATCGCGCCCTTCCACGAGCGGGTGCGCGAGGCGGCCGGGGCCGCGGGGCAGGAGTCCCCGTGGCGGGAGTGGCTGGCCCGGCAGCGCCCCCTCGACGCGCGCTACGCGACCCCGGTCCCCCTGGAGGCCCTGCACGACCCCTCGCTGAGCCGCCCCACGACGAACGTCTGGTTCCGCTACGAGGCCGAGCTGCCCGACGACCCGCTGCTGCACGTCGTGCTCGCCGCCTACGCCTCCGACTTCACCCTGGTGGACACCGTGCTGCTGGCCCACGGCCAGGCCTGGGGAACCCCGAACGTCGCCGGAGCCTCGCTGGACCACGCGATGTGGTTCCACCGTCCCTTCCGCGTGGACGACTGGATGCTGTACGCCCAGGAGTCGCCCTGGTCGGGCACCGCGCGGGGGCTGGCCAGGGGAGAGATGTTCACCCGTTCCGGTGAGTTGGCCGTGTCGGTGGTCCAGGAGGCCCTGATTCGCGTGAGTCAGTTGTAAAACTGCAGGTAGAAAATATGTTGCCCCTCCCCGCAACCGGGGTTTAGGGTCATGGTCAAGCAAGTCGGACACTCCTGTCCGACGATCCACGAATGGAGGTGAGTCCGCGGTGAAGAAGATACTGATGTCCTCCCAGTTCGGGCTTACTTCCATGCGCCTCGGCATGCCCCTGTCCCATGGCCGCCATGTCGTCCTCTCGGCCGATCCGGCTGCCCGACTGCGACGGGAAACCCAGCTCCAGCAGGACATCCAGGTTCAGCAGGACATCCAGCTCCAGCAGCGTCAGTCTGCCCGGACCCAGGTTCTGGCCAGCCGTCTGCCCATCGCCTTCGCGGCGACGGGTGTCGAGGCTGTTCCGGCTCCTGAGGCCGGCGGCTATGCACCGACCAAGCACACCGCAAATGGTGGATGGCGTGGTCCGCACCCCTGGAGGCGACCTCCGGTCATAATCTGACCGAGAGAAAGAGCCTCCAGGCCGCGGATCCACACCAGGATCCGCGGCCTTCTTGTTTGTCCGCGTTATTCCTGTCCCCCCACCCAGAGGTAACCGAAGATCAACACCTAACTGAGAGGTGAAGCAGATGGGGGCCCAGACGATCATGGACCTGATCGACGAAGCCGCAATCCCCTGTCGTACCGACCCCGACCTCTGGTTCGCAGAGTCTCCGGAGGATGTGGAGTTCGCCAAGGCGCTCTGCGGAGGCTGCCCGATCCAGCAGGCCTGCCTGGCCCGCGCGCTCGAGCGCGAGGAGCCCTGGGGCGTCTGGGGCGGCGAGCTCATCCTGCGGGGCGCGATCGTCCCGCGGAAGCGCCCGCGTGGCCGTCCCCGCAAGACTCCGGTCGCTGCCTGACCGGCAACACCCGATCAACCAGAACCATCAAGGCGTTCCCGAAAGGACCACTTCCGATGACTTACCTCAACAGCACCAGCTCCTTCGGTCTCGACACCCTCTCTATGCAACAAGAACTGGTTCGGGACCGAATACGAACCCTCCACCGGGAGGCGGAGGAGGAGCGTCGTGTGAATGGCATCCTGCGTTTGAGGCGTGCCCGCCGTGACGCGGAACGCGCCTCCTCACGCCTGCGTCACGCGCTTCTGCGGCTTGTCTGACCTCGGCTGATCGCCGAGAGGCCACAGCTGTCCGACCGCCGAGGACCCCGGAGCGTCTGACCGCTGAGAACCGACCCCGAAGGGGTGGCCCCACCCGGGCCACCCCTTTTCCGTTTTCCGTGCGCCGGGCGTGAAAACGGGACCGGCTCTGTTCTCGTGCGGGACGCGCCCCTTTTCCGGGCGCGGAGTTTTTCCATGGGCCGGGCGCGGAGTGGGCGGGCCCTGTCGTCGCGCGGGAGGCCCCTTTTCCGTGCGCCGGGCGCGGGGTTTTCCGGCGCGCTGCCAGAGCCCGAGGCCGTCGGCCACGGAACCACGGTGAGAAAGCTGAAAAAGGGGCCGGAAAGGGAAGGGGCGGTGGGGAACGGATGGTGGGGAAGGGATGTCTCAGCTCGCGGCGACCGCCTGCTCCTGCGGATCCTCCTCGGCGAAGCCGGGAACCCAGCGGATCACCTCTTCGCGAAAACGGGCGGTGGCGCCGAGTTGGCAGAGCACGCCGAGCCCGGCCGCGTGCACCCGGTGGATGAGGACATAGGACACCGGCAGGTTGAGCTGGCGCGCCACGTTGCTCGGGCGCAGGTCGGTGACCGTGGCCGCCTGCTCCTGCAGCCACTCGCGACTGAAGGTGAACTCCTCCACCGCCGTCGGCTCCACGTAGGGGGCGAGGAAGGCCCGCAGCGCCTCGGGGTCGATCTCGATGTGGGGGAGGATGAACCCCTCGTCGCGCAGTCCCTGGACCACGTTCCCCATGTCGCCGTTGTTGAAGATGCGGGTCAGTTTCCCGAAGGCGGGGGGATAACCGTCGGGCAGCCGGTTGACGGCGCCGAAGTCGAGCACGCACAGCCGTCCGTCCTCGACGATCCGGAAGTTTCCCGGATGCGGGTCCGCGTGGAGCATGCCCACCCGGGCCGGCGAGGAGAACAGGAAACGAACGAGCTGGAGCCCGGCCCGGTCACGCTGCTCCTTGGTCCCCTCGGAGATGATCCGCGACAGCGGGACGCCGTCCACCCACTCGGAGACGAGCACCTGCTCGTTGGCGGCGATGACGTCCGGGATCAGGAAGTCGGGGTCGTCCTTGAACTCCAGGGCGAAGGCGTGCTGCGCCTCCGCCTCACGCAGGTAGTCGAGCTCCTCGGCCACCCGCTCTCGCAGCTCGCTGAGGACGGCCTTGATGTCGAGGCCGGGAAGCAGCACCCCGAAGAGCTTGCCGAGCCTGGCGAGCTGGTTGAAGTCGGAGAGCAGCGCCTTGCCCGCTCCGGGGTACTGGATCTTGACCGCGACCGTCCTGCCGTCGTGCCAGACGGCCTTGTGCACCTGCCCGATCGACGCCGCGGCGGTCGGGTGGTCCTCGAACGACCGGAAGTTCTCCCGCCAGTCGTCGCCGAGCTGTTCGAGGAGAACCCTGTGCACGGTCTTGGCGGGCAGCGGCGGAGCGGCGTCCTGGAGCCTGGTGAGGGTCGCGCGGTAGGGGCCGATGACCTCCGCGGGCAGCGCGGCCTCGAAGATGGACAGCGCCTGGCCGAGCTTCATCGCCCCGCCCTTGAGCTCTCCGAGAACCTTGAAGATCTGTTCGGCGGTACGCTGCTGGATCTCCTGGGCGACGATCTCCGCGGGCTTTCCTCCGATCCGTTTTCCCAGCCCGAGGGCGGTACGGCCGGCGAATCCGATCGGCAGAGCCGCCAACTTGGCCGATCGCGCGACTGCGCGGCGCGGAAGGTCACTCACCTTGGCTCGCGGCATGTCCCCGTACAGCGAGACGCCGCTCCCTCCCTTCGGTGTGGTGTCTGTCAGCGGCAGGTCGCCGACGCGACCATTGTCAGCGAACCCAAGTCGTTCTGGAAGCAACGACATTGAGGATGAACACTCCAGGATCGCCGCTTCCATCTCCAATCAGGCAATACATCTGTTGTGCCATTGGTCACAGCTGACTCCGACCCGTCGATCGAAGCAAGCGCGTGGCCGACCGCCATGGCCGCGACCAGCGTGGACATGGCCGTGCCGCACCCGATCTCCCCCGCGGGGAAGCCGCCGAGGCGGGCGCTGACGACCGGCCATCCGGGATCGCGATCGCGCCTTGTCAAATCTAGACACCGCAGGCATGTGCTCCGCCCAGGCAACACCAGCGGGCCGACGGATCCGAAGCCCTCGTAGGCGGTCACGAGCAGGTGCGGGATCCTGCAGGACAGCAGCTCGCCCGCCAGCAGGCCGTCGAGCGGCCCGACCGGCGCGAGCACCGCCAGGTCCGGCGGCCGGGCGCCGTCCGCCGGACGGGCCGCGTGGTCACCGGTCCACGCGGTGACCGAGGGCGCCGCCTCCCTGGCCAGCGCGACCGCGCCTTCCTGTCTGCTCATGCCCATGTCCACCTGCTCCCGGGTCAGCCCGCCGGGGACGACGTCCCGGGGACGGGCGGGGCCGGGGTCGACGACGCACAGGCCGCCGACCCCGGAGGCGGCGAGCAGGGCGACGACCTGCGCGCCGACGCGGCCCGCGCCGTACACCCGCACCTGGGCGCCGCGCCTGCGCTCCAGCGTGGCCAGTCCGCCGTCGGTCGTGCCGGGAAGCAGGGAAAGCGCGTCCAGGTCGGGCTGCAGCCGGTCGCGCTCGGCCAGGGTGAGCAGACGCAGCGGGCCGGGCCGCGCCGCCGCGTCGTCGACCACGCCGCGCTCGACCAGCAGGTCGAGCAGGGCACGGCCGCGCTCCCGCCCGATCCCCGCCTCGGCGGCCCCGGCCAGCACCCCGGCCACGTCGCGCACGCCGTCCAGGCTCTCGACCCAGCGGCGGACCTCGGGCTCGAGATCGGTCAGCACCACCGCGTGCCGCGGGTGCAGGCCGAACTGCAGGGTGCGCTCGTCACGCGCGATCCTGCGCAGGACGGGCTTCAGGCGTGGCCTCATGGGACACCCTCTCCTTGGGGGGACTCGTCCTCAGGGGGACTCGGCGGATCACGGGACCTCGGCGCCACGGGACCTCCGGGCCTCACGCCCCGGGTCCCACGACCCCGAGGTCTCAGGCTCGGGGCGTGTCAGCGTGCCACGCCCCCTCAAGATCCCGGACGGGTTTCCCGCCGCCTGTGGATAACTTCGATGTAATACGCTCCCCGCCATGGACGAGCTCTTGGTCGACCGGCGGAGCGACGGCGTCGTCGTGCTCACGCTCAACCGCCCTGACCGGCGGAACTCGATGACGGACGGGATGACGGAGCAGTGGCGGCGGACCATCTCCGATCTGCGTCGCGACCGGCACGTGCGGTGCGTGGTCGTCACGGGGGCGGGCAGCGCGTTCTGCTCGGGAGGAGACCTCTCCTGGCTCGCGGACCGCGGCGCGGAGAACGTGCCGGACCTGCGCGACAGGATGCTGGGCTTCTACCGGACCTGGCTGTCGGTCGCGGACCTGGAGGTGCCGACCATCGCCGCCGTCAACGGCGCCGCCGTCGGGGCGGGACTGTGCCTCGCCCTCGCCTGCGACCTGGTCTACGCCGCGGAGGAGGCCAAACTGCTCGCCCCCTTCACCTCGCTCGGCCTGCACCCGGGAATGGCGGCCACCTACCTGCTGCCCAGGGTCGCCGGGGTCGGGGTGGCCAGGGAGATGCTCCTGACGGGACGGACCATGTCGGGCGTGGAGGCGGCGTCCTCGGGCCTGGTCACCAGGGCCTTCCCTCGCGAGTCGCTGACGGCCGAGGTGTTGGAGATCGCGTCGAGGACCGCGGCGAACGCCCCCGTCGCCACCCGGCTCACCAAGGTCGCCCTCGCGGGCGGCGGACACGCCGACCTCGACGCCGCGTTGCGCTGGGAATCCCTCGCCCAGCCTGTCACCATGGTCTCGGACGACCTGCTCGAAGGGCTGGCCGCGCAACGGGAGCGGCGGGCCCCGCGATTCGGAGAGTCCCGAGACGCCGGATATCCCGGTTAATTCGATAAGTCGCAGCCATAACCAACCGGTCTCGCTGAACAATCAACGAACAGGGATTGACCAGCCAGAACGTCTTCGGCCCTCTGGTGTGAATTCGTGATTCTCGGCTACCGTTCATATGTGCCCCCCGAGACAGTCGAGGTCCGTCGAAGTTCTCGTCGTCGGCGGACGGTTTCCGCGTACCGCGACGGCGAGAAAACGATCGTGCTGCTCCCCGCCGGCCTCAGCAGCACCGACGAGGAACAATGGGTACGCCGGATGCTCGACCGGCTCGCGGCCAAGGAGCAGCGGAGACGCCCCTCCGACGACGACCTGTTCGAACGGGCGAGTGAGCTTTCCGCACGCTATCTCGACGGAAGGGCGAAGCCGTCGAGCGTGCGCTGGGTCGACAACCAGCAGCACCGATGGGGATCGTGCACCCCCGATCACGGCACCATCAGGATCTCCACCCGGCTCAGGGGCATGCCGTCGTGGGTGGTCGACTACGTGATCATGCACGAGCTGGTGCACCTGCTCGTGCCGAGCCACGGTCCTCGGTTCTGGGCCCTGGTCGAACACTATCCCAAGGCCGAACGCGCACGGGGATTCCTCGAGGGATTCTCCATGGCGGCGGGCGCCGCGGAGGAGTGTTGACCGAGGAGCGGACGGTCGCGGTCGTCGTCACGTCCTCGATGTCGGCCGGGGCCCCGCCGGGGACGGATCCGGCGCGTTTCCTGACAGCCGTGGCCGAGGACGCCTACGAGCTCGTCGCCGCTCTCGACTTCGTCACCCCGGTCCTGGTGACGAGCGTGCCGGGGATGGAGGAGATCGTCTGGCCGGGCACGCCTGTCGTCGAGATCCCCGACCTGTCAGGAGCCGAGCTGGTCAGGGCCGCCTTCGAGGCGCTGCCGTACGGCGGGCAGGCGGTCGTGCTGAGCGCCGACGCGCCCGACCTGCCGCCGCTGCTGATCGGAAAGCTCTTCCGGGAGCTGGGCAGGGCCCGCGTCGCCGTCTGCCCGGCGGCGGACGGCGGCGCCGTGGCGATCGCCGCCCACCTGCCCCTTCCCGACTGGGCCGAAGTGGGATTCGACGACCCCGAACCGGTCAGGTCCCTGCGCGCCCGCGCGCCGGGCCCCAGGACGGTCGCCACGGGCCCGGGCTGGCACCGGCTGCGCGACCCCCGCGACATCCACAGGCTCGACCCCGGCCTTGAGGGCTGGGACAACACCCGGGCGCTGCTCTCCTCCTGAACAGGCCGCAGCGGCGTGACCCGGACGGAGGACGGCCGGCTCAGGACGAGGGCAGGCGGGGCAGGCGCAGGTCGGCGAAGACGGCCCGGTGGTCGGTGCCCGGCACGGTGTGGACGCTGACCGCGTTCACGTTCACCCGCTGGTCGACCACGACGTGGTCGATGGTGATGAGCGCCGGGGTCTTCTTGTTGGCGGGCCAGGTCGGGATCAGCCCCTGACCGACCCTGTCGGCCGCGTCGGCGTAGCCCCGGCCGAGGAAGGCGCGCATGGCGGCGTGGTCGAGACTGGCGTTGAAGTCGCCCGCGAAGAGGCGGATCCGGTCTGTCGACGCGGCGGGGAAGGAGTCGAGGGCCGCCGTCCACTCGTGCACCTGGCTGCCCAGCGGCGGGAAGGGGTGGACGTCGACGATCTCGACGTCCCCGGCCCCGGGGACGCTGACCACGGCGGCCGGCATGTTGTGGCCGATCGGCCGGAACAGGTTCTCCAGCGGGGTGAGGGAGTGCCGGGAGTACAGACCGCTGCCGCTCGCGCTCCACGCGGTCTGCAGCACCCGGTGCGGCATGAGGTCCTTCAGACCGGCCGCGTCCAACTCGTCGGCCATCCCCGGAGTCAGCTCCTGGGTGCTCAGCACATCGGGTTTCAACCGCCTGACCAGGTCCATCACCGCTTCGGGGTCGGCGTGGCCGAACAGCATGTTGAGGCTGAGCACCCGCAGCGGCGTCCCGGACGTCGCCTCGGCGGAGCCGAGGGCGCGGGGAAGGACGCTGAAGCCGAACGCCGCGGTGGTGACCAGCGCCACGGCGGTGGCCGCGCGCCTGCGGGTCGCCGCGGCCAGGAGCAGGGGAACGAGTGACCCCGCCGCGGCGTACGGCGTGGCGGTCATGAGCTGGGTGGTCAGGGATCCGCGTTCGAGTCCGGTCACCCTGGCCGCGGCCCACGCGGCGAACGGGGTGACCGCGGCCCAGACCAGGGCCTTGGGGATGCGCCAGCGTCGCCGGGGCGGGGTCGTGACCGCGCCGCCAACCACGTTCGTGCCCGCCGAGACGTCCACGCTCACACTGCCTCGATTCGCTCGCTCACCTCGACGGGATGACGATATCCACGGCCACGTGAGACGGGTGTAAAACGGTCCAACCATACGGAGCTGTTCGCCGGCCCGTCACCGAGGCCCGCCCTGCGGGCCGGGTTCGCCGACGCGGCGGGAGCACCCCGACACGACGGGAGCCTCCGGCAGGGTGAAGCCCCCGCGCGTCACAGGGGTGTCCCGGCGCGGGGCTTCGACGGAGCGAGCCTCCGGACGTCGCGGAGATCCCCGACGACACGAAAAAGCGCCTCTCAGGCGGAGCGCATCGCGTCGCGGGCGCGTCTGGCCAGCCTGCGGGTCGCCTCGTCGGAGAGCTCGGGGATCTCGTCGATCGGGAACCAGCGAAGGTCGAGCGACTCGTCGCTGATCACGGCCTCCACGTCCGCCGGGGCGACCGCGCCGTACTCCACGTCCAGGTGGTGGCTGTACGGAGGGTGGCACCAGACGCGGTGCCGGTCGAGGGCCAGCGGCCCCGGCAGCAGTCGCAGGCCGGGGATGCCGGACTCCTCCGTGGCCTCCCGCAGCGCCACGGCGTCGAGCGAGGGGTCGTCCCGCTCGCAGTGGCCTCCCATGGGAAGCCACATCCCGGCCTTCGGATGCAGCGTCAGCAGCACACGCTCGCCGTCGTGGGAGACGACCGCGGTCGTGGCGGTCAGGTGACCCGGCGCGCACTCCCGCCACATCGCGTCCTCGTAGGCGTGCACGTGCTGGAGGAACTCCTCACGCAGGACCTCCTCCTCGGCCGTCGGAGCCCTCCACGCCGTGAGGACCGCCCGTGCGTGCGCGTGCAGGCTCACGCGGTGTCGCCCCGGCCGCCGTTCTCCGGGCCCTCGGGGCCGTCGGAACCCTCGGCGTTCCCGTTCCCGGCGGGCTTGTCGCGCTCGGACGGGGGCTCGTTCAGCGACGCCTCAAGGGAGGACAGGTCCAGCTCGGGCTCGCCCCTGACGAAGCCCTCGGGGTTGTCGAGGTCGTCGGCCGTCGGCATCAGGTCGGGGTGGCTCCAGACCGCGTCGCGGCCGTCGACGCCCCGGTCGCGCTCCAGCGCCTGCCACAGGGTCGCCGCCTCACGCAGGCGACGCGGGCGCAGCTCGAGGCCGACGAGGGTGGCGAAGGTCTGCTCCGCGGGGCCGCCGGTCGCCCTGCGGCGCCGTACGGTCTCGGCCAGCGCGGCGGAGGAGGGCAGCTTGCCGTCGGCGGCGCCGTCGACGACCGTGCCGACCCAGCCCTCGACCAGGGCGAGCATGGTCTCCAGGCGGGCCAGGGCGGCCTTCTGCCGCTCGGTCTCCTCGGGCTTGAGCAGGTTGCCGCCGCTCAGCGCCTGCTGGAGCTGCTCCGGGTTGTTGATGTCGAGCCCGCGCAGCTGCTCCTCGAGGGCGGACACGTCGACCGTGATGCCCCTGGCGTACTCCTCGACCGCGCCGAGCAGGTGCGCGCGCAGCCACGGAACGTGCTGGAACAGCCGGTGGTGGGCCGCCTCGCGGAGGGCGAGATAGATCCGGATCTCCTCGGCGGGCGTCTCCAGGCCCTGACTGAAGGCGGCGATGCCGCCGGGCAGCAGAGCGGCGTTGTCGGACAGCGGCAGGCCGATGTCGGTCGAGCCGACCACCTCACGGGCGAGCGAGCCGAGGGCCTGGCCGATCTGCTGGCCGACCATCATGCTGCCCATCTGCTTCATCATGCCCATCAGCGGCCCGGCCATCGCCTGGGCCTCCGCGGGCAGGCCCGCGGCGCCGAGGGTGCCGCTCATGGTCTCGACCATGCGGGCCGCGATCGGGTCGCACAGCTGCCGCCAGACCGGGACGGTCTTCTCGATCCATTCGGACCTGCTCCACGCCTGAGGGTTGTTCACCCCGCTCGGGAGCGCGGTCGCCTCGTTCAGCCACAGGTCGGCGAGGTTGAGCGCGTCGACGATCTGACGCCGCTCGCCTTCCATGACACTCGGGTCGCCCTCGGCGGCCACGACGTGCCGGGCGATGTTCTTCGCCATGTCCCAGTTGACGGGACCGGAGCTCTGCGGCGCGGACAGCATGTCGGCGAACTGGCGCATGGCCGCTGCGATCTGCTCCGGGTCGCCGAACATGGCGAACGGATTCTCATTGGGGTCGTTTTCCCGACCTGGCAAGTCAGTCACCGCTCTACCTCGTGCAGGATGGAGGAGTCCACATCCGCCACGTTATCCGTCGCATGGTGGGTCAGTGCAAAGTGAGGACCTGGTGCCTACCTCGAAACGCCCCCGGCTCCCGGTCGTCGCCGTAACCGGCGCGGCCTCGGGTATCGGCCGTGCCTTCCTCGCGAAGGTCGCCTCGTCTGCGGATTTCCGCAGGGTCGTGGCCATCGACGAGCAGCGCGGCGACGTGCCCGACGTCACCTGGAGAGTGCTCGACGTCAGAGATCCGCTCTTGGCGAACCGGATCTCCGACATCGACGTCCTCGTCCATCTGGCGGGTGACTACGCCCTCGACGCCGACCCGGCCGAACGGCGCGCCTACAACCTGCGCGCCGCCCAGACGGTGCTCACCGCGAGCGCCGCCGCCCGGGTGCGCCGCGTCGTGCTGGTCACCAGCGCCATGGTGTACGGGGCGACGCCGGACAACCCCGTCCCGCTGCCCGAGGACTCGGCGGTGGCCGCGGAACCGGACACCGGAATCGTCGGCGACCACCTGGAGATCGAGGCACTGGTCCGGCGCTCGCTGCGCAGCCATCCCGGTCTCGAGGTGACCGTGATCCGTCCCGCCGCCGTGGTGGGTCCCGGCGTGGACAGCGTCGTGACCCGTCACTTCGAGGCGCCCAGGCTGCTCAGCGTCAAGGGCTGCAGCCCCCGCTGGCAGTTCTGCCACGTGGACGACCTGGTCTCCGCGCTGGAGGTGGCCGCGCTCGGCGGCGTCTCCGGAGTGGTGGGCGTGGGCGGCGAGGGGTGGCTGGAGCAGGACCAGGTGGAGGAGCTCTCGGGGCTGCGCCGCTTCGAGCTCCCCGCCGGGCTGACCTTCGGGACGGCCCAGCGCCTGCACCGTCTCGGCATCACCCCGGCCCCCGCGACCGACCTGCACTACGTCGTCTACCCGTGGGTGGTCGACTGCGCCGCGCTCCGCGAGGCGGGGTGGAAGCCGATGTGGAGCAACGAGGCCGCGTTCACGCAGCTCCTGGAGCTGCGTGAGGGCAAGCACGCGGTGGTCGGCCGTCGCCTGTCCGGCAAGGAGGCCACGCTCACCGCCGCGGGCGCGACCGTCGCGGTCCTCGGCACCGCCGCGATCGTCCGCGCCGCGCGCAAGAAGCGCCGCGTCTGAACCGTCCGCGCCGCGACCCGGGGACGGTTTCCCCGGGGCGGTAGCCTTTTGCCGTGGACGTCATCCGGTTGCTCGACATTCGCGACAGCGCGCTCTCCGTGGACGAGGTGTTCTCCGCGATCGGCGACCACGCCGCGGGCGGCACGACGATCTTCGTCGGCACCGTGCGCGACCAGGACCACGGCAAGCCGGTCACCCGGCTGTCCTACTCCGCGCACCCCGGCGCGGCCGGCGAGCTGCGCCGGGTGGCGGAGAAGGTCGCCGCCGACTTCCCGATCACCGCGCTGGCCGCGGTGCACCGGGTCGGCGACCTCGAGCTCGGCGACATCGCCGTCATCGTGGCGGTCGCCTCCCCCCACAGGGACGAGGCCTTCGCGGCCTCCCGGCGCCTGATCGACGACCTCAAGGGCGAGGTCCCCATCTGGAAGAACCAGATCTTCGCCGACGGCTCGACCGAGTGGGTCGGCGCCTGCGACTGACCGCCCGGCCCCGCTCTGCTCGGCCCCGCCCGAACGTCCGCGGGGCGCCCGCGTCCGGCGGCTCGCGGCCAGGGGGCCCGCGACGGGGAGACGGGCGCGCACCGTACGATCGGGAAGATGACGGCGCGTGCGTGCGGCTCCTCGACCGGTCACACGGAATAGGCTTCCTCCCATGTCCCGACGAGCGCTGACATTGATGGTGGCAGGCTTCCTCACGCTTGTGCTCGGCGTTGTCGGCGCCTTGCTGCCCGTGCCGTACGTCGTGCTGAGCCCAGGGCCGACGGAGAACACCATCGGCGACGTCAAGGGCAAACCGGTGATCAGCATCGAGGGGCACGAGACCTATCCGACGGACGGGAAACTGAGCCTGGTCACCGTGGCCTACCAGGGCGGCCCCGGCAACAGGATCGACCTGTTCAGCGCGCTCAGAGGCTGGATCGATCCGACGATCGCGGTCGTGCCCGAGGAGACGATCTTCCCGCCGACGAGCACGGCGGAGGAGGTCGAGCAGCAGAACACCCAGGAGATGACCAACTCCCAGGACGACGCGACCGCGGCGGCGCTGACCGAGTTGAAGATCCCCTACACCTCGGTGGTGACCGTCGCCTCCACGCAGAAGGGCTTCCCCGCCGACGGGAAGTTCAAGACCGGCGACGAGATCGTCTCGGTCGACGGGGTTCCCGCGACCGACAGGGAGAGCGTCTCCGGCATCGTCCGCAAGCACAAGGCGGGGGAGACGGTCACCTTCACCGTCAACCGCGGCGAGCGCAGCATGACCGTGGCCGTCCCGACGGTCGCCGCCAAGGACGGCACACCGATCGTGGGCATCACCATGCGGATCAGCTACAAGTTCCCCTTCAAAGTGAAGATCAACGTCGGTGACGTCGGCGGCCCGAGCGCAGGGATGATGTTCTCCCTGGGCATCGTGGACAAGCTCACCCCGGGCGGGATGACCGGCGGGAAGTCGATCGCGGGAACCGGGACGATCACCCCGGAGGGCAAGGTCGGTCCGATCGGCGGCATCCAGCAGAAGATGGTGGGCGCCCGGAGGTCGGGCGCGACGGTCTTCCTCGCGCCCGCCGACAACTGCGCCGAGGCGGTCAAGGCCGTTCCTGACGGGATGAAGCTCTACAGGGTCGCCACCCTGCACGACGCGGTGAAGGCGATCGACGTGATCCGCACGGGCACGGGCACCGTGCCCGCGTGTTCGGCGGGCTGACCTCCGGCGCGCGCGGGCGTCCCGGCGGGTCCGGCCCGCCTCCGGGCGTCCGAGGCCTGCCTTCGGGCGTCCGAGGCCTGCCTTCGGGCGTCCGAGGCCTGCCTTCGGGCGTCCGGGGCCTGCCTTCATGCGTCCGATGCACGGGGCCGGTTTTCGGCGTTGGAACCGGAGACAGGGCACTCATCCGGAATCTCGTACGTTGGCACTGTTGAAGCCTGCTCTGTGAGGAGTTGTGGCCGGACCGTGCCTGAGCGGCTCAGCCCGGCCGTAGCCCCGCCGGTGTAGGTTTCCAAACACGGACCGTGCTCTTACGACAAGGGGTTGGCCTTGAGCTTCCGGACCCCCGGAGCCGGTAGGGCGATGCGCTTGCCCCGCCGGCCACGACTGCTGCTACCTGTCGCGATCGCGATAGTCGCGGTTGTCGCGTTGTTCTTCCTTTTTGCAGGCATATACACCGACTACCTGTGGTACGACTCGGTCGACTACACGGCGGTCTTCTCCAGTGTGGTCGTCACGCAGATCCTGCTCTTCATCGTGGGCGTCGTGGTGATGGTCGGCCTCGTGGGCGGCAACATGCTGCTGGCCTACCGGGTTCGGCCCATGTTCGGCCCGGGGATGTTCGGCGGCGCCAGCGGCGCGGACCGCTATCGGATGGCCCTCGACCCACACCGCAAACTGATCTTCCTGATCGGCGTCGGCGTGCTCGCCCTGTTCTCGGGATCGTCACTGGCCGGGCAGTGGAAGACGTGGCTGGAGTTCCTCAACGCCACCCCGTTCAACGAGAAGGACGCACAGTTCGGCCTGGACCTGTCGTTCTTCATGTTCACCTACCCGTTCATCCGGATGGTGCTGAACTTCCTGTTCACCGCGGTGGTGCTGTCGGCCATCATGGCGGCGGTCGTGCACTACCTGTACGGCGGTTTCAGGATCCAGTCGCCCGGGCTGCACGCCTCCCGCGCGGCCAGGGTCCACCTGTCGGTGCTGCTCGGCGTCTTCGTGCTGCTGAAGGCGGTGGCCTACTGGGTCGACCGGTACGGACTGGTCTTCTCCGACCGGGGCTTCGCCTACGGCGCGTCCTACACCGACGTGAACGCGGTGCTTCCCGCCAAGACCATCCTGGCGATCATCGCTCTCATCTGCGCCGTCCTGTTCTTCGCGGGGGTCGTGCGCTCAGGCGGCATGCTGCCCGGCGTGGCCTTCGGCCTGCTCGTGCTCTCGGCCATCCTGATCGGCGGGGTCTACCCGGCCCTGGTCGAGCAGTTCCAGGTCAAGCCGAACCAGCAGGACAGGGAGCAGCCGTACATCAAGCGCAACATCGCCGCGACCAGGAAGGCCTACGGGATCGACAAGACCGAGGTCATCGAGTACGCGGCGCAGGGTGACCCCTCCAAGGTCAACGTCACCACCGACAGCTCCATCTCCGGCGTGCGACTGCTCGACCCCAACCTGGTCGCCAAGACCTACCAGCAGAAGCAGCGCATCCGCGGTTACTACGACTTCCACGACCCGCTCGACGTCGACCGCTACCCTGACGCGTCGGGCAAGATGCGCGACACCGTGGTGGCGGTCAGGGAGCTCACGGGGCCCCCGAGGGAGCAGGACAACTGGATCAACCGGCACCTCGTCTACACCCACGGATACGGCTTCGTCGCCGCACCGGGCAACGAGGTCGACTCCCAGGGCCTGCCCGCCTTCGACGCCAAGGACATGCCGGTCACCGGCTCGCTGGCCCAGCAGACCGGTCTGAAGGAGTCGCGGATCTACTTCGGAGAGTCCCCGTCCGCTCCCCAGTACGTCATCGTCGGCGGGGACAGGAAGCCGGGACAGGAGCTCGACTACCCGGAGAGCAGCGGCACCGGTCAGCAGAACACCACCTACACCGGCAAGGGCGGCGTCCCGGTCGGCTCGTTCCTCAACCGCATGCTCTACGCGGCCAAGTACGGTGAGACGAACCTGCTGCTGTCGGGCGACATCAACGACAAGTCCAAGATCCTCTACGAACGCAACCCGCAGCAGCGCATCGCCAAGGTCGCGCCGTTCCTGAGCCTCGACGACAACCCCTACCCCGCCATCGTCGACGGCAGGGTGGTCTGGATCGCCGACGCCTACACCACCTCCAACTCCTACCCCTACTCCGACAGCAGGAGCCTGGAGGCGATGACGCGGGACCTGGTCACCGACCCGCGCCTGGTGGTGCAGCAGCCGCGCGACAAGATCAACTACATGCGCAACGCGGTCAAGGCCACCGTGGACGCCTACGACGGCACGGTCACCCTGTACGCCTGGGACGACAAGGACCCGATCCTGCAGACCTGGCGCAAGGTCTTCCCCGGCCTCATCAAGTCGCAGAACGAGATGACGGACGGCCTCAAGCAGCACCTGCGCTACCCGGAGGCGCTGTTCAAGGTCCAGCGTGACGTGCTGTCCCGCTACCACATCGAGGACCCGAACGCCTTCTACAGCGGCCAGGACTTCTGGAACGTCCCGAACGACCCGTCCTCCGGCGAGCGCGACGTCAAGCAGCCGCCGTACTACCTGTCGGTCAGGATGCCGAACACGACGGAGCCGACGTTCTCGCTGACGACCACGTTCGTGCCACGGCAGGGTCCGAACCTCGCCGCGTTCATGTCCGTGGACGCCACGCCCGGCCCCGACTACGGCAAGCTGCGCATCCTGCGGATGCCCTCCAACACCACCATCCCCGGCCCAGGCCAGGTGCAGAACAACTTCCAGAACAAGTTCTCCGGCGAGCTCAACCTGCTGAACATCGGAGGGGCGAAGGTCCGCTACGGCAACCTGCTGACCCTCCCGTTCGCCGACGGCCTGGTCTACATCGAGCCGGTCTACGTGGAGACGGCGGCCTCCTCGGGGCAGGAGCCCTACCCCATCCTCCGCAGGGTCCTGGTCTCCTACGGGGACAGGGTCGGCTTCGCCGAGACCCTCGAGGGAGCGCTGCAGCAGGTCTTCGGCGAGGGCGCCCAGCAGACCAAGCCGGACGTCACCAAGCCAGACGTGCCCGCCCAGCCCAGCACCGCGCTGAGCCAGGCGATCGCCGAGGCGCAGAAGGCCTACGACGACGCGCAGAAGGCCCTGACGGCCAACCCGCCGGACTGGACGAAGTACGGCGAGGCGCAGAAGGCCCTGAAGAGCGCCCTGGAGAAGGTGAAGAACGCCTCGACGCCGGTGGCCGGCCCGACCCCGTCGTCGTCGGCCACCCCGGCTCCGTCGTCGTCGGCGACTCCCGCCCCGACGCCTTCGGGAACGGCTTCGCCGCCCCCGTCCCCATCGCCCTCGTCGAGTCCCTAGGGGCCGCTCCGAGTTATTGATTCGCTTCCACCGCCAAAGCCGGGTAGTCTTCAGACACACCGACGCGGGGTGGAGCAGCTCGGTAGCTCGCTGGGCTCATAACCCAGAGGTCGCAGGTTCAAATCCTGTCCCCGCTACTGATGAGAAGGCCCTGATCTCCTGGAGATCAGGGCTTTTCTCGTTCCCCGAGGGCCGCCTCCCGTCGAAGAGCCCGGGCCGTGCCGCCCGCGCCTCCTGCCGGAGTCTGTCGGAGCTCCGTGCGTGAGGCGAAACGGGTCCGCCCGATCGCGCTCCACAGCGTCCGCCCTGACCCGGCGAACCCCCGCGCCACGACGAGCCCTCATCGTCGGCCCGCCGAGAAGGAATCCAGGAGGCCGGGATCCGGGGCGGGGAGCGGCAGGGACGGGCGCGTCACGCAGCCGATTTGCTCTTGGCCGCGGGGGCCGGTAATCTTTAAACATACCGACGCGGGGTGGAGCAGCTCGGTAGCTCGCTGGGCTCATAACCCAGAGGTCGCAGGTTCAAATCCTGTCCCCGCTACTGATGAGAAGGCCCTGATCTCCTGGAGATCAGGGCCTTTCTCGTTGCGGCCTCCGATTCCCGTCCTCTTCTCGGAACCTCCCGCCTTTCGCCCGGCCCGTTCATGCCGCGCCTCGTAGACAATTACATGATTACAGTGATTATGTAGATCGTCTTCCGATGAAGGGCGAATCATGATCGTCGAATACATTCGTTACCGCGTGCCCGAAGAGTCGTCATCCGAGTTCGAGGCCGCCTACCGGCGAGCCGCCAAGCCGCTCGCCGACGCTCCCGAGTGCGTGGACTACGAGCTCACACGTTGTGTGGAGGAGCCGGGCGGCTACATCCTCAGGATCACCTGGACCTCGGCGGAGGAGCACCTTCGGGGGTTCAGGGAGGGTCCTCTGTTCGGGGCGTTCTTCGCCGAGATCCGGCCCTACGTCTCCGCCATCGAGGAGATGCGTCACTACGCGCCGACCGGAGTCCGGGGGCAGGGCTCGGCCGTGCCGTCGCTCTACGAGTGGGCGGGCGGGGCCGAGGCCTTCGAGCGGCTCACCGAGGTCTTCTACGACCATGTGAAGAAGGACGATCTCATCGGGCCGCTCTTCGCCGGCATGGATCCCGGCCATCCCGCGTACGTGGCGATGTGGCTCAGCGAGGTCTTCGGCGGCCCCGCCCGCTACACCCGTGAGCGCGGCGGCTATCCCCACATGCTCTCCCAGCACATCGGCAAGGGCATCGGCGAACCGCAGCGCCGCCGCTGGGTGAACCTGCTCCTGGACGCCGCCGACGAGGTCGGGCTCCCCGCGGATCCCGAGTTCCGCGCGGCGTTCGTCGGCTACGTCGAGTGGGGGACCCGGCTGGCTCTGGCCAACTCCCAGCCGGGCGCCACCCCGATCGCCCAGGCGCCCGTGCCGCGCTGGGGGTGGGGCGTGGCGCCGCCGTACGTGCCGGAGAGCTGAGCGACAGAGGGGGCGAAGGGGCCGGAGGGGCGGGAACCGGGGCGCACGGAACGAGCGGGGAGCGAGCGGTCCGGGGGAGCGAGCGGTTAGCGTGCAGGTGTGGCTGACATGTCAGAGCCGGTCCTGCGCTGGCGCGTACGCAGGGAGCTCCTCGTCGTCAAGGTCGTCGCGGCGCTGGTGCTCGCCGTGCTCGCCGTACTGAGCCTCGACGATCCGCGAGGGGCGGTCCTCGCGGGCGTCGCGGCCCTGGTGGCCACGGGGCTCGCCCTGCGCGACCTCCTCGCGCCGGTACGACTCAGCGCCGACGGCGAGGGACTCGTCGTGGTGCGGGGGTTCGCCGGGGCGGAGCGGGTGCCGTGGAGTGCGATCGAGCGGATCCGGGTCGACAGGCGGACCCGCTTCTCCTCGCGCACGGAGTATCTGGAGATCGACACCGGAGAGGAGATCTTCCTCCTCAGCCGGTTCGACCTCGGTGTCCCGTGCCAGGAGGTCGCCGATGAGCTTCGCGCTTTCAGAACCGGTTTCTGAAAGGACAGGACCGCTTTCTGAAAGACCGTCAGGCCCTGACTCTGCGGTGCCGCGCCTTGGCCCGAGGCCGGGAGGGGCGTAGCAGCACAGCGGCCTTGTAGAGGGACCAGCCGATGAGGAACGCCCCGAAGGCCCCCTGCCCGAGACGCGTCCACATCGTCCCCTCGGCCGCCGCGAACACCACCACGCCGCTCCAGAGAACACCGAAGACCCCCACGAGGGTCGTCGCGCCCCAATCCAGCCCCCGCCGCCACATGCCTGAAGTGTTGCAGATCTTGGTTCAAGGCCAGGTCAATGACGCGGAACGCCTCATCTGGGGAGACTGCGGCTCGTGCCGGAACATCTGCGGACGCGAGGCCCGCCTCCGTTCACGACCGTCGGGGTCTGTTCCAGGCGAGTCGCCAACGCGGTCGCGGTACGGGCGTCCACCAGGATCTGGTTCACCTCGTCCTCGGTGAGGGGAAGCTGGCCCTGGCGGGCGAGTTCCTCTGTGACGTAGGTCAGCGGAGTCGAGCACCCCGCCGCCTCGGCGGCGGCCGTCGCCCGAGCCGCGGTGAGGAGACGCAGGTGCTGGGCGCGGAGCATGGCCTCGCGCATCCGCGCGTCCTCGAGGTCGCTCAGCAGTGACCTGGCGAGCCTGAGCAGGTCACCTGGGTGATCCGCCTCCGCGTCGATGTGCGCGCGGATGTCGTCGAACTCTGAACGGGTCATGGTGCTCACCTCCACGGTGGAGTCAGGATCCTGACCCTCGTGCCTTCTTCGTATCCAGAGCCGATTGCGAAGGGCTTGCTAAGCGCTTGCGCAGCTTCGACTGCCTACGAACGTTTGGGACGCGCGAGTGCTGGGGATGGTTGGCAAGTTGTCTCTGTGACACGTGAGGACTGGTAGTGTTCTTCTCGCAGAGCGGCAGACCGCGGAGGCCAGAGGGCCTCCGGAGCGGCGAACCGCTCAGCAACCCCCTTCTTCTTGCTTCGGCAGAGGTGTCCAGGTTGTCTGCGGACGATTGGACAAGGACCGAATGTCTCGGTAAGTTAGAAGGGTTGCTCCGGAGACGGGGCAGGCAGGACTCCTGGAGGGTCGGCCGGGTGAGTGCGGGCTGAAGCGAAAAGCGACAGTTTGACACGAACCGGGCGGACATGATAGGATGGGAACACG
>NZ_BSEV01000032.1 GCF_027922005.1 Streptosporangium carneum | reverse complement strand
CCGGAAGTTAAGCTCTTCAGCGCCGATGGTACTGCACCGGGGACGGTGTGGGAGAGTAGGTCGCCGCCGGACAATCTTTCAAGGAGGGTCACCCCGTATGGGGTGGCCCTTCTTTGCGTTTCCGGGGTCTTTTCGGGGAAGGCCTTCCCGGCGTTGGGGGAAGGCCTTCCCGGGGTCAGTCGTTCTGAGGTCGGTCGTGCGGTGCGGGGCTCGGTGCGGTGCGGAGCAGAGGCTTACTCCGGGTCTTTCCCGGCAGGCCTCCGCGAGATTTCCCGAAAGGCCTCCGCAGGGCTTTCCCGGGAGGCTTTCTGCGGCTTTCTCGGGAACTTCGCGGGAGCGGTGGTGTGTGTCCGAAAGGCGCCTCGTCGGGGTGGGCAGGGCCATGGACAAACCGGGGCCATGGACAAGGAACCTGGACAAAAGGAGATGCCCTGGTCCGGGAGGAGCCAGGGCATCAGGAGTGGGCCTTCGGGAGACCGGGTCAGGGGGTGACGAACAAGGCGTCACCCACGGGGCGCTCGACGCCGTCTGAGGGCTGGTTGACCACCTTGTTGCCCACGACCATCGCGCTCGATCCGCCGCCGTCGAGGTTGATGGCCTGCTTGGCGCCCAGCCAGCGCATAAGCTGTGCCGCCTCGACCATCGAGGCTCCCACGGTGACGCCGGGAATGCGGCCGTCGACCGTGGCCAGGATCAGGCCGCCGTTCTTGGTGACTCCGGCCATCGTCCGGGGGTGGCGGCGGAGCATCATGTTGAGGGAGGCGTGTCCGTCGGCCAGCGCGCTGATGTGAATCCGGCCGTTTCTGACCAGGCCGACACCGCCGCCCATGACGTAGGTCGTGGGAGTGAGGGGCACGGCCCGCCGGGTCCGCAGGTCGATGACCTTGGTGTCCACCTTCACGGTCGCGGTCTCCGCGGCGTGCTCGAGCAGCCAGTCGGACATGACGCCGGTGCCGTGGAGCACAGAGAAACCACGAGGTACGGCGCCGCCCGCCTGACGGGCGGAGACGACTCGGCCCTGGGCGTCGATCACGGCTTCAGTGCCGCCGTCGGCCGCGGTCTTGGTCCCGAACTCCTCGGTGTAGAGCACGAGTTCGTCGGCGGCGGGGGCACGGTTGACTCCGTGGACCTCGGTTCTCGTCCCGTCGGACGAGGTCGCGGTGACGGTCGTCTTCAACTCCGTGATCTTGATCTTGCGGCCGCTCATGACCAGACCGGTCCGGCCTGTCACCGCCTCGCTGAGAAGTTTGCCGCCGACCACGGAGATCCCCATCGGGTCTCCCTTGATCTCCTTGACCGTGTGGATGTTGAAGAAGCCGCCGTTGACGCCGGCGATGGCGCCGGTGAGCTTCGACATCGAACTGGTGCTCTCGCTCTTGGCGATGCTGCGCCCGACGCTGGTCTTGAACGATCCCCTGAAGGCCTTCGGGTCCACCATCAGCACGCGGAGGTTCCAGGGGCCCGTGGTCTCCAGGCCGTCGTCGCCGAGGTAGTCGGCCTTGGCCCTGATGTCGAACTCCTTGAGCTCCTTGACCACCTTGTCGGCCTTGGCGCGCTGCTTGAGCGTCCACATTCCCACACGGACCACATAGCGCTCAACGGCCGGCGCGTCGGCGGCGGCGGGCTGGACCACCTTCTGGAGGCTCGGGGTGAACCCGGCGGCCTCCACCTGCTCGGCCTTCGCCTGAGCGGTGGCGAGGGTGCCGTCCTCGTGTCCGTTGGGCATCAGCACCGCCACGGTCCATCCCTGGGTGGACGTGCCGTACCGCACACTGAAAAGGTTCACTCCGGCGGCCACGTTGCGCTGGTCCTTCTTCACCGTCGCCACGTTCGCGCCGAGAGGGAACGCCGAGGCGGGGAAGGTCAGAGCAGCTCGTTCCGCCTGGGCCGGAATCGCGGTGACAACAAGTGTTACGGCTGTAAGCCCGACGACGAGACGTCGTGACATGTATATCTCTCCCCGTTGGTGACCATGCTTCGGTGCACCATCGTGCCGAGATCTACCTGCCAAGGTGAGCGAAACACGCTAAACGTCTCGAGAAAGTGTTCTTTCCCACACGGTGTCTTTGTGGATGACGACACTGTTCGTCCGAACCGCGCCCGGCTTTGGTCTCCGCGTACGCGCTGGTGACATGACTCCTAGGCGCGTCGTGTCCATGACAGGGGTCATATTCATGGCAAATGGTCAGGCGAAGGCGGGCCGTACGGAAGTCTGGTTTCGTACGGCCCGTGGCGTCATGGGGCTGTGAGCCTCCGGATCCCTCACTGCGTTCCTCCGGGCGTTCCTCCGGCGTGGATGCCCTGTCCTTCAGGGCGGGGAGCCCTCCAGCCGCTGGGCGGGGTCGTGAACCGTGAACCCCGGCTTCGGCCGGGAGGGTGTCAAGAGATGGAGTGGTACACCTTGCGGAGGGTCTCGTGGACGATCCAGGTGGTCTTGGCGCCCTCGGCGAGCAGGCAGACCGATCCCGGGACGAGTTCGATGCTGGCGCCGCCCTCCACCTCCACGGTGGCGCGGCCTGACAGGACCACGAAGATCTCGTCGCGTTCGACGTCGGTGACGGTGCCCGGGGTGATCTCCCAGATGCCCCTGCTCTGGGAGCCGTCGGGGGAGGACCACAGCTCGACCGAGGAGGTCTGGGGCGAGCCCGCCAGGATCTGGGCGGGGTCCAGCTCGTCGGGCGACAGCCGTACGTCGCCGGCGGGGACGGCGAAGAGACCGGCGGCGCCGACCATACGGGCAAGGTCGGCGGTCTCGGGGACGAGGATCTCGGGCATGGGGGCCTTTCAGGTGCGGGGGTTGTCTCTCCTGAAGGATTCCAGCGCCAGCAACGCGACGTGGAGGGAGAGACAGGACTCGATGTCGTCCAGGTCGATGTCGAGAACGCGTTCCAGCCTACGGAGCCGGTCGTAGAAGGCGGGCCGGGACAGGTGGGCCTTCTGCGCGGCGACGGCCTTGTTGCGGCCCGCGGCCAGGTAGATGCGCAGGATCCTGGTCAGGTCGCCGCCGCGCTGGGCGTCGTGGGCCAGCAGGGGGCCGAGCTCGCGCTCGGCGAAGGTCTGCAGGCGGGCGTCGTCTCTCAGCAGGTGCAACAGGCCGCGCAGGCGCAGGTCGGGCAGCCGGTAGAAGGCGCGCCCGTCGGGTTGTCTGACGGCGACGTCGGCGACCTGCTCGGCTTCGAGGAAGCTCCGCCGTACGTCGCGGATCGACTCGACGACCGAGCCCGCGGCCAGGACGAAGGGGGTGGTGAAGGTCATGCGCAGCCGGTCGGCGAGCGTGGTCAGCGAGGGCTCGGCGAGGGTGCGCGGGGGCAGGGGGAGCAGGACGCCGACGCGGTTCTGGTCGAGGGCGCCGACCAGGGCGGGAAAGCGGGCGTCGCGGCAGGCCGCGGCTGCGGCGTCGGCCAGCTCGCCGAGCTTCGCGAGCTGTTCCTGACCTTCGAGGGGGCCTTCCTGCGGCTCGCAGACGCGCAGCACCACGCTGATCAGCTTGCGCCCCGTGAGCGGCACGCCGACCGCCCTGGCGCGGGCCGCGGCCTCCTCGGGGTCGGAGTAGGCGTGGGTCAGGATGCCGGTGATGATCGTGCCGTGGGCCTGGCGTTCCAGTGACTCCTGGTGGCGCTCGAGCAGGCGGCCCAGCGCGAGGGTGGTCGCGGCGCGTTCGGCGAGCACGATGTCGCGTGGTCCGGGGGTGCTGTCGCACAGCAGGATCAGCCTGCCCCAGTCCTGGCCCCGCGCGCCGACCATGGTGACCAGCCAGCCGGAGGAGGAGTCGTAGGCGGTCCGCCCCTCAGGGGCCACCGCCCTCGAACGCGTCTCCCAGCTCGCCAGCAACGCCCCGGTGTCGCGTCCCGCGGTCTCGCAGGCCAGCACCTGGTGGGCGAGGTTCTCCAGCAGCACGGGACGCCCGGAGAGACGGGCGACCTGGCTGAGCACCTCGGCGGGGGAGGCGCCTTCGACCGACAGTTCGGTGAACACCTCGTGGAGCTGCTCGGAGGCGCGCAGCTCCTCGAGCTGGATGTCGATGATCCTGGCGTGCACCGACTCCGTGATCTGCACGAAGGGGGTCTCGCGGGCCAGCGTGACCAGGGGCAGGCCGTGCTCCTCGGCGGCGTTGACCACGGACCGGGGCAGTTCCCTGATGAACTTGCGGCCCAGCTCCACGATCAGGCCGGACGCTCCGACGGCGGCCAGCTCCGCGACGTAGGAGGTCAGGCTCTCCGGGTCGTCGGGCAGCGCGATGCCGGTGGTGAGAACGAGCTCTCCGCCGCGCAGCAGGTGGGCGATGTCGGTGACCTCCCCGACATGGACCCAGCGGACCCGGGTGTCCAGCCGGTCGGCTCCCGCGACCACTCGGGGGTTGCCCCTGCGGACGGTGTCCAAGGCGAGAACGTCGGCGATGGTTGGGAGCACCCACCGAGAGTATCTGATCAGACTGTAAGTTAGGACGGAACGTGCCTTACAGTATGGTAAGTCGATATGCCCCTTGAGTGCATTTCGGCATGACCAGTCCGGTTCCTCGCAGGGCTTCCGACCCGCTGGTTCTCGTGCTCCGTGGCCTTAGGATGACTTGACCTTTTCTCGGCCGAAGGGCGCGATGGTGAACATGGTTGAGACTACGGACAAGGCGAGACGTGGCTCCGCTCAGACCGCTTCAGCCGTCGAGGAACTCGATCTCCGCCAGCTCCTCGCGGGCCTCACGGCCGTACGGGACGGCGACTTCGGCACCCGCCTGCCCGACGAGGGCGACGGCCTGCTGAAGGAGATCGCCACCGTCTTCAACGGCATGGTGGACCAGCTGTCCCTGTTCACCTCCGAAGTGACGCGCGTCGCCCGCGAGGTCGGCACGGAGGGGCAACTGGGCGGGCAGGCCGACGTGCCGGGCGTCTCCGGCACGTGGAAGGACCTGACCGACTCGGTCAACGCCATGGCGGGCAACCTCACCGACCAGGTCCGTGACATCGCCCAGGTCGCCACCGCCGTGGCGACCGGCGACCTGTCGCAGAAGATCACCGTGGACGTCCGGGGCGAGATCCTGGAGCTGAAGAACACCCTCAACACGATGGTGGACCAGCTGTCGTCGTTCGCCGACGAGGTGACGAGGGTGGCTCGCGAGGTGGGCACCGACGGGCGGCTCGGCGGTCAGGCGGAGGTGACCGGGGTCGCCGGCACCTGGCGTGACCTGACCGACTCGGTGAACTTCATGGCGGGCAACCTCACCGACCAGGTCCGCAGCATCGCCCAGGTCACCACGGCGGTCGCGAAGGGCGACCTGTCGCAGAAGATCACCGTGGACGCCCGGGGTGAGATCCTCGAGCTGAAGAACACCATCAACACCATGGTGGACCAGCTGTCGTCGTTCGCCGACGAGGTGACGAGGGTGGCCCGCGAGGTCGGCACCGACGGGCGGCTCGGCGGTCAGGCCGACGTCAAGGGCGTCTCCGGCACCTGGCGTGACCTGACCGACTCGGTGAACTACATGGCGGGCAACCTCACCGACCAGGTCCGCAACATCTCCCAGGTGGCGACGGCGGTCGCGAGGGGCGACCTGTCGCAGAAGATCACCGTCTCGGCGCGCGGCGAGATCCTGGAGCTGAAGAACACCCTCAACACAATGGTGGACCAGCTGTCGTCGTTCGCCGACGAGGTGACGAGGGTGGCCCGCGAGGTCGGCACCGACGGGCGGCTCGGCGGTCAGGCCGACGTCAAGGGCGTCTCCGGCACCTGGAAGGCGCTCACCGAGTCGGTCAACGTGATGGCCGACAACCTCACCGCCCAGGTGCGCAGCATCGCCGAGGTCACCACGGCGGTCGCGAAGGGCGACCTGTCGCAGAAGATCCGGGTGGACGCCCGGGGCGAGATCCTGGAGCTGAAGGACACCATCAACACGATGGTGGACCAGCTGTCGGCCTTCGCCGACGAGGTGACGAGGGTGGCTCGCGAGGTCGGCACCGAGGGCAACCTCGGCGGCCAGGCCACGGTCCGCGGGGTCTCGGGCACCTGGAAGGACCTCACCGACAACGTCAACGTCATGGCCTCCAACCTGACCAGCCAGGTGCGCTCCATCGCCCAGGTGGCCACGGCGGTCGCCAGGGGCGACCTGTCGCAGAAGATCACCGTTGAGGCCAAGGGCGAGGTCGCCGCGCTCGCGCAGACCATCAACACGATGGTCGACACGCTGAGCGCCTTCGCCGACGAGGTGACCCGGGTGGCCCGCGAGGTCGGCACCGAGGGAGAGCTGGGCGGTCAGGCCCGCGTGCCCAACGTGGCGGGGACGTGGAAGGACCTCACCGACAACGTCAACTCGATGGCCAACAACCTCACCAACCAGGTCCGCAACATCGCGCAGGTCACCACGGCGGTCGCCCAGGGCGACCTGACGAAGAAGATCGACGTGGACGCGCGGGGCGAGATCCTGGAGCTGAAGACCACGATCAACACGATGGTGGACCAGCTGTCGTCGTTCGCCGCCGAGGTGACCCGGGTGGCCCGCGAGGTGGGCAGTGAGGGGCGGCTCGGCGGTCAGGCCGAGGTCGAGGGCGTGTCCGGCACGTGGAAGCGGCTGACGGAGAACGTCAACGAGCTGGCGGGCAACCTCACCCGTCAGGTGCGCGCGATCGCCGAGGTGACCAGCGCCGTGACGTCGGGCGACCTCACCCGCTCCATCACCGTCGACGCCTCGGGAGAGGTGGCGGAGCTCAAGGACAACATCAACTCCATGGTGAAGTCCCTGCGCGAGACCACGCTGGCCAACCAGGAACAGGACTGGCTCAAGTCCAACCTGGCCCACATCTCCAGCCTCATGCAGGGACACCGGGACCTCGCCGTCGTGGCCGAGCTGGTGATGAACGAGCTGGCCCCGCTGGTCTCCGCCCAGCACGGCACGTTCCTGCTGGCGGAGGAGAAGCCCGGCGGCCCCGAGCTGCGGGTGGTCGGCGGCTACGGCCACCGGGAGACCAGCCGCCGCTACGGCTTCGGGGAGTCGCTCGTGGGACAGGCCGCGCTCGCCAAGCGTCCCATCCTGGTCGAGGACATCGCCGCCGGCTACCTCACCATCTCCTCCAGCCTGGGGGCGGCGGGCCCGGTCAACCTCATCGTCCTGCCGATCATCGTCGAGGACCAGGTGCTCGGCGTGATCGAGCTGGCCAGCCTCAACCGGTTCACGCAGGTGCACAGGGCCTTCCTGGAGCAGCTGGTCGGGACCATCGGCGTCAACGTCAACACGATCGTCGCCAACGCCCGCACCGACTCCCTGCTCGCCGAGTCGCAGCGCCTCGCGACGGAGCTCCAGGTGGGGCAGGAGGAGCTGCAGCGCTCGAACGCCGAGCTGGAGGAGAAGGCGGAGCTGCTCGCCAGGCAGAACCGCGACATCGAGACGAAGAACAGCGAGATCGAGCAGGCGCGTCAGGAGCTGGAGGACCGCGCCAAGCAGCTCGCGCTCGCCTCCAAGTACAAGAGCGAGTTCCTGGCGAACATGAGCCACGAGCTGCGCACCCCGCTCAACTCGCTGCTCATCCTGGCCCAGCTGCTGGCCCAGAACCCGGCCAGGAACCTCACCGCCAAGCAGGTGGAGTACGCCAACGTCATCCACTCGGCGGGCACGGACCTGCTCCAGCTGATCAACGACATCCTCGACCTGTCCAAGATCGAGGCGGGCAAGATGAACATCACCGTCGAGCCCCTGCCCCTGCGGCAGCTGCTCGACTACGTCGAGGCGACCTTCCGGCCGCTGACCACGGAGAAGGGGCTCAGGTTCGACGTCACCGTCGCTCCCGACGTGCCGGAGGAGCTGCTGATGGACGAGCAGCGGCTGCGGCAGGTCCTGCGCAACCTGCTGTCCAACGCGGTGAAGTTCACCGAGAGCGGCTCGGTCGGGCTGCGCATCGAACGGGTCGCGCGGATGGACCTGCTGGGGGTCCGCGACCAGGAGGCGCTCGCCTTCCACGTGGTGGACACCGGCATAGGCATCGCGAAGGAGAACCTCTCCCAGATCTTCGACGCCTTCCAGCAGGCCGACGGCACCACCAGCCGCAAGTACGGCGGCACCGGCCTGGGCCTGTCCATAAGCCGTGAGATCGCCGCCCTGTTCAACGGCGAGATCAGGGCGGTCAGCGTCCTGGGGGAGGGCAGCACCTTCAGCCTCTGCCTGCCCGTCGCCGACGTCGCTCCCGACGCGTCCGACAGGCGGGCTCCCTCCGGCGCGGTCAAGCCGTCGGCCGCGCTTCCCGCGAGGTTTCCCGCCCCGGCGGCCGAGACGTCCTCCGGCGGAGGCGGTCGCCGTCTGCTCGTGGTCGAGTCCCGCCCCAACGGGCTGCTCTCCCAGCTCGCCGAGAGCGTCGCGGCCGACCTGAACGAGACGCACGGACCGGTCAGGCTGTCCACCGCCAACGATCCCGCGACCGCCGTCGACATCCTGCGGGAGGACGACTACCACTGCGTCGTCCTCGACCTGGGAATGCGGCAGGACGGGGCGGCGGAGTTCCTCCGCAGGCTCGACGAGGATCCGGCGCTGCGCGGCCTGCCCGTGCTCGCCCACCACACCCGCACGCTCACCCGGCCGCAGGAGAACCTGCTCAAGGGGCGTTCGAACACCCAGCCGCTCGAGCGCCTGCCCAGCCTCGACGAGCTGCGCGAGCGCATCACCCTGCACCTGTCGGCCCAGGAGCCGGGCGACGTGCTGCCGCTGGTGCAGGCCAGTCCCGACGAGCGCCCCCAGGCGGTCGAGGAGGCCGACACCGTGCTCGTCGACCGGAAGGTCCTGGTCATCGACGACGACGTCCGCAACGTCTTCGCGTTGACCAACATCCTCGAACTGCACGGCATGCAGGTGCTCTACGCGGAGAACGGCCGCAAGGGCATCGAGATGCTCTCGCGCAACGAGGACATCGACCTGGTCCTGATGGACATCATGATGCCGGAGATGGACGGCTACGCCGCCACCGCCGCCATCCGCAAGATGCCGCGCTTCGCCAACCTGCCGATCATCGCGGTGACCGCGAAGGCCATGCAGGGCGACAGGGAGAAGACGCTGTCGGCGGGGGCGAGCGACTACGTCACCAAGCCGGTCGACTCCCAGGAGCTGCTCACCCGCATCCAGCAGTGGCTGGAACTCTGACCGGCGCCCGCCTGCTTGCCGTCCGGGCGTGGCCGCCCCTGTCCGCCGCCGAAGGGCCATGGCGACGGACAGGCGAGGCCGCAGAAGAGCGACGCCACCGGTGAGCCACGACGCCGCCGATGGGACGCGAACGGGGCACAGACAGGACACAGAGGGGACAAGAAGGCCCCTCGGAGGTGGCGGCCGGTGATGTGGCGCGGCGTCGTGGCGACGCTTGTCTCGGCGGCGGGGTTCGGGCTCATACCCGTCTTCGCGTCCTACGCGTACGGCACGGGCATGTCGGTGACGACGCTTCTCATGCTGCGGTTCGCGATCGCCGCGGTGGTCTTCCTGGCGTGGCTGGGGCTGCGCGGCAGGTTCGGAAGGCCGACGGGGCGGCAGTGGGCGACCCTGGCGCTGCTGGGCGGCATGTACGCGACGCAGTCGCTGCTGTACTTCACCGCGGTGCAGCGCATCGCGCCCGCCCTGGCCGCGCTGCTGCTGTACCTGTATCCGGGACTCGTCTCCGTCCTGACCGCGGTGGTCGACCGCGCCCGGCCCGGCTGGGCCGTCGTCGGACCGATCCTGGTCTCGCTGGCGGGGCTGGTCCTCGTGGTCGGCAGGCTGGACGCGGAGCTCGACCTGCCGGGCGTGCTCACGGCCGTCGGGGCCGCCGTCGCCTACGCCTGTTACATCGTCCTGGGCAGCCGGGCGTCGGCGGAGCTCTCGCCCACGGTCACCAGCGCCTACCTGTCGATGTTCGCCACGGGCGCCTTCGCGCTGCTCGGGCTGGCGCTCGGCAGTCTGGACCTCGGCTTCGCGACGGCGGGCTGGGGGTGGGCGGCGGCGGTGGCGGTGGTGTCGACGGTGCTCGCGATCGCGCTGTTCTTCGTCGGGGCCACGGCGCTCGGCCCGGTCAGGGCGTCGATCCTCAGCATGCTGGAAGCCGTCGTCGCGGTGGTGGCCTCCTGGCTGCTGCTGGGCGGGACCCTGTCGTGGTCGCAGCTCGCGGGCGGCGTCGTCGTGCTGGCCGGCGCGCTCTGGGGCATCCTGGCGAGCTCGCCGCCCCAGGACCGGCTCACGACTGCTTCAGACGCGCCTGCAGGCCGTCGAGGAAGCAGGTCAGCCCGAAGTCGAAGTTGAGCGCGCTGGCGGTGTTCTGGTCGACGTTCTCGTACTCCTTGTAGCGGGCCAGCAGGTCGGGGTAGTCGCCGGCGGCCTGCTCCATCGTCTCCGCCATCGCCGCCACCATCTCCGGGGCGCTCATCCCCGCACTGTCGACGATGGTCCTCCAGGTGATCTCGGGCGTGGTCGAGCCCAGCACGTAGGCCATCAGGGTGGAGGAGGCCCGGTCCAGCGCCATGCCCTCGAAGCCCGCCATCTTGAAGGTGTTCATCAGTCCGGCGGAAAGGCGCATGGCGTTCGGGCCGAGGGTCGGCATGCTGCCGATGAGCACGGTCGACCAGGGGTGCGCGAAGAGCACCTGGCGCACGCCGTAGGCGAAGACGGAGGCCGCGTCCCGCCAGTTGGTCACCTCGAGGTCGGGTAGCGGGATCTCGCCGAAGACCTCGTCGAGGACGAGTTCGAGCAGCTCGTCCTTGTTGGCCACGTGCCAGTAGATGCTCGTGGCCCCCGCGCCGAGCTTGCCGCCCAGGCGGCGCATGCTCAGGGCGTCCATCCCCTCGGCGTCGAGCAGTTCCATGGCCGCGCGCACGATCTGCGCTCGGCTCAGCGTGGGGCTCTTGGCAGGACGCGCCTCGCGGGTCCATACCGAGGTTAGGGGCTGCTTCACCCCTCAAGCATAAGTCCGATAATACGGTGTTCGAGAATATCGTACGGCGTGCGAGGCCGATCGCTCCTCCCGGAATGGGCCCTCTGGTCCACCCTCGCGCCATCCGGCGGTGAGAGGACTGTCACGGAAGCGTTTCAAAAATTCATGTATTTCAGATTGTTTTAGTGGGAAATATGAGTAACGATGGTCGTAGCTCGGGAGGGGAACCTGGGGGGTGCTCCACCCGAACATCCTGTACGGCTTGCGCCAACCGTCGCAGGGCGCAAGCCGTGCAGGCCCTCGTTCGCCGGAACGAGGTTCTGACAACCTGACGGCTTTATAGGGCATATCCCGACATGTTGTCGGTAGGAGCATCTGGCGGCACCCGGGATACTCAATGTATGTCGGACCTTCTTGCACGCCACCGTGCGGTTATGCCCAACTGGGTGGCCCTCTACTACAACGAGCCCATTGAGATCGTCGGCGGCAAGGGCAACCGGGTCGTCGACGCCTCAGGCAAGACCTATCTGGACTTCTTCGCGGGCATTCTGACGAACATGATCGGGTACGACGTGCCCGAGGTGCGCGAGGCCGTCGAGAGGCAGCTCGCCACCGGTGTGGTGCACACCTCGACGGTCTACCTGCTCCGCGGCCAGGTCGAGCTCGCCGAGAAGATCGCCAGACTCTCCGGCATCGAGGACGCCAAGGTCTTCTTCACCAACTCGGGCACCGAGGCCAACGAGACCGCGCTGCTGCTGGCGACCTACGCGCGCAGGTCCGACCAGGTCCTCGCCATGCGGCAGAGCTACCACGGCCGCTCGTTCGGCGCGATCAGCGTGACCAGCAACCGTTCCTGGAAGAACAACTCGCTGTCGCCGCTGAACGTGCACTTCCTGCACGGCGCCGACCGGAGCCTCACCCAGTTCCGCGGCCTCTCCGACGCCGACTACATCGCGGCGTGCGTCGACGACCTGCGCCACGTGCTCGCCACCTCCGTCGGGGGCGACGTCGCCGCGCTGATCGCCGAGCCGATCCAGGGCGTCGGCGGCTTCACCATGGCGCCGGACGGGCTGTTCGCCGCCTACAAGGAGGTCCTCGACGAGCAGGGCATCCTGTTGATCTCCGACGAGGTGCAGACCGGCTGGGGCCGTACCGGCTCGGCGTTCTTCGGCATCCAGAACCACGGCGTCACGCCGGACATGATGACCTTCGCCAAGGGCCTCGGCAACGGCTTCGCGGTCGGCGGCGTCGTGGCGCGCGGCGACCTGATGGACGGCCTCCACGCGGTCGGCCTGGCCACCTTCGGCGGCAACCCGATCTCCATGGCCGCCGCCAACGCGACCCTCGACTACGTGCTCGACCACGACCTGCAGGCGAACGCGGCCAGGACCGGAACCCTGATCATCGACGGGCTCCGCGAGGCCGCGCCGCGCCTGCCGATCGTCGGCGACGTCCGGGGCAAGGGCCTGATGTTCGCCGTCGAGCTGGTCGACCCGGCGACCGGCGAGCCCTCCCCGGCGCTCGCGGCCCGGTTCATGGAGGAGACGAAGAAGGCCGGTCTGCTCGCGGGCAAGGGCGGGCTGTACGGCAACGTGCTGCGGATGGCCCCGCCGCTCACCCTGACCCAGGACGAGGCCGCGGAGGGCCTCGGGATCATCGTCAACGCACTCGAAGTCATCAACGCTGAGGTCGTCTCGTCGTGAAGAACGTCACCCACTGGATCGCCGGAGCCCCCGTCGAGGGCACAGGCCGTACGTCCGAGATCTTCAACCCCGCGACGGGCGAGGTCGGCGGGCGAGTCCACCTGGCGTCGGCGGCCGAGGTCGACGCGGCCGTGGCCTCCGCGCTGGCCGCCTACCCCGCGTGGCGGGACTCCTCGCTGGTCAAGCGCTCGCAGGTGCTGTTCCGCTTCCGCGAGCTGATGTACGCCAACCGTGACGAGCTGGCCCGGCTCATCTCCGCCGAGCACGGCAAGGTCCACTCGGACGCGCTGGGCGAGGTCGCCAGGGGCCTGGAGGTCGTCGAGTTCGCCTGCGGCATCCCGCACCTGCTCAAGGGCGGCTTCTCCGAGGGCGTCTCCACCCGCGTCGACTCCTACTCCATCCGCCAGCCGCTGGGCGTCGTCGCCGGGATCACCCCGTTCAACTTCCCGGCCATGGTGCCGATGTGGATGTTCCCGATCGCGATCGCCTGCGGCAACGCCTTCGTCCTCAAGCCGTCGGAGAAGGACCCGTCGGCCTCCCTGCTGATGGCCTCGCTCTGGAAGGAGGCAGGGCTGCCGGACGGCGTCTTCAACGTGGTCCAGGGCGACAAGGCGGCGGTCGACCGGCTGCTGGAGCACCCGGACGTGCGGGCCGTGTCGTTCGTCGGCTCGACGCCCATCGCCAGATACGTCTACGAGACCGGCACCTCCCACGGCAAGCGGGTCCAGGCGCTGGGCGGGGCCAAGAACCACATGCTGGTGCTCCCCGACGCCGACCTCGACCTCGTCGCGGACGCCGCGGTCTCGGCGGGCTTCGGCTCCGCGGGCGAGCGCTGCATGGCGATCTCCGTCGTGCTGGCGGTCGACCCGGTCGGGGACGAGCTGGTCGACAAGATCGTCTCCAGGGTCTCCGCGCTGACCGTCGGCCCCGGCGACGACCCCGCCTCGGAGATGGGGCCCCTCGTCACCGAGGTCCACCGCGACAAGGTGGTCTCCTATCTCGACCTGGGCGTCTCCGAGGGCGCGAAGCTCGTCGTCGACGGCCGCAGGACCCAGGTGCGCGGCGGAACGGCGGCGGAGGAGACCCCTGGCTTCTGGCTCGGCCCCACGGTCCTCGACCACGTCCCGGCGGGTTCGCGGGTCCACCGGGAGGAGATCTTCGGCCCGGTCCTGGCGATCGTGCGCGTGTCCTCGTACGAGGAGGGGCTGGAGCTGATCAACGGAGGCGAGTTCGGCAACGGAACCGCCGTCTTCACCAACGACGGCGGCGCCGCCAGGCGCTTCCAGAACGAGGTCGAGGTCGGCATGATCGGCATCAACGTGCCGATCCCGGTGCCGATGGCCTTCTACAGCTTCGGCGGCTGGAAGGCCTCGCTGTTCGGCGACACCCACGTCCACGGGACCGAGGGCGTGCACTTCTACACCCGGGGCAAGGTCGTCACCTCGCGCTGGCTCGACCCGAGCCACGGCGGCGTCAACCTCGGGTTCCCGACCAACAGGTAGTCCGTCCGCGTCCGGAGCCCCGCGGGAGCCTTCCGCGGGGCTCCGCCGTTCCCGCGGCGGGCCGGGGAGGCGGGGGGAACGGAGGGCGGGCAGGGAAGAGGGAACGGGGAGAACGAAAGGCGGGCGGGGAAGTCGGACGGGAAGGGCCACGCGACCCACGGGAGAGGACCGGGCGGAGGGACGGCCGGTAGGCTGACAGATCGATAGCGGCGTCGAAGGGGACTTCGTGGGCAGGTACAGGTTCCGCCGTGCACACCTCGGCACGCTGGCCGGCGCTCTGACGCTCGCCGTCTGCGCCCGCGTGGGGGTGGAGGCCGCCGTCGAGCGGGCTCCCGCGTCCCCGGCCTCCCGGCCTTCCGCGCCTTCCCCGTCCTCCCCTTCGAGCTCGCCCACGGGGTCGCCCGGCTCCAGCCCCGACGGCTCCGGTCCCAGCCCGGCGCCCTCGGCGTCGATCGGCAAGGCCGAGGGAACGCTCCAGGTGCTCACCTTCCAGGGACACGTCGAGTACGGCGGAGCCACCTCGAGCGCCGACTGGGTCTCGCCCTTCGAGAAGCTGACCGGATGCAGGATCTCCAGACTCGACCGGGTGCGCACGAGCGAGGAGATGGCCGACAAGCTCCGCGGCGCCTCCTACGACGTCGTCTCGCCCTCCCCGGATCTGGCCGGGCGGCTGGTGGCGGAGGGCGAGGTCGTGCCGCTGGACACCGGCCTTCTGCAGTTCTACAAGGACATCCCCAGGCGGCTGCGTGAGTCGCCCGCGACGCGTGGCGGGGACGGCGAGGGCAGGGTCTACGGCGTCCCCTTCCTGTGGGGGGTCAACCAGGTCATGTACGAGGGGGCCGAGCCCGAGGGGCCGGACGCCCTGTACCGGACGGAGCGGGCGGCGATCAGGAACACCCCGCTGGGCATCGCGGACGCGGCCCTCGCGCTCAGGGAGACCCAGCCCGCGCTGGGGATCAAGGATCCCTTCCAGCTCACCGCCGCCCAGCTCGACGCCGCGGAGAAGCTGCTCGCCGAGAAGAACGGGCCGCAGCGGATCTACTGGCAGAGCTCCCTCGACGTGATCCAGGCCTTCGCGACGGGAGAGGTGCGGCTCGCCCAGGCCCTGCCGTACCACCTCGACCTCTTCCGGCGCGCGGGAAGGCCGGTGAAGGAGATGAAGGCGAAGGCGATGACCGGCTGGGTCGACTCCTGGATGGTGGGAGCCGACGCCCCCAGTCCCAACTGCGCCTACAAGTGGCTCAACTGGGTCTCCTCGGCGGACACGCAGCGCGCGGCGGCCGCCTGGACGGGGCTCGCCCCGGCCAACCAGAAGGCGTGCGACGGGGACGCCAGGCGGCTGTGCGAGATCTACCACGTCCGTGACGACCGTTGGCTCCGGCGCGTTCTCTTTGCCGTCCGCCCGACGAAGGATTGCGGAGGGCTTGGCGGGGAATGCACTGATTACCCCGAATGGGAAAAAGGGTGGAAGAGCCTGGTGAAGTGAACGAGGGCCCGTGACCCGAGCCTGACAGGCCGCGGGCACGCCCATGCCCCCGCTGGGCGTGGCCCGCACGGGCGCTCCGGTGAGTCCCCCGACGCCGGAGCGCCTCTCCATTTCTCCAGGCATGTCTGCCTGACCTTGGAAAATCCGCGTTTTCCGTAGCGATGATCACTGTCAACGATGGATTCGGTGGTGATGTCATGCCACCTCTATCGACTGGTCGACCAGTCAGTGGATAATATCCGGCCATGAGAATCCTTCTTGTGGGAGCGGGCGGAGTGGGCTCCGCCGTCGTGCCGATCGCGGCGCGCCGAGATTTCTTCGAACACATCGTGGTGGCCGATTCCAAACAGAGCCGCGCCGCCGACGCGGTGGCCAAGGTGGGCGACCCGCGCTTCAGCGCCGTCGGGCTGGACGCCTCCGACCAGGGCGCGGTCGAGGCCGCCCTGGCCGAGCACCGCTGCGACGTGCTCTTCAACGCCGTGGACCCGCGTTTCACCATGCCCCTGTTCAGGGCGGCGCTCAACGCGGGGGCGCGTTACCTGGACATGGCGATGTCGCTGTCACGGCCCCATCCCGGCAGGCCGTACGAGCTGACCGGGGTCAAACTGGGCGACGAGCAGTTCGCGCTGGCGCAGGCGTGGCGCGACAGGGGCGGCCTCGCGCTCGTGGGCATGGGGGTCGAGCCGGGCCTCGCCGACGTGTTCGCCCGCTACGCGGCCGAGCACCTCTTCGAGAGCGTCGAGGAGATCGGCGTCCGCGACGGGTCGAACCTCGTGGTCGAGGGTTACGACTTCGCCCCCACCTTCTCCATCTGGACGACCATCGAGGAGTGCCTCAACCCCCCGGTGATCTGGGAGGACGGAGGCTGGCACACCACCGAGCCGTTCAGTGAGCCCGAGGTGTTCGACTTCCCCGAGGGGATCGGCCCCGTCGAGTGCGTCAACGTCGAGCACGAGGAGGTCCTGCTCGTGCCGCGCTGGATCGACGCCAAGCGGGTGACGTTCAAATACGGCCTCGGCAAGGAGTTCATCGGCGTCCTGAAGACCCTGCGCAAGCTGGGTCTCGACAACGCGGGCAAGATCCGGGTCGGCGGGGTCGAGGCCTCGCCGCGCGACGTGGTCGCGGCCAGCCTGCCCGATCCGGCCACGCTCGGCGACCGGATGCGCGGCAAGACGTGCGCGGGCACCTGGGTGAAGGGCGTCGGCAAGGACGGCAGGCCGCGCGAGGTCTACCTGTACCACGTGGTCGACAACGAGTGGTCGATGCGGGAGTACGGCTGTCAGGCGGTGGTCTGGCAGACCGCGGTGCACCCGGTGGTCGCGCTGGAGCTGCTGGCCGCCGGAGTCTGGTCGGGCACCGGGGTGCTCGGCCCCGAGGCGTTCGACGCGGTGCCCTTCCTCGAACTGCTCAACGCCTACGGCTCGCCCTGGGGCATGCGGGACCAGACCCGCGAGGTGCTCCTGTCCGCCTGAGCCCGCGGTTCCCGGCCGCCCCGTCGGGGGCGGTCATGGGGCTCGGCGACGCCCGGAGGCGGCCGTGACACCGAAGGCGCGGTTGCGGCGCCGAGGGAGGGACTTCGGGACAGGAACGGGAAAGGCGCGCGAAGGTGGACGGAGGGCGGGAGACGGCTCGGGCGGCGGCTCGGTCGGCGGGGTCAGAAGAAGGCCACGCGGCGGGGGAGGTGGTAGACGTTCTCCTCCGGTTCCTGGATCAGCGCGTCCGCGCACTCGGGGCAGGCGAACAGCGAGCTGTTGTCGGGCAGGCGCCCGATCCTGGTCCGCGGCCTGGGCCACTTCTTGTGGCAGGCCACGCAGGCGTCGCCCTCACGCTGGGCCCGCGTCAGCCCCTCGGGGTCGAACGTCGTGGTGATCTGCGCCGTCCTGGTGTGCCGCCAGTCCATCACGCCTCCCGTCTTGATCGCGAAGTCTCATATCGGAACCGTTATAACGCTGTTGCCGTCCGTGATCGCTGTGGTGGATGTCAAGGGGTGGTTAAATCACTGCCTGTGCCCGTTCCGTAACACATTAAAAAGGGCACACGGCCTCAAGCCGGGTGCCCCTTTTGGGATGATCTAAACCATCAGATCTCGCTGATGACCTTCTCCAGGATCGCCAGGCCCTCTTCCAGCAGGTGGTCGGGCATGACGAGCGGCGGAAGGAAACGCAGAACGTTTCCGTACGTGCCCGCGGTCAGCACGAGCAGGCCCTCCGCGTGGCACCGCTTGGCGATCTCGCCCGCCGCCGTGGGGTGCGGGTCCTTGGTGCCGGGGACGACCAGCTCGATGGCGATCATGGCGCCACGGCCGCGCACGTCGCCGATCACCGGGTTCCTCTCGGCGATGGCCCGCAGCCGGGGGAGCATGACCTCGCCGATGCGACGGGCCTTGCCGGTCAGGTCCTCGGCCTCGATGGTCTCCAGCACGCCCAGCGCCGCCTCGCAGGCCAGCGGGTTGCCGCCGTAGGTGCCGCCCAGGCCGCCGACGTGGACCTTGTCGAGGATCTCCACGCGTCCGGTGACGGCCGACAGGGGCAGGCCGCCGGCGATGCCCTTCGCGGTGACGATGATGTCCGGGACGACGCCCTCGTCCTCGCAGGCGAACAGGTCGCCCGTACGGGAGAAGCCGGTCTGGACCTCGTCGGCGATGAAGACGATGCCGTTCTCCCGGCAGAACTCCGCGATCCTCGGCAGGAAGCCCTTGGCGGGCTCGATGAAGCCGCCCTCGCCCGCGATCGGCTCGATCACGACGGCGGCCACGTTCTCCGCGCCGATCTGCTTGCTGATCTGGTCGATCGCCTGGGCCGCGGCCTCCTCGGCGCAGTTCTCCGCGCCCGTGGGCCAACGGAAGGGGTAGGCCAGCGGCACCCGGTAGACCTCGGGGGCGAACGGGCCGAACCGGTGCTTGTACGGCATGCTCTTGGCCGTCAGAGTCATCGTCAGCAGGGTGCGGCCGTGGTAGCCGTGGTCGAACACGACGACGGCCTGACGCCCGGTGGCGTGACGCGCCACCTTGATCGCGTTCTCCACCGCCTCGGCGCCGCTGTTGAGCAGGAAGGTGCGCTTCTCGTGGTCACCGGGCGTGAGCTCGTTGAGCTTCTCGCAGACCTGGACGTAGGACTCGTAGGGCGTGACCATGAAACAGGTGTGGGTGAAGTCCGCGGCCTGCCTGCTCACCCGCTCGACCACGCGCGGGGCGGAGTTGCCGACGCTGGTCACCGCGATGCCGGAGCCGAAGTCGATCAGTGAGTTGCCGTCCGCGTCGACGACCACGCCGCCGCCGGCGTGCGTCACGAAGACAGGCAGCGTGGTGCCGATGCCCGGCGGGACGGCGGCCTGCTTGCGCGCGAACAGCTCGCGGGACTTCGGGCCGGGAATCTCGGTGACGACCCGGCGCTCCTGGGGGAGCGAGGGGCCGCCCTGCGTGACGGTGCTCATGCTGTGACGGTATGTCGCGCATGCCGCTGTAAGGATGATGCACTATGGCAAAATTGTCAGCGGCACTGTCGCCGTAACGTACAAATCGGGGGTGGTCGTGGCGCCGACACTCCGCACCGTCGTGCGGCGTCTGCCGCTCAAGCTCGGCGTGCTCGCCGGGCACGACGCCCTCGACAGACGGGTCCGCTGGGTCGCGGTCAGCGAGCTGGAGGACCCCACCCCGTTCCTCGAGGGCGGCGAGCTGGTCCTCACCACGGGCATGCGTCTCGACGCGGGCAACGCGGGCCCCTACGTCGCCAGGCTCGTCGACAGGAAGGTCACCGGGCTCGGTTTCGGCATCGGCCTCGGGCACGAGGAGATCCCGGCGGAGCTGGTCGAGGCGGCGGCGGAAGCGGGACTGCCGCTCATCGAGGTGCCCCGCGACACCCCGTTCGTCGCCATCAGCAAACTGGTCAGCGACCTGATCGCCGCCGAGCAGTACGACGAGATCAGCCGTGCCTTCGCCGCCCAGGGACGGCTGACCCGCGCCGCGCTCCGTCCCGAGGGGGCCGCCGCGGTGATCGACCGCCTGGCCCACGAGCTCGGCGGCTGGGCCGTGCTGCTCGACGAGGCGGGAGCCGTACGGCACGCCGCGGGGGAGGGCGCGGCCGACGTCACGGGCCTGATGCCCGAGCTGGGGCGACTGAGAAGGCCGGCGGGCCGGGGCGCGCCCGCCAGCCTGGCGTTGTCGACCCCCGGGCGGCACGTCGTCGTGCAGCCGCTCGGCGCCCGTCGCGTCAGGGGGTTCTTCGCGGTCGGCCTCGGCAGGCCGTTCACCCCGGTCGCGCACACCGTGGTCAACGCCGCCGGATCGCTGCTGACGCTCGCCATCGAACACGGCAGGGAGCATCTGAGCGCCGAGCGCAGGATCCGTTCCGCGGTGCTCAGGCTGCTGCTCGCAGGCCAGGCCGAGGCGGGGAAGGAGACCCTGGAACTGCTGGGGGAGGCGCTGCCCCCGGGACCGCTGGTCGTGCTGGCCGCGGGCGGAGACCCGGAGGCGGTGTTCGAGGCGGTGGGGGAGGGGTTCGCGGCCGCCGACGCGGACCGGGTCGTGGTCGTCGTCGCGGCGGCCCGCGCCGAGGACACGGTCTCCGCGCTCAGGGAGCACGGCCCGGTCGGGGTCGGCGCCCCGGTGGACGCCGGCGACCTCCGCGCCGGGCTCGACCAGGCGGACCGGGCGCTCGCCTCTGCCAGGCGCAACGCCGAACGCGTGATGCGCTTCCCCGACCTGGCGGGTCAGGGCCTGCTCTCCCTGCTGGACCCGGAGGCGGCGGAGGCGTTCTCCTCCGCGCTGCTCGCCCCGCTCCGCGAGTACGGCTCACGCGCGGACCTGCTGGAGTCCCTGCGCGCCTACCTCGCCTGCAACGGGCACTGGGACGCGGCGGCCCAACGGCTCGGCGTGCACAGGCACACCCTGCGTTACCGCATGCGCCGCGTCGCCGAGCTTCTCGGCCGCGACCTCGACGACCCCGCGGCCCGCGCGGAGCTCTGGATCGCGCTGGCCGTGACGGGGTAGCGGACGGCTTCCCCGGGCTTGCTCGGGCTTCCCCGAGGTTCGCCGACGAAGCGGCGGGAGTCTCCTCAGGATCTCTCTGCCAGGTAGCGGGAGATGGTGGCGTAGGTCACCGCGTCGTAGGTCTGGCTGTCGCGCAGGTGGCCCGCGCGCTCCAGGCCTATGGCTCCCTGGGCGGCGGCCCAGAGGGCGTCGGCGATCTTCCTGGGCTGTGTCGGGATGATGTACCCCGCCGAGATGCAGTCGGCGATCACCCGGTCGAGGACGTTGAGCGCGGCCCTGGCCAGGGTTCTGGCCCGCTCGCTCGGCACGAAGCCGGGGATCGCCCGCTCGAACATGAGGGCGTAGTAGCCGGGCTCGGCCAGCGCGGCCTCCCGGTAGGCGGGGCCGAGCGCGGTGAGGTGCTCCAGGGCGTTCTTACGCGGCGGCACGGCCTCGAGGCGTCGCCGGAACCGCTCGAACCCCTCGAGGTAGAGGGCCTCGGCCAGGCCCTCCTTGCTGCCGAACATGGTGTAGATGACGGTCGTCGAGCACCCGGCCTCCGCGGCGATCCTGCGCATGGACAGGCTCTCGGGGCCGACGGTGACGAGAAGCTGGCTGGCCACGTCGAGCAGCTTGCCGCGAAGTTCGTCCTGACCCGCCCGCTCGCCGAGAAGATAGGCACCCTGCAGCCCGCGCGGCGCCGGTGAGGTCATGCGGCCACGCCCTTCCGCTGTGGGGGAGTTGCAAACGGTGACTTAGCCAGGGCGAAGATCGTTCAAACCGTCGCCATATAAGAAATATCCATAAAGCGCCCTGTTTCCGTTACAACCACGGGGGAGATTATTTTTATGCGATACGGCGCATCCCCGCAAGGGTCTTGTGCGAAGTGGAGTAACGCCTCGTCCTGACGGGTGGCATACCGTCTGAGCCATGGACGTGCGCCCCTTCTGGCTCGCCGGCCGCCCCGCCACAGGGGACGCCGAGCTCACCGTGACCAACTCGCATGACGGCCGTGTCGTCGGCGTCTGCTCAGTGCCGACGGCCGACCAGGTCGAGGAGGCCGTCGCCGCCGCCGAGGCGGTGCGCAAGCAGGCCGCCGCGCTCCCCATCCACGTGCGGGCCGAGGCCCTCGCCCACGTCTCGCGCCGCCTGGCCGAGCGGTCCGAGGAGATCGCCCAGCTGATCATGGAGGAGAACGGCAAGCCGATCTTCTGGGCCCGCGGCGAGGTCAACCGCGCGATCTCCACCTTCAGGTTCGCGGCCGAGGAGACCCGCCGTCTCAGCGGCGAGGCCATGCGTCTCGACACCGAGGCCGCCTCCGCGGGCCGCCTCGCCTACGTCTCGCGCGTCCCGCACGGCACGATCCTGGCGATCACGCCGTTCAACTTCCCGCTCAACCTGGTGGCCCACAAGGTCGCCCCGGCCATCGCGGTCGGCGCGCCGGTCATCGTCAAGCCCGCTCCCGCGACGCCGCTCTCCTCCCTGGTGCTCGGTGAGATCCTGGCCGAGACCGACCTGCCCGAGGGCATGTTCTCCGTGCTCCCCGTGCCGAACGACCGCGCGGCGTCCCTGGTCGAGGACCCCCGCCTCCCGGTGGTCTCCTTCACCGGCTCCGGCCCCGTCGGCTACGCGATCATGGAGCAGGTGCCGCGCAAGCACGTCACCCTGGAGCTCGGCGGCAACGCCGCCGCGGTCGTGCTCGCCGACGCCGACCTCGACTGGGCCGCCTCCCGGGTGGCGCTGTTCTCCAACTACCAGGCGGGCCAGAGCTGCATCGCGGTCCAGCGGGTGATCGTCGAGGAGTCGGTGCGCGAGGAGTTCCTCGCCAAGCTGGTTCCGGCCGTCGAGGCCCTGGTCACCGGGGATCCCGCCGACGACAGGACCCAGGTCGGGCCGCTCGTCTCGGTCGAGGCGGCCGAGCGCGTCGAGCAGTGGGTCAAGGAGGCCGTCGCGGCCGGCGCCCGGCTGCTGGCGGGCGGCACCCGTGAAGGCGCGACCGTCGCCCCGACCGTGCTCGCCGACGTCCCGCAGGACGCCAAGGTCTCCTGCGAGGAGGTCTTCGGCCCCGTGATGATCGTCCAGTCGGTCTCCGGCGTCGACGAGGCCTTCGCGGCGGTGAACGACTCCAAGTTCGGCCTGCAGGCCGGGGTGTTCACCCGCAACCTGGACATCGCCTTCCGGGCGAACCGCGAGCTGGAGGTGGGCGGCGTCATCATCGGAGACGTCCCGTCCTACCGCGCCGACCAGATGCCCTACGGCGGCATCAAGGACTCCGGCGTCGGCCGCGAGGGCGTCCGCTCGGCCATCGCCGACTTCACCTACGAGAAGGTCATGGTCCTGACCGGCGTGTCCCTGTAGGAACCGCGGATCGTGCACGGCCCGCCCCCGTCGCCCCGGGGAGCGGGCCGTGCCTCTGCCGTGCCTCTGCCGTGTCCCGCCGCCTCCTGGGCCTCGGGGGCTCTCCGGGGACCGGGCGACGCGGTCACGACCTCTCCGACACGGCGTAGAGCCGCCTGGCGGTCTCGCCGAAGTAGGGGCCGTACATGGTGCCCCGGTCGTCGCTGTACTTGAAGCTGCTCACCGAGGTCACCGTGCCGCGCCCGGTGGCGGGGTCGAAGCCGCTCAGCCAGGGGCCGCCGCTGGATCCCGCGGTCATGTCGCAGCGCAGCCCCTGGTCGCCGGTCTGACCGTGCGGGTCGGCGCGGACCGGGCCCGCGCAGTACACCAGGCTCTCCCCGTCGTACGGCGCGTCGGCGGGGAAGCCGAAACCGTGGGCCTGGCGGCCCCTGGCCCCGCCGAAGGCGATGTCCTGCGCGCCCGCGACCTCGGCCAGGTGCCTGCCGCCGCGTCGGTTGACCGCCACCATCCCGACGTCGTAGCTGTCGTCCGCGTCGCGCGCCCACGGGCCCGCGACGAACATGCGGCGGGCGGTGAACTGCCCGTACGGCTGGCGTCCCCGGTCGTAGCCGGGCACGAAGGCCCAGTTGTCCGCCCACGCGCCCGCGCCGTCCTTGACGCAGTGCCCCGCGGTCACCACGAGGTCCCTGTTGGCGCTCCTGACCGAACTCGCGGAGCACACGAAGTCGACCCCGTCGAGGGTCAGGAACACGCGCCCTGTCGTGCGGGCGACCCACCCGCCCGAGTTCCAGCGGGCGCCGCTGACACGGGCGCGCCCGCGCCGTACGGGGGCGGAGGCCCCGACCGGCCTCCCGGTCACGGCGGCGGGCACGCCGGGTGAGGCGGCCCCCGCGACCCTCTTGGGCGGGGCGGCGGGCCCGCCGGGTGCCGCAGGTGCGGCGGGCGCGGCGGGCGCGGCGACGTCCGGCTCGCGGCGGACGGCGCGGGCCGCCGTGCCCAGCGTCCCGGTCACCGTCCCGAGCAGGTCGATCGGAACGGCGGCGGCCATCCGGCGAGGGGTCCAGTAGCTCAGCACGCGACGCTGGTCGTGGACGTCGCGGGCGGCCGTGTGCTCGACGATGTCGGTCCTTGTCGACGACGCCCTTCCCGGGGCCGCGACCGCGCCCCCTTCGGCCGGTGCGGCGGACCGGGCGAGGGAACGCGCGACCTGCTGCCTGTGCTCGGTGGCCGTCGTGCCGGGTGTGGAGGCACCCATCAGCCCGGCGACGAGCGCGACACCTGCGAGCAGGGGGAGGCTCGAAGTCATGAGACCCGAGTTTGCACTACGAGATGTGTTCTTGTGACTACTTTCGGTAAATCTCAGGGGGTGCCGGTGTCCTGCGCGGCGTCGTAGACGGCCTGCGCGTCGGTCCCGAAGTAGGGGCCGAACATCCAGCCGCCCTCCGAGCCGTACTTGAAGCTGTTCACCGAGTTGAGCGTGCCCAGCCCGGTCCTCTCGTCGAACCCGGTGAACCAGGGGCCGCCGCTCGACCCGCCGGTCATGTCGCAGTTCAGGCCGATGTCGCGGGACATCATGAAGTCGTCGAACGTCCTGCCGCTGCAGTAGACCAGCTTGGAGCCGTCGTAGGGGCTCGCGGCCGGATAGCCGAAGGAGTGCATCCGCTGCCGCCTGGGCTGGTTGAAGGAGACGCCCTGGCCGCCGACCACGTCGGTCAGCGACCTGCCGTTCAGCGGAGCCAGCACGGCGGCGGCCACGTCGTGGTCGATGTCCTCGCTGTCGTTCCACTGCGGGGTCGTGTAGAGCGTGGTCGCGACCCAGGTGCCGTAGGGACGCTCGCCGTTCTCGTAGCCGGGGACGAACACCCAGTTGGAGTGGAAGGCGCCGCCCATCCGCACGCAGTGGCCCGCCGTGATCACGGTGCTTCTGTTCCTGCTGGTCACGGCGTTGGCCGAGCACGAGGCGTTGCGGCCCTTGTAGGTGAAGAACACCCGTCCGACGGTCCTGACGACCGCTCCCGCGCGGGTCCACGGCGCGCCGGTGGAGGCGCGGGCGGCCGAGGGCGTCCTGGCGGCGGCGACGCTCTCTCCGCCGGGAGAGGACGCCGGGACGGAGACGGGGGCGGCGGAGGGAGAAGGAGAGGCCGAGGGGGCGTGTGCTCCCGTCGCGGTCGAGCCGGTCGCCGTCGCCGTCGCCGTCGTCGCCGTCCCGGTGGCGGCGGTGAACGTGACGTCGTTCTTGCCGGGGGCGAGGGCGTCGAGCGGCTTGGCCGCCTCCATCCTCGCCTCCGTCCAGTAGTTCCTGACGGAACGCTGCTCCGGCCTGGTGTCCGCGGCCTCCTTCTCGACCGGGTCCGGGGAGACGGACGCGGCCGGGGGCGTGGAAGCCGCCGCCGCGGCGCCGTGGGCGACCGCCGTGGAGAGCAGGGAGCCTCCCGCGGCGAGCGTGAGGATGGGGACCAGGCGTGCCGTACGGCGCATTTGTACCTCCCGAGACTTGATGCTGGGTCGGGAAGCTAGTGCGCTTCATGTCCGCATTTCTCAAGACTTACAAGTATTGATATAGCGAAATCCAGACTTAAGTACTGCTTTTTATCGGGCGTTCCACCGGCCACAGATTCCGGGGCCGGTTCGAGGAGGGGACGCGACCCGGGAGAATGGGGCCGTGCAGTCAGACACCACGCGCTCCGTCGCCCTGCTCGGCTCGACCGGCTCCATCGGGACCCAGTCCCTCGACGTCATCGCCCGCACCCCCGGCCTGTTCCGGGTGGCGGCCCTCGCCGCGGGAGGGGGCAGGGTCGACCTGCTGGCCCGCCAGGCGGCCGAGTTCGGGCCGGACGTCGTGGCCGTCGCCGACGCCTCCGCCCTGCCCGCGCTGCGGGAGGCCCTGGCGGCGCGCGGGGTGACCGCCAAGGTCCTGGCGGGGCCCGAGGGGGTCGCCGAGGCCGCGGCGTGGCCGTCCGACGTGGTCCTCAACGGCGTCACCGGGGCGCTGGGGCTGACCTCGACGCTGGCCGCCCTGGAGGCGGGCAGGGTGCTGGCCCTGGCCAACAAGGAGTCGCTGATCGTCGGCGGACCGCTGGTGAAGCGGCTGGCCAAGCCGGGGCAGCTGATCCCGGTCGACTCCGAGCACTCCGCGCTCGCCCAGTGCCTGTGGGCGGCGGGGCCGAGCGGCGCCGACGCGTCCGCCGTACGGCGGCTGGTCGTCACCGCCAGCGGCGGCCCCTTCCGCGGCAGGTCCCGCGCCGAGCTCGCGGACGTGACCCCGGAGCAGGCCCTGGCGCATCCGACCTGGTCGATGGGGCCGGTCATCACGGTGAACTCCGCCACACTCGTCAACAAGGGCCTGGAGGTCATCGAGGCCCATCTCCTCTTCGACATCGGCTTCGACCGGATCGACGTCGTGGTGCACCCGCAGTCGATCGTCCACTCGATGGTCGAGTTCGTCGACGGCTCGACCGTCGCCCAGGCGAGCCCGCCCGACATGCGGCTGCCCATCGCCCTGGCCCTCGGCTGGCCCGGACGGGTCCGGGACGCCGCCCCCGCGGTCGACTGGACCAGGGCCGGCGTCTGGACCTTCGAACCGCTCGACGACGAGGCCTTCCCCGCCGTCGAGCTGGCCCGCCACGTCGGCTCGGAGGGCGGCACGGCCCCCGCCGTGTACAACGCCGCGAACGAGGTCTGCGTCGACGCCTTCCTCGCGGGGCGGCTGCCGTTCCTCGGCATCGTGGACACCGTGGCCGCGGTGGTCTCCGAGCACACCGTGACCGGCGCCGACACGGTCGATGAGGTGCTCGGCGCCGACGAGTGGGCGCGCATTCGTGCCCGGGAGCTCACGGCGACTGCCTAGACTGGGAGCGTCGTCGACTCTTCAAGGGCTGAAAATGACTTCTGTTGCTCTCGGGATCCCGTCCGTAAGGACCAGGCCGATCGCCGAGCGACGCAAATCCCGTCAGATCATGGTTGGTTCCGTTCCGGTCGGCGGTGACGCGCCGGTCAGCGTGCAGTCGATGACCACCACGCTCACCGCGGACGTCAACGCCACGCTCCAGCAGATCGCCGAGCTGACCGCGTCGGGCTGCCAGATCGTCCGGGTCGCCGTGCCGTCCCAGGACGACGCGGAGGCGCTGCCGATCATCGCGAGGAAGTCCCAGATCCCGGTGATCGCGGACATCCACTTCCAGCCGAAGTACGTCTTCGCCGCCATCGAGGCGGGATGCGCGGCGGTCCGGGTCAACCCGGGCAACATCAAGAAGTTCGACGACAAGGTCGGCGAGATCGCGAAGGCGGCGGCCGACCACGGCGTGCCGATCAGGATCGGCGTCAACGCCGGCTCGCTCGACCCCCGGCTGCTGCAGAAGTACGGCAAGGCCACGCCCGAGGCGCTGGTCGAGTCGGCGCTGTGGGAGTGCTCGCTGTTCGAGGAGCACGGCTTCCGGGACATCAAGATCTCGGTCAAGCACAACGACCCCGTCGTGATGGTGCAGGCGTACCGCCTGCTCGCCCAGAGGTGCGACTACCCGCTGCACCTGGGAGTGACCGAGGCGGGCCCGGCCTTCCAGGGCACGATCAAGTCGGCGGTGGCCTTCGGCGCGCTGCTGTCGGAGGGGATCGGCGACACCATCCGGGTCTCGCTGTCGGCTCCGCCGGTGGAGGAGGTCAAGGTCGGCGCCGCGATCCTGGAGTCGCTGAACCTCCGCGAGCGCGGCCTGGAGATCGTCTCCTGCCCCTCGTGCGGCCGCGCCCAGGTCGACGTCTACACCCTGGCCGAGCAGGTCCAGGCGGGCCTGGCCGGGCTGAAGATCCCGCTGCGGGTGGCCGTGATGGGCTGCGTGGTCAACGGTCCCGGTGAGGCGCGTGAGGCCGACCTCGGAGTCGCCTCCGGCAACGGCAAGGGCCAGATCTTCGTCAAGGGCGAGGTCATCAAGACCGTCCCCGAGTCCCAGATCGTGGAGACCCTCATCGAGGAGGCTCTGCGGATGGCCGAGGAGATGGGCGTGGAGATCGACCTCGACGACGAGGACGCCCCCGGTCCCGAGGTCGTCGTCCGCTAGGACCCCGCCCCCGCGCCTCTTCCGTCCCCGTGGTCGCGGGCGACGCCGGGCGCGGTCGTCCGTAATCGCGTTGCGGTCCTCCTCGCTCACGGAGCAGTGTTCTGAACGTGATCGGAATACGTGTTCTGGAAACGGATGACTGGCCGCTGTGGCGTGAGCTGCGGCTGGCGGCGCTCGCCGAGGCGCCGTACGCCTTCGCGTCGACGCTGGCGGCCTGGCAGGGAGAGGGCGACCGCGAGGAACGCTGGCGGGGCCGCCTGGAGATGCCCGGGTCGCACAACGTCGTCGCCGTCCTCGACGGCCGGCCGGTCGGGATGGCCAGCGGCGTCCCGGCGGAGGCGGCGGACGTCGTGGAGTTGATCTCGATGTGGGTCGGCCCCGCGGCCCGGGGCCGGGGGGTGGGAGACCGCCTGATCGAAGAGATCGAACGGTGGGCGGTGCGCAGGCGGGCCAGGACGTTGCGGCTGGCGGTGACGCCGGGGAACGGCGCGGCCGTGGCGCTCTACGAGCGCCACGGCTTCGAGGACACCGGGGAGCCGGGCGACCTGCTGGCCGACGGTGTGAGCAGGGAAGTGCTCATGGCGAAGACCCTGGACGCCGGGTGAGAGCGCCGGCGTAGGGCCGGTCTCTCGGGAGATCCCGCAGGCGTGCCCGTGCGCGGGATCTCCGAGGCGGGCGGCCGGACGCTCGGAGACGCCGCCGGTGGTCAGCCCGCGGCCGACGTGGGCCTTCGCGCGTCCACCTCGATCTCGATCTTCATGCGGGGGTCGGAGAGGCCGCACACGAGCATCGTCGCGGCCGGACGGACCTCGCCGAAGCGGCGGCGCAGGGCAGGCCAGCACGGCTCGAAGTCCGCGCGGTCGGGCAGCAGGTAGCGCACGCGGACGACGTCGGCGAACGAACAGCCCGCCTCGGTCAGCGCCGCCTCGATGTTGCGCAGGCACTGCTCGGCCTGCTCGACCACGTCGTCGGAGATCGTCATCGTCGTGTAGTCGAAGCCTGTCGTCCCGGACACGTGCACCCGGTCGCCGTCGACCACCGCCCGTGCGTAACCGATCTCCTCTTCGAAGGTGGAACCACTCGAGATCGCGTATCGCTCTGTCATGGGGTGAACGGTAGACAGGCGGCCGTGAGCGACCAAACGTGGGGTGCGCGACGGAGCGGACGGAATGCCGACGCCTGGATCGCAGGAATAGGCCTACCTTTTACTGGTGAAATCTTGGGTATATAAGTACAAAAGTCGGGAAAATATCTGCTCTCGGGTTTTTGGGTATTTAGCGGGAAAGTCGGGGGAGACGTCATGGGTTGCCTGTTCGCGGCGTTCGCAGGGCTTTTTCCGCGCTTTGGCGTGTTCGTCATCTGGCTGGCGCGACCGGCGCTGGTCAACGCGGCTTTCGACACATGGATCTGGCCCCTGCTCGGCCTGATCTTCCTGCCGTTCACGACGTTGATGTACGTCATCCTGTACACCCCCGGCGTCGGGCTGAGGGGAGGGGACTGGTTCTGGATCGCTCTGGCGGTCGTGCTGGATCTGTTGCAGTGGGGGAGCGCCGCGAGCCAGCGCCGCCAGATCCCCCGCTATCCCCGGACCTGACCGCGCGCCGCCGACCGGGAGGTCTCCCGCCGGCGCTCCCGGACGACCCCGCCTCCCCGTAGGGCGGCTTCTCGCTCCCCGGCTTCTTTGGCCGTTCCCCTCTCCTGGGCCTCCCCGCCGTCGCCTTCCCGAGCTCTCGCGCGGCCTTTCGCGCGGCGGCACGAGCGGATCCACCGGGTCGTCGTGCCCGTCGTCGGCGCGTCGGCGACGCCGTGCCCTTTCGCGTGTCGCGGGACGACGGCGTTCGGCCGGCGGGACGGCCGACCGAACCGGGCCGCGCCCGGCGGGGAGAAACCGTTTCCGCCCCGTCGTCTTCACCCGCTCGCCGCACGTTTTCCCAGTCAGTGGAGTTGTTCGATTGTTCGATTGTTCATCCGTTTGTTTGTCCTCCGGGCACCGTCGAAACCGAACAAAACATACGGGATATCACTGGATCAGCGGTTGGCACGAGCGACCCGCCCGACTGATCCGAGCACGTGGCCGGTACGGCCGGCGGCGGACCGGACGCCGGCGGTGAGCGCGTCAGCCGACACCATCCGCGAAAGGAGGTGAAGTTCGATGCGCGCTTACGAGCGTCCGACCCTGGTTCGCGCCGGCGGTTTCCGGGCCAAGACCCGGCTCAAGCCGGGTCCCTGGTGGGAGTGGATCGGTCCGAACTACCTGACCGACTGACAAGCCCGGCTCGTCGGGTGAAGGCGACGGCGCGCGGCGTTCTCACGCCGCGCGCCGTCCATCGGTTTCCCGCCGTCCGTCGTCTTCCCGGCGGAACCGCCGTCCCCGGCGGGGCGGACGGCACGGCCGCCCACCGTGGTCTCAGCTCAGGAGGAGTGCACCAGCGTGTCCCAGATGAAGATCCCATGGTTCGTCGTGCTTCCGGACACCGATGATGGTTTCGCCGTGGTCGAGCGGCTTCGTGACCGGTACGTCGACGTCGCAGAACTGACGCACGCCTCCGGCCGCCCCTGGCTCGTCGGCCGGTGGGACGACGAACGGCTGTCGGTCGGCCGCGCGGGAGACAGCGCGGTCGCCGTCCTGGGCGAGCACGCCGTGACCGGCGAGTGGCTCGCGGCCAGGGCGGCCGAGGTGGCCCGCGGCGGGCGGCTCGGCGACCTCCGCGCCAGGATCGCGGGCAGTTTCCACCTCGCCGCCTCGCATGACGGGGTCACCACGCTGTACGGCGACGCGACGGGAATGCGGCGCGTCTTCCACACCGAGGTCGCCGGGCTGCAGGTGGCGGGCGACCACGCGAACGTGCTGGCCGCGCTGTCCCACGGCTCCGTCGACCCCGCGCGGATCGCCTCCCGGCTGCTGTTCACGGCGCCGCCGTGGCCGCTGGGCTGGGAGTCGGTCTGGACGACGGTACGGGCGGTGTGGCCGGGCCACGCGGTACGGCTCGACAGGCAGGGACGCGCGCGGGAGGAGAGATGGTGGTTCCCGCCGCCCGCCGAGCTGTCACGGGCCGACGCCGCGGCGGCCCTGCGCGCGGCGCTCCGGGAGGCGGTGCTGGTCCGCGCCGCGCCGGGACAGACCGTCGCCGCCCACCTGAGCGGCCTCGACTCCAGCTCGCTGGTCTCGTTGGCGACACGGGAGGGGGCCGACGTCGTCGCACTGACCACGGCCCAGCCGGACACCCTGGACGAGGACGTCGAGTGGGCGGCGCGCACGGCCGAGGAACTGCGGCGCTCCGGGTACGGCCTGCGCCACGAGGTCCTCGCCGCCGACGAGGTGCCGCTGGTCTACGACGGCATCCTGACGGCCCGCGACTCGTTCGACGAGCCCTTCCTCGCCCAGCACAACCGCGAGCCGTACCGCCACATCCTCATGCGGGGGGAGCGGCACCGGCCCCGCGTGCACCTGGTCGGTTTCGGCGGCGACGAGATGTGCTCCAACTCCTACCAGTGGCTGCCCCGCCTGCTGCGCAGCCGGCCGCGGCTCGGTTTTCGCCACCTGCAGGCCATCACGGCCAAGCACCGGTGGTCGTGGACGCGCGTGGTGCGCAGCATGCTCACCGCGGGAACCTACGCCGCGTGGCTGAGGGAGGCCGCCGACCGGCTTCCCAACCACGACGTCGACATGAGCAGCGCCGAGTTCGGGTGGGGCGCGTTCCCCGCGCTGCCGACGTGGCTCAGCGCCGAGGGGATCGGCATGGTCCGCGACGAGATACGGCGTGCCGCCGCGCTGGACCCGGTCCTGGACGCCGACCGGGGCATGCACACCACGCTGGCGTCCATCCACTCCGGCGCGCAGTCGACGCGCGGCTTCCAGCAGATCTCGGCGGCGGACGGAGCCCTGACGAGCGCCCCGTTCTTCGACGACCGGGTGATGGACGCCGTGCTGTCGGTACGGCTGGCCGACCGCTACGACCCGGGAAAGTACAAACCCATCCTGGTCGAGGCCATGCGGGGGATCGTCCCCGACGTCACCCTGACCAGGACGACGAAGTCGCACACCCCGGCGAACGCGGTCCTGGGCAGCAGGAGACACCGCGACCAGATCATCGGGATCGTCGAGGACTCGGAGCTGGCGCGGCTCGGGATCGTCGACCTGGCGAGGCTGCGCAGGACGTGCCACGGTCCCGTCGACGTGGAGACGTTCTCGCTGAGGCTGGAGCCGACCATCGCCTGCGAGATCTGGCTGCGCAACCAGCTCGAAAGGGAGAACACCTCCACCGGCGGCCGGCGTTCCGGCGCCCCGGACTGACCTCGACACCTCCTGGAGCCGACCATGACCATGCCCCAGACCATCTCCATCGACCCCGCCTCGCTGTCCTGGCGGGATCGGCTGTTCGCCAGGGTGGCGGTCTTCGTCGCGAGAAGACTCGAGAAACAGTCGCCGATCAGGATCCAGCGGGTCCTGCGCCGTCTGCGGCGCGGGGCGCGGCCCGCCCGGTACGGCGAGGCGAGCCGGGCGCGTTCGGTGGTCGTCAGGACGAGCTGGGCCTGCAGCGGACCGAACGGATGCCTGCCTCGCGCGCTGGCCACGACGATCCTGTGCCGGATGTGGGGCTGCTGGCCGACCTGGTGCGTCGGCGCGCGTGTCACGCCGCCCTTCGGGGCGCACGCGTGGGTGCGCGCGGAGGGGCGCGACGTGGACGAGGACCTTCCCGAGGACTACCTGCGGGTTCTCGTGGAGGTGGGACCCGATGGACACTGAGGTCTCCGGCCTCCACGACGCCCTGCCCGGCGGAGGGGCGGAACCCGACTTCCCGATGGCGCGCGGATGCCCCTACCACCCGCCCCCCGGCTACGCGAGACTGCGCGCGCACGGACCCCTGGCCCGGGTGACGCTGGCCGGAGGACGTCCCGCGTGGCTGGTCACCGGGCACGCCGAGGTGCGGGCGCTGCTGGCCGACTCCAGGATCTCCGCGGACGTCACCGACCCCCGGTATCCCGAGCTGGAACACATACCGCCCGACCTCAGGGTCGCCCCCGAGGCGCTGCGGGAGTCCCAGTCGTTCGTCCAGATGGACCCGCCCGAGCACGGCGTCCACCGCCGGATGCTGAGCAGGGAGTTCGGGCCCGGCCGCGTCTCCGCGCTCCGGCCGGTGATCCAGCGGGCCGTCGACCGGCTCCTGGACCGGCTGCTGTCCGAACGGCCGCCCGTCGACCTGGTGCCCGCGTTCGCCGCCGCCCTGCCCGCCCTGGTGCTCACCGAGATCCTGGGGGTGCGGGGCGCGCGGCGGGCGGTCTTCTACGAGTGCCTGAGACGGGGCGACCGGGGGCTGGGAGAGCTGCGGCCCCATCTGGAGCGGTTGCTGCTCGCCGAGGACGACGGGGAAGTGGGCTCCGGCCTGCTCGGTGACCTGGTCGCGAGGATGCGCGCCGGTGAGCTGACCTACCGCAGGACGCTCTCCACGGTGATGATGCTGCTGGTCGCCGGGCACGAGACCACCGAGAACATGATCGCACTGGGTGTGCTGACGCTCCTGGAGCATCCGCGGCAGCTGCGCCGGATGCGGGACGACCCGTCCCTTCTGCCGGACGCGGTCGAGGAGCTGCTGCGCTACCTGTCCATCGCCGACGTCCTGCTGCGGGTGGCGAAGGCCGACGTCGAGCTGGCGGGCTCGACCATCCGCGCGGGGGACGCGGTCGTCCTGTCGACCGCGGCCGCGAACCGCGACGGGGAGGCGTTCCCCGACCCGGACGTCCTCGACCTGTCCCGGCGGGCCAGAGGCCAGGTGGCCTTCGGGCACGGCCCCCACCTGTGCCTGGGGCAGCACCTCGCCAGGCTAGAGCTCGAGGTGGCCCTGGGGACGCTGTTCGAGCGCGTCCCCACCCTGCGGCTCGCGACGCCCGTGGAGCGGCTGCCCGCCAAGCCTCCGCTCAGCCTGCAGGGGGTGACCGAGCTCCCGGTCACCTGGGAGACGGGGACGCGGGCCGGGACAGGGGCGGGGACAGGGGCGGGGACGCGAACCGGTTCCGAGGCGAAGGAGGTGAGGGCGTGTCCGGTGTCCCAGGCGTGAGGCTCTGCGTGCCGGCGCTGATGACGGCGACCACCCTGGTGGTCGACCCGGTGGCGAACGAGGTGGTGGCCAGGATCCCGGTGGGCGCCACGCCCTTCGGCGTCGCGGCCTCCCCGGACGGCGGGACGGTGTACGTGGCGAACTTCCACGACGGCACGCTCTCCGTCATCGACTCCGGCACGTGGGCCGTCACCGCGACGGTCGCCGTCGGCAGCGGGCCCGGAGGAGTCGCCGCCGCGCCGGACGGCCGCCGCCTCTACGTCACCAACTACAACGGCGACGACGTCTCCGTGGTCGACACGGCGAGCGGGGCGGTGATCCGTACGATCCCGGTCGGCCGCAACCCCGGCAACCCGGCCGTCAGCCCGGACGGCCGCCGCCTGTACGTGACCAACTTCGAGGGCGGCGACGTGTCGGTGATAGACACGGCCGCGGGCGCCGTCACCGCCGTCGTCCCGACCGGCGTCAACCCCAACGGCGTCGTCGTGGCACCGGACGGCGCGCGGGTGTACGTGACCAACTCCGCCAACTCGGGCGGGACCAGCAGCGTCAGCGTCATCGAGACGGCCACCGACTCGGTCGTCGCGACCGTCGCCACGGAGTCCGGGCCCTTCGGGGTCGTGGTCACCCCGGACGGCGGGCGCTGCTACGTCACGAGCTACTACTCCGACGTCGTGGTGGCCCTCGACACCGCCGGTGCGGCCGTCGGGGCCGTGATCGGCGTCGGTGAGAGACCGGAGAACCTGGCGATCGGCCCGGACGGCCGCCACGTCTACGTGACGAACCGCGAGAGCAACGACATCTCCGTCATCAGCACGGAGACCGACACGGTCGTCTCGACCATCCCGCTGGACGTCAACCCGGGAGGGATCGCCGTGTGCGTGCCCCTCCTGACCCCGGTGCCGTGACCGGGGCGCGCGCCGGCGCCGATCCGCTCGGCGTCGCCGAGGGCGCCGGTACGGCGAGCGGCGACGACGAACCGGTGAAGGCGCCCGGCCGCCGTGCTCAGGGCCCTCGGAGGCGGGGCCGTTCGCAGGAGGGGCCTCTCAGAGACAAGTCGCGCCGCCCGTCCGGAAGCCCCGGAGCGGCGGAGGGAAACGGAGGATCGATGTACGCGCTCGCCCCCCACATACGCCAGGTGGAAACCGACTACGGACTGGTGCTCCTCGACGAGGTGCGAGGTGAGTACTTCAACCTCAACCCCAGCGGGTCGACCGTGCTGAGGACGCTGCTGACCTCAGGGGATCCGGCCCATGCCGTCAAGGCCCTGCTGGAGGAGTTCTCCGTCGACCAGGCGGTGGCCGAGGCCGACGTCGCCGACGTCATGAACGAGATGATCTCCACGGGGATCCTCGTGCCGGCGGGCGGGCCCGTCTGAGATGTCCGGTGCCGGAAGCCGAGGAGCCGGGGCCGGACAGGGGAGTCGAAAAAGCGGGAGCCCGCTTGGGAGGGGGCGGTGACCGCACCGGCTCCGGCGAGGCCACGGGGGTCGATCCGGCGGCTCGCCGGGCAGTGCCTGCGACATCCGTTCGCTGCGGCCCTCGTCGCCGTCTCGTCACTGCTGATCATCGCGTTGGGCGCGGTCGGCCCGCTCGTCGCCAGGGCCGTGGTCGACGACGCGGTCGCGGGCCGGGGCGCGGCGACGGGCGTCGTCCTGGGCGTGCTGCTCGGCCTGGCCGCCCTGCGTTTCGCCGGTTCGTTCCTCTCCCAGTACGCCACCGAGACGCTGGCCCTGGGAGTGCAGCACGATCTGCGGCGCGAGGTGTTCGAGTCGGTGCAGCGGCTGGACGGCGTCAGGCAGGACGGCCTGCGCACCGGCCAGGTGGTCTCGCGGGCGATCGTCGACCTCCAGGCCGTGCAGCGCTTCCTCACCGAGGCGACGGCGATCGCCGGGGCACTGGCCATGGGGGTCTTCGCGCTGGGGGCGATGGCCTTCCTGTCGGCGCCGCTGACCCTCGTCGCCGTCCTGGTCTTCGCCCTCATGGCGGTGGTGACCCTGCGCACCGGCAGGGTCCTGCTTCCCGCGACCTGGTCGGCCAGGGAGCGCGCGAGCGACATCGTGCAGCACGTCGCGGAGCGGGTGGCCGGAATCCGCGTGGTCACGGGCTTCGGGCAGGAGTCCCGCGAGGTCGGCAGGTTCAGGGGGCTGGCGCTCCGGCTGTTCGCCGAGCAGCTCCGGGTGGCCACGCTCAGGGCGCGTTCCGTCGTCCTGCTGGCCGGGCTGCCCGGTCTCGCGCAGGTCGCCCTGCTCGGGCTCGGAGGCTGGCTCGTCATGAACGGGACGCTGAGCCTCGGCACGTTCCTGGCGTTCTCCAGCTACTGCGCCTCGCTGGCCGGCCCGGCGGGGGCGCTCGGGCAACTCGTCCTCACCGTCCAGACGGGGCGCGTCGCGGCCGACCGGATCTACGAGATCGTGGACGCCAATCCCGTGGTCGTCGAGGCGGCCGATCCCCGGGACCTGCCGGAGGGGCCGCTCGCGGTGCGGCTGGAACGGGTGTCCTTCGGCTACTCGCGCCAGGAGCCGGTGCTGCGCGACGTCACGTTGACCGTCGAGCCAGGCGAGACGCTGGCGATCGTCGGCGCCACCGGTTCCGGCAAGTCGACGCTGTCGCTGCTGCTGCCCCGCTTCTACGACGTCCACGCGGGCTCGGTCGGCCTCGGTCCCCCCGGAGCCGAGACGGACGTCAGACAGCTGCGGCTGCGCGACCTGCGCTCGGCCGTCGGGATCGTCTTCGAGGAGCCGTTCCTGTTCTCCGACACCATCAGGGCCAACATCGCCTACGGCCTGCCGGGCGCGACGGACGCGGCCGTCGAGGCCGCGGCGCGGAAGGCCGCGGCGCACGACTTCGTCGCCGCCCTCCCGCACGGCTACGACACGGTGGTCGGCGACCGTGGAATCACCCTGTCCGGCGGCCAGCGGCAACGGGTCGCCCTGGCCCGCGCCCTGCTGTCCGAGCCCAGGGTGCTCGTCATGGACGACGCCACCTCCGCCCTCGACAACAGGACGGAGGCTGCCGTCCACGCCGCTCTCAGGGACGTGACCGGGGAGCGCACCACCCTCCTCATCGCGCGCCGCCGCTCCACCCTCGCCCTCGCCGACCGGATCGCGGTGCTGGACCGGGGGCGTGTGGTCGACGTCGGAACCCGGCGGGAGCTGGAGGCCCGCTGCCCGCTGTTCACCTCGTTGCTGGCCGGTCCCGGGGAGGAGCTCGGACGGTCCTCCGGCGCCCCCGTGACGACCGCGGAACCGTTCCGCGGGAACGGAGGCGTCCCGGGGGCGCGGCGTGGCGGCGAGGTCGCGGGCGGCGGATTCACCCCGGGGCTGTGGCCCGCGGAGGAGGCGGGCGCAGGCCCTGGCCCCGACACCGGCGTCGGGGGCGCGCCGCCATGGGCGGTGTCGTTGCCGCCCGCGGACGCGGAGCCCAGGCTGCCGCCCGGCCTGGACGTCGAAGCCCCCGACGGGGAGCCCGGGGTCGGCGGCGTGGTCGGACCGGTTCGCCGGCCGCTCGCCGTCGGCGCCGCCCTCATGGTTCTGGGCGGCCTGGCCTCCATCGCGCTGCCGACCCTGATCCGTCACGGCGTGGACCAGGGGGTCTCCACGGGGTCGGCGCCGGTGCTCTGGGCCGCGAGCGGCGTCGCGCTGCTGGCCGTGCTGGTCAGCAGCCTGTCCGTCGCGGGCCAGACGGTGGTCACGGCGCGCGCGGGGGAGACCGTGCTCTACCTGCTGCGGGTGCGGAGTTTCGCCCACCTGCAGAGGCTCGGGCTCGACTACCACGAGCACCAGCGGGCGGGACAGATCATGACGAGGATGACCTCCGACGTGGAGGCCCTGTCCGCGTTCGTGACGACCGGCCTGGCCACCGCGCTGGTGGAGACCCTCACGCTGCTGGGCGTCGCCGTGACGCTGGTGCTCGCCGACCCCTCCCTCGCGCTGGTCGCCTTTGCCGTGCTGCCGCCTCTCGTCATGGCGGTCCTGGTCTACCGTCGCTTCTCCGCGGCCGCGTACGCCGAGGCCAGGGAGCGCGACGGCGCGGTCAACGCCGAGCTGCAGGAGGGCGTCTCCGGACTTCGGGTCGCCCAGGCGCACGGCGCGGAGGAGCGCTCGGCGCGCCGGTTCTCCCAGCGCAGCGACGCCTACCGGCGTTCCCGGCTCAGGGCGGGAAGGCACCTCGCGCTGTTCTCCCCGACCGTCGCCCTGCTCTTCGACGTCGCCTACGCGGCCGTGCTGGCAGCGGGCTCGCTCAGGGTGGCCGACGGGGAGATGACGGTCGGGGTGCTCCTGGCCTTCCTGCTCTATCTCACCCGGCTGTTCTCCCCGGTCCAGCAGCTGTCCACGGCGCTCGACTCCTACCAGCAGGCCTCGGTCGGGATGCGGCGCGTCGCCGAGCTCCTGCGCACCCGCCCGTCCGTGGCCGCCCCCGAGCGCCCCGTCCGGGTCCCCGCCAGGCTGCGCGGCGAGATAGAGCTCTCGCACGTCACCTTCCGCTATCCGGGCTCGCGACGGCCCGCGCTCCGCGACGTCTCGCTGCGCATCGAGGCGGGGGAGACGGTCGCCGTCGTCGGGGCGACGGGGGCGGGCAAGTCGACCCTGGTCAAGCTGATCGCCAGGTTCTACGACCCGGAGGAGGGGCGGGTGCTGGTCGACGGCGTCGATCTGCGTCGTTACCCGCCCTCACGGTACCGGCGGCGTCTCGGCGTCGTGCCCCAGGAACCCTCCCTGTTCACCGGCGACCTCGCCAGCAACATCGCCTACCCCAGGCCGGACGCCGGGCCCGCCGAGATCGAGGAGGCCGCCCGCAGGGTCGACGCCCTGGCCTTGGCGGCGTCCCTGCCCCTGGGCTTCAGGCAACCGGTCGGCGAGCACGGCAGGGGGCTCTCCGCGGGCCAGCAACAGCTCGTCGCGCTGGCACGCGCGGAACTCGCCGACCCCGACATCCTGCTGCTCGACGAGGCGACCGCCGCGCTCGACCCCCTGGCCGAGGCGGCGGTGCTCGCGGCCAGGGAACGCCTCACCAGGCGGCGCACGACCGTCGTCGTGGCGCACCGCCTGGCCACCGCCGCCAGGGCCGACCGCGTCCTGGTGCTGCACGGAGGCCGGATCGTGGAGGACGGCGGGCACGAGCACCTGCTGGCCATGGGAGGTCGTTACGCCCGTCTGTGGTCCGCGGGCTGATGTCTCACCTGTTTCGTCCGCCGGGACGTTCACCCATTCGACTCTGCTCGACCGACTCATCACCGCCCTGTCCAGGCACAGGGCGGAGACGGGCCCCCGGCGTCGGCGGGGGGTTCACGACCGACACGGCGGAAGCGGGAAGAGGGAGGGCCGGTGCCCCGGCGAGAGCGTCCACTGAACACGGACTCCGGTGACGCCCGGCTTCTCCGGTTCGCGGCGGATCTCCGGCTGTTGCGGAAGAAGGCGGGTGACCCCACCTACCGGCAACTCGCCAGGCGCGCGCACTACTCGGCGGGCACCCTGTCCGAGGCGGCCGGCGGCAGGAAGCTGCCCAGCCTCGCGGTCACCCTCGCCTACGTGCGCGGCTGTGACGGTGACGTCACGGCGTGGGAGGAACGGTGGCGCGAGCTCAGCGCCCACCCCACGGCAGGCGCCCGGAAGGGGGAGGGCGAGAGCGGGAACGGGACCGAGGCGACGGCCGATCCGGCCTCGCCGTACGTCGGCCTGGCCGCCTTCCAGGCGGAGGACGCCCCGAGGTTCTTCGGACGCGAACGGATCATGGAGGAGCTCCTGTCCCGGATCACGGAGCGGCGGATCGTCGTGCTGCTCGGCGCGTCGGGGGCGGGCAAGTCGTCACTGCTGCGCGCGGGCCTGCTCGCCCGGGTCCGGGTCGGCGAACGCCCCTGGCTCCCGGTGCTGTTCACGCCGGGAGCACTGCCGCTCGAGGAGCTCGCGCTCCGCCTCCTGCCCACGGGCGCCACGCTCGCCGACCTTCACACGGAGCTCGCGGGCGACCCCCGAGGCCTTCACCGGTTCGTGCGCCAGGCGCTGATCGGGCAGCCGCAGGAGACCGAGATGCTGATCATCGTGGACCAGTTCGAGGAGGTCTTCACCCTCTGCGAGGACCAGGAGGAACGCGCCCGGTTCATCGACCTGCTCCTCACCGCCGTGCGGAGCAGGACCAGCAGGTGCCGGGTGGTCATGGGGGTCCGCGCCGACTTCTACGCCCACTGCACCACGCATCCGCTGCTGCTCGAGGCGTTGAGCGAGGTCCAGGTCCCGCTCGGGCCCATGACGGCCGACGAGCTGCGGCAGGCGATCGTGCGGCCCGCCACGCACGCCGGATGCATGGTCGAGGGGGCACTGGTCTCCCGGCTGGTCGCCGACGCCGCCGGACAGCCGGGTGTGTTGCCGCTGGTCTCCCACGCCCTGCTCGAGACCTAGTCCAGACGCAGGGGCAACACCCTCACCCTGGCGGGATACGAGGCCGCGGGAGGCCTCGACGGCGCCGTCGCCAAAACGGCGGAGCACGCCTACACGCTCCTGAACCACACGCGGCGACGGCTGGCGCGGCAGATCTTCCTGCGGCTCACCGCTCTTGGGGACGGGGCCCAGGACACCAAACGCCGCGTCCGCCGTCACCAGCTGTGCCACGACGACCCCGAGGTCGCCGTCGTCCTCGAACACCTCGCGGGGAACAGGCTGGTCACCCTTGACCGCGACAGCGTCGAGGTCAGCCACGAGGCGCTCATCCGCTCCTGGCCGCGCCTGCGGGACTGGCTCGCCGAGGACCGAGAGGGCCTGCGCACCCACCACCGGCTCACCGAGGCGACCGAGGCGTGGGAGTCCCTGCAGCGGGACCCGGGATCGCTCTACCGCGGCGCCCGTCTCGGCATCACCCGTGACTGGGCCGAACGCGGCGACGCCGTGCTGAGCCAGCGGGAGCGGGAGTTCCTCCAGGCCAGCGTCGACGCCGAGGCCCACGAGCAGGAGGTCGAGCGTCGCCGTACCCGGCGGTTGAGAGGGCTCGTCGTGCTTCTCGGTGTCCTGCTCCTCGCGGCGGGCGTGGCGACGGGGTACGCGCTGCGGGCCCGGGGGGCCGCCGCGGAACAGCGCGACGTCGGTTCCTCCCGGAGGGCCGCGGACCAGGCCGTCTCCCTCAGGGCGGCGAACCCGCCGCCTGCGGGGTCGCTCGGCCAGGCCGCCTACCGGCTCGGGGCGGCCGCCGAGGCGCGGGACACGACCGCGGGACATTACAGATAGCAATCAACGGGCTACACAATGGTAAGGATCCGGTGGTGCCGCCGGTGGGCCGTCGTCTACTGGGAGAACATCGCCTCTGCCGTACGAGTAGGGGGAGTTCGTGAAAAGGGTTGTCGGGGCTGTCGCGGGCATCGGGATGCTGGCCGTCGCCGTCGGCGCGCCTCAGGGAGCGGCGGCGCAGGGGCGGGACGAACTCGTCTGGGGGCCCTGTGACAAACCGGATAAGGGCGCGCTGGTCGAGAACGTGCTGCCCAAACCCGCCGCGGCCGCCGTGCCCACGGTCGAGTGCGCCTCCGTGCGGGTGCCGCTCGACTACGCCAACCCGTACCAGACCATCAGCCTGGCCCTGAACCGGATCAGGGGGAAGGCCTCGCGCGACCACAACCACCTGGGCGTGCTGCTGGTCAACCCCGGAGGGCCGGGAGCGTCGGGCCTGGAGCTGGCCAAGCAGGTCGCCGCCCAGCTCCCCGCGGGACTCGCCGACCGGTTCGACGTGATCGGTTTCGACCCGCGCGGCGTCGGCGACAGCGAGCCCGCGGTCCGATGCGTGGACCCCGGCAAGTACTACGCCCCGCCCCGTCCGGACAACGTGCCGGACAACCCCAGGGAGGAGGCGGTGCTCCTCGGCAGGGCCCGGCAGTACGCCGCGGCGTGTGAGAACCGGTGGGGCTGGATGCTGCCGCACCTGACCACGGAGAACGCCGCCAGGGACATGGACGAGATCAGGGCGGCGCTGGGCGAGCCCAGGATCAGCTACCTGGGCTACTCCTACGGCACCTACCTCGGCGCGGTCTACGCCACCCTCTTCCCCGACCGGGTGAAGCGGCTGGTCCTGGACAGTGTGGTCGACCCCACGGGCGTCTGGTACGGCACGAACCTCGCCCAGGACGTCGCCTTCAACCGGCGGCACCAGGACTTCCTGCGGTGGACGGCGCGCAACAACGCCGCCTACAAGCTCGGCGGCACCGGCAAGGCGGTGTCCTTCGCGTGGTACGCCATGCGTGAGCGCCTGCGCGCCCGCCCCGCGGGCGGGGTGATCGGCCCCAGCGAGCTCGACGACATCTACACCGTCGGCGGCTACACCGACGTCGTGTGGCCGCAGCTCGCCAGGGCGTTCTCCGCCTACGTCAAGAAGGGGGACACCAACCCGCTGCTCGGGGTCTACCGCAGGTACGCCGAGAACGACGCGAAGGACGAGAACGGTTACGCCGTCTACCTGGGAGTGCAGTGCCGCGACGTCGCCTGGCCGCGTGACTGGGACAGGTGGCGGACGGACATGTCCAAGCTGCACGCCAAAGCCCCCTTCCTCACCTGGCCGAACGCCTGGTACAACGCGCCGTGCGCCTTCTGGCCCGAGCAGGGCGGAACCCCGGTGAGGCTCCAGGACAGCGAGAAGCTGCCGCCGGTCATGCTCATCCAGTCCGAGCGCGACGCCGCCACGCCGTACGTCGGGGCGCTGCGCGTGCGCAGGCTGTTCGGCGGCTCCCGGCTGCTGACCGTGCCGGGAGGCAACCACGGGGTGGCCTTCGGGGGGAACCGCTGCGTCGACCGTCACCTGGCCGCCTACCTCAAGGACGGAACGCTCTTCGGCCCGGCCGTCCGCTCCCAGGACGGCCCGGACGCCCGCTGTGGAGGAAACCCCGAGCCGCCGCCCTCCGCCCGCCTGGGAACGAGGACCGATCAGGGTAGATGACAGGCTCTGTGTTGGTTCCTGCCAAAATCGTGGGGGTCGCGTAGGCTGGGCGCGTGATGCTGCGCACAATGGCGTCGCGTGTGCTCGACGACAGCGATCGTGACGAGGTTCTGGCGCTTCTGGACGCCGATCCCGTCTCCAACGTTTTCGTCGCCTCCAGGGTCCGTGCCGTCGGACTCAGCCCGGCCAGGCTCGGCGGTCAGATGTGGGGGTTCGGTCCGCGCGGCGGTCTCGCCTCGCTCTGTTACGCCGGAGCGAACCTGGTCCCGGTGAACGCCGGTTCGGACGCCGTGCACGCCTTCGCCGAACGGGCCAGGAAGCAAGGCCGTCGTTGTTCCTCGATAGTCGGTCCCTCGGACGCCGTCGAACCGCTGTGGGAACGGCTCGAGCCCTACTGGGGCGCCGCCCGCGCGATCCGCTGGGCACAGCCGGTGATGGAGGCGACCGAACCCTCGCCGGTCCCGGCCGACCCCCTGGTCAGGCGGGTCCGGCCGGAGGAGTTCGAGATCCTGCTGCCCGCCTGCGTCGCCATGTTCACCGAGGAGGTCGGCGTCTCTCCCGAGGCGGGCGACGGCGGCGCCCTCTACCGTTCCCGGGTCGCCGAGCTGATCCGGATCGGCCGGTCGTACGCGCGGATCGAGAACGGCAGGGTCGTCTTCAAGGCCGAGATCGGGGCGGTGACGCCGCAGGCGTGCCAGGTCCAGGGCGTCTGGGTCCATCCCGACCTGCGCGGCCGGGGGCACGCCGTGGCGGGCATGGCCTCGGTGATCAAGCACGCGCTCGACTGCTTCGCGCCCGTGGTCTCGCTGTACGTCAACGACTACAACGCCCCCGCCAGGGCGGCGTACCGCAAGGCGGGGTTCAAAGAGGTCGGCACCTTCATGTCGGTGCTCTTCTGAGCCGTCGCCGTGCCGTCCGGGCCCCTCAGGGGCACGGAACGGGCAGGAGGCGGACAGGGGGCGGACACGGTGCGGCCAGGACGCGGGGCTAGAGGGTGCGGACCAGACGGGTCACCAGGTGCTCCAGCTCGGTTTCCGGGTCCGAGGTGAGGCCCGCGTGCACCGGACCCGTCTGCACGATCGTGCTGCGCGGAGCGGTCAGCCAGCGGAACCGGCTGCCGAGTGACTCCTCCGTCAGCGGCCCCTCCTCGCCGAGGCAGGAGCGCTGGTACGCGCCGAGCGCGTGCCGTACCCCGTCGAGGTCCGCGTGCGCGTCGAGCGCGCGCAGCCGTGCCTCGTCCAGCTCGACCCGGGCGCACAGGTAGTCACGCGGCTGGCAGTACAGCAGCACCCCCGCGTTGATCAGCTCGCCGCGCTCGACGCGGGGGATCACCCGGATCACGGCGTACTCGTAGACGTCTCTCACCGGTTGTCCCTCCAGAACGCGCCCACAGAGCCGGTCTTCCTCTCCTGCCTGGGCGCGGGCGAGGGCTCGGGCAGCCACGCGCGCGGGGCCTGGGCGCGGGCCAGCAGATGCTCGACGTACGCCTGCCGTACGGCCTCCGCCCCGTCGAACCCCGGCTCGTCCTCGAGCCACTCGTCGGGGACCTCGTCGACCACCCCGTCGAGGAAGTCTCTGGTGATCTTCCCGCTGAGCTCGGCGTCCGCCTCCGCGACACGGGTGGCGAAGGGGGCCAGCACATGGTCGCCCGCGTCGAAGGGGCGCTGCGGGTCGGCGGTCGGCCAGTTGTGGTGGAACCACAGGGCCGCGCCGTGGTCGATCAGCCAGGTCTCGCCGTGCCAGACGAGGAGGTTCGGGTTGCGCCAGCTCCGGTCCACGTTGTGGATCAGGGCGTCGAACCAGAGCAGCCGGGAGGCGAAATCGGGATCGGGAGGCCAGGTGAGCGGTTCGAAGCCGAGCGCGGCGGGCAGGAAGTCGACCGCCAGGTTGAGGCCCGCGCTGGCCCGGAGCAGGTCCTGGATCTCCTCGTCGGGCTCCCTGAGGCCGAGCTGCGGATCGACGTCGATCACCTTCAGCTCGGGGGTGCGGAAGCCGAGCCGCCTGGCGAGCTCGGCGGAGATGATCTCCGCGACGAGCACTCTGCGGCCCTGGCCCGCCCCGCGGAACTTCACGACGTAGGTACCGAGGTCATCGGCCTCGACCACCCCGGGAAGCGATCCGCCCTCTCTCAGGGGGGTCACGTAGCGGGTGGCCGTGATCTGTTCCAGCACTCCGCCAGGCTACCGGTTGATCCTGCCCGGGAGTCCGGCGGCGGACCGCCGGGGGCACGCCTTCCCGGGGCACGTCCTTTCCGGGAAGGCGTCGGCGGAGGCGGGCCTACACGGACACCCTCGCCCTGCGGCGTCCCTGGTAGCCGCGGTGAACCAGGACGTCGTCCCGCTCGGCGGGGGAGGGGACGGTGGGAGAGGACCCGGTGAGAGAGGGCGCGGTGGGAGAGGGCGGGACGGGGGAGGCGAGGACGGCCGTCTGGTCGGGGAAGCCGTGTCTGGCGCGGCCTGGGGGACGGGTCTGCGTGGTTCGCATGGTCGTGCTGACCACGGGTTCCGCCCTGCGGTGACGCCGCCCGCGCAGGGGGGCGTCCTGGACGAAGGTGGACGACTCGACCACCGGACGCTCGCGGAGGCGGCGCCTGCCCTGGTAGGGCAGGCGAGGACCGTCGTGCCGGAGGTGGCCGGCGCGGGTCTCCCCGGCGCGGGTCACGCTCGCCGGGGAGGCGGCCTCCTCGACGCGGGTCAGACTGGTCCTCGCCGCGGGGACGAGGTCCGAGGGACGCCTCTCCTCGGCCTCCCCGGTCCCGCCCTGACGGGACCGGGTCTCGTGGACGTGCGCCAGCGGGGCCGTGACCGAGGGGAAGTCGACGGCCGCGGCCGGTGCGAGCGTGGTCTCGGCGACGGTCTCCGCGGCGGTCGGGGCGGTGATCCGCAGGGCGGTCCCGCGCTCCTCGGCGAGGACGGGCGCGTTCCCGGTGATCCGGCGGCGGCCGGGGGCGCGGCGGCGGCCCGGAGCCCGCCGCGACGGGCGAGCGGGCGCGGCGGCCTCCGCGGCGAACGCGAGCCGCGTCTTCGACTGCTTGGTCCTGGCGTGGGCGATGATCGCCACCGCCGCCAGCAGGACCGGGGCCAGGATCGCGGGGCTGCCGAGCTGCGGGGCGTCCAGCGCCAGGTCGTGTCCCGTGGCGGCAGGGGCGGCGGCGACCGCGTTGGTGTCCGCGGTGGCGGGCTTGGCGTGCTTGCCGGTACGGCCCGCGGAGGTCTGGGGTGCCGCCGTTGTGACCTTGGGGGTCTCGGCGGTCTTCGCGGTGCCCTGAGAGGCGGTCTGGGCGGTCTTCTCGCGGCTCTCCGGAGCCCTGTTCCCCCCGGTGGACCCCGAGGAGGACTCGGTGGCCGGCTTGGCGTGCTTGGGGCCGGTTCTGACCTGGGCGGGCCTGGCGGGCGCTTCGCTCTCCCGCACCGGGGCGGGCGGGGGGACCATCGACAGCAGGCTGGGCCCCTGGGAGAGGGCCACCGAGTTGTTCACATGGGCGTCGGAGGTGACGATCTCCTGCTGCTGGGCCGCCTCCTTCTCGAGACGCGCCTTGATCTTCTCCGGATATCCGTACCCGACGACCTTGTCGGTGTCGCGCTTCTTGCGCTTGGCGACGCCGCCGTCGATGTTGCCCTCGATGGTGTGGATCGTCCTGCCTTCGACCTTGGTGACGATCCCGACGTGGTCGATGCCGTCGATCTTCTTCGAGCCGCTCCAGTCGAAGAAGACGATGGCCCCCGGCTCGGGGACGGTTCCCCAGGCGCCCTGCTGCTTGAACCACTTGGCGTGGCTGACGGTGTAGGCGAACTGGCCGATCCAGTCCTCGTATCCAAGCTTCTTGGCCGCCCACGACAGGTACATGTCGCACCAGGGGGCCGCCGTGTAGTCGGCGTCGAACTCGACGTTGCCGCCGTACCAGGCACCGAACTTGGTGTAGCCGCTGTCTCTCTCGGAATATCCGAGCTGGCTCTCCAGCAGTTCGATGTACTTGTGCATCTCAGGTGTCATTGGAAGTTTCGGGTCACCCTCCGACGGCCGTCGAAGCATGGTCGCGCCGCCCTCGCGACCTGGCCGCCGAAAGATGGGGGTTGAGCGATGGCGCGTTCACGGGGACCGATCAGAGGGACGATCGGGACTCGTGTGGCGGCACCATTGGTCAGTTGTCTTCCGTGACGAGGGAGGCTACCTCCCTTAAAGGGAAGGTCAAGACGGCCCGGGGCGCGTGTCTGGAAGCTCGCGGGCATACCGGGCGGCGAAAGCCGACGTCAGAGGCTTTTTCATGATTTTTCCACTGTAAACGCCTCAACGAAAAAGATCCGCCGAATGTCGGATCTGGTGGCTTCGGCGGCCCGAAACCCCGGCGCGGCCGGGGTGGAGGTCACCGTGCCGGCGGGCGGGAGACGGGCGGGGCGGTGAGCAGGGCGGTGGCCGTCTCCTGGATGGACCGGGTGAAGCGCCGAGGGTCGTCGGGGCGCGTCGTGCGCCTGACCAGCTCGCCGTCGAACAGGGCGAGCAGCGCGTGGGCCAGGAAATCCGCGTCGAGGTCGGCGCGCTCCTCCGCCACCAGGGACGCGATGTGGCGGTGCCAGAACAGGTAACTCGGCTCGGTGTACTTGTCGTCGGCGCACGCCTGCTCGTGCGCGGTCAGCAGGGCCGCGTTCCCCTCGGCGATCTCGCCGAGCCCGTCGAGGAAGGCCGTGAGCCGTTCCCTGGCGGGCGCTCCCGGCCCCAGGGGCGGACGGCCGCCGGCGACGGCTTCGCGCAGCGCCAGCGACCGCTCCTCCAGCAGCGCTCGCATCAGCCCGGTGCGGCTGCCGAACCTGCGGAAGACGGTTCCCTTGCCGACGCCCGCCGCCGCGGCGACGCGGTCCAGGGAGACGTGGTCGCTGCCGTGCTCGGCCACCAGCCGTTCCGCCGCCCGCAGGACCGCGTGCCGGTTGCGCGCCGCGTCGGCGCGCTCCTGGTGCTGCCCGGCCATGGAACCCCCTCGTTGACAAACGGACCTTTGGTCCGAATATGCTACTCCGAGATAAACGGACTGTCGGTCCGCTAATTCCGGAGGGCGGCCCCGCCCGCGTCCTCCGCGTCCGCGAGGCGCTCCGCCTCGCGCGCGTCCCGTCTCACCCGAAGGAAGCCTCATGACCGTTCGCGCTCTCGTCGCCGACCCGGCGGCGCAGGAAGGCATCGGCCTCGGCGAGGCCGGGGACCCCGACCCGCGCCCCGACCAGGTGCTGGTCGACGTGCGGCACATATCGCTCAACCGCGGTGAGGTGGCGTTCGCGAGCCGTTTCGCGCCGGGAACGACGCTCGGCCACGACGCCTCGGGCGTCGTGGCGCGGGCCGCGGCGGACGGCAGCGGGCCGGTGGAGGGCGCTCGGGTCGTCGTGTTCGGCGCGGGCGCCTGGGCGCAGCGCGTGGCGGTCGGCACGGACTCGGTCGCCGAGGTCCCCGACGGCGTCGACCTGGCCGACGCCGCGGCGTTGCCGATGGCCGGCGTCACCGCGTTGCGGACGTTGAGATCCCGCCCGATCCTGGGCCGCCGGGTCCTGATCACCGGGGCCGCGGGGGGAGTCGGCAGGTTCGCGGTGCAGCTCGCCGCGCTGGGCGGGGCGCGCGTCATCGCCTCCGTCGGTTCGGCGGCACGCGGGGAGGGGCTGGCCGAGCTGGGCGCCCACGAGGTGGTGGTCGGCCTCGACGGGATCGACCGCCCCGTCGACCTGGTCCTGGACAACGTCGGCGGGGCGCAGCTGGTCGCGGCGTGGCGGCTGCTCGCCCCCGGCGGCGACATCCAGAGCGTCGGCTGGGCCTCCGGCGAGCCCGCCGCGTTCGCGCCGCACTCGTTTTTCTCCCTCGGCCCGTCAAGGTCGATCAGCACGTTCGGCGACGCCACCCGGTTCGGGCCCGACCTGGCCACCCTGGTCGAGTTCGTCGCCGAGGGCAGGCTCTCTCCCGAGATCGGCCTGCGCGGAGCCTGGGACGGCGTCGCCGAGGCCGCGCGGGCCCTGCTCGGCCGCCAGGTCTCCGGAAAGGCCGTACTGGACGTCGAGCCGTACCGGCGGGACGCCGGCGGACGGTGAGGGGCGAGGGAGAAGAAGGGGGAGCCGCAGAGGGAGGGGTCTCAGAGGGGCGAGTAGAGCACGAAGACGTTGCCCGACGGGTCGCGGAGCACCGCCCTGACCTCGTGCGGTCCCGTCTCGGGCTCGCCGACCACCTTCGCGCCCGCCTCCACCAGCTCCCGTACGGCCAGCGCGACGTCGCCCACCTTGTAGGACGGCGCGGTGACGTCGCCCGCGACCCGTTCGAGCGCCCCGACCAGCGCGACCGTGACACCCCCTCCGTCCAGGGCGGCGAACCTGTCGCCGTCGCGGAATCTCACCGCCAGGCCGAGCGCACCCGAGTAGAAGGCGATCGCCCCCTCCATGTCGTCGACGGGGATCAGGACGTTGCCGAGCTTGCTCACACTGGCCTCCACGGGGGGCAGGTCGAAGGTCACTCGCACCGGTGCGCGGATTCGCAGCCGGTCCCGCGCGTCGCCGGTCGCCGGTCCCGCGCCGATCTGGTCCGACGACGGGGCGTCCGCTATCCCGGTTCCTCCGGGGACGTCCCGCCGTCCGAGGACGGCTCCTCGGACACCGACGGCTCCGGTTCCTCGTCCGACTGGCACGGCGGAAGGGTGATCCGCGTCTCCCTGGAGCGGCTCTCCCCCTCGGGGACGGTGGTGATCACCACTGTCCGCCTGACGGGCAGGCCGCATTCGGGCAGGGGGGCGAACCGGCCGGTCACCTCGCGCGAGTACTCGGTACGGCCTGACAGCTCCAGCGTCTGGGCGCTGCCGGTCTGCCCGGTCTCGCCGCCGACGACCTTCTGGGCGAACGCGAGTCTCACGGTCACCGGAGAGGCGTCGGAGGCGCGGACCCGGAAGCCGACCGTGGCGCCGTCGAAGGAGGTGATCGTGACCGAGGGAGGCGCGCACCTGTCTCCCCCCACCGTCGTCTCCTCGTACTGCGCGCCGTTGGCGGAGGGACGGTCGGTGGTGACCGTGATCCCGAGCACGGCCTCGCCGTCGCACGGGATCTCCGTCGCGGGGCCGGGGAGGTCCACGCTGTAGCCGGTCTCGCCGGACAGGTTCCTGGTCAGGGTGCTCAGGGTCCTGACGGCTCCCTCGCCGTCCTTGCGGGTGAAGACCGCGGTGAGCCGCACCTTGCCGGGGCCTCCCGCGCGGACCTTGACGGTCGCCTCGTCGCCGTCCCACGAGGCGATGTCCACGCTCTGGACCGTGGGCGCGGGGCAGGGATCGCCCCTGACCTCCGTCGTACGGCTCAGCTCCCCTCCGGAGAACCGGGGCGAGGTGGAGACCGTGACCCGCCGGTAGAGGGTCTGCTCGCAGGCCGGGGCGGTGAAGGCGTACCCGACAGGCTGGGAGTAGACGTCGGCTCCGGTGAGGGTGAAGCTGCGCGGGGCCGTCTCGGTCAGCTGGTCGCGGTCGTCTCCCTGGGCGAACCTGACGGTCAGCACGACGTCCGCCGGGGTCGACGCGCGCAGGGAGACCGTCGCCCCGCCCGCGTCCATCCGGGTGATCGCCAGGTCGCTGACCGCGTGCCTGGGCGTGGGCGGCGGCGTCGTGGGGGCGGTCGTGATCGGGGTCGGGGTCCGAGGGGGCGAAGGGGAGGCCGAGGGGTTCGAGCCGGTTCCGCGGGTCGGCGACGGGCGGGGCGAGTGGCTCGCGCCGCCCGGGTTGGTGTTCCCCGAGGGAGGAGAGGTGCGCTCCGTGAGGCTCCGCGAAGGGCCGGGCGGGGTGACGGGCTCGGCGGGGGGCGACCCCCCTTCGCCGCCCGGCGGCGTCTCGTCGGAGGAGGATCTCGGCGGCGGAGTGAAGATCGTGTCGGCCGAGAGCCTGTCGGTCGACCGGCCCGAGGCGACGAGCCCGACGGTGGCCGCGACGGTGATCACGGCCACTCCGGCCAGGATCCTGGGACCGACCCGCGGGCGTCGCACCCCGCCCGCGCGGCCCGCGGCCCCCCTGCCGCCGATGCGGCCGACCACGCTCCGCGCGATCGAGGTGCTCGCCCTCTGCGTCGGTCTGGCGAGCGGGAACGCCAGCGCCAGCAGCGTCGCGAGCTCGGCCAGGTGCCGCCGCCCCCGCTGCTCCCACTCCGGTCCGTAGGCCGAGACCGCCGCCGTCTCCAGCTCGGCGAGGAACGCCTCCGCCGTCGCGGGCCGGGCCGCCGGGTTCTTCGCCATGCCCCGCGCGACCAGTCCCCGTACCGAGCTCGGCACCTCCTCCAGCGGGATCGGCGCGGTCTGGTGCTGGTGCATCAGCGCGGCGCCGTGCCCGGCCCGGTACGGCCTGCGCCCGGTGAGGCACTCGAAGAACACGCACGTGGCCGCGTAGACGTCGCTCGCCGCGGTCGCCGGGTGCCCCGTCCACTGTTCGGGGGCCATGTAGGGAGGGGTGCCCTCCGGCGTGCCCGCCTCCCCGGTCCGGGCGGCGATGCCGAAGTCCGTCAGCTTGCTGCCGCCGTCGGCCTGGATCAGCACGTTCTCCGGTTTGTAGTCGCGGTGCACGATCCCGGCGGAGTGCGCGAACGCCAGGCCCAGCAGCGAGCCCTTGAGCACCACGAGCGCCGCCTCGGGGCTGGTGGTGCCGTGGTCGGCCAGGATCCTCCTGAGCGCGACGCCGTCCACCAGTTCCATGACGATCGCGGCCTCGAGCACGTCCTCGTAGTACTCGTAGAACTGGACCACGTTCGGGTCGTGCAGCTCGACCATGACCCGCGCCTCCTCGCGGAAGCGCACCAGGAACCGGTGGTCCTGTCTCAGGGCCGTGTTCAGATATTTGATCGCCACGTAGGCGCCGGTCGCGGTGTAGGTGGCCAGCACCACCCGGCCACCGCCTCCCGCGCCGAGCTCTCGAACCTCGTGGTATCCCGGAACCAATTGAGTCCCCCTCCGAGCGCCGTCGCTTGTTCGACGGTCTCACCCCCGCTGTCGGTTGTCACGGTTCGCGAATTTCGCTGGAAAGGTCGCAGGGAGTGATCGGAAATTCCGGTCGTCCCGCGCCGGACACGCGGCACGGCGGCGACGGCCGTACGGTCTCCACGGCTCCGTACGGCCGGGCTCGCGAGGGGACGTTCTCGAAGAAGGGCGCTCAGCGTCCTTTCCAGCCGTCCCGGTGGACGAGGTCGGACAGGGGGACACGCTTGCGCCACCCCTTGCGCTCGAGGTCGGGGACGGTCTTGAGGTGGCTCACGGGTCCCAGGCAGAGCCAGGCCACCGGGCGGACCCCCTCGGGGACGCCGAGCAGGCCGGTGACGAACTCCTCGCGGTAGAAGGACACCCAGCCGACCCCCATGCCCTCGGCGGTCGCCGCCAGCCAGAGGTTCTGGATCGCCAGGCAGACCGAGTAGAGCCCGGTGTCGGCGATCGAGTGCCGTCCGAGGACGGCGGGCGCGCCGCGCAGAGGGTCGTAGGTGACGACGACGGAGAGCGTCGACTCGCGCACCCCGTCGACCTTGATCGTGGCGAACGTGGCGGCCCGTTCCGCGTCCAGGGAGGCCGCGAAGACGGCGCGCTCCTCCTCGACGTGGCCGGCGAACGCGTCGCGGACGCCCTGGTCGCGTATCACGATGAAGTCCCATGGCTGCGAGAGGCCGACGCTGGGCGCGGCGTGCGCGGCCTCCAGGATCCGCATCAGGATCTGCTCGGGAACCGCCTCCCCGGTGAACTCCCCGCGTACGTCCCGCCGATCGAAGATCACTTCGTAGAACTCAGTCATGATCGATAGCATCTCCGACCCGGCCCGTGTGCCCGCCGGTGCCCCCGCCGTTCCGTGACCCGACGGGTTTCGGACATCGGCGAAGGGGCCGGCGGACACGCCCCCGCGGGCCGGAGGAGAGAGGAAGGCGAGGAGAGCAGCAGGCCTTCCGACCGAAGGCGGCAGGATGGGTGACCGCCCGCCGACAGCCTGTCGGGACGCTCTGTAGATTCGCTGTACGGCCGCCGTCCCCCGGGGGAAGGAGCCGGGAGCGGCCCTACAGGAATTGTGAAGGTCCAGGTCAGAAGGGGCGGCTTCGGGCGGCCCGTGCCCCGTTCCTCAGGGAACGACCTTGACGTCGAAGAAGATGCCGCTGAGGTGGGGCATGTACTGGTTGCCGTCCGCGTCGACCATCTTCCAGTAGACCTTGCACTTACCCGGTTCCCTCGGAGCCCGCACCTCCACGTTCACCAGCGCCGAGCCGCCGGGGTCGGTGTCGGGCAGCGGCACGCTCCGCTCCGTCTGGCACAGGTCCTCGCCGTCCCACGGCCACTGGCGGTACAGGAAGCGGTCCCGCCACGGGACCGTGCCGATGTTGTCGATCTTCCAGGTCTTGACGAACCTCTCGCCGACCCTGACCGCGCTGCCGTCGGGATAGGTCACGTCCGCGGCCAGCCGTGACTTGTCGCCGGGGACGGGCCGGACCAGGTCGGGCTCGGGAGGGCCGGAGGCCGGACGCGACAGCCACAGGAACACCGCCGCCGCGGCCAGGCAGACGACCACGGCCGCGGCGGCCACGCGGCGGGCGCGCGATCCGAGTGGGCCGAGGCCCGGACGCCTCTCCGCGCCCGGCGCCTCCGCCCCGGCTCCGCCGTCGCCGCCCGGCGTCTCCGCTCCCGCTCCGCCTTCGCCGTCCGGCCGCCCGGCTCCGCCGTCGTCCTTCCCACGCAGGGGTCCGCCGTCACCGTTTTCCCGCTCGGCCTCACCGCCGTCACCGTTTTCCGGCTCGGCCTCACCGTCGTCGCCCGTTCGCCCGATCTCGCCCCCGAAGGAGCCGGCCTCGTGGGTCTCCCCTTCCGCCTTCCGCACGAGGAGCGGGGTGTCGTCCCGGGGGAGGAGCACGGGGCACGGCGGCCCCGGCTCGGCGGCCAGGATCTCCTGGTGCAGGGCGCGCACCTCGGGTCTGGGATCGGTGCCGAGCTCGTCGCGGAGGGTCCTGCGGAGCCGTTCGTAGAGTGTGAGCGCCTCCGCCGACCTGCCGGTGGCGTGCAGGACGCGCATCAGGAGGAGGTGCAACGGCTCGCGCAGCGGGTTGCGGCTCGCCAGCGTGGTCAGGTCGGCGACCAGGGTGGCCGGGACCCCCGGCCCTGACAGGCTCAGCGTGGCGTACGCCTCCATGGCGGAAAGGCGCAGCTCCTGGGCGTGCGCCGCCTGGTCCGTGACGCACGGCGTCTGCGGGACGTCGCAGAACGGCTCTCCGCGCCACAGCGCGAGTCCCTCCCGCAGCGCCTTCATCGCCGTCTCCGGGGTGTCCGCGCGGCCCGCGAGGGAGAGCGCTCCCTGCAGGCGCGCCAGGTCGGTGCCCGCGTCGCCGAGGTCGAGCTTGTAGCCGCCCGACCGGCTGCACAGCACCGACTCCGCCTCGGCGGGCGCGGTGACGGACCGCAGCAGCGTGCGCAGCCGGGACGCCCGCACCTGCACCGCGTTCGCCGGGTCCGCGGGCAGGCGGTCGGGCCACAGGGTGTGGGCGAGGTGCTCGGTCGAGACCAGCTCGCCGGGATGGGCGAGCAACTCACCGAGGAAGGCGCGATCTTTGGCGGCGCTGGGGGCGGTGGACTGCCCCTGGTGCGTGATCGTCAGGGAACCCAGCACGAGAAAGTCCACGGGGTGGAGTATCGCATAACAGGTCACTTAACCGACTGCGCGGATTGATGTTCGAAGCGTGACGTGGCAGCGCCTACCGTGATCTTTCGTAAGGGCGGAGAAACGCGGCGAACCCGGTGACGACCTCTTGAACCGCCGGGACAACGGGTAGCGTTTCGCGGGTGACCGTCCTTCTGCCCGGTGTCGCGCTCACCGACCACGTGTTCACCGTCCCCCTCGACCACGCCGACCCCGGCGGCGAGACGATCGAGGTCTTCGCCCGTGAGGCGGTCGACCCGGCCAAACAGGACCGGGACCTGCCGTGGCTGGTGTTCCTGCAGGGCGGTCCCGGCGGCAAGTCCCCCAGGCCCGTCGCGGCGGACGGCTGGCTGGGACACGCGCTGAAGACCCACCGGGTGCTCCTGCTCGACCAGCGGGGGACGGGGCGCAGCACCCCTCTCACCGCCAGGACGGTGACCGGCACGGACGCCGAGCTCGCCGCCCGCCTCAGGCACTTCCGGGCTGACGCGATCGTCGCGGACGCCGAGCTGATCCGGCGCGAGCTCGCGGGCGGCAGGCCGTGGGAGACCCTCGGCCAGAGCTACGGCGGTTTCGTCACGCTGACCTACCTCTCCAGGGCGCCGGAGGGCCTGGCCGCCTGCTATGTGGCCGGAGGGCTGCCGGGGCTCGACGCGACCGCGGACGACGTCTACTCCCGCACCTACCCCAGGGTCCGCGGCAAGGTCGACCGCTTCTTCGCCCGCTACCCCGAGGACTCCGCCAGGCTGGACGCGATCGCCGCCCGCCTGCGCGAGGAGGAGGTCAGGCTTCCCGACGGCGACGTGCTGAGCGTGCGCCGCCTGCAGTCCATGGGCATGTGCCTCGGGATGGGCGACGGAGCCGACTACCTGCACTGGGTCCTCGACGAGGCGTGGACCGGCGGCAGGCTCTCCGACCTGTTCCGCTACGAGGTCATGATGGCGACCGGCTTCGTCGGCAACCCGCTCTACGCGGTCCTGCACGAGCCGGTCTACGCCCAGGGGGCCGCGACCCCGTGGTCCGCGCACCGGCTGCTGCCCGCCGAGTTCGCCGAGGACGCGCGGCCCCTGCTCCCCACCGGGGAGATGATCTACCCCTGGATGTTCGACGAGATCTCCGCCCTGCGCCCCTTCAAGGGCGCGGCCGAGATCCTCGCCGCCGACACCGTCTGGCCCGACCTCTACGACCCGGTGCGGCTGGCCGCCAACCAGGTCCCGGTGTTCGCGGCCGTCTACTACGACGACATGTACGTCGACGAGGACCTGTCCATGCGGACCGCGCGTGCGGTCGGGAACGTGCGGACCTGGGTGACCAACGAGTGGGAGCACGACGGGATCAGGGTCTCGGGCGGCCAGGTCCTCGCCCGCCTGATGGAGATGGCCGACGGCGTGCACGGGTGAGGACGCCGGGGCGGGCACGCGCCGTCCCGGCCGTCACGCGCGGGCGTCCGGCCTCTCCGGGCCCCGCCCTCAGGCGACGGGAAGCTCGGTCAGCGGCAGCCGTACCTGGAAGCGGGTGTTCCCGGGGACGGACTCCACCCGCAGGTCGCCGCCGTGGCGGCCCGCGACGATGCGGAAGGAGATGTCCAGGCCGAGGCCCGTGCCCTCGCCGACCGCCTTCGTGGTGAAGAACGGCTCGAAGATCCGCTCACGCAGGTGCTCGGGCACGCCGGGGCCCGTGTCGCAGATCTCGATCAGGGCGGTGGTCCCGTGCTCGAGGCGGGTGCGGACGGTGAGCGTGCCGACGCCCGCCATCGCGTCCAGCGCGTTGTGGATCAGGTTGGTCCACACCTGGTTGAGCTCCCCCGCGTAGCCGGGCAGCGGCGGCAGCTCGGGGTCGTAGTCGGTGGCCACGGTGATCCCCGGCGGGATCTTGCCCCGGAACATGGTGAGCGTGCTGTCCAGCAGCTCCCGCACGTCGATCGTCTGGTAGGGCGCGCGGTCCATCTGGGAGTACTGCTTGGCCGAGGCGAGCAGTGAGGAGATCCGCTCGGTCGCGTCGGTCACCTCGTCGAGCATCTGGGAGATCTCGACGGCCTCGGACAGCCAGCGCACCGCCCCGGACAGGTGCTCCTGCCCCACTTTGCCGCGGACCTTCTCCAGGTTCTCCGGCCCGAACCCGGCGCTCACCAGCGGCGCCGCCAGCTCCCAGCCGTTCTCGACGCCGGCCTCCTCCAGCGCGTCGCCCAGCTCGTCCTCGGCGTCCGAGGTCTCGAGCGGGGTGCGCGCGGGCACGTTCCCGACGCTCTCCGCGCAGCTCTCCTGCAGGTCGACCAGCGCGCGCAACCTCTCGGGCGGGATGCCGCTCTCCGCCAGGTCGGCGAGCTCCCGCCGCGCTGACTTGATCTTGTCCCGCAGCTCGCCCACCGCGCGCACGGCGGCCGCCGCCGGGTTGTTGAGCTCGTGGGTGAGCCCGGCGGTGATCGTGCCGAGCGCGGTCAGCCGCTGCCGCCGGTCGATGAACTCCCGCTGGGCCAGCCCGCCGAGACGCACCCCGTCGAGCAGGTGCACCGCCATGGGGAACCACTCGGTGAGGATCTTTCCGTACTTCTTCGCGGGGAGCACGAAGAGGCGCGAGGGCTTGGTCGCGCGCAGCGAGTGGGCGTAGGTCTCGGGGGCGCGCTCGCCCAGGTAGGCCAGGGTCGCCCCGGCGTACACCCCGACCTGGGAGGTCGGGGTCATGGTCACCAGGCCCGCCGGGGTCTCGGTGGACATGACGATCTCGCCGTCGACGAGCACGACGAAGCACTCGGCGGGGTCTCCCTGCCGGATGACCAGCTCGCCCGCGCCGAAGTCGCGCTCCTCGCCGTACGTGGCCAGCCACTGGAGCTTCTCGTCGTCGAGTTTCTCGAAGAGGAACAGCCCTCTGAGCACGTCCGTGCTGGTCATGAGGCCTCCTTCGTCACCTACGGCCCAGGTGCGGCGCTCGGCGGGATCCCCGTCCCGCCCGGTCGCGTCCTGCCCGGACACCGCCTCCGCGCCCCGCTCGGTCATGTCTTCTCCAGGTAACGGTGCACGAGGGCCACGGCCATGGCCCCCTCGCCGACCGCGGAGGCGACCCGCTTGATCGAGTCGGCCCTGACGTCTCCGGCGGCGAACACGCCGGGCACGTTGGTCTCCAGGTGGTACGGCTCGCGCCGCAGCGGCCAGTTGCGGGGGCGGCTCTCCGCGGCGGTCAGGTCGGGGCCGGTGAGGACGAAGCCCTTCCGGTCGCGTTCGACCGTGTCGCCGAGCCAGTCGGTGAACGGCTCGGCGCCGATGAAGACGAACAGCCACTCGGCGTCGACCGGGCGCTCGCCCTCGGGGCCCTTGAGCGTGAGCCGTTCCAGGTGGTCGTCGCCCTCGGCGCCGACGACCTCGGTCCCGGTGTGCACCTCGATGTTCGGGATCTGCGAGATCTGCTCGATCAGGTAGTGCGACATGGACTTCTCGAGCCCGTCGCTCCTGACGATCAGGTGGACCCTGCTGGCGTACCCGGACAGGTAGACCGCGCCCTGCCCGGCCGAGTTGGCCGCGCCGACGATGTAGACCTCGCGGTCGCGGCACTCCGGGGCCTCGGTCACGGCCGCGCCGTAGTAGACCCCTCGGCCGACGAAGTCGTCCAGGCCGGGGGCGGTCAGCCTCCGGTAGGAGACGCCGGTGGCGAGGATCACGGTGTGCGCGGCGATGCTGCCGCCGTCGGCGAAGCCGACCACCCTGGCCTGCCCCTTGACCTCCAGGCTCGTGACCGTGCGAGCGGTCAGCAGTTCGGCGCCGAACTTCAGGGCCTGGCGGCGGGCGCGGTCGGCGAGCTGGGCGCCGGAGACGCCGTCGGGGAAACCGAGGTAGTTCTCGATGCGGGAGCTCTGGCCCGCCTGCCCGCCGGAGGCGTGCTGCTCGACCATCACGGTGCGCAGCCCCTCGGAGGCGCCGTAGACCGCCGCGCCCAGGCCGCCGGGGCCGCCCCCGATGACGATCAGGTCGTAGAAGTCGGTGGCCGGAGCGGTGGACAGGCCGACGGCGGCGGCCAGCGTCGAGGTGTCCGGGGCGGTGAGCTTCACGCCCTCCGAGGTGACGACCAGCGGCAGCCTGGCGGGGCTGACCTCGCAGTCCTCCCCTTCGAGCTCCTCTCCCGCGGCGGCGAGCAGTTGCGCCCCCTCGGGGGAGTCGGCCAGCAGCCAGCGGTAGGGCACCTGGTTGCGGGACAGGAAGTCGCGCACCTCGTAGGACCTCGCCGACCAGCGCGCTCCGACGACCCGCAGCTCGTCGGACTCGCGCCGGTCGGCCCGCTGCCAGGCGTCGAGCAGGGAGTCCAGCACCGGGTAGAACTTCTCCTCCGGCGGGTCCCACGGCTTGAGCATGTAGTGGTCGAGGTCCACGACGTTGATCGCCTGGATCGCCGCCTCCGTGTCGGCGTAGGCGGTCAGCAGCACGCGACGGGCGTGGGGGTACAGGTCCATCGCCTGCTCGAGGAACTCGACGCCGTTCATCTGGGGCATCCGGTAGTCGGCGAGGATCGCCGCGACGTCGTCGCCGCGCAGGCGCATCTCGCGCACGCTGTCCATGCCCTGGTTCGCGGTGTCGGCCCTGACGATGCGGTAGGACTGACCGTAGCGACGCCTCAGGTCACGTGCCACGGCACGTGAGACGCCTGGATCGTCATCGACCGTCACGATGACCGGTTTGTCCATGACCTGCCTTCCCCCGAACTCCGACAACCTTTATGAAGGATGTCATATCCCCCCAAAGCGACCGCCTGGTTCCCCTTGGGGTGACCGCCTGGTCGGGCCGGTCACAGGTCGGGCATCCCGACGGCGCGGAGCAGGGCCGCCGGATGGCCGTGGGCGGCGCGCAGGCGCATCAGCTCGGGGTCGCTGTTCCAGAACTCGCGCAGCGTGTCGTGGCCGAGCCGGTCGGCGATGATCTGCAGCGCGATGTCGTGCTTGATGTACTCGACCGACATCAGGACCACGGCGGGGTCCTCGGTGTAGACGCCCCAGGCGGAGCCGTTCACGAACCCCCCGATCAGGACCTCGCTGCAGTCGCCGACGACCACCAGGAGACTGCAGCCCAGGTTCTCGATCACCGAGTCCGGAACGGGGAAGCGGTGTTCGTACAGGTGCCCGACCGAGACCTCGGCCGGGCCGAAGTGCACGATCGACACCTCGACCCCGCGCTCGGCCACCCGTCCGACCAGGGGGCAGAGCTGTTTCATCTCGTCCGGCCAGATCGACAGGAACAGGTCGGTGCGCGCGGCGGCGATCACGTCCTCCGCCCGCGCGAGCACCGCCTCCGTGCCCTTGAGGTTGTGGATCATGTGCGCCCCCGGGGGCGCCACGATCGTCGGCAGTGAGGCCTGCAGCGACTCGATCGAGTCGTCGAACTCCCTGCGCATGCGCTCCAGCAGCGACTTGGGCGGCAGCGGCAGGTAGCCGACGGCCTCCTCAGGGCCGCGCAGCTCGTAGGCCGCGCCCTTGCCGACCAGTTTGCCCAGCGTCTCGTAGACGGTGCTACGTGGCACGCCGGAGCGTTTGGCCACCTCGTAACCGTTGAGCGGCTGCCCGGCGACCACCAATGTGACGTACGCCTTGGCCTCGTAACCCGACATGCCCAGGCGCTGCAACTGTTCCACGACGTCCCGCATCGCAGTCATGCTACGGCGCGCAGTGCCGTTTAGCGTTGTCCTAAAGCACCTTATTTGGTGTCATGTTAATCGTTTTGGAGCATCGTCCCGGTAACGACCGCTGTGAGCAGGGAAGTCTCCGGGGACGTGAAAGGCCGCGACCACCCCCGGCAGGGCGGTCGCGGCCTTCCGCGCGTCGGATCAGACCTGGCCGGCCTTCTCCAGAGCGGAGCAGCAGGTGTCGACGATGAGACGCGTCACGAGGTACGGGTCGACGTTGGCGTTGGGGCGACGGTCCTCGATGTAGCCCTTCTTCTCCACCTCGACCTGCCACGGGATGCGCACCGAGGCGCCGCGGTCGGAGACGCCGTAGCTGAACTTGTTCCACGGGGCGGTCTCGTGGTGGCCGGTGAGGCGCTCCTCGATGCCGGCGCCGTAGTGCTTGACGTGCTCGGCGGCGTTCGCGGCGAGCGCCTCGCAGGCGGTGATGATCGGGTCGTAGCCCTCACGCATCGCCTTGGTGGAGAAGTTGGTGTGCGCGCCGGCGCCGTTCCAGTCGCCCTTCACCGGCTTGGCGTCGAGCGTGGCGGCGATGTTGAAGTCCTCGGCGACGCGGTAGAGCAGCCAGCGGGCGATCCACATGTGGTCGGACACCTCGACCGGGCCCGCCGGGCCGACCTGGAACTCCCACTGACCGGGCATGACCTCGGCGTTGATGCCGGAGATCGCCAGACCGGCCTCCAGGCACAGGTCGAGGTGCTTCTCGACGACGTCGCGGCCGAAGACCTCGTCCGCGCCGACGCCGCAGTAGTAGCCGCCCTGCGGAGCGGGGAAGCCGCCGATCGGGAAGCCGAGCGGGCGGCCCTCCTTGAAGAAGGTGTACTCCTGCTCGATGCCGAACCAGGACTCCTGGTCGGCGAACCTCTCGGCCACCTCGACGAGCGCGGCGCGGGTGTTGCTGGAGTGCGGGGTCATGTCGATGTCGAGGACCTCGCAGAGCACCAGCACGTTGCCGCCGCCGCGGATCGGGTCCGGACAGGTGAAGACCGGCTTGAGCACGCGGTCGGAGGAGCCGCCGTCGGCCTGGTTGGTGCTGGACCCGTCGAAGCCCCAGATCGGCAGCTCGGCGCCGTCGGCCAGGATCCTCGTCTTCGAACGGAGCTTGGCGGTCGGCTCGGTGCCGTCGATCCAGATGTATTCAGCCTTGAAGGTCATCAGCGAAGTCCTTGAGGAGGGAGGGGTTGCTGCCCTCAAAGAGTCGCAAGTCGCGATTTCGCATCTGTTGCCCGTATGTGAACAGGATGTTACTCAGGTCTGTTCGGCCAGGCAGAGCCGTCGAGAAAACTTTGCACATTCCCTTTCCGGGGCTGTGAGCTGCTCATACGGCGGAACGGAGATCGGCCGCCCGGTGGACGTCCCGGGCGGCCGACGCCCCGGTCAGGGCGTCGGCCGGTCCTTCTCCGCCTGGCAGTCCTTGCCCGCCTGGCGGGCCTCGAAGATGCGAGCCGAGGCGGACTCGTGCGCGAGGCGGCGCAGGACGTCGAGGACCCGGCCGTGCACGACGGTGCCGATGACCAGGGCCTCGACCGCCGTCTCCCGGGGGCCGTCCATGGGGATGGTGCCCATCTCCTGCTCGACCAGCGAGGCCGCGGCCCGCGCGTAGGGGCGCAGAGCCTCGCCGGTCGCGGGCATGCCGAGCCGGTCGAGGGTCTGGACGGCCTGGGCCAGCTCGTCGCGTGTCGGGGCCCATGGCTCGATCCGCCAGCCGAGCTCGGAGATCAGGCGGTCCGCCTCCGCGCGGGCGCGCCGCCAGTCCTCGTCGTCGGGGTGGGGGGCGACCTCGGGCGCGATGGCGTAGTGGGCGGTGCCCAGCACGTGGTGCATGCTCAGGTCCTCGTCGTCCACGGCGGCGAGCACCTTGCGGATGGACGCGATGGGCAGCCGCCCGACCTCGAGCAGCGCGCGGATCAGCCGCAGCCTGCGCACGTGGGCCTCGCCGTACTCCGCCCTGGTGGCGGAGGTCTGCTCACCCGAGGGGAGCAGACCTTCGCGCAGGTAGTACTTGATGGTGGGGATGGGGACGCCCGACGCGGCGCTGAGCTGGGATATCCGCATAATTAGATAGTACAGGTAGCTAATAGGTGGGCGGGTCGCGCGATCTTCCGAGCTCGCCCCTTGCCGGGCGTCGACGCGCAAAGTAATCTGATGATTACTCTCCGTTGAGGAAGGGGTGGTCGTGGGCGCGGCCGGGCTGTCACGGCGCGAGCTCCTGCGCGGCGCCGTCCTCGCCGGGCTCTGCCCGCCCGCGCTGTCGGCGTGCGCGGGCCCGTGGGGCCGTGGCGGAGCGCCCGCCGCGCCCGTTCGGGGGGCCACAAGCGCCGCCAACCCGCTCGGCCTCGTCGAGGACGGCCCCCTCGAAGTCTGGATCTTCGACGGAGGCCTCGGCGACGGCTACGCCAGGACCATCCACGAACCCCTGGTCGCCGGCAGGTTCCCCAGACTCAGGATCAGGCACAACGCGACCAAGGAGATCGCCAAAGCCCTCCAGCCGCGTTTCGCCGGCGGCGATCCGCCCGAGCTCGTCAACAACTCCGGCGCCAACGCCATGGAGTTCGGCGCCCTGGTCCAGGACGGCCGGCTCACCGACCTGACGCCGCTGTACGACGCGCCGAGCTGGGACGACCCCTCCGTCACGGTGCGCGAGACCGTCGACGCCGCGGCGATCGAGCTGGGCAGCTACGACGGCAGGCCCTACGTCATGAACTACGCCACCACCGTCTGGGGCATCTGGTACTCCCGGGCGCTCTTCGAGGCCAGGGGCTGGCGGCCTCCCCGGACCTGGGCGCAGTTCCTGGCGCTCTGCGAGACCGTCGGGAAGTCCGGGACCGCGCCGTTCACCTACGCGGGCACGCACCCCCAGTACATCTGCGAGGCCATCCTCACCCTCGCCGCGAAGATCGGCGGCAGGGAGGTGCTCAGGCGCATCGACAACCTCGAGGAGGGCGCGTGGCTGGCCGAACCCGTCAGGCAGGCCGCCGAAGCCTTCGCGGAGATCGGGGCGAAACACCTTCTTCAGGGCACCGCAGGTCTCGACCACGTCCAGACCCAGACCGCGCAGAACAGGGGACGGGTCGCCATGCTGCCCTGCGGGTCATGGCTGGAGAACGAGCAGAGAGGCGCGGCCCCCGCGGGCTTCGACTACGCCATGTTCCCGCTGCCGGACTTCGGGCCGTCGGACGCCATGCCGTACGGCACGCTGCACGCCCAGCCGGGCGAGGAGTACATCGTGCCCGCGGGGTCGGCCAACCCCCGGGCGGGCCTGGAGTACATGCGGGCGATGCTCTCCAGACGGGCCGCGGGGAGGTTCACCGAGGCGGTCTCCACGCTGACCGTCGTCAAGGGGGCGAGCGAGGGCCACGTGCGCGGACCCGGCCTGAGGAGCGCGTCCACCGCCCTGGCCGAGGCGGGCGAGCACGTCGTGTCGTTCCTGTTCCGCAAGTGGTACGCCGAGCTGCACGACGAGGTCGCCGCGGTGTCCGGGCGGCTGATGAACGGCGGGCTCACCGTCGGCCAGTGGGCCGAGCGCGCGCAGCGCAGGGCCGACGCGATCAGGAACGACTCCTCGGTGCGGAAGTTCACGAGGTAGCACGGCGTGGACCGCGGCGGGAGACGGTTCGTCGCCGGGTTCCTCGCCGTCCCGCTCCTGCTCTACGCGATCTACGTGATCGTCCCCTGCGCGCAGGCCTTCCTTCTGGCGTTCACCGGCTGGCGCGGTGTGAACGCCACCCCGGAGTTCGTGGGGGCGGACAACTTCCGCAGGCTCCTCGCCGACGACGTCTTCTGGAGGGCGGCCGGCCACAACCTCCTGCTGCTGCTTCTGCTGCCTCCCGTCACCATCGTGATCGCACTCCTGTTCGCCCTCCTGCTCGGCGGCCAGGGCAGGGGCGTCGTCGGCGGGCGGGCGGCGGTGCGGGGCGCGGGGTTCTACCGGGTGGTGTTCTTCTTCCCCCACGTGCTGGCCGTCGCCCTGGTCGCGGTCCTGTTCCAGCAGGTCTTCAGGCCGGACCGGAGCGGCATGCTCAACGCTCCGCTGATCGCTCTGGGATTCGAGCCGGTCGGCTTCCTGTCCGACCCCGGTGTCGCGCTCTGGGCGGTCCTGGGCGTGCTCGTCTGGCAGGCGGTCGGGTTCTACGTGGTGCTCTTCTCCGCCGGGCTCGCCTCCATCCCGCGTGACCTGTTCGAGGCGGCGGCGATCGACGGCGCGGGGGGAGCGCGGCTGTTCGCCGGGGTCACGCTGCCGCTGCTCAGGGACACGGTCCAGGCGGGCTGGGTCTATCTCGGCGTCGCCGCGCTGGACGTCTTCGCCGTCGTGTGGGTGATGACGGCCGAGCGCGGAGGGCCGGACCACTCCACGACGGTGATGGCGGCGGAGACCTACCGCAACGCCTTCCAGTACTCCAGGTTCGGCTACGCCTGTGCGATGGGTGTGGTGCTGTTCCTGTTCGCCGCCGGGTTCGCGGTGCTCGCCCTGCGCCTGTCGCGGCGTGAGCGGATCGAGTTCCGGTGAGGGCGGAGCCCCGCAGAGCGGGGGAGCGCGCCAGGAGGGGTGTCCCGGCGGCCCTGGCGCACCTCGCGCTGCTGGTCTGGACGTTCCTGGTCGCGGTGCCGATCGTGTGGACGTTCCTGGCCTCGGTGAAGAGCGAGGAGGAGATCTTCGGGGACGCCTGGGCGCTGCCCGCCTCCCTCAGGCTCGACGGCTGGGGACGGGCGTGGGAGCGGGCGCACGTGGGCCGCTACATGCTCAACAGCGTCGTCGTGGTGGCGTGCGGCACGTCCGGCACGATGCTGTTCGGCTCGATGGCGGCATACGTGCTCGCCCGTTACCGCTTCCGCGGCCGTCGGGTGGTCCACGCCCTGTTCGTCGCGGGCCTGGCCCTTCCCGTCCACCTCGTGCTGACCCCGCTGTTCTTCGTCGTGCGGAGCACGGGCGAGATCCCGGTGATAGGCCCCTTCGTGGGCCTGAACACCCACGGCGGCCTGGTCCTGGTCTACGTCGCCTGCTCGCTGCCGTTCACGGTGTTCTTCCTGACGGCGTTCTTCAGGACGCTCCCGGAAGCGGTCGCGGAGGCGGCCTTCCTGGACGGGGCCTCGCACACGCGGGTGTTCTTCCAGATCATGTTGCCGATGGCCAGGCCGGGCGTCGTCGGCGTGGCCGTCCTCAACGTGCTCGGCCAGTGGAACCAGTACCAGCTCCCGCTGGTCCTGCTCCCCTCCGACAGGGACAGGTGGGTGCTCACCCAGGGCATCGCCGACATCTCGACCGCCGCGGGCTACGACGCCGACTGGCCCGCGCTGTTCGCCGCGCTCGGCATGGCGATCGTCCCGATGCTCGCCGTCTACGCGCTCCTGCAGGGACAGATCCGCGAAGGCCTGGTCGCGGGGGCCTTCAGATGACTTCGGCGATCATCGATTAAGACTCCCTTCGGGAGATCGTCTATGGTGGTTCACAGAGAATGGGTTGACTGTTGGGGCCTTCCAGAGAGAAAGTTCGTTAGGAAAGTTTCCTAACGAGCGGGCGGAAAACATCGCCCGTGGCAGAGCCTCCGACCCTCCCTGGAGAGATCACGTGCCTACCTCGTCAAACCGGCGTTCCCGCAGGGCCCTCAGCCTCCTGCTCGCTCCCGTCGTGGTCGCGGCCCCGGCCCTGATCGCCTTCGGCGGCCCCGCGCACGCCGACGACCCCTCGGCGTCCCCCGCGGAGGTCTCGCAGGTCGCGGCCGCCGCGGTCGACCTCAGCGATCCCGTCAAGAAGGAGATCGCGATGAAGCTCGTCTCCAGCGCGGAGAACTCCTCCCTCGACTGGAAGGCGCAGTACAAGTACATCGAGGACATCGACGACGAGCGCGGCTACACGGCGGGGATCATCGGCTTCTGCTCCGGCACCGGGGACATGCTGGACCTCGTCGAGCTCTACACCCAGCGCAAGCCGGGGAACGTGCTCGCCAAGTACCTGCCCGCCCTGCGCAAGGTCAACGGCACCGACTCGCACAAGGGCCTCGACCCCAACTACCCGAAGGACTGGGCCACCGCGGCCAAGGACACGGTCTTCCAGCAGGCGCAGAACGACGAGCGGGACCGGGTGTACTTCAACCCGGCGGTGAGCCAGGCCAAGAAGGACGGCCTGCGCACCCTCGGGCAGTTCATCTACTACGACGCCATCGTCATGCACGGTGACGGAGACGACTCGCTCAGCTTCAGCTCGATCCGCAAGAACGCCCTGAAGAAGGCCAAGCCGCCGTCGCAGGGCGGCGACGAGGTCAAGTACCTCCACGCGTTCCTCGACGCCCGCAAGGTCGCGATGAAGGCCGAGTCCGCCCACGAGGACACCAGCCGGGTCGACACCGCGCAGCGGGTCTTCCTCAACAAGGGCAACCTCGACCTGAACACGCCGCTGAGCTGGAAGGTCTACGGCGACTCCTACACGATCAAGTAGGACCGGCCGGCCCCCGGCGGTCTGACGGCCGTCCTCCGCCGGGGTCTCCCGCGACCGGGCTCACAACGGGACGGGTCCGCTCGCCGGGCCCGTCCCTCGGCCTGTTCGGCTGCTCCCTCCGGCTGATCCGTCCGGTCGGCCCGCTCGCCGGGTCCGCCCGCCGAGGGCGGGAACGGCGCCGCCGTCCGGCAGGTTCCTCAGGGCCTCGCGGCGGCTCAGACCGGTGATGCCCATGTGGTCGACGTAGCGGACGACCCCGTGCGGGTCGGTCCTGGCGTACTCGCGCAGGGCCCAGCCGATCGCCTTGCGGGCGAAGAAGTCGGTGTCCGCCAGGCTGGGCTCGATGCACGCGTGGAGCAGGCCGACGTCCGTGGCGGACCCGAACCTGTTCTGGCAGAGGATCGCCGTGCGGCGCTTCCAGAGGTCGTCGCCGCGAGCCCATTCGAGCATGAGAGGGCGCATCACGTCGGGAAAGGCGGTGAGCAGGCCGCCGACGCGGTGGACGGCGAGCTCGTCGACGTAGTCCCACCAGGCCCCGCTGACGATCATCTCCTCGTACATCGGGACGGCCTCGGGCGTCTGGAATCCCCGGCAGGCTCTGGAGCCGCTCAGCTCGATCGCCGCGTAGCGCTCCTCGCGGTATCCGGCGTCTCGCCACAGTGCGAGCACGCTGTCCCGCCACAGCGTCGCCTCGCCGATCGGGTGCGCGGCGAAGACCTTCCGCAGCGCCGTACGGCGAGGCGTGGCCTGGACCCCGAGGAACGGCATGTCCGACTTCATGTAGGCGCGCATGGCCGGGGCCTTCGCCGGGTCCGCCACCTCGGTGAGCGCGGCGCGCACGGCCGCGTGAAGGGGCGTCATGCCTGCTGGCTGCTCCGATCGCCGGTGGCCAGGCCGTCGAACAGGGTCGTGATGTAGTGCTCGGCGAGGTTCGCGGTGTTCAGCCGGCCGCCGGTCCTGAACCAGCGGACCGTGACCCAGATGCTGTCACGGATCATGCGGTAGGTGAGCTTGGGATCCACGTCGGCGCGGACCTGGCCGACGGCCTGGCCCCGCTTGATCTGCTCGACCCACATGCCCTCGACCTCGTCCTCGACCCTGACGAGATAGTCGAAGCGGTCGCCGGGCAGGGAGCGCAGGTAGTTCCAGTCGTTCTGCATGACGGTGATCGCCGCGCGGTGCGGCTCAAGGGTGTCGAAGCCGATGCGGACCATCTGCGAGAGGATCTCGCGTGGTTCGCCCCCCTGCTCCAGGGCTGTGCGGTAGCGGCCGACGAGGTCGTCGAGGAAGGTGGTCAGCACCTCGTCGACGATCGTCTCCTTGGAGTCGAAGTGGTGGTACAGGCTTCCGGAGAGGATGCCCGCCTCCTCCGCGATCTCGCGGACGGTGGTCGCCTGGAAGCCCTTGCGGGCGAAGAGCTCGGCGGCGAGCTTGACGAGGTAGTCGCGGCGCTCCGAGGCGGAGCCGGATGACGGCGCGCGCTTCGTCGTGCCCTGGCGCCTGACGGAGGTGGTGGCCGCGCCGCCGGAGTTCCTTCGCGTGTTCACGCCTTTCATTATGAACCTTTGCGCAATCGCTTGTTCATGGGAACGCGCCAGCTCATCCGGGCCCTGGGTGTCACCGATCACTTGTTCGGTCCATCCGGAGGCGACCGGGCTCCGCCTGGACGCCGGCCGGGACGGTCGGGGGCGTCCGGGGAGGGCGGGGCGGGTGGCGCGGGGGCGGAGGGAACCTCGCCGCCGCGCCGGCGGCGGGGACGAGGCCGGAGCGGCGGAGGAACTCGCCCCTGGAACGGGTTCCGGTTCTCCGCAAAATGGCGCTAAATTACTCCTCTTACTGACAAAACTCACAAACATCACCTCTCTGGACATGCCCTAGGGTCTGTCTGAAGCGCGCGCCTGGGCGTCGTCGCCTCGTGACGGATCCGGCATCGATCTCTCACATCTCATGATTGGTTTCGCTGGGACGCCGGTCGCGGTGACGCACCCGGCGCGTCCCGGGGCCTCCGATGACCGTTCCCCTGGCATCGCTGGAGCGTTCCTGGACCCCACCTGCCACTCCAGAGTGCAGACTCTGGGTGAAAGGCCCATGGTCAGACCCCTAGCGATAAAGAAAGTTTCCTATTAGATTTGCGCCCAAGCCTATGGGAGCGCTTCCTCCCGAGGCATCTGAAAACAACATGTTGTCCGCGTGTCCTCGGCATGAGATGCCGGCCGGCCGTGAGGCGAGGAGGGTGCATGAAGCGCGGCCAAGAGCTGCTTCGTCTGGCGGACACGGTTGTTCTCCCGGGATTCGAGGGCAAGTCGCCGCCTGACTGGATCCGCAGGCGCCTCGGCGACGGGCTGACCGGTGTGGTGCTCTTCTCCAGGAACATCGCGACCCCGTCCCAGGTGGCCGACCTCACCGCGACGCTCCGTGCGGAGAACCCGCAGGTCCTCGTCGGCATCGACGAGGAGTCGGGGGAGGTCACGCGGCTCGAGGCCGCCGCCGGGAGCACCCGCCCCGGCAGCTTCGCCCTCGGCGTGGTCGACGACGTCGTGCTCACCGAGGAGATCGCCGCGGACCTGGGTCGTGACCTCGCCCTCGCGGGGGTGAACCTCAACTTCGCGCCCTCGGCCGACGTCAACTCCAACCCGGACAACCCGGTCATCGGCCTGCGATCCTTCGGAGCCGACCCCGACCTGGTGTCCCGGCACACCGCGGCCTGGATCCGCGGCCTGCAGTCCGCGGGCGTCGCCGCCTGCGCCAAGCACTTCCCCGGGCACGGAGACACCTCCGTCGACTCCCACCACAGCGTCCCGCTGGTGCCGGCGACCGCCGAGGAACTGCGCGAAGTGGCGCTGCGACCCTTTCGCGCGGCCATCGCCGAAGGCGTGCACACGGTGATGACGGGCCACCTGCTGGTCTCCGCGCTGGACCCCGGCGTGCCCGCCACGCTCAGCGGCCGGGTGCTGCACGACCTGCTCCGCGTCGAGCTGGGCTTCGAGGGCGTCATCATCACCGACGGCATCGAGATGACCGCCGTCTCCGGCCCCTACGGCATCGGCGGCGCCTCGGCGCTGGCCATAGCGGGCGGCGCCGACGCGATCTGCATCGGCGGCCAGAACTTCGACGAGCAGACCGCCCTCGACGTCCGCGACGCCATCGTCGACGCCGTGATCGAGGGCAGGCTCTCCGAGGAGCGGCTGGCGGACGCGGCCCAGCGGGTCTGCGACCTGTCCCTCTGGGCGGCGTCGACCGCGAGCCGGCGTCGCTCGCCGGCTCCGCGCTCGGGAGAGGTGTCGATCGGCCTGGAGGCGGCTCGGCGGGCGCTGAGAATCACCCGTCGTTCGGCGACCGCGGCCCTTCCCCTGGTCGCCCCGCCCCACGTGGTCGAGCTGGCCCCCGAGATGAACCTGGCCATCGAGAAGGACACGCCGTGGGGCGTCGGCGAGCCGCTCGGCAAGCTGCTGCCCGGCACCACGGTGACGCGGCTGGGCGCCTCGGCCGCCACCGGAGGGGCGATCGAGGCCGTTCTGTCGGCCGCGACCGACCGTCCGCTGGTCGCCGTCGTCCGCGACGCCCACCGCCACCCCTGGCAGATGGACGCGCTGCAGCACCTCCTGGCGGCCCGCTCCGACGCCGTCGTGGTCGAGATGGGCCTGCCGGGCCGTTCCGACCTCGGCGCGATCCACATCGCCACCCACGGGTCGGCCAAGGTGTGCGGCCAGGCCGCCGCCGAGATCCTGGCCGGAGACGTCCAGCTCTGACATCTGGCACGGAACCCGCCGCCCGTGTTCGCTCACGGGCGGCGGGTCCCGTCCACGATCCCTGAGAGCCCGTCGCCCAAGGAACCGGTCCCCTGACGCGGCCGATCGCTCTGAGCGGACGGCGCCCCGCCTGCTCACTCGGCGAGCGACGCCGGTGTGGGCGAGCGGCCGAGCCTCTCGCTGTCAGGACGGCCGGGCCACGTACGCCTGCTTGGCGTCGGCGGAGAACCCGCAGGCACGGTAGAAGGCATGGGTCGCGGCTCTGCGAGAGCCCGTCATCAGCATCGCCTTGTAGCAGCCCGCGTCCCATGCGGCCTGGAGGGTGCCGGCCATGATCTGCTTGCCCAGCCCGGCGCCCCGCCGTGACTCCTCGACGACGACGTTCTCGATGACGGCGTAGGGCGACGCCGACCGGGTGATGTTGGGGATCACGTTGAGGTAGGACGTCGCGACGACGACCCCGTCCAGTTCCAGCACGAAGAGACGCAGCGCGGGAGATCTCAGAATCCGCTGGAAGACCACCGCGTCGGAGCCGTCCTTCAGCTCCGGGTCGTCAGGCTGCAGTTGCCGGTAGAGGCGGATGATGTGCTCGAAGTCGCCGGTCCGGGCCTCGCGGAACATGGGGGGAGCATAGCCAACGCGCCGAAGTCCACGGGGTCCCGTGCGGCGGCGGAGCGCATCTGGACATGACACGTGAACTCCGGGGAAACTCTGCCTGATCACGGCGGAAAGGACCTGGGCATGGGTGGGATCTGCGACGGGCGCGTGGTGATCGTGACCGGAGCCGGACGGGGCATCGGGCGGGAGCACGCCCTGGAGTTCGCCAGGCAGGGAGCCAGGGTCGTGGTCAACGATCTCGGCACCGGGCGTGAGGGGAACGGGCGGACCGGTGCCCCCGCGCTCGAAGTGGTCGAGGAGATCCGCGCCCTGGGCGGCCAGGCGGTGGCCAACAGTGACGACGTCGCCGACTGGGGCGGCGCGGCCCGGCTGGTCAAGACGGCGTTGAGCGCGTACGGGCGGTTGGACGTGCTGGTGAACAACGCGGGCTTCCTCCGGGACCGGACGCTGGTCTCGATGACGGAGCAGGAGTGGGACGAGGTGATCCGGGTCCATCTCAAGGGGCACTTCCTGCCGCTGCGGCACGCGGGGGCCCACTGGCGCGAACGTTCGAGGTCCGGAGCCCCGGTGGACGCCCGGGTGATCAACACCTCCTCGGGAGCCGGGCTGTTCGGCGGCGTCGGCCAGGGCAACCACGCCGCCGCCGCGGCGGGCGTCGTGGCGCTCACCCGGGTGGCCGCGGCCGAGCTCGGCCGTTACGGCGTCACGGTGAACGCGATCGTCCCGGCCGCACGCACCAGGATGACCGAGGAGGTTCCCGGCGGGGCGGAGGCAGGTCCCGGGATCGGGGCCGACATCGTGGAAGCCGGGGGCGGGACCGGAACCGGGGCCGCGGGGGCCAAAGGCGCGGTCGCGAGAGCCGGGGGCGCGGCCGGGGTCGAGGTCGCGGGAGCCGGTCCGGGGGGCGGCGTCCTGAAGGCGGAGGCCGGGGACGGGTTCGACGCCATGGACCCGGCCAACGTGGCGCCGCTGGTCGCCTGGCTCGGCTCGGCGGACTCCGCGCACGTCACGGGACGGGTCTTCGAGGTCGTGGGCGGGACCATCGCGCTCGCCGACGGGTGGCGGCACGGCCCCCGGGCCGACAGAGGGGGGCGCTGGGAGCCCGGCGAGATCGCGGACGCGGTCGCCGGGCTGCTCGCCGAGGCCGCAGGGGCGGAACCCGTCTGAGGCGGCTGACGTCGGTCACATCTGATGCCCGGCGGCTGACGGAGGCCCGCCCTGACATCCGGCGACGGCCGAGCTCGGCGGTGTCCGAGACTCGAGAGGCGCGGCGTCGGCGCGTCCGGGATTCGAGGGGCGACGTCGACCGCACCTGAGGCCCCGAGGGGTCCGGCGTCTGTGGTGTCCGGCGTCCACGCTCGAGTCGCCGACCGTCCCCACCTACTGGGTCGCGCCGGGGGAGACGGCGGACCTCCCGATCCTCCACGACTACGTGGCGAAGCCCTCGGTGTCGGCGGGGGCCATGGACACGATCAGGACCGGGGACCGCGACAAGGCCATGGCGCACGCCGCACGGCTGGCGGACGAGGGCAGGACCGCGATGATCCAGCCCTACCTGGACATGGTCGAGGCCGAGGGGGAGACCTCGCTGATCTACTTCGGCGGCCGGTTCAGCCACGCCGTACGGCGCAACCCGATGCTCGCGGGAGGAGTGGACCCGCTGGACCCGGAGAGCTCCAGGGCGGTCGAGCTCCGCACCCCCGAACCCGACCGGTTCGCCCTCGCCGAGCGGGTTCTCGGCGAGTTGCCCGAGACGCTCTACGCCCGCGTCGACCCGGTCCGTCTCGCCGACGGCGCTCCGGTTCTCATCGAGGCCGAGCTGACCGAGCCCTACCTGTTCCTGCGCCACGCGCCGGGAGCCGCGGCCAACCTGGCCCGCGCGCTGGCCGAGGCCGTCCGGGCGGCGACCAAGGGGCAGGTGTAGGCGGGCCGGTTGCGGGGAGGCACTCCCGCATCGAGAAGGGAAGCAGCACATGTCGCAGCCAGAAGAGGACAGGCCGCTCGCCGACCGCAGGGACGCACCGGAGGATCACGAGGAGCCGGACTTCGCCGGTGAGTTCGCCCCGTCCGCGACGGACCCCGCCAACCAGCCCGAGGACGACCCGGACGACCGGGTCTACGGGCAGGACGAGGGGTACGAGAAGCCCACCGAGACCTGAGGCGGAGTCCGCGCGAAGAGGCGGAAGGCGCCCGGGCCGGGCTGACCGGCCGGGCGCTCCTCAGCTGTTCATCGGCAGAGGGCGGGCAGCGCCCTCACAGACCCGGCAGGCGGCCGTTGCGGAACAGGTCGACGAACAGCTGGTGGTCGGTCCTGGCCTGCGCGCCGTAGGCATGGGCGAACTCGACGAGCACGCGGGTGAAACCGTCGAGGTCGCCGCCGATCACGTTCACGATCGCGTCCTCGGTCGAGAAGTCGACCAGGTCGTGGCTGGACTCGTCGTCCGCGACCGAGTGCATGCGGGCCACGGCCCGGCCGAGGTCGCGGATGACCGAGGCGAGCTCGTCGGGCTCGTTGACGTCACCCCAGTCGAGGTCGGCCGAGTAGGGGGAGACCTCGGCGACGAGCTGGCCGACGCCGTTCAGCTCGGTGTAGCCGAGCCAGGGGTCGGCGTAGGCCTGCAGGGCCCGCTGCGACTCGGCGGTGCGGTGCCCCTGGTGCTTGAAGTAGCCGCGCACCTTCTCGTCGGCGATGTGCCGGGCCACGGCCGGGACCTGGGCCTGCTTCATGTAGAGGATGACGTCGTTCTCCAGGGCCTGGGTGTGGCCCTCCAGCAGCATGTTGTAGGACGGCAGCCCCGCGGAGCCGATGCCGACCCCCACGCGGAGCGCGAAGTCCTTGATCCTGTGCTCGATCTCGGAGACCGAGGGAAGCGTGGTGAGGTACTCCTGGAAGGCCGCCTCGACCAGGTGTCGGGTCTCCTCGTCGACCGGGTAACGGCCCTCCATGATGGCGAACCTGCGGTCGAAGTTGTCGATCGTGGTCTCGGCGTCCAGCAGCGCCACCCGGGTGTTCAGCCTGGCGACCTGCAGCACCCGGTGCAGCACGCCGGTCGTGGTCTCCAGCGTCAGCGAGCCGATCGCCTCGTCCCCGCCCTGTGCGATGCCGGTCAGCTCGGCGAGGTAGGCGTGGCCGAACTCGGTCACCAGGTCTGTGATCACCTCGTCCGAAAGGGCCTTGGCGTAGCCGATGAGGGCCACACTGGCCACGAACCGCTTGAGGTCCCAGATGTAGGGCCCGACATAGGCCTCGTCGAAGTCGTTGACGTTGAAGACGAGGACACCTGAGGCGTTCATGTAGGTGCCGAAGTTCTCGGCGTGCAGGTCGCCGTGGATCCACACCCGGCGCGTCTGGTCGTCGAGGAAGGCCGCGTCGGCGAACGTCCCGGTCATGTCCGCGTAGAACAGGCTGGCGCTGCCGCGGTAGAAGGCGAACGGAGAGGCGGCCATCTTCCGGAACTTGCGCCGGAAGGCCGCGGGGTCACGCCTGATGGAGTCACCGAACTCGGTGATCAGAACGTCGAGAATGTGCGCCGAGCGCCCATCGGTGGTCATGATGCGCACGTTAGAGCCAGGGCGGGAAACTCCGCCAGATGCGACGCGTCACAGATCTGGAACGTACCAATCGCGGGTGTCGCTCACAAGCCTCCGAGCGTCACGGGACAGCCACGATCTCACCGGCCGTCCGGCGGCCGTACCCGAGAGGCCCGCCGGGTGCGCGCCGCCCGTCGGCGCCGGTCGGGTTCGTGTCACCACTCGCCGCACCGGCGCCGTGGAGCGCGCTCAACGGGTGGGGTGGGGGCCCGTGCCGGGCCGGGGAGGGGCGTCTTCACGATCGAGGACGAGCTCACCGTGCGCGGGATCACCCGCCCGGTCGAGCTGGTCGCGCGCTACCTCGGCACGCACTCGGACGGCGGGGTGCCGCTGCTGGCGTTCAGCGCCACAGGGTCGGTGAACAGGGAGGACTTCGGCGTCACCTTCAACCGCGCGCTCGAGGCCGGAGGTCTCGCCATCGGCAGTCGGATCGACATCGAGATCCTCGTCGAGGCCCTGCCCGAAGGAACAGCCAGGCATGTGCTGTGATGGGGCTTTCGACCCGATCAAGTAGGGAAAGACGGTCAAGGCGGACAGGAGGGGGAGGTGGCGGTGGGACACACGCACGGTTCCGCTGAGGAGGTCACCTTCGCCGACATCGTCGGCAGGGCCGCGGGCGGCGCCCGTACCGCGGGGCAGCTCTCCTACGCGGTGATCCGGGAGTGCATCATCACCGGGCTGCTCGCGCCCGGTGAGCACCTGCGGCAGGAGGACCTGGCCGAGCGCATCGGGGTCTCCCGCATCCCGGTGCGCACCGCCCTGATGCAGCTCGAATCCGAGGGGCTGGTCTCCTTCCACCCGCACCGCGGCGCGGTGGTGCGCACGCTCACCGTCGAGCAGGTCAGGGAGATCTACCAGCTGCGGGAGCTGGTCGAGGCGCACGCGCTGCGCAAGTCCATCGCGCGGATGACCTCGGCCCGCGCCGCGCGACTGCGCGAGCTGGGCGAGGTGCTCGACGGGCCCCACGAGAGGGGCACGCTGCACGAGCAGCGGACGGCCTTCTACCGGGAGCTCTACGACGCCGCGGACAACCCGTTCGCCGTCGAGATCATCGAGGACCTGCGCAACGTCGTCAACCGCTACCTGGTGGGACGGCACGTCGCCCACGGCCTGCGTTACCACCGTGAGCTGGCGAGGTTGGCGGCGCGCGGCGACGGCGACGGCGCGGAACGGGTGCTCCGCGACTACCTGGCGGAGTACTGCCGCAGGGTCATCGAGACCCTGGCGGACGAAGGCGAGCCCGCCGAGCCCGCCGAGAGGGAGCAGGTGTGAGCCTGCCGGTGAGGGGCCGCGGCCGTTCCGTCCCGCTCGTGAGGAGCGGGAGGCGCGGCCGTGGCCTGCCTCGGGGAGGCGGCCGTGACCGACCACGGGGAGGGGGGCCGCGACGGCACGACGCGGGCTTTCTCCCCGACCGATCCGTGAGGAGAGACCGAGGGTGACACGACGTGGACCGGTGGTCGCCGGGCTCATGCTGAGCACGGCACTGGCCGCGATGGACGCCACGATCGTGGCCACCGCCGTCCCGGCGATCGTGCGCGACCTGGGCTCCTTCTCTCTGTTCCCCTGGGTCATCGCGGTCTACATGCTGACCCAGGCGGTGTGCACCCCGATCTACGGGCGCCTCGCCGACGTCTACGGGCGCAAGCCCATGCTGCTCGTCGGCGCGGGGATCTTCCTGGCCGGGTCGCTGTTCGCCGGCGTCGCCTGGAGCATGCCCGCGCTCATCGTGGCGCGCGCCCTGCAGGGGGTGGGTGCGGGAGCGATCCAGCCGATCACCCAGACGATCGCGGGCGACATCTACCCCCTCGCCCAGCGAGGACGCATCTCCGCGCTGATATCGACCGTGTGGGGAGGGGCGGCGCTGCTCGGACCGGCACTCGGCGGCCTGCTGTCGGAGTTCGGGCTGTGGCGCTGGATCTTCCTGCTGAACCTGCCGGTGGGGATCGCCGCGCTCACCATGGTCACGGTGTTCCTGCACGAGTCGGTCGAGCGCCGCCCGCACCGCCTCGACCTGCTCGGCACGGCCCTGCTCTCGGTCGGCGTCGTCGTCGTGATGATCGGACTGCAGGAGTCGCTCTGGTGGGCGGTCCCGGTCGGCCTCGTGTCGCTGGTGGCCTTCTTCCGCTGGGAGCACCGCGCGGCCGAGCCGATCGTGCCGCCGTGGATCTGGCGCGACCGGATGCTGCTCGGCGCGTTCCTCGGCAGCGCGGTCGTCGGCGCGGTGCTGATAGCGCCCTCCCTCTACCTGCCGACCTACGCCCAGGGCCTGCTCGGCGCGAGTGCGGTCGCCGCCGGGTTCGCGCTGGCGACGCAGTCCATCGGCTGGCCGCTGGCCGCCGCGCTGGCCGACCGGCTCTACCTGAGGTACGGCTTCCGCGACACGGCGCTCGCCGGACTGGCGCTCATTGTCGTGTCGTCGGTGATGTTCGTCCTGCTGACCCCGGACTCGCCGCTCGTCTACGCGGGCGCCTGCTCGTTCGTCAACGGCTTCGGCCTCGGCCTGCTGTCCGTCTCCTGCGTCGTCGGCGCGCAGTCCGTGGTCGGCTGGGAGCGGCGCGGCGTCGTCACGGGCGGGGTGGTGTTCTTCCGCAGCGCGGGCAGCGCGGTCGGCACGGCCGTCTTCGCGGCGGTCGCCGGCGCCTCCATGCTCTCCGGGGGAACGGTCTCGTCGGTCGACCAGGTCGCCGCCGCGCTGGACGGGCCGCAGGCGCGGGCCGCCCGCGCCGCTCTGGCGTCGGCCGTGCACCACGTCTTCCTCGCGATGCTGGCCGTGGCGGTTCTCGGCGTGCTCGCGGTGCTGGTCATGCCCCGCAGGAGGGAGCCGCTCGCCGACGCGGCCTCCGCCGACTCGGACCCCGCAGGTTCGGACCCCGCAGGTTCGGACCCTGCCGACGCGGGCGCCGGAGGCGGCGGGCCCGCGGGCGAGGGCGCCTCCGCCGAGGGGCGGCCGACGGGGTGAGGCGGGCCCTCGCAGGGCCGGCCGCACCGGGGGAACGAGGCGTTCCCGGCGTCGGAGGACCAGGCGGGGAAAAGGCGACGGCGGGTTCTGCCGCGCCCGCCGCATTTGAGGACCGGTCCAAAAGAACGGGTCCGTACGGCCGCGAGGAAACGCCGTGCGCGCCATGTCGACGTCGCGATCATTTACAGCGGTTTTGGGTCTTGTAGACACGGGGGGTCAGGGTTACGATCCGCATAATTATTAGGAAACTTTCCTAAAGGAAAGAGCATCCACATGCGCCGATTAGCATCTGTGCTGGTGGCTTTCGCCATGGCGGCCGCGATGGCCGCGCTGGCGATGCCCGCCCAAGCCGCCGCCCGCCTGACTGCCGCCTTCACCCTGACCGGCACTCAGGGCAAATTCGTGGTGAGCAATCCCAACAGCACCGCCGTGACCGGTTGGTCGATCACTTTCGAGCTGCCGGCCGGTGTGACCGTCAGCGGTGCGCAGAATGCGACGACCTCGCAGACCGGCACCAAGGTGAAGCTGACCCCCGCCTTCTACATCAACACCGTCAAGGCGAACGGCAACACCGAGCCCTACAGCCCGACGTTCACGCTGAGCTCGGCGGTTCAGCCGACGAAGTGCACCATCAACAACGCCAACTGTGACGGCAGCGGCGAGGACCCGCCGGCGGACGCGCCCGTCACGGCGTCCTACACGGCCAGCGGCACCCGCGGCAAGTTCGTGGTCAACAACAACACCAACGCCGCGCTCAACGGCTGGACGATCACGTTCGACCTGCCCGCCGGCGTCACCGCGAGCGCCGCGGACAACGGCTCGATCAGCCAGAGCGGCCGCTCGGTCACCCTGAGCCCGGCCCACTACAACACCAACGTCGCGGCCCACGGCTCCACCGAGCCCTACAGCCCGAGCTTCACGCTCAGCAGCGCGTCCGCGGAGCCGGAGAACTGCCGGATCAACGACGTCAAGTGCGACGGTTCCGCCGACGCCGCGCCCGGCGCGCCCGGCAACCTGCGCTCGCCGGTCAAGACCACCAAGACCGTCTCGCTGGCGTGGGACGCCGCGACCCCGGGAAGCCTGCCCATCGTCGGCTACCAGGTCTACAACGGCGCCAACCTCGCCGCCACGGTCACCGGCACGACCGCGACCGTCAGCGGTCTGACCCCGAACACCGAGTACACCTTCACCGTCAAGACCAAGGACAGGAAGGGCACTCTCTCCCCGGCCAGCACCGCGTTGAAGGTCACCACCAACAACGCCGGTGACGACACCCAGGCCCCCACCGCGCCCAGCAACCTGCGCAGCACCGGCAAGACCTCCTCGACCGTCACCCTCACCTGGGGCGCCTCGACGGACAACAAGGAGGTCGCGAACTACGAGATCTACAACGGCTCGACCCTGCTCACCACCTCGACCACGACCACGACCACGGTGAGCGGCCTGTCGCCGTCCACCGAGTACACCTTCACGGTCAAGGCCCGCGACACCTACGACAACGTCTCGGACGCCAGCAACGCGGTGAAGGTCACCACCGACGACATCATCGGCAGTGGCTACGCCAGGGTCGGCTACTTCGTCCAGTGGGGCATCTACGGCAGGCAGTACTTCGTCCGCAACCTCGACACCACCGGCGTCGCGGCGAAGCTGACCCACCTCAACTACGCCTTCGGCAACATCGACCCGGTCAACCTGACCTGTCTGCAGGGCGTGACCAAGGGCACCACGGGCAACCCGCAGGACCCCAGCCAGGGCGACGGCTCCGGTGACGCGGACGCCGACTACGGCAGGCCGATGAGCGCGGGCCAGTCGGTCGACGGCGTCGCCGACACCGGCTGGGAGAAGCTGCGCGGCAACTTCAACCAGCTCAAGAAGCTCAAGGTGAAGTACCCGAACCTGAAGATCCTGATCTCGCTCGGCGGCTGGACCTACTCCAAGTACTTCTCCGACGTGGCGGCGACCGACGCCTCCAGGAAGAAGTTCGTCGCCTCCTGCATCGACACCTACATCAAGGGCAACCTGCCCACCTACAACGCCGCCGGCGGCCCCGGCAGCGCCGCGGGGATCTTCGACGGCATCGACCTCGACTGGGAGTGGCCGGGCTCGGAGGGCCACGCGGGCAACCACATCGGCGCCAACGACAAGCAGAACAACACCCTGCTGATCGCCGAGTTCCGCAAGCAGCTCGACGCCCTGACCGTGGAGACCGGCAAGCGCTACCAGCTCACCGCGTTCACCCCCGCCGACCCCGCGAAGATCGAGGCCGGCTGGGACCTGGCGGAGATCGCCAAGTCGATGGACATCTTCAACGTCCAGGGCTACGACTTCCACGGCTCGGGCAGCGACAACTCGTGGGAGCCGAACAGGGCCGGCCACCAGGCCAACCTGTACGCCGACAACGACGACCCGTACAACTTCCACTTCAGCGTGGAGAACGCGGTCAACGTCTACCTGCAGGCCGGAGTGAACCCCCGCAAGATCGCCATCGGCCTCGCCTACTACGGGCGCGGCTGGCAGGGGGTCGCCGACGGCGGCAAGTCCGGTGAATGGCAGTCGGCGACCGGTGCGGCGCCCGGCCAGTTCCAGGACGAGGCGGGCACCCGCGGATACAGCAACCTGCTGGCCAGCGTGCCGGGATGCACCATCAAGCACGACGAGCAGGCGGTCGCGACCTACTGCTACACCGGCAACGGAGGCCAGTGGTGGACCTTCGACGACACGTGGACGATCGCGAAGAAGACCGCGTGGCTCCGCAGCAAGAACCTGCTCGGCGTGATGATCTGGGAGATGTCCGGTGACCCCGGCACCCTGACCAACGCCGTCGACGCGGGCCTGAAGTAAACCGTCCGGACGGGCTGTCCTCGCGACCTGCGACGCTGCGAGGGCGGCCCGTCCTTCCCGTTTCCGCCTGTTCCCAGGTCAGCCGGCCGATCCGTTCGGCGGGGCGGGCCTGGTGCCGATGACGACGGTGGCGTTCAGCTCGTCGGACACGGCCACCCGTGGGACCAGCCCGTTGCGGGCGACGGTCTCCGCGGTCCGCGAAGCCTGGGGCCCGCTCGTCTCGACCAGCAGGCGGCCGCCGGGGGCCAGCCACAGCGGGGCCGCGGCGATCACCCGCCGCACGACGTCGAGCCCGTCGGCCCCGCCGTCGAGCGCCGTCAGCGGCTCGTGCACGCGGGCCTCCGAGGGCAGCAGCCCGATCGCCTCCGTCGGCACGTAGGGGGCGCTGGCGACCAGGATGTCGACGCGGCCCCGCAGCCCGGCGGGCAGCGGCTCGTAGAGGTCGCCCTCGTACACCCGGCCGTCGGCGGCGGCCACGTTGCGGCGGGCGCACCGCACCGCGACGGGATCGAGGTCGACGGAGTGCAGCTCGGCCCGGCCCAGGGCGGCGACCAGCGCCGCCCCGATCGCACCTGAGCCGCAGCACAGGTCGACGACGACGGCGCCCCGCTTGACGAGGGCGACGGCCTGGTGGACGAGGAACTCGGTGCGGCGGCGGGGGACGAAGACCCCGGCGTCCACGGCGATGCGCAGGCCGCAGAACTCCGCCCAGCCGAGGACGTGCTCGAGGGGCAGACCGGCGACCCGCCGGTCCACCATGGCGGAGAGCTCGGACGGCGTGCGCGCGGTGGAGACGAGCAACCGCGCCTCGTCCTCCGCGAAGACGCAGCCCGCGGCCCGAAGCCTGGTGACGATGGCGGAGAGGGGAGGAGCGGAGGAGGGGGAAACCGACATGGGAGAACCTTTCGGGATGCCGATGGGCGCTCCCTCGGTCACCTGTCCCAGGTCGACCGCGCGGCCGTGAGGGGGAGCACCCAGCCTGATCTGGCGGTAATGGGTCTCACCTCCTCGGTCGGTCCTGCTGCGGACGGCAACACTACCACCGATGCGTTCCGCGGCCGGGGACCCCCTCCCGCGGTCCGTGGCCGCTCGTCGGCCGCTCGTCCCGTTCCCGTCCGGCTCCCGTTCGCCGGGGACCGGGAGGACGGAGTTCCTCACGGCGTCGCCCGCCGGAGACCGCCGGGAGAACCGGGGGAGCCGGAGAACCGGGGGAGCCGGGGAGCTGGGGAGCCGGGGAGGCGGGGGCCGGGGGGCCGGGGAGCCGGGGGGCCGGCCGTACGGCCGCGCGGCTCAGAGCCCGTAGTCCTTCAGGGTGATGGCGTCGGCCGTCCTCCTGACGCTCTTGGCGATCATTCCCTTCCACGGCAGGTAGGGCAGGAGCTTGTAGTTCTGGGTCATGAACCAGGCGAGGAACCGGCTGTCCGGGACCATCCACTTGCCCACCCCGTCGGCCGACTTCTGGCATCCGGCGACGTAGTCGCGCATGGCCTCCTCGTAGCGGGCGAAGCCGACGAGGTGGTCGCCGTCCGCCGCCGCCAGTTCCCCGGCTAGGACGTAGGCCCCGACCATGGCCAGCCCCGTGCCCATGCCCGACAGCGGCGAGGCGCAGTAGGCGGCGTCCCCGAGCAGCACGGTCCGGCCGCGCGACCAGCCGTCCATGCGGACCTGGCTGATGGAGTCGAAGTAGAAGTCCTGGGCGTCCCACATGGCCTTCAGCAGCCGTGGGGTCTCCCAGCCGTTCCCGGCGAACGCCTCGGCGAGGATCTTCTTCTGCTGCCCGACGTCGCGGCGGTCGTAGTCCAGCGGCGGCGAGCCGAAGTGGAACATGGCCTTGGCCTCGGTGTTGTTCCTGGCGCTGTAGACGCCGACGACCTTGCCGGGGGTGTTGTACAGGTGCCCGGTGTGGTCGAGGCCGAGGTGGTTCGCGGTGGTGAAGATCGCGCAGTACAGTCCCATCTCCTTCACGAACCGCGATTCGGGCCCGAACACGGCCCCCCTGACGGCGGAGTGCAGCCCGTCGGCCCCCACGACCAGGTCGAACCGGCGCGGCGCGCTCCGCTCGAAGGTGACCTGGACGCCCCGGTCGTCCTCGGTGACGGAGACGATCGAGTCGTCGAAGACGTACTCGACGTGCTCCTCGGTCACCCTGTGGAGGATGCGGCCCAGGTCGCCGCGGAGGATCTCGACGTCCCCGCTGAAGAGGTCGGCGGGCATGCTGGAGATCTTCCTGCCCGCCTCGTTGACGTACGACATCGCGCCCATGTTCGTCTGCTCGCGCCGCACGTCGGCGGTGATGCCCATCCGGTCGAGCACGGTGAGGTGCGCCTCGCCCCGGAAGTCCACCGCGTAGCCGCCGTCGCGGAGGGCGGGAGCCCGCTCGACGATCGTAGGGGTGAAACCGCGGCGGTGCAGCCAGTAGGCCAGCGCGGGGCCCGCGACGCCCGCTCCGGAGATCAGGATGTGCTTGTTCTTGAGCCGCGATGCGTTGTTCATGCCCATGAGCCTGTCCGGGGGCGCTCACCGCCGCCTGACCGCGCGCTCACCGCGCGTGCGCCGCGCGGTGAGCGCCCCCGGTCCCGCGTCGGTTCGGACCGGGTCCTTCGAGGTCAGGAGCCCGGCCTGAGGGGCAGGAGCGGTGTGCCGGCCGGGAGAGACCTCAGGATGGCCGAGGTCAACTCCAGGAACGGCCGATCACGTCGTGGTCGGCCATGGCGCTGATCGGCGACTCACGGATGACCCGCTCGTCCGCGCCCGCCAGGCGGAGCGCCTCCTCGTGGGACAGCCGCACGCCCCGGCGGTGCGCGGCCGTGTAGCGCGCGTGGCCCAGGGCGGCCCGCGCGGCCGCGGCCGTACGGGAGACGTCGGGGTCGTCCTCGACGAGGACTCCGCGCATGGCTGTCGCCGCGCCGAGCAGCAGGGCCGCCTCCTCCGCGTCGCCCTCCAGCAGCGCGATCCCCGCCAGGGCCTCGATCGGCCGCGCGCTCTCGGTGACCGCGCCCACGGCCACCGAGGTCTCGACGGCCCGCCGCTGCAGGGATCTGGCCGCCTCCAGGTCGCCGGAGGCCTCGGCGATCCTGCCGAGCCCCATGAGCGCGCCCGCCCGATGACTCGTGAGCCTCACCCAGTGCGTCTCGAGCCGCTCGAGCGCCCGCTCGTACAGCAGGCGCGCCCCTTCCAGGTCGCCCTGGAGGCGCGCGATGTCACCGAGGCCGCGTGTCGCGGCGGCGAGGTAGGCGGGGCTGCCCACGCGACGCGCGAGCTCCGTCGCCCTCTCGTAGTCGGCCCTGGCCCGCGCCAGGCCCGCGCCCGCGTCCCGGGGGACGGACCCCCGCCCGGCTCCCGGCGAGCCGGGCACGGGGGACGCGCCGGCGGGCATGTCGGCGGGCACATCGGTGGGCATGTCGGTGGGCATGTCGGTGGGCAAGGTCGCGGGCCGTTCTCCCCGGACCAGGGCGGCCTGTGTGGCGCGGACGCGGTAGTCGCCCCGGTTGCAGAGCAGGTCGAGGATGTCCTCGGTCGCGCCGAGCTCCTCGGTGAGGGTGAGGGCCTCGTCGGTCAGCACGGTCGCCTTCTCCGGGTCGCCGCACGTGGCGGCCAGGCCGGCCAGCGCGTCCAGGGCCAGCGCCGTCCCCCACCGGTCGCCCAGCGAGCGGAAGGCGTCGGCGGCCGCGGCGAACTCGTGCTCGGCCAGCGCGGGCTCCCCGCTCGCGAACTGCGGATAGCCCCACAGCAGGTGGACGGCGGCCCGCTCCCACGGGTCGGACGCGGTCCGCCCGCGGGCGATCACCGAGAGCGCGGCGGAGGGGTCTCCCGCGCCGGCGTTGACCATCGGCCACAGGAAGGTGACGACCGGGTAGCGGTGCGCCCTGTCGGGGCCGACGACGATCGACTCGGCCGTCCGCCGGTGGCGCTCCCACGCCTGCCTGCCCGCGTCGCTCGCCGCCGCGGCCAGGGCGCACAGGACGTACTCGTCCTCGAGTCCCTCCGGCGGGCGCTCGCCGACCAGGTCCAGGAGCGCGGCCGCCTGCGGCGTCGTGGCGGCGCGCATGCCGCGCATCCAGTGGTACGTCGACAGCGAGGCGAGCAGCCTGAGCGCGAGCTCGGTCTCTCCCGCCTCGACGGCTCCGCTCAGCGCCGTCCTGAGGTTGTCGTGCTCCGCGGACAGGATCAGCAGCCATTCGACCTGCTCCGCCCGTCGCAGGTGGGGGTCGGCCGAGCGGGCCAGCTCCAGGAAGTGATCGGCGTGCGCCCGCCGCAGGGTCACCGCCTCCCCGGCCGCGGCCAGCTGCTCCGCGCAGTAGGCGTGGATGGTGTCGAGCATGCGGTAGCGTCCGCCGCCGACCTCGACCAGGGACTTGTCGACGAGCGCGTCCAGCACGTCCTCCGCGTCGGGAACCCCGCAGACGCGCGCGGCCGCCTCCACGCTCGCCCCTCCGGAGAAGACCGTCAGACGCCTGGCCATGGTCTGCTCCGCCTCCGACAGCAGGTCCCAGCTCCACGCCACGACCGCGCGCAGCGTCTGGTGCCTGGCCTGCGCCGTACGGCTGCCGCGCGACAGCAGGCGGAACCGGTCGTCCAGGCGGGTGGCGAGCTCGGCGGCCTCGTGGGTGCGCATTCTCGCCGCCGCCAGCTCGATGGCCAGCGGCAGGCCGTCGAGCGCCCGGCAGATGTGCCGCACCGCCTCGGCGTCCGCGTCGTCCATGACGAGGCCGGGCCGTACGGCGCGGGCGCGGTCGGCGAACAGGCGCGCGGCCGAGGAGGGGGCGAGCGGGCGGACCGGCCACAGGTTCTCCCCGGTGATGCCGAGCGGTTCCCTGCTCGTCGCCAGGACGCGCAGCCCCGGACAGCTCGCGAGCAGCCGTTCCACCAGCGTCGCGGCGTCATCGATCACGTGCTCGCAGTTGTCGAGGACGAGCAGCAGCGGCGACCGGTCGGCAAGCGCCGTGACCAGACGCGAGGTGGGTGTCGCCTCGGCGGGCCCGCCGAGCAGCGCGCTCTCGCGCAGGCCGAGCGCGCCCAGCAGCGCCTGCGGCAGTCCGCGCCCGTCGCGCAGCGGCGCGAGCTCGACGAAGCAGACGTCCGCCATGCGGCTCGCCACCTCGATCGAAAGGCGGGTCTTGCCCGCCCCGCCCGGGCCGACCAGGGTGACCAGGCGCGCGGCGCCGAGCAGTTCGGCGACCCCGGCCAGGTCCTCGGCGCGGCCGACGAAGCTCGTCAGCTGCGCGGGCGGCGCGGGCGGCTCGAAGGGGCGCTCACCCTGGAGCAGCTCCCTGTGGAGGGCGGCGAGCTCGGCGGAGGGGTCCGTGCCGAGCTCCTCCGCCAGCAGCAGCCTGGCCTCCTCGAAGGCGGCCAGGGCCTCGGCCTGCCTGCCGTCCGCCCGCAGCGCGCGCATGAGCAGGCCGCGCAGCCGCTCTCGCAGGGGGTGGTGGGCGACCAGCTCCCGCAGTTCCGGCACGACGGCCCGGTGCTCGCCCCGCCGCAGGTCCGCCTCGATCCGGTCCTCGAGGGCGCAGAGCCTGCGCTCCTCCAGCCGCAGGATCCGCGCCTGGACGGCCCCCGCCTCGGCGGCGTCGGCCAGCGCGGGTCCCCGCCACAGGGCGAGGGCCTCGCGCAGGAGCGCCGAGGCCCGCTCGGAGTCCCCGCTCCGCAGGAGCCGGCGTCCCTCCTCGGAGAGCCGCTCGAAGCGGTCGGCGTCGACGTTCCCCGGATCGACGGCGAGGCGGTAGCCCGAGGGGGCGGACTCGATCGCCGCGCCCCCCTCCAGGATCCGCCTGAGCCGGGAGACCTGGGACTGCAGGGCGTGCGCCGCCCCGTCCCTGGCGTCGTAGAGGTCGTCGACCAGGCGGTCGGCCGTCACCGCCTCGCCGGGTTCGGCGAGCAGCAGGGCCAGCAGCGCCCGCCTGGCCGGTCCGCCGAGGGGCACCTCGCTGCCGTCGTCGTTCCACACTCGCGTGGTGCCCAGGATCCCGAATCGCACGGGACGATTGTCTCCCGTTTCCCCGCGACCCCGGGCGCTCCGGCGATCCCGGTCTCCCCGCGGCCCGTCACCTCAACGGGGCAGTCCCAGCGTGCGCTCGGCGATGATGTTGCGCTGGATCTCGCTGGACCCCGCGTAGATCGTGTCGGCGCGGCTGAACAGGAAGAGCCGCTGCAGGTCGTTCAGGTCGTACGGCGGGCCGTCCGCGACCAGCCCCTCCCTGCCCTGCACGGCCTGCGCCAGCTCGCCCAGCCGCCGGTGCCACTCCGACCAGTAGAGCTTGCCGATCGACACCTCGGGCCCCGGTTCGCCCGCCGACAGCGAGCTCATCGTGCGCAGCGCGTTCAGCCGCATGATCCGGAGTTCGAGCCACGACCTGACGAGGCGGTCGCGCAGCACCGGGTCCTCCGAGGCCCCGGTGCGCCTGGCGGTCTCCACGACCTTGGCGAACTCGCGCTGGAAGCCGATCTGCTGGCCGAGGGTGGAGGCGCCCCGCTCGTAGCCGAGGGTGGCCATGGCGACCCGCCAGCCGTCGCCGGGAGCGCCCAGGACGTTGGCGGCGGCCGTACGGGCGCCGTCGAAGAAGACCTCGTTGAACTCGCTGGTTCCGGTCATCTGGACGATGGGCCTGATCTCGACTCCCGGCTGGTCCATCGGGACCAGCAGGTAGGACAGGCCGCGGTGCCGCTGCGAGCCGGGCTCGGTCCTGGCGATCACGAAGCACCAGTCGGCCACGTGCGCCAGCGAGGTCCACACCTTCTGCCCGGTGATCACCCATTCGTCGCCGGAGAGCACGGCCCTGGTCTGCACCCCGGCCAGGTCGGAGCCCGCGTCCGGCTCCGAGTAGCCCTGGCACCAGAGTTCCTCGCCCCGCTGGATGGGCGGCAGGAAACGTCGCTTCTGCTCCTCGGTGCCGTACTCGAGGACGGTCGGCCCGATCAGCCCCTCGCCGATGTGCCCGACCCTGGCGGGAGCCTGCGCCAGGGCGTACTCCTCGTGGAAGGCGACCTGTTCCTCCAGGGTCGCGTCGCGCCCGCCGTACTCCTTCGGCCAGCCGAGGCAGGTCCATCCCGCCTCGCCGAGCAGCCGCTCCCAGGCGAGGCGCACCTCGTGGCCCTCGTGCTCGCGCCCCGGGCCGCCCAGGCCCCTGGCGTGCGAGAACTCGCCGTCCAGATGCTCCCTGAGCCAGGAGCGGATCTCCTCGCGTAGCGTCGTCATGCTTGGAACCCTCCGTAGCCGCCACGGAAGGTCAGCAGCGGGCCGCCGTGGCCATGGACTCCGGCATGCTCGCATCCGGCGCGCCTGTCATGGCCCGCGGGTCCCGCTGGGTGGGAGGAGGCGGGAGGAGGCTGCGGCGGTGTGGCCGCCTGTGGTGGAGGCGTGTCCTGGCGGGCGTGGGGGACCCGCCAGGACACGCTCCTCCCCGGCGCGGCGGCGCGAGGACCCCGGCGAGGGTTGGGGTCCTCGAACCGGCTAGTCGCGCACGGAGCCGGTGACGGGAGAGGGGCGGGCCATGGAGCCCGTCCTCCCCCCGGAGGGGATGTCGCCGAAGATCGGTCTGCGGTGGTGCCGGGAGATGAGGCGTGCCGCCCCGGCCGGGTCGTCGGCCGGATGACAGGCCCCGCGGCCCTCCTCATTCCAGATGAAAAGCCCGCTCCTGCACCATACGGTCAGGTCTGCCAGTACCGAAAGTACGGACATGCCGTTCCCGTTGCTCTGGTAGGTGTGGGTGAATCCGTGGCGACGCAACGCGTAGCGCAGTAAACGTGTTGCCTCGCGGGGATCACGCCAGGGCGGATACGGCGTACCCGTGCGGACCGACAGCACCGGCATTCACCCCCTCGCCGACCTTTCGATGGATTTGTACCAACGATTGGATGATGCGGGTAGCGAGAGGTTGGGTCAAGAGGCTGTTCCCCGGTAAAACCAGATCGTCTAGTTTTGTTGGCACAAAGGGGACTAAATGGCACGGTCAACGCTGTATCAGTTGGTGGCCTCCGAACTTCGGAGGACCATCTACTCCGGTGCGCTCCGACCGGGTGATCAGCTGCCGACCGAAGTCGAACTCATGACGACCCACCAGGTGAGCCGCAACACCGTGCGCCTGGCCCTCGGCGAGCTGGTCAACGAGGGTTTGATCACCCGCACCCCGCGCAGGGGCACCGTGGTCAGGGAGCGCCGCCCGCTGCTCATCCACCCCCAGCGGGAGCTCCAGCCCCAGCCCGAGGAGACCAGGGAGGCCTTCGCCTGGGCCGTCTCCCAGGAGGGGCGCGTGCCGAGCCAGCACATCGAGGTCTCGATCGTGCATCCGGCGGAGGAGATCGCCAGCAGGCTGGAGCTGGCCGACGACGAGTTCGCCGTCGTCCGCCGCAGGCTGCGCTTCGTGGACGACCAGCCGTACAACACCAACGACTCCTACTTCCCGCTGTCCCTGGTCGCCGACTCCGAGATCGCCCGTCCCGGCGACATCACGCGCGGGGCCAACAAGGTGCTCGCCGAACTGGGACACCTCCAGGTCCGGGTCGTGGACGACATCTGGGCCAGGATGCCCAACAGCTCCGAGACCGAACGGCTCCAGCTCCAGTCCGGCACCCCGGTCGTCGTCTACGTCAGAGTCGGCTACGACGAGAGCGACACCCCCGTCCGCGTCGCGGTCTCCGTGCTGCCCGCGGACAAGCACCTGATCAGATACGAGCTGGAAAGCCGTTGACGTCTCCGTGACCGCCCTGACGGGCCGGCCCCCCTCACGCCCGTGCCGCGGGCGACCGCCGGGCCGCGCTCGCCGGGTGGATAGGCGCGGGCTTCTCTCCCCGCCTCCCTCAGACCCCTAGGCATTCGCCTGGGCCGACATGGATGCCGTGCGCCATCAGGCGACTACTCTCCGTGTCATTTCGCGCACCCCCTGCAACGAAGGGATTCACCATGCACTCCAACACCGTCAGCCCCGTCGCCGAGCGTCCTCTCACGTTGCGCACGGCGACCGCCGCCGATCTGCGGGCGGTGCTCTCCCTCCTCGGGGAGGCTGCGGACTGGCTGAACGCGATGGGCGTACGGCAGTGGCCCGCGGGCGGCTTCCCCGCCGAGCGCATCACCCCGCTGATCGAGGCGGGCGACATGTATCTGCTGGAGGGGCGGGAGGGCGTCGTGGCCACCCTCGCCCTCGACGGGAACGCCGACCCCGAGTTCTGGGGCGCCCAGGACGTCCCCGGATCGGCGCTCTACGTCCACAAGCTGTCCGTCGCGCGCGGACGCTCCGGCCTCGGCCTCGGCCAGGCGCTGCTCGACTGGGCGGGACTGCGGGTGCTGGCGACGGGAAGGCGCTGGCTCAGGCTTGACTGCTCCAAGGACAACGCCAGACTTCAGGACTACTATCGAGGTCAGCGTTTCAGCCACCTGCGCACGGTCGACCTGCCCCACCGCGCCTCGGGGGCGCTCTTCCAGCGGGCCGGAGGCCTGCGCGGCGGCGACTTCGGAGCCGTGCCGCCGTTCGTCGACCGTCGCGGCCCCGCCGCGGAGCGTCACGAGGTCGTCGCGGGAGGTGACCGGTCGCCGGAGCGGCGTCACGAAGTCCCCGTGATCGGCCGCGGGTCCTCCATGGTCGAACATGTCTGAACCACGGCGATCCCGGGACAAAATCATCCGATAGCCTCACCCCATGACCGGATCCTTGCTTGAGGTGATCGCACTTGACGTGCGTGACGCCGTCGCGGCAGAAGAGGGCGGTGCGGACCGCCTGGAGATCGTCGCCGACATGGCGTCCGACGGGCTCACCCCGGCGGTGGAGACGGTCGCGGCGATCTCCAAGGAGTGCGCGCTGCCGCAGATGGTGATGTTGCGGGGCGAGGCCTCGTTCCTGGCCGAGCCCGAGTCGCTCGAGAGCCTTCGGCGTGACGCCAGGGCCCTCGCCGACGCGGGCGCGGCCGGGTTCGTGTTCGGCTTCCTCGACCGGGCGGGGACGGTCGACCTGGCCGCCACGGAGGCGCTCATCCACGCCGTCGCCCCCCTGCCCTGGACCTTCCACAGGGCCGTCGACCACGCGGCCGACGTCCAGGCGGGCTGGCGGGCCGTACGGCTGCTGCCCAACCTCGCGACCGTGCTCACCTCGGGCGCGCCCGGCGGCGTCGCGGACGGCCTGCGGGTGCTCAAGACCCGGTGCGAGGCGGGCGACGGGCCGCTGATCATGGCGGGCGGCGGGCTCAGGCCGGGACACGTCCCCGTGCTGCTCGAGTACGGCGTGCGCGCCTTCCACGTCGGCAGCGCGGTGCGGGCCTCGTGGTCGGACCCGGTCGACGCCAGGCGGGTCCGGGAGTGGCGGGCCCTGATCGACTGAGACGCGGGCCGTGCCCGCCGGCGGCACCGCGCCCCGGTCCCGGACGTCCGGGCCAGATCCGTCCGGGGAGGGCGCGCCCGCGGCGGGACGGTACCCGGCCCGGAGGAACGGCCGCCGCGAGGCGGGGCGTTCGCGCCGGGGTCAGCCCGCGGTCACCGCGGCGAGATAGTCCCGCAGCCCGGCCTCCCCGCCGTGGTAGCCGACGTAGCCGTCGGGGCGGATGAGCACGAGCCCCTTGCCGTAGTGCTCGTGGAGCAGGCCGTCGACGTCGACCAGGTCGCCCGTCCCGCCCCCGGGGGCCACGGTGTGGGCGCGGACCGCCGCGCCGTACCGGGCGTTGACCTCCTCGACCGGCCCCGCGTCCGCCGCGCCGAGGGCCAGCAGGGTGAAGTGGGGGCCGCGCAGGACGTCGAAGAGACGGCCCCCGCCGAGCGTCGCGTCCGGGGCGCGCTCGCCGCCGCGCTCGCCGACGGCCAGCGAGCCCTCCCGGTAGCCGAGCAGGAGCTGCTGGGTCTCCTCGTCCCTGGCGTGGGCCCCCTCCTCGCCCCGCTTCGCCCTGCCGTACAGCCTGGTGCTGATCCCGAGCACGTCGGCGGCCACCGGCAGCCGCTCCTCCTCGTAGGTGTCCAGCAGCCGCCCGGGAGCGCCGCCGAGGACGGCGGCGAGCTTCCAGCCGAGGTTGTAGGCGTCCTGCACGCCGGTGTTGAGCCCCTGACCGCCCGCGGGCGAGTGGACGTGGGCGGCGTCCCCGGCGAGGAAGACCCTGCCGACGCGGAAGCGCTCGGCCATGCGGACGTTCACCCGGTAGAGCGACGTCCAGGCGACCTCGGTGAGCCGGATGTCCGTGCGTCCCGAGCCCTCGTCGAGGATCCGCTGGAAGGACTCCAGGGAGAGCTCGGGGGCCTCCTCGCCGGTGAACGGCGCGGTGAACTGGAACACGTCGGTGCCGGGGAGCGGGCACAGCGCGACGCGCATCGTCCTGGTGGCCATGTCGGCCCAGGTGTGCCAGTGCTCGTGGTCCAGGCCCGTGGCCCTGACGTCGCCGAGGACCATGCGCTCGGTCTCGGACGTCTCGCCCTCGAAACCGACGCCCAGCCCCTTGCGCACCGAGCTCCGCCCGCCGTCCGCGCCGACCAGGTAGTCGCACCGCACCCGCTCCGCGCCGCCGAGTGTGACCGTCACGCCGTCGTCGTCCTGCTCGAACGCGGTCACCTCGACGCCGAGCTCGACATGGCGGCCCAGCGCGGCGAGCCGGTCGCGCAGTATCCGCTCGGTGCGCCACTGCGGCTGCATGAGGACCATCGGGTACGGCACGGCGGCCTCGGGCTCCCTCGGCTCGTGCATCCGGCCCTCCCAGACCACCCGCTCGCCCGCGTAGGCGCGGATGGGCGGGTAGACCCGCCCCGTCGCGAGGATCTCTTCGGCGACGCCGAGGTCGTCGAAGACCTCCTGGGTGCGCGGCTGCAGGCCCTTGCCGCGCGACCCCGCGGGATGCCGGGGAGACCTCTCCACGATCCTGAAGTCCACCCCGCGTCTGGCCAGGTCGACGGCGAGCGTCAGTCCGGTCGGCCCCGCGCCGACGATGATCACCTGGGTTCCGTTCATCACTGTCTCCTCTGCGGTCATGGAGAAGACGGTGTCCCGGCGCGCTGTCAGACCGCTGCCGGACCGCTGCCGGACCGCTGTCGGAACACTGCCGGACCGCTGTCGGCGCGCTGTCAGGCCGCCGCCGCGCCGTCCCCGACGCGGCTCACGGACGTGCCGGGGGCGTCAGGGGACGCCGGCGGCGGACGCCGGGCGTCGCGGAGGCGTCAGCGACCGCAGGCGTCGAGCATGGCGGCGAGGCCGAGGAGCTTGACGCGCTCGCCCCTGCCCAGGGTTCTGGCCAGGGCCGCCTCCGCCGCCTCGATGGACAGCCAGTGGTCGTAGGTGACGGGGGAGACGCCGCGCGAGGCGAGGAGGGCGTCCAGGTCGCCGCGCGGTGCGGGCCCGCGGCCCGCGAGGTCGGACAGGAGGGTGCGGACGGTCTCGGCGGCGTCGGACTTGTTGGTGCCGATCACGCCGGTCGGGCCGCGCTTGAGCCAGCCCGCCACGTACTCGCGGTCGCGGATCCGGCCCGCCTCGTTCGGCACGGTCATGGTGGTCTCGGAGAACGGCACCCCGGGCAGCGGAACGCTCCGGTAGCCGACCGAGCGCAGGACCATTCCGACGGGGAGGGTCTCGAACTCGCCGGTGCCCACGACCCCGCCCTCGACCAGCCGGGTCCGCTCGAGTCTGAGCGCCTCGACCCGGTCCTCGCCGAGGATCTCGACGGGACGCATCCAGAACCGGACGTCCAGCCGTCTGGGACGCCCCGCGGGGGTGCGGGCCGCCCAGCTCTGGAGCACCTCGACGTTCCCCCTGACCTGCCGGGACGCCTCCGTGAGGTCGGCCACGGCCTCCTCGGGACGCACACACACGTCCGCGTTGCCCAGCTCGCCCAGCTCCCGCAGCTCCTTCAGGGTGAACTTGGCGTGCTCGGGGCCCCGGCGGCCGATCATGTGGACGACCTTCACCTGGCTGTTCCCGAGGCGGACCAGCACCTCCTCGGGCACGTCCGTCGCGCGCAGCTCCTCGGCGGTCTTGGCGAGGACGCGCACCACGTCGACCGCCACGTTGCCCACGCCGACCACCGCGACCTCGGGACTGTCGAGGACGAAACGCTCGGCGGGCATGTCGGGGTGGCCGCAGTACCAGTTCACGAAGTCGGTGGCCGCCACGCTCCCCGGCAGGTCCTCGCCGGGGATGCCCATCCGGCGGTCCACCATCGCGCCGGTGCAGTAGACCACGGCGTCGTAACAGCCGAGGAGGTCGGCGACCCCGACGTCCCTGCCCAGTTCGACGCCGCCCAGGAAGCGGACGCCCGGCAGCTCGAGCACCCGCTGGAGGTAGTTCGCGATCGACTTGATCGAGGTGTGGTCGGGGGCCACGCCGTACCGCACGAGGCCGTACGGCGTGGGCAGGCGTTCCAGCACGTCCACCTCGACGGCGCCCGGGGCCTGTTTCCTCAGGGCCTCGGCCGTGTAGATGCCCGCAGGCCCCGATCCGACGACCGCGACTTTCAGTGGCACGTCTTTCGGTGACACGTCGCCTCCCATGCGGTGGCTGCCCTGAACGTGATTCTGTATCAACGGGCACCGCGCTGCCAGACAGGCGCGGCCTGTAGCCGAGATGTCCCGTTCCGGTGACCGCCGAAGCCCCCGGCGGGGTGGCCGGGGGCTTCGGCGGTCAGGAGCGGGAGGCGAGGGGGAAGAACGTGTGCGCGGGGCCTACAGGCCCGCGGCGGAGGCCAGGCGGGCGCGGTGGGCCTGCGGCGGACCGAACAGCTCGGCGTCCGAGGCGGCCCGCTTGAGGTGACGGTGGGCGCTGTGCTCCCAGGTGACGCCGAGGCCGCCGTGGATCTGGATGTTCTCCCCCGCGGCGGCGAGGTAGGCCTCCGAGCAGTAGGAGCCCGCGATGGCGGCCAGCACGGCGAGCTCGTCCTCCGACGCCCTCGCCGCGGCCATGGCGGCCGAGCGGGCCGACTCGACCAGCAGCAGCAGGTCGGCGGCCTTGTGCTTGACGGCCTGGAAGGAGCCGATCGGACGCCCGAACTGGTGGCGTTCCTTCGCGTAGGCCACCGCCGTCTCCAGGCAGCGGGCCGCGCCGCCGACCTGCTCGGAGGCGAGGCCGACGACGCCCAGGTCGCGGATCCGCCCGTGGGCCGCGCCGTCGCCCACGCGCAGCACCGGCGCGTCGGCGAACGTGAACGAGGTGAGCGGGCGGGTCTGGTCCAGGGTCGTGTGCGGCGTGCGGGAGGAGGGGACGGCCTCGACCAGCTCGCCGTCGACGAAGGCCAGCACCACGTCGCCGTCCAGGGCGTGGCGGGCGACACCGGTGAGCCGGTCGCCGCTGAGGGACAGGTCCGCGTCGCCGGGAAGCAGGACGGTGGCGGTGACGGAGCCGTCGGCGATGCCGGGAAGCAGCCTGGCCATGGCGTCGGGGTCTCCGGCGGCCTTGACGGCCTCGACGGCCAGCACCGCGGTCTGCAGATAGGGGTGGGACGCCGTCACCCGGCCCAGCTCCTCGCAGACGACGGCCGCCTCCGGCATGCCGCATCCGGCCCCGCCGTACTCCTCGGGGACGGCGAGGCCCGCCACGCCCAGTTCGGCGGCGAACCGGCTCCAGGGGGCGTCGGGGCGTTCGGCGAGGAAGGAACGCACGGCGTCGCGGAGGTCAAGCTGGTCATCGGTAAGGCTCACGCGGGCAGCATAACAAGCGCTCGCTTCTTGGTGAACGCTTGGGGTATTTTGGGTATTCTTGCAGGTCAGATATGCTATGGGGGGCCGTGAGGGGAACGCGATCGGGGGATCACCGGTTTTGGTGGAAACGGACAACGCGCTCGACTACGACTACCTCGCCGGAGACCGGCAGGAGCGGGCCATCCTTCGGCACATGGTGCTCTCCCTCCTGGTGGGTATGGTGCTCGGCGCGGTCGGCGCGTTGCTCGCCTACGGGCCCCACCTGATCCACTCGATCTACGAGCCGTACGCCTACGTGCTGCTCGTCGTCGTCGTGGGACGCAGCGCGGCGGGGTTCGGCTGGGCGGCCCTGACCAGCGCGCTGGCGACGTTCGGCCCGCTCATCTCGCTGCTGGCCGCCTCGCTGTTCGAGTCCGGCGCCCGGTTCCTGAACCTGAGCTCCGGCTCCTCGGTGAACCTCGGCTCGAACGGCCTCACGATGAACCTCACGGTCGTCACGATCGCGACGTTCGGCGTGCTCGCCTACTTCACCAGGCGTGAGGACGGGTGGGGCGACCTGGCGTGCGGCGTGCTGGCCGGCGTCGTCGCGGTCGACGGCCTCGACAAGACCCTGAGCGGCGGGCCTGAGTACGTCCCCGGGTACTGGCCGTGGAACACCCTGCTCGTGGCCACGCTCGTGGCGGGGCTGCTGTTCGCGCTGCGGCGGGGGAACGGCGTGGCCCGCTCCGGGTTCGTCGCGCTGGTCGTCCTGTGCGCCGCCTTCGTCTTCGCGGTCGCCTTCTGAGGCCGGCCCTCCTGGCCGTGACCCCTATTGACAGGCGACGCGGTCGCGCGAGTCGATAGCCTGTAGGACATCTGTCCCTGCTAGCTAGGAGTAGCCGTGCTGCTGCGCATGTCGTCGTTGTTTCTTCGAACGCTGAGGGACGACCCGGCAGACGCGGAAGTCCCGAGCCACAAGCTGCTCGTCCGCGCCGGTTATGTTCGTCGTGTCGCACCCGGCGTCTACTCCTGGCTGCCGCTCGGCAAGAGGGTCCTGGAGAACGTCACGCGCGTCGTGCGCGAGGAGATGGACCGCATGGGCGGCCAGGAGGTGCTCTTCCCCGCCCTGCTGCCCCGCGAGTACTACGAGGGCACGGGCCGCTGGACGGAGTACGGCGACACGCTCTTCCGGCTCAAGGACCGCAAGGGCGTCGACTACCTCCTCGGTCCCACCCACGAGGAGATGTTCACCGACATGGTCAAGGGGGAGTACTCCTCCTACAAGGACTACCCGGTGACGCTGTACCAGATCCAGACGAAGTACCGCGACGAGGCCCGTCCCCGGGCGGGCATCCTGCGCGGCAGGGAGTTCGTCATGAAGGACTCCTACTCCTTCGACCTGGACGACGACGGTCTCAAGCGCTCCTACGAGCAGCACCGCGAGACCTACATCAGGACCTTCGACCGCCTCGGCATCACCTACAAGATCTGCTTCGCCACCTCGGGCGCGATGGGCGGCTCGGCCTCGGAGGAGTTCCTCGCCCCCGCGGCGACCGGTGAGGACACCTTCGTCGCCTGTCACCACTGCGGCTACGCCGCCAACGCCGAGGCCGTCACCACTCCCGCGCCCGCCGCGCCCACCGGGGAGCGGCCCGCCCAGCGGGTGCTCGACACCCCCGACACGCCGACCATCGAGTCGCTGGTCGCCTACGTCAACGAGCACCACGGCCTGGGCGTGACCGCGGCCCAGACGCTCAAGAACATCGTGGTCAAGGTCGTCACCCCCGGCTCGGACAAGACCGAGACCCTGGTCGTCGGCGTCCCCGGCGACCGCGAGGTCGACTTCAAGCGGCTCGAGGCCTCCCTCGCCCCCGGCGAGCCCGCCATCTTCGAGGCCGAGGACTTCGCCAGGCACCCCGGCCTGGTCCGCGGCTACATCGGCCCGCAGGTGCTCAAGGACCTGGGCATCCGCTACCTCGTCGACCCCCGCGTGGTCGACGGCACCGCCTGGGTGACCGGCGCGAACGAGCAGGGCAAGCACGCCGCCGACGTGGTCGCGGGACGCGACTTCGTCGCCGACGGCACGATCGAGGCCGCCGAGGTGCGCGAGGGCGACGCCTGCCCCGTCTGCGGCTCCGGCCTGTCCATCGACCGGGGCATCGAGATCGGCCACATCTTCCAGCTCGGCCGCAAGTACGCCGACGCCGCGAAGCTCGACGCCCTCGGCCCCGACGGCAAGCCGGTCCGCGTCACCATGGGCTCGTACGGCATCGGCGTCTCCAGGGCCGTCGCGGTGCTGGCCGAGCAGCGGCACGACGAACTCGGCCTGGTCTGGCCCCGTGAGGTCGCCCCCGCGGACGTCCACATCGTGGGCACCGGCAAGGAGAACCAGATCGAGGTCGCGACCAGGATCGCCGAGGAGCTTCAGGAGCGCGGCCTACGCGTGCTGGTCGACGACCGCCCCGGAGTCTCTCCCGGCGTGAAGTTCAAGGACGCCGAGCTGCTCGGCATGCCGACGATCCTGATCGTCGGCCGGGGCCTCGCCCAGGGCGTCGCCGAGCTGCGCGACCGCGCCACCGGCGTCAAGGAGGAGATCCCCATCGCCGAGGCCGCGGAGCGCGTCCTGGCCGCCTGCCGCGCCTGACCCCGCACCCGTCCCCGAGATCGCTCACACCCGCTCCGCGCCCGGCTCCGGGCCCGGGACCGGCGTCCGCGACACGAGGCGGCCACCGTCGACGGTGGCCGCCTCCGCGGCGTGCTCCGGCGTCCCTCGACGCCTCCCGCGAGGTGCGGGGCGTGGGGCTTCGGCCGAGGCTAGCGGGAGCCGTTGCTGAGGGTCTTGCGCCAGTGGAAGCCGCCGGGGAGGTTCACGGTCAGAGTGCGGCGGCCGTCGGCCGTCCTGGTGACCCGGAAGACGCGGTTGCCCCAGCTGTGGCCGACTCCGGTGCGCGACAGGTTGAGACGGAACGGACCGAACTTCATCGACTTCCTGTATCCCCAGCCCATTGCTTCCTCCCTGTGGGGGTCGGCTTTGTGCGTTCGACGGTGACTCAGCTACCCGGCTGTGTCATCGCAAACATGGGCGAAACGGTCTCCGGGGGCGGTGAGGGAGCCGATCCCCGAGCTCACGCGCGACGTCGGCCGTTCACGACGGCGGGGTCGGCGGGGCCGACGAAGGAGTGGGGGAGGCAACGTCCGCGGGCATCCCGGGGAAGGCCTCGATCTCCGGGCGCAGGCCGTAGGACCGGGTGACGCACTCCTGCATGGCCAGCGCCGCCATCTGCCTGACCTCCGTGTCCGGCGACGCGGTCAGCTCCAGGTAGGCGGCCGTCACGCCGCGCTCGACCAGCGTGGCCAGCTCGACGGCCTGGGCGGGGGTCGAGGGGGTCACGGGAAGGCGGTAGGCCGCGTCGGGCTCCGCGGGGGCGTCGCCGCGGGCGGCGATCAGGGCGCGGAGCTGGTCTCTGCGGGCGCGGTGCGCGTTGAAGGCCGCCGTCGCGGTCACGCGCAGCGAGCCGGTGGTCCTGGCGGCGATGACCCCGTAGGCGTAGACGGCCGCGTGCTCGGCCGCCAGGGCCGTGCTGAGCCCCTGGTCGGCCGTCACAGCGACCTCGACAGGGCCAGGGCGTGCGCGGCCTCGCACGCGCCGATGGAGGCGATCAGCTGGGCCAGCGCGGGGGAGACGCCGTCGAGCTGGCGCGGGCGCAGCGCCGCCGCCTTGCGCTCCATGTCGCGCAGATCTCGCACGGAGATCTGCGAGCCGGCCGTGGCGGCGCCGGAAGGCGAGGCCGAGGGGTCGGCCTGCGCCCCCGCGGAGGACGCGGGGGAGGCCGATCCGCTCTCGCGGGGCAGCCTGCGGCGGAGCTCGGCGAGGTGGGCCTCGTGCCGCTGTCTGAAGGGCGTCAGCCTGTCGGAGTCGGCCGAGGAGTAGAGCGCGACGGTCCGCTCCTTGCCCGCGATCAGCTGTCTGATCAGCATGGTCTCCGGATCCGGCGGCTCGGCCGCGAGGCGCTGGGCCTGTCGCGGCTCCTGCTCGGCGCATCCGGCGACGGTCACGGCGGCCACTCCGAGAGCGCCGCCCCGCAACAGGGAGCGCCGGGAGACGGAACGCACGGACGACCTCCGGTTATGGGTGTGGCTGCTGACGCATCTAGCATCGTACGGGCTTGGAATGACAATCACCTCGCTTCTCGGACGGCCCCGCCGCGCCGAGTGGCGCTCCTTTCACGCCCCGGTGTGGATAGGCTGGTGAACCGCAAGGGCGAGGTCCGCCCGCTTAGATCGTGACAATGGGAGGTCGGCATGGGCAGCGCCACATCCCGCGACCGCCTGATGAAGCTTCTGGAACCTGTCGTCGGAGCCGAGGGGCTCGACTTGGAGGACGTCACGGTCACCCCGGCGGGCAAGCGGCGGTTGCTGCGCGTCGTCGTCGACCGTGACGGAGGCGTGAGCCTGGACGACGTCGCCGAGGTCAGCCTCGCCGTCTCCGCCGCGCTGGACGCGGACGACGCGATGGGTGCCACGCCGTACGTGCTGGAGGTCTCCTCACCCGGGGTCGACCGCCCGCTCACCGAGCCCCGCCACTGGCGTCGCGCGGTGAAGCGGCTGGTCAAGGCCGACCTGCGTGACGGCACCCTGGTCGAGGGCCGGATCGTCGCGACCGACGAGGCCGGGGTGGAGTTGGACGTCGCGGGCACACCGCGCCGCATCGAGTATCAAGACCTGACCCGAGGACGGGTGCAGGTGGAATTCCGCCGGTTGGACGACGCCGAAGACGACGGCGAAGACGGCGACGAAGGCTAAGGGGGAGCCTCGTGGACATCGACATGAGCGTCCTGCGCAGCCTGGAGCGGGAGAAGGACATCTCCTTCGACCTGGTCGTCAAGGCGATCGAGGACGCGTTGCTGATCGCGTATTTCCGGAGCGAGGGAGCGGCGGCCAAGGCGCGCGCCGAGCTCGACAGGCAGTCCGGACACGTGACCATTTTCGCCGCCGAGCTCGACGACGAGAGCGGGGAGGTGCTCAGGGAGTTCGACGACACCCCGGGCAACTTCAGCCGCATCGCCGCGACCACCGCCAAGCAGGTCATCCTGCAGCAGCTGAGGGACGCGGAGGACGAGATCAACTTCGGCGAGTTCGCCAGCCGTGAGGGCGAGCTCGTCGCGGGCGTCATCCAGCAGGGCAAGGACCCGAGGGTCGTCCTGGTGGACCTCGGCAAGATCGAGGCGGTGCTGCCCCACAACGAGCAGGTGCCGGGCGAGGAGTACGTCCACGGCGAGCGCATCCGCTGCTACGTGGTGCAGGTCAAGAAGGGACACAAGGGCCCGTCGGTGACGCTGTCGCGGACCCACCCGGGACTGGTGAAGAAGCTCTTCGCCCTGGAGGTCCCGGAGATCGCGGACGGCACGGTCGAGATCGCCGCGATCGCCCGCGAGGCCGGCCACCGGACCAAGATCGCGGTGCGTTCACGGCGTCCGGGCGTCAACGCCAAGGGCGCCTGCATCGGCCCGATGGGCTCGCGCGTGCGCAACGTCATGGCCGAGCTGCACGGCGAGAAGATCGACATCATCGACTGGTCGGAGGATCCGGCGGAGTTCGTGGGCAACGCCCTGTCGCCCGCCCGCGTCTCCCACGTCGAGGTGATCGACGCCGAGGGCCGCGCGGCCCGCGTGATCGTGCCGGACTACCAGCTCTCCCTCGCGATCGGCAAGGAAGGGCAGAACGCCCGGCTGGCCAATCGCCTGACCGGCTGGCGCATCGACATCCGTCCCGACACACAAGCGGGGGACGCGGCCGGTTCCGCAGATGCGTCCACACGGTAAGCTGGAATATGGTGGCCAGGCTGCCCCACTGAGAACCTGTGTGGGCTGCCGGGTTCGCACGGTTTCCTCCGAGCTGCTCCGCCTGGTGGTGGTCGAGGGCGTTATCGTCCCCGACCTGCGACGACGGCTCCAGGGGCGTGGTGCTTCGCTGCATCCCTCCCTGAGCTGTCTCGAACTCGCCGAGCGTCGCCGAGCGTTTCCGCGCGCGTTTCGCGTCGCGGTTCCGCTTGATCTGTCGCGGGTGCGAGAACACCTGGAGGGGCTTCACGCTGAAAGGATCGGGTGAAATGGTTGCCAACTGTCATGTAGGACGCCGAGTTGATGGGCTGGTCAGATAGCTATGAGCGCCTGATGAGCATGCGGCGATGAGTACGTCTACGTAACGACGGTCCGGCGGCACAGCCTCCCGGGCCGAGTAAGGGAGTGCAGTGGCGAAGGTCCGGGTATACGAGCTCGCCAAGGAGTTCGGTGTGGAGAGCAAGGTCGTCATGGCCAAGCTCCAGGAGATGGGCGAGTTCGTGCGTTCGGCGTCCTCGACTATCGAAGCACCGGTAGTCCGCAGGCTCACGGAAGCTTTGGGCGGCCCCTCGAAGGGTTCGTCCGACAGGGGCGGCAACAGGTCGCCCAGGCCGCAGCAGGCGGCCCCCCGGCCGGCAGGAGGCCAGGCCGGAAACGGCGTTCCCACGCCGTCATCCATTCCCAAGCCGGGACCGGTTCCCAAGCCGGGCCCCAGGCCGGGTCCCGCCGCGGCGCGTCCCGCGGCCCCCGCGCCGCAGGCCCCGCCGCCGGTCCCCCAGCCCCAGCAGGCGCAGCCCCAGCAGCAGGCGCAGCCTCAGCAGCCGCAGCAGCAGCCCTCACCGGTTCAGCCGCCGCGTTTCGAGGCTCCCCGCCCCGCGGGCCCCGGGCCCAAGCCGGGTCCGCGTCCGGCTCCGCGTCCCGGCCCCAGGCCGGGTCCCGAGGCGGCGCGTCCCGAGGGCCGTCCCTCCGGCGGCCAGGGTGGCCCCGGCGGTGGAGGCCAGGGCGCCAGGCCCGGTGCGGGTGCCCCCGGCGCGGGCGGCCCCAAGCCGGGTCCGCGTCCCGGGCCGCGCGGTCCGCGTCCCGGCAACAACCCGTTCTCCTCGAACGCCAGCGGCATGGGCCAGGCCCGTCCGCCGCGTCCCGGCGGCCGTGACGGCGGCCCCGGCGACAGGGGTCCGCGTCCCGGTCCTCGTGAGGACCGCGGCCCCCGCGAGCAGCAGGGTCAGCGCGACAACGCCGGTCCCCGTCCGCCCGCGGCGCGCTCCGGCCCGCCCGGAGCCGCGGGTCCGCGTCCCGGCCCCGGCGCGGGCGGTCCGCGTCCCGG
>NZ_BSEV01000031.1 GCF_027922005.1 Streptosporangium carneum | reverse complement strand
GGCGTTCGGGCGGCGGGCCGTGCGGCGGCGCGCCGCGCTGCCGCGCTTGATACTCATAAGAACAATTCGGCAGTGTCCGTGCTACGTGATCGTGATCGCGTCACGCTCGGTGCTCAGAGCTTGGTGAGCAGGGCTGTCACGTCGGCGAAGCTGCTGGTCAGGGAGTCGAGGACGGCCTTGCCCTTTTTCGGCAGTGGCCAGGGACGGACGACCGATGACCCCGGTCTCGGTGTAGGCCCGCATGCCCTCGGTCAGCAGGTGACGACGGTCGTCGGCGACGTGGTCGGCGGTCTCGTAGCCGGGGCGGATCACCTCGGGGCAGGCGTGCAGCAGGATCGAGGTCTCGATCTCTCCGGCGTGCATGTCCTCGTGCATGGAGCCGGCCAGCTCGGCGGCGGCCCGGGCCTGCTGCCAGTCTTCACGGGTGGGGAACAGGGCCATCGCGCGGCCTTCGGTGTTGGCCTCCTGGACGACGTTGCTGAGCACGTAGTTGCCGCCGTGGGCGTTGACCACCACCAGGGCGCGGGGGCCCGGCGCGGGTGACCGAGTCGTAGACGTCGGTGATGACGGCGTGCAGGGTGCGGGCGGAGATGCTGACGGTGCCGGGCCAGGCGCTGTGCTCGTGGGAGCAGGAGATCGTGATCGGGGGCAGCAGCAGCACGGGGTAGGCGTCGGCGATCTTTCGGCAGATGAGGGTGGCGATGATCGTGTCGGTGCTGAGCGGCAGGTGGTCGCCGTGCTGTTCGAAGCTGCCGACGGGCAGGATCGCGATGGGGGCGTTGCGGTGGCGTTCCTCGGTGGTGGTCGCGGTGGGCAGCGCGTTGATCACCGTTCTCCTTCTGGTGGCCGGGGTGCTGGCAGAAAGAAGGACTCGGCGAGGAGGTCGAGTCTGGTGAGCAAGTCTGCCACGGGCCGGTCCGTCGACCACCGGGACAACTGGATGCAGAGTGTGGCGAGCTGGCCGGCCACCCGGCTGGAGCGCAACGCCTGGATCTGCGGGATGGCTTCCTCGGTCACGGTGCATGCCTGGTCGCGCTCGCCTGCCATGGCGTAGGCGGTGGCCATGCGGGTCAGGAACAGGGCGTGGTCGCGGGCCTGCCTGGAGGGCGTCCACTGGGAGCGGCTGGCTTCGAAGATCGGGATCGCGGTGGCGGCCTGGCCAAGCAGGAGACGGGTGGCTCCGGTTTCCATGGCGACGTAGGCGGGCGTGCAGTACGGCGCGCGGTCGGGCTCGGTCTGGATCATTCCGGCGGTGGCCTCGATGAGGGCGGTTTCTGAGTCCCGGGCGGAGTCCGCGGCTTCCCCGAGGTAGGCGTTGGCGATGGCTCGGGTGCGCAGGATGACGGCCCGCAGGCGGGAGGTGAGAGCCGCGGGGTTGGACAGGGCGGCGTTGGCCAGGCCGAGGCCGTGGCCGTGGTCGCCGGACTCGATGGCGATGGCGCTTTTGCGCATGAGGACGTAGGAGGTGACGCGCTGGTCGCCCAGCTCCATCCGTAGTCCAGGGCTTTGTTGGTCCACATTGTGGCCTGGGTGAAGTCACCGAGGTCCTGGTGGAGCCAGCCGCAGAACTCCAGCAGTTCGCTGGCGAAGCTGAGCGCCTCGGCGCGGTCGGCGCCTCGTGTCACCCGGCAGACCTGACCGATCAGCGGCACCTGGCTTGTGACCGCGTTGATCAGCAGGGGCGGCCCCATGATGGCCTCGGCCTGAATGTGGCCGGTGAGGACGTGACGCAGACCGGAGATGACGGAACGGCTGGACGCGCCGCCGGTCAGGCCGATGAGGTGCTTGTTCGGCAGTTCTGTTTCCGGCAGTGCGGCCTGGCCGGCTGGTGTGTGTTCCGGCTCGACTCGGGGTTTGGGGAGGGGGTGTCGGGGGGCCAGGCCGAGGGTCATGCGGGCAGGGTCGGGCATGTTCAGGCCGTCGGCGATGCGTTCGATGACTTCGAACGAGGTGACCTGAACGGTCCCTTTCATGATCTCGCTGATCTTTCCCTGGCTGAGGTTCACCGCGACGCCGATGCGGGTCTGGCTGGCTCCGGTGTGCTGGCGGATGAGCCGGAAGAGTTGCCCGATGTTCCGACTTCGGAGGCTTTCCAGGATTTCAGGGCGTTGCCATAGTTCCGGCAGGATAACGACTGGTTCAGTCGCATCTGCGGGCATATGGAATATCTCCTCGAAAGCTCGACATTCGGGTATTCAACGGTTGCCGTTGGGCGGTTATCCCGTCAAGGGATACCGGTCATTCTGCCCAAGGATTCTGTGCCGAGATGGGAGACATCGGCGCAGGTGAAGACCCTTGACTCATGATTACCGAAGGGGAACCGACGAGCCAGGAGTGTCCGACCTGCCACGGGCGCGGCTGGCGATGGATTCGCCGTAATCGTGCCGAGGCGGCGCTCCATCTCGATGGGCAGGCCGTGAAGCTGGTCCGGATCGAGTGCCTGGACTGCTCGGTAGCGGATGAGGCGGCCTGATGAACATGGAAGAGCTTCCGCCCGTCCAGCCGAACCATGTCGGGCCGGACGTGGTGATCAACGCGGTGGAGGCGGCCGAGCGGTTGCAGCGGGAGCTGGCCGGGCTGGGGATCGCCTCCGATGTGCATCACGGGCACTGCTTGGCGTTGGTGTCGGTCTGGTCGGGGCTGGTGGTGTGGACCGACGAGCGGGTGTTCCGGTGGAAGTCCGGCCGGGACGCCTTGAGGCGGGAGGCACGGGACAGGCTGGGGTGGGACGCCTACGGCCCGGTGGATGATCCGGCGGGTACGGCGCAGCGAGTGGCGGCCCGGTATGCGGAGTTGCGCCGGATGGCTCCGCCGCTCGTGACGCCGACCGGCTGGGCGCCGCAGTGATCGCGACGCAGAGGTGCCTGCGCCCGCATGTGGCCAACCCGGTGCCGGATCACATGAAGCTGGTGTGGCGGGTGCCGTGCCCGGCCGAGCGGGTGCGGGTGATCGAGTGGAGCTGTGAGTGCCGTTCCACGGTGTATGAGCTGTGCCTTGCCGGAGAACAGGCGTTCCTTCGCCGCCCGCACCACTTCAACGGTGCCCGGCAGGTGCATGAGACCTATCGCTGGCCGATCCGTCAGGGTGATGACGTCTGGAGGGCGTTGCTCTGCGGGCAGGCCCGGTAGGGCGGTGCGGCGGGATGGGGTCCCTCGGGTCTGGAGGGAACCGGGGAGCGTCACCTCCGTCCCGCCGCGCTGCGTCATCTCATTGAGCCATGTGTCCCTAGGTTTTCAGGGAAGTTGTTCTTCGTCTATGGCTGCCCTATGGCACCTTGGCCCGCCGAAGCATCTGCCGTGACGGGACAGGGGGACCGTGCCGGGTCCTCAGCAGCAGCTTGCACTTGTCGTCGCGGTGGCCGGCGGGCCTCCACTCGGAGGCCGTGGTAGACCTGCCGCCCATGGTCATCGCCCGGCCTGGTCCGGTCAGGATGGCGGGGCGGCTAGGACGGCCTTGGCAGCCAGCCGGAGATTCTTGATCATTGGATTCGGGTCGCCCTTGCGGCTGACCAGGACGACCTGGCTGGGGGGAGCGCCCTCGATCGGGACGGTGACGAGGTCGGGACGCAGTGAGCTGCGCCGATCGCCGACCGGTAGGACGGCGATCGCCCTGCCACTCGCGACGAGTTCGAGCTTGTCCTCGTAGCTCTCGATCGGCGGCACGCTGGCCCCGAGGATCCGGTAGGACGTCCAGTCCGCGGTCTCGAACGCGCACGGCGCCGCCTCTTCGTCGGCCAGTTCTTCCGCGGTCACCGACGCGCGGTCGGCCAAAGGATGGCCGCGGGGGACCACGAGCATCCGGGGCTCCTCGTACAACGGGGTGGTGAATACGTCGTCGGCGGCGAGCGGCAACGGGGTCCGCGCGATCAGGGCGTCGACGCGCCTGTCGGACAGTGCGCCGACGTCGCGGCAGCTCAGATGCCGGGTGGCGATCTCGGCGTCCGGGTGACGGTGGCGCAGTTCCCGTACGGCGGTAGTGATCACCAGGTCTTCGACGTAACCGATGGTGATTCGTTCGGTCTGGGCTTGTTCACGCACGGCCAGTTCGGCCTGGCGGGCGGCCTGCAGCAGGGCTTGGGCCCGGGGGAGGAATGTCTGTCCGGCCGGAGTGAGCCGGGTGCCTTGGGAGGTGCGGTCCAGCAGTCGTGTGCCGAGATATTTCTCGAGCCGCTGGATCTGGCGGCTCAGCGCCGGCTGGGCTACGTGCAGGTCGGCGGCGGCCCGGCCGAAGTGCTGGTGCGCCGCCACCACGGTGAAGTAGCGCACCAGCCGCAGTTCCAGGTCCTGTCCGAGATCGTTCACCGTTGCAGGGTACGCGTCATGCTGTTTCGGAATGACCGGTTGCCGAAGGGGTCTTGGACGGCCATGCCGTCCAGGGCCTTGACTGAAGGAGCAACGTTTCCCTGAGAAAGCGATAGGCGCGATGAAGGCGATCCAGTTCCACGAGGCGGGCGGGCCGGAAGTTCTGCGGTACGACGAGGTGCCGGTTCCCGAGATCGGCCCGGGCGAGGTGCTCGTCCGGGTGCACGCGGCGGGCATCAACCCGCCGGACTGGTACCTGCGCGAGGGGATGAAGGTCATGCCGGCCGAAATGAGGCCGGTGCTGGAGTTCCCCCTCATCCCCGGAACGGACATGTCGGGCGTGGTTCAGGCGGTCGCTCCGGACGTGTCCAGGTTCGCCGTCGGTGACGAGGTCTTCGGCATGCTGCGGTTCCCGGGATTCGACGGCCGGACGTACGCCGAGTACGTGGCCGCTCCGGCTTCCGACCTGGCTCACAAACCGGCCGGTATCGACTACGTTGAGGCGGCCGGTGCGCCGATGGCCCTGCTGACGGCCTGGCAGTACCTGGTCGATCTCGGCCACGACGTGCCGTCTCCCTTCACCGGCCAGGTGCACCAGCCGGTGCCGATCACGCCAGGGATGACCGTGCTGGTCAACGGGGCCGCTGGTGGAGTGGGTCATTTCGCGGTGCAGCTGGCGAAGTGGAAGGGGGCACACGTCATCGCGGTGGCCTCGGGGCGGCACGAGCAGTTCCTGCGCAAGCTCGGCGCCGATGAGTTCATCGACTACACCACGACGCAGGTCGCGCACGTGGTCAGTGGCGTCGACTTGGTGATCGACACCGTCGGTGGCCCGGACAGTTCACGTTTCCTGACCGTGCTCAAGCGCGGCGGCACCATGCTTCCGGTGTTCTTCGCCCAGTACGATCCGGAAGAGACGGCGCGTCTTGGCATCACCGTCTCGAACATTCAGGTGCGTTCCAACGGCCCCCAGCTCGCCGAGATCGGGCGCCTGTTCGACGAGGGCAAGCTCCAGGTCGGGGTGGACAGCACCTACCCGCTTTCCGAAGCGGGCAGCGCACACACACGAGCCGCGCAGGGCCACATCCAGGGCAAGATCGTGCTGACGGTGTTCTCGTGATCGCCGACCTCCAGCAGGCGGTGGCGCACTACGCCCATGCCCTGGACGAGCTGAATGTGGCCGAGCTGGAAGCGGTCCTGACCGAGGACACCACCTGGACCTTCACGATGCCCGGACAGGGGGTGCTCGGCCCGGTCGCCGGACGCGCGGCGGTGCTCGACTTCATCCGTGACGGGCACACGGCCCAGACCGGAAGGGTGCGGCACCACCTGGGTAACGTCGTGGTCACGACGACGGACGCCGCCACCGCCGAGGTGCGGGCCTATCTGCTGCAGACGAGGAACACCGGCGAGAGCATCCAGATGATCTCGACCGGGGTCTACACGTTCAGCCTGCGACGGTCCGACGGTAGGTGGCGGATCGCCGAGCTCACCCTGACGCTGGACAACGCCTTATAGGGCGAGGCCAGGCAGTGCGCCCGGCGATCCGCCACCTGTGCCGCGGCCTGCGAGTGGAACCGCAGAAGAGGTTTGCTCCCCACCTGCACATGGCGATCCGCAGGACCCTGCCTCGCGCGGAGATCAAGGCCATCGCGGCGGCCACCTATCACCAGGTGTGGTGGCCCGCCCTCGATCAGGTGCGCTTCAAGGGCGACCACCTGCCGGTCTGGGTGGAACGAGAGGAGCAGGCCGAGCCGTACCCGGACGGACAGGCTGGCGACTACCTCGACCCCGCCACGGGCGAACTACTGCCCACCTGGGAGGAAGCGCTCGACCGGCTCGACACCGACGACGAGGCTGAGCCTCTGCACGTGGTGCGCTTCGGCGCTCAGGTCGACGTTCAGGGCCTCCTGGCCGGATCGCCGGACGCGCACAAGCGCATCGGCTACCTGACCAAGTACCTCACCAAGAGCCTGGGAGAGACCCTCGACCTCGACCCCGACGAAGACGAGCAGGGCGACGAGACTCCGGCCGCGTCGACTGCCCGCGCCGCGATCAACCAAGCCCGCTGGGACCACGCCGCCCGCCTGGTCGAGGCGCTGCGCTACGAACCCTGCTCGCCTACCTGCGCCAACTGGCTGCGCTACGGCATTCAGCCCAAGGGAGCCAAGGCGGGCATGACCCCGGGCCGGTGCAAGGGCAAGGCGCACAAGGCCGAACACCTCGGCTACGCGGGCCGTCGCGTCCTGGTCTCCCGCAAGTGGTCGAACAAGACCTTGCACGACCACAAGGCCGACCGCCGCGCCTGGGTCCTCGACATGCTCGGCCTGCCCGCCGACGCCGAGACCGACCCGCACCGCTACGTCTGGCGGCCGGTCTCCACCAAGGACCCCACCCGCACCCCGTTGCCGGTGCGGCTGCTGCGCGGCGTGGCCAACCGGCACCGAACACGCGCCCGGCTCGACGAACTACGGGCCAGAGCCGATGGCAGACCCACTCCAGATCTTCCGGCAAACACGCCATTGAGGGAGGCGGCGTGAAGAAGAACCGTGACGAGCTCATGACCGTGCCGGAGATCCTCGACGAACTCGGCGGGGTGTCCCGGCGTACTTTCTACCGCTGGCGGGAGATCGGCCACGCTCCCCAGGGCCTCAAGCTCCCCAACGGGGAGATCCGCGTCTGGCGCAGCGAGTTCACGACCTGGCTGGAATCCCTCCGGGAGGCCGCGTGATCACCTCCTATGACGTGAAGTTCTGGGAGATCCGCCGGAACGAGACGAGCAAGACACCCTCGTACGTGGTCCGGTGGAAGGTCGGCGGTCGCCAGAAGTCGAAGACCCTGCGGACCAAGGCACTGGCCGAGAGTTTCCTGTCGGACCTGCGCCAGGCGGCCAAGCGGGGCGAGGCCTTCGACGTGGAGACCGGGCTCCCGCTCTCCATGCTTCATGCCAAGAGCGCCCGGACGGTCTTCGAGTTCGCTCGGGCCTACATCGACATGAAGTGGCCCCACGCTGCGGCCAAGAGCCGGGACAGCATGTCCGACGCGCTCTCGACGATCCTCCCCGCGCTGACCAAGGACCGGTCGGGGCGTCCTGACGCCGAGACCCTCCGGGCAGCGCTCCGTAAGTACGCGCTCCTTCCCACCGGGAGGAGGCCGGAGACACCGAGCGAGATGGCTCGGGCGATCCGGTGGCTTGAGGGGGCGTCGTTGGACCTGGCCGACCTCGGAGAGACCAAGGGCGTACGGCTGGCGCTGGACGCGCTCGCCCTCCGACTCGACGGCAAGGCCGCGGCCCCGAACACGATCACCTGCAAGCGAGCCGTTCTCCATGCCGTTCTCGAATACGCGGTTGAGTTGGAGGAACTGGCCGCCAATCCGCTGCACAAGGTGAGGTGGAAGCCGCCCAAGACCACCGAGACTGTCGATCCGCGCGTGGTCGTCAATCCCCGGCAGGCTCAGGAGCTTCTGACCATGGTCACCTATGTGGGTGGTCGCGGGCGGGGCCGACGGCTCATGGCGCTGTTCGCCTGTATGTACTACGCGGCCCTGCGTCCGGCCGAGGCGGTGGGCCTGCGGCTTCAGGACTGCCATCTGCCCGCCGAGGGCTGGGGACGGCTGACGATCGACGTTTCCCGGCCTGAGGTGAACACGCAGTGGACCGACAGCGGGGACGCGCACGAGGAACGGGGCCTCAAGCATCGGGGCCGGGCCGACGTGCGGCCGGTACCGATCCCTCCCGAGCTCGTGACGATCCTCCGGCGGCACATCGAGGAGTACGGCACCGGTGAGGACGGCCGTGTCTTCCGAAGCGAGCGCGGCGGAGTGATCGCCTCGACGGCCTACACCGAGGTCTGGCAGGACGCACGGATTCTCGCTCTCACTCCCACCCAGGTCGCCTCTCCCCTGGCACGCAGGCCGTACGACCTGCGGCACGCGGCGGTGTCCCTGTGGCTCAATGTGGGTGTTCCGGCTCCCGACGTGGCCGAGCGGGCGGGGCATGGTGTGGATGTCCTGCTGCGGGTCTACGCCAAGTGCCTCGACGGGCACAAGGAGATCGCCAACAGGCGGATCAGCGAAGCGCTGACCATGTGAAAGGCATGCTGTACGACCAGGGGCCCGGGCACTTGCGGGACCCTTTGATGTTCTTGTCGTTTATCGGCGCTCGTGGCAGTTGATACACGAGCTGGCACTACTGATCTTTAATTCGTGGAGTTACGAGGACTTGAGAACCAGACCGGTCCCGGCCAGGCAGCCGTCGATCAGAGGCGGCGTCCCGAACAGGGGTGAGGGAACTGACTAAATGAAGCGCGTGGTCGACTAACATGACCTGGCTTACCGTGTCTGCGGTCCGCGATCCACTTCATATCGTCACGTATTGAAGTGGCAATTCGATGACTAAGTACGCCAGTGCCGCGAGGGCCAGGGCCGTCAGCAGGGTCGGCGTCCGCTCTCCTTGCCGACGTGCCATCAGCAGCGGCGCAAGGACGAAGACGGCCAGGCAGGCCCATGCCTGCGGGGTGTAATGCAGGACGAAGGCATACATGATGCCCTCCATCCCGAAGACGCCTCCCAGTGCGGCGAGGCCAATGACACGGTGACGTACGGTACGTCCGTTCCGCCACCACAGCCCGGCCACGCCGAACAATGGGCCGCTGATGACCGCCATCGCGAGCCAGACCAGCGGATAGGTGAGGCTGCCCATGCCGTCACGGCCGAACTCCGCGTACCCGTAATACCCAATGACCAGACCGATCGAGGCACATAGGCCGGCGGTGGCAGCCGACCGCGCTGACGCCCATCCGGCAAGCAGGGCGCCGACGACGAACGCCGGGACACACCAGACAGCACCGGAGTTGGCGACCTGGTTCCAGGTGCCCGGAAGCCAGCCCTGGGCCAGATTGGTGACAACACCGAGTCCCAGACCCGCCAGTAGCGCGGATGTCCACGAACCGCTGAGCTTTGCTACCGGGCCGAAGCGGCTGCCCATCAGGAAGATCCCCCTGTCTTCCCTCACGGGATACCGACGAATCGCAACTGTACAGGCCAGTTCAGTGCCGCTCGGCCGCGATCTCGCCGATGACCTCCTCGCCGACTTGTGGCATTCGTTTGAGCCGGTTCTCGATGGCCGCCTGAAGGTGGTCGATGCCGTGGACAGCGAGGTTGCCCAGGGCGGCAACATCGCCTGCCCTCACGTCCCTACAGCACTCAGCTCTACGTCAACCCCCGAAGGATTTCCGGAGCCAACCACTAAGGCTGGTGATCAGAGCTTGCTCACCGCCCAACCGATCGTTCCCGGACGAGGTACGAAGCGGCACGCGCCGATCCGCCGATGTGAACGGGCGAAGAGATCTCAACGCTTCGGTGGGACCGCAGCCAGCAGTGGTTGCACGCTCTCGCTCAGCATGGCCCGCTCCTCTGCTGACAGCTCCGGCCTCGCACACGTGGACGGTTCCGCTTCTCGACAGACAATGCTCATAGCTGTGCCAGCGGCCGCCACACCACGCTCGAACCGGGCGCCGATCACTGGGTCGGCCTGCTGACAGGCTCGCAAGATCTCTTTTTGCGGGGAGTCGACGAGCTGTTCGTAGCTGAACTTGATCGTCGCAGTGTGATAGGCGGAATTTCCCGTCCGCTCTATTAGGTTCCTGATCGCATTCCAGTTGGCGAGCAGGCCCACGGCCAACCTCAAATAGGCAGCCTTGCAGGGGGCCTTCCAGTGCTCGGGGGGCCTGTACGCGGCAGGATCAAAGCCAGAGGGATACAGGCTTTCACTGGTGAGGGGAGTCGTCGACACACCATTGGAAGTGGGCGTCGCGGCGGATTCGACCTCACTTCTCCTCGGCTCGGGGGTTGCGGGCGCCGTGCCACAAGCAGTCAGACCGAGCCCCGCCGCGACGATGACGATCAAAGACTTGGGCGTTCCCATCCCATAAGCATGATCTGGCAGTGAATGACGAGACGCACAGATGCGTCATACGATCATGATTCGTTACGTAGCGGATTCATCGGTTATCCAGCCTCCCGAGCCCCTCGCCGTAGCCGTTGGCATGGGGTGGTTCCAGAGGTGGCTCTCGCTTGCAGGCTCCCTGAAAGTTCGGCGCGACCTGAGGAAACGTCGTCAAGATCATTGCGCGTATATTGCGCGACCACCGACGCGCGACCGCTCAGGGCGGCATACGGCTGCATGACCCCGAAACGCAAAAGAGGCCCCGGAGGGCCTCTAAGCTGCCAGTTTGGCTGGTGGCAGGTGCAGGACTTGAACCTGCGTAGGCTGAGCCGACGGTTTTACAGACCGCTCCCTTTGACCACTCGGGCAACCTGCCGCGTCTTCCGCTCGAAGCGGCGACAGGAAGAAGAATAGCGGACTTCCGGGTGTGACGTGACATCGGCGGAGACCGTCCGCCGATGGCCTGCCGTACTGGGATCTTTCATGGTCTTCAGGCCGGCGGCGGGCGGACAGGGGGAGCGGGAGGGTGGTGGGGTGCGGGTTCTTGTGGGGGTGTGGCTCGATGCGCGTCCTCAACGCGTCGGGGGTGTGGCTCGACGAGCGTCCTCAACGGTTTTCTCGTCCGTCTTCGACACCATCGTCTGGGTGTTGACGGTGACGTTCATCCTTAGCCGACAGGTGAAGCGCTAGGGTCGACAAGAGAGTTAGAGAGGATAGTCGACGCATGGCCGACAGCAGTTTTGACATCGTCAGCAAGATCGACCACCAGGAGGCCGACAACGCGCTGAACCAGACGGTCAAGGAGGTCGGGCACCGATTCGACTTCAAGGGCACCGGCGCGAGCATCGCCTGGTCGGGTGGGCAGAAGGCAGTCGAGATCAGGGCCAACAGCGAGGAGCGCGCCAACGCCGTCCTTGACGTGTTCAAGGACAAGCTGATCAAGCGCGGGCTCTCGCTCAAGGTCCTGGACGCCGATGAGCCGAAGCTGTCAGGCAAGGAGTACCGGCTCATGGTCACCCTCAAGGAGGGCATCGACCAGGAGAACGCCAAGAAGATCTCGAAGATCATTCGGGATGAGGGGCCCAAGGGAGTCAAGGCCCAGATCCAGGGTGAGGAGCTGCGGGTGAGCTCCAAGAAGAGGGACGAGCTCCAGGAGGTCATCGCCCTGCTCAAGGGCAAAGACCTGGAGATCGCGCTCCAGTTCACGAACTACCGCTAGCGGACGCGCGACCAGGCCCCGATCCGCGATTTCAGGGGCCGAGTCTGCCGCAGAGGGCACATCCAGGGCACATGGCCGAAGGCGCCCGTCTTCGCCTGTGCCCTGGCCGCTCCCGTGCGGCTCACCGGCGACGGACGCCGAGGGACACGAAGAACAGGGCTCATGCTCGCGCGGGTTCCCGACTGCTCCGCGTCGCCGGCCAGCCCCTGAACCGGCGACCGCCCGGCAACCCGTACGGCTTCGCGCCCCGCGCACCCGACGAGCATCGACGACGTGGCCGTACATGCGTCCATGGCGGTGGACGGCCCGTGAGTGTGGCCGATTCGTGACACAACCTTTCGCCTCGGGCCCGCATCTATCCGGGTGACGAAAGGAACAGCGATGACACCCAAACGCGGGCTCGCCGTACTCACTCTCGCCGCCGCCGCAGCGGCCACCATGACGATGACCGTCACCCCTGCGGAGGCGAAGACGGGAGCCGCCTCCGCCGACTCGGTCCGGTACGCATGGCTCGACAGCTGCCCCAAGAAGGACTACACGATCCCCTGCGGCAAGTGGACGCTGACGCTGCGCAGCGGCAAGACGGTCAAGCTGGCCGACGCGCGGGTCAACCCCCGCCAGGCCAACGGCAAGATTGACAAGGAGGCCGGCACCCCGTTCGCCGTCAGCGGTGACGGCCGGTTCGTGAACTACTTCAAGGGCGACAAGCTCGTCGTCCGCGACGTGAACAGCGGAAAGGTCCGCCCGCTGCCCGGCGGGGCCGCCGTGCTGCCCAGGGGGATCGGTCAGACGGACGTGGACACCACGCTCTCCTTCGACGGCTCGCTCGTCGTGGTCGACTACTTCGACAGCGCGGAGAAGCTGCCGACCCTGATCGTCAATCTCAAGAACGGGAAAACGATCAAGCTGCCGCCGGCGAACAACGTGCTGAGCTTCAGCCCTGACGGGCAGCACCTGCTCACGGGGCGGACCACCGACGACAACGTCACCGAGTTCGCGGTCTTCGACGCCGACGGCAGGGAGACCGCGAGTCAGGTCGTGCCGCAGATCGTGTCCAACAACTCGCCGGTCGCGCTGGCGAACGACGGATCCACGGTCGCGCTGGTCATCACCGGCGCGTCGAACACGTCCCGGTTGCGCACCTACGACCTGGCGTCCGACACCGTCTCGGACGCGCTCCCGCTCGGCATCCCCAAGGACGAGAGCGCGCAGCGCATCTACTGGGATCCGGCGGGGACGCTGACGCTCTGGACGGGGCGCAACAGCAAGGACGGCGAGATCAGCTCGGCTGTGAAGCGGACGGTGAACGCCGAGACCGGTTCCACCAGAAAACTGGACTCCTTCACGACCAAGAACTCCCCGTGGACCTGGTGGCTGCCCGGCGAGTGACCACCATCTATCGTCCCCTTCATGGGGAAAATTCATGAAAGGCTCGACGACCGGCTGCGCGAGTTCATCGGAGCGCAGCCGGTCTACTTCGTCGCAACCGCTCCCGAACAGGGCGGTCACGTCAACGTCTCCCCCAAGGGATACCCCGACACCTTCACCGTCCTCGACGACACCACGGTGGCCTACCTCGACCTGGACGGCAGCGGCGTCGAGACCATCTCCCACCTCCGCCAGAACGGACGCATCACGGTCATGTTCTGCGCCTTCTCCGGTTCCCCCAACATTCTTCGCCTGTACGGCACCGGCCGGGTCGTCGTCCCCGAGGACCCCGACTTCCCCCAGTTGATCACGAAGTTCGGCCCGCATCCGGGTGTGCGGTCGATCATCGTCGTCGACTGCGACCGCATCTCCGACTCCTGCGGCTTCGCTGTCCCGTTCATGTCCTTCGACAAGGACCGGCCACTTCTGGACGAGTGGGCGGAGCGCAAGGACGTCCAGCAGCGGCGCGTCTACCGCGCCAAGAACAACAGGGAGAGCATCGACGGCATCCCCGGTCTGTCGCCGGAGGAGACGGCCCCGGCCACCCAGCGCTCCTGAGCTTCCTGTCCCGAGGTCCCCGAACCCCAGGCGTTCCCGAACCGGGTGTCCCGCCACCGTCCAGCACACCCTGCCCGTTCTCACCCCTGCGTTTCTCGGCTCCGCCTGCTCGGCGGGGATCTGTACGCCACGGCCCGCCCGCCCGTTTCCCGTACGGATCGGGCGGGCGGTGTCCGTGCCGGGACGGCGGAGGGCGCTCCGGAGCGGTGTGCCCCGGCGTAAGCCGTACCGCCGTAATTCATATAGATGACTAATCACGTTCAGTGGCGTGGACAACCCTTGGCGTCATGGCAAAGCGTTACACCCTCATCCATCTCACCGATGTCCACGCCGTCGCCGAGGGACTGCTCCACGGCTCCGTCGACTCAACGGCGGCTTTCAGGACCGCGCTGGACACCGTGGTCGCCTCCGGTCAGCCCGTGGACGCGCTGATCGTGTCCGGCGACATCGCCGACCAGGGGGACGAGCCCTCCTACCGTCTGGTGGCGCAGGCGCTTCAGTCCGCCGCCGACAAACTCGCCGCGACCGTGGTGGTCGCGATGGGCAACCACGACGAACGCCGCGCCTTCCGCTCCACGCTCGTCGGCGCCGTTCCGGGCGACGGGGCGGGCACCGGGCCAGGCAGCGGGTCAGGCGGCGGAGCGGACGACGATCCTGGTCGCCAGGCGGGTGACGAGCCGTACGACGTCGTGGTCCGGATCGGCGGCCTGCGCGTCGTGGTCCTCGACAGCACCGTGCCCGGCGCGCACCACGGCGAGCTGTCCGACGACCAGTTGGAGTGGCTGGCCTCGGCTCTGGCCACGCCCGCGCCCGACGGAAGCGTGCTGGTGCTCCACCATCCGCCCGTTCCCAGCGTGCTGCCGCTGATGGACGGGATCGGCCTGCGCGCCCCGGAGAAGCTGGCCGGGGTGCTGGCCGGCTCCGATGTACGGCTGGTGCTCACCGGGCACACCCACAGCGCCTCGGCGGGCATGTTCGCCGGGATCCCCGTCTGGGTCGGTCCGGGTTCCGCCTACGGCGCCGACACGATGGCCCCGGCGGGCAGGACCAGGGGGATGCCGTTCCAGGCCTTCAGCAGGGTGGACGTCACCGAGGACGGCGTGATCACCACGGTGGTCCCCCTGTCGTCCGCGCCTCCGGTGTACGAACTGGACACTCAACTGCTTCTCGACCACCTGGCTAGTCATAGCGGGTGACGAAGGAGATGAGGTCTCCTCGGCAGCGCCGCTCGACGTGACACAGTGGCTCGTCACCGTGCACGACGAGCCCCTCGCGCACGAGCACGGCGGCGCCCACGTCGACCGAGAGCGTGGCCTGGTCGACGGGGTCGGCCAGGTCCGCGGAGACCGCGTGCCAGGTGTAGCGGTAGGAGGCCCCCGCAGCCTCCAGCGAGCCGAGCACGCCGAGCCTCGGGTCGTGAGCGAGGTCTGCCCGCTCCGGCCTGAGCCGGTAGCGACTCAGCACGCACGGCGCGCCACCCGACCTGAGCAGGGTGGTGATCTCGTAGACCTCCGCGCCCGGAACGCCGAGGTGGCGCGCGCCCACCGGATGCTCGACGAGGCCCCGGTCGAGGATCTCCTCCCCCTCGGTGAAGATCTCGGCCAGTCCCTCCAGGTCCGCCTTCCTGTGCCTGCGGGTGACGGGGTCTACGGACACCTCCATCCGGCGCGGAGCGCGCCGGACGAAACTGCCCAGGCCGTGTCGCGTCTCGACCAGTCCGGCCCTGCGCAACTCGACCATCGCCTGCCGGGCGGTGAGGCGGTGGACGCCGAACCGCTCGGCGAGCGCGTCCTCGGTGGGCAGCCGCTCACCCGGCGGCAGCTCACCGGACTCGATGCGCCGCCCGAGCTCACGGGCGATCGCGCGGTAGCGGGCTTCTCTGGGCATCTGGTCACTGTACGGCTCCCGCGCGGCGGGCCTCGCCGACGTTCCACAGGGACGGGAACGTTGCTCACGCGTTCACCGGTCGTCCACTTTTCGGCCGCGTTCCCGCAGGTGAGGCAGTCATATATATGACTCATGCCGCTCCTGAACCTCCGTGACGTCGCCGACGGCACCGGAACCCTCCTCCGTCCCGGGACGCTGTTGCGCTCGGCACAACCCCACGCGCTGTCCCCCGCCGACGTCGACCTGCTCGCCGGCCTTCTCGGCGGCCTGCCGGAAGGGCTGCGACTCGTCGCGGACCTGCGTGGCGAGACCGAACGAACCGATGACGACTGGACCCTCCTGGCCGAGCGCGGCGTCAGGATCGCCAGACTCGGCACCTCCGGCTCCCCCGCCGACCTGTCCGCGCTGCCGCCGGGAATCGACCTCGGCGACCTCTACGTGCTGATGCTCGACCACCGGACCGCCTGGTTCGCCTCCGTCGTGGCCGAGATCGCCGACGGGCTGCCCGCCCTGGTCCACTGCGCGGCGGGCAAGGACCGCACCGGACTGGTCGTGGCACTGGTCCTCGACCTGGCGGGGGTGGACCACGACACGATCGTCCGCGACTACGCGGCCACCGGGGAACATCTTCCCCAGATCATGACGATGCTCGGCCTGGGCTCACGCGTGCCCGCCTCCGCCGAGGGCGGCGGCTCCAGCGAGGGCGACGGCTCTGACAAGGGCGGCTCCAGCAAGGGCGGTAGCTCCGGCAAGGGCAGCTTCGGAAAAAGCGGCTTCGGAAAGGGCGGCTTCGGAAAGGGCGGCGGCTCCGGCACACGGGCCGCGCCGGCTCACCTTGCTGAGGCCACCGGCTCGGTCTCCGGGCTGCTCGACGCCCCCGAGGCCGCGATGCGCACCTTCCTGACCGCCCTCGACGCCCGAGGGGGCGCCGAACGGCTGCTCACGGCCCACGGTCTGACCGCGGGCCACGTCCGGCGTCTTCGCACCGCCCTCGTCGGCTGATCGGAGAGACGACCATGTCCCTCACCCTGCCCCAGGAAACCGCCGTGCCCCGGCCCGCGCCCCGGCGCGGACTGGTCGCCGCCATCGGCCTCGCCGAACTCTTCTACGCCGCCGCCGGAGCCCTGCCGCTCATCCTCGGCCTCAGCCTCAAGATCCAGGAGATGGCGCCGCAGAGCAAGGAGACCGCGCTCGGGCTCGTCACGGCGCTCGGCGGGGTGGCCACCGTGATCGCCAACCCGTTGAGCGGCCATCTGTCCGACCGCACCACCAGCCGGTACGGCATGCGCAGGCCGTGGATCCTGGGCGGCTCGCTGGTGGGCCTCGCCGGGCTGCTCGTCCTCGCGCTTGCAGGCTCCATCGCCATGGTGGCGATCGGCTGGATGGTCGCGGTCACCGGCTACCAGGCGATGGTGGCCGGACTGACCGCCACGGTCGTCGACCAGTTCCCCGCCGAGCGTCGCGTCCGCGTCGCGGGTGTGTTCTCGATGTGCAACATGCTGGGCGTGGTCCCGGCGATGGTGCTGTCCCAGGCATTCAAGGGGGAGTTGCTGACGCAGTTCACGATCTGCGGCGGGCTCGCGGTGACGGCGGCGGGCGTGCTCTGCGCGCTGCTGCCCGACCGTCGCCTCGACCCGGCGGAACGGCGCACGGTGAGCGTCGGCGGTCTCGCCTCGGCGCTGCTCGTGCTGCCCCGGCACGCCAGTGACTACCGGCTGCTGTGGATCCAGCGGCTGCTCGTCAGCATCGGCTTCGCGCTGATCGCGTCATACTCGCTCTACTACCTGCAGAGCCGCGTCGGCGTGCCCACCGCGGACGCCGTCGCCCTGGTGGGGCTGACCACCATCGCCAGCACCCTGTTGTCCGGTCTCTTCGCCTACCTCGGCGGACGCTGGTCGGCCAGAGTCGGCCGGGGACGTCCCTTCGTGCTGTGGGCGACGACGATCCTGGCCGCGATGCTGCTGCTGAAGGCGGTGACCGCCAGCGTCGGGGTGGTGGTGGTCGTCGCGGTCGTCAGCGGGGCGGCCACCGGCGTCTACTACGCCGTGGACCTCGGCCTGGTCACCCAGGTGCTCCCCGACGAGCGTGACGCGGGCCGCTATCTCGGGGCTTTCGCGATGGCCAAACACCTGCCCGGCGCGGTGGCCCCCGCGGTCGCGCCGATCCTGCTCGCCGTCGGCTCCGACCCCTTCGCCGAGGGGCCGAACTACTTCCTGCTCTTCCTGGTCTGCGGCCTGCTGACCCTCGTCGCCGCACCGCTGGTCGGCCTGCTGCGCGACGTACGGTAGCCGCTCGACCCGCTCCAGGATGCGCGGGGGAACTCGACCCGCTGCGCGACGGACGGTAGCCGCTCGGCCCACTCCACGACGTGCAGGGGGAACTCGACCCGCTGCGCGACGTGGAGGGGCCGCACGGCCGCCTCGTTCCCGGCTGCCGCGACGCCTCCCCGGCCCGGCTGCCGCGACGCCTCCCCGGCCCGGCTGCCGCGACGCCTCCCCGGCCTGGTTGCCGTCGCGGTGCTCCCGGCCTCCCGGACCGGGTCAGCGGCGGTAGCCCGCCATCCGCTCCAGGCGGGCGACGCGATCCGCGGTGGGCGGGTGGGTGGAGAACAACCGGCCAAGTCCCGCTCCCCGGAAAGGGTTCGCGATCATGAGGTGCGAGGCGGAGGCGAGGCGGGCGTTCTCGGGGAAGGGCAGCTGCCGGGCCCCCATCTCTATCTTCCGCAGCGCGGAGGCGAGAGCCAGCGGGTCGCCGGTCAGCCGCGCCCCGGACTCGTCCGCCTGGTACTCCCGGGAACGGGACACAGCCATCTGGATCATTCCCGCGGCGACCGGGCCGAGCACCATCATGAGCAGCGCGCCGATGAAACCCGGACCCTCGTCGTCGTCTCCCCCGCCGAAGAACAGGCCGACGTAACCGAGATAGGTGATCATCGTGGCGAGCGCTCCGGCCACGGACGAGATCAGGATGTCGCGGTTGTAGACATGGGACAGCTCGTGTCCTATGACACCGCGCAACTCGGACTCGTCGAGGAGCTGGGTGATGCCGTAGGTCACGCAGACCGCGGCGTTGCGTGGGTTGCGCCCCGTGGCGAAGGCGTTGGGCTGCATGGTCGGCGAGACGTACAGCCTGGGCATGGGCTGGCGGGCCTCGGTGGACAGCTCCCGCACGATCCGGTACAGAACGGGCTGCTCGACCTCGCTCACAGGGCGGGCGCGCATGGCGGACAGGGCGATCCGGTCGGAGAAGAAGTAGGCGACGCCGTTGGCCGCCAGGGCGACCAGAACCGCGATCTGCACGCCGACGCCACCGCCGAGCCACGCCCCCACCGCGATGATCACCGCGGACAGCGCGCCCAGAAGGACAGCAGTACGCAGACCGTTGTGGTGCACTACACCCCCCTTGTCGGTTGATGCTGATTTACCGGCCCCAACGTTTCACCGATTCCAACGTCTCCGGCCTGGCCGAACGTTCCCGGAAGCGCCCGGCCGGAGGCGACGAGAGTTTCCTGGGGCGCTCAGCCGGAGGCGACGAGAGCCTCCGGGAGAAGGTCGAGGACCACCTGCGGGGCGAGCGAGAACACCAGTGCGACACCCCCGGCCAGGGCGATCGCGATCCCCACAGGCACCCACCCGGTACGGCCGCCGCCCGCCTCGGCGCCGCTCCCCTCGCCGACCGGGACCGGAGTGAGGATCCGCACAGCCCAGGCGACGTAGTAGTAGAGGCCGATGACCGTGTTGACGGCCATCACCGCGGCCAGCCAGGCCCCACCGCCTCCGACGAGCTCCCGGAACACCACGATCTTGGCGAACATCCCCGCCAGCCCCGGCGGCAGGCCCGCCAGACAGACCAGGAAGAACACCAGCGCCACGCCCGCGACCGGGTTGCGGAACGCCAGCCCCCGGTAGTCGTCCAGCTCGTTGCGAGGCCGGCTCCGCGACACCAGCATCACCACGGCGAACGCCCCGAGGTTCATCGCCGCGTAGAACACCAGGTAGGCGATCGACGCGCTTGTCGCCTCGTCGTCGTGAACGCCGAGGGGGGCGAGGATGTAACCCGACTGGGCGACCGAGGACCAGGCGAGCAGGCGCACGGCGTGGCGCTGACGCAGGGCGAGGAGGTTGCCGACCGTCATGGTCAGCGCGGCGATGATCGCGACCAGCGGGACCCAGGTGCCCGCCTGGCCTCCCAGAGCTCCGGCGAGGATGAGGATCACCCCGGCGAACCCGGCCGCCTTGGAGATCACCGAGAGCAGCGCCGCGACCGGCACCGGCGCTCCTTGGTAGACGTCGCCCGCCCACGCGTGGAACGGCACCGCCGCGATCTTGAAGGCGAACCCGGCCAGCACCAGGACGACGGCCACGGTGAGCACGGGCGGCGGGTCGTAGGCGATGTGGAGCGAGGAGACATAGGCTCCTGAGCCGTCGGCCCCGGCGAGGGTCTCGGAGAGACGGCCTCCGGTGAGAGCCTCATGACCAGAGGGTCCGGTGAAGGCCTCGTGGCCTTGGGGTGCGGTGAACGCTCCGGTGCCGGGGGGCTGGGCCGCCCCGGGCGCGGTGGTTCCGGTGAGCGGCGTTCCGGTGAGCGGCTCGCGCAGGATTTGGGCCAGCCGCTCGAGGTACACCGTCCCCGTCACGCCGTACAGCAGGGAGACCCCGAAGAGCATGACCGCGGTGGAGACCACCGAGACCAGGAAGAGCTTGACCGCCGCCTCCGAGCTTCGGCCGTCGTAACGTCTGAGCGCGGTGAGCGCGAAGACCGGCAGCGAGACCAGCTCAAGCGCGACGACCAGCATGATCAGGTCTCGGGAGGCGGGCAGGGCGACCGCGCCGGTCAGCGTGCAGAGCAGCAGGAAGTACCACTCGCCGACGGGGATCTCGCCGGAGGCGAGCTGAGCCATGGACAGCAGCACCACGATGACGCCCGCGGCCAGGGCGAGCCCTGCGAAGATCAGGGTGAAGTCGTCGACCACGAACGAGCACGGCACCGTCGCCGGCGGCGCCTGCGGAGATGCTCCCCAGAGCGCTCCCGATGCCGCCCCCAGTTGTGCTCCTGACGGCGCGGCCGAGGCCACGAGGTCCGGCGAACCGGGAGCCGCCCCGGCGACGCCGGCCAGCCCGTCGGGCACGCAGAAGGTCCGCATGGCTTCTCCCGCGCGGAAGGCCTGTGAGACCACGACGCCCAGAGCCGCGAGCACCCCCGCCAGGGTGACCGCGCCGAGTGCGGGACGGGCGTACGGCCCGCGCGGCAGGAAGGCGTCCAGCAACAGCACGAGGCCGCCGGTGAGCGCGAGGACCAGAAGCGGCGCGACCGCGTAGTAGTCGATCGACTGGATCACGGCACCCCCAGCAGACTCTGAACCACCGGGTCCGTGGCGGACAGGAGCACCTTCGGCCAGAGGCCGAGCAGCAGGATCAGGGCGACCAGCGGCACCCAGGCGGCCAGCTCGTAACCGGTGACGTCTCGCATGCGCCCGGCTCGGGCGTGTGCGGGGACAGCCGGACCGTCGTCTTCCCCGCCCACCGTGACGCCTCCCATGACGCCTCCCGCCGTGACGTCCTCCGCCGTGACGCTTCCCGTGACGTCCTCCGCCGTCACGCCCCCTGCCGTGACGCCTCCTGCCGTGACGCCTCCTGCCGTGATGTCCTCCGCCGTGACGCTTCCCGTGACGTCCCCTGCCGTGACGTCCCCCGCCGTGACGTCCCCCGCCGTGACGTCCCCCGCCGCCTGTCCCGCGCCGCCCGCCGAGGCGAGCAGCGGAGCATGGACGATCTCGATCGAGCGGCCGTGAGTGACTCGGGACAGCATGACCAGGAAGTAGGCCGCGGTGAGGACCGCGCCGAGACCTCCGATGGCCATGAAGGTCAGGTAGAGCGAGCGGGGAAGGCCGGGGGCGGGCTCGAAGGCGCCGAGCAGGGCGAGCATCTCGCCCCAGAACCCCGCCAGACCGGGAAGGCCGAGGGAGGCGACACAGGCGAAGGTGAGCAGGGAGGCGAGGCGCGGCAGACGCCCCAGCATGCCGCCGCCGAGCGCCGAGATGTCCGCGGTGCCGTAGCGCTCCTTGATCGCCCCGACCACGAAGAAGAGCAGCCCGGTGATCAGGCCGTGGGCGACGTTGCCGAACAGCGCGGCGTTGACGCCGACCGGGGTGAGCGTGGCGAAGCCCAGGAGCACGAACCCCATGTGGCCGATCGACGAGTAGGCGATCATCCGCTTGAGGTCGCGCTGGGCGAGACAGGCGAGAGAGCCGTAGATGATGCCGATCACCGCGAAGGCTCCGAGCCAGGGGGCGACGGCCGCGGCGCCCTCGGGCAGGATCGGGATGGCGATGCGGGCGAAGCCGTACGTGCCCATCTTGAGCAGGACTCCCGCCAGGAGCACCGAGCCGACGGTGGGCGCCTCGGTGTGGGCGGCGGGCAACCATGTGTGCAGAGGCCACATCGGGGTTTTGACCGCGAGCCCGATGCCGACGGCCACGAAGGCGAGGACCTGCGCCGAGCGGGACATGCCCGCCCCGTGCGCCCTGGCGAGAGCGACCATGTCCAGGGTGCCGGTCTGCGCCCAGACGAACAGCAGGCCGAGGAGGAGGACGACGGAACCGAGCAGCGTGTAAAGGATGAACTTGATCGCCGCCGCCCGCCGGGCGCGGCCGCCCCAGATGGCGATCACGAAGTACATCGGGATGAGGACGATCTCGAAGAACACGAAGAACAGCAGCAGGTCGAGCGCGAGGAACGTGCCGATCATGCCCACTTCGAGGACGAGCAGCGTGAACACCAGGGCGCGGGGACGCCCTCCGCCGGGTTTCGGCTGCAGCAGTTGCCCCGGCCCGTCGGCTCGCCCCCAGCACAGGTAGACGAAACAGAGGAACGTCAGCAGCGTGGTCAGCACGACCAGCGGCAGGGAGACGCCGTCCACGCCGATGTGGAACCTGAGGTCGAGTCCGGGCACCCAGGCCAGATCGGTCGAGAACCGGGCACCCGCCGCATCGCCGCCGAACGCGGCGACCAGAATCAGGGAGAGCCCGAACGTGACCCCGGACACCACCAGGGCATGCGTCCTGAGCAGCCGCCCTCCGGCGTCGCCCCCGGCCCCGGTGCTGGTCCTGGTCCCGGTGTTAGTTCCGGTCCCGCCCCCAGGCCCAGCCCCGGTCCCAGTGCCGGCACCAGCACCGGTGCCGGTTCCGACCCCGCCCCCGGTCTCGGCCCCGGTGCTGGTCCCGGTCTCGGTCCCGGCGTTGGTCTCGGTCCCGGCCTTGGTCCTGGTCCCGGACGGCGCAGGCCTCGAGGGCACGAGCAGCACGGCCGCCCCGGCCAGCGGCACCCCGAGCAGCGCGATCAGCACCCAGCTCATGGACCGATCACCTCACCCGGTGTCGAGATCACGCCCCGGCCGTTCTTCCAGAATGCCGAGGTCATGGCGCGCAGGAAGCGGCGAGAGTCTGGGGAGACGCTCATGCGAGCATCACCGCCCCCACCGCGAGAATGAGGACGCCCGCGAGAAGACCGGTGACGTAGAGCTGCGCGTTGCCGTTCTGTGCCAGGCGGGTCAGGCCCGCCAGGCCCAGGGTCGCCCTGCCCGAGCCGCGCACCGCGCCGTCCACCACGCGATCGTCGGTGCGGGCGACCAGACGGGCGAGATGCAGCACCGGCAGGACGAACAGCGCACGGTAGGCGGAGTCGACGTAGAAGGCCTGCTCGAACGGGGTGCGGAAGGGACCGAGCACTCGGGCCGGGTCGCTCAGGGGATCGCTGCGCCACACGGCGTAGACCACTCCCGCGCCGAGCAGCGCCAGCACGACGCCGAGGGCTGCGGTTCCCCAGTGAACGTCCGCGACGCCCGCGAATCCCAGGAGCAGTGCGGGCACCGCGAGGATCACGATCGGCCAGCGCATGGTCGCGGGGGTCTCATGGACGTCGACGGCGTGGACCACGCCGGGCTGAGGCACGACGGCGTGAGGCGGGCCGAGGTCGCGGGGTACGGCCTCGTGAGACGTGCCGAGGTCGCGGGGTACGGCGGCGCGGGCCGTGCCGGACTCAGGAGACACGACGGTGTGGGCCGCGCCGGGCGTATGGGGCATGCCGCGACGTTCTCCGAAGAAGGTGCGCAGCCATGCCCGGGTGGCGTAGGCGCCGGTCACCGCGACGGTGGCCAGCGCGCAGCCGTACAGCAGCAGGGCCGCCGCGTCGGTGAGCGGCCCCTCGGCCAGAGCTCGCTCCATGGCCACCAGCACTTCGTCCTTGCTGAAGAAACCACTGGCTGGAGGAAGGCCCATCAGGGCGGCGAAGCCGATCGTCATCGCGGCGAAGGTGACCGGCAGTTGCCTGCGCAGCCCGCCCATCGCGCTCATGAGGTTGGAGCCGACCGCGTGGATCACGGCTCCGGCGCAGAGGAAGAGCAGTGCCTTGAAGGCACCGTGGGTGATCAGGTGGAAGATCGCGGCACTCTCCGACCCCGCCGCCAGGGCGCCCGCCATGTAGGCGAGCTGACTGATCGTGGAGTAGGCGAGGACCCGTTTGAGGTCGTTCTGGGCCAGGGCTGCCAGGGCCGCGCCGAGCATGCCGAGTGCGGCGAGGACCGCGAGCACGTCCAGGGTCGGGCCCGCCTGGATGAACACCGGATAGAGGCGGGCGACGAGGAAGATCCCGGCCGCGACCATGGTCGCGGCGTGGATGAGCGCGCTGATCGGGGTGGGACCGGCCATCGCGTCGGGGAGCCAGGTGTGCAGCGGAACCTGGGCGCTCTTTCCCGCGACCCCGGCGAGCAGCAACATGGTCGCGGTGATGACCGTGCCGGAGGACATCTCCGGGACCTTCGCGATGACGTCGGCGATCCGGAAGCTTCCGGCCGCCGCGCCCAGGACGAAGATCCCGAACAGGAAGCCGACGTCGCCGAGCCGGGTCACCAGGAACGACTTGACCGCCGCCCGGGAGTTGGCGCGGTCTTCCCACCAGTGGCCGATCAGCAGGTAGGAGCACAGCCCCATGACCTCCCAGCCCACATAGAGGAGGAGAAGGTCCGCCGCGTAGACGACCAAGAGCATGGCGCTGGTGAACAGGCTGATGAACGAGCTGTACGAGGGATAACGCCGGTCGGCGGCCATGTAACCGATCGAGTAGACCTGCACCGCCAGCGCGACCACGGTCACCAGCACCGCCGTCGACGCGGCGAGCGCGTCGACGAGCAGGCCGACCGAGATCGGCAGCGATCCCGTGGGGATGACGTCGAGCGTGCCGGTGACGCCGTCGACCGTCGGTGGGCCCGCGGATCCACCGGCTCCGGGGAACGGCTCCCCTCGCCCTTCTCCCGCGCCGGTCCAGTCGGCGTAGACCAGCCAGATCGCGAGCACCGTGGAGATCGCGGTGGGGACGACCGCGATCCAGGCGGCCCTGCGGTTCGCGGCCAGGTCGGCGGGACCGCCTCGGGCTCCGCCGGGGAACCGGGAGCCCAGAAGCCCGACGGCCGCGGAGACGAACGGCAACAGGATGACGACGGCAGCGACGGTGATCATGGCATGTCACCTGTCCCGTTGACGGGTCCGGGCACGATTCGGGCGGGATCTGGACCGGTGACTGTTCCGGTGTCGGGGTCGGTGTCGGTGTCGGTGACTGTCCCGGTGTCGGTGTCGGTGTCGGTGTCGGTGCCGATGTTGGTGCCGGTGCCGGTGCCGATGTTGGTGCCGGTGTCGGTGCCGGAGGCGGTGCCGGTGCCGGAGGCGGTGCCGGGGTTGGTGCCGGGGTTGGTGCCGGGGTTGGTGCCGGGGTTGGGGTCGAGTGGTGTGGCGGGACTTCGGCCTCGGACTTGATCCTCACCGCGGCCCCGATCTCGGTCTCCCTCTCCGTCTCTGCCGGCGTCTCCGGCGGTGACGGTGGCCGCGTCGGTCCGTCGTGCGTCCGTGGACTCGGCCAGGGTCCGGAGGCGGTCGAGATCCACGGTCTGGCGGTTGCGGTAGAGGGCGAGGATGATCGCCAGGCCGAGGCCGACCTCGGCCGCGGCGATCACGATGACGAACAGTGTGAGGACCTGCCCGCTGTGCAACCGGTCACGCAGCCACACGTCGAACACGACGAGGTTGAGGTTGACCGCGTTGAGCATGAGCTCCACGGACATCAGGACGAGGATCGTGTTACGGCGCGCGAGCACGCCGTACACGCCGATGGAGAACAGCAGCGCGGAGACGATCGCCGGATAGACGACGTGCACGTCACTCCCTCCCGCGGATGTCGGTGCGGGACAGAACGATGGCGCCGATGAGGGCTGCCAGCAGGAGGACCGAGAGCACCTCGAAGGGGAGCACCCAGTTTCTGAAGACGCTGGAGCCGATCTCCTTGGCGGATCCCGCGCCCGGTCGCAGAGGGATGTAGGCCGCGCGGAAGCCGTCGACGACCACGGTGACCAGCACGACCGCGGTGGCGATCGCCACGACCGCGGCGGCGGGCCGGTTTCCGCTGTCGAGGTCGGCGGCCCTGCCGATCGGGGCGCGGGTGAGCATGATGCCGAACAGCAGCAGGACCACGATCGCGCCGACGTAGATCAGAACCTGGACCCACGCGACGAACTCGGCCGTCAGGACGAGGTAGCTCCCGGCCAGGGCCCCGAAGCAGACCACCAGCCACAGGGCGGCGTGAACGAGCTGTTTGGTGGTCACCACGAGCAGCGCCGCCCCGACGGCCACCACACCCAGAAGCAGGAGAACGATCTCCTGCCCGGTCGGTGACAGATAGGACGGCACCTCGGTCACTTCTCCTCCTCGGGCTCTCCGTTCGCATCCGTGGCAGAAGTCTGCTCCGGAGTGCCCGCCGCCGGGGGGACGCCACCCCCATCTGTGGATAACTTCCCCGCGGATGGCTCACCTGTGGACGACCCGCCCGCGGGCGGGTCGTCCTTCTTGGGAAGGGCTCCCGGCGGCCGGATCGCCCGGACGCTCGCGTGCCCGGTCGAGGCGCGCCTCACCGGTCTTTCCGCTCTATCAGGTCTCCCAGGCCTTCGCCCGACCGAGGGCGCGGACCCGCCCGCTTCCGCCTCAGAGACCCCAGAGGACCTGGAGGCCTCGGAGGACCTGGAGGCCTCGGAAGTCCCGGAGGTTCCGGAGCCCTCGGTGTCCGAGGGGGCGGCCTGGGCGGCGGGAGACGTGCGATCAGACGTGGTGCGGCCAGGGGTGGCGGAAGGGGCAGGAGCCGTGCTTTCCGAACCGGGCGCGGCGGCTCTCCCAGGACCGGACGCGCCGACGTCTCCGACATCCGGGGCACCGGGAACGCCCAAGGTCGTGCCAAGAGAGCGGGTTTCCGCGTCGGGCGAGCCCTGAGGCGCGCCCGAACCGGACTCTGTCGTGTCGGGTCCGCCGACGGTGTCGTCCGCAGGCCCACCCGCCGCGCGATCCGCCGCGTCGGCCCCGCCGACCCCGCCGACCGTGGCGTGAGGTCCGCCCCTCGCGAGGCCCGACGCGCCGGACTCGCCGGACTCACGGCTCGCCCCTTCTGTCGTACGGCCCGCCGTGCCCGTGCCCGTGCCGGAGGTGGGAGCGTCCGCCTGGGAGGGAGCGCGCGTGGCCTCTGCGGGGGCCTGGGGGCCGGTGGCTCCCGTCTCTCCCGGAAGAGCCGCAGGTCCCGCCTTCCTCGCAAGGTCCGAGGACCCCACAGGGTTCATGGGGCCTGCAGAGTCCGTGGGGCCTGAGGGGTCCGTGGGGCCCGAGGAGCTCGGGGAGGGGGCCGTTTCTCCGGGCACCGGGCGAGACTCGCCGCCGACGCCCGGCCGGGTCGCCTCAGGACGGGCAGGAGCCTCAGAGCGGGCGGAGGCCTCAGGACCGCCAGGAACAACTTCAGAACGGGCGGAGGTCTCGGGACGACCGGCGGCCTCGGGACGGTCAGGAGCCTCAGAGCGAGCCGAAGCCCCAGAACGACCCACAGCCTCAGAACGGCCAGGAACCTCAGAACGGGCGGAGGCCTCGGGACGACCGGCGGCCTCGGGACGGTCAGGAGCCTCAGAGCGAGCCGAAGCCCCGGAACGACCCACAGCCTCAGGACCGCCAGGAACCTCGGAACGGGCGGAGGCCTCGGGACGGGCGGGACGGGTCGGGGTGGGGCGGGACGGGCGCGAGGCGGCGGCCAGTTCCTTGGGCGGGTCGGCGTTCGGCTCGTGGGCGGGCGGCGGGGGGACGGTCCTGGCCCACGCGGCCAGCTGGTCCTTCTCGTGAAGGAGGTTACGGATGTCGCCCTCGGCGTACTCGAACTCCGGAGACCAGAACAGGGCGTCGAACGGGCAGGCCTCGATGCAGATCCCGCAGTACATGCACAGGGAGAAGTCGATCGCGAAGCGGTCGAGCACGTTGCGGGCGCGGGGACGGCCTCCCTCGGGGGCGGGCAGGGTCTCCTTGTGGGAGTCGATGTAGATGCACCAGTCGGGACACTCACGGGCACAGAGCATGCACACCGTGCAGTTCTCCTCGACCAGGCCGATCACCCCCCTGCTCCGGGGAGGAAGGTCGGGCTTCACCTCGGGGTACTGCTGGGTCACCGACCTGCTCAGCATGTGGCGAAGGGTGATGGAGAGCCCTTTCGCCAGCCCCACTCCTCGTATCCGTGCCACAACTCAACATCATGACGCATGGACCCGCGCCCGGGAATGCGGTGGTGCCCGGTAACACTCCCGGAGAAGGGGTCGGGACGGGACCGCCTCCCACGACACCCCAAGTTATCCACAACAGTTATCCACAGTCTGTGTGTTCGAGTATCGCGCGCCTCCGCAGAATCACTCTCGAAGAGGAGTACAAGCCACCCCAGAAGTACGTATTGTTCGCCACATGTCCCACCAGTACGGTGCCGCTTGGCACAATCAGTCGCCGCCCCCGCGATCCAACACGGGGCTGAGCGTGGTGTGGGCACTGGTCCCCCTGTTCACCTGTGGCATGGGGACGCCTCTGATCATGGCGTACGCCGCCCACAAGCTGCGGAGCTCGCTGCTGGTCATGTCGGCCATCCTCTACGGCCTGGGCATCGGGGTGTTCGTCGTCGCGATCTCGCTCTACGAGGACACCGACCTGATCCCGGGCTGGCTGGACGCCGTCATGACGGTCGGGCTTTTCGGCAGCTGGATCGGCGGGCTGGGACACGCGCTGATCATCAGGGGAGCCGTGTTCCGGCAGGACGTGCCGAGGCTGCCGGGACCGGGGCTCCTGCTTCCGCATCCCGCGCCTCCGGCCGTGCCGTACCCGACCGCGCCGACCCTGCCCTCGAACCTGCACACGCCCGGCGTCCCCTCGAACCCGCACGCGCCCGTGCACCGGCCCCAGCCTCACCCCGTCCACACCCAGCACCCCCAGATCCACACCCAGCACTCCCATTCGCAGCCGTACCACCCCCAGACGTCCCAGCCGTCCCCCTCGCCCCAGGGCTGGCTGGGGCCGTACCGGCTGATCGGGAACCTGGGCAAGGGCGGCCAGGGAACAGTCCACCTCGCCCTCACGCCGCAGGGGCAGAAGGTGGCGATCAAGGTCCTGCACCAGCACCTCACCGGCAACCAGATGATCAGGGAGCGGTTCCTGCGGGAGGTCGAGGCGACGCGCAAGGTCGCGACCTTCTCGACGGCCAGGGTGCTCGACGTGAACATCACCGACGACCAGGCGTACATCGTCAGCGAGTACGTGGACGGCGTCTCACTGGAGCAGCTCGTCCGCGATCAGGGTCCCCGCAACGAGGACGGCCTGACCCGGCTGGCCCTGGCCACCGCGGGCGCGCTCGCCGCGATCCACAAGGCGGGCGTCGTGCACCGGGACTTCAAGCCCGCCAACGTGCTGATCGGCGCCGACGGGCCGCGTGTGATCGACTTCGGCATCGCCAGAGCCCTCGACCAGGTCACCGCGACGTCGGGCAACATCATGGGCACCCCCGCCTACATGTCGCCCGAGCAGCTCGCCGGAGGGGTGATCGGCCCCGAGTCCGACGTGTTCAGCTGGGCGGCCACCATGATCTTCTCCGCCTCGGGGCGGGCGGCCTTCGGCGAGGACACCATCCCCGCGATCCTCAACCGGGTGATCAACCACCATCCGGACCTGTCCGCCCTGCCCCAGTCGCTGCGCCCGCTGGCCGCCGACTGCCTGGACAAGCAGCCGGGCAACCGGCCGACCGCCGCCGACATCATGCTGCGGATCGTGCACTGAGGGGTCTCGGAACGCGCCGAGGGGCGTCCCGAAGGCCGTCCGGGCCCGGCGAGGGCCGGTGGGGCCCGGAGGCGTGGCAGCGCCGGAACGCCGACGCCGGGGCGTCAGGGCACCGCGTCCCGCACCCGGGCCGTCAGGTCGAGGTACTCCTGACGGCTCAGCGCCCTGGTCTCCAGTTCGAAGCCGTTCCGTACGGCGAAGCGCTCCGTCTCCCCCGGGTCCCAGCGTCCCGGCAGGTGGAGCAGCCCGTCCCCCACGACCAGACCGGTGACCCCGGACTCCGCCGAGTACAGCAGCAGTCTTGAGGCGTCGATCTCACGGGTCCTGCGCGTGGTCTCCAGCAGCAACCTGCCGTGGACGACGACCAGGCGGCAGCGGGGTTCGCCGTGCCGCCTGAGCACGCGCCCGTCCGCGGTCCTGTGCCGGGCCCGCCGCCTGCCGATCCAGACGATGACGACCGCGCCGACCGCGGTCAGCGCCGCCAGGACCAGGGCCGCGATCCCGAGCGGGCCCATGCCCCTGCTGAGGTCCCCTGCCGGGCGCGTCATGTTGGCCACCACCAGCGCCACGAAGACGGCGCCGTAGGCCAGCACCAGCCACATGAGCCCGTAGAGCAGTTGCTCACGCCACCAGACCCTCGGCGAGCCCTTGGGAGGCCGCAGACTCCTCTCACCGGGAACCCGCAGCCGCGGCACGGGTGAGGGCGGCCTGCGCCACGTCACCGCCTGCCAGCGCGGGGACCTGCGGGCGAGCGCCGTGCGTGCCTCCTCGCCCGTGGCGAAGCCCCTGACCTCGAACCCCAGCCCGCTGCCCTCCGCGAACGCCTCTATCTCACGGCGCGAGCGGGAACCGGGCGCCTCCAGCATCACCAGGCCGGACTCGTCGAGCACCGCCAGGCCGTACCTCGTCCTCCCCCTGCCCGGGTAGCCGAACAACAGCAGCGCGCTCGCCCTGTCCTGGCCGGTGAGCGGCAGCCGCGCCGGAGGATGCTCCGGCACCTCGACGACCAGGTCGTCGTTCTCCACGGCGAGCGCGAGGGTCATGTGGTTCCGTCCTTGGCCTGTGGTCTCACAGAGAGGTATTCCTCCTTGCCGGGCGCGCACGCTTCGAACGCCCCGGCGCCGTGTTTCGGAAATCGGAACCGGACCGGGCGCCGCCCGCCGGGAACGGCGAGACGGTCTCCGCCGGAGATCGGAAGCCGCCGGGGATCGGTGACCGTCGAAGATCAGAAGCCGCCGGAGGTCAGAACACGTCAGGCAGAAGCAGCAGCGTCGGGTTGACCGACAGGCCGCGCAGATCGTGGAAGGTGCGCGAGCCCTCCTTGAGGAGCGAGACGAGCTCCCTGCGGGCCTTCCTCACGGCCGCCAGGTGCAGGCCCTTGTCGTCCCTCGTGATGCTCGCGAGGGAGTTCAGCGCCTCCAGCTCCTCCACCAGCGCCGTCATCCTCGCGTGCCACGCGCGCGGGTCGCGTGCGTCCACGACGTCCCGCAGCCTCCGCAGATCGGCGTCGACGCTCCGGGCCGCGTCCCGCTCGAGGCGTGCCTTCGCCTCCACGGGGACCGCCTCCCACTCCCCGGTCAGCGCCTCGACCTTCAGAGCGAGGACGTCCGCCGCCGGGACGACCTCGGCCCACAGCTCCAGCAGGGCGCGCAGCGCGTCGAGGGCCTGGGCCTCGATCCCGTCGGGAGGAGGCCCGCCTCCGCCAGCCGGGCCTCCAGCAGGACGGACCGTTCCGTGTCGGCGAAGATCGCGTCAACCAGGGGCCACATGCGGGTGACCGCGTCCCTGGCCGGGGCGAGCGCGACGACCGTCTCCGCCTCACGCCGCGCCGCGACGCGCGCCTCCTCGTCCCGGTGCCCGGCAAGCTGCAGGAACTCCTCCATGCGGGCCCTGTCTGCCGCGAGTTGGGCCTGAAGGCTCTCCTCGCGCGCGATGAGCGCCTCCCGCTGCTCCTTGAGGTACTCCTCGGCCCACCTGAACACCAGGAGCACGACGGGGACCGCGAACAGGAAGCCGGTGAGCGCGCTGAGCAGGTTGGTGCTGAAGGGCAGGTCGCTCCAGCTGCCGTTCAGGTCGCCGAGCACGCCGAAGACGGTCAGGACGATCCCGATCAGCCACATGGCGGCCGCGACCACCCTGGCCTCGACCGGGGTCGTCCGGATGGAGCTCCAGAAGGTCTTCCTCGGCTTCTCGTCCATCCCGGCGTCCCTCCAAGCCACCTTGAAGATCCATCCAGCCCACCTCGAAGATAGAGGGAACGCCGACGGCCGACCAGAGGGCGTCGGCGACACGACGCGCCGCCCCGGATCGCCGGGCCGTCACCCGGTGAGGACTCTGACGACTCCCGTCAGCGCGAGCTGGAGCAGCGCCAGCGGCACCAGGCCGACCCAGGCGAGCTTCTGGAGCTGGTCCTCGCGGAGCCTGGGGTAGCTCACCCGGACCCAGATCACCACGAACACCAGGAGGGCGACCTTGAGGAGCGTCCACACGGGTCCCGGCAGCACGGGGCCGTGCCAGCCGCCGAGGAACAGCACGCTGGTGAGCGCGGAGACGACGATGATCCCGGCGTACTCGGCCAGCATGAACAGGGCGAACCTGATCCCGGTGTACTCCGTCATCGGCCCCATGATGATCTCGGAGTCCGCGATCGGCATGTCGAAGGGCGGGCGGCGCAGCTCGGCGAGCCCCGCCGTGAAGAAGACCACGCCGCCGATCGCCTGCCAGGGCAGCCACCACCACTGCCAGGCGTCCACGATGCCCGGCAGGGAGAGCGTGCCCGCCGCCATCGCGACGCTGGAGGCGGCCAGGACCAGCGGCAGCTCGTAGGCCATGAGCTGGGCCGCCGAGCGCATCCCGCCCAGGACGGAGTACTTGTTGCCCGACGACCACCCGGCCATGATCGAGCCGAGCACGCCGACGCCCATCACGGCCAGCACGAAGAACAGGCCGACGTCCAGGTCGACCCCGACCAGGCCGGGACCGACGGGGATGACGACCATCACCACGAGGTAGGGGATCAACGCCACCGCGGGCGCGATGGCGAAGACCCTGCGGTCGGCGGCGGCCGGGATCACGTCCTCCTTCTGGACGAACTTGACGCCGTCGGCGATCAGCTGCGCCCAGCCGTGGAAGCCCCCGGCGTACATCGGGCCGAGGCGGGCCTGCATGTGCGCCATGGCCTTGTGTTCGGCCTGTCCCGCCACCAGTGGCAGCACCAGGAAGGCCCCGACGATCGCGACGAGCCTGACAGCGGCGTCGATCAGCTCAGCCATGGCGTCCCCGATCAGCGGTTCCCTCAGCCATCGCGCCTCCAGCCGGTGGACTCCTCGGTCATCACATTCCCCGCCGTCGAACGGCTCAGCCGTCGCCTTCCCGTTCTTCGGCCCGTTCTTCGGCCCGTTCTTCGGCCCGTTCTTCGGCCCGTTCGGCGGTCGCCGTCCCGGTCCGCCCGGCCGTCGCGTCCGCGGTCCTCGGCCCGTTCAGCCGTCGCGCCCCCAGTCCGCGGGCACGCCCGGCGGGAGCGTCTTGCGGCGGCTCGGCGAGCCGTGGTCGGACTCGCCCGGCTCCTTCGCGCCCGGCCAGGCCTTGGCGACCCGGGCGGCCAGCACGAAGTCCTTGCGCAGCGGGAAGCCCTCGAAGCCCTCGGGAAGCAGCAGCGGGACCAGGTTCGGGTGCCCCTCGAAGATCACGCCGAACATCTCGAAGGTCTCGCGTTCGTGCCAGTCGGCGCCCCTGAAGACGCCGACGGCGCTGGGCAGCCGGGGGTCGGCGCGGGGCACGCGGGTGCGCAGCAGCAGGCGCTTCCGCGAGACGGGGTCGAAGACGTGGGCGACGACCAGGAAGCCGTCGGGCGGGTCGTCGACCGCGGTGAGCCAGTCGAAGAACTCGTAGCCCTCCGTGCGGACGAACTCCAGCAGATCAATCCAGTCGTCCGGCCGGACGTCCGCGGTGATCTCACCCGACGCCCCGGGCGACCTGGGCGCCCCGGACACCTGGACGCGGTCGCCGTAGCGGCCCGCGAGTGCGGAGGGAGCGCGGGAGGAGCCCGTCGGATCAGACATACCGATCCTCCAGGTTCTCCGCGGCGATCTTCTCCTGGAGCTTCATGATGCCGTGGAGCAGCGCCTCGGGGCGGGGCGGGCATCCGGGGACGTAGACGTCGACCGGGATGATCTGGTCGACCCCCTTGGTCACGCAGTAGGAGTCCCAGTAGGGGCCGCCCGAGTTGGAACAGGCGCCGAACGAGATCACGTACTTCGGGTCGGGCATCTGCTCGTAGAGCCGCTTGACCGCGGGGGCCATCTTGTCGGTGACCGTACCGGAGACGATCATCAGGTCGGCCTGCCTGGGGCCGTTGGCGAACGGGATGACCCCGAACCTGATGAAGTCGTGGCGGCTCATCGAGGTCGCGATGAACTCGATCGCGCAACAGGCCAGCCCGAAGTTGAACGCCCACAGGGAGTATCGGCGCCCCCAGTTGAGGATGAAGCGCATGGGCTTGGGGGCCAGCCGGGAGACCGGCCCGACGGTGGGCATCGGAAGATCCGCCATACCGTTCATTCTCCTCCAGTACCGGTCAGAAAGCTCCTGCGGCGGCCTTCCCGGTTCGAGCGGCTCGCGCCCCAGGGGCCGGTCTTTCGTCCGCGACGCCGCGTCAGGCCCAGACGAGCACGCGTTTGCGCCAGGCGTACAGGATGCCGAGGGCGATGAAGCCCAGGAAGACGAACATCTCGACCAGCGTGGTCATCCCGAAGCCGGGGGCGGCGAACACCGTCGCCCAGGGGAAGAGGAAGACGGCGTCGACCGCGAACACCACATAGAGGTAGGTGAAGACGTAGTAGCGGACCTGCGACTGGGCCCAGCCCTCGCCGACCGGGTCGACGCCGCACTCGTAGGTCAGCAGCTTCTCGGGGGTCGGGCGGGCGGGGCGCAGCAGCCGGTTGAGCGTCAGCGCGCCGGTCACGATCACCGCTCCGATCGCGAACAGCGCGAGGACCACCGTGTAGGAGCCGAAGTATCCGTCCACGGATCTCCATCCTTTCCCGACGGGCCTCGCGGCGGCTCTCCGGCTCCCGCGGGCTCGGCGACGGCTGCCCGGGACTCCGGGGTTCCGTCCCGCCCCGGCGTTCCGGGCGGGCCCCTCATGGATCAGCTATAGCAGGATCCACCGCCTTCGTCACGCAGTGAAGCGGCCAAACCCGGTGCAGCCAAAGCCTGCGTACCATTACCCCCAAAGCAGGTTAAAACTCTATTTCGCACATTTAATGTGACTTTTATGCCCAAAACGGGACTCGTTGGAGGGATCGCGCTCCTCGTCGCAGCCGTCACCGGATGCGGCGCCGTCGCCGCGTCCCCCGACGTCGGAGACCCCCTGCCGTCCGAGCCCACGATGATCGACTACGTGGACCCCTCCCAGGTCTACGGGCTGAACGTGCGCACCGTGGCCGCGGGCGACGCCGCCGATCCGCACGTCTACGCCTCCTACCCCTCCATCGACGACCCCTCCGGCCTCAACGACGCCCCCGGCCTCAACGACAGGCTCCAGCGGACGGTCAAGGAGCAGCTCGCCCGGTTCTGGCGCGACGCCTCGCGGGACTCCGAACTCCCGCACCGCGAGTTCAACATCGACTGGCAGTTCACCGCCGCCTCCGACGAGGTGATCGGCGTACGGCTGCGCATCGGCGAGTCCGTCGGCACCGCCTGGTCGGAGTCCCGCACCACCCTCTGGTACGACCGGAGGGACAGACGTGTCCTGGACTCCAGCGGCCTGCTCAAGGACCGCGCCGCGCTGGAGGAGCTGGCCTCACTCGTCAGGGAGCGCCTGACCGGCCTGAGGCCCCGGGTGAACCCGCGCGCGATCAAGGCGGACCCCCGCTTCTTCGACTCCCTGGGCTTCAACCCGCGCGGCGACCTCGTCGTGGAGTTCGACGACCACCAGGTCGGGGCGGCGTCCCTGGGCCGGGTCGCGGTGGCCGTGCCGGCCTCCGACGTCGAGCATCTGCTGTCGGCGGCGGGGGCGCGGGCGCGGCGGGCCGCCGTGGGAGAGGCGGCGGGAGCGACGGGCACGCGCAACCCCGAGCTGTGGAAGGAGTTCATCGCGGAGGCGGGAGTGCCGAAGCCTCCGGCGGCGAGCTCCCAGACCGGCAGCGTGGACTGCGCCAAGGCCAAGTGCGTCGCGCTCACCTACGACGACGGGCCGGGACCCGACACCGGCAGGCTGCTGGACATCCTCGGCCGCTCTCACGCCAGGGCCACCTTCTTCAGCCTCGGCACCAGCGCCTCCGCCCGGCCCGAGCTGCTCAAGCGGATGATGCGGGAGGGGCACCTGGTCGGCAACCACACCTGGTCCCACCGGGACCTGACCGCCCTGCCGGACATCAAGGTCACCGACCAGATCAACCGCGCGCAGTACGCGCTCACCCACACGGTCGGGCAGGTTCCCGGCCTGATCCGCCCGCCGTACGGCGCGGCGGACGACAGGATCGCCTCCATCGCGGGCGAGCTGGGCCTGGCGGTGGTCCGCTGGAGCACCGACACCGGGGACATCCGCGGCACCGACCCGAAGGCCATCGCGGACAAGGCCGTCGCGGGCGCGAGGCCGGGGGCGATCATCCTGATGCACGACGTCCACGCCCCGACCGTCGACGCGACCCCCGAGATCCTGCGGCGGCTGCGGGAGAAGGGATACACCTTCGTGACCGTCCCCGAGCTGTACGGCTCACGCGGGATGACGTCCGGCAGGACCTACACCTCAGGCGACTCTGAGAACCCTGGCAGCTCAGAGGACCGGGGCGGCGGTTCGGTGACCCTGCAGAGACCGCCCACGCCATAGCCGGAGGCTATGAGCACATAGCCAGAGGCGATGAGGCCGCTTCGTCCACGGCACATATAGTTAGGCATCGTGACCCCAACCGTCCTCTTCGGCCGCCTGCACGTCGACCTGTGCCGGCTCGCCGCTGGGCTGTGTCGGGCCAACCGTTCGCGATCGTGACCCCCACGCGGGCCGTGTTCATCCGGCCGCAACGCGCAACGCCCGAGCCAACCTCCAACTCAGCGGCCGCCGAGGATCTGCGACTTCTGTCACACTCCTCCGCCGAGTGGAACGCGAAAGACCACGCGTTACTCCGAGGGATCTAGCATGGAACTGAGAACGTGCCACCACCAACGGCGCCCTTCCGCGTCGAGGAGGACTGAGCTGTGACCAAGCAGGTTCAGCAACTCGACCGCGTCATCATCCGGTTCGCCGGTGACTCCGGCGACGGCATGCAGCTGACCGGTGACCGCTTCACGTCGGGAACGGCCGAGTTCGGCAACGACCTTTCGACCCTTCCCAACTTCCCCGCCGAGATCCGCGCCCCCGCAGGAACCCTGCCGGGTGTGTCGAGCTTCCAGCTCCACTTCGCCGACCACGACATCCTCACCCCGGGCGACGCTCCCAACGTCCTGGTCGCGATGAACCCCGCCGCGCTGAAGGCCAACCTCGGCGACCTGCCGCGCGGGGCCGACATCATCGCGAACACCGACGAGTTCACCAAGCGCAACCTGCAGAAGGTCGGCTACGCCGTCAGCCCGCTCGAGGACGACTCGCTCAGCGAGTGGCGGGTCCACCCGGTGCCGCTGACCTCGCTGACGGTCAGGGCGCTCGAGGGCTTCGACCTGTCGAAGAAGGACGCCGAGCGCTCGAAGAACATGTTCGCCCTCGGCCTGCTGAGCTGGCTCTACCACCGGCCGACCGAGACGACGATCAAGTTCCTCGAGAACAAGTTCGCCAAGCGGCCCGACATCGCCAAGGCCAACATCGCGGCCTTCCAGGCGGGCTGGAACTACGGCGAGACCACCGAGTCCTTCTCGGTGTCCTACGAGGTCAAGCCCGCCAAGCTGCCGCCGGGCGTCTACCGCAACATCTCCGGCAACCAGGCGCTCGCCTTCGGCCTGATCGCCGCCTCCGTGCAGTCGAGGCTGCCGCTGTTCCTCGGGTCCTACCCGATCACCCCGGCCAGCGACATCCTGCACGAGCTGTCCAAGCACAAGCGCTTCGGCATCCGCACCTTCCAGGCGGAGGACGAGATCGCGGGCGTCGGCGCGGCGCTCGGGGCCGCCTTCGGCGGGGCGCTCGGCGTCACCACGACCTCGGGGCCCGGTGTGGCGCTGAAGGCCGAGACCGTCGGTCTCGCGGTGACCACCGAGCTGCCGCTGATCGTGGTCGACGTGCAGCGGGCCGGGCCGAGCACCGGCATGCCGACCAAGACCGAGCAGACCGACCTGCTCATGGCCATGTACGGCCGCAACGGCGAGTCGCCGCTGCCCATCGTGGCGCCGTCGACCCCGTCCGACTGCTTCGACGCGGCCGTCGAGGCGGCCCGCCTCGCGGTGAAGTACCGCACGCCGGTCATGCTGCTGTCCGACGGTTACCTCGCCAACGGCTCCGAGCCGTGGAAGGTGCCGAGCGCGGCCGAGCTGCCGGACATCTCCACCGAGTTCGCCACCGCGCCGAACGGCGAGGACGGCTCGACCTTCCTGCCGTTCAAGCGCGACACGGAGACCCTCGCCCGCCCCTGGGCCATCCCGGGCACCGCGGGCCTGGAGCACCGGATCGGCGGCATCGAGAAGGCCGACGGCACCGGCAACATCTCCTACGACCCGGGCAACCACGACAAGATGGTCCGGCTGCGCCAGGCCAAGATCGACGGGATCGCCCAGGACATCCCGCCGCTGGAGGTCGACGACCCTGACGGCGACGCCCGCGTGCTGGTCATCGGCTGGGGCTCGACCTACGGCCCGATCGCGGCGGCCGTACGGCGGATCAGGAAGTCCGGCGGCAAGGTCGCCCAGGCCCACCTGAGGCACCTCAACCCGCTGCCCGCCAACACCGGCGAGGTCCTGCGCGCCTACGACAAGGTGCTGCTCCCGGAGATCAACCTCGGCCAGCTCGCGCTGCTGCTCCGCGCCCGCTTCCTGGTCGACATCATCAGCTACAACCGCGTGCGCGGGCTTCCGTTCAAGGCCGAGGAGCTGGCCGGCGTGATCCAGGACGTGATCGACAGTGAGTGAGATCCAGAACGGCAGGGGCCTGTCCCTCGTGCCGAAGTCCGACGTCAAGCTGGGCATGAAGGACTTCAAGTCCGACCAGGAGGTCCGCTGGTGCCCGGGGTGCGGTGACTACGCCATCCTGGCCGCCGTCCAGTCGTTCGTCCCCGAGCTCGGCCTCAAGCGCGAGAACATGGTGTTCGTCTCGGGCATCGGCTGCTCGTCCCGGTTCCCGTACTACATGAACACCTACGGGTTCCACTCGATCCACGGCCGCGCCCCGGCGATCGCGACCGGCCTGGCCTCCTCGAGGCCCGACCTGTCGGTCTGGGTGATCACCGGTGACGGCGACGCGCTGTCCATCGGCGGCAACCACCTGATCCACGCGCTGCGCCGCAACGTCAACCTGAACATCCTGCTGTTCAACAACAGGATCTACGGTCTGACCAAGGGCCAGTACTCCCCGACCTCCGAGGTCGGCAAGATCACGAAGTCCACCCCGATGGGCTCGCTGGACAAGCCGTTCAACCCGATCTCGCTGGCGATCGGCGCCGAGGCCTCCTTCGTGGCCAGGACCATCGACTCCGACCGCAAGCACCTGCAGTCGGTGCTGCGCGAGGCCGCCGAGCACCGGGGCACCTCACTGGTGGAGATCTACCAGAACTGCAACATCTTCAACGACGGCGCCTTCGACCAGCTGAAGGACCCGGAGCAGCGTGACGACATCACGCTGCGTCTCGAGCACGGCCAGCCGATCGTGTCCGCCACGAAGGCGGTGCGGCGCTCCGCCGACGGCGGCATCGAGGTGGTCTCCCGCGCGGAGATCGCCGAGAGCGAGATCCTGGTGCACGACGCGCACCGGCCCGACCCGTCGCTGGCCTTCGCGCTCTCCCGGCTGGACGAGCCCGCCTTCGAGCACGTCCCGATCGGGGTCTTCCGCAGCGTCGACCGCCCGTCGTACGACGAGCTGATGTCGGCCCAGCTCGAGGAGGCCGCCGCCCAGCGCGGTCCCGGCGACCTGGACGACCTGCTGCTGGCCGGGGACACCTGGCGCATCGGCTGACGAGGCGGCGAAGAACACGCCTTCCCTACGGCGCCGGTCACCACGACCGGCGCCGTTCGGCGTTCCGGGGGCCGGGCACGAGGAGCGCCGGACCCGTCCCGCCGAGGTCCTGTTCCGCGTGCTGCGCCGGTCCCCGCCGCGAGGAGCGCCGGGGACCGGCGGCTCACAGGGCGCGGAGCTTGTCGTAGAAGGCGAGGCAGTCGGCGTAGTCCGGCAGGAGCCCCGCGGCCCGCGCCTCGGCCAGCGAGGGGGCCGCCGCGTCCTTCGGCGACAGGACGGGCTCGATCCCCTCGGGCCAGGCGATGCCCAGTTCGGGGTCGAGAGGGTTCACCTCGTGCTCCCTGCCCGGCGCGTAGGGGGTCGAGCAGAGGTAGACCACGGTGGCCTCCTCGCTCAGGGCCATGAAACCGTGTCCCAGGCCCTCGGAGACGTAGACGCCCCTGCGTGAGCGGTCATCGAGCTCGATCGTCTCCCACCGGCCGAACGTGGGAGAGCCGACCCGGATGTCGACGACGACATCCAGGACGGAACCGCTGACGCAGGTGACGTACTTCGCCTGGCCGACCGGGACGTCGGCGAAGTGGATCCCGCGCAGCACACCGCGCCGGGAGATCGAGCAGTTCGCCTGGGCGAGGTCCAGACGGTGCCCGATCGCCCCGGTGAGCCGGTCAGCCCGGAACCACTCCAGGAAGCTGCCGCGGTCATCGGTGTGTACGACGGGTGTGTGAACATAGGCGTCTTTGATCCCTGTCTGCTGCACGAGGGCAAGCGTGTCACGTGCCGCCCTCGGAGACCACGGGATCGGTCAGGGGATCGCGACCGACTTGCCGGTCTCCTCCCAGACGTTCCCGGAGAACTCGTTGCCCTTGCCTCTCTCGTCCCAGGTCGCCAGCCATCCCCAGTAACCGCCCTTGGGGAAGTAGCGCCTGCTGATCACGTTGTTGATGAACTTGATGTTGTACGGCGTGCCGTACTTGCCCTTGCCGCCGTACATCACGTATCCGCCGCCGGCCATGAGGTTGTTCTCGACCAGCACGTCGTGGTTGAGGCCGAAGTCCTGGTAGACCGACACACAGGAGTTCTGCTCCAGCGGGTTCAGCAGGGTGTTGTTCCTGATGGTCAGCGGCAGGCCGATCGGCGAGCCCTCGTTCGAGGCGATCAGCGTCACGTGCGACCCGGGGAACTCGTGGGGGTCGTGGATGTAGTTCTTCTCGATCAGCCCGTGGCTGGTCTGCACCGCCGACATCATGCTGTGGATGTTGTTGCCCCTGACGGTGATGTCGCCGCCGTAGTTCAGGATCGCGAACTCCAGCGGCTCGCCTCCGCCGCCGTAGATCTCACTGTTCTCGACCTTCAGGCCGCGGGCCTCCTTGCGCTGGAGGATCGCCCACCAGCCGCCGCCCTGGATCCGGCTGTTGCGGATCGTCACGTTGTCGGCGATCACCACGATGTCGCCCTTGATGTCCTTGCCGTCGATGACGGTGCCGTCCTTGGTGATCTTCAAGGCCGGGCTGGACTCGAGCGAGACGCCCGCGGGCACGCCGGTGGTCGACCTGCCGGGGAAGCCGCCGGTGCCGGGCGGCGGAGAGGTGCGGGTCGGCGAGGCGGACGGCGTGGGTTCCCGGTCCGTCGGCGTGGGTCTCGGCGTCGCGGTGCGGGTCGGCGAGGCGGTGGGCCTCGGCGTCCAGGTGCGGGTCGGGACGGCGGTGGGTTCCTGGTCGGTCGGCGTCGGCCACGGCGTCCAGGTCGGCTCCGCGGTGGGCAGCCAGGTGGGCTCGCCCGACGGAGGCGGGGTCGGAATGCTCGTCGGCTTCCCTGTCGGCCGATACGTCGGCTGATGCGTCGGGCGGTGCGTCGGGCGGTGCGTCGGCTTCCAGGTAGGCCAGTGCGTGGGCTTGTGGGTGGGCTTCCAGGTCGGCCAGTGCGTGGGCTGCTGAGTCGGCTTGGCCGTGCCTCTCGGCCAGCGCGGGCGCGGATGGGTCTCGCCTCCGCGCCGCCGCCAGTCTCCCGGCTTGCCGGACTGACCGACGGGTTTGCCGTAGCCTGTGCGGGTGGGCTTGGCCACCGGTTTGGCCACCGGCTTCGCCCCGGGGTTGGCCTGCGGCTTGCCTGTCGGCTTGGCTGTCGGCTTGGCCTTCTTCGCGGCGGAGCCCGCCGCGGAGTGTCCAGACGTGGGGTTGACTTTCTGCTCGCTGCCGAGCAGGACGCTGTCGCCCATGCCGGAGGGCGCGCAGCCGGTGAGGAGCAGCCCGGCCACCACGGCTCCGGCGAGCACAGCCCGCGTCCGGGTTCTTCCTAAACCGTCGTCCTGCTGGTTCTCGCTTCGCGTATGCACACCGATTCCCTTCGAATGAGTCGGCACAAGCAAGAGTCACAAGGGTCACTCGACAGCGCACTATAACGATGCACTAACGACACCTCTCCTCTTATGCGAAAAAACTCCCAAAGTTCATCGGAAGCGAGAGTCACTTCACTCCCACCCGTGTCCGGGATCGGAAAGCGGTAGAGCGTTCCAGCGAACATTCTGGGATAGTTGGCTCCGCTGTCCGCTGAATTATCCGGCTCCGGGAGTGGATGATAGATGAGTCGTTTGACCGCCTTACGCAGTCGGTTCGTGGACGCGCCCGACTCCCTGGGCGCCAAAGCCCGAGCGCGCCGCTGGAGCTGGGTGACGCAGGTCTTCCCCGGCCTCGCCGACATGACGGTCATCGACCTCGGCGGCACCGCGAGCGCCTGGCTCCGCGCGCCGGTCCAGCCCGCGCACGTGCACGTCGTCAACCTCGACGTCTCGGAGACCGAGCTGCCCCCGTGGCTGAGCGTGGCGGTCGGCGACGCCTGCGACCTGCGGAGCGCCACCCACGGCACCCGCTACGACCTGGTCTTCTCGAACGCGGTGATCGAGCACGTCGGCGGCCACATCCGGCGGGAGCAGTTCGCGGAGGCGGTCTACGACCTGGCCGACCGGCACTGGGTGCAGACGCCCTACCGCTACTTCCCGGTCGAGCCGCACTTCGTCTTCCCCGGCTTCCAGTTCATGCCGATGGCGGTGCGGGCGGCGGCCGTGCGGCGCTGGCCCCTGGTGCACACCCGCCCCTCCGACCGGGAGAGCGCGGTGCGCGCGGTGGCCGAGATCGAGCTGCTCAGCAAGACCGAGATGCGGCACTACTTCCCGCGTTCCGAGATCCACTACGAGCGGCTCGGCGGCATGGTGAAGGCGCTGATCGCGATCAAGCGCTGAGGGTCACGAGGGAAGGGGCACCGGTTCGCCGGTGTCCTCCCACTTGTTTCCCGAGAACGTGTTCCCCTTCCCCCTGGCGTCCCAGGTCGCCAGCCATCCCCACGAGCCGCCCTTGGGGAAGTACCGCCTGCTGATCACGTTGTTGATGAACTTGATGTTGTACGGCGTGCCGTACTTGCCCTTGCCGCCGAACATCACGTATCCGCCGCCGGCCATGAGGTTGTCCTCGACCAGCACGTCGTGGTTGAGGCCGAAGTCCTGGTAGACCGACACACAGGAGTTCTGCTCCAGCGGGTTCAGCAACGTGTTGCCCCTGATGGTCAGCGGCAGGCCGATCGGCGAGCCCTCGTTCGAGGCGATCAGCGTCACGTGCGACCCGGGGAACTCCTTGGGGTCGTGGATGTAGTTCTTCTCGATCAGCCCGTGCCGGGTCTGCACCGCCGACATCATGCCGTGGATGTCGTTGCCCCTGACGGTGATGTCGCCGCCGTAGTTCAGGATCGCGAACTCCAGCGGTTTGACGCCGTTGCCCACGATCTCCGAGTTCTCGATCGTCAGGCCCGAGGCCTCCTTGCGCTGGATGATCCCCCACCAGCCCCCGGCGGTGATCCGGCTGTTGCGGATCGTCACGTTGTTCGCCAGGACCACGATGTCGCCCTTGACGTCCTGGGCCTCGATGACGGCGCCCTCTTCGGTGATCTTGATGGGTTCGCTCTCCACCAGTCTCACGTTCTGCGGGACCCCGGCGGTGGCCGCGTTCGGCCATTTTCCGGTGCTGGGGTCGCCGCTGCGGGCCGGCTTCTGCCCGGGGGCGGGCGCGGCGGCGGAGGAGTCGGCGGAGGGCGCGGCGCTCCGCGCCGCCCTGTCGCCCTCGGCGGTCGTCCTTCCGTAGACGATGGTCACCACCCCGACGACGCACAGCACGACGCCCACGACGAGGGTCGTGATGCCGACCTTGAACAACGGCCGGTCAGCCATGGGAGGCACCAGTCTTCCTGCGTGTGATGATGTTCTGCCGACGGCGGCGCAGCGCCCAGATCGGCCAGCGTTCGAAGAACAGGGCGGCGCTCATCACGCACAGGACCGTGAGGACGGCCACCGCCCCGATGGCGCGGGAACGCCTGGCGAACACCGGGATGGGCTGGTCGGTGTTGTCGACCAGCTGCATGGTCGCGATGGCCGACTCCTTCGACCCGATGTCCACCTGGAGTCTGCGCAGCTCCGCCTCGAACGTCTTCAGGACGACCGCGAGCGTGTGGTCGGCGTCCTCCGCCGTGTTCGAGATCGCCGACAGGCGGATGTACGGCTTCTCGTGCAGCGGGATCTCCTGGGTGCCCTCGTTGACCAGCTCCACCTGGTATTCGGCGGTGCCGCCGCGCCGTACCACCTGCTCACGGCCCTGCTCGCCGGAGATCCACTGACATAGAACGTTCCCAAGGACGATCAGCCGCTCGCTGAAGGTCTCGTAGCGGTTGCTGGAGGGGATGCCCGGGGAGATCAGCACGAGCGAGGCGGCCACCCGGTAGACCGGCGGCTGACGCTGAATATACAAAACACCCAGAAGGTTCAGCAATAGGACAAAAGCGACGACAAAGGGATGACGGCGCAGCAAGGCCGCAATCTCCAAGATCGTCATATTCTCCCCCTCGCGTTCCCCACCACTTCGCGAAATGCTCCCATATAGAACACTGCCCTCAACAGGATTCAAGTCCTATTATTCGTTTGCCACAGCACTGTTCAGCCATGGGCTCTGTCACGCCCACCGAAAGGACGCGATGGACCTCCTCGGCTCCCTCCGTGCCATCCGCAGATGGTGGTGGATAGCCGCCCCCCTCGCCCTGCTGACGATGGTCGGCGCAGTCGTCGCCGCGGCGATCCTGCCGTGGGACTACGAATCGAGGGCGACGCTGCTGCTGCTCTCCTCGCCGCAGGTCGCCAAGGAAGCAGGTGGAAACCCCTACCTCTACTTCAGCAACTCGCTGAACGTGACCGCCCAGGTCGTCGGGGTCGCCGTGATGAACGACCGCACGGTGACCAGCGTCAAAGCCCGTGGCCTGTCCCCGACCTACTCGGTGGGCCTGCAGCCGAACACCGGCGGCCCGATCCTGGAGGTCGTGGCCGAGGCCGACCGGCCCGAGCTGGCGCAGACCACCATGGAACAGCTCATCGTCGAGGTGAACAAGCGCCTGCAGACCCTCCAGTCCGGGATCGCCGTCGACGGCAGGGTCCGGGTGGTCACGGTGACCACCACGGAGAAGGCCATCGTGCGGCCGACCGCGAAGATCAGGACGGTCACGGTCATCGGAGGCGGCGGCCTGCTGGTCACCCTGCTCGTCCCGGTGGTCATCGAGGCGATCAGCGAGCGCCGCCGCCAGCAGCGGCAGGGCGCGAAGGGCCGTGAGCGACAGAATTGGAGCGGTCCCGAGGGCGCTGCCAGGCACGCCGCGCCGGTCAGGTCGCCCGACGACGAGATCAGCACCACCACGTTCTCCGTCTACGTGGACCCGAAGCCGTCCGACAAGTCAGGGCAGCCGAGTCCCGACGGCGTGGCGGGCGACAGGCCTTGACGTACCGGTCCAGTTTCCGGCGTCGGCGGAAACCACCGCCGATCAACCCGGCTCCCGCCCCGGCGACCACCCTGAGCAGCGTCTACTGCTTCCTGCTCCTGCTGCTTCCCTCGCAGTACGTCATCGGGCCGCTCGGCGGCGCGGGGACGCCCGCGGGGGTCTTCGCGGTGGTGATCCTGCTCGCCTACCTGCTGGCCTGGCTCGCGCCGCGCTCGACCGCCATCAGGCAGCCGCAGCCGCTGCGCATCGCGATGGTGCTCTTCGGCGCGGCGGTGCTGGCCAGCTACGCCTCGGGCATGACCCGGCAACTGACCGTGTTGGAGATCAACGGCCTCGACCGGGGGCTCATCATCGCCGCCGGGTGGATCGGCTCGGCTCTGATCATCTGTGACGGGGTCGACCGGATGGACCTGCTGGAGAAGCTGCGCCGCCGCGTCGTGGCCTTCGGCACGGCCATCGCCGCGCTGGGGGTCCTGCAGTTCTTCACCGCGCTCGACCTGGCCCAGTACATCCAGATCCCCGGCCTGAGCCTGTCCGTCCCCTACTCGTCGGTGCACGGCCGCGACGAGTTCAACCGGATCGCCGCGACCGCCGCCCACCCGATCGAGTTCGGCGTCGTGCTCGGCCTGCTGCTCCCGCTGGCGCTGCACGGAGCCCGGCACGCGCCGCCGGAACTGCGCAGGCGGCGCTGGGCCCAGGTGATGCTGATCGCCGCCGCGCTGCCGATGACCATCTCCAGGACCGCCATGCTCGGCGCCGTCCTGGTGGCCGTGGTGGTCGTGCCCACCTGGACCCGCAAGGAGCGCAGGCGCGCCTACGTGCTCTTCGGCGCCTTCGGCGTGGTGATGCGCCTGGCCATCCCCGGCCTGCTCGGCACGATCTTCGCCCTGTTCGAGAACATCGGCAACGACAGCAGCACCCAGTTCCGGCTGCATGACTACTCGGCCGCGACCGACTACTTCAGCGAGCATCCCTGGTTCGGCAGGGGCTTCGGCACGTTCCTGCCGAACCTCTACCGGATCCTCGACAACCAGTATCTCGTCACCCTGATCGAGATGGGGGTGATCGGGAGCATCAGCGTCGTGGTGTGCTTCGGCACCGGCTGGGTGCTCGCCCGCAGGGCCAGACGGCTCAGCGACGACCCCGAGCTGCGCCACCTGGCCCAGTGCGTCGCCGCCTCGGTCCTGGTCGGGGCGGTCTCGCTGGCCACCTACGACTCCCTCGCCTTCCCCATGTGCGCGGGGCTCATGTTCGTCGTCATGGGATTCGCCGGAGCGGTGTACAACATCGCCAATCGGGCCGTCCCTCAGGAAACTCCGATTTCCACGTCCTCCGAACCGGTACTCCAAACGTCCTAGGCGGGACGTGTCATGTGAAAGGTGAGGAAAGGCTTTCATGTCAGAGCCATTACGGCGACGCACTGTACGGACCGTACGCGCGGTGGGAGCGGCCATCACGACTCCGCCCTGGATGCCCCCGGGGCACTTCTACTCGCCGCTCACCGCCGCGGCCGACGTGGAACGCGCCCTCGCCTGGAAGGCGATCCCGGGCAGGGACCGCGTTCCGGGCGTCGACCTCCGCGAGACCGAGCAGATCGCCCTGGCCCTCAGCCTGGCCGAGGAGCTGGACAAGCCGTTCGAGGGGCCGAGGTACACCCCGTCGAACCCCATGTTCAACGCCGCCGACGCGGCGGTCTACCGGTCGATGCTGCGCCACCACCGCCCCGGGCGGGTGATGGAGATCGGCTCCGGCTTCTCGACCGCGCTGGCGCTGGACACCATCGACCACCCCGCGGAGTTGACCTGCGTCGAGCCCTACCCCGACCGGCTGCTCGCCCTGCTGCGCCCCGGCGACGAGGAGCGGCTGACCCTGCTGCGCTCCCCGGTCCAGGACGTGCCGCTGTCCGCCTACGAGAAGCTGGAGTCGGGCGACCTGCTGTTCATCGACTCCACCCACGTCGTCAAGGCGGGCTCGGACGTCCTGTGGCTGTTCCTCCAGGTGCTGCCCAGGCTGGCGCCGGGCGTCCTGGTCCACGTCCACGACGTCTTCTGGCCGTTCGACTACCCGGACGGCTGGCTGCGCGAGGGCCGTGACTGGACGGAGAACTACCTCCTGCACGCCTTCCTCGTCGGCAACGCCGGCTACGAGATCCTGCTGTTCTCCTCCTGGCTCTGGCAGGAGCACGGCGAGCTCGTCCCCGACGGCATCTCCGCGGAGAGCCCCGGCTCCATCTGGTTACGCAGGACCGGCTGATGCCGATCAACATCTGCTTCCACGGCGTGGGCGAGCCGCCCGCGGTCCACGACCTCGAGGAGGGCGCGGAGGACTACTTCGTCTCCGTGGACCTGTTCCGGCGGGTGCTGGACGAGGTCGCCCAGCGTGACGACGTACGGCTCAGCTTCGACGACGGATTCGCCTCCGACGTGTCGATCGCGCTGCCCGAGCTCCTGTCCAGGGGCCTGACCGCGGAGTTCTTCCCCATCGCCGGCAGACTCGGCACCCCGGTGAGCGTGAGCGCCGACGAGGTCAGGGCCCTGGCCGACGCGGGCATGGCCGTCGGCTCGCACGGCATGCACCACCGTGACTGGCGGGAGCGCGACCCCCGCGAACGCCAGGGCGAGCTGGTCGAGGCCCGCACGATCATCGCGGAGGCCGCGGGACGCCCCGTCTCCAGCGCCGCCTGCCCGTTCGGCTCCTACGACAAGGCGAGCCTGGCCGCGCTCCGCGCCCACGGCTACACCCGGGTCTACACCAGCGACCGGCGCAGGGCGGCGTCCGGCTCCTGGCTGCAGGCGCGCTACAGCGTCACCCGCGCCGACACCCTGGACAGCGTCCGGCGGGAGATCCTCGCGGATCCCTCTCCCCCGGCACGGCTCCGCGCGGCGGTCATGGCCCGATACAAGCGGTGGCGGTGACGGATGCGGGTGCTCATCGGCTTCGCCGACGCGCTGGCCGCCCCCGAGGCCGCCTGGTCCCTGCACGACGACGGGTTCGAGGTCCACGTGTTCGCGCGGGCCGGGTCCCGCCCGGCCGTCGCCCGCAGCGGGAAGGTGACCTGCCACCAGGTCACCGCCCCCGAGCGGGACGCGCAGGCGTGCGCGGACGACGTCGCCCGGCTGGTGGACGAGCTGGCCCCCGCCGCGGTGCTGCCGCTGGACGACCACGCCGTCTGGGTCTGCGACCGGGTCCCCGGCGCACCGGTCGCCGGGCCGACCGGTGACCACGCCCGTCTCGCCCTCGACAAGCAGCGGCAGCTCGCCCTGGCCGAGCGAGCGGGGTTCGCGGTGCCCCAGACGGGGGCCAGGGGACCGTGGATGGTCAAGCCCGCGCTGGCCGTCGCCCTCAAGGACGGCGTGCTGACCCGTCCGACGGGGCGGATCACCTCCGACGTCTCCCGCGTGGCCGAGCCCAGGCTCGTGCAGTCGGTGCTCGGCGGCGTCGGCGAGGGCGTCTTCGGGCTGGCCACCGACTCCGGGGTCCACGCGCTGAGCGCCCACCGCCGGGTCCGGATGATGAACCCGCGCGGCTCGGGCTCCAGCGCCTGCAGGTCGATCCCGCTGGCCGTGGAACTGCGCGCGCCGGTCGAGGCGTTCGTCAAGGAGAGCGGCTGGCGCGGCATCTTCATGATCGAGCTTCTCCGGGACTCAGCCGGGGTGCCCTGGTTCATGGAGTTGAACGGCCGCGCCTGGGGCAGCATGGCCCTGGCCGTCGCCCGCGGCTACCACTACCCCGCCTGGGCCGTACGGTCCCGGCTCGACCCCGGCTTCGAACCTCCCGAGCCGGTCGACCCCCCGCACCTCACCGCCCGCCACCTCGGCCGCGACCTGGTCCACCTGGCCGCCGTGCTGGCCAAGGGGGGCGCGCCCCGGCTGGGCACGGTCCTGGCCGTGCTGACCCCCCGGCGCGGACAGCGCCTCTACAACCGCAGACGGGGCGAGTTCGGCGTCTTCGCGGCCGACACCCTCGCCACCCTGCGGACCCAGCTCGTCAGGAGCGGTCGATGAAGGTCAGCGCCGTCGCGCACGTGCACTCCGAGTGGTCGGACGACGGCTCGTGGCCGCTGGCCCGCCTGGCGAGACTGTTCCGCCGCCAGGGCGTCGGCGTGGTGCTCACCAGCGAGCACAGCCGGGGTTTCTCCGCCGCCAAGTGGGAGGAGTACCGGCAGGCCTGCGCCGAGGCCAGCGCCCCGGGCCTGCTGTTCGTCCCCGGCATCGAGTACGGCGACGCGGAGAACCTGATCCACGTCCCGGTCTGGGGCGAGGGCCTGCCGTTCCTCGGCGACGGACTGCACACCGGTCACCTGCTGAAGGAGGTCGCCGAGGCGGGGGGAACGGCGGTGCTCGCCCACCCGCACCGGCGCGACGCCTGGAGCAGGTTCGACCCCGACTGGGTCCCGCTGCTCACCGCGGTCGAGGTGTGGAACCGCAAGTACGACGGCATCGTGGCCAACCCCGAGTCCCTGCGGCTGGCCCGCGAGGCCGGGCTGCCGGGCTTCGCCACCCTCGACTTCCACAACCGCCGCCAGATCTTCCCCCTGACCATGCGGCTCTCCCTCGGCTCCCCGCCCACCACCTCCGCCGTCTACGCCGCCCTCGCGGCCCGCAGGTTCGAGGCCAGGGCGTTCGGCGTCCCGGTGCGCCACCTGGCCGGCGGCCCCGGCGGCCAGGTCATGCGCGGGCTGGAGACGGCCCGGCGGAGGGTCGCCCCTCTTCTCCGGAGGCTCTTTCCGTGACGACTCCCCCGGCGCCCCTCGCGGCGCCTCTCCTCGCGGTGTCCACGGGCCCGCGGGGCGTCTCGCCCCTTTCCGACGGCACGCCCCCGTTCCCCGGGGCGGTCAGGCGCCCGCTGCCCGGCGGCGCGGGCGAGGTCTGGTCGGCCACGCCCGGCCCGCTGTACTCACTGGTCGAGGGGGCGCACGACCACGACTACCGGCCGATGTCCGAGGCCGAGCTGACCGGCAGGATCCGGGAGGGGCGGGAGCTGGGCGACCTGGCCGCGCCGTTCGCCGCCGTGCTCGCCGAGGAGGACGGCGCCCTGCTGGCCGCGGTCGACCAGCTCGGCATGCGGCACCTGTACCTCGCGGAGGGACCCGGCTGGGCGGCGCTGTCCACCTCGCCGACGTCGCTGGCCCGGTTGACCGGCGGCGGCCTGGACCTGGACGTGCTCGGCGCCTACCGGCTCATCGGCCACCACCTGGGGACGGACACGCCGTACGCGGGGGTGCGGAAGATCCCCGCGGGACACGTGGTGCGCCTGTCGGAGGGCAGGGCCACGCTGACGCCGTACAAGAGTCCCGGGCATCCGCCGACGACCGACCTGGCCGAGGCCGTACGGCGCGCCGCGCGGATCCTGCGCGACAACATGGAGCGGCTGCTCGACGAGCACCCGGACGCGGTGCTGCAGCTGTCCGGCGGCCTTGACTCGCGGATCCTGCTGGCCGCGGTCCCCGAGGGGCGTCGCCGGCAGGTGCGCGCGCTCACCCTGGCCTCCGTCGAGTCCCGCGACCAGGAGCTGGCCACCAGGATCGCCACGGCCTACCGGCTGGAGCGCCAGGTCATCGACATGGACCGGATGGCCGGGCTCACTCCGGCGCGGGCGCACGAGCTGGTGACGGCCGCGGCGCTGTCGACCGGGGGGATCAACAACCCGGTCCAGCTGGCCGTGCAGGAGTGGGCCGAGGCGCAGGCTCCCAGGGAGCCGAGGATCAACGGGTTCGGCGGGGAGTTCTCCCGGGCGTTCTACTACCTGGGGCAGCGCCAGCACCCGGGGCCGACCCCGCAGCTGGTCGACAGGCTGGCCGAGTGGCGCATCTTCAGCGTCGAGTACGCCGACCCGGAGATGTTCACCGGGGACTTCGCCGCGGAGACCAAGGCCTCGACGATGCGCAGGCTCAGGGAGATGTTCGCGGGCTACCGCACCGACTGGCTCTCCTCGACCGACGAGTTCTACTTCCACGAGCGCACCCAGCGGATGGTCGGCGCGACGCTGAGCACGGCCTGCACGCGCTACACCACGCTCAGCCCGATGCTGCACCCCGCCTTCGTGGAGCAGGCCAGGGCCATGGACCCCGCGGTGAAGCTCTACTCCCGCTACAACGCGATGCTGCTGGACCGCCTGGCTCCCGACCTGGCCAGGATCCCACTGGACACCGGTCTGCGCCCGGTGACGCTGTTCGCCCCGAAGCCGGTGCGGGCCGCGCGGCTCGGCCTGGACCTGGGGCTGCGCGCGGCGCGCAAGGCCAGGCAGCGGATCAGGCGCTCGGGCAACCCCGGCGTCGGCGAGCCGACCATGGTGGCGCTGCTGGTCGCGCACTGGCGGGCCGAGCCGTCACTGCTGGAGCCCGCGCTCGGCACCGGCCTGGTGCGTCAGGAGTGGCTGGCGCGGATGCTGTCCGGGGAGTACGACCCGACCCCGGGGACCGCCGCGTTCCTGGCGATCCTCTGCGCGGCCTCGACGGCGCTCGCCTGACCGTCGAGTCCGGCGGCGCCCGCCCCGCGGGGTGAAGGACGGCGGGCTCCGGAGAACGCGCCGCCCCGCACCCCGGCGCGGCGAAGGGCGGCGGGGTTCGGGGGCGGCGTCACCGCGCGCCCGGCGCGTTCCGCGTCGGGCGCGGCGTTCAGTTGGCCCGCAGGAACCTGGCGGGCGTGCCCGCCCACACCTCGCCCGGGGGGACGTCCTTCACCACGCCCGCCCCCATGCCGACCAGCGACCGGGCCCCGACGGTCAGCCCCTCCCTGATCAGCGCTCCCGCGCCGACGTAGGCGCAGGCGCCGATCCGCACCGCGCCCGCGACCCGGACCCCGGCGGCGAAGGTCACGAAGTCCTCGACCACGTCGTCGTGGGTGAGCACCACGTGCGGGCTGATCGCGACGTGGGCGCCGACGGTGACCGACGCGGTGAGCACCGTCAGCGCGCCGACCACGGTGCCGGGGCCGAGCGTCGAGCTGCGCGAGACGACGGCCGTCGGGTGGACCAGCGTGGCGTACCGCTCCGGCGGCAGTCCGAGCCGTCCGGTCACCCGCTCGCGGGCCGTGTTGTCCCTCGGGCTGCCGATGCCGACCACCACCTGGGCCGCGGGGTGGTCGTGGACGGCCTCGGCCGGGCCGAGCACCGGCAAGCCCTGGACCGGCGTGCCCCGCTTGGCGGGGTCGTCGTCCAGGAAGCCGAGCAGCCGCCACGCGGGCCCGGCGTCGTTGATCGCGCGGACCAGCTCGGCGGTCTCCCGCGAGAACCCTCCGCTGCCGACGATCAGCAGGTCCCTCATCCCGTCCCCCGCAATCCGGCCAGCACCGGCCGCATCCTCAGCATCAACACCCCGACCACGCCCAGGGCGACGACGCTCGCGACCACCAGGATCAGGAACCGGTCGGTCATCACGCTCTGCACGGCCAGCGCCGTCCCTCCGACCGCCAGGGCGGCGGCCAGCGGCACCACGACCCTGGAGGCCATCGCGCCGACCCCCAGCCCCGCCCTGCGCAGTTCCCGAAGGTACAGGGGGAGCACGACCAGCGAGGCGACCGCGACGTGCGCGGCGGCGGCGCCGGCGACGCCCCACTGGCTCGTGCCGACGAACAGCGCGGGCAGCAGCGCGACGAGCCAGACGACCTGCACGGTGAAGACGACGCGCGAGCTGGCCAGGACCACGAAGAAATCGTAGATCAGCTCGTAGAGCACCCTGAGCGCGGCGAAGACGCCCAGCCAGGCCAGCGCGCCCGCCGCGCCGAGCCACGGCTCGCCGTAGACGAACCCGATGATCGGCCTGGCCGCGCCGGACATGAGCAGGCACATGGGCAGCGTGATCGCGGCGAGCAGCCCGAAGGCGGCCAGGAAGGCCGAGCGCATGGCGGGCGGGTCGTCCTGGAGCCTGGCGAACGCCGCGGGGGCGACCTGCCGCACCGGCTGGGAGAAGACCCCGACCGGCCAGTTGGACAGGTTGAAGGCAAGCACGTAGAGGCCGACCGCCGCGGGGCCGAGCATCCAGCCGACGATGAGCTGGTCGACGTAGGTGACCGCGAACACCACGATGCTCGACCCGGCGAGCGGCAGCCCGAACCTGAGCAGCCTTCCCGCCACCTCCCGGTCGAAGCCGATCCTGACCGGTTCCGGGCAGAAGACGAAGAACAGCACCCCCGAGGCGAGGGCCCCGGCGATCCGGCCGACGGCCAGGCTCATCGCCCCCCACCCGGCCAGCGCGAGCGCGATCGACACGCCCGCGCCGAGCCAGTTGTTGACCTGGTCGGCGATGGTCCTGCGGCCCTGGAGGAAGGCGCGCTGGAGCAGCGCGGCCGGGGTCGCCACGCAGCCGCTGATGATCACGCTCAGGCCGAGCGTCCGCACCACGTCCGTCGCCTCGGGCGCGCCCATCGCCGCGCAGAACGCGGGCGCGGCGACGTAGCTCACCCCGTACAGCAGGGTGCTCATGGCGATCGAGATCGTCATGACGCTCGGCACGATCTCCCTCGGCTCGCCGGGCCAGCGGACGATGGCCAGGCTCACGCCGAGCTCGTTGAAGCTCAGCACGGCCAGCAGCGCGACCATCGCGACCGCGAACACGCCGAACTGCTCGGGACCGAGCAGCCTGGCCAGCACGATGCCGATGGCCAGGGTGCCGAGGCGTGAGGCGATGGTGTTGAAGAAACTCCAGCCGAGCGCCGAGGAGGCGCGGGCCCACAGGTCACCGCTCACGCGCGGGCCCCGCCGGACGAGGGGCCGAGCAGCGGGCGGATCCGGGCGCGCAGCCCGACCGGGGCGACCTCGGCGGCGGCCCGGTGCGCGGCGGTGCGGGCGGCGACCGGCAGCCACGCCCCCGCGGGAGCGGCCAGCGCCCTGCGGTAGACGTCGTCCAGGGTGGCCGCGGCGGCGGCGAGGCCGTACCGGCCGACCACCAGGTCCCTGGACCACGCGCCCAGCTCGGCCCAGCGCTTGGGCGCGGCGACCAGCTCGGCGAGGTGGGCGGTCAGGTCGGGTTCCCCCGGCGCGAGGCCGGAGCCGAAGAAGCCGTGGGTCTGGAAGTAGTCCCAGGTGCCGGGGTTCATCGGCTTGGCGAAACCGCGCACGCCCAGCACGATCAGCGGCTTGGCGAAGGACATCGCGCGCAGCGCGGAGCCGCCCATGCCCAGGGTGACGTCGGCGGCGGCGTAGGCGGGCCTGGGGTCGGCGAGCGCGCCGGTCATCACCACCGCGTGGCGGCCGAGCTCGGCGTTGACCCGCGCCCCCCTGCGCGCGAGGGCCTCGTACGAGGGGCCGTCGCCGACGACGACGAGCCGGACCCGCTGGCCGAGCACCCTGAGGGCGTCCATCGCCCGCTCGACGCCCTCGGCCTTCATGTCCGGCTCCAGGCGCGAGACGACGACGACCGCCACCTCGCGGGGGGCGATGCCGTACTCGGCGCGGAACGCCGCGCCGTCGACCGCGCCCGGCGCGTCGAGGTCGGTGTTGACCGGCGGTTCGATCAGCTCCGCCCACTGGCCCCTGGCCCGAGCCTCGTCGGCGATGGCCGCGGTTCCGGCGACGACCGGCACGTGGCGCGGGATCCAGGAGGGCACCCCCATCGCGTAGACGGTGCCGACCAGCGGCAGGCGCGTGCCGTAGAAGGCGTCCAGGATCAGCGGGTACTCGTAGGAGTGGACCAGCTCGGCCCCCTTCTCGCGGGCCAGCCTGCCGATCTCCCTGGCGACGGCCGGGCGGCACGGCATGGCGCGGCGGGTCCGCACCAGGCGGTGCCGGATCAGGGTCAGCGGCAGGCCCCTGTCCCTGACCAGGTCCGCGACCGGTCCCGGCTTCGCGGTGTGGGTCGCGAAGACGTGCACGTCGTGGCCGAGGTCGCGGACCGAGGTCGCCAGGTCGAGCGCGTTGAGCTGACTGCCGCCGAGTTCCAGGTGGTGCAGTCCGACCAGAATCCGGGTCACCCCAGTACCTTTCCGAAGAAGCCGACGAGGTCCTCACGCTGCTGATCGGGCCCGTAGCGCGCCCTGATGTGGTCTCCCGCCGCCCTGGCGCGCCCGGCGAGCGCGGCGGGGCCCTCGGCGAGCACCCGCTCGGCGGTCTGGGCGAAGGCGAGGACGTCGCCCTCAGGAACCGGCGAGCAGAACGCCGGGTCGAAGAACTCCTGTCCCGCGACCCCGGTGAAGCCGACCACGTAGCAGCCGCTGGCCATCGCCTCCGCGGGGGGCATGCCGAAGCCCTCCTGGTGGCTGAGGCTGAAGAAGACCGCGCACGACCGCAGCAGCGCCGCGGTCTCCGCCTCCGACCTGCCGTGGATGGGCACGACCTCCCAGCCGTCGAGCGCGCCCCTGGCCCGCAGCAGGTGGAGCACCTGGGCCAGGTCGCCCGCCCTGCGGCGCGGCATCAGCGCGATCCGCCTGGCGCGCACCGTGCCTTCCGTGCCTTCCGTGCCTTCCGTGTCTCCCGCGCCCCCGGCGTCGCCGGGGTGGAACAGCGCGGGGTCGACGACGTTGCGGACCCGCTCGATCCACAGGTCGGGATAGGCGAACCGCAGGTAGGCGACGTTGGGCTCGGAGACGGCCAGCACCGCCTCGAGCGCCGGGACCCCCGCGTACGGCGCGCCACGCGGCACCTCGTCGAACGGCGACAGCGCGAAGGTGTTGTAGGCGTTCTGGTTGAAGACGACCAGGCGCAGTCCCTCGGGCAGCGTCCCCAGCGCGGGGGCGGCGTACTCCGGCAGGACGAGCACGTCACCCCGGTGCAGTCCGGCGGTCTCCGCGGAGACGACCGGGGTCCGGTGCTCGAACCACGAGCAGGAGAAGCCCTTGCGCCGGTGCAGCACGGCGGCGTCGAACCCCGCGGCGGTCAGGGTGTCGACATGCCGGTAGATCGCCCTGATGCCGCCGCTCGGCCTGCTCAGGTCCGGGCAGAGATAGCGGATGGCCGGGCCGTCGCCGCGCGGCGTCGCGGAGACCCGGAGGTCCGGGAGCCGCTGCTCCCGGACCTCCCTGTATGTCTGTAATCGCTGCGTCAGCCGCCGTTGGATCCCCTGGGGGATCACCGCTCGACCGCCTCGCGCACCACGGCCGCCACGTGGTCCTGCTCCGTCTCGGTGAGCTGGTGGAAGAGCGGCAGGATCAGCGAGTCGCGGGTCAGCCGCTCGGTGGCGGGCAGCGGCGCGTGCGGGTGGCCCGCGTACGCGCCCTCCAGGTGCGAGGCCATGATGCCGCGCCTGGCGGAGACCCCTCTGGCCGCCAGCAGCGCCAGCAGGTCGTCGCGTCCCGTCGGGGAGTCCTCGGGGAGCAGCACCCAGAACGACTGGTAGTTGGTGGTGCCGTCCTGGGTGTCCGCGGCCGTGACCAGACCTGGGACGCCGTCGAGCAGCTTGTGGTACCGCTCGGCCAGCTCCCTGCGGCGGGCGACCATCTCGGGGAGCTTGCGGAGCTGGACCAGCCCGACGGCCGCCTGGACGTCGGTCATCCGGTAGTTGAACCCGGTCTCCTCGTAGGATTCCAACACCGGTTGCGCCGAGGCGTGCCGGTCGGCCGCGCTGACGCTCATCGCGTGCTCGCGCAGGCGGCGCAGCCGTACGGCCAGCGCCGGGTCGGCCACGGTGAGCATGCCGCCCTCGCCGGTGGTGAGCAGCTTGCGCGGGTGGAAGGAGAAGGCGGCCAGCGCGGCTCCCGCGCCCGCGGGCCTGCCACGGTAGCGGGTGCCCGCCGCGCAGGCGGCGTCCTCGATCACGGCGACGCCCCTCGGCTCGCAGAGCGCGCGGACGCCCTCGAGGTCGGCGGGCATGCCGCCCTGGTCGACCAGGACCACCGCCTTCGTCCTCGGGGTGAGGTGCGGCTCGACGGTCTCCGCGGTGAGGTTCATCGTGGCCAGGTCCACGTCGGCGAAGACCGGGGTCGCGCCCACGTAGCGCACCGCGTTCGCGGTCGCGATGAACGACAGGGACGGCACGACGACCTCGTCGCCGGGCCCGGCGTCCACGCCGATCAGGCACAGGTGCAGGGCCGTGGTGCACGAGGAGACGGCGATGGCGTGCTCGACGCCGAGGTGCGCCGCGAACGCCCGCTCGAACTCGGCCACCCTCGGCCCCTGCGCCACCCACCCCGACCGTACGGCCGCCGCCGCGGCCTCGGCCTCCTCCTCGCCCAGCCAGGGGCGCATGACCGGGATCACGCGCCCTCCCCTGAGGCGCCGGTGAAGGAGGCGTCGGCGGCCTTCTCCGCACTCCACCAGGCGACGAGCTGCCGCAGGCCGTCGTCGAGGCCGATCTCCGGTTTCCAGCCGAGCAGCTCGGCGGCCCTGGAGATGTCGGCGAGCCTACGGGTGACTCCGTTGACCGCCCTCGGCGGCCCGAACTCCAGCCCGAGGCCCTCGGCGTCCATGGCCCGCAGCAACGCCTCGGCCAGCCCGCGCAGGCTGGTCTCGACGTTGCTGGCGATGTTGAACACGGTGTCGGTGACGTCCGCCCTGGCCGCCAGCAGGTTGGCCCGCGCGATGTCCTCGGTGTGCACGAAGTCCATCGTCTGGGTGCCGTCGCCGAGGATCAGCGGCGGGGTCCCCGAGGCGATGCGTTCCATCCAGCGGATCAGCACCTCGGTGTAGAGGCCGTGGATGTCCATCTTGGGGCCGTAGACGTTGAAGTAACGCAGGGCCACGTAGTCGAGGCCCCGCATCGCGTGGAAGCTGCGCAGCAGACCCTCGTTGAAGGTCTTCGCCGCGCCGTACAGGGTGTCGTTGTCGTAGGGGTGCTGGGTCTCCGGAGTGGGGAACTCCGTGGCCAGGCCGTAGACGGACGCCGAGGAGGCCGCGACCACCTTGCGGACTCCCGCGTCGGCCGCGGCCTCGACGACGTTGTAGGTGCCGTCGACGAGCACCTCCAGCGCGAGCCTGGGCTCCTCCGCGCACTGGGTGATGCGGATCGCCGCCTGGTGGAAGCAGACGTCGATCCCGTCCATCACCTCGCGCACGAGGTCGCGGTCCCTGATGTCCCCCTGTACGAGGGTGACCGGGCCGTTGGCCTCGGCCCAGGCCAGGTTGGCCCGGCGCCCCCTGACGAGGTTGTCGAGCACGACGACCTCGCGGGCGCCGGCCCTGACCAGCTGGTCGGCTATGGTCGAGCCGATGGTGCCCGCGCCGCCGGTGATCAGGCACCGGCTTCCTTCAATCAGATCCCCGTCTGAATTCTGATCCACGCTAGCCACTATCTGCCCTTTCACGGTGATTGTGTAGTGAATACGACGTCGACCCAGTAATTCGCGGTGCTGTTGCCATTTGGAAACCCACCACCGGCCCCATATCGGTAAACCCCGTTGGGTCCGTCGATCCCGGCCTGCAGGGCGTGCAGCGGCGGGGTGTCGACTCCCGCGCTCGCGAACGCTCCGCCCGTCGAGGCGTAGCGGCCGTTGGGCGCGTAGTAGGAGACGACGTAGGTGGTGTTGGCGTCGATCTGCTGCGGGATGGGGAAGACAAGCTCCTGCCAGCCCGCGGTCGTCTCTCCCTGGAAGGTGCCGGTGGCCATCTGGCTGCCGTCGGCCTTCCAGAGCCTGCCCAGGTGGGTGCCGGTGTTGCCGGGTCCCTTGTAGAAGCGGACCCCGGTGACCCACCCGGAGACGTCGGAGCGGAACTTCATCCCGACCTCGACCGGCAGGGTGTCGCTGTTGGCCCGCAGCACGGGGCGGGCGGCGTCGGACCAGACGGAGCACGGGCAGCCCGCGCCGACGGCCTTGGCGGTGGTGAACGTCAGCTGCTCGGTCGGCATGGTGTTGCCCGCGAGGTCCTTGACGCCCTCGGCCTTCACGGTGATCGGCGTGTTCGCCGGGAGCGGCGAGCCGGGCGTGAAGGTCGCGGTCCTGGTGGGCGCGTCGTAGGACACGGTTCCCTGGATCGGCGTGTTCCCCGCGGTCAGCGTCAGGCCCAGCGTCGACGGCTGGACGTCCTCGTTGAACGTCACCTTGGGGGCGAACCCGAGCGGCACGCTCGACTCGCCGTCCAGCGGGTCGGTGTTGTTGACGCCGGGCGGGATCGTGTCGGTCCCGGGCGAGGTGACGAAGACCGGGTCGACCCAGTAGTTGGACCCGCCGTAGGTCCGGTCGGGCATCTGCCAGCTTCCGTAGGCGTAGACCCCGGCCGAGACCGACGCGCTCAGCGGCCCGTTGACCATCGGCGTCGCGGCGGCGGTGAAGTAGCCGCTGTTGAGCGCGTAGCCGCCGTTCGGCGCGTGGTAGGAGACGATGTAGGTCGTGCCCGGCTGGACGGCGACCGCCCCGGGGAAGGTGATCGTCTTCCACGGGTCGGTCGATCCCGTGTCGACGAACGTCGCGCTGCTGAGCAGCTCGCCGTTCTCCTTCCACAGCGAGCCCTTGTGCGTCCCGGTGTTGCCCGGCCCCTGGTAGAACCGCAGTCCGCCGATGTAGCCGGAGGTGGTCACGGTGAACTTCGTGCCGACGTTGACCGCCGCCGTCTCGTTGATGGCGGGCACGGCGGGGGCCGCGTCGCTGGCCCAGAGCGTGCACGGGCACGCGGTGAGACCGGAGGTGGTGAACGACCACGACTTCGGCGCCGCCATCACGTTGCCCGAGTCGTCGACCGCGCCGCTCACCGTCACCTGGTAGACGGTCGCGGCGGCGAGCGCCGCGGCCGGGGTGAAGGTCAGCACCTTGCGCTGCGCGTCGAGCTGCACGGCGCCCGTGACGGCGCCGCCGGGGCCGGTGACCTGGACCTGGGGCGAGCCGGGCGCGACCGGCTCGTCGAAGGTGACGACCGGCTTCGCCGACACCGGCACGTTGGTCGCGTTGTTCCCCGGGGTGCCCGAGGGGTCGGGGGGCGTGGTGTCGGGCTCGGGCATGTAGACCACGTCGACGAAGTAGTTCGTCCCCTTGCCCGTCGTCGGGCGCTGGTGGGCGCCGTAGGAGTAGACGCCGTTGCCCCCGTTCCCCGGGTCGTGGGCCAGGGCGCGCAGCGGGCCGCGGGTCACCGGGTTGACGAAACCGCTGTAGTGCGCGGAGTACCAGCCGGTCGTGGTGTGGTAGCCGACCGTGTAGACCTGGTTGGCGACCACCTGGATCGGGCCGCTGAAGCTGGCCTCCTGCCAGCCCTCGGTGCTCTCCCCCTGGAAGGTCAGCTCTCCGATCTTGTTGTTCGCCGCGTTCCAGATCGCGCCGACGTGCGCGCCCTTGTTGTTCCTCGACTTGAAGAACCGCATGCCGGTGATGAAGCCGTTCTTGGTCGGCGTAAACCTCATGCCCAGCTCGACGCCGTCACCGGCGACCGCGGTGCCGTCCTCGACCCCCATGATCGGGGGCTGGACGTCGTCCGCCCAGAGGCTGCACGGGCAGACGCCCGCCGTCGACGCCTTGGCGGTGGTGAAGGAGTAGCTGTAGGCGGTCATCACGTTGTTCGCGGCGTCCTTGGCCCCGCTGACGCTGACGGTGTAGAGCACACCGGGGGACAGCGGCGCGTTCGGGGTGAAGGTGAGGACCTTGCCCGCCGCGTCCATGGCCGCGGTCCCGGCGACCGTCATCTGCGAGGCGTCCTTGACGACGACCTGGGCCGAGTTCACCTGCTCGTTGAAGGTGATCGTGGGCTTGGCCGTCACCGGGATGCTCGACGCGCCGGTGAACGGGGTCGACGACAGCGGCCGGGGAGCCCGCACGTCCGGCGGCTTGACCAGGCTGAAGCTGACGTCGACGCCGTAGGAGGCGCCGTTGTAGGTCTGGCTGGGGAAGCCGGACTCGCTCTTGAGGTAGACCCCGTTGGGGACGTTCGCCGCGTTGCGCGGACCGGTCAGCGGCCCGTTCACGGTGGCCTTGTACTGGAACCACTCGGGGTCGGTGGCGAAGCGTCCGTTGGGGGCGTAGTAGGAGGCGACGTAGGCGGTGTTCGCCGCGATCTGGACCGGCTCGTAGAAGTCGACGGTGACCCAGCCGTCGGGGACCGGGTTGGCGGCGTCGAGGGAGGCGGTGGCCAGCCGGTCGCCCGAGGTCGCGTCCCAGAGGCTGACGGTGTTGCCGGTGTTGCCGGTCCCCTTGTAGAACTGCACGCCGGAGATCCAGCCCGAGGTGGTCGAGGTGAACCTCACGCCCAGCTCGTGCGGGACCTTCGACACGTCGGCGGCGTTCTTCGGGACGAAGTCCTCGGCGAACAGGCCGCACGGGCAGGAGACGCTGACGGCGCGGGTGGTCGGGGTCCCGTTCAGCCTGCCGTTGTCGTCGACGGCCCTGACCCTGATCGTCACGTTGCCCTGGCCGGAGACCCGCCAGGTGTAGGTCCAGCTCTCCCTGCCGGTCGCCGGGTGCCAGGTCGCGCCGTCGGTCGAGACCTCGACCCCGGCGACCCTGCCGCCGCCGGTGTCGGCGGCGGTCCCCTGGATCGTCACGGTGTCGCCGTTGTTCAGCGCGGCCCCCGCGGCGGGGGCGGTGATCGTCGCGGTGGGCGCGACGGTGTCGGCCGAGGCGGTCGCGGCGGTCAGCCCGCCCTGCAGGGAGCCGGGCTGCACGCCCATGTCGGCCAGCAGGTTGACGGTCGCCTGACGCATGCTCGGGTCGGTCGGGACGGTGTCGTAGGCGTCGTGGTTGTCGTCGAGGCCCCACGACCACTGCACGGTTCCGGCGCCGAAGACCAGCGCGCCGCTGGGCGCCCTGTACATGGTCAGGTGGTGGGTCGCCTCGTCCTGCGCGACGGTCGACCCGAAGTCCTGGATCTTCTGCGGCACGATGTGGGTGGTCGTGGACATCCGGAACAGCCCGTCGGGCCGGTGGCCGTTGTCGGGGTCCTCGTCCCACTCGTAGCCGAGCACGCCCTCGGGCAGCGTCGTGGTCTGGTTCGCGGCGCTGTTGGCCGCCACCTGGGTGCCCCGCCAGAGCCGCATCCTGCCGTCGGCCGGGGGCACCTTCATGTCGTTGGAGCAGCAGTTGACCGTCCAGAACTGGCCGGTGAGGGAGTTCTCCGGGTTGCCGCCGTCCGCGGGCGGGCTGAAGCGGGGGTCACGCCAGGTGCCGGTCCACTGGGAGGACGGGTCGATCTTGTTGTTGGCCTTGGTCTCCTTGTAGACGACCAGGGTCCGGTACGGCGTGCCCGCCCCGTCCGTGCTGTTCTCCCAGCGGATCTTCCAGAAGACCTCGTTGCCGCTGAAGAAGGCCAGGTGCATGCCCGCGTCCCTGGCCGCCTCGACGTTGAGCCGCTGCTGCTTCGACCAGTACTCGTCGTGGCCGACCGAGAGGAACACCTGGTGGTTGGCCAGCAGGTTGCCCCTGCGGTCGGTGTCGACGCCGCTGGTGTAGCTGACCGGGTAGCCGTTCGCCTCCAGGAAGCGGATCATCGGGTACTCGTTGGCGAAGACGAAGTCACGGCCCCACGGGGTGCCGGTCCTGGTGGCGAACGGACGGTTGTAGCTCACCTTCACCGCGCGCCCTGGCGCGATGGCGCTGTTGCCGCCGTAGGTGCTGTTGCCGCCCCAGTCGTTGTAGGCCTGCCAGGTGGTGTCGGAGGTCTGGAAGAGCATCTGGGAGTGGCTGGCGTCGTCGCGGACCACGAACACGATGTGGTTGTCGTCGCCGTCCTCGCCCTCGTCGGTCCTGACCAGGTGGGCGAAGTAGACGCCGGACACGAAGTCCGCCGGAACGTGCCAAGAGGCGGACTCGGCCCAGCCCCCGCACTCGATCAGGCCGGTGTTCGCGTCGGTCGGGCAGGGGGGCTGGGTCTGCGGCAGGGTCGCGGACGGCAGGACCGTGTCGACCTTGCGCGCGCCGTCGCCGTTGTAGTAGCCCATCCGGTAGATGTCGAGCCGGTACCCGGTCGCCGGTGTCCTGATCTTGAATCTGACGGTCTCCCCGAGGTTGACGCTGATCTCGGTGGCGAACCCCTCGATCGTGTCGCCCCGGGTGAGGTTGCGGTCCCACTCCGATCGCGGCGAGCCGGTCTTGCCGTTCTCGCAGACGATGGGATTGCCGCCGGGACCGCACGGATCGACGTTCCTGGCCGAGGCCGAGGAGGCTGTGGGGGCGAGGACCGTCGTCGTCGCGACGGCGACGGCGACCAACCAGGTTCCCAACAGACGCAGCGCCCGCATAACAGCACCTTTCACGGGAGCTCGTCGGGAGCTCATGATGCGCGGCGGCCATAGCCCCCTGCGGACGATGCGCACGCGAGACCCACGAGATACTCAACTTCTGAATCACACGTGGGACGCCAGAGATGATCAGAACGTTTACTTACCCCCCGGGGTTTTTTCGGTGAGTTCGCCCTCGTGTTCCAGATACTCCTCACCTGTCTGCGGGCAGCGCCACTCCCCCTCGCTGACCTGCCGCAACGGCACACCCGCCCGGCCGACCCAGCCGATCCTGCGGGCGGGGGTCCCCGCGACGAGCGCGAAGTCGGGAACGTCCTTGGTGACCACCGCTCCGGCGGCCACCAGGGCGTGGCGTCCGATCGACCGCCCCGCGACGACGACGGAGCGGGCGCCGAGCGAGGCGCCGCGCCGTACCACGACCCCCTCCGCGTGCCAGTCGCCGTCCCGCTTGAGCGCTCCGTCGACGTCCGCGGAGCGCGGGTAGAGGTCGTTGGTGAGCACCACGGCGGGCCCGACGAAGACCTCGTCCTCCAGCACCGCGGGCTCGTAGACCAGGGCGTGGTTCTGCAGCTTGACCCGGTCGCCGATCCTGACGCCGGGGCCGACGTAGGCGCCTCTGCCGATGACGCAGTCACCGCCGAGCACGGCCTTCTCCCGGATCTGCGCGAGGTGCCACACGGAGGTGCCGGGGCCGACGACCGCCTCGGGATCGACGTCGGCGCTGGGGTGGATGCGGGCTTGCGACACGGTGTCCTCCGGAATGCGCGGTCTCGGTGGCAGCGGTAACCTCGGGGGACCATACTCCAACGTTGTGAGCCCAACCGCCGCAAGTATCGTCATTCCCGCGCACAACGAGGCGAAGGTCCTGCCGAGACTGCTGGACGCCCTGCTCGCGGAGGCCGCTCCCGGCGAATTCGAGATCGTGGTCGTGGCCAACGGCTGCACCGACGACACCGTCGCCGTCGCCCGCCGGTACGGCGACGCCGTCCAGGTGCTCGACTCCCCCGTCCCGTCGAAGCGGCACGCCCTGCGGCTCGGGGACGAGGCGGTGACGGCCTTCCCCCGGATCTACCTGGACGCCGACGTGGAGATCGGCACGGCCGGGATCAGGGCGCTCCGCGCCGAGCTGGAGAAGCCGGGGGTGCACGCCGCCGCCCCGGAACGGAGCCTGGCCCTCGCGGGCAGCGCCTGGCCGGTCCGGTGGTACTACGCCGTCTGGACCCGGCTGCCCGAGGTGCGGGCGGGGCTGTTCGGCCGGGGGGTGATCGCGGTGAGCGCGGAGGGCAACGCCAGGCTGAACGCGCTGCCCCAGGTGATGGCGGACGACCTGGCCGCCTCGAACGCCTTCGCCCCCGCGGAGCGGATGGTGGTGCGAAACGTGGCCGTCGTGGTGCACCCGCCCAGGACGTTCGGCGACCTGATGCGCCGCAGGGTTCGCGCGGTGACCAGCGTCGCCGAGCTCGAGGGCACGCGGACGGGCGCGCGGGCTCCCGGGACGGCGACGGACGGCGAGCGGGCCGAGGGCGGGCAGGCGGGAGACGGATGGACCGCCGACGGGCAGAACGCGAGCGGGCAGGGCGCAGGCGGGCAGGGCGGGGGCCGTACCTCGGTCGGGGACCTGCTGGGCGTGGTGCGGAGCGCGCCGTGGCTCGCCCCGCACCTGGTCCTCTTCCTCGCCGTGACGCTCGCCGCCAGGGCGCGCGCCCGCAGGGCGGTGCGGTCCGGGGACTTCACCACCTGGCTGCGTGACGAGAGCAGCCGGGGATGACCCCGCGCGAGGACGCGGAGACAGGCGAGGGACCGTCCGGGACGCACCGCCCCTCTCACTGACCGGCCGGTGACCCCGCGCCGGGAGGCGAGATCACCGGGAGGGGCCACCGGGAGGGGTCACAACGCCTTCGTCAGCGCCTCCACGACGCGTTCCTGCTGCTCCGGCGTGATCTGCGGGTAGATCGGCAGCGAGAGGATCTCCGCCGCCGCCCGCTCGGTCACCGGGAAGTCCCCCTGGCCGTGCCCCAGGCCGCCGAATGCGGGCTGGAGGTGGACCGGCACCGGGTAGTGGATGCCCGCGTGCACGCCCAGCTCCTGCATGCGCGCGATCACCTCGTCACGGCCTTCGACGCGCACCACGTACAGGTGCCAGACGTGCTCGTTGCCCGGGGCGACGGCCGGGAGCCTGACCCCGGGCACGTCCGCCAGCAGCCGGGCGTAGCGCTCGGCGGCCTCGCGGCGGCGGGCGTTGGCGTCGGCGAGCCTGCGCAGCTTGGCCCTGAGCACGACGGCCTGGAGCCCGTCCATGCGGGAGTTGACCCCGAAGGACACGTGCTCGTACTTGCGCTCGCTGCCGTGGTCGCCGAGCAGCCGCACCGCCCTGGCCAGCTCGGCCGAGCCGGTGGTGACCGCGCCCGCGTCGCCGTACGCGCCGAGGTTCTTGCCCGGGTAGAAGCTGGTGGCAGCCAGCAGTCCGTGCGCGCCCGAGGCCCTGCCGTCCTGCAGCGCGCCCTGGCTCTGCGCCGCGTCCTCCACGACCGTCAGGCCTGAACGCCCCGCGACGTCGAGGATCGGGGCCATCGGGGCGAGCTGGCCGTACAGGTGGACGGGGAGCAGCGCGGCCGTGGCGGGGCCGATCGCGTCCGGCAGCCGCGCCGGGTCCATCAGCAGGAAGTCGTCGTCCACGTCGACCAGGACCGGCCGCGCGCCCGCCCTGATCACCGCCTCCGCGCTCGCCACGAAGGTGTTCGCGGGCAGCACCACCTCGTCGCCCGCGCCGATCCCCGCCGCGCGCAGGGCCAGCTCGATCGCGTCGGTGCCGTTGGCCACCCCGACGCAGTGGGCGACGCCGGAGAACTCCGCGTACTCGTTCTCGAAGGCGGTCACCTCCGCGCCCTTGACGAACGCGGTGGTCGCCAGGATCCGCTCGAAGCCCTCACGGACCTCCTCCGCCACCTCGGCGTGCGCGGCGGCCAGATCGACCAGGGGGATGGGCTTCACGCCTCGACCTCCACTCGTATGCCTCCAAGTTCCAGGCTGCGGGAGACGGCCTCCAGCAGGGTCAGCACCCGCACGCCGGCCGCCCCGTCGGTGACCGGAGCCCGGCCCTCGGTGATCGCGTCGGCGAACTCGGTCATCATGTTGCGCAGCGCCTCCTGCTCGGGAAGCGCGGGGACCAGCACGTCGCCGGTCCGGTAGGAGATGAGCTTCTGACGCCGCTCGTCGGGGCCGAGCGCCTCGACCTCGACGCCCCTGTCGTAGACCGCCAGGCGCTGGGCCGGGTTGACGTCGTCCCAGACGATCGTACGGCGGGAGCCCCCGATCACCGTGGTGCGGATCTTGGTGGGGCTGAGCCAGTTGACGTGGACGTGCGCCATGGCCCCGCTGGACAGCCAGACGGTCAGGTAGGCCAGGCACGCCTTGCCGGTGCCCATCGGGTCGCTGGCGTGGGCGGCGACGGCGACGGGGCGGACGTCCTCGGGCAGCACGAAGTCCAGGATGGACAGGTCGTGCGGCGCGAGGTCCCACAGCACGTCCACGTCGGGCTGGACCAGCCCCAGGTTGATCCGGACCGAGTCGACGAACCGGATGTCGCCGACCTCCCCGCCGCGCACCAGCTCGCGGATCCTCCTGACGACGGGGGTGTAGCAGAAGGTGTGGTCGCACATCAGGATCCGGTCCTGCTCCCGGGCCAGCTCAACCAGCTTCTCGCCCTCGGCGCGGGTCGCGGTCAGCGGCTTCTCGACCAGGACGTGCTTGCCCGCCTCGAGGGCGGCGCGGGCCAGGTCGAAGTGGGTGGCGGCCGGGGTCGCGATGGCCACCGCGTGCACCGCCGGGTCGGCGAGCACCTCCGCGTAGGAGGTGGTCGCCCGGACCGTGGTGTAGCGGCCCAGCACCGCGGCGGCCCGCGCCGCGTCCAGGTCGCAGAGCCAGCGCAGGTCGAGCGCGGGCACCGCCTGGGCGTTGCGGACCAGGTTCGGGCCCCAGTAGCCGGCCCCGACCACCGCAAGTCCGATGGATGTCATTGCGATCCTTTCCAACCCGCGCGCCACTTCGCGCGATCAGCCCACAGTTGAGACCACTCCTGACCGCCCACACTGCGGCGGCCCCTCCGTTCGGCGTCCAGGCCGCCCACCCAGCGGCCCATCGTCGCCCGCAGCCACACCCCGAACAGCAGCAGGCCCGCGCCGATCCGGCGCAGCCCCGGGGGGAAGTGCCTGCGGACCACGCTGACCTTGCCGGTGAACAGCAGCAGGAGCTTGCGCGCGCTGCTGGAGGACATCCCGCCGGGGTGGAGGTAGACGGCCGCGGCGGTGACCCTCGGCCGGTAGCCCGCCTTCGCCGCGCGCAGGCACAGGTCCGCGTCCTCGCCGTACATGAAGAAGGCGCGGTCGAACCCGCCGAGGCGGTCCCAGAGCCTCCGTTCGACCAGCATCATCGCGCCGCTCACCACCGGCACGGGGAACTCCTCCTCGGGGTCGCCGGACCAGGCGCGCGGCGGCTCCCTGTCGAAGAGGCGGTTGCCGGGGAAGACCGTGCTGAGCCCGACCGCGAAGCAGATCGCCGACCACAGGTCGGGCCGGTTCCACCAGGAGCGCGGGTCGCTCCCGCCGCTCTCGGTCACCTGACGGCCGCCGACGATGCCGGCCTCCGGGTGACGCCCGGCGTACTCCAGCAGCGTGGTCAGCGTGTCGGCGGACACGATCGCGTCGGGGTTGAGGAAGAGCAGGTGGCGGCCCGTGGCGACGTCGGCGCCCGCGTGGCAGCCGCCGGCGAAGCCGTCGTTGACGTCCCTGGCGACGACCCTGGCCCACGGCGCGAGGGAGCGCACCGTCTCCGCGGTCCCGTCGGAGGAGGCGTTGTCGACGACGACGACCTCGGCCTCCAGCCCCTTGGTCGCCTCGGCCAGCGCGTCGAGGCAGCCGCCGACGTAGTCCTTGGAGTGGTAGGTGACGACGACTACGGACAGGTCCATCAGGCTCCGCCGTACAGCCAGGCGTACAGCAGCCAGCCCAGCTCGTACGGCCTGCACTCCCGGTCGACCGCCACCGGCGGGTAGACCCGGTCGAGGACGCCGAGCCTGGCTCCCGCCCGCAGGCGGGTCGCCGCGGCCCTGGCTCCTCGCACGATCTTCTTCGGGTCCTCCCTGGCCGCCTTCCGCCAGGTCAGGTCCAGCTCGGGGATGACCATGGCCTCGTCGGTCTCGGGGCGCTCGTGCATCCAGCGCAGGCCGAGGACGATCTCGTCCAGCCAGAGCCTGCCTCCGGCGTCCGCGAGGTCGAGCAGCGCCATCGGCGCCATGGCGAGCTGGTGGACGCTGTAGACCGGGTAGCCCTCGACGACGGCGCCGGTCCTGGAGTCGTAGTGCCACCACCACTGCCCGGCCTCGCCCTGCGCGGCGCAGATGCCCGCGGCGACCCGGTCGGCCACGGCGACCGCGTCGGCGTCCCCCGCCCTGGCCAGCGCCTGGATCGGGTAGACCTGGTCGGCGAAGCAGCCGACGTGCCCGCGGTACCAGGGCGAGGTGGTGCCGAGCACGTGCGGGTAGAGGCCGCCCGCGCCGATCCCGGCCAGCAGCCGGGCGCGGGCGCGCTCGTAGTGCTCCGCCACGTCCGCCCCCGCGTCGCGCGCGGCGGCCAGTCCCGCGACCGCCCACGACGCCTCGACGGTCGCGATCTCGGCGGCGGCGTCGCGCCCGTCCACCTCGGCCAGGCGGCGGATCGCCTCGGGCAGGCCCTCGTGCCCGGTCTCGGCGGCGGCCCAGCAGATCAGGGCGACGTCGCCGACTCCCGTGATGCCGGGAAGCCGTTCGACGAGCCGCCCGACCAGGGTGGACAGCTCGTCGCCCGCGAGGGCCTCACGGACGCGGGCGGGCTCCGAGGCGGTGAGGGTGGCCAGGCCGAGCGCGACGATGGCGGTGTAGCGGACGCTGCGGCCCTCGGGGAGGGCCCGCCAGGATCCGTCGGCGGCCTTGCTTCCCCTGCGGGTGAAGACGAACTCTCCGTCGACGTATCCGGGCGGCAGCCCCCGGACGGAGAGGTCTGCCATTTCCGCAACGAAGTCGGCGTCGGCGCCCAGCAGGGCGATCCGGCGGCTCCGGGTCACTTTGTCCTCCCAAGGGATACGGGTGAGAAGGCATCTTCGAGCAGCTTCCTCGGCGTTCCGGTCCCGTCCGCGGGGACCGTCCACACGTCGCTGCGTTCACCGGCGAGCCGGGCGTACATGACGGCGCCGTCGTCCAGCCAGGCCACCTGGTCGTCGACGCTGTGGTCCTCGGCGAGCGCGGTGTCCCTGCCCGAGGCCAGGTCCAGCACGTGGACCCGCCACGGGCTGGAGGCGTCGCCGGTCCGTTTCTTGTAGGCGACGCGCGTCTGGTCGGGGGACAGGGAGGGGCACTCGACGCCGCGCCGTACGGTGTCGACGCGGCGGGCGGCGTAGGAGCCCCGGGCGAGGTAGAACTCGCCCTTGGTCGAGACCGTCACGTAGAAGTGGTCGTCGTCGCCGGTGAAGGTGACGCCCCAGTAGTTGTGGTCGGGCGAGGTGTCGCGCCTGCCGTCCCGGTAGAGGGCGAACTCCTCCAAGCTGGGGACCGTCCTGCCGGTCCTGGTGTCCAGGATCCCCGTCCTGGTGGACAGGCCGGAGCTGAGGTAGGAGTCTCCGGAGACGAAGACCGTCCAGGAGACCATGTTGCCGCTCGGCGAGACCCTGGCCCTGCTGGGCACCCCGGGCACCTCGACCCTGCGGGTCTCGCGGAGCGAGCCGTCGAGCACGGTCGCGTAGTAGCGGGTCCTGGCCCCCATGTCGGTGATCATGCACACCGCGGTCGAGACGGCGGCGTGGAAGCGGGCGCAGGTCCGGTCGAGCGTGGTACGGCTCCCGCCCGCCTGCCTGGTCAGCGTCCCCCTGCCGTCGAGGGTGAGCAGCCCCTCCCCGGACAGCGTCATCTCCCCCTTGGGCAGCGCGGCGGCCGCCTCCGTCCGCACGGCGCGGTCCGTGGCGAAGACGAGGTAGGCCGTCGCGGAGGCCGCCAGGACGAGCGTCGCGACGGTGAGGACGATCCAGCGGGTCCTTGCGTTCATGGACGGCGGCGTCCAAGGCGGGCGGCGGCCACCATGAGCAGGAAACGCGCGTTGGTCTTGAGGTAGCGCGGGCCGAGCCGCATCGGCTCCTGGAGCAGGCGGTAGAACCATTCGAGGCCGAGCCGCTGCCAGCGGGCCGGAGCCCGCCTGGTGTGCCCGGCCAGGATGTCGAAGGAGCCTCCGACCCCGTGGATGACCGAGGCCCCGGTGGCCGCGCCCCAGCGCTTGACGAAGATCTCCTTCTTCGGCGAGGTGATGCCGAGGAAGAGCAGATCGGCCTTGGAGTCGGCGATCTCGGCGGCGACGCGCTCGGACTCGTCGTCGGTGAAGTAGCCGTCGCGCGATCCGGCGACGGCGAGGGCGGGGTGGCGGCGGCGGATCTCGGCGACCGTGCGCTCCAGGACCTCCGGGGTCGCGCCGAGCAGGTAGACCCGGTGCCCGCGCCGCTCGCCCTCGGCGAGCAGCTCGGTGAACAGGTCGATGCCCGCGACCCGCTCGGGCAGCCGGTGGCCGAGCAGCCCGGACGCCCACACCACGGACTGGCCGTCGGCGAGGACCAGGTCGCAGTCGACGACGGACTGCCTGAGGAGGTCGTCGGAGCGCATGTTGACGATCTTGGCGGCGTTGACCACGCCGATCGTCAGCCTGCGCTCCTCGCCGACCGCCGCGACGCAGCGGGCGACGACCTGGTCCATGGTGAGCGCGTCGAGGTTGGTGCCGAGGATCTCCCGGCGGATCGCGGGGTCGCCTCCGAAGCGGGCGGCCGTGCCTTCAGCGGCGGTCATGACCAGCTCTCTCCCGGGATCGGCGAGCCCCATTGGACCGCTCTACGATGACGTGAGTCACACATGTTGCTAAAAAGAGATCTAATTCTGCACATCACTGTTTTGTGTTCTTGAAGGTTTCTGTGTCATTCGCCCTGTCCGACTCCCCTGAGGGCGAATGCCGCGGCGACGAGCGCCGCCAGGAGCAGCACCGCCGCCGCGACCAGCGCGACGGTGAGACCGGCCAGCGTCCACAGCGCGCCGAACGCCCACGAGGCGACCATCGCGGCGAGCGCCTGGCCCGTCTGCACGACCGCCAGGCCCGTGGCGCGCAGCGGCCCCGGCAGCAGCGGCCCGGCCAGCGCGCTGATCACGCCGTCGGTGGCCGCGTAGGCCAGCCCGCGCAGCAGCAGGACCACGACCAGCGTCACCGTCCCGAGGTCGGCCATGAGGACGGCGTAGCAGGCCAGGATCGCCAGATAACCGCCCAGCACCACCCTCGACCGGCCGACCCGGTCGGCCAGCCAGCCGCACGGGACGGCCGCGGCCAGGAAGGCGACGGAGACCGCGACGGGCAGCAGCGGCAGCCAGCCCGCGGGCAGGTCGAGCGTGCGCTGGAGCAGCAGGTAGAGGAAGCCGTCGCTGACCGTGGCGAGCGACAGCGGCACCACCGCCAGCGCGACCCTGCGGAAGGGGCCGGGGCGCAGCAGCCCCGCGACGGCCCCGAACGAGACCCCGCTCCCGGCTCCGGCCGTGCGGACCGACCCGCCCGAGCCCTCCCTGACGAACAGGGCCAGGACCAGGACACCGAGAACCGCGACGCAGAAGCTCACCACGAACACCGCGTCGAAGGCGTTCGCGGTCAGCGTCAGCACGCCGAAGGCCGCGAAGGGGCCGAGCATCGCGCCGACCGTGTCGAGCGCGCGGTGGAAGCCGAAGGCCCTGCCCTGCGCCTCGGCCGGGACGCTGAGGGAGATCATCGCGTCCCTGGGGGCGGTGCGCAGCCCCTTGCCCGCCCGGTCCGCGCCGATCATCACGCCGATCATCGGGACCGAACGGCCCGCGGCCAGGAAGCCGAGCTTGCACACCGCCGAGAGCCCGTAGCCGAACCCGGCCACCAGCTTGCGCCTGCTGAAGCGGTCGGCGACGTGCCCGCCGACCAGGCGCAGCACCGCGCTCGCCCCGGTGTAGACCCCGTCCAGCAGGCCGAACTCCAGCGCGCTCAGCCCCAGGTTGAACACCAGGTAGAGCGGGAGGACCGCGGTGACCATCTCCGAGGAGACGTCGGTGAGGAGGCTGACCATGCCCAGCGCCAGGACGTTCCCGGTGAACACCCTGCGGACCCGGCCGCCGACGGCGGCGTCCTGACCGCGCGCGGGACCCGCGGCGTCCCCGCCGTCACGGGCGCCCTCACCGGCCCCCTCACCGGCCCCCTCACCGGCGTCGGCGTCGGCCTCGGCGCCGTCTCCGGTCCGGTCGCGGGTCCCGTCAGGGTCGAGGCCGTCGAGGGGCAGGTCGCGGACCGGGTCGGCCCTGCGGCTCTCCGAGAGGTACATCACGCTCCCGGAATCGGCCAGGCCGCCCGCAGGGCGTCCTTCCAGTCCCTGATCGGGGCCAGTCCGGCGACGGCCCAGCGGTCGTGGCCGAGCACGCTGAACGAGGGGCGGGCCGCGGGACGCGCGTACGCCGCGCTGGAGACGGGCCTGACCCTCTCCGGGTCGGAGCCGAGCAGCGTGAGGATCTCGCGGGCCAGGCCGTACCAGGTGGTGCTGCCCGAGCTGGTGCCGTGATAGACGCCCGCGGGCGCGTCGGACAGGCCGAGCCGTACCAGCCGGTCGGCGAGGTCGGCGGTCCACGTCGGCTGCCCGACCTGGTCGTCGACGACGTCGAGCGTCTCCCGCTGCCCGGCCAGCCTGACGACGGTCCTGACGAAGTTGTGCCCCGTCGCGCCGTACAGCCAGGCCGTGCGCACCACGTACCCCGACTCGGGCAGGACGTCCAGCACGGCCCGCTCCCCCGCCAGCTTGGTCCGGCCGTAGGCGTTGAGCGGCCGCGGCGTCTCCTCCTCCCGGTACGGCTCCCGCGCCGTGCCGGGGAAGACGTAGTCCGTGGACGGATGGATCAACCGCGCGCCCAGGTCGGCGCAGGCCAGCGCCAGGGTCCGCACCGCGTGCCCGTTGACCGCGAGCGCCTCCTCCTCCCGGATCTCGGCGTCGTCGACGGCCGTCCAGCCCGCGCAGTTGACCACGACGTCGGGTTTCGCCTCCAGCACCGCCGCCCGCACGGCCCGGCCGTCCGAGACGTCGAGCCCGGCGCGGTCCAGGGCGACGACCTGCTCGCCGGACTCACCGGCGAGCCGGGCGACCAGGTCGGTCCCCAGCATGCCGCCCGCGCCGGTGACCAGCCAACGCGCCATCAGCGACCCGCCAGCAGCGGGGTCCACCAACCGGGGTTCGCGACGTACCAGGCGATGGTCTCGCGCAGGCCCTCCTCGAAGGGGATCTTCGGCTCGTAGCCCATCGCGCGCAGCCGCGTGTCGTCCAGCGAGTAACGGCGGTCGTGGCCTTTGCGGTCCTCGACGTGCTCGACCATCTCGGGTCCGGCTCCGCAGGCCGCGAGGATCCGCTCGGTGAGCTCCAGGTTGGTCAGCTCGGCCGTGCCGCCGACGTGGTAGACCTCGCCGGGCTCGCCCTTCTCCGCCACCAGGCGGATGCCCGCGCAGTGGTCGTCGACGTGGACCCAGTCCCTGACGTTGCCGCCGTCGCCGTAGAGCGGCACCCTGCGCTCCCGCAGCAGGTTGGTGACGAAGAGCGGGATCACCTTCTCCGGGAACTGGCGGGGCCCGTAGTTGTTGCCGCAGCGGGTGATGGAGACCGGCAGGCCGTAGGTGACCGCGTAGGCACGGGCGATCATGTCCGCGCTCGCCTTCGACGCGGAGTACGGCGAGCGGGGGTTGAGCGGCGCCTCCTCGTCCCACGAGCCCGTGGCGATCGACCCGTACACCTCGTCGGTCGAGACCTGCACCACCCGGGGGACGCCCGCCTCCAGGCACGCCTGCATCAGCGTCTGGGTGCCCAGCACGTTGGTCCTGACGAACTCGGCGGGGCCGTCGATAGACCGGTCCACATGGGACTCGGCCGCGAAGTTGACGACCACGTCGTGCCCCGGCACGAGCTGGGACAGCAGTACGGCGTCGCAGACGTCGCCCCGCACGAACCTGTGGGCGACGCCCTCCAGGTTGGCCGGGTTGCCGGCGTAGGTGAGCTTGTCGAGAACGGTCACCTCGACCCCGTCCTCGGCCAGCGCCCGGACGTAGTGGGAGCCGATGAACCCGGCGCCGCCGGTGACCAGGACCCGCTGGGAACCGGGGGCGTCCCCCGGGAGAGGCTCTGTCATGAGCTGATCTGGACCTTGCTGTGATCGCCCAGCACGAGGCGGTGGGCTCGGGGGGTTGCGGGGGCGGGGGTGACCTCGACGTCGTGTCCGATGAGGGAGGACTCGATGCGGGACACCCCCGATATGGAGGATCGGGGCAGCACGATGGAGTACTCGATCTCGCTGTCGCTGATCCGGCATTCGGCCGCGATCGAGGTGAACGGGCCGACGTAGCTGTCCAGGACGCGTGCGCCGGGGCCGACGATGGCCGGGCCCACGATGCGGGACCGCTCCACCAGCGCCCCGGCCTCGACCACGACCCTGCCGATCAGCTCGCTGGCCTCGTCGACCCGGCCGTCGACGCGGGGCTCGACCGACTCCAGGACCAGCCGGTTGACCTCCAGCATGTCGGTGACGTTCCCGGTGTCCTTCCAGTAGCCGGACACGACGGTGCTCTCCACCCGCCTGCCGTTCTCCAGCAGCCACTGGATGGCGTCGGTGATCTCCAGCTCGCCCCGCCACGACGGCTTGAGCTCGGCGACCGCCTGGTGCACGGCCGGGGAGAACAGGTACACGCCGACCAGCGCCAGGTCGCTCTTCGGCTCGCTGGGCTTCTCCTCCAGACCGACGACCCGCCCGTCGGCGTCGAGCTCGGCGACGCCGAACTGCCGGGGGTCGCCGACCTGGGTGAGCATGATCTGGGCGTCGGGCCGGTCGCTGACGAACCGGTCGACCACGGCGTTGACGCCGCCGACGATGAAGTTGTCGCCCAGATACATGATGAAGTCGTCTTCACCGAGGTAGTCACGGGCGATGAGCACCGCGTGGGCCAGGCCGAGCGGGGCCTCCTGCCGCAGATAGGTCACCCGGGCGCCGAACGCGGAGCCGTCGCCGACCGCCGCCTCGATCTCGGCCTGGGTGTCGCCGACCACGATGCCGATCTCGTCGATCCCGGCCTCGACGATGGCTTCGAGCCCGTAGAAGAGGACGGGTTTGTTCGCGACCGGGACGAGCTGCTTGGCCGAGGTGTGCGTGATCGGCCGCAGCCGGGTGCCCGCCCCTCCGGCGAGCACGAGTGCTTTCACGGCTAGTAGGCCCCTTCTCCGCGGGTGACGGCGCTCCAGGTCTTCCACAGGATCTGCAGGTCGAGGAAGAGCGACCAGTTCTCCACGTAGCGCAGGTCGAGGCGGACCGACTCCTCCCAGCTCAGGTCGGACCTTCCGCTGACCTGCCAGAGGCCGGTCATCCCCGGCTTGACGACGAGTCTGCGGCGGACGTCCTCGCCGTACTGGGCGACCTCGTCGGGCAGCGGCGGACGCGGTCCGACCAGCGACATCTCCCCGCGGACCACGTTGAGCAGCTGCGGAAGCTCATCCAGCGAGTAGCGCCGCAGGAAGCCGCCGGCCCGGGTGATGCGCGGATCTTTCTTGATCTTGAAGAGAACGCCGTCGAACTCGTTCTCCTCCAGGAGGCTCCGCTTGTGCGCCTCGGCGTCGTTGACCATGGTCCGGAACTTGAAGACCCTGAACTCCCTGCCGCCCTTGCCGACCCGGGTCTGCCGGAACAGGGCGGGCCCCGGACTGGTCGTCCTGATCACGGCCCCGATCAGCAACATCGGCAGCGCCAGCACGAGCAGGGCGAATCCCGCGCCGCACCGGTCGAACAGGTTCTTCAGCAGGTATTTGGCCCCGGCGAACTCGGGATGCTCCACGTGGAGCAGCGGCATCCCCGCCACCGGGCGGATGCTGACCCTGGGACCGGCCACGTCCATCAACGCGGGCGCGACGAACAGGTCGATCCTGTCGGTCTCCAGCTCCCAGGCGAGCCTGCGCAGCGCGGCGCCGTCCAGCTCGGGACAGGCCAGGATGGCGACCGCGTCCGCCTGCGTCTTCGCCACCGCCTGGGGGACGTCGGCGAAGTCGCCCAGCACCGGTATCCCGTCGACGTCGACGTCGACGATGTCGACGCCCGGCGGCAGGCAGGCGGCGACCACCGTCATCCCGTGGTGCGGCTGCCTGCGGAGCTGGACCACCAGGTCGAGCACCGACTCCCGGTGGCCGACGGCGACCACCTGCCGCATGTAGTCCCCGGCCGCGCGGCGGCGGTGCAGCCGCTTGCGCATCCGGTAGCGGAAACCGATCGTCAGCAGCATCGCGCAGGGGAACATCGCCATGACGAAGCTCCTGGCGAGGTTGCTCTGCGTCGCGTAGGCCCCGATCGCGACGAGGGCGATGATCCCCACCCCCGCGTCGAAGACCGCGCGGAACTCCTCCGTGCCCTCCGTGTGCGCCCGCCTGCGGTACGCGCCCACGACCGCCAACGCGAAAGGCCAGGCCAGGGCGAGGCCCAGCCCCCGCAACGCCTCGTTCAGCGGAATGTGATCGCCCAGCCAGAGCCGGACACCGAGGACGGCCTCGCAGGCCGTCACCGCGCACGCGAGGTCGCCGGCCAGCAGAATCCGGGCATAGGAGCGTGTCCACATACTCGAAGCGGTGCGCACGGCACCGTCGAGGAGCACGACAGCGGGCTCCTTCGTCCCCACCCTCATACCACCCACCCCACCCAAGAGCCCCAGAATTAACAGATAACGAGACGTGCGTCCTGTTTCATTGGTTGACAGGTTGCTCTAATGCATCAGGAGCGTGGGTACCCACGGAAATCCTAGGGAGCAATAATCAAGAGCGGAATAGACGGTTACTGTCCACTATCGGACGACATGGGTACTAGTCGACAACTTGACGGAACGGTCCAAACATGAGTTTGAGCCGCGCGGACTCACTGCGTGACCGTCGCCTCAGCCGCCGACCAGGCAGGTGTCACTAGTCGTACTCGAAGTCGGGGAAGGACGGCGGCGGCTCGGGACTGCGCCAGACGACGACGTCGTCGTCGGGCACGGCGTCGACCGCCGCGCTGAGCCTGTCGACATCGAAGTCGGGCAGGTAGCGGAGCCTGGCCACGAAGGCGGTGTCGGTCGCCGACCTGGGCACCACACACCCCTGGCCACCGCGATCGAGCAGGATGTAGAGGATGTCCGAGTCCGTGTCGCCCACCACCCGCACCTCGACGACGTCCTCCCACGCGAGGGCGTCGACGCTGCCGTCCGCGTGATGGCGGGCCACTCCTTCTTCCGTGACGTACACATAGGAGTTCGGCACTGAATTGCCGTGCATGGCCGCGATTGTGACCACTTGACGGCACCAAGGGCAAGAGAGGCGCCCAAGTCCGCCCCCGTCAACCCCCTCCAGGGACAGGGTTCAGGCCTCACCCCAGCCGTGGTTCAGGTGCGCCGCGACGACCCGTCTGGCGTCGTCCGCCGGTCCCAGGGCGATCGCGTCGAGCAGGTCCCGGTGCTCGGCGATCAGCACCTCCCGGTCGGTGTAGACCGTGCGCAGCCGTACCATGCCGAGCCTGGTCTCGGCCGCCAGCGCGGAGTAAAGCCGCTCCAGCCTGGGACTGCCGACCGCCACGATCAACGCCTGGTGCAGCGCCATGTGCTCGGCGACCACGTCGGACCACGGGGCCCCCTCCGGCAGCTCCGCCATCCGCGCCAGCGCCGCGTCGGCCTCCTCGACCCGCCTTCCGGCGAGCGCCCCCGCCATCAGGTCCTCCAGCGGACGCCTGACGAACATCAGGTCCTCCAGGTCGGCCACGGTCACCTCGGCCACCTGGGCGCTGCGGTGCCGTTCGCGCCTGAGCAGGCCCTCGTGCACGAGCACGGCGAGGGCCTCTCTGACCGTCGGCCTGGCGACGCCGTACAGGGCGGAGAGCTCCTGCTCCGGCAGGGGGGTGCCGGGGGCCATCTCGCCGGAGAGCAGCCGACGGCGCAGGGCGTCGGCGAGGGCGTTGACGGCGGAGACGGGATGGAACTGGAGGGTCACGTCAACGACCCTAACGCCGTCGTTCCACTCCGTGGGGCCCGACCGGCGCGACCTCGCGATCTCCCGCGTCGCGGACCCCGGCCGGCCCGGCCGCACGGCCGGGCGTCCGGCGTTCCGGCAGGGCCACGACCACCAGGCTCGCGCCGAGCAACAGCAGCCCGGCCGTGGACAGGAGGGTGAGCCGCTCGCCGAGGACCGCGACGCCGAGCAGGGCGGCGACCGCGGGCTCGGCGAGGGAGAGGGTGGCGGCGGTCGCGACAGGGGTGACGCGCAGGCCTCTGCCGTACAGGACGTAGGCCAGCGCGGTGGCGACGCAGCCGAGGTAGAGGGCGGTGAGCAGGCCGCGCGGCTCGGCGAGCCAGGCGGTTCCCGTCCACAGCAGGACGGGGAGCATCACGACGGCGGCCCCGCCGAACATCGCCGCCATCACCGCGTCGGACGGAGCCCCCGTGCCGATCACCCTGGCGGCGGCCACCGCGTAGAACGCGTACAGCAGGCCGCCGAGCAGCGCGAGCAGGACGCCGTCGAGGCGCACCTGCCCTCCCCCGCCGGTCAGCACGGCGCAGCCCGTGACGGCGACCGCGGTCGCCCCGGCCCAGCGTCCGGTCGGCCGCCGTCCGTCGAACAGCCAGGACAGCAGGCCGGTGAAGACGGGACCGCTGCCGATGGCGACCACGGTCCCGACGGCCACGCCGGTCCTGCTGATCGCGGCGAAGAAACAGAGCTGGTAGGCGGCCACGGCGACGGCGGCCAGCGGGAGCAGACCGCGTCGGGGCAGCAGGCGCAGGACCCGGCGCGCGGCGACCACGAGCACCAGGCCTCCGAACACCAGACGGGCGGCGGCCAGGGACATCGGGTCGACCCCCGCCGCGAGCAGTCCCGCGGTGCCTGCGGTTCCCCAGAGCGCCGCGGCTCCGATGACAGCGAGCTTCATGCCCCTATTGTCTGACAACTAGACAATGTCTGTCCAATCCTTGCCGGTGATCACACTTCTTCTCCCGTTTTTCCTGGCGAACGCCCGGGTAGCTTGGCCAGGTGATACATCGGGGAATCGCCGCGTTCGTGGCGGCCGTCGCACTGCCCGCCGTGATGTCGCTGACCGGATGCGCCCCCACCGATCAGGCGGCACGCGCCCGCACCTCACCCGCGGCGACCGCGGGGCCGGGCGGCGCCGAGCGCGTCTCGCCGAGCCCGCGTGCGGGCGCGGCCCGGCCCGCGAAAACCGGGACGCTGTCGACCAGGGCGCTCTCCACCCTGCCGGTCGAGGCCGCCGCGACCTGGCGGCTCATCCTGAACGGCGGCCCCTTCCCCTACCCGCGCGACGGCGTGGTCTTCCAGAACCGGGAGCGCCTCCTGCCGGTCAGGAGCCGGGGTTACTATCACGAGTACACCGTCCCCACGCCGGGCAGCCGCGACCGAGGCGCACGACGGCTGGTCAGCGGTGGGGGAACCGAGGAGCTCTACTACACGGGCGACCACTATCGGTCCTTCGTCATCGTCGACGTGCGGAGGTGACCGGCGTTGTCCAGAGGAACGTTCGAGGAGGGGCAGCGGGCCCTGGAGACCCTGCGGACCCTGCGGGCCGCGGAGGGCACGGGGGTCGCGCAGGCCACCGAGATCGCGGAGGCGTCGGGAGGCGCGAAGGTCACGAGGGTGACGGAGGTTCCCGAGGTCGCCGGGGTCGCGGAGGTCACCGAGACCGGGAGCGCCGCCGCCGGCGCCTCTGACGGTGCCGCCGAAGGCGTCGCCGTCGTGCACCGGGTCGACGGGTCGGGGATCACCACCTCGGCCGAGGCGATGTCCGCGATCGCCGAGGCGCTCTCCTTCCCCGACTACTTCGGGCACAACCTCGACGCGCTCTACGACTGCCTGACCGATCTGGCGTGGCTGCCCCCGGGAGAGCACCTGCTGGTCTGGTCGCGGCCGTCGGTGCTGCTGACCGCCGACCCCGCGGCCTACGAGGCGATCAGGGCCGTGCTCCTCGACGCCGTCACCGACGACGCCCCCGGAGCGTCCTTCCTGTCGGTCCTGCTGCCCGCCGACCAGGCCGCCGGCCGGGCCGCCGACCAGTAGGCCGCCGGCCGCTGCGGTGACCGCGTGCCCTCACCGGGTTCGCCGCGCCTCCGGACGCCGGCACGGCGAGCGTCGGCACGGGCGCGATCGGCGCGTCCCGGCGCCCCCTCCCGGGCGCGGCGCTATGCCGTCGTCCTGCTCATCGGCTGGGCCGTCGTCCTGCCGACCGTCCACGCCGTCGCCACGCAGTGGGCGCAGAAGGCGCCGTTCCTGCCCGAGTCGCAGGAGCACTGCCAGCGCACGTCGCCCTCGACGACCTGGAACCGCACGCACGCGGCCCCGTCGTCGACCTCCGCGACGACCAGAATCGGACTGAACCGGACCAGCTGCACCGCACCCGCCCGCTCCAGCTCGCCTCCCCGGGCCAACGCCGCCCGTGTCGCGAGACCGGCCTCAGGCCGGGTCAGTCCCTCGATGTCCGCGATGATGTCCACCATGGCTCGTCTCCCCCTCTCGCCAATGAGGACGTGTCCCGGGAGACACGGGTTCCCGTTCATGGTGAAACTCCATGTTCCACCGAATACGGGTCATTCTTATCCCTGGTCATCGCCCTCCGCCGTCGGGGGCGGCGGCCGTGGGCCGGCGCGCGACCCGGCGACCCTTCCCGGGCGCAGCGTCAGGATGTCGCTGCTTTTAATGAGGGATGTTCGAAACGCCCTGACACCCCGGATGGCAACAAAAGCCGCACAAGGGACAAATTTCCCACTTTTTGGCGATGCCTTTGGTTTGCCGTGGAAAACGCGGCGCTCCGGCGGGTCAGTCGGTGGCCAGGCGGGCGTGCCGCTCCACGTCGTATCTGACGCCGCCGTGGCTCAGCTTGGCCCGCTCGACCCCCTCGGTCAGAAAGCCCGCTCTCGTGGCCACCGCGCAGGAGGCCCGGTTGCTCGTCCGGTGCCCCAGCTCGAGCCGGAACAGTCCCCGCTCCCTGAACGCCCAGTCCGCCAGCTTCGTGACGGCGGCCACCGCCACCCCCCGCCCCCTGGCGTGCGACACCGTCCAGTAGGACACCCAGCCGGTGTCGTGGGAGTCGATGTCGCTCACCGCGACGTTCCCCACGACCTGCCCCCCGACCACCACGGCGAACGCCTGGGCGTCGTCACGGAAGCCCCACATCCCCATCCACTCCAGCGCCGCCCGGGGAGTGTCGATCGGCCGGGCCGCCTGCTCCGCCATGTCCGGGGCGCCGAACGCGTCGATCACGACCTCCACGTCGCCCGGCCCCCAGCCGCGCAGCTCCACCTCAGTCATGCCGTGCAGGGTATTTTGCCGCCGTGTCGCCAGGAAGGCCCGTCTCACCGGAAAGCCCTGTCTCCGGCCTCCCGCCGTCCGCAGGCCCCGCGCCGCCCCGCGGGCCCGTGCCGCGCCGTACGGCGAAGCCCGCCAGCAGTCGCAGCGCCGCCTCCGAGGCGGAGTTGGGCTCCGCGCTGTACATCAGCACCCGCTGTCCCGACCCGTCGGGCATCTGCATCATCTCGAAGGACAGCTCCATGGGGCCGACCAGCGGGTGATGGAAGTGCTTGACGCCGCTGGCGCAGTTGTGCACCGGATGACGCGCCCACAGGGCGGCGAACTCCGGGCTCTTCATCGTCAGCTCGCCGACCAGCTCCGCCAGCCGCCTGTCGTCGGCGTGACGGCCCGCGAGCAGGCGCAGGGACGCGACCGACCGTTTCGCCTCCTCCTCCCACCGGGTGTACAGCTCCCGCGTGTGCGGATCGAGGAACAGCATCCGCGACAGGTTGGGGCGGTCGGCGGGACGGTCGGGGCCGCCGGGGTCGAGGTGCCCGGCGAGCAGCGCGTGGGCGTGCGGATTCCAGGCGAGCACCTCGCCCCGCCTGTCGAGGGCGACGGCCGCAACGCCCTCGACGGCGGCGATGAGCTGCCGGACGCCGGGCCTCGCGTGCTCGGCGCGCGACGCCTGGCGACGGTCGCGGCTCCTGGGCTTGGCGAGGTCGCGCAGGTGGGCGTGCTCGTCCTCGTCCAGCCGCAACGCGCGGGCGATCGCGTCGAGGACGCCCTCCGAGGCGTTGCCGCTCTGCCCCTGCTCAAGGCGCGTGTAGTAGGCCACGCTGACCCCGGCGAGCTGCGCCAGCTCCTCACGGCGCAGACCGGGGACGCGGCGGCGCGCGCCGTAGCTGACCAGGCCGACGTCCTCGGGCTGCAGCCGGGCGCGTCGGGTGCGCAGGAAGTCTCCCAACTCGGCGGGTGTGTCCATGGAGACGAGTCTGCCCGAGAGGGCGGACGGCTGCCTGTCCCTGCCAGTGGTAGGAAACGCGAGCGTACGTGAGACGGAGGGCTGGGTAGGCCGGGCCCCCCGGCGCAGGCTCCTTCTCGGACACACCCCTCCGGAAAGGACCCCACGACATGACGACCCTCGACCGCGTACGGCCCGCCCCCGCCAGGGAACGGATGACCGGACGACAACGCCTGCTCCTGGTGCTCCTGCTCGGCGCGCAGTTCATGCTGGCCGTCGACTTCTCCATCCTGGGCGTCGCCCTGCCGGTGATCGGCAGGGGCCTGGGGTTCTCGCTGGCGAACCTGCAGTGGATCGTCACCGCGTTCGCCCTGTCGGCCGCCGGGTTCACCCTGCTCTTCGGCCGCGTCGCCGACCTGTTCGGGCGGCGGCGGCTGTTCCTGGCGGGCATGGCCGTACTGGGCCTGTCCTCCCTGGTCGGCGGCCTGGCCACCACGCCGTCGGTGCTGCTGGCCGCCCGCGTCGCCCAGGGCCTCGCCACCGCGGCGGTGACCCCCGCCGGGCTGGCCCTGCTGACCACGGCCTTTCCCGAGGGGCCGCTGCGTTCCAGGGCCCTGGGCCTGAACGGCGCCCTGATGTCGGCCGGATTCACCTCCGGCGCCGTCCTCGGCGGTCTCCTGACCGACCTGCTGAGCTGGCGATGGGCCTTCCTCGTCAACGTCCCGGTCGCGCTGGCCGTGCTGGTCTCGGCCCCCTTCCTGATCAGGGAGTCGCGCCCCGCCGAACGGGCCAGGCTGGACGTCCCCGGCGCCTTCACCGTCACCGTCGGGCTGCTCGCCCTGGTCTACGGCCTGACCGACGCGGGAGAGCACGGCTGGGCCTCTCCTGTGGCCCTGGGCTCCCTGGCTCTGGGCGCGGTCCTGCTCGTGGCGTTCTGGGCCGTCGAGGCCCGCGCGGCGACGCCGCTGGTCCCGGTGCGGATCCTCAGGCGTCCCACCGTCGTCTGGGGCAACCTGGCCGGCCTGATCGCCTTCCTCACCGAGACCTCGCTGGTCTTCCTCATGACCCTCTACCTGCAGAAGGTGCTGGGCTACTCCGCGCTGGCCACCGGTCTGGCCTTCGGCGTCCTGGGCGCGGGCACCGTCGTCGGCGGCGTCACGGCCGCCCGCGTGGTCGGCCGTCTCGGCACCCGCGCCTCACTGGTGACGGGCTTCGCGGTCCAGGCCGCCGCAACCCTCGCCCTGGTCGCCCTCGGCGACGACCGGAGCTGGCTCCCCCTGTTCCTGGCCGCCACCTTCGTCGGCGGCGTCGGCAACATGGTCGCCATCGTCGCTTTCATGATCACCGCCACCGGCGGCCTGCCCGACGGGGAGCAGGGGCTGGCGACCGGCCTGGCCACCATGACCCAGCAGGTCGGCATCACCATGGGCATCCCTGTCATGAGCACCGTTGTGAATGCTGTCGTCACCGCCAGGACGGGCGTGCCCGGGGCGACCGTGCTGGACGCGGTCACCACCGCCACGGCGGTGAACGCCGCCGTCGTCCTGGCGGGCGCCGTGCTCGCCGCCCTCTTCCCGCGCCGCGGACGCGCTTGACCACCGACTCGGCGGGGAGGTCCGGGCCGCCGAGATCTCCCACGCCGCGGGCGCGCGTGACCGTCGCCCGGTGCGGGACCGCCGGTCACCCTGCCGGTCCCGCGCCGGCCGGTCAGTCCGGCCCGGGCGGCGACGCCTCCCGGTCAGTCCGGACGGGCAGGAGCCACCGCCCGCAGGGACGCCGCCACGTCGGCGTCGACGGGAAAGGCCGTGCTCAGGCCGGTGAGGTGCAGGATCCGTCCCAGGACCCCGCCGACACCGGCCAGTCGCAGCCCGCCCCCCGCATGGGTGGCGCGCCGCAGGAAACCGAGCATCGTCCACAGCCCCGTGGAGTCGCAGAACCGCAGATCGGCGACGTCGAGGAGCAGCCAGCGCGCCCCGTCGGCGAGCTGTGCGGCGAGGACGTCGTCGAGCGAGGGGGTGGACAGCTTGTCCAGCTCTCCGAGCAGAACGATCACCGACGCACCTTCGTGCCGCCGGACCGAGATGGCGAGCCGTGCTGTCATTCCTTGAGGATCCTTAGGCCGGGTACCCGAAGGCTATTTCGAAGATCGGACCGCCGAGACGGCGTCGACGAACTGGAATGCGCTCGTAAGCGAATCGCGTCCCGCGACCGGCGTGCGACGTTCCCGCTCACGGGGACCGCCCAAGCCTCCCGTACCAGATCGAAGTTCGCAGATAGATCTACGAACAGGTGGGCACTCAGCTCTTTATGAGTGACGAGCCTGAAAGCTACGGATCGCATGAGGGCGGCTTGCCGGACAAGCCTCCTGGGCGGCCCAGGACGATGGGGGAGATAGCGGTGAGTCTGGCGGTGAGCGAGGCGCTCGCCAATCACGGCCACCACGCCCTGGTCAACGCGCACGAGGCCGCGGCCAGCGACCACGAGCTCATGGCCAGGGCCGGGGTCGGGGACGTGGACGAGCACCTCGACCTGGCGCAGTGGCACCGGTGGTGCGCGATCGTGGAGGACCAGCTGGCCGACGAGGCGGACCGACGCACTCCGGCCAGACGCGACACGGGCTCACGGGAGGGATGAGCACGCCCGCCGCGAGCGCCGCCTAGACCGGGACCGGCCGGAAGCACGAGGTCACGGACACGTCCCAGGTGAGCACGGCCTGGCGGCGGGGCAACCTCCGACGATCACGGTCCTCGCCGGAGCGCGACGGACGGAGCCTCTCTCAACGGGCGGAGCCCCTCTCAGCTGGAGGGGCCGAAGGTGTTGTACTGCACGCCCTGACCCTGCACCGCCTGGCGCGCGTGGTCGTGGGCGACCGCGTTGATCTGCGTCTGCCCCGAGGCGGTCACCTGGGCCCGCGCCGCCTCGACCATCTCGGCCACGTCCGCGGCCAGCCGCGGGTCGGCGGCCAGCATCCTGCGGATCCGCACCCGCAGCGCCGCCTGGAGGTCGGCGTCGTCGGGGTCCTCGGCCAGCTCGGCCACCGCGGGGGGAACCTCGTCCTCCGCGGGGTCCACGCCGAAGATCCGCTGCAGGATCCGCCGCCCCCAGCCGACCGTGGCGTCGGCCGCGTCCTGCTGGGCGCGGGTCAGCACCGCCGCGCCGTACGCCCCGACCGCCGCCGTCACGTACGGCGAGACCTCACCGGCCAGCGCGGCCAGATCCCCGCTCATCCATGTCCCTTCGTCGACACGTGACACCCCCGAGGGTGTGATCCCACACCTCGTCACCGTGAATCTAACTCGCGGACCACCGCCCCGGCCCCCGTTCCGCCCGATGAGCGCCCGGCCTTCACTCCGCGGACGCACCGCGGTTGACACCACTCCATGCGTAGTACTACGGTTCGAGCAACTACAAACAGAGTACTTCAATCGGAGTGAATTTATGCGAAAGCTCGTCTACTACGTCGGCGTCAGCATCGACGGCTGCATCGCGGGCCCCGGCGGCGAGTTCGACTTCTATCCCCTGGGGGACGACATGGCGGCGTGGATCACCGCCGATTACCCCGAGACCGTCCCCGTCCACATCCGCTCCCAGATCGGCCTCGACGCGCCGAACAACCGTTTCGACACGGTGCTGATGGGACGCGGCACCTACCAGCCCGCGCTCGACGCCGGCGTCGCCAGCCCCTACCCGCACCTCAGGCAGTACGTCGTCTCGACCACGATCGGCGAGATCGCCGACCCCGGGGTCGACCTGGTGACCGGCGACCCCGCCGGGCTGGTGCGCCGGTTGAAGGAGGAGGACGGCATGGACATCTGGCTGTGCGGGGGCGGGAAGCTGGCCGGCGCCCTTCTCGAGGAGATCGACGAGCTGATCGTCAAGAGCTACCCCGTGGTCGCGGGCGCAGGTCTGCCCGCCTTCTCGGGAGCGTTCCACCCCACGTCGTTCACCCCGACCGCGACCCGGTCGTTCGGCAACGGCGCCACCGTGACGTGGTACGGCAGAGCCTGAGGCCGGGGCGGCGACGCCTTCCCGGAAGGGCCGATCATTGATTGGCCCCATAAAGTCCGCATTGATATATTTGCATTGACAAAGACCACTCGATACTGTTCGATCTTGATTTCATGAGCGTGTCGATCCACGCAAGTGACATTCCTCCCTGGGAACAACTCGCCGAATCGATCCGGATCACCCCCGCGCACCGGCTGTACCTCGCGACCCTGCCGACCGGCGCGTCCGAACCCGTGCCCCCTCACCCCGCCCACCCCGAGGGGACCCTCGTCGTCGGGATGACCGCGCTGACGGAGGGTGAGGAGGGAGCCCGCCTCCTGCGCGAGGTCATCGAGCGCCGCGACCCCCGCGAGGGAGCGCTCGCCCACTTTCTCGACCGTCTCGTGCGCCCGACGGCGCGCGTGTTCCGCGCCTTCCTCGACCGGCACGGCCGCTTCCCCGCGGAACCGGCGGGCCTCGCCTACGAGCTGTCGCGGGAGCGCGGCGCGACGGGGCGCGTCGTGGTGACCGACCCGACCTTCCCCGAAGACCCAGGGCGCGCGCTGGCGGCGATCCGCTCGGCGGCCCACCGGCTGGGCGCGCTGTTCGCCGCGGCGGGCCTCGGCGGCGTCGAGGAGAGCGCGGACGCCGTACGCGCGGCGGTCGACGCGAGTCTCGCCGCCGAGCTGCGGTTCCTGCGGCCGGAGACGTACGCCGCCCTGGGCGGCGCGGACAACGACCTGGTCCACACAGTCGGCCCGGAGCAGCACGCCGTGCTCACCGAGACGCTGGAGCGGGTCGCCGAGCAGGCACGGCGCAGGCGCGTCGATCCGGCGGCGCGGCAGCCCGCCGTGGTGATCGACCTCGACCTGTGCGCCCTCGATCCGCGCAGACGCATCCTCCACGCGCTGCGGACGGTCTCGGGCCCCAGACCGGGCGCGCCGCGGGGGGTGACGGAGTTCGCCGCCCCGGAACGGCTCGCGGCCCTTCCCGCCTACCACGGGCCGTCGTGGGAGCTGTTCGTCGAGAACACGGGCCTTCGACTCCGGTATCCCGGCGTCGACTGGGACCAGATGCTGACGGACTACTCCTGGGCCTTCTACCGGCCGTGGCGGCAGCTCGCCTGGGACACCCCGGTCGCCGGGCTCTCGCGTTTCGTCTGGGACGTCCACGACGCCGGGGGCCGCGTGGTCTTCAACACCGCCAGGCGGCACCGGGTGCGCGAGGAGACGGAGCACGCGCTGGCGCGGGCCGGCATCCTGCGCCCGAGGCTGCTGATGCTGCCGAACGACCGGGTGCGCCCCGTCCACGAGCTGAAGTCCGAGAACCTGCGCGCCCTGGCCGATCTGGAGGTCATCACGATCTTCGACGACCTGTGGCGGAACCGGCAGGCCATGGCCAAGGAGCTGCCGTCCGCGCGACTGGTCGCCGTCGAGCTCGCCGGGTTCACCAGCGAGCGCCCGCCCGGTCGCGCCCCCGAGGACGGCGCTCCGATCATCACGACGTTCGAGACCGTTCCCCGCCCCCTCCTCGTCACCGGGCCCGCTCTCTCGCACGCCCGCTCCCCCGCCCAGCTGCGGATCGGGGAGATGTCCTGCCATCCGGTCGCGCGTGACCACGCCGTGCGCCTGACGACGCCGGAGTCGCTGGAGATCGTCGACGCCCTCGTCTCGGCCGCGGACGCGGCGGCGGACCGGACCGCGGAGAACGCGCTGCGGCGGGGCGCGGAGACGACGGTCTCGCTCGTCCACCGCGTCCTCACCCACGAGCGGTTCCTCAGGGGCTCGCGCGAACACCTCTCCGAGGAGGCGGTCAGGGCGTTCGTCGAACGGAAGGAGCCGCTGCGGGCCGTGGCGCCCGGCTTCTCCGCCAAGCCCCACCACAACGGCCTCAGGACGGCGGGGCCGCTGCCCGACCTGGCCGAGCTGGGGGCGCTGGTACGCCTGCGCGAGCTGCAGCGCGCCGTCGCGCACGTCTACCCGCCCGGCCTGCGGATCACCGTCCTCACCGACGGCGACCACTACCGTTCCCGGCCGACGGCGACGCCGCCCGCCTACCGGGACAAGCTCAAGGAGTACCTCCGTCTCGTCGCCGACCCGGACACCCTGGACCTCGCGGACGTCAGCCAGGCCGTGCGGGAACACCTCGGTCCCGAGGCGTCGCGGCGACGCGCCCTGCGGATCGAGGAGCACGCGGGACTCCTCGGCGGGGCGCTGACCGGGATCGACGTCACCGCGGCCCCGCTGGAGTCGCTGGAACGCGCGGACCGGATCTGCCGCGGACTCGTCGGCGACCGCGCCGACGGCCCTCCCGTCCCCGGGTTCTCCACGCTGTTCCACTCGCTGGTCTACTCCGTGAACCCGCCGCCGCCCCCGCCGGGGACGACGCCGGAGGCCTGGGCGAGAGGGCTGTACGCCGACGTCTTCAACGTCACCGATCCCGCCGCGAGCCCCGAGGCCGTCGAGGGCCGCCGCGCCGTCCTCAGGAACGCCTGGGACGACGCCGTGCGCCGCCTCACGGTCCTGCGGGTGGACGGCGAGCTGGGATGCGAGGACACGGCGTTCCTCCCCGGGCGGATCCGGCTGACGCCCAGCCCGCGCCCCGGCAGCCTCGGCTTCTCCTACCTCGGCGGCTCCAGCGCGCTCCCCTGGCACGGGGTCGGGGTCGTGGACGCCGAGGGGACCCTGTCCGTCGACTACGCGGTCTCCCTGGCCGACCAGGGGTTCGTGCCCGTCCACTCCCCCCTGCTCGGCCCCGCGCAGCCCTGGTTCACGGTCCCGGTCACCTCGACCCGCCTCGTGGACAGGCGGCGGGGCAACGAGCTCGATCCGGCGTTCCGCTCGTCCGTCCGGCTCCACACTTACAAAAAGGTGAGTACCTGAGAAAACAGTAGGTACTTGAGAAAAGACCAGCGGCGGACCAGCATCGAAACGTCCCGGCCGGGGGCACGAGGAGACCCGGGACCGGGACGTTCACACGCTGACTCCTCGAAGAGCCCCTCCCGGAGAAACGAGGAAAGAGATGGCCGCAGACAACCGCGCTCCCGTGACGGTCCTGGGCCTCGGCCCGATGGGCCGGGCACTGGCCGGCGCGTTCCTCGACAACGGCCACCCCACCACGGTGTGGAACCGTACGGCCTCCAGGGCCGAGTCCCTCGTCGCCCGGGGGGCGACCCTGGCGGACACCCCCGCCGACGCGGTCGCGGCGAGCCCTCTGGCGATCGTCTGCGTGATCGACTACGACGCCGTGCACGCGATCGTCGACCCCGCGGCCGGCGCGCTGAAGGGCCGGACCCTGGTCAACCTCACCGCCGACACGCCGGAACGCGCGCGCCGGACGGCCGCGTGGGCCGCGGCGCACGGCGTCGACTACCTCGACGGCGCCGTCATGACCCCGACGACGACCATCGGAGGGCCCGCCGCCGTCGTCCTGTACAGCGGCCCCGAGGAGATCTACCGGACCCATGAGGCGACGCTGGCGAGCCTGGGCGGCGGCGCGACCCACCTGGGCGCGGACCCCGGGCGGGCGGCGGCGCACGACGTGGCCCTGCTGGATCTCTTCTGGACGTCCATGAGCGGCTTGGTCCACGCCTTCGCCCTGGCCGCCGCGGAGGGCGTCAGGGCCAGGGAGCTCGCGCCCTTCGCCAAGGGGATCAGCGCCCTGCTGCCCGACATCATGGAGTCGTTCGCCCAGCAGGTCGACGACGGCCGCCACCCGGGAGACCAGTCCACCGTCCTGTCGGCGGCGGCGGGGATGGAGCACATCATCCACGCGGCCCGGGCCAGGGGCATCGACACCGGCGTGCTGAGCGCCGCCAGTGCCGTGGCGCGGCGGGCGATCGACGCCGGTCACGGCGAGGACGGTTTCTCACGCCTGGCCGAGGTCCTCACGAACCGGGGGTGACACCGCCCGCCTGGTCACCGTGCCGTTCGATGCGCCGCCGTACCTCGTCCTCGGTCAAGCCCTCCTGCGCGGCGCCGAGACGCGCGGCGAACCGCAGCGCGTCGGCCCTGGATCCTCGCCGGACCTCCGCTTCCACATGGTCCTCCCCGCGCAGCCGGGCCGCGGCCACGCGGTGGTACCCGTCGACCAGGAGCAGTCTTTCCTCCATCTGGAAGACCACGACGGGCGGCAGTTCGTCGAAGATCTCCGCGTAGTGCTCGACTCTCCGGACGTCCAGATGGGCACTGGGGTCCACCGGGGAGTTCGAGAGCAGGTCCGCGATGGGGATTCGAGGCATACGCCCATGCTCGCCGACCGGACGGCGCAGGGGCGTGAAACCGGCTCGCTGACCGCTCCCCGGTCGTGGGGACGCCCGCCGGGAAAACCCGTGGATCACCGTGATCCACGGTGTTAGCATCCGCCCCGTGACATTCTTCTACCGACGTTGAGGCCCCCGTCGGCGAGGCGAGGAAACCCCGTCGCCGATGAGGCGGGACGGCGTGGCGCCGTCCCGGGCTTCGACGTGGGAGAAGAACGATCATCATGCGCGTTCGCGCACGTTTTCTCGTCGCCCCGCGTTCCAGCGCTCTCGCCGCCTCATGACGGCGGCGCGCCTGGTGGCGCGGTGCGTCCGAGGACTGGAGGCCGTCGTGGCCGCGGAGATCCTCCAGCTCGGACTCGGCACGATCGACCATCTGGGACACCGTGAGGTGCACTTTCGCACGTCCCGGCCGGAACCCCGGGCGGTGCGGCCACGCACCGCCGACGACGTCCTCCTGCTCGCCGCCCGGCTGCCGGACATCGGACCGGCCAGGGCGGGCATCGACACGCTCGCCGAGCTCGTCGCCGCCGCCGACGTGGACGCGCTTGTCCGCAGGCGCGAGCGCTACGGAGGTTCCGGAGAGCTCACCGGCGTCGAGGTGTCGGCGTCCTTCCTGGGAAGACGCAACTTCAACCGGTACGACGCGGAGGACGTCGTCGGCCGGGCCCTGGCGCGGAGACTGGGGACCGGCTACCACTCGCGGCGAGGGGGCGTCGCACCCCCGCCGACCCACAGCGCGTGGCGGCTGACCCTGGACGGCACGTGGGCGACGCTCATGCTGAGGGTCTCCGACCGGCCCCTGCACCGGCGCGCCTACAAGGTGCACACGATCCCGGGCACCCTGCACCCTCCCCTGGCCGCCGCCATGGCCCGCATGGCCGACATCCGGGCCGGTCACCGGGTCCTCGACCCCTGCTGCGGCGCCGGAACCCTGCTCATCGAGGCCGGGCGACTGCAGCCGGACGCCCGCCTCCAGGGTTTCGACATGGACCCGGACGCGCTGCGGGCGGCGCGCGCCAACGCGGCGGGATGCCGGGCCATCACCGTTCGCCCGGCCGACGCGGGCGACCTGCCGCTGACCGACGGCGGCATCGACCGTGTCATCTGCAATCCGCCGTGGGGCGCGCAGGTCAACGCGCACGGCCTGCTCGGCAGGACTCCCTCGCTGTGGTGGGCGGAGCTGCGACGGGTCCTCGCCCCCGACGGGGCGGCCGTGGTCCTGATCCCCGACGCGGGCGACCTCGCCACCGCCGTACGGCAACGGCTGACCCCCGTTCACCTCCAGCAGGTGCGGCTCTCTGGGGCCACGTCGTACATCGTCCGGCTCGAGGCGCGGCAGGACGTCCGTCCCCGACGCCCCGGCGCCGGTCGCGACGGGGGCGGGTCCCGCCTCGCCTGACCGCCCGGCGTCCCGGCCCCGTGGCGAAGCCCCCTTCGCCGCCGCGCGCCGGTGGCGGGTGATCACGTGGGGACCCGCTCCCGGCCTGCATGGTTCGCGCCTCCTGTCACGAGTTTCAGGAGGCGCGAACCGTGCCGCGGGACAGCGCTACTTCTTGGGGGCCAGGCAGAGCACGTAGCCCTCCTTGCCCTCCTTGCCCTCCCAGAAGGACTGGTCCGCGTTGGGGTAGGCCGAGCAGATCTTGCCTTCCTGGTCCGCCTCCCACTCCGCCTGGGACTTGGACTCGACCCGGCCCGCGACCGTGAGCGTGGCGGTGGGGTCGGCGCACTCGACGACCTTGAGCTCCTCTGCCGTGGCGCCGGCCATGCAGTCACCGGCTTTGGCGATCTGGGGAGCTCCGGTCAGCTGGTTGTACACGAAGGCGCCGCCTGCGACGACCACAGCGCCAATGGCGTAAGCGACGACGCGCTTACCGAAGGCCTTGCCCACACCTGCGGCTTTCTGACCGATTGCGGCGGGCTGCTGGGGGGTTTCCGTCATGTCTCATTTCCTACTTAGAGATGATATTTCGGGGTGAGAACCTACAGGGGAACCGCATGACTCCGCACCCGAATTGTCATTTATATCCACATGGGGAATCCGCGACCGCGCCGCCAGTGACAACACACCAAAAAACGTGCTTTGGCAGTGATCGCGAAGTTCAATCGCTCCATTCGAATGAGCGAACCCCGCCCGCCGATTTTCCATTTCGTGAGGCAAACTCAGGTTCGTCGGTACAATGCGGCGTCGCCGTACCAGATCTTTCACACAACACCACAAAGTCGGGAGGCGCGTCACGCACAGCCGAGTCGACTGCGCTCCTGAGCGCAGTGGTCCACCCAGTCCGTAAGCCCGATCACGCGGTAAATGTCGCCTGCCCGGGCGTAAGCGGCACACGCCAGGTCGCGGTCCCCCCGGCGATCCGCCATACGAGCTTCGCCGAGTGAGACATCGGCTTGGCCGTTCCGATCTCCAAGCTCCTCATAAAGCCGGCGGGCCTGCCGGTAGGCCTCGGCGGCCCGGTCGTACTCATCCCGCGTCACGGCGACGTCCCCCAGGCCGCAGATCGCGTCGGCCTGGCCGAGCCGGTCGCCGAGCTCCGCATAAAGCCGACTCGCCCGCTCGTAACGTTCCACCGCCTGATCAAGCTCACCACGTCTGACGGCGACATCCGCCAAATCCTGTAGCGCGCCGGCTTGATTTCGCCGATTTCCAGTCACCGACCACAATTTGTATATCCGCTGAAAGGCCTGTTCCGCCTGGTCGAACTCGTCGCGCCGCAGAGCGACGTCTCCGAGCCCCCACAAGGAGTTGGCCTGACCGTTCCGATCTCCGATCTCCTCATACAGCGCCAGCGCCCGCCCATAACGCTCTACAGCCTCGTCAAGCTCGCCGCGTTCGACTGCGACATCCGCCAAACCCTGCAGCGCGTCGGCCTGACCGCCCAGGGCGCCGGCTTCCTGATACAACGTCAGGGCCTGCCCATAACGCTCCGCCGCCCGATCGGACTCGCCACGCATGGCGGCGACATCCGCGAGGCAGGTCACCGCACGGCCCTGCGCCTTCCGGCTCCCGGTCGACAACCCCAGCTCATAAGCCTGCTGAAAGGCCTGTTCCGCCTGGTCGAACTCGTCGCGCCGCAGAGCGACGTCCCCGAGCCCCCACAACGCGTCCATCCTGCCGACCTGATCCCCGATCTCCAGATACAGCTCGAACGCCTTCCTGAAGAACTCCTCCGCCCGGTCGCGCTCATCGCGCATCCGCGCGATCTTTCCCAGACCCGTCAGCGCTCGTGCCTCATGGCGCCGGTCCCCGCTCCGGCCCGCGTCCAGAGCGACCTTTTCCCGAAGTTCTTCGGCCTGATCGGCTCGATCGTCCATCAGAAGCCACGCCGCGACGTCCTCCGCGAGGCCGAAGGCCACGGGCGCCGCCGCCTCCAGTGCGGCGAGCGCGACCCTGCGCAGCTCCCCCGCGGTGGACGCGAGCCAGTCCCGGGCCGACGCCGGGGTGTCGAACATCGGCCCCGTGTACCGCGGGGTAGGAGAACTCGCGTTCCCGAGAACCTTCGCGACGGCCGTTTCCACCATCGCGCCCAGGCGCGCGTACAGGCGCTCTCGTCCTTCGGCGACCGCCGCTCGCGCGTCATGTCTCCGGGAATACTCCAGGGCGTATCCAAGAAACAGGTCATGGAAACCGTAACGGCCTTTCCGCAGGCGGAGCAGCATGCTGCGTTTGGCCAGACCCGCCAGTGCCACAGCGGCGATCGGCTGAGCGACCTCCGTCAACGCGGCCAGTGAACAGGCGTTGAAATCAGGCCCGGGATGCCACGCGCAGGCCCGCAGCGTTCTCTGAGCGTCCGCGTCCAGCGCGTGGTAGGAGACGGCGAACGCCGCGGCGACCGCGCGCTCACCCTCGGGAACGTTGAGCAGGGGCCGGGTCGCGGAACGCATCGCCTCGACCAGGTCCGCGTCGGCCATCTCGGCCAGCAGAGCCCCGACCGCGCGCAACGCGATGGGGAGCCTCCCGCACAGACGGGCCAGCTCGGCCCTGTGCCCCTCTCCGGGGTTCGGCATCCGCCCGGAGAGGTGATCGAGCAGGGCGATCGCGTCCTCGACCGGGAGCGTGTCCAGGCTGAACCTGGCGACGTCCTCCAGTGCGTCGAGCTCATGGCGGCTGGTGATCAGGGTGAGACAGCCGGAGGCGGCTCCGGGCAGCAGCGGGCGCACCTGGTCGGCGTCGCGGACGTTGTCCAACAGCAGCAGAACCCTGCGCCCGGCCAGCCACGAGCGCCACAGCTGCGACTTGCCCGGCAGGCTCGCCGGCAGTTGAGCGGCGTCGAACCCGGCCAGGCTCAGCAACTCGGCCAGCACGTCGGCGGCCTCCCGCGGTTCTTCGCCCGGGGTGAACCCGAAAAGCTCCACCTCCAGGCGAGCGTCGGGAAACTCCTCGGCGAGCCGGTCGGCCACCGTCCGCGCCAGGGCGGTCTTGCCCACTCCCGCCATCCCGTGCACCGCCGACACCAGCACCGGACGGCCCGCGGCCCGCGCGGTCCGCACCTTCGACAGCAGGGCCGTCATTTCCTCGACACGGCCCACCAGGACCGGGGGCGGAGGCACGGTGAACAGCGCGGTCCGCGGGCGTTCGGCGGGCAGGTGCATGTGCGTGCCCTGGTAGACCCGCATGTCGCCCTGGCCCAGGTTGGCCTGTTGCGCGCTCCCGCCGGCGTGCGCCTCGACCCTGCCGGTCGGTTCACCTGTCATGCCGGGCGCCGAACGAGACGTTCATGCTGCCCTGAGCGAGGTTGGCCTGCTGGGCGTTGCCGGTCGCGTACGCGATCACCTGCCCCTGACCGACCGCAGCCTGCCCTCGGGCTCGCTCGACCATCTGGGCCACCTCGGCGGCCAACTCGGGATCACCGGCCAGGATCCTGCGGATCCGCACCCGCAGCGCCGCCTGCAGATCGGCGTTCTCGGGATCTCCGGCCAGCTCCGCGACGGTTTCAGGAGCCTCCTCATCGGCGGAGGTGATCCCGAAGACCCGCTGAAGGATTTTCCGGCCCCACCCCACGGTGGCATCGGCCGCGTCCTCCTGCGCCTGTGCCAGCACCGCCGCGCCGTACGTGCCGATCGCCGCTGTCACGTACGGCGACACCTCACCCACCAGCGTCGCCAGATCCACGCTCATTCACATGCCTTTCGTGACATGCGCCCCCGAGCGATGCGGCCTTCGCATCTCGCCTTCACCTGAATCCAACGGCCGAGCACTGTCAACAGTTCGCGTCTCACGAACAGAGCCGGGTCTCTCACCCGCGGGTCAGGCCTGAGCGGTCATCCCCTCGTCGTCACGGCCCTTTGCCCCTGGCCCGGAAGGCCGCGGTCTTGACGCGGTTCTGGCACGCGGTGCCGCAGAAACGACGGGTGCCGTTGCGGGAGACGTCCACGTAGACACGGTCGCAGTGCGGCGCCGTGCACACGCCGAGGCGGTCGTGGAACTCGCTTCCCAGCACGATCGCCAGCCCGGTGGCGCAGCTCGCCGCCCAGTCGCCGGCCACGGTGCCGCCGGAGCCGTGGAAGTGCAGGTGCCACGGCTCTCCGTCGTGCCGTTGGAGCAGCGGCCGCGCGCGGGTCTCCTCGAGAAGGCCGTTGACCCGCACGGCCGCCGTGTCGACGTCTCCTGCCGTGACGGCGTCGAAGACCACGCGCAACCGGGCCGCGATCTCGGCCAACTCGTCGGCCTCCTCCTCGGTGACCTCTCGGTGGTCCGGATAGCCGGTCCGCAGGCCCTCGGTGGCGGCGGCGGCGAGATCGCGCGACGGCGCGAAGGGGCGCCCTCGCCTCTCTCCGGCGGTCAGCTCGTTGACCAGGCCCACCGCCACCCGGACGATCGCATCGGCGTGACTGTTGAAATCCACTTGACCAGTTACATCCTTGCGCTCTAGCTTGTGACTATCAAAAGCTTAGACGACAGTCACAAGGAGGTCGTTGTGCTTACCCACGATGCCGCACGCGAATGGATCTCACGCTGGGACCGGCAGCAGGAGGGCTATCTGCCCGACCGCGAGGAGCGCTTCACCGCGCTGATAGACGCCGTCGAGGCGATGGGCCGCCCCGACCCGCTGGTCGTCGACCTCGGCTGCGGACCGGGCTCGCTGTCCGCCCGTCTTCTGCGGCGGCTTCCCGGGGCGACAGTGGTCTCGGTCGACGCGGACCCGCTGCTGCTCGGTCTCGGCCGGGCCGCCTACCCCCACCTCAGGTTCGTCTCCCTTGACCTGCGCACTCCCGGATGGACCGGCTCCCTGGGCCTGGACAGGCCGGTCGACGCGGCGGTGAGCACCACCGCGCTGCACTGGATCTCCGAAACAGACCTTCCGAAGCTGTACGCGGAACTGGCGACCGTGCTGCGCCCCGGAGGGCTCCTGCTCAACGGGGATCACCTGGACGCCGACGACGCCACTCCGGCCATCGCCCGCCTCGAGCGCGCCGTGCACGACCGGGAGAGCGAGCGCAGGTTCGCCGGCCGACGCCCCGAAGACTGGAGTCAGTGGTGGGAGGCGGTCGCCGCCGATCCCGCCTTCGCCGAACTCCACTCCGCACGCACCACCGCGGGAGCGGACCACCACGGCTCGGAGTCCCCCCTGCTCTCCGCGCACGTCAACGCCCTGCGTGACGCCGGCTTCACCGAGATCGGCTCACTGTGGCAGCGCGGCAACAACCGGCTCCTCTGCGCCGTCCGCGCCTGATCCGCCCGCCACCCCCACTCCGGCCGACCTTCAGATAAGCAACTCGCGTTGACTAAATCCAGATTAGTCAACTAACGTTGCTTACATGCCCGCAAACGACATCCCCGCCTCCCCGGAGCCCGCCGACACGTCGGCGGGCGACCTCGGCCGAGGCCACCCCGAGATCCAGCGCGTGCTCGAACAGGCCGTCGCCGACGGCGGCGGTCCCGGCATCGTCGCCGAGCTCAGGGAGGGCGACGCACGGCCGTGGTTCGGCACGGCGGGGACAGCCGACACGACGACCGGTCGCGAGCGCCGACCGGGCGAGCACTTCCGCATAGGCAGCTTCACCAAGGCGTTCACCGCCACGCTGGTCCTGCGGCTGGCGGCCGAAAGCAAGCTGGGCCTGGACGACACGGTGGCCAGGTGGCTGCCCGGCGTGGTGGAGGAGCACCTCGACGCGGACGGCGCCGAGATCACCGTCAGGCAGCTGCTCAATCACACCAGCGGGCTTCCCGACGCCGTTCTCGGCCAGGAGACCCCACGCCCCGAGGAGCCCGGAAGGCGGTTCGTCTACTCCAAGGTCAACTACAGCCTCGCGGGAATGATCGTCGAGCGTGTGACAGGATCAACGCTCGCGAACGAGGTCGACAGCCGCATCGCCCGCCCGCTCCGCCTGACGGGGACATACCTGCCGGGCACCGAGAGGACGATCCGCGCCCCGCACGCCCGCCACTACTCCAGATTCGACCAGACCGGCCACGACACGGAGATCCACGACGTGACCGAGATGGACGCGAGCTGGGCCTGGGCCGCCGGCGGCATGATCTCGACGACCTCGGACCTGCACCGGTTTCTGAGGGCCCTGCTGGGCGGCCGCCTCCTGCCGCCCGCCCAGCAGCGGGAGATGTTCACCACCGTCTCGACGGAGGGCTCGGACTGGGTCCCGAACACCGGATACGGCCTCGGCGTCTACTCCCAGAGGCTTTCCTGCGGGGTCACGCTCTGGGGCGGCGGCGGCTACATCCAGGGCTCGGCGACGTACGCGATGGGCGACCGCCAGGGCGTCCACACGCTGGTGAGCAACATCAACGGCGACTGGAACGACTTCCTGAAGATCTTCACCGACCTCTACGAAACACGTTTCTGTCCGACGGCCCCCCCGAAACCCAGCCCCGTAATCCGTGGAACGGGACAACCATCGACGAAAGGCCGGGACGGGAGGGTCAGCCCGCAGAAGCACCATCCGGCGTGAAAGCAATGTCACTGTTTTTCGATATCGCCATGTTTCAATGATGAAAGGAACCGTACGAGCGAGAGGCGTCCCCCGATATGCGCAATCTCAGCCCCGACGAGCTCGAACGCCTGATTCGTGCAAATCATCGCCTTAAACTGTCCCTAATGGTCACAATAGCTGTGATCATCGCGGCGGTCGTCCTCATGATGCCGACCGACATGCCATTCCCCGTCGGGATTGGCGCGGCCCTCGGGATGGGCATCGGATCGCTCCTGCTCATTCCGCAGCGGCGTCTGCTGAACGAACTGGGACTCACCAACGTGGAGGCCAGGGCGATCATAGAGGCCGAGCGGGAAAAGCGCGGCGGCCTCGCCGACCTCCCGCCGGAGGCGCGGGCCAGACGTGAGGCACGACGGGCGGGCGTCTTCCTGGTCGTGGGCCTGGTCCTCGTGGTGATCCTCTCCGTTGCCGCCTTCTACTTCTTCGGCCACGCCGGTCAGACGGTGGAGGAGGACGCCCCGACCGACCCGTGGTTCGCCGTCAGCTTCTTCGCGGGCTTCGTGGCCCTGTGCGCCGGCCCCGCCTTCCTCTTGCAGTCGAGGCGGTGCAAGCGGCTCGCGGACTCCTGGCGCGAGGCGGCCGCGAAGGAAGCCCGTTGACGGACCCGCCGCGGCCGTCGCGTCCCCGGCTGAGCGCCGACGGCTCCGGTGAGTCCCGGCGGGGCCGGACGCACGGGGTTTCAGACCGGCGCGGCCGGGGGCGTCGCCACGAACCTGCGCAGGCCCGGGGTGGTCGCCCCGATCAGCGCGACCACCCCGACGCAGAGCAGGCCGCCGCCGGCCAGGGCCGTCACGCCTGAGGTGGCGTCCGCGACGAGACCGCCGCGAACGTTGCCGATGTCCGGTCCGGCTCGCCCGACGATCTGTTCGGCGGCGCCGACCCTGCCGAGCAGCTCGTCGGGGGTGTGCATCTGGACGATGGTGCTCCGGGAGACCACGGCGACGGTGTCGGCGGCGCCAGCCAGGACCAGAGCGGCCAGCCCCGCCCAGGGGTTGGACGAGAGGCCGAAGAGCACGAGCGCCACGCCCCATGTGGCCGATCCGCCGAGCATGACCAGGCCGGGGCGGGGAAAGCGGGTGAAGGTCCCGGAGAGGAGGGACGCGGCGACGCCGCCGACCGCCACGGCCGTCAGGAACAACCCCAGGGTGCGGGGGTCGCCGCCGAACCGCTCCGCGTTGACCAGGGGGAACAGGCTGATCGGCATCGACAGCACGGTGGTGGCCAGGTCCGTGAGAAGCGCTCCACGGATGACGGGAGTGCCTGCCAGGAAGGCCAGGCCGTCCAGCACACCGCGCAGACCGGGGCGGGCGGGCTCGTCGCCGGGGCTCATCCGCGGCAGGCCCCAGGCGCCGAAGATCGCCGCGGCGAAGGTGAGGGTGTCGATCAGGTAGCAGCCGGCGACGCCCAGCCCGCCCAGGATCAGCCCGCCCAGCGCGGGGCCCAGCAGCATGGCACCCTGGAAGGCGATCCGGTTCAGCGCCAGCCCCGCGGCGAGCTGGTGCGGGGGGAGCAGACGGGGAACGAACGTGCGTGACGCCGGGCCGCTGCCCGCGCCGAAGCAGGATGACAGCGCGACCACCAGCAGCACCCCGGCGGGCGGGAAGTATCCGACCAGACCCTGGACGGAGAGAAGCAGCGAACACGCGGCCTGGCCGCCGATCGTGATCAGGTAGAGCCTCCGCCGGTCCACGCGGTCGACGACCGAGCCGAAAAGGAGCCCGAGCACGACGAGCGGAACGGCCGAGGCCAGGCCGACGGCGCCGGTCCACGCGGTGCTGCCGGTCATCTCCCAGACCTGGAACATCACGGCGACGAACGTCATCTGACCGCCGAGTCCGGACATCGCCTGACCGATCCACAGCCGCCGGAAGGGCGGCGAGGCCCGAAGCGGGGTCACGTCGAGCAGCGCGCGCCTTACTCCCATGCGGGGTCCTCGGCCAGCTTTTCCGCGATCCGATCGTGGAAGCTCTTGCGGGCGAGGACCCGTTCGATGTCGGCGACGACCCGGGTGAGCGGGTAGGGGATCTCGGCCTCGATCTCGGCGACGGCGGCCTCGGTGGCCCGCCACTCCGCCGCCAGGCGGTCGACGATGCCGCGGGCGTCGCCGGTGAGCGTCACCTTCTTGCTGCGCGCGTCGTCGCCCGCGACGGTCTCGACCCAGCCGGCCGCGCGCATCGCGGCCACCTTCTGGCTGAGCGCCGAGTGCGTCCGGCCGACCGACTCCGCCAGTTCGGTGATGGTCATCGGCCCGTGGGCGTGCAGCCTGAGCAGCTCCATCACGAAACTCGGCTTGAGCCCTTTGATGTGTTTCTCTGAGTAGAGGCGAGCGATGTCAGCGTCCATCGACGCCTGCAGAAGCCGCAGAGGCCTCCAGAGGCTCTCCTGGGTGGGGTCGGGTGCGGCGGGGTCGGCCATGGGCGCATCATAACAGCACTTATATAAGTACTGTTGTTTTTGTGTGAGGCGACGCCCTGGCCGAGTGCGGAGACGGCGGCCAGGACCTCGCGCTGACGCCCGCCGACCAGCGGATCGGCGCGCCCGAGCGGGACGCGCTCCTCATCGCGGCGCTCATGCCGGGTAGGGAGCGATCTCGCGCGCCGACCGAAGAGCGCCTGCCCACCAGGCCAGCTGGTCCAGCAACGCCTTGGCGTACCCGGGGGCCTCAGGGTCGAGTGGACGGCCGTCCTGCCACGCCGTGTAGTAGTTCGGAAAGGCCAGACCATCGCGAATCGTCACCGCGTGCAACTCGGCGAACACGTTCTCCAGGTGCAGCACGGCATGCCGGCCACCCGCCGCGCCGCCGTAGCTGACGAAGGCGACAGGCTTGGCCGCCCACTGGTTGAAGTGCCAGTCGACGGCCGCCTTCAGCGACGCGGGATAGCTGTGGTTGTACTCCGGCGTGACCACCACGAACGCGTCGGCGCCGTCCAGCGCCGAGGTCAGTGCCGCCATCCCCGCCGGACGAGGGTAGTTCTCGCCGGCGAACTTCGGCGATGCCGCGGGCAGGGCCAGCGGGATCTCCATCTGCGCCAGATCGACGACGTTCACGTCGAATCCACCGTGAGCGCGGGCCTGGTCGGCGACCCACGAGGCCACCACCGGACCGAACCGTCCTTCCCGGACGCTTCCGATGATGACCGCCAACGTGTGCTTGTTGTCCATGCCCACCACGATCAGGCGTCGTGGCGGGCATAGCCAGACCGTGCTCAGGCTGGCCCTCGGAGGGCCACCCACAGCACTCCACAACCGGAGTGCGGCACCGTACGCTTCACAGCATGGGTACGCCGTTGGGGGACTTCGTTCGGGCCAAACGCGACAGCATTCAGCCAGACCTGTTGGGACTGCCGGATCATGGCCGTCGCCGGTCACCTGGCCTACGACGCTCGGATCTGGCTGCTCGGGCCGGCATCAGCGTCGAATACCTGACCCGTATCGAGCAGGGCCGTGACCGCAACCCCTCGGTGGCGGTGGTGAACGCGCTCGCCGACGCGCTCAGCCTCGCCCCCTCCGAGCGCAACCACCTGCGCTACCTCGCGAAGATCACCGGCGGTGAATGTTCCGCTCATCCCCAGCCCACGCCGCCGCGCCACGACGTCCGTCCGTCCGTCCTGGAGACGCTCCGCCTCCTCGAACCGGGAATCGCGGTGGTGACGAACCGGCTGGGCGACGTCCTCGCCCACACCAGCGGTTACGAGTTGGTGATGGGCGGAACCGGGTTGCTCGACGCCGACAAGCCGAACCTCACCCGCTACGTCTTCACCGACCCCGGCGCCCGGACGTTCTTCGCCGACTGGGACGACGTCGCGGACGAACAGGCCTTCGACCTGTGGCTCGCACCGTCTGTCGAGAACTCCGAGTGGCTCTCCGCGGAACTCGCGCCCGTCTCCGGTCCTGACTTCACCCGGCGTCTGAACCGTCACGTGGTTCCGCGACGTGGAGTCCTACGACTCAACCACCCGTCCGGGTGCGAACTTCGGCTGCTCCGCGAGACGCTCGAACTCTCCTCAGACGCGCAGCAACTGGTCGTTCTTCTCCCCGCGGACGAAAAGACAGCCCAGGGCATTGATCAGCTCCGTCAGCGGTCCTCCGGCCGACTCCGCGCGATCTCGTAACGCGCCCCGGCCGTCGTCCAGCGTCGAGTCGTCAGGGACCACGGAGGCGTCCGCCGACGACAACAGCCTCTGGCACGGCGACCACCTGGCCGCCTACCGCGAGGCCGGGGCCGGGCACGCGGTCATCGGCGTCGCGGGCGGCGGCTGGCGGGCCCAGGTGGACCTGCTCGCGGAGGTGCGCACCCTGCTGCGCCAGGGCCGTTCCGTGGCTCTTTCCGTCTACTGCGATCGTTCGCCCATGCCGAGACGTCTATCCGCGCAGCAGCAGATGGCCTCGGCGGAACCGCTCTCCCTCGCGGGGCTCGCGCAGCATCCGTCCGACCTCGACGAACTCGACCTCGCGCGCCAGCTCGGCGAGGTCGTCGATCGGCCACCGGTAAGCGGGCGTCACCGCGTGGTCGAACACCGTCACCGGCCCGCCCTCGGACTCGAAGAAGGCAAGGAGCAGGTGGCCTTCCGGAGCAAGCACCCGGCGGAACTCGGCGAAGTACGACCGCAACTCCTCCGGCGGCGTGTGGATGATCGAATACCACGCCACGATGCCCCCGAGCTTGCCGTCGGCAAGGTCCAGAGCGTCCATCGAACCGACCTCGAAGCTCAGGTCCGGGTAAGCCCGGCGGGCAAGGTCGATCATCGCCGGCGACAGGTCGACGCCGAAGACGTCCAATCCCAGATCCCGCAGATGCGCTGTCACCCGTCCGGGACCACAACCGAACTCGGCCACGGGCCCCGCGCCGGCGGCCCGCACGAACTCGGCGAACGCGGCGAGCACCGCACGGTCCAGTGGCACCTGCGCGAGCTCGCCCCGGACGAAGTCGGCGTAACGCCCGGCGACAGCGTCATAGGCCTGCGCGGTGGCCCTCAGGTAGGGGGAGTCGGTCATGGCGGACGATGATAGCCCGCCCGCCCCGCTCACAGCCCGTCCATGGGCCGGGCTCTCGTGCTCGAAGCGACAGTTCAGAGCCCCCGGGGCGGCTCCCGGCGTCAGACCGGACTCGCCGCTGAGCGAGCGAGGTCCGGTCAAGGACCATTCCTCGTCGGCGAGGTCTCCACGCGCTATGGCGAAGGTTTACCGGGGCCGCGCAATGGAGCGCAGACAGTCCCGCTGATCTCAACTCCGTACGGGACCTAGAAGCCCGGCCACAGGGCGAACACGGCGAGAGTCCCGGAGACCACCAGGGAGACTATGCTCAATATGAGCCAACGAGCCGCCCGTCTAAGCTGATATATACGGTTTCTGTGGAGCACGCTGATCCTCCACAGTTCGGACACCCCTGCGTCCAGCTCTTTTTGGGGCGTCCAGGATTCAACGACCTCCCGAAAGCCGACGAACGTTTCCAGGGCCTGCACCGTATCCGACATGCAAAATATCAGGGGCGTTGGAGAGTCCGCCGCCGGAAAGCTTCTGCCCCAGTCTCTGACGGCTGCGATCAGGCGCATGATCTCAAAGGTGGAGACGAGGACGAAGACAAGCGCCACCAGTGCGGCGATCAGGCTGCCGCCCGACGATCTGGTTCCGAGGGTCAACATCAGCGCGGCACCCGCGATCACCAAAGTGTTGGCGCTCAGAACCGCGGCCGCGCGAGTCCACAGTCCAGCCCGCTGAGCCTCGCTACGCGATATGTGCCACCTGATGACGTCCAACTGATAGGCGACACCCGGATCGACCATCTCTGCTCCTTGGACTCAGGAAGGCATGCGCGGATGGGTGCACGAGCTACAAGAGGAACGCCCTGCCCCCGGTTCCGGTTCCTCAGCAGGGCCGCGCCGTCAAACCTGGACGTCCGCAAACAAGCAGCGTGACCGGCGGGTGAGGCGGGCAGTGAGCGGACCTGCCCCGTCGCCGACATCGTCCCCGCAGCAGAGTGATCCTGCGCATGTCATTCGTTTACCGACCCTTGGCCTCCGAGGAGGCGGATGGGGGTATGTCCTCCCACATAGTGCGATCTTGAGCCCGGGGAGGTCGATCATGTACGCAACGGTACGGCGATACGAAGGGGTGACCGATCCCGCCGAGGCGGGACGCCGGGTGAGTGAGGGGTTCGTGCCGCTCATCCGCCAGGTCCCCGGATTCGTGGCTTACTACTGGGTCGACGCCGGGGATGGGGTGATGGTTTCCACCAGTGTCTTTGAAGATCAGGACGGAGCCGAGGAATCCACCCGAAGGGCTACGGACTTCGTACGGGAGAACCTCGCCTCCCTGCTTCCCAACCCTCCTCAGGTCACGGCCGGCGAGATCTCGGCGTCCGGGTGACGGCCGCGTCTCGAAAGGTCGGCGCGTGCCGGCCGGGGCGTGACAGCACAGCCCTTCCCCGCCCCCGACGACCGCCCGGTCGTATGTCCCGCCCGAGACCCGGCTTCGCGACGCACGAGCGGGGCGTCAGGAACCGAAGCCTGCAGATGCCGCCCTGACCACTCCTCATCTCATTGCCTTCGGCAGGTGCGGAGCATGTTGCCCAGGGCCACTTTCTCCCCCCGGGTGACGAAGAGCCGGTAGTGGTGCTTCACCGTGATCCATGAGGTCGCGTAGCGGCACCAGTGACTGCGGCGCGACGGACGCCAGCTCTGCGGTCCCTGGCCTCCCTTCGCGATGTTGGCGGAGTGGCTGACCGCTACCAGCTCGGGGCGATTGAGGTCGTTGGCGAAGGCGCGCCGCCGTGCCTGGCTCCATCTGCTGGCCCCGGAGCGCCAGGCGTACGCCAGCGGCACGACATGGTCGACGTCGATCTGCTTCACGCTCTTCAGCACCCTGCCGTCGTACGGGCTGTACCAGACACCCCTTACAGGCTGGCAGGCGGCGTTTCTGCGCACGCCCCGCCCGCTGCGGGCAAGGACCACCTCCCGCGCGTCACACTTACCTCTGTGGTGCGCCCACCGGGGCTGGAACCGCCGATGGCTGTAACCGCGCATCGACAACGGCCTGGCGACCTTCAGCTGGGCCAGCATGCGGTGAGCCGGCGCCGCGGCACCGCCCCGTGGCCGTTCGCGCGCGTCGGCCGCCGCTCGGGAATCGGTGACGACAGCGGTGACCTGAACGATCAGAAGAGTGAGTACGGCGACTCGGCAGGTCCGACTCAAGAAGATCATGATTCCAGCCATACCAGCCATTCCCATCGGCCGTGGCGATATGCAAGATATGTGCACGAAGTAATGCGACCAGACGCACTGATCGACAGTGGTGCGAGGGGCGCACGCGGTCCACCGTCTCCGCCACCGGCTCAGGAAGGCCGCGCACCTGGTCGGCGGTAATCTCCTCGTTCGACGCCGCCTTCAGGCGACGCTTGCCGACACAGGGAAGGCTCCCACTCCCTCTCGGCGGATCATGCGCGGAGCGTGGACGACCGCCTCCAGCTCACGCGGGGACCGCGGTGACGTGACGGCCGCGTCCAGCGTACGGACGACCTCGCCCCCGAGGGCATCCGCGGTCCGAGCGTGCAGTGTCGAGGAGCGGCGAGACCACGGGCGCCTGGCCGGTCACTCCGGGGAGACCTTCGGCTCATGACGTGGACCGGCACAACCTAGTCCTGGGCGGTTCGTCTCAGGGTGACGGCCTCGTGCACACCACCGAGGAAGCGCTCGACGGTCGCCTGCTCTGCGGCGTCGAACCGGCCCATGACGGCGACGATCTCGTGGATGAGCGGGCCGAAGAAGCCCCATCCGAGCGCGACGGCGCTCTCGTCCACTTTCAGCAGCACCCGCCGACGGTCCTGGGTGTCGCGTTCCCGGCGCACGTGACCGAGTCTTTCCAGACGGTCGACCACCGCCGTGGTGCCCGCGGAGTTGAGGCCGAGGTGCGCCCCCAGCGTTCCCGGGGTGGCGGGCGTTCCCGTGCGGGCGGCGTCCAGCAGGCAGATGAGCGCACGCACATCGGTCGGATGAAGAGCGTGCTCGGCGGCGAACCTCTCTCCCATGCGGTCGAGTTCCACGGTGATGGCGCGCAGCAGGTGGACCACCCGCATCCCGGCGTCCTGTTCGTACACGTCCCCGCCACCCTCCCGGCTCCTCGTCCCCGCCACAGTATGGCATTATCTCGCTCAACGAGATTATTGCTGAGCGAGCTACTTATCGGGGTGGGGCATGTCCGACGACCGGAACACGGCCTTCCTCTCCGCCTACGACGCGGTCCTTGAGCGCTGGCCGGTCCGGGTCGAGTCGATCGATCTGCCGTCGGTGTACGGCACGACACGGGTGAACGCGTGCGGCCCCGCAGACGGCCCGCCGTTGGTCCTGTTGCACGGCGGCGGCACCACGGCGGCGATGTGGTTCGCCAACGTCGCCGCGTTCGCACACCGCCATCGGGTGTACGCCGTGGACCGCATCGGCGAGCCGGGACGGAGCGTCCGGGGCGAACGCCCCCCTCGCAGCGTCCGCGACCTGCTCGGCTGGCTGGACGGGGTGCTCGACGGGCTCGGGATCGAGAGCGCCGCGGTGTGCGGACACTCCTACGGAGGGTGGATCGCCCTGACGTACGGTCTCCACGCACCCCGGCGGGTCCGGCGGCTCGTCCTGCTCGACCCGACGCAGTGTTTCGGAGGGTTCCGGGCGGGATACCTGGCACGCGCCCTGCCGTCCCTCACGCGGCCGACGGCCTCGCGTGCGCGGGCCTTCCTGGCGTGGGAGACCGGCGGCGCGCACGCCGACCCCGCCTGGCTGCGGCTCTACGGCCTGGCCGCGGAGTTCCCGGACACGAAGGTCGTAACCGGCAAGCGGCCCAGGCCCGAATCGCTGCGCGCGCTCACGACGCCGACCCTGGTGCTCCTCGCCGGACGCGGCAGGGCCCACTCCCCGCACCGCGTCGCATCCGCCGCCGCACGCCTTCTGCCCCACGCGGAGACCGCGGTGCTTCCGGGCCTGTCCCATCACGCGATGCCGTGGCACGAGGCCGCCGACCTCAACACCCGCGTCGTCGGCTTCCTCGACAGGACAGCGATGTGAAACCCCGAACGACCCGAGACCGTACGGGCCTCACACCTCCGCACCGCCTACGGATGCCGGCGATGTCCGCTCCCCGTCCTCACAACCAGGATTTGACCGCGAAGACCAGGGAGACCACCAGGATGATCGCCCCAACGGTCATGAACAGCACGCTGTGGAGCACGCCCTTGCCGCCCGCCCCGTCCAGACGGGCACGCTGGGGTCGCTCGGGGTCGTAGACCACCATGACCTGCTGGCCCGGACGGACCGGCGACGGGTTCGAGCCCAGATCCGACTCGGTCTCCACCACGGAGCCCTGCACCGTCT
>NZ_BSEV01000030.1 GCF_027922005.1 Streptosporangium carneum | reverse complement strand
TGCTGAAGGTGGCGCTGGCCAGCAGCTGTCCGCCGCTGGTCCACAGGCTTCCGACATGCGTGCCGGTGTTCTGCGGGCCCTTGTAGAACCGGATGCTGTCGATGGTCCCCGAGCTGGCCGCGGTGAACTTCACGCCGACGGTGATGGCGTTCGAGTCGTCGTGGGAGGGGACGTCCGGGGTGGCCGAGCTTCCCCACAGGCTGTTCGACGGAGCGGTCGAGGGGGTGAACACCACGTCGACCCAGTAGTTGGTCGCCTGGTAGGTGTTGCTCGGGAAGAGGTTCCCCGAGCCGTAGACGTACACCCCGTTGCCGCCCGAGGCTCCGTCCGCCAGGGCCGTGAGCGGACCGTTGCTGAAGGCCTGGGTGAAGTACGGCCTCGTTATGGAGTAGAAGCCCACGTTGGTGTGGTACGACGCGACGTAGGTGGTGCCCGCGACGATGGAGACGGGTGAGGAGAAGTCCACCTGCTGCCATCCGGAGGCGGTCTCGTTGCTGAAGGTGGCGCTGGCCAGCAGCTGTCCGCCGCTGGTCCACAGGCTTCCGACATGCGTGCCGGTGTTCTGCGGGCCCTTGTAGAACCGGATGCTCTCGATGGTCCCCGAGGTCGACGCCCTGAACTTCACGCCGACGGTGATGGCGCTCGAGTCGTCGTGGGAGGGGACGTCCGGGGTGGCCGAGCTTCCCCACAGGCTGTTCGACGAGGCGGTCGAGGGGGTGAACACCACGTCGACCCAGTAGTTGGTCGCCTGGTAGGTGTAGGCGGGGAAGGCGCTCGTCCCGTTGTAGACGTACACGCCGTTGCCGCCCGAGGCCGCGTCGGAGGGGGCCGTGAGCGGGCCGTTGGTGTAGGCCTGGGTGAAGAACGGCCTCGTTATGGAGTAGAACCCGGCCGTGTGGTAGGAGACGACATAGGTGGTGCCCGCGGTGACGGCGACGGGTGAGGAGAAGCTCACCTGCTGCCATCCGGAGGCGGTCTCGTTGCTGAACGTCGCTCTCGCCAGCAGCTGTCCGCCGCTGCTCCACAGGCTTCCGACGTGGGTGCCGGTGTTCTGCGTTCCCTTGTAGAACCTGACCCCGGTGATGTAGCCCGAGCTCGCGGGCGTGAACTTCACGCCGACCTCGATCGAGGAGGAGTCGTTGTGCGAGTCGACGGCGGGCGTCATCACCGGCGTCCACAGGGTGCAGGGGCATTCGGAGACCGTGACGGTCACCGAGGCCGGATTCTGCTGCATGTTGCCGATGTCGTCGACCGCCCGGGTCCGGATGGTCACCGCCCCGGAGGTTGAGGGAGTCCAGTTGTACACCCAGTTGGTGGTCCCCGTCGCGTGGGCCCAGGTCGTGCCGCCGTCGAAGGAGATCTCGACGCCGGCGACGACGCCGCCGCCCGTGTCGGCGGCCGTGCCCTGGATCGTGGTGATCGTGCCGTTCTGGACGGAGGCGCCGCTCGCCGGGCTGGTGATCGTCGAGGTGGGGGGACTGGTGTCCGTCGAGGCGGTCGCCGGGACCAGGCCCGCCTGGAGGCTGACGGGCTGGACCTGCATGTCGGCGAAGAGGTTGACCGTCGCCTGCTGCATCCGGATGTCCGTGGGCGTTCCCGGCATGTCATGGGTGGCGTCGAGGCCCCACGACCACTGGATGGTTCCCGACCCGAAGACGAGCGCGCCGCTCGAGTGCCGGTAGAGCGTCAGGCTGTGCGTCGCGGTCCCGGCGCCGTAGGTGCTGCCGAAGTCGAGCAGGAACAGGGAGGAGGTGCTCACGGTCGTTCTGGAGTACTTCACCAGTCCCGCCGGTTGGAAGCCGTTGTCGGGCGCCTCGTCCCACTCGTAGCCGAGGGTGCCGCCGGGGAAGGTGGCGGTCTGGCCGGGCTGCAGGTTGGCGACGGAGGTGTTGCGCCACAACCGCATGGCGGCGAACTCGGAGGGAACCGTGATGGCGTCGTAGGCGTAACCGTTGATCCTGAACAGGGTTCCCGTCAGGCCGTTCTCCGGCTCCGGAGGGACGAAACGGGGGTCGCGCCACGTGCCCGTCCACTCGGGACTCGGGTCGATCTTGGCGTTCGCCGTGGTCTCCTTGTAACAGACGAGCGTCCGGAACGGAGTGTTCGAGCTGTCGATGCTGTTCTCCCAGCGGGTCTTCCAGAAGACCTCGTTTCCGCTGAAGAAGGCGAGGCTCACCCCGTTGTTCCGGGCGTTCTCCGCGTTCTCGCGCATCTCGCGGGACCAGTACTCATCGTGCCCCGAGACCATGAACATCTTGTGGTCGAGCATCTCCGCCCCCCGGCTGGCGGTGTCGATGCTGGAGGTGTAGCCGACGTCGTATCCGTTGGCCTCGACCCACCGGATCATCGGGTACTCCGACTCGAAGAACCTGCGGGTCTGCGCCCCGAAGGGGCGGTTGTAGCTCACCTTGAAGGCCCGCCCCGCCGGGCTGCCCACGTAGAGGCTGTTGCCGCCGTAGGTGTTGTAGGCCTGCCAGGTGGCGTCCGAGGTCTGCAGCAGGATGTCCGAGTCCCTGGAGTCGTCGCGGACGACGAACACGATGTGGCTCGAACCGCTCGTGGCGTCCTGCCGGACCAGCTTCGCGAGGTAGACCCCGGACACGACGGTGTTCGGCACCGCCCAGGAGGCCGAGACCCCCCAGTTGCCGCAGTCGACCAGGCCGGTCGTCGCGTTGCTCAGGCAGGCGGGCTGCGTCTGCGGCAGGGAGGCGGAGGGACTGATCGTCGTGATCAGCCGCGCGCCCATGCCGTTGTAGTAGCCGATGCGGTAGATGTCCAGGCGGTAGTTGGGCGAGTTGGTGTTCACCTTGAACTGGACGGTCGACCCCTTGTTCACGCTCATCTGGGCGGCGTAGCCCTGGATGTTGCTGCTGCCCCCTCCCGAGACGTCCCACTCGCTGGGGGGATTGCCGGGAAGGTTGTTCTCCGCGCAGATGACGTTGACGGGCTGGCACACGGCCCTGAGCCTGCGGGCCTGGGCGGGACGCCCGTCGGCCTTCCCGCCCAGGTCGCCGGAGCCGGTCTCCGGCCGTGCGGGTGTCGCCTCACCGGGTGTCGTCTCACCGGGTGTCGTCTCACTGGGCGTCGTCTCGTCGGAGGTCGTCTGGCGCGGGGGAGTCGTCTCGCCCAGGGGGGTGGCGGGAGGCGACGGGATCCCGGACGCGGAGCCCTGAGAGGGTTCCCCTCTGTTCGAGGGGTACTGCGGGGGCGCCGCCCGGTCCGACAGATCCGAGGACTCTGTCTCGTCCGAGGAGGAGGGGCCCGGGGTGTCCCGCCCCGGAATCACGGGGGCCGTCTCGCTCCGTGACGAGCCCTGCAGCGTCTCCACCGCCGAGGACGTGTCCGCCGGCGTGGGCGCGGGCGTCGCCGCCCCCAGCGCGCCGGCCAGGGGGATCAGCGCGCCTCCCAACGCGACCAGCGCGATCCGGAATCTCCGTCCTCGCCAGGACGTCCGACTGTTCTTCTGCTCGCCGTATCGCACGCACAACCCCCGGTCGCAACCTCGCAGTCGGCCACCGCCAGACGGCGAAAACCCGGCGACGTGTACGCCGGACGGCGAAATTCTGACGACGCGGCTGAACAGGGAGGTTCACGGACGCATGCGTTCGACGATGTCTTGCCGCTCCTTTGTTGAGATCTAGACCCTTTGGCCGTTCCGGGGGCGGTTCGCCATCACAGAGGAGTTCTCGGGACACGACACCCGTCGGTGTGACGGCGTGCGAAGGCCGCCGGCCCGCGGCCGGTCCCGCCGTTTCCGTGATGACGGATCGGGCGGGAGAGGCGGCCGCGGGCCGGCGGGCGGGGATTCCTAGCCGACGTCGTAGAGCACGTCGACCCAGTAGTTCGTGGCCCGGTAGCCGTTCACCGGGAAGGTGTTCGTCGCGCCGTAGCTGTACACGCCGTTGACGCCGATGCCCTGCGTCCCGTTCTCAGGTGCGGCGAGCGGGCCCCTCGCGCGTGGGACGATGAAGTACGGCCTGTTCACCGAGTAGAAGCCGGAGGTGGTGTGGTAGGAGACGACGTAGACGGTGCCCGCGGTGACGGCGACGGACGAGGAGAAGTTCGCCTCCTGCCATCCGGAGGCGGTCTCGTTGCTGAAAGTGACGCCGGCCAGGAGCTGGCCGCCGCTGGTCCACAGGCTTCCGGTGTGGGTGCCGGTGTTCAGCGAGCCCTTGTAGAACTTGACTCCCCTGATCGAGCCGTTGGCACTCGGCCGGAACTTCAGGCCGACGGTGATGGCGTTGGAGTCGTTGTGGGATGCGGTGTCCGGGGTGTCGGCGCTCGACCAGAAGCTGGTCGACGGGGAGAAGAGCACGTCGACCCAGTAGTTCGTGGCCTGGAAGCCGTTCACCGGGAAGGTGCTCGCCGTGCCGTAGGAGTACACGCCGTTGACGCTCGCGGCGCTGTTCTCCGGAGCGGTGAGCGGGCCGTTGGTGCGGGCCTGGGTGAAATACAGCCTCGACACCGAGTAGAACCCGGAGGTGGTGTGGTAGGAGGCGACGTAGGTGGTGCCGGCGGTGACGGAGACGGGTGAGGAGAAGCTCACCTGTTGCCATCCGGAGGCGGTCTCGCTGGTGAAGACGGCGCTGGCCAGGAGCTGGCCGCCGCTGGTCCACAGGGTTCCGGTGTGGGTGCCGGTGTTCAGCGAGCCCTTGTAGAACTTGATTCCCCGGATGACGCCGTCGGTGCTCGCGGTGAACTTCACGCCGACGGCGGTCGCGTTGGAGTCGTTCTGGGATGCGCTGTCCGGGGTGTCGACGCTCGTCCAGAGGCTGGCCGTGACGATCTGGATCACCGGGGCCGAGGCGCTGGGGGCGAAGTGCACGGTGCCTTCGCCGCTGGGGGTGTCACCGCCCAGGTAGACGGCGACGATCGAGTGGTTGCCGGCGGAGAGCGCCGAGGTGGTGAGCGTGGCGACCCCCGAGCCGTTGGCCGTGCTCGTTCCGATGACGGTCAAGCCGTCCTTGAAGGCGACCTGGCCCTGCGGGCTGAGCGAGCCCGTGACCGGGCTCACCGTGGCGGTGAAGGTGACCTGCTGGCCCGCCGCGCTGGGAGAGCCCGAGGTGGTCAGGGCCGTGGTCGTCGGCGGGTTGTTCGGGACGGTGATGCGGGTCTTCGGGATGCTGGCGGTGCCCTGGAGGGTGACGGTGTCGGTGAGGGCGAAGAGACGGCCGTAGACGGCGGCCCCGTTGTTGACCGAGACCGAGTCGGACGCCAGGACGTTCCCCCGGAAGGTGGAGAGCGTTCCAAGCGTCGCGGAGTCGCTGAGCTGCCAGAAGACGTTGTCCTCCTGGGCTCCGCCGATGAGGGCCACGTTGCTGACGCTCGCCGTGGAGAGCGTGGCTCCCTTGAAGATGAAGAGCGCGTCCGGGTCGCTCTGGGCGTCGAGGGTGAGCGTGCCGGCTATCGCCAGGTTTCCGTTGGCGGTGTCGTAGACGCCCGGGGTCTTGGTCGTCCCGCCGAGCTGGGTGGGCACGGTGGTGACGGGCGTCCGCGCGGTGATGTCGTTGTAGGCGGCGGTCGCGGCGGCCAGGGCCTGCGTCGCGGCGGCGTCACCGTTGTGCGTCGCCCCGCTCACCGTGCCGGGGGGAAAGCCGCTGATGGTGCCGCCCGCGCCGACGCCGAGGTCTCCCGCGACGTCGGTGAGGTTGACGTTCGCCACCGTCGACCCCGCCAGGACCCCGAAGGAGGCGGCGCTGCCGAGGTTCACCGGCAACGCGTTCGCCTCCTTCTGCGTCCCGGCGACCACGCCCATCGTGAGGACGGTCACGAGGGTGACCAGGAGCCAGGGGCGGCCGAGCCTTCGCAGGGGGGTGTTTCTGCGGATCGAGGCCGTTGGGGGGACGGGGGATTGACCTGTTTCTCGCACTTCGGGCATCGCAGTCACCCTTTCTGGATTGACTGGGAGCTGTTCGGGGGAGTCGCACGCCTTGGTTCCGCGGGCGCGTTCGCATGAGCGCCGGGCGGGCGTGCCGTGGTGAGGGGTGGTCGTGCGACGTGGTTTTCCTGGTATCTCGCGCCGGCGGTGTGCGCGACGTTTCATGGATGCCGCGTTTCATGGGGGACATGTCACCGGATGGTGATTTCGCAGGCTTCCATGTATTTTTGCCGGGCTGTTGTGTCCGTTGGGAAAAAGGGGGAGGCGCGAGCGGGAAATGGGAGGTGAAGGGCGTCGCGCATGCGGAGGACGTCACGACATGCGATGGCGACTGCGCCTTGAGCGGTGGGGGGCGGGGACCTATGTTTGATCATAGGAGAACCTCTATCAATGCGCGATTGAAAGAGATTTTACTCGTGACCGTTCTGGATTGCCATAGTGCGGGGTTCGGGTAGTCCGATAATTTTATTATGATGATTTGAGGGGAATTGGCGGTCAATTAATCTTGCGTTTATCGCGATATCTGCTGATATGTTTTCCTGGCTCTCGGCTCGCACGTGGAAGTCGGCGAGGGCGCGCGTTCGCCGCGTCGGCGTCAGGGGGGAGCGAGCACACGGTCAGGCCCGCGGTCGCCTCACCGGGCGGCGAGCACCTCCTGGGACAGCACGTTCGACCTGCTCGGCATGAAGAGGACCCACGCCTCATGCATGGCGGTGCCGCGGCTCACGTAGACGGCGGTGATCTGGTGCGTTCCCGCGGAGAGGCTCGAGGTCGTGAATCTCGCGACTCCTGTGGCGTCGGTCAGGACTATGCCGAGACGGGTCGAGCCGTCCCTGAAGAGCACCCTGCCGGTGGGGGTGAGCGAGCCGGTGACGGCGCTCACCGTCGCCGTGAAGGTGACGGCCTGCCCCGCGGTCGAGGGGTTCGGCGACGAGGTGAGCGTCGTGGTGGTCCGCGGGCGGGTCACCCCGGGGAGGGAGACCCGGGTGGCGGGGAGTATGGCGGAGCCCCTGAGCTCGACGGTGCCGTTGAGCGCAAGGGTGCGGCCGTAGACGACGGCGGTCTCCGCCACGGTGATCGAGTTCAGTGCCAGGACGTTTCCCTGGAAGGTCGAGAGGGTTCCGATCGTCGCGGAGTCTCCGACCTGCCAGAAGATGTTGTCCACCTTGGCGCCGTTGGCGAGGGCGATGTTGCTGACCCTGGCCGTGTTCAGGGCGGAGTCCGCCTGGAAGACGAAAACCGCGCCGGGGTCGCCTTCGGCGTCGAGGGTGAGTGTCCCGTCGAGGGTGAAGACGCCCTCGGCCGCCTTGTACACGCCGGGGGTCCTGGTCGTCCCGCCGAGCTCCGCGGCCACGGTGGCGGTGGGGGTCCGTGCCGCGACGTTCTGGTAGGCCGCGGCGGCGGCGGCCGCCACCGCCTTCGCGTGGGCGTCGTCGAGGTGCGCGGAGCCTTCCCGCACCTCTCCCGGGGGGAAGCCGGTCAGGGCGGTGCCCGGGCTCAGGTCGAGGTTGCCGCTCACGGTGACCAGCTTCGTCGCGGTGACCGCCGTCCCGGCCAGGACCGCGGTGTTCGCGGCTCTGCCGAGGTCCACCGGTTCCTGCGCGGCGCTCATGCCCTTCGGCGTCGCGACCAGCGAACCCAGCACGCCCGCGACCAGGATGGTCGGCGCCAGCCAGTAGCGGCGGCGTGGAAAGGTGCGTGGATTATCAACGTTCGTCATTGATGGTCCTTATGCCGGTGACGCCGCATCGACGATGGCCGCCGTCACGAACTCGAATGCGGGTGCTCCGGGAAACCGGTCCCCATGGGCGTGAGTCTGACGAAACGATCAACTCCACCGGACGCGGACATCCGTGCTTGACGATGCTCTTGCGGATACTTTGCGGGTGACCGGGATCCATGCCGTCTTCCCGTGCCGCATCACGGCCGCCGCGGGCGACACGCCCGGTTCGCCGCCGAATCGGTGTCATGGGAACCATGGCTCCTACAGTCGGGTCGTACCTCATCTCGATGTGACGGGGGTCATGGCATGGGGGAGAAGCTGGTCGTCGTCGGCCAGGGTTACGTCGGTCTGCCTCTGGCGATGCGGGCCGTCGAAGCGGGGTTCGACGTCGTGGGGATCGACGTCGACGAGTGGCGGACCAAGCGGCTCAACGCCGGTGAGTCCTATGTCGAGGACGTCGACGACGATCTGCTGGCGGCGGCTCACCACTCGGGGCGCTATCTGGCCAGCACCGACTACGCCGACGCCGAGGCGTTCGACGTCTGCGTGATAACGGTTCCGACGCCCCTGCGGGAGGGCGTTCCCGATCTGCGCCACATCGGTTCCGCGGGCCGCTCCCTGGCTCCGCTGGTACGGCCGGGCGCCACGGTGATCCTGGAGTCGACCACCTATCCGGGGACCACGGAGGAGTATCTACGGCCACTGCTCGAGGAGGGCTCGGGGTTGTGCACCCCGGAGGACTTCTTCCTCGGCTACAGTCCCGAGCGGATCGACCCCGGCAACTCCCACTGGCGGCTGGAGAACACGCCGAAGGTCGTCTCCGGGATCGACGAGGGCTCGCTGGAGAGGATCAGGGCGTTCTACGGGCGGATCGTGCGGGAGGTCGTTCCCGTCTCCTCGCTGCAGGTGGCCGAGCTGTGCAAGCTCATGGAGAACACCTTCCGGCACGTCAACATCGCCCTCATGAACGAGCTGTCGATCTTCGCGCAGCAGCTCGGGATCGACGTCTGGGAGGCCATAGACGCCGCCTCGACCAAGCCGTTCGGCTACATGCGCTTCACTCCGGGGCCCGGCGTCGGCGGGCACTGCCTGCCCATCGACCCGTCGTACCTGTCGTGGAAGGTCAAGCGCAGCCTGGGGCACAACTTCCGCTTCGTCGAGCTGGCGAACGACATCAACGACCACATGCCGGAGTACGTCGTCCACAGGCTGATCCTCGGGCTGAACCGGCGGAGCATGCCGATCAGGGGCAGCCGGGTGCTCGTGCTCGGGCTCGCCTACAAGAAGAACGCGGGAGACTGCCGCGAGTCGCCGGCGATCGAGGTGGCCAGGGCCCTGTGCAAGCTGGGGGCCGAGGTGCGGGCCGCCGATCCCCATGTGGAGACCTCCCTGCTGCCGCCGGACATCGAGATCGTCAGGCCGGTCGAGCGGGAGCTCGAGCGAGCGGACGCGGTGGTGATCCTCACCGACCACGACTGCTTCGACTACGACCTCGTCCAGCGCTGCGGCGCCTATGTCTTCGACACCCGTAACCGCTGCCGGGGTTCCAACGTCGAGCGGCTGTGAGCCGGAGGGGGCGGGCCGTCCGCGGTCTCCGCGGCGGTCCGCCTGACGGCGGCTACGGCCCCATGACCCGGGCGATCAGTTCCTCGACCTGGGTGTTGAGCCTGGAGCCGCGCGGCCATCCCGCGTAGAGGGTGAGGAAGACGACGATCTCCCTCAGTTCCTCCGGGGTGAGCTCACCGGTCCGTACGGCCGCGTCCAGCTGGAGCTCGACCATGTCGTCCATGCTCTGACCGACGAGGAGCCCGAGCAGGAGCAGCCTGCGGTCCCGCACGCTCAGCCCGTCCCTGGACCAGACCTCGGCGAACAGGCGCTCCACGGTCGCGCCGAAGAGGTCGCCGGTCTCCTCCCTGCCGTGGACCCGCCTCATGATCTCCAGTCCGCGGGCGCGGCGGTCGGCAACACTGTCGTGCGCGTGCTCGTTCACGGGGCACTCCGGGTCCGTCGGCCAGCCGGTCGAGGTGATCGCGGTGAGGTGTCTCACCACCCCATCCTTGGTCAGTTTCAGCGTCAGGGGTAGCTCCTTCCGTCGTGAGTCACGACATGTATGAATATTTCGCGTCCAGGCTTGCCGGACGTTACAGGCCACGACCTCCTGCGCTCTCCTGTCCCCGTTCCGCCCCCAGGGACCCCCGTGATGATCTGTAACAAGTGAACACAACCTATCGCCAAGATTTGGTCAAGGTTTCCAGGATGGCTGGACCGTGAAAGGAGATGCATACTCGGAAAACGGGCACAACTATCTCGTTGGTCCGTAAAGCGGAGGTATACCCCTGGTGGAACGGTCAAGGGCCAGGTTCGCCGTGATCTCGATGGCGGTCATCCCCGCCATGGTCGGCGGGCTGACCGGATGCGCGGGTCCAGAGTTCACCTACGTCCGCCACGATGACGGTCAGACCTACTTCAAAGTGCCGGCGGCCTGGCGGAAGGTCGACCAGGAGGCGCTGGACAGGGCGACCACAGGGCAGGACCCCGAGTCGGCGACCGCCCGACTACGCAGGCGACTCGTCTGGTCGGTCGCCTACGACGCCAACGTCACCCCCTCCGCCGACCACCTCCTCGGCTACGGCACCGGGGACGAGCCGTTCGTCTTCGCCCGGGTCGACAAGCTCCTGCCCGACCAGCGGGACGCCATCTCCCTGAACGGCATGCGCGACGCGATCATCCCCGTCACCAAGGCGCTCAGGGAGGAGTACGCCCAGCTTCCCGGCTATCCGCTGACCGACTTCGAACTCCTGGCCGACGAGGTGCTCGCGCCGGGGGACGGTCTGCGCGGAGTGCACGTGCGGTTCAACTACACGGTCGGCGGGGCGGGCACGCAGACCTTCGACCTCACCTCCTACCTCGCGGGAGACGGCGACCAGATCTCCACGCTGCTGATCCGCTGCTCCGCGGGCTGCTACCGCAGACGCGCCGCCGAGTTCGACGGGATCGCGCAATCGTTCAAGGTCAAGCGACTCACCGGGTGAGGAGAAGCCCGAACATGACGTCACCCCCGCTCTCTCCGAGTTCGGAGGGCCTGCGCGCACCCGGTTCAGGCCCGGCCGACCCGCGTCCCCTCACCCGCAAGCGCATGCCGTTCTGGGACCGGACCAAGTTCGTCCTCGTCCTGGCGCTCATCTACGTTGTTCTGGTCTGGAATGAGATGGCCTCCTACGAGGGCATCATCACCGTCCGGGACGCCGCGATCAGAACCACCGCCACCGCGCCGTGGATCTTCTGGCTGCTGGGGGCCGAGCTCCTGCGGCAGCTCCACTTCCTCGCCAGCGAGCGTTCCGCCGGATACCACCGCTTCTGGACTCGCGGGGTCTTCGGCGGCTTCGAGCGCTGGAGTCACCGCCGCTTCTCCGACTGGAACCGCTTCAGGCTGGCCCGCGCCGTCAAGTGGCTGTTCTGGATCGGGGTGCTCGCCCTCATCCTCGGCGAGGTGCTGGGAACCTCGCCCGCGCTCGCGCTGTTCCAGGCCCCGGCGCTGCTGTGGCAGGCGCTGCCGTACGCGGCGCAACTCGCCTTCGCGTTCTTCTTCGTCGCCTTCCAGTTCATCGGCCTGTTCTGGCTGCTGTCGCGGGGCGGCGTCGAGACCTACTTCCCCGACGACATCAAGACCCGGTTCACCGACGTCTGGGGGCAGGACCACGTGGTCGAACGCGTCAAGGAGAACATCGTCTTCCTGGAGCGGCCCGACGAGATCGAGGAGCGCGGCGGCTACGTGCCCAGCGGCCTGCTGCTGTGGGGGCCGCCCGGCACGGGCAAGACGCTGATGGCCGAGGCCGTCGCGGGGGAGACGGGCAAACCGTACGTGTTCGTCGACCCCGGGGCGTTCGTCAACATGTTCATGGGCATCGGCATCCTGAAGGTGAAGTCGCTGTTCAGAAAGCTCCGCAAACTCTCCCTCAGGTACGGAGGCGTGATCGTCTTCTTCGACGAGGCCGACTCGCTCGGCCGCCGCGGCTCGCTGGCCCAGCAGGGACCCAGGGGCGGCGCCAGCTTCTCCCCGCACTCGGGCGGCTGTCACGGCTTCGGCTATCTGACGCGGGACACCAGGTGGCTGCTCGCCGGGCGGCAGGCGTCGAGGCCCGCCCACGAGGAGCGGGAAACCGGCCGCAGCCGCTTCTACATGGGCGGCAACCTCGGCGGCGGCGGGGACCCGGGAACGTTGCAGGCCCTGCTCACGGAGCTGTCAGGCCTGAAGAAGCCGCGTGGTGTCGTCAACCGCCACGTCCGGCGGCTGCTCGGCATGCGCCCCAAGCCGCCGCCGAGGTACCGCATCCTGGTCATGATGGCGACCAACATGCCCAACTCGCTGGACGAGGCGCTGCTGCGGCCGGGCCGCATCGACCGCATCTACAAGGTGGGCTACCCCTCGAAGGCGGGCCGGGTCCGCACCTACCGGGGCTACTTCGACAAGGTGCGGCACGAACTGACCGAGGAGCAGCTGGACAAGCTGGCGGTCATCACGCCCTACGCCACCGGAGCGACCATCAAGGACCTGGTGAACGAGTCGCTGATCACCGCGATCCGCGACGGCAGGGAGGTCATCACCTGGGCGGACGTGACCAGGGCGAAACGGCTCAAGCAACTCGGGCCGCCCGAGGACGTGGAGTACATCGAGCGTGAGCGGCACGCGGTGGCCGTGCACGAGGCGTGTCACGCGGTGGCCGCCTACCGGACCCGCTACCACCTCGAGATCGACATCGCCACGATCGAGAAGGGCGCCGACTACCTCGGCATGGTCGCGAGCATCAAACCCGAGGACCAGTTCACCCGGTGGAAGTCCGAGCACGAGGCCGACATCATGGTCTCCCTCGCCTCGCTGGCGGGGGAGCGGATGTTCTTCGCCGAGGACAACTCCTCCGGCGTCTCGGGCGACCTGTACTCGGCCACCTACCTCACCGCGCTGATGGAGGCGCACTGGGGCATGGGACGCGGGGTCACCTCGCTTCCCGCGCTGCAGGAACTGGAGATCATGGGCGGCAAGTCGCTGCCCAGGGCGGAGGGCGCCGGGGGCGTCGGCGTCAGGCCGTCCGGCGGCGGGCAGCCGCCGGCTCCCGACGTGCTGGGCGAGCGCATCGAGTACAACCTGGTGCGCCTGCTGAAGGCCACCGAGGAGCTGTTGCGGGAGCATCGGCGGGAGGTGCTCTGCCTGGCCCACGCGCTGGAGGTCCACAAGACCCTCAACGGCGAGGACGTGGTCGCGATCCTCGAGCATCGGCAGGGGCCGCTGGTCGACGGCTCGGTCTACGTCTCGGACGGGTTCTACGCCGAGATCGAGGAGTATCACCTGGAGGCCGCGCGGGCTCACCGTGAGCACAGCCGCGTGGAGCGGGAACTGCCCGTCCCGGTGAGAACGCCCCGCCTCGAGCCCGCGGGCGCTCTCGTCCAGGGGGCGGTCGTGGCCGGCAACGGTCACGGAGGCGCGCTGCCCGGCGTCGTCTCCACCGCCGTCCCCGCCGTCCCCGCCGTCGTCTCCGGCGCCGAGGCGGGGAACGCGAGACCTGCGGCGGCGGGTGGGCCGGACTTCGTGCCGTGGGGCGACGACGGGTCGCTCTCCCAGCCGGTTTCGCCGCCGGGTTCGCCGCCGGTTCCGTCGACCGGGACACCGGGGGCGAGCCGGGCGCCCCGGCGGCGTCTGCGCGCCGCGCTGGCGGTCACGGGAAGTCTGACCGCGCTGGCGGCTCTCACCTTGCTCGTCGTCCATCTCGTCGGAGGCGGGGCGGGCGGCCCGCAGGGCTCGGGAACGCTCCTGGCGACGCTCGCCGCGGTGGCAGTCACGGCGGTCGTGCTCCTCCTGGCCGCCGTCGTCGTCACGGTGCTCAGGAACGCACAGGCGGCCCGTGCCAGGGCGGAGGCCCAGCGGGACCGTGCGGTGGAACGCGCCCAGCTTCTCGCCGCCGCGATGGAGCCGGGAGTCGCCATGCGGGTGCTCGGCTACAACGGCGAACGGCAGGGTGGCTGAGGGCTCCGGGGGAACCGGGCGACCGGTTCCCCCGGAAGGCGGCTCAGCCGAACTCGCCGTCCTTCACACCGCCGACGAAGGCGTCCCACTCGCCCTGAGTGAACGCCAGCGCCGGACCGTCGGGGTTCTTCGAGTCGCGGACGAGGTAGAGCTCATCTACTCCGGCCTTGTGCGCGGCGACAGCCGGGTCACCGGGCACGACCGCCACCTCCACGCAGTCCCCTCCGTTGGTGCTGTGGCTGCTCTTGCGCCATGCGACGCTGGACAGATCCATCGATGGTCCTCGTACTCTCTTCCTATGGGGCGGAACATCTCCTCGCCATCTGGGCGATGAAGGTGGCCGAGGCCTCCGCGCCGAGAGCCAGTGCCGAGAGGCTCCCGAACATGAGGGTGTATCGGCGCACCTCCTCCGGGTCTTCCGGCATGAGCCCGCTCGTGGCCTGCTCGAGGTAGACCAGATCGGGATCCTCCGGCTCGGGGAAGCTGAGAAGGCAGAACTTGCCGTCCATCGCGGCGTGCGCTCCCGCGGAGAAGGGGATGACCCGGATCTCCACGTTGGGCAGCTTGCCGAGATCGACGAGGTGTTCCAGCTGCTCGCGCATCACCGCGCGGCCGCCGATCTGACGCCGGAGTACTGCCTCGTCGAGTAGCGCGACGAGCTGGATCGGGTCACCGGGGCCGTGCAGCAACTGCTGGCGCGAGATGCGCACGGAGACCTTCTCATCGACCTCGGAGGGGGCCTGGGTCATGGCGGTCGCCTCGATGACGGCACGTGCGTACGGTTCGGTCTGCATCAGGCCGGGAACGACCAGCGGCTCGTAGGTGCGCACCACCGACGCCTCCGCCTCAAGCCCGATGTAGGAGTCGAAGCCAGGTTTCAGCGCCTGCCGGTGCCGGTGCCACCAGCCGCGCTGGCGGGCCTCCCTGGCCATCTGGATCAGGGAGTCGCGAGCCTCCCCGGTCACGCCGTACACCTCGGTGAGGACCGACACGTCGGAGGGCCTGGGACGGGTCAGACCCGTCTCGTATCTCCAGAGAGTGGTGTCGGTGGAGCCGATCCGCTCAGCCACCTGCACCCGTGTCAGCCCGCTGTCCTCTCTCAGGCGGCTCAGCTCCGCCATCAGACGGCGATGCCGCGCCGTTGGACTGCGCCGGGGAGCCATGCACATACCTCCGTCCGATGGCAACGAAACTGAGGAATCTCAATATGAGCTATTGAAGTCCCTGATAGAACAGTTCACCGTGAGTGAGTGTGCCATCTCAGAGCGCGACGCGCATAGAAATATGTGTGTCGGGGAGCGGGGCCAATCATGGCGGTCGTGCAAAGGACCCTTCCACCTCGGTCAACGGTGACCTTACGGGGCGTGCCCGAGTCGGTCTCCGTGGCGAGACGCCGGGTCAGGAGGTTCCTCGGCGAGGGACATCCGGCGTCGGAGGACGTCGTCCTGCTGGTGAGCGAGGTGGTGACGAACTCGGTCGTCCACTCCGCCTCCGGTGAGGGCGGAAGGGTCGCGATGACCGTGGCGGTCGACGCGGGGGCCGTGCTGGTCGAGGTGTCGGACGCCGGGTCCGGGGCGTCGGCGCCGCACGTCAGGAACGACCCGCAGGCGGAGAACGGGAGAGGGATGTTCCTCGTCGACCTGCTCGCGAGCCGGTGGGGCATCAGGGACGACGGCGGGAGCGGGCGCAGGACCGTCTGGTTCGAAGTCGACTTCTGACGCTCGGGGCTGGATCGTCCCCTGTGTCCGAGGCGCGTCCTCGCGCGCCTGGAAATTTGGGCCTTTGCGAATCGACATCCTTGCCTGACTCTCAGTGCAGGTGCGTGACAACCCCCGAGAACGCGCCTGAGGAGGACACAGGTGAGACGCCGTCTGATCGTGGTACTCACGATCCTGGCGCTGTTGGGTTTCGGCGTCACCGGTGCGGGAGCGTCCGCGGAACCACCGCCGAACAGCCAGTACAGGGTCCAGGGGCCGAGCAACTCGCAACAGCGGAGCGCGGTCGCGGCGACCGGCGCCGCGATCGACCAGGTCGACTCCACCTCTGTCGTGGTCACCGCGAGCGAGGCCGAGGTCGCCGCGATCAAGAAGCTGGGCTACACGGTCACGAGGATCCCCGGGTCCCTTTCCAGGGAGGCGCGTCCCTTCGACTTCCCGCCCGCGGACTCCGGGTACCACAACTACGCGGAGATGACCGCGGAGATCAACCGGATCGTCGCCGCCCACCCGTCGATCGCGAGCAAGAGCAGCTACGGCACCTCCTACGAGGGGCGCGACCTGATCGCCGTCAAGATCAGCGACAACGTCGGCGTCGACGAGAACGAGCCGGAGGTGCTGTTCACCCACCACCAGCACGCCCGGGAGCACCTGACCGTCGAGATGGCGCTGTACATCCTCCACCTGCTCACCGACAACTACGGCGCCGACAGCAGGATCACCTCCCTGGTGAACTCGCGTGAGATCTGGATCATGCCGGACCTCAACCCCGACGGCGGCGAGTACGACATCGCGAGCGGTTCCTACCGGTCATGGCGGAAGAACCGGCAGCCGAACGCCGGGTCGTCCTACGTGGGCACCGACATGAACCGAAACTGGGGCTACCAGTGGGGCTGCTGCGGCGGCTCGTCGGGCTCGACCTCGAGCGACACCTACCGCGGCCCGTCCGCCGAGTCGGCGCCCGAGGTCAGGGCGGTCGCCAACTGGGTGCGCGGCAGGGTGGTCGGCGGCGTGCAGCAGATCAAGGCGAACATCGACTGGCACACCTACAGCGAGCTGGTCCTGTGGCCGTACGGTTTCACCAACAACGACACCGCCCCTGGTCTGACCCAGGACGACCACGACGCCTTCGCGGCGCTGGGCAGGAACATGGCGTCGACGAACAACTACACCCCCGAGCAGGCCAGCGACCTCTACATCACCGACGGGTCGATCGACGACTGGATGTGGGGCGCGTACAAGATCTTCAGCTACACCTTCGAGATGTACCCGACCAGCGCGTCCCCGGGCTTCTACCCGCCCGACGAGCAGATCGTCCCGCAGACGACCCGCAACCGGGAGGCCGTCCTCCGCTTCCTCGAGTACGCCGACTGCGTCTACCGGATCACCGGCAAGGAGGCCCAGTACTGCGCGGGCACCGGCAATCCGCCGGTGACCGTCTACTCCGACACCTTCGAGACGGCGACCGGCTGGACCGTCAACCCCGGCGGCGCCGACACCGCCACCCTCGGCCAGTGGGAGCGCGGTGACCCCGAGGCCACGACCTCCAGCGGGACCAAGCAGCTCGGCACCACGGTCAGCGGCGTCAACGACCTGGTCACCGGGCGTCTGGCGGGCGCGGGCCCGGGTGACCACGACCTCGACGGCGGCACCACGAGCATCCAGTCCCCACCCGTCGCCCTGCCCTCGACCGGCACTCTGCGGCTGGGTTTCTCCTGGTATCTCGCCCACGGTTCCAACGCCTCCAGCGCCGACTTCCTGCGCGTCAAGGTGGTCGGCTCCACCACGACCCAGGTGTTCCAGCAGCTCGGCGCGGCGGTCAACCGCGACGGCGCCTGGGCCGCCGCGAGCGTCGACGTCTCCGCCTTCGCCGGGCAGACGGTCCGGATCCTCATCGAGGCGGCCGACGCCTCCGGCGCGTCCCTGGTCGAGGCCGGGATCGACGACGTCAAGATCACCCAGCAGTCCTGAGCGGGGACCGGGCCAGGGCGGGGCCCCGCCCTGGCCCGGCAGACTCCGACCCCGTCCGGGACGGCCGTCCCGGACGGGCGGACCTCAGGCGCGGCAGAGCAGTTCGCCGTGCAGGATGGACAGCCAGCCGTCCCGGTCGGCGGCCCAGGTCCGCCAGCCGTCGGAGAGGCGGCGCAGGTCGTCCTCCGTCGCCGCGCCCGAGGCGACGGCCTGGCCGGCCATGTCGGATCTCAGGATCCGTTCGGCCCACATGCCGCCCCACCACGCCCGGTCCTCCGGCGTCGCGAAACACCAGGCGGACGCGGTGGGGGTGACGTCGGTGAAGCCGGCCTCGTGCGCCCACGACAGCAGGCGCCGCCCCGCGTCGGGCTCGCCGCCGTTCGCCCTGGCCACCCGCTGGTAGAGGTCCATCCACTCGTCCAGCTCGGGCAGCCCGGGGAACCAGGTGAACGCGGAGTAGTCGCTGTCGCGGACGGCCACGATCCCGCCGGGCCTGCAGACCCGGCGCATCTCCCGCAACGCCCGCACGGGGTCGCCGACGTGCTGCAGCACCTGGTGGGCGTGGACGACGTCGAAGGTGTCGTCGGGGAACTCCATGGCGTGCACGTCGGCGACGAAGAACTCGACGTTGGACTGCCCCCGCCGCTGCGCCTCGGTCCTGGCCAGGGTGAGGGCCTCGGCGGTGACCTCGACCGCGGTCGCCACGCCGGGCGCGATCCTGGCGGCCAGTTCGGCGGTGATGGTGCCGGGGCCGCATCCCACGTCCAGCAGCGACATCCCCGGCCTCAGGTGCGGCAGGAGGTAGGCCGCGGAGTTCTCCACGGTGCGCCAGCGGTGGGAGCGCAGCACGGACTCGTGGTGTCCGTGGGTGTAGACGGCGTCCTTGGACGACATGGGCGGTCACTCCTTCGGTGTGCTGGGTCAACCGTAGCAGCAGTCTCATATATTAAGAGAAAACGTCTCAAAATATGGTCATTACGGATTTCGCATGTCTTGGACACTTGCTGTCACGGCGAAGCGCGCTCACACTCGGGTCCGCGTCGGTTTCCCGGCGCCGGTTCCACTGTGGGGGTGGTCCTCGTGACCGAGGAGTTCAGCACTCGCGAGACCTGGCCGATGGAGTGCCTGCGTTGCTGGCACGTCTGGCAGGAGGAATACGTCGTCCGCCGTCTGACCGACGGGCACGGTCACGACGTCGTGGTGTGGCTGCGGGCGGGCACGCCGGTCCAGCCGCCCTGGGCGGGGGTGAGCTGTCCCGGCTGCGGGCACAGCCGGGTGACGGCCTTCCCGCCGGGAAACCGCGCGGGCAGGGCCGCGGCGACCGCGGCGCCCCCACCGCTCTCCCGGCTGGGGGCCGGTGCGGGATCCGGGGCGGGCGCGGAGACGGGCCGTGACGCCGGACGGGCCGCGGAGCCGCCCGCCGGGGCCGAGGCGGCGCCCGGCGTCCGGAGCGGGGCGGGCCGTCGCAGACGGCCGGTCCTGCTGTACGCCCTGCTCGGGATCGCGTTCCTGATCCTCACCGGTTTCGAGGTCGTCGAACGCGTCGTGACACATCACTGACGACACTCGTCGGCGACACGGCCGGAGACGTTCACCGGGGTGCCCGCGACAGTCCGTGAGGGACCGCGCCGCAGCACGCGGTCCCTCACGTGTCCCGGCAGGGTTGACGGCCCTCCAGGCGGGTGACGGCCTCGCGCGGGCCGTCGCACAGGGAGACGGGGCCGGTGACGCCGGGCGGCCGCGGGGCGGAGCGCGGGTCCCGGGAGATCGGCGCCGGAGCCGGCCCGCCCCGCGGGGCACGCCGGTCGCCGGGGCGCACGCCCGTCCTCACGAGGAGGCATCCCGCGATCATGATGGGGAGAACCTCCTCGCAGGGCAAAGTCAGAGCCTGAAGTCCAGATCCGGGACGATCTCGGCGACGTCCATCTGGGCCTTCTGCAACCTGCCCGAGTAGTCCCAGTTCATCGCCTGCCAGCGGGTGAACTGGTCGAGCACCCACACTCCCGACTGACGGCTGCCGTTGCCGGACTTGCCGTTCCCGCCGAAGGGCAGGTGGGCCTCCGCCCCCGAGGTGGAGTTGTTGACGCTGACCATGCCCGCGCCGATGCCCGCGCGGAAGCGGAAGGCGGCCTTCGGGTCGGTGGTGTAGATGGAGGAGGACAGCCCGTAGCCGGGCCGGTTGGCCAGCCCGATCGCCTCCTCGAGGGTCGAGAAGCCCGTCACTCCCACGATCGGGCCGAAGGTCTCCTCGAGGAACAGGCGGTCGTCGGCGCGCACGCCGTCCACGATCACCGGGTGGTAGTAGAGGCCGCCCTCCCCGGTGAAGCCGCCGCGGGGGTTCTCCCCGGTGATCCTGCCCGTCGGCCCAGAGACGACCGTGTGGTGGGGCTGGATCCAGCCGAGATACTCCTCGTAGCGGGCGGCGAACCTGCGGTCGAGCAGCGGTCCGCACAGCACGTCGCCCGACGGGTCGCCGATCGCCGCCTCCTCAACGGCCCGCACGTAACGCTCGAGGAACTCGTCGTGGACGCTCTCGTGCGCGATCACCGTGCCGAGCGAGGTGCAGCGCTGCCCCGCGGTGCCGAACCCGGCGAACAGGGCCCCCTCGACCGCCAGGTCCAGGTCGGCGTCCGGCATGACCACCATCGGGTTCTTGCCGCCGAGTTCGAGGCAGGGCGACTGCAGATGCCGCCCGCACAGCTCGCCGATCCTCCGGCCCACCTCGGTCGAGCCGGTGAAGCCCACCTTGTGCACCGTGCCCTCGCCCAGCGCCGTCTCCAGGCCCTCGTAGGCCGTCGGGCCGTCGGCGAGGACCAGGTTCAGCACGCCGTCCGGCAGGCCGGCCGCCGCGAACAGCCGGTAGAGCGCGTGCGCGGAGGCCGCGGCGTACTCGGCGGGCTTCCACACGACCGCGTTGCCCGACAGCAGGGCGGGCACGAGGTACCACGACGGCACCGCGACCGGGAAGTTGCCCGCCGTCACGACCGCGGCCACCCCGACCGGGACCCTGAAGGTGAACAGGTTCTTGTCCGGCATCTCGGAGGGGACCGTCTGGCCGTAGAGCCGTCGCCCCTCGCCGAGGAAGAAGTCGCACGTGTCGACGATCTCCCTGACCTCTCCCAGCGCCTCGGCGTACGGCTTGCCGATCTCCCGGGTGACCAGGCGGGCCAGCGGCTCGGCGTTGGCCTCGACGAGCCGTCCGGCCGAGGCGATCACCCGTCCCCTGACGGGCGCGGGCACCCGTGCCCACTCGGCCTGCGCCGCGGCCGCCGTACGGCAGGCGGACGAGAACGTCTCCGCGTCCGCCAGCCTGACCCGGGCGACCACCTCGTCCAGGCGGGCCGGGTTGACCGAGTCGTAGGCGTCCCCGGCCGTGCCGTTGCGCGCCTGCTTCCCTCCGATGACAGAGACGATCTCATCGGTCACCGTTGACCTCCTCATATGGTTGTGACCGCATTGTTCCCGTGAAGGGGGGAGCAGTCACACCAAGACGACCGGATCCCGCGAACGCGGGACGGGCCGGGTGACCCGGCCCGGGGCGCGGGGCCGGCACGCGCGGGCGGGACTCAGACCATGCGGAAGTCGGCGAAGTCGAAGCCGGGGGAGACGACGCAGCTCACCAGCACGCCCTCGTCCCCCGCGGGGCGGGCGGCCTGCCAGGTTCCCGCGGGCACCAGCGCCTGCGGGACCTGCCCCCGCTCGACCAGCGGGCCGAGAGTCACCGTGCTGGACGGCTGGCCCTCGTGCCCGCCGAGGAGCAGGGTCAGCGGACCGCCCCTGTGCCAGAGCCACACCTCGTCCGAACGGACCACGTGCGGGCGCGACTCCTGTCCGGGTTCCAGCAGGAAGTAGATCCCGGTGGCCGTCGACCTCGGCCCGCCGTACCCGGGTGGGGCGAGGTCGACGGAGGTCCTCCAGGTCTCCCGGTACCAGCCCCCCTCGGGGTGGGGGAGCAGGTCCAGGGCCTCGGCGAGCGGGGGACGGGCAGATGTCGTCATTGCACAGATCTTACGGATCACACCGCCCCCGGGGGATCACCCCTTGAGCGCCCCGCCGAGGAGGCCGGAGACGAACTGCCGCTGGAAGAGGAGGAAGACCAGCGTCAGCGGCAGCGTGGCCAGGAAGGCGCCCAGCATCAGCCCCGCGTAGTCCACGTGGGACAGGCCGATCAGGTGGTTCAGCGCGACGGGGACGGTGAACCGCTCCTCCGAGTTGAGCATCAGCAGCGGCCAGATGAACGCGTTCCACTGGGCCATGAAGGTGAAGATGACCAGCGCGCCGAGCTGGGGCCGCACGCACGGCAGGACGATCCCATAGAAGATGCGCAGATCACCCGCCCCGTCCAGGCGGCCGCTCTCCAGGAGTTCGTCCGGGAAGTCCAGGAACGCCTGGCGCATCAGGAAGATGCCGAAGGAGTTGGCCAGGAACGGCACGATGATCGCCTGGTAGCTGTCGACCCAGCCGACGCTCGCCATCATCTGGAACAGCGGGACCAGCAGCACCTGGAACGGGATCATCATGGTCGCCAGCACCGTGCCGAGCAGCAGCCCGCGCCCCCTGAACCGGTACTTCGCCAGGCCGTACCCGCACATCGCCGACACCAGCGCGCTGAGCGCCGTGTAGACGACCGCCGTCCAGAGGCTGGTCGCCATGACCCTGGAGAAGTGGATCGTGCTCTCCAGGGCGACGAGGTTGGACATCAGCTCGCCGCCCGGCAGGAACGGAGGGGGAGAGGCGAACAGCTCGCCGTCGTCGTGGGTGGCCGCCACGACCATCCAGTAGAACGGGATCACGCTGACCGCCGCGCCCGCGACGGCCGCGAGCCATACCAGGGCCCGCTTCACGGGCGCTCCCTTCCGAGGTAGCGGAACTGCAGATAGGAGAGACCGCCGACGAGCGCGACCACGACCCAGGCGATGGCCGCCGCGTAGCCGAAGTCGAACTGCCGGAAACCCACCTGGTAGAGGTAGAGGATGGGGGTGAGCGTGGCGTCGGCGGGGCCGCCGCCGGTCAGCACCAGCGGCTCGTCGAACAACTGCAGCGTGCCGATCGTCGAGGTGATCGAGCAGAACAGCACCACGGGGCGCAGCTGGGGCAGGATCACCCGCAGGAACGTCGTCAGCGCTCCCGCGCCGTCGATCGCCGCGGCCTCGTACTGCTCGCGTCCCACGGCCTGCAGCCCGGCCAGCAGGATGATCGCGTTGTAACCCGCCCACCGCCAGGTGATCGAGGCGATCAACGCGACCCTGGCCCAGAACGGGTCGTTGAGCCAGTCGACCTGCGTGCCCAGGATCTGGTTGACCGCGCCGCCGTCGGTCTTGAGCAGCACCCGGAAGACCACGGCGTAGGCGACCAGGGTCGTCACCGCCGGCAGGAAGTAGGCGGTGCGCAGGGTGGCCCGCCAGCGCAGCCACGACTGGTTGAGCACGTAGGCCAGCGCCAGGGCCAGGCCGATCATGACGGGCACCTGGACGACGAGGATCAGCGCGACGTTGGCGAGCGACCGCAGGAACGACGGGTCGTCCAGCATGCGCGTGTACTGCTCCGCCCCCGCCCACCGGGTGACGCCGCCGTCCGTCGTCTGCAGGCTCTGCACGAAGGAGGCGGCCAGCGGGTAGGCGAAGAAGACCAGGAACAACGCCGCCGCGGGGCCCGCGAAGACCCACGGCGCGGTACGGCTCCGCCGCACGGCCGGGGCGGTTCCCGCGGGCGCGGGGAGCGCGGCGGGGACGGCGGCCCCGGGGGAGGACCCGGGGGAGGCCGGGGACGTCGGGAGTGACGCCCCGGGGTTCGTCCGAGGTCTCATCCGGGGCTTCACCCGCCGACGGGACGCCCGGTCGCGGACGCGATCCGCGCGGCGGCCCGGTCGAGGGCGGTCTTCGGGTCATCGCCGTCCAGCAGCACGCCGGAGACGGCCGTCTTCAGCACCTCCCGGGCCTGGGCGTCGTCCCCGGTCAGCTCGACCGGCGGGATGTCACGCACCTCGTCGGCGAACAGGCGGTTGACCCGCTGCCCGCCGAAGTAGGGCTGCGACTGGTCGAACAACGGGTCGGTCAGCGCGGGCAGGTACGCGGGGAACAGCGCCTCCGTCCTCATCATGGAGACCTGGTTGTCCTTGCGGGCGAGCAGCCACTCGACGAACGCCCACGCGGTGTTCTGGTTCCTCGTCTGCGAGGTGATCGCCAGCGCCGACCCTCCGTTCGCCGAGGTGCGGACTCCGTCGGCGTCGAAGGCGGGCAGCGGGACGACCCCGAACTTGCCTGACAGTTCGGGCATCTCCCCGGTGAGCGTCCCGGTCCACCACGCGGCGGTCGGCTGGGTGGCGGCCTTGCCCTGCTTGGTCGCGGTGACCATGCCGTCCCAGCCTCGCTCGTTCTGCAGCAGGTCCTTGTCCCTGAGGGTCTTGAGCAGGGTGAGCGCCCGCACCGCCGCGGGGCTGCTCACCGCGACCCTGCCTCCCTTGAAGTAGCCCTGGCCGAGCTGCTGGAGCAGGGTGGTGAACATGTCGGGGTTGGTGAGGTCGGAGACGAAGAGCCGCTTCCCCGTGGCCTGTTTGACCTTCTCGCCGGCCTTGATCGCGTCGTCCCAGGTGATGATGGAGCCGGCGTCGACCCCCGCCTGCTTGAAGAGGTCGCGCCGGTAGAACAGCCCCACGGGGGCGGAGTCCCACGGCAGCGCGAACAGCTTTCCGCCCGACGTGGCCGCGGCCCACTTGGCCTGGTCGAAGTCGGCCCTGTACTTGCCCGCGACGCCGCTCAGGTCGACCAGGCCGTGGGGGAAGTTCTCGGCGTACCCGGGGATCCGGCCGTCCTCCAGCGTGATCACGTCGGGCAGTCCCGAGTTCGACTTGAGGCCGACCGTGATCTTGTCGTAGGCGTTGTCGTAGCCGATGTCCACCACCTGGACCTTCACCCCGGGGTTGGCCTTCTCGAACTCGGGCGCCATGCGCCGCAGGGCCTTCGCCGCGACGTCCCACGACCAGATTTTGATCTCCCCGGAGAGCGCGCCGCCGGTGCTCGGCGTGATTTTCGGCGTGTCCTTGGCGGGCACGCCTCCGGCGGCGCATCCGCTCGTCGTGAGGCAGCCGACGAGTGCTACCCCCACGATGACGTGGACTTTCTTCACCATGCTGCTCCTCGGGCGAACAGTGCTATGTCATGTGGTGAATACTGAGTTTTGAATACAGTAGACCGATAAGGGGGTATGCACCAGACCGTTTTGCGAGAGCTTTTTTGTCGGCGGGGTTGGCTAGCGTTCGGACCGTGATCGAACGGTGGAACCGGGATCAGGTGCTCGCGCTCGCGCCTGACGCCCCCTCCAGGAAAGCGGCCCAAGGGGTCTCCTCGCCCGGCAAGTGGTCGGGCGTCGGCGTCGCCGCCGAGGCGGTGTGGGGCGAGTGCGCGGGCAGCGGCTCCAAGCCCTACAGAGCGTGCGTGGACCTGTCGGAGCCCGCGTACCGGTGCAGCTGCCCCAGCAGGAAGTTCCCGTGCAAACACGCCCTGGGCCTGTTGCTGCTGTGGTCGGCGGACGGGGTTCCCGCGGCGGAGCGGCCCGCGGACTGGGCGGCCGAGTGGCTCGACCAGCGCAAGGCCCGCGCCGCGGGGGCCGCCGCGTCCTCCTCGGGCGCGGGGAGGGCGGCCTCCGCCTCCGCCCCCGACCCTCGCAGGGCGGAGCTCCGTGAGCAGCGCGTGACGGCTGGCCTGGCGGAGCTGGAGCGCTGGCTCGCCGACCAGGTCAGGCAGGGCATCGCCGGATCGCGCCGCCACGACCACTGGGACGGCCTCGTCAAACGCCTGGTCGACGCGCAGGCCCCCGGCGTGGCGGGCACGGTCTCCCGCCTCGGCGCCGTCCTGTCCCACGAGGACTGGCCCGCCCGCCTCCTCGGCGAGTACGCCCTTCTGCACCTGCTGGCGGTCGCGCACCGCCGCCCGCCCGCCGCGCGCGAGCCCGGCGAGGACTCCGGCGCGGAGCTGCTCCAGACGGTCCGCGAGCGGATCGGATTCCCGGTCGCCAAGGAGGAGGTGCTCGCCGGACGAACCGTCCGCGACCTGTGGGACGTGCTGGGGCGACGTGACTCGGAGCAGGACCGGCTGATCACCCGCCGGGTCTGGCTCCGGGGCAGGGCCACCGGAAGGGCGGCCCTCGTGCTCTCCTTCGCCCCCGTCGGGCAGGCGCTCGACGCCTCGCTCGTCACCGGCGCGGTCCTGGACGCCGACCTGGCGTTCTACCCCGGCTCGGCCCCGCTGCGCGCCCTGGTCGCCGTCCGCCACGACGGCGAGGCCGTCTCCGCGGGGCCCGCGCCGGGAAACACCCCCGAACAGGCGCTCGAGGAGGTCGCGCGGGCCCTGGCGGGAGACCCCTGGCTCGACTCGTGGCCCATGGTGCTCGAGGCGGTGACCCCCGCGAAGAACGGCTCCTGGCTGCTCGCCTCCCCCGCGGGAGGCCTGCCGCTGCACCCGTCCTGCGGCACCCCGTGGCGGCTCGTCGCGGCCTCGGGCGGACATCCGCTCACCGTCGCCGCCGAGTGGACCCCCGAGGGGCTGTGGCCCCTGACGACCTGGGACGAGAAGGGCCAGGTGATCGTGCTGTGAGCACCTCGCGAAACGTCTCCCCGGACATCTCGTCCGGATGGGAGGACCTGGTCTCCACGGCGCTCGTCGGCACCGACCGGCGTCCCCTGCCAGGGGGGAGCGCGCCCTCCGCGGGCTCGGCGGCCCAGGCGGCCGAGGTCGAGCTGCTCGAACGCGCCGCCGTGCTGACCGTCAGGGCGAGGGCGGGCAGGAGGCTCCGCGAGGTCAGGCCGCTCGAGGCCGCCCCGGCGGAGGAACAGCGGGAGGTCTCGCGGGCGGCCTGCGACCGGCTCGCCCGGATCCTCGGCGGCGAGCAGCCGAGACTGCTCGCCGAATGGCTGGAGACCGCGGCCGCCCGAGGCCGTCGGATCTCGCCTCACCTGCTGCCCGAGCTGCTCGACCAGGCGACCAGGGACCGGTCGATCCGCCCGTTCCTCGGCGTCCTGGCGGGCAACAGGGGTCGCTGGCTCGCCGGGCTCAACCCGGCCTGGGGTTTCCTGCTCGAGGAGGCCACCGCCGCCGGCGCGACGGGCTCCGGCGGCGAGGAGGTCTGGGAGCTGGGCACCTCGGGCGACCGTCGCGCCCACCTCGGGGCGCTGCGGGCGGTGGATCCGGCGCGGGCCAGGCGACTGCTGGAGACGACCTGGGAGAAGGAGCCCCCCGACGAACGGGTCGCCTTCCTGGAGATCCTCGCGGACCGGCTCTCCCCGGACGACGAGCCGTTCCTGGAGGCGGCGCTCGACGACCGCCGCCGCGAGGTCCGCCATCAGGCCGCCGACCTGCTCGCCCGCGTCCCCGGCTCCCGCCTCGGCCTGCGGATGGCCGAGCGGGCCGCCCGCTGCCTCAGCGTCGAGGACGGCAAGATCCAGGTCGTCCCGCCTGTCGCCTGTGACGCCGCGATGGAACGCGACGGCGTCAGGGCCAAACCCCCGAGGGGGACCGGTGAGAGGAGCTGGTGGCTGCAGCAGGTCGTGGCCCGCGCTCCACTCGGGGTCTGGGCCGGGCTGCTCGGCCGCCCGCCCCGTGAGCTGGTCCGGATGAAGATCGCCGACTGGGGCCGCGAGGTCATGGCCGGATGGGTCCGCGCCACCGTGCTCCAGGGCGACCCCGAGTGGGCGCGCGAGCTGTTCGCCTGGGATCCGCTCGCCGACCTGCTGGCCGCCCTGCCCAGGGCGGAGCAGGACAGCGTCGCGGCCGACTTCGTCCGCAGGCACGGCCTCGACGGTCAGCTGATCATGGTTCTCGGCGGCGCCGCCGCCCCCTGGGGAGCCGCCCTGGGGCAGGCCGTGCTGGAGAAGATCCTCCAGGTCTCGGGCACCCAGCCGTGGAACCTCGGAGAGCTCGTCAGACTCGCGGGCGAGCGCATCGACCCCGCCCTGCACGGCATGGCGGAACGGCTCTCCCTCGAACCACCCATCCAGGAGGTCGCCGCCCTCCTGCGTTTTCGCGACGACATGTTGAAGGAGCTTCAGTGACAACGGTTCTGCGGGCCCACGCGGAAGACCAGTACGCCGAGGAGCTGGCGGTCCTGGCCAAGGACGACGACCGGGTCCGCCCGCCTGGCTGGAAGCTGTCCCCCTGGGCGGTGACCACCTACGTCCTGGGCGACGGCGACCGGATCACCCCCAAGTACATCGGCCCGAGGCGCATCGTGGAGGTGGCCGTCGCCACCCTCGCCACCGACCGCGCCCTGCTCCTGCTCGGTGTGCCCGGCACCGCGAAGACCTGGCTGTCCGAGCACCTGGCCGCCGCCATCAGCGGTGACTCGACCCTGCTCGTGCAGGGCACGGCGGGCACGGCGGAGGAGGCGGTCCGCTACGGCTGGAACTACGCCAGGCTGCTCGCCGAGGGCCCCTCCCGTGAGGCGCTCACCCCCAGCCCGGTGATGCGCGCGATGGCTGAGGGACGCATCGCCAGGGTGGAGGAGCTGACCCGCATGCCCTCCGACGTCCAGGACGCGCTGATCACGGTGCTGTCCGAGAAGACGCTCCCGATCCCCGAGCTGAACCAGGAGGTCCAGGCCTCGCGGGGCTTCAACGTCATCGCCACCGCGAACGACCGCGACCGGGGCGTCAACGACCTGTCCAGCGCGCTGCGCCGCAGGTTCAACACCGTCGTGCTGCCGGTCCCCGCGACGGCGGAGGAGGAGGTGGACATCGTCTCCCGTCGCGTCGGCCAGCTCGGCCGCTCGCTGGAGCTGCCCCCCGCCCTGACCGGTCTCGAGGAGATCCGCCGCGTCGTCACGGTCTTCCGCGAGCTGCGCACCGGCGTCACCGAGGACGGCCGCACCAAGGTCAAGTCCCCCAGCGGCACCCTCAGCACCGCCGAGGCCATCTCGGTTCTCACCAACGGCATCGCCCTGGCCGCCCACTTCGGCGACGGCGTGCTGCGCCCCTCCGACGTCGCCGCCGGGATCGTCGGCGCGGTGGTCCAGGACCCGGTCTCCGACCGCGTCGTGTGGCGTGAGTACCTCGAGACCGTCGTCCGCGAGCGCCAGGACTGGCGCGACTTCTACCGGGCCTGCCGTGACGAGGGGTGAGGCGGTCCTGAACCCGCACATGACCGTCTCCGTGCTGGGAGTGCGGCACCACGGACCTGGATCGGCGCGTTCCCTGAAGGACGAGCTGGAACGCCTCAGGCCGGACATCGTGCTCGTCGAGGGGCCGCCCGAGGCCGACGGGCTGGTCGAGCTGGCCAAGGACCCCGAGCTCGAGCCCCCCGTCGCCCTGCTGGCCCACGTGCCCGGCGAGCCCTCCAGGGCCGCCTTCTGGCCGTTCGCGGTGTTCTCGCCCGAGTGGCAGGCCATCCGTTACGCCGTCGAGGCGGGGGTGCCGCTCCGCTTCTGCGATCTGCCCGCGGCGCACGGCCTCGCCCCCGGGGCCGACGCTCCGGCGGGGGAGGCGGACGACGCGGACGCTCCGGGGGAGCGGGGCGCGGAGGAGGGATCCGGAGGCGAGGCCGCCGACGGGGAGCCCGCCGTACGGGTCGATCCGATCGGCGCCCTCGCCCGGGCCGCCGGATACGACGATCCGGAGCGCTGGTGGGAGGACGTGGTCGAACACCGGGGGGACACGCCGTTCCAGGTGATCGCCGAGGCGATGGCGGCGGTCCGCGAGGGGCACGTCGCCGACGGGCACGAGGCCCGGCGTGAGGCCTTCATGCGGCGCACGATCCGCAGGGCGGTCAAGGAGGGGTTCGAGCGGATCGCGGTCGTCTGCGGAGCCTGGCACGTGCCCGCGCTGGCCGGATCACCGGACGGGGCCGCCGCCTGGGGGGCGGGGCTGCCCTCAGGGAAGGCCGACGACGCGCTGCTGCGGGGACTGCCCAAGGTCAAGGTCGAGATGACGTGGGTGCCGTGGACGTACGGACGGCTGGCCGCCTGGAGCGGATACGGCGCGGGAGTGACGTCGCCGGGCTGGTACCACCACCTGTTCGTCGCTCCCGACCGTCCGGTCGAGCGCTGGCTCACCTCGGCGGCGGGCGTGCTGCGCGAAGAGGACCTCCCTGTCTCGTCCGCGCACGTCATCGAGGCGGTACGGCTCGCCCGGAGCCTGGCCGTGCTTCGGGGAAGGCCGCTGGCGGGGCTGGCCGAGGCCACGGAGGCGGTCAGGGCGGTGCTCTGCGAGGGCGACGACCTGCCGGTCGAGCTGGTCCAACGGCGCATGGTCGTGGGGGAGCGCCTCGGCCACGTCCCCGACTCGACCCCGATGGTCCCTCTGCAGCGCCACCTCCGCGAGGAGCAGCGGCGTCTGAAGCTCAAACCGGAGGCGCTGGACCGTGAGCACGACCTCGACCTGCGCAAGCCCCTCGACCTGGAGCGCAGCGGCCTGCTGCATCGGCTGCGCCTGCTCGGCGTCGACTGGGGAACCCCCCAGACGAGCAGGAGCAAGGGCACCTTCCGCGAGTCGTGGACGCTCGCGTGGCGGCCCGAGTTCGACATCGACCTGATCGAGGCGAGCGCCTGGGGGACCACCGTCCCCGCCGCGGCCACCGCCCGCGTCCGTGACATGGCGGAAGGAAGAGCCGAGCCCGTCCAGGACGCGTCACCGGGGGCGGGTCCGAGCGGGCCCGGCGCGCGGGGCGGGCGACGAAACGGACACACGGGGACGGGCGGCCGGGGAGGAACGGCCTCGGCGGTCTCGTTGGCGACCCTCACCGGGCTGGTCGAGCGGTGCCTGCTCGCCGACCTGCCGGACGCGCTGCCGTACGTGCTCGACGCGTTGTCGGCGCGGGCCGCCCTGGACGGCGACGTCACACACCTGATGGCCGCGCTCCCCGCGATGGTCCGCGCCCAGCGCTACGGCGACGTGCGCGGCACTCCGGCGGCCGGGCTGGCGACCATCGTCGACGCCCTGCTCAGCAGGATCTGCGTCGGGCTCGGCGGCGCGGTCACCGGCCTCGACGACGCCGCGGCCCGTGACCTGCTGGGGCACGTCGACGCGGTGCACGCCGCGGTCGCCCTGCTCCAGGACGTCTCCGCCCCCTCCGCGGCGGCCCCGTCACACGACGCCCCCGTAGCTTCGGCGGAGGCTCTGCCCGGGGAGGTTTCCGGAGCTTCGGCGGGGACCGGGGGCCGGGGCGCTTCCGGTGTCCCGTCGGAGGTTCTGTCCCGACAGGCTTCCGGAGTTTCCGGGGAGACCACGTCCCGGGACGCCTCGGGGGAGTCGGGGGAGACGCCCCGGCGGCGGTGGCTGGCCGCGTTGCGCGGTGTCTCCGGGCGCGCCGACCTGCACGGGGTGATCGAGGGACGGTTCACCAGGATCCTGCTGGACGCGGGGGACCTCGACGTGGGGCAGGCGGGCACGCTGATGTCGAAGGCCATGTCGGCGGGCCACCCCCCGGCCCGTGCCGCGTCGTGGGTCGAGGGGTTCCTGTCCGGTGGCGGCCTGCTGCTGGTCCACGACCCGCGGCTGCTCGCGCTGGTCGACGAGTGGCTCACCGGGCTCGCCCCGGAGACGTTCGTCGACGTGCTGCCCCTGCTCCGCCGTACCTTCGGCGCCTTCGCCGCGCCCGAGCGGCGCTCGATCGGCTCTCGGGTCCGATCACTCGGCGTCGAGGACGACGACACCCTGGACGAGGACGTGGACGAGGAGCGCGCGGCGGCGGCCGTACGCACCGTGCTGGCGATTCTGGGAAGGACGGAGACCGCGTGACGGACGAGAGACTGCGCCGCTGGCGGCTGGTGCTCGGCGGGGACGCCGACGGCACCGGCTGCGCGCTCGGCGGGGTCGACGCGCAGATGGACGGGGCCCTGGCCGCGCTCTACAACGCGGGCGGCACGGACGGCCGGGAACGGAGCGGAGGGCTCGGAGCCTCGGCGCCCAGGGTGGCGCGCTGGCTGGGCGACATCCGCTCCTACTTCCCCTCGACCGTGGTCCAGGTCATGCAGAAGGACGCCGTCGAACGGCTGAACCTCACCCGGCTGTTGCTGGAGCCGGAGATGCTCGAGGCGGTCGAACCAGACGTCCACCTGGTCGGCACTCTTCTGTCGCTCAACCGCGTGATGCCGGAGAAGGCACGAGAGTCGGCACGCGCGCTGGTCAGAAAGGTCGTCTCCGAGCTCGAACGGCGGCTCGTGCAGCGGACGAAGGCGGCCGTGACCGGGGCGCTGGACCGGTCGGCGCGGACCCACCGGCCCAAGCGGGTCGCCGACATCGACTGGGACCGCACCATCCGGGCCAACCTGAAGAACTACCTGCCCGAGCGGAACACCGTGGTGCCCTCCAGACTCGTCGGGTACGGCCGGCGGCAGCGAGCGGTCCAGCGCGAGGTCGTGCTCTGCATCGACCAGAGCGGGTCGATGGCCGCCTCAGTGGTCTACTCGAGCGTCTTCGGGGCGGTGCTCGCCTCGATGCGCTCGCTCAGGACCTCGCTGGTGGTCTTCGACACCGCGGTCGTGGACCTGACCGACCAGCTCCACGACCCGGTCGAGCTGTTGTTCGGCACACAGCTCGGCGGCGGGACCGACATCAACCGGGCCATCGCCTACAGCCAGGGCCTCATCACCCGGCCCACTGACTCGATCTTCATCCTGATCAGCGACCTCTACGAGGGAGGCGTCAGGGAGGAGATGCTCCGCCGGGTCGCCCAGATGACCGCGGCCGGAGTCCAGGTGATCGTGCTGCTGGCGCTCTCCGACGAGGGCGCGCCCTTCTACGACCACGAGAACGCCGCCGCGCTGGCCGCCATGGGCGTGCCCGCCTTCGCCTGCACCCCCGACGCCTTCCCGGGCCTCATGGCCGCGGCCATCGAGCGCCGCGACATCGGCCAGTGGGTCGAGCGGGAGCTGGAACGCACGGCCACCTGATCCGGCTCTGACGAGGATGGCACGGAGGCCCGTCCTCGTCAGAGCGTCGTGGCCGCCCCGGCCGAAAACGGCTCAGGCTCCGTAGCCCGGGTCTTCGCGGGCGTGTCCCGTCGTGTCCGAGGCGGTCGGGGTCGCATCGGCGGGGTGCGTGCTCGTGCGGAGGCGTCCCTGCTGTGTCCGGATCCGTCGCGGTCTCGCCCCACCGCTTTCAGGGCGCTCTCGCCCCACCGCCTTCGGAGCGGTCAGAGGGAGGTGGTGGGCGAGGCGAGCAGGGGCTCGATGGCGGTGCGCAGAGCCGGGGTCATGGGGGACGGGCGCAGCGTGGCGGGGTCGAGTTTGACCTGGACGCGGCGGCCCTCCGCGTGTGTCACCGACCGGTCGGCCGACAGCACGCGGAAGCCGTACACCACGCTGGTCGTGCCGAGGTGTTCCACCCAGAAGTGCACCGCCGCCTCGCCGACGCTGTTGATCGGCACCTGGTAGGTGATGGAGAACTCGCGCACGACGAAGAAGATGTCGGCGAAGTGCGGCTTGGTGGGGTCGAAGGCCCAGCCTCGTTCGGCCCAGTAGCCGGCCAGCGCCCGTTCGAGCAGCAGGACATAACGGGCGTTGTGCACCACGCCCATGGCGTCGAGATCCTCGAAATGGATCTGGACGGGGTGGACGTGTCCTGGCCACAGGGCGGTCGTCATGTCAGGCCTCCGGGAGGATGCTGGGGTCGGTCGCCAGGCCGCGGAGCCGGTCGAGCACGGCGCGGCGGGCGTATTCGTGGCTGTGCTCGTGCTGGAGCAGGTGGGTGTGGACGATCACGACCGCGCCGAGTGCCTCTATCTCGAAGGCGAGCTGACGGGGATCGGTGCCGGAACGCAGCTGGCCCAGCTCCACGGCTTTCCTGGCGAGGTCGGCCAGCAGGTCCATCCAGCTGTCGATCGCGGCGGCGATGGCGTCGTGAACCGGGCCGGGCCGGTCGTCGAACTCGCTGTCGACGGCACGGAAGAAGCAGCCGCCGGGCAGCCGGCCCGAGGCGTAGAACGTCAGCCGGAGCTCGTGCAGGGCCAGCAGCCTGCGCAGCCCCCGAGGAGCGCGCAGGGCGGGATCGACGATGTGCTCGATCCACTGCTGCCGAGCGTGTTCCACGATCGCGAGCTGAAGTGCTTGTTTGTCGGGCCAATGGACGAAAAGGCCGGACTTGCTGACACCGAGCGTCTGGGCGAGGCGGGCGAGTGACAGGCCTTCGAGCCCCTCCACCGAGGCAAGCTGGACGGCGGTGTCGAGCACCGCCCTGCGAGTCCGCTCGCCGCGCTGAAGTCGTCCGTCGATCACCCTCCAACCGTACCAAAGAATATGAGCGACCGGTCATATATATTTCACGACGTCGATGCTTCACGGCGTCGCGACGAGTGGCCTCCGCCCGCGTCGTTCATGAGCCCGCCCGTCACGCTTCCGGTCAGCCGCGCTTCCGGCCAGCCACGTTGCCGCCGTTCGCGTTCCCAGTCCGTGCTCGCAGTTCTCGTTCGCAGTCCGCGTTCGCAGTCCGTGCTCCCGGTCGTCCATGCCCCGTCGCCCCTGTCTCCGCTGCCGTCCGTGCCCCCCGCTGTCCGTGCCCCCGCCGTTCCTGTCTCCGCCGGTCCCGCTCCCGTCGGCTGCTCCTGTGGCACGGGACCGGCCGCCGCCGTCCTATCGGCTGCCGAGCACCGCCGGGTTGCCCTCGCCCCACATGTGGGTCAGCAGGCGGTGACTGAACCGCCAGCCGTCGGGAGTCCGGCGCAGCCGGTCCCGGTAACGGACGCCCCCGAGGTACGACTCGCCGCCGGGCAGGCCGCGCTTGACGTGCTGGGCGTGGGCGTAGCCGGTGTGCTCGGCCTCGTCGCCGCGCACCGTGACGACGTTGTTGCCGTTCAGGTGCTGTGTCGCGTCCAGAGGCTCCAAGGACGCGCGCATCAGGGCGACGATGGCCTCGGGCCCCGAGCGGGCGTATCCCCCCGACCCGTTCGATCCGCCGTACTCCCAGCGTGCGTCCTCGGTGAACAGCCCGCCGAGCGCCTCCCAGTCCCTGGTGTCCAGGGCTGTGGCGTAGGCGTTGACCAGGTCCAGCACCGCCGCGCGGTCGGCGAGCTCCCGAATCTGCCGGGCGGTCTCCGCGCCGCTCTTCATGCCAGCCTCTGCGCCGGTCTCAGCCATGGCCGTGCTCCTCGTTCCCTCTGGGCTCGTGAAGTGATACGGGGTACATGGTCGGCAGCCGACCGGGAGAAGGGGAAGAAGGCACTTTCCTGTCCGGGGCGCACAGTGATGTGCCGGTCCAGCTCACGGGCCTCTCGCCAACCCTCCTCGCCAACCCTCCTCGCCAGGCCCGGCTCGCCGGGCCCGGCGGTTCACGTGAGGCCCGGCGGTTCGCCTCGGGGGCGCGGTCCTACGACCAAGGGCTGAGCCTCGGGGCCGATGCCCGGCGCGAGGCGGCCGCCGTACTGTCCGGTTCATGACTACTACGACGGTTGCCGCGCCCTCCGCGGGGATATTCGCTGAGCGTTATCGCGCGCTGACGGTCGGCATGGTGGCGCTGATCGTCCTGGTGGCGTTCGAGGCGCTCGCGGTGGCGACGGCCATGCCGGTCGTGGGACGGGCCCTCGACGGGATCGCGCTGTACGCCCTGGCCTTCAGCGGGGCGCTGGCGGCCGGGGTGGTGGCCACCGTGCTGGGCGGGCGCTGGGCGGACCTTCGCGGACCGGTCGCCCCCCTCTGGGCGGGCGTCGCGACCTTCGTGGCCGGGCTGGTGGTCGCGGGGGTGGCGCCGAGCATGGACGTGTTCATCCTGGGCAGGTTCGTGCAGGGTTTCGGGGGAGGGATCTTCCAGGTCGCGATGTACGTCCTGGTGTCACGGGTCTACCCGGCGGACATGCACCCCAAGGTGTTCTCGATCTTCGCGGCGGGCTGGGTGGTGCCGTCCATGGTCGGCCCCCTGGTCGCCGGCGTCGTGGTCGAGCAGGTGGGCTGGCGCTGGGTCTTCCTCGGGGTGCCGTTGTTCGTCGCCCCGGCGGCGTTGCTGCTCTGGCGCGGCCTCGCCGCCGCTCCGGCGGGCGAGGAGCGCGCGGAGACGGGTGAGCGCACCTCCATCGTCAGGAGACTGGGCTGGGCGGTGCTGACGGCGGTGGGCGCCGCGCTCATGCAGTACGGCGGCGCGGCCGGAGGCGCCGGGCTGCTCCTGCTGGCGGCCGGGCTGTTCCTGCTGGTCCTGTCGCTTCCCAGGCTGCTGCCGCCCGGCACCCTCCGCGGCGCGCGCGGCCTGCCCTCGGTGATCACGCTGCGCGGCATCGTCGGCGCCACCGTCATCGGCGGCGAGGTGTTCCTGCCGCTCATCCTCACCGGGGAGCACGGGCTGTCACCGACCGGCGCCGGGATGGTGCTCACCGCGGGCGCGCTGGCCTGGGCGTTCGCGTCGTGGGTCGTCGGGCGCAGGCGCTACGACCGGGTCCTGATCCTGCGCGTCGGCCCGGCACTCATCGCCGCAGGGACCGTGCTGATGGCCCTGACCGTCTTCCCCGACGTCCCCGTCCTGTTCGCCGTCCTCGGCGAGGCCGTCGCCGGGTTCGGCATCGGAAGCGCCTACCCCACGCTGTCGGTGCTCGTGCTGGAACTGTCGAACCCCGGAGAGGAGGGGGAGAACAGCGCCTCCATGGGAATCGGGGAGTCGGTCTTCACCGTGGTGACGGTCGCCGTCGTCGGTGTGATCGTCGCGGTCTTCGGCGCGGAGGCTCCCGTCTACCTCGTGTGCTTCGCGCTGACGGCGCTCATGGCGGGCGTGGGGGTGTTCGTCGGAGGCCGGTTCAGGAGCTGACCGCCGGGCGTGGCCGGTCCGGGGCCGGCTCACAGACGGTTCGGGCAGATTCGGGGCCGGGCGGGCGTGGCACCATGGAAGAACGCCGAGCGCCTTCGTGTTGGGAGATGAGTCCCGCCTTCGGGCGGGACTCGTTTTTTACGAGACGCTTTCCCATGGCGTTTTCCCGAAAGACGTAAGGAATCGAGGGGGTTCATGCCGCGCGTACGTGAGCTTGAGGTGTTCCGGTTGGTCCTGCCCTACGGCAGGCGGCCAGAGACGATCCTCGTCCGGCTCACCGACTATGGGGGCATGACCGGCTGGGGAGAGGTCGTCGACCCCGCCCCCAAGACCTGGAGGCTCCTGCAGGAAGGACTCGCCGAGGCGCTGATCGGCGTCGACTGGGAGCACCCCGACGAGCTGGGCGAGGTTCCCGGGGGCTCCGCCGCCGACATGGCCTGCTGGGACCTGTGGGCGAGGATGCTCGGGGTTCCGCTCTCCCACGCGCTGGGCGGCAGCCGTACCTCGCTGACGGCCACCGTCAGGATCGGCGCCGAGCGCAACCTGGAGAGCCTGGTCGCGCGGGTCAACCGCCATGTCTGCGCCGGATACGCCCACGTCACCCTGGACGTCCACCCGGGGTGGGACATCGAGCCGCTGCGCGCGGTGCGGCAGGCGTACCCCGCGCTCGGCATCGGCGTCGACGCCCGCCGCGCCTACACCGACGCCGACGCCCTCGAGGCGATGGACGCCTACGCGCTGTCGTCCATCGAGCGTCCGTTCGTCGACCTCGCAGGCCACGCCGACCTGCAGGAACGCGTCGCCGCGCCGGTGCTGCTCGAAATCTCCTCCGCGGCCGAGCTCGACGAGGCGATCGCGACGAACGCGGGCAGGGCGCTGCTGTTGCGCCCCGCGCTCCTGGGCTCCCTGCGTGAGGTGCGGCGGATGCACGACACCGCGACGGCGGCGGGCTGGGAGATCGCCTGTTCGGGAGGCCAGGGCACCGGTCTGGCCAGGGCCGCGACGGTCGCCGCGGCCAGCCTGCCCGGCTGCGGGCTGCCCTGCGACGTGGCCGAGCCCCCGCGCAGCGCGCAGATCGTCACCCCGCCGGTCGGCGCCTCCGGCGGCGTCGTGGCCGTGCCGCTCACCCAGCCAGGGCTGGGCCACAACGTCGACGTGGCGCGCGTCCGCCGTCTGGCCAGGGACTCCTACAGCGTGTAGGGGCCCGCGGCGTGTGGAGCCGGTCCCCGCGCCGGCGGCGCGCGGGGGAGGGGTCAGGCGCAGCCCTCGCTGATCCCCTTCGGGACCGTGGGGTCCACGGGTTTGCCGTCGGTCCCGGACCTGGCCTCCGAGTCCGTCCCCGCCCGCTGAGCGGTGGTCGGCGTGGCACGCGGCCCGGCGCTCCGGCCGGTTTCCGGGGAGGCGGCGGTGCCGCTGGGCGAGGCCGTGGCGGTCGGCGACCCGGCGACCGCGGTGGCCGTGGGCGAGGCGGTCGCGGTGAGACGCTGCCGGGAGACGTTCGAGGCGCGGATGGCCTTCGCCGTGACGACGCGGATCTTGTTCCAGTCGGGGTAGCCGGTGTTGATCAGCGGAGGGACGAACTGGACGCTGGTCACCTTGGCGTTCTTCACCTTCAACGCCAGCGGGACCAGGTGCTCCAGCATCGGGCGCGGGATGTCGGTCCTGAGAAGTTCCTTGGTGGCCAGCGCGATCCGGTTGAAGCGGGCGAGCACCGTCGCCGGGTCGGCCTGCTGGAGCAGGGCGCCCAGCACGCAGCGCTGGCGTCCCATCCGGGTGTAGTCGTCGCTGTAGGTGCGCGAGCGGGCGAACCACATCGCGTCGGCTCCGCCGAGCCTGCGGGTTCCGGCCTTGACCAGGCCCTCGTTGTACTTGCCGAAGACCACGTCCTGCGGCACGGTCAGCCGCACTCCGCCGATGGCGTCGATCAGCCGGGCGAATCCCCACATGTTCACCAGGGCGTACCAGTCGACCCTCAGGCCGAGTGTGTAGCCGATCGTCTCCATGAGGGTCTTCGTGCCCTGCCCCTTGCGTCCGCCGAAGATCTCCGGATGGGCGTCGGCGTACTCCCAGACCGCGAAGAGCAGGTCCTCGCGCGAGCCGTCCGGGTTGGCGGGCAGCCGGAAACCGTCGGGGAACCGCCTGGCCATCGGAGAACCAGGAACGAAACGGACGTTCTCCAGGTTGCGCGGCAGTCCCAGCAGCACGGTGTTGCCGGTTTCGACATCGATGCTGGCCAGGTTGATGCTGTCGGTCCTGACGCCGACCCGGTGGGTGTCGGCGTCGCCGCCGAGCAGCAGGATGTTCACCCGGCTCCTGCCCGCCCACGGGTCCGCCTCCTGGGAGGCCTGGGGCGCCGGCGTGGTCGGCGCGGCGCTGAAGATCTTGTCGATCGCCGACTGCGAGACCGAGACGTACTGGCCGACCAGGCCGAACGGCACCACGACCGCGACCGCGAGCAGCCCCGCGACCGCGCCCGCCACGGCCTGCCTCGCGCCGCGGAGCGTGCCGGGGTTCAGCACCGTGAAGGAGTGCACGACCAGTGCGAACCAGGCGGCGCCGAGCGCCAGGGAGGCGACCGTGACGCCGGTCAGCCACGAGGAGGAGGCGGTCAGCTGCCCGAGCAGGTCGCCGAAGTCGACGGTGAGCAGCACCCACAGCACGCCCAGCAGCAGCAGAGCGTAGGCCGACACCAGCGCCAGCCCGGTCTTACGCCATCCGACCCGCAGGTGCGCCGCGCCCGGCACCACGGTGGACAGGGCCGTCCATCCGATGACCGCGCCGAGCCCCCGCGGCTTCGTTCTCTCCCGCACCTGCTCCCCGATCTCCCACGCGCCTGAGCGCCGCAGGGAGATGGTAGGGGGGACACCGGGGCGTGCGGGCGACGACCGAATGAACAACGCGGAAAAGTAAACCCTTTTTATGCTGACTTATCACTGACAATAAGATTCCGTTGCCGTCTTTTGCCGGTATGGCGAAAGACAAGCCCCGGAGGGGAACCCGTCGAGTCCCTCGAAAGCCCCTGGGAGGGCGAACCCCTTCGGACGTACCCTGATGTCCATGCCCGACGTTCTCGGTCCCGGTTACGAGCTCACCGTCCTGCCCATGGCCGACGACTACGAGGGACCGGTGGTCGCCTCCCTGGTACGGCGGCGCGCCCCCGAGCCCACAGGAAGGGCCGTCCTCTACCTTCACGGGTTCACCGACTACTTCTTCCAGACCCACCTGGCCGACCACTTCGTCGCCCAGGGCTTCGACTTCTACGGCCTCGACCTGCGCAAGTACGGCCGCTCCCTGCTTCCCCACCAGACCAGGGCGTTCGTGCGCAGCGTCACCGAGCACTTCCCCGAGATCGACGAGGCGATCAGGATCATCCGTGACCAGGACGGCCACGACGAGGTGACCCTCAACGGCCACTCGACAGGAGGCCTGGTCGCCGCCCTCTGGGCCGACCGGGTCAGGGGCAGGGGGCTGGTCCAGAGCCTGGTGCTCAACAGCCCCTTCCTCGACCTCAACGTCCCCGCCCCGCTGCGGCTGGCCGCCGACCTGCTGAAGGGCGCCTTCTCCAGGATGCCCCCGCGCGCCGTCATTCCCACCGGGAAGGCCAACGCGTACGGCGTCAGCCTGCACCGCGACCACCACGGCGAGTGGGACTTCGACCTGGCCTGGAAACCCATCGGCGGCTTCCCCGTCCACGCGGTCTGGCTGGCCGCGATGCGCAGGGCCCACCGGCGGCTCCACGCCGGTCTGAAGGTCGACGTCCCCGTCCTGGTGCTCTGCGCGGAGAAGGGGCTGAGGCTGCGCGACTTCGCCCCCGAGGCCCAGGAGGCGGACGTCGTGCTCGACCCCGAGCAGATCGCCCACTGGGCCACCAGGATCGGCTCGCACGTCACGTGCGTGCGGGTGCCGGGCGGCATGCACGACCTGGTGCTGTCGTCGCGCCCCGCGCGCGAGCGGACGTTCGAGGAGATGGACCGCTGGCTCGAGTGCTACCAGGGGAAGGCGAAGAGACTGTAGTAGGCTCCGGCGACCAGCAGCAGGCCGGTGCCGCCCAGCACCCCCGCGATCGCGGCCCGCTGCGGACGGCTCGGCTCCCAGCCCTCCCGCAGTCCGGAGACGACGGCCGCCACGGCCGTGACCTCCTGCAGCAGCATGAGCACCGCCAGGATCCTGATGACCAGCCATCCGGCGAGCACCGCGGGCCAGGCCCCCGCCTGGTTCACCGAGAACAGCACCAGCAGGACGATGAAGGCGACCACCGAGACGAGCAGCCCCAGGCCGGTCCACGCCATCCGCCGGAACCTGCGCCTGATCGGCGGCCAGACCCTCGCGTTGGCCTCCGCGGGCAGCTGCCTGCCGCGCAGCCGCAGCACCATCTCGGCCACCGGGCCGACCACGTATCCCACGGCGGCCAGGCACAGCGTCAGCCCCAGGACGGCGCCACCGGCGTACCACGGGGCGTTGGGCACCTCGCTGGCCTCGTAACGCTGGACGGGGGTCGCGCCCGCGATGTGCGTCGAAGGCCTGGCCGTGCCCGGCAGGCCCTTGACCCAGTTGGCCAGCGTCTCCAGGTAACCGGGGGCGAAGGGCCCGCCGTGGATTCGCATGCCGTGGTCGGCGCCCTCCAGGTAGCGGATGGTGTAGTCGGCGTTGCCGCCCTCGGCGAGCGCGCCGGTCAGCGCCTTGCTGCTCTCGACGAACGGGATCGACGGGTCGCGTGTGCCGTACAGGGCCAGAACCGGGCGGTGGAGCCTGCGCAGCGCGGGCAGTCCGTCGTAGCGCAGGAAGTTCATGTGGACCGCGCTCATCGCCCTGGTGAGCAGCTCCCGCACCCCGCTGGGGGCGTGCAGCCGGTCGAGTTGCTCGCTGAGCGCCCACGTGACCTGCCGCAGGGGGGAGACGTTCGGCGCGGAGACCAGCACGGTGAACCCGACGTCCCGGCTCCTGGCCGCGGCGATCGGGACCACCCAGCTGCCCTCGCTCACCCCCCACAGCCCGGTCCTGGCCGGATCGACGTCGGCGCGCAGCCTCAACCTGTCCAGGACGCGCAGGGCGTCGCTCGCCAGCAGGTCGAAGTCACGGTTGCGGAAGTCGTAGCGAACGGTCCGCTTGTCGTAGACGAGCGTGACGATTCCCGCCCTGGCCAGCCACTCGGCCTGGACGGTGAACTCGTCGCGCACCCCGGGGCCCGCCCCCTGGACGAAGACCAGGGCGGGGTGCCTGCCGGGGGTGAGCGGCGCGCGGATCGTGGCGCCCAGGGTGGTGTCCCCGACGTCGACGTCGACGTCCTCGACGGTGATCTGCCCGCTGGCGGAGACCGGCGCGAGCTCGGCGCGCGGCTGGGCGGGCAGGGCCTGGAAGACCGGGTCCACCCCCAGCGGCGGCGGGTCGAAGGGCGGAGGCAGCGTGTAGCCCATCGTCGCGAGAACCAGCAGGACCACGCCCGCTGTCGCGCCCAACACACCTCGGCCAACCCGCACGCCGATTCGCTCCCCGATCGTTGTCCGCCTCCGGGATGAACGTATGCCGGTATCGTTCCCTTCGATCTTCAAGCGTACTCACGACCGGCCTTCCGGGGCAGAGGGGCGATGAGAGCAGTGTGGCGGCAGTGGCCGCATTTGCCGCCGAGGCCTGTTAGCTTCAGGTGACATGCGAGTGCTGCACACCTCGGACTGGCACCTGGGCCGTTCGTTCCACCGCGAGAGCCTCCTGGCCGCCCAGGGGGTCTTCGTCGACCACCTGGTCGAGACGGTCAGGACCGAGCGGATCGACGTGGTCGTCGTCTCCGGTGACGTCTACGACAGGGCGCTGCCCTCGGTCGACGCCGTGGAGCTGTGCAACCAGGCGCTGCAGCGGCTGGTCGCGGAGCGGGTGCGCACCGTGCTGATCAGCGGCAACCACGACTCCGCGCGCAGGCTCGGCTTCGGCGCTGGCCTGATCGACGCCGCGGGCGTCCACCTGCGCACCGATCCGGCGCGGGTCGGCGAGCCCGTCGTCGTCGACGAGGTGGCCTTCTACGGCATCCCCTACCTCGAGCCCGAGCTGGTGCGCGGTCCGTGGGAGCTGCCCGCGCGCACCCACACCGCCGCGATCGAGCACGCCATGTCCCTGATCCGCGCGGACCTCGCCCACAGGGGTCCCCGCTCCGTGGTCCTCGCCCACGCCTTCGTCACCGGCGGGCAGGCCAGCGACAGCGAGCGCGACATCAGCGTCGGCGGGGTCGCCAACGTCCCCGTCTCCGTCTTCGACGGCGTCGACTACGTGGCGCTCGGCCATCTGCACGGCCGCCAGCGGATGAGCGAGACGGCGCGTTACTCGGGTTCCCCGATCGCCTACTCCTTCTCCGAGGCCGACCAGGTGAAGGGGTCCTGGCTGGTGGACATCGACGGGGAGGGCCGGGTGAGCGCGGAGTTCGCCGAGGCCCCGGTGCCCCGGCGGGTCGGCAGGATCAGGGGCCGTCTCGACGACCTGCTGGCCTCGGCCGACCACGCCCGCTACGAGGACCACTGGCTCCAGGTGACGCTCACCGACCCGATCAGGCCGAAGAGCGCCATGGAACGCCTCAGATCCCGCTTCGAGCACACCCTCAGCCTCTCCTTCGAACCGGAGGGCGGAGTCCAGGAGGCCGCGGCGCGCCCGAGGCTGGCGGGAAGACCGGAGATAGAGGTCGCGCTCGACTTCGTCCGCGAGGTGCGGGGCGAGGCGGCGGACACCGAGGAGACCCGCCTGCTCCAGGAGGCCGTCGAGGCCTGCCGCGTCAAGGAGGCGATGGCGTAGATGCGCCCGCACCATCTGTGGATCACCGCGTTCGGCTCCTTTCCCGCGGAGGAGGTGGTGGACTTCGACGCCCTCGCGGAAGCCGGGCTGTTCCTGATCCAGGGCCCGACGGGCGCGGGCAAGACCACCGTCCTGGACGCCCTCTGCTACGCCCTGTACGGCAGGGTGCCGGGAAGGCGCGACAGCGCCAAGAGCCTGCGCTGCGACCACGCGCCGCCGGACAGGGGCCCCTCGGTCGCCCTCGAGGTCACGATCAGGGGACGACGGCTGAAGATCAGCCGATCGCCCGCCTGGCAGCGCCCCAAACTCCGGGGAACCGGCACCACCAGGGAGAACGAGAAGGCACTCGTCCAGGAGCTCACCCCCTCGGGGGAGTGGATCGGGCTGACCACCCGGGTCGACGAGGCGGGCGACCTGATCGGCGGCCTGCTCGGCATGAACGCCGACCAGTTCTTCCAGGTCGCGATGTTGCCGCAGGGAGACTTCGCCAGGTTCCTGCGCGCCGACGGCGAGGAGCGCCGCAAGGTCCTGGAACGCCTTTTCTCCGTGAAGGTCTACGCCGCCGCCGAGTCCTGGCTGGCCGACAGACGGACCGAGGCCCACCGTGAGCAGCACGCCCTGCGCAGAGAGGTGGACTTCGCCGTCAAGCGCGTCGAGGAGGCGGCGGGGCCCGATCTCCTCGCGCTCCTGGCGGACGACGCGACGCCTCCCGGCGTGTCGGGCGACGCCGTGTCCCCCGACACGCCGGATGACGCCGTGCTCCTGGGAGCGTCAGGTGACGCCGTGCTTCTGGGAGCGTCGGGCGACGCGGTGCCCCCCACGGCGTCGGGTGACGCCGCGCCCTCCGGGGCCGCCCTCGCCGAGGACGACCCGCTCGGGTGGGCCGCCGCACTCGAGGAACTCGCCACCGAGGCCGTGGCCCGGATGAGGCTTGACTCGACAGACGGACACGAAGCCGTACGGCAGGCGCGGGCGATGCTGGAGCACGGCACCGCGCTGGCCGACCGGCGCCGCCGGCACACGGAGGCGCTGGCGCGTGGCCGGGCGCTCGAGGAGACCGCGGAGGAGCGGGCGGATCTCGAGCTCGTCCTCGCGGAGGCGGCCCGCGCGGACCGGGTGCTGCCCCTGATCCAGGCGGCCGAGCAGCGGGCCGAGGCCGCGGCCAAGGCCCACGGACTGGCCGTGGACGCCGTCGCCCGCGCGCTCCCCCTGACCGGGACCGGGCTGGAGACCGCCCCCGACCGGCTCGCCGCGCTGGCGCGCGACCGCCGGGACGAGATCACCAGGCTGGGCGAGCTGCGCGCCGAGGAACCGCGCCTGGCGAAGATCGTCCAGGACCGTGAGCTGGCCGCCCGCGAGATCGCCGAGCTCGGCGCGGCCCAGACGGAGACCGACGACCGCCTCGTGCTCCTTCCCGGTCTGCGACAGGAGGTCGAGACCCGTCTCTCCTCGGCCCGTCTCTCCTCGGCGCGGATTCCGGCCGCCGAGTCGGCGGAGGCGGCGGCCGTGACCCGCCTGCGGGCCGTGGAGCGGCGTGACGGCCTGGCCGCGGAGCTGACCGGGGCGCGACACGACCTGGCGGCCGCCCTGTCCCAGGTCCTCGCCCTGCCTGCGACCACTGACACCGCCCTGTCGTCCGCCCCCGAGCTTCCCGAGAGGCCTGGCGCCGCCCCGTCCGCCTTCGCGCCGCCGGGGAGCCCTGACACGGACGCTCCGTCCGCCTCCGGCCTGTCCGCGCGCCTTGACGCGGCAGCCCTGTCCGCGCTGGGCCTGTCCGTGTGCCAGGACGGCGTCGTGCGGGTCGCCGTGGCAGGCCGGGAAGCCGCGCGGGACGTCATGCTCCAGACCTTCCCCGGCTCGCCCGGCCCACGGGGCGAGGCCGTTCCCGCCGGGACGGCGATCCGCGACCTGCTGGCCTCCCTGGAGCGGGAGCGCGGTCATGAGCTCGCGGGACTGCAGGGCCTGCGGAGCGACGAGGCCAGGCTCGCCGAGCTCGCGGGGCTGCTCGCGGGACTCGACGCCGAGCTCGTGGCCGCGGCGGAGCGGGAGGCCGCGCTCAGCGGGCGTCGGCAGGAGCTCCCCGTCCGGCTCTCCGAGGTGTCGGCCCGGCTGGCCGAGGCCAGAGCCAGGGCCGCGGAGGTTCCCGCGGCGCGGGCGCGTGTGGACGCCGCGACCGTCCTGCTCGAGGCGGCCGGGCGGCGTGACGTCCTCCGCGCCGAGCTGGAGGCCGCCAGGACGGTCTGCGCCGAGGCGGTCGATCTCGCCCAGCTGGCCAGGGACCGCCATCAGGATCTCCGGCAGGCCAGGATCGACGGCATGGCCGCCGAGCTGGCGGCCAAACTCGCTCCCGGCGAGCCCTGCGCGGTCTGCGGCTCGCCCGAGCACCCCGCCCCCGCGGCCCCGGCACGGCAGGCCTCGACCGCCGAGGACGAACGCGCGGCGCAGAGCGCCTACGACGCCGCCGCCGAGCGGCGCGGAACTGCGGAGAACGCCGTCACCGCCCTGGCCTCACGGCTGCAGGAGGCTCTCGCCGCCGCGGGGGAGCTGAGCGCGCGGCAGGCGGAGGAGGCCCTCGGCGAGGCCGGGCGGACACTGGCCGAGCTGGTCTCCGCCGCGAGCGTGGAGACGGAGCTCGCCGCGGAGTCGGAGCGCCTCGCGGCCGAGCTGGACGCCGTGAGAGCCCGGGCGGCGGAGACCGAGCGGTCGCTGGCCGAGGGCCGTGCCAGACGGGCGGAATGGCGGGCGGAGCACGACCGGCTGGCCGTCCGCCTCGACACGGCGCGCGGCGCCGACCCCACGGTCCAGGCCCGCAGGGACCGCCTCACCCGGGAGGCCGCGCTCCTGGCCGTGGCGGTCGCGGCCGCCACCCGTGTCGTCGACCTGGCGGCCGCCCACCGCGAGGCGTCCGCCGTGACGGACCTCACCGCTGAGGACGCCGCGGGAGAACTGGAGGAGGCGCGGACGGCGCTCGCCCTGCTGCGGGAGTCGGCGGGAGCCGAGCCGGTGCTGGTGGCGGAGGCCGGCCGCGTCGCGGCCGAGCTGGGCGAGCTCGAGGAGCGCTCGCGCGGGCTCGCGGTGACGCTCGCCGCCCGCCGTACGACCCAGGAGAGGCTGACAGCCGACGCCGAACGGCTGGCCGCGCGCATCGACGCGGCACGGGGCGACGATCCGACCCTCGCCGCCAGGCTGGACCGGCTGGCCGACGAGGCCGAGCTGCTCACCGAGGCGGTCGAGGCCACCCAGCGGGAGCAGGCCACCGCGACGGAGCTGGCGGCGGCGCAGGTGGCGGCCGTGGCCGCCGCCGTCGAGGCGGGCTTCCTCGGGATCGACGACGCGCGCGTGGCGGTCCGCCCGCCCGCCGAGCAGGAGGAGAAGGCCGAACGGCTCCGCGAGCTCGACAGGGAACGCGTCGCCGTCGCCGCGGTGCTGGCCGACCCCGAGCTGATCGCCGCGGCCGCCGAGCCCGAGCCCGACCTCGAGGGGCTGCGAGCCGCGCGTGACGCCGCCGACGCCGCGCAGGCGGGCCTGCTGTCCGCCAGGAACCAGGCCGAGACCCGTCTGGCCAGGCTGGCCGCGCTCCGCGCCGAGCTGGCCGGATGTCTGGAACGCTGGCGTCCCGCCGAGCGGCGGCACCGCCTCGCGGAGGGGCTCGCGGCTCTGACCGGCGGGACCTCCGGTGACAACCGGTGGAAGATGCGTCTTTCCGCCTACGTGCTCGGCGAGCGCCTGCGGCAGGTGGTCGAGTCGGCCAACGAGCGGCTCGACCGGATGTCCGGCGGGCGTTACCTCCTCGAACACGGCCTCGGCCGGACCGCGGGTGACAGGAGCAGGTCGGGAGGCGGGCTCGGCCTGCGGATCCTGGACGGCTGGACCGGCTTCGACCGCGATCCGGCGACGCTTTCCGGCGGCGAGAGCTTCATCACCTCGCTGGCGCTCGCGCTCGGCCTGGCCGACGTGGTCACCGCCGAGGCGGGGGGAGTGGAGCTCGGCACGCTCTTCATCGACGAGGGGTTCGGCACCCTGGACGAGGACACCCTCGACGGCGTGCTGGACATCCTGGACGGCCTGCGCGACGGAGGCAGGGCCGTCGGCATCGTCAGCCACGTCACCGAGCTGCGCACCCGTGTGCCGGCGCAGCTGCGGGTCCGCAAGGAACGCCGAGGCTCGACCCTGTCGGTCTTCACTTCCTGACGACCCGTTCCCGGCGGGATAACCTGTGCGGAGGCAGGCTCCACTCCATCTGCGGGGGACGCCTCAGAAGAGCGAGGAGCCATGGTGACGACCACCCAGCGGCCCATGCGCGCCGACGCGCGTCGTAACTACGAGCGGCTGCTCGCCGCCGCCGCGACCGCCTTCGCGGAGCAGGGCACCGAGGCCTCCCTCGAGGACGTCGCCCGGGCTGCCGGCGTCGGCATCGGCACCCTCTACCGGCACTTCCCCACTCGCAGGGCGTTGCTGGAGGCGGTGCTCCACGACAGCATGGTCACCCTCGACGCGAGGGCCCGCGAACTGCTGGAGTCCGGCTCCCCTCAGGAGGCGCTCCTGGAGTGGCTGCGTCATCTGGTCGTCCACACGACCGCCTACCGGGGCCTGGCCGCGACGCTGATGAGCAGCCTCCGTGATCCGGACTCCGAGCTGTACTCCTCGTGCGAGACGATGCGGAGCAACGGCGCCAGGCTGCTCGCCGCCGCCCAGCGCGCGGGCGCGATCCGCCAGGACGTCACGGGCGCCGACCTGATGAAACTCGTCAACGCGATCGCCTGGGCCGCCGAGCACGCCGAGGACGACGCCGACCGCCTCCTCGGGCTGGTGATGGACGGCCTGCGGGTCAGGGAGGGGCGTTGACGCACCCACCGCGCACCGGGTGCCGGGCGGCGGTTCGTCGGCCCGGACGCCGGGTCGGCAGCCGCGGCCGCGGCGGTTCGCGGGGCGGGACGCCGGGTCAGTAGCCGCGGGTGCGACGGGCCGCCGGGCGGCTGATGAACGGCCTGCGGACCCGCCGGGGGCCCTGCCGCCTGACCCGCCTGGTCAGGTCGGAGCCGGTGACCGCGCGCAGGATCTCCGCGCCGAGGATGACTCCGGCGCCCAGGGCGAGAGCGGTCGACAGCGCCTGGAGCAGGCTCTCCTGGCCCGCGCCTCCGTGGCCGAGGCTGACTTCCAGCATGCCCCGGTAGAGCGCGGTGCCCGGCAGCAGCGAGCCGATCGCCGGGATCGTGATCACCATCGAGGGCACCTGGGCGCGCAGCGCGTACGCGCTGCCGAACAGCCCCACGACCGCCGCGGAGACGGCCGTCGCCAGGACGACCGGGACCTGCCAGACGTGCAGCTGTACGAAGACCATCCAGACCATCGCGCCGCCGACCGCGGCGGGGACCAGGTGGCGGAGCGGCACCAGCAGGGCGACGGCGAACGACAGCGTCACCCCGACGGCCCCGAGCAACTGCTCCGGCCTGATCAGCAGCGGCGCCGCGGGCACGTCCTCGACGGTCAGCGGCACGCCGAGGCGGACGGCCGCGTACAGCGTGATGCCGATGCCGGAGACGACCGCCGTCAGGATGAAGAAGACCTCGAACAACCGGGCGGTCGCGGTGACGTACTCGCCCGCGATGCCGTCCTGCACGCAGGCCACCATCGGACGTCCGGGCAGCAGCGCGACGACCGCCCCGACCACCACGGCCTCGGCCCGCACCGGCGCGCCGATCGCGACCATCAGCACCGCGACCAGCGAGCCGAGCACGGCCGCGACCGTGATCTGGAAGAACTCCGCCACCCCCCGGCGGGCCAGCCAGGCGCTGGCCCGGTCGCCCAGCACGGTCGCGACGAACGCGGCGACCGCGACCAGCGCGCCGCCGCCGACCAGGATGCTCGCTGAGGAGGCGATCAGCGCGAGCGCCGTGACCAGGAACCAGTTCGGATAGACCCGCACCCGCCGGGTGATCTTCCGTAGCCGGGCCTCGGCCTCCTCGAGCGGCACGGATCCGCCCGAGGTCTCCCTGATCATCTCGTGGACCGCGATCAGCCGGTCGTAGTCGGGCAGGAAGCGCCGTACCCGGCGCTCCGCGGTGACCGGGACGCTCCCGTCCGACGGAACGTGCGACAGCGTGATGGCCGACAGGTTGACGTCCGCCTCGCAGTGCGGCACGCCGTAGGCGTTGGTGATCCTGCGCATGGCGCCCGCGACGGTCTCCGTGCCCTCGCCGCTGCCGAGCAGCAGCTCACCCACGCGCAGCGCCAGCGCCATGGCCCGGTAGAGGTCGTGCTTGGCGGGTGTCCGCTCCAGCGATGACGCCGACACCGAATCTCCCTGACCTTCCCGACTTCCACCGGCTCGCGGATCCGCCGGTCCTCGTTTCCTGCTGAGGCTATCCTCTGACGGCCCGTCCGATCACCGCCCGCCGTCCGCGCACCCCGTCTGTCGGCTCACACCGTGTCCGCTCACACCGTGTCGGCTCACACCGTCTGCCTGCTCACCGCGGAGGCGAGCGCGCGCACGCGCTCCGCGTGGTCGTCATGACCGATGATCACCGGCGGCTCGTTGTACGGCATGGCGTCCGAGGAACGACGCAACTTGATGTACTGCCCGCAGGCGTCGATCGCGTAGGGCTCCATGTCGTCCTGGAGCGCGCCGATCACCGTGATCCCGTAGGTCTCGCCGATCCTGCGGAACAGCGCCACGGCCTCCCTGCGGTGCTCCTTGCCCAGGTTGCGGCCCAGCTCGTCCAGGACCAGGCACAGGTGGCCGCCGCCGGAGGACGCGATCGCCGCCGCGCAGACCAGCTTGACCGCCTTCTCGTCCATCAGCGCCGTGTTGGCCCGGCGGTTGTACGGCACGTAGCCCTGCCCCTCGCCCCTGCGCCACTTGGGCGTGACCCGCCAGGCCCAGCGCTGCTCGGGGTCGGCGGGCGCGGGCGGCACCGGGAACTCCAGCGTCGCGCCGTAGCCGCCGTAGGAGGTGTCCAGCTTGTCGAACTCCTCGGCCACCCGGGCGAGCCGTGCCTTGATCGCGGCGCTCAGCGCGGCCCGGTGGACGGCGGTCGACTGCGCGGCCTCCTCGGCGCCCTTCGCGGCGGCGGTCAGGTCGCGCTGCCTGGTGGCGAGCTGGGTCTCGATCTGGCGGCGCTGGTGGCGTTCGTACTCCTCCTGGCCGCGCAGGTAGGACGCCAGCGCGGCGCAGACGCCAGGGAAGGTCGCCTGCTCGCGCGCGGTGCGTCCCGCGCCGGGCTCAGCCCGCTGCCGGACCAGGAAGCCCAGCTCCTCGGGCATCTCGTCGTCCTCGCCGGGGAAGGTGTCGCGCAGCGCGTCGTCAAGGCGGCGCTCCGCGGTCCGCCACCACTCCTCGGCCGTCAGCGGAAGCTCCTGCTCGCCCAGCGCCTCCAGCCACTCGCGGGCCCCGTCGATCGTGCCGCCCCACTCGGAGGCCAGCGCGTCCATCCCGAGCGCCAGCCGCTCCGTCGTCACCCTGGCCGCCTGCTCGGCGGCCTGGTCACGCTCGGCCTCGTGCCTCGCTCTGCGCCCCTCCAGGCGCTCGACCTCCATGTTCCTGGTCCTGGCGCGGAAGTCGAGCGTGCTCGCCCGCCGTTCCGCCTCTCCCACCTTCGGCGTGACCTCGGCCAGCGCCTCGGTGAGTTCGACGAGGGTCTCACGCCGTTCGGCCATGCGCCGCTCGATGTCGGCCAGCTGCACGGCGGCTCTGGCCCCCTCAAGCCTCCGCCCCGCCTCGGCGACCCCGTCCTCCGCGGTCCGCACCGCCGCCGCGGCCGTCTCCTGCGCGTCCCGCGCCCGGTGCAGCCGTAGCTCGGCGGCCTTGATCCGGGCCTCCCTGCCGGTCGCGACGGCCTCGAACGCCCCGACGACGGTGACGCCCGCCGAGCTGACCAGAACCGATCCCGGCAGCTCGGCCAGCGCTCGCGCGGCGGACGCCAGATCGGCCGCGTCCACGATCACGGCGTGCTCCCCGGGCCACCCGCGGGCGCCCAGGACCGCCGTCACCGCCTGTCCCGCGCGGTCCCGCCCGCTCTCCTCGTCGCGGGCCTGCTCGGCCACGTCGAGCGCGTCGAGCAGGCCTGTCGCGCCGAGTCCGGCCGCGGCGAGCGCGTTGAGCTGAGCCGCGGCCGGGCCGCCCTCCGCGTCGTCCAGCGCCGCCCTGGCCCCCTCGGCCTCGCGGTCGGCCACACCCAGCGCCTTCAGCGCCTCGTTGAGCCTGAGCCTGGCCTGGGCCAGCTCGCTCTCCGCGGTCCGCACGTCGCGGCCGTCGGCCAGTCTCCGCTGCTCCTCGAGGCTCGGGATCCGCCCGCGCAACTCGTCGACCGAGTTCTCCGCGACAGCGCGGTCGGCGTCCAGCTTGGCCGCGCGGGCCTGCAGGGTCGCCAGCTCCTTGCGGGCCTCGGCCAGGCCGCGCTCGAGCGTGTCGTCCTTCAGCGTGGCGATCTCCGCCCTGACCTCGGCGACGGCCTCGGCCGCGCGCTCACCCGTCGCACGCACCCGCTCGAGCTCCGCGGCGAACGCCTCGTCCCGCCGCGCGGCGTCGGCCAGCCTGCGCGCCAGGCGGCCCCGCCAGCAGCGCATCGCCTCCGCCAGCCGCACCCTGGCCCGGTCGCGCCGGTCGAAGGTCTCCAGCAGCGTCCGCGACTCGCCCTCGAACTCCTTGAGCAGCTCGACGGCCCGCGCCGCCCGCACCCGCTTGGCGTGCTCGTCGCGTCTGGCCTCCCGCTCCTGGTCGAGCTCGGTGTCCAGACCGGTCAACGCCGCGATCGCCTCGAAGACCCGCTCAGGGGAGATCTCGTTGAGCGGCTGGGAGAGGAGGTTCGTGGCGACCTTGCTCCGCACCGAGGTCGAAAGGAACGAAACGCACCTGACCCGGTCGCCGTACAGGAACCTGGTCAGGTCACGCGCCACCACGTCCCTGCGTCCCGCGGAGCGGGGCAGCGTCGCCCACAGCTCGTCCGCCCGCGTCACCCGCTCGGCCTCGGAGGCCGCCGAGGCCACGCACACCCCCTGGGTCCAGCGGATCTCCAGGTGCGGCGCCTCCTGGTTGACCCGCAGCCACACGGTCACCGCGTCGCTCATCACCCCGCCTCGAACGCCGCCGACGCCCTCCTCCGCGACGTCGCCCGCCGTGCCGCCCCCGCTCGCGGACGCCGCGCCGCTCACGCCGTCCTTCTGGTTCGCGGACGTCGCGCCGCCCCCGGTGCTCTTCGCGCCGTCCAGCGGGTCGTCCGCCGCCGCGAAGACGCCGACGATGTAGCCGTGGTCGGCGCTGGCCCACGTCCTGCCGCCGCCGCCCGCGGCCAGCTCGGCGTTGAACAGCAGCTCCGAGACAGCCTTGGCGCCCGAGGCGAAGCGCCACTGCTCGTCGCCGAGCAACGCGGTGATCATCGCGATGAACGAGGACTTGCCCGCGCCGTTCGAGTCCTTGGGGCCCGCGCCCGCGACCACGATCAGCGTCCCGGGAACGGTGGGCACCGGATGGGTCGACAGACGGGAGATGTTGACCGCCTGCACGGCGATCAGCACGCGGTCACCGACCACGTTCTCGCTCGGCGCGGTGGCCCTGACCTCGACCGGCACCAGGCTCGCCTGGCTCCCGTACGCCTGTTTCCGCGTGTCGGCGCCTTCGGCCGGGCCTGTCCCGCTCGTGGTGTTCCCGCGGGCGCGTTTCCGCGTGTCGCTGTCTTCGGCCGGGCCCGTCCCGCTCGTGGTGTTCCCGCGGGCGCGTTTCCGCGTGTCGGCGTCTTCGGCCGGGCCTGTTCCGCCCGTGCCGCTCGCCAGGCTCGCCACGCTCTCCCGCGAGCTCCCGGCGGACCTGTCCGGCTGCTCTGCCACCCCTGTCGTTCCCTTCATCGGCGATTGGCTCTCACGGCGGCCGCCAGCGGGGTGTGCGGCCCCGCGGCGAGAATCAGCTCTTCCTGCAGGCGCCTTCTGGCCTGCGGGGTCAGGCGGTTGAACTGCGGCCCCGGGATGTAACCCCCGGCCTCCTCGCCCGCCTTGACCTGGCTGAGCAGGCCCGCGTGACGCAGTGTCCGCAGTGCCGCGTCCAGCTCGCCGACCGGCAGCCTGGTGTGCCTGCGCAGCTCGTCCACCTGGGCGGGAAAGGGCGACAGCCAGCTGTCGGCGGGCAGCAGGCCCTCGGCGCGGGGAATGGCCACCGAGTGGATGAGGACGAGGACCAGCACCGCCCGCTCGGCCTCCCCCAGGCTCGTGCCCGTCAGCGCGGCCGTCTCGTCGGCGTAACCCGAGGTCCACGCCTCGCGATCCTGGACCAGCGTCCGGCCGCGTCGGCGCAGCATCTCCGCGAGCGTGCGGCGCGGCGCGGGGTCGCGCAGCGCGGGGAAGCGCGCCTCGTGGACCGGCTCCGCCGCGTGCTCGACCGCCATGAAGGCCGCCACGATCTCGGCCCTGCGGCGCTCGTCGAACGGCCCCAGCAGATCCTCGTCCACAGCGTCGGGAACCGTGACGCTCGCGGCCCCCTCCACGAAGGCGTCCCCTCCCGTGCCGTCCCCGCGCCCGTCGCCGCCGGCCACAGAACGCCCGTCGGCTCCGGGACGCCCGTGGGCCTCTCCGCCGTCGGCTCCGGAAGGCCCGTGGGTCTCGTCGCCGTCCGCTTCGAGCCGCTCGCCGTCCCCCTCGGCCGCGGAACACCCGCCGCCCGAGTCGTGCCCGCCGTCCTGGCCGTCCGCGTCGTCTCCGGTCGGGCTGTCGTCCCAGGCCTCCCCGGCGACGGGCAGGACGTCCAGGCCGGGGGAGCGCTCCTCTCCCGAGGGCAGGCGCCGTACCAGCTCCCTGAGCTGGGCGTGGGAGTCGGAGGGCCAGCAGGCGCAGCGGGGGCCGAGCCGTACGGTCCCGGCGTCCATCTCGAGCCAGGCCGAGTCGTGCAGGCGGCGCAGCGCGCCGACGGCCCAGTTGCGCATGAGGTCGTCGCCGCGTCCGATCAGCGCCCGGTAGGCCGACAGCACGTCTTCGACCGGCGCGGGGCTCCCCGGCCACGGGTCGGCCGTCAGGTCCGTCCAGCAGCACTTCAGCGCCGCGGCCAGCACCCGCCGCGTCTCTCCGGAGCGCTCCACGTTCACCGGCGCGACCTGGTACTCCTCCAGGAGGGACGGGGTCGCCCCGTCGGGCCACGCGGGCAGCGCGACGCCGGTTCCGTCGCCGTGGCCGAGCCGTGTCATCCCCATGGGCGAGGGCTCGCCCACTCCGAGCGAGAGGGGGCCGGTCGCCCTGGCCCGCGCGTGCGCCAGCTCAGGCGTCATGGCCCGCCCTTTCCAGGTGGCCGTGCGACAGCCAGGTCGGCTCCCCGTCCGGGTCGGCGGTGAGGGCGTCCGACCAGCGCAGCCGGTAAGGGGACTCGGGGCGTAGGTCGGCGGAGACGAGGTCGGCCAGCAGACGGCGCGCGGAGACCCATTCGCCGTCCGCGGTGAGCAGCTCCTCGAGGCGGGCCGTGCCGCGCCCGGCGAGCGCGGCCTCGGCGACGGAGGCGAGATGGTCGAGACCGCCGCCGCCCGGCTCGTAGGAGTCGGCGGGGCCGGGGTCGGGCAGCGCCGAGCGCGGCGGCGTCGGCTGGGCGGGGGCTGGGCGGGGACTCTCGTCCACCGCCCTGACGATCGCCGCCGGGTCGTGCCACGGCGCGGGGGCGTCGAAGACGAACCCGTCGAGCACGGCGGCCAGCCGTTCCCTGGTCGCCGTCTGGGCGAAGGTCCGCCAGGTCTCCGCGGGGAGCAGGGTGAGGTTCCTGGTGGTGCCCGCAGAGTCGGCCAGCCGTCCCGCGGCCCGGCGGGAGGCGTCGCTGTAGGAGTAGATCGCCGCGCGCAGCTCGGTGCAGGTGCGGTCAAGGTCGGGCCAGCGGGTGAGGATCGTGGCGTGCAGGCTCTGCGCCCTGCGGGCGATCTCCTCGGTGCCCCAGAGCTTGGGGGCCTGCTCGCGCAGTTCCTCGATGGTGCCGCTGGTCAGCGTGATCAGCTCGAGCGCCCAGAGCCGGAAGGCCCGCGACAGGTTCTGCGCGCTGAGGCGCGCCTCCTCCATGGTCGTGCGGGGGTCGGCGACGTTGAGGTCCTCGAGCGCGAGAAGCCGGTGCATCTCCGACTGGCCGCCGTCGTCCATCATCCGCCTGACGAACATCAGCCCGACCACACTGGTGAAGGACGCCCGGTAACGGAGCTGGTTGGGCTTGGGGAACACCTCACGGATCGCGCCGAGTCCCTTGAGCACCCGCAGCCGGTTCTCGAACTGCTCCAGCGGGTAGGCCCGGCAGATGTGCCGCATCTGCTCGTGCGTCAGCCACTCCTCGCCCGCTTCGGCGAACGCCGCGAACAGCGTCTCGGCGATGTCGACCAACGCGGGCTCGTCGACCACGGCCCCGCTGTCGCGCGCGAGCGCGGCGAACATCCGCCGGTAGGTGGCGAGCACGGCCTCCTCGGAGAGGGCCGAGTCGAGCGTGATCTCGTGGTTCGTCTCTGGCACGCGCCCTACCGTAAGGCTTGCGCCCGACAATCACTGACCTGACGCCGCGTGCCGACGACGTCCCACGGCCGCCGTCGGCGTGTTCACGAGGCTTGTCCCATGGAGTTCTTCACGCACTCGGTGGTGCCGATGACGCTGATGCCGACAGGTGAGTCCGACACCCCCGCACTGATCCCTCCGACGCCGCCGCGCCCCACGCCGGCGACGTTGTCCATGGTGTGGTCGATCGTCCGGCCCCGCTTCCTGAGTACGGCGACGACCTGCTGAAACATCTCCCCGGAAGTCAGCGTCTTGTCTTTGGCACAGCCATGAACGGTGAGGTCGCTTTCGACACTGGAGCGGTCGGTTCCGGCAGGCCCGCCACAGGGGGTGTCCTTGCTCTGCACGACGACTTGGGGATTGGCGTCGGGCATGAGGGCCTGAATGATGGCTTTTGCCTCGTTGATGAGATTCTGGTGGGACTGTTCTGGGGTCATGGTGCCCGACTGCTCCGGGGTGGCCTGGTGGGTTTGCTCTGAAGACATGACATCCGATGTGCTCGCGCAGGCGGTGAGGAATGTGACCAGGAAGAATGCGATGAGAACGCGGTGGACCCGGGTTGCAGTGATCACTTCTGGTTGATTCCCCCTGTGGCTGCATATTTCCCGAGATCGGTTGCATTGAGAGCTTTTCCGATCATTTCTGTGACATCGCCGGGAGTGAAGACTCCCAGGGGGCAGGCCAAGTAAGCCGGAAAGGGCTGACAGGCCTGCTCACCCCCCGTCACCGGCCCGGAAGGACGTAAGCGATCGTCTGTGCCACCTGTCCGCCTCCATCACCGGTGGCGAGGCCTGGCCGGCCGGCCTGAACGTCACCGTCGCCGCGCTACTGGCCGCGCACAGCTGCAACGTCGGCTACGCCCCCGTCATCGGGGCTGCGGACGCCTTCGGCATCGCCGAGCGCGGTATGGCAACGCGAACCCGGCGAGCCAGAGCGGCGTCTATACCGTCGTGACGATCACCGCCGGTGATCGGTGAACTGAGGAGGCCGAGATGAACTATGCCGAGGACAGGGGAATGAACTATGTCGAGGAAAGGGGAGAGGACGGGCACCCGCTGTGCTCTCGGTGCGACGCGAGCAGGATGGTTCCGATCCTGTACGGGTACCCGACCTACAACGAAGAGCTGGAACAGGCTCTGCAGGCCGGGCTGTTCATTCTCGGCGGCTGCACGCCTTGCCCGGAAAGGTGGGTGTGCCTGGCGTGCCACACCAGATACCGCGAGCTGCCGGAGCCGTGCTGGCGGTGGGGGAAAATCATCCAGGGGGTTCCCATGGAGATCGGCATCCTGCGCGACGGCGAGCCCGCACGCGCGGTGGTGACCGTCCGCAGGCATGAGCCGTGGACGCTGGCCTTCCAGATTGACGAGATCGGTGTCATCGACTATTTCGACCAGCCACAGATCATCGCTCAGGGCGACGACTTGTTCGGGGCCCTTCAACAGCTGTGCCGGGCGGCGGCCCGGCTGAAGGTCCTCCTGCTGGTGAACGGGGCCCGCCGGGACGCCTATCGCTGCCAGGTCGACGGCCCGGACACCGAGCACCTCGTGTCCTTCCGCCAACCGGGCAGACCCGCCTCGCTCGCCGACACCGGCGCGATCTTCGATCCGGCCGACGCCTCGCTCATCGGCACCCCGGACGAGCAGGACCGTATCCACGCCGGCCGGTGACGAGGCAGGGCGGAGCCTCTCCTCGGCTCCGGGAGCTGGCTCGCCGCCGCGCGAGCCGGTGATCCTCCCAGCTCAGCCCCCGCTCACGGGTCCTTGCCGTGGGCATGGGGACAGGACACCCAGTCGCCGGGGCGCGCATGGCGAACACCGGTGTGCCCGCGGGAGGTTTCAGGTCCGCCGCGCTCAGGGACACCTGTGGACTCTTGGGGGCGGCGGCCTTGAGCCGGGCGAGTTCCCGCTGCTCGTGGGTGAGGGCCCGTTCGATCAGCAGCCGGTTGGCGGCGAAACGAACGGGGGTGGGAGCGCCGTCGAGACCGCCGACCGTTCCGGCCTGGTGCGCCGCCGGCCATGACCGTTCGTCGGCTTTCAATTTCTTGAAGAAGGCCCGCACGGCGGCTGCCCGCTTTTCGGGGCTGACGCCTTTCCCGTTGCCGACGACCGCTTTCAGGCCGGCGGTCAGGCGTTTTCCCTCCACCGGGGAGACCGTTCCGACGGCGGCGGTGAGACCGAAGGTCCTCAGTGCGCCGAACGGGTCTCCCCCTGTTCGGCGGCACGCGCGACACCGGCGCGGTTGAGCGGCTCGGAGGGGGTTTCCGTGGCCCAGCGCAGCACGGTCACCAGAGGGCCCGCCTCGCTTTGTCCGATGATCTGACCGGCGCGGGCGTAATACCGCTCCGCGAGTTGCCGTCGGTCGGTGAGAAGCTTGGCCAATCGCTCGAGCTCTTCCGGGGCGATCAGGCGCTCCGGTTCCATGATCAGAGAATCTGTCCTTGATCGGTTCCCTGTGAAAAGATTCACGGAACGCGGAGAGGCGGGGCGGGCGCCGGATTACGATGAGCTGATGTCCCGGGCGCGTGAGGCCGATGATCTCGCGGAGGCCGTTCAGGACGTTCTGAAGCCGGTCCATTCCATGATGAGGCCCATGCGGTGGAACGGTCCTCACCGTGACAAGGTGCAGGCGGAACTGGTCGCCATGACCCAGGCCGCAGAAAGGATCGCCGCGCGGTTGCGGGAGGAGGCCGAGACTCTTCGCAGGATGGCGGACGAGAGACGAGGGCTGGGACATCTACCGGAGCAGTTGGTGGGAGGCCTGGAGAACGACTTGCTCGGGCCTGCCAAAAAATGGCTTCCCGAGCCGTTCGCCTATTGACGTCGGAGACGGGTCCCCCTTCTGGGGGATGGCGAGATGACGTCGCCTGACGCCGGAAGCTGCCATGCTTTCTTCTGACTCTTTACGCTCGATGCTTAAATCATGCATGCGGGGTACTCATTCGGGTTATACCGGATGGCAAGCGATTTCTGTGGGTAGCGCAATGATTCCTGCGGGTAGCAGCCGGAGCCGTGGAGACATGAGTACGCCGCCGAAAAGGGGACACGACCCGTGATAAGCGTCCTGATCGCCGAGGACATGCACCTCGTTCGTGGAGCGATGGTCGCCCTGCTCTCCGCCGAGCACGACATCAAGGTGATCGAGGAGGTCGGCCACGGTGACGACGTGGTGCCCTCCTGCCTGCGCGCCAGACCCGACGTCGCGCTCATCGACATCGGGTTGCCCGGAACGGACGGCCTGGCCGCGGCCTCGGAGCTGAACCGTAAACTGCCCGCCTGCAAGGCTGTGATGCTGACCGGTCTCGCGACGCCGACGGCGCTGCGGCGCGCGCTGGACGCCGGAGCCCGTGGGTTCGTCGTCAAGGACGCCCCCGCGGGAGAGCTCGCCGAGTGCGTGCGCAGGGTGGCCGGCGGCGAGCGGGTCATCGACGTCGAGCTCGCCGTCGCCGCGCTCCACGCGAAGGAGAACCCCCTCACCGCGCGTGAGCTCGAGGTGCTCAAGGTCGCGGCCGAGGGGGAGCCGGTCAACGAGATCGCCAAACGGCTCTTCCTGTCGGGCGGCACGGTTCGCAACTACCTGTCGCGGATCCTCGCCAAGGTGGGCGCCAGGACCAGGGTCGAGGCGGTCACGATCGCCCAGGAGGCGGGCTGGCTCTGGCCGGAGGACGTCAGGAAGATCGGCCTGATCCGTTACCGCACGCGGGCCTGACCCCGGCACCGCTCGCTTTCGGGAACCGCACGCGGGATCGGGTTCCGGCTCCGCCCGTGCTCGGTCACCGCGCATGACTCCGGTCGCCGAGCCCGCCCGGTTCGGGGAGCACACGCGGGATCGGGTTCCGGCTCCGTCTGTGCTCGGTCACCGCGCGCGGCTCGGGTCGCCGAGCCCGCCCGGTTCGGGGACCGCGCGCGGCTCCGGCTTCCGATCCTGTCCGGGGTCGGGCAGGTGGTCGGCGAGCCCGGTGTGCCGGGCGAGGAAGGCCAGCATGTCGGCCGCCAGCCCCACCGAGCGGCTGACCGCCCTGGATCCGTGCCCGACGTCGCCCTCGTGGCGCAGCACGACGGGCCGGGAGCCCGAGGTCGCCCACTGCAGCGCCGCGCACATCTTGCGGGCGTGCAGCGGGTCGACGCGGGAGTCGCCGCCGAACGTGGCCAGCAGCGTCGCAGGGTAGTCGGCCCCGTCGACGACCCGGTGGTAGGGGGAGTAGCCCAGCAGCCAGCCCAACTGCTCGGGGTCGTCGGCCGAGCCGTACTCCGAGCGCCACGAGGGGCCCATTCCGAAACGCTCGTAACGGACCATGTCGAGCAGCGGGGCCGAGCAGACCGCGGCGGCGAACAGCTCGGGACGCTGGGTCAGCGCCGCGCCGACCAGCAGGCCGCCGTTCGACTCGCCGCAGGCGGCCAGCTGGTCGGCGGTGGTCCAGCCGTCCGCGATGAGGTGTTCCGCCGCGGCGGCGAAGTCGTCGAAGGCGTTCTGCTTGCGGTCGAGCATGCCCGCCCTGTGCCACTCGGCGCCCTCCTCACCGCCGCCCCGCAACTGGGCCAGCGCGAAGACCCCGCCCGCCTCGACCCAGGGCAGCACGTAACTGGAGTAGGACGGGACCAGTGGCCGCCCGAACCCGCCGTAGCCGTACAGGATCGTGGGCCGGGGTCCCTCGCCGGGACGGGCGAGTACGACCATCCGCACCGGAGTGCCGTCCGCCGAGGCGTAGACGAGCCGGTGGGTCTCCAGTTCGGGCACCTCCACGGCGCCCGGCGCGGCGGCCCAGAGCGAGGTGCGTCCCGTGCGCGTGTCGTAGCGGTGCACGCTGCCGGGGGTGACGCTGTCGGTGTAGGTGAACCACACCTCGGGGCCTCCCTCGGGGCGGGTGGACATCCGCCCCGTCGAGCCGAGGCCGGGCAGCGGGACCTCGCCGAGCCGCTCGCCGGTGGCCAGGTCGTGGAGGCTGATCTCGCTGGTCGCGTGCCTGGTCCAGCCGACCAGCAGCACCGGCCCGTCGGCGATCGCGAAGTCGCCGATCACCGCCTCGGGGTCGGGGCCGACCAGCTCCGTCCAGCCGTCCGGTTCGGGACGCTCGGGATCGGCGACGCACAGCCTGCCCCTGGGGGCGTCCACGGTGGTCAGCAGGTACAGACGGCCGTCAGGGCCGACGGCGGGCACCGTCACCGCGCCTGTCCCCCGCTGGATCACCCGCAGTGCGGGACGCTCGGGAGGCGAGGCGGACAGGTCGGCCAGCCAGAGGTCGTTGCCGCCCCCGGCCGCCGCCGAGATCGTCAGCCAGCGGCCGTCGGGGCTGACTCCCAGGCCGTAGGACCGCTCGTCCGGGAGGATCACGGCGTCGTCCTCGGCGGCTGTGCCGAGCCGGTGCAGGCAGACCCTGCGGTCCCGGACGTAGAAGAACGCCTTGCCGTCGGGCAGCCACGCCACCGGCGAGTAGCGGCAGCGGTCGATCGGCCCTTCGACGACCTCCCCCGAGCCGACGTCCATGACGTAGAGATGCGAGCGTTCGTCGCCGCTCCTGGACAGCTGGTAGGCCAGCAGGCGGCCCTCCGCGTCCGGCTGCCAGTGGTCGAGCGTGGTCAGGCCGCCGGGGTCGAGCGTTCCCGGGTCGACCAGGGCCCTGTCGGTCTCCCCGGGGGCGGTGGTGTAGAGGACGGGGTGTTCCTGCTCGGCCGTACGGCGCGTGAAGAACCGGCGGTCCCCGCGCCACAGCGGCGGGCCGGCCATCCCCACGCCGGTGAGCTCCGCCACCCTGGCATGCCATCCGTCGCGCCCGGCCAGCGTGGCGGCGTGGCCGCGCCACAGCTCGTCCTGGGCGGCGAGCCAGCTTCGCGTCCGCGGGCTCGCCGCGTCCTCGAGCCACCGGTAGGGGTCGGGCACGGCGCGGCCGTGGAGGTGGTCGACGACCGGCTCCCGCTCAGCGGGCGGATAGATCACGGCACCAGCTCCTGTGAGTCCGAGGGGTTCCAGAGGCCCGCCAGATCCGCGTACGGCGGGCACGAGGCGAGCAGCTCCTCATGCCTTCCCAGCTGGACGCTGGCGCCGTCCATGACGAGGATCCGCCGCGCCCGCGTCGCCGAGGTCAGCCGGTGGGCGACGACCAGCAGCGTGCCGTCCCTGCGGGCGAAGGCCTCCTCCGCGAGGGCCTCGGCGGCAGGGTCCAGGTGGCACGTCGCCTCGTCGAGGATCACCAGCCGGGCGGGGGTCAGGTAGGCGCGGGCCAGGGCGACCAGCTGCCGCTCGCCGGGTGACAGCAGTCCCGCGTGGATCTCGGCGGAGTAGCCGCCGAGCCGCGCGACCAGGGAGGTCAGGCCGAGCGCCGTCACCGCGTCCTCCACGGCGGGTTTCGGAGCCGCGGCCAGGTATGTCAGGTTCTCCATGAGCGTGCCCCTGAAGACGTACGCCTCCTGGGGGATCAGCACCCGGCTCGCCTGGTCGACCCGCTCCGCGGGGACGCCGCCGACCGTGACCCGCCCGGAGTCCGGGCGCAGGAGACCGGTGACGAGTGCGGCCAGTGTGGACTTGCCGATGCCGCTGGGCCCGACCACCGCGACGTGGTCGCCGTCGGGCACCGACAGGTCGAGGTCTGAGATCACCGCTTCCGCGTGCGGCCCGTAGGCGAACGTCACGCCGCGCAGTTCGACCGCGGCGTCGCGGGGCACGCTCCGCGCGGTCACGGGACGGGGTGGCTCGCCGGACCGCAGGACGCGTTCGAGCGTCACCCGCAGCCGTACCCCGCTCATCCCCAGCCCCTGCACGAGGTTGCCCAGCGCGGGGGCCAGCGACTGCGTGACGTAGACCAGGGCGCCGAGGATGACCCCGGCCCCCGCCCCGTGCCGTACCAGCCAGGGGGCGCCCGCCAGGATCAGCAGCACGGGCAGCCAGCCGCCGACCGCGAGTGACGCCGTGCGCATCGCGGTCACCCGGGCGAGCGAACGGCCCGCCCGCGCCTGCCGCGCCACCTGGCGGCCGACGTCGGCGGCCACCCGGTCGCCCGCCCGGCACGCGGCGATGTCGCGCAGGCCGCCCGCCATGGCGGCCAGCGCCCCGGCGGTGCGTTCGTCGGCGACGATGAAGTCCCGCTGCCGCCTGGCCAGCGCGGGCAGTGACAGCAGGAACAGGCACAGGCCGACGACGAACGGCGGCAGGACGAGCACGAGCACCTGGGGCATGAGGGTGGTCAGGCCGAGCACGACGCTCACCACGGTGAAGGCGAAGGACCTCACCACCGTGATGACCGAGGCGAGGGCGTCGCGGGCGAGCTCGACCTGGAGGTTCGACCGCGCGACCGCCGCGGCGCCGGGTCCGTGCCCGGCGGCGGCCGAACGGCGCAGCGTGCCGTCGACGACGTGGTCGAGGAGCTCCTCGCGGAACGGCTCCACGATCGAGCCGACGGCGACCACCACCTGGCGCGCGCCGACCGCGGCCGTCAGCCAGGCGCCGCCGAGGAGGGCAAGCCAGGCGAAGCCGAGCCCGGGCCTGCCCGCTGCGAAGCCCTCGTCGATCGCCCGCGCGACGGCCAGGCCGACCACGAGCGCGGGCGCGGTCTCCGCGACGGACCAGGCGCCGAGCCTGAGCAGCAGGCGAGGATCCCGCAGGAGCGCGGCGCGGACGGCACGGTACGGCCCAGCCTGGCCCGGCGCGGCGGCGTGACGGCGATCCCTCATGAGGCGCCCGCTCCGAGCGGAGACGAGAGGCTCTCGTCCAGAGGCGGGAGACCCGCCCGGTCATGGCCGGAGACCTGGAAGACGGCACGGTAGCCGGGATCCCGCCACAGTGTCGTGTGCGTGTCGTAGGCGCGCACCCGCCCGCCGTCCAGCCAGATCACCCGGTCGGCCGCCGCCGCGGTCGCGACCCTGTGCGCCACGATCAGGCGGGTGCGGCCGCCGAGCTCACCCGCCAGCGCCCTGCTGACCCGGTGTTCGGTGACGGTGTCCAGGCTGGAGGTGGCGTCGTCGAGGACGAGCAGGCGCCGCCCGTGCGCGAAGGCCCTCGCCAGGCCGATCCGCTGCCTCTCCCCGCCGGACATGGGCGCCTCTTCGAGCGGCGTGCCGTACCCCAGGGGGAGCCTGCGGACGAAGTCGTCGGCGCAGGCGGCGCGGGCGGCCGCGCGCACCGTGATCTCCATGGCCTCCGTGGGATCGCCGAGTCCCAGGCCGACGGCGTCGGCGACCGTTTCGCCGATCAGGACGGGGCGTTCGAAGGCGTAGCCGACGGCTTCGCCCAGCGCCTCCGAGGACAGCTCAGGCAACGGAACGCCGTCGAGGGACACCTGCCCGGCGTCGGGGTCGACCAGGCGGCCCGCGAGGGCGGCGAGCAGGGACTTGCCCGCGCCGGAACGGCCGACGACCGCCACCGAGGACCCGCCGGGGACGACCAGGTCGATCCCGGTCAGGACGCCCGCGGTGACGCCGCGCAGCTCCAGGGCGCCGGGGCCGGCGGGCAGCGGCAGGGCGCCGTACGCCGTCTGCGGCTCCTCCGCCAGCTCGACGAGGCGGCCCGCGGCGGCCCGCGCCCTGCCCAGACGGCTGACGTGGCCGAGGGCGGCGCCCAGGCCCGCGCCGAGCACGACGTAGCGGGCGGCGGCGTACAGCTCTCCGGCGGACAGGTCGCCCGCGGCCAGCCGCAGGCCGCCCACCCCCAGCACGGCCACCTCGAGCAGCGGCACCACGGCGCCCGCCCGCACGCCCGCCCGCGCGTTGGCCCGCCACATCTCCATGGCGTGCAGGCGCAGCCGGGGGAGGGCGGTCAGCACCCGCGCCCGCTCCCGGTCCTCCGTGCCCGCCGCCGCGATCGTGCGGGCGCCCGCGAGCGCGTCGACCAGGCGGGTGGCGATGTCGCCCTGGGCGCTCTGGTAGTCACCGGCGATCGAGGTGGTCGTGCGAAGGAAGGCGCGCAGCACGAGCCCGATGAGCGTGAGACCCGCCAGCAGCGTCAACGCCAGCCAGGGGTCGATGAGGACGAGCGCCACGACGCCGCCCGCGGTGGGGATGACCAGCGTCGCCCCGGTGACGATCGACTCGGGGCCGCGCCCGACCTCCTCGGCGTTGACGCCCAGCCGGGTGACGAGCTCCCCTTCGGGGAAGCGGCGGGTCATCGCGGGGCCGACCCCGAGGACGTGCCGCAGGAGCCGCAGACGCAGCCACTGGGTGGCCCGCGCGCCGCCGCTTCCCGAGGCCCAGACGCCGAAGACCTCGCAGGCCGCGATGAGGAGCACGACGGCCGCGCAGGTTCCGAGCCAGACCGGGCTCGCCGAGTCGGCCGCGACGAGGCTGTCGACCGTCCTGCCCAGGACGAACGGGAGCGCCAGTTCCATCAGTGCGCCCGCGACGGAGGTGAACGCCAGCACGTACAGCCATGGACCGCTGTGTCGTATGGTCCGCTTCACCAGCCGATCCGCTGCCCGCACCGTTCCTCCTTCGCAGCCGGGTCCTCGTCGAGAGGTCTTTCGCAGAACGGGCGATGCCCGGGACGGCTGCCGTCGCCGGCCGTCCCGGGCATCCGCTTCACTAGTGGCAGAGCACCAGGCTGAGGTTGCTCGGCGTGTGGGACTCGCAGCCGAGGACGGTCAGGGTGCTGCCACCGCCGCCGCCGTGGCCGCCGCCGCCGGGGGTCTCCAGGGTCTGCAGGTCGAGAAGAACCATGGTGTTACTCCACTTCTAGGAAAAAGGGGCACTGCCGGTGACGTGCTTGGTGGAAACGCGAGCCGCTCAGTGGCAGAGCACCAGGCTGAGGTTGCTCGGGGTGTGGGACTCGCAGCCGAGGACGGTCAGGGTGCTGCCACCGCCGCCGCCGTGGCCGCCGCCGCCGGGGGTCTCCAGGGTCTGCAGGTCGAGAAGAACCATGGTGTTGCTCCACTTCTGGTGAGCTGGAAGGACTAGTGGCAAAGAACGAGGCTGAGCGCGCTCGGGGTGTGGGATTCGCAGCCGAGAACGGTGAGCGTGCTGCCACCGCCGCCGCCGTGGCCGCCGCCGGTCGGGGCTTCCAGGCTCTGCAGGTCGAGAAGTACCATGTGTCTACACCTCCTTCGATGGCTCGTGGGAGTGAAGCCGCTCGGCGGGTTCAAGCACAGGCGGTGCCTTGGTCAGGGAGCCTGTGCCGCCGGGCGGCCCGGTGAAGGGGAGGAACACCGGCTGGTCGTGCAGCACGGTGCTCATCGCGAACAGGACTCCGGCCGTGCCGGTCGCGAAGTCCATGGAGAGCCGCAGCAACTGGTCGCCGGGGAAGGCCAGGCCGCCGCCGTACGGCAGCGCGTGCCAGCCGAGCCCGTGCAGTTGCGCGGCCAGGTCGATGTCGACGCCGGGGGCGTCGTGTGCCGAGGCCCGTTCCGCGCCGAGGGCCAGGATCATGCCGCCCCGGCCGGTGAACAGGCCGGGCTGGACGTAGAACCCTCCCCGGGTGACGAGCCCGCAGCCCTTCAGCGCGTCGCGGAAGCCCTCGTCGTCGCGGTGGGCCAGGTAGCGGGAGAGCGCCAGGGCGATGCCGACGGAACCCTCGTCGAGGTAGGGCAGGATGCGCCAGCCCTGGGTGACCTGGAGCGAGCCGTCCTCGTTCCGGGTGCAGCGCCGCAGGTCCTGTCTGAGGGCGACGGCCGCGCTGTCGAGCAGTGAGGTGTCACCGGTCCGCTCGTAGGCGTGGGTGAACAGCAGGGCGGGTCCCGCCGAGCCGTACATCAGCCCCGCCCTGGGGTTGGTCCCGCCGCTGATCTCCGGCACGTCGTCCGGGCCGCCGAGCCTGTCGGCGCAGATGCCGACGACCCGGTGCGCCAGCTCGGTGAGGCCGGGCTCACCCGCCCTCTCGCCCAGGTGGAACAGGTTCAGCCCGACGCCGGCGAGGCCGCCGAACAGGCCCAGTTCCAGCGACTCCCACCGCTCCCGCAGGCACCGTGCCACGACGTCGAGCGCGTCTTGGCGGTGCCCGAGCTCCTCCAGCACGTGGGCCACGCCGTGCAGCCCGTCGTAGAAGCCGATGCCCGTCCCCGGCGCGGGGTCCAGCGCCCTGCGGCGCAGCCACTCCTCGTGCTCGGGGAAGCGGCCCGCCCCCGCGCGTTCGAGCGCGTAGAGCACGCCCGCCGCGCCGTGGGCGAAGTTGACGCCCCCGCCGGGGCGGAACTGGGCCACGTCGCCGGGGAAGAGGCGGTCCTCGCGTTCCGGGGTCGCGCTCGCCAGGATCGCCCTGGCCGTCGCCTCCCTGACCTCCGGCCAGCCGTCGCGTCCTGGCCGGGGAATCCGGGGGGCCGCCACCGGCTGCGTCCCCACGATGGTCCGGACCGCCTCCTCCACCACCTCGGGCGGCACGGGGAAGGTCTCGGTGACGAGCTCGGCCAGCTGGAGGATCTTGGCGCGGTCGAGCGGGAGCATGATGGTGAGCTGAGGGGCGAACAGCCCGAAGCACAGGCACGCCAGGGCGTAGACGTCGATGTCGACGCCGTGCCGGTCGCGTGGTGCTCCGAAGGCGGGGTGCCCCAGGGCGGCGCGGGCCCGGTCCTCCGCGAGGGTCGCGACCTCGTAGTCGATGAGGACGAGGCGTCCGTCGCCGGTGACGAGGATGTTGTTCGGGTGCAGGTCGCCGAAGACCACGCCGCGTTCGTGCAGGGACTCCACCGCCCGCCGGACCTTCGGGAGCGTGTCGAGCACCCACGAGGTGTACGCGGCGCGGGTCTCCTCGTCGTGGTCCGCCCTGGTCAGGGGGTACTTCTGGACGAGGAGCCGCTGCAGGGGGTTGCCGTCGACGAACTCCTGCACCAGGAAGTGGTGGTCGCCGAGTGTGAAGTAGTCGATCAGCGCGGGCACCGCGTCGAGCCCGGCCAGCCGCTCCAGCATGTCGCGCTCGTGCGCCAGCCGCGCCACGGCGTCGCGCCCCGCGGCGTCGAGTCCGGCGTGCGGGCGGGCCTCCTTCAGCACCACGCGGTCGCCGGTGCGCAGATCGCGCCCGAGATAGACGCCCCCGCCGTTGGAGAACTGCATCACGCTCTCGACCTGGTACGGCAGCCCGTTCGTCGTGACCGCGTTGCGGGCCGCGAGGTGAGGTTCGAGGAAGGCGGGCAGCGTCACCCACGAGGGCACGGTGAAGGCGGGCTCCCGCACGTCGGGGACGAGCCGCCCGTCGCCGTCCTCGACGGCCAGCACCAGCTCGCCGCTCGTGCTCAGGCAGTGCCGCGGCACGAAGCCGCCGTACCGCACGAACAGCGGGCCCTCGCCGTAGCGGAGGTCGCTGAGGACGTAGGGTCCCCTGACGCCTCGCAGCAGCCCGTCGAGCTCCTTGAGGGTGAGTTCGAGCTGACTGTCGTCCACAGGGTAGATCGTCACGAGCTTGCCGCTCGAGCCGCGGGGGGCGGCCTTGGAGTTCAGCATGGACATGACCGGCAGGCTGCGCAGGAACTTGAACGCGATGCCCCGCGGCACGCAGTAGTCCCACACGACGTCGAGGGCGCGCTCGGCGTCCTCGACGCACGCGGACACGTGGATCTTCCATCCCTGCGCGGGCGTCCTGCCGCCGGCCGGCGCGTAGTGCATCCAGGTGTCGCTCGCCTGGTGCCTCCAGCCCTCCGGGACCTCCCGGGTCGCCTGGGGGAAATCGGGGTGCTCGCCCCGGCGGCCGTCAAGGGTGTCGTAGAAGAGCCGATCCGCGAGGCAATAAAGCTCATACTGGTCATTCACGGCAATCTCCCTGCTGTCTTCCAGAAGAGAGAATTACGGATAACCCGAGAAATGACTAGTTACAAACTCCACTAGTCACGCATGCGAAACTCACAGGTTTAATCGTGAACTCGTGTGTCACCTGGGGATTCGCGGCGTAAGTGAAAGTTATTCAGAAAACTTTCGCGGCACCTCGGCGATCAGTCTGAACCAGCCGTCGTCGCCTGTCGAGGCCCGTACCGTGCCGCTGAGCCCGGCCACGCGGTGCCGCAGGTTGTCCAGGCCGTCGCCGGGGGAGTGGGGCGGTTCCCGGCGGGAGGCGCCGTCGTTGGCGACGGCCAGCCGCAGCAGACCCTCCTGCTCGGTCAGCTCGATCACGCACCTGCTGACGGCGCTGTGCCGCAGCATGTTCGTGACGCCCTCGCGGATCACGGTTCCCAGCGCCGCGCTGACGTTCCTGGGCAGCCTTGAACACTCGACCCGGACCGTGCAGTCGATCCCGAAGCTCGCCAGGAGGGCCTCGGCCCGCGTGCTCTCCCCCTGGAAGGACAGCTGCCTGTTGCCCTTCGAGACGTGGCGCACGGCGTGCGCGGCGTGCCGGACGGCCTGCAGGGCCTCGCCCAGCTCGCCGCGCAGCCTGGCGTCGCCGGCCGCGCGCCGGTAGGCCAGTTCACTCTTGATCGACGCCAGCCAGAGCCAGTGCCCCACGATGTCGTGGACGTCGCGCGCCAGCTCCTCCTGGGCCAGGGTGACGGCTCTGTCCCGTTCGGCGCGCAGCCGTCTGATCCGAAGCGCCAGGGCGGCGGTGACGCCCAGCGAGACCAGCAGGATCCCGGCCGCGATCGCCACGACGACGTACAGTTGGTGCGGCATCGGCCAGCTCTCAATGGATGAGCGCATACATGGCAATAAAGTCAAAAAAACGTTTAATTGTCAATGAATAAGAACAATGCTCGGCAGTAGTCGGCCGTCGAAGAATGACGCCGAGTCGTTATGTGTTATGGGGCCCATAACACGGGCCTGTGGGGCGTTTAATCAGTATGGAACAGTCAAGTTTTCCGCTGCCGATTCCCCGCGGCGTGAACGCGCCCGGCGCGCTCAGCGCAGGCGCAGCAGCGGCAGCGGGCTCAACAGGTAGGCGCCGCAGACCAGGGCGACGCCCGCGACCAGCAGGAAGAAGAAGATCCAGAACCCGGCGGGCAGGAAGGTCAGCCGGGCGAGCTGGTCGGCGTCCGAGTCGGGGGTGTGGCCGTGGCGGCGCTTGCGCCGCAGCTCCAGGATCGGCCTGACCCCGCCGAACAGCAGGAACCACACGGCGAGGTAGGCCAGGACCGCGTCCATGTCGGGTGCGGAGTACCAGGTGAAGGCGAAGATCGCCCCACCGGTCGCCAGCAGGCTCACCACGCCGAACAGGTTGCGGATCAGCAGCAGCATGCAGAGGAGCAGCCCGATCATGATCGTGATCAGCACGGTCACGTAACCGGCCGAGGTCAGCCACGCTCCGCCGAGCCCCAGCAGGGACGGGGCGACGTATCCGGCCGCGGCGGTCAGGATCATCCCCGGCCCCGTCGGCCTGCCCCTGGTCAGGGTGACGCCCGAGGTGTCCGAGTGCAGCCGGATGCCCTGCAGCTTGCGCCGGGTGAGCAACGCCATCAGGGCGTGCCCGCCCTCGTGCGCGATCGTGATCAGACCTCGTGACAACTGCCACGAGGTCGACCACACCACCACGGCCAGAGCGGCCAGCGCGGACAGCAGCACGACCCACATGGGCGGCCCCTCCTGGGCTCTGGTCAGAGCCACCCAGACCTCGGACAACAGTCATTTCTCCTTTACGACGTCGGAGCAAAGCGTCCCATGACATCCGGTGTGCTGGCGATAAAGTCGCGAAACGCGGAACATGGTTCCGGAAAAGACCGGTGAGCCCGCCCCCCGCCAGGGGGAGGCCCGGGCCGGGATCCGGGGGAGGTCGGGACGGGCGGGGAGTCGGCGGCGGCCCGCCTCGGCGAACGCGGGGCCGACTTCGCACGCCGTACCCCGGGATGTCTTCCGTCGGCCACCTTTTACCCCGACCCTGGAGTCATCGGCCATGTGCGGGGCGCGCTCGACAGGGGGCGCGCCCTCCAGGCCTGCCACGGTCGGGTGACTTCGACCCCGAGCTGAAGGAGATCGGCGACATGCGCGGACCGTCGGCGAACCCTGGCGTTCCCGTCGTGCTCCACGCCGATCCGACCCCCGCGCCGCGCCGGCGCGCCGAGCCCGCGCCGGACACCGGGCAGGGAGGGCGTCACCCCAGGTCAGCCCTGGCGCACCGGGACGGCGTCAGCCGCCTGCCCGATCTCGCCGCCGATTACACTCAGTCGTCGGAACATCCGTGATCGGGGGAAAGTGCGTGAACGACCGGAATGCCGGGCTCATCAGGGACTTCTACGACGCCTTCGCGCGCCGCGACACCGAGGCCATGCAGCGGTGTTACCACCCCGACGTCACGTTCGGAGATCCCGTCTTCCAGGAACTGGAGGGCCGGAGCAGGGTCATGGGCATGTGGCGGATGCTGCTGGGCCGAAACGGCGACGTCGGCGTGGCCGTCAAGGACGTCGCCGCGCGGGACCACGACGGAACGGCGCACTGGACCGCCCGCTACACCTTCGGCGGCACCGGCAGGCCGGTGGTCAACGAGATCGACGCCCTGTTCAGGTTCGAGGACGGCCTGATCGTCCGGCACCACGACGAGTTCGACTTCAGGCGCTGGTCCAAGATGGCCCTGGGCAGGCCGGTCGGCCTGCTGTTCGGCTGGACGCCCATGTTCCGGGCGACGATCCGGGGTAGGGCCATGCAGTCGCTGGAGGACTTCATGAAGGCCGGATGAGGAGACGGGTGTGGCTGATCGGCGAATGCGAAACGTGCTGAGCCTGGTGCGCGGGCGTCCCGGCGACGTCCCCGACTCCCCCGAGAGGTCGATGGACCCCCGCGCCGACGACCAGCCGCCACCGCCCCGCTCGCGCGTCATCGACAACGCGATCTACGTCAACGGGTGCAGGGACGCGACCCCGGCGTCGCTGCCCGAGGCCTTCGAGTTCCTGAAGAAGACGCCGGACAGCATGGCCTGGATCGGTTTCTACCGCCCGGAGGACTCGGTCATCTTCAACGTGGCCGAGGAGTTCGACCTTCACGAGCTCGCCGTCGAGGACGCGATCGTCGCCCACCAGCGGCCGAAGGCCGACCGCTACGGCGAGACGCTGTTCGTGGTGCTCCGTCCCGCCAGGTATCTCGACGAGACCGAGGAGGTCGACTTCGGCGAGCTGCACGTCTTCGTCGGCCAGAACTTCGTGATCACCGTACGGCACAGCGAGGCCCCCGACCTGTCGCAGGTCCGCAGGCGGATGGAGGGCGACCCCGAACTGCTCGCCCAGGGCCCGCAGGCGGTCTTCTACGCCATCCTGGACGCGGTCGTCGACGGCTACGCCCCCGTGGTCGCGGGACTGCAGAACGACATCGACGAGATCGAGGTCCAGGTCTTCGGCAACCAGCCCGGCGTCTCCCGCCGCATCTACGAGCTCTCACGCGAGGTGATCGAGTTCCAGCGGGCCACCCAGCCCCTGCTCACCATGATCGAGGGGCTCATCGCGGGGGCGGCCAAGTACGGCGTGGACCAGGAGGTGCAGCGACACCTGCGCGACGTCGCCGACCACGCGATCACCGTGGTCGAGCGGGTCGGCGGCTTCCGGCAGATGCTCCACGACATCCTCGTGGTCAACTCGACCATGGTCGCCCAGGCCCAGAACGAGCACATGACCAACCTCACCGAAGCCAGCAACGCCCAGAACGAGGAGGTCAAGAAGATCTCCGCCTGGGCCGCGATCCTCTTCGCCCCCACCCTCGTCGGCACCATCTACGGCATGAACTTCGACGTCATGCCGGAGATCCACTGGACGTTCGGCTATCCGTTCGCCGTGCTCCTGATGGCGGCCGTCTGCACGACCCTCTACGTGGTCTTCAAACGCCGCGACTGGCTGTAGCGGTCCCCCGGACGCGCCCCTCGCGTCCGGGGGACCGCCTCCTAGCGCGCCTGGAAGTAGAACCGGTAGGCGGCGCCGTCGTGCAGCGCCGCCACCCGTCCCGCGTCGCTGCCCGACGGGTAGCCCTCGAGCCTCAGCTGGGGGATCGAGTCGTAGGCGTACTGGTACTCGTGCGTCGCGGGGTTCCACGTTCCCTGGGAGAGCGCGTCGTTGCTCCCGTGGTGGAAGGCGTAGATGCGGTACGCGGAGCCGTCGTGCAGCATCGTCCAGCGTGACCAGTCGGTGTCCTCCGGGAAGCCGGTGACCCGCAGGACGGGGATGTGGTCGCCGTACGCCCACTGGTAGGTCGAGGTTCCCGGCACGTGGACGAACTGGTAGAGAACCGTGGGGTCGCCGATCCTGCGCAGGTAGAGGTGATAGGCGTCACCGCTGTGCAGCACCGAGAAGCTGCCGCTGTCCGCGTCGGCGGGCGCGTTCGTCAGGGTGAGCACCGGGATCGACTCGTGGTCGTAGGCGTATGACGTGCCGTCCCAGGCGAACTGGTAGAGGGTGTCGCGGGTGCTGCCCTTGAAGGCGTAGAGACGGTAGCCGGCGCCGTCGTGCAGCATCGACCAGCGACGGAAGTTGGTGTCCGAGGGCGCGCCGACGATCGGGATGTTGGGGATGCAGCCGTAGCCGTACCGGTAGACATCGCTGCCCGGAACCCAGACACCCTGGTTGACGGAGACCATCGGCCGACCCTCCACGCGTGGAACGAAACGCTTGACACAGCACATGCTTCGCCATGAGACGGTAAAGCAGTTCCCTGGTTTCTGTCGGCCGAATCCGCCGCTTTGTGGAACGTTTTTTGTCGCCTCCTCGCCATTGGCGGTTTCGCCGATGAAAGCGACCTGTTCGGGTGTCTCGTAAAGGCTTTGTCGTGTTTACGGGCAGAGTGTTATTTATTTGGTCGAATAATGGGATATATCGACTATGTGGTGAATTGTTGCTGCGATGGGTTCGGTGTCCGTCCGCGTGGGGCGGCGGGGTCCGCCGCGCCGGAACGCGGGAAGGCCCCGGCGTCGACGCCGAGGCCTCCGTGTCGGAGATCAGCCGAGCTTGGCCAGGATCAGGTCGATCTTGCCTTCCATGGAGCCCATCCGGTTCTCCATGGAGCCCATCCGCCCCTCCATGGAGGTCATCCGCGCCGCCAGGTCGTCCACCTTGGTCTCCAGGCGGTCGACCTTGACCTCGAGGCTCCCCACCCTGGTCTCCAGCCCGTCCACCCTGGCGGTGAGCGCGGAGAGGTCCTCCTTGGTGGCCATCCTGTTCATGATCTCTTCGAACATCGGAGAGGTGTACACCATGACCTCCTCCCGGACGGTCGCGGGGAGCTCGCCCAGAGTCTCCTTGATGTCGGCGAGATCCGAGCCCGTTCTGAAGGCCCAGGACTCCAGGTCCGTCACGCGCTGGCCGGTGCTCTTCGTCGCCACGTCGGGCATGGTATCTCCTGCAGGGGGTGATGGGAGCTCGTCCGCCGGTGAACCACGTAAGCGATTCGTAGCGGTGCGTCACCAATTGAACACGATCGGGAAGGGGTTCGGAGGGATTCCGCGGACTGGTCAGGCCAGCAGTTTGCGGGCGGCGTCCTCGATCTCGGTCTCGGACAGCAGCACGTGCCGGGACGCCTCACCCAGCGGGACGAAACTGTCGGCCGAGTTCACCCGCGCGATCCGGCCGGTGAAACCGGCGTCGAGCAACTCGGCGACGACGCTCTCCGAGACGCCGCCCGCCCTGCGCGTCTCGTCGGCTATCAGCACCCTGCCGGTCAGCTCCGCCGAGCGCACCAGGTCCTCCACCGGCAGGGGGGACAGCCAGCGCAGGTCCAGGACCCGGCAGCCGTAACCCTCCGCGGTGAGCCTGACCGCGGCCCGCAGACTCATCCGCACCCCGTTGCCGAAGGTCACGATGGTCAGGTCGCGGCCGTCGCCGTAGCCGCGGGCCCTGCCGACCGGCACGTGCGTCTCCGCCCAGCGGGTCGGCGGCACGTACGGCGAGAGCCAGCCGTTGTCGCCGTCCTCGAACAGGTCGCGGGTGTTGTACAGGGCGATCGGCTCGAGGAAGACGCACACGCTGCCGTCGACCCGGGCGGCCGCCAGGCAGGTGCGCAGCATCGAGGCCGCGTCGTCGGGACGCGCGGGCGAGGCCACGATCAGGCCGGGGATGTCGCGCAGCGCGGCGACGGAGTTGTCGTTGTGGAAGTGGCCGCCGAAGCCCTTCTGATAGGCGTACGACGCGACGCGGACGACCATCGGGTTGCGGAAGGCCCCTCTGGAGAAGAACGACAGCGTCGCGGCCTCGCCCCTGATCTGGTCGAGCGCGTTGTGCAGGTAGGCCAGGTACTGGATCTCGGGCACCGGCAGCAGGCCGGAGACGCCCGAGCCGAGCGCCAGGCCGAGCACGGCCTGCTCGTCGAGGAGCGTGTCGAACACCCGGCCGACGCCGAAGCGCTTCTGCAGCCCCCGGGTGACGCCGTATACGCCGCCCTTCCTGGCCACGTCCTCGCCGAAGACCAGCATGTCGGGATGGGCGGCCAGTTGGTCGGCCAGGGTCCGGTTGATCGCCTGGGAGAGGGTCAGCGGGCCCTCTCCCTCGGGAAGCCTTCCGGCGAACGCCTTCTCCCTGGAGCCCGAGGCGGCCGCGGAGGCCAGGGCGACCGTTCGCGGGGTGCGGGGGGCCAGCGGCTCCGTGATCTCGCCGGCCGAGCTGAGACGGGGACGCCGCGAGCTCTCCAGGGCCATCTTGAACAGGTGCTCGCGCGTCGTCTCGTAGTGCAGCAGCAGCTTGTCGGGCGTGGTCAGGCCGGCCTCGACGAGCAGCCTGGCGGTGACGACGAGGGGGTCGCGCTCCAGGTCGGCGTTGATCTCCCGCTTGGTCCGGTAGGACAGCTCGACGTCCGAGCCGGCGTGACCCATCAGCCGGACGGTGTCGAGGTGCAGCAGGGCGGGGGAGCGGCGTCCCCTGACGTGCTCGACGGCCGCCCGGGTCACGTCGTGGACGTCGGCGAGGTCGCAGCCGTCGGCCGAGAAGTAGGTCAGCAGCGGGTGGTGCGCGGCCTCGACCCAGCCCTTGGGCGTCCGCACGCTGACGCCCAGGCCGTTGTCCTCGCAGACGAACAGGATGGGCAGCGCCAGCCCCTGGTAGGAGCCGTAGCCCGCGGTGTTGAGCGCCGACAGCGCGCTGGCGTGGTTGAGCGAGGCGTCGCCGAAGCTGCACACCGCGATCGCGTCGCCGGGCCACGCGCCGCGCAGGCCGAGCTGGCGGGCCCGCTCGATGGCGAAGGCGACGCCGACCGCGCGCGGCAGGTGACTGGCGATCGTCGAGGTCTGCGGGATCACCGCCAGGCGGGGATGGCCGAAGACCTTGTGACGGCCGCCCGCGATCGGCTCCTCCGCCGAGGCGGTCAGACCCAGCAGCACGTCGCGCAGGCCCTCCTCGGGCAGCCGCCCCGCCATCGCCGACCTGGCGAGGTAGAAGGCCCCCGAGCGGTAGTGCAGGAGGGCGGGGTCGGTCGCGCGCAGCGCGGCGGCGACCGCCGCGTTGCCCTCGTGTCCCGCCGAGCCGATGGTGTAGAAGCCCTCGTCCTGCTCGCGGAGCCAGCGCGCGGCGACGTCGAGGAGCCTGCTGCCCAGCTGGAACTCGAACAGCTCGCGGCAGCGGTCCCCGGTCAGGCCGGTGCCCTCCCGCACGGGCGTCCGGGGATCGCGCGGGGGCCCGGGAGACAGGGCGGCCACCGCTTCGGCGAAGTGAGTCTCAACTGCGTCGCGCGCCACAGCCCGATTATGTCCCCATCGACAACTTCCGCACCGGACCTTGACGTCTTTGGGGCCTCGTGTACGGCGATCGCCTTCCGCGGGCGGCCGGTCAGGCCTTGTCTGACAGCTCCTCATAACAATTTGTCAGACTTATCAACCCATTGCCTGACTCATACGTCTACTTGAAGTAATGACGTGGCACCCTCAAGCCGCGTGCACCCAAACGGGAAGGACGGAAGACCCGAATGGTGAAACGCATTCGTGTCGCTGTCGTGGCAGCGCTGGGCGTCGCAACCCTGGTTGCTGGCCCGGTCACGACGGCATCCGCGGGAACGACCAAGGCCGATCCCGCGGTCACCGACGTATCAGTCACCCCCAACCCCGTCGAGGTCAAGGGCGCAGAGACGGTGAAGGTCACCTTCACCGCGGAGACCAGCGGGGACGCCTCCGCGGTCACCGGCTGGATCAAGCCCTCGCTCGGCGTCGAGACCGAGTTCAGGCTGGCCAGGTCCGACGACCTCGGCTCGGGCAAGGCTCGGTGGAAGTACACCAAGGACGTCAACCGCCAGTTCGCCGCGGGCAAGTGGACCTTCAGGGCCGTCACGGCGAACACCGCGCCCAAGTCCGCCGACTTCACCGTCAAGCAGGTCTTCGAGACCGACTTCGACGACATCGCGGCCACCCCCTCGACCGTGGACGAGGGCGGCCGGATCACTCTCAGCGGCGTGCTCAGGCAGAACGGCGCGAACGGCTGGGCCCCGCTGGCCAACGCCAGGGTCCACCTGGCCTTCAGGCCGCTCGGCGGTTCCTACGACCGGCTCCCCGGCAGCGTCGAGACCAACGGCCAGGGCAGGTTCTGGCTCAGGGCGAAGGCGTTCAGGACCGGTCACTGGCGGGCCGAGTACGACGGTTCCTCGACCACGCTCGGCGCCAGGAGCGAGACCGACCGCGTCGACGTCAGGGGAGCGGTCCGGCACAGCCGGATCGTCGACTTCGGCGCCGGGCCCGATCCGGTCGACCAGGGCGACCGGATCGGTGTCGGCGGCCGTCTGCAGGTGGACACCGGGCACGGCTGGCAGGGACACAGGGGCCGCAAGGTCTTCATCCTGTTCCGTGCCGACGGCGAGTCCAGGTGGAACGACGTGGCCACCGACCGGACCGACGCCCAGGGCCGCTTCGGCGTCGACGTGACCGCCACCCGTTCCGGTGACTGGCGCGCCGAGTTCGACGGGGCCGACGGCGTCGAGGGCGCCAGCAGTGTCGCCGACCACGTGACCGTCCGCAAGCCCGCTCCCGAGCCGGAGCGCGGCGACAGCCGGATCACCAGGTTCAACGCCTCGCCCGAGCCGGGCCGCTACGGCCGGTATCTGAGGTTCGGCGGCACCCTCCAGGTCCGTGACGACGACGGCTGGGAGGGATACGGAGCCAAGGTCGGGCTGTACTTCAAGCCCAAGGGGTCGCACAAGTGGCAGTACGTGAAGACCGTCAGGGCCGCGGAGAGCGGCCGCGTCCTCACCAGGGCCAGGACCTACGGCTCGGGGTACTGGAAGTTCGTCTTCAAGGGCGACGACGACTTCTACGGCGACTCCAGCGCCAGTGACTACGTCAGGGTCGTCAGGCGCTGACGCGTCGGAGGTGACGTCGGCCTGACGCGCCGGCGATGAGAGAAAGGGGTCCGTTCCCCGCGAACGGACCGGAAAGACGGCGGCCCGGACGCCTGGCGTCCGGGCCGCTCGCATGGCTCTCCCCCTGCTGGGATGAGCGATCGGTTCACCGGAATCAGTCGGGGGCGAAAAGCGAGAACAGGTTGATTGCGTTATGGGTGTGGCCGAACCTGTGAAGGTGGTGACATCCCCGGGTGACACGGATCCCCCGCAGGCCCCCTCCTCCGATGCCTCCCACCGGTCCGCGGACGTCGGCGCTCCCGCGGGGGAGACCGGAGACCCCGCCGACGCCGGGGATTCCGCGGAGGGCGCCGGGACTCCTGCCGGCGGTTCCGGGGATCCCGCCAAAGGGGAATGGTTCAGCCTCGGCAAGGTCCTGGGGGCGCTCTTCGGGTGGGCGTTCATCGCGGCGGGACTTCTCGGAATCGTCGCGGCGATCATGGGCAAGCCCACGCGGGGGCCGGAGTTCGACACGTTCATGGACCGGTACTTCTGGTGGCTCTACCTCGGTGCCCCGGCGCTGGCCGCGGTCGTCACCGCCCTCACGTGGGGGACGTCCGCGCTGCTCAGGCGCCGCAGAGAACGGGTGGAGCGGCGTGAGCTGGTGTTGACGCAGCGGGTCAGGGCGTTGCGGAGCATGGTCCGCGAGACGCAGGAGGTGTCACACGAGCTCGAGCGCTACCTCCAGGAACGGCTCGCCTTCCTCGAGGAGCTCAACAGGCGGGTGGAGGAGAAGCAGGGGCTGGCCGCCATGTCCCCCGAGACGTTCACGGCGTTCGAGAGGGTCCTGGACCGGCGCTTCAGGGGGCAGAGCCGTTCGGGGTTCGTCCAGCAGGTGGTGTTCCTGTTCCTGGCCTTCCTGCTCGGCTTCGTCGGCAACTGGCTGTCCGCCCCGGCGCTCGACGCGCTCCAGCACTGGTGGACTTCCATCTTCAACGTTAACAATCACTAACTTTTTGCCTGATTCTGGGCGGTGTCCTGGACGGCGGTGAGCGCCGTGCGGGCCATGTCGCGCAGCAGTTCCGCCATCGTCTCCCTCGGCAGTTCGCCCGCGCTGTGCGGCGTCGAGTTGAGCAGGCCGAAGACGGCGTGCGTCGCGGCGCGCAGGCGGGGCGGGGGGCACGAGGGGTACAGCTCGCTCAGCACCGTGACCCACTCCTCCACGTAGAGGCGCTGGAGTCTGCGGATCTGGCGGCGGGCGGGCTCAGGGACGTTTCCCAGCTCGCGGTCGTGCACCGTGATCAGCGACGGATGGCTGAGGGCGAACTCGATCTGGCCGGTCAGCAGCGCCTCCAGGGCTCCCTCCGCGTCCGGGGCCTCGGTCACCCGGCTCGCCCCCGCGGCGTGCAAGCGCTCGCTGACGTCGAGCAGCATCTCGGCCAGCAGGGCCTCCTTGCCGCTGAAGTGCCGGTAGAGGGCGGGGCCCGAGGTGCCGACCGCGCCGCCGATGTCCTCGATGGAGACGCCGTGGAAGCCGCGCGCCGCGAACAGCTCGGCCGCGGCCTCCAGGATCTCCATGCGCCGTGCCCGGCGATTGCGGGTAGGGGTCTGGGCAGTCGTCACACCTCGCATGGTAGACGCTGACGTTAATGATGACTAACATCGCTAGTGACGTTAGCGACCGTTAACCCACGACGACGGAGTCGTGGTAAGCCCGGACAAGGGGGCTCGCATGAGTGGCTGGCCGGTGCTGCGAAGCGCCTGCGATCCTGGCGGTGAGGGTTTCAAGGGCAATGCGGAGACCAACGAGCGGCTCGTCGCCGATCTCGCGGAACGGGTCGCCGCCGCCGGGCTCGGCGGACCCGAGAGGTCGCGCGCCAGGCATGTCGCCAGGGGCAAACTGCTGCCCCGCGACCGCGTCGACGCCCTGCTCGACCCCGGCTCGCGCTTCCTGGAGCTGTCCCAGCTGGCCGCGACCGGGATGTACGGCGACGAGGCCCCCGCGGCCGGGATCATCACCGGCGTCGGCCGGGTCTCGGGCCGCGAGTGCGTGGTCGTCGCCAACGACGCCACCGTCAAGGGCGGCACCTACTATCCGATGACCGTCAAGAAGCACCTGCGGGCCCAGGAGGTCGCCCTCCACAACAACCTGCCGTGCCTGTACCTCGTCGACTCGGGCGGCGCGTTCCTCCCCAAGCAGGACGAGGTCTTCCCCGACCGCGAGCACTTCGGCCGCATCTTCTACAACCAGGCGACCATGTCGGCGCGCGGCATCCCGCAGATCGCGGCGGTCCTCGGCTCCTGCACGGCGGGCGGAGCGTACGTCCCCGCGATGAGCGACGAGGCGGTGATCGTCCGCAACCAGGGCACGATCTTCCTGGGCGGCCCGCCGCTGGTGAAGGCGGCGACGGGGGAGGAGGTCACCGCGGAGGAACTGGGCGGCGGCGACCTGCACGCCCGGGTCAGCGGCGTCACCGACCACCTCGCCGAGGACGACTCCCACGCGCTGCGGATCGTCCGCGACATCGTGGCCACCCTCGGGCCGAGGACCCCGTCCCCCTGGGACCGCGTCCCGGCCGAGGAGCCCGTGCACGACCCCCGCGACCTGTACGGCGTCGTCCCCGCCGACACCCGCACGCCGTACGACGTGCGGGAGATCGTCGCCCGCGTCGTCGACGGCAGCCGCTTCCTGGAGTTCAAGGCCGAGTACGGCGCCACACTCGTCACCGGCTTCGCCCACATCCACGGCCACCCCGTCGGGATCGTCGCCAACAACGGCATCCTGTTCGCCGAGTCCGCGCTCAAGGGCGCGCACTTCATCGAGCTGTGCGACCGCAGGGGCATCCCCCTGGTCTTCCTGCAGAACATCAGCGGGTTCATGGTCGGAAAGGCCTACGAGGCGGGAGGCATCGCCAAGCACGGCGCGAAGATGGTCACCGCCGTGGCCTGCGCCAGAGTGCCCAAGTTCACCGTCGTCGTCGGCGGCTCGTTCGGCGCGGGCAACTACGCGATGGCGGGCCGGGCCTACTCGCCCAGGTTCCTGTGGATGTGGCCGAACGCCCGCATCTCGGTGATGGGCGGCGAGCAGGCCGCCAACGTGCTCTCCACCGTCGGCGACGCCGACCCCGACGCCATCCGCAGGCAGTACGAGGACCAGGGCAACCCCTACTACTCGACCGCCCGCCTCTGGGACGACGGCGTCATCGACCCCCTCGACACCCGCACCGTCCTGGGCCTGGCCCTGTCCGCCGCGGCCAACGCCCCCCTCGACCCCGTCGGCTACGGCGTCTTCCGGATGTGACCCCATGACCCCCATGACCTCCATGACACCGGCTCCCGGCCCCGCATCCGGCCCGTCCGGGATGTTCGGCACCGTCCTCATCGCCAACCGGGGCGAGATCGCCCTGCGGATCATCCGCACGCTCCGCAGGCTCGGCGTCCGCTCCGTCGCGGTGTACAGCGACGCGGACGCGGACGCGCGCCACGTCCGAGAGGCCGACGTCGCGGTGCGGCTCGGCGGCGGCTACCTCGACATCGACCGGATCCTGGCCGCCGCGGCGGCGACCGGGGCCCAGGCGGTGCACCCCGGCTACGGCTTCCTGGCCGAGAACCCCGTCTTCGCCCGGCGGTGCGCCGAGGCGGGACTGGTGTTCGTCGGCCCGCCGCCCGAGGCCATCGAGGCCATGGGCGACAAGATCCGCGCGAAGGCCACCGTCTCGGCGGCCGGGGTGCCCGTCGTCCCCGGCGGCGCCGAGCCCGGCGACGACCTCGCCGAGGCCGCCGAGCGCGTCGGCTTCCCCGCGCTGATCAAGCCTTCGGCGGGCGGCGGCGGCAAGGGCATGGTGCTGGTGCGCTCCGCGGAGGAGCTGCCCGAGGCGCTCGAGTCGGCCCGCCGTACGGCCGCCGCCGCTTTCGGCGACGCCACCCTGCTGATCGAGCGGTTCGTCGAGGGTCCCCGGCACATCGAGATCCAGGTGATGGCCGACGTCCACGGCAACGTCGTCCACCTGGGCGAGCGCGAGTGCAGCCTCCAGCGCCGCCACCAGAAGATCGTGGAGGAGGCCCCCTCCCCGCTGCTCGACGCCGAGGCCAGGGCGCGCATGGGCGCCGCCGCCGTCGAGGCGGCCAGGTCGGTCGGCTACACCGGCGCGGGAACGGTCGAGTTCATCGTGCAGGGCACGACCGGCGACTACTACTTCATGGAGATGAACACCAGGCTCCAGGTCGAGCACCCGGTCACCGAGCTGGTCACCGGCCTTGACCTGGTCGAGCTCCAGCTCAGGGTCGCCGCGGGCGAACCCCTGCCGCTCACGCAGGACGAGGTGCGGCTGCACGGCCACGCCGTCGAGGCCCGCGTCTACGCCGAGGACCCCTCCCGCGGCTTCCTGCCGACCGGGGGCAGGGTGCTCGCGCTGCGCGAGCCCGCCGACGTCCGCGTCGACTCCAGCCTGGCGGAGGGCGGGACGGTCGGCAGCGACTACGACCCGATGCTGTCGAAGGTCGTCGCCTGGGGCCCCGACAGGGCGAGCGCGCTGCGGAGGCTCGACGGGGCGCTCGCCGCCACGACGGTGCTGGGCGTGCCGACCAACATCGCCTTCCTGCGCGCGCTGGTCACCCACCCCGAGGTGGTGGCCGGAGACCTCGACACCGGACTGGTCGAACGCCACCTGAGCGCGCTGGTCCCCCACGGAGGCGTTCCCGACGACGTCCTGGCCGCGACGGCGCTGCTGCTGCACCACGACCGCGTGCCCGCCGAGCCCGCGGACCCGTGGGACGTGCCGGACGGCTGGCGCCTGGGCGAGGCGGCCTGGACCACCTGGCGTCTCGAGAGCCGTGACGGGGTCCGCGAGGTCGGGGTGCGCGGACTGCCCGCTGCCGGAGCGGAGGTCCGTCTGCCCGAAGGCCCCGAGGGGCGGACCACGCGGGCGAGGCTGGCCGTGGACGGCGACGACCTGCTGGTCACCCTGGACGGAGTCCGCAGACGCTACGCCTTCGCCAGGGACGGCCGCGGCGACACGGTCTGGCTCGGCCGCGACGGAGACGCCTGGGCGCTCACCCGGCACCACCTGGGCGACCCCGGCGACCGGGCGGGCGCGGGCGGCACGGGGGACGGCGTGGTCCGCAGCCCCATGCCCGGCACCGTCCTGGTGGTCAAGGTCACCCAGGGGGAGCAGGTCGTCGAGGGACAGCCGCTGCTCGTCGTCGAGGCCATGAAGATGGAGCACACCGTGACCGCCCCGCTCGCGGGGACGGTCGCCGAACTTCCGGTCAGAGCGGGCCAGGCGGTCGACATGGACGCCGTGCTGGCCGTCGTGCGGCGGGACGGAGAGTCATGACGCGGGAGCCGTACAGGGTCGCGGCGGCGGGGCTGCCGGAACGGGTCACGGTCTACGAGGTCGGCCCGCGTGACGGGCTGCAGAACGAGTCGGTCGTGGTTCCGGTCGAGGTCAAGGCGGAGTTCGTCGCCAGGCTCGCCGCCGCGGGACACCGCGTGATCGAGACGACCAGCTTCGTGCACCCCAAATGGGTGCCCCAGCTCGCCGACGCCTCGGAGCTGCTGGCCGCGGTCGAGCGGCTCCCCGGCGTGCGCTATCCGGTGCTCGTGCCGAACGAGCGAGGACTGGACCGGGCGCTCGAGCACGGAGTCCAGGAGATCGCGATCTTCGCGAGCGCCACGGAGACCTTCGCGAACAGGAACCTGAACCGGACGCTCGAGTCACAGTTCACGATGTTCGAACCGGTGGTCGCGCGGGCGCTCGAGCACGGCCTGCGCGTCAGGGCGTACGTGTCGATGTGCTTCGGCGACCCGTGGGAGGGGCCGACGCCCGTCGCGCAGGTGGTCTCCGTCGGCCGCAGGCTCCTGGACCTGGGCTGCTACGAGCTGTCGCTCGGCGACACCGTCGGCGTCGGGACCGCCGGACACGTGGCCGCCCTCATCGGGGCGTTCGGCGGCCCCGAGCGGCTCGCCGTGCACTTCCACGACACCTACGGCCAGGCCCTGGCCAACACCCTCGCCGCCCTCCGCGAGGGCGTGACCGTGGTCGACGCCTCGACCGGCGGCATCGGGGGCTGCCCCTACGCCGAGAGCGCCACCGGCAACCTCGCGACCGAGGACCTGGTGTGGATGCTGCACGGTCTCGGCGTCGAGACAGGCCTTGACCTGCGGTCGCTGGTGGAGACGAGCACCTGGCTGGCGACCGAGCTCGGCCGCCCCAGCCCATCCCGGGTCGTGCAGGCGCTGGCAGCGGGCCTGACGACCGAACGAGACGTCAAGGAGTGACGATGCCCAAACTCGAAGAGGAATACGAAGACCTCCGCAAGACCGTCGAGGCGTTCGCCCGTGACGTCGTGGCCCCGGTGATCGGGGACCTCTACGAGCGCGAGGAGTTCCCCTACGACATCGTGCGGCAGATGGGCGCGATGGGCCTGTTCGGGCTGCCTCTCCCCGAGGAGCACGGCGGCATGGGCGGAGACTACTTCGCGCTCTGCCTGGCGCTCGAGGAACTGGCCAGGGTCGACTCCAGCGTCTCCATCACCCTGGAGGCCGCCGTCTCGCTGGGCGCGATGCCGATCTACCGGTTCGGCACGGACGAGCAGCGCGCGCGGTGGCTTCCCCGCCTCGCCTCCGGTGAGATGCTCGGCGCGTTCGGCCTGACCGAGCCGGGAGGCGGCTCCGACGTGCCGGGCGGCATGCAGACCACGGCCGTGCTCGACGGGGACGAATGGGTGATCAACGGCTCCAAGGCGTTCATCACCAACTCGGGCACCGACATCACCGGGGTCGTCGGGGTCGCCGCGATCACCGGCAGGCGTGAGGGGGGCAAGCCGGAGATCTCGACGATCCTGGTGCCCGCGGGGACCCCCGGCTTCACCGTCTCGAAGAAGTACTCCAAGGTCGGCTGGAACTGCTCCGACACCCGTGAGCTCTCCTTCACCGACTGCCGGGTCCCGGCGGGCAACCTCCTCGGCGAGCGCGGCAGGGGCTACGCGCAGTTCCTGCAGACCCTCGACGAGGGCCGCATCGCGATCGCCGCGCTCTCCACGGGCCTGGCCCAGGGCTGCGTGGACGAGTCCCTGCGCTACGTCCGGGAGCGCAGGGCGTTCGGCCACCCGATCGGCCACTACCAGGCCATCCAGTTCAAGATCGCCGACATGGAGATCCGCACTCACACCGCCCGCCTGGCTTACCACCACGCCGCGGAGAAGATGCTGGCCGGCGAGCCGTTCAAGAAGGAGGCGGCCATCGCCAAACTCGTCGCCAGCGACGCCGCCATGGACAACGCCCGCGACGCCACCCAGATCTTCGGCGGATACGGCTTCATGAACGAGTACCCCGTCGGCCGCTTCTACCGCGACGCCAAGATCCTGGAGATCGGCGAGGGCACCAGCGAGGTCCAGCGCATGCTGATCGCCCGCGAGCTGGGCCTTTCCAGCCTCTGACCCGCGAGGCGCGCACGTTGGCGCTCCAGCGGTGGGTGGCGGCTTCCTGATAAAGCGATATGGAGAATGAGATATCGCTTTATCGGGATAATGGGGCAATGAAGAGTTACGGGTCGTTTATCCTCTCGATGGCGCTGGTTCTCCCCCTGGCCGTGGGATGCGGTCTCGCCGGGCGAATAGGCGATCGGGTCGCGGGGAAGGAGCGATATCGCATTCCCAGCGAGGCCATGGAGCCGACCATCAGGGCGGGGAGCAGTGTCACGGCCGTCGCACCCGAGGAGGGCTATGTCCCCAAGTCGGGTGATGTCATCGTTTTCCGGGTTCCCGCTTCATGGGGCGGGCCGGGTCTCCGTGTCTCGCGGATCATCGGTGTTCCCGGCGCCACCGTCGCGTGCTGCGACGACCAGGGGAGGACGCTCCTGAACGGGCGTTCCCTTCAGGAGCCCTACATCAAGGAGCCCCCCGCCTCGCGCCTGGACTTCGGGCCGGTGACCGTTCCCCCGGGACACGTCTGGGTGCAGGGCGACAACCGCCACGTCTCCCTTGATTCGCGCAGCCGCGCAGGAGCCGGCGATTCGACCGTCCCGGTCTCCGGCATCGTGGGGATCGTCGACTCCCGCTCCGCGGAGTGATGATTCACCCGGTTTCTTCGTTTGCCGCGGGCGGTGCTCTCATTGAGCCTTCCAGCCGTCCGATATGGCTTTTCGGTTAAAAGGGACATTCGTGCTGACTTGCCTTTAGGTCCATTACGGCGACGAAACCTGCGTCGCGGCGATCGCGGCCGGTGACCACGTCCTCCTGTCGCACCACGGGGAGGATTCGCCCGTCGGGACGTCGCCCGCCGGACCAGGGCGGCCTGCACCTCGACGCGGGAGACCTCGCACTCGGTGCGCGCGGACCTCGCCGGCCTCGTGCGGTTGCACCTCCGCCTCCGGGACGTCGCCGACCTCGGGGCCGCGAGGAAGGTGTTCGCCGAGTTCTTCGAGCCCGGAGGCTTTCCCGCGCGGATGACGCTCACCACGACCTCGTCGACCCTCGGCGCCTGGTCCGGCTCGACGGTGTCGCCTGTCCGGTGCGAGCACTGAGCTGGAGACGGCCGATCGAGGGTCCGCGATGGTCCCGTCTCAGGACGCACGAGAGTCTCAGGACGCACGAGACGGGTGAGGGGGTGCCGCCGGGCTGACCGGGGCTCAGGCGTCCGTCCTGATCGACGAGCCGCGGGAGCGGGGCGAGTGGCCGCGTCCGTCGGGGGAGGGGCCGAAGGGGGAACCCCCCGGGCGGGTGTCAGGCGGGGGGACGGTTCTCGGGAGCCGCCCGCCCCGACCTTTCTCCTCGGCCGCGTTCCCGGCGTCCTCGGCCATCGCCGCGGCGGCCTTCGACATGATGCGTGTCATCGTCTCCAGCTCATCCGGGGTCAGCTGGTCGATCAGGAAGGCGCGCACGACGGCCACGTGGCCGGGGGCGGTCTTCTCCAGGCAGCGCATGCCCTCGCCGGTGAGCACCGCGAGCACGCCCCGCTCGTCCGAGGGGCAGGCCGTCCGTTCGACCAGTCCTCGCTTCTCCAACTGGCCGATCTGGTAGGTGAGTCCGCTCTTCGAGACAACCAGTTTGCGCGCCAGGTCGGTCATGCGAAGCTGCCGGTCGGGGGAGGCCGAGAGCTTGGCGAGGATCTCGTAGTGGGCGTGGGTGAGTCCGGAATCCGCTTTCAGCTGCTCCTCGACGCGTCGTTCCAGCAGGTGCGTCGCCTTGAGATACGCCATCCAGGCGCCCAGTTCACTCTCAGTCAACCATCTCGTATCAGCCACTTTTCCAGTGTATGGGTTGTTTGAATTTGAACCACCAACTATGGTGTGGTTCAAATTCGAACAAAAATGAGGAGCACTCATGCTTGCCCTTGAGCGCATACGGCCTATCGCCCTGCTGCTGGCCCGGATCGGCATCGGCGCGATCTTCCTCGTCCACGGCCTGCAGAAGTTCACGACGATGGGGATCGGCGGGACGACCGCGTTCTTCCAGCAGATCGGTGTTCCGCTGTCGGGTGTGGCGGCGCCCGTGGTCGCCGTGATCGAGGTCCTGGGCGGCCTCGCGCTCATCCTGGGCGCCGCCCTGCCGATCGCCGGTGTCCTGCTCGTCCTGGACATGCTCGGCGCGATCGTCTTCTTCCACGCGGCCAACGGATTCGACGTGAGCAAGGGTGGCTACGAGTTCGTCCTCGCCCTCATCGCGGGCACCCTGGCCGTCGCGTTCAGCGGCGGCGGGCTGCTCGCCCTCGACGGCCTGTGGCAGCGGCGGAACGCCACGACCGCGGTGTAGGAGGCGGAGCGGGGGCCGCGGTCCCCGCCCTCCTGCCGGGTCGCCCCCGAGGAAGGGGGCGGGAGCGGCCCGGCCGCCGGTTTCGCCGGACAGCCCGTTCGCCGGCCCTGTCCGGCGTCCGCACCCCCCGCACTCCGGTGAACCCGGATGCCTCCCGCCGGACGCGTCCCGCCAGAAGGATCGCGAGGCCCGGCGGGATAGACGGCGTTCCCAGGCCGGCCGTCGACGACGAGCCGGGCGGCCTCGGAACAGACCCCTCGCCTGAGGAACAGGCCCCTTGCCGGAGCCGACCGGCGGATCGCGTGCTCGACAGGCCCGCGGAGCCGTCAGGACACGGCTTCCGGCGGCCGTCCCGGGATCCGCCGATGAGCCGACGCCGATCCGATGAGCGGCCGTGTCCTCAGCCTGTCGCCCTGTGCCGCCCTGTGTCGCCGCGTGACGCGGGCACGGCGAGCGAAGACGCCCGACCGCCGAATGTTCCCGATCACGGCGTCAGACGCGCGTCCGGCCGACGCCCTTCTCCCTGAGCCGTGTGTTCGCCCGGCCTCCTCCGCCGTCCCCTCCTCGGTCACCGGGCCGAGGAGGGAACGTCGAGGACCGGACAGGTCAGCTGGGCAGCTGGGCGTCCAGGCGATAGCCGTCGACCGTGACGTACACCTGGTCGCCGGGGCGGGCGTTCAGACGCATCAGCACCGGCTGCAGGGAGTCGAAGACCGGGTGGTCGCGCCAGACCAGCACCACCGCGTTGTCGCCGGGACCCGTCACCGAGAGCAGCGTTCCCGGGCGCATGCCGAGCTGGGTGGCGTATCCCTCCGGCACGGCCACGGGACCGCCCCGCAGGTGCTCGCTGGTCACCTCGATCCGCTGCCAGCGACTGGGGTCGGTGGCGGGGCTGGTCGGCGGGTGGAGCGGGGCGCGCTGGCTGGTGATCAGGTGGGGCCGGGTGTTGCCGCCCGACAGGGCGGACAGCGTGGCCAGGGCGGCGCGGGGGTCGATGGAGCTGGCGCTCACCTGCGGGATGGGGTGGCCGCTCCGGTGGTGGCCGTTCGCCCCCGGAGTACGGCGGGGCAGCTGCTTGGCGCCGGCGTCCGAGGCCGCGTCCTGGGCCGGGGCGCCCTGTGCGTCGGCGCTGGCGGCGAGGGCGTCCAGCCAGGCCTGCGCCGAGTGGGTGCGGATGCCGAGTCGCTGTTCCATCAGCGACACCGTGTCGGCGTCCGCCGGTTTGCCCGCCATGAGCTGCCTGGTGCGCTCCCGCAGGCCGCCCAGATCGCCGACGACGAGCCAGCCGTCCTGCAGCCGCCGGTCGGGCATGAGCGTGACCAGCACCCGCCAGAGCGGGGTGCGCAGCGTGGGGACCTCGATGGGGTGGGCGGGGTCGGCGCCGACGAGCTGGTCCTGGGTGGCGGCGGCGCCCAGCCACTCGGTGAGTCCGAACATGTGGCCGGTGAGCGGAGCCGACTCCGAGGAACGCAGCCAGAGCAGGATGCGCTCCTCGGCCGCCCGCTGGGCGACGGACAGGGCGCCGAGGTCGGCGTTGAGCTTGTGCGCGAGGGCGCGCAGGCTGATCGGGTCGACGGCGAACAGACGCTCGACGGCGACCGCGCGCTCGAGCGGGCCCCAATCGCGGAACATGTTGTCCACCAGGCCGACCAGCGGGTAGTCGCTGAGGCGGACCGGGGGCTCGGGAACCGGAGCCGCCTGCGGCGCGGGAGCCTGCTGCGGCACGGACGGCGACTGCTGTTCGGGCTGCGGCTGCTGCTCCGGCTGGGCGGGGGCCTCGGCGGCGGGGCGCGTGGCCTGGGCGGGCTGCTCGGCGACCCCGGGGATCTGGCTGAGCACCTCGCGGAACACGGCGGTCATCACGGCTTCCGGCGTGATGGGCAGTGACGGCCCGCTCAGGTCTCCCGCGGTCAGGCGGCGAAGCCTCGACCAGCCGCCGAGACCGGTGATGGCCGCGCGGGCGGGCTCGGGCCAGCCGGGCAGAGTGGGGTCGACCGTGTGCACGTGGAGCGCGGGCAGCACGTCGCTCAGCGGCAGGTGGTCCCAGCGGGACACCGAGAGCCGGGCCAGCCGGTCGCAGACCCAGTCGAGCCCGGCCGTGGTGAGAGCCTTCGGCAGGGTGACCGACGACCACCACCCGCCGGGCAGGCGGGGATCGGTCAGGGCTTCGGCGATCTGCTGCGGCCTGCTCCAGCGCAGGGCCGGGACCAGATCACTCAGGCAGATCGATGACTCGGCATCCATCGGCGGACCGCAACCTCCCCAAAGTGACGCATGTGGCTAATGGTGCAGCCTACGCCGCAAGCTATCAATTGGTGTTAAGAGGGTAAAGCTGGTTGGTACCCAAATCGGACGCGAGAATGCGAGGACGACCGCCGACCGCTGTCACGGCCTCGGCTCCGGCCCGGCGTCCCGTGTCCAGCGCGGCCTCGTCGTCAGCCCCCCTCAGCAGGGCGGTCAAGAGGCCGGCGGCGAACGCGTCACCCGCTCCCGTTGAGTCAACCACTTCGGTGGCGAGTCCGGGAACCCGTGCGGTCAACTTTCCTTTCCTGGCCATCAGAGCGCCCCGGGAACCGAGTTTCACGGCCGCGGCGCCGTAGCGGTGACTCAGCTCCTCGGCCGCGCCCTCGGCGGAGGGCTCGCCGGTCAGCAGCAGGGCCTCGTCCAGGTTCGGGATGATCAGCTGGGCGGCCGTGGTCTCCCTGACGAACCGCTCAGGGCCGAAGGAGCGCAGGAAACCGGTCGAGGCGGGATCGACGCTGATCGTGACGCCGCGCCTGGTGGCCTCGGCCAGGGCCAGCCGGGACAGCTGCAGCCCCGGCTCCGCGAACAGCGTGTAGCCCGACAGGTGCAGGTGGCCCACCCCGTCGAGCAGGCTCTCGTCCCAGTCGTCGGTGCCGATGTTGCCGCCCGCGCCCCGGTTGGTGAGCATGGAACGCTCTCCCGTCGGGTCGACCATGGCGATGACCACGGCGGTCGGCCGTTCGGGATCCACCCGCAGGTGCGCCCTGACGCCGCCGCGACGCAGCTCGGCGGCGTGCCACTCTCCCGTGTCGAAACCGACCTTGGTCAGGATCCGCGCGTCGGCGCCCAGGTGGGCCGCCCAGGAGGCGGTGTTGGCCCCCGAGCCGCCGGGACGCAGCACGATGTCGGCGGCGGTGTCCGTTCCGACGGCCAGACCCGAGAGGGCCGCGCCCTCGTGAAGCGCGACGACGTCGGTGACGACGTCACCGATGACCAGCAGGCCGGTTCCGCTCACGGCCGCCTCAGTTTCCCCGGCTCCACGACGCCGCGATCTGCCCGGCGACGCGGACGTTGCCGCGCACGGCGGCCAGGTTCGCCTCGAGCGAGGCGCCGTCGGTGCCCCTGACCAGGTAGTCCAGCAGGAACGGCGTGATGGCCTGGCCGCTGACCTTCTCGCGCTCCGCAGCCGCGAGGGCCTCGGCGAGGACCCGGTCGTGCAGGGCGGGGTCGAGCTGCTCGCCGACCGGCACCGGGTTGGCCACGATCAGTGCGGCCTCTGGGCCGCCGAGCGCGTCCTGGGCTCGCATGATCTCCGCGGCCTCCGCGGCGGTCTCGATCCGCCAGTCGATCGGCTCGCCGGAGGTGTGCAGGTAGAAGCCGGGGAACTCGTCGGTGCGGAAACCGGCGACGCTGACGCCGCGGGTCTCGAGGCGCTGCAGGGTCGCGGGGACGTCCAGGATCGACTTCACGCCCGCGCAGACGACGGTGATGCGGGTACGGCTCAGCATGTCGAGGTCGGCGGACTCGTCCTGGGTGGTGGTCCACTCGCGGTGCACGCCGCCCAGGCCGCCGGTCGCGAAGATCCGGATGCCAGCCCTGGCGGCCAGGAACGAGGTGGCCGAGACGGTGGTCGCCCCGCTGACCCCGAGCGCGGCGGCGGCGGGAAGGTCGCGGAAGCCGAGCTTGCGCAGGTCGGGCTCGGTGGCGATCCGCTTCAGGCCGTCCCTGTCCAGGCCGACGCGCGCCACGCCGTCCAGCACCGCGATCGTCGCGGGCACGGCCCCCGCCTCGCGGACGATCTCCTCCAGTTCTGCCGCGACCTCGAGGTTGCGGGGCTGGGGGAGGCCGTGCGAGATGATCGTGGACTCCAGCGCCACGACCGGGGCGCCCTGCGCCAGTGCGTCGGCCACCTCGTCGGACGGACGAAGCACGTTGTCGATGGGCTGGTGGGTGGTACGCATGAGCGGGTTCTGTCTCCTCGTCCGGGCTGGATGGATGCCCGGTCAACCATGCAAAGGAGCTGCTTGTTCCGGAAAAAGCACGTTACGTGGGTTGCCGGGTGACGTCTACTCGGAGATCAGCCGATGGTGACGACGCCGATCAGTGAGATCGCGCCGATGACAGCGGTGGACACCCCGCCGAGCACCAGCGAACGCCCGCCGCGGACCAGCTCCCTGAGATTGACGCCCGTCCCCAGCCCGAAGAGTGCGGCGGCCAGCGACAATCCCGTCACCTGAGGTAGCACGCCGGTAACCCCGGCGGGCACCATGCCCAGGCTCCTGACCGTGACCGTCGCGAGGAACCCCAGCACGAACAGCGGGACGAGCGGCGGCCGCCGTCCGGTCCCCGCGCCGCCGCGGGAGTCCGCGGTACGGCGCAGCGCGACGGAGGTGAGGGCGACGATCGGGGCGAGCAGCACGACCCTGGCCAGTTTGACCACCACCGCGCTCGCGAGCACCCCGGCCCCGGCCGCCGCGCCGACGGCCGCCACCTGGGCGACCTCGTGGACCGACGCGCCCGCCCACATGCCGAGCTGGTGCGGCGTCAGGCCGAGCAGCCGCGCGAGCGACGGCAGCAGCACGAGCGCGGCGCTGCCGTACAGGACCACCACGCCGACCGCGCTCGCCACGTCCTCGTCGTCGCTGTCGGCCACCTCGTGCATGGCGGCGACCGCGGCGGCCCCGCAGATCGAGACCCCGGTCGCGATGAGCAGCGACCTGCGGGGGCTCACCCCGATCCGGGGCCCGAGCCACCGCGTGGCGAGGAACGCGCAGGAGGTCGAGGCGGCGATCAGCGCCAGGGCCCGCCAGCCCAGCGCCAGCACCTCGGGCAGGGCGATCTGCAGTCCGAGCATCACGATCGCCAGGCGGAGCAGTCTGCGGCTCACGAAGCGCAGCCCGGCGCGGAACGCGGGGCGCAGGCCGCCGAGGTTGGTCAGCGCGATCCCGAGGACCACCGCGACCACGGCCGCGCTCACTCCGGGGAGCGCGCGGCTCGCCCACAGGGAGACGGCCACCGCGGCGGCGGTCAGGGCGAGCCCGGGGACGAGGGCGGCGGCGCTCGCGGTGTGCGCCCGTCCGGCCTTCCCGAGCGTCTCCCACCGTGCCTTCCGCTGTGCCTTCCGGTGTGCCCGCACTCCGGGAACGTTCCAGTCGCGGACGGCGTCGGCGGAGGCGGGATCCGAGGAGGCCGTCGACGAACCGGCGGCGTGAAGCCGCCGGTTCTCTGGGCGGTCCGCACCTGTGAGACGGCGGCCGGAAGGCGGGGAGATGGTCATGTTCCGAGTCTCGAAGGGGGCCGTAGCGGTCGGTAGGCGTCATCTCCCTGGAAGGTCATAGCCTAGGGCTATGAGTGATCTGCCCGATCTGGAGTCCCTGCGGTTGCTCGTCGACGTGGACCGTCTCGGCAGTCTCGGCCAGGCGGCGAAGGCGGCGGGCATCGCCCAGCCGTCGGCGAGCAAGCGGATAGCGCTGCTGGAGCGTCGTCTCGGGCTGCCCCTGCTCGAACGGACCCCGCGCGGCTCCACGCTCACCCCGCAGGGGGTGATGGTCTCGGCCTGGGCGTCGCAGGTGCTCGCGGCCGCAGAGGAGCTCATGCGGGGCGCGGAGGCGGTACGGCACGGCAGGGAGGCGCACCTGCACATCGCGGCCAGCATGACCGTGGCCGAGTACCTGCTGCCGCGCTGGCTGGGGGAGCTGCAGAGCCGTGAGCCGCAGGTGCAGGTCGGGCTGGACGTGCAGAACTCGGCCGAGGTGGCCAGGCTGGTCGGCGGGGGCATCGAGCTCGGTTTCGTCGAGGGCCCCTCGGTCCCCCAGGGGCTGGCCTCCCGGGTGGTCGCCACCGACCGCCTCGTCGTGGTGGTCGCGCCGAGGCATCCGTGGGCGCGCCGCCGTACGGCGTTGCTGGCCGCCGAGCTGGCCGCGACCCCGCTGGTCGTGCGCGAGCGGGGCTCGGGAACCCGCGAGACCCTGGACCGCGCGCTGGCGGGCCACGAGGTCGCCGCGCCCCGGCTCGAGCTCGGCTCGAACACCGCGGTCAAGGGGGCGGCCAGGGAGGGGGCGGCTCCGGCGGTGCTCAGCGGGTACGCCGTCGAGGGGGAGCTGGCCACGGGCCGCCTGATCGAGGTGGCGACCCGGGGCATCGACCTCGAGCGGCGTCTGCGCGCCGTCTGGCGGCGGGGCCGCACTCCCACGGGACCGGCCGCCACGCTGCTGAGGATCACCCTCGCCGCGACGCGGGAGTGACGGGGGAGACAGAAAGGGGCGGCTGAACGGAGAAGTGGGGAATTATAGACCGATTGTCTTATTAGCTATATGGTGCGGGATATGGTGGCGATTGAGAGGTTGAGCCTGCTCCGTCCTGAGCCGCACTGGCAGACCGGTCTCTGACCGGCGGGGAAGCCCCGCCCCGTCAGCCCTCACAGACCCCGGGATGTCCCGTGTTCCGTTCCCGCTATGACGCAGTGATCGCAGGAGGCGGCCACAACGGCCTGGTCGCCGCCGCCTACCTCGCCCGCGCGGGGCGTCGTGTCCTCGTGCTGGAACGCCTGGACCACGTGGGCGGCCTGGCGGTGTCGGCGCGGGCGTTCCCCGGCGTCGACGCCAGGCTCTCGCGCTACTCCTACCTGGTCAGCCTGCTGCCCGCCAGGATCGTCACGGATCTCGGGCTCGGAATCGAGCTGCGCCGCCGCCGCTACGCCTCCTACACCCCCGTCGGGGACACCGGCCTGCTGGTGGACAACGACGACGCGGGCCGTACGGAGGAGTCCTTCGCGAGGGTCACCGGAGGCTCGGCGGACCTGGAGGCCTGGCGGCGCTTCTACGCGATGACCGCGGAGGTCGCGCGGCGGGTCGCCCCGACCCTGCTCGAGCCTCTCGTGGACCGCGCCGCGATGCGCGCTCTCGTCGGCGCCGAAGCGTGGCGGGAGCTGTTCGAGCGGCCGATCGGCGAGGTCGTCGACGAGCGGTTCGCCGACGACACCGTCCGCGGGGTGGTGCTCACCGACGCCCTGATCGGCACCTTCGCCGACCCCTGCGACCGGGACCTGCTGGCCAACCGCTGTCTGCTCTACCACGTGATCGGCGACGGGACCGGCGACTGGAACGTCCCGGTCGGCGGCATGGGCGCGGTCTCCGGAGCCCTCGCGGACGCCGCGCGCGCCGCCGGGGCCGAGATCCTGACCGGGGCCGAGGTGGTCGCCGTCGACCCCTCGGGGGAGGTCGCCTTCCGCGACGCGGCGGGGGAGCACACGGTCAGGGGCGAGCGGATCCTGGCCAACGTGCCGCCCGCCGTGCTCGCCCGCCTGCTGGGAGCGGGCGGGCTCGAGCCGGAGGGGGCCCAGCTCAAGGTCAACATGGTGCTGTCGCGGCTGCCCCGGCTCAGGGACGCGAGGGTCGCTCCCGAGGCGGCCTTCAGCGGCACCTTCCACATCAACGAGGGCCGCGACCAGCTCGCCCGCGCCCACGCGGAGGCGTCGGCGGGACGCGTCCCCGAGCTGCCTCCCGCCGAGGTCTACTGCCACTCGCTGACCGACCCGTCCGTCCTCGGCCCCGAGCTGCGCGCCTCGGGCGCCCAGACGATGACCCTGTTCGGCCTGCACATGCCCGCCCGGCTATTCCGCGACGACCCGGAGGGGGCCCGTGAGGCGGCGCTGCGGGCCACGTTCGCCTCGATGAACCGGGTGCTGGCCGAGCCGATCGAGGACTGCCTGCTGCGCACCCCGGACGGCGCTCCGTGCCTGGAGGTCAAAACCCCGGTCGACCTGGAGGCGGAGGCGGGCCTGCCCGGCGGCCACATCTTCCACCGCGACCTGTCCTGGCCGTACGGCGAGCCGGGCCGCTGGGGCGTGGAGACCGCCTTCGAGCGCGTCCTGCTCTGCGGCGCGGGAGCCAGGCGCGGCGGCGGGGTCAGCGGAATCCCCGGGCACAACGCCGCGATGGCGCTGCTGACCTGAGCGCTACCGGCCTGACGCGAGCTTCACGGCGACGGCCAGCGCCGTCGCGGCCTGTTCCTCGTCGGACACGTCCGGGCCCAGCAGGAACGAGGCGCTGCCCATGATGAGCGCGATCACCGCGAGCTTGGCCTCGAACTGCCGGATGAGCTCGTCCTCCGGCCTGGCCAGCACTGAGACGATCTTCATCATCCGGTGCCGCATCTCCTCGCCGGCCGGAAGCTCGGACATGACGGCCTGGTTGACCTGGGCGAACCTGACGAGCGGTCGCCACTGGCCCTGCAGGAGCGCCGAGATCCTGTCCAGGATCGCCCTTCGGGCCGCGTCCGTGCGCGGCTGGGCGGCGGCCCACCCGGCGAGCTCGTCGATCGAGCGGTTCAGGTCCTCGATGACGCCGTTGAGGATGTCCTCCTTGGCCTTGAAGTGGTAGTAGAGCGCGGGCCTGGTGATCTGCAGCCGCTCCGCGACCTCCCGCAACGAGGTCTTCTCGTATCCCCGCTCGGCGAACAACTCCAGTGCCACCTGCTGGATCCGTTCCCTGGTATCGCTGCGCCGGGCATTCATCGCCGTTCCGCCGTTCCCTGATTTTCCTGCTTTGTGCCGTGCTTGAGGGGCCGACGTCTCCTAACTTACTTTCATGTAAGTAAGTGAAATGACTCGGCCTGTGAGGAGCAACCCTATGGCTCAGAGCTTTCCCGTCCCGCGTACCTGCCCCTTCGCTCCCCCCGACGACTACGGACGCCTGCGCGAGGAGGCGCCACTGGTCAGGACGCGGCTGCCCGGCGGCGACGTCTGGCTGGTGACCCGGCACGCCGAGGCGCAGCAGGTGCTCACCGACCCCCGCGTCAGCACCGACCCCATGACCCCGGGGCACCCGATGGCCGCCTTCTCCGAGCGGCCGCCCACGGAGGAGGAACTGCGGGTCAGGACGAGGTTCCAGGCCGGTCAGTTCATCGACATGGACCCGCCCGAGCACGGCGTCTACCGCCGGATGCTGATCCCCGAGTTCACCGTCAGGCGGATCAGGGAGATGCGCCCCGGCATCCAGGAGACCGTCGACCTGCTCATAGACGAAATGCTCAAGCAGGGCTCCTCGGCCGACCTCGTCGAGGCGTTCGGGCTGGCCGTGCCGTCGCTGGTCATCTGCAGGCTCCTCGGCGTCCCCTACGCCGACCACGACTTCTTCCAGAGCCGGACCAGGCAGCTCATCGGCGCGGGCCCCGGCGGGAGCGAGGACTCCTTCGGCGCGGTCACCGAGATCTGGGACTACCTCGACGGCCTGATCGCCGAGGCGGAGCGGAAGCCGGGGGACGACCTCGTGGGACGGCTCGTGACCGCGCGCAGGGAGACCGGCGAGCTCTCCCACGACGCGCTGGTCGGCATGACGTTCCTGCTGCTCGTCGCGGGCCACGAGACCACGGCCAACATGATCCCGCTGGGCGTACACACACTGCTGCGCGACCCCGCCCAGCTCGCCGCGCTCCGCGCCGACCCCGACGGCTGGCCCGCCGCGGTCGAGGAACTGCTGAGATACCACTCGATCGTGGACTGGGTCGCCTTCGACCGGGTGGCGACCGAGGACATGGAGATCGGCGGCCAGGCCGTCCGGGCGGGGGAGGGCATGTTCGTGCTCGGCGCCTCGGCCAACCGGGACCCCCGTGTCTTCGACCGTCCCGACGAGTTCGACATCCGGCGCGGGGCCCGCAACCACGTGGCGTTCGGGTACGGCGTGCACCAGTGCCTCGGGCAGAACCTCGCCCGAGCCGAACTGGAGATCGCCTACCGCACGCTCTTCGAGCGGATCCCGGGCCTGCGCGTCGTCGGGGAGGACGACGAGCTGCCCTTCAAGTACGACAGCGTGATCTTCGGCCTGCGCGCGCTTCCCGTGGCGTGGTGACGCGCGAGCGCGGCGGGGCGGGAGGCGGGCTCTGTCCCGTCAGGGCCCTCAGTCGGGACACGGGCCCGGACACGGACATGGACATGGACACGGACACGGGGAGAACGGGGAGAGGAGCGGACGGGGACGCGGGGCGGGGCAGGGGACGGGGCGGGCGCGCCTGAGGGCGTTCATGGGGTTCTCATGATGAGCCTCTACCGTGGGGGCATGGGCGACGGTGAGGCGGCGCGTGTGCTGGTCGTGGACGACGAGCCCGCGCTCAGGGAGGCGCTGCAGAGCAGCCTGGAGTACGAGGGATACCGGGTCGGCCTGGCCGAGGACGGCCAGGCCGCGCTGGAGCTCCTGCGGCGGGAGCCGTACGAGCTGGTCCTGCTCGACGTGATGATGCCCAAGGTCGACGGGCTGACCGCCTGCCGCAGGCTCAGGGCGGCGGGCAACCACGTGCCGGTGCTCATGCTCACCGCCCGCGACGCCGTGGGCGACCGGGTGTCCGGGCTGGACGCGGGGGCCGACGACTACCTCGTCAAGCCCTTCGAGCTCGACGAACTGCTGGCCAGGGTCAGGGCGCTGCTGCGTCGCGGCGCCCTGACCGTGCCGGCCGCGGACGGCGGCGCCGACGACGGCGTGCTCGTCTACGCCGACCTGCGGATGGACACCGCCAGCCGCGAGGTGACCAGGGCGGGCGAACCGCTCGAGCTGACCCGGACCGAGTACCTCCTGCTGGAGCTGTTCATGGTCCACCCCCGCCAGGTGCTCACCCGCGAGCAGATCCTCAGCCAGGTCTGGGGCTTCGACTTCGAACCGTCCTCGAACTCCCTCGACGTCTACGTCATGTACCTGCGCCGCAAGACCGAGGGCGCGGGACGTCCCCGGGTGATCCACACCGTCCGCGGGGTCGGCTACGTGCTGAGGAACTCCCCTTGAGCGGTCCCCGCTCCCTGCGCTCCCGGCTCACCGTCCTGATCGCGGTGACCGTGGCCCTGGCCATCGCGGCATGCGCCGGGACCTGCTGGCTCATCGTCCGCAACCAGCTCTACGCCCAGGTGGAGCGGACGCTCCAGGGGCATCCGAGAGGAGGCCCGCCCGGGGACGGGCCGCCGATGAACCGGGACGCCGACAGGCTCGTCGCGCTGTGCGCGTCCGGACGGACGTCCCCGGCGGGCGGCGACGGGCTGCGTCCCTTCCTGCCCCTGGTGCAGCTGGTCTACCCGGACGGCAGGCGGTGCGTGCTCGGCCAGACGGCGGTCATGGTGACCAGGGCGGACAGGGCCGTCGCGGCGGGCACGCGGGGTGACTCCGAGCTGCGCGACGGCGTCACCGACGGCGGCGAATCGGTGATGGTGCGGACCGAGAACGTCGCGCCCGGCGTCGCGATGATGGAGTCGCGCTCGCTGACCCAGATCGAGTCGACGCTGACCTGGCTGGCCGGAATTCTGGCGGGAGTCGCCGCGCTCGGGGTCCTGGGGGCGGCGCTGGCGGGCCTGCTCATCTCCCGAACGGCGCTGCGCCCCGTCGGCCGTCTGGCGGAGGCCGTGGAGCACGTCGCCAGGACCGAGGACCTCGACACCCGCATCCCGATCGAGGGCACCGACGAGATCGCCAGACTCGGCACCTCCTTCAACGCGATGACCACCGCGCTGGCCGCCTCCCGCGAACGCCAGCGCAGGCTGATCGCCGACGCGGGACACGAACTGCGCACCCCGCTCACCAGCCTGCGCACCAACATCGACCTGCTGCTGCGCAGCGAGAACACCGGCCGCCCGCTCGCCCCCGCCCCGAAGCGCAGACTGCTGGCCAGCCTCAAGGCCCAGTTCGAGGAGATGTCCACGCTGGTCGGGGACCTGCTCCAGCTCTCGCGTTCGGAGAGCGAGCACGAGCCGCACGTCGAGGTCGCCTTCCACGAGGTGGTCGAGTCGGCCGTGCGCAGGGCCGCGCTCCGCGCCCAGGAGACCCCGATCGAGGTCGACCTGGAGCCGTGGTACGTCCGCGGGGACCAGGCAGCCCTGGAGCGGGCCGTGGTGAACCTGCTCGACAACGCGGTGAAGTTCTCGACGGGCTCGGTCGTCGTGCGGCTCGGCGGCGGGGAACTGGCCGTCAGGGACCACGGTCCGGGCATCCCGCGGGAGGAACTGGCCTACGTCTTCGACCGCTTCTGGCGGTCCTCCTCGGCGCGGAGCATGCCGGGCTCCGGGCTCGGCCTGGCCATCGTGGCGCAGGCCGTACGGGAGGCGGGGGGAGAGGTCATGCTGGAGAACGCCGAGGGCGGCGGCGCTCTGGCGCGGATGCGGTTGCCGGGCTCTCCTTTTCTCACCAGTCGTTAATGATCGGCTCAGGATCACTCAAGATCACTTGACGAGCCTGGGGGACATGAGAGATCCGAGTCGTCCCCCACGGGAGTCAGCGTGAAGCAGATGACCGCACCCGCGCGTACCCGGCTGGTCGAGATCGTCGTCCCTGTGTACAACGAGCAGCGCGTGCTCGCCGAGAGCGTGCGCCGCCTGCACGCCTACCTCACGGCCACCTTCCCCTACGGCTTCCGCATCACGATCGCCGACAACGCCAGCACCGACGCCACCTGGCGGGTCGCCACCGGCCTCGGCCGTGAGCTGTCCCACGTGCACGCCGTTCACCTGGACGTCAAGGGACGGGGACGGGCGCTGCGCCGGGTGTGGTCGGCGAGCGACGCCGACGTGGTCGCCTACATGGACGTCGACCTCTCCACCGACCTGGACGCCTTCCTGCCGCTGGTGGCCCCGCTGCTGTCCGGCCACAGCGACCTGGCCATCGGCACCCGCCTGTCCAGGGGGTCCAACGTCGTCCGCGGGCCGAAGCGGGAGTTCATCTCACGCACCTACAACCTGCTGCTGCGCTCGGCGATGGGAGCCCGCTTCTCCGACGCCCAGTGCGGGTTCAAGGCGGCACGCACCGAGATCGTCCAGGCGCTGCTGCCCGCCGTCGAGGACGAGGAGTGGTTCTTCGACACCGAGCTGCTGCTCCTGGCGGAACGGCACGGCCTGCGCATCCACGAGGTGCCCGTCGACTGGGTCGACGACCCGGACAGCCGGGTCGACATCGTCAGGACCGCGAAGGACGACCTGAGAGGAATGGCCAGGGTGGCGCGCAAGACCCTGTCCGGCGCGGCCAGGATCCCGGTGCCCCCGCGTGTCCAGCGGGCTCAGCTGCCCAGCGGCATGGCCCGTCAGCTGCCCAGCTTCGCGGTGATCGGCGTGCTCTGCACCCTGGCCCACCTGGGGCTTTTCGTGCTCCTGAGGTCGGTGATGCCCGCCGTGGCGGCCAACGCGGTGGCCCTGCTCGTCACCGCCGTGGCCAACACCGCGGCCAACCGCCGCTTCACCTTCGGCGTCACCGGCCGCACCGGCGCTCTGCGCCACCAGCTCGAAGGCGGCATGGCCTTCCTCGTCGGGCTGCTGCTGAGCACCGGCGGCCTGACCCTGCTCGGCTACCTCATGCCGGGAGCGTCCGCGACCGTCCAGGCCGCCGCGGTCATCGCCGCCAACGCCCTGGCGACCCTGGTCCGTTTCCTGTTGATGCGCACCTGGGTCTTCAACCCGCGCCGCGCGAAGGGAGCGGGCCGATGACCGCTCTGGAACACGGCTCCTCCCACGCCGAGGGCGCGACCCCGGCCGAGGCGACCGGCACGGCCGACGGCGCGACGGCCGCGACCGAGGGCCGGGAGAACGCGAGGCCGCGCGGACGGAAGGGCGACGGTCCGCGCGCCGCGGCGCGCAGAGCGGTGCTCGGCGCCCCCGGCGATCCTCGATGGGCGCGTCCCGCCCTGTGGGCGGTCCTCGCGCTGGCCGCGGTCCTCCACCTGTGGGCGCTCGGGCGCAACGGCCACGCCAACTCCTACTACTCCGCGGCGATCCTGTCCGGCACCCAGAGCTGGAAGGCCTTCTTCTTCGGAGCCCTGGACGCGGGGTCGTTCATCACCGTGGACAAGCCGCCGTTCGCGCTGTGGGTGATGGGCCTGTCCGCGCGGATCCTCGGGTTCGGGACGTGGAGCATGCTCCTGCCCCAGGCCGTCGCGGGAGTCGCGGCCGTCGGCGTGGTCCACTCGGCCGTACGGCGCGCGCTGCCCGGCTCCGCCGGGCACGCGGCGGGACTGGTCGCGGCGCTGGTGATGACGCTCACCCCGATCACGGTGGCGATCAACCGGGACAACAACCCCGACACCGTGCTGGTGCTGCTGCTGGTCCTGGCCGCCTGGTGCTGTCAGGAGGCGATCCGCACGGGGCGGACGCGCACCCTCGCCCTGTCGGCCGTCCTCGTCGGCCTCGCCTTCAACACCAAGATGCTCCAGGCCTACCTGGTGCTCCCGGCCTTCGCCGTCGTCTATCTCGCCATGGCCCCCGGCACGGTGCCGCGCCGTCTCGGCCGCCTGCTCACGGCAGGGGTCGCGCTGGTGGTCTCCAGCGCGTGGTGGATGGTCGTCGTCGACCTGTGGCCCGCCGCGAGCCGCCCCTACGTCGGCGGCAGCACGGACAACTCCGTCTGGGACCTGGTCATCGGCTACAACGGCCTCGGCCGTGTCCTCGGCCAGAACTTCGGCGGCGGAGGCGGCGGTGACGGACGCGGCGGGTTCGGCGGGGGAGCGGGGTTCGGCGGCGAGTCCGGGGCGGGACGGCTGTTCAACGACATCATGGCGGGGCAGATCTCGTGGCTGCTGCCCTTCGCGGTGATCGCCCTGGTCGCGGGCCTGATCCTGGTCGCCCGCCGTCCCCTTCGGCAGACCCGCGTGGCGCTGCTGCTGTGGGGCGGCTGGCTCGCCGTCCACTACGCGGTGTTCAGCTTCTCCAGCGGCACCTTCCACCCGTACTACTCCACCGCCATGGCTCCGGCCGTCGCGGCCCTGACCGGTCTCGGCGGGGTGCTGATGTGGCGGGCCCGCGGAGTGTCCCCCGCCTGGGCGTGGGTGCTGCCCGCCGGGGTCGCCGTCACGGGGGCGTGGTCGTTCACGGTGCTGCGCCGTACGCCGGACTTCGTGCCCTGGCTCGCCTGGGCGGTGGCGGCGGCGGCCGCGGCCGCGGTGATCGGCCTGCTCCTGACCCGGCTCCTGCGGCGTCCCGCGCGCTGGATCGCGGTGGCCGCGCTGGTCACCGGGCTGGTCGCGGGTCTGGCCGGTCCGGCGGCCTACGCCCTGACCCCGCTCGGCTCCGCGGTCAACGGCACCAACCCCACCGCGGGCCCCGAGGGGAGCGGCGGCTTCGGCGGCATGCGGGGGCCCGGCGGCATGCCAGGAGGGATGCCGGGCGGCCTCCCCGGGGAGGGCTTCCCCCAGGGCGGCTTCCCCGAAGGCGGATTCGGCGGGCGAGACGGGCAGGAGGGCGTGCCCGGCGACGAAACCAGGTCCCGTCAGGGGTTCCCCGGCGGCGGCATGCGCGGCGGGCCGGGCGGAGGTCTGAGCGAGCAGGCGATCGCCTACCTGAAGAAGAACATGGGCGGCGCGACCTGGCTGGTCGCGGTGAGCAGCGCGCAGAGCGCCTCGTCGGCCATCCTGTCCACCGGCCTGCCCGTCATCGCCATGGGCGGTTTCACCGGCGGCGACCCGGCCATGACGGTCGACCGGCTCAAGGCCCTCGTCTCCTCCGGCGAGCTTCGCCACGTGATTCCCGGCGGCGGCCGGGGCGGCCCGGACGCGGGCGGCTCGGAGGTCAGCGCGTGGGTGCAGGCCAACTGCACCGCCGTCACCGCGGCCGAGTACGGCGGCGCCCAGGACGGCCAGTCCCTCTACCGCTGTGGCCGAACCACGGACGCCACGGCCGAAGGCTATTGACTGAACGGCTAGTCAGTAGTATTGAGGTCCGGGAGCCGCCCTGTTGTAGTCTTGCGCAGTGCAAAGCGGAGGAGGGGCGCGCGGCAGCCGCGCGGACCAGGCCGACCAGCGCCGGGCGGAGTTGCTCGAAGCCGCCCGGCGGGTCGTGCTGGAGCGCGGGCTGGCCAGCACCCGCGTCGCGGACATCGCCAGGGCGACCAACGTGAGCGGTGGCCTGATCCACTATCACTTCGCCACCAAGGACGACCTCATCACCGAGATGCTCCGCAGCACCAGCGAGTCGGAGATCCAGCGGCTCAGGGAGATCGTCGCGGAGCCGGGAACCGCCGTCGAGCGGCTCGACCGCGTCCTGCGCTTCTACATCCCGGCGTCCAGGTCGGACCAGAGCTGGATCCTCTGGCTCGACGCCTGGGCCGTCGGGGTGCGCGAGGCGCACGTCAGGAGCATCCTGCTGGAGCTCGAGGGCGCCTGGATCGAGATCCTGACAGAGGTGATCACGCAGGGCGTGGCGGCGGGAGAGCTCGTCTGCGACGACCCCCAGGGCGCGGCGGAGCGGATCGACGGGATGCTCGACGGCCTGGTGGTCCGCTACACCCTGCACGCGGGCAACATGTCACGAGGCAGGCTGCTGCACCACGCCAGGGTCGCCACGGCCCGTGAGGTCGGCCTGGACCCCGCCACCTTCGAGGGCTGACGTCTAGCCGAGGACCGGGTAGTTGCCGCGGAAGACGTTGTGAGGGTCGCGGGCGCGCTTGACGCCCCGCAGCCGCGCCAGGACGTCCCCGGGGAAGGCCGCCGCGGCCCGCTCCCCGACCCCCAGGAAGGTGTACGGCTTGCGGCCGCTGGTGTACGGCACCAGCGCGCCGGCGAGTTCCTTCCGCCTGGCCTCGACGGCGGCGGCCTCCTCGGGGCCGGGTACGACGCCGATCGCGTAGAGCGAGTACGGCTCCGTCAGGTGGCCGCAGGCCCCGCCACCGGCCGCGGGACGGGCCAGCGCCCCGCCCAGATGGCGGATCTGCACGCTGAGCAGCGGGGCGAGGGGGTCCGAGAGCAGCACCTCGGCCACCGCGTCGTCCAGCACCGTCAGCAGCTCCGCGTGGCCGACGCCCGGACTCGGCTCCGTCGGCTCGGCGCAGATGTCCCCCAGTTCGGCCACCGTCAGCACCCTGCGGCTGTCGCTCACCAGTCCGCCGATCCCGTCGAAGGGGCGCAGCAGGGCCCGTGCCTCGTCCGCGTCCCCGAGGAAGGCGGTGTCCACCGCGACCAGCGCCTTGCCGCGCAGGACGTCGGGAAGGAAGGGAAGCGGCGGGAAGTCGAACAGGTCGAACCAGACGGCGAGCTCCTCAGGAGCCTCGGCGGTGACCTCCCTGAAGGCGGCCAGCACCTCGTGGGCCCGCTCGGCCGGCCACATCAGGCGTCCGCCGTACAGCAGGGGGGCGGGGTGCAGGGCGAACTCCATGGCCGTCACCAGTGCGAAGTCGCCGCCACCGCCGCGCAGGGCCCAGAACAGCTCGGGGTCGGACCCGGCGTCCACCGTCGCCCTGTCGCCCGCGGCGTCGACGACGTCGAAGGAGCGGACGCTGTCCGCGGCCAGTCCGTGAAGGCGGCTGAACCAGCTCAGCCCGCCGCCGAGGGTGTAGCCGACCACGTTGGGCGCGGGCGAGCTGCCCGCGAGCCCGGTCAGGCCGTGCGGGCTCGCCGCGGTCAGCACCTCGCCCCATTTCACGCCCGCGCCGACCCTGGCGGTGCGCGGCCCCGGCGAGACCCTCACTCCGCCGAGCCGTCCGGTGCGCAGCAGGATCACGTCCTCCACGTCACCGGTCGCGCCGTGGCCGCTGGGCTGCGCCGAGACGGTCAGCCCCGCGAGGCGGGCGTAACGGACGAGCGCGACCACGTCGTCGGCGTCCTCCGCCTCGACCACGGCCCGCACCGGCTGGTCCACCGCGAGGTTCCACGCCCTCCTGGCCTGCTCGAAGTCCTCGTCGCCCGCGACCAGAACCCGTCCCCTGACCGCGCGTCGCAGGTCGTTCCCGATTGTCATGATCTCTCCTCGTGGTGGATGTCCTCACTCTGGCGTGCGCGGTTTGAGCGCGAGTTGAGATCCGTTTGAGGTCGGCCGCAAGTCGGGACAGGACGTCTCACGCGGGGTAGGCGTGGGTCTCCGTGGCCTTGACCGCGGCCCAGATCCGCTGTCCCGGGGGCAGGCCGAGGTCGGCGACGGCGGCGGGGGTGACGTCGGCGAAGGCGGTGATCGGTCCGTCGAGGTGGACGCGGACGCTGTCGCCGTGCCGTTCGACGCCCTCGACGCGCGCCTGCCAGAGGTTGCGCGGGCTGCCGTCGGGGCGGGTGCGGTACAGGGCGACCGCGCTGGGCGCGAAGGCGACGAACGCGGGCCCCTCCAGGGATTCGGTCACGCTGAGCAGCGTCTCGCCGACCTTGACCTTCCGGCCGGCCGCGACGCCCCGGTAGAGGTTGAGACCGACCAGGCGCGCGACGTAGTCGGTGCGCGGGCGGCGTGCCACCTCGGCCGGGGTTCCCCGCTGGACGACGGCGCCGTCCTCGACGACCACCAGCATGTCGGCGAGCACCATGGCGTCCAGCGGGTCATGGGTGACCAGGACGGTCGCGCCGTCGAAGTCGGCCAGGTGGCGGCGGAGCCGTGAGCGGATCTCCAGCCGGGTGTGGGCGTCCAGGGCGGCCAGCGGCTCGTCCAGCAGCAGCAGGCGCGGCCCCACGGCCAGCGCGCGGGCCAGGGCGACGCGCTGGGCCTGGCCGCCGGACAGCTGCCGGGGGCGGGTCCCGACGTGCTCGGCCAGGCCCACGCGCCGCAGCCAGTCGGCTGCCGTGCCGCGTGCCTCGGCCGTCGAGGCGCCGTGGCAGCGGGGGCCGAAGGCGACGTTGTCCAGGGCCGACATGTGCGGGAAGAGCAGGTAGTCCTGGAAGACCATGCCGATCGGGCGGCGCTCGGGCGGCAGGGTGTGCAGGGGGCGGCCGTCCAGGGTGATGTGGCCCTCGGACAGGGCGGTGAGCCCGGCCAGGGCGCGCAGCGCGGTGGACTTGCCCGCGCCGTTGGGGCCGAGGAGGGCGACGACCTGGCCGGCGGCGACCTCCAGGGTGACGTCGAGGCGGAAACGGGGCCTGGTGACGACGAGGCGGGCCTGCAGCGTCACGGGCCGCTCACCCACCTGTCCCGCAGGCCGGCCAGAATGATCACGGAGACGGCGAGCAGGACGAGGCTGAGCACGATCGCGGCCTCGGGCTCGGTCTCCAGGGCGAGGTAGACCGCCAGGGGCATGGTCTGGGTCCGGCCGGGGAAGTTGCCCGCGAAGGTGATGGTGGCGCCGAACTCGCCCAGCGCCCTCGCCCAGCACAGGACGGTCCCGGCCGCGACACCCGGGGCGACCAGGGGCAGGGTGACGCGGCGGAAGATCGTCCAGCGTGAGGCGCCCAGTGTCGCGGCGGCCTCCTCGAAACGCAGGTCGGCCGCGCGCAGCGCCCCCTCGACGCTGATCACCAGGAACGGCATCGCGACGAACGCCTCGGCGGCCACGACTCCGGCGGTGGTGAAGGGCAGCGAGACCCCGAAGGCGGCCTCGAGCCACTGGCCCGCCAGGCCGCGCCGCCCGAACACCAGCAGCAGGGCGACGCCGCCGACCACGGGCGGCAGGACGAGGGGAACGGTGACCAGCGCCCGCACCACCCGCAGGCCGGGAAAGGCGGCACGGGCGAGCAGCCAGGCCAGCGGCACGCCGAACAGCAGGCACGCCAGCGTGGCGACGGTCGCGGTGACCAGGGAGAGGCGCAGCGCCTCGAGCACCCTCGGCTCGGCCAACCGCCCGGCCAGGGTGGACCAGGGGGCCCGCAGCAGCAGGCCGGCCAGCGGCAGCACGAGGAAGGCCATGCCGATCACGGCGGGCAGCACCAGCACCCATGGCAGGCGGCCCGCGGGGCCGCGCTCCTGCGGCCGGGAGGGCCGCGCCGCCGTCGTCGTCATCGGTTCACCTCGTCTCCACGACGGTCAGGGAGCCTCGAAGCCGGCCCTGGTGAGCACGTCCCTGCCCTGCCGCGACAGCACCAGGTCGACGAACCGCTGGGCCTGCGCGCCCGCGGGAGCCTTGGTCAGGGCCGCGATCGGGTAGTCGTTGACCGCCTTGTCGGCCTCGGGGAAGTCGATGCCCTTCACCTTGCCGCCGCTCGCCAGCACGTCGGTCCTGTAGACCAGGGCCGCGTCCACCTCGCCGAGCTCGACCTTGGTCAGCGTGGCCTTGACGTCCTGTTCCAGGGTGACCGGGGTGACCTTCAGCCCGGCGGCGTCCAGCGCCTTGACCGCCGCCGCGCCGCACGGCACCTGTTCGGCGCACAGGGCGGTCTTCACCTTGGGGTCGGCGAGGTCGGCCAGGCCGTCGACCTTGGCCGGGTTGTCGGCGGGCACGGCGATCTGCAGTTCGTTGCGCGCGAACGTGGTCGGGTTCCCGGCCAGGGAGGCGTCGGCGACGGTCTTCATCGTGGCCGGGCTGGCTGCGGCGAACACGTCGGCGGGCGCGCCCTGGACGATCTGCTGGGCGAGCGTGGCGCTGGAACCGAAGTTGAACGTCACCTTCGTGCCGGGGTTGGCGGACTCGAAGGCCTTGCCCAGCTCGGTGAACGTGCCGGTCAGCGAGGCCGCGGCGAAAACCGTCACGGACCCCGAGCCGCCGGGGGAGCGCGAGGCCCGTGCGTCGGAGGCGCCGGTTCCGCAGGCCGCGAGGCCGCAGACCAGCGCGAGGGCGGCGGGGACCGCGAGAACACGCGGACGGAGACGTCTGAACACCGAGGGGCTCCTCACTGGCTCGCCACGCGCGCGTGGTCGGGGATCTCCACGACGACGTTGGTCGACTTGACCACGGCGACCGCCACGACCCCCGCCTCCAGGCCCAGCTCGTCGGCGGCCTGGCGGCTCATCAGCGAAACCACTCTGAACGGTCCCGCGGCGATCTCCACCTGGGCCATCACCGCGTCCCGGACCACCTCGGTCACGATCCCGCGGAAGCGGTTGCGCGCGGAGGACCTCTCCGAGCCGCTCTCGGCGGCGATCTGCGAGCGGGCGAAGGCGGCGAGGTCGGCGCCCTCCACCATCCGACGGCCGTGCTCGTCGCGCCGCGCGGGCAGTCTGCCCGTGTCAACCCAGCGTCGGACCGTGTCCGCGCTGACTCCCAGCAGCGCGGCGGCCTCGCTGATCCGAAATGTCGTCACAGGCACCACCATACATTCGCGAATACCAGCTTCAAGGCCTCACTTTCCTGGCAGGAGCGGAGCTGTCCGGCGCTTTGCGGCCGTATTTGCGAGACGACGTCCACGAGCGGCGGAAGCCGTCGTCTTCCGCCGCGCCCGCCCCGGCTCCGCGTCCATCGTGACGCCGCCGGCAAGACCGTCAAGTCGCTGCCGAAGGATCTGCGCGCGGAGCCGTCCGATCTGCGGGCCGTCCTGAAGGAGCTCAAGCCGGCGCAGGCGGCCGAGAGGTCCCGCCTGGAACAGGCGATCGTCCATGAACGGACGTGGCACTGGCGTGAGGTGACCGAGTACTTCCTCGACCATCCCGTCACCGGCCCCTACGCCCGCAGCCTGGTCTGGCGGATCGCCGGCGGCCCGGCGGCCCTGCCGGTCAAGACCGCCGACGGCTGGGAACTGGCCGGCCACCGCCCCGTGGGAACTGGCCGGCCACCGCCCCGTGGGAACTGGCCGGCCACCGCCCCGCCCCCGACACCGTGGCAGGCCTGTGGCACCCGATCCACGCGACCGCCGACGAGGTGGCGGCGTGGCGCGACCATCTTCTCGAGGGGGGTGTACGCCAGCCGTTCAAGCCGAGGACGACGGGGGGACGCTGTCGGTGATCCTAATGAGTTCTAGGAGTCGGCTATCGGGCAGGCTCCTGGGATGGTTGGCGGCCGCCGGCAGGTGAGCACTGTGTGCTCCTGGACGTTGAGTCCT
>NZ_BSEV01000029.1 GCF_027922005.1 Streptosporangium carneum | reverse complement strand
ATCTGGGCGATGAGCGCCCCGTCGATGGGGGAGTGGTCGTCGAACGTGGTGGGCGAGCTGACCCGCTCGCCGCCGATCCAGTGATCGCCGTTGACGGGGACGCCGGCGACTGTGGTCATCCGCTTCTCCTAATCGTTTGACTCCAAACAACCTAGGGCGAGCCGCGATGACCGGTCAAGACCCAGGGGAAGGCCTAGAATACCGTTTGGCTACAAATGAACCTTTGGAGGAGTCCGGGATGTCTCGTCGCCCGCTCATCGCGATCCCCTCGCGTTTCGCCGCCAGCACCTCGGCGCTGCGGTACGCAGCGGTGGTCACCGCCCGCGCGCTGGCCGAGGCGGTCTACCAGGCGGGCGGTGAACCGTTCCTGATGCACCCGGTCGACGCCGGGCGGGCCGCCGACCGGCTCGCGGCCGCCGCCGGGCTGCTGCTGCCCGGCGGCGGGGACCTGTCGCCGGAGGTCTACGGCGAGAGCGTGGCGCACGAGCAGGTCTACGACGTCGACGCCGAGCAGGACGCCTTCGACCTGGCCGCGGCCCGGCACGCGCTGACGGCCGGGCTGCCCACACTGGCGGTCTGCCGGGGCCTGCAGGTGGTCAACGTGCTGCTCGGCGGCCGGCTGCGCCAGCACATGGAGGTCGACCACCGGCACGTGGTGCACCCGGTGGCGGTGCGGCCCGGCTCGCTGCTGGCCGAGGTGACCGGGGCGGAGAAGATCACCGCGTCGTGCTACCACCACCAGTGCGTCGAGGCGCTCGGCCAGGGGCTTGTGGCCGTCGCGCACGCCGCGGACGGCACGGTGGAGGCGGCCGAGCTGGCCGAGCCTGCCGGCTGGTTCGTAGGGGTGCAGTGGCATCCGGAGGACACCGCGGCCACCGACCCGGTCAACCAGCGCCTCTTCGACGCCCTGGTGACCGCCGCCACCCGCTGACCCTTCCGGGAGACGTCCCGGTGGCGGTGGTCGCCCGCTGACCCCGCTCCCCACGGCTCTTCGGGGGCGGGGTGGTGATCATTCGGTGCGACGGCGGCCGCCGCGGCGCGGCGGGACGGGGGTCTGGCGGCGCAGGTCGTTGCGGCGCTGCTCGCCGTGCTCCTCCAGGTGGGTGACGATCCGGCGCAGGCAGGCGGCCAGGTCAAGCGCCTCGTGCTCCTCCAGCGCGCCGACCACGAAGGCCTCCTCGTCGTTGAAGGCGGGAAACAGCCGTTCCATCAGCGCCAGCCCCTCGGGGGTCAGGCGCAGCAGGGCCAGCCGGCGGTCGTCGGGGTGCTGGCTGCGCTGGATCAGGCCGCGGGACTCCAGGGTCTTGATGATGCCGGTCAGGGTGCCCTTGGAGATGCCGGCCTCGGCCGCGGCGTGCCGGGTCTCGATCTCCTCCCATATCCACACCACCCACAGCACGACGAACGCGCTCCAGGTCAGGTCGGCCACCCGCAGCGCGGAGTTCTCCAGGTGCTGGCGCACGGCGGCGGCGGCCCGGTGCAGGTTGGAGACGGCGGCCAGCGCCTCGCGTCTGATCGGGAACGCGCCGAGGCGGCGGTTCACCGCCTCCTCGGTCTCCGTCAATGAGTAGTGCGCGGGCACACAGGCTCCTTCGATGTCGAGCGGCAGCGGACTCTTCGGGAACTGACCTGAAAGAACAGTCCCTTACGCCATTTTCATTCGTGTACGTGTGATTCTGGACACACGAAGCTCACGATGGGGTCGGCGTTTCGTCTCCCCGCTGTCCCGGGGGCGGCGGGCGACTGGGGGAGCGCTCTCCCTCCCACATCCCAGCGGAAGACCGCCACACCCGTCAACGGGCCGTCCCGGCCGCCCCCTGCCGCTCGTTCGAAGGTCAGCGCCCGGAACGGGTCACTGCGCGCCCGAGACTCCGGACGCCAGCAGGGTGCCGCCGTTCCAGACGACCCCGACCTGCTGATAGTAGCCACCGATGATCTCGTCGACCTTGAGCGCGGCGAGTTCCTCGGTGGGGGAGTCGAACAGCTCGAGCTCCGCTTCGCCCTTCCAGGCCTGGCCGCCCTCGAAGGACTGCCCGCCGCTGGAGATCAGCTCGTCCAGGGCCAGGCCGCCGCCCGGCTCGATCGACGGCAGCCAGCGGTTGTGGGCCATCGGGTGGCCGTTGACGAAGCCGTTGGTCTCGCTGGGCTCGCGAAGCCGTACCACGGCCTGGGCCAGGCGGCGGTCGGCGGCGGCCAGGGTGCCGCCGAACGTGCCGCCCTCGCCGATGCGGGGCGCGGCCTGACCGAACGGGAAGGCGCGGGTCTGGTGGATCGAGCCGAGCTTCTTGGGGTAGCCCTGGTGCGTGCCGCGGGCGATCGCGAAGTCCTTGTCCACCCAGATGTAGACGCAGCGTGAGAAGGTCCTGCCCTCGAAGGCGCAGCGCACGACCACGAAGCATTCCTTGTACTGCGAGCGGACCGGGTCGAGCAGCTCCTCCTTGGTGCCGGAGCAGGACTGCCAGTCGGCCCAGATGATCGCGACCGCGCCGGGGTCCTCGTCGGCGAGGGTCAGGGGCTCGGGCAGGAGTTCGGCGACCCGGGCGGGGTCGGTACGGTATTCAACGGTGAGCAGGTCGCCGGAGTAGTACCACGGCGGGTTGGGGACCAGCGAGGAGCGGCCGGTCGCCGTCTTGGGGGTGAAGAAACCGCGCACCGTGGCCACGGCGCCTCCTTAGTTGAGAGGGACGTCTCGTTCGCGCTGACTGTTTGGGGCCATACGATATGCGTTGAACTGCGAGATGTCACGATGGAAAACAGCGGCCTCCTCTCAGGGAACCTTGTTCCCCGGGCGTTCGAGGCGTATGTTTTGCACCCAAACGAGTTGTCCGGACGTACCAGGGAGGCCCAGTGAGCGCGGAGTCCGTCGAGCGGACCGTCGAGCGCCTGAGGGAACAGGGCATCGACGTCGTCCGGGTCGGCTACCCCGACCTGATCGGCACCGAGCGCGGCAAGGACGTCCTGCTGGAACGCCTGCCCGACATCCTGCACAGCGGCGTGGCCTTCTGCCAGGCGGTCTACTACACCTCCCCCCAGGGCGACACCGTCCCGGTCCCCGGCGGCCTGGACCGCGGCCTGCCCGACGTCTCCATCCGCCCCGACCTGACCACCCTGGTCGAACTGCCGTGGGAACCCGGCGTGGCCCACGTGCTGGGCGACGCCTACGACCCGGCCACCGGCCTGCCCTTCCTGGAGTCGCCCCGCACCGTGCTGGCCGCGGCCGCCGCCCGGCTGACCGACCTCGGCCTGACCGCGATCGCCGGCCCCGAACTGGAGTACTACCTGCTCGAGCCCGCCGCCGCCGGCACCGGCTCGGCCGCCGCCAACGGCACCGGCTGGCAGCGCTACGACGACGCCCTGGGCAACGTCTACGTCACCGGCCGCAAGGGCGACCGCGGCTCCCACGTGCTGCGCACCCTGCGCACCCTGCGCGCGCTGAACATCGGCGCCACCATGGGCAACCACGAGTTCTCCGGCGGCCAGTTCGAGATCAACCTGCACCACTCCGACGCCCTCGACGCCGCCGACCGCGCCTTCCGCTTCAAGACCGCGATCAAGGAACTGGCCCGCCACGACGGGCTGATGGCCACCTTCATGGCCAAGCCCTTCGACGACGAGGGCGGCTCCGGCTTCCACGTGCACCTGTCCTGCCTGGACGCCGCCGGCCGCAACGTCTTCGCCGCCGACGCCGACGGCGACGGCGACGGCAGGGCATACGGGCTGTCGGCCACCGCGCTGCACGCCATCGGCGGCGTGCTGGCCCACGCCCCCGCGCTGGCCGCGCTGCTCAACCCCACGATCAACTCCTACAAGCGGTTCGGCCCGGACACCCTGGCCCCCTGGCTGAACGACTGGGGGCTGGACAACCGCAGCGCGATGCTGCGCATCCCGCCCGAGCGCGGCGCGGGCTCGCGCCTGGAGGTGCGGCTCGGCGACGCCTCGGCCAACCCCTACCTGGGCATCGCCGGCCTGCTGGCCGCGGTCTACCTGGGCATCCGCGACCGGATCCAGCCGCCGGCCCCGCTGGAGGGCTACGGCTACGACGCGACCAAGGCGCCGGTGCTGCCGATGTCGCTGCCAGCCGCGCTGGACGCCTTCGAGGCCGACAGCGAGCTGATCGAGGTGCTGGGCAAGGAGTTCGCCGCGGCCTATCTGGCCTACAAGCGCGACGAGGTGCAGCGTTTCTCCCGGACCGTCACCGACTGGGAGTTCCGCGAGTACGCCTACCACCTCTGAGTCCGTCTTCGGTCTCCCGGGTCACGCGGGGCCCCTCGAATGTCCTTCGAAGGGGCCCGCGAAGGGCGACGGTCATTCGGACAGGAGCACCGAGATGGCCCCCGAGGGGCACAGCCGTTCGGCTCGCTGGACGGCGGCCTGCCGCTCGGGCGGCGGCTCCGCGTCGAGGAGGAGAACGGTGCCGTCCTCCTCGTTCTGGTCGAACACCTCCGGCACGGTGAGCGCGCACATGCCCGCGCCGATGCACCGATGCGTGTCGGTCTGCACTTTCATCTGATCCTCCGGTCTGTACGGCCCAGGACTCAGGGTGTGGAAGGAGCCGAGGTCGCTCCCGCCCATCCGGACCTGAGTGCCTGCACACCGCAGATGGACATCATGGTGAACATGGTGGTGGACAGGGTGTCGCGCGTGGCGCCTCCTCCGCAGTGCGGCGAGGCACGGCTCAGGAATGATCAAACAGCATGAGGGGGCGGTTCGCATCTCCCCGTGTGCGAGTTGTCGGCCCCGGCGCCCCGTCACTCCCATAAAAGTACATCTAGTGCAAGTTTGCAATAAGTGCATAAGATAATTCCATGCACTACTCTTCCGTCATGGGTGAGGTTCCCGGACTGCGTGAACGCAAGAAGCTCCGTACCAGGCAGGCCTTGATCACAGAGGCGCTGCGCCTCTTCCTGGAGAAGGGATACGAGCAGACGACCGTCTCGGAGATCGCCATGGCGGCCGAGGTCTCGACGCGGACGTTCTTCAGCTACTTCGCGAGCAAGGAGGAGGTGCTCCTGCACCACGTCAGGGAGAGCCTCGACCGCGCGTTGCGGACGGTCGCCGAGCGCCGGAGCGACGACAGCCCGGCCGACCTGCTGGCCCGCGTGGTCGCCACGGCCTTCGAGGCCACGATGGGCAGCGCCGAGATGAGGCGGGACAGCGCGTCGATCACCCAGCTGATGATGACCGTTCCCTCGCTCAGGGCCTACGGGCTGCTGCTGCTGTTCGACACCCAGCGGGAGCTGGCCGAAGCCCTGCACCAGGCCTGCCCGGAGGAGCTTGACCTGATCGAGGCGTCCGCCGCCGTCGGCGGGGTGATCGGCGCGGTCAAGCTGGCGGGGTTCATCTGCCTGAGGCGTGGCGGTTCCCCCGACGAGGTGGCGGAGGCCAGCAGGCGCGCCGCCGAGATCGCCATCGCCGGAATGCGCGCCGTGGGGAAAGGCGAGACCCCCGGTGACCCTGCTTTGGGCAACCGCTGACCCACCTGTCCCTACCGTTTCCGTAGCCGGCCGCACGGAGAGCCGGGGCGACCGGGGAGCGCGCCATGCGGCAGTTGGAAAACGGACGGCGGCTCGTCGCGAGCGTGGTCCTGACCGCCTCGACGGCGTGCGTCCTGACGGCCTGCGGGGCTGGTGCCCCCACGTCGCACGACTCCGCGGCGCACACCGGTCCGCCCTCCCCGGCGGCCTCCGCCGACACCCCCGGCGTCCTGCCCGCGGACGCCGTTCGCGGGGCAGGTGAGGCCGATCCGGTGGACGTCTACGCCCATGACCGGCCCGGCATGCTCAGCCCGGCCGTCAGGAGGTTCCCCGCGCGGGTCTACGTGCCGAACAGCGAGAGCGACACCGTCAGCGTGATCGACCCGCGTACCTACCGGGTGATCCGGGAGTTCCCCGTCCACGGCAGGCCGCAGCACGTCGTCCCCTCATGGGACCTGAGGACGCTGTGGGTCAACAACAACGACGGCAACACGCTCACGCCGATCAACCCGATGACCGGCAGGCCCGGCAAGGCCGTACCCGTCGACGACCCCTACAACCTGTACTTCACCCCGAACGGCCGTACCGCCCTGGTGATGGCCGAGCGGAACAACCGGCTCGACTTCCGCGACCCGCGCACCATGCGGCTGCGGCGCTCGCTGAGCATGCCCTGCAGGGGGATCAACCACGGCGACTTCACCGTGGACGAGACCGTCTTCCTGGCCAGCTGCGAGTTCTCCGGTCAGCTGGTGGTCGTGGACGTCGGCGCGCGGAAGGTCCGCTCCGTCATCGACCTGCCGGGCAGAGGAGTGCCGCACAGCGACATGCGGAGCCTCGGGGCGCACCACGGCACGGCGGCCGGTACGGCGCACGAGATGTCCTCCGGCGCGGCACGGGCGGCGGGGCACAGCAGCATGCCCCAGGACGTCAAGCTCTCGCCCGACGGCACCACCTTCTACGTCGCCGACATGGCCAGAGGCGGGGTCTGGCTCGTCGACGCGGAGAGGTTCCGTGTCCGGCGCTTCGTCAGGACCGGCGCCGGCGCTCACGGACTCTACGTCAGCCGTGACTCGCGGCTGCTGTACGTCTCCAACCGCGGCGCGGGATCGGTCTCCGTGATCTCCTTCGCCCGCCGCAGGCCCGTCGACACCTGGCGCATCCCCGGTGGCGGCTCGCCGGACATGGGCGGGGTGTCCGCGGACGGACGCCGTCTGTGGCTGTCCGGGCGCTACCACGGCGTGGTCTACGTGTTCGACACCGGCAGCGGCCGCCTCGTCAGGAAGATCCCCGTCGGCGCGGGACCCCACGGCCTGGCGGTCTATCCCCAGCCGGGACGCTACTCGCTCGGTCACACGGGGATCTTCCGGTGAGGTGACGAGGCCACGCGGGCGGGACGCCGGGCTCAGGTCAGCGCGGTGAGGATGTCCTCGGCGTGCGTCCACAGCAACGATCCGCCCGCCTCGGGCAGCAGACGCCTGCGCGCCGTCGGGATGCGCAGGGCGAGGGTGGCCCCGTGGTCGGGAGAGTGGACCGTGCTGGTGTCGTGCCCGCCGTACCAGAGGTCGACCGGGACCGTGATGTCCGCGACGTCGAAAGGCCAGGGGGACATCGTGACGAGCAGGTCGCGGACGTAGCCCGCCGGCCCCTGGGAGAAGCCTTCGGCCAGCGCCCGGCGGTAGTGCTCCGCGAACGCCGGGTCGGTGTAGACGGCCCGGTCCTGATCCGAGCTCATCGAAACGATCAGCCGCCACAGCCCCTCGGCGTCGGCCTGCTTCTCGAAGGACGCCGCGAACCCGTCCGGGTCGGCGGCGACGGCCTGGAGCATCCCTCTCAGATGCGGGTCCAGGTCGTCGGCGAAGGCGGGATGGAGGAGTTCGTCCTGTCCGGAGACGATCGCGACCGCCCTGGCGACCCCCGCCGCCGCGCAGGCCAGCGCGAACGGAGCCCCCTGCGAGAACCCGACGACGGCGACGCCCCGCCGACTCCCGGAGACTCCCCCAAGGTCCCTGAGCCGGACGAACTCCCGGACGTCCGCGACCCAACTCTCCAGCGTGCGCCCCGGGTCGGGGTCGGAGGAGCCCAGGCCGGGGCGCTCCAGGGCGATCAGCCTGATCCCGCGCGCGGCGACCGTGTCCTTCCCGAACCCCAGCCACCGGCTCATTCCCGCACCGGAGAACAGCAGCACCGGAGTCCCGTCCTCCGGTCCCCACTCCGCCCAACCCGTCTTCCGGCCGTCGGACAGCTCCGCCTGCCCCAACCGCTCCGGATCCGCAATGCCGTATTTCATGTTTTGGACCCTAACGGTGTGCCGTCAGGGGGAGCCATCGATTAACCGGCCGTCCGGGAGGCGGCACCGGTGACGGCCTGACCGGCGGGAGCCGGTCCCGGGTGGTGCCGGAGACGGCACGGGCGAGTGCGGTAAGTAATGACTTCTTTTCTTTTTGCTAGTTTCCGGCACTACCTTTCCCGGGCTTTGCTGGGAGGGTCTGATCGGCCTGAGTCCTTGCTGAACGCAGAGTTCCTCATGTGCGCGCCTGACTGCCGCCGGCGCCCGCGCGCCGTTCACACGTCCACCGGCGGCAGCCGTCTGAGACGTCTGCCGGGAGTCCCCCCTGAGACATCTTCAGGAGGCCGCCATGGCCCGTTCACGTATCGTCTTCTCCCTCTCGCTCGTCGCCGCCATCGCGCTGGTGGCACTGGTACTCGGAGTGGTGGGAGGCAGGGCGACCAGTTCAGCCTCCCAGGCGTCCGGCGGGGGCGCGGGAGGGGCGGCGAGCGGCAAGAAGATCGACGTGATCATCAAGGCGAGCGACTCCTCGTTCTGGCAGACGATGATCGCCGGAGCGAAACACTCGGGCGGTGACTTCGGCCTCAAGGTGAGCACCTTCGGCCCCACGTCGGAGACGAACATCGACCAGCAGGTGCAGCTGGTCGAGAACTCCATCTCCCGGGGCGTCGCGGGGCTGGTCATCGCGCCCAACTCCTCCAGCGCCCTGAACTCGGCGATCGACCGGGCGCGCAAGGCGGGCATCAAGGTCATCACCGTGGACAGCCGCGTGACCACTGCCTCGGAGGGGTTCATCGGCACCGACAACGTCAAGGCGGGGACCCAGGCGGGCAAGCGCATGTGCGAGCTGCTCAAGGCGCAGAACAAGACCAGCGGCAGCGTCATGATCGAGTCCTCCGTGGCCGGAATCCAGTCGCTGGTCGACCGGGACGCCGGCTTCAAGCAGGGCCTGGCGAACAACTGCCCCAACGTCAAGGTGACGCTGCAGCGCTACAACAACAACGACATCAACACCGCTGCGTCGCAGGTCAACGACGCGCTGACCGCCAACCCGAACCTGGCGGGCGTGTTCGCCGACAACAACACCTCGGGCGTCGGCGCGGCCAGGGCGATCCAGGACAACAACGCCACCGACACCGTTCCCGTCGTGGCCTTCGACTCCGACCCGCAGGAGAACGCGGCGCTCGCCGCGGGCACCATCGACGCGCTCGTGGTGCAGAACCCCTACTTCTTCGGCTACCAGGGTGTCGTGGATGCGGGGATGGCGTCGGTCGGCCGTATCCCGCCGCGTGACATCGACCCGGGCGCGGTGGTCGCGGACAAGCAGAACATGAACCAGCCCGACGTGAAGCAGTTGCTCAACCCGCCGACCATGAAGGCGGAGTGATGAGGGCCGACGAAGAAGGAGCGAACGGAGGCGGAGCGACGGGCAGGCCCGTGGTCGAACTCCACGGCGTGTCCAAGGCGTTCGGTCCCGTCCAGGCGCTCAGCGACGTCTCGCTCACCCTCGTCCCCGGGCAGGTGAACTGCCTGGCGGGAGAGAACGGGGCGGGAAAGTCGACGCTGATCCGCGTGCTGACGGGCGCGCTGCGCCGAGACAGCGGCACCTACGAGATCGACGGGCGTCCGGTCACCGCGCCGACCCCCGCCTCGGTGCGCGCGGCGGGCGTGCAGGCCGTCTACCAGGAGCTGAGCCTCCTGCCGCACCTGTCGGTCGGGGAGAACCTGTTCATGGGCCGTCTTCCCGCCCGTACCGGGATCATCGCCAGGGCGAGGCTGCGGTCCCGCGCGAGGAAGGCTCTCGACGAGGTCGGCCTGACCGACCTCAGCCCGGACACGGTCGTGGAGCGTCTCCCCGCGGCCACCCGCCAGCTCGTGGAGATCGCCAAGGTGCTGACCGCCGACTCCGTCAAGGTGATCGTTTTCGACGAGCCGACCACGGCCCTCACCGAGGCGGAGTCGAAACGGCTCCTCGAGCACATTCTGCGGCTGCGCGACCGCGGCATAGCGATGCTCTACGTGACGCACCGGCTTGAGGAGATGTTCGAGATCGGCGACTGGGTGACCGTGTTGCGTGACGGAGGCCTGTCCGAGGCCGGGCCGATCGACCGCTACGACGAGGACCGCCTGATCACCGCCATGGTCGGCCGGGAGATCAGCTCGCTCTACCCGGAGTCCCACCGCCACGCGGGACCGCCCGCGCTGCGCGTGCGGGGCCTGCGCAGGTTCGACGGCTCGCCGACCATCGACCTGCACGTCGGGGCGGGGGAGATCCTCGGTCTCGGCGGCCTGCTGGGGTCCGGACGCAGCGGGCTGCTGCTGTCCGTCTTCGGCGCCGCCCCCATCGTGGCGGGCGAGGTGGAGGTCGAGGGGAGAAGCGTCAAGCCGTCCGGGCCGCGCACGATGATGAACGCCGGGGTCGGGCTGCTCACCGAGGACCGCAAGGTCCTGGGCCTGCTGCCGGAGCTGTCGATCAGGGAGAACGTCACCATCGCCAGCCTGCGCAGCGGTTCGAGGAAGGGGCTGCTGCCCGGTCGCGAGCAGGCGGAGGAGGCCGACCGGCTGCTCGACAGTCTGCGGCTGCGGGCCGGTTCCTACGAACAGCCCGTCTCGACGCTGTCGGGCGGCAACCAGCAGAAGGTCCTGCTCGCCCGCTGGCTGCTCACCAAGCCGAAGGTCCTCATGTTCGACGAGCCGACGAAGGGGATCGACGTCGGCGCGAAGGGCGAGCTGTACACGGTCATCGGAGACCTGGCGGCACAGGGGCTGGGAATCATCGTGGTCTCGTCCTACCTCCCCGAACTGCTGGGACTCGCCGACCGCATCCTCGTGCTGCGCGACGGCGAGGTCGCGGGCGAGTTGCCGGGAACGGCCACGGAGGAGGACGTCCTGCGTCTGGCGAGCGGAGGCAAGGGCGCCGAGACGCCGGTGCTCAGCGAGGAGATCCCCGCCCCCAGAAAGGGAACCGCCCCGACCCCGCCGCCACCCGGCGCCCCGCCGTCGGGTACGGCGTCGCAGCCCGGCCCGGCGTCGTCGTCCGGTGCGGCCTCGTCACCCGGCGTCGCGTCGCCGTCGGGTACGGCCTCGTCCGCCTCCCAGCCCTGGCCGCCGCCGCCGACCATGCTGACCCCCGGGTCGCCGCCGACCCCCCTCACCCCGTTGACGCCGACCGCCCGGCCCGCCGCCCGGCCCACGGCTCAGCCGAGCGCCCAGTCGCCCACGCGGGACCCGTCGCCTCCGGTGGGCGACCTGCCGCGCCCGGCGGACCCGCCTCCCTCCACTTCCCCTTCCCCCGCCTCGTCGGCCCGGGACGAGGGGCGACCGCCTCCCGGCGACGGAGGCGGCGCGATTCCACCGGTCCAGGACGACCAGGAGAGGTGAGCCGAGATGCCCAAGCTGATCTGGCGTGAGCCGATCACCACCACGACGATCGTCAACCGCCCGCCCGCTCCCGGAGGCCCGCCCGACCTGGAGACCGTGCCGAAGGTCGGACCGGACCTCCACCCCGAGGGCGCCACCGCCACCGTGGAGACGGTGACCGAGGCCCCACGCCGACGGGTCGTCACACTGGGGGACATCGCCGGACGCGAGAGCGGCGGCCTCGTCGTGCTCCTCGTGGCGGTCGGCGCTCTCACGCTCGCCAGCGACGAGTTCCTCACCGGCAACAACCTGGCCAACCTCGCCCGGCAGGTCGCGATCTTCGGAATCATCGCGGTCGGCCAGCTCGTGGTCATCCTGACCGCGGGCATCGACCTGTCGGTCGGCTCCGTCCTGGGCCTGGCCGGAGCGTCGACCGCGCAGTTCCTGGTCGCGGGCATGCCGATCGTGCCCGCCTTCCTGATCGGGGTGGGGATCGGCACCGCGCTCGGAATCGTCAACGGACTGCTGGTGACACGGGCCAAACTGCCGCCGTTCATCGCCACCCTGGGCATGCTCGGCATCGCCCGGGGAATCGTCCTGGTCACCACCGACGCCCAGACCATCCAGGGACTGCCGCCCGCGTTCCAGAACATCGCCAACGGCACGGTCCTCGGCATTCCCAACCTGCTCATCGTGGCCGTCGTGGTCACGGGCGTGATGTGGTTCGTGCTCAGCCGTACGGTCTTCGGCCGCTACATCTACGCCGTCGGCTCGAACCCCGAGTCGGCCCGCCTCGCCGGTGTGCCGGTGCGCCTGGTCACGACCTCGGTCTACGCGATCTCCGGCCTGCTCGCGGGTCTGGGCGGGGTGCTGCTCGCCTCCCGCCTCGGAGCCGGCATCCCGACCGCGGGCACGGGCTTCGAGCTCAACGCGATCGCCGCCTGCGTCATCGGCGGCGCGAGCCTGTTCGGCGCGAAGGGCAGCGCGCTCGGCGCCGCGACCGGCGCCCTGATCATGGGCGTCCTCAACAACGGCGGCAACCTGCTCGCGATCAACGCCTTCTACCTCCAGATCGCCATCGGCGTCCTCATCCTCGTCGCGGTCGGCTTCGACCAGCTCAACACCCGCCGCTCGGCGGCCGGCTGACCGTCGGGTCCTCCGCCGTTCCGCAGGGGCTTCGCCCCGGTCGTGCGGGCGGAGGAACCACGGGGACGGAGGCGGGGTTCTCGCCTTCGCGCCGGGGTCAGGGCTTGCGGGCCACGGCTCCGTACTGGGCCACCTGGGCGGGGAACGCGCGATCGGCGGGGTAGTGGTCCTTACCGCCGAGCCAGTAGTTCCAGACCCTGGCGTTGTGCGCGACCCCGGGGTTCAGCCTGCTCGGGTCGGCAGGGCTCCGCCTGCCGTCCACGCGTTCTCCTTGCTCTTTTCGCACCCGAGGCTCGCCCGGTTCCACCGCCTGGGGTACGGTGACGCCTTCGGTGTGATCACTGGGAATGATAGTGAACTCCTCGTTGCGAAGGCCGTTCCCCCTGTCCGAGTTCGGGTCGACATGGGAAGCTTGGACGCGGCCGTACGCCAGTGGTCTGCCGTGTCGGTTTGCTGCATAGGGAGCGAGCTTGCGCACTGTTCGGACGACCGTAAGCGACCTGGACGAGTCCCTCCAGGATCACCGGCAGGCGGGACCCACGGTCTCGCGGATGCTGGTCGGGGCGCAGCTGCGCCGTCTGCGTGAGGCCAGGGGTGTCACCCGCGAGGAGGCGGGCAACGCGATCCGGGCGTCGCACTCCAAGATCAGCAGGCTGGAGCTGGGCCGCACGAGCTTCAAGCGTCGTGACGTGGCCGACCTCCTCACCCTGTACGGCGTCACCGACGACGCCGAGCGCGCGACCCTGCTCTCGCTGGCCGAACAGGCCGGGGTGCCGGGCTGGTGGCAGGCCTACGGCGACGTGGTGCCCGGCTGGTTCGACGCCTACCTCGGACTTGAGCAGGCCGCCTGCGTCATCCGCAGCTACGAGGTCCAGTTCGTCCCCGGCCTGCTGCAGACCGAGGAGTACGCCCGCGCCGTCATCCAGCTCGGCCGCCGCGACGTCACGGGCCCCGAGGTCGAGCGCCGGGTCGCCCTGCGGATGCGACGCCAGGAGCTGCTGCACCGCCGCTCCAACCCGCCCAAGCTGTGGACCGTGATCGACGAGACGGCGCTGCGTCGTCTCATCGGCGGTCCCGCGACGATGCGCGCCCAGATCGAGCACCTCATCCGCGTCTCCGAGCTTCCCCAGGTCACCGTCCAGATCATGCCGCTGTGCGCGGGCGCCCACCCGGGGGCCGCGGGGCCCATCACGATCCTGCGCTTCCCCGAGGGGGAGCTTCCCGACGTGGTCTACCTCGAACAGCTCGCCGGAGCCCTCTACCTCGACAAGCCGGCCGAGACCGAGCGTTACTGGCACCTCATGAACCGTCTGGACATCGAGGCCGAACAGCCGGGCGCCGCGGCCGCCACCCTCCGCCGGATCCTCAAGGAGATCTGAGCGCCCAAGGAGATCTGAGCGCCCGGAGAGATCCGGACATCCTCCTCGGTGCCTACCGCCGCCGCGCCTGACCGCCCGGTTCGCCGCCCTGAACGAGGGCCAGCGCCCCCGCCCGGTCCAGGTCGCGGCCCGCGGCGTAGGCCGCCTCGTAGGCGTCGTCGCCCAGTTCGCGGCGGAGCCGTTCGGCGAGATGCGCGACCTCGGGATTGGACCGGTCGGACGTCCCCCTGAGCAGCTCGGCCGCGCCGAGAGTCCTCGCGGCCAGGGCGTGGTCGCCGCGGCACGCCCACAGCGCCGCCGCGGCGACCCCGGCCCTGGCCAGCACCGGCATGTCCTTCGCCTCGATCGCCTGACCGACCGCCTCCGCGACCTGCGCCCCGGCTGTCTCCAGGTCTCCCAGGTCCATCGCCAGCCGTGCCTGGGAGCTCAGGACCAAGGCGAGGAACTGCGACGAGACGACGGGCGCGTTCGCGATGGCGGCCGTCGCCGCGGCGTAGTGCCCGGCCGCCTCCTCCAGGTTCCCCTCCTGGCGGGCCAGGTCGCCGAGGCCGAGCCCGGCGAAGGCGACGTCCCTGGCCGACCACCCCCTGGCGTCCAGCTCCGCCATCTCCAGCAGCTGCTCGCGGGCCGCCTCCACCTCGCCCTTGTGCACCAGCACGGTCGCCAGCCAGATCCGCTGGCGGCCCGCGGGGTCGGCGGGGTTCAGCTCCTGGACCAGCCTGATCGCCTCCCGCAGGGTCCCGACGGCCTCGTCGAACTCGCCGAACGCCATATGCCCGTCGGAGAGGGAGGTCAGCGCGTTGGCCAGCCCCCAGCGGTCTCCGGCCTCGCGGAACTCCTCGGCCGCGACCGTCATGTCCTGGCGCATCCCGGCGAGGTCGCCGTCGTTCTCCCTGAGGAAGCCGCGCAGCATCCGGAGCATCGCCCTGGTCCAGGGGATCGGGTGGTTCAGCGACCGCTCGGCCGAGGTCGGCCCCGGGGGCGTGTCGTCGGTGAAGAGGGCGAGGCCGGGCTCGAGCAGGGCGAGGACGGGGTGCTCCGGGTCGGGGCCCGTCTCGGCGAGGAGCTCCCGCATCCGGGCGACGATGCCCTCCAGCGCGCCGTGGTTCCCCGAGACCGCCGTGTTGACCAGGTACAGGCCCGTCGCGATGGCCCGTGCCCGCTTCGGCGACTCGCCGGGAACGTCGAGGGCGAGCCGCTGCCACCCCGCGGCCTCCACGTATCTGCCCCGGATCGCCCACCACTGGCTCAGCGCCGCGACCAGTCGTACCGCCGTGTCGGCGTCGCCGGTGTCGGCGGCGAAGCGCAGCGCGGCGAGCAGGTTGTCGCCGTCCGCCTCCAGCCGGTCCATCCAGACCAGCTGCCGCGGACCTCTCAGGTGCGGCTCCGCCGCCTCGGCCAGCTCCAGGAAGCAGGCGGCGTGGGCGGCTCTGACCTCGGAGATCCTCCCGCTCTCCGCCAGGCGTTCGAGCCCGAACTCCCTGATCGTCTCCAGCATCCGGTGGCGCGACCCCTCGACCGGCTGGAGCAACGACTTGTCCACCAGGGCGGACAGCAGGTCCAGGGTGCCGCCGAGCCGCTCGGCGGCCTCCAGCGTGACCCCTCCGGGGAACACCGAGAGCCGCTCCGCGAGGTCGCGCTCCGCGTCGTCGAGGAGGTCCCAGCTCCAGCCGACCACGGCGCGCAGCGTCCTGTGCCGGGGCAGGGCCGTACGGCTGCCGCCGGTGAGCAGGCGGAACCGGTCGTCGAGACGGGCGGCGACCTGCTCGACGCCGAGGGAACGAAGCCTGGCGGTCGCCAGCTCGATCGCCAGCGGCAGCCCGTCCAGCCGCTCGCAGATCTCCAGCACCTCGTCGCGGAGGGTGAAGCCGGGCCGTACGGCCGCCGCCCTGTCCAGGAAGAGCCGCACCGCGGGGCTCCGCTCGGGCGCGGACCCCGGCTCGGGCAGCTCCAGCGGGGGCACGGGACACAGGGCCTCTCCCAGGATCCCGAGCGGTTCCCTGCTCGTGGCCAGCACCCGCAGCCGGGAGCAGCGTCCGAGCAACTCGTCGGCCAGGCGGGCGACCGCGTCCACGAGGTGCTCGCAGTTGTCCAGCACCAGGAGGGCGTCGTCGGCGGACAGCGCCTCGACGAGGCGGGTCATCGTGTCCCGCGTCACGGCGGGCATCCCTCCCGCCAGGCCCGGATCGCCCAGCGCGCCGAGCACGGCCTGCGGGACGTCCGCGGGGTCGGTCACCTGCGCCAGCTCCACCAGCCAGGCCCCTTCGGGAAGGCGCGCGGCGACGGTGGTCGCGAGCCGGGTCTTCCCCGCCCCTCCCGGGCCGACCAGCGTGACCAGCCTGCCCTCCTCGAGTCGCTCGCCGATCCGCCGGATCTCCCGGTCCCGTCCGACGAAGCTGGTCAGCGGCGTCCTCAGGTTGCCCCGTCTCCCGCGTCCCAGGGGCGGCGTCCTGTCGGCGCGGAGCACGGCCAGGTGGATCTCCCGCAGCTCCGGTCCGGGGTCGACGCCCAGCTCGTCGGCGAGCCTGCGGCGGAAGTCCTCGTAGGCGGTCAGGGCCTCCGCCTGGCGTCCCGCCGAGGCCAGCGCCCGCACCAGCAGACCGTGCAGCCGCTCCCGCAGCGGATGCCGGGCCGCGAGCACGGAGAGCCCGGTCACCAGGTCGGCCGTCCGGTCGGGGCGGTGACCGGTCGCCAGCTCCGCCTCCGCGCGGTCCTCCTCCGCCGTCAGCCGCGTCTCGTCGAGTCCGGCGACGTACGCGGTCGCGAAGGGGAAGGCGGAGGCGTCGGCCAGGGCGAGGCCCCGCCACAACCCGAGCGCCTCGCGGAGCCGCGGCGCGGCGGTCGCGGGGTCCCCGTCCGCGAGCGCGCGCCGCCCCTGCCTGGCCAGCCGTTCGAACCGGTGCGCGTCGACGGCGTCCGGCGGGACGTCGAGGCGGTAGCCGCCGGGAACCGAGCTCAGCGCCGACGCGTCCGGCAGGGCCCGGCGCAGCCTGGACACCAGGGACTGCACGGCGTTCGCGCGGTCGGCGGGCTTGTCCTCGGGCCACAGCGCGTCCGAGAGCTCCTCGACGGTGACGACACGTCCGGCGCTCAGGGCGAGCCGGGTCAGGAGCACCCGAAGCCGCGCCCCTCCGATCTCGACGGCCGAGCCGCCCGCCGTCACGGTCAGCGGCCCCAGGATGTCCACGTGCATACGGTCACTGTGTCACCCGTGCGGGGCCGCCGCGCCACCCGATCACGCCGCTGTGCCCCGGTCCGTTCCCCGTGGCCTGTGGGGCTGGAACCTGTGGGACCGGAGCCGGTGGACTACGCCTTGCGGCCGATCCCGCCGACGACCCATATCGAGTCGGGCCGGTGGAGCACGACCCCGTCGGGGCGCCACTGCGGGATGTAGACGACGCCGGGGTCGACGAGGTCGAGCCCCTCGAAGCAGCGTTCGACCTCGGTCTTGGTGCGCAGGCCCTCGCGGCGGGGACCGCTGATCGCGCCCTCGTCCTGGTAGAAGGCGGCGAGTTTCGCGGTCGCCTCGGGACGCAGGTCGGAGACGGGCTGCGAGATGGCCATGTAGCTGCCCGGGGAGATCGCCTTGCGCAGGTGGTCGGAGATCTGCAGGACCAGGGCGTCGTCCGGGATGTCCTGGAGCACTCCGAAGAGCAGGATCGCCACGGGCTCGTCGAGGTCGATCATCTCGGTGAGCCTGGGGTGGGACAGCAGGAGCTCCGGCTCGCGGACGTCGGCCTCGATGACCACGGTCAGCCGGTCGTCCTGGAGAAGGGCCTGGCCGTGCACCACGACCATCGGGTCGTTGTCGACGTAGACCACCCGCGCGTCCGGCGCGACCGAGTGGGCGATCTCGTGCACGTTGCCCTGGGTGGGCAGGCCGCAGCCGATGTCGACGAACTGCCGGATGCCCGCCTCCTGGGCGAGGAAGCGCACCGCCCTGCCGAGGAAGCGCCGCCCTTCGCGCCAGAGCGCGGGCAGCTCGGGAGTGATGGCCAGCGCGGCCTCCGCCGCCTCCCTGTCGACGGCGAAGTTGTCCTTGCCCCCGAGGAAGTAGTCGGCCACCCGTCCCATGTTGGGGGTCGTGGTGTCGAGCCTCGGCCGCTGGGGCCTCGACGATGCCACGATGCTCTCTCCATCCAGCAGATCCATTTTCTGCGGAGAGTATCCGCTTTTGTTATGCCTGGGGGGCGTATTCCGGCAACCGGTGGCTCCAGCTGCGATGATTTCTGCCCTTCCCATCCGGCTCGTGTCCCGTTCTCCGTATGATCACGCCTCTGGCGTCCGGGCCTGGCACGGAAGTCCAGGGAACGACCGGCATGGCTTCGGGAAACCGTCGAAAGCACCGTCGGCGGCCGAGCGGCCAGGCTTCACGCACCGACCGAATACGCCATTAGGGACTGCTTGTCGCTCTGCATGTAGCCATGCAGACTTCATGGTGAATGAAGATATGTCAATGATCGGAAGGGGTGTCGAGCGCGCCCGAGCCTGGGGTGCGGGAAGGCTCGACGTCACCGTGTCACCTCGCCCTCCCGGGGCCGTTGAGGAGAACCATGAACCATGACGACGCCGGATCCCGCCTGCTGCGGCTGTTCGAGGGGCACCGGCTGACGCCGGCTCAGCGTCGGATCGCGCACTGCCTGGTCCAGCACGCCGCGGAGGCGGCCTTCCTGTCCAGCGTGGAGGTCGCGGAACTGGCGGGGGTGAGCCAGCCGTCGGTGACCCGCTTCGCGATGGCTCTCGGCTTCGACGGATACCCCGCCCTGCGCAGGCAGCTCCGTGAGCTCGGCTCCCCCGACGCGGGCGTCCCGGGTGCGCGTGCGGACGAGCAGGCGGGGGACGCGGGGCCGAACGAGCACCAGCGGGCCGTCCTCGCCGAGATCGCCAACCTTCAGCGCCTCGCCGGGATGCTGGGCGATCCCAAGCCGGTCGCGGGGGCCGCGCGGCTGCTGGCCGCCTCCCGGCCCCTGCCCGTCCTCGGACTGCGCGCCGCCGCGGCGCAGGCCGCGGGTTTCGCCTACTTCGCGGCCAAGGTCCACCCCGACGTGCGGCTGCTCAACGAGGGGGGTTCCATGCTCGCCGACCGGATCGAGCAGGCCGCCGCCGCGGGGGCGAGCGCGCTGCTCTGTTTCGCGTTGCCCCGCTACCCGGCCGAGCTGACCGACGCCCTCGGCGTCGCCAGGGACGCCGGGCTGAGCGTGGTGACCGTGGCCGACAGCGCCTTCGCGCCCGCGGCCGCGCTGTCCGACGTGGTGCTCGCCGCCGCCGTGGGCACCAGCCTGGTCTTCGACACCGCCTGCGGGCCCATGATGCTCGGCCGGGTCCTGCTGGAGGCGATGTGCGATGAGATGCCGGGCGCGGAGGGGCGTCTCGAGGCGTTCGAGGTGTCGGCCGCCGCCAGGGAACTCTTCGCCGAGTAGGTTGTTGACTGAAACTATTCAGTCGAGATACAAGTGAATATATCTATTTGAACAGGTCGGTGGGCAGCCGACGTCTGGAGGGCGGAAGCGTGGCTGAGGAGAGCGGCCGAGGGCCGATCAGGGCCCCGCGCGGGACGGGACTGAACACACGAGGGTGGCAGCAGGAGGCCGCCCTGCGGATGCTCATGAACAACCTCGACCCCGAGGTCGCCGAGCACCCCGACAAGCTCGTCGTCTACGGCGGCACCGGCAAGGCCGCACGCGACTGGCGCTCCTACGACGCCATCGTGCGGACGCTGGCCACGCTCAAGGGCGACGAGACCCTGCTGGTCCAGTCGGGCCGCCCTGTCGGCGTGATGACCACCCACGAGTGGGCGCCGCGCGTGCTCATCGCCAACTCCAACCTGGTGGGCGACTGGGCGACCTGGCCGGAGTTCCGCAGGCTCGAACAGCTCGGGCTCACCATGTACGGGCAGATGACCGCCGGGTCGTGGATCTACATCGGCACCCAGGGCATCCTCCAGGGCACCTACGAGACCTTCGGCGCCGTCGCCGCCAAGAGGTTCGGCGGCTCCCTCGCCGGGACGATCACGCTCACCGCCGGGCTCGGCGGCATGGGCGGCGCCCAGCCTCTCGCGGTCACCATGAACGGCGGCGTGGCGATCTGCATCGACTGCGACCCCCGCAGCATCGACCGGCGCATCGAGCACCGCTACCTCGACGTCAAGGCCGCCGACCTCGACGAGGCCCTGCGCCTGGCCTACGAGGCGCGCGACGCCCGCAGGCCGCTGTCCATCGGCGTCGAGGCCAACGCGGCGCAGGCCGTTCCCGAGCTGCTCGCGCGCGGCGCCGAGATCGACGTCGTCACCGACCAGACCTCGGCGCACGACCCCCTGGCCTACCTGCCGCTCGGCGTCGCCTTCGAGGACATGGCCGCCGAGGCCGCCAAGGACCCCGAGGGGTTCACCCAGCGCGCCCGCGAGTCCATGGCCAGGCACGTCGAGGCCATGGTCGGCTTCCAGGACGCGGGGGCCGAGGTCTTCGACTACGGCAACTCCATCCGCGGCGAGGCCAAGCTGGCGGGCTACGCCCGGGCCTTCGACTTCCCCGGGTTCGTCCCCGCCTACATCAGGCCGCTGTTCTGCGAGGGCAAGGGCCCCTTCCGGTGGGCGGCGCTCTCCGGCGACCCCGCCGACATCGCCAGGACCGACAGGGCGATCCTGGAGCTCTTCCCCGAGAACGAGTCGCTGGCCCGCTGGATCAGGATGGCCGGGGAGAAGGTCCACTTCCAGGGACTCCCCGCGCGCATCTGCTGGCTCGGGTACGGCGAGCGCGACAGGGCGGGCGAGCGTTTCAACGACATGGTCGCCTCCGGCGAGCTGTCCGCCCCGGTCGCGATCGGCCGTGACCACCTCGACTGCGGGTCGGTCGCCTCGCCGTACCGGGAGACGGAGGCGATGCTCGACGGCTCCGACGCGATCGCCGACTGGCCGCTGCTCAACGCCATGGTGAACGTGGCCTCCGGCGCGTCCTGGGTCTCCATCCACCACGGCGGCGGCGTCGGCATCGGGCGTTCCATCCACGCGGGTCAGGTCTCGGTCGCCGACGGCACGGCTCTGGCCGGGGAGAAGATCCGCCGGGTGCTGACCAACGACCCCGGCATGGGCGTCATCCGGCACGTCGACGCCGGATACGACCGGGCGGCCGAGATCGCCGACGAGCGCGAGGTGCGGGTTCCGATGCGCGAGGGCGACGCGTGAGGGACGCACAGGAGGGGCTCGGCGAGGTTCGGCCGGCCCGGCGGAGTCAGGACGCCGAGCGGGTCGAGGAGGTCGAGGAGGGCTTCCGCCGGATGTGGCGGGAGCTGCTTCCCGTCGGCCGCTACGACGCCACGGGCGGCTACCGGCGTCACGCCTGGACGGCCGCGGACGGCGAGTGCCGTGCCTGGTTCGCCGAGCAGGCGCGGAGCAGGGGCCTGACCTACGAGGTCGACCGCAACGGCAACCAGTGGGCCTGGCTCGGCGATCCCGCGGCCGGTGACGCCGTCGTCACCGGCTCCCATCTGGACTCGGTGCCGGACGGCGGCGCCTACGACGGGCCGCTCGGCGTCGTGGCCTCCTTCGCCGCCCTGGACGCGCTCGCGCGGCGGGGCGTCAGGCCGGACCGTCCGCTGGCCGTCGTCAACTTCGGAGACGAGGAGGGCGCCAGGTTCGGCGTCGCCTGCGTCGGGTCGCGGCTGATGACGGGGATCCTCGAGCCGGGCCACGCGCGGGGCCTGCGCGACGGCGACGGCGTTCTCCTCGCGGACGCGATGGAACGCGCGGGACAGGACCCCTCGGCGATCGGCCGCGACGACGAGCGGCTCTCCCGCGTCGGCGCGTTCGTCGAGCTCCACGTCGAGCAGGGCAGACACCTGGCGGACACGCCGTACCCCGTGGGCGTCGCCTCCGCCATCTGGCCGCACGGCCGCTGGCGGTTCGACTTCAGGGGCGAGGCCAACCACGCGGGCACCACCCGCCTCCAGGACCGCCGCGACCCCATGCTGGACTACGCGGCCACCGTGCTCGCCGCCAGGGAGCGGGCGCGGGCCGCCGGAGCCCTGGCGACCTTCGGCAAGATCCGCGTCGAGCCGAACGGGACCAACGCGATCGCCTCCCTGGTGACCGCCTGGCTCGACTCCAGGGCCGCCGACTCCGCGACGCTGGACGCCCTCGTCGAGGAGATCTCCGCCGCGGCCGGGGACGCCGAGATCACCCGCGAGTCCTACACGCCGGTCGTCGACTTCGACGTGCCGCTCAGGGACCGCCTCGCCCGGGTGCTCGGCGGGGTGCCCGTCCTGCCGACCGGCGCGGGACACGACGCGGGCATCCTCGCCTCGGCGGTTCCCACCGCGATGCTCTTCGTGCGCAACCCCACCGGCGTCTCGCACTCCCCGCACGAGCACGCGGAGGAGCCCGACTGCCTGACCGGGGTCGCCGCCCTGGCCGACGTCCTCCAAGATCTGCTGTGCGCGCCGCCGGACGCCGCGCGGAGCCCGCGGTGAGCGCCCCGGAGAAGTCCGGGGCGAGCGGCCGGTTCTGGGCGCGGTACGCCTGGACGGAGGGGGCACGACCCGGACCCTCCGAACCTCCTGGACCTTTCAAGCCCCTCGGACCCTCCGGGGTCCCCGGATCCGAGGTGTCCGGGGCTGGGGCCTCCGGGTTCGGGGGCTCCGGAGCCGGGACTTCCGGGGCGGCGTCCTCGGGGGCCGGTGACCTCGGGACGGGCGTCTTGGAGTCCGGCGTCCTCATCGAGGTCGCCGAGGGCCGCGTCACGTCGCTGCGGGCGGGCAGCGCCCCCGGCGACGCCGTCGTCCTCGACGGCCTGGTCCTGCCGGGCCTGGCCAACGCGCACTCGCACGCCTTCCACCGGGCACTGCGCGGCGCGACCCAGACAGGCGGCGGCACCTTCTGGACCTGGCGGGAGATCATGTACCGGGTGGCCTCGGCCCTCGACCCGGACACCTACCTCGACCTGGCCAGGGCCGTCTACGCCGAGATGGCCATGGCCGGGATCACCTGCGTGGGCGAGTTCCACTACCTCCACCACGCCCCCGGCGGCACGCCGTACGCCGATCCGAACGCCATGGGCGAGGCGCTGGTCGAGGCCGCCGCGCAGGCGGGCGTCCGGATCACGCTGCTCGACACCTGCTACCTGTCCTCCGGATTCGGCGCCGGACCCGACACCACCCAGCTCCGCTTCAGCGACGGCTCGGCCGAGGCCTGGGCCGAGCGCGCCGAGTCCCTGGCCGGGGCGCTGAAGGCACGCGACCACGCCCGCGTCGGCGCCGCGATCCACTCGGTCCGCGCCGTTCCCGCCGACCAGCTCGGCACGGTCGCCGCCTGGGCGGACGCCCGGCGGGCCCCGATCCACGTCCACCTGTCCGAGCAGCCCGCGGAGAACGAGGGGTGTCTGGCGGCGTACGGCGTCACGCCCGCCGGGCTCCTCGCCGACCACGGCGTGCTCGGACCGCGCACGACCGCCGTGCACGCCACCCACCTCACCGACGGCGACGTCGCCCTGCTCGGCGGCACGGCGACGACCGTCTGCATGTGCCCGACGACCGAGCGGGACCTCGCCGACGGCATCGGGCCCGCAAAGGACCTGCAGGAGGCCGGGGCGCGCCTCACCCTGGGCAGTGACAGCCACGCCGTCATCGACCTGTTCGAGGAGGCGCGCGGCATGGAGCTGAACGAGCGGCTGCGCACCCGCCGCCGGGGCCACTGGAGCGCCGCCGAACTGCTGCGCGCCGCGACCGGCGACGGCCACGCCTCGCTCGGCTGGCCGGACGCGGGCCGCATCGAGGTCGGCGCGGTCGCCGACCTGGTGACCGTCTCGCTCGACTCGGTCCGCACCGCGGGGCCGCGTCCCGGCGCGGAGACCGCCGTCTTCGCCGCGACCGCCGCCGACGTCCGCGATGTCGTGGCGGGCGGCCGGGTGGTCGTACGGCACGGCGTCCACGTCCTCGTCCCCGACGCGCCCGCCGCGCTGCGTGCGGCCATCGCCCGCCTGGAGGCATCGTGAGTCTGCTCGTCACCGGCCTTTCCCGCCTCGTCACCAACGACCCGTCACTGGGCGAGGGCCCGCTCGGGGTGATCGAGGACGCCGCCGTCGTCTTCGAGGACGCGACCGTCGCGTGGGCGGGACCGGCCTCCCGGGCCCCCGAGGCCGACCGGGTCCACGACGAGGGAGGCAGGGCCGCGATCCCCGGGTTCGTCGACTCCCACGCGCACCTGGTCTTCGCCGGGGACCGCACGGCCGAGTTCGACGCCCGGATGTCGGGCACGCCGTACACCGCGGGCGGGATCCGCACGACGGTCGCGGCCACCCGGGCGGCGAGCGACGCGGAGCTGTCGGCGAACGTGGCCAGGCTGGTCGCCGAGGCGCTGCGCCAGGGGACCACGGTCATCGAGTGCAAGTCGGGCTACGGCCTCACGGTCGAGGACGAGGCCCGTTCGCTGCGGATCGCGGGCGAGCACACCGACGAGGTGACCTACCTCGGCGCCCACGTGGTCCCGGCCGGGCTCGACGCCGACGCCTACGTCGGCCTCGTCACCGGGCCGATGCTGGAGCGGTGCGCGCCGTACGCCCGCTGGGTCGACGTCTTCTGCGAGCGCGGAGCCTTCGACGGAGAGCAGGCGCGGGCCGTCCTGGAGGCGGGCGTGAAACGCGGCCTGGTGCCCCGCGTGCACGCCAACCAGCTGGGCCACGGGCCCGGCGTACGGCTCGCCGTCGAGCTCGGAGCCGCCTCGGCCGACCACTGCACCCACCTCGACGACGCCGACGTCGACGCCCTGGCCTCGGGGGAGACGGTCGCCACGCTGCTGCCCGGAGCCGAGTTCTCCACCAGGTCGCCCTATCCCGACGCCCGGCGGCTGCTGGACGCGGGGGCGACGGTCGCCCTGTCGACCGACTGCAACCCGGGCTCCAGCTTCACCACCAGCATGCCGTTCTGCGTCGCCGTCGCGGTGCGGGAGATGGGCATGACCCCGGACGAGGCGGTGTGGGCGGCGACGATGGGCGGGGCACGGGCGCTGCGCCGTACGGACGTCGGCCGGATCGCCCCCGGCGCCCGCGCCGACCTCGTCCTGCTCGACGCCCCCTCCCACGTCCACCTGGCCTACCGCCCGGGAGTCCCCCTGGTCTCGGCCGTCTGGCGACGCGGCGAACGCGTCGTCTGACCGCCGCCCTCGTGGATTCCGCTGCCTGAACGAACGAGGGCCACCGGGACGGAATCTCTTTTCATCCCGCGGCGTGTGACCCCGTGCCGAACACGGGCAAAGGCTTCAGGAAGCGAATGGATCGGAGTCATCACGTTTTCCACGGGCGCGGACGACCTCCTGCCGGACGGCCGTCAGCTCCTTGCCCGCGACGTAGTAGCGGCCTCGTTTCTCTCCGCGTGGTTCCAGAAGACCGGTCTCGACCAGTTGCCGGAGATCCCGGTTGGCGGTTGTTTCGGTGATCGGCTCTTCGCCCGAGCGCTCCAGTGCCGTCCGGTAGGTCTGGTTCCGTATCCGGAACCCCATCATCGCGTCGAACATGACCGTCATGGTTCGTTCGGGCAGGTGACGATTCTCGGCGAGCCGCTCCAGCGCGATCCACATCAGTTGGCTCTCGCGGATGCGGACAAGATGCGTGCGCGCCTGCCGTAGGTGAGCGGTCAGCATGAAGCGGAGCCACGGCCGGGCGTCGTTGGCGGGATTCCAGGCCCCCTGGCCGACTTCGGCCAGCACCGCGTAGTAGTCGAGGGTGTTACGCCCCAGATACTCCTCCACGCTCATGAAGATCGGAGACAGGACTCCCTCACGGGCGAGTACCAGGCTCTGCAGACATCTGGCCATAGGGCCGTTGCCGTCCTTGAAAGGGTGGATCATGACGAGGTTGAGATGCGCCATGGCAGCCCGTACGGGAGCCGGACTGTCGTTCCCGTTCTCCATGGAGAGCCTGTTCGTCAGCTCTTCCATCAGAGCCGTTACCTCATCCACCGAGGGACCCTCGTAGACGATGTCCCCTGACTCCTCGTTCCTGACGTAGATGGATCCCGCTCGCCATCTGCCGGGCCGGTTGCCGAGGCTGTAACTCGTCATCATGAAGTGCAGGCTCTTGAGCATCTGCGTCGTGTAGGAGAAGTCGTCCTCTCCCGCCATCTGGAGCACGTAGGTCATCGCGTCGCTGTACCCCTTGATCGCGAGCTGGGTCTCCTCGGTAGCCTCCAGAGGCTCGTCACCTGCGGCGATGGCGGCGGCGTCGTCCAACTTGGCCACGTAGCCCTCGATGGAGTTGGAACCCTGGACCGCGCGCGCGAAGGTCTGGCGACGCAGCTGACCGACCCATCGACGAGGCTCATGGAGCTGATGGCGGAGCTTCTGCTTGGCGGTCTCGATCTCCTCGAGAACCTTTAGCTCCCGGTCGTGGAGGTCGGGAGTGGCGAACAGCATGAGCGATAGTCCGTTTCTATCCGGCATCATGTTGGTTATTATCCATCACTCTGCTGGATAGTAACCAACTATCCAGCAGGGTGATCCTCGGGGGAGAGGAGGGGATCATTTGAGAGTCGTCCGTGTCGGGCGGGCCTGAACGGTGACCTATTGTGAGTGATATATCGCTATTTGTTATTTTTGGGCGAGGGTGCCCTGGGCCTGCGGGGGCAGGGCGTCGGCCACGGGGCCGGGGGGAGTGAGCGGTGGACCGTCTCAGGGACAAGGTCGTGATCATCACCGGGGCCGGGAGCGGCATCGGCAGGGCCGCGGCCGAGCTGATGAGCCGTGAGGGGGCGAGCGTCCTCGTGGCGGACCACGACGCCGCCGCCGCGCGGGCCGTGGCCGACGGCATCGGGGACGGCGGCGGCCGTGCCGCGTCGTGCACGGTCGACGTGACGGACGACGACTCCGTCGCCGCCATGGTGGAGACCGCCGTGCGGGAGTACGGGCGGCTGGACGTGCTCTGCAACCACGTGGGGGGAACCGATCCGCGCAGGGACCTGGACCTGCTCCGCCTGGACATGGTCGAGTTCCAGCGGGCCGTCGACCTCAACGTGCGCAGCACCCTGACCGGGACGCGGCACGCCCTTCCGCACCTGATCGACGCCGGGGGCGGGTCCATCGTCAACACCGCCTCCGTGGCGGGCCTGCTGGGCGACGCCCTGCAGACCGCCTACGGCGCGGTGAAGGCGGCGGTGATCAACATCACCAGATACGTCGCCGTCCAGTACGGCCCGCAGGGGGTCCGCTGCAACGCCGTCGCGCCCGGAGCCGTCATGACCCCCGCCCTGCGGGACAACCTTCCCGTCGAGGCGATCGAGCGGCTCGAAGGGCACAACGCGCTGCCGTACCTCGGAACCCCGGAGGACATCGGCCACGCCATGCTCTTCCTCGCCTCGGAGGAGTCGCGCTACATGACCGGGCAGGTGCTCGTGGTCGACGGCGGCATGACCTGTCAGGCTCCGACCGCACCCGATCGCAGGGACCTGCTTCCTCCCGTCCAGTGATCGTCGTGCGCTGCGGTGACCTGTGGGGACGCCCGCGGGGAGGGGGCCGTGTCGGTCCTCGTTCGCCATGGTTGCGGCCGGGACTGTCCACATGTGGACAAACCAGTGGTTATCGGGGCGTGAAGATCATTGGACCGCTACAATTCCGTCCCGGGTCGGGGGATCCTCGCGTGTCGAATCTGGGGGCGATCCATGCCATATGGAATCTCCAAGCCCATGGGATGCCTGGTCGCGTTCCTCGGGCTCGCCATAGTGGGCGGCTGTGTGAGTCTGTTCACTCCCTCCGAGGAGGGAAACGGCTCCTCGAGCGCCTCGGCCGCGCCGTTCGGCACCGAGAAGATCAAGGTTCCGGCCCTGAAGGGCAAGCAGGTGACCGCGGCCCAGGAGATGGTCCAGAAGCTCAATCTGAGATTCACGCAGACGGGCATCACCCCGGGGTCGTTCTGCGCTCCGGGCCAGTCATGCCTGGTGTACGCGATGAAACCCGCTCCCGGGACCGAGGTGGGATGGGCGGCGGAGGTCAGTGTCACCTTCGTCACCGGCCCGCAGTGGTCCTTCTACAAGAAGAACCGCACCATGCCGAACGTGATCGGATGGAGCGACGAGAAGATGGGCTCCCTCTTCGAGCCGGTCAGCGGCCTGGTCACCGCCTCCTTCAAGCAGAGCGCGAAAACGCCGGTCGGCCAGAACACGGTCATCGCCCAGGCGCCGAAACCCGGGGCCCCTCTCAAGGTGGGACAGAAGATCAAGCTGGTGGTCGGGGTCAACTACGGAAACTCCACGTCCACGGGGAACGGTGATGCCGACGTGGACGTGGACGTGGACGTCAGGCGCTCCGGCGAGGGCAGGTTCTGCAGCAAGCGCTGGTGGTGCTGAGAGCCGGGTTCGCCTGGAAGCAGCGCAGGAGGCGGCCTTCTCCGACCGCGCGTTCCGCGGCCTGTCCGACCGCGCGTTCCGCGCCCTGTCCGGGGGGCGGCGCGGCGGCCGAGGTGAACCGGGCGGCCCGGTGGTCCTCACGCGGGGCGGACGAGCCGGGTCTCGTAGGCGAAGACCACGGCCTGCACACGGTCGCGCAGCTCCAGTTTCAGCAGGATCCGGCCCAGGTGCGTCTTGACGGTGGCCTCCGCCAGGTGCAGGACGGCGGCGATCTCGCTGTTGGACAGGCCGCGGGCCACCTCGACGAGCACCTCCCGCTCGCGGGAGGTGAGCCGCCGCAGTCGTTCGTCGCCCTCGGGAGCGTCGCCGACGGGGAGCCGGTGGGCGAAGTTCTCCAGCAGGCGGCGGGTGACGCGCGGGGAGACCACGGCGTCGCCCAGGGCGACGCTGCGGATCGCCCCGAGCAACTCCTCGGGCAGGGCGTTCTTGAGCAGGAAGCCGGACGCCCCGGCTCCCAGCCCGGCGAAGGCGTACTCGTCGAGGTCGAAGGTGGTCAGGATGAGGACCCGGGTCTGCGGGCAGTCCCGGATGATCTGGCGGGTCGCCTCGATCCCGTCGATGCCGGGCATGCGCACGTCCATCAGGACGACGTCGGGGCGCAGCCGTCGTGCGAGCCGTACGGCCTCGGCGCCGTTCCCGGCCTCGCCGGCGGCCTCCATGTCGGGCTGGGCGTCGAGGACCATGGTGAAGGCCATGCGCAGCAGGGGTTCGTCGTCGACGAGCAGGACGCGGATCGTCACGCGGCCTCGCCTCCGGCCGTGCCGAGGGCGAGGGTGGCCGAGACCCGCCAGCCGCCGCCGGGCAGGGGGCCGGCGTTCAGGGTCCCGCCGTACGCGGCGGCGCGTTCGCGCATGCCGAGAATGCCGTGCCCGGACGGCGATCCGGGCGGTGATCCAGGCAGTGATCCAGAGGGCGATCCGGACGGTGATCCGGACGGCGGGCCGGGGGCTCGCGCGGTGCGGCCGTCGTCGGTGACGTCGACGGTGACGAGGCCGGAGGAGCAGCGCACCCGGACCTCGGCCCGGGCGCCGGGGGACGCGTGCTTGAGGGTGTTGGTCAAGGCTTCCTGAACCAGGCGGTAGACGGTGAGCTGAGCGGCGGCGGGGACGGGGGCAGGGTCGCCTTCCAGGCCGAGGCGGGTCACCAGCCCCGCGGCGCGCATCTGGCCGACCAGGGACTCCAGCTGTGCGATGCCGGGCGCCGGGTGGCGGTGCGCGTCCGGTTCGTCGGCCCGCAGGACGCCCAGGGAGCGCCGCATGTCGGTGAGGGCCTGGCGGCCGGTGCCGGAGATCTGACGCATCGCGGCGGTCGCCCTGTCGGGGGAGCGGTGCTGGGCGAAGACCGCGCCGTCGGCGAGCGCGACCATGACCGACAGGTTGTGGGTGACGATGTCGTGCATGTCGCGGGAGATCCTGGCCCGCTCGTCCGCCACCGCGAGCCGGGCCCGCTGGTCGCGTTCGCGCTCCAGGCGCACCGCGCGGTCCTTCAGCGAGTCGAGATAGGCGCGCCTGATCCGGGTGTTGACGCCGGTGACGGCCACCGCGACGGCCACCGCGGTCAGGAAGAGGGCCGAGCTGACAGACGGCCCGTCGGGGCCCGCCCAGCGTGTCGTGGCCAGCAGGATGCCGACCTCCAGGACGGCTCCGGCCACGAGCGTGCGACGCCACGTGGAGCGGGCGGCCACCGTGTACAGGGCGACCAGCAGCGCCACGTCGGTCAGCAACTGGATGTCCGCGAGCCACTGGACCAGGGCCACCGCGGCCACCGCGTAGAAAACCGTCAGGGGCGCGCGACGCCGCCACACCAGGGGCAACGACAGGGCCACCTGAAGGACCAGAGATCCGGAGGGGCTCTGGTAGACCTCGCTGTTGAGGCCGACGGTCGCGAAGAGGATCACGGCCGCCAGCGAGGCGTCGAACACCACCGGCGGGAGCCGGGCGCCCGCCTGCAGCAGGGACCGCACGGGCCGCGCCGTCTGCGCGGAGGCGAAGGCGGCGTATCTCACGAGTCGCCCGGCCCGCGCCGATCGGAGAACGCCGAACTCGGTCCATGGCGTTCGGTGCGTGCTCGTTCTCGGGCCATCGGGTCGTCCTCGTCGCAGTGGCAGGTCGTCCAACCGTCCCCACGTTATGCGCGGAGTCCCGCGAGGACGTGATCCCACCGGCTGAACTTACTCTCGGAGAACTACGACCACAGGTGGAACCCCCTGCGTCCGGTGGTGTGAGGCGAGGGCTTCCGCCGCCGCCAGGTCGTGAGGAAACCCCTGGTCAGGAGCTGTGCGGCAGGCGGTCGTCCGCGTCGGCGCGCAGGCGGGGGAAACCAGACCGGGAGCTGACGCGCCGGTCGGGCCGCGCGCCCTAACTTCGACCACGTGCCGGCGCGGCCTGTGGCTCATACGGGGCGCACGGAACAGCGTCCGAGACAGCGCGCGAAACGGCGCAGGAGGAGAATGTGATGCGTGGAAGAAGGCTGACCGCGGCCACGGCCGGGGTCGGGGTCGCGGCGGCGGCCCTGGTGGGCGCCGCCGTGGTCGGCGCCAGGGCGGACGCCGGCACGACCAGGGCGGACGCGGGCGGCCGCGCCGCGCCTCCGGGACTGGCCCGGTTCCAGCGGCAGGAGATCGCCTGGCACCGCTGCCAGACCGGCCCTGACGACGCGACCGGCAAGGAACTGGACGAGGCGAAGGCCCAGTGCGCCGAGGTCGTCGTGCCGCTGGACTACAGCCGTCCGGGCGGGCGGACCATCAAGGTCGCGATATCCCGGCTGAAGGCCACCGACCCCGGACGCCGGCGCGGGGCGTTGCTGTACAACCCCGGCGGTCCGGGTGTTCCCGCGACGTACCTCGTGCTCCAGGTCAAGCGGGTCGCGCCCACGGTCGCGGCCCGTTACGACCTGATCGGGATGGACCCCCGGTTCGTCGGGCACAGCACCCCGCTGAACTGTGACTGGCCCAGCGTCGCCGTCGGCTCCGCCGGACCGGACCGGCGGAGCTTCGACCGGACCGCGGAGCTGGCCAAGGACCTGGCGTCCCGTTGCGCCGCCCACCGGGACGTGCTGCCCCACGCCTCGACCCGCAACACCGCCCGCGACATGGACGTGATCCGGGCCGCCCTCGGCGAGACGAAGCTGTCCTACCTCGGTTCGTCGTACGGCACCTACCTGGGCGAGGTCTACCTCCAGCTCTTCCCCCGCCGCGCCGACCGGGTCGTCCTCGACAGCGCCATCGACCCCGACCGGTTCGGCCCCGACTCCGCCAGGACCCAGGGGCCGGCCCTGGCCGGGGTCCTGAGGAACTGGGCGTCCTGGGCGGCCCGCCACCACGACCGGTACGACCTGGGAGCCACCGCCGCCCAGGTGCTGGCCACCGTGAACCGGATCAACCAGGCCGTCAACCGCGGCCCGTTGCGGGTCGGCGACCACCGGCTCGACAGCCGCCTGCTGCCCCTGATCCTGTTCAACGTCACCGGCGGGGACAGCGACGAGGCGTACGGGAGCTTCGCCGCCGACATCCGGGTCCTGCGCGACGCGGCGCGCGGCGTCAAGGTCACCCCGACCCCGGTCCTCGATCAGGTCCTGGCCGGCTTCGCCTCCCCGGACGCCGACGGGACGAGCAGCGTCCAGAACGCGATCATGTGCGCGGACCGGGCCGCCTCCCGTGACCCCGAGGCCTACTACCGCGACATCCAGGCCCACCGTGCCGACGAGCCCCTGTTCGGCCCGCTGATCCGCAACCTCACCCCCTGCTCGTTCTGGCCCGCCTCCCCGGCGGAGCCCCCGACCAAGGTCCGTAACGCCGTCCCGGTCCTGATGGTGGGCGCCACCGGCGACCCGGGGGTTCCCTACGCCGACCAGCTGGCCGCCCATCGGGCCCTGACCGGCTCCCGCATGGTCACCCTGCGCGGCGCCTTCCGCCACACCGTGTACGGAGGGCTGTTCGCCCCGCGGAACACCTGCGTCGACGACGCCGTCAACGGCTACCTGGTCGACGGTGTCCTGCCCGCCGAGGACGCCACCTGCGCGAACACCCCCTCCGCAGGCAAGGGCTGACCCTTCCCCGCCCACGGTGACCATGAGCCTCCGCGACCGGGGACGCCGTCGTGCCCGAGACCTTTCCGGCCGGGGGCTCAGTCGTCGAGCAGGTCGGTCCTGGAGCGCTTGCCCAGCTTCTTGAGAGTGCGGGCGACGTGCTGCTCGACCGTGCGGGGGGACAGGAACAGCACCTGCGCGATCTCGCGGTTCGTCCGCCCCCGCGCCAGCAGCCTGGCCACGTCCTCCTCGCGGGGCGACAGCACGTCGCCGTATCCCCGGCGTCCCCTGCGGGAGGGGGTGACCGCGCCGTGGCTGCGCAACTGGTGCCTGCAGCGGTCGGCGTCGCGCGTCGCGCCCATCTCGGCGAACCTGTCGGCCAGCGCGGACAGCTCCTCCGCGGCCTCCACCGCCTCAGGGGGCTCCGGCGTCCCCGGGGGAGCCGCGGGTTCCGGGACCCGTGAGGACTTCTCGGTCCCCGCCGCCTCCGCCTCCAACCGGCACAGTGCGGCCTGCTCGGCGGCCAGGGCCTCGTAGTACGGCGCGGGCAGCCGGAGGTAGCGCCGCCGGGCGTCGTCGTAGTGTCCCAGCGCGGACGACAGATCGCCTCTGGCCTGCGCCAGCTGCCCCCTCGCCATCTCGAGCGCCGCCCCCGCCATCGGCGCGTCCTTCGCCGCGATGCCGTGTTCGAGCTCGTCGGCCAGTTTCTGCGCCTCGCCGATCCGGTCGTGGGCCACGAGGACGGCGACCGCCACGGGAACCAGCTCGCCCGTCCAGGTCCAGACCCCCTTGGACCGCACCGCCGCCAGGGCGCGGTCGATCTCGGCGAGGGCGAGCGTGTCCTCCCCCTGCGAGAGCCTGAGCCTGGCCAGCGCCGTGAAGCCCCCGAAGATGACGGGCGTGATGGCGTCGTGCGGCGATCTGACACCGGTGGCCGAGAGCCGCTCCTCCGCCTCCTCCCAGTCGCCGCGGACGATCGCGAGCGAGCCGAGGACGAGCGAGAGCTCGCTGGCCACGGGGAACAGGTCGTGATACTCGTCGAGGAGGTCGGCGGCGCGTTCGGCCAGGCCGTGCCAGTCACCGAGGAACCAGTTGAGCCTGGCCTGGGTCGCGCGCGCGGTGCTCACGACGAACGGGGTCCCGGCGTCGATCGCCAGCCGCAGTCCCGTCTCCAGCAGCGTTCTCGCCCGCCGGTAGTGGCCGACTCCGGTGCAGGCGTCCGCCATGTTGCAGTGCACCCGCGCCAGCTGCCGCTGCTCGCCCGTGCTCAGCGGGGCGCTCGACGGCAGGAACGTCAGGTTCCGCAGGACGTGCGGGTCCCCGGTCTGCATCAGGGAGGACAGATGGTTGGCCTGCAGGGAGAGCCGCACCTCTCCCTCGGACGTCTCTATCAACGTCCGCAGCCGATCTCTCCACGGCAGGATCTCCGCCAGCGGTGTCGTGCCGTAGAACGGCTGGGCGAGCACGGACACCCCCCTGGCGAGCAGGGCGGGGCGTTCCTCCAGCTCGTCCAGGGCCGTCTCGATCACCGCGCGTCCCGCCTTGAGCCTGCCCGTCTGGCGCACCAGGAGCATTCCCAGGAACAGCCGCACCTCGCCTCTGGCGGCGGTCGAGAGCCTGGGGTCGCTCAGCAGCCGCTCCAGCGTGGCCACCGGGTCGTACTGGTCGAGCCCCGTGTGCGCGACCTGCCCGAGTTTGACCGCGAGGCGGTCGACGTCCCGCGCGGTCAGGCCCGGCGTCCCCAGCAGGCGCTGCAGCAGGCGGGTCGTGGTCGACACGTCGCCGACCTGCGCCGCCAGGTCGGCGGCCTCCTCGCCGTAGCGCAACGCCTGCGCGGCGTCCCCCGCCCTGTGGCTGTGGTCGGCCATCTGCACCAGGGGCCGGGGATCGAGGCCTTCGAGCGCCCGCAGCGCCCGCGCGTGCAGCCGCTTCCTGTCGTATCCCAGGATGGTGTCGTACACCGCCTGCCTGGCCAGCGAGTGACGGTAGCCGTAGGCGTAGTCGTCGACCTCGTACAGCACGCCGTTCCCCAGCGCGGACGCCAGCGCCGCGTGGCAGCGCTGCTCGGTCAGCCCGGCGACCTCGCGGAGCAGTTCCACACTCGACGGCACGTTCAGGACGGCCGCGGCCTGCGCGAGCCTCACCGCGGCCAGGGGCATGCCCGTGAGCCGCTCCGTCATCGCCTCGCGCAGCAGTACCGGCACCTCGACGTTCTCCAGCAGCTGCCTGGCCGTCGCGCCGTCGAGGTGCACGGCTCCCGCGGAGTTCCGCAGGGCCCGCAGCGTCTCCTCCACGACGAACGGGATGCCCGCGGTGCGCTCGTAGAGTTTGGTGGCGAATTTCACCGAGATGGACTTCCGGCCGAGGATGGCCGAGGCGAGCGCGCGCACCTGGCCGCGGTCGAGCGGCCGCAGGTCCACCAGCACGCTCGCCGCCCCAGGAGGCGGGCGGTAGGCGCTTCCCAGCGGCACCCCGCCGGGCACGTCCTCCCGCCGGTAGGTGACCACGATCGAGAGGTCGCGCGGGAGGTCGGCCATCAGGAAGCGGAGCAGGTGGCGTGAGCCGTCGTCGGCCCAGTGCAGGTCCTCCACGACGAGCAGCGCGGGGCCGATCTCGGACAGCAGCTCCCTGACCGCGCGGAACAGCCGGTGGCGCTCCGACCTCGGGTCGCCCGTCGGCTCCGGCGCCTCGGGAAGGTGGTCCGACAGCTCGGGCAGCAGCGCGCGCAGCACGCCGGTCACCGGGCTCAGCCTGCTCCGTTCGATGAGGGGGGCGGGGCCGTGCGGGCGGTGGAGGCCGCCGAGCGCCTCCAGCACCGCGCCGTAGAGGAACGGCTCCCGCGGCGACTGGCAGCGGCCCAGCATGACGCGCAGACGCCGGAGGGCGGGCCGGGCCAGCAGCTCGCGCACCAGCCTGCTCTTGCCGACCCCCGCCTCCCCTTCGATCATCGCCACGGCGGGCTGCCGCGAGAGCGCGGAGGTCAGGGCGTCCAGTTCGGACTCGCGTCCGACCAGCGTCGACGACGCCTCCCGCGTCGGACCGGAAACCTCATGTCTCGGAGCTGTGGCCATCGCATGCCCCTGTCCCGCATCGCCCTGCCGCTTCGCGTGAGGTGAAAAGCGTAGGTGAAACGTATTCGGGTTGGGAACAACGTGCTTTTCACATCAATCACGTATCCCTACGTAGGTCTCTACGGATTGTTCGGGCGCGGGCTGTGACGGATGGTGCTTGCCATACGGCTGCCATCCACCCCCCCGTGGCCGGGCCGCCGCGTGCCACAGCCGGGCCTCGCCCGGCACGATGGAAACGGAGGCCTCCGTGAGACACCACCCCTCCAGGCGTCGCGCCGACCTCGCCGCCCTCATGTCGGCGGGAGAGTCCGAGTCCGCGACGCGGACGCGGTCCGCCGCCGCGCCGGCCCACGACGCGGACAGAGACAGGAACGGCGTCTGGAAGCTCCAGGTCCGCGATGTCCACTCCTACGACGTCGGCGCCATCGACCCCTGGTCGACCGCCTTCTGAAAGCCGGCGTGCCGCCGAAGAAGCCGGGCTTCCGTAAGCCGCCACGTTCCGGAAGCCCGGCCTTCGAAAGAAGCACGGTCCGGGAAAGCCGCCGCCTTGTGAAAGCCGCTGTGTTCGCCGTACGGCCGACGTCCGGTTCACCGCGTGGGCGGTAAGACATGACGAGGACATGACATGGCCATGACAGGGCACCGGCAATCCCATCCGTGCGTTTTCCTTGAGGGCGAGTGCGAGGAGGCGACGCCTGGGCGCTGGGCCACGTGCTGGGCCAGATGCTGGTCCGCGCGCTGGGACGCGCGATGGACGGAACGCTGGGACGCGGTGCGCCCGCTGGGCCTGCGCGCCTTCGCGGGCACGCCCTCCTCGATACCGCGGGCGCGCCGGTGGGCGCGCGAGCTGCTGGCGGGCAAGGCCCAGGGCGACGCGCTCGACGACGTGATGCTGCTCCTGAGCGAGGTGGTCACCAACGCCGTCCTCCACTCCGACTCGGGGCATCGTCAGGACGGCCTGGTGACGGTGCGCCTGGGCGTCGGGCCTGGGGTGGTCCATGTCGAGGTGCTCGACGCGGGGTCGGCCGTGAGCGTGCCCGCCGTACGTGAGGCGGTCGCGGACGGCGCGGGCGGGCGGGGCCTGTTCCTGGTCGACCTGGTGGCGACCGACTGGGGCGCGCACCACGGTGACACGGGCAACGCGGTCTGGTTCAGGGTCGGGATCGGCGGGGCCGTGCGGCGGCGTCCCGCTCTCAGGGTGAACGCCCCGACCTGACGGACTCGTCGCGCACGCGGTCGGCGCCCCGGTCACAGGGGCTGTTCGGGTTTCAGGCTCGCGGTCGTTTTCACGGCCGTAAATGTCACGATTTCGATATCACACATAAGTTTCTGCGATATATCGGATCTGTCACTCTATTGACGCTGAACTTGTTCTCTGTGTCGTTTCCCCGGAATGTGCCTACAACGAACGGGGTGGCGGCACGGGGAGGCGGTGCCATGCGGGGGCGAACGGCATTGGTGTTCCGGCGGGCGTTCAGCGAGCCCCTTCTGCTGGCCGCGGCCTTCGGCGCGATCCTGCTCGCCACCACCACGCTCGTCGGACTGACCGTGTACGCCACCTCGGTGGTCGACGCGGGCGTCCGCCGAACCCTGGAGACGGTCCCGATCGAGACCTCGGGGGCCGTGATCAACGCGCCGGTCCACGCCGGTTCCTTCGACGCGACCGACCGGGCCCTGCGCGCGCAGATCGCCGCGACCTACGCGGGCCTGCCGGTCTCGGTGACGGCGAGCGGCCAGTCGGGCTCCTACTCCATGCCGGGCCAGGAGCGCAGGGCCAAGCCGGAGCTGCTGCGGTTCGGCGTGCAGCAGGACCTCGCGGAGCACGCCCGGCTCGTCCGGGGCGCCTGGCCGGGCGGGGCCGGGTCCGCGACCGGCGGGACGGGCGGGACGGGCGGGACCGGGAGCGACGCCGGCACAGGGGGCGGCGCGGGCGAGGACGGGATCGTCGAGGTCGCGATCACCGGGAACGTGGCGCGGGACACCGGATTCTCCGTCGGAGACGTCTTCACGGTCGAGGGACGGCTCGACCAGGCGAAGATCCGCGTCAGGGTCGCCGGCGTCTTCGAGCTGCGGGAGCCCCGCTCAGGGCGCTGGAACGGCCAGACGCTGCTCACCCGGGGCGTCGAGATCGGCGGCTACGTCACCCACGGGCCGCTCATGGTGTCCGAGCAGACGTTCCTGCGGCGGTTCGCGGCGGGCACGTCCGTGACCTGGCTGGCCGTGCCCGACCTCCGCTCGCTCCCGCGCGAGCGGCTGCGGACCCTCGCCGCCGAGGTCGGCTCCCTCCAGAAGGACCTCAGGGCGCGGCCGGGCTGTGAGGGCTGCTCGCTGTCCACCCGCCTGCCGGAAAGGCTCACCCAGCTCGCCACCGCGACCCTGGTCGCCAGGTCGATCATGCTCGTCCCGGTGCTGCAGCTGCTGCTGCTGGCCGCCTACGCGCTGACGCTGACGGCTCGGCTGCTGGCCGACCACCGGCGGATGGAGACGGCGCTGCTGCGCTCCCGGGGGGCAGGGGCCGTACGGCTGGCGCTGCTCGCCGCGGGCGAGGCCCTGCTGGTCGCACTGCCCTGCGCCGCGGTCGCCCCGCCGCTGGCCCTCCCGCTGCTCAGGGCGGTCAACGCGATCCCCTGGACGGGGACGTCCGGGACGCCGATCGAGGTCGGCGCCGGGCAGGGCGTCTACCCCGCCGCCTACGCCGTCTCGGCGGCGGTGGCGCTGGGCTGTGCCGTGCTGATGACCCTGCCCGCGCTGGGCGGCGCCCGCCGCACCTACGTGACCGAACAGGCGACGCGCGGGCGCGGCGAGCGGTACGGCCTGCTCCAGCGGGCGGGCGCGGACGTGGTGCTGCTCGGCGTGGCGGCGCTGGCGGTGTGGCAGCTGCGGCACTACGGCGCCCCGGTCACCGCGACCGCGGGAGGCGAGCTCGGCATCGACCCGCTGATCGTGGCCGGCCCCGCCGTCGCCCTGCTCTGCGGAGGCCTGATCGGGCTGCGCTTCGTGCCCCCGGTCTCCCGGATCGCCGAGCGGCTGACCTCCCGCCGCGTCGACCTGGCGCCCGCGCTGGGAGCCTGGCAGGTCAGCCGCCGTCCCGCGCGCTACTCGGGACCCGCGCTGCTGCTGACCATGGCGATCGCGATCGGCGTCGTCTGCATGACGACCACCGCCACCTGGCGCGACTCCCAGGAGGACCAGGCCAGGCACCAGGCAGGAGCCGACCTGCGGGTGGCCTCGCCGCCGGACAACTCCGAACTGGGACCGCTCGGGCGGGCGGCGGCCTACGCGGCGCTGCCCGGCGTGACCTCGCTCGGCCCGGCCTACCGGGCCGGGACCGAGCTGGCGGGCGAGGAGGCCAACCTGCTCGCCGTCGACGGGAGCGAGCTGCCCGGCATGCTCAAGCTCCGTCCCGACCTGTCGGACGACCCGGTCGGCGTGCTCGCGCGCGGGCTCACCGCGGCGCGCCCCCGGCTGCCGGGCCTGCCGATCCCGGGCAGGCCGGAACGGCTGCTCGTGCGGACGAGGCTCACGGCGGACGACCCCGCGCTGGCCGAGCCGTACGGGCGGGCCCCGCTGACGCTGGTGGTCGCGGACGGCGAGGGCACGTGGCACCCGGTCCGGTTCACTCCCGGCCTGGGGGAGCGGGAGACGGCGATCGACCTGGCGGCCCTGCGCGGGCGGAGCGGGCGGCTGACCTACCCGCTGACCGTCGCCGCGATCGTCGCCGACGTGCCGCTGCCGCCGGTGGGAACCGGCTACGAGGTGGCCGTGCTGCGCATCGAGACGGGTGAGGGCGCCCAGGTGGGACCGGCGGCGGGAACGCGGCTGGCGCACGGGGGCGCTGCCGGGCTCGCGACGGAGCGGAGCTACGACACCGAGCGGGGACTGTTCGCCGCCGCGTTCGAGGCCCCGCCGCGTCGCGGTCCCTTCGACACGCTCGCCCCGCAGCGGATCACGGTCGTCCCCGTGCCGCGGGACGTGCCGGACAGGGCCCTGTTCGTCGGCGAGGGCGCTCCGCAGGGCGCCTACCTCGGCCCGCTGCCGGTGATCCTCACCGACGACCTGGCCGCCCGGCGCCACCTGGTCACGGGCTCGACGGCCAAGGTCACCTTCGACCGGCGGAGCACCGTGATCAAGGTCGCCGGGATCGTGGACGAGCTTCCCGGGACGCCTCCGGACAAGCCTGCCGTGCTGCTCGACTGGCAGACCATGCAGGCGTGGGACCTGCTGGACCACCGCCTCCCGCGTCCGCCGACCGAGTGGTGGCTGGGAACGGGCGGGGCGGAGACCACCGGGGCCGCCGCCGAACTCGGCCGCCACCCCGAGTGGGACGTGACCGTGGTCGACCTGTCCTCGCTGACCGGCAGCCTCAGGGACGACCCGCTGGCGGGCGGCCTGCGGGGGGCGCTGACCCTCGGCTTCCTCGCCGCGCTCGTCTTCGCCGTCCTCGGCTTCGTCGTCAACGCCCTCGTCGCGGCCAGGGAGCGGACGGCCGAGTTCGCCATCCTGCGGGCCCTCGGGGTCGGCTTCCGGCAGGTGTTCGGGCTGCTCGCGGTCGAGCAGGCCTTCCTGATCGGCCTGTCCCTGGCCGCGGGCACCGCGGTCGCCGTGGTCGTCGCCTCCCTGGTCGTCCCGCACATCGTGCTGACCGGCCAGGCCGCCGCCGTCACCCCGCGGGTGCTGCTGGAGATCCCCTGGGCGGCCACGCTGGCCCTGCTGGCCGCGGTCGCCGTGCTGCTGTTCGCGATCGTCGCCGCGCTGGCCCGCGTGCTGCGGCGTCAGGGCATGGGCCGCGCCCTGCGGATCGGGGAGGACCGATGAACCCCTGGACACTGGTACGGGCCAACCGGGGGGTCGCCGCCGTGCTCGGCCTGCTGGTGCTCAGCGCCTGTCTGCTGGTCGCCGCCGTGCCCAAGGTCACGCAGTCCGCCTACGACGAGGCGCTGCGCGACACCGTGGCCGGGAGCGAGCCGAGCCGTACCGACCTGGTCGTGGTCAGTCAGCGGCGGAGCGGCTCCGGCAGGCCGCTCACCCCCGAGGCGCTGCTGGAGGCGGAGCGGAGCTTCAGGGCGGCGCTGCCCGCCGAGCTCCGTCCGGTCGTGACGCCGCTCGGCACGGGCGGCAGCCACTACGGCGTGCACAAGGACGAGGTCCCCATCATCTCGGTGGACGGCCAGGCGCGTTCCTACCAGTACCTGGACCTGGGCTGGCTGTCGGACACCGGCAGGCGTGTCCGCTACGTCGCGGGCCGCCCGCCGGGGCCGCCCGGCAAGCTGGACGGCGGGCCGCTGTTCGAGGTGGCGCTGGCCCGGCAGGCGGCCGAGAAGATGCGGCTGTCCGTCGGCGCGACCGTGCTGCTCGGCGACACCGGGAAACTGGCGGCCCGTGTCAGCGGGCTGTTCGAGCCGCTGGACCCGGCGAGCCGTTACTGGCTGCACAACACGGCCGTCCGTCAGGTCATGGAGATCAGCAAGCCGATGGCGGACCACCCCGACTGGCACGCCACCGGGCTGGTGTCCGACGCGAGTCTGCCCGAGCTGGGCAGGCTGTACCGCAACACCGACTACCGGTGGGTGATCGGCGTCGACGGCCCGGCGGTCACGACGTTGCGGGCGCCCGGGCTCGTCGAGGCGGTGAGCGCCTTCCGCGGGGCCGTCCCGGTCGTGCTCGACGGGCCCTCGCCCGGCTCCCTCGAAACCGCGCTCGACGCCCTGCTCACCGAGCACCTGACCCGGCTGCGCGTCGCGGAGTCCCTGCTCCTCCTCTTCGTCGGCGGGCTGCTCGCCGTGGCCCTCGGCGTGATCGCCCTGGCCGTCCGGCTGCTGGCCGAACGCATGAGCCACGGCCTGGCCCTGATCCGGGCCAGGGGCGCCTCGCTGGCGCGGATCGCCGCGACGGCGACGGCGACGGCCTCCGCGGTCGCGGCGCCCGGGGCGGTCGCCGGATACGCCCTGTCCTACGCGGTGCCGGGCCCGGTCACCCCGATCGTGCACCTGGGGCCGCTCGCCGTCGTGGCCGCCACCGCGCTGTTCGCCGCCGGGCACGCCGTCACCCACCGGTGGCCGAGATTCGACCGGCGCGACGACGTCGTCGCCTCGCGCCCCTCGCCGCGGCGGATCACGGCCGAGGCGTCCGTCGTCGTGCTCGCCCTCGCCGGGACCTACCTGCTGCGCTCGCGCGGGCTCACCACCCAGGCGGGCGAGCGGGGCTCCGACCCCTTCCTGCTCCTGGTGCCCGCCGGGCTGACGCTGGCCGTCGCGCTGGTCGTGGTGCGCTGCTATCCCTATCCGCTGCGCCTGGCCGCACGGCTGGCCGTCAGGCTGCGGCCCGCCGTGCCCTTCCTCGGATTGGCCCTCGCGGCCAGGGCCAGGCCCGCCTCCACGCTGTCCGCGCTGATCCTGCTCCCCGCCCTCGCGGTCGCGGTGTTCGGCGCGGTGATCTCCAGCGGGCTCACCGTGACGCAGACGACCTCCGCCTGGCAGCAGGTGGGCGCCCGAGCCCGGTTGGACAGCGCCCTTCCCGTCGTCCCGGAGACGGTCGAGCGGATCAGGCGGGTCCCCGGGGTGCGGGCGGTCGTCACCGCGACGCGGACCGCCACCATGATGAGAACCGACATGCAGAGGGTCACCCTGCTCGCGGTCGACGTCCCCTCCTACCGGGCCGTCCTGCGCGACGGCCCGCTCGTCCTGCCGGACGCGCCGGTGCTGATCTCGCCCGACCTCGAGAACCGCGGCACGATCGAGCTGGTCGGCCCGCGCCCGCGCACGCTGACCCCCGGCGGGGTCGTCACCGGCCTGTCCCGCGTGTACGGCGGCGGCCCGCTGGTCCTGGCCCCGCCGGACGGCTCCCCGGCCAACACGGTGTTCGTCGACGGCGAGGGCCTGGACGCCAAGCTGCTCCTGGCCGCCGCGAACCTGCCGGGGGCGCAGGTCACGACCCTCGACGGCGTCCTCGAGGACATCGCGGAAACGCCGTTCACCGCGACGATCGAGCGCGCCTTCACCGTCGCCACGATCGCCCTGGCGGGTTACGCGCTGGCCGCCGTGCTCGTCGCCCTGGTGACCGGCGGGGCCGAGCGCGCCGGCGCGCTGACCCACCTGCGCGCCCTGGGCCTGTCCCAGGGACAGGCCCGCCGCCTGACCGTGCTGGAGATCTCCCCGATGATCGTGCTCACCGCCGTGGCCGGGCTGCTGCTCGGTCTCGCGCTGCCCGCCGCGCTGGGGCCGGGCGTCGACCTCAGCGCCTACACCGGAGGCCTCGCCGTCGAGGTCTACCCCGCCGATCTGACCGCGCCGGTCCTGCTGACCGTGGGGCTGGCGGCGGCGGCCATGCTCGGCGCCTTCGCGTACGCGGCCTTCGGCCGCGGCCGCCCGCTGGGAACCGCCCTTCGAGGACTCCGAGGAGAAGAATGACGGTGAGTCGACCGACCGGGCCCGACGCGCCTGACATATCCGACGTGTCGGTGCCGTCCTCGCTGGCCGAGCTGGAGTCGGAGGCCGTACGGCACCGGCCCGCCTTCGGGGAGAACGCGCACATCCTGTGCGACAACCTGGTGCGCATCTACAAGACCGAGGGCGTCGAGGTGGTCGCCCTGCAGGGACTCGACCTGCTGATCGACGCGGGCGAGCTGGTCGCGATCGTGGGAGCGTCGGGATCCGGCAAGTCGACCCTGCTCAACGTGCTGTCCGGGCTGGACGTGCCGACCGCGGGGGTCGCCAGGGTCGCGGGGGTCGACCTGCTGTCGATGGCGGCACGCGACCGGCTGAGGTACCGGCGCGAGGTGGTCGGCTTCGTCTGGCAGCAGACCGCGCGCAACCTCCTGCCCTACCTGACCGCCGCGGAGAACGTCGAGCTGCCCATGCGCCTGGCGGGCGCGCGGCGGCGCGGGCGCGCCGGCGAGCTGCTGGAGCTGCTGGGCGTCGGGTACTGCGCGCGGCGGCGGCCAGGCGAGATGTCCGGCGGCGAGCAGCAGCGGGTGGCCGTCGCGGTGGCGCTGGCCAACTCCCCGCAGGTCCTCCTGGCCGACGAGCCGACGGGCGAACTCGACAGCGAGACCTCCGAGGAGGTGTTCGCCGCGCTGCGCGCGGCCAACCGCGAGCTGGGCGTCACCGCGGTGATCGTCACCCACGACGTCCTGGTCTCCGAGCAGGTGGACCGGACCGTCGGCATCAGGGACGGCCGGACCAGCAGCGAGACACTCCGCCGCGCCTCCTCCGACGGGCGGATCGTCGCCGAGGAGTACGCCGTGCTCGACCGCGTCGGCCGCCTCCAGCTGCCCAGGGACTTCATGAACGAGCTGAACATGGAGCGTCGTGTCCGCCTGCAGCTGGAGCGCGACCACATCGGGGTCTGGCCCGAGGGAGCCGAGGACGGGACGGGACGGGCCGACGGCGAGGCGGGAGGAGCGGAGAGTGGGACGTGAGGAGCCGGGGGCGGCGCGGAACGGGACGGCGGCGGAACCGGAGGAGGCGGGGCGTGGTGAGCCCGTGACGGGTGAGCCGCTGGTCCTCGTCGAGGGGCTGCGCCGGGTCTACCGGAGCGGTCCCAGGGAGGTCGTCGCCCTGCACGAGGTGTCCTTCGAGGCGCACCCGGGAGAGCTGGTCGCGATCAGGGGCCGGTCGGGGTCCGGCAAGACCACCCTGCTCAACCTGGTCGGCGGCCTGGACCGTCCCGACGCGGGACGGGTGACCGTCGCGGGGCACGAGGTCACCGAGCTGGGGGAGGAGGGGCTGCTGGCCCTGCGCAGGGACGTCGTGGGCTTCGTCTTCCAGTCGTTCGGGCTGATTCCCGTCCTGTCGGCGGCGGAGAACGTCGGCGTGCCGATGCGGCTCGCCAGGACGCCGGTGGCCGAGCGCGAGGAGCGGATCCGCGTGCTGCTGTCCCTCGTCGGCCTGGCCGACCACGTCAACCAGCGCCCCTACGAACTCTCCGGAGGACAGCGGCAGCGGGTGGCGATCGCCCGCGCGCTGGCCAACCGGCCCCGCCTGCTGATCGCCGACGAGCCGACCGGCCAGCTGGACTCCCAGACGGGCCGCCAGATCATGAGGCTGATCCGCGCCGTGGTCCGGAGCGAGAAGGTGACCGCGCTGGTCGCCACCCACGATCCCGCCCTGATCACCCTGGCCGACCGGGTCCTGGAGATCCGCGACGGCGTCCTGCGCGAGGCGGGGCGGTGGGCCGACCCGGCGGCCGGGGACGCCGCCCAGGTCTGACCTCTCGGGGCACGGCGGTCAGGGCATGTGCACCACGCGGAGGAACGCGGGCAGCAGCCACGGGCGTGGGCCCCGGATCGCCACCTTGCCGCTGAGCACGGCCCGCGGTCTGCTGACGCGGCCGAACATCATCAGGATGAACGTCACAGGGTCGAAGGAGAGACGCACGTCGGCCTCGCCGCCCGGCTCTCCGATCGTCACCCTGCCCCTGTCCAGGACCAGCGTCACGGGAGTGGTGTGCGCCGAGCGGAACTCCACCGCGATGCGACGCCCGGGCACGGGTTTTCCCGTCTCCAGCAGCCGCCCCGAGTCGTTGTGGACGACTCCCACCATGAACAGCTCGAAGAACAGGGCGGCGTCCCGCGGGGATATCTCCCACGGCCTCCGGGTGGCGCGGGCCAGGTCGCGGCCGTGGATCAGCAGCTCGTTGAGCAGGTGGGCGACCACCCCCGCGACGGGGACCCGGGAGCCGCCGAGCCAGACGACCGGCTGGGCGGGGTCGAGGCCCTCCGTGGCCCGCAGGAGATGGTCGATGTGGGCGCGCAGCTGTTCGGTGAGCGCCTGGGGATCCCGCTCGCCGAAGTGCCGCAGGGTCAGGTCGTTGAACGCGTCGATGGTGTCCACGGTGATGTCCTCGAGGCCCGCCTCGAGGGCGGGGATCGGGATCGGGGTGTCCTCGGGGCGCACCAGGGAGGTGTACAGCCAGGCGATGGCGGTCACGTGGGCGGCGGTCTCGACCACCGACCAGCCCGAGGTCACCTCCGCGTGCGGGTCGGACGACGAGGAGACCATCCCGGTGAACCGGTCGCCGGTCCTCCTGATGGAGGTGCGTACGGTCTTCCACTGGTCGTGTGTGATGGGCGCGGCCACGTCTGCCTCCTCCACGGAGCCTTTCGGGAGCCCTGAAAGGACGAGCGGTGCGGGTGTTCGAAAACGCGGTCTGCGGGCCGTCCCGTTCCCGTGGCGCGAACTCCAGCCAGGCAGGGCAGGGGCGACCGAAATCACCGCAACGTTAACATCCGGTCGCCGTTACGGGGATATTTCAGGATATGTAGTCGTCACTCTGGTCGAAGCCCTTCCGGGTTCCCCTGGTTTTCGGGCGGCCCGATACTCGTGCACGCATTTCCGGAGCGGATGATTTCCGGGATTCATTGCTTCCGGAACGGGTGATTTCTGGAACGCGCCGTTTCCGAAAAGCGGTGTTTTCCGAGCCGCCGCACCTGGACAGGGCTCGCGATCCCGTGGTTTCCGGGAAGCGGGTGCGTTCCGCCTCCCGTGGTCCGCCGGAACGGCGTGCGGACGTCCGGCGCGAACCTGACACAAATACCGGCAAGTCAGGGGTCGAATCGCTGGGAATCCGGCGTCTCTCTCCGGAAACCGGGGTCGTGAACGTTCGGGACCAGCCGATCCGACCGACAGGCCGGGTGTCAACTCGGTTCCCTCAATAGAGCAATTTGGAAGATGCGATATCACGATTTAGTAGTGATGATCGGCTAACGAATTGGTCTGGGGCAGTTCGAGTTTTTGGTCACACATGTCATGGATTCAAATGGCATGTCTGGTTCAGGGGAGGCGGGGGTCGCCCCTGAACCGTCGAACAGCGTCCGCCCCTAGCCCATGCTGGAGGTTTGATCCTTGGTATCTCATTCACATCTGGGCACGTCATACGACACACCGACGTCGGACTGGCTGAGCGTCATCACGCCGACGCCCCCGCAGCCGGGACGGCACGGCGCCGTGTTGCGGGTGGACCGGGACCACCCGTTCTTCTTCGACCACCCGCTCGACCACGTGCCGGGGATGCTGCTGGTGACCGGGCTGCTGGATCTGGTGCGGGCCCGCACCGGCGTCTCCCGGTGGACGCGCGGCGACCACCGGATCCGGCTGTCGCTGAAGTTCATGAGGATGTGCGAGCTCGGCAGCGGGGTGCTCCTGCTCGCGGAGCCCGGTTCCGGCGGAGACGACGGTGAGTGGGCCGTCAAAGTCGTGCAGGACGACAGCACGGTGTGCTCGGGCACCGTCGAACTGGTCGAGGAACGCGAGCAGGCCGCGCAGCCGTGCGACTCCGAACGCGGCGACCCGGTGACACCGGCCCCGCCGGACCTGGTGCACCGCGCGGACCCGCAGAACGTGGTGGTCGGCGAGCCCGTGATCTCCCCGGAGGCGTACGAGGCGTCGACGGTCTCCCCGCCGTCCGGGCACTTCCTGCTCCGGCACGGCGACGAGCGTTACGGAATCGAGGAGATGATCGAGTCGGGACGACAACTGGTGACCGTGGCCAGTCACCTGGCGCACGAACGGCCCCGCGACGTGATGATGCTCTGGCTGGAGCTGAGAGCCGACCTGCCCGTGGGCGTTCGCCGCTCCGTCCCGCTGGGGCTGCACTGGCCGGTACGGCCCGCCCGCGGCAACTTCGGGAGCTTCGACCTCACCGTGGTCGCCCGCGCCACCGGCCTGCCGCTCGGCTCGTTGTCCTACGAGTCCAAGTGCCTCGCCCCGGCCGCCTACCGCAGGCTCCGCGGAAAGGAGCCGCGGGCATGAGCGGAACGCCGTCCTCGAAACCGCCGACCACGGCCGCGAAGCGGGCCTGGACCGGCTACATCATCCCCGCGCTGTTCGTCGTCGCCGTGGCGATCAACGTCGCCGGACTGGTCCTGCACCTCACGAGGGCGGGCGAGCCGACACACCTGTTCGCCGCCGCCTTCGTCGCGGCCAACCTGCTCTGGGTCGCGCTGGAGACGCCGATCTCCTTCCGCAGGCCGTCCGCCCCGCCCCGCGAGGTGGCGACCCTGGTGACCTACGGGGTCGCCCGCATGGCCACGGTCGCCGCCGCCGTCCTCGGGCCGATCCCGTGGCAGCGCCCGTTCCCCGTGGCCGTGCCGGCCGTGCTGCTCTTCCTGGGCGGCGTGCTGCTGCGCCAGGTCGCGATGCGGGTGCTCGGGCAGTTCTACTCGCACCACGTGATCCGCCGCGACGACCACATGATCGTCAGGACCGGCCCCTACCGGCTGATCCGCCACCCCGCCTACGCGGGCATGCTGCTGGGGCACGCGGGCCTGGTGCTGTTCTTCCTCAACTGGGCCAGCGTGCCGCTGTTCGCGGCACTGGCGCTGGCCATCGGCTGGCGGATCCGCGTCGAGGAGCGGGAACTGCTGGCGATCCCGGCCTACCGTCAGTACGCGGCGGACAGGCCCCGCCTGGTTCCCGGAGTGTGGTGAGCGTGGCCGTACCGCTCGACCTCACCTGCGACGAGTTGCTGAGCACCACCAGGGCGGTGCGCCGCGGCCTCGACCTGACGAGGCCGGTGGACCTCGAAGTGGTCAAGGAGTGCCTGCGCCTCGCCCTGCAGGCCCCCAACGGCTCGAACCGGCAGCGCTGGCGCTGGATCGTCCTCACCGACCCCGCCCTGCGCTCCCGGGTGGCCGACGTCTACCGCCGGGCCTTCCACGACCGCATGGGGCCCGCGCTGGACCGGCTCGACGAGGCGGAGGCGTCCGTCCGCCGCCTGCTGACCGACGGCCGCGACCTGGCCGAGAAGCTGCACCGGGTGCCGGTGCTGGTCGTCCCCTGCCTGGAACTGGACAGCGAACGGCTGCCCGAGGGCAACCAGGCGGGAGTGTGGTCGTCGCTGCTTCCCGCCATGTGGAGCTACGCGCTGGCCGCCCGCTCCCGCGGCCTGGCGACGACCTGGACGACGGTTCACCTGGACCGGGAGAAGGAGGTGGCGGAGCTGCTCGGCCTGCCGAAGACGGTGCACCAGGGGGGCCTGCTGCCCACCGCCCACAGTCTCAGGACCAGGTTCGGGCCCGGCCCGCGCCTGCCGCTCGAGGAGGTCCTGCACATCGACGGATGGAACGGCGAGACCCGGGTGGAGGCGCGTCCATGACACCGGTGACGCGGTTGCTCGTCAGCGGGGCGGGCCTTCTCGACGCCGCCCGGGTGGGCAACAAGTTCGCCAGGCTGGAGTCGATGCGGCTGGCCGGGTTCCCCGTGCCGCCGCTGTACTGCCTGTCGGCGCTCGCCTTCGACCAGGCCACCCGATCGGTGCGCGAGGGCCTGCCGCCCGTGCCGTCCCCCGGCGACGTCGAGGCGGTGCGGGCCTGGGGCGGGGCCGCCGCCGCCGAGGTGGCCCGTCTGCGGGTGCCGGGGCGTGTCGCCGAGCGGGCGCTCGCCGCGTTCGACGAGGTGGTCGGGCCCGGCGGGCTGGCCGCCGTACGGGCCTGTGTGGTGGCCGCGGAGGGGCTGCCCGGCGAGGACGACGTCGCGGACCCGTTCGCCGGGATGAGCGACAGCTTCCTGTACGTGCCGCGCGAGGACCTGCTCGCCCGGATCGTGGACTGCTGGGCCTCGGCGTACAAGCCGGAGGCCGTGCTCTACCGGCTGAACAGGGGCGGCGACCCCGCCGCGACGCGCGTCGCGGTCGGCGTCCAGCGCATGGCGCTGGGCACCCGCTCCTTCGTCGCCTTCACCCGGGACCCGCGCGACGGCGCGGTCCGGCACGTGATCGCCGCCGCGCACGGGATCGGCGAGGGCGTGGTGCAGGAGAAGGCCGACGTGGACCACTTCTTCGTCAGCCCGGACACCGGCCACGTGCGCGCGGAGACGGTGCGCAAGCACCGGATGGTCGGCCCGCCCGCACCGGACGGACCCCCCGAGCCCGCCCTGCTGGACGTGCCGCCGGAGCTGGCCGAGACGCCGGTGCTGGACGGGGCGCAGATCGGCAGGGTCGTCGCGGCGGCCACCCGGATCGAGCTGCACTTCGGCTGCCCACAGGACATCGAGGGCGCCTTCACCGAGGACGGGGAACTGCACGTGGTCCAGGCCAGGCCCATGGTGCTGCCCTCGGTGCCGCCCTCAGTGCCACCTTCAGTGCCCGCCGCGCGCCCCGGCTCCAACGGCTCTCGCGGTTCCGTCCCCGCCGGTTCGGACGGCTCCGGCGACACCGGCCGTTCCGGCGCGCGCCCCCCTGCCGACCGGCGGGTGCTGTGGAGCAACCACAACATCACCGAGAGCTATCCGGGGGTGTCCGGCGCGCTGACCTACTCGCTGGCCCGCGACTTCTACCGGTGGATCTTCACCGACCTGTACCGGCGGATGGGCGTGTCCGAACGCGGGCTGCGCCACGACGCGCACCATCTCGACCGGATGGTCGGCATGCTCGACGGCCGGATCTTCTACCGTCTCGACGCCTGGTACGTCCTGCACGGCCGGATGCCCGCCTTCGAGTTCGTCAGGGGCTGGTGGGAGCACTCGATGGGGCTGGTCGACGACCCCCGCTCGGTCCCGCCGCGTCCCGGGTGGCGGCTGCGGGCGGCGCTGGCCGCGCCCGGCCTGCTCCGCGGGGCGCTCGGCCACCCGGCCGCGGTGCGCGACTTCCTGCGCTGGTGGGACGGGGTCGCGGCGACGGCGGAGCGGGAGATCGACCGCCGGAGCCCGGAGGAACTGGTCGTCTTCTACCGGCGGCTGTGGGCACAGGTCGCGGTCCGCTGGGGGGTCACCCTGACCAACAGCGTCTTCAGCATGCTGGTCGCGGGCGCGCTGGACAGGCTGCTGCGGCGCTGGGCCGGTCAGAACGGCCACACCCTGATGCTCGGCCTGCTCTCCGGCGGCCCCGACAACCGCTCGCTGGCCGCGCTGCGGTCGGCGATCGCGCTGGCCGAGCTGATCGACGCCGACGCGCGGGCGCGCGAGCAGGTGCTGGGCGCGGAGGACCCGGACGCCGCCCGCGAGGTGTGGGGGCGGCTGGCGGCAGGGGAGTACGGCGTCGCGCTCGCCGAGGCGGCCGCCGAGCACCTGCGCCGCTACGGCCACCGCGCGGCGGGCGACCTCAAGCTGGAGGAGCCGACGCCCCGCCAGAGGCCGTGGATGGTGCTGGACATGGTGCGCCCCTTCGTCAGGCAGCGCCGTACGGTGGCCGGGAGCCGCGCGGAGGAACTCAGGGTCCGCCGGGAGGCGGAACGGGAGCTGCGCAGGAGCTGCCCCGACCCGCTGCGCCGTACGGTGCTGCGGACGCTGGCCGCCGTGTTGCGCGGCCACACCAAGGCGCGGGAGGACACCAGGTTCTGCCGCACCGAGCTGTACGGCCTGTCCCGCGGGGTGCTGTTCCGGCTGGGCGCGGAACTCGCGGCGGCGGGTCACCTCGACGACGCGGACGACATCGTCGACCTGACCGTGCAGGAGGTGCTCGGGGCCTTCGAGGGCACCCTGCCCGGCTCGGAGCTGCGCCCGCTGGCCGCGCACCGCAGACGGGAGCGGGAGCGCCACGCCACGCTGCCGGTTCCGCCGTCGCGCCGGTTCACCGCGGCGGGCGTCGCGCTGGCCACGCCGGTGTCCGCGGAGGAGGACGACGCCGCCCCGGCCGCGCGGGACGCCGACCCCCGGCTGCTGCGAGGGCTCGCCTCGAGCACCGGGGTCGTGCGCGCCCGCGCCAAGGTGGTGCTGCACCCCTCGGTGCCGCCCGAGTCCTGCCAGGACAGGATTCTCATCGCCAGGGAGACCGACCCGGGGTGGCTGTTCCTGATGACCGCGGCCAAGGGGCTGGTGGTCGAGCGCGGCACCCTGCTGTCCCACACCGCCATCACGGGCCGGCTGCTCGGGGTGCCGACCGTCGTCGCGGTGCCCGGCGCGACCACCCGCATCCCCGACGGAGCCCTGGTCGAGCTGGACGGCGCGGAGGGGACCGTGCGCATCCTGGAGGACGAGCAGTGATGATCACCCGGCTCGGCAGATACGTCCTCGGCAGCTATCCGCCCGCCTTCTACCTCCCCTACGGCGTGAGCTGGGCGCTGGGCGTGACGGCCCTGTTCACCCTGGCCGACCCGCGCGTCACCGCCTGGAGCCTGGACGGCGGGGCCGCGGTCGCGGCGCTGACCTTCGCGGTCGACCTGCTGCTGATGCGGGCCGTCGACGACATCCGCGACCTCGACTACGACCGCGAGCACAATCCGGGACGGCCGCTGGCGAGCGGCGCCGTGCGGGTCTCCGACCTGGTGGTCCTCATCGTGGTCGGCGTCGTGGCGGTGTTGGCGCTCAACGCGGGCCGGGGAGTCGCCCTGGTCGCGCTGGCCGCGCAGCTCGGTTACGCGCTCCTGGTGCTGGTGGTCGACCAGAGGTGGCACTGGCCCTCGGGAGACGCCATCGCGCTCAGCGCGTGGGTGAGCTTCCCCGTGCAGGTGCTGATCAACCTCTACCTCTACGCCGGGGTGCTGAACCAGACGGGCCTGGCCCCGAGCTGGCACGCGGTTCCCGCGCTGGTCGTGGCCAGCACCGCGTTCCTGCACCTGGAGTACGCCCGCAAGGTCACCCGTGACCTGCGTCCCGGCGAGCGCAGCTACGTCGTCCTGTGGGGCGCGGACCGGACCGCGGTCACCGCGGTGATCAGCGCCGTGGTCTCCGTGGTCGTCGCGCTGGCGCTGACCCGCCCGTGGGGGACGGGCCCCGCCGCCTCGCCGTGGGGCTGGCTGGTCGTGCTCCCGCTGGCCTTCGTCGCGTTCGGCGCCGACCGCTTCTGGCGGGCGCGGACCGTCCGCTGGCCGCTGCTGGCCGCCGTGGCGTTCCTGCTGACCAGCTTCCTGCTCTACCTGGTGGTCGCCCTGCTCGGAAAGGACGTCGCATGACCGGTACGGCGCCGTGCCCGTTCCCCTTCCCCGAGGGACCGGACGCCCGCCCGCCACGGGAGTACGAGGAGTTGCTCGGCCGTCCCGGGCTGCCGCTCGTGATGCTGTCGAACGGCAGCGAGGCCCTGCTGGTGGCCCGGCACGCCGAGGTCAAGGCGGTGCTGTCCGACGACCGCTTCAGCCGGGCCTCCTTCGCGGGGCGGCCGATGTTCGCCCGTACTCCCGAGTCGCTGGCGCTGGCCACCAGCGACCCGCCGGTGCACACCCGCAGGCGCAGGGCCGTGCTGCACGCCTTCACCGCGCGCAGGGCCAGGAGGCAGACCCCCTGGCTGCGCGCGCTCGCCGGGGACCTGCTGGACGAGCTGGAGACGCGCGCGCAGCCGGTCGACCTGGTGAACGCCTTCACCGTGCCGTTCGCGCTGAACGCGATCACCGAGATGCTCGGCGTTCCCGCGGACGACCGGTCCCAGCTGCGCCCCCTGGTGGACAGGATGATGTCGACGACCCGCTTCACCCGGGAGGAGGTGGCCGCCGCGCACCGGGAGGCGGGAGACTACTTCGCCGGCCTGGTCGCGGCCAGGGAGGCGGAGATCGCCGCGGGCGAGGCGGGGGACGACCTGCTGACCGAGCTGCTGGCCGCGCCCGAGGCCGAGCGGCTGAGCCGCGAGGAGATCGCGGTCTTCGGCGCGGGGCTGCTCATGGCGGGCTACGAGACGACCGGCAACCAGCTCGCCATCTGCGCGCTGACCGTGCTCCTCGACCCCGCCCTGGCCGGCCGGCTGCGCGCGGACCCGGACGCGCTGGCCCCCGCCGTCGAGGAGATGCTGCGCTGGAGCTCGCTGGTCGCCACCGGAGGCGCGCCGCACGTCGCGACCGAGGACGTACGGCTCGGCGAGACCCTGGTGCGCGCGGGCCAGGTGGTCGTGCCGCTGACCGACGCCGCCAACCGGGACCCGGCGGTGTTCGCCGACCCCGGCCGGTTCGTCCCGGACCGGGAGGAGAACCCGCACGTGGCCTTCGGGCACGGCAGGCACTTCTGTCTCGGCGCGCATCTGGCCAGGGCCGAGCTCCAGGTGGGGCTGGGCGCGCTGCTGCACCGCCTCCCCGACCTGGCGCTCGCCGTGCCCGCGGGGGAACTGGTGTGGCGCCGCGGCATGTTCATCCGGGGGCTCATGGAACTGCCGGTCCGCTGGCCGGTCGTCCGCGACCGGCCGGTGTGACGGCCGGGCGCCGGAGAGAGCGGTTTCCGGCTGCCGGCTTCCCGCCGAACGTCGTCGGGGGTTTCGCGAGTGCGGGGTTCTCCTCCTCGCGGGTCAGCGAGGGCCCAGGTTGATCGAGCCGAACACGTCACCCGCCTGGATCACGGTCCCGTGTATCCGGGCCTCGCCGCCTATGGTGTTGGAGACGTCGTGGCTCTGCCGGACGATCCCTCCCGCCTGGGACGCCCACGACTCCAGCGACTCCTTGAATCCGGGGTCCGCGGCGGCACGGTCCACGAGGATCCCGGCGATCGCCTCAGAGGTGTCCTCGGTGGCCTCCTCAAGGGCGGCCACCTCGCCGGATCCGTCTCCGAACCGTTGCCTGGCGAGGGTGACCAGCGAGGTCCAGGCATTCTTACCCGCCTCGCCCGCGACGCCGCCGACCAGGGCGGAGATGATCGCGGTGAGCGTCGTCGGATCCATGTCTGCTCTCCTGTGTTCTGCTTGTCCTTCGGAAAAGTCCTGTTGCCCGATGAATTTCCTTGTTTACCGGCATTGATCGGTGTTGATTATGAACCCGGCCTCCGCGGATGAGAAGGGAGGGGGAGAGGAGGAGTGTTTCATGTCGCGCCGTGAGCCGTTCGGCATTCCCGGTGACGCGTCCCCGGGGCCGGGGGATCGTTTTCACGCCTCGTCGCCGAACATCGGCGTCCGCTCTCTCCGTTCCGGCGTCCACGGCCGTTTTCGGCGGCCGTCCGATTTAACGGAAGTCCGCGGCGCTGATTCGAGTCGCGAATCGGCGTCCTCGCGCGTGAGCGTAACGATCACCCCGGGCGGTGCGACGGGCACTCCGTCCGGCTCGTGAGCCGTGCGGACGGTGGGCGTTCGGCCTGGTCGCGGCAGTCGTCGTCGGAGAACCGGGGGGAAACGACAGGTGAACTCCATGCGCGGCGAAAGCGGGCCGCAGTGGATATGGGGCCGCATGCCAATCGGTTCTCCGTGGTGAGAAACCGCAGGACCCTCCTTGGGGCGGAGTGGCGGAAACGGTCGACGGCCGTTCCGTTCTGATTTCGTCCCGCCGGTTATCGCGCTCCTCGCGCCGTGGGCGCGCCGTTTCCTGACAGGAATCACATGGGCCACAGAGGCACCATGCGGCCGCGTCACCCGCCGGGAGCGTGCGGCGACTCCGTGCGGGGACGAAGGGCGGGTCGCTAAACGCGTTCACCGCACGAGGATATGGATCCCGAATCCGGTGGGTATACCGGTCTGCGCTACGGTGTCTGAGGGGGTTGTCGTTCGTCCCCCAATATGACCGGGGATGCTTTCCTTTGGATTAATAATGTGAATATTTCTCGGGAGCCGTATCTGTGAGCGAACGCAACGACAGACGGGAAAACCCAGATCCTCGCGAGGCACCGGTAACCAATGAGGTCGGCGGGACCGTATGGGGTCCCGCCGTGCAGGCGCAGTCCATCCACGGAGACGTTCGGATCGATGTCGGGACGCGTCCGCGTGCCCCCGCCCCGGCCCAGCTGGCTCCCGCTCCGGCTCTTTTCATCGACAGGGAGGACGAGCTCGCGCAGTTGCGCCGGCTGCTCGACGAGGGGGAGGAGACCCCTCACTCACCCACGCTGGTGGTCATCACCGGGCTCGGCGGCGTCGGCAAGAGCTCCCTCGCCCTGCAGTGGCTCCACCAGGTCCGCGACATGTTCGGAGACGGCCAGCTCTACGCCGACCTGCGAGGCTTCGCCTCCGATCCTCCGGTGCCCGCCGGTGAGATCCTCGAAAGGTTCCTCAGGGCCCTGGGAACCGCCCCCGAGCACGTCCCGGCCGAGTTCGACGAACAGGTGACGATGTTCCGCTCCGTCACCGCCGGCCGACGGCTCATCGTCATGCTCGACAACGCGCTCTCCGCCGCCCAGGTTCGCGCGATCCTTCCCGCTTCGGGAAGGAGCCTGGTCCTGGTCACCACCCGCCGCAGGCTCTCCGGACTGGTCGTCGAGGGCGCCCGCTTCATCGACCTGGATCCGCTCAGCCCCGCCGCGGCCGAGGCGCTGCTGGCACGGGTCCTCGGCCTCGACAGGACCAGCGCGGAACCCGAGGCGGCACGTGACCTGGTGTCCCTGTGCGGCAGGCTCCCGATCGCGGTCTGCGCGTCGGCCGCGCACCTGGCTCTGCGCCCGAAATGGTCGATCAGGCGTCTCGTCCGCGAACTCGCCGACGCCAGGCGCAGGCTCTCGGTGCTCAGCGCGGACGAGGACATCTCGATTCAGGCCGTGTTCGACGTCTCCTACGGAATGCTCTCAGAGGACGAGGCGCGGCTGTACCGTGCGCTCGGACTGCACCCCGGCACGGACTTCGGCTCCCACGTCGCCGCCGCGGCCGGCGGCATCCGGGTGGGCGAGGCGTTCCGTCTCCTGGACCGGCTGGCGGGGGCCAACCTGGTGGAGGAAGAGGAGGGAGCGCAGGAAGAGGAGGACCGTTTCAGGTTCCACGACCTCCTGCGCCTGCACGCGTACGCCAAGGCGGTGGAGACCGACCCTCCTGAGGAACGGCAGGCGATCTTCGTTCGCATCGCCGAGTGGTATCTCAGCGCCGCTGTCGCCGCCGATCTCGTCGTGATCCCGGGGCGCTGGCATCTCGGCTCCCGCTACGAGGCCGCCCACGCCGCCGACCCGGCCTTCGAAGGCCCGGCCAAGGCGCTGGACTGGCTGGAAGCCGAGCTGCCCAATCTGCGTGCCGTACTGCTCCAGGCCCATGAGCAGGGGCTGCACGACATCACCTGGCAGATGTGCGAAGCGCTCTGGGGCCTTTTCGTCAACCGCAAGCACTACGGCGACTGGGTGCGGACCCACGAGGTGGCACTCGAGTCCGCCAGGGCCTCGGACAACCGGCTCGCCGAACCGCGCATGCTGCTCGCGCTGGCCTCGGCCCACCTCAACCTGCATCGTTTCGACACCGCGGTCGCCCTCTGCGCGCAGGTCGTCGACCTGGAGCGGGCGGCGGGCCACGCCATCGGCGAGGCGTCGGCGCTGAGCAGCCTCGGTGTGGCCCACCTCGGGCTGGGACAGCCGGAACGAGCGATCGTCTGCTTCGAGCAGGCACGTCTGATCCACCGGGATCTCGGCCGCGAGCGCGGCGTGGCCCTGATGGCACGCCGGATCGGCGAGGCGTACCGCGACGCGGGCCGCTACGACGAGGCCGTCCTGAGCCTGACGGAGGCAGAGGAGCTGTTCGGCCTGCTCGGCGACCGCTACAACCGAACACGTGTCCTGACCGGCCTGGGACAGACCCATCTGCTCGCGGGCCGGTCAGAAGCCGCAAGGGGGCTCCTGACCGACGCGCTCGCCCTCACGGAGCAGATCGGAGCACTGTACGAGCAGGCCAACGTCCGCTCCCATCTGGCCGAGGCCCTCGTGGCCGCCGGGGAGGCGCGGCAGGCACGGGAGCATCTCGGCCGGGCGCTGGAAATCCTCACCCGGCTCGACGCGCCACGAGCAGAACCGGTCCGGCGCAGGCTGGAATCCCTGGCTCAGGATCCCCCCCGACCTCCATGATCGACACGCCGGGAAGATCTTCGAGTCGTCCGCCCGCGACGGCCCAGGCGTGCGCGGCCGACGCCGCCCGCCACGGCTCGGCCTCGTCGAAGGTGAGGATCTGCCCGTCCCGGGAGCCGACCACGACCGCGCCGTCGGCGCGACGGCACGCCGCGACCAGGCATCCCGGATGGCGGACGAGGGTCCTCGCGACCGTGCTCTCCCCGTCCCCGCACGGTGGGACGTCCGGGCAGAGGATCACATCGGCGACGGGCAGCCAGCGTGCCTCGTCGGAGGTCGCGCTCAGGTGTTCGTCCAGTGCGATCGGCGGAGTCCGGCCGTGCCGGTCAGGCCCGCCGCTCCAGACCCGCACGATGTTCATCGATCGGCCGCTGTGAGCGGGCGCGGCAGCGGCACCGCCTCCGCGCGCGCCTCGACGGTGGGTTCCGGCAGCCGTAACAGGCGGTACATCGCCTGACGGATCAGGCGGGCGGCGTCCCCCGGGACGGAGGTGAGCCGGTCCCGCAGCGCGTCGGCGTCGGCGGGCGACCAGTGCCGCTCGACGGAGTCGAGCTGCGCGGCCAACGGCGCGCGCACGTCGAGCCGAGGCGCGACCTCGCCCAGGAGCGCGAACTGCGAACCCGGCACGACATCCTCCGCGGAGTGGGGGATGAGCGTGACGGGCAGCCCCAGAGCGGCCCCGTAACAGGCCAGGCTGCCGCGATCCCCGATCATCAGATCCGCCCCGACCAGAGCCCCCCGCCATCCCTCCTCGGGCGGCAGGAGCACGACGTCCGTCTCTCCGTGTCGCCGGAACCAGGCCCTGACCTGTTTCCTGCCGTGCCAGACCCAGATGTTCGGGTGCAGGACCACGACGATCCGGTACTCCTCCGCCGGCAGTTCCGCCGCGAGCCTGGACAGCAGATCGGGGTGGTCCCACAGGAGCGACCCCGCTCCGTAGTGGGAGGAGACCACGACCACTCGCTGCCCGGGGCCCGCTCCCAGGGCGTTCCGGTAGGCCGTACGTCGTGATCGGCTCGCGAGGAGCCTGTCGAAGCAGAGATCCCCGGCCACGATCGCCGCGGGGGCGGCGTCCGGGCACTCGGCCGCCAGCAGCCGGTGGTGGTCGTCGTGGGAGACCATGATCGCGGTCGGGATGACACGGCCGTGCGTGACCAGGCCCTGGAGGCCGAACCCCGTCACCGCGCGGTTCGCGGAGAGCCCGTCCCCCTCGCGGCGGCCGACGTAGGAGTACGGTCCCGCGCCGTGGAAGAACGTCATGACCGGGGCGCGGAGCCGCTCCAGCAGTCCGTGGCCGGCGGCGAAGGCCAGGTCGAAGCGGACTTCCGTCGCCTGGGACCAGGGCATCACCAGGGCTCCGGTGTCCCGCAGGAAGTCGTGGGCGCCGTCCGCGAAGACCGAGGAGGGGGGAACCGTGTAGACCAGTTGCACCCGCCGGTCAGGTTCCACGAGGGGGACGATGTCCATCAGCCGGGTGGCGGCCGCGAGATGGTGCACGACCACCACGGCCGTTCGCTCGACCCTGTTGGTGTCCCCTCTGGGCGCGTCCAGGGAAAAGGGGCCTTTGATCGGTTGTTCGACGCATGCCATGACGCTCTCCCTCGCTTGTCGGCGGCCGTTCTCCGAAGGCCGCGGAGCACGAGCGTGCGATGGCGGGGAGGATGCTTTCCTTGCGAAAACCATGACGTTTCGCTTGCGGGCGTCGCTGGGTCGTGGCCAGGGGCCGACCACGACCCTGGAGGGGTCGGTGCGGGGTGGATCAGATCATGAAGGTTTCAGGCTTCTCGGGGCCGGGCTTGGAGGCCGCCGTATTGTCCCGTGGGGGAGTAATCATGAACGTATAGGATTTGTCCGGTCCTCGCCGACCGAGGTGGATCATGAAGGTTCTGCTTTTGCCCGGGGCCGCGCTGACCGCCACGAGGTTGCGCTGTTCCGTGCGGTCGCCCGTTTTTCCGGCCTGCGCCGTCTCGGCGAACGCCGCCGTGGTCGTCGTGCCGAGGAGCCCCACACCGAGGGCGGTCGCCGCGACAACCGTTGACAGGATTTTGGTCATTTGTCCGTTTCCTGGCTATGTATAGATAGTCATCCAATGCGTGGTTATGGCGCATTGGGTGAGGCAACTATACTCGTTAGGCGGGTTTCTTGCGCCCCATTTCCGTTATTTCCTGCTATCCGGAATTTAGTCCTGGTTGCGTGTCGCGAACATGGACATAAGAGATAGTCGGCGAAATTCATATCTATCGTGACGCATGGTTCTTGGGTGGTAGATCTAGGTTCATTGGCGTGAGAAGATTCCGCTCAGGTGCTGATCCGGATTGCTAGATAAGCGACCGGAGGGAGCGTGTTCGAATTCAGGATGCTCGCTCTTGGGGCGAGCCTCGTGCTGCACGCCGAGGGCCGGGAGCACGTGCTCGGCCCTCCGAAGGAACAGCTCATACTGGCGATTCTCCTGCTCTCCCCTGGGCGCACGGTCACGGTCGACGCCATCGTGGACCACGTGTGGGCCGAGCGGCCGCCTCCCAAGGCCCGTGACGCCCTCGCCAGCTATGTCTCGCGCCTGCGTCGCCGGTTGCGTGACGCGCTGGGAGACAAGGTGCGAATCGTGGCTCGCGGTTCCACCTACCTGCTCGCGGTCGAGGCCGAGGCGGTGGACCTGCACCGGTTTCGCAACCTGCGGCGTCAGGCGAAGGCCATCCTGGAGAGCGGCGATCCCGAGCACGCCGTCCGGCTGTTCCGTGCGGCGGAGGAGCTGTGGCCGGGGGACGCGCTGGCCGGGCTCCCGGGGGCATGGGCCCGGCGGATGGCCAGGACGCTCGGCGAGGAACGCAGGGACGTGCAACGGGAACGCGTCGAGCTCGAGCTGCGAATGGGACGCCATGCGGAGGTCCTAGACGAGCTGCACCACCTCCTGGCGCTCCATCCGACCGACGAGACGATCGCCGCCCACCTCATGACCGCCCTCTACCGGAGCGACCGGCGCGTCGACGCGCTCGGCGTCTACCGGCGGATCCGCCGGGATCTCGTGACGGAGACGGCGACGGAGCCCGGTCAGAGACTGCGGGATCTTCATCGGAGGATCCTCGGCGGTGACTCCGACCTGGCGGTCACCCCCGTCTACCGGCGCGGTGGGGTCAAGCCGCAGCCCAACACGCTCCCGCGCGACGTTCCCCACTTCACCGGACGCGAGCCTGAGATCGACGCCGTCAACGCGATGCGTCGTGGCCACAGCGGCAATCTGGTGGTGGCCATCCAGGGAATGCCGGGCGTGGGGAAGTCGGCACTGGGGACGCACATCGCCCATGCCCTCGCGGCGCACTACCCCGACGCGCACCTGTACCTGGATCTCAGGGCGCACGATCCCGTGCGTCCTCCTCTGGACGCGGCGGCGGCGCTCTTCGCCCTGCTTCGCATGCTTGACGTCCCCGCCTCCCGCATTCCCCGGTCGCTGGGGGAGCGCGCGTCCGTGTGGCACGCCGAGCTCGCCTACCGGCGCACGATCGTGGTTCTCGACGACGCCGCGGGGCCCGAGCAGGTGCGGCCGCTGATCAGCGCCTCGTCGCCCGGTCTCACACTGGTCACCAGCCGCGCCCGGTTCGACGGGGTGGCCGACGTCCGATCCGTCTCCCTCGGCGTGCTGCCGGCCTCGGACGCCGTCAAGCTCGTCAGACGGCTCGCGGGGGAGGACACGGAGCCTGGCAAGGTCGACGAGGTCGTGCGCCTCTGCGGAGGACTGCCGCTCGCGATCACGCTGCGGGCCGGTCGCATCACGACGGGCCCGTCGGAGAGCGCGAGCCTGCTCCCCGGCTCCTCGGGAACGGCGCACGGCCTCGACGGCGACAACCGGGAGATCGACTCCGCCTTCGAGCTCTCCTACCGGGACCTCACCACGCGACAGCGGCTCGTCTTCCGGCGTCTTGGCCTGCATCCGTGCCGGGAGGCCACGGTGGTCGTGGCCGCGGTCCTGGGCGACGTCACCGTCGCCCAGGCCCAGGAGGTCGTCGACGTGCTCCTGCGGCACCATCTGCTGCAGGAGGTGAGGCCCGCGCGGTACCGCTTCCACGACCTCATCCGTGCCTACGCGCGTGAGCGCGCCTGGCGGGACGACTCGGAGAGCGAGAACCGGCGCGCGGTCACGCGACTCCTCGACCACTACCGGCGTGCCGTGGAGACCGCCGTCCAGACGCTCGAACCGGGCGGGGAGGCGGGCGAGGCCGACAGGGGAGACGAGGGCGAGTCGTCCGCCTCCCCGGGGAGACGGTGGCTGGAGGAGGAGTGGAGCGACGTGCTCCAGCTCGCCGAGTACGCCGCCGCCCACGAGTGGAAGGGCCACTGCGCCCGGCTGATGCGGCTGATGGCGGGCTATCTCGACACCGAGGGGCACTGGGAGGACGCCGCGGCGGGCCACGGGCTGGCACTGCGCGCCTGCCGTGAGCTCGGCGACGTCGGAGGAGTCGCCCAGGCCTCGCTCGACCTCGGCTTCGCCCGTTTCAGAACCGGCTGGCACGAGGAGGCGTTGCGCCACACCCGTGAGGCGCTGGTCGTCTACCGGTCGATCGGCGACCGGCACGCGGAGGCGAGGACCCTGGACCAGATCGGGTTCATCAGCTGGGCGTCCGCTCGCTACCGAGAGGCGCTGGCTCACCACGAGGAGGCCGGAGCGATCTTCCGGGCCATGCGCGACACCAGAGGAGAGGCGGACGCCCTGGGGCACAGCGGAATCGTCTACTGGCACCTCGGCCGCTACCAGGGGTCCCTGGACCTCTTCGGCCGGGCGCTCGCGGCCTACCGGAGGGTCGGCGACCGGCGGGGGGAGGCCAAGACCCTGAACAACATGGGCGACGTCCAGCGGCACCGGGGGTACCACCGGGACGCGGTCGAGCTGTACCAGGAGTCACTGAAGATCTTCAAAGAGATCGCAGGACGTCAGAACCACGCCATCCTCCACAAGAACCTCGGTGACGTCCACCAGTACAAAGGCGAGTTCGCATCCGCGCTCGAGTGCTATCGGACGGCCATGACCACCTTCCAGGAGACCGGCGACCGCAGGAGCAAGGCGGACATCCTCAACAGCATCGGGAGCACGTACCTCCGCATGGGCGCTCCCGGCGAGTCCATGGTCCACTTCCAGCGGGCCGAGGAACTGGCCGACGAGATCGCCGACCTGTACGAGAAGGTGCGGGCCCTGGTGGGGATCGCCGACGTGCACAGCGCGGCCGGCGCGTACACCCCGGCCCTGGACGTCTGCCGTGAGGCGCTCGCCATCGCGCGGACCATCGGCGACCTGTACCACGAGGCCCAGGTGCACAAGCGGATGGCGGACGTGTTCTTCTACCTTCGCGACTCCGACTCCGCCCGGATCTTCTGGCGTCAGGCCCTCTACCTGTTCGACTACCTCGACCTGCTGGAGGCCGAGGAGGTGCGCATAAGGCTGCAGGCGCTGGGCGGCGTCCTGTAGGGACCCCGCGTGGGGGCCCGCGTGGGGGCCCGCGTCACCCGTGGGTCTCCGCGCGCAGTTCGGCGACCAGTTCGCCCTGACCGGCCAGCAGGTCCGCCAGGATCCGGCGCGCGGCGACCATCAGGTCGGCCACGTCCGGGGTGGACAGCGCGTACACGACGGTCGCCCCGTCGCGGGTGGCGTTCACGATGCCGGCGCGGCGCAGCACCGCCAGCTGCTGTGACAGGTTGGAGGCCTCGATGTCGAGCTCGACCAGCAGGTCCCTGACCGGCAGGGGGCCTCGCCTCAGCAGTTCCAGCACCCGGATGCGGACCGGATGTCCGAGCGTGCGGAAGAATTCCGCTTTGGCCTGGTAGAGCGGAACCGTCATGGTCATGCGGTCCCGTCGGCTCCGTTTGCGCGTGCCCGCGGCGCCGCCGCGAACCCGCTCAGGCCGCCCGCTTTCCGCGGATCGTCAACCCCCTGCACCCAATCCAGGAACACAAGACATTTATAATCCGGCAAATTGCATAATTGTTCAAATCGTCAGGTTTCTAGGTAGGATGAGCCGGTGTTCTGTTCCCCAACGCCGCCCGGCAAGCCCCGATCCCGGTCGAATCGAGGATGAGGCAGGGCGCCGCTGGGTACGGGTACCGGCGAGCACAGCCTGACCTGCCGCGCCAGGCTGGAATCGTCGGCAACGCGACGGTGACAAGAGGTCGAGCACGACCTGCGTGAGGGAGTACAGCCAATGGGGCGGGGTCGAGCCAAGGCGAAGCAGACGAAGGTGGCGCGCGAGCTGAAGTACAGCAGCCACGGGATTGACCTCGATCGGCTGCGCGAGGAGCTCAGCGCTGGCGCTGGCTCCACGGCGGACGACAGGGCCGAGGAGAGCGTGGAGGAACTTCCCAACCGGTAGTCCTTCGCGTCCGGAGTTCGGGCGTCGCCGCCTCTCGACGGCGACGCGCGTCCCGGTCCGGCGAGCGGTGTGAGGCGGAGTCTCTCCTCTCACCGGGACGGGCGACCCGCCCTCTCACGAGGGCGGGTGACTCACGGGACCACGGGAAAGACGCCGCCGATCAGCAGCGCGCCGATCGCGATCGTCAGCGCGTACGTCTCGAGCGGGACGAGATCGCGTTCGCCGGAGTGCGTCCTGCTGCCCGCGAACAGGGCGAAGAAGCAGCGCATCACCGTCATCCCGTTGACGCCGACGGCCCCGATCAGCGCGAGCCAGACCAGCGGGGACTCGGCGACCGAGCCGTGGATCAGCAGGTGGCCGCCCGTGAACCCGAGGGACAGCGGGAAGCCGGCGGTCGCGAGCCCGCACAGCAGGAACGCCACGGCCAGGCGCGGGGTCCTGGCGAAGTTCCCGCCGGGCGTGACCAGCGACAGCGCGCCGCGCCGCGCCTCGAGCGCGGCCATGGCCATGGCGAATCCCGAGACGCCGAGGGCGGAGACCTGCCAGGTGAGCACGGCTCCGGAGACCGCGGCCGGTGAACCGCTGCCGAGCCCGCAGGCGACCAGCCCGGTCTGGCTCATCATCAGGAAGGCCAGCGCGCGCCTGGCGTCGCGCTGCGCCACCCCGAACACCGAGGCCACGAGGGCGGTCAGGCCGCAGACCAGGGCCACCTGGTGCGCGAGCGAGGCGGGCGGCGGAGCGGTCAGCAGATCCAGCTGGGCGAGCACGCCGACGGGAGCGGTGCCGAACGCGACCACGACTCCCAGCGGAGCCTGCTCGACGAACCTGGGGTACCAGCTGTGCAGGGGGATGACCGCGAACCTGATCATGATCCCGAGCACGACGAGAACCGTGCCCGTCGCCCGCCAGCCGGTGGCCGTCAGCGCCGTGCCCACGCCGAAGAGCAGGACGCCCGGCACCTGGTACACGGCGAACAGGCGGTCGAGGCCGTCGCCCCTGCCGCCGTGATCTCCGAGGCCGCCGTCACGTCCGCGCAACCCGGCCCAGACGAGCCAGACGGACAGCGCCCACAGCACGACGGAGACCGCCTCGTGCCGGACGGCGACGAAACCGGAGGAGACCGCCAGCAGCTGCAGGATCCGCGCCGTGGTCGCCGGCGGATGGGAGGCGAGCGGGCTCATCGCGACGACCAGCAGGCCCGCCGCGCAGGTCACGAGGCCGACGAGTCTGACGGCGCCGTCCGGCGCGGCGACGACGGTCAGGCCGGCGACCTGCCTTCCCTCGACGAACGAGGCGAACCGGTTGACCGTCGGCAGCGCGGCCGACAGCGCCGTCGCGGCGGTGGCGGCCGTCGCGCAGTACACCGCCGTACGGCGCGCGCCCCGCGGATCGGCCATGCGGGCGACGACGACGGAGGACACCAGGAACAGGGCTGCCACCAGCAGCGGAACCAGTGCGATCATGTCTCCTGCTCTCCTCGTGCCGTGGCGGGCGCTCCGCTGTCCCTGGCCGCCGCGACCATCCCGTCCCGGAGGCCGTCCCGGAGACCGTCCCGCGTCCCGGTGCGGCTCGCGGGAACCGCGCCGGCGCTGAGCAGTCCCGCCCACCGGTCGTCCAGCGAGTCCGCCCGCCTGACCAGGCGGGTCAGCCCGCCGACCACGTGGTCACGCAGCCAGGCGTCGAAGTAGCCTCGCTCCAGCGCGTACCGGTACAGCCATGTCTGCGCGCCCCTGGGGACGACGCGGTCCAGATGCCTTCCGGTGGGCGGCAGCGGCCTGCCCGTCGCCTGTTCCAGGTGGTGGTGGTCGTGGATCAGGCTCGGCGAGCGCAGGATCTGCGCGCTGCGCGACGCGGCGTGCGCGATCAGGTGTGCCAGCGCGAGATAGCGCAGGCCGAGCCCGACCTCGACCAGGATGATGCCGACCTGGGTCATCGAGGCGTAGGCCAGGGCGCTCTTGATGTCCGTCTGGGCGCGTCCGACCAGGGTGGCGTGGACGGCGGTCAGCGCGCCGACCACGACGATCGCGATCCGCGCTCCCGGCGCCCCCGTCCAGACGGACTCCGTGCGCAGCAGGAGGTACGGCCCCAGGCTGACGGAGATCGCGCCGTAGAAGACGGCGCTCGACGGCGTCGGCCCCTCCATGGCTCGGGGCAGCCAGCCCCCGAGGGGGACCTGCGCGGACTTGCCCATCGCCGCCCACAACAGGAGAAGCCCGATCAGGAGGGCGTCCCGGGCGGCGGCGGGGGCCTGGAAGGCCGCCCATCCGGTGTCGCCCGGGACGGCGCCCTCGGCGAGAGCCTCGGCGCCGACCACCGTGGACGAGCCGGTGGCGTGGTGCAGCCACACGACGCCGGCCAGCAGTCCCACGTCGCACACCCGGTAGGTCAGGAAGGCGCGCAGGCCGTGCTCGACGGGCTTGCGCCGCTCGTGGAAGAACGCGATCAGCAACGCCGAGGCCAGCCCCGCGAGCTCCCAGCCCACGAACGTGAGCTCGAGCGCGCCCGAGAGGGCGACGAGCTCGACACCGGCGCCGAACAGGGCCAGGAGCATGTAGAAGCGCAGGTAGCCCGGCTCCTTGTGCAGGTAGCGCTGTGAGAAGACGCCGATGAGACCGCCGAGGAGCGCCATGAGGACGGCGAAGGGGAGCGAGAGGCGGTCGCCGACGAGCAGCAGGTGGAACTCCGACTCCCCGGTGCCGAACCAGGTGCCGACGGAGACCGTCAGCACCCGCTCGCCGCCGCTCACCATGAGGCAGACGAGCACGATCGCGGACGCCGTCGCGAGCGCGAAGGCCAGCGCGACGGCCGTCGAGACGGTCCACTCGGCCCGTCGGCCTCCCCGCCACGCGAACACCGCCAGCAGCAGGAACGCGAGGAGGGGGAATCCGACGATCGACAGAAGGAGGAACCGCTCGACCGCGGTGCTCACAGCGCCTCCCGGGCGTGCGCCGCGGAGGGGGAAGACGTCGGGGAAGGCGTCGTCCCCGTGAGGTTCGCCCCCTCGGCGGGGGCGGCGCCGAACGCGGCCGTCGCGTGGGCGAACCCCAGATGCCCCCGGTTGCCCGCGTAGAACTGCGCCGAGCGGTTAACGGTCGGGAACTCGGTGCTCTCCGGGGTGTACGGCACGAAGCCGCCCCGCCGGAAGAGGTGCATCGCGTCGGAGTCCGGGCTCCACGCCACGAGCTGGATCCAGCCGTTGGCCACGAGGCGGAGCAGGCCCGCGTGCGCCTCCAGGATCGCCGTCAGGCGCTCCGGCTCCGCCTCGACGACCAGCAGCAGCCGTACCGGTTCGTGGATCTCGACCATCTGCCAGGGCAGGCCTGTGCGCAGGTCGGAGGCGTGTCCGTCCATCACGCCGAACAGCCCGACGATGTTGTGCGGCAGCTTCGTCCCGCACCCGTAGCCCGCCGGGTCCACGTAGCTGAAGTAGTACTCCAGGTTGATGCCCGCGCAGACCGGCCCGGCCGCGAGCAGCAGATTCGTCAGCAGGTCGCCCGAGGCGTCGCCGTCCGGGTCGTAGGAGACGAGGAAGGCGCGCCGGTCGAGGAAGAGCCCCCGGGTCCGCGAGCGCCGCCCGACGACGCACGCCGCGTTCGTGGCGTGCCCGTACTCCGGCCTCGGCTGCCCGAGGTCGACGGTGTGGCTCTCGACGTGGGCGAGCGCGGCGTCGAGCGGAAGGTCGAGGGGCGCGGACTCGAACCTGCGGCACCGCTCGTGGGCCGCCAGGACGCACGCCGCCGCCATGGCCTCCTTCGCCTCGCGGACCTGGAGACGGCGCCGCTCGGGCACCAGGTCCTCGTCGTAGTAGGTCATCGAGTCGTCGCAGGTGTTGTGGTAGGCGCCCACGAACCACGTGCTGTCCGGGATGTCCGTTCCCCGGTCGCGCAGGCCTTCGCGCACCCCGGCGTGGTTGGCCATGGCGGCGAACGCGCGCGCGTTCGGGCCGCCGCGCCCGCCGCCGGTCGCGCCGCAGTCGTGCGCGGACTCGTGCGGGTTGTTGAGGCTGGACGAGCCGTGCCCGACGATCAGCACGACGGGCGCGTGCGCCCGGTCGAGCCCGATCGTCCGCAGGGCCGCCGAGACCACGTCGACCATCTCCGGCACGGAGTATCCCCGCAGCAGGCCGTCGCCGTCCTCCTGCGCGGGAGCGTCCCGGACGGGTGACTCGGCGGGGGACGTGTCGGGGGAAACGGCGGGGGAAACGGCGCGTTCGAGGGCCAGCCGGGTGACGGGCGCGGCTCCCGCGCCGTGGTCGAGGCGCTGGGACCAGCGGTGGAACAGCCGGGGGAAGAGACAGCGGCCGACCAGGGAGACGACGTGGGCGAACCCGAGGCCGAGCGTGATCACGCTCCCGCGCGCGAGGGTCCTGCTGCCCACGGTGAGTCGCCTGCCCCACACGCCTCGCCTGCGGGGCGGCACCGCGTGCCGTCCCGCCCCCGTCGCGCCCGCGGGCTCCTCGACGACGAGGTGCCTGGGGGTGACGACGACCGGGCACAGCGGGCGGGCGCGCACCTCCTGCAGGCCCCGGTAGGTCATGGCGACCCCGAAGAAACCGGCGTAGCCGTAGGTCTCCACCTCGGGGAAGTGCTCCTCCAGGTGCCTGCGCAGGGACTCCTCGCGCTCGTCGATGCAGAACACGGCCTGCAGTCGGGCGGGAGGCGTCCTGGCGGCCCCGGCCGCCACCTCCTGGTGCGCGGAGAGCGCGTCGAGCACCCCGACCCGGTGCCGCCGCTCGTACGCCAGGTGCAGCAGGCGACGCCGTTCGGTCGCGTCACAGGAGGCGACCGCCTCGATCCAGGCCCTCGCGTGCTCCTGTTCGGCGAACACCGCCGTGTCGACCGGCATCACCTGAGCCAGGACGAACGCCTCGTAGACCAGCTCCAGGCAGGGACGCGCGGCCGCGGCCGTCCGCCCGCCGGAACCGGTGAGCCTGTCGAGGTCGGCGACCGCGGCGTGCCTGCCGAGATGCTCGACCACGGCGTGCCGCGCCGCGTACGCGTCGAGGGTGAGCTGCACGGCCAGGTAGTCGATCAGCCGTGCGGCGTGCGCCTGGACCGGCGCGCGGTCGGGACGGTGCTCGAACTGGCGCATCATGCCCGCCCAGCCGCGCAGCGACAGCAGGGTCGCCTGGATCGCCGCGCCCCAGTCGGCCTCGGGGACGGCGAGCTCCTTCAGGGCCCACACGACGGTTCGCTCCGCCGTCCAGGCCTCGGACTCCTGCCGTCTCAGCTCCGGGCCCATGCCGCGCAGGAACCGGTCGGGCGGGCCGCCCGCCTGGCCGTACAGCCAGCGGAAGGCGCCGAGGAGGCCCAGCCCGCGTTCCGGCATCGGCCAGTAGGCGATCCCCTGGTCGAGGAAGGCGGCCGACAGCCGGATCAGCAGCGGATGGACGAGCTCGTCGGTGTCCTGGCCGGTCAGGGCGAGGATCTGGTCGCGTCTGCGCGTCACGGGGGCGTCGTCGCCGTGAGCGTGCGGGGCCGCCTTCTCAAGCCGGTTCCACAGGTCGTCCAGCAGCCGGGCCTGCAGCGCCCGTGGATCGGGCTCGGCCGTCGCGGGTCCGCTCCAGTCACGCCTGGCCTGTGCCAGCAGCTCGGCGTGCCGCCGAGGGTCGAGGCGGTCGGCGAACCGGGTCCGCTGGTCCGTCTCCAGGAGCAGCCAGCTCAGGGCGGGGCCCCGGGGGACCTCGAACAGGTGCTGGAGCCGGATGGCCAGGAACCGGTCGCGAACGGGACCGCCGGGCACGATCGGAGCCTGGTCGCCGGCCTCCGCCCCGACGACCTCCTCGATGTCCACGGGACGGATCCGCCCCGAGGCGAGGAAGCCCCGGAAGGCGGCCTCGCTCTGGTACGGCTCGGTGCCGAACACACGCGCCGCGCTGACGACGGCCTCGTCGAAGGGGAGGTGCTCGAACGCGTGCAGGGTGTTGTGATGGACGAAAGTCTGCAGCGGAGCCTGGTCGGGCAGCAGTCTCGCCGCCCGCTCGACCAGGTCGGGGACGCTCGTCGACGGGTCGTCGACCGGCGGGCGGGTGGCGACCTCCAGGTGACTCATGCCCGCCTCCTGCGCCGGGTCGCCTGCGGGTGCGCGGAGACGGGGGTGAGCTGGTCGAGCCCGCGCAGGGTGAGGGTGCCGTGCCACTCCTGGGCCATCGTCTTCAGCCCGGCCAGGAAGGTGTGGTCGACCAGGACGGCGTCCTCGACGTCGACGACGACCTCGGTGACGTCCTTGCCGCCGCCGCCCGCGCTGTCGACCGTACGGCGCAGCGGCAGCAGGGCGGTGAAGATGGCGGCGCCGGGGACGCGGACGTGCAGCGTGCTCCCGGTGCGGGTGGCCTCGGCGCGGGGGCGCACGAAGGCGGCCACGGGGACGCCGCGGAGCAGGTGCAGGACGATCTTGAGGGCGAGGCCGGCCGCGACGCCCATGAGCAGGTCGGTGGCGAGGGTGACCAGCAGGGTGGTCAGGAACAGGGCGAGCTGGTCGAGGCCGGCCTCTCCCGCGTGGACGAACTCGCGGGGCGAGGCGAGCCGGGTGCCGGTGTAGACGAGCATGGCGGCCAGGACGGCGAGCGGAATGGCCTGGAGCAGACCGGGCAGGAGGGCGACGAACAGCAGGAGGAACACGCCGTGGAAGAAGTTGGACCACCGGGAGGTGGCGCCCGCGTCGATGTTGGCCTTGCTGCGGACGATCTCGGAGATCATCGGCAGGCCGCCGAGCATGGCCGAGACGAGGTTGCCGCCGCCGAGGGCGAGCAGGTCGCGGTTGAGGTCGGAGGACCGCTTCCTGGGGTCCATGGAGTCGACCGCGAGCACGGTCAGGGTGGACTCGATGGTGCCGATCAGCGCGAACATCACCACGTACTTCAGCGACGTCCCTGTGAGGATCATGGAGAAGTCGGGGAAGGCGACGGCGTCGAGCAGGGTGCCGGGGAGCCGGACGAGGAACTCGGGGCCCAGGTGGTAGGTCCCGGTCATGAACCGGTAGTCGTGCGGGGTGCCCAGGTGGAACCAGAGGGCGACGGGCACGGTCACGGCGAGCACCACCAGCGGCGCGGGCACGGCGCGCGCCCACCGGGCCCGGATCAGGGGCATGCCGAACATGATCAGCAGCCCCAGCGCGCCCAGCAGCAGGATGCGGGGGTTGGCGGTGACGAGGCTGTGCGGGATCTCGGCGATCAGGCCGAGGGTCTCCTTGCTCTCGGGTTTGACGCCCAGCGCGACGTGCGCCTGCTTGGAGATGATGATGATCCCGATCGCGGCGAGCATGCCGTGCACCACGGAGGGGGACATGGCCACGCCGACCGTGGCCACGCGGCACAGCGCGAAGACGATCTGGATGATCGCGGCGACGACTCCGACGGCCAGCGCCCGCCGGTAGCCGGCCGCGAGGTCGCCCCCGCCGAGTTCCTGGACCGCGCCGAGCGCGATCACGATCAGGCCCGCAGCCGGTCCCTTGATGGTCAGCGCCGCGCTGCCGAGCAGGCTGACCAGGACGCCGCCGATGATCGCCGTCAGGACTCCGGCGACCGGCGGGAACCCGCTGGCCAGCGCGATCCCCAGGCACAGGGGGAGCGCTATGAGAAAAACCAGGAAGCCGGACTTCACGTCGGCCTTCTGGAAGGCGCGTCTGGGCGCGCCGGCTAAGTCGTCATGGGTCTTCAGGTCTTGCCGTTCTGGCGTCACGGGGGTCCTCACATGAGCGTGGGCGGTCCACTCCTGCCGTGTTCGGCAGGAGGCGGTGCGTACGGGAAGTGCCTGCTCGCAGGCTTTCCTTACGCACCGGGGGACCGCGCGCCGCGCCCGCCCTCGGGCTGGTTCCCGAGGGGGCGCCCCGATGGGCCGCGACGGCGACGCTCCGCACGGGGACGCGGGACTCGTTCGCCACGGTGTCCGAGAAGTCGTCCTTGACCTCTCTGGAGTCGTTCTGGAACGTCGACTGCCCGTTGTGAAGCGCCGTGGCGACCAGGTGGCTCGTGATCGCGGCGGCCGTGGCGTGGCCGTCGGAGGAGAGCTCCGGCGACCGGTCGCTCTCGTGGAAGGCCGCGCACGCCGTGGACATGCTCCGGGCCACCGACGGGACGATCGCCTCGATCCACGGCGTCATCGCCATCACGACCGCCAGCGCCGCTCCCACCGCGTGAAGCAGCCCCGTGTGCCCGCGTTTCGAGAGGGCCCGGGTGATTCGGGCCCGCGGGGGGTCGGGGGGTAGCGGCGTCACTCTGGCTCCGGGCCACGATATAGGGCGAGATGAAGCCTCATGATTGATCCAGAAAAGGATTAAAAAGGTCAAGACCTACGAAGCGTGATTGTTTACTCTCGGTCCGTGTCTTCGTCGTCCGTGTCGCCGGGCTCTAGCTGCGGCGATCCGGCTTCTCGCTGGCTTTGATCCAGTCAATGCCACTATGACTTTCCGTAAACGATGCAGGTCGTGAACGACGAAGCGTTATCGAAGCGTTACCAAAAGGGGCGCGAAATGCTGCTTTCTCGACCTGGGTATGAGCATTCGTCGGGATGCTCTCCCTATAACGCAAATACCTAACATCGTCTTCTCTATAACGTGAAGCCCTAATTTTTCATGCCTATACCACGGTTACCCAACATGAAGGGGTCGTCGAGTCCTCCAAAGAGGTAGGAAGGCGAGCCGGGGTGGCCCAGGGGTGCGCCCGGCGCGGCCGAAGGCCGGTGGAGGGCCCTCGCCGGGGCGGCCCGCGCCGGTCGCCGCAGCGAAGAGCGCCGGCGGGCCACCGCCCTGACGGTCCCGCCGACCAGCGCCCTCAGACGCGGCTCGTGGCCGGGGTCGGAGGTCCGTACGGCTCAGGCGGGCAGGGACACCGCCGCGGCGATCAGGTCGGCGTATCCGTTCTCGAGGTCCTCGGGAAGCTCCGCGGCGGGAAAGAAGCGGACGTCGCTGTGCTCGTCGCTGACCCTCGGGGCGGCAGGGCCCTCCACCGTGGCGCGCAACGCCACGATGAGCACCTTCCCCGACCTCCCGATGGTCATGATCTCCGCGCCGACGACCGGGCCGACCACCACGTCGAGACCGCTCTCCTCGTGGACCTCGCGCCGCACCACGTCGGCCAGGCTGGAGTCCTCCTTCGACGGCCACCCGCCCGGGAGCTCCCACTTGTCCCGGGGGTTCCGGCAGAGCAGCACCTCGCCCTCCACCAGCACCACGGCCTTGACGGAGGCGTGCATGAAGTACCAACCGGTCTCGGCGTCGATCACGTGAGAGTCCTCCGTCATGTTCGGGTCGGCCACGCGACAGGCCGACGTCGCCGGCCGGAGAACGCGCACCCGATCTCCGGCGGCCCCGTCATCCCGCCTCGAACACACTAGAGCCGGTCGTCCCCGTCGGGGAGGGGGGCGACCGGCTCGTCCGTCCGTTCCCCCGATCCGGTCGTCGCCGCCGAGACGGGAATCGAATCGAACACACGGGACACACGGGCGAAATATTCGTGCGTCGCCGTTCACGCATGGCCGAGAGAAAGCGCGAAGCCCGGCACCGTGCCTTTTTCGCCGTTTCCGAAACCAGCGGGACGGCCATCGTGACAGATTCGGGCAATTTGCATGCAGAGATACTTCGCCGTACGGCACAATACTGCCGATCCCGGCAGCCGGAATCTCTCCACGGCGGCTCAGGAAGGCGGTGACCGGGATGGGATTCCCCGTGTTCAGCTCGTGTTTCTCCCCTCACCGATCGTAGTTCAAGGATTTCGAACAACGGTCTGCGTCGAAGTGGCACCCGGTGTCCCGTAAGGCTTCCCAGCCGAGGTCACAGTGCCGAGAAGGAATTGTTGGGCGGGCCTCAATGGAATTGTCGGCAGGTGCGAGAGCGTGGCGTGTCATCGTTTCCGGAATGGTCCTCGCGGTGCTTCTGTACGGCACGGTCGCGGGCGGTGACGACCTCTTCCCGTTCGGGCCGATGGTGCAGTACGCCTTCAGCGTCCCGCCTGACGGGGAGATCAGATCGCTCCACCTGCAGTCGGAGACCGCGTCGGGCGGCCGTACGGAGATCCCGATCGAGCCCTACTACGTCGGGGTCCGCCGCGCCGAGTTGGAGACCCAGCTCACCCGCTACGAAAGGGACCCCTCGTTGCTGCAGGGACTCGCCGACACCTACTCCCGGCTGCGGCCTCAGGACCCCCGGCCGATCAGGCTGCGCCTGGTCACCAGGGTCATCACGCTGAAGGACCGCCGCCCGGTGTCCACCCGCGACGACGAGAGGGTGTCATGGTCGGTGCGCTGAACCGCTGGTGGTTCGAACCCGTGCCGGTGCGGCGGATCACCGTGCTGCGCACGATCGTCTACCTTTTCCTGCCCGTCGACATGCTGCTGTTCACCGGCAGCGTCTGGGGCCACGTGCACACGACGTCCGGCTACCAGCCGGTCCTGGTCGCCCGCCTGCTGCACCTTCCGGGAGCGAGCCCGGCCCTGGTGTACCCGCTGTTCGCGGTGGTGGTCGTCGCGAGCCTGGCGGCGGTCCTGCGGCGGGCGCCGCGCGCGGCGGGATACGTCGCGGCGCTGGGCTACGGCTACTGGGCCCTGCTCGCCATGTCCTACGGCAAGGTCGACCACGATCACCTGGCGCTCATCGTCGCGCTCTTCGTCCTGCCCACCGTGGGAGCCCGGAGCCGGGAGGCGGCGGGCTGGGCCGTACGGTGCGTCCAGATCGCGGTCGTGGCCGCCTACTTCCTGTCCGCCTACGCCAAGATCCGGCACGGCGGCTGGGAATGGCCCAACGGCGCGACCTTCCAGTGGGCGATCAGCAGGCGCGGCACCTTCTTCGGTGAGTTCCTGGCGGGCGTCCCGAACGCCCTGCTCGTCAGCCAGTGGGTGATACTGCTGGCCGAGACGGCCTCCCCGGCGCTGCTGTTCCTCCGGGGCCGCCCGCTCTATGCGGGAGTGCTGTTCTTCCTGGGCTTCCACGCGATGACCTGGGCGGTGATCACGATTCACTTCCTCCCGCACGTCATATGCCTGGCCGCGTTCCTGCCCCTCGAACGGATCCCGTCACGCCGGCGGAGCCGCAGGAGGGGCGCGCGTGCCGACGTCGCGGAGCCTCCGGCGGGAGAGGTCGGCGGCAGGCCGATGGAGGTCGCGGGTTAGAGCTTCCCGGTCCTGGCCGTGTCGACTCCTTCCGTGTCGACTCCTTCCGTGTCGATTCCTTTCGCGTCGGCTTCGTTCGCGTGGGCTTCGTCTGCGTCGGCTCTGTCCGTGTCGGCTTCGTCCGCGTCCGGCGAGCCGGCGCCCGGAGCGGGGTCCTCGAAGAGGGACGGCGTGTTGGCCGCGCTCGCCCGCTCCAGCTCACCGGGTTCGAAGAGGCGGACCACCCCGTATTCGCCGTCGTATCCGGGATCGGTGATCACCTCGCCTCGGCGCAGCCTGCCGACGGCCTCCCCGAGCGAGGGCAGACGGGCCTCCAGGTCGCTGACCGGCACGTCCTGGAGGATCCTCAGCTCGGAGCCCAGGGCCGCGACGAGCCTGTCCATCTCCCCGGCGACCTTCTTGCTGGTCGGTCCCACGTCCAGGATCTCGCCGACGACCTCGGGAAGCGGGACGAGGCTCTGGAAGGGGGCGTCTTCGCCGGACTGTACGCCGTCGGGCCGGTCGGCCAGGTCCTCGACCCGGCTCAGCACGCCCACCGTGAGCCGTTTGCCGCACACCGGGCAGATCCCGCCGAGCTTGCGTGTCTCCTCCGGCTCCAGCCGGACGCCGCATTTGCGGTGCCCGTCCAGGTGGTACCTGCCCTCCTCGGGGAAGAACTCGACCGTCCCCTCGTATCCCGTGCCGGTCCGCAGCGCGCGCAGGACCGCGAAGTAGTCCAGATCGGTGTCGAACATCGTGGTCTCGCGCCCGATCCTGGGCGGAGAGTGGGCGTCGGAGTAGCTCACCATGCGGTAGCGGTCCAGCTCCGAGACCCGCCGGTTCATCGCCGGGTCGCTGGACAGCCCGGTCTCCAGCGCGAAGATGTGGTCGGAGAGGTCGCCGTAGCACTCCTCGACCGTGTCGAACCCCGACTTGGAGCCGAACACGCCGAACCACGGCGTCCAGACGTGGGCGGGCACCAGATGGGCGCCCTCACCGCTGTCCAGGGTGATCTCCAGCAGGTCGCGTGAGTCGAGGCCGACGACAGGTCTGCCGTCGGAGCCCAGGTCGCCTGCCTGCCCGAGCCTGAGGTTGAACGCCTCGGCCGCCTCGAACCCGGGCATGTACACCAGATGATGGATCTTCCGGGTGCGCCCGCCTCGCCGGTAGACCGTGGAGATCTCCGCCGACAGCATGAACCGCACCCGCGCGGAGGCCACACTTGACGGCAGCGTACGGACGATCTTCCGGTCCAGGTCCTCGCGCAACCGGAACAGGCCGGCCTCCGCGGGCACGAGGTTCTCACGCAGCTGCTTGAACCACGCCGGATGCGTGAAGTCGCCCGTGCCCATCAGCGTGACGCCCTTGCGCCGCGCCCACCAGGTCAGATGCTCCAGATCGCTGTCCCTGCTGCAGGCCCTGGAGTACTTCGAATGCATGTGCAGGTCCGCGTGGAAGCGCATCTCTGACACTTTTCCACATGAGGGCGTCCGTAACATTCCACCGGTGACGGATGGGGCCATCCGCCCATGAGCCCGGGGAAGGCATGCGGTCGTCGTGCCAGGGAGCTGTGCGCCCGGGGAGCTGTCGACCTCCGGCCTGGTGGTCGGAAGCCACCAGGCCGGAGGTCAGGGGGGTCATGGGCGGTTGGTCACAGGCCCAGTAGTTTGGGCCAGGTGGCCTTGCCGACCATGCCGTCGTTGTCGAGTCCCTTGTCGGCCTGGAAGCGCCTCAGCTCGGCGACGACCGCCGGGCCGTAGACATTGGGATCGATCGTCGCCTGGTTCAGGGCCCTGCCGTACCCACGCGCCTGGAGGAGGTAGAAGCAGCTCTTGGCGTGGAGGCCGGTGTCGCCGGGAGTGAGCAGGGGCAGCTGGTTCACGGTCGTCTCCGTCCAGTTCGTCGAGGATGCCCCGGAAGCGCCGGGACGGGGCGCTCCGGCCTTCACCCAGGCGTACAGCGCGTCACCCGGGCAGTCCGTGCCGTAGCCGTCACGGTGGCCCTTGATCTCGCTTCCGGCGCCGCCGTGCTCGCGCAGGTAGCCGATCGCGTCGAGGATGCCCAGCAGCAGGTTGTTCGGCGGGCGGGTCAGACCCGAGCTTCCCACCAGGCCCAGGACGGCGTAGTGGTCGGAGTTGAGCCCGGCGCCGTTCGCGGCGGGCAGGTGTCCGGCGCCGCGGCCCTGGAAGACCGTGCGGTGCGGGCAGACCACCATCGAGTAGCCGATGTCGATCCAGCCGTTGTTGTCCATGTGGTGGTTCTGGATCGACTTGACGACGGCCACGCACCTGGCGTGGTCGTCGACGATGGCGGGGTCGACGTGGTCGCCGGTGTAGTGGATCTTGACGCCCCGGGTGCGGGTGAGTGTGGTGTAGGCGCCTCGGGGAGCGCGCGCTCCCCAGTCTCGACGGTTGATCACGGTCATGGGCATCTCCTCAGCTCGTGCCTGAGAGGGACGGGAACGCGGCGGCCGGGCCTGGGCACACGGACTCAGGCATGCTCGTCCTCCTCGGTGATGTCCGGGACCAGGCCGACCTGGGTGATCTGCCGCGTCAGCCGGGCGGCCTGTCGCTGGAGCGTGCGGATCTGCTCGGACTGCCTGGCGATCTCGGCCTGCATGCGGGCCTGGGTGTCGACGTCGAACGCGCTCGCCCGCTGGTAGGCGCCCTGCTCGACCTGACGAAGCGCCGCCCGCTCGCTCGCGGCCTCCTTGTCCTGCTCGGCCTTCCTGGCCTGTCGCGCGGTGTAGACGGTCGACACCAGGCCCGCGATCGCCCCCGCGGCGCCGACGATGACCCCCGGGTCCATCAACGCCCCCGCTCCGAAGGCTCGGGCCAGCGTGACAGGCGCAGGATGAGCCCCGCCACGGCGACCTGCACGACGCACGCCCAGTACGCCTGCGGGATCGCTCCCTGGATGCCGCCGACCAGATAGACCACGGCCCAGGCGACCAGCACGCCGGCGGTGAGCGCGAAAGCCGTCCAGTCCGTCACGGTGAACGCCTGGACGGCGCACAGGATCGCGCAGACGGCCCAGGGAACCGCCAGGGCTCCGAGGGGTGCGACGGTGGCCAGGTAGACGTATGTGGAGGTGCTGAGAATCGCCGGGTCGGCCCAGGCCAGCCGGACCGCCTGGGTGCCGCTCCACAACGCCAGGAACAGCAGCACCGAACCGCGGAAGCCGACCAGCTGGTCGAATCGCTGCACACACCTGCGTATCACTTCAGGACATCCCGGGGTGTCGCCGCTCCAGAGGAGGGCGAAGACGGTCTGAGGCGTCGCCCGTGGCGCCGATCGCGGTGGCGCGCGCGGTCGTGCGTGGACGGGGTGTGGTGATCCCGGGGTGCCCGGTGAGCTCGGAGCGTGGCGATCCCATGGGCGCGGTGTCGATCCACGCTGGAACGGCGGCTCTCATCAGCACCGTTCCGGCGGCCTTGCGGGTGTGCTGATCGGCATCGTCGTTCCTTCCGTAGTGGATCACCTACGTCGCCTGCACAGAGAGTAATCGAAGAGATACGGAAAGTTCAGAGGTTTGATCGATCCTTCGGTTCCCGGTAAGGGGCCAGTGACTGTTCGGTCATATCGCCAGAGGGGCGGGGCTTCCTGGCGGGGGTGTCGCGGGGCGCCGGGTGCGCCCTGGGGCCGCCCGGACCCCTGACCGGGCGCCGGGGGATCGGTCGGGCCGTTTCTCTCCGGTCGAACGGCCGAATCACGCCGTCAGGCGGAGGGTTCCCGTTGTCAATGGCAATGGTTGCCCATGCCGTACGGCTCGAAACGACAGAGGCATTTCCCTAGTGTTTCCCGCGAAAGGTCGAGCGTTTCCCCGGAAACGGTCTCGAAGGGCTCCCTGAGAAAGGTCACCACTTTGAACGTCGCAATGACCGTGAAGCGTCGTGCCGCCCTCGCCGTCGCCGCCGTCGCCGCCGCGACCGCCATGATCGGAGCGACCCCGGCGCACGCGGACAGCCTCTGCAACGTCAACCAGAACACCTGGGTCCGCAACGCCCCCAACGGCGCGGTGCTGTACACGATCCCGGCGGGAGGCGGCTTCCGCCTGCTGTGGACGGAGGCCAGCGGCTGGTCGTACGGCCACGGCAACAGCAGGCCCAACGGCTACATCCCCGCCGGCCACCTGTACGGCTGTCACTGACGCCCGTCGTCCGGCGACCTGAACGGCGAGACCCCCTCCGTGCCGGACGGAGGTCTCGCCGTCCTCGCCCGCGGGTGGGAGGACTTCGCGGAGAACGGCGTTCCCGCCGTTCGTCCAGAACACAACATACTCACGGAAAAGCCACTGAGATCCTCCCGGCAGGGAGCATTAGCATGATCGGCGGTGCGCCAGAAAAGCGCTTTGAAGGGGTCATATATTGCATGACTCGACAGACATCGGCCGTCTCGAAACGACATTAAAGCATGTCCGGGAAAACAGCGCGGTCAGGCTTTCCCGGACACCGCGCGGCCCGGCCCCTGGCCCGGCCTCGTGTCCAGGACCAGGACCAGGACCAGAACCAGGCCCGGAACCAGGACCAGAACCAGGCCCGGATCCGGCCGTGACGAGGGTCGGGGTCGGCGGGAGGGCCGGGGGCGGCGGGGCGGCAGGGGTGGCCTCCCGGTGAGCGTCGGCCTGTCGGAGCGGCCCGTGGGAACCGGCGCGTCACCCGCCCGGCGGGGCACGGGGCAGGGCCGGATCGCGGCGGTGCTGCTGGCCCCGGCCATGCTGCTCATCACGCTGTTCGTGATCCTGCCCGGCCTGCTGGCGTTCACCGCGGGCCTGTTCCGCGTCGACCTCACGAACGGGGTCCGGTGGACCTGGAGCGGTGTGGAGAACTTCGCCGCCGTGCTCGCCGACCCCGCCGTACGGCAGGCGCTGGTCAACACGCTCGTCTACTGCGCCTTGACGATCGTGCCGAGCCTGGTGATCGGGCTGGGGCTCGCGCTGCTGGCGAACTCGTTCACCAGGGGCAGGAAGGTCCTGCAGACCCTGTTGTTCCTGCCGTTCACCGCCAACCTCGTGGCGATGGCCGTGGTCTTCCGCTACATCTTCGACCTGCGCGGCGGGTTCGCCAACCAGGCGCTCGCCGTGGCCGGGATCGGCCCGGTGAACTTCCTCGGCGACACCCGCTACGCGCTGCCGACCGTCGCCGCCGTCGGGGTCTGGCGCGGCGCGGCCCTTGCGATGATCATGTTTCTGGCCGGGCTGACCAGCGTCCCCACCGCGGTGCACGAGGCCTGCGCGGCCGACGGGATCACCCGCTTCACGAAACTGCGCCTGGTCATCCTGCCGCTGCTGCGCCCGACCACGGTCTTCGTGACCGTCCTGACGGCGATCCAGGCGGTCCAGGTGTTCGACACGATCAACGTGATGACCCAGGGCGGCCCTCTCGGGGCCACCGAGACGGCGCTGACGATGACCTGGCGTCTCGGGTTCGCCTACTACGACCTCGGACAGGGGGCGGCGCTGTCCACGCTGCTGCTCGTCGTGCTCGTCGGAGCCGGGGTGTTGCGGCGCGGCGCTCTCACCGGGGGCGTCCGATGACCGGTCCCGTGCCGCGGAGGGGTGCTCGCATCGGAGGCGTCAGGACGAGACGCGCGCCGCGGCGAGGCGTCCGATGAACGAGCGCGCGCTCTGGCGCGTGGTCCGCGCGGGGCTGGCGGTCCTGACCGCGAGCGTGGCCGTGTTCCCGTTCGTCTGGATGCTGCGCACCTCGGTCGCGGGCGCGGACTCCGTGCTCGTCGACGGTCTCGCGCCGGTGCCGAGCTCGTTCGACCTCGGCAACTACACCAGGGCCTGGCGGCAGGCCGACCTGGGCACGGCCATGCTCAACGGCGCGATCGTCACCGTGTCGATCCTGACGCTGCAATTGCTGACCTGCGTCCCCGCCGCCTACGCGTTCGCCAAGCTCCGCTTCCGCGGGCGCGGGGCGCTCTACCTCGTGGTGCTGGGCTGCCTGCTCGTCCCCACCCAGGCCACCGCGCTGCCGCTCTTCCTCGGGGTCAGCTCCGCCGGCCTCGCCGACACCCTCGCCGCGCTGGTCGCGCCGTTCGCCACCAGCGCCTTCGGAATCTTCCTCATGCGCCAGCACATGCTCACCATTCCGGACGCGCTGCTGGAGGCCGCCCGCGCCGACGGCCTGCGCACCTTCTCGACCCTGCGCCGCGTGGTGGTGCCCGCCGCCGCGCCCGCCATCGCCACCTTCGCGGTTTTCTCGATCTTCGTGCACTGGAACGACTACCTGTGGCCGCTGCTCGTCGCCCGTGATCCCGCCCTCCGCACCCCGCCGCTCGCTCTGGCGATCTTCCAGCAGGCCGAGACAGGCCAGGACTTCGGAGCGCTCGCGGCGGGCGCCACGATCATCACCGTCCCCATCGTGCTGCTGTTCCTGCTCGCCCAACGCCGCTTCGTCGCCGGGATCGCCGGCGGCGAGCTACCAGGTTGACCCCCTCCTCTCCCACCTGGAGCGTCAGTATGTCCGTCACCCGGGTTAGACGGTCCGCGCCGTTCGCGCCGGCCCTGTCCGCCGTCCTCCTCGTCACCGCCTGCGGCGGCGGCTCCGCCGGACGACCGGTGACCGCCGCATCCGCCGCGGACTGCGACCCGCGGGGCGTCACGATCGTCGCGGAGTACGCACCCCAGGGCGACGTCGCGGCGAAGCTGGCCAAGACCAGGGTCGAGGCGGCCCGCCCAGGCCTCACCGTCAAGCTGAAGATGACCAACACCGCGGGATACGACCAGCTCACCCAGCAGATCGTCACCGACATCGCCGCGGGCGCCCGTCCCGACGTGGCGATGGTCGGGCTCGGCCAGATCCGCTTCTGGGCCGACCGCTACCAGCCGAGGCCCATCGACCCGGCCACGCTGAACGCCAGCTACGACCGGCGCTTCCTGACCATCGGCACGGTCGAGGGAAAGGTCTACGTCGCGCCTTTCCAGGTGTCGGTCCCGGTGCTGTACACCAACACCAAGCTGACGAAGGCCGCGGGCGTCGCCTCGGCGCCCTCGACCACGGGCGAGCTGATCGCCAACGCCAGGCGGATCAGGGCGGCGACCGGCGCGGCGCCGGTGCAGGTGCCGCGCGACGCGATCGCCGACTGGGTCCTCCAGGCCGTGATCCAGAGCGGCGGGGCGACCTTCGTCAAACCCGACGGCACACCGGGGTTCGACGACGAGCGGGGACGGCGGGCGCTGGCGTTCTACGAGCGGCTGGGCGCGGAGAAGCTGCAGGATCCGATCGCCTTCGCCGACGCCCTGAAGCAGTTCGGCACCGGCAGGCTCGCCTACATGATCTCGACTCCCGCCCAGGCCGCCGCCATGGGCAAGACGATCGGCGACGCGTTCCCGTGGACGGTCACCGCCATGCCCGTCCCCGACGGCGGCGTCGCGTCGCTGCCGGCGGGCGGCAACGGCTGGATGGTGCTGTCGCAGGACGCGTGCAGAGCCGCCTACGCCGGGGAGCTGGTCAAGGCCATGCTCGACCCGACGGTGATCGCGACCAGCTCGAAGAACTTCAGTTACATCCCCGTCGACAAGGAGGCGGCCAAGCGACTCGCCGCAGATCCCGCGGCGGGCACCCAGCTCGGATACCCCTGGTCCTACACCGGCACGCCCACCCAGTGGGGCGGCTGGCACGGCGACGCGACCCCGCGGGTGAACGTCTTCCTGCAGGAGATGGTGCAGCGTCTGACCGGCGGCGAGAGCGTCGACCTCGTACTGCCCGACGTCGTCCGCCGCATCTCCTCGGCGGTGCGCTGAGATGAGCGGGATCTTCCTGACGGGGGTCTCCAAGAGGTTCGGCGACGTCGTCGCGGTGGACGCGCTGGACCTGTCGCTGCGCGGCGGTGAGAGCCTGGTGGTGCTGGGGCCCTCGGGATCGGGCAAGTCGACGCTGCTGCGGATCATCGCCGGGCTCGAGACGCCGGACGCGGGGGAGATCCGGATCGGCGGAGTCTTGCAGAACGGGCTGCCGCCGCACCGCCGCGACGTGGCGATCGTCTTCCAGCACTTCGCGCTCTACCCCCACCTGTCCGCGCTGGACAACATCACCCTGGGCCTGCGTCACGGCCTGCGGCTCGGCAGGCAGGAGGCGGCCAGACGCGCCGCGGAGGTGGCGGAGCGCCTGGCCATCACCGAACTGCTGCACCGGCTGCCGCGGCAGATGTCCGGCGGCCAGCGCCAGCGCGTCGCCCTCGCCAGGGCCCTGGCGAGGCAGGCGGGAGTGGTGCTGCTCGACGAGCCGCTGTCCGGGCTCGACGCGCAGCTGCGCCTGACGCTCCGGGCGGAGATCGCCGGTGTCCTGCGCGGCACCGGCGCGACCACGGTGCACGTCACCCACGACCAGAACGACGCCATGGCCATGGCCGACCGGATCGCGGTGATCCGCGAGGGCAGGCTGGAGCAGCTCGGCAGCCCGGACGACCTCTACCGGCAGCCGGACTCCCTCTTCGTCGCCGGATTCATCGGCTCGCCGCCGATGAACAGGCTGACGCTGACCGCCGTGGACGGCGTCCACCCGACGCCCTTCGGCCCCCGTCGCGCCGGTGAGCACGCCGACCTGGTGCTGGGCGTCCGCCCGGAGCAGCTCAAGATCGGAGGCGGGGACGTGGACGGCGACGCCGGTGAGGCCACGGGTGACTCCGGCCTCTGGCGGGCGTCCGCCCGTGTGACGCTCGTCGAGCACGAGGGGCCGTCGACGATCCTGCACCTCGACGTGGACGGGCACGCGCTGCGCGCCCGCACCCATCCCGACCTTCGGGTGTCCGCGGGAGAGCGGATCGTCGTCACCGCCGACCCCGCCCACATGCACGTGTTCGACCTGGCCTCGGGCCGGACCCTGGGAAGGGCGGCGGACCTGCTGATCCCCGTGGCCCACTCCGAGCGGGCCGCGAGGCGGTCACGGTGATCGGCGGCCCGTGACAGGCGGCCGGTGGCGGACCGGCGGGACGAGGGGCAGACCGCCCTGCTCACGGCCCTGCTCACGGCCCTTCACGGCCTTGCTCACAGCACCCTTCTGGCGCCCGGCAGGGATCGCACGGCGTAGGCCAGGCCCCAGCACAGTGGGAGCGCGAGGGCGGCGACCAGCGCGAACTTGACGACGGCCGGCGCCTCCAGCGGGCGGAAGGCGTAACCGAGGCCGACCAGCACCAGCGGATGGACGACGTAGACCGTGTAGGCGTGCTCGGCCAGGAACCGGCCACGTCGCTCCTGCCGGTCGAATCGCGCTCGGAAGAGCCACAGCAGCCCGACGGCGACGGCGACGGCGAACGCCGACTCCCATGTCGCGACGACCAGTGTCCGCAGGGCGCCGGAGGCGACCCCCGCGAGCGGCAGCAGCACCAGCGTCACGACGCCGGCGGACGCGAGGCCGAGGCGTCCCGCCCGTGGCGACAGCGCCTCGAGCCAGCGCCCCCGCCCCGCGAGCACGCCGACCGCGAACAGGCTCGCGTACTGCGGCAGGTAGGCGGGGGACGGCAGGCCGACGACCGGCCAGTAGGCGCCGATCGGCACCGCCAGCCGCCACAGGAACGTGACGACGGCCAGGCCGAGCACGAAGGCGACGACTCTCCCCGCGCCCGGAGGCGGCGGGGCCGCCGGAGCGGTCGTGTGCGGGACGGGCCCGGCGAAGCGCCGCCAGAGGGCGTACACCCCGGTGAACACCAGCAGCACCTCGACGAACCACATCGGGCCCGGGTCCCAGGTGACCACGTAGAACAGCCAGTACGGCAGGTCCGCCACGCCGACCGCCGCCGCCACGGAGGGGTAGGCGCCGAAGTTCACCAGCGGGCGGAGCAGCACCAGGAAGGCGAGCAGCGGGACGCCGAGGCGCACCAGACGGTCCCTGAGGAAGGGGCCCGTCCCCTTCCTGTCGTGGGCGCCGGGGGTGAAGAACCCGGAGATCAGGAAGAACAACCCCATGAAGAAGGCCTGGTCGAGGCCGACCAGGAGGTCGAGCAGCAGGCCGGAGGGGTCCTTGGCCGGTTCGGTGTAGAACCATAAGGGGATGTTGCCGTAGGTGACGGCGACGTGGTGCAGAACCACGAGCGCGGTCAGCGCGACCCGCAGGTTGTCGACGTGGAGCAGCCGCGGGACGGTGGTTTCGACGGTCACGGGAGGGCCCCCTCCGCGCGGGTGGCGTGCACGAAGATGTCGGCCAGTTCGCGGGCGTGCGCGTCGAGGTCGTGCCCCGGATGGGTGACCCAGTAGGCGAACATGTTGTCCACGGCCGCCGTGTGGCTCACGGCCATGACACGGACGTCGAACAGTCTGAACTCGCCGCTCTCCTGGCCGTGGCGGTAGATGAGCTCCAGCGACTGGAACAGCTCCTCGCTCGCGGCCACCCCGTAGCGGGGCGTGCCGTCGGGAAGGCGCAGGTTGTAGAAGATCTCCCCCAGGGCCTTGACCTGGGACCGGTGCTCGCGCATGTGCTGGGCGACAGCGGTGATCTGGGTTCTGAGCAGCGCAGTCGCGCTCTTGTGGCCCTCCATTCTCTCCAGGACGTAGCGCGCGATGTCGGCGTAGACCTGGTCGACCACTTGCTCCATCAGCTCGTCCTTGCCGGCGAAGTGGTAGGAGATGACGCCCTTGCTGATGCCCGCGTGCTTGGCGATCCGGGCCAGGGACGCGTTGGCGAACCCCTGGTCGGCGATCACCTCGATGGCCGACGCGATGATCTGCGCCCGGCGGGCCCTCTCGATGAACGATCCGCTCTCTTGGCCGGTCGGCTTGTTTTCTGGCCGCATGGCCAGAAACTAGCACAGTCGGCTGGACGGCGCGGAGGGTCGCGCGGCGTCGTGGTGAGCGCGGGCGTTCGGAAGCCGACGCCTCCTCGGGGACGCCGTCGGCCGCCGGGCGCCGGAGGGGGCGGAAAGAAATGCGCCGGACTGAAATCCTTTGAATTTCCTCCTGCGATTGACGTCGCCGACTTTCGCTATTAGCATCGTTTTCACAAAGTGACGGCGGGGTCCGACTTTCACGGCCCGCCCGAGGACGAGACAGCAGGAGCCAGATGATGGACAGGAAGACGGCGGTCATGACGACCCGCTCTGCCTGCGATCTCGGCCTCTCGTCCTGTTGTCGCGCCTGACGCGCTCCTCCCCCCCCTCTTTCCCGCGTTCCACCAGCCTGTCGGTGGTCCCCGCGACATGTCCGCGACCTGGCGGCGTGATCGCACGGCGCGGTGCGAGCCCCTTTCCCGATGCCTGGAAAAGGATTAATCAATTATGTCTGAAACGCTTTCACCGTTCGTGAATTTCGTGCGCTCACACGCGCTCGCGACAGGTGCGAAATCAAGAGCGAGCGTGCCGCCGTCGACCTGACAGGCGAGACTCCGGGGCACTGCCCCACGTATTCGCACTACCCACGGCCGTGTGCCCGAGTGGCTCAGGGAACCGCCTGCAAAGCGGTGTACACCGGTTCGAATCCGGTCACGGCCTCTTACGACGAACGGACCTTCGCCTGGCCGCGTCGGTTCGAACGGCTGAGGACCCGCCCCGAACACCGCGCCGACCTCATCAGGGCCCGCTCGACACGGCGCGCGGCCTTGGCGGGGCAGGCGGGTCCGGAAGGCGTCCGCGGGCACGGGGCGCGGTGGGAACGCCGCTGGTCAGCGGCCCGCGGGCAGGGATCTGACGGAAAGGGACGGAGCGCGTACCCTGTGACGATCCGGTGACGGGCCTTCGCCTGAGGACCGTCTCTTTCGGACCCAAGGGGCTTTCATGTCGAGTTTCAGCGACCCCCCCACCATCACCCACACGCCGACGTCCGACACCCGCCGCTGGGCGGTGCTCGTCGTCGTGTCGCTCGGTTTCGTGATGATGACCGTCAACTGGTTCAACATCGCCCCCGCCTTCGGGCAGATCGGCGCGGAGTTCCACGTGGAGATCCCGCAGGTCGCGTTACTCATCTCCGCGTTCGTCGCCGGCTACGGCGTCTTCCACATCCCGGCGGGCTTCCTGGCGACCCGTCTCGGCCTGCGCGCGACGCTCGTCGCCGGCATGGCCGTCGAGGGGATCGCCGCGGCTCTGTCCGGCCTCGCGGACGACCACACCCAGCTCATGATCCTGCGGACCGTCTGCGGCGTCGGCGCGTCGATCTACGCGGGCATCGGCATCGCCGCCGTGAGCGTGTGGTTCTCCGGCCGCATGCACGCCTTCGCCCTGGGCATCGGCTCGGCCACCTTCGCCCTGGGCGCGGCCCTGGGCCTCTACACCTGGGCGGACGTCATCGCGATGCTCGGCTGGCGTCAGGCCCTGGTCGTCAGCGGGGCGCTGTGCGTCGTCGTCGGGCTCGTCGTCGGCGTGGTGTACCGCGTGCCACCGGGCACCGACACCCTCACGGGCGTGCGCGTCACCCGCGAAGCGGTCAGGCAGACCCTGGGCAACCGGCTGCTGTGGGTGTACGGCCTCGCCTTCCTGGGCGGCTACGGCGCCTACTTCACCGCCGCGCAGCTCATCAGGGGGTACGGCACGGACGAGCGGCACTTCGCCTCCGTCGGGGCGGCCTCGCTGCTCATCGGCCTGGCGGGCATTCCCGGCAGCGTCATCGCGGGCTGGGTCTCCGACCGGGTCGGCAGACGCCGCCTCCTCATCCTCGTGATGCTCGCCCTGGAGGCGGTCGGCCTGCTGCTCATCCCCGTGGCGGGTGAGGGATGGTTCTGGGTGCCCGCGTTCGTGGTCGGGTTCGCCTTCAACGGCTGCTTCGCCGTCTGGCAGACGGTCCCGGGAGAGGACTGGTCGGTCAACCCGGAGAACATCGGCACGGCCATCGGCCTCATGCTGACGATCACGGCGGTCGGCGGGTTCGTCATCCCCTGGCTGTTCGGGCTGATCGTCCCCGTCGGGGGTTACACGACGGCCTGGCTCTTCCTGGGCGTCGCCTGCCTGGTCTTCGCCCTCATCGGCCTGGCCGGCCGCGAACCCGACCCGCGCACCCCCGACACCGTCCCCGCCCCCTCCCTTCGGGTCTCCGGCTGATCCCGGCGACCTCGGGGAGGGGTCTCACGGCGTCGCCGAGGTCGTGTAGCGGTTGGCGGGGCGGGGGAGGCCCAGCAGGCCGCGCAGGGTGTCCGCCTCGTACCCGGTGCGGAAGGCGTCGCGTCGTCGCAGTTCCGGCACGAGTCCCGTGGTGATCGCCGTCAGGTCGTGCGGCAGCGCGCCGGGGCGGAGCCGGAAGCCGTCGAGCCCGGCGTCCCGCCAGTCGAGGAGCAGGTCGGCCAGTTCCCCCGGCGTGCCGGTGAAGATCTCGGCGTCGGAGGCGAGCAGTGCGCCGTCCAGGTCGTCCAGCCGTGCCTTGCGTTCGGCGGCCTCGCCGGGAGCGTCGTCCAGGAAGACGACCAGGTCGGCGAACGTCCTGAGCGGCGTCCCTTCGCGTCGGACGGTCGTCTCCGCCGCGCGGACCTCGGCCAGGATCGTCGCGGTCCCGGCGCGCGAGTGCGGGGTGACGAAGACGACGTCGGCCCCGCGCGCCGCGAACTCGTACGGCACGGTGGCGTGCGCGAGGGCGGTGACCAGCGGCTGGCCCTGCGGCGGACGCGGTGTCATCGAGGGGCCCCGGACGCTGAAGTGCCTCCCCTCGAAGTCGACGTAGTGCAGTTTGTCGCGGTCGACGAACCGGCCGGTCGCGACGTCGCGGATCTCGGCGTCGTCCTCCCAGCTGTCCCAGAGCCGCCGCACGACCTCGACCGCGTCGGCCGCCTCGCCGAACAGCTCGCGGAACAGCCCGCCGATGAACTCCGTGGTCCTGCCGTCGCGGACGTCGTCCAGGTTGAGGACGGGGATCGTGCGGCGGCCGAAGTGCGCGGCGTCGGCGGCGCGGACCGAGATCTGCGGTCGCCAGCCCGCGCGTCCTCGGCTCGCGTGGTCGAGTGAGGCGATGCCGCTCGCGATGTGGAACGGCTCGGTGTAGGTGACGTTCGTCGTCGGGACCAGGCCGATGCGCGAGGTCAGCGGGGCGAGCCGGGCCGCCAGCAGCACGGCGTCCAGGCGTCCTCTGACCTGGTCGGTCCGGTCGTCGGGCGCGTCGATCGAGGCGGACTGGAGGCCGAGGGCGTCCTCGAACGTGACGAAGTCGAGCAGACCGCGTTCCGCCTCGGAGACGAGGTCGGCCCAGTAGGCGGCGCTGAGGAGGTCGGCGGGCCGGGCGTCCCGGGCACGCCAGGCCGCCGGGTGCCAGCCCGCGCCGTCCAGCGCGACGGCGAGGTGAAGCCGGGTCACGAGGTCTCCTTGGTCCGTGGGGCGGTCTCCCCGGCGGGGGGTGGGGCGTCATCCGGCCTGGGCGCGCGCACGGGGTTCAGCCCGAGGTGGTCGCGGAGGGTCGTGCCGGTGTAGTCCTCGCGGAAGACGCCCTTCTCCTGGAGCAGCGGCACGACCCGGTCGACGAGGTCGTCCAGCCCGCCGGGCGTCAGGTGCGGGACGAAGACGAAGCCGTCGGCGGCGTCCGTCTGCACGAACTCGTTGATCTCGTCGGCGACCTGACGCGGCGTCCCGACGAACGTCTGCGGCGCGGTGACCTCGACCACCAGCTCGCGGATGCTCAGTCCGCGCGCCCGGGCGATCTCCCGCCACCGGCGGGCCGTCGCGGCCCGGTCGCCGCGGAACTGCGTGTTGCCCTTGGAGATCAGGTTGTCGGGCTCGGGGGCGATCTCGGGGAGGGGGCCGTCCGGGTCGTACGCCGACAGGTCGCGGCCCCAGACCGCCTCGACGTGCATCATCGCGTTCTGCGGGCTGACCTGGGCCCTGTGGATCTCCGCGGCGTGTTCCACGGCCTCCTTCCGGGTGTCGCCCAGCACATAGGAGACGGAGGGGAAGATCTTCAGGTCCTCGGGGCGGCGGCCGTACCTGGCCAGTCGTCCCTTGACGTCCTTGTAGAAGGCGCGTCCGTCCTCCAGCTTGCCGTGGCGGCTGAAGATGACGTCGGCGTCGGCCGCGGCGAACTCGCGTCCCTCGGGGGAGTCACCCGCCTGGATGATCACGGGGTGTCCCTGCGGGCCGCGCGGGGTGACGAACCGTCCGGAGATGTCGAAGTGCCGCCCCCGGTGGGCGAACGTCCCCGCGCCGCTCCGGAGGAACTCCCCGCTGTCGGCGGCGGCCCTGATGTCGCCGGGCCGCCAGCTGTCCCACAGCTCACGTGCCGTGTGGAGGAACTCGGCGGCGCGCGTGTAACGGTCGGCCTCGTCGAGGAAGCCGCCGCGCCGGAAGTTCTCGCCGGTGAACGCGTCGTAGCTGGTCACGACGTTCCAGGCGGCGCGGCCTTCGCTCAGGTGGTCCAACGTGGCCAGGCGTCGCGCCACCTCGTACGGCTCGTTGAACGTGGAGTTGACCGTCGCGGCCAGGCCGAGACGGGTGGTGACGGCGGCGAGCGCGCTCAACACGGTGAGGGACTCGGGTCTGCCGACCACGTCCAGGTCGTGGACGCGGCCGTTGTGCTCGCGCAGCCGCAGCCCCTCGGAGAGAAAGAAGAAGTCGAACCTGCCGCGTTCGGCGGTGGCCGCCAGCTTCGCGAACGAACCGAAGTCGATCTGGCTCTCCGACCGCGGGTCCGACCAGACGGTGATGTTGCTGACGCTGGGGAACTGCGCGGCGAGATGGATCTGCTTGAGGGGCATCGGGAGCGCTCCTGGGGACGAGGCTCGGCCCTGGAGTCACGGTGACCCAAAACCTATTTTTATGGTAGGAAAAATAGGCTTATGGGTCAAGAAGGTCATCCCGTGACGGAGGACGACTCGCGTCGGGCGGCGACGGCCCTGCGGGTCTCCTCGGCGATCAGGTCGGCGTTGACGGCCGCCGCGGCGCGCATGCCCGCGGCGGCGGCGACGATGACCTGATCGGTCAGGCTGGCGACGTTGCCGGCCACCCAGACTCCGGGGACGGCGGTCGCGCCTGTCGCGTCGGCGGCGATGTGGCTGCCGACCACGTGTCCGCCCATCTCCTGGTCGGTCGGCTCCAGGCCCAGCGAGGCGAGGAAGCCCGCGCGGGCGACGAGGCGTGACGTGACGGCCAGCGCCTCGCAGGGGACCACCCCGCCGTCCGCCAGGCGAACGCCGGACAGTCTGCCGTCCGACGTCTCCAGGGCGGCCGCCTCCCCGCGCACCACGGTGACGCCGCGGGCGGCGAGCCGCTCGTGCTCCTCCTCGTCCGGCTCGGGCGCGGAGTGCAGGAAGAGAGTGACCCTCTCGCTCCACTGCCGCCAGAGCAGGGCCTGGTGCACCGCCAGCGGCCCGGTCCCCAGCACGCCGATCTCCCGGTCGCGGACCTCCCAGCCGTGGCAGTACGGGCAGTGCAGCACGTCCCTGCCCCACAGTTCGGCCACGCCGGGCACCTCGGGCAGCTCGTCGACCAGGCCGGTGGTCACCAGCAACCGGTCGGCCCGGACCGCGCCGCCGTCGGCGAGGACGACGCGGAAACCCCCGTCGTCGCGGCGTTCGGCCGCGACGACGGTGCCCTCGAGGAACGCGCCGCCGTAGCCGCGCACCTCCGCACGGCCCGCGGCCAGCAGCTCGGCGGGCGGTGTGCCCTCCCGTCCCAGGTAGGTGTGCACGCCCTCGGCCGGGGCGTTGCGCGGCCGTCCCGAGTCGATCACCAGCACCGAGCGCCGTGCCCGCCCCAGGGTCAGCGCCCCGTTCAACCCGGCGGCGCCGCCTCCGACCACCACGACGTCGTAGTGTCGCTCGTCGGCTGTCTGCTCTGTCAGTTCTGCCTGTCGGCTCATGTGAGATCCCTCCGTTCCCGAAGATGATGCGCTCGCCCTCCCTCACCTGACAAACAGACTTGCCGAAATGGCAAGAAGGTCCGACTGGCGACGACCTCACGTCCGCGCCGACCGCCGCCGGACCGCGACGGCGCGGCTATCCGAAGCGCCGCGCGACGGTGTGGAAGACGAGTTTGGGCTCCCAGCGCCCGGTGGCGACGTCCGACGGCCTGACCTTGACCAGGGTGAAACCGGCCATGTCGAGGTCGTGCCGCGGGTCCGGCGAGTACGGCGCGTCCCGGTCGACGAAGGTGTAGACGAACGCCCCGTACACGTCCTCCGCCTCGTACACGTCGAGAAGCTCGTCGACGTACCTGGCCTGGACGCGTTCGTCCCGCACGTGGCCCGCCCTGACGACCGGCGGGTCCGCCGTCCAGTCGACGATGTCGAACCCCTCCCCGCCTGCTTTGTCCGCGCCCCTGAACGTGCAGCAGCCGAACTCGGTGATGATCACAGGCTTGCCGTGCCGCCGCAGCGCGCGCACGCTCTGGGCGTAGGTCGCCTCGTTCGTCCTGTCGCGGTAGAGGTCCACGCCGACGGCGTCGAAGTCGCGCCAGGCGACCTGTTCCCACACCCCGGAGGAGTAGGTGAGCCATCCCTTGAAGATCGGTCGCACGGCGCCGACCGCCTGGCCGAGGAACGCGTTGAGCCGTTGGTTGTAGTCGGTCGATCCGGGCCCGCCGATATTGCCCGCTCGTTCCCGCCAGTCACGGCCCGGCACGAGGCCCGACATGAAGAGGGTGAGCTCACAGCCGACGGAGATCCCCACGCGCGGATGCCTACGGCGCAGCCGTTCCGCCGCACGCGCCACGGAGGTGAGGAACCTCAGGGTCTGCCCGGCGTCACGGTCGAACTGCCGGGCCTCGAACCACACGTACAGTCCCTCGTCCGCCGCGGCCGAGGCGGCCTCGGTGAGTCGTCCCAGGTCGGAACCGAGGAGGATGACGGCGTTGCAGTGCAGGTCACGGCGGACGGCCCGCATGTCGCGCCGGACGAAGTCGCTCCGCCAGACCTCGCGCTCGGTGTCGTAGTTGACGCCCCTGTGCCGGAGGGGGCTCGTCCGCCCGGCGGGGCCCGGATCCCCCTGCGCGGACGCGCGCGGGACGTCGAGGGACACGGGGGTCGCGGCGGCCAGGGCCGCGGCCCCCGCGAGCAGGGTCCGTCTGCCGATCGGCGCAGCTGTCATGGGGGGCTCCTCACCTGGTCGTCCGTCCCGAACGGCCCCCGCCCGGCCGATCGGTCGACCCGGCTCTTCTCGGGAGCCCCGCCGATTCTTCTCCGACGGCCGTGCCGCGGTCATCGGTCCATCGTCTGGACGACGCCTACCAAAGTCGCGTCTCCACCGGCGTCCCACCCCTGATGACCTCGACGGGTGGGAGTCCGTCGTCGTGACGCCCGCCGCCCCGGCTCAGGGCGGGGCGGGCGCCACGACGACCCCGGGTGTTTTCGCGCTCGGTGGTCAGGGGGCGACCAGGGCGATCTGGTCGACGTAGTCCTCGGTCAGCCAGAGGTTGTCGTCGGGGCCGAGCGTGATGTCGAACGGCCCGGCGACGGGGGTCGGCAGCGGGTACTCGCCGATCGTCCCGGAGGTGGTGACGCTGGCGACGTTGTTGGCGATCTGCTCGACGAACCAGAGGTTGTCGTCCGGGCCGACGGTGATGCCCCACGGGAAGCTGTTGGGGTCGGTCAGCGGGTACTCGGTGAAGGAACCCGAGGTGGTGGCGGAGCCGACCTTTCCGTTGGCGTCGGTGTACCACAGGTTGCCGTCCGGGCCCGCGGTGATGCCGATGGGCATCGCGCCGGTGGAGGGCGCGGCGAACTCGGTGATGGTGCCGGAGGTGGTGATACGGCCGAGGCCGCCTGCCAGCGCCTCGGTGAACCACAGGTTGCCGTCCGAGCCGGCGGTGATGCGCAGCGGGTAGGCGCCGCTGGTGGGCAGCGGGTACTCGGTGATGCTGCCGGAGGTGGTGATGCGTCCGACCTGGTTGGCGTCCGACTCGACGAACCACAGCGCGTCGTCCGGACCGACGGTGATGCCCCAGGGGTAGGCGGCGGCGGTGGGCAGCGAGTATTCGGTGATGGTGCCGGAGGTGGTGATGCGTCCGATCTTGTTGCCGACCGCCTCGGTGAACCACAGCGCGCCGTCGGGGCCGACGGTGATGTGTCCGGGCTGGGCGTCGACGGTGGGCAGGGAGTACTCGGTGAACAGGCCGGTGGTGGCGATCCGCCCGATCTTGTTGGCGTAGTTCTCGGTGAACCACAGCGCGCCGTCCGGCCCGCCGGTGATTCCGATGGGGGTCGCCGGGCTGGTCGGGATCGCCAGCTCACTGATCGCCGGCACCAGACGGGCCTTCGCCGTGCGCGGGGCCTGCGCGGTCGGCCGGATCGGTGTGCTCAGCCGGGTCTGCGCGGCCGACCGGGTCTGCGCGGCCAGCCGGGGCGCGGGAGGGAAGTGACAGCGGACGCGCCGGTGTTGCGGCATCAGCTTGAGCTTCAGGCACAGGGAGACCCACGGGCGGGGAGGAGACGGGCGCTGGGGCGGTGCGGCGGCGAAGGCGGCTGTGGGAGCGCTTACCACCAGGGCCATGGCGATGGCCGCGAGCCGGTGTCCCCGGCGTCCAGAACGATGACGCATGACATCCCTTTCCAGGACTGACGGTGCGGAAGAAGGCAGGGCGGGCCGGTGGGCGCGTGCGAGCGGTCCACCGCTGCGGCCTCGAACGGGCCGGTCGGAGGTGGCCGCGCGTGTCGGTGCGCATGTCGAAGAGGCCGCTTCGGGCGGCGCCGGTCGGGACTGTCCGGTCCCGCCCGGGCTCACTATCTCCTGCGGCGACTGGGCGGTTTCGGGGATTTACGTTCGTGGCTGGTCATGGAAGCGCCAACTCATCGGCGAAACCGCCGCGGGCGGGTGGAGGGCTGTCGGCCTCCTGCGGTGGGCCGGGGACGCCGGCCTCCCGTCGGAGGCAGAAGACGTCGGCCTTTCGTCGGGCTCAGGGGGAGAAAGGGGCCGCTCAGGCGACCGAGTGGGTGATGACGCCGGTGTAGACGCCCGTGGCCGCGGAGGACGGGACGGTGACGACGAGCGTCGGCTGCCAGCTGGTGGAGTTGGCGATGCCGTTCAGCTTGCGCCCGCTGAACGCGGTCACCGTCGCGGTCAGGGCGGCCTTCTGGGCCGCGGTGGGCTGACCTGGGGTGCGGCTGCCGCCGCCGGAGGAGGCGGTGGTCGGGCCGGACCAGTAGGAGACGCTGCTCTTGGCGATGGTCTGGGCCGGGGTTCCGGTTCCGGTGGTGAAGTTGGTGGCCGACACCGTCGCCGTCCACACGGGAGATCCGTTCCGGCTGTCGGCCACGATGACCGTGCCCAGGGAGGCGCTGAAGACGTCGCCGACCTTGTGGCTGCCGAAGTTCGCTGAGGTGGGCACGGTGATGGTCAGCTGGTCGGCGCGTAGCGCCACCGTCGAGTTCACCGTCCTGTCCACTGTGGCCCCGCGGGCCGACGCCGCGGCAGGGACGGCGGGGGCGCCGAGGGGGAGCAGCATGATGATCGACGTCGCCAACGGCAAAGGGGCCGATACGGCGAAGGCGCCCGCACGGGTCTTACGCATCGTGACTCCTCGCACGTGTCTGATCGATGACGCCGGTGAGGCGTCCGGGCCGGTGGTGCGCGGCGGAACCGGTGGCAGCCTAGATGACACCCGCGACGCCGCGTTTCGCAGCCGTGATGGCGGGCGGCCAATCCACGACAAAGACGGCGGCGCAAGCAACCGACGCCGGACAAACGCGCACACTTCCGGGGTGTCGTGTCCCAAAGCCCCTACAAGCGATATGACCGGCGGTCACGGCCATCGGCCTGGGAGGTCCGCACCTGTTGATCGTCAAAAGTCGCCATGTGATCGCCAAAAGCTGGCACGGGCCCCCTAGGGCGGCTGGTTCGGGGGGATCACGAAGCAGAATGCGATCAGAACGGCCCGGACGACGGCCGCTCAGCGAAGGAGATCGATCGTGCCGAACAACCGTCTGGGCGTCGCGTTGGCAGGCGCCGCCAGCCTGGTGGTGGCCCTGGGAGCGGTGGTCCTGCCCGCCCACGCCGACACCTGCCCCGCCTCGACCACCTGTTCCACCACGGTGTCCTTCACCGTGACCGCGCAGAACGGGCTGACGATCGCCGTGCCCGACGTGCCGGCCAACATCGGAGGCGGCGTGCCCGGCAACCAGATCAGCGGGCCGCTCGGGGCGATCACGGTGACCGACCAGCGCGCCGCGCTGGCCGCCACCTGGACGGCGTCGGTGATCGCCGCGTCGGGCGGGTTCACCACCGGCGGCGGCACCGCCGCCGAGACCATCTCCACCGCCGACGCCCTGTACTGGTCCGGGACCGCCACCACCACCGGCACCGGCACCTTCGTGATCGGTCAGGCCGACCGGGCGGCCGCGCAGTCACTGGACGTCTCGCGCACCGCCTACGCCAAGACGACCGGGTCCGGTAACAACTCCGCCACCTGGACCCCGAACATCGTGATCAACATCCCCGCTCAGGCGGTGGTGGGCACCTACACCGGTACGATCAACCACTCCGTTGCCTGATCGTCCGCCGCATCCGCCGTGCCGCGCCGTCCGCGCGGCACTGCTGACAGCGCTGCTGCTCGCCTTCGTCGCCGCTCCTGCCGCCGTGGCCGCAGGAGCGGCCACGGCCGGTGGGCCGGGCGGGGAGCCGGCCCGGCCGGCGGGCAGGAGCATCCTGGGCATCAGGCTGCTGGAGATCCCCGCCAACCGGATGAACGACCCCCGTTCGCACGCCTTCATCGTCGACCACGTCAACCCCGGCACCACCTTCACCCGGCGGTTGGAGATCCACAACGCCTCGTCCAGACCTCAGCACGTGGAGCTGTACGCGGCCGGGGCCTCCGTCAAAGACGGTGGCTTCGTCTTCGACCCCGGCCGCACCGCCAACGAGCTGAGCTCATGGATCACCCTCGACCGCTCCGCGCTGGACCTGCCGGGCCGCAGCAGAGTCCCCGTCAAGGCCACCGTCGCGGTACCGGCCTGGGCGACCAAGGCGGAGCGCTACGCGGTCATCTGGGCTGAGCTGTCCTCTCCCGCACCAGGCCCGCAGGGAAACATCGCCCTCGTCCACCGGGTCGGGATCCGCGCCTACCTCGACATCGGGCCGGGCGGGGAACCGCCCTCCGACTTCGAGATCGGCCAGATCATCCCGCAACGCACCGAGGACGGGCAGCCCAAGATCATCGCAGCCGTCGCCAACACCGGCCAGCGCGCCCTTGACCTGGAAGGACAGGTGTCGCTGTCGGAAGGGCCGAGCTCGATGAGCGCAGGCCCCTTCTCCACCGAGCACGCCACCACCCTCGCCCCCGGCGACCACACCGACGTCGCCGTCCTGCTGGGCGACGACCTGCCCGACGGTCCGTGGAAGTTCCACCTCACCCTGCACAGCGGCCGGATCGAGCGTACGGCGACCGGCACGCTCACCTTCCCCACCCGCCCCGGAACCTGGGGCCTGCCGGCCGCCCTGTCCTCCCCGCTGGGGGCCAGCCTGTCGCTGGCCGCCCTGATCGCGTTCGTCGCCGCGCTGGCCCTGCTGATCGGCTTCCGCCGCTCCCGCGCCCGCCGCGTCCCGACCGCCCCGTGACCGGAGGGCGCCCAGATCCGTGACCGGGCGATCAGCCGACGGGGTCGGACCGGCTCCGGGGGCTGTCCCCGAGTCCGGTCCGGGGGACGGGATGGCCGTCCCCCGGACCGGTCACGGACGGGCGTCCTGCCCGTCGGCGAGCCCGCCGGTGAGGCTGTCCGTGAGCTTGTCGGTGAGCAGGGACATCCAGCGGGCGGAGAGCCGCTCGACCAGGTCGTGGTCGAACGGGGCTCGGTAGGTCACCTCGACCAGGCCCTCCTCGGCGATCGGTATGACGTCGAAGAACAGCCCGTACTTCGCGTGCCCGGCCTGCGGGGCGGCGATCTCGACCTCGAGCCCGGGCCAGGAGAGGTCCGTCAGCGCCGGGTTCAGGTCGAAGACCACCTCGACCGCGGTGTCGGACTGCTCGGACGAGCCCAGCAGCCTGACCAGCCGGCTCTGGATCCGGTCGCGGTAGTGGTCGAAGGAGTCGCTGGAGGAACTGGTGACGGTGGCGACCTCGAGGAAGTGACCGGCGAAGGCGTGTTCCTCCGAGGTCGCCCTGCGGTCGACGTGGACCCCGACGGCCAGCTCGGCGCGCCCCGTCACCTGGTGCAGCGCGTGGCCGAACGCGCTGAACGCGAGCATGAAGGGGGTGCACCCCAGACGCCTGGCGCGTTCGGCCACCGCGCTCCAGAGGCCGGACGGCAGATGGACGGTGTGGCGCGAGGCCGGTTCGAAGTCCGCGGCGGCGGCCGGTTCCCGGCGCGGAGCCGTACCGTCGTGGGTGAGGCCGCGCAGGCGGCCCGGCACGGGGAGGGCCGCGGAGGAGACCGGCTCGCCGCGCACGGCCTGGGCGTACGCGTCGGTGAGATCCGCCAGTATGAGCGCGGCGGACACGCCGTCCATGACGATGTGGTGCGCGCACAGGACCAGCGTGTGCAGGTCGGGCCCGCGCTCGAGCAGGGCGGCGCGGAACAGGGGGCCCTGGTCAAGCGGGAACGGGGCGTCCGTCCACGCCCTGAGGTCGCTCTCCTCGATGACGGGGACGTCCAGAGTGGTGTCCTGGTCGCACCGGAGCAGAGTTCCCTCCTCGGCCAGCGTGGCCCGCAGCGCGGGATGGCGACGCCAGACCGACCTGACGGCGGTGGTGAGGGCCGTCCTGTCGAGCGGTCCGCGCAGGTGCAGCAGGACGCTCTCGTGGTAGGCGGTCCACTCGGGACCGTGGTCGCGCTGGAGCCGCCACAGCTGCCGCTGCTGCGGGGTCGCGGGCCACTTCAGCGGCTCCCGCCTCGGCAGGAACTCGGCCGCTCTGAGCCTGCCGACGCCCCGTTCGACCGCCGACACGAGCTGCTCCACGTCGTGGTCGTCGTGGGCGGTCGACAGGAAGAACGTCCGCCCCTCCCACACGTAGATCCCGTCCGACAGCAGGCTCTGGTAGAGCATCTCCAGCTGCAGGGGCTGGTAGAAGTTGGACGCGCCGCGGTACTCGACGCGCCACAGCGAGCCGAAGGACGCGATCGTGTACGGCAGCTCCTCGGCGCGGATGATCTCCGCCAGCGCGTCGGTGACCCGCTTGGCCCGGCCGTTCAGCTCCTCGTAGAGGGCCGGTCCCCGCGCTTCGAGGTGGTCCAGCACCGCCCGCGCGGCGCTGACGGAGAGCGGGTGCTTCTGGAACGTCCCCCCGAAGAGGGTGGTCGTCGCGGTCGGCGCGCTGTCGTCGCCGTAGCCCCACGTGCCGCCGTCCATGCCGTCCATCAGGTCGGAACGGCCCGCGATGGCCGCGATCGGCAGGCCACCACCGATGATCTTCCCGTAGGTGGCGATGTCCGGCGTGACGCCGAAGTGCCCCATCGCGCCGCGCAGGCCGACGCGGAAACCGGTGATCATCTCGTCGGCGATCAGCACGACGCCGCGTTCGGCGGTGAGCCGCCGCAGCTCGGCCAGGAACGCCGCGGGCTGCACGGACGGGTTGCGGTTCTGCACGGGCTCGACGATGACCGCGGCGAGGTCGTCCGCCACCGACCTCAGGTAGTCCAGTGAGGATTCCTCGCCGTAGGGCAGGACGATCGCCTCGTTCACCGCGCCTGGGGACAGGCCCGGCGCGATGGGCAGGGACTGCCCCGGTTCCAGGCCTCCACGGGCCAGGACCGAGTCGACCAGCCCGTGGTAGGACTTCTCGAAGTAGGCGATCCTGCGTCGCCCGGTGGCCAGCCTCGCCAGCCGGACCGCGCCCATCACGGCCTCGGAACCGGTGTTGCAGAAGGTGACCCGGTCGTGGCCGGTGACGCGGCAGAACTGGTCGGCCAGCTCGTAGCTCTGCCTGAGCTGGTATCCCAGCGAGTAGGTCCGGTCGAGCTGGCGGCGCACCGCCTCGGTCACGAAGGCGGGGTTGTGGCCGAACAGCTGGACGCCGAAGCCCATGCAGTAGTCCGTGTACGCGTTGCCCGCGTCGTCCCAGATCCGCGCGCCCTCCGCCCGCTCGGCCACGATGGGGACGAGCAGTTCCTTCAGCTCGGGCCGGAAGTTCGCCCACGGGCGACTCTCCGCGAGGCGCGGCCTGAACGTGCCCGCCAGCTTCTTCGCGGAGTCGCCGCGCGCGTCCATCCGCGTCACGAGCTCGTTCACGTAGCGCTGCTGGCTCTCGGTGAGCCTGCCCGCGCGCTGCCGGTGGACGGGCGCGGAGGCGGGTTCTCCTCGGAGCGCGGACGTGCCGCCCGCACTGTCTCCATCGACGGCGCCATGGGCGGCACGGGCGGTTCCGCCGGTCTGGCCGGTCGGCGCGGCGACGCCGTTTCCGCTGGAACCGGGGTTCAGGGCGCTCTGGCCGTCCGCCCGGGCGGGGAGCCCTGCCGCGCCGCCCGCGCTCGGGCTGGGGACGCCGCCCGGGCCGACGGCCCCCGGGGCGGGGCCGCCGACGCCCGGAACGGGGAGGCCGGTCGCGACGACCGTGTCCGGGTTGGGAGCGCCGGTCAGGCCGCCCGGGGCGAGGACGCGCAGCTGCTCCCGCATGACGGCCAGTTGCTCGGCCAGGATACGGGCCACGGACGCGTCCGCCGCAGGCCCGGCTGAGGGCTGCCACGCCGTTTCCGGGCCCCCTGCCGACGCCACCGCCGCAGGTCTCGCCGCCGCCGCGGGGGCCGCCGCCGCCTGACCGGCCGCCGAGGCCCAGGCGGTCGCCGCGGCCTCCGGCTCGGAGGACGTCGCCGCGGCGGCGGCCGTCGCCGTCGTCGCCACGGCCACCGCGACCGCGGGCGCGGCCGGGGTCCCGGTCGCCTCGATGGCGGCGGCGAGCGCCCGCACGGTCGGGTGGTCGTCGAAGAGCATCGTCGGCTGCAGGGAGGTCCCGTGACGCTCGTTCAGCTGGGACACCAGCTTCAGCAGGACGAGGCTGTCGGCGCCCAGGTCGATGAACTTCGCGTGGTCGGAGATCTCGGCGGTGCTCAGCTTGAGGTGATCGGCGAGCAGCGTCTTGATCGTTGTGACGACGTCGTCCCTCATGCCGCTTTCCTTTGTGATCGCCCAGTGTCGGGTCCGCTGCCAGGGATAGGTGGGTAGCTCGGGGATGAACGCGCCCTCGGGGTGGACGGCGTTCCAGTCCAGCTCGGCTCCGGCGCGGTAGAGATCCACGAGCGTGGGCACGACGCCGTCCGCACGGTGTGCCTGTACGACGCGGACCCCGCCGCCGCGCCGTCGCGCGGTCTTGACGATCCCCGAGGCGTGGATCGGCTTCGGGCCGATCTCCAGGAAGGAGCCGAAGCCGGTGTCCAGGAGCGCCTCGACCGCCTGCTGGAAGCGGACGGGGCCGGTGATGCCCTCCGCCCAGTAGTCCGTGTCGAGCCGGTCGCCGGTGGCGATCGTCCCCAGGACGGTCGAGAAGAACAGCGCCGACCCCGCGAGGGCGGCGGGTCCGAGCCGAACCGCCCGCATCGCCTCGGCGGCGGGCCGCATGTGCGGGCTGTGGAAGGCGTACTCGCCGCGGAGCGGCGAACAGGCGAACCCGGCCCGGGTGAGCGCATGCGTCACGGACGTGAGGGCCGGGTCGCGCCCGGAGACGACGAAGGTGTCCGGGCCGTTGTGGGCGGCGACGACGACGCCGTCCTCCAGGTACGGCCCGGCCTCGTCTGCGGAGCCGCTGACGGCGACCATGCGTCCGCACCCGTGGACGAGGCGCATCGAGGTCCCGCGGGCGGCCGTCAGGTCCGCCGCCGACTCCAGGTCGAGCAGCCCGGCGGCGTACGCGGCGGCCGTCTCGCCCGCGCTGTGCCCGACGACGGCCGCGGGGACCACGCCGAGGGAACGCCACAGGTCGCACACCCCGGCCTGGAAGGTGAACAGCATCGCCTGCGCCACGTCGGTGTGCGGGGGAAGCGGCTCGTCGCCGCCCAGCAGCGCCCGCACCGACACCCCCAGCGACTGCCCGAAGACGGGTTCGCAGCGCGCGACGACGTCGGCGAAGGGCGCCTCGTCCATCAGGTGGCGGGCCATGCCCGGGTACTGCGCGCCCTGCCCGGAGAACACCAGCACCGGATCGCGCCACGGCGTGCCGTCGTCAGGGAGGTCGGGAAGGTCCCTGAGGTCGCGCAGGAGCTGTCGTCTGTCCTCCACGACCAGGGCGACCCGGTGCCGGTGGTGCGCCCGCCGTACCGCCGTGCTGTGGCACAGGTCGGAGAGGGACACCTCCTCACGCGCCTGGAGGAAGTCGGCGTACCGCCCGGCCAGAGCGCGCAGGGCCGCCGTGCTCCGCGCGGACAGCGGCAGGACGAGCCGCTTCGCGGCGGGGCCGGAGGCGGGTGGGGAAGGGGAGGAGGAGACGGCGGGGACGGAGACGGGGGAAGGGGAGGAGCGAGCGAAGGCGGAGACAGAGGTGGAGGCAGGGTCGGGGGCGGGCGGCCGGGGGCGTCCTGGTGGCGCGGCCGCGACGATGACGTGCGCGTTGGTGCCGCCGAAGCCGAACGAGCTCACCGCGCCGGTCAGCCGCCCCTCGGCGGTCCACGGCCGGGCCTGCGTGACCACCCTGACCTTCGTGCCGTCCAGCCGGAGCCGGGGGTTCGGCGGCGTGGCGTGCAGCGAGGCGGGCAGGTGGGCGTGCCGCAGGCACAGGATCAGCTTGGCCAGGCCCGCGATCCCGGCCGCGGACTCGGCGTGGCCGATGTTGGACTTCACCGAGCCGACGTGGCAGAGCCCCGCCTTCCGCCTGCCGTACGTGCGGACCAGCGCGCCCATCTCGATCGGGTCGCCGAGCGGCGTGCCCGACCCGTGGGCCTCGACGTAGGAGACCGCGTCCGCGTCCAGGCCCGCGTCGGCCAGCGCGTTGCGGATGACGGCCTCCTGGGACGGCCCGTTGGGCGCGGTGAGCCCGTTGCTCCGCCCGTCCTGGTTGACCGCGGAGCCCATGATGACGGCCAGGATCTCGTCGCCGTCGCGTTCGGCCGCCTCCAGCGGTTTGAGCAACAGCAGGGCGCAGCCGTCCGAGCGGACGAAGCCGTCGCCGTCCGCCCCGAACGACCGGCAGCGGCCGTCCGTCGCCATCATCCCGAACTTCGACAGCGACACCCAGTTCTCCGGCCCCAGCACGACGTTGACCGCGCCCGCCAGCGCGATCGAGCACGCGCCGCGCCGCAGGCTCTGCACCGCCATGTCGACGGCCACCAGCCCGGAGGAGCACGCCGTGTCGACCGCGACGCTGGGGCCGCGCATGTCCCAGGTGTAGGAGATGCGGTTGGCGGCGATCGACAGGGCGTGCCCGGTGCTGAAGTAGGGGCCGATGGCCGACAGGTCGCCGCCGACGGCGCGGCCGTAGTCGCTGCCGCTGATGCCGACGAAGACGCCGCAGTCGCGGACCAGGCCGTGCGAGGGCGGCAGCCCGCCGCGTTCCATGGCCTCGTAGGCGACCTCGAGCAGCATGCGCTGCTGGGGGTCCATGTGCTCGGCCTCCGCGGGGGACAGGCCGAAGAAGGCGGCGTCGAACTCCTCGATCCCGTCGACGCACCCCGCCCACCGGCTGCTGATCTTCCCGGGCTCCGCGGGGTCCGCCGAGTACAGCCGGTCCACGGGCCACCGGCCGGCCGGCACCTCCCCGATGGCGTCGACCTCTTCGACGAGGAGCCTCCACAGGTCCTCGGGGGAGGTGACGCCACCGGGGAAGCGGCAGGCCATCGCGACGACGGCGATCTCCTTCATCGTGATTCCAGTGCCTTCGCCAGATCCGAGATCGTCGGATAATCGAAGATCATCGACGACGCCACCGGCGCGTCGAGCAGGCGTTCCAGCTCACCGGCGAGTTCGTGGGCGCCCTTCGAGTCGAGGCCGTAGTCGGCGAAGGGGACGTCGTCCTCAAGCTGGGGGGCCGGCACGCCGAGGATCCTGCCGAGCAGGAAGCGGAGCATCGGCCTCGCCGCCGCGGCGCTGATCTGCGGCCGCGCGGGCGCGCTCACCTGCTGGGTCCGGTAGCGCACGCGCAGCTCGCCCGAGGCCAGCCTGCGGCCGCACTCGTTCCTGCGCACCTTGCCGCTGGAGGTCTTGGGCACGCTCCCCGGCTGGACCAGGGCGATCACGTCGAGCTTGAGCTGGAACGTCTCGGCGATCACGCGCTGGATCGCGGTGGCCGTCTCCGCCAGCGACTCCTCACTCCGTTGCCCCCGCACCTCGCACACCAGGCCGACGGAGTCACCGTCCTGGAAGGCCGCCAGGCAGCCGGGGCGGATCTGGGGGTCGGCCCTCTCCGCGACGTGTTCGAGATCCACCGGGTGGAAGTTCTGGCCGCGGACGATGATCAGGTCCTTGCGCCTGCCGGTGATGTAGAGCTCGCCCTCGTGGAAGAAACCGAGGTCGCCCGTGTACAGCTGGGTCATCCTCACCGGTTCCCCGTGGAAACCCCTGGCGACGCCCCAGCCGGTCACCCTGATCTCGCCGACGGTGTCCTCCGGCAGCTCCTCCCGGGTGTCCTGCGTGACGATCGTGACGTTTATCCCGGGTATCGGACGCCCGCAGGACACGAGCGTCCGCCCGACCGTCGCCGTTTTGGCGATTCCCTCACTGAGCGCGTCCCGGTCGGCGACGAACCTGCCCGGCGTCTCGTTGAGCGGGGGAGTGGTCACCGCCAGCGTGCACTCCGCCAGCCCGTACGACGGACGCATCGCCTCGGCACGGAAGCCGTACGGCGCGAAGACCTCGGCGAACCGGTCGACGGTCTCCGCGCGCACCGGTTCCGCGCCGTTGATCGCCACTCTCCAGGTGTCGAGGCGCAGTCCGGCCCGCCTGGCCTCGGGAATCCTCCTGAGGCACAGGTCGTAGGCGAAGTTCGGGGCGGCGGAGTGGGTGCCGCCGAAGTCGGAGATCGCCCGCAGCCAGCGCTCGGGATCGCGGACGAAGGCCTGCGGCGACATCGTCACGATGTGACTGCCGCGCAGCAGCGGGACCAGGACGCCCAGCACCAGCCCGAGGTCGTGGAAGAGCGGCGCCCAGTTGACCAGCACCGAGTCCTCGTCGAGCCCGAGCGCCGCGCCGAAGTAGTCGACCTCGTCCAGCACGTTGCCGTGCGTGATCTCGATGCCGCGCGGCGACCCGGTCGAACCCGAGGTGTACTGCAGGTAGGCGACGTCGTCCCGCCGCGCCGCGCCCGCGCTGAGGACGGCCCCCTGGGCGAGCCGGCTGAACCGGTCGAACCTGTCGAGATCCTCCTGCCCGGGCGTCACATGCTCCAGCCACGTGACACTGCGCAGACGCGGGCTCAACGCCACCACGTCCGCCGCCGAGACCTGGCGCGCGATGGTCGCCGCGGTGACGTCGGCGTCCTCCACGATCCTGGTGAGGCGCTCCGCCGCCCGGTGGTACGGGATCTCGGGTTCGGGGGCGGGGATGGGCACGGCGCCGGCCAGCAGACAGCCGAAGAACTCGACGATGAAGTCCACGCCCGTGTTGTGGAGCAACATGACGCGCTGACCGGGTTTCACGGTCGCGCTCAGGTGGACCGCGAACGCGGTGGCCAGGCGGTGGAGCTCGCCGAAGGTCACCTCGGAACGCCGCGGTTCGCCCCCGCTCTCGAAGCCGAGGTGGGTGATCGCCAGGCGGTCGGGCCGGAGGCTCGCCTGGCGTGCGATGGCCTCCTCGATCAGTTGCACGGGCTCAGATCCGTTCACGCAGGCTGCGCGGGCGCATGTCGGTCCACACCTGGTCGATGTGGGCCAGGCACTCGTCCTCGGAACCCCGGTGGCCGGCGTCGCTCCAGCCTTCGGGGAGCTCTCGCTCCGAGGGCCAGATCGAATACTGTTCCTCGTCGTTCACCACGACGATGTAGTTCATCGAAGCTCCTCGTGATAGTTGGAGTACGGCTGGCCGGTCATGGCGTGCAGGGCCTCGAGGTACGCGTCGGCGTAGCCCGCGGCGACCGTGTGCGGCAGCTTGGAGGCCGGGTATTCGGCGATCAGCAGCGCCCGGTCGGACGCCGGGTCCTGCACGAACCCGACGCTGAGCGTGAAGTGGTTCGGTTCGTAACGCATCGTCGGCGCGCAGCCGATGCGCTCGTCGTCGATGCGGACCCCGGCGAGCGTGTGGAACCGGTTGAAGCCGAAGTTGACGTCCAGGTTCCAGTTGCTCATGTAGCGGGCGAACACCGCGAACGGCACCCGCCTGTGCGGCATGATCGCTGTCTCCCGCCGGTGCACGTGCCGTACCAGGTCGAGCCAGGTCCCGCCGTCGAGACGGACGGTGAAGGGAACCGTGTTGAGGAACAGGCCCAGCGCCTCGGCGCCCGCCTCCTCCTCGAGCCTGCCGTTGACGCCGAGGCCGGTGACGACCTCCCGCCGGCCGGTCACCCGTCCCAGCGCCACCAGGTGGGCGGTCAGCGCCACGCTCTTCATGCCCGCGCCCGCCGTCTGGGCGAGCCGCGCCATCGACCGCGACAGCTCGTCCGTCACCTCGCGGTCGACGCTCTGGGTCACCGTCGCCGCCGCGCCGGAGGAGGGGAACAGGGTCCCGTCCACGGAGGAGAGCCGTTCCTTCCAGAAGGCGAGCGACTCGGCGGAGGCCGCGGCGGTGCGTTCGAGCGCGACGAACCGGCTGAACCGCGACTGCGGAGGCGGCGCCTGCGGCGTCTGCGGGTGCTCCCGCAGCAGGGCGTGGCGGTTGAGGATCTCGGCGACGAGGGAGGTGAAGCTCCAGCCGTCGAGGATCGCGTGGTGCTCGGTGAGCGTGAGCTGGAAGGCGTCGGAGGACAGCCGCTGGGCCGTCACCCGGAACAGCGGAGCCCGGCCGAGGGCGAACGGGGTCGACCACTCGCGTTCGACGAGCGCGGTGACGGCCGCCTGCTGGTCGGTCCCGCTCAGGTCCTCGACCGTCAGCGGCGACGGTGCGGAGCGGTGGACGAGCTGCATGGGCTCGCCGTAGGAGACCAGGTCGAAGGAGGTCCGCAGCACCGGGTGACGCTCGACGGCCTCGGCGACCACCCGCGCGAGCGCCTGTTCGTCCAGCGGCGCGGAGACCCGGTAGCTGTTGACGTTGTGGTACGGCCTCCGCTCCGGCTCCAGCTCCATGTGGTAGACCATCGCGAGCTGCATGGAGGTCATCGGGTAGGCGTCGACGACGTCGCCGAGGGCCAGGGCCCGTTCCCTGTCGGCCGCGCCGAGCAGCGCGAACGGCTCCAGCCGCGCCCCCTCCTCGGCCCGCGTCACCTGGATCGCCGCGGCGGACACCGTGGGATGGGCGAACAGCACGTCGAGCGGCAGCGCGTAGCCCGCCCGCCGCAGCCGCCCCGCGACCTGGATGCTGCGCACCGAGTCGCCGCCGAGATCGAAGAAGTTGTCGTTCCTGCCCACCCGCTCCAGCTTCAGCACCTCGGCCAGGGCGTCCGCGAGCGCCTGCTCGACCGGCCCCTCAGGAGGGTCGTAGGCCGTCTCGGGACGCCCGGCCTCCGGCAGCGCCCGGTGGTCGACCTTCCCGTTGGAGGTCAGCGGTATCCGGTCGAGGAAGACGACCGCCGACGGCACCATGTACTCCGGCAGCCCGCCCGCGAGGTGGGCGCGGAGCTCGGCCGCCGACGGCCGCTCCGGTCCCGGGACGACGTAGGCGATCAGCCGCCCGTCGTCGACCACGACGACGCAGGACCGCACCGTGGGGTGGTCCGCCAGGGCCTGCTGGATCTCCCCGGGCTCGATGCGGAAACCCCGGATCTTGACCTGGTCGTCGATCCTGCCGAGGTACTCCAGATCGCCGTCCGGCAGCCAGCGCACCAGGTCGCCGCTGCGGTAGCGCCGCGCGCCCGGGAGGGCGGGGTCGGGCAGGAAACGCTGGGCGGTGAGCGCGGGACGGCCGACGTACTCGCCGGTCACGCCGAACCCGCCGACGAACAGTTCGCCGGGAACCCCGACGGGCACGGCGCGGCCGTGCCGGTCGAGCACCTCGGCCGACAGGTGCGGCAGGGGACGCCCGATCACGCTGCGGTCGAAGGGGGTCTCGGGGGTGATGTCGTGGGCGGTGACGTGGACCGTCGTCTCGGTGATGCCGTACATGTTGCACAGCCGCGCCTTCGGCGCCGCGCCGGCGGCGAACCACCGCCGCACGTGGTGCGGCTGCAGCGCCTCGCCCCCGAAGACGATCAGCCGGAGGTGTTCGAGGGCGCGGGGCTCCTCCTCGAGGAGGCCGACGAGCTGGCCGAAGGCCGAGGGCGTCTGGTTGAGGCAGGTGACCCGCTCCCGTTCGAGAAGGAGGGCGAACGCCTCGGGCGACCTGCTGACCTCCTTGGGCACGACCACGAGCCGCCCGCCGTACAGCAGCGCGCCCCACATCTCCCACACCGAGAAGTCGAAGGTGTAGGAGTGGAACAGCGTCCACACGTCGTCGGGCCCCGGTTCGAAGCGTCCCTCGGTCGCGGCGAACAGCTCCAGGACGTTCGCGTGCGTGACCGCGACGCCCTTGGGCCGCCCCGTCGAACCGGAGGTGTAGATGACGTACGCGGTCGAGCGAGGGGAGACGGGCAGCCCGAGGTCGTCGGAGGGCCGCGCGGCGATCGCGGCCTCGTCCTCCAGCAGGCCGACCGTGACCCCCTCCCCGACCCGGTCGGCCACCAGCACCTGGACGCCGGCGTCGGCGACGATGAACGCGACACGGTCACGCGGGGTCTCCACGGCGATCGGCACGTAGGCCGCGCCCGCCTTCAGGACCGCCAGAACGGCCTCCACCTGGCGGGGCGTGCGTTCGAGCAGCAGCCCTACCCGGTCTCCTGGACGCACCCCGAGGTCCCGCAGGTGGCGGGCGAGGCGGTTGGCCCTCGCGTTCAGCTCGCCGTAGGTCACCTCGACGGCGGTCAGGTCGCGGTGCGCCCGCGCCACGACCTCGAACTGTTCGTGCAGGCAGGCGTCCACCCCGTGGCTCATGGCGGTGGCCACGCCGAGGACGTCGAGGTCCGCCCGGGTCAGCATGGGCAGCTCGGCGACGGGCGTCTCCGGCGCCTCGGTCGCGGCCTCCAGCAGGGCCAGCCAGTGCCCGGCCATCCGCTCGACCGTCGCGGCGTCGAACAGGTCGGTGTTGTACTCGACCTCTCCCACCAGCCGGTGTCCCTCGTCGAAGACCGACAGCAGCAGGTCGAACTTCGCCGTGTCCGTCGTGAGGACGCCCGGGACCCCGGTCGCGTCGCCCAGCCGCAGCGGTTTGACGTCGTACCTGGTGTGCGCGCCGAAGGCGACGTGCATCAGCGGCCGGTCGACGACCATGTCGAGCGGCGCCCTGTGGTGGTCGAGGTCCTCCATGACGTCGCGGCCGACCGCGGCCAGCAGTTCGCGGAAGCTCCCGGCGCCGTCGACCCGTGCGCGCAGCGGCAGCATGGTGACGAAGTATCCGATCAGCTCTTCGAGCTCGATCCTGTCCCTGCCCGCGACGGGGGAACCGATCACGATGTCGTCCTGGCCGGTGTAGCGGTGCAGCAGCACCGTGAACGCGGCGAGCAGCACGACGAACGGGGTGACCTCCTCGGCCATGGCCAGCGCGCGCACCCGCTCGCCCACCTCGGGCGGGACGCCGAACACGTGCGTCGCCCCCGCCGTCGACCGCACCGGCGGGCGGGGCCTGTCGGTGTGCAGCGCCAGCCGCTCGGGCGCGCCGGCGAGCCGCCGCTGCCAGTAGTCGAGGTCCTCCCGCGGGTCCTGCTCCCGCAGCCACGCCGCGAAGTCCGCGTACTGCACGGCGGGCGCGGGCAGCCGGGGCGCGCGCCCCTGGGTCCGCGCCGCGTACAGCTCGGCGAGCTCGCGTTCGAAGACCGGCAGCGACAGTCCGTCACAGGCGATGTGGTGGAAGACGACGACCAGCGCGCCCGCGTCCGGCGCCCATCGCAGCAGCCGCGCCCGCACCGGCAGGTCGTGCTCCAGGTCGAACGGGCGGCGCGTCTCGGCGCGGATCAGCTCCTCCGCCGCCTCCTCGCCGCAGTCGACCACCGCGAGACCGATCGCCGCGGCGGGGCGGACCACCTGGTACGGCTCCGCGACCGAGGCCGCGAACACGGTGCGCAGGACGGCGTGCCGCGCCACGATCGCGTCAAGGCACTCCTCGAGCAGCCCGGCGTCCACCTGCCCTTCGAGCCTGAGCACCCAGGGGATGTTGTGGACCGCGGTGCCCGGGGTCAGCCGTTCGAGGAACCACAGGGCGCGCTGGCCGTACGACAACGGGGCGGTTTCCAGGTTCCCCGGTCTGAGCGGCCGCCAACCGTGTTCGACGGTCGTCATGTCAGCTCTCCTCAACCGTCAGGCCGGTCACGGCCGCCACCCACTCCTGGTCGTCGAGCCGCGGCAGCGCGGCGACCGCCGCGGCGCGGCGCAGCAGGGCCTGGGGTGAGGACGCCTTCTCCAGGAGCACCTCGGCCTGTTCCACGACGGTGCGGGAGGTGAAGAACACGCGCGGCGGCAGGTCTATCCGGAGCGCGACGGCGATGCGCGCCTTCACCTTGGCGATCGCGAACGAGTGCGCCCCCAGCTCGAACACGTCACTGTCGGCCGTCACGGGCAGACCGAGCACCCGTTCCCATATGTGGGTGAGGGTGTGGTGGAGGGGGGAGACGGCCTGGTCGGTGCCGGTGCCGGTGCCGGTGTGGGCGGCCGCGTCCCCGGTCTTCTGTGCGTCTGTGTCCGCGCCGTTGGTTGTGTCTGTGTTGGTGTGGTGGTGGGGCAGGGGGGTGCAGGTGTGGGGTGGGGGCAGGGTGTTGCGGTTGATTTTGCCGTTGTGGGTGAGGGGCATGGCGGGCA
>NZ_BSEV01000028.1 GCF_027922005.1 Streptosporangium carneum | reverse complement strand
GGAATCTGCAGCAGCCCGGGGACCACGAGCATCAGGAACACCCAGCGAACTGAATTCGGCCACGACACAGCACGGCGCATACGCCGTCACCCTCCGAACCGGTCAGCGCGACGACCGACGTCCCCGCGTCACCCCATCCCGCGGGAGGTCCCGACCAGGGCCAGGCCGACGGTTCAAGGCATGTTCAAGCACAAACGATCGGAATATATACATCGACCATTCGAACACACAAGATCTCCAAGAGAAGAAATCACGCGAAACCAGTCGCCCATCCGACACTTTCGATTCTCACATGCGCGGTCACGGATCGCGATGACGAAGTTTTCGACATGGAGCCGGAAACAAATTCGAAAGACTTTCCTCTCTCCGGGAAACCTGGAAAGGCGAAACGATTCAATGACGATCCCCATCGTGGCCGGAGGACCCCGCTCGGTGATGCCCTTGCCGATGGGGCGACGATCGCCCGTGGTCGGGCCGGAGGGCAATCGGGATACGGGGTTACCGGCGCAGGAGGGCCTCCAGTCTGTTCACGCGTTTGGCCAGCGGGGGGTGGGTGGACAGCCAGGACAGGCGGGCGGGGCGGCGGGCGACGAGGCCGAGGGCGGGGATTCGAGAGACGCGGAGGTCGGTTCTGGGGATGACGTCGGGGTTGTGAACCTTGAGGAGGGCCGAGGCGAGCAGGGCGGGCTGGCCGAGCTGTACGGCGGCGCCGTGGTCGGCGGCGAGCTCACGGTAGCGGCTGAGCGCGCGCAGGGGCAGCTGGGCCAGGGCGCCGAGCAGAGCGGCGAAGGCGCCGACGACCACGACGGCCACCCCGATCAGGCCGGCCTCGAGCAGCTCGCCGGGCGCGTACAGGAAGGTGCGTCCGGTGTTTCGGCCGATCCAGGCCAGGGCGATGGCGAACGAGCTGGCCAGCGTCATCACCGCGACGTCGCGGTGGCGGATGTGCGCGATCTCGTGGGCGAGCACCGCGGTGAGCTCGTCGGGCTCCAGGGTCCGCAGCAGCCCGCTGGTGACGACCACGGTGGTGTGCCTGCGGGAGCGCCCGACCGTGAAGGCGTTCGGGGCGGAGTCGAGGCTGACGGCGACCCGCGGCTTGGGCAGGTCGTTGAGCGCGCAGAGCCGGTCGAGCACCGCGTGCAGCTCGGGCTCCTGGTTCGCGTCGACGAACCTCGCCCCCGCCGCCTGTCTGGCGAGCCACTCGGTGCCGAACCACTGGACGGTGACGGTCAGCACCGCCAGGACGGCGACGACGGGCCAGGGAACGCCGATCAGGAGGACGGCGGCCACCGGGATCGCGTAGACGACGCCGAGCAGCGCCATCGAGACGAACATCCGGACGCGCAGGCCGTGAGGGGTGTGGCTGTGCATGCTTCTCCTTCCAGCCACGTCGACGTAGCTGGAAGGTCTCCCCTGGCCCGCGTGCGCGAATGGGCCCTGCCTGACCGGGCGTCGGCCGTATTGACGACCAGGCAGCGTGAGGGTACTCCCCTTCCCCGTTAGGAGGATTGTCCCGACATTCCGCCCGGGAGACAACGACTTTCCGATTATCCGCCGGGGAATGATCCGCTTCCGCCGACGAAAGACGGGCGGGACCCGTGGGGTCCCGCCCGTTCGCTCGCAGAGCCCGGCTGGGGCTCTGCGAGCGGGTGTCCCGGAGTACGGCCCGCGGGGGTCAGCTCTTGGCGAGCAGGGAGCGCAGGACGTACTGCATGATGCCGCCGTGGCGGTAGTAGTCGGCCTCTCCGGGGGTGTCGATGCGCACGACCGCCTGGAACTCCTTGCCGTCCGCCCTGACCGTGACGGTCTGCGGGACGCCGCCGGCGTTGAGCTCCTCGACACCGGTGATGTCGAAGGTCTCCTGGCCGGTCAGGCCCAGCGAATCGGCCGTCTCGCCCTCGGGGAACTGCAGCGGCAGCACGCCCATGCCGATGAGGTTCGAGCGGTGGATGCGCTCGTAGGACTCGGCGATCACGGCGCGGACGCCGAGCAGCGCGGTGCCCTTGGCCGCCCAGTCCCGGGAGGAGCCGGAACCGTACTCCTTGCCGGCCAGGACGACGAGCGGGATGCCCGCGGCCTGGTAGTTGGCGGAGGCGTTGTAGATGAAGGACTGCGGGCCGCCGTCGAGGGTGAAGTCGCGGGTGTAGCCGCCCTCGACACCGTTGAGCAGCAGGTTCTTCAGCCGGATGTTGGCGAAGGTGCCGCGGATCATCACCTCGTGGTTGCCGCGGCGGGAGCCGTAGGAGTTGAAGTCCTTGACCTCGACGCCGTGCTCCTTGAGGTAGTCGGCGGCGGGGGTGCCGACCTTGATGGCGCCGGCCGGGGAGATGTGGTCGGTGGTGACCGAGTCGCCCAGCTTGGCCAGGACCCGCGCGCCCGCGATGTCGGTGACGGGGTTCGGCTTCGAGGGCATGCCGTCGAAGTAGGGGGCCTTGCGGACGTAGGTCGAGGCGGGGTCCCACTCGAAGGTGTCGCCGGTCGGGATCGGCAGCGACTGCCAGGTCTCGTCGCCCTTGAACACGTCGGCGTAGTCGCGCAGGAACATGTCCTGGTCGATGGACGACGCGACGACGGCGGAGACCTCCTCGGGCGAGGGCCAGATGTCGGCGAGGAAGACCGGCTCGCCGTCGGTCCCGGTGCCCAGCGGCTCGTTGTTCAGGTCGAGGTCCATGGTGCCCGCGAGGGCGTAGGCGACGACCAGCGGCGGCGAGGCCAGGTAGTTCATCTTGACGTCGGGGTTGATCCGGCCCTCGAAGTTGCGGTTGCCGGACAGCACCGCGGTGACGGCGAGGTCGTTGGCCTGGATGGCGGCGGAGATCTCCTCCTGCAGCGGGCCCGAGTTGCCGATGCAGGTGGTGCAGCCGTAGCCGACCAGGTTGAAGCCGATCTTGTCGAGGTACGGCTGGAGGCCGGAGCGCTCGAAGTAGCCGGTCACGACCTGCGAGCCGGGAGCGAGGGAGGTCTTCACCCACGGCTTGCGGGTCAGGCCCTTCTCCACCGCGTTCCTGGCCAGCAGGGCGGCGCCCATCATGACGTAGGGGTTGGAGGTGTTGGTGCAGCTGGTGATGGCCGCGATCGTCACCACGCCGTGGTCGATCTCGAAGCTCGTCCCGTCGGCCAGCGTGACCTGGACCGGCCTGCGGGGACGGTCGCCGTTGACGCCGGGGGCGTGCGGCTTGTCGCCGTTGCCGTCGTGGGAGATCGCCGGGGAGTCGGAGGCGGGGAACGACTCGGCGGACGCCTCGTCGGCCGGGCCCTGGATGCTGGGGGCGTAGTCCTTGACGGCCGCGCGCCAGGCGCTCTTGGCCTCCGACAGCGCGATGCGGTCCTGCGGGCGCTTGGGGCCGGCGATCGACGGGACGACCGTGGCCAGGTCCAGCTCGATGTACTCGGAGAAGACCGGCTCCTCGGCCGACGGGTCCAGCCAGAGGCCCTGGGCCTTGGCGTAGGCCTCGACCAGCGCGACCTGCTCCTCGGAACGCCCGGTGAGCCGCAGGTAGCTGACCGTCTCGCCGTCGATCGGGAAGATGGCGCAGGTCGAGCCGAACTCGGGGCTCATGTTGCCGATCGTGGCCCGGTTGGCCAGCGGCACGCTGGAGACGCCCTCGCCGTAGAACTCGACGAACTTGCCGACAACGCCGTGCTTGCGCAGCATCTCGGTGATCGTGAGCACGAGGTCGGTGGCGGTCGCGCCCGCGGGCAGCTTGCCGGTCAGCTTGAAGCCGACCACGCGCGGGATCAGCATGGAGATCGGCTGGCCGAGCATCGCGGCCTCGGCCTCGATGCCGCCGACGCCCCAGCCCAGGACGCCGATGCCGTTCTCCATGGTGGTGTGGGAGTCGGTGCCGACGCAGGTGTCCGGGTAGGCCTTGCCGTCGCGGATCATGACGACGCGGGCGAGGTGCTCGATGTTCACCTGGTGCACGATGCCGGTGCCCGGCGGGACGACCTTGAACTCGTCGAACGCCGTCTGGCCCCAGCGCAGGAACTGGTAGCGCTCGCGGTTGCGCTCGTACTCCCTGTCGACGTTGCGCTGGAAGGAGTCCTGGCCGCCGAAGAAGTCGACGATCACCGAGTGGTCGATGACCATCTCGGCGGGCGCGAGCGGGTTGATCCTGGCGGGGTCGCCGCCGAGGTCGCGTACGGCCTCACGCATGGTGGCCAGGTCCACGACACAGGGCACACCGGTGAAGTCCTGCATGATGACGCGGGCCGGGGTGAACTGGATCTCCACGCTGGGCGCGGCGGAGGGGTCCCACTGGCCGACGGCGCGGATGTGGTCGGCCGTGATGTTCGCGCCGTCCTCGGTGCGGAGCAGGTTCTCCAAGAGGATCTTCAGGCTGTACGGGAGGCGTCCCGACCCCTCGACGGCGTCCAGCCGGTAGATCTCGTATGCCGCGTCACCGACGCGGAGCGTGTCACGGCTGCCGAAGCTGTTCGCGGACACGGTTCGCCTCCCTTATTCACCCTGTGATGTCTGACGCACCCACACATAAAGGGCGCAACTGAATCCTGCCGCACCGCCGGAGTGCCCCAGTCGGTTAGGTAGGCCTAACCAGCGGGTCCCCACAGGTTGCAGCGGTTGTCTCGATATCAAGATATCGCGGGATATATCTCGACATCAAGTTACTTGTTGGTACGCTCAGGCTTGGACGAGCCGGAAGTACAGCAGGCCGAGGACGACGACGGAGAGCGCCGGGGCGAGGAACTTCTGCTCGAACGCGCGCCCCGTCTTGATGCCGATCTTCCACGGCAGCAGCCAGCGCTGCCTCATCGGCCAGAGCACCGGGCAGCCCTGTTCCGTGCAGCAGTCTCCCACCACGTGCACCAGGCAGCCGACCGCGACGGCCACCCCCAGCCAGGCATAGCCCACGTTGTCACTGCGGAAGACGACGAACAGCCCGAACGTCAGGCCGATGTTGACCATCGCCGAGGCGAACTTCTTGCCCGGCACGCCGATGCCGATGGCCCGCAGCGCCAGGCCGATGAGCAGCACGACCAGGATGTCCCTGCCGATGGGATAGGTGTTGGCCAGGTAGTGGGCCCCGAACCCGGCGGCCACCGCGAACAGCAGCGAGTGGGTGGCGTGGCGGTGGCCTCCGCTCAGCCACGCGACGGCCTTGCTCAGCCCCCAGGTGATCGGGCCGAAGGTCTGGGCGATCGTCGCGCTCGGATGGTCCAGGTCCGGCAGCATCGCCGCACCGGCGCAGATCAGCGTTCCGGCGACGAACTCGGCCGGGGTCAGGGCGTGCACCATGACACCGGTCTCTATGAACCTCGAGGACTCCGTGAGCAGCGGCAGGGCGGCCAGCGACGGCGCCACCCCCAGCCAGGCCACCGCTCCCGTCAGCGCGTGCGTATGCCCCATCATCGGCCAAACACTCCCATCAAGATCGTTGGTCGACTGTACGGCAAAGCCCACCCCAAGCGGATGATCGTGTCATTCTCCATCATCGGCGTGTCGGCCGTAAGGAACGTCGAGGTGAAACGTACGCAACCCCCGGGGCGGAGCGGAGAGATTTCGGCACACCGCGTCGGAACACCACGCCGGGGCATCGCCTCGGAGCACCTCCTCCAGTGCTGTGCCCGGGTATCCCTCCACCGCGTTCGCGGTGTTTCCAGGCACCGGTACGGCGAGTGCCGACACGGACATGTCCGGTGCCTTCGAACGGCGCGCGACCCGGTGAACGTTCCCGGGCACAACACTGGGCACCGCCTCGGGCGGGCACGCCGCGGACAGGCGTGGGCCATGCGGGTGATGGGCAGACGTGGGTCACGCGGGCGACCGGGCATGGGATGCGCCGCGCGCCGGGATGTGTGAGTCCGTGACGGATCGGCGGGTCCGGAGCCGTCTCGGGAACACCGGGGGACGCTCCCGAGTCGTTCCAGGACGGCCGTGGGGCGTTGACGCCTCCCGGGATCCGGGGGCCTCACCCGGGACCGCCGCCCCCTACTCCCTCCACCGCGGGCGGGACCGGACGTCGTCCCGCGCCCGCGGAGGTCGTCCGGCGTCCCAGTCGCCGGACGGCCCGAACGTCCATCTCCGAGGCTCCCGGGAATCCCTGTTCCCGTACCGTCCGTACCCCCGGCCGCGAGGCCGCCCGGCCTCCCGGTCGTCGTACCGGCCGTATCCCCGGTCGTCGTACCGGCCGTATCCCCGGTCGTCGTACCGGCCGTACTCCCGGCCACGAGACCGTCCGGTCCCCCGGTCGTCGTACCGTCCGTACTCCCGCCCTCGGGACCGCGGGGAGCCCCGGTCGTCAGGGCGTCCGTACCCCCGGCCACGAGGCCGTGCGGCGCCTCGGTCGTCGGACCGCCCGAACGTCCATCTCCGGGACCGGCCTGGGCTTCGCTCCTCGGACGGCAGGAACGTCCACCTTCGAGACGGCCGGGCGCTCCGGCCGTCCGGCTGCTCGAACGCCCTGCCCCGGGGGCGTCCGCCGTCGCGCCTCCCGGAGGACCTCGGACCGGGCCTCTCGGGCCGCCTGACCCCCCAGCCCCTGTCGTGCCGGGCGTCCGGGTCGGGCCAGGTGATCCTCCAGGTGCCGGAACGCCTCGTCCCCTGGGCGCCGTCCCGCCCGAACGTCAGGACCCTGTCGCGAGCGCCCGCCCGGCCAGGCCGCCTGCCCTGCCGGTTCGCGGCCCGCTTTCCCTCCGGTGTCCCCCACCGTTTGGCCACCGAGCTCACGGGCCGGTCGCCCGTCGACTTCGAGTGCTGGACGGCGCCGACCGCGGCTGTTCCCAGGAGCGCGGCCACCAGGCCGGCTCGCATGATGCTCATTCGAATCCACCCCCGTTGTTTGATCTTTCGGGGGCAGATCTCTACGAATGGTTCTCTACCCGGATCAGCCAGACGACTAACGGCCGGATGCGCGCGGTGACCGCCACCGCACGCTTCGACGAAAAAGGGCGATCCGCCGGAAAATCTCCGGCGGATCGCCCTCTCACTTCAGGAACGACAGACGGGACCGTTCCGTACCGAAAGCACCCCCCAGCCCTTCCGACACGGAACGAATCCCGTCTACGTCCTTTGTAACGTGCAGGTCTCAGGAGTTGTTCCGGATTCGGCCGAGAATTACGTGATCTACCTCACTTTTTCGCTGCGCGGCGGCGATCTCGCTCTCGGTGACGGTCAGCAGGAAGGGCACGACCGGCACGACCGCCAGCGCGGCGAAGATCGCGAAAGCCCATCTCAACCCTGTGACCTCGGCAAACACTCCCGCCAGGCCCGCGCCGAGAGGAAGGGTGCCCCAGCTCAGCAGGCGCGAGGCCGCGCCGTACCTTCCCAGTAACCGGTCGGGGACGATCAGTTGCGCCAGAGTGCGACTGTTGACCGTCCAGAGCGTGCCGCCCATGCCGCCCGCGAACGCCGCGACGCCGACCGCCCAGGCGTCGGGGAACACGGCGGGGACGATCATCATGAGGACCGTGCCGACGAGGTCGGCGAAGAGCACCCACCGCACGCCCAGCAACCGGTTGGCCGCGGCGGTGAGCACCGCGCCGGCCAGGCCGCCCACGCCGATCGAGCCGAGCAGCAGGCCGTACCCCGCCGGGTCGAGGTGAAGAACCCGGACGGCGTAGGAGGGAAGCAGCGCCAGCCAGGCGCTCCAGCAGACCACCAGCACCGCGATCGTCAGCGACATGGTGCGCAGCAGGCGGTGCCGCCACAGGAAGGCCAGCCCCTCGGCCATCTCCGCCCGCGTCCTGCGCGGCGCCCGCTCCTGCGGACTCCCGGATTCCCGGGGGGCCGCGCGGAAGCGGCCCACGAGCAGGGCGAGCAGCACCGCCCCCAGCGCGAAGGCCCCTGCCGACGCCCCCAGGGCGAGAGCGGCGCCGACGCCGACCAGCAGGCCTCCGACCGCCGGACCGGCGAACTCGTTGGCGACGGTCTCCGCCCCCGCGATCCAGGCGTTGGCCCGGCTGAGTCGCTCCCTCGGCACGGCGGCGGGGACCAGCGCGCCGATCGCGGAGTTCGCCACCACCTCGGCCAGGCCGATGAGGACGCCCGCCAGGTAGAGCGACGGCAGCGAGAGGGCGTCCGTGGCGACGGCGGCGAGCAGGGCCAGCGCGACCGCGAGCCTGACCAGGTTGGCCAGGGCCGCCAGGCGTCTGCGGTCGCCCCGGTCGACCAGCACGCCCGCGTGGAGCGAGGCCAGCAGCCAGGGCAGGGTCAGGGTCAGCCCCACCCCGGCGACCAGGCCGGGTGAGTCGGTCAGCTCGACGGCGAGGAGGGGCAACGCGATCTTGGCCACCCCGTCGGCGAGGTTGGTCGCCACCGTGAACCCGATGAGCGCCGTCTCGTTCCGCCGCGTCGCTCGCACCGCCCGTCCTGGATGAGCGTCCGCCATGTAACCCCCTAAAGCCTTTAGAAGGTTACACAATAGCCGGTTCGCACCAGAGCGGGGGAAGCGCGTAGATAGCGAGGGTTGTCTTAAGAATGTTCTCGATATATCTTTGAGCCATCGAGACCGATCAGAAGACGGTCGCGACAGAAGGGGGTAACCACATGTCTTCGGCGAACGCGATGGGGGGCGGCTGGGCCGCCGCGGGCTCGCACGACCTCCGGCGCGAGATGAGGCGCGCCGCCAGAGAGGCCTTCAAGAACATGGCCGCCGGCTGGCACCACGGCCCACCGGGGCCGCACGGGCCGCATGACCGCGACGCGCGCGACTTCGGTCCCCGCGAGCACCGGCACAGGGAGCGCGGCGGACGCCGCGGCGGGCCGTTCCCCGGCGGCCCCTTCCCCTGGGACTTCGGCAGGGGCGGCCCGTTCGGGCGAGGTGGCCCGTTCGGCGGGGGCGGCCCGTTCGGGCGCGGGCGCAAGGCGAAGCGGGGCGACGTCCGCGCCGCGATCCTCGCCCTGCTCTCCGAGGAGCCGCGGAACGGCTACCAGATCATCCAGGAGATCGCCCAGCGCAGTCAGGGCGGATGGAAGCCCAGCCCCGGCGCGGTCTACCCGGCGCTGCAGCAGCTCACCGACGAGGGGCTGGTGCTGGCCGAGGAGAGCGACGGGCGCAAGTCCTTCCGGCTCACCGAGGCGGGCCAGGCCTACGTCTCCGAGCACCCCGACGAGGTCCGCGCCCCGTGGGAGGAGATGACTCCCGACATCGGCGAGAGCACCTGGGAGCTGATGGATCTGGCTCGCCAGTCAGCGTCCGCCTTGCTCCAGGTCATGCAGACCGGCAGTGAGGCACAGATCCGCCAGGCGAGGCAGATCATGATCGAGACGCGTCGCAAGCTCTACCAGATCCTGGCAGACGGCGACCCCGACGAGGAGTGATCCCACAATGACGTTTCCCGACGATCTCCGCATCGGAGACGCCGAGCGTGACGCCGCCATGGACGCCCTGCGCGAGCACTACGCGCAGGGCAGGCTGACCCACGAAGAGCTCGACGAGCGTCTCGAACTGGTCCTGTCCGCGCGCACCGGCCGCGACCTGGCCGCGGTGGGCGCCGATCTCCCCGACCCGTACGGCACCGGGCTCAACGGCCACGGCGGCCTCCCCGGCGGCGGGGAGGAGTACGGGGAGCAGTGGGACCATGCCTGGAGCCGCCACCACCGGCACAGGGAAGAGCTCGAGGAGCGCAGGCGCCGCAGGCGGCACGGGCAGTGGGCGCCCCATCCCGCCTCCTGGCACGACCCGGCGGCATGGCACCACTCCGCTCCGTGGGGCAAGTGGGACAACCCCGCGGTGCAGCAGCTCGTGGCCCGCAAGCACGCCGAGGCGACGCAGCGGGCCATGGCGCGGCACCAGCGGCGGATGAGCCGCCGGATGGGCCACAGGGGCGGCCCCTCGGGCTTCCCGCTGGTGGTCGCGCTGATCGCCGTGGTGGCGATCGCCGGGTTCTGGACGTTCAAGTTCCTGCTTCTGCCCCTGCTGGTGCTCGCCGTGGCGGGCATGTTCCACCGCAGGCGCAGGCACCACCGGATGTACGCCATGCACGCCCACGCCCACGGCCGGCGGATCAACCACCCGGGCGCTTTCTAGAGCGCCCCGGGAGCCTTCCGAACGGCCTGCGGGTCCTCGGCGAGGCGCCTCAAGGAGCGGGACACGGCGACCGCGTGACGCCGCCGGACGCGGGGAGATCACGCGGCCGCCGCGCGGGAGCCGATCAGGTGAGCGACTCCCGTAGACGTCGCATCTCCGCCGCCATGCGGTCCAGCGTCCAGTGGGCGTTCAGCCCGCTGGGGTTGGGCAGCACCCAGACGGCGGTGTCCCCGATCCCCGTCTCCTGCGGTCCGACGGCCGCCTTCGGCCTGCCGAACGCCGTCCGGTAGGCGGTCACCCCGGCCACCGCGAGCACCTTTGGCCTGACCTTCTCGACCAGCTCCGCCAGCCGTACGCCGCCCTCGCGGAACTCCTCGGGGGACAGCTCGGCCGCCTGGGCGGTGGCGCGCGCGACCACGTTGGTGATGCCCAGCCCGTAGGAGGGCAACTCCCACTGCTCCGCGGGGGCGAGCAGCCGGGGGGTGAAGCCCGAACGGTACAGCGCGGGCCAGAAGCGGTTGCCCGGCCTGGCGAAGTGGTGTCCGGTGGCGGCCGAGTACAGACCCGGGTTGATGCCGCAGAACAGCACGTCCAGCGACGGTCCGAGCACGTCGTCGAGAGTCAGGCCGGCCGCGGCCTCGAGCTCGGCCCTCGTCGGCGGCACGGTCCGCGCCGCGGTCCTCTCCCGCGCTGCCGGACGACGGTCTCTCGGGGGCTCTGGGTTCGCCGGGGGCATGGAGGGAACCTAGCCCATCTCCTCCAGTTTGCGCCCCTTGGTCTCTCGCACCTTGAACCACACGAAGACGAAGGACAGCACCGCGAAGAAGGCGTATCCGACGTAGGCGCCCGCCAAGCTCCAGGCGGACAGGGACGGGAACGAGACCGTGATCAGCCAGTTGGCCACCCACTGGGCGGAGGCGGCCACGGACAGCGCGGCGGCCCTGATCCGGTTGGGGAACATCTCGCCGAGCAGCACCCAGACCACGACGCCCCACGACAGCGCGAAGAACAGCACGAAGACGTGCGCGGCGATCAGGGCGACGGTGCCCTGCATCGACGGCAGCCTGACGCCCTCGCCGGTGGGAATGCCCGCGCTGAACGCCCAGGCGGCCACCGCCAGTGAGATCGCCATGCCCGCGGAGCCGATCAGCAGCAGCGGCTTGCGGCCGATCCGGTCGACCAGCGCGATGGCGATGAACGTGCCGACGATGTTGATGATCGAGGTGGAGAAGCTGATCAGCAGCGAGTCGCTCTGGTTGATGCCGACCGACTGCCACAGCGACGCCGAGTAGTAGAAAATGACGTTGATCCCGACGAACTGTTGAAACACCGACAGCAGGATGCCGATCCAGACGATCGGCAGCAGCCCGAGTGAGGGGCCGCGCAGGTCGCGCAGTCTGGGCCGGTGCTCGAGACGCAGCGAGTTCTGGATCTCCGTCATCCGCTCGTCCAGGTCGACCTTGTCGCCCTCGACCTCTCTGAGCACCCTGCGCGCCATCTCCGTCTTGCCGACCGCGACGAGGAACCTCGGCGACTCGGGGATGATCGTCGAGAAGAGCAGGTAGAGCAGGGCCGGCACGAGGCAGGCGCCGAGCATCCACTGCCACGCCTCCAGGCTGAGCAGCTTGTTGTTGACGTCACCCCCGGCCACCTGCGCGATCGCGAAGTTGACCAGCTGGGAGACCGCGATGCCCAGCACGATCGCGAGCTGCTGGAAGGACCCGAGACGTCCCCGGTAGGCGGGCGGCGCCACCTCCGCGATGTACGCGGGGCCGATCACCGAGGCCATGCCGATGCCGACGCCGGCCAACACCCGCCAGAAGGCCAGGTCCCAGATCGCGAACGGCAGCGCCTGGCCGATGGAGCTGACCGCGAACAGCAGCGCGGCCACCTGCATGGTCCTGGTGCGCCCCCAGTGGTCGGCGATGCCACCCGCTATCCACGCGCCGATCGCCGAGCCGAGCAGCGCGATCGCGACGACGAACCCGATCTGGACCGGGCCGACGTGGAAATGTTTCTGGATGCCGGTGACCGCGCCGTTGATGACGGCGCTGTCGTAGCCGAAGAGGAACCCGCCGATCGCGGCCGCGGCGGTGATGAAGACGACGTGCCCCAGGTTCTCTTTGGAGGTGCCCGAAGGGGTGGTACCGACCATGACAGTCCTTTCCCCGAAACACATGGGTGTAACTGGGCCGCCTCCCGAGATCGCCCCGTTCTCGATCACAACACCGGAGTCTGCCCTGAGCTGCGGAAACTCAGTCCAAGCCCTATCTGGAGTGTCTCACGGTGCCTGATCGTGATCTCATCGCGGCTCGCTGTCCGCCGACGGCGTCCCTCGCCTCGGGGCCGTCGCGCGGCACGGCCCGCCCGTCACCGGGGGAGGTCGGCGCCCGCGCTCCAGCGGCCGAGGAGGGGTTCTGCCAGGGTCCTCGCGGCCCAGCACAGCGTCTGGCCGTGTTCGGCGAAGAGCGCGTCCCTGGAGCGGTGACGCCCCAGGTCGGTCAGGACCCTCGCCGACAGGTCGCACACCGAGCACGCCCCCGGCGGGCTGGTGACCCCGTCCCAGTCGACGGCGGTCCGTGACAGCGCCTCGAACAGAGTCTCCCCGCCGTCGTTGGCGAATCCGCCGCCCGGCGCGCGGCTCAGGTCGTCCAGGCCGCCGAACAGCTCCGACGCCTGGAGCCAGCCGTCCGCCAGCCGGAACTCCGGCCAGGCGAGCACGACCCGGTCCGGCACGAGGAGACGGAGACGAGGGAAGCGTGGGTACCACATGGCGCCGTCGACCAGCAGGCCACGCACCCGGGTGGGCACCCCGGACGCCCTGGCGACCGCCTCCAGGACCGCCAGGCGCTGGCTGCACGACCCGCGCCCCCGCCGCAGGGTCTCCGACACCGGCCTCAGGTCCTTGACCGAGTACACGGGCCGAACCGTCCGCGCGATGACTCCGTGGGCGATCCTCAGCAGGTCGAGCGGCCCCTCGGGGTTCCGGGAGGTCACCCGTCCGACCAGTGCGCTCACGCGCGGATGCCCCCAGTCGAGAATGCGGGTGGGCGCGGTCTCCCCCAGGACCGGAACGGCTCCCGCCCGGGTGCGAGGACGCGTGCGCCCGCACGGCGTCAACAGTGAACTGGTCACGCTCACCATTGTGGCTCGCGTCCCCGCGTCCCGCGCGGACGGGGCGGATCCGGGGCGCGGTGTTCACCAGCGCAGGATCGCGGCGACCCCGTCGAACTCGGCGAGGTTCTCCGCCGCCTCACCGTCCAGGACGATCACCTCGGCGTCGATGTCGAGGGCGCGCTCGATCATGCGCTCCCCCATGGTGGAGTCCCGCACGAGCGTGTCCTGCGACTCCCCCTCCGGGGTCGCGTCCTGCGGGTAGAGCCGCCCGTCCTCCGTACGGCCGCCGCTCCACTCGCGGGACTCGTCCAGCAGCAGCTGCGCCACCCGGCTGTCGTTCAGCGCGCCGAGCGTGGCCTCAAGCCCCAGGGCGCCCTGCCCGCCGGACAGCGCGGCGTCCTTGGCCCGGTTCACCAGATCGACGCCGTGGCGGGTGCGGGCGGCCAGCAGCTGGGGCTCCACGTACTCGGCGAGCTTCGCCGGGGTCAGTGAGTCGACCACCGCGTCGACCTGGATGACGTCGCCGCCGACCGCGGAGGCCAGGATCTCGGTGAGCTGGACGTCGCCGAGCAGCACGATCGTCTGCCAGCCCCGGCGCCGGGCCTCCTCGGCCGTCGCGGGGCCCGCGGCGCGCAGCTGCCGGGTGAGGTTCTCCTCGACGCGCCGCTCGAACTTGTCGCGGTGCGTCGCGGCCGACCTGGCGATCTCCGCGGTCGCGGGACCGCGCATCTGCTTCCACTCCTCGACGGGGATCTCGAAGCCCGTCCTGCCGATGTCCTCGGCCAGGCCGTACCGGTAGTCGATCATGCGCAGGCCGTCCCTGGAGAGCACGACGAGACCCGCGGGCGGCGCGGTCTCGACCGTGTTGACCAGCGGGCGCACGTAGGCCGTCGACTCCATCACGGTCTGGTCGGTCACCGGCAGCTGGAAGGAGAAGGACCGCACGGCGCCGTCGCCGACCGGCGCGAACATGACCCGGCCCAGGCCGGACTCCGACGGGTCGAGCAGCTGCCGGAAGTCCGGCTCCAGTTCCTCGAGCCGTTTGAGCACGGCCATCCGGCGCGTCCGGTCGGGGTCGGCCGTCACCCGTTCCCGCAGGCTGGACAGCTCGTTGCCGAAGCGGATCCGCCACGCGGGCCGAACCGACGACTCCTCCTGCGGGGAGGCGGTCACATAGAACGACAGCACGCCCAGCTCGTCGCTCATGGCGACGACCTCCCGCAGAGCGGCACGATCGAATCGCTCGAATTCCACGGTGTCCCCCCTGGTGGTCGGGTTCTCAACCACACTAGGAAGCAAGACAAAGGGGATCATCGTCGCAGTCGGTAATATGTCCTACCTCTGCACGTGTCTTTACCCGGACGCCGCCTCCGCTGACCGCCCCAGGGCATGAGGTGGCCCGCCGGGCGGGCTGTGAACCGCGAACCGCCTGGCTCCGGCCGGGAATCCCGCTCCTTTCGGGCCGGGAGGACGTCAAAGGCGCGGATCGACCGGCTCGGACTCCAGCGCCAGGATCGCGAAGACGGGCTCGTGCACCCGCCACAGCGGCTCCCCCTCGGCCAGCCTCGACAGCGCCTCCAGGCCCAGGGCGTGCTCGCGCAGGGCGAGCGAGCGCTTGCGGCCGAGGAAGCGACGGCGCAGGACGTCCAGGCTCTCGGTGTAGTCGGGGCCGTAGATGATCCGCAGGTACTCCCGCCCGCGCACCTTGATCCCCGGCTGCGCGCGGGCGCCCTCGGGGGGCAGGGGCTTGACGACCATGCCCTCCCCGCCTTCGGCGGTCAGCGCCTCCCACCAGCCGGTCGCCGCGTCCATGGACTCCTGCGAGGCCAGGTCGACGAACACGTGCCGGGTGGGCGCGACGAGCGGGTCGTCGAGCGCGGACAACCGCTCCAGATGCCAGGAGTGCGGCTCCAGCGCCGCGGTCGCCCTGCCCTCGCAGGCGAGGATCTGGAACGGCGCCAGCCGTACCCCGTCAAGCCCGGAGACCGGCCAGCAGTAACGCGCATAGGCGTCCCTGAACCGGGAAGCGTTGACGAGGCGGCGACGGGTGCGGTCCAGCAGATCGCCCACATCCAACCCGCGCCCGGCCGCCGCCTCCAGCACGGCGACCGCCTCCGGCAGCGCCACGCGGGCGGCGGCCCCCACCGACGCGTACTGGTTGCGGATCAGCCCCTCCGCCTTGGCCGACCAGGGCAGCAGCTCGCAGTCGAGCGCGAGCCAGTCCGACCCCAGCTCGTCCATGAGCGACTCGCACACCCGTCTCAGCCGGTCGACCAGCTCGGTGGTGTCGTCGAAGAAGGACCTGCCGGTGCGGGTGTACACCGCCCCCGCCGTGCCGTCGGTGACGCCGAACCGCGCCGCCGCGGCCTGGGGGCTCCTGGCGAGCACGGCCACCGCCCGCGACCCCATGTGTTTCTCCTCGCACACGACCCGGGTGACCCCGGCCGCCGCGAACTCGGCGAACGCCTCGGCCGGGTGCTCCAGGTAACCGTCGAGCCGGGAGGTCTCGGGCGGCGCCATCGTCGGCGGCAGGTAGACCAGCCAGCGCGGGTCGACCGCGAACCGGCTCATGATCTCCAGTGCCGCGGCGGAGTTCTCCTCCCTGACCTTGACGTGGCCGCCGCCGTGACGCACCTCGATGTGCCTGGTGCCCTGGACGTCCTCGATGGACAGCACCTCGGGCTCACGGTGACCGGGAGAGCCGAACGGCCTGACCGACTCGTACCAGACCCGCTCCGCGGGAACCGAGACGATCTCCCTCTCCGGGTAGCGCAGCGCGGTCAGCCTCCCGCCGAACACGGCTCCGGTGTCGAGGCAGATCGTGTTGTTGACCCACTCGGTCTCGGGAACCGGGGTGTGACCGTAGACGACCATGGCCCGGCCCCGGTACTCCCTCGCCCAGGGGTAGCGCACCGGCAGGCCGTACTCGTCGGTCTCGCCGGTGGTCTCGCCGTACAGCGCGAAGGAGCGCACCCGCCCCGAGGCGCGACCGTGGTAGGCCTCCTTGAGCCCCGCGTGCGCGACGACGAGCTTGCCGCCGTCGAGCCGGTAGTGGCTGATCAGGCCGTCCATGAAGGTCAGCGCGGCCGCGCGGAACTCCTCGGGCTCGGCGGCGAGCTGGTCCAGCGACTCCTGCAGCCCGTGGGCCACCCGCACCTTGCGCCCGTTGAGGGCGTGGACCAGCTTCTGCTCGTGGTTGCCGGAGACGCACAGGGCGGTCCCCGCCCCGACCATGCCCATGACCAGCCGGAGCACGCCCGGCGAGTCGGGACCCCGGTCCACGAGGTCGCCGACGAACACCGCCGTCCTGCCCTCCGGGTGGGTCGCGCCCGTGCCGTCGGGGTCGATCCGCCAGCCCAGGGTGCGCAGCAGCGTCTCCAGCTCGACTCGGCATCCGTGCACGTCGCCGATGATGTCGAACGGCCCCGCGAGCTCGCGCCTGTCGCTCCAGGCCTTCTCCGTGACGAGCGTCGCGGTCTCGATCTCCTCGACGCCGCGCAGCACGTGGACCCGGCGGAAGCCGTCCCTGGAGATCTTCCCCATGGACCGCCGCAGTTCCTTGCTCTGGCGCCTGACCACGTGCGGCCCGAAGGCCCTGTCGGGCCTGGCGGCGTTGCGCTCGATCGCCACCTCCTCGGGGACGTCCAGCACGACCGCGTCGACCAGCACGTCGTGGGCCTTGGCGACGTCGATCAGCTTCTTGCGCGCGTCCCACTGGACGTTGGTCGCGTCGACCACCGTCAGCAGACCGCGCCGCAGGCGGGTGGCGACGATGTAGTTGAGCACGTCGAAAGCGTCGGGCGTGGCGGCCTGGTCGTTCTCGTCGTCGGCGACCAGGCCCCGGCAGAAGTCGGAGGAGACCACCTGCGTCGGCGTGAAGAGCCTGCGGGCGAAGGTCGACTTGCCGCTTCCCGAGACTCCGACGAGCACGACCAGCGACATCTCCGGCACAGAGATCTCAGTCATCTCCGGCTCCCCCTCCCACTGCGAAGACGGCCATCTGGGTCGGCGGGCCCACCTCGGGGTCGTCGTCGCCCACCGGGTGGAACGTGACGCGGTAGCCGTGCTCGCCGCAGACTCCCGCCGCCCACGCCCTGAACTCGGCCCTGGTCCACTCGAAACGGTGGTCCTGGTGGCGCATGCCGTCCAGGAACTCGTACCGCACGTTGTACTCGGCGTTGGGCGTCGTCACGATCACGTTCCCCGGCCTGGCGACGCCGAAGACGACCCGTTCGAGCGCGCCGAGCCTGGGCGGGTCGACGTGCTCGACGACCTCCATGAGCACGGCGGCGTCGTAGCCCGCGAACCGCTTGTCGGTGTAGGTCAGCGCGCCCTGGAACAGCTCGAGCCGCTCCCGCTGCCGCTCGGGCATCCGGTCGAGCTTCAGCCTCCTGGCCGCGAGCGCCAGCGCCTGCGCCGAGACGTCCACTCCGGTCACCCTCGTGAACTCCGGCCTGCGCAGCAGTTCCCCCAGCAGCTGCCCCGACCCGCACCCCAGGTCGATGACCTCGCGCGCGCCGAGCTCGGCCAGCACGCCGAGCACCGCCTCGCGCCGCAGCGTGTTCAGCGGCCGCGCGGACGCGACGGCGGGGGCGCCCTCCGCGACTCCCACGCTCCCGGCGCCCTCTGTGCCCTCTGTGCTCCCCGTGTTCCCCTCGGTGTTTCCCTCGGTGTTCTCCGCCGTGCTCCCCGTGCCCTCCGCGTTCTCCGCGCCTGAGCCGGTCGCCGGCGGCTCCTCCTCGACGGGAGGCTCGAGGTCCTCCTCAACGTCGTCACCGATCTCTGCCAGACGGGCGAAGGCCGTGCGGGTCAGCGCCCAGCGCCTGCCCAGGTAACGGCGGGTGATCAGACTCCTGTCCGGATGCGCCGCCAGCCAGGACTCCCCCGCCCTGATCAGCTTGTCCACCTCGTCGGAGGCGACCCAGTAGTGCTTGGAGTCGTCGAGCACGGGAAGCAGCACGTACAGCTGGTTGATCGCGTCGGCCAGGCGCACCTCGCCGCGCAGCGAGAGGCGGACGTAGCGGGAGTCGCCCCACTCGGCGAACCCCTCGTCCAGCGGTACGGCCCGCGCCTCGACCTCCCAGCCGAGTGGTTCGAACAGCCGGCGGGCCAGCTCGGGGCCGCCCCTGCACGGCAGCGCGGGCAGGGAGATCTCCAGCGGGATCGGGCCTGCGGCCAGTTCCGGACGGCTGTGGCAGCGTCCGGCGCGCGCCGTGCGGAACACGTCCGCCATCGCGACCGCCAGGAGCGAGGAGGCGGCGTAGGGCCGGTCGTTGACGTACTGGCCGAGCGCGTAGTCGGGCGTCGACCTGCCGCGCGAGCGCACCAGCCGGACCGGGTCGACCTCGAGCATCAGCGCCGCCGTGCAGCGCTCCGGTCCGGCCTCCGGGTAGAAGACCCGGGCCACGCCGTACGACTGCTCGAACTCCTGGACTCGGTCCGGGTGTTTGTGCAGCAGGAACCCGAGGTCCGTCGCGGGCCGCAGGGTCGTGGAGATCGTGAGCAACACCCGGCACAGTCTGCCTGACGCCTGATCCACTCTGCCATGGGTTATCGCCCTCCCCGCGGCTTCGCGGGAGAGGCGATGACCGCCAGGGTTCCGTACCCGTGAAGGATCCCACCGACGCCCCGTGCGTGACGGGGCGCGCGGCCTACACGTGGGGAAGGACCTCGGCGGCGATGAGCTCCAGGTGGTCGAGGTCCGACAGGTCCATCACCTGCAGGTAGACCCGGTCCGCGCCCAGTTCGGCGAACTTCGCGATCTTGTCGACCACCTCGGCGGGGGTGCCCGCCAGGCCGCTCGCCCGCAGGGCCTCCAGGTCCTGCTCCGCCGCCTGCGCGCGGCGCGCGATCTGGGCGTCGTCGGCGCCGACGGCGACGGTCTGCGCGACCGAGAACGTGATCGGCCTGTCACGCCCCTCGTCCTCGCACGCCTTCCTGATCCGGTCGAAGGCCAGGGCGACGTCCTCCGGGGTGCGGAAGGGCAGGTTGTACTCGTCGGCGAACCGCGCGGCCAGGCGCGGGGTGCGCTTGGCGCCGAACCCGCCGATGATGATCGGCGGCCTGGGGCTCTGCACGGGCTTGGGCAGGGCGGGCGAGTCGGCCAGCCGGTAGTGGGCGCCCTCGAAGGAGAACGTCTCGCCCACCGGCGTGGTCCAGAGCCCGGTCACGATCTCCAGCTGCTCCTCGAACCGGGCGAAGCGCTCGCCGGACGGGGGGAAGGGGACGCCGTACGCGATGTGCTCGTCGTCGTACCAGCCGGTGCCGAGGCCCAGCTCGACCCGGCCGCCGCTCATCTGGTCGACCTGGGCCACGCTGATGGCCAGCGGCCCGGGGAGCCTGAAGGTGGCGGGGGTGACCAGGGTGCCGAGCCTGATCGTGGAGGTCTCCCTGGCCAGGCCCGCGAGAGTCACCCAGGCGTCGCTGGAGCCCGGACCGTGATCGCCCGGGCCGATCCGCATGTAGTGGTCGGAGCGGAAGAAGGCGTCGAAGCCGAGGCGCTCCGCGGTCCGGGCGACCGTCAGGAGTTCGTCGTAGGTGGAGCCCTGCTGCGGCTCAGTGAAGATGCGCAACTTCATGAACATCATTATCCGGGCACTCCGGACGGCATCCATAGAAAGCCAACGGCGTGGCGGAACACTTGCTACGGTTCAGACCTCCATGCGCCACGTGACCATTCGAGCACCCATCGCGACCGGTTGGTGCCGTCGAGGAGGTGGATCCCATGCCGGTGGCGACAGAGCGTTCCGCCGCCCGCCGCGTCCGCGAGCCCGGCACCCCGCCGCGTTCCCTCGTCGCGCTCGCGTCCTTCGCGCTCGCCGCCGGAACGGGGACCGCGCTCTGGCTGCTGCCCTCGGGCGTCGACGAGCGCCCCGGCCCGCCAGGACACTCGCCCGCCTCGGGGGTCGCCGCACCCCCGCCGACCGCGAGCCCCGTCCCGAGGCCCGTCACGAGCCCGGCGCCCCGGCGGGTCTCGCGCCCCTCGGGATTCGTGACGTTCGTGGACGCCGGCCGGGACCCGCTCTTCGAGCTGCCCCGGGCGGCCGGGCGCGACCGCGTCCGCTGGTTCACCCTGGGGCATCTCACCGCGGGGACGGACGGCTGCACCCCGGGCTGGGACGGTCACGGACAGCGGCGCGGCGACCCCGTCGCGGACCGCCTCGGCCGCCTGCGCGCGGCGGGTGGTGAGGCCGGGCTCGCTTTCGGCGGCCCCTCGGGGCGCGAGCTGGCCGCCGCGTGCGCCGACACGGGACGCCTCACCGAGGCCTACCGGCGGGCGGTCCGCTCCTTCGGGGCGGGCCACATCGACTTCGAGATCAGGGGGCCGGTGGACGAGGCGACCGTCCTGCGGCGCGCGGACGCCATCGCGACCCTCCAGCGCGAGGCCGCGGCGGAGGGCAGGCCCCTCACGGTGAGCTTCACCCTGCCCGCGGGCAGGACCGGCCTGACCCGCGACGACCAGACGATGCTCCGCGCCACCCGGCGGCGGGGAGCCGAGATCTCGGCGGTCAACCTCCTCGTGCCGATCCGGGGCGCGTCCGTCGGCGGGTCCCGCCTGCGACCGATCGCCTCGGCGGTCCAGGCGGCCCACCCCCAGATCACCCGATCGCTGGGCACGGCCACCGGCTGGCGCGGGATCGCCCTCAGCCCGGTCCTGGCCGGCGCGGGAGACCTGAGTTCGGCCGACGCGCGCAGGCTGGTGGCGTTCACCACCCGCAACAGGATGGCCTGGCTCTCCACCCGTGGCGCCTCCCCCTCCTCGGGGGTGACCCGCGTTCTCGCGGGCGCCGCCCGCTAGACATGTGCCCCCCATGGGGTTATAAATGGCCTATAACCCTCTACTAACCCCATAGGGGAGACATGCCAAAGATCAATGTCTATCTGCCCGACGAGCTGGCCGAGGCGGTCAAGGAGGCGGGCGTTCCCGTCTCCGCTGTCTGCCAGCACGCCCTGGAGCAGGCCGTACGGCGCATCACCGCCATCAGGGAGACCGGCCTTGGCGTACCCGACCTCGACGGCCAGAGCGGGCGCTTCGCCAACTTCACTCCCCGGACCCGCGCCGTGATCAAGATCGCGGTCGAGCGGGCGCGCGCCGCGAGGGCGGCCGAGGTCAGCACCGAGCACCTGCTGGACGGTCTGCTGACCGAGGGCACCAACCTGGCCCTGCACGTCCTGCGCGCCATCGAGATCGCCCCGGAGCAGGTGCGTCGCGAGCTGGACGGGCTGAACCCCGGCACGACGACCGCGACGGACGACACCACGACGCTGCGGTTCAGCGAGTCGGCCGCGGGCGCCCTTGAGCTGACCGTCACCGACGCGATCGCCCTGGGACACAACTACGTCGGGTGCGAGCACCTGCTCCTCGGTCTCATCGCCGAGCCCAACGGGGTGGCGGGCCACATCCTGCGGAGTCTCGGCGCCGAGCCGAGGCTGACCCGCCGCGCCGTCACCGCCGCGCTGGCCGGATACGTGCACCTCAGAGCACAGGACCAGAGTGCCGCGGCCTCCGCCTCGACTCCCGGAGGCCAGGCCGAGGCCCTGTCCGCCGCCGTCCGCCAGGAGCTGCGCCCCGTTCTCCTGCGCCTGGAACGACTGGAGGAGCACCTGGGCATGGCCGGGGAGGCCCCACCCGCCTGACCCCACGGCGACCGGTCAGGAACAGGACGACCAGTCAGGGACAAGAGGGTTCCAAGCCGTCCCTCCCATGCTGGGCACGGCAATCGGCGGGAACACCGAGTTCCGACTGGAGTGGGAAATGCGCCTGCACCCGACCACCTTCGCCTCGCTCGACACGGCGAGAGAGGCGGCCCCGTCACCGACGGCCCACCGGCGCCGCCGCCCCAGGTGACGCCGTGCACCTCCGTCACCACTGGTACGTCGTCGAGGCCATCGGCCGCGTCGTCACCCAACGCTGCGCGATCTGCCTCAGGACTCGCGTCCGTGTGACGCGCAAAGTTCCCGCCAAGGTTCCCGGTGGGGAAGATGACGCGGAACGGTCGCTGCATCCGGCCCATCCCGGGAATTGCTCCCAAGAAGCGCGCCGGGGCGTCGCCTGAGCGCTGATCCGGCGCGCCCGAAGCGTCCGGGGGACTCCATGAGCGAACTCGTCACCATCGCCTACCCGCACATCGACAACGCGGTTCAGGCCAGGGACAGGCTGCTGTCGCTGCAGCGGGAGCACTCCGTACAGCTGGCGGACCTGGCGCTGGTCGAGCGTCAGGGCAACGGCAGGATCACGGTGCACCCCACGCACCACAGAGCCTCAACCTACGCCGCCGAGGGGGCGGTCGCGGGAGGCCTGCTCGGGCTGGTCGCCTTCGGCCCGATCATCGGCCTCGCCCTGGCCGCGGCCGGGTTCGCCTCCGCGGCCGCGGGCGCGACCGTTCTGGGAGCGGGCACGACGGCGCTCGCCGGAGCAGGCGTCGGCGCGGCCGTGAAGGAGGCGGACGACAACAGTCTCGACATCGGCTTCGTCAAGGAACTCGGCGAGCACCTGCCCGCGGGCGGCGCGGCCCTGTTCCTGTTGCTGACCGCCGACATCGACAAGGTCGTCGCCGCGATCGCCCCCTACGGCGGGCACGTCATCCGCACCACGCTCAGCGCGGCGGAGGAACAGCGCGTCCAGACGGCCATCGCGACGGCCCGGTCCTCGGGGCAGGGCGACCCGTCCGCGTAGGCCGCGGAGGCACGGGCCGGGGACAGGCCTCCGAAAAGCCCCGCCGACACCGGCCGCGTCCACGGCCGGTCCGTCACGGCGTGGGCGCCGTCGCCTGCGGCCGGTCCGTCACAGCGTCAGCGCCGCCCACGGCAGGCCGGTCCAGGACCCGGACGCTGCCGACGTTCCGGTTCACAGAGATCTGGTACGGCTCCACGGGCCAGTAAACCCTGGTCCGGCAACTGTCGTCGGGGAACAGCAACACCCGGCTGTCGGTGTCGTTCCACACGAAGGTCCTGGATCCGGTGCCGGGGTAACAGCCGGGCTCGGGATCGACGTACTCCTGGAAGCCGGTCCGCGAGTAGAGAACCAGCCTCCCGCTCGCGGCGGAGGCCGGAGCCGGGCAGGTGAGGGCGAGGGTGCAGGCGGCGGCCAGCACGCCGGCGGTCGTGGCGACGGTGCGCCTGACTGTCATCGAGGTCTCCTCGGTCGCGGAGGCGGTCACCCGCCTGTCACTCAGAGCAATAGATTCATCACTTAAAGTAGTCGTCGTGAGGAGGTCGGGTAAGTCACCGCCACGCCACATCGTCATGGCGGGTTCGGGCCGACTCGGCGCTCTCGTCTCCTCCGCGGGGCCGAGCACGCGCCGGGCCCGTTCGGTCGCGACCCGGGCGTCTCGGCCGCGCCGGTTCGGCCACGACAAAGCCGGTTCGGCCACAGCGAAGGGGAAGAGGCGAAGATGTGAGAACATCGCGCCTCTTCCCCTGTTTCACCGAGGACCGTTAGCCCTTGTTGCAGAATTTACTGTGGGCGCGGTCGAATCCCAGGTCGAACCCGCGCTGATACTCGCCGAACCCTCTGCCTCCACCTCCACCCCCGCCTCCCCCGCCGCCGCCTCCAGTACAGGATTGCCTGCCGGCGGAGTATCCATCGGCGTAACCTCTCCTGCAGTCCTTGTTTTTCTGACATGGTTTGTCGTGGGACGTGTTTTTCGTCGCCGCGACATACGGAGCGTCGACCCCCGCCACGGCAGCCGTCCTCGTGGCGGCGGAGGCGGTCGGGGCGGCTGCCACGCCCATCGTGGCGCTCCCGATCAGCGCGATGCCGGTGGCGCAGACTGTGATCGCCTGGCGGATTTCACTGGACACGGGAACCATCTCCCTTGCCGATCGAATGGCCTGCCGCACCCACTGGAACCGTGGCGGCACGACCACGACTTCCTGACGGAGCAGTGATACCCGACATCAGTCATTGGCAGTGTTTAAAGCGGTTGAATTATCACAAACAGGGTTTATCTATAAATAACTATTCGGTAGAAGTGTTCGGCCCGCTGTTGAACGAGGTGGACGCCGAGAGGCATACTTCCGCGGAGAGTCCGAGAGAGCCGGTCAGGGCAGCCGACGCGCTCCGGAGCGGCGGCCACCGCCGCCGCCGTCCGGAGACTGGACCGCCCCGTTGACCAGCAGCGCCACGCACTCCACGCGGTGGGTCGTCGGGAACACATGGAATTTCCAGCACCGCAGCTCAGGTGGATCGAAGGGACTCCCGATCAGGGCTCGTGCGCATCTCGTGCGCAACGATCTTCGACCACGCCTCTTCGATCTCCCCGTGCGCGCCGGGGGCGAGATGCGCGTAGCGAAGCGTCGTCTGGTACGACGAGTGACCAAGAAGGTCCTTCACCCGGTAGAGGTCGACCCGGCCGCACGAGCCGGCTCGCCGCGGTGTGCCGGCGGCCTCTCCCCATCGGGGTCCGGCGTGGCACATGAGGTCGGTCATCACCCCGTGCCCCTCGGGCAGCCGCTCGACGATCGCGCCGACCTGCGCCGGCGTGAACCAGCTGGGCGGCTTCGCCACCGTCGCGGGCAGGGCGACCTTCTGGCACGGCGACACCGGGATGACGCCCTCCAGGACGGCGTCACCGAGCATGCTCGCCGGCCACCTCCCGCCGCGGAGGCGAGTACGCGTAAACGTGCACAGCCCGAGGACGGTTAGCAGGTGGGGGCGATGTGGCTTTGACGGCGGCCGGGGTTCGTGAGGCGGCAGCAGGGGTGCGACGTACGCGTATGTTCGACCAAGTTCAGCGGAGTTCCTGGCGTTCTGCCGTTTCGCCCAGACGATGGAGCAGGTGCGCCCAGCCATCGCCGGTCTCCTCTTCGAGTGCGGCCGGCAGACCACTGTGGCGCAGGGTGAGCTCGGTGCCATCACCGTCCGGGGTCAGGGTGACTTCGACTCGGGATGCCTCTGGCGCCATGTCGGGCGCTCCTGGTGTGGCCTCCCAGCCGAAGGTGAAGACGAGACGTTCGTACGGCACGAGCTCCACGAACCGTCCGCGCATCACCGGGCGCGGGCCCTCGCGCATCGCAACCTGCAATGTGCCACCGGGGCGAGCGTCCAGCTCGGCCGTTCCCCACCATTGCGCCAGGCGTGCCGGGTCGGTGAAGAACCGCCAGACCGTCTCGGGACGCGCACGGATGTGCAACGTCTGCTCAATCGTCCTGCTCACAACGATCCCTTCACGTCCTGGTCACCAGTGTGCGCGCGTTCTTCTCGCTCGGCTTCGTGCTGGAGGCGGCTGAGCGAGGTGGACCACATCGTCTCCAGGAACGTCACCGCCTCGGCCAGCCCCTCCGGACGTAGCCGATAGAAGCGGCGATTGCCTGCGCGGCGGACGTCGACGAGGCGGGCCGCTGCCAGCGTTCGCAGATGCTGGGATACCGCAGGGCGACTGATTTCGGGAAAGCGCTCGGCGATCTCGCCTGCCGACACCTCGCGATCCCGCACCAGGACGAGGATGGCGCGGCGGGTCGGGTCCGCCACAGCGCGAAGCGCGTCGTCCATGGGCCACCGCCTTCGTTTGCGCACATGCCGGGACAGCATGTAAGTGTTTAAGCAATATCTTACACTCTATCGATGACGAGGATCCGCCATGTCAGGAGACGACAACACCCGTGCCCCGCGATCGGAGAACCAGCGCCTGAACGCGCTGGTTGGCCGTTGGCGTTCGCAGGGGCGTATAGCAGCCACCGCGATCGACCCGGCGATCCGCATCGCCGGGTCGGACACCTACGAGTGGCTGGCGGGCGAGCACTTCCTCATTCACCGTGTGGACGTGCGCATGAATGAGGAGCACGTCGAGGTCATCGAGATGATCGGGCCCTACGATCCAGCGAGCCGGACCTACCCCATGCGCTCCTTCGACAATCACGGCAACTTCGTCACCATGCGGGCAAGCGTCGACGACGAGGGGGTCTGGACGTTCGCCGGTGAGACGGAGCGGGCGACGCTGGTGATCGCCGAAGACGGCGACTCCATGACGGCCGAATGGGAGCGCACTGACAACGGCTCGAACTGGCGGCACTGGATGGACATGAGCTTCACGAGGGCCTCCAGCCCCAGCGCCATCCCTCGCCGCTGAATCCCTCGCGGATCAGAAGCCTCACCGTCGAGCTCGCCTCGCCGTTCCTGGCGGAGGCACCACAACACCACCATGCTCTGCGCGTCTGTCCGTACGTGCCTCTGCACATGGAGGTGTACGCCGACAAGTGTGGTCAGCTGGCTTGTTCGGCTCTGGCCCGGGTCTGGGCAAGGCGGCAGGAGTCGGTGCCGGTCTCGATGATGTCGCAGGTGAAGGCGAGCCGGTCGACGCGTCCGTAGCGGGCGACAGTCTTGGCGAGGACCTTCTCGTCGGCGGCCTCGACGAGTTCGTTCACGAGCTTGGTAGCGAGTCAGGTGGCTCTGGAATTCGCTGACACGGCTCCACCCCCACCGAGCGCCACAGAGCCACTGACCGACATTCGGCTCCTAAATTCACCTACAGAGCCAGCAAGCCCGTCGAGGGCAGCCGGGAGTACAAGGTCGAGGGCCACAAGAGCCTCGCCTATGACAGCTCCGTCTGGGTGCGTCTGGGTGTGCCTGTCGCGCGACCGGGCGCCCGTCGTGGTCGGCGCCTGCTCGGTGCACGCGGGTGTCAGGCCGGGCGTCGATGACCCCCAGGAGCTGCCGGAGAACTGGAGCCTGGAGCGGCTGGTCTTCGAGGCGCTGCGCTGCGACCCGCAGGGCACCCGGCCCCGCGCGATGACGACCATGCAGGCCGGGGCCGAATCGCGGGACGCGGCCGGACCCGCGTCCCGCGACCGACGTCGACCACCTCGGCCACTGCGACGACCACCGGCCTGAAAACCTCGTCGCCGAGTGCGCCTGGCACCACCTGAAGAAAAGCGGATCACAGGGCGGCCGTGCGGCCGCCGTGTGCCGCATCCCACATTCGGCCGCCCGAACGACATCCAGGCCTGATCATCCCGAGGAAGAAACCGCAACGACCACCCTGAGGGAAGGGGTAAACAGCTGCGATTCCCGAAGCCTTGCCCGATCACCCCGTGTTCATGTCAGATCCGCGAAATCGCGCACAGTTGCTGAGCCTGATTGGACAACGTAGATTCCGCTCCTGGTGCCGATCTCTTTCGAACGGGATTTGAGGGCTTCGATGTCCATCCTTTCCGGCCACTTTGTTCCGTTTGCGGACCAGCGCACGCCACCGAGGTCGACGGCGATCAAGTTGGCATTGCGTAGATCAACTGTTGTGAAGTCATCCAGGAAAGCCTCCACCAAGCTCTCGTGAAGGATGGGTAGATCTTGACCTACCACCAGGGCGATGGTTTTCCGCACCTTCGCCACGTAGAAGCTGGTGAGGTCGCGGTCGAGGGCGCGGTTGCGGTCGAGGGCGCGGGCGCGGTTGAGCTCGCGGAATGTCGCTGTGACATCGGGGTTGAGGCGTAGTGCCAAGCGGTCTTCGGGACTGACCGGCCAATTGAATTGCTTGGCAGCCGGGTGCTCCTGCTCCTCCGTGCGTGGTTCCGGCTGGGCAACAGGGAGAATCGCGGCTAAGCCGGCTTCGACATCGAGGACGGTGCCGAGATCGCCCACGAGGGCGTCGTGCTGGGACTGGAGCAAGACTTCGCGCAGGCCAGCTTCGACATCGAGGACGGTGTCGAGGTCGTCCTCGAGGGCACGCTGGTGCTCGTCGAGCCAGCGGTCGACGGGCTCGTCATGATGATCGAACGGGCGATGAGCGTTCACTGCTCCTCCTCTCCAGCCTGGAAGTACGCGGCGGCGGCGCGGCGAGCCTTCTTGAGGTTGGCGCTGACCACGTTGGGAGTCATGCCGAGTTGCTGGGCGATCTCGGAGGGCGTGAAGCCACTGTACGTCCAGGCCAGGACCTGGCGCTGTCGAGGCGGCAGGCTTCGAAACACCCGCAGCGCGTCGTGGCGGGTCTCCCATTCCGCGACGGTGTCTGGGCAGGGCAGTAGTGATGTCGGTTCGGGCACCTGATCGTGGGGATGTTCATGGATATCGGCGATCTTGCGGACCAGGGCACGGGAGGCCACGGTGTGTACCCATGCCTTGGGCTGGTCGATATCGGTCCAACGCTGATACACCTTGATCATTGTGTCCTGAGCGATGTCCGAAGCGATGGGCACCGAGGCCCCCTGTTTGATCAGGAAAGCGATCAGCTGGCGGAAGGTGCTGCGGTAGAAGGCCGAGAACTCCCTGTCCACCGTGACATGTACGGCTCCGAATACGAGTTCTCAGGAACCCTGATCGCCGCGCAGCGTGCTTTCTGGGCGGCGGATGCCCGGGTGCAGGAGGTGACGGACGCGTTGCCGTCGTCGGTCGCGGTGCCGGCGGGTGAGGCGGAGGTCACGGAGGAGCAGCGGGCCGAGCTCGCCGGCGTGCGGGAGGCCCGCCTGCAGGCCCTGGAGGCGCTGGACCGGCGCGAGTGGTGGGCGAACGGTGGACGACCGGTACGCCGCCCGACTGGCGCCGCGGAAGGCGGCCAAGGGCTGACCGGGCGCGCCCCGCCCTGGTGGCGAGGCGCCTTCAGTCCGCCTGGACGCTCTGGCTGATGTACACCGTGAAGCTGTAGCCCCCGCGGTCGGGCATGCAGTGGCTGGTCGGCTCACCGTACGTCGCGACGATGTCCCGTTGCGTCTGGCATTGGTCCAGGGTGGGGTAGGGGCCATATCTGATTATCCAGGGCACAGCGGAAGCGGGTGTGGCGCCGGCCAGGGTGGCGGTACCCAGCGCTGCCGCGAGCAGGGCCGCAGCAGGTAATCGGCGGATCTTCACGGGTGACTCCTCACGGTCGGGTAGGAGAACACCTTCAGAGGACCACCGATCGCCGGGGGCGGGGAGCTCCCGGTTTCCTATATTTCGGCTGCATGGCGCGCCGTTCGCGGGTTGTTTCGCCGGGCCTGAACAGTGAGCAGAGGAGCGAGCAGGGATAGGCAGCCCCTGCTTGCTCGCCTGCCTCAGGGCACAGCCACATTGGGCGGTGACCTGTTCGGATGGTCAACCAAGCCGCCCCGTCCTGGTAGGAGGGACCCATGGCGCTTGGCCGTCTTGCGCGCGAGTTCGCCGCGGAGATTGCCAACCACGACTGGAGTGACGCCACAGAGCGTCTGGATCGCGCTGGTCACAAGCGGGATTTCGAGTCCGGTCGAGAGCTGTGGGTCTCGGACGTGCGGCCATGCCGGTCGGGACCTCACCTCGGAACGCGCGGCACCCCGTCGTCCTCCTCGGAGGGCGGCGGGGCGCCTTTTGCGTGCGTGCGGGTTAGTACTGGTAGTCCACTGTGACGCGGTCTACTCCGGTGCCGGCCGCGGGGTAGGTGCCTCCGTGCAGGGTGTGCTTGACGGTGATCGTGCCCTTAGGGTCCAGGCCATCGAAGCTGTGAAGCCATATCCCCATGCTGCTGCTGAAGGAGAACGGGCCTGCGCATCTGTAGTCGGTGGCGGTGCCCGGCTCCTGGTAGCAGACATCGACCGTTTCGCTTGTTCTGCCGTTGGAGTAGGGCTGGACCAGCAGGGTCGTGCCAGTGATCTGGCCGGTGCTCGGGGTGGTCGCTTTGCTGAAGTAGGTGATGGCGGATCCGCCATCAGAGGTGATCGTGCCCTGGGGCTGGTATACGGTCCATGACCCGGTGGCCGCGGAGGCGGGCAGGGCGACGACGATCGGGGCGATGAGCGCTGAGCCGAGCATGGCGCAAGCGAGTAAGCGTCTGAACACGAGCAGCCCTCCCAGGAGGTTAGGTGCGGACGCTGATGAGACGGCTGCCGATGACGCCGGGTTGCTAAATGTCCGCATTTGGACATCTGTATCCGCTTCGCCTGGAGGGTGTCGCGGTGCGTCATCGAGAAGGCCCGATCGATGTGTACGGCCGCGCCACCGCATGAGGTTTTTCGGTCCGACATACTGATCGGAATAGGATCACCCGGAACCACGCACACCCGGGGGAGGCATATCCGACTACGCGTTCCCAGACACCCTGATCGCCGCGCAGCGCGCCCACTGGGCAGCCGACGCCCAGGTGCAGGAGGTGACGGACGCGCTGCCGTCGTCGGTCGCGGCGCCGACGGGCGAGGCGGAGGTCACGGAGGAGCAGCGGGGGCCGGGCCGGCGGAGGCTCGCGCGGCACACTTGGACGCCCTGGAGGTGTTCCACAAGCACTCGTGGTGGGAACGGTGGATGACGGGCACCGGGCGTGGGTCGCGTTGCAGAAAACCGCCAAGGCCTGACCGCAGCCCCGAACCGTCCGTCTGCCGGCTCAGTAGACGTAGAGGAAGTAGAAGCCGGGAGGAGTCTCGCTGCTGTACTCGCACGGGTCGGCAAACAAGACGGGGTCGTGCGTGAGGACGTATTGACGTGCGTCCTCGCACTTTCTATAGGTGGCGTAGGGGCCTGCCCACACTACGGCCTGAGCAGTGGCGGAGCTGACCTGAGCAGTGGCGGAAGCGGGTGTGACGCCGGCCAGGGCGGCCGTGCCCAGTGCCGCTGCGAGCAGGGCTGCGGCTGACAATCGGCGGATCTTCATGGTGGCTCCTCACGGTCGGGTGGGAGGACACCTCAAGGTGACCACCGATCACTGGGGGTGGGGAGCTCGCATTTCCTCATATTTCGGCCGCATGGTTTGAGGTCCGTGGCTGTTTCGCCGGGCCTGAACAACAGGACGCCCCGCTCGCCCTCCACACAGGAGGGCGAGCGGGGCACTCTTACTAGCCTTTTTTCACAACGCCAACGCCGGTGATCTCCCTGGCGAAGGGAGGCTTCACGACGGATTTGCCGCCGACGGGCGCCCACTCGCCGTACCACACTCCAGACTCGGGCATTTGCGGGTTGGGGTGCTTCCAGGACACGCCGATCAGGTGGTAGCCGGTGCCGCTCGCGCAGTAGCTGGTGTACCCCTCGGCGGTGACGCTGATGGTGCAGTCAGTGGGCTCGGCCTGCGCCGGTGTCGCCCCGGTGACGACCGTGGCGGCGCCCAGTGCCGTCGCGAGTAGGACTGCGGATAGTCGGCGGATTCGCACTGGATGACTCCTTACGACTGGGAAGGAGGACACCTCAAGGTGACCACCGATCGCTGGGGGTGGGGAGCTCCCGGTTTCCCATATTTCGGCTGCATGGCGCGCTGTCCTGCGATCGTTTCGCCAGGCCTGAACAGCAGGATGCCCCGCCCGTTCTCCTGTCTGGAGGACGAGCGGGGCGTTTGTGCGTCTGGTGTCAGCGGGTGGTGCCCTAAGCGCCCTCGGCGGCGACCGTGGGGAGCGGCACGTTCGGGCAGTCTTGGGCGAGTGCGGCCAGGGTGTCTCGCTCGGCGGTGTCGACGGTGAGCGCCCAGCCGGCGACGCGCCCATGGGAGGAGGGGCAAGGCCGCGAGGTATCGATGAACAGACGATCGCATGCCTGGCTCACTATTCGGTCCAGTCGTCCTCATCGTCTCTGCCGTGCTGACGCCCCGACGCTGACGTGATGATAGATCTGAGCCCCCACTGCTGGTGGACCTGGACGATGCCGAGGGCCAAATCCCCGTCCTCAACGAGCAGCGGCTCGAAGCCGTCCCAGTCGATGTAGTCCCACTCTCTGCCGTCATCGTCGACGATGGGGCCCGTCAGGTCATAGACGTCGCCGGTGTCGGGGTCGGTCCACATGTCGGGCAGCACGGGAGCGATCTGCGTGGGCCTGGTCATCCCCATCGCATGGTGCGCGTCCAGATTCCACACGCGCGCCCTGCCCATGCCGTCGGCTGCCACGACTCGGGGACGGCCGCCCAGCAGCGTGTAGGCGATCGAGCGGATGCCGATGGTGCGGTCGTCCTCCATCGGCAGGCCGATTTGGCGGCCGGTCCGCAGGTCCCACACGCGGATGCTGTAGTCCTCGCTGCCGCTGACGGCGATGGGGCGGCCGTCAGGGGCGCCGAAGGCAACCGCCCGGACGCGGCCAGTATGGCCGGTCAAGGGAGGGCCGACCTGCTGGCCGGTAGGCAGGTGCCATACGCGGACGGTGTCGTCGTCGCCGCCGCTCACGGCGATGGGGCGCCCATCCAGCATTCCGATGTCCACCGCCCACACCTCGTCGGTATGACCGGTTAACGGGCCGCCGATCGCCTGGCCGGCATTCAGATCCCAGACACGGATGGTGTGATCTTCGCTACTGCTGACAGCGATCGCTCGTCCGGCCAGCATTCCAGCGGCCACCGATCTGACTACGGACCCATGGCCGTGCAACGGCTCACCGATCTGGGTTCCGACGGCCAGATCCCACATGCGTACGGTGCAGTCGTAGCTGCCGGTGACCGCGACCGAGCGGCCGTACAGCATGGTGCATGCCAGTGCGTAGATTGATCCAGGAGCGTTGTATCGGATGTAGCGGGGGGCGCTGGGTTGCTCAGCGTGAGCGTGTCCGGTCAGCTCCCAGATGATCAGGTCGCCCTGGCCCTTGACGGCGACGGGACGGCCATCGATCTGTCCGTAGGCTATCGACCAAGGGTCGTGTCCTTCTTCGCATGTCAGCGAGGGACCTATCTGCCGGTGAGAGGCCAGATCCCAGACTCGCACCATGTCGTTGTAACCCTCGCTGATCACGATCGGGCGGCCGTCCAGGAGTCCGCAGGTCACTATCCCGACGTACGCGGCGCGGCCGCCCATGGCGGGCACGATTTGCGCTCCGAAGGGCTGCGGCACTGGAGGGTAAGACAACCGGACTCCTGGCTGGGGGTGTCTGCTTCGGAGGTCTTCAGGAGCGACAGAGAAGGAACGGATCCTTCCCGGCCTTGCTGATCATAAGACGGTGTTTTCCGAAGTACCCGGCCTTCGCCTAAATGCGTACTGTCCGTATTACCTTCGCCACACGTTGACCGTCTCGGTCACCAGCAGCGGAGCACCCTCAGGGCGTTGGAAGCCCTGGGAGTCGATGTCGCACTGCCCAGTAGGGCGGGCTGAGGGCCCGGCTCCCCTCGCCGGGGCCGGGGCCGAGCCGGATTCAGCCGCGGGCCGGCGCCTCGGCCTCCGCAGGGGGCGCGCCTCGACGAGGACCAGCTCCAGGCGGGGGCTGAAAACGCAGAGCCCCTGTCGTCCCGAGGGAAGCAGGGGCTCATTCGTCTTGCATCGGATCAGGCGCGCTTCCACCGTCACTGGCCGTTGGGGTACTGCGAGCACTTGTGCCGCCGGTTGGTGACCTTGGCGTAGCCGTACCGGTTGTGGGCTGCCTTCGGGCAGTAGGCGCCCGGGGTGATGCACCTCCAGTAGCTACCAGACCGGTCGAGCTCGTAGGTGGGGATGCGGTCGAGGTCGAAACCGAGGGCGTGGGTGCATTCAAGTGCATGGTGAAGGGCGCGGGCGAGGATGGGGTGGATGGCACCGCTGGCCGGCCCGGCGGCGGCGCAGATCTCCAGCCCGTACATCTCCCTTGTGGGGTCGTCGAGGAAGGCGCACAGGGCGAGCTGGGTCGGGATGGTCATTTTGGGAGGCTTACCCAGGGTGGAACTCTAGCTAGGGGTGTGGAGGTTTCTCAGCAAAACCCCATGTTCCTTCCCGGGTTTCTCAGCCAGAGCAGGGCTTGTCGGTTCACCTGCTCGGCGGTCACCCCGCCCTCGTGTCCAATCGCGGCAGCCTTCAGCACCGCCTTGTGCATCTGCCTGGCTTCCGTCGGCGGCGAGGCAGAGCCGTGCCCGTTCAGCCTTCGAAATCCTCAAGACAACGCCCTTCCTCAGCGGAGGGCCTAGAGGGCGATCAGCTTCAGCTCCGCGACGGTGTCGCTGTGTCCGGAGGAGACGCGGACCTGGCCAGGATTGATCCACATGATCGTTTCGGGAGGTAAGGGCTCCAGTAGGTCGGAGGCCTCGATTCCGGCGGCTTTCAGAGCTGTGATGAGGATCGGCTCCGGATCGTAGCCAGCAGCTACGACGCGCAGGATTGCCCCCCAATGTGGGTCTCCGGACTCAACTGCTTTCCGCCACGACCAATGGCTGACCGGCCCGGCGAGAATGGCCGCCTCCAGAGCGGCGCGGAACGCTTCGACCTGTTCGGTGGTTGTCGGGCCGGTGAGTTGATCGGCCCACCAGTGCGCTGCGGTGCGGGCTTCCACGGTTCCGCTGCTCATGCTCCGCTCTCCTCGGGGTGTTGCGGTCAGGGTACGGCCCACCGGCCGGGCGGGGCAGGCAGACAGCAGGACGCCCCCGGGGAGTGTCGGTGCGCCGAGGCGCTCTTGTCCCGGTGAGGGCGCGGAAAGTGCTTGCGTCGCCCTTCCTGGGACGTATCGTCCATTTAGGAAAGTTTCTTACTGGAAGCGCCATTTACCTTCGAAATCGGAGGAAGCGCACATGAGAAACCGGTTCGCGGCTGTGTCCGCCACCGCCCTGCTCACCGCGTCGCTGCTGGTGGGCTCCGCATCCCCCGCCTACGCCACCCTGACAGGCTGCACCGCATGGCACTCGGGTAACACCGCCTACAGCCAGTGCACGGGCGGCACGGGCCGGCAAATGATCCACGCCGAGGGCCTGCACGTAGACCCTCAGGTGGGGTACATCTACCGCTCTGGCGACCCGGTAGGGGTGGGCGAGATATCGGTGGCGTCCATATCGGGCAAGCTGGTCGGCTACAGGATCATCTTGCTCGACTGACGCGGCACTGAGCGGCATGACGGCGCCCCCGCCTCCAGCACGGAGAACGGGGGCGTCGTGGCGTGCTGCCTCAGCCGGCCGGATCAGTGTTTCCAGCTCGATCGGCGAACACCTGGCGGATTGCTCCAGATGTCGATGCCGAATCCGTGCACGACGGTTCCGGCGGGGATGTCGACCGTTGCGGCCAACAGCTTGACGAGCGCGCCCACGTTGTCGGGGCGGCCCTGGGTGGCGCGGTCGAACTTCCTCTTCAGGCGCCGTGGTGGGCGCTGGTGAGGATGATCCCAAGGCCGAAATCGCCTACCTGGCCGACGAGTTCCGCTCCCCGCCTACGCGGGGGTTGAGGGCCCCGGTTTCGGCCGGGGCTTTCACTTTGGGCAGGTGAGCCCCTGTGGGCCGCGAGGACGACCCCAGGAGGTTCAGCTCAGGAGGATCCCCCTGGAGGCCTAGGGGCGCTCTGGGAGCTTCCGGGACGGCGAAGGCCCCCGCCTGAGGCGGGAGCCTTGCGACTGCGGGGCGAGGGCGACTCCCCTCCGCAACCGGATGCCGGAGACCTTATGTGACGATCTGCATGAGATCCACTCGGCAGTGGATATCGATCTGGCTTTCGCTTTGTCTCCGCGGAGTGGGGCGAAGCGGGTTCGTGATCGTGCGCATCCCGTGCGCAACGATCTTGAAAAACGCCGGCTCACAATGACTCACACCGACAGATGACGTGTTGCGCAACTCCTGGTCGGAGGCTAGATCGAACCGTTGACCAGCAGCGCCACGCACTCCACGTGGTGGGTCATCGGGAAGGCGTCGAAGGCCCGCAGGTCGGCGAGGCCGTAGTCACGGTCGCCGAACCAGGCGAGGTCCCGGGCCAGGGTCGCGGGATCGCAGGAGACGTAGACGATCCGGGTGGCCTCGAGGCTCGCGAGACGGTCGACGACGTCACGGCCGAGACCCGCGCGGGGCGGGTCGACGACGACCAGGTCGGCGCGCTCGACGCCGAAGTGATCGAGGGCGTTCTCGACACGGCCCCTGGCGAAGCGCGCCTGGGGAAGGTCGCGAAGATTGCGTTCGGCGTCGCGCACGGCCACCGACTCGGACTCGACGCCGAACACCGCGCCGCCGGGACCGACCGCCTCCGCCAGGCCCGCGGCGAACAGGCCGACACCGCAGTAGAGGTCGAGCGCCCACTCCCCCGGCTGCGGGGCGGCGAACTCCAGGACGGTGGCCAGCAGGGTCTCCGCGGCTCCGGGATGGACCTGCCAGAAACCGCTGCCGGTGACCTGGAAGTCGCGGTCTCCGACGCGCTCGACGAGGTGGTTGCGGCCGTGCACGACGCGGGAGTGCCCCCTGCCCTCGTCCACGAAGACGGCCACGCTCGTGTCGAGATCCGGCACGGCCACCGTACGGCGCGGCTTGGGGGCCACCACGACGGCCTGGTCCCCCGTGTTGGAGGCGATGACCTCGACGGAGGAGGCGTTGCGCCAGTTCATGACCTCGGCGCCGACGTTCTCCACCTCGGGGTGGGCGATCAGGCAGGCGTCGATCGGCTCGATGTCGTGGGAACGGTGGCGTCGCAGCCCCAGGACTCCGTCGCGGTCGACGGCGAACTGGACGCGGGTGCGCCAGCCGAGGCCGTCCGGGGCGCCCGGCACCTCCTCGACGATGCCCTTCCACTCGATCCCGGCCAGCCGCTTCAGCTGCTCGGCCACCACGTCGGTCTTCAGCAGGCGCTGGGCGTCGAGGGAGGCGTGCTGCCAGTCGCAGCCCCCGCAGCGCCCCGGGCCCGCGAACGGACAGGGCGGGGTCACCCGGTCGGGCGAGGGGTCGAGGATCTCGACCGCGTCGGCCCGCAGGAACCTCGCGGTCTCCTCGGTGATCTCGGCGAGGACGCGCTCGCCGGGGAGCGCGTGCCGTACGAAGACCACCCGGCCGTCATGGCGAGCGACGCACCAGCCACCGTGCGCGACGGGTCCCACAGTCAGTTCGATCGCCATCGCCACGCCCCCAGGTTCGTCGTCGGTCAAGCCTCCCCGCGGTCAGGAGTACATACGAAAGGTTAAGCCTTGGCGTCCTGGTCCCGAGCCATCCCTCCTGCGACCGTCTCGTGGCGGGGACGGCGCACCGCGCCGGGGGCGAAGGGTTCGGGGCGGCCCTTGAGGCGGTCGGAGGAGTGCAGCTGCCAGGGCACGCTGGTGACCATCACGCCGGGCTGGAAGAGCAGCCGCCCCTTGAGCCTGAGCGCGCTCTGGTTGTGCAGCAGGTGCTCCCACCAGCGGCCGACGACGTACTCCGGGATGTAGACGGTCACCACGTCACGGGGCGAGCGGCGGCGCAACGACTTGACGTACTCCAGGATCGGCCGGGTGATCTCGCGATAGGGCGAGTCGAGCATCTTCAGCGGGACCGGGATGCCCCTGCGCTCCCACTCCTCCTGCAGCGCCCGCGCCTCCTCGCCCTCGACCCCGACGGTGACGGCCTCCAGTGTGGAGGGCCGGGTGGCGCGGGCGTAGCTGAGCGCCCGCAGGGTCGGCTTGTGGATCTTGGAGACCAGGACGACGGCGTGGTTGCGCGCGGGCAGCATCGACTCGTCGACCTGGAGGTCCTCGGACACCGCGAGTTCGGCCGCGACGTTCTCGTAGTGGCGGTGGATGCCCTTCATGGTCAGGAACAGCACCGGCATGGCCACGCAGACGATCCACGCGCCGTGGGTGAACTTGGTGAGCAGCACGACCACCAGCACCACGCCGGTCATGACGCCGCCGAAGAAGTTGATGACCCGCGAGCGCCGCATCTGCGCCCTGGTCTTCGGGTCCGTCTCGGTCCTCAGGTGCCGGGTCCAGTGCCGGACCATGCCGATCTGGCTCAGTGTGAACGACACGAAGACACCGACGATGTAGAGGTTGAGCAGGCGGCTGACGTCGGCGTCGAACCCCCACAGCAGCAGGCAGGCGCCCGCGGCCAGGATGACGATGCCGTTGGAGAAGGCCAGCCGGTCACCCCTGGTGTGCAGCTGGCGGGGCAGGAACCGGTCCTGGGCCAGGATGGAGCCGAGCACGGGGAAACCGTTGAAGGCGGTGTTGGCCGCGAGGAACAGGATCAGCGCGGTGACCGCGGCGATGACGATGAAGAACAGCGACCCGCTGCCGAAGACCGCGTCGGCCACCTGGGCGATGATCGGCTGCTGGTAGTAGTCGGGCCCCGCAGGCCTGCCGTCGATGAGCACGTCGTGGGCGGCGGTGGCGGGGTCGGCGACCTTGACGCCCGAGGCCAGGCCGAGCGTGATGATGCCGACGAACATGGTGACCGCGATCAGGCCCATCATCAGCAGCGTGGTCGCGGCGTTCTTGCTCTTGGGCTTGCGGAACGCCGGGACGCCGTTGCTGATCGCCTCGACGCCGGTCAGCGCCGCGCAGCCGGAGGAGAAGGCGCGCAGGATCAGGAACGCCGCCGCCAGTGAGGTCAGATTGGTCTGCTCGGCGACGATCTGGTAGTCGGCGGTCGGCGCGCGCAGCTCGTCGCCGAGGACGAGCAGCCGGAAGCCGCCCCAGGCGACCAGTCCGATGACGGAGATCATGAAGGCGTAGGTGGGGATCGCGAACGCCGCGCCGGACTCGCGGATGCCGCGCAGGTTGACCAGTGTCAGCAGGACGACGATGACGATCGCCACCAGCGGCTTGTGCTCGGCGACGTAGGGAATGGTCGCGCCCACGTAGTCGACGCCGTTGGCGACGGAGACCGCGACGGTCAGCACGTAGTCGACCATGAGGGCGCTGGCGACGGTGAGGCCGGCGTTGCGGCCCAGGTTGACCGTGGCCACCTCGTAGTCGCCGCCGCCGCTGGGATAGGCGTGCACGTTCTGCCGGTAGGACGCCACGACCGTGAGCATCACCAGGACGACGCCCACCGCCACCCAGGGCGCGAAGTGGTAGAACGAGAGTCCGGCGATGGAGAGGATGACGAGGATCTCCTGTGGCGCGTAGGCCACCGAGGAGAGGGCGTCACTCGCGAAAACGGGCAGCGCGATGCGCTTGGAGAGCAATTGCTCATGTAACTGCGTGCTGCGCAGCGCGCGCCCGATGAACAGGCGCTTGACAAGGTCCGTCACCTTTGACACGTCTGCCGATGCTAGTCCCCATCCATACGCCCCGCTGACGCGGCACTCCCGAAGCGGGCCATACTGACTAGGTACACAGGGAACAAGATCCGCCTCAACGCGAGCGGCGGGGGAGCATGCATATCGTGATCATGGGATGTGGCCGGGTGGGTTCGACCCTGGCGCACATCCTGGAGGACAGCGGCCACTCGGTCGCGATCATCGACCGGGATCCGCAGGCCTTCCGCAGGCTGCGGGCCGGTTTCCGGGGTCGCCGGGTGACCGGCATCGGCTTCGACAGGGACGTCCTGGAGGAGGCCGGCATCGAGTCCGCGGGCGCCTATGTGGCGGTCAGCAGCGGCGACAACTCCAACATCATCTCCGCCAGGGTCGCCCGCGAGACGTTCGGCGTGGACAACGTCGTGGCCCGCATCTACGACTCCCGACGCGCCGAGGTCTACCAGCGCCTCGGCATCCCCACGGTGGCCACGGTGCGCTGGACCGCCGACCAGATCCTGCGCCGGGTCCTGCCCGAGGGCGCCGAGCCGCTGTGGCGCGACCCGACCGGGTCCGTCGTGCTGGCCGAGGTCGCCTACCACCCCGGGTGGATCGGCACCAGGAGCAAGGACCTCGAGGAGGCGGCCGCCACCCGCGTGGCGTTCATCAACCGGATGGGCGAGACCCTGCTGCCCAGGAACGACTCCGTGGTGCAGGAGGGCGACATCCTGCACGTCATGGCGGCCGAGAACGACATGGAGCGCATCAACAAGGTGCTCTCCGGGGCTCCGGAGGAGGGTCACTGATGCGCGTCACCATCGCGGGTGCGGGAGCCGTGGGGCGCTCCATCGCCGCCGAGCTCCTGGAGAACGGCCACGAGGTCCTGCTCATCGACATCGACCCGAAGGCCATCAAGATCGACACCGTGCCGAGGGCGGAGTGGCTCCTCGCCGACGCCTGCGAGATCTCCTCCCTGGACGAGGCGGGCCTGGCCGACTGTCACGTGGTCGTCGCCGCCAGCGGCGACGACAAGGTCAACCTCGTCGTCTCGCTGCTCGCCAAGACCGAGTACGGCGTGCCGCGCGTGGTGGCCAGAACCAACCACCCCAAGAACGAGTGGCTGTTCAACGAGTCCTGGGGCGTGGACGTGGCCGTCTCGACCCCGCGCCTGCTGAGCGCGCTGGTCGAGGAGGCGGTGAGCGTCGGCGACCTGGTCCGCCTGATGACCTTCCGCCAGGGACAGGCCAACCTGGTCGAGCTCACCCTGCCCGAGGACGCGCCGGTCGTCGGGCACCGGGCGGGTTCGGTGCCGTGGCCCGCCGACACGGCGCTGGTCGCGATCCTGCGGGAGGGCCGGGTGCTGGTCCCCACCGCGGACGACCCGCTCGAGGCGGGCGACGAGCTGATGTTCGTGGCCAACCAGGAGGTCGAGGAGGAGCTGGGGCGGCTGCTCTCGCCGCACCACCGCTCCGCGAGCTGACCTCCCCCGCCCGGAGCACCGGTCCCGTACGGCATGGCCGTGCGGGTCCGGCCCGTCTTCTCAGGAGACGGCGGGCCGGACCGGGGTCCTCCCCCTGGCCAGCAGCCAGACCATGGCGGCGAGGCTCGCGACCTGGAGCGGCCATCCCATGACGATCTTCAGGATGCCCAGCTCCGCGACGGCGTCGTTGCCGCCGATGAGGTACACGGGAAGCTGCACGGCCACCCGGACCACGCACGGGATCATCAGCATCCAGGTGAGCTTGGAGCACAGGCGCACGACGGCCGGGTCGTCGCGCCACGAGGTCGGATCACCGGTGACCGACCCGATCAGGAAGCCGACCACCGGCCAGCGCACGACGATCGACAGCAGCATCGCCACCGAGTATCCCGCGTTGTAGAGGATGCCCGGCAGGAAGACGTCCTTCGCGTCGCCGGTGCGCGAGGCGAAGAACGCGCCGATGCCGATGCCGACCAGGCTGTTGAGCACGAACTGCGGCGTCGAACGCTGCAGCACGCGCACGACCAGCAGCAGCACCGCGGCGGAGACGCTGACGATCAGCGACGTCCTCAGGTCGGAGGTGACGACCCACATCAGGGTGAAGGCGATCGTGGGCACGGCGGCCTCGACGATGCCCCGCACTCCGCCGAAGGCCTTGGCGAGCTGGCTGCGCATCGCCGCCTCGACCGTGAGGTGCGCGCTGTTCTCGTCGGTGGTGCTCATCTGTTCTCGCTCACCGCTCCGTGGTCGTCGATCGCTCACGCACCGCCCGCCGGGCGCAGCTCGTACCTGGGATTGAACATCACCTTGCGCCCGTCCTGAAGGCTGACGAGCCCTTCCGCGAGCAGCATCCTGCCCGGCTCGATCCCGGCGATCCTCCGCCGCCCGAGCCACACCAGGTCGATCACGTCGGAACCGTCGTAGAGCTCCGCCTCAAGGGCGGGCGCGCCCCCGCGAGGGCGAAGCGTGACCGTCCGTAGTGTACCGGTGACACAGAACCGGCGTCGGCCGCCGCACGAGACGATCGGCGTGGCGCCGTGGCGATCGAGGTCCTGCTGGAGTTCGCTGGCCTCCAGCTCTGCCTGGCTCGTCGTCAGCCGACGGAAGAAGCCTCGAAATCCGCCCTGTTTATGCGGTTCCTGAGAACCCACGACCTCTCCTTCACATACGTGTTGAATCAGCGTACGCGATCCCTCACGTCAGCGAATCTCCGCGATTTCCGGACCGCGATCGAAGGGGTTGAGATCGGGGGTGTCCCGTCCGCCCGCCTGCTGCTCGACCGCCTGCCTGGCCTCGGGCGGAAGCCGCAGCTCGATGGCCTCCTTCGGGGCCATCGGCTCGTCCCCGCGGACCACGACGATGTCGCGGACGACCCCCTCCAGGGTCGCGGTGACCTCCTCGCTCGGCTCGGCACGGCCGCTGACCACCGCGCGGAGGAACCAACGCGGCCCGTCGACGCCGATGTAGCGCACCGACTGGGCCCCCTCCTCTCCCGGGACCCGCGCGACCAGCTCGGCCCCGAACGGCCCCTCCCGCTCCTCGACCGTGCCTCCCGCGCCTCGCACGCCCTCGGCGAGCTCGGCGCGGACCTCGTCCCAGATGCCGCTGCGCTTGGGCGCGGCGAACGCGTGCACCTGCAGGGCGCTGTCCTCGAAGATGACGACCGCGCCCACGATGTGGTCGCCGGCCAGGTTGAGCTGCACCTCGAAGCCGGGATCGACCGGCAGGCGCAGGCCTCCGAGATCGACCCGCTCCCGCTCGGGGTACGGCTCGCCGGAGTCCCACGGCCCCGACTCCCGGACCTGAGCCTCCTCCTCCAACGGCCCGTTCCGCTCGACCTGCTCGGCCTGAGCCCGGGGCTCCTCGCGACGGCGACGTCCGAACACTTTTCTCACGCTCCTTGAAGATTCACTGGACGCTTCCCCTCGGCCCTCGTCTCACGGGCGACGGCCCGGCGGCGGGACGGTTCCCGCGTCGGGCTCGCCGGCCGCTGCACGGGTGTCATCGGGTTCGCCTCCTCGTCAGCGGCCGGTGGATCCGAACCCGTCGGCGCCTCGCGCCGAACCGGGCAACCGGTCCACCTCGTAGAACACGGCTCTCTCCACCCGCTGGACCACGAGCTGGGCGATGCGGTCGCCTCTGCGCAGCCGTGCAGCCTCCTTGGCGTCGGTGTTGAGCAGCGTCACCCTGATCTCGCCGCGGTAGCCCGCGTCCACGGTGCCGGGCGCGTTGACGAGCGTCACGCCGTGCCGGGCGGCCAGGCCCGAGCGCGGGTGGATGAACGCGGCGTATCCGTCCGGCAGGGCGATCGCGACGCCGGTGCCGACCATGACGCGCTCTCCGGGAAGCAGTTCGACGTCCTCGACGGCGTAGAGGTCGGCGCCCGCGTCGCCGGGGTGGGCGTAGGACGGCATGGGCAGTTCGGCGTCGAGCCGGTGGATCAACACCTCGACTTTGCCGGTCACGGGTTCACCTCGTAATCGTGATGCTCGTCGATGATCGCCTGGGCGTCACCGTGCTTGGCGAAGTGCTCCATGCCCACCTCGATGAAGAGCGCGGCCGCGCGCACGGCGACCGGGCCGTCCTCGGAGCCGATCCGTCCCTCAGCCTCAAGGTACGCCTTCCGCCCCGACATGCCGGTGCACCAGGCGCGCAGGTGCAGGGTCGTGCCGAGCGGGACGGGCGCGAGATAGTCGGTCTCGAGGCGTCCGGTGACGTAGGGACGCTGGAAAAGCCACACCGACATGCCGATGACCTCGTCCATCGCCGCGGCCAGCACACCGCCGTGCGCGAGGCCCGGCGCGCCCTGGTGCGCCTCTCCGACGGTGAACTCGGCGGTCACCGTGATCCCGTCAGGGGTCACGGCGTTCAGGTGCAGGCCTGTCGGATGCCGGTCCCCGCAGCCGAAGCAGCGGCTGTAGTGCGGGCCGAGCCGGGCGCCGGGGGCGGGCGCGCCGGGCCGCGCCTCCGGCAGGGTGGCCCCCGGCGGAGGGGTCGTCACGGTGGAACGGGTCACGGAGCAGAACGTTACCCCTTGTGCTGCGGGGATCCCTCATTCGCGGGCCCTGCCTGACCGGCGTGCCCGGCTTGTCCCGCCTGCTCCACGGCGTCGGTCCTCTCACCGGTCTCACCGGGCTCGGCGGCTCCGGCGGCCTCCTCGCCCGCCCCTGCCCCGGCCGCCGCTCCCACGAGCCCGGACGAGGACGCCGGGGGCTCAGCGGACGGCGGGGACCCCGACGGGACGGGGGGCAGGGCGATCGGTGGTTCGCTCATGAGCTCGGGGAGCGCCCGGTAGATCACGGCGGCGACCGGCACCGCGACCGCGGCCCCCGCGATGCCCGCCACGATTCCGCCGACGGCCAGCACCAGGATGATCGCCAGCGGGTGGAAGCTCAGCGCCCTGCCGACGATCAGCGGCTGCAGGACGTGGTTCTCCAGCTGCTGCTCGACCACCAGGATGCCGAGGAAGATCAGCGCGTAGATCGGCCCCTTCGCGCCGAGGGTGACCAGGGTGGCGACGCCTCCGGCGAAGAAGATGCCGACGATGGGGATGAAGCTGGCCAGGAAGATCAGCACGGCGAGCGGCGCCCAGAGCGGAACCCCCATCCCGGCGAGCACGATGCCCATGACCACGCCGTGCACGGCGGCGACCGCCACGGTGCCCTGCACGTAGTGCGACAGGGTCACCCAGGCGACCCGTCCCGCCCTGTCGACCCTGGGCGCGGCCGAGCCGAACGCCTTGAGGAACCACGACCAGATGCGGTCGCCGTCCTTGAGCAGGAAGAAGGTGACGAAGAGCAGCAGCACGATGGAGGCGAGCACCTCCAGCGCCACCGTCGCGCCGGTGAGCACCGTTTGGGTGATCTGGTTGCGCTGGGCGGTGACCTGCTTGCTGATCTCGTCGACCCAGGTGGTGAGCTGGTTCGGCTGCAGGTGCAGCGGCCCGGTGTAGAGCCACTGCTCCACGGTCTGGGAGGTCTTGCGCACCTGGTCGACCAGGGCGGGGATCTCGTCGTTGGCCCGCAGCCCGATGAACCAGCCGATGCCGCCGAGCACGGCGAACGCGATCAGCATGGTGATCCAGGTGGCGTATATCGGCCTGACGCCCACCGCCCTGAGCCTTCTGGTGACCGGGAACATCAGCGCGGTCAGCAGCAGCGCGATGGCCACCGGCAGGACCACGATGCGTAACGTCGCGATGAACTGCGCGAAGTAGAACACGGCCCAGCCGATGATGATCAGGCACAGGCTCCAGACGGCCACGCGGAGCAACGTGCGCGGCACCAGGTTCGTCAGACGTTCCCGATCGGAGATCACGCTTCCAGACTGTCATGCCACGGCGTGTGATGCGCATGGTTATCGGCCGGACACGGAAAGGGAGGCGGCCGGGCGGACCTCGGCCCCGGCCCGCGCGGGGCGTCTCCGGGCCGGGCGGGGCGTCTCCGGGCGGCTGAATGGGAGGGGCCCGGGGTGGGCCCCTCCGTGTGCGATCCGGATCAGCGCTCGCCCGGCGGCCGGGCGATCACCCTGTCGTCGAGGTGGCAGTCACAGTTGCCGCAGCCAGGAAGCACGCTCTCCTCCTCCCCTCACCTGCTCGTGCCTCGACCGTACGGCAGGAGCGTCGGACGAAAAGGCCAGATTCGCGTGCGCGGTCAGGTGAGGGCCACCTCGACGAGCAGGTCGCCCTCACCGGGCTGGAGCACGAACTCCTCGACGGCTCCCGCGCCGCACAGGTCGTCCTGCGCCTGCCGTACGAGATCGGCCAGGCCTCCGGTGACGGTCAACCTGGCGACCTCGGCGCGCATCGACAGCCTGGCGTCCGACTTGGCCCTGCGGACGTGGCCGAGGACCGCGGCCACCGCGGGCAGCAGCTCCGTCCTGCCGTCGGGGCCGCCGTCGGGACCACTGCCGCGGCGGGCGGCCTCGGGCCAGGCCGCGCGGTGCACCGAGCCCTCGCGCCACCAGGACCAGACCTCCTCGGTGACGAACGGCAGGAACGGGGCGAACAGCCTGAGCATGACGTCCAGCGCCTCGCGCAGCGCCGCGTGGGCCGAGCGCGCCGCGGGACCGGTCTCGTAGGCCCTCGCCTTGACCAGTTCCAGGTAGTCGTCGCAGAACTCCCAGAAGAACCGTTCGGTCCGCTCGAGCGCGCGGGTGTAGTCGTAGGCCTCGAACGCCTCGGTCGCCTCGCGGACCACCTCGTCGAGACGGGCCAGCATCGACAGGTCGATCGGCTCGGTGACCTCGCCGCCGTCCTCTCCGAGGCCGAGGACGAACCTGGAGGCGTTCAGAATCTTGATCGCCAGCCTGCGGCCGACCTTGATCTGGCCGGTGTCGAAGGCGGTGTCCGTGCCGGGACGGCCGCCGGCCGCCCAGTAGCGGACCGCGTCCGAGCCGTACTGCTCCAGCAGGCCGAGCGGGGTGACCACGTTGCCGACCGACTTGGACATCTTCTTGCGGTCGGGGTCGAGGATCCATCCGGAGATGGCGACGTTGCGCCAGGGCAGCGTGCCCTTCTCCAGGTGCGACCTGACCACGGTCGAGAACAGCCAGGTACGGATGATCTCGTGGGCCTGCGGCCTGAGGTCCATCGGGAAGACCCGCCCGAACAGGTCCTCGTCCTGCTCCCAGCCGCCCGCGACCTGCGGGGTCAGCGAGGAGGTCGCCCAGGTGTCCATGACGTCCTCCTCTCCGGTGAAACCGCCGGGCACGCCGCGCTGCTCCTTGGTGTAGCCGGGCGGCACGTCGGTCGCGGGGTCCATCGGCAGCGAGGACTCCTCGGGCAGGATCGGCGCGGAGTGGTCGGGCCGCCCGCTGTCGTCCAGCGGGTACCACACCGGGATCGGCACCCCGAAGAACCGCTGCCGGGAGATCAGCCAGTCGCCCGCCAGTCCCTCGACCCAGTTGTCGTAGCGGACCTTCATGTGCGGCGGGTGCCAGGCCAGCTCTCCGCCCCGCGCCAGGAGCGCGTCCCTGAGCGCGCGGTCCCGCCCGCCGTTGCGGATGTACCACTGACGGGTGGTGACGATCTCCAGGGGCCGGTCGCCCTTCTCGTAGAAGTTCACCGGGCGCCTGATCGGGCGGGGCTCGCCCTCCATGTCGCCGGACTCGCGCAACAGCTCCACGATCCGCTCGCGGGCCCCGTGCACGGTCCTTCCCGCCAGCTCGGCGTACGGCTCCGCCGGGACGCCCTGCGGCGCCTCGGGCAGCAGCCTTCCGTCCTTGCCCACGACGGCCCTGGTCGGCAGGTCCAGCTCGCGCCACCAGGTGACGTCGGTGAGGTCGCCGAAGGTGCAGATCATGGCGATGCCCGAGCCCTTGTCCGGCTCCGCCAGGTGATGGGCCAGCACCGGCACCTCGACGCCGAACAGCGGCGTCCTGACCGTGGCGCCGAACAGCGGGCGGTAGCGCTCGTCGTCGGGGTGGGCGACCAGCGCGACGCAGGCGGGCACCAGCTCGGGGCGGGTCGTCTCGATCCAGACCCGCTCGCCGAGCCCCGCCGCCCGCTGCTCGGGCGAGAGGGTGAAGCCGAGCCGGTGGAAGGCTCCCGGCCACTCCCTGTTCTCGAGTTCGGCCTGGGCGACGGCCGTGCGGAAGGTGACGTCCCAGAGCGTGGGGGCCTGCGCCAGGTAGGCCTCGCCCCTGGCGAGGTTGCGCAGGAACGCGCGCTGGGAGGCGGCCCGCGCCTGCCCGTCGACGGTGGCGTAGGTCAGCGACCAGTCGACCGACAGGCCGAGGCGGCGCCACAGCTCCTCGAACGCCTTCTCGTCCTCGAGCGTGAGCCGCTCGCACAGCTCGATGAAGTTGCCGCGCGAGACGGGGACCTGGCGTTTGGCGTCCGGCTTGGCCGGGGGCCGGAAGTCCGGGTCGTAGGGGACGGAGGGGTCGCAGCGCACGCCGAAGTTGTTCTGCACCCGGCGCTCGGTCGGCAGGCCGTTGTCGTCCCAGCCCATGGGGTAGAAGACCTCGCGCCCGCGCATGCGCTGGAAGCGGGCGATCGTGTCGGTGTGGGTGTAGGAGAAGACGTGGCCGACGTGCAGGGATCCGGAGACGGTCGGCGGCGGGGTGTCGATGGAGTAGATCTCCGCCCGGGTGCGCGACCTGTCGAAGCGGTAGGTCCCCTCGGCCTCCCAGCGGGCTACCCATACGGTTTCCAGCCCGTCGAGAGTGGGTTTCTCGGGCATGGGCGCACGGCGCAGTCGCTGTTGTGTCATGCCACCCTATGGTATGGCGTCACGTGGTACCGCGACGGAGGAGACTAGTGTTCTTGACGGAGTGAGAAAAGGGGAGGAGGCCTCATGGCCGACAAGACCGAGAAGCAGGATCTGGCGTGGCGGGCCATCGGGGGCCTGGCGGGGCTCGTGACGGCCTGGGCCGCCAGGAAGGCCATCGGGTTCGCCTGGGAGAAGACGACCGGCAAGAAGCCCCCGGCGGACAACGAGTCGCTGGACATCGGCCTGGGCGAGGCGATCGGCTACGCCGTGGTGATGGGCGTGGGCATGCAGGTCGCGCAGATCCTGGTGGCCCGCACGGCCAGGAGGCGCTACGACGCGTGGAAGGCCCTGCGTGACGCGGCCAGGGAGGTCACCGCCTGACGCCCTCCCCCGGGCCGGGCGCGCCCGGCGGGACCCCGGCGGGCACGGAGCCTTCGGTCGTCGAAAGGCCTCGGAGGCTCGGGGGACCTCGGAGGACCTCGGAGACACGGACTCCCGGCGGGCGCGGAGGTCCGGGGTCATGCCTCCAGGGAGGTGAGGAACTCCTTCGCCCAGCGGTCCACGTCGTAGGTCGCGACCCTTCTGCGCAGCGAGCGCATCCGGCGTGACAGGTCGTGCGGCGTGGCCCGCATCGCGGCCAGCATCGTCCGTTTGAGCCCGTCCACGTCGTAGGGGTTGACCATGAACGCCTGCCGCAGCTCGTCGGCGGCCCCGGCGAACTCGCTGAGCACCAGGGCGCCGCGCAGGTCGTTGCGACAGGCGATGTACTCCTTGGCGACCAGGTTCATCCCGTCGCGCAGCGGGGTCACCACCATCACGTCGGCCGCCAGGTAGAGCGCGGCGAGCTCCTCCCGGCCGTAGGACTGGTGCATGTACTGCACCGGCTGCTGGCCGAACTCGCCCTGCTCCCCGTTGATCCGGCCGACCTGCAGCTCGATCGAGTCGCGAAGGCGCATGTACTCCTCGACCCGTTCCCGGCTCGGCGTCGCGATCTGCACGAACGCCGCCTCCCCTGGCTTGATCGAGCCCTCCGACAGCAGCTCGCCGAACGCCTTCAGGCGCTGGCCGATCCCCTTGGTGTAGTCGAGCCTGTCGACGCCGAGCAGCACGCACTCGGGATCTCCCAGCTCGGTGCGGATCTCCTTGGCGCGCTCGATGATGTGCGGCTCGCGGACCAGGGAGTCGAGCTCCCCGAAGTCGACCGAGATGGGGAACGCGGCGGCCCGCACCACGCGGTCCTCCACGTAGATCTCGTTCTTGTGGTGCTGGAGGCCGAGCAGCCTGCGGCAGAGCCTGATGAAGTTGGAGGCGCCGCCGGGGCGCTGGAAGCCGACCATGTCGGCGCCGAGCAGGCCCTCGACGATCTCCCTGCGCCACGGGAGCTGCGAGAACAGCTCGACCGGCGGGAAGGGGATGTGCAGGAAGAACCCGATGCGCAGGTCCGGGCGGAGCTTGCGGAGCATGGCGGGGACCAGCTGGAGCTGGTAGTCCTGGATCCACACGACCGCGTTCTCCGCGGCCTCCTCGGCCGCGGCGCGGGCGAAGCGGTCGTTGACCGCGCGGTAGGCCTCCCAGGTGACGCGGGAGTAGACCGGCGGGGCGACCACGTCGTGGTAGAGAGGCCAGAGCGTGGCGTTGGAGAAGCCCTCGTAGTAGAGCTCGACCTCCGACTCCGACAGCGGCACGGGGATGAGGTGCATGCCGTCGTGCTCGAAGGAGTCGAGGAACTCGCCGGGTGCGCCGTGCCAGCCGATCCACGCGCCCTCGCGTCGCTGGAGGACGGGAGCGATCGCGGTGACCAGGCCGCCCGGGCTGCGCCGCCACATGTCGTCACCCGCGCGGTCGACGGGGAGGCGGTTTGCGACGATCAGAAACGAGCTGCGGCCCTGCACAAAATCCTCCAGGTAGTCGGACTACTCCTAACAACTACCCAATTCAGGCGTTTCTATGACTTACCGGGTGGAAGTGCCCGATGAATTCTTAGATCGGCCCTGACCGCCTCGGCGAGCTTCCTTGTGGCGGCCCGGTTGAGGGCTCCACCGGCCACGGCTCCGGTGAGGAAGGGGCCGAAGGTGGTCAGGTGACGCCCGAGGGTGCGCATCAGCCGGTTGCGCAACGCCGTCTTGGTGGCCGCGCCGAGCGCGACGGACACCGAGGCCGGAGAGAGCGGGTCGACTCCGCGCTGCTTGGACCAGGCGCCCACGAAGACCATGGCCCGCTGGGTGCCGCTGCCGGGCACCTGGACGCCGTAGACCTCGTGGAGCTCGGCGAGAAGCTTGACCTCGATCGCGGCGACCACGAGGGTTTCGGCCACGAGCTGGGCCGGGGCGGAGAGCAGCAGGGGCGGGGCGGCGAACTCGGCCGCGGCGAGGGCGCCGCCGAGGGCGCCGACCGTCATGGTGGCCTTGGCCGCGGTCCGCACGAGGTCGTCGGCCAGCGCCTCCGACGTGAGACCGTGGTGGTGCTCGGACAGGGTGGCCAGATCGCGGATGGGGATGCGGGGGGCGACGGCGGTGAACACGTCGGCCAGCCAGCGTCCTCGGCCGATCCCGGTCTCCTTGGCCTTCCTGGACCCCCTGGCCAGTGCGGCGGTCAGGCGGCCGAGCAGCTGCCGCCGCTCGGCGCCCTCCATGTCACCCGGTTCGGCGAGCCTGCCGACGAGCTCGGACACCTCCCGGTCGGAGGCGTCGGCGCTCCGCTCGAGCGCGCCGTTCGACCGTTCCGGCGCGTCGGCCGATCCGCCCGTCGCTCCGGCCTTTCGATCCGGTGCGCCGGGCGACTCCCCGGCTGTGGAGTCGTCCGGCTCGGCACCGGTCTGTTTGTTCTCTGACGTCATGTCGCGGAACCTCCTCAAGGCTGTCCTGGGGCCCTACCCGTCGATGGAAGGACACACATCGGACGGCCGTCGGAACATCGTCAGGCCGCGCACTCCTTGCAGATCTGCTGGCCGTTCCTCTCGACCGCGAGCTGGCTGCGGTGGTGCACCAGGAAGCACCGCGCGCAGGTGAACTCGTCGGCCTGACGAGGAATCACTCTCAGCGAGAGCTCCTCGTTCGACAGGTCCGCACCCGGCAGTTCGAGCGACTCGGCGAGATCCGTCTCGTCGATGTCGATGCTGCCCGAGGACTTGTCGGTACGGCGTGCCTGCAGTTCCTGAAGACTGTCCTCGTTGAGGTCGTCGTCAGTCTTGCGTGGACTGTCGTAGTCGGTAGCCATCGGTCTGCTCCATCCCCCTCATCTATCTGTTTGCGCTTGTCAATCTGTCTGCGCTCGTTCGCGCGTGTGTAACGTCCGAGAGGCTCAACTTGTGCCCGATCCGCCAGATAGATTCCTGCATCGGTACCCCGTCGGAATGGTCGCTGAACCTCCCCACACGTGAGGGACCCACTGCCAATGGGCGCGGTTAGCCAAATATGGCGTAAACCACAACATTGGCGGCATGCACCACCGTGTTCGACGGCACATCCAACCACATGTACGGCGTGAACGAGACGCCCCCCGCCGGATCAGCGCGGCTGAAGTCTCACCGTCACCACAAGGCCTCCTCCGTCCCTGGGGACGGCGGTCACGTTGCCCCCGTGAGCCCGTACGACCGCGCGGACGATGGACAGCCCGAGCCCCGCCCCCTTGGACGAGTCGACCCGTTCGGCGTTGAGGCGCCGGAAGGGTTCGAACAGACCGTTCACCTCGTACGCGGGCACGTGCGGCCCCGTGTTGGCCACCTGAACAATCAGCGCCCCCTCCACCATTCCCGTCCGCACCCACAGACGTCCCGCGTCGGGGAGGTTGTGCTTGATGGCGTTCTCCACCAGGTTGGACACGCAGCGCTCCAGGAGCACCGGGTCGCCCACGGTGTGCGCGCTCTGAAGCTCGGCGGTCACGGTGACCCCCGCCTCCTCCGCGCGCGGGGCGAGCTGCTCGACGGCGGTCTCCGCCACGTCCTTCACGTCCACCGGCTTGCGCACGGTCAGCTCGCGCTCGCTGCGCGCCAGCAGCAGCAGGCCCTCGATGAGCTGCTCGTTGCGGGCGTTGACCTCCAGGAGCGTGCGGCCCAGCGCCTTGAGGTCCTCCGACGCCTCAGGATCGCCCAGTGCGATCTCCAGGACCGTCCGGTTGATCGTCAGGGGGGTGCGCAGCTCGTGCGAGGCGTTGCCCACGAACCTTCGCTGCGTGTCGAACGCCACGTTCAGCCTGGTCAGCATGGCGTCGAAGGTGTCGGCCAGCTCCTTGAGCTCGTCGTCCGGCCCCTTGAGGTCGATGCGCTCGTGGGCCAGTGTGCTGTCGGAGAGCTTGCGCGCGGTCGCGGTCATCTGCTGGATCGGCTTGAGCGCGCGGTCGGCGACCAGGTAACCGATGATGATCGCCAGGACGCCGACCCCCAGCAGGGCCAGCAGCGACCGGGAGAGCAGTTCCTTGCCCACCTCGTAGACGGCGGCGTGCTGGTACCACTTCCAGTCCTGCTCCGCCTTGGCCACCACGGCGGCGGGCCACGAATCCAGGTTGAACGGGATCTCCGGCCATACCGAGTCCATCACGGAGCCGACTATCAGATAGATCACGAACAGCAGCAGGGCGCCGGCCATGAAGAACAGCACGCCGTAGGTGATGGTCAGCCGCCAGCGGATGCTGATCCGGTCGACGACCGCCTGCAGTCGTTCGATGGGGGTGCGCGAGACCTGCGTCGCGCCGGGCGGAGGCGGCCCGTCCCACACCGGCGGCCCCGTCGGCGGAGGCGCCTGGACGTTCACGGGGAAGACCGCGGCCTGCCGCCCGCCCCTGCCGGCGCCCCGCTCGGAGTGCGGGCTGATCATCGGGTGGGTCGGCACCGACTGTCCCTGCTCCTCGGCGGGAACGCCCGCCCACCGGTCCTCGCCGCCTCCTGGAACGCTCACAGTTTGTATCCGACCCCGGGCACCGTCTCGATCACCTGAGGCTCGCCCAGTTTCTTCCTCAGGGTCATCATGGTCACGCGCACCACGTTGGTGAAGGGATCGATGTTCTCGTCCCACGCCTTGTCCAGCAGGTCCTCCTGGCTGACGACCGCGCCCTCGGCGCGCATCAGCTCCTCCAGGACCGCGAACTCCTTCTTCGTGAGCGCGATCTCCTCGCCGTCCCTGGTGACCAGCCGCTTGCCCGGGTCCAGACGGACCCCGGCGCGTTCCAGCACGGGGGGCAGCGCGGGAGCCGAACGGCGGCCGAGCGCCCGCACCCGCGCGACGAGCTCGATGAACACGAAGGGCTTGGCCAGGTAGTCGTCGGCGCCGAGCCCCAGCCCCTCCACCTTGTCGTCGACGTCGCCGGACGCGGTGAGCATCAGGATCCTGGACGCGGTCCGGTCGGCCACCAGGCGGCGGCAGACCTCGTCCCCGTGGACCTTGGGCAGGTCCCGGTCCAGGACGATCACGTCGTAGTCGATGTATCCGGTCCGCTCCAGCGCGCCCGCGCCGTCGTAGGCGACGTCGACGGCCATGGCCTCACGTCGGAGTCCCGTCGCGATCGCGTCAGCGAGCACCCGCTCGTCCTCAACCACAAGCACCCGCACGGCCTCTGGCACCTCCCGTGAAAAGATCGGAGAACAGCCGTGGAAACGGCCATTCATTGTCGCCATACCCCTCGTAAGACGGCGGTAAGGCCAGTGCAACCATAGGCACAATGCGTGACGTAAGACACATACAGGTTTAGCCGCCCCGTGGCCGTGGGTAGAGCTCGAAGCCAGTCCCCACCAGCCCGACCTTCAGCCCCCGTGAGAAAACCCCCGTGAGAAAGAAGGTGAGATGGGCGAGTTCACCACCACGATCGAACACCGCCTCGACCAGGCCCACAAAAATCTGCAGGCCGCCAGGTCCTCAGGCGACCACTACCTCGCCGACACCTTCACCGCCGAGATCGAGGATCTCCACCGTCTGGCCACAGACAACGGCGTCCCCATCCAGCGCTGAGCGCGGAAGCCCCCCGGCCAGACACCGGGGGGCTTCCTCGTCTCGGGCGACGCGCCGTCGCGTGCCCGGCGCGTCGCACAGCGGCGCGCCGGCGCCGGGTTCCCGCGGCGGACGCCGCCTCAGGCGTCGCGTTCCGGGTTCAGCGGCGCCAGCAGATCGTGCAGTTCCTCGAACAACCCCGGCGCCGCGCAGATCGTGAGGTCAGGGCTGTACGGCCTGCCGTTCAGGCCGCCGATCCTGGCCCCCGCCTCCGTGGCGACGAGACCGCCCGCCGCGTAGTCCCAGTACTGCGGGCCGCGCTCGTAGTAGCCGTCGACCCGCCCCGCGGCCAGTGAGCACAGGTCGGAGGCGGCGGAGCCCCCCCTGCGGATGTCGCGCACGCGCGGCAGCACATGGGCGAGCACCTCAGCCTGGACCTCGCGCCTGCCTGTCCCGTAGCCGAACCCGGTGGCGATCAGGGCGCGCTCGAGCGGCACGCCGGTGTTGCAGCGCAGCCGCTGCCCCGCCAGCCAGGCGCCCTCGCCCCTGGCCGCGGTGAAGACCTCGCCCCTGGGCACGACGTTGACCGCGCCGGCGACGACTTCGCCGTCGACCTCGACCGCGATGCTGACGGCCCACTCGGGCAGGCCGTACAGGAAGTTGACGGTCCCGTCGATCGGGTCGACGATCCAGCGGACCCTGCCTCCGCCGGTGGAGCCGCCCTCCTCGCCGAGGATCGCGTCGTCCGGCCTGACCGCCCTGATCCTGGCGCGGATCAGCTCCTCCGAGGCCCGGTCGAGCGCGGTCACCACGTCCGTCGGACTGGACTTCGTCGCCAGCACCTCGGGCCGGGCCGGCCGTTTCGCCAGGAGCATCTCCCCCGCCTCCCGGGAGATCTCCTCCGCCAGCCGTACGAAGGTCACGGGGCTCTCCACGACCGCCCGCCTCCTGTCCGGCGTGCGAGGGCCCGCGCGGGGACCGCGCTGTTCCCCGGTCCCCGCGGCTCACCGCCGGGCGGGCCGTTCCGGATCACGACAGCGACTCCGGCCGCTTCCACTCCCTGCCGAGGACGTGCTGGGCGAGGAAGGCGAGCACCGTCTCGTACCAGGCGACGACGTTGCCCGGTTTGAGGATCCAGTGGTTCTCGTCGGGGAAGTAGAGGAACTTCGACTCCACGTCCGAGCGCCGCAGGTCCCACCACAGGCGCAGGGCCTCGCCGATCGGCACCCGGTAGTCCTTGTCCCCGTGGACGACCAGCATGGGCGTGGAGAAGCGGTCCAGCGACAGGTGCGGCGAGAGCGCGCGGTACGCCTCGCCGCCCAGCGGGCCGAACTCCCGCTGCCAGTACATGGCCGCGTCGGTCGTGCCCGCGAACTGGTCGAGGTGCCAGAGCGAGGCGTGGGTGACGATCGCCCTGAAGCGGTCGGTGTGCCCGGCGATCCAGTTGGCCATGTAGCCGCCGAACGAGCCGCCCATGGCCGCGGTCCTCGAGGGGTCGAGCTCGGGCAGCTCGAGCGCGGCGTCGGTGACCGCCATCAGGTCGGCGTGGGTGCGCGGCCCCCAGTTCCGCCAGCCCCGCCGGATCGTCTCGGGACCGTAGCCGGTGGACAGGCACGGGTCGGGCAGCAGCACGGCGTAGCCGTTCTGGGCCATGATCCATGGGTTCCACCGCCACGACCAGTCGTTCCAGCTCGCCAGCGGGCCGCCGTGCACCCAGAGCAGGAGCGGCGCGGGACTCTGCGCGCAGGCCCCCTCGGGCAGCACCAGCCAGGCCCTGACCTGCCCGCCGTCGTCTGCGGTCGCGGTGACCTCGGTGAGGGTTCCGGGGAGCTCCAGGTCCGGGGTCGGGGAGGCCAGCTCCTCGACCACGCCGTCGACGGTGACGCGGACCGGCGCGGGAGGGTGGTCGACGGCTCCGCGCAGCGCGTAGACGGAGCCGTCGGGGGCGGCCTGGAGCGACAGGTAGGCGCCGTCGTCCCGGGTGAGCCGCGCGGCCTCGGAGCCGTCCGCGGGAACGCGGAAGACCGGGCGGCGCCCCAGGTGGTCGGCGGCCACGTACAGCGACCGGGAGTCGGGTGCCCAGACGTAGTCGACCGGCCAGATCTCTCCTCCTGCGGCGTGTCCCTCGCCGGTGGCCAGGTCGACGATCCACAGGGTGCTCGTGGGGATCCGGTCGGGAGCGGTGTGATTGGTGCGGACGCACGCGACCAGCCTCCCGTCGGGGGAGACGACCGGTCCCTCGAAGTCGTACCCGTCCTGCTCTGCCAGGATCCGCTGGGTCCCGCCGTCCGCCGTCTCGATCGCCACGAGCCGTGAGCCGAACTCGCCGCCCGGCAGGTGGACCGTCCAGCCCGTCACGACGGTCGCGCCGTCCGGCGTGACGTCCCACGAGGAGAAGGCCAGTCCCTTGCCCGGTTGCGGGGTGAGGTCCCTGATCCCGGTCAGCCGGTCGTCCCCGAGAGTCCCGGCGAACAGCCTGACCTCGCCGGGGCCGAGGTCGTGGTCCCAGTGACGCACCAGGGAGTCCTCGTGCAGGATCGCGCTGACCCCGTTGTCCTTGCGAGCCTTGCGCCGTTCGGCCTCGGTGGCCTCGTCACCGGGCAGCACGTCGGAACCGAAGGCCACGGTGGGCCCTCCGGCGGCGAACCCGGCGACGCCGCCGGGCCTGGAGGCGATCTGCCTGGCCTCGCCGCCCGCCGCGGGCAGCAGCCAGAGCGCGGGGACGTCCGCGTCCGCGTCCTTGACCGTCGGGTCGGGACGGCGGGAACCGAAGAGCAGGTCGCCGTCCGCGGTGAACTCCGCCCCGGCCTCGCCCTTCACGGACCTGGTCAGCCGATACGGCCCGCGTCCGTCGAGAGGGATCTCCCACAGGGAGGTTCCATAGGATTTTCCGTCGGGGTTGAGAGCCTGAACCACGCTCACCAGGCGGGTTCCATCAGGGGAGAGCCGCAGGGATGTCACCCGCGGTACGCCGACATAGTCGCGGATGTCGCTAAATGGGGTCACGTCTCGAAACCTACCCCGCACTCGTTGTCTGATCACGTGTCCGAGTGAAGACCTCTGTCCGGACCAGTCAGAGTGAGGATCTCTTTCACCGCTGGTCAGGGCGGCCGTGCGGAAGAACGCCCGCGCATGCGGTTTGATGAGTGCCATGGGGACTTACGACGCGCTGCTCGTCGTCTCGTTCGGAGGACCGGAGAAGCCGGACGACGTCATGCCGTTTCTGGAGAACGTCGTGCGGGGCAGGGGCATCCCGCGCGAACGACTGCTCGAGGTCGAGGCGCACTACCAGCGCTTCGGCGGGCACAGCCCGATCAACCGGCAGTGCCGTGACCTGATCGCCGCCGTCGAGCCGACCGTCGACGTGCCGGTCTACTGGGGAAACCGCAACTGGCACCCCTACCTGGAGGACACCCTCCGCCAGATGGCCGCCGACGGCGTGCGCAGGGCGGCCGCCTTCGTGACCTCCGCCTACAGCTCCTACTCGTCCTGCAGGCAGTACATCGACGACATCGCACTGGCCAGGGCGGCGGTCGAGGGCGCTCCCGAGGTCGTCAAGCTCAGACACTACTTCGACCATCCCGGCTTCGTCGCGGCGATGGTCGACCACACGCGCGAGGCCCTCGAGAGCCTGCCCGCCGCACACAGGGACGCCGCGCGCCTGGTCTTCACCGCGCACAGCATCCCGGTCTCGATGGCGAACACGGCGGGACCGGCCGGCGGGGCGTACGAGGCGCAGCTGCGGCGGACGGCGGCGGCGGTCGCCGCGGGACTGGGCGGCGAACGGGGGTGGGACCTGGTCTGGCAGAGCCGCAGCGGCCCCCCGCACGTCCCGTGGCTCGAGCCGGACGTCTGCGATCACCTGCGGGAGATCGACGCCCCCGCGGTGGTCCTGGTGCCGATCGGCTTCGTCTCCGACCACATGGAGGTCGTCTACGACCTCGACGTCGAGGCCGCGGACCTGGCCAAGGAGATCGGCCTCCCGCTGGCCAGGGCGGCGACGGCGGGCACGCACCCGCGGTTCGTGGCGATGGTCGGCGAGTTGCTCGCCGAACCCGAGCCCGTCCCGTGCGCGGCCTCCTGCTGCCCCGCCCCGCCCCGCCGTCACGGGTAGGGCGCGGGCCCTCGGGCGTCCGGCGCGGCAGGGGCCGCGCCGTCGTCACGGGTAGGCGCGGGCGTAGCCCTGGGCGACGGACAGGACCTTGCTGACGTACGCCCAGGAGTGGTTGTAGAACCACACCGCCTTCTCCAGCTTCTTGCCGCCCTGCGCGGCGCCGTTCGCGCACAGGTAGTTGGCCGCCGAGGGAACCGCGTCGTAGGGGCTCCAGATGTTGGAGACGCCGTCGCCGTCGCCGTCGACGCCGTAGGCCTTCCAGGTCGCGGGCATGAACTGCATCGGGCCCAGGGCTCCGGCGGACGACGGGCCGTTGTTGCGCCCGTGCGAGCTCTCCACCTGGCCGATCGCGGCCAGCACCGTCCAGGAGAGTCCCGGGCACACGGCCGCCGACTTTCGGTAGAGCTCCAGGTAGCTGCCCGGCCGTCCGACCGTCGCCCGCCCCGTCGAGCCCGTCGTGGTCCCGACGCCTGTGCCCGTCTTCGTGCCGGTCGCGGTCGTGGGCCCCTTGGCGGCGGACCCGGCACGACCGCCGACGACGATCACCTGCGCACCGGAGCCGAGCAGCCCGCGCACTCCCGCGCTCAGCGCGGGAACCGCCTTCTCCGGGCCGTTGACCAGCAACGCCACACCGGGCAGCAGGCCGAGCCGCCGCCCGGTCTCCACGCCGACCAGGCCGTCGACGCCGGGCAGGCCGAACGAGGCGGAGGCCGCGACCCGCAGCCTGGGACCCGCGTCGACCTGGTACTGCGCGCCGAGGACCAGTCCGAGGCGGCGCACCGCGGAGCTGTCGGCGACGAGCTCGCCCCTGGTCAGCGCCTCCCACACCCTCGGGTGCCCCGCCACGGCCTTCGGCGCCCAGGTCCTGAAGCGGGCCGGGTCGACCGCGAGGAGGTTGAGCCCGGCGCCGGACACCTTGACCGCTCCCCCGTCGAAGGAGTCGACCTTCTGGACGTGCTTGAGCCGGGAGATGTCCTCCTTGGTCCGCTCGGGCAGCGTCGACTGGGAGACCACGAACAGCCGGGGCGGGGTGAGGGTGACGCCGGGGCCGCCGGTGGACACGGGCGTCGGGGTCGGCGCGGCGGGCGAGGGAGTCGTCCCCGCCAGGTCGGCCCTCGGGGCGAGCCTCGCCAGGTCCCGGACGGCGAGCTCGGAGCCCGGGGGGCCCGAGTCGGAGAGAGCGGCCGTCGAGGAGGCGGCGGGGCGAAGGACGAGGAACACCGCGCCGCCGACGACCGCCAGCGCGGTGACGGCGAGTAGCGCGACGAACACCCCCCACCTGGGATGATGCGACACCGCGCTCACGTTAGCCCAAGTGCCCACGATGCGGGCCGTTGTGGGAAAAAACGATTGCCAAGCAATGGTTTGGTCCGAAATGGTCGGTACGATCGACGCTTGGGATATGCGAGAGGGGCACTTGTGGTCGGGCCGTATCGAAGGTTGTTCAGCAGGCCCGGCGTCAAAGGGTTCGTCGTCGCGGGATTCTTCGGGCGGATGCCGATGTCGATGCTGGGCATCGGCGTCGTACTGCTCATCGAGGCGCTCACCGACTCCTACGCCATGGCGGGCGCGGTCGCGGCCACCGTCAACGTCGCCTTCGCCGTCGCGGGCCCCCTCACGGGCCGCCTGGTCGACCGCTTCGGCCAGGCAAGGGTAGCCGTCCCCATGGTCCTGACGCACGGTGCCGCGCTGACGGCCATGATGCTCTGTGGGGGGCTGAAGGCGCCGGCGTGGACCCTGTTCGCCACCGGCGTCGTGGTCGGCGGGAGCGCGCTGTCGCTCGGCTCGCTCGTACGGGCCCGCTGGTCGTACCTCCTGGGCGGCTCCTCAGAGCTGCACGTGGCGTTCTCGTTCGAGTCGATCGTCGACGAGATGATCTTCGTCGCCGGGCCCGCGCTGGTCACCGCCCTGGCCACCATGGTCAGCCCCTACGCCGGGCTGATCGTCGCCATGGTCTCCACCGTGATCGGCACCATCGCCTTCGCCATGCAGCGCGGCACCGAGCCCCCGGTCACGGAGAACGGCGGGCGCTCGGGCAGCCCGATCACCATTCCCGGCGTGGCGCTGCTGTCGTGCGTCTTCCTGGCGATGGGGTCGGTCTTCGGCTCGTTCGACCTGATCACGGTGGCCTTCGCCGAGGAGCACGGCTCCATGGTCGCCTCCGGGCTGCTGCTGTCCGTGATCGCGTGCGGGAGCCTGATCTCCGGGCTCTGGTACGGCGCGCGGAAGTGGAAGGCCTCGCTCCGCAGCCGGTTCGTCCGCGCCCTGGGGCTGTTCGCCCTGGGGGTGTCCCCGTTCACCCTGATCGACGACCTCAGGGTCATGGTCCCGTTCATGTTCCTGGCCGGGCTGGCCATCTCCCCGACGGTCATCACGAGTTACACGCTGATCGAGCAGCTGGTCCCCGCCCGCCTGCTCACCGAGGGCATGGCGTGGCTGTCCACCTCGATCGGCTTCGGCGTGGCGCTCGGTTCGTGGGCGGCGGGGCGGCTCACCGACATGTACGGCGCCTCCAACGCCTACGTGTTCCCCCTCGGCTGCGCGCTGCTGGCCGTGGCCGTCGGCGTCGGCGGCTCCGCGTGGCTGCGGACCCCTGTCCCACAGCAGCAATCATGAGTATGGTTCACATTCGCGGGCGAAGCGAATGTGAACCAGTGCTCACGGTGTGAACCATGCGCGCTCCGCGACGCCCCCGGTCAAGGAGCGATCATGAGCGTGGCCCCCGGCGCCTTCCGCAACTGGGCGGGCAACCAGTCCGTCACCCCGGCCGAGACCCGCGCCCCCTCCTCCGCCGAGGAGGTGGCGCTGGCCGTGCGGGAGGCCTCGGCGGCCGGGCGGCGGGTGCGCATGGTCGGGACCGGGCACTCCTTCACCGGGATCGCGCTGACCGACGGCCTGCTCATGCGGCCGCACGCGCTGACCGGAATCCTCGAGACCGGCGACGGCTGGGTGCGGGCCGCGGCGGGAACCCCGCTCAGCGTGCTCAACGAGGAGCTGGACCGGATGGGCCTGGCCCTGGCGAACATGGGCGACATCACCGCCCAGACCCTGGCCGGAGCCGTGCAGACCGGCACCCACGGCACCGGCAGGCAGGTCGGCGGGCTGGCCGACCAGGTGCTCGCGCTCGAGCTGGTGCTCGCCGACGGAGAGATCGTCACGGTCTCCCGCGACGGCACGGGGAAGGTCCGCGACGGGGTGAGCGAGCGGGACCTGTTCGACGCGGCCAGGGTCGGCCTGGGCGCGCTCGGCGTGGTGACCGCGGTGACCTTCGCGGTCGAGCCCTCGTTCCTGCTGCGCAGCGTCAGGCAGCCGATGAGGCTGACCGACATCCTCGACTCGCTCGACACGCTCACCTCGGAGAACGAGCATCTGGACTTCTTCTGGCTGCCGCACACCGACACCTGCCTGACCAAGCGCAACAACCGGAGCGCGGGACCGGCCGACCCGCCGAGCCCGTTCAGGCACTGGCTGGACAACAGGTTCCTGGAGAACACCCTGTTCGGCGCGTTGTGCGGGATCGGCGGGCGCTTCCCCGGCGCCGTCCCGCGGATCAACGCGATCTCGGCGGCGGCGCTGTCCGCCTCGACCCACACCGACGCCTCCTACAAGATCTTCACGAGTGTGCGGGACGTGCGCTTCCTCGAGATGGAGTACGCCATCCCCCGCGAGCACCTCGGCCAGGCCCTCCGCGAGACCCGCGACCTCGTGGACCTGCGCGGCTGGAGGATCACCTTCCCGATAGAGGTCCGGGTCACCCCGGCCAGCGACGCCTGGCTGTCCACCGCGTACGGCAGGGACTCGGCCTACGTCGCCTGCCACGTCTACCGGCCGACCCCGAACCCCGCCTACTTCGAGGGCGTCGAGGAGATCATGACCAGGTTCGGCGGCCGCCCGCACTGGGGCAAGCTCCACACCCGGGACGCGGCCTACCTGTCCGCCGTCTACCCGCGTTTCGCGGCCTTCCAGGAGATGCGGGACCGGCTGGACCCGGGTCGCGTGTTCGCCAACGACTATCTGGACACCGTTCTGGGCTGAGCCCCGCCGCACACCTCCGCGCGGTCCTCGCCGGACCGGCGCGCCGCCGGGCCCTTCCCTCCCGTCGAGCCCACGCCGCGCCCCTCGCCGCCCGGGCGCATCCCACGACCCACGGGACGCCCGGGGACGCCTGGGGATTCCGCGGTCCAATCCGCGCTCGACGCCCGTTCCCCGAATCGGCCCCTTGTCACAAGGTTCCGGTAAAGGCGTGCGTAAAGCCTCCTTCGAGGAATGCCGCATCGGCGTGTCCCGCCGTCGCCACGGCGCGCGCGAGGGGCAGATTCGCAGACGCCCGCGCCGCTCAACCCCGAGGGAGTCCGCCGGAGATGACCTTCTCCCACCGCCCAGGACCGTCGCCCAGGACCGCCACGGCGGCCCCCCGCCCCGAGACGGGCGGGTGGGTCCTCGGTCCGCCGCCTCAGGACTCTTGCCCCAAGTTCGCGACGGCGCCCGGGGTTATTCGGGAGAATCCGTCGAGGACTCCGAATGTACTGCTCCACAACGGTGCCCGATAAGTAGATGAATGGAGCAAATGTGACCGGCGTCACATCGCTGCGAGCCCCATCCAGGAAGGCGATGTTCGGACATGCCGGGTACGGTGCTGGCAGGCAACCGGCACACGCGAGAGACTCATGGGTCCGGGGGAAGATTGAGCACGACGACGAAGGGACTCGCATGCAGGAGCTCCGACTCGTCGCGGTGAGTGAGGACGGGACCTACCTCGTGCTGGCCACAGCCGGCCGGGGAACCCGGTTCACGCTGCCCGTCGACGACCGGCTCCGCGCTGCCGTCCGCGGCAACTTCTCCCGTCTCGGCCAGTACGAGATCGAAGTGGAGAGTCCGTTGCGCCCCAAGGAGATCCAGGCCCGGATCCGCGCAGGCGAGACCGCAGAGGAGATCGCCGCCACGGCGGGGATCCCGGTCGAGCGCGTGCGGTGGTTCGAGGGCCCCGTGCTCCAGGAACGTGAGTACATGGCTCAGCAGGCGCAACGCTGCGCCGTGCGGCTGCCGGGCGACTCCGCTCCCGGTCCCACCCTCGGCGACCTGGTCGCCGAGCGGCTGACTCGTCGCGGCGTGCCCGCCGACGAGATCGACTGGGACTCCGCAAAGCGGGACGACAACCTGTGGCGGATCAAGCTCGGTTTCGTTTGGAACGGTCATACCCGCAAGGCTGAGTGGATCTTCGATCCGCGCAGGCGCCACATCACCCCGCACGACGACGAGGCCATGCGCCTGTCGGCGGGCGAGTACGTCGAACCGGTCGAGGACACCACGGTCACCCCGTTCGTGCCCAGGGTGGCCAAGCTCGCGCCGGTGCCCCCGCTCGCGCCGGAGCCACTGAACCAGCCCCCGGTCTCCTTCCCCTCGGTCCTGCGGAACGAGCCGCAGGTCCCGGCGAGGGCCGCCTACCCGCAGCCGGAGGCCCCCACCGCGGCCCAGGAGCTCCCCGACCCGCCGGCGGCGGCCTACACGCAGCCGCCGATGCCCCCGCTGCCTCCGGGATACGACCCGCCGAGGCCGACGGTGCCGCCGCTGCGCGCCCCCGACTCCGCGGTCTCGTTCGAGCAGCCGATCAGGACCCCCGAGGCCGCCAGGTCGCCGGAGCCCGTCACGCGGGTCAGGCTCCCCGAGGCCGATCCCGCACCCGCCGCGTCCGAGCCCGTCGCCGCGCGGGAACCGGCCGAGGCCCCGGCGCCCGTGGCCCCCTTCGTGGCTGCGGGCCCCCTCACCCCCGCGGAGACCACCGAGGCGGCGGCCCCCGTGAGGGCGGCCGAGCAGCCGGTCCACGCCTCCGAGCCCGCGGCCCCCGACACGGAGCCCGAGCCGGAGCCGGAGCCGGTCGTCGTGAAGACGCCCGAGGCGCCCGAGGCTTCGGAGACCGCTACGGAGATCGCTCCCGCCGTCGCCGAGACCGCGCCGGAGCCGGTCAGGACCGAACCCGAACGCCCCCTTCCGGAACCGGCGGAGATCGAGCCCCCCGCGGCCGAGGCCGCTCCCGCCCAGGAGACCCCGGTCGCGGTGCCCGCCGCGCGCCTCAGCCTGGACGAGCGGGCTCAGGCGGAGACCTCGGGGAAGGAGACGCCCGCGGCCGCGGCGCCCGCCGAGCCCCAGGCGGCCAAGCCCGTCGTGGACAAGCCCGTGCCGGACAAGCCGGTGGAGACGCAGAAACCGACCCCGGCACGCCCCGCGAAGAAGGCCCGTGGACGGCGCGCCTCCGTGCCCACCTGGGACGAGATCATGTTCGGCGCCCGCCGCCAGGACTGAGCGCGCCGCACGCGGCGGGGGCGGCCGGGAGCACCGGCCGCCCCCGCCGCGTTCTCAGCGGCCTTCGGGACTCACCCGGCCGGGACTCACTCGGTGTGGTCCGCGGCGACGAACGGCGTGATCCAGGCGGGGGTCACCTCGGCGGCGAAGGCCACGCCCTCGGCCTCTCCGACGTCGAGGGCGGCGTACCCCCCGCTGCCCGCGCCGACCCCCGCGGTCACGGTCAGCAGGCCCGCCTGGCGCTGGAACCAGGTCTGGCGCAGCTTCCAGCCGACCACGGCCCGCTGCTCGACCACGGCCTGCGAACGGCGCAGCGAGCCCGACCTGACCGACAGACGAGACCCGTCGTAGGCGTGGCCGAGGGACCGGTAGCGGTCCAGGCCGAGCGGGACGCCGAGCACCGCGAGGAGCAGGGCCGGAGCCGCCAGCGCCCACAGGAACGGGGACCACGTCACGGCCGCCGCCACCGCGCAGCCCGCGACCACGAGCCACGGGAAGACCGCCCTGAACAGCCTGCGCCTGCGCGCCGCGGGAGGGTGCGCCCGCAGCCCGGCGGCGATCGGGCCGACCGCCTCGCCGACCACCTCGAGCACGTGGGCTCGCGGCGCCACGGGCAGCAGCTGGCCCCGGGTCTGCGAGTCGCCGAGCCCGGTCACGATCGCCCACGCCCTGGCGACCCCCGCCCAGCGTTCGACGACCCCTTCGACCAGCTCGAACCCGCGCACCCTGCGCCGCTCGAGCGACACGCTCCTGCGTGTGATCAGGCCGCGTTCCGCGACGAGATAGCCCTCCCTGGCACGCAGGGTGAAGTCCCAGTTGAACACGGCGTACATGACCGCGCCCACGACCGGCATGGCCAGCACCAGCAGCACCAGCGCGGCGACGAGGAAGGCGGGGTGCCCCCAGAGCCACTCCCCCGCGCCGACCACGACCCGCCCGTCGATCCTGAGCTCGCTGCCCCACTGGAAGGCCACGCCCACGGCTCCGGCGACCAGCGCGAACGGGGTCAGCAGGTAGGCCCCCGAGAGGGGGCCGAAGGCGAGCCACCTGCGGGGCACCACGAAGAACACCCGCTCGGGGGTCGTCTCGCCCACCTCGTGGCGGGCGGCCGGCCCGGGCACGCCCTCCCGTGTCCCCGGGCTCCCGGAGCCCGCGCCGGCCACGAGGGGCCCGCCGTCCCGCGCGGCCGTGGAGCCGTCGCCCCCCGCACCCTGGACGGCCTCCGTCCGCTGCGCGCGCCGTGCCGTCCGGGCACGGGCGTGCCACAGCAGCACGGCCTTGAGGCGTTCCGCCTCCGCGACGGTCACCCCGTCGAGCTCGCCCTCCTGCTTGTCGTCGCCGCCCGCGCCGGTGTCGATCCTGAGGACGGCGATGCCGAGCAGGCGGTGCAGCGGCGGAGTGCTGACGTCGACGCCGCGGATCCGCTCGAGCGGGATCGTCCGCACCGACCTGCTGACCAACGCCCTGGTGAGCTCCAGCCTGTCCCCCACGACCTGGTAGGTGAAGGTGGCCCAGCGCACCGCGGCGTAGACGACGGAGCCGACGACGCCGAAGGCCGCCCAGGCGAACGAGTTCGGCGAGAAGCCGCCGAGGAACAGCACACCGGCCAGCGGCAGGAACAGCGAGGGGAGCATCCGGATCGGGTCGGTCAGCAGGACCTTGGGGCTGAGCCTCAGCGGCGGGCCCGCGGGCGGGGCGCCGTACTCCTGGTCGCCCGCGGCGACCCGCGCGCCCTGCGGCGCCCACGCGCCAAAAGAGGGCGGAACGGGGAACGGGGCGGGGGGCGAGGCAGGGGACCCGGCGGGTCCTGCGGGCTCGCCGGGGGCGTCCCGGGAGAGCGGCGGGTCCTGCGGGGGGAGACCCTCGCGGGGCGCTCCCCGGCCCTGGTCTCCGGGGTTCCCCGGGGGCCGGGGAGGCTCGGCGGGCCCGGTCACGTCGCGTCGTCCCTGAGCTCCTCGGCCCGCCGGGCGAGCCCCTCGGCCAGGGCCGCGGCGACGTCGTAGTCGAGGCCCTTGATCGTGGAGGATCCGGCGTGGGAGGCGGTGCGGATCTCGACGGTGGCCAGCCCCAGGATCCGTTCGAACCAGCCCTGCGCCTTGTCGACCGTCTGGATCCGGCTGACCGGGACGAACGCCCACTCCCTGCTGATCCACCCGGAACGCGCGTAGACCACGTCTCCGCTGAACTCCCAGCGGTGCACGGCGTAGCGCCAGAACGGCTCGACGAGCGCGGCGGGAAGGACGAGGACGACCGTCAGGACGGGCAGCCACCAGATGTGGTCGAGCGCCCAGTCTGGCAGCCAGGACCACCGGTCGCCGTCGATCCACCGCGTGAGGAGGACCGAGCCCCCGATCAGCACGACGGCCCAGAACAGCTGTTCGAGCATCCACAGTGCGACGGCCTTGCGGGAGACCGGGTTGGCCGGGGCGCGCAGCGGGACACGGTCGCGCTCCGGGGCTCCTCCGCCCGTGCGGGCCGTGGCCGGAGCCCCGCCCGCGCCGTCTGCGCGCTCGTCGGCTTGGTCGCTCACGTTGTCAGCCTAAAGGGTCCCGTCCCGGCGGACGGACCGCGATGCCCGCGATCTTCCGAAGGCCCGTCGGCCACGACCCGTCACGGCCTCAGCCGATCTAACCTGTCCGGACGGGGACGTTCCGGCGACGGAGACCGGCGGCGTCCGCCGGAGCCGGGGCGCCGCAGGAACGCGCCGGTGAGACGTGCGGCGAGAAGCCGGGAACGGGAGTGGTCACGTGCTGGTGGTCCATGGCGCATGGGTGGGCGGGCGGCTGGCCGTCTGGGCCGAGGACACCTCGGGCTCCGAGGCTCCCGGAGCCGCCCTCAGGCCTCCCCGTGCCGCCTCGGAGGCCCCTGACACCGCCTCGGAGGGTCCCGGTTCCGGCGCCGAGCTCCCCCGCCCCGCCTCGGAGGATCCGGTTTCCGCCTCCCCCGCCGCCCGGCTCCATCCGTTCGCCGCCCCGGTGGCCGCGCTCACCCGCGTTCTCGGCGGGTTCCTCCCGGAAGGGGGCGTCTCGCCCGGGGCCGCCCCCGAGGCCGGCACGGACACGGCCGCCGCGGCCGGGGAGCGCGAGCTGACCGTCGTGCTGCCCGGCTCGGCCACGGGGCCGCTGCCCTCACCCGAGTCCGGCATGACGGTCCACGCCCCGGATCCGGGGATCTTCGCATGGCGCGTCCCCGCGCTGCTGCTCGGCCCGGCGGACGCGCTCCGCCTGCTCGGCTCCCTCGGCGACCGGGACGCGGACACGAGGGGCTCGGCGGGCGGCGTCCCCGAAGGCCCGCCCGCCGCCGGTGAGGAGACTGACTGGGAGCCCGGCCTGTCCCTGCGCTACTTCGCCGTGGTCGCCGAGCACGCGCGGAGCCTGGTGCGCCGTGGCCGGATCCTGCCCCGGCTCGTCGTGGAGAACGACGAGCCCGCCGCCCGCTGGCGTCCCGTGCTCATCGGCGCCGACCTGGCCGCGCTCGAGGACGTCGCCGCCGCGATGCCGCCGATCTGCAGGGCGGTCCCCGGGGAACGGCCGTCCGCCGAGGTGCTGGAGGAGTCGCTGAACGGCCTGGTGGACGGCGCGGCCCGGCTGTCGCTGCCGGATCGCCTCATCGTGGGAAACCGCCCCGGCCTCAGGACGCCCCTGCCCGACCGCTGGCTGCACGGCCTGACCGGCGAGGACGCCGCGCTCACCGGCGCGAGGCCCGCCGAGGTCGCGGCCCTGTCCGCCGCCCTCGACTCCTGGGCCGACGCCGCCCGCGAGCTGGACGGACCGGTCAGGGCCTGCCTCAGGCTGATCGAGCCCGCGGACGAGGACGGTCCGTGGCGGGTGGAGTTCGGCCTCGCCCCCGCCCCCGGCCACCCCCGCCCCACGGCCGCAGAGGGGGCCGAGGGCGCGGAATACCTGTCCGCGGAGCGGATCAGGGCCGGGGAGTCGGCCCCCTGGCTTCCGGAACGTCCGCTCGAGGTTCTCCGCACCGACCTGGCGCGGGCCGTGCGCCTCCACACGGGGCTGCACGGCGCGCTGCGCGACGCCCAGCCGTCGACCGCGGAGGTCGAGGCCGCGTGGGCGTTCTCCTTCCTGCGCGACGGCGCGCCCGCGCTCAGGGCCGCCGGATACGACGTACGGCTGCCCGCGTGGGCGGGACGCCAGGGGCTGGGCCTGAAGCTGACCACGCGTGCGATCACCGGACAGGAGGGCCTCGGCCTGGAGGGGCGGGTGGCCTTCCGGCTGGAGGTGGCCGTCGGCGACCACACTCTCGGCCCGGAGGAGCTGACCGCGCTGGCCGAGCGCAGGATTCCCCTGGTCCAGGTCGCAGGACGGTGGATCGAGCTGGACGAACGGCAGCTCAAGGCCGCGCTGACCGTCCTCGAGCGGCGCGGCGACGGCGAGACGACCGTGGACGCGGTGATCCGCGAGGTCGTCGACGGCGGCGAGGAGGAACTGCCGCTGGTCTCGGTCGACGCCGACGGCCTGCTGGGCGACCTGCTGTCCGGCGAGGCCGAGCGCCGCCTCACCCCGGTCGGCGTGCCGCGGACCCTCAACGGGACGCTCCGCCCCTACCAGGAACGGGGCCTGTCCTGGCTGAGCTTCCTGTCCGGGCTCGGCCTCGGCGGCATCCTGGCCGACGACATGGGACTGGGCAAGACCGTCTCCACCCTCTCCCTGCTGCTGTCCGAGCGTGAGAACGGCGGCGCGCCCCGCCCGACGCTGCTGGTCTGCCCGATGTCGCTGGTGGGCAACTGGCAGAAGGAGGCGGCGAGGTTCGCCCCCTCCCTGCGGGTCCACGTCCACCACGGCGGCGCGCGCAAGCGGGACGGCGAGCTGGCCTCGGCCGTGCGGGAGGCCGACCTGGTCGTCACCACGTACGGCACGGCACTGCGCGACCTGGAGACGCTGGCGGCGCTCGAGTGGGGCAGGGTCGTCTGCGACGAGGCGCAGGCGATCAAGAACAGCGCCGCCCAGCAGTCCAGGGCGGTGCGCTCCATCCCCGCCGGGACCCGGCTCGCACTGACCGGCACCCCCGTGGAGAACCACCTCTCCGAGCTCTGGTCCATCATGGAGTTCTGCAATCCGGGGCTGCTCGGGCCCGCCACACGGTTCAGGAAGCGCTATCAGGAGCCGATCGAGGCCCGGCGCGACGAGGACGCCACGAGGGCGTTGAAGCGCGCCACGGGGCCGTTCGTGCTGCGGCGGCTGAAGACCGACCGGTCCATCATCTCCGACCTGCCGGACAAGCTCGAGATGAAGGTCTGGTGCACGCTGACCCCGGAGCAGGCGCGGCTGTACGAGGCCGTGGTGAACGACATGCTGCACCGGATCGACGGCCTGGAGGGCCTCCAGCGGCGCGGCAACGTGATGGCCACGATGACCCGCCTGAAGCAGATCTGCAACCACCCCGTCCACCTGCTCAGGGACGGCTCGGGGCTGGCGGGCCGCTCGGGGAAGCTGGCCAGGCTCGAGGAGCTGGCCCAGGAGATCGTCGAGGAGGGGGAGAAGGCCCTGGTGTTCACCCAGTACACCGAGTTCGGCTCCCTCCTGCGCCCCTACCTGGCCGCCCACCTGGACCGCCCGGTGCTGTGGCTGCACGGCGGCCTGTCGAAGAGCAGGCGCGAGGAACTGGTCGAACGGTTCCAGCGCGACGACGAGCCGATGCTGTTCCTGTTGTCGCTGAAGGCGGGCGGCACCGGCCTCAACCTGACCGCGGCCAACCACGTGATCCATGTGGACCGGTGGTGGAACCCGGCGGTCGAGAACCAGGCGACCGACCGGGCCTTCCGGATCGGCCAGACGAAGAACGTCCAGGTCAGGAAGTTCATCTGCCTGGACACACTGGAGGAGCGGATAGACGAGATGATCGAACGGAAGAAGTCCCTGGCCGAGAGCGTGGTCGGCTCCGGCGAGGAGTGGATCGCGGACCTGTCGACCGAGCAACTGCGGGAGCTGTTCCGGCTCGGCCCGGGAGCGGTGAGCTGACGTGGAGCCGTCCCGGGCGCAGGAGGCGTCCTTCGAGGATCAGACGGCGGGCTTCTACTCTCCCGGCGTCTCGCTGAACCGGCTGCGGCCGCGCCCCGACGTCGTGGCGGCCCCCGCGGACCTGCTGCTGCGGATGCTGGAACCGCCGCCGGTGAAGGTGCGGCACATCCCACTCATCGACCTGCTCAGGAGGCCGTACCGCGAGCTGGGCGGCGAGTAGCCGCCCTCCTCGGGGCCCGCGCTTTCCGGTCCCGCCCCCGGGGGCGTCGCCCTGTGGAGCCCCTTCCGGCTCCGCCACGCGGCGCCTCCGGCTCCGTCCCTTGCCGTGCTCGTGTGCCGGATGCGCCCGTCCCCTCTCGGGGCGTACGTCCGGCTCTGTTCGCCGTTGTTCGATCTCACATCGGCTTCGATCTCGGACCGCTCCCGTCACGCCCCCGCCACGCGCCCCGCGGCCCGGCGGGCAAGCGCGCCCGGCGCGGGCCGCGTCCCGCGCGGCGAGGGGAGCGGCCGGGACGAGGCGGGGTAACCGCAGGTCGGAAAGGGTGCACGGACGCCGTCCTGGAATCTCGCCGCCTCACCCCCCGGGGCGGCCCTCCTGGAGATGGACGGCTTCTGAGCCGATCTCCGTGTCCAAGGTCACTCTCCCACCTCGGGTTCGTGTCCGATTCCCAAGCGTTTCCGGGCCATGGAACCTCGCGATCCGGTCTGCGCATCTTCCAGATCCGCGTAGCATCATCGGGCATGGGGCAGCCGAACACGTCTACGCGCCGCCCGCGGCCGACCGCAGGGATCGCGGTGGCCGCGGCGCTCGTCGTCGTTTCCTCGGGATGTGGTCTGGGGAGCAGCACGGCGTCCGCGGAGCGGTTACAGCTGGAGCCGATCAGCGTCTCGAGCCCCCAGTTGCGGGACAGCGCGGCTCTGCCGTCCGACTACTCGTGCAAGGGGACGGTGGGCAATCCGCCGCTGCGCTGGTCGGGAGTCCCGAACGGTACCAAGTCGGTCGCGATCGTGGTCGACAACAACTCACGCACCGGTGGAGAGGTGAACTGGGTCGTGTTCGACATCGACCCACGCACCAACGAGGTGGCAGAGGGCAGTGTCCCGGTGGGGGCCGTGGAAGGAAGCACGACAGGCGGCAAGGCGGGATACGCCCCTCCGTGCCGCGCCCAGGAGAACTATCGTTTCACCGTCTACGCGCTCAACGCCAAGGTCGCCCTCGCCAAGGGCGCCTCACTGGAGATGACGTTGAAGAGCATCGCGGACAAGACGATCGCCTGGGGACGGCTCACCACGGCGCACATCGAGTGACACCTCAAACACCGGAGGTAGTAATGGTTACCAATTCTTCACTTAGGGTGTGACAACGCTCATAGTGGTCCGACACAATCAGATCCAATGTCCGTGCGCAGGTGATGCAAGGGGGCAGGTCGCGTCGATGGCCGCGCGACCTCACCGGCGCCGCTGGAAGGCCATGGCCTTGAGGGTGGTGCAATGATCGCGGTCGTAGTAAGTCTGGTCGCCGTCGTGCTCCTCGTGCTCGTCGTCGTGGCACTGGGAATGCGGTCGATGAACCGCAGGGAGAGCGCGCTCCCCGCGGAACGCCTTCGCGAGCTGGAGGAGAAGGAGGCGCAGACGCCTACCTTGTCCATCGACGATTTCGCGACGCGGGAACCGAAGATGAACCACTTCAGTCCCGACCTGACCCCGTTCGACGAGCCGAAGCCGCCACGCCAGCCTCGCCCCGCGAGCTCGCGCGGCAAGCGCGGCGTGAACGAGTTCGGCGTGGCGGACGACTACGACGACGACTACTGGACGCGGCTCCAGGCTGACGAGGGCGGTTTCGGAGGGTCCTTGGCGGCCAGGATGGGCGCCAGCCGCCCCGTCCCCGCGGAGCAGGGACAGTCCCCCGCGGTCGACGCCGACGCCGTGACCATGCAGGCGCCGCTGCCGAACAGGCCCCAGCCGCCCAGACCCGCGCAGGCCCCGGTGCCGCCGCCCGCGCCCGCCGTCGCCTCGGCCTCGCTGCCCTCGGGACTGGCCGACCTCGTCGAGCCCGTCCAGCCGAATCCCGCCCCCACGGCCGCCGCCCTCGCCGAGCAGAAGACGGTCACCTTCGCGGCCCCCACGCCCGGCGCCTTCGGCGAGGGCCGCCCCTCACGCCCCCGCAGAGGCGGCAGCCGCGCCTCGGCCCAGGGCAACAACACGGGAAACAACACGGGCAACGGCGGGCTCTCCCGGCCCGACCCGCTGAGCGACCCGCTCGCCGGCCCCTACCCTCGTGGCGGGGCCCAGGCGCCCGCCAGGAGCTCGGCGCCCCCCGCCGGGACGCCCGGCCGCGGCACGACCGGCGGAGCGCCCGTCTCCACCCCCGGCGCGGGCCCGCTCGCCCCGATGCCCCCGATGGGGCCGACCACCAGTGGCGGCTTCCCCGCCACCCCGCCCGGCACCGGCCCGGTGGCCGCGCCGTACGGCACGGGCGGTGCGGCCGAACCCGCCAAGCCCATCTCGGACAACCCGTGGGCGCGGGCCACCTCCCCCACCTCCGGGGGCTGGGAGGCGGCGAACACCGCCGACATACTCGACGACCCCGCGCCGTCCTACACCTCGTACCAGAACCCGGTCTTCAGCGCCCCGTCCGCGACCTCGTACGAGGTGAGCTCCGGCTGGGCGACCATCGACGACGACGCGCTCACCGGCCCGACCCCGGCCATCTCCACACCGACCAGCCCCTCAAGGGCGGTCTCCCCGCACGACGACCAGGCGCGGACCGCGGGCAGGCCCACGGGCGGCAACGGCTACGACGCCGCCCCCTCCGCGTGGCCGGAGCCGGCCGCGGGCGGCGGCAGCGGCGCGGCCTGGCCGAGTTACGGCGATCTCTACGGGACGGGTCCCGAGGTCGCCGCGACCCCTGACGGTCAGGGGCGGGCGGGTTCCCGGAGCAGCCGCCACCGGGCACAGGACCCGGACTACCCCGACTATTACCGCTGATTTCCTCCGGTGCCCGTAAAAGGCCACGGCAATCGCTGACCAGGGAGCCGCCGACGGCATAGTGTCCCAGCCATGGGGACGGACACGAAGAGTCACAGCACACCCACGGAGCGCACTCTCGCCTCCGTGACACGTCACGATCTGCCCGCCTCCCTGGTGGTCTCCCTGGTGGCGGTGCCCCTCTCGCTGGGCGTCGCGGTCGCCTCGGGGGCGCCGCTGGTGGCAGGGCTGGTCGCGGGTGTGATCGGCGGAGTGGTCGCGGGTCTCCTGGGTGGTTCCGCCGTCCAGGTGAGCGGTCCCGCGGCCGGGCTGTCGCTGGTGGTCGCCGAGCTGGTCGCCACGTACGGCTGGCGGGCCACCTGCATGATCACTCTGCTGGCGGGCACGCTGCAGCTGCTGCTGGGGATGTCCCGGGTCGCCCGCGCGGCGCTCGCGGTCTCCCCCGCCGTGGTGCACGGCATGCTCGCCGGAGTGGGCGCGGTGATCGCCCTCGCCCAGCTGCACGTGGTGCTCGGCGGCGAGCCACAGCGCTCCGCCGTGGAGAACCTGATCGAACTTCCCGGGCAGATCGCGGACAACCACAGCCACGCGGTCTTCGCCGGCCTGCTCACCATCGGCGTCCTGGTCGGCTGGACCCGCCTGCCACGGCGCCTGCGGGTCGTGCCCGCGCCGCTGGTCGCCCTGCTGGCCGCCTCGACGACCGCCGTGCTGCTCGGCTGGAACGTCACCCGGGTCGACCTGTCGTCGAGCCTGAGCGAGTGGGCCGCGCCGATCTGGCCGGAGGGCGACTGGCACGGGATCGTCGCGGCGGTGGTGCTGGTGGCCCTGCTCGCGGCCGTCGAGTCGCTGCTGTGCACCGTGGCCACGGACAAGCAGCGCGGCGGGCGCTCCGACCTGGACAGAGAGCTCACCGCCCAGGGCGTGGCCAACATGGTCAGCGGCGCGCTCGGCGGCCTGCCCGTGGCGGGGGTCATCGTGCGCAGCACGACCAACGTGCGCGCCGGGGCCCGCAGCCGCTGGTCGGCGGTCCTGCACGGGCTCTGGATCCTGGCGTTCGCCGTCTGCCTGGGCTGGACGATCACCCTGATTCCCATGGAGGCGCTGGCCGCCCTGCTGGTCTTCATCGGCGTCCAGATGGTCAACCTGGGACACCTGCGCAACCTGCGGGGCCACGGCGAGATCCCGGTCTACGTCGTCACCATGGCCGGAGTCGTGCTGCTGGGCCTCGCGGAGGGCGTGTTGCTCGGCCTCGGGCTCGCCGCGCTCTCCGCGCTGCGCCGCCTCACCCGGATCACCGCCCGCGCCAGACTCGAGACCGACGGTCGCTGGCACGTGCTGATCGGCGGCTCGCTGACCTTCCTCGGCGTGCCCAGGATCACCTCCGAGCTGCACGCCGTTCCCGCGGGGGCCGCGGTCGAGCTGGACCTGAACATCGACTTCATGGACAACGCGGCCTTCGAGGCCATCCACTCCTGGCGGCAGGACCACGAGCGCGGGGGCGGCACGGTCGACATCGACGAGATCCACGACGAGTGGTACGCCATGGCCGCCAGCGGGGCCAGGGTGTTTCCCGTCAAGCCTCCGCCTCGGGCCCCGGACCGCTGGTGGCTGCCCTGGGCGCACCGCGGGCGCGAGCGGAGGGCGGCCGCGGACGCGCCCGTCCGGCGTGCGCCCGGCGAGGACGGTCCCGCCGCGCCCGGTGGGCAGGCGCGGGAGGAGGGCGGCTCCGCTCGCGCTCGGCGGGAGCGGGGCGGGAGCGGCCTCGCCGTACCCGTCCGGCGTGTGCCCGGCGAGGACGGCGGGGCCGGCGGGACTGACGGGACTGGCGGGGCTGACGGGGACCGCGGGGCCGCGCCGACGGCGCACGGCCGGCGAGACGGTCTTCCGGTGCCCGAGCTGCTCGCCGGAGCCCGCGAGTTCCACCGGCGCACCGCGCCGCTGGTCCGTCCCTTCCTGCACGCGATGGCCCGCAAGCAGGAGCCCGCGCACCTGTTCATCACCTGCGCGGACTCCCGGGTCGTGCCCAACCTGATCACCTCGAGCGGTCCGGGCGACCTGTTCACCGTGCGCAACATCGGCAACCTGGTCCCCCGCAGGGGCGGCTCGCCGCCCGACGACTCGGTGACGGCCGCGATCGAGTACGCCACCGGCGCGCTCAACGTCAGGACCATCACGGTCTGCGGTCACTCCGGGTGCGGAGCCATGGCGGCGCTGCTCAGCGGTGGCGAGAAGGCCGCCGGGCTGCCCGCGCTCGGCCGGTGGCTGCGCCACGGCAACCACAGCCTGGCGCGTTTCGTCTCCTCGGAGAGCGACGGCGCCGACGACGGCCCTCTGGACCGCCTGTGCCGGATCAACGTGATCCAGCAGCTGGAGAACCTGCGGACCCACCCCTCGGTGGACGAGCTGGTCGGGCAGGGGCGCCTGGAGCTGGTCGGCCTCTACTTCGACATCGCCACGGCCAGGGTCCATGTCCTGCGGCAGCCGCCGGTCACCCCGAGCGCGCTCTGAGCGCACGGCTTGCGCCGGTGGTGAAAGCCCGTGATCCCGCCCCGGGAAAGGCGAACAATGAGCGCCATGAGAACTCTGGTCATCGGCGGCTCGGTCTTCCTTGGGCGGGCGATCGTCGAGGAGGCGCTGCGGCGCGGTCACGAAGTCACGACGTTCAACCGGGGAAGGAGCGGCGTCGACCTGCCCGGCGTCGAAACGGTCAGGGGCGACCGCGAGGTCGCCGGCGACCTGGCGCGGCTGGCCGAGGGGCGTGAGTGGGACGTCGTGGTCGACGTCTGCGGATTCGTCCCCCGGGTGGTCGGCGAGTCGGTGCGCGCGCTGAACGGGAAGGCGGCCACCTACGCGTTCATCTCGAGCATCTCGGCGTGTTCGGCCTTTCCCGCCGAGGTGTCCGACGAGAGCTCGCCCCGCTTCGAGTGCGCCGGGGACGCCGGTCCCGGGGACGGAGACTACGGCACGCTCAAAGCGGGGTGCGAGCGCGCGGTCGAGGAGGGCTTCGACGGCAACGTCCTGGTCGTCGAGCCGGGGCTCATCCTCGGCCCGCGCGAGAACGTCGGCCGCCTGCCCTGGTGGCTCACCCGCGTCGCCAGGGGCGGGCGGGTCCTGGCTCCCGGCGGCCCCGACGTGGCGATGCAGGTCATCGACGCGCGCGACATCGCCGCCTTCACCCTCACCCAGGCCGAGGCGGGGGTGAACGACCGTTTCTTCACCGGCGGGGTGCGGGGCAACGTCACCTACGGCGCTCTGCTGGCGGAGTGCAGGGCGGTGACGGGCTCGGACGCCGAGTTCGTCTGGGTGAAGGACCGGTTCCTGCTCGACCGGGACGTCGCCCCCTGGAACGAGCTGCCGCTGTGGGCGCCGGAGACTCCCGACTTCGCCGGCGTCTGGCTGTCGTCGTCCGCGAAGGCCCACGCGGCGGGACTGCGCTGCCGTCCCGTCGCCGAGACCGTCCGCGACACCTGGGCCTGGCTCCGCGACGTCCCCGTGGCCGAGCGTTCCTTCGGCAGGCACGGCATCGATCCGGAGAAGGAGGCGGCCCTCCTGGCAGAGTGGGGGTAAGGGGCGGCGGCCTGCCGCGCCGCCCCTGTCCCGCCGGGCATGAGACCCGCCGGGGCACAAAAACGGCATGGAGGTCGGCGATGGCTGGATGGCGGGCACTGCGGGAGGACATGGTCGCGGAGGTGCGCGGACGCGGGATCAGCGGCGTCGTGGCCGACGCGCTGCTCGCGGTGCCGAGGCACCTGTTCCTTCCCGACCTCTCCGTCGAGGTCGTCTACCGGGACGACGCCATCGTGACCAAGCGCGACGCCCACGGCGTGCCGATCAGCTCCTCCTCCCAGCCGGCGATGATGGCCCTCATGCTCGACCAACTGGGCGTCGAACCGGGACAGCGGGTGCTGGAGATCGGGGCGGGGACGGGATACAACGCCGCGCTGCTCGCCCATCTGGTGGGGCCGCGGGGGCGGGTCGTCAGCGTCGACATCGACGCCGACCTGGTGCGCCGGGCTCGGGAGCACCTGGCGGAGGCCGGGCACCCCGAGGTCGAGGTGGTGTGCGGCGACGGCGCCGAGGGGTTCGCCCCCGCGGCGCCGTACGACCGGGTGATCGCCACCGTCGGCGTGTGGGATCTCGCCCCCGCCTGGCTCGACCAGCTCGGGCCCGGCGGGCGCGTCGTCGCGCCGCTGGACCTGTGCGGGGTCCAGCGCTCGGTGGCGCTGGAGAGGGAGGGCGCGCACTGGGTGAGCCGGTCGGTGGTGCCCTGCGGGTTCATGCGGATGCGGGGGCCCTTCGCCGGTCCGGAGACGATCCTGGTCCTGGACAGGGGCACCGACCTCACGATCTCGCTGCCGGGGGCGGCGGAGATCGGCGACCTTTTGAAGGCCCTGGGCGGTCCCGTGGCCGAGCTGACGACCGGGGTGAACGCCGACGAGGGGCAGGTCCTCGACGGCCTGAACCTGTGGCTGGCGGTGCACGAACCCCGCTGGTGCATGATGTCCGAGGCCCAGCCTGGCTGGCTGGCGACGAGCCCGCTCGATCTCCAGGGGTTCAAGGCCTGTGTCGGAATCGTCGAGGGTGACAGTCTCTGCCTGCTGGACCGGGGACCCGGCGCAGCCCTGGTCGCCCGGGCCCACGGCCCGGAGAGGGACCGGCTCGCCGGGGACCTCGCGGCCCACGTCCGGGCGTGGAACGGCGCCGGACGGCCGATGACGGCGGACCTGCGCATCGACGTCCACGCCGGGGACCCGCCCCACGGCGGTCTGGTCATCCCCAAGCGGCACACCGACCTCGTGCTGTCGTGGGCCTCAGGCTGACCTGCCTCGCGGCCCGCCGGCCGTCATCGGACCGAACTCACCGTACGTGTCACCGTTGACACGCCGGTCATTAACCGTCCGGACTCCCTGCGATCCGTTTCCGCTCATCGAATCGAGTGGTGAGCGATCTAGCGTCCATGTTTGCCCCCCACAACCGCGTACGAGGAGCAAACGCATGTTCCGACGCAAGGCGCTCACAGCGGCGTCCATGGCCGTCGCCGTCGGCGGCACGGCCGTGTTCACGGCCGCGACCCTGTCCGGAGGCGTGGCGAACGCCGCCACCGCCACCTTCACCCCCGTGGCCGACACCTACGTGGACAACGGCAACACGAGCACCAACTACGGCACGTCCGGACAGCTCGGCGTCGACAACTCACCTGTCAAGCGGGCGTTCCTGAGGTTCACCGTCGCGGGGATCTCCGGCCCGATCAGCACCGTCAAACTGCGCGTCCACACCGACAACGTGAGCGGCGCGGCGAGCGGCAACGGCGGCACGTTCAAGGGCGTGAGCAACACCACCTGGTCCGAGACGGGCACCACGTGGAACAACCAGCCGTCCATCGACGGGGCCACGCTGGGAACGCTCGGCTCCGTGGCCCAGAACGCCTGGTACGAGATCGACGTGACGTCGTACGTGACCGGCAACGGCACCTACAGCATCGGCGTCACCTCCTCCAGTTCGGACGGCGCGGACTACGACTCGCGGGAGAGCGGAGCCTCGACCGCGCCCCAGCTCGTGGTGACCACCGACGCGGGCCCCACGCCCACCGCGACCTCCAGCCCCACGCCCACGCCCACCGCGACGTCCGGCGACCCGGTGCTCGTCGGCGCGGGCGACATCTCCAACTCCGGCTCCGGTGACAGCGCCACCGCCGCGCTGCTCGACAACATCCCGGGCACGGTCTTCACGCTCGGCGACAACGTCTACGACAACGGCACCGCCTCGGAGTTCAACACCTACTACAACCCGACCTGGGGACGTCACAAGGCGCGCACCAGGCCGGTGCCGGGCAACCACGACTACAACACCTCCGGCGCGACGGGGTACTACGGCTACTTCGGCGCGTCGGCGGGCGACCCGTCCAAGGGCTACTACTCCTACGACGTCGGCTCGAACTGGCACGTCGTCGTGCTCAACTCCAACTGCTCGGCCGTCGGCGGCTGCGGCGCGAGCTCCGCCCAGGTGACGTGGCTGCGCGCCGACCTGGCGGCCAGCGCCAGGCCGTGCACGGTGGCGATGTGGCACCACCCGCGTTACACCTCGGGCGCCAACCACTCGCCCGACACCTCGGTCGCCCCGATCGTGCAGGCGCTGTACGACAACGACGCCGACCTGATCCTGACCGGCCACAACCACCAGTACGAGCGGTTCGCGCCGATCACCCCGTCCAACCAGCTCGACAACGCGCGCGGCATCCGCCACTTCGTCGTCGGGTCCGGAGGGGCGAGCCACTACGGCTTCGGGACCATCCTGGCCAACAGCGAGGTCCGCAACAGCGACACCTACGGCGTCCTGAAGGTCACCCTCCACCCGAACGCCTACAGCTGGCAGTTCGTCCCCGAGGCGGGCAAGTCCTTCACCGACAGCGGCACCACCGCCTGCCACTGACGACGTGTACCTCTCCACTCTCGACAGGAGTCGAGCCGCCGGCGGCTCCGTCAGGACCGTCGGCGGCACGGTGTTCGCGCTCGGCGCCGTCAGCCTCGTGACGGACGTGTCGGCCGAGATGGTGACCGCGATCCTGCCGCTGTACCTGGTCGTCGGGCTGCAGTTCAGCCCGGCGGCCTACGGCGTCGTCGACGGCGTGTACAGCGGCGCGACCGTGCTGCTGCGGCTGGCGGGCGGGTACGTCGCCGACCGGGTCAGCCGCCACAAGGCCGTGGCGGGGGTCGGCTACGGACTGTCCGCCTTCGCCAAGCTGGGGCTGCTCGCGGCCGGGACGTCCGGACCGCTCATCGGGCTGGTGATCATGGCGGACCGCGCGGGGAAGGGGCTGCGCACAGCCCCCCGGGACGCGCTGATCACCCTGGCCACCCCGCAGGAACGGCTGGGCCGGGCGTTCGGGGTGCATCGGACGATGGACGCTATCGGCGCCTTCCTCGGTCCCGTCGCCACGCTCGGGGTGCTCGCGCTGGCGGGCGGGGCGTTCGAGCCCGTCTTCATGGCGAGCTTCTGCGTCGCGCTGCTCGCCGTGCTGATCCTCGTGCTGTTCGTGCCCGACACCCGCTCCTCCCGCCCTCATCCGTCCGCCGTGTCATGGCGGGCCGTCGTCGAGCTCGGCCGTGGACGGCTCCTTCCCGCCGCGTGCCTGATCGGCCTCGTCACGATCGGCGACGGGTTCGTCTACCTCGTCCTGCAGCGGCGCGTCGAGCTGGGCGTCGGCTGGTTCCCGATGCTGGCCGTCGGCACGAGCCTGGTCTACCTGCTGCTGGCCGCCCCGCTCGGCAGGCTGGCCGACCGGGTCGGACGGCTGAAGGTGTTCGTCGGCGGGAACGCGACGCTGATCGGCGTCTATCTGCTCCTGGACGGCCCGTTCGGCGGCTGGCCGCTGGTCGTCGCGGTGCTGGCGCTCCATGGGACGTTCTACGCGGCCACCGACGGCGTCCTGGCGGCGTTGGCGGGGGCGACGTTCCCCGCGGAGCTGCGCGCCACCGGGCTGGCGCTGGTGCAGAGCGGCCAGGCCCTGTCCTACGTCGTCTCGTCGGTGCTGTTCGGGCTCGCCTGGCAGGCCTGGGGACCGGGGCCCGCCTGCCTGGTCGCCGCCGCCCTCACCGCGGTCGCCCTGCCCTTCACCGCGTTCCTCCTCACCAAGGAGTCACGATCACTCTCAGCACACACCTCCGCGTCCTCGTGACGGCCCTGGCCGCCCTGCTGCTCGCCGGGGTCGCCGTCACCTACGCGGCGCTGGCCAAGGACCAGCCCGTCACCGCACGCTCCGGCCCGGTGGGCGAGGGACCGCGCATACAGGTGCTGACCAACGGCCGCCTGTCGACGGTCTCCCGTTCCGACCCCGGCGGCCCGCGCGAGGTCACCGAACTGCGGTGCGACCGCGCCTACACCGCCGCCGGGACCGTCGCCTGCCTGAAGCCCGTCGGCCCGCTCAGCTCGACCGGCCTGGTCGTCCTGGACTCCTCCCTGCACGAGCGCAGGAGTCTGCCGCTGACGGGCTTCCCGAACCGGCTGCGCGTCTCCGCCACGGGCCGGATGGTCGCCTGGACGCTGTTCATCGACGGGCACTCGTACGCGACGACCGGTTTCTCCACCGTGGCGGGCATCCTCGACACCCGCACCGGGCGGCTGGTGAAGTCCCTGGAGGACTTCGCGATCACCGTCGACGGCCGCCCGTACCGCAACCCCGACGTCAACTTCTGGGGCGTCACGTTCACCGGCGACGACAACCGCTTCTACGCGACGCTGTCCACCGACGGCCGCCGCCACCTGGTGGAGGGCGACTTCGCGGCGAAGACCGTCAGGACGCTGCGTGAAAACGTCGAATGCCCCTCCCTCTCCCCCGACGGCACCCGGATCGCCTACAAGTCCGCCGTCGACGCCGACCCCGGCAAGGGCTGGCGCCTGTCCGTCCTGGACCTGGCCAGCCTGCGGATCACCGCCCTGGCCGAGACCCGCAGCGTGGACGACCAGGCCGCATGGCTGGACGACCGGACCGTCGCCTACGCGCTGCAGACCGGCGACGGCACCAACAACACCTGGTCCGTCCCCGCCGACGGCACCGGCGCCCCCAGCCTGCTGGTCCCCGACGCCAACTCCCCCGCCCCCTCGGAGACCCCGGCCGACGGGTGACGGCCCGTCTCCTCCGGCGTCGTCGTCGGCGCGCGGGTTCCAGGATTTCGGGCACGCCGAACAGCGGCGGCACGCTCTCGAAAGCGCATCGGCCCAAGGCACGGCTACCACGGTAAAGCTCATTACCCGCACAGTCGACGCATGTCGTGAAAACTATGGACCCGACGGTCAGCATAGGCTGATCACCCATCGGAAAATCAAGCATGAAAGCGATTCACGCGGTCGGGCGTCAGGCGGGCGCGCGGAGTCGTCAAGCCGATTCACGGCATATCCGACCTCGCCTTTTAAGGCCTGCGAAAGCATTCTTGACAGCAACCGGGAAAAGCCGTAGAAACGACGGCCCTCCGACGCCCGGAGCCACCTGCCGCGCACGGCATCCGGACGGCCACGGAGCACGGCGGACACTCCGGCGCCGAAGGACCGTCGCTTCTACGACACCCTCGGACCACTGTCAAGAGCACCGTAACCAACCTGCAACAAACAAGTCGTCTCCCACGGAAATGGGCGCGATCACTCCACGCACTCACTTAATGGCTGACCGTGTCAATCATTTTGGTATTGATTTTCATACGGGTGATCAGCCTATGCTGACCCGTCGGGTCTGTTGTTCTCAGGACACACGAAGATTGCGCGACCAATTGGCCTTCCATGGGCGCCCGCGCCTTGGATCACTGTGCTCGGGAAAGCAATCCGCCGCCGACCGGCGTGCCCGAGGTCACTGATTGGGAGGCTCTGAACTCGCGCGTCGAGAAAGACACCGAGGGAGAACGCATTGCCAGTCAGCTCTCATTTTCACAATTCTGAAAGAGTTCGGCCGTCCCTGCGGCGGCTCGCCGCGGCCGTGCTCGCCGTGACCGTCGGCACGTTGTCGGCGGTGGCCTCGGCGGGACCGGCCTCGGCCGAACCTGCCCCCGCCTACGACCACAGCAAGGACAAGGGGCGCGCGCCGGGCACGCACGGGCCGCTTCCCAAGGGCTTCTCCACGACTGAGCTGTCGGTGAAGTTCAAGGCCGACCGGGAGGTACGGCTGCGCGACCGCAAACTGGTCGCGGAGGACACGGCCGACGCAGCCGCGGTCCAGCGGGTGCTGGCCAAACACGACGGCGCGTCGATCAGGCCGTTGTCGCGCGCGTCCGAGGAGAAGGTCACCCAGCGGCGACTCCAGCTGGAGAAGCGGGTCGGCAGGGAGCTGCCCGACCTGAACTCGTGGTTCGTCGTCACCGTGCCCAAGGGCATCGAGTCGCTGCTGGACGACCTGAACGCCCTGCCCTCGGTGGAGATCGCCCAGGCCAGGCCGATCACCGTGGCCCCCGTCGAGCCACTGCGCTCGCACCAGAGGTACCGCAACGCGCCCGGCTCCGCCCAGGGCGGAGGGGTCGACGCCGACTACGCCAACGCGCAGCCCGGCGGCAAGGGCGACGGCATCCTCGTCACCGACATCGAGGCCCAGGGCGCGCTGAGCTCGCAGACCGGACCGCAGACGGTCGCCGCGGGCGACGACCACTCCCTGCTGGTGGCGGGGGGCACGTCACTCGGTCAGGTGTGGGCGTGGGGCGACAACTCCCAGGGCCAGCTCGGCAACGGCAGCACCACGCCCAAGAAGGTCCCGGTGCAGGTCACCGGCCTGACCAACGTCACGGCCGTCTCCGCGGGCAAGGGTTACTCGGTCGCGCTGAAGAGCGACGGCACCGTGTGGGCGTGGGGCGACAACTCCCAGGGCCAGCTCGGCAACGGCAGCACCATCGACAGCGCGACGCCGGTGCAGGTCGCCGGGATCTTCAACGCGGTGGGCGTGAGCGCGGGCGCGGGCCATGCCCTGGCCGTCCTTTCGGACGGCACGGTGCGGGCGTGGGGCGACAACAGCCAGCGCCAGCTCGGCTACGGGACCTCCGACTCCGCGATCGCGATCACCGTTCCCGGGCTCACGGGCGTGGCCGGCGGGGCCGGCACGGTCGCGGCGGGAGGCACCCACTCCGTCGTCGTGCTGTCCAACGGCACGGTCAAGGCGTGGGGCGACAACGCCCAGGGCCAGCTGGGCGACGGCACCACCGTCGACAGGACGACCCCGGTCGCGCTGCCCGGTCTGACCGGCGTCAAGCAGATCAGCAGCCGCGCCGACCACGTGCTCGCCCTGCTCAACGGCGGCACGGTCAAGGCGTGGGGCGACAACAGCCAGGGCCAGCTGGGTGACGGCACCACCGTCGACAGGACCTCTCCGGTCGCCGTCTCCGGCCTGTCGAACGCCTACGTCGTGTCCGCCGGTTCCCTGCACAGCGCCGCCATAGCCCTGCCGCCGTCATCGTCCCTCCTGACGGTCCACACCTGGGGTGACAACGCCCAGGGCCAGCTCGGCAACGGCACCACCACCGACTCCACCACGCCCATCGTGACCTCCGCGAGCAACGAGACGGTCTCGGCGGGCCTGGCGCACACCTTCGGCAAGGCCGGCCAGTGGCTCTACAGCTGGGGCGCCAACGGCAGCGGGCAGCTCGGTGACGGCACCACCGTCTCCCGGACCTTCCCGTACGAGCAGTTCACGCTGCTCAACGCGTGGAACCTGTGTCACGAGGACCTCGCAGGACGGGTCACGGCCGGCACGGTGGTCCAGATGCCGTCCATGTTCGGCGACCCGTGCACCAGCGACGCCTCGGTCCACCACGGCACCGCCGTCGCCGGGGTGATCGGCGCCAAGGACGACAACGGGGTCGGCATGGCGGGCATCGCACCGCACGCCAGGCTGAACCTGTCCACCTCCTCCATCCCTGACGCCGTCGGTTACGCCGCCACGTCCTCCCTGCCGGGAGACGTGATCCTGTTCGAGGTCGCGATAGCGACCTCCGGCGGCTGGTACCCGTGGGAGCTCGACAGCAGCGTCTACGACCAGACGGTGCTGGCCACCGCGGCAGGGGTGACCGTCGTGGAGGCGGCGGGCAACGGCGGCAACGACCTCGACGACCCGAACGACGCCTTCGCCGCCACCGTCATGGGCCGTCCCGACTCCGGCGCCATCATGATCGGGGCGGGAGCGCCGCCCAGCCCCGGCGGGACGAACTGCACAGGCTCCTCCCCCACCGCCGAGCTCAGGGCGCTGTCGTTCTCCACGTACGGCTCGCGCGTCGACGTCCAGGCCTACGGCGCGTGCGTGGCCACCCTGGGCGTCACCGGCTGGAAGGACCTGACCCCCTCGGTGACCGACCCCAACAAGATGTACACCGGCACCTTCGACGGCACCTCCAGCGCCAGCGCCGTCGTGGCCGGCGCGGTGGCCGACCTGCAGGGCGTGGCCAAGGCGGCGAGCGGGGTGCTCACCCCGGCCCAGGTCCGCGACACCCTCAAGCTGACCGGCACGCCGCAGCCCGCGGGCGACCCGCACCACATCGGCCCGCGACCGAACCTGCACGCGGCCATCGACGACGTCCTGACGCCGTAACGGGTCGGATTCGAGCGGGTGGCCGCGGGAGAGCGCGGCCACCCGTAGGCGGTCCTCGGCTTCCGGCCCGTCGGAGGGCTCTCAGCCCGCCGGACCGATCAGGATCCGAGAAGCACCGGTCACCGGGCCGCGGATAGCGTGACGGCCATGGACATCACCATTCACACGAGCTTCCTCCCGCACGACGACCCGGACGCCGCCCTGGCCTTCTACCGCGACGCCCTCGGCTTCGAGGTGCGCAGCGACGTCGGACACGGCAAGATGCGCTGGATCACGGTCGGCCCCGTCGGCCAGCCCGGCACGTCCATCCTCCTGGCGCCGCCGGCCGCCGACCCCGGCGTCACCGAGGACGAGCGCCGCACCATCGTCGAGATGATGGCCAAGGGCACCTACGGCTGGATCCTGCTGTCCACCCGGGACCTCGACGGCACCTTCGAGAAGCTGCAGGCCGGCGACGCCGAGGTCGTCCAGGAGCCGACGGAGCAGCCGTACGGCATCCGTGACTGCGCCTTCCGCGATCCCGCGGGCAACCTGGTCCGCATCCAGGAGCTTCGCTGAGCCGTTCAGTGATCGACGCGGCCATGACGGCCGCCGCGGAGAGCGCGGCGGCCGGCGCCTCCAGGCCTCCGTCCTCGGCCCCCCTCACCGGCGGGCGCCTCGCCATGCGGCCCGGGCGCTCGCGAGCATCGATGAAAGGAGTTCTCCCATGTGTCATCCCGCGTGGGGACGCGCACTCACCGCGGCACAGCGCCTGAACGACCTTGCGCGACTGCGTCGCGTCCGCGATCGGATCGACCGGGAGTACGCGCAGCCGCTGAACGTCGAGGCGCTCGCCCGCAGCGCGCACATGTCGGCCGGGCACCTCAGCCGTCAGTTCCGGCTCGCCTACGGCGAGTCGCCGTACGCCTATCTGATGACACGTCGCATCGAGCGCGCGATGGCGCTGCTGCGTCGTGGCGACCTCAGCGTCACCGACGTCTGCTTCGCGGTCGGCTGCTCGTCGCTGGGCACCTTCAGCACCCGCTTCACCGAGCTGGTCGGCATGCCGCCCAGCGCCTACCAGCGCCGCACGGCGGGCGCCGCGGCGGGGATGCCGTCGTGCGTGGCGAAGCAGGTGACGAGACCGGTCAGGAATCGAGAAGCGCCGGTCACCGAGCCGCAAACAGCGTGACGGTCATGACCTCCATCGCATCCCTCACCCTCGAGGTGGCCGACACCGTGGCCGCCGACGGAGCCCTCCCCCGGACGGAGGGCTCTCCACGACGTGACCGGAGGAAGCATGACAGGCGTGCCGCCGCGTGAGCTCGAGGAGCGGCTGCGGGACACTCGCGCGAGACTGGAGAACGACGTCGATCTCTGGGTCGCGACGGCCGGCTCCTCTGGCGTCCACCTCGTCCCGCTCTCGTACCTCTGGGACGGGACCGCGTTCCTCATCTCGACGCCGCGTGCCTCGGTCACCGGCCGCAACCTGCTGGCGGACGGCCGGGTGCGACTCAGCCTCGGGCCGACGCGCGACGTCGTCGTCGTCGACGGCGCCGCCGAGCCGGTGAACCTCGCCGACCTCGCCCCGGAGACAGGCGACGCGTTCGCGGCCAGGACCGGTTTCGACCCGCGCGAGCTCGACGAGCCCTACCAGTACTTCCTGATCCGGCCACGGCGCGTCCAGGCCTGGCGGGAGGCGAACGAGTTGCGGGGACGCGACCTGATGCGCGACGGCCGCTGGCTCGGCTGACCGTCGCCGTTCCCACCCGGGCGACAACCGATCAGTTTCCGAGAAGCCGCCACCGCGGCGAATCCCTAGCATGAGATTGTCCAGATCAAGCCTTGTATGAGAGGAAACCTGCCATGAAGGACACGCAGACGTCCGCCGGGAACACCGGCGCGGCCGGCGAGAAGTTCGACGGCTTCACGGATGAGGAACGGGGCGCGATGAAGGAGCGCGCCCGGGAGCTGAAGGCGTCCGCGCGGCGCGGCCCGCGCGCGGTCACGGCGGACGCGGAGAGCGAAGTGCTCGCGAAGATCGCCGAGATGGAGGAGTCGGACCGCGTCCTCGCCGAGCGGATCCATGACATCGTCAGAGCCAACGCGCCGGCCCTCTCGCCGAAGCTCTGGTACGGGATGCCCGCGTACACCAGGGACGGCAAGATCGTCTGCTTCTTCCAGACCGCGAAGAAGTTCAAGACGAGGTACGCCACGCTCGGCTTCAATGACGTGGCGAACCTCGACGAAGGCGCCATGTGGCCGACCTCCTTCGCTCTGACGGAGTTGACCGCCGCCGACGAGGAACGGATCGGCGCGCTCATCAAGAAGTCCGTGAGCTGAGGCGGTCCTCACTCACGGACTCGGCGCCCGCCGACCGTTCGCGGGTCCCCCACCTCCCGGCACGGCCGCGGCTGCTGACGCGGGCTCAGTCCCTGTGGCCGTCCTTGGTCACGGCGCCGTCCTTCGCGTCGACCTTGACCTCGTGCCAGACGCCGTCCGGGGTGACGACGTCGACATCCCAGACGAGAAGGTTGTCGGTGTACCTGTCCAGGCTCATGTGGGTGATCCTGCCGTGCGGCACCGAGGAGGACACCTTCTTCGCCGCCTCCTCGTAGGAGAGCCTGGAGTCCTTGACGATGCCCGTGACCCTGGCCTTCTCCTCTTCGCCGGTGACCTTGGTCCTTGGTCCCGAGACCACCTTTCCTGACGCGTCCACTTCCAGCAGCTGCTCCGCGCCCTCGGGTCCGGCCAGTTGGACTCCCCAGATCCGGCCGTCGTTCTCCGCCTGGACCGACAGAACCGTGGAGCCCTTGACGGCGTTCACGGCCGCGGCGCACGCCTTCTCAAGGCTCGCCATGCCGCCGGAGTCCTGGCCGGGGTCGCCCGGCGTCCCCGACGGCGACACGAGGCCGACGACGACGCCCGCGGGCGCCGCCTTGCGGGAGCCGGACTGAGTGGGGGCGTTTCCGCAGGCCGCGGCCGCGAGCAGGGCTGAGCCGGCGAAGACAGTGCCGATGATGGCCTTTGCGTGTTTTCCATCATTCATACCGATGACGCTGCCCGACGCTCTATCAAGGCACGCCCGGAAGTCGGACAATTCACATCGGAATCGGTGCGGCGATCACCGTGGGAGGGTCAGCTCACCCCTCCCACGACGGCCCTGCCCTCCCGTGCCGCCGCCGCGTAGAACGGCCCGAGGTCCTCAAACCCCTCGTAACCCCCCTCATGAACACCGTCCGCCGCGTCCCGCCGAGCGACGCCGAACCCCCACCCCTCGCCCATCAGGCCTTTCGCGACCACCGCCACCTGGCCGGGGTCGAGGACGAACACCGGGCCGTAGCCGAACTCGCACCCCTCCACGTCGTTCTCGCCGTCCTCGCCGGTCGCCGCCGCGAGCCAGGGATAGCACCTCCCCCACCGCGTGGTCTGATGCTCGGCCTCGGCCCTGCCCTCCGCGACGGCGGCGAGGGTCCGGTAGTCGTCTCCGAACACGTCGTTCTCCCGCAGGGAGCCGGCGGACGGCCGCCCGCCGTCGAAGAGGATCGCGCCGATCAGGGCGGGGTCCGTCCGTACCGACTCCAGCGCCTCGACGTCGATCTTCGCCAGGTTCAACCACATCGACACGATCATGAATCGTAACCACACCACGGCGCGCTCTCACCTCGCCCGGGGCGACGGGGTCCCGCACAGCGAACCGAGGCCACTATCGGCCAAATTGACCGATGCACACTCTCTAGCACGCTCTTACTGTTTGTTCTAATTTGAGGTCACGTTTTCAGTAACGAGAGGCAGCTACAGCAACGAGAGGCAGCGCACGTCCTCTGAGGCGACGGAAGCGCGCGTCGTTCGATCGCGGCGGCACAGCGATCGCACCGTCGCCGCGCCGGTGCGACGGCACGTCGTCCCCCGTGTGGCCAGGGTCCAGGGCCGGCAGAGAGGTGATCGAGTGATTGCGCGCAGACGAACGGGGACGGCTCTGCTGATCACGGCGTTGGTCGCCGTGATCGGCGGGTCCGGGCCGCTGTCCACGGGGGTGGGGGCGGCGGCGACGGCGCCCCAGACCCCGAAGGTCGATCCGCCCCCGCTCCCCGTCGATCCGAGGACGCCCCAGGAGGCGTTGGACACTCTCGGGATCAGCGGGTATCCGGACCGGCTGAGCGTCCAGCCGGGCGAGTCCGTGAAGATCATGGTGAGCACGAAGAGTCCGTCGTTCCGGGCCACGATGGTGCGGGTGGTGCACGGTGACGCGGATCCACGCGGGCCGGGGATCAAGGAGCAGGTCGTCGAGTCCGACGTCAACAAGGAGTACCCGGGCCGGTACCAGACGCTGCCGGTGGGCTCGTACGTGACCGTTCCCGACCACGGCGCCCTGCGGCCCGACGGGAGCTTCACCATCACGGCGTGGATCGCGCCGACCACCGTCCCCGGTTCCAAGCTCAACCCCGTCGCCTACCGGCGGACCCCGGCCGGCACGGGAGCCGTACAGGGGATCGTGACCAAGTGGTCGGAGAAGGAACAGGCCGGATACGGCATGTTCGTGGACCAGGACGGCGGGCTGGGCCTGCGACTGGCCGACCGGTCCGGACGCGCCCACACGGTGAGCAGCGGCGTGAAGCTGAAGCCGTGGGCCCCGGCGCTGCGAGGGGTCGAACCCGGCGGCGTCGTCCGGCCGCAGCATGTGAACTCCTCCGGCTGGTACTTCGCCGCCGTCTCGTACGACGCCGGAACCGGCAAGGTGGGGCTGTACCAGTATCCGCTGACCGGCCACCCCAACGACTCCGAAGCCGTCGTCACCCGCACGATCGAGGCCCGCGGGCTGAAGAACGCCGCCGCCCCCCTGTTGATCGCCGCCTACCAGGGCGGTCAGGACCGGCCTGCCGGATTCTACAATGGCAAGATCGACGCCCCGCGGGTGTACGACCGGGCACTGGACGAGCAGGAGATCCGTGCGCTGCGCCGCGGCGGGCCTGCGGAGCGGGCGGTGGCGGCCTTCGACTTCTCCCAGAAGATGGACACCGACCAGGTCGTGGACACCTCCCGCAACCGTCTGCACGGCCGCGCGGTCAACCTGCCGGTCCGAGCCGTCACCGGCCACAACTGGCAGGCCGACGAGCAGGACTTCAAACTGGCGCCCAAGCAGTACGGGGCGATGTACTTCCACGACGACGACCTGGGCGACGCCGCCTGGGAACCCGGCTTCACCTGGAAGGTGCCCGCCGACGCCCGCAGCGGCGTGTACGCGGCCAAGCTGGAGGCGGGCGGGAACGTCTACCACGCCACCTTCGTGGTGCGGCCCAAGCACGGCAAGCCCGCCTCGAAGGTCGCCCTGCTGGTGCCGACGTTCAGCTACCTGGCCTACGGGATGACGGGCGGCCTCACGAGCGGGATGAGCCAGTACTCCCGGCACAGCGACGGCAGCGGCGTGGTCTACTCGTCGCACCTGCGCCCGCTCACCAACCTGCGTCCGTACGCCAGCGGTCCCAGGGGTGAGAGCAGGCCGTGGCAGTTCGAGGCCGACACCCACATCACCGACTGGCTGGAGTCCACCGGCCACACCGTCGACTACATCACGGATCACGACCTGCACCGGGAGGGCACGAAGCTGCTGGACGACTACAAGGTCGTCATCACCGGCAGCCACCCCGAGTACACCTCGGAGCCCATGCTCGACGCCCTGCAGAGCTGGCTGAACGACGGCGGCCGCCTCATGTACCTGGGCGGCAACGGCTTCTACTGGGTCACCCCGCTCGACCGCACCGGCGCCTACACCGAGCTGCGCCGCCACGACGGCACCGAAGCCTGGCAGGGCGCCCCGGGCGAGCACTACCACAGCACCACCGGCGAATACGGCGGCCTGTGGCGCTTCCGCGGTCGTCCCCCGCAGCAACTGGTCGGCGTCGGCTTCACCGCCCAGGGCTTCGGCTCCCGCCTGGGCACCGGCACCTACAGCCGGCCTCTGGACCGCTCGCCCCAGAGCCACGACCCCAGAGCCGCCTGGGTCTTCGACGGCGTCAAGGCCACCGGCCCCATCGGCGACTTCGACTCCCTGCAGAGCCAGGGCGGCCCCATGGGCGAGGAGCTCGACCGCGCCGACTACGCCCTGGGCACCGCCGACAACACGATCGTCCTGGGCTCGGGCACCGGCTTCGGCGACGAGTACCTGTTCGTGAAGGAGGAGAACAACACCGCCAACCTCATGGAGGGCGGCACCGTCAACTGGCTCGTCCGCGGCGACGTCACCCTGACCCGCTACCCCAGGGGAGGCGCGGTCTTCTCGGCCAGCTCCATCTCCTGGGCCGGCAGCCTGTTCTACAACAACTACGACAACGACATCGCCACCATCACCGAGAACGTCCTGGACGCCTTCGCCGCCGACAGGCCGCTCCCGGGCGCCGGCTGACCCGGATCCGCGCCGACCGGGCGGGGCGGCCTCCGCCGTCCCGCCCGTCCTCCCGCCGCCGCCCCTCGTCCGCTCTGAGCCGGCCTCGCCCGCCGGTTTCCCTCGGAGGCCACGTGTACGTATCGGTACGCGACATCCCGCACGGTGCGAGATCGACGACCCGGGTGCCCCGGGTCGTCGTCGTCCTCGGCCTGGTGAGCCTGATCACCGACGTCTCCACCGAGATGGTGACGGCCGTCCTGCCGATGTTCGCGACCCTCGCCCTGGGGCTCACTCCCCTGGGGTACGGGCTGCTGGACGGCCTCTACCAGGGCGCGACCGTCCTGATGCGGCTGCTCGGCGGCTTCCTCGCGGACCGGCTGCGCCGTCCCAAGCTCATGGCGGGCGCGGGGTACGCCCTCGGGGCCGCCGCCAAGCTGATGCTGCTCCCCGTGGCGGGCGCGGGGGCGCTGTCGGCGGCGGTGGCGGTGGACCGCGCGGGCAAGGGGCTGCGGACCGCGCCGCGCGACCTGCTCATCGCCACGGCGGGTCCGCGGGACCGGCTCGGCAGGTCCTTCGGCGTGCACCGGGCCCTCGACGCGACCGGCGCGCTGCTCGGCCCCGTCGTCGCGTTCGGCCTGCTCGCGCTCGCACCGGGCGACTTCGACATGGTCTTCGTCGTCTCGTTCTGCGCCGCCGTCCTCGGCGTGCTGCTGTTCGTCCACCGCGTACCGGAACACCGCCCCCCGGAACGCCCCGCGCCGGAGCACCGCGTACCGGAACACCGCGCCCTGAAACACCGCGCCCTGGAACACCCCGCGCCGGAACACCGGGCGCGACCGGTCTCGCTTCGCGACGTCGCGGCGCTGCTGCGGATCGACGGGTTCCGGCGGCTGTTCTGCGCCGCGGCCGTGCTGTCGGCGGCGACGATCGGCGACGGCCTCCTCTATCTCGTCCTGCTGCGCAACGAGTCGGTCACGACCCGCTGGTTCCCGCTGCTGTTCGTCTGCACGAGCCTGGTCTACCTCGCCCTGGCCGTGCCGCTCGGCCGAGCCTCTGACCGGTACGGCAGGAACCGCGTCCTCACCGCCGGGTACGGCCTGCTGCTGTGCGCCTACCTCACCGCGATCCTCGTCGACGGGACCGCCGGGGCCATGCTGTGCCTGGTGTTCCTCGGCGCCTACTACGCGGCGACCGACGGTGTGCTGCCCGCGGCGGCCGCGCCGCTGCTCCCCGCCGAACTGACGGCGACCGGGATCTCCGTCGTTCAGGCGGCGGTGGCGGGCGGGCGCGCCCTCGGCGCGGTGGCCTTCGGCGCGGTCTGGACGGCCGCCGAGGGCGACGCCGCCGTGTGGACCTTCGCCGCCGCCCTCACGGCCGCCCTGCTCGTGGCCGTACCGATGATCACACGATCCCGCGACCACCGGACGGAGGCCCGATGACCCAGCTCAGCCCGCGCAGGATCAGGGACGGCAGGATCATGACGGCGATCGCGGTCCTCGTCGTCGCCGTGGCCGCGAGCTGCGTCACCTCCTCGGCGCTGCGTGCGGGCGCGATCGGCGGCGAACGGGACGGCGGCTCGGTGGAGCTGCCCGAGGGGCGGCAGATCGTGTTCCGATCGCTGCGCCCCGGGCCCGCGTTCGGCCACATCGCCGTGCTTCCGGCCGCCGACGTGCGGCGCGAGCGCGTCGTCCTCCCGACCCGCTGCGAGCGGACGGCCGCCTCGCCCGCGGGCGGCCTCTGCCTGCGCCAGACGCGCAACCCCATCCTGCCGTTCGCCGTCACCCTTCTGGACGATCGGCTCAGGCCCGGCGGGGAGACCCCGCTCAACGGGATCCCGAGCCGTGCCCGGATCTCCGAGGACGGCCGCTACTACGCCACGACGACCTTCGTGACGGGGCACTCGTACCTCTCCGACGGTTTCTCCACCGAGACCGCCATCGGCCGGGTCGGCGGCGACCCGGTCGGCAACGTCGAGCGGTTCACGTTCCTGCTGAACGGGCAGCCGAACGAGAACACCGACCGCAACGTGTGGGGTGTGACGTTCGTCCCCGGCGGAGAGCGGTTCTTCGCCACCGTGGCCACCCAGGACCGCAGATACCTCGTCGAGGGCGACATCAGGCGGCGCACCCTCACCGCCCTGCGCGACAACGTCGAGTGCCCCTCCCTGTCCCCGGACGGCCGGCGCCTGGTCTACAAGAAGCGGACCGGGCTCACCTCCGACGTCTGGCGCTTCCATGTTCTCGACCTCGCGACCGGCGTCGAAACCCCGCTCGCGGAGACCCGCAGCGTGGACGACCAGGCTGCGTGGCTCGACGACGGCCACGTGATGTACGCGGTGCCCAAGGGCGGCGCGGGCGGCCGCAACGCCGACGTCTGGGTCGTGCCCCTGCGCGGCGGCGCGCCGCGCCTGCTCATCCCGGACGCCGACTCGCCCACCGTTCGGTCCCCCGCCACGGACCGCCCGCTGCGCTGACCCCTCCGCCGGGCCGCCTGGCCCGCGACCACGAGGGCCCGCCCGCCGCCTCGGAAGCCGTGATCCACCTCTCCGTGATCACCTCTCCGTGATCGACGCCATGACCCGCCGCCTCACCGGCGAGAACACGTCGAACGTTCACGGAGCCCGGATATCCGGATCGGACGGAACCCGCGGGATCGAACACTCTCTAAGCTCACATGCATGGCAAAGTACTTCGACGTGCATCCGGACAACCCGCAACCTCGGGTGATCAGTCAGGTGATCGGTCTCCTCCAGGCGGACGGGTTGATCGCGTACCCGACGGACTCGTGTTTCGCGTTGGGGTGTCGGCTGGGGAACAAGGAGGGCATCGACCGGATCAGGGAGATCCGCCACCTCGGTGACGACCATCACTTCACCCTGGTTTGCGGGAACTTCGCCCAGTTCGGCCAGTTCGTTCATGTGAGCAATGCGTTGTTCCGCTCGATCAAAGCGGCGACTCCCGGCGGCTACACGTTCATCCTGCCCGCGACGAAGGAGGTGCCGCGGCGGCTGCTGCATCCCAGGAAGAAGACGGTCGGCGTTCGGATCCCCGATCACGTCGTCACGCAGGCGTTGCTGACCGAGCTCGGCGAACCGCTGCTGTCGAGCACCCTGCTGCTGCCCGACGAGACCGAGCCCATGACCCAGGGATGGGAGATCAAGGAGAGGCTCGACCACGTGGTGGACGCTGTGATCGACTCCGGCGAGTGCGGCGCGGTGCCGACGACGGTCGTCGACTTCTCGCAGGACGAACCCGAGATTCTCCGCAGAGGCGCCGGAGACCCGTCCCTCTTCGAGTAGTGATCGGTGTCATCCAAGACGTCGCCGCTGTCGCCTCACGTCGACGGCCAGGCTTGATCGCCGTCCCCGGCACGTCGCGCGGGCCGGGGTGGAGGTGTCGGCCCAAGCAGCCCCCACCGCCCCGGAGCGATTCCCGCCGAGTGTTTCGATCACGAGCACGTGCGGTTCACATGAGGTGACACGGTTTTCGGCCCCACACCGTCCCGACCGTCAGATGGAAGGTGCATGAGCGCGCTCAGGTCGCCAAGCTGACGACGCCGAACGAACGCGCCAAGGTCTGGGATTTCCGGTGTGCGGGCAGGATTCAGGATCGACGCCGCGCATCCTGCATTTCACCAACTCCTCCCATTCCGCCCGGCAACTGCGTTCCGTCTCCCCGAGTTGCCGCATGCATTCAAGGAGGATCGTGCCCAGCATCTGACATGTCACGGGGGAGAGACGTCGCTCGACACAACTCAGATAATCAGTGCTGAGAGCCGCACAGGTTGACGCTCCCGCACCGTTGACGTCCAGGCGCGCACACCGGTCGACGACGCGAAGGGCGCCTGCGCATATGACGTCTCCCCAGTATTCGGATCCCTGCCGGCATTCGGTCACCGCTGCGCCTGCCTGCACGCATTCGAGAGACGCGGCACGCACGCCACGGCACCTCTCGAACACCGGCCACTCGGCCGACTCCGATCCGACGAGCGTCGCCGTCAACAGGATGGCGACACTCAGAACGGCCAGGGACAGCCGCTTCTCTTTCCTGGGTTCACTCGTCAGCCGCATCGAAGTCAATGACAATCAGGTTTGAGTTTCGGGTTCAACACAGCCGTTCCGGCATACCGAGCAGTGAACGTGCGGCCAACCCGGACGCCACCGCCTGGGTATTGGTCGCGAAAATTGGCCTGCTTACCGTTGATTCGTTCTATGCCCTTGCGAAGGATAACATCTCCAACAAATCCGGAAGGCGCAGACGGCTTCTGCCGTCCCGGAGCTGACGGGCCGATTTGAAAGCCACCTCCATGGATGGGTCCTGTATGGAGACGGAGCAAGGGTGTGCCGGCGACTGGGGCCGGTTCACAACGCTCGCCGTGATCAGACCGCCTGCGAAAACAGCTCGATCATGGGAAGCGGCAACGGTTACGCTTACGGCGTCTCGTGTCACTCATCGCTGCCTCTGACACTCCCACGGAACAGCGACGGAACAGAGCGGAAGCCTGGAGGCGCCCGTGACGATGCCCAGGAAGGGCTCACGGTCCATCACCGTCGACGGCACCGCCTTCCGCTGGCGCATCCGGCACAGGTCCACCCGCCGCCGGGGCGACGGCTGGAGTCCCCTCACCGTCACCGTCGAGCGGACCGAGGAGCCGGGGCGTGTTCTCATGGTGTCGTTTCCCTTCGCCCGGCCGGACAACCCGCTCGGAGAACGGACGATCGCGGTCTGCCCCACCCTCGTCGCCGGATGCGTCCGGCGAGCCCTCGAAGCGGGATGGACCCCCGGGCAACAGGGCTCGGCGTTCCCCCTCACCGTCACCGAGGACGAACTGACCGTGCTCCTGGGCGAACCGCCCCACTACCTGATCCCCTTCCTCTGGGGCATGATCCCCGAGGGCGGAGACATCGAGGACCTCCCCCGATGCGTCGAAATCTGGAGCCGGGACAAACAGAACACCAGCCAGACACCTTCCGATCCACCGGGAAGGGCAAGCACCTCGTCGCCCCCCTTGTCCTGATCAGGCAGCGGACGCAGGTCGACGGTGTGTGATCCTGTAAGGCGGTGTCGCTGTACGGCACCGCTTCACCACAGCATTCCGCTCAGCGTGCTCCAGCGCTGTTGTCGCCCGGTTCGCCGCTCGGAAAAGGACCCGCCTTTCCGTCTTCCCAGTCCGCGACGGACGGGTACCGGGATGCCGCGAGGTCTTCAGCGAGGTCCTTCAACGTGAGGTCGGCGTTCAGTGCGGTGACCACCGCCTGCGTCAGCGGACGGAGAGCGTGGACATGCCGCACGGCGTCGAGGTCCACGGGGCCTTCGTAGTAGTCCTCGGCAAACCGCTGGAACGCCTCCGGAGACGGATCGACAAGTAACCCGAACAGGTGCGCGGAGCCGTCGGGGTCGCCCTCGCCGTCCGGATACTCGATCTCTCCCGTTCGCCAGAGGCCGTCGTCGACCCCACGCCACAGGCAGGCGGTCACGATCGGCATGCCGTCCTCGTCGCAGAACGCGGGCTCCTCCACGTAGCGGCGAAAAACGTCGGGGACCGAGTCGACCACTCCGGGCCACGGCCCGTCGTTGCCGTACGGGCTCATCACCGCCTCGTGATCGAAGCCGCGGATGTAGGCACCCGCCGCCGAGAAGACGATGGAGTACTCGTCTCCCGAGCCGTTGCCCATCGAGGCCACCTCCTCCCCCTGGCTCCAATCTGTGTCGAAGAGGTGGTGGCGACTCTCCCTGTCCGGGCTCAGGATCGCCTCCAGCACCGCCATGGACCGGCACAGGTCGCGGAGCATCGGGATGCCGGGCAGCAGACGGGCCACGTCATGAGCAGTCATGCGCCCGTCTAACCGGACGTCAGTGACACCTCCTGTGCGTCCTTCAGGCGGATATGGGATTACCAGAGGGGCGGCGAGAGCGACGACCGGACGATCCAGTCCCCGCTACGCGTAGTCGGCGCGTGGCTGAACGATTCCCGGTCCGCCGGTGTGCGCTGTGGGCACACAGCCCTCTGCGGGAGCGGGAAGGGTGTCAAGGCAGGTCGGCGAGCAGGCGTTGACCAGGAGAGGCAGTGTGTCGGCGCCGACCCGCAAGGAGATCCAGACCTGGTAGAGCCCGGCCTCGGCGATCGGCCGGTCGCAGACACCGCATGCCCGGATCACGTCGGTGCCCCACACCTTGGGGTCGAGGTCGGCGAGGGGAAGGTCTCGGGCCGACGCCCTGCCCGGCTGGAGCGGAGGAAACGGCGGTCGCACCTTGACGTTGCCGTACAGCGAACGGGTGCTGACCGTACTGGCCTTCAGCCGCCGACACCTGGTCAGCTCGTAGGGAAACCAGTGCAGGCGGTTCGACGTGTAAGGGGTGAACTGCTGCAGGCTGGTCATCGCGCCGATCTCGGGTGGGATCCGCACCAGATTGCTGCCGTAGAGCACCAGGTGCCTGACCTCGGTGAGCTTGGCGATGGTCGGCGGCAGGGTGATGATCTGACGCCGTTCGTCCGGGCTGAGCTCGACCAAGGGCCGGAACTCCTCCCGGCCGTCCGCCGCAGCTTCCTCCACGAGCTCAAGCAGGTGGCGCCATGCAGCGGATGCCGTGTCCTGACGCTGAGCATGGAAGCGCACCACGCGCGGCGGACGAACCCTGTACTGGTCGAAACACCGGCAGATCTCCTTGCCGGCCACATGTCCGCCTTCGCTGACGGCGTCGGTCCATCGGTTCGCCGTCAGGGGTGGGATGGCATCATCCTCCATGGAAGCACGGTAGCGCGATCCACTCTCCTCTGATCAATCAGAACAACCAGCCCTAAGTCAGGATGACCTCCCGCTTTTCAGTCCACGTTGTCGCTGGCGCTGACGCCCCCCGCGCGTGAAAATCGGGAGTGGTCGCAGGCCGACGCCGTGTTCCGCCTGGCGCCGATCCGAGTGGAGGACGCGCAGATCAAGCTGTCCAGAGCCATTCCCCTCCCCGCTCGGGTTTCCTGAGAATCGATCAAGTGCATGACGAACCACAGTCGACATCGCCACAAGGACGACCCACGCTGCGATCCCGGCCGACATCGAACCGGCAGCCTGCCCGATCGACCAACGGACGGAATCAAGCAGGCCGGCGACCATCAGGTCCTGAAGACCTGTGGGGCTTGCCAGACCTACGCCCTATGAGTCTCGTAGCCGGCCGCCTTCCACATGCCCGCTGATCCCCGACGAACGCGAACACCATCCGTGGCGGGGAAGCTCCCCGACCGCGATGCCGCGCCCCAGGTTCGGAGGTCTTCGGCGAGCCTACGGTGATGAGACACCCACCTTTGCGGTAGTTGCGCGTCGTCCTTCGCCCCGTATCGTCCCCACCAGTGATCCCGGCTGTGCGAGGAAGGGTCGGCATGACCGACGATGTGGTGCGACGCGTTTTCGAGTCAGTCGATTCGTTCGACCCCGACGAGTTCGTGCGGTTGTTGGCCGAGGACGCCACGTTGGCGTTCGGCAACGCCGAGCCGCTGGCGGGACGGGAGGCCATCGTCGCCGGGTTGCGGGCGTTCTTCTCCACCATCGGCGGCCTGCGGCACCGGATCGTCAGGAACTGGCAGGTGGACGCCGACGTCATCGCCGAGACCGAGGTGACCTATCGGCGGCTCGACGGCAAGGATGTCAGCGTCGTAGCCGTATCGATCTGGCGCACCCGCGACGACGGTCTGATCTCGGACTACCGCATATTCGTCGACCTCGCCCCCGTCTACGTGGTCTAGGGCTCCAGCGAGACGACGTCCACGGGCGCGACCTGTCTTCTCTCCTGTAGACACTCAGGGGCCTGAAACTGACGGACATCGTCGACACCTGCGTCTCCGGCCAGCACGGAGACCGTCCATGCCCACCCCGAACCCCCACTGGACCGTGAAGCAAACGACGCCCGGCGGTCATCCGTCAGACCGGCGTCCGGCGCCGGCCCCGCCCAAGGCGCGGGCGTTCATCCGTGACGTTCCGATACCGGCCGTCCTCGCCGACGCGCCGGCCGGGCACGGGCGGCGCCGGACAGCGCCTTCGCCGCGGCACCCGAGTCGCGGCACACACCCCTAGGAGCTGCGGAAGCCGGTCCGGCGAGCGCCGTGAGCAGGCCGAGAGCGCTCACAGTTCCAGCCAAGAGGACCATTGAGCGCTTACCCAGAGAGCACTTCACTTTCCGATGCTCTTCTTTTGATGTCGCCCGACATGAAAATTAAAGGCGAACTTCAGACTTGCCGTTATTCACGCATGGAGTGAAGCGAGATTGACGCTGAAAACTCAGTCATTCGGCGCCCTGTTCCCCGCCGGCCTCGCCAGTCGGCTGCATGCCGAATCGCTGGCGAGTCTGCACCCGGTGACACCTGATCGTCCGATCGTGCCAGGAATATTTGGCGAACAGCGTCGGACCGATGTTGGCCAGGATGCCGGATACTTCGCCGCCGCCTGTGGGACCCGTCCGGGAGCAGCGCGGCTTCTCCGCGACCACACCCTCGACGGACATGGCCAGAGCCGCTGGAGAGAATCTCCTGAACTCCGGCATGTCACATCCGTGATTCCACGGAGCGGGACTGAGGCCACACTCTCAGCTACATCGCCCTTCGCCGTACCCTCAAAATCTCAGGCTTCCACCGTAGTGCGAGGGCCGGCGCGCTGGGATGATGGAGATGTGTCCGGGGCTGTTGCGAGCAGTCCCGGACACTCTCAGCGTCTTTGGGCTTTCTCCGGCAGTCGTTGTCGACCAGTAACTTAATAGAGCGTAACCGCTGGTTTTCCGTGCAGCGTGTTATTCCGCGTCCACGACGGTGCCGCCGCGTTGAACCTGGACGGAATAGCCCTCGCGTCCCTGGTTAAGGCTGCAGTAGGCGGCCGAAGTGCTGGTGGTTGCGGACCAGGGGCCGTATATGGTGTAGACGGTTCCGCTGGAGCCTGAACATTTCACGACCACTCGGTGAAGGGTGGAGTAGACGTCGGTGCCGGTGGGGTTGCAGGAGGAAATTGCTCCCGGGTACAGCCATCCGTCTGCTGCGGCGCTGCAGTTGGGTGCTGCGGAAGCCGGTCCAGCGAGCACCGTGACCAGGCCGAGAGCGCTCACAGTTCCAGCCAGCAAGGCCACCGACCTTTTCCCCAAGGAAAGCTTCATCTCTTGCTCCTCTTTTTCTTGATGCAGCGCCACCTGGCGCGACAAAGCCCTTAAGAGAGCTTCAAGAAGCCCAGGATCCGCACATTTCGAATGAAGTGAGATGGACGCTAGCAAATTATTTAAAGACGCGTCAAGCAGACTTGGTGTGCACTTTTTAGGACCACCTCAGACATGGAGGATAATATATCGCCAGGACAGGAGAAATGGTGCGACCTAAAAGGAGAAACTCTTACCCGCCGTAGTCGTTTATTTATCCTCGGTCACGAATCAACACCGGAGAGCCCTGTGTCGACGAGGGCCCCCTGGCCGAAAAAGGGCCGACAAGGGTATTAACTGGAGTGATATTCGAGCTACCCAAAGTCACAAATATAAGGTGAAATGGGGTCTCGCTGTCCCGATATGGCTGAGGTGCCGGCTCTCCCGGGCCATGGGTGGCGCGGCCATCTTCGTCCTGCCGACCCACTCCGGCCAGTTATTTTTTGGCCGCCAAGCCGCTATGACCGCCCCAGAGAGAATGTCGGCCGCCTGATACCCCAGATCCGGGTATTTGACAACGGCAGGAATGCCTACTTTGTGGATAGAAGCGAGAAGGTTGGCGTTCCGCGATGCGACGCTCACCCGGCGTCACTTTATTTGCGGCTAGCGAGCTGCACGCCTGGCGACGGTTTCGATGATCGAGCTGACCTGTGTGATGCGCATTCGATGTGCGATGACTAGGTAAAGTGCTATTCCGCATCCGCCTCCGACGGCCAGTATGGTGATCGCGCTGAGTACGGTCAGGTCGGTCAGCCCCCGCGTTAGCCACAACACGCCGAGTGCAATCAGTCCCCCGGGGATCGCGGCGCAGTACATCCGGGACATCCCCATGAACACCTGAGATCCGTGCAGGCCGCCGACACGGCTGCCGGCAAGCACCCAGGTCGCCGCCGCCCCCACCGTGTAGGAGATGGCGAAAGCCAGGGCCAGGCCTACTACTGCATATCCGGGAGGAAGGAAGAAGAAAGAGATCAGGCTAAGGGTGGCGTTAACCACAACAATGCTTAACACAAGAAATGTTGGGGTCCTGGTGTCGCCGAGACTGTAAAAAACACGCAACAACATTTGAAAAAGTGAAAACGGCACCAGCGCCAGACCAAAAACCTGCAGAATTTGGCCGATATAGATCGCGTCGGCAGTGGAAACGGCGCCTCGGGCGAAGATCGGCAGCGACAAGGTAGGGCCGAGAACCGCCAGCAAGAGGCCGATCGGCACCAGTGCAGCCGAGACCACCTGTACACCGGAGGAGAATTCTTCCCGTAACAGATCAAGCCTTTCGTCGGCCACGTGCCGGCTCATTCTCGGCAGAACAGCCGTGATCATTGAGACGGCGATAATTCCATAAGGAAGCTGGAAGAGCATGAAGGCATAGCTGTAGGGAGTGATCCCCGCTCCGTAGGGAACGCCGATCTCTTTGGACATCTCTCCGGCTTTGATGGCGAGATTCGTGGTGAGGACGTACCCGATCTGGGTGATACCTACGTAGAGGAGTGTCCACACCACCGAGCGGCCAAGTTCACCCAGTTTCAAGTTGCGCAGGTCAAGCCGAGGCCGAAAGCTGAACCCTGCCCGGCGCAACGAGATGACCAAAACGATCGACTGGGCCAGGATTCCTGCCGTAGTACCCAGCCCGAGCAGCATCAGATCCGAATCGGTAACCTCATCAATGTTCTTTCCCGCGTTGCTGATCGCTAAGTAAGTGGCGCCCACGCCGATGACGACAAGGTTGTTGAGCACAGGAGCCCACATCGGGGCGGCAAACCGGTCCCGAGTGTTAAGCATCGCACCGGCCAGCGCGCCGACTCCAAAGAATGTGATCTGGGGGAGAATGAACCGGGCCAGAGTGACCGACACCTCGGTTGTATGCTGGGACCAGCCCGTAGCGTAAAGTCCGATCAGCGGTTCAGCGAGCAGGACAGCTACTATACTGACGATACTTAAGATAAGTGTGACCAGAGTTAACAGACTTTGCTCGTAAGTTAGTCCGCCGTCGTCGTCCATCTTACGGGCGCGTACAATCATCGGCACTATGACGCTACTCAGAACACCGCCCATCAGAAGATCAAAAAGAACAAACGGGATTGTGTAAGCCACGTTGTAGGCATCGCCGAGGGCTGCAACACCGATGGCTGAGGCTAGAACGATTGTGCGACCAAGCCCAGTGATGCGAGAAACCAGTGTTCCTGCAGCCATAATCGCGCCTGCGCGTAGAACCTTGCTCATGAAGTTAACCTTAGATATTTGTCGAACATTTCAGACATGCTAGCGGTCATCCTGCTAGGTTTGCGAAACGCCCACACGTCGCTTCTGGGATGTTTCTCCCGAATATCTCCTTATGGCGCGCCCTAAATGATGGCTGACAGTGTGTTTGAGAGCTGATCGTGAGGCCGTCCTGCGGTGGGGTAGGAGTGCAGGCATGACACGACAACCCTTTCCATCCCTCTGATCTGACCGATGAGCATTGGGCTCTGATCGAACCGCTGCTTTCCGCTCCGCACTGGGACGGCCGCAAGGAGAAACATCCGCGCCGGGAGATCGTGGACGCCATCGTGTACGTGGTGCGCACCTGCTGCTCCTGGCGGCAGTTGCCGGCGGACTTCCCGCCCTGGCAGACGGCGTACGGGCATTTTGTGCGCTGGGAGGACCAGGTCGTGACCCAGCGGATTCTGGACGTGCTGCGCCGGCGCATCCGCGAAAAGGCCGGTCGTGATTCGGAGCCGTCGGCGGCGGTCATCGACAGCCAGAGTGTCAAGGGCGCCGACACCCTCGGGGCCGGTACGCGTGGCTACGACGCGAGCAAGAAGATCAATGGCCGCAAGCGGTTCGTGGCGACCGACACCCTTGGGCTGCTGCTGACGGTGATGGCACGTCCGGCCGGTGTGCAGGACCGGGCCGGGGCCACGAGCCCATCACCACGGCCGTGGACCTGTACGGACATCTGGTCCCGAAGGCGTCCGAGCGGGCGCGGACGGCGCTGGGCAACGCCTTCACCGCCGCACTCGGATCCAGGTGAATGTGCCCCCGATGTGCACTCTCAGGGCCTCAGCCTCCGTAACCGGAGACTCCGCCGCAGGTCAGGGGCGGAGAAGGCGGACGAGTCGGCCTGTAGGCCGGGTTTTGTCCTTCACGGGTGTGAAGGGGCGACCATCCATCTAGGACCGGCGTTGCCGCCGGTCTCGAGCGGTCTACCCGCGCGGCTCGGGCGGGCAGCCCTCAAACGTCGCGCGCGGGACGCTCCAGGGAGCGTCCCTTCTTGACCTTGCTCCGGGTGGGGTTTACCTAGCCGCCCACGTCACCGTGGGCGCTGGTGGTCTCTTACACCACCGTTTCACCCTTACCCCTCTCGCGAGGGGCGGTCTGTTTTCTGTGGCACTGTCCCGCGGGTCACCCCGGGTCGGCGTTACCGACCACCCTGCCCTGTGGAGCCCGGACCTTCCTCGGCGGGCCTTCACAGACCCGACGCGGCCGCCCGGCCGGCTCGTCCGCCGTACTCCAAGCCTAATGGTTCCCAAGCGGTCTCCAACCGGGCGGCAAGTGCCGCCGGGTGGAATGGGAGCCGGACGCCCCCGGGGCGGCGGCGCTGGTTCAGCGCAGGTGCGAGGTGTCGTTGAACGCCTTCACCACAGCCGGCCCGTCGGCGTAGTACTCGATCAGGGACAGAGCGGCCAGGTCGAGGTGCATGCGGTACAGCGCGGCGAGCGGGGCCAGCAGCGCGGACTGCAACAGCATCTTGATGGGCGTGACATGGGAGACGACGAGGACCGTCCTGCCCTCGTAACGTTCGACCAGCTGGTCCCTGATCACCTGGACCCGCCGCGCCGCCACCTCGAAACTCTCCCCACCCGGCGGCGCGGCGGACGGGTCCGCCAGCCACGCGGCGAGTTCGTCCGGCCAGCGGCGCTGGATCTCGGTGAACGTGTGGCCCTCCCAGTCGCCGAAGTCGGTCTCCCTGAGCCCGTCCTCGACGATCACTTCGAGCCCGAGTCTGGCGGCCGCGGTCTCGGCGGTCGCACGGGCGCGTTTGAGCGGCGAGCTGACGATCACCTGGACGCCGTACGGCTCGCTCGAGAGCCTGGCCGCGGCGGCCTCCGCCTGGGCGAGGCCGTTCGGGGTGAGCTCGGGGTCGCCGAGCCCGGAGAACCTGCGCTCGATCGACAGCGGGGTCTCGCCGTGCCGTAGCAGGAGCAGCGACGTCGCCGTGGTGGTGGGCCCGCGCCAGCCGGTTCCGCCGGTCGTGGGCGCCGCCGTCCGCCGGGCCGTCTCGCCCGCTGTCGCCTCCGGCGCCCCGTCGGGGGTCTTCCACGCCTGTGCCGCCTCGGGCGCTCCGCCGGAGGTCGCACGCGCCCCCGTCTCCGCCGCCCCGAGAGGAGAGGAAGAGAGGTCTCCGGTGTCGAAGAGGGAGTCCTGCGCCGGGGCCTCGGACGCCCTGGACGCGGAGGAGCGGGGCGTGGAGGCCTGAGGCGCGGAGGAGCGGGGCGTGGAGGCCGCGTCGAGGGCGGAGGGCCTGGACGCGGCGGGGGAACCGGTCGGCGGGGAGGCGGTCGAACGCCAGGGCCTGCCCTTGGCGGCGGCGTCCATGGCCTCGTTGGCGAGGCGGTCGGCGTCCTTGTTCTGCTCCCTCGGGATCCACCGCCAGGTGACCCTGAGGCGGCGGGCCAGGGAGGCGGCCTCCGTCGCGAGAGGCCGCAGACCCTCGTTCTTGATCTTCCAGCGGCCCGCCATCTGCTCGATGACCAGCTTGGAGTCCATCCGGACCTCGACGGGCACGCCGCCGCCCGCGAGGTCGAGCAGCGACCGCAGGCCCGCGATCAGCCCGCGGTACTCGGCGACGTTGTTGGTCTGGGTGCCGATGGCCTCGGCGACCTCGACCAGCACCTGGCCGTCCGCGGCGTCCTTGACGACGGCGCCGTATCCGGCGGGCCCCGGGTTGCCCCGGGATCCGCCGTCCGCCTCGATGACGAAGGAGGTCACAGGCCCGACTCTGGGGTGCGGACGAGGATCCGGCGGCACTCCTCGCAGCGGACGACCTCGTCGTGGGAGGCCGCCTTGATGCGGTTGATCTCGGCGATGGACAGGCTGGTCCGGCAGCCGAGACAGCGGGCGCCCTGCAGCATCGCGGCTCCGACGCCGAACTGCTCGCGGAGCTTGTCGTAGAGGGCGAGCAGGTCCGCCGGGATGTCGGCGGCGACCGCCGTGCGCCTGCCCTTGACCTCGACGGCCTCCTTGTCGATCTCGGTGAAGGCGGCGTCCCTGCGGTCCTCGGCGACGCCGCGCGCGGCGGCGAGCTCGTCACGCTCGGCGACGAGCTTGGCGACCTGCGCGTCAGCCGACTCGCGGCGCTCCATGATCTCCAGCACGACCTCCTCGAGGTCGCCCTGGCGGCGGTGCAGGGAGGCGATCTCGGACTGGAGGCTGGCCAGGTCCTTCGGGGAGGAGACCTGCCCCGAGTCGAGGCGCTTCTGGTCGCGCTCGGCGCGGACGCGGACCGAGTCGACGTCGGCCTCGGCCTTGGTCTGCTCGCGGGCCAGGTCGCCCGCCTCGGTCTCGGCGGCGATCACCTGGGTGGCGAGCCGTGCCACACGGGCGGAGAGCTCGTCGATCTCGGCCAGTTCCGGCAGGGTACGGCGGCGATGGGCCAGGCGGTCGACGACGGAGTCGAGTTCGGCCAGGTCGAGCAGACGCTTCTGGGCTGCCGGGGCTGCTTTCACTTCAGTTCCTCGCACTCTGCTGTTGTCATCCAGGCGTCCGTGACCGTCTCGGAAACGCGCGTCTCAACAGTAATCCCCCGCGCGGCCGAAGCGGATGTCAGACGGTGTGCCGCGTCGGCCAGCCAGGGCCATTCCGTGGCCCAGTGGGCGGCGTCGATCAGCGCGGGACCACCGGGTTCCTCGACGAACTCGCTCGCCGGATGGTGGCGCAGATCCGCGGTGAGAAAGGCGTCCACCCCGGCTGCTCTGGCCCTGCCGAGAAGGGAGTCGCCCGCCCCTCCGCTCACCGCTACGCGCCGGACCTCCCGGTCGAGGTCGCCCGCGACCCGCAGGCCGCCCGCCGTACCGGGAAGGCCCTGGGCGGCCTGCCGGGCGAACTCCCGCAGGGTGAGCGGGGCGGGCAGCGAGCCGACGCGGCCGAGGCCGCGTCGCGGGTCGTCGGCGGAGGGCAGCAGGGGCGTGAGCGGCCCCGTCAGCCCCACGGCGCGGGCGAGGGCGTCCGAGACGCCGGGGTCGGCGACGTCGGCGTTGGTGTGGGCGGTGAAGAGCGCGACGTCGTTCTTGATCAGCGTGTGGATCAGACGGCCCTTGAAGGTGGTGGCCGCGACGCTCGTGGTGCCCCGCAGGTAGAGGGGGTGGTGGGTGACGATCAGGTCGGCGCCCCACTCGACGGCCTCGTTGACGACGACCGCCGTCGGGTCGACCGCGAACAGGATCCTGCGCACCTCGGCGGCGGGATCTCCGCAGACGAGTCCGACCGCGTCCCACGACTCCGCCCACGCGGGATCATAGATCGATTCGAGCTCTCCGACGATGTCGGCAAGGGTAGGCACCTGCGCAGACTACCGGCCTGTTCCGCCTTGGCGGAGAATCACCCGTCACAAGGGGATTCCGACACCGGCGGATCACCGGGAGCCTCCGCCCGGCGTCTCCTTTCCCGTGGTGCCCCGGGTTTCCCCTGGCGCCCCCGAGCCCCGCTCGTGGCGTCCCGGGCTCCCGCGGCGATCTCCGGAACCTTCGCACGGTGACCTCACGGGCCCTGCTGTCCGTCCGTCCGGGACAGGAGGCGGGCGCTGTCGATAGCGTCGTGGCAGACAAGATCCGCCTGCGAGGAAGGGCCCGCCCGTGTCCACCGATCTCCATCGCGACGCCGTGGTCGCCGACACCCACAACGACCTGCTGATGGCGGTCACGGCCAGGCCACCGGGGCGGTGGGCGTCGTTCTTCCGGGAACGCTGGCTGCCCCAGCTCCTCGAGGGCGGGGTGGACATCCAGGTGCTGCCGGTCTTCATCGACGACCAGTACCGCCCGGAAGGGGCGCTCAGGCAGACCCTGCGCATGATCGAGTGCGCGCACACGCTGGCCGAGGGCAATGCGGACGCGGTACGGCTCTGCCTGGACGGCTCCCAGATCGACCAGGCGCTCGGCGAGGGGAGGATCGCCCTGGTGCTGGCCCTGGAGAGCGCTCCCGGGCTGGACGCGAACGTCGAGTTGCTGCCGACCCTGCACCGGCTGGGCGTGCGGATCGCCTCCATCGCCCACTGGGGCCGTACGGCTCTCGCCGACGGCAGCGGCGAGGACGCCACCGGCAGCAGGCTCACCGAGGCGGGTGTGGCGGCGGTCCGGGAGATGGAGCGTCTCGGCATGATCTTCGACGTCTCCCACCTGAGCGCCTCCGGCGTCGGACACGTGCTGGAGCTGGCGACCAGGCCCGTCATGGCGACCCACTCCTCGGCCAGGGCCCTGCGCGACCACCACCGCAACCTCACCGACGACCAGATCCGCGCCGTCGCCGCGACCGGCGGGGTGGTCTGCGTGAACTTCCTGCCCGCCTTCCTCTCCGAGGACCCGGCCGAGTACACCGTGGACCGGCTGGTCGACCACATCGAGCACGTCGTGAGCGTCGGCGGGATCGACCACGTGGGGCTCGGCCCCGACTTCATCCGCGAGGTCATGCACGACGTCACCCCGCCGTGCTGCGAGGCGTTCGACTTCAGCGGCCTGGACGTCATGGCGACCATTCCCGGCCTGTCCGGCCCCGCCGGGTTGTCCTCCGTCACAGACGCCCTGCTCAAACATGGCTTCGCCGACGAAGAGATCGTCAAGATCCTCGGAGACAATGTTCTGCGCTTGTTCAGAGCCGAACTGGGAAGGCCCGCATGAACCTCGACCTGATGCTCGACGACCTGCAGGAACTCGTCGTCTGCGAATCCTTCTCCGCCGACCACGAGGCGCTGGCCCGCAGCGCCGCCCTGGTCGCGGATCAGGGTTTCAGGAGGCTGGGCGCGCGGCCCGAGACGATCGTGATCGACGGGGTCCCCCACGTGCGGTGGACCTTCGGCACGCCGCGGGTGCTGCTGGTCGGTCATCACGACACCGTCTGGCCGATGGGCACGCTGCGCGAGCACCCCTGGTCGCTCGTGGACGGGGTCGCCCGCGGCCCCGGCGTGTTCGACATGAAGACGGGACTGGTGCAGATGTTCCACGCGCTGGCCTCCCTCCCGTCGCCGGAGGGGGTGTGCGTGCTGATCACCGGGGACGAGGAGGTCGGCTCGACGACCTCGCGCGCGCTGATCGAGGAGTCGGCACGCGGCTGCGCGGCGACGTTCGTGCTGGAGGCGAGCGCCGACGGCGGGACGCTCAAGACGGCCCGCAAGGGCACCTCCGACTACCGGGTCATCGTGCACGGCAGGGCGGCCCACGCGGGTCTGGAGCCGTGGAACGGGGCGAACGCCGGGATCGAGCTCGCCCACCAGATCCTCACGCTCAGCGCGATGGGCGAGGGGGAGACGACGGTGACGCCGACCGTGCTGTCCGGCGGGACCACGGTCAACACGGTGCCCGCGCTGGCGCAGGTCTCCGTCGACGTCAGGGTGCCGAGCATCGCCGAGCAGGACCGGATCGACCAGCTGATCCGGGCGCTCGCCCCCCGGCTTTCCGGGACCCGTCTGGAGGTCACCGGGGGGCCGAACCGTCCCCCGCTCGAGGAGGTCTCCTCGGCGCGCCTGTTCGAACTGGCCTGCGGGATCGCCAAGGATCTGGGTATGGAACCGCTACGGGGGGTGGCCGTGGGCGGCGCCTCGGACGGTAACTTCACCGCGGGCGTCGGCTGCCCGACGCTCGACGGGCTGGGCGCGGTCGGCGGCGGCGCGCACGCGCCGCACGAGCACGTGGTCGTCGCGGAGATACCGGACCGGACGAGACTGCTGGCCGGGCTGATCTCCTCCGTGCTGAGGGAGCCGACGGGAGGGGTGCGCGTGCCGCTGGAAGAGGCGTCCGCGCCGCAGGAGAGCCCGGTGCTGACGGGAGAGGACGGCAGGTGACGAGCGCCTCCTGCGGTGACCCGCCGACGGCCGGGGCCGAGCCCCGTGCCACGGCTGAGGCCCGGGTCCGGGCCGGGGCCGTTTCCGAGACGGCCGCGGAGGTCGCGGAACGTACGGCCAGGGCCGCGGGAGTGCGCGTGACGGAGCTTTTCGAGATCGACGACTTCGTGCGGGTGTACCGCCTGTTCGACGAGATCTGGCGGTCGGAGCCGGGGAACGCGCCGATCAGTGTGGAGATGATGCGGGCGCTGTCGCACACGGGCAACTACGTGGCCGGGGCCTACCGGCAGGAGCGTCTGGTCGGCGCCTCGGTGGCGTTCCTGGCCGCTCCGGCGGGCCGGGTCCTGCACTCCCATGTCACCGGCGCCGTCACCCACACCGTCACCCACACCGTCGCCGACACTGTCACCGGTGCTGCGACCGGCCGGGGGGTGGGGTTCGCGCTCAAGCAGCACCAGCGGGCCTGGGCGCTGCAGCGTGGCCTGGAGCGCGTCACCTGGACCTACGATCCGCTGGTGCGGCGCAACGCCCACTTCAACCTGACCAAGCTCGGCGCCCGCCCCGTCGAGTACCTGCCGTCGTTCTACGGAGCGATGGACGACGTGATCAACGCCGGGGACGAGTCCGACCGGCTGCTGGTCAGCTGGCCGTTGACCGCGCCGCACGTGCTGGCCGCCGCGGCCGGCGCCCCGGCTTCGACGCCGGCGCCGGCCGACGCCGTGGTCGGGCTCGGCGACGACCGGGGTTGTCCGGTGCCCGGCCGTACCGACGCGCCGGTGGTGCTGGTGGCCGTGCCCGCCGACATCGAGACCATGCGACACACCGACCCCGGCGCCGCCCGCGCCTGGCGGCAGGCCGTCCGCGAGGTGCTCGGCGGCCTGATGGCGCAGGACGCCCAGGTCGTCGGCTTCCACCAAGGGGACGGCTACGTCGTGCACCGCCCCGCCTGACCCGCGGCCCCGGCAGGGGCCAGAGCCGGGGTCCGCGCAACCACACCGACACCGCCACCGCCCTCCACGGCGGGTTCACCGCAAAGGAGACACGGCCCAGGCCGCACCACACCATGAAGATCACCGGAATCGAACTCCGCCGCATCGCGATGCCCCTCGTCGCCCCCTTCCGCACCTCCTTC
>NZ_BSEV01000027.1 GCF_027922005.1 Streptosporangium carneum | reverse complement strand
GCTGGCTCGAGGAACACGGCGCCCGCTACGACCTCTACCGCATCTACGACAACGAGTGGTGGCACTTCGAGCACCGCCCGGACAGCGGCGGCACGCCACCGGCACGACGACCCCACCCCGGCGTGGGCCACGTGATCGAGAACAGGGACCAGATATAGCCCAGGTCCGGGTCCACTCATGATCGACCGGGCGTTCGGAGAGGGGTTAGAGGCATGTCGTCGAGGAGTATCGACAAGTCCGGATTGCTGGGATGGCGTCTGCAGGCAGCGCGCGAGACGGCGTTCGTGGGGCGGGAGGAGGAGGTCGCGGTCTTCAACGCGGCGTTGTACGGCGGCGGCTGCAGCGTTCTGTACGTGCACGGTCCCGGCGGCATCGGGAAGTCGGCCTTGTTGCGGCGGTTCGCTCATGAGGCCGCGGTGGCGGGGCGGCCGGTGTCCATGGTGGACGGGCGCGTGTTGGAGCCGTCGCCTGCGGCGTCCGAGGCTGAGACCGAGCTGGTGTTTCGCGATGCGGACGCGGTGCTGCTGATCGACGACTTCGAACGAGTTCAGGGCTTGGAGGGATGGCTGCGCGAGCGGTTCCTGCCGCGGGCGCCCATGGGGGCGCTGGTGGTGATCGCGGGGCGAAACCCGCCGGATATGCGGTGGCAGGCGGATCCGGGATGGGCGGGGGCGCTGGAGGTGCTGCCGCTGCGCGACCTGCGGACCGCGGACGCGCAGGCACTGATGGATTTCTCCGGGGTGCCGGCCGAGTCGCGCGAGCCGCTGCTGGCCTTCGCCGGTGGTCATCCACTGGCGCTGCTGCTGGGGGCGGCCGCGGCGGTGAAGAACGGCGGGGCCGGCCGGCGGTGGACGCCGAATCAGGACGTGGTGGCCACGTTGCTGGATCATCTGGTGGGCGAGTTGCCTTCGGCGGCGCATCGGCATGCCCTGGAGATCTGCGCGCACGCGTACACGACGACGGAGGACCTGCTGCGCGTGGCCTTTCCGGAGGACGCCGGGACGTTGTTCCGGTGGTTGCGGCGGTTGCCGTTCGTGGAGTCGAGCAGCCTCGGGCTGTTTCCGCATGACGTGGTGCGGGAGGCGCTGGAGGCGGACCTGCGGTGGCGGGACCCCGAGGGGTACGCGGTGATGCACGACCGCATCCACGCGCATCTGGCGAAGAGGGTGCGCACGGCGAGCGACGCGGACGTGCTCGGCGCGGTGGCGGCACTGTCCTACCTGCACCGCGACACCGACGCGCCGCCCGGCTCCCACGGCCGCCACGACGAGGGCGGGTTCCAGGAGGAGCCGCTGCGGGAGGAGGACCTCGGGACGCTGCTCCGGGTGGCGGCGAAAGACGCGGCCTGCGCCGCCTTCTGGGCGGAACGCCGGCCGGAGGCGTTCCGGCTGTATCGGCGGACCGAAACCGGCGAGCCCGTGGCCTTCTCCGCGTGGTTGCGGTTGACGGAACTCGACGAGGAGGAGCTGAGGGCCGATCCCATCGTGGCCATGGCGTGGGCGCACGCGCGTGCCACCACGCCGTTGCGCGCCGGTGAGCATTTGACGGTCAGCAGGCTGTGGGCGCTGCCGCCGTATCGCGGGAACTCGCCGGTGATGGATGTGATCCAGTGGCGAGTGATCGGCAATTGTCTGCGGTCCGAGCGGATGGCATGGTCATATGTCGAGATATGGCAGCCGAACCAAGCGTGGGTGGAGCGTTTACGGCATTACGGGATGCGTGACATCTCCGAGCGGCCGCGGCCGGGGGATGACGCGTACAGCCTGTTCGTTCATGACTGGCGTGCGGTGCCGGCGCAGGCGTGGCTGGAGCGGATGAGCCGACTGCTCGTCGCGGGGCCTGCCGGTGGCCCGGGTGCCGCGCCGGCGAAACTGGCGGTGCTGTCGCAGGCGGAGTTCGCCGAGGCGGTTCGCAAGGCGTTGCGCCGGTTGCCGCGGCGGGACGCGCTGGCCGCTTCCCCGCTGACGCGCACCAGGCTGATCGCCGAGCGGGCCGGGCAGGATCCGGCCACGGCACTGGGTGACCTGCTCCGCCAGGCGATCGACGACCTGCGTGAGGATCCGCGCTCGGTCAAGTTCCACCGGGCGCTGTCGGTCACCTTCCTCCGCGGCACGCCCACCCAGGAGCTGGCCGCGGAACGACTCGGCCTCCCTTTCACCACCTACCGCCGCCATCTGACGGCCGGTGTCGAACATGTCTGCGCCGACCTGTGGCGCCGGGAACTGTACGGCGCCGGCACACCGGCGTACCGATCCAGCTGAGCCGCCACATCGTGCCGGCGCGGCGGGGACGAACGCGACCGAGGGCGTGTCAGTCGGCAAGCGCGAGGCCGGCCGCCGCCTCCGCGTGCAGCCGAGCGCTCGGCAGCACCGGGATGACGCTGTCCTTCTCACTGATCAGCAGCTCGATCTCCGTGCAGCCGAGGATGACGCCTTCAGCGCCGTCGTCTGCGAAATCACCGATGATCTGGGCGTACGCGTCCCTGGACGATGTCCGGAGCACCCCGCGCACCAGTTCGTCGAAGATCACGTGATGGACCAGTTCCCGCTGCTCACGCCGCGGGACGACCACGTCGAAGCCGTGGGCGGCCAGCCGCTCCCGGTAGAAGGGCTGCTCCATGGTGAAGCGGGTGCCCAGCAGACCGACCTTGCGCATGCCCCTGGCGCGGACCTCGGCGCCCAGGGCGTCGGCGATGTGCAGCACGGGCACGCTCACGGTCCGCTCCACGTCGTCGTTCACCCGGTTGAAGGTGTTGCTGCAGATGAGCAGGAGGTCGGCGCCGAGATCCTCCAGTTTCCTGCCCGCACCGGCCAGCAGCGTACTCACCTCGTCCCAGCGGTCGGCGAAGATGAGATCCTCGACGGTCGTGTAGTCGACCGACCAGATGAGGCTGTTGGCGGAATGGCTGCCGCCGAGTCGTTCGCGTACCCGCTGGTTGATGACCTGGTAGTAGATCATCGTCGATTCCCAGCTCAACCCGCCGATGAGACCGATAGTGCGCATGGAACTCCGTTTCGCCAGCCTGTGCCGGCAGGCTAGACGGAGCGCCTGCTCATTTGGCAGACCAAAAGCTGTTCAGCCGTTCGGCGACCGGCCGCACCGTCGGCCACACGGTGTTCGCCGCCACAGGACCAGCCTGCCGCGTGTCGGCTCTTCGCCTGACCGGTTTCCAGGCCATTGGCTGTCCGGTTCCTGACCGAAGCGCACCCGCGGTGTGCCGCTCCGCCGAGCCCCTACAGGGCGGCGAGCACGGCGGCGGTCTCCTCGGGCTTGGAGAACATGGGCCAGTGGCCGGTGGGCAGGGCCGCGAAGCTCCACTCGGGGCCGGCGAGCGCGGCGAAGAAGGGGTGTCCCGCCGCGATCATCGCGTGAACCTGTTCCAGCGGGAAGGAGCAGGTGATGAGCGTCTTCCGCAGTCCCGCCGCGCCGCCGGTGAGCTTCAGCGGCTGGGTCATGGCCGCGTACGGCTGCGCGGTCGCGCGGGAGGCGAACCACTCCCGTTCGCGGGGGCCCAGGCCTTCCAGGCTGGCTCCGGCCTTCTCCTGCTCCTCCCAGGCCGGGAGGGGGTAGCCGGTTCCGTCGCCGTGCTCGGCGACCCGCTTTTCGATGAAGGCCCTCCACTCGGGCTCGTGGAGGTCCATGTGGCTCGTGCCGTCGGCCTGCGGGCCGCTTTCGAGGTAGACGACGCGGGAGACGCGTTCGGGGACGCGGTCGGCGGCGCCGGTGACGGGGGCGCCCGCGCCGCTGTGCGCGACGAGGATCACCTCGCGCAGGTCGGCGTAGACGATGACGTTGACGATGTCCTGGATGTGGGTGTCGAGGTCGACGTCCGGGCCCGCCAGGTGCGCCCGGTCGCCGAGGCCGGTGAGGGTGACCGGGTGGACGTCGTGGCCCGCCTCGCGCAGGTGCGCGGCGACCTTCTCCCATGCCCAGCCGCCGAGCCAGAAGCCGGGAACCAGAACGTAGGTGCTCATTTCGTGTTCTCCTTCGTCGTGTGGTTTCACCCTAGGATCGAATCCGGACAGATTCAGTCCTGATTTTTGGGGGTTTTTCATGACGGTCACCCGGGTACTCGCCCTGCTGGAGATGTTGCAGGCCAGCCCGGGGCTGACCGGTCCCGAACTGGCCGCGCGGCTGGAGGTCGACGAGCGCACGGTGCGTCGTTACGCGGTGCGGCTGTCGGAGCTCGGGGTGCCGGTGGAGGCGGAAAGGGGCCGTTACGGCGGTTACCGGCTGTTGCCCGGTTACCGGCTGCCGCCGCTGATGCTCACCGACGACGAGGCCACCGCCGTGACGCTCGGCCTGCTGGCCGGGCGGCGCACCGGCCTGGCGGTGGGGCAGGCGGCGACGGAGAGCGCGCTGGCCAAGATCCAGCGGGTGCTTCCCCGGGCGCTGCGCGAACGCGTCGAGGCGGTTTCCGCGACGCTGGAGCACACCGGGACCCCGGCGCCGGTGAACGCGCCGAAGGCCGGGCCGCTGCTGGCGCTGGCAGACGCCGCCCGCAGGCGTCACACGGTGCGGCTGGCCTACCGGTCGTGGCGGGGCGAGGTCTCCGAGCGCGACCTGGACCCCTACGGGATCGTGTTCCACGCGGGGCGCTGGTACGTCGCCGGGCTCGACCACGCCAGCGGCGAGAGGAGGACCTTCCGGGTCGACCGGGTGGCGGACGCGGCCTCCACCGATCGGGGATTCGAGCCGCCCGAGGGGTTCGACCCGGTGGCGCACGTGGTCAGGTCGCTGGCGGCGGTGCCGTACCGGCACGAGGTGAGGGTGCTGCTGGAGACGACGGTGGAGGAGGCGGCCAGGCGGATCCCCGCCTCGACGGCGACGCTGGCCCAGACGCCGCAGGGGGTGCTGCTGGAGACCAGGGCCGAGCGGCTGGAGGGGATGGCGCAGCTGCTGGCCGGGCTCGGCTGGCCGTTCACCGTGGTCACGCCGGACGAGCTGCGCGCCGAGGTCAGGGCACTGGCCGCACGGCTGGTCGAGGCCGCGGGCCGTACCGCGGACTGAGCCTTCCCGGCGGCCGTCACGCGCCGCCGGGCCGCCGACAAACCGGTTGCCGCCCGGCGCGGGCGTCTGCTGGACTGCTCACAGAAGCCGATCGACCGAGGAGGCACACATGCGAGGGGTCTTCATGTCCACCCCGAAGGTAGTTTCCACCTATCCAAAGGACATGACGCTCGGTGAGAACGTTGAATCTGGGGATCCTGGCGCACGTAGACGCCGGTAAGACGAGCCTGACCGAGCGGCTGCTCCACGCCGCGGGCGTCATCGACGAGATCGGCAGCGTCGACGACGGCAGCACCCAGACCGATTCCCTGGAAATGGAACGGCGGCGCGGAATCACGATCAAGTCCGCGGTCGTGTCGTTCGTCGTCGACGACGTCACCGTCAACCTGATCGACACGCCGGGCCACCCGGACTTCATCGCCGAGGTGGAGCGGGCGCTGAGCGTGCTCGACGGCGCCGTGCTGGTCGTCTCCGCCGTCGAGGGCGTGCAGGCGCAGACCCGCGTTCTGATGCGGACGCTGCGGCGGCTGCGCATCCCCACCCTCGTCTTCGTGAACAAGATCGACCGTGGTGGCGCGAGGTACGAGCCCGTGCTGCGGGACATCTCCGAGAAGCTGGCGCCGCAGATCGTCGCGATGGGATCGACGCGCGGCCTCGGCACACGCGGCTGCGAGTTCACACCGTACGGCGCGGGCGACGCCGCCTTCGCGACCAGGCTGGCCGACGCGCTCGCCGAGCACGACGACGGGCTCGTGGCCGCCTACCTCGACGACGAGAGGGCGCTTTCCTACCGCAGGCTGCGTGAGGGGCTCGTGGCGCAGACCGGGCAGGCACTGGTGCACCCGGTGTTCTTCGGCTCGGCGATCACGGGAGCGGGGGTGGACGCGCTGGTCGGCGGCATCGTGGAGTTGCTGCCCGCGACCGAGGGCGACGCCGCGGGGCCGGTCTCCGGCGCCGTCTTCAAGGTCGAACGCGGCCAGGACGGGGAGAAGATCGCCTACGTCCGCATGTTCTCGGGAACGGTGCGAACGCGGGATCGGCTGCGGTTCCGCCGGGACGGCGGGGCAGACGGGGAGGGGAAGGGCGAGGGCGAGGGGAAGGTCACCGCGATCAGCGTCTTCGAGCACGGCTCCGCGGTCCCGCGCGCCTCGGTCGAGGCAGGGCGGATCGGCAGGCTCCGGGGGCTCGGCGACGTCCGGATCGGCGACGAGGTCGGCCTGCCACGAGGGGCGGCCTCCGGACGCCGTCACTTCGCCCCTCCCACCCTCGAGACGGTCGTCGTCGCCCGCCGTGCCGCCGACAGGGGCGCGCTGCACGTCGCGCTCGCCCGGCTCGCCGAGCAGGACCCGCTGATCAACCTGCGGCGGGACCGGATCCGGCAGGAGATCTCCGTCTCGCTCTACGGCGAGGTGCAGAAAGAGGTCATCCAGGCGACGCTGGCGGAGGAGTACGGCCTCGACGTCTCATTCCGCGAGACGACGACGGTCTGCGTCGAACGGCCCGTCGGCGTCGGCACGGCCGCCGAGACGATCGACAAGGAGCCCAATCCGTTCCTGGCGACCGTCGGGCTGCGCGTCGAACCGGCCGCGGTCGGCGGCGGCGTGACGTTCCGGCTCGAGGTCGAGCCCGGGTCGATGCCGCCGACGTTCTTCAACGCCGTCGAGGAGAGCGTGCGGGAGACCCTGGGACAGGGGATCCGGGGCTGGCAGGTCGTCGACTGCGCGGTCACGATGACGCGTTCGGGGTACTGGGCGCGGCAGAGCCACTCGGGCGGCGTCTTCGACAAGAGCATGTCGAGCACCGCCGGTGACTTCCGCAACCTGACGCCGCTGGTCGTGATGAGCGCGCTGCAACGGGCGGGCACCGTGGTGTGCGAGCCGATGCATCGTTTCCGCCTCGACGTGCCCGCGGACGCCTTCGGGCTGCTGCTGCCCGTCCTGGCGCGGCTGCGCGCCGTTCCGCGGACGCCGGTGACGCGGGGGGCGTCCTGCCTGGTGGAGGGGGAGATCCCGGCGGCCGGGGTGCACGAGCTGAGCCGGCGGCTGCCGGGGCTGACCCGCGGTGAAGGAGTGCTCGAGTCCGTCTTCGATCACTACGAGCCGGTTCGCGGCACGCCCCCGGCCAGGCGGAGGACCGACCACAACCCGCTCGACCGCAAGGAGTACCTGCTGCACGTGGTGCGCCGGGTTTAGGGTCTGTCCGGGCCGGGGGACGGGCGGCGGATCGTTCCGTCCGGCGGGGCTCAGGGCCGGCGGTCGCGGAAGGTCCGGCGGAGGTCGTCGACCCAGGCGCCGGGCGTCTCCCAGGGGATGAAGTGACCGCCGCGGTCATGGGCGGTGAGGTTGACGTGGTTGTACCAGCCGGCCCGGTCGCTGTCGAGGAAGCTCCGCACGCGCTGGTCGGTGGTCACGCCAGGGGGGTTCTCGTAGCCGACGAAGGTGATGCCGGTGGGCGCCTCGACGACGGGCCTGCGGTCGTGGGAGGGGGTCCAGGGGTGACGGTTGGCGTTGGCGTAGTAACGCATCGAGGTGCCGACGGCGTTGTTGACCCAGTAGATCATCGTGTGGGTGATCAGGTCGTCCTTGGTGAAGACGGTCTCGACGTCACCGCCGTTGTCGCTCCAGGCGTCCCAGCGCTCCAGAAGCCAGGCCAGCAGCCCGGCGGGGGAGTCGCTCAGCGCGTGGGCGAGCGTGGAGGGGGCCAGGACGTGCGCGGCCAGGTGCACCGCGAAGCGCCGGTCCAGGGCGACGGCCTGCCCGCGGACGGGTGCGGGCAGGTCGTCGGGGATGGGGCGGCCCTGGGCGAAGTCCCAGGCGCGCTCGCCGTTGAACATGGTGAGCTTCTGGCCGGAGCCGATGTGGATGGCGTGCAGTTCACCGGCGTACTTGTGGCCGAGCTGCCCGCAGATCAGGGCGCCGATGTCGCATCCGCCCGCGGCGTACTCGGGGTAGCCGAGGGTGTCGGTCATGAGGGTGTGCCACAGGTCGGCGACTTTCCAGAAGTTGATGTCCGGGTGGCCGGTGAGCGGTCCGGGGAATCCGAAACCGGGCAGGGAGGGGACGATGACGTCGAAGGCGTCCGCGGGGTCGCCGCCGAAGGCGGCGGGGTCGGCGAGCGGGTCGATCACCTTCGACCAGTGCCAGAACGTCCACGGCCAGCCGTGGGTGAGGATCAGCGGGACAGGGCGGGGGCCCACACCGGCTTTGCGCATGAAGTGCACAGGTGTGCCGTCGACGGTCACCCGGTAGTGCTCGTAGGCGTTGATCGCGGCCTCGGCCCTGCGCCAGTCGTACTCCTGGCGCCAGTAGGTGACCAGTTCGTGCAGGTAGGCGCTGGGAACGCCGTAGGACCAGTCCTCGTTGGCCTCGTCCAGCGGCGGACGGGTCAGGCTCAGCCGTGTCCGCAGGTCGTCCAGGACCTGGTCGGGCACGTGGATCGGGTCGGGTTCCAGAGGGAAGGCATCGGTGGCCATGGCGTGGTTCCTTACCGGGGAGGGGAGGAGGCGGGCGGCTCGTCCAGGACCTGGGCGCCGAGCTCGGCCATCTCCAGCAGCGCGGGCAGCGCCGCGGCGACCGCCTGCCGCTGAGGTGTGCTCAGGCGCCGGGTCAGAGCGGTCAGGCGGTCGACGCGGTCCCTGCGGCGTTTGTCGACCACCTGGGCGCCCGCGGGAGTGAGGTGCACCAGCACCGCCCGGCCGTCCGTGGGGTCGGGGCGTCGCCGGACCAGGCCGTCGCGTTCGAGGCGGGTGACGAGCTGGGTGATCGCCGGCTGGGTGACCTGCTCGCTCGCCTTCAGCTCCGACAGGCGCAGCGGGCCCCTGCCGGCCAGGGTGTGCAGCACCCCCAGCGTGGTGAAGCTCATCTTCTCCACCGACGCCAGGCGGATGAAGATTCCCGTGAACTTCTCCAGGGCGAGGGCGAGGTCCTCCGTGTCGAGGCCGTCAGGCGGCTCATGCGGCGACATGATCCAAATATATCAGTAACTTATTTAAGTTGCTTATCTAATCTGGCGGGGCGTCCCGGCGCTCGCCCGTCAGCGTGGCGGCAGGCGGGGGATCGAGAGACGGGGCCGGTCGGCGGGGTTCGGCGTGTGCGGCGGATACATGATCAGGCGTTCCAGTGCGACCTCGATCGCCTTGTCGAGCTGGGTGTCCACGCCTCGCGCGTAGTCCTGCGGGGTGATGTCGACCTCGATGTCGGGGTCGGTCCCGTAGTTCTCCACGCGCCAGCCCACGTCGTCGAAGGCGAAGGAGAACTCGGGCTGGGTGGTGACCGTGCCGTCGGCCAGCTGGTGCCGGGGCCAGATGCCGATCACCCCGCCCCAGGTGCGCTTGCCGATCAGCGGGCCCAGGCCGAGCAGCTTGAAGGTGTGGCTGAAGATGTCGCCGTCGGAGCCCGCCCACTCGTTGGTGACCGCGACCATGGGGCCGCGCGGCGACTCGTCGGGGTAGGGCTCGGGCACGCCCCAGCGGGGGAAGTTGTAGCCGAGGCGGCGGCGGGCGAGCTTCTCCAGCAGCAGCGCCGACACGTGCCCGCCGCCGTTGAACCGCACGTCCACGACCAGGCCCTCGCGGTCGTGCTCGGTGAGGAAACCGCGGTGGAACTCCGCGTAGCCGTCCGGCCCCATGTCGGGGATGTGCAGGTAGCCGACGCGTCCCCCGCTGCGTTCGTGGCAGTGCGCCCGGTTGGCCTCGACCCAGTCGCGGTAGCGGCCCGGCTGCTCGTCGCCGACGGCCCTGACGGTGACGGTCCGCCTGTCGTCGCCGCGCATGACGGTGAGCTGGACCTCCTGGTCGGCCTGGTTGACCAGCCGTTCGTCCGGGCTCGCCGACTCGCCGACGGGCTGGCCGTTGACGGCGACCACCACGTCGCCGGGCCGTACGTCCACTCCCAGGCGGTTGAGCGGCGAGGTCGCCTCGGGGTCCCAGCGGTCGCCGCCGACGATCGCGGCGATGCGGTAGCGGCCGTCCTCGTAGGACCAGTCGACGCCGAGCTTGCCCTGCCGGTAGTGCGGCCTGGACCGGTAGGCGCCGCCGCTCTCGTAGGCGTGGGAGGTGCCCAGCTCGCCGAGGACCTCCCACAGCAGGTCGGAGAACTCCCCGCGGGTGGTGACCCGGTCGACCAGCGGCAGGTAGCGCTCGTAGACGCCGTCCCAGTCGACACCCGCCATGTCCTGGGCCCAGAAGTTCTCCCGTTGCAGCCGCCACGTCTCGCGGAACATCTGCCGCCACTCGGCCTCAGGGCGGATCGACACCTTGACGCGTGACAGGTCGACCCAGCCGCTCGTCCGGCCCGGCGTGTCGTCGTCCTCGGGCGTCTCGCCCGCCTTGATCACGCGCAGGCGTCTTCCCGACTGGTAGAGCAGGGTGGCGCCGTCACGGCCGAGCTGGAACTCCGAGACGTCCCCGGCCAGCGTCTCCTGTTTCTGCGTGGCGAAGTCGTAGACGTGCAGCGTGCCGTCGGAGGAGTCGGCGTAGTCGTCGCCGAGGCTGCCCTCGACGGGGAAGGTCAGGTAGACGACCTTGCCCTTGATCCCGGCGACGCGGTCGTAGCGGCCCTCGGGGACGGGGAAGGTGACGACGCGGTTCTCGATGCCGTCGAGGTCGATGACGATCTCGGTCTCCTCCTCGCCTTCCTCCTCCTCGTCATCGTCGTCGCCGAGGGGGCGGGGTTCGGGGACGAAGGGGGAGCCGACGTCCGCGCGCAACCCGATGGCGTACGGGCGTGAGCCGAGAGGGAAGCCCAGGGCGAACTGGAGCTCGTCGTAGACCGGGTTGAAGACGCGCTGGCCGACGAAGTAGAGGTAGTCGCCGCCGGGGTCGAAGCTGGGGCTGGAGTCCCACAGCACGGGGCGGGTGGCGAAGAACGTCTCGCCGGTCTCGGCGCGGCACAGCTTGACCGCCGTGGTCTGCGCGCTGTCGCGGCAGGCGTAGGCGAGCCAGCGGCCGTCGGGCGACCAGGCGAGGTCCTCGATCGCGCCGAACCGGCTGCCGTCGACCACGGCGCCCCGCGCCAGGGCGGCCCGGTCCTCGGGCAGGTCGACCATGATCAGCTCGTTGCGGTGGTTGGCGACGGCGACCCGGTCGCCCTTGGGGCAGACCTCCAGCGCGGTGACGCGCCCGGTGTCGAGATGGTCGAGCCGCACCGGTTCGGCGCCGCCGTCGGCGGTGAGCACGACCAGCACCTCCCGGTCGCCGTCGTCGCTGGCCGCCGCCACCAGCCGTTCGCCGTCGTTCAGCCAGCTCAGCAGCCGGTAGCGAACGCCGTACGGCGCGCCGTGCTGGCGCACCGGCCCCTCCCAGGCGGCGAAGGAGAAGGCCTTGCCGCGGGTGGTGACGGCCAGCCCGCTGCCGTCGGGACTGAGGGTGGCGCTTTCGAGGAAGTCCTCGGCGGGGGCGAAGCGGCGGTTGCGCTGGGTGCGGGAGCTGTGCAGACGGACCTCGACGTGGCGGGCTTCGCCGTCCTCGACCAGATAGAGCTCGGCGCCGGCGTGGTAGACCAGCCTGCGGCCGTCGCCGGACAGGTTGCGGGCGTAGTAGTCGCCGTGGTCGGAGTGCCTGCGCAGGCCCGCGCCGTCCGCGGCGCAGGAGTAGACGTTGCCGACGCCCTCGTGGTCGGAGATGAAGTAGACGCGGTCGCCGATCCAGCAGGGGGAGGCCAGGTTGCCGGGCAGGGTGATGAGCCGCCGGAAGCGTTCGGACCCGATCCACAGCTCGCCCGCCGTCCCGCCCCGGTATCGCTTCCAGCGGGCCGGGTCGGCGGTGTTGCGGCCCAGCACGATCTGCGGGCCGTAGGAGATGGAGTTCGCCGGACCGTACGGCAGGCGCTCGGGGACGCCGTCGGGCGTGACCCGGTGCAGCCACCGGTGCCCTTCGAAGGGCTGGGACTCGTCGCTGGCGTACACGACGGCGCCTTCGGGGTCCCAGCCGGCGACGATCGAACGGGCGCCGTGGAAGGTGATCCGCCGGGTGGCTCCGCCGTCGGCGGGCATCACGTAGACCTCCTCGGGGCCCTCCTCCCCGCCGACGAAGGCGAGCTGGTCGCCTCGCGGGGAGAAACGGGGGTAGGCCGCCTCGGCCACCCCGGCGGTCAGCCGGAAGGCCCGCCCGCCGTCGGCGGGCACCATCCACAGGTCGTCCTCGGCGGCGAAGACGACCGTGTCGCCGAAGATCGTCGGGAATCGCAGGTAGGCGGACATCGTGCTCACTCCGTCATCGGTCGACCGTGGGGCTCGTCCCAGCCTTCCGATCATGATTTCACGCCCGTCGCGGACGCGGGCGCGCCGGTCCCGCCGTCCGTACGCGCCGCCGCGGCCCGGAGGTGGGGCCGGTCCGTCCCGTCCGCCCGCCCGGTGCCCGCACCGCAGGCGGGGGCCTGCGTTCCGAGGGTGGCGGGCTTGGAAAGAAGCGGTAAATCGCCACCATGGAAATGGATAACGATCTTTATGATTGGGCAGGAAATCGGCACACGCCTTGCGTCCCGGGGAGGTACGGCATGGCCTGGTCGCAAGACGAGGAGCGAATGCTGCTGCAGATCGAGCGTCACCTCACCGATGAGGATCCGCGGCTGGCGGCGCGACTCGAGTCGTTCAACGAGCGTGTCCAGCGCAAGGAGCAGGGCCGCCGCAAACGCCGCTCGCGGGACGGTCGTGTCTCCAGAGGGCCGCGCCGGACGACGATCATCATCATGGTCAGCTGGATGCTGATCGCGACCCTGATCGCCACGCTGCTCGTCCTGGTCCTGCGCCACGAGGCCGCCGCGGCCCTTCCGCTCTGAGCTTTCCGGGCGGCCCTTTCGCGAGTCAGCCCAGGGTGCGCAGGAAGCTCGCGGCCACCGGCGCGGCGACCGCGCCGCCGCCCGAGCCCTCCTCGACGATCACCGCGAAGGCCAGGTCGCCGCGGAAGCCCATGAACCAGGCGTGGGTCTTGAGGTCGTCCTGCGGGCCGAACTCGGCCGTGCCGGTCTTGCCTCGGGTGCCGGAGGGCAGGCGCGCGTCCTTGGCGGTGCCCTTGGTGACCACCGCGGACATCATCTGGTGGATCTTGGGCAGGACGCCGGAGGGAAGCTCCTGCGGCTCGGCCTTCTGCTCGATGGACGGCACCAGCGTCGGAGGACGCCAGGTGCCGTCGGCCAGCGCCGCGCCGACCGAGGCCATGAGCAGCGGGCTGGCGGTGATCCGGCCCTGGCCGAAGGACTCCGCGGCGAGTTCGGCGCCGCTCTGGGCCTTGGGGAAGCTCCCCTTCGCGGCGGGGACGCCGATGTTGAGCGGTTTGTTGAAGCCGAAAAGCTCCGCGGCGCGCACCAGCTTGTCGGCGCCGAGGCGTTCCTGGGCCAGCGGGGCGAAGGTGGTGTTGCAGGAGTAGGCGAAGGCGTCGGAGAAGGTCACCGCGCCGTAGCCCGCGTGGTGGGAGTTGCGGATCGGCAGGCCGCCGACGGTGACGTCCTTGGGGCAGGTGACCTGCTCGCCGGGGGTCATCCCGCTCGCCAGCAGCCCGATCGCGGTGATCGCCTTGAACGTCGATCCGGGAGGGTAGTTGCCGTCCAGAGCGCGGTTGAACCCGCCCTGGTTGTTCGCCACGGCGAGGATCTCACCGGTGGACGGCCTGATCGCCACCAGTGAGGCGGTCTGCTTCAGGTCGCGGACCGCGTCGGCGGCGGCGCGCTGAACCCGCAGGTCCAGGCTGGTCTTGAGGTCCTTGCCGTCCTTGCCGTCGATCTCGCCCACGGACTTGATCGTCTTGCGGTCGGCGCCGACGATCTGGATCTCGGTGGCGGGGGCGCCCGCCAGGTGCTGCTGGAAGGTCTGCTGCAGCCCGCCTCTGCCGATCGCGTCACCCGCCTTGTAGGGGGCGCCGAGGGTTTTGACGTCCTTTTCCGTGGCCTTGTCGAGATAGCCGACGAGCTGCTGGACCGAACCGCCCGCGGTGCCGCCGTCGATGCGCTCACCGCCCGCGGCGGTGATCCGTGCCCGCTCCGGCCACTTGGTCTTCAGCGCGAACGAGGCGCCGTCGGTCAGGCGGGGGTGCACGGCGGAGGGCGACCACTTGACCCGCCAGTGGTGGTCGACGACCGCCAGGTCGAGGGTGCCAGAGTAGCTCCACTCGCCGATGTCGCGCAGTCTCAGGGCGGCGGTGTACGCGGCCTGGCCGGTGCCGTCCCCGGTCTCCTTGACCGAGTTCAGCCGCATCTCGGCCGTCTCGACGGCCAGGTTCTTGCGCATGTCCTGATAGGTCTTGTCGAACGCCGGGTTCTGCGCGCCGAGCTCGGCGCGCATGGCGTTCAGGTCACCGGCCTGCCAGGCCGCGACGAATCGCTGCGCGGTCTCCTGGGGAGTGCCCCTGGTGTGCAGGAACCACCATGCGCCTCCGCCCGCGGCCCCCGCCACCAGCACGACGGCTGTCGAAGTGATCGCGATCGTCTTGCCACGCGGCACTGATTTGCCCCCAGTCCTCGATGCCCCAAAGGCCGCAGCCTAGCGTGACCGACCTGATATGCGTCGACAGATAGTCAGTTGTCTAGTTAGTTTAGGCGTCCTTGCTGCGGCTGGGAGCGTAACTCGCCACGTACTCCTGCCCTGACAGCTCCCGGATCGCCGCCATGATCTCGTCGGTCACCCGGCGGCGGTCACGGGCGTCGGTGTGGGAGCCGGTGAACGTCACGGGCTTGCCGATCCGCACCCCGACGCGGCCGAGCCTGGGCACCGAGGAGCCGATCGGCAGCACCTTGTCGGTGCCGCGCATCGCCACCGGGATGACCGGGGCCCCGGTCGCCAGGGCCAGCCAGGCGACGCCGATCTTGCCCCGGTAGAGGCGGCCGTCGGGGGAGCGGGTGCCCTCGGGGTAGATGCCGAACAACTCGCCGTCCTTGAGCACCTGGGCCGCCGCGTCCAGCATGTCCTGGGCCGCGGTGGGGCTCTGCCTGTCGATGGGGATCTGCCCGGTGGCCCGCATCCACGTCGCGGTGACGGGGTTGCCGGTGAAGTACTCGGCCTTGGCGACGAAGCGCACCTGACGGGGGAGCACAAGCGGCAGGAAGGTGGAGTCCAGCACCGACAGGTGGTTGGAGGCCATGATGGCCGGTCCGGAACCCGGCACGTGCTCGGCTCCGATGACCGAGGTCGGCCACAGCAGATGCAGGAAGGGGGCGCTGACGACCTTGGTCAGGCGATAGAGCACGGGCTCTCCTCAGAGGACGGGCTCACCACACTAAGTGGTGAGCCGACAGCCCACGGGTGTGCGCACCCGCACAAGCGGCCCCTTTATGTTTGTAGCAATCCTCCAAAAGGAGAGGGGTTTTCCAGGACGAAACCTCAAAAACAAACGCCCCGCGAGAGCGGGAGCTCTCGCGGGGCGTGAACGTTTAGTGCCGATGTGGCGGTCGCCTCCTCGGCGAGAGGCACAACACGGCTCCAGCCGAACGGTATTCCGTGAAGGCGGTAATTTGCGGCCCGGGGGACACAAACCACATCGGCACGATCACTCTAACGGACGTCCGCCGATGGTTATTCCGCATCCGCCTCCCCGGCGTGTCAGGCGGTACCGGCATCGGTGCGTCTCCGCAGGTCAGGAGCCCGAGGCGTGGGCCCTTACCCGCTTTGGCCGACGGGGTCCCACGCTCCCGTGCCGTACGGTTTCCGAGACCACGCCGGATGACAGGAGTCAGTTTCGTGGAGACCGAACGTCTGATCATGCGCAGGTGGCGCAGCGAGGACCGGGAGCCGTTCGCGGCGATGAACGCCGACCCCGAGGTGATGGAGCAGTTCCCGGCCACGCTCAGCCGCGAGCAGTCCGACGCCATGGTCGACCGGATCGAGTCGGCCTTCGAGGAACACGGTTACGGGTTGTGGGCGCTGCAGGTGCGCGCCACGGGGGAGTTCGTCGGCTTCACCGGGCTGGCCTGGCAGACCTTCGAGGCGCGTTTCACCCCGGCGCTCGAGATCGGCTGGCGGCTGGCCCGCGCGGCCTGGGGGCACGGCTACGCCGGCGAGGCGGCCGCTGCGGCGTTCGAGCACGGGTTCGGCGTGGGGGGTCTGGAGGAGATCGTCTCCCTGACGGCGGTCTCCAACCTGCGCTCCAGGGCGGTGATGGAGCGCCTGGGCATGGTCAGGGACCCTGCGGACGACTTCGACCACCCGCTGCTCCCCGAGGGGCATCGGCTGCGGCCGCACGTGCTGTACCGTCTCGGCCGCGACGCCTGGCGGCGTGGCCGGGGGGCGGTCACGCGCTGACGGGGTCACGGCCCGGAGCTACGGCGAGGGGCGGAGGGGCGGTGAGCCGTCTCGCGGGTTCATCGCGTAGTGATCGCACGTAGATCAAACCGGCGTGGAACGTCCTGGCTCCCCCTGATCGTGATCTCCGTCTGTTCGGACAAGCGGGGAAGCCGGTACTTTCCGGCCCAAGACAACGCTCAGGACTGAACCGGTTGGCTCTTCGAGCTGAACCAGACGGCGGATTCGCCCTACTTTCTAGGCCTATGCCAGTCGAGTTCTCAAGTGATGCCGAGGCGGCCTCATGCGACCGGTCCCCCGATGCTCCTTCGCAGGCGGAGCCGGAGCGGATTCTCACCATGACCGCGCAACCCGCCGCCCCCGCCGCCCCCGACGTCGCCTGGCTTCCCGAGCCCGAAGCGAGTCTGCCTATCCTGCCGTCCACCGGAATTCACTAAAGCCGTAATTCGCGTAATGGGATATGCCTAGATTGCGCTCTTGTCGGGGTTCAATGCCATATGTACGATCACTTCCGTACCTGGGATTTCATAATCGGAGGTAAACCATGGTTTCAAGGAACTGGGCAACGAAAATACTCATCACCGCGGCAGCTGTCGCTGCGGGTATCGCGCTCGCGAGCCCGGCTCACGCCGTGGACGAGCCGCCCACCGGAGGCCAGGCTTCCACCAACGGTTACACCTGGTCCAACTAAAGAGGCAGCCGGACGGGCGGCGGGAGCGGCGCCGGGGCGAGGGCGGCCCGAAACGACCGGACCATCACCACACACTGGAGCTGGCCAAGAAGTTCGGCGGCGGCACGATGTCGTCCTCGGACGGGCAGCGATTCCCGGTACGCGGCAAGTCGCTGACCGGCAGGGACATGGTTGTTCACGGCCCACACCGCCCGCTACCTGTCCGACCCGCCGTATCAGCGGAAGATCACCCGGCAGCTCAACAAGGGCGAGTCCCTGCACGCGCTGCGCCGGGACCTGCACTACGCCCAGCAGGGCGCCATCGTCCGCCCCCACCTGCAAGACCAGACCGAGCAGGCCTGGTGCCTGACCCTGCTGACCGACTCGGTGATCTGCTGGACGACCGAGTGCTACTCCAAGGCGATCGCCGCGCAGCGCGCTCAGGGCCGCGACGTCCCCGAGTGCGCAGGTTGGGGTAGTGCGCCTGCACCTCGATGCTCTTGCGGCCGTCGGCGACCAGATCGAAGTAGCGGCGGTGAAGGGTCGTCTCCCGGGCGCGCACACCCGCGGGCGGCTCAGTTCAGCGTCACCGCCGCCTTGACGCCCTCCCCGGCGGGTCCGTCCCGCCGCAGCACGTCGAGCGGATCGCACCGGTAACCAGGCTCGCACGACGCTATGGGAAGGCTGGCGAGCACCACCACCCACTTGGTCCCCGGCGCGGCGGCGCCGACGTCCCAGTGGAGCGTCCAGGCGCTGCCCACGATCGTCGCGGCGTTAGGGGAGACCTCCCAGGGGTACGGGTCGCCCGGCGGGGCCTTGCGCAACGCGTAGATCTGCTCATAGTGCGCGGGCTCTCGTACGGTCCCGCGGAACTCCGCTCGTGCGCTGTCGGCCGACCAGTCGTCGACCGTGAGCCGCTCCGCGCCGGCAGGTGCGGTCCTGGGCGTCGCGCCGGGCGCAGGCGGCGGCGTTCCCGTGCCACAGGCCGCGGAGAGCAGGAGGGCGGCGACGGTCAGGGCGATGGCGAAGCGTTTCATGTTCAGACAGACGTTCGCGCCGGTGCCCTGGTTCAGGCGGCCTGGCGCCGCCGGTTCACTCGACCTGGAGGAGTTCTATTCCTGGATGCGTTCGACCGTTTTGCCATGACCGCCGAGCGGAAGGCCAACTGCTCGGCGAAGGCCTCGGTTGGCTGAACGGACGAGATGCTCCGTTACGGTCGGCCGCATGAGAGCGGTTCAGATCATCGAGTACGGCCCGCCCGGCGTCGTGCACGTCGCCGAGGTGGTGGAGCCGCACGCCGGACCGGGTGAGATCCGCCCTGGTCTCCCCGTGGGCGGTCAGGCACCGGGCAGCTGGTCCTCACGCGGGATCGGGGTGGTCCGCTGGTCGCCGGTGGCGGCCCAGGTGGCCAAAAGGCGCAGGCCGTCGGCGCTGGGGGTGCCGGGTGGGGCGGTGTACATCAGAAGGGTGAGGCCGGGGTCGGAGGCCAGGGTCATGGCCTCGAAGTGGAGTTCGAGGTCACCGACGGCGGGGTGATGGATCTTCTTGATGCCGGTGCGGTGGTGGCGGACGTTGTGGTCGGCCCAGCGTTTGCGGAAGACCTCGCTGCGGGTGGACAGCTCGCCGATGAGGCCGGTGAGGTTGCGGTCGTAGGGGTTGCGGCCGGCCTCGGCCCGGAGCATGGCGGCGATGTCGTCGGCGGCCTTGTCCCAGTCGGTGAAGAACTCGCGGGCGGCGGGGTCGAGGTAGATGAACCGGGCGGTGTTGGCCGGACGGCGCGGGTCGGCCTGCCGCTGGGCCAGGACGGGCGCGTACAGGGCCGCGGCGAGCCGGTTGGTCGCCAGGACGTCGTGGCGGTCGTTGCGGATCCAGGCGGGCGCGTCGACGATCGCATCCAGCATGTGCTGCAGGATGGGCCTGACCGGTTTGACCGGGGTGCGGCGGCGGGCGGTGGGGGCGGGTCCGGCCTCCCGCCGGGCGAGGTCGAACAGGTGCTCGCGTTCGGCGTCGTCCAGGTGCAGGGCGCGGGCGAGGTTGTCCAGGACGCTGTCGGAGGCGCCTGACAGGTGCCCGCGCTCCAGGCGGACGTAGTAGTCGACCGAGACTCCGGCCAGCATGGCGACCTCTTCGCGACGCAGTCCCTTGACGCGCCGGTTGCCGCCGTAGGCGGGCAGCCCGGCCTGCTCGGGGGTGATGCGGGCGCGGCGGGAGGTGAGGAACTCCTTGATCTCGGTGCGGTCGTCCATGTCTCCACCGTAGGCGAGCCCGCGTGTGGGAGGGGGGTACTGGCGTTACCTGGAACGACAGGCACTGCCGCCGCCCGGCAAAGAGGCGTTACCTGGAGATGAGCCGCTTTGACGGCTTCGTCCGCTCGGCTGTCTGACCGGCCGGGTAGGGCTCCAGCGGATACATATTTCAAGGGGGATGTGGCTGTTATGCGGGCGACGTTCATGTACGGGGCCGGGGACGTGCGGGTCGAGACCGTCCCGGACCCGGTGATCAAGCAGCCGACCGACGCTCTGGTCCGGGTGGTGGCGGCGTGTGTGTGCGGCTCGGACCTGCACCCCTACCACTCGATGCCCGCCACGGGCGAGGCCGTCCCGATGGGGCACGAGTTCGTCGGTGTGGTCGAGGAGACCGGCGCGGAGGTCTTCACGGTGCGGCGGGGTGATCTGGTGATCGCGCCGTTCGCCTGGTCGGACGGGACGTGTGAGTTCTGCCGCGAGGGGTTGCAGACCTCCTGCCTGCACGGTGGGTTCTGGGCGCGGGACGGGGTCGGCGGTGGACAGGCCGAGGCCGTGCGGGTTCCGCTGGCCGACGGCACCCTGGTCAAGGCGCCGGTCGGGGAGGATTCGCAGCTGCTGCCGGGCCTGCTCACCCTGTCGGATGTGTACGGGACCGGCCATCACGCGGCCAGGCGTGCCGAGGTCGGCCCCGGCGACACCGTGGTGGTGATCGGCGATGGCGCGGTCGGGCTGCTGGCCGTCCTTGCGGCCCGCCGGCTCGGTGCCGAGCGGATCATCCCAGCCGGGCAGGGCCTTCGACCGCGCCATCGGCCTCGAGCAGACCCCCGGCGGCTACGCCGCCATGGACCGCCGCGAGGCCCTCAAGGTCCTCATCCGCCCCTGACCCCTGTTCCCGGCACGAACACGGCCTGTTCGAGTGACCCCGCGACGGCACTCTGCGGCCGCGGCGCGCCGTCGCGGCCCGGCCGGGTAGACCGGCCGCCACCCGCATGAAAGGAGCACTGTCGATGACTTCCCGTACCTGGTTGATCACCGGGGTGAGCGGCGGTTTTGGCCGTGAGCTCACCGAACGGCCCCTCGAGCGCGGCGACCGCGTGCTCGGCACCGTCCGCGACAGCGGCAAAGTCGCCGACCTGACCGGCACCTACCCCCGGATCTCCTCCTACGGCGGCCGGGTCGCTGCCCTGATGCCCGAATATGAGGGCAACCCGCCCACGCCTTCCAGGAGATGCTCGACCCCGACAAGGGCGGCCTCCACCGACTTCCCGCCCGGCCACTGACCATCGGAAATCCAGACGTCCTCCAGCCTTGACGAGGAGAAACGACCATGAAGCACGTAACGCTCGGCGACCTGACCGTCGGCCGCATCGGCCTGGGCATGATGGGCATGTCCTTCGCCTACGGCGGCGCGGGCAGCGACGACACCGAGTCCATCCGCACCCTCCACCGCGCCGTCGACCTCGGCGTCACCATGATCGACACCGCTGAGGTGTACGGCCCCTACACCAACGAGGAACTCCTCGGACAGGCGCTGAAGGGCATCCACCGCGACCGGGTCGTGATCGCCACCAAGTTCGGGATGATCTCCCACACCGGAGGGGACGGCCTCGACAGCAGCCCCGCCAACGTCCGCATAGCCGTCGAAGGATCGTTGCGCCGCCTGGGCGTCGACCACATCGACCTGTACTACCAGCACCGCGTCGACCCCGACACGCCGATCGAGGACACCGTCGGCGCCCTGGCCGACCTCGTCACCGAAGGCAAGATCACCCACATCGGGCTGTCCGAGGCCGGAGCCGCGACCATCCGCCGCGCCCACGCGATCCACCCGATCGCCGCCTTGCAGACCGAGTACTCGCTGTGGACCCGCGACCCCGAACCCGTGATCCTCCCGCTCCTGCGCGAGCTCGGCATCGGCCTGGTCGCCTACTCCCCACTGGGCCGCGGCTTCCTCACCGGTGCCATCACCGCCGACACCCGCTTTGAAGCAGACGACTTCCGGGCCTCCAACCCGCGCTTCACCGGTGCCAACTTCGACCACAACCTCCACCTCGCCGACCAGGTCAAGGCCATCGCCGCCGACGCCGGCGCCACCCCGGCGCAGGTCGCGCTCGCCTGGCTGCTGTCTCGCGGCGACGACGTCGTCCCCATCCCCGGCACAAAGCGCGTCACCCGCCTGGAGGAGAACACCGCCGCCGACGCCCTCACCCTCACCCCGGAGCAGACCGCCCGCCTCGACGCCCTCGCCGACGCCGCAGGCGACCACCACAACGAAGCTCAGATGAAGATGATCGGGCTGTGACCACGGCGCCCGCCATGCTCACAGGCCCGACCCCCCGTCACCATGTGGGTTGTCCGCCACGACGCCAACGGCCCCCTGTTCGACCTGGTCGGCAAGCGGCTCTCCCCGCGTAGCGGGTCGCCGCGAGCGTGCAGGGCGGCCACGCCACCGCCGCGCTGGTGGTCGGCAGGCTGTGCTCCTCGAAGCGGCATCAGAATGCGCCGATCAGCGCGATCAAGGAGTACGGGGCGCTGCGCCGCGGAGGTTCGCAGGTACGGTCCTCGATATGACACTTCTTCCGGATCTTCAGGGATGGATCGATCGGGCCGCTGGGCGGCACGGGGTGCCGGGGGCTGCGGTGGCGGTCGGGATGGGGGGTCAGCTGGCTGAGGCGGCCACCGGGGTGATCAATCTGGACACCGGGGTGGAGGCCACCGCCGACAGCCTGTTCCAGATCGGGTCGGTTACCAAAGTCTGGACGGCCGCCCTGGTGATGCAGCTTGTCGGGGAAGGGGCGGTCGATCTCGATGAGCCGGTCCGGAAGTATCTTCCCGAGTTCGGGGTGCTGGACGCCGCCGCCTCGGAGAGCATCACCGTGCGGCAGCTGCTGTCGCACACCGGTGGGTTCGACGGGGATCTGTTCGAGGACACCGGACGCGGGGACGACGCGGTGGCCAAGTTTGTTGCGTTCACGCGTGGCAACGCCCGGCAGGTCAGCGGGCCGGGGGAGCTGTTCTCGTACTGCAATGCCGGCTATTGCGCGCTCGGCGCCCTCGTCGCCGAGCTACGCGGGCGCACGTGGGAGGCCGCCATGCGGGAGCTGTTGATCGAGCCTCTCGGGGCGCGGCACATGGCGCTCTACGCCGAGGAGGCGATCATGTTCCGGGCCGCGGTCGGGCACGTCGGCGAGCCGCTGAGGGTGTCGCCCCGGCGGCAGCTGCCGCAGGCGAACGCGCCGGCTGGGTCCACGCCGAGCGCCGCGCCGCGTGACCTCGTGCGGTTCGGACGGATGCTGCTGGCCGATGGCGTGGCGGCCGACGGGACGCGGGTGCTGCCCGCGGGAACCTTCACCGAGATGTGCCGGCCGCAGGTCACGCTGCCGCGGCTGGGGGAGCGATACACGGCCGCCTGGGGTCTCGGGCTGATGCTCTTCGACTGGGACGGCAGGCCCGTGGTCGGCCACGACGGCAGCACCCCGGGCCAGAGCACGACCTGGCGCATCGTGCCCGACCACGGCCTGGTGCTCGCCGTCCACGCGAACGGCGGCCACGCCTCGGCCTTCATCGACGAGGTGCTGGCGGAGATCCTCTCGTCCGCGGCCGGGATCCGCCTGCCGTCGCGGGTACTGCCGCCGCACACCCCGGTACCGTTCCGCCCGGAGACCTACGCCGGGAGCTACTCCGTACCGTCGGTCACCTACGAGGTGAAGGCCGACGCCGACGGGCTGGAGATCACCGACATCCCGCACGGCCTCGCGGCGCAGTTCGGGGAGAGTGTCACGACCGCCCGCTACGTCCACGCCGGCGACAACCGCTTCGTCGGCGTCGAGCCGGACGAGGGGCTGCACCCACTGATCGCCTTCCTCCAGGACGGGCGCTTCCTCTACAACCTGCGCGCCGTGCCGCGTGTCACGGACTAGGGCTCACAGCGGCTTGGCCGGGGGCATGGCGATCCTGTCGACGGCCTCGCGGCGGCGGCGCTCAGGACGTCTGTCGTAGCGGGCCGTGGTGGCGGGGGAGGAGTGGCCGAGCAGCGCCTGCGCGGTGGCCAGGTCCACGCCTGCGTCGAGCAGCTCTCCGATGAAGGTGCGCCGGAAGTCGTGCGGGGTGCGGGGGGCCGCCCCCGCCTGCGCGAGCCGTCTGGCCAGTACGTCGGCGACGGCCTGGCCGGTCATGGCGGCGGGTCCGGTTCCGGCGACCCGCAGTGAGCCGTACCGGCTGATCGGGCAGAACAGCGCTCCCGCGGGGCGGCCCCGCACGGCCAGCCAGCGTTCCAGCCGTCCCACGGCTTCGGCGGTGAGGTAGACCATGCGTTCCTTGTCGCGCTTGCCGCGTACCCGTAGCGAGCGCGACGCGGGATCGTAGTCGCCCAGGGTCATCCCGGCGATCTCGGCCCGTCTGCAGCCGGTGGAGTAGAGCACGGCCAGCAGGGCGGCGTCACGGGCTCCCGCGGGGGAGTCGTCGCGGTCGCACGCGGCCAGGGCCGCGCCGACGACCTCCGGTGGGACGTGCTGGCCCGTCGGCAGGCGGGTGTGTTCTACGGTCGGCAGGTCGGCAGCGCGCCGGTATTCCTCGGCGGTCATCTGCCCGAGCCGCCAGGCCTCGCGCAGGACTCTGCGCAGTGCGACCAGGTGTTTGTTGACGTAGGCGGGGGACCAGCCGCGTTCGGTCATCAGGGCGCGGATGCGCACGGTGTGCTCGTAGCGCAGCAGGTGCCAGGGCTGGCCCGCGCCGGAGGAGACCTCGTCGCCGGAGACGAGGGCGGCCAGCCGGTCCAGGCAGCCGCGCATGGCGCGGCGCGACTCGGGGCTGGACAGGGAGTCGAGGTAGACCCGGTAGGGATCGCGGGCGGGCTCGACCGCGGCGGTCAGGGACGGTTCGGGTACGGCTGGCGCGCTCACCCGGCAGACTCTACCGACCCTTATGAATCTACATTGTAAAGGCGCCGGGTCGGTTCGAAAACGATCTTGAAAACATAACAAGGCCTGAAGGCTCATCACCTGAAAACAGGGCCGGGCGGGGGAGTCGGTGGATTTGCGGCGCTTGATGCGACAATCACCACATGCCACGCTTCGAACGGCTCACCATCGAAGAAGCCCGCACGCTCAGCCGCGACCAGCTCCTCGACCGCATCGAGGTCGAGCAGAGGTACTGGTATCGGCTCATGGACAGCGGGACGTTGCGTGTCGGTGAGGACGAGGCGTACAGGACTTTCACCCGGATCATGCATGCCGCCATTGACTCCGGCCGTGCCGTCTCCGACACGCTGGCTCTTCTCAACGGCGAGTGTGTGAGCGAGGAGTACTGGACGAGGCCGCTCGGGGAGCTCGGCGATCTCTGAGTCAGGCTCTCGTCGGGCTTCTCCGGAGGCGGGGTCCCGGTGGGGGCGGAAGTCCGGCGAACCTCCAGTCCTTTCCCTTGCCGTGCACCGGGTGCGGCGCCGGTGGTTCGAATCGCTTCCGTGGTCTGCGCTCGCCTCTTGCTGGGCATTGGTCCACTACTCGGTGGTACCGTATAGTGGTACTCGGTACCACCAAGTACCAGGAGAATCGAAGAGGACCCACGATGGACGACCTGACGGAGATGTTGAAGGGCACGCTTGAGGGCTGCGTGCTCGAAATCATCGGCGGCGAGGAGACCTACGGGTACGCCATCACGCGTCGGCTGAACGAACTCGGCTTCGCCGACGTCGTCGAGGGGACGGTTTACACCATCCTGCTGCGGCTGGAGAAGAAGGGGCTCGTCCAGGTGACGAAGCGACCGTCCGGGCTGGGCCCGCCGCGCAAGTTCTATGCGCTCAACGAGGCGGGGCGCGAAGAACTCGCAACGTTCTGGGCGAAGTGGGAGTACATCACGTCACGGCTCGACAAGCTCAAGGAGGGCGGGAGATGAACTTCTGGGAGACCGTGACAGGCAGTGATCTCACCAGGGAATGGAAGGCGTTCGAAGCCCGGGCCGAGGCGTTGCCGGCCGACTGTCGGGCGGCGTGGGAACAGATCAAGGGTCATCTTTCTCTCTACTCGGACTTCACGGGTAGAAACCTGACGCCGATTCTCGACGGTGCTCTGGGGCTGCTCGAAGAGACGGCGTTCGATGGGTGGAGCGTTCACGAGGTGCTGGGTGGCGACATCGGGGGCTTCTGCGCGGCGCTGGCCGGCGGAGAGGGGGCCCGGAGTCATCGCGACCGGTGGCGTGCGCGGTTGAACAGGAATGTCGCAAGGAAATTGGGCCGGCTGGGAGGCTGACGTGGGCGTCCAGGACATCGTCGAGGGCAAGAGGCAGTGGCGGGCGCACATGGCGCGGGTCAAGGCGCTTCCGCCGGACTATCGGATCGTCTACAAGGAGATTCAGAGGTACGTCTTCAAGGTCGGACCGGTCGACTTGCTTGACGGGTCCCTGCTCTCGGGGATCATCGATTTCTTCGAGGAGGGTGTCGCGGCCGGCAGGGGGGTCCTGGAGCTCGTCGGCGATGATGTCGCCGCCTTCTGCGACGGCCTGATCAAGGATTCGCGCACCTAGGCGGACATCTGTCAGGAGTCCGTCGGCGGGAAGACCGGCACGGCCGAGAGGTGACGCCCGTCGACCGGTGCCGGCGGAGTTCTTCGCCGGGTGGGCCTGAGGAGGGCATCGGTCTCCTGGCCGTCGACAGCCTGGTTGCCGCCGTGTGTGCCGAGTCGCGCCGTTGACTTTCGCTGAAGCCTCCGTCGCGGTCGCCTGCGGCGCTCGGCTGGTGGATGCCCGCCCGTGCTTTCAGCGGGTGGCCGACGGTGAGGTATCGGCGTCTGCTCTGTCGCCGCAGGGGGTTTCTGGGGGAGGGGTGGTTGGGTGAGTCCGTTCGCCGCCTCTCTTTTCCTGATGCCTGTAGCTGTTTGCCTAATATATCTAGGCAATGTAGCGTTCCGGGCGATTCGGCCTGCCGGGCAGTGAGGCCGGACGGCTGGCCCGGCTCGTCGAGGCCGAGGGGCGGCCTTCGATGCCGGGCCCCGAGTCGCTGATCATACGCATGGTGACGATGAACGGGGCGCTCGTCTTTCCCGGCCTGCGGGAGCCCCACGGCTGGAACGACCCCGCGCTGCTCGCGGCGGAGCTTCCCGGGGCGGGCGCCGTCTCGTCGGCGAGAGGCCTGGCGACGCTGTACGCGGCGGCTGCGACCGGGGTCGGCGGTTCGGCGCGGCTGCTCGCCCGGGACACCGTCACGGACGCGGTGCGGGAGTTGTCCGCAGGGGCGTCGTGGTCGGGGTTGCCGGACGTGGGAGCCCGGTGGGGGGCGGGTTTCCTGCTCGACGCGCCCCGGTTTCGGCCCATGCTCGGCGGGCGCAGTTTCGGCAACGACGGCGCGGGCGGCCAGTTCGCCTTCGGAGACGACGAGTTCGGGGTCGGCTTCGGCTATGTCGCCAACCGGATGATCGGCCATGGCGACGGGCGGGCCGGTCGGCTCGTCGCGGCGGTGCGGGAGTGCCTGACCGGACGCTGACGAGGGAGGAGTCGTGCCTTTTGCGTTTGCCGGTGGGGATGATTTCGCCGTCGGTGTCCGAGCGGCGCGAGCCAGCGCGGTCTGTCTCGCTTCTCCGGGGCGTAGGAGCCAAGGAACTCAGGCGGCGTCCCGCCCCGTGCCGCCGGGCCGTGGCCGTCAGCGCCGTACGGTCGACACCGCGTCCTTGTGCGACAGCCGTCCGCCGGTGAAGCACAGCCGGTACGCCGACGTCGGCGAGTTCGCCGTGATCCGGTAGAAGCGGCACTCGTCGGCGCCTTGCGGATCCGCGGGCGTGCCTGTCGGCCGTCTGTCGTCGTTAGCCTGGTGCGTCGGCAGTCGCGGCTCCAGTGACGGCAGGGGCTGTCCGAGGCGTAACTGTGTGTACACCTCGGCGTCCAGCACCGAGCGGTGCGCGATGTAGAGGTCGTAGCCGGAGGTCAGCGGCATCAGGGCGGCGGCCGCCGCGACCGGCATCCAGATCGCGTCGATCACGCTGCGCCGTACCTTGCGGCGGGCCAGGGCGAGCTCCCCCCGGGAGTCGGGCGGCGTGGCCGCGGCCCCGGGGGTGAGCGGCAGCCGGGCGGTGACGGCGAAGCCGCCGTCGGCGGGTCGTGTCCGCAGTGTGCCTCCGGCCAGCCGGACCCGCTCGTCCAGGCTTACCAGCCCGTAGCCGCCGGATCCCGCACCGGGTAGCGGCCGGGTGGGGGGCGCCGTGTTGACCACGGTGACCTCCGCCTCCCCGGCTGTGGGGTCCGTGCTCAGCCGCACGGTGACCGCGGCGCCCGGCGCGTGCTTGGTGGCATTGGTCAGGGCCTCCTGCACCACCCGGTACGCCGCCCGGTCGGTCATCGGCGGCAGCGGCCCCAGTTCGCCGTCCAGCCGCACCGTCATCCCCGCGGCGGCGGCCCGCTCGACCAGTGCGGCCACGGTGTCGCCGGACGGCAGGACGGGGGCGGGCTCGCCGTCCTCTCGCAGCACTCCGATGATCTCGCGCAGTCGTTCGGTGGCCTTGGCGGCGGACACGCGCAGTTCGGCGGCGGCCTTGTGGGCGGACTCGTCCATTCCCGGGTGCATCTGAAGTACGGCGGCGCGCAGTGCGACCAGGCTCAGCTCGTGCCCCAGCGAGTCGTGCATGTCGCCGGCGATCCGGGACCGCTCCACCAGGCGCATCCGCTCGCCGATCAGGTCCTGCTCCCGCTCCAGCCGCTCGGCGAGCTCCCATCCGGTACGGACGAGGTCGTCGTGCTGGCGGACGTACCGTCCGGCCAGCCAGGGCAGCATGATGGTCGTGACCGCGGTGGTGATCAGCGACAGCCAGTTCGACAGTGTGACGCCGGGGATGAGATTGACCTCCGCCAGCCCGGCCAGGCACACCCCGGTGAAGAGCAGCAGTCCTGGACGCATGCCGGCGGCCCGCCGTCCCAGCAGGAACGCCAGCAGCAGTTGGGCGATCATGAAGTTGTCGGTGTACAGCTCCGGGGTCACCGTCATTGCCAGCGCCGCAGGCACGGCCGCCGCCAGGACCGGCCGCCGCCGTCCCACGGCCACGGCCAGCGCCAGCAGCGGCACGGCGGCGATCTTCATCCAGGGCAGCGGGAGCCAGGGGTGCTGCTCCACTTCGGGGGATTCGTTCGCCGTGAACACCGGCACGGTGACGGCCAGCCACAGCAGCAGATCGGCGCCTTGTTCGCCGCCTGGGAACGCCTTCACGACGATGTCCCGCAACCGATTCATGGCGGTCACGCTACGCGGCGCCACCGTTGGCGGCACCTGACGAAAGTCAGGGGCGCCCGCTGCCGATCGTCCATGACCGCGGACCCTCTGGATTCCTACGGTCGAGGTCCATGAGCGATGCGATCCTTCGGGCCGTCGAAGTCGTGGCGGCCAGCCCACGGGAAGGAACCTGATGATCACCTTGGACGGACTGACCAAACGCTACGGCGGCAAGACCGCCGTGGACGACCTCACCCTGGAGCTCACCCCCGGCACGGTCACCGGTTTCCTCGGCCCGAACGGTGCAGGGAAGTCCACCGCCATGCGTGTGATCCTGGGGCTGGACGCCCCCACTTGCGGCACCGCCCTGATCGGCGGCCGCCGCTACGCGGACCTCGATCGTCCGCTGCGGACCGTCGGCGCTCTGCTGGACGCCAGGGCGGTCCACCCGGCCCGCAGCGGACGGGACCATCTGCGCGCCATGGCGCTGAGCCAGGACATCTCCTTCTCCCGGGTCGAGGAGGTCCTCGCTCTCACCGGGATGACCGACGCGGCCCGCCGCCGGGCCGGCACGTACTCCCTGGGCATGAGCCAGCGGCTCGGCATCGCGGGCGCCCTGCTCGGCGATCCTCAGGTGCTGATGCTGGACGAGCCGGTCAACGGCCTCGACCCCGACGGGGTGCGCTGGATCCGCACCCTGCTTCGATCGCTTGCCGCCGAGGGCCGCACGGTCTTCGTCTCCTCCCATCTGATGAGCGAGATGGAGCGCACCGCCGACCGGTTGATCGTTCTCGGCCGGGGCCGGCTGCTCGCCGACGAGTCGATGGAGAGGTTGGCCGCCGGCGCCGGGGTTCGGGTGCGCGGACCGCGGCTGCTGCCGCTGGCCGGCGTGCTGCCCGCCGCACGCTGGACCGGCCCCGAAGAGCTGACCGTCACCGGCCACACCAGTGAGCAGATCGGCCGGCGGGCGCATGAGCTGGGGCTGGTGCTGTACGAGCTGCGGCCCGTCGAGTCCTCGCTGGAGGAGTCGTACATGCGGCTGACCGCGAACAGCGCCGAGTACGGGGCTCAGAGGTGAACGCCCTGGCTCGCGCGGTCTCCGCCGAGTGGCTGAAACTTCGTTCTGTCCGCTCCACCTGGTGGTTCGCCGGTGGCGCTCTGCTGACGATGCTGCTGGTGGCGGTGCTGGAGGCGGAGGACACGGCAGGTTTCCTGCGGGGGCAGGGCCGGCCGGTCGAGCCGGTGTCGTCGGTCCTGGAGGGTGTCGAGTGGGTGCAGCTCGTTTTCGGATCGTTCGGCATGCTGGCGGTGACCAGTGAGTACGCCACCCGTGGCATCGTGGTGACGCTGGCCTGCACGCCGTCCCGGACCCGGCTGCTGCTGGCCAAGACGGCAGTGGTGGGCGCCGCGGTGTTCGTGGCCGGAGGGCTCACCGCCGTGCTCGGCGTGGCGGCCAGCGCGCCACTGCTGCAGAGATACTGGGAATTCGACGCCGGGCAGGTGGCGGGGCGGATCCTGGCCATGGCTGCCTACATGGCGCTCGTCGCCGCGCTGGCCCTCGGACTCGGCACGCTGATCCGGCGGTCGGCCGGGACCGTCACGGTGCTGTTCGTCCTGCTGTACGTGCTCCCTCTCGGGTTGCAGGGGGTCGCCGGGTCGCTGGACGTCGAGCTCCTCGTCACGGTCGCGGGCTTCACCCCCGGCCCCGCCGGTGAGCGCTTCATGGCCGGCGAGCCGGCTTTCGGCCTCGTGCTCACCGCGTGGGCCGTCGCGGCGGTCGTCGCGGGAGTGTGGGTGATGCGCAGGCGCGACGCCTGAGCGAATCGTCCCTTCGGCCGCGCGGGATCAGCGCTGCCTCGCCCGCCGGCACGGCCGCCTGGACGCGGTCTCTCACCTTCAGCCCGCACACCCGCCCGGATCAGGGTCTCCTCGCCGGCGAGCAGCACCTTGATCACTCCTGGAGAGTACCGTGGCGGCCGGCGGCGTCCGGGCGGTCCGGCCGAGGGCGACGGTGGGCCCGAGCGATATCGGCGGCAAAGTCCGGTCTGGCCGTGCGCGTGTGATCGCCGCGGGTGGGGTGCCGTCTCACCGGTGGGCGGACAGAATCGCGTGGTGGTCGGCGCCGGGCGGGCCGTCGGGGTCGGCGTGCACCGTGGCGGCGCGCAGGTGCGGCAACTCGTGGATCAGCCGGTGCTCGGCCGCCACCGCCACCGCGTGCGCCTGCAGGAGCGTCGCGTCGTGGCGGACGGCGATCTCGACCTCGGCGCGCAGCGCATGACCGATCCAGCGCAGCCGTACCGCCCCGACGTTCTCGACGCCGGGCACGCCGGCCAGGATGCGTTCGGCCGTCTCGACCAGGGCGGGGTCGACGGCGTCCATGAGCCGGTGGCAGATCTGCCGGGCCGCGTCCTTGAGCACGAGGCAGATCGCGATCGTGATCAGCAGCCCGATGATCGGGTCGGCGAGCGGGAGGCCGAGCGCGGCTCCGGCGGCGCTCAGCACGACGGCCAGGGAGGTGAGGCCGTCGGTGCGCGCGTGCAGGCCGTCGGCCACCAGCGCGGCCGAGCCGATCCGCCGGCCGACCCGGATCCGGTAGCGGGCGACCAGTTCGTTGCCGGCGAAACCCACCACGCCGGCCGCGGCCACGAGCCCCAGAAGCCGCACCTCGGCGGGGTCGATGAGGCGCTTGACGGCCTGGTATCCGGCCAGGGCGGCCGATGCGGCGATGAGCGCCACGATGACGATGCCGGCCAGATCCTCGGCGCGGCCGTAGCCGTAGGTGAAGCGGCGGGTGGCCGCCCGCCGCCCGAGCCAGAACGCGACGCCCAGCGGCAGCGCGGTCAGCGCGTCGGCGAGGTTGTGCAGGGTGTCGCCCAGCAGTGCCACCGACCCGGAGCGGGCCACGATGACCGCCTGGAGGGCGGCGGTGGCCATCAGCGCGGCGAACGAGATGACCAGCGCTCGCAGGCCGTGGCGGCTGGACTCCAGCGCCGCGTCGGTCTTGGTGGCGCTGTCGTGACTGTGCGGGGCGAAGGCATGGGCGAGTACGGCCGGCAACCGCCTGATCCGGCTCTGACGACCATGCCCATGCCCATGCTCGTGTCCATGCTCGTGCTCGTGCCGCGGGGGGTTCGGATCCGTCATCGGTGCACCTCGCCGTGAGAGCGGTCCCTGTGCCCGGATAATAGGTATTCATGTACGTACGCGACAACGGATCAGGTGCGACTCTCGCGCAGGAGCAACCCACCCGCGCGCAGGTGGACGCCGCCACCGCGGCTTTTCGCATGCTCAGCGACGCCACCCGGCTGCGGCTGATGTGGCTGCTGTCGGCGGGGGAGTACGACGTCGGCTCCCTGGCGGCGGCGCTCGGCGTGGCCCGGCCGTCGGTCTCCCAGCACCTGGCCAAGCTCCGCCTGGCCGGATTGGTGCGCACCCGCCGCGCCGGGCGCCGGGTGCTGTACCAGGCCCGTGACGCCCATGTGCGCGCGCTGATCGCCGAGGCGCTGTTCCACGCCGATCACGAGGTGTCCGGCCTGCCCCGCCACGACTGAGACGTATGACAGCCGTCGCGCCGGCCTCGGCGGGTCACCGGGCTCGGGCGGCCCGCTCATCCGCCTCGGTGAGGGTCACCATGTTGCGCCTTCGGTCAGGCCGCCCGTCCAGACCGCCACCGCCAGGTCCGCTCCGTGACTCTTCGTGAACGCGGAGCGGACTCTGATGCCAGGCGGCCGCCTCGGGGCCGATCGCGCCGACCCGGCCCGGGCGGGTCCCTCAGGGGTGGGTTTCGGCGGGCAGTTCGAACACCTGGTCCAGGGCGGTCACCCGGAACAGGTGGCGCAGGTAGGAGGTCAGGGCGACGATGCGCATGGTGGCGTCGTGGTCGTGGGCGGCGTTGTAGACGTTGATCAGGGCCGCCACCCCCGAGGAGTCGACGAAGTTCAGGCCGGACAGGTCCAGCTCCAGGTGGCGCGCCTGCCCGGGGAACAGGCCCTCGGCCAGGGTGAAGAGGTCGGCGGCCGTGTCGTAGTCCAGGTCGCCGGTGAGAACCAGCAGCATGGTGTCCGAAGCGGTGCTGTGCACCTCTGTGCGAAAGGGGGTCTTCTCGAGCATCTACTGTCAGATCTCCAACTCGACGTCGGCGCCGTGCGCCGCCTCGATCGCCTGGATGAGCATGAGACGGGCGCGGGGAAAGTCTCGCAGCTCGTCGTGGAAAATCCGAAGGCCCGCCTTGACCGCGTTGGCGGGCACCGCGCGTGCCAGCAGCACGCCGGTGGTCCAGGCGATGAAGTCGGTGAACAGCCCGGTGTCGTCGACGTACAGGGCCGCGGACAGGAAGTCGAGGATGTGGCCGAGGTCTTCGGCGGTGGACTCCAGCTGCTGGGCGGTGTAGGCCGCCATCGGCGGGTAGGCGGCGGTCAGGGTGGCCATCGCGCCGGTGAGCAGGTCGCCGCGGCGGCGTGTCAGGAGGGTGTACTCCTCGTCCGACAGGTGGGCCAGCGTGTCGCGGGGGGAGGGGAAGGCGGGCAGCCCGGTGTCGGCCAGACGGTCGGCGGCGGCGTCGGCGGTCGCGGCCCAGCCGTCGGCGCCCAGCAGCCTGGCGAAACGGCCGTCGGCCCCGAAGCCCGACCCGCCGACGATGACCGGCACCCCGACGGCCTGGCAGGCGGTGAGCGTGGCGTGCGCGCGAGGCAGCCGGGTGGGCAGGGCACAGCCCAGCGCGACGGCGTCGGGGCCGGTCTGGTGCAGGTGGGTGATCAGGTGGGGGCCGGGCACGCTGGCGCCCAGGAAGTCGACCCGCCAGCCGCGCAGGCGCAGCACCTCTGCCAGCAGCCGGGTCGGCAGCGCGTGGTATTCGCCGTCGGTGCAGGCCACCGTGATCCTGCCGAGGGCGGGTTCGGGCCTGGCCTTGGCCGCGATCGCGGCGATGGCGCGTTCGCTGACGGCCGTGGCGCCGTGCTCGCGGGCCACCGACCACCGGTTGGCCGCCCACAGCTCGCCGACGCGGCGCTGGGCGGGCGCGATGAGCTCCAGCAGCAGGCTCTCGGCGGGCACGCCGTCGCCGAGCAGGCCGAGCACCAGGTCGACGGCGCCGAACTCGTCGGCCTGGCCGATGCGTTCCAGGTACTGTTCTCCGGCGGCGAGCAGGTCGCCGGGGGCGGTGGCGAGGCGGCTCATCGGGCGGGCTCCGCCTGTACGGCCAGCAGCGCCCGGTCGTCCTGGGTGGTGCCGGCCAGCCAGTCGGTGCTGATCTGCTCCAGTCGTTCGACCACGGCGGAGACCGGCATGCCCAGGCAGGTCGACAGGGCGTTCTTCAGCCGTTGCGTGCCGTACATCTCCTTGCCGCTGGGGCCGCCGAACGCCTCGGTGATGCCGTCGCTGTAGAACAGGCACACCTCGCCGGGGGCCAGGTCGACGGTGGCGGGGGTCAGGACGGTGGTCTTCAGCGCGCCCAGCAGCGAACCGCGGGCGGAGACCTCCTGCACGGTGCCGTCACGGCGCAGGATCAGGGGCGAGGGGTGCCCGGCGACGGCCAGCTCCAGGCGGACGTGGCCGTCCGGGGCGGTGCGCAGGGCGCCCAGCGCGAGGGTGACGTAGGGGTTGGGGGAGGAGGAGGCCAGCAGGGAGCGGTTGAGCAGCGGCACGAGCCGTTCCGGGCGTTCCTCCAGCAGCAGCAGCGTGCGCAGGGACTGGCGGACCTGCCCGGCCAGCACCGCGGCGCGGGCTCCCTTGCCGCAGACGTCGCCCAGGACAACCAGCGCCTCCTCGCCCGGGTGGGAGCCGGGAAGGTAGACGTCGTAGAAGTCGCCGCCGATCAGCCCGGCCTGCTGGGCGGCGCGCAGCGAGCCCGCCAGCCGCACGCCGGGCAGCTCGGGCAGCTCGGGGGGGAGCAGGCCGCTGGTCAGGATCGCGTTGGTCGCGCTCTGCTCCTGGTACAGGGCGGCGGCGGAGATGGCCGTGCCCGCTCTGGCCGCGAACACCCGCACCAGGGTCTCGGCCTCCTCGTCGAAGGGTTCGCCGTCCTCACGGCGGGCCAGCACCAGCGCCCCGGCCGCGACCCCGTTGCCGGGCAGCGGGGTGACCAGCAGGTGCCCGGCCCGGCCGAACCCCTCCGGCAGCAGCCACTGGGGCACCTGGCCCGGATCCAGCCAGCGGCTGGGCACCGGCGGGAAGCCCGCCAGCGCCTCGGCCAGGCCGGGCACCTGCACGGTCGTGGCCGTGCTGATGGCGCCTTCCTCCAGGAAGCGGTTGGCGGCGCTGGCGCGCAGCCAGGCCGCCTGGCGACGTCCCGCGGGAGGCAGCACGACCATGGCGGTGTCGGCCAGGAAGGGGACGGCGAGCTCGACCGTGGCGCGGGCGCAGCGGCGTGTGTTGAGCGAGGCGGAAAGGCGGGGGCCCGCCTCCGCCAGGAAGCGGGTGCGCCCGCGTTCGGCCAGCAGCGCGTCGGTTCTGGCGGACTCGGCGGTGACGTCGCGCAGGTACCAGGCGTGATGGGAGACGCCGAAGGCCTCGCGGCGCACCCGCAGCCGGCGAGGGCCGTGGGCGGCCTCGCGGCTGTCGCCTTCGGGGCAGCCACGGTCGAACAGCGCCCCGGCCCCGCCCGAGGCGGCCGGCCGGCCGACAGTGACCTCCGGCGCCATCCGGGCCGCGGCGGCGTTGAGCATGACGACGACGCCGGCGGGGTCGCAGAGCACCACGCCTTCGCCGCTGGCCTCGACGAGGGCGCGCAGCAGCTCCGGGCCGGGTTCTCCGCCCGGCTCGCGGCTCGGTTCCTGGCTTGGCGCCCGCGTGGACGAGGCGAGGCTCTCGCCTCCGACGCGAGTGGCGTCATCGGTGGGTCGTGCTGCGGTCATCGTCCCCACCCTCCGTTTCGAGATGCTCAACCGAGCCTATCTTTCGGCGCGCGCCACGGCGATGCGATCACGTCCCGCCCGGACCTCGGGCAGGCGGTCCCGCGCCTGCCCATGCCCAGGGCGGAGCGTTTGACGCCTCCGAGACCCGGGCGATCGCCGTCCTTCCCCGGACGGGGCGGCATCGGCGCTGTTCGGGGCGGTCGGCGCCCTGCGGCGCCGCATCGTCGCGGAGCCGGCGGCCCGGGGGTGCGGGCGGGCGTGATCGGCATGGTTTCCCCTGGTCGGCGGTCAGCATGTATCACCCCACGAGAATTGACCTAAATGTGATCTAACTCTCACGAACCGTGCACAGCTCCCGCGCATCACCTATTAAAGTTTTTAGACGCACTTTGCGGCTGTGGGGGAGAAAGTTGTGCTAAACGTGGAACGTCGTGGCCTCAGAACACCGCTGATCGGGCTCGCCCTGGCCGCCGGCATGCTCGTCACCTCCTGCTCGAGCGGCTCATCGGAGACCCCCGCGGCGGACGGCCCCAGCTCCGGCGCCTCCCAGGCCCCGGACAAACCGGCCGCCCCGATCATCAAGATCAGCCCCGCCGAAGGCGGCGCGCCCGTACGGCCGGACAAGAAGGTCGTCGTCACCGCCGCGGGCGGCGCGCTGGAGGAGGTCACCGTCGAAAGCCGCGGCCACCGGCTGGAGGGCGACTTCGACGCCCGCCGCACCAAGTGGGTCTCCACCGTCCCGATGGAACCTTCCACCACCTACACCGTCTCGGTGCGCGCGGTGGACGGCACGACCGCCAACAGCTCCTTCAAGACGCTCAAGCCGAAGGTCGAGCTGATGGTGGCCGACGTGACCCCGTCGATCAAGGGGGAGAAGGTCGGCGTGGGGGCGCCGATCATCGTCACCTTCAACCAGCAGGTCGTCAACAAGGCCGCCGTGGAGAAGGCACTGGAGGTCAAGGCGGAGAAGCCGGTCCCCGGAGCCTGGCGGTGGGTCAACGACAGCACCGTCATCTACCGCACCGCCAAGCTCTGGCCCGCCCACCAGAAGGTGACCTTCACCGCCCGCATCAAGGGCGTCCAGGGCGGCAAGGACATGTACGGCGTCAAGGACCTGAGCAAGGTCATCCGCATCGGCGCCGCCCAGATCTCCACCGTCGACACCCGCAAGCACAAGATGATCGTCAAGCGGGACGGCAAGGTCGTGCAGACCATGCTGATCAGCGCCGGCAAGGCCGACACCCGGGAGTACACCACCACCAGCGGCGTGCACCTGACCATGGGCAAGGCCAACCCCGAACGCATGATCTCCCCGGGCCGCAAGAAGGGCGACCCGGGCTACTACGACCTGATGATCGGCCACGCCGTGCGCTTCTCCAACAGCGGCGAGTACGTCCACGCCCTGAACAACGTCTGGGCCCAGGGCCGCCAGAACGTCAGCCACGGCTGCATCAACGCCCGCCCCGACCAGGCCAAGTGGTTCTACGACCAGGTCCAGCGCGGCGACGTGATCAACATCACCGGCACCGACCGGGAACTGGAGTGGAACAACGGCTGGGGCTTCTGGCAGATGCCGTTCAAGGAGTGGAAGAAGGGCAGCGCCATCAAGGCGTGAGCGCGCCGCCCCCCTTCCGGCACCCTTCCCCGCCGCTCCTGCCGCGGACGGGGAAGGCGTGCCGGAAGGGGGGCGGCGCCGACCACCATGCGACCCGGCTCACAACAGGGTGAGCTGAGGGTGGGCGGGCAACGCCAGCGGCAGAGGCTGCTCCGGCCTGGTCGGCCCCATGCCGTACCGGGCGGCCAGCTGCAGCACCTGACCGGTGACACCCCGCACATAGCCGGGCTCGGCGTCCGGCCCCCCGCCGTACAGCTCCTCGTACCGGGCGGCCAGCGCCGGATGATGCTCCTCGACCCAGGCGAGATACCACTCCCGCGCGCCGGGCGGCAGACGCAGCACCTGCGGGGCGACACTGACCGCCCCCGCCGCGGCGACACGCCGCACGGTGGCGGCCAGCTGGTCGGGGGAGTCGGTGAGCAACGGCAGGATGGGCGCCATCGCCACCCCGCTGGGCACCCCGCGCTCATTGAGCTCGGCCACCAGCTCCAGCCGTTTCTGCGCCCCCGGCGCGCCCGGCTCCACACTGCGGCGCACCCGGTCGTCGACGAACGCGATCGAGACCACCACGCCCGCGCCGGGGGCCGCAGCCAGCAGATCCGCATCACGCAGGATCAGCGTGCTCTTGGTGTACACCGTGAAAGGCGCCCCGGCCTCACGCAGCGCGGCGATGACACCGGGCATCAGCCGGTAGATCTCCTCGGCCCCCTGATAGCAGTCACCCGCCACGCCGACGGTGACGTGCTCACCGTCCCACCGGGACGCCAGATCGGCGCGCAGCCGCCGCACGACATTGGTGCGCACCACGATCCGGGAGTCGAAGTCGGCGCCGGAGTCCAGGCCGAGATGACGGTGACCGCGCCGCACCGAGCAGTAGCGGCACCCCTGGGCGCACCCCCGGTAGGGACTGACCGACCAGCCGTCCGCGGTGCGCTCGAGCGCGGCGCGAGCCTGCACCTCATAACAGGTCAGCGCGCCGTGAACCCGGATCACCGCGGTGCGCTCGATCCGCGGCCTGGTCTCGGCGGGCTCGGCGAGCAGGGCAGGCGCGTCCCATCGCATGCCGATCAGTGGAACACGCTTTCGACACCCCTCGCAAGTGGAACCACGGGAACGACACGGGCTGTCCGGCTGCCCTGAAGCCGGCAGTTCGGCAAATCACCTGGCAGCGCTTGCGCGTGACTCCCAGACACAAGTGTCACTGAACGTCCGTCGCCTCCAGGGCCTCGGCACCCCTCGCCCAGCGACGACTGTCCTTTGTCCCCAGGGACGACTGTCGCCTGCGAAGGACCGCTTGTGATCATTGTCACCAAGATGAGGTCATGATCCTTTCCAGATAGGCGGCCGGCCTGGACCAGACCGGCCGCCATTGCCCGGCGTCTCTCAACCCGTTAGCCGGTCGCCGCAAGCGATGACGAATGTGACAGCGGTGGCTGAGAAGTGGCGGCGGGCCTGCTTCGGCGCCTGGCCCTGGTGGTCGAACCGCCGCACCGGGGGAGGCCTTCCTGTCGGTAGGTTTCCGATCATGTCCGATGCCGACTTCACCCCCCTCCGCGTCACCTACCGCCAGGCAACGATCTCCCGTGACACCTCCCGCCGCATCCGCACATGGGCGAAGGCGAAGGGCTACGCCATCAGCGAGCGCGGTGGCATCGCACCGGAGATCGCCGACGCCTTCTTCGCCGCCCATCCCGAGGCTTACGAGCAGACGGAGTCCGAGATGGTCCACGCCACCGCGAGAACCCCCGGCGCGTCGCCGGAGGACTACCGGTGGCTGCGGGAGGGCCAGCTCGGGGACATCTACACGGTCGTTTTCGTTCGCGGGCTCGACGAGCACGAGGTGCTGCGCCGGCTCGGCGCCGCGGACGAGGACATCCGGCTGATCGAGGACGGGGAGTACTCCTATCCGGAAGGACCAGAGATCATCACCGTGAGACGGGTCGGGGACTGGACTGTCGCGATCGAGGACTGCGGCTGGCGCGGCGCGCAACGAGAGGCTCTGGACGCCCTGTCGCGCGACGGCGGAGAGGCCGTGGCGGTGCAGCGGCATGACTACGCCCAGCACCTCGTCGCCTATGCCGTCGACGGCGAACTCGTCACCGGCATCAACCCGCGGTTTCCCGTCGACAGGCATGGCGCGGATCCCGACCGGCTCAATCGTCACCTCCGCGAGCTGGGCATCGATCCGGCCGCCGACGACCACATCGACAATCCCATCCCGGCGGCCCTGACGCTTGCCGGCAGGATCACCGGCGTCATGATCACCCCAGAACACCTTCGCCGCCCCATCCTCGGGGCCGCCATACCCGGCGCCTCCTTCTGATCCGCCTTGACCACCCTTCGCGATCTCGGCACCATGCCCGACATGAGTGTCGGCCTGATCATCACGATGTCTCTCCGCCAGTGGGGGCTCATCGACGCGTGCATGGACAATGACGCCGGCGTCGAGACAGTGGACGGCAATCGCCGGCGAGCCGATCTCGCGCGCAGCGTCCGCAGGGCCGGTTGGGATCAGATCGCCCACTGGACGCCCGGCGTTCCCGGCTCCGGCTCATGGCCGCCACCGGACGAGATCGTCAAACCCAAACTTACGATCACTCAATGGCTTCTCGCGATCGACGTCCTCGACCGCTGGGCCGCGGCCGCCGACCGCACAGGGTGTCACGACACAGCCACGCAAGAACGCGAGCTCCGAAAGCTGATCCTCTCCCGGCTCCAAGCGCACGGTGTCCGACCCCCCGAAGGCTCCGCCGGCAACCCTGGGCCGAAACAACCTCGAACGTGGGAGTCATACCCTCCACCCGACGAAACTTGATCTCCGACCGGGTACCGCCGACTTCGATGACGCGAGCACCGGCATCTCAACACCCACCGAAGCGGCAGCGCCCACGTCGGGAACAGATCCCGATGCCATCTTCGCCGCGTCCGGACACGGGTTCGGCGAGCACGGCCGTCTCACCCTCCAGGGGGAGCGGCGGCGCCGACGCCCCACGAAGAAGGACCTCGTCCTCGGCGAGCACCACGATGGTCATGACCGAACAGCCCGCCCACGCGCGCCTCGGCCTCACGGCGATGCGAACGGCCCCCGGCACCCCTGAAACCGGCTGACCGGCCGTTCGGCACTCAGCGCGGCCGAACCCCACCCCTGCGCACCACCATGATCTGGACGCCTCTCACACCGTTTCAGTAGCTTGGCCTCGGACCGCGCAACCCCCTCCCGAGGAGAAACCCGCCCCATGACCATCCTGCACCTGGCGCTCAGCGCCGACTGGGACGCCGCCCGGCAAGCGGGGGAGTACCGCGTCTCCACCCTCGGCCGCACCCTGGAACAGGAAGGATTCATCCACGCCTGCGCCGACCACACCCAGCTCAACGGAGTCGTCCAGCGTTTCTACCGCGACGTCACCGAACCACTGGTGCTCCTCACCATCGACCCCCGGGACCTCGACGTCCGCCTGGAAACCCCCGCAGACTCCGACGAGGCCTTCCCCCACATCTACGGCCCGCTCCCCGTCACCGCCGTCATCACCGCCACCCCCTACACCACCCCCTGACCCCCGGCGAGAAGAACCCGCGAGAACGACCCGCCCGACGACCTACACGCACAGCGTCCGATGGATGCGCCGCGCCGCGAACGCCAGCCCCGCGACCGTCATCACCAGCAGATAGGCCACATCGCCCAGCAACCCCCACCCCAGCTCACCGATCGCCAGCCCCCGCACCAGCTCCACCGCGTGATACAGCGGAGTCAACCCCACCAGCACCTCCACCATCGGCGGATACTCGCCCACCGGAGAGAACGTCCCGGAAAACAGGAACAACGCGAACTGCCCCGTGCTCAGCAGATCGAAATCCTGCCAGCCCCGCATCAACGTGCTGACCGCCATCCCGGCCCCGCCGAACGCCAACCCCACCAGCAACGTCGCGGGAAAAGCCGCCAGCGCCCACCCCACCCGCGTCAGCCCCAACGCCACCATCACCACCAAGAACGCAGCCGTGTAGAGCGAACCACGCACCATCGCCCACACCAGCTCACCCACCGCGATCTCCAACGGCCGCACCGGCGTCGCCAGAACCGCCTCGAAAGTCTTGGCATAGCGCATCTTGAAGAACAGATTGAACGTGGTCTCCGCCAACGCCCCCGACATCGCCGAGACCGCGAGCATCGCCGGAGCGACGAACACGGCGTACTCCACCACCCGGCCACCCGGCAACCTCAGATCACCGACCAGCGCCCCCACACCCACACCGATCGACAGCAAATACAGCACCGGCTCGAAGAAACCCGAAACCAGCACCAGCCAGTACGACGGCCCCGACCGCAACGCCCCCACGTTACGGCCGACCACCGCCCCCACCCGCGAAGGAGACAACCGGGCGGCCAACATCGCAGAAACCATGCCTCAGTCCTGAAGTCGCTTACCGAAGGCGGCAACCGCCCACACCACACCGGCCACGAAGAACACCAGCAGGCACCCCACATGCGCCCACACCGGCCACGGCGGAGCCACCCCCAGCGTCGCCGCCCTGCTCAACTCGACCCCATGCCACAACGGCGACGCGTAAGCCAGCGGCCGCACCACCTGAGGCAACTGCTCCACCGGGAAGAACACCCCCGCGAACAACGTCGAGGGAATCATCACGAACCGAAACAACAACGCGAAATAACTGTCGTGATCAATGCTCGCCGCGAACGCCGTCACCGGAGCCGCGGCCGCCAACGCGACCAGCGCCGCGACCACCGGCGCCGCCACCGCCCACGGCGAGCGCAACGCGCCGAACGCCCCCGTCACCCCCAGGAACACCACCACCGCGACCTCCACCCGGAACAAGACGTACAGCAGCCACCCGGCCACCATGTCCCGCACCTCGACCGGAGCCGCCCGCATCGCGTGATAACCACGCCCCCACTTGAAACCCCCCAGCACCGTGTACGTCGACTCACCGACCGCCACCTGAAACGCCGTCGACGCCATCACCCCCGGCGCGATCCACGCCAGATAACCCACCCCGCCGACCTCACCCACATGCCGGCCCACCCCGACCCCGATGCTGACCAGGAACAACACCGGCAGCACCACGGCGGAGAACACCGACGCCCGCCACAACCTCCGATACAGCAAAAGATGCCGCTCCAGCACCGCCACCACCGGACGAACCATCTCAGTCCACCAACGTCCGGCCCGTCAGCTGCAAGAACACATCCTCCAGCGACGAACGACGCACCAGCACACTCGAAGGCGCCAACCCACGCCGATGCACCTCCGCGACCGCCGCGTCCCCGTCATCGGCATACAGCAGAACCCGGTCGGGCAACGGATCGACCCGCCCGATCCCCGCCAGCTTGCCACTGTGATCCGCCTCGTCCGCGAAACGCAACTCCACCACCTCAGGAGTGGAATACGTCTCGATCAGCGAACGCGGCGACCCCTCCGCCACGATCCGCCCGCCGTCCATCACCACCAGCCGATCACACAACTGCTCGGCCTCGTCCATGTAATGAGTCGTCAAGACCAGCGTCGTGCCCCCCTGTTTCAACCGGAACAACCGCTCCCACAACAGATGCCGCGCCTGCGGATCCAACCCCGTCGTCGGCTCGTCCAGCAACACCAGATCAGGCTCGTTCACCATCGCCCGCGCGATCGTCAGCCGCCGCTTCATACCACCCGACAACGGCTCCACCCTGCTGGCGGCCCTGTCCTGCAACTGCGCGAACTCCAGCAACTCCTCGGCCCGCGCCCGCGCCCGCGCCCTCGACAACCCGAAATACCTGGCGTAGGTCGTCAGGTTCTCCCGCACGTTCAGATCCGGGTCAAGGTTGTCCAACTGCGGGCACACCCCCAGCCGCGCCCTGATCCTCGGCCCCTCACGCACCGGATCCATCCCCAGAACGCGCAACTCACCCGAGGTCGGCATCGACACACAACCGATCATGCGCATCGTGGAGGACTTGCCCGCGCCGTTCGGCCCCAGGAACCCGAAAGCCTCGCCCCGCGCCACCTCCAGGTCGATCCCGTCGACCGCGACGAAATCGCCGAACCGCTTGACCAGACCACGCGCACGGACGAGAGGTTGTTCAGACACGCCCGGACCGTAACAGAGACCTACGACACTTCCACGAACCACCGCCACCGCCACCGCCACCGGCGCGGGCTCGGCCGACCCAGCCGCCGCACGCCCCGGCGCCACCTCTGCCGCGCCCCAAAGACCGCCCGAACCCGGCAAACCAGCGAACCCCGCCCCCCACACCCGGCCCGCCCGGGGGAGCGGGCCAAGAGGGGGAGCGGGCCAAGAGGGGGAGCGGCCACACCCTCACCGGGGTACGCTCACCCCATGCCCAACCTGATCGTCACCATCCTCCTGACGGCGATCCTCGTGGTGGCGGTCGTCGGCCTGATCCTGCTCGCCGTACGACTCACCCAACGCCCCCGCAACGCCCTCATCGGCGGCGGCCTCGGCCCCGAACTCATCGAACAAGTCCTCGCCCTCAAAGCCGACAACCAGTTCGACCAAGCCGTCTTCCTGGTCCGCGGCGAAACAGGCATGAGCCACCGCGCCGCCTCACGCCTGGTCAGAAAACTCCGCACACCCCCGCCACAACCCCCCGCCTGAAACCCCCACCGGCGAAACCCGCCTCACAACACCCCGCCGGACGCCGACGACTCCTCACCCCCCAGCAACCGGTCAAGCACCCCATAAGCCGGATTACCCCGCGCGGCCTGACGCACCTCACGCGCCGTCGAAGCCACATACGCCTGCCCCGTCACGATGGAGGAGTGCCCCAGCAACTCCATCAGCTCATGCGCCGAAGCCCCCCGCTCAGCCAGCCTCGTCGCGAACTCATGCCGCAACGCATGCACCAAAGTGCCCTTCTGCACCCGATCATGAACCCCCGCGTAGCGATAACACTGCCGCACCAAATACTGCAGCCCACCCCGGCGCAACGGCTCGTTACCGGTGTCGACGAGCAACGCCGCCGAACGGGGGAGCACCGCCAACCCGAAACGGGCAAGACGACTCTCCAAATACCGCTCCACCAACCGCTCGACAGGCGGCTCGATCGGCAACGACCGCGTCTTGCCCCCCTTGCCGACCACCTGCACCCGCCGATCACCGGGGGAGCCGCCGATCGAACCCAGCGTCAACCCCAGCAACTCCGCCGAACGCATACCCGTGACCAACGCGAGCGCCAGGACCACCAGGTCACGCTCCACCCACGGATCACGCGCCCTGCGAGCCCCCGCCGCCACCCGCTCCAGCAACGTCGCCGACGCCGTCCCGTCACCCAGCAACGGCTTGGGCGCCTTGGCCGGCTGCCGCGGCCGGGGGACCGCCGCCATCGGATTACCCTCCAGCAACCCCTCAGCCACACAGAAAGTGAGGAACTGATTCCACGCGCTCCACGCCCGATTGACACTGGCCGCCGAACGAGCGTCGGCGAACTCGGCGAACGCCCCCCTGATCAGACGCCCCGTCAGCCGCCGCACCTCAAGGTCGGCCACCGCCACCCCGTCCCGCCCCGCGGCGAGCTCCGCGACGATCCGCAGATCACTGTCGTATCCGGCCACCGTGTTGGGGGAGAGCTTCTTGGTGCGCAGCGACGACAGGAACTCCGCGGCCGCCTCCGGCACCCGCATGAGAACCAGCGGCTCACGATCGTCCATCACGATCTCCCGTACCCGGAGGAAAAACCCGTGAACCCACGCGACGGAGGAGCGGACCCCAAATGATGCATAAGTAAAATTATGCATCAAACACCGGGAAGAAGGGGCCAGACGCCCGGCTCCGGCGAACCCGCCACACCCAAAACCCGCACCGCACCCGCGACCAGTCCGCGACACCACCCGCACCGCACCCCGCCGATCACGGAAAAACCCGAACGCCCCAGAAGCCGGACCGCCGCAGCACACAGGTGCCCCAAGACGAACCGCCACGCTGCAGACACCCGCCACGCGGCCACACGACAGGCGCCCGTCCGGGAACCGCCGCGCCGCCGGCCAGCAGAGAACTCCCGTAGGCGTCGGTCCGGCTGTCCGCGTCCTCGGCCCGGACACGGACGGACGGCGAGGACGTGACCGGCTGACGTGACCGACTCAAGCGATCATGGCTGGCGCGACCGGTGCACCCGGGACCGGCTCCGTCCGGGGCGGGTCGTGATCGCGGCGGAGTCGTCCTGTGGGGTCCAGGCGGGCCGGTGTGCCCGGCCGCTCGCCTCCTGTGCCGCCGGATGTCGTTGGGGGCCCTACGAGGATCCATGTGATTCGCGGGACGACGGCTGTCGATTTATCCCTTTAAATCCTATACCGGACAGAAACCTCATTCTGTCCGGTATAGGATTTAACACTGCAAGTGAGCTGAAAGGGTGCTTTATCTGTCTGTCCTCTCGGCTGTGACGCGTTCTGGAGGCTCGGCGCCGACGGGAAATCGCGCGACGGAAAACAGTCGAGAGGTTCACGGCGAGGACCTGACCGGCGGGGTTTCCTCTGGCGGGGTTTCCCGCTGGGCGCGACGGCGTCCTCATTCATGTGGTCTCGAGGACGAATTTCCGAAAAGCCGCGTCCTGGTGTTTTCGGAAGGGTCTTCCGATGCTGTCGCCGATTGGCGTCGTGAGGCGTGAAGGTCGCCGGCGCCGGTGAACGGTCCGGTGTGGCGATGGGCGCCGGATGTTCGTTCCCCGTGCCGCTGGTGGTGTGTTGCGGCTGGTCGTCGTCCAGGGGCGCTGGTTGCGGGCTGGTTCGGGGTGGGGTGCTCGGGGTGCGTCTGCGGGGTCGGGGGTTTCGCTTTCGGGGGTACGGCACGGCGGAGGGGGGCGTTTCCTGGGGTGCGGGTGTCCGGGGTTTTGGGGTGGTGTTGTTCTCCTCTCCCCCGGTTCTGTGGTGTGTTCGACGCGCCGGGTGGTGGTGAACTCCTGGGATTGTCGGTGGCGGGCCCTACGATGAGCCGACTCATGGAGGGGTGCTTGCCGATGCTGGATTCGCTCATAGTGCCGTTGCTGGTGACCACTGATCTGCCGCCGGATGCCGACCTGGCCGGGTTCGGGCGGGTGCTGGCCGACGCGGTGCGGGCGCCGGGGCGGGGCGAGGTGTCGTATGCGGGGTTTCTGTATGGCGGGGTGTTCTGGTTGGATTCGCCGCGCACTCCCCCGCTGGTGGGTTCCGAGGGGCGTTCGGGGGCGGGTGAGGAGCTGCGGTTCGCGGCGTTGATCGGTTATCTGTCCGTGTGCGGGGCGCACGGTTCGGTCAAGGACGTGGTGGGTGATGTGGGCAGGGTGATCACGGAGGCGGTCGGTGCTCGGTATGGCGATCTGGGCAGTCCTCCTGCGGTGATGGCCATTCGGACTGAGGATGTGCGGGAGCGCACTCCCCCGTCGGCGGTTTTCGTCAGGACGGCTGATGCTGTTCCGGAGTTGGTGACGGTCACTCGTCCTTATATGTGAGGGTTTCTGGGGTTTCGGCGCTGGTGGGGCTGGGGGCCGTGGGGGGTCGGCCCGCGGTTTTGCGTTCGTGAGGTGGGTCCGGCGGATCGGCCGTGCTGGCGGTTGGGGTTCGCGGGGTTATGGGGTTTTCTGCGGCCAGGTGGTGGCGACGTAGTCGGCGAAGGTGCGTGCGGGGCGGCCGAGGACGTGTTGGACGCCGTCACTGAGGTAGGCGTCGCCGCCTTCGGCGATGCGGTGGAGCAGGCCGGTGATCAGGGTGGCGTAGTCGTGGTTTATGCCGGCTGCGGTGAGGGTGGTGAGGTAGTCGGCCGCGGGGACGGGGGTGTAGGTGATGGGTCGTGCGGTGGCGGTGGAGATGTGGGTGACGGCGTCGGCGAAGGTGAGGAGTTCGGGGCCGGACAGGTCGTAGGTTCGGCCGGTGTGGCCGTCGGTGGTGAGGGCGGTGACGGCGACGTCGGCGATGTCGTCGGCGTCGATGAAGGGTTGCAGGCCGTGGCCTGCGGGCAGGGTGAGGTTTCCGGCGGTGATGGAGTCCTTGAAGTAGTCCTCGCTGAAGTTCTGGTTGAACCAGGTCGGGCGCAGGATGGTCCAGTCGTCGGTGGTGGCTTTGACGGCTTTTTCGGCGCCGAAGTCGTCGGGGACGTCTCGTGCTGAGAGCAGGACGACGCGGGCGGTGGTGCGTGAGAGCAGGTTGGTGATCTGTGGGGCGGGGTTGAGGTTGTACGGGTGCGGGGTGAGGTAGATCGCGTGGGCGCCGTGGAGGGCGGTGTCCCAGGTTGCGGGGTTCTCCCAGTCGAAGGGGGTGGGGGTCGTCCGGGAGGCGGGGCGGACGTGGTGGCCGAGGGCGCGCAGGCGGGTGACGATCCGGCGGCCGGTCTTGCCGGTGCCGCCGATGACGAGGGTGTGCTTGTCGGTGGTCATGGGGGTTAGCCAATCAAGGTGACTGAGACTGTTCTATAGGTGTTACGCCTGCGGGCATGTGTGATCGTCTACCTTGGGTGCGTGGACGTGATCGGTGATCTGTTGCACGGTGTGCGGGCCCGGGGCGGGATGTTCTGTCAGGCGCTGTCGTCTCCCCCGTGGTCGATCCGGTTTGTGGTGCCCCCTCCCCTGGTTTTGGTGACGATGGTGCGTGGTGAGGCGTGGGTGGTGCCGGACGGCGGGCGGGCGCGTCTGTTGCGTCCGGGTGATGTGGCGTTGACGCATGGTGAGCGGCCGTTCGTGATCGCTGATTCGCCGGGGACCTCGCCGATGGTGTTCGTCTACGGTGAGGAGTGCGTGGGCGAGGTCGACGAGCTGGGGCCGGGGACCTATGGCCGGCCAGACGGTGATTCGGTGGCGGTCACCGGCAGTTATCAGGTGGGCGGGGATCTGTGCAGGCGGTTGTTCACGGTGTTGCCGGAGTTGCTGGTGGTGCCGGGTGACGACGCCCGGCTGGGGCCGACGCTGGAGTTGATCAGGGCGGAGATCGCAGGTCTGGCGCCTGGACGGCAGGTGGTGGTCGACCGGTTGCTGGATGTGCTGCTGGTGGTGGCGCTGCGGGCGTGGTTCGCCCGGGAGGAGGCGGATGCGCCGCGGTGGTATGCGGCGCTTGCCGATCCGCAGGTCGGGCGGGCGTTGCGGTTGATCCACGACGCTCCGGCGCGGGGGTGGACGGTGGTGTCGCTGGCCGGGGAGGTGGGGATGTCGCGGGCGGCGTTCGCGCGCAGGTTCGCCGCGTTGGTGGGGCAGCCGCCTTTGGCGTATCTGACGGAGTGGCGGATGGCGTTGGCGGCGGATCTGCTGGCGCGGCCGGAGACGACGGTGGCGGCGGTGGCACGGCATGTGGGGTATGCCGACGCGTTCGGGTTCAGTGCGGCGTTCAAGCGGGTGCGGGGGGTGAGTCCGAGCGCGGTGCGGGCAGGCGGGTGAGGCGGGGTGTCGCCGGGCGGGCTGTCGTTGGGTGTGGTTTCGGGGTGTCGGTGCCTGCCGGTACGGTCGGGTTGATCTTCGAGGAAGGGTGTCCTGAGCAATCATGCGGCCAGCGGATCTGAATCGTCTCAGCGTGCGGGAGTCGGCCGATCGTTACGTGGAGTTGGTGCGGGCGAAGACTCTGACGGGGGCGTTGTCCCCGGCGACGGCGGAGGTCTACGCGCGGGATGTGGCCACGTTCGTGGGGCTGGCGGGTGAGGAGACGGTTCTCGACGACCTGACCGGGGAGGATGTTGACGCGATCTTGCTGGCGTTCGCGCGCAAGCCTGACGGGCGGCGTTCGGAGCCTGACGGCGGGGTGCAGTCGGCGTCGTCGCAGGCGCGGTTTCGCCGGTCGGTCTCGGCGTTGTTCAAGCATGCGACGTTGACGGGGTGGGTGCAGGTCAATCCGATGGCGTTGGCGACGGTGACGGCCAAGGAGCGTGGGGGGCTGCGTGCGCAGCGGCGGGCGCTGACCCGTGAGCAGGCTCAGGGGTTGATCGGGGCGGCGCGTGATCTGAGCGGTGGCCGTGGTGAGGTCGCGGCGGAGGGCGGGGCCGCGGTGGAGGGGGCTGCGGCGGGGAGGGCGCGTAGGCGTGATCAGCGGATGGAGTTGCGGGATGCGCTGATCGTGTTGTTGTTGTCGACGGTGGGGCCGAGGGTTTCCGAGTTGGTGCGGGCCGATGTAGAGGATTTCTACACCAATGACGGGGTGCGTTACTGGCGGATTTTCGGCAAGGGCGGCAAGACGCGTGACGTGCCGTTGCCGGGTGATGTGGCGCGGGTGCTGGAGGCGTATCTGTCGCAGGGGCGGGCCGGGGGGACGGAGGTGCCGCCGGACAGGGCGTTGTTGTTGTCGTGGCGGGGCAGGCGTCTGGCGCGGGGGGATGTGCAGGCGGTGATCGACCGGGTGCAGCGGGGGGTGGATCCTGATCGGCGGCGTTCTGTCACTCCGCATGGTCTGCGTCACACCACTGCGACGCATCTGCTGGCCGACGCGGTGGACATGGACGCGGTGCGGCGGGTGCTGGGGCACAGTGATCTGGCGACGTTGGGGCGTTACCGGGATGAGTTGCCGGGTGAGCTGGAGGTGGCGATGCGGGCTCATCCGTTGCTGCGCAGGCCCGCCGGGGGGTGAGGGGCGGGCCTGCCGGGTGTGGGTTCGGTGTCAGTCGTCGACGGCCTGGTAGAGCGTGGTCCAGAACCTGACCGTCGCCGCCGTCCCGCACACCGCGAAGGCCCCTCCGCCGCGGCCGAGACCGGCGGCATCGCGGCCCAGGAACCGGTCGGCCTGCTTCTCAGGTGGCTGGGCTGAGTCTCCCGGCGTCTTCAGGCGGTCGTCGCCCGTCCCGCCCTCCGGGTGGACGACCGCGGCGGCGGCGTCGCTCGTTCGTGGGGGCTGTGGGGGTCAGGCGGCGCGTTCGGCGGCGCAGACCTCCGCCAGGACGTCCAGGGAGATGCCCAGTGCGTGGGCGAGGGCGGCGATGGTGAAGAAGGCGGGGGTGGGGATCCTGCCGGTCTCTATCTTGCGGAGGGTCTCGGCGGACAGTCCCGCGGCGGCGGCCACCTCGGTCATGCTGCGCTCGCCGCGTGCCTGGCGCAGGAGCGCGCCCAGGCGGTGGCCGCGTTCGTGGTCGAGTTCGGTCAGTGGAGGACGCACCATGCGCAGGAGCCTAGCAAACGTGATAACAATACCGGTATAAGTATTGGATCCCGGGAGGGTGGCACATGGTCGAGATCAAGACGGCTGCGGAGCTGGAGGCGATGCGCGAGGCGGGGCGGGTTGTGGCGCGGGCGCTGGAGGCGGTGCGCGCGCACGCGGCCGTGGGGGTCAGCCTGCTCGAGCTGGACGAGGTCGCGGCGTCGGTGATCTCCGAGGCCGGCGCGAAGTCGGCGTTCCTCCACTACAAGCCGCACTTCGCGCCGACGCCGTTTCCCGCGGTGATCTGCGCCTCGGTGAACGACGTGATCGTGCACGGCATCCCCGACGGCTACCGGCTGCGCCCGGGCGACCTGCTGAGCGTCGACTGCGGCGCCTATCTGGACGGCTGGGCCGGGGACTCGGCGGTCAGCTTCGTCGTCGGCCCGGCCGACCCCCGGGACCTGGAGCTGATCGCCACGGGTGAGGCCGCGCTCGAGGCGGCCGTCGCCGCGTGCGTGCCGGGCGGGAGACTGGGCGACGTCGGTCACGCGGTGGCGCGGGTGGGCCGGGGGGCGGGGTACGGCATCCCCGCGGACTTCGGCGGGCACGGCATCGGCCGCGCCATGCACGAGGACCCGCACGTCGCCAACCAGGGACGTCCCGGGCGGGGACTGGCACTGCGTCCCGGCCTGGTGCTGGCGATCGAGCCGATGTTCCTCGCCGGAGGCCGGGACGCCTATCTGACCGCGCCGGACGGATGGGCCCTGTCGAGCGCCGACGGCAGCCGCGCGGTTCACGTCGAGCACACCGTGGCGATCACCGAGGACGGGCCGCGCGTGCTCACCCTGCCGTGAGTTCCGCCCTGTGGCCGGTGCGCGGCGAAGGGCACGGAGCGCTCACCGCGGGGTGCGCGGTCACGGCGCCGCCTCCCCCAGCCGGACCATCAGCCGGGTGGCCAGCCGCTCCGGCGGGGTGCGGGCCGGATCGGACAGGTAGACCTCCCGGATCGGGCCGTGCGGTGCGTGGCCGCGTTCGGCGCACCAGGCCAGCAGCGCGTGGGCGGTGAGGTTGATCTGGTCGTAGGGGCCGATGTGGGTGGCGCGGGCGAACAGGCCGCCGGGCAGCACGTCCTGCCTGGTTCCCCGTGGTGCGGGGCCGTCGGTCCGGAGGGCGACGGTGACGGGGATCGGCTCGTCCATCTCGACCGGGAACAGCCCGACCAGCCTGACGTCGGCCGTCCGCGGCCCCTCATCTTGGCCGCCGCCCGCGCGGGGGGCGTGCGCGTGCTCCAGCAGCCGGGCCACGCACGCCGTGGTGGCCCGGCCGATGTCCTGCGGGGAGGCGGCCGTCTCGCGTGTCGTCACGACCCGCTGGGGCCGCTCGCGGGCCAGGCGCACCCGCGCCGAGGGCAGCCCCTGCGACAGCAGCCGCTCCAGTGTGGCCAGGGTGCGGCGGCGCCGCGCGAGCTCGGCCTCCAGCTCGTCGCGGATCCGCTCCAGCGCCTGAACGGCGGTCGTGCCCGACAGGACCTCGCCGATCGCGCTGAGCGGCACGTCCAGGGAGCGCAGCAGCCCGATCGACAGCGCCTGGCGTGCCTGGTCCGCCCGGTAGTAGCGGTAACCGCTGGCGGGGTCGACCCACGCGGGGGGCAGCAGTCCCAGGTCGGCGTAGTGGCGCAGCTGTTTGACGCTGAGCCGGCACAGGCGCGCGAACTGCCCGATGGGCAGCAGGTCGTCTTTCACGTCTTCCAGCATGGCCGCCGTCGCGTTCGCGTAGGGCCGTGGGCCGCGCCGGGGGTCATCTGCCGGTGTGATCGAACGCGTGTTGCCTTGACGCCGATGACAAGGTTCTAGCATGGCGGCGCCGGGTGGGCCGGCAGCCGATCGGCGGGCTGGGACAGGCTCTGCGGTCCGGACGTCCCACGCCGTGGACGTACGGCGTCAGCGGGTTGAGGGAATGGCGATGAAGTTCGGAATCAGCTACAGCACGCCCTATTACGGGGTCGACCCTGACAGGATCGTGGCCTTTGCGCGGCTTGCGGAGGAGTGCGGCTTCGAGTCGCTGTACCTGCCCGAGCACATCGTGCTGTATCCGGGGGCCAGGGTGGGGCCTTACGAGATGCCGCCGTCGCTGCCGTACGTCGATCCGCTCGACTGCCTGAGTTTCGTCGCCGCGGCCACGGAGCGGATCCTGCTCGGCACCGGTGTGCTGCTGCTGCCGTACCACCATCCGGTGATCCTCGCCAAGCGCCTGGCCACCGTCGACGTGCTGTCCAGGGGCAGGATGCGGCTGTTGACCGCGGGGCTCGGCTCGCTGCCGGGCGAGGCCGTGGCGGTGGGGGTCGACTTCGCCACCCGCGGCCGCCGCGCCGACGAGGCGATCGACGTGATGCGGCTGCTGTGGGCCGGCGGCGAGGACGGCGTCAGCTTCGCCGGGGAGTTCTTCTCCTTCGACGATCTGTGCAGCTTCCCCAAGCCCCACGGGGTCACGCGGCTGCCGATCCACATCGGGGGGTCGAGCCGGGCGGCCGCGCGCAGGGCCGGGCGGCGCGGCGACGGCTACTTCCCCGGCGGCGCGCTCCGGCCGGACGAGCGGGCCGTTCAGTGGGAGCTCGTGCGCTCCAGCGCCGCCGAGGCCGGCCGGGACCCGCAGGCTCTGGAGTACACCCGCTTCGGGTCGATCGACATGTCCGCCGGACGGGTGGAGGAACTCGCCGCGCAGGGGGTGACCCGCGTCGTCGTGAACGCCGCCGCCGCTGAGCCTGACCGGCAACGCGAGGAGCTGTCGGCGTTCGCCCGGCGATTCGGCCTCCTTGAGGCTCTCCCCCGCTGAAAGCTCCTGGCGCGGTGATCGGCGGGCGGGTGGCCGGTGGGTGACAGCGCCGGCGCGGAGAACCTGGTGGCCGGTCAAGACAGGCAGCGGGGGGCGGCGTCATTCCGGGTGGATGAGGCGGCTTTCGTAGGCGAAGATCACGGCCTGTATCCGGTCGCGGAGTTCGAGCTTTTGCAGGATTCGCCCCAGATGGGCCTTCACGGTCGCCTCCGCGAGGTACAGGGTGGCCGCGATCTCGGTGTTGGACAGGCCGCAGCCCACCTTGACGAGCACCTCGCGTTCACGGGCGCTGAGCCGGCTCAGCCGCTCGTCGTGGTCGGCGCCGCCGCCGTCGGAGATGTGCGGGCGGAGGTTCTCCAGCAGGCGGCGGGTGATCCGCGGGGAGACCACCGCGTCGCCCGCGGCCACGCTGCGTATCGCGGTGAGCAGTTCCTCGGGCCTGGTGTTCTTCAGCAGGAAGCCCGAGGCTCCGGCGTTGAGCCCGGCGAAGGCGTATTCATCCAGGTCGAAGGTGGTGAGGATCAGCACTCTGCTCCGCGGGGAGATCCGGACGACCTGCCGGGTCGCCTCGATCCCGTCGGTCCCGGGCATCCGGACGTCCATGAGGACGACATCGGGGCGCAGCTGCCGGGCGAGGCGTATGGCCTGGACGCCGTCCGCGGCTTCGCCGACCGTCGCCATGTCGGGCTGGGTCTCCAGGACCGCGCCGAAGGCCATACGGAGCAGCGCTTCGTCGTCGGCGATCAGGATGCGGATCGTCATGTGGACGCCGCTCCGCCGCTGCCGAGGAAGAGGCGGGTATGGACCCTCCAGCCGCCGCCCGGAAGCGGTCCGGCCTGCAACTTCCCCCCGTAGGCGGCCGAGCGCTCGCGCATGCCGGGGATGCCGTGGCCGGATGGTGTGGCGCCGGGAAGCGGCGGGCAGGGGCCGCTGTCGGTGACGTCCACTGTGACGGTCTCGGTTGAGCACCGTATCCGGACCTTCGCGTGTGTGCCGGCGGGTGTGTGCTTGAGGGTGTTGGTCAGGGCTTCCTGTACCAGGCGGTAGACGGTCAGTTGCGCGGTGGCGGGTATGTGGGTGTGGCCGCCCTGGACCTCGACGCGGGCCGGCAGCCCGGCGGCGCACATCTGGTCGGCGAGGGTCTCCAGTTGCGCGATGCCGGGCAACGGGTGGCGCTCCGCGTCCGGTTCGTCGGTCCGCAGGATGCCCAGCGAGCGCCGCATGTCGGTCAGGGCCTGCCGGCCGGTCTCGGAGATCTGGAGCATCGCGGTGGTGGCCTTGTCGGGCGACCGGTGCTGCGCGTAGACGGCGGCGTCGGTGAGCGCGACCATGACGGACAGGTTGTGGGTGACGATGTCGTGCATCTCCCGGGTGATACGTGTCCTCTCCTCGGCGACGGCCAGTCGCGCCTGCTGGTCCTGTTGCTGCTCCAGGCGTGCGGCCCGTTCCTCCAGTGCCGCGAGGTAGGCGCGCGTGGTCCGCACATTCACCCCCAGGACGGCGGCGGCGACGACCATCGCGGTCACCGCGACGAAGGGGGTCAGGAATGCGCCTTCCGTCGCCCAGCGCAGGCAGGCCAGCAGGGCCCCGCCCTCCACGACGGCGCCGGCGACAAGCGTGCCGCGCCGGCCCGAGTTCGCGGCCGCCGTGTAGAGGACCACCAGCAAGGCGATGTCCGCCGGCAGCTGGACGTCCATCAGCCACTGGACGAAGGCCGCGGCCGCCACGGCGCCGAACACCGTGAGCGGGGCCCGGCGCCGCCACACCAGGGGCAGCGCGAGGGCGGCGGTGAGGGCCACGGCCACCGGGAGCTCCTGCGGCGCGCGCGTGGTCACGATGTTGAGCAGGAGCAGCGCCGGCAACAGCGAGTCCCACACCATGGGCGGCAGCCGGAGGCCCCAGCGCCGGGCGGCTCTGAGCAGTCGCGCCGCTCGCACGGAGGCCAGGCCGGCGTACCTCGTCAGCCGTACGGCTGTCCTCGTCCGCCGCACGCGGTCCCGGTAGCGCACCGGGTGGGCATCGCCGGGCTCTGCGGCCGCCTCGGTCATCACACGTCCCTGTCGATTCAGCGTCATGGTGGCCCCGGCCGGGGCCACCACCGCGTACAGCCGGGGGCGGGTGCGGGGAGCCCGCACTCCGCGCTCCCCGGCGTGTGCCGCGGCCCTGTCACGGTAGGCCGCGGGGAGCGCGAAGCGCATGAGTCCACCGTCTGACGGCAGCGCGCCGGGGTACGACCGCAGGAGGAGTCCCGCCCACCTTACGAGGAGTCCCGCCACCTTACGCGGTCGCACAGCGGCCGTTCACCTGGCGTGCTCGATTGCGACTGCGGTCGCACGGGCGAGACGCCTGGGTGCGACTGCGGTCGCACAGGGGACACGCCTCGGATTGCGACTGCGGTCGCATGCCATGGCGACCCGGGATCGATGTGGCATCGCGTGCCCCGCCCTGAGGATGGCCGGGTGACCGAGATCATCGCGGGGCTGTACATGTCCCCTCTGGAATTTCTTGTCGTGCTGGGTGCCGTCGCGCTGGTGGTGGCGCGCTGGCTTCCCTCCGCCGCCCGCCCACGCGTCACGATCGCGGCGGGGGCGGTTGTCGTGCTGTCCGCGATCGTGCTGAGTGTGGTGGGGATCCGCTGGCAGATGCTGCCGGTGCTGGCAGGCGCCGCCGTCGCGTTGCCGTTCGCCCTCTCTCCCCTGCTGCGACGCCGTACCGGCCGGCCGGCCTGGCGGGCCCGATGGTGGCTGGCGTTGCCGGGGTCGGTGGCCTGCGCCGGCCTGATCGCCACGGGTCCGGTGGCCGCCTGGGCCTTTCCCGTACCCGTGTTCCCCGAGCCGTCGGGCCGTTTCGCGGTCGGCGCCCACGTGGTGCAGTGGACCGACCCACGCCGCCCCGAGGGCTTCACCGCCGATCCGCGCGACCGGCGCACGGTCGTGGTCCAGCTCTGGTATCCCGCGCAGAAGAGCCCCGCGGGCGCGCAGCGGGCCCAGTACCTCGGACGCACGCGGCACGAGGCGCGCACCGTTTCCGACGCCCTCACCGGCGGGATCGGCCTGCCTGGCTTCCTGGTCGACGGCGTCCCGCGTGCCCGCACCCGTTCGGTCTTCGACGCCCCGGTGGCCGGTGAGGGCGAACGGTTCCCGGTCGTGCTGTTCTCTCCCGGGGCGAGCGGAGTGCGTACCCAGAACACCGCCTGGGCGGAGGAACTGGCCAGCCACGGCTATGTGGTCGCCGCCCTCGACCACCCGTACGACTCCGCCGCCGTCGTCCTCGCCGACGGCCGGACGATCCACGCCAAGACCGCCTCCACCGGAGACCGGGACAAGGACGCCAAGCTGGCGGTTGACTGGACGGCTGTCCGGGCCGCCGACCTCGGCTTCGTCCTCACCCAGCTGGACCGTCTGGACCGAGGTGAGATCACCGGCCCGCTGACCGGACGCCTGGACACCGGTCGGGTCGCGGTCACCGGCCACTCCATGGGCGGCGCCGCCGCCCTGCAGGCAGCCCGGCAGGACCGCCGGTTCGACGCCGTCATCGATCTGGACGGCTACCCCCACGGCCCCACCTCCCCCTCCCTCCAGCAGCCGGCGCTCGCGCTCACCCAGGCCGTCACCACCGGAACCGACCCGCGTTACATGCCCCGCCTCACCGAGGCCCTCAAGCGCAGCACCGCGACGGGCTACCGGCTCACCATCCCCGGCGCTGCACACCTCACCTTCATGGACGGCCCCCTGTACCTGCCGCCTGTGCCCTCGATAGTCGGCTCCCTGGGCCGCACCGAGAGCCCGCACGTCGTCGCCGCGACCACTCTCGCCTTCCTGGACACCACCCTGCGGAACAAACCCGGTGACCTGGCCGGCGTTCTGTCGGCCTACGGCGACCTCGGCGTCTACCGCCCGGACAACAGCCGCTGAACAGCTGCGGCTCGCGCGCGCTGATCAGCCGCTTGAACCGCGGATACGCGGTCCGCTCGATCGGGGTCACAGTCCCGCCCCGGCCCCGGGCAACAGCCCGGCATCACCGCCGACGACTTTGTGCCGAACGGGTGTTGCCCTTCGGCCTGCCGGATGTCCCGAAGGACGGGTAAGATCGGAGGCCAGGCCGAGAGGCGCTGCAACGGGCCTTCGCCCGCCACGCTCGGCCTGCATGACGACAACAAGGGCGCCTCCTCAGGGAGGAGGCGTCGAATGCAGGAATCAGCGCAGGTCGTCGGGGGTCGCGGGACACGCGAGGAGCGGACGCGGCAGCTGCGGGCCGTTCTCGACCAGCGGATCGCGGTGCTCGACGGCGCGTGGGGCACGATGCTCCAGGGCGCCGCTCTCACGCCGGAGGACTATCGGGGCGACCGGTTCGCCGACCATCCGATGGACGTCACCGGCGACCCGGACCTGCTGAACATCACCCGGCCCGACGTCATCATCGACGTGCACCGGCAGTACCTGGCGGCGGGCGCCGACATCACCACCACCAACACCTTCACCGCCACGAGCGTCGCCCAGGCCGACTACGGCCTGCAGGAGCACGTGCGGGAGATGAACCTGCAGGGCGCGCGGCTGGCGCGGCAGGCCGCCGACGAGGCCGGCGGGAAGTTCGTCGCCGGGTCGGTCGGGCCGTTGAACGTCACGCTGTCGCTGTCGCCGCGGGTCGACGACCCGGCCTACAGGGCCGTCACGTTCGACCAGGTCAAGGCGGCCTACGCCGAGCAGATCGCGGCGCTCGCCGAGGGCGGCGTCGACCTGCTGCTCATCGAGACGATCTTTGACACGCTCAACGTCAAGGCCGCGATCGCCGCGGCCGGGGAGGTCGCGCCCGACCTGCCGTTGTGGATCTCGGTGACGATCGTCGACCTGTCCGGGCGCACCCTGTCCGGTCAGACGGTCGAGGCGTTCTGGAACTCGGTCAAGCACGCCGAGCCGCTGGTCGTCGGCGTGAACTGCTCGCTGGGCGCCACCGAGATGCGTCCGCACGTGGAGGAGCTGGCCCGGCTGGCCGGCACGTACACCGCCGCGCACCCGAACGCGGGCCTGCCCAACGCGTTCGGCGGCTACGACCAGACCCCGCAGGAGACCGCGAGGCTGCTCGGCGAGTTCGCGGCCGAGGGGCTGGTCAACGTCGTGGGCGGCTGCTGCGGCACGTCCCCGGCGCACATCGCGCAGGTCGCCGGGGCCGCGGCGGGGAAGGCGCCGCGCAAGGTCGCCGACCCGCCGAGGCGCAGCCGCTTCTCCGGCCTGGAGACCTTCGAGATCGGCCCGGACACCGGTTTCGTCATGATCGGCGAGCGCACCAACGTCACCGGTTCCGCGCGTTTTCGCAGGCTCGTCGAGGCCGACGACTTCTCCGCCGCCGCGGGTGTGGCGCTGGAGCAGGTCCGGGGCGGCGCCAACCTCCTGGACGTCAACATGGACGCCGACCTGCTCGACAGCGAGCAGGCCATGACCACCTTCCTCAACCTCATCGCGACCGAGCCGGAGATCGCCAAGATTCCGGTGATGATCGACAGCTCGCGGTGGAGCGTGCTGGAGGCCGGGCTCAAATGCGTGCAAGGCAACGGCGTGGTCAACTCCATCAGCCTCAAGGAGGGCGAGGAGCCCTTCCTCGAGCAGGCCCGCAGGATCAAGGGGTTCGGTGCCGGCGTCGTCGTCATGGCCTTCGACGAGCAGGGCCAGGCCGAGACCGCCGACCGCAAGGTCGAGATCTGCGGCCGCGCCTACGACCTGCTGACCCGGCAGGTGGGGTTCGCCGCCGAGGACATCGTCTTCGATCCGAACGTGCTGGCCGTCGCCACCGGCATGAGCGAGCACAACGGCTACGCCAGGGAGTTCATCGAGGCGCTGCCGCGGATCAAGGAGCGCTGCCCCGGCGCGCTCACCTCCGGCGGCATCTCCAACCTGTCGTTCTCCTTCCGCGGCAACGACGTGGTCCGTGAGGCCATGCACTCGGCGTTCCTGCTGCACGCCGTCCGCGCCGGGCTCGACATGGGCATCGTCAACGCCGGCCAGCTCGCCGTCTACGCCGACATCCCCGCCGACCTGCTCGAGCGCGTCGAGGACGTCCTGTTCGACCGGCGGGAGGACGCCACCGACCGGCTCATCGAGTTCGCGCGGACGGTCTCGGGCAGCGGCACCGAGCGCAAGGTCGATCTGTCGTGGCGTGAGCAGCCCGTCGCCGAGCGCCTGGCGCACGCGCTGGTGCACGGCATCACCGACTTCATCGAGGAGGACACCGAGGAGGCCCGCCAGGCCGCCGAGCGCCCTCTGGAGGTCATCGAGGGGCCGCTCATGGACGGCATGAAGATCGTCGGTGATCTGTTCGGCTCGGGCAAGATGTTCCTGCCGCAGGTCGTCAAGAGCGCCCGGGTGATGAAGCGGTCGGTCGCCTACCTCGAGCCGTTCATGGAGGCGGAGAAGGAGCAGGCCCGGCTGGAGGGCCGCATCGACGTGCGTCGCGGCCAGGGCAAGGTCGTGCTGGCCACCGTCAAGGGCGACGTCCACGACATCGGCAAGAACATCGTCGGGGTGGTCCTGGGCTGCAACAACTACGAGGTCGTCGACCTGGGCGTCATGGTGCCGGCGGCGAAGATCCTCGACACGGCCGTCGCGGAGGGCGCCGACGTCGTCGGGTTGTCCGGGCTGATCACCCCGTCGCTGGACGAGATGGTCGCGGTCGCCGCGGAGATGGACCGGCGCGGACTGAAGCTGCCGTTGCTCATCGGCGGCGCCACCACCTCCCGGCAGCACACGGCCGTGCGGATCGCGCCCGCCTACGCGAGCCCGGTCGTGCACGTCCTGGACGCCTCCAGGGTCGTCGGGGTGATGTCGGACCTGCTGGACGCCGACCGGGCGGGCGCGCTCGACACCGCCAACCGCGAGGAGCAGCAGGCGCTGCGCGAGGCGCACGAGAACCGGCGGCAGCAGCCGCTTCTCCCCCTGGAGGAGGCCCGCGCGAACGCCGGGCGCCCGTCGTTCGACAACCTGCCCGTGCCGGAGTTCACCGGGCTGAGGGTCGTCAGGCCCGCCCTCTCCGAGCTCCGCGAGATGATCGACTGGCAGTTCTTCTTCCTGGCCTGGGAACTCAAGGGCAAATTCCCCGCGATCCTCGACCAGCCCGTCGCCCGCGAGCTGTACGACGACGGCCAGGAGCTGCTCGACCAGATCATCGCCGACGGCTCGCTGCGCGCCGAAGGCGTCCACGGGTTCTGGCCCGCGCACTCCGAGGGCGATGACCTGGTGCTGGAGGACGGCACCCGGATTCCGATGCTGCGGCAGCAGACGGTCAAGCCCGACGGGCGCGCCAACCGCAGCCTCGCCGACTACCTGGCGCCGTCGGGGGACCACCTCGGCGGGTTCGCGGTGGCCGTGCACGGCGCCGAGGAGCTGGCCGCCCGCTACGAGGAGCAGAACGACGACTACCGGGCGATCATGGTCAAGGCGCTCGCGGACCGGCTCGCCGAGGCGTTCGCCGAGCTGGTCCACCTGCGGGCGCGTCGTGCCTGGTTCGAGCCGGACGCGCAGCCCGTCCTGGAGGACCTGCACGCCGAGCGGTACCGCGGCATCCGGCCCGCGCTGGGGTATCCGGCCTGCCCCGACCACAGCCGTAAGAAGACGCTGTTCGACCTGCTCGACGCGGGCGCGCACGGCATCGCCCTCACCGAGTCGTACGCGATGACCCCGGCGGCGAGCGTCAGCGGGCTGATCTTCGCGCATCCCGACTGCCGCTACTTCACCGTCGGGCGGCTGGGCCGCGACCAGGTCGAGGACTACGCGCGGCGGGCCCGGCTGAGTCTGGAGGAGGCCGAGCGATGGCTGCGGCCGAACCTGGCCTACGAGCCCTGAGCGCGCCCGTTCACGGGGGGTGGCCTCAGGGGGTGATCCGCCTGCCGGAGGTCACCGGCGCCGTGCGGGCGCCTCACGCCCGCCCCGGCCCCGGGGCGGGAACCCGCCGGGACGTGCCGTCCTCGAGCGGTCGGCCGCTGACGCTCCGGGCCCGGCGTCGTCCCGGCCCGGGGCCGGTTATCCCGTTGAAAGACCGCGGGGCCGGATCGTAGGCTGGTCGCGGTTGCTCCTGCCGGGTAGAGGCCCGGCCGATCACGAGAAGGCGATGCCATGGTCACCGCCCGGTCACTCCGGGGCGGATGATGACGCGGCCGTTGCGGCGGCCGGTTCGGCGCGTGTGAACGCGCCTGTTCGTCGTGCCCCGGTCTCGCGGAGATTCTCTCGTCCGCGCGGCGCCGGTCGTCGCGCACCTGATCTGGAGCACATGGAATGTCGCACGACTCCCTGTCCGCGTGGTACGCGGACTTCTTCACCGAACTGCCCAACGCTTTCTGGCGGGCGGCCGTGCCCGAGCGGGCGACCGCCGCCGAGGTCGGCTTCGTCACCCGGCTGGCCGGGCTCCGTCCCGGTTCCCGGGTGCTGGACGTGGCCTGCGGCAGCGGCAGGCACGCCCTCGAACTCGCCCGGCGCGGCTGCCGGGTCACCGGCCTGGACGTCTCGGCCGAGGCCCTCGCGCACGCCCGCGCCGCCGCCGCGGGCGAACGGCTCGAGCTCGACCTGCGCCAGGGCGACATGCGGGCGCTTCCCGCCGACGTCCGGGCCGACGCGGCGATGTGCATGGGCAACGCCTTCGGCTATCTGGAGCACGCCGGCACGCAGGAGTTCCTCGCGGCTCTGGCCGGGATCGTCGTGCCCGGAGGCGCGCTCGTCCTGGACTACGGATTCGTGGCCGAGTCGCTGCTGCCGAACCTGGCCCTGGAGGAGCCGCCGATGACGTTCGGCGGGGTCGAGGCCGTCTCGGTCAACGAGTACGACGCGGCCAACAGCCGCTGGCTCACCTCGTTCACCTTCCGCCGGGGTGCGCAGGAGCACCGCGGGACCTCCGTGCAGCACGTCTACACCGCGGCGGAGGTCGTCCGGCTGGTCACCGAGGCCGGGTTCGCCGGCGTCGAGCTGTACGGCGACGCCGACGGCACGCCGTTCCGGCTCGGCAGCCCCCGGTTGCTCCTGGTGGCGCGGCGGCCGTAGGGCGGCGGCAGGAGAAGCTGCGGGGCCGGCGGCGGGCCGGGCCGTCCCGGTCCGCCGCCGGTGGCCTTACCGGTCGCGCGTACGGTCCCGTCGGCGCGCCCGGCCCGGGTGCGGCCCTCGGCCGGAGCCCGGGTGCGCGAGGGCGGCGGCGGGCGGGCGCCGCCCCGGAGAGGGGACCGGCCCCCGCCGCCCCTAGGCTGGAGGCCGTTTCCCCTGTCGTCAAGGAGGTCCCTCGCCGTGCCCAGCGTTCTGCGCCTGTTCCGTTACGTCGCGATCGCCGAGGCGTGCTCGTGGGCCGGGCTGCTGGTGGGGATGTACTTCAAGTACATCGCCGAGACCAGCGAGCTCGGGGTCAAGGTCTTCGGGCCGATCCACGGCGGGTTGTTCGTGCTGTACGTGGCCGGGGTCCTGGCCGCGGCGCGGGCGGCGCGCTGGAGCGTGCCGACGGTGGTGCTGGGCCTGGCGTGCGCGGTGCCGCCGTTCACCTCGCTGTGGTTCGAGCGGCGCATGCTGGGCCGCCGCCGCGAGCCGGCGACCGTCTGATCCCGGGCTACAGGCCGAGCACGGCCCGCGTCATGGCCCGGCAGAGCCGGGGGTCGGTGAGCAGGTCGGCCGAGCCGCAGAACTGGTCGGCCGAGCCGATCGGCGGCAGCGCGCGGATCCGGGGGTCGGTGATGCCCGCGGTGAGGGCGTCGGCGAAGCGCTGGGCGTCGATGACCTGGAAGGGCCGGTCGTGAAAGCCCCGGGTCGTGGCCGGCAGCGGTTCGGTCAGGCCGAGCCGGTTGTGCAGCATGGCCACCCGCCGGTAGGCGTCGCCCAGGTGGTGCTGGCGTTCTCGCCAGTCCCCGGCGGCGGCGGCGCGTGACAGGGCCTCCCCCAGCTCGGCGGTGGCCGTCAGGCGGGCGAAGGCGCTGCCGGCCCATTTGGCGTACGGCGGGTAGCGGCGGCGCATCAGCAGCACCAGCCGCACCAGGTCGCCCGCGAGGGAGGCGGTGATCAGGGCGGAGCCGAGGTCGTCGCCGGCCTCCCCCGACCTGCCGGGGAAGGCCTCCTGCTGGGCCAGGCGTCTCCACTGGCAGGCCAGTACGTAGCGGTCCAGGTCGGGCGGGTACCAGCGCAGCGCGGAGCGGGCGGCCTCCAGGACGCCCAGGCCGTCGTGGAAGACCTCGCCGTTGGTGACCTCGGCCAGCCGTTGCCAGGGGGTGGCGAGCCAGTCCAGCGTGGTGGCGGCTTCGAGGGGGTCGAAGCCGAGGCGGCGGGTGAACCAGGTGGCGGCGTCGGTGACGTGGGTGCCGCCCGCGCCGCCGACGACCGGGTAGCCGCCGAAGGCGTCGGGCAGGCGCAGGGCGAGGGCGGCTTCGACCTGTGCGCTCAGGTGGGGGGCGACGAACAGCAGCACCCTGGGTCCCCAGTCGTGGTCGGTCGAGCGTTCGGTGTCGAACGCCAGCACCTCGGAGCCGGGCCCGATCAGCGCCGCGCTGTGCGGCACGTCGGCGACGACGGGCTGGACGACCTGGGTGTAGAAGTCACGTGAAAGCTGCAGACCAGGGATGAAACTGGACATCATTTCGTCCACTCTGCCTGCCGGGGCCGCCTGGCGCATCCGGTTTTCCCGCTGTCGGCGAGGGTCCTTCGGGCTTTGCGGGGCGGGGGGGTTCTGCTGTGACATGGGGCTCGATGGTGGTCGGCGGGTGAGTGCGCTACCATTTTCCTACTAAATCAGTAGGAGAAGTATGAAAAGCGTCTTCCTGCGGCCGGCGTTCGCCGTCGCCGCGCTCGTCGCCGTCCTGGCCTCCTCGGCGTGCTCCGCCTCGGCCTCCGGGCCCGCCGGATCCGCGGCGGAGACCGGGTCCTCCCCGGGGGCCGCCGGGCAGCTCGTCGTGGGCGTCGTCCCCTCCCTGGAGCTCGGCCTGCTCAAGGTCGCCGAGGCCAAGGGGTTCCTGGCCGACGCCGGCGTCGAGCTGAAGATCACCAATGTCGACAGCGGCCCGAACGTCGTCACCGGCGTCGTCGCCGGGCAGTACGACCTCGGCTACACCGCCTACGCCCCTCCCCTGCTGGCGGTCGCCCAGGGCCAGCCGCTGAAGCTGGTCTCCAACACCAGCACCGTCGGCGAGTACGGCACCAACGGCGGGGTGCTGGTCCGCAAGGACAGCGGCATCGCCTCCTTCAAGGACCTGGCGGGCAAGAAGATCGGCACCAACGCGCCGCGTTCGCTGCTGTCGCTGACCGTGCCGGCCTCGATCAGGCACGCCGGCGGCGACCCGTCGGGCATCCAGCTGGTGCCGCTGCCGTTCGCCCAGATCGGCAAGGCCGTGCACGACGGCCAGGTCGACGCCGGGGTGATCCTGGAGCCGTTCCAGACCAAGGCGCTGGCGGAGTTCGGCGACCTGGTCAACCTGGGCGACTCCTACCGCGACGTCCTGCCGGTCGGCTCCCCCGGCGCCCTGTACTTCACCAGCGCCGCGACCGCGACCGCCAAGGCCGACACGATCAGGCGGTTCAAGGAGGCGCTGGCCAAGACCGCCGACTACGCCAACGCCCACCTCGACGAGGTCAAGGCCGCGGGCGGCCCGCTGGCCGGGCTGAGCGCCGAGCAGGCCGCCAAGCTGCCGCTGGGGCCGTTCAAGCCGCGGATCCAGGCCGGTGAACTGGACACCCTCACCACCCTGATGGTGGAGTTCGCCTGGCTCAAGGCCAAGCCCGACCTGTCCGGCTTCGTCGGCTGAGCAGCCGGGTCGACCATGAAAACCCAGAGTCTCGCGCGGCCCGCCCCCTTGCGGGCCGCGCGTGCCGTCCCGCTGCTCCCCGTGGCCGGGGTCGCAGCCTTCGCCGCGCTGTGGGAGACGGCCGCCCGCACCGGCGTGCTGCCCGCCTCCGTCGTGCCGCCGCTCAGCCGGACCGCCGCCCGGCTCGGCACGCTGCTGGCCGAGCCCCGGTTCTGGTCGGCGGCGGCCGACACCGCGCTGGCCTGGGCCGCCGGGCTGGCCGTCTCGGTGCTGCTGGCCGTGCCCGCGGGCGTCCTCATCGGCTCCAGCGAGCGCGCCTACCGTTTCTTCCGCGTGCCGATCGAGGCGTTGCGGCCCGTGCCGCCGATCGTGGTGCTGCCGCTGGCGCTGCTGCTCATCGGCGGCGGCCTGCAGTTCAAGGTGGTGCTCATCGCCCAGGGCGCGGCCTGGCCGCTGCTGATGCAGACCCTGTACGGCGTGCGCACCACCGAGCCGCTGCTGCTGGAGACCGCCAGGAGCTACCGCCTCGACCCGTTGCGCCGTCTGGTGCTGATCCGGCTCGCCTCGGCCGCCCCGCTGGTGGCCACCGGGCTGCGGCTGGCCGCCGCGACGGCGTTCGGGGTGTGCCTGGTCACCGAGCTGGTCGGCGGCGCCACCGGCCTGGGCACGTTGCTGGTGCTGGCCCAGAGCGGCGACGACCTGGTCGGCGTCTACGCCGTCACGCTGGTCGCGGGCGTGGCCGGGCTGGCCATCGCCGCGGTGTTCGGCCGGATCGAGCATCTGGCCGGCCGTCGGCTGGCGGGCCGATGACGAGACGTCTGGCCGCGCCGGCCTGGCAGGCCGTGCTTCCCGTCGCCCTGGTGCTGGCCTACCAGCTGGCCGCCTCCGCCGCCCGCGACCCGTTCTTCCCGACGCTGCCCGCGATCTGGCGGGCCTTCGTCACCTCCTGGACCGGGCCCGGGTTCGGCCGCGACGTCGCGCCCAGCCTGATCGACCTGGCGGCGGGCTACCTGCTGGGCGTGCTGAGCGGCCTGGCCGGCGGGATCGCGCTCGGCCTCGCCCGGCGCGTCCGGGCGGCCCTGCTGCCGCTCATCTCCTTCGCCCTCACGCTGCCCCCGGTGGCGTTGCTGCCGCTGTTTCTGATGCTGCTGGGCGTCGGGCCGCAGATGCAGATCGGCGTCATCGCCTTCAGCGTGTTCTTCACCGTCCTGATCAACACCAGCGAGGGGCTGCGCTCGGCCGACCCCGCGCTGGCCGACCTGACGGCCGTCTACCGGATCGGCGGCCTGCGGCGGCTGCTGGTGGTGCAGCTGCCCGCCGCCGCGCCGTACATCCTGGCCGCGATGCGCACCTGCCTGTCGATCGCGGTCCTGGTGATGGTCGTCAGCGAGATGGTCGGCGCCTCCCAGGGCATCGGCGCGCAGACGCTGCTGGCCCAGCAGTCCTTCGCCTACGAGCAGATGTGGGCCGGGATGCTGCTGCTGGCCGTTCTCGGCTGCCTGCTCAACGCCCTGTTCACCCTCGCCGAGCGCGCCGTGCTGCGCCGCGCCGGACTGTTGCCCGCCACCTTCGCAGGAGCCTGACCATGACCGCCGTATCCGACCCCGCACACCCCGCGCGGGCGGCCGCAGGGGCCCCGCCTCTGCTGCGCGTCGAAGGACTGGCCAAGACCTACCGCACCCCCGCCGGGACGCACGACGCCGTCGGCGACGTCACCTTCGACGTGCACTCCGGTGAGATCGTCTCCATCGTCGGCCCGTCGGGCGCGGGCAAGACCACCGTCCTGCGCGTCCTGGCCGGGCTGCTGGCGCCCACCGCGGGCCGCGTCCTGATCTCCGGCGTCCCGGTGGACGGGCCGCCACCCGGCGTCGCCCTGGTCTTCCAGGACTACAGCCGCTCGCTGCTGCCGTGGCTGTCGGTGCTGGGCAACGTCACGCTGCCGCTGCGCTCGGCCCGCGTCCCCAAGGCCGAGGCCGCCGAGCGCGCCCTGCGGGCGCTGGCCTCGGTCGGCCTGGAGGGCAAGGAGAGACTGCGCCCCCGGGAGCTGTCGGGCGGCATGCAGCAGCGCGTCGCCATCGCCCGCGCCCTGGCCTACCAGCCCCGGCTGCTGCTGATGGACGAGCCGTTCGCCTCGGTCGACGCCCAGACCAGGATGGACCTGGAGGACCTGGTCCTGCCGTTGCGCGAGCAGTATGGCATGACCATCGTCACCGTCACCCACGACATCGACGAGGCGGTCTACCTGTCGGACCGGGTGGTGGTGCTGTCGGCGCCGCCGTCGGCCGTCGCCGCCGTCGTCGAGGTCGCGCTGCCCGCGCCGCGCAGCCAGACCACCACCAAGGAGGACCCCCGGTTCGGACGGCTGCGCCACCGGGTCCTCGACCTCGTCCGCCGCCCCGGCGCCCCCGCGAACACCACAGACACCACAGACACCACAGACGCCGCGAACGCCGCGGAAACCGGCGACTTCGCGATCCCCGCATCTCCCGTGACCGAAAGGACCCCGCAGCGATGAGCCACCTTCCCGACCGCAGGAGCGACTGGTCGGCCCACGAGCGGCCCTTCGCCTCCACCGGCCAGGGCCGCCCGGCCAGGCGCCCCAACATCGTCTTCATCCTCGCCGACGACCTCGGGTGGGGCGATCTGGGCTGCTACGGCTCGCTGCACAACAGCACCCCGGTGCTGGACCGCCTGGCCGCCGACGGGGTGCGGCTCACCCACGGCTACGCCGCCTCCCCCACCTGCTCGCCCACCCGCATCTCCCTGTACACCGGCCGCTACCCGGGCCGTCTGGAGGGCGGCCTGCAGGAACCCCTGGTCACCCGCGACTCCCGCTCCGGCATCCCCGCCGGCCATCCGACGCTGCCCTCGCTGCTCAAGGGCGAGGGCTACGACACGGCGATGTTCGGCAAGTGGCACTGCGGCTGGCTGCCCTGGTTCAGCCCCCTGAAGATCGGGTTCGACGTCTTCTTCGGCAACCTCGACGGGGCCATGGACTACTTCTCCCACATCGACAGCCGGGGCGAGCCGGACCTGTACGAGGGCGAGACCCCGGTGGAGGAGACCGGCTACTACACCGAGATCGTCAGCGCCAAGGCCGCCGACTACATTCGTTCCCGCACCCCGGACACCCCCTTCTACCTGCAGGTCAACTACACCGCGCCGCACTGGCCGTGGGAGGGGCCCGCCGACGAGGCGGTCAGCGAGAAGGTCACGGCCGCCACCCGCCGCGAGCAGCTGACCGGCCTGTTCCACTTCGAGGGCGGCTCCCTGGACACCTACCGCGTCATGGTCGAGGCGCTGGACGCGGGGATAGGCCAGGTCATGGACGCCCTCGACGAACGCGGCCTGCGCGAGGACACCATCGTGGTGTTCGCCTCCGACAACGGCGGTGAGCGCTTCGCCTTCCTGTGGCCGTTCGTCGGGGAGAAGGGCGACCTGGAGGAGGGGGGCATCCGCGTGCCGTTCATCGTCCGCTGGCCGGCCGCGCTGGCCGCGGGCCAGGTCACCGACGTGCCGACCATCACCATGGACTGGACCGCGACCCTGCTGGACGCCGCGGGCGCCGCCGCGGCCCCGACCCACCCGCTGGACGGCGTCAGCCTCCTGCCGTGGCTGCTGGAGGGCGCCGACGCCCCCGAGCGCGACCTGTTGTGGCGCACCCGCGGCCAGGGCGCGCTGCGCCGCGGCCGCCACAAGTTCCTCTACGACCGTACGGCCAAGCCCCTGTGGCAGGACTACTTCGGCGGCGAGGGACCGCGCGGCCGGCTGTTCGACGTCACCGCCGACGGCAGGGAGAAGGCCGATCTGAGCCGTGAGCTGCCCGACCTGTACGCCGAGCTGCTCAAGACCTGGCAGGAGTTCGACGCCGCCCTGCTGCCCTACCCGCCCCAGGCGCGGCCCTCCCTGGCCGACGGCGAACCCGACTGACGCCCGCCGCGGACGGAAGGCGCGGCCCGCGGCCGGGCCGGCGCCGATCGGCGCCGGCCGGTCACGGCTCCAGGCGCACGTCGTGGGTTCTCGCCTCCGGGGCGACGAAGCCCAGCAGGCGCATGCCCTCCTCCTTGAGGTCCTCGCGCTGCCGTGCCGTCACCGGCTCGAACAACTCCACCTCCAGCACCGCCTCGCGCCGGTTGGAGGTCACCTTCCACATGCCGCGCACGAACCCGTCGGCCAGCACCGTCGCCCTGATGATGCCGTTGACGGTGAAAACCCTCGCGCGGTACGGGTCGGCCATGATCCGCGTCCGGGTGCGTTCGCCGAACGACAGCAGCATGTTGTCGAACTCCGACAGGTAGCGCACCGGGGCCGGGGTCTCGGGGTCGGGCAGGACGGCCTGCGGCAGGTCGACCAGCCGGGCGCCGTCCTCGGTCACGAAGTGACGCAGGTCCATGTCGCGCACGACCTCGCCCAGCCGGGTCATGCCCGACCACTGCTGGATGTCCATGACCGTCGCGGGGCCGTAGGCGGCCAGGTAGCGGCGCACCATCTGCGCGGCGTCGGGCCGGGCGTCCAGGGGGCGCCCCAGCCACGCCTCGGCGCTGGTGTGGGAGGGCTGGCCGCCCACACCCCAGATGCCCCGCGGCGGCACCTGCACCAGCGCCACCGTGTTGCGCACGCCGGTGACCAGGTCGGCGGCGGGCCGCTGCGGCCACCGCTCCAGCAGGAGCCGCCCGAGCTCGGCGAAGGTGAGGGGCCGCTCGTCCACCAGGGCGCGTCCCGCCCGAGCCAGTTCCTCCAGGTCCAGCCCGGCCAGCCCCTTGCCGCGCAGGCCGCGTTCCAGCATGGGCCGCAGCAGCGGGCGCAGGGCCAGGCAGTCGTCGGCGGTGACCAGGTGGATGGTCGAGCGCATCAGCGCGACCCTGACGACCAGCCGCTCGCGCAGCAGCCGCGCCAGCTCCTCGTGCTCGAAGCCCGCAAGGCGGGTCCACAGCCCGACGTAGGGCGGGTTGGGCGCCTGGGCCTGCATGCCGTACAGGTGCCGCACCGCTTCCAGCGCCGGCGTCTCGGCCCGTTCCAGCAGTAGCTGCCGGTGCAGGGTGGCCCGGTTGAGCGCGCGTCCGCTGAGCACCTGGGGCATCTGTGTCCTTCCTTTGGCGACCTCAGCATCATAACAGAACGGAATAATTCGTTCCAAAAGGAGTGTCGCGAGGCGAGGCGAAGGCCTTCTGTCCGGCGCCGCCGGATGTCGTCCCCGGGGGATGTGCTCTCGCCTACGCGTCCCCGCCGTCCCGCTCCTCGCCGAGCCCTTCCTCGTAGGCCTTCAGGGTGTCGATGAACATCTGCCGCTGAGCCGCCGTCAACGGCTCGAGGGCCCTGCGCCACGCGGTCGCGCCGCGCGCCAGCCATCCGTCGATCGCGGGCCTGTGGGCCTCGGAGATGCTCACGATCGTCCGGCGGCGGTCGGCCTCGTCCTCCCGCCGCGACAAGATCCCCTTACGGCTCAGCTCGCCGACCATCAGGCTCACCGTGGCCGGGGCGACCTCCAGGCGCGCGGCCAGCTCGTTGACCCCCATCGGCCCGTCGAACAGCAGGAACGCCAGCAGCGACAGGTGCCGGGGCGCCAGCGACAGCGACCGCAGATCCTCGGGGACCCGGATCCGCTTGACCCTGCCGACCATGCGCGGCATGAGCAGCAGCAACGTGCGGATCCCGTCGTCGACGCTCGGGCCCGCCGCCTCCTGCCCCTGGTTGCCGGTTGACATCCGCGACGCTCCTCAATAGCTTTCAGTTCAAAATAGCTTTGCTTTCAAAGCAAAGCTGCTTTCGCTCCGAGACTATCGGAAAGGCCCCTCCGTGACCGAGCCGCAAGCGGCCTCCCCCGCCGACTGGAACCAGCAGGTCATCGCCGAGTTCCGGGCGAACGCCGGCAGAGTCGGCGGTCCGTTCGAAGGATCGCCCCTCATCCTGCTGACCACGACCGGCGCCAGGACCGGCAGGCCCCGCACCTCCCCGCTGGGATTCCTCCCCGACAGCGACCGCCTCCTCGTCGTCGCCTCCAACGCCGGCGCCGACAGCCACCCCGCCTGGTACCACAACCTCATGGCCGACCCCCGGGCCACCGTGGAGACCGGCGCCGAGACCTACGAGGCCATCGCCGTCCCCGTCCGGGGCGGGGAGCGCGATCGCCTGTTCGCCCGCGTCGCCGAGGCCGCCCCGGGCTACGCCGACTACCAGAAGGCGACCGCGCGGACCATCCCCGTGATCGCCCTCCGCCGAGCCGCCGCGGACCCCGCCGAGGCCCGCGCCCGCGCGGCGGGCGACGAGCTGCGCGCGCTGCACGACTGGTTCCGCGGGGAGCTGGCCGCGCTCCGCGAGGAGGCCGACGCCTACCTCGGCGCGCACGCCGCCACCGGCGTCACCGCCGGGCCGGGCCTCGAGCTCGGGCGACACCTGCGCGAACACTGCCTGACCTTCTGCACGGCCCTCGACAGGCACCACACGGGAGAGGACGGCGTGGCCTTCCCCCACCTGGAAGAGCGTTTCCCCCAGCTCGGCCAGGCGCTGCGACGCCTGCGGCAGGAGCACCGCGTGGTGGAGCGCCTGCGTGAGGAGCTCCAGACGCTGCTCACCCAGCTGGGCCCCGGCCGGCCCGCCGTCGCCGACCCCCTGCGGCTGCGCGCCGAGATCCACCGCCTGGCCTCCGAGCTGGAGGCGCACTTCGACTACGAGGAAGACCAGCTCGTCCCCGTGCTCAACGCGCTGCCCGCCGTGCCGTGGCCCGCCCCCCGCTGACCCTCTCTCGGCCCTCGGCCTCGGCCGCCTCGCGTCACCTCCCGCCGACTTGTAGGAGCGGAACAAGGCGCGCCGCCCCACGTTGGCGCCCGAGCGCATGAACACGATTGATCCTCACGGTGCACTGTGGGACACGTCACGTCCTGAACAACTCGTTCGGCTTCGGCGGCCACAACGCGTGCGCCGCCCCCGGGAGGAATGAGTCATGACCGTCGCCAACAGTCCCGCCCCCGCCTCGGCGGCCGGGGAACCCGCCCTCCGTGACCAGGTCGCCCCACCCGATCCGCGGGCCCGCCTCGAGACGCTGCTCGACGAGGGGTCGTTGCGGCCCCTCGTCGAAGGCGACGACGGTGACGTCCTCGCCGGTGTCGGCCGGATCGAGGGGATGCCGGTCGTGGCCTTCGCCGGCGACCCGCGCCTTCAGGGCGGGACCATGGGCTCCGCCGGCTGCGAGACCATCGTGCGCGCCTACGACCACGCGATGCGCGAGCGGCTGCCGATCATCGGCCTGTGGCACTCCGGCGGCGCGCGTCTGGCCGAGGGCCTCGAGTCGCTCCACGGCGTCGGCCGGACCTTCGCGGCGATGACCCACGCCTCCGGCCTGGTGCCGCAGATCTCCGTCGTGCTCGGTCCGGCCGCCGGCGGCGCCGCGTACGGCTCGGCGCTGACCGATGTCGTCATCCTGTCCGAGGGCGGCCGCATCTTCGTGACCGGCCCGGACGTCGCCTGCCCGGGCGCCGGCGAGAAGGCCGGCACGGGCGCCCCGGGCGGCCCCGAGCCGCGCAGCGGACACACCGGCGTCGCCCACGTCGTGACCAGGACCGACGCCGAGGCGCTGCTGAGGGCTCGGCGAGTCGCCACGCTGCTGGGCCGCCAGGGCCGGATACGCCTGGAAGAGGTCACGGAGGTCGACCTCGGCGGCATCCTGCCGGACAACCCCCGGCGCGCGTACGACGTCAGACCGCTCGTGGCCGGGCTGCTCGACGACGCCCCCGAGCCGGTCGAACTTCACCCCAGGTGGGCGCCGAACATCACCACCACGCTGGGCCGCCTCGGCGGCCGCACGGTGGGCGTGATCGCGAACAACCCGATGCGGCTCGGCGGCTGCCTCGACTCCGCATCGGCGGAGAAGGCGGCGAGGTTCGTCCGGATGTGCGACTCCTTCGGCGTGCCGCTGGTCGTCGTCGTCGACGTTCCCGGCTACCTGCCGGGAGTCGGCCAGGAACACGACGGCGTGGTACGCCGCGGCGCGAAGCTGCTGCACGCGTTCGCCGAGGCGGTCGTGCCGCGGGTGACCCTCGTGACGCGCAAGAACTACGGCGGCGCCTACATCGCGATGAACTCCCGCTCGCTGGGCGCGACGAAGGTCCTCGCCTGGCCGACCGCCGACGGCCTGGCGGTCATGGGCGCGGTCGCCGCCGTCCGCATCCTGCACCGGCGAGAGCTGGCCGCCGTGCCCGACGAGGAGCGGCACGCCCTCGAGGAGCGCCTCGCGGCCGAACACGAGAAGATCGCCGGTGGTCTCGAGCGCGCCCAGGACGCCGGCGTCGTCGACGAGGTCGTCGAGCCCGCGAGGACCCGCCGAGCCGTCGCCCAGGCCATCGCCGAGGCCGCACCCGGCCGGGGAGCACACGGCAACATCCCGCTCTAGAACGCCCCGGCCCGCACACACTCGATCCGGGATCGACGTCCGGCCACCGGTCGTACGGGAAACGCGGGCGCTCCTGGGCCGCCGGACACCGACGGGCAGACCCCCGTCCTCACTCGAACGGCCGAGCGGCCTGGCTTCGGGACGCGCGTGGTCAGAGGGGCTGGAGCCGGGGGCGCAGGAGGCAGAACTCGTTGCCCTCCGGGTCGGCCAGGACGTACCAGCTCTCGGCGCCGGTCTGGCCGACGTCGACGGGCCTGGCGCCGAGGGCGAGCAGCCGCTCCAGCTCGGCGTCCTGATCGCGGTCGGTGGGGCTGACGTCGATGTGCACTCGGAGCTTCCCGGTCCGCGGGTCGCTGCTGGGGCTGAGGACGAGGGTGGGCTGCGGGCCGCCGAAGCCGGCGTCGGGCGGCCCGATCTCGATGCTTCCGTCGTCTTCCCGGCCGAGTTCGACGTAGCCGAGGACCTCGCTCCAGAACGCGGCGAGCCGGTCGGGATCGGCGGCGTCGATGACCAGCTCACTGATGCGGCATGCCATGCCCGACAGTGTACGTAGACGGCCCGAGAACTGATCGTCGGCCGCCCGCAGGAGGGCGACGCGCTACGCGGTCGCGTTCTGCCCGGCGGTGTCGCTCTCGATCGCCTCCCTGGCCGTCGAGTCGCCGGGTGGCGCCTGGCCTGACTCCCCGAGAGCCCCGTCCTGGCCAAGCGCCTGCGCTCCTCCGCGAAACAGGGGCAAGGCGCGATCGGTTAGGATACGACTGTATCCATTAAGAGGAGGATGACGTCACCATGCGCACACCCGACCGGCCGTCGGCCTTCACCGGCGACTCCGCCCGTGACAAGTACTTCGCCGTCTACGACCGAGTGCTCGGCGAGCTGTGGCCGGCGCCGGTGGACGCCGTCGACGTCGAGACCCGCGCCGGCACCGTGCGGGTCCACCGGGCCGGGCCCGCCGAGGGGGATCCGGTGGTCCTCCTGTCCGGCGCCGGCGGGAACGCACTGGCCTGGTACCGCTACATCGAACCGCTGACGCGCACACGCCCGGTCTACGCCGTCGACCCGCTCGGCGAGCCCGGCCGCTCGATTCAGACACGGCCGCTCACGACCGGCGCCGAGATCGGCGGCTGGCTCACCGACGTCCTGACCGCGCTCGGCGCCGAACGCGCACACGTGGCGGGCTTCTCCTACGGCGGCTGGACCGCGGTGCAACAGCAGCTCGGCGGGGGCGGCCGGGTCGCGGCGCTGACGCTGGTGGACCCGGGCGGCTTCGCGCCGTTGCCCAGGCGGTTCATCCGGTGGGCCCTTGCCGGCGCCATCGCCTCCATGCTTCCCCGTACGTTGCGACACCGCATGGCCGGCGTAGTGGACAACGGGGTGCTGCGCGAAGATGGGCTGATGAGGCTGATGCGGGTCGGATGGTCCTTCCGCCGGCGGCTGCCCATCCCGCCCGCCTACACCGACGAGCAGATTCGCGAGCTGACCGTACCCGTACAGGTGCTGCTGGGCGCCCGCAGCGCGCTGCTCGACGCGCAGGCGGTGGCCGCACGGCTGGCCGGCATCGTGCCGTCCTGGCGCGTGGAGATCGTGCCCGGCACCGGACACGGGTTGCCCGTCGAAGCTCCGGACCTGGTCGCCGAGCGGATCCTCACCTTTCCCGGCCAGGCGCTGCCCGGGACCGCAACGCCTGAGCACAGCACGAACAACAGGTAGGAACGGGCATGCCCAAACAGGTCGATCATGATGAGCGGCGGCGCCAGTTGACCGAGGCGCTGCTGCGCATCGCCAGCACCCGCGGCCTGCAGGCGGTGTCGATGCGTGAGATCGCCGCCGAGGCCGAGGTCTCGCTGCGTGTCGTTCAGTACTACTTCACGAACAAGCAGGCCCTGCTGGAGTCCGGCCTCACCGAGCTGGGCGCCCGCATGGACCGCCGGGTCAGGCAGCGGGCCGCCGCTGCGGCGGGCGAGCTGACACCGCGAGGCGTTCTCGCCGCCGTTCTCGGCGCGATCCTGCCCTCCGACGAGCAGAGCCGCCTGGACTCGCTGGCCTGGACCGCCTACTACACCGCCGCCCTCACCGACCCGGCGCTCGCCGCGACCGGGCTCACCCTGCCCAACGCGCTGGAGGACTTCCTCACCGCACGGCTCACCACCGCGCAACAGGCCGGGGACATCGATCCCGATCGTGACCCGCGCACCGAGGTCGCCGCTCTTCTGGCTCTCGCCAACGGCCTGACCTCCAGCGTCCTCAGCCGGCAGCGCAGCCATGAGGCCGCCGCCGCGATCGTCGACTACCACCTCGACCGCCTCTTCGGACCGAGGGCCACACTACGGCCGTCCCTGGACTGAACCGCACCGGCCCAGGCTCCTCGTCCGCCCTCCGGCCAGCAGCCGTCCATCCTCGCGGCCCGTTTCTGCCGCACTGAGCAGTAGCGCCCCAAAGGGGTGCGCATGTCCGCGGGGCCGGGGCGGGCGGCGCTGCGGCACGGTCACCGCGAGGCTGGACGAGGCGGCGGCGTTCAGTGCGGGATCACCCAGTCCGGCACCCAGGTTCCGGCGGCGCCGTGGCCGGCCGCCGTGGCGGCGAGGTGGGCGCGGAGGGTGGCCAGCGCGGGGTGGGGGTTGTCGCGGCGCCACAGGAGCGAGTGCGGGTAGACGGGCGTGGGGCCGGTCACCGGGATGCGGCGCAGGCCGTGGTCGGCAGGCCAGACGAGGCGGGTCTGCTCGCCCATGAAGGTGGCCAGGGCCGGAGTGTCGGCGACGGTGTCGAGGAGCGCGTCGGAGCCGAAGTTGGGGCCGGTCGCCTCGATGGTGAGGCCGAACTCGGCGACGAGATCGTCGTAGTAGGCGGCCCACTCGGTGCCGGGGACGATGCCGGGCATCCAGATCCGGTGCCCGGTGAGCTGGGTCAGGGGCACCGACCGGGCGGACGCCAGCGCGTGGGCGGGGCCGGTGAGGAGCTGAAGCGGCTCGTCGAGCACCCGGACGGACTCGATGTCCTCGGGAAGGGGCCGACCGGGCACGGCGACGGCGCGGAAGGACGCGTCGATCACACCGGACCGAATGGCGGCGACGGCCATCTCGATGTCGAACAGCATCACCACGTCGAGCTCGATCTCGGGGTGCGCGCGGTGGAAACCGCGCATCAGACCCGACGCCGCGCCGCGCGAGGCGATCACGTCGACGCGCAGCGGACGGCTGCCGGTGCGGACGGACGCGACCGCGCGCTCGGCGACCCGGAGCAGTTCGCGGGCGTGGGGCAGGAACGCCTGCCCGTCGATGGTGAGCTCGGCGCCGCGCGGAGTGCGGGTGAACAGCCGCACGCCGAGGTTGCGCTCCAGCGCGGCGATGCGCTTGGAGACGGCCTGCTGGGTGACCGCCAGCTCGGCGGCGGCCTCCTGGAACTGCCCCGCGTCGGCGGCGGCGACGAAGGTCCGGACGGTGTCGAGATCCATGCGGACACCCTATGGATACAACCATTGGTTGTGGCTAGGCGGCATTGCGGTTGTTTGATCCCCTGGTGTGGGGCGCGCTTTGATGCTTGCGATCGCGGATTGGTTGTGCGGGCGAGTGGCGAGGAGCGTCGGGCATGCGGAGCGGGCACCGGTTGGGGCGGCAGTTCGGGTGGCTCTGGGGAGCGTACGGGACCAGCGCGCTCGGCACGTGGCTCGCCTTCGGCGCGTTCCCGCTGATCGCCGTCCAGGCACTGCACGCCGGGCCGGCGGAGGTCGCAGCGTTGTCCTCCGTGGCGGCGGCGGTGGGCGCGGCCGTGGCGGTGCCGCTCGGCCCGTGGGTGGAGTTCCGCCGCAAGCGGCCGGTGCTGATCGGGATGGACCTGGTGCGGTTCGCGGCGCTGTTGACGGTCCCCGTCGCGTTCGCGTTCGGCGTGCTCTCCTTCGTCCAGCTCCTGCTGGTCTCGGTCGTCGTCGCGGCGGCCGACATCACCTTCCGCGCCGCCTCCGGCGCGTACCTGAAGACGCTGCTGCCGGCCGAGGACCTGCTCGTCGCCAACGCCCGGTTCGAGTCCACGACCTGGACGACCACGATCATCGGGCCGCCGCTGGGGGGTGCCGCGATCGGGCTCCTCGGTCCGGTGGCGACAGTGGTGGCCGACGCGGTCAGCTACCTGCTCTCGGCCCTGGGCATCCGCGCGACGGGCGGCCAGGAGCCACGGCCCGAGCGCCGGGAGGTCGCGCGCGTGCGGGCCGGGGACCTGCTCGACGGTTGGCGGCACATCCTCGCCGACGCGACGCTGCGTCCGCTGTTGTTCAACACCGCCTTGTTCAACGGCCTGGTGATGGCCACCGACGCGCTGCTGGCCGTCCTGATGCTCGGCCCGCTCGGGTTCACACCGTGGCAGTACGGCCTCGCCTTCGCCGCGCCCGCGATCGGCGGGCTGCTCGGTTCGCGGCTGGCCCGACCGCTCGTCACCCGGTTCGGGCAGCACCGGGTCCTGGTCGTGGCCGGGACGCTGCGCGCGCTCTGGCCCGTCGGCCTGGCCTTCCTGGGGCCGGGCACCGGAGGGCTGCTACTGGTGATGGGCGTCGAACTCGGGCTCATCTTCTGCTGCGGGGTCTTCAACCCCGTCTACGCCACCTACCGCCTCGAGCGCACCACGACCGACCGGGTCGCCCGCACGCTGTCCGCCTGGGCGGTGACGACCAAGGCCTCGACCGCGCTCCTGACCGCCGTATGGGGCGTGCTGGGCGGCCTGCTCGGCCCGCGCACGGCCATCGTCCTGGCCGGCGTGCTGCTGCTGACGACCCCGCTGCTGCTCCCCCGCCGCGCCGCGGCGCCCCTCACCGAGCCGGAGTCGGAGTCGGAGTCGGCACCGAGCCGTGCCTGACGGGCCGCCACGGCCGTCACCGCGATCGGGCCGCGTGCCCCTCTTCGGCGCCGGTTCACCCCCTCCGCGTACAGCGCGCGGACGAGCGCGACGGCCTCCGTCGCGGCCGGCGGGGGGCGCGGCGCGGCAAATCGTGACTCACGTACCCGATGCGCAGTCGGCCCCGGCACGCGATCTCGCGTGTCAGGGCGCCCTCATCACCCAAGGAGAGAAAATGACCGTCACGCCCCCGGCACTGGACCCCCGGACGACCGCACTGCTCGTCATGGACTACCAGCGGGGAATCCTGGCCTCGCTGCCTGGCCTGGCCGACCCGGAAGCGCTGCTGTCACGGGTGGCCGACGCCATCGCCGGCATGCGAGCGCACGGCGCCGTCATCGCCCACGTGCGAGTCGGCTTCACCGACGCCGACTGGGCGGCGATCCCGCCGGCCAACAGGACTTTCTCCCTCATCGGCCGCCAGCGCCTCATGCACCACGCGGATCCCGCCACAGACTTCCACCATCGGCTCGCTCCCGAGCCCGGCGACATCACCGTCCGCAAGACTCGCTACGGCGCGCTGTCCACGACAGACCTGGACCGGCGGCTGCGGGATCGCGGAATCACCACCCTGGTCATCGCCGGCATCACCACCAGCGGCGTCGTACTGTCCACCGTCACCGACGCCGCCGACCGCGACTACCGGCTCTACGTCCTCTCCGACGGCGTCACCGACCCGGACCCGCAAGTCCACCAGGCTCTGATGACCGGCGTTTTCCCGAGACTGGCCCACATCATCGACACCGCCGAACTGCGCTCGCTCCTGCACGACAGCCGTCCCGATCGGACGAGGACCGGCAGGGCGTAACCGTCAACGACGATCGGCGACCCTCGGGGATCTCCATGAGCGTCACACCCTCCAGGCCGAAGGCCTGGAGGGTGTGACGCTCATGCCGTACGGGTGCTTCGAGCTCGACTCGACATGCCCGCCGCCTCGACACCACCCTCCGCCCCCAAGACGCCCACCGTTTCGTCGATGACGCGCTCCTGAAGGAACTCTCCGCCGAATGGGGCGAGAGCGAATGGCGGAGGGCGGCGTTGTGGGCGCAGTTGCTCACAAGGACCACCGACGGCAGCGTCGCCGGCCAGAGACTCCTCACCAGACTGGCGTGGCGCTGGAGGCGGTCCCGATCTCGGCGGAATGGACGACCAAGCGGCTCCTGGGCGAGGTGGCCCTGGCCGCCGGCACCGGGATCGGCGGATCAGGCCCGAACTCACGCAGCGAACGAGTGGCCAACGCGGCCCTCGGCGTGCTGGCCCGGCCCGGGGGCATGGAGGTGGTCGCCCAGCTCTCCCGCGTCCAGGCCAAGGTGCGCAGGAAGAGCATTCTGGCCAAGGTGAAGCAGATCCTCGAGGCGACAAAGGCGTTCCTCCTGGCCGCCGACGCCACCGTCACCGACCCGTCCATCACCCGCCAGCTCCGGATCTGATCCACACGGCCAGGCGGGCGGGAGGGGGTTCCAGCGGCCAGGGGGACGTTGAAACCGGAGATCGCGCGCTAGGCGTTTGTCCTGGTGAGCGTTGATGTGACCGTCGATCGCCACCGGAACCCTTCGAGGGGCTTGTCGTGGACCTGCGGGAGGTCACGGCGCCGGGCTCACCACGGGCTTGCGCCAGGTCATGATCTCGGTCGCCGGAAGACGCTCCGCGAAACGGTCGCCAGGTGATGTTCGCCGCAGCACCGCGCGCAGGTCCCGCTCGAAGTCCGCCATCCTGTCGCCGAACAGATGAGGGGCGGAGTCCGATCGGGAGAACGCCCACGCCACGATGTCGTCCGCAGTGCGGTCGACCACCTCCCCCGCCGGCACGACATGTCGTTCGAAGTTCTCGAACCCGGCCCGTGCCAGGACGAGGTCCTCCCCGTTCGGCGTGCCGTTGACCAGCGTTCCCCGCCCCGCGCGGCGTACCGGCCCCAGGTACCGGCGCACCAGGTCGCCGATCTGCGCGTAGGGGGGAGCGGGCAGCGGCGGCGGCGCCGGTTCGGCGGGCCGATCCTTGAGGTCGCTCATGTGGACGAACGCGCCTCCCGGCTCCAGCATCTCCAGCACGGTCGCGGCGACACGGTCCCGATCCGTCCAGTGGAAGGACTGGGCGAACACCACGACCCGGAATCTCCCCAGACCGGCCGGCAGGTCCTCGGCTCGGGCAGCCGCCCAACGCGCGTTGGTCACCCCGCGACGCATGGCCTGTCGCTCAGCCTCGGCCAACATGTCCTCATCCGGGTCAACGCCGACGGCCTCGGTGAAGAACCGCGCCAGGGGGAGCGTCACGATGCCCGGCCCGCAGCCGACGTCGAGGAGTCGGCCCCGGCCGTCCAGGCCGAGGGCCGTGGCCAGCGTTTCGGCGAAGCCCGGAGCGTACGGCAGCCGGCCGCGCTCGTAGTAGGCCGCACTTCCCTGGAACAGAGTGCTGTCCCACTGCCATCCGTCAGGCATGTCAGTCCCTTTCCAAGCGGTGGTGAGCGGGCGGGCCGGTGTCCGGGTGATCCGGCGCGGGCGCCCGGTCGTCCTGGAGGCCGTGCAGGGCGGCGTCGGGCTGTGAGCCGACGTCCCGCCCCGGAAGACACCCTGACAAACACACGCCGCGTCGTCGACCGCGGCACCGTCCGGGCGGGCCGACAGCCGCTGTTTCGACCAGGCGAACCACCCGTCAGGCAGTACAACCGGGTGATCTGCTCGTCCCGCCGAATCAGACGGTAAGAACGATCTTGCCGAAGGCGGTGCGGGACTCCAGCAGAGTGTGCGCGGCCGCGGCTTCGTCCAGCGGGAAGGTGCCGTGCACCACCGGCTTCAGGCGGCCTTCCCGCAAGTCGGCGAAGACGAGGGCGAAGGTCTCGGCGGCGGTCTTCGACGGTGCGCTGGTGAGACTGAGGGTCGAGATGGTCCAGGACTGCTGGAAGTTCGCGAACAGCGCCATGCCGAAGTCGGGGGTGGGGGCACCTGCGGCGATACCGCTGATCACGTACCTGCCGTTCGGGCGGAGCAGGGGGATGAAGTCGGCCACGTCGGAACCGGCGACGATGTCGATGACGGCGTGATAGCGGCCGTCCGGGCCCGGGTCGACCGCGTCCAGGCCCTCGACTTCCGTGGCCCCCAGGTCGTACAGCCGCTGCGCGACGGACCTGTCGGGAACGGAGGCGATCACCGTCGCACCCCGAGCGGCCGCGAGCTGGGTGGTGAGCACGCCGATCCCGCCACCGGCGCCTCGAACGAGCACCCGCTCGCCCGCCTTGAGGTCGGCCCTTTCCAGGCTTGCCGCGGCGACCAGGGAATTCACCCCGAGCGCTACCGCGTCATGGGACGAGACGTCCTCCGGTAGTTCTACGAGAGAGTCGACGGGCACCACGGCGCGGTCGCTGTAGCCGCCGCCGTGTCCGGTCGGCGCGAAGACCCGGCGTCCCACCCACCCGGCGTCGTCCTCCGAACCGACCTCGACCACCGTGCCCGCCACCTCCAGGCCGGGTACGAAGCCGGTGCCGACGTCGGGCTTGGCGCCCTGTCGTATCAGAACGTCGAAAAGGCCGACCCCGGCCGCTGCCACCGCCAATACGGCATGGCCCGGCGCGGCGGTCGGGTCCGGCCGGTCGACCAGCTTGAGGTTCTCCGGACCACCGAAGTCGGTGATCTCTACTGCACGCATGATGTCTCCTTGTGGCGTCTTGCCGCGCATGAAAGGGGAAGTGGCTGCCGAACGACGAGGCTCAGACGTCCTCGGTGACCTCGATGCCGTGGCACCAGAGCAGGCTAACCCCGCTAAGCGGAGGACCTCTTCCATTTGTGGTTAAGTGAGAGACATGCCTATTCAGCCGTCTCGGAACCCGTCCTCGTCCGCCTCCGAGACCCCCGTCCGGGGGCAGCGGGCCGACGCCCGGCACAACCGCGCCCGGCTCCTTCAGGCCGCTCGCGAGGCGTACGCCCTCAACGGCGCCGACGTACCCTCCAGCACCATCGCCCGCAGGGCCGGCGTTGGCGCCGCCACCCTCTACCGGCACTTCCCGACCCGGGGCTCGCTGATCGCCGCGGCGTTCTCCGAGCAGCTCGCCGAGTGCGTCGCAGCCTTGGACGAGGCCCTACGGGACGACGATCCCGGGCGCGGTCTCTGGTCCGTCCTCACCAAGGTGTGCAGGATGCAGGTCGAAGACCGCGGGTTCAGCGCCGCGTTCCTCGAGGAGTCTCCCGACGATCCCGACCTCCATCGCGAGCGCGCCCGCGCCGAGGCAGGACTCGCCCAGCTGGTACAACGCGCGAAGAACACAGGGCAGTTGCGCAAGGACTTCGATCCCAGCGACGTCACCCTCCTGCTCCTGGCGAACAACGGCGTCGTGCGGCAGTCCCCGGAGGTGTCCCTGGCCGCCTCTCGCCGCCTGCTCGCCTACTTCCTCCAGTCCTGCCGGACCACGGACGGCGCGCCGTCCCTGCCCCAGCCCGCACCGCTCCGCCTCGACGACCTTTACGGGCCGCCACACCGAACCGGCTGACCGGCGACTTCCGCCTGGGGTGCGCCCCCAACGCCGGACGCTGCGACATCGACTGCTCGGCCCGCTGAGCACGAACCCGGTCGCGGCAGCTGGAAACATCTCCGTCAGAGGTCATTAGCCACTAATCACTCTTAACGAGTCCGGCCACTCCGGCAGACTCGGGCCTGACAGCCGCCGGCCTGCTCACCCCGGTCGACCGGCGCGGTCTGACCCCGCTGTTCTGGCTGCACGTGCGCCCCTACGGCGAGGTACGCCTGGACGTCAACGCCCGCTTGAACATCGGCGCCTCAGCGCCGGTGCGCGATACCTCGCCAGATGATCGGTGAGTGCTCGCCGTTCAGGCCAGACCGATGTGCTGGGGTTGGGTAGCGCTCAGCGGGATCAGGCCGATAAGACCATGGATGCCGCAAGGGGCCGGATGCCGCGCCGCTGCGGCCTCTGATGCCGTCACGCTATGTCGGCATGCCGAATCTCATGGTCAGGAGCAGTGTGAGCCCGCAGGGCGAGCAACACCCCGAGCCGCCTGAACTGCCTGAGCCGTCCGTGTCGGGTGGTCACGCTCTACCGCCCGAGCAGATCGCCGCAGCCCAAAATGGGGCGCGCGGCTGGGTGCGTCAGGCGGCGGCCCGGTCCGCGCAGGGGATGGGCTGGGCGAGCCCGCGGGCGCTGCCGGCCGTGCTGTGTGCGAGCGCACTGGCTCCCTTTGATGTTTCCGCAGGTGGCAGTGACCATCTGCACCATGATCTATCTCACCGCCAGTGGCTGTCCGGTTGTTCCTCAACCCCGATGAAGCCGGATCGCCTGACCAACGCTGTGGCGCAGGCGGTGAACCGCCCCTTTTGAAGGTGATCACCGGTATGCACGCGCAAGGATCTATCGAAAGGTGGACGACCCGCGGCAGTCCTCTCGGCAAAGCTGAGGTGCCATGAAGAAAACGATCATTGCCGCGCTCGGCACAATGCTGCTCCCCATAACAGCGGCGACGCCCGTGGTGGCGGATACCGGGCTGGCCTGGCAGGACTGCGGAGACGGCCTGCAATGCAGCCGGATCACCGTGCCCGCCGACTGGGCCGCCCCCAAGAGCGAACAGATCACGCTGGGGCTCGCCAAGCTTCCCGCGCGTGACCCGGCGACCAGGAAGGGCACGCTTGTCCTCAACGTGGGCGGCCCCGCCCAGCAGATCTCGATCCTGCGCCAGACAAAGAACACATTCGCCGACCTGACCCAATGGTTCGACGTGGTGCTCTTCGACCCGCGCGGGTTCGAGGCGAGCACCGAGGTGCGCTGCCCCAATCCGGCGCCGTATCCAGCCAACGGGGAGTGGGTGTTCACCGACCGCGCCGCCTTCGCCCAGTACACAAAACAGAACCACCGCTTCGGCTTGGGATGCGCCGAAGCCGCCGGTCCGCTCAAGGGCAACCTGAACACCTGGCAAGGAGCCCGCGACCTGGAGGCGGTCCGGGTGGCGCTGGGCGAGCGGAAGCTGAACTACTTCGGCAACTCTTATGGCGGCGTCCTCGGTGTGGCCTACGCCGAGTACTTCCCGTCCCACGTCGGCCGCATGTATCTGGACAGTCTGATCGACCACACCAACCGGTCGTGGGATGAATGGGTCCTGCCCAGAGCGAAGGTCAAGGAAGACAATCTGCACCGCTTCGCCGGGTGGTGCGCCACCGACCGGAGTTGCGCGCTGCGTGGCCGCGACGTGCTCAAGGTGTGGGACGAGGTCATGGCCCGCGCCGCCAAGCGGCCCATTCCCGCGCCCGGCGCCGGAGCGGGTGCCACGGCCGGCGCGGCCCTGATCGCCTCCCGCGCGACTGTCTCCTTCGACGCGACGTGGCCCGAACTGGCCAAGTCCCTGGCCGAGGCGGACGCGGGTGACGCCACCCGGTTCGCCAAGCCGTTCGCCGGGGCGCCCGACCCGGACCTCAGCAGGATCACGATGTGCGCCGACTTCCCGTTCCCGACCGCATACCGTGAGGTCAAGGCCATGGAGGCACGGCTGAGAAAGACCGCGCCGCGCATCGGCTGGACCGCGGCCTGGCCGATGGCCGACCTCTGCACCGGACTCCCGAAGAAGACGCCCTACCCGCCCCATCCGATTCGCCCACGCGGCCTGCCGCCGATCCTGATCGCCAACGGCGAGTACGACGACACGTCGACGCCCGCGTACGGACACCGGGTCGCCGCACAACTCGACGGCGCCCGCTACCTGGAGGCCAAGGGCGGTCACGCGCTCTACTGGAGCGGCAACCCCTGCGTCCGCGACCACGTGCACCGCTACCTGACCACCGGGCAACTCCCGCCCGCGGGCACGACCTGCGGTCCGGGATCATCGTGACATGCATTGGCTGAGGGAGATTCTGCTCGTCGCCGGCGCCACGATCGCCGCGGCGCTGCTGACGGCACTGGAGCGGCGAGTCCCGGTCGACCTGCCGCTCCTGGTCGTCTTCAGCACCGGGGTCAGCCTCCCTCTGCTGATACGCCGGGTGCTGCCGCTGATCGCCGCCACGACATCGGCGGCGATCGCGCTGGCCGGGATGGCGCAACTACACCGCTGGGAGGGGATGCTGGTCACGATGACCCTGTTCTGCGCGGCCGTCTACCACCGCCCGCGGCGTCCCGGCCTGGTGCTGGCGATCTCCTCATGCTGGGTTCTCGGCACCCTGACGGTGATGGGGGGCGAGGGCGTCCCGGAGCCGACCAACATAATGATCATGAGCGTCGCGCCCGTGGCCACCGGCTACGCGCTGCGGCTGCACCGAGATCGGGCCGACCAGTCGCTGCGACTGCAGCGGGCCGAGGCGGAGCGCGTGCTGGCCGAGGAGCGTACCTGGCTGGCCAGAAACGTGCACGACAGCGTCGGCCACCACCTGACCGCGATCCGACTGCAGACCGCGGCGGCCCAGCGGGCGCCCGGCGACGCGCCCGCCAAGCAGGCCCTGCAGACGATCTCGGACCTGTCGCAGTCGGCGCTCACCGAGGTACGCGGCCTGCTGCGGACGCTCGACGAGCACCCCGCCGCCATCCAGCCCGGCACCGCCGACCTGGAGCGGCTGGCGAGACGGCTCACCTGCGCAGACCGGACGATCACCGTGCGCCGCTCCGGGACCGGGGACGTGCTGCCACCGGCCGTTGATCACACCGCCTACCGGGTGGTCCAGGAGGCGCTGACGAACGCCGTACGGCATGCGGACGCGACCGAGGTCACCGTCAACCTGCGGCAGAGCGACCTCGGCCTGTGCATCGAAGTTTTTGACAACGGCGCCCCGGCCCCTGCGCCCCAGGCCGAGGGGCGGGGCCTACGTGGCATGCGGGAGCGGGTGCGGTTGCTCGACGGCACCCTGTCGGTGGGACCGGTGGAGACAGGCGGCTGGCAGGTCCGCGCCGACCTGCCCAGGAAAGGGAACGCGTGGTGACGATCCGGGTGCTGGTCGCCGACGACCAGGAAGCGGCGCGGGAGGCGCTGCGACTCATCCTCAACGGCGAACCCGACATCGACGTGATCGCGACGGCCGTCGACGGCGCCGAAGCGGTGCACCAGGCGCTGTTGCGCCGGCCGGACGTGGTGGTGATGGACCTGCGCATGCCGGGCATGGACGGCATCGCCGCCATCGACCGCCTCACCGCCGCCGAATCCGCCCCCCGCTTGCTCGCCCTGACCACATTCGACCTCGACGAGTACCTGTTCGGCGCGCTACGCGCCGGGGCGGCCGGCTTCCTGCTGAAAGACAGCGACCCCGACGTGCTCATCGCAGCGGTCCGCGAGCTGCACCAGGGCAGGGGCTTGATCGACCCGCAGGTTACCGGCCGCCTGATCAGCCGCTTCGCCGCCCTGTCCCCGCGCCCCGCCACCCCCGAACTCGACCTGCTGACCCCGCGCGAACACCACGTGCTCCGCCTCCTGGCCCGCGGGATGAGCAACGGCGAGATCGCCGCCGCATGCACCATCGAGGAAGGCACGGTCAAAACCCACGTCAACCGCATCCTCACAAAACTCGGCCTCCGGACCCGCGTGCACGCAGCGATCTACGCATACGAACACGGGATCGTCACCCGCGATGCACCTTGACCGTCCGCCGGTCTCATACCCCTGTCCCATGAGACGAATGAGACGAACATCGCGATGAGCGCTTGCCTCATCGCGCAGAATTCGCATTACCTGTCACACTGGTCTCCCAGGCCGGGCAGACGCCCAGCTCGCCGCACGATGGGCCGGGGCCGACTCGGCAACGTTATGTGTCACATCAGCGCGGGAGGCCCTCATGACGGTCGTACCGTTCCCGACCCCACCCGCTGAAGGCGAACCCGTCGCGGCCGCCGTCAACCGGTACCTCGACTCCGTCCGAACCACGACAGCTACGCCGAGACCCTCGCGCGGCTCATCGCGCTCGCTGGGGACCGGGCCGCCGACGTACTCGCCCCCGAGGACTACGCCGCGGTGATGGAGCGGTGGGCCGACGCCGCGGCCGTGACCTGGAACCGGCACCTGTCCGCGCTCATCTCCTTCACCTCTCCTTCACCGCTTGGGCGCAGCGCCAGGAGATCCTCGCCACCAACCCCGCCCGGCGGCTGCAGCGTCGCAAGAGCGCCCGCCGCGGCGACCGCTCCATCCCGCGCACCCGCCTGAACAAGCTGTTCACCGACGACCGGCACCGTCTGCGCGAGCGACTGCTGTGGCGAATGCTGTATGAGACCGCCGCCCGCGCCGAAGAACTCCTGTCCCTCAACATCGAAGACCTCGACCTGGAGTTCCGGCGCGGCCGCGTCACCTCCAAGGGCGGCGCGATCGAGTACGTGCACTGGGCCACCGGCACCGCCCGGCTCCTGCCCCGGCTGCTGCGCGGCCGCGCCACCGGACCGCTCTTCCCCGCCGACCGGCGCGCCCCCGCCTCCGGGCCGCGTGCTCCCGCGGCCGCCGACGTCTGCCCCGCCACCGGGTGCGGCCGGCTGTCCTACCCACACGCCGAATACCTGTTCAAGACCGCCATCGTCGCCCTCGACCCGCACGGCATCGGCTGGACTCTCCACCAGCTACGGCACTCCGCCCTCCAGCACCTGGCCGCCGACGGCCGTACCGCCCCCGAGCTCCAGGCCAAATCCCGCCACCAGCACCTGGGCAGCCTCGGCTGCTACGTCCAACTCGGCGAACAGGCCTCCGCCCAGGGCACCGCAGACGCCGACCCCTCCGCACGACGCCGGACCCGCTGACCTACTGCTCACCGCCTCGCATCATGACAGGCACCGCAGCTCAGCAATCATGATCACCCTCGTTTAGGGCGGTGACACGCTCGTTGACAGCACCCCGAGTTCGGGCCGTGCAGGTCCATCGGCGCAGTTCAAACGCGGTTTGGCGGCTCATCGCACGTTCCTTAACGGCACCCCAGACTGGCAGATTCTGTGGGGCTGGCTCCAAGCTCATCCGGATCCTTCTGTGTTCATGGGGGCTGCGGGCGGACGACAGTCAAGATCGCTTATGGAGCGAGATCCATGGTCGCACTTTCAGTGCCACCGCAATCCGATTCGGTCTGATCGTCTGCTGGCGCACCCGGCACTGACCGCCGAGCACCCGCCGTGCGGGCGACTCTCCGCCGAAGCGTGTCGGTTCCCGCCGTCTGTAGTCTGGGTTGCGATAATCTTGCTTATCGCAACCCAGAAACCATGATCACCCCGACCTGCGGAGGACCGGTGCTCGCCCCCCTCGCCCCCGACCCGGACCTGGGTCCGGGAACCTATCCGGATGCGCTCGCCGGGACCGTGCTGCCCGCCCGGCCCTCCGGCGGGTACAGCGCGCCCCTCGCGGCCGCCGTCCCGGACGAGCGCCCCAAGGGTGACGCCGACCGGGCACTGTCGGCGGCCGCGCGCGCCCGGGTCGCCGACGGGTTCGCCACCGCCACCGGCCGCGCCTACGCCCGCGACTGGAGCGCCTTCACCGCCTGGTGCGCGACGCACGGCCGCACCCCGCTGCCGGCCACCGCCGAGACGCTGGCCGAGTACGTCACCCACCTGGCCGCCACCCCCACCCGAAAGGGCACCCTCCCGGCGCCGTCGACCGTAGAGCGGGCGCTGGCCTGCATCCAGTCCCGGCACAAACTCGCCGGAACCACCGCCGACGCCCGCCCGGCCCGGCTGGCCCTGCGCGCCTACCGCCGCCAATGCGCCGACGCCGGACAGCGCACCCGCAAGGCACCCCCGGCCGAACTCGAGGCGCTGCGGAAGATGCTGGACGCCACCGCGCCCGACACTCTGGCCGGGCTGCGCGACCGGGCCGCCCTGGTGCTCGGGTTCGCGCTGATGGGCCGCCGCAGCGAGCTGGCCGCCCTGAACATCGCCGACGTCACGCTGACGCCGGACGGGCTGGAAGTGTTCATCGGCCGGTCCAAGACCGACCAGGACGCGCACGGCGAGACCGTGCCGCTGCCGTACGGCTCGCACGCCGAGACCTGCCCGGTGCGGGTGGTGCAGGCCTGGACCGCCGCTCTGGCCACCTACGGCGTCACGAGCGGGCCGCTGCTGCGCGGCGTCGACCGGCACGGCCGCCTGACCGGCACCACCGGTGCGGCGGGCAAGGCCGTGACGCGGATGAGCGGGCACGGGCTGAACCTGCTGGTGCGCCGCGCCGCCGTACGGGCCAACCTGCCGAACGCCGAGGCGTTCAGTGCGCACTCGCTGCGCGCCGGCGGCGCCACCGCCGCGGCCAAGGCCGGCGCGCCGGTCTCGGCGATCGCCCGGCACGGCCGGTGGTCGGAGAAGTCCCCGGTGGTGCACGGCTACATCCGCACCGCCGACAAATGGCGCGACAACCCGATGCGCGGCGTGGGTCTGTAACCCTGGCGGCCTGGCACCCCATCGGTCTCTGAACCGGTGATTGATGTCCAGGACGTGGGCGTCGTGCTCATTGTCCGGAGGGGTTGTCCGGACTTCTGAAAAGACAACGGCCTCCCCGGGGCAAATCGGGAAGGCCGTGGTGTGTCTCCCCATGCGCTCATCCGGACCAACGAACTGACGCCGTGGGGTGGCTGACCTGGCCGAAGTCCTGTTGTCGGGTCCGGTTCCAGCGCCATACCGATAAGCGTGGTCTAGGGGAGGGTTATCCACAGCGGGCCCCGGACCAGTTCGGAGGGAAGCAGAGATTCCCGGACCAGGGCGATAGTGATTTTTGCGGTGCTCGGCGCTCCTTGTAACGCGTTTACCTGCTTAAAGAGATGATCGCCGCCTGATAGGGGTGACAGTTGGATTGTCCGGCTGGCCTGCGGCCCGCATGATCTCATGACGGTCTACGCACGGTGAGGTCATGATTGCGGTTATCGACGCCTTGTTCGCCTCGGCGGAGGGCAAACCCCGAGGGCGCACGCGCATGGTGTCGGTACGAAACCGCTCATCCGGACCACCTGCTCAAGCTGTGGAGACTCCATGTCCCTCATGCCCCACCTTCCCCTGCCCTCGCCGTGGCGCGGGACGACAATCCGCATCATCGTCTGGGTGCTCGTCATGGCCTTCGTCGTCACTCTGACCTCCCTGGGCAGCGACCCCGCGCTCGCGCTCGGCGTAGCCCTGGCCGCCCTGACCGCGACCATCGGAGACCTTCTCCAGACGCCGGTCCCGTCGTTGCCCGGCCGCTGAGCGGCCGCTCAGCGAACCACCGCACAGGGATCGTTGAGATGGCACGACCCGAAAAGCCGATCACCGGGGACGGGTCGGTTGAGAAACTGGCCCGTGAGCTTCGCCGCCTGCGCGCGCTGGCGGGCTCACCGGCCCCGACCTACGCCCAACTCGCCAAGGCCGCTCACCACTCACGTTCGGTACTCGCCGATGCCGCTGCCGGTCACTGCTGCCCCACCTGGGAGGTCACCAGTGACTTCATCACCGCCTGCGGCGGAGTACCGGATCAAGAGCCCTGGCCGACGCTGTGGAACGAGGCTCACGCTGCCGCTGGCCGGACACGCGATACCTCCAGGCAAAACCATGTTGAAGGCCCGGCAGCGGGCAAGAGCCAGAACGAGGTGCGGCAGGCCGCGGCCGCGCGGTCAAAGCCCGCCCAAGGCTCTGCCCAGCCGGATCCTTGGCTGGCCAGCACCCCTCAGGAGTACCGTTATCAGCTGCATCTCCTGCAGGTCTGGTCCGGGGCGAGCCTTCAAACAATCTGCTACTCCACCGGGCCAGACGAATGGGATATATCCCGGATCCCTTACAGCACCTTGCACGACGCGCTCAATCACAAGCGGCTGCGGATGCCATCACTGTATGTCGTCCGTGCGATCGTGACGGCGTGCGGGGCTGATGTCAACGAATGGGTCGACGTGTGGCGCGCCATCAACATGAAGGAGTTCACGCGGTCCAACCCGCCGCCTGCCGGTCTGAAAACCTGACGAATTCTCCGGCAAGCGCCGCCTGCTCTTGCTGGCAGTCGCGGGCGCGCCCGGTGGTGCGGGCGCGCCCGCCGTAGGCTCGATTTTCGTGTCGCCTGTCGGCTGGTGGTCATTCGTGGCGGAGAGTCTGATGCAGGACGCTGGATCAACGCCGGGCGCGTACGCGGAGCTGGCTGTGATCGCCGCCGCAGCGCGGACCGCCTAAGCCGACGGCTTCAACCTGCGGAGGCGCTCCAGCGGGAGCATGCACGAAATCGCTATGACCCGATAGAACGTTTTATTGCAGCTCTCTTTCTCAGAGCTCTTCCACAGTCGCGCCCACCAGTCCTTCTGCGCCGAACATTGGACAGCGGACCTGCGCAGTCAATAGACCGACCAGAAAGTCGGTGAACGTTCCCGGGTAGTGCCACCATTGGTGAAGAGTCGTTATGACGATGGTCCACCTATCCGGATCAGGGTCGGTTAGCCAGCAACAATAGTCTCCATTGGTCGTGCTTCCCCACGGGAAGAGTCCGCCCACGCTTGGATACACAGGGAAGGGCGATGCCGCAGTGGGGACGTCGTTATCGTCAACGAGTTCAATCTCGCCGAAGCGTGTCGCCCACTGTCGCATGTTCCCCAATACATCCGACCACCCCTGGATGAACTCCTGCGGGTTCGAGTTGCCTCCCGGCTTACTCACCAGAAGAAACTCGTCGAACTCTAGCGTGGAGTACCTTGAAGCCCAACTCTTATAGTCAGAGGGAAACACCAGCCCCGTGTGCAGTTCGATCGCAGGCCAGTCCACAACTGGAGGAGGAATTCCCGGAGGCCCGATGATCGCCTCAAGGTCGGCAAGACTGGACACTTAGCGTCGTCCCTCCAAAGCTGTTGTCCAAGCAATACTCCTCGTTCATGTACTCGCCCCGCACCGTGAAGTGGGCCTGTGACGTCGTACCTTAGTAGGGCCGGGAATTCGAGAAGTGGGAGAGGTAGGGAAAATTCATAAGGATAAGTCGGCTCAAAGCTCCTGAATGCTTGCTTCGAGCGTCCCCTCCCCGGGGAAAATCGGGCACCTGACCGTCCCAGAGAGAGCTCCTACGAGAAACTCCAGAAGCGAACCTGGGAAGTGCCACCAGAAATAACCGTCGGTGATCACAACGGTCCACTCTTCAGGACGCTCACCTGTGAGCCAGAGGCAGTCGTCTCCGTTCTGAGTGGATCCCCACGGGTAGAGTCCGTTGGGGTGCGGATAGAGCGGAAAAGGCGTCCTCAAGGATCGTTCACCTTCGTCGTCGAGAAGCTCAATGGAGTCGTCGTCGTCCGCCTCAAGATGAGATAGGCGTTCGATGACGCGGTCCTTGGCCGACCGCACGTCGCGCTTTCCCGGATGCGCTATCAGCATTCCTAGAAATCGATCTATCGACAGCTGGGAGTAGCGATTCATAAGATCTTTGTAGTCACTCGGGAACACGAGGCCGACGGTTTCCTCAAGTGTGTTCCAGTCCACGACCGGCGCTGCAGTCGTGGGGGCTCCGACTATCGCCTCGAAATCAGCAATAGATGCCATCTGTCACCGTCGCGTCTAGATCGTTATGGAGACATTCGTCCATATATATTTCGCCATTCACCTTGCCGACAAGGCGAAATCTGTCCGGCATTGTGTTATTTCCCTCATAGCGAGCCGTAACCTCGTAGTCGATTCTTAGCCCGGTACGGACGGCCTTGACCACGTGGTTTTCAATTCTCTTCATAGGGCCATTGTTCACATCGGTTATGCATGGGGTCAGGTTGTTGACGTCTTGGCCGGAGCCACCCAGTTGCCTACCAATAAGGTGACACCTGTCGTATAGGCGGATATCTTTTGTCGGATGCTCCGGATTTTCGTCCGGCCAATATACCGGATCGACGGTTGCGGGGGTGCCGCCGTCGAGGCCTTTCCCGTTGCAGTAGGTGGCGTTTCCACCAACGGGGCGGTTCATGGAATCGGGCGGTTTGATAGTCACTCCCGGCTGGCACTCCTCCTCCCTCTCCGTGCCGACCGGCGGCAGAGGAGCCCGGGGTTCTGGTTCGCCGCTGGGGTTCTTGTCCGTCGTTGTCGTTGTTGTGTGGCTGGTGACTGTGCTCCTGGTCGTCGTTGTGACCGGCACCGCTCTGACCGCGATCTCGCCGACCGATGTGTTGATCTGCACGCCTTCGTGGCCCGTGTAGCTCCTGGTGCAGGCGCCGTGCGTGCAGAGGTAGTCGACCTCCTGCTGTGCTGTGCGCTGGTAGATCGGGTTGTTGGCGTTGTGCGGGTCGTTGATGAACGAAGGACTGTTCGTGTCGACGACGGCGTCGGGGACTTTGCTGAGGTCGGCCGGCACGGGCTTGGGCTTGGGGACCGGTTGGGCCTTCGGAATCGCTCCTCCGCAGCTGGTGACGCACTTCGCAGGCCTCTGCGGGACGTTGGTGACCGCAGGCCCCTGCGGGGTGGGGGTGGTGTAGGAGCCGGTTGACGCGCTTCCCTGGGGCCTCGTCGCGGTGTAGCTGGTGGTGGAGGCGCTTCCCTGGGGCTTCGTGGCGGTGGTGCCCTTGGCCGTCGAGGAGCTGGACGTCGAAGTGGTGGTGCTGCTACTGCTGCTGGAGGTGTAGAACGGGTGGGTTTTCGCGTACTGGGCCCCCGCGTACGCGCCCACGGCTCCCACGACGAGCACGCCTAACTGCCAGGCGGGGATCGCCAGCAGGGGCAGGATGTGTCCTGACGGGTCGGTGCCGACCAGGAGATTGGCGTTGGCGTAGGTGTAGCGGTTGGCCTGGACCGACGGGCTGGGGTTGAGGGTCCAGTCGTCGCGGGAGGTGAAGGCACCGGTGCCGGGCTGGTACCAGCGGGCGTGCATGTTGACCTTGCCGGTGTCCGGGTCGGTGTACTCGCCCTGGTAGCCGAGCGAGCGCTGGGCGCCGGTGCGCTGGGTGACGGTGCCGAACGGATCGTAGGCGGCCGAGTCGACCAGCGCGGTGCCGGAGAAGGTGCCCACCACGTCGCCGTGCAGGTCGCTCATCACGCCCAGGGCGGCGGTGCCGCCTTCTTGCAGGCTGAGCAGTCCGCCGGAGACGGTGCGGCCGTATTTGGCCTGGATGGCTCCGGTGCCGTCGGTGACGACGGCGATGTCGTTGGTCAGCCCGGAGTAGACGAACCGCTGCTGGTCAGCACCCTTGGTGCGGGAGGTGAGGCGGCCCAGCGCGTCGTAGCCGTAGGTGGCGTCCCCGTCGGAGACGAGCCGGTCGAAGGCGTCGAAGGCGAGATTGCGGGTGACGCCCGCTTTGGTCTCGGTGGCCAGGGTGCCGCGTGGGGTGTAGGTGTAGTCGACGCCGTCGCCGGAGGTCAGGCGGTTGCGTTCGTCGTAGGTGAAGGTCTTGGATCCAGCCTTGGTGCGGTTGCCGGCGTCGTCCCACTCGTAGTCGGTGGTGGCGCCGCCGGGGGCGGTCCAGGAGGTCAGCCGGCCGGATCGGTCGTAGCTGTAGGTGTTGGTGCCGGCTCCGGCGGTGCCGGTGGTGGTCTTGGTGGTGAGGTTGTCATCCTTGTCCCACCCGTAGACGACTTTCGCCAGCTCGCTGCCGGAGCTGTTTTTCAGGGTCTGGGAGAGAGGGCGGTCGACGGCGTCGTAGGTGTAGCTCTGGCTGTTGACCGTCCCGGTGGAGGTCTGGCTGGTCAGCCGGTCGGCGTTGTCGTAGCCGTAGGTCCAGCTCCGTCCGGTGACCGGGTCGCCGGCGGTGGCCAGGCGGCTGGCGTTGTCGTAGGTGAAGTTCGCCGTTCCGGTCGCATCGACGCGCTGGGTGGGATTGCCGAGGGCGTCGTAGGCGTAGGCGGCGACCTGGTTGGTGGCCTTGGACACCTTGGTCAGCAGGCCTCGGTCGTTGTACTCCAGGGTGTAGTCGCCGATCGCGGTACGGCGGCTCGCCAGGTCGTAGGCGTAGGTGCGGTCCGGCGTGGTGACCGAGGCTCCGGCCCCGGTTTCCTTCGTGAGCCGTCCGAGATGGTCGAAGGTCCGGTCGATGCGAACCCCGCCCGGTTGGAGGGTGGCGGCAGGATTGCCCGCGATGTCGTAGAGGGCCGTCCAGGTGCGGTCGGACGCTGCCGGATGAGCGGTGGTGGCCGGCTCGGTGATCGCTTCGGGCAGTCCCAGACTGTTGTAGGTGGTCCAGGTGCTGTTGCCGCGACCGTCGGTGAGGCGGGTACGGGCGCCGGTGGCGTCGTAGCCGAACGTGGTGGTGATCGATTTGCTGGCGGTGACCGGCTCGATGAGGGAGGTCATCCGGTCCAGCGCGTCGAACTCGCGGCGGGTGACGTGCCCCTCGCCGGAGGTGGTGCTGGTCGGGTTGCCCGCCGCGTCGTAGCCGAAGCCGAACGTGCGCACCGTCGCACCGGTGTTGTCGAGATCCTTGGCCGTGATTCGTCGGCCCGCCAGGTCATAGCTGGCCTCGGTGGCGTTGCCCAGCGGATCGGTGACCTTGGTGGTCCGGCCGAGGAGGTCGTAGTCGAAGGTGGAGGCGTGGTCGAGCGGATCCTTGACGGAGGTGATTTGCCCTGACGCGTTGACCGTATAGGTGGTGGTCTTGTTGCCCGGCGCGACGCTCTTGGTGAGGTTGCCGGCGGTGTCGTAGGTCAGCGTCGTGGTCAGTGCCACGGTGGCCGGCTTGCGTTCGATCTGGGTTTCGGTGATCTTCCGGCCCAAGTCGTCGTAGGTGGCCTCGGCGCGGGCGCCGGTGGGGTCGACCAGGGCGAGCTTCTCGCCCAGCAGGTCGTACTCCGACACCCACACTCCGCCGGGCCCCGACGGACCGGGGTCGGTCACCTTGACGGGACGTCCCAGCGCGTCGTACTGCGTCGTGGTGACGTACCCGCGTGGATCGGTGGTTTGGGTCGTACGGCCCGCCGCGTCGTAGGCGAAGCCGACCGCCGGGGTGAGCGCCGTCCCGCCCGATGGGGTGTAGGAGGGCGAGGTCAGCGAGGTCAGACGTCCGGCCTTGTCGAAGGCAGCGGTAACGGTGCGGCCTTCGGCGTCGACCGTGTGGGTGGGCAGGTCCGCGGTGTTGTAACCGTATTTCGTCGTTGGTCTGCCGTTGACGGCGGCCGCCCCGTTCTTCTCGATCACGGCCTGAGGTGCCTTGGACTCCACCGGCCGTCCGACCAGGTCGTAGCGCGTCGTGGTGGTGAAGTCGGCGGCGGTGGCACCGGAGGCGTTGCCCCGTGGGTCGGTGGTCGCGGTCAGCAGACCCCGGTCGTCATAGGTCCACGTGGTCACCAGGTCGTCGGCGCCGTTCTCCACGGTCTGCCGGGTCACCTGGTTCAGGGCGTTGTAGACGTAGTCGGTGACCTCGGTGCGGGTGGTGTCCGCGCCGGTGAAGGTCTCTCTGGTGATGTTGCCGACCGCGTCGTAGGTGAAAGCGGTCTTGCGGTTGAGGGTGGTGGGCTCGAGCGTGGTCGAGCTCATCCGGCCGGCAGCGTCGTAGACGAACTCGACCTTGGTTTTGTCGCCGCCGGTGACCTGCCGGGTGATGTTGCCTGCCGCGTCGTAGGTGTTGGCCTTCAGCACCACGTCGGTCGGGGTGGTGGAGCCGTTCAGCCGGACGTCGTCGGCGATCATCTGTGACAGCCGGTTGTCGGCGAAGTAGGTGTAGGTGGTCTTGCGGCCCATCGCGTCGACTCGGCTGGCCAGTCGGCCGCCGGGGTCGTAGGCGTTGGACTCCAGCACCTTGTCTTGGGGAGCTTGCGGGCTGATCGGGCTGCCGGTCCAGTTCTTCAGCGTTGTGGTGGCCAGCTCACCGCGTTTGGTGTAGTCGAAGGTGGTCACGGTACCCATTGGGTCGGTCGTTGAGACGCGGGCGCCGATGTTGTCCCAGGCGGCACGGGTCACCCCGTTTTCGGGGTCGGTGACCGTCTCCAGGCGACCGTGGGTGTCGTAGGCGTAGGTGGTGGTGCGCGCCGGATCCCCGCCGGTCAGGTCGGACAGTGTCTCGGTGAGCTTGTTGCCGTCCGCGTCGTAGGTGAAGGTCACCTTGGCGGTGTGGGTGACGTCGGTGACCTCGTTCTTCACCCCGGGAGCGGTCTGGGTCAGCACCCGGCCCGCCCCGTCGTAGGTGAACGTCGTGGTCACTCCGCCGGAGTGGGCCTGCGGCATCTCCTTGCGGGAGGCCACCCGGCCGACCGCGTCGTAGGTGAACGCGGTGATCAGGCCGGACGGGCTGGTCTGCTCGGCCAGGTCACCGGCCGCCGTGTAGCGGTAGGTCGTCTCGTTGTTCTTGGCGTCCTTGGCCGACTTCAGCAGGCCGGCCGGAGTGGTGCCGCCGCCGACCGCCGCCTCGGTGCCGTCGGTGTAGGCATAGATGTCCGACCGACCGCTGGGAAAGTCCGGCGTCGCGGGAGTCGTCTGTTTGGCCAGCTCACCATGAGCGGTGTACTCGGAAACGGTGGCGTAGGTGGTGTCGGTGGCACCAGTCGAACGGGCATCTCGGGTGGCGGTCACCTGGTCGTTGCGCGGGTCGAACTCATCGGCGCTGTTGCGGTAGTAGGAGCGGTAGCTGGTCTGGCAGTTGCCCGCCGCTCGGCAGATCGTGACTGCGGTGACGTTACCGCGGGCGTCACTCACCTGCTGTGTGGTGTTGTCGTTGGGGTCGGTGGTCTTCGCCAGGAAGCCGCCGGTGTCGTAGGTGTAGGAGGTGATCTTACCGAGTTGGTCTTCCTGACTCACCATTCGGTAGCCACGCCAGGCGTCATGGGCATATTTGAGCGTGTTGTTCTTGGGGTCGGTCACCGTGACCGTGGACAGGCCGGTGTTGGCGTCGTAGGCCGGTGCGGCGAGCTGCCAGGTGCCGCCGTGCTGGTCGGTGTGAGATCTGATCCGGTCGGTCGCGGCGTCGTAGGCGTTGGCCGCCCAGATGCGCCCGGAGGGTTGGGTGATCTTGGTGAGTTTGTACGGCACCGCCGCCCGCGCCGCGTAGTGCACCTGCACTCCTTCAGGAGTCAGCGCTTTAGCGTATAGGGCGATCTCGTCGATCTGCCCGGTGAACGGGAAGCCTCCCGAGGCGGGTGTCGAGGGCCAGGTGCCGGAGACTGAACCGGCGCCGACCGTGGCGGAGGTCGGCCAGTCGCTGACTGTGGAGCCGGGCAGTACCCCGGCTAGCTGTCCGTCCAGGTACATCTGCTGTTCGGTTCCGGTCGCTGCCAGCACGACGTGATGCCAAGCGCTGTCGTTGACCGCTGCGGCCGAGGTGATCGGCGCGATGGGGGTGTTGCCGTTCAGACGGCGTAGCTGGCCGCGGAGTTTGCCGTCGGTGCCGACATACAGCAGGCCCGCGCCGGTGCCGGTGCCGACCGACAGCACGGTGCCCGGGGAGGCGGTCTTGAACCAGGTCTCGAACGAGGCGGCGCCCTGCAGCCGGGCCAGGCTGTCGCTGGGCAGGGTCAGTTGGGCTGTGCCGCTGAAGGTCGCCGCGGTGTCGCCGGTGCCTGCCAGCGCGCCCGGCTGGGCCAGACTCACCCCACCGTAGGTGGCTGTTCCCGTTCCCCATCCGGAGTTGGCGGCGGTGGTGCCGGAGGTCTCGTTCAACCGCCAGTAACCGAGGGCGTCGGAGTCGAGCACGCTGCTGCGATACAGCGACCCGGTGGTGTAGTCAATGTCGGTGCAGTGCGGTGCGGCCATCGGCGTGCACACCCGGGTCAGCTGGTCACCCTGATAGGCATAGGTCCAAGTCGGTGGCTGGCCGTCGACCGGCGGGGTGGACACCGACGCCACATGGTTGCCGTTCCAGGTGAAGGCAAGGAACCGGCCGCCGGGGGCGGTGACTTTGCTGAGTTTGCCGTCGGTGGTGCGCTCCAGCTGCACACTGCGGTTATAGGCGTCGGTGACCTTGCTGAGCTGGCCCTGGTCGTCGAACAGGTAGGTCGTGGAGGACTTGTCCATCAGCCGCCAGCCCACCGGCGAGCAGGCGACGCCGGATGCACACGGCGGGGTGTCCATGACCTCGGCCAGGGTGGCGTACATGCCGGGCGGAGGCTGAAAAGTACCATCCCCGTTGTCGGCGAAGCGCACCTGACGGCCATCGGGGTAGGTCACCAGCAGCGTGGGCACCTCTCCCGCTTTCTCTTTGCGGATTTTCATGTCGAACCGGGTGGACCAGCCCGCGCCGAACAGCCCGTCGGTGCGCGGGTCCATGCTGTTGTAGGAGCGCACGATCGACAGCGGCGGCCCGGCAGCAGCCACCGAAGCGTCGGTGGAGGTGGTGGTGTAGTTGCCAGCCAGCTGGTGGAATTCCTGGCCGTTGACGCCGCGGGTGGCCAGCTGCGAGGTGATGGCCGGCTGGCGCACACCGGTGGTAAACGACCCGAAATCGGTGTCGGTCAGACCGTTACCGGTGTCCCTGCCCGTCACCTTCCACCAGTACTGCTTGCTCCAGGACAGTTTCCTGGCATCCGGGATCCGCCAGGAATTGACAGAGCCTAGGAGTTCTTCCGAGGAAAAGCACCCCGCCCCGGACATGGCCGCATCGTCGCAGACCTTGAAGGTGAGTCGGACCGAGTAGCCGCTCATCTGATTGCTCCAGCCGCTTGCCACCAGCAACGGTGTGCGGGAATCGACCAGCATCTGATCGGTCGGGAACATCGCCGACACACTCGGGGCTTTCGGCGGCGAGGGCGGCGGCGGACAGACACCTTCGTCGACCCAGTAACTTGCCCATCCGCCTCCGGGCAGCTGGCCTATTGTCTCTTTACGCGCTCTCCATATATGGCCGCCGAAGGTGATCACTGACCCGGCCGGGTACAGCTTCGTGGAGTCGTAATACGGATAGCGTGCGCAGTAATCCTCAGCCGCAAGGCTGCGTGCCTCGATCGGCAGCGCTCCCTTCGGCCAGGAGAACTTCTTCGCTGATGCCGGCACCTTGACCGACGTGGTCGTGGTCTTTTCCGAGACCAGCGATGGCAGTCTCGCCGCCGACCTCGACAACTGCTCTGGCGTGTCCGGCGGCCGCGCTGATGCCGTCACCCGCACTGCCTCCGCGGGCAGGGCAGTGATGGGCAGCAGGCCAGGAAGCATTGTGACGGTGAGTAAAAGCGTCCCAAGGATCGATCGCGGCCTTGACGTCATGCGGCGCATACGCCGTCCTCCTCCGAACCGGTCAGCGCGGCGGTCTGCGCCTGCGCGTCACCCGACCCACACGTGGCACTGGCTCAGGCCAGGGCGATGGTCGGGAGCATGCTCAACAGGAACGATCACGTGCACACATCAGAAAACTCACGTTGTACGGCAAGGCCGTGACCTTGCCCCGTCAGCGTGACCGGCGGCGGTCAGGAAGTCGTTGGCTTGCTCTGCATAGTCATTGGCAATTCGTGCACGGCGCCGTCGCGGCGGATGAGGTGGCGGTAGTCGGTGGGTGATATGCCGTAGGTGGCACGAAAGGCACGGCTGAACTGCGCAGCATTGGGAAAACCCCACCGGGTGGCGATGGCATGGATCGGCCGGAGATGCAGGGCAGAGTCGGCCAGGTCGCGGCGGCAGCGCTCCAAGCGCCGCTGGCGGATCCAGGAGGCCACGCTCAGCCCCTGGTCCTCGAACAGCCGGTACAGGTAGCGGACAGAAATCTGATGGGAGGCGGCGATGGTGTCGGCGCGCAGACCCGGGTCGCCCAGGTGCTGCTGGATGAAGGCGTGGATGCGGGTCTGCAGCACCTGCCGGTGGGTCTCCGGCGGCAGTGCAGCCTCGACCTCGAGATGGTGGGCGCACACCGCGGCGAACAAGTCCACGGTGATGGCCGACAAGCGAGCGGCGTCGGCAGGGGCGTAGTCGGCGGCGTGCCGGGCCAGGGCGGTGAGATGACTGGCCAGCAGCACGCTGATCCCTTGTGCAGCGGTCAGGCGAGTGGCGGTGAGCCGGGTGAGCTTGTCGGTAGGCAGCGGCAGCAGTGCCCTGGGGATCTGCAGGATTATGCCTTCGACGTTGTCGGTGCCGCCGGTGGTGGTGCGGGCGTGAAATGGGTGGGAGGAATCGTAAAGCAGTAGGTCCTGAGGCGTGGCGACGGCGTGGCGACCACAGTGGTCCAGGGCCATGGTGCCGCGCAGGGTCAGCGACAGGCTGTAGATCTCGGGGTCGGAGCGGCGGATGAGAAGCGGGGTGCGCCGGGACCGCAGCGGTGGGTAGGACAGCTGGGTTAGCCGGGCCAGGCCAAGATCGACCAGGCGCAAGCTGGCGGGAAACTCCGCTTCGTTGTCGCTGCGCATCAAGGTGGGCACGAGCGATTGGGTGGTCATCTCGTGCCACCAGGCAAACCGGTCGGCAGCGGGCATGTCCTGGCTGCGGAACACCGTCTCGATCACCGATGGTTCTCCGTGATGCGTTTCTTGCCTGACGAGGAATCCTTTATCGGTCTCCCGTATTTACCGCTGCGCACGAAGAACCCCTTTCGCGCTGTTAGAGGGCGTGTTTTTCGCTTCTACTCACATGTAGACGGCTCGCACGTTGTTGAGCAGGTCAGGTGTCGGAAGTAAACAAAAACAATCCAATTCACGCAGGTCACAGCCCTCTTCGTGGCGCGCCCGAAACCACTGCGCCTCTCTCGCGGCCGCCATACCCGGTTGCCGCTATCTTCCCGTATGGGTAATTTTGGCGGCGCGGGTGATCTTTCGACGTCGAGCACATAGGGAGCACCTGAGTGGGCCGCAGCGAGACTCCTCTGGACCCTGCCGCGGGATCGGTACCGCGTTTCGCCTACGAACTTCGTAAACTCCGTCAGGAGGCCGGCGGCCTGACCTACCGGGAGATGGCCCGCCGGGCGGGGTATTCGATCACCGCCCTGTCACGGGCTGCCGCCGGGCAGCAGCTGGCGTCCTGGCCGGTGGTGGCGGCCTACGTTCAGGCATGCGATGGGGATGTCGCCGTCTGGCAGGCGCGCTGGCGACAGGTGGCCGACGAGCAGGCCTCCCCTGCTCCTAGTGAGGAGGGAGAGGAACAAGCCGCGCCGTATCAGGGCCTGGCGCACTACAACACGGCCGACCACGACCGGTTCTTCGGTCGGCAACGGCTGTTGGAGCAGCTGACAGAGCTGCTGGGACGGCACCGCTTCGCCGCGGTATTCGGGCCCTCGGGCAGCGGCAAGTCCTCCCTGCTGCGCGCTGGTCTGATTCCCGCAGCCCGAAAAGGAGCTCTGGGCGAGCCGGTGCCGGAGGCCGTGGTGTTCACCCCTGGCGCGCATCCGATGCGCGAGCATGCCGACACCCTCACCACCAGCGCGACCAGGGGTGGGGGTGGGCTGGTGGTGGTCGACCAGTTCGAGGAGCTGTTCACCCTGTGCGCGGATCCGCTCGAGCGGGCCGCGTTCATCGATGCCCTGCTGGAGGCTGCCCGGCCGGGCGGAGGGCGGGTGGTTCTCGCGGTGCGGGCCGACTTCTTCGGCCGCTGCGCCGAACACCCCGGCCTGACCCACGCCCTGCAGGGCGCGACCGTGCTGGTCGGGCCGATGAGCCGGGAAGAGTTGCGTGAGGCGATCGTCAAACCGGCCGCGGCGGCCGGGCTGATCGTGGAACGCGCCCTGACCGTCAGGATCGTCGACGAGGTCGTCAGGGAACCCGGCGGGCTGCCGCTGATGTCGCACGCCCTTCTGGAGACCTGGCGGCGCCGCCGCGGCACCCTGCTCACCCTGGAGGGCTACGAGCGGGCCGGTGGAGTGCACGGCGCGATCGCCGCCACCGCCGAACGCCTCTACACCCGGCTGCCCCCGCAGGAGGCCGACCAGGCCAAACGGGTGCTGCTGCGGCTGGTCAACCCGGGTGATCAGGCGGCCGACACCCGCTGCCCAGCCTTCTACGACGACTTCAACCCCGCCGCCTGCCCCGAGGTCGCCCTGGAGCAGCTCGCCCAGGCCCGGCTGGTGACGCTGCACGAACACCACGTCGAGCTGGCCCATGAAGCGCTGATCTCCGCCTGGCCGCGGCTGCGGACCTGGATCGACCAGGAGCGCGAGCTGCTGCGCCTGCGCCGCCGCCTGGGCGAGGCCGCCACCATCTGGCACGACCACAACCGAGACCCCGGCGCCCTCTATCAGGGAGCGCGCCTGGCCGCCGCCCAGCCACTGCTGGGCCGCCCCGACGACCTCACCGTCACCGAGCACGCCTTCCTGAACGCCTCCGTGCAGGCGGCTGAGCGGGCCGAACACGCCGCCGCCCGCCGCAAGAAGCTGGCGCGGCTGGCGGTGGCCGTCCTGGCCGTCCTGGCCGTCGTGGCCTCGGGTGCCGCGGTGGCCGCGGTCACCGCCGCCCGGCAGGCCGACGCCCAAGGCAAGGAAGTCCTGGCCCGGCTGATCGCGAAAAGCAGCGACGAACTGGCCGCCACCGACCCGGCGCTGTCCGGGCTGCTGGCCGCCGCCTCTTGGCATTTCGCCCCCACCGACGAGGCTCGCCATGGCATGCTCGCCACGCTGGCCGGTTCCCTGCGCGGCGTGCTGAACAGCTCCACCGGCGCCGTGAACACAGCGGTGTTCAGCCCGGACGGCCGCACGCTGGCCACCGGAAACGATGACGGAGAAGTGCGGCTGTGGGAGGTCGCCACCCGACGCTCTTTCCGCGTTTTGCCCACCGGCTCCGCCCACGGCAGCAGCGTCCACACGATGGCGTTCAGCCCGGACGGGACGATACTGGCCGCCGCGGGCGGTCAAAGCGTGCAGTTGTGGAATGTCGCCACCCGCCGCCCTCTGGCCACGCTGCTCACCAACCACATCACCGTCGTCACCCTGGTGCGGTTCAGCCCGGACGGCGCCACGCTCCACACGGTCAGTGCCAACGGGACCGTGCAGCGGTGGGACGTCGCCTCCCGGCGTCTCATCACCAGTTTGTCTACGGCCCGTGTCACCACCGTCCTCATGACGGCCCTCAGCCCGGACGGCGACACCGTGGCCGTCGCCCCCACCGACGACAGACGCCTGCAGCTGTGGGATGTCACCACCCGCCGTATGACCGGCACCCTGTTCATCGACGGCGTCAGTGTCTACCGCAGCGTGCGGTTCAGTCCGGACGGCCGCCTGCTGGCCACCTTCGGCCAGGACGAACCCGTGCGCCTGTGGGAGGTCGCCACCGGCCGCCTGATCGGCAAGCTGCCCGTTGAACGGGCCGGTGAGCTGGCCTTCAGCCTGGACGGCCGCCTGCTGGCCACCTCCGATGTGGGCACAAGCAGTCGCATCCGGCTGTGGGACCTCACCACCCGCCGCCTGATCGACACCCCACTGACCGGCCACAGCCAGGGCATCTCCGACCTCATCTTCAGTCCGGACGGCCGCCTGCTGGCCACCACGAGCCGGGACGGCACCACCCGGCTGTGGGACACCACCCTGCACCGCCCGACCGATGTCCCGGCCACCGGCCACGCGCTGGGCGTCAACGCGGTCGCCTTCAGCCCCGACGGCCGCCTGCTGGCCACCGCCGAGGAGGACACAACCCTCCGGCTGTGGAACGTCGCCACCCATCACCTGATCGGTGCCCCGTTGACCGGTCACGGGCGTGGCGTCACCGCAGTCGCGTTCAGCCCGGACGGCACCACCCTGGCCACCGGCGATGACAACGGGAGCGCCCGGCTGTGGAATGTCACCACCCGCCGCCTGGTCGGTGCCCCGTTGACCGGTCATGGGCGTGGCGTCACCGCGGTCGCGTTCAGCCCGGACGGCACCACCCTGGCCACCGCCGGCAAGGACGGTGCCGTCCAGCTGTGGGACACCGCCACCCACCGTCCGATCGGCACCCCACTGACCAGCGACCTGAGCCTCACCGACGCTAACGCGGTGGCCTTCAGCCCCGACGGCCGCCTGCTGGCCACCACCGGTAGCGCCTGGGGCACCCAGCTCTGGGATGTCCGTACCCGCCGCTTGATCGGTGCCCCGCTGACCAGCCACGCCCCTTCAGTCGTCGCGGTGGCCTTCAGCCCGGACGGCACCACCCTGGCCACCACGGATGATGCGACTGTCCGGCTGTGGGACGTCGCCACGCGTCGCCCGCTCGGCGCCCCGTTGACCGGCCACACCGATACGGTGACCGGGCTCGCCTTCAGCCCGGACGGCACCACCCTGGCCAGCGCGGGCAAGGACAGACACGTCCAGTTGTGGGACGTCGCCACCCGCCGCCCGATCGGCACCCCCATGCTGGGCCATGACGGTGCGGTGAACGCGCTGGCCTTCAGCCCCGACGGCCGACTGCTGGTCACCGGCGGCGCGGACAAGACCGTCCGCCTGTGGGCGGTGAAGCTACCTACGGACCCGTCCGCGGCGGTCTGCGCCGTCATGGGCCGCTCCCTCACCCCGCAGGAATGGCAGCAGTACGTCCCCGGCCAGCCATACCAGCGAATCTGCCCCTGAGCGAGGTCGCACGGGCTTACGCCAGTTGGACCTGGCCTGAGGCGGCTGCTTTCCCCGGCAGCCTGTCGCATGGAGTGCGACTCGTCGACCACCAGGACTTCCAGGGCGACCGAGTTTGGCGTTCGCCGCCGCGCAGCGGGCGCGCATCACCATGCTTATCGCAACCCGGAATCATGATCACCTCCGCTCTGCGAAGGACCGGTGCTCGTCCCTCCATCCCCGATCCGGACCCCGGGCCAGAGCGCCTGGTCCGGCTCTGCTCGCCGGGACCCTGCTGCCCGCCTGGCCCTCTGGCGGGTACGGTGCGCCCTTCGCGGTCGCCGTCCCGGCCGATCACCCCGGGGCCGAGGCCGACCGGGCGCTGTCGCCCGCGGCGCGGGCCCGGGTGGCTGACGGGTTCGTCACCACCAGCCGTGCCTACGCCCGGGACTGGACCGCGTTCACCACCTGGTGCGCGATGCACGGCCGCACCCCGTTGCCGACCACCGCCGAGAGGCTGGCCGAGTAGGGGTGTCGGTAAGAAACGCGCCACCAGGCCCAAATGAGGCGTTCGCGCAGCTCAGCCGACCTGAGCCAAAGGGGACAAAGCCGTGCTTCTGTTCGGCCAGAGGCGCGGCGATACATCCCCCGCATATTCCGGCCTTACCTGCGCATGATTGAGGGGTATGTTCGGCACGACGGTCACGCCGACCTGCTGAGCGGGCGGATCGACGGCATCGTCAGCGAATAGCCCGATCTTCTTATCATGATCACACGCAGATTCCTGCTTAACATGGCGAAAACGACGCTCACTTCATCAGCACAGAATACCGCCGTCCGCAGGAGCTTCTTCATGACTAGAGGAAACTGCTACGTCATACTTTATATCTTTTCCCTTCTCTTGCTTCTTCAGTAGTTCTACAGAGAAGTAGGCCGTGGTGGCATCTATTGACTTTCGGAAGCAGTAGTTTTTCTTGTTTATCTCCGGAGACGTGTCCTCACCCACCGGCTGCCACCCATCTTTCTCGGCTGCCGCCCTGTAGAATGATAGAACGTCGGCGAAGGAACCGGAGAAAGCGTAAGAGCTTCCTGCGTATGCGTACGAGTCGTCACTGTCGCACCCAGAATAACCACTTCCGCTTTTTGTGGCGCCAGGTGGATGAGCGCTGAGGATTTTTTGAGACACGAGCTCGGGAATCAGTTTTCTATCGTTAGCCGAACAATCGCTTACTTCGGTCCTCAGAAACCACCCCCGGCATGAGGTGACTAGGGCGAGGATTGATCCAGCTAGAAAAATAAGAGCCAGTATGCCAATAGAACGACTTCTCACAGGAGGAGTCTACCGCGATCCCTCCGAAAGAGAAAGTCGCGGCCGCGGGAGGTAATTACTGGCGCGTCATCGGCAACCTCTAGCATTCCCTCAACCGCCCAGTAGAATACGGGACTGACTCCGTATTCTACTGGGCGGTTTCCGGTAGAAGTAACTCCGTCTTTAAGGCGGTCGTTTTAATTCTTTGGGACGGCTACAATTTCACGCCCTTGAACTCACCGTAAGGATCGGCGTTCACGTCCTTGCATGATACCGGATCCGTTGCGGGAGTTATTTTCTCGCCGCACACCGCCCACACCCCTCCCGTAAATATGCGATAAAGCAGTCCACTGGAAGAGAGGGATCGCTCTATCACGGCCTTATTCTTATTGTAATATTTAATCGCCATGTCGTTGATTACTTTGTCGAATTCGCTATCCCTGACCTCTTTTGGGTCGTTTTTATTTATATACTTTTCGTGAATGTCGGCAATCGTTTTCGCTACCTTGCAGTCAAATTCCTTGCATATCATGACTATTCCCACGAAATGCCTGAGCGCATTCCTTGCCCAGCTCTTCTCTTTCGTCCTCTCGTTGACGAATTGATTAACGAAATGCCTTATTGATTGAATCGTTTGACACTTGTATGGACCGAGCTTGTCGAGACACTCCTGTATCTCTTTGTCGCTTACGACAGAATCGTAAGGTGACGCCTTCCCGCCGGCGCGCGCAGCCAGCATATTTTTATTGGCCTTGGACAAAGCCTCAAGAGCCTTATCCCATCCCCCTGCCATTACCCAGTTGATGAGAAGCTTTTCTTCGCTCAGCGTCGGAGACCATTTTTTTATGTACTTCAGCCGGACATCCCAGTCGGCCTCCCAGTAGTCTTTTTGATCTATTTCTCTGCCGTTTTCCATGAGGCCTAGCCTCTCGGCCTCATCACGCCCAAGCAGCGGAAGCCTTGTCCACTCGCCAAAGTGGTCGTTGTACCAATCGAAGTCCGCCTCGGTAGTCCCGTTGAACGTCACACAGCAGTTCTCGCCGTAGGCGTACTCCGGCCCGTTCCGGCTCATGGGCGGCGGCACCACCCAGTCTCCGTACGCGCCGGTCGACGACACAGGGCTGGGGATAGCCCCCTGCCACCCAGGGCTTCCTCCCCTGCCTCCAGTCGAACCACCTGTCTGAATCACTGTGCTGTGGCCGGTGGGGTCGGTTCCGGTGAGCGGGGCGGCGTTGCCGTAGGTGTAGCGGTTGGCCTGAACGGACGGATTCGGGGCGAGGATGGCGGTGTCGCGGGAGGCAAACGCACCTGTGCCGGGCCGGTACCAGCGGGCGTGCATGTTGACCTTGCCGGTGTCCGGGTCGGTGTACTCGCCCTGGTAGCCCAGCGCGCGGGTGGCGCCGGTGCGGTGGGTGACGGCGCCGAACGGGTCGAAGGCCACCGAGTCCACCAGCGCGGTGCCGGAGAAGGTGCCCACCACGTCACCGTGCAGGTCGGTCATCGTGCCCAGGGCGGTGGTGCCACCCTCCTGCAGGCCGAGCAAACCACCGGACGGGTCACGGCCGTACTTGGCCTGGACGGCGCCGACGGCGTCGGTGACGGCGGCGATGTCGTTGGTCAGCCCGGAGTAGACGTAGCGCTGCTGGTCGGGGCCCTTGGTGCGGGAGGTGGTCCGGCCGAGCGCGTCGTAGCCGTAGCTGACGTCGCCGTCGGTGATGAGCCGGTCGAAGGCGTCGAAGGCCAGGTTGCGGGTGGTGCCCGCCTTGGTCTCGGTCGCCGTCGTGCCGCGCGGGGTGTAGGTGTAGTCGGTGCCGTCGCCGGAGGTCAGGCGGTTGCGCTCGTCGTAGGTGTAGGTCTTGGATCCGGCGCCGGTGCGGTTGCCGGCGTCGTCCCAGGTGTAGGCGGTGGTGCCAGCGGGGGCGGTCCAGGAGGTCAACCTGCCTGAGCGGTCGTAACCATAAGTGTGGGCGCCGGCTCCGGCGGTGCCGACGGTGGTCTTGCCGGTGAGGTTGTCATCCTTGTCCCAGCCGTAGGTGACCTTGGCCAGCTGGGTGCCGGAGCTGTTCTTCAGCGTGTGGGTGGCCGGCCGGTCGACGGCGTCGTAGGTGTAGGACTGGGTGTTGACCGGGCTCGCGGAGGTCTGGCTGGTGAGGCGGTCGGCGTTGTCGTAGCCGTAGGTCCAGGTGTGGCCGGTGACCGGGTCACCGGCGGTGGCCAGACGGTTGGCGTTGTCGTAGGTGAAGTTCGCCGTGCCGGTCGGGTCGACCCGCTGGGTGGGGTTGCCGAGCGCGTCGTAGGCGTAGGTGGCCACCTGGACGGTGGCCTTGGACACCTTGGTCAAGAGGCTGCGGTCGTTGTACTCCAGGGTGTAGTCGCCGATCGCGGTGGTCCGGCCGGCCTGGTCGTAGGTGACGTCGCGGTCGGGGGTGGTGACCGAGGCGCCGGTGCCGGTCTGCTTGGTCATCCGGCCCAGGTGGTCGAAAGTGCGGTCCACGCGCACCCCGCCCGGCTGGATGGTGGCCACCGGATTGGTGGCGGCGTCGTAGACGGTGGTCCAGGTGCGGTCGGCCGCGTTGGGGTGGGCGGTGGTGGACGGCTCGATCACCGACTCGGCCAGGCTCAGGCTGTTGTAGGTGGTCCAGGTGACGTTGCCGCGACCGTCGGTCAGGCGGGTACGGGCGCCGGTGGCGTCGTAGCCGAACGTGGTGGTGATCGTCTTGGTACTGGTGACCGGCTCAATGAGCGAGGTCGTCCGGTTCAGCGCGTCGAAGGTGCGGTTGGTAACGTATCCCTCGGCGGAGGTGGTGCTGGTCGCGTTGCCTGCCAGGTCGTAGCCGTAGCCGACGGTGCGCACCGTTGCGCTGGTGTTGTCGAGGTTCTTGACGGAGGTCTTGCGCCCGGCCAGGTCGTAGACGGCCTCGGTGGCGTTGCCGAGGGCGTCGGTGACCTTGGTCTGGCGGCCTCGAATGTCGTAGCCGTAGGTGGTGTCGTGGGTCAGCGGGTCAGACTCCCTGGTGACCTCCCCGGCCGCGTTGACCGTGAAATTGGTGGTCTTGTTGCCCGGCGCGACGGTTTTGGTGAGGTTGTTCGCGGCGTCATAGGTCAGCGCGGTGGTGTAGGCCGCAGCAGCAGGAGTGCGCTCGATCTGGGTCTGGGTGATCTTCCGGCCCAGGTCGTCGTAGGTCGCCTCGGTGCGAGCGCCGGTCGGATCGACCGCGGCGAGCTGCTCGCCCAGCAGGTCGAACTCCGACACCCATACACCTCCAGGGCCGGACGGCCCGGGGTCGGTCTTGCGCACCGGGCGGCCCAGCGCGTCATAGTCGGTCTTGGTGACATACCCACGCTCGTCGGTGACCTGGGTGCGGCGGCCCGCCGCGTCGTAGGTGAAGGCGGCCGTCGGAGTGACCGCAGTCCCCCCCGGCGGGGTGTAGGACGGCGAAGTGGTCGAAAGTAGACGGCCCGTCTTGTCATAGGCTGAGGTGACGGTGCGGCCCTCGGCATCGACGTTCTGAGTGAACTCACCAGCGGTGTTGTAGCCATGCTTGGTCGTGGGCCTGCCGGCGGCGGCCGTGCCGTTCTTCTCGATCGTCGCCTGCGGTGCTTTGACCTCCACCAGTTGCCCGGCGATGTCGTAGCGCATCGTGGTGGTGAAATCGGCGGCGGTGGCACCGGAGGCGTTGCCGCGCGGGTCGGTCGTGGCGGTCAGCAGGCCCCGGTCGTCGTAGGTGCTGGTGGCCACTAGGTCGACGGTGCCGTTCTCCACCTCCTGCCGGGTCACCTGGCCCAGCGTGTTGTGCTGATAGTCGGTGATTTCGGTGCGCGTGGTGCCCGCGCCGGTGAAGGTCGTGCGCATGACGTTGCCGCGCGCGTCGTAGACGTAGGCGGTCTTACGGTTGAGGTCGGCCGGGTCCAGCGTGCTGGAGGTGGTTCGGCCAGCGGCGTCGTAGACGCGGACGACGGTGCTCTTGCCGCCACCGGTGACCTGTTCGGTGAGGTTGCCAGCCGCGTCGTAGGTGTTGGCCTGCAGCACCACGTCGGTGGGGGTGGTGGAGCCGTTCAGCCGGACGTCGTCGGCGATCACCTGCGACAGGCGGTTGTCGGTGAAGTAGTTGTAGGAGGTCTTGCGCCCCATCGCGTCGACCTTGCTGGCCAATCGGCCTGCGAAGTCGTAGGCGATCGACTCCAGTACCTTGTCCTGGGCGGGCTGCGGGTTGACCGGGCTGCCGGTCCAGCTCTTCAGCGTCGTGGTGGCCAGTTCACCACGTTCGGTGTAGCCGAATGTGGTCACGGTCCCCATCGGGTCGGTCGCCGAGACCTGGGCACCGGTGACATCCCAGGCGGCATGAGTCACCCCGTTCTCGGGGTCGGTGACCGTCTCCACGCGGCCGTGCGTGTCGTAGGCGTAAGTGACGGTGCGCGCCGGGTCCCCGCCGGTCAGGTCGGACAGCGTCTCGGTGAGCCGGTTGCCGTCGGCGTCGTAGGTGAGGGTCGTCTTGGCGGTGTGGGTGACGTCGGTGACCTCGTTCTTCACCCCGGCCCCGGTCTGGGTCAGCAGCCGCCCCACCCCGTCGTAGGTGAACGTGGTGGTCACTCCCGCAGGGTGCGCCTGGGAGATCTCCTTACGGGAGATCATCCGGCCGACTGCGTCGTAGGTGAACGCCGTGACCAGGCCGGATGGGCTGGTCTGCTCGGCCAGGTCCCCGGCCGCGGTGTAGCGGTAGGTGGTCTCCTCGTTCTTGGCGTTCTTG
>NZ_BSEV01000026.1 GCF_027922005.1 Streptosporangium carneum | reverse complement strand
GATCTGGCTGCCCATCAGCAGCGGGATCGGGGCACCTATGATGGCGGCCTTCAGCAGGGTCTTGCGGCTGATGCCCCTGGTCTCATTCTCATCGTCGAGGTCCTCGACGGGGTAGTTCTCGGCGTCCACAATGGCCTCCTTGGCCTTCGGGGGGTCGTGCCTGGTCGGCCTGGCGACCGCCACGACACCGACGAGGCCGGCGAGGGCCGGAGCTGTGCGATGCCGCTGCGGGCGACCAGGCTGAACCCGGCAGCCTGGACTGGACCAAAGCTGACACCGCTCGCGAAGAGGTTGAACCCTACAATTTTCTATAACTTCACGATATGGACTCTTTCCTAGTAAGAGACCAGGTCAAGGCGTTTGCAGATGATTTTCATCTCGCAGCAGCGACTTAACGTCAGCACAAAACCCTCGACAAGGGGTGTCCGTAACGCCGTGCCACCTCGACCGGCTCCCGGCATGACCTGGATCGCGGCCCGTGCCGCACAGGGACGCCGGAGCCGTTCCCGCTGGCAGGCGCGCCGGAGACCGCTCTCCCGGGGCTCCTGCCGCTGCGCGGCGAGGCCCGGGCCGGGGGACGAAGGGAGCAGGGCATTGTCCGAAGTGATGGTCGTCGAGGCGCCGCAGTGGCAGGGGTCGTCCTCGGCCACGGCCCATCGGCTGGAGCAGGGGGCGTCCCTGCTGGCCGCCATGGTCCCCGACGCCGAACGGGTGCGGGTGCCGACGGGCCCGACCCTCACGGAGACGGCCGCGCGGATCCGGGCGGCGCTCTCCCGCGCCCGGGGCCGTCTCGTCGTCACGGCAGGAGGAGACTGCGGCGTCGAGCTCGAACCCGTGGCCGCCGCGGTGAGACGGCACGGCGACCGGCTCGCGGTGGTGTGGTTCGACGCCCACGGCGACCTCAACACACCGGGGTCCTCCCCGTCCGGGGCCTTCCACGGCATGGTGCTGCGCGCGCTGCTCGGGGACGGCCCGCCGGGACTGACGCCCGTCCCCGCGCTCAGGCCGGAACAGGTCGTCCTGGCCGGGGTCAGGGCGCTGGACCCCGCCGAACGCGACCACGTCCGCGCGGAGGGGATCGCCCACGCCCGCGTGGACGAGCTGTCGGCGCTGGAGGACCTGGTCGCGAGGACGGGCGCCGAGGCCGTGTACGTCCATGTCGACCTCGACGTGCTCGACCCGGACGTGTTCCCCTTCGTGGGCGTTCCCGAGCCCGGCGGGATCCTCCCCGCCGAGCTCCTGGCGCGGGTGACCGCCCTGGCGGAGCGCTTCGAGATCGCGGGACTCGGGATCACCGAGTACGAACCCTCGCGGAAACGGGCGGACGGCATGCTCGCCGGCCTCGTCGCCGGCCTCGTCGAGGCCTGTCGCACGTCGGCGGTCAGGCAGATCGAGCGGCGGGCGGCGGCGGCCTGGCCCGCGGCGGTCGTCGAGGAGGAGCACGGCTGGCTGCTCAGGCACACTCCCGGCGTGACCCGCCAGCGCTGCAACTCCGCGCTGCCGCCGCTGCCGTGGCCCCTCGCCGGCGGGTTCGAGCACGTCGAGAGGTTCTACGGCGAGCGCGGCCTGCCCGTGCGCGTCCAGGTCAGCCCGGCGGAGCGGCACCGCGAGCTGGACGAGTTCCTGGCGGCCCGCGGCTACAGGCACGGCGGCGCGACCGCCGTGCTCACGGCGGCGACCCAGGACGTCATCGCCGCGACGACGACCGGGACCGGCGCGGCCACGACGGCGACCGGAATCGCCGTCCCGGCGACGGCTGAGGACGTCACCGCCGTCGCCGTGCCCGGGGAGGGCGCCGTGAGGGCATCGCCCCCGCCGGTCGACCTGACGGACGAGCCCGGATCCTGGTTCGGCGTCTTCGCCGAGCTGGACGGTCACGACGACAGCGCGGCCGTCTGCGCGGAGGTCGTCTCCCGCATCGCCTCACCCGCCGCCTTCCTGAGCGTCACCCTCGAGGGCCGGGCCGCGGGAATGGGGTTGTTCGTCGCCGACCGGGGGTGGGCCGGGGTCTTCTGCATGGCGACCGCGCCGGAACTGCGGCGCAGGGGCGTGGCGACCGCACTGCTGGGGGCCGGCGCCCGATGGGCGCGCGAGATGGGCGCCGACCGGCTGTACCTGCAGGTGGAGCGCGACAACGAGGCGGCCGTGCGCCTGTACGCCCAGGCCGGTTTCGTCCACTCGCACGGCTACCACTACCGGGTCGGCTCCTGAGGGGATCTCCGAGGCGCTCCGGGCCCGCGACAGGCCCGGGGCGATGAATTCCTACCGGATAAAACGGAAAACCCTCGTCGGAAAGGGCCGCCGAGGCGATTCCACGCCGCCGAGAACCCGGCCGCCCATGGCTCCCGGCGGGATGTTGACGCCCCCCGGGAGCGGGCTTATCTTTTCTTTAAAGAAAGTTTCCTAACCATAAATTCGCTGGTCTGCTGCGGTGGCTTCGTCTGTCCCGTCTCCGAGGCGGACGACGGGCCCCGGCGCAGGCACGCCCCCTTCCCCTCCCCTCTCCGCCCTCCCTCCCCCTTCCGGCCCCGGACGGCCGCAACCTCAGCGCGGACCTCTACGGCAGGCGACACGCACGACGCTCACCCCACCCCCCAGGAGTCATGCATGAATGCCAGAAGACGGGCCTCCGCCGCCTGCGCCACCGCGCTCCTGACCGCGGCGATGGTGGCCGGGACCGCCTCCAGCGCCTCCGCCGCCCCCACCGGCTGCAGCTACCAGGTCGACCACGCCACCTCGACGGCCAGCAGCTACTGCGCGAGCGGCACGGGCGAGCACCGGGTCTTCGTCCTGCAGAAACACTTCGACCCGAGTGTTGGCTACATCCCGATCTACAGCGAATGGGCACCCGCGGGCTCGGTTTCCTCGACCCACATCACCGGCCACACGATCATCAGCGTCCAGGTCCAGACACGCTGACGTCCCGTCCTCCCGCTCTCCCCGTACGGCCGTGCCCGCCCCCTGGCGACACGGCCGTAGTCGTCTCCCCCCCTCCCGGAGGCCGAAGAAGAAGGGCGTCACCTCACGCGGGAAAGGCGCCACAGGAAGGAGACCGCCGGAAAGCGGCAGTCCCGGCGTGACATTCACGGGAAAGAGATCCTTAAGAGATCCTTAGCGACGGATACCCAGTCCGAATACACCGCACCTGCGGTGATTCGCGAAGTATGATCAACACCCTGACCTTCGTCGACGGAGGAGTCGCGGTGACGGAGTTGGAACGTGTTCCCCCGGGCGTCGACCCGAACGTGCCCAGTTCGGCTCGCGTCTACGACTACCTCCTGGGGGGCAAGGACAATCTCGCGGTCGACCGCGCCTTCGCCGACCGGCTGCTGGCGGTCGCGCCGGACGCCCGGACGACCACCAGGGCCAACAGGGCGTTCCTGGTCAGGGCGGTGCGGCTCATGGCGAAGCTGGGCATCCGACAGTTCATCGACCTGGGCACCGGCATGCCCGCCTCCCCCAGCGTCCACGAGGTCGCGCACGGGATCGACCCTTCGGCCTCGGTCGTCTACGTCGACTACGACCCCGTCGTGTGCCTGCACGCCGAGGTGCTGCTCTCCAGTGGAGAGAACGTGACGAGCGTCCAGGCGGACATCCGCAGGCCAGGAAGCGTCATCAAGGATCCCGAGGTCAACCGGCTGATCGACTTCTCGGAACCGGTCGGGCTGCTGATGGTCGGGGTGCTGCACTTCGTCACCGACGAGGAGGACCCCGCAGGCCTCGTCGGTGAGTTCGCCGACCGGATGGCCGGGGGAAGCCACCTGGCGATCTCCCACGCGATGGCGGAGAGCGCCCCGGAGGCACGCGCCCAGTGGTCGGCCGGAACGGCGAACTCCCCCACGCAGTCCACCTTCCGCTCGCACGCCGAGGTGCTCGCCCTGCTCGACGGGTTCGAGCTGCTGGATCCGGGCCTGGTCCCCGTGCAGGACTGGCGCAACGACGAACTTCCGCTGTTCCCCGACGACACACCGCCCCGGTTCAGGATCGACGGCGCGGTGGGCCGCCTGGGACGGCGGACCGCCGGGAGAGGAGACGACCGGTGAGGGTCGCCGTCGTCGGAGGAGGCCTCGGCGGCCTGACCGCCGCCCTGCTGCTGAGACAGGCCGGAGTCGAGGCCACCGTGTACGAGCAGGCGTCGGAGCTGCGGGAGGTCGGCGCGGGCATCATCGTCGCCCCCAACATGGTGCGCCCCCTGGTGCGGGCGGGCCTCGGCGAGCGGCTGCCCGACTTCGCGGTGAGGCTGGAGGCCGCGTGGGAGTTAAGACGCTGGGAGGACGGGCGGGTGCTGTTCTCCCAGCGAATGGGGGCGGAGTGTCGCAGGCTGTACGGCGTCGACTGCTATGTGGCGCACCGGGCCGACCTGCTCGCCATGCTGGCGTCGGCGCTGCCGCCCGAGATGGTGCGGCTCGACCGGCGGCTGACCGGTCTGCGGCAGGACGGCCGCGAGGTCGAGCTGACCTTCGTCGACGCCCGGGGGGCGGAGAGCACGGTGGCCGCCGACGCGGTCATCGGCGCCGACGGGATCCACTCCGTCGTGCGGTCCTCGATCGTGGCCGAATCGTCCCAGGAACCGGCGCGCTTCTCCGGGCTGTGCGCCTACCGGTGCCTGGTCCCCGCCTCCGACGCGCCGGAGCTGATGGTCAGGCCGGTGCAGACGATCTGGCTGGGGCCGGGCAGGCACTTCGTCCACTATCCGGTCAGCGGGGGACGGCTGGTCAACGTCGTCGCGGTCGTGCCCGCGGGCGACTGGCGGCTCGAGTCATGGACGGCGGACGGCCGGCTGGAGGACCTGGCGCGGGAGTTCGAAACCTGGGATCCCCGTCTCGGGCAGCTGATCGCCGCCGCGACCGAGACCAAACGCTGGGCCATGTACGACCGCGGCCCCCTGGAGAGCTGGACCGACGGGCGGGTCACCCTGCTCGGGGACGCAGCCCACGCGATGCTGCCCTTCCTCGGTCAGGGCGCCTGCCAGGCGGTCGAGGACGCGGCGGTCCTGGCGGAGTGCCTGCGCGGGGCGACGCCCGAGACGGCCGCGCGGGCGCTGCTGCGCTACGAGGAGATCCGCAAGCCGAGGGCCACACAGGTCCAGCTGGTGAGCCGGGGCCGCGAGGTGCAGAACCACCTTCCCGACGGCCCTGCCCAGCGGGAGCGCGACGCGGCCTTCGCCGACGGCGACCCGCTCCGGCAGAACGCCTGGCTGTACGGCCACGAGGTCGAGGCCGACCTGGTCGGCTGACCCTGTCCGCCCGCCGCGGCGCCGGCGGGGCCGTTCCCGCCGGGAGAGGGGGCCTCCGGTTCCCGGGAGGCGGCCGGCACGCGGTTGCGGGGGCGGCGGGTGGCCGCCCCCTGCGGGTTCAGTCGGTGACCTCGACGCCCTTCCAGAAGGCCACCCGTCCCTTGATCTGGGCCGCCTCCTGCTTGGGCTCCGCGTAGTACCAGACGGCGTCGGAGTTGTCCTCGCCCTCGACGTGCAGCGTGTAGTAGTTCGCCGTTCCCTTCCAGGGGCAGAATGTGGTGGTGTCCGACGGCCTCAGGTACTGAGGGGAAACCGATTCGATCGGGAAGTAGTGGTTGCCCTCCACGATCACGGTGTCGTCACTTTTCGCGATGACCTCGCCGTTCCAGCGCGCAGTAGCCATGCGCCAAGGCTCGCACACCGCGGGCCCGGTGGCCACCGTCCCGTTGCTCCCGCCCCGCCCGCGAACGCGGGCGTTCAGTGCCTGAACAGGTCCAGCAGTTCCGCGCCTCTGTGCGTGCGGACGATCCACACCTCGCGTCCCCGCCGCTCACGGCTGACCAGGCCCGCCGCGACCAGCCGTTCGCAGTGGTAGGTGATGGCGCTGGGCACCATCCCCGCCCCCGCCGCGAGCGCGCTCATCGTCATCGGCCGCCCCAGGGAGTGCAGCAGCGCCGCGCGCACCGGTCCGACCAGCGCCGACAGCTCGTCGACCGCCCGTGCGTCGTTCCCCCGCCACAGCGTGTCGGCCCCGGGAACCGGATAGGCGATCCACACCACGTCCGGATGGTCCAGGTTCACGATCACCGCGTCGCGCCCCGCCAGCATCGGGACCAGGATCATCCGGCGGTCGCCGAGGTCGTAGCTGCTCGCCTCGAGGTCCCCGATCAGCAGTCCGCCCTCGCCGTACCTGATCCGCTCGCTCAGCGAGCTCAGCAGCACGTCCAGGCCGCCCCTGACCACCGCGGTGCCGACGCGTTCGATCTCCCGGTCCAGCAGAGGAGCGGCGCGCTCCCACAGCGGGCCCATGACCCGCCACACGTCCCCCAGCGCCGTCGCGTACCCCGCGAGCCACCGCCCTGGCCGGTCCGCGGCGGGGCGCCAGTGCTCGGGCACCCGCTCGCCGCCGAACGCCTGCTCGAGGTCGGCGATCAGGCGCTCGCCCGAGACCTCGCGCAGCAGGGCCACCTGCGACTCGACCGAGACGTCCCCGACCGGCGTCTGCGGCACCACGCTGTCGGGCACGACCGAGTATCCCGGGGCTCCCAGCGGTCTGACCGCCTCCCGCCCCTGGACGCTCACCGCCTCGCGCGTCGCGCGCCGCCACGGCTCGGGCAGTCCCCTCCGCCGCCCCGCCAGCGCGTCGGCGATCACCGCCAGCGCCGTCAGGTTCGGCGAGATCGACACCGAGACGTTCGGCGCCGAGGAAACCCGCAGCTCACTCCACACCCGCGTGCCCACGTTCGTCGCCCCCATTTCCGGAACCCTAACCAGCGGAAGACCGGAAACCCACACGTTTCATGAAATCTAGAAACATCCCCTGAAATCGGACAGGCCACCGTACGGCAAAGCCGTGACAGAGCAGGATTCGACCGACTCGCCCTGGGCAGTCGGTACACATGCGCGTAGTAGTCGTCGGCGGCACGGGGAACGTGGGCACGAGCGTGGTGTCCGCCCTCGTGGCCGACCGTAACGTCACATCCGTCGTGGGACTGGCCCGCAGGCTGCCCGACTGGCGCCCTCCCAAGACCACCTGGCACGCCGTGGACGTCACGACCGGGGACCTGGCCCCGTACCTCGCCGGCGCCGACGCGGTCGTGCACCTGGCATGGCTGTTCCAGCCGACGCGGGACCCGGTGACGACCTGGCGGGCGAACGTCCTGGGCAGCTCACGCGTCTTCGAGGCCGTGGCGGAGCAGAACGTCCCGGTCCTGGTGCACGCCTCCTCCGTCGGCGCCTACTCCTCCGGCCCGAAGGACCGCCCCGTCGGCGAGGACTGGCCGACCCACGGCTGGCCCGGCGCCGCATACGGCAGGGAGAAGGCCTATGTCGAGCGCCTGCTCGACGTGTTCGAGCGGGACCACCGCGACATCAGGGTCGTGCGGCTGCGCCCCGGCTTCATCTTCAAACGGGAGGCGGCCACCGAGCAGCGACGTCTCTTCGGCGGCCCCCTCGTGCCCAACCGGCTGATCAGGCCGGAGCTGATCCCCTTCGTCCCCGACACGCCCGGGCTCAGGTTCCAGGCGGTCCACGCCGACGACATCGGCGAGGCCTACCGTCTGGCGGTCACCCGCCCCGTCTCCGGCGCCTTCAACATCGCCGCCGATCCCGTGATCGACCCACCGGTGCTGGCCGAGTTGCTCGGGGCCCGCCTGGTACCCGTCTCCGGCTGGGCGCTCAGGAGCGTCGCCGCGGCGGCCTGGCACCTCCACCTGGTCCCCGCCTCACCGGGACTGGTCGACCTGGTGCTCAGAATGCCGATCATGGACGCCACCCGTGCCAGATCCGAGCTGGGCTGGCGCCCCCGTCACACGGCGGTCGACGCCCTCGGGGAGCTGCTGGAAGGCCTTCGCGCCTCCGCGGGCATGGACACCCCGCCGCTGTCCCCGGAGACCGGCGGCCCGGCCAGGCTGCGCGAGGTGAAGACCGGCGTCGGAACCTGGCCGTGAGAGGGACGGACGTCGCGGCGCCGGGGAACGACGCGGAGAACGGCATGGAGAACGGCACGGACGACGGCGCGGGGCGGATCCTCGTGGGCACGGCCTCGTGGACGGACAGGTCGCTGCTGGAGTCGGGCTGGTACCCCGAGGAGGCGTCCACTCCGGCCGCGCGGCTGGCCTACTACGCCTCGCGCTTTCCGATCGTGGAGGTCGACGCCACCTATTACCACCCGCCGTCTGAGCGGACCGCGCAGGCCTGGCGGGACCGCACCCCCGAGGGGTTCGTCTTCAACGTCAAGGCCTTCTCCCTGCTGACCAACCATCCGACCCCGTCCCGGTCGCTGTACAAGGACCTGCGGGAGAGGCTCGGCGGGCCCGAGCGGACCGTCTATCTGGGGGACGTGGGTCCCGAGATGGCCGAGGAGGTCTGGCGTCGTTTCCTCGGGGCGCTCAGACCGCTGCACGAGGCGGGCAAACTGGGCGTGATCCTGCTGCAGTTCCCGCCGTGGTTCCCCGCCGGGGAGCGCGGCAGGCGCCACATCCTCGAGTGCGCGCGCCGCTGCGCGCCGATGCGCGTCTGCGTCGAGTTCCGCAACAGGACGTGGATGGAGCCGGACGAGCGCGGGCGGACATGGAACTTCCTGGCCTCGCACGACATCCCCTACGTCTGCGTCGACATGCCCCAGGGGCATCCGTCGTCGATCCCGCCCGTGCTGGCCGTGACCTCCGACCTCGCCGTGGTCCGTCTCCACGGGCACTCGGAACGCTGGACCAGCAAGAAGATCGAGGAGCGTTTCGCCTACCGGTACTCGGAGACCGAGCTCGAGCGGTGGGCCGCCGGGATCCGCGTGCTCGCCGGACACGCGAAGACCGTCCATGTGATCACCAACAACTGCTGCGGCGACAACTCGCAGCGCGACGCGGCGCGTCTGGCCGCCCTCGTCGGGCGGGCGGACGGGACCCGGGACGCCGCAGGCGTCCGTGGCGTCGAGGTCGCCGACCTCCGCGCGGCACGGCACGTCCCCGGCTGAACCGGGCCGCCGGGATCACCCCGGGCCGCCCGTGGTCACCTGGCCCTGCGCCTCGTCGCCGTCATGGCCGCCCTGCGCTCGTCAGGGGTCGTGCCGCCCCACACTCCGTACATCTGATGGGTGTTCAGGGCGTACTCCAGGCAGCGGCGCTGCACGGGGCAGTGACGGCATACGGCCTTGGCCCGCTCGTACTGCTCCCGCCCCGGCCCCTCCGAGGAGACGGGGAAGAAGAGTTCGGGATCCTCGCTGAGACAGGAGGAGCGGCGTGACCAGTGAATGATGGGGATGACGTTGCCCTGAACAGACATAGGCGATCCAATGACGGTGAGGAAGGTCGACGGTTGGCGGCACGGCTTCTGATTCGGGTGCCCGCAGAAAGTGCATTCATACCTTTTCGGGGGAAAAATCAGGGCGTCTTGACCTCGGGTTTTCCCGCAAAGCCCGACGTCAGCGGAACCGGAAGGACCGGGGACCGGTGATCTCGTGGTCGTCGAGATGGTCGATCAGGTCGTCCTCCTCGTTCAGGCCGCTCTCCCTGACCAGCCTCGGCCCCATCTCCCGCACCTGGTCGGCCATCTCCTCCCTGCCGATCGCGTCGAGCGCGGCACGCAGCTTCGCCAGGCTCCGCCCCAGCTCCATGCTGGCCACGTGGGACAGCGTCGCGGGCAGCGCCCGCTGCAGGCTCCGCACCGCGACGTCCTTGTCCCGCTCGGGGAGCTGGGGCAGGATGTCGGCCAGGGTCGACAGGGCCACGGCGCACGTCTGGTGCTGCCGGGACGAGGTGCTGACGACCACGAGGTCGATGAGCGCGGCCACGATGCGCCGCTGAACCGCGTCGTCGTAGACCACCGGCAGCGGCCCGCCGTACACCTCGGCGCCGGGCACGCCCGCGGCCGCCCATCTGGCCGACAGGTCGCGCAGCGCGCCGACCGACGCGAGCGCCACGTCCGGGTTCTGCCGGGTCGAGGTGGCCGCCCAGGCGATGTTCGCGAGCTGCTCGATGGCGTGGTCGGGGTCGACGTCGGCGTTGCGGGCCCGGTCGATCGTGACGCAGGCGAGGACCCTGCCCGCGACGCGGGCCCGCTGTTCCTCGCTCCCTCCCCGGATCTTGGCGACGGTGTCGCCGTAGGCCAGCAGGTCACCGATCCGGGCCTGGAAGACGACCTCGACCGCGTCCCCCGTGCCGGCCAGCAGCGACTCCAGGCGGGCCGTGCTGATGTCGATCACGTATCCCGTCTCACGGGTGGTCACCGGCGTCGCCTCGTCGTCGAGCAGCGGCACCGCGCGGGAGCGGGCGAGCAACGGCATCTGACGCAGCCTGGCCTTGAAGGCCAGCTCCTGGATCGAGCGCACCACCGAGGTCGGGCGCATCTGGTCGATCATCAGGTAGGCCATGAACACCAGCAGGACCAGGGCCCCGGCGGCCAGCACCACCGCCAGCAGCGCCCCGACACCGGCCCACCAGGGGCGCGAGACGGCCATCACGAGGTAGGTGTAGATGGCGCAGCCCGCGACGTATCCGAAGTAGGCCTGGTTGGCCCCGCGCCGCAGGAACTGGTCGAAGACCACCGGACCGACCGACGTGGAGGTCTGGGAGATCGCCACCAGCAGCGCCGAGAGCGTGAGCGTGGTCACCGCCACCAGGCCGGGGCCGATCACGCCCAGCATCTTGATCAGGTTCTCGTGGGGGAACAACCTCAGGAAGAACCCCCGCACGCCCGGGGACCACCTGGACGAGGACATGTCCACCAGGACGGCCCCCACCGCCAGCAGCACGAACCCGAGCACCGTGAGCAGCGGCCTGAAAAGGAACTCCGCCGCGGAAAGCCGCCAGCGGACCCGGAGGTCCTGTTGGGTGGGCACGAACCGCTGAAGATGGGAGATCTCAGACATCGCCTCCCATTACCCCTGGACCGGAGGAACTAACGATCGTCCTCGGAGGGCAGGCAGCGCGCGGCCGTCGTGATGTCGGCCCCCATGTTGCGCTCCATCATCCGCAGCGCGGCGTCCCCCAGATCCGTGTGGATGTGGGCGACGCAGTCCCTCGGCACCCGCAGGGCGTAGTGGCGCACGTAACCGTCCAGCGCGCTGTACAGGACGCACTGCTCGGTCACCTGGCCGGTCAGGACCAGCGTCTCGACGCCCTGGCGGCGCAGGAGGTAGTCGAGCGCGGTGCCGAAGAAGACGCTGTGGCGTACCTTCGGCAGGAACGCGCAGCCCGGCGGAGGCAGCACCGGCTCGACCAGGTCGGGGCGTCTGCCCTTGCGGCCCAGCGCCTCGATGTCCTCACGGCCGGCCGCGAAGTCGCCGTGGTTGTCGTTGACGTAGACCAGGTCGACGTCCTCGCGCCGGTGCGCCCTGCCGACGAGGTCGGCCAGCGGCCCGACGATCCTCTCGACGCTCGCCGTCAACGCCTCGGCGTCCTGGTGGTCGTAGGGGTTGAGCATGTCTATGACGATCACTGCTGTACGGCTCACGCCTCATACCTGCCTGAGGGAAAGCGGCCTCACGGTCCGGTGGGAAGGGGGCGTCCCGTCCCGCCGGACCGTGCCTGCCGTCTGTGGATGTCAGCCTCCGACGCCCGCCCGTGCCCGCTCGTCGGGCACGCAGTGGGTCATCTTCAGGCCGGACACGTCGCGCGGCCCGTTCTTGCCCAGGTTGGACAGCCGCTCGCGGTCCTCCTCCGTCAGGTCCTGGCTCGCCAGCGGCTCCAGGTGGGCGACGTCCTCGGGGCCGATCCCGAGCCCCTCCCCCACCCGGCCGCCGAGCTCGTCCTCGACCAGCAGGAAGTGCCAGACCATGCGCTCCTGCACGGGGCGGGAGGCCTGCGACAGCATGGTGACGAGGTTGAGCACGAGGTCGTCCCGCTCCCACTGCTCCATCAGCAGGTAGCGCTGCCCGGCCTGCTTGTAGTCGTTGGTCCTGGGGATGCGCTTGCGGGTCAGGCGCCCCGAGACGACCGGGCCCTGCTCGTCGTGGGTGGGGTACTGTCCCTCGCGCAGCCCTCCGGTGATGGACGGCTCGTAGTTCACGTGCGGGTTCTCCCCCGCGCCGTCGACGTGGTAGGTCATCAGGCCGTCGCGCTGGTTGGTCCGCACCTCGGCGTTCTTGGCCTGGTTGACCGGCAGCTGCAGGTAGTTGGGCCCCACCCGGTAGCGCTGGGTGTCGCTGTAGGAGAAGGTCCGCCCGACCAGCATCTTGTCGTCGGAGAAGTCGAGTCCGTCGACCAGGACGCCGGTGCCGAACGATATCTGCTCGTTCTCCGCGAAGTTGTTGGCCACGTTGCGGTCGAGGACCATCCTGCCGACCGGCAGGGCGGGGAAGTCGTTCTCCGGCCAGACCTTGGTGTCGTCCAGCGGGTCGAAGTCCAGCTCGGGGTGTTCGTCGTCGGACATGATCTGCACCAGGAGCTCCCACTCGGGGAAGTCGCCCCTGTCGATCGCCTCGTGCAGGTCCCTGGTGGCGTGCCCGAGCTCCCGCGCCTGTACGGCCGCGGCGTCCTCGGCGGTCATGCTCCGCACGCCCTGCTTGGGCATCCAGTGGTACTTCACCAGGTGCGTCTCGCCCTGCTGGTTCACCCACTTGTAGGTGTTGACCCCGAATCCCTGCTGGTGCCGGTAGTCGGCGGGGATGCCCCGCGGGCTGAAGAGGTTGACCAGCATGTGCATGCTCTCCGGCGTCTGCGACATGAAGTCGAAGATCCGGCCCGGCTCCTGCCGGAACGTCACCGGGTCGGGTTTGAGCGAGTGGATGACGTCGGGGAACTTGATGGCGTCCCTGATGAAGAAGACGGCCAGGTTGTTGCCGACGAGGTCCCAGTTGCCGTCCTCCGTGTAGAACTTCACCGCGAACCCGCGCGGGTCGCGCGCCGCCTCCGAGGAGTCCCTGCCTCCGATCACCGTGGAGAACCGGATGGCCAGGTCGGTCCGTTTGCCCGCTTCCTGGAACAGCTTCGCCCTGGTGTAGCGGCTGATCGGCTCGTCGCCGAGCTTGCCGTACGCCTCGAAGTAGCCGTAGGCGGTCACGCCCCTCGCGTGGACCACCCGCTCGGGGATCCGTTCCCGGTCGAAGTGGCTGATCTTCTCCAGGAACTGGTAGTTCTCCAGCGTCGCCGGGCCTCGGGCGCCGACCGTGCGCTGGTTCTGGTTGTCGTAGACCGGGTGTCCCTGCCGGTTGGTCAGCACCGGGCGCTCGTCACCCTGCTGCGGCCCCATGCTCGACACGTCCGTCATAGTCGACGCTTCCTTCCGTGCGGCGGTCACTTCCGGCGTACCAAAACCCTTTGGTACATACGAGTCCATATCCGACGAAGAGCGCCTTATAGCACAGAAGACAAAAAATCTCCGCAAGAAGGAAGGTCGTATGAAGTGCCGCCGGGGCGGCGGGGAGTCGCGCCCCCGGGGGCACCCCGGCCGCCGGAGGCGCGCCTCCGGGTCACCGGGACGACGCGGCGGCCTTCCTGCCCGTCCCCTTGGAACCGGCGTCCTTCGAGGGAGTCTTCCTCCCCGTCGCCCGCCGGTTGGCCTTCATGATGGCCTCGACGAGCTGGTCCTTGGTCATCGTGGACCTGCCCTCGACCCCCAGGCGCCTGGCCACGTCGTACAGGTGCTGCTTGGACGCGTTGGCGTCGACCCCCTCCGCGGTCTTTCCCGCCTTCGGGGTGCTCCTGGCCGCCTGGGCGTCCGAGGGACCCTTGCCCGACTTCGGCTCCCAGTGGTCGCCGACCTTCTCGAAGGAGTGCTTCAGCGCGGCGAAAGCCGTGCGGTGCGCCCGCTGCCCCTCGCCGTAGGTCTCCACGGCGGAGTCGTGAGCCTTGATCCACGTCTTCTGCGCCTTCGCCGAGGAACGGCGCAGAGTCGACGGCAGTTCTTCCCGTGCCGGCATCTCGAAATCACCTCTCTCACTCGTCAACGGCCCCCTTCCCGCGCCGTCACGGTTCATGTCAGGCCGAACGCCCCGGGAGGGCTCGCCTCACGCCGGACGGCCGGGAAGGCCCTGGCGTCACGCCGAACGGCTCAGAAGGGAGACGACCGCCCGCTCGACGGCGCCGTGCGTGGCCGGCTGCCCGACGTCGGCGTCCGCGCCGAGCTCGGCCAGCGCCCGCGCGACGGTGTCGCCGCGCTCGTAGGCCTCCACGACGCGCGGGTCCACGTAGGAGGCACGGGCGACGGCGGGGGTGTTGCCCAGGTAGCCCGCCACCTCCTTGATCACTCGATTGACCGCGTGCCGCCTTCCCGTCCTGGACCGGGCGCGGGAGGAGACCGCCAGGCCGACGGCCGCCAGCACGGTGGCGTGCCAGGTCCTGAAGTCCTTGGCGGAGATCTCGCACTCGAAGGTCTCGCGCAGGTAGGCGTTGATGTCGTCGCTGCGCACGTCGATCCACCGGGAGCCGTCCCGGTAGCGCAGCAGCTCGCCCTCGTCCCCCGTCCTGCGGATCGCGGTGACCACCGCGCACACGTCCTGGTCCGCGATCTCGACCTCGCGGCGTTTGCCGCCCTTGGCCGGATAGACGCAGAGGACGCGGCCCGCCCTGCAGGTGACGTGCTCCATCCTCAGGGTGGCGAGCCCGAACGACTCGTAGGCCTCCCCGCCCACCCGGAAGAACCCGATGTCGAGCATCCTCGCCGCGGCGGCCAGCACCCGCTCACGTGTCAGGCCCCGCTGCCCCAGGTGCTCGGCCACCCGCTCGCGGAACTTCGGCAACCGCTCCGCCGCCTGGAGCACCCGGTCGAACTTCAGCCGGTCCTGCTCCCTGCGCCAGACGTCGTGGTAGCGGTACTGCCTCCGCCCCGCGGTGTCCGTGCCGACCGCCTGGATGTGCCCGTCCGCCGAACGGCAGATCCAGACGTCGGTCCAGGCGGGCGGGATCGCCAGCGCCCTGATCCGCTCGAGCGTACGGCGGTCGCGGACCGGCCCGCCGCCGGAACGGAGATAGCTGAAGCCCCGCCCCCTGCGGCGGCGCAGGATGCCCGGTTCCTCCGGGTCGCTGTGGCGCAGTTCTGTCATGACGCCCCCCTACCCACCGGAGAGGTCCTCTCGCCCGGCGCCCCGCCGGCACGCCGCGGTTCAGGGCGGTTCAGGGCGGCGGCCTCGCCCGGCGAGCCGTCGCCACGCGGCGGTTCGCGGCGACGGTCCCGGCGCGACAACCGGAGCCCGCTCCCGAACGCGTGACACGACCGTGCAGCGCGGGCCGGATGATCCACCACGCCGCTTCACACCCTTGACGGTGCCGGTCAGATCGACTAGACCACAGGAGGCCCGTCGATCATCCTCAGAGGAGGACAACATGTCTGACAGAGCGCTGTTACGACTCGTGGCGCGCGCCGCGGTGGCCGCGGTGACGACGGGCTCACTGGTCGCTCTCGGGGCAGTGCCCGCCTCGGCGACCGCGGACGGAAACAGGCCTCCCCGGACGACGAAGGGCCCGTGCCGCTACACCGAGACCCCGGACGAGCCGGCCGTGCGCAAGGTGCCGTTGCCGCCGGACCCACGCCGCACCCCCACCCGGCGGGTCTCCGCGGTCCTCAAGACCAACCACGGTGACATCGGGCTCACCCTCGACCCGGCCAAGGCGCCGTGCACGGTGCAGAGCTTCGTGCACCTGATCCGGCACAGGTTCTACGACGTCACCTCATGTCACCGGCTGACCGCCTACGACCGGCTGAAGGTGCTGCAGTGCGGCGACCCCGGCTTCACCGGCGAAGGCGGGCCGGGCTACCGCTACAAGGACGAACTGCCCACCGACCTGCCGCCGTGGCCGGGCGACACCACAGGGACGCGGAAGACGTACGCGCGCGGGGTGCTGGCCATGGCCAACGCCGGGCCCGACACCAACGGCAGCCAGTTCTTCCTGGTCTACGGCGACTCCGGGCTTTCTCCCAACTACACGGTCTTCGGGACGGTCGACGCCGCCGGACTCGCCGCCCTGGACCGCGTCGCCGCCGGCGGCATCCAGCCCGCTCCGGAGGGCCCGACCCCGCCGGTGGACGGCAAGCCCGTCCTCCCGGTCGACATCAGGGACGCCCGGGTCTGCCGCTGATCGTCCCGCTTCGGAGCCCGACGTCGGGCCGGCGTCTCTGTCGCCGGGCCGACGGCTTCCCGCACCCGTTCCCTTCCCGTTCCTCGCGGCCGCCGCCCTCCCCGCGCGTCGACGTGCTCGACGTCCTCATGGGCCTTCTGAACGCCGCGAGAACTCCAGATCATACGATCTCCGCATACGCGCCTAATTAGGCGAAAAACCCGTTTCTCACTTCCATGCGTAGATGCGTCCGGCTAATGCCTCTATAAGGCTGTTCGCCGTCACCGAATCACCCCCCAAAGCGCCAGAGGTAATTCCCGGGGCGGATCGAAGCTCGCCCGGCAGGGGGACGACCTGGCGATGCGGCGACGGCGACCATGATCCTCATCCCCTGCGGCGCCCCTTTCCCGGCGCACGCAGACGATATGAGGGGCGAAATCAGCGCATCACCGGTCACGTATGCCGAAACCCTCAGATTTCAGGGATGGCGTGAGTCGTCAGCACATGTGCTTTCGACACGCGCCGAACGAAGTCAGAACGGAAGACGGAGGACATGAACGTGTACAAGAAGGCTCTGCCCGCTGCCGCGGCGGCCGCCGCCCTGGCCGTCCTGACCGCGGCCCCCGCGTCCGCGGCGGCCCCCGCCGCCGCGACGGCGACGATCAGAATCGAGCGCGGGTACACCGAGAGCCTGCGGGAATGGGCCGGCATCCAGTTCACCTGCCCGGCCAACCAGGTGCTGACCGGCCGGTCCCACTACGGGGACGAGAACGCCATCACCACCTACCACTGCAGCTGGATCTACATCAACGACCAGCAGGTCCAGGTGTCCCTCGGAGACTGGGACGCCGGTCAGAAGGAGAGCAGCTCGCGCTTCACCGCTCCGGCCGACCACGTCCTCGCCGGCAGGTGGCACACCGGGGACGAGAACGGCCGCACCAAGTACCGCGTCGCCACGCTGCACTGGCAGGGCAAGCAGGTGCGCCTCACCTCCCCGGGATGGAGCGGGGGGCTGAAGGAGAGCCGCCACTCCTGGGATGCGGGTTCCGGCCAGGTCATGACCGGCCGGTCGCACTCCGGTGACGAGAACGGCACCACGAAGTACCAGTACGCCACGGTCACGGTCGACGGCTGAGGCCTCCCGCCCCACTCCCCCCGGCGCCCCTCGTGACGCCCGCCTCGGGCGGCGGGGCGCGCCGGGGGCTTGTTCCCCCTCGAGCCCCTTCGAGACGCCTCCCGGCCCGCGTGCCGGGAGGCGTTCCACCGTGCTCGGCCGGGAGGATGTCACGAAAGCGGTGGAAGGCCTTCTAGGGTCATGGCCATGACCCTGCGCGTGGTGATCGTCGACGACGAGGACCTGATCCGCTCGGGGCTGCGGATCATCATCGACTCGGAGCCCGACCTCACCGTGGTGGGTGAGGCGGCGGACGGCGCGTCCGCCCTGACCGTGGTGCGCGAGACGCGCCCCGACGTGGTGCTGATGGACGTGCGGATGTCGGCCGTGGATCCGCGGCCCCTCGCCTCCGATCACGGCCGGTCCTCTCCGGACGGCGACGGCTCCTCGGCGCTGACGGCGATCGACGGCATCCAGGCCACCCGCCGGCTGGTCTCGCTGCCCGAACCGCCCAAGGTCGTCGTCGTGACCACCTTCGGCAACGACGACTACGTCTACGAGGCGCTGCGGGCCGGGGCGAGCGGCTTCCTGCTCAAGCGCACCCGCCCCGCCGAGCTGGTCCAGGCGGTCAGGACCGTGGCCGCGGGCGACTCCCTGCTGTTCCCCTCCGCCATCCGCTCCCTCGTCGCCCTGCACGGCGTCGGCGGGGCGACGCCCGGCGTCGACCGGCTGACCTCACGCGAGGGCGACGTGCTGCGCCTGATGGCCCGCGGCCTGTCCAACGGCGAGATCGCCGCCGAACTGGTCGTCAGCATGGAGACGGTCAAGACGCACGTGAGCAACGTGCTGGCCAAACTCGAGGCACGCGACCGCACCCAGGCCGTCATCGCCGCCTACGAGTCGGGCTTCGTCTCCCCCCGCTGAGACCGCCGTCCACCGACGGCCCGCCGACGGTCAGGCGGAGGATCGCCGGGACGGCGGGTCAGATGGGCGCGCCGTCGTCCTCGTCGCCCTGGCGCGGCCCCGGGGTGCCCGTGCCGCTCTCCGAGGGGGACGGCGAGGGGGACGGCCGCCCCGGCTCCGAGGTCGCGGGGACCGGCGGCGGGGTCGGCACGAACGTCGTCTGCGGCAACGGCCTCGGCGGCGGCGTCTCCTCCTCGCCCCTGGGCAACAGCAGCCAGAGCATCACGGCCAGCAGCACCAGCAGCACGGTGAGCGCCGCGCCGGCGAGGATCACCGAGCGGCGGGTCTCCACGGCCGGCGGCGCGGCCTTCGGCGGGGCGGGCAGCGCCGGCAGGCGGTCGCGGATCCAGTGCGGCGCGAAGTCGGGGCCGTGCCGCTCGCCGATCAGCGTGCCGCGCACCAGCACCGGCTCGAGGAACCGCTCGGCCCCCGCCCTGTCCGGCTCATACGGCGTGGCCACCCACGGCGCGCTCCCGCCGTTCATGGCCAGCACCTGCGGCATCGCGTCCGCCACCGCGGTGCGGCCGCGTGCCGCCCTGGCCATCCAGCCCCGCACCCCGGAACGGCTGGCGGCCGCCTCGCGGATCCCGGTGACGAACCGGTCGCGGGCGGCGGGGTCGAGCGCGGCGCCCCTGGTGAGCACCGCGACCGAGACGGCCCTGCCGTCGGCCCCCTGCCCGAGGTAGACCAGCCCGGCGGGGCCCACCCTCAGGCGGGCCTGCAGGACGTAGGGCCCCAGCTGGGGCGGGTCACCGTACTCGAGCGGACTGGCCACGCCTGCCATGAAAGCACACAAGGGGGATCACGCCTCGTCCGCTCGGCCGTCGTTGTGGGTACGAACAGGAAATGGGCACCCGACCAGCCGTGCGACCCGGCACTTCATTTGGTGGAATGTCAACATGACCGTCGCCGAAGAACTGCCGAGCGAGATCGACACCGGACTGCTGCGCGAGGCTTTGGCCGAGGTCCGGCGGGTCATCGTGGGCCAGGAACACATGGTGGAGCGGCTGCTGGTGGCGCTACTCGCGCGCGGTCACTGCCTGCTGGAGGGCGTGCCGGGCGTCGCCAAGACCCTGGCGGCCTCGACGCTGGCCACCGTGGTCGGCGGCGACTTCGCCCGCATCCAGTTCACTCCGGACCTCGTCCCCAGCGACATCGTGGGAACCCGGGTCTACCACCCCTCCCGCGAGGCCTTCGACGTCGAGCTCGGACCGGTCTTCGTCAACTTCCTGCTCGCCGACGAGATCAACCGCGCCCCTGCCAAGGTGCAGTCGGCGCTGCTCGAGGTCATGGCCGAGCGCCAGGTGACGCTGGCCGGGCAGACGCATCCGCTGCCGAAGCCGTTCATCGTGCTGGCCACCCAGAACCCCATCGAGTCCGAGGGCGTCTACCCCCTTCCCGAGGTCCAGCGCGACCGGTTCCTGTTCAGGGTCCGCGTCACCCATCCCAGCGCCCATGAGGAACTGGAGATCCTCCACCGGATGAGCGTGACCCCCCCGGTCCCCAGGTCCGTGCTCGACCCGGCGCGGCTCACCGCGCTGCAGGCGGCGGCCGACCAGGTCTCCGTGCACCAGCTGGTCGCCGACTACGTGGTGCGGCTGGTGATGGCCACCCGCTCCCCCGCCGAGTACGGCCTGGCGGAGCTGGAGGAGAACATCGAGATCGGGGTCAGTCCCAGGGCGACGCTCGGCCTGGTCGCCGCGGGACGGGGCCTGGCCCTGCTGCGGGGCCGCGACTACCTGCTTCCCGACGACATCCGCGATGTGGCCGTCGACGTGATGTCCCACCGGCTGATGCTCACCTTCGACGCGCTGGCCGACGGCGTGAACCCCGAGGACGTGGTCAGGCAGGTGCTGGCCGTCGTGCCGCCGCCGCTGGTCGTGTGGAACCAGGGACCCCGGTGACGGGCGTCATGACCGCCTCCGAGCAGGCCCTGCGCCGACTCGAGCTGACGATCGTCAAGCGCCTCGACGGGCTGCTGCACGGCTCGTACCAGGGACTCCTGCCCGGCCCCGGCAGCGAGTTCGGCGACAGCCGGGTCTACGTCCCCGGCGAGGACGACATCCGCAGGATGGACTGGGCGGTGACCGCCCGCACGACCGTCCCGCACGTGCGGGACCTGATCGCCGACCGCGAGCTGGAGACCTGGGCGCTGGCCGACCTGTCGCCGAGCATGGACTTCGGCACGGCCGGGATGGAGAAGCGAGACCTGGTGGTGGCCGCGATCGGCGCGGTCGGTTTCCTGACGGGCCGGATCGGCAACCGGTTCGGCGCCTACGTCCTGCACGACGAGTACATCCACCGGATGCCCGCCAGGGGCGGCAGACCCGCGCTCTACGGCCTGCTGCACTCGCTGATGGACGCCCCCAGGGGCCGTCCCGTCGCGGACGCCCCCGACCTGGCCGAGGCGATCGAGGTGCTCGCCGCCGCGCGGCGGCGACGTGGCCTGCGGGTGGTCGTCTCCGACTTCCTGGACGCGGAGCCGACCCTCGACCCGGACGTGGAGCTGCCCTGGGAGCGGCCGATCCGTCGTCTGGCCGCCCGGCACCAGGTGCTGGCCATCGAGGTGATCGACCCGCGCGAGCTGGAGCTGCCGCCGGTCGGCCTGGTCACCCTGACCGACCCCGAGTCGGGCCGCGACCGCAGGATCAGACTGACCGCGAAGGTGCGCGCGGACTACGCGCGCGCCGCCGCCGAGCAGCGGGCGACGACCCGGATCGCGCTGCGCCGCTGCGGCGTCGCGCACCTGGTGCTGCGCACCGACCGCGACTGGATCGCGGACATCGCGCAGTTCGTCCTGCGGCAGCGGCGCATGGCGCACCTGGCCCACCGGCCTCCCTCGTCAGGAGTGGCCCGATGACCTTTCTCTCACCGGCGTGGCTGTGGCTGTTCGCCGTGCTCGCGCTGGCCGTCGCGGGCTACGTGGCCGCCCAGTTCGCCCGGCGGCGCTACGCGGTGCGCTTCACCAACCTGCCGCTGCTGACGCTGGTCGCCCCCTCGGGACCCGACTGGCGCAGGCACGTGGCCCCGGTGCTGTTCCTGCTGATGATGAGCCTGCTGGTCATCGGCGCGGCGCGCCCCGCCGACTCGGTGCGGGTTCCGCGCGACCGCGCGACGATCATCATCGCCCTGGACGTCTCGCTGTCGATGGAGGCCTCGGACGTCCCGCCGAACAGGCTGACCGCCGCCAAGGAGGCGGCCCAGAAGTTCGTCGGGGACCTGCCGGAGCGCTTCAACGTCGGCGTGGTCGCCTTCGCCCGCTCGGCCTCCGTCGTGGTCTCCCCGACCACCGACCACCAGGCGGTGGCCACCTCGCTCGGCAACCTGACCACCAGGGCGGGCACCGCCATAGGCGAGGCGGTGTTCAGCTCGATCGACTCCGTCCGCTCCTTCGACCAGCAGGCGGTCACCGACCCGCCGCCCGCCGCGATCGTGCTGCTGTCCGACGGCGACAACACCTCGGGCCGGTCGGTGACGGAGGCGATCGAGGCGGCGACGAACGCGCGCGTGCCGGTCTCCACGATCGCCTACGGCACCCAGGAGGGCACGGTCTCGATCGACGGCCGCGACGTGAACGTGCCGGTCAACAAGGCCACCCTGCAGACCCTGTCGGACGGCACCTCGGGCAGGGCCTACGAGGCGGAGTCCGGCAGCCAGCTGCGGGAGGTCTACGAGCAGATCGGCACCTCGCTCGGCTACCGGACGGTCAACCAGGAGATCAGCCAGTGGTTCGTCGTCGCGGCGATCGTGACCGGGTTGCTGGTCGCCTCGGCCGCGGGGCTGCTGGGGTCGCGACTGCCCTGAGCCGCTCTCCGCCGTTGGTAACGTTCTACGACGTGGCACACTACTTCGAGGAGCGTCCCGAGACCGCCAGCCGTCCCGGCTCGGTCACGCTCGTGCTCCCCGACCTTCACCTGAGGCTGGAGACCGACAGCGGGGTCTTCTCCCCCGAACGGGTCGACCAGGGCACCCGGATCCTGCTGGAGAGCGTCCCGCCTCCCCCCGCGGAGGGCGACCTGCTGGACCTGGGCTGCGGCTACGGGCCGATCGCGCTGACGATGGCCTCGCGCGCCCCCCGTGCGACCGTGTGGGCGGTGGACGTCAACCGCAGGTCGGTCGAGCTGTGCGCCAGGAACGCCAGGGCCGCCGCCCTTGACAAAGTAAGGTCAGTGCATGTCGACGAGGTGCCGTCCGAGGTCCGCTTCTCCGCCATCTGGTCGAACCCGGCGATCCGCATCGGCAAGGCCGCGATGCACGAGATGCTGACCCGCTGGCTGTCGCGGCTCACCCCGGACGGCGTCGCCTACCTGGTGGTCCAGAAGCACCTGGGATCCGACTCCCTGCAACGCTGGCTGAACGAGCAGGGCTGGCCCGCGGACCGCGCCGCCTCCCGGTCCTCGTACCGGATCCTCGAGGTCGGCGCCCGCGCCGCGGACCAGGACCGGTGAGCCCGCCGGTGAACGGGCCCGCGGCCCCGGCACACGGCTCCCGCCCCGCGGACCGGGAGCGGGAACGCGACGAACAAGCGACGAACGAGGAACGGTGAACGAGCGATGACCGCCAACCCGCGCAGACAGCTGCGGCCGACCGACGTCAAGCGGCTCAACCGCACCTGGCGCAGGAACACCGAGGGGCGGCTCGCCCTGATCGTGGAGTCGGTGACCGGCCCGTTCAACATCGGCTCCATCTTCCGTACGGCCGCCGCCTTCGGCGTCGAGCGGATCTGGCTGGCCGGCAACGCGACTCCTCCGACCAACCCCAAGGCGCAGAAGACCGCGCTGGGCACCGACCGCCTGGTCGCCTGGGAGGAGCCCGTCCCCGTGGTCGAGGCCGTGCGCGCCGCCAGGCAGGACGGTTTCACCGTGGTCGCGGTCGAACTGACCGGGGACGCGGTCCCGCTGCACGAGGCGAAGCTCGGCGGCGACGTGTGCCTGGTCGTGGGCAGCGAGGACCACGGCTGCTCCCCCGCGCTGCTGGAGGCCGTGGACGCCGTCTGCTACATCCCCCAGGTCGGCAGGGTCGGCTCGTTCAACGTGGCGGTCGCGACCGCGATCGTGGTGGCCGAGGCCCGCCGCCAGGAGTGGTCCGCCCTGGGAACGACGGCGACGGCCGAAGGGACGGCGGAGGAGGTCGCCGGGCGGGAGTGAGGACGGCTTGGCGGCCCGTGACCCAAACGTTCACCCCGCCGCGATGACGGGCCGCGCTCACACCGGGCATACTCCTGCACGTGCAGCCCCGTTACGCCTTTCTCGACCATCCCGGCCCGCTCGCCTTCGCCCACCGGGGCGGAGCCGCCGAGGGCCGGGAGAACACCCATGCCGCGTTCGCCCGCGCCGTCGAGCTCGGATACACCTACCTGGAGACCGACGCGCACGCCACCGCGGACGGGGTGCTGCTGGCCTTCCACGACCACACCCTGGACCGGGTGACCGACCGCCGGGGCCGGATCTCCGACCTGCCGTACCGCCTGGTGCGTCAGGCGCGGATCGACGGCGTCGACGAGATCCCGCTCATGGACGACCTGCTGGGGTCATGGCCGCAGGCGCGCTTCAACATCGACGTCAAGGAGGCCTCCGCCGTCGTGCCGCTGGCCGAGGCGGTCAGGCGGACCAACGCCTACGACAGGATCTGCCTGACGTCCTTCTCCGACGAGCGGCTGGCCCGCGCCCGCGCCGCGATCGGCAGGCCGGTGTGCTCCTCACTGGGGCCGCGCGGCGTCGCGGCGCTGCGCGCCGCGGCGACCACCTCGGGCTACGGCCGCCTGCTCGTCCGCCTGGCCCGCGCCGGAGTGCCGTGCGCGCAGGTCCCGCTGGGCTTCCGCGGGCTGCGGATCACCACCCCCGCGCTGGTCCGCACGGCGCACGCCCTCGGCATGCAGCTCCACGTGTGGACCGTCAACGACGTCCGGGAGATGGAACGCCTGCTCGACCTGGGCGTGGACGGTGTGATGACCGACAACATCTCCGGCCTTCGCGAGGTGCTGGAGAAACGCGGCCAGTGGCATCCCGGCGGCCTCGCCGCCTGACCCCTTCGAACCGACGGCCCCGAATCCCCGTCTCCCGAATCCCCGTCTCCCGGCTCCCCGTCGCCGAGCCTCCGGCCGCTCCCGGCCACCCCCTCCTTCCCCAGCGAACCGAGGAACGCCCATGACCTCCGACCAGGTCGTCGAGGAATCCCCCCACACCCGCCGCCGCGAGCAACGCGGCTGGTACTTCTACGACTGGGCGACCTCCGCCTTCAACTCGACCGTCCTGACGGTCTTCCTCGGCCCCTACCTGACGACGATCGCCGAGACGGCGGCGCGGGGCGGGCCGTACGTGGAGGTGCTCTGGTTCGACGTGCGTCCCAGCGCCTACTACTCCCTCGTGGTGGGCGTCGCCGCCGTCCTGCAGATCGTCGTGATGCCCCTCGCCGGGGCCCTGGCCGACCACACGGGGCGCAAGAAGGAGCTCATGGGCCTGTTCGCCTACATCGGCGCCGGGGCCACGATCTGCCTGTGGTTCGTCTCCGACGGCGGTTACCTGCTGGGCGGGGCGCTGTTCGTCGTCGCCAACCTGGGGTACGCCGCGGCGCTCGTCATCTACAACTCGTTCCTGCCCGAGATCTCCTCGGCCGACGACCGCGACCGGGTCTCCGCCCGGGGGTGGGGCTTCGGCTATCTCGGCGGCGGCCTGCTGCTGGCCCTCAACCTCGCCCTCTTCCTCGGCCACGAGACCCTCGGCGTCTCCGAGGGCGACGCCGTGCGCATCTGCCTGTCCTCGGCGGGTCTGTGGTGGGCCGGGTTCACGATCATCCCGATGCTGCGGCTGCGCAACCGGCGCGCCCTGGCCCCGGGCGCCGAGAGGGCGGGCCAGGCCGTGACCGGAAGCCTCAGGCAGCTGGCCCACACCATCGCGGACCTGCGCCGCCGCCCGCTGACGCTGGCCTTCCTGGTCGCCTACCTGATCTACAACGACGGCGTGCAGACGGTCATCTCGTTCTCGGCCACCTACGCCGACCAGGAGCTGGGGCTGAGCCAGACGACGCGCATCGCGGCGATCCTGATGGTGCAGTTCGTCGCCTTCGGCGGCGCGCTGCTGCTCGGCAGGATCGCCGCCGTCTACGGGGCGAAACGCGTCGTGATGACCGCGCTGGTCGCCTGGATGGCCGTGGTCGGCGTGGCCTACTTCCTGCCGAGGGGCTCGGCGTTGCCGTTCTTCGCGCTCGCGTTCGCCATCGCGATCGTGATGGGCGGCACCCAGGCGCTGTCGCGTTCGCTGTTCTCCCACGTGATCCCGGCGGGCAAGGAGGCGGAGTACTACAGCCTGTACGAGATCAGCGACAAGGGTTCGACGTTCCTCGGATCCTTCACCCTGGCCCTGGCCCTCCAGCTGACCGACAGCTACCGGCTCGGCATCCTCTCGCTGCTGGCGTTCTTCCTGCTCGGGCTGGTCATGCTCGCCGCGGTGAACCTGCCCAAGGCCATCAGGGCGGCGGGCAACCCGGTGCCGGAACGCATCTGAGCCCCCTCGCCGGGCCCTCGAAAGACGCCTCGCCGCAGACCGGGTCAAGAAGGCGCGATTGGATCACGTCATGTGTGGGAATCCACACACGGTATCAAGCGTTGTACGCCGTGGGAGACGAACCCCTCACGACGGGGCCCTCAGGAGGCATTGAGACATGGGCGAGCGTGCGCTACGCGGTACCCGACTCGGGGCGACCAGCTACGAGAACGACCGCAACACCGATCTGGCCCCGCGCCAGGAGGTGTCCTACACCTGCCCGAAGGGCCATCGATTCGACGTTCCGCTCGCCGCGGAGGCCGAGATCCCGGCGACCTGGGAATGCCGCATGTGCGGCGCGACCGCCCTGCGCGTCGACGGCGAGCTGCCGGAGGCCAAGAAGGCCAAGCCCCCGCGGACGCACTGGGACATGCTGCTGGAGCGCCGCACGATCGAGGACCTGGAGGAGGTGCTCAACGAGCGCCTGGCGATCCTGCGCGCCCAGCGCCGTAAGAGCGCCTGACCTGTTCGACGGCATGTCGGCCCCCGGCCCCGCGAGGGCGCCGGGGGCCGACGCCGTTGTCGCCCCGGCCTCCTCGCGGCGTGCCGGTCAGGCGGCCCGGGGCGCGGGGCCCAGGGCGGTGAACCGCCCCGGCAGCAGTGCCAGGCACAGCGCCCAGCCGCTCCAGGCGAGATAACCGGCGAAGTTGACCGCGTCCGTCCCCGGCAGCCCGAGCGGCACGAGCATCCCGGCCGCGATGGCCAGCGCCGAGCCCGCGCCGAGCGCGACGAGCCAGCGCGGCGGGCCGGGCAGCGCGGCCAGCACCAGAACCGTCCACGCGGCGGTGAGCAGGTATCCCAGGGTCTCTCCCACCCCGGTGCCCAGATAGCCGTTGAGCGCGGCGAAGACGGTCTCCGCCGTCCCCCGGTCACCGGCGTGCGCCAGGGCTGGGACGGCGAACGGCCAGCGGAGCAGTCCGAGCACCTGCACCGTCCCGGCCAGCACCCCCACGTGCACCGACAGCGTGGCGGCCCGGCCGTTCGGCAGCCGCCTTCCGAGCAGGACCGCGGCGGGGACGAGCGCGCCCGCGCCGAACGCCAGCAGCAGGAACCAGGCGGTGATCTCCGCCTGGGCGGCGGCGAACCTGGCGAGAACCAGCGCGGACGGCTGGGTCAGCACCCCCGGATAGCCGAAGGCACTCCCGAGCCCGACGAAGGCGACGTTCGCCGCGATCACTCCCGCGACCAGGATCCATCTCATGGGAAACCCCTAACTCTGAACGATGTTTAATATTAAACACCGTATAGAGTTGTGTTGTGAAGAGAGGACCGAGGCGCTCGGTGGATCCCCGGACCGTGCTGGACGCCGCTCTCGATCTGATCGACGCGGGCGAGCTGACCATGCGCGCCCTGGCGGCGCGGGTGGGCCTGACCCCCGGCGCGCTCTACACCTACTTCCCCGACCGGTCCGCGATCGTGACCGCGCTGGCCGACCGGCTGCTCGGCGAGGCCGACCTCGGCCTGCTCGAGAACGCCGCCGCACCGCCCGCCGAGCGGATCGTCGCCTTCGCGCTGAACCTGCGCGAGGTGCTGATGCGCCATCCGGCCGCGGTGCCCGCGATCCTCGGCGCCGCGTTCAACGGACCGGTCGCGCTCCGGGTCGGCGAGAGCCTGCTGGGCGCGCTGCCCGACCCGCGCGCCGCCTACGCCGTCATGGTCTACGTGCTGGGCGCGATCGCCCTCGAGGCGGCGGAGCAGGAGACGGCCGGGCCCGGCTCGGTCCCGCCGGAGGCCGAGCGGATCGCGGCCCGCCGCGCCGCCTTCACCGTGGATCCGGCCGCCTTCCCCCTGACGCACGCGGCGGCGGACGCCGTCGCCGCCTACATCTCGACCGAGCAGTTCCGCTGGGGGCTGCGACGGCTGCTGTCGGCGCTGTAGCCGCCGGGGACTCCCCCAGGACGCGGCCCCTCGACGCGCCACCGGACGTCCGGCGGCGGGAGGCACGGGCACCGGCCGCCCGCACCGATACTGAAACGGTGCTGAGCAGTCAACGCCTGCGGGTGCTCCTGGAGGTCTTCAGGACGGGAAGCATCGCGGGAGCCGCCCGCGCCCTGCGGCTCTCGCCGTCCGCCGTGTCCCACCAGCTGTCCAAGCTCGAGGAGGAGGCGGGCGTCGGCCTGGTCGAGCGGGGTGCGCAGAGCCTGCGGCTGACCGGGGCCGGACGGCGGCTCGCGACCAGGGCGCAGGAGGTCCTGGACATCATCGAGGCCGCCGAGAAGGACCTGCTCGCGCAGGCCAGGGCCGACGCCGGGCAGCTGCGGATCGGGTTCTTCGCCTCCGCGGGATACCGGCTGCTGCCGCTGGCGCTGTCGACCTTCACCGCCCGTCACCCCGCCGTCGAGCTGGACCTGGTGCTCGGCCAGCCGCACGAGCTCCTGCCCGACCTGGAGCGCGGCGCCCTCGACGTGCTGGTGGTCTTCGAGCACGCGCTCGACCCGTGGAAGCCGCCGGAGGGGGTCGAGGTCACCCACCTGTTCGACGAGCCCCAGCTCCTGGTCGTGCCGTCGGGCCACCCCGCGGCCCAGCGGCAGCGGGTACGCCTCGCCGACCTGTCCGAGGAGCCGTGGATCACCACCTACGGCACCGACACCCCGGTCTCGGTGCTGGAGCGCGCGAGCGCGCTCGAGGGGTTCAGCCCGACGATCCGCTGCCGCAGCGACCACTACGAGGTCACGCTGGGACTGGTCAGGGCGGGGCTGGGAGTGGCCCTGGTGCCCAGCCTCGGGGCGCAGGGCGCCGCGGGCATCCAGGTGTGCCGGTTGGACGGCCCCCGCCTCTACCGCAGGATCGGCGCCGCCGTCCGCCCGACCAACCCCAACCCCGCGCTGCGCTCCTTCATCGACTACCTGCGCGACGCCTCGGCCCAGCTCCGCAACGCCCTGCGCTGACCCCGCGACGCCTCGTCCTCACCGGCCCGCGGCGCGCCCCGCCGGACAGGACTCTTCCCGTCCTGCCCGGCCCTTCGAGGCCGGGAGGATGTCACCCTCCCACGAAGAATCCGGGGGTCCGGTCCCTCCAGGGCATGGCCTGCTCGAGGCGGGCGGCGAGCCGCAGCAGCAGGTCCTCACGGCCGTACGGGGCCACGAGCTGCACGCCGATCGGCAGGCCGCTCCCGCTCCAGCCGAGCGGCAGGCTGACGGCGGGCAGGCCCGCGATGTTGAACACCACGGTGAACGGCCCGTAGTCGAAGAGGGCCTCGTGCCAGCTGGTCATGGTGTGGCCGGGGTCGTCGTAGCGCAGGACGCCGTGCGGCGCGGGCAGACGCCCCAGGGTCGGGGTGACCAGGAGGTCGTGTTCGGTGAAGAACGCGCCGACCGACCGGCTCACCCGGTTCTGCGCGTCGAGCGCGGCCATCAGGTCGAGGGCGCCGAGCTCCCTCACCTCCTGGAGGGCGTGCCTGGTGACGGCCTCCAGCCTGTCGGGGTCCGGCGGCGTCGGCCCGGAGGTCGCGGCCGAGGCGACGCACGCGACCGCGACCGGCACCACGCCCCTCAGGACGAGGTCCCAGTCGACGACGGGGCTCGCGTCGGTGACGAAGTGCCCCATCTCCTCCAGCGTCCGGCTCGCCCCGAGCGCCGCGGCGGCCACCTCGGGATCCACCGGGACGCCCGACCACGCCTTGGTGGTCACCGCGACCCGCAGCGTCCCGGGGTCGGCGTCCAGCTCACCGGCGTAGCGCCCCGCCGGGGGCGGCGCGGTGTACCTGTCGCCGGCGGCGGGCCCGTGGACGGCGTCGAGGAGGTGCGCGGCGTCGCGGACGGTACGGGTCAGCCCGAAGTCACAGGACATCCCGAACGTCACCTCGGCCGCGTCGGGACCGCAGGAGACGCGGCCCCGGCTCGGCTTGAGCCCGACCAGCCCGCAGCAGGAGGCGGGGACGCGGATGGAGCCGGCGCCGTCGGTGCCGTGCGCGAGGGGCACGGCGCCCGAGGCGACCAGGGCCGCCGCGCCGCCGCTCGAACCGCCCACGCCTCGCTCGAGATCCCAGGGGTTGCGGGTCGGCCCGTGCTTGACCGACTCGGTGGAGAAGCTGACCACCATCTCCGGCACGGTGGTCAGGCCCAGGGTGACCAGGCCCGCGGCCCGCAGCCGCGTCATCAGTTCGCTGTCGCGCCGGGCGACCGCGTTCTCGAGGCCCCGGCTGCCCAGGGAGTACGGCGTCCCCTCCGCCATCGGCCCGCTGTCCTTGATCAGGAACGGCACCCCGGCGAGCGGTCCGTCCGCCGCGTGGTCGAGCGCCGGGGAGAACAGCGGCAGCGCCAGGGCGTTGAGCTCGGCGTCCGCCGCCGACAGCGCCCGCCTGGCGGCGTCCTCGACCTCGGCGGCGGTGACCTCGCCCGCCGCGATCAGGTCGCGCAGTCCGACGGCGTCGTGGCGTGCGTACTCGTGAAGCTCCACTGGCGTTCCTCCTGCTCGGCGCTCGCGGTCCCGCCTTCCCGGAGGGAGGCCGCGCGTGGCACCAGTGTTAGCGCGTTCCACAGGAGGAATTCCACTGTTTCCTCAGGTTTTCTGGCGTTTTTCGGCCGCCAGGCGGCCGATGACCAGGCCCGCCTGGCGGGCGCGTCCCACCAGGGCGTGCTCGGCTCCCGCAGGGCCGTTGACCAGCACGGCGTAGCCGATCCTGCGTCCGGAGCCGATCATCACCCCCACGTCGGCCCGCACCCCGGTGTCCGTGCCGGTCTTGTTGGCCACCCAGACCCTCCCCTCGGGGACCGAGTCCGGGACCTCCCGCTCCTCGGCCTCGTGCGCCAGCAGGGCGGGGACCAGGCTCCGGTCGCCGTTGTGCGCCATCCAGCGCAGCATGAGCCTGGTCCACTCCTCTCCTCCGTCGAGGCTCGCCGCGAACCGGGCGAGCTCGCCCGCCGTGCCCACGGCGAAGGTCGGCGGATGCGAGGGCAGCCGGGGCTCGCGGATCCGGTCGAGGATCCGGGTGCGGACGAGCCCCAGCCCGGCCGCGTTCTCCGCCACCCGGTCCAGGCCGACCCTGCGCAGCAGCGCGTTGGTCGCGGTGTTGTCGCTGACCGCGGCGACGAGCACGGCGAGGTCCCCGATCGCCCAGCGGCGTCCCGACAGCAGGCCCAGGAGACCGGAGCCGCCGCAGCGGTCGTCCTCCTCGATCTCGACGACCTCGGCGGGGTCGAGGTCGCCCGCGGCGATCCCCCTGGCGACGGCGGCCAGCAGCAGCAGCTTGCCGGTGCTGGCCAGGGTCAGCTCGACGTCCTCGCGCAGGGCGAGAAGGCCGGGCACGGACACCGCCAGCACGCCGGGCCCGTCCCCGTCGAGGCCGTGGGCGACGGCCTGCCCTCCGGCGCCGGAACCGGTCACGGTCTCCTGCCTCCGTTCCTCCACGCTCACGTGGCGAGCACCGATCCGGGTTTCGCGCCGGTCTCCACGCCGTCGCGGACCACGCTCCGTCCCGCGACGACCACCAGGTGGATCCCGGACGGTGGGACCAGGGGGTCGGCGAAGGTGGCGCCGTCCGCGATCGAGGCGGGGTCGAAGACGACGAGGTCGGCGTGCGCGCCGTCGGCGACCACGCCGCGCCCGGCGAGCCCGAACCTGGCCGCCGCCATGCCCGTCATCTTGTGCACGGCCGTCTCCAGGCTGAGCAGCCCCAGCTCCCTGACGTAGTGGCCGAGCACCCTGGGGAAGGTTCCCGCCCATCGCGGATGGGGGCGGCCTCCCGGCTTGGGCACCCCGTCCGAGCCGATCATCGAGTACGGCGCGGCCAGCACGCGCCGCACGTCGTCCTCGATCATGGAATGGCTGATGATCGTGACCTCGCCCTGCTCGGCGACGAGCAGGGCGGCGGCCACGTCGAGGGGGTCCTGGCCGCGGGTGACGGCCAGCTCGGCGATCGTGAGCCCCTCCGTTTCGGAGTGGCGCGGCGCACAGGCGATCGAGATGCGGTCCCAGCCACCGTTGCCGACGGTGTTCTCCCAGCCGGGGACGCCCTCGGCGATGGCCAGACGCATCAGGTCGCGCTGGCCGGGGTCGGCCAGGCGTGCCGTCAGCGCGGAGATTCCGCCCTCGGAGGCCCAGGGCGGGAGCATCGCGCCCAGCGCCGTACTTCCCGCAGTATAGGGATAGACGTCACATGTGACATCCCTTCCCTCGGCGCGCAACGCGGAGATCCTGGGCAGGGTGCGCTCCGTGCGCCCCCAGGCGTACTTCCCCGCGGTCTTGTGGTGGGAGACGTGCAGCGGCGCCCCGCTCCTGGCGGCGATCTCGACGGCCTCCTCCAGCGCCTCCTCGACACGCGACATCTCGTCACGCAGGTGGGTGACGTACGGCTTGCCGTGCCGGGCCGCGACGGCCGCGAGCGCGACCACCTCGTCCGTGCCCGCGTAGGTGCCGGGAGTGTAGATCAGCCCGGTGGACAGCCCCGCCGCGCCCCGGGTCAGCGCCAGGTCGAGCAGCCGGCACATCGTCTCCAGCTCCTCGGGGGTCGCGGCCCTGTCGACGGGGCCCATGACCCCGCCGCGCAGCGTGCCGTGGCCGACCAGGGAGGCGAGGTGGTTGGCCCTGGGCGCCGCGGCGTGCGCGGCGGCGAACTCGGCGAACCCCTCGTACATCCCGACGTCGCCGCCGAAGTAGACCCGGTTCTCGGCCCGCATCGCGGCCAGCCGTCCGGGCAGCGCGGGAAAGAGGCTGGAGCCGCAGTTTCCCGAGATCTCGGTGGTCACTCCCTGCAGGACCGAGGCCAGGACCATCTCGCGGCCCAGCTCCCCGTCGATCAGGGTGACGCCGTCCGAGTGGGTGTGCACGTCGATGAAGCCGGGCGCGACGACGAGGCCGGTCACGTCGACGGTCTCGTCCGACGTGGCCGGGCCTCCCGGGGGGAGCAGGGCGAGACGGCCGCGGGCGACGCCCACGTCGGCGAGGCGCGCCGCGTCGGGCGACGCCGTTCCGTCGACCACGAGGCCGCCGCGCAGCAGCAGGTCGAAGTGGGTCACAGCACCTGCCCCAGGAAGGCGCGGAAACGCTCGTGCCGGGGGTTGGCGAGCACGTCGCGGGGGTTGCCCTGCTCGACGATCACGCCGCCGTCGATGAAGACCAGGTTGTCGCCGACCTCGCGCGCGAAGCCCATCTCGTGGGTCACCACCATCATCGTCATGCCGCTGGCCGCCAGGTCCCGCATGACCGCGAGGACCTCCTGGACCAGCTCGGGGTCGAGTGCGCTGGTCGGCTCGTCGAAGAGCATCAGCTTGGGGTCCATGGCCAGGCTGCGGGCGATCGCCACGCGCTGCTGCTGGCCGCCGGAGAGCTGGGCGGGGTAGTGGCCCGCCCTGCCCGCCAGGTCGACGCGCTCCAGCAGCTCCATCGCCCGCTTCCTGGCGACGTCCCTGGGAACGCCCTTGACGACGACCGGGCCCTCCATGACGTTCTCCAGCGCCGTCCGGTGCGGGAACAGGTGGAAACGCTGGAAGACCATGCCGATGTCCTGCCGCTGGGCGCACAGCTGGGCGGGGCGCAGGTGGTGCAGGCGCTCGCCCCGCTCGGCGTAGCCGATCAGGTCCCCGTCCACCCAGATGCGTCCGGAGTCGACGGTCTCGAGGCGGTTGACGCAGCGCAGCAGCGTCGACTTGCCCGACCCCGAGGGGCCGACGACGCAGACCACGCCGCCGACGGGCACGTCCAGGCTGATGCCCTTGAGCACCTCGACGGAGCCGAAGCACTTGCGGACCGAACGGATCCGCACCATGGGCGGTGCGGGCACGGTTTCGAAGGCCGGTAGGGCCATCACACGCTCCCCTTGCCGAACGGCCGCAGGTTGCGGCGGACCTTCGTCCGCAGCGCGTCGTGGCCGCGCTCGAACCGTCTCTCGATGAAGTGCTGGCCGACGCTCGCGATGGTGGTGAGCACGATGTACCAGATGGAGGCCACGATGAGCATCGCGATGACCTCGAAGTTGCCCAGGTAGATGCGCTGGGAGACGGTCAGCAGCTCGGCTCCCGCGATGACCGAGACCATCGAGGTGGTCTTGAGCATCGAGATGAACTGGTTGCCGGTCGGCGGGATGATCACGCGCATCGCCTGGGGAAGCACCACCCTGCGGAGCACCTGCCGGTGCGTCATGCCGAGCGCCTCCGCGGCCTCGCGCTGCCCGGGGTCGACCGAGCGGATGCCCGCCCTGACGATCTCGGCCATGTAGGCGCCCTCGTTGATCGCCAGGCCGAGCAGCGCCGCGGTGAAGGGCGTGATCAGCTCGTTGGCCTGCCACTCGACCAGCTTGGGGCCGTCGAAGGGCACGCCGATGCCGAAGGAGGGGAAGACCAGGCCGATGTTGAACCAGAAGATCAGCTGAACCAGCAGCGGAGTGCCGCGGAAGAACCAGGTGTACAGGGCGGAGGCGCCCCGCAGGACGGGGCTGCCCGACAGCTGCATCACCGCGGCGAGGATGCCCAGGGCGAGGCCGATGACCATCGACAGCACGGTGAGCTGGATGGTCACCCACAGTCCGCCGAGAATCCTGCCGTCGGTCAGGTACTCGACGATGACGTCCCAGTGCAGGTTCTCGTTGACGATGATCGTGTAGAGCAGCCAGACCATGGCGAACAGGGCGACCGCCGCCGCGATCCACCGCCCCGGACGGGGCGGGCGGACCGCGTCGATGGGCAGGTGCGGCTCCCCCGCCGCCTCGGAGTTCCTGGTCGCCCCGGGGGCGCCGGTCACTTCCACGGCTTGGTGTTGACCATGGTCTCGGGGACGGCGTTGCCCGCGACGCCGTACTTGTCGAGGACGGCCTTGTAGCCGCCGTCGGCCAGCAGTTCCTGCATGGCCTTGGCCACGGCGTCGCGCAGCGCGGTGTTGCGGCGGTCGATCGCGATGCCCCAGGGGCCCGCGTCGTACTGCTCGGGCAGCACGTCGTACTTGCCGGTGTCCTTGGCGTACATGGCCGCGACGGGCGAGTCGACGATGGTGGCGACCGCGCGCCCCGAGTCGATGCTCAGCAGGCCGGTCGGCGCGTCCTCGCTCTGCATGATCTGCATCTTCTTGTCGCACTTGTCGTTCTGCCGCTGCCCGATCGCGAGGTTCGAGCTGCCCTTGGCCAGCACGACGACGCGGCCGCACAGGTCCTCGAGGGTCTTGATGCCCTCGGGGTTGCCCTTCTTGACCATGATGGCCCCGCCCGCGTTGAAGTAGTCGACGAAGTCGACGGCGGCGCGGCGCTCCTCGGTGTCGCTCATGGAGGACATGACCATGTCCCACCGTCCCGCCTGCAGGCCGGGGATCAGGCCGTCGAAGGCGGCGTTGGTCACGGTGACCTTGAGACCGAGCTTGGCGGCGATGGCGGCGGCGAGGTCCGGGTCGACGCCGATGAGCTCCTGGGTGCCCTTCTTGTACATCTCCATCGGCGGGTAGCCCTCCGAGGTGGCCATCCGCAGCTCGCCCGTCTTGCGCACGGCCTCGGGCACCAGGTCCTTCGCGGTCTTGCCCGCCGCCGCGGTGGCCCCCGTGTTCGCGTCCGTCCCCGAAGCCGAGCGCCCGCACCCGCCGGCGAACGCCGAGACGACCAGCGCGGCAGCAATGACCGAATACAGCCGTTTTGTCATTTAAGCTCCTGTTTTGCGAATAGTTGAGCTTATGGTGCCGACGGCAGGTAACGGTCCCAATACAGGTGAATGCTTGCGAGTCTGAGCATCGAAACCTTCGATGCTCAGACCGGACAAAAGCCTTAAAGCCCTACCTTCAACCCCATGAGCTTGGTGATCGAGAACGGCTGGCCGCGCACCGCGGCCTGGATCGACGGGGAACTGCGCGTCGGCGGGGTGGGCGTGCGGGAGCTCGCCGCGGAGTTCGGCACCCCCGCCTACATCCTCGACGAGGAGGAGTTCCACGCCCGCTGCGCGCAGTGGCGTCAGGCGCTGCCCGACGGGGAGGTGCACTACGGGGGCAAGGCCTTCCTCTGCCCGGAGGTGGTGCGCTGGCTGGACGAGGCCGGACTCTGCCTCGACGTGTGCACGGGAGGCGAGCTGGCCGTGGCGGTCGCCGGCGGCATGGACCCGGCGCGGGTGGTCTTCCACGGCAACAACAAGTCCCTCGCCGAGCTGCGCCGCGCCGTCTCCTGGCGGGTCGGCTGCGTGGTCGTCGACTCCTTCGCCGAGATAGAGCGCCTGGCCGCCCTCGCCGACGAGGCGGGGGTGCGGCAGAGCGTGATGATCCGCGTCACCCCGGGGGTCGAGGCGCACACCCACGAGTTCATCGCCACCGGGGGCGAGGACTCCAAGTTCGGCTTCTCGCTGCGTGCCGGACTGGCCGCCGAGGCCGTCCGGCTGGTCCTGGCCGCGCCCTCGCTCGAGCTGTCCGGGCTGCACTCCCACATCGGCTCGCAGATCACCGACCTCGGCGGCTTCACGCTGGCCGCGCGCAGGATGGCCGACTTCCTGCTGGCCGCCGAGCGCGAGCACGGCGTGACCATCCCCAAGCTCGACCTCGGCGGCGGCCTGGGCATCGTCCAGCGCCCCGGCGACCCCCTCCCCCCGCGCCCCGCCGAGCTGGTCGCGGCGGTGCGCGAGGTCCTGCCCGCCCACGTGCGGCTCGCCGTCGAGCCCGGCCGCTCGATCGCGGGGCCGACGGCCGTCGCGCTGTACGAGGTGGGCACGGTCAAGGAGATCCCCGGCGTCAACACCTACGTCAGCGTGGACGGCGGGATGAGCGACAACCCCCGCCCCGCCATGTACGGCGCCGCCTACACCGCGATCCTGGCCTCCCGCTCCTCACAGGCCCCCGCGCGTGAGGTCACCGTGGTCGGCAAGCACTGCGAGAGCGGCGACGTGCTCGTCCGCGACCTGCCGCTGCCCGCCGACGTACGCCCCGGCGACCTGCTCGCCGTCCCCGCCTCGGGGGCCTACCAGCGGTCGATGGCCAGCAACTACAACCACGTGACGCGGCCGCCGGTGGTGGCGGTGCGCGACGGGGCCGCCCGCGCGATCGTGCGCAGGGAGACGGAGGAGGACCTCCTGCGCCTGTACGCCTGAGCCGCTGGGCCCGACCCGGCCGGCGTGAGCCGTTCAGCCCTCCTGGACGGGGCGGAGCACGACCGGCAGCTCACGGTGGGCGTTGGTCACGAGGGAGTCGACCTGGACCAGTTCGTGGTCGGGGACGGCGAGCGCCATGCCGGGGAAGCGGCCGAACAGGGCGGGGAGCGCGATGCCCGCCTCCAGCCTGGCCAGCGGTGCGCCGAGGCAGTAGTGAACGCCGTAGCCGAAGGAGAGGTGGTCATGGCGGCTGGGCCGGGTGAGGTCGAACAGGTCCGCGTCGCCGCCGTGCCGGGCCGGGTCGCGGCCCGCGGCCGCATAACCGGCGAGGATCGCCTCTCCCCTGCGGATCACGACGCCGTCGACCTCGATGTCCTCGACGGCGTAGCGCAGCGGCAGGTTGGCCACAGGTGCCTGCCAGCGCATCGTCTCGTCGATCACGTCGTCCCACGAGGCGGCGCCCGCGCGCAGCAGGGCCAGCTGCCCGGGGTGGGTCAGCAAGGCGTGGACGGCGTTGCCGATAAGGCCGACGGTGGTCTCGTGCCCCGCGGCGATCATCAGGAACAGGGTGTCGATCAACTCGGCCTCGCTGAGCCGGGAACCGCCCTCCTCCTCGCGCGCGGCGATCAGGTCGCTGGTCATGTCGTCACCGGGGTTCTCCCGCTTGGCCGCGACCAGGGCCTCCAGGAGGACGTACCCGTCCTGAAGGGCGTCCTCCACCTCCTGCGGGTCGGCGGAGGTGTGGAAGAGGCTGTCAACGATGCGGCTCAGGTCGCCCCGCGCGCCGCCGGGGACGCCGAACAGCTCGCTGATCACCCGCATGGGCAGCCGGTAGGCGAACCTCTCCCGGACATCCACGACCTGCCCCGGCGCGGTCGCGACCAGCTCGTCGAGGAGCTCACCGGTGATCCGCTCGACGCGCGGGCGCATCGACTCGACCCGGCGCGGGGTGAACGCCTTGGAGATCAGCGAGCGCAGCCTCCGGTGGTCGGCGCCGTAGGCGGTGAACATGTTGTACACCGAGACCCAGCTGATCAGGGACCAGGGCGTCGGGATGTCGCCGTTGACGTAGGCGGGCCAGTGCCTGCGGGCGTCCTTGGACACCCGCGGGTCGGCGAGGAGCCGTTTGATCGTGTCGTGGCGGGTCACCGCCCACACGACCACCCCGCCGGGGAGCTCGACCGGCGTCGCCGGGCCCATCTCGCGCAGACGGGACGCCTCGGCGTGGATGTCGCGTCCGGCGGGGTCCAGGCGGACCGGATCCAGGGGAACGGGGGCGATGGGTTCCACGGGCTCTCCGGCTGTCTCGGCGGCGGGGGCGGCAGTGGCCGAACGTACGTCATGGGAGCCGTGGGGCGACATCACCTTCCCTCCTGGCTTCCGTAACGGACGTGTGAGCCTTACCTGGCGGACGGCGATCTCCTGAGAGGCCCGCCGCCCGTCGCCGCCTTACCGTGCCCGGTCCCCTCCATGCTTTGCGTGCCCTTTACCGGCCAATCCGGGCCGAATACGAGCGTGGGCCGCGCACTGTGGAGAAAGATCCCACTGAAAGCCAGCACGGACCAACCTCGCACGGACCAACAAGGAGGCTGCCATGTTCCGCAAGACCCATCTGGCTCTGACCCTGGCGCTCGGTGTCGGCGTCGTCTCCGTCGGCGCCGCCGCGGTGGCCGAGTCGGCGTCGGACAGCTCGGGCCACCGGGCGTACGCTGTGATCAAGAACGTCGACGGCGCGGCCGTCGGCTCGCTCAGGATCGAGCGCGAGCGGTTCGGCAAGTCCAGGCTGACCGTGGCCGTCAGAAACCTGACCGCCGGCTACCACGGCTTCCACGTCCACACCACCGGCGTCTGCGACCCCAAGTCGACCGACCCGGCGACCGGGAGCCCGTTCTTCAGCGCGGGCGGCCACTTCAGCCTCGGCTCCGGCAGCCACGCCGACCACTCGGGCGACCTGCCCGCCCTCCTGGTCGGCGCCGACGGGACCGCGAGCGCCTCCGTGGTGACCGACCGCTTCCGGGTCGACCAGCTCCTCGACAAGGACGGCAGCGCGGTCGTCGTCCACGCCCTGCCCGACAACCACGCCAACATCCCCGCCCGCTACAGCGACGCCAACGGCAAGACGGGACCCGACGAGGCGACCCTCAAGACCGGCGACTCCGGCGGCCGGATCGGCTGCGGCGTGATCGCCGAGCGCTGATCCCGCCCGGGCCCGCCCGGGCCCGAGCCTCGCGGGCCCGCCGGCGGGCCCGCGAGGCTCGGGCGCGGAGGGGCGGCGCGTCGGGCGCCGTGCCCCTCCTCCCTCAGGCGATCAGCCCCCACGGCTCGGAGATCCGCGAGGCCAGGCGCGGCTTGGCGTCGGCCCACCACAGGACGGACCGCACGAGGGTCGCGGCCGGGTCGGCCACCTGGTGTGTCGGCTCGAAGGGGTCGGCCATGCTCGTGTAGCCCTCGAACATGCCCAGCAGGCGCACCGCCTGAAGCTGGATGGGCGACAGGTGCTGCTCGGCGAAGGGCAGGAAGAAGCGGTGCCACCGCCTCGCCGAGATGAACGGCGGCACGGCGACCGGCGGGATGCCCCGTTCCTCGCGCCAGCCGTTGAGCGTCCGGCAGGTGATGTCGAGGAGCGTCTCCAGGGTCATGCAGTTGCTCCCGCCGGCGATCGTCTCGATCCTCGTGCCGTCCGGCGGCGGCCCGGTGGCGGCGTTCAGGATCACCTCGGCCACCTGGTCGACCGGCGCCACCTCCGCGTATCCCCCGGGCTCGCCGATCACGGCCGCCGCGAGCCCAGAGACCAGGGTCTGCAGCAGCGTGTACGGGCCGGAGAAGCGGGCTATCGACCCGTCGTCGTCGCGCCCGAGGATCAGCGGCGGGCGCACGATCGTGGTCGGGCCGTCGTGCCGCTCGGCCACGAGATCCTCGCATTCGGCCTTGGACCACTCGTATCCGTTGCGGTAGCGCCCGAACTCGCCGGGCTCACTCGAGGGGGGAGGATCCGATCCGCCCACGTAGGCGGTGGAGACGTGCACCAGGTGGGTGCCCGGGCCGACCAGGTCGAGCACGGCCTCGAGCGGGCGGACGTTGGACTCCACCGCCTCCTGCCTGGTCATCGTCCATCGGGTGGACGCCGCGGCGTGCACGACGACGTCCCATCTCCTCCGCAGCTCCTCGGGGGGCGCCTCCCCGCCGATCTCCCAGCTGACGTCCCCCTCGCGCTGGGGCCGTCTGGCCACCCGTACGAGCTCGGCGGGCCCCGACGCCCGCAGGAAGGCCCGGGACAGCTCCGTGCCCACCACCCCCGTCGCCCCGGTCAGCAGGATCCGCGTCCCGCCGCCTCCGGCCGCGGCGCTCACGCGGCCCTCAGCACCAGGGACACGTTGTGCCCGCCGAAGGCGAAGGAGTTGGACAGGGCCACCGGGGACCCGATCCTCCTCGGGGCTCCCGTGACGAGGTCGATCTCGTCGGCGCACTCGCTCGTGCCGAAGTTGGCCACCGGCGGCACCAGTCCGCCCGCGGCGACGCCGAGCGAGATCACCGCCTCCAGCGCTCCGGCGGCGCCGATCAGATGGCCGACGACGCCCTTCGGCGCGGTCACCGGCGGACAGCGGCCGGCGAAGCAGGAGGCGAGCGCGCGGGCCTCCGCCCGGTCGTTGAGGTAGGTGGAGGTGCCGTGCGCGTTGACGTGGCCGATGTCGGCGAAGGAGAGCCCGGCGTCCTGGACGGCCCTGGCCATGCAGGCGGCGGCGACGCCGCCGTCCTCCCGGGGGGCGACGATGTGGTGGGCGTCGGAGTTGCTCCCGTAGCCGAGCACCTCGCCGAGGACGTCGGCGCCCCGTCTTTCTGCGTGCTCCCAGTCCTCCAGCACCAGGAAGGCCGCGCCCTCTCCCATCACGAAGCCGTCGCGGTCGGCGTCGAAGGGACGGCAGGCCGCCTCAGGGTCGTCGTTGCGTCCGGACAGCGCGCCGATCCGCGCGAAGGCGGCCATCACCATCGGCGTGACCGGGGCGTCGACGCCTCCGGCGATCATGACGTCGCACTCGCCGGAACGTATCTTGAGTGTGGCCTCGCCGATGGCGGTCGCCCCGCTGGCGCAGGCGGTCGCGTAGGTCAGCGCGGTTCCCCTGGCCCCCAGCCGCATGCCGATCCGCGCCGCCGCGGAGTTCGCCATGATCTGCGGAACGGTGAACGCCGGCATCCTGGCCGGATCGTGCTCGCAGCGGCGCAGCACCTCCTCGGTCGCGCCCAGGCCGGCGACCCCGGTGCCGACCGCGATCCCGACGCGCTCCGGCGTGAGGTCTCCCAGCCGGGCCCCGTCCACGGCGTCCGCGGCCGCGGCCAGGGCCAGCGTCGTGCCGCGGTCCATCTGACGTCGCTGGCGGAGTGCGACGTAGCGGTCGAGGTCGAACTCGGGAACGGTGCACGCGAACGTCACCGGGACCTCGTTCTTGACCAGTTCGTCCACCGTCGCCGCGGTCGACCTGGCCTCCCGCAGCCGTTCCAGGAGGGTCTCGACGGTGTTGCCTGCGGGCGACTTCACCCCGAGGCCGGTCACCGCGACCCTTCGCCTGCCGTTCATGCCGGTCGCGCCGGGATCCGCGCGGCCACCAGGTCGACGGCATGGCCGATGTTCCTCATGCCGAGGAGGTCCTCGATCTGCATGCGGACGCCCAGTGCCCGTTCCAGCCTCGCGCCTATCTCCATGAGCTCCAGGCTGTCGACGGCGTACTCCGCGCCCAGGTCCGTCTGCTCGCCTATCTCGGCCTGGTCGACTCCCAGGACCTCGGACACCTTTTCGATCATCAACTCGGACAGTTCGGCTCGGTTCATTCCAGTTCTTTCATCACGTTCGTCATTGCTTCGAGGTCGGCGGAGGGGAGGTCAGGGACGGCGCGCACTCGTCCAGGTCGAGTGAGGCGGGCACGCCCAGTGCCCGCCTGCCGAGGAACTGCCGGGCCGCCACGGGGGTCGGCGGATGGAAGCGGATGGCCTGGGCGTCCCGCCACAACCGCGCCAGCTCGCCCTGGCGGGCGTAGGACGCGCCGCCGCACGCCTCGGCGATCGCCGCCACGAGGGCGGGCACCGTGTGCACCGCCTGCTGCTTGACCGCGAGCGCGGCCGGCAGGAGGCGTTGCGGGTCGGCGCGGGCGTCCATCCGGCCCGCGACGGCGACGCAGCCCGCCTCAAGGGTCAGCAGCGCCGCGTAGGGGTCGCCCAGCACGGCCTGGTAGCTCGGCAGGTCCGCCCTGGCGCTGCCCAGGTGCGCGATCCGCTGGGCGCCGAGAAGGCGGCGTCCGACGCGCAGGGCCGACTCCGCCAGCCCGAGGTAGACCGCGGTCGCCGTCAGGGAGAACCAGATCACGCCCGCGGCGAGGACGTCGTCGTCCTCCGCGCCCGCCGGGGCCTGGTAGAAGACCAGCTCGTCCGGGATCACGCAACGGTCCAGGACCAGGGTGTTCGACGCGGAGCCGCGCATGCCCATCGCGTCCCAGTTCTCCACCACGCTCAGGCCGGGGGCGTTGGTCGGCAGCATCGCCACGAGGATCTGCGGGGAGCCGCCGTCCCGCGCGGGAGCGGCCACCTGGAGACAGACCAGGTCCGCCTCGGAGGCCAGCGAGCACGGATACTTCCTGCCGGTCACCTCCCAGCCGCCCGGCACCCGCTCGGCCACCAGCGTCGACCGGGTCGCCGAGCCGCCCAGGTGCGGCTCCGCGAAGGCGGAGGCGACCAGCCGGTTCTGGGTCGCGATGGCCTCGATGAGCAGCCACGACACGTCGGTGTTGCGCCGCCAGTGCTCCACCGTCAGCCCGATGGTGAAGATGTGCATGTTCACCGCCACCGCGAGCGCCGGATCGGCCTGCCCCAGCAGGCGCTGCGCCGCGCAGGACTCCAGCAGGCCCGCCCCCCTGCCCTGGAAGGCGGTGGGGATCGCGAGGGCGGGCCAGCCCGTCTCCCGCAGGAGGTCCAGGCTGCCGGGGCAGGGCCGCCCGCTCTCGTCGGCCCGCGCCGCGCCGGCCGCGAACCTCTCCAGGGCGTCGGCGGGCATGAGCTCTCCGACGTCGGGCCAGAGCTCGTCGAAGGGTCCGGGATCAGCGCTCACGCCGGTCCCCCCATGCCGCCGCGGCCGCCTCCAGTGCGCCGTCCAGCGCGGCCATCGCCCGGTCGACCTCGGGCGGGCCCGCCACCAGCGGCGGAAGCAGCCGGAGCGTCTCGGGCCTGCTCAGGCACGGGGACACCAGCAGGCCGCGCTGGGCCAGCCCCATCTGGATCTCACCGGCCAGCTCGGGGCTCGTGAAGTCGACCCCCCACAGCAGTCCCCTGCCCCGGATGTCGGCGACCAGACCGGGGTGGTCCGCGCGCAGCGTCCGCAGGCCCTCCGCCATCAGGCGGGCCAGTTCCGCGCCGTTTCCCGCGGCGGCCTCGACCTCGGCCAGCGCCACCGGGACCGCGGCCATCCCCAGGGGGTGGCCGCCGAAGGTGGCGGTGTGCCGGAACGGGTCCTTCAGCAGCGGCTCGTACAGGGCGTCCGAGCAGACCAGGGCGGAGATCGGCGCCACCCCGCCGCCGAGGGGCTTGCCCAGCAGCACCGCGTCCACCTCCAGCCCGGCCGCGAGCGCCACCGAGGGGTCGCCGCACCGCCGCAGGCCGCACTGGATCTCGTCGGAGACCACGAAGGCGCCCGCCCTCCGGGCGTCGGCGCTCCAGCGCCGCAGCACGTCGAGGTCCAGCGGGCGCACACCGTTCTCCCCCTGCACGGGTTCGAAGACGACCGCCGCGACGTCCGTCTCCGCGGCGACGCGCGCCACCGCCGCCGGATCGTCCGGGGCGACGTGCGTCACGCTGCCCAGCAGATCTTCCAACCCCTCGCGGAAACGGTCGTGGTGGGTCAGGCCGAGCGCGCCGAGCGACTTGCCGTGGTATCCGCCCTCCACCGCGACGACGACGCGCCTGCCGGTCGCCAGGCGGGCGAGCTTCACCGCGGCCTCGACGGCGTCGGCTCCGTTGAGGCCGAAGTGGACCCTGCTCAGGGCCCCGCCGAGATGGCCGCCCAGGTAGCCGGTCACCCGTTCGGCCGCCAGCGCGGCGACCGGGTTGGCCAGGCTCCTGGTCGAGGTGGGCATGACGTCGAGCTGTTCCCGCACCGCGGCCACCACGGCCGGGTGCCGGTGTCCCAGGAGGGTCACCGCGTATGAGCCGAAGTCCAGGACCGAGCGGCCGTCGGACAGCCGCACCTCGCAGCCGGACGCGTCCGCCTCGACCGCGCCCTGACCGGCGAACTTGCCGCTCAGCGCGAGCCCGGGAGACATGTGCCGCTGAATTCTCCTGAAGGTGACCCGCGCGATGTCGGGAGCCGTGGCCCGGGGTGGGGCGGGCGGTTCCAGCACGTGGCGATCCAACGTTTCCCTTTCCCTGTCTTCTCCCCGCGTCCCGGGGCGCGGACTGCCCTCGTCCTGTGGCACGTCCTGTGGCACGTCCTGTGGCACGGACGCGAGGTCAGGCCACGGGGCTGACATCGCTGTTGCGGGTGCTCAGCCGGTTCAGGATGGCCCTGGAGTTCTCCTCGAGCGCGCGGGCCGCCACCGGGTTGAGCATGTCCGCCATCAGCGGGATCCCGATGTCGAACTCGACGTGCAGCTCGATCGTCGTCTGACCGGCTCCGTCGTCGGTGACCTGCCAGTACCCGTCGAAGTACGCCAGGTCGCCCTCGATCTGCTCGAACTCGATGCGACGGCGCTCGTGGTCCACGGTGTCCCTCTCGATCCACTCCAGCTCGGAGCCCTTCAGCAGCACCGCCCACCGGCTGGTCCTGCTGGAGCCCGAGTGGTCGAGGATCGTGACGTCGACCACCTCGTCCATGTAGGAGGGGTACTCCTCGCAGTCGAGCAGCACCTCCCAGATCCGCTGCGCGGGTTCGGCGCTCGTGTGTGATGTCGTTACGGTGGGCACTCTCTTGTCTCCTTCGTGCGGGCGGATCCCGGGTGACCGTCAGGTCCACGCGGCGGGAAACGCGGTGGGAAGTCCTGTGGCCTCGTTGAGGGGCAGCAGCGTCCTGGTCAGCCTGAGCGCGGGGAACAGGCCGGAAGGTCCGCGGATCGAGGCGGGCGGGGCGGTGAAGCCGAGGTCGCGTTCCAGCTCCGCGACGTAGCGGCCGACCTGCTCCGCGGCCTCGCGCGCGGCCGGGACGTCCGCGGCGCGCGCCACGGCGCGGGCCGCCGCGAGCCCGCGCTCGATCTCGTCCTCGGTGAGGCCCGCGTAGGGGTCGGCAAGCGTGTCGTGCTCGTCGGGCGGGAAGCCCTCGCGCAGCAGGGAGCGGATCGCCAGCGCGCGGACCACGGTGTCCCTCGCGACGAACTTCGCGACCGGGAGGAAGCCCTCGTCCAGGGTGCCGATCAGGTCCTCGTAGCTCGCGTGGACCTCGAAGAGCAGCTCGAAGACGCCGAAGCACTGGAACGCGGCCCACCTGCGCGGATCGCGGACCCGGTCGCCGCCACGCGGGCCGCCGTTCGCACCGTCCGGCCGGTCGCCGTCCCGCCCGTCGTTCACGTCGTCCTTCGCACCGCCGTTCACACCGTGCTCCAGTCGATCGACAGCCACAGGAGGTCCTCCTCGGCCAGGAGCCGGTGGGTCTCGGTCATCTCCTCGCTCCTTCCCGTCCAGCTCCAGGCCGGGTCGTCGAGGAACTCGACGTCCCGGGTCGGTGTCTCGACTCCGCGCAGCGCCCACCGGTGGACGAGCGCGCGGCCGCCGTGGCTGCGCCACGTCTCCAGCCCCGCGGCCGGGGTCAGGCAGACCTCCGGGTCGGGGGGCAGTTCCAGGCGGGCGGCCAGCTCGGCGAAGAGGGAACCCGCCTCGCGCAGGTAGGTCCGCGCCCCGGCGGCGTTCACCGGCAGGTCGAGGAATCGCTCGTACAGCGCGGTCAGCTCGGGGTCGCCCAGCCGTTCCAGCTTGGCGCCCACCCATTTCTGCCCGAAGCAGATCTCTCCCCTGGCCGTGGCCAGGGCGTCGAGTCCGGCGATCCCGGCTCGGCCGAGCCGTTCGGCCGCGGCCAGCGGCCTGGTCTCGCGCAGCAGTTCGCAGGCGAGCCGGTAGCGGACCGCCTCGGCGCGCCACCACCGGACCGTCGCGTCGGCCACCGGCTGCCGCCTGTCCCGCTGCCAGTCGAGCCAGTGCCGCCCGCCCCGCAGGGGGTGGCCGAGGATCAGCCGGTTGAGCTGGGCGAGCTTCCTGCGGTAGTCCCGCCAGGCGGAGCGGCCGTGCGCCTTGGGAGCCTCGTGGTCCCCCAGGGCGTCGGCCGCGCGCCGGATCGAGTCCGCCCGGATGTAGTTCACGTCGACGGCGACGCCGAGGGTGAACGACGTGATGGGCAGGCCCGTCACCGTCGAGCTGTCGACGACGACGTGGACGTCGATGTCGCTCATCGGGGTGCCGAACCCGTGCACCACGGAACCGGCCGCCGACATCAGCACGGGTTCGCCGAAGCTGGTGTCCACCTCCGCGACGAGGTCGTCGATCGACTTCCCGTGCGCGGCGAGTCGCGCGCCGAGATGCCGCGCCATTTCATCAGGGGGTGTCAAGAGGCCTCCTTGGAGGTTCCGGCCGCCGTAGGGCCGTCAGTACAGGTCGTATTTCTGGCGCCGGTAGTCGAAGGCCGTCGCGGCGACGACCCCGAGGACCACGGCGCAGACGCCCAGGACGCCGATCGCCCGCAGGACGGGGGGCCACTCCCCCCTGCCTGACGTCGCCTCGTCCAGCGCGCGCAGGGCCCAGTGGTGCGGGGTCAGGAATCCCACCGCCCGGGACAGGGCGGGCAGGTTCTCGTCCGGCACGATGGCGCCCCCGACGCTTCCCGCGGTGATCAGGAAGATGTAGAACAGGCTTTCGAAGGTGGAGGTGTCGCTGGTGACGAGGTAGAGGACCACCCCCATCGTGCAGCTCACGCCCAGCAGCGCGACCGCCACCGCGAGGAGCTGCCACGGCGAGCCGTGGACGGGTGTGCCGTAGAAGACGACCGCGATGGCGGTGAAGAGGCTCAGCTGCGCCAGGCCGATGCCCGCGATGGGAAGGATCTTGCCGAGCAGGAAGGCCGCCCGCGAAGGGCGGTAGAGCGCCTGCCGCACCCAGGTGTTGCCGCCGAACTCGCGAAACAGCGCCAGGCCCACGTAGTGGGTGGTCGTGAAGCTGAACATGACGGCGATCCCGAGCATGGCGCGGCCGTGGCTGTCGGCCCCGGCCACGGCCGACCCGAGGGTGAGGGCCAGGGTCGCGGGCACCGCGAACATGAAGACCAGCGGGGTGCGCATCCGCCACAGGATCAGCAGCTCGGTCGTCGCGTAGCCCGCGGCCAGGGACCAGAACCCGGCCGTTTCCTCACTCGTTCTCAACGACGCTCCCGCGAAGGTCGGGGTCCATGGAGATGATCTCCCGCAGGTTCCTGCTGGTGAGCCGTACGGATTCGATGCCCGAGCGGCCGTGGTCCGGGTCGCGCGCCCAGGCCGCGAAGGCCTCCGCGGCCTCCGCCGCCGTCTTCGGCGCCGGGGCGCGCAGGGTCACGGGGCCGGCCGGGGCGTCCACCCGCACCAGCAGCTCGCTGTGGTAGCCGCCGAGCAGGTCCCGCAGCGGGCCGACGCCGACGACGGCGCCGCCGGAGACGACCGCGACGTGGGTGCACATCTCCTCGATGTCCTCGGGGTAGTGCGAGGTCACGATCATCGCGTCGCCCGCCTCCCGCCATCGGGACATCAGGACGACCAGCCGGGATCTGGTCTCGAAGTCGAGGGCGCTGGTGGGCTCGTCGAGGAAGCGGATCCGGGGCGCGTGGACGAAGCTCGCCGCGATGTGGGACAACCGCTCCCACCCTCCGGACAGGCGGTGCACCGGGGTCCGCGCGACCCGCGCGAGGCCGAAGTCCTCGACCGCGCGCCCGACCGCCGCGGCGACGTCCCGGCGCGGCAGGACGAGCCGCGCGGCGTGCGTGAGGTTCTCGGCGACGGTGAGCTTCTTGTAGAGCGAGATCCGCTGGCCCGCGACGCCGACGTGGCGCCGGGCGGCGCCCGTGTCCGCCGCGTTCCCGTCGTTCGCGTCCCCGAGGACGACCCTTCCGCCGCGCCTGCCGGGCACGATGTCCAGGATCGCGTTGATCAGGGTGCTCTTGCCCGCTCCGTTGCGACCGAGAATCCCCAGCGCCTCGCCCGCCCTGAGCGTCAGCGCCACTTCGGTGAGGACCGGCGCGGAGGACTCGCCGTAGGCGAAGGACAGGTCCGTGACCGTCAGGAGACACGGCGCGTCCGGCCGTCCGCCGGGATCGTCGCCTCGCATCTGTTCCTCCGTCGCCGCGTGTTCCGAAGATCCGCTCCGCCCGCTCCCGCGGGTGACGCCGCTCACCGCAACCGCGCGGCGACGACGCCGGCCACCCTGTGGGCGTTCGCCATGGCGGTCAGGGACGAGTTGGTGGCGCCTGAGGTCGGCATGAAGCTGGAGTCGGCCACGAAGAGCCCCCTGGCCTCGAAGCACTCGCAGTCGCGGTCGAGCACGGCGTCCGAGGCGTTCTCGCCGAACACCGCCCCGCCGTGGTGGTGGGCGGAGACCAGGTCTGCGCCCGCGGGGACGGCGTGCACCCGGGTCTCCGTGGCCCCCAGCGCCCGCCCCAGCCGGGCGAAGATCTTCGTGACCTGCTCCTGCAGGAGGAGGTCCGCCGGATGCGGCGTGTAGGTCACCACGGGCACCCTGGCCCCGAAGGAGTTCCTGCGCGCGCTCAGCGAGACGAACTTGCCGGTCGAGGGCAGGGACTCGCCCTTGAAGCTCGCCTTGACCACGTAGCGGCCGCTCTCGGCCCGCAGGAACTCCGCGAGCTCGGCGCCGAACATCTTCAGGTTGCGGACGTGCCTGGCCGGCGTCTCGGCGACGTAGGCGTCGTAGAGGGCGAACTTGCCGCCCTTGCGCAGCGGACCGGCGTCCCCGAGGTCGTAGAAGTCCTTGACCACGACGTTTCCGTAGAGCCCCGCCAGGCGGTCGGTCAGCTCCCGGCTCCGCGGCTCCGCGGTCACCAGATAGCCGGTGCGTTCCAGGGTGAAGGTGAACCCCCGGCCGAGCAGCCCGTTGCGGTTGGGCAGGTCCGAGGTGAGGAGGATGCGCGCCGTCTCCAGGGCTCCGGGGGCCAGGACGACCGTGCGGCACCTGATCCGCCGCGTCCGCAGGTCTCCGTCCTCGTCGCGGCGGACGAACTCGACGCCCTGGACCGCTCCCGCCTCGACCAGGACCCTGGAGACGTAGGAGCCGCCGAGCAGGCGCACCCGCGGGTCGGCCCGCAGCCTGTCGTACAGGCCGACGTACCAGTTGGGGCGCGCCAGCATCGGCCGCCCGCGGTCGGCGGGGCGTCCGGTGACCGGCGAGACCGGGCAGCTGTCCCAGGCGCGCCCGCCCAGGCAGCTCTGCCCGACGTAGGCGTCCAGGCCGTCACGCTGGAGCCCGTCGACGAGCACCCGCTCGAAATGGCTCGGCCCCGGCCGCCTGCGGTACGGCCCCCCGTCGAACTCCCGGTAGGCGGGCTCGGTGTGCCCGTAGGCGCAGCCGAAGGGCCGCAGCCGTTCCTGGACGTGGGCGTAGGAGTTCTCCAGCTCGGCGAAGTCCAGGGGCCAGTCGCGCAGCTCGGGGCCGAAGGCGTCACCGAGCGAGGAGCGCATCCGCAGGTCGCTGGAGCGGAAGCGGGACAGCTGGCCGTACCAGAGCCAGGAGCCGCCGCCGGCCAGCCTGGCCGACCACCACTTGCGGAGCGGCCTCTCGCCGCCGGGGACGCGCAGGAGCACGTGATCCTCCTCGGGGGCGATCGTGAGCGGGCGGTCGAGGGCCAGGCTGCGCTCGTCGGGGAAGGAGTGGTCGGCGGGCTCCCAGAACGCGCCCCTGTCGAGGACCACGACGTCGTTCGCGCCGTGGGCGCCGAGCAGCCGTTCGAGGACGGGAGCGCCGGTGAGCCCGAAGCCGACGACGACCGCGTCAGCGGAGCTCGTCCATCGGGTGTTCATAGCCCACCTCCCTCCGCCAGCGCGGGGACGAGAACAGCACGTCGTTCACACAGGCGCACACCGACTCGGCGGTCGCGCGCAGCTCCTCGTCGTGGCCCTCCAGGACCCGGCGGAGGTCGTTCCAGCCGCGGACGCCCGCTCCGGCGAGGGCCTCCGAGCCGAGTCCGCGGGCCCGCGCCACCCGCAGCGCCTCCCCGGCGAGCGGCTCCGTCCGCGCGCCGGGCAGGCCGTAGGAGCGCAGGACGGCCGTCACGACGTCCGCCAGGCCGTCGTCGCACGCCATTTCTTCTCCTGTTCGGTCGGCTCGTCGGCCAGCGAGCCGAACTCGCGCAGCCACGTCAGCGTCCGGCGGAGACCTTCGGCGAGCCGGGTGCGCGCCCCCGCTCCGGTCCGGTCGAGGCGCGTCGTGTCGAGCGTCAGCTCCACGTCGCGGAAGGGGAAGTAGTCACGCGCGGGCACGCTCCCGTCGCCGACGAGGACCAGCCGGGGCTCCACTCCCGCCGCGTCCGCGAGGACGTCCAGATACTCCGCGAACGTGTAGAAGCCGGGCTCGCCGACGTTGTAGACGCCCGGGGGCAGCTCCGCCGCGCACGCCGCGGCCACGGTGCGGGCGAGGTCGGACACGTGGCAGAACTGGATCCTGGTACGGCCCGAGCCCGGCACGAAGACCGGCTGTCCGGCGAGCATCCTGGCCCACAGGAACCGCTCGCGCGGCTCGGTGTTGTGCGGTCCGTAGACGTAGGGCGGGCGAAGGACCGTCAACTCGGGACCGGACAGGCCGGACAGCAGGCGCTCGCACTCCGCCTTCGCCTCGGCGTAGCCGTTCCAGACGGGGTCGCCGCCCGCCGGGTCGCCCTCCCTGAACGGCGGGCCCGTACGTCCTCGCTCGTAGACCGATGCCGAGCCGATGTAGACGTAACGGGCGGCTCCGGACACCGCGGGTGTGCCGAGGACGTTGCGCACGTGGGCGGGCTCGGTGCCCGAGACGTCCACCACGACGTCGTAGCTCCCGCCCAGGGCGGCGCGGGTCGCTTCGGCCTCCCGCCGGTCCGCCGTCAGCTGGACGATCCTCGGATCCCACAGTGGCCGGGTCCCCCGGTTGAGCACGGTCACCTCGCAGGAGGGCAGCAGCGCCTCCACGACGGCCCGTCCGACGAACCGGGTGCCGCCCAGCACCAGCGCCCTGGTCATGACCGCGGGGCGCCGATCGGCTCGGCCTCGGTCGGGCCGGTCGCGCCGGAGCGCAGTCTCCGCCAGGCCTCCTGGAGCAGGTGGTCGATCCGCTCGGCCCCTTCCAGGCGCAGGATCGGCACCGTGGCGCCGATGCCCGCCAGGAAGGCCTCCGCCCGTGCCCTGAGGTCGGCGGCCAGGTGCCCGCCGATCCCGGACCACCAGTCCTCCTCCGGGTTGTCCGGTGTGTAGACGTTGGGCCGCATGAGCTCGGCGACCTCCAGCGGGTCGACGACCTCTCGCAGGAGGGGCACGCGCCCGCGGGCGACGTCCGGCAGCACGATCATGCCGAGCGGCGCCCGCAGCGTGAAGTCCTCGCCGGTGACCGCGCGCAGGCTGGTCAGCGGGATGCTCACCTTGGAGTCGCTCTCACCGCGCCAGAGCCGCTCCTCGCCCGCCCCCCGGTACTCCTCCGGGATGAAGGCGTCCCAGGTTCCGGGGTACTTCTGCAGCGTTCCCGCCAGCACCCGCAGGCGGGTGGGGATGCCGAACACCTGGAAACGCCCGGTGGCGGTGCCCTCGGCGTCCTCCGCCAGGTGGACCTTGTCCACCGACAGCGGCCGCGCGCCGGTCCTGACGATCGCGTCGAGGAAACAGGTCGTCTTGCCCGAGCGCTTCGGCCCCGCGAAGAGGACGGCCTGGCCGTCGACGACGACGGCGGAGGCGTGGATCTGCAGCTGCCCGCGGGCTTCCAGGGTGCGCTGGAGCACGTGCAGGATCAGCAGCGCGAGATCCTTGTGGACCGTCGGCCTGAGGGGGTAGTCGTCGCCGACGACGAAGGTCAGACGGGAGTAGGACTCGTCGGCGAGCAGCCAGGTCCGGGTCTTCAGCGTGCGCAGGAGCGTGGCGCGGCCCGCCCGCCAGTGCTCGACGGGAAGCGAGCCCTTCTCTGTGGTGCAGTAGGAGATCATCGCGGGCTGCGGTCCGGGCAGCCGCACGGCCGTGGCCTCCAGCCGCCCGGCGAGGGCGTCGCTCACCACGAAGGTCAGCTCGACGTCGGGCCGTCCTCCGGACGCCGGGCCCGCGTGCGAGCCGAGATAGGCGTGCAGCGCCTCGAACAGGGCGCGGTCACCGCAGCTCACGCCCAGTTCGAGACTCGCGACGTTCCAGGCGGTGACGACCTCGCACGGGGTCGCAAACAACGCGGCCACGGCGTCCTCGACGCCGCCGAGCAGTTCCTCGACATCGGTCAGGGCACTCATTGTCCTCACTCTTTCGAACTCGGGGCGGTCGGTGGTCACGCCAGGTCCCGCACGCGCCGCAGGTGGGTCCTCGGCGGGGGGAAACCGTTGAACTGCGAGGAGTAGGCCGTGGTGTAGGCGCCGGCGGAGCCGACGAACAGCAGGTCGCCCTCCGTCAGGCCCGCCGGCAGCTCGACACCGAGCGCGAAGGTGTCCTGGCTGTCGCACGTGGGCCCGGTGACGTTGTATCGGCGGGCCGGGCCGCCGTCCCGCTCGGCGGAGATCGGATACGCGAGGGCTCCCGCGGTCTCCAGGACCTCCATCATCCCGTTGAAGACCCCCAGGTCGGTGTGGGCCCACCAGGTCTCGCCCCGGCGGACGACCTGGATGACCCGGCAGACCATGACCCCGGCCTCCGCCACCAGCGCGCGTCCCGGCTCCGCGACGACCTGGACCGGGTACGGCAGGGCGTCCAGGAGGCCGGTGATGTGCCGGCCGAATTCCAGAATTCCGGGAACCGCCTTGTCATAGCGCGCCGGAAACCCGCCGCCGATGTCAAGCATGGAGATTCTGATGCCTTTTTCCGCCAGTCGCTCCATGATTTCCGCCGCATCGCGGACAGGGGCGTCCCAGGCGCGTGGATCCGTCATCTGGGAACCGACGTGAAATGCTATTCCGTAGGGGGTGAGGCCCGATCTCCCCGCGTCGAGAAGAAGACTGAGAACCTCGTCCTTGGCGACGCCGAATTTCCCCTCGCTCGGTACGACGCTGGCCGTGAAATCGGTGCCGAGCCGGGCGTAGACGTGCGCGCCCGGAGCCGCCTGCGAAAGTTTCGCCATTTCACGCGGCGAGTCGACGGAGTAGCGCCACACCCCTGCCCTGTGGGATCGGGAGACGTGGTCGCGCGGCCGTACGGGATTGCTGTAGAGCACGTCGGCGGGGTCGACCCCCACGCTCGTCAGCAGTTCCAGTTCGGGGTGGGAGGCGATCTCGAAGCCGCAGCCCAGTTCCCGCAGGTGCCGCAGCAGCGCGAGGTCGGGGTTGCACTTGACCGCGTAGTGGATCGCGACCGAGGGGAACGCCTCCCGGAAACCCGCCACGGCCGCGCCGACCAGGTCCTCGCGGAGGATCAGGCAGGGGGTCGGGAGCCCTGCGCCGCCGAGACCCGCGACGGGCGTCTCGCCGGGGAAGGCCGGGAGCGGGGTCCGCGCCGGGTGAGCCGCCGCCAGGGGCGGCCTGGCCGTCACGGGGTTCCCCGCCGGATCTCGTCGAGGAGGGCGTTCGCGGCGTCCAGGTTCTCCCGGTGCCGCTCCGGTGCCCGGCCGCGGACCAGGACCTGGAAGTTGTAGGTCCTGACGTGCCACAACAGGCGCAGGATCGCGATCTGCCGGGTGAAGACGGCCCGGTCCCTGCCGGAGCGCTCCAGGTAGCGCGACAGGACGACCTCCTCCTGCTCGGCCGTCAGCCAGCCCGCGCGCATCTGGTTGAAGTCCGCGGCCGCGACCCGGAACCTCGCCGCCTCCCAGTCCAGCGCCCACAGCTCTCCGGACTCGTCGGCCAGCCAGTTCTCCCGGTGCACGTCACCGTGACACAGGCAGGGCGCCTCGCCCTCGAAACAGGCCATCGCCTCGCCGAGGAGGTCCGCGGCGCCGATGAGCCGGTCGCCGGCGTGGCGGGGCAGCAGCTCGCACTCCCGCCGGATGAGGTCCAGCAGGTAGCGGGGCGCCGCCACCCGGCTCAGCGGCCCGCCGACCTCGCCGAGGCCGTCGGCCGTGACGGCGTGCACCGCGAGGAGCCGGTCGGCCAGCGCGGCCAGGACTTCGGGCGCCTCCCAGTCGGGGGTGCGCCCGTCGACGAACTCGAAGACGGCGAACCGGTCCCGGCCCTGCTCGTCCGGAACGACCTGCAGGATCTCCGGCATCCTGACCCGGCCGGACAGCAGGGGGCTCACATATCGCTCACCGGCGAAGGTCTGGCCGTACCCGGGGGCGTCGAGGACGCGATGCCTGACGAACACCGCCCTGCCGCCCAGGGTGCCCGCGTAGGTGTCGTTCAACGGCCCCTTGGTGATCGACCGTCCGGCCGCGCAGAGGCGCCGGAGGTCGTGATGCGTCCACTCACCCACGGGAGAACTCCTCCGGTGACAGCAGTCGGGGGAGCTTGTCCACGGACTTCACCCAGTAGTGGCTCTCCCGGATCGGGTTCGGCGGGAAGGCCGGCAGCGCCTGGCCGCCGTCGAGGGCGAGCCTGCAGTACAGGTCGGGCATGTTGACGCCGAGACAGGCCAGGAAGTAGATCGACGAGTAGAAGCGCGCGGGCTGCACCTCGGTCGGCAGCGCCCTGCCGTCGTGGTCGTAGGTGAAGTCGACGCCGATGATCCCGTGCGGACGGGCGCAGACCGCCCGCACGCAGCGTACGGCGAGCTCGTGGAGATCCTCGTCCCAGAAGGTCCGCTGGGCTCCGGTGATGCCGGTGACGCCGGAGACCGACAGCGTCGAGTACTTCCAGGAGACCCGCTCCCTGAGCTGGGAACAGACCAGTTCGCCGTCGTTCCAGAGCCCGCTGAGCGTGGCGGTGCGCTTCGACAGGTTCTCCGCCGCGGTGAACGTCCCCCAGCCGGAGTGCTCGTCGAGCCAGGCCCTGGCCAGCGGCGTCGACCCGGTCGCGATCGACCCCGCTCCCCCGCTGCCGCTGCGGCGGCGCATCCACACCCGGGGGTGGCGCGCCATGATCTCCTCCAGATCGGACTCCGAGGTGACCAGGACGGTGTCGGGAACGGGTATCCCGGCCTGCTGGAGCGCCTGGTGGGTGGCCCACTTGTCCTCCATCCGGAGGTGGTCGTCCCGGTCGGGCAGGAGGGTGGGGGCCACGAGGCTGTCGCGGGCCTCGGCGAGGACCAGCAGCTCGGGGTTGGTGTCGGCGGCGTAGATCAGGTCGGCGGACTCCCGTTCGGCGATGTCGTTGACCTGCTTCACCAGGGCGGCCGGGTCGTCCCACGAGATGAGGTGGCGAGCGGCCGTCTCGCTGGCGTGGAAGTCCTCGACCGTGGTGTCGACGCCGACGGTCCGGTATCCCCCGGCGAGGTCCAGCGAGCGGGAGAAGTTCAGTCCTGTGCCGTCGCCGGAGCTGACGATGAGGACGGTGCGGAGGTCAGAGGACGGGGACATCGGGCAGTCCAAAACCGGCCGGGTGGCTGCGGATCTTGTCACGCAGGTCGGCGGGGGGCTCGTCCGCGGCCCGCACCCACGGGTACAGCGGCTCGGTCAGCTCCGGGTTCACGAAGTACATCAGGGACATGCGCCGCTCCAGGCCGAGGTTGCGCACCTGGTGGTCCAGCGCCCCGACCCTCCCGCCGGTGAGGTCGGCGAAGACGGAGCCCGGCATCAGGATGAGCTCGTCCGGGGCGGTCTCCACCGGCAGGCACTCCTCGCCCGGCCAGATCTCCAGTCCGGGGGCGGTGGTGTGGATGACGGTGACCAGGTGGCCGTCCTCGTGCCGGTCCTGGAGCAGGTCGCGGTCCCCGCTCGCACGGGTGTAGCTGTTGACCTGCAGGTAGGAGGCCGCCTCGAACCGGGGGGCCTTGGCGTTTCCGACGATCTCGGCGACCTGGCCGACGACGTCGGAGACGAGCGCGGACAGGTGGTCGCGCCAGCGCAGGAGCGCGCCCGTCAGCGGGGCCAGCTCCGCGGAGTTCGGCACCAGGTCGAGCCGGTCCGACCACAGGGTGAAGCAGTCGTTGAGGTCCGGCCGGTCCGCGGTGATCGAGTACTCCACGCCCAGCGGACGGTAGCCGAAGTTTCGGTCGGCGCTCGAGTAGCGCGACTTGGTCTCGTCAGGAAGGGAGAAGAAGCGCCGGCACTCCTCGAGGGCGGCGGCCAGGAGCGCGGCCTCCTCGGTGTCCAGCGATATACGCGCGTAGCCGACCCCGAGTAGTTCTCGAGCGTAGTCAAGGGTCATGTGTGGCATTTCGAGGTTATCCCCCGTCGTGACGAAGAGTTTGGCGATAGACAAATGCCAGGCAGAGCGGAATCGCGCGGCCGTCAGTCACTGGTCTCCCGACCAGCGCCGCGAGCGAGTGTATAGGAGGTGATCAAAGCAAATAAATGGTGAATTTTAGGGTTAAAGTCACCCAACGTTGCCCCTTCGCTACGCACCTAAATGTCCGCACTACAACTCGGATATGACATACGCGAGGGGAACTCATGTTTATGGTTTACGGACGCGTCAGGCGATGCCACCGGAGAGCGTTCTCCGTTCTCGGGGAGACCTTCCCGGATCGACCCGGTCGCCCCGGACAGCGACCATCTCGGGCGGCATCCTTCACCCGGCGTGCGCGGCGCTGTTTTCGGACAACACTTTATGAATTTCTCCGCGGCACTAATGAGAACGCTCCAAGGCGCGGATCCGAACGTTTCCCCCCATGGTCAAGCGGTCTGCGGCGTGGCACACTGATCGCGCGCCGGGGCTCGCCCGGGTGAACGGACGGTTACGTCTCCGTGCGGGCCGACCGGCGCGTTCCCCGCCGGCTCCAGGTCGTTGCGTTCCACGTCACGGCCTTTCCGACGCACAGGCCGGGGCGACCGGTCACGGATCTTCCGCCGCATGGCGGGTGGCGACGACCCGCGAAGGAACCGACCGTGCACGACAGCTCCTGCCCGCCCTCCGGGGAGCCCCCCGGGGTCGCCGTGTTCGACCTGGACGGCACCCTGGTGCGGGGCGAGTGCGGCGAATGGTTCCTGCGCTGGCTGATGAGCCGGGAGTGGTGGCGTCTGGCGCTCCTCCTGCCGGCGCTGCCGGTGATCGCGTCACTGCGGGCGCTGCCCAGCGTCAGGACGCGCAGGGCCGCTCTGTCGGGGCTGTGCTGGTTCGCCACCGTCGGCCGGGACGACGAGGATCTCGACCGGCTGGCCCGCGCCTTCGCGGCCGGGCACGCGGGGCCGGGTTCGGCGAACCCCATGCGCGCGGGCCTGGACCGGCTGCGTGAGCACCTCTCCCGGGGCGACCGGGTGGTGATCGCCAGCGGTTCCGGGCTGCGGATCGTCAGCGCGGTCTGCTCGGAACTCGGGCTCCCCGACGTGGAGATCGTCGCCACGCGGGAGAAACGGCTGTTCGGCGGGCTCGTCGTGGCCGAGCGCTGCCTCGGTGACGGCAAGGTGCTCATGCTGCGGGCCGCCGGAGTGGCGACGCCCTTCGGCTACGCCTACTCCGACAGCGCGGCCGACCTGCCCCTGCTGCTCGCCGCCCGGCGCCGCTTCGCGATCAGCCCGTCCGCCCCCCACCTGAGACGCATCCTGGCCAGGACGGACGGCGACTGCACGGTCCTGGGGTGGCGGACGGAGCCGCCGGACGGTCCCGGAGGGGCGGACGGAGCCGCCGATCAGCCAAAGATCAGCCGCCGTCCTCCAGGTCCCCCTCCGACTTGAGGTAGACCTCCTGGAGGTCCCGCAGGATGTCGGGGTCGGGGTGCTCCCACATGCCCCGCCCCGCCGCCTCGAGCAGGCGTTCGGCGATGCCGTGCAGCGCCCACGGGTTGGACTCGGCCAGGAACGCCTGGTTCTCCTCGTCCAGCACGTAGGTCGCGGCCAGCTTGTCGTACATCCAGTCGGCGACCACACCCGTGGTGGCGTCGTAGCCGAACAGGTAGTCGACGGTCGCGGCGAGCTCGAAGGCCCCCTTGTAACCGTGCCTGCGCATGGCCGCCAGCCAGCGCGGGTTGACCACCCGGGCGCGGAAGATCCTGGAGGTCTCCTCGGAGAGGGTCCTGGTCCGGACCGCGTCCGGGCGGGTGCTGTCGCCGATGTAGGCGGCGGGCGCCCGGCCCGTGAGCGCGCGCACGGTGGCGACCATGCCTCCGTGGTACTGGAAGTAGTCGTCGGAGTCGGCGATGTCGTGCTCGCGGGTGTCGACGTTCTTGGCCGCGACCGCGATCCGCCGGTAGGCCGCCTCCATGTCCTGCCTGGCGGGGACCCCGTCGACGCCCCTGCCGTAGGCGAAGCCGCCCCACACCGCGTACACCTCGGCGAGGTCGGCGTCGTCACGCCAGTTCCGGCTGTCGATCAGCGGCAGCAGCCCCGCGCCGTACGCCCCCGGGCGGGACCCGAAGATCCGCATGGTGGCCCTGCGCTCGTCGCCGTGCTCTCGCGCGTCCGCCAGCACGTGCGCCCTGACGTAGTTCTGCTCCTCGGGCTCGTCGAGTCCTGCGGCCAGCCGCACGGCGTCGTCCAGCATGGCCACGACGTGCGGGAAGGCGTCCCTGAAGAACCCGCTGATGCGGACCGTGACGTCCACCCTCGGGCGGCCGAGCTCCCCTGCGGGGATCGGCTCGAGGCCGGTGACCCGCCGCGACGCCTCGTCCCACACCGGGCGCACGCCCAGCAGCGCCAGCACCTCGGCCACGTCGTCCCCCGCCGTGCGCATGGCGCTGGTCCCCCACACCGACAGGCCGACCGAGCGCGGCCAGTCGCCGGTGTCCGCCCGGTAGCGCTCCAGGAGGGAGTCGGCCATCGCCTGCCCGGTCTCCCAGGCCAGCCTGCTCGGCACGGCCTTGGGGTCGACCGAGTAGAAGTTGCGGCCCGTGGGGAGCACGTTGACCAGCCCCCGCAGCGGCGACCCGCTCGGCCCCGCCGGGACGTAGCCGCCGTCGAGGGCGTGCAGGATCGCGTCGACCTCGTCGGTGGTGCGCGCGAGACGGGGGACGACCTCCTCGGCCGCGAACCGCAGGATGCGCTCGACGAGCCCGGAACCGGCCGGGGCCGTGCCTTCCGCGCCTGCCGTGGCCCCCGCGACGGCCGGGACGGTCGCGGCCACCTCGGCGGCGGCGTCCGGGTCCCAGCCCCGCTCCTCCATGGCCTCGACCAGCGACCTGGCCAGCGTCTCGGCCGCGTCGACGCCCGCGCGGGCCGCGGTGCCGTCCTCGTTCAGCCCCAGGGCCTCGCGGAGCCCGGGCAGCGCCTCGCCGCCCGCCCACATCTGGCGGGCCCGCAGGATGGCGAGCACCAGGTCGACCCGCGTCGCGCCCTCGGGCGCCGCACCCAGCACGTGGAGGCCGTCGCGGATCTGGACGTCCTTGACCTCGCACAGCCAGCCGTCGACGTGCAGCAGGAAGTCGTCGAACTCGGCGTCGTGCGGGCGGTCCTCGAGGCCGAGGTCGTGGTCGAGTTTGGCGGCCTGGATCAGGGTCCAGATCTGCGCCCGGATGGCGGGCAGCTTCGCCGGGTCCATCGCGGCGATGGAGGCGTGCTCGTCGAGGAGCTGCTCCAGCCTGGACATGTCGCCGTAGGTGTCGGCGCGGGCCATCGGCGGGACGAGGTGGTCGACCAGCGTGGCGTGGGCGCGGCGCTTGGCCTGGGTGCCCTCTCCTGGATCGTTGACCAGGAACGGGTAGATCAGCGGAAGGTCCCCGAGCGCGGCGTCCGGGCCGCACGAGGCGGACAGGCCCGCCGACTTGCCGGGCAGCCACTCCAGGTTGCCGTGCTTGCCCACGTGCACCACGGCGTGCGCGCCGAAGCCGTCGGCCAGCCAGCGGTAGGCGGCCAGGTAGTGGTGGCTGGGCGGCAGGTCGGGGTCGTGGTAGATCGCGATGGGGTTCTCGCCGAACCCCCTGGGCGGCTGCACCATGACCACGACGTTGCCCGCGCGCAGCGCGGCCAGCACGATCTCGCCGCCGGGGTCCCGGGAGGTGTCGACGAACAGCTCGCCGGGCGCGGGCCCCCAGTGCTCCTCCATCCCCGCGCGCAGGTCCTCGGGCAGCGTGGCGTGCCACTCGGCGTACCGGCTGCCCGCGATGCGCACGGGGTTGCCCGCGAGCCGCTCCTCGGTGAGCCAGTCGGGGTCCTGGCCGCCCGCGGCGATCAGCGCGTGGATCAGCGCGTCGCCGTCCTGCTCGGTCACGCCGGGCAGCTCGCCCTCCGCGCCGATGTCGTAGCCCCGCTCGCGCATCGCGGCCAGCAGCCGCACCAGGCTCGCCGGGGTGTCGAGGCCGACCGCGTTGCCGATCCTGGAGTGCTTGGTCGGGTAGGCCGACAGCATCAGCACGATCCTGCGCTCGCCCGGCGGGACGTGCCGGAGGGCGGCGTGCCGTACGGCGATGCCCGCCACGCGCGCGGCGCGCTCGGGGTCGGCCACGTAGACGGTCAGCCCGTCCTCGTCGATCTCCTTGAAGGAGAACGGCACCGTGATGATCCGCCCGTCGAACTCGGGGATCGCGACCTGGGTGGCCGCGTCGAGCGGGGACAGGCCGTCGTCGTTGGCCTCCCACGAGGCGCGGCTGCTCGTCAGGCACAGCCCCTGCAGGATCGGCACGTCCAGCTCGGCGAGCGCGCCGACGTCCCACGCCTCGTCGTCGCCGCCCGCGCCCGCGGTCGCGGGGCGGGTGCCGCCCGCCGCGAGCACGGTCACCACCAGGGCGTCGACCGTGCGAAGGGCCTCCAGCATGCCGGGCTCCGCGCTGCGCAGGGAGGCGCAGTAGACCGGCAGCGGACGGCCGCCCGCGTCCTCGACGGCCGAGCAGAGGGTCTCGACGAAGGCGGTGTTCCCCGCGACGTGGTGGGCGCGGTAGTACAGCACGCCGACGACGGGCCCCTCCTGCCTGCGCGTCTCGCGCTCGAGCACGCCCCAGGCGGGCGTGGGGGCGGGCGGGGCGAAGCCGTGCCCGGTCAGCAGCAGGGTGTCGGACAGGAACCGGCTGAGCTCGACGAGGTTGGCCGGGCCTCCGTGGGCGAGGTAGGCGTGCGCCTCGGCGCAGACCCCGCCCGGCACGGTCGACAGCTCCATCAGCTCGGCGTCGGGCGCCTGCTCCCCGCCGAGCACGACGACGGGCAGCGGCCCCGCGAGCAGGGCGTCCAGGCCCTCCTCCCAGGCGCGGCGTCCGCCGAGCAGCCGGACCACGACCAGGTCCGCGCCCTCGACCAGGGGCGGCAGGTCCTCGGCGGTGAGCCTGGCGGGGTTGCCGAGGCGGTAGTCCGCGCCGCTGGCGCGGGCGCTGAGCAGGTCGGTGTCGGAGGTCGAGAGCAGGAGGATCATGCCTCACGCTCCACGGGGAACGGGAGGGTACGGCTCGGCCGTGCGACGGGCCTGAAGGTGTGGCTCAGGGACAGGCTCGGCGACACGGCGGGCGAGGCGGTGCGGTAAGGCTGCGCGGCGGGCGGGGCGGCATCGCCCCGCGAGACCGCGGGCTGGCGGGGGAACGGCGAACAGCACACGAAGGCTTCCTCCCTCGGGGTCCTCGCCCCGGGTCGTCGTCGGCTACGACGGCTGGAGTCTCCTGGCTCCCGGATCGGTGCTCCCCCCAGCCTTCCCGTCGCCCGACAGTGGCCTGGGTGGGGTTCGCTCCCCGGTTACAGTGGCGGGACCGCGCCGGATTCACACCGGCTTCCTCCCTTGCCGTCGCCAACGATGAGACTACGACAGCGAGGTTCCATGCAAGAAACTGGCGTTAACATCCTCAACGTGGTCATAGGCGACTCTTCCGGACGGTCACGGCCCGACGCGTGCCCGGGAGCACTTCAGGTGCACGCCGCCGCCGACGGCGGCCTGGCGCGGATCAGGGTGCCGGGAGGCCGGCTGACGTCCGCCCAGCTCGGCGAGGTCGCCGACGCCGCCTCGGACTGCGGGACCGGGGTCATCGAGCTGACCTCCCGCGCGAACGTCCAGGTGCGCGGGCTCGGCGGCGGGAGCCGCTTCGCGGCCCGCATGGCGGACGCGGGCCTGCTGCCCTCCGCCACCCACGAACGGGTCCGCAACATCCTCGCCTCGCCGCTGACCGGCTGCGACACCGAGGGGACGCTCGACGCCGGACCGCTGGTCACGGAGCTGGACCTGCGGCTGTGCGGCACGCCCGCGCTGGCCGCGCTGCCGGGACGCTTCCTGTTCGCACTCGACGACGGCAGGGGCGACGTGGCCTGGCTCGGCCCGGACGCCGGGATCCTGCCGACGGGCCCCGGCGAGGCCGCCCTGATCCTCGCGGGCGCCGACAGCGGCCTGCGCGTTCCGGCCGGTTCCGCGGTGACCGCCCTGCTGACCGCCGCCGAGGCCTTCCTGACCGAACCCGCCGTCGAGCAGGCCCGTGCCTGGCGGATCGGCGAGCTGCCCGGCTGCGCCGAACGCGTCGCGGCCGCGGTCGAAGCCGCGCTGGAGACCCGGTCCGCCGCCCCGGCGCGGCTGTCGCGGGCGGTCACGCGGCGGGAGCCGGTGGGGATCGTCGAACAGCCGGGAGGCCGGGCGGCACTCGGGGTCGCGGTGCCGCTGGGACGGCTGACCTCGGCCCAGGCGAGGCTGCTGGCGGACCTGGCCTCGGGCGGCGAGGCGCGCCTGACGCCGTGGCGCGGCGTGGTCCTGCCCGGCCTGACCCCCGGCGAGGCCGCCGCGGCCCGCGCCCTGGTCGAGGAGGCGGGCCTGGTCACCGATCCCGGCTCGCCGTGGACGGGCGTGACGGCCTGCACGGGGCGCCCCGGCTGCGCCAAGTCGCTCGCCGACGTACAGGCCGACGCGACCCGGGCCACGACCTCCACGACGCGCACCGGTACGCTCCCCGTGCACTGGGCGGGCTGCGAACGGCGCTGCGGTCGCCCGAGGGGGCGGGTCGCGGACGTGGTCGCCACCGCCGCCGGTTACCGGGTCGACCTGGACGGCAGGAGTCTGGAGTGCGCGGACATCGAAGAGACCGCGGCCGTGGTGACGGCCCTGAGAGGGGAAACGTGATCGACTACGTCCGGGACGGGGCTGAGATCTACCGGCGTTCGTTCGCCACCATCCGTGCCGAGAGCGACCTGGACGGCCTGCCCGGGGACGTCGCCCAGGTCGCGGTCCGCATGATTCATGCCTGCGGGATGGTCGACCTGGTCGGCGACCTCGGCTGGTCGCCCGGCGTCGTGACGTCGGCTCGCGCCGCCCTGCGCGCGGGCGCGCCGGTGCTGTGCGACGCGATGATGGTCGCCTCCGGGGTGACCCGCGGCCGCCTGCCCGCGGACAACGAGGTGATCTGCACGCTGGGCGACCCCCGCGTGCCCGGGCTCGCCGAACGGCTCGGCACCACCCGCAGCGCCGCCGCGCTCGAACTGTGGCGCGACCGCCTCGAGGGGTCGGTGGTCGCGATCGGCAACGCGCCGACCGCGCTGTTCCGGCTGCTGGAGATGGTCGAGGAGGGGGCGGGGCGGCCCGCCGCCGTGCTCGGCGTGCCGGTCGGCTTCATCGGCGCCGCCGAGTCCAAGCAGGCCCTCGCCGAGCACCCGGCGGGCCTGGAGTACCTGGTCGTGCACGGACGCCGGGGTGGAAGCGCGATGACCGCCGCCGCGGTCAACGCGATCGCGAGTGAGAGGGAATGAGCGACATGTCGGCTGGGCGGCTCTGGGGAGTGGGGCTGGGACCGGGGGACCCGGAGCTGGTGACCGTCAAGGCCGCCAGGCTCATCGGCGAGGCGGACGTGATCGCCTTCCACAGCGCCCGCCACGGCAGGAGCATCGCCCGCTCGGTGGCCGCGCCGTACCTGCGTGACGGCCAGATCGAGGAAGCCCTGATCTACCCGCTCACCACGGAGACCACCGATCACCCCGGCGGCTACCAGGGCGCCATCGACGACTTCTACGCCGACTGCGCCGTACGGCTGGCCGCCCACCTGGACGCGGGCCGCGACGTGGTGGTCCTGTGCGAGGGCGACCCGCTCTTCTACGGCTCCTACATGCACATGCACAAACGTCTGGCCCACCGCTACACCACCGAGGTCGTCCCCGGCGTGACCTCGGTGAGCGGCGCGGCGGCCGTCCTCGGCAGGCCGCTGGTCGAGCGGGACGAGGTGCTGACCGTGCTGCCGGGGACGCTCCCCGGCGAGGTCATCGCCGAACGGCTCGCCGCCACCGACTCCGCCGCGATCCTCAAGCTCGGCCGGACGTTCGCCAAGGTGCGTGACGCGCTGGCCGAGGCGGGCCGTCTCGACGAGGCCTGGTACGTGGAACGGGCGACCACCGGCGCGCAGCGCCTCGCCCCGCTCGCCGAGGTCGACCCGGACAGCGTGCCGTACTTCTCGCTGGCGCTGATCCCGAGCCCCGTCAACGCGGCGGTCCCCGGCGGGGCCGCCGCCACGGAGCCCGCGCGGGAGACGCCGGAGACGGAGGGCGCGCGCGGCGAGGTGGTCGTGGTCGGGCTCGGCCCCGCCGGGCGGCCATGGCTGACCCCGGAGGCGCAGGAGGCGCTGGCCGCCGCGGACGAGCTCGTCGGCTACGGCCCCTACCTGGACCGGGTCCCGCCGAACCCGCGCCAGCGCCGCCACCCGACGGACAACCGGGTCGAGGCGGAGCGGGCGGCGCACGCCCTGGAGCTGGCCGCGGGCGGGTCGAGGGTCGCCGTGGTCTCCTCCGGCGACCCGGGCGTGTTCGCGATGGCCAGCGCGGTGCTCGAGGTGGCCTGCGAGCCCAGGTTCGCGGACGTCCCCGTACGGGTGCTGCCCGGCCTGACCGCCGCGCACGCGGTGGCGAGCAGAGCGGGGGCTCCGCTCGGGCACGACTACTGCGTGCTGTCGCTGTCGGACCTGCTCAAGCCGTGGGAGGTCGTCGCCGAGCGGATCAGCGCCGCCGCGCGGGCCGACCTGGTCCTGGCGATCTACAACCCCGCCTCGAAGAGCCGCACCTGGCAGGTGGCGGCGGCCAGGGACCTGCTGCTGGAGCACCGCGCCCCGCAGACGCCCGTGGTCGTCGGCCGCGACGTCGGCGGCGCGCGGGAGAGCATGACCGTCACCACCCTCGGCGAGCTCGACCCCGCCGCGGTCGACATGCGCTGCCTGCTGCTCGTGGGGTCCTCGACCACCCGGGTCGCCAAGCGCGGCGACGGCGCCCCCGTGGTGTTCACCCCCCGCCGCTACCCGGCGTGAGCGCCCTCCAGCCAGGCGAGCGCCTCCTCGACTGTCTCCACGGCGGGGACGCCGCCCGGCGCCGGGGGGCGGCGCACGACGACGACGGGAAGCCCGAGCTCACGGGCCGCCGACAGCTTGGCGGTGGTCATCCGGCCTCCGCTGTCCTTGGTGACCAGCACGTCGATCCGGTTGTCCCGCATGAGGGCAAGCTCCCCCTCGACGGTGAACGGGCCCCTGCTGAGCAGGACCTCCAGGCGGCGGGGGGCCGGCGGCTCGGGCGGATCGACGGACCGGGCCAGGAACCACAGGTCGTCGAGCCCGGCGAAGACCGGCAGGCTCCGGCGGCCCGTGGTCAGGAAGACCCGCTCCCCCAGCCCGGGCAGCAGCTCGGCGGCCGCGGCCAGCGACGGCGTCCAGCGCCAGTCGTCTCCGGGACCGGCCTGCCAGCCGGGCCTGCGCAGGATCAGCAGCGGCACTCCCGCCCGCCCCGTCGCCTCGACGGCGGAGGCGGTCATCCTGGCGGCGAAGGGATGCGTGGCGTCCACGACGACGTCGATCCCGCGCTCCCCGATCCACGCCCGGAGCCCCTCTGGACCGCCGAAACCCCCCTCGTGCACCTCGCCGACCGGCAGCCGGGGGTCGCGCACCCGTCCCGCCAGGGACGAGACCACGTGCGTCCCCGCGCGTCCGGCGAGCGCGGCGGCCAGCCGCCTGGCCTCGTCCGTGCCGCCGAGCACCAGGATGTTCAGCACACCGTCACCGTTCCTCCCTCTCGCCCGCCCGCCCGGCGGGATCCCGCGCCACCGTACCGGGAGGCCTCCGAGACATGAGCACCCCCCTGCGTCACGGGTGGACCACCGGCGCGTGCGCGACGGCGGCCACGACCGCCGCCTACACCGCGCTGCTGACCGGCGTCTTCCCCGACCCCGTCGAGATCACGCTTCCCAAAGGAAGACGGCCGGCGTTCGCGCTGGCCACGGAGGCGCTGACCGGCGACGCGGCCACGGCCTCCGTGGTCAAGGACGCCGGCGACGACCCCGACGTGACGCACGGCGCGCTGATCTCCTCGACGGTGCGGCACGGCGTCCCCGGCAGCGGGGTGGTGTTCAGGGCAGGCCCGGGGGTGGGCACCGTCACCAAGCCGGGGCTTCCGCTCGAGGTCGGCGAACCGGCCGTCAACCCGGTCCCCCGGCGGATGATGCGCGAGCACGTCGCCGAGGTCGCCGCCCGGCACGGCGGGACCGGGGACGTGGTCGTGGAGATCTCCGTCGAGCATGGGGAGGAGCTGGCGAGGAAGACCTGGAACCCCCGCCTCGGCATCCTGGGCGGCCTGTCGATCCTCGGCACGACCGGCGTCGTGGTGCCGTACTCGTGCTCGGCCTGGATCGACAGCATCAGGCGGGGCGTCGACGTGGCCAGGGCGGCGGGCCGCGAGCATGTCGCCGGGTGCACGGGAAGCACCTCGGAGCGCGTCGCGGCCGAGCTGTACGGGCTGCCGGAGGACGCGCTGCTCGACATGGGCGACTTCGCCGGGGCCGTGCTGAAGTACCTGCGCAGGCACCCGGTGCCGAGGCTGACCGTCGCCGGGGGGATCGGCAAGCTCTCCAAGCTCGCCGACGGCCACCTGGATCTCCACTCGGGCCGCTCCCAGGTCAACCCCGGCCTGCTCGCCGAGATGGTCCGCTCGGCCGGCGGCGGCGAGGCCCTGGCCGGGCGGGTGCTGACCGCCAACACCGCGCTGCACGCGCTGCGGCTGTGCCAGGAGGAGGGGCTGCCGCTGGGCGACCTGGTCGCCGAGCGCGCCCGCCGGACCGCCGCCGGGGTGCTGCGCGAGGCGCCCGTGCGGGTGGACGTGGTGGTCGTCGACCGCGCGGGGGTGATCGTCGGCCGTGCGGGCTGACCCGGCGGGCCGGGTCAGTCGCGGCAGCGGGCGGCCGAGTACAGGTGGCTGTCGGGGAACTCCGAGGCCGTCAGCACCCTGCCGACCACGATCACCGCGGTGCGGACGACGCCCGCGTCGCGGACCAGGCCCGCGATGTCGGCGAGCGTGCCGCGCAGGATCACCTCGTCGTCCCGGCTGGCCCTGGCGACCACGGCCGCCGGGCAGTCGGCGCCGTAGCCGGGGACCAGCTCCTCGACGACCGCCTCTATGCGCTGCACCGCGAGGTGCAGGACCATCGTGGCCCGGCTCAGGCCGAGTGTGCCGAGGTCCTCGCCCTCCGGCATGGGGGTGGCGCGCGCCGAGGTCCGGGTCAGCACCACCGTCTGGCCGACCCCGGGCACGGTGAGCTCCCGTTTCAGCGACGCGGCCGCCGCGGCGAAGGCGGGCACCCCGGGGATCACCTCGTAGGGCACGCCCTCGGCGTCCAGACGCCGCATCTGCTCGGCCATCGCGCTGAAGACCGACGGGTCGCCCGAGTGCAGCCTGGCCACGTCGTGGCCCGCCTCGTGGGCGGCCAGCATCTCCGCCACGATCTCGTCGAGCGCCATCCTGGCGGTGTCGACCAGGCGCGCGCCGGGCGGGCAGCACTCCAGCAGCTCGGCCGGGACCAGCGAACCGGCGTACAGGCACACCGGCGAGGCCGCGATCGCGCGTTGCCCCCGCACGGTGATCAGGTCCGCCGCGCCGGGACCCGCCCCGATGAACCGCACCGTCATCGTTCCCCCTCAACCGGCTCCGCCGCCGTTTCGACCGGCTTCACCACCGTCCAGATCGTCACCGGCATCATGGACCGCCAGCCGGTGAACCCGCCGACCGGGGCCGCCCTGGCGACCGACAGCCTGACCAGGTCGCCGCCGAGCGCGCCGTGCCAGGAGGCCAGCGCGGCCTCCGACTCGACGGTCACCGCGTTCGCGACCAGCCTGCCGCCGGGGCGCAGCGCCTCCCAGCAGCTCTGGACCACGCCGGGAACGGTCACCCCGCCGCCGACGAAGACCGCGTCGGGCGCCTCGAGTCCGGCGAGCGCCCCGGGGGCGGCGCCAGTCACCACGTGAAGGCCGGGCACGCCGAGCGCCGAGGCGTTCCTGGAGAGCCGCCCGGCCCGCTCCTCGTGTCTCTCGACCGCGACCGCCCGGTTGGCGGGGTGGCCGCGCATCCACTCGATGGCGACGCTGCCCGCTCCCGCGCCGACGTCCCACAGCAACTGGCCGGGGACGGGCGCGAGCCGGGACAGGGTCACCGCGCGCACCTCGCGCTTGGTGAGCTGGCCGTCGTGCTCGAAGGCCTCGTCCGGCAGGCCCGGCACGCAGGGCAGCGCGACGGTCCCGGGGTCGGCCCTGCACTCGACGGCGACGACGTTGAGATCGTGGGCGACGGGCAGGGACCAGTGCCGCGCGGTGCCGGAGACCAGGCGTTCCTCTTCGGCTCCCAGCCGTTCCAGCACGGTCACGGGACTCGCGCCGTACCCCTGGGCGGCGAGCAGCGCCGCGACCCGGGCGGGAGTGCGGCCGTCCGCGCTGAGGACCAGCACCCTGCGGCCCTCGTGGACGGCGCCGCGCACCGCCTCGACCGGACGGGTCACGAGGCTGACCACCTCGACGCGGTCGACGGCCCAGCCGAGCCTGGCGCAGGCCAGTGAGACCGAGGAGGGGGACGGCAGCACCCTGACCCGGTCCGCGCCCAGCAGCCGGACCAGCGTCGTGCCGACGCCGTGGAACATGGGGTCGCCGCTGGCCAGCACGCACACCCTGCGTCCCCGGTTGGCGGCGAGGAGGCCGGGCAGGGCCGGCAGCATCGGAGAGGGCCAGGCGAGGCGTTCCGCGCCCTGCGCGGTGGCCGGCTCCGGAATCAGCGCCAGCTGCCTGGCGCTGCCCATCAGGACCTCGGCGGCCTCCAGCTCACGCCGTGCCGCCGGAGGAAGCCCGGCCCAGCCGTCGGCGCCGACGCCGACGACCGTGACCGGGTCAGACATTGCCGAGCACCCGGGTGACGCTGATCTCGATGACGACGCGGGCGGGGTTCTCCCTCGGCTGCCGGTAGCGCTCGGCGTAGCGGCGCACGGCCTCGGCGACCGACTCGGGATCCCTGCGGATCACCGCGCGTCCCTCGAGCGTCGACCAGCGGCCGCCGTCCACCTGGCAGACCGCGACCCGCGCCCCCTCGTCTCCGGCGGCCAGCACGTGGCGGACCTTGTGCGAGCCTCCCGAGGTGATCACCCTGGCGATCCCGGCCTCCGCGTCCAGCGTCACCCCGACCGGGATGACGTGCGGCGTGCCGTCCGCCCTCAGGGTGGTCAGCGTGCACAGGTGGTACTCCCGCCAGAAGGCGTGGAACCCGTCTTCGCGATCTCTCAACACCCGTGTCTCTCCCGTCGCTGCGTCCACGGGGCGACATGCTAGCCGGGAGACGGGCCCGGCGGAGGATCGGCTCCGCCGGGCCCGCGGGAAGTCAGCCTGTCACGGCCGCCTGGTCGCGCTCCCGCTCGTAGGCCGCCAGGACCTGCTCGCGACGCTCCGCGGGGAGCCTGTCGACGTACAGCGTGCCGTTCAGGTGGTCGGTCTCGTGCTGCAGGCAGCGGGCGAGCAGTCCGGTGCCCTCGACCGTGATCGGCGCGCCGGCGACGTCGAACCCGTGCACCACGGCACGGTCCGGCCTGGCCAGCGACGCGCGCTGGCCGGGCACCGACAGGCAGCCCTCCTCGTAGTCGTCCAGGCGCCGCTCGTCCTCCGCGGGCAGCACCAGGGTCGGGTTGACGACGACGCCCCTGCGGTACTCCTCGGTCTCGTCGGGGCAGTCGTAGACGAACACCCTCAGGGGCACGCCGATCTGGTTGGCCGCGAGACCGACTCCCTCGGCGGCGTACATGCTCGCGAACATGTCGGCCACCAGGGTGACCAGCTCCTCGTCGAAGCCGGTCACGTCCTCACACGGGCGGTGCAGCACCGGCTCGCCGACGAACGTGATCGGTCTGGCCGTGCCCTCGCCGCTTGCTTCCATCCGTAACGCCTCCAGGTCGCCGTGTCGTTCGCGGCAGAAGACTACTCGTGGCCCGTGGATCCGCGGGAACGGTCGTTCAGCTGCCCGCGCTGTAGATGACCTGCTCGGGCCTGATCCGGACGGTGACGCGCTGCTCGCCCGGCTGACGGTAGGGGTAGGTCTCCACCCCGAGGTACTTCTTGGCGAGGCCGTCGATGACCTCGTCGGCGCCCTCGAGCTCCAGCTCCCCGACGCCGGAGACGCTCACCAGGTGGAAGGCGTCCTTGGGGTCCAGCACGCTCAGCGAGACCTGCGGGTTGGCGCGCAGGTGGCGCTCCTTGGCGCGGCCCACGGCCGTGTTGAAGATGACGTCGTCTCCGTCGACGGCCACCCAGACGACGGTGCTGTGCAGCGAGCCGTCAGGGCGCAGGGTGGTCACCCAGCCGTGAATGGGCTGGTTGAGCAGTTCCTTGGCGTCGTCGTTCAGCTTTCCCACGGGGACCTCCACGATTGCGTGATGTGCCTACGGACCAATCGAACATCACCGGCAACTGATCAATTCCACCGCCCCCGGATCAGTTCCGCGTCCCCGTGCCGGCCCGGCCTTCTGTGCCCCTGACCTGGCCCGCCGGGGCGGGCGGCGGACTCAGGGGCGTGTCGGAGGGCCCGATCCGGCGGGCGGGTCACGGCGGGACCGCGGCGACGAAGGCGGGTGGCGCGGGACAGGCGGCGCGGCGGGTGACGGCGGGCCCGCCGGAAGGGATCTCCGGCGGGCCTGCGGCGGGCGTCTCCGGTCAGGCGAGCAGCCGCGCCCGCAGGTCCGTGCGCCCCTCGTCCTGGTCCCTGCGCATCTCCACCACGTCCAGGGCCGCCAGCGCGACGCTCAGGTCGCTGATGTCGGCGATCTTCCGCATGTCCCGTCCTGTGAGCGCGCCGATCTGGCGCAGCCGGTAGGCCACGGTGTTCGGATGGACGAGCAGTTCCTCCGCGGTGCGCTGGAGGGCCAGGTCGCAGTTGAGGTAGACCCGCAGGGTCTCCAGCAGGTGCGGCTTCTCCGCCAGCGGCCCGATCCGGGTGTCGACGATCCGGCGCGACGCCCAGTGGTTGTGCGCCAGCAGCACCTCCAGGATCACCTGGGCGCACTGGGTGACCTGGCCGCGCCGGCCCCGGTGGATGGCGATCTCCAGGGCGGAGAGCGCCTGACGGCAGCTGTGCCCCGCGACGGCGAGGGAGTCCGAGGGCTCGCCGGAGGCGACGTACAGGGACGGGCTCAGCTCCTCGTCCTCCAGGAGCCGGGTCAGGAGCGGGATCAGCCCCGGCCCGTCCCTGTCGGTGGGGACGAGCGCCAGCATGAGCCCGTTGCGGTCGCGGATCAGCGCCTGCCGGTGCGGGTCGTGCCGCCACAGCGCGGCCAGCACCCTGCGCCTGGCCCTGTTCCAGTGCGGCAGGCCCGGCACCGGGGAGACCACGACGGCGCGGAACGGCTGGTGAGGGTCGATGCCGAGGACGCGCGCCTGCCCGTCGACCGTCGCGGCGTCGACGGGAGCCCCGGAGATCAGGCAGCTCAGCAGGTCGGTCCCGAGCCTGGAGTACCAGCTGGACAGCTCGTCGTGGGTGCTCTTGAACGACTCGAGCTCGTGCAGGCAGAGGCCGTCGAAGAAGCGGGCGACCCGCGCGACGACCCACCGCACCCCGTCCATGCTCAGCCAGGAACCGGACAGCAGGTGGTCGTTGACGAGCCGCTCCAGCGAGCGCAGCCACTCGACCGCGTCGGCCACGGGTTTGCCCTGGAGCGCGACCAGTGCCCCGCGGGTCACGGGGTACTCGATGTCGGCGTCCTCGTCGTCCAGGGCGCAGGCGCAGGTCCTGATGATCTGAAGGGCCCATTCGAACGTGTCGCGGGGGGCTGTCCGGTCGGCGGTCTCCGGGTCGGCTCCGGAGGCGTGCCTGCGGGCGAACTCGTTGGCTATGGGGGTCGCGCGGGACATGAGGTCGGCGGCGGCGACGGTCAGGACGTTGCTGCTCGGCATCCAGGCGCTCCTTCACTCCGTGTGCGTGAGGTGGCCGGGCCTGTTCGGAGCCCTGGTCACCTTGTGACAGAGGGTGCAGGGGTAACGCCAGGAGCGTACGCCGAGGACGACCGTTACCGCCATGGGCGGAGACACTCCCCGTGGCGGGACGGTCACCTGGGCCGCGCCCGGCCCTGCCGTCGGGCTGCCGTCGAACCGCCGTCGGACTGTGCGCCCGCCACAGGGTCCGCTCCGCAGGTTTGTGATCCGGCCCCCGTGACAGCCGGGCGGGCCGAACGTTGACTGTGTCGACATGCGCCACCGGCGCCCCCGCCGGCCGCCGGGCCCGTGCCCCTCGCGTCCATGGATGGTGAGAGATGACGACGCGCACTCCCGCGCCGGGGCCGCCGCGCGGCGGCCCCGGCGGGGAACGCCGCCGCCGGGGCCGCCCCCGCCTGCGGCGTCCGGCGTTCGCCGCCGTGGCGCTGGGCCTGCCCGTGGCGGTCATGCTGGCCGTCTACGCCTGGCCGGTCGGCGCCATGCTGGTCAGGAGCGTCACGGAACCGGAACCCGGCCTGTCGAACCTCGTCAGGGCGGTGACGGACCCGACGATCCTGCACGTGCTCTGGGTGACCGTCAGGATGGCGGCGGAGGTCGCGGTCGTCTCGGTGCTCCTCGGCTTCCCCGTGGCCTACTTTCTCGCCACCTCGCCCCCTCGGCGGGCCAGGGTCCTGCTGCTGCTCGTCGTGATCCCGTTCTGGACCAGCGTGCTGGTGCGGTCGTTCGCCTGGATCGTGCTGCTCGGCGACGGCGGGCTGGTGACGCGGCTGCTGCACCCGCTGACCGGCGACGGGCGAGGGCTGCTCTACGGCGAGGGCGCGGTGGTGGTGGCGCTCACGCACATCCTGCTTCCCTTTCCCGTCCTGATCATCAAGGCGGCGCTCGACCGGATCGACGGGTCGCTGACGCGGGCGGCCCGGACGCTGGGCGCCGGGCCGCTGCGCGCCTTCGCCCTGGTCTACCTGCCGCTGGCCGCCCCGGCGACCGCCGGCGGCGGCGTGCTGGTCTTCGTCATCGGGCTCGGCTTCTACGTCACGCCCGCGCTGGTCGGAGGCCCGAAGGAGAGCACGATCGCCGTGGTGATCGCGCGGAGCGTCCAGGAGACCTTCGACTGGGGCATGGCGGCGACGCTGGCGACCCTGCTCCTGCTGCTCGCGGTGGGCCTGGCCCTGGCGGTCAGAAGGCTGACCGCGGTGAAGGGGGCGGTGGCCCCGTGACCGTGCCCGCGTCCGTCCCCCCGTCTTCTCTGCCGTCTTCCCTGCCGTCTTCGCGGCCGTCGCCTCGGCCGCTCCCCCGGCCGCGCTCGCCCCGAGGGGACAGGCCGCCCTCGAGCCCGCTGGAACGCGCGCTCCGCCGCTGCCTGGCGGTCGTGGTCACGCTGGTCCTCGCCTTCCTCGTGGCTCCCGTCCTCATCGTGGTCGTCGAGTCGTTCAACGGCGTCGACTACCTGGCCTTCCCCCTCGAGGGCTGGTCCCTGAGGCACTACGAGCGTTTCCTCGGGGATGCGAGCTGGCTGGAGGCCACCGCGCTGAGCGCCAGGATCGCGCTGGTGGCCTCGGCCGTCGCGACGGTGGTCGGCACCGCCGCGGCCTGGGGACTGGCCCGCTTCGCGGGGCGCGGCAGGAGCGCGGCCTTCGCGCTGCTCTACTCGCCGATCGTGGTACCGGTCATCGTGCTGGCCATGAGCTACTACTTCCTGTTCGCCGACCTGCGCCTGATCGGCCGGTGGGCGGCGATCGCGGTCGCATACTCCGTCATGGGCGTCCCCTACGTCCTGGTCTCGGTGACGGGCGCCCTGCAACGGCTCGACCCCGAGCTCGAGAACGCGGCCCGCACGCTCGGCGCGGGGATCGCCCGCACCCTGCTCCGCGTCACGCTGCCCCAGCTCGCCTCCGCCGTCCTCGCGGGCGCGCTGTTCGCGTTCGTGATCGCCTTCGACGAGGCGGTCGTCATCCTGTTCGTGTCCGGCGGCGACTCGGTCACGCTGGCGCGCAAGCTCTGGGACAGCGTGCGCTACGACCTCACCCCCACGCTCGCGGTGGCCGGGACGGTGCTGATCTGCGTCTGCGTCGCGCTGTTCCTGCTCTCCGAGGCCGCGGGGGCCCTTCTCGGACGGCGGGAGCGCCGATGACCGGCACACGCGCACCGGACCGGGAGGGTCGCCCATGACCGACCAGGTCGCCTTCGACGGCGTCCACAAGTGGTACGGGGACGTGCCCGTCGTGCACGACCTCACCCTCGGCGTCGGGGCCGGGGAGTTCCTCACGCTGCTCGGGCCGAGCGGGTCAGGCAAGACAACCACACTTCGCGTGCTGGCGGGCCTGGAGGCCGTCACGTCCGGCGAGATCCGCCTGGCGGGCAGGACGATCACCGACGAGGCGCCGGAAAGGCGCAACATCGGGCTGGTGTTCCAGAACTACGCGCTGTTCCCCCACATGACGGTGGCGCAGAACGTCGCCTTCCCTCTCAGGGCTCGGCGGGCGGCCGGGATCGGGGCGAGGGTCGACCGGGCGCTGGAGATGACCCGGCTCACCGCGTTGCGCGAGCGCTACCCTCGCCAGCTGTCCGGCGGCCAGCAGCAGCGGGTGGCGCTGGCCCGCGCGTTCGTCTTCGACCCCGCCGTGCTGCTCATGGACGAGCCGCTGGGGGCGCTGGACCGCAACCTCCGCGACCACATGCGGCTGGAGCTGAAGGCCCTGCAACGGCGCGTCGGCGCCACCGTCGTGTACGTCACCCACGACCAGGAGGAGGCCCTGGCCATGTCCGACCGCGTCGGCGTCATGCACCGGGGGGTCCTGCAGCAGACCGCGTCCCCCGAGGAGATCTACGAGCGTCCCGTCAACTCCTTCGTCGCCAGGTTCCTCGGCCAGTCGGTCTGTCTGCCCGCCACCCGCGTCGAACGCGCCGAGCACACGGTCCTGCGGGTCGAGGGCGTCACCGGACCGATCCTGGTCGACCGGGACAACGACACCTGCGAGGACCTCTCGGGAGAGTTCATGATCCGCCCAGAGCGTCTCCGGATCGCCGGGCGACGCCCCGCCCCCTCCGGCGTCAACGCCGTCCGCTGCGTGGTCGAGGCCAGGGTCTACCTCGGCGCGCGGACCGAGGTCCGTCTGCGCGCCGAGGCGGGCGCGCCCCTCCAGGTCACGGTGCCGACCGGTGAGGGAGGGGCCCTGACGGAGGGATCGGCGCACTGGCTGAGCTGGACGCCCGCAGACGGCCGTTTTCTGACCCGGGTCGTCTGACCCGCTCCCCGCCGACCGTCACACCCCGCCGCGCCCGGAGCCCCCGGCCGACGGAGGGAGGAAGGTCATGGAGATCTCCACCGGACCCCTGAATCCCACCGGACGACGAAAGAAGGCTGGTTCGCCATGAGCACCTCCGACGGCCTCCCCCGCGATCCGCTCACACGGCGCGCCCTCCTGCGCCGGGGCGCACTGCTGACCGGCGGGCTGGCCGCCGTACCCCTGCTCGGTTCGTGCGGCGGAGGCGGAAGCGGCGACGGCCTGCGCGTGGTGGTGGCCGACTGGGGAGGCGCGCTCCAGGAGGCGGAGAAGAAGCACATCTTCGACCCCTTCAGCAGGGAGACGGGGATCGAGGTGGTCGTCTCCGGGCCGCCGACCGGCGCGAAGATCAAGGCGATGGTCGACACCGGCAACCCGGAGTGGGACCTCGTCGCCGGCGGCCCGTCCATCGTGCTGCCGCTCGGCCGCGAGTACTTCGAGCCGCTGCCCGACTCGCTGCTGAACGTCCCCGGCGTCGACCCGTCCTACGTGGACCGCAACTGGCTCGCCTACTACCTGTTCTCCGTCGTCCAGGGCTGGAACGCCAAGGCGCTGGGCGGGCGGGGCAGGCCGAGCGGCTGGGCGGACTTCTGGGACGTCGAGAGGTTCCCCGGCAAGCGCACCCTGCGGGGGGCCGACCAGGGCGTTCCCCCGGACCTGGAGTTCGCGCTGCTGAGCGACGGCGTGCCCATGGAGAGGCTGTACCCGCTCGACGTGGACCGCGCCTTCGCCAGGCTGGAGAGGCTCAGGAAGGACGTGCCCCAGTGGTGGGTCGCCGGCGCCCAGCCGGGGCAGATGCTGGTCAGCGGCCAGGTCTCCGCGGCCAGCGTCTTCGCCGCCCGGATCAGCGCGCTGATGAAGCAGGGCGCGCCCCTCGGCTTCACCTGGAACGGCGGCATGCTCCAGCTCGGAGCCTGGTCGGTGCCCCGGGGCGCGCGCAACAGGGACGCCGCCTTCAAGCTCATCGAGTTCTCCGTCCGCCCCGAGGTGCAGGCCGCCGTCTGGGGCGGCTACAACAACGGCCCGGCCAACAGCAGGGCCCTGCCCCTGATGGACAGGGACTGGGCGCGCACCCTGCCCACCCACCCGGCCAACGCCGAGGTCCAGTTCCTGTACGGCTCCGAGTGGTGGGGCCGCAACCGCCCAGCCGTCCTCAGACGCTTCCAGCGCTTCGCCGCCACCTGACAGAGGGTGAGTGGCTTCCATGATGGGCTGCGCCGGATGAGCCGCGTCCACCCGCCCGTGGTGCGGTCCCTTCGCTGAGGCGCCCGTCGCCCACCCGCCCCCGCTCGTCCACGTCCCTCCAGAGGGGGCAGGGGGCGGCGTGAAGGCCGGACGAGAACGCCAAGGCCGCCGAGGAGGAAACCCGGTGTGAGCAGTCGTGATCACGATTTCCTCGATTCGGCCGTCTCTCCTGGCTCGGCCGAGATTAGGATCACGCGACATGGACAGGCGCGCAGTGCTGTACGTGGTCGCGTGTGCCGCTCCGGCCACGGCCGGCCTTGCCCGGCTGGTGATGCTCGCTCAACAGGACGGCTGGCAGGTCCACGTGGTCGCCACCCCCATGGGGACCCGCTTCCTCGATGCCGTCGAGATCGAGCACCTGACCGGCGACCGGGTCCACAGTGCCTACCGCATGCCAGGAGAGCCGAAGGGGCTGCCCCCCGCCGACGCCGTGGTGGTAGCTCCTGCGACGTTCAACACGATCAACAAGTGGGCCGCCGGGATCGCGGACACGTTCGCGGTCGGCCTGTTGTGCGAAGTGACGGGCTTCGGCGTGCCGATCCTGGCCGTGCCTCTGCTGAAAGAGGCGCTGGCCCGTCATCCCGCTTTCTCCCGCAGCATGGAGACGCTGCGGGAGATAGGCGTACGGGTGTTGTTCGATCCTGACGCGTCGGCACACGCGCGCATGCCATCCTGGGAAAGCGTCATGCAGGAGCTACGCAGCGTAGTCGGAGACCAACCCCCGCAGAGGTGATGCGTGGACGCCCGCAGGGACACCGCTCTTGAGGAGATCGGTCAGCGAATCGCACGGGCACGCCGCCGTCGCGGACTTTCCCAATCCGTCCTCGCAGGACTGATCGGCCGCTCGGAAAGCTGGCTGAGTCAGGTCGAGCGCGGTCAACGTGCGGTGGACAGTCACAGTGTGATCACGGCGCTGTGTGAGAGCCTGAACATGGCAGTCAAGGATCTCATCATCGCGAAGACGGACGCCATGACGCACTACTCAGCCGCATCTACGGTCCGCCGCGCCATGATGGACTACGACGGTCTTTCTTCTTTGATCGACCCTCGCCGCGCCGAAGGCTCACCGGAGAGCCTGACGTGGCTGCGTCACGAGATCCGCCAGGTGAACCGCCTTTATCAGGCGACGCGCTACGACGAAGTCGGCAAACGTCTGCCAGGACTGATCATCGCTACCGAACTCGGCAGCCGTCAGGCATCTGCGCGCCAACAGCGTATCTATCAAACGCTCCGTTCATTGACCTACCACTGCGCAGCCACCACGTTACGCCGCGTCGGAGAGCCTGATCTCGCCTGGCTGGCGGCAGACCGTTCCATGGCCGCCGCCGAAGAGGCCGGGCGACCGCTGCTCGCCGCCGTGAGCGCCTATCGGCTTGGTTACGTTTTCGTGCGTCTGCGCGAACCTGACAAGGCGCTCCGCCTTGTCCTGCGCACAGCCGAGGCTTTGCGCAGGTCCGCACGCCACTCCGATCCCCAGTCGCTGTCCGTACTCGGCGCCCTCCACCTGGTGGCGGTCACGGCTGCAGCCGCCCGGCACGACCAGGCAGCCGTGAGCGCCTTTCTTTCGCAAGCCCGGCACGTCGCCGAACGCCTCGGAGAGGATCGGAACGACTTCTGGACGGCTTTCGGACCGACCAACGTCACCATCCACGAGGTATCGGCAGCGGTGGAGTCAGGAAACGCCCGCCAAGCCGTCACCAGGGGCGAGTCGATCGACCTCGGTGTCCTGGGCCCTGGCCTTGTCGGGCGGCGCGCCCAGGTCCACCTGGACCTGGCACGGGCCTACACGGTTCAGCGCAAGGACGCCGCGTCGGTGAACATGCTGCTCGAAGCCGAGCGGCTCTCTCCGGAACTCGTGCGGTACGGCGCACGCCCTCGCGAACTCCTGACTCAGCTTCTCAAACGTGAGCACCGGGCCAGCACCCCACAACTTCGGGCTCTGGCCATGAGGGCTGGCATCGCCTGACGTTCCGACCCGCACAAAAGTGCGGACTCTTTGACATCACCGGAGTACGGCTCTGCCCGTTGGGCCGAACCTAGGTTCTTCCTGGCGTCGGGACACCCCCGCTCGTGGAGCGAGGAGTGTGCGTCTCGCCACTCGAACATCATGAGTGCGACCATGGAGGATCAGGTGACACAGTACTCGTCGACGTCCGCTCCCCAGGAAACGATCGACATCGCCACAGCGCAGAAGCAGGACGAAGCGCTGATCGCGGTGCAGTGGCTGCTCAAGGAGCGGGGAGTGCGGGCTCGCCGCGATCACACAATCAATCTGGGGTTGTCCGCCGACCGCCCCGACGCCGCCCGGTGGCCGCACCGTCCTCCCGTCCTCCGCTCGCGGCTGACCCGGCGTCCTCCTGAGCTGGTCGTGCACGCCCCTTCGGGACGGCGCACCGTCACCGTGACCGCAGAACCGCACGGCGGCTACCTGGTCCGCCTGCACACCGCCCCTGTCCCCCAGATGATCGGCCGACAGCGACCGGAGAAGGTCGTGGAGCTGATTCTCGCGGCCGCTCCGGTGATGCACAGGGCATGGCCATGACGCTCCCGCCGTACGACCGCCGGGCGGTCGAGGCCGCCGAGCGCCTGCGCGCCCAGCAGCCCCGACCAGCACCTCCCCCGGGGTATCCGGTGTGAGCCCGCACGACCCGGCAGACGGTTCCTGTCTCAGGAACGGCCTCGACGGCCTCTACGCCGAGTGGGGCACTCTCCCTGAAGCTGGTACGGCGGCGCGGTCTTCCCCAGCTCCCGCGCCGCCGTACCTGTTCGGAGATCAGCGAATCTGGACCGCCCTGCCACTTGATGACCGTCGTCCAGTGCCTGGTCCCGAGCGAATACAGTTCACAGATCACGCGATGGCCGGTGTCATTTCACGACGCCATGCGCGTAACCAGACCGAACTCGTGCACCGCTTCCCGGGAAGCAGGCCGAGAGGACCGTCTCCCGTTCCCCAGCCCACTGTCTCACCGGGGAACGGGCTCCGTCAGCCGCGGGCCGTACCTTCGCGGCGCGCCGGGTTCAGAGCGCCTCGGCGAAGCGGTCGACCTGGTCGGGGTCGCGGCCGTAGCAGTAGAGCACGACCTCGTCCGCGCCCAGGTCCTCGAACCGCGCGATCGCCTCGCGGATCCGGCCGGGGGTGGTGAGCATCCCGGAGACCATGCGCTCGGCCGTGCCGGTGAACTCGTAGTAGGCGGCCATGGAGGCGCGGGCGTCGTCGACCACGTCCTGCGGGCCGAGGGCGGCGTTGACCTGGGCGACGATGCGCGGCTCGCCCTCGCGGCCGTGTCTTCTCCACGCCTCGCGAACGGTGTCGAAGAGCCCGCCGGCCCAGGAGGGCGGGGCGGCGGCCAGGAAGCCGTCGCCCCAGCGAGCGACGCGTTCGAGCGCGGCGGGCCGGAATCCGCCGAACAGGACCTCGGGGCCTCCGGGACGGGCGGGGGCGGGGCCGACGGGACCCGCGCCGTCGCCGTACGGCTCGCCCGACCACAGGCGGCGCATGACGGCCATCTGCTCGTCCAGGCGTCGGCCGCGGGTGCGGACGTCGGTGCCCGAGGCGAGGTGGTCGTCGTCCCTGCCGCCGACGCCGAGGCCCAGGACCAGGCGGCCGCCGGAGAGGCGGTCGAGGGTCGCGGCCTGTTTGGCGAGCAGGACGGGCTCGCGCAGGGGCGCGAGGAGGACCTCGGTCTGCACCCGGACGCGGGTGGTGGCGCCGGCGAGGACGGCGAGGGCGACCAGAGGCTCTGGGTTGTCGTAGACGAGACGGTCGAGCAGGCCGAGAGTGGTGAAGGGACCGGCGTCGGCGCGCCGGGCCCATTCGAGCAGCGACACGGGGTCGGCGATGGGCAGGCCAAGACCGACGTTCATGGGAGACCTCCGAAAGAAAGAAGGAACGACGAAAGAACGCCGCCCCTCCTGGCGTCCCGGCCGCCGCGCGGCCGACAGACGGGCGCTCCCGCTCTGCGGCTTGCTTCTGGGGAGCGCTGGTTCAGAGTGGTCTCACTCTAGGTGAACACTGTTCTCCCGGCAACCCAGGCGATCTTCCGCTGCCCGGCGTGGGCCGCACGGCCGTCTCGCGTCCCGCCGTCCGCCGATCGCGCCGGGGACCGACGAGGGCGCGGAAGGCGGGGCCGTACGATCGCGGGGTGATCGCCCGTCAGAGTCAGATCGTCGTCGACTGCGCCTCCCCGATGAGGCTCGCCGTCTTCTGGAGCCGTCTGCTGGGCGGCACGCCGGTGCACCGTGATCCCGGCTGGTCCCACGTCGACCCGCCGGGCGGGCTGCGGCTGGCGTTCCAGCGGGTCCCCGAGCCGAAGGCGGGCAAGAACCGGCTCCATCTGGACCTGGCCGTCGACGACGTCTCCGCGGCGGCGGAGGGCGCGTCCGCGCTGGGCGGCGAGCGCGCGGGCGACCTCGTGCGCGACGCGGTCGGCGCCTTCCAGGTCATGCGGGACCCGGAGGGCAACGAGTTCTGCTTCGTCAGCCCCTGAGGAGAGGCGGGGAGAACGGGGTGGGCGGGGCGTGAACTCCGACGGGGACTTGTGGTGAGACATCGCCGACCACTTCTCCTACGGAAAGGCCGGCTCCGATGCCATGGTGCACACGATGACGGCGCCGCCCACGACCGGGACCAGGGACAGCGATCTGCTGGAGGAGTCCCTGACGCGTCCCGAGGCGTTCTCCGCGCTGTTCGACCGCTACTCCGGAATGCTCTACCGGTACGTCTCCCGCAGGCTGGGCCCCGAGGTCGCCGAGGATCTGGTCGGCGAGACGTTCCTGGTCGCCTTCGGCCGCAGGGCGCACTACGACCTGGCCTACGCCGACGCCCGGCCCTGGCTGTTCGGCATCGCCACCAAACTCGTCTCCAGGCACCACCGCACCGAGGCCGCCAGGTACCGGGCGCTGCGGCGCGCTCCCGTCGAGGGCGTGGTGGAGAGCCCTGCGGAGCGGGTGGTCGCCGAGGTCGCCGCCCGGACCTCGCGTCCCGTGCTCGCCGGCGCGCTGGCGGGGCTTGCGGCGAAGGACCGCGACGTCCTGCTGCTGATCGCCTGGTGTGACCTGTCGTACGAGGAGGTCGCGCGCTCCCTCGGCATCCCGGTCGGCACCGTGCGCTCCCGCCTCAACAGGGCTCGCAGGAAAGTCCGCGCCGCGCTCGGCGACGCCGATCCGATGCACGAGGAGGAGTGACCATGGACGACCTGACGATGCTCCGCCGTCTCGGCGAGGATCTGGAGCACGAGCCGCCCGCCACGCTCGCCCTCCAGCGACGACGACTGCCGGACGGCCTGCCCGGCGCCCCGAGCCGCCCCCTGAACAGGCCCCGCTGGATACGCGGCTGGGCGATGATCGGGCTGGCCGCCGCGATCACCGCCGCCGTCCTCGTCGCCCCCACCGTGCTTCTGGAGAACCTCGGCCGCGTGGCGGCCCCGGTGCCGAGCCCGACGGGGGCTCGCCCGACCAAGCCGAACGAGGCGCTCAACGTGCTGCTGGTCGGGACGGACGGCCGGCCGGGACCGGCGTTCCGTGGAAACGGGCTCGACGCGCGCAGCGACACGATGGTCCTGCTGCACCTGTCCGCGGACCGCGGACGCGTCGGCGTCGTCAGCATCCCGCGGGACTCGATGGTGCGGATCCCCGCCTGCGTGAGCCCGGCGGGCACGGCCGTCCCTGCCAGGACCGACATGATCAACTCAGCCTTCGCCACCGGCGGCCTGTCCTGTGTGTGGAAGACGGTCGAGATCCTGACGAAGGTCCGCGTCGACCACGCCATGGAGATCGACTTCTCCGGCTTCAGGGAGATGGTGGACGCCCTCGGCGGGATCGAGATCACTGTTCCCCAGGCGGTGGACGACCCGAAGGCCAAGCTGAAGCTGCGCAAGGGAAGGCAGATTCTCAACGGCGAGCAGGCGCTGGGCTACGTCAGGGCCCGCTACTCCCTCGGCGACGGGACGGACCTGGAGCGGATCAAGCGCCAGCAGCGGTTCATGAGGGCACTGGCGCAGAAAGCCGGGGGCCTGCTGACCGACCCCGTCCGCCTGTCCGCCTTCCTCGACAAGGCCTCCGCGGCGATCAGGACCGACGCCGGGCTCGACCTGCCGACGATGCGGTCGATCTTCGACAGCCTGAAGGAGACCCGTCCGGAGGCCGTCGAGTTCGTCACGGTCCCCGTCCGCCCGCACCCCGCCGACCCCCACCGGCTCGAATGGGACCGCTCCGCCGCCGAGCGGCTCTTCACACGGCTGCGGGAAGACGCCGGGTGAGCTTTCCCAGGGGTCCGCACGGCCGTCGCGACCGCGGGGGAACGGCCGTGCGAACCCCTGAGGCGGGCCTCTCGGGCACGCCCGAACGCGAGGAGGCGGCACGGCGGACAGTGCGGCGGACAGTGCGGCGTCCATGGGCCGTCCCCGCTCCGCCGTGCCTCGGTGCGGCAGTCCGCACCCTCAGTGGGACAATGTTCGAGTGAGCATGCGTGTACGCTCCGCGATCAGGGTCGAGGGCATCGTGCAGGGGGTGGGGTTCCGCCCCTTCGTGTACGGCCTGGCGGTGCGGCTCGGTCTCGGCGGGCTGGTCGGCAACGACGAGCGCGGCGTGTTCATCGAGGTCGAGGGGGCTCCCGCGCTGGTCGAGGAGTTCACGGCGGCGCTCGGCGGGAGCCCGCCGCCGCTGGCGGTGATCGAGCGGATCAGCTCGCGCGCGGTTCCCGCGACGGGTGAGACCCGCTTCGCCATCGCGCGGAGCGCGGCGGGCGGCCGCAGGCGCGCGCTCGTCTCACCGGACGTGGCCACCTGCGCCGACTGCCTGCGCGAGATGGACGACCCCGCAGACCGCCGGTACGGCTACGCGTTCACCAACTGCACGAACTGCGGCCCCCGGTTCACGATCGTCGAGAACGTGCCCTACGACAGGCCGAACACCACGATGGCGGCCTTCGCCATGTGCGAGGACTGCGCGCGGGAGTACCACGATCCGGGAGACAGGCGCTTCCACGCCCAGCCGGTGTGCTGTCCCGCCTGCGGACCGCGGCTGCGGCTGCTCGACCGGGTGGGCGGGCGGGTCGCGGGCGACCCCCTCCAGGGAGCCGTGGAGCTGTTACGCGGCGGGAGGGTGCTGGCGGTCAAGGGGCTCGGCGGATATCACCTGGCCGCGGTCGCCTCCTGCGAGCCCGCGGTCGCGGCACTGCGCTCCCGTAAGCACAGGGAGGACAAGCCCTTCGCGGTCATGGTGTCCGACCTGGCCGGGGCGCGGCGGCTGTGCGAGGTGGACGGGGCGGAGGAGCGGCTGCTCACGGCCCCTTCCCGCCCGATCGTGCTGCTGCGGCGGCGCGGGGACGCCGACGTCGCGCCCTCGGTCGCGCCGGGGAGCCGGTGGCTGGGCCTGATGTTGCCCTACACCCCGCTGCACCATCTGCTGCTGCGGCGGCTGGCCGAACCCGCCGTGCTCACCAGCGGCAACGTCTCCGACGAGCCGATCGCCTACCTCGACGACGACGCCGTGGCGCGTCTGGGCGGCGTCGCCGACGCCTTTCTCGTCCACGACCGGCCGATCCGCACCCGCACGGACGACTCGGTCGTCCGCGTCTTCCGCGGCGACGTGCTGCCGGTCCGGCGCTCCCGCGGCCACGTCCCTCATCCGCTGCCCCTCGCCTGGGAGCTCCCCAGGCCCGTCCTCGCCTGCGGGGCCGAGCTGAAGCACACCTTCTGCGTCGCCAGGGGCGGGCACGCCTTCGTGTCCCACCACATCGGCGACCTGGAGAACTACGAGACGTTCCGGTCCTTCACCGAGGGGGTCGGCCACTTCACCCGGCTGTTCGACGTCGTCCCCGAGGTGGTCGCCCACGACCTGCATCCGGAGTACCTGTCCACCAAGTACGCGCTGGCCCAGGAGGGGGTCGACCTGGTCGCGGTGCAGCACCACCACGCGCACGTCGCCTCCTGTCTGGCCGACAACGGGGTGGCGGGGCCGGTGATCGGGGTGGCGTTCGACGGGCTCGGCTACGGCCAGGACGCGACGCTGTGGGGCGGCGAGTTCCTGGTCGCCGATCTGACCGGGTTCGAGCGCGCGGGTCATCTGGCCACGGTGCCGATGCCGGGCGGGACGGCCGCGATCAGACAGCCGTGGCGGATGGCCGCCGCCTATCTCGACGCGGCCTACGACGGCGCGCCGCCCGGGGACCTGGACGTCGTGCGGCGCAACGCGGCGAGCTGGGAGGCCGTCGTCGCGCTGGGCCACCGCGGCGTGAACGCCCCCCTCACCTCCAGCATGGGCAGGCTGTTCGACGCGGTCGCGACGGTCGCGGGCGGCCGTGACGTGATCAACTACGAGGGACAGGCCGCGGTCGAGTGGGAGCAGCGCGCCGACCCCGGGGAGACGGGCGAGTACGGCTTCCGCGTGACGGACGGGACGCCCTTCGCCGTCTCCGGCTCCGACCTGGTCAGGGCGGTGGCCGACGACCTTCGGGCGGGCGCGGAGCCCGGGGTGGTCTCGGCCAGGTTCCACAACGCGGTCGCCCGCGTCGTCGCCGAGGGCTGCCGCCGGGTCAGGGAGACGAGCGGCCTGTCCACGGTGGCGCTGTCGGGGGGTGTGTTCCAGAACGTCCTGCTGCTCGAACGGGCCACGACCCTGCTGGAGGATCTCGGCTTCCACGTGCTGCTGCACAGGCGCGTGCCGCCGAACGACGGCGGGATCAGCCTCGGCCAGGCCGCCGTCGCGGGCGCCAGGGACAGGCTCGGCTGACGGCGTGTGCCCCCGTCCCGCGTTCTCCCGCCGTTCGAGGCGGGCACGCGTCGGTCCCGCCGCCGGAGCGGGGCTCAGCAGATGCGGGGCAGCGGGTCGCCGACCAGGAGGTCGACGATGCGGGTGCCGCCGAAGCCGGTTTTCAGCAGCACCAGGCCCGGCGGGTCGTCCTTGACGTGGCCGACGAGCGCGGCGCCCTCGCCGAGGGGGTGCCCGCGCAGCGCGGCCAGTGCCGTGTCCGCCGCGGAACCGTCCACCACGGCGACCAGGCGTCCCTCGCAGGCGACGTAGAGCGGGTCGATGCCGAGCAGCTCGCACGCGCCCCGCACGCCCGGCCGTACCGGGATCGCGTCCTCCTCGACGACGACGGCGACGCCCGAGGCGTGCGCGATCTCGTTCAGGATCGTCGCGACCCCGCCCCGGGTGGCGTCGCGCAGGCAGCGCACCGCGCCCTGGCGGGCGTCGGGCGGGACGTCCCAGGGGGCGTCGGAGTCGACGGCCGAGCGGGCGTCGGGGCGGGCGTCCGCGGGGACGTCGGCGCAGGCGTCGAGAAGGGCGGAGACCAGCCCGTTCAGCGGCGCGGTGTCCGAGACCAGGTCGGCCTCGATGTCCAGCTCGCCCCTGGCGAGCATGATCGTGACACCGTGCTCGCCGATCGGCCCTGACACGATGACGGCGTCCCCCGGCCGCGCGCCCGCCGCGCTGAGGCTGACGGGCCGCTCGATCAGCCCGACGCCCGCGGTGTTGACGTAGCAGCCGTCGGCCTTGCCCCGCTGCACCACCTTGGTGTCGCCCGTGACGATCCGCACTCCCGCCTCGGCCGCCGCCCTGGCCATCGACGCGGTGACGCGCCTGAGGTCGTCGACCGGGAAGCCCTCCTCGAGGATGAAGCCCGCCGAGAGGTACAGCGGACGCGACCCGCACACCGACAGGTCGTTGACGGTCCCGTTGACCGCGAGGTCCCCGATGTCCCCTCCGGGGAAGAACAGCGGGGAGACCACGTAGGAGTCGGTGGTGAAGGCGAGCCTGCGGGAGCCGACGCCGAGCACGGCTCCGTCCTCCAGGGGTTCCAGCAGCGGGTTGCGGAAGGCCTCAAGGAAGATCGCCTCGATCAGGGACTGCGTCGCCTTGCCCCCGGAGCCGTGGGCCATGGTGATGTGCTCCTCCTTCACCCTGGCCTTGCGTCGGCGGGCCCTGTCGATCCGCTCGAGGACCTGCTCCTCGCGGCTGGGCTTCTGCGCCTCCGCGGCGTGCTCGCGGACCGCGGCCTCCGCCCATCCGGCGGTCCCCTCGACGTCGGTCACCGTGTCGCCTCCCTCACCCGTTCCCTGGAGAAGCGGCCGAAGTTGTAGTAGGCCGCGCAGGCGCCCTCAGAGGAGACCATGCAGGTGCCGATGGGGGTCTCCGGGGTGCAGGCGGTGCCGAACACCTTGCACTCCCACGGCTTGAGCACGCCCTTGAGCACCTCGCCGCACTGGCACGCCTTCGGGTCCGCCACCCGGCCGCCGGGAATCTCGAAGATCCGTTCGGCGTCGTAGGCGGCGTACTTCTCCCGCACGCTCAGCGCGGAGTGGGAGATGAAGCCGAGGCCCCGCCACTCGAAGTAGGGGCGCAGCTCCATCACCTCGTTGATGACGGTGAGCGCCTTGAGGTTGCCCGCCCACGGCACGACGCGCGCGTACTGGTTCTCGACCTCCGAGCGCCCCTCGGCGAGCTGCACGAGAAGCATGTAGATCGACTGCAGGATGTCCAGTGGCTCGAACCCCGCCACGACGAGCGGCTTGCCGTAGTCGCGGGCGATGAACTCGTACGGCCTGCACCCGATGATCGTCGACACGTGCCCCGGGCCGATGAACCCGTCGAGGCGCAGGTCGGGAGAGTCCAGGATGGCCTTGATCGCGGGGATGATCGTCACGTGGTTGCAGAAGACCGAGAAGTTGCCGATGCGCTCGGCCTCCGCGCGCAGGACCGTCATCGCGGTCGACGGGGCCGTCGTCTCGAAGCCGATCGCCATGAAGACCACATGTTTGTCCGGGTTCTGCCGGGCGACCTTGAGGGCGTCCAGGGGCGAGTAGACCATGCGGATCTCGGCGCCCTGGGCCATGGAGTCGAAGAACGAGCCTCGCCCTCCGGGAACCCGCATCATGTCCCCGAAGGAGGTCATGACGACGTCGGGCTGCTCGGCGATGTGGATGGCGTCGTCGACCCGCCCCATCGGTATCACGCAGACCGGGCAGCCGGGGCCGTGCACGAGGGTGACGGCCTCGGGCAGGTAGTCCTCGAGCCCGTGTTTGTAGATCGTATGTGTGTGGCCTCCGCAGACCTCCATGAACTTGTACGCGCGCCCCGGCTCGCACAGGCTCGTGATCTTCGCTGAGAGGGCCCGTGCCTTCTCCGCGTCGCGGTACTCGTCGACGAAACGCATCGAACCTCACCCCCTGTCGATCGAGGAGTCCCTGAGCGCGGCCAGCTCGTCGTCGTAGGCCTGGCCGATTCCCTCAAGGAAGTCGAGCGCGGCTCTGGCCTCGTCCTCGTCGATCTTCGACAGGGCGAAGCCGACGTGGATGAGGATCCAGTCGCCGGGCTGGAGCCGTTCGTTCTCGAGCAGGCCGACGTTGATCGCCCGCCGTACCCCGCTCACGTCGACCTTCGCGAGGTCAGTGCGGTCCGGCAGGATCTCCACGATCTCGCCGGGAATTCCCAGGCACATGGGTTGCCCCCTCCATCTGGATGGACTCGAGGACCAGTTCGTCCCCGCCTCTGAGGTCGACGTCGGTGCTCCCGCAGCCGCCGCACACGGCCAATGCGTCCGTGGTCTCCTCGTCCCCTCCGCACGAGGAGCAGGTGAGCCGCACGGGCACGACGGTCAGGTCGACCGCGGCCCCCTCGGCGACCGTCCCCGGCGAGACCAGGGAGAAGGCCTGCTCGAGGGCGGGGCCCGTGATCCGCAGCAACGCTCCCGCGCGCACCCGCACGCGCTCGACCCGCCGTCCCTCGGCCCGGCGCTCGACCGCGTCGAGCACCGCCTCCGCGATTCCGAACTCGTGCACGGCTCATCCACCGCCTTCCGTCAGCCGGTCACATGTCTCTCATCCGCTTGTAGCGGATGATGTCCGGCATGGACTGCGCGATCACGACCGCGATTCCCGCGGCGATCGCCGCTATCAGTACGCCTCGTATCACGGTTGCCCCCTTTTCGCGGACGCGGCGCGGGACGCCGCGACCTGTTCTGCCACCAGTTCACGGACGAGGTCGACGGCCTGCGGCACGGCGCGCGCCACCGGCTCGCTGAGCTCCATGCCCGGCGAGGCGTCCTCGGGCTCGCAGCCGACGAGCAGGATCCGGCCCGTCCTGACGCCCATCGCGCCGAGCAGGGCGAAGAGCGCGTCCGGCGTCATGCCGTGGGCGTCGCCGAGCGGGCCCCGCATGAGGGGGTCGCCCGGCGGGAGCCCCTGCCCGATCCGGGGTTCGATGACGGAGAGCGTCCCCGGCCTGTCGCCCCTGGGGACGGCGTCGACGAGGATCAGGCTGTCGTAGCCCGCCAGCAGCTCGTAGGCCAGGTGGATGCCGCGGATCCCGAAGTCGGCCACGACCGCCTCCTCGGGCAGGCTCGCGGCGTCCAGCAGGCGGGCGACCTCCACGCCGAACCCGTCGTCGCCGAAGAAGATGTTGCCGATGCCCGCGACCAGGACGCGCGGTCCTGTCCGCCGCCCGCCGTCTCCCCCGGCGGGCCGTCCGCCCCCGTTCGCCGCGCTCACCATGTGCTCACCATGTGCTCACCCCCCGCTCCCCCGGTCCGCCGGGGCGTCGCCGAGCGGCTCGACCTCGTCGGGCGAGAAGTAGAGGAAGCGGCCCTGCGCACGTTGGAGGTCCGCGCTGGGGTCGTCGGCCAGCGTGACGGCCAGGTGGTGGACGCCGTCCACGTCGAGAAGCACGGCCTCGACCGTGGCGGTCCGTCCCGCCAGGAACATGTCGTGGGCGTCGGCGCGGCGTCCGTGTGAGGCGGTCCTGCTCGGTGTCCCCGGGAGGGCGGCTCCGCCGGGCAGCAGCCGGACCCTGCTGCCCCTGGCGACGGTCACCCCCGCGACGACCACGCCGTCTGTCTCCGGGGACACCGAGGTGTCCGCGCCGGGATCCCACCATGGTGTGTCATGGCTCCGCTCGGGGTCCGGAGGGCGCGCTCCCTCCTCGCGGCGCAGGTAGCGGACCGCGCCGTGCAGCCGCTCCAGCAGTTCGGGCGGCATGCCGGCGGTCCGTTCCATGATCTCGGCGGCACGTGGGTCGGTCGCCGCGGCCTCCCGCCTCTCCTCCTCGGTCAGGGTGAGCGTTCTGAGGCTGAGCAGTTCGTCGATCTCGGTGGCGTCGAAGAAGTCACCTGGGCTCTCCGGCGCGATCGAGGGATGGTCGTAGAGGATGATCGGCGCGGACAGCATCGCGTCGCGCCGGCCCTCCTCTCCGACGAGGACCGGCCAGGTGTGCAGGTTCCCGCACGACTCGGCCGCCTCCCGCGCCCACTCGGGAGGATCCAGCAGCGACAGGAACGCCCCTTCGGTGACCGCGAGCAGCGTGTGCGCGGCGATCGGCGACCGGCGCAGCGCGTCGTCGCGGGACGCGTCAGGCCCCGGCCGCCACCCGCTGGTGTTCTCGACCCGCACGCGCAGCCTGACCAGGCCGTACGGCCCGGCGAGCCGCTCGGCCCGAAGGCGCATCACCGCCTCGAGCCGCCTGTGCTCGCGGACGACGCGGCCGGCCGGTTCCCCCGAGGGGTCTGCCAGCGGCTCCGTGACGCGCGTCGCGGGGAAGCCCACGTCGACGACCTGCTCCGCCTCCAGCAGGCCGGCCAGCGAGAGCAGCGCGTCGCGCTCTCTCTCGACGGCCTCGTCGTAGGTCAGATGGGTGTGGCCGCCGACCTCGAGGGCCGGGGTCCGCCGATACCCGCCACCGTGGACGCGCTCGACGGACCTGCTCAGGATCTGCAGGAAGCGCAGCCGGACGTGGAGCGTCGCGTCGTCCGCGGCTTCGAGGAGGCATTCGGTCTGGCAGGCCGACGGTTCCGCCGTCGCCGTGTAACCGGGCGGCACGAGCACCCCGAACTGCCAGCGCGTCCGGTTCTTCGCGGCCGACGCCCGGTAGGGGTAGAGCAGGTAGCCCTCGTACAGCACGGCGTCCGCGACCCTGCGGGCGGTCTCCATCGGCGTGTTCACCTGGCCGCCTCCTCCGCCTGTGCCAGCAGTGCCTCCACGGCGTCGTCCCAGGTGGCCAGCGCCCTGGCGGACTTGAAGCGGTGCAGGGCGCGCAGGGTCTCCCTGCTCAGCCGTACCCACCCCTCGCCCGGGAAGCAGCGGTCCATCAGCTCGCGCCAGACGGCGACGGGCAGCCGGTGGCGGACCTCGCGGTCCCACGGCACCTGCTCGACGGACATGCCCTGGGCGGTCCTGGTGAACACGGTGCCGCTGAAGAGCAGGATCAGCGGGATCTCGCCGTCGTCGAGCGCGGCGAAGTACTTGGACGCCGCCACCTCGAGGTCGTAGGTGACGGGGACCTGCAGGTCGGTCTCCGTGACGCCGGTGAAACCGGGGACCATGGCCGAGACGTTGGCGAACTGCAGCGCCCTGAGGGTGTCGCCCCAGCGGGAGCGGTCGCCGAACAGGTCGCCGAGCAGGACGGCCTCCTCCCGGGTGTAGCGACGGCGCTGCGGCTCGATGCGGATCTGGCAGCGCAGCGCGAGAGCCTGTACGACGGCGCCGCCCGTCTCGGTGAGACGCAGCCGGAAGACCAGCGTCGGCGAGGCCGCGAAGGGGTCGGGGCGGACGTCGAGGCAGGCGAAGCCGAGGTCAGTCATGGCCGCCCCCCGTGCCGCCCGCCCCGCCACCAGCCCCGCCACGAGCTCCGTCACGAGCTCCGTGGCGCGTCGTGCCGCCCGCTCCCGGCCCGGTCCCGCCCGCCGTGTCCTCCGCCCCCGTGTCGCCGCCGACGACGCGGCTGCGCCCGCGCAGGTCGCCGAAGAACCCGTCGATGGCCTCCCACACCTCCCGGCCGCCCCCGAAGCCCTTCCAGCGGGTCCTGACCAGGCCGACGAGCTCGTAACACGAGTCGATCGGCACCAGGTGACACACGAAGCCGTCGTCCCCACGGTCGACGAGCAGCGCCTCGACGTCCGGCAGGACGTCGGCCAGCGCCGGGTTGGCCGCCATGACCCGGTCCCATGTCTCCAGCGGCAGCTCGGACTCGGTGGCCCCGCCCGGGCTCGGATAGAAGGCGACCGTCCGGCCGAGGTCGGAGTTGCGGAAGAAGAACGCCATGCGCACCGGGATCTGCAGTTCCTCCCAGTCCGCCGTCGGCAGGACGAACGAGGGCGCGTACAGGTAGCGGTCCGGCACGGCCACGAACCTGCCCATCGCGGCGCCCTCGACCGTGAACAGCAGGTGACAGCTCCGGCAGGCGCACATCAGGGCGCGCGTCCCGAGGTTCACCACGTGGCCGTGCTCGGCGCCGATCGGCTCCGAGCACAGCTCGCAGCACTCCCGCGCCGCCCGGGGAGGAGGAGGCTCGGGCTCGGTGAACCGTCGCAGGCCGGTGCTCACCGCGCCGCCGCCCTCTCCCCGAGCCCGGGATCGGTTCCGGAGCCGGTTTCAGGGCCGGTTCCAGGGTCGCCTCCGGGGCCGGGAACCGGGCACGGCCCCGGAGGGGGCCTCGTCCCGATCTGGAGCAGCGGGGCGTCCGGCCCGTTCGCGCCCCCGTTAGCGCCCACGCCCGCGCCCTCGACCATGCCCTCGACCTCGACGCGGGCGACCTCGGGGGCCGCCCTGGTCACCGCCCGCTCGATCGCGAGCTTCACCGTGACCTGCGAGGAGGGGCAGCCGTCGCAGGTGCCCCGCAGGCGGAGCCGCACCACGCCGGTCTCCTCCTCTACGGCCAGCAGCTCCACGTCCCCGGCGTGGCTGCCCAGGTAGGGCCGGACCTCCTCCAGCGCGCCGCGCACGCGTTCCTCGACGCCGAGCGGGTGCAGGTCGTGCAGCACCAGCAGCCCGCACACCAGGTCGTCCGCGACGAGGCCGCGCAGCACCGGCACGGCCTCCGCCTCGGTCACGATCCGCATGACCCGTTCGAGGCCCGCGCCGTACAGCTCGACCAGCACCCGCACCAGTTCCTCCGCCTTGGCCCGCGCCGCCGGGTCGCCGAGCGCGGCCAGCTCGGCCAGCAGCGCCTCGATCCGGTCGCCTGCCGCCTGGACGTCGGTGGTTCCTGGCATCCGCCGCCGCTCCCGTCAGGCTCCGAAGGCGTGCGGGGTGTGCAGCTTGCGCAGCTCGCCGCCGTCGCCGAGGTACATGTGCACGCCGCACGGCAGGCAGGGGTCGAAGCTGCGCACCGTGCGCATGATGTCGATGCCCTTGAACCGCTCCGGCGGGTTCTCCTCGAAGATGGGCGTGTTCTGCACCGCGTCCTCGTACGGCCCCGGCGTGCCGTAGCTGTCGCGCACGCTGGCGTTCCACGGCGTCGGCGGATACGGATGGTAGTTGGCGATCTTCCCGCCGCGGATCACCATGTGGTGCGACAGCACCCCGCGCACCGCCTCGGTGAACCCGCATCCGATCGCCTCCTCGGGCACCGTGAACGGCGACCAGGTCTGCGTGCGCCCGGCCCGCACCTCGGCCAGGCCCTGCTCGACGAAGTACAGCGCGCAGGCGGCCGCGTAGGCCTGGAAGTAGGTACGCGCCCGGTTGCGCTCCAGCGCGTTCGACAGCGGCTGCCCGTTGTGCTCGGGGATCCTCCACTCGAAGCTCTTCTCCGGTCTCGTGGCGGTCCTCGGCAGGTTGATCTGCACGCTGTGCCCGGTCGCCCTGACGTAGCCGATGTCGACCAGGCCGGACAGCGCGGTCGACCAGAGCCTGGCGATGGGCCCGCCGCCGGTGTCCAGGGCCAGCATGTTCTGGCCGTCGAACCAGCGCGGCGACATCACCCAGCTGTACTTGTCGGCGAAGTCGCGCTTCTGCGGGTGCGGGATGGTGTGCTGGTTCCACGGGTGGCGGGCGTCGACCGGGTTGCCCAGCGGGTCGTGGGTGACGAACTTCTCCTGGCCCTCCCAGTCGTCGTAGTAGGAGCTGCCCAGCAGGATGCGGATGCCCAGGTTGATGTCGACGAGGTCGCTGGTGACCAGGCGGCCGTCGACGATCACGCCCGGGGTGACGAACATCTGCCGTCCCCAGTCGCTCATGTTGGCGTAGGTGAAGTCACAGTGCCCGGGGTCCTGGAAGCTGCCCCAGCAGCCCAGCAGCACCCGGCGTCTGCCGACCTCCTCGTAGCCGGGCAGCGCGGTGTAGAAGAAGTCGAACAGGTCGTCGTGCATCGGCACGACCCGCTTGAGGAACTCCACGTACCGCATCAGCCGCGACAGGTAGTCGGTGAACAGCTGCACGGTGGCCACCGTGCCGACCCCGCCGGGGTACAGCGTCGACGGGTGCACGTGCCTGCCCTCCATCAGGCAGAACATCTCCCTGGTCATCCGGCTCATCTGCAGCGCCTCGCGGTAGAACTCGCCCTCGAGCGGGTTGAGCGAGCGCATGATGTCGGCGATCGTGGCGTAGCCGTGCTCGGCGGCGTGCGGGCTCTCGGTGCGTTCGGCCACCGCGAGCACGCCGGGGTTGGTCTCGGCGACCATCTTCGCGCAGTAGTCGACCCCGACCAGGTTCTCCTGGTAGATGTTGTGGTCGAACATGTACTCGGCGGCCTCGCCGAGGTTGAGGATCCACTCGCCGAGCGCGGGCGGGCGGACGCCGTAGGCCATGTTCTGGGCGTAGACCGAGCAGGTGGCGTGGTTGTCGCCGCAGATCCCGCAGATCCGGCTGGTGATGAAGTGGGCGTCCCTGGGGTCCTTGCCCTTCATGAAGATGCTGTAGCCGCGGAAGATCGACGAGGTGCTGTAGCACTCGGCGACCCGCCGCTGCTTGAAGTCGATCTTCGCGTAGACGCCCAGGCTGCCCACGATCCTGGTGATCGGGTCCCAGGCCATCTCCACCAGTTCGCTGTCCTGCGGCGTCGAGCCGGTCTGCGCCGAACCGGTCTGCGTGGAGCCCGACTTGCCCTGCCCAGACTTCGCCGAACCGCTCTGATGTGGTGTCGTCGTCATGTCAGCCCCGTCGTGTCAGCCCGCGTCGCGGGCCCGCTCTTGCCGGCCTCGTCCTGTCGGCTCTGGTCTTCGTGGGTCCCGGTCCCCGCGGTCGCCGACCGGGGCGGCGTGCCGCCCCGGCGGTCGCGTTCCCGCGTTCACCAGGGGGCCCGGTAACCGGTCAGCAGCTCACGCCCCCGCTTACGCCACTTCGGCTCCTTGTCGGCCGTCCTGAGGGTGATGGAACGCAACGTGCGCACCACCCCGCCGTAGGCGCTGCTGGCCGCCGAGGAGATCCGCGCGCCCGGAGGCTCGTCCATGAACGGCATGAACTTGTCGGGGAAGCCCGGCATCGTGCACGCGATGCAGATCCCGCCGACGTTCGGGCAGCCCCCGATGCCGTTCATCCACCCCCGCTTGGGGACGTTGCACTTCACCACCGGCCCCCAGCAGCCGATCTTCACCAGGCACTTGGGCGAGCCGTACTCGGTCGCGAACTGTCCCTGCTCGTAGTAGCCCGCCCGGTCGCATCCCTCGTGCACCGTCTGCCCGAACAGCCATGTCGGGCGCAGCGCCTCGTCCAGCGGGATCATCGGCGCCTGCCCCGCCACCTGGTACAGCAGGTACACGATCGTCTCGGACAGGTTGTCGGGCTGGATCGGGCACCCCGGCACGTTCACGATCGGCAGGCCCGCCTTGGACCGCCAGTCCCAGCCGAGGTAGTCGGCCACCCCCATCGCCCCCGTCGGGTTCCCGGCCATCGCGTGGATCCCGCCGTAGGTGGCGCACGTGCCCGCGGCCAGCACCGCCGTCGCCTTCGGGGCCAGGCGGTCCAGCCACTGGCTCGTCGTCATCGGCTGCCCGGTCTCCGGGTCGTTGCCGAACCCGCACCAGTACCCCTCCGCCTTGATCCCCTCGTTCGGGATCGACCCCTCGACCACCAGGACGAACGGATCCAGCTCCCCTCTGTCCGCCTTGAAGAACCACTCGATGAACACGTCCGTCCCCTGCACGGGCCCCGACTCGAAGTCGATCAACGGCCAGTGCACCGCGACCTTCGGCAGGCCGGGCAACGCGCCCAGCACGATCTCCTCGATGCTCGGCTGGCTGGCGGCGGTCAGCGCGACCGAGTCGCCGTCGCAGCTCAACCCCGCGTTGATCCACAGGATGTGAACGACCGGTTCCTTCGATGCCTCAGCGGTCTCCTTCGACTCGGTCGGCGTCGTCATCACGTCTCACCACCTTCGCGGGCCCCGGTCCGCCGTCGGACGGGTGCTTTCGGTTGACGGGTGTTCGCAGTCGGAGCGGATGTTCTTCAGTTGGAGGGCGGCGCGGGCTCCCGCCGCGCGCCGTGCCGTACCAGGGCGTGCTGGGTGAGCTCCCACAGCACGTTGTAGACGGTGGTCTGGGCTTCCTGGATCCGGTGCACCGACGTCGAGGGCACCACGAACAGGTGGTCGATGGCGTCCAGTTCCGCCATCTGCCCGCCGTCGTAGCCCGCCAGCCCGACCGTGGTCATTCCCCGCCGGTCCGCCTCCTCGAAGGCGGCGATGAGGTTGCGCGAGTTGCCGCTCGTCGACAGACCGAACGCGATGTCCCCCGCCCGCCCCGAGGCGGCGAGCTGCCGGGCGAACACCACCTCGAAGCCGATGTCGTTCGACAGCGCCGTCACGACCGCGACGTCCGCGGTGAGGGCGAACGCGGGCAGCGCCCTGGCCCTGTCTCCCCGGCTGTCTCCCCGGCCGTCTCCCCCGCCGTCTTCCCGGCCTCCCGCGCCCTCGGCCTCGCCGAGGCGTCCCGGGGCGAGGAGTCCGGGATCGAGGAACCCGGGATTGAGGAACAGGGTGGCCACGTCCTGCGCGTCGGTCGCGCTGCCGCCGTTGCCGAAGGCGAACAGCCGCGCGCCCCCGGCGAAGGCCTCGGCCATGGCCTCGGCGCAGGCAACGATCCGGTCGCCGTCGCGTTCGAGCACGGTCCGGCGCAGGGCGACGATCTCCTCGGCCTTCTCCTCCGTCGATCGGCGCACCGCGGCCAGTACGGCCTCCAGATCCGTCGAGCCCGCGTAGAGGAACGGGTACAGCGACTCGACGGAGGCGTCCGGTGTGCTCACGTGCCCACCCCCTTGACCACGGCGATCGCCTCCCTGGCGTGGACCAGGACGATGTCGCCGACCTGGGCGTCCACCAGCGCGACGCTCACCTCCTCGGAACCCCGCCCGGTGTCGACCACGGCGAGGCCCGCCTCCAGCAGGCGCACCACCCGCACCGGCACCGCCTCGTCGGAGCAGGTGACGCACACCTCGTCGTGGCACGGGCCGGGGAACGGGCCCCCGCCGCGGCCTTCGGGTTCCCTGGCGGTCATGCGACCACCTGCGGATCGAGCACTCCCGGCTGCTCGAAGAACACGTGCACCAGCTCCCAGAGGATGTGGTAGGTCGTGACGTGCACCTCCTTGACGACACGGGGGTCGTCGGAGCGGGCGACGAGCACGTGGTCGACGGCGACGCTCCGCGCGATCCGCCCGCCGTCCCCGCCGGCCAGCGCCAGCGTCAGCAGTCCGAGGTCCTTGGCGGCCTCCAGCGCCCGGAGGACGTTGACGCACTCGCCGTCGGCGGAGACGCCGAGCGCCATGTCGTCGTGGACGGCCAGGTGGCGCAGCTGGTGGGCGAAGACCTCCTCGACCCCGCTGTCCGCGGCGATCCCGGTGACGGTCGCGACGTCGTTCGTCAGGGAGAAGGAGGGCAGCGCCCGCTTGCCCACGATCACCGGGTGGACGAACTCCACCGCGATGTGCTGGGCGTCGGTCGCGGCCTCGCCGTTGCCGAAGACGATGAGCCTGCCTCCGCCGTGGAACCGCGTCGCCATGGCGTGACACGCCCGCGCCACCCGCTCGGCCTCCTCCGCCAGGCCTCGAGCGGGCCCCACACGACGTGCGAAGACTTCCTGGACCGAGACCAGGGCCGTCTGGTCCATCGCGGACCACATCCCTCGTGTCGAGCGTCGTTTCTATCGACCGTACGACCGAGTGACGGGAGTGGAAGAAAATAGCAATCGGGGATTTCGCAAAAAATCACCATCTTTCCTGACTTGGCCGCCGCGGTCGACCCACGTGCCCCCGCCCGCTCACGGGTGTCGCGGGTCTCCGCCGGCGAAGGCCCGGGGCCGTCTCCTCCACGGGGCGGACCTGTCCTCGCGCTCGGCCTCCGCGGCCACGTTGCGCGGCATCCGGCCGAAGATCAGGCTGTGGAAGGGCGAGATGGACCACCAGTAGAGATGACCCGCCAGGCCCCGGGGATGGAAGATCGCCCGTTGACGGTAGACGGTCGCGTCCCCGTGACGGCCCACGCTCAGCTCGAGCCACGCCAGCCCCGGCAGGCGCATCTCCGCGCGCAGCCGCAGCAGCCTGCCGGGCTCGACCTCCTCGACCCGCCAGAAGTCGACCGAGTCGCCCACGCGAAGGTGACGCTGGTCACGGCGTCCCCGGCGCAGCCCCACACCCCCGACGAGACGGTCCAGGAATCCTCGGGCACGCCAGGCGACAGGCAGGGAGTACCAGCCCCGCTCGCCGCCGATCGACTCGATCACCCGCCAGAGGGCCTCGGGAGAGGCGTCGACGCGCCGGGCCCGCCGGTCGACGTAGAGGCTGCCCCCGGCCCAGTCGGGATCGGTCGGCAGCGGGTCGCTGGGCGCCCCCGGCGTCGAGGCCGAGGACCAGCGGGTGACGACCTTCGCCTCCTTGATCCGCTGCAGGGCCAGCGCGACGGAGTCGCCGAAGCCGAGCAGGCCCTCCGGGGGATCGGGGACGTACCGGGCGACGTCGTGTTCGCGGCAGACGCTCTCGTTGCGCAGCGACTCGACCAGAGGCCGGGCGATGCTCGCCGGGACGGGGGTGACCAGGCCGACCCAGTGGCTCGACAGACCGGGGCTGAGCAGCGGCACCGGGACGATCACCCGGCGGGGCAGGCCCGCGACGGCGGCGTAGACGCGCATCATGTCGGCGTAGGTGAGCACCTCCGGGCCGCCGACGTCGAAGGAGCGGTTCACCTCCTCCTCGACGTCCGCCCAGCGGACCAGGTAGCGCAGGACGTCGCGGATGGCGACGGGCTGTGTCCTGGTGCGCACCCAGCGCGGCGTCGTCATCACCGGCAGGCGTTCGGTGAGGTGGCGCAGCATCTCGAACGAGGCGGACCCCGAGCCGATGATGACCGCCGCCCGCAACACCACGGCCGGAGCCCCGGAGTCCAGGAAGATCCGCCCCACCTCGGCGCGGGAGCGCATGTGGGGCGACAGTCCCTCGCCGTCGGGCGCGAGCCCTCCGAGGTAGACGACGCGGCGCACCCCCGCGTCCTCGGCCGCGGCGGCGAACACGGTGGCGGCGTGCCGGTCGGAGACGGCGAAGTCCTTCCCCCCGCCCATGGCGTGGATGAGGTAGTAGGCCACGTCGACGCCGTCGAGCGCCTTCCTCGTCCGCTCCGCGTCGGTCGCGTCGGCCTCGACGGCCTCAACCCGGTGGGCCCACGGCTGGTCGCGCAGACGACCCGCCGACCTCACCATGCAACGCACGTCGTGGCCCGCGTCCAGCAGCTCGGGAACGAGCCGCCCGCCGATGTATCCGGTCGCTCCGGTGACAAGGCATCTCATTTGCCGATATTTCGTACGGCGGGCCGAAAAGGTTGCGTCCCGGCGGCCCTACAGCTCCTCACGGATCCGCAGGAGGATCTCCCTGGTGCGCGACACGGGCTCAGCCTCGATGCACAGGCGTTCCATGACCTCGAGGTAGCTGTCGACGTCGTCACGCTTCTCGAGGTAGACCGCGCTGGTGAGCTGCTCCATGTAGACCACGTCGGGCAGGTCGGGCTGGGAGAAGCGCAGGATGCTGAAGGGCCCTCCCGCCGCGGCGTGACCGCCCACGCTGAACGGCACGATCTGGACGGTCACGTTGGGCAGCTGGAGCGCGCTCAGGATGTGGTCGATCTGGCCGCGCATCACCTCGGGCCCGCCGAGCGGGCGGCGCAGCACCGCCTCGTCCAGCACGGCCCACAGGTGGGGCGGCTCCGGGGAGTGCAGGAGCCTCTGGCGCGCCATGCGCAGCCGTACCCGCCGCTCGACCTCCTCCTCGGAGGCGCTGGGGTAGCCCAGCAGGACGACGGCCCTGGCGTACTCCTCGTTCTGGAGCAGGCCGGGCACGAACTGGACCTCGTAGTTGCGGATGACGGTCGCGGACTCCTCGAGCCCGACGTAGGTCTCGAACCAGCCGGGCAGGACGTCGTTGTAGTTGTGCCACCACCCGGCGACGTTGGCCCGTTCGACGAGGGCCAGCAGCGCCTGGCGGTCCTTGTCGTCGGTCACGCCGTACAGCGTGAGCAGGTCGGCCACGTCCCTCACGCGGAAGCTGACCCTGCCGAGCTCCATGCGGCTGATCTTCGAGTGCGAGGCGCGGATGGCGTGCCCCGCCGTCTCGAGGGTGATGCGGCGCTCCTCGCGCAGGCGGCGAAGCTGGGCGCCCAGCACGATCCTGAGCACCGTCGAACTTCCTCGCGGCATGACCATGGAGGTCGGAGGGGCCGGCTCGCCCTCGGCGTGAGGTGTGATCATCTGGTAGTCCTTCGAGCGCGGAACGCGAGCCCCCGCCCACTCTTTGTGGCCATCGCGAGCCTTTACGGTACCCCCGTCAAGCCCTTCCGGCCACCCAGAATTTTGTTCTTCAGTCGATCGTGATCAGATCGTCGAAGTCGCCCCCCTTGACGCCCCGGACGAAGGCGTCGAGCTCGCGAGGGGTGTAGATCAGGGCGGGCCCCCGAGGGTCCCGCGAGTTGCGGATCGCCACCCCGCCGCCGGGCAGGGCGGCCATCTCCACGCAGTTGCCGCTGGGGTTGCTGAAGTGGCTCTTTCGCCAGACGACGCCGTCCAGCAGGGCCGCCGACATGCCGTTGTACAGCTGACTCATCCTCGCCTCTCACCTGTCCAGGGAGGGAAACACTCGTACGATCATACGGCTTTTGTGCAGATGCACGTGCATCTGTACTTGCCTATGCACATCGGGCCGTGCAAGATGACTAGACGGATTGCCCTCGTAACGCGATCGCCACACCTCCTCAAGGTCGCAGATGACTGCTCGCCAAAGACATCAAGCCACATCCATCCGGACAGAGATCGGTGGGTGGGAACGGTGGTTGTCAATGCTTGATCACGTGCTCCCGCCGAGCGGTCTGCCGCCGTGGGCGGCCGGAGACAGCTACGCCGACCAGCTCCAGATGGCCGCGCGGAGCCTCCGCCACGACCCGTGCGCCGCACGGACGGCCCGCGAGTTCACCTCGACGGCCCTGCGCGCCTGGAGGCTCGAGCCCCTGATAGACGACACCGGCGTGGTGGTCTCCGAGCTGGTCACCAACGCCGTGCGTCACGGCGTCCGAGGAGTGGTCGACTCCCGCCGCCCGCAGGACGTCAGGATCATCCTCTGCCACACCGAGCGGTCCGTGCTGTGCGCGGTCACCGATCCCAGCGATCAGGGACCCAGCCTGCGCGAACCCGACTACGAGGCGGAGAGTGGCCGCGGACTGCAGGTGATCCAGGGAATCAGCGAGATGTGGGGATGGGCTCCCCTGGCCAGCCGCGGCAAGGCCGTGTGGGCGGCCTTCTCGCTTCCCTCCAGGACGAGCCGGCGTCTGGAGACCTGCCGCTGACACCGGCCGCTCGCCTCGGGAACCGGCCGGCTCTCCGGCGAGAGTCGCAGGTCACCGGGAGGAAGTGTCCGCAAACACCTTTAAAGGCAATAAAAAAAGTATTTTGAGCACTAAACCCGAATAGTTATCACTTTTCTCAATTGCCGAGAGTCAGCGTCTATCCACAGACGGCGTGATTCCTTAGTCTCACAGGCAACCGAGGAGGTGAAAACATGAACGACTCGGCCGGACAGCCCCTGGCAGGTCTGGACACGAGCGTGCCGAACATCGCGCGGATGAACGACTACTTCCTCGGCGGCAAGGACAACTTCGCCGCCGACCGCAGAGCCGCGGAGCAGGTTCTGGCCGTCGCCCCCGAGATCAGGATCATGGCCAGGGAGCGCCAGGCGTTCCTCGGCAGGGCGGTCCGCCGTCTCGCCGAACAGGGAGTCGACCAGTTCGTCGTCCTGGGCTCGGGGCTCCCCACCCGCCGCAACGTCCACGAGGTCGCCCAGGGACTGCTGCCCCACGCCCGGGTGGTCTACGTCGCCGACGACCCGGTGGTGCTCTCCCACGGCAGAGCCCTGCTCGCGACGAACTCCAGCACCGCCGTCGTCAGGGGGCACGCGCTCCAGTCGGACGAGGTGCTCGCCGATCCGGGGCTGCTGCGGCTCGTCGACCCGAACCTGCCGATGGCCGCGCTGATCCCCCACGCGCTCCAGTTCACCCCGGACGAGGACGACCCCCTCAAGAGCGTGGCCCTGCTGCGCGACTCGATGGCGGCCGGAAGCTATCTCGTCGCGGCCCACGCGGTCTTCGACACGCGTCCCGAGGCGGCGGAGCCGCTGGTCGACATCTACCGGCGGATCCTCGGCAGGAACGAGGGCACCTGGCGCACGCGCAAGCAGGTGCTCCGCTTCTTCGACGGGTTCGACCTCGTCGATCCGGGACTCGTCTACCTCCGTCACTGGCATCCGGAGAACCCGCTCGCCGTCCGGGGTCCCGAGAAGACGTGGACCGTCGGCGGGGTCGCCCGCAAGCCCGGAGGCTGACGGCGACCCCACCGCCACGGGCGGCACGCCCTGTGGCCCGGCGCGGCGGTCGTCACGCCGCGGAGACCGTCGTGAGGGGCGCCTGCGGCGGGCGCCCCTCGTGCGGCACTCGGTCCGCCGCCGGTCACTGCGGCGGGATGAGCACCTTGTCGATGATGTAGACGACGGCGTTGAGCGTGGGCACGTTTCCGCAGAGGATCTTGGCGTCGTTGACCGTGTACTCGCCGTTCTCCTCCTTGACCGTCAGCTTGCCGCCCTCAAGCGTCTCCAGTGTCCCGCCCTTCAGCTCGGAGGGCTTCACCCTTCCCGAGACGACGTGGTAGGTGAGGACCTTCTTCAGCTGGGCGGTGTCCGACTTGAGCTTGTCCCGGACGTCCTGCGGGAGCTGGGAGAACGCCTCGTTCGTCGGCGCGAACACGGTGATGCCGTCGGCGGAGTTCAGCTGGTCGGCCAGGGCCGACTGCTTGAGGGCGGCGACGAGCTCGGACAACCGCGGGTACTGGGCTATCGCGTTGGCGATGCGCTCCTTGGCCATCTCGACGGGGCTGCCGGGACCGGTCTGGGGAAGCTGCCTGCAACCGGGGCCGAAGGGCACGCCTGCGCCCTCCTCCGACGGCCCCTCGGAGGGCCCCTCCGACGGACCGGTCATCTCCTCCGAGGGCGCGCCCGACGGCTCGGCGGTCATCATGTCGGACGGTTCGGGCGTGGGCGAGAAGGTGAGGACGGAACTCGTGGCGGTCGCCTGGGCAGCCACGGGAAGAACGGCCAGGGCCGCCGCGGCGAGAGCGGATGCGAGAAGAGACTTCTTCTTCACGGTGATCTCCTTGACTGGACGGATGGGCCGTCCGGGCCCGCCGGACGGGTCCCGATGCCTCATCGTTCTGTTCGTAGATCAATGCCCTCTACTTCTGCGAAAAAAGCCCCATAGAGTGACTCTTGACTACATATCTCCCAGAGAGATCCATTTCCTAATCGACCATGACACATCCCCGTAGAGCGGACCATGAGCCCGGAGATCGTCGGCGGGGCCGGTCAGCCCAGGTCGGCCAGCACGGCGTCGGCGGCACGACGTCCCGAGACCAGGGCCCCCTGGTGGGAACCGGTGTCCCGGTGGTCGCCGCACACATAGCGCCCCCGGGCGAGGCGGACCGGGCGGCGCAGGGGGAACGGCGGCGCCATCGCGGGCAGCGCCTCCCTGACGGGATAGGTCGCCAGGTGCCGCCAGCCGGAGACGTCCGTCCGATAGATCTGCGCCAGCCGTTCGCGGACACGCGGCTCGTCGGCGTCCGAGAGCGCGCCGAGGAGTGAGGTGGAGATCAGGGCCCGCCCGTCCTGGGAGTACTCGGGCGCGCTGTCGGTGAGGACGAGGGTGTCGGTGACCAGGCCCTCGGCGTCGACGATCTGCGTCGGATCGTCCGAGGGAGAGCGCGGGGCGGCGTGGTAGAAGGTCGTCACCGCCCGCATCCGCGGCACCGCGAGGCCGGGGCAGAGCCGGGCGGCCGTGGCCGGATCGGTCGCCACGACCACCGCGCGGGCCGGGACCGTCTCCCCCCGGGCGAGCCGCACGCCGTCGGCCGTCACCTCCGCGACCGGGGCGCCGAGAGTGAGCGCCTCCTCGGGGAGGCGGGCGGCGAGCTGCAGGGGGATCCGCTCCATGCCGAGCGCGGGCACGCCGATCGTGCCCTTGGCGAAGGATCGCCAGATCAGGTGGAAGAACCGACTCGAGGTCTCCAGCTCCCGTTCGAGGACGACCCCGGCGAGGAAGGGCCGGATCAGCTTGTCGATCATCCGGGACGAGACGCCCCGGTGCCGCAGCTCCTCCAGCGTGGTCCGCTCAGGCCCGCCGCGCAGCAGGGTGGCGGGCAGGGCGAGGTCACGTGCGGTCAGCGCGGCCAGGGCGGCCTTGTCCTGGACCGACCCCACGTCGGCCAGCATCCCGCTGAACAGGTGCTCGGGATGACGCCACGGCAGCATGAAGCGCTCCCTTCGCCCCCCGTCGAAGACGATCACGCCTGAGGGGATCGCGCGAAGGTCCAGGGCTCCGATGTCGAGGAGCCTGGCCGCTTCGGGATAGGCGGTGTTGAACACCTGGAAGCCGCGGTCGAGGCGGAAGCCCTCCACCACGTCGGTGCGCACCCGCCCGCCGACCCCGTCCGCCGCCTCGACGACGCGGACCGCCACCCCCGCGGAATGCAGGCGGATCGCGCACGAGAGCCCGGCGAGCCCCGCGCCGACGACGACCACCGTGTCCGGCATGACCTGTCCCCCTTGACCGTGTGCTGTCACGAAGCGGGCGACCCCGCCCACTGTGACTTCGGGGAACGGGCCACGGGAGGTTGCCTCCGAGATCAGGCTGGCCGTACGGCCCGCGTGTTCACGGTGATCTCCCCGCCGAGCCGGAAGCCGTCGGAGAGCTTGAGGTCGTCCCCGCTCCAGAACCGGCCGGGGTCGTACCAGTTCGGCCTGCGGCCGCCGGGAAGCAGCCCCATGGCCTCGTAGGTGACGGCGACCACCTCGGCGCAGTAGGCGCTCTCCAGTGCGCTCTCCGCCGTGTTCTCCACAGTGTTCTCCGCGGTGTTCTCCGCGGTGCTCACCACGGTGTCCTCCACGGCGCCCTTCTTCCGGCCCCGCCTCAGGACCCTCGGCACCCTGCCGCGTATCCACCGCCCGGCGAGCCTGGCCGTCGAGGGGAACGGCGTGCCGTCGAGGCGGGCGACGGTGCGCAGCACCGCGTCCTCCATCTCCCGGGTGACCTGGGGGTCGAGCTGACGCAGCCAGGCGCGCTGGCCGTACCTGGTGGCCCAGACGCAGACGGCCTCCCGCAGGTCGTGCAGCTGGACGCCGCGCTGGTGGGTTCCCGACCACAGGTCGGGCAGCGACCTGCCGAGCTCGGCGTGCCACATCAACGGGGGCATGTCGTCGATGACGACGGACATGCCGACGTGGTTGACGGGGCTGTTCGTCATGGTCTGGATGGCGCGGTCGGGCACGCTGCGGCCGCGGAACAGCCACACGTCGCCGGTACGGGTCAGGTTGACCGCCTCGTCGAGGCTGATGCTCTTGCCGGACATTTCTGTAGCCTAGGCACATGCGGTGGTGGAAGGTAGTCGGTCTGGCGGGTGTGGCGGGCGTGGCGGCGACCGGAGTGGTGATCGCCAGGGCCGAGCGGCGGCGGCAGGCCTACACCCCGGAGGAGATCAGGACCCGCCTGCGCGCCCGCCTCGAGGAGGGGCCCGACGGGCCCGGCGGCTCCGAAGGCGACGCGCGAGCCTCGGAGCAGTCCTGACGCTCCTCGGGAAAGGGCGAGAAACGACCCGCTCTCCCGAGCCTCGTGAAGACGCCCCCGGGTAGGCGTCCCCCGAGCTGACACGCCCCGGAAACGGCTGCCGCCACGCGGCTGCGCCCGATTCGGGGTAGATACCGGTAGCCGGGAATGACATGAGGAGATGACGATGACGCATGACCGCGCGGGGCAGCAGGCCCAGCCGTCCGACCTGGTCGACGTGGCCCGCCTGGTGACCGCCTACTACGCGTTGCACCCCGATCCCGAGGAGGCGGGCCAGCGGGTGGCCTTCGGCACCTCGGGTCATCGCGGCTCGTCGCTGAACACCGCTTTCAACGAGGACCACATCCTCGCCACCAGTCAGGCCATCGTGGAGTACCGCGCGGCGCAGGGGACCGACGGCCCGCTGTTCCTCGGTGTGGACAGTCACGCGCTGTCCGAACCCGCCAGGGTCTCCGCGCTCGAGGTCTTCGCGGCGAACGGGGTGCGGGTCCTGGTCGACAGCCGTGACGGCTACACCCCGACACCGGCGGTCTCGCATGCGATCCTCACCCACAACCGGGGGCGTGCGACGGGCCTGGCCGACGGCGTGGTCGTGACCCCGTCGCACAACCCTCCCGGCGACGGCGGTTTCAAGTACAACCCGCCGAACGGCGGCCCCGCGGACACCGACGCCACGTCGTGGATCCAGGACAGGGCCAACGCGCTGATCGCGGGCGGGCTGAAGGAGGTCAGGCGGATCCCCTACGCCAGGGCCCTGACCGCCGAGACGACGGGGCGCCACGACTTCCTGGCGAGTTACGTCGACGACCTGCCCTCGGTGCTGGACCTCGACGCGATCAGGGAGGCGGGGGTGCGCGTCGGCGCCGACCCGCTCGGCGGGGCCAGCGTGGCCTACTGGGGCGAGATCGCCGAGCGGCACCGCCTCGATCTGACGGTGGTGAATCCGCTGACCGACCCGACCTGGCGGTTCATGACGCTGGACTGGGACGGCAAGATCCGGATGGACTGCTCGTCGCCGTACGCGATGGCCTCGCTCATCGCCAACCGCGACGCCTTCGACGTCTCCACCGGCAACGACGCCGACGCCGACCGGCACGGCGTCGTCACCCCCGACGGGGGCCTGCTCAACCCCAACCACTACCTCGCCGTCGCGATCTCCTACCTCTACGCCCACCGGCCCGGCTGGCCCCGGGACGCGGGAGTCGGCAAGACCATGGTGAGCAGCGGCATGATCGACCGGGTGACCGCCGACCTGGGCAGGCGGCTGTTCGAGGTTCCCGTCGGGTTCAAGTGGTTCGTGCCGGGACTGCTCGACGGCTCCCTGGGCTTCGGCGGCGAGGAGAGCGCGGGGGCGTCCTTCCTGCGCCGCGACGGCTCGGTGTGGACCACCGACAAGGACGGCGTGATCCTGGCCCTGCTGGCAGCGGAGATCATCGCGACCACGGGCCGCTCGCCGAGCGAGCACTACGCCGACCTGGTGTCCAGGTTCGGCGACCCGGCCTACGCCCGGGTCGACGCTCCGGCCACCCGGGAGCAGAAGGCGGTGCTCGGCAGGCTCTCCGCCGAACAGGTCACCGCCAGGACGCTCGCCGGGGAGCCGATCACGCAGGTCCTCACCTCCGCGCCCGGCAACGGCGCCGCGCTCGGCGGCGTCAAGGTGTCCACGGAGAGCGCCTGGTTCGCCGCCAGGCCCTCGGGCACCGAGGACGTCTACAAGATCTACGCCGAGTCCTTCAAGGGGCCGGAGCACCTCGCCCAGGTGCAGGAGGCCGCCAGGAGCCTGGTGTCGGAGACGCTCGGCTGAGCACGACGCCGGAGGCGCCCGGCTGAGCGGCGCCCCCCCCGGCGGCCCGAGGTCACGCGGGAGCCCGGCCCCTGCCGGGGCAGGGGCCGACAGGGGGGCGGAGACGAGCGGGGACGGGCCTGCGCGTCAGGTGAACATGCGCCACGCGGCGGGCATGACCGTCCAGGTTCGCCGGGTCACCGGTCCCGTCAGCTCGCCGTCGGCGTTCACCGGGACGGGCTCGCCGGTCACCGTCACCGTGCGGCCCCGGTCCGTGACGACGTCCCGCATGCCCGGATGGGATCCCCGGCGCAGCCGCAGGGCGTAGGCGAGCCTGTCGACGGGGCCCGTGGTCATCGAGACGACGACGTCCACCATGCCGTCGTCGGGCCTGGCGCGAGGGGTCAGCGGAGTGCCGCCGCCGATGGTCACCCCGTTGCCGACGCCGACCATGAGCACGGGCCGCCCCTCGGCCAGGGGGCGGCCGTCCACGGTCACGCTCAGCCGCCAGCCAGGGCCGCGCACGCCCGCCAGCAGGCCGCCGACGGCGTAGGCGAGCCGTCCGAGGCCTGGTTTGAGCGGCTGGGCCCGCGCGGACGCCTCCGCGCCCACGCCGAGGTGCACCGCGTTGACGACGACCCCGTCCGCGTCGTCGGCCAGCAGGTCCAGCGCCCGCGGCCTGCCCGCGAGCACGATGCGCGCCGCCACCTCCGCGTCCAGGGGGATGCCCATACCCCGGGCGAAGTCGTTGCCCGTGCCCAGTGGGACGAGCCCCACGGTTCGGGAGCCGAGTTCGCCCCGTCTGCGCAGGGTGGCGACCGTCACGTGGAGCGATCCGTCACCGCCCATCACGACCACGTCCGCGCCGGGGCTGGCGTCGAGCATCTCGTCCAGGTCCTTGCGGCCCACGGGCACGTCGATCACGTCGGCGCCGGCGCGCAGGATCTCCGTCGCCGCGGTTCTGGCGGCCTCGTCCGCGCCGCCCGCCTCCTCGTTGTAGATCGCCAGCAACTCGGCCATGCCGTCCCTCCCACTTGTCGCCTCAGCGGCCCCTGCCCACGAGGAGGGCGGTCACGCGGGAGTCAACCGAGCCGCCGCCACCAGCGGACGCCGACCCACACTCCCGCCGCGACGCCGAGCAGGGCGGCCAGGACGTACACGGCCACGCTCGAGACGTCGGAGAGGGGGTAGCCGTTGCCCCCGATGAGGATCGCCATGACCACCGCGCTCAGGAGGCCCACCCCCACGGCGGTCACGAGGCCGAGCGCGCAGGACTTCAGCGCGCGTCCGGCGGGGGCGGCGCGCCTGACCCGCCGCGCCATGACGGACATCACCCGCTCGACGACGACCTCCGGGGCGTCCTCGACCAGGCCCGCGGCGAACTGGGTGGCGGGCCGGTCGTCCCCGGGCTCGCTCAGGAAGATCCACTGATGCCCGTCGAGGAAGAGCGTGGCGTCGCCCTCCCCGGGAAGGCGCAGTTTGAGGAACGGCGTTCCCTCGGGGAAGCGCCTGAGGCGATGACGGACCGTCGGCGCGTTCATGTCGAGCGCCGTGCCCAGGGCACGCAGCGCCCGCTCCTGGCCTGGCTCATCCACCGTGGGACTCCCTCATCCTCCTATCTTCGTGCGGTGCCACACGGCGGTTGCGTCCTGAACGTCGCCTTAAAAGGAACGTTTCCGAAAAATGCAATCATTCATCCATGAGCGATCGGGTCGCAGTCATCGGAAGCGGCATCGTCGGAGCGAGCGCCGCCTACCACCTGAGCCTGTGGGGCGTCGCGGTGACCGTGGTCGACCGGGCGGACGCCGGCCAGGCCACCCGCGCCGGAGCCGGAATCGTCTGCCCGTGGGTGGACCACGAGGACGACGAGGACTGGTACCGGCTGGCGCTGGAGGGAGCCCGGTACCACTCGCGGCTGGCCGAGCTCCTGGCCGAGGACGGCGAGCACGACGTCGGCCACGCGCGGGTCGGCGCGCTGCTCGTGGCCGAGGACGCCGCCGAGCTGGCGGGGGTGCACGCGCTGCTGCGCGACAGACGGGCGTCCGCGCCCGACATGGGGGAGATCTCCGTGGTGGACCGGCCCGCCGACCTGTTCCCGCCGCTCGGCCCGCACCTGACCGCGCTCCACCTCGGCGGAGCGTCCCGGGTGAACGGGCCGGCTGTCAGGGACGCCCTGCTGCGCGCCGCCGTACGGCGAGGCGCGCGGGTGCGCCAGGGGACGGCGACGCTCACCGGGACCGGCAGGACGCTGGTCGACGGCGAGCCCCTCGACGCGGACGCCGTGGTGGTCGCCGCGGGGGCGTGGACCGGCGAGGTCTGCGGCGCCCTCGGCTGCGAGCCCGCGCTCGCGCCCAGGCGGGGGCAGATCGTGCACGCCGAACTGCCGGGCGTGGAGACCGCCGGCTGGCCGATCGTGCTGCCCAGGCGCGGGCCGTACCTGCTGGGTTTCCCCGGCTCGCGGGTGGTGCTCGGGGCGACCGTCGAGGACGCCGGGTTCGACGCCCGGGTGACGGCGGGCGGCCTGGCCGAGGTGCTGGCGGGCGGCGTCGAGCTCGCCCCCGGCCTGGCCGGCGCGGGAGTCGTCGAGACCCGGGTCGGCTTCCGCCCGGTGACCGCCGACGGGCTGCCCCTGATCGGCAGGCTGGCCGACGGGGTGGTCGTGGCCACCGGGCTCGGCGCGTACGGGCTGACCTCGGGGCCGTACGCCGGTCTCGTCGCCGCGGCGCTCGCCCTCGGCCAGACCCCTCCCCTGGAGGTCTCCCCCTACTCTCCCGGCAGGACGCCCAGGGCCGGGGCGAGCTCGGTGAGCTGAGCGACGGCGCCGTCCAGGTCGACGGGGAGAGGCTGGAGGGCGACGTGGTCGGCTCCCGCGTCGAGATGCGCCCTGATCCGCCCGGCGACGGTCTCCACGTCGCCCCAGGCGACGATCGCGTCCACCAGTCGGTCGCTGCCGTCGCCCGCGAGGTCCTCGTCGCCGTAGCCGAGGTGACGCAGGTTGTTGGCGTAGTTGGGCAGCCTCAGGTAGGGCTCCATGTGCTCGCGGGCGATCCGCCTCGCCCTGGCCGGGTCGGTCTCCAGGACCACGGCCTGCTCGGGCGCGAGGACGGCGTCGCCGCCGAGGATCTCGCGGGCGAGCACGGTGTGCTCCGGCGGCACGAAGTACGGGTGGGCGCCGTCGGCCTTGTCCCTGGCCAGCTCCAGCATCCGGGGGCGCAGGGCGGCCAGCAGGCGGGGCGTGCGCGGGTCGTCGGAGAACGGCAGGTCCCGTGCCGCGGCGTCCATGGCGTCGAGATACTCGCTCATCGCGGCCAGCGGACGCGCGTAGTCGTGGCCGCGCCGGGAGACCAGGGGGGCGTGGCTGACCCCGATGCCGAGGACGAACCTTCCCGGGTACGCCTCGCCGTACGCCGCGGCCCCCGCCGCCATGGCGGCGGCGTCGCGCGCCCAGATGTTGGCGATGCCGGTGCCGACGGCGACGCGCTCGGTGGCGGCGAGCAGGATCCCCGCCGTGGTGAACGCCTCCCTGGTGGCCGTCGCCTCGCCGAACCAGAGCGCGCCGTATCCGAGCTTCTCGATCTCTCCCGCCGCCCGCCGCACGGCCTGGGCCTGAGCCCTGCCGAACAGAGGATGCCACACGCCGATCCGGCCGATACCCATGGACGTCTCCGTTCCAACCCCGTCGTGTCACCCGGGACCGGGCTCCGCCTCCGGAGACCGGTCACCTCCGCCCCGTCGCGGGACGGGGCGAAGGTGATCCGATCATCCCATGTTCACGCGGAGGATTTGACCATCGACGGCACGCACAGCTCGGCCAGCACGGGGCGGAGCCGCTCGCGGAACTCCTGGTCGACGAGCCTGCCTTCGGCGTCGAACTGGTTGAGGACCGGCGGGACGACCAGGTCGGCGCCGTACACGAGCGCGCCCGCCGAGGCGAGGGCCCGTCGCAGCTCGGTCTGGGTCCACATCGCCTCGTGGGCGCGCAGGCAGGCGGTCACCACGGCGACCGGCTTGCCCACCAGGACCGCTCCCCCACGCCTGGACGACACCCAGTCGAGCACGTGGCACAGCTCGGCGGGCAGGGCGCTGTGCGCGGGCGCGGCGACCAGCATGCCGTTCGCGCCGGAGAGCGCGTGGCACAGCTGGTCGACGCTCGACGGGAGCGGGCCGTCCGTCAGCGGCGGCACGCCGTTCAGGCCGTCCCAGATCTCGACGTCCACCGACGCGGGCAACTCCCGCGTCGCCGCCTCGAGCAACCTGTGAATGTACGCTCCCGGACGAAGGCTGCCCGCGATTCCAATGATCTTCATCCCCGACCCCATCTCTGTCGCGACGTCACGACGCCGTGGGCGGGGGCCGGCCGGTCAGGCCACGCGAACGTGGTCCACAGCACGAAGGCCCCCGCCATGCGGCGCTGTACGGCAAAGCCGCTATTCGGCGTTGTGGTGATCCACCGCGGAAACCCCGTCTGCGACGCCGTCACAGCCGCTCCGGCGGACGTTCCGTCGATCGTGCCGTCCGGCACGAGGTCGGGACCACCGGGTACGGCCTGCCCGGTCACCGCTGCGGCGCCGTCGCCGCCGGGCTTCACGCTCCATCACATCCGCCGACCTGCCCACGGAAAGAGGCGACGAACATCGCCACGCCCACCGATCTCGCATGAGATGGCTATTTCTTCACCAGTTTCCACCCCATGCAGGAATCCTTCACCAAAATGACGCGGCCAGGACCTCGCCGTCGATCGGATGGACGGCCGGCCGAAGCGGAAGGGCGAGGGCTCGCCTCTGGCCGGTTCCGGCCAAGAAGGGAAGACACGCCGAGGCGCGGGAGCCACGCGACGAGAGCCCCGGGACGGGAACGGGGCCGGTCAGAGGGGTCGCGCCGCAGGGACGAGGAAGAGCCCCACTCCGGCGGGGGCGCCGCCGCGCGCGCGTTCCCCGGAAGCCGCCCGCGTCGTCGCCCTACGGCTGGTCGGCGGCCAATAGGCTTGATCCAGACAGAAGAAGGTGCCCGACCATGAACGACCATGACGGCCCCAATCCCGTGAACCTGGTGGCCACCGTGAGAGCGGTTCTGCCCTCGCTCACCCCCGCAGCACAGGCCATCGCCCGCCTCATCCTGAACGACCCGGGCATGGTGGCCCGCAGCACCATCACCGAGTTCAGCGCGGTCTCGGGGACGAGCGAGGCCACGATCGTGCGCACCGCGAGGGCTCTCGGCTTCGCCGGCTACTCCCAGTTGCGCTTCGCCCTGGCTGCGGCGGTCGCCAGGCAGACGCCCGAACGGCTGGCCCCCGGCGACCTGGGCCCCGACGACCCGCTCACCGACGTGATCGCGAAGGTGACCAGGGCCGAGTGCGAGGCGCTGTCCGACACCGCGGCGCAGCTCAACCCGGACCGGCTGGGCGCGGTCGTCGAAGCCGTCGCGGGCGCGCGCAGGGTGGACGTCTACGGGGTCGGCTCCTCCGGGCTCGTGGCGGCCGACATGGCGCAGAAGCTGATGCGGATCGGCCTGTCCGGCCACGCCTTCACCGACGCGCACCTCGCGCTGACCAGTGCGGCGCTGCTGCGGCCCGGCGACGTCGCGGTCGGGGTGAGCTGCACCGGCGAGACCCCGGACGTGCTGGCGCCGGTGGGCGTGGCACGCAGGTCGGGCGCGGCCACCGTCGCGATCACCAACAACCCTCGTTCCTCCCTGGGCGGACTCACCGACCACGTCCTGGTCTCGGCCGGGAGGGAGACCGTTTTCCGTCCCGGGGCGCTGGCCAGCCGGATCAGTCAGCTCCTGATCGTGGACTGCGTCTTCGTCGGCGTCGCACAGCGCACGTTCGACGCCTCGAACGCGGCGCTGCGAGCGACCGGGGACGCGCTCGGCGAGTTCCTGTCGGACACGCGCCGCCGCGGCAGGTGACGCGGCCGGCCCCGCGTCCCAGCCCCCGCCGCGTGGTCACCGCAGGTCCCTGCGGTAGAGCCAGAAGACCCGCTCGGCACGCGCGCCGACCGCCCTCGAGTAGAAACCGAGCGGCCCGACCCAGGAGATCTGCGCGCTCGCCAGGCCCGAGGCCCGCTGCTCGGCCAGGCACCGACGCAGCAGCACCCGGCCGACGCCGAGTCCCCTGGCGTCCTGGGCGACGCCCATCGGGCCGAACCACGCGGGCCTGGCGCCCCAGGCTGCGAAGCCGAGGAGCTTCCCTCCGCGGGAGGCGTAGTGGCAACCGGTCGCCTGCTCCGTCTCCCAGGCCCAGGTGTCGCCCCAGTGCTCCCTGACGAAGGCGAGCACGGCCCGCCTGTCCTGGGCGGCCTCGTGCACCGTGACGCCCAGGTCCGCCAGCCGTACGAGATCGGCCCTTGTCGACAGGTCCGCGGTGAGGTCCGCGGTCATGTTCCACGCGACCCCGTACTGCTCGTAGCCGAGGCTCTCCGCCAGGCAGGCGGCGGGCGTGTAGCGCACGTCGACGCCGGGCCAGGCGTAACAGGGCGGGTTGCCCGCGAACCTGGCCTCGACCGCCCCCTGTCCGCGCAGCCAGTCCTCCGCCGCCGCGACGAGCGCCCGGCCCAGCCCCCCGCGTTGCGCGCGGGGAGCGACCGCGAGCAGGTCGACGTGCCCCGCGGAACGGTCTCCCTCGGACACCGAGGCGAACAGCACGCCGTCGAGGCCGCGGGTCACCAGCGCCGTCCATCGTCGTGCGGGCGGCGGCCGCAGAAGCCGGGCGACCAGCGCGGACGCGTGCTCCGCGTCCAGGATGAGCGCGGCCCGCGCGATCTCGCCGATCGCCGCCGTGTCCTCGGCGGTCGCCGCACGGATCTCCGGCACACCCGCCCTCCCGTCCTCGGCCCCGCTCTCCGCGCCGTTCTCCACCCTGCTCCCTGTGACGCTCCCGCGCCGTCGCTCCCCGTGACGCCCCCGCGCCGACGCCCGTGAGCACGCCGGCCCCCGTTCTTGCTCCTACCCCGGCCGTCCCCTCGGCTCCCACGGCCCACCGCGCCCGGTCGCACGCACCTCCCCTTCCACCCCCTTCCGCCTCCGCGAAGTAAACATGATCTTGGAATATTGCACGAACAGCCTGCCGCTCTTCGGTAAACCGGACGAATTCCCCCACCCCCGACCTGTCATACCGTCGCGATAACCACGCATCGGAAGGTTGGCACGTGACCGTTGATCTACATCACCGCGCCGTCGTCGCGGACACCCACAACGACCTGCTGATGGCGGTCACCGCACGGACACCACGACGCTGGGCCTCCTTCTTCCGCCAACAGTGGCTGCCCCAGCTACGCGACGGCGGAGTGGACATCCAGGTGCTCCCCGTCTTCATCGACGAGCGCTACCGCCCCGAGGGAGCGCTCCGCGAGACGCTGCGCATGATCGAGTGCGCGCACGTCCTGGCGGAGGGGAACGCCGACGAGGTACGGCTGTGCCTGAACGGCGACCAGATCGACCAGACCCTCGCCGAGGGCAGGATCGCCCTTGTCCTCGCCCTGGAGAGCGCCCCCGGCGTCGACGCGGACGTGGAGCTGTTCTCGACCCTGTACCGGCTCGGCGTCCGCGTCGCGTCGATCGCCCACTGGGGCCGCACCCCGCTGGCCGACGGCAGCGGTGAGGACGGCACCGGCAGCAGGCTCACCTCGGCGGGAGCCGAGGCGCTGCGGGAGATGGAACGACTCGGCATGGTCTTCGACGTCTCCCACCTGGGCGCCTCGGGCGTCGCCCACGTGCTGGAGCTGGCGACCCGGCCCCTGATCGCGACCCACTCCTCCTCCCGAGCCCTGCGCGACCACCACCGCAACCTCACCGACGACCAGATCCGCGCCGTCGCCGCGACCGGGGGCGTGGTGTGCGTGAACTTCTTCGCCCCCTTCCTGACGGACGATCCCGCCGACTACACCGTCGGCCGCCTGGTCGACCACATCGAGCACATCGTGGGCGTCGCGGGGATCGACCACGTCGGCCTCGGCCCCGACTTCGTCCGCGAGGTGATCTCGGACACGACGCCGCCCTGCTGCGAGGACATCGGCTACGGCGACATCGACCCCCTGGCCTCCATCCCCGGGCTCGAAGGGCCGCGCGGCCTGCCTCTGGTCACCGAGGCCCTCGTCGGGCGCGGGCTGCCCGAGGAGGACATCCTCAAGATCCTCGGCGGCAACGTGCGGCGTCTCCTCGGCACGGTGCTGCGATGAGCGGGGCCAAGCTCGACGTGACCGCGACCGGGATCCGTCTTCGCGAGCTCCACCACCTCGAGGAGTTCGAGGACGTGTACCGCCTGTTCGGCGAGATCTGGCGATCGTCGGATCCAGCCGGCGCGCCGGTCGGCGTGGAGATGATGCGCGCCCTGTCCCACGCAGGCAACTACGTGACCGGCGCCTACCGCGACGACCGCCTGATCGGCGCCTCGGTGGCGTTCCTGGCCGCCCCCGCCGGACGCGCCCTGCACTCCCACATCACCGGCACCGCCACCGGCCACGGCATCGGCCTCGCCCTCAAACTCCACCAGCGCGACTGGGCCCTGGAGCGCGGCCTGAACCACATCACCTGGACCTACGACCCCCTCGTCCGCCGCAACGCCCACTTCAACCTGGCCAAACTCGGCGCCCGCCCCACCGAGTACCTGCCCTCCTTCTATGGAGTCATGGGTGATGTGATCAACGCGGGCGACGAGACCGACCGCGTCCTGGCCACCTGGCCGCTGACCGCGCCGCGCGTCATCGCCGCCGTCGCGGGCACCCCTCAGCCCACCTCGATCCCCGCCGAGACCGCCGTCGCCCTACACGACCACGACGGCCACCCCGTCCCCGGCAACACCGACGCCCCCGTCCTGCTGGTCGCCCTGCCCGCCGACATCGAGACCCTGCGGCACACCGACCCCGGCGCCGCCCGCGCCTGGCGGCAGGCCGTCCGCGAGGTGCTCGGCGGCCTGATGGCGCAGGGCGCCCAGGTCGTCGGCTTCCACCAGAAGACCAGCTACATCGTGCAACGCCCCAGCTGATCCGCCCCCGGCCCGCCCCCGGGCCCGCATCGGCAACCTCACCGCCTCACCACCAGGGAGACACGGCCCAGGCCGCACCACACCATGAAGATCACCGGAATCGAACTCCGCCGCATCGCGATGCCCCTCGTCGCCCCCTTCCGCACCTCCTTC
>NZ_BSEV01000025.1 GCF_027922005.1 Streptosporangium carneum | reverse complement strand
GATGGGACTGATCTCCTCGAAGATCTCTTCGAGGCCCGACTGGGCCGGAACGTCCTTGCGCCCGGCCTGGCGAGCCGCCTCGACCCGCCCCTTCCACTTCTCGTTGCCGAGCAGCCAGTCGAAGGACTCGGTCTGCAGGGCGAGAAGGTCAGGAACTTCGAGCGGCTCCTGAATTCGTGCGAAAGACACACGACGGGGACCAGCGGGTACGGCGGAGGCGTTGCGCGAGGCTGCCAACAGATGTCCTTCCGAGGGCTCGCGGCGGACTGACTACACGCACGCCAGACGACCATGCATCGGAGCACCAAAAGAAGCGGGTCGTCAAAGGGCAGCGCAAAGGGGCAGTGTAGCCGAACGGCATACACCTGTCCACTTCACTCTCGCTGCACGCTCCACGTTGGTCGCAGCATCGCCCGTCAGAGCCGAAACGTCAAGCCCGCGAGCCGACATTTCAGCCAAGGAACAGCCGAGACGCTGGGAGTTTGCCCATCGTGTGACCTGCGCACACCCCTGAATCCAGGTCGAGCCCATGACCTGGGGAGGCTGACGCTGCGTCACGCGGCCGATCGGCCGCCAGCCGACGAGCGACTGACGGTCGACACTGCCATGGCTGATCTACCCGGGACCAAACCAGCCCCAAACACAGACTTTGATAACAATTGAATGAAGCGCCACGCCGACTAGCCGGGCGGAGGGTTTCCGAGCAGCGTGGACAGCTCGGAGACCAGCCAGTGAGAGTCTTGTTTGACCATGACCAGACGGGCCCGGTTCTGCCTGACCTGTCGCCGGGGCTGCTTGTCCCCGGGAAGGGTCCGCACCGTGCTCATGCTCACGAACAGCAACACCTCCGCCCGGTCGGAACCCGCCGACTCGACCGCCGCCCCGGCCACCGTGGCCTGCTGGACGGTCCGCTGCTTCCTGGCCGTCGGCACCAGGCTCGTGGTGAGCTGCCGGTAGTACTGGCTGAGGTTGCCCGTGGTGTAACCACGCGCCCTTGCGAAATCCTGTTCGATAGTACGGTAGTCGTACGACAGCATGTCGGCGGCGACCGAGCGGGCGGTCGCGAGGGCCTCCTGCCCGGCGGCCTCGTCGGAACGCAGCCGGTTCAGGTCGACGGACATGATCACGACCACGGCCGCGAGCGAGAGCGCCAGGGCGGTCAGCACCCCGACCAGCAGCAGGGAGACGCGCGTCACAGGACCAGCTCCGCCTTCGACACGAGCCAGGAGGCCCCGACCCTGGTCACTTCCATGTTCCACTGGTAGAACCGCTCCTGCGGGGCCTGTTCGCTCCCCTCCCAGCGGATCACCGCGTCTCCGACCACCATCACCTGGGCGGTGTCGCCCTTGAGGGAGACGAGACCCGAGGCGCGCAGCGCGCCCGTCTGGAGAACCTTGTTCTTGACGGTCGTCTCCTTGAGCGTCCCGACGGTCCTGGTGTACTCCGCCCGCGCCGCCCCGGTCGAGGTGTCCAGGATGCGCTTGATGTCGGCGTCCACGGTCTTGTGGCCGACCGAGAGCAGGTCGAGGGCGTGCGCCCCGGCCGCCCGCATCGCCGCCTCACGGTCGTCCGCCGCCGCCTGGGCGGCGCGCAACGCCTCGCACAGCCAGAAGGCCGCGGCCAGCAGCGCCACGACCAACAGGACCAGCAGCAGCCCGACGATCTTCAGCGGGTGAGTCCGCCGAGCAGCGTTCACCCCCATGCGCTCTCTCCCATCGCAGGTCCGCCGGCCCATGGACCGGTGACCACGTGGCGTCGACCGTCCAGACCGAAAGCTCCCCGATCGCCGGATCATAACCCGCCAAACGGATCGTCATGGAGGCCTTTGGGGACCCTATCCCGGAGTTGTCCACGCCCACGGAGACCGGCGGTTCGGGCCTCGGCCGCCGATCTCGCGGCCTCCGCCGAGCGGCGCCACCGATCTCGCGGTGACCAGGGCCATCCGCCACCGATCCACCGGTCGTGACGACGGTTGAAGACACCCGCCGACGAGCGGGCACAAGCCCCGCAAGGCGAGCTCCCGGCGACGCCCGGGGGCCGACGGGGACGACGGGCCCTCCGCGCGCCCAGGACGGACCCACGAGCCCCGAGAGGATCCCCGGGCTCTTTGACGGCCACACCGGGGCTCGCCGCCCCCAACGGCCCTTATGGGGCTTTATAGCCATAAATCACACACAGTGTCGCAAATCACCGAACCTGTGACCGGCCTCGCCAGGAAGCCGCCCGCGGGCTCCTGCCGGAGGGCGCGGCGCGAAGGGCGGCGCGAGAGAGGCGGCACGGCGGACGCCCGGAAGGGCGCGGCGACGGCGAGGCGAGGCCGGAGCGGGAGGCGACAGGGCGCGGCGCGAGCAGGAGACAACCGGGCGGAGACCGCAGAAGGCCGCCGGGCCGAGAAGGAGGAAAAAGGCGTGAGAAACCACGGAAAGGCGCGGAGGACACAGCGCGGGAACCACACGGAGAACGACGGAGTGAGAACTCCGCGGCGAACAACCGGGAGGAGAACACCGGGGGGAGAACGCAGAAAGAGCGGGCCACCGGCACCTGGTGGACCCGCTCTTTCCGATGAGGCTTTACGCCAAGTGAGTTACTTGACGGTGACGGTGGCGCCGGCGGCCTCGAGGGCGGCCTTGGCCTTCTCCGCCTGCTCCTTGTTGACCTTGCCGTCGAAGACGGGCTTGGGAGCGCCGTCAACGAGGTCCTTGGCCTCCTTGAGGCCCAGGCTCGTCAGGGCGCGGATCTCCTTGATGACCTGGATCTTCTTGTCACCGGCGGCCTCGAGGACGACGTCGAACTCGTCCTGCTCCTCCACCTCCTCGGCGGCGGCGGCACCGCCGCCGGCCGGAGCCGCGGCGACGGCGACCGGGGCGGCGGCCTTGACGTCGAAGGTGTCCTCGAAGAGCTTCACGAAGTCGGACAGCTCAAGGAGGGTCATCTCCTTGAAGGCCTCGAGCAGCTCGTCGGTGCTGAGCTTCGCCATAGTGGTTCCTCCGTATGAATCAAAAAACTAAGAACTGGGACCGCGGTACGTGTGCGCTAATCCCCTGCGCCCGCTCGCGCGGACCTACTCGCCGGCCTCTTCGCGCTTCGCACGCAGAGCCTCGGCCAGCTGAGCCATGTTGGTGGGCAGCGCGTTGAAGACGGCGGCCGCGTGGCCCTGCTTCGCCTTCAGAGCGCCGGCCAGCTTCGCGAGGAGAACCTCACGCGACTCGAGGTCGGCAAGCTTGCTGATCTCGGCCGGGTTCATCGACTTGCCGTCGACGACACCGCCCTTGATGACCAGGAGGGGATTGGCCTTGGCGAAGTCACGCAGACTCTTGGCGGCCTCGACCACGTCGCCCTTGACGAACGCGATCGCCGACGGACCCGCGAGCAGGTCGTCGAGCTCGCTGATCCCGGCCTCGTTGGCCGCGATCTTGGTCAGCGTGTTCTTCACCACGGCGAACTTCGCATTCTCACCGAGGGAAACGCGCAGCTGCTTGAGCTGAGCGACGGTGAGACCGCGGTACTCGGTCAGAACGGCAGCGCTGGAGCCTTCGAAGCTGCTCTTCAGCTCGGCTACAGCCGTTGCCTTTTCCGCCTTCGCCATGGGCCTCCTTCCAGATGTGCCGCCGGCAAGAGCCCACAGACGCGAACAAGCCCCGGGCGCAGGCGCACGGGGCTCACATGAGGAGGTTAATCCTAATGAAAACTCACATCACACCTACGCGGGTCGTCCACTGCGTGGAACCTTAAGTCGTCAGGCCATGAGCCCTGACAACGACCGGCGGTCTTCGGCGTTGACAGCGTACGCCCTTTGCGGGGCGAACGCCAAATCACATGCCACGGCCCGTGTTCCCGGCAGGTCGGTCTGCCGGGAACACGGGCCGTGAACGGGTGTCAGTTTCCGCCGGAGTTCTGCGGCAGCTCTCCACCGGGGTGCTTCGGCAGGTCGCCCACCTGGTCGGCGGGCGGGGCCGAAATCGTCACGGGCTCGTTGAAGCCCCTGAAGGACGTGACCAGGTTGAACGAGGAGCCCTGCTCGGCGCCGCTGAGCGTCACCTTGCGGGGCAGGCTCTCGGCGTCGGCCCACAGGTCGAACTTCACGTCCTTCACCTGCGAGAGCCGCTGCTCGAGCTGCTCCCGCTTGGCCGGGTCGATGACCTGCGCGGCCTCGGCCACCGGGAAGGTGCCGCTGTAGTGCGTGGTCTCGACCCCGCCGACCGTCTCGGTGCCGACCGCCTTGACGTCCTTCGACGCGGTCAGCAACTTGACCGTCCCGGCCAGGTCGAACTGCTGGGCCTGGGTGAGGAAGTCCCTGACGCCCGCCTGGCCCTGGGCGTCGAGGTCGGAGAGCGAAGCCTTGGCCCACGGCTTCGTCGTGCCGGCGAACTTGTTGAGCAGCTCCGACTTCACGTAGACCGTTTCGCCGGTGAGGATCACCCTCGCTCCGCCGGGCACCTTCTGCCCGCCGAGATCGATCGTGCTCAGCGTGACGTCGGTCGCCAGCTGGGGCTTGCTCTGGTACACCAGGGTGCCCTGAACCTTGCCGGCGCCCTTGTCTCCATCAGTGGCGTCGAGCACGAGGTCCGCGGAGTAGGAAGTGACCTCCCCGGCCCTCTGCGCGCTCTGCTGCACCGCCTCGGCGGCGGCCAGCTTGACGTTTCCGAGGGAACCGGTGCTCTGCGCACCGCATCCCGTGACCGCGACCAGCACGGCCGCTCCCAGTGTCAGTGCGGGAGCCAATCGGCGCATTCGTCTTCACTCCTTCGTGTCCCCCGATGGACTTGTTTATGACCCTACGCCGGGAGATCGCCACACGCGTCCTCCGGAAGAACGAAGAAAGGCCTCAACCGAATGGCCATTCGGTTGAGGCCTTCCCGAGAAGACGTCTGCTATTCAGGACGTCTCAGATGTCTCAGGCGTCGAGCTCCGCGGTCATCGCCCGCGTCACGTTCGGGTCGACCGGGATGCCCGGGCCCATGGACGTGGTGAAGGTGACCTTCTTCAGGTAACGACCCTTGGCCGCGGACGGCTTGAGACGCAGCACCTCCTCGAGGGCGGCGGCGTAGTTCTCGACGAGCTGACGATCGTCGAACGACACCTTGCCGATGATGAAGTGCAGGTTCGCGTGCCGGTCGACACGGAACTCGATCTTGCCGCCCTTGATGTCGGTGACGGCCTTGCCGACGGCCGGGGTCACGGTGCCGGTCTTGGGGTTCGGCATCAGACCACGCGGGCCGAGCACGCGGCCCAGGCGGCCGACCTTGCCCATGAGGTCCGGGGTGGCGACGACGGCGTCGAAGTCGAGGCGGCCCTTGGCGACCTCGTCGATCAGGTCGTCGGCGCCCACGATGTCGGCGCCCGCGGCGCGGGCCTCCTCGGCACGGTCACCGGTCGCGAAGACCAGGACCCGGGCGGTCTTACCGGTGCCGTGCGGGAGGTTGACGGTGCCGCGCACCATCTGGTCCGCCTTGCGGGGGTCGACACCCAGACGCAGGGCGACCTCGACGGTGGCGTCGAACTTGGCGACGTTGGTCCCCTTGGCCAGCTTGGCGGCCTCGACCGGGCTGTACAGGTTCGCGTTGTCGATCTGGGCTTCCGCGGCGCGGTATCCCTTGCTGCGCTTCACTTGCTCACTCCTGTTGAATCCGAGTGCTCGTGGTGTGGGCCAGCGCCTGGCCCCTCCACTTACTTCGACGTTGTGGTGATGGGCGCGTTCGTCGGCGCACCCGCCGTTCTCCGGCACCGCCCGGCCCCGTGGACGTCGTCGCGTCCACACGGCCGGCCTTCAGAGCCGGTCGCCGCGTCCGTCAGTCGGCGATCGTGATGCCCATCGACCGGGCGGTGCCGGCGATGATCTTCTCGGCCGCCTCGATGTCGTTGGCGTTGAGGTCCTGCATCTTGGTCTCGGCGATCTGGCGCAGCTGCTCCTTGGTGAGCTTGCCGACCTTGTCCTTCTGCGGGACGGGCGAGCCCTTCGCCACACCGGCGGCCTTCTTGATCAGCTCAGGCGCCGGAGGCGTCTTCGTGACGAAGGTGAAGGTGCGGTCCTCGAAGATGGTGATCTCAACGGGGATGATGTTGCCGCGCTGGGCCTCGGTGGCAGCGTTGTACTGCTTGACGAAGTCCATGATGTTGACGCCGTGCGGACCGAGGGCGGTACCGACCGGCGGAGCGGGCGTGGCCTGGCCAGCGGGAAGCTGGACCTTGACCAGTGCCGCGATCTTCTTCTTAGGAGGCATGGTTCTCTCCGGGTCCTAATCGGGGTGATGCGGCTCCCACGCAGACACGGGGAGCATGTCGGAAGGCCGTGCTTCGCGAGACACGGCCACCGAACGTCTTAGGTTATGCGATCGCTCAGATCTTCGAGACCTGGTTGAACGAGAGCTCGACGGGGGTCTCGCGACCGAAGATCGAAACCAGCACCTTGAGCTTCTGCGACTCGGCGCTGATCTCGCTGACCGTGGCGGGCAGGGTGGCGAAGGGGCCGTCCATGACCGTGACGGACTCGCCGACCTCGAAGTCGACGGTCGCGGTCGAGACCTTGGTGGTCGACTTCTTGACCTCTTCGGAGGGCTCGGGGGCCAGCAGCTTGGCCACCTCGTCGAGGCTCAGCGGGCTCGGCTTGTTGGACAGGCCCACGAAGCCGGTCACACCGGGCGTGTTGCGCACCGCGGACCAGGACTCGTCGGTGAGCTCCATCCGGACCAGCACGTAGCCGGGCAGCACCCGCTCCTTGACCAGCTGGCGCTTGCCGCTCTTGACCTCGGTCACGTGGTGGGTGGGCACCTCGACCTGGAAGATGTAGTCCTCCATGTTGAGGGACTGCGTGCGCGTCTCGATGTTCGACTTCACGCGGTTCTCGTAGCCCGCGTAGGAGTGGATGACGTACCACTCGCCGAACTGACTGCGCAGCTGACGCTTGAACTCCTCGACCGGATCGACGTCGGGGAGGACGTCACCGTCCTCGTCGACCTGTCCGGCGAAGGCCTCCTCGGACTCCTCGTCCTCGTCGGTCTCTTCCTCGTCGTCCTCGTCGTCGTCCTCGTCGACGCCGCCGGCCGCGACCTCATCGGTCTCGGTGTCGGCGTCGGCGTCGAACTCGTCGGACTCGTCGAGCGAGTCCTCCGCGACGTCGACGACCTCTTCCGGCTCGTCAGTCCGCTTTTCGCGGGACTCGCCGGCCGGCTGTGAAGACTCGGACACGGTGGCTCATTCTCTTTCGTCGATGGGCTGATGAAATTACGGGGGGCGATCCGCCGGATGCCGGCTCAGGCTCCGCCGAAGATCCGCAGCACACCTTCGGTGAGCACCGCGTCGAGCGCGGACACGATTCCGACCATGACCAGAACGAAGATCAGGACGATCGTGGTATAGGAAATAAGGTCCTTGCGCGTGGGCCAGATGACCTTGCGAAGTTCAGCAACGACCTGCCGATAGAAGAGGGCGGGAGAAGTGCGCTTGGCCTTCTTCTCACCGCTCGGCTTGTCTGCGGTTTCGCCGCGCGTGTCGATCGCCACAGTCCTCACCTGCTCCGTCGAGTCCAACGCATGTCTGCGGCGCGCTAGACGCCCTGATGCGCGGACCGCTCCTCGCAGGGCACGAGGGACTCGAACCCCCAACCGCCGGTTTTGGAGACCGGTGCGCTACCAATTGCGCTAGTGCCCTAAGACATGAACCACCATACATCGGTTGGACCGAAGTTTGTCCGTGGCTCACTGTCTGACCGCCGATTCACGCACGTGGCGGTGAGACCTGCCGAAGTCTACGGGGGAATGGCCCCTACGTCGAACCGGCAGGTGATCGCCCAGGTCACTGCCTGTTTCTGTCGCTTGCGGCACTTGCCCGCGAGGCGGCGGGGAAATCACGCGGGCCGATCACGAATGCCGATCACGGAGGCGGGGCGGCGGCGACGGCACAGGTCTGTAACCATGGAGGCATGACCCGTCCTCGCATCTCAGCGCGCATCTCCGCCATCTCCGAGTCCGCCACGCTCGCCGTGGACGCCAAGGCCAAGGCCATGAAGGCGGCGGGCCGCCCGGTCATCGGCTTCGGCGCGGGCGAGCCGGACTTCCCGACTCCCGACTACATCGTCGAGGCGGCCGTCGAGGCGTGCCGCAACCCCAGGTTCCACAAGTACACCCCCGCGGGCGGCCTGCCCGAGCTGAAGGAGGCCATCGCGGCGAAGACGCTGCGCGACTCCGGCTACCAGGTCGACGCGGCCCAGGTCCTGGTCACCAACGGCGGCAAGCAGGCCGTCTACGAGGCCTTCGCCACGCTGCTCGACCCGGGCGACGAGGTGCTGGTCGTCGCCCCGTACTGGACGACCTACCCCGAGGCCATCAAGCTCGCGGGCGGCGTCCAGGTCGACGTCGTGACCGACGAGACCACCGGTTACCTCGCGAGCGTCGAGCAGCTCGAGGCGGCCCGCACCGAGCGCACCAAGGTCCTGCTGTTCGTCTCGCCGTCCAACCCGACCGGCGCGGTGTACACCCCCGAGCAGGTCGAGGCGATCGGCCGCTGGGCGGCCGAGCACGACCTGTGGGTGGTCACCGACGAGATCTACGAGCACCTCACGTACGGCGACGCGACCTTCGCCAGCATCGCGACCGTCGTCCCCGAGCTGGCCGACAAGGTCGTCGTCCTGAACGGCGTCGCCAAGACCTACGCCATGACCGGCTGGCGCGTCGGCTGGCTGATCGGCCCGAAGGACGTCGTCAAGGCCGCGACCAACCTGCAGTCGCACGCCACGTCCAACGTCTCGAACGTCGCCCAGATCGCGGCCCTGGCCGCGGTCTCCGGCGACCTGTCCGCCGTGGCGAAGATGCGTGAGGCCTTCGACCGCCGCCGCCAGACCATGGTCCGCATGCTCAACGAGATCCCGGGTGTGCTCTGCCCCGAGCCGAAGGGCGCCTTCTACGCCTACCCGTCGGTCAAGGAGCTGCTGGGCAAGGACTTCGGCGGCAGGCGTCCCGAGACGTCCGCCGAGCTCGCCGAGCTGATCCTCGAGGAGGCAGAGGTCGCCCTCGTCCCCGGCGAGGCCTTCGGCACCCCCGGTTACTTCCGCCTGTCCTACGCGCTCGGCGACGACGACCTCGTCGAGGGCGTCAGCCGGGTGGCCAAGTTCCTGGGCCAGACCCACTAGGGCGCGCCCTGCCGCGGAACCGGCGGGCCCCGGCCGTCACGGCCGTGTGCGGCCGTCGTGTGCGGCCGTCGTGTGCGGCCGTCGTGTGCGGCCGTCGTGTGCGGCCGCCGTCCCGGATCCCCGAACCGGCGTCCTCGCGGGGTCTCAGGGGCGCTTCGAAGAGCCTTGACCGCGAGTCGGCCGGGAGAACGACCGCGGCGGGCACGGCGTACCGCACCAAGGAGCGCCCGGCGTACGGCACCATATGGAAATGCCACGCCCGCTCACCGACCTGCCAAAGGCCCACCTGCATCTGCACTTCACCGGCTCGATGCGGCACACCACCCTGATCGAGCTCGCCAGGGAGCAGGGGCTGCACCTGCCGGACGCCCTCGAGGAGGACTGGCCTCCCCGGCTGCGGGCGACGGACGAGCGCGGCTGGTTCCGCTTCCAACGGCTCTACGACATCGCGCGGACGGTCCTGCAGCGCCCCGAGGACGTCTACCGGCTGTTGCGGGAGGCCGCCGAGGACGAGGCGGCGGAGGGCTCGCGCTGGCTGGAGATCCAGGTGGACCCCTCCGGGTACGCCCACCGGTTCGGCGGACTCACCTCGACCCTGGAGCTGATGCTGGACGCCGCGCGCGGGGCCGCCGCCCACGCGGGCGTCGGGGTCGCGGTCGTGGTCGCCGCCAACCGGACCCGGCACCCCCTGGACGCCAAGACGCTCGCCCGCCTCGCCTCCCACCACATGGACCAGGGCGTGGTCGGGTTCGGGCTCTCCAACGACGAGCGCAGAGGCCGGGCCCGTGACTTCGACGGAGCCTTCAGGCTGGCCAGGCGGGCGGGGCTGCTGGCCGTGCCGCACGGCGGGGAGTTGCTGGGCGCGGCGAGCGTGGCCGAGTGCGTGGACGCTCTGGGCGCGGACCGGGTCGGGCACGGCGTGCGGGCGGCCGAGTCGCCGCGGCTGATGGAGCGCCTCGCGGACCGGCAGATCGCGTGTGAGGTCTGCCCGACCTCCAACGTCGGGCTCGGGGTCGCGGAGCGGGCCGAGGACGTGCCGTTGCGGCGGCTGTTCGAGGCGGGAGTGCCCATCGCGCTCGGCGCGGACGACCCGCTGCTGTTCGGCGCGCGGCTGCTGCCCCAGTACGAGCTGGCGAGACACGTGTACGGCTTCCGCGACGCCGAGCTGGCCGAACTCGCCCGGCAGTCGATCAGGGCGTCGGCCGCCCCCGAGAGCGTGCGCAAGGAGCTCCTCAGGGAGATCGACGAATGGCTGGCCTCCCCCGACCCCGCCGTGGAGAGCCCGGCGGGCACGAGGGAGCCGGCGCTTCCGGAGAGCCGGTCGAGCGCGGCGGACCGGACCGGCACGGAGAGCCGTACGGACACGGAGAGTCGTACGGGCGCGGCGGACCGGACGGACACGCGAGACCGGACGGACACGGAGAACCAGACGGGCGCGGAGAGCCGCGCGGACGCGGAGAGCCGTACGGGTACGGCGGACCGGACGGATCGGGGAGCCCCGCGGAGCCGGTAGAGCCGGTGGGTGCGAAGACGCCTCCGCGCGTCCTGACGGTCAGCCGAGGGCGTAGGCGACGGCGGAGCCGGGGTCGTCGTCGTGGCCCTCGGCGAACAGCGCGTCGTAGACGTCGTCGCCGAGCAGTTGCCTGGCCGTGCGCTCGGCGACCGCTCCGGGCTCGGACATGCCCTCCGGGGCGGGTCTGCGCAGTCCGAAGAGCGCGGAAAGTCGCGTTCCCGTCCCCTGGAGCCTGGCGGCGCGACGGCCGTCCCCCTGGATCGCGGCGATCACGGCGAGTTGGTCCACGGCCAGCACCACGCCGCTCGCGTCGCGGAAACGCCACTTGACCTCCAGTGACCTCCTGGCCGCCGCGGTCGCCTCCGCCACCCGGCCGAGGCCCAGCTGGGCGACGGAGAGCACGTAGTCGCCGCAGGCGCGGGCCCAGCGCTCGCCGCGCGCGTCGCAGAGCCTCCGCATCTCCTCGAGGGCGGAGACGGCCCCGGTGAAGTCGCCGCGCCAGATGGCCGCCATGGCGAGGATCACCAGGGCGAGCGGCTCGCCGACGGTCGCGCCGCCCGCCGTCCCGAAGTGCTCCCGGGCGCGTTCGACGTCGGGCTCGACCTCGTCGAGGTTCCCGGCGAGCAGCGAACTCCCCGCGAGCCTGAGCCGGGCGTGTCCCGCCGCCGCGTGGTCGTCCCAGCCGAGGGCGGCGGGCAGCGCCGCCTCGATCCTGCGGCGGCCGTACTCCAGGTCTCCCTGGGCGAGGGCCACGCAGCCGTCGGCCCACAGGAGCCTGGGCAGCGCGGGGTCGGTGACGGGGGCGGCGTCGATCGCCCGTCTCATGTGGTGGCGGCCCTCCCGTGACCGGCCGAGGCACAGCCACAGGATCCAGAGCGTCCCGGCGAGCTCGACGGACAGCGGGGTCGAGGGGGAGGCGAGGGCGAGGCGGAGGTCGGTGAGCGAGAAGTTCAGCCTGGCCGCCCACTCCTCCTGCCGTGGGCCGTACCAGGCCGCGTCCGCCCTGCGGGCGAGGTCGAGGTGGTAGCAGCGGTGCCGCAGGACCAGCCTGGCCTCGTCGCCGAGGCCGAGGAGCCGCTCCCCTCCGTACTCCCTGACCGTGTCCGGCTGCCGGTAGCCGCCGGGGACCCGGACGAGCAGCGCCCTCTCGACCAGGTGGACCAGCAGGCCCGGCACGTCGGGCAGGTGCTCGTCCCCGCAGACCCACAGGGCGGCCTCGGCGTCGAAGCTCCCCGGGAAGACCGACAGGCGCGCCCACAGCAGCCGTTCCCCCGGGCCGCACAGCTCGTGGCTCCAGCTCAGGGCCGCGCGCACGGTCTGGTGCCGGGGGATCGGCGTCAGGCCGGTGAACAGCTCCTCGAAGCGTCGTTCCAGACGGTCGGCGAGCCGCTCGACCGGCAGGTCCCTGAGCCATCCCGCGGCCAGTTCGATGGCGAGCGGGATGCCGTCGAGCCGCCTGCAGATCCTCGCGGCCGCCCTCAGCGCCGTCTCCGTCTCCGCGCCCGCCCCCGGCGCGGCGTCGTCCACTCCAGCGCCCGTCTCGGCCCCTGTCTCGGCCCCTGTCTCGGTGCCCGCCTCAGTGCCTGTCTCAACGCCCGTCTCAGCGCCCGTCTCAGCGCCCGTCTCAGCGCCCGTCTCAGGGCCCTCCTGAGCGCCCTGGGGGCGACGTACGGCCCCCGCGCGGTCGAGGAAGAGCCTGAGCGCGTCGTCGGCCGCCGGCACGGGCCCAAGCCCCGGCGCGGGCGCCTCGAACGGCTCGACGGGCAGCAGCGCCTCCTGAGGCAGCCCGAGCGCCTGCCGGGAGGTCACGATGATCCGCACCCCCGGCGCGCCGGCCAGGATGTCGGTGACGAGGGCCCGGCAGGCGGTCGTGAGATGCTCGCAGGCGTCCAGGAGCAGCAGCAGACTCCTGCCGGTGAGAAACTCCACGAGCGCCTCGACCTGGGGCCTGGGCGACTCCTCGCACAGTCCCAGCACGGCCGCGACGACGTGGGCGAGCAGGTCGCCGTCGCGCTCGCCGGACAGCCGGACCAGCCATGCGCCGTCGGGGCACGAGCCGTGGCACTGCTCGGCGGCCCTGACGGCGATCCGCGACTTGCCGACGCCTCCGGCGCCGGTGACCGTGACCAGCGGGGTCTCGGTCAGGAGCTTGAGCAGTTGCCCGACCTCGGTCTCACGGCCGATGAGGCTGCTCGTCTCCGCGGGGAGGTTCCCGCGCCACCACGGTCTGGTTTCCAACGCTTCGCGCTCCTTCCACCCACTCAGCGCGCGTCGCACTCGGCGCACATCGCACTCCGCCAGGGTCACGAACGGGTCAGCCGACCGCCTCCCGGTGGGGTTTCCCTCTCCCCGAGTGCAATACTCACCGCCGTTTCGAGGTCGAACTTCTCCCCGCGCGCGCAGAGATCTCCCGGGCTCAGGCGTTCGACGACGAACGCGGCGGAGGCGCTGATCGAGGCGAGAACGGGCGAACGCGGGTGCTCGCCCTCGAGCTTCCCCCAGGCCTCCCCCGCCGCCGCCAGCAGCGCCGCGCCCTCCTCGACCCGGCGATCGGCGACCGCCAGCACGCCGAGCAGTTCGACCCCGGCCGCCTGAGCCGCCCTGTCGTCGAAGAGGCGGGCGGTCCGCAGCGCCTCCCGGGCGTGCTCCCCCGCGGCGGCGACGTCGCCGCGCAGGCAGTCCGCCTGGGCGCGGAGGTGGCACAGGTGGGAGCGGGTCCAGAGTTCCTCGCACGCCTCGCAGAGCTCCAGACCGTCGGCGAGGACCTCGACGGCGGCGTCCACGTCCCCCACGGCCAGCAGGGAGGCGGCCACGACGGTGTAGCCGGGCAGCAGCACGGGCAGGAGCGGCAGGACACGGCCCGCGCAGCGGTCGCGGGCCTCCTGGATGAGCGGCACGGCGTCGGCGGTCTCGGCGCGCCGGGCCGCGACCTGCGCGGCGAGCTGCTCGACGTACGGCGTCGCGTGGCCCCCCGGGTCCCCCGCCCGGCACTCCGACAGCCGCTCCTCCGCCCCCCGCAGGTCTCCCTGGAGGGTGGCGACCCACGCGCACACCCACAGCGCCCTGGTGCGCGCGGGCCCCGTCGCCCGGTCCAGGGTCAGCGCCCTGTCGAGGTGACCGCGCCCCTCCTCGTGGAAGCCGCAGCACACCCACAGGGGCCAGAGCGTCCCGGCCAGGTCCAGGGCCGTCCCGACGTCCATGCCGGTCTCGAGCGCCAGCCGGAGGTTCGCGGCCTCAAGGCGCAGCCTGCGGTGCCAGCGCACCTGGAGCCGCGGCCACTCCGCCTCCGCGCGGCGGGCGAGGCGGAGGTAGAAGTCGTGGTGGCGGAGCCGTATCTCGTCCTCCTGCCTGAGCAGGGCGAGCCATCCCGCGCCGAACTCGCGCGTGGCGTCGAGCATCAGGAACCGGACCCCCGCCGGGGTCTCACGGCGCAGCAGCACGGACTTGTCGACCAGGCCCGCGACCACGTCGACCATGTCCTCCACGCCGAGGGTCTCGTCCTGGCAGACGTAGGTCACCGCCTCGAGGTCGAACTCCCCCGCGAACGCCGAGGCCCGCGCCCAGAACAGTCGTTCCCCGGTCGTGCACAGCTGGTGGCTCCAGCCGACGCAGGTGGCCAGCGCCCTGTGCCGGGACGGGCCCCGCCTGTCCTCGTCCACGAGGAGGCCGAAGCGGTCGTCCAGCCCGGCCAGGAAGTCCGTGACGGGCATCGTGCGCAGCCGCGCCGCGGCCAGCTCGATCGCCAGGGGAAGGCCGTCCAGCCTGTCACACACCTCGGGAAGCCACGCGCCGGTCAGGTCCGCGAGCAGCGCGCACGCGTCCTCGGCGGGCAGGCCGGTCAGCACCCGCAGGTGCTCGCCGGGGACGGCGAGCGACTGCCGGCCGATCGCCAGGACGCGGAGCACGGGGTCGGCGGTGAGCAGTTCGCTCACCAGCGAGGCGACCTCCTCGACCAGGGCCTCGCAGGTGTCCAGCACGAGCAGGGACCCGGTGGACGCGGCCAGGGCGTCCAGGACGGCGGGGGCCAGCGCCTGCGGCCCGTCGACCTCGGCGACGTCGACGACCGCGGCCCCGGGGGCGATCGTCCTGGCGAGCTCGAGGCCGAGCCGGGTCTTGCCCACACCGCCGACGCCGGACAGGGTGACGAGCCGCACCTGCTCGAGCAGGGCCGTGATCTCGGCGGCCTCGCCGCGCCTACCGACGAACGCGCTCATCCCACAGTCTCCTCGCGGCATGCGCATTCATGCTAAAGGTGATCGAAGCCCTCGGTGTCCCGGATCCGCGCGACAGTCGCGTCCAAATCCAGAACCATTCCCCCGTCGAACGCGCGTTCGTACACGATGTCGCCGACCAGTGCCCTCGCCTGCCGTTCGGTGCGCTCCCGAGGGGTCGCGTACGGGGACGCCCCCAGCTCGGGAAGGCCGGAGGTCGTCCACATCCGCCAGGCCGCGCCGAGCAGGCAGGCGGCCCTGCGCCCGTCTCCGCGCGCCGCGGCGGTCGCGGCGAGCTGGTCCATCGCCATGGCCGCGCCGAGCGCGTCGCCGAGACGCCACTTCACCTCCAGCGCGGCGCGCGCGTAGGCCTCGGCGGCGTCGACCTTCCCCCTGCCCAGCTCGGCGTGGGAACGCACGTGGTCACCGTACGAACGCGCCCACAGCTCGCCCCGTTCGGCACACCTGGCCCACTGCCGGGTGAGGACCTCGACGGCCAGGTCGAACTCGCCCCTGAGGCTGTGCGCCATCGCCAGCGTCATCTCGGCGACGGGCAGCCCGATGTGGACGCGCCGCCCGCGGACCGCCTCCTCGAACAGCCCGGCGGACTCGGCCGCCAGGCGCGCGGCCTCGTCGGGGTCGCCGAGGAGGAGAGCGGTCGCCGCGGCGTTCTGCCTGGCGCATCCCGCGGCGACCAGGTCGCCCTCCGCCATCGCCGCCGCGTAGGCCTCCTCGGCCCTGCGCCCCGCGGCGGCCGTGTCGCCCGCGGCCAGCGCCGCCCACGCGCAGACCCACAGGGCCTTGGTGCGGGCGGGGCCGGGATCGGCGTGCGTGTCCAGCATCCGCTCCAGGTGGCGGCGTCCGAGGCTCACCCCGCCGAGACAGCACCAGACGAACCAGAGCGCGGTGACCAGGTCGAAGCCGTCGTCGTTGGCGAGGGCGGCCTCCAGGTCGGGCATGGTCCTGCGGGCCCAGTCCGCCCACTGCGCCTGCCGCGGGCCGTACCACTCGGCCTCGGCCCTGCGGGCCCGCGCCAGGTAGTGCCCGCGGTGGCGCGCGGCCATCATCTCCTCCTCGCCCAGGCGGCGCAGCCACTCCCTGCCGTAGTCGCGGATCGTGCCGAGCATCCGGTAGCGCGACCCCTCGGCCACCAGGATCGACTTGTCCACCAGCCGGGACAGCGGAAGCGCGGCGAGCCGCCCGTCCGCGCAGACGGCCCACGCGTCGTCGGCGTCGAAACCGCCCGCGAAGATCGAGAGCCGCGCCCAGAGCAGGCGCTCGGCGGCGGTGCACAGCTCGTGGCTCCAGCCGACCGCGGTGCGCATGGTCTGGTGGCGTCCCAGCGGGGTACGGCTCCCGCCGACGAGCAGCGCGAAACGGTCGTCGAGCCGTTCGGCGACCTGCGGGACCGACAGCGCCCGCAGCCGCCGCGCGGCGAGCTCGATGGCGAGCGGGATGCCGTCGAGCCTGCGGCAGACCTCGGCGACCTGCTGCGGGTCGAGGACGACGTCGGGCACCAGCGCGTTGGCCCGCTCGGTGAACAGCCGCACCGCCGCGGACGTGGCGGCCTCCGCGCCCTCGGGCACGGCGAACGGCTCGATCGGCATGAGCCGCTCCCCCGGCAGGCCGAGCGGCTGGCGGCTGGTGGCGAGCACCCTGGCGTGGGGGGCGTCGGACAGGATCCGGCGCAGCAGCGCGGCGCACGCGTCGATCAGGTGGTCGCAGGTGTCCAGGACCAGAAGCAGCCGCTTGTCGGCGAGGAAGTCGGCGAGCACCTCGGCCTGGGGCCGCACCGCCTGCTCCCTCAGGCCGAGCACCGCGGCGATGGTGTGGCCGATCAGGCTGCCGTTCTGCTCCCCGGACAGCTCGACGACCCACACCCCGTCGCTGAAGGAGTCACGGAGCCGGGCCGCGGTCCTGACGGCGAGCCTGGACTTGCCCACCCCCGCCACTCCGGTGAGGGTCACCAGGGGGGACCGGCCGACCAGCACGGCGAGCTCGTCGAGTTCGGCTTCCCGCCCGACGAGGCTGCTCGTCTCCGCCGGGACGTTGTCCCGACGTATCCGCGTCTCCGCCACCGATTCCTCGCCCCTCCGCGTGAGGTGGCAAGCCAACCACGGAACCGGCGGCAGACCCGGTGAGATCTGACAGCACCGGTTACGGGATCTTCTCCTCCAGTACATATTTCACGGCAACGCGCAGGTCAAGGACCTTCCCCTCGGCGAAGCGGGTATCGAATTCTGCACCGCCGAGAACCTCGACGGCCCGGGTGACGGCCCGCTGCCTGACGACGATGAAAATCGGGGAGCTGAACTGCGGCAGCCCGGAGGAGTCCCAGACGGCCTGGGCCGCCCCCAGGAGCAGCGCCGCGCCGCCCGCCGTCCTCAGGGCCGTCGCCGCCGGTCTCCGTGTCTCCGCCGTCGCCGCCGTGTCGGGGGCGGCGGGGGTTCCCGACGCCGCGGCCCAGGCGGCCAGCTCGACGCAGGCGACCGTCAGCAGCAGGTCCTCGAAGAGCCGCGCCCCGGCGAGCGCGGCCCTGGCGTGCCTGAGCGCCCCCCGGACCCGCCCCTTGGCGTGCTCGGCCCAGGCGAGGACGTACTCCATCTGGGCGCGGTTCCACTGCTCCCCGTACGCCTCGCAGAGCGCCTGCCCCCGCGCGAGGATCCTGCCGGTCTCCTCCGGCCTGCCCGCCGCGAGCTGACTCAGGGCGGCCAGCGTGTGGGAGGGCAGCAGCCCCGACAGCAGGTCGCCCTCCGCGGCGTGCCGGGCGACGGCCTCCTCGAGCAGCTCGGCCGCCTGGGAGAACTCCCTGCGCATCAGGGCGAGGAGCCCCTCGATCTGGGCGACGTACCCGGCGGCCGCCCCGTCGAAGTCCTCCGCCCTGCAGCGGGCGATCCGTTCCCGCGCGGTGGTGAGGTCGCCCTGGAGGACGGCGACCCAGGCGCAGACCCACAGCGCCCTGGTCCGTTCCGGGCCGGGCCTGGAGTCCGACCGCAGGGCGTCCTCCAGGTGGTGGCGTCCCTCGCGCGCCATGCCGCAGCAGACCCACAGGAACCACAGGGACCCCGCCAGGTCCAGGGCCGTCCGCGACCACCCGGGATCGGCCAGGCATAGCTCGAACACCTTGCGGAAGTTGCGCCGCTCGGCCCGCATGCGGCCGTACCACTCCACCTGCCGCCCCGGCCACTCGACGGCGCACCGCCTGGCCAGAGCGAGGTAGTGATCACGGTGACGACCCCTGACCGCGTCGGTCTCGCCCAGTCTGCGCAGCCACTCGGCGCCGAACTCCCTGACGGTGTCCAGCATGCGCAGCCGTACGCCGGTCGGGTGCTCCTCCCGCTGCACGAGCGACTTCTCGACCAGCCCGGTCAGCGCCTCGAGCACCAGCGCGGCGGGGAGCGGCCCGCCCGCGCAGACCTGTTCGGCGGCCTCGAGGTCGAAGCCGGAGGCGAACACGGAGAGCCTGGCCCACAGGAGCCGCTCCGCGGGAGTGCACAGCTCGTGGCTCCAGCCGACGGCCGCGCGCAGCGACCCGTGCCGCACGGCGGCCATGTCCCCGCGCCTGTCGGCGTTCCCGCCGCCCACCGCGCCGTTCCCCTCGCCGTCGCCGCCCTCACCGTCGCCGCCCAGCAGCCGGTAGCGGTCGCCCAGCTCCCGGATGAGCCGCTCCGGCGACGTGGTGCGCAGCCGTACGGCCGCCAGCTCGATCGCCAGCGGGACGCAGTCGAGTCTTTCGCAGAGCTCGGCCATGCCGTCCGTGTCCACCGCCGGGTCCACCGCCGTGCCCGCCGCCGTGTCCACCGCCCTGCTCGCCGCCGGGTCGTCCGTGAGGCCTTCTGTGAGGCCCGCGCGCTCGCGCAGCAACGCCACCGCGTCGTCGAGCGGGAGCGTCGGGACGGGATAGACGTGCTCGCCCGACACGCCCAGCGGCTGACGGCCCGTGGCCAGCACCCTGAGGCCGGGCGCGGCGCGCAGCAGGGTGTCGGCCAGCGAGGCCACCGCGTCGACCAGGTGCTCGCAGCTGTCGAGCATGAGCAGCGCCCTGCGCGGGCTCAGCCAGTCGGCCAGGAGCTCCTGCGGGGGGCGGGCGGACTGGTCGGCGACGCCCACGCTGTCGGCGACGGTCCCGGGCAGCAGGTGCGGATCGGTCAGGCAGGCCAGCTCGACCTGCCAGCAACCGCCGGGGAACTCCTGTGAGATCTCCTCGACGACCCGGCGCGCCAGGCGCGTCTTCCCGACGCCGCCCAGCCCGGTGAGCGTGACCAGGCGCGACTCGCGCAGCAGCCGGATCACCTGTGCCGTCTCTGCGCGACGGCCGACGAAGGCAGTTTCCATGCGGGTGCCATGCTAGGACGCCACGGGCGGTTTGGGGGTCGCTCTCGGAGAAGCCCTACTAGACTCTTTGCCTGTCCCTAGCCGTGGTCCCCACGGTTTCCTTGAGTGAGCTGGACGGAACCGCATGTCTGGGTATGACCGCGTAGTGCAACCGGCGGCCGGTGACGAGGCCTTGGAGAACCACCTGGGTGGGGACGAAGCCAAGAACTACCGGCAGTACGAGCTCGACATGGTCGCCCCGCACGTGGGCAGGTCCATGCTGGAGATCGGCTCGGGGCTCGGCCACTTCGCCGAGGCGTTCCTTCCCCGCCTGGACAGGCTGGTGGTCAGCGACTTCGACCCCTACTGCGTCGAGCAGCTGAACAAGCGCTTCGCGGGCCGCGACGACATCGACGTCCTGCAGTTCGGCCTGCCGACCGACATCCCGATCGGTGAGAAGGTCGACACCGTCGTGATGATGAACGTCCTGGAGCACATCGAGGAGGACGTCGAGGCCCTGCGGTCCCTGGCCAGGGTCACCCTGCCCGGCGGCCGCATCGTCATCTGGGTGCCGGGCTACATGCAGCTGTACGGAGACTTCGACCGCAAGGTCGGCCACGTCACCCGCTACACCCCCGCGACCCTGCGCAGGACGGTCTCCAAGGCCGGGCTGGACATCGACGTGCTCAAGCCGATCAACTTCCTCGGCGGCATCGCCTGGTGGCTCGCGGTCCGCCGGGGCGGCGTCGGCTACCCCGACCCCCGCCTGGTCAAGATCTACGACCGCACGGTGGTGCCGACCACCCGTTTCATCGAGCGTTTCATCAGGCCGCCGTTCGGCCAGACCGTCTTCTGCGTGGCCCGCGTCCCGAAGAAGTAGCCCTCGCGCGCCAGGAGTTCAAGGGCGGGACGATGACGCTTTCAGGTTGTTGGAAGTCTCATCTCCTGCCCTTTCTTCGCTTCTAGTCTGGGTCGTACGGGGGGACGCCCGGAAGGCAGTCGCCGTTCACCGCCTCGGGGGAGGCCGGAACGCGCCTGTCCGCCGGGCTGACGGGCGGCGGCTGCCGGACGGGGACCAGCAGCAGCCACCGCCGCCCGTCTCCTCCGAAAACCGTCTCTCCTGAGGGCCGCTCCTGCGGAAGACCGCTCTCCGCGGGGCCGCTCTCCAGGAAGAGCGTCCGCCCGCGGTCGGCGATAAATGACTTGCACCGCTCGAAGCGGCCACCGTACGGTGCTCGCATGTGGATTAACTCCTAGGAAGCCGGCGTCGATCAGCCTCGACTGATCCGCCCGCTCTCAGCTCTCCGGTCCCGTCCGTCTGACGCGGCAGCTGAGTTTCCGGCACGGCGTACGGCCGCGTCGTCATGATCCTCAAGGAGTCCATATGCGAATTCGTATTGTCCGAAACCACGACGGCGACGACAAGACCGTCAAGCCCAGCCTCCCGCTTCCCGGGCTTCCCGAGCGGAAGCTGCCTCCGGCGGCGCCCCGGCGCGTGCCGATGCCTCCCACACCGATGAGGCCGACCCGTCAGCCGCGCCGGATCCCGGGCAAGGGCGGTCGCTGACGACACGAACGCCTCGGTCTCCGAATTCTCGGGGACCGAGGCGTTCGCCGTGCTCAGCCGCACGCAGCCACACTCAGCCGCGCTCAATCGCGCTCAATCGCGCTCAACGGCCACGCGGGCCGGTGACGCACGCCGGGTCAGAGGCGCTCGATGATCGTTACGTTGGCCTGGCCTCCGCCCTCGCACATCGTCTGCAGGCCGTATCTGCCGCCGGTGCGCTCCAGCTCGTGCAGGAGCTTGGTCATCAGGATCGCGCCGGTCCCGCCCAGCGGGTGGCCCAGGGCGATCGCGCCGCCGTTGGGGTTGACCTTGGCGGGGTCCGCGCCGATCTCCCTGATCCACGCGAGCGGGACCGGGGCGAACGCCTCGTTGATCTCGGTGACGTCGACGTCGTCGATGGACAGGCCCGCCTTCCCCAGCGCCTTGCGGGTCGCGGGGATGGGCGCGGTCAGCATGTAGACGGGGTCGTCGCCGGTGAGCGCCAGGGTGACGATCCGTGCCCTCGGGGTCAGGCCGTGGTCGCGGACCGCCTGCTCGGAGGCGATCAGAAGGGCTCCCGAGCCGTCGGAGATCTGCGAGGAGGTCGCCGCGGTGATCCGGCCGCCGTCCCGCAGCGTCTTCAGCGAGGCCATCTTCTCCAGAGTGGTGTCCGCGCGCGGGCCCTCGTCGTCCTCGACGCCGTCGACCGGGGCGATCTGGTCCCTGAAATAGCCGTTGGCCACGGCCTTCGCCGCGCGCTGGTGGCTCTCGTAGGCGAACCGCTCGAGCTCCTCACGGCTCAGGTCCCATTTCTCGCACATGAGCTCGGCCCCGCGGAACTGGGAGATCTCCTGCTTGCCGTACCGCTCGACCCATCTGTCGCCGAACGGGAAGGGCATGCCCTTCTCCAGCGCGGCGGTGATGGAGGAGCCCATCGGCACGATGCTCATGGACTCGACCCCGGCGGCGACCACGAGGTCCTGGGTGCCGGAGAGCACTCCCTGGGCCGCGAAGTGGATCGACTGCTGGGAGGAGCCGCACTGCCGGTCGACGGTCACCCCCGCGACGCTTTCCGGCAGGCCCGCCGACAGCCAGGCGTTGCGCGCGATGTCCATGCTCTGCGGGCCGAACTGCATGACACAGCCCATGATCACGTCGTCGACCGCCGACGGGTCGACGCCCGTGCGCTCGACGAGCGCTCCGAGGGTGTGCGCGGCCAGGTCGACAGGGTGGACGGCGGACAGTCCGCCTTTCTTCCTGCCGACCGGAGTGCGGACCGCTCCGACGATGTACGCCTCTGCCACAGTGCCTCCCACCCACGCGAACCGAGCATTGTTCGGCCAGCAGTCGATACGAGGCTACAACAGAGGCGAGGATCTCAGGAGGGCCGGTTCAGCACCACATAGCCGTCGCGGTCGTACACCTTCACGTAACCGGTCCGCAGCGCCTCGTCGACCCGCTGCTGCTGCACCTCGGGCGCGCCGAACGGGTAGGTCCACCGGGCCACGTCGGCCACGATCCACGGCGCCCCGTGGGCCTGCGGCCCCCAGAGCAGGACGGTCGTCCGCGCGGTGAGCGCGGGACCGACGTTGTTGGCCGCCTCGACCACCACCCCGTCGGGAACCTTGGCCACCGCCTCGCGCGCCGCCGCGACGTACGGCTCGCCCTCGTAGAACGACGACTCCAGGAGGTTGCCCAGCGCGAACCTGGGGACGAGCGTGAGGCCGATGACGCAGACCGCGAACGCCCAGCGCCCGGTCAGCTCCCGCCCGGAGAACCGCCGGGCGGGCCTGTCGGGAGACGGCGATCCGGAGGGCGGACCGGAAGGTTCGTCTGCCAGGTCTTCGGGGGACTGCCCGGAGGGCCGGTCGGAGGTCTTCCTGGACGAGCGCGCGGTCAGCCACCCGGCGAGCCGGTGGACCCCGTCGACGGCGGCGCAGACGAGGATGGCGACGACGAAGGCGTTGTACTGGTAGTCAGGCCCCCACCACTGCGGCCTGTCGGCCAGGAAGCGCTCCGCGACGAGCGGCACCGCCACCAGGACCAGCGGGGACAGCAGGGCGGTCAGCAGCATCGGCCACAGCAGGAAGGCCAGGGTGTCCACCTTGACCTCGGGGCTGACCATCTGCCACAGCGCGCCCAGCGGATCGCGGGCGACGCCCAGGGCGACCTCTCCCAGGGTCGTGCCCCAGTTGCCGTACGCCCAGTGGAACCCCGCGCCCGCCGAGCCGAGCAGCGGCATCAGCACGCCGCGGATGACCATGAGCGCGCCCAGCCCGAACAGGACGAACCCCGCGCCCTCAATGCGCCGCCTGGTGACGAACAGGTACACCCCGAACCCGGCGACCAGCAGGCCCATGTCCTCCTTGACCAGCAGGATGCCGAGTGCCGCGGGTATCGCGAAGCGCATCCGGCCCGCGTCGGCCCGCTCGATCATGATCGCGCTGAGCAGCGGGACGAAGGCGACCTCGTGGAAGTCGAACCCGGCGACCTGCGCGACCGGCCACGACACCAGGTAGGCCGCCGCGACCAGGTGGGCGGAGACCGGGCCGAGGCGGCGTTCGGCGTAGTGCCAGACGGGGACGGCGGCCAGCGCGAGCAGCGCCGCCTGCGCGACGATCAGGGTCTCCGGGCCGTCGTGGATCCAGTACAGCGGGGCCAGGACGACCAGGATCGGCGAGAAGTGGTCGGCGAGCTGGAGGAAGTCCATCCCCTGGCCGTAGAACATGCCGACCGTCGGCGCGGCCGGCGGCCCGAAGTGCGCGTAGCCACGCACGGCCTGGTCGAAGATCGCCAGGTCGAAGATGCTGGCCTTGAAGGTGGAGAGCTTGACCAGGCCGAGCACCGTGTAGGCCGTCGCGGCCAGCGCCACGAGCGCCCCCAGCGTCAGCCCGTGCCGCCGCAGGCGCACGAAGGAGGAGAGGTCGGGGGTCTCGCGGGTTTTCTCGACCGGCTCCTCCGCGGCCGTTGTCACGGCGCTCATGCTCTGCGGGTGCTGGTCATCGTCGCGTAGGCGATGACGTTGTCGGTGTAGTGACCGGTCGTGCGGTCGTAGGTGCCGCCGCACGTGATCAGATGAAGCTGGGGGTTGGGCGATTCGCCGTAAACGCGCTGCGTCGGGAACACCGTCTTCTCCGCCTGTTCGAGTCCGCCTACCGTGAAAACCGCGATGATGCCGTCCTTGCGGTGCACCTCGATCGTGTCGCCGTTCCGGATCTCACCGAGACGGCTGAAGACCGCGCTCCCCGACCGGGTGTCCTTGTGACCCAGCATGATCGCCGGTCCGGCCTCACCCGCTGTGGGGCCGGACCTGTACCAGCCGACCAGATTGGGGTCGCCGGCCGACGGCACCTCGATCGCGCCCTGCTTGTCGAGCCCGACGGAGGTGATCGGGGCGTTGATGTTCAGACGCTTGATGACCAGACGCACCGGGGTCGAGGGCTGCATGGCGGGGGCGGGCGGGACGCTCGGCAGCGGCGGCGGCTCGGTCGGGGCCCCCTGGAAGTAGGAGTCGGCGGGCGCGGTGGCGTTGGCCGGGTTGCGGGGCGGCAACGTGGTGCGCTGGTCCGCGAGGCCGTACTGCTCGGGCGAGGCCATCATGAGCAGCAGGCCCACCACGACCGTGACCACTCCGGCGACCCCGGCCAGGATGAGCACCGAGCGCAGGATCCTGCTGCCGTCGAACCGCTCGGGCGGCCACTGCTGGTACGGCTGCTCGTACGGCGGGCCGTATCCCGGCTGCCCCTGGTGCGGGTAGACCGGGTGGACGGGCCCCTGGGCGTACGGCGGCGCGGGCCTGGGAGGATGCCTCGGCGGCCAGCCGTCCGGCGGCGGGGTGGTCATCCAGGCGCCCCGGTCAGCCCCTGGTCGCGGTACGGCGGCGCAGCATCAGCCCGCCGATCCCGGCCGCCGCCGCCATCATCGCCCCACCGAACATGATCATCCGCGCGTCGGGCCCGGCCTCTCCGCCGCCGCCCGTCGCGGCGCCGCCTCCAGGGGTCTTGTCGATCTGCGTGGTCTTCCTGGGCTTCGACGTCTTGGTCTGGGTGACGGTGACCGTCGGCTCGGGCGTGGTGTAGGTGGGCGTGGGCGTCGGGGTGCCTGTGCTCGTGCTCGTGCTCGTGGGGGTGCTGGTGCCGGGCGTGCCGGTGCCAGCCCCCGAGGTGTTCACGGTGATCGTCAGCGCGGCGGCGGACGCCTCCGCCGGGTTCGCGACCGTGCAGTCGTACAGGCTGCTGCCGACGCCGGTGCCCGCCGCCTGTTGGTGGACGAGGGTGAAGGCGTCGGGCCGGACCGCGACGACCCCCGTCGCGGTCGGGGTCAGGGTGATCAGCACGCTGGGGAGCGTCGGCGCCACGCCGGAGGCGACCGCCCCTGGAGTGGAGGTGCCCGTGACCTCCCGGTTCCCCGTGGAGCTCGGGACGGGGGAGCCGGAGATCGCCACCTCCGCCTCGACCACGAGCCGGTCTCCCACCGCGATCGCCGCGGGGACGCCCAGGCTCGGCGAGGCGGCGGGCTGCCCCAGCTTCCAGGTCACCACGATGGTGGAACCGGGTGTGGAGGTGAGGGGGCCCGACACGTCCATCAGCAGCTTGTAGGGGCTGGCGGCGGCCACGCCCGAAACAGAGGTGCACGTGTAGCTGACCGGCTTGGGAGCCGCCGCCAGGGAGGCGATCGCCGGGACGGCGCCGAAGAGAAGGCCCGCGCTCACCACTCCGATGGCAGCCGTCTTAGCCGCGACGCGACGCCGCGTCTTGGACTTCAGCACAGTTTCTCCCCATTTCGGCACAGCTGACCGCTTTGGCGCGGTTGCCCACGATTCCAGGCCATGGTCACAGTCCGGCATAGATCCTATGAACACAAACCGAGAGATGCACGGGTGTTGGGAAAACGGGCATAAATTCCCTCCCATCCCATCGTGGTCATCTTCACCCTTGAGCGCCCATCCGCGCGAGTCGGCAAACAGCCGCCGATCGACCGAAAGGCGTCAGGCGGCCCGGCAGATGTCGAGCGGCCGAAAAACACCGAAAGACATCAAGCGGACGCCCGACGTCAGGCAGGCGCCAACCGTCAGGGAGATGTCAAAGGCCAGACGTCAGGCGAACATCAGGCGTCAGACACCAGGCAGGCGTCAGACACCAGGCAGGCGTCAGACACCAGGCAGGCGTCAAGCGTCAGGCAGGCGTCAGGCGTCAGGTCCGCTGATTGGCGTCCTTCCCAGGATCGTGAGAGCACGTCCCGCCGTGAGGTCACCTCTGGCGCGGGAGGCATGGAGATGGCACATGGGGGTCATGGGGAGAACACAGGGAGGGCGCGGGGCGGGAAGGTCGCCGGGAGGCAGGAGACGGCAGGAGGCAGGGGGACGGGGGAGACAGAGAAGTCGTCGGAGGCAGGAGACGTCGGAGGCAGGAGGTCAGTCGTCTCGTCCGTCGCTGAGAAGGCGGCCGTCGGCGAGAAGGCGGTCCCTGGTGGCCCGCGCGATGTCGGGATCGTCGGCGAAGACCCCGTCCACGCCGAGCCTGTAGAGGTGCTCCAGCCAGCCCGCCACGTCTCCCGCCGCGCGCTGGTAGCCCCGCTCCGCGGGGTCACCCCTCCGGTATTCGACCGGAAGATGTGTGTTCTCGTCACGGACGGTCGCGACATGGACCTGCAGACCCCTCTGGTGGGCGTCCCGGACGAGCGAGGTCGGTGCGCCCAGCTTCCCGTCAGGACCGGTCGGCACGATCCGCGCGATGACCACGCCGACGCCGTCGGCGTAGCTTGCGATCTCCTCGAGTCCCGCCGGGGTGACCATGTCGTCGTACGTGCGCGGCTCACCGGCCTTCGTCAGGTCGTACGGCCTGCCCTCCCCGTCGATGAGCTGGATGAGCCGCACCCGGGTGGCGGAGCGCATCCGCCTGAGGTTTCCGGTCTCGAAGGACTGGACGAACACCGGGGCGCAGGGGCTGTCCCAGCCGTGTCTCCTGAGGCTTTCCAGCAACGGCTCCTCGAGCGGCAGCCCGATCGAGGCGAAGTGACTCGGGTGCTTGGTCTCGGCGTGGACGCCGACGCCGTTGCGCTGCGCGAGCGTGATGACCTCGTCCAGGGTGGGGATCGGCTCCAGCCCGTCGTAGACCGTGTTGCCCGGCCGCAGCATGGGAAAGCGCTCCCTGGCCCTGAGGGTGCGGAGCTCGTCGAGCGTGAAGTCCTCGGTGAACCAGCCGGTCCGCCGGCGGCCGTTGATCGTCTTGGTCGTCCTGCGGTCGGCGAACTCGAGGTGGTCACGGACGTCGGTGGTCAGCGAGAGCTCGTTCTCGTGCCGGGCGACCAGCACGTGGTCCTTGGTGGAGACCAGGTCGGGCTCGATGTAGTCGGCGCCCATCCGGATGGCGGCCTCGTAGGCGGAGAGCGTGTGCTCGGGCCGGAAGGCGCTGGCGCCGCGATGCGCGATGACGATCGGCTCCCTGTCACCGCACATCCGCGGGACGGACGTCACCCCGGCGGACGGAGAGACGTCGAACGTCACCGCCTCCGCCGGTCCTCCCAGTCCCGCCCCCACGAGCACGGCCAACACACCCGCCGACACCTTGCCGACCACTCCGGCACCCCCGCCCGTCCGACTCTCGCGGGGGGAACGCTGACATCCCCTCACCTACCCGGCACGCCAAGGCACCTAAACGATCAGAAGAACGAAGCTCCCCCTCCTCAGGCCGTCACCTCCTCAGACCATCACCCTCGAAACGCCCGAGCGCACGCGTGCCGGTCGCCGTCAGGCGAGCGCCCGCCGGTACGGGGTCAGCTTGTCGAGCCAGGCCTGGATGCCGTCCGCGTCCTCCCACAGCTCGTACAGCTCGTTGTCACCGGGCCGTGTGGCCCTGTCGAGGGTGCTCACCGCCAGGCCGCGAAGCCCGGCGTCGACCTCGAACGGGTTGGCCTCCAACCACTCGGCGGCCACGGCGGCGGGCTCGGAGCCGATCAGACGCGCGCCGACGAGGCAGGCCGCCGCCACGACACCGGACATCTCCGGACTCTCCACGTAGTCGCCCTGGGCCAGGATCTCCCGCATCGCCCCGGCGAGCGCGCCCGCCGGGTCGGCCGTACCGCCGAGCTCGTCAAGCAGGTCGAGAGCGCCGTCGTTCTCGAACGGCCCCATGTCCCAGGCTCCCATGCCGCACCTCTCCATCGTCGTCCGAACTCGTCGCCGGTCGGACTCGTCGTCACTCGGAACGGGCCGATCGTAGGGAGCGGCACCGACAACGACGCCGCGCGCGCCTCCATCGCGCGGCGATGCCGTCGCACCGGATTTCGTCGTATCCGACGGCTACGGTCGGCCCATGGAACGCAGACGCTGGGACACCGACGACCGCTTCACCGGCATCGCCTCGGGCGAGGCGCTCGCCCCCGCCGTGCGGCAGCTCCTGACCCATCTGGGCCGTGACGGCTGGGTCACCGAGGACCCCGACGCGCACCTGCTCCCCCATCTGCGACGGGCCTGCGAGCGGCCCGACTCTCCGTGGCGGCTGACCGGAGCCCGTCTGGCGGACGACGGCGTGTACGTCGTCGACCTCCAACCGCTCGCCTCGACGACGGAGGTCGCGGCGCGGGAGCTGTCGGTCCGCGACGCCGTACGGCTGCTCGCGACGATCGCCGAGACGTCCTTCTTCGTCCGGCAGGTCGACGAGACGACGGTCGACTGCGTCACGGGCATGCACGACGGCGACGGCCCCTTCGCCACCCACGGCCACCTGATCCGCCTACGTCTCGCCCCCTGACGTGACACCTGTCGTCAGGGGGTCGCGTCGTCGGCGAGGTGGACCTCGTCGCGCAGCACGCTGTAGATCACCGCGTCACGCCACCGCCCGTTCCTGAAGGCGTAGCCGCGCAACACGCCCTCCCTGGTGAAACCGGCCTTCTCCAGCGCGCGCTGCTCGGCGACGTTGGTGATCTCGGTGACCGCCTCGACCCTGGCCGCCTGGGTGTGGGCGAACAGATACTCCACCGCCAACCGCTGGGCCCTGGTGCCGAAACCCCTGCCCCGGGCTTCCGGGAGCAGGGCGATGCCCAGGTTCCAGCAGGAGGAGGTCCGCGAGGTCAGGATCTTACGCCAGGAGACGAAGCCCACCCGGTCGGCGCCGCACGTCACCAGAAGCCGACCCCCCTCGGTGTCGAAGAGGCCGTTCTCCGCCCACATGCGGCGCAGCCTGCCGGGATCCGACCACCCCTGCCACGCGAACAGTCCGGCCGCCTCGGGATCGGTCAGGAAGCGCTCCAACACCCGCAGGTCGTCCTCGGCCACGGGCCGTAACACCACTTGATCGTCGCTCATGGCCGACACGCTATGGAGCCGTCAACCGGACCGCCAGGCATCCGCCGCGACAGGCATCGCAGGCGCCGTCCTCGCGGTCGACGTCACGGCCTGCGTCGTCCGGGGACCCAGTTGCCGTGGAAGCCCGCGGGGACGCGCACGGGCAGGTGAATCTCGGCGACCGGGGCGGCGGCGAGGTCGGCGGCGTCCAGGATCGCCAGGTAGCCGGTCCCCCGGGAGCGGTCGTGGGCGAAGGTCATCAGATAGCCGTCGTCCTCGTGGCGGCCCGAGGCGCGGGGGACGAAGACGGCCTCTCCGCAGGTGTGACCGGCGGGCAGGCGGTGAACGTCGCGCACGCCGCCCCGGTCGAGGTCGTACTTGTAGATCTCGGTGCGTTCCGGCTCGGCCTCCATGGAGAAGGAGACCATGTAGCCGTAGCGGTGGGGCAGCCCGATCCTGGCGTCGGCCACTCGTGGATACTCGCTGGACGCGTCGTCCAGCGGGCCCTCCGTGACGGTTCCCGAGGCGAGGTGGAGGGTCCACCTGTACAGCGCGGGCAGCCCGCCGCCGTGGTCGTCCGCGCCCTGACGCCACAGCGTCTCGACGCGGGTGCCGGTCACGGTGATCGAGTCCTCGCTCTCGAAGGCGTTCATGGTGTGCCACACGTAGCAGGGCTCGACGTCGAACCACCGCACCGGCGCTTCGCCGTCGGCCCTGGGCAGGACCCCGAACCGGGCGCGGTGAGCGTCGTCCCACCTCCACGGCGGCCCGCCCACGGCCGCCTGCCGTTCGTCGAACACGACGGGCAGGTCCATGAAGATCACATGGTGTTCGGTGACCGCGAAGTCGTGCATCATCGTCGCCCTGGGCACGTCCACCACCTGCGTCTGGAGCACCTCACCGTCCGGGGACGCCCGGTAGTAGGTGAGATAGGGAGGCCTGAGGCGGTAGCCGAAGAACAGCAGTTCCCCGGTGACGGGGCAGGTCTTCGGATGCGCGGTCATCGGCGTCCGCAGCGCCCCGTCGAAGGTGAAGGCCCCGATCGTGGCCAGCTCAGGGGTCACCTCGTACGGGAAACCGCCCTCCTCCAGGGCGAACAACCGGCCCGCGTGGGCGACCAGGTGCGTGTTCGCGGTGGTGACCCGGTAGTCGATCCGTGAGGTGACCGGGTCGAAGGCCAGGGCGAACCGCGACTCGCCCGGGTGCTCGTACAGCGGGGTGCGCACGTACCGGTTGCGGTACCAGGTGGCCCTGCCCTCCTCCAGCGCGACGGTGTGGATCATCCCGTCGCCCGCGAAGGAGTGCGGCGACCATCCCGTGCGCGGGTTCGGGCCGTTGCGGAAGAACTGCCCCGACAGCTCCTCGGGGATGGAACCGACCACCTCGCTCGGCTCCAGCGTCACCTCCTCGGCGATCGGCGCGTTGTTGCCCGCCAGGTGCAACGGCACGTCACTGCCTGTTTCCAGGGTCATCCTGCTCTCCCATGACGATGTCCGGCCTCCCGTGATGAGGCCGGTGACGCCGCCCAGAGTGCCTGGCAGACCATCGAAGAAACAGTCTTGTTCTTGCCTGCCGCGTCAGCCGCCCCACTTCGGCGCAGGTCAGGCCACGGCCACGAAATCGGTTCTCGTCCGGCCGTGCCATCGGCCCTCACCGCTCAACGCGCTCCGCGCGACTCCGCTCGGACAGCGCCGCCCAGGGGGCGTGCCGCCCCCTTCGCCCCCCGGCAACGAGAGGCTGACGCCCCTCACGCTCCCCTTATCGGACAAGACGTGCTCAACCGGTCACGGAAAACGACCGGATACCTGGGACGCCAGGACGGTCACAGGAGACGACTGGATACCGGGGACACCAGGACGGAAGAAGGCAGCCGGCGGATGCTCAGATCGCGAGCGGGGTGGTGATGCGCCCACCGAGGAGCGGCCCTTCAAGGTGGGCGGGAGTGAGCATGACACCGCTGATCCTCGACGCGAGAGCCAGGGCGGCAGGAAGGTGGTTGTCGATCTGGTCGTCGGCCGCGGGGTCGATGCCGAGCGCACGCAGATGCCCGTCGAGGTGGCCGGGGTCGACGCCCTCGCGGTTACCGGGGAATTCCGGGTTGAAGGAGGTGAGGACCTGTCCGTCGGCGGCGTAGGCGAAGCGGTGGCGGGCGTAGTCTTGGCGGCTGACCGCCATGGCCTGCCCGCCGTCCCGTGACAGCTCTCGGAGCGTCTCGGGGTGCACACCCTGCCAGCCTGACTTCTCCACCGCGACGGTCCACTCTCCGAGGCCGACCACCATGACGAGGTCACTCTGGCCGCCGGTCACCTCGAGACGCTCGTACACATCCCCGTCGGTGAGCGGCTCGACGTCCTGCGGCGCGACCCCGAACCGGTGCAGGACCTCGCCTTCGTCCAAGGCCTGGACGAAGGTGAGGGTGTAGCTGGGGCCCAGCGTCCCGAAGTCGTCCTGCCAGGCGTAGTCGTCGGGGGTCGCGCGCCCGTCACCCGGTTCCCGGACGACGGCGCGGACCAGCTCGATCCGGTCCGCGGCCGCGAGCGCGTCGGGGTGGGCCACGAAAAAGGCATCGATGACCTGGGAGGCGATACGGCCACGCTCACTGACCCCCAGCCCTTGGGCCTTTCCCCACTCGCGGATGCGCCGACTCAGCTCGCTGCTGATGAGGAGGTGCGACACGCGTAGCGGGGAGACCTCGCGATCCGGCATGGAAGAGAACCTATCGGTCGGCAGGCAGGTCAGGCCGCGGCCACGAAATCGGTCCTCGTCACGGCATGTGCCATCGGCCCTCGCCGCTCGACGCGCTTCGCGCGACTCCCGCTCGGACAGCGCCGCCCAGGGGGCGTGCCGCCCCCTTCGCCCCCCGGCAACGAGGCGCTGACGCCCCTCGCGCTCCCCTAACCGTCGAACTCGCCCGACTTCACGACATCGACGAAGGCGTTCCACTCCACCGCCGTGAACTCCAGGACCGCCCCGCGCCGATCCTTGCTGTCACGCACAGCCCAGCCACCGTCAGGCAAGCAGGCGACCTCCACACAGTTGTCGTGTTCACCACTGAACGTGCTGGTGCGCCAGGCGAGTTCGGTCTGGAGGGGTTCCATTTCGCCTCTACTTTCGCAGGTGATCCGCAAGGTCCTTCAGGTGTTCAATGGACTCCTGGGGTGACAACGCCGTCGCCACAACCCGGTTGAATCTAAGGCTATATGTCTGGATTTCCGCTGACTTCTCCAAATGGAGGGAGTCGGTCGCGGTCTCCAGATAGACGACGGAGGGATCCTGTTCCGACCGGCATGGAAGAGAACCTATCGGTCGGCAGGCAGGTCAGGCCGCGACCACGAAATCGATCCTCGTCACGGCATGTGCCATCGGCCCTCGCCGCTCGACGCGCTTCGCGCGACTCCCGCTCGGACAGCGCCGCCCAGGGGGCGTGCCGCCCCCTTCGCCCCCCGGCAACGAGGGGCTGACGCCCCTCGCGCTCCCCGCTGCGCCCCCACTGAGTCACGTCCCGGCGGCCAATCCAAGCCGGGCATCGACGTAACCGCTTGAAACGCCTCCAGTCGGCTCCCGCTCAATGAGCCGTTTCTCGCCAGATGAATGTGCGTTACCAAGCGAACCTAGGCAGATCTGGCCAGGCGTACTTCGGACAGCGCTCAGGGCACCGTGCGTCTCAGGTGGCCCGGGCCTCGCTGAGGGCCTCGTGAAACTGCCGGACCTGCGGTTGGTTCGGCCAGCGAGTCGTCAGAACGGTGTCCAGCTGGGCGAGCTCCGTCAGGACGTGCTCAGAGGACGCTCGCCGCGCTTCGACAAGCGATCCGAGCGCGGCGAAGGCGGCGGCGTCAGGCACCCGGTCAGCGGCGTGGGCGGCTCCGAGCCGCGCGAGATGGACGGCTCGGTCACGGTGATGGGAGACCGGCAGGGAGGTGACCTTGCTCTGCAGGATGGTCACCGCTCGCCCGGGAAGCCCGGCGTCCACGTAGCAGGTCGCCCGCTGGACGTCGGCGAAGTCGACGGTGAAGAACCGCAGATAGGCCGGATCGCCTTCGGAACGCCCTTCGGCGATCAGCTCCGACGCCTCGTCGAGCTGGGCGGTGGCGACCGTGCCGTCGAGCGCGTACCCACGAGCTTCGTACGTCCTGGCGACGCCGTACAGGACCGGCGGGACGGTCCAGGAGGCCCCGCGCACGGCGGTCGCCAGCTCGACGGCCGTGGTGGAGTCACCGGCGTCCAGTGCGAGGCTGGCCTTTCTGACCATCATGTAGGCGGCCATGGAGGTGTCGCCGCCCTCAAGCGCCCACGCGGTCGCCTGGTCGGCCCATCTTTTGCACGAGGCGACGTCGCCGCACTCGCGGTACAGCCAGCTCAGATGCTCGGCGTATTCGCCCTGCACCTGCCGTAGATCACGACGGGTGGCGGTTCCCGCGTCTTCCCGGACGCGGTTGATGTCGTGCAGCGTGCGACGCAGGGAGGCGATGTGGGAACGCGGGTCGAGAAGACGATGCCCTGTCTGATGAGCGGCCAGGAGTTGCCGGTAGTCGGCACCGCTCAGCCCGGCGGTCGAGCGGGCCGTCGCTTCGGCAAGCGAATCGGAGGCGAGGGCCGTTTCGGGCAGCATCGCCGTCAGGCCGGCAGCGGCCAGCAGATGGGTGAACTGGCGGCGGGAAAGCGTCACGGTGATGGCCCCTTCGCCGGTGGGGATGCTTACGGCGATGACCTCGTCATCGTCCTCGGCCTCTTCAGGGTAACCGTCGCCTTTCGACATTGACAGGACGTCGGAGAGCGGCAGGGTCGAGGGAACGGTCGACTGTGACGGGCCTGGTTCGCGAAGCAGGTCGTCGATCAAGCATCCGTACAGGTCGGCCAGCCTCGTCAGATCCTGATACGACGGCGCGCGGGAGGAAGAGGAGGTGCCGAAGGACTCGGGTCCCCGCCAGCATTCCCAGTAGGAGACGTTCTTGAAGGTCTTGGGCGGCTCACTCGGCCAGTGGCGGTTGTAGAGCTCGGCCACCTCCGCCTGTGTCAATCCCGCCGCGTGGCGAAACGCCACCCGGGGATTCACCTGGAACCGCTGGGCGATGATCGCCGCGATCTGTCGTCTCGTCGCACCCTGCCGCTGAAGGGCACCGCGTAGCTCGCTGATCTGACGTCGCATGCCGATGGCGTCCACTGCAGGCTGCCCCTCTCCGAACGAACACGCAGTCCCCCAACGCTATGTCTCGATCACACATCGTGACATCCCCTTCAAGTGGGGAATCAACTTTCGTCGCGGAAAGTAGTCGACTCCTCGCATGCAGGGGTCGGAGTTGTTCGTTTCCCGATGTTTCCTGGGGTCGTGCAACCGGCCCGGTCAAACAGACGCACCGATCTCATCCGACCGCCGTAAGCCGTGAAGGCGGCGGCCGGATGCGCGGCCCCCGGAAGCGTGGTGTGCGCAGACGCCGTCAGTTTCCGGGGACGGGTGGCTCCGCTTCTTCTTGGAGGGGTGGGGGCGGAGCCACTCTCATCTGACCGGGTCCCCTTTCGGAACACGGCCGGCCTGCCGTGTTGACACACCGGGGCGGCTCCCACGCCTTCCCTGATCACGAGAGGCGGAGCCGCTCCACAGACGTCCGGCCCGAGCGGCTCCGTCACGGCCGGACACCGGCCCCCGACGCCCTTCCCACACCCGTCGGGGGCCACCTCGACCGAGAACACGGAGAAGCCCGATCCCGCACCTCACCACCGGAGGCCCCGTGGCCGTTCCCGACGTCCCCGACCCCGAGGTCACGATCACCGCGACCGCGCACCTGGCCCGCCTGACCGAACGCCTCATGCGACACGGCCTGCACACCCGCATCCGCACGTCCCGGCGCGGCTCCCTCCAACTCGTCGTCCTCAGTCCCGACGCCCCCGCCCTGTCCGAGATCGTCTACGCCGCACCGCAGGAAGGAACCTGGTGGTTCTGGTGGTCCTGGTCGGAAAGAATCGCCTCCGTCGACGAGACCGACGTCGCAGCCCAGCGGATCGGCTACGTCGTGAGCTCAGCCGTACGGCGGCACGGCTGACCCCCGAGACCGACCGCTCGGCACCGCCGACCGAGGCTCCCGGCCGTACGGAACCGCCGCCTTCCGCCGCCCGCCGTACGGCGCTGCCACTCCCCCCACCCGGTCGCGCGGCACCGCCGACTCCCGCCCCCGGCTCCGCCCGTGAGGCCCTCGATCTGGAGACCCGAAATCCCGGATGGGTCGTCGTCTGGCGCTGCTGGGCCCAGCGTTACTGGGCCTTCCCCTGCTGGATCGTCGCCGACCCCGAACCCGTCGAGGCCAGGAACGCCCAGGACCTCATGCACCTGATCCGGCTGGTCGAGATCGAACATCAACCGCCACCCCGGGAAGGCCGCCCGCCTGCGGCGTGAGAGCCGCGTGGGGCGGGGCGCCGAATCCGGGAAGGCCGCCCCGCTCCACGCTCGGAGGGCCACGGTCCTCGATCCCGAAACTCTCGCCGCCTGGCAGCGCACCGACCTCGACCGGCACCGGGGCCTGACGCGGCGACGGCACGTCCGCCCACAGGCTCCAGGTGTCGGCCTCCGTCTGGCGGCTCAGGAAGGCGAAGCCTGCGAACGGCCGGTGGCCTGGGCGAGGACGAGGGGGTCCAGGTAGTCGCGGAGGGAGACGATGCGACCGTCCCTGACTCTGATCACGAGGATGATCTGTTGCCGGTAGGGACGACCTGTCGTCGTGATCTCACCGTGTGCCTCGTACTCGGCGATGATCACTTCCGGGTCGAGGGTGCGGTGCACGGTCTCCGAGCGGATCTCGTGAAGCCTGACGGGTGAGCCCGTCGCGCGCGCCAGCAGGGCCCTGATGTTCTCCCGTCCTCGAACGCGACTCGGAAGGCCCGGCGGGGTGTGGGGCCACTCCACGAGGGCGTCCTCCGCCAGGAGATCGACGAAGGCGGCGTGGTCGCCGCCCAGGGACGCCCGTTGCACCTGTCGGAGAACCTCGAGCGGGCTCGCGGCAGAGGACGGCGGTGGTACGGAGGACGCCGGGGATGCGGTCATGGCTCACGCTCCATGTCGATGCGACCCTACATTCATTCCACAAGCGTGGAATGAATGTAGGGTCGCACGGGCGTCCGAGTCAACGTTCGTAGAATCGACGCCGTGAGCGAACCGGGTCCCCCCACGTCACCGGCCGAACGGCGTACGTCACGGACCGAACAGCGGCTCCGGACCCAGGAGCGCATCCTGACCGTGGCGCGCGCGATGTTCGCCGAGTCGGGCTATGAGCGCACCACCATCCGCGCCGTCGCGACACGGGCCGAGGTCGATCCCCGCCTCGTGACGCACTACTTCGGGTCCAAGCGGGAGCTGTTCAACCGGGCCGCCTACCTGCTGCCCGACGCCACGGCCGGCGGTTCCCCCGCGCACGTCGCCGAATCGCTGCTCGGCTCGCTGCACGCGCGCCTTGAGCGTGAGCCGACCGCCTCACTCGCCGTGCTGCGCTCGATGATGACGCACCCCGAGGCGGCCGAGCACCTCAGGACGGCGGCGGCCGACCAGTCGGCGCGGATCGGCGACGCGATAGACGCCCAGGACGCCCAGCTGCGCGCCGCCCTGATCGAGGCCGTCATCCTCGGCGTGGTCGTCGGCCGCCACCAGATCGAACTGCCCGGCCTGCGGGACGCCGCCCCCGACCAGGTCGTCGACCTCGTCCGCCCCTTCTTCCACGCTCTGACCACCGGGACGCCCCCGACCCCCGCAACGGCTCCCGCCCCACAGGACTCGCCCTGAAGAACCCTCCTGACCCAACGACGCCCCCGGCTTCCAGCCCCGGCCGGCGACCTTCCTGTGGACCAGGCCAGCGACCTTCTCTTCCCTACGGACACCAGTGGCCTTTCCCTATGGAGCAGGTCAGCGATCTCCTCTTTCCTACAGGCCCAACCGCTCCTTCCTACGGGCCCAATCGGCGGCCTCGCCCTGAAGAGCCCTCCTGACCCGGCCGACGCCCCGCGCTTCCGACCCCGGCCAGTGGTCTCTCCCCATGGACCAGGCCAGCGGCCTCCTCCTCCCTACGGGCCCAATCGGCGGCCTCGCCCTATGGACCAGGTCAGCGATCTTCTCTTGGGACTCGGTGGGTGGGAGTCGGGCGGGCATCAGACGCACCACCGAAGGGCGTGCCTCACGGGCGGGTGGAAACGGCCCGGCGGGCGCAGCCTCAAGTACCGGCACCGAAGGCGTCAGGGCTGCTGGAACCTGACCTCCGGGTTAGCCGGGGACGGTCCGTCGAGGAGCGGCTGCGCGACGCCCCGCAGGTGCAGGTCGAAGAAGGCGCCCACGTAGTCGCGTGTGATCTCCCCTGAGCGGCGTCCCGGCAGCGGGGCCGAGGGGTCGTCCATGCCGAGTTGCGCGGCGAGCACGGGCAGGTCGATGAAGGTGAAGTGCCCCGAGCCGGTCACGGTCAGCCAGCGCTTCCAGCCGTCCAGGCGGGCCCAGTCCCGGTCCCAGGTGGTGTCCTCGCCGCCCGGCCTGTGGAGGGTCTCGGTGCCGAGCATCATGAAGGGCCTGCCGCCGAGGCCCGACGCGGGGACCGGGGCGAAGAACGTGCCGTCCATGTTCACGCCCGCCCGCACTCGACGGTCGGCCGCCATGGTCCGGGCGGCGCTGTCGCCGCCGATGGAGTGTCCGGCCATGCCGATCCGCCTCCGGTCGATCGTCCGGGCGTGCCTCCACGCGGGACGGCGTCCGGTGAGCCGGTCGATGACGAACGAGACGTCCTTGGCCCTGCCCTCCGCGACGGCGGCCATGACGGCGTCGTCCTCGTCGTCGCCCGCCTCCTCCGCCCGCTCGCAGGCGACGCAGGTGAGCATCCGCCCGCCGGGGAAGAGCGTGCCGAAGGACTCGTAGGCGTGGTCGACCGCCGCGACGACGTACCCCCTGCTGGCGAGGTCCTCGGCGAGGATCGTGAGGGTGGCGCGCGACAGGGAGAAGCCGGGCGAGAGCACCACCAGCGGATGCCTGCCGTGGACGGGGCGCGCGTCGGCGCGGGCGTTGAGGCGGGTTCCGCTCAGCAGCTCCGCCGCACCCGGAGCGTTCCGCTTCTGGCCTTCGAGCAGCAGCCGGGCCTCCTCCACGCTCACGTAGGACGCGGGCCCGCCGGTCCCGGCCCTGGCCGGGTAGTACATCGACACCATCAACTCCCGCGTCGCAGCATCGGGAACCCACGGGTCCCGCCGTCCACGGTCGACGAGGTGCAGCGTGTCCCGGCCGATCGCGTACGGCCCGGTCGGGCGAGGCAGCTCAAGCCTGACTTCGGAGGCGAGCACGGACGCGGTCGTCGTGGCCGCGGACGCCGAGGTCGTGAAGGGGGCTGTCGCGGATGCCGCGGTCGTGAAAGGGGCTGTCGCGGCCCCGGACGAGAAGGTGACGGCCCCGCCCGCGGTCGTGAAGGCGGAAGCGGTGACGGCCGTGCCCGCGGACGCGGGAGTGGCGGCGGCCGCGATCGGCAGTGGCAGGGCGAGCGAGAGCAGGGCGACCATGGCACCCCGGCGAGTTCTGATCACGGCAAAACGGTATGAACCACCGCCTGGCTCCTGACACTGACGAAAGTAAGGGGTGACCCCGGTCCTTGGTCAGGCCCGGAACGGTCACGCCTGAACCGGTTTCCCTCGGAGCGGTCACGCCCAGACCGGTCGACCTCGGAGCGTTCATACCTGGACAGGTCTCCCTCGAAACGGTCACGCCCGGACCGGTCGACCTCGGACGGGGCGCGCCCGGACCGATCAGGCCCCATCTCCCAGCGGGAGCGACAGGAAGAGGATGACGTCGAAAATGTAACAGCTGCTACATTTTCAACTGTGACGAACATGGAGCCGGTGAGCCAGTGGCTCGTTCTCGTGGTCAAACTCCCCGCCGAGCCGTCGCGGCACCGGGTGGCGGTCTGGCGGGAGCTGCGCAAGATCGGCGCGCTCTCGCTCGGCCAGGGCACCTGGGCGGTCCCCGACGTGCCGGTCTTCGCCGACGGCCTGGACCGCGCGGTGAGCCTGACCGAGCAGGCCAAGGGCCAGGCCGTGACGCTGCGGGCGGCGGGGCGCGGCCCCGACGACGCCGCCCGCTTCCAGGAGCTGTTCACCGCCGCACGGTCCGCGGACTGGACGGAGTTCCTCGCCGACTGCGGCAAGTTCGAGCAGGAGCTGGCCAAGGAGATCCGCAACGCCAAGTTCACGCTGGCCGAGCTCGAGGAGGAGGAGCAGAGCCTGGAGCGGCTACGGCGCTGGCACCGTGACCTGACGGTCCGCGACGTGTTCGGCGCGCCGGAGGCCGCCCAGGCCGGTGAACGGCTCAGGCAGTGCGCCGCCGCGTGCGAGGACTACGCAGAGCGGGTCTTCCAGGCCCTGCACGAGACGTCGGGGCAGAGCTGGTGACCGCCCCGGAGACCACGTTGAGACGGCAGATGTGGCCGCTGTACGCCGCCGGGTTCACCACCGCCTTCGGCGCGCACGGCATCGCCGCCAATCTGGGCGGCTTCAGCGACGACGCGGTCACCTCGCTGCTGGTGCTGGGCGGCCTGCTCGCTCTGTACGACGGGGCTGAAGTGCTGCTCAAGCCGCTGTTCGGCACGCTCGCAGACCGCGTCGGCGCCCGTCCGGTGCTGCTGGGCGGACTGCTCGCCTTCGCCGCGGCCTCCGCCGCGTACGTGATCGCCGACAGCCCCGCGTGGCTGTGGGCGGCCCGCCTCGGCCAGGGCGCGGCGGCCTCCGCCTTCTCCCCCTCGGCCTCCGCCCTGGTCGCCCGGCTCAATCCGGCGGCCAGGCATGGCCGTGCCTTCGGCTCCTACGGCTTCTACAAGTCCATCGGCTACACCCTCGGTCCGCTGCTGGGCGGGCTGCTGGTGTGGGCCGGGGGCCTGCGGCTGCTGTTCGCGGTGCTGGCGGTGCTCGGCCTGGCGGTCGCCGCGTGGGCCGCGCTCGCCGTCCCCTCCCTGCCCCCACTGCCCAAGCGTCGCCAGACGGTGCTGGATCTGGCCAGACGGCTGGCCGACCCGGCCTTCCTGGGGCCGACCGCGGCGCTGGCCGCGGCGACCGCGGCCCTGTCCGTCGGGGTGGGCTTCCTGCCCGTCTCCGGCGCCGCCGCCGGGCTGGGCACCGTCGCCACCGGCGCCGCGGTCTCGGTGCTCGCCGGATGCGCCGCGCTCGTCCAGCCCAGGGCCGGGCGCGCGCTGGACGAGGGACGCCTCGGCGCGCGCGGGGGCATCACCGCCGGACTGCTGATCACCGCCGCCGGGCTCGGCTGCGCGACGCTGCCGGGTCTGGCGGGCGTGCTGGGCGGCGCCGCCCTCATCGGTGCGGGAACCGGCCTGATCACTCCCCTCGGCTTCGCCGCCCTGGCGGCCTCCACCCCCGCCGAACGACTCGGCCAGACCATGGGAACCGCCGAGCTGGGGCGCGAGCTCGGCGACGCCGGCGGCCCGCTCCTGGTCGCGGGCATCGCCACCGTCGCCTCTCTCACCCACGGCTACGCGGCGCTGGCCCTCCTGCTGGCCGTCGGCCCGCTTCTCGTCCTGGCCGCACGCCTCCGTGCCGCTCCGCCTTCGTCTCCCTGATGATGATCGGCAATACGCATGACGGCGAACGTCAAGATTTTCTAGATTTGCCCCATGACCAATCGCCCGTTCCAAGTGATCTGTGAGATCGAGCCGCCGACCCGGCCTGACCTGAAGCACGTCCGGCACCAGATCGGAACCCTGAGCAAGGTGTCCGAGACCTTCCTCGTGCCCGACAACCACATCGGCCGTGCCACGGTCTCCAGCGTGGCGGTCGCGCACGAGGTCGAGGCGATGGGCGGGCGCAGCATCGCGTGTCTCAACTCACGTGACCGCAACCTGCTGGGGTTCCGCCGCGACCTGCTCACCGCGGCGGCGTACGGCGTCGAGCAGTTCCTGTTCGTCTACGGGGACAAGCCGGGCGCCGGCAGCCGTACCGGGGAGCTGAACGTGCGGACGATGATCGAGGAGGTCCGCGCCCTGCCGCAGGACGCCGCCTTCTCGGGGGTGCGGCCCTTCCGCGTCGGCACGGCCGCGGCCCTGCGCCCGCTGCCCGCGTGGAAGCGCGCGGCCGACTTCGTCTTCGTCCAGGTCAGTTTCTCGCTGGAGGCCCTGCTCGAGTGGCGTGAGGCCAACCCGGTCGACGTCCCCGTGTACGCGGGCGTGATGGTCCTCGCCAGCGAGACGCACGCCCGGCGTCTCGCGGCCGCGATCCCCGACATCGACATCCCGGGCGAGCTGGTGGAGAAGGTCGCCGCCGACCGGCTCGCCGGGGTCGAGGCCACCTGCGAGCAGATCCTCCGGATCCGCGACTCCGGGGCCTTCGACGGCGTGCACCTGGTCCCGGTCGCCCGCTACCGAGAGGTGGCCGCCCGGCTGGAGCACCTGCTCGCCTGACGGGCTGCCTGCCCCCTCCGCCGCTACATGTGACGGGACCGCTGGGCCGCGGTCCCCGAACGGCCCATGGCGATCAGGGTGACGCCTCCGGCGAGGGCGGCCAGCGCCCCTCCCGCCAGGTACCACCCGCCCTGCTGCTGGGAGGAGTACTCCTGCTGGTCCGTCTCGGCGAAGCCGGTGTACCGCTCGGCGTCCTGCTTCAGCTGCTCGTGCTGTGCGGGGTCGCTCTCCTTGACCGTCTCCGCCTCGCGCAGCGCCGCCGCCGCCCGCTGGAGCTGGCCGTCGATGCGTTCCTTCGTCGTACTCGCCCTGAAGGCCACGAAGGCGCTCAGTGCTCCGACGATCAGAGCCGCTCCCAGCAGAATGACTCCGACCCGCGACATCCATTTCATGACGTTCACTTCCGTGTTGATCTATGTGCTGCCCGGCCGGACTCCCCATGGGCGCGGGCCGGAACCCTCGGACGACCGGGGGCGTCGCGGCGGGGCGGCGTATGCCATGAACTCCGGCCGTGTTCTCCGCGAGAGATCTTGAAGATCAACGCCCTGCGGGCCGTCGTTCCCACGGCAGGCAACGGTAGTTCCGCGCCCTGCCCGGCCGCGCCCGTCGCCCGGGGGATCTTGCCTCCCCCGGGCGGGTGACCTGGCGGCCGACGTTCCCGGAGGAGCGGGCCGCGCGGCGGGGAGAGCCTCGGGCGCGCCGGAAGGCCGACGCCGCGCGGCACGTTCAGAAGGCCGACGTGGTCAGGAGATCAACGTGCTCGGGAAGCCCGCGCGGTCAGGAGACCAGCATGCTCGAAAAGCCCGCGCGGTCAGGAGACCAGCAGGGACGCGAAGCGGTCGAGGTCGACGTTGCCGCCGCTGACGATCACACCGACCCGCTGCCCGGCCAGGTCGGCGGCGAGGTTGCGGACGGCGGCGAAGCCGAGGCACCCGGTGGGCTCGACGACGATCTTCATGATCGACCCGAAGATCCGCATGCACTCCACCAGTTCGGCGTCGGCAGCGGTGAGAACGTCGTCGACGTCGCGGCGGATGATCTCGAACGTGTGGGCTCCGAGATGCTGGGTCTGCGCGCCGTCGGCGATGGTCTCCGGGGTGTCGATGTGGACGACGGCGCCCGCGCGCAGGGACCTCCGGCCGTCGTCACCGGCCTCCGGCTCGACGCCGTACAGCCTGCAGGCCGGCGACAGCGCCCGCGTCGCCAGCGCGGTTCCGGACAGCAGCCCGCCGCCGCCCAGGGGCACGAAGAGCGCGTCGAGATCACCGGCCTCCTCGAACAACTCCATGGCGGCGGTGCCCTGACCGGCGATGACGTCGGGATGGTCGTAGGGCGGGATCAGCGTGAGGCCGCGTTCGGCGGCCAGCGCGCGGCCGATCTCCTCACGGTCCTCGGTGTAGCGGTCGTAGGCGACGATCTGCCCGCCGTACCCCCTGGTCGCGGCCACCTTCGCGGCGGGCGCGTCATGGGGCATGACGATCGCGGCGGGGATGTCCAGCAGCCGGGCGGCCAGGGCGATCGCCTGCGCGTGGTTGCCTGAGGAGTAGGTCACCACACCCGCGCGTCGCTGCTCGGGAGTGAACCTCGACAGGGCGTTGAACGCGCCCCGGAACTTGAACGCGCCCACCCGCTGGAAGTTCTCACACTTGAACACCACGTCGGCGCCGACGCTCTCGTTGACCAGACGCGAACGCAGCACCGGGGTGCGGTGGGCCTGGGGCGCGATGCGGGCGGCGGCGTCACGGACGTCGTCGTAGGTCGGCGACTGGGGCATTGACCGGCTCCTTTGGGTTCGTCCAGTTCGTTGTCTGTTCGGTTCGTCTGGTCTGTTGGGTTCGTCTGGTCTGTTGGGTTCGTCGGGACAGGCTCGGACGTGCCCCTCTCCGGCCGCGACTCTCATCCTCGTGGCAGAACTTCGCCCCGGTCGACCACTGATGAAAACCGCGGGCGAGCCTCAGGAGCCTCCTGGCGGTATGACCGACGTGGGCCAAGGGGCGACGAGGAGTCCCACCGCGCCCCTGTCGCGGCTGCCCCACGCCTCGTGCACGTACCAGGTTCCGGGAACCTCCTCAGGGCGGAGGACGTGCTCGGTCGGCTGCCAGCCGCGTCCGGCCTCTGGAGGGTTCTCCGGGGCGTCGTGGTAGTACCGCTTGACCGTGACCTGTCGCTGTCGCAGCATGAGCCTGACCTCGGCGACCGTCCGGTTCCGCAGAGGGAGCCCCTCCAGGCTCTCTCCCCTGGCGGTCGGATCACCCGCGAGCTCGTACGGCTCACCGGGCCGGGCGGCCCTGCCGAAGGTGATCACGACGGGACCGCGCAGAGCGACGGGGATCCGCACTCCGGTCTTGCACCATATGACGCCGCAGTCAGGGCTGCCGCCGACCCCCTCGATCCTGCTGCTGCCGTTCTTGTCCTGGATGTCGAAGCTGCCGTCCGGGTTGTAGACCGTCATCCTCCCGGGAGAGGACACGGAGATCATCTTGCCGACCAGGCTCGGCGACGCGGACTGCATCCTCAGGTCGACGTCCATGCCGTGGGCGGCGAACTCCTCGCGGTAGCGCCGGGGGTCGGCGTCGGGGTCGACGATCCGGACGTCGACGGTGTCGCCGTTCGCGGTGAACGCCAGCGCCTCCGCCTTGCCCGGTCCCACGTGCACCGGGCCGACGTCACCGGGCCGCAGCACCGCCGTCAGGGCGATCACGGCCCCCGCCAGCACCACGGCGGCGGGAAGAAGGAGAAGCCATCGCCGCCGGAACCACCGCCGGGTGACCCTCCCGGGCGTCCGTTCCGCGCCGCCGACGATCTCTCGCAGGGTGGCGGACGACGCCAACGGGTCCGCGCGCACCCGCCCTGCCGGGTCGTGCGCTTCGAGCATGCTCCTGAGCTGCTTGATGTCGTTGTTCATACGGCGTTCTCCCCATAGGAAGGATGGCGACCGACGGATTGCGGCTCATCCGCGAGCAGGCGTCGCAGACGTTTGCGCGCGCGGTGCAGACGCATCGAGGCCACCGGTCGGGAACAGCCCACGACCACGGCGGCCTGGCGCAGGTCGAGCCCCTCCCAGGAGACCAGGAGCACCAACTCCCGGTCGTCGTCGCTCAGGCCGTCCAGCGCCGCCAGCGCCGCCTGACGGGCGGTGACGGCGTAGGCATGGTCCTGTTCGACGGCATGGCGCGACAGATCCTCGCCCGGCCAGTCGGCGAGCCGTTCCCTTCGCCTGTCTTTTCTGATCAGGTTCAGGGTGAGGTTGCGGGCGGTGACGTACAGCCAGGGCAGCGGCTGATCACGGGGAAACCCGTCGTACTTCTCCCAAGCGATCTTGAATGTCTCCGCGGCTATGTCCGGGGCGTCCGCGGACCCCACCCGCCGCCACGCGTATCGCAGAACCGACTCGTAGTGCTCCTGGAACATACGGGTGAAGCTGGCCTCATCGTTCAAACCCCGTCTCCTGTTCAGCGTTCCGGCACGCTTCGCACCGTCTACTGAACAGATGTCGCGAATCCCCCGAACATCACCGATGTCAGCGGCGAACCTTTCCACGCCGAGACCCGCGCGGTCCGGGAGAACGCACGGAAGGCCACCCGGGAGAACGGCCGGCCCTCCGTACGCGCGCTGACGCCGCCCTCAGGGAGGGTCCCGGGGCCGCCCTGAGGGGCCCGGGAAGCCTGGACGGGAGCGGCAATCAGACGCGACGGGTGGCGGACAGGGTCGCGTAGACGATGATGTTGTCGGTGTAGTGGCCGGTCTGGCGGTTGTAGACGCCGCCACAGGTGATCAGGCGGAGGGTGGCCTCACCGGTGTTGCCGTAGACCCGCTTCGACGGGAACGCCTTCTTGCTGACCTGCTCGACCCCGTCGACCGTGAACTCCGCGATGGTCCCGTCGGAGCGGGAGACCTTGATCTTGTCTCCGCGCCTGATCTCCTTCAGACGGCTGAAGACGGCGGCCCCGCGCCGGGTGTTCACGTGTCCGAGGACGACCGAGGGGCCCTGCGCGCCCGGGATAGGGCCGTGCTTGTACCACCCCGCCTGGTTCGGCCTGCTCAGCGGCGGCGTCTGGATCTCCTTCTTGGCGTCGACGCCGAGCGCCATCAGCGGGGCCATCAGACCGATCTTGGGGATGGCCAGCTTGTTCGGCCGCACCACGCCCTTGCTCTTGAGGGGCTCCGGGGGCTGCACGACGGGCAGCGGCGGAGCCGCGGTGGGAGCCGCGGCCGTCAACGGCACGTCCAGCCCGCCGGGCCCCACCCCCGACGGCAGCGCCGCCGCCACCGGGTCCTGCTGCTGTGGCTGCTCCTGGGGCTGCTGCGCCGGGGCCGTCTGCTGTCCGGGCGACGGGACGTCTTCCACGATCATGGTGTTCGCCGCCTGCGGCACCGGAGGCCCGTACGGCTCGTCGTCCGCCACCGGCGTCAGATAGGTGAGCAGCCCTGTCATGACCGCGGCCACCCCACCGAGCGCACCGACCACCAGCACCGCGGGCAGCAGCCTGCCGCCCCTGCTCCTGGGCGCGCGGCCGTCGCCGTAGTAGGGGTCCGGACCGCCCTGCGAAGGCCCTGGATACATCCGGCGCCCTCCTTACCTTTCCCCGAGCCTGTCTATCCCCGGCCTCGCGCGTGCGCCGACCGCCGCCTCTTCAACGCCACTCCGCCGAGCACGCTTCCGAGCACCATCGCCGTCCCACCGCCGATCAGTCCCATTCCCGAGGACTTCTCGTCGGGAGCCTCACCGGTCTGCGCGCCACCCGTGGGCGTCACGACCACCTGGGGGGTGGTCGGCGTCGCGCGGGTGGGGGTGACGGTCGCGGTGACGGTCAGGGTGGGCTTGGGGGTCGCGGTGGAGGTGGAGGAACCCGGGGGGACGGTCGTGTAGACCGTGCTGGGGGTGACGGTCGGGGTCCTGGTGGGCGTGGGGGCCGGGGTGGTGGGCGTGGCGGTCGGCGTCTTCTCCACCTTCACTGTGACCGTCTCGGCCTTGGTCGGCTTGCAGATGGCGTTGAAGTCATTGACGTGCGTATAAAGCTCAGGCTTGGGCTCTCGGAGTACTTTGAAGGCGTCAATGAGCATGTATTTGTCCGCCGACTTGTTCGTGAGAGTGACGGTGTGGCTGCCGTATTTCAAACCGCTGACATTCCAGAGAACCTGCTGAGTCCGCTTCACATTTGCTGGAACATCGGTCGTCCCGTCCTCCTCTTTGGAGGCGTCAACCGTCACCGCCGGAGAAGGCTTCTGCTTGCCCTCTTCCTGAAGAACGACCTCGACTTTGCCCATGTCATCATCGCGTTCGGTGATGAACTGTGCGCCGGTGCCCGTGAACGTGTATTTCACGGTCGCATCGAGGGTCTTGGCCGCCTGAACGTCCTTCTGAAAGTCGTCGATCTGAGGATCGGCCCTTCGGGTCCAATCTGCGGGATTAGGGCCATAGATGATCTCGGGGTTCTTGCCCTCGCCTACGCTGTCGTTGACGACAGGAAATGAATCAGGCGGGAGGAACTGCACGGTGAGATCTCTGGGCGTGACCTTGATCTCGCCCTCCTTGCCCACGATATAGGAGCCCGGCGTCAGCGTGGGCAACGGCAGCGGCCCCTCTTTCTGCAACGCATTGGCGAGCACGGTCTCACCCATCGAGTCGAGGGTTCCGACGCCGCTCCAGTAGTCAGAGATCCCAGCACTGCCCCTGGCGATCACCCGCGCCTTCTGAGGAAAGTCACCGGGCGCCTTGAAAGGGGAATCCCCCAGAGTCCACTTGATCTCAAGCGGTTGGCCGACGTAGACCTTCGTCGGGATAGCCGCTCTGACCAGCAGCTTGGCTCCCGCCGGGCTCATTTTGCTGGCTGGATTAATATCCACGTTGCAGAAGAAATCAGAGATATAGGTGTCCGTGTCAGCGGCACTCTGGGAGCCGGACAGAACGACCAGGGAACCGACCGCCAGTCCCAGGACTGACGCCGCGACGGCCCTACGGAGCCTTGCTCCCCACCGCACCACTGGACACCTCGATCATCGGAATCCGGCCATAAAACTGGGCATCTAATCACAACTCGGCCCGGATCGTACCGCCCCCCGCCCCCCTGACGCAGGAAGATGACAAGACCTCCAGGAGACTGTGGCGGACTTGTGATGCGGTCAGCTTCTGGGCGAGAGGCGTACAAGGCCCGTCAACTGGGTGTACCTGGGAGTAACAGAATCGTATTCTGGCCTCGAGTCAAGGAGGCAGTCCATGCAGCGAGACCTCTTCGAGGAGGAGCACCTGCTCTTCCGGGAGACCGTGCACGATTTCCTGGCCCGTGAGGTCGTCCCCCACCACGACCGGTGGGAGAAGGACGGCATCGTCCCGCGTGAGGTGTGGAAGAAGGCCGGAGAGATCGGGATGTTCGGCTTCGGGGTGCCGGAGGAGTACGGCGGGGCGGGGATCAAGGACTTCCGCTACAACGCGGTGATCGTCGAGGAGGTCATGGGGATCGGGGCCACCGGTCTGGGCTACTCCCTGCACAACGACGTGATGGCCCCGTACTTCGTGGACCTCACGAACGACGAGCAGAAGGCCCGCTGGCTGCCCGGATTCGTCAGCGGCGAGCTGATCACGGCTGTCGCGATGACGGAGCCGGGCGCGGGCAGCGACCTGCAGGGCATCAGGACGACCGCCGTGCGCGAGGGCGACCACTACGTCGTCAACGGCCAGAAGACCTTCATCACCAACGGCATCAACTCCGACCTGGTCGTCGTGGTCGCCAAGACCGCCCCGGAGGCGGGCGCCAAGGGCGTCTCGCTGCTCGTCGTCGAGCGGGGCATGGAGGGGTTCAGCCGGGGCCGCAACCTGGAGAAGATCGGCATGCACGCCCAGGACACGGCGGAGCTGTTCTTCGACGACGTCCGGGTGCCCGCCGCCAACCTGCTGGGCGAGCAGGAGGGCCAGGGCTTCTTCCAGCTGATGGCCAACCTTCCGCAGGAGCGCCTGTCGATCGCCGTGATGGCCGTGGCGACGGCGGAGAGCGTCCTGCGGACGACCATCGAGTACTGCAGGACCCGCAAGGCCTTCGGTCAGAGCATCGGCAGCTTCCAGAACACCCGGTTCGTGCTGGCCGAGCTGGACACCGAGGTCGAGATCGCCCGCCACTACGTGGACAAGTGCATCCTGGCGCTCAACGCCGGGGAGCTGAGCGCCGTGGACGCCGCCAAGGCCAAGTGGTGGACGACCGAGCTGCAGACCAAGGTCGTCGACCGCTGTCTCCAGCTGCACGGCGGCTACGGCTACATGATGGAGTATCCCGTGGCCAAGGCCTGGATCGACAGCCGTGTGCAGACCATCTACGGCGGCACGACCGAGATCATGAAGGAGATCATCGGCCGCTCGTTCGGCTTCTGACCGCGCCCACCCCGCTGCCCACCCCGCTGCTCGCCCCGCCGCTCACCCCGCTGCTCGCCCCGCCGCTCACCCCGCTGCTCGCCCCGCCGCTCACCCGTCGGACGCCGCGCTGTCCTCCTTGACGATCTCCTCGACCTTCACGGCCACGCCGTCCGCGATCAGCACCTTGCCCTCGAACGAGACACCCGCCTTGAGCGCCTTAGACAGCTGCGCGGACGTGCACCGGTGCGGGATCGCTCCCTGGTCGCAGACGCTCCCCTGCACGTCGAGCACGATCGTGTCGCCGGTGAGCTTCGCCTCTCGCACACCCTTGCCGGTGTCGACCACGATCGAGCCGTTCCCCAGCAGGCTGATCGCCCCGGTCGCCTCGGTGTCGACCTCCTTGACGCCCCCGGTCCGCGACGGCTCGGCCTCGGGCGTCGCGGCGGCGGAGGACGAAGGGGAGCCCGTGGGCCGATCCTCCGTCGGCATGCCCGAGGGCGGCGCGTCCGTCGGCGTGCTTGTCGGAGCTCCCGGAGCGGTCGTCGAGGCGGCGGGGCTCGGCGAGGTCGCGGACGAGCCGCCTCCCGTCGAACACGCCGACAGGACGGCGACCAACGCGGCGCCCACTACGGCGACCGGCACGGCGCGCGCCACGGAGCCCGCCCTGGACGTCGGCGTGAGGCCCGTGGCGAAGCTCGACGTGGAGCCGGGCACGGCCTTCTGGAGGAACGACGGAACGCGTGTCACTTTCATCCATCTACTCACAGGCGGCAACCATTCCACAGGACGCGGCGTCGCGGTTAATCATCACAAGATCCTCGCGGCCGACGCATACTGGTCAGCGTAGGCTCCCCTGAGGCGGTGTTGATGGACAGCGGACTGATCCTGCTGATCTTCCTGGCGTTCCTGTTCGCCTGGGGGCTCAACCGGGTGCGGCGCGCACTGAGGCTCGGCACGATCGCCTACGCGGGCATCATGATCGTGTTCGTCCTGGTGGTGCTCGCCATGTGGGGGCAGACGTTCCGCTAGCGTCCAGCCGGCCGGCAGCCGCAGCGCCGCCTCGGCATCGGCCCCCGGCTCCGCCGCGTAGACGACCAACGCCTGGTCGGTCGCTCCGGCCACCGTGGGCGTCTGACGGCGCGGGGTCAGCTCGCCGACGAACGGATGCCGGAGCCTCATGGTCCCCGGGTCTTCTCCCGGACATTGTGATCATGGTCCTCCCAGACCTTGTGATCGGCCCACCGGTGCCGGAACAGCTCGCTTTTGACCGACAGCTCTCCGACCGGCGCCGTGAATCCGGGCTCCTCCGGACACCTGGCGGCGCTGAGCCGCAGCTGGGCGACCGCCGCCCTGGCCTTCGGCGCCCGGTCGACGAGGATCTCCTTGGTCCGTTCGTCCAGGAAGCGTCCAGGAAGCCGGTCCGGCCGAGGTGGCCAACCTGACCGAGGTGGCCGACCTGACCGAGGTGCTGCGCCGTACAGGGACGCGCCAGGACCCGATCGCCCTCTGAGCACCCCGGACGCCCAAGCATCTAGGCCCCGAGCACCGGACACCCGTGCGCCGGGTGCCTGGTGCCGTGACCGGGAACGTTCACCGGGTCGCGCGCCGTTCGAAGGCGCCGGACATGCCTGTGTCGGCAATCGCCGTACCGGCGCCTGGAGACACCACGGACCCGGTGAAGGTATGCGATCACCACGCGAGGTGCGTTGGACGCGACCGCGTGGTCACGCAGGTGCGCGCTCGCGTGGCTACGCGGTGCTCAGGTAGGTGGCTAAGCGGTGCTCAGGTAGGTGGTTACGCGATTGCGTAGCTACGCGGTGCTCAGGTAGGTGGTTACTCGGTTGTGTGGCTGCGCGGTGCTCAGGTAGGTGGTTACGCGATTGCGTAGCTACGCGGTGCTCAGGTAGGTGGTTACGCGGTTGTGTGGCTGCGCGGTGCTCAGGTAGGTGGTTACGCGGTTGTGTGGGTGCGTGGTCAGCGGGATCCCTCCAGCAGCACTTCGGCGACGAGTTCGGGGGCGTCGCTCATCGGCAGGTGCCCGCAGCCCCGCAGCAGCCTCACCCGCTGCCCCGACCATCTGGCGGCCCGTACGGCCTGCCGCCGGGGCAGCAGCCGGTCGCGCTCACCCCAGGCGATCGTGATCGGCGTCTTCGGCGGCGCGGGGGGCATCAGCCAGGCGAAGGAGTCGAGGGTGTCGTCGAACCCGGGGGCGTCCCGCAGCGCCTGGGCCCCCGCGCGCACCGCCTCCGTGGAGAGCCTGGACGGATGGGCCACCAGCATGCCCACCGAGATCGCGTGTCCCAGCGGGTGCTCCAGGGTGACCGGGGCCTGGCGCGGGAGCACCGCCGTGGCAGAGGCCCTGAGCGCCCTGAGCACGGCTCGCGCGTAGACGAACTCGCTCCGGTTCCAGAAACCGGCGGGAGAGATCGCGGTCGCCGTGCGGACCACACCTCTCGACGCCAGTTCGAGGGCGACGTAGCCGCCCATGGAGTTGCCCGCGACGTGTGGCTCGCGAAGGTCGAGCGTCGCGCAGAAGGACTCGACCGCGTCAGCAAGGGTCTCAGCCGTGTACGGCGAGCCAGGGGGCAGCGGCGGGGAAGCGCCGAAGCCGGGGAAGTCGACGGCGATCACGTCCCGCTCCTCGGCGAGACGGTCGAGCACCGGCAGCCATGCCTGCCAGTGGTGCCCGATGCCGTGCAGCAGGACCAGGGGCGTTCCGGTCCCGCGGCGTTCGAAGGCCAGATCCATGTCCCGAGTGAAGCACCGATCGCGGGCATCTCCTAGCGTGCTCCGGCGGGTCCCGGCAACCAGGGCAAGCGGGACGTGAGGGGGGCGGACGAGTGGTGCCGCGACCGGGAACGTTCACCGGGTCGCGCGCCGTTCGAAGGCACCGGACATGTCCGTGTCGGCACTCGCCGTACCGGCGCCTGAAAGCACCACGAACCCGGCGAAGACACACACCCACCCCGGCAGACGAACCCAGGACGAACAAGCGCGGGACGTGAAAGCCCGGATCAGCCGCACCCGCCGTATTGGTGCCTGAAAGCACCACGAACCCGGCGAAGACACACACCTACCCCGGCAGACGAACTCAGGACGGCCAGGCGCGGGGTATGAAAGCCCGGATCAGCCGTACCGGCACCCGGAAACACCACGAACCCGGCGAAGACACACACCCACCCCGGCAGGCGAACTCAGGACGAACAAGCGCGGGGCATGAAAGCCCGGGTCAGCGGGCCTTGGTGGGGATCTCGAACCAGACGGCCTTGCCCTCCCTGGTGGGGCGCGAACCCCAGCGTCTGGCGAGCTGGTCGACGAGGTAGAGGCCCCGCCCGCCCTCGTCGTTCTCCCCCGCGCTGCGGATGCGGGGAAGGCGGAGGTCCTGGTCGAAGACCTCGACCCAGACCGACTCCCCGCCCCTGCGGAGCCTGAGGGTGAACTCCTTCTCGGTGACGACCTCGTCCTCGAAGCCGGGGACGTCCCAGGAGTCCTCGAACGAGAAGGGGACGGTGGTGTCGACCATCAGCTCGTGACGCGGGACGCTGGCGTTGGCCGCGTGCAGCACGACGTTGGTCACCACCTCGGAGACCAGCAGGCAGGCCAGCTCGGCGCGCTCCTCGGGGACGTTCCAGCCGCTGAACGCCTCAGCCGCCATCCTGCGGGCCTCACCGACCATGATCGGCTGGGCGGGGAAGGTGCGCTCCTCGACGTCGAGCTCGTCGCGGGCGGACCTGACGACCAGGATGGCCATGTCGTCGTCGATCTCGCCGGGCACCGCGACCGTCGCGGCGTCGGCGATGTTCTCCACCGAGTCCTCGGAGATCTCGATGAGCTTGCCGAAGAGCGTCGCGAGGGTCTCCTCGTCGCTGGGCGGCTTGGCGTCGGCGTCGCGCACGGGACGGCGGTCGACGAGACCGTCGGTGTACAGCAGCAGCGCGGCCCCGGCGGGCAGCGTCCGCGTCTCCTCCTTGTAGACCAGGTCGGCGTTTATGCCGCGGGCGCGGACGCCGAGGGGCTTGCCGACCTCCTCGATCTCCAGCTCGGAGCAGGTGCCGTCGACCAGGAGCAGCGGCGGGGCGTGTCCGGCGTTCGCGAACGACAGCTGCCGCGACCAGGCGTCGTAGACGAGGTACTGGCAGGTGACGATGGGCGGCACGCTGATGTCGGCGCCGCTGTCGTCCCACTCGGGGGTGGCGATGCTGTGCGTCCAGTCGTCGAGCCTGGCGAGGATCTCCGCGGGCGGCTTGTCGTCCTGGGCGAACGCGCGCAGCGCGGCCCGCAGCTGGCCCATGACGGCGGCGGCCTTGGCCCCTCTGCCCTCGACGTCGCCGATGACGATGCCGACCCGGCCCGCCGACAGCGGGATGACGTCGTACCAGTCGCCGCCGACCTGGGTCTGGATGCCCTGGCCGTGCGAGGCGAGCGGCGCCGCGGGGTAGTAGCGGACCGCGATCTCGAGGCCGTCGAGCTCGGGCAGCGGCTGGGGCGGCAGCAGGTTCTTCTGGAAGGACTCGGCGGTGTGCCGCTCCTCCTCGAACAGCAGGGCGTTGTCGACGGCCAGCGCGACCCGGGTGGCGATCGCCCCGACGAAGTCGCGGTCGAAGGCGTCGTAGTGCGGGCTGCGCCGGTCGGTCAGGTTGGACAGGCCGAGGTACATCAGGCCGAGGACCTCGCCGCGCACGCACAGCGGCGCCACGATGGCCGAGGTCATGCCGATCTCGGCGGCGAGGCGGGTGCTGCCCTCGCCGGGACTCGGGTAGTTGGTCTGGGAGAAGTCCTCGACGAGGATCGTCTCCTGGCGGCGCAGCGCGATGTCGGCGTAGTGGCCGGTCGGGTAGCGGATCTCCGCGCCGAGCGGGGCCCAGGTGTTCGGCGGCGGGCTCCAGCCCTGGACGTGGCTGGAGACCTTCCTGATCAGCCGGCCGCCGTCCATCAGCTCGATGAAGCAGTGGTCGGCGAACTGCGGGACGAGCATCTCGGCGACGCGCTTGAGCGTCTCCTCGACGTACAGCGAGCCCGCGAGCCGTTCCCCGATCCGCTCGAGCAGCCCGAAGCGGTCCTTCTCGCGCTCGTTGCTGCGCAGCGCCTCGCGGGCGGTGATGACGATGCCCGTCACCGAGCCCGACTGGTGCCGCAACGGCACAGCCTGGGCCCGGACGTAGATGATCGTGCCGTCTCCGCGCTTGACGTCGAAGGTGCCCTCCCAGACGCCGCCCTTGAGCACGTGTTTGGCGAGCTCGACGGCGAGCGGATGGTCCTTCTCCATGATGCCGAGAGAGCGCGACTGGTCGCGGGCGGAGGGGCCCGGCCTGCCGAACAGCCTCTCGGCGAAGGGGTTCCAGTAGACGACGTTGCTGAAACGGTCGGTGACGACCACCGCCATCTCGGCATGGTCGAGAACCGAGCTTGCCGAGAGGTGGTCGGCGGCGTCCTGTGAGAGATCCCCCCACCGTTTCATCCGGTGACCACCCCTTGGGGACGGCTGTGCACAAAGCGAACCACGGTTGCTCCTGCTGCGGTCTCGGCAGGGGAGTGGAGGGTCTCCCGGGGGGAATTCAACCAAGCAGAGAGGGCTTGGTCAGCGGGTGGAGACGAAAACGTGCGCGGCGATGTCTCGCGGAAGGTCCGCCAGAGTATTCTCCGCCTCGTCGTCACCTGTCACCCGCACACCGTCGTCGCTCGCCGCGAGCGTTACCTCGCGTCCGGGTTGTATCCCAACTTGCTTGAGTTTAAGCATCACAGCCGGATCACTTTGCACTTGTTCGCTAATTCGGCGGACGACGACGGGTATATCTCTGGGTCCGGCCAACGCGGCCATCGACGGCAGCGACTGCCATCCGACGCCCGTGAGGCCCGCGACCCCCAGCTCCTCGAGGCCCGGGATGGGGTTTCCGTGCGGGTCCTCCGTCGGGTTGTTCAGCAGGCTGACCAGCCGCGCCTCGACGGACTCGGACATGACGTGCTCCCAGCGACACGCCTCGACGTGCACCTCCTCCCAGGGCAGTCCGATCACCTGGGTGAGCAGGCACTCGGCGAGGCGGTGCTTTCGCATGACGCGCGTCGCGAGTGTGCGGCCCAGATCGGTCATGGTCAGGTGGCGGTCTCCCTCGACCCTGACCAGGCCGTCGCGCTCCATTCGGGCCACCGTCTGGCTGACGGTGGGACCGCTCTGCTGAAGCCGCTCGGCGATTCGCGCACGGAGAGGGGTGATCCCCTCCTCCTCCAACTCGAAGATCGTGCGGAGGTACATCTCCGTGGTGTCGATCAGGCCGTGTGCGGTCAAGGCTCCTCCCGTCCTATCTCGTTCCACGCCCGTCGCGGTGACCTCCCCCGAGGGGCGGCAAGGGCAGGAAACTTCTCAGACTCCGACCCTATTGCGAGATCCACCCACGATGGCCATGGACGGCAACACCGGTGACCGCCAAATCCTTCCCGGCCTGCTCAAACGTTCCCCACGGCAGCCCGGTAACTCCTGAAAGCCGGTACGGCCAGCCCGACGGCGAGCACCGCGACGGCGCACGCGATCCCGCCGCCCACCCAGGCGCCCGTCGCGCCGAACCAGACAGCCGTCGCACCGGCCCTCAGATCCCCGAGCCGGGGACCGCCCGCGACCACGACCATGAACACGCCCTGCATCCGCCCGCGCATGTCGTCCGGCGCGTGGGTCTGCAGGATCGTCTGCCGCCACACGGCGGAGACCAGGTCCGCCGCGCCTCCGAGCGCGAGCAGCGCGACCATCAGCCACAACTGGCCGGCCAGTCCGGCCAGGGCGACGCTGACCCCCCAGGCGGCGATCACGATCGTCAGCGCGAGGCCCTGACGCCGGATCCGGCCGACCCAGCCCGACAGCAGGCCTCCGACGACGGAGCCGATCGAGACGCTCGCCGCCAGCCAGCCGAACGCGAGCGGCGAGCCGCCGAACCGCTCGGCGACGATCTCCGGGAACAGCGCCCTGGGCAGCGCGAAGGCCATGGCGATGATGTCCACGACGAACGACATCATCACCACGGGGTTGCCCGAGATGTAGCGCAGGCCGTCCACGACGGAGCGGAGGCCGGGACGGCTGACCTCGCCGACCGGTTCGAGCCGCGGCAGCCTCAGGGCGGCGTAGAAGCCCGCGCCGAACAGCAGGACGTCGATCAGGTAGGCGACGGCGACGCCGCCCTGGGCGAGCACGACGCCGGCGACCAGCGGGCCGATCACGGTGCCGAGGTTGCCGACCAGGAAGTTGAGGGTGTTGGCCGCCGGGACGAACTCGACCGGGACCAGTCTGGGGATGATCGCCCCTCTGGTCGGCCCGGTGATGGCGAACCCCGTGGCGTGCACGGCCACGGTGGCCAGAAGGAGGCCGATGTTCGCCATCCCCAGGGCGGCCTGGACCAGCAGCCCGACCGTCGCGGTCCAGGCGATCAGCGAGCCGACGATGAGCAGCCTGCGCCGGTCGACCGCGTCGGCGACCGCCCCGCCCCACAGGCCGAAGATCACCAGGGGGATCAGGTTGGCCGGGCCGAGCATGCCGACCCAGAAGGACGACTTGGTCACGTCGTAGATCTGGGCGCTGACCGCCAGCGAGGTGATCTGGAAGCCGATGAAGGAGACGCCCTGTCCCATCCAGAGCCGCCGGTAGGCCGGGACCCTCAGTGGACTGGTGTCCACGGCGAGCCGCCGTACGAAATCCCCGAACCCCACGCATCCCCCTCAGCCTGCCGGACATAAGGGGATATATCAGTAAAGGCAGGGTAGCGGTGTCAGGGGGCCAGGCGTTCGACGGTCCATGAGGCTCCCGAGCGACGGTAGCGGAGGCGGTCATGCATGCGGTCGAGCTGCCCCTGCCAGAACTCCACCTCGGAGGGCACGACCCTGAACCCGCCCCAGAAGTCGGGCACGGGCGGATCCTCCGGCCAGCGCTCGGCCAGCTCCGCGTACCGGTCGTCCAGCTCCTGCCTGGAGTGCACGACGGCGGACTGCCGCGACGCCCACGCTCCGATGCGGGACCCGTAGGGACGGGACTTGAAATAGGCGGCGGACTCCTCCCGAGGCAGCCGTACCACCCACCCCTCGACCCGGACCTGGCGCCGGATCGAGTGCCAGGGGAACAGCAGACTGGCCCGTGGGTTCTCCGCGAGGTCGCGGCCCTTGCGGGACTCGTAGTTGGTGTAGAAGACGAACCCGTTGTCGTCGTAGCCCTTGAGCAGGACGGTTCTGGCCGTCGGCCGCCCGCCCGCCGAGCACGTCGCGACGACCATCGCGTTCGGCTCGGGAAGCTCGGCGGCCACGGCGTCGTCGAACCACCGGGCGAACTGGGTGACGGGGTCGGACGCGAGGTCCGCCTCAAGCAGAGGAAGACCTTCGTAGGTGCGGCGAAGCCCGGCGAGCGAAGGCGGGCGCGAGGTGGCATCCACGGGAAGGTATTCTCCCGTGCTTGACGGAGAGCATGCGCACCGCCCCCACCTGGGACGATCGCGTTCCGGTGGGTCCGGCGGCACGCCACCGAGCCCCAGGGGGTTGAATATGACCCGCCGGTATCTCGACATCAAGGCTTTGACTTCAAGAAAGGGAGGCGGCCGAGAATGTCCGACTTCAAACCCGGGCTCGAAGGCGTAGTAGCCTTCGAGACGGAGATCGCGGAACCGGACAAAGAAGGGGGCGCCCTCCGTTACCGGGGCGTCGACATCGAGGAGCTTGTCGGTCGCGTCTCCTTCGGAGACGTGTGGGGCCTGCTCGTCGACAACAAGTTCCAGCCGGGCCTGGCCCCGGCGGAGCCGTACCCCATTCCTGTCCACTCCGGTGACATCCGCGTCGACGTGCAGAGCGCGCTGGCCATGCTGGCCCCCGCGTACGGCTTCCGCCAGCTGCTCGACATCGACGCGGAGCAGGTCCGCGCCGACCTGGCGCGCGCCAGCGTGACCGCCCTCAGCTTCGTGGCCCAGTCGGCGCGCGGCCTCAACCTGCCGATGGTTCCGCAGAGCGAGGTCGACAAGGCCAACAGCATCGTCGAGCGGTTCATGGTCCGCTGGCGGGGCGAGGCCGATCCCAAGCACGTCAAGGCCATCGACGCCTACTGGACGTCCGCGGCCGAGCACGGCATGAACGCCTCCACCTTCACCGCCCGGGTCATCGCCTCCACCGGGGCCGACGTCGCCGCGGCGCTGAGCGGTGCGATCGGCGCCATGTCCGGTCCGCTGCACGGAGGCGCCCCCGCCCGCGTGCTGCACATGATCGAAGGCGTCGAGAAGCTCGGCGACGCCAAGAAGTGGGTCCAGCAGGAGCTCGACAGCGGTCAGCGGCTCATGGGCTTCGGTCACCGGGTCTACCGCGCCGAGGACCCCAGGGCCCGCGTGCTCCGCCGTACCGCCAAGGAGCTCAACGCGCCGCGTTACGAGGTCGCCGTCGCTCTGGAGCAGGCCGCCCTCGAAGAGCTGCACGCCCGCAAGCCCGACCGGGTGCTCGCGACCAACGTCGAGTACTGGGCCGCGGTCATCCTGGATTTCGCCGAAGTCCCCTCCAACATGTTCACCTCGATGTTCACCTGCGCCCGCACCGCGGGCTGGGCCGCGCACATCCTCGAGCAGAAGCGCACGGGCAGGCTCGTCCGCCCCAGCGCCAACTACGTGGGCCCGCCGCAGCGTTCGATCAACGACGTCCCCGGCGCCTCCGAGGTCATCGGCTCCTTCTGAGCCCACGGACCCGTGCCCTCACGGCTGTCGCGCGTCCCCTCGCGCGGCAGCCGTTTCGCGTTCCCGACGCCCCGCGGGGGGCCGCGGGGGGCGGCCTCCCCGTCTCGCCCGGCGCGCCACGCCCGTCTCAAAATCCGGACCCAGGGCGGGAGCGACCGGCGGGCTCAGTAGGCTGTTCAGGTGGCTGACATCGTGATTCCCTCTGACATCAAGCCCGCCGACGGCCGTTTCGGCTGCGGGCCCTCGAAGGTGCGACCGGAGCAGCTCTCAGCTCTGGCCGCCTCAGGATCCAGCTTGCTGGGCACCTCTCACCGCCAGAAGCCCGTCAAGTCGCTCGTGGGCCGCGTCCGCGCGGGCCTGCGGGAGCTGTTCTCCCTCCCCGAGGGATACGAGGTCGTCCTCGGCAACGGCGGCACCACCGCGTTCTGGGACATCGCCGCCTTCGGCCTCGTCCGTGAGAAGTCGCAGCACCTGCACTTCGGCGAGTTCTCCTCGAAGTTCGCCTCCGTCGTGGCGAAGGCCCCGTGGCTGGGCGAGCCGACCGTGATCAAGTCCGAGGTCGGCAGCCACCCGGAGGCCCGCCTCGAGGAGGGCGTGGACGTCTACGCCCTCACCCACAACGAGACCTCGACCGGCGTCGCGATGCCGATCAGGCGGGTCGGCGAGGACGGCTCGCTGGTCCTGGTCGACGCGACCTCGGGCGCGGGCGGCCTGCCGGTGCAGGCGAGCGAGTTCGACGTCTACTACTTCGCCCCGCAGAAGAGCTTCGCCTCCGACGGCGGTCTGTGGATCGCCCTGATGTCCCCGGCCGCGCTGGCCAGGGTCGAGGAGATCTCCGGCAGCGGCCGGTACGTCCCCGAGTTCTTCAGCCTGCCGGTGGCGATCGACAACTCCGTCAAGGACCAGACCTACAACACCCCGGCGGTCTCGACGCTGTTCCTGCTCGCCGACCAGATCGAGTGGATGAACGGCAACGGCGGCCTGGCCTGGACCACCGCCCGCACCGCCGACTCGGCCCAGCGGCTCTACACGTGGGCGGAGAAGACCTCCTACACCACGCCGTTCGCCGCCCCCGAGTTCCGGTCGAACGTGGTCGGCACCATCGACTTCTCCGACGAGGTCGACGCCGCCGAGGTCGCCAAGGTCCTGCGCGCCAACGGCATCGTGGACACCGAGCCCTACCGCAAGCTCGGCCGCAACCAGCTGCGCATCGCGATGTTCCCGGCCGTCGACCCCGACGACGTCGAGGCCCTGACCAGGTGCATCGACCACGTGGTCGAGCGCCTGTAGTCAGCCGCCCCGAGAAGGAGCGAACGGCCACGACCGGCTCGGCGGCCACGGACGCGCCGTCCACCGGTTCGGCGTCACCGGCCCGCCGTCCACCGGTCTCCGTCGTCCGGAGCGCCGGCACGGCGGGCGGTGACGCCCGCCCGACCGGCGCCTCCGGACGGCGCCTCCGGACGGCGCCTCCGGACGGCGTGCGGCGCGGTGACGCCCGCCGGCGCCGCGCCCTCGTCATGAGCGGGTCAGAACTCGTCCGCGCCCGTGACCTGGGCGATGGGAAAGACGTGACGGGAGGCGGCGCAGACGGTCTCCAGCGTGTGGACCGGGGTCCCGTCGTCGCCGTAGCTCGCACGCAGCACCTGCACGACCCATTCGCCGGGGTCGAGCAGCAGGGTCTCCGCCTCGAACCCGACGGGCGGGCGGGCGACCAGGTGCTCCTCCGCGTGACCGAAGCGGTGGCCGAGGGCCTCGATCCCGGCCTGCAGGGTCGGCCGTACGAAGTCCGGGGCGCAGATCGGCGTGCCGCCGAAGACGTCGAGGCGGAAGTAGCTGGTGGCGATCCGCACCGGCACGTCGTCGGCGAGCAGCAGTTTCCTGCGGGCCAGGACCTCGGTGCCCGGCTCGACGCGCAGCGCGGCCGCGACGTGGTCCGAGGCCGGCTCGGGGCCGACATGGAGCATGCGGCGGCTCGGGCGGATCCCCTGCGCGCCCGCCTCGGTCATGAAGAGCGACGCCGACCCCCGTACGGCGGGCTGGGTGGGCAGCGCGCGCCGTACCGTCACCCGGGGGACCCTGGACATCGGAAGCTCTCCGTCAGGCCCCTGAGGCCCCTCTGGGAGCCTGTCAGCGGCCTCTCCCGTCGCGCCCCAGGCGTCCCAGGGCTCGTCCGCGACGTCCCTCGCTCCGGCCGAGGCCATCTGCGACACCCGTCCCGGGGTCACGCCGAGGCTCCGCGCTATCGCGTCCTGGCGGACCCCCGCGGCCCGCGCCTCCGCGACGGCGGTGCGGCGGAGCCTGGCCAGCTGGGCGATCAGGTCCTGCTGCTCCGCCATCACGCGACTGATCGACCTGGCGCGTTCGACCGGGTCGGCGATCAGGGCGAAGTCGTCGGGAGTTTTTTCTCGCACGAGTGTCCGTTCCAGGGGAAAGCCGTCGTCAGAGCAACTTTAGCTCCCCTAAAGCGGGCTGCGGGAAAGGCCCGGCGGCTCGGCGGCCGGGGCTCGGGAGGAGGGGGTCAGTAGGCGGGGGCCTGGGAGCGTCTGCGGCGCAGGAACCAGGCCGCGACCACCCCGCCGACCAGGCCGAACAGGTGTCCCTGCCAGGAGATGCCCGCCTCCCCGGGAAGCACTCCCCAGATGATCGAGTAGTACGCCGCCGCGACGCCGACGCCGATGACGATGTCGAGGACGCGACGGTCGAACAGGCCTCTGGCGAGCACGAACCCGAAGTAGCCGAAGACCAGGCCGCTCGCGCCGACCGTGACCATGTACGGCGAGCTGGTGAACCAGACGCCCAGCCCGCTGACCACGATGATGATCAGGCTGGCGAGCAGGAACTTGCCGAGTCCGCGCAGCGCGGCGAGGAAGCCGAGGATCAGCAAGGGCAGCGAGTTGGCCATGAGGTGGCCGAACCCCGCGTGCAGGAAGGGCGCGAGGAAGATGCCGCCCAGTCCCTCGACGTTCCACGACCTGATGCCGTACGCGTCGAAGTCTCCGGGGAGGACGTAGTCGGCGACCTCGACCGCCCACATGACCGCGACCAGGACGATGACGAGCATCGCCGCGCCCGCCGCGCCCGCCGCCAGGTTCCCGGCCCTGCGCCTGAGCCGTTCGCCTGAGGACCGCTCTGTGGGGGAGAACCGGGTCCCGTGGTCGTTCAATGCACTCTCCTGGCCTTCGGAGCGGTCGAGTGGAGGTCAAGTGCCCCCGCCGCACCCGTCCACACCTTTACCGTACGCACTCCAGGCCGGAAACGCGCCGGGGGCGACCGGTTAGGTCGCACCCGGCACGAGAGGGCTACTCGCCCCTCCACTGGGGGGCGCGCTTCTCGGCGAAGGCCGCCGCGCCCTCCATCGCGTCCTTCGAGGCGAACACGGGGTTGATGATCTCCGCCTGCCTGGCGAACATCTCCTCGTGGCTCCAGTCAGCGGACTCGACGATCACGCGCTTGGTCGCGGCGAGCGCCAGCGGGGCGTTGGCCGCGATCCTGGCGGCCAGCTCGGCCGCCTTGGCCAGCGCCTCGCCCGCGGGCGTGACGTGGTTGACCAGGCCCACCTCGTACAGGCGCGAGGCCGGGAAGTGGTCGCCGGTCAGGGCGAGCTCCATCGCGACGTGGTAGGGGATGCGCCGTGGCAGCTTCATCACGCCTCCCGCCGCGGCGACCAGGCCGCGCTTCGGCTCGGGCAGCCCGAACCTGGCCTCCTGGGAGGCCACGATGACGTCGCAGGCCAGCGCCAGCTCGAAACCCCCGGCCAGGGCGTAGCCCTCGACGGCGGCGACGATCGGCTTCCTCGGCGGCGACTCGACGATGCCGCCGAACCCCCTGCCCTCGACGTGCGGCAGGTCGCCCTTCAGGAAGCCCTTCAGGTCCATGCCCGCGCAGAAGGTGCCGCCCGCTCCGGTCAGCACGAGGGCGGAGACGTCCGCGCGCTCCTCCAGCTCGTCCAGGGCCGCGGCGATGCCCCTGGCGACCGCGCCGTTGACGGCGTTCCTCGCCTGGGGACGGTTGATCGTGATGACGGCGACGCCGCCGTCGACGTCGACCAGAACCTCGTCAGACACCGGTGACTCCTACTTGGGCTGGAAGCGGATGCCGCCGTCGAAACGGATGACCTCGGCGTTCATGTAGTCGTTCTCGATCACCGAGCGCACGAGGTGGGCGAACTCCGACGGCCTGCCCATGCGCTTGGGGAAGACCACGGGGGCGACGAGCTTGGCCTTGAACTCCTCGGCGTTGGCGTTGAAGCCGTAGATCGGGGTGTCGATGATGCCGGGGCAGATCGTGTTGACGCGGATGCCGACGGCGGCCAGGTCCCGCGCGGCGGGGACGGTCATGCCGACGATGCCGCCCTTGGACGCCGAGTAGGCGACCTGGCCGGTCTGGCCCTCGAGCGCCGCGACGGAGGCGGTGTTGACGATCACGCCGCGCTGGCCGTCGTCGTCGATCGGCTCGGTCTTGGCGACGGCCGCCGCGCCGATGCGCATGAGGTTGAAGGTGCCGATCAGGTTGACCTCGATGACCTTGCGGTAGGAGGCCAGGTCGTGCGGCGAGCCGTCGCGGTTGACCGTACGGGTGGCCCAGCCGATGCCCGCGCTGTTGACCACGACGCGCAACGGCCTGCCCGTCGCGACGGCCGCGTCGACCGCCGCCTGCACCTGCTGCTCGTCGGACACGTCCGTCTTGACGAAGACTCCGCCGAGCTCGTCGGCGAGGGACTTGCCGCGCTCCTCGTTGAGGTCGGCGACGACCACGGTCGCCCCGTGCGCGGCGAGGTCACGAGCCGTGGCCTCGCCGAGGCCGCTGGCGCCGCCCGAGATGATTGCTGCTGCTCCGTTCAGGTCCATGAGCGGACTTTAACGCGGCTACCGAATGAAGTTCTACGCGGGGGGTTGAATCTCGCCGACGGCGCTGCCGACGTCGGGATACACCTTGATGCGCCGGTCGAGCCCCGTGGTGCGCAGGATCCTGGCCACCGGGGCCTGGGGGGCGGCCAGGCTGACTCCGCCGCCCTCTCCCGTGGCCAGCCGCCACGCCTCGATGAGCACGGACAGGCCGCTGGAGTCCATGAACGACAGCGCGGTGAGGTCGAGGACCAGCCGGGCGCCGTCGAGCTTGATGGCGTCACGGACCTCGTCTCGCAGAAAGGGTGCGGTGAACAGATCGAGTTCGCCCTCGACGGCCACCACCACGGCGTCACCGACGGCACGGCGAGCCAGCCGTAGCTTCATCAGTCCTCCTCGCCCATGAGGCAGACCCACTTTACTTCGCCATCACCGTATGTGAGGTCCTGCGACTCTGTGATCATTCACGCGGAGGGGAGGTAGAGCCATGAAAGCTGCATATCGCCCCTACCTCATTGGAGGTCACGCCAGGCGAGACTCCCGGGCGTCCGTCGCCCGGCTCGCCGCCGCTCCCTCTGACCCCGTTGTCTCCTCCACGACTCACGCGGATTTATACCGGAAAAATCACAGATAACACGGTCCAGAGGGCATAAATCGCTATTTCGGCGTGTCGCCGCGCATGGCATGCGTCACCGCCGATCGCCCGGCCTCCCGGCAGATCCCGTGATCAGACGCCTGACCGCGGTCAGGGTGGTGCGAAGCCGTAGGGCAGCTCCAGCCTGTGGGCGGCGAGCAGGTCGGCGTCGGCGAGGATCTCCCTGGTGGGCCCGTCCGCGGCGATCACGCCGCCGGACAGGATGAGCGCGCGATCGCACAACTCCAGCGCGTAGGGCAGGTCGTGGGTGACCATCAGCACGGTCACGTCGAGACTTCTGAGGATCTCGGCCAGCTCACGGCGGGAGGCGGGGTCCAGGTTGGACGACGGCTCGTCCAGCACCAGGATCTCCGGCTCCATGGCCAGCACGGTCGCGACCGCCACCCTGCGGCGCTGCCCGAAGGACAGGTGGTGCGGCGGCCTGTCGATCGCCTCCAGCATGCCCACGCGGTCCAGCGCGTCCTTCACCCGGCGCTCCAGCTCCTCTCCCCCGACCCCGAGGTTGGCGGGGCCGAAGGCCACGTCCTCCCTGACGGTCGGCATGAAGAGCTGGTCGTCGGGGTCCTGGAAGACGAGCCCGACCCGCCTGCGGATCTCCTTGAGCGACGCCTTGCCGACCGGCAGCCCGGCCACGGTCACCGTGCCGTGCCCGGCGGTCAGGATGCCGTTGAGGTGCATCACCAGCGTGGTCTTGCCCGCGCCGTTCGGACCGAGCAGCGCGACCCGCTCCCCGCGCCCGATCGTGAAGTCGACGCCGAACAGCGCCTGCGTGCCGTCCGGATAGGCGTACGCCAGACGGCTCACCTCCAACGACGACGTCATGCCAGCCCCCATGTCCCGAGCAGCGCCACCAGCGCCACGCCCGGCAACATACCGGCGACGAGCCACTGACGCGACGACGCGGACAGGTCCTGGATGACCGGCATCGAACCGCTGTAGCCCCGGCTGAGCATCGCCAGGTGCACCCGCTCACCGCGTTCGTACGAACGGATGAACAGCGCCCCCGCGGACTTGGCCACCACCGGGATGTGCCGCACGTCCCTGGCCGTGAACCCCCTGGACTCCCTGGCCACCCGCATCCTGCGCATCTCGTCGACGATCACGTCCATGTAGCGGAGCATGAACATGGCGATCTGCACCAGCAGCGGCGGCAGCCGCAGGCGCTGCGCGCCCAGCAGCATCAACCTGGGCTCGGTCGTGGCCGCGAGCAGCACGCTCGCGGCCACTCCCAGGGTCGCCTTCGCCAGGATGTTCCAGGCCGACCAGAGCCCCTCGGCACTGAGCGAGACCCCCAGGAGGGAGACGCGCTCACCCAGCCCGATGAACGGCAGCGCGACCGCGAACACCACGAACGGGATCTCGACCGCCATCCGCCGCAGCACGAACCCCGGCGGCACCCTGGCCACCGCCGCCGCCCCGGCCAGCAGCGCCGCGTAGAGGCAGAAGACCCACAGCCACTCACGCGGAGTCGCCACCACCACCAGCGCGAAGGCCGCGACCGCGGCCAGCTTGCACTGCGGCGGAAGCCGGTGGACGAGTGTGTCGCCCGCCCGGTAGAGCTGGTGCTGGTGGCCCGCGCCCACTAGGCGGAGACCTCGTCCCTGGCCGACGCCTCACCCCTGCTGCGGCGTCGCACCGCGAAGAACAGGCCGCCGCCGACGGCGAGGGTCACCCCGACGCCGACCAGGCCCGCGAGCCCGACCGGGATGTCTCCGGCCTCGCCGTAGTCGGCCAGCGGCTGGTCCGCCAGGGCGTGGTCGGCCGCCTGGCCGCTGAAGCCCTTGTCCTCGGCGACCCGCTCGAGGCCGTCGGGCGAGGAGGAGGCGTAGAAGCTGACGATCCCCGCCAGCAGCGCCGCGACCAGGACGCCCGCGGGCAGGAACCAGCCGATGCGGCGCGGAGCGCCCTGCGCCCGCGGCTCCCCGGTGACGACGGCCTCGCCGTCGGCTCCCCGCAGGACCAGCGGCGCGGCCAGGCCCCGCGCGCCGTACACAAGGTCGGGGCGGACCGCCAGCACGGTGCTGACCGTGACCGCGGTGATCAGCCCCTCGCCGATGCCGATGAGCACGTGCACGCCGCCCATGGCGGCGGCGACCGTGCTGACCTCGATGGGCGCGGTGCCCCCGACCCAGAACAGCAGGGCGAAGGTCACCGCCGAGACGGGCACGGAGATCAGGGCCGCGACGAAGGAGGCTGCGACCACCGCGCCCCTGCCCCGGCTCGCCTTCGTGATCAGGCGGAAGACGGCCCAGCCCGCCACGACGGCGACGATGCCCATGAGCGTGATGTTCACGCCCAGCGCGGTCAGGCCGCCGTCGGCGAAGAAGAAGCCCTGCACGAGCAGGACGACCGCGACGCACAACACGGCTGTGTGCGGTCCGACGAGTATCGCGGCGAGCGTGCCGCCGAGCAGGTGACCGCTGGTTCCGGCCGCGACGGGGAAGTTGAGCATCTGGACGGCGAAGATGAAGGCGGCGACCAGGCCCGCCATGGGCGCGGTCCTGTCGTCGAGCTCTCTGCGGGCGCCGCGCAGGCAGAACGCCACACCGGTGGCCGCGACGGCCCCCGCCGAGATCGACACGGCTGCGTTGAAAAAGCCATCGGGTACGTGCACCACAAGCCTCCGAAGTGCGAAATCCTTCCTACTTTAGGCCATGGGCTTGTACTTGCAAGATAGTGGCATTAACGAAACACCCGCCGGACGAACGACCGGGGAGTGAAGGTGCGCACCACCGTGCTGAGCCGTCCCTTGCCCGCGGTGGCGTACGGTTTCACACTGCGCCTGACCAACCCCCGCCACCACGTGCGCGGCGGCGCGATCGCCTCGGCCTCCGCCTCGATCCTGAAGCGCGCCGGAGGTCCGCCCAGGTCCAGCTCCAGGTAGGCGTCCCAGGTGCCCGGGCCCAGCCTGCCCAGCGCCTGCCTGGCGGCGAACGCGCCACCCGCCTCGACCTCGACCGGCTCGCGCCGCTCCCGCCCCGACCACCGCTCCCGCCACACCAGGTGGCGCACGGTGCGCGTCCCCGGACTGGCCGCGCCCACGCTGACCTCGCCGTCGAGCACCAGCCTGTGCCCGAGGGCCCAGCGGGCCCGGATCAGCCGCGCGTTTCCGGGGACGGTCACCACGTGCCCGCCGACGTCGAGGCTGAGGTTGCCGTGCGGCCTGGTGAAGTACGGCAGGGCCACGACGCCGCCGATCACACGGGGCACGGGCTGGACGATCCGCCCGTCCCGGTCCGCGCCGAGCCGCGCCAGACGCGTGACGCCCTCGCACTCGACGTTCAGGTAGACGTCCCAGACGCCGGAGGACAGCCCGGCGACGTCGACGACGCCGGTGAAGCCCTCGTGGTCGCCGGTCACGGGGAGCACCAGCTCGACGGGCCGCTTCGCTCCGCCGTCGCGCAGCCGCAGCACCAGGGCGAGGCCGCCCGCGACGAGCTCGGGACGCTCTTTCTGCTCCAGCGCGCTCAGCGCGACCCTGCCCGAGACGACCAGCCCGCCCTCCTGCTCCCAGTGGAGCCCGGTGAGCTCCCTGCGGACGACGGCCGACTCGATGTGCGCCAGCCGTACCAGGCGGTCGATGTCCCGCAGGGCGGCGAGGCGGCTGCGGTCGATGGGGCTGAGCCGGTCGCGGACCCCGTCGGTCAGCCACCGCTCGCACATGTCGGCCACCTCGGCGGCGATCTCCTTGCGCTGGCCCTCCTCCGCCTCGAGGAAGGGCCTGCCGAGGTTACTGAGGGCGTCCATCCGGAAGTGACGCCTGAGCAGGTGGTCGCGGAGCGCGCCGGGACGCACGTGACGGACCATCAACTCGATCGGCCCCTTCATCATCCGCAGCCAGGAGACCGGGTCGCGGCTGCCCGGCCGCTGCATGATGCTGCTGCCGTCGGACCTGGCGACCAGGTGGTAGCAGTCGTAGTCGGCGACCACCGAGATCACGCCCGCGTGACAGTAGGCGTGGGTGGTGAAGAACACGTCCTCACCCACCAGCAGCGTCTCGTCGAAACGGATGGCGTGCCGCTCCAGCATCTCCCTGCGGAACAGCTTGAAGCAGCTCAGGCTGTTGTAGACGGAGCTGTCCCCGAGCGCGATCCGCTCCGCGCTCTCGCGGAACATCGAGACCGGCGCCCTGCGGTCGTGCCCGACGATCTTCCCGAGGACCATGTCGGAGCCGTTGCGCTCGGCCATCGCGAGCATCCGCTCCAGCGCCTCGGGGCCGAGGTAGTCGTCGGCGTCGCAGAAGAACACGTATGCGCCCCGGGCGTGGGAGAGCCCCACGTTGCGGGGACGTCCCGCGCCGCCGGAGTGCTCCAGGTGGACGACTCTGATGACGCCCCGGTGGTAGGAGGCGTAGAGGTCGAGCAGCTCCGCGCTGCCGTCGGTCGAGCCGTCGTCCACGACGACGATCTCCCTGCTGACCCGCTGCACCAGCAGCGAGGTCAGACACCTGTCGAGGTAGGGACGGCAGTTGTAGACGGGAACGATCACAGTGACGTCTATGTCGGGGCGGCTCGCCTCCTCGCGCGCGCTCCCCCGCTCCCCCGCGGCCTCATCCCGCGTCACGATCTCGCACTCCCCCGCGGTCCGGCTCTCCCGCGTGGCCTGACTGCCCTGCCCCGTGCGGACTGGCTGAAGGATCGTCCCCGTCACCGCCGTGCCCCTCGTCGGTCACTCAAAGTTACGTAGCGTTTCAGTATGTGACGAAGAGCCGCCCGCGCGCGGCCGATCCGACGTCTTGGTCCCCTCACCTTCACGCCGCGATCGTCATGCGGGGGGAAAACATCCGGTCGGCGCGGTTTGCGCCCCGGCTTCCCCGGAGGCGTCGGGGGAGGCGCCGTGCCGGGATCCGGCTACACCCGCCCCTGCCCGTCTGGATGTCCGTCTGGACGTCCGCCTGGATGTCCGTCTGGACGTCCGCCCGGACGTCCGCCCGGACCGTCCCCCTCCGCGTCGCGCAGCGCCCTGGCCGCGCCGAGCAGGTGAGCCCGGTAACGGCGGCGCGCGAGCCGCACGAGGACGTAGAGCGCGACCGCCACGCCCAGCAGCATCGCGAACAGGTGCAGCGGGAAGATGAGCAGGGTGACGCTCCGGCCGGCCGTCCCGGCCGCCCCGGCGAGCGAGACCTCGGCGTGGCAGACGCACATCAGCGGCGGATCCGCCCACCGGACGGTGACGTCCCTGCTGGTCCCGCGCAGCACGGTGAAGTCGGGGAACGGGACCTCCCTTCCGTTCACCTCGACGCTCAGCCCCTCGCGGCCGAAGAAGTCGCGGTGCACGGTGCCCAGGTTGTCGACGGTGACCCCGAAGTCGACGGGACCGCCCATCGAGAACCCCGCGGAGCGCAGGGCCCCGACCCGCACCGAGGTGTCCACGGGCCCGGGAACGGTGACGTAGATCGGCGTGCCTATCGCACGGTTGATCTTGATGTTGTCGGCGCCGGTCTTCGAGCCGGGAGGCGCGACGAAGAGCACCGCGACCTGGTGCTCGCCGTTGTCCGGGTTCTCGGGAGGGGCGATCCGTACGGTGACCTGCCGGTCCTCGTCGGGAGCCAGGTGGAAGGAGGCCGGACTGACCTTGATCCAGTCGGCCGCCGAATAGGGGGCGTCCTCCGCGAAGACGATCTTCCCGTCCTTGTCCGCGGTGAAGCTCGTCCTGTTCACCACGATGTCGATCGGCAGCCGCCCGTCGTTCGAGACCTGAAACGTCTGGACACGGTCGATGTGCTCGGGGCCCACGAGAAGTCGCGTCGGACTCACCGTCAGGGAGAAGTCAGGCCTGGGGGCCGCGCCCGACGCCCCCGGCCCCACCGCCGGCACCGCGACGCCCGCCGTCAGAAGTGCGACGATCATGCGCTGAAGCCTTCCGGCCACTGCGCAGCCCCCCATTGCGGTCGTTGGACGAGTGATTGACGAAGGAGAAGCGGACTACAGGGTGGTCGCGACGTAGTTGAGCGTGCCGCTGTAGGTGTCCGGACGGACGAAGGGAATCGTGATCCGGTAGTCGTTGGTGATGATGTCGCCGCCGGGGTCCGATCTCGAGGTCTTGCGCGCCACCTCGAGGGGGGCGCCGGACGCCAGCGGGGTGAAGTCGCCCTGGGCGGGTCCTCGAACCTCGAGCAGGCCCGACGCGATGCGGTCGAGGTTGCCGGAGACCGCGCCGGCGAGGTCCACGGCGGCGGGCTGGACGGTCACGACGTAACCGGCGAAGTTGTTCGTCGTCACCCGCATCGTGACGGGAAGGCCGTCTCCTGCGGTCACCGTCTCGCCCGGGTTGCCCGCGAGGGTGAACGAGGGGGTCAGATCACTCAACGTGATCGACAGACCCACCTGGATGTTCGCCACCGTACTGTCGGAGTCGAAGTCCGCGCGGGCCGCCGACGCCTGACCGGAGACCCCTCCGACCGTCGCGCCGACCACGGCCATGGCCAGCATGAACGGTTTGATTCTGGACATTGCCGACATAAAGATCGATGACATAAAGACCCCCCCAAGATCTTTTTCACCGATAGTAGTTATGGGACAACGTGGAGTGCAAGCTCCATGGAGGTCGTGTTCTCGCCCTAGCGGGCGACTCGTGAATATATGTCCACAATTGATCCGAATGTCATATGGTCAAGAAAACGAAAAAAGGGATATCCGTCTACAGCAAGGGACACACCCACCGGCGAAATGAGGCCCTTCAGGCCCCTCTCAGGCCCCCGCGTTCCGTCTTGCCTCGATCTCGTCCAGGGCCGCCCGCCATGGCCGGGCGTCCGTACGGCCGTCCTCCGAGCCGGAGGCGTCCGGCCCCTCCTCGTCGAGGAGCACGCACACCCTCTCCGCGCGCAGGGTCTCCACGCTGCGGCGGAACGGCAGCCGGGAGGCGAGGGCGCTGTTGACGAACGGCACCACGACCACCGGGATGCCGAGGCCCGGGGCCTCCGCCATGAGACCGAGGGCGTAGGTGTCGGCGACGCCCTGGGCGAACTTGTTGACGGTGTTGTAGGTCGCGGGGGCGACGACGATCGCGTCGGCTCGGGGCGGCTTGGGCTCGTCCGGCCTGCGGTACCCGCTTCTGACAGGACGACCGGTCAGCCCCTCCAACTCGGGAACGTCGACGAAGCCCAGCGCCGACGGGGTGGCCACGACCTGGACGGCCCACCCCTCGTCCTGGGCCATCGCGATCAGCTCGCCCACCCCCACGGCCGAGGCCGCGGCGCACACGACCACGTAGAGAACACCCTTCCGCCCCGTCATCGGAGCCCTCCCGCGAGACCCGCCGGCACCGGGACGGCTCTCGCCGCGTCGTCACGGCCCGTGCCGGAACCTGGAGACCGGCGCGGAAGGGGAACCGGGGGCGGGGATGCGCTCATGGGCACCAGTCTCGGCCATCCCAGGATCGCGGAGCGGCCCCGCCCCCACACGCCGACTCCCCGGCCCTCACAGCCGCCCCCTTAAGCCCCACAATGGACAAAAGCCAACGAACCGGATGTTTCCCATCTCATGCCTAGCTAGTGTTAAAGCATGGGCACCACTCCACGCATGACCCTGCCGACCCAGCTCGTCCTCCGCGTCCTTCTCGCCGATCCCACACGCGAGATGTACGGGCTGGAGATATGCGCCGCCTCCGGCCTGGCGAGCGGCACCATCCACCCCATCCTCGCCCGCCTCGAGGGCGTCGGCTGGCTGCGATCGCGCTTCGAGGACATCGACCCCCACGAGCAGGGACGACCCCGCCGCCGCTACTACCACCTCACCTCGGACGGGGCCGAACACGCCCGCGCCGCTCTGGCCAGGGCGGGGACCAGGGCGACCGGCCTGCTCCGCCTGCGTCCGGACCTCGGTGGCGCGATGTGACCGTCGGGGACGCTCCGCTACGACCGGCGACGACCCGGCAGGGCACGACCTGAGCGCGGAGGCCGTCCGCCTGGACCGTTTGCTGACGGCTGACAGAGCCCACCGTCCTGAGCCGGTCCGGGACCGCCTGAGTTCTTCGTGGCGCGCCCGGGACATCGGACGCGAGCCGGATCGAACAGTCGAAACGGCGCGTCACACACCCCTCCGAGAGGGCGACCCGCGATTCGGAAGAACGACCGTGAAGGAACGGCCACTTCCCGGAAAGCACCCTCCATCAGCCCGGAAAGGGACTTTTCACTTTCCTCGCCGTTCGGTTTTCCATGCCGTTCTGTTATGAGACGCAACCTGTACGGCCGCCGGCCCGTCTTTTCACAGGAGGGCACATGGCGACACTCGACGACCTCGTGGACACAGATCTCCGCCTGGAGCTGATTCTCGTCGAGGCACTGCACACCGAGGCCGAGCAACTCGCGGCCGACTGACAGGCCGGCCCCGACTCCGGCGAGGGGAGCCGGGGCCTCTGTCCGTGTTCCGGCCGTGTTCCGGCGTGCGGATCGTCGTACGCGCCCACGTGGGCGTCCCCGGCCGCCCGCCGTACCCGAGTCGAACACCGGAGAGGACACCGTCGCCCTCGCGAGAGGCGGTGAGCGGACGGCACGACGGGCCAGGCCGATCTCGGCGCGCCGGCCGGCCCCGGACAGAGCCGGAAAATGTCGGTGCCCGGTGTGACACTCGCTCAGTATGAGCGACGATGTGCGGCTGAGGGATGTGGAAGAAACCGATCTCGAGCTGTTCCTGGAGCACGAGCACGACCAGGAGACGATTCAGCGGTCGAAGTTCGTCCCCCGGGAGCGGGAGGCCTTCATGGCCCACTGGGCCACGAGAGTCCTGGGAGACCCCACCGTCCTGGTGCAGACGGTCACCGTCGACGGCGAGCCCGCCGGCAACGTCGTGGCATGGTGGGATCACGACAGGCGCTTCATCGGATACGTGTTCGGTCGTCCCTACTGGGGCCGGGGCGTCGGCACCAGGGCGCTGACCCTCTTCCTTCAGCGTGAGAGGACCCGCCCGCTCTACGCCGATCCGTTCGTCGGAAACACAGCCTCGGTACGCCTGTTGGAGAAATGCGGCTTTCGACGCGTCGAGAAAGAACAGCACGGCGAGCACGAGCATGTGATGCTCTCGCTGACCGACGACGCCGAGGACCGGTCCCGCTGATCCGGCCTCCCTGAGCCGGCGCGTCCACTGGCCCTGACGGCCTCGACGGTTCTCCGATCTCTCACGTCCGCCGCGTCGTCGGAGGCGGGAGCGGGGGTCGTGCGCTCGTGCTGCCGCACGACCGTCGCGCGCTCATCGCGATGCCGAGGGATCCCCGATCATCGTGAGAAGGCACGGCGTCGCCTCCTCGAGCGAGGAGAAACAAGCGTCCGCCTCGACCAGAGCATCAGGTGCGTGGGTGGTGGCCACAGCGATCACGGCGCACCCGGCCGCCCTCCCCGCGGTTATCCCATGGGGTGTGTCCTCGATCACGACGCAGTCGGCGGGATCCGTCGCGAGGAGCTCGGCCGCTCTGAGATAACCCTCGGGGTGAGGCTTTGACCGCCTGACGTCCTCGCCGTAGATCTGCACCGAGGGCAGCGGGAGCGAGGCGAGCTTGAAGCGCCGGTGAACCGGGCCTCGGCTGCCTGAGGTGACCAGTGCCCAAGGGTGCCGCTCCAGCCCGCCCAACAGGGCTGCGGCCCCACGCGCCGCCGGGAAGGAGTCGCCTTCCCTGACCATCAGATCGTTCAACACCTTGCGCTCGGCGACGGGGTCCAGGTCGGGGGCGACGTCGAGGACGGTGTCCTCTGGGCGGCGACCGTGAGTCAAGCTCCACACCCGCTCTCCGTCCAGCCCGCGCATTTGAGACCAGGCGTTCCAGATTCGCCGGTGCGTCGCGCTGGAGTCCAGCAACACCCCGTCCACGTCGAACAGCAAAGCCTTGATCGCCATGGGTCAGAGGGTGCCACAGACAGCGGGCACGGTGTCCAGTGAGCCAGGCTGGGGACCACGAGATGTCATGCCCCTCTCGGGGTGGGTTCCGCCGGTCCGCCCGAACCACAACCGCCCTGACCGCGTCTCACCCCGTATGACCCGACGCTCGCTCATACGACTGATCGTGATGGCGCTCCTGCTGGGCGTGGCCCTCGCCGCGGGCGCATGGTGGACGCTGGCGGTGCTGGGAGACATGCTGTGGAGCGTCGCCCCGGTCATGCACCTCCCGCACACCGGCCCGTAGGGCCTCCGTCCAGCCGCCGCGCCGCCCCCTGGCCACGACACCGAGGAGACTCCTGTGCGCGACCCGGACGAGACGCTGGCCGCGCTCGACGACGTCCTCTCCGACTGGCACGGCTCACCGGACGCCATGACATGGACCGCCGACCCGTCACCGCCACCGCCGCCCCGCACCCTCAAGGGCACGTTGGCCCGCTGGGCATGGACGGCTGTCAAGGTCATCTTTTTTCTCCATGTGTGGATCGTCAGCGCACACCTCACCGTCAAACTCACCGCCGGGATCTGGGGCACTCCGGTGGCCACCGTCGTAGGCCTGGTCGGCGGCCTCGTCGTGGCGACTCTCGGCATGACTGCCGTCGAAACGATCAGGGAACGACGGAGGCGGGAACGCCCGTCCAGGCGGGAGGGCGACGCGTCAAGAAGATCCGATCGACCGAGCTCGTGAAAAAGACGGAGAGCGTAGGCTGGAATTCCAGAGAAAGGAAATCATGATGACGGCGATTCTGGTGCTTCTCTCCCCCCTCTTCGCTCTGGCCGTCTGGGCTGCCGTTTTCGACTGGAAACAGCGTCGCCGCCGCGTTTCTGTCAACGAGAGAAACATCGGTTCGGCAGTGTGGAGGACCCGGCGGAGAGTGGAAGCTCACGGCGGCTACCCCTCCAGCCCGATCGACATGGGTGTCATGGGCGGTTTTTAGAGCACACGTCATCGTGTTTCGGGGCACACGTCATCGTGGCCGCTTCTGCCGGCGCTTTCTCACTGCGGTGCGCCACCGCGGTGAGAAAGCGCTTCTGCGGGTCAAAGGATCGACCGCGAGCCGCTCCGGACAGGCCGGACTCGCCGAGAGGGCCTGGAGTGACGCCGACCTGACTGGAGTGACGCCGACCTGAGGAGAACCCGACCCGACCGCCTGGTGCGTGTGATCAGGCGTGGGTTGAAGAAGGTCCCGCATCGGTCACGTCTGATCGGCGGGTGCCGGAACCGGCCTGGTCCTCAAGCCGTCGCGACCTCACGCGTTGAAGATCGACAGGCCCGACAGGGCCGCACGCTAGTCGGGGTGGGCCTCGGCTCGCCTGGAGCCGACTCGCGTCTGAATGCCCTGGAGCACGTGATGCGTCGCGCGGATGGAGCCTTCCTGCCAGCCGTTGATGTGGCTCATGTGCTCGCCCGCGAACCAGTACGGCCCGTCCGGCGGCAGAAGCACGGGGTAGACGTCGCGGCGCGCGGTCGGGTCGTCACCCCACTCGGCCCACGCCCCTCCCTGGAACGGCACGTTCGACCACGCGATGGAGACGGGGCGTTGAACCAGGCCGCGATAGCCCGGGAACAGGTGTTCACCGTCGGCGACCGCCGCGGCGGCGCGCTGCGCGGGGGTCATCGCCGCGAAGGACTTCCCGATGCTGTTCGTCCAGATGTAGGCGCCGACAAGGATGCCTTTGCGTCCGTGAATATCTGAACTCGGATACCACATCTGGGTGATGTCCCGGTTGGTCCATGAGATGCCGCCGTAAATCCGGTGATCCTGCTCCCACCACCGTCGCTCCGCCTGAAACGCGACCTTGACAGCGGGCACGTAGAGGCGGGCGCCCGCTTCCACGGCCCGTTTCACCTTGGGCGAGAAATCACTGTCGATGGCGCCGACGACCGGCAGTGGAACCGTCACGATCACATGGTCGGCCTCCCAGGCCCGCACTCGCTGGGTGGCCCGGTCGCGCCAGGTGACACGAGCGCCGGACCCCAGCCGCTGAAGCTTCGTCACCTGCGCGTTGAGTGTGATGAACCGCCGGGTCCGCTGGTAGAAGGCGCGCGCGACGGCGTCCATGCCGCCTGTCGGCTCCATGATGGTCGCCTGCTGGTCGTAACGCTCAGCGAAGATCACGTGCCACGGCAGTGACCCGCCTTTGGCGATCTCGACGAGGTCGAGTGGCTCAAGAATGCGGCCCGGCGTGGGCCCTCCCGGCGGCTCCGCGTACCCGGAGCTCCACGACCCGCGGTACCGGTAGTTCTCGTCGAGCGCGCCGATGGTCTGGATGAAGTCACGCACCCGGGCGAGATCCTCCTCCGATATCTGACGGTCCAGGTCGTGACGGAGCGCGCGCGCCGCGAGCTCCGCGACCGCCCCCCGCGTATCGTTGATCACACGGCGGGCGCGCTGCGGCTGTCCGCCGAACGCGTCGTCGCCGTGCAGATAGGCGTTGCGATTGTCATTGACAAACACCTGCAGCGGGACTCCCAGGTCGTGGCAGTACTGCAGAAGCGCCTCGTGATGATGGGGTATTCGCGCGGCCCCCGCGTTGAAGTAGAGGCGCGGATCCCGGTCCCAGTCGACACGCTGGGTCGAATTGTTCTCGACAACGGTGTCTCCACCGCGGTAGGTCCTGATCCGGCCACCGACCCGGTCCTGCGCCTCGAAGACCCGCACCTCGTACTGCGCGGCCGAGAGTTCGAGCGCGGCGACCATTCCGGAGATGCCGGCGCCGATCACCGCGACCTTGACGCCCTGCCCACCGCCACGTTGAGCGAGGTTCGGCCGACCGGCATAGGCCTCCGGCACAGGTAACAGCCCCATCGCCGTCAGCGTTCCGTACGCGGCTCCGGCGCCCCCGGCGCGACCGACCAGGTTCACGAACGCCCGGCGCGTCAGTCGGTCACTGTACATGTGCCCTCCGATACAGGGGGTGAGTACATCGGATTCAGGGAAGAATCACCCGATTACGGGGATGTTACATAGGAGCCTCCTTTTGCGACTTACTCCTCGGATGACAAACATTGACATTCGACTACAGCATTCTTCCTATGTCTTGTGGAAGCCGTCGCGTACCATTTGCCGCGCGCCTTTGAAGCTCGACTCCCAAATGATCACCGATCTTCATCCCACGGCGTTCGGCGATCATGTGACAGTGCCGGACCTCACCGGCCACCGCACCGGGACGGGAGCGCTCTTCCTCGTACGGTCCCCAACGGCCCCACCTGGACCGACGTTTCCCCCCGGCCTTCCCGAAACGCGCCGGCACGGCGGTGAGCCGCACCCCGAACCGCGACTCCGGCGAGCTCATGACCTGTGCGAACCCGGTGCGCCGATCCTCCTCGGAGGCCGGACCGAAAGCAGCGCCGGTCGTCAGGCCAGCAGCAGGCACACCGCGAACGGCACGGGGATGAGCGCGGCCGCGCCAAGCCATGCCGCCGGCCTTCGTCCGCGCCGGAGCGGGAGGACCACGTCGATCACGACCACCGATGCCAAGACGAACACGCCGGTCACCGCCAGGAGAAGCATGACGGGAAACGCGTGATCGAGGGTCGTGTGGTTGCAGTTGGCGAGACCGGGCCTGGCAAGGTCTTCCACGCTCCCGCAGTCCATCGGCACGTACTCGGTCAACAGCCACCACGCCAGGTAGAGCGGCACGCTCGCGGGCACACCGAGTCCGAGGTTCGCCAGAACGGGACCCCAGAGGCCACCCCCTGCCCGCCTTTCGCGCGGGGCGTTTGCATCAGTCCTGTGCGCAGTCATCGTCACGCTCCTCTCGTGCTCCTGTCGGCCTTCGAGGAGGATCGGCGCCACCCTGCGCCCCCCTGACTCGCCCACGACGATCATCCCGGAACCGGACGCCCCGCCGGAGGCGTCCGGCTCATTGGCTCGCACGGCACTCGGTGATCGGCCGCGTTCCCCGCGAGCCGGGGGGGAGCGACAACCCCCGGATCCGCGGTCCTCCCCGGCCACAGTGGACATCAGCCACCCAGTGGCGATCGTCGGCCCGCGTTCGGGCAGCGGCGCGTTCCAGACGGCGCGGAGACGAAGGCCGAGACACCTGTGGCACGCAGGTGGCGCGCGGCTGCCGGAAGGCCCGGGGACGACAAAGGCCCAGGCCTGGGGATCACGCCCCTGGCCTGGGCCTTCGTAAACGAGCCGACGAGGGGAATCGAACCCCTGACCTACAGTTTACAAGACTGTTGCTCTGCCGATTGAGCTACGTCGGCACGGTCGCCTGATGAGTCTAGTCGGCCTGGACCCCAGGCGTCACCGATGAGAACGTGAAAGGCTAGCGGCGGCGGTGGCGGGCCACCTCGTACAGGGCGATGCCCGCTGCGACGCCCGCGTTGAGCGACTCGGCGGCGGCGTTCATGGGGATGCGGACGACCAGGTCACAGGACTCGCGGACCAGGCGGGACAGGCCTTTGCCCTCGGAGCCCACGACGACGACCAGCGGGCCGTCGAGGAGGTTGGCGTCGCCGATCTCGACGGTGCTCTCTCCGTCGAGGCCGACGACGAACAGCCCCGCCTCGCGGTACTCGCGCAGGGTGGCGGTCAGGTTGACCGCGCGGGCGACGCTCAGAGTGGCCAGCGTGCCCGCGGAGGTCTTCCACGCCCCTCCGGTGACCCCGGCCGAGCGGCGGGAGGGGACGAGCAGGCCGTGGGCGCCGAAGGCCGTGGCGGAGCGGGCGATGGCTCCGAGGTTGCGCGGGTCGGTGACGCCGTCGAGCGCGACGATCAGCGGCGTCTCCGCGGCGTCCTGGGCGATGCGGACCAGATCCTCGGGGTGGGCGTACTCGTACGCCGGGATCTGCAGGGCCACGCCCTGGTGGATCGCGCCCTCGGTGAGACGGTCCAGCTTCTCCCTGCCGACCTCCAGCATCGCGATGCCGCGGTCGGCGGCGATGCGGACGGCCTCCTTCACCCGGTCGTCGTTGTCGATGCGCAGGGCGACGTACAGCGCGCTCGCGGGCACACCGGCGCGCAGCGCCTCAAGGACGGGGTTGCGGCCGCCGATGTACTCGGGGGCGTCCTCGCTTCGCCTGGCGCGGACCTGGGTGCGCGGGGAGGAGGGCCTTCCGGTCCTCTCCTCCCGCTCGATCCGCTCGCCCCTGGCCTTGTCCTTGTGCCAGTGCCGCATGTGCGCGGGCGGGGTCGCTCCCTTGCCCTCCAGACCGCGACGGACGTTGCCGCCCGTGCCCTTGGTCGGACTCTTCTTCTTCGCGGGTCGCCCGGACCCTTTACCCCCACCAGCCATGGTGTATAGCGTACGGCCTGCTTCTACCGCGAAAGTTCCCAACGAGGTCCCTGGGGGGTGTCCTCGACGAGGACGCCCGCCGCGGCGAGCCGCTCACGGATGCCGTCGGCCGCCGCGAAGTCCTTGCGCGCCCTGGCCGCCTGACGCTGCTCCAGAGCGACGCCGACCAGCGCTTCCACGGTCGAGCGCAGCCCCGACTCGTCGCCGGAGGAGCGCCACTGCTCGGAGCGCGGGTCGAGGCCGAGCACGTCGAGCATGTTCTGCGTCTCGGCCAGCAGCCTGGCGACCTGCTCCTTGTTGCCCTGGGCGAGCGCGACGTTGCCTTCCTTGACCACCTCGTGCACGACGGCGAGCGCCTGCGGGGTGCCGAGGTCGTCGTCGAGCGCGTCCACGAACGCCTGGGGCAGCGGCGCGTGCGCGTCCACGTCGTGGATCACCTCGGCCGCCCTGGTGACGAACCCCTCGATGCGCTGGTAGGCCGAGGCCGCCTCGGCCAGCGCCTCCTCGGAGTATTCGATCGCGGAACGGTAGTGCGGAGCCGCCAGGTAGTAACGGAGCTCGACGGGGCGGACCTTCTTGGTCACCTCGGGGATCAGCAGGGAGTTGCCGAGCGACTTGCTCATCTTCTCCGCGCCGATCTTGAGCATGCCGTTGTGCATCCAGTAACGCGCGAACCCGTCACCGGCCGCCTGCGACTGGGTCAGCTCGTTCTCGTGGTGCGGGAAGATCAGGTCGACGCCGCCGCCGTGGATGTCGAAGGTCGGCCCGAGGTACTTGGTCGCCATGGCGGAGCACTCCAGGTGCCAGCCGGGACGGCCGCGGCCCCACGGGGTCGGCCAGGTCGGCTCGCCGGGCTTCTCGCCCTTCCACAGCGCGAAGTCACGCGGGTCCCGCTTGGTCGAGTCGCTGTCGGTGTCACCGGCGGCCCTGAGGTTCTCGAGCTTCTGGTTGGACAGCGAGCCGTACCGGTCGGCGTAGGACATGACGTCGAAGTAGACGTCGCCGTCCACGGCGTAGGCGTGGCCCGCCGCGATGAGGCGCTCCATCAGCTCGATCATCTCGGGGACGTGGCCGGTCGCCCTCGGCTCGACGGTCGGCGGCAGGCAGCCGAGCACCTGGTACGCCCAGGTGAAGGCGCGCTGGTTACGCTCGGCGACGACGAACCAGGGCACTCCCTCGGCTGCCGCCACCCGTATGATCTTGTCGTCGATGTCGGTGACGTTGCGGCAGAACGTCACGTCGTACCCCGAACGGGTCATCCACCTGCGCAGCACGTCGAAGTTGACGCCCGAGCGGATGTGCCCGATATGCGGGGGAGCCTGCACGGTGGCACCACACAGGTAGATCGACGCCCGGCCGGACTCGACCGGAACGAATTCACGGACCGTACGTACGCTGGTGTCGTATAGGTGCAGGCTCACGGAGGCAAGGCTAACGCCTTACCTCACCTCACAAGCCGGGTTACGAGACGTTGAGGTTGCCCAGTAGCACTTTTTATAACAACGAGTGCGAATACCGTCCCCGCTCATTCCAGGATCAGCCCCGCAGATAGACCCGCTCAGGGATAACCCGGACGATCAACCGCTGCGCCTCGGGGTGCGCCTCGACCCAGGACTTGCCGGTGTACTTGTGCGACAGTTCCTCGATGAGCGCGCCGGTCGGGTCCTCGGTGATCGTGACGCTCCCGCGCACCTCCGCGTAGCGGTAGGGGTTGGCATGGTCGATCACCACGATGGTCGTCCTGGGGTCACGGGCGAAGTTCCGGTCCTTGCGCCGCCCCCTGACGGTCGAGAACACGATGTCGTCGCCGTCGGTCTTCGCCCAGACCACACTGGCCTGCGGGCTGCCGTCGGCGTTCAGGCTCGTCACCGTGGCGAAGTTCGCCGCGTCGAAGAGCGCCCGCACGTCACTGGACAGTTCGGTCAACTTTCCTCCTCATCCTGCTTTGGTGCACCGATCATGCCAGGTGCCGATTCTGTAGGCTCGAAGGGCCATGGACGTGAAATCCCCCGAGGCGGCAGACACGCTCTCCCGCCCGTCCTCGACCCCGCCCTCCCAGACGAGCCGGGTGACCGTCGCCCTGCGCCGTGCCGGCATCGCCCTCGTCGGACTCGGCGTGGCCGCGCTCACCGCGGCCGCGTGCGTGCTCTCCTTCGAGGACCTGCGCGGCCTCGCCGTCGTCGGCGAGGCCCCCGCGCACCTCGCCTACCTCTATCCGGCCGCCTTCGACGCGCTGCTCGCCATCGCGCTGATCTCCGTCCTCCTGCTGCGGGGTGGACGCTGGCCGGTGCGGCTGCAGGCGGGCGCGGTCCTGGCCCTGCTGTTCGCCGCCGCGGTCGCCGCCGAGGTGACCACCGCGGTGCGGGCGACCGTGGACGTACGGCGGGCCGCCGTGGTCGTCGCCGTCGCCCCGTGGGTGACGTTGCTTCTCGCCCTGTGGCTCTGGCTGCTGCTGATCAGCCACGCCGCCGCGCGCAGGGCCGCCGCCGACGCGGCGTCCGCGAGGCTCGCCCGCGACATCGTGCCCTTCCCCGAGGCCGACCTCCCGACCGCCGAGTACCCCGCCCCGCGCGGCCGCGACGCCGCGCCCGCCCACGGGGAGCGGCGGGCGCGCGCCGCCCACCCGGACTCTCCCGACCGCCCGGATCACGTGCCGCACCCGGTGCACCATCCGCCCTCGGAGGTGCTGCTGGATCCGCAGGCCGCCCCGCCGATGGAGTCGGCGCCGCATCACGATCTCCCCGTGACCCAGCCGGTGGTCGGCCCGACCCCTGCTCCGGAGACGCCCGAGATAGCCGAGCCTCCCGCGCGTTCCCCCGAGGCTCCGCAATCCTCGGAGTCCCCGGAGGCCGCGGAGTCCCCGGAGGCCTCGGCGCCTCCGCGGGCCTCCGCCGCCCCGGACAGGCCCCTGCGCTGGGGAGACCTGGTCAGGCCCCACCACGGCGACCTGCTCGTCCACCCGCCTCGACCCGCCGCGCGGAAGCCGGAGAGCCGGGTCAGCGAGCGCGTGGAGACCTGGGACGCGGACCGCCCGTCACCTGAGGAGCCGCAGGAGCGGGAGAGCCGGGAGGAGCGGCCCGAGATCGGCGACCGCGACTCCGACACCCAGCCGATGGCCGTGGTGACCGACGACTCCGCCCCCGCTTCCAGAGCCGCCAGGACATCCCGCCCGGCGCGCGAGGACGACGCCGCCGACACCGGGCAGGACGCCGCGCCAGAGACGTTGGAGGCGGCTGAGACGTCCGTCCGGACGGACGCGGACACGGATGAGAGCGAGAAGCGGGAAGCCGAGGGCGAGGGAGCCGCGGCCCCGCCCTCCGGGCGCATGCGCAGCACGCCCACTCCGCCCGAGGAGTCCTGAGGAGCTCCGAGGAGCCTGAAAGGCAGAGTCCGGCGTAGAACACGGGCGAGATCGGGTTGGGCCAGCTCCGGGGCCTGGGAGGAGCTGGCCCAGTCTGGGGGTCGCGTACCCGGCGGTCTTTCCGCCTGAGCGCTCGACGGTCTTCCGGACCGGGCGCTCGGTGATCTTTCGAACCGGGCGCACGACGATCTTTCGAGCTGAGCACTCGGCGCTCTTTCGAGCTGGGCGCTCGGTGGCCTTGCGGCCCGCGGTTTCGGGCCGCTGGACCGGCCCACAGCTTTTCACTCACATCTCGGTGAGCGGCGCCCCGCTGCGGGCCGGCGATCAGCCTGCCTCCGACCCCGTTCCGGGATCGGCCGGAAGGCGGTTCGGCGCGCCTGGTCACACCTGGCGTCTCTGCGCGAACCGGTCCGGAACGGCGGAGACCCGCTCGGCGTACGGTGTGGAACCGAGCGGGTCTTCCTGGTGCGAGACGTCGACGTCGGCGTCGCCGTCTCCGCCTGTGTCAGGCGTCCATGCCTTCGGGACGGAGGGCGTCCGGCCGGACCTCGCCGGGGGCCGGAGCCGCTCACCGCCGTCAGACCCTCGAGCGCTTCATGCCCGCGACCAGGCCGACGCCGATGACGGCGAGGACGATCTGCATGACGAGTTCGATCCAGTCGATGCCGTTGGTGGTCGCGACGCCGAGGACCTGGGCGATGGCGGTGCCGATGAGCGCCGCCACGATGCCGACGACGACGGTCAGGACCCATCCGATCGCCTGCCTACCGGGAAGCAGGAGACGACCGATGGCGCCGACGACGGCACCGATGACGATGGCCCCGAGAATGGATGCGATGGTCATATCGTGAACCTCCCAGTGAGGTGACCTTCACGCTCACGGAGAGTTGGCTACCCCATGCGTCAGGGATATTCCTGGGAACGGCAAATTTTCCGGCTCAGTGCGTCTTTCTCGCCTGGAACTGGACCACCAGCAGCACCCCGATCACCGCCAGCGCGAGCTGGATGATGTGCTCCCACCAGTCGATTCCCCTGGTGTTGGCGATCCCCAGGGCGGCGGCGATGGCGGTGCCGATGAGCGCCGCCACGATGCCCACGATGAGCGTCAGCCATATCGAGAAGTTCTGCCGCCCGGGAACGATGAGGCGTGCCAACGCGCCGATGATGGCGCCGATGACGATCGCGGCGATAATCGAGCCAATCATGTCCGACTCCCCCCGATGACGAGACATGGTCAATAGGGGGCTACCCAGGACATTCGCGGGTCATTCCGGAAAAAGGAGGTGGCCCGTACCGCGCCAGTAAACGGGCCACCGCCTCGAATGCGTCGACGAGCATCCGCGCCGCTCGCCGGAGCGCTTTCGCGTTCCGTATTAGGAGACGCCCGGGAGTGGATTGAGGTTCACCACGATTGCTGTCGCGATGGCCGCCACGCCCTCGCCCCGCCCCGTCAGGCCGAGGCCGTCCGTCGTGGTCGCGCTGACGCTCACGGGCGCGCCGACGGCGGCGCCGAGCGCCTTCTCCGCCTCGGCGCGGCGAGGCGCCATCTTGGGGCGGTTCCCGATCACCTGGACGGCCACGTTGCCGATCTCGAAGCCCGCGGCGCGCACCTTCCTGGCGGTCTCCTCGAGCAGGGCGACGCCGGAAGCGCCCGCCCAGCGCGGGTCGGAGGTCCCGAAGAGGCCCCCGATGTCACCGAGGCCCGCCGCGGACAGCAGCGCGTCACACGCGGCGTGGGCGGCGGCGTCGCCGTCCGAGTGTCCGGCCAGGCCTGTCTCGCCCGGCCAGTGAAGTCCCGCGAGGTGCAACTCGCGGCCCGATGCGAACGGGTGGACGTCGACCCCGACGCCCACCCGTGGAAATGTTGTGTTCAGGAGTTGAGGACCTCGTCGAGCAGGGCTTCGGCCTTGTCCTCGTTGGTCTTCTCGGCGAGCGCGAGCTCGCTGACCAGGATCTGCCGTGCCTTCGCGAGCATGCGCTTCTCTCCTGCGGAGAGCCCGCGCTCCTTGTCTCGTCGCCACAGGTCGCGAACGACCTCGGCCACCTTGTTGACGTCACCGGACGCCAACTTCTCCAGGTTGGCCTTGTAGCGGCGGGACCAGTTCGTGGGCTCTTCGGTGTGAGGCATACGAAGCACGTCGAAGACGCGCTCAAGGCCCTCCTGGCCAACGACATCGCGAACACCTACGAGTTCGGCGTTGTCAGCCGGCACCTGGACGGTAAGGTCGCCCTTGTCGACCTTGAGAACCAGGTAGGTCCTTTCCTCACCTTTGATGGTTCGGGTCGTGATGGCCTCGATCCGAGCAGCCCCGTGGTGGGGGTAGACGACAGTGTCGCCGACCTGGAAAGTCATGTGACAAGTACCCCTTCCGCTGTACTCAAGAGTACCACGTATCCACAGCCTCCCGGAACAGTGAAATCACCATAACTGCAGGTCAAAGCCGCATATTAAGGCTTGACAAGCGTTCAACTCTATGAATCAAGGGTATGAAAAGCCCTCATGACCTGCGTTCCCCCGCCTCTCGACGATCAGGCGGCCCGCCGGAAAACCCGGCGAAGTCCATGGATAGGGTTGGCTCTGCCCTACCTCTAGTGTGACAAGGAGAACTCGCACCGTGACCCGCAACAGCCGTCACTGGGCGATCGCCGCCGCCGCGTTCCTCGCAGCCGCTCCGGTCCTGGCCGGCTGTGGTGCCGGATTCGACGCGATTACCAACCAGCCCTACACCCCGACCGAGGCGCTGTCCGTCAGCGCGGACAAGGCGAAGGGGATCGACATCTCCCAGGCGTTCTTCCTGGGCCCCGACTCCGGCTCGCAGCTGGCCGCCGGAGCGGCGACCCCGCTCTACCTGTCGCTGGTGAACACCAACAAGGACGCCGACCGGCTCGTCGGCGTCGGCGTCGACCCCGCCCTCGGCACCGCCAAGATCGCCTCCCCGGTCGACCTGCCCGTCCAGCAGCGGGTCGGCGTCGGCAAGCCCACCCCCGCGATCGTGATCGAGGGCCTGAAGAAGCCGCTCAGCGGCGGCGAGAGCATCTCGGTGCAGCTGCAGTTCGCCAAGGCGGGCGTCGTCCCCCTGACGGTTCCGGTCATCACCCGCAGCCGCGAGTTCAAGGACCTCCCGCAGGCTCCGGGGGCCTCCCCCGCCCCGTCCGCCACCGCGACGTCGGAGGCCACCGCGACACCGGAGGCCACCGCCACCGCCTCGCCGTCCGCCTCGACGGGCCACGACGAGAGCGGCCACTGAGTCGTCGGCCGGACCGTCGGCCAGGTCGTCAGCCGGTCACCGGCGAACCGCCGCCGAACGGACCCGCGAGGGATCGCGAGGAGAACGCGTGAAAGGGGGGTGTACGGCCCGCGCGAGCCGTACACCCCCTTCGCGTGTGGGAAGTCCCCCGGACCCCCTGAAGGCCGCACCGGGCGCTCCAGGAGCCCCTGGAGGCGCCGGAGGCCCCGGCAGGACCCTGGAGAGGCCCTGGAGAGGTCAGTCCTCCGCGGGGTCGAACTTGTAGCCCAGCCCGCGGACGGTGAGGATGCAGCGGGGGTTGGAGGGGTCGGCCTCCACCTTGGCCCGCAGCCGCTTGACGTGCACGTCCAGGGTCTTGGTGTCGCCCACGTAGTCGGCGCCCCAGACGCGGTCGATGAGCTGGCCCCTGGTGAGGACGCGCCCCGCGTTGCGGAGCAGGACCTCCAGCAGTTCGAACTCCTTCAGCGGAAGCTGCACCTGGTCGCCGCGGACCGCGACGATGTGCCGGTCGACGTCCATCCTGACGGGACCCGCCGCCAGCACGGCCGACTCGAGCTCCTCCACGTCGCCCTGACGACGCAGCACCGCGCGGATGCGGGCGACCAGCTCACGGGAGGAGAACGGCTTGGTCACGTAGTCGTCCGCGCCCAGCTCGAGCCCGACGACCTTGTCGATCTCGCTGTCCTTGGCGGTGAGCATGATCACTGGAACGTTGGACCGCTGACGCAGGGAGCGGCAGACCTCGGTGCCGGGCAGGCCCGGCAGCATCAGGTCGAGCAGCACCAGGTCCGCGCCGTTGCGGTCGAAGGTGTCCAGCGCCTCGGGTCCGGTGGCCGCCACCGCGACCTCGAACCCCTCCTTGCGCAGCATGTATGACAGGGCGTCGGAAAACGACTCCTCGTCCTCGACAACAAGCACGCGAGTCACTGCGCGGCCTCCAAGGGGATGGTGGTGGTACCGGGTACAGCCACCGCCGTGCCGCCGAAGGCGGGCAGGCGGAGAGTGAAGGTGGAGCCGGAGCCTTCCTTGCTCCACACCGTCACCGCGCCGTTGTGGGCGACGGCGACGTGTTTGACGATGGCCAGGCCGAGGCCCGTTCCGCCGGTCGCGCGCGAGCGGGCGGCGTCGACGCGGAAGAAGCGCTCGAAGATGCGCTCCTGGGCGCTCTCGGGGATGCCGATCCCCTGGTCGCTCACGCTGATCTCGACCGACTCGTTGTGCGCGCCCGCGGCACGCGCGCTGACCACGACGCGGGTGTGCTCGGGACTGTAGGCCACGGCGTTGTCGATGAGGTTGCGCAGCGCGGTGACGAGGAGCTCGTCGTCGCCCCAGATGCGCAGCCCCTCCGCGCCTCCGGCGACGAGGGTGATGTCCTTGGCCGCCGCCGTGGTGTTGCAGCGGTCGATGGCCTCGTGCACGGCCTCGTCGATGGGAACGGGACCGGGAGTGGGGATCGGCTCGGCCCCCTGGATGCGGGAGAGCGTGATGAGGTCCTGGACGAGGTAGGTCAGGCGGGCGGCCTCGTGCTGCATGCGCCCGGCGAAGCGGGTGACGGCCTCGGGGTCGTCGGCGGCGTCCTGGATGGTCTCCGCCAGCAGCGACAGCGCGCCGACCGGCGTCTTGAGCTCGTGGCTCACGTTGGCCACGAAGTCGCGGCGCACCGCCTCGACGCGCCTGTGCTCGGTCTGGTCCTCCGCGAGCACCAGCACCTGCCCGTGGGATCCCAGCGGGGCGACCCTGACCGCGAAGCTGGTCGACTCCTGGCCGAACTTGTGCCCGGCGACCTCGATCTCGCTCTCGCGGATCTCGCCGTCCCTGCGCACCTGCCTGGCCAGCGCGAGCAGCTCGGCCGCCATCAGGTGCTCGCCTCTCACCAGCCCGAACGCCCGCGCGGCCGAACTGGCCCGCAGCACCCGGTCCTCCTTGTCGAGCACGACCGCCGAGGACGGCAGGACCGCCAGGACCGAGGCGACACCCTGTGGCAGGGCGGGCTCGTTCTCGTTCGTCGGAGCGGCGACGGCGCGTCCCACGCTCTGACGGACGACCATCACGGCCAGCGCCCCCACGACGAACCCGGCCAGCGCGGCCAGACTCGCCATCAGTTCACTCACATGCTCCTCCTGTCCGCTTCACGTCCTCGATGGTAGGCGGGGGTTTTCCCATTGGGGCAGCTCATGGGGGCAGGACCAAGGCCTTTCCCGCAAAGTTCACTTTATGGTCGAGGTTCGTTCACTGTCGCGCACGTACGGTGAGGGCCATGCGCGACGCCTACCATGAAGAGCTCGACGCCCTCACGGGCCGGCTGGTGGAGATGACCCGACTGGTGAGGTCGGCGATCTCCCGGGCCACCACCGCACTCCTGGACGCCGACCTCCAACTCGCCGAGAGTGTCATCTCCCACGACGAAGAGGTCGACCGGATCTTCTCCGAGATCGAGACAAGGATCTTCGACCTGATGGCCACGCAGCAGCCGGTGGCGGTCGACCTCCGGATGGTCATCGCGGCTCTTCGGATGGGCACCGACCTCGAGCGGATGGGCGACCTGGCCGAGCACGTGGCCAAGGTGGCCCGGCTGCGCCACCCCGACTCGGCGATCCCCCCGGAGATCCGCTCCACCATCGTGGAGATGGGCCAGATCGCCGAGCGCCTGGTCACCAAGGCCGGCAGCTGCATCGCCTCCCGCAACGTCGAGCTGGCCCTGGAGCTCGAGGACGACGACGACGCGATGGACAGGCTGCACCGCAGGCTGTTCAAGGTCCTGATGGCCCCCGACTGGAAGTACGGCGTCGAGCCCGCCATCGACGTGACGCTGATCGGCCGCTACTACGAGCGCTACGCCGACCACGCGGTCCGCGTCGCCCGCGACGTGGTGTACCTCGTGACCGGTTCGAGGACCCCCGAGCCCGACGCCGTGTGAGAGCGCGGACGCGCGAGGTCCACGACGTGTGGGGTTCACCGTGCGGACGAGCGCACGGACAACGGTGAGACAACGCGAAGACGCGAAAGGGGCCCGTCGGATCGACGGGCCCCTTTCGCGTTCCACGTTCGCGGGTCGTTCCCCGTTTCGCCCCGGGGCCTACTTGCCCTGGTTGGCCACGGCCTCGATCGCCGCCTTCGCGGCCTCGGGGTCGAGGTAGCGGCCGCCCTTGGCGACCGGGTGGAAGTCGTCGTCCAGCTCGTACAGGAGCGGGATGCCGGTGGGGATGTTGAGCCCGGCGATCTCGTCGTCGCCGATCCCGTCGAGGTGCTTGACCAGCGCCCTGAGCGAGTTGCCGTGCGCCACGACCAGGACGGTCCCGCCCGCGGACAGGTCCGGCACGATCGCGTCGTACCAGTAGGGCAGCATGCGGTCGACGACGTCCTTGAGGCACTCGGTCCTCGGCAGCAGCTCGTCCGGAAGCCGCGCGTAGCGCGCCTCGCCGACCTGCGAGAACTCGTCGTCGTCCGCGAGCGGGGGCGGCGGGGTGTCGTAGGAACGGCGCCAGAGCATGAACTGCTCGTCGCCGAACTCGGCGCGGGTCTGCGCCTTGTCCTTGCCCTGCAGCGCGCCGTAGTGACGCTCGTTGAGCCTCCAGGACCGGGCGACCGGCAGCCAGAGCAGGTCGGCGGCGCCCAGCGCGAGGTTGGCCGTCTGGATCGCCCGGGTCAGCACCGAGGTGTGGACCACGTCGGGCCGCACCCCGGCGTCGAGCAGCAGCCGTCCGCCGCGCCGCGCCTCCTCCTCGCCCTTGGCAGAGAGGCCGGCGTCCACCCATCCGGTGAACAGACCCTTAGCGTTCCACTCGCTTTCACCGTGCCGAAGCAGCACCAAATTCGCCATGCGGACAAGCTTAGTGGGCCCCCTGCCAGCGCTCCCGCGGGGCGAACCGCCGCGCGGGGAGCGCCGTTCCCGAGGGGCGGATCCCGGCGAGGACGAGACTCGCCGACGGTCCCGTCGGTGTTCCCGTCGGCGGTCCCGGCAGCGTTCCCTTCAGCGTTCCCGTCAGCGGTCCGGGTCGGCGAACCTGGCGAAGGCCTGGAGGTTGGCGAGCGACTCGCCGCGCTTGGCGCGCCACTCCCACTCCCTGCGGATCGAGGAGGCGAACCCCAGCTCGAGCGCCCGGTCGAAACCCTCGTCCGCGTAGGTCAGCACGCAGCCGAGCAGCCGGTCGACCTCCTCCTCGGAGACGGCCTCGAGCGGGACCCTGCCCACGAGGTAGACGTCGCCGACCGGGTCGAGGGCGAAGTGCACGCCGTAGGTGGAGCCGTTCCTGGTCAGCAGCCAGCGGTAGAACTCGGCGTGGTTCTCGTCGGGCTGGCGGCAGAAGAACGCCTCCACGTGCAGGACCCGGTCTCCGACGATGAGCCACGTCATCGTCGCGAGCTTGTGCTGGCCGGGGAGCCTCACCAGGAAGGCTCCCGGCCTCGGCTCCTCGAAGGACGCCTCGGCGCCCCTGAGCGCCTCCTCGATCACCTCACGCATGCGCCAACCCTACGAGCCCTACGAGCTGACGGCGACGGGGACCCGGTGCAGGTGCGCCATGGCGTCGACGTAGACGTCGACGAGCCTGGCCGCGGTCGCCGACCAGCCGAACGCCGCCGCCTGGGCCACCGCCCCCGCCGACAGCGTGTCGCGCCACCCGGGACTGTGGACGAACCTGCCGAGCACCCGCGCCCAGTCGTGCGGGTCGTGCCCCTCGACGAGCACGCCGGAGACGCCGTCGCGTACGGCGGTGCGCAGCCCCCCGACCGACGCCGCGGCGACCGGCGTGCCGCAGGCCTGGGACTCGAGGGCGACCAGGCCGAACGACTCGTTGTGCGAGGGGACCACGGTCACGTCGGCCGCGCGGTACCAGTCGGCCAGCTCGTGCTGGGGCGCGGGGGGAACGATCCTGACCACGTCGGAGATGCCCAGGGAGAGGGCGACCTCGGTCAGGTACGAGGGCCTGGCCAGGCCGTTGCCGCTCGGCCCGCCGACGCAGGCGACGACCAGCCTCGACCTGAGCGTGGGGTCGTCGATGAGCATCCTGGCCGCGGCGCGCAGCAGCACGTCGGGGGCCTTGAGCGGCTGCACGCGGCCGACGAACAGCAGCACGCAGGCGTCCTGCGGCAGGTCGAGGCGGTGACGGGCGGCGCCCTTCGACGCGGGTTGGAAGACGGTGAGGTTGACGCCGGGGTTGACGACCTCGACGCGCTCCGAGGCGGCGCCGTACAGGTCGACGAGCTCCCGCGCCTCGGTCGGGGTGTTGGCCACCAGGCGGTCCGCGACCTCGACGACCTGTTGCTCGCCCATCACCCGGGCGGGCGGTTCCGGCTTGTCGTCCTCGGCGAGCAGGAGGTTCTTCACCTTCGCCATGGTGTGCATGGTGTGCACCAGCGGCACGCCCCAGCGCTCCTTGGCCAGCCAGCCCACCTGGCCCGACAGCCAGTAGTGGGAGTGGATCACGTCGTAGCGGCCCGGGTCGTACATCGCCTCGGTGCGCAGCACGCCGGACAGGAACCCGCAGAGCTGACCGGGCAGGTCTCCCTTGTCAAGCTCCTCGTACGGCCCCGCGGTGATATGGCGGACCGAAACCCCGGGGACGATCTCGGCGACCGGAGGCAGGTCACGCGCGGTCTGCCGGGTGAAGATCTCCACCTCGACCCCGAGCTCGGCCAGGCGTTTGGCCGCTTCAACGATGTAGACGTTCATGCCCCCAGCGTCTCCGGTCCCCGGCTGATCCAGGGGAGACGTGTGCATGCTGATCGTCGCGACTCGGTTGACCCGCCGTCTGACCCGCCGCCTCACCGGCACCACCTCCGAGAGGGATATAACCACCCATTAGTTCGCAACATTCCCTCCCCCAGGACGCGCCGGAATCGACAGCGGCGCGTCCTGGCAGTATTGGGGGCCATGAACAGGACAGCAGTGGTGACGGGCGCCAGCAGCGGCATCGGCGAGGCGACGGCCCGCCGTCTGGCCGCCGAGGGCTTCGACGTGGTCGCGGCGGCGCGGCGCAGGGACCGGCTCGACAAGCTGGCCGCCGAGGTCCCCGGGATCCGCGCCGCGACCCTGGACGTGACCTCCCAGGAGTCGGTCGACGCGTTCGCCGCCTCGCTGGACCGCTGTGACGTGCTGGTCAACAACGCGGGCGGCGCGATCGGCCTCGAACCGGTCGCGGGCGCGGACGTGGCCGACTGGCAGCGGATGTACGACACGAACGTGCTGGGCTCGCTGCGGGTCACCAAGGCGCTGCTGCCCCGCCTCGTCGGGTCGGGCGACGGCGTGCTGGTCATGCTGACCTCGGTCGCGGGACTGGTCTCCTACGAGGGCGGCGGGGGCTACAACGCGGCCAAGCACGCCCAGACCTCGATGACCGAGGTGCTCAGGCTGGAGCTGTGCGGCGAACCGGTCAGGGTCGTCGAGGTCGCCCCCGGCATGGTGCACACCGAGGAGTTCTCACTGAACCGCTTCCGCGGCGACGACGCCGCCGCCGACCGCGTCTACGCGGGCGTTCCCGGGCCGCTGACGGCCGAGGACGTGGCCGACGCCATCTCCTGGTGCGTCACCCGCCCCGCCCACGTGAACGTCGACCGCCTGGTCATCCGCCCCCGCGCGCAGGCCGCCCAGCACAAGGTCCACCGCGTCTGACCGGCGGGAAGCGGAGCCAGGACGTGCCGAAGCGCATCGGGGAGATCACCAGGGGGACGACGGGCCACAACCGGCTCAGACGGGCCGACCGCTGGGTCGCCGCCGTCCACGGCCGCCTGCTGCGCTCCGCGGAACGCCCGCTGGTGGTCGACCTCGGCTACGGGGCCTCCCACACCACGACGCTGGAGCTGTTCCTGCGGCTGCGGAGGGTCTGCCCCTCCGTCGAGGTCGTGGGCGTCGAGATCGACCCGGCCAGGGTCGCCGCCGCCAGGCCGTACGAGCGGGAGGGCCTGTCCTTCGCGCTCGGCGGCTTCGAGCTGCCGGTGAGCAGGCCTCCCCTGCTGATCAGGGCGTTCAACGTGCTCAGGCAGTACGGCGAGGCCGAGGCGTGGGACTACTGGGCGATGCTGAGCGGGAAGGTCGCCCCCGGCGGGGTGGTCGTCGAGGGCACCTGCTCCGAGGTGGGCCACCGCGCGGTGTGGGCGGGGCTCGACGCGACGGGGCCGAGGACGCTGACCTTCTCGGCCAGGTTCGGCGGCTTCGACCGTCCCTCCGACCTCGCGGAGCGCCTGCCGAAGACGCTGATCCACCGCAACGTGCCCGGCGAGCCGATCCACGCCTTCCTGCGCGACTTCGACCGCGCGTGGGCGGTCAACGCCCCCCTCGGCGCGTACGGCTCCCGCCAGCGGTGGATCGCCACCGCGCGGACGCTCCGCGGCGTCTGGCCGGTGGCCGAGCACCCTCCGCTGGGGGGCCGTTCGCGCTGGCGGCTCGGCGAGCTCACCCTTCCGTGGGCGGCCCTGGCCTCCGGTTCTGCCGGAACGTCCGGTTAGGGTCTGCGCCATGGTCGAACCGCGCTTCGTGACGGGGACGACCGCGACGAGATCCACATGGTTCGGCAAGTGTGAGCGAAATCACTCGACAACCCGTAGTACTACCCCTCGTGGTGCAGGAGTTAGGCTTGGTCGCGTGAAGGGTCTCGGCGAGCTTGAACGCAGCATCATGGACATCATCTGGGCGCAGCCATCGCCGGTGACGGCGCGGGAGGTAGGGCGTTTGATCGCCGACCGGGATCTCGCGCCGACCACGGTGATGACCGTGCTCGACCGGTTGACCCGCAAGGGCTTCCTGTTGCGCACCCGTGACGGGCGCGCGTGGCGCTACGAACCGACCGAAAGCCGCGACGCGTACGTCGCGGAGCTTATGCTTGAGGCACTCGACCTGACCGGAGACCGGTCGGCCGCCCTTACCAGGTTCGCCCAGGCCGTCTCAGGCACCGAGGCCGAGATCCTGCTCAGAGCCCTTACGGAGCTGGAGGACGAGTGATCACCGCAGCAGCCCTGGCGACCCTCGCCCTGGTCTGCGCGGTCGGAGCCTGGCGGTTCACGCGGGCACGGTGGACATACCGCGCCCCGCACGTGGCCATCGTCCTGTGGCAGGCACTCGGGGTCACCTGGGGTCTGGCCGGCACGGGCGCGCTTCTCGCCTACGCCCTGGAGCCCTACGGACAGGGTGTGCTGCAGGGGCTCCACGCCTTCACCGTCTCCGCCCTCAACGGCGGCTACGGCCTCTCCGAGCCCTACACCCTGCCGCGGATCCTGGCCCTCATCGCCGGACTGACCGCCCTCACCATCCTGGTCGTCGTGCTGCTCGCCGCGGGCTGGCAGACCTTCCGCGCCCGTCACCGCCATCGCACGCTGCTGGCCCTCGTCGCCCGCGAGGACCCCGAGGTCCCGGGCGTGCGGGTGGTCGACCACCCGGGCCCCGCCGCCTACTGCGTGCCGGGGCTGCGCTCGCAGGTCGTGGTGAGCGCGGGGGCGCTGAAGCTCCTGTCCCCCGCCGAGCTGGCCGCGGTGCTCGCCCACGAGGCGGCGCACGTCCGTGAGCGCCACGACCTGGTGCTGCTGCCGTTCGCCGCGCTGCGCAGGGCGCTGCCCCGGTCGCGGGTCGTCGGAAAGGTGCAGAGCGAGGTCGGCCTGCTGGTCGAGATGGCCGCGGACGACGTCGCCCGCCGCTACTGCTCGCCCCGCCGCCTGGCCACCGCCCTGCTCCGTTTCGGCACGGCGGGCGCCGCCCCGACCCCGCAGGGCGCCCTGGGCGTCTCCGACTCCTGCTCCGCGGTGATGGCCAGGGTCGAACGCCTCGTCAGTCCCGGCCCCGAGCTCCCGCGCCGGATCCGCTACTCCATCGTCGCCTTCTCCGTCACCCTGACCGCCTCCGCGCCGCTGCTCTGGCTGATCCCGCACTGACCCCGGCGGCCCGCGCCGCGCCTCCCTCCTCACCCCGCCGTGCTTGCAACTGTTAGCCAGCGCGTTTGCAATAGCAAGCACAGCGGGTAGACTGAGGGCATGGCACTACCCAAGGTCGGCTCGATCGGCGAGTACATCCGCGAACAGCGCACGCACGCGAAGATCTCGCTGCGCCAGCTCGCCGCGGCGGCGGGGGTCTCCAACCCCTACCTCAGCCAGATCGAACGGGGGCTGCGCAAGCCCAGCGCGGAGATCCTGAACCAGATCGCCAAAGGGCTGCACATCTCCTCGCAGGCTCTCTACGTCCAGGCCGGTCTCATCGAGGAGCGCGAGCCGGACAGCGACGTGCTGACCGCGATCAGGGCGGATCACCTCATCACCGAGCGCCAGCGCCAGGTGCTGATCGACATCTACGAGTCGTTTCGCAGGGAGAACCGGGCCGAGGCTCCGGATGAGGACGCGCAAACCTCCCAGAAAGCGCGCCCCGCACCGGAGCCCCACGCGGGCGACGCGGACTCCTCCCCGGACGAAAAGGCTCCGAACGAAGAGGCGTCGCTGCCCGAGGGGTATCTCGCCGCGTTGAAGCCCTACGCGGCCCCCGTGGACAGCGGAAACGTCACACCGGAATCCAAGGAAGGTTAACACCCATGACTCTCTCCACCGAAGTCAAGAAGCTGGCCGAGTCCAAGCCGTTCTACGCCGTCGCGGGCGCGGGCGACTTCGCGGTCGAGAAGCTCCGCGAGCTGCCCGAGCAGTTCCACAAGCTGCAGAACCGCCGCGAGGAGTTCCGCGAGGCCGCCAGGGAGCTGCCGGAGAAGGCCAAGGAGTTCGCGGGCAGGGCGCCCGAGAAGGCCAGGGAGTTCGCCGACAGGGCCGAGGGCTACGCCAAGGACTTCCCCGGCAAGGCCCGCGTCTACGCCGACCAGTTCGGCGTCAGGGCCACCGAGCTCTACGAGGAGTTCGCCAGCAGGGGCCGCAAGGTCGTCTCCAAGGCCAGCGGCGAGGCCGCCCTCGAACTCGAGGAGGTCTCCGAGGCCGCCGAGCCCGCGGTCGCCACCGAGGCCACCAGGAAGAACTCCCGTTCCTCGAAGAACGGCTCCGCCACGGAGGCCTGATCCCGAACTTTCCCAGGATCCGGCGAAAGGAGAACCCGTCCGGCGCGTGCCGGACGGGTTCCGCCGTTCCCGGCTCACCGCCGGCGTTCGCGGGGAGGGCGGGGTGAGGCCCGCTCCCACCTCACCGGTCTCGACCGGGGAGGGCGGGCACGGCATCGAGCACGACACACACGGGACTTTGGGCATTAGGGTGGATGCTGTCTGTCGGGCGAGCATGGTGGAGCGTCGATGATTTCCATGGGACTGGACCTCATCTTCTGGGTTCTCAGCATCATCGCCTTCGGCATGTCCGCCTGGGCGCTGTTCCACTCGGTGCGCACGCCCGCCCGGGCCTTCGCCGTCACCGGCAAGCAGACCAAGAAGCTCTGGCTGATCATCCTGTCGCTCGCGACGCTGTTCTCGTTCGCCTCGGCCGTCGGCTACTTCGGGATCGGCCTGGGCCAGCTCAACTTCTTCGCCATCGCGGCGGTCGTGGCCTCCGGGATCTACCTGGCCGACGTGAAGCCCGCGGTGAGCGAGATCGGCAAGGGCGGCAACCAGGGCCCCTACGGTCCCTGGTGACCCTGTTGCCCCGATCGGGCACGGGCCGGTAGACACACCGGGTGACCTTCGCGAAGAAACCCACCCTGTACGGCGAGCGTGTGACGCTGAGGCCTGTCGGCCCCGAGCACGCCGACGGCCTCTGGGAGCTCGTCAACGACCCGGAGACCGCCCGCCTCACGGGGTCCCACGGCGAGCTCGACCGTACGGCCACCGACATCTGGTACGCCACGCGCGGTGACCACGACGACCGTCTCGACCTGGCGATCTGCGCCGCCGAGGACGACGCCTACGTCGGCGAGGTGGTGCTCAACGAGCTCGACCCGCACAACCGCTCCTGCAATCTCCGCATCGCCCTGATCGGCCCCAGGGCGTTCGGCAGGGGCTACGGCACGGAGGCGATCCGCCTCACCCTCGAACATGCCTTCACCACCACGGACCTGCACCGGATCAGCCTGGAGGTCTTCGACTTCAACGACCGGGCCGTCCACGTCTACCGCAAGGTCGGCTTCGTCGAGGAGGGCGTCCGCCGCGACGCCCTGCACTGGCACGGCGAGTGGCACAACGCGATCATGATGTCCGTCCTCGCCCCCGAATGGCTCGCCCCGAAGGCCTGAACGTCTCCCGGACGCTCTCCTCCCGTATCTTCCGGACGTCCTTCTCCCCAGGAGGAGAGCGCCGGACGCCGGTGTCCTCGCCGGCCCGGGGTGACGCGGCGACCGGCGGCCCTCTTGGCAGAGTCGGTTAGCAAATGCTAACTTCAGGGTGTGGCCGAAGCACTCCCCCATGTCGAGTCGTTCCTGGCGGACGACCGGGACCCGCCGTCCAAGCGGCGCATCCTGGTCGAGGCGCTGCGCCTGTTCGTCGAGCACGGCGTCGACGGCACGACCGTGCGCGACATCGCCAAGGCGAGCGGCTACAGCAACCCCGCCCTGTTCAAGTTCTTCGCCTCGAAGGAGGACCTGGCGCTTCACGTGTTCGGCAGGTGCTACACCCGCCTCAGTGAGCGGGCCTCACTGGCCGTGGCCCCTGGACGACCGTTCGGCGAGCGGCTCGGCTCGCTGATGCGGACCGTCGGCCGGATCCTGGAGGAGGAGCCCGAGGTGCTGCTCTTCGTGCAGGACAACCTCCGCGTCTACTGGCCCAGACTCACCGAGGCTGAGAGAAGGACGTCGCTGATCGAGGTGCTGCGCGGCCTGCTCCGCGACGGCGCGGCCTCGGGGGAGGTCACCACGACGATCTCCATCGACCTGCTGGTGGCCGCGCTCTCCGGCACCGTCGCGCAGTACGCCAGGATGCGCCACTTCGGCGAACTGTCCTCAGACAAGGCACTCTCCGCCCTGGAACCCCTGGTCATGCGCATGATCGCCCCCTGACCCCGACTCCCGTCCCGCACGATCTCCCACCGCCCTTCGGGGCGTTTTCTTCGCCCATTGAGTTAGCAAATGCTAACCACCCTCTCTGGAGGAACCATGAGACTGCTCGTCCTCGGCGCCGGAGGCTTCATCGGGCGCACCACGATCCGCGAGGCGACCGCCGCGGGCTGGCAGGCCGTCGGCCTGGTCAGGAACGACGAGGCCGCCCTGCGGGTCCTGGAGGCGGGAGGAACTCCGCACCGTTTCTCCACCGGCGACCCGGCCACGTGGGCCGAGGCCGCCCGGGGAGCGGACGCGGTCGTCGACCTCATCCAGCCGAGCCTGCCGGGGCGGATGACCCTCCGGGCCGTCCGCCGGATCAGCGCCGCCCGGCAGGAGACCACCGCCGGAGTGCTGCGGGCGCTGTGCTCCCTGCCCGCCGGGGAACGGCCCCTGCTGGTGTCGGTCAGCGGGATGGACGACCTCGACCCCGGGCCTGGCCGTACGGTCTCCCACACCTCCGCGCTCCGCACGGTTCCCGTCGGGTTCGCCCACATCGGACTGCCCGTGCGACGGATGATCGAGGAGTCGGGGACGCCCGCCGTGCACGTCTATCTGGGGAACATGGTCTACGGCCCCGGCAAGGGGTTCGGCGACCTGATCGTGCCGGGACTGGCGAGACGGCGGATGCCGGTGCCGGGCACGGGAAGGAACAGGCTGCCGATCATCCACGTCGAGGACGCCGCGCGGGCGCTGGCGCACGTGGCGGGGCTGTCCGGGGCCGCGGGACGGACCTTCGTCGCGACCGACGGCACGACCACGACGCTGGGCGAGCTGTTCGACGAGACGGCCAGGCTGCTCGGCGCGTCCGCGCCCCTCAGGCTGCCCCGATGGCTGGCCGGGCCGTTCGCGGGCGAGATCGCCGCGCAGACCCTCACGCTGGACACCGCCGCCGACCCCTCCGCGCTCATGGCGACGGGCTTCGAGCCGCGATACCCCTCCTTCCGGGAGGGCGTGCCCGCGACGCTCGCGGCGGTGGCGGGGACGACGGGGGCCGCCGAGACGGGAGCGGCGCGATGAGGCGGATCACCGGGAACGTCGCGGAACCGCCCTCGGGAAGCCCCGCGCGGAGACTCCTCCGATCCTTCACCGGAAGACTGTTCAGGGGCAGGGTGGCGGCGGCGCTGGTCGCCCTGTTCGTGCCCGTCATCGTCCTGGCCAACGTGGGCCTGCCGTTCAGCGCGGCGGGGATCAAGGAGGTCTCCGGCGGCGTCGGCATCCTCGACCTGGAGCCCGCGGCGACGGCCGAAGGGGTCGGGCGGGCGTTGGCCGCCTACGGGCAGGAGGGCAGGGAGCGCTACCTGGTCCTGCTGGCGTCCCTGGACGTCCTGCTTCCCCTGCTGCTCGCCCTGACCTGCGCCGCGCTGCTGGGCGTGACACTGGGACGGGTGCGCGCGCTGCGGTGGACGCCGCTCACGCCGCTGGTCGGCCTGGCCGCCGACTACGCGGAGAACGGCGTCCTGGCGGTCCTGCTGACCGGCTACCCCTCGGTGCCCGCGGGCCCCGCCGGGCTGCTGTCCACGCTGACGGCGGTGAAGACCACCGCGATCGCGGTCGAGCTGGCCCTGGTCGGGGCGGGGCTGCTGTACGCCGCCCTCACCCGTCCGGCCCGGCGCCGTGCTGGCGCAGTGCCGTGACCAGCCAGCGCGCGAGCCGTACGTGACCCAGGTGGGTGGGGTGGACGCCGTCGCCCAGGATCGCCCCGCGGCCCCAGGGCCGGTCGAGCGGGTCCAGGAAGACCACCGTCTCCTCGTTCGCGGCGACCGCGACGGCGTCCCTGACGCCGGGGACCCAGCGAGGCGTCCGCCCCATCCAGATGGGGCCGACCACCACCACCCGGGTCTGCGGCCACCGGGAGCTGATCGTCTTCAGCAGTCGTTTGGCGGCCCGGTGCACCCTGCCCGGGGAGACGCGGTCGTTGTGCCCGCCGGAGACGATCAGCAGGTCGGGGGCGGGACGCCAGGAGAGCTCCTCCTCGAACGACTTCTGGAAGGTCCTGCGTACCCTGCCGGGATTGACGAACCCCGTCCCCGCCGCCCCCGCCGTGACGAGCTGCCAGCCCAGATCGCGCGCGGCGCGCGCGGCGTAGCTCTCCCACCGCCGCACCGGCCCCGACCCGACGGTGAAGCTGTCTCCGACCACCATGACCAGCGGAGCCCTGATGGGACGGGTCTCGGGAGCGGGAGGAAGGTCGAGGGCGGAGGCGGGAATCGGAGTCGTGCCGATCACCACTCCGCTACTGCATCCCGAAATAAAGCAAGAAATCACCGTAAGAACGGCGACCACGGATGCTCGGGATCGTCGACGCACAGGCCCGTGCATGCCACCTCGGGGAGATTGAGGTTCTAAGCTGCCGATATGAGCACCGACCTCCACGGACGCACGGAGCGTCTGGAACTCGCCGACCAGAACCTGCGTTCCTTCGACGCCGTCGTCCTGGCCTCGTCGTCCGAGGGGATCGTCTTGAGCAGGTCGGCATTCTATCCGGGTGGCGGCGGCCAGCCCGCGGATCACGGAGTTCTGCTCTGGCAGGGGGTCGAGACCCGCATCGTCGGCGCGCGCAAGGGCGACGACCTCCACCTGATCCCCGCGGAGGACGACCCGATCCCTCCTGCGGGGACGACCGTGCGGGCGGCGGTGGCCGACGAACGGCGTTCCGCGCTGATGCGCACCCACTCGGCGCTGCACGTGCTGTGCGGGGTGGTCTTCCGCGACTTCGGCGCGCTGGTCACGGGCGGCAACATGGAGGAGCTGACCGCCCGCATGGACTTCAACCTGCCCGAGGTGCCGCCCGGCTTCAAGGAGTCGGTCGAGGCGGCCTGCAACGCCGAGGTCTCCGCCGACCGCAGGATCGACGTCCGGGTGCTCCCCCGGGCAGAGGCCTTCGCCATCCCCGACATCATCAGGACCGCGACGAACCTGGTCCCCGAGACGGTCGAGGAAGTACGGATCATCGACATCGTCGGCCTCGACTGCCAGGCGGACGGCGGCACCCACGTCGCCTCGACCAGGCAGATCGGCCGCATCCGCGTGGCCAAGATCGAGAGCAAGGGCAAGGGCTTCCGTCGTCTCCGCATCGCGGTGGGCGACTGACCCGCGACGGCGACCGCCGCCCCGGGCGTCACATCCGGTGCAGGTGCCGCCCACTCGCCGGGAGCGGTGAAGGGGGAGCGCATCGGGCCGTCGAGACGCCGGCCGTGGTCCGCGGACAGGACGGCGTCCCGCCGGGCTTCGGTGTCCGGACGCCGGCCGTGGCCGTTCCCGCTGAGCCGGTGGAGCCTGACCGTCCCCCGGTCCCCTTCGTCGCGGCCGCCCCGGCGACGACCCCAGGAGTCGTCACCGTGACGACCAGGGTCGTCACGAGGGTCAGACCGCTCACGAGAGCCATCCGGCTGAACGAAAGTGCCATGCCCGTCTTTCTCCTGAACCCTCGATGCCCTCGTCCGCCCCCGTCGGCGTCCGGCTCCGCCAGTCTGGACCGGCCCCACCCCGCCCGGACCTCGGTTCGACGAACCTGAAAGCGTTCCGCCGGTCGGCGCCGGACGGGTGGGGGGAAGGACGGGGAGGAAGGGCGGCGCGCGGGCCGGCAGGGGCGGGACGGGCGGGGCACCGGACACCCCGGCGAGCGCGGGGAGCCGCAGGTCAGCTGACGTAGGAGGCCGGAACGCTCCAGGTGTTGCAGTAGGCGATCCTGGCGTACTTCCAGCCCTGGTGCAGCCAGCCCGCGAAGTGGTCGCCGTTGCCGTGGTCGCGCTTGCCCAGGCCGTTCTGGTCGTCGCCCCGGCTGTACTCCATCTCCAGTACGGCCTGCCAGCGGGCGGCCGTGACCCCGAGCGGAATCCGGACGGTGCGGATGAAGGCTCCCGCGAAGCACTGCGCCTGCAGCTCGGAGCGCCGGGAGTGGGCGTCCTGGGCGGCCTTGGACTTGTCGGAGACCTCCCACCACCAGGCGGAGCCGATGCCGGACATGGACTGCACGTGATGGCCGTACTCGTGGGAGAGCACCGACAGGTAGGGAACGTGGTTCTGCGCGGGGTCGATCCGGCCGCTCTGCTGGATGAGGTGGGTCAGGCCGATGTACATGCCCCGGTTGGACGGGCAGTAGTAGGCCGCGGCCCCCGAGGCGGGGTAGGTGCCGCACGGCCCTCGTCCAGGACGGGTCCAGTAGACCCGGCGCGGGGCCAGGAAGACCGCTCCCGCCTGGGAGAACTTCCCTGCCCATGCCCGGTCGAGGCACCCGGTCACGGCGTTGAGGTAGCCGAGCATGTCGCCGGGCCGGGTCGAGGGGCGGGGCGCGCGGCAGGCGGTCGGGCGCATGAGGCCGGTGCCGTACAGCGGGTTGCGCTTGAGCCTGGCGGTGGTGTCGGAGCGCCGCATGTAGCGCAGGTCGACGCCCATGTTCCGACGGGCCGCCGCGCCCCTGCCCGCGGCGGCGTCGCTCCGGGCGGCGAGCCTGATCGCGGGACCGCCCATGGAGCCGAGGTTGAGCTTCTGCGGCGGTCTGAAGCTGGGCGGGGAGACCTGGGCCCCCTCGGCGGGCGTGGGCACGGTGGTTCTGGTCGCCACGGGACCGGTGTCGGGGTTGGCCGGAATCTCGGCCTCCTCGCCGCCCGCCAGGCCTGCGACCACCACGACGGCCGCGAACGTCATGGCGAGAACACCGAAGACACCGAAGGCCAGGGGACTGGATCCGCGTGGGCGCATGCGACCACCTCTCCAAACAGTGGATCTCCGGGCGGCAATCTAGCGGATATCGACACATAGACGTTTATTGGTCGAAAAATCTGGAAGGGGGGGTTGCCGTCACGCACCGGAGGTTATGGGTAGGCTCCCGGGCCATGGCGGGATCCCTATTGCACCGAGCGGCCGGAAGCCTGCGTCAGGTGGCCGGAGGCGTGGCCGTGGTCGCCACCCTCACGCTGCCCCTGAGCGCCTCCCCGGCCCTCGCGTCCGGCGCGGCGAGCACCACGACCGGCACTGTGGCCGACACGGTGAACACGACGTCGGGCACGGCGGACGCGGCGACGGCCGCGGCGGGCAAGATCACAAATGACGCGCTCGAGCTCACCCTGCGGCAGGACGGCGTGCTGCACGTCAAGGAGACCGTCACGTTCGAAGGCGACCCGCCCACGCGGAAGCTGGTCGACCGGACGCGCTACGACGACAGCGACGACCGGCTCTACCAGGTCGTCAACCTCAAGGGCGACGGTACGCTGACCGGCGACTCGATCACGCTGAAGGGCTCGGGCAGCGCCAAACTGGAGTACGACGTCAAGGGCGCGGTGACCCCGCTGGGCGACACCCAGGAACTGCGGTGGTACGCCGCGGGCGGCTGGTCGGTCCCCGTCGACCTGGCCAAGGTGAAGGTGACGGGCCCCGCCCAGCTCCAGAACCTGTCCTGCTTCGCGGGAGTGCTGACCTCTGCGGTCGGCTGCACCACCGCATCACCGGACCACACCGGGATCGAGGCCGAGTTCGAGCAGCAGGGGCTGGGGCAGAACGAGGTCCTCACGGTGATCATCGGCTATCCGGCGGGCGCCACCAAGGGCGCGCCCGTACTGGAACGCCGCTTCGAGCTGGCCAACGCCTTCACCCTGAACACCGTCACCGGCGGAGCCCTGGCAGGCCTGCTGGTCCTGATGCTCGGCGGTCTGGGCCTGCTGTACTGGACCCGAGGCCGCGACGCCCGGGTGGTCGGCCACGAGTCGGGTTCGCTCAGCGGCGTCGAGAACGGCCACTTCGCCCCGCCGGACGGCGTGCGCCCCGGCCAGATCGGCACGCTCATGGACGAGCAGGCCGACGTGGTCGACGTGACCGCCACGATCGTGGACCTGGCGGTGCGGGGATACATCAGGATCGACGAGCAGCCCCGGCAGACCTACGACGCGCCCGACTGGATGCTGGTGCGGCTGCCGAACGCCGAGCTCAACTCGCTGCTGTCCTACGAGCGCGCCCTCTACGACGCCGTCTTCGACGGCCGCGACACGGTCCTGCTGTCCCACCTGCAGGGGTCGTTCGGATCCAAGCTCGGCAAGGTCCGCGACGCCCTCTACCGTGACGTGGTCGCACAGGGATGGTTCGCCCGCCGCCCGGACACCGTACGGACCCGCTGGACGACCCTCGGCGTGCTGCTCACGGTGGCCGGGGTCCTCGGCACCGTCGCGCTCGCCTGGTTCACCACGTACGGTCTGCTCGGCCTGGCCGTGATCATCGCCGGAGCCGCCCTGGCCGCGGGCGGCCAGTACATGCCGGCCAAGACCTCGAAGGGGGCGGGCGCCCTCGCCCACACACTGGGCTTCCGGGAGTATCTGGCCTCCGGCGACATCGCCGGGGACATCCCTCCCGCCCAGCGGGTCGAGCTGTTCTCCCGCTACCTGCCCTATGCCGTGATCTTCGACAGCGTGGACCGCTGGGCCCGCGTGGTCTCCTCGATCAACGGCAACGGCCGGCAGGCCGACAACCTGTACTGGTACCACGGCCCGGCGGAATGGGACCTGTCGAAGTTCGCCGACTCGATGCGGACGTTCACCATGACGACCTCGGGCGCGATCTCCTCGACCCGCCAGTTCCGCTCGCTCTGAACCCGCCGCGCGCCCCCCGCGACGTCGGCGGGGGACGCGCGGGCCGTGGAAAAACCGTTTGTGCCGCCGAAACACCGCTGTCTAGCCTGGACGGCATGTCGTTCACGTGCCACGCGCCCCAGGTGTTCATCCGTATGCGTCACTGCCCGGTCCAGGGCCGGTAGAGAGACAGAGGCGCAGACAGACCGCTGTTCTCCGCACCTGCCCCGGGCCTCCGAGACCATTTCCTCTCGGACCCGAAAGGGCAGTACCTGTGGCGCAGTCGTTCGCTCACGGAAACTATTCGCACACTCAGAAGAAGGCCAGGACCGGCGGCGGCAGAACCGCTCGCGACCAGCGTAGACGTACCCTGTCGCAGAACTTCGTCGTCGATCCCGAGGTCGTGACCCGGCTCGTCAGGGCCGCGGGCCCGCACGACCTGGTCCTCGAACCCGGCGCGGGAGAGGGCGTCCTGACCAGGGCGCTGGCCGACAGCTGCGGCCAGGTCGTCGGCTACGAGGTCGATCCGCTGCTGGCCGGGAAGCTGGCCGCCCGCGCTCGGGGCGACGCCCGCATCCGGATCGTCAGGGGAGACTTCCTGTCGGCCCGCGCGCCGCGCGAGCCGTTCGCGGTCGTCGGGAACATCCCCTACTCGATCACCTCGAAGATCGTCGACTGGTGCCTGCGGGCGCCCACGCTCACCTCGGCCACCCTGGTCACCCAGCTGGAGTACGCCCGCAAACGCACCGGCGACTTCGGCCGCTGGAGCATGCTGACCGTGCAGACCTGGCCGTGGTACAGCTGGGAGCTGCTCGGCCACGTCGACCGTGAGGCGTTCCGGCCCGTGCCGGCCGTCGACTCGGCCATCCTGCGGATCGAGCGCCGCGCCCAGGCGCCCGACCTGCCGGGATATCAGGACTTCGTCGACTACGGCTTCACCGGGCTCGGCGGGTCCCTGCACGCGACCATGCGGCTGCGTCACCCCGCGGCCCCGGTCGACGCCGCCTTCGCCGCCGCCGGGGTGGCGCGGGACACCGTCGTCGCACACGTCCATCCCGACCGGTGGCCGATCCTCTTCGAGCACCTCGGGTGACCACCGGCGAAGGGCCGTGCCGTCCGATCTCCTGCCTCGGACGGCACGGCCCCTCGCCTCCCGCCCACTCAGGACAGCGGTCCGGCGGGCGGAGGCGGCGCGGCTATCGCGTGGCGCACAGCGCCCTGTCGACGAGGTCGCCCGCGGCCTTCTCCTGGCGCGCCGCGCGCTCGTCGCCGAGCTGCGTGTTCATCGAGACCACGACGCTGCGCCCGCCGTCGGCGGTCACTCCCGACCTGGTCTTGTAGCCGTAGATGTCACCGCCGTGCGACCAGTAGACCCCGCCGCAGGACAGCGGACGGGAGGTGAGGCCGAGCCCGTAGCGGGCGCCCGGCCAGAGGTCCTGCCACGCGTCGACCAGGATGGTCTGCCGCATCTGGGCCAGTTGCTCGGCCGGCAGCAGCCTGCCGTCGAGCAGCGCCCGGAAGAACGTGTTGACGTCCCTGGTGCTGGACAGCAGGCCGCCCGCGGCGTCCCCGTCGAAGTACCTGGTGGCGTCGATCGGCGCGTGCGGCGGGATCACCATGTAGCCCTTGGCGTGCGGGTTGGGCACGCCGAGGGAGTAGCCCGACCAGAGCGTACGGCTCAGGCCCAGAGGCTTGCTGATCCTGGTGTCGACCTCCTCGTGCCACGGGTTCCCGGTGACCTTCTTGACGATCATGCTGAGCAGCACGTAGCCGGTGTTGGAGTATCTCCACTCCGTGCCCGGCGCGAAGTAGGGCTTGTGGCGGACGGCCTTGGCCACGATCTGCTCGTCCGTGTACGGCTCGTAACGGTGCTTGAGGAAATCCTCCACGGACGCGAAGTTGGGGTAACCCTCCTCGGAGATGCCACTGGTGTGCTGGAGGAGGTTCCGAATGCTGATCTTGCTGCCGTCGTTGCCGTTGCCCTGCAGCAGGCCGGGCAGATGCTTCTCCACGGTGTCGTCCAGGGAGAGTTCGCCCTCGGCGACCAGCTGCAGCACCACGGTCGCCACGAAGGTCTTGGTGGTGCTGGCGATCCTGGTGTAGCCGTTCGGCGGGACCGGACGCCTGGTTCTGGTGTCGGCGACCCCGCTCGTCGCAGCCAGCTGTCTGCCGTCCGCGTCGATCACCCGCGCCTCGACGCCGTTGACCCCGATCGCCCGGATGGCGTCGACGTCACGCTGGAGCCGGGCCTTGCCGTACTCCGATCTCGTCGGAGCGGCGTCCGAGGCCGAGACTCCGGAGGCGGCGGCTCCTGAGGCCGCGGTCGCCGTCGCCGTCGCCGTCGTCAGGGACAGGACGGCCGAGGCGGTGAGCACGACGGCGACGGCGAGCGCCGCCGCCCGCCGCCCCCCGGTCCCCCTCCCCCGGGCGGTGGAGCGTACGGCTTCCCGGGCCGAAGAGGATCCGGAAACGGTGTTGCGCATGGCTTCTCCCGATGAGGTGGACGCCGAGGGTGTCCCGGCCGGTGATTCGACCCTAGGAAGACGGAGCGCCCAGGAAATCGGCCATGAGCACGGCCTCACCTCGGCCACTCGGGGGATATCGGCTCCGCTCGGCGCAACTTTGGTTGTGTCCGATCGGTGCAGGTCGCGGCCGGTTCTACCCTTGACAGCGGGAGGCCTCCCGGCGACGCGGGCACCGGAGACACTGGCAGGCACCGGCAGGCACCGGAGACACCGGAGACACCGGAGACACCGGGGGCGCGCCGGAAGGCCGCCGGAGGACGACGTCCGTTCCCTCGCCGGGGGAACGCGTGAGGGCGCGGGAGCGGTCATGTCAATGCGCGGTCACGACGACCCGACACTGGAGCACGACGGAGTGGCGCGCGACCACAGCGCTCCGGCACGCGACCACGACGACGCGACGCGCGATCACAGCGACTCGACACGCGGTGCCGGCGTCGTGGCACGTGACCACGACGACGCGGCACGCGGTCGCCGCGGCGCTCCGGGCAGAAGGCTGACCTACGAGCCGATCTCCGTGGCACGGCGGTGGTTCGCCGCCCACCCCCGGATCACCGACCTCCTGCTCGCAGCCGTCCTCACGGTGGGCGCGCCGCTGCTCAGGCTGAGCGGGGGAACCCCCCTCGACACGGCGGCGACGGCATCCGTCACGGCCCTGCTGCTGGCGCAGACCGTGCCCCTGGCATGGCGGCGGTCGCACCCGTGGCCGGTCATGGCCGCGGTGAGCCTCGCCCACATGGCGTACGAGCTGACCGACCCCATGGTCGGTTACCGGGACGGTCTGTACGTGGCGTTCGCCGCCTACGCCGTGGCCCGTTACACGCGGACGCCGGGAAGCATGGCGGTGATCGCCGTCACCTCGGCCACCGTCCTGGCCTCCGACCTCCTGCGGCCGTTGCTCGGCCTGCCGTTGCCCCCGGAGCTGCGGCTGGGCCCCGTGGAGATCGTGCTGGTCGTCATGCTGTCGTGGGCACTGTGGCTGCTCGGCAGCTCCCAGCGCCACATCCACGACGACGCGGCCCGGCTGCGGGACCTGACGGAGCGGCTGCGCGCCGAGCGGGAGGTCAGCGCCCGGCGAGCGGTGACGGCCGAGCGCGCCCGGATCGCCCGCGACCTGCACGACCTGGTCGCCCACCACGTCAGCGCGATCGCCATGCAGGCGCGCGCCACCGCCGAGGTGATGTCCGACGACCCCGGCCTGGCGGGCCGGGGCATCGCCGGGATCGGCACGGCCGCCGACGCCGCGCTGGTCGAGATGCGCAGGCTGCTCGGTCTGCTCTCCGACGCCGACGACCGCGACGACGACCCCGGCGGCGGAAGCGTCTCCCGGAACCCGGGGACTCCCCGCACCTCCCGGGTCCTGCGTCCCGAACCGTCGCTGAGCCACCTCGACGGGCTCGCCGACGTCGCCAGGACCGCCGGATGCCGGGTCGAGGTCAACGCGGCGCCCGGGCCCGACGTCCCGCCCTCGGTGCAGGTGTCGGCCTACCGCGTCGTGCAGGAGGCGCTCACCAACGTCCTGAGGCACGCCGGGCCCACCGACGTCCGGATCGACGTACGGCGGACAGGTGAGAGACTGACCGTCGTGGTCGACAACGGTCCCCGGGCGCGTTCCCACCTGCCCGTGACCGGCTCCGGGCTCGGGCTGATCGGCATGCGCGAGCGCACCGCGCTGTTCGGCGGCGCCCTGCGGGCCGGTCCCCGCGACGAGGGCGGCTGGCGGGTCGAGGCCACCTTCCTGTGCGAGCGCCAGGCATGAGGACCCATCGTCGGTCTGTGCGAGCGCCAGGCATGAGGACCCATCGTCGGTCTGTGCGAGCGCCAGGCATGAGGACCCATCGTCGGGTGGACGACGGGCGTGACCGGGTTCCCGCACGGACGGCGGTCATGACGAGGTCCTTCCCGTGCGGGCGGCGGGCGTGAAGCCCGTCCGCGTGCTCATCGCCGACGACCAGGAGCTCGTCCGCGCCGCCCTGCGCGTCATGCTCGAACGGCGTGCGGGCCTGCTGGTCGTGGGAGAGGCCTGCGACGGTGAGCAGGCGGTCGCGGCGGCCTTCGACCTGCGGCCTGACGTGGTGCTGATGGACGTGCGCATGCCCGGCATGACCGGTGTCGAGGCGACGGAGCGCATCGTCGGCGACTGGCCTCACGACGGTCCGCGCCCTCGCGTGCTGGTGCTGACCACCTTCGACCTCGACGAGTACGTGCACGCCTGCCTGCGCGCGGGCGCGAGCGGCTTCCTGTTGAAGAACGGCTCCTCGGACCAGCTCGCCGAAGCGATCCGGGTGGTCGCCGCCGGTGAGGCCATGCTCGCGCCCACCGTGACCAACCGCCTCATCGACGCCTTCGCCGCCCTCCCTCCCGCCCTGCTCACACGACCGCCGTCCCCTGAGGCCGGTTCGGACCGCACCGGCCTGCTCGACACGCTCACCAGGCGTGAGCTGGAGGTGCTGCTGCTGGTCGCCAGGGGGCTGTCCAACGCCCAGATAGCCAGAAGCCTCGAGCTGTCGGAGACCGGGGTGAAGAGCCGCGTCAACCGCATCCTCACCAGGCTCGGACTGGAGAACCGCGTCCAGGCGGCGCTTGTCGCCCATGAGGCGGGCCTGCTCGGCCGCTGATCGTCCCTCGTGCCCGCCCAGTGGGTGATCGGCCTCTCGATCGCCCGGCGGCGACCGCCTGACGGCCGATCGTCCCCTTCCGCCCTCCTGCTCGCCTCGCGCACGATCCACGGCCGGACGACCGTTCCTCCCCGGCCGTGGAGTTCATTGATCCACAGCATTGACAAGGGAGATTTTTACGTACAAAATCATTTTTGCGATGAGAGACGTCCTGTACTTGGAACAGATCGAGCAGGCAGAGGCACTGCTCAAACCGCAGCGCATCGAGGTGCTGCGGCAACTCGCCGAGCCACGCACCTGCGGAGAGGTCGCGGCGCGGCTCGACCAGACCCCGCAGCGGGTCTACTACCACGTCAAACGCCTGGTCGACGCCGGACTGGTCGACCAGGTCTCCGAACGCAAGGTGCGCGGCATCCACGAGGGGATCTACCAGGCCAGAGCCCGCTCCTACTGGCTCTCTCCCCGCCTGGTCGGCCGGATCGGCCTGCGCAAGGCGCAGGACGAGCTGAGCCTGGGCTACCTGCTGGACCTCATGGAGGAGGTCCAGGCGGACATCGCCGCCCTCGACCGGACCGCGCCCGAACTGCCGTCGGTCGGGGTCTCCGGTGAGATCCGCGTGCCACCGGAGCAGCGTCAGCGGTTCCTGGACGACCTTCAAAGCATGTTGCAGGACCTTTTCACCCGCTACGGCGGCGCAGAAGGAGACGCCTTCAAACTCGCCGTGGCCTGCTACCCCAGAGGAGAAGACAATGAGTGAGCCGATGAAGCTGCACGCCCGTGTCCAGGCGCCCCTCGAGAAGGTCCGGCACGCCCTGACCGACGCCGGAGAGCTGCGCGTCTGGCTGGCCGAGCACGCCGAGGTCGACCTGCCGCACCGCTACGAGTTCTGGGGTCGTCACACCCCCGAGGGCGAGGCCCCCCACCAGCGCCCGCTGCACGTCGACGACCGCACGCTGCGCTTCTCCTGGCTGCTCGACGGCGAGGAGACCACGGTCGAGTTCAGCCTGCTGGAGGAGACCCCCGACTCGACCGTCCTGACGCTCTCGCAGAGCCACTTCGACTTCCAGGACGTGATCACCGGCAACAGCATCCGGGGCGTGCTGCAGACGTTCTGGTCGCTCGCGATCGCGAACCTGGTCGACCATCTCGAAGGCCGGGAGCTCACCGGCAGGTGCGACTTCACCTCTCCGGTGTTCGAGGAGCGGGCCCTCGTCGGCGCCTCCCCCGAGAAGGTCTACGAATCGCTCACCGACTCGGAGAAGGTCAGCAGCTGGTTCGGCTACCCCGTCGGGATCGAGCCGTACGTCGGCGGCCGTTTCGCCATGGGCGGCTTCGAGGCGGGCCAGGCCGCGAAGATCATCGATCTGGAGCCGGGACACCGGATGTCCGTCGACTGGGCCGAGGGCGGCGTCACCACCTGGGAGCTCGAGGAGTCCGACGGCAGGACGCGGCTCACCTTCGTGCAGAGCGGCTTCGACACCGGACGCCCGCCGTACGGCGCCTGGATGGGCTGGCTCAGCGGCGTCGCCGAGCTGCGTCGCTTCCACGAGCTGGACGGCTGGCGTCCGATCTGGCTCGACGGCCAGCCCGTGTGACCCAGGCCCCCTCCGGCGGACCCGCGGCGGGACGACGCCCTGGCCGGGCAGGCCAGGGCGCCACAGACGCCGCTCGCTCAGGCGTTGACCTGCGAGTCGGCGGAGATCGGGTGGAAGGCGCGGCGGAGGGCGTACATCAGGTCGTCCTGCATACGCTGGGAGACCTGCGCCTCGGGGACCCAGGCACAGCCGTGGAAGGTGCCCGGATACATGTGGACGCCGACCGGGACCCCCGCCTGGACGAGCTTGGAGGCGTAGGCCAGGCCCTCGTCACGCAGCGGGTCGAACTCGCAGACCACCACGAACGCGGGCGGAAGCCCCGACAGGTCCTCGGCCCTGGCCGGCGCGGCGTAGATCGGGACGTCGTCGCCGCCGGGCCGGTAGTCCTCGCCGAGGTAGAAGTCCCAGCTGATCTCGGCCTTGTCGCGGCTCCAGCCGGGAGTGTCGACGAAGTTCCGCATCGAGGTGGTCTCCAGGCGGTCGTCGAGCTCGGGGATGCCGAGGTACTGCAGGCAGAGCGCGGGTCCGCCGCGGTCCCTGGCCAGCAGCGCGACCGCGGCGGCCAGGCCGCCGCCGGCGCTCTCGCCGCCCACCGCGATCCGCGAGGGGTCGACGCCCAGCTCGCCGGCGTTCTCGGCCACCCAGACGAGCGCGGCGTAGCAGTCCTCGACCCCCGCCGGGTACGGGTGCTCCGGCGCGAGCCGGTAGTCCACCGACACCGAGACCACGCCCATGGTCTCGGCGAGGGACGACAGCAGCGCGTCACCCATCTCGATCTGCCCCACGATGAAGCCGCCGCCGTGGATGAAGACCATCGCCGGCGCCGCCTCCTCGGCCCGCTCACGCGGCGCGTAGGTCCGCACCCGCACCGGCCCCCTGGGGCCGGGGATCTCACGGTCCTCAACCACCACGGTGTCGGGGAAACCGTTCGGCATCGAACTGAAGAACTCCTTGAGCACCTCCCTGGAGTGCACCGGGTCGCGCAGGTCGTGCTCAGGCAGCAGGTCGACGGCGAACGGAGCAAGCTGAGGGTCGAAGTTGTAGGACATCGGGGGCCTCCTCATAGTGCGTGGCCCCATGATGCCCCACCCTTTCTCACCAGGGCGTCCGTCGTCGGCAGCCGGTCACGGACGCACATGAGCCGATGCGTCACGTCCAAGTCCGCGCGTTCCCGGCGGGCTGGAACGGGTCGGCGACGCGAGCCGGACGGCGTCCGGGGCTGCCCCCGGAAACCCGCCCGGAAGCCCGTTCGTCCGTTCTGTTCGACTGTCCTGTTCAGCCGTCCTGTTCAGCTGTCCCGTTCAGCTGTCCTGTTCGGCTGTCCCGTTCAGGAGAGCCGGATGAGACGCCGCTCGACGGCGACGGCGACCGCCGCGGTACGCGTCTCCACACCGAGCTTGTCGTAGATGTGCACCAGATGCGTCTTGACCGTCGCCTCGGTGATGAAGAGCCTCCTGGCCATCTCACGGTTGCCCGCGCCGCTGGCCAGCAGTTCGAGGATCTCGACCTCGCGGCCGCTCAGCGCGGGCCCCGGGTCGCGCATCCGCCTCATCATCCGGGTCGCCACCCTGGGAGACAGCACGGTCTCCCCTCTCGCCGCCGCCCTGATGCCCTGGAACAACTCCTCGGGCGGGCACGCCTTGAGCAGGTAACCGGTCGCGCCCGCGTCGATGGCCCGCACGATGTCGGCGTCGGTCTCGTAGGTCGTCAGCACCAGCACCTGCGGCGGGGCGGGCAGCCGCCTGACCCGCCGGGTGATCTCGACCCCGTCGAGGCCGTCACCGAGTTGCAGATCCATGAGCACGACGTCCGGCTCGCAGGAGGCGATGCCCCGCAGGGCCTCCTGTCCGTCCGCGGCCTCACCGACGATCTCCATGTCGTCCTCGCCGCCGAGCAGCGCGACCAGCCCCGCCCTGACCACGGGGTGGTCGTCGACCAGAAACAGCCTCATCCCTCTCCTGTCCCTCCCGCCGAGCCGTCCCGGTCCCGCGTCCCGCGATCAGGCACGGGAGCGGAACCTGCCCGAGGAGCCGTGCCGGAAGCCGTGCCCGGACCGCCCGGCCGCCGCACGGTGTGCGACCACCCTGCCGGTACGGCCGCCGCGACGGCCGTCCCCTCCCCCGGGGCGCTCTCGACGGTGAGGGAACCGCCCACCTCCGCCAGCCGGTCACGCATCGCCCGCAGGCCGTACCCCCTGCCGGGAGCGGGGGTCGGCTCGGCGAAACCGGTTCCGTCGTCGAACACGTCCAGCGTGACCTCGCCGTCGAGGTAGGACAGCGTCACCATGACCCTCTCCGCGTTCGCGTGGTCGCGCACGTTGGCCAACGCCCCCTGGGCCACCCTGAGCAGCGCCGCCTGGACCCCCGTCTCAAGGGGATAGCGCTCCCCCTCGCACCGGAAGCGCGCCTCCAGCCCGGTGTCGTCACCGGTGTGCTCGCACAACCGGGCGAGCGCCTCGGGCAGCGCGGCGCCCTCCAGCCCCGGAGGCCTGAGGTCCCGGACGAACCGCCGGGCCTCGTCCAGGTTCTCCGCGGCGGCGGCCGCGGCGCGCCGTACGTGGGCGTGGGCCAGGTCCGGATCGGACGTCCACATCCGGTCGGCGGCCTGGAGAAGGATGCCCATGCTGGTCAGCCCCTGGGCGAGGGTGTCGTGGATCTCCCTGGCCAGCCGTTCGCGTTCCTCCAGGACGCCGGTGCGGTGCTTCGACTCGGCCAGCGTGCCCCGCGTGCGGATCAGGTCGTCGATGAGCCGCTGCCTGGAGGCGCTCTCGCGCTGCAGCTCCCGGAAGACCACCGCTGTCATGGTCGCGATGCCGATCGGCGCGAGGATCAGGCTGGGGTCCGGCCTTCGCGTGATCTTGATCTGGGCGACGATGACGACGATCGTGAGCGCCACGGTCGCCACCACGACGCCACGCGGGGTCAGCAGCCGCAGGCACAGGAAGAGCAACGGGACCGCACACCAGCTGAACGACGGCGCGAGAGCCACGAGCACCAGCCAGACGGCGATCACCGCCCCCAGCCAGACGACACGCCCCCGGCCGAGCTCGTCCCAGAAGACGGTGCCGACGGCGTGGACCACCGCCAGCAGACCGGACAGGCCCAGCAGTGCGACGATCCGCGAGTCCAGGCCGTGCTGGGACACCAGCCGCGTGGCGGAGGCCGCGAGCAACAGGTAGAACCCCAGATGCATGGCCCGGTTGAGCCAGACGTGCTCCCTCATCACCGCCCCCGTTCGGTCTGTTCCGACGCTATCGCCCGCGGACGGCGACACCTGCCGAAGGATCCCGCCGGCGACACCCGCCGAGGGATCCCGCGGTCGGCGGCACGGCCGAGAGGTCCTGCGGAGGACGACTCCGCGGGAGATCCTCTGACTCTGCGGGAGGTCCTCTGACTCCGCAGGAGATCCTCTGAGGACGACGCCCGGGGAGATCTTCCGCGGAGACCACTGACCGGGAGATCCCCGCCGAGACCTCTGACCGGGAGATCCCCGCGGAGGCCCCAGAGAGGAGTCCTCAAAGGAGGATGCCGCCCGCGAGGGGCGCACGCGTCAACCGATCGGTTGATCCTCGCCTCCACCTCCCGGCATCCGCGGCTCGACCGGGCGGCCGATGGCGTACGGCGACGCCAAGAGCAGCCTTGTGAGAGTGAGGCCGCACCCCGGAAACCACGTGAGGCCCGCACGAAGCCCTCCGGGACGGTGCCGCCCCCCGCACCGTCCCCGAACACCCCGCACAGTCCCTGCGGGCAACCTCGAACACCCCGCACAAGCCGAACCGGAGAAACCCATGAAGGTCCGCCCCATCAGCACCCGCGCGATCGCCGCCTCCCTCGCGGGACTCGCCATCGTGACCGGCGTCGCCGCCGCGCAGGCCGCCTCCGCCGAGGCCTCCCCCGCCCAGAACGCGTCCTCCTGGACAGGCTCCTCCGAGACCGCTCGCGCCCCGCAGGCCGTCGTGCAGAACGGCACGCTGTCCGCCGACGCCGCCCTGCGGATCGCCGACGCCGCGAGCAAGGAGGCCGCCAAGCGGAACCAGCGCGTCACCGTCGTGATCGTCGACCGTTCCGGCGCGACACGGCTGGTGCTGAAGGGAGACGGCGCGGGCCCGCAGACCGAGGAGTCGGCCAGGCGCAAGGCGTTCACCGCGGTCTCCTTCGGCAAGGCGACCAGCGAGCTGGGCAAGGGACTCTCCGGTGACGGCCCGACCATCGCCGACATTCCCGGCACCCTCTTCCTCGCGGGCGGCATCCCCGTGGCCTCCGGCGGCGCTCCCATCGCGGGCATCGGCGTCGGCGGCGCCCCTGGCGGCGACATCGACGAGGCCATCGCCCAGGCGGGTCTCAAGGCCGTCGCGGGTCAGCTCGGCTGAACCCGTCGAACCAGGTGAGAAAGGACCGGGTGAAGGAGATGGGCGTTCTGCCGAACGGGTCGAGGCTGTTCGGCCCGCTGGTCGGGCCGGGCTCGTCAACCGGCTCGCACCTGTCGAACGGGTCGAATCTGTTCGGCCCACTGGTCGAGCCAGGCTCGTCAGTCACCTCGCACCTGCCGAACGGGGCAGGAAGGGGGCGCTCCGGCCGTGGTCGACCGGCTGCCGGAGCGAGACGACCCTGCCGTCGGGGACTCCTGGCCTCCGGGTTCGGCCTGCTGCTCGCGGCATGCGGAGGAACCAGGGTGAAAGGATCGAGCATGCTCAACGAACAGTTGCTGGCCGCCGCAGCGCGCGGCGACGCGACCGGCGTGAGAGACGCGCTCGAGGCCGGCGCCGCCGTCGACGCCCGCGACCCGCAGCGCCGTACGGCCCTGCTGCTCGCGTCGGCGGCCGACCACGTCGAGGTCGCCGAGGCGCTGGTCGCGGCGGGCGCCGACCCCGACGCGCTGGACTTCAGACACGACACCCCCTGGCTGGTCACCGGCGTCACCGGAAGCGTGACGATGCTGAGGGCGCTGCTGCCCGCCGACCCCGACCTGACCGTCAGGAACCGCTACGGCGGGATCTCCCTCATCCCGGCCTGCGAACGCGGACATGTGGACTACGTCCGGGAGGTGCTCAAGACCGGCATCAAGGTCGACCACGTCAACGACCTCGGCTGGACCGGCCTGCTGGAGGCGATCATCCTCGGCGACGGCGGCGCGCCCTACCAGGAGATCGTCCGCCTGCTCATCGCGGCGGGCGCCGACGTCAACCTCGCCGACCGCGACGACACCACCCCGCTCAAGCACGCGGTCTCCAGGGACCAGGTCGAGATCGCCGATCTGCTCTGGGCCGCCGGAGCCCGCTAGAAGGCTGTTTCCCGGGTTGAGGGCTTGGGACAGTTGCCATCGGGCGGCACGCTGTCCACTTGGCCTGCTTGGCCTGCTTGGCCTGCTTGACCTGCCTGGCCTGCTTGACCTGCCTGGTCTGCTTAGCCCGTGGTGTCGCTTGGTTCGTGGGTTTGCTTGGTTTGTGTTGCGGTGGCTTTGTTCTCTGGGTTCGCTTTGTTCGCGC
>NZ_BSEV01000024.1 GCF_027922005.1 Streptosporangium carneum | reverse complement strand
GTACGAGACCGGCAGTCATGCGTGGAGGGGGGCGGGTGGTCCGGCCGGCGTATAAAAGGACCGCAACCACCCGCGCCCGCCAGGCCGGAGGCCTGAACCCGCCAGAGCTCAGCTGAGACGGCCGGCCGGACCACCCGCCCCCCTCCACGCGAACCAAGCCCAGCCCAGAAAACCAAACAAGCCCAGCGAACCAAACAAGCCCAGCGAACCAGGAGAACCAACCGGCCCACGCAATCAGCGTGAAGTCGATTCAAGGTCCTGAATCCAGGGACTCCTAGTCGCCGAGAAGCGCGTCCACGAACACCTCAGGGTCGAACGGCGCCAGGTCGTCGGGGCCCTCGCCGAGGCCGACGAGCTTGACCGGGACGCCCAGCTCCCGTTGCACGGAGATGATGATGCCGCCCTTGGCCGTGCCGTCGAGCTTGGTCAGGGCGATGCCGGTGACGTCGACCACCTCGGCGAACACCCGGGCCTGGCGCATGCCGTTCTGGCCGGTCGTCGCGTCGAGGACGAGCAGGACCTCGTCGACCGTCGCCTTCTTCTCGATGACGCGCTTGACCTTGCCGAGCTCGTCCATCAGGCCCGTCTTGGTGTGCAGTCTGCCGGCCGTGTCGACGATGACCACGTCGACCTTGTCCTCGACGCCCTTGGCGACGGCGTCGAAGGCGACCGAGGCGGGGTCGCCCGCCTCGGGGCCGCGCACGACCTCGGCGCCGACCCTGTCACCCCAGGTCTGGAGCTGGTCGGCGGCGGCGGCGCGGAAGGTGTCGGCGGCGCCGAGCACGACCTTGTTGCCGTCGCCGATGAGGGAACGGGCCAGTTTGCCGGTCGTGGTGGTCTTGCCGGTGCCGTTGACGCCGACCACGAGCACCACGGCGGGGCGTTCCCCGTGCGGCTTGACGTGCAGGGTGCGGTCGGTGTCCACGCCGATCTGGGTGAGCAGCTGCTCCTTGAGCAGCTCCCGGACCTCGGTGGGCGTCCGGCTGCCCAGCACCTTCACCTTGGTCCGCAGCTCCTCGACCATCGCCTGCGTCGGAGCGACGCCGACGTCGGCGGTGATCAGGGTCTCCTCGATCTCGTCCCAGGTGTCGTCGTCCAGACGGTCCCGTGAGAGCAGGTCGAGCAGCCCCTTGCCGAGGGTGCTCTGCGAGCGGGCGAGGCGGGCGCGCAGCCGTACCATCCGCCCCGCCGAGGGCGGCGGGATCTCGACGACGGGGGGGACGACCATGGGTTCCGCCGGCTTGACCGGCGGAGGCGGAACGGTGGTGGTCGCCGCGTCGTCATCCTGGGTGACCGCCGCGGGAGGTGCCTGCTCCTGCCCCGGGACGGGCCGCACCTCAGGCGGCTCGACCGGGGGGGCCGACTTGCCTCGCGGCCTGAGCAGCAGGAACATGCCGCCCGCCGCCAGCAGGGCGACGACGACGATGATCGCGATTATGCCGAGATAGGCTTCCACAAGACCACAGTTTTCCAGACGCCCCGGAATGCTCCGACCCCCCGGTGTCAGCCGGAGTCGTGTTCCCTCAGACGCTGGCTGATGACCTGGGTCACGCCGTCTCCTCGCATCGACACGCCGTACAGGGCGTCGGCGATCTCCATCGTGCGCTTCTGGTGGGTGATGATGATGATCTGTGACGTCTGTCGCAGTTCTTCGAACAGGGTCAGCAGGCGCTGGGTGTTGGTGTCGTCGAGCGCCGCCTCGACCTCGTCCATCACGTAGAACGGCGAGGGCCGCGCCTTGAAGATGGAGACGAGGAAGGCCACGGCGGTCAGCGACCGCTCGCCTCCGGACAGCAGCGACAGGCGTTTGACCTTCTTGCCCGGCGGCCTGGCCTCGACCTCGACGCCCGTGGTCAGCATGTCCTCGGGGTCGGTGAGCAGCAGCCTGCCCTCGCCGCCCGGGAAGACCCGCGTGAAGATCGTCTCGAACTCGCGGGCCACGTCCGCGAACGCGGCGCCGAACACCTGCTCGACCCGCTCGTCCACCTCCTTGACGACCAGCAGCAGGTCGCGTCTGGTCTTCTTGAGGTCCTCGAGCTGCGAGGTGAGGAACGCGTGCCGCTCCTCGAGCGCCGCGAACTCCTCAAGGGCCAGCGGGTTGACCTTGCCGAGCTGGGTCATCTGCCGGTCGGCCGCCCTCGCCCGCTTCTCCTGCTCCTCCCGGACGTAGGGAACGGGGTCGCCGTCGACGGTGGGGACGGGTTCGGCCGGGCCGTACTCGGCGATGAGCGTGTCGGGCTCGACGCCGTACTCCTCGACGGCCCTGGTCTCCAGCTGTTCCAGGCGCATCCGCCGCTCGGTCCTGGCGACCTCGCTGCCGTGGGCCCTGTTGACCAGCTTGTCCAGCTCCCCCGACAGCTCCCTGACCCGGAGCCTGACGGCCTTGAGGGACAGGTCGACCTGGCCGCGCGCCTGCTCGGCCTCGTCGCGTTCGGCGGCCGACAGGGCGAGCGAGGCCTCCAGTCTGTCCAGTGTCAGCTCGGTGCCGCGCACCACCGCCTGGGCCACCAGCGCCTGCCTGCGCCGCCGCTCGCGCCGTTCGGCGGCCCTGGCCCGCTCGTCGCGCTCCCGCTCCGCCTCGCGCAGCAGTTCCTCCGCCTTGCCCGCGATGCCCTTGACCCGTTCCTCCGCCGTCCGTACGGCCAGGCGCGCCTCCATCTCGGACTGCCTGGCCGCCGCGCAGATCTCCGCGAGCTCGTCACGCATCTCGGTGGTCGGCTCGGCCTCCAGCTCTTCTTCGGCCGTCGCAGCGACCAGCCGCTCCTCGAGTTCGGCGAGCCCGGCCGCGTCGCGTTCCCTGGCCTCCTGCGCCGCCCGCACGGCCCTGGCGAGGCGCTCGCACTCGGCGCGGGCGGCCTCGGCGGCGGCCCCCAGCTGGGCCAGCTGCCTGGCGGCGGCGGCCGCCCGCTGGTCGGCGTCCCGCTGTCTGGCCCTGACCTGGTCGAGCGCGGCCTGACCCGCGTTGACCCCGGCCTGCGCGGTCTGCACGCCTGTCTGCGCCTCGGCGACCCCGGCCTGGGCCGCCTCGACGGCGAGCTGCGCCTGCGCCTCCGCCTCCGCCGCCTCCTCCATGGCGGCGCCCGCCTGCTCGGCGGCGGTCCTGGCGGAGGCCAGGTCGGCGACGGCCTCGTCGAGCGCGGCCCGTACCTGGAGGGCGGAGGAGCCGCCCGTGGAGCCGCCTCTGGCGGCGTAGGAGCCGAGCAGGTCACCGGAACGGGTGACGGCCCGCAGCTGCGGCCACTGCTCCGCGGCCTTTCTCGCCGTCTCCAGGTCGTCGACGACCAGCACGTCCGCCAGCAGGTGCGTGACGGCGGGCCGCAGCGCGGCGGGCACGGTGACCAGGTCGATCGCCCAGCTGCTCCCTCCGACCGGCACGGGACCGGTCTCGGTCGCCTCCCCTTCGGCGGCGATGAGCAGGGCGGCCTGGCCGGCTTCGCCGCTCCTGAGGAAGTCCACGGCGTCCGCGGCGGCCTGCAGGGACTCGACGGCGACGGCCTCGGCGTAGGCGCCGAGCACGGCCGCCACGGCCACCTCCGCGCCCGGGCTGACGGTGAGCATGGCGGCCACGGGGCCGAGCACTCCGGCCAGGTCGGCGGCCAGCAGCGTCGCGGCGCCGTCCGCGCCGCCTGCCAGGCTCAGCTCGAGCGCCTCGAGCCGTGCTTCGAGAGCGGCGACCTGACGCTGGGCCTCCTGGTCGGCCTTGCGGGCGACGCCGACGGCGGCCCTGGCCGCGCCGAGGGCGGCGTTCGGGCCGCCGACGGCGGCCTTGGCCTCCTCGACCACGCCTCTGGCCGCGTCGACGGCCTGCCTGGCCTGCTCGACGGCCTCCAGGGCGATCTCCAGCTCCTCGGTGAGGGCCGGGTCGGTCTCCGGGTCCGCCTGCCGTTGGTCGTCGTGCGCGGCGCGGGCCTGCTCGGCTCGCTGCTCGGCCTCCTCAAGGGAGAGCGTCAGACGCCCGATCTCCTCCTCGGCCGCTCCCGCCCTGCTGCGCGCCGCGCCGACCTGCCCTTTGAGTCTGGCCAGTCCCTCGCGCCTGTCCGCGGCCGCCCTGGCCTCCGCGGCGAGACGCCGCTCCTCGGCCGCGAGCGCCGCCTCCGTCTCCACGCGCCCGGCCACGGCCCCGGCCAGCGTCTCCTGCTCCTGGGCGAGCAGTTCGGCGAGGACCCGCTCCTGCTCCTGGACCTCCTCGGCCTCCCGCTCGTAGTCCTCGGGGTCGCGTCCCCTGCGCTCGACGGCGGTGTCGGTCGCGTTGCGGTGCCGTTCGGCCGCCAGCCCCGCCAGGCCCCTGAGGCGCTCGCGGAGGGAGGAGAGGCGGAAGTAGGTCTCCTGGGCCGCGGCCAGGCGGGGCTGCGCCTCGGCCTCCGCCGCCTCAAGCTCGGCCTCGGTGACCTGCCCCTGCTCCAGATCGGCCTCGACCACCCTGCGGCGGGCCAGCACGGCGGCCTCGTCCGCGGTCTCCCGTTCCAGGGTGGTGCGCAGGGTGAGCACGTCGTCGGCCAGCAGCCTGAGTCTGGCGTCGCGGAGGTCGGCCTGGATGACGGCGGCCTTGCGGGCGATCTCGGCCTGGCGGCCCAGCGGCTTGAGCTGCCTGCGCAGCTCGGTGGTCAGGTCCTGGACGCGGGTCAGGTTGGCCTGCATGGCGTCCAGTTTCCGCAGCGCCTTCTCCTTGCGCTTGCGGTGCTTCAGGACGCCCGCGGCCTCCTCGATGAAGGCCCTGCGGTCCTCGGGGCCGGCGTGCAGCACCTGGTCGAGCTGGCCCTGCCCGACGATGACGTGCATCTCTCGGCCGATGCCCGAGTCGGACAGCAGCTCCTGGATGTCGAGCAGGCGGCAGGTGTCGCCGTTGATGGCGTACTCGCTCTGGCCCGCCCTGAACATCAGGCGGCTGATCGTGACCTCGGTGTAGTCGATCGGCAGCGCGCCGTCGGAGTTGTCGATGGTGAGCGTGACCTCGGCGCGGCCCAGCGGGGGCCGCGAGGAGGTGCCGGCGAAGATGACGTCCTCCATCTTGCCGCCGCGCAGCGACTTGGCGCTGTGCTCTCCCATGACCCAGGCCAGCGCGTCGACCACGTTGGACTTGCCGGAGCCGTTCGGGCCGACGACCGCGGTGATGCCCGGCTCGAACCTGAGGGTGGTCGCGGAGGCGAAGGACTTGAACCCGCGCAGTGTCAGGGTCTTGAGATACATGTCGCCCCCCGTCCGCCGCGCTTGTGTGCGTCCTGCGCCCTCTCCCTGCCACCGGGCCGCTCTCGCCTGGGAAGACTACCGTTCTTCACCCGCGTCCGCCTGTTCAGCGCCTATGGTGCCCTGCATGGATGCGGAACGGGGCGGGGGCGAGGCTCCGGCTGCGCCGCGTGACGGGGAGGGGCGTTTCAGGCGGCGGGCCTTCCTCGTGGGAGGCGGGCTGGGCGTGCTGGGGCTCGGCGGGGCCGCGCTGGTCGCGGGACCGGGCGGTGTCAGGAGCGCCTACACCCGCGTCGTCTGCGGTTCGACGCCCGAGCCGCCGCCGGGCGGGACGGCAGGACGCAGGCAGGGCACGCTGGAGGGCCGTCGCGTGATCGTCGCGATGCCGCGGGCCGCGCGGGACACGGTGCCGGTGGTGGTGATGCTTCCCGAGCCTCCGGGGGACGCGCGCGCGCCGTACGACCTCTACGCGGTCGACCGCTATCTCGCCGCGAGCCCGGGGGGTTTCGCGATCGCCTCCGTCGACGGCTGGCCGTCGGCGGACATCGTCGGCGCCCTTCTGCCCCATCTGGAGGCCGGCGGGCTGGACGTCCGGCGGATCGGGCTGCTCGGCTGGGCCGCGGGAGGCGCCGAAGCCCTCAGGCTGGCCGCGCAGCTCGGCTCGGGAGTGGTCCGTGCGGTCGCCGCGACCTCACCGGACGTCACCGCGGCGCGGGCGCCGCTGCGGGAGCTGGTGGACATCCCGGTGTGGCTGGGCTGCGGCGAACGCGACGATCGCGCTCCGCAGACGGAGACGATGCTGAAGGGGCTGAAGGCGCTCGGCGCCACGACGGAGGGCGGGATCTCCTCGGGATGCCAGGACACCGCCTACCGCCGCCGGGTGCTTCCCGAACAGCTGGCCTTCTTCGCACGTCACCTGTGAGCCGCCCGTCACACTGAGGTGATGTGGCCTCTCACGCCACATGGCCGGCCACACCGCACATGATCCTGCATGCGGTGAGGGCCGGCGTGGCAAGGGACGCCCCAAGGAGGCGTCCCTGAAAATAGGGTGTTTCGTCCCGGTCTCTAAGTGAGAACCGGCTCACGATCCTGCAGGCGGGTGAACGCCTCGTCGCGGCTGCTGGCCGCGAGTTCGTCGTTCTCGGCCTGGAGCCGGGTGAGCTCCGCCTCGAGATCACGGACACGCTGCTGGAGACGGCGCATTTCCGAGACCATCCGAGGGTCAGGACCGCCGACGTGGCCTAGTAGAGCCTTCGCCATGGTAAAGGGTCCTCCACGCTGAGTGACCAGACTGGTTCGCGCACTTCTTGCCGCGGGAGGGGTGCGCGTGGTTCTTATCAAGAGTCGCACCGGTGGAAGGGGCGGTCAAGTTGAACGCTCCGTGTGGATGCACCAGTGGGCACTCTCGACAGTAAAATATACACTATTTTGGGTGGTTCAAGGAAGCGGTTAGCGCTCAACGAAACCGGCAAGGTTTCCCTTCGCCTCGCTCCAGCGCTCCACGACCGCGTCGACCCTGCCCGGCGTCCCACCGGCTCTGAGCAGGCCGAGCAGTGCGGCGCACGACTCCTCGCCGCCCTCGGCCACGACCTCGACGCGCCCGTCCTCGGTGTTCCTCGCCCAGCCCGCCAGGCCGAGCTCGAGCGCTCTCGCCCGCGTCCACCAGCGGAAACCCACGCCCTGAACGCGCCCCCTGACCCAGGCGGTCAGCCTGACGTCCGTCACGCCCTCACCTTCCTCGGCCGGGGCTGGCAGCGGGGGCAGCTGTAGGAGGAACGGTTCATGAACGACTCCCTGACGATCGGGGCGCCGCACCTGCGGCACGGTTCGTCCCGCCTGCCGTAGACGGCCAGCGAGCGGTCGAAGTAGCCGCTCTCGCCGTTGACGTTGACGTAGAGGCTGTCGAAGGACGTGCCGCCCTCCGCCAGCGCGGCGGTCATCACCTCTCTGGCCGCGCCCAGCAGCTCGGAGATCTTCGGCCCGGTCAGCGCGCCGGTCGCCCTGGTGCCGTGCAGCCGCGCCCGCCAGAGAGCCTCGTCGGCGTAGATGTTGCCGACCCCGCTGATCAGCGACTGGTCCAGCAGGGCCCGCTTGACCTCGGTCTGCCTGGCGCGCAGGCGGCGGGCGAACAGGTCCTCGTCGAAGTGCTCCTCGAACGGGTCGGCCGCGATGTGCGTGATCGGCTCGGGAACCGGCCTGCCCACCGAGTGGGCCATCGGGGTCACCAGCACGTGCCCGAAGGTCCGCTGGTCGACGAAGCGCAGGTCGGGGCCGCCGTCGGCGAAGGCGATCCGGATCCGCAGGTGCCTCTCCGGCGCCGAGTCCGGCTCGACGACCAGCAGCTGGCCGCTCATGCCGAGGTGGGCGAGGATCGCGTCGGAGCCGTCGAGCGGCAGCCAGAGGTACTTGCCCCGGCGCTCGGCGGAACCGACCGTGCGGCCCTTGAGGCGGGAGGCGAACTCCTCGGCCCCGGGGAGGTGGCGCCGGATGGCCCGCGGGTGGAGCACCTCGGCGTGGGCGACGACCCGGCCTGACACCCAGCGTTCCAGGCCTCGCCGGACGACCTCGACCTCGGGCAACTCGGGCATGCACCCCTCCTCGGGCGGACCGGCCTCCCGGAGACGGGCACGCCGGTCTGTCGCGCTTGTACCGGCCGACGGGTCAGCCGGCCTCCTCCGCCTGCCGCGCAGGCCTCTCACACCGGCTCTCGGCCGGTCGCCGCCCGCCGGCGGGTCAGCTGGCCTCGCGCTTGTCACGGTCCTGGCGGATCCGGGTCCAGGCCGCCTCGGCGGCCTGCTGCTCGGCCTCCTTCTTCGAGCGTCCCGAGCCTGAGCCGTATTCCTCGCCGCCGACCCTGACGACCGCGGTGAAGGACTTGGCGTGGTCGGGACCGCTCTCCTCGACGTGGTACTCGGGCACGCCGAGCGACTCGGAGGCGGTGAGCTCCTGGAGCGAGGTCTTCCAGTCGAGCCCGGCGCCCAGCGAGGCCGAGCGGGTGATGAGGGGGTCGAAGAGCAGGTGGACGACGCGGAAGGCCTCGTCCAGGCCCCTGTCGACGTACACGGAGCCGATCAGCGCCTCGAGGGTGTCGGCGAGGATCGACGACTTGTCGCGCCCTCCCGTGCCCTCCTCGCCCCTGCCGAGCCGCAGGAAGCGTCCCAGGCCGAGGGTGCGGGCGACGCCCGCGAGCGCGCGCATGTTGACCACCGCGGCCCTGAGCTTGGCCAGCTGCCCCTCGGGCAGGTCGGGGTGGTTGCGGTAGAGGGTGTCGGTGACCACCAGGCCGAGCACGGAGTCGCCGAGGAACTCCAGGCGCTCGTTGGTCGGCAGGCCGCCGTTCTCGTAGGCGTAGGAGCGATGGGTCAGCGCCCGCTCCAGGATCGCCACGTCCAGGCGGACGGAAAGGAGCCGCTCGATCTCGTCCCTGACGAACTCGACGGCCACCGGCTTAACGCTGCTCATACCCACGTCTTCTCCTCGCACGTCTCTCGTCGAATGCGCGATGGCGAAGAAGTGGGCGAGAAGTGCCCGAAGACGTGGTGGACGCCGGGAGGGTACGCGTCATGCGGACCCCGGCGTCCACCACAGCCGCGGGCGGTCCGCCATCGCATTGAAGCGCGAACGGTCAGCCGGCCGGTGCCGGAAGGATCCGGCCGGCGCCCGTCGGTCAGAATGCGATCAGGCGGAGGGCTCGATCACCTGACGGCGGTTGTAAGTGCCGCAGGAGGGGCACGCCACGTGCGGACGCTTCGGCGAGCGGCACTGGGGGCAGCTCACGAGCGAAACCGCGGCGGCCTTCCACTGCGACCTGCGGGAGCGAGTGTTGCTCCGCGACATCTTGCGCTTGGGGACAGCCACGTCAGCTCTCCTGATCGTTGTTATGTTCCGGAACCAGACCCTGCAACTTGGCCCAACGGGCGTCGACGACCTCGTGCCGGTGACCAGGCTCGGCGTCGGCCAGCCTGATCCCGCACTCCGAGCAGAGCCCGGCGCAGTCTTCACTGCAGACCGGGCTCAGCGGCAGTGTGAGCACCACCGCGTCACGGAACGCGGGTTCGAGGTCGAGCAGTTCACCGTCGAGAAGCGAGTCGTCCTCGGCAGCATCCTCTGCCGAGTAGAGGAACAACTCCTGGAAGCTCACCTCGGTGTCCGAGACGACGTCCTCCAGGCAGCGTGCGCACTCCCCCCGCAGCGGGGCCTGCGCCGTGCCCGTGACGAGCACACCCTCCATGACCGCTTCAAGCCGGATGTCCAGCTCGACATCGGCGTCCCTGGGGACACCGATCATGTCGACGCCGATGTCCGCCGGTGCCGGGAGAGTGAGATGCATCCGACGCATCGTCCCTGGTCTCCGCCCCAGATCATGGGTGGAGATCACCCATGGGGCGCGGGGGTCGAGGTTGTGCGGAGTCATTCCACTCTCATTAGGCATGGCGAATCAACGCCGTCGTGCAAGGCAGAAACAAGAGAATACCAGGACCTAGCCCCTGAGCCGTTCGACCAGGAGTTCCTGGACGAGATCGGGGACCAGGCCGGCCACGCTCCCGCCGTACCTGACGATCTCCTTGATGCGGCTCGAGGACAGGAACGACACCTCGGGGCCCGTCGCCATGAACAGCGTCTCCACCCCGGACATCCGGTAGTTGAGCTGGGCCATCTGGAGCTCGTAGTCGAAGTCGCTGATCGCCCGCAGTCCCTTGACGATGGCCGGGATCTCCTGCTGTCTGCAGTAGTCCACCAGCAGGCCGTGGAACTTGTCCACGCGTACGTTGCCGTACTCCTTGGTCACGGTCTGGAGCATCTCGATCCGCTCCTCGACCGTGAACAGGCTCTTCTTCTCGATGTTGATCAGCACGGCCACGACGACCTCGTCGTACTGGCGGGAGGCCCGGCCGATGATGTCCAGGTGGCCGTTGGTAACGGGATCAAACGATCCCGGACAGACAACGCGACGCAAGGCGAAACCCCCTGCTCTATGGATTTCCGGCGGCGCGACCGTACCAAACGGACGCTTCGCCGTAACGACGGACCCTCTCCTCTTCGTATCCGCTGGGCCACACCAGGTCCTTCCCCCGGCTCTCCCGTTCCACCGCGACCAGCGCGTCCTGCGCCAGCCAGCCCCTGTCCCGCAACTGCCCGAGCACGGCGTCGACCGCCTCCGCGCCCACCGCGTACGGCGGGTCGGCGAACACCAGGTCGTACGGCTCCGCCGCGCCCCGTTCGAGCACCCGCTCCACCCGGTCCGCCGCGAGCTCGGCTCCGGGGAGGCCGAGAGCGGCGATGTTCGCCCTGATCGTCCTGACCGCCTTGGCGTCCGACTCGACGAGCAGCGCGTGGACCGCCCCCCGCGACAGCGCCTCGAGGCCGACCGCGCCCGATCCGGCGTACAGGTCCAGCACCCTCGCCCCGTCCAGCGAGCCCAGCAGCGATCCCACGGTGGAGAAGATCCCCTCTCTGGCCCGGTCGCTCGTGGGGCGGGTGCCCCTGCCCGGCGGCACGGCCAGCCGTCGTCCTCCTGCGCTTCCCGCGATGACTCGACTCACCGGCCCATTGTCCCAGCGCGCCGCGGCTTCGCTCGCGGCCTCCCGCCCCTTTTGTCCCACCGCAGTCCCGCCGCGGTCCCGCCGCGGTCCCGCCGCTGCCCCGCCGCTGCCCCGTCACCATGCCGCCCGCCGCCCGCCGCGCCCCCTCTCCCCGCAGCCCGGCGTGTCGCGACGCATCACATAACCCCAGGTCAAAAGGGTCCGGGAAGGTGATCTAGGTCAAGAGTGGGCAAGGAGTGGCGACGAAAGCGCAAGGGTCGTTCCACCCGGCCGCCGGGCCTTGCATGATGAGTCCTGCGGCCTTCACGTGACCCAGAAGGAGGCCGACCGGCGTGATCGTGAGCCCTTCCGCACGCCGGTACTCTCGGCACCTGACCCGAGAGTGGGCCCAGGCGGGGACGGCATTCGGGGGGAGGCCGTCCCCGCAGTTGGGCGTTCGCCCCCCTCCGCGCCCGCCTCAGGTCTTCTCGAGGTACTCCGCGCGCTCGTCGGCCAGCAGCCTGTCGATCTCCGACTTGAGCATCGCGTGCCCCGCGAGGTCGGGGTCGGCCGCCAGCATGGTCTCGGCGTCCAGCCGGGCGGTGTGGATGACGTCCTCGTCCCGCAGGAGCTGCAGCAGCTTCAGGGACGACCTGCGGCCCGACTGGGCGACGCCCAGCACGTCGCCCTCCCTGCGCTGCTCCAGGTCGACGCGGGACAGCTCGAAGCCGTCAAGGGTCGAGGCGACCGCGTCGAGCCGGTCGCGGGCCGGAGTGCCGCCCAGGGACTCCGTCACCAGCAGGCACAGCCCCGGCAGCCCGCCACGGCCGACCCGGCCCCGCAGCTGGTGGAGCTGCGAGACGCCGAACCTGTCGGCGTCCATGATGACCATGACCGAGGAGTTGGGGACGTCGACGCCGACCTCGATGACCGTGGTCGCCACCAGGACGTCGGTCTCGCCCCGGCTGAAGGCCCGCATCACGGCGTCCTTCTCCTCCGGGGGGAGCTTGCCGTGGAGCACCGCCGTACGGAGCCCCAGCAGCGGCCCCTGCGACAGCGTCTCGGCCGTCTCAAGCACCGCGAGCGGCGGACGGCGCTCGTCGTCGTCCTTGGACAGGTCGCCCTCGTCGCCCTCCAGGTCGCCGATGCGCGGGCAGACGATGTAAGCCTGCCGCCCCAGCTCGACCTCCTCCCGCAGCCTGGTCCAGGCCCGGTCGAGGAAGTGGGGCTTCTCCGCGGCGGGCACCACGTGCGTGGTGATCGGCGCGCGTCCTGAGGGCAGCTGGGACAGCGTGGAGACCGTGAGGTCGCCGAAGACGGTCATGGCGACCGTGCGCGGGATCGGGGTGGCGGTCATGACCAGCACGTGCGGCCGCCCTCCCCCGGCCTTCTCCCTGAGCGCGTCGCGCTGCTCGACGCCGAACCTGTGCTGCTCGTCGACCACGACCAGGCCGAGGTCGGCGAACTGCACGCGCTCCTGGAGCACGGCGTGGGTGCCGACCACGATCCCGGCCGCGCCGGAGGCGGCGTCGAGCATGGCGGAACGGCGGGCCGCCGCGCCGAGCGAGCCGGTGAGGAGGGCGACCGCCGTACCGCCGAACATCCCGCCCGCGGCCAGGTCGCCGAGCATGGCCGAGATCGACCTGTGGTGCTGCTGGGCGAGCACCTCCGTGGGCGCCAGGAGCACGGCCTGCCCTCCCGCGTCGACCACCTGGAGCATGGCGCGCAGCGCGACGACCGTCTTGCCCGCGCCGACCTCGCCCTGGAGCAGCCGGTGCATGGGGTGGGCCAGGGCGAGGTCGGCGGCGATCTCCTCCCCCACGTCCCGCTGGCCCTCGGTGAGCTGGAACGGCAGGCGTGCGTCGAAGTCGGCGAGCAACCCGTCGCCCCGCGCGGGCCTGGGGGTCGCGGGCCAGGAGGAGGCCGCCATCCGGCGCTGCAGCAGCACCGCCTGCAGCAGGAACGCCTCGTCGAACTTCAGCCGCTTGCGCGCCCTGGAGACGTCTGCGTGGTCACGCGGCCTGTGGACGGCCAGGAGCGCCTCCGCCAGGCCGGGCAGGTTGTGCTTGGCCCGCAGGTCGGCGGGGAGCGGGTCGTCGAGGGGCTCGAGGGTGTCGAGGAGGACGCCCAGCGCCCTGCGGATGGCCCACGGGGTCACGTCCTTGCCCGCCGGGTAGATCGGCACCAGCGCGGCGGCGAACTTCTCCGCGGCGGCGTCGCTCTCGTCGAACATCTCGAACTCGGGATGCGACAGCTGCCACCTGCGCTTGTCGCCCTGGCCGAACGCGCCGACCTTCCCCGCGAACATTCCGCGCGTGCCGGGCCGCAGCCGCGTCTCCGCGATGTGGGAGGCCTTGCCGAAGAAGGACAGGTAGATCTTGCTGCGGCGGCCGTCGACGACCTCGACCTCGAGCCAGGTGCCGCCCTTGTTGCGCATCGGCCTGCGCATGGCCCTGGTGACCTCGCCGACCACGGTGACGTGCTCGTCGACCCGGAGGTCCTCGAGGTCGGTCAGCTCGCCCCGCTCCGCGTAACGCCGGGGGTAGTGCCGCAGCAGGTCACCCACGGTGCGCAGATCGAGGACGCTCTCCAGCAGCTTGGCGGTCTTGGGGTCAAGCGCCTTGGTCAGCGGCTCGTCGAAGCTCGTCACCCCAAGTTTCTACCGCGTCCGTGCGACAGAACGGGCCCGACGCCCCCTGAGCGCGTCCGTCCGCGCCGCGCCCCGCTCCCCTCCGGCACGCGGTTCCCCTCCGGCACGCGTCCCGTCCGACGCCGCTCCCACCCGACGCCGGTCCCGTCCGACGCCGCTCCCACCCGGCGCGCGTCCCGTCCGACGCCGCTCCCACCCGACGCCGGTCTCACTCGACGCCGACGAGCAGCGGGTAGCCGCCCTGGCCGCCCTTGTAGGCGACGACCTCGATGTCGGGGCGGGTCTCGGCCAGATGGTCCCGTACGGCTCGCGTCAGCCCCTCGGGCGCGTTGACCCCCTCGAGCACGGTCACCAGCTCGCTGCTCGGGGACACCATGCGGCGGACCGTCTCCAGGGCGGTCTCCACCAGGTCCGCGCCGATCACGGCGACGTCGCCGTCGATCACGCCCAGGACGTCTCCCGGACGGGCCGGGCCCGCGCTCGACACGACCTCGCGGTCGGCCACCCAGACGTGCCCGTGCCGGGTGTGCGCGGCGGCCTCCGTCATGGCCACCACGTCGTCGTCGAAGCGGCGCAGCGGATCGTGGACGGCGAGCGCCGCCAGGCCCTGCACCGAGGCCCTGGTGGGCAGCACGCTGACGGTCAGCCCCTCCTCCCTGGCGACCTCCGCGGCGGCCGTGGCGACCTCGCGTGTCCCGCCGTCGTTCGGCAGCACCACGACCTCCGAGCCCGCCTCGCGGATCGCGGCGAGCACCGCGGCCAGCGGCGGGCTCGCGCCGGGCTCCCTGCGGACCACCACGGCGCCGGAGCGCTCGAACACGGCGCCGAGCGCGGGTCCCGCGGCCACGGCCACGACGCCTCTCCCCCGGGCGACGGGGTGGGTCCGGCCCGCCCCGGGCAGGTAGGTCACCCTGATCCGGTGCGGCCGCCCCACGCGCACGGCCGCCTCGATCGCCGCACCCGCGTCGTCGACGTGGACGTGGACGTTCCACAGGCCCTCGCCGCCGACGACCACCAGGCAGTCGCCGAGCGCGTCCAGCTCCCGACGCAGCTCGCCGACCGCCTCCGCGTCGGCGTCCAGGAGGTACATGACCTCGTAGCCCGGCCCCTCCTGCGGCCCGACCGGCTCGACGGCGGCCCGGCGGGTCGGCGCCGGGATGTCGACCCGCTCGGCGCGGGAGTCGGTGACCACCGCGGCGAGGCTCTCCAGGATGATCGTCAGCCCCGCGCCGCCCGCGTCGACGACGCCGCTGCGGGCGAGCACGTCGAGCTGGTCCGGGGTGCGGCGGAGCGCGGAGCGCGCCTCGTCGGCGGCGCTCCTGGCCACGGCCGCGAGGTCCCCCCGCAGATCGCGCACCGCTCCCGCGACGGCGGCGAGCACGCTGAGCACCGTGCCCTCGACCGGTCTGGCCACCGCTTCACGGGCCAGCTCGGCGGCCCTGACAAGCCCTCTGCCGAGGTCGGCGCCCCGCCCGTCGGCCGCTCTGAGCACCTCGGCGAGACCGCGCAGCGCCTGGCTGACGATGACGCCCGAGTTGCCCCTGGCGCCGAGCAGCGCGCCCTGGGCGAGGGTCTGCCAGGTGGTCGCGGCGTCGGCGTCGCCGGGCAGCCCGTCGAGCGCCTCGGCGGCGGAGAGCATGGTCAGGTGCAGGTTGGTCCCCGTGTCGCCGTCGGGAACCGGGAAGACGTTGAGCGCGTCGATCTCCTCGCGAGCCCTTCCCAGAGTCTCCGCGGCCAGCCGCGACCACCGCCGCACGGCGGACGGGTCGAGAACCTGCAGCATGCCGCCCTCCACCCCTGGGAATGCGCTACGGTTGCCTCCGGAGATTATCCCCGTTCGGCCAGTCATGGCGGCCCGTGTTGGCATCCATGGCCGGACATCGGATATCCTCGTGTGGCCAGCCGGTCGTCCCGGCGCGCCCGATGACCGCCGCCAGTGCGGCGGATCGAGCCTCTCGACTTATCTAAGGAGCGAACCGTGGCTTCCGTCTGCGATGTTTGCGCTAAGAAGCCGACCTTCGGCAACAACGTCTCCCACTCGCACCGCCGCACCCGCCGCCGCTGGAACCCGAACATCCAGCCCGTGCGCGCAGTGGTGAACGGCACGCCGAAGCGGCTGAACGTTTGCACCTCCTGCATCAAGGCCGGCAAGGTCACTCGCTAGCCAGACGCGCGCACGGCCCGTCGCCTCCGCTCGGAGGCGACGGGCCGTCGCCGTTTCCAGCCGCCTTCGCTCGGAGAAAGGCTCCTCCGCCCGGAGAAAGGCTCCTCCGCCCGGAGAAAGGCTCCTCCGCTCGGAGCCGGCCGCCTCCGCTGGGAGGCGGGCGTCGGCGGCGCGCCTGATGCCCGGCCGCCTCGCCCGCGTCGCGGCACACGAACCTAACGCCAGCGCCACCCGTGGTCGACGGGGCCGATGCCCGAGCCGAGCGCGAAGCCGTGGGCGATGGCTCCGGTCACGTACGCCTTGGACTTCTCCACGGCCGTCGGGACGTCCTCGCCGAACGCCAGGTGTGAGGCGACGGCGGAGGCCAGGGTGCAGCCGGTGCCGTGGGTGTGGCGGTTGTCGAGGCGTTCGGCGCTGAAGCGGAACTCCTCTGTGCCGTCGGTCAGCAGGTCGACCGGGGCTCCCGGCAGGTGCCCGCCCTTGATCAGCGCCCAGGTGGGGCCCAGCTCCAGGATCGCGTCCGCGGCCCGACGCATGTCCTGGTCGTCCTCGACCTTGACGCCGGTGAGCTGCAGGACCTCCCAGAGGTTCGGCGTCACCACGGTCGCCGTGGGCAGCAGCCGCGACTTGACGACGTCCACCGCCTCGGGCGCGAGCAGCGCGTCGCCGTGCTTGGAGACCCCCACGGGGTCGACCACGACCGGCGCCTCGACCCGCGCGAGCACCTCGGCCACCGTCTCGACCAGCACGGGCGAGGCGAGCATCCCCGTCTTGACCGCCTGGACGCCGATGTCGCCCAGCACCGAGTCGAGCTGGGCCCGCACCGCCTCCGCGGGCAGCTCCCAGTATCCCTGGACACCCATCGAGTTCTGTGCGGTCACCGCGGCGATGACGCTCATGCCGTGCGCGCCGAGGGCCAGCATCGTCTTCAGGTCGGCCTGGATGCCGGCGCCGCCGCCCGAGTCGGAACCGGCGACGGTCAGCACGCGAGGAGGGATGGAATCGGTCATACGCACCATCCAACCAGTTCCCCGCCCAACCGCGCCCCCGTCCCGGGGGCTTCGCGCCCGGCTGTCGCCGTGCCCGGGAAGGTTCGCCCGGTCAGACGACGACGCAGTCTCCCTGGGAGCTCTGGCAGGTCCGCGGCTCGTGCGCCTGCCCGTCCGCGGTGAAGGTGACGACCAGGTTCTCACCCTCGTCCAGCCTCTCGGTGGACTCGATCACCAGGGTTTCGCCGGTCTGGCTCCAGTTCGCGCCGCGCACCGAGGTGACCTCGCCGCTGACCGGCACCTTCAGCGTCAGGCGGTCGAGCCTGTCGTCCGCGGTGACCACGAGCTGGGCGGTGTACGCCTTGCCCTTCTCGCTGACCAGGCCGTATCCGACGGTGACGGCCGCGCCGGCGGCGGGGGCGGTCGAGGTCGCGGAGGAGGTCGGGGCGGGCGACGGTTCGGTGACGCCCGAGCTCTCGGACGGCCTGTGGGTCGGGGTGTCGGAGATCGGCGACTGGTCGACCGAGCTCGGCGTGGGCTGCGGCTCCTCCGGCTGCGGCTGCGGCTGCTGGGTGCGGCGCGGGGTGTTGGTCGCCGTCGGGGTCGGACGCGGCTTCGCGCCCTGGGTACGGCTGACGCGGCGGGGGGTCGTCACCGGCGCGGGGGTCCCGGAGGCGTCCGGGTCCGGTTTCTCCTCGGCCGCGGGTTCCTCGGCGGGCGAGGGCTCCTCCGAGGAGGAGGGCTCCTCGTCCGGATCGGCGAGGGTGTCCTCGGGGGCGGGCTGGTTCGAGGCGCCCGCGACGCATCCGCTGGTCTGACACCCGGTGGTCGAGCCGGCAGGGCCGCTGCTCACCAGCTGGATGCCCACCACGCTTCCGCCGAGCACCACGACCACCGCCGCGACGGCGAGCAGCGCCATCTTGGCGCGTCCTCCCCGTCCGCTCTCCCTGTCCGGCCAGACAGGTTCGGACAGCTCGGAGGTGGCTGACCAGCCCGATCCCAGGAACCCCTTGCGGGGTTCGGTGACCGCGGACTCCTCGGGACGGAGCCGGCGCCCGATCGGCTCCTCGCGGGTCTCCGCGGGCGAGAAGGGTCTCTCGGCGTGTGAAGCGGGGTCCGGAGCGGGCTCCGGCTCACGTTTCCCCCGGTTACGGGGGGCGTTTTCCCCATGTCCACCATGGCGGCCCATGTCGCCCCTTCCTCTAGGGAATCTCGGCCGCATAACTTCATACCATTTTAGTAACCGTTTGTCGCAAATTTAACTGATGTCACAGCAGTGGGAAACGTCACTGCCGGAAGTGGTCCCAGCCTCCGCGCGTCATGGAACGCCCTCTGACCTGCACACCTTCGCCGGAGACGACGTGACCGACCACCGTCCACTCAGGCGGGAGCCGTACGGTCTCGGGGAAGGTCGCGGCGAGGGCGTGATCGTCCCCGCCGGAGAGGATCCACTCCAGCGGGTCGACGCCGAGCAGCCGGGCGGCCTTCTCCATCGGGACGGGGACCGTGAAGGACTCGGGGAGGAGCACGACGCCGACCCGGCTCGCCGTGGCGACGTGCCCGAGGTCCTGGAGCAGGCCGTCGCTGACGTCGAGCATCGAGGTGGCGCCGAGCGCGGCGGCCTGAGGGCCGCAGGCGTACGGGGGCTCGGGGCGACGGTGGGCGTCGACCAGCTCCGCGGGACCGCTCCCGCCCTCTGTGAGCAGCGCGAGACCGGCGGCGGCGTGGCCGAGCCGCCCCGCGACCGCGACCACGTCACCGGGCCGCGCGCCCGAACGGGTGACGGGCGCCCGCCCGCCCAGGTCTCCCAGCGCCGTGACACCGATCACGACCAGGTCGCAGCGGGTCGTGTCGCCGCCGACCACACTGGCTCCGACCAGGTCGCACTCGTCGCGGAAGCCGTCGGCGAGATCGTCGAGCCAGCCCGTGGTCGCGTCCGCGGGCATGCCGAGGCCGACCACGATGCCGGTGGGGTTGGCTCCCATCGCAACGATGTCCGAAAGATTCTGTGCCGCGGCTTTGCGGCCGATGTCATAGCCACTGGACCAATCGCGACGAAAGTGCCTACCCTCGATCAATAAGTCTGTCGTCACGACGACCCGTCCGTCAGGAGACCTCACCATCGCGGCGTCGTCCCCGGGACCGAGGAGCACGGTCCCACCCTGTGGCAAGCGTTCGGCTATACGTGCAACAACTCCGAATTCGCCGAGATCTCCGACTGTGATGACGCACCTCCCGTTCATCACAGGGTACGGTGGCCCTTCGGCACTGATCCAATCGCCCGGGAGGACGTTATGGTGCAGGCCTACATCCTGATCCAGACCGAGGTCGGCAAGGCGGCGAACGTGGCCGGACAGATCTCCTCGATCACCGGTGTCACGCAGGCCGAGGACGTCACCGGCCCCTACGATGTGATCGTCCGCGCCGAAGCCCGCAATGTGGATGATCTAGGCAAGCTCGTGGTGGCCCAGATTCAGGCGGTGGAGGGCATCACACGTACCCTTACGTGTCCCATCGTTCATATCTGATCCATCGGGAACACGACATGTCACTCCGGTTCGCGCGCTGGGCGGCGTGCGCCTGCCTCCCACTGACCCTGGCGGGATGCGGCGGCGCCGTCCGCGTGGATCCACCCGCGCCGGAGGGGGTGGCCGCCGCCGCGTGCAAGGCGCTCGGCGAGCGGCTTCCCCGCGCGCTCGACGGCCTCGAACGGGTGGAGTCGTCGCCCGCCTCGCCGTACGTGGCGGTGTGGGGGGAGGCCAGGATCGCCCTGCGCTGCGGGGTGCCGCGGCCGGCGACGATGACGGCCACCGAACAGGTGCCGGAGATCGACGGGGTCGCGTGGTTCAACGACCCCGTCAGGCCGGCGCTGTTCACGGCGGTCGGCAGGGAGGCCTACGTCGAGGTGACGATCTCGCGTGAGCACACCCCCCAGGACGTGCTCGTCGATCTCGCGCCGCCCATCAAGGCGGCGCTGCCGCAGACCGGCTGACCTCTCCTGCCTGTCCGGGGCCGTGCGCCGCGGACCGGGCGGCCAGGCGGTCCGTCCGGCGCGGGGACGGCGCTACCGCAGGCCGGACGGCCGGGCCAGGGCCAGCTGGATCAGCCTGTCGACCAGCTCCGCGTAGGAGACGCCGGTCGCGGCCCACAGCTGCGGCGCGACCGAGACCGAGGTGAAGCCGGGCATCGTGTTGATCTCGTTGAGGATCAGCCCGCCGTCCTCGGTGTAGAAGAAGTCGACCCGGGACAGGCCCTCGCAGCCCAGCGCCTCGAAGGCGCGCACGGCCATCCCCCGCAGCTCCTCAGCCACCTCGGCCGGGATGTCCGCGGGCACGGCCAGGGACATGTCGCCCTCGATGTACTTGGCCTCGAAGTCGAAGAACGCGTGGTCGCCGCGGACGAGCACCTCGCCGGGCAGGCTGGCGCGCGGGGCCTCGTCGCCCGGCGACTCCAGCACCGCGCACTCGATCTCGCGTCCCACGATGGCGGCCTCGACCAGCACCTTGGGGTCGTGCTCGCGGGCGAGCTCGACGGCCCTTTCGAGCTCGTCCAGGTCGTTGACCTTGGAGATGCCCTGGCTCGACCCGGCGCGGGCGGGCTTGACGAAGACGGGCCAGCCGAGCTCCTGCACCTCCTTGAGCACGCGGTCGCGGTCGACCCGCCAGTCACGGTCGCGGACGACGACGTACGGCCCGACCGGCAGGCCCGCCGCGGCGAGCACCGTCTTCATGTAGCCCTTGTCCATGCCGACCGCGCTGGCCAGCACCCCGGAGCCGACGTAGCGGACCCCGGCCATCTCCAGCAGCCCCTGGATCGTGCCGTCCTCGGCGAAGGGGCCGTGCATCACGGGGAAGACGACGTCCACCTGACCGAGCTCGACCGGGATGCTGCCCGCGTCGTAGGTCACCAGCGAACCACTGCCGGACGGCAGCGCCAGCGCCGTTCCCTGGTCGTCGACCGCGGGAAACGCGCCGTCCTCGATCGCGTAGCGCTGGTCGCCTGAGGCGAGCACCCACCGCCCATCCTGTGCGATCCCCACGGGGACGACCTCGTACTTGGACCGGTCGATGGCCTCCAGCACGCTTCCCGCTCCGAGGATGGAGACGGCGTGCTCGGAGTTGCGGCCACCGAAGACGATTGCTACCCGCGGCCGGGTTTCGTACTGCTCGCTCATGATGACCGAATCTACCCCCTCTGGGGGGTCATTCCGGTTGTCAGACTCGCCTGTTCCCTCTGTTCGATTCGTGGCCCCGCCCTACTCCCGGCGCGGGTCCCTGCCCGGGTCCCTGGCCGTGTCCCTGCGCGGGTCCCTGCCCAGGTCTTGAGGCAGGCCCCCGGGGTCGTTCCTGCGCCGTTCCCTGGCCGGGCATCCGCGCCTGCCCCTGGGCGGACCCCGGCAGTGACCCCGACAGCGACCCCGACGACAGCAGGGAGTCGAGGGCCTTGGTCACGTCGACGATGAGATCCTCCGCGTCCTCGAGCCCGATGGAGAACCTGACGGCCGCGGCGTCGATCCCCGAGGCCTCGCCGAGCTGCGGGTGACTGGTCGAGGCCACATGCGTGACCTTGGTGTGAGTGCCCCCGGCCGACGTGGCGATCGAGGCGAGGTCGAGCCCGTCGGCCAGCGCCACGCCCGCGTCGTAGCCGCCGTGCGGGGTGACCGTCACGCAGGCGCCGTACCTGGTCCCCTCGGGGCCCGAGTCGAACAGGTGCCTGGCCAGCTGGTGCCCCGGGTGCTCCGGCAGGCCCGGATAGTCGACCCGGCGGACCGCCGGGTGCTTGGCCACCGCGGCCGCGAACACCATCGCGGTCGCGCACATCCTGCGCACCCGCAGCGGCAGGGTGGCCAGGCCCCTGCGGAGCAGGAACGCGTCGTCGGGGGAGAGCGTGCCGCCGGTGTCGATGCCGACCTCGCGGAGCTGCGCGATCAGGTCGGGGCGGCCGACCGCGACGCCGCCGCTGCAGTCGTCGTGGCCGCCGAGGTACTTGGTCGCGGAGTGGATCACCAGGTCGGCGCCGTGTTCCAGGGGGCGGCACACGATCGGGGTGGCGAAGGTCGAGTCGACCACCAGCAGCGCCCCCGCCCTGCGGGCGATCCGGTACAGACCCCGGATGTCGGAGACGGCCATGGTCGGACTGGACAGGGTCTCCGCATAGATGATCTTCGTGTTCGACCTGACCTCGGCGTTCACCCGGCTGAGGTCGCCGTAGTCCGCGAAGCCTGCGGTGACGCCGAACCGGGAGAGCACGTTGGTGATCAGCGAGTAGGTTCCGCCGTGCATCGGGATCGGGGCGACGATGTGCGCCCCGGCGCGCAGGAAGGTCATCAGGACCGCGTTGACGGCGGCCATCCCGGACGCGAACGCCTGGCCCGCGACGTCCTTCGGCGCGGCGGCCCCCTCCAGCGAGGCGACCGCCGAGGCGAAGGCGGCGGTCGTCGGGTTGTCCACCTTGCCGTAGGCGAAGCCCGAGCGTCTCTCGTCGCACACGTCGGCGTACTCGGCCGAGTCGGCGAAGCCCCACTCCGAGCTGCGCCAGACCGGCATGCCCAGCGGGGTCTGCCCGGGGGCCTCCGGGGCCGGCAGGTGCACCGACCGGGTGTTCTCACCCTTTGGTCTCCGCATGCGTCGGTTCACCGGATGCGCGCCGGGGGTGCTCCGGTCCCGAGGCCGGAGAGCGACGGCGCTTCCCTCCCTCAAGACGTCGATGGGGTCGGATGGCTGGGAGTCCTCGGCTCAGGACCGGAGGTTGTCCGCCTCGGGCGGGGAGTTCTCGGCGTCGACGTCGGTGTCGGGCAGGACCTCAAACGCCGTACCGTTCCGGCTTGGGGGTGCGCGACATCAGCAGCATCGCGGCCTCGCCGGGGGGCATCCCGTCGTGGACGACGGCCACAACCACCTCCGTGATCGGCATCTCCACATCGTGCTTTCTGGCCAGTTCGAGAACCGACTCGCAGGACTTGACCCCCTCGGCTGTCTGCTTCGTCGCGGCGACGACCTCGGCGAGGGTCATCCCCCGGCCAAGATTCTCACCGAAGGTGCGGTTCCTGGACAATGGGGATGTGCAGGTCGCTATGAGATCGCCCATCCCGGCGAGCCCGGCGAAGGTGTGCGGGTCAGCGCCGAGCGCCGCGCCGAGCCGCGAGATCTCCGCGAGGCCGCGCGTCATCAGCATCGCGCCGACGTTGTCGCCGAGTCCCATGCCCGCCGCGACGCCGACGGCCAGGGCGATCACGTTCTTGACCGCCCCGCCGAGCTCCACCCCGATCACGTCGGGATTGGTGTAGGGGCGAAACCACGGCGGCAGGTGACAGGCCTCCTGGAGGCGTTCCATGGCGCGCTCGTCCGTGCAGGCGACCACGGTCGCCGCGGGCTGCCCCCTGGCGATCTCGCCGACCAGGTTGGGCCCTGAGACCACCGCCACCTGCTCCTGGGGCACCTCGGCGACCTCGCAGATCACCTCGCTCATGCGTTTGGTGGTGCCGAGCTCGATGCCCTTCATCAGGCTGACCAGCACGGCGTTCGGCGGCAGGTTCGGCTTCCACTCCGTCAGGTTGGCGCGCAGCGTCTGGGAGGGGACGGCGAGCACGACGAAGTCGGCGCCCTCGAGAGCCTCCGCGGGGTCGGTGGTCGCGCGCAGGCTCTCGGGCAGCGCCACGCCGGGCAGGTAGTCGGGATTCTCATGGCGGCGGTCGATCGCCTCGACGATCTCGGGGCGCCTGCCCCACAGGACGGTCTTGCCGCCCGCCCCTGCCAGGATCATCGCGAAGGTCGTGCCCCACGAGCCTGTGCCGAATACAGCCGCCTTGGTCATTTCATCACCGTACGTCGAAGTCAGTTGTCTGCGGGTCGCTTGAACGGCGTCTCCGGCGCCTTCTCACCGCGCAACTCGGCGAGCTGAGCCGTGATCGCCGCCATGATGTCGGCGGTCGCCTCGCGCAGGACGTCCGCGTGCAGCGGCCGCCCCTCGTACTTCGACAGGTCGACCGGCGGACCGGTCAGCACGCGGAAGGTCTTACGCGGCCAGAGGCTGGGCCGCTTGCCGCCGTAGGGCAGGATCTCCTGGGCCCCCCAGTGCGCCACGGGGATCACCGGCGCGCCGGTCGCCAGGGCGAGCCTGGCCGCGCCGGTCTTGCCCTCCATCGGCCAGAACTCCGGATCACGGGTGCAGGTGCCCTCCGGATAGAACAGCACGCACGCCCCTTCGGCGATCCTGCGCTCGGACTCGGCGAGCGAGCGGGCCGCGTCCGCGCTTCCCCGGTAGACCGGGATGGCCCGCAGCTCCCGCACCATGTGCCCGAGAACCGGCACGGAGAACAGGCCCGACTTGGCGAGGATCGTCGGCCAGCGGCCGTTGTTGTAGAGGTAGTGCGCCAGCAGGACGGGGTCCAGCCACGACAGGTGGTTGGTCGCCAGGATCACGCCGCCGGTCCGGGGCAGGCGCTCCACTCCGCGCCAGTCCTTCCTGACCAGGAGCCACGAGATCGGCTTGACGATCGTGACGGCCACGGCGACCCAGAACCGGGAAGGCCATCCAGGACGTCTCATGAGCTCCTCCAGATGCGCGGGGTGCGCCCCCAAGTGTCCCGGTTGGCCGCGCGGGATGTCGAGGCGGGATGCTTAAGGCTATGCCTGCTCCGCGGAGTTCAGACTGGACCCTCGTCGTCCCTGTCAAGACATTGGTCGCCGCCAAGACCCGGCTCTCACGTGCGGCGGGCCCGCATCGGGCCGCGCTGGCCGTCGCGATCGCCTGCGACACCGTCGAGGCTGCGCTGCGCTGCGCCGCCGTGGCGCGGGTCGTGGTGGTCACGGGCGATCCCGTGGCGGCCGGGGCGCTCGCCTCGGTGGGCGCCCACGTGGTCGACGACCCCGAGGCGGGACTGAACGCGGCGCTGCGCCACGGCGCCCTGGAGGCCCTGCGGCTGACGCCCTCGGGGGCCGTGGGCGCGCTCCAGGCCGACCTGCCCGCGCTGCGGCCCGCGGAGCTGGCCGTCGTGCTCGCCGCCGCCTCCGAGTTCGACCAGGCGTTCCTGCCCGACGCGGCCGAGATCGGCACGACCTTCTACGGGGTACGGCCGGGCGTCCCGTTCACCCCGGGGTTCGGCGGCGAGTCCCGCGAGCGCCATCTGCGGCGCGGCGCGAAGGAGCTCTGCCCCGACGGGGTCGACTCGATCCGGCGGGACGTGGACACCCCCGACGACCTGCGGGCCGCGCTCGCGCTCGGCGTCGGCCCCCGCACCCTGGCGACGGTGGAGCAAATAGGAAGGGAGTCCCCCTCAGGGGGGACTCCCTCACCGTCCTGACCGGCCGCGCTCCCCGGCGTCGCGCCGTGTCCGCCGCTCGGGCCCGGTCTCCGATCCGAGCGGCGTGCCCCCGTGGGCAGGGTCCGCGGCGGATCAGTGCCCGGCGTGCTCCCCCTCGCGGGCCTGCTTCGGCAGCAGGAAGGCCGCCAGGAAGGTCAGCACGAGCATCCCCGCGACCACCGCCAGGACGACCCCCGCCGCCCCGATGAAGTCGGGGTTCGGCCCGCCCGCCACCTGGTCGAAGAAGACCGTGCCGAGCAGCGCGACGCCGACGGCCCCGCCGAGCTGCTGCATGGCGGTCATCGTCCCCGAGGCGGAGCCGGTCTCGTGCTGCTCGACCCCGGCCAGGATGATGTCGAAGAACGGCGCCATCAGCAGGCCCATGCCGAGGCCGGTGACCCCCAGGGCGGGGACGAACTGCCAGGCGGTCACACCCGCGCCCGCCTGGGTGACGGTCAGCAGGACGCCGAGCGTGCCGAGGGTCATGACGAGGACGCCGCCCTGCAGGACCTTGCGGCCGAACCTGGCCACCGCCTGCGCCACGCCGAAGCCCGCGACCATGCCCAGCGACCAGGGAGCCATCACCAGGCCTGCCTGGAGCGTCGAGTAGCCGAGACCGATCTGGGTGTAGAGGTTGAACACCAGCACGAAGCCCGACATGGCGGAGAAGAAGACCAGGCCGGTCAGCAGGCCGCCGGTGAAGGCCCGCTTGCGGAAGAGGCTGGGGACGATCAGCGGGTCGCCGCCCGCCCTGCTCTTGCGGGACTCGAACCAGCCGAAGACCGCGAAGACCACCACGGCGGCGCCCATCATGACGAAGGACCATGCGGGCCAGTCGTTCTCCCTGCCCTGGACCAGCGGGAAGACCAGCAGCAGGCCGCCGAGGGAGGCCAGGATCACGCCCGGGACGTCGAGCTTGAGCGGGTGAGGCGAGCGTGACTCGGGCAGGAAGCGCAGCCCGGCGGCGACGGCGGCGAGGCCGAGCGGCAGGTTGATCAGGAAGATCATGCGCCAGCCGGTGCCGAAGAAGTCGGCGTCGATCAGCCATCCGGCCAGAATCGGCCCTCCCACGGAGGACAGGCCCATGATCGGCCCGAACAGGCCGAACGCCGCGCCCATCTCCTTCGGGGAGAACATCTCCTTGATCATGCCGAGCCCTTGCGGAAGCATGACCGCGCCGAACAGGCCCTGAAGGACGCGTGCGCCGACGAGCAGCTCGGGCGACTGGGCCACCCCGCACAGCAGTGAGCCGACGGTGAAGCCGGCCGCGCCGATGAGGAACATCCGCTTGCGGCCGAAGATGTCGCCGAGCCGTCCACCGGTGATCAGGCCGACGGCCATCGAAAGGGTGTAGGCGGCGCCGAGCCACTGGATGGTCGCCTCGGTGCCGCCCAGCTCGGCCTTGATGGTGGGACCGGCGATGTTGGTGACCATGGCGTCGAGGAGGTCCATCACCTCGGCCATCAGGATCACGGCGAGCGCGATCCAGCGCCACCGGTACGGGGGTGGCTCAGTCGCCGGTTGAGCTGCGGCTTTGACGTCGGTGGTCATGGGGGGACTCCTCGTGTCGATTCGGAGGACGGTCAGGCGTTGATGAACAGCGTTCACCATACATGAGCGATGTTCTCCACACGAACATCGTTCGCCGATCAGTGCGATGTTCTCAAGATATGTCGCATCCACGCCGAGAACAAGATATATCGTGAAAATGAGCGACGTTCGATCACATGAGCACTGTTCACCAAGGCGATACACTGATCTCATGAGTGACGAGCTGCCCGCACTGCCCTGGGAGCGGGCACGCCGCAGGCCCGGGCCCGCCCGAGTCCCGCTCACCCGCGACCGGATCGTCGAGGCCGCCTTCGCCGTGCTCGACCGCGTCGGCTACGAGAAGCTCAGCATGCGCCAGGTCGCCGCCGAGCTCGGCGTCGCGGTCTCCGCCCTCTACGCCCACGTCAACGGTAAGGACGAGCTCCTGGAGCTCATGTACCTCCAGATGTACGAGGGCTGGCAGCCACCTGTCCCCGACCCCGAGCGCTGGCAGGAGCAGGTCCAGGAGTACGCCCGCACGGGGCGGGCCAAACTGCACGAGCACCGCGACATGGCCAGGGTCGCGATGACGGGCTTCCCCTTCAGCCCCGAGGCGTTGCCCCACATCGACAGGCTTCTCGGCCTCTTTCGCGCGGGCGGGCTTCCCGACCGCATCGTGGGGGCGGCGGGCGACGTGCTCTCCACCTTCGTGAACGGCTTCGCCTTCGAGGAGAGCATGTGGGAGACCCGTCGGCACGAGTCGAACGGGGACACCCACGACCAGTCTCCCGAGGAGAACTGGCAGGAGATGCGGGAGACGCTCGAACGCTACTTCAGCGAGCTGCCGCCGGAACGCTTCCCGAACCTGGTCGCGCTCTCCGGCATCGTGCTGGACAACACGAACGACGATCGGTTCGACCTGGGCGTCGAGATCATCATCAGAGGCCTGGCGTCCTTCGCCGAGGACGCCTCTCCCGCGGCCGGACCCTCCAGTGCCGCCCCGCTCCCCTCCGGCGAGCCCGGCGACGCCTGAGGGGTTACCCTGATCGGGTGCAGGCGACGGTACGGATCTTCGACACGGCGACCAGGTCGGGATCGGTGTACGCGGACGACGGGACCGAGATCCCGTTCGACGCCGCGGCCTTCGACGCGGGGCCGCTGAGGCTGCTCAGGTCAGGGCAGCGGGTGAACGTCGTCATGGAGGACGGCCGGATCACCTACGTCACGCTGTCGACCTTCCCCCTGCCGGCCCCGCCCCCGTCCTGACCCTCCCGCGGGTCCGCCCGCTCGGCCCCGAGCGGGCCGCCCTCTCCCCCGCCGGCCTCACCCGAGGTCCGGCCCGCCCCTGTCCGGTCCGAACCGCGCGTCTCCTTTCGGCCCTTCGGCGCGGCGCCTGACACCCGCAGGGAAGGGCCGGGCGCCAGGCCCCCTCAGGGAACCCCGGCGCCCGGGCACGGCCTCACTTTTTCTTCGCGGCCTTCTTTCCCTCCACGTTGACGAGCTCCTTGAAGTCCGACCCCGGCCGGAACTTGGGCCCCCAGCTCTCGGCGACCTTGATCTCCGCGCCGGTGGAAGGGTTGCGGGCCGACCTGGCGGGCTTGTGCACCATCTCGAAGGCGCCGAAGCCGGTGATGGAGACCTTGTCCCCGCTCGCCACGGCCTTCTGGATGGCGTCGAGCACCGCGTTCACGGCCTCGGTGGCGGTCTTCTTGTCGCCGACCCGATCCGCGATCGCCTCGACGAGTTCCTTCTTGTTCATAAAGGTTGCTCCCCCTGCTTACCGATGTCTGGGAGTGGGTCATGAGGCAGATAGCCCGTCTCACCCGATTTGTCACGGCCTGAGGTCTCAACAGAGCGAGAAACCCCTTGCCCGCTTGAAATTAAGGGACGGAGCCGTATGACTCAATCACCTTCCGCAATGTTTCCAGCACTTGGCGTATCTGAAACCAGAGCATCAAGGTCGAGAAGGAATAAATCAAGACGCCCCGCAGCGTGGGGGAGATCACGTTTGGCGAGGTCACAGATCGACAGCAGGCGCTTGGCGAGGCGCTCGCGCTGCGCGGGGGGAACGGGCACAGCACGGACGCGGCGGTGCGCATCGCGCAACCGCCGCGCCAGTTCGTCTTCTGAACGAGTCAGACGGTCGTCGGCAGCCATGGCTGCCGACCATTCTCGTATGTCGCGATGGCATCGGCGTTGCGGAGGGTCAGGCCGATGTCGTCGAGCCCCTCCATCAGCCGCCAGCGGGTGTAGTCGTCGATCTCGAAGGCGGCGGTCTCCCCCGCCCAGCGCACCTGGCGTTCCGCCAGGTCAACGGTGACCTCGAGGGTGGGATCGGCCTCGACGGCGGCCTGCAGGGCCTCCACCGTGGCGGCGGGCAGGACCACCGGGAGCAGTCCCATCTTGGTGGAATTATTACGGAAGATGTCGGCGAAACGCGCCGCGACGACGACGCGGAAGCCGTACTGCTGCAGGGCCCAGACAGCGTGCTCGCGCGAGGAGCCGGTGCCGAAGTCGGGGCCGGCGACGAGGATCGAGGCGCCCTCGTAGACGGGGTTGTTCAGGACGAAGTCGGGGTCCTCACGCCAGGCGGAGAACAGGCCCTTCTCGAACCCGGTCCGGCTGACCTGCTTGAGCCAGACGGCGGGGATGATCTGGTCGGTGTCGACGTTGCTGCGGCGCAGCGGCACGGCCCGGCCGGTGTGGACGGTGAAGGCTTCCATTGTTGAGATCTCCTAGGCCAGGTCGGCGGGCGCGGTCAGTTTGCCGGTGACGGCGGTCGCTGCGGCGACCTGCGGGGAGACCAGGTGGGTACGGCCGCCCTTGCCCTGGCGCCCCTCGAAGTTGCGGTTGGACGTCGAGGCGCTGCGCTCACCGGGGGCGAGGGTGTCGGGGTTCATGCCCAGGCACATCGAGCACCCCGCCTCGCGCCACTCGGCGCCCGCCGCCTTGAACACCTCGTCCAGCCCCTCCTGCTCGGCCTGCAGCTTGACCAGCATCGAGCCGGGGACGATCAGCGTGCGGGTGACGACCTGGCGTCCGCGCAGCACCTCCGCCGCGGCCCGCAGGTCCTCCAGGCGGCCGTTGGTGCAGGAACCGACGAAGACCGTGTCGACCTTGACCTCGCGGAGCGGGGTGCCCGCCGTCAGACCCATGTACTCCAGCGCGCGCGCGGCGGCGGACGGGTCGTCGGTCTCCTCGGGGGCCGGCACCGCGCTTCCCAGGGGAGCTCCCTGGCCCGGGTTGGTCCCCCAGGTGACGAACGGGGTCAGCGTCGAGGCGTCGATCTCCACGACCGTGTCGAAGACGGCGTCCTCGTCGGTCGCCAGCGACTTCCAGTACTCGACGGCGGCGTCCCAGGCGTCTCCGGTCGGGGCGTGGGGACGGCCCTTCAGGTACTCGAACGTGGTCTCGTCCGGAGCGATCATGCCCGCCCTGGCGCCCGCCTCGATCGACATGTTGCAGACGGTCATCCTGCCCTCCATGGAGAGCTTGCGGACGGCCTCGCCGCGGTATTCGACGATGTAGCCCTGACCGCCGCCGGTGCCGATCTTGGCGATGATCGCCAGGATCAGGTCCTTGGCCGTGACCCCGGCGGGCAGCTCTCCCGAGACCTCGATGGCCATCGTCTTGGGCCGGTACGCGGGCAGCGTCTGGGTGGCCAGCACGTGCTCGACCTCGGAGGTGCCGATGCCGAAGGCGATGCCGCCGAACGCGCCGTGGGTCGAGGTGTGAGAATCGCCACACACGATCGTCATGCCCGGCTGGGTCAGGCCGAACTGCGGGCCGATGATGTGCACGACGCCCTGGCCCGCGTCACCCATCGGGTGCAGCCTGACCCCGAACTCCGCGCAGTTCTTGCGCAGCGTCTCGACCTGGGTGCGTGAGACCAGGTCGTTGATCGGGCCGCGTACCGTCGGGACGTTGTGGTCCTCGGTGGCGATCGTGAGATCGGGCCGCCTGATGGGACGCCCCGCCATGCGCAGGCCGTCGAACGCCTGCGGGCTGGTCACCTCGTGAATGAGGTGCAGGTCGATATAGAGCAGGTCGGGCTCTCCCTCCGCACGCCGTACCACGTGCTGCTCCCAGACCTTCTCCGCCAGCGTGCGGCCCATGTCGCCTCCTTGCGATCGCTTTCCGCACCCCACTTGCTTTCTCATATGTCGAGACGGCAGTATCGGTGTATGGACAACTCTAGCGGAGTCGGCGTACTCGACAAGGCCGTTCTCGTGCTCAACGCCCTTGAAGCCGGCCCGGCGTCCCTCGCCCAGCTCGTCCAGGCCACCGGCCTGGCACGGCCGACGGCCCACCGGCTGGCCGTGGCGCTGGAGCACCACCGCATCGTCTCCCGCGACACGCAGGGACGGTTCGTGCTGGGCCCCCGTCTGTCGGAGTTGTCCACGGCCGCGGGCGAGGACAGGTTGCTGGCGGTCGCCGCGCCGGTGCTGACCCAGCTGCGGGACCTGACCGGCGAAAGCGCCCAACTGTACCGGCGTCAGGGCGACGAACGAGTGTGCGTGGCCGCCGCCGAGCGCGCCAGCGGGCTGCGCGACACCGTCCCCGTCGGCTCGGCGCTGCCGATGCTCGCCGGGTCCGCGGCGCAGATCCTCCTGGCCTGGGAGGAGCCCGACCGCCTCCACAGGGGGCTGCGCGGGGCCAAGTTCACCGCGGCGACGCTGGCCAGCGTCCGCCGCAGGGGTTGGGCGCACAGCGTGGGCGAACGCGAGCAGGGCGTGGCCAGCGTCTCGGCGCCGATCAGGGGCGCGGCGGGCAAGGTCGTCGCCGCGGTCTCGGTCTCGGGCCCCATCGAGCGCCTGACCCGCACCCCGGGACGGCTGCACGCCGTTCCCGTGGTCACCGCCGCCGAGCGGATCACCGAGTCGATGCGGCGGGCCAACTGAGCCGCACGACATCGAGCCGACCGAGGCGCACGATATGGGGAGGCGAGCACCCTTGCGGCCCCCTAGGCTGGGTAGGTGACAGATCGCATCGAGGCAGCCGCCGCTGAACTGCGTCCCCTGCTCCAGGACTTCATCCTCTGGGCGCGTGAGAACGCGCCCGGCAGCGATTCCAATCTGGTCGGCTCCGTCGCCCTGTGGCACCGGCTGATCGCATCCACCGACGTCGGCCGGTGGAGGCAGGCTGACCTGCGCAGTGTGCTGCTCGACCGGATGCCCCAGGTCGTCGAGGACCCGGACGCCGCCGCCGACGGCATGGTGCCCGCGGTCCGCGCCTACCTGACCTTCCTGTCGGAGACGGGAAGGCTGGTCAAGGGCTCCGCCTCGCTCAAGGATCTGCTCGCCGAGCTGGACCGTCTCGAAGACGACTTCGTCGACGTGATGGAAGACCTCGTCGCCGAGCAGGACGAGTACGAGGACGACGAGGAGGACGAGGCCGACGGGCTGGGCGACTTCGAGCCGTTCGCCGACGAGCTCTCGGAGCTGGCGACGATCCGGCTCCGCCCTGACTCCGAGCTGGCCGCGGCCGCCCGTGAGGTCAGTCTGGTCGCCAAGGCCCGCGACCTCGCGGTGTGGGTCGGCTCGGAGCGGCGGGTCGGCGAGACGAGCCTGCTCACCGATGCCGAGATCACCGAGGCGCTGGGGGCGCTGGGCTTCCCCGTCCCGGCGACGGAGGGCAGGTCTCTGGCCGACTCCGTGCCCGCGCTCTGGAACATCTGGAACCTCGCGATCGACCTCGACTTCCTCCAGCCTGAGGGCGAGGACACCGTCAGCGCCGACGCCGACACCGCCGAGTGGCCCTTCGAGGAGGACGACGACGTCCTGGACGCCTGGCTGGCCGGTCTGCACTCGATCGACTACGGCGACCCCGAGCTCGAGGACGAGGACGCCACGATCGCCCTCTCCGGGCTGACCAGGGCGCTGCTGGTCAGGGTGCTCCTGGCGACCGGCTCGAAGCCGCTGGCGGAGCTCCGGGCCGACCTGGCGGAGGCCGTCGCCGAGTACGACGACCAGGGCGCGGAGGCCTGGACGGCCGCCACCGAGCAGTACGGCGACCCGCTCACCCCCGTGCTCGACTGGCTCGCGGGTTACGGCATGGTCGAGGTCGAACACGACCAGGTGCGGCTGACGCCGCTCGGCATGGAGGGCGTCGTCCACCTGGCCGACGACGCCGACATCGAGCTGGACGCCCGCCCCGCCATCGACGCGATGACGGCCCTGGACCTGCTCTCCTTCAGCGCGGAGCTGCCCGAGGAGGAGGCCGACGCCGAGTTCGCCGCCTGGATGGAGCTGCGCGAGCCCGACCGCGCCGCCAAGGAGCTGCTGGAGGCCGCCGCCGAGGACGACGCGGACGCCCTGGTCCGGGTCCAGGCGGCCAGCATGGTCGGCTCGCTCGGCGAGGTCGCGGTGCCCGCCTGGCAGGACGCCCTCGACGAGCCGTCCCTGCGCCCCTACGCGGCGACGCACCTGGCCCAGCTCGGCGTCGAGGACGCGCCCCCGCCCACCCAGGCGGACACCCACTGGCTGATCCTCGACATGCTGACCATCTCCGCGGGCCTCGGCCGTCCCGAGTTCGTCAGCAGCCTGGACGACATCGGCAACGTGCCGAACCTGGTCAACCTGCTCGACGTGATCTGGAAGGTGCCGCACCCCCACCTGGAGGAGCTGCTCGAGGCGATCGGCAAGGCCCACCCGGACAAGCAGGTCGGCAAGGCCGCCAAGCGGGCCCTGTTCAAGGCCCGCTCCAGCCACAACTAGCGGAGACGTCCACCAGGTCGCGCGCCGTCCCCTCGGCCTCGCCCTGGTGGACGCCCCCGCCCACCCCACCGGCCCCCGCCCGCACAACCACACCTCGACACCACCCCCGGCGCCGGTACGGCGAGCGACGGCACAGCGCGGATCGGCGCCTGTGCGCGTCCGCCGGGCCGGAGGGGGCGGCACGAGCCGCTACGTGCTTGCGGGAGCCCGCGTGAGGAGGCCCGGCAGGGCGTCGGCCAGGCCTTCGGCCCAGGTCGCGTATCCCGTCGCCGAGGGATGGAAGCCGTCCCTCGCGAAGAAGCCCGCGAGCTCGACGGGGACGTCGACGGCCACGTGTGTGACGCCGCAGATGTCGGCCGCCACCTCCTGGATGACCCGGTCGAGCGCTCTGGCGCGCAGGCCCATGACCGCTCTGAGCGGCTGCGGAAGCGCGGGGAAGCGGCCCACCGGCGGCATCCCCGCCATCAGGATCGGCACGCCGGGAATCCGTTCCCGCACGCCCGCCGTCAGCGCGCGGAGCTCGCGGCCGAACCGGGACGGCTGGTTGAGCTCGAGGAGCTCGTTGACGCCGAGCGCGACCACGACCACGTCGGCGGGCTCCAGCAGCGGAACCAGCTCGGCGAGCGTGGTGCGGGTGTTGACACCGCTCCTGGCCGCCACCTGCCAGCTCACCGGCCTGGCCGTCCGTACGGCCAGCGCACGCGCGAGGCAGCCGGCCAGCCCCTCCTCGTGAGTCGTGGCCCCCACTCCCGCCGCGGTGGACTCACCGAGCACCGCCACCCTGAGCACGACGCCCGCGCCCGAATCCGACCCCGAATCCGGCGCCGCCCCCGGGCCCGATTCCGACCTCGAATCCGTCCTCGTCCCCGCCCCCGGGCCCGATCCTGTCCCCGTTCTCGATCCCGAGTCTGTCCCCGTTCTCGATCCCGACTCTGTCCCCGAATCCGCGTCCGTCCTTCTCCCCGAGCCCGCGTCCGCTCCCCGGTCCGGGGCCGGCCCCTGTATCGGCCCCGGATCCGCGCCTGGCGTCGGCGAAGGCCCCTGCAACGGCCCCGGAAGCGGCACCGGGAGCGGCACCGGGAGCGGCACCGCCCCGGTGCGCGGCCCTGACGCCTCGGGCAGCCTGGGAGTGGCACGCCGCACCCTGAGCCCCTGTACGGCCAGCACAGGGGCCAGGAGAAGGGTGGCAGGGGTGGCGAGCCGTACGGACGGCTCCTTCATCGGGTTTCCTCCTGCCAGTCGGGCAGCGGCCGGTAGATCGCGACCCCGGCGCTCTCCAGCTCCTCGCGGAGCTTGAAGTACTCCTCGCCGAACGGGTCGACGCCGTTGAGGGGCATGAGGCCGCGCCGGATGGCGAGGTCGTGCGGGGCCAGCCCCGCGGCCGTGGCGAGGTGCCGCTCGGCGGCGGCGGAGCGGTCACGGCGGAACAACCAGGCCGCCAGCCGGGCGTGCAGCCGAGCCAGGCGTTCGTCGTCGGTCGGGGGACGCAGCCGCCGGGTCGTCGTCCCCGCGTCGCCCTCGATCACCCATCTGCGCAGGGCGGCGACGGCCCGCTCCGAGGACAGGCCGTTCATCGACCTGAAGGTGTCCGTGGCGGTCATGGTGTCCTGCGGCCTGGCGATCCGGCCCTCCTCGTCGACCCAGACCACGGTCGGCACGTTGATCACGTTGTACAGCTCGGCGATCCGCCCGTCGTCGTCGACCACCGCCGGGTGGGTGACGTCGGCGAGCCACTCGGCGGCGTCCTTCGGGTCGCGGTCGAGGGAGACGCTGACCACGCTGAAGCCGTACCCGGCGAGCTCGCGGTGCAGGGCCTCCCAGGCGGGCAGGTCGTAGCGGCAGCCGCACCAGGAGGCCCAGAAGACCAGGGCGACCTTGGTGCCGCGCAGACCGGGAAGCGGGCCGAAGTCGGGGGCCGTGTCCAGGTCGGAGTCGGCGGGCTCGCCGATGGCCACCACGCCCTCGTCCAGGTCGACCGCCGCCTGCCGCCCGAGCAGCCCGGCGAACCTGACGAGGTCGACGCCGTCCTCGCTCTCCGCGGCCGCCGCGCGGAACGCGGGAACGCACGCGTCCCCCCTGCACCAGCCGTGCGGCTTGCGTTCCCAGCCCAGGATCGTCGCCCCGTGCGGAACGACCAGACCCTCGACGCTCTCCTCACGCCCGTCCGCCAACAAAGTGATCATCACTGACCCCTCACTAGATAGCATCGCTCTCCAACTGTTGGGCAGCAACGCTATCCAATCAAGGGGTATTCCCGATACCGGGATTTCGGGGAAAATGCAGAAACCCCCGGAAGCTGATGCTTCCGGGGGTTCACCTGGGTAGCCCCGACCGGATTCGAACCGGCGCTACCGCCTTGAGAGGGCGGCGTCCTAGGCCACTAGACGACGGAGCCTTGCGATGGTGACAGAGTGGTAGTCCCGACCGGATTCGAACCGGCGTTACCGCCTTGAGAGGGCGGCGTCCTAGGCCACTAGACGACGGGACCGTACACACTGTCGTCGGATTCCGATTGAAGCGGAATCCGCAGCATCTCCAGAAGGAGATGCAGCTGGGGTACCAGGACTCGAACCTAGAATAACTGAACCAGAATCAGTCGTGTTGCCAATTACACCATACCCCACCGCGCTTGACCCCCTTGCGGGGCTCGCTGGCGACTCCGAAAGAATAGCCCAGGTTGGGTGCCAAGGCCAAAACGATTGGCGGCCGCCCGTTCCAGGCCGCACCACGGCCGCTCCCGCACGACACGAAGGCGACGCCCGACCAGGGACTGAGCAGCTCCCAGACAGCGATCAGACTGCGCCCGCACGGTGCCCAAGCAGTGCCCGCACGGTGCCCACGCAGTGCCCGCACAGCATCCGTGCGGTGCCCACACAGTGCCCACACAGTGCCCGCACGGTGTCCACGCGGCGCCCGCGCGGTGCCCGCGCCAGGACAGGCGGCCTGCCGACATCCCCAGGAGGCGTCAGGCGCTCTCAGCGCGGGCCGACCCCGGACGTCGCCGTGTCCTCGGGGAAGGCACTGTGCGACGCTGCTGCAGGAGATCCCATCCCACGTGAGGAGTCCTCGCCTTGGCTGAGAACCCGTTCTTCGCCCCCAGCACGCTGCCCTACAAGCTGCCGGACTTCGCCGAGATCCGGGAGGAGCACTACCTGCCCGCCTTCGAGCGCGGCATGGCCGACCAGCTGCGGGAGGTGGAGGCGATCGCCTCGGACCCCGATCCGGCGACGTTCGCGAACACCGTCGAGGCTCTGGAGCGTTCGGGTCAGATCCTGAGCCGCACGGTGACGGTCTTCTCCAGCGTCGCGGCCTCGGACGCGACCGACCGCATCAGGGAGATCGAGACCGAGATCTTCCCCAAGCTGACCAAGCACAGCGACGCGATCCGGCTGAACCGCGCGCTCTATGAGCGGATCAAGCAGGTCTCCGCCTCGGACCCCGAAGAGGCCTGGCTGCTGGAGAAGTACCGCGTCGACTTCGTCAGGGCGGGCGCCGACCTGACCGAGACGGAGCAGCGGCGGCTCAGGGAGCTCAACGAGGAGCTGACCAGGATCGCCACCACCTTCTCCCAGAACCTGCTGAAGGCCTCGACCGCCTCCGCACTGGTCGTCGAGGACGCGGCGGAACTCGACGGGCTCTCCGAGAGCGCCGTCAAGGCGATCGAGAAGGACGGCGAGTACGTCCTGCCGCTGCTCAACTTCACCAACCAGCCCGCCCTCGCCGAACTGACCGACAGGCGGACCCGCAGGAGACTGTACGAGCTCTCGGTGAGCCGGGCCCCGGAGAACTTCGACCTCGCCGTCAGGCTGGCCACGCTGCGCGCGGAGCGGGCCGCGCTGCTCGGCTACCCCGACCACGCCTCCTACTCCGTCGCCGACCAGACGGCCAAGACGACGGAGGCCGTCGAGGAGATGCTCGGCAAACTGGTCGGCCCGGCGGTGGCGAACGCCCGCCGCGAGGCGGAGGCGCTGGCCGAGCAGGCCGGCTTCCCCATCGAGCCGTGGGACTGGTCGTTCTACGCGGAGAAGGTGCGCAAGTCACGTTACGACTTCGACGGCGCCGAGCTCCGCCCCTACTTCGAGCTTGACCGGGTGCTGCGCGACGGCGTCTTCCACGCCGCGGGCGAGCTGTACGGAGTCACCTTCACCGAGCGGGACGACCTGGCGGGCTACCACCCCGACGTGCGGGTCTTCGAGGTCTTCGAAGCCGACGGCTCGCCGCTCGGCCTGTTCCTGTTCGACCCGTACGCGCGGCCGACCAAGCGCGGCGGCGCGTGGATGAACAACCTCGTGGACCAGTCGCACCTGTTCGGCGACCTGCCGGTGGTGATGAACAACCTCAACGTCACCAAGCCCTCGCACGGCCCGACCCTGCTGACCTTCGACGAGGTCACCACCGCCTTCCACGAGTTCGGCCACGCCCTGCACGGCCTGTTCTCCGACGTCCGCTTCCCCAGGGTCTCCGGAACCGAGGTGCCGAGGGACTTCGTGGAGTACCCCTCCCAGGTCAACGAGATGTGGGCCACCTGGCCCTCGGTCCTCGCCAACTTCGCCAGGCACCACGAGACCGACGAGCCGGTGCCCGCCGAACTGCTGGAGAAGATGAAGGCGGCCGAGAAGTTCAACCAGGGCTTCGCGACCGTGGAGTATCTCGCCGCGGCGCTGCTCGACTGGGCCTGGCACAAGCTGGCCCCCGGCCAGACCGTCGAGGACGCGGAGGCGTTCGAGGCTGCGGCCCTGGAACGCGCCGGAATCGCCTTCGAGCTGGTCCGCCCGCGTTACCGGACCAACTACTTCGCGCACATCTTCTCCAGCGGCGTCGGCGGCTACAGCGCCGGCTACTACTCCTACATCTGGAGCGAGGTGCTGGACGCGGAGAGCGTCGAGTGGTTCAAGGAGAACGACGGCCTCAAACGGGAGAACGGCGACCACTTCCGGTCCACCCTGCTGTCCGTCGGCGGCTCCATGGACGTGATGGACGCCTTCCGCGACTTCAGGGGGCGCACCCCGCGCATCGAGCCTCTGCTGGAGCGCCGCGGGTTGCGTTGATCCCGCGACGCCTGGCGGCGGCGCGGGCCGGGCGGGCAGAGGTCGCCGTGGGGCGGGCTCGGCCGCCTTCGGTCATCCGGGGTCCTCGTCCTCCAGGGCCTTGATGGTCTGTCTCAGCCACTGTCTCTCGGCGGTTCCCGTGGCTCTGGCGACCAGCAGCACGCCCTGGCGGAAGGGGTCGGAGACCTCCTCGGCCCGCAGGGGCCTGCCGTCCCGGTAGAAGAATCCCGCGGGGGTCTCCAGGAAGTCGAGGCGGCGGCGGAGCAGCCTGACCTGGGCGGCGGAGTCGGCGAGCTGGGACAGGAAGGTCAGCAGGCCGAAGAAGCGGGTCTGGTCGCTGATGTCGAAGTCGTCGGGTTCCTGGAGACGGCGCAGCAGCTCTCGTCTTCCCGCTTCCGTCAGGGTGAGGACCTGCCTGCGGGCCGCCCCTGTCCCCTCCTCCTCGTGTCGCTCGACATGCCCGGCCTTCTCCAGACGGGAGATCGCCGGGTAGAGGGCTCCGTCGCTGACCGGCCGTAGATGACCGCTCAGTTCGAGGATGCGGCTCTTGAGCTCGTAACCGTGCATCGGCCCCTCTCCGAGGAGGCCGAGGATCGACAGGGTCAGATCACCGCTTGCCATTGGCGCATCGTATCGCTATACCTCTAAAAGAGATAACTCGAAAAGAGGTATGTCCCAAGCCTCGCGACGCGCGGCGTCGCGATGAAACAGGTCGCGATGAAACAGAAGGAGCGAGCGGATGAGCGACGAGGGAGGACACCGGCCAGAAAGCGCCCAAGCCCGCGACGCCGAGGGCGTCGCGACCGGCACAGGCGCCCCCGCAGGGGTGATCCGTCTGGCTCTGCCCGTCTACGTGGAGCTGCTGACCGCCGTGGTCGCCGTCGGCCTGATCGACCTGTTCTGGGTGTCCGGGCTGGGCAGGCAGGCGGTGGCCGCCGTGACGATCGCGACCACGACCGAGCACCTCGCCCTGGGGGTGGTCCTCGCCCTCGGAACGGGAACGACCGTCCTGGTCGGCAGGCGTGACGGCAGGGAGCCGATCAGGCCGGCGATCCGTACGGCGTGGCTGCTGTGGGCGGCGGCGTCCCTGGCGGTCGCGGTCCCCGGGGTGCTGTTTCGCGAGCCGCTCGCCGGGCTCTTCACCGGCGACGCGGCGACGGCGGGCCTGACCGCCGACTTCTACCTGGTCTCCCTGGCCGGGATACCCGTGTTCTACGCCCAGACGCTCGCGGACGGGATCTTCAAGGGACTCGGCGACACCACGACCCCCATGCGCGCCGCGCTGCTCTGCAACGCGCTGGTGGTCGCCCTGGACCCGCTGTTCGTCTACGGGCTCGACCTGGGGGTCCGGGGCGCGGCCCTGGCGACGGTGCTGGCCCGCGCGGTCGCATTCGCCGTGTCCCTGGTCCTCCTCCTGCGACGGCTGCCCCGCGACTCACGGGCGGGCGCGAGCCGTACGGACGCCGCGGAGATCGTCCGCATCGGCCTGCCCATGTCGGGGGACTTCCTGGCCAGGGCGATCGTCAGCATGATCATGGTGGAGGTGGTCGGCGGGTTCGGGGTCGCGGCCCTGGCCGGCTACGGCATCGGCACGAAGATCATGCTGGCCGGCGTGATGGCCTTCTACGCGCTCCGCCAGGCCACGATGATCCAGACGGCCCGCTCGGGCGAGGCGGGTCCCGCCCTGAGGTACGGCCTGCTGGCGGGCCTGGCCGTCGCCGCCGGGCTCGTCCTCTCCGCTCCGTTCGTGACGGGCCTGTTCACCGGGGATCCCACGGTGGTCGCGGCGGCTGCGGACTTCCTGCGCTGGATGCCCCTGTATCTCGTCCCGTTCGGCGGGCTGATCGCCGTGGGCGGGGTCCTCCAGGCGAACGGGAAGGGCGGCAGGCTGCTGGCCGCGACCCTGGCGGGTTTCGCGGTCCAGCTGCCCCTCACCTACGCGCTCGGCTCCCTGGCGGGCGTCACCGGGGTCTGGCTGGCGATGGCGGCGGGGTCCGCGCTCGCGCTCGCCCTCGCCACCCTCCCGATCCCTAGTTGGCGCCTTCGAGCCTGGCGAGCGCGGCGCGGATCCGGTCCGCAGAACGCTCCCGGCCGAGCGCCTCGATCGACTCGAACAGCGGCAGGCCGACGGTCCGCCCGGTGATCGCCACCCGGACCGGGGCCTGGGCCTTGCCGAGCTTGAGGCCGTGCTCCGCGCCGACCTCCTCGAGCGCGCTCTTGAGCGACTCGGGGTCCATGTCGACCGTCTCCAGGCGGGCGAGGTAGCCGGTGAGGATCTCCGCCGCCGAGGCCTTCATCGCCTTGTCCCATGACGCCTGGTCGAAGACGGGCTCGTCCAGGAAGAGGAAGTCGACGTTCGCCGTGATCTCGGACAGGACCGCCAGGCGGGTCTGGGCCAGCTCGGCGACCTTGGCGAAGGTCTCCCGGTCCCAGTCGGGCTCGAGCCAGGGCTCGCAGCGGGCGATGAACGTCTCAAGCGGCAGCGCCCTGATGTACTCGCCGTTGAAGGCGCGCAGCTTCTTCTCGTCGAAGAAGGCCGAGGACGGGTTGACGTCCTCCAGCTTGAACCTCGGCATCATCTCCGACCAGGGCATGATCTCCCGGTCCTCGCCGGTCCCCCAGCCGAGCAGCATCAGGTAGTTGACCATCGCCTCGGCGAGGTAGCCCTCCTCGCGGTAGGACTCCAGGGCGACCTTGTCGCGGCGCTTGGACAGCTTCTGCCGCTTCTCGTTGACGATGACCGGCACGTGCGCCCACACGGGCGGGGTCACGCCGAGCGCCTCCCAGAGCTGCTGCTGCTTGGGCGTGTTGGACAGGTGCTCCTCAGCGCGGACCACGTGGCTGATGCGCATCTCGACGTCGTCGACCACGTTGGCGAGGACGAACAGCGGGGAGCCGTCGCCGCGCGCGATGACGAAGTCCTCCATCGCGTTGTTGGGGAACTCGACCGTGCCGCGGACCAGGTCCTCGACCACGGTGACCCCCTCGTCGGGGGTGCGGAAGCGCACCGCGCCCTCGGTCAGGCCCCGCTCGCGGCAGAAGCCGTCGTAGCCCTGGTGCTCGGAGCCGGTGCGGGCCTTGACGTCGTCGCGGGTGCAGGTGCAGTAGTAGGCCCGGCCGTCGGCGAGCAGCTTGGCCGCCGCCTCCCGGTGCTGCTCCTCGTAGGCCGACTGGAAGTAGGGCCCCTCGAAGAACGGGCTGTCGCCGTTGACGCCGATCCAGGCCAGCGCGGAGATGATGCCCTCGGTCCACTCGGGACGGTTGCGGGCGGCGTCGGTGTCCTCGATGCGCAGCACGAACCTGCCGCCCGACTGCTCGGCCAGCGCCCAGTTGAACAGTGCCGAACGGGCGCCGCCGACGTGGAACATGCCGGTGGGGGAGGGAGCGAAACGAACCCTAATCACGGGAGACCACCCGGTTGGTGAGAGTGCCGATTCCTTCGATGGCGACGCTGACCTCGTCGCCGACATCCAGCGGGCCGACCCCCTCCGGCGTCCCGGTCAGGATGACGTCGCCGGGGATCAGGGTCATGACCGCGCTCACGTGGGCGATCAGCGTGGGGATGTCGTATATGAGCTTGGAGGTGCGGGAGCTCTGCCTGACCTCGCCGTTGACCGTCGTGGTGATGCCCACGTCGGCCGCGTCGAGCTCGGTCTGGATCCACGGGCCGAGCGGGCAGAAGGTGTCGAAGCCCTTGGCCCGGGTGAACTGCACGTCCTTCTTCTGCAGGTCACGCGCGGTGACGTCGTTCGCGCACGTGTAACCGAAGATCACTTCATGGGCCCGCTCCGCGGGGACCTCCCGGCAGAGCCTGCCGATGACCACCGCCAGCTCGCCCTCGTAGTCGACCCGGCTGCTCAACCCCGTGGGGTAGGCGATGGCCTCCCCCTGGCCGATCACCGAGGTGGACGGCTTGAGGAAGACCAGCGGCTCGTCGGGGACCTCGCCGCCCATCTCGTGGGCGTGGTCGGCGTAGTTCTTGCCGATCGCGACGACCTTGCTGGGCAACATGGGGGCGACCAGCCTGACCTGCGAGAGCGAGTGACGCTCTCCGGTGAACTGGATCGGCCCGAAGGGGTGACCGGAGATCGCCGAGACGAACTCCTCGCCTGGCCCGCCTTCGACCACGCCGAACCCGACACCCTCACCTGTGGAGAACCTCGCTATGCGCACATGACAAGGCTAGTCGCGCCTCGGATCCCGCATGACCGCCCCCGCCGGGCGCAGCGGCTCCGACAACCGCCACAAAGGCTCCTATAAAGCATCTAACTCCAAAAATATTCCTAAAATACCTAAACGCTTACATAAAGGATTTCCCTAAGAAGAAGTATGTGCTGATTGCTGTTCATATGGGGGGTATTACCAGGCGTAGGAAACTTCCGGGGAAGCAGAACGTCTTCCCCTAGGGGGAGGGAATCGACGTGACCGAAGCCAGCACGGTGAACAGGCCAGAGAACCCGGCCCCGCGGTCCCGGACCGACGTCCCCGCCAACCAGGGAGGCCTGGTGACCCCCAAGGGGAGCACCAGCATCGACAGCGGGGTCGTCGCGAAGATCGCAGGTCTGGCGGCCAGGGAGGTCTCTGGCGTCTACAACATGGGGGTGGGAACCGCACGCGCGCTCGGCGCGGTCCGCGGCATGGTCGGCGGAGACAGAAGCACCGCGACTCAGGGCGTGTCCGTCGAGGTGGGCGAGCGGCAGGCGGCGGTCGACCTCGACCTGGTCGTCGAGTACGGCGTGGCCATCCCCGACCTCGCCGCCTCGGTACGCCGCAACGTGATCACGGGCGTCGAGCGCATGACCGGGCTCGAGGTGACCGAGGTCAACATCAAGGTCGACGACGTCCACCTGCCCGACCAGGGCGGGGACGGAGGCGGAGGCGGATCGGAGCATGGCGAGCCGGAGCCGCGCGTCCAGTGAGCGAGCTCGCACACGAGATAGCCGAGGTCGTACGGCGCTGCCCCGACGTGGCCGACCTGTCGGGCGGCCCCTTCGGGACCGTGGCGACCTACCTGCCGGGAGAACGGGTCTCCGGCGTCGCCCTGCGCGAGGACGAGGTGGAGGTCTCCGTCGTCGTCCAGCCAGGACGGCCGCTGCCTGAGATCGCCGACGAGGTACGGGCGGCGGTCGCGCCACTGGTGGGAGATCGCCCCGTGAACGTGCATATCGGAGGTATTCGATGAATCAGTTTCCTATCTGGTCAGTGATGGGATTGTCCGCCGGTCTCGCGCTGGGCTTCGCGGCGGCCTTCGGCGGCCTCGGCGCGTTCCTGCTGGTGCTCGTCCTGGGCACCGTCGGGTTCCTCATCGGCCGCATCGTGGAAGGCGGCGAGATCGACGTGTCGCGGCTGGCGTCGAGGCGACGATGACCACGCCGGTCGAACACCGCGTCGCGTCCACGCAGACGCCCGTCGGCGTGCCCGACCTCCCCGCGCAGCGGGCAGGGGGCGCCCCCGGCACGGCGTCGGCCGCGCGACCCGCCGCGCCCGGACGGCAGGCCGTACCGGCGGAACGGCGGGGCAGGACGGACATCCCCGAGCGGGTGGTCACGCGCATCGCCGCCCACGCGGCCGCAGAGGTGGCGCGGGTGCGGGAGGTCCGCGAGCGGGGGCCGCTGGCCTTCGGAGGGCACACCCACGCCACCGTCGACGGAGGGCTCGCCCTGCTGGAGCTGGAGGTGTCGGTCGAGTACCCGGCGCCGCTCGCCCAGATGGCCGAGGAGATCCGGAGGCACGTCAACGAGCGCGTCCACACGCTGACCGGCCTGACCGTCGGCCAGATCGACATCGACGTGACCGGAGTGGTCCCCGCCCTGCGGGAGGACGGCGGATGACCGTCCCGCCCTCGGAACCACCCGTTCCCGCCCCGGGGGAGAGGACGGCCGTCCCCTCCTTCGGGCCACCGGTCCCCACCTCGGGGGAAAGGCCCGTCCCGGATCCTGTCTCCGGGGCGGGTCCCACCCCCGAGACGCCGACCGCACCCGGCGCGGGGGTCTCGGAGGCGACCGCTCCGCCCGTGTCCGCGAGGGTTCCCAGGAACCGCGCCGCGGACCGGGCGGCGGTCAGGGCCTTCCGCCCGCGCCGGGTGGTCCCCGCCACGATCACCGCCGCGCTGATGACCGTGGCAGGCGCCCTCGTGGCGGCGGAGGTGATCTCCGCCCTGCTCGGCCGCCCGCTGCGCTGGATACCGTACGACCGTCTGCTGAGCTGGGCCTCCTCGACCACGTGGGACGACCCGTCCGTGACACTCGGCGCGGCGTTGATCACCCTGCTCGGCCTGCTGCTCGTGCTGCTCGCCCTCGTGCCGGGACGCCCCAGGCTCATCCCGGTCAGGACGGACGACCCCGATCTGGTCATCGGCATGCAGCCGCGGGGTTTCATCCGCGCCCTGGCCCACGCGGCCGAGCAGGTGCCCGGGGTCGACCACGCCCGCGTGAGACTGCGGGGCAGGACCGCCGAGGTGACGGCCCGCAGCCCGCTGCGGGAGCCCGTCGGCCTGGCCGAGGCCGTACAGCAAGCCGTGACGACGCGGATCGCCGCGCTCGCCCCGCTGAAGGACCATCCCGTACGCGTGCACCTGCGAGGAAAGTGACCGCCATGGACAGGAAGACCGTACGGGGCAACCGGCTGGGGTTGCTGATCATGGGGTTGCTGCTGGTGCTCCTCGGCGGCTACACGCTCGCCAGAGGCGCGCACGCCCTGCCGCAGACCGTGGCCCCCGGCGGAGAGCCACTGGTCAACGACCCGGTCCGAGCGGCCTTCGCCCGCTACGACCCGTGGCTGTGGTGGGCGATCGCCGCGGCGGCGGTCGTGCTCGCCCTGTTCGGACTGCGCTGGCTGCTGGTCCAGGGACGACGCGACCGGCTGGGCGACTTCCGCCTGGAGAGCGGCTCCGGCGGAGTCACCGACGTCCGCACCTCCACCGTCGCCAACGCGGTGGCGGGCGAGGTCGTCGCCCACCCCGCGGTCCTGAGCGCCAGCGCCTCCATGGTGGGCACGAGGGAACACCCCGCGGTACGGCTGCGCGTCGTGGCCGACGAGAACGCCCCGATGAGCGTGATCCGTGAGCGACTGGGCGCCTACGCCATCCCCCACATGCGACAGGCGCTGGAACTGGAGCACGTTCCGGCCGTCGCCAGGGTGAGCCTGGAGGAGCCGTCGCACTCCCGCAGGGTGGTGGCCTGACGTCGCGCGTGTCGCGCGGCCCGTGTCACTGCGACGCCCGGCGGCGGCGCGGGCCCGGCGTTTTCCGGCCGGCACGGCCAGGGGTGCGGCGGGAAAAGGCGGCGGTGAGGGCGTGGGGGCGTCGCCGGTGGGGCGGGACGGCCTGTGGGGCAGGATGGCCTTATGAGCGTTGTGAAGATCAATGTGCTGACCGTCCCCGCCGAACAGCGTGAGGAGCTCGAACGCCGCTTCTCCGGACGGGCCGGGATAGTGGAGTCGGCCGACGGTTTCGAGTGGTTCGAGTTGCTCCGTCCGCAGGAGGGCACCGACCAGTACCTCGTCTACACCCGCTGGAGGTCCGAGGAGGACTTCAAACGGTGGACCGAGAGCCAGGCCTTCCAGCGAGGGCACGCCCAGGCGGCGGCGGACGCGGCCGCCCAGGGCCAGGGTCAGGGTCACGGCCACGGACAGGGCCACGGGCAGGGACAGGGCCAGGAAGCCGGTCAGGGGCACGGCCACGGCAGGGGACCCGCCGCGACCGGGGCCACGCTGTGGTCGTTCGAGGTGGTCCAGAGCACCGGCCCCAAAGACGAGTCCTGACCGGGTCGCACACCGTCCGTCCACGCCGCCGCCCGCCGTGCCGGCCCGATGGGTCGTCCCGGACGGCGAGGCACTCCGAACACGGTGAAGGCGCCGGTCACCGGCATCCGAGCAGCCAACCGGGGCGTTCTCCCGAACGCCCACGGTCCGGAACAGCGGCCCGGAACAGCGGCCCGGAACAGCGGTCCGGAACAGCGGTCCGGAACAGCGGTCCGGGTCAGCGGTCCGGGTCAGCGGTCCAGGACGTTCGCCGCGACGCGTTCGGCGAATCCGGTGCGCACGAACCGCCCGGCCAGGCTGTCGGGCTTGCGTTCGGCCTGGTCCCTGAAACACGCGACGAACTCCTCGCCAAGGCCGAGACGGGGATGGCGTTCCAGCACCTCGGCCCTGAGCTCGACGGGGAAGGCCTCGGGGCGTCTTCCGGAGACGTCCAACCCGGTCGACAGCTCCAGCAGATGTCCCTCAGGGTCCTCAGCGACGTCGACCTTGTCCCACATGTGGCGCACGATCACCTCGGAGGCACGCACCCTCCGTTCGACGGGCCACCCGGCCGCCGCTCCGAAGACCCACGCGAGGTGCCCTCCCGCCTCCTCGAACGGCACGGTGTGGCTGTCGAACTCCTTGACCAGGCCGAGGTCGTGCAACATCGAGGAGACGTACAGCAACTCGGCGTCGAAGGCGATGTCGTTCATCGCGCCGTACGCGGCGGCCCACAGATAGGCCCGTACGGAGTGGTTCAGCAGCGCGGGCGAGCAGTAGGCGGTGGCCACTTCCAGCGCGGCCCTGGTCGCGGCGGTCTCGGGGATCACGATGTCGGCGAATCTCATGTGACCAGCGTGTCCTGGCCACGGGAAGGTTCGCGAGTGGCTGGGAAGCCATCCATCGATAGGATCCCGCCATGGGATTCACGACGATCGCCGTGATGTTGTTCGACGAGGTCCCGCTTTTCGAGGCGTCGGTGCCGATCGCGGTCTTCGGTGAGCGGCGCAGCGGGCTGCCGGACTTCGACGTGCGCGCGGTGGCCGCCGAGGGAGGCCCCGTGCGGACCGACGCGGGCATCGCGCTGTCCGCGCCGTACGACCTGGACGCCGTGGACGAGGCCGACCTGGTGATCGTGCCGACCTGGCGGCACCCGCTCGGCCGCCCGCCCGCGCCCGAGGCGCTGCGGGCGCTGCGCCGGGCCCACGACCGGGGCGCGACGGTGGTCGGCCTCTGCCTCGGCACGTTCGTGCTGGCCGCCGCGGGACTGCTGGACGACCGCCCCGCCGCGACCCACTGGCGCTACGCCCCGCTGCTCGCCTCGACCTACCCCCGGATCCAGGTCAAGCCCGACGTCCTGTACGTGGACGAGGGGGACCTGCTGACCTCGGCCGGAAGCGCGGGCGGCATCGACCTGTGCCTCCACCTGATCCGCAGGACGTACGGCTCGCGGCTGGCCAACGACATCGCCAGGTCCATGGTGGTGCCGCCGCACAGGGCCGGCGGGCAGGCCCAGTACATCGACCATCCGGTGCCGGTTCCCACCACCGGCGACCCGCTCGGCGAGACCCTCGAATGGGCCATGCGTCACCTGGACCGCGAGCTCACCGTGGACGCCCTGTCCGCCCACGCCATGATGAGCCGCCGCACCTTCGACAGACGCTTCCGCCAGGTCACCGGCACCACCCCCGCCCAGTGGCTGCTCCACCAGCGGATCCTGCACGCGCAGAGGCTGCTGGAGACGACGACGGAGCCCGTGGAGGTGGTGGCCCGCAACGCGGGCTTCGCCTCCGCGGTGGCGTTGCGCCCCCACTTCCGCCGCCAGGTGGGAGTCTCCCCCACCGCCTACCGCGAGACCTTCGGCGAGGGAGGCCACCGGCTCGGGAGCGCCCGAACCCGCGACGCCGAAGACGTCGCGATGAACACGGCGGCGCGATGAACATGGCGTGATTCTCGTGACGAATGGCCGAGAGCCCTATCACGCCGATGCGGCTCGCCCCGTCAACCTGGACCTATGAAGCGAGCACTGATCGTCATCGACGTCCAGAACGAGTATTTCACCGGCAACCTGCCGATCGCCCATCCCCCTCGCGAGGAGAGCCTGGCGAACATCCTCACCGCCATGGACACCGCCCACGAGCACGACATCCCGGTGATCGTGGTCAGGCACACCGCTCCCGTCGAGTCCCCGCTGTTCGCGGCCGGGAGCGACTCGTGGGAGCTGCACCAGGAGGTCGGGCGCAGGCCGTACAGCCACCTGACGGACAAGTCGATGGCCTCGGCCTTCGCGAAGACGGACCTGGCCGAGTGGCTGGCCGCCCACGAGATCGACACTCTGGCCGTCGTCGGATACATGACGCAGAACTGTGACGAGTCAACCGCCCGTGACGCCGCCCACCTCGGTCTGGCGGTCGAGTTCCTGTCCGACGCGACCGGCACCGTGGCCATGTCCAACCGCATGGGCGCCGTGACGGCCGAGGAGCTGCACAATCACGTGCTGGTGGTGATGGAGTCCAACTTCGCCTCGGTGGCCACCACCGCCGAGTGGACCGCCGCCGCCAAGTCCGGCGCCGCCCTTCCCCGCCCCAACATCTGGCAGAGCACAGCGCCCGCCCGTACACCGCTAAACTAGCCCAACTCGGACGCGCCAGTGGCGGAACCGGCTCGGGCACACCAGTGGTCGTACCTGCTTGGGCGCACCAGTGGCGGAACCGGCTCGGGCACACCAGTGGCTGGACAGGCTTCGGCGCGCCGGTGGCTGGACTGAGGAGTGAGGGAGCGCAGCGACCGAGCGACGAGGGAAGCCGTCGACGCGCCCGAGCCCGCGACGCCGCCAGGCGTCGCGAAGAAGAAGGGGCCTGGCGTGCGCCGCCGCACCACAGCACTAGCTCTCTCGCTCATTCTCCCCCTGACCTGCGGCGCGACGGTCGGCACGGCGAAGGCTGCGGACAAGATCAAACGCACGGCCGAGTGCCAGGGCGACTGGTTGCCCGCGACGCCCACCTCGCCGGAGATCATGTCCGGTCAGGTGGAGTTCGTCGACCTGCCCCCGGTGAAGGTGGGCAAGGACGTCAACTGGCGCACCGACCCCTACCGCAACCGCTCCTGGAGCATGGTCTTCCACTCGCTGCGCTGGATGGGCCGCCTGGTCGCCGACTACGAGACCACCGGGGAGAAGGCCTACCTGACCCGCGCCACCGAGATCGCCAAGGACTGGGTCGCGGACAACCCTCGCCGCGGTGGTCCGAAGGCCAGCGTGTACGCCTGGCAGGAGCACCCGATCGCGTTGCGCGCCCCCGCGCTGGTCTGTCTCAGCAAGCACGTCAACGAGTCCTGGCTGTCCAAGAGCCTGGCCGAGCACGCCAAGGTGCTGGCCGATCCCGCCCTGTACGAGAAGGGCCACAACCACGGGATCGACCAGGACATCGCGCTGCTCGGCATCGGCTGCCGCTACGGCCGCGAGCAGTGGTCGAACCTCGCGGTCAAGCGGCTGACCGAGACCGTCAAGCTCGACGTCGACTCCCAGGGCGTGCTGCGTGAGCAGGCCCCGCGGTACGCGATCTACGTCTATGAGCGGCTCAAGGTCGCGATGGAGCGCATCGAGGACTGCGGCAGGAAGGTTCCCTCCGAGATCAGCACGCGGTGGGAGTCGATGGAGGCCTTCATCTCCCATTCGACGCAGCCGAACGGGTTCATGGTCCCGATCGGCGACGGCGGCGCGGACGTGCGGCCCGTCGGGTACGCCCACCCGAAGAAGACGGTGCGGGTGTTCGGCAACGGTTACGTCTACGGGCGCACCGCGTGGGACGACCCGGAGTCGGCGTTCTACTCCATCCGGTTCGGCCCCGGCCTGAAGTACCACGGCCACGAGGACCACCTGGGCGTCACCTACTACGCCCAGGGCCGCGACGTCCTGGTCGACGTGGGCTTCCACTCCTACGAGAACAACGGCTACCGCCGCTGGACGATGTCGCCCGAGGCGCACAACACCTCCGCCGTCGTCGGCGCGAGGTTCAGAGGGAAGACGGCCACCGCTCTGAGCAGGTCCTCGGTCGGGGAGGACCGGCAGAGCTACCGGCTGACCGACAAGGCGTACGGCGTGCCGAGGACCCGGTCGGTGCTCGTCAACCACGGCCAGGACGTGATGGCGGTGCTGGACACCGTTCCCGGACGTTCCAGGGTGAGCAACGTCTGGCACTTCGCCCGGGAGCTGTCCACCGTCTCCAACGGCGGCGGCCGGGTCGTGGTCAAGGACAAGGCGGGGTGGAAGGCGACGCTGGTCCAGCTGTCCATGCCCTCCTGCAAACCGGTGGCCGGACTGCAGGTCGTCAGCGGCAGGCAGAACCCGTACCAGGGCTGGGTCTCCCCCGCCTACCTGCGCAAGCAGGCGGCTCCGGCCGTGCTCTCCCCCGCCTCGGAGAACTCACTGCTCACCGTCGTCGTGCCCGGCACGGACAACCCCTCGGTCTCCTGCTCCGGCGGCAGGGTCCGGCTGCAGACCTCCAAGGGACAGGTGAGTTTCAAGGCCTCGGGCGCCGACCTGTCTTGAAGGTCGTCGCCGAGAGACCCGAAGACGTGAAAGGGGGTACGGCCAGGCGGCCGCGCCCCCTTTTCTCCCGCCGGTCACCCGGTTCTCCCACCGGTCAGCCGGTTCTTCCGCCGGTCACCCGGCGACGTGACCGGACTGCCGGTCAGCCGGCGACGTGACCGGACTGCCGGTCAGCCGGCGACGTGACCGGACTGCCGGTCAGCCGGCGATCGGCCCGCCCGCCGGTCAGTCGGCGACGTGGCCCGCCCGCAGCAGGCCGTAGGTGACGGCCTGCTCCAAGGCCTGCCAGGAGGCCTCGATGATGTTCTCGTCGACGCCGACCGTGGCCCACTCGCCGGTCTCGTCACTGGAGGTGATGAGCACGCGCGTGACCGCGTCCGTGCCGTGGGTGCCCTCCAGGATCCGCACCTTGAAGTCGATCAGCTCGACGGCCGCCAGCTCGGGGTAGAGCTTCTCCAGCCCGAGCCGCACGGCCTTGTCCAGGGCGTTGACCGGGCCGTTGCCCTCGCCGGTCGCGACGATCCGCTCGCCCTTCGCGTGCAGCTTGACCGTGGCCTCGCTGACCACCTCACCTCCGCGGGTGCGCTCGACGATCACCCGCCAGGACTCGACCTCGAAGTGGCGGCGCTTGCGGCCGCCCGCCACGGTGTCGCGGAGCAGCAGCTCGAAGGAGGCGTCGGCGGCCTCGAAGGTGTAGCCCTTCGACTCCAGGTCCTTGACCCGCTCGACCAGCACACGCGAGGTCTCCGAGGACAGGTCGTAGCCCAGCTCCCGCCCCTTGAGCTCGACGGAGGCGCGGCCCGCCATGTCGGAGACGAGCATGCGCATGTCGTTGCCGACCATGGCCGGGTCGATGTGCTGGTACAGGTTGGGGTCGACCTTGATGGCACTGGCGTGCAGTCCCGCCTTGTGCGCGAAGGCGGAGACGCCCACGTAGGGGGCGTGGGAGTTCGGGGTGACGTTCGTGACCTCGGTGATCGCGTGCGCGATCCTGGTCATGTCGGCGAGCGCCTCCCTCGGGACGAGGTCGAAGCCCCGCTTGAGCTGCAGGTTCGCCACGACGGTGAACAGGTTGGCGTTGCCCGACCGCTCGCCGTACCCGTTGGCGCAGCCCTGCACGTGGGTCGCGCCCGCCTTGACCGCGGCCAGGGTGTTGGCCACCGCGCATCCGGTGTCGTCATGACAGTGGATGCCGATCCTGGCCGAGGTCCCGACGGCGGCGTGGACGACCTCGGCGAGCTCGTCCGGGAGCATTCCGCCGTTGGTGTCGCACAGGGCGATGACCGAGGCGCCCGCCTCCGCGGCCGTGCGCAGGACCTCCAGCGCGTAGGCTGGGTTGGACTTGTAGCCGTCGAAGAAGTGCTCGGCGTCGAGGAAGACTCGCTGGCCCTCCGCACGAAGGTGAGAGACCGTGTCGCGGATCATCGCGAGGTTCTCCTGGAGAGTCGTGCGAAGGGCCAGCTCCACGTGCCGGTCGTGACTCTTGGCGACAAGGGTCACGACCGGCGCGCCGGATTCGCGCAGCGCGGCGACCAGTGGGTCATCGGCCGCCTTCACACCTGCTCGGCGGGTCGCGCCGAACGCGGCGAGCTGCGCGTGCTTCAGATCGAGCTCTGTTCGAGCCCGTCTGAAGAACTCTGTGTCCTTGGGATTGGCGCCCGGCCAACCGCCTTCGATGAAGCCGACGCCCAGGCTGTCCAGCTGGCGCGCGATGGCCAGCTTGTCGACCACCGTGAGATTGAGGCCCTCCTGCTGGGCGCCGTCACGGAGCGTCGTGTCGTACACGTGGAAGCGGTCGTCGGCCATGTCAGTCTCCTTCGCGGGTTCGGATGATTGCGCCGCGCGCTCATTTGGCTCTGAGAAACAAAAAAACCCCTCACGGACGTGAGAGGTCTGCGCGCTGGCGGTGTCCCTTGTCAGCCAGCGCGCCTGCCGATAATGAGCAGACCGTAGAACATGATGCTTCGGAGTCTGCCACACGCTGACACCACTTGACACATCGATCTCAGGATCTGGGACGTGCGTGGCGTGGACACGAGGGGCGAACCGCTCGCACACACCCCCGCTGACCGGCAAGAATGGCTTGCATGAAGGCGACTTATCTGGACCCGGCCGTCGGGCAGTATCTGCTCGCGCACACCACGATGCCCGACGACGTCCTCGACGCGCTCGCCCTGGAGACCCGGGAGGTCACCGGCGACAGGGCGGGCATGCAGATATCTCCCGACCAGGGGCGGCTCCTCACCATGCTCGTCCAGCTCAGCCGCGCACGGAACGTGGTCGAGGTGGGGACCTTCACCGGCTACTCGTCCATCTGCCTGGCCAGGGGGCTCGGCCCCGGCGGCAGACTGACCTGCTTCGACATCAACGAGGACTGGACGGCGATCGCCCGGCGCTACTGGGAGAAGGCCGGAATCGCCGAACGGGTGGACCTCAGGATCGGCCCGGCCGCGGAGCGGCTGCGCGAGCTCCCTGCGGACCAGCCCGTCGACCTGGCGTTCATCGACGCCGACAAGCCCAACTATCCCGTCTACTACGAGATCCTCATGTCCCGCCTCGCGTCCGGCGGCCTGATCCTGGTCGACAACACCCTCTGGAAGGGACGCGTCGCCGACCCCAGCGTCGACGAGGCCACCAGGGGCATCCGCGAGTTCAACGACCTGGTCATGGCGGACAGCCGGGTGACCTCGTTGATGCTCCCGATCGCCGACGGACTCACCGTGATTCGCAAGTACTGACGAGAACCGGCGACAGGAGAGGTTCCAGGACTCCCGGGGTGTTCACGGCTGGAACCTCGCCCTCGCGGTGTCCGCCATCGCCTGCCACGGTCTGATGTGTTCCTCATAGGGACTGTTTCGTGGATCGGGGGCTTGGGGCGCCTGTTCGGGCTGGTCAGCTTGGCTCTCTGCCCAGCGAACCCAGAGGGCCAAGCGGACCAGGCGACCCACGAGGACCAAGAGCACCAGGAGGACCAAGGGGACACTGTGTCGCCGGTGGACGAGCATCGCCCCGAAGACAGTCGCCTCACGTCCCCGATCCGGGAAAACCAGGGAAGGCCCGAGCCGGTGGGCTGGGCCTTCCCTTCGGGGATCAGCAGATCTTGTGGATCCAGCCGCGGGTGTCGGGGCGGGAGCCGTACTGGATGCCGACCAGCGCCTCGCGGATCTTGGCCGTGACGGGACCCTGGGTGCCGTCGCCGATGATCCAGGCGCGGTCGGAGCCCTTGACCGAGCCGACCGGGCTCACGACCGCCGCCGTGCCGCAGGCGAAGACCTCGGTGAGCTCGCCGGACTCGCAGCCCGCCTGCCACTCCTCGATCGACAGGCGCCCCTCCTCCGCGGTCAGACCGAGGTCGGCGGCCAGGGAGAGGATCGAGTCGCGGGTGATGCCGGGCAGGAGCGTGCCGGTGAGGGCGGGGGTGAGCAGGCGGTCGCCGTAGACGAAGAACAGGTTCATCCCGCCCATCTCCTCGACGTAGCGGTGCTCGTTCGCGTCGAGCCAGACCACCTGGTCACAGCCCTGCTCGACGGCCTGGCGCTGGGCGACGAAGGCCGCCGCGTAGTTGCCGCCGCACTTGGCGAAGCCGGTGCCGCCGGGGGCGGCGCGGGTGTACTCGGTGGACAGCCAGACCGAGACGGCCTTGTCCCCGCCGAAGTAGGCGGCCGCGGGAGAGGCGATCACCATGTAGCGGTAGGACCTGGAGGGGTAGTTCACGCCGAGCGCCGCCTGCGTGGCGATCATGAAGGGGCGCAGGTAGAGGCTGTGACCCGGGGTCGTGGGGACCCAGTCGCGATCGGTCTGGACGAGAAGCTCCAGCGACTCGACGAACGTCTCCTCCGGCAGTTCCGGCATGGCCATCCGCAGGGCCGACGCGTTGAAGCGGGCGGCGTTGGCGTACGGCCTGAAGGAGGCGACCGCCCCGTTCTCCTGGCGGTAGGCCTTCAGCCCCTCGAAGAACTCCTGGGCGTAGTGGAAGACCGCGGTCGCCGGGTCGAGGGTGAGCGGACCGTACGGCGTGAGCCGCGCGTCGTGCCAGCCCTCCCCTTCCGTGTAGTCGATGGAGATCATGTGGTCGGTGAAGGTCTGACCGAATCCGGGACTCGCCAGTACCTGCTCCCGCTCGGCCGCGGTGCGAGCGTGGTCGGAGAGCTGCACGTCGAAGCTGAGCTTCTGAGCGGTGGTCATGACGGAGATCCTTCTCTTTGTGACGGACTGCACCTGAGTCCATTCTGCGATGGAGCAGGTAACGGGAAACTACTGCATCTATGCCGAAATCCGGCACTGTCGTTGTGGCGACGAACAAAAAAGACGCGCCCGGCGGCTCGGGTGAGCCGCCAGGCGCGTCTGAGGTCGGGTAGGCGGCTTCCTCAGCCGGCTACTCGGGCGGTGATGTCGTCGCCGATCTCGTGGGTGGTCCGGCTGGCCCAGCCGGTCTGGCGCTCGACCAGGTCTTCGGCCACGGCCTGCTCGACCTTCGCGGCCTCCTCGGCCAGGCCGAGGTGGTCGAGAAGCATGGCGACCGACAGGATCGTCGCGGTCGGGTCGGCCTTGCCCTGGCCCGCGATGTCGGGGGCGCTGCCGTGGACCGGCTCGAACATGCTGGGCGAGGTGCGGTCGGGGTTGACGTTGCCGCTGGCGGCCAGGCCGATGCCACCGGCGATGGCGGCGCCGATGTCGGTGATGATGTCGCCGAAGAGGTTGTCGGTGACGATCACGTCGAACCGCTCGGGCTGGTTGACGAAGAACATCGAGGCGGCGTCGATGTGGGAGTAGTCGGTCGTGACGTCGGGGTACTCCAGGCTGACCCGGTCGACGGTGCGGGCCCAGAGGTCACCGGCGAAGGTGAGGACGTTGGTCTTGTGGACCAGCGTCAGCTTCTTGCGCGGTCTGCCGAGGGCCTTCTCGAAGGCGTAGCGGACGACGCGCTCGACGCCGTAGGCGGTGTTCAGCGACTCCTGGGTGGCGATCTCGTGCGGGGTGCCGCGGCGCAGCACGCCGCCCGCGCCCGCGTAGAGGCCTTCGGTGCCCTCGCGGATGACGATCATGTCGATGTCCTCGGGGCGGGACTTGCCCAGCGGGGTCTCGACGCCGGGGAAGAGCTTGACCGGGCGCAGGTTGACGTAGTGGTCGAGCTCGAAGCGGAGCTTGAGCAGCAGGTCGCGCTCGAGGATGCCCGGCGGGACGCTGGGGTCGCCGACGGCTCCGAGCAGGATCGCGTCGTATCCGCGCAGCTCGTCGAGGACCGCCTCGGGAAGGACCTCACCGGTCTCGTGGTACCGCTTGGCCCCCAGGTCGTAGGTGGTGGTCTCCACCTTGGTGCCAACGGCTTCGAGGACCTTCAGGCCCTCGGTGACGACCTCGACTCCGATCCCGTCCCCGGGGATGACGGCCAGGCGAATGTTGCGCGAATCCATGCACGCACCTTACCGGTCCGTCTCGTTAATCGAACACCGATCTCACCCATCGGACATATCTTCACCGAACAGGGCTCATGAACTTTGTCCTGTTTGCGATCTTTTGACCGTTTCGTTAAGGTCCTGGCCATTCGCATCGTCGCCTAATCCGCGCAGGCCATCCCCCCTTTCGGCCTGCACGGAGCCGGGGAACCACTTCTGGGTTCCGTGACGCGCCCGGAGCCCTCACCTCCGCTCGACGGAGCAGATCTCCGGCCGCTCTTCACAGATCCCTTGGGGCGAATCGGCGCCTTCTCGCGCCGTAGGGCGACCTTCACGCCCGAGCCCGACAGCTCACCCGGCCGGCCTTATGGAAGGAACGATCCTGACCGGCAAGACTTACCCCCGTGTCCTGACCCTGATCGTCACCGGCGCCACCGTGTTCGCGACCCCCGCCATCGCGCGGGCCGACTCCCCGCTCGCGTCCCCCGCCCTCGCCACAGCGCGGGCCGGCGCCTTTGTCGCGAGCCCCGCCCCCGGCCCGAACGACTCCCTCCCCGCCTCCGCCACCCGCGTCGCGGCCGAGGCCCCTGTCGCTCTCGGCAAACTCTCCAAGGTCAAGAAAAAACCCCTCGCCTGGCGGAAGGCCCTGAAGTGGGCCATGTCCAAGCGCGGCACCCCGTACGTCTGGGGTGGCACCGGCAACGGCGGCTTCGACTGCTCCGGCCTGATGCTCCGCGCGTACGGCGCCGCCGGGATCCACCTGCCGCGCACCGCCGCCCAGCAGTACTCCGCGTTCTCCAAGAAGATCGCCTGGAAGGACCTCAGGCCGGGCGACCTGGTCTTCTTCCACAATCTCGGCCATGTCGGCATGGTCAGCAAGCCCGGCTACATGGTCCACGCCCCGCGCACCGGCGACGTGGTCAAGGTGGAGAAGCTGGGCGCATGGCGTCGTTCCAGCTTCGTGGGCGCCGTCCGCCCCGACCCCAAGGGCGTCAAGGTCGCCGTTCAGCGCGCCGAGCAGGCCAGGGAGGCCAAGCAGGCCGCAGAGGCCGCGAAGGCGGCACAGGCGACGCAGCCCACGCAGACCGTGCAGCCCACGCAGCCGGCCGTCCCTGCGGCCACATCCCCCGCGATCGCCTCCTGACCCCGTCTCTCACGGGTGTGGGCGCGCGGTGAGCCGACCGGCTCGCCGCGCGCCCGGCGGGGTTCGCGGCGAGGCGCGGAGGGATTCCTACGAGCGCGGGGGAACCCCGCCGTTGTCGCGGCGGTCCAGGGCGGTCTGGAGAGCCTGGGTGGCCTCGTCCTCGGTGTCCTCGGGACGGTTCCAGGGATACATGTCATACATGACGCTTCTCGTCTCGGTCGCACAGGAGCATGAAGGGAGAGGGACCGGATTCCGGTCGCGAATCCGGATCGGGCTCGAGATCGCGGATCCGGGTCGCGGATCGGCGAAGAGGGAGCCTTGGGCCGGCGAGCGCCATCACACCGCGACGAGCTGCCGGCCCGCCCCTGTCAGGCCTCGCCGCGGCAGGTAATGAGTACGAGAACCTGGCGCATTTCATGCCATGTTACCTGGCGGTCAAGATGCCGTCTCGCCCCTCGTACAGATTTCTCACATACTGAGACGGCGACGGTTGTCTCCGGAAACGGAGACGGCTGCCGCCCCGGGAGAACCGGGGACGGCAGCCGCAGCCGTGGAGAGACGGGGACTAGTCGGCCAGGTCGACCGAGCGGCCGCTGTCGGCGCCGATCTCGTCGCCGATCTGGTCGATCACCTCGGACGGGATGGCGGAGTCGACGGTCAGCGCGATGAGGGCCTTGCCGCCCTTGACGTCCCTGGCCACCTGCATGGAGGCGATGTTGATGCCGTGGTCGCCGAGGATGCGGCCGACGACGCCGACGACGCCGGGACGGTCGACGTAGGTGAAGAACGACAGGTGGTCGGTCGGCTCGATCTCCATCTGGTAGCCGTTGACCTCGACGATCTTCGTGATCTGGCGCGGCCCCGAGAGCGTGCCGGACACCGAGACGGCGCGGCCGTCGGCGAGGACGCCGCGGACGGTCACGACGTTGCGCCAGTCGGGGCTGTCCGAGCTGGTGACCAGCTCGACGGTCACGCCGCGGTCCTTGGCCAGGAGCGGGGCGTTGACGTAGGTGACAGAGTCCTCGACCACGTCGGTGAAGACGCCCTTGAGGGCGGCCAGCTCCAGCACGCGGACGTCCTGGGAGGCGATCTCGCCGCGCACGTCGACGTCGAGCTTGGTGGCGACCTCGCCCGCGAGGGCGGTGAAGACCCGGCCGAGCTTCTCGGCCAGCGGCAGGCCCGGCTTGACGTCCTCGGCGACCGCGCCGCCCTGGACGTTGACGGCGTCCGGCACGAACTCCCCGGCGAGGGCGAGCTTCACGCTGCGCGCGACCTGGGTGCCCGCCTTCTCCTGGGCCTCGTGGGTCGAGGCGCCCAGGTGCGGGGTGACGACGACCTGGTCCAGCTCGAACAGCGGGCTGTCGGTGACGGGCTCCTTCGGGAACACGTCGATGCCCGCGCCCGCGACGCGACCTTCCTTGATCGCGGAGTAGAGGGCTCCCTCGTCGATGATGCCGCCGCGGGCGACGTTGATCAGGCGCACCGACGGCTTGACCTGGTGGAGCTCCCGGTCGCCGATGAGACCGACGGTCTCCTTGGACTTGGGCAGGTGCACGGTGATGAAGTCGGACTCGCGCAGGACCTCCTCCAGCGAGGCCAGCCTGACGCCCATCTGGGCGGCGCGGGCGGGCTGCAGGTAGGGGTCGTAGGCGATCAGCTCGACGCCGAACGGCTGCAGGCGCTGGGCGACCAGCTGGCCGATCTTGCCGAGGCCGAGGATGCCGACGACCTTCTCGTCGAGCTCGACGCCGGTGTACTTCGAGCGCTTCCACTCGCCGCCCTTGAGCGCCAGGTGCGCCTGGGCGACGTTGCGGGCGGAGGCGAGGATCAGCGCGACGGTGTGCTCGGCGGCGCTGGTGATGTTGGAGGTGGGCGCGTTGACGACCATGACGCCGGCCTTGGTCGCGGCCTCCACGTCCACGTTGTCGAGACCGACACCCGCGCGGGCGACCACGCGGAGCTTGGGCGCGGCGGCGATCGCCTCTGCGTCCACCTGGGTGGCGCTGCGCACGATGAGCGCGTCCACGTCGGCGAGGGCGGGCAGGAACTGGGCACGGTCGGCGCCGTCGGTGTGGCGGACTTCGAAGTCCGCTCCCAGGACAGCGAGACCGGCCTCGGAGAGTTCCTCTGCGACCAGTACGACGGGCTTGTTCACAGGCTAGATCCTTTGGAGACGTGGAGGCTGCTGCATGGACCTCACGTAGTCTATCTGCGCTTGTGAACGCGTTCACGAGTGTCCCGGGATCCGAGACACGTACCCACCTCGTACACGTTCCATGCCCACAAAATTCATCTTGGTCTTGATACAGAGAAATCTTCACGATTACCCTGATAAGCCGTGGTTCACTACCTAAGGTTCCTTATATGAGCATCGGGAACCCAGCTCTCGGCGACGTGCTCTCGCAGCACGGAGGCCCCCACCGGCTTCTCGCAGCGCTGGCCGAAGGGGGGCTGTTGGTTGCCGTACGGCCCGACCGCTCCGTCGTGCTCGGCACGACCCAGGCCGGTGACCGCGTCCTGCTCGGATACACCTCCTCGAGCACCTACGCGCGCCATCGGGGCAGCCACTCCCTGTCGGCCTGCGACGTCGACACCATCCTCGACATCCAGCGCGTCACCGGCGTGCGGGAGATCGTGATCGACGCCGCGGGCCCCGCGGCGGCGGCCGTGCCGATCGAGGACCTCCAGCGCTACCTGCTCTCGACGCGCACGGGGCCCACCCCCGCGCTGTCGAGCGCGGCTCCCACGGCGTACGCGACCGGGGCGATGGCCACGGTCCCGCGCACCTCGACGGTGAGCCCGCGCAGGACCCCCACCCCCGCGGCGCCCGCCCAGCCGTGGATCCCCGCGCCGCGCCCCCACCTGTCCGGGCCGATGCAGATGGTCGACCCCGGCTACCGGCGGTGCGACCATCCGATCCTGCCCGCGCTGCGCACCGCGATCTCCCTCGTGCTCGCCGACTACCCGCTCGTCCACCACGTGTGGATCTCCGAGGCCAAGACCTCCTCGGGGGCTCCGGGGATCATGCTGCACGTCAAGGTGCACATGTCGGCGGCGGAGGACGTGGTCAGGGACATACACCGCGGGGTGCGCGCCCGGCTGCCGCAGCTCGCGGCGAGCGAGGCGCCGATCCTGATGGCCAGGGTGGCGGACGCGCGCAGCGAGCAGCGGATGATAGAGATCGGCGCCCACGTGGTCTGCGCCGACGTCACCGACTGAGCCGGAGCGGCGGTCCCGCCGAGGCGGGACCGCCGCTCCGCCGCGGAGCGTCCGCGCCCCTGCCCGTGGGGCTTCGCCGCCCGGCGTCGGCTATCCCGTCCGCCGTGTCAGCGTGACCCCGGTCCTGGCGAACACCAGCGCGATCAGCCCCGCCGCCAGCGGCAGCCCGACCCCGACGGCGACAAGCGAGAGCCACGGCGCGCTGAGGGCCATCTCCACCTTCGGGTAGGGGATCCCGTTGAGCCCGACCTCCCGCAGTCTGCTCACCTGCAGGGCGGACTGGCTCGCCATGGCGAATCCGGGGACCAGCCCGACGAGCAGTCCGAGAGGCACCCCGAGCCCGGCGACGAACACCGCCTGCCCCGCCGCCACCGTCCTGCGCGTCCAGGGCGGCGCCCCGACCGCGGAGAGCGTGCTCAGGTCGGGTCGGGCGTCCGCGGCCGCCAGCCCCGCGGCGGCGAACGTGCCGCCGAGCACCACGACCGACGCCAGAGCCGCCATGACCCACATGACGAGGTTGACCCTGTCCGACCGGTCGTCTCCCCCGATCTCGACGTTGCGGGTGACGGCGCGCACCGATTCGCCGAGCCGCTGCCTCTGCTCGGAGGTCAGGCGGGCGACCGCCGGATCCACGATGAGGTGACCGAGTCTGGAGGTGAAACCGGTCTTGGTGATCGCGCTCACCGGCATCACGCCGAGCACGATGGAAGGCCCCTGGACGGTGGCGGTCACCGCGGGCACGGCGATCTTCCGCCCGTCCGGCGCGTCCGGCCTCAGGCTCGCGGCGGACAGGCTGACCTCGCCGTCCACGACCGCCTTCGGGTGGAAGATCACCGCTTTGCCCGCGGCCAGCGCGGCCTCGGCCGCCGGGTCGGTACGGCCCATCAGGAAGCGCAGCAGGTCGGGCCCGCCCGCGGGAAGGCCGCGCAGCGCCCCGAACCGGGTGGTGCATCGCTCGCAGACGTTGTTCGTCCAGGCGAAGTCCACCACCCTGCCCTCGTCGTCGACGGCCTGGTAGGCCTCCAGCAACGGCACGCCGGCGAGCGCCTCGGCGACGATCGGCCTGATCCTCTTCCAGGACTCCTCGGTGACGTCGTCACCGTAGATCATCATCGCGCCCCGCGGGTAGCCTTCCCAGCCGTACTGCCGCGCCAGCTCCTGACTGCTGGTCACGCCGACGGCGACGGTGCTGAACGCGGCCGCGGCGGCCAGCACCGCCACGACGGCGGGAGCGGTGCGGCCCCGGTTGCGGGAGGCGTCGCGGACGGCCAGCCGGAGGGGCAGCGGGAGCCCTCCGGCCAGTCCGCCGATCAGCCTGACCAGCCGGGGGGTCAGCATGACCAGGCCGAGCAGCCCGAGCACCCCGCCGAAGAAGATCATCGCCTCGGTGCTCCAGGTCCCGTAGAGCATCGCCGCGACCCCCGCCCCGAGCAGGACCAGCCCGGCCAGCGGCCATCCCGCCCGGTCGCGGGTCTCGGCCCGACGGCCCGCGAGCGCCACGACCGCGTCCGCCCTCGCGGCCTGCACGGCGGGCACCACGGCCGCCGCGACTCCGCTGAACAGGCCGAGCGCGGCGACCAGCGCGATCTGCCCGGCGGGCACCTCGAACGGCCCCATGTCGCCCTCGGGCCAGCTCCCCCGGTAGGCCACGACCGCCCTGGCGACACCGAGGCCGAGGACCGAGCCGAGCACGGCGGCCACCAGGCCCAGGGTCAGCCCGTCGGCCAGCACGACCAGCTTGAGGTGGCGGCCCGAGCCGCCCTGGGCGGAGATGAGCGCGAGCTCCCTGCGGCGGCGCCGGATGCCCACGGCGAAGGCCGGGCCCGCCAGCAGCACGACCTCGATGACGGCCAGGGCGATCCCCATGACGGCCGCGACGATCGTCGACGTCGCGCTGCTGCCCGTCAGGCTGTCGTCGAGGGCCTGCCCGTTCCCGTCACCCGTCGGCGGCGGGTCGGCGAGCACCGCGGGCGACAGCACGGCCACCCCCGCCCGGTTGAGCCGGAGCGTCTCCGCCCAGGTGACCGGGGCCGGGGTGTCCAGCAGCCAGTAGCTCTGGTCGGCGTCGCCGGACGTGGCGGAGGGCAGCGAGCCGGGCAGTCCGATGATCGACGCGCCCACGCCGGTCGACTGTTCGACCACCCTGCCCACCACGCGTTTCGCCGTGTCCTTACGGGTGTAGCGGATCGTCGTCCCGACGGCCGCCCTCAGGGAGGCGGTGACCACCACCTCGTCGGCGGCCTGCGGATAACGCCCCTGGAGCAGGGGGAACATGCCGTTCGTCACCCGGTCCCGCAGGTCCAGCTCCATGCCCGTGACCCAGTCGTAGGCGTCGCCCGCCCAGTACTCACTGGTGATCAGGTTCATCGGGACGGCCCGCGCTCCGGGCCCGGCCAGGGCCTGGATCTCCGCCCTGGACCTCGGACTCCGCCGACTCTCGCCGCCGCCGGGCTCCCAGTACTCGCCGTTCGCGCTCTGCCGGATCGGCCTGGCCTGGCCTGTGTCGACCAGTCTGGCGTCGGCCACGCCGAGCTCCATGGTCAGCCGTTCCTCCAGCCGGATGTCATCCGTGGCGAACAGCGTGAGGGCGGCGGTCATGGCGAGGACCGGCAGGCCGATCATTACCACGATGAGCGCGCTGCGCGCCCTGGCGCGCCCGATGTCCCTGCGGGAGATCCGCAGCGCGGCGAGGAGGGCGCTCATCGGGCGCTCTCCATGGGAGCCGAGGTGGAGTCGGTGATCTCGCCGTCGCGCAGGAAGACCACCCGGTCGGCCCAGGCGGCGTAGCGGGGTTCGTGCGTGACGAGCAGGACCGTCGTCCCCGCGTCGCAGCGGGCGCGCAGGAGCTGGAGGATGTCGTCGCCGGTCGGGGTGTCGAGGGCCCCGGTCGGCTCGTCGGCCAGGATCAGCCGCCGCTCCCCGACCAGCGCGCGGGCGATGGCGACCCGCTGGCGCTGGCCGCCGGAGATCTCGTCGGGGAAGCGGTCGGCGACGTCCGCGAGGCCGACGTCGGCGAGGACCTCCGCCGCCTCCTGCCTGGCCCGCCTCGCCCTGACGCCGTCCAGCTCGCGCGGGAGCATGACGTTCTCCGCGGCGGTCAGCGAGGGGATCAGGTTGAGGTCCTGGAAGACGTAGCCGACGTGGCGGCGGCGGAGCCCGGCGAGCTCCCCGGCCGACAGGTTCGACAGCGGCGTGCCCTCGACGACCACGGTGCCGGAGGTCGGCGTGTCGAGGCCGCCCGCGAGGTTGAGCAGCGTGGACTTCCCGGATCCGGAAGGGCCCATCACCGCGATCAGCTCCCCCGCGGCGGCGTCCAGGCTCACCCCCCGCAGCGCCCGTACGGCCTGCGGTCCTTCGCCGTGCACGCGGCTCACGTCCGCGAGCCGTAAGACCGGATCGAAACTCATCTTTGTCTCTCCTGCGTCTGGGAGGATGCCGCGAGCACTGCCTCGCAGTGGTCGAGCCAGCGCTGCTCGGCCTCGGCCTGGAAGATCATCGAGTCGAGCACCAGCCGTTGCGCGGGGCCTTCGACGTTCGCCCGCTTGGCGCGGGTCAGTTCCTGCAGCGTGCGCATGGTCGCCACGCGCTGGGCCTGGATGACGGGCCGCACGTCGGCGCCGGCGGTGACGGCCATCGCGAGCTTGATGACCAGTTCGTCCCGAGGCCGGTCGGCCTGGACGACGGGGGTGCTGAACCATCGCTCCATCTCGGCCCGACCGGCCTCGGTGATCGTGTAGACGACCCGGCCCTGGTCGTCCTGCTCGCCGGGGCTCACCAGACCGTCGCGTTCCATGCGGGAGAGCGTCGTGTAGACCTGGCCGATGTTGAGCGGCCAGGTCGCCCCTGTGGACGCCTCGAACTCGGTCCGCAACTGGTAGCCGTAGCGGGACCCCCGACTCAGCAGAGCGAGAAGCCCTTGTCTGATCGCCATGGATACTGAGTATGCATACTCAGTATGGTCACGGCAACCGGAGCAAGAGATCCGCATATTCTGGACAGGTTCCACCGCTGGGGCTGATACTCAGGGGATGAGCTCGACGCATCCCCCGTCCCGCGCGTCCGATGGGGACCGCGATCGCGCGATCAGCGAGCTCCGTGACCGCGCCGTCGAGGGTCGCCTCTCGCACGACACGTTCCTCGGCCGAGTGGACATGGCGTTGCGCGCCCAGAACCAGGGCGAGCTCGAGAACCTGGTCGCCGATCTGCCGCAACGCGGCCGGTTCCGCCGGATGGTGACCGAGATCGTCTCCTCGGCGTCCGACTTCACCAAGCGCGTGGAGTCCGCCTGGCGGCGTCCGAGGCTGCCCAGGCTGGCGCTGCCCGGCGACAGCCGCACCCGTTACGTGGTCGGCAGGGGGTCGGCCTGCGACCTGGTCCTGGCCGACCTGACCGTGTCCCGGGTGCACGCCGAGCTCCGCCGCGACGGGGAGGGATGGATCGTCGTCGACCTCGGCTCACTCAACGGCACCCGGCTGAACGACTGGCGGCTGGTCGGGCCGGCGAAGGTCCGCCCCGGCGACGTCCTGTCCTTCGGGGACTGCGTCTTCCTGGTGATCACTCCCCAGCTGATCTGAGCGTCTCCGCGGCCCCGAGCGTCTCCGCGGTGAGGGTGTAGCGCGTCGTCAGCAGCAGTCCGATCACGGCGAAGAGCGCGGGAAGCAGCGTCCCGCCGTACAGCGCGGCCGTCACCGCCGCCTCCGGCTGCGCGACCCGCGTCCCCGGGGCGGACTCCACGAACCCGGTCACCGCGAGCAGCCAGCCGAGCACGAGCGCGCCGAAAGCGAAGACCACGGTCTCGCAGGCCGTCCAGAGCCCGGTGAACACCCCCGCGCGACGCCTGCCGGTGACCAGGGCGTCGTGGGCGATCACGTCGGACAGCATCGAGAACTGCAGCAGCTGGAGCCCCGCGTAGCCGACGCCGACGACGAGCACGCACAGGTGGGCGTACACGGCGCCGAACTCCCCCGCGAACGCCATCCCGACCGCTCCTGCCGCGAACAGCGCGGACCCCAGGTTCATCGCCCCCCGCTTGTCGTAACGCCGGGAAAGACGGACCCACAACGGCATCGTGACCAGCAGCGGGCCGACGACGCACAGGAAGAGCGTGGTGGTCGTCCCCGGGTCGCCCAGGACGTAGGTGGCGAAGTACGGCGCGCCCGCCAGCAGCGCTCCCGCGGCGAACATCTGCGCGCAGCTCAGCGCGAGCAGCACCGTGAACGTCCCGCTGGAGCGGGCCGCGGCGAACTGCGCCCTGATCGACGGCTCGGCCTCGGCCCTGGCCACCGTCGGGGCGGCGGCCGTGCCGAGGAAGGAGACGAGCATCGACACCAGCAGCACCGCCCCGACGGCCAGGCCCATGAGCCGGTAGCCGGAGGCCTCCGTGCCCGCGATCGCGGGCGCGACCGCGCCGGACAGCAGGATCGCGACGCCGACGAAGAACATCTTCCACTGCAGCAGCGAGGAGCGCTCGTGGTAGTCGTCGGTCATCTCGGCGGGCATCGCCTTGTAGGGCACCTCGTAGAAGGCGTACGCGGTCGCGGTGAGGAAGTAGAAGAACGCGACGTACAGCGCGGCGGGCACGCCGGTGAGCGGCGGCCCCGCGAACGTCAGCGCGAACGTCACCGGCAGGGTCAGCACGCCCAGGAGCATCCAGGGGCGGCGCGCGCCGAAGCGGGAGACCGTGCGGTCCGAACGCCGGCCGACCCAGGGGTTGACGAACATGTCCCAGAGCTTGGGCAGGAAGACCACCAGGCCCGCGATCCAGGCGGGGACCGCCAGCACGTTGGTCATGTAGAACAACAGCAGCAGCCCGGGGACCGTGGAGAAGGTCGCGGTGCAGACCGAGCCGACACCGTAGCCGACGCGCACGGAGCGGGACACGGTCTGGGCGGAGGCGGGGGGAACGGACCCCGGTTTGACCATGGCCACATTCAAGCCCACCGACGACCGCCCAGAAAGAAGGAAAATCTCCGTATCCCTGTGCGCCCGCGCCCGCCCTGTGAAAATCCATGATCGTAAAGACGTCTACGCAGTGGAGAACCCTTGCGGCCATCACGACGCGCCACGATCTGCGTCCTCCTGCTCGCCACGCTCGCCTGGGCCCCCTTCCCCTCCGGGGCCCCGGCGAGCGCCCTCGGCCCCGCCCCGGGGGTCGCCGACCTGGTCGAAGACCTCGACCGGATCCTCTCCGACGCGCGGCTGACCCCGGCGCGGGCGGGGGTGGCGGTCAGGAGCGCCGCCACGGGCGAGCAGCTCTACGCCCTGGACCCCGGCAAGATCCTCACCCCCGCCTCGAACGCCAAGCTGGTGACCTCGGCGGCCGCGGTCGACACCCTCGGCCTGGACTTCCGTTTCACCACCGACGTGCTGTCCACCGGCGACAGGAAGGGCTCGACGCTCACCGGGAACCTGTACCTCAGGGGGACCGGCGACCCGACCATGCTCGCCGCCGACTACGACGCGCTGGCCGCCCGCGTGGCCGACGCGGGGATCAGGGTGGTCCGCGGCGGCCTGGTCGCCGACGACACCTGGTTCGACGCGGTACGGCTCGGCACCGACTGGACCTGGGACGACGAGCCGTACTACTACGCGGGACAGATCTCCGCGCTGACCGCCTCCCCCGACACCGACTACGACGCCGGCTCCGTCATCGTCTCGCTCGCCCCCGGAGACGCCGAGGGCAGACCCGCCAAGGTGTCGACCACCCCCGAGACCGGCCACCTGAGAATCGTCAACCAGGCGACGACGGGCTCCAGGACCGAGGTGTCGGTCCGCAGGCCGCACGGGAGCGACACCGTGCTCGTCACCGGGACCGTCGCGGGCCCCCACAACACGCTGGTCACCGTGGACGACCCGACCGGCCACGCCCTCTCGCTCTTCGGCAGGGCGCTGGCCAGGCACGGTGTGCGGGTACGGCGGCAGCCGCTCCGCCAGGCGACTCCCGGGGACGCCGCCGTCGTGGCCTCCCACCGGTCGATGCCGCTGAGCGAGCTGCTCGTGCCGTTCCTGAAGCTCAGCAACAACATGCACGCCGAGATCCTGACCAAGTCCATCGGGCGCAAGGTCTCCGGCGCGGGAACGTGGGAGGCCGGGCTCGCGGCCGTCGCCTCCTTCGCCAGGGCGAACGGCATGCCGACGCTGCGCCTGCGGGACGGCTCGGGACTGTCCAGGGCGGACGGGCTCACCCCGGACGGCGTCACGAGCCTGCTGGTCGCGCTGCGGTCCAAGCCCTGGTTCACCACCTGGTACGACGCGCTGCCGATCGCCGGAGTTCAGGACCGGCTGGTCGGCGGCACGCTGCGCAGCCGGATGGCCGGCACCCCCGCCGCGGGGAACCTCCACGGCAAGACGGGGTCGATGACCGGCGTCACGGCCCTGTCGGGCTACGTGACCAGCGCGGACCGCGAGCTCCTGGTCTTCTCGGTGATGCTCAACCAGTTCCTGTCCGGCTCTCCCAAGGACATCGAAGACAAGATCGCTGTCCGCCTCGCCCAGTTCAGCCGGACCGCTCCGGCGGACGTGGCCGACGTCCGGCTCCGCCAGTCGACGCCGCGGTCCTCCGATCTGGAGTGCTCCTGGCTGAAGCCCGTCCAGTGCTGACCGGGTGAGACCTCTCCGGCGCCGGTCGGCCGGGAGCCGTCCGGCGCCGGGTCCGAAACCCGCGGGCCACCGCCTCGAAGCGCCGTCGAAGCGCCGCCTCGAAGCGCCGTCGAAGCGCTGCCTCAAAGCGCCGCCCAGCCCGCAGGACACCGGGGCTGCGGCCCGTTGATCCGGACACCACAGACGTCTCTTGGATCACTCTGGTTTACCTGGAACTCAAAGTTATTGTCCGGAATTTAGTGACAGGGGCGATGTAACCCCGACAGAATGCGGAATCCATCCAGCGCCCAACAATCTGGAGGAACCGACATGCGTAGACCGCTAGGAGTGCTTGCGTGCATCGGCAGTCTGGCCGCGCTCGGCGCGCCGACGGCCGTGGCTCAGGCAGCGGCGGCCCCGCAGGCCGGACGGGCGGAACCGGCCGAGTGCCGGGTGTACGCGGCCAGCCCCTACGTCACCCCCGCGGGGCGGATCCAGGCCTCCGCCGCCCGGCTGGGCTGCTCCGACACCGCCCTGGTCCGCATCCGGATCAAGCGTGCCGTGACCGGTACGGACCCCGTCGTCAAGAGCGCGGCCAGAAGGGGAGGCAACGGGCGGGTCACCGTCGCGCTGCGGTGCGCTCCCGGCGTCTACTACTCCGTCGTCACCGACTACCGGGGGAACACGGGCCGGTCGAAGGCGGTCCGCCTCTCGTGCTCCGCCACGGGCACGCCGTCACCGGCCCCGACGACGCCCCCCGTCACCCCCACAGTCGCACCCACCGCCGCCCCCACCCTCCCGCCGGCCGCGACGCCGACCCCCACCGCCTCCCAGGGCTCGTCCGCCCAGGACGAGGTGGTGCGGCTGACCAACGTCGAACGGCAGGCCGGAGGCTGCGCCCCGCTCAAGCACGACCCGCAGCTGCGCTCGGCCGCCCAGGGCCACTCCGACGACATGGCGGCGAAGAACTACTTCAGCCACACCTCCCAGGACGGCCGGACCATGACGGACCGGATCAAGGCGTCCGGCTTCCGCCCGATGTCGGCCTGGGCGGAGAACATCGCCTGGGGTCAGCGGACCCCGGCCGCCGTGGTCAAGGCGTGGATGAACAGCGAGGGCCACCGGCGCAACATCATGAACTGCGCCTACACCCACATCGGGGTCGGCATGGCCGACAGCTCACGCGGGCCGTACTGGACCCAGGACTTCGCCAAGCACTGACCCGGGCCGGGAGGAGAGCGCGAACCCTCCTGGAAGGCCGCAGGAAGAAGCCCGCGCCCCCATGACGTCGACCGTCGCGGGGGCGCGGGCTTCTCCCGCGGAAAAAGGGTGCCGCTACTTCAGCCAGCTCATCATCGGACGCAGCTTGGCGCCGGTCTTCTCGATCGGGTGCTCGGCCAGCTCCTCGCGGTAGGCGGTGAACTTCTTCTGGCCGCTGTCGAACTCCTCGACGAGCTCCTTGGCGAACTCACCCGACTGGATCTCGGCGAGGATGCGCTGCATCTCCTTCTTGGTCTCCTGCGTCACGACGCGCGGGCCGCGGGAGTAGCCGCCGTACTCGGCGGTGTCGGAGACCGACCAGTACATCTTGTGGATGCCGCCCTCGTACATCAGGTCGACGATCAGCTTCATCTCGTGAAGGCACTCGAAGTAGGCGACCTCGGGCTGGTAACCGGCCTCGATCAGGGTCTCGAACCCGGCCTTGATCAGCTCGGACACGCCACCGCAGAGGACGGCCTGCTCACCGAACAGGTCGGTCTCGGTCTCCTCGGTGAAGGTGGTCTTCAGCGCGCCCGCGCGGGTGCCGCCGATGCCCTTGGCGTAGGACAGGGCGAGGTCCCAGGCGTTGCCGCTGGCGTCCTTCTCGACGGCGACGAGGCAGGGGACGCCGCGGCCCGCGGTGTACTGGCGGCGGACGAGGTGGCCCGGGCCCTTGGGGGCGACCATGGCCACGTCGACGCCCTGCGGGGGCTCGATGAGGCCGTAGCGGATGTTGAGGCCGTGCCCGAAGAAGAGGGCGTCGCCCTCCACGAGGTTCGGAGCCACGTGCTCGGCGTAGAGGTGACGCTGGATGTGGTCCGGCGCGAGGATCATGGTCAGGTCGGCCTCTTCGACGGCCTCCGACGGAGAGAGGACGCGCAGGCCGTCGGCCTCCGCCTTCTCCCGGCTCTTGGAGCCCTCGGGCAGGCCGACCCGGACGTCCACGCCGGAGTCGCGCAGGGAGAGCGCGTGGGCGTGGCCCTGGCTGCCGTAGCCCAGGACGGCCACGTGCCGGCCCTGGATGATCGACAGATCGGCCTGGTCGTCGTAGAAGATCTCAGTCACTCGCTTAACCTTTCGGGGTTTTCTCGTACGGCTCGTGCGGTCCGGCTCGTACGGCTTATGCGGTCCGGTCCAGGGCCCGGAGGGAACGGTCGGTGATGGAACGGGCGCCGCGGCCGATGGCCACCATGCCCGACTGGACGAGCTCCTTGATGCCGAACGGCTCCAGGAGTTTGATGAACGCCTGCAGCTTGTCCGGTGTGCCGGTGACCTCGATCGTCACGGCGTCCGGAGCGACGTCGACGCAGCGCGCCCGGAAGAGGTTCACAAGTTCCAGCACGCTCGAACGGTTGTCGGCGTCGGCCCGCACCTTGATCAGGGTGAGTTCGCGGTGCACGGCCTGAGCCGGGTCGAGCTCCACGATCTTGAGCACGTTGATCAGCTTGTTGAGCTGCTTGGTGACCTGCTCGAGCGGGAGGTCCTCGACGTTGACCACGATGGTCATCCGTGAGATGTCCTCGTGCTCGGTCGGCCCGACCGCCAGCGAGTCTATGTTGAATCCGCGACGGCTGAACAGCGACGCGACGCGCGCGAGCACGCCGGGCTTGTTCTCGACCAGCACGGAGAGCGTGTGCCTGCTCATGACTGTCCCTTCGCCCTGCTGCCCGCAGGGGCGCCGCTGTGCCTGTCGGTCCGCTCGCTCATCGCTAGTCCTCGCTGTCCCAGACCGGCGCCATGTCGCGGGCGAACTTGATGTCGTCGTTGCTGGTCCCCGCCGCGACCATCGGCCAGACCATGGCGTCCTCGTGGACGACGAAGTCGATCACGACCGGGACGTCGTTGATCTCCATCGCCTTCTCGATGATCGCGTCCACGTCCTCGGGACGCTCGCACCGCAGGCCGACACAACCGTACGCCTCCGCCAGCTTCACGAAGTCGGGGATGCGGCGGACCGTCTGCAGGTTGGTGTTGGAGTAGCGCTGGTTGTAGAACAGCGTCTGCCACTGCCTGACCATGCCGAGGTTGCCGTTGTTGATGACCGCGACCTTGATCGGCACGCCCTCGATGGCGCAGGTGGCGAGCTCCTGGTTGGTCATCTGGAAGCATCCGTCGCCGTCGACGGCCCAGACCGTGGCGTCCGGCCTGCCCATCTTGGCGCCCATCGCCGCGGGGAGCGCGAAGCCCATCGTGCCCGCGCCGCCGGAGTTGATGAAGGAGCCGGGGTTCTCGTAGCCGATGAACTGGGCGGCCCACATCTGGTGCTGGCCGACGCCCGCGGTGTAGATGGCGTCCGGGCCGACGATCGCGCTCAGCCGCTGCATGACGTACTGCGGGGCGATGGAGCCGTCCTCGAACTCGGTGTAGCCCAGGGGGTAGGTCTCCCGGTAGGCGTCGAGCTGCCTCCACCAGTCGCCGTAGTCGCCCTTGCGCTCCTCGTTGCGCACCGCGGCGATCAGCTCGGAGATGACCTCCTTGCAGTCGCCGACGATCGGGACGTCCGCGTGCCGGTTCTTGGAGATCTCCGCCGGGTCGATGTCGGCGTGGACGACCTTGGCGTGCGGGGCGAAGCTGGGCAGGTGGCCGGTGACGCGGTCGTCGAACCGGACGCCGAGCCCGATGAGCAGGTCGGCGCGCTGCAGCGCGCCGACGGCGGGCACCGAGCCGTGCATGCCGGGCATGCCCAGGTGCTGGCGGTGGCTGTCGGGGAAGGTGCCGCGCGCCATCAGCGTGGTGACGACGGGGATGCCGGTCAGCTCGGCGAACTCCAGCAGCTCCGCCGCCGCCCGCGCCTTGTGCACGCCGCCGCCCACGTAGAGCACCGGGCGCTTGGCCTCGACGATCAGCTTGGCCGCCTCGCGGATCTGCTTGGAGTGCGGCCTGGTGACCGGACGGTAGCCGGGCAGCTGCATCACCGGCGGCCAGTGGAAGACCGTCTTGTTGGTGAGGGCGTCCTTGGAGATGTCGACCAGCACGGGCCCCGGCCGCCCCGTCCCCGCGATGTGGAAGGCCTCCGCGATGGTCCTGGCGATGTCGGCCGGGTCGGTCACCAGGAAGTTGTGCTTGGTGATCGGCATGGTGATGCCGGAGATGTCGGCTTCCTGGAACGCGTCGGTGCCGATGGCCTCACTGGTCACCTGGCCGGTGATCGCGACCATCGGGACCGAGTCCATGTAGGCGTCGGCGATGGGGGTGACCAGGTTGGTCGCACCGGGGCCGCTGGTGGCCATGCACACCCCGACCTTGCCGGTGGCCTGCGCGTAGCCCTGGGCCGCGTGCCCGGCGCCCTGCTCGTGCCGTACAAGCACGTGCCGGACCTTGACCGAGTCGTAGAGAGGATCGTAGGCGGGAAGAATCGCGCCGCCCGGGATCCCGAACACGGTGTCGACTCCGACGTGCTCCAGCGCCCTCACGAGGGCCTGGGCTCCTGTCATCTGTTCGGTCATCGGCTCGTTCCTTGTGTGGCTGAGCATGTTTGATGTGGCTGAGCGTGTTTAACGGCATAAAAAATGCCCCATCCCGCCTGGGATGGCGGAGCTGGGGCGGCGCGCAGGTCGAAGTGCTTCGCTATCGGCCTGCGCGCCGGCGAAGTACTACGAGGATCCCACGGTGATGCATGGATCCACCTTGGCCGACGGACAGTGCCCGCGTCAAATTCATGGGACGGGCGTCTCATGATTCGAGACAGAAAACACGGGAACGTGGACAGCGCGCGACCACCGGGGCCTGCGGAGAGCACCTCTGTGAAACGGCGCTGACCAGGCACGACACCGCCGCTCGCGCGGCGCTTGCCCGTCAGACGCCGCTGGGCATGCTGGTGCGCATGAGAGAGTCGACCCCACGCGCGGCCATCGGCCGCGCGACCAGGAAGCCCTGGCCCCGGGTGCAGCCCATCTCACGCAGCAGCTCCAGCTGCTCGGGACGCTCGATGCCCTCGGCGACCACGATCAGGCCCAGGTCGTGGCCCAGCCGTACGATCGTGCGGGTCAGCAGCGTCAGCGTCTCGTCACGGCCGAGACCTGAGACGAACGACGGATCGATCTTGATCATGTCCACCGGGAGCTGACGCAGGAAGGCCAGCGAGGCGTAGCCGGTGCCGAAGTCGTCGATGGCCAGGCGAACCCCGAGCTCGCGCAGCTCGGACAGCCGGGTGACGGTCTCCTCCGCGTCCTCGACCAGCATCTCCTCGATGACCTCCAGGGTCAGCGCGCTGGGCGGCAGGCCGCTCTCGGCGAGCGCCGACTCGACGCTCTCCACGAAGCGCGGCGCCATGATCTGCCGGGCCGAGAGGTTCAGCGACAGGCCGATCTCCCACGAGGAGGCGCGCCAGGCGGCCACCTCCCGGCAGGCCTCGCGCAGGATCCACTCGCTCAGCGGCACGATGAGCCCGGTGTCCTCGGCCGGGCCGAGGAACTGCTCGGGCGGCACGAACGTGCTCCCCCGCCACCAGCGCACCAGCGCCTCGACGGCAGTGACACGCGAGGTGGCCAGGTCGACCACCGGCTGGTACTCGATCGCGAACTGGTTCTCCAGCAGCGCCCGCTGCAGGTCCGCGGCCAGCTCGAGGCGTCGCACCACGTCGGTGTGCATGTGCGCGGCGAACACCTCGACCCTGCGCCCCCCCAGCTCCTTGGCGCGGGCCATCGCCACGTCCGCGTTGCGGATCAGGTCGGCGGAGGAGACGTCCTCGTCGGCGAAGGCCACCCCCACGCTGGCGGTCAGCGCGACATCGCGGTCGGCCACCCTGAACGGCTCGGACGAGACCGTGCGGACCAGACGTTCGGCCAGGTCGACCGCCGTCTGGGCGTCCGCCGCCGCCTCCAGCAGCACCGCGAACTCGTCGCCTCCCCAGCGCGCCAGGGTGTCGTCCGCCCGGACGGCGGCGCGGAGCCTGCGCGCGGCCTGGCCGAGCAGGTAGTCGCCGCTGGCGTGGCCGACCGAGTCGTTGACCGCCGTGAAGCCGTCCAGGTCCAGGAAGACCACGGCGGCGCTGCTCGCGCCGGGACGGGCGAGCACCTCCCGGGTGCGCTCCTCGAAGTAGGCCCGGTTGGGCAGGCCCGTGACGCCGTCGTGGAAGGTCAGGTGGGCGACCTGGTTGCGCAGGGCCTCCTGGTCGCTGACGTCCCTGGTGGTCACCAGCAGCAGCTCCTCGCCGCGCACCTGCCGGGTCGCGACCGACTCCGTCGGCCGCCAGGTGCCGTCCGCCGCCCTGACGCGGCAGGCGACCATGCAGGTGCCCGCTCCCTCGCCCTGCCCCTCCTCCAGGCTCATCGCGCGCAGCGCCACCTGGATGGCGGGCACGTCCTCAGGATGGATGTAGTCGAAGATCCTGCCGCCGATCAGCGCGTCGGGGCGGTAGCCGTACGTGGTCTCGACGCCCTCGCCGATCTCGCGCACCACGCCCTCGTAGTCGCACAGCAGGACCACGTCGCCGGTGCTCTCCGCCAGGTCGTGCAGCTGCCGCTCGCCCAGGTCGACCAGGCGCCGCATCCTGCCGCTCTCCATCAGCACCACGAAAAGGCGCATCACCAGCACGACGACGACCGAGACCGAGACGAGGGCCAGGACGGTGACCGGCCCCTCGACCCCGCCGCCGAGCACCCGCAGGAGCACGACCACGGCGGCCAGCACGACCAGGATCAGCGGCGCCGCCGCCATCAGGGAGGAGGCCGCCTGGCCTACCAGCGGCTCCTCCTCCGCCTCTTCCGCCTCCTCCGGCCGCGCGGAGACCCCGGCGTGGGCCGCACGGTCGCTCCACGCGACCGCGGCGAGCAGCAGGAAGGCCGCGGGAGCCAGCCACACCCCGCTCAGCGGCGGCGCGTCTCCGGTCAGCCTGGCCAGCGACGTCACGGTCTCCGACGCGGTGACGGCCGCCAGCACGACCAGCGCCGCCACCCCCACGGGCCAGGCGGACCGCCGGGCCGGCACCACGGCGGGCCCGACCGCGCAGGTGAGGACCAGGCAGAGCAGCGGGGAGGCGAAGGTGACGGCGAAGGTGCCCGCGTCACCGGCGTCGCGGTAGGCGGGCCCGAGTAACAGGACCCAGCCGACGACGAAGATCGAGGCGGCGCAGACGTAGGCGTCGGCGAGGTCCCGCAGCAGCGCCTGGCCCTGCGCGGGCCTGACCGCGCACAACCCGGTGCCCACGGCGAGCATCACGGTGCCGGCGAGCAGCACGAGATCGGCGAAGGTCACCACGAAGGGCGTCCCGTCCGCCAGCGGTCGCACGCCGATCCCCACCAGCCAGGTGGCCGAGCCGCCTGCGAGCCAGCGCCAGGCGAGCGCGCTGTCGCGTTCCGAGGGCCTGCGGGCCGCGGCGAACAGCGAGACCGCGGCGGCAGCCGCGGCGGTGACCCCTGCGACCGCACCGACGATCACAGCGGAGGCACCGCTGAGAAGGGCGGCAACGAGCCCCACCACGGCCGTCACGGCGGCGGCGGTCAGCGCTACCCGGGGGTCACGCCAGCGGATCAATGTCGTCTGCCCATCAGTGTCGATTCGTCTCGCTCTCGCAGCGGTCCTCTGCTCGCTGCGCTCGCGTTGCCGTCGCGAGCACGTCGTCCTTCGTCCTTCGCGTCCGCAACGGCACACGGTCAGTGTGTGCTCTCCGGCCGACGCGGGTGGTGACAACGCCGGAGTCGTCACCGATCCGATAACCGTGCGAGTGATTCGGACTCGCAGTAATTCACCGTACGCAGCCCAGGTCACGAGGCAGCCACGGTCGGGAATCCTTTCCCGGTCAGTACGAACCGGTGATCACGTTTTTAAGCGGCTCGCCCGCCAGATAGCGCAGAAGCTGCGAACGGAGCAGTTTCAGCAGGCGCCGCCCCGAGGCGGGACTGCTCCCCGCGACGTGCGGGGTGATGAACACCCCCGGCGCCGTCCAGAGCGGATGACCGGGGGGCAGCGGCTCGGGGTCGGTCACGTCCAGCGCGGCCAGCAGCCGCCCCCGCTCCAGCTCCGCGAGGAGCGCGGCGGTGTCGACCACCCCGCCCCTGGCGGCGTTCACCAGCACCGCGCCGTCCTTCATCGCCGCCAGGAAGCCCGCGTCGACCAGCCCGGCGGTCGCGGGGGTCGAGGGCACCAGCAGCACCACCACGTCCGCCGTCGGCAGCAGCTCGGGCAGCTCGTCCTGGCCGTGGACGTCTCCTCTCGCGGTCCGCGCCACCCGCACCACGTCCACCTCGAACCCCTCCAGGCGCCGTTCGAGCGCCTGCCCGATCGAGCCGTGACCGACGATCAGCACGGTCGAGTCGGCCAGCACGCCGGTGTGGTGGTAGGTCCACTCCCCCCGCCGCTGGGCGACGGCGAAGCCGGGAAACTCCCGCAAAACCGCGATCATGGCTCCGACCACCCACTCCGCGGTGCCCGCGTCGTGCACGCCTCGCGCGTTGCACAGCACGACGCCCTCCGGCAGATGCGGCCGGTAGGCGTCCACACCCGCCGTGACGGTCTGCAGCAGCCGCAACCCGCGCATCTCACCGAGCAGCTCGGGAATCCGTGTCATCGGGATCAACGGCGGGACCCAGACCTCGACCTCCTCGACCCCGCCGGGCACCGGCCCCGTGCCGTCGTAGACGGCACACTCCACATCGGGAAGATCACACAGAACGTCGACAGCGGCCTCGGAGGGGACCCAGATTTTCATGGGTGCATTATCTGTGTTTATTTGCGACGCCTGGCGGCGTCGCGGGCCTGGGCGCCTTCGAGCCGGTGTCTTCCCTCGTCACTCCGTCGCTTCGCTCCTGCGTTCCTCAGTCCAGATCACCGGCGCGCCCAGGCCAAAACCAAAAACTCAGCCCTGGAACGGCCATGGACACCTGTCGAATGGCGACGCCTGCGGCGTCGCGGGATCACTCGGTCTCGGGGGTGCCGCCCGTGACGCACTTTAGGTCGAGCTCGGGGCGGTAGACCGTGGTCTTCTTGTCGCGCCTGATCTCCTTGCCGTCCTGTTTGAAGACGCGCCAGACGTCGATCGTGAAGCCCTGCTGGCCGTCCATCGGGATGCAGTTCGGGCCGCTTTCGGTCACGCTCTTGAAGGGGGTGACGTTGTAACGTTCCGAGGAGATCGACTCGATGTCGTAGCGCTTGGTGCTCCAGAAGGCGACGGTGACCCCGGAGTCGGTGTAGGAGGTCTTCACCAGCACGCCGTACTTGGAGTCGTTCCTCCAGCGGAAGTCGGGTTCGGGCCAGGAGACCGTGGACTCGCGGCCCGCCGGGTAGCGCGAGATGTAGAACTCGTGCGCCATGTGCTGGACGTCCTCGAGCCCGCCGAAGAACACCGCGTTGTACATGGTGGTGACGAACTGGGAGATGCCGCCACCGACCGAGTCGACCAGTCTGCCCCCCTGGATCATGGGGGCGGGGACGAATCCCCTGGCTCTGTCACGCTCGCCGATGAGGCCGTTGAGCGAGAAGGTCTCACCGGGTTTGACGAGGTGACCGTCCATGATCTTGGCGAGCGTGCGGATGTTGGTCACCCGGGGCGGGCAGCAGACGTACGGCGTGGTGAACTCGCTGATCTTCTCCTTGACGCCGAGCCCGCGGGCCTCGGCGTCCGACAGCCTCGGAGCCACGGTGGCGAACGCGACCGGGATCGTCCGCTTCCCGCCCTCGGCGACCAGACGTGCCACGTCCTCGGCGAGCTTGTCGTGGTCGACGCCCTCGCCCCTGCGCCCGGGGACCAGCTTCGGCTTGCCGCCCACGATCTCGAAGGTGGGCTCCTTCGGGGCGCGGGCCGCGTCGACGAGGTTCTTCTCCACCCCCGCGACCGCGTTCTTGGCGTCGAAGAGCGGACGCATGCCTCCGGCGTCGTCAGGCGCGTAGGAGAGGTGGGCGGCGAGCGTCTCGACCGCGAGCTGGACCTGCCTGCCCTCGTGGGTCAGGGTCACCGGGCCTGACAGCGCCTTGCCCGCCCCCGCGGCGGCCTTCTCCACCACGTCGACCGTGACCTTGGGCTTGATCACCGAGACGGGCAGCTCCACCTCGCCGGGAGGGCCGAGGTAGGCCTTCGCGATGACGCCCGCCGCGGCCTCCTGCTCCAGCTCGCGACCGTCCCTGGGCGTCACGGCCACCGGTTTGGCGTCCTTGAAGGTGATCGCGCCCTCGCGGACCCCGCGGTCGATCTTTTTCGCCAGGCCCTTGACGGCCTTCCTCATCAGCCCGGAGTCGACGGAGATCCTGGGGCTCAGGTCGTTGGTTCCGGTGAGGGCCCGCCAGACCTCCGCGGGCGCGGGGAAGTCGCTGGGCGCCTGGTCGATCGTGGCGACGACGTCGAAGGCGAGCCCGGCCTTCTCCGGGTCGAGGGTGAACTTCCTGCCCGCGGCCCGCAGGATCAGCGCTCTGGCCGCGTCGTCGGCGAGCCGGTCCCTGAGCCGGTCGGCGGCCTCGGTCGCGGTCAGCCCGCCGATGTCGACACCCCGGACGCGGGTTCCCGGCAGTATCTTTCCGGACATGACGATCGCGGGCACCGTGTAGGCGAGAGCGGCGATCACCAGCAGGAGCACGAGGCCCACGAGGATCCCGCGCCCTCGGCGGCGCGGGGACGTCTCCTCGTAGCGGGACGATCCCCCCGACGGGGGGCCCGCCTCACCGCCGGGCGTCACGGAGGGCTCCTCGCGCGGCGACCTCTGCCGGGAGGCCTTTTCCTGCGGGGCGGCCACCCGCCAGGGCTCGGGCCTGGGGGCGGGCGGCGGCAGTCCGGGCGACGCGGGCCCCTGACCCGCGGGTCCGGCGGGTCCGGCCGGCCTGGCCTGCCCGGGCGCGCCGGAGGGACCGAAGACGTCGGGTGAGAATCCGCGCGGAAGGGGCGAGACCCCGCGGGGGAGGTTGGAACCCGCCCTGGGACCGCCGCCCGGCGGCCGCCCGGGATCGCGGGCGCCCGGAGGAACGGGATGCGAGGGCAGCGGCACAGCGGCGAACGGATCAGTGGGCGGATCTGTCGGCGGGTCTGTCGACGCTCCGGCGTTCCGCACGGCCTCCGGCTCCTCTTGCCTCGCAGCTTCTACCTCCCGCAACCCTAAACCACAACCGTCAGCCGGAGCCCTCGAAGGGCGGTAACAAATCACCTCCGTATGGGAGGTCAGCCCGTCGGCGAGGAGGGGCCGCCGTACCGCGAGGCACGGCGGACCCCTTCTTCCTCATGCCGTGTCAGGACGCTTCCCCACGTCCCTCCACGGCTCTCTCCACGGCCACGCCAGAGCCCTGGAGCGTTCGGTCAGGGCCCCAGGGGGTCGACGTCCGTGTTCGACACGCGGAGGCCGTCCTCGGTGGCGAGATAGGAACAGGACGCCCATCCGGTGGTGCCCGCGGGCAGCCCGGAGGCCGATCTGCCGCCGAGCCGGAACCTGCACCATGCCGACGAATACGTGTTCAGGATCTGACCGTAATCCCCGGGGTAGAGATAACCGATAATCCAGCCGCCGCCGGGGGCCGACCTCAGCCGAAGTCCCTCCCCGGTGACGACCGCGTCGGTCGGGTATGCGAACGCCGATGTCGACGTGAGCGGGGACGAGGGCAAGGCTGCGGAAACGGCGGCCTGAGCTGGGCCGACGGCGGTCAGCGTTCCGGCGACGACGGCCGAGGCCGCGACCAGGAGCGCCAAATGGCTTTTCATGGAGGTTCTCCGATCTCAGGGCTGTGCGGGCACCAGAGAGAAGGGGGAGATGAATGTGATTACTGTGCAAGGAGTCAACAATTGAGTCAATACATGATCAATATGAAAAATCCGAATTACCACATAAAAAAGACCCCGCCGATCGCATGACCGACGAGGCCTTTCCATGAATCACGAGCCGGGGCTGCGCCGACCGGCTCCCTGGTCGATCAGGGAGCCGGTGGAGCTCAGGGTCACGGAGCCTGCGGCTTCGAGGCTCCGTTGGGGACTACTCGGAGACGCCGAGCTTCTCCAGCAGGAGCTCGCGGGCGCGGGCGGCGTCCGCCTTGCCCCTGCTGGCCTTCATGACACCGCCGACGAGGGCGCCGACGGCGGCGATCTTGCCTCCGCGGACCTTGTCCGCCGTGGCGGCGTTGTCGGCCAGGACCTGGTCGATGATCGCCGACAGCTCGCCCTCGTCGTTCACGATCTGCAGGCCGCGGGCGGCGACCACCTCGTCGGGGGAGCCCTCGCCGTTCAGCACGCCCTCGAGCACCTGGCGGGCCAGCTTGTCGTTCAGCGCTCCCCCGGCGACCATCGCGCACACCCTGGCGATCTGGTCGGGGGTGATCCGCAGCTCGCCGAGCGGCACCGCCGCCTCGTTGGCCCGGCGGGCGAGCTCGCCCATCCACCACTTGCGGGCGTCCGCGGGCGGGGCCCCGGCGGCCACGGTCGCCTCGACCAGTTCGATGGCGTCGATGTTGTGCATGGACTCCATGTCCAGGTCGGACACGCCCCACTCCTGCTGGAGCCGCTTGCGCCGCAGGCGCGGCAGCTCGGGCAGCGCGGCCTTCAGCGTGGCGACCCACGCCGTGTCCGGCGCGATCGGCACGAGGTCGGGCTCGGGGAAGTAGCGGTAGTCCTGCGCCTCCTCCTTGGACCGGCCCGAGGTGGTGGTGCCGGTGTTCTCGTGGAAGTGGCGGGTCTCCTGGATGATCTTTCCGCCGTCCGCCAGGATCCCGGCCTGACGTTCGATCTCGCTGCGGACCGCGCGCTCGACGCTGCGCAGCGAGTTGACGTTCTTGGTCTCGGTCCTGGTGCCCCACTCGGAGGCCCCGCGCGGCATGAGGGAGACGTTCACGTCGCACCGCATGGAGCCCTCCTCCATGCGCACGTCGGAGACGCCCAGCGCGCGCATGACCTCGCGCAGCTCGGTGGCGTACGCGCGGGCGACCTCGGGGGCGAGCCTGTCGGTGCCGGGGATGGGCTTGGTGACGATCTCCACCAGCGGGATGCCCGCCCGGTTGTAGTCGACGATCGAGTAGTCGGCTCCGTGGATGCGCCCGGTCGCGCCGCCCACGTGGGTGGACTTGCCGGTGTCCTCCTCCAGGTGGACCCGCTCGATCTCGATCCGCACGGTCTTGCCGTCCACCTCGACGTCGAGGTAGCCATCGAAGCAGAGCGGCTCGTCGTACTGGCTGATCTGATAGTTCTTCGGCATGTCCGGATAGAAGTAGTTCTTCCGGGCGAAGCGGCACCACTCGGCGATGGAGCAGTTGAGCGCCAGGCCGATGCGGATCGTCGACTCGATCGCGGCGGCGTTGGCCGTCGGCAGCGCCCCCGGCAGGGCCAGGCAGACCGGGCACACCTGGGTGTTGGGCGCGGCGCCGAACGTGGTCGGGCAACCGCAGAACATCTTCGACGCCGTGCCCAGCTCGACGTGCGTCTCCAGGCCCAGCACCGGCTCGAAGCGCTCAAGCGCCTCGTCGTACGGCATCAGCGTTTCCGTGCTCATCGGTCGTTCACCAATCCTCGTTGACTGCGCGGAGCGCTCGTGTCTCACGCGCCACTCCGCTCGCTGCGTGGGGCTCTCGCGCGCTCATCGGCCGATCGCCCTCCTCGTTCACTCCATGGACCGCCCGCACCTCGCGCGCCGCCCCGCCCGTCGCGGCGCTCACAGGTAACCGAGTCCTTTCAGTGCGTTCCTCGTCTCGGCGACCCAGTCGGCGTATCCCGGGACCTGGGCCAGCACGGCGAGATCGATGTTGCGTCCCACGTACTCGAAGTAGTCGCTCACCGGTCTGCCTCGCCGGGGAACGGTGGCGGCCAGGACCGCGCCCGGGTCCGTGATCTTCTCGACGTCACGCGGACGGGAGGGCAGCAGGCCGAGGTCGCTGCCCTCGACGCCGGCCCACACCCCGCGGTCGGCCAGCAGCCAGGTCCCGGTCTCGGCCAGGCCGATGACGGGCACCAGGTAGTGCGAGTGGTAGCGGACGCCCTCGGCCTTGCCGCGCTCCCGCTCGTCTCCGTGGGTGAAGAGCAGGTGGCAGTCGGCCGCCAGCTCCTCGAGGGCCGTGACCATGTGCTCCCGGTCGCACGTGACGACCTCCGTCGCCTCGATGTCGACCGTGTGCGGCGACATCCAGGTGAGCTCGCGCAGCTGGCGGGAGATCACGATCCCGAGGAAGCCCTCGTCGGTCTCTCCCCCCGCGACGAGGCCGGGCACCAGGGGACGGCTCACGCGGCCGCTCCCAGGTACTTGCGGACCTGCCGGGGCGAGACGAAGGTGCCCGGCTCGCCGTACGGCTGGACGGGCTTGGCCACGGTCACCCGCGACACGCGGTCCCTGTCGGGGTCGACGCGGACCACGGTGTCCAGGAAGACCAGCGCGTCCGGGTCGGCCCGGTAGGTCTCGGCGACCACGACCGGGGAGTGGCTGGTGAGGATCACCTGCCGGAACGGCGTCACGCCCCCGGGCTCCGCGACCCGCCGCCTGATCCTCCTCAGCAGCTCGCCGAGGCGCCCGGGGTGCACGCCGCTCTCGAGCTCCTCGACCAGCAGGGTGCTCGGGTGGTCGGGATCGTGCAGGGCGGCGAGAAGGCCGAGGACGCGCAGCGTCCCGTCCGACAGCAGCGGGGCGGGCACCGCCCCCTGGCCGTCGACCAGCAGCTCGAAGGAGCACTCGTCCCGCTCGGTGCGGGGCAGCAGCGCGACCGCGTCGGGCACGACGCCGGCGAGGTCGACCGTGAGGTCGGCGAACGCCTCGGAGCCCGCCATCCGCCCGAGCACCGCGGCGAGGTTGCGGCCGTCCGCGGCGAGCGGGCCCCGGTCGGCCGGGGACCATCGCCTGCGCATCGCCTGCGGCGAGGGGACGTAGCGACGCCACGAGGAGACCGTACGGCGCGGCGTGACCTCGGGCTCGGGATCCTCCACCATGAGCTCCAGGAGCTCCTCGGGCAGGTGGTGGGCCACGTGGCTGACGACCGCCCCGCTGGACCTGGGGATCTTGAGCACCATCTCCGCGCCCACGTCGAACCGCATCGGCAGCAGCGCCCCCGGCTCGGGGGCGACCAGGGCCTCGACGGAGACGACGAACCCGGGCAGCGGCGTCCCTTTCACGACCCGGTGGAACTGCTCGCCGGGCAGCCCCCTGGCCGCGGAGAGCAGCCCGCCCTGACCGGCGATCTCGTCGGCGACGAAGCCGACGGCGTCGAACAGGTTCGACTTGCCGCTGGCGTTCGGACCGACCAGCACCAGGAAGGGCGGCACGTCGAGGACGAAGTTCAAGAAGGACTTGAACCCGTCTATCTCGATCCGAGTGATCATGCCGCCGTCTCCCCCTGTTCCCCGCTTCGCCCTGTCGTCCGGAAAGGCCCTACAGCGCCGGGGCCTTGGACAGCAGGCTGCCGCCCCAGCGCTGCTCGAGGGCCTTCTCCACGGCGGCGGCGACCCGGTAGCAGCGGTCGTCGCCGAGCACCGGGGCCATGATCTGCAGACCGACCGGCAGGCCGTCCTCGTCGGCCAGGCCGCACGGCACCGAGATGGCCGCGTTGCCCGCCAGGTTGGTCGGGATCGTGCACAGGTCGGCGAGGTACATCGCCATGGGGTCGTCCGCGCGCTCGCCGATCGGGAACGCCGTGGTCGGCGTGGTCGGCGAGACGAGCACGTCCACCTGGTGGAAGGCCGCCTCGAAGTCACGCGCGATGAGCGTGCGGACCTTCTGCGCCTGGCCGTAGTAGGCGTCGTAGTAGCCGCTGGAGAGGGCGTAGGTGCCGAGGATGATGCGCCGCTTGACCTCGGGACCGAACCCGGCCGCCCTGGTCAGCGCCATGACCTCCTCGGCGCTGCGCGTACCGTCGTCGCCGACGCGCAGGCCGTACCGCATGGCGTCGAAGCGGGCCAGGTTGGAGGAGGCCTCGGACGGGGCGATCAGGTAGTACGCAGGCAGGGCCGTGCTGAACGAGGGGCAGGACACCTCGACGACCTTGGCGCCGAGGGACTCCAGCAGCTCCACGCTCTCGTGGAAGCGGGCCAGCACCCCCGGCTGGTAGCCGTCGCCGCCGAACTCCTTGACCACGCCGACGCGCAGCCCCGCCACGTCGCCGTGACGCGCCGCCTCGACGACCGAGGGCACCGGGGCGTCGACCGAGGTGGAGTCCATCGGGTCGTGCCCGGAGAAGGCCTCGTGCAGCAGCGCGGCGTCCAGCACGTTGCGGGCGAAGGGCCCGGGGGTGTCCAGGGAGCTGGCGAAGGCGATCAGGCCGTAGCGGGACGAGCCGCCGTAGGTCGGCTTCATGCCGACGATGCCGGTGACGGCGGCGGGCTGACGGATCGAGCCGCCGGTGTCGGTGCCGGTGGACAGCGGGGCCTCGTAGGCGGCGACCGCGGCCGAGGAGCCGCCGGAGGAGCCGCCGGGGATCCGGGTCAGGTCCCACGGGTTACGGGTGGGACCGTAGGCGGAGTTCTCCGTCGAGGAGCCCATCGCGAACTCGTCGAGGTTGGTCTTGCCGAGGATCACCAGGCCCGCCTCGCGCAGGCGCCGGGTCACGGTCGCGTCGTACGGCGGGCGGTACCCCTCGAGGATCTTCGATCCGGCCGTGGTCGGCATGTCCGTGGTGGTGAAGACGTCCTTGTGCGCGATCGGCACACCCGCGAGCGGACCGAGGGCCTCCCCCGCGGCCCTGCGCGCGTCGACGGCGCGGGCCTGGGCGAGCGTCGCCTCGGCGTCGACGTGCAGGAAGGCGTTGACCTGCGGTTCGACCGCGGAGATCCGGGCGAGGTGCGCCTGGGCGACCTCGACGGCCGAGACCTCGCCGCTCGCGATCAGCGCGCCGAGCTCGGCTGCGGACGTGTGGACGAGGCTCATGCTTCCTCCCCGAGGATGCGCGGAACACGGAAGCGGTCGTCCTCGACGGCCGGGGCGGCGGCGAGCGCCTGTTCGGGCGCCAGGCCAGGCCGCACCTCGTCGGGACGGTAGACGTTGGTGAGCGGAAGCGCGTGCGAGGACGGCGGGATGTCGTCGGCCGCCACCTCGGCGACGCGGGCGACCGCACCGATGATCACATCGAGCTGCGCGGCGAAGTGGTCGAGTTCCTCGTCGGCCAGCGCCAGCCGGGACAGCCGGGCGAGGTGAGCGACCTCGTCGCGGGTTATGGCGGACATGAGTCGTTGAACCCGTTTCGTGGAATGGCAATTGGACACTGTCATCCTAGGGCTCGTGACCTAACGTGCCCGACTCATTAGCCCCCCGACGGCCCGCGAGGGACGTCTGAGACGCGCTCACAGGGGCGGGAGACAGGCAACGGAACCAAACGGACAGCCCTCGCCACCCACCCCTCTCACCCGGCCCCATCGCCCACCCACCCCCGTCGACCGGCCCCGTCGACCACCCCTTCCATGCTTCCGTGCCGCCCTGTCGCCCCCCTTCCACCCGGCCGCATGCCGGCCCCCCACCGAACCGAGCCTCACCCACTCCCGTCGACCACCCCTTTCGTGCCGCCCTGTCGCCCCCTTCCGCCCGGCCGCCCACCGAACCGAGCCTCGCCCACTCCCGTCGCACCGGCTGTCCTCCTGGGCGCCGGTACGGCGAGCGGCAGGGCGGACCTGCCCGGCGCCGATGAGCGGCGACCTGGCCGGTGAATGTCTCCGGTCAGGGCGCTACGCGGTCTGGAGGTCGAGTCCGGTCGGGGCGCTACGCGGTCTGAGGGTCGAGTCCGGTCGGGGCGCTACGCGGTCTGAGGGTCGAGTCCGGTCGGGGCGCTATGCCGTCTGGGGGTCGAGAACCTCGGCGGGACGCAGGAAGCCGAGGTCCGGCTCCGCCCGGTCCCGGCGCTCGCGGAGCCAGACGGTCGCGTCGGCCGCGGACATGGGTTCGGCGAACAGCCAGCCCTGGGCGAGCTCGCAGCCCATGTCGACCAGGCGGGCCGCCACGTCGGCCGACTCGACGCCCTCCGCGACCGAGCGCAGCCCCAGCGAGCGGACCAGGTCGACGATGGAGCGGACGATCCGCTCGTCGTCCTTCGACTCGCCGATCCTGCGGACGAACGAGGCGTCGATCTTCACCTCGGCGACCGGGAGCCGCTGCAGGCGGACCAGGGAGGAGTAACCGGTGCCGAAGTCGTCGAGGGCGAGCGGCACACCGAGGGAGGCCAGGGCGCGGACCGCGTCGGCGGTGTAGGCCTGGTCGGTCATCAGGACACGCTCGGTGACCTCAAGCTGGATCGCCTTCGGCGGCAGGCGGTACTGCGCCAGGCCCGCCCCGAGTCGTTCGGGGAGGGCGGAGTCGAGCAGGTCCCGGGCGGAGACGTTGACGGAGACCTGCTCGTGCAGGCCGGTGTGCCACCAGTGGGCGGTCTGCTCCAGCGCCGCGTCGATGACGTACTGGGTCAGGTGCCGCATCAGGTACGACTGCTCCGCCATCGGCACGAACTCCCCCGGGGAGATCATCCCTCGCTCGGGGTGACGCCAGCGCAGCAGCGCCTCGACGCCACGCACCTGGCCGCTGGCCAGGTCGAGCTTCGGCTGGTAGTAGAGCCTGAGCTCGGAACGGTCGATGGCTCTACGCAGGTCGCCGAGGAGGTTGAGCCGTTCGGGGCTGTTCCTGTCCTTGTCCGCGACGTAGATCTCGACGCCGGTGCGCGCCTCCTTGGCGAGGTACATCGCCACGTCGGAGCGCTGCATCAGCATCTCGAAGTCCGGCGCGTGGTCGGGGTAGAGCGCGATGCCGACCGAGGCGTCCAGGTCGAAGGTCATCCCTTCGAGCCTGACCGGCTCGGTGAGGGCGACCCGCAGCCGTGCGGCCACCTCCCTGGCCGCGGCGGCGTCCCTGATCGAGGGCAGCAGCACCGCGAACTCGTCGCCGCCGAGCCTGGCGACCACGTCGCCCGGCCGTACGCTGTGGATGAGCCGGTGCGCCACGATCTGCAGCAGCCGGTCGCCGACCGGGTGCCCGAGGGTGTCGTTGACCTCCTTGAACCGGTCGAGGTCGAGCAGGAACAGACCGACCCTGTCGTCCGCCCGCGCCTCGGCGAGCGCCTCCTCCGTGCTGACCACGAGCATCTTGCGGTTGGGCAGGCCGGTGAGCGCGTCGTGCGTCGCCTGGTGGTCGCGACGGACCGACAGGGTCGCGGTGAAGTAGACGGCGACCATCGGCGCGAGGAACAGCGGCACCAGCGCCGGGGAGTGGTTCATCACGACCACGACCAGCGGGGCCAGGCCGAGCAGCCCGGCGTAGACGAGGCTCTGGTGGCCGATCGTGCTCCTGATCACCCGGTGGATGGAGCGCCGTTCGTGCAGCGCGACGGCGCCGGAGACCAGCAGCGCCCTGACCACGAAGTAGGCCAGCCCCGCCAGCCCGATCGCTAGCATGTCAGGGCCCCTGGGCACCCAGGAGATCGCCGGGATCGCGTGGCCGCCGAAGGCCGCGAGCACCGCCCCCGCCGCGGTGCAGGCCAGCGTCGCCTGCGCGATGTTGAACGCGACCCGGTGCCACGCCTTGCGGGTGACGGCCCTGTTGACGACGATGCCGACCGCCTGGGTCAGCACGGCGACCGGCAGCCCGTAATGGAGCAGGGCGGCGAAGGTGAACATCGTCGACGGGTAGGTGCCCCCGACCGTCATCGACGACGACAGCAGCACCGGACGCAGCTCCCCCACCACGATCAGGACCGCCAGCATCCAGAACAGCGGGCTGCGCGCGAGGTCGACCAGCTGCGCCGGACCGTTCAGCCACTGGGCCGCCGCGAGGACGAGAAGCCCGACCGTGGTGACGGCGGTGAGATAGGCCCACAGGGGTGAGCCCACACGCGGCCCTGTGTCGCGGGTGTCGTTTGGGTCGGCCATGAGTAACAAAACCCCCATTAGTTCACTATGGGAGAGTACGGCCTTTGGGCCACTTCGCGAAACCGATTGCGCACGTTCCGTTACCGGTCATTTGAAACAACCGCCACGGCACGGCCGCCTCCCGCCTGCCTGGGTCCGTTCTGTGGTTCCTCACGCCCGCCGCGATCGCCCCGTCGGCCTCCCGGCCCGCGAAAACGCTCCGCGGGCGCCGCGTCCGCCCTGAAGGAGCCGGGTCGCCCGTGACTCCTTCATGAGCTCCTTCCCCGCCTCGCGGAGCGCCCCTCCGGCCGCTCCCCACTGTGGGCGAAGATCCACAGAACAGCTCTGGTCGGACTGTCGTCCCGCGGTCACTCCTCCGGCGTCACCGCCATCGCGGCCGCCGCCTTGGGGCCCTCGGCGAGCAGGACCCGGAGGCCCTCCTCGTCGAGGACCGGAACCCCCAGTTTGACCGCCTTGTCGAACTTGGACCCGGCGTTCTCGCCGACCACCACGAAGGAGGTCTTCTTCGACACCGAGCCGGCCACCTTGCCGCCCCTGGCGACAAGGGCCTCGCCCGCCTCGTCGCGGGTGAAGTCGGCCAGCGTGCCGGTCACCACGAAGGTGAGACCCGCCAGGGTCTGCGGCAGCTGGTCCGTGGGCGGCTCGTCCTCCATCCGGACCCCCGCCGCCTTCCAGCGGCTCACGATCTCCCGGTGCCAGTCGACCTCGAACCAGTCGCGGATCGCGGCGGCCACGCGCGGGCCGACGCCCTCGACCGCGGCGAGCTCCTCCTCCGAGGCCTCGGCGACGGCGTCGATCGACCGGAACTCGGCGGCGATGGCCTGCGCGGTCGGCGGGCCGATGTGCCGGATCGAGAGCGCGACCAGCACCCGCCAGACCGGCTGGTCCTTCGCCCTCTCCAGCTCCTCCAGCACCTTCTCGGCGTTCTTGCTCGGCTCGCCGCTCTGGTTGGCGAAGAAGGAGACGACCTTGGGCTCGCCGGTCTCCGGATCGGTCTTCGGCAACCCGGTGTCGGGGTCGCGGACCACGGACCTGATCGGCAGCAGCCGGTCCATGGTCAGGTCGAACAGGTCGGCCTCGGTGCGGACCGGCGGCTCCTGCGGCGGCAGCGGCTGGGTCAGCGCGGTGGCCGCCACGTAACCGAGCCCCTCGATGTCGAAGGCCCTGCGCCCCGCGGCGAAGAAGATGCGCTCACGGAGCTGGGCCGGGCACGCCCTGGTGTTCGGGCAGCGCAGGTCGGCGTCGCCCTCCTTCTCGTAGGCCAGCTCGGTGCCGCACTCGGGGCAGTGCGTCGGCATCGTGAACTCGCGCTCCGTGCCGTCGCGCAGGTCGACGACGGGCCCGACGATCTCGGGGATCACGTCGCCCGCCTTGCGCAGCACCACGGTGTCGCCGATGCGCACGCCCTTGCGCGCGACCTCGGAGCCGTTGTGCAGGGTGGCGCGCTCGACCGTGGAGCCCGCGACCACGATCGGCTCCATGACGCCGTACGGCGTGACCCGCCCGGTGCGGCCGACGCCCACCTGGATGTCCAGGAGTTTGGTGTTGACCTCCTCCGGGGGGTACTTGTAGGCGATCGCCCAGCGGGGCGCCCTGCTGGTCGAGCCCAGGTTGCGCTGGATCTCGATGCGGTCGGCCTTCACCACGACGCCGTCGATCTCGTAGACCGGGTCGTGGCGGTGCTCGCGGTAGAACTCGATGAAGTCGTTGATGCCGTCGAGGTCGTCGACGACCCTGTAGAGGTCGCTGACCGGCAGGCCGAACCCCCTGAGCCGCTCGTAGACCTGCGACTGGGTCGGGGGCAGGGCCACGGCCCCCTCCCACCTGCCGACGCCGTGGACGATCATGTGCAGCGGGCGCTGCGCGGTGATCCTGGGGTCCTTCTGGCGCAGCGAGCCCGCGGCGGAGTTGCGCGGGTTGGCGAACGGCGGCCTGCCCGCCTCGACCAGCTGCTCGTTGAGCTTCGCGAACCCCTCGACGGGCATGTAGACCTCACCCCTGACCTCGACGAGGTCGGGCACGTCGTCGCCGGCGAGCCGGTGCGGGACGTCGGCGATCGTGCGCACGTTGGCCGTCACGTCGTCGCCCACCCGCCCGTCGCCCCTGGTCGCGGCGCGGACCAGGCGGCCCTTCTCGTAGACCAGCGCGATCGCCAGGCCGTCGATCTTCAGCTCGCACAGGTAGGGCGCGGGGTCGCGCTCGACCAGCCGCTCGGCCCTCGCCTGCCACGAGACGAGGTCGTCGGCGTTGAAGGCGTTGTCCAGGCTCTCCATCCGCTGCAGGTGGGCGACCGCGGCGAAGTCGCTGGAGATCGGCGCGCCGACCTTCTGCGTCGGGGAGTCGGGGGTGCGCAGGCTGGGGCTGTCGTCCTCGAGCTCGCGCAGCTCACGCATCCACATGTCGTACTGCGCGTCGCTCACGGTCGGCGAGTCGAGCACGTGGTAGCGCCAGTTGGCCTCCTCGACCAGCTCGGTCAACTCCGCGTGCCGCTCCAACGCCGCAACCGGCACACCTTCGACCTCAGCGCCCATCGCCAGCTCTCCCCTCGTCAACCCCAACGAGGCAAACGCTATCGCCGACCACCGACAACGCGCGGCGGCCTTACCCGCACATGGACAAGCCCCCGCCCCGGCATGCGACGCGGCCGGGACGGAGACGGGGCGAGGACGGGACGCGGCCGGGACGGAGACGGAGCGCGGGCGCGTGCGGGCGAGGAGGGGGTGCGGGCGGATGGGGTGCAGGCGGGGTGCGGGCGGACGGGGTGCGGACGGGCGGGTCACTCGCCCGGGTCCTCCCGCAGCACCCGGGCCGCCTGCGCGCACCTGGTCAGGGCCGCCCTGGCGTAGGCGGGCGAGGCCCCGGCCAGCCCGCAGGCGGGGGTGAGGACGACCTGCGAGGCCAGGGTCGAGGCGGGGAAGCCGAGACGGCGCCAGAGCTCGACGGCGGGCCTGGCGACCACCCCGACGTCGGGCAGGGGGGCGTCGAGGCCGGGCACGACGCCGAGGAACAGCGCGGTCCCCGCCTCGATCGACTCGCCGATCGCGTCCTCGTCCCGCCGTCTGAGCAGGGAGGCGTCCAGCGAGACGCCCTTGAAGCCCGCCGTGCGCAGGACCCCGAAGGGCACGTCCCGAGCGCAGCAGTGCGCGATCGCGAACGCGCCCCCGGGCAGCACGGAGCCGAGCCGGTCCGCGACGACCTGGGCGTCGACCGCGGGCAGCCGCCCGAAGCCCGAGGCGGTCGGCACGCTGCCCGCCAGGACGGCGGGCAGCCCCGGCTCGTCGAGCTGGAGCACGATCTCCGACGCGCCCGGCACCCTTTTCCTGACGTCCGCGACGTGCGCGGCGAGCCCCTCGGCGAAGGACTCGACCAGGTCGCGCACCGCGCCGGGGTCGGCGAGCGTCTTGTCGCCGTGACGCAGCTCGATCGCCCCCGCCAGCGTCCACGGCCCCGCCACCTGGATCTTGAAGGGGCCCTCGTAGCCCTGGGCCGCCTCCTCGAGCCCGTCGAGGTCGCGCACGAGGTGGTCACGGGCCCGCTTCGAGTCGCGCCCCGGGCGGTCGGCGAAGCGCCACCCCGAGGGCTGCACCTCGACGGGAAGCTCGACCAGCAGCGACGCGGCCCGCCCGATCATGTCGGCGCCGACGCCCCTGGCGGGCAGCTCGGGAAGGTACGGCAGCGCGGGCGTCTCGCCGAAGACGACTCTGACCGCCTCCGCGTGGTCCTCTCCCGGATGCGACCCGACCCCTGTCGCGGTCGCCTCGCCCCACGGATATTCGCTCATGTCCGCTCCCCGCCACTCTCCTCGAGACCCGAACGGTCGCCCCGCTGGCGGACTCGCTCACCTCGCTCGCTCACCGCAGCCAGCTTAGGACCGCGAGATGCCGCCTCCCACCTGAGAAATCCTTCGAGACCGTGACGGCGCTTGATCGGGTTGAGTAGGGTTCTGCCCGATATTCACCGGGCTTGGGGGACGCATGGTGATCGTTCGAGCGCTCGCCGCGGTGTCAGTGCTAGCGGCGGTCACGGCTCCGCTCCCCGCCACCGCCCCTGTCAGCGCCCCTGTCAGCGTCCCCGCCACCGTCCTGGCCTCCGTCCCTGCCGCGGCGGCGACCACGGCGACGGTTCCCGCCGCCGCGCGGATCCAGGGACGCGCGCGGGAGCCCGTCCCCTGCTCCCCCGGGCGCGGCACCACGAGCATCGGGGAGCCGTGGGCGCAGCGGCGGCTCAGCCTGTCCGAGGTGTGGCGGCTGACCAGGGGCGCGGGGGTGACCGTCGCGATCGTCGACAGCGGCGTGGACACCGCGCACCCCCAGCTGACCCGGGTCACCGCGATCGACCTCACCGACACCGGCACCGCCGACTGCGTCGGCCACGGCACCGCGGTCGCGGGCATCATCGGAGGAGTCAGGCTCAAGGGGGTGCCCTTCGCCGGGGTCGCGCCCGAGGCCAGGCTGATCTCGATCAAGCAGACCGCGGACGGCAGAGGGGACCTGGGCAGGCTGGCCCTGGGCATCGTCAAGGCCGCCCAGCTCGGCGCCGACGTGATCAACGTCTCGGTCCAGGCGAGCGACCAGCCCGACCTGCGGAACGCGGTCGCCTACGCGCTGGCCAAGGACGTGGTCGTGGTCGCCGCCGCGGGCAACGTGCAGAAGGAGGACGGCACTCCCGCGCCCGCGTATCCGGCCGCCTACCCCGGGGTCATCTCGGTCGGCGCCGCCGGTCGCGACGGGGCGAGGACCGACTACTCGAACACCACGACCCCCGTCACGGTGCTCGCTCCCGGCCAGGACATCACCAGCACCTGGCCCGGGCGGACCTACGTGGAGGACGAGAAGGGCACCAGCTTCTCCTCCGCGTACGTGGCGGGGGTCGCCGCGCTGGTCCGCGCCCGTCACCCCGAGCTGAACAAGGACCAGGTGCGCTGGCGCATCGCGCGGACCGCGGACGGCGGTTCGGGGGCCGGGACCGGCTCGGGCATGGTCAACCCCCTGATGGCGGTCTCGTCGATCACGGCCTCCGACGAGGTGGCGCTCGCGCCGCAGGAGCCCGTCCCGCTGCCCCGGGACGCGATACGGCACACGCCCGTCGCCGACGGCCTGAGCGTCTCGATCGCGCTGTGGGTCGCCCTGCTCTGTCTCGCCGCGGCCGTCCTGGTCGTTCTCGGCAGGTTCACCGTCCCGATGGGGCGTCGCAGGGGCTGGCGGCCCGGCGTTTCGGATAACAAGCCGTGAAAGACATGTGAAACGAGTGAACTTCACGGGTCAAGTTTGCTTTGATAGTCCCTAGATCAACTTATAGAAGGATTTATCAAAAGTTGAGGTGGAAGGATCGCAATGGGGGATTTCAACCCATTACTACCTGAAGATCCGGAGCGCGTAGGCGTTTACCTCCTTGTCGGACGGCTGAGCCACGACCCCGGCCAGGCCGTCTACCTGGGGCGTCTCCCCGACAACGAGACTCTGCGCGTCATCCGGATCCTCCCTCCCTGCCCCCATGCCGACCCTCAGACACGAGAGCAGATCACCAACCGGCTCCACGCGGCGAGACGGATCTCCGGAGCGCATACCGCCAAGCTGATCGAGGTCGGCTGGTTCGACGACTCCCCCTACGTCGTCCGCGAGCACGTCGAGGGCCGTTCCCTGCGCGAGACGGTCGAGGCCGAGGGGCCGCTGGCCCCGGACGCCCTGGAGCGCCTGGCGGTCGGCACCCTCACCGCGCTCACGGCCATCCACCTGGCGGGTCTGGCCCATGGCGCCCTGAACCCCGACACCGTGCTCCTGAGCGCCGAGGGGCCGCGCGTCTGCGACACGGCTCTCGGCGTCGCGGGCGGGGAACCCGACTACCACGCCCCCGAACAGGTCCACGCGAACCTCACCGGCGGCGCGGGGCCCGGGCCGGGCAGGCCCGCCGACCTGTTCGCCTGGGCCGCGACCATCGCCTACGCCGCGACGGGACGCGCGCCCTTCTCGGGGGACCCGCAGGCCGTCCTCAACGGCTCCCCCGACCTGTCGGGGCTGCCGCCCGCGCTCACCTCCCTCCTGATCTCCTGCCTGGACAAGCAGCCGCAGGGGCGACCTGACACCAAGGCCGCCATGCTCCAGCTGCTCGGCGACCAGCCCGCGATCAGGATCACCGGCGACAACCTCCCGCAGGCCGTGCCGCAGCAGCCAGACGCCGCCGTTCCGCAACCGGCGGCGCCGTCCGGCTGGGGCGCGCCGCCGCTTCCCCGGGAGTCGGCGCCCTCGGCGCAGGCCCCCATCGTGCTGCAGGTGACGGCCTCCGGCGAGAAGAGGAGAGTCGGCGGCGTCCCCGTCATGCTGGCCGCCTCCGTCGGCGTGGTCGGCCTGCTGGCCGGGCTCGGCCTGTGGGCGGCGGGGAACTACACCTCGCTCAACAACGTCGAGCAGGCGTCGGCGAACGGCGCCGCCAACAGGCCGCTGGAGCTGGTCGAGCAGTCCCAGGAGCGCGGCCAGGACCCGACGCAGGGCGGCGGCCAGGGGACGGGACAGGACCCGCAGGACCCGGAGGGCAAGGTGACCGTGCCGTGGGGCACCACCCCCGACCCGCAGGTCCCCGACGTCGGCCCGCTCAGGCTGGCCACGGACGGGCCGACGGTCGAGCCTCCGGTCCCGACCCTGACCTCCTTCGCCAGCCCGCCCGCCGTCGTGCCGACCGTTCCCGCGCCGACGGCCGCGCCCGTGGTCCCGACCGCCGTGCCGACGCCGGAGGCCAGCGCCCAGGCGTCGCACACGCCGACGGGCAAGCCGACCGGGAAGCCGTCCCAGATCCCGACGGTCGAGCCGACGCCGGCCCACACGCCGACGCCGACCGTGACCGTCACCGTGACGCCGACCGCGTCGCCGAGCGCGTCGCCGACCGCCTCCACCGGCAACAGCCCGAGCCCGAGCCAGTCCAGGGCGCCCGCCTCCTCGACGCCCAGCCCGACGGCGACCTCGGCCGCCTCGCCGGCCGTCAAGCCGACCGAGACCCCGAAGCCCACGGAGGCCGCCAAGCCCACCGCGTCGGCCAAGCCCACCGAGGCCGCGAGGCCGACCCCGGCCCCGACCCGGACCGCGCGGCCGACTCCCACCGTGACCGTACGGCCCACCGGGGAAACGCCGACCTGGCCGCCGACCAGCAGGCCCACGGCCAAGCCGACGAACGAGGTGTCCGCCGCCCCGGTGACGGCCAGGCCGACCACCCAGGCGCCGACCCAGCCGCCGACCGGCAGGCCGACGCCGCCGCCGCAGCGCGCCAACCCGTACACCCCGCAGAGGGTCTGCGGAGCGGGCTTCTACGTGCAGCGTTCGGCGTCCTTCAACGGAGGGACCACCTACCAGCTCTACAACTCCTCCAGCGGCACCAACTGCGTGGTCACCATGAAGACCGTCGACGTCGGGACCGCCACCTCCGTCTGGGCGACCCTGGAGGTCCAGAACGGCGAGAGCAAGACCGACCGGGGCAACTACGAGTACTACGCCGGCCCGGTCTTCCTGTCCGCGAAGGGCAAGTGCGTGCGCTTCACCGGCGGCGGCCCCTCGGGCAACACCGGGGCGGCCTGGGGCAACTGCGGGTGACCCGGTCGCACCCGGGAGAGCACGCGGCCTGAAAGCCGCGGATCCCGGGTTCGGGAACCCACCCGGAAAGGGCCCGTACCCACATGGGTACGGGCCCTGACGGCCCGCCCTCGGAAAGCGGAGAGCCTCGAAGAGGAGGAAGCCCGAAAGGGAGATCGGCCGACGTGGGCGCGTTCGGCCGATGGAGATCGTTCCCAGCCTAGAAACGGTCCGCGTGCTCGTCCGCCCACTGTACGAACGTACGTGCCGGACGACCGGTCACCCGTGCGACCGTGTCGTCCACGGTCGTGGAGGAGTCACTGGGCGCGGCGTACCAGCCGACGACATACTCGGCGTCCGCCTGGGACACTCCGGTGGCCGTCAGCCTGTCGATCGCCTGTTCGTGCGTTATCGGCTCGAAGGCGATGTCGCGGCGGAGCGTCCGGGACAGGATCGCGATCCGCTCACTCGGGGTCAGCGGTTCGGGTCCGGTGAGGTTGTAGGACTGCCCTGCGTGGCCGTCATCGAGCAGCGCGACGGCCGCCACGGCCGCGATGTCGGCCTCGTGCACCAGCGCGCTGGGAAAGTCGTACGGTTCTCGGACCACTCCCTCGGCTCGAATCGACTCGGCCCAGGTCAACGTGTTGGACATGAACTCCTGTGCTTCCAGACGCGTCCATTCCACGCCCGAGTCCGCCACCGCCTGCTCGACCGGGCCCACCCAGCCGCCCCACAGCACGGTGATGCGTCGAACGCCCGCGGCGACCGCCCGCCGGACCAGTTCGGGCCCGACCTCGGCAAGCCCCGCCGTCACCGTGACGTGCAACCGGCTGACGCCGTGGAGTGCGGCGTCCAACCTCTCCGGCGCCGTGTGCGTGCCGGCCACCAGCTCCACCTCGGCCGGAAACCTTCCCGCGTTCGCCGCCGGGTCTCGCGTCAGTGCCCGCACCCGCTCTCCTCGGCGAACCAGCTCTGCCACAACGTGCCGGCCGGTGTTCCCGGTGGCGCCTGTCACCAAGGTCGTCACAGTCGAGTTCCTTAGGTCGTCCTGCCTGGATCAGTCACCGGCGAGCCTAGAAACTCAACCGCACTTGAGGTCAAAGTCGAGCCGCTCGCGTGCGTGCGCCCACGGGTCGGCTTCCGTCGCCTCTGAGGGGACCGGATCTCGAACTCCATGAGGAGGCGAGTCCCTTCCCCGCGTCGCCGGAGAGGGACCTGCCGCGTTCCGCCCGGACCTCAGCGTCCGGAGAGGCCGTCGACGGCGCGGGCGAAGGACTCGTAGGCCACCGTCATCTGCTCCCGCGCCTCGTCGAGGTCCGGCGGGGCCGCGGAGAGCCCGGCGTCTTCGAGGATCTCGCGGACCCTGCGCTCCCCGTCCTCCCCCGCCTTCCCGATCGCCTTCATGAGCTCGGCCGCCAGGGTGTGACTGTCCAGGCGCATGACGCGGGGGTTGAGGTCGATCCCCTCCACCCTGCCCGAGCCGTCGACGGTCACGGTGATGAGCCCGTCGGCCCCCGTCCCCGTGCCGCGCACGTCACCGAGCTCGGCCTCTATCTCGGCGAGGCGCCGTATCTCGTTCTCGGCGTCCCGGCCGACGCGTTCCAGGTCTTCCAGCTCGAAGCCGGTGGAGTCGAACACCACACGCCCCCTTCTGACATTGAGTGACCGCAGATAACCCAAGTCACTCCTGACACAGGAAAAAACACAAGATACTGTAAAGATCACATAAACGCCGCTCCCCTTACGGGGGACCGATGAATGAACGACGGATGTACCGGACGGGGGCACGTCGGCACATGACCCAGAACAAGTACGTCACTTCCACCTGTATCGCCAACATCCAGCGCAACCTCAACGAACAGGCGATACCTCAGTTCAAGGACCTCAAGACGAAGGTCGACGCGACCGACGTCGGCTTCCCCGGGTTCGGCGCGCTCGGCCTGCCCTTCGCCGCCAAGTACTCGAGCACCCAGGACGACGTCAAGAAGCTCGTCGACGACGCCGTGGCCGCCCTCGCGGCCTGGGTCGACGCGCTGGAGACCGTCAAGAAGAACTGGAGAGACGCCGAAGAGGCGAGCAAGGTCAAGTACTCATGACGCCGAAACCGGTGAGCCTGGTCCACGCGCGCAGGCAGGCCGCGCAGGCGGCCAGAGCCGCCGAGGCGGCGAAGACCGCCGCCGCCAGGGCCGAGTTGACGGCCGCCTCGAAGCAGGCCCTCGACACGCTCAAGGCCAGTTCCAAACTGATCCCCGGGCTGCTGACCGCGGTGGCCATCGCGGGCACCGCCGTGGCGAACACTCCGGGGATGAACGACGCCAAGGCAGGCTGGAACGCCCTCGCCAAGCTCCTCGAGGTCGCCTATCCCTCCGTCATCGGCAACGCCGTCTTCCTGTCCCGCGCGGACTGGCAGGCCGACGACCGGGAGGAGTTCCTGAACGCGACCGCCCTGTTCGGCGGGGAGATGCAGAAGCTCAGCGGCGTCTGTTACACCATGGAGGGCAAGCTGGACGCGGTCCGGCAGGCCTACTACGACTACTGGAAGGGCATCGCGACGCTTTCCGGGACGGTCCTGCTCTACGCCCTGGCCGCCCGGCGCATGAGCCTCGCCTCCCCCGCGACGGCCACCGCGGCGCAGCTGCAGCTCCACCGGCTCGGCGCCATCACCAACGGCCTCGTCGCCAAGATGACGATGCTGCTCGGCAGCTACCTGGCCCTGTCGGGCTCCGCCCTGGTCTCCCTCATCGGGGCGATGGGCAACATGAACAACATCATGCCGACGGCGGGCACGAAGATCGACTTCAGGAGCGTCACGATCTCCACGCGGCCGCCCTCGGCGTGGATCGCCCCCAAGCGCGAGATCCCCGCCCCCTACGACAAGTAGGAGGCGGGCTCGGCCGCCGCCGGACCCGGTGGGGAAAGGCTCCCCTCTCCGGGACCGCGGCGGGCGTACCCGTCAGCCCCGCCGCCCGTCAGAGACCGCCGCCCGTCAGAGCCCGCCCGCCAGGTCCCGCAGCGTGCGGGCCAGATCCTCGCCGATCTCCTCGAACTGGCGGCGGGCGCGGTCCATGTCCAGGGTGAGCGGCTCGCCGCCCGTCGCCTCGCCGAGCAGCGCCTCGCTCCGCCGCCTGGCGTCGTCCTGCGCGGCGCGGACCGCCTCGGTGGCGGCCTCGGCGATCGTCCGGGTGTCCAGGCGCGCCACACGGGGATCGAAGGTGATCTGCTGGATGCGTCCCGTGGAGTCCACCACCGCCCGCGCCATGCCGTCGGCGCCGAAGCCCTCGCCGGTGACGGCGTTCAGCTCGCCGAACGCGTCGCCGAGCCTGCGCAGCGTCTCGTCGCTGCGCCGTACGAACTCCGCGAGCTCCTCCGGGTCGTCCGCGCGCGGGTGGTCGGGGTCGAGGTTCATCACTTGTACGGCTCCGGAAGGTCCTTTTTCGGCGACAGCCACTGGAAGCCCGCGTGCGGCGGGAGCTGGGGCGGCTGCCCGGTCTGCTGGGGCGGGGGCTGCTGGAAGGCGGGCAGGCCCCTGGTGACGATCGTGGCCTTGGTGAAGTCGATCTTCGCCTTGTCGGTCGGAGCGAGGTTGAACGACTGCATCCACGCCTTGCCGGAGAAGTAGACCGACATGCTGCTCGCGCCCGCGGCGACGACCTTGCCCAGCGCGGCCGTCGAAGCGGCGATGATCTTACTGGCCATGGTGCCGAGCATCCGCAGGTTGAGCGCGGCCGACCCCGCGTACGGCGTCGCGAGCATGGCGGCGGCGATCGCCGCGAGGGCCAGCAGGGTCGCGGCGACCTTGGCGATGGCGATCCAGTAGGCGCGGTAGGCGTCGCCGAGCTCGTCCACGATCCCGGCGATCGTCTTGATGTAGGCGCGCAGGCTCTCCAGCGCCTCCTGGTAGTGCTGGACGGCGTCGTCGAAGGCGTCGCGGTCCTCGGCGATCCACCCCTCCTTCCCCTTGTTCAGCAGGGCCGCCACATAGCTCTTGTTCGCGGTGTCCAGGCGCGAGTGGAGCGACTCCCAGTTGTTGTAGGCGTCGCCCATCCCCGGCACGTTGGCGACCGCGGTGGCCGCGATCGCCACCCCCGCCCACGCGGTCGGAGCGAGCCGCGCGCCCTTCTCCAGACCGCTGATGACCTTCGCGGAGTTGACGACGACGCCTCTGGCGCTCCTGAGGGCGGTCGCGGGAACGGGCTTCTTGCCCGGAGGTACCGGCATGTCGGGTCTTCTCAGATCACTGGTAGACGACGGTGCTGTTGTACTCGGCGGTCCGCCAGTTGACCGCCGCGGTGTTCAGCGCCTCCTGCCAGGACTCCAGGACATCCAGGGCCTGGCTGAGCTTCTCCCTCGCGTCCTCCTGCACCTGGCGGTAGCGCAGGCCGATCGCCAGCTCGCCGACGCCGCCCCACCCCGGGAAGGGCACGTCGGTGCTGTCGATCAGCCCGCGCAGCTCACCGATCTTGGGGATGACGTCGTCGTCGAGCTCGGTGCGGATCGACTGAATCGCCGTGGACGTGACGTACCTGTCCTGCGTCACGCGACCTCCTTGATCAACGACCGTTCCCGTATCTCCTACCACCGCGCAACCCTCCGCTCACAGACCGGAACGCCTTGTTCAGCGGCCTTTCGACGATCGGAAACACCGTGGACGATCACCGTTCACACCCCGGCCCGAAAGCCCCATTCACAAGATCGTTCTTCTATGCTGTCGAGGACCGCGCATCCGGCGAGACGGAGGTGTGATGCAGACCCGGCGGGATCTCCACCAGGCCTACAAGCTGATGACCCAGCGTCTGGGCACAGCCCTGCTCCAGGGCGAGCCGGACCTGCCGGAGTCGCCGATGCGCAGGCACAACATCGCGATGTTCGGCGGGGTGCTGGTCGCGGTGCTGGTCGCGGCCACCTTCGGCGTGATCGGCCTGCTGCGCCCCGGCAACGCCACCGCCCTCACCGACCCGGGCACCGTGATCGTGGAGGAGGAGACGGGCGCGACCTTCGTCTACAGCGCCCCTCAGGCCAAGATGATCCCGGTCGTCAACATGGCCTCCGCCAGGCTGCTGGTCGGAGAGCAGGAGGTGAAGGTGCGCGTGGTCAGCGCGGCCTCCCTCTCCCGGTACGCCCGGGGCACGCTGGTCGGCATCCCCGGCGCTCCCGAGTCGCCGCCCGCCCCCGACCGTCTGGTGCGCTCCCCCTGGTCGGCCTGCGTGGTCGAGGGGGTCGACGCCAACGGCGAGCGCAGGCCGTACACCTCGCTGGTCGGAGGCTTCAACGTCGGCGGCGGCCAGATCGGGCAGGACAAGGCCATGCTCGTCGAGGAGAACGGGCAGGCCTGGCTGCTCTGGTCGAACCAGCGGATGCGGATCTCGGCGGAGGGGGTGCGGGCGCTGACGGAGGAACGGCCCCGCCAGGTCCCGCTGGCCTGGCTCAACGCGCTGCCCGCCGGACCCGACTTCCGCGGCCCCTCGGTTCCCGGCCTCGGCCGTGAGACGCGCGGGCCCGACGGCGGGAAGTCCACGGTCGGCAGGGTGTTCACCGTCCCGCCGGTCGCCGGCGGCTCCGCGAAGTGGTACGTCCTGCTGTCCGACGGCCTGGCGCCCCTCACCCCGGCACAGGCCGCCCTGCTGCTGCAGAACCCGGCGACCAAGAAGGCGTACGGCCGATCCCCGGTGAAAGCGGTCGAACTGGACCCGGCGACCGCCACCGGAGCCAGGCGGTCCGCGACCCGCATGGGCGGCGGCGACCTCCCGCAGACCATGCCGCAGATCGTCACCCCGCCTCCCGCTCACCCGGTCTGCGCCGTCTACCCGGAAACCGAGCGCGGCTCGTCCAAGGCGCTGCTGACGGTCGGCAGCACGGTGGCGATCCCCGCACCGCCGCAGGGCTGGTTCAACCAGGACGTGGTCGACCAGGTCGTGCTCCCGTACGGCAAGGGCGCTCTGATAGGGCTGCTGCCGGGCAACGGCAGGCTGGACGCGCTCCAGTCGCTCTACCTGGTCGGCGACCAGGGCCGCAGGCACGTCATCCCCTCCCAGGAGGCGCTGTCGAGCCTGGGGTACACCATGCAGGACGTCGCCCCGCTGCCCGCGCACCTCGTGCACCTGATCCCCGAAGGCTCGGCGCTCGACCCGGCGGCGGCCAGGAAGCCCGCCCAGACCGGCCAGACCCTCAGACCGCAGCAGCAGTGACCCTGCTGTCTGGGCGGGCACGGCCAGGGCGTGTTCATCGGGTCGACTTCGGGCTGCGGGACGGTTCGCGCTGCGGAGGGCGGATGGTCCGGTCGGCCGTCGTCAGTCAAGGTCTGGCAGGATCAGGCCTTCGGCCTGGCGGGGGACGGCCGGAGTACGCCGGAAACCCCGCAGGGCCGGTGAGCAGGGCTGCCTGGTCCAGGACGGTCCCATGGCCAGTGCCTGACCGGTGGCGTGGAGGCCGATCCGGGCCGTCAGCCGGGTGAGGTCACCGGGAACGGCCTGCTCGCCGCGGTGGTCGGGCAGGTCACCATAGGGTTTGTTCCTCATGGTCGGGGGTGGCGGCGCCGGGCAGGCCAGGGGGCACGGCCACGGCGGTCAGGGCGTCCCAGGTGGGGTAGCGGGCGGCGAGGGTGAGCAGGAGCCGAGCGGTGGCGTGGGCGTCGAATCCGGCGCGGTGGCGTCGGCCGGGGATGTTGCCGGTGTCGATGCCGGTGTGGGTCAGCAGGGCGTCTAGGCCATGGCCGGGTGCCTCTGGCAGGGCGGCGCGGGCCAGACGCAGGGTGTCGATGACACCGGCGGGCTTCCAGCCGGGCAAGTGGCGGTGCAGCACCGTGTAGTCGACGTGCGCGTTGTGGGCCGCGATCCACGTGCCCTGAAGGGTGTCCTGGACGGTCGGGGCGACGTGTTGCCAGGTAGGGGCGTCGGTCACGTCCCGGTTGGTGATGTGGTGGACGCGGCTGGCGAAGCGGGAGATCGGCCGCGGCGGCTGGATCAGAGTGCACAGCGCGGCCTGCGGCACCGGCTGCCCGCCGTCGATACGAACAGCGGCGACTTCCACCAGGTCCGGCGGCTGGGCGCCATTGCCCTCGACATCGACAACGAACAGGGGCGGCCAAGTGCCGAAATCCACGGGTCTCTCCTATGCGGTGGGCGCGGGTGTCCCAGTCGCGGCTGCGGTAGCCGTTGCGCCGGTTGGTGCGCTCGTCGGTCCGTTCGCCGTAGCCGGCGCCGCACAGGCCGTTGGCCTCGGCCGACATCAACGCCTCGGCCATGGTCTTCACCATGGATCGCAACAGATCCGGGTCGCCGGCCTCGATCTGCTTCGCCGGCCACTGCGCGGACGTCACACTGTTGTCTGCGGCCATCGCTTCTTCTCCTTCGAACTTGATCTTCGCACTCGAAGGATCACGCGATGGCCGTCTTCATTTCACGACGCCACACCTGTCACCAGCGAAAACTCATACACCACCTCCGTGGACGCAACCCCGGGTGGGCAACGGCCGTCCCAGCGAAGCTGCCGCCCCACGGGTGGGGAGGCTCTTCCCCAGGTGGGGGTTTTCCATCTCAGCCCTGCGCTCCTTCCTGCACAGCAGCTTCAGCTGCGGCAATCAGCCATGGGATTCAACCTCGGCGGATCGCTTCAGCCGCCCGGACCACCAGCCACCCGCAGCGCGAACAACGACAAACCCCCGCCAAGCGGCAGCGCGAACAGCCCCACACCCACGCGAACAGCCCCAGCACAGCACAACCCAGCCCGGAGGCACCCCCAAAAACGCGCCTCAGAGGCCAGGAATGCCCGGTATGAACGAGCTGCCTTTCATGTTCGGGACGTTGAAAGCGGAGGTGTCGGGTTTCTGGACGAGCCCTCCGTTCTTGTCGTACTGCAGGCTGACCTGGGTGAAGTCCGTCTCCTGCTGCGGCAGGGCCTGCATGCCCCAGAACAGCCTCTCCTGGTCCTTCTGGAACCCGTTGAGCATCCACAGCAGGATCCCGACCGCCCCGACGGCCTTCAGCTTCCTGCTGATGATCGCCTTGACGATGCCGTCGAGCTTCTCGAGGACGCCGGTGACCCACAGCTCGACGGCCGCCCCCCACGGGGGGTAGAGCTTGCTCGCGATGTACACCGCGGCGATGATCCCCATGCAGTAGACAATCAGCCGGACGACCTCGAAGGTCGCGTGGTAGAGGGACGCGGTCTGGTCGAGGGTGTCGCCCGCGCCCTGGCGGTATCTCTTGGCGTTGTCCAACTGGACGGCGAAGTCGTCGACGGCGGTGCTGAAGACGTTGTAGGCGTCCCCCTCCCAGTGCCCGTCGTTCTTGATCCGCCCCTTCAGGGTGATCAGCTGTTCTTTGATCGCGTCGAGGTCGGCCCCGCCGGAGAGCTTCGGATCACGCCACTCCCCCGCCGCCTTCGACATGTCACCGGGGTTGGAGATCAGCACGCCGAGTGACGCGACCAGGGCGAAGGCCGAGGGGCGTCTGAGGATGCCCGCGGCGACGGTCGCCGCCGCGAGCATCTGCACGTAGCCCGCCCTGTCTCCCTCATAGGCCATGACGGACACCTTTCTCACAGACGCGGAGTCCCGCGCGGGCCTCCCGCGGACGGCAGGCCCCGTCGTTTTCCTGCGGGGTCATCAGTCCTGGCCGATCACCGGGGGCGCGATGTCCTCGTCGCCGCCCCAGACCCCCTCGTCCTCCGACATCCAGGTGGTCTTCTCGCGTTCCTTCTCCTGGTCGCCGCCCGCGCCGCCCGGGGGCATCATCGGCATCATCGGCACGCCGCCCGTTCCCCCCGCGCCGACGCCCGTGCCGCGCAGGCCGCCGAGCGGGACGGCCCCGCCGCCGCTGACTCCGCCGGAGAACCCGCCCCGGGTCGAGCCCGGCCCCTGCGAGTCTCCCGTCCACGTGGTGCTGTCGGGCAGCCTCGGCTGCGCCGTCACCTGGTTCGGGTCGTAGCCCGACAGGGCTGTCCGCGTGGGGTCGTCCAGGCCGAGGCCCGTCTTGGCGAGGTTGTTCGCGACGCTGTTCGGGTCGAGCGCGTTCGGGTCCGGCAACTTCGGGTCGGTCAGGTTCGAACCGGTCCCGCCGGGGTCGAGCGCGTTGGGGTCGGGGAATTTCGGCCCGGTCCCGTCGGAGTCGAGGTCGTTCGGGTCGGGGTACTTCGGCCCGGTCCCGTCGAGGTCGTTCGGGTCGGGGTACTTCGGCCCGGTCCCGTCGAGATCGAGGTCGTCCCCCCCTGAGAGGTCGGAGCCGTTCAGGTCGTCCGGCTTGGGCAGGTCGAGGCCTCCGCCACCCAGACCGCCACCGCCCAGACCACCGCCGCCCAGACCACCGCCCAGGCCGCCGCCGTCCCACGGGTTGCCGCCACCGCCGTCGTCCGTGCTCTTCCCCTCCGCGGCCTGGTAGTTCGCGTCCGCGTCCTTGAGCGCCTTGTTCCACGACTCGATCACCGCCTTGCCCGCCTTGAGGGCGTTCACGGCGTTGTCACGGGCCTGGTCGTGGGCCGAGTTCAGCCCGATCCCGAGCACGCCGAAGGCGGGCGGGTCGATGCCGATCGAGCCCGTGTGGCGCACGAGGGCGTCGACGTCGTTGGCGCGGCCGCCGAAGTCGGTGCCGAGCTGTTCCAGCTTGTCCTTCGTGAAGGAGACGACCCTGGCGGGCCCGGTCCCCCCGAGCGTGAGCCCGTTGAAGGGCGTTTCGGCCATCCTCACTCCTCACAACCGGTTCGCAAACCGATTCGCAACCGATGATCCGCGGGGAACGGGAGAGTTCAGGCGATCACCGGGGGGATCGTGTCGCCGCCGTTGCCCCAGACCTCGTCGTCCTCCATGAGCCAGGTGCTGTTCTCGCGGTCCTGGTTCTCCTTCGCGCCTGCCCCGCCGCCCGGCGGCACGAACGGCATCATCGGGGAGCCGCCCGCTCTGACCTGGCCCGCGCCGAGCCCCTTGCCCGGGCCGCCGCCGGGGCCGAAGACGCCGGAGACCGGCCCGAGGCCGCCCTGGCCCGTGCCGTTCGGCGGCCCGACGCCGGAGCCGTTCAGCGGGTTTCCGTTCAGGGTGTTGCCGAACGAGGGACCGTTGCCCAGGCCGTTCTGCGGGCCGGTCAGCCCGTGGTCGTTCAGACCCGCGAGGACGGTCTCGCCGGAGCCGGGGCCGGACAGCGCGGTGGCGTCGAGGCCTGGCAGGGAGCCGTCGACGCTGTTCGGGCCGAGGCCGCCGGGCAGGCCGTTCGCTCCGGAGCCGTTCGGGTTCCAGCCGCCCTGGCCTGAGCCGTTCTGGCCGGTTCCCGTCGGATCGGACGGGAGGCCGCCGATGACGCCCGGTCCGGCGCCGTTCGGGTCGAAGCCGTCCGGGTCGAGGCCGTTCAGTCCCAGGTCGTTCGCTCCGGGGCCGTTGACGTCCAGGCGCGTGGGGGTGAAAGCGTCGCCGCCGGTCCCACCGGGCAGGCCGCCGGGCCCTGAGGGGAGGTCCACGTTCCGGTAGTCGGGAATCTCGATCTGCATCGGGGTCGGCAGCGAGTGCTGCACCTCCGAGGGAAGCTCCTGGTAGTGCTGGACGATCTTCTCGTTGATCTCGTTGAACCGGTCCCTGGCCCTGCGTTCGACGCGGTACATGCCGTAGAACGGGATGTTGTCCGCCCAGTCGGTGTCGTGGTCGGAGCGCGAGTCCTCGCCTCGTTTGGTGACGATGTTCTGCTGGGCCCAGGTGAGCGTCTCGGCGTACTTCCGCAGCGGGACGCCCACCTCGTTCATCTTGCCCGCGAGCTCGCGGATGCTGGCGTGCAGTCGCTGCAGTTCCTTCTGCGCGGCCACGCTCTCGGGGCCCTGGTACTGCGCGGCCAGTTCGACGGCTTTCTGCTTGAGGGTCACCGCGGCGTCCTGGAGCAGGTCGTGCGCGGCGACGTAGTAGTCGCCCGCCCGTTTCACCGCGCCCGGGCTGGTGTTGTCGACCCAGTCCCTGACCTTGTCCATGACGCTGTCGAAGAGGGTGATCGGGAGCGGCATCTCCTGCGGGGCGCCGTTGGAGTACTTGAGCGGGGTCGAGCCCGTGTCCGCCATGGTGGTCTCTCTCCTCAGGCGTTCGACGTGGGGTTGGCGCCCTGGTTCGCCTGGTCGGCGCCGTCGTACGCCTTGACGATCTCGTGGAGCGACTGGATGACGGCCCCGTACTGCTCGGTCGTCTGCGCGTACAGGCCGCTGCCCTTGTGGCCCCGCTCCCCGATGAGGACGGAGTAGGCGGTGCCGATCGCCATGGCGAACTGCTGCGCGGTGGTCCACTGGCCGAGCTGGGCGTCGCCGATCGCGCACTGGAGCTGGAGGTCCGGCAGCGACCCGGCTCCCGGGGGCGGCCCCGGCAGCGGCGGCGGGGTCGTCCCCTTCGCGTAGGCCATCGCGGTGGGCGGCGGCTTCGTGGCGGTCGTCAGTTTCCTGAGCGCGCCCTCGAGCTGCTGGGCGATCTCCCTGATCGCGGTGTGGTTCACCTCGGGGCCGCCCTTGCCGCTGCTGTCGTTCTTGACGGTCAGACCGGGCCAGTCAGGGTCGAGTTCGATCGCCATGCCGTACCTTCCGAAGATCTTGGTGGGTCAGGTGATGACCGGGGGGATGACGTCTCCGCGGGAGTTCCAGACGTCGTGATCCTCGGAGAGCCAGGTGGACCTCTCCTGGCCCTCGCTCTCTCCCCCGGCCCCGGCGCCGCCTCCCGGGAGGAACGGCATCATCGGCGAGCCGCCGGTCGCGTTCCGTCCGCCCAGGGTCGCGGGCGTCGACGCGACGCCCGCGCCGAACCCGGGGCCGCCCAGCACGGACGGGGTGTGCGGCGTGAGCGTGGTGGTGGTCGGGCCGAGGGGCACGACCGCGTTCTGCTGGATCGTGGGCGGCACGACCGGGTTCCTCGGGGTGAAGGTCGCGACCTCTGTGGTCCGGGAGTCGTCCTTGGGGAGGCCGTCCTGGAGGGTGGTCCCGTCCCCGCCGATCACCGCGGGGACCGTGGTCTCGCCGCCGGGTCCCTGCCCGGGGCCTGTCCCGTTCGCGGAGGTCTGCCCCTTGGCGTCCGTGCCGCCGGTCCCCGAACCGTCCGCGCCCTGGCCGCCCTGACCGCCGTTGGAACCGCCGGGACCGGAGCCGTCGGACCCCGAACCGTCCTGTCCACCGCCCTGACCGCCCGACCCACCGGGGCCGTCCGACCCGCCGGGGCCGCCTGACCCGCCTGATGAGCCGCCGGAGCCGGTCCCCGCGGCGCCGGGCCGGGAGTGCCCGCTCCACTGCGAGCCGCCCGTGGACTGTCCGACCGGGGAGTAGTCCGTCGGGGTGTAGCCTCCCGGGTTCTCCCCCGAGGTCCCGGAGACCGGCAGAGTGTAGGTGAACTTCTCCGGCACTTGGTGGTAGAGGGCGACGATCTGCCCGTTCAGGGTGCGCAGGAGCGCTCTGGCCTCCGTCGTGCCGTCGCTGTCCGGGGAGGTCGAGGCCGTCGTCGCCGGCTCCCCCGCCTTGGGCCGCGACGCCTCCAGCTTGTCGAGCTTCTTCAGGGCCTCGGGGAGGTGGACCTCGCCGTACGTCCGCAGGACCTGGGAGACCTTCCGCATCTCGGCGGCCAGCTCCGTGCCCGTGGTGTGCAGCATCCGCAGGGCCCGCTGGGTGTCCACCGCGGCGGGCCCGCCCCAGACGTGCGCGAGCTTCGAGGCGTTGGTCAGCATGCTGCTCGCGATGAGTTCGAGCATGGACGCGCCGTGGCTGAAGCCGAAGCCCGCGTCCCCGATCTGGGCGGGCGAGGTGTCCTTGAGCCATGCGGCGATCTCGGCGTAGGAGGCGGTGACCTCGCCGTTGGCGGGTACCGTGGCCGAGCGGACCCACACGGTCCGTTCCTTGCTGTCCACTGCGACGCCCCCTTACCCGCCCGAGCCGTCCCCGCCGCCGCTGGCGTGGTTGGCCTTGTCGTACTCGTCGGCGCTCGCCCTGATCGCCTTGATGACCTCGAGGTACTGGGCGACGACCTCCCCGTAGACGCGCCCGAGGACCGCGGTCCTGCCGTCCAGGGAGGCGGCCGCGCCCGAGGCCGCGCCGACGGTCCGGGTGAACCCGTGCGCGGTCGGCCAGGTCCCGATCTGGTCCTCGGTCAGGTTGCCGCTGGTGTCGACGCTCTTCAGCGATCCCGTCGTGTACCCCTCGGAGAACGCCGGAGCCGTGAGGCCCGCGACCCACTCCTCGAGCTCACTGGCGATCTTCCTCATCTGGTAGGTGTCGAACTCGGTGACGTGCGCCACGTCGTCCAGACTCGGCCACTCAGGCGCGCTCATGTCTCTCCTCCGGGGGAACTGCGAGCCACGCGTCCTTCGGTCTCTCCCGGGTCGAACGGCTCGGCCACCGCGCGCGGCGGTGACCGAGGGACGCCTGGTCACGCGTGGACCACGTCAGTGGTTGCTCCAGATGGCCTTGTTACGGGCCTCCGCCGCCTTGTAGTTCTCGTTGGCGACGCCCAGGGCCTTGGCGGCCTCGCCGAGCTGGCGTCCCATCTCCTGTTCGGCGGCGTCCCAGATCTTCCTGTGCTCCTCGAAGAAGTTCGCCGCGTCGCCCGCCCAGTGCTCGCCCAGCACCTGCTGGAGCTTGACGATGAGGTCGTCGGTGGCCTTGTCCATGGCCGTGACGACCTGGAGAAGGCCGAGCTCGACGTTCTCCATCTCGACGAAGTTGACCTTCGTGTAGTCGGACACCTTGTTCTCCGTCCTTGCAGCGGGATGGGTTACGTCACTTCACGCCGGTGTTGATGAGCGCGTCGACGCGCCCCATTCCGGCCTGCACGTCCTGGTCGGCCGCGTCGTAGGTGATGGAGCTGTCACCCAGGTTGCGGGCGATCGTCTCCAGGTCGCCCCGGACGATCATCATCTGCTCGTCCCACTTGCGCATCGCGGCCAGGAACTTGGCGGACGCGGCCCCCAGCCAGCCTGAGGCCGTCAGCTCGACGGTCTTCGACTCGACGCTCTTGCGCAGGCCTTCGACGTACTGCGCGGTGTCCACGACGAGCTCGGACGCCTTCTTGATCTGTGCGGGACTCGCACCGAAAAACTCCGCCACCGGTCACCTCCGTGACATAGGGACTGCCTGTCCGTGGCGGTGTCGCACCCCCGTGCGGGCCGTACGGCCGCGGTGCCACATGGGCGAACAGAGAAGCCACATGGGCGGACAGAAAGGACTACCCCGACGAACATCATCAGACGGCATGCTAGCGATCAAGCGCCACATAGATAACACGTATTCATATTACGGAAAAGTAAACATTTGGCATCTAGCGCATAAATAGGCAGGCCAGGAGGGCCGGCCGACTTCATCGTCACGCACGGAAGCCGGCGTGACACCCGGCCGAAAACGGTGGGGCGGCCGCACCTCCCGCGCGCCCCTCACGCGTCGTTCCCGCGGGGTCACAGTTCGAGGCGGCGGCGGATGCGGTCGAGCTCGCCCATCACGTCCTCGAACGTGCGGTTGTAGGTGACCTCCGCCTCCCTGACCCGCCCCAGGACCGCCTCGGGGTCGCCGAGCAGCTTCATCGGGTTGTTCTCCTCCCCGAAGGCCCTGCCCATGGCCGCCTCGACCTGCTCCCGCAGATCCTCGGCCGCCTGGTGGACGACCAGCTTGATCCTCTCCGCCAGCTCGCCCGAGCTCAGCCGCATCGCCTTGGGGTGCAGGTCGAGCTCGCGCAACCCCTCCGCGGCGTACTCGACGGCGACCAGGCCGTCCTCGTCCTGGGCGCGCCCGACCAGCGTGGAGAGGTCCTTCTGCAGCTCCTCCATTTTCATGAATTGTGAACTGTTTCCGCTGAGCAGCTTTTCAATGTCTATGTTGGCGAAGTCTCCGAAATCCATGACCGCTCCCTGTTTGTTGCGACGCCTGGCGGCGTCGCGGGCTTGGGCGCCTGTCGGCGTCGGACGGGGCTAACCGGCCAGGCCTCTGACCCAGGAGTAGACGTCGAGCACGCCGAGGGCGAGGGGGAAGAGCGCGACGATCAGCATGACCTCGACGATGTCGGCGGCCCGGCCCCAGAACGGCGACGGCCTGCCGGACGGCAGCCACAGGCCCATGCCCGCCGGGACCACCGCGACGCACAGCAGGCCCATCGCCACCGTGAGCGCCGCCCCGCCCCCGCCCGCGGTCAGCGTCCGCGAGATCGCCAGCACGGCGAGCCCGACGAGGGCGGAGACCAGCAGCCAGAGCCGCTGGCCCGTCCCCTGGAAGACGCGGGCCCGCAGGGCGAGCGTCAGCGACAGCGTCAGCGCGGTGGCCGTGGCGACCCAGCCGGCGTCGAACGCGAGGTAGAGCTGGGCCGCCAGCGCGACCAGGCCGACCCCCGCGACGAACCCGGTCGCGTAACGCTGCGCGAGGCGGGTGCGCTCCAGGATGGACGGGCCGTCGATCCGCTGGTTGTCGCCCCGCAGCTCCTCCGAGTTCGTGGGCATCGTGGGCATCGGCAGGCCCGCGAACCTGAAGGCCAGCATCGGGAACAGCGGGCCGCACGCCAGCAGGACCGCGACGACGACCGCGGCGACCCCGGCGGGGGAGGCCGAGGTGAGCAGCACGGCGGCCGCGCCGACCGCGCCGGACGCGGAGGCGATGGCGACGCCGAGGAAGGCGGGCAGGCCGTCGGCGACCGCCAGCGCGCAGACGGTGGCGACCAGTCCCGTGGTCGCGAACGCGGCGAGCATGTGCGCCGAGCCGAGACCGCCCAGACCCGTGGCGCCCGCGGGCGCGAGGAGTCCCGCGAGGAAGCCGTACGGCAGCGCCGCGTAGCCGATCAGCGCGCCCGCCGACGAGTCGCCGACCGCCCTGGACAGCACGCCGCCCGCGACGGTCAGCAGGACGGCGAACACCCCGGCGAACACGGCGGCGACCCGCCACGGCGGCCCGGCGAGCAGCAGGATCACCGCCCCCGTGACGAGGAGGCCGGTCGCGGCGGAGACCCCGACCACGCGGGTGTGCCCCGCGCCCCACTTGGCGGGCCCATCCTTGAAGCCGGTGGCGACGACGTCGGCCACGTCGTCGAACATGGCCGGGGGCAGCACGGCCTCACGGGGCCGCAGGTAGAGCACCTCTCCGTCGAGCACCTCGAGAGCGCCCAGGCTCTGGCCGATGTCGAGCGGGACGCCGCCGGGTCGCTGGAGCACCCAGCCCGGCGCGGCCGCCGACTCGCCTCCCACCTCGCCCATCGCGCGCAGCAGGTTGGGCAGGATATGGGGCAGCGGGATGTCCGCGGGCAGCGCGAGGTCGGCCTTCCTGCGGGGTGCGACGATCGTGACGTGGCACAGCGGAGGCAGCGGTGCTGCGGTCTGGGCAGGGAGCCCCTGGGCGACGACGGACCCCTGAGCGGGCGGTTGAGCCAGCGACCTCATCAGTCGTTCTCCCTAACACCACAAGCATCACGAAGCATCACAGAAATCACCGATATGCCGGATACGGTAGCGGGGAGAGTAGGGATCATGCGCGACAACCGCAGCTAACCGTTTCCGGCATAGAACCGGCACAAAGATGCACGAACTAACCAGGAAGGCACTTCCAGGGTGAGCATCGTCGTCGTACGGCGCCCCGAGCGCCGTCCCCCGCCCAAGCCTCCCCGGGGAGAGATTCTGCTCGAGTCTCCTCCGGAGATTCCCGAGATCCAGCCGCAGGGGCTGACCGGCATGCTCACCTACCTGCCGATGGTCGCCGGGGCCGCCGCGATGGGCCTGATGTTCACCGCGGGCGGCAACTCGAGCCCGATCATGTACGTGGCGAGCGGCCTGTTCGCGATCTCCATGATGGGCATGACGGCGGGCCAGCTCGGCCGCCAGGCCGGGGAGCGGAAACAACGGTTGAACGGTCTGCGCAGGGACTACTTCCGCTACCTCGCCCAGGTCCGCAGGAAGGTGCGGCGGGCCGCCGCGCAACAGCGCGAGGCCCTCGAGTGGAGCAGCCCGGCCCCCGACTCCCTGTGGTGGGTCGCCCTCGGCCCGCGCCTGTGGGAGCGGCGGGCCCGCGACGACGACTTCGGCACCGTACGGCTCGGCACCGGCGTGCAGAAGCTCGCCATCCAGCTGATCCCCCCGGACTCCAAGCCGGTCGAGGACCTCGACGCCCTGTCCTCGGGCGCGCTGCGCAGGTTCGTCAGAGCCCACTCGACGGTGTCCGAGCTGCCGGTCGCCGTCGCCCTGCACTCCTTCGCGCGGATCAACCTGACCGGCGACCCGGTGGCCGTACGGGAGATGGTGCGGGCGATGCTCGCCCAGATGACCGTCTTCCACTCCCCCGACGACATGCGGATCATGGTGTGCGCGGGCGAGGAGTGGATGGCCCAGTGGGAGTGGGTCAAATGGCTGCCCCACGCGCTGCACCCGGAGGAGACCGACGCCGCGGGCCCGGTACGGCTCATGGCCGAGAACCTGGCCGAGCTCGACCGACTGCTCGGCGGGACGCTGAAGGACAGGGCCCGCTTCAGGCCGGGCGCGTCCGCCGACGCGCTGCCGTACCACGTGCTGATCCTCGACGGCGGGCACGTGCCGCACGACTCCCAGCTCGGCATGGACGCCATCCAGGGCGTCACCGTGATCGACCTGTCCGGCTCGGCCGGGCCGATCGAGGAGAAGAACACCCTGCGCCTCGACGTCCGCGCCGACGGCTTCTTCATGATCAAGATAGACCACGCGGGCAAGCAGAGCTCGACCCGCCTCGGAGACCCCGACCAGCTGGACTTCCTGCGGACCGAGGGGCTGGCGAGGCAGCTCGCCCCGCTGCGCGCCTCGACCGCCAAGAGCGGGGAGGCGCAGGACATGCTGGCGGTCAACACCTCGCTGACCGACCTGCTGGGGGTCGGCGACCCGGCCCTCCTGGACCCCGCGGTGACGTGGCGGCCCAGGGCGGGGCGCAACCGGCTGCGGGTGCCGATCGGCCTGGGCGTCGACGGGCGGCTGGTCGAGCTGGACATCAAGGAGTCGGCGCAGGGCGGCATGGGGCCGCACGGCCTGGTCATCGGCGCGACCGGATCGGGCAAGAGCGAACTGCTGCGGACGCTCGTGCTCGGCCTGGCGATCACCCACTCCTCGGAGATCCTGAACTTCGTCCTCGTCGACTTCAAGGGCGGCGCGACCTTCCTCGGCCTCGACACCCTCTCCCACGTCTCGGCGGTCATCACCAACCTCGAGGACGAGCTCCCCCTCGTCGACCGCATGTACGACGCGCTGCACGGCGAGATGATCCGCCGCCAGGAGCTGCTGCGCGCCGCGGGCAACTACGCCTCCCTGCGCGACTACGAGCGCGCCCGCGAGCAGGGAGCCGCCCTGACGCCGATGCCCACGCTGTTCGTCGTCATCGACGAGTTCAGCGAGCTGCTCACGGCCAAGCCCGAGTTCATCGAGCTGTTCGTGATGGTCGGACGGCTCGGCCGCTCCCTGGGCGTGCACCTGCTGCTGGCCTCCCAGCGTCTGGAGGAGGGACGGCTGCGCGGCCTGGACACCCACCTGTCCTACCGGATCGGCCTGCGCACCTTCTCCGCGATGGAGAGCCGGGTCGTGCTCGGCGTCGCCGACGCCTACGAGCTGCCCTCCGCGCCGGGCAACGGCTACCTGAAGTTCGACACCACCGGGATGACCAGGTTCAAGGCCGCCTACGTCTCCGGCGCCCACCAGGTCGACCCCCTCGGCTCGGCGGCGCGGGGCGGCAGGGCGGGCGCAGGCCAGATCGTGGAGTACGGTCCCGGTTTCGCTCCGGTCCCCGTCGTCGAGGAGCCCCAGAAGGAGCTGACGACGGGCGAGATTCCCATCGACCGGGGATCGGTGAGCCTGCTCGACCTGGTGGTCGGCAGGCTGGCCGGGCAGGGACCCGCCGCCCACCGGATCTGGCTGCCGCCGCTGGGAGACCCCCCGACCCTGGCCCACCTGCTCCCGCCGCTGTCGATCACCCCGGAGCTCGGCCTGAGCACGACCGGCTGGTCCGGGCGGGGCAGGCTGCACGCCATCGTCGGCGTCATCGACAAGCCGTTCGAGCAGCGCAGCGACCCGTTCTGGCTGGACCTCTCGGGAGCCGCGGGCCACGTCGGCGTCGCGGGCGGGACGCAGAGCGGCAAGAGCACGGTGCTGCGCACCCTGGTCACCGGCATGGCTCTCACCCACACCCCGCGCGAGGTCCAGTTCTACTGCCTGGACTTCGGCGGCGGCTCGCTCGCCTCGCTGGAGGCGCTGCCCCACGTGGGCGGGGTGGCCAGCCGCCTCGACGGCGACCGGGTGCGCCGCACGGTCGCCGAGATCGCCGCGCTGCTCCAGCGGCGGGAACGCGACTTCGCCGAGCAGGGCATCGACTCGATCACCGTGTACCGCCAGCGGCTCGCGGAGGGAGGGGGCAAGGGAGACGGCTACGGCGACGTCTTCCTGGTCGTCGACGGCTGGCTGACGATCAGGCAGGAGTTCGAGTCGCTCGAACCCGTCATCACCGACCTGGCCGCCCGCGGCCTCGGATACGGCATCCACGTCGTGGCCGCGACCAACAAGTGGTCGGAGTTCCGTCCCGGCATCCGGGACCTGTTCGGCACCCGGGTCGAGCTCAAGCTCGGCGACGCCTACGAGTCCGAGATCAACCGCAAGTCGTCGCTGGCCGTGCCCGAGGGCGTCCCCGGGCGCGGGCTCACCAAGGAGGGCCTGCACTTTCTGTCCGCGCTGCCCAGGATCGACGGCGTCAGGAAGGCCGACGACCTGGCCGCGGGCGTGCGCGCCCTGGTCCACGCGATCAGGGACGCCTGGCAGGGGCCGCCCGCTCCCGCCGTACGGCTGCTGCCCGCGGTGCTCGCCGCCCACACGCTGCCCGGCCCCGAGCAGACCGGACACACCCGCATCCCGATCGGCATCGACGAGGCCGCCCTGTCACCCGTCCTGCTCGACTTCGAGGCCGACCCGCACTTCATCGTGGTCGGCGACACCGAGAGCGGGAAGTCCAACCTGCTGCGCCTGGTCACCGAGGGCCTGGTCGCCCGGCAGACGCCTCAGCAGGCCATGATGATCGTGATCGACTACCGCAGGTCGCTGCTGGACTCCGCCGCCACCGAGCACCGCATCGGCTACGCCGCCTCCAGCGCCGCCGCCGTCGAGCTGATCAACGACGCGCGCAACGCACTGCTCAAGCGGCTGCCTCCCGCGGACCTCACCCCCGAGCAGTTGCGGGCGAGAAGCTGGTGGCAGGGCTGCGACCTGTACATCGTCGTCGACGACTACGACCTCGTCGCGACCTCGACCAACCCGCTGCTCCCCCTGGCCGAGTTGCTCCCCCAGGCCCGGGACATCGGACTGCACCTGGTGATGTCCCGCGCGATGGGCGGCATCGGCAGGGCGATGTTCGACCCGATCGTCCAGCGTCTGAAGGACATGGCCAGCCCCGCCGTGATCCTGTCCGGCAACAAGGACGAGGGCTTCCTGTTCGGCAACGTCCGCGCGCACCCGCTCCCGCCGGGCCGGGGCTACTTCGTCGACAGAAGGCACGGCGCCCGCCTGGGCCAGACCGCCTTCCTGCCGCCCCCCACCCCTCCGGAGACCCCCTGACCCCACGACCGCCGCACACCCCCACGGCGCCGGTACGGCGAGCGGCGACACCGAGCGCCGACCGGCACGCACCCCGACGAACGACCTCCGCCCCCCACCCACTCACTCCACCCACGGCGCCGGTACGGCGAGCGGCGACAGCGAGCCGACCGGCACCGATGGGCGGGGCGCGACCCGGGTGGGCTCCGGCGACCGGCCCGGGTCGTCCATGCTCCGGACCTGCGTCTTTCTTCGTTCACCTCCTGTTTCACAAACTCACATACTTACACGCGTTGACTCTGCATGTCGGAAACATCCTTATTTAAGCCCTTGATCCGTTTAGTGCCCCTCGGTGGCCACTTTTCCCATTACGAGTCACAGTTCCATTACGGCGTATCGGAGGCCCCTCCTTTTTCTTAGGTTTCTTTCACATACCCCCCTTAATGTTCCTCCGCATGGAAGAAACCACCACACCGAAGCCGAACCGCCGGCAGCTCCTCATCGCAGGTGGCGTCGGCATCGCCGCCGCCGGTTTAGGCACCGGCTACCTGGCGACCTCGGCGTCCGCCAGCACGGCGACCGGCGGCACCCCGACGCCCACGCCCGCCCCCTCCGGGACCGGCAACGCCTGCCTGAGGCTCACCAAGGAGACCATCGAGGGCCCCTACTACCTCGACTACGACAAGTACCGCTCGGACATCACGGAGCGTAAGCCCGGCGTCCCGGTGCTGCTCCGCATCCGGGTCGTCGACTCGGAGAACTGCCGCCCGCTGCGCAACGTGGCCGTCGACATCTGGCACTGCGACGCCCTGGGCATCTACTCCAGCTACGAGAAGCAGTCGTCCGGCGACGGTGGCGGCTTCCCGACCGCCTTCCCCACCGCCCCGCCGACCGGCGCCCCGACCGGCTTCCCGACGGCCTTCCCCACCGGCGGACCCGGCGGCGGCGGCATGCACGCCGAGCCCGACAGCAGCACCACCTACTTCCGCGGCTTCCAGATGACCGACCGGCACGGCTGGGTCACCTTCAGGACCGTCTTCCCCGGCTGGTACATCGGCCGCGCGATCCACATCCACACCAAGGTCCACGTCAACGGCGTCTTCAAGCGCGGCGCCTACGTCGGCGGCAACGACTGCCACACCGGCCAGCTCTACTTCCCCGAGAAGGCCATCGAGGCCGTCGCCCGGACGAAGCCGTACTCCACCAACACCAGGCCCCGCACCACCAACGCCCAGGACATGCTCTACACCGGCGACACCCCGGCCGACGGCATGCTCGACCTGAGGTACGACCCGAGGCGTCTGGCCCACGGGATCCAGGCCTCGATCACCCTCGGGGTCGACCCCGACGCCGTCCACGACGGCCAGGACTGGCCGGGAGGCCCGTTCCCGCCGTTCCCCTCGGGAAGCCCGTCCCCCTCGCCGGCTCCCTGACGCAGACGTAAGCCCCCGGCCTCCACTCCATAGAGAAGCCTGTCCCCCACGCCGGCTTCCCGACCCGGAGGTCCCTCCCCCAGCACGCCGCATCCCACCAGCGGCGTGCTGGCCGTACAGGCCTCCCCTGGCATCGGCCACCCCCTCGACCCCGCGGTGGCAGCCCGCGCGGCCAGGACCTGTTCCGAGGTCGGATCTTCAGATGCGGTCCGGAACCTCGGCGGACGCGCAGTCGCCGGCGTAGGCTGGGTGACGCGCGCTCAGGGCGCCACCGGTCCGCGGGAAGGGTCAAGCCCACCTGACGCTCGTCGAACGACCCGGCCCCACCTCTTTTCCAGCCTGATCATGCGGACACCAGGCCAGACGGAAAGGAGGCTCTCATGCCCGTTCACCGCCTGCCCGACAACCCCGGCATCGAACGGCTCCGCAAGCAGGCCAAGGCACTCCTTCGATACGCGAGGGCAGAAGTTCCCGAGGCGCTCGGGCTCGTCACCGAGTTCCATCCCCGGCCGCCGGAGACGCTCAAGCTGTCCGACGCGCAACTCGTCACCGCCCGCATGTACGGCTTCGCGAGCTGGCCCAGGCTGAAAGAACACATCGGCACCGTCGAGCGGTACTCCCGGTCGCCGCACCGGGTCGCGCCGAGCGAAGAGCTGCCGGAGGAGTTCCTGCGGCTCGCCTGCCTCACCTACGGCACGGACCACCCGGGCCGGCCCGGGGAGGCCGACCTGCTGCTGGCCCGGCATCCACGGCTGTCCACCGCGAACGTCTTCACCATGGCGGCCACCGGCTCGGCCGACGCGCTCGCCGACGCGCTGGCCGGAAATCCGGGGCTGGCCCAGGCTCAGGGCGGCCCCTTCGAGTGGGAGCCACTGCTGTACCTGGCCTACGCGCGGCTCACCGCTCCCGGCAGGTATGTGGCGGCGGCCCGGCTCCTCATCGAGCACGGCGCCGATCCGAACGCCGGATACCTGTGGGACGGGCTGACCTCGCCGTTCACCCTACTCACCGGCGCGTTCGGCGGCGGGGAGAACCACCAGCCGCCGCATCCGCAGGGCCTGGCGCTGGCCAGGCTGCTGCTGGAGGCCGGAGCTGACCCCAACGACGGCCAGACCCTGTACAACCTCGGGCTCGGCGGCTCCTGCTCCGACGACACCGCCCACCTCCGGCTGCTGCTGGAGTTCGGCCTGGGCCGCGGCGAGGGCGGGCCGTGGCATGCCCGGCTGGGGCCGACGCTGCAGTCCCCGCGGCAGATGCTGCGCGACGAACTGGCCACCGCGGCGCTGCGGGGCGGTCCGCGGCGGGCCCGGCTGCTCCTGGCACACGGCGCGGAGGTCAACGGCCTGGGCGGGCATCCGGCGTACGGCGGACGCACCCCCTACGAGCTCGCCCTGCTGAACGGGCACACCGAGGTCGCGGAGATCCTCGCCGCGGCGGGCGCCCGGGCGGTGCTGGAGGAGCCGGAGGCGTTCACCGCCGCCTGCATGCGCGCCGACGCCGACGCGGTGGCCGGATTCGGCCCGGAACCGCTGGCGCGAGCGCTCACCCGATCCCCCGGGTTGATCGGCATCGCGGCCGAGCAGCGCAAACCCGCGGCGGTGCGGCTGCTCGCCGGTCTCGGCTTCGGCGTGAACCACCTGCACCGATCGACCCCGCTGCACGCGGCGGCCTGGAACGACGACGTCGAGACCGCCAGGACACTGATCGAGCTCGGCGCCGACCCAACGATCAAGGACACCGAGCACGACTCGACCCCGCTCGGCTGGGCCGAGTACGGCGGCAAGCACCGCGTGGCGGCGTACCTGCGAAGCCTGGATCCAGAGCGGTGACCGGCCCCTGCCGACCGGCTTTCAGAGCGGCACGGCACGGCGCGCGAGGGCCGTGAGCCCGTCGTGGAGCACGCCTCTCACAAGAGGTGACGCGGGCGGCCGAAGGCCTCAGGGGCGGGGTCGAGGCGGAGGTGCTCGTGTCGCTGCTCATGACGCCCCGCCGGCGCGGTCTCCGCCGGCTGGGCACCCGCCTGCTGGACGGCGTCCCCTCATCGGCCGGCGCCGCCCGCGCATGGGTGACCGTACGGCTCGGCACGGACATGCCAGGCGTCCACGCCGACGCCCTGGACACGGTCAGGCCGCTGACCGGCGAGGTCGTCACGAACGCGATCACCCACAGCCGTTCGCGGGACGGCGTGGTGCTCATCCGTACACTCTCCCCAACTCAGGAGAAATGCCTCTTTGCTGTCCGATCGGTCAGGTCTGACCGATCGGACAGTTATTATTGGGGCATGGCACGTCCTCCCTCCGCGTTGCGCGAGCACATCCTGCAGTCGGCGCTGCGGCTGTTCGCCGTCACCGGTTACAAGGGCACCTCACTGCACGACATCGCCCAGGTGGCCGGGTGCTCGAAGGCGGCGCTGCTGTACCACTTCACCAGTAAGGACGCGATCCTCACCGAGCTGCTGACCCCGGCCGGCGAGGGGCTGGCCGCGCTGGACGCCCGGCTCACCGGCCTGGACGGCGAGCAGGCCGCGCGGACGGCCGTCACCGGTTACGTGGATCTGGCCATGCGCTTCCGGCGCGAGCTGAAGATCCTGTTCGAGGACCTCCTGGCGATGACCAGCCATCCGGCGCTGGGCGCCGTTCCCGCCGTCGTCGAGCGGCTGCTGTCGGCGCTGGCCGGCGGCTCGACCGAGCCCGCGGACACGGTGGCCGCCTACATGGTCCTGGGCGCCGTCCCCATCACCGGCCTCGGCGACCTCGACCTGCCGGACGAGGTGCTGCGCGCCGAGATGATCCGCAGCGCGTTGCGGACCCTGGGCCGTGCCCCCGATCACCCCTGAACCACCCGAACCTGGACCATCCCGACCCGGCTCGTGAACCCCTGCCCCTCCCGAACCCGGCCCGTGAACCCCTGAACCGCCTCCGGCCCAGGCCGCGAGTCATCCCTTCCGGACTGCCGCCCTGGCCGCCGATTCCCGAACCACCTCGCACTCCGCTGAACGGACCCCCATTTCCCATGGCCTCTGTGCTGTACCGGCTCGGCCGGTTCTCCTTCCGCAGACGCGGGCGCGTGCTCGCCGTCTGGCTGCTCCTGCTCGCCCTGCTCGGCGGGGCGGCTGCCGCCTTCGCCGGCTCCACCAGCGACACCTTCAGCATGCCCGGCACCGAGTCCCAGCAGGCGCTGGACTCCCTGCGGCGGCAGTTCCCGCAGGCCGGCGGCACCACCGGCACCATCGTCGTCGCCGCGCCCGAGGGGGGCAAGCTCGACCCGGCCGCCCTCGCGCCGATCGTGCGCGAGGCGGGCGCAGTGCCCGGCGTGCTCGCCGCCATGGACCCCTTCCAGGTCGGATCCGTCTCCCGCGACGGCCGCTACGCGCTGGTCCAGGTCCAGTTCGCCTCGCCCGTCGACGAGGTCACCGACGCCCAGCGCTCGGCCTACGAGCGGGTCGGCGCCTCCGCGCAGGGCCTGCGGGTCGAGCACGGCGGCGAGGTCATGAAGGCCCAGGTGGAGATCGGCTCCACCGAGGCGCTCGGCGTCCTGATCGCCGCCGTGGTCCTCGTCGTCACCTTCGGCTCCCTGGTCGCGGCGGGCATGACCCTGCTGAACGCGCTGATCGGCGTCGGGGCCGGAATGGCCGGGCTGTTCGCCCTCTCCGGCGTGATGGAGCTCACCAGCACCGCGCCCATCCTGGCGCTGATGCTGGGCCTGGCCGTCGGGATCGACTACTCGCTGTTCATCACCTCCCGCTACCGCCAGTTCCTGAGCGAGGGCATGGAGGCCGAGGAGGCCGCCGGTCGGGCGACCGGCACCGCTGGCTCGGCCGTCGTCTTCGCCGGCGCGACCGTCGTGATCGCCCTGGCCGGCCTGTCCGTGGTCGGCATCCCGTTCCTGAGCGTCATGGGCCTGGCCGCGGCCGCCACGGTGGCCGTCGCCGTGCTCGTCGCGCTCACCCTGCTGCCCGCCATCCTCGGCTTCGCCGGTCCGCGCGTGCTGCCCCGCAAGCAGCGCACCGGGCAGGCTCCCCAGGAGCAGCGTGAGGGATTCGGCTTCCGCTGGGGCAGGATCGTCACCCGCCTGCGCGTCCCGGTGCTGGTGGCCGGCGTCCTCGGGCTGGGCGCGCTGACCCTGCCCGCCCAGGACATGCGCCTGGCGCTGCCCGACGCGGGCACCGCCGCGACCGGCTCGGCGGCCCGTGAGGCCTACGACCTGATCAGCGAGGGGTTCGGGCCCGGTTTCAACGGCCGGCTGATCGCCGTCGTCACCGGCGACGACGCCCAGGCGACCGCGGCCGCCGCCAAGCAGGCCATGGGCGTCATCCAGAGCATGGTGCTGGCCGTCAGCCCGCCGCAGGCCAACGCCCAGGGCACCACCGCGCTGCTGACCATCATCCCCAGGACCGGCCCCACCGACGTCGCCACCGAGAACGTCGTGCACGCCATCCGTGAGAAGGTGCGCGACATCCAGGGCGCCGACATCTCACTGTCGGGTGTGACCGCGATCGGCATCGACGTCTCCGCCAAGCTCGCCGACGCGATGCCCGTGTACCTGCTGCTCGTCGTCGGGCTGTCGATCCTGCTGCTCCTGCTGGTGTTCCGGTCGCTGCTGGTGCCGGTGAAGGCTGCGCTGGGCTTCCTGCTCACGATCGGCGCCACGTTCGGCATCACCGTGGCCATCTTCCAGCAGGGCCACCTGGCCGACCTGCTCGGCATCGACACGCCCGGGCCGCTGGTCAGCTTCCTGCCGATCCTTCTCATCGGCATCCTGTTCGGCCTGGCCATGGACTACGAGGTCTTCCTGGTCTCGCGCATGCGTGAGGACTTCGTCCACGGCGACACCGCCCAGCAGGCCACCGTGAACGGCATGGGCCACAACGCCCGCGTCGTCACCGCCGCCGCGCTGATCATGACCGCCGTCTTCGGCGGCTTCGTGTTCATGCACGACCCGATCATCAAGTCCATGGGCTTCGCCCTGGCCGTCGGCGTGCTCGTCGACGCCTTCGTCGTCCGCATGACGCTGGTGCCCGCGGTGATGTCCCTGCTCGGCCGCGCCGCCTGGTGGCTGCCCCGTCCTCTCGACCGTGCCCTGCCCAACCTCGACGTCGAAGGCGCGAGCCTCGACGGCGAACCGGCCGCGGGGCGGCACGAGGACTCCCCGGAGACGGTCAGGGTCTGACCCCGGCCGGGACGTCGCCGTGGCGCGGGCACGCCGCCCGCGCCACGGC
>NZ_BSEV01000023.1 GCF_027922005.1 Streptosporangium carneum | reverse complement strand
CCGCCAGGCCGGAGGCCTGAATCCGCCAGAGCTCAGCTGAGACGGCCGGCCGGACCACCCGCCCCCCTCCACGCGAACCAAGCCCAGCCCAGAAAACAAAAACCAAAAGACCAAGCACCGCCCGACACCCCCAGCGAACCAAACCTCAGTCCCGTCAGCGAATCCGGCGAACACCCCAAGGAAACACCCGATCAGTCCCCGCCGGAGGACGAACCCCGCCAGGGCACCTGAGGGGAGCGGTAGAAGTCGATGCCCATGGTCGTCCATCGCGGTCCCTGGGCGGCGAGGCGGTGGCGGAAGGCTTCCCAGTCGTGTGACGTCCACGGCGACCAGCCGAGTTCGGCGACGGCGGGCAGCCGGGGGAACGCCATGTACTCGATCTGCTTCTCCGTGCTGATCGTCTCGGTCCACAGCGGCGCCTCGACCCCGAGCACGGCCGAGGCCGGAACGCCGTCGAGATAGGAGCCCGGGTCCCAGTCGTAGGCGTCGCGCACCTCGATGTAGCCCGCCCACCTCTGGCCCGGCACGGTCTCCCGGGTGTACTTCATGTCGAGGTAGGTCTTGTTCGCGGGCGACATGACCACCCGCGCGCCCTGCGACACGGCGCCGGTCACCAGCGGATCGGAGGCGGTCAGGCCCCAGTACTGCGCGACGCGCCCCGGGGAGTGCCGCACCCCGGGTTCGCCGATCTGGTGCCAGCCCATGACCGTCTTGCCCGTCGCGACCGTCAGGGGCTGGGTCCGGTTCATGAACGCGGCGTACTGGTCGAGCGGGGTCGCCTTCGCCTCGTCTCCCCCTATGTGCAGGTAGGGGCCCGGCGTCAGCGCGGCGATCTCGTCGAGGACCTCCTTGACGAAGACGTAGGTGCTCTCCTTGGTCGTGCACAGCGAGCTGAACCCCACGACGGTGCCGGTGTAGAGGGGTGGGGCGACGCCGTCGCAGTTCAGTTCGGCGTAGGAGGCGAGCGCGGCGTTGGTGTGTCCCGGCAGGTCGATCTCGGGGACGATCGTGACGTGCCGTCGCGCCGCGTGGTCGACGATCTGGCGGTACTGCTCCTTGGTGTAGAAACCTCCCGGCCCGCCGCCGACCTGGGTGCTGCCGCCGTGGGCGGTCAGGCGCGGTCTGCTGTCGACGGCGATGCGCCAGCCCTGGTCGTCCGAGAGGTGCAGGTGCAGATGGTTGATCTTGTAGAGGGCGATCCGGTCGATGTACCGCTTGACCGTCTCCACCGGGTGGAAGTGCCGGGCGACGTCGAGCATGGCCCCCCGGTAGGAGAACCTCGGGTGGTCCACGATCCGCGTGCCGGGCGCCGTCCACGGCCCGGGCCTGACGGTGGCGCTCTCGATCTCGGGCGGGAACAGCTGGCGCAGCGTCTGCACGCCGTTGAAGAGCCCCGCGGCCGTCCGCGCGCGGATCACCACCGCGCCCGTGGTCACGTCGAGCCGGTACCCCTCGGAACCGATCACGGGGTCGGCTCCGGTCAACAGCAGGGAGATGCCGCCCCTGGCTCCGGCTCCGGCCGCCGTGACCGGCAACGCGTATCCGGTCGAGGGACGCAGGACACCGGCGAGGTAGGCACCGACCTCCTCCGCCTGGGCCGAACCCGGCTGGGTGAAGATGCGCGTGTCCTTCGACAGCGTGTACGCCGTGCCGGGGACGGGCCGCACCGAGACGGGCACGGGTACGACGCCGTCCGGCGAGGCGACGCCGGACGCCGGGCCGCCGGACCCCGAGGCGGCCTGCTCCGGAGCGGCCCGCCCCGGGGCGGTCGCGCCGGGGGCGAACCAGCCGGGTCCGGCGACCTGCGCCAACCCCGTGCCCGCCACGAGAAGCGAGACGACGGCGAAGTGGGCGAACCGGAAACGTCGCAGGCGATCCAGGACCGGCGGTACGGCGGCACCCATGGCGACCTCGCGTGTTCAAGCGGGCAGGGACAGAGACAGGGGCAGGGCAAAGACTGGACAGGAAATGACAAACGGCGAACAAGCTGAACAACCAGTCAGAACGTATTCAACTGATTGGTAACCCTTGTCGACGGATCGGCCGTCGTCAAGACGAACACCACCCTCATGTCCCGTGGCGGGGAGCGAAGGTCGCCCAGACGTAACCTTCAGGCAACCCCTCGGCCACCCCCTGCCTGTTCGCTGTGATCCATGTCCTGGCCGGAAACCGACGTCGTCGGATCAGACGTCACCGCCCCCGTCACCGTCTACGGCGTCGTGGAGAGGGGGCCGGACGGCGAGCTCGCGCACGAGGGCAACCGTGTCCCCGACATCGTCGCCCTCGACGCCAGGCGTCTGGTGGTCGCCTGGCGGGCCGGACTGCGGGACGCCAGGGATCCCACGCCGACGGACCAGGGCTCCATCATGTACGCCAGGTCGGGCGACGGCGGAGCGACCTGGAAGGTCGGCACGCTGGCCGCGGCGACCGCCGTCCACCGCTACCACTACGTGATGTTCCTCAAGGACGGGGGCACGCTCTACGCGCTGCTCGGGCGCATCACGATCGACAGGGACCGCGACGCGGAGAACGACGTCGACGGCTTTCCTGTCTCGATGGTGGCCAAGAGGAGCTCCGACGACGGCAGGACGTGGACCGACTTCCCCATCACCGTCGACGTTCCCGGCAACTCCAGGGGCGTGGTCGTCGCGGGCAAACCGCTCAGGCACGGCGGGGTGTGGCTGGTGCCGTACTGGCGGCACGCGAGGGGGACGAACAGGGCGGGCGTGCTGCGCTCGGCCGACCTGGTCACCTGGACCTCGGGCGCGCTCGCGGAGAACCCGCCCGGCGTGGTGATCGAGGAACCGCAGATCGCCCCCTCCCACGACGTCCCCGGCACGCTGGTGATGGTGACCCGCGCCCTCGACCTGACCGGCGGAACCTCCGCGGCCGAGCGCGACGCGCACTACCGGACGCACGCCGCCCACTGCGCCACGGCGACCAGCTCGGACGGCGGGCTGACGTGGTCGCCGATGACGCTGGACGCGAACCTGCCCAACTACTACGTCAAGACGTTCTTCTGCGGCGACTCGACTGGCCGCTACCTCGCGATCTACAACACGTTCGCCGGGCCGCTCACCGGGACCTCGGCGAGCAGGCCGGACCAGTACCGAGAGGTCCTGCACTACAAGGTCAAGCGTCCGGGAGAGCCGTGGGAGCCGGGACGCCTCTTCGCCGACGGCCCCAGGCTGACGAAGGGCGCGGCCAGGGGGTGGGACGTCTACCCCAGTGCCGACGAGTACGAACCGGGACGGTTCTTCGTCGTCTGGGAGCACAACCAGACCAACGTCAAGGTGGCCAGACTGGACGTCTCCCGCCCCTTCGGCGGCGGCGACCTGCTCACCGGCGACTGGACGCTGAGCGGCGGCGCGCGGATCAGCGCGGGCAGGATCCGCCTCAGGAGCGCCGACGCCCGGCCGTCCCAGGCCTCCTGCGGCCTCGACATCTCCAGGAGCTGCGACTTCACCCTGGAGTTCAGGGGCAGGGTCGACGACGACAGCGCGCTGGACCCCCGTACGGGCAACGGGGTCTGTCTCGGCGCGAAGGTCTCCAACGGCGCCAGGCGGCTCATGCTGACGGTCCAGCGCAGCGGGGTCTGGACGATGAGGAAGGGCTCCTCCGTCTGGGAGAAGGTCTACTCCCTGGACACCGCGGGGCGGCTCGCCACCTGGAAGGTGAGCGTGGACAGCTCCGGGATCGCCCGCCTGTTCCGCGAGGGCGCGGACACGGGGGCCACCTGGGTCGTCCAGGACAGCAGGGAAAGACCCCAGGTCGCCCACTGGGTGACCGGCACTCCCGGCGGCAACGCCGCCGAGGCGACCGTCGAGTGGACGCGCCTGACTCCCACCCGCCAGGAGCCCGCCGCCCCTCTCCTGTGATCCGCCCGCCGATCTGTCTCCCATAGGCGGCCCCGCCCGCGTCGCACGCGGTAGCTTGGTGGCTGCCACCACAAGGGAAGAGAGATCGTGACCACGTCTATTCATCAGCGGATCGCCGAAGAGCTGGGGGTGCGCGAGCGGCAGGTGCAGGCGGCGGTCGAGCTGCTCGACGGCGGGGCCACCGTGCCGTTCATCGCCCGCTACCGCAAGGAAGCGACCGAGATGCTCGACGACGCGCAGCTGCGCACGCTCGAGGAGCGGCTGCGCTACCTGCGCGAGCTGGAGGAGCGTCGCACGGCGATCCTGGAGTCGATCAGCGCCCAGGGCAAGCTCGACGACGCCCTGGCCGCGCAGATCGCGGCGGCGGACTCCAAGGCCAGGCTCGAGGACATCTACCTGCCCTACAAGCCGAAGCGGCGGACCAAGGCGCAGATCGCCAGGGAGGCCGGGCTCGAACCACTCGCCGACGGCCTGCTCTCCGACCCGTCGGTCGACCCGCAGGCCGCGGCGGCGGCGTTCGTCGGCGAGGGGGTCGCCGACGCGGCCGCCGCGCTGGACGGAGCGCGGGCGATCCTGGTCGAGCGGTTCGGCGAGGACGCCGACCTGGTCGGAGAACTGCGCGAGCGGATGTGGACCAAGGGCCGCCTGGTCGCGGCGGTCCGCGAGGGCAAGGAGGAGGAGGGGGCCAAGTTCTCCGACTACTTCGACTTCGCCGAGCCGTTCGCCAAGCTTCCCTCCCACCGGATCCTGGCGATGTTCAGGGGGGAGAAGGAGGAGGTCCTCACCCTCACCCTGGAGCCCGAGCCCGAGCCGACCGGCACGTACGAGGGGCGCGTGGCGCACCGCTTCGGCATCTCCGACCAGGGAAGGCCGGCGGACAAGTGGCTGGCGGACACGGTGCGCTGGGCCTGGCGCACCCGGATCCTGGTCCATCTGGGCATCGACCTGCGGATGCGCATGTGGCAGGCGGCCGAGGACGAGGCGGTGCGCGTCTTCGCCGCCAACCTCCGTGACCTGCTGCTGGCCGCCCCCGCGGGAAGCCGCGCCACCATGGGCCTCGACCCCGGGCTGCGCACCGGCGTCAAGGTCGCCGTGGTCGACGCGACCGGCAAGGTGCTGGCCACCGACACGATCTACCCCCATGAGCCGCGCAGGCGCTGGGACGAGTCGCTGGCCACGCTGGCCGCGCTCGCCAAGAAGCACGACGTGGAGCTGGTCTCCATCGGCAACGGCACCGCCTCGCGGGAGACCGACAAGCTCGCGGGCGAGCTGGTGAAGCTGGTCCCCGGACTCACCAAGATCGTGGTGTCCGAGGCCGGGGCGTCGGTCTACTCCGCCTCCGCCTTCGCCTCCCAGGAGCTTCCTGGGATGGACGTCTCGCTCCGCGGGGCCGTCTCGATCGCGCGCCGCCTGCAGGACCCGCTGGCCGAGCTCGTCAAGATCGATCCGAAGTCGATCGGCGTCGGGCAGTACCAGCACGACCTCGCGGAGACCAAGCTCTCCCGTTCGCTCGACGCGGTGGTCGAGGACTGTGTGAACGCGGTCGGCGTGGACGTCAACACCGCGTCGGCCCCGTTGCTGACCCGCGTCTCCGGCATCGGCTCCACCCTCGCGGAGAACATCGTCCAGCACCGCGACGCCAACGGCCCGTTCCGCTCCCGCAAGGCGCTCAAGGACGTCGCCAGGCTCGGCCCGAAGGCCTTCGAGCAGTGCGCGGGCTTCCTGCGCATCCCCGGCGGCGACGACCCGCTGGACGCCTCCAGCGTGCATCCGGAGGCCTACCCCGTGGTGCGCCGGATCCTGTCGGCCGGCGGCGGCGACATCACCTCTCTGATCGGCAACAGCACGGTCCTGCGGTCCCTGAGGCCGCAGGACTTCGTGGACGAGACCTTCGGTCTGCCGACCGTCACCGACATCCTGTCCGAACTGGAGAAGCCGGGCCGCGACCCGCGCCCCGCCTTCAAGACCGCGACGTTCAAGGAGGGCGTGGAGAAGCTGTCCGACCTCAAGGCGGGCATGCTGCTGGAAGGGGTCGTCACCAACGTCGCGGCCTTCGGCGCGTTCGTCGACGTCGGCGTGCACCAGGACGGCCTGGTGCACGTCTCCGCGCTGTCGCACAACTTCGTGAAGGACCCGCGCGAGGTGGTCAAGCCCGGCGACATCGTCCGGGTGAAGGTGCTCGACGTCGACATCCCCCGCAAGCGCATCTCGCTCACCCTGCGCCTGGACGACGAGCCCGCCAAGGGCTCGGGCAGGCGCGACCAGACGGGCGGCGAACGCGGAAACGGCGACCGGCGGGAGAACGGCGGCCGCAACGGCAGGCAGGGACGAGGACAGGGGCAGAGGCAGGGACAGGGACAAGGGCAGGGACGGCAGGACCGCGGCGGCCAGCGCGGCGCGCCGAGCGGCGCGATGGCCGAGGCCCTGCGCCGCGCCGGCCTCGACGGCTCCGGCAACGGCCGCTGACCCGGTCACCGCACGCCTTCACCAGGTCAGGCGCCGCCCACGAGCGCCGGTCGGCGCCGCGCAGGCGCTCGCCGTACCGGCGCCGTGGACCGTCCTGAGCCGGTGAGGGCACACGGGTCCCGCCCCCTGGCGGACACCGCGCAGGCACTCGCCGCCTCGGACCGTCCCGAACCGGTGAGGGCACACGGGTCCCGCCCCCTGGCGGACACCGCGCAGGCACTCGCCGTGCCGGTGCCCTGGAGCGTCCTGAACCGGTGAGGGCGCACCCAACCCCGCGATCACCCGGTGACCGCAGGGTTTTCGCGCCGCCGGCTGCGGGCCGGGTCAGGAGAAGTCGGCGGCGAGCAGGCCGAACAGCGCCTCGTCGACGAAGGCGCCCGCCACCCAGGAGAGACCCCTGAGTGTGCCCTCGCGGCGGAAGCCTGCCTTCTCCGCGGAGGCGATCATCGGGGTGTTGGTGGTGAGCGTCTCCAGCCCCAGTCGGTTCAGGCCGCGGATCTGGAAGGCGTAGTAGCACAGCACCCGCAGTGTGTCGGGGGCGAACCCCTGACCTCGCGCCTCCGGCAGCAGTGAGATCCCCAGGTGGGCGTTGCGGTTGTGGGTGTCGACGCCCCAGAGGATGGCCACGCCGAGCAGTTCGCCGTCGGAAAGGGACTCGACGGCGAACTCGACGTTGGCCGGATCGGGCTCCCGCTGCTCGTGGCGGGTGACGACCCGCTCGGTCGGCTCGGGAACCCACGGCACGGTGATCGTGCCCGCCGTCGTCTCCACCTCGTCGTGCATCCGGTGGAGGGCGACGGCGTCGTCTTTGGTCAAGGCTCTCAGCAGGACCCTGTCTCCACGAAGCATGGCCAGAACCCTAGCCGCGAGCCCCCTTCGAAGGACAAGGGTTTTCCGTGCGGCCCGATCAGAGCAGGCGCCTGATGTCGCCGTAGGCGCGGTAGAAACCGCCCCGCGCCGAGTGACGGACGCCTTCGACGAGGTAGCGCGCGCCCGCCTCGCGCACGCCCTTGGGGAACTGCACGTTCCAGCCCTGGTCGTAGCCCTCGCTGATCACCCTGACCCGCAGCCGCTCGCCCTCCCTGAAGCACTCGACGACCACGCCTTCGCCGGGGACGGTGTCCAGCACCACGGTCTCCAGCACGGCGGCCGGTTCGACCACGGCCAGGCTCGCCGCCGCCTTGACGTCGACCGGTTCGGGGACCGTGCCCGCCTGCGCCGCCCTGATCGCCTCCTCGGTCGCGTCGATGCAGGCCAGGGTGCCGTCGGTGGTCACGATGTAGAGGCGGTCGTCGAGGTACTGCATGGAGAAGGCGGAGCCGCAGCCGGTGGCCAGCTTCCACAGGCGCTCGCCGCTCTGGTCGAAGCAGTAGACGGAGGAGTGGTTGTCCCCGGCGAAGACGTAGCGGCCGCCGGGGGCGGTGGCGCAGGAGAAGACCGTGGCGTCGCAGCGGTAGACCGCCTCGGTCGTGCCGTCCTTCTTGCTGAGCCGGTGCACGGCGCCGCGGGCCGTGCCGGCGTAGACCGAGTCCGCCTCCTGCCAGCCGAACAGCACCGCGCCCGCGACGCCGCTCTCCCAGATCGGCGTGCCGTCGGCGGCGTCGTAGCGGGCCACTCCGGTCGAGTGACCGTGGTAGACGGCGTCGTCGTCGCAGCGGACCATCCAGGCCGAGTCGCCCCGCCCCTTGCGTGCCCACTGGAACTCGTCCTCGTGGTCGATGGTGGTGATCCGGCCCGCCCGGTCGGAGACGCCGAGCACGCCGTCGTGGATGTCCAGCCAGTAGATGTCGACGTCCTCGGCGATCTCGTACGCGACCCTGGGCACCTTCCCGCTGAGGTCGTAGACCTTGCCGTCGTCGGCTCCCGCGTAGATCCAGAAGTCGTCGCCGACGATGCACTTCACGCCGTCCGGCAGCCGGAAGCGGCCGGTGACGGTGCCCTCGTGGGTGACGGTGTAGACGTCGCCCCTCTGGTTGCCGACCCAGCAGCGCTCCGAGTCGACGAAGATGCCGAACGCCGCCGCGCCGCTGGCGAAGCGCCACAGCACCGGCGCCTGGGTGGCGGTCGAGCGGACGCTCTCCACGCTGCGCCGGGTCACCGCGCGGCGCTGACGCACTCCGCGCACCGCGGGGGCGTATCCCTTGCGGACCTTCTCCCCGACCTTCTTCGCCGCCGCGGCGGCGGCCTTCTCCTCGGTGGCGAAGGCCGAAATCTTGGTCTGCCCCGGCTCGCCGATCCTGCCGTAGCTGATGGTCACCTGCAGCCCGTCGTGCACGACCTCGTAGAACTTGTGGGAGCTTCCGCCGTCCTCGGACAGCTCCAGGTACGTGCTCCGTGCCGCCATGCCACACCTCTCCATTGATTGACTTTTCGGGAGCGTACGGCAGTAGGCCGACAAATCACGTCTTTTCCTCTGAAGCGCCATCTTTCAATCCGCCAACCACCGCCCCCGGGTCCGAGCCGCCGGATTCGGGCTACCGGATTCGGGCTACCGGGCCACGGAGCCCGCGACAGGGGCGCGCCCGCCGGACAGGCCCGCGCGGGCGGTCCGGGGGAACGGGCGACGGGCGCGCCCGTGGCGGACCCGCAGCACCAGGCCGAGCATCATGAGCACCGCCACCTCGAAGACCACGACCAGCCGCTGGGTCACTCCGGCGGGGATGTCGTCGTTCGTCAGGTCGATCCCGAACATCCGCACCACGTAGGGAGCGACCACCAGCACCAGCACGCCCAGCGAGGCCAGGCTCAGCAGCCGCACGTGCCTGGCGTAGGGGCTGGCGGCGTACCGCCGGGCCAGGATCAGGCCCGCCACCGGCATCGTCAGGAAGGCCACGAACGCCGCGTACCGGTGGATGCCACCGGACATCGACAGCGGCACGCCGGGCTGGTCGGTGGGGAAGGCTCCGATCAGAAGCATGCACAGACCCCAGACCCAGACCAGCGTCGCGGCGCCGCGGTCCTCACCGCGCCGGGCCAGGACGCCTCCGAAAACGGTCGCGCCCAGGGCGAAGAGCGTGAGGGAGACGGGCAGCAGCCAGCCGTCGGGCTCGAACGCGTACTCGCTGATCACGGTGTGCACCGGGTCGAGACCGGTGGCCAGGTGCAGCCCCACCATCGCCACGGCCCCGGCGCCGATCGCCGCGTAGCCGCCGAGGAGCATCGCCGATCCTGAAGAAACCTCACGTCCCATGGCTCAACCATGGCGAGGGGCTTGAGCTGGGAATACCCGAAATGATCCCCAGGCGCCCCTGACAGATCCCGGAGGGACCCCGGGTGAAGGTAGGGCCCGCCTCCGGGGAATGCCCGCCGTACCATGCCTTTGAGCTGGGCGAAGACCACCGACGGTAGGGTCCTCCTCCTCAGGGTCGCGCCCCCGGGATGGAGTGCCCGCCCACCCCGCTTGACCTGGAGCGCACTCCAGGGGGCAGGGTGGTTCGCATGGGGATCGCCGACATGTGTCGCCCCGCGGAGCCGCGCAGGCGGGGGCCGGAGACCTCGGCCGAGCGACGGCGGACGCCGGAGGCCCGCCGGGAACGGGTCAGGACACGGATCACGCAGATCACGCGACTCACCGAGGACCTGGGAGTCCTCGATCACAGGATCGACTTCTACAAGGCACTGGAGCATCAATGAACAGGCGTCGTCTTGGCCGGAAAGGCCCCGAGGTCTCGGCCATCGGGCTCGGCTGCATGGGAATGTCGGAGTTCTACGGCACGGCCGACGAGGCCGAGTCGATCGCGGTCATCCACCGCGCCCTCGACCTCGGGGTCGACTTCCTCGACACCGCCGACATGTACGGCAGAGGCCACAACGAGGAACTGGTGGGGCGGGCGATCAGGGACCGCAGGGACGAGGTGGTGCTGGCCACCAAGTTCGGCATCGTCAGGGGCGAGGGCGCCGAACGCGCCGTCGACGGCCGCCCCGCCTACGTCAGGCGGGCGGTCGAGGCCTCGCTCAGCCGGCTGGGCACCGACCGCATCGACCTGTACTACCTGCACCGCCGCGACCCGAACGTGCCGATCGAGGACACCGTCGGCGCGATGGCCGAGCTCGTCACGGCGGGCAAGGTCGGCCGGATCGGGCTGTCCGAGGTGAACGCGGACACGCTCAGGAAGGCGCACGCCACGCATCCGATCTCCGCCCTGCAGAGCGAGTACTCCCTGTTCACCCGGGGCATCGAGGCGGAGATCCTGCCCACGGCCAGGGAGCTGGGCATCGCGCTCGTCGCCTACTCGCCGATCAGCCGGGGACTGCTGGGCGGCACGCTGGGGCCCGCGGAGCAGCTGCCCGACGACGACTTCCGCAAGCACCTGCCCCGGTTCGCCGGGGAGAACGGAACACGCAACGAGGAGCTCGTCGCCGAGGTCCGCAAGATCGCCGAGGAGGTCGGCTGCACTCCGGCCCAGCTCTCCCTGGCCTGGCTGCTGACCAGGGGCGAGGACGTCATCCCGATCCCGGGCACCAAGCGGCTGCGTTACCTGGAGGAGAACGCGGCGGCGGCCGACGTCACGCTGACCGCCGGGCAGATCGCCGCGCTCGAGGCCGCGGTGCCCGCGGGGGGCGCGCTCGGCGACCGCTACCCGGACATGTCCTCGGTCGAGCTCTGACCTCACGGGGAGCCTCAGCCCTGAGCGGAGGCTCCCCGTTCACCGGCCAACACAAGTCCCTTATCCCTCTCAAGGTGGATTTCACCGACCGCTTGTCCGCTTTACCCTCACCTCATGGAGCACTGCCGTCCCCTCAACGCGATCGACTGGCTGCTCGCGGTGGTCGTGGCGACGCTCTCCGTCATCGAGGAGCTCGACCTGCGCGCCCACGTGACAGGCCATCCCCCTCGGGGGTGGTGGATCGCGGCCGCGATCGCCGCCTCGGCGCTGGTCCTGCTGCGCAGGCGCGCGCCGTTCACCGTGATGTGCCTGTACTCACCGGTGATCACCGTGGCGCTGTGGCGGTCCGGCGAGCCGGTGACCGCCTGGCAGTTCTACGTCCAGCTCCTGCTGCTGTTCGCCCTGCTCGGCAAGGCGTCGCCCCGCGACCCGCGGACCGTCGCCGGAGCGGTCATGACGGCGGCGTTCGTCACCGTCATGCTGATCGTCCCCGTTGAGCCGCCGCAGGCGGGAGACGTGGCCGTCGCGCTGGGGATGACCTTCATCGCGGGCGGGGCGGGCGTCGCCGTACGGCGTTACCGGGAGATGGCGGTCCAGGCGCGGGAGCACGCGGAACTGCTCGCCCGCGAGGCGGTCGCCGAGGAGCGCACCCGGATCGCCCGGGAGCTCAACGACGTCGTCGCGCACAGCGTCAGCGTCATGGTCATGCAGGCGGGAGCGGCACGGCTGATGCTCAGGCCGGAGCAGGCCACCGAGCGCGAGGCGCTGACCGTGGTCGAGCAGACGGGCCGTGACGCTGTCGAGGAACTGCGTCGCATCCTCGGGCTGCTCCGCACCGGCTCCGAGGGGGACGGGCTGACCCCGCAGCCCTGCCTGGCGCGGCTCGACGACCTGGTCGAGCAGATGAGGCTGGCCGGGCTCGACGTGCGTCTGAGCGTCGAGGGCGACCAGGTCCCGCTCCCGACGGGCCTCGACCTGTCGGCGTACCGGATCGTCCAGGAGGCGCTCTCCAACACCCTGCGGCACGCGGGCCCCACCTCGGCCGGGGTGACGATCTCCTACCGGAACAGGTCGCTCGACCTCGAGATCCTCGACGAGGGACCCCGCGACGGCCGCGCCGGGAACACGGGCGCAGCCGGGAACACGGGCGCGGCCGGGCACGGGCTGATCGGCATGCGCGAGCGGGTCACGCTCTTCCACGGCGATCTGTCGACGGGCCCGCTGCGCGAAGGAGGGTACGGCGTGCGGGTCACGTTCCCGCTGGCCGGGCAGTCCTGGCGGACGCCCTACCCCGCGGGGGCCGCGGCCTCCTGCTCGTCGCCCCTGCGACGGAGCCCGGACTCGACGCCCTCGACGGACTCGGCGGCCCGGTCGCGGCGGTACTCACGCACCGAGTAGGCGAGCGCCGCGGCCCAGAGGGCGACGATCGCGGAGTAGACGACCGTCCGCACCCCGTCGGAGGCGTGCAGCCACTCGCCGCGCAGCAGGGTGCGCGCGTTGGTGAGGATGATCAGGCCGCCGACGGCCGACCCCAGAACGCGCGGCGGGATGTGGCGCACCAGCCAGGCGGCGATGGGGGCAGCGAGGACGCCGCCGAGGAGCAGGACGGCCACCCAGGCGAAGTCGATGTTCTTCGAGCCGAGTCCGACGAGGAAACCCGTGCTCGCCGCGACGGCGACGAGGAACTCGCTGGCGTCGATGGAGCCGATCACCTTGCGCGGCGCCAGCCGGCCGCTGGCCAGGATGGCCGGGGTGCCGACAGGCCCCCAGCCGCCACCGCCGGTGGAGTCGACGAATCCCGCGGCCAGGCCGAGCGGGGCGAGGAAACGCTTGCGCAACGGCTTGTGCAGGTTGCCGCGCGGCAGGCCGAAGACGGTGAAGCGGACCAGCACGTACGCGCCGAGGGCCAGCAGGATGGTCGACATGATCGGCGAGGCCGTCTCGGTCGACAGGCTGCTCAGGAAGGTGGCTCCCGCGAAGGCGCCCAGAGCGCCGGGAATGCCGATCTTCCCGACGACTCCCCAGTCGATGTTGCCGAAGCGCCAGTGGGAGATCCCGGAGGCGAGGGTGGTGCCGATCTCGGCGAGGTGGACGGTGGCCGAGGCGGCGGCGGGATTGGTCCCCGCCGCCAGGAGCAGCGTCGTCGAGGTGACGCCGTAGGCCATGCCCAGACTGCCGTCCACCAGTTGGGCCACGAAGCCCACGAAGCCCAGGAGTATGAGAGCGCGCATGAGAACCTCTTCCGATTTTCCCTGCTTTCCTGACGGAATCACGTCTGCTTGCTGATCGGGTCACGCTGCGGTGCCGTATCCGGACCTCCCTTGAGGGTTCCCCTCAGGGGGCGATAATCCCCCCGAGAGGACCGGAAAAGTCGGGATCGACGCTTTCCGGTGGAGGCCGGGCCGGCAGCCGGGCGCGGGCGGCGGCCTGGCTCAGGGAGCGAGCAGGGCGGCCAGGGACGTGGCGGGACGTCCCGTCAGACGGGGGACGGCGTCGCTCACGCCGTCCAGCTCACCGTTGGCGATGGCCGTGTAGGTCGAGACCCACGCGTCGACCTCCCAGTCGGGGGCGCCGTAGTGGGCCCTGGAGCGGTAGGCCTCCTCGACCGTCTCCGAGTGGTAGGAGACCGCGCGTCCCGTGACCTCGGAGATGGTCGCGGCGATCTCGTCGAGGGTGAGCGCCTCGGGACCGGTCAGGTCGTAGGTCGCGCCCGCGTGCTCGCCGGGCGAGCCCAGGACGGTGACGGCGGCGTCGGCGATGTCGTCAAGGGCGACCACCGTCGCCCTCCCCTGCTTCGCGGGACCGCGCAGGACGCCGTCCTCGCCGACCATCAGGGGCAGGAGGTCGGCGTACATGTTGTCCCGCAGGAACGTGAAGGGCACTCCCTGGGCCCGGATGTGCTGCTCGGTCGCCCAGTGGTCGCGGGCGAGGGTGAACGTGGCGTCGGGAGCGGCTCCGTAGAAGGAGACGTACACCAGGTGGCCGACTCCCGCGGCGATCGCGGCGTCCACGAAGGAACGGTGCTGGGCGACGCGGTCGGGGGCCTCGGACGCCGAGACCATGAGCACGGTCCCGACCCCCTCGAGGGCCCGGCGCACCGCCTCGGTGTCCGCGAAGTCGGCCTGCGCGACCTGCGCCCCGGCGAGCCGCGGCGCGCGGGCGGGGTCACGGACGACGAGCCTCTGGTCGGTCCCTGCGGCGGCGAGCCTGGCGGCGACGCGCCCGCCCAGCCTGCCTGTGGCTCCTGTGACAGCGATGGTGGTCATGGGGAGAAGTTACCGGGCGTGCCCCCTTGGGCCCGCCAGGGAGCACACCGGGCGGCTTCGCATGCTTTTCCCCATCTGCGCGGCACACCCGTTTCACACCTGAAGGAAATAAATAATCTGACATGACACCTAAAACCAAAAAAGCATTAAGGTGTACGGCGGGAGCCTGAGAAGACCGTCCGAATACCGCCTCCCGCCGCCGTTCCCACGGGAGACGTCCATCGGGGCCCGAAAACGCCCGTCCGGAGCGGCACGCAGCCGGGACGCCCGGGTTTCCCGCCCGCGGGACGCCCGCACCGGGAGCGCCTCGTTCCGACGACGGGTCGCGCCGCCCTTGCGAACACGCCGAACGTCGCCCGCGAGGTCACGGGCATGGCGACATCCGAACAGGTGGCACGACAGGCGGCACGAGGGGTGGCGCGGAGGCCGCGCGAGGAGACTCACCGCCCCCGGGAGGGAGCCCCGAGCACCCGGAGGCGGCCACAGAAGTCACCAATCAACCCATAATAAGCGCATATTTAATTTTATTTCCGACACTTCGCTCGAACATTGATACAGAGCTTTTCCCGTTTACCGGGAAAAGCAACAGGGGAGTAATCGACTCGTGTCCGCCAAGACATCCGCGGCACCTTCCCGAACCCCCCTTTACCTTCACGGAGTGACGAATGAAACCCTCGAAGAGACTCGCCCTCGCCCTGCTCGCCGCGGCTCTCGGCAGCGTGGCCCTCGGGGCCGTGTCCGCGACGTTCCTTCCCGCCGCGGCCTCCGCGGCCTCCGCGGCCTTCCCGCTGGAGCCACCCTCGGGGCAGGCGGGAGACTCGCGCCCCCGGACCGGGCAGGGCATCTCCTGGACGAGCCACCTGAAGCTCGCCGACGCGGGCGGGAGCCGGGCGAAGGGCGCCTACTGACCCGGCCCGAGCGGGCGGCAGACCGGCGGAGCGACGCCTCCCGGCCCGGACCCGCCCCGGCCCCTCAGCCCAGACGCGCGACGAGGATCCCGGCGCGCGCGAGCTGCGCCCCACGCGCCCTGCGCACCGCGTAGCCCAGCAGCGTGCGGTTCCAGGCGTGCACCACGAGTGTGTCCCCGACCTCGGTGCCGCCGTCCTTCTCCGTCAGAGTGAACCGGTAGGCGAGGCGGACCCCGCCGGGACCGGCCGCCTCCCCCTCCACCGTCTCCGGCGTGCTCCGGAGCGTCACCCTGGTCAGGCTGTCGTACTTGACGAGGCCGAGGAACCTGGGGCGCTCGACCGAGGTGTAGCGCGTCTCCTTCTCCCCCCGCTGGACGTCCTTGACCGCGATCACCAGCGGAGAGAGCCCCACATAGCTCTGCGGCTGGCTCAGGTGCGCCTTGAGCGCGCCCGGAGTGTTGCGAACGTGAAAGGTGTGATGAAGCGTGGCCTTCGGCATGCTCTGCCCCCCAGATGAAGATCTTTAAGGGGAGACAGTAGCCGGTTCCGACATGTACCACCGGGTGTGTTGCTCACCTCGCGTGAGGGAGTCGAGCCTGCGGGGCAGCTCCCTGCGCGAGAAGGGGTCGGCTCCCGCGTTGCGGATGTGGATGCCCACGGCGTACATGTCCCTGATCTCCATCAGTGTGGAGTAGCCGGTCCACGACCGCAGGTCGCTGCCGTAGGCGTCGGCGAAGGCGTCCACGTCGGCGGTGGTCAGGCCGAAGCGACGCTGACCGTGGTAGGTGTGGACCAGGTCCCACTCGCGGGGGCCGACCGCGACGCCGTCCCAGTCGCAGAGCACCACGTGACCGTCGGTGCGGCGCAGCAGGTTGTCGATCCAGGCGTCTCCGTGCAGCAGCACCGGGGGGCCGTCCATGTCGAGGCCCGTCCAGCGCTCGGAAAGCTCGGCGATGCGGTCGCGCAACCAGACCCGCTGGCAGGGGGTGAGCACCGCGGAACCGTCGACCGTCCCCCGCAGCTCGGCCAGCGGGTCCGCGAACCGCTTCAGCGCCACCGGGGGGACCGGCAGCAGGTGCAGGCTGCGCAGGATCTCGCCCAGCTCGGTGGTCGTGGGACGGCCGCTGGCCGGGACGTAGTGCCAGAAGGTGACGACCCTGCCCTCGTGGACCACCGGCTGTTCGGAGATCTCGTCGGCGGGGCGGACGGCGGGGAACCCCTGCTGGGCCAGCCAGCGGGCCACCGCGAGAACCAGCGGCAGGCGGGTGAGCGCGTTGGGCGCGGTGGCGATCCTGACCACGATCCTGCTGCGCAGCTTGAAGACGGCGTTGCTGCGCACACGCAGGAGCTGGGCGTCCCTGTGGTCGATCCCGAGGTCCTCGCAGACATCGTGGAGAACCTTGAACGCCGCCTCCGCGAGCGGCCCCATCAGCTGACCGGCGCGGCGTCGACGAGCAGGTCGGTGAGGCGGCGCACCGCCACGGCTCTGCTCCTGCCCTTCGGCACCTCGGACAGCACCGCCCTGGCCCGGCTGAGCACGATGGAGGTGCGGTGCTCGAGCGGAACCTGGAGCAGCGCCTTCTCCGCCAGGTGGCAGGCATCGTCGATCTTGCCGCCACGGGCCAGGTGGGCGGCCTGGTCGAGCAGGATGAGGACCGGGTCGATGGCGTACGCGCACGAGGGGCCGGGCGTCCAGTCGACCTCCTCCCCCAGCTCGATCAGGGTGCCGATCCGGTAGAACTGCAGGCGCCGCTCGGAGAAGCGGAAGGCCAGGTGGTCATGGCCCTCGGGGGGCATTCTGGCGAAGATCCGCTCGGCCTCGGCCAGGGCGACCCTGGCGGCCTTGTGCTCGCCCATCCTGGCCAGCGCCCGCGCCTCCGCCGCCGCGCCGAGCGCCGCCGGAGAGCTCGGCGCGCTCCCGGCGAGCATCCTGGCCTCGCGCGCGAGCCGTACGGTCTCGGCCAGGTCCCCGTAGTAGTAGGGGAGCATCGCCTCCTGGGCCCTGACCAGCGCGCGCAGCCGCAGATCGCCCATGTCGTCGGAGGCGGTGCGGGCGGTGCCGTACCAGGCGTGGGCCTGACGGGTGTCGCCGAGCTTCATCAGCGCGTCCGCCGACAGCAGCGCGAGCATCACGGTCGCGCTGAGCAGGCGGCGCTGGGCCATCGCGGGCTGTCTGGCGGCGGTGAGCGCCCGCACGTCGGACAGCTCCAGCATCAGCCGGTAGAGCATCGGGAGCGGGGCGCTGGTGATGTACTCCCTGCGGTAGCGCAGCACCTGCTCGTCGAGCCGGTCGAGCTGCTCCTCGGAGACGGTGGTGAAGGCGAGCGTCCGGTCGAGGTCGTGGCGGGTCCGCTCGACCTCGGCGAGCAGCCGACCGCTCATCACGAACCGGGGGCCGAGCAAGGCGTGGTGGAACAGCGCGCGCCGCTCGACGTCGTCGTCGATCCGGTCCTCCGCGCGGTACGGCGCGCGGTGCTCTCCGCCGGAGAGCACGACGACCCTGGTCCCGCCGTTGTCGTCGCAGTAGTCGCCGGCCAGGCCGAGCCGTACCGCGTTGGCCCGGTAGAGCCTGGCCAGCAGGTCGATGGTCTGCGGCCGAGGCCTGGCGCGCCTGTTCTCCCAGGCGTTGAGGAGGTCGATGCTGGCCTTCGCCTCCCCCAGGTCCTGGCGCTCGCACAGCTCCTCGAGCTCCTCGATGGCCTGCCTGGCCGACCACCCTCTGGCCAGCCGGTGCGCCTTGAGAAGGCTGACACTGCAGCAGCCGTGGATGGCCTGCGCGGTCTGCCAGGGCGTCCACTGCTCCGAGTCCGCCTGCTCGCGCCAACGTCGCGCGCACGCCGGAGAATGCTCACCTCGCGCCACGGCGCCTCCCCGTCGCTGTTTACACAAGATTAACGAGAACGAAGCACAGCGTAAGCATGCCTGTGCATTGCATTCCCTTTATTCGCGGATTACGCACGGATCGGCGGCAACTTTCCGATGTATTCCACTGATCCTGGACCGATCCAGCGAGGGGGCGATTGCCTCACATCCCGCCAAACCGCACTCTGCACATTAAAGCCAACACCGTCCGCCAGGAGTGATCCATATGACGGCAGAGCGCGGCGAGGCCGTCGACCATCTACGGCGACTCGCCTCCCAACTGGAGGCGCACTCCTTCCAGGTGCGCCTGAAGTCGTCCCCGGGACTCTATCCCCGCCTCCACGTGATCAACCCGATGGCCCCCACCATGACCGAGGACGTCCTCGCCGCCCACGAGGAGGACGGCGAATGGTGGTTCTGGCTGTCGTGGGCCGGCCGTATCGGACAGGCGGAAGACGTCGCCACGGCCGCGGAACGTGTGGCCAGTGTGCTTCATGTGATACGCAGATAGGTGATTCTTGGGCTTCACATGGGTAACACCCGATGATCAAGCCCAGAAAGGAGCGGGATCGTGAAAAGGATCCACGTCATCCAGCGTCCGCGTCCCCCACGTGAGCCGGTTCCTCTCGACCTCCGCACCCCGTCGGGCAAGGCCCTCCCCTTCTAGGCCCTCCCCTTCCAGGGACTCTACTTCTAGGGGCTCCCCTTCCAGGGACTCGACCTCCTTCCCGCGGCCGAACCGTTTCCCGCGGGATCCGACGCCGTTCCCAGCGGCCCGCCCCGCCGCGTGACAGCAGGTCACGGCCTCGACGAGAAGGCCGTTTCAAGAGGACTTCAAGTGGGCTGCAGGCGCGCCGGGCCATCCTGTTCCCATGAACAGCGCTCCCTTCACGGCCAGCGTCAGCGTGGTCGTTCCCGCCATGAACGAGGCCGCCAACCTGCCGCACGTCTTCGCGACCCTGCCTGGCTGGATCGACGAGGTCATCCTGGTCGACGGCAACTCCACCGACGACACGGTGGCCGTCGCCAAGGCGCTCCGGCCGGGGCTGCGCGTCATCACACAGACCCGCAGGGGCAAGGGCAACGCCCTCACCGAGGGATTCGCCGCCGCCACCGGCGACATCATCGTCATGATCGACGCCGACGGGTCGACCGACGGCAGGGAGATCGCCTCCTTCGTGACCGCCCTGGTCGAGGGCGCCGACTTCGCCAAGGGCTCCCGCTACGCCCCCGGAGGCGGATCGGACGACATCAGCCCGACCCGCTCGCTCGGCAACCGGGCGCTCACCCTGATCACCAACCGCCTGTACGGCACGCGCTACACCGACCTCTGCTACGGCTACAACGCCTTCTGGGCCCGCCACCTCGACGCCCTCGGGCTCGACTGCGACGGCTTCGAGATCGAGACGCTGATGAACGTGCGGGCGGCGCAGGCCGGACTCGTGATCCGGGAGGTTCCCAGCCACGAGCGCAGCCGCATCCACGGCGTCAGCAACCTGCACGCCGTGCGCGACGGCCTGCGGGTGCTGCGCACCATCCTGCGCGAACGCGTCCGCCGTACGGCCCCCGCCCACCTGACGGCTCACCCGAGCGCCCGTCAGGAGGCCCGCCAGGAGCCCGCGGCCGCCTGAGCCCGAGCCGGCCCCCGCCAGGCGCGGGGTCCGCGCGGGCCCGCCCGTGACGGCCGCGCCGGACGGGGTCGCCTGTCACGGCTCACGTCTCGTCGTCTCGGCCGTGCGGGCTCGTCCGGCGCGGGTCGCCTCCCGGGAACGCCTCGGCCGGGCGGAGCCGTACGGTCACGACGAGACCGCCGCCGTCGCGGGGGACGGCCTCGGCGACGCCGCCGTGCGCGTGGGCGACGGCGCGCACGATCGACAGACCGAGACCCGCGCCCGAGGCCGAGCCCGTGCGGTCGTCGTTCAGCCTGCGAAACGGCTCGAACAGGCGCGGGACCAGAGGCCCGGCGATCTCGGGGCCGGTGTTCTCCACCGTGACGAAGGAGCCGGCGGAGTCGGCTCCGGTCCGCACGCTCACCGTCCCTCGCTCGTCGTTGTACTTGACGGCGTTGTCCACGAGATTGGCGATCACCCGTTCCAGCAGCACGGCGTCGCCGACGGCGGGGGCGGGAGCGAGTCCCGTCCCGGCCTCAGGACGCCCCGCCAGCGCGGCACGCGCCAGATCGGCCAGGTCGACCGGTTCGCGGTCGGTCAACTCGCGTTCGGTGTGGGCCAGCGTCAGCAACCCCTCGATGAGACGCACCTGGCGGGCGTTGGAGGCCAGCAACTCGTCACGCACCGGACGCAGTGCCGCCGGGAGCGCCGGATCGGCGAACGACACCTGGAGCAGCGCCCTGTCGATCGCGAGCGGCGTCCTCAGCTCGTGCGAGGCGTTCGCGACGAACCTGCGCTGCCCGTCGAAGGCCCGGTCGAGCCGTTCGAGCATGGAGTCGAAGGTGTCGGCCAGTTCCCTGATCTCGTCGTCGGGGCCGTCCATCGAGATCCGGCGGTGCAGGGTGCTGTCCGACAGGCGGCGGGCGGCCTCGGTGACGGTGCGCAGCGGCGCCAGTGCGCGCCGGGCGACCGTCCAGCCGACGGCCAGCCCCGCCAGCCCGACGAGCATGGTCGCCAGGATCGACCACACGACCGTCGAGGCCACCACCTGGTCCCGGTAGGTGTTCACCTGGGCCGCGACATGCCGGAAGAGGGCCCGCTCCGCGGACTCGGGGGGCAGGTCGGCCCCGACGGGACGCCCGTCGATCTCGAACGGCTCGCCGGCGATCCGCGTGACCACGAAGTGGTTGACGACCACGAGGATGACCGCGGCCAGGAAGAACAGGCTCCCGTACACCACGGTCAGCCGCCACCTGACCGGCAGGCGCCGGGCGCTCACAGGCGGTACCCCACGCCGGTGACCGTCTCGATCACCGGGGGCAGGCCCAGCTTCCTGCGCAGCGTCCCCACCGTCACCCTGACCGAGTTCGTGAAGTAGCTGATGTTCTCGTCCCACGCCTTCTCGAGCAGGTCCTCCGCGCTCACCACCGCCCCCTCGGCCCGCATGAGGACCTCGAGCACGGCGAACTCCTTCGGGCTGAGCGCGACGTACCGGCCGTCCCTGAACACCTCGTGCCGCGCCGGGTCGAGGGTGACGCCCGCCCTGGACAGGACGGGGGGAACCCGCGAGGACACCCTGCGGGCCAGCGCGCGCAGCCTGGCCACCAGCTCCGGGAAGTCGAACGGCTTGGCCAGGTAGTCGTCAGCGCCGATCGACAGCCCCTCCACCTTCGAGCGCAGGTCGCCCGCCGCGGTCAGCATGATGATCCGGGCCGGGACCCGTTCCGCGGCGAGCCTGCGGCACACCTCGTCGCCGTGGATCCTCGGCAGGTCCCGGTCCAGGACGATCACGTCGTAGTCATGGGTCGTCGCCCGCTCCAGGGCCGCGTCGCCGTCGTACACGACGTCCACGGCCATCCTCTCCTTGCGCAGCCCGGTCGCCACGACGTCGGCCAGGACCCGCTCGTCCTCCGCTATCAGCACCCGCATGTCTCGATGATCCTAGGAAGTGGTCGGCGTCGGCTCTGTCTGTGTCGGCTCTGTCTGTGTCGGCTCTGTCTGTGTCGGCCGGGCATCGGCGGAGGCCGCATCGGTCAGGTGACGGACAGCGCCAGGGTGGGCGGCATCCGGGCGGCGCGCGCCGCCGGGTAGATCCCGGCGACGACGCCCACCAGCAGCGTCACCGCCAGCCCGCCGCCCAGCGTCCACGCGGGTGCCACCGGGGGCAGGCCCCGCCAGGCCGCGTAGGCGTGGACGGCGACCACACCGAGCACGACGCCACCCGCCCCTCCGAGACCGGACAGCAGCAGGGACTCCATCAGGAACTGGAGCCGCACCTGGCCGCGGGTCGCGCCGAGCGAGCGGCGCAGGCCGATCTCGCCCCGCCGCTCGAGCACGGAGACGACCATGGTGTTGGCCACCCCGACGCCGCCGACGAGCAGGGCGACCCCGCCGACGCCCAGCAACACGTTGACGAACGCCCCCGACGCCGCCGCGCGCGCGGCCAGCGCGTCGGAGGGGCGGCTGACGGTGACCTCCTCGGGATGTTCGGGGTTGGCCGTGCGGGCCAGGACGCTCCGCACGTCCTGCACGTGCTCGTCCGCGGACCTGACGTAGATCGTCGTCGGGTGCCCGTCGAAGCCGAGGAAGCCCGCCGCGGCGGGGAAACCGACCAGCGCCGAGGCGTCGACCTCCTCGGCGAGGGGCGACTCCTCGAGCACGCCGACCACGGTCCACCACTGGCCGCCGACCCACACGGGGTCCCCCGCCGTGACGCCCAGCCGGTCGGCCGCCGTCGTGCCCAGCACCACCGCCCGCTGCGCCGCCGTCGCCGCGTTCAGCCACGTGCCGTGCCGTACGGGGGTCCGCAGGATCCGCAGCAGATCCAGGGAGGTCGCGCGGACCTGGAGTCCCGCGGTGCGGTCCGCCGGGATGCGGTCGGTACGGAAGATCGGCGCACCGGTGTCACCGGTCTGGCCCGTCATCCGGACCGGGCCGACCGCTCGGATCATCGCCTCCGCCTTCTTCGGCAACTCGGCCCGCCCGCCGAGGAGGCGGTCTCCCGGAGCGACGGTCAGCATGTCCGTGCCGAGGCTGTCGAGCTCACGCTGCAGCCCGGCCCGGCTCGAGGAGGCGACGCCCATGACCGCGATCACGGTCGCGACGCCCAGCGCGATGCCCAGCGCGGACAGCACGACCCGCGTCGGCCTGCTCCGCAGTCCCGCCGCCCCCACCCTGACCACGTCCAGGACGCCCAGCCGCGCGGGCGTCAGCCTGTCCTTCCCGAGGAGCCGCGCGGGCTCACGGCCCGGCCCGGACGGCGTCTTCGAACGGTCACTCATGACGGCTCCCTGTCCCCCTGTCTCGCGTGGTCGCCGCGTTCCCCGGCCCAGAAGCCGCGTTCCCCGGCCCGGGAGCTGCGAGCCGCGCTCCTGGAACGCCCGCGCCAGGACGCGAGCCCTCGTCGGCGACGACCCTGCCGTCGCGCAGCCGGATCCGGCGGGGCGCCGCGTCCGCGACGTCGCCGTCATGGGTGATGATCGCCACCGTGGTGCCTGCCGCGTTCAGCTCCCTCAGGAGCTCCAGCGCGTCCGCGCCCGACGCGCTGTCGAGGTTGCCGGTCGGCTCGTCGGCCAGCAGCAGCGACGGATCGCCGACCACCGCGCGGGCCACCGCGACCCGCTGCCGCTCACCGCCGGACAGCTGGTCCGGCCGGTGACCGAGCCGGTGACCGAGGCCGACCCGGTCGAGCGCGTCGGCCGCGAGACGTCTGCGTTCCCGCCTCGGCGTCCCCGCGTACAGCAGCCCGTCCGCCACGTTGTCGATCGCCGGCACGCCGTCGGCCAGGTGGAAGCGCTGGAACACGAAACCGACGTGCCGCGCCCGCAGGGCGGAGAGCTGACGGTCGTCCAGTTCGGCGACGTCGTGCCCGGCGATTCTGACCGTGCCCGACGAGGGGCGGTCCAGGGTGCCGATCAGGTGGAGAAGGGTTGACTTGCCCGACCCCGAGGGGCCGACGATCGCCAGCAGTTCCCCCGCCTCCACTCTCAGGTCCACACCGCGCAGCGCGTGCACGCCGCCCGGGTACGTCTTGGCCACGCCGACCAGTTCGATCACCGGGATCACGGGGAGCCTCCCGGTCGCGTGGCCGGGCGTCCGCTGCTCCGCGACGCGGGCGACCGCCCACGATCGCGGCGGAGGTCGGGGGTCATGTCCGCGGGACCTCGACCTTCATGCCCTCGGTGAGGCCGTCTCCGGTGATCTCGACGCGGCTCACCGCGTACAGGCCGGTCCTGACGGCGACCACACGTGTGGCGGAGCCGTCGACGACCCGCACTCCGTAGCCCCCCTCACGCAGCGCGACAAGCGCCTCGACCGGCACCGACAGCACGTTCTCCCGCCGCTCGGTCCGCAGGTCGACGGTGACGGGGGCCTGGTCGAGGCGACCGAGCCCACCGGCCACGGTGGCGTCGACGTCGATCGTCGCGGGGCTGTCCCTGTCCGCCCCGACCCTGGCGGTGACGCCGACCGAGGAGATCCGGCCCCTGACCGTGCGGCCGTCCGGCAGTTCCACCGTCACCTTCGCCCCCACGCGGGCGAACCGCTGGTAGGCCGTCTGCAGGTCGATGTGGACGGTCCGCCGGGTACTCGTGGTCGTGACCACCGTCCGCCCGGCGGTGTCGCCCTTCTCCGCGGTGTTCCCGGCGATCCGCAGCGGCCCCGAGGCCACGACGACCTGGCCGGCGTCGACCGAGCCCGTCCTGGTCAGGCCGCTGTCGCCCTGCCAGCGCCGTACGGCCCGCGCGGTCGCCCACGTGAAGTCGTCGTCGACCGTGCCCGGGTCGTAGCCGAGCGCGACCAGGTTGCGTTCCAGCTGTCCGACGTCTCCGCCTCCCGAGCCCGGGGCGAGGCTCCGGTACATGGGGATGGAGCCGTACATGAGGACGACCGGACGGCGGGCGACCTTGTAGAGCCATCCGCCGCGCCGCACGACCGTCCCCTCGGGGCGTGTCCCGGTCACGACGCCCCGCGCCCGGTTGGGCTGGACCCTGCGCCCCGAGTAGCCCAGCGTGCCGCCGAACCTCCTGGTGTCCACCAGGTCCGAACGGGTGATCCCCGCGGTGGCCTTCGCGGGGGCGGTCACGCCCGTCTGTGGCGTCGCCGGTCCTCCGCCGGGAGTCGCCGGTCCGGCGTTGAGAACGGCTGCCGCCGCCCCGCCTCCGACCGCGACCGCGACGACGCCCACCACTGTGGCCCTGCGGCTCACCGCGGGCGCCCCGGCATCAGGGACCGGCACGCCTGCTGAGCCGCCTGCACGGCGGGGGAGTCTCCCTCCGCCCCCTGCGGCATGTTCAGTTTGACGCCGCCCTCCGCGTTCTGCTCGGGATCGGCCATGGTGACCCCGCGCCGACGCATGCACGCGGTGAACGCCAGGGCCTGGTCCATGATTTTCTTCTTCTCCTCGCCCGACATTCCCGGCCGGTCCGGCGCGTACTGCTTGCAGGCCTCCCTCGCGGCGTCTCCCGTCTTCGGGTCGGGCGCGTCGATGCGGAGCGAGTCGCCGTCCTCGACCACGGTGAGGCCGTGCTCACGCAGGCATGACGCGTACTTCGCCGGGTCGGCGGACGGGTTGGGCGAAGCGCCCGCGGCCGTGCCGTTCCCCGTGGAGTCCACTCCCGGGCCCGCCCCCTGCCCGCACCCGGCGAGGATGAGCGGGATCATCACAAGAGCGGCGATCCGGATTCTCGTATCTGCCATACCGGCTTTCTAACGAGAAGGCGCTAAACAGGGATTAAGCATATTTGTTTAAGTGATTTTTATGCCCCGGACCCGCCCGCCGGGACCACGTCCGCCGCACGGACATCGTCGCTCGCTCCGGCAGCGGCAGCGGCAGCGGCAGCGGCATTCGACGCTTTCGAGCGCGCACCGGTCTACTCTGAATCTAGACTGACTAGACAGGAGGTGCCGGATGACCGGATGGCAGGTCCAGGAGGCGAAGCAGCGCTTCAGCGAGGTCGTACGGCGTGCGGTGAACGAAGGGCCCCAGGTGGTCACCAGGCACGGAGAGGAAGTGGCCGTCGTCATCGACATCGCCGAGTACCGCCGCCTCAAAGGCGACGCCCCCGACTTCAGGCGGTTTCTTCTCGCCGATCCCGACTGGGATGACGACATCGAGTTCCCCCGGAACCGTGATCTTCCCCGAGAGATCGACTTCGACTGATGGGCATCGGCTATCTGCTCGACACGAACGTGGTCTCCGAAACCCTCAAACGGAACGGAAGCCCTCGAGTCAGGGGCTGGATCAGCGCCACTCACGGCCCCACCCTTTATCTCAGCAGCCTGACGGTCGGCGAGATCCGCTGCGGAGTCGAACGCTGTCGGCGCCGTGACCCCGTACAGGCGACCTCTCTGGAACGCTGGCTCCACGACCTTCACCGGCAGTTCGGAGATCGCATCGTCCCGATCACCTCGGAAGTCGCCGAGGAGTGGGGGCGGCTGAACGCCATACGCCCCCTCCCGACGGCGGACGGCCTGATCGCCGCGACGGCCCGGGTGAACGGCTGGACGCTCGTGAGCCGGAACGTCAAGGACTTCGACGGCACGGGGGTGTCCGTCGTCAATCCGTTCGACCTGCCGACCTGATCAGGAGAACGGCGTCTTCGGGCGCTCCTGCAGGACGCCGTCCACGTAGACGTCGACCTTCTCGTCGTAGAAGCAGATCAGCCCGGCGACCCGCCCGCTCTCCTCCAGCGGCGTCCGGTAGGACCAGGCCAGGTCCGGGCGGCCGTTCACGCTCCAGTACTCGGCGGTTCCCTTGTAGGGGCAGCGGGTCACGGTGTCCGTGGGGCTGAGCAGGTCGAGGCGGACGTCGGTCTTGGGCAGGTAGTAACGCGGCGGCAGGCCGGTCTCGAACAGGATCCTGGGGCTGTGGGAGTCGGCGACGGTCACGCCGTCGACCTCCACGCGGACGTGCCGTGACGAGTGGAGGACGTCCACCCGGGTGTAGGGGTCGCGGGCGTGGACGTAGACCTCCTCGTCCTCCTCGAACCAGGCGTCGGCCGCCTCCCACTCGAAGCGCACGTGGTCGCGCAGCTCCTCGATCGGCGAGTCGGGGTAGGCCAGCGCCGCGTCGGCCACGCCCTCCACGTCGTACAGCACCGCCTCCCCCCGGCTCGGCGAGCGCACGCCGCGGCCGTTGGGCCTCAGCTCGACGGCGACGTCCTCACGGGGGAAGTAGTAGGTCGGGTAGTAGGGGATCTCCCAGACCAGCAGCGCCCTGGTGGTGTCGGCGACCGCCCTGCCTCCGAAGAAGACCCGCACCCTCTTCGCGGCCCGCTCGACGCGGACCCGCCCACGTGTGATCGGCTCCATGACCGCGGCAACCCGGGACGCCGCCCGTCTATTCCGGGCGGAGGAGGCCTTTCGGGGGCCGCGGAGCCGTACGGCGTCCTGGGCCGGCGCGCGGAGTCCTCCGGCCCCGATCAGGCCCTGCCCGCCTCGGACGGCGCCTCTCGCGGCGTGGCCGGACGCAGGGCCCCCGCGATGACGGCTCCCACCAGGGTGATGGCCGCGATCAGGCCGAAGGTGGCGGGCAGTGACGTCAGATGGGCGATCCAGCCGGTGGCCGCGGGGGCCGCCAGCCCCGACAGATAGGTGATCGTCGCGACGCCCGCGACGCCCTGGCTGGGAGTCGGGGTCGCGTTGCCGCCCGCGGCGAAGGTCAGCGGGACGATCACGGCCACCCCCAGCCCGACCAGGGTGAAGCCCGCGATCCCCAGAAGCGGGGTGCGGGCGAGGACGATCACCGTTCCGCCGAGCGCGGCGAGCAGGCCGCCCGCGCGGACGGTCGCGACCGGGCCGAGCCTGCGGACGACCAGGTCTCCGGCCAGCCGGGTGACGGCCATGGCGAGGGCGAACGTCGCGTAGCCCGCCGCGGCGAGACCGGGACCCGCGCCGGTGACGTCCTTGACGTACACCGCGGCCCAGTTCATGCTCGCGCCCTCGGCGAAGGTCGCGCAGAAACCGACGGCGCCGATGGCGACGACCGCCCGCGAGGGCACGGCGAAGCGGGGCGGCGCCTGCCTGCCCGGCTCGGAGCGCGTGTCGAGCAGCCCCCGGCTCGCCACCCAGCCGACGAGCAGGAGCACCGCGGCCATCGCCCCGTGATGGACGCGCGCGTCGACCCCGGCCTGCGCCGCGACCACGCCTATCCCCGCGCCGGTCAGGCTGCCCACGCTCCACATCCCGTGGAGCCCGGACATGATGGAGCGCTCCAGACGCCGCTCCACGATCACCCCCTGGGCGTTCATCGTGACGTCGCACATGCCGGAGACGGCGCCGTACACGAGGAACGCCGCGCACAACCAGACGAAGCCCGGAGACAGGGAGGGAAGGGCGAGCGCGGCGCACCACAGGGCGAGCAGGACCCTCGTGGCCGCGCGCCCGCCGTACCGATGGACGAGGCGGCCTGACATCGGCATGGCGACGAAGGCTCCGAGGGCGGGGCAGAACAGGGCGAGCCCCAGTTCGGCGGGGCCGAGATGCAGATGGTCCTGCAACCACGGAACGCGAGTCGCCATACTTCCCGAGACCGCGCCATGGGCAGTGAACACCGCCGCGACCGCTATGCGGGCCCGTTGATTGTCGTTGCGCATGCTGTGAAAAACTAACAGGCAGGCTTCCTGATTAAAAGGGGATAAATGAGGACCGCTACCCCGCAGATGGCCAGAGCGATCAACGACCGTCTCGCCCTCGACCTGATGCTCGAACACGGCACCCTTACGGCTCCGCAGCTGCGGGCGCTGACGGGCCTGTCCCGCCCGACCGTGTCCGACCTCGTCGAACGCCTGCGGACGAACGGGTTGATCGAGGTCGTCGGCAAGAGCGGCGACGACCGGCGAGGACCGAACGCCCGCGTCTACGGCATCGTGGCGGAGCGCGCCCACGTGGCCGGAGTGGACGTACGGCTCGACACGGTCACCGCGACCGTCGCCGACATCACCGGCAGGCCGGTCGGTTCGGCGAGACGCCGGATCGAGGCCGCGCGCCCGCCGGGAGGCGAGCGCCGCACGGAGTACCGCCTCTCGGGCGGGCCGGGCGACCAGCTGGCCAGGCTCATCGCCGCGACCGTCGCGGAGGCGGCCGGCTCCAGGAGCATGCACGCGGTCGTGCTGGGCGCGCCGGGGCTGGTGAACCCGCACAGCGGTGAACTCGCGGGGGACAACGGCGTGCCCGGCTGGCGGCCGAACCTGCTCCAGGTGCTGAGCCATCGGATCGACGCCCCGGTCACCCTGGAGAACGACGTCAACCTGGCCGCCGTCGCCGAGCACCGCGCCGGAGCCGCGCGGGGGCGTGAGGACTTCGTCCTGCTCTGGATGGACAACGGCGTGGGCGCGGCGGTCACGCTCGGCGGAAGACTGCGCAGGGGCGCGTCGGGAGGAGCGGGCGAGATCGCCTCGCTCGGCCTGCCGGAGGGCTCCTTCTGCGACCTGCTGGGCACCGAGGCCGTCAGGGGACTCGACCAGGACGCCCTCGCCGCCAGGATCGCGCGGGTGGCCTTCACCACGGTCGCGGTCCTGGACCCGGGCCTCGTGGTCCTCAGCGGGGAGACGGGCCGTTCCGGAGGGGACACGCTGGCCGCGCGGGCGGCCGAACACCTCGCAGCCCTCTCCCCCGTCCCCACCCAGGTGCGCGCGAGCACGGTCGAGGGCAACGCCGTCCTGCACGGCGCCCTGTTCACCGCCCTGTCCATCGCCCACCGGGACGTCTTCGGCGACGCTCCCGGATAGCGACGCCCCTGGCCGGCCGACGCCACGGTCAAGGGCGTCGCCGACCGGGAACGCCACCCGGCGGGACGGAGGCGTCACCTGGCGGAAACGCCCCTGCGGCGCATCGGCCGGACGGCCGCGCCGGCGAGAAGCGCGGCGGCCACGGCGGTCAGGAGGAGCTGCAGGGTCGGCCGCCACGACCAGGCGGGACCGGTCAGCGTGAGGTGCTCGACGGGATACTCGTTGTACTTCGCGGTGGCACGGGCCGTGGCCAGATCGGTGTGGGCGGCGAGATCGCGCAGCACAGGGTCGAAACCGGACTCGCCGCCGCCGCGTCCGGCGTGCGGCAACTCGACGGTCAGACCGCGTCCGCCCGCCCAGCGGGCGAGCCGAGGGTCGACCTCACGGGCGTCGGCGACACCGGGGACGACCAGCCGCCCCACGTCCCCGGCGGCGCTGTCGGCCGGTTCGGCCACGAGGACCACGCCGTGCCGGGTGGTGACCACGGCGGCGCCCCCAGCGGTGCCTCCAGCGGTGTCCGCGCCGGATCCCGCCGACGCGCCCGCGGTCGCTCCCGCCGGAGCGTCCGCGGGAGTGCCCGCGCCGGATCCCGTTGACGCGCCCGCGAGTGCGACCGCGCGGGCCGCGAACGAGCCGCCCGCGTAGACCTCGAACGCCGCGGCGACGTCGATCTCGCCCACGCCCGGGTTCAACCCGACGCCGACGACGGACGCGAACCAGGGGAACGCGGCGTTGAGCGCGTACGGCAGGTCCTCGGGGGCCGCCTCCTGGGCGGGGATGGCGGCGGAGGCGTCGAGCGACCAGCCGGGATAACCGAGTTCTCCGCCGACGCGCCTGGCCTCCGCCGCCCCCGCCAGCTCTTCGACCAGCCGCAGGGCGCCGACCATGCCGGAGGTCACGCCCGCCGTCGTGACGATCGGGCCGTCCTCGACGTAGCGCAGACCGCGCACCCAGCGCGTGTCCGGGTAGTCCCGCCGGAGGGATCCGACGACCCCCCAGTGCGAGGTCGCGGCGCGCCCCCTGAGCAGGCCGCTGGCCGCCACCAGCCGGGAACCCGCGCAGACGCCCAGGATCCTGGCCCCTCCGGCGGCCTGGCGGCTGATCCAGGAGCGCAGCGGCGCTTCCCTCTCCCCTTCCGGGTCGACGACCGCCGGGACCACGACCACGTCGGGGGCCCGCTCCCCCACCACCTCGTCCGGTGTCCGGTCCGGCAGCACGCGCAGACCGCCGGAGAGCGGAACCGGCTGCCTGCGCGCGGACACCGTGTAGACGAAGAACCGGCTGGAACGGGCGAAGACCTCGTAGGGGCCGAGCACGTCGGTGGTGACCGACCCGCTCGCCCCGACCACGACCGCGACCTCGATCCGCCCCTTCCCCGCCTCGCGGGCGACCGGCCACCCCTGGGACGGCGCCGCTCGCGCAGGACCCGGGTAGCTGTCCCGCATGGACACGGCCACCCCGGCCACGCAGGTTCCCGCCACGAGGGCGGCCCAGAGCGTGACGGCGAGGAGGATCCTGGGAAGGCGTCTGCTTCTGGGCTGCATGCTGCGACTCCTGAACGGTGAGGATCGGTGAGGGGAACCGGTCGGCCGAGATCGGTGAGGGGGAACCGGCCGGCCGAGATCGGGGACGGTGGACCGTGCGGAGGAGACGCCTCGCCGGGGCGGTCAGGCCGTGTCGTGCCGGAAGGCGGAGGGGGGCATGCCGTACCTGGCCTTGAACAGGCGGCGGAAGTGCCGTTCCTCGCGGAAGCCGCACCGGGCGGCCACCGCGTCGATCGGCAGGCTGGTCCCGCGCAGCAGGGAGACCGCGCGTTCCAGACGCAGCCGCTGCCGGTACTCCAGCGGCGTGATCCCGGTGGCCGCGGTGAAGGCCCTGCTGAGTCCTCTCGGCGACAGGTTCGCCACCTCGGCCAGCTCGGTCAGGGTGTGCGCGGCGTCGACGTTCTCCGCGAGATGGTCCTGCACCCGGTGCACGGCCGAGTCCAGGTGCGTCCTGTGCCTCAGGAACTGGCTGATCTGCTCGCCCGAGCCGTCCCTGCGAAGGTAGACCACCAGCTCGCGGGCGACGGCCGCGGTCAGCGCCGGGCCGTGGTCCCGTTCGACCAGCGACAGCGCGAGGTCGATGCCCGCCGAGACGCCCGCGCTGGTGCTGATCTGGCCGTCGTGGACGTAGAGCACCGCGTCCTGCACCTTGGCCGCCGGATATCTGGCGCGCATCGCCTCGATCAGCGACCAGTGCGTGGTGCAGCGACGGCCGTCCAGCAGGCCCGCCTCTCCGAGCGCGACCGCGCCCGTGCACACCGACGCGAGACGCGCCCCCGCGCGCAGTGCCGCGCGCAGCCAGCCGACCACGGAGCCGGACACGTACGCCCCGTCCCGCGGGGCCGTCCTCAGCCGCGGCCCCGGCACCAGCACCAGGTCTCCGGCTCCGACCTCCGGCAGCGGTCCGAGACCCGCGAGGCGCACCCCGTGGGCGGTGGTCACCTGGTCGTCGTCCGCGACGTGCTCCACATGGTATCCGCCGCCGAGGTGGGTCGCGGCGTCGAACACCTGCACCGGACCCGCCAGGTCCAGCAGATTCACCTCCGGCAGGACCAGCACCACGACTCTGCCGGTGCTCCCGGCCCTGTGATCGGCCACGGCGCTCACGCTACAACTCGCCGTCCCGCTTCAGCAGGGCCGTACGGGCACCGCACCGGACGGATCAGGTCAGCGGCGAGCGCGGGCGGACCCCTGCCGGGACGCGTGTGGGGAGGCTAGGCCGCTTCGAGGGCGTCGGCCACGGAGGGGAAGACCTCGAACACCTGGGTCAGGCCTGCGAGGTTGAGCCTGCGTGCCAGGTTTCCCTGGACGCCGGTGAGGATGAGGCGGACTCCCGCCACCTGGCCCTGGTGCCGGGCCTGGAGCAGTTCGCCTATGCCGGAGGAGTCGCAGAAGGTGAGAGCCGACAGGTCGAGGATGAGGGTCGGCGACTGCAGGAGCTCCCAGGCCCTGCCGATCTCGGCCCGCAGCACCGGCGTGTGGTAGTGATCCAGCTCTCCGCTCGCGCTCACCACAAGTGTCGTGCCGTGCAGGCCGGACGTGGCGGTGAAACTCGACTCCGGCTCTTTTCCCACGAACATGATCAACCTTCTATACCAAACCTCTCCCAGCCGTGTAACTGTCTCATACGGGACGAGTCATTCTGCTGGCCCGGGAGCCCGGGTAGGTCGGGCGGAACGCCGCCCGCCTCGCGCGACGCGCCCCCACCCCGGAGATCAGGCGGCGAGGAGCGTGTGGATCGCCCCTCCGGCTGTGTCAGGTGTGCCCAACGTCTCCCCCGTTCCAGGACGGTCCGGTCATCGCCCATGATGACCGAGACACCTACGTCGATCAAGGAACCGGCGCCCCGCGGCCCCTCGTCTTCTCAGGTGCCCACGGAGGACGGGACTATTCCGGATGAGCGTCGACGTGTCTCCTGGAAAGACGTGTGTCCTGGAAGGATGTCGGGATGGGAAGCCTGCGGTCTGCCGCGTTCGCGCTCGTCGGGGTGTCTCTGGTGGCCGCGTGCGGCGGCGGCCGTGCGGCGACGCCCTCACCGTCCGCGTTCTCCTCCGCGCCCGCGTCCCCGTCCGTGACGCGGCCGGACCCGACGCCGGGCCGTGCGGAGCCGTGGAGCCCGGCGCTGAGCCCCGGGGCCACCGGGGAGGTCCCCGCCTCGGCCGCGTGGAAGGTCGTCGATCCCGCCCGCCTGTCGGGGAGTTCGGCGCTGCTCGACGTGGCGGTGACCGGGCCCCGCGACGCCTGGGCCGTCGGATTTCAGGGCGGCGCGGAGGACCGGGAGGGGGCTCCCGCCGTCGTGCGGTGGGACGGCGTCCGGTGGCGCGAGGTTCCGGCGTTCACCGACCGCGACGTCTACCACCTGGTGGGCGTCAGCGCGGGCGGCCCCGCCGACGTCTGGGTCGTGGGCAACGGCGAGAACGCCTTCGCCGCGCACTGGGACGGGCGGCGCTGGACGCGGCATCGCCCGTTCGGGGTGGCGGAGGGCCACCTGATGACGGACGTCGCCGTCAGCGGCGGCGGCGCGTGGTTCACCGCGAACACCCCGTCGGGCGCCGTCCTGGTGGAGTGGCGGGACGGGGAGTTCGCCGACGTGCTGGACAACGCGGGCGGCGGCGGGACCTTCGCCGCGGTCACCGCCAAGGAGGGACATGTCTGGGCGGTCGGGTCGAGCCAGGAGCGCACGCCGCTGGTCTGGCACGGCCGCTCCGGCTCCTGGGAGCGCATGAGGCCGCCCGCGATCCCCGGGGGCACGCTGCGGCGGGTCTGGCAGGTCTCGCCGTCCGACGTGTGGACGGTCGGGGAGGTCTCGACGGGGCCGGACGGGCCGGGGGACCCGAACGCGCGGCCGCTGGTCCTGCACTGGGACGGCGCACGGTGGAAGCGGGTCGAGGTGCCGGTTCCCCGCGGGTCCCTGCACGGCGTCACCGCCTTCGGCCCCGGCGACCTGTGGATCAGCGGAGTCGACGCCGACCACGCCGGACAGGCGCTCTTCCTCCACTTCGACGGCACGACGTGGTCGAAGGAGTACGGCCCGCTGTTCCGGGCCCATCGGGAGGACCAGCAGTACGAGGAGACCGACGACGTCCGCCGGACGGGCGTCGCCCGGGTGCCGGGCACCGCCGCGCTGTGGGCGGTCGGCTCGGTCGGCGTGGGGGACGACGAGGACGACTTCGTGCTCCGCCGCTGATTTCAGGTTTTACCCGAAGAGTTCTCCGTTCCTCCGCTTCCGCCCGTCCGGCGCGGATCCCCTGTCACGTCGGCGTTCACGGTCCGTCCACGGCCAGGAGAGGGCCTCGCCTTCCCCTCGGAGACCCGCCGAAGCCAATGCGATCACCACAAAACGGCCCAAACTGTCGGTCGACTGCCGTAGTCTCTCCCAAACTCCAATAAAGGGGGAGTGTGACATGAAACGTGTCAAAATTACCCATAAGCCTCGTCCGCCGCGTCGGCCCGCCTCTCTCGACCTGCGCACGCCCTCAGGACGAGCGCTTCCGTTCTGACAGGAACAGCCTGTTGACGAACCACAGGACCACCCCGACCGCGAGCAGAACGCCCGCGCGGACGTAGACGTCGGCGCCGCGCCCGGTGACGGGCAGCGCCAGGACGAGGCAGACCACCGCGCCGAGCGCGGGCATCCAGCTCGGCGCCCGGTAGTGGTCGTGGTCGACGGGGTCCCTGCGCAGAACGAGGACGGACACGTTGACGAGCGCGAACACCAGCAGCAGAAGCAGCACCGTCGTGTCGGCCAGGCCGCCCACGTCGCCGGTCGCGACCAGCACCACCGCGATCGCCGTGGTGAACAGGATGGCCGCCCACGGGGTCGCCCTGGTCGAGTGGACCGAGGCGAAGACCTTCGGCACGATGCCCTCGCGCGCCATGCCGTACACCAGACGGGAGGCCATGAGCATGTTGATCAGCGCGGTGTTGCCGACCGCGAGCAGCGCGATGAGCGCGAACAGCTTGGGCGGGAACGCCAGGCCCGCCACCTTGACGACCTCCAGCAGGGGACCGCTCGAATCCATCAGCGTTCGCGTGTCCACCAGCGTGGTCGCGGTGAAGGCGACCGCGAGATAGATCAGGGCGGCCACGGCCAGGCCGCCGAAGAGCGCCCGGGGATAGTCACGCTGCGGGTTCTTCGACTCCTCGGCGAGGTTGACGGAGTCCTCGAAGCCGAGCAGCGCGTAGAAGGCGAGAGCCGTGCCGCCGAGGACGCCGAGGAACGCGCCGTTGGCCGGGTGGAACTCCAGGGCGCGGGCGGGCTCGCCGTCCCCGGAGAGCAGGGCGTAGACCCCGATCGCGATGACGACCACGAGGCCGAACGCCTCGATGACGGTCAGGACCACGTTGACCTTGATGGACTCGGAGATCCCGGCGAAGTTCACCAGCGTCACCAGCCCCAGGAAGATGAACGCGCCGACGACCACCGGCAGCGTGACGAACTCGCCGAGGTACTTGCCGCCGAACGCGCGGGCCGCGGCGCTCGCCGAGGTGATCCCGCTCATCAGCACCGCGAAGGCCACGACGAAGGTCACGAAGGGGATGTTGAACGCCTTGTTGGCGTACAGCGCGGCCCCGGCGGCCCGGGGGTACTTGCCGACGAGCTCGGCGTAGGCCGTCGCGGTCAGCGCGGCCAGCACGAAGGCCACCAGGAAGGGCAGCCACAGGGCGCCGCCGACATATCCGGCGACCTTTCCGACCAGGGCGTATATCCCCGCGCCGAGGATGTCGCCCACCACGAACAGCAACAGCACCTTGCGCCCGATCACCCGCTTTAGCGAGTGCTGGGCGGAAGCAGGATCGATCGTCGCCTCAGCCATGCCGCGCTCTTACCCAGAGCCGGACGGGAATCACCCTGCGTCACCCGAGTCCCAGCTGTAAGCATCATGAAAGTGAGCCGCAAGTAAGATCCACTACCTTTCTGTCTGTCACAAGATGCAATGAAAGGCAGAAATGTTCTCCGTCCTCTCCTCCCGTCGTATCGCCGCCACCGTCGCGGGAGCCGCTCTCCTCTCCTTCACCGCCGCCTGTGGCGGGTCCGGTAACGCCGCCTTCTGCGCCGACGCGCCGTGGACCAAGGCCTTCACCGACTACACCACCTCTGTCAGCAGTGCCGGCCTCGACATCAAAAAGATGAACGACGCCAGCCAGAAGCTGTCGGCCGACCTGAAGGAGCTGGCGGGCAAGACCGACGGCGACCTCGCCAGCGCCATCAACGACCTCGCCACCGCGTGGGAGAAGCTCAAGATCGACCCGAAGGACCCGGCCGGAGCCGCCGCCGCCACGCAGGACATGACCAAGAACCTCCAGGAGGGCACCGCCAAGCTCGCCAAGGCCTGCTCCTCCTGATGAGCCCGTGCCCCCTTGGGGAGAGGGGGCACACTCCCGGCACGGTCGCCGCTCCGCCTGCGGGGGGCAGTGCGGCGCGGCGACCGTGCCGGCGAACCTCGAAAGCCCCTGCCGTCCGCCCGGCAGGGGCTTTCGGTGTCTTCCCCCGGCTTCCCACGGCCCGTTCCAGATTCAGCCCCTGATCGCGCGGGCCTCCTCGTAGCACTGCTCGAACCCCGCGAGCACCACGGGCCACGAACTGCGCACCGGCTCGGTCTCACGGTTGTGCGCCGCGATCGACTCGCGCAGCTCGCGGTCGCGGACCAGCCTGGCGACCGAGGCGACCAGCCCCTCGAAGCTCTCGCCGAGCAGGCCCTCCTTGCCCGGACGGACGAAGTCGGCCACCCCGCTCTGGGCGCGCGCGACCACCGGGACCCCCGCCGACCTGGCCTCGAGCGCCGCCAGCCCGAAGGACTCGCGGGGCGCGGGGGCGACGAAGACGTCCGCGGAGGCGAGCAGCTCGCGGATCCGGTCGCGGCTGTAGCGGCCGGGCAGCGAGACCCAGCCGCTCATCCCGTTGGCCCTCAGATAGCGCTCCATCTGGGAGCGCGCGGGGCCGTCGCCGACGACGGTGGCCCGCATCGGCGTCTCCGCCGGCACCTGGGCGCGCGCCTCCTTGAGAAGCCTGAGCAGCCGGACGGGCTGCTTGCGGGGCGCGAGCCGCCCCACGGCCACGACGTGCACCGGCCCGCCGGGCTCCCGCCGTACCGGGTCGGGGTCCTGCGCGTGGTCCGGATCCGGGGCGGAACCGGAGCCGCCGTCGGGAACCGGGGCGGGGAGGGAAGAACGCCAGCCTGAGACGTCCAGGCCGTTGGAGACCACGTGGACCGGCACCCGCCGGCCCGCGACGGCGCGGATCGGCAGGGCCGCCGCCTCGCTCACCGCGGTGCCGACCAGCCCCCAGCGGTGCCACTCGAACAGCAGCCGCAGACCCCGGTAGACCCCCCTGGTGACCGGGTCCCACATGCTGTGCACGGTCACCACCACCGGCAGGCCCGCGCGCACCGCGGCGCGGACGCCCATCCAGGCGAACGGCGAGACCGCGCCCGTGTGGACGTGCACCACGTCGGGCCGCCGCGTCTTCGCCAGCCGCAGCAGGTGGCTCACCCCGAACGGGTGAACGGGCAGGTCGAAGGGGAGTCTCGCGACGATCCGGTGCACGCCCTCCAGGGGCTCCCCCGGCGTCGCGGTCGCGACCTCGACCTCGTGACCCGCCTCCCGCTGCATCCGGACCAGGTCGGCCACCTGCACCTCGATCCCGCCGAGGCGCGGCAGATAACAGTCACTGACGTGGAGGATCCTCACCGTGCCAGCGTAGCCCCGCGTGAGATCATGCCTGCGTGCCCGCCGGGGGCGGGCCGGAGCGCGCGAACGGAGTGAGGGCGATCAAGACCGTCAGAACAGCCGTGTTCTTCCATGCCCATCCCGACGACGAGGCCCTGCTGACCGCGGGCACCATGGCCATGCTCGCCGCCGAGGGACACCGGGTCGTCCTCGTCGTGGCGACCTCGGGGGAGCGCGGGCAGGCCGACCTCGAACCAGGCGAGGCGCTGGGCGCCGCGCGGATGGCGGAGCTGTACAAGTCCGCCGCCGCGCTCGGCTGCGCCAGGGTGGTGAACCTCGGCTACGGCGACTCGGGGCTCGCCCCCGGCGGCGGGATCGCCGAGGACCGCCCGGACAACGCGTTCATCGACGCCGACGCGGCGGAGGCCGCGGGACGGCTGGCCGCCGTCCTCGTCGAGGAGGGCGCCGACCTGCTGACGACCTACGACCCCGCGGGAGGGTACGGCCACCCCGACCACGTCCAGGTGCACCGGGTCGGCGCCATGGCCGCCGAGATGGCGGGCACCCCGATCGTGCTCGAGGCGACGGTCAACCGCGACCCGCTGCTCAAGGGGCTGCGCCTGATCCACAGGTTCTACCCCCAGCTGGACCTGCGCGCCTTCGAACGGGCCTACTCCCCCGGCGAGGCGATCACCCACCGGGTCGGCGTGCGGCGCTTCGCCCGGCAGAAGCGGGCGAGCATGGCCGCGCACGCCTCCCAGGCCACCGGGGCCGACACCCGCACGCTGGGGGTGATGCTCAAGGTCCCCCAGCCGATCTACCGGCTGGTCTTCGGCACGGAGTGGTACGTCAGGCGCGGCCTGCCGCCCGGCACCAGGCTGAGACATCCGTTCGAAGTTCCTCCCCAAGGATGAGTCCCGGACCGGCACACTTGGTCAGGGGGGTTACATGAAGAACAGATGGGTCCAGATCGGACTGTCGGTCGTGTCGCTCGCACTGGCCGCCACGCTCGTGCGCTTCCTGCCGCAGATCGTGGAGGCGCTGACGGGCAAACACGTCTCGTGGTCGCAGATCGGCGCCCAGTTCGCCCGGCTGAGCTGGCAGACGATCGCGCTGATGGCGGTCGTCTGGCTGGCGAGCCTGCTGGCGTACACGTTCGTGCTGACCGCCTCCCTGCCCGGTCTGACCCATTCGCAGGCCCTCACGCTGAACGCGGCCGGCAGCGCGGTGAGCAACCTGCTGCCGTTCGGCGGCGCGGCCGGGGTGGCGATGACGATCGGGATGACCAAGGGCTGGGGCTTCCCGCTGCGTCCCGTCGTGGTCTCGACGCTGACCACCGGCATCTGGAACACCATGTTCCGCTTCATCCTGCCCGCGGCGGGCATCCTGGCCCTGCTCGTCAGCGGGCAGCCGCTCAGCCCCGCCGTGACCAGCGCGGGCTGGGTGGGGGTGCTGTCCATCCTCGCCCTGGTCGCCCTGGTGGCCACCGCGCTCTACTGGGACCGGGCCGCCGCCGTGCTCGGCCGCGCCCTCGACGCCGGGGTCGGGCTGCTCCCTCGCAGGGTCCGCCCCGCCGAGCACGCCCCGTCGCACTCGCTGAACAGACTGCGCGCGGACACCTCCGAGATCGTACGGCGCCGCTGGCCCGGGCTGACCCTGGGCATGATCTTCTTCCTCGGCCTCCAGTGGCTGATCCTGGTCTGCTGCCTGAAGGCCACCGGCGCCTACCCGGGGCTGGCGCAGTCGATCGCCGTGTTCGCCCTGTCCAGGGTGCTGACCACGGCCGTCGTCACCCCGAGCGGGACCGGCATCATGGAGGCGGGAACCGTCGGCGCGCTGGTCTTCTTCGGGGCGCCGCTCGATTCCGCGACGGCCGCTGCGTTGCTTTTCGGCTTCTGGACCTACACTGTCGAAATCCCCTTCGGCGGCCTGGCGCTCGGCGCGTGGGCGCTTCTGCGCCGGCGTGACAGCGCCGTCCCGGCCCCCGAGAAAGAGCCGATCAGCCGCTAGATTGGGAAAGACCTTGTGCGCGATTCGAAGGCCCGCATAGCGTGGCGGCTGACATGGCGGCTGACATCGTGGCGTTCCGGGTCCTCGGCCCGGTCGAGGCGCACTCCGGGGACGACGAGTTCGACCTTGGCGGACTACGGCAACGCGCCGTGCTCGCCCGGTTGCTGGTTGCGCGCGGCCAGGTCGTGCCCGTCGACTCGATCCTGTACGACCTGTGGGACGACGACGCCGCCAAGGGCGCCCAGTCGGGCCTGCAGGTCTACATCTCCCGCCTGCGCCGGGTCCTCGAGCCCGGCCGCCCGCGCGGAGGCCCAAACAGGCTGCTGGTGACCGTCGCCTCCGGTTACGCGCTGCGCGTCGCCCCCGACCAGGTCGACGCGCTCCGCTTCGAGGCCCTGGTCCGCACCGCGGGCGAGCACCTGGAGGGCGACGACCCCGCCTCGGCGCGGGCCCGCCTCGAGAAGGCGCTGGGGCTGTGGCGCGGCACCCCCTACTCCGACTTCGCCGACCAGCCGTGGGCGGAGGCCGAGGTGAACCGGCTGGCCGAGCTGCGCCTGGTGGCCCGCGAACGGCACGCCGACAGCAGCCTGCGCCTGGGCCTGCCCGCGGAGGCCGTGCCCGACCTGGAGGCCCTGACCGCCGAGCACCCGCTGCGCGAGGAGGGCTGGCGGCTGCTCGCCCTCGGCCTGTACCGGTGCGGCAGGCAGGGCGACGCCCTGGCCGCGCTGCGCAGGGCCCGCACGATCCTCGCCGACGAGCTCGGCATCGACCCGGGGCCCGCGCTGCGCAAGCTGGAGTCGGACATCCTGTCCCAGGATCCGGGGCTGCAGCTCACCGTCTCCGCGACCGCCAGGCAGCGCCCCGCAGCGCCCGCGGACACCTGGCCGCCCAGGCCCGCCGTGGCCGCCGCCGAGCTGCCGCCGCTGGAACCCGAGCCGTTCGTGGGCCGGGACGCCGAGCTGAGCCGCCTGGTCTCGACCGCGGCCAGGACGGCCCGCTTCACCGTCGCGATCGTCGGCGGCGACGCGGGCGCGGGCAAGACCACGCTGGTCCGCCAGCTGACGAGGCGCCTGTCCGAGGACGGCTGGGGCACCTCGTCCGGCGCGTGCCCCGACAGCAGCGCCACCCCTCCCGGCTGGGCGTGGGTGGAGATCCTGCGCACCCTGGTCAACGCCGCGGGCCCCGGCGAGTACGGCCAGCTGCTGGCCCCCCTGCTCGACGACGCGGCCCCCGACCCCGACGACGACCAGGCCTCCGGCGGCTTCCGGCTGCACAGGGCGGTGGGCGGCTACCTCGCCGCGGTCGCCAGGGAGACGCCGATCCTGCTGACGCTCGAGGACCTGCACTGGGCCGACGACCAGACGCTCGCGCTGCTGCGCGCGCTGCCGAGCCTGCTGGCCACCAGCAGGGTGCTGCTGGTCGTGACCTGCCGTGACAGCGAGCTGACCGACCAGCAGGCCGACGTGCTGGCCGCGCTCGCCCGCCTCGGACCCGTCCGGGTCGGCCTGACGGGGCTGGACACCGAGGCGGTCGCCGAGCTGGTCAGGGCGACCTGCGTGCGCGAGGTCGACGAGGACGCGGTCAACAGCATCGTCGAGCGGACCGGCGGCAACCCCTTCTTCGTGCGGGAGACCGTCCGTCTGCTCGACGCGGAGGCGGTGAGCGACCGCGCGACGGCGGCGGAGGTCATCTCGGGGGTGCCCTCCGGCGTCCGCGACGTGTTGCGGCGGCGGATCTCCCGGCTGCCCGCCACGGCCCAGCAGATCCTGCTGCAGGCCGCCGTCATCGGCCGTGACGTCGACGTCGACGTGCTGGTCGACGTGACGGGCGACGAGGACGCCGTGGTCGACGCGGTCGAGGCCGCGCTGCTCGCCGGGCTGGTCACCGAGCCGGGCCCCGGCATGCTCCGCTTCGACCACGACCTGGTCCGCGACACCCTGTACTCCGACGCCTCCCGGCTGCGCCGCTCCCGCCTGCACGCCTCGGTCGCCGCGGCGATCGAGCGCAGGCACCCGGGCGACGTGGCCGCGCTCGCCCACCACTACGACGCGGCGAGCACCGCCGACACGGCCGCGAAGGCCGTGCGCTACGCCGGGCTCGCCGCCGAGCAGGCCGAACGGCGCTTCGCCCACCGCGAGGCCGCGTCCCTGTGGGAGCAGGCCATCGCCGCCTTCGACCGCTCCGGCGTCGCCCACACCCCCGACAGCACCCGCGAGCGCCTGCTGCTGACCCTGAGCCTGATCAAGGCGCTGGCGTTGTGCGGGGACATGGCCGCGGCCCGCAGACGGCGGCGCGAGGCGATGGACGCGGCGCTGCCGCTGGGCAACCTGGAGCTCACCGCCCGGGTCGCGGCCTCCCTGGCCGTGCCGCACAAGGGCATGGCCCGTGACTTCACCCGCACCGCGTGGGAGATCGTGGACGTCGCCGAGCAGGCGCTCGTCGAGCTGCCCGCCGGCGAGCAGTCACTGCGGGCGAGCCTGCTGGCCACCCTCGCGCTCGAGCTCGAGGGGTCGGCGACCCCCAGGGGCGAGCAGGCCTCGCTGGAGGCGGAGGAGCTGGCCAGGCGGAGCGGCGACCCGGCGCTGCTGGCGACCGCGCTGAGCGGCCGGCTGCGCCAGTCCTACGGCATCACCCCCGTCGGGGAGCGCGAGGTCATCGGCAGGGAGCTGCTCGAGGTCGGCAAGGCGACCGGCCAGGTCTCGGTCCAGGCACTGGCGCACCTGGTGCTGATGGAGTGCGCCGCGGCCTCGGGCGCGTTCGCGGACGCCGACGCGCACGTGGCCGCCGCCGAGGGACTCGCCAGGCAGTACGGCCTGCCCGCGCCCGCCGCCGTCGGCGCGTGGTACGCCGGGCAGCGCCTGATGATCGCCGGTGACTTCGCCGGCGCGGAGCGCGCCTACCGCGACGCGGCCAGGCTGACCGCGAGGGCGGGCATGCTGGAGGGCCGCCAGGACCTGCCGCTGATCGCCGCGTTCTGCCTGCACCTGGTCAACGGCAGGGCCGCCGACATGGTCGAGCCCCTGGCGGAGGCTCACCAGCGGGGGGCCAAGTGGACCCTCGACGCGTACGCCGTGGCCCTGGCCTCGGCCGGGCACACACGCGACGCGCGGGCCGTCATCGCGGTCAAGACCCCGGTCCGGCCCGACTTCCTCTACGAGCTGGCGATGATCTGGCGAGCCCTCGCCGGGATGCTGCTCGACGACAGGGAGCGGATGACCGAGGCCTACGACACGCTGAAGCCGTTCGCCGAGCGGATCGCGGGCGCGGGAACCGGTGTGGTCGCGCTGTGGCCGGTCTCGCTGACCCTCGGCGACCTGGCGCTCAGGCTGGGCTTCTCCGAGGCGGTCAAGCCGCATTACGAGAACGCCCTGTCGGTCGCCCGACGGGTCGCGGTGCCCCGCTGGATCGAGGCGGCGCAGCGTTCGCTCAGCGGCTGACGCGGCGACTGACGCCCCGCTCAGCGGCTGGCGCGGCGGCTGACGGCCCGCTCAGCAGTTGACGCGGAACTTCGCACTGCGCAGGGTCGTGCCGTCGGAGACGGAGAGCGTCGCCCGGTACCAGCCGGGATTGTCGACCACGCGCGGCTGCCATTCGACGGTCTGCCTCCTGCCGGTGAAGCCGGAGTTCCCGCTCAGGTAGGTGCGCCAGGTCCGGCTGCCCTCGCTCCAGCGCTGCAGGCGCCAGCCGTACGAGACGGTCCGGGCCGGGTTCGGGTTGTCGATCACGCTCTGGATCCGGTAGGGCCTGTCGCACTCCCGGGACCCGGTGACCGGACTGACCAGGATCGTCCCGCGAGCCGGAGCCTGCTCCGTGGTGTCCTGCATCGACTTCGACGACAGCACCACGGTCTCGACCGGTGTGCCCCCGGCCGCGGTCCCCGCGGTCACGCTCGCCCGCGCCGGGACGGAGGCGGTGCGGGACGCCTCGACCCCCACGTAGGCTCCGGCGAAGGCGAGCGAGGCGACCAGCAGCTTCACGACGCTCGCGGTCCCACTCGCCACCACCGGCGTGACACTGCCTCGCGGACTCATTCCAGATCCCTTCCCTTCCGTTACCCATACATGTAGACCCAGATGGTTGATCTCCGCTTGACGTCCGGTTGCAGGGCTTCGAAACATGTTCCTGGGACTCCGATGGACAAGGTCAGGTAAGCCTGCCCTAATATCGAATACGGCAAAGCGACCAGTGGGGCGGTGATGTTCACAGATGCAACCGTTCGCGGCAGGCATCCCTGATCCCACCTCGGCATCCGTCCTGGGCATGCCCCTGTGGCTCTGGGTTCTCCTCGGCGGCGTGGGCCTTTTCGGCGCGTTTCAGGCCTATTACTGGATCGGCCGTAAGCTCGGCCCCAGGCTCTACGCGTCCCGCCTCGGCAGGAAGATCAACCAAGAGGCCATCGACAAGGTCGAGAGGGCCGTCAGCAGATGGGGCGCGCTCGCCGTCTACGGCTGCTTCTGGGTGCCCGGGTTGCGGCACACACTGCCCTGGGTCGCCGGCGTGCTGCGGATCTCCTACCCCTGGTACGTCGTGGCGAGCGCGCTCGGCTGCCTGACCTGGGTCCCCGTGACGTCCTTCGGCCTCTACTCGGTGCTCTGGGGCTGGCTGAAGCTGGCCGCCGAGTCGCCGCCGCTGGCGGGCGCCGGCCTCGTCGCGGTGGTCGCGGTGGTCGCCTTCCTCGTCCGCAGACGCCGCAGGGCCGCGCGGCGGCGCGTCGAGGACGAACTCCCCGTCCCCTGAGCTCCGGCGCGACCACCCCCTCGCCCCCACCGTGCCCGCGACCGTGCCCGCGACGTTCCACGCCGCCGGCACGGCGAGCGGCGAGCGGTGGCGCCGCCCGGTCCGGCGCCGACGAACGGCGTCACGGCGCCGCCCGGCTTCCGGGCAGATGGCACTGTCCGGTTTCATGGCAGATGGCAGGGACATCGAGGTTTCTCCGCTAAGTCAGCAAGACCCGCATAATGACAGTCACTTCTGCCACCATGTTCCCCATGCAAACCGGGGGAATCCGCCTCATCGTCTCTGCCGCCCTGGCCGCCGTGGTCACCGGAATCGCCATGCCGGCCCACGCCCAGCAGGCCAGCGCCGTACAGGCCGTCCACGACACAGCTCACAGCGCCCTCGGCGGCGTCGCGCACGGGACCGCCCAGAACGCCTCCCAGAGCACCACCCACAGCGCCGTCCACAGCGCCGTCCACGGGGTCACCCACAGGGCCCTCCGCGGCTCGGCTCCCACGGTGGCCGCACGGGCCGCCTACCTGTTCGACGCGACCTCGGGAACGGCCCTCCTCAGCAAGCAGGCGACCAAGCGGATGCCGGTGGCCAGCCTGACCAAGGTCATGACGGCGTACGTCGTGCTGCGCGAGGCCAAGTTGGACGACGTCGTGAAGATCAACGCCGACGACGTGCGGCACGCGGCGACCAACGACGCGACAAGCGCCTCGCTCCGCGCCGGAGAGCGCCTGACCGTCAGAGACCTGCTCTACGGGGTGATGCTCCCCTCGGGAGCGGACGCCTCCCACGCGCTGGCCCGCGTCTACGGCCCCGGCGACGCCGGGTTCGTGGCCAAGATGAACGCCGCGGCCCGCTCGCTCGGCCTGACCAGCACCCGCTACACCAACCCCGACGGGCTCCCCAAGCCGAGCGGCGGCTACTCGACCGCCCAGGACCAGGCCAAGCTCGCCGAGGTCGTGCTTCGCGACCCGATCCTGCTGACCATCGCCTCGACCAGACGTCACGTCCTGCCCGCGTCCAAGGTGCACCGGGCCCACACCTGGACCAACACCAACAAACTGCTCGGCAAGTCCCCCGGCGCCCTGGGCGTCAAGACCGGTTACACCAAGGCCGCGGGCTACTGCCTGTCGTTCGCCGCCGACCGCGACGGACACCGGTTCATCGGCGTGATCCTCGGCGACTCCAAGCCCGACCGCCGCTTCCAGACCGCGACCAAGCTCCTGAAGTGGGGCGGCGAGCAGACGACGGACGACGGCGACCAGGAGGGGAACCTCAGCGACGACGCCTGAGGGCGGTCCGCCTCCCCCGCGACCTGGGCGTCAGAGATCCTCCACACGGACGTCCAGGTCAGCGCCGTCTACGGCTCCTTCGGGCCCGCCCCGGGACGCAACAGCGAGTAGAGGACCTGGTCGTGCCAGCGCCCGCCGCGCCACTGAGCCTCGCGGACGACTCCCTCCCGCTCGAACCCCGCCTTCTCCAGCGCGCGCTGCTCAGCCCGGTTGGCGATGTCGGTGAAAGCCTGGATCCGATGGGCGCGGGTGTGCTCGAACAGGTAGGCGGCGAGCTGCCGCTGAGCCTCCGTACCGACGCCCCGGCCCTGGAAACCCGTCCGCAGACCGATGGCGATCTCCCAGCACCACGAGGTGAGCGGCCTTCCCCAGGACCGCTTGAACCACTCGACGCGTCCGGCCACCTCCTCGCCGGAACAGACGGTCAGCGTGCCGCCGTCGTCGCCCAGCATCCCCGTCTCCGCGAACGCCCGCCGATCCCTGGCCGTGGTGCGATGACCGAACCACTGGTACGGCCCCACGCCCTCGGACGTGTAGAACTCGGCCTCGAAGGTCGCCAGGTCCTCCTCGACGACGGGCCGCAACAGCACGTGGGGCACGGAGCCCTCCTCGATCGATCAGGACGGACAGGATCGGCGATTTTACCGGGGTCATCCCCGAAACGACAGGCGGCGTCGGGATGCTCCTCGAACCACCCGAACCAAGAGAACCCACCGAACACCCACGCCGTCAGCGACTCAGGATCACCGGCACCCCAAGGACAACCGCCCGAGCGCAGTCCCCAAGCCGCCCGACCCACGAAGCAGGCTCTACGAGGAGCGCATCAGTCCGTGACAGGCGATGGCGGCGGCGGCGACCACGTTGAGGGAGTCGACGCCGAGGTCCATCGCGCCCCGGCTCATCGGGATGCACACCGGCTCGTCGGCCTCGTGCAGCCAGCGGGAGGACAGGCCGTCGCCCTCCGAGCCGAGCAGGAGGGCGACCCGCTCACCCATGGGGATCCCGTCGATCGGTGTGGCGGACTGGTCCGGGGTCAGCGCCAGGGTCTGGAAGCCCGCCGTGCGGAGTTCCGCCAGGCCGTCGTACCAGTTGGTCATCCGGGCGTAGGGGATGGCGAAGACCGCGCCCATGGAGACCTTCACCGACCTGCGGTAGAGGGGATCGGCGCAGCGCGGGGAGAGGATCACGGCCTCGACGCCGAGGGCGGCGGCGCACCGGAAGATCGCGCCGACGTTGCCGTGGTCCACGAGATCCTCAAGGACGAGGATGCGGCGAGGGCCGGTAAGAGACCGTCCTGAGGTCTCCGCAGCCGCCTGGTCGTCCGGCTTCCCCCGCTCGTGAACGTCTGGAGTCCCCCGCCCGGGAGCGTCGGGCTTCCCCCGCTCATGGACGTCCGGAGTCCCCCGCCCGGGAACAGGGTCGTGAACGGGGACCTCGGGAGGGACTCCGCGCAGTGCCTCGGTGACCGTGGGCAGCCGTTTGCGGTCCATCGCGGCCAGGGCGCCCCGGTGGACGGGGAAGCCGGCGATCGCCTCCATGACGTCGTCCTCGACCACGTGGACCCGGTCGCCGAGGCCGCCCAGCAGGTCGGCCAGGGAGTTCTCCCAGCGGCGGGTCAACAGCACCGACCGTACCGGGTAACCGGCCGCGACGGCCCTGCGGATCACCTTCTCTCCCTCGGCGATGAACAGGCCGTGCTCGGCCTCCAGGCTCTTGCGCAGTTCGACGTCGCGCAGGCCCGCGTAGTCGGCCAGGCGGGGATCTGAGGCGTTAGGCACGTTGAGATACTGTCATGGCCCGCCTGAGCTGCCACATCACGGCATACGCGATCAGCAGCGCGCAGCAGCCGACCACGACTCCGGCCCCCATCCTGGTGATCAGTTCCGCCCTGCCCGACGGCGGATAGATCCTCGGCCACACCGCCGCGCCCATCAGGGTCGCGGCCACCGTCGCCAGGAGCACACCGCGCCGTACCGGAACGGAGAGCAGCAGCCGTTCGGGGGCCGTGACCGGTTCCATGCGCGAGAGCCCGCACCAGGTCCACCAGAGTACGACGGCGAGACCGACCACGGTCGAGAGGTACTGCAGCACGCGGAAGGTCGGCAGGGGACCGATGGCGGGCTCCGACAGCCACTCCCAGCCCCACACCCTCTGGCCGTAGGAGTGTGTGAAGGAGTCCCACAGTTTGTGGGTGGCGGCGCCGACGACGCCTCCCGCGATCACGGCGGGCAGCCGTCGCAGACCTTGCCACTTCGGGGCCAGTGAGGCGGCCCTGCCCACGAGGCTCTGGGGCAGCAGGGCGATCAGGGGGTCGCGGAGCAGGCCGTGGAAGAGCACGAACATCACGACGACGGCGAACGGGTCGATTGTGAGGATGCCCTGGAGGGAGTGCCAGATCGTGTAGTCCGGCAGGAAGGAGAAGAAGATCGGCAGATCCGGCGTCATCGCGCCCAGGGCGAGCGCCCAGGGGTCGAGGATGCGGCGGAGCCGTGCCGAGGAGATCAGCGGCAGCACGGCGGCGACGTGGCTGGGCGTGAACGGCACGAGAACTCTACCTCCGGGAGTCCGATGGGCTCTTTCGCCCGGGAGAGCCCGGGCGTCTGTCGGTGCTCCGCCCGGGAGAGCCCCGGACGTCCGCTGACGCTTCATCCGGGAGACTACGCGGCCGCGGCGATCATCGAGAGCTTCACGGCTTCGCGCCGTCACCGCGGCGCGTGAGGTGTATGTTACCCAGCGTGATATTTGGTGATCCGGGCGTCATCGTGGCCGACCAGACGTCGCAGGCCAGGACCACGAGCGAGGAATGGCTGCGCGACGCCCGCAGGGCGCGCGCCCTCTCGCTGGTCACACTGGTCTGGCTGGGCGTCGAGAGCGGCCTCGGCATCGCCGCGGGGCTCGGCTCGCACTCGGTCGCGCTGATCGGCTGGGGCGCGTCGTCGCTGGTCGAGGCGCTGGCGAGCCTCATCGTGGTCTGGCGGTTCACCGGGCACCGGACCCACTCGGCGGACGCGGAGGGCAAGGCGAGCAGGGCGGTGGCGATCAGTTTCTGGCTGCTGGCCCCCTATCTGGCGCTGCACGTGGCCTACGACCTGCAGATGGGACACCGGGCCGTGCCCAGCGCGCTGGGCGCGGCGGTCACGGCGGTCAGCCTTGTCAGCATGCCGCTCCTGGGCCTGGCGAAGCGGCGGCTCGGCGCGAGGCTGGGTTCGGCGGCGACCTCGGGCGAGGGCACCCAGAACCTGCTGTGCGCGGCGGTGGCCGCGGGAGTGCTGGCCGGGGTCGCCCTGAACGGCGTCGGCTGGTGGTGGGCCGATCCGGCCATGGCGGTGCTGCTGGCGGCGGTGGCCGTACGGGAGGGGCGCAAGGCCTGGCGCGGACAGAGCTGCTGTCACTGACCTGGGCTTTCTCGCACGACACAGAGATCAATATGCGTCACTTACGGTGATACATGCACCAAGAAGGGTGTTTTGCCACGATAAGCGTTCCCAGTACAGTTCCGTGAACATTGCGGAGAACCTCCGGATAAGGTGACCCGCTAGTTTCAGGACATCGACACCGAAGAGGGCATCGTGAGCGGACGTCACCGGACGGATGAGCTCGACGACGGCTACAACCTGCCTCCCAGGCGGCGCAGACGCGGACGCGCCGCGGTGCTGGCCCCGCTGGCCGGATCGGTCGCCCTCGCGGTGCTGCTCGGCGTCGCCGCCTTCGTGATCATCAACCGGGACCGCGGGTGCATGGGAGGCGAGATCCCGCTGCGGGTCACCGCCTCACCCGACATCCAGCCCGCCGTGTCCAGGATCGCCGAACGCTTCACCAAGGCCGCCCACGAGATCGACGGCGGGTGCGCCGTCGTCACGGTGACCGGGGACGCGTCCGCGACCGTGGCCGCCGGCCTGGGCGGCACCGGCGGCAAGGTCGGGGCGATGGACGTGTGGATCCCGGACTCGTCGCTGTGGGTGACCGGCCTCAGGGCGAAGAACCCGCAGGCGCCCGCCCCCGGGCCGTCGGTCGCCCGCTCCCCCATCGTGATGGTGACCTCGGGCTCGGTCGTCCAGGATCTCAGGAAGAACCTCGGCAGGGTGGGCTGGAGCGGCATGATCGCCGCCGCGAACGTGACCGACCCCGGCGGTCCGGGACGCAGGGTGCGCGTGCTCACGCTGGACCCCTCGCTCAACGCCGCCGGGCTCGGCGCGTTGCTGGCGGCCTCCGGCACGGCCACGGCCTCGGGCGTCGGCCAGCAGGAGCTGGTCGGCGCGCTCAAGACGTTGTCCGGCTCGACCGTCCGCGACCAGGAGGCGCTGCTGGCGAGCCTCGGTGTCAAGGGCAGGAGGATCCCGGTCGGCGTCGCCTCCGAGCAGGGCGTGTGGGCGTTCAACAACGCCAAGAAGCCGCAGGCGCCCGCCGTGCCGCTGTATCCGGCCGAGGGAACCATCGATCTCGACTACCCGCTGGTGGTCACCGCGAAGGACTCCAGGGTCCGCGCGGTCGCGGAGGCGTTCCAGAAGGACCTCGCCGGCGAGGCCGCGGCGAAGGACCTCAGGGACCGGGGCTTTCGCACCCCCGACGGACAGGGCGGCGAGGCTCTCTCCGCCTCGGGCGGCTTCCAGGCGAAGGCTCCCCGGACGCTCAGGACGCCCGACGCCGCGACCGTCGCGAAGCTGTCGCAGTCGTGGTCGCGACTGAACCTCGGCACCAGGCTGCTCACCCTGCTGGACGTCTCCGGCACCATGGCGCTGCCGGTGCCGGGCACGGGCCTGACCCGGATGCAGGCGATCACGAGGATCGCCACGGAGGGCATCAAGCTGTTCCCCGTCAAGAGCGAGATCGGGCTCTGGGAGTTCTCCACGCATCTCGAGGGCCAGGGCGTCGACTACCGCAGGACGGTTCCCGTCGGCCCGCTGACCGAGAACCTGGACGGCGTCCTGCGCAGGGATCTCATCAACAGGAAACTGGCCACGACGAAGGCCGTCGAGACCGGCGACACCGGCCTCAACGACACTCTCGCCGCCGCCTACGAGCAGATGAACAAGGAGTACCAGGGCGACAAGATCAACACGGTGCTGATCCTCACCGACGGCGCGGGCAACGACGACCCCGACGGCGGCGTCTCCAACGCGGAGATCCTGAGGAGGCTGAAGGAGGCGTACGACCCGGAGAGGCCGGTCAGCGTCCTGATCATCGCCTTCGGTCCCGACGCCCCCAAGGGCAAGCGCCAGATGGACGCGCTGGCCAGGGCGACCGGCGGCGACGCCTACATCGCCAAGGACATCGGTCAGGTCCGCACGTTCTTCCTGGAAGGCATGAAGCGCCGCATCTGCGCACCTCACTGCTGACATTCCTCCCCTCGTACGACACACGCCCCACCGGCCACACCTGTCCCAATTTTACCAGTTCATGCCAGTTGGGAATGATATCGACCGGTTAGGACAACCCATGACGGCCAGGTGGCGTCCTACGCGTGTGGGGTCTCGGGCATGGCCCGTGAACGAGTCCGTCTACGGGGAGGAATGTCCGTGCCCGCATGGCCCGCCGTCGGCCGAACCGACGACCGTCACCTCGTCGAGGCGCTCAGGCGCGGCGACGCCGAGGCGTCCCGCGACCTCTACGACTCCTACGCGGAACGTCTCCACGACTACGCCGTCTCCCTGCTGGGCGACCGGGACGCGGCGGCCGCCGTGCACGACGCCCTGGTGGCCGCCCACGAGCTGGTGGACAGGCTGCGTGAGCGCGATCGTCTGCGCCCGTGGCTGTACGCCCTGGTCCGCGCCCGGTGCGGGAACAGGTCCCCGAGCGGATCCCCCACGTCCGCGGCCGACCGGACTCCGGCGCCCCGCGACCACGACGACCCGGGTGAGGGGGAACTGGGCGGGCTGGTGCGCGAGGCGCTGGCCGAGCTGGACGGGCGGGACCGCCAGGCGCTGGAGCTGTCCCTGCGGCACGAGCTGACCGCGGGCGAGGTCGGCCTGGTGCTCGGGCTGACCTCGCGGCAGGCGACGGCCGCGGCGACCCGGGCACGTGAGCACCTGGAGAACTCCGCCGCCGCGGTCGTGCTGGCCAGGGTGGGACGGGCGCACTGCCCCGACCTGTCGGCGATGGTCGACTCCTGGGAGGGCCCGCTCACCACGATGCTGCGCAGGCGGCTGTCCAGCCACATCGGCCGCTGCGAGGTCTGCGCGGAGCTGCGGGACCGGCACGTCTCGGCCACGGGGCTGCTCGACATGGCGCCTCCCGCCCTCCCGCCGCTCTCCCTGCGCCGCCAGGTCGTCGAGACCTGCGTGAACCCGGACTCCGCGGAGACGCGCGCCCTGATCGCCGCCGTGGGCGACCGCCTCGACAGGGCGGGCTTCCCCGTCGCCGCGAAAGGGCGCTCGGGGACGCGCCGCAGGAGCGCCAGGCGCGCGGCCTCCGAGCCGCGGCGCAGACCCGCCCGGCGGGCGAAGTCCGCGATCGTGGCCGCCGTCTGCGTGCTGGCGGTGACGGCGGCGGCGGTCGTGGCCGCCGGCCACGACGTCGCGAGCCGCGGGGACGTGCTCGCCGAGGCGGCGCCCGGCGGGTCGCCCTCGCTCGTCCCACCGGTCTCCCCTTCCTCCGAGCCGGAGCCGGGACCCGACCCCGCGCTCGGGGCCGACGAGGAGCAGGGACCGCCGGAACCGCCCGCGGGCCCGCTTCCCACCCCGACCCCGTCCAGGAACGGAGACGGGGACAGTGACAGCGACGGGGACAGGGGCGGGGACGGGCGGGCCGGCGCGACGGCCCCCGCCCCGACGAAGCCGTCTGCGACCCGGCGGCCCACGGCCGCGCGGCCCCGCGTCACCCGCACCCCCGCCGCCCCGCCGGCGGCCGCGCGGCTGGCCGTGTCATGCCCCACGGAGATCGAACAGGGCTCCGGGCAGATCAGGCTCACCGCCCACAACGCCGTGATCTCCTGGTCGGCCACCACCACCGGCGGGCTCGCCGTCCACCCCCGGCGGGGGCGGCTCAGGGCCGGGGCCATGGGCGTGATTTGGGTCACGGCCTCCGACCCCGAGGAGAGCGGCTCGGGACGCGTCTCGTTCGCCGCCGCCGGAGGCGGCTCAAGCTGCGCGATATCGTGGGAAAGCCCTGCACCGCAGGCCTCCGAACCGGCGGGCGACCCGCCTCCCGAGCCCACGGCGTCCCCCTTGGAGACGGCGGATCCCGAGTCGTAGACAGCATGATCATTTGACCTCGTGCTGGATAAAGCCAGCACATCTCTTTGCGATCCGGTAAACCATGGACTGGGGCCAAACGTCGGCATTGACGTCCATGCGAAGTGATTGATCCCATGAATGGGCGATCGATCACGCCACTACCACCGGGAGCCAGGAGATGTCGACCAACCGCAAGGTGCTCAGATGGGCGCTCACCCTTGCGTGCGTGGCGGGGGCCGTGATCGCGCTGGCCGGGATCGACACTCCGCTCCGCCTCGTCCTGACACCTCTATTCCTTTTGGTGGTTCCGGGCGCGGCGGTGGTAGGACTGTTGCGTGATCGTGACCCTCTTGCGGCACTATCAGTGGGGGCAGCGGCAAGCCTGGTTGTGAACGTCCTCCTTGCCGTTGCCATGTTGTCTTTTGGCGCGTGGTCGCCCCGCGCAGGGGTGGCGACCATCGCGGTGCTCGGCGGGTTCATATACGTGCTACGCGTGTTGTACCGGGGGAGCGGAAGCTTGCAGACCGAACAGGGGGCCAGGTCAAGGTGAACATCGTCGTCGTTCGCCCCGGTGACCTCGGGGAGTCCGAGATATCCCGGTGGCGGGAGTTGCAGGGGGCGGACCCGTCCCTGGACAACCCCTTTCTTTCCGTGGAGTTCGCCCTGGCCATGGACCGTCTTCGCGACTACGTGAGGGTGGCCGTCATCCAGGACGGCGGCAAGACCGTCGGTTTCTTCCCCTACGAGCGGCACAGCTTCGGGATCGGCAAGCCGCTCGGCGGCTTCCTGACCACCTGCCACGGCCTGATCTCGGTTCCCGGGCTGCGGCTGGACGCCAGGACGCTGCTGCGCGCCTGCAAGCTGTCGGTCTTCGACTTCGACCACATGGTGGCCGGCCAGCCGACCTTCGCCGCCCACCAGTCAGACGTACGGCCCGCGCCGGTCATGGACCTGAGCGTGGGATTCGACACCTATATCGACCAGGTCAAGACGAACTCCCCGAAGAACTACAAGACCGTCCGCTACAAGGAGCGCAAGCTCGGCCGCGAGCAGGGCGAGATCCGCTTCGAATGGGACTCCACCGACCCCGAGGTCCTGCGGACGCTGCTGGACTGGAAGTCCGACCAGTACCGGCGCACGGGCCGGGTGGACCGTTTCGCCCAGCCGTGGATCGTCCGGCTGATCGACCAGATGCACGCGCAGCGCTCGGAGACCTTCTCCGGCGTGCTGACCATGGTCTACGCCGGCGACACCCCCGTCGCCGGTCACTTCGGGCTGCGCACCGCGACCACCCTGGTCGGCTGGTTCCCCGCCTACGACACCGAGTTCGCCCGCTACTCCCCTGGCATCATGCACCACCTTCACATGGCCGAGCACGCCGCGAACGCGGGTCTGCACCAGGTGGACATGGGCAAGGGCGGCCGTGAGTACAAGAGCTGGCTGAAGAGCGGCGACCTGTTCGTCGCGGAGGGCCGTGTCTCGCGTCCCTCTCCCGCCGCCGCAGTTCACTGGATGGGCCGTACGCCGGTCAACAAGGCCCGCACCATCGTCTTGGATCGCCCTCATCTGTATCGCTTTGCCGACCGGGTGCTGAAAGGTTTCGGCCGTATGCGCACCTCAGCGCAGAACCAATCAGCCACTCCAGCCGTCAAGGAACCATGGGGCGTGGGCTGACAGGCCCACACCTCGCCGCATCGCACACCGCCCGCCAGGACCCTCCCATGCATCCCTCATCGCATTCGCCATTCCCGCCGTTCATTCAGGCTGTGTCTGGCTCCGGGTCCTCCCGTCAGTCGTCTTCGACGACCGCCCATCCGGAAGGACAACTTTCATGAGTCCCGACATCGTCAAGCACAACACCAAGCCAGCATTGCGAGCGATGCCACCGATTGAGCGGTTTACCCCGATAACCCCGCACATGGCCATCGCGCCCACGGTCAGCGTCGTGGTCCCCGCCATGAACGAGGCGGAGAACCTCCCGCACGTCTTCGCGACGCTGCCCCAGTGGATCGACGAGATCGTGCTCGTCGACGGCAACTCCGTCGACGACACCGTCGCCGTCGCCAAGAGGCTGCGCCCCAACGTCAAGGTGGTCACCCAGAAGGGCAAGGGCAAGGGCGACGCGCTGGCCGCCGGTTTCGCCGCCTGCACCAGCGACATCATCGTGATGATCGACGCCGACGGGTCGACCGACGGCCGGGAGATCATCCAGTTCGTCGGCGCGCTCGTCACCGGCGCCGACTTCGTCAAGGGATCGCGCTACGCGGCGGGCGGCGGCAGCGACGACCTGACCTTCAACCGCAAGTTCGGCAACAAGGTGCTCACCGGCCTGGTGAACAAGATCTACGGCACCAGCTACAGCGACCTCTGCTACGGCTACAACGCCTTCTGGGCGCGTCACCTGGACGCCCTCAACCTCGACTGCGACGGCTTCGAGGTGGAGACCCTGATGAACATCAGGGCGGTCAAGGCCGGGCTCAAGGTCCACGAGGTGCCCAGCCACGAGCGCTGCCGCATCCACGGCGAGAGCAACCTGCACGCGGTCCGCGACGGCATCCGGGTGCTGAGGACCATCATCAGGGAGTGGCGCGGCAACCCCGCCCCCGCCGTCCCCGAACCCACGACCGCCACCCCGGCGGCGGACCAGGGCGCCGCATAGTCATGAAGACCAGTGTCGTCATCTGTGTCTACACCGAGGAACGCTGGGAGGACATCCGGGCGGCCGTCGAGTCGGTCGAGAACCAGCGGCGCAGGCCGCACGAGATCATCCTGGTGGTCGACTACAACGCGGACCTGCACCTGAGGCTCAAGCAGGAGTATCCCGGCGCGATCGTGGTGGAGAACACACAGGAGAAGGGGCTGTCCGGCGGCAAGAACACCGGCGCGGCGACCGCCTCCGGCGACATCGTGGCCTATCTGGACGACGACGCGATAGCGGAACCTGGCTGGCTGGAAGCACTGGAGGAGGGCTTCCAGGACCCGACCGTCGTGGGGGTGGGCGGGTTGACCAGGCCGCTGTGGGCGACAGGACGCCGTCCTGGCTGGTTTCCCCACGAGTTCGACTGGACCGTGGGCTGCACCTATCGGGGCATGCCCACGGAACGGGCGCCGATCCGCAACGTCATGGGCGGCAACGCGGCCTTCCGCAGGGAGGTCATCGGCGGCGTCGGCGGGTTCCACACGGGCATAGGCCGCAGCGTGCAGGGGCGCAAGCCCCGGCCCCTCGGCTGCGAGGAGACCGAGTTCTGCATCCGGCTCGCCCAGCGGACCCCCGGCGCGGTGATGCTGTTCGAGCCGGAGGCGGTGATCGGCCACAAGGTCTCCGCCGTACGGTCCAGGTTCGCCTACTTCCGCTCCCGGTGTTACGCGGAAGGGCTGTCCAAGGCGCTGGTCACGCAGAGCGTCGGCGCCGGTGACGGCCTGGCGAGCGAGCGGGCGCACGCGCTGAAGGCACTGCCGCTGGGCGCGCTGCGCGGCGTCGGAGAGGCGCTGCGCGGCGACCTGTCGGGGCTCGGCAGGGCCGGGGCGATCGTGGTCGGGCTCGCCTGGACCACGTGGGGTTACGCCGTCGGCTCTCTCAGGCTGAAGGTGGCGAAGTCATGATCCGGGTGCCGATCCTGATGTACCACTCGATCTCCGACAAGCCGAACGCCGAGACCAGACCGCTGGCCGTACGGCCTTCCGCGTTCGCCGAGCAGCTGTCCTACCTGAAGGACAACGGCTTCACCCCGCTGACCGTCGCCGACCTGGTCGCCTCGCTGCACAGGAACAACGGCCGCTCCATTCCGGAGCGGCCGGTCGTGGTGACCTTCGACGACGGCTACGCCGACTTCCACAGCGAGGCGCTGCCCGTGCTCGAGCGCCACGACTTCCCCGCCACGGTCTTCCTGACCAGCGGGTGGGTCAGGGACGCCGGCAAGGACGCCGCGGGCAGGCCGCTGGACACGATGCTGACCTGGAGCCAGGCCCGCGAGGCCGCCTCGTGCGGCGTCGAGATCGGCGGCCACAGCCACAGCCACCCCCAGCTGGACCAGCTGCCCGACGACCTGCTCCGTCAGGAGCTGCGCCGCAACAAGGCCCTGCTCGAAGACAAGATCGGGGCTCCGGTCGCGACCATGGCCTACCCGTACGGCTACTCCAGCGCCCGCGTCAGACGCGAGGTCAGGCGCGCCGGCTACTGGGCCGCCTGCGCGGTGAACAACGCGATCGCCGCCGACAGGCACGACGTGCTCGCCCTGCCGCGCCTGACCGTCACCGACGGCACCTCGATGAGGATGTTCGGCCGGGCGGTCGAGGGCAGCCAGGTCCCGCTGATCTACATGAGGGAACGCGTGCTGACGAAGGGCTACGCCGTCGTCAGGCGGACCAGGTACGGCCTGCGCCGAGTCCGCGGCCTCGCGTGAAACACACGTCCTCGGACGTGGGGGGAGGTAGGAGCATGAGCGCGCCGGTAGGCGAGCGGCCCACGGGACGGCTCTCCGGGATGTGGCAGGGATTACTGCGCGACCTGCGCAATCCACTGTTCCGCAATGGTTACGCGCTCATGGCCAACACCGCGATCACCGCCGTGCTCGGCATGGGCTACTGGTGGCTGGCCGCGCAGCTGTACGATCCCGCCGACTTCGGCAGGGGCCAGGCGGTGATCACCGCCATGCGGCTGTTCGCCTCGCTGACGGCCCTGGGGTTCGTCGGGGCGCTGGCCAAGTTCATTCCGGTGGCCGGGCGGCACACGCCCAAGCTGATCGTCAGGGCCTACGTCATCGCCGGGGCCACCGGCGTGGTCGCCGCGCTCGGCTTCCTCATCACGCTGCCGTGGTGGGGGCCGACGTACGCCACGCTCGGCGGGTTCGGCCCCGGCCTGTTCTTCCTGGCCTCGGTCCTGGTCTGGTCGGTGTTCACCCTTGAGGACGTGACGCTGGCCGGGCTGCGCAAGGCCACGTGGGTTCCGGTCAACAGCCTCGGCTACGGCCTGGTCAAGATGGCCATGCTGGTCGGGCTCGCGTTCGCGCTGCCCGACGACGGCATCTTCGTCTCGTGGATCATCCCTGCCGCGATGGCGCTGATCCCGATCAACATCCTGCTGTTCAGGAAGGTCGTCCCCCGGCACGTCCGGCAGACCGAGACCGTCACGACCAGGCCGCTCGACTTCCGCGAGGTCGGCAGGTTCCTGTCGGGAGACTATCCGGGCACGTTGTCGATCCTGGCGAGCGTCTACCTGATCCCGGTCCTGATCGCCGCCAGGGTGGACGAGGTCACCTTCGGCTACTTCTCCATGGCCCACACGCTGGGATCGCTGATCGAGCTGCTGGCGATGAACATGGCCACCTCGCTCACCGTCGAGGGCTCCTTCGACAGGGACCGTCTCGCGTCGAACTCCCGCAGGGCGCTCCGCAGGGCCTTCATGATCATTATTCCGATCGTGGTTGTGACAATTCTCGCGGCCCCCCTGATCCTGCGCGTCTTCGGCGCCGGCTTCGCCGACCAGGGCACGCTGCTGCTGCAGCTGATGGCCGTGGCGGTGCTTCCCCGGGTGCTGATCGAGATCTATCTGAGCGGCCTGCGCGCGATGGGACAGGCCCGCAGGCTGGCGCTCGTCCAGGTGTGCCTGGCGGTTCTCGTGCTCACCGGCACCCTGCTGCTGTTCCCCGGGGCGGGGATGAACTCGGTGGGCTACGCGCTGCTGCTGAGCGAGCTCCTGATCGCCGCGTTGATCTTCCCGGGACTCCGCAAAATGCTCAACGGCGGCGAAACTTCGCAATCATCCGTCACAGCGGGGTCCGCGTAGCCCCCATGATGTTAGACGTGAGGCAACGGCCAGGTAATGACGTGACAACGGAGGCTGCGGAGGCCGCAGAGGTGGAGAACGACGACTCCGCCCGCCCCTCGTCCCCGGAGAGGACGCATGCCGGATCCGAGGACCGGCCCGCCGACGCGACGTCCCCCGAGGAGACCGAGGAGGCCCGGGAGCCCCAGGATGCCCGAGAGGCCGGGGAGACGCCCTCCGAGGAGACCGACACCTCCCTCGAGGGGCCGGCGGAGCCGTCCTCTGAGACGCTCGGCGGCGACGATCCCTCGGCCACCGCCGTCTTCCGCATCCCGGTCCGCAAGACGCCGCCCTCAGCCCCCGGGCCTCGGGAGGAGGCCCCGGAGGGGGACGACTCTCCCGAGGGGCGCGTCCCGCGACCGGACTCCCCCGAGGCTTCCGAGACCGACGGGGCCCGGGAGTCCCGGGGAGAGGCCGACCCCGCCGAGAGCGAGGAGACCTCCGACGACCGGGAGGCCCCGGGCGACCGGGACGCCGCCGAGAGCGCGGAGGACCCCGAAGATCCGGAAACCGCCGACGCCGGGGAAACCCCCGGCGGCCGGGACGCCCCTGAGGGCGCGGAGGACACCGGAGACCCCGAAACCGCCGGCGACCGGGACGCCGCCGAGAGCGCGGAAGGTTCCGGCGGCGGGAACGCCCCGGGCGAGCCGGACGCCCTCGAGGCCGCGGAGGGTTCCGGAGACCCGGACGCCCCGGAGGACCCGGACGCCCCGGACGACGACACCTCGATCCTGGCCGTCTCCGTGATCGACGTCTCCGTCGTGGACGCCTCCGCTTCCGGCCTCTCCGGCCTCTCCGGCACCGAGGGCTCGCTCGTCGACGCCTCGGTCACAGACGCCTCCATCGAGGACACCTCGGTCATCGACGTCTCCGGGATCGTCAGGGACCTCGGGAAGGCCAAGGACGAGGAGGTGAAGGACGAGGAGACGGAAACGGACGAGGAGGCCGCGTCGGACGGCGCGGAGACCACGGCCGAGCTGCGCCTCCCCTCGCCCTCCCGCGTCCCCGCCGCCCAGCCCCCCGCCGCCTCGGCGCTCTCCCCCTCGGGCGTCTCAGCCGTTCCCGAGGCCGTCGCGGCGAGCGCCCCGGCCTCCGTCCCCCCCTCCGGGCCCCAGGCGCGGACGGAGAGGATCTCGTGGACGGAGAGGCTGGCGCGCACCTCCGGAGCGTGGCTGCCGCCGCTGCTCACCGTCGAGGGCCTGATCATGTACGTGCTGGCCCTGCGCGTCGCGCCGGGGCCGCTGCGGGGCGTCGACCTGTCCCACATCGACGGCCTCGGCCTGATCTCGGCGCTGCCCGTCACCGCGTTCGCCGCGATCGCACTGATGATCACGGCGTTCTTCGTCACGATCGCGCAGAACACCGACCGCAAGTTCCTGCTGCTGTTCCAGATCGCGGCGATCACCTTCGCCCTGCACGGCGCGGCCGCCCTGATCGAGGACACGCCCCGCTTCCACACGGCCTACGTCCACGCGGGCTTCGTGGAGTTCATCAACCGCACGGGGACCTCCTCCCCCATTCTCGACGCCCGTTTCGCGTGGCCGGGATTCTTCGCCCTGGTCGCGTTCGTCACGAAGGCCGCCGGGGTCACCGACCTGACGATGATCCTGCGCTGGACGCCGCTGCTGTCCAACCTGCTCTACCTGCTGCCGTTCGTGCTGATCCTGCGCCAGGTGGTGGCGACCACCCGGGCGCGTTGGTTCGCCGCGCTGCTGTTCGTCATCGTCCAGTGGATCGGGCAGGACTACTTCTCCCCGCAGGGCTTCACCTACGCGATCTATCTCGCCTTCGTGGCGATCGTGCTGCGCTGGTTCGGCAAGGTGGAGCCCCGCGAGGAGGGCGCGCCGCCCAAGGGCAGGATCCGGCGGCTGCTGGCCCGGCTCGACGGGCTGACCCCCGGCGAGCTCACCCACTCGACCGGGGTGTACGACCGGTCGATCATGCTCATCGTGCTGATCACCCTGTTCGGGACCGCGACGGCCTCGCACCAGATCACGCCGTTCATGATGCTGGGCGCCCTGACCGGCCTGATCCTGCTGCGACGCTCCTCGCTCAGCTGGGGCCTGCCGTTCCTGCTGGGACTGATCGTGCTGGCGTGGATCAGCTACCAGACGGTCACCTTCTGGAGCGGGCACATCGACCAGCTCTTCGGCGGGCTCGGCCGGATCCTGGAGAACCTCCAGAGCAACACCGGCGACCGGATCGAGGGCAGCGACAGCAGGCACGCGCTCGTGCTGATGACCCGTCTCGGCATCTGCGCCGCCATCCTGCTGCTGGCCGCCGTGGGCCTGCTGCGCCGCCTGCGCAGGGGAGTCGGCGACCGGGCCGCCCTGCTGCTGCTGTGCGTCCCGGTGCTCGCGCTGGGCCTGCAGAGCTACGGCGGCGAGATCGGCCTGCGGATCTACCTGTTCGCGCTGCCGGGGGCCTGCATCCTGGCCGCGTACGCGTTCTTCCCGAACCTCCCCGCGGGCACCGCGGAGGCCCCCGAGGAGACGGTGCCGATCCGCAGGCGCAACATCCGCTTCGACCCGCGGCTGACCCGCAGGATCTCCCTGCTGCTCGCCGCGGGATGCGCGCTGGCGCTGTCGATGGCCTTCCTGGTCGCCCGCTACGGCAACGAGCAGTTCGAGCGGGTGTCCAGCGGCGAGGTCGCGGCGATGCACTACGTCTACCAGCACGACGAGCCCAGCGGCCGGGTGCTGTACCTGGTCCCGATCATCGGCCCCGAGGTCACGCCGACCATCCCGTGGGGAGAGCAGGACCTCGGTAAGATCGCTTACGAGCAGGTGCTCGTGGACAAGAACCCGGCCCAGCTCTCCTCGGTGATCGACAAGTTCCGCGTCTCGCCGCCGAACACCTATCTCGTCGCCAGCCGGGGCCAGGCCGCCTACCTGCAGCTCAACCACGGCTACCCCGCCGACTGGGAGCAGCGCTTCCGCGCCGCCCTGGACTCCTCGAAGGAGCTCAAACGGGTCTTCACCAGTGACGCCGCCGCCGTGTACACCCTGCGGAACTACCCGAAGGGCGCCGAGATCCCCGAGCCGCAGCCCCTGAGCGGGCTCGGCGACCGCGGCTCCCCCATGACCCCGATCGGCCTGGGAGCGCTCGGCGTCACCTGGATCTCGCTGTTCGCCTACGAGCTGTACAGGCTGCGCGGCCTCGACCAGTCGGCGAAGGCGCGACGGCGCATCCTTTTCGTCGCGGTTCCCGCGTTCCTGCTGGCCGTGGCGGTGATCGTCGAACGCTTCATCGTCATCGGCTTCAGCCAACTCCAATAGGGCTCCAATAGGGGCGAAAGCCTCCAGATGCCTCCGCCCCCCGGCATACTGACCACTGTTTGCCGGGGGGCGTGTGGTGTCACACGGTACGTTGAGGGACGGTTCGATGGTCGACGGAGAGCAACTCGGCACGGTGAGGACCACCGCACCCGCCCAGCCCCGGCGGATCGCCGCCGTCGACGCCCTGCGCGGGTTCGCGCTGTTCGGCATCGTGGTGGTCAACATCGCCTACCTGGCCTCCGGGTACCGCATGGCGGGCCTGGCCGAGCCCGCCTTCTCCGCGCCGCTGGACCAGGAGGTGCGCTGGGTCGTCACCATGTTCTTCGAGAACAAGTTCTACCTGCTGTTCTCCTTCCTCTTCGGCTACAGCCTCACCCTCCAGGTCGACTCGGCGGCGAACTCGGGGGCGGCCTTCGTGCCCCGGTTCCTGCGCCGCCTGGCCGGGTTGTTCCTGCTCGGCCTGGCCCACGCCGTGCTGCTGTTCCCCGGGGACATCCTGGCGACCTACGCCGTGGTGGGGCTGGTGCTGCTGGCCGTGCGGGGGATCAGGCCGCGGACCGCGGTGGTCGCCGCGGTCGGGCTGACCATGATGCTCGCGATGGGCTTCGTCCTGCTCGCGGGACTGGCGCTGCTCGGCGCCGACGCCTCGGGGACCGTGGCGGGGGGCACGGTGGAGGCGGCCAGGTCCGACGCGGCCCTGCAGAGCTCGGTCTCCATGATCGTCTCCGAGCACCTGCACAAACTCGGCAAGATCGTGGTGCTGCGGGTGTTCTTCCAGGGGCCCGCGGTGCTCGCCGCCTGCCTGATCGGGCTGGCCGTCGGCAAGAAGCGGCTGCTCGCCGACCTGTCGGGGCACACGGCCGCGCTGCGCAGGCTCCAGTGGGCGGGCTTCACGATCGGCGGCGCCGGAGCGTTCGTCTACGCGCACTCGACCTGGTCGGGCGGCGGCAGCGCCTACCACATGCTCGGCCAGGCGGTGGACCTGCTCACCGCGCCGCTGCTGGCGGCGGCCTACGCGGCCACCCTGCTGCGCCTGCTTCCCTCCATGCCGCGCCTGACCGCCGTGCTGACGCCGCCGGGGCGGATAGCGCTGACCAACTACCTGGCGCAGTCCCTGATCTGCTCGTTGATCTTCACCGGCTACGGGCTCGGCCTGGTCGACCGGCTCAGCCCGCTCGTCGTCTCGTCGATCGCCGTGGCGATCTTCGCGGTCCAGGCCGCCTACAGCGCGGTGTGGCTGCGCGGCCACCGTTACGGCCCGGTCGAGTGGCTCCTGCGCTGGTTGACCAACTGGCGCAGGCCCGCCGCCGCGCCGTCGTCCGCGCCTAAGCTCCGCCCCTCTCGCTCCACCTGACCTCGTACGGCTTCAGGTCGAACTTCTTGCCGTCGACCGTCGCGGACGCGTCGGCGTTCGTGGTGTTCACCATCACGAGCTGGCGCTCCTGGGCGAGCACCCTGACCTTGGGGTTGGAGGAGGTGACCGTCTCCAGCGTGACCCCCGTGGGGAACCACTTGGTGAAGCCGCTCAGGACCCCCGCCATCGGCAGCTCGGCGCCCTCTCCGGGGCTCCACAGGCAGCCGGAGCAGTCCTCGCCCGCCTTGCGCTGGGGGTTCCAGTAGAGAGCGGTGGCCGCGCCGCTGGTGGCGAACTCCATCATGGCCACCGTCTGCACGGCGGTGCGGCGCTGCTCGGTCCAGTCGGCGTTGTCCGGCGCGACGTACCACTCGGCCCACCAGACCGGCAGGTCGCCGCTCTTCTGCCTGAGCCAGGTGGTCACGGCGCTGAACTTGGCGAGCGCGGTGAACTCGTCGGGGTGGACGCCGGCGTCCTTGGTCATCGAGGCGCCGTCGACCACGATGAAGTCGGCGCCCTTCTTGTTCTTGATCCAGTACTCGACGGCGTCCAGGTCACGCTGGTCGACGACGCCCCAGGCCCCCTTGAGCTCCGAGCCGCCGCCGCCCTTGTTGCTCACGATCGGGATGTACGGCCCGCCGACCTTGATGTCCTTGTTCACGGCCTTCAGCGAGGTGTAGACCTTGTTGTAGAGCTCGGTGTACGCCTCCGCGTCCCAGCGGTTGGCCACGGGATTCCAGAAGCCCTTGAACTCGTTCCAGACCATGAAGTGCTCGACGGTGGGGTAGCGCTTGGCCACCGTCGCGGCCAGCTTGGCGAAGTCGTCGAAGTTCTCCCGCTTCGGCGCGGTCTCCAGGCTGTTCCAGTCGGTGCGCCCCGACGTGCCGCCCTTCATCCAGTCGGGAGCGCAGCACAGCGTGATGACGGGCACCGCCTGCGACTCGGCCATGAACTTCATCCGGCGGTCGAGGTTGCGGAAGTCGTACTTGCCCCGGACGGGCTCGGGGTTGTCCGCGCCCCAGCCCATGATGTGCTGGTTCTGGACCAGGGGGACCCGGCTGAGGATGTGCGAGGCCTCGTCGGCCACCTCACCGGACTCGGCGTCGCCGCTGAACTCGGTGTGCGTGACGCCCCAGCGCGGCCAGACCGCGGTGGCCGGCGGCTCCTGCAGGACGGGCGCGGGCTGCGCGGGGGGAATCGCGACGACCTGCCCCCTGGGCCTGTCCGGCCTGATCGACATGATGACGATCCCGACGAGGAGCGCCAGCGCGACCAGCCCCGCTCCCAGTGCGATCGGCCAGCCCGGGCGTCGCCGCTGGTGCTGTCCGTTAGTCGGTATCACCGCTCGTCCTCGATCCTGGCCGCTGGTCCTCTGAAGCGTTCCACAGCGACAACCGACGTGACCGCGCCTGGGCGTCGTTCACAGACAAGCGTTATCGACCGTGCCCTCACGCTATCCGGGCTCACTTGCAGAACACTTGAAACTTCTACCGCAGATCCCCGCTCCACCGGTAACCCCCGGTGATCGGCCACGCCCCTCCCGCCAGGGGCGCTCAGCCCTCCAGCGCTCGGCCCTCCAGCGCGCGGGCCGCCCGCCGCAGGAGGGTGGGAACGGCCTCGCCGATGTTCTCGAACCCCTCCCCCACCGTCTTGCCCTGTCTGAACCTGGCGTTGACGCCCTCCGCGATGACCGCGAGCTTGTAGTTGCCGAACGCGACGTAGAAGTCCAGGTCGGAGAGGTCGGCGCCGGAGATCTTCGCGTAGTGGGCGGCGAACTCCCTCGCGGTGAGGAAGCCGGGAGCGGTGGTCACGCCCTCGGCCACCGGGACGGAGGCGCGTTCGGTGTCACCGGGGTCCTGCCAGTAGGTCAGCGTCAGGCCGAGGTCGGCGAGCGGGTCTCCGAGGGTGGACATCTCCCAGTCGACGACGGCGAGGACATCGGGCTCGGGCGAGAGCCGTACCAGCGTGTTGTCCAGCCGGTAGTCGCCGTGGACCAGCGCCGCGGCCGCGCGGCCGGGCAGGCGCTCGCGCAGGCGGGCCGCCAGACGGTCGTGCTCCGGCAGGTCCCGGGTCCTGGACCGCTCCCACTGCCGGCCCCAGCGCTCCAACTGGCGGGTCATGTAGCCCGTGGGGCGGCCGAAGTCGCCCAGGCCCGCCTCCTCGTAGCCGACCGCGTGGACGGCGGCGAGGACCTCGGCCAGTCTCTCCGAGAGGCGCCGGTTCCGCTCGGGCGCGACCCCCGCGACCTGCTCCGGCGTCCGTACGGCCACGCCGTCCACATGGCCCATGAGGTAGAACGGTGCCCCGATCACGTCCTCGTCGCCGCAGAAGGCGACCGGCTCCGGAACCGGGACGGAGGTGGAGGCGAGAGCCGATGTCACACGCCACTCGCGTTTCATGTCGTGGGCGGCGGGCAGCACGTGCCCCAGCGGCGGGCGGCGCAGCACCAGGCGGCGTTCCCCGGTCTCGACGAGGTAGGTGAGGTTGGATCTGCCGCCGGAGATCAGGGAGACCGAGGTCGGCTCCCCCGCGTCGGAGACGTTGACGGCCATCCACCTGACCAGCCGGTCCCAGTCAATGCCAGGGGTGCTCATGGCCACTCATTAGAACGCCGCCGCGTCGGCCCGCGCCAGAGGGAAGCGGACGGATCGAAGGAGTCATCGAAGGAGTCTCCGAAACGTTGTGACCCCGCGCAGCCGCCGACAGTCACGATCCTTTACCGTTACATTACGCGCCGTCCCGCATGCTTGGGCTCACGCACGTCCTGCACGTATCCATGCTGGAAGGCGTCGGGGAAACCGCACACCCCAGTAGGAGCTCATGCGCGTCTCTATCGTCCACCCCCGCGACCTCGCCGAATCCGACATCGAGAGATGGCGGACACTTCAGGGAGCCGATCCCGCCTTCGACAGCCCGTTCCTCTCACCCGAGTTCACGATCACGGTCGGTGACCTGCAGGACCAGGTCCGGGTGGCCGTGCTGCAGGACGGCCAGGACACGGTGGGGTTCTTCCCGTACGAACGACACCCGATGGGCATCGGCAAACCGGTGGCCGCCGGTCTGACCGACGCGCAGGGGCTCGTGCACGCCAAGGACCTGGAGTTCGACCCGCAACGGTTGATCAAGTCCTGCGGTCTGGGGGTGTTCGAGTTCGACCATCTGGTCGCCGGGCAGCCGCTGCTGACCTCGCGGCACACCCTCCACCCGTCCCCGATCATCGACCTGCGGGACGGCTATGATTCCTACATCGAGACGATCAAGCTGACCTCCGGCAAGACGTACCGTTCGACCGCCTACAAGTCGCGTAAGCTCCAGCGTGACGTGGGACCGCTCCAACACGACTACGCCGTCACGGACTCCGCGACGCTGCGGACGCTGCTCGGCTGGAAGACCGGCCAGTACCGGCGCACCGGACGCACCGACCGGTTCGCCCGTCCGTGGATCGTCGAGCTGGTCGAGCGGCTGCTCGCCACGGACACCGAGCACTTCGGCGGGGTCCTGGACATGCTCTACGTGGACGGGCGCCCCGTCGCGGGCCACTTCGGCCTGCGCACCGCGACCACCCTCGCGGGCTGGTTCCCCGCCTACGACACCTCCTTCGCCAAGTACTCCCCCGGGCTGATCCACCACCTCGCCATGGCCGAGAAGGCGGCGAAGGCGGGGATCGAGGTCATCGACATGGGCCGCGGCGAGAAGGAGTACAAGGAGAAGCTCAAGAACGGCGAGTACGAGGTGGCGGAGGGCCAGGTCGCCAGGCCGAGCGCGGGCGCGGGGGTGCACTGGATGCTCAGGGTGCCGGTCCGCAAGGCCAGGGGAACGGTCCTGGCCAACCCGGTCCTGCGCAGCACGGCCGACCGGGCGCTGAAGACCTTCGGCCGCCTGCGCACCTCCCTTCAGTCGTCGTGAGCGCCCGGTGAGCCCAGAAGACCTGGTGGCCGCCCGGACCGGGCGTCGCTGCCTCGCCGTGCCCTCCAACCGGCTCGGCCTCTACCTCGCGCTGCGGCACTGGTGCCTTCCGGGGCAGCGGCTGCTGATGTCGCCGATCTCCGCCGACGAGATCCTCTTCCTGGTGCTGGCCGCCGGGCTGCGCCCCGTCATCGCGCCCCTGTCGCCGGACGACGGCAACATCGACGTCGACGCCGTCGACCTCGACATGGTGGACGCCGTGCTGACCACCAACCTGTACGGCCTGCCCGACCGGGTGGCCGCGTTCGCGGGCAAGATCCTGATCGAGGACGTCGCGCACGCCATGGAGACGACGGCCGGGGGCAGACCGCTGGGCACGTTCGGGGCGGCCGGCGTCTTCAGCCTGTCCAAGCACGCCGGGGCGGGCTCCGGCGGAGTGGTCGCGGTCGAGGACGAGGCGGACCTGCGGGCGCTCGAGGCGGAACGCGACCGGCTGCTCCAGCCCCGCGCGCTCGCGGCCGAGATCCGCTCGGTCCTGACCTCGGTCGCCAGGCACACGGCGGTCCGCCTCAACCTGGTCAGGCCCGCGCTGTGGACGATGCGCGCGCTCGGCATGGAGGAGGAGCGCGAGGGCCACCGGATCGCGACGCGCCCCGACGAACTGGCCGTGGCGATGAAGCGGGTGCCCGAGCTGCCGCCGTTCGACTCCTGGGTCCGTGCGGACCTGCACGACTACCGGACCAGGCGGAGCCGGGTCTCCCGCCGCTACCAGTCGAGACGGCTGCGGGCGCTGCCGGGGCAGCGGGAGCGGCGGATCGCCGGGGTCCGGACGCTGGCCGAGCTGCCCACGGTGGCCGGGGCCGTGCGTGAGCACCTGGACCAGCCGCTGTTCCGGGTGCCGCTGCTGGTCGCCGACCGGGATGCGGCGATCGCGGCGCTCGAGCGGCACGGGGTGGCCACCGGCTACCTCTACGCCCCTCCCTACGACGACTACCTGCCCGGTTTCGTCGAGCCCTCACCCGAGCCCGAGGTCGCGCGGTGGTGGGGGCGGCACGCGTTGCCCGTCGACCCGTTCTACGCCCATCGGGCCATGCCCGTGGTCAGGGACCTGCCTCAGGCGCCACCGCCTCCCGCCGCGCGAACCGGTCGATCAGTTCCGCCAGCACGGCGACCCCCCGTCTGACCTCCTGCAGCGAGGCGGAGCCGTAGCCGATCACGAGGCCGTGCACGGCGGGGACGCCCCCGTGATGGTGGTGGTTCATCACGTCGAGGAGCACGCCGCGTTCGGCCGCGGCGGCGGACAGGGGGCCGACGGCGTGCTCGGGCAGCTCGACCATGACGTGCAGCCCGGCGGTGTCGCCCGTCACCAGCGAGCCGAGGACCTCCACGATCGCGGCGCGGCGGCGGGCGTACTCCAGGCGCATCCTGCGCAGGTGCCGGTCCAGGTCCCCCCGTTCGAGCAGGACGGCCATCGCCTGCTGGGCCGGGCCGCTGGTGCGGTCGCCCAGGTCGTAGCGGGTCCTGGCGACGGCGGCGAGGAGGTCGGGCGGGGCGACCAGCCAGCCGACGCCGATGTCGGGGGCGAGCGACTTGGACAGGGTGCCGAGCAGGACCACCCTGCCGGGGTCGAGACCGTGCAGGGCGGGCAGCGGGGCGACGTCGTAGCGGAACTCGGCGTCGTAGTCGTCCTCGACGACGATCGCCCCGGTGCGGCGGGCCCAGGCGAGCAGGCGTTCCCTGCGGGGGACGGGCAGGCGTCCGCCGAGGGGGTACTGGTGCGCCGGGGTGGTGTACAGCACACGCAGGTCGTCGGGGAGCGCCTCGACGACGACGCCGTCCCCGTCGACCGGGCAGGACACGACCTCGGCGCCTCGCGCGGCGAAGACGTTCCTGGCGACGCGGTAGCCGGGGTCCTCGACTCCCACCCGGTCCCCGGGGCGCAGCAGCGTGGCGGCGACGAGGTCGAGGCCGTTGGCGGTGCCCCGGACGACCATGACGTCCTCGGGGCCGACCGCGACCGCCCTGGCCCTGCGCAGGTGCTCGGCCAGCGCGCGGCGGAGCCTGGGCAGGCCGTAGGCGTCGGGGCTGTCCCCGGGAGGCAGGTCCGCGGCCGCGCGCCACGCCCTGCGCCAGGCCGCCTCGTCGTAGTCACGGACCCAGGGCTGCCCCGGACGCAGGTCGATCACGGGCCCCGCGTGCCCGCCGGCCGTGGCCGGGGCGGTGGGCGCGCCGTCCTCCTGGCGGGAACGCGGGCCCGGGTCGAGGCCTGGCACGCGCGCGGACGGCGGGGGTGCGACGGTCTCCGCGTCCTGCCCCTGCGGCCTGGACGGGATGTGGACGGTCAGGTCCGCGACGTAGGTGCCGGAGCCGTGGCGTCCGTCGAGCCACCCCTCTGCGTAGAGCTGCTGGTAGGCCTCGGTGACGACGGTGCGGCTCACCGCGAGCTGGCGGGCGAGGGCGCGGGTCGAGGGCAACCGCTCGCCGGACCTGATGGTGCCGTCGCGCATGGCGGCGCGCAGCCGGTCGCCGAGCTGTCTGGCGAGGGCCGCGGGGGCCTGGCGGTCCACCGAGAGGGGCAGGTCGACAGAGGTGCGCGGCAAAGTGGTCTCCCGAAGGCGGTGGGAAGTGGCCATGGTTTCCATGTCCACTTCTTCCTAGGTTAGAGCCATGCTCTCCACTACTCCCCGCACCTCTCTCGGCCGTTCCAAGGAAAGGGGCCGGACGAGCCGCGACGACCTGTACGCCGTACTGGACGCCGGGCTGGTCTGTCACCTGGGCGTGGTGGTCGACGGCTCCCCGAGGGTCGTCCCCACCGGCTACGGCCGGATCGGCGACACCCTCTACCTGCACGGCTCGACGGGCGCGACCTCCCTGCGCGGCGACGGCGAGGTCTGCGTCACCGTGACGCACCTGGACGGGGTGGTGCTGGCCCGGTCGGTCTTCCACCACTCGATGAACTACCGCTCCGCCATGATCTACGGCCGTCCCCGCCTCGTGCTGGACGAGGAGGAGCGTCTCGCGGGCCTGCGGGCGATCACCGAACAGCTCGCCCCCGGGCAGTGGGACGCCACGCGCGCGCCGACCAGGAAGGAGCTCGCGGCGACCGCCGTGGTGGCCCTCTCGCTGGCCGAGGCGTCGGTGAAGGTGCGGCAGGGCCCGCCGAAGGACGACGAGGAGGACTACGCTCTGCCGATCTGGGCCGGGGTGCTGCCGCTGCGCCAGTCATGGGGCGCCCCGGAGACCGACCCCGCCATGACCTCTGAGCTGGAGGTTCCCGCGCACGTCGCCGCACGGCCCGCGCCCGGCAGGTAGGTCCCGGCGCGAGGCGTCCGCCTGCCGCACGGCCGTCGATCACTCAGAGTTCTGAGACTGATTTGTGATTGATGAGCGAAATTCAGTGATCTATGGCTAAGCTACGGTCCGTCTGTTATGGGTGGGGGCCCAGACAACTGAGGAGACCGCATGTACGGCACGCCATCAGGCTGGCGAGTCCCCGGATACACCGAGATACGCGAGCTGGGTGCGGGTGCCGGCGGACGCGTGGTGATGGCGCGACACGACGTCGACGGCATCCAGGTGGCGATCAAGTACCTGTCCGACGAGCTCAGGAGCGACGTCGGGTTCGTCGCGCGCTTCCGGCACGAGGCCCGGGTGCTCAACACCCTGGACAGCCCGCACGCCGTCCGGCTCTACGACTACGTCGAGACCGGCGAGGGCGCGGCCATCGTCATGGAGCTGATCAACGGCGTCGCGCTGCGCGCGATCCTGCGCTCCGAGGGGCCGACCGGCCCCGAGGCCGCGCTGGTCGTGCTCAAGGGCGCCCTTCTCGGCCTGTCGACCGCGCACACGGCGGGTGTCGTGCACCGCGACTTCAAGCCGGAGAACGTGATGGTCGAGGCCGACGGGACGAGCAAGCTCGTCGACTTCGGCATCGCGGTCCGCTCGGGCGACGGGGACGCCCCCGCGGGCACGCCGCCCTACATGGCCCCCGAGCAGTGGACGGGCGCCCCCGCCGGGCCCTCGACCGACGTCTACGCCGCCACCGTCGTGTTCTTCGAGTGCCTGACGGGCACCAGACCCTTCCGTGCGACGAACGCCGCCGCGCTGGCCAGGCAGCACCAGAGCGCGCCACCGCCCGTCGAGGAGGTGCCGCCCGCCCTGCAGGGCCTGGTCGAGCGGGGGCTCGCCAAACATCCCGCGGACCGGCCGCCGACCGCCGCCGCCTTCCTCACCGAGCTGGAGGCCGTCGCCGCCGACGCGTACGGCCCCGACTGGCACGACCGGGGCCGCCGCCGCCTGGCAGGCCTCGTCGCGCTCCTGCCCGCGCTGTTCCCGCTGGAGGCCCCGAAGGCCGACACCGGTTCCTCGGTGGCCGAGACGAACCTCGGCGGCGGCGGGGGACGCCGCAAGCCGTCCGCGCTCAGCAAGCTGAGCGTCAAGATCCTGGTCGGCGTCGGATGCGTCGCGGTGATCGGCGGCGTGACCGCGGTGCTGGTCAACTCGGCGGGCACCACCGAGATCGCGCCGCAGAGCCTGGTCACCTCGGAGAGCCCGACCCTCCCCGAGAGCGTGGAGTCGATCATCCCGTCGGAGGAGACCGACGAGCCCACCCAGGAGCCGACGGGCAAGCCTTCGCCGCAGAGCACGACTCCGGAGCCGACCCCGACCGCGACGACGACCAGCGCGGCCACCCCTCCGCCGGTCTCGCCGACCAAGAAGGCGAGCCCGACGCCCAAGCCGTCGGCGACCCGCACCGCCAGGCCGAGCAAGTCCCCCGCGCCCCAGCCCTCCCCCGCCCCCTCCGAGGAGGAGAGCTCAGACCTCGACAGCCCGAGCGCCCCCTCCACCCCGACCAAGTCGGCGACCCCGTCGCCGACCAGGACGACCGCGCCGCCCGCGCCGACGCCTACGCGCACCCCTCCGAGCACGCCCACCGCCACGGCCACCCCGACGAGCAGCCCCACCAGCCCGGAGCCGACGGAGACCTCGACCGACGGGGGCGGAGAGACTCCGACCCTGACCGCCTCGCCCACGCCTCCCGTTGACACGGCCCCCTCGGCGTTGCTGGCGTTCGGTCTGGTGACGAGCGGCGCCGTCCCCCTCACACTGGCCGTGAAGCGACGCATGGCCGGCCGGCACCGCAGGCGGAGGCGGTAGCGGCGGGGCGAGGAAGGCCGTGGAGACCGAACGGCGGAGGCGGCAGATGGCTGGACGGGGGAAGCTGTGAACAGCGAGCGGGGGAACGTCGCCGGGTTCCGGCTCACCGGCGTGAGCCGGACCGGCGAGCTGGGCGTCTGGTCGTCAGCGGTCGCGCCCGACGGGCGGCCGGCGGGCGTGCTCGGGTTCGACCCGCGCTCGATCGCGGATCCGGCGGCGCGCGACCGGCTGGTCGCGGCCGTGGTCGCGGACAGAGGGCTGATCCAGGCGGGCCTGACCGGGCTGGTCCCGATCTCCGACCTGGTCTCGACGCAGGGCGAGGTCTGGCTGCTCACCGCGGTTCCGGCGAGCCCCACGCTGGCCGATCTGCTCTCCTCGGGCGTCCCGCGCCCCGACGCGGGCGGCCTGGCCGCCGTCCTGCTGGAGACCGCGCAGACACTGCTGACCCTGCACGCCGCGGGGCTCGCCCACGGGGCGGTGCGCCCCGACACCGTGGTGATCGCCGCCGACGGGGCGGCGCTGCTCGCGGAACGGGGACTGGCCGACGCGCTGCACGGGCGTCCCTCCCTCCCCGAGGGTGACGTCGCGGCCTGGGCGTCGCTCGCGCGCGATCTGGCCGCGAGCCCGGCGGCCTCCCCCGACACGGCCGGGTTGTTCGAGCGGGCGGCGGCGACGGCCTCGGCCGGTGGGCTCATCCAGGCCCGTGACGCCCTGCTCGCCGGACGTGACCTGCTCCCGCAGGGGTCTTTCGGCCGGGACGGGCTGGCGGAGGCCGCGCGGCGGGAGTCGTCATCCGCTGCGACGCCCCAGACCCGGCAGGACCGGCAGGCCGCCGCCCAGGCGGCCGCGCTGCCCGGCCCCGACGAAGGGGAGATCGTCACACTGCTGCACGTCCCGAGAACGGGCGAGAGCCGTGCCGGGAACGCGGGGCAGGGCACGGGCACGGCGGACACCGCGCCCCCGGAGAGCGGCGGAAACGTGGTCATGCGTTTCGGCCCCGGCGTGCCGGCCGAGACCACGGCGGCGCAGATCTGGCGCGCGGGCCGGGACCAGCAGCAGACCGAGCCCCCCTCGGGCAGGTTGCGCGCGCTGGGGGTCCCGGCCAGACGGCGCCGCCGCCGTACGGCTCTCGCCTCGGCGATCCTGGCGCTGATGGTCGTGGGCATCCTGGCGGCCTGGCTGCTGCGCGGCGCGGCGACCCCGCTGGCGGTCACGGGGGTCGAGACGACCGCGCCGAAGAAGACGCAGGGGTGCGACGCCACGGTCAGGATCACGGGGGTGTTCGCCACGAACGGCTCCGCGGGGCAGATCCGTTACCAGTGGAAGCGCAGCGACCGCAAGGCTCCGATCGTCCAGGAGGACACCGTCTCCTCGGGGCAGACCTCTCACGAGGTGGATCTGCAGTGGACGGTCAAGGGCGAGGGACGCTTCAGGGGGACGGCCACCCTGAAGCTGCTCTCTCCCCTGCCTGCGGACGGAAAAGTCCAGGACAAGGCGAGTTTCACCTACAAATGTCCGTGAGGGCCTTAAAGGTCCACAATGCACGGCAAACCGGTTCTTACTACTCTGACGGCCATGACCACGCAGACCCCCTCGGGCTGGTACCCCGATCCCTACGGTTCACCGCAGTTGCGCTGGTGGGACGGCGACCAGTGGACCGACGCCACACACCCGGTCGAACCCCAGGCCGGGCAGGCCGTACCCCAGGGGTCCGGGACCGGACCCCTCCCCCAGCCCACGGGGGTCGGGACCGGCCCCTTCGCACAGCCGTCCGGACCGCCGACAGGGCCCCTCGCCCCGCCCGCGGGACCGCCCTCAGGACCGCCCTCTCCGCCCCCGGGGGCGGGGACAGGGCCCTTCGCGCAACCGACGGGCCCGCAGCCCGGCCCCACGGGACAGTGGAACGGCCCCCAGGGGCCCGCGGCGTCGCAGGCGGGGCAGCCGCACTGGGACGCCCCGCAGAACGGCAACACGATGCAGCTGCCCGCGGGGACCTACGGCCTTCCCCAGGGAGCCCCGCCGAAGAAGAGCACCCCGTGGCCGTGGATCCTGGGCGGCGGCGGGGTGGTGATCCTGGTCGTCGGGATCGTGGTCGCGGCCGTGTTCCTGCTGAACCCCAGGGGCGGGACGACCGCGGAGGACTCCACTCCCCCGCCGATCGTGCCGACGCTGGAGCCCTCCTCACCCTCGACGCCCGAACCGCAGTTCACCGAGCAGCCGCAGGAGACCCCCCTTCCCAGGTCGACCGCCGAGCTGCCCGCGCCGCAGGACGGACGCATCCAGGACCCGGCGACCGGCTTGTCCTACCACTTCCCCGGAAGTCCGTGGGCAGTGCCTGAGGTCACGGGCACGGATCCGCTCGGGTTCGTGTGGACCAGCGGCTCCGTGGCGATCGCCCAGGACGACTACGACGGCAAGGGCGGCAGGTGGCTCGGCAACGTCTTCACCGGGGAGCTTCCCGACAAGTACGGCTATGACGGCGTCGGCAGCATGCGCGGGATCGCCGCGACGCTGCTGCACGCGGCCGAAGCGGTCTACTACACTCCCGCCCACAGGCGGAAGGTCGTCAAGGACGAGGCGATCAAGGTGAGCGGCAGGGACGCCTGGCTGTTCATGTTCGACCTGGACTTCTCCGAGCAGGCCAAGGCCAACGGCTGGAAGTGGAAGAAGGAACGGGCCGCCTTCGTGATCGTGGACCGCGGCGAGGGAAAACGTCCGGCCCTGCTCTACCTGTCCGTGCCCGACAATCTCGACACCTCGGTCGCGGACCGGGTGGTCGACTCGCTCAAGATCTCCTGAAGGGAGTACTACCCTGAAGGCTATGAGTGACCTGCTGGTCTGGATCGACTGTGAGATGACCGGGCTCGACCTCGGCCGAGACGCGCTGATCGAGGTGGCCTGCGTGGTCACGGACGGCGAGCTGAACCAGCTTGACCAGGGGGTGGACGTGGTCATCAAGCCCCCGCCGGAGGCACTGGAGCAGATGTCGCAGGTCGTCCGGGAGATGCACACCGCCTCCGGGCTGCTGGAGGCGCTGGGCGGGGGTGTGACGCTGGCCGAGGCCGAGGCCCTGGTGCTCGACTACATCAAGAGGCACATCCCGGAGCCGAAGAGGGCGCCTCTGTGCGGCAACTCCATCGCCACCGACCGCTCGTTCATCGCGCGCGACATGCCTGCCGTGGACACGTTCCTGCACTACCGGATGATCGACGTGTCGTCGGTGAAGGAGCTCGCCCGGCGGTGGTATCCCCGCGTCTACTTCGCCTCGCCCGAGAAGCAGGGCGGCCACCGGGCGCTGGCCGACATCACCGAGAGCATCCGCGAGCTGCGCTACTACCGCGCGGCGGTCTTCGTGCCCCAGCCGGGGCCCGACTCCGCGACGGCCCGCGAGCTGGCCGAGACCGTCTCCACCCTCGCCACCTGAGCGACGCCACGAAAACCGGGTGCGAAACGACTCCCAAAGACCGCTACACTTTTCATGTGCCACTGCGGCGCACATGGTGGGCGTAGCTCAGTTGGCAGAGCGCCAGGTTGTGGTCCTGGATGCCGGGGGTTCAAGTCCCCTCGCTCACCCGGATGAACGGCCGGTCCTACGGGACCGGCCGTTCGCGTTTTCTCTCGCTTCAGACTTATCCACCAAAAATGGATATCCCGGGTTATGCTCGCTGCTATCGCTACGCCGTAAGACGGGGGGTTTCGGCGACCTGAACGTGTTGCTGCCACGGAGGCCGGATGAGAGTCGACGACGCACCGTTCGACGCCGAACCCACAGTCGTGACGGGCTTGAGCAGGCGCGAGACCGAGGTCATGGAGCTGATCGCGACAGGCTGCTCGAACGGGCAGATCGCCCAGCACCTGTTCCTCAGCGAGAAGACCGTGAAGAACCACGTCAACCGGATCTACGCCAAGCTCGGCGCGGACTCACGGGTCACCGCGATCGGCCTGTGGCGCGACCGCGCGGGCCACGACGCCCCCCAGCCCCGGCGGACGACCCCATAACATCCGCGACGCCCCAGGCGTCGCAATAAGTCACGCTGACAGCCTCAGGTCCTGGGAGGCCTCCAGTGCCCGGCCGAGCGCGGTCGTCCCTTCCGCGAGTTCCTCGGCGGTGACCGAGAGCGCGGGGCGGAGCCGTACCGAGCGCTCCCCGCAGGGCAGGACGAGCACGCCCTCGTCCCGCCTGAGCCTGGCGATCAGGCGGTCGCGCGCGACCGGGTCCGGCAGGTCGAAGGCGCACATGAGACCGCGTCCCCGCGCGTTGCGGACCAGGCCGGGGAAGCGGGCCTGGATCTTCAGCAGCGCGTCGAGGAGGTCGCGGCCGAGTTCGCCCGCGCGCCGGATCAGGCCGTCGCGCTCGATGATCTCCAGCATCCTGCGGGAGCGCACCATGTCGACGAGTCCGCCGCCCCAGGTGGAGTTGATCCGGCCGCTGACCCGGAAGACGTTGTCCGGGACCAGGTCGACCCTGCGGCCCGCCATGACCCCGCCGACCTGGATCTTCTTGGCGAAGGCCACGATGTCGGGGCGCAGGCCGAGTTGCTGGTGCGCCCAGGGGGTGCCGGTGATCCCGGCGCCCGTCTGCACCTCGTCCATGACGAACAGCGCGTCGTGCTCGTGGCACAGGTGTTCCATCGCCTGCAGGAACTCGGCCCGCATGTGGTTGTCGCCGCCCTCGCCCTGGATCGGCTCGGCGATGAAGCAGGCGATGTCGTGCGGATGGCGCTCGAAGGCGGCCCGCGCCTGGGCCAGCGCCCGCCTCTCCGCCGCCTCGACGTCACCGAAGTGGATCGCGGGGACCTCGATCCTGGGCCAGTCGAACATCGGGAAGCGGTCGGTCTTGATCGGGTCGGTGTTGGTCAGTGAGAGCGTGTAGCCGCTGCGCCCGTGGAAGGCGCGGGTGAGGTGGAGCACCTTGGCGCCCAGGCTCGGGGAACGGCCCGCGGCCTCGTTGCGACGGCTCTTCCAGTCGAAGGCGCACTTCAGCGCGTTCTCCACGGCCAGCGCCCCGCCTTCGACGAAGAACAGGTGCGGCAGTTCGGGGTCGCCGAGGACACGGCTGAACGTCTCGGTGAAGTCCGCGAGATGGCTGGTGTAGAGATCGGAGTTGGCGGGCTTGTTCGCGGCGATCCTGCCGAGGAGCGCCAGGAACTCCGGGTCGTCGTCGAACGGGTTCACGCCGAGGGGCGCCGAGGCGAAGAAGGTGTAGAAGTCCAGGTAGCTCCGGTCGGTGCGGGCGTCGACGAGCCGGGAGCCCCGGCTCCGTTCGAGGTCCAGGACCAGCCGGTAACCGTCTACGAGCAGGTGTCGAGCGAGGCGGCCGTGCACGTCCATGTCTCCTCCACGGTGGGATGAGGAGATTATTCCCCGCTAATGATGCGTACACATGGAGAGATTACGCGTAGAAGCCGATTTTTCGGGAGATTCTCCTGAACCTAGACGACACGCGGGGTGCCTGAGGGTCCCGGCCTGCGGGAGGCGAGGCCCTTGACCTGGAAGGCCAGCACGACCAGGGCGGCGCCGTACACAACGGCCATGATGCCGACGAGCCAGACGACGGTCAGCACGCCCGCGGCCGGCCAGACGAACAGCAGGACGCCGAACAGCAGCGACAACGCGCCGCCGATGATGAACATCCACTCGTTCACCCCGGCCTTGCGCAGCCGTACCCCCGCCACGATCTCCAGCACGCCGGTGACGACGGCCCAGGCCGCGATGAAGAGCAGCAGGATGAGCGCGGTCATCTTCGGCCAGGCGAAGACCGCGATGCCGGTCAGGACACTGACGACACCGTAGAAGATCATCCATCCCCGGGATCCGGAGGCCGCCCCTCGCCCCGCGCCGAACAGGGCGAACACCCCGTCCACGATGGCGTACGCGGCGAAAACGACGACCAGGGCGTAGACGGTGATGGCGGGCCAGACGAGCGTCACCAGGCCGAACAGGATCGCGCAGATGCCGCGGACCAGATAAACCCACCAGGTGCGTGACAACTCTTCCATGTGACCTCCCCAGCGATCGGTCCCGTGTGATCCGTTCATTTCCAGTAGACGGGCAACGCGAGACCTCAAATCGGTTAAATCGGGCTATCGTGCGATCAAGTCGTGCAACTGCCAGGAGGAATGATCGATGTCCTTTCGTGAATCCGCCGCCGACATGCGGGACGAACTGGTCCGCCTCAGGCACGCCCTGCACCGGGAGCCGGAACTCGGCCTCGACCTGCCGCGCACCCAGGAGAAGGTGCTGGAGGCGATCTCCGGCCTCCCCCTCGAGGTGCGTCTCGGCGAGCGGCTCAGCTCGGTCACGGCGGTGCTGCGCGGGGCACGGCCAGGCCCGACCGTGCTGCTGCGGGGCGACATGGACGCCCTGCCGGTCTCCGAGCGCGGCGGCGCGGCGGTGACCTCTCAGCTGGAGGGCCGGATGCACGCGTGCGGCCACGACCTGCACACCACCATGCTGGCCGGTGCCGCGCACCTGCTGGCCGCCGGGCGCGACCGGCTCGCGGGGAACGTGGTCTTCATGTTCCAGCCCGGCGAGGAGGGGTACGGCGGCGCGAAGATCATGATCGACGAGGGCACGCTGGACGCGGCCGGCGAGCGCCCCGTGGCGGCCTACGCCCTGCACGTGGTCAGCTCGATGCTTCCGCAGGGGATGTTCTACACCAGGGGCGGGCCGATGATGTCCGCCGTCGACGACATGATCGTGACCGTGCGCGGCGTGGGCGGCCACGGCTCGGCCCCGCACCGCGCCAAGGACCCCATCCCCGCCGCGTGCGAGATGGTCACCGCGCTGCAGACCATGGTCACGCGGGGCTTCGACGTCTTCGACCCGGTGGTCGTCACCGTCGGCAGCTTCCACTCCGGCACCGTCAACAACGTGATCCCCGAGGAGGCCCGCTTCGAGGTGACGATCCGGTCGTTCTCCAGGGCCGCCCACGAACGGCTCCAGGAGCGGGCGGTGGCGCTGGTCAAGGGCATCGGCGCCGCCCACGGGCTGGACGTGGAGACCGAGTACCGGGTGAACTACCCGGTCACGGTCAACAGCGACGCGGAGGCCGACTTCGTCGCCGGCGCCGTCAGGGAGGTCTACGGCGAGGAGCGCTTCCGGCGGGCCCCGCACCCCTTCACCGGCTCGGAGGACTTCTCCTACGTCTGCGACCAGGTGCCGTCGGCGTTCGTGGCACTGGGGGCGTGCCTGACCGACGCCGACCCGGAGAAGGCCGCCTACAACCACGCCCCCGACGCGGTGTTCGACGACGCGGTGCTGCCCGACGGGGCCGCGTTCTACGCCGAGCTCGCGGCGCGCCGCCTCGGGCTCTCGGCGGTCTGACCCGCCGCGCCCCGGCCTCCTCCCTACGCCGCCGCGTAGACCACCAGCGAGACCGCGACGTACTGCACCAGGTAGGCGGCGACGGTGAAGGCGTGGAAGACCTCGTGGAAGCCGAACCAGCGAGGTGAGGGGTCCGGGCGGCGGACGCCGTACACCACGCCGCCCGCGGTGTAGAGCAGGCCGCCGACGAGGAGGAGGACGAGCGCGGCCGTTCCCGCCCCCGCCGTCAGCTGGGGCAGGACGAAGACCGCCGTCCAGCCGAGGGCGATGTAGAGCGCCGTGGACAGCCAACGGGGGGCGGCGGTCCACAGCACTCTGAACAGCACCCCGGCGACCGCGCCCGTCCAGATCACGCCGAGGACCACGGCACTGGCGGGCCCGTCGAGGGCCAGGAGCGCGAAGGGCGTGTAGGTGCCCGCGATGATCAGGTAGATGTTGGCGTGGTCGAGACGGCGCAGCGCCTCCTCCAGGCGCGGGGAGAGCGCGCCCCTGTGGTAGGTGGCGGAGACGCCGAAGAGCAGGCCGGAGGTGACGGCGTAGACGGCGGCGGCCAGCCGCGCCTGCAGGGTGGGGCCCAGGGCGACGAGGGCGAATCCGGCGATCAGCGCGACGGGCAGGGCTCCGGCGTGCAACCAGCCTCGCAGGCGGGGCTTGGCCGGCCCGGAGAGCGTGAAGCCCTCGACAGCGGTCGTGGTCATGAACCTACGTTACCGTAACCTACGCTCGCGTAGGTTGTGACCCTCTCCGTCCGTGGCCGCCGTCCCACCGCGGCCTTCCGCCCTCGTGCCCCGGGCCGCGCCGCGCTCCCCCACCTCCCCGCGTCCGCGCACCCGCGTCTCCCCACCGCGGGCCGCACCGGCCCGCCGCACGCCTCCGTACGCCTCCGCGCCGGGGGACGCGCCGCCGCGTCAGGCGAGGCCGAGATTCCTGATCCTGTTCTCGCAGTGCTCGACCCAATTGGCCAGCCCGAACGACGCGTAGATCCTCGCGGCCCCGCGATAGGTCTCGCGGGCGTCCCGCAGCCGGTTCTGGGCCGCCTCGACCTGAGCGAGGGCGAGGAAGGCGCCGGCCCGGCCGAGCAGGTCGCCGACCTCCTCGTACATCATCAGCGCCCGCCCGTAGGTCTCCACCGACCGCTCGTGCTCCCCGCACAGCCTGGCCACGTCCGCCATGCCCCGCAGCGTGCTGGCCTGGCCGTGCCGGTCGCCGATCTCCTCGAACAACGCCAGCGCCCGCCCGTAGGTCTCCACCGCGTGCTCGTGGTCCCCGTGCAGCTTGTCGGCCTCGGCCACACCGCGCAGCACGTCGGCCTGACCGCGCCGGTCGCCGATCTCCTCGAACAACGCCAGCGCCCGGCCGTAGGTCTCCACCGCGTGCTCGTGCTCCCCGCCCAGCCGCGCCACGTCGGCCACCCCCCGCAGCGCGTTGGCCTGGCCGAGCAGGTCGCCGACCTCCTCGTACAGGGCGAGCGCCCGCCGGTAGTCGACGTCCGCGCGGCCGTAGTCGTCGCGCAGCCTGGCCACGTCGCCCACGCCGAACAGCGCGTCGGCCTGGCCGAGCAGGTCGCCGATCCCCTCCGCCAGTTCCAACGCCCGCCGGTAGGTCTCCACGGCCTGCCCGTGCTCCCCGCACAGCCGGATGACGTCCGCCAGGCCGCACAGCGCGGAGAGCCTGCCGTGCTGGTCGCCGACCTCCTCGTACAGGGCGAGCGCCCGCCGGTAGAGGCCCGCGGCGTGGTCGTAGTCGGCGCGTTTCTCGGCCACGTTGGCCAGGCCGTGCAGCGCGACGGCTCGTCCCCAGGGGTTTCCCGCCTCCTCGGCGACGTGGTTGGCGGCCGTGTGGAGGGCGTGGGCCTGGTCGGCGCGCCCCTCCAGAAGCAGCCACCATCCGACGACCTTGACGAACCCGGTCGCCCGTTCCCAGCGGTCGTCCAGCGCGGCCGCGCAGCACGCGCGCAGCTCGCCGGTCGCGGGGAGCAGCCACGCCCTGCCCCGCGCCGGTCCGCCGGAGCCCGGCGCGTCCCGTGCGCCGCCCGACCGGCCGCGACGTCCGAGGAGGACCTCGGTCTCGACGTCGGCCGCGTGGTAGAGGCGCCGGTACAGCCTGACCCTGGCCTGACGCGCCCGCGCGGCGTCGTGCCCGGCGTCCGCCCGGCTGCGGGCGTACCCCAGGAACAGGTCGTGGAAGGCGTAGCGGCCGGGCATGGCGAGGACGAGCATGCTGCGCTTGGCCAGCTCGGCCAGCCCGACCCCGGCCACGGGACGGGGCAGGCCGGCGAGCGCCCCGATCGAGGCGGCGTCGAAGTCGGGGCCCGGGTGCCGGGCGCAGGCGTCCAGCAGGTCGCGCAGGTCCTCCTCCAGCGCTCCGTAGGACAGGTCGAACGCGGCGCGGGCGCCCCGCTCCCCGTCGCGGATGTGCCGCAGCGGCCGCGCGGTGTCGCTCATCGCCTCCACGAGGTCCGCCGGGCCGAGCTCGGCGAGCAGCGCGCCCACGGGACGCAGCGCCAGCGGCAGGCACCCGCACAGTCGCGCCAGCTCGGCCAGCGCCGAACGGTCGGCGCCCTCCCGCCCGGGGGCGCCCGCCAGCAGCGCGACCGCGTCGGACTCCGGCAGCGTGCCCACCGGCACCCTCCCGTGGGCGTCCAGCTCGTCCAGCCGGTCACGGCTGGTGACCAGCACCAGGCAGTGCCGGGCGTGGCCGGGAAGCAGCGGCCGCACCTGGGCGGCGTCACGGGCGTTGTCGAGCACCAGCAGCACCCGGCGGCCCGCCAGCCAGGCCCGCCACAGCTGGGACTTGCCCGCCGTGTCCACGGGAACCTCGGAGGCGGGGAACCCGGCCAGGCCCAGCAGTTCGGACAGGGCGTCCCCCGGATCGCGCGGCTCCTCCCCGGGGGTGAAGCCGAACAGGTCCAGCTCGATCCTGGCGTCGGCGAACCGGTCACGGACCCGCGCGGTCAGGGCGCGCACCAGCGCGGTCTTGCCGACCCCGCCCATGCCGTGCACCGCGGAGAGCACCACGGGACGCCCGTCCGGGCTCGCCCGCTCGACCAGGGCGAGCAGGTCCGCCAGTTCGTCCTCCCGCCCGACCATCGTGGCAGGCGGCGGCACCAGCGTGTCCAGCGTCCCCTCGATGCGGCGGGGCTGCCCTCCGCCGAAGTTGTTGATCTGCGTGCCGCCGTGCTGCGCGGCCTGCTGGGCGTGGCCGTACGCCTGGACCCGCTGGTCGCCGGCCGGAACCGCACGATCCACGTCCATGTGGAAGCTCCCCTTGCCGTCAGCGCGAAGGCCCCCGACGGCGCGTGCGCCCGCACCCCGTCGTGTCGAATCTAACGCCGTCTCCCCCGGCGTGGCCGAGAAAACCCGGAACCGGTGCGAAAGGCGCGGATCATCTCCGATCCGGTCGAGGGAGCCGCGGGGAGCCCGGCAGGCGGACGTTCCAGGGGGATCGACGGCGTGCGACGGTCCGGATGCGCATACGGTTTCTTCCAGGGGTTTCCCCGGTTGCACCTCGACGGCAGTGGAAAGTGGGACAAAAGTGATCAGGCGGGAAGCGCCGGGGCCGATGCCGGGCCGCTATCCGGTGACCTTCGGCGAGGTCGACCTCCTGGGAGATCTGGACAGGCCCTCCGGATGGGTGATCTCCAAGGACGGCGTGCCCCAGTCCTACGTGGACCTGGAGGACCCCACGTATCTCGACTTCGAGTACGTGCAGCTGATGGCCGTCGTGATCGACCTTCTCGACGAGGGCCCGCTGGACGCGGTGCACGTGGGGGGCTGCGCCTGCACCCTGCCCCGCTACGTGGCGGCGACCAGGCCGGGTTCACGGCAGATCGTCGTGGAGCCGGACGGCGGGCTCGTCCAGCTGGTCAGGGACCAGCTCCGGTTGAAGTCGGTGCCCCGGCTCAAGGTCAGGATCCTCGACGGCCGCACGGCGACGGCGGGCCTGCTCGACGACTCGGCCGACCTGGTCGTGCTGGACGCGTTCAGCGGCGCCACGATGCCCATCGACCTGGCCACCTCCGAGTACATGGACGACGTGGCACGCGTCCTGCGGCACAGCGGAACCCTGCTGGTCAACGTCGCGGACGGCAAGGGTCTCGCCTTCGCCCGCAGGCTGCTCGCCACCGTCGGCGGCTCCTTCGGGCACAGGGCGCTGCTGGCGGACCCCGGCGTCCTGCGGGGACGCCGCTTCGGCAACCTCATCGTCGCCGCCTCCCGCGCCGAGCTTCCCTTCGCGGGCCTGACCCGCAGGGCCGCGGGCGGCCTCGTCCAGGCCCGCTGCCTGTACGGGGAGGAGCTGACCAGGTTCGTCGCCGGAGCGCCGCCGCTGCGCGACGGCGACCCGGTGGTCATCCCCGTCCCGCCGCCCGGGGTGTTCGGCTGAGACCGGGGGCCTCGCCCGCCCGGAGCCCCCGGCGGCGCAGGAGGCGTTCGGAGCCCCGACGGCACGGAGGCGTTCGGAGCCCCCCGACGGCACGGAGACGTCCGGGCGGGGCGTCCGGCCCCGATGAGCCGACGGAGGGGGGCCAGGAGAGCGGGGTGGCCGCTCAGGCCTGCACGGGCACCCAGGCCCGTATCCGCGTGCCCGTCCCGGGGCCGCTGGTCAGCCGCATTCCCCCGCCGAGGGCGCTCATCCGGTCCGCGAGCGTCTCCAGCCCCCGGCGCCGCGCCGCGCCCGTGTCGAAGCCCCTGCCGTCGTCGGAGACCATGGCCTGGAGCCGCCCCTCCGCCTGCGTCAGCCGTACCTCGATCCGGGAGGCCGCGGCGTGCTTGAGCGCGTTGGCGATCGCCTCGCTCACCGTGAAGTACAGCGCGCCCTCGATCTCGTCGGGAAAACGGCGTTCGCGCAGAGCGGGGTCGGCCGTCACCGTGGTGGTCACCGGCAGCCGTGAGCAACGCTCCTCGACCGCCTCGACCAGGCCGCCCTGGCTGAGCACGGACGGGTGGATGCCCGCCGCGAGCTCCCTCAGGTCGGTGAGCGTCTGACGGGCCTGCTCGCGCAGGAGCGCCAGGGTCTCGGGGCCGCCGCCGGTCGCCCGTGCCAGCTCGAGACCGGCGATCAGTGCGACGAGCTGTTGCTGTGCCCCGTCGTGGATGTTGCGCTCGATCCGCCGCCGCTCCGCCTCCTGCGCGTTGACCAGCCTGGCCGCCAGGCCCACGCTCTGGATCGCGAGCCCGACCGGCACCGCCAGCGCCCTGAGCAGCCTGCGGTCCTCGGCGGTGAAGCGGCCGGCCACCTTGGGTCCGCACACGATGTGCCCCAGACCCGCGGGCACGGTGAGCACGGCCTTGCTGTCCTCGTCGCCCGCGACCATCCGGGTGCCGTCCGCGAGTTCGACGGCGGCCCACCGGGTCTCCAGCCCCGCCCGTACGGCTCCCGCCAGCCGCCCCAGCTGCTCGACCGGCTCCACCTCCTCCAGCGCGGGACCGAGTTCCGTCAGGAGCTCGTCGACCGTCGGCCTGAGGTCGAAGACGAGGAAGATCCGGGAACCCCTGACGCCCACCCTGATGTCGAGGAGGTTGTGGCGGAACACGGTCGCGATGATCACACTGGGCAGTGCGACCAGGGACGTCATCAGGCCGATCCCGAGGCCCACGCCGTAGGTGTCCGGTTCGAAGACCGCCACCAGCGCGAACCCGCCCAGGGTGCCCACGACCCCGGCGATCATCCAGCGGAGCCTGCGGCGTTCGACGGCCGCGCTCCGCCGCCAGCGCAGCACGAGGGAGACCAGCACCGACAGCGCCACCAGGAAGGTCACCGCCTGGCCCGCGGCGCCGACGAGGGCGGCGACCAGCCCCGGCGTCCCGTCGAGTCCCAACGGGTTGCCCCTGCCGAAGACCGGGATGTAGATCTCGTCGCCGCTCAGCAGCAGGCCCGCCCAGTGGGCGGCGATCGCCACGGCCGCGATCCCGGCCCCGACCCGCCAGCGGCGCGAGGGCAGCCGCCCGTCGGGGAACAGCAGGGGAAGGAAGACCCAGTTCAGACCGTAGAAGACGGGGAACAGCGAACCCAGCAGGGCGCCGACGCCGCCCAGCGGGCTCTGGCCCGACGGATCCGCGATCAGGATGCCCGCGCCAAGGGCGCCCAGTCCCAGGCAGTCCGCCGCGGCCAGCAGCAGCCAGCCGTAGACGTTGTCGGGACGCCTCGCCGCGACGAGCCAGCCGACCGTGGGCATGATCAGGCACGTCGCGACGAACAGCCACTGGCTGGGCGGCGCGGGCATTCCGGTCTCCAGCAACCCGCCCGCGACGACCCCGGCCGCGGCCACCGCGGCCATCAGCGCGGCGAGGGCGGGAGCCGGAGTCACGTGAGCCATGGAAGGCAGCGTGACCTGCCGTGGAAGGCGCCGTCCATGAGGTTGTCCGCACACTCCATGCAGTTTGCCGCACCCTGCGGGACGGAGGGTGGCCAGGTGTTTCGGAGCGACGGATCTCCCTAGTTTCGGACCAGGCCGCCGGGGGCGGCCACGACACCTGCACCGAAGGAGCTCCTCGTGAGATTGCCGTTCAGATCGACGCGTCTGCTCGCCCTGGCCCTCGTCACGGCGGTCGTGCCCGTGACCGTCCTCGCGGGCGGCGGGCAGTCCGCGGTCGCGGCCGCCCGGTCGGTCACCGCGGCGCCGGAGATTCCGGACAGCCCGGCCGGCAAGCAGCTGACCTGGTTCCTCGACGCCCTGTCCCGTACGCCCATCGCCGAGAGCGAGTACCAGGAGCACTTCACGGCGGACTTCCTCAAGGCGGTTCCGGTCGACGAGCTCAACAAGTCCGCCAAGGCCCTCAAGGGGCTGACGCTGGAGAAGCTGGTCGTCGTCCAGCCCACGCTGCTCCAGGGCACGGCGACGCTCGGCGACCAGAGGTACAACCTGATGATCTCCGTCGACGCCGACGGGAGGATCAACGGTCTGCAGGTGCCCCCGGAGCAGCCGCCCCTGCCCGGCCCCAAGGACTGGAAGGAACTGGACGCCCGGCTGCGCACGGTCGCCCCCGACGTCGGCTTCCTCGCCGCCGAGATCGACGCCAGGGGCCGGTGCCAGGTCGTGCACGGCGTGGCCGTGGACAGGCCGCAGCCGCTCGGCTCGATCTTCAAGCTCTACGTGCTGGGCGCGGTGGCGGAGAAGATCCGCGACGGGAAGCTGAGCTGGAACACCAAGGTCACGATCAGGCCGGAGTGGAAGAGCCCGAGCGAGGGCGGCATCTGGGAGCGGCCGGACAACAGCAAGATCTCGGTCCGCGAGGCCGCGAAGCTGATGATCTCGATCAGCGACAACACCGCCGCCGACATCCTCCTGCACACCGTCGGCCGCGGGGCCGTCGAGGCCAAGGTCCGCCAGTGGTCCGACCACGCCTCACTGAACATCCCCTTCCTGACCACACGCGAGTGGGGCCTGCTCAAGGCCGTCGACTATCCCCGGCAGGCCAGGACCTACCTGGCGCTCGACACGGCGGGCAGGCGCGCCTACCTGAGGAAGACGGTCGCCAAGCAGTCGATCGAGGACGCCAAGCCCTGGACCGAGCCCCGCGAGATCGACACGCTCGAGTGGTTCGGCTCGCCGCGTGACGTCTGCCGTGCCTACGCCGGCCTGAGCAAGCTGTACTCCAAGCAGCTCAACGAGACGCTGTCCGGCTTCGACGGACTGGACCTCGATCCGAAGAAGTGGCCGACCGTCTGGTTCAAGGGCGGCTCCGAGCTCGGCGTGCTGGATCTGGCCTATCTCGGGCGCTCCGCCCGCGGGAAGACCTACGTCGTCACCGCGCTGGCCAACAACCCCAGGAAGGCCCTCGAGGACAGTGCCACCGTTCCCCAGCTGGTCTCGCTGACCAAGGGATCGTTCTCCCTGGTCAAGGGGAGGTAGACGAACCCGGCCCTGGCAGGGGGCGGGCCTGGCTGACGAGACCGCGGCGTTCTCCGCGCCGCGGTCTCGTCATCGCGGATGATCGGCGGCACCGCGCCGTCCGCCCGCAGGCCGTGCGCGCCCCGGTCTCAGGGTGTGAAGAACGCGGCGGCGATCCGCCCGGCGAGCCGTTCGAGCAGCGGCCCGGCCTCGGCCATGCAACGCCGCACGTCGGGCTCGACGTCGGTCAGCGCGTACGCCGCCTCGATGCCGACCGCCCGCAGCTCCTCGTCGCCCACCGAGCGTCGGCCGCAGACCGCCACGACCGGCACGCCGTGCCTGGCCGCGGCCGCCGCGACGCCCACGGGGGCCTTGCCGCGCAGCGTCTGCTCGTCGATCGAGCCCTCGCCGGTGATCACCAGCCGGGCCCCCTCCACGTGCCGGTCGAAGTCCACCAGGTCCAGCAGATAGCCGATGCCCGGCCGGATCCTCGCCTCCAGGAAGGCCAGCGCGCCGAACCCCACTCCACCGGCGGCTCCCGCGCCCGGCCGGTCGGCCACACCCGCCGCGCGCACGACGCCGCCGTGCCCGGCGGCGCCCGCCAGAGCGCGGGTGCGTGCGACGACGGCCGCCAGCCGGGCCAGGCCGGCCTCCAGCACGGTCACGTCCCCGGGGGTCGCGCCCTTCTGCGGGCCGTACACGGTCGCGGCGCCGTACGGCCCGAGCAGCGGGTTGTCCACGTCGCTCGCCACGACGACCTCGAAGCCGCGCAGTCTGCCGGAGACGTCGATCGCGTGCAGGTCGCGCAGCGCGGCCCCGCCCGGCGGCAGGTCGTTCCCGGCCGCGTCCAGCAGCCGCACGCCGAGCGCCTGGACCATGCCCGCGCCTCCGTCGGTGCAGGCGCTGCCGCCGAGGCCGAGCACGATCCGCGTCGCGCCGTGTCGTACGGCGTGGGCGACGAGCTCGCCGGCGCCGCGGCTCGTGGCGGTCAGCGGGGCCGGGGCGGCCCCCTCCGGCAGCCGCCGCAGGCCCGACGCCTCGGCCAGCTCGATCACCGCGACCCGGCCGTCCGGCTCGTCGCGTACGGCATAGGCCGCCAGGACCCGCTCGCCGACCGGTCCGGTCACCTCCGTCTCGACCCGGGTGAACCCGCTCGCGACCACCGCGTCGACGGTGCCGTCGCCGCCGTCGGCGACCGGAAGCCGGACGACGAGCACCTGCCCCGAACCCGCGGAACGCAGTCCGGCGGCCACGTGGGCGGCCACCTCGGGAGAGGTCAGCGACCCGCGGAACTTGTCCGGCGCGACGACGACCCGCCCCGCCATACGCCCTGTCATGTCATGGCTCACCTGATCTCTCTTCACTGATCGTCCTCCAGGGGACGTTTTCCAGGACGGCCGGCGCGTCGGCCCACCTGACCCGTCGTCGTGCCCGGTCGATGCCCGCCGTGCCGCCGGGAACTGTCCCGATCCGCACGGGTGATGACGGGCATGCTCCGCGACGGGACTCCTGTCGGTCTCCCTGCCCGGTCGCAGGATGATCCGTCAGAGTCCCGTCGCCTCGTCGTCAGGCTTTGACGAACAGCCGATCGGTCAGACGCACCGGCGTCGGAACCTGTCCGGCGCCGTGATCACCGTGGGCCGGCCGCCGGTCGTCTCATACGACGAGCACCCGGTTGGCGACGCTGCCGACGCCCTCCACGGTCACCGTCACCACGTCGCCGTCCCGGACCAGCAGCGGGGGTTTGCGTGCGAAACCCACACCCGGCGGCGTGCCCGTCAGGATCAGGTCCCCCGGTTCGAGCGTCAGGTAGCGGGAGGCATAGGAGATGATCTCCGCCACGGAGAAGATCATCTCAGCCGTTGAGCAGTCCTGGACGACCTGGTCGTTGAGCCGGGTGGTGATGCGCAGCGCCTGAGGGTCTTCGACGTCCTGGGCGAGCACCACGATCGGCCCGACCGGGCAGAAACCGTCGGCGGACTTGCCACGGAGCCATTGACCGTCGGAGAACTGGGCGTCCCGCGCCGACAGGTCGTTCGCCGCGACGTAACCGAGGACGTGGTCGAGAGCCTCGTCCCGGCTGACGTCGCTCGCCCGGCGCCCGATCACGACGGCCAGCTCACCCTCGTAGTCGAGCTCGCCGGAGAGGTCGCTCGGCACCTCGACGGCGGCGCCGCCGGCTCGCAACGCGTTGGGGAACTTCGCGAACAGCAGCGGCTTGGCGGGGGCCTGCACCCCCGACTCGTCCGCGTGGTCGAGATAGTTCAGACCGACGCACAGGATCTTCGAGGGGTTCGCGACCGGAGCGAGCAGTTCGAGATCCTCGACCGGAACCCTCGCCGCTCCGGCGTCGTCGCCGTCCGCGCGCCACGCGCCGGTGTGCAGCGCCTCCCGCAGGACGTCGGCGGCGGGATGGTCGGACTCGGTCGCGAGCACCGTCGCGTGGCCCTGCGAGATCCGGACGAGCACGACGCGGCCGTTCAGGCGGGCGCGCGCCAGACCCCGCGCCGCGGGCGGGGTCGAGACGTCCGGGGCCTCCGAGGTCAGGGCCGTCGTCACCGGCTCACCCCGGCGATGCGCCGAGCCTCTTCGACGTTCGCGATCGGGCGGCCGATCTGCTGGGCCATCGTGACCACGACCTCCACCAGCTCGGCGTTGCTGCGCGAGGGCTCACCGCCGGGCAGGTAGGGGTTGTCCTCCCAGCCGACGCGGACGTGGCCGCCCATCGCGATGGCCAGCGGCAGCAGCTGCCACTGCGCGACCGGGTCCATCACGCTGACGTTCCAGTTCGTGTTCGGCGGGAGGTGCTTGACCATGTACATGAGCGCGTCCGGGGTCGGAGGCGTCCACGCGCCGCCCTGCCAGCCGAAGAACAAGGTCGCCCACGCCTTCTCCTTCAGCAGGCCCTGCCGCCGGACATACTCCAGGTTCCAGAACGCCCCGGTGTAGAAGCACTCGATCTCCGGCTTCACACCGTTCGCCTCCGCCGCCGTGACGAACTCGACGAGCTCGTCCCGCGGGTGCAGGGAGTACATCTCGTTGGCGGGGTAGGCCGGGTCGGGCTGGAAGTACTCGTCGTGCACGTTGAAGGCGTAGGACATCATGTCGGGCTTGAGCGACATGAGCTCGACCTTCTCGGGGAGCCGGGCGCTGGCGATGCCGAACTGCATGATCGGATCGGTGCCCACGGTCCGGATCTTCTCAGTGAGATTCTTCCAGCCATCAAAATCGATCTTGGACAACTTCTTGCCGTCGTCCTGGATGGCGTCCTCCAAGTAGTGGACACCGTGGTGGTGGCACAGTGTCGCACCCGCGTTCACCGAGTCGATGTACTCCTGGCCGACCTTGTCGGTGTCCTCGATGGCCGGCATGCCCTGGTAGCCGGGATAGGACATCGTGCTGTCGACCGTGACGGTGATGACGAGCGGATCCATGGGGTCTCCTTGTCGCTTCATGTACGTGCTGGGGGGAGTTCGGGGGTGACGGCCTGCTGCGTCGTGGCGCGTTGAGGCGAGCGGCCACACGTCGCGCCACGCTCTGGGCAGGCGGGAGAAGCTCCGGCACCCGGAGCCGGACCGCCGAGGTCGGACCTCTGAGGTCAGACCGCCGGAGTCGGAGTGCCGGGGCAGCCTGCCGGAAGCAGACTGCCGGGGTCGGGACGCTCAGACGGTGACGGGCAGGCCCGTGGCCACCGACTCGTAGGCGAGCTCGATGATCCGCACCGCGTACGCGCCGTCCTCGGGCGCGACGGCGGTCGGCTCGTCGCCCGCGATCGAACGGGCGAAGCTTTCGATCCCGGCCGCGATCGAGTTGTACTTCCAGGTGGTCGGCTCGTAGGCCGTGCCGGGCAGCGGCGATCCGGTGTGGTCGCGTTTGCCGCGGAAAAGCACGGCCGGGGGGTTCTGGTGCTGGTCGACGACGATGAGCCCCTTGGTTCCGTGCACCTCGAGGCGCTCGTTCCAGGGCCCGCCCGAGGTGAAGGTGGACTCGACGGAGAACAGCGCGCCCGATCGCGTCCGGCCGCACACGACCGACCAGTCCTCGACCTGGCTGGCGCCGACGAGGCGCTCGGAGAGCGCGCGCAGCGAGGCGACCTCGCCGAACATCCACTTCAGCAGGTAGAAGGAGTGGGCGCCCGCGTCGATGATGGTGCCGCCGCCCGAGCCGTCCTGGCGGCCCTTCCACAGCTTCGGGTTGCCGAGCCGCTCGAACTCGTTGCCGCTGATCAGGGTGCGGACGAGCGTCACGTCCCCTATCTCGCCGCCGTTGATCGCGTCGAGGGCCGCCTGGTAGGCGGGGATGAACCGGGTGTTCTCGTTGACGGTGAACTTGAGACCCTTGCTCGCCGCGAGGTCGACGAGTTCGCGCGCGTGCGCGGCGTCGACGGTCATGGGCTTCTCGATCAGGACGTGCTTGCCCGCCTCCAGGAACTCGCGGGCGATCTCGTAGTGCACGTTGTGGGGAAGCACGAGGTCGACGGCCTGGATCCGGTCGTCCTCGAGCAGCCGGCGGTAGTCGGTGCACGCCTCCGCGCCGAGCGACTGCCCCGTCCGCGTGGCGACGTCCTGGTCGAAGTCGCAGACGACCACGGCCTCCAGGCCGTCCGCCCGCTGGTAGGCGAGGTGGTGGGCGAGCTGGTAGATCTCTCCGAGGCCGACGACGCCGAAGCGCACCGATCCGGTCACTGGTCAGCACCCCCTTCGAGGCGTTCGCGAATGATGCGTCGGTTGTGGGTGAGCGACTCCATCACCCGTGACTCGTGCCGGAAGACGGCCACCGACACGACGCCGTCGAACCCGACCTCCCGCAGGGCGGTGAACACCTCGTCCCAGTCGATGTCGCCCTGGCCGATGTCGAGGTGCTGGTGGTTGCGCACCCCGGGACTTCCGGGATTGAGGAAGGTACGGCCGGGCAGCAGGGTGTCCGCCAGATGGACGTGGTCCATGGTGTCGCCCGCGTAGGTGATGATGTCGCGGTTGACGTCCTTGAACTGACCGCGCTCGTCCTCCACACCGGTGAGGTAGAAGGTGTGCGGCACACAGTGCAGGTAGGTGACGTGGTCGCTCTGCAGACCCCGGATGAAGTCGACGGCCCCGACGCCGGACTCCACCCAGTCGCCCGGATGCGGTTCGAGCGCGAGCGTGACGCCCTCGGACTCCGCCAGCGGCAGCACCTCCTCCAGGGAGCGGCGCATCGCGGCCTCGCCGGCCTGCGGGGCGGTCGGGCGGCCGGTGAACTCGGAGTTGATCCGGTCGCAGCCCAGGTCGACGGCCAGCTGGACGGTCTGTTTCCAGTAGCCGACCGCCGCCCGCCGGATGTCCTCCTCCGAGCTTCCCCAGGCCTGCTCGATGAAGATGGACGCGATCTCGACGCCGTGGGTCTTCGACGCCTCCGCGATCTCGGCGATCTTGGCCTTCGACGCCCGCCTGCCCCCGTAGCTCGGCATCACGTCGGGCCGTGGCGAGAGCTCCAGGTACTCGAAGCCCGCCTCCCGTACGGTCGAGAACACCGCGTCGATTGGCTGTGGACGCAGCATCCACGTGTCGGTCGCGATCTTCATCTCACTCCTCACTGATCGTTGTGCCTGGCTACGCAGGCTGGTCTGTCTCGCGGGTCTCACCCCGCCCCGCCGGTCGCCCGTCGGCCCCGCGACGGGCGTCGTCCTGTCAGTCGCCCCGGTGTGCGCGTAACGCCTCGTGCGTGATGAGGACCCGGCCGTGCGCCTGACCGCTTCGCAGGCGGGCGAGTGCCTCGTTGGCACGCTCCAGGGGATACTCCTCGTCCAGCGGCGGGGTGATGACGCCCTCGGCGAGCAGCCGCAGCGCGTCGTGCTGATCGCCGCGATCGCCGTTGCGCGAACCGACGATCTCCAGCTCGCGCTGGGCGAGGGTCGTCGAGCTGATGCCGGGGAAGTCGGGTTCCTCGCCGACCACGACGATCCGGCCCCGGCGACGCACGTACTGGGCGGCGTCGGCCATCGTCGCCGACGACCCCACCAGGTCGATCACCAGGTCCACTCCGTCACCGGCGTCGTCGGCCCGGGACTCGGCCCAGGCGCGAACGGCGGGCACGCGGTCCGCCGCGAACGCCGACGCGGTGTGGCCGGCCCCGTTGCGGATCGCCAGCGCCAGATTGTCCTCCCGCACGTCGACGGCCGCGGCCGACACGCCCGCACCGGTCAGGAGCTGGATGATGATCTGCCCGATGCCGCCCGCGCCGATCACCACCGCGGTCCTCGCCGGTGTCACCGTGCCGCGACGGTAGGCGTGCAGGGCCGTGACGATCGCGCAGCTGGAAAGCCCGGCGACCCTGGGGTCGAGCCCGGCGGGGACCTTCAGGAGGTTCCTGGCGGGTGCGCCGAAGTACTCCGCGAAGCCTCCGGGCAGCGTCACGCCGAGGATTCCTCGCAGGTGCAGGGCCTGCGCGTCGGCGCCGGCCCGGGTGAAGCGACAGTCCCCGTCCGCGACGAACAGGTGCGGCACGACCACCTCGCCGACCTCGACCTCTGACACCGCCGGGCCGCGTTCGACCACGACGCCCGCGGGTTCGTGGCCCATGATGTGCGGCAGTTCCGGCACGTAGGCCAGGCCGTCCTGGATGTGCAGGTCCGTCCGGCACACGCCGCTGGACAGCGTCCTGACCAGGACCTCGTCGGGCCCGATCCGGGGGACGGGCACCTCGCGGATCTCCAGCGGCCGACCGACGCCGGTCAGGAGCGCGGCGCGCATGGTGGTACTCACCGCCACCGCTCCGCCCACCCCTCGAAGAAGAGGGTCGCCGCCTCGGCGGTCGACTCGTAGTACCCGTAGCACCCCTCGGTGGTCACGAGTGTCGGCAGGCGCAGGTCGGCGATACGGCGGCCGAGGACGCCGAAGTGCTCCGTCTCCAGGCGGAGCGCGCCGAACCCCTGTTCCTTCTGGGCGTCGTAGCCCAGGGCGAGGACGAGGTACCGGGGTTCGAAGCGGCCGATCGCCTCCAGCGCGGTCTCAAGGGCGGGCTCGTAGGCGGCGAACCCCGAACCGGTGGGCAGCGGGAGGTTGAGGTTGCCGCCGGGCGCGCCGGGACCCCCGGTCTCCTCGGAGAACCCGGCGACGTGGGGCCAGCCCTCGGCGTGGATCGAGATCGTCAGGACCGACGGGTCGTCGTAGAAGACGGCCTGGGTGCCGTTGCCGTGGTCCTGGTCGATGTCGAGCACGACGACCCGGCCGCTGCGGGAGAGCTCGCGGGCCGCGATGGCGGCGTTCGCGAACAGGCACAGACCGCCGCCCACGGTGGGCAGGGCGTGGTGACCCGGAGGACGGGACGGCACGAGCACCAGCGCCGCCGACGACGACGACGGCCGGTCGGCGCGCTCCGCGGTCTGCGCGGCGACCGTGTCGGCGAGCCAGCGGGCCCCCTGCAGGGAGGCCGCCGCGCTGTGCAGCGCTCCCTCGCACACCGCGGGGGTGGCACGCGTGACCTCGTCGAAGAAGTACCGCGTGTGCCGGCCCTCGAAGGTACGCGGCTCGGAGACCCTCAGCTCGGGGAGCGCGATGACGTTCAGCGGGAACTTCGTGGCGCCCTCCGGTCGCCGGCTGCCCTCCTTGACGAAGTCGACGTAGTCGCGGCTGTGCACGCTCAGTGCCGCCGCCCCGTCGTCCTGCTCCGGCACGAGCCGCGTCGCTGCCGGGAACGATCGCCGGAAGGCCGCCAGCGTGGCCGTGACCGAGGTCGGGTAGACGATGTCGGGGAACTCCTGATGTTCGACATAGGGTGCGGTCATCTCCGCGATGACCGTGGTCGGGTCGTTCTTCGCCGTGGTGTTCATGAGTCTCCCAGTCGGCTCAGCGCCACCCGTACGGCGCGCACGAGCCAAGCCGTTACGAACCGGAGGAGCACCGCGGCCGCTCCTGCTCCAAGCAGGACGACGGCGACCACGGCTGTCCTCGGGCTCACTTCGAGTTTGATGTCCTGGAACATCCGCAGCGGCAGCGTCACCGCTGTCGGCCCGGACATGAAGGTGGCGACGACGACGTCGTCGAACGCCGCGAGGAAGGCGAACACGAAGCCGCTGACCAGCGCCGGGCGCAGCGCGGGCAGCAGGACGTGCCGGAGCACCGAGAGCGGTCCCGCGCCCAGGCTGCGCGCGGCGTTCTCCAGCCGCACGTCGAGGTTGCGCAGTGCCGCCGCCGTGATGGACACCGCGAAGGGCAGTCCCAGCACCAGGTAGGGCAGGATCAGGCCCAGATGCGTGCCGACGAGACCGTGCGGCGCCACGAGCACGAAGAACCCGAGGCTGTAGATCATCGGAGGGACGATCATCGGCATCGCGACCAGGATCGCGACCGGCACCCGCGGCACCCGCGGGCCCCGTACGAGACCGAAGGCCCCGAGGCCGCCGATGACGACGCTGATCGCGGCGGAGGCGGAGGCGATGCCCAGGCTGAGGAACGTCGAGTCGAGCCACGCCTCGTCGGCGAAGTAGTCGGCGAACCACCGGGTGGAGTACTCCTCCGGCGGGAACGTCAGGTACGTCGCGTCGCTGAAGGACCAGATGGCCACCACGACCAGTGGCGTGACCAGCAGCGCCGCGCCCACGATCCAGCTGCCCGCCAGGATGGGCAGGCGTAGCCGCCCGACGACGTCGAGACCGGTGTCGAGGATCCGCGCACGCAGGGCGCGCAGCTCCTCGTGCCGTTCGGTGGAGCCCGCGGCGCGGGAGAAACGCCGGCCTGACCGCGTGGCGGTGCTCGCAGGCGTCGGCTCGGCGCCCGCGACGGAGAGCGAGGGCGCGAGATAGCGGAAGAGGATGACGAACAGCAGCAGGACGACCAGCAGGAGCAGCGTGGCCTGCGCCGCGGCCCCTGCGGGATCGACGAGGTTCGAGAACTGCACGAGGATGGACTGCGCGATGAGCGTGTCGCCTGGCCCGCCCAGCAACGCGGGCGTCACGTAGAAGCCGAGGGTGCTGATGAAGACCAGGGCGGCGGCCGCCGTGACCGCCGACGACGTGGCGGGGCGGTACACATGCCAGTGCGCGACGGCGGGCGAGGCACCCAGGCTCTGCGCGGCGCGCACCGGGGCGCGGTCGATGCCGCTCATCACGCTGTAGATCGGCAGCAGCGCCAGCGGCAGCAGGATCTGCACGGTCCCGATCAGCATGCCGGTCTGGTTGAACACCAGCTCGGGAGGAGTGTCGACCCCGAACAGCGCGAGCGTCCTGGCGACGAGCCCGCTCGGTGCGAGGATCGCGATCCACGCGTAGGAGCGGATCAGGATGCTCGTGAAGTACGGCACGAGCACCACGACCAGCAGCACGCCACGCAGCCGCTTGGGTATGCGGGTGAGCACGTAGGCCATGCAGTACCCGAGCACGACGCAGATCCCGGTCGAGAGCGCGGCGATGACCAGGGTGCGGCGTATCGCGCGCCAGAAGACCGGCGAGGTCACCTGCTCGCGGTAGTTCTCCAGGGTGAATCCCTGCCCGCCGCGGAAACTGTCGACCAGCAGCGAGCCCAGCGGGACGACGAACAGCAGGATCAGGACCGCGAGGAGCGGCACGAGGGTGAGCCACCGGTGGTCTGGCCTGCGCCGAGGGCGGATGGTCAGGCCACCGGTGAACTGCTCCGGAGGGCTGTCGACCGACATGGATCTCCTAGATCGAGGTCGTCTTGGTCGCAGACAGGCCGCGGGCTACTTCGAGGCCCACGCTTGCCAGCGCTCGATGGCGACTTCCTCATTGGACTTGTCCGTCCCCGGCGCGGTGGCGGTCCACCAGTCGTAGTCCTGGGTCACGGCGGACGCGACGTTCTTCGGCGAGGTCGGCAGCAGGGCCGCACGGTCGGCGGGGAGCAGGTCGAACGCCGCCGAGTTCGCCGGCGAGTAGGTGATCGCCTTCGCGAAGTCCGCCTGGGGTCCGGCCTCCATCATGAAGGCCAGAAGCTTCTGCGCGTTCGCGACGTTCTTGGCGCCCTTGAGGATCGCCCAGTTGTCGTACTGGAGGACCGACTGGTTCCACGTGCCGGCCACCGGCACGCCCTTGTCCTGGGCGCCGGCGACGCGGCCGTTCCACGCGCTGGCGACCGTCACCTGACCACCGGTGAGCAGTTGGATGGGCTCGGCGCCGGTCTCCCAGAACTTCACCAGGTTCGGCTTGAGCTTGTCCAGGCTCGCGAACACCCGGTCGTAGTCGATCGGGTAGAGGTCCTTCGGCGCCACGCCGTCGGCCAGTGCCGCGATCTCGAACGTCGCGCCGCCCGCTCCCCACGCGCCCGGTGCGAGGGTGCGCTTCCCGGGGAACTTCTCGACGTTCCAGAAGTCCGCCCAGGAGGTCAGCGCCTGGTCGCCGAGCTTGGCGGTGCTCCAGGCCGGAACGACGGAGATGTAGTAGGCCGGTACCGCGTCGGCGGCGGCCTTCACCGGGGCGATCTTGTCACGGTCGCCGGCCTTCCAGAGCGTGTAGTCGATCGGTTCGAGCGCCGAGCTGTCGCGGAAGCGTTGGAGCACCGCGCCGTTGGGGTTCACCAGGTCGAAGGCCGGGGCCCCGGCTTTGACGCCCGCGAGCACGACGGCGGCGTCGAACTCACCGGAGCTGAGCACGACGTCGATCCCGGTCTTCTTCTCGAACGGGTCGAAGAACGCCTGCTTCATCGCCTTGCCCAGGTCACCACCGGGATCGGGGACGACGACCGTACCGGCGGAAGAGGCCTTTTCCGAGTCGTCTCCGCTCCCACAGGCGACAGTTGTGAGCAGTGTGCTGGCCGCCACCACCGCCCCCAGCGCGGTCTTCCGAGAAAACTTCATCAGCCGAACCTTTCTTTCGTGCAGATCTCTGACGCGGTTTGGAGTCCTGTTCGGCAGCCTGGGCTGAGGCGCCGCCGCGGTGTCACGACGGGGACGAACCCCGGCTCGCGTCGTGGTAGCCCCGTGCCGCCCGGGCGTCCCAGTGAACGGCGACCTGGTCGCCCACGGCCCATCGGGTTTGGAGGTGGTTCGTGAGCGAGAGTCGCGCGTTGAGGTTCCCGATCGCCGTCTCGACGACGTGCAGGGCCGTCCCGCCCTCGTACAGAACCTCGCTCACCGTGCCCGGCACGGCCAGCTCGTCGGCGCCCTCCACCGGCAGCAGCGAGACCTGCTCCGGGCGCACCCCGACGTCGACACCGTGGTCGGGCTTGAGCGTCGCCGCGTTGTCCACGTCGCGGCGGTGCTCCAGCCGGTCGCCGTCGAGAACGACGCGGACCCGGCCGTCGGCGTCGAGAACGGTGCGGCCACGGAAGAAGTTGGTCTCCCCGACGAAGTCGGCCACGAAGGCGCTCACCGGCCTCTCGTACAGCTCGGTCGGCGGCCCGAGCTGCTCGACGGCGCCGTCGTTCATCACCGCGACGCGGTCGGCCATCGTGAGCGCCTCGCCCTGGTCGTGGGTCACGTAGATGACGGTCGCGCCGAGGTTCCGCTGGAGGCGTTTGATCTCGACGCGCATGTGCTCGCGCAGACGCTTGTCGAGCGCGCCGAGCGGCTCGTCCATGAGGAGCAGCGCGGGCCGGAACACGATGGCGCGGGCGAGCGCGACCCGCTGCTGCTGGCCGCCGGACAGCTGGTCGGGGAACCGGGTCGCGTACCCGTCGAGCTTGACCATCTCAAGGGCGTGCTGGATGTGACTGCGCTGTTCCCGCAGCGGCATCCGTCGCATGCGCAGCGGGAACCCCACGTTCTGGGCGACGGTCATGTGCTTGAACAGCGCGTAGTGCTGGAACACGACGCCGATCCCGCGCTTGTGCGGTGCCAGCCGCGCGACGTCCCGGCCGTTGATCCGGATCGCACCGCTCGTGGGCTCCTCGAACCCGGTGAGCATGTTGAGCAGTGTCGTCTTTCCCGCGCCGGAGGGCCCCAGGATCGCCAGGAACTCACCGCGGCGGATGTTCAGCGAGACACCACGCACCGCCTCGACGGTTCCGTATCTCTTCGACAGGCCGTCCAACTCAACCTCACCGCCCGTCGCGACCTGGTCGACGACCTGGACGCCCTCCGACATCTCGGACATCCTCAACTCCTCGCTAAAGTTGCAATCAATGCAACGCGTATGGCTGATGAACATAGGTAGCCCTGGAAGGCGTGTCAAGGGGGTCACCGGCGGAGAGGTGCTATACGCCTGGTCATAGGGCAGCCTCGACAGAGATTCGAGCGCTTCCTCGCCCCGATTGAGGCGTGGTACGTTGTTGACAGCGCAACACATATCGTTGTCGGTAGCGCAACACCTCTCAGTGCGTGGCTTGTCCCACAGCACGTTGAGAAAATTCCGAGAACACGTCAGCCCAGGATCTTGGTGAGGAGAGAATCGTCTCTATGCCAGACGAGCGATCACGGGACAGCAGCGACCTCGGGAGCATGTCGCACATCAGGCGGGGCCTCATGGTTCTTGAGCAACTGGCCACCAAGTCTGCGACTGCGGCCGAGGTGGGCAGGCTGGTCAACGTGAACCGCAGCAGCGCCCTGCGGATCCTCGGCGACCTCGTGGACGCCGGCTACGTCGCCCGCGACGACGCCACCAAGGAGTTCACCATCCGCCCGGAACGCTTCTACGGGCTGATCGTCAACCACCCCGCCCACGAGCAGCTGATAGAGAGGGTCGGGCCCCTGCTCAAACGGCTGACCGGCGAGACCGGCGAGGCGTCGCTCTTCGCCGCCCCCGCCAGCGGCAACATGGTCTACGTCCAGTACCAGCCCTCATCGGAGGTGCTCACACTTCGCGAGCGGCTCGGCACCGTTCGGCCCATCCACTGCTCCGCGGTGGGCAGGGCCTACTTATCGACGTTCGACGACGAGGCCCTCGACGAGGTCCTCGGCACCCTGAACTACTCAGGCGGCACCAAGCGCGCCCCCAAGGGGCCGCTGGAGCTGCGCCAGCGGGTCGAGGAAGCCCGCGGTGTCGGCTTCGCCCTCGACCTCGACGAGACCCTCGTCGGCGCGTCCTGCGTCGCGGCGCCCCTGAACCACGGCGGCAGGTGCATCGGTTCGATCGCCCTGTCCGGACCGACCTCCCGCATGCCGCAGAACCGTCTCGTCGAACTCGGCGCCTTCCTGGTCCACGAGATCACGTACACGTTCTGACCCGGATCCGAGTCGTCCGCAGGTTCCCGAGACGGGTACGGCCCTTTCCGGCGGGACCGGCCGATCGGAACGTCGCGGTCCGGGCGCGACCGGGATCGTCCCTCACAGCGTGGTGAGGAGGCGATCGCGACGGGCCCGTCGCGGTTCGGCGTCCCGGTTCGCCGCCCCCGGAATAGTTGAAATATCAACTGAGTTGACGACGGTGAACTCCACAGGAAGGAGCACCACATGCCCGCCGTGACCGTCGACAACATCCTGGCCCTGCCCCGTATCCCGGAGAACCTGGGGATCGGCCGGAAGGTGCTCGCCGTCGAGACCGCGCCGAGCGGCTTCGAGGGCGAGGGCTTCCCGGTCCGCAAGGCCCTGGCCACCATCAAGCCCGAGTACCTCGACCCGTTCATCATGATGGACCAGATGGGCGAGGTGGACTACGCGCCGGGCGAGCCCAAGGGCACGCCGTGGCACCCGCACCGCGGCTTCGAGACCGTCACCTACATCATCGACGGCACGTTCGTCCACCAGGACTCCCACGGCGGCGGCGGGGTCATCGCGGACGGCGACACCCAGTGGATGACCGCCGGTGCAGGGTACTCCAAAGAACTAGATCGCTGATACCCTCCGGGACACAACCCCTCGTTCAGGCACATAGAGGTACTTAGTTCCCCCATGGTTCAGCAGCGCCGTCGTCGCGGCAAAGGGTACGTCAGGGTGTCGGCCATCATGGGCCGCGAAGAGCTCTTCTCCCCGGAGATCCAAGAGGATGCCATCCGGAGACTGTTCGAGCGAGAGAACATCGAACTGCTCGACGTCGTGATGGATCTGGACAAGTCCGGCCGCGGATTCGCCGAGCGCAAGATCAGACAGATGATCCAGGAGGTCCGGCGAGGAGACTACGAAGTCGTCGGAGTGTGGAAGTGGAATCGCTTCGGCCGGAACATGCGCCTGTCGTTGGCCAACATCCATGAACTGGAGGAAGAAGCCGGCGGTGAGGTCATCGCCGCTACCGAGCCCGGGGACGGCCGGACCACCATGGGCCGCTTCAGCAGGAACCAGATGCTCAGCGTCGCCGAGCTCCAGTCGGACATGATCTCCGATTCATGGAAGGACACTCACGCCGTACGGCTACGCATGGGCCTCCCCCACAACGGTCACGCGCGGTTCGGCTACGTGAAGGACGGCAAAGGATTCCGACCCGACGAGGAGCTGAACGGCCCGGCCCTGGCAGAGGTGTACGAGCGCTGGGTAGCCGGGGAGAAGCTCCGGGCCGTGGTACGGGACATGGCCGAGGTCGGCATCCGTGCACCGAACGACGACATCCTGGATAACAGCCGCTGGATAATGATCATGGACTCCGGTTTCGCAGCAGGGCTGATCCGGAAGCGCAAGCCGGAGAGTAAGTCCAAGAGGTTCGACAACTGGGACTGGTTCCCCGGCGCCCACAATCCGCTCATCTCGGCCGAACTCTGGGAGGCGTACAAGCGGAAGCGGCTGGCCAGCCTCGGGCGAAACTGGGCCGACCCGAAGGCGAAGTACTCGCTGTCCGGACTGATCATGTGCGGCCGATGCTTCAAGTTCAAGTGCGGCGCCACCGGCACACCGCGTAAGGCCGGAGAGGTCATGTTCCGGTGTCAGGGCCTAGTCACCAAGCAGTGCAAGGGCGTATACAGCCTCCTTCACCTCGGCGAAGCAGCCGTCCTGGCCTGGCTGGAAGAGCGGGCAACCGACGGCGGGAAGGTCGAACGTCTGGCGAAGAAGGCCGCGACCGTGAACCGGGAGGCGGCCGAGATTCGGCGACTGGAGAAGGTGATCTCTGAGACCGGCGCCGCCCTGGATCGGCTTCTCGACCTCTACGAGTCCGGCGGAATGTCGAAGGCCAAGTACTTGGAGCGGAAGGCCAAACGCGAGGGCGAGCAGCGGCAAGCTAGGATCACTCTGGAGGAGCTTCGCGAAGATCGGACCGAGGTTCCGGTGACCTTCTACAAGGACCTGCGTAACGCCTGGCCAAGCCTCTCAGATGACAGGAAGAGGCAGGCCCTCAAGCAGGTGATCAGGGAAATCATCCTTCACCCGGCCGGCCATCCAGGTGGACGGTGGGAAGTCGTCCCGTACTAGGCAGCCGCAGGGGTGTCGGCCGCCTGGCCGTCGACCAGACGACCTTCCCTCCACGCTTCGACAAGCCCCATCGCCAGCACCGAGTAGAAGCGGTTCCATCGCTCCGCCTCGGTGCACTCACTTGGATGCTTCGACCAGTCAATCTCTGCCACGCCCCGACGCTAAACCGCATCCCAACTTCGATGTCAATTCGCGCGATTTAGTTGACGCATCCCAACTCTGCCGTGATATCAGCGGCCCGCACTGGACGGCACCGCCGTTGGCCTGGCAACACTTCAAGACGCTTCAGGCAAGGCAGGCCCGTTCGCCTCGCCATAGGCATCGTCCACCATTTCAAGGAGAAGCGCGTAAAACAGCCCAGCTGGATCACGCCCCTTCACTGCCAGGTAAATCACGCTCCTGATGTCAGTCTCACTATACAGAGGGAGGGCCTCCCGGATCAGCCCAAGCATTTCTCGGAACTTTTCCGGGTTTTCAGATACCCACCCTCGCGCGCGCTCCACCTCCTTGAAGGCAGCACGTGCCCAAGCATAGAAAATTCGATTAACAGGATTGCTCTCCATGGGATGCGGTTCCTTGCGCATCGCCAGCTCACTGCTCAGTGAATACCAGTTTGCACGCTTGTACCCCTGGCGGTACACCGCGACGAGGCCGCATTTCTGGAGCTCTTCAATCGCTCGGCGGACCGTGCGAACATCCACCTGAAGCATCTTGGCCAGCGTCGCCTGGGTGAGGGAGACCGTCTTGCCAGCCCCCTTCCTGCGGTCGAGGAGGACCCACACGAGCAGGCTCAACTTCTCAACGCCTGACGTGATGAGCAACAAGGGAAGGCGTGTGAAATCCTTCTCCGGATCTCCAGCCTGACGGCCGCGAAACGTATCAGGAGCATTGGCCCGCGCTCCGAGGATCATGCGGTTACCAGTCTGCGTCCGCATCGTTTCCAAGAAGCCGAATTTTCGGAGATTACGGACAGCGCGATTCACCGAGCTGGTTGACACGGATAGCGCATTGGCGATCTCATCAGCCTTGAGAAGAGGCCAGACAACGGAACCGGCATCTCGCCATTTTCGGCAGTCGATGTATGCCCAGACGATGACATCCAAGGGGCGAAGGTGTCGCGAGTGGCTGACGGTCGCAGGGAGCTGCGAATACCGCTTGTCCTGCTTTTCGCCTGCTACGATGGACATAGATGAAGCTCCAGACTTCGTCTCACCAGCCCGGCGCTTGGCAGAGCGCGCGGGCTTCTTTTCCGTCTTCGATTCAGCGTAGCAGGATGATCTTTTTCAGTGTCAATCGTGATCATGACAGATGATGCTTTCACGACGGCGCGCATCGCAATCAAGTTGGGATATTTGTCGAGAGTCGACAATTCCGAGTTGGTATGCAGGCGGCGGATTTTGTAGGGTCTGCAGGTCGCGCTGGCCGGGATCTCAGCCTCGTCTGTTGTGTCACCGGTGCCCTCATCTGGGTCAGAGATGTCCGGTCACCGTGTCAGGGATGTCCTCCCAGATGTGTCACAGATGTCCTCCATAAAGAGAGGAGAGTATTAGGAGAGGTCTACTTCGTAGACCAGGCGCGCAAGCGCGCCCGGGGCCCCAGGCTGGGAGGGCTCAGAGAGTCAGGGCCGAGGCCGGGCACCGGCTCAGGGGGCAGCCGTGATACCTACTGCTCTCGAGAGTAGGTCCCACGGTTTCTGGATCTTGGGCACGGTTCTCGCCCCGAGGAGCAGCACAGTGGCCTTACTCGGCCACTCGAACGGTCGCGGCCCGCCAAGGAGGCGGCTCCAGGAATCCGAGCTGGCGAAGAAGATGTAGTCAATCTTCAACTCCTCGTCCCCGTCGCCTGCCTCGAACATGATCGGCCGACGCTCCGGACGGGAAACCGCGGGTATGGTCGCGAGCCGACCATAGGTGACTGGCCTACATCCCAGCTCTTGACATCAAGGTCGGGTTCGCAGAGCACGAACCTGATGAGTTGCCCACGTTCCTGATAGCGCAGAGAGAAGGCGGCCGGTTGGCCGCAGGTGGCGGCCTGGCAGTGCTGGGCGGCGTCCGGAGACGTGCCCATATCGGGCAGCATAGTCCTGAACATCCCAGTTCCATCCGGTTTGACACCTCCAAGATCAGACCGCGCTCGCAAGGCCCCCATTGGAGGCCGGGTAGCTGCGAGCGCGGTGTAGAACCTCACGGCTCGTGACACAGGGGCACTGACCAGCAGGTTCTAGGGCATCTCACACCGTGGCAGGATGCTCTTGTCTCAGGATCAGCAGCATCTCCTCGTGTTGGCTTCTGTAGTCATGACGGCCGGGTTCCGATCTGCCGACGGGCAGCGCCTCAGAGTGCCTCAGACTAGGAGGTCGGTTGCTCGTGGCGCGGCCTTCCCTCTCTGAGACCGGAAGCTCTGTTGTGATCCGAACTCGAAGCACCCGGCCTGCCTACGCGCAGCCGACAGTTGTGCGCAGGCAGGCTGGTGTCATCGCGGTAGCGGCCTAATCGCGAGGCCCTCTTCGGGCGGCCGAGTGCCCTCCACGGCATGCTTCAAGCTCTCAATGATGTTTCCTGCCTGGACGTTGAGGCGCTCGGATTCGTTCGCCTCCCAAGCCGGGATCATGCCAGCTGCGGCAGCATGGCTGCGTGCGTCATCGACCCGCGTCACCAAATCCCTGGTGAGGGACTCGATCTGGTCCAGCAGATTTCGTACACCCGCCTTCCTTCTATCGGCGAGTTCACGGTCGCTGGGCGGCGGCGCCCCACGAAACAACGGCTGCTGCACCTGCCTGCCAGCCGTCGGCGCGGACGAAGGTGCGGTGTGCGGAGGCTTGGAGGGTTCGGTGTACGGAGGCTTAGGCAGGCGCAGGCCCTTTCCCTTGGGGAAAGCGTCGTCGAACCACGCCTGATCGGCGACCATGCCAGCGGCGTCGGCGTGCCCTAAAGGGTCAACGCGCCGCGGAGCACGCCCCTCCTCCATCGCGGTGGCCATTTCGCGCATCAGCCCCACTGCCTGCGCCCGTCGGGCGTTCATGGCAGCGAGCACATCCGGGATACCGCGCCGGGCCCGAACGCTGGCCCCGGACTGGTCGTCTGCGCCGCGGTTAGCCTGGGCGCCCATGGAACCGCGATCGGCGTCGGCGAGCTTGAACGCGGCCAGCCACTGTGGCGCCCGATAACGGAGCAGCTCATCGAACGCATCGGCGTCTTTGTCCGCGACAGTCAGCAACTGCACGGCGCTCTTACCGCTGAGTGTGACGCCACGCCGGGCATTGACAACTGGGACGGTGTTGTCGTCCACACGCGGGTTCCACGCCTCTGGCCAGCTCACCGAGCACAGCGCAGAGTAGGCCCGCAACCGCTCGGTCGTGTGCTGTGAGTTCAGCAACTCGCCGTAAGGCTCCGCCATCGCTTTGCGGATCAGAGGACGGCGGCGGCTGTCTCCTGCGACAGGGAAGAATTGAGCGAGCAACAGCATGCAGCGCAGGTCTCGCTGCTCACAGACGCCAGCATCGGGTGGACACTCGCGCAACCGTGTGATCGGCAGGTCTCCAGCGAGCACCCCGAACACGGTGTCGTCGAGGATCCCGGCGACCCGGTACTCCTCCAAGACACGACGGCCGATCGCGCGGTCCTGATTGCTTGCCGTGAATTCCAAGTTTGCGTGGATGTGGTCGCGCCGATTCCCAGTCTGCACCGTCTGGTACAGCAGTTCGGGCTTGGTGCAACCGACAACGAGCCGGGTCTCCACGACGGCGACCTGGAGCGCGAGTCGCGCCGAGTACTCATCTGAATCGGCATGCTTCAGCTCAGCATTGCGCTCGTCCACCCACAACTGAAGGGCAGCAGTCACGTCCGGCGCCGTGAGCAGCGCCGTCTGGTTGGTGTTCAGGATCTGATGGCGACTCTTCGTCCGGTTGTTGCCCTTGACGGTGGGCCAGGCCCAGAAATCGCCCTCAGGGGTGCGATAGACCTGGGCGACCATCATGCAGGAGTCCTCCTGCCCGCTCAGCAGCAGGTCGGCGGTGAGATCGTAGCCGCGACGGCCGTCGCCTTCGGCGAGCAGTTCCGCGGAGCGCTTGACCACCTCGACAACGCGCTCGGCACTCGTCATTGTGACGCTCAGCGCGGCTGTTGGTTTGCCGTCCGGACCATGCCAGACCTCGATGGGCGGAAGCATCCACTTTGCGGTGGCCGAGGCCGGGTCGGCCGGGGAGGCCCAATAAGTGTCGTTGCGCTCGTTACGTTCCCAGGTACTACCGGCACAGCCAAGCAGCCGCAGGGAAAGCTCCAAGGCGTCTTCGCCGCCGGCACGAATGGGGCGCAGGCGAGAGGGGTGGATTTGTTCGCGGCCTCGTTCGCTAGTGATTAGGTGCTCGACCGGCTCGGCAACGTAGACAAATGCGGCCGTCAGCGCCTCGCGGGGCACATTGATGCCATCAGTAGCCAACGCGGCCTCGACCAGGCGGTCGACAGTGTCGGGTGTAGGCGGATCCGGATACTCGGATAACACTTCAGCGGTCACGATTCGGGACACTCCTGACACGTAGAGTAAAAGCAAGACGAGATGCTAGCGCTTCATGTGAGCCGAGTTCGGGCACTTGTTCGATGTCGCCAACCTGTGCGCTCATGACGCGCCGCATGAGGGCTGCCATGAGGTGTCCGGTTCAGTCGCGCACAGTTCCGCCTCGCTCCATCACTCGTAGCGCCAGCCGCGAGATTCAACCACTTGTCGAGTCCGAGACGGAGGTGACAACTACTTTCGGCGCCGCCACGTGGTCGGCAAGCTTGACGTCAACGATCACTGAACCAGTCGGATCAACAACAGGAAGTCGGAAACATGCCTGCGGACCGTACCGTCGAGCGCGACTGTAAGGAGGAAGGGCCGACGATAATGCCCAAGACGAACGTATCGAAGTCAGCGAACAGAAGCCGGGTCAGTTCAAGATGGGATTCTTAGAACACGACCGCATTGAGCAGCGGACTGATATGTGCCTGAATAATACTTCTTTCCCTTACTTCAACAGAACCTTCGCCAGGGTACGGCCCTCTGCAACGTCGAGAGGCACCTCCAGCCACTCGGCGTTTTAAGAACTTACGACCTCCCTGATTGGGGCCGAGGCATGCTGGCGCGATGTGGAAGGAGCCCCTCCGCGTGAGATATGGAGGGGCCCCGGTGCTGCTGGTGGATCAGATGGCGGCCGGGGGCTTCTTGTACCAGTCAGTAATCACCTTGGTCAGGTGTACTACGTTCTGCTGACGCATGATCGGGGCGGAGGCGTTCGGCTCGAAGTCCTCGTTCGCAGCCGTAGTACGCCAGAGGCTGTCCTCGGTGACCGGTGCGGCCATATGCCGGTCAAGCCGCTTGAAGAATTCCTGGATGTCACCGTCCTCGGCTCCGTCCTCGCGCAGGTTGCGGTAGACGCCGCCGATGACCCGGAGCATGCCCACCGAGCCCAGGAGCGAGGACTCACGCAGCCTCATGGCCTTAGTGGGGGGCGCCGGCGGCTCGTTCTTCTTCTTCTCGGAGAGCGAGGGGTCGTAGTTGTCGACATCCTCCTCGGTGATCTCCGCGAGCGCAGTGAAAGCGACGGAGATGACATCCAGGAAGCCGCGGACACTCTCGATGACCTCGTTATCGGTCAGCGACTCAACCTTTTTGCTGACGCGGCCACCGGGGCCAGCGATAACGGCCCGCGTGATGTCGGCAACGTGCTTGGCACCCATCAGGTTGCGGTTGGCCAGGGTCATCCGGTCCCGCTCGATGTCAATCTTGCCCAGGAAGAGAGGGTGGGTGACGATGTCGCTGAGCGTGCGGTTGGCGATACGTGAGGTGTCGAAGCGGGCCCGGACAGCGCCGGAGATGCCCTTGGCGTTGTCCGCAACGTCGACGAACATCTGCTGCCCCTTGACGCCGTCAGGCTCAACGTAGATGTCAATGCCGACAAACTCGTCCTTGAGTCGCTGCATTCGGCCGATCAAGGCCTCACGTTCCTGCTCCAGCTTCGCCTTCTTAGCCTCGTTGGCGCGGTGGATCTCCCGGTCGACGCGGGAGACCTCGTCCGTGATGCGCTTCTTCTCCAAATGGACGCCGAGGATGCGGTGCTGGCCGTCAATCGTGATCAGGCGTCCGATGCCGCCAATGGACCACGGAACGGTAAGGTAACCGATCGAGCCGTCTTCACTGATCGGCTCGAAACGACAACCGCCGGTGTCGCGGATGAGGAGGGCCGGAGCCACCCAGCCAGGGTTGTCGGCAAGGTACTGGCCGAAGCCCTTGGCGTGGTTGATGTCTACCTTGCGGTTGTCCGGGTCCGGCTTGATCGGGTCAGGGATGGTGAGGATGACCGAGAGGTCGGCGAGCGGGATGCGCGTCGTGTAAACAGTCCGGCCGCCCTGGCTGGTCCGGATCGCCAGGTAGGTGGACTCCTCGCGCACCAGGGAGAGACGTGACGAATCGACAGTGATGGTCATAGATAACTTTCTTTCCGAGCCCGCAGGTTGCTATGTGTCTCACATAATAATGAAAGTCATCCGCACTGCACGCTGTTCGGAAATTTAGCCTCTTAATTGTCGATTTTGTCGACAAATAGGCCAAGGTGACCGATTTACCGTGGCAAATGTCACGTTTATCACGGAAAGGCCTTTAGCGTAATCATCGTGACCTGCGACGGACCATTCCAGCTGCCGGAGTGAGGTGTGCGTATTTACTGCGGCAGCATGGAAGGCGGGACGGGCATGGTCATCGGACCAGTGACCGAGCTCGGGGGCGGGCACGCACTCCGACTGTCCCACGCCTGGGTGGTGCCCCTGTCTGCCCTGCTGTCGTCGTACACCGCAACAGTCGAGCGATACCTCACCAGTGCGGCATCGCGAACTCCTCTGCTCGGATCCCCCAGATCTCGCTGACGATGTGGGGGGATGTTCGCTGGCTACCTGGTGCCGACCGACCCTGCCCGCCGGGGCGCGAAGCCGCCCGTCTTCCCTGTCGCCTCGATCGATGACTCGGCGTCGGCGGAGGTATTGGCTGAGCTGACAGCGGCGCGGACGAGCGAGATGGACGCCGACACCGTCAACTGGGAGCTGTCCATCGTGCGCAAGGCGATTGGCTGGTGGCAGCGCCAGAGGGGAACTCTATATATGCAGGTAGCGCTCTACAGCCCCGTGACTGGATTATCGGTCCAGCGGTCTCCCTCTTCGAGGTAGCCGAGCAGCGCGCGGGAGCCGTCGGCCCAACCGCCATGACGGCCGATCCGCTCCAAGTTGGCTCCAGCCCGTCGGGCGGCAGTGGCGAAGCCCCGGCGCAGAGAGTGGCCGGTCCATCTACCGTCCAGTCCGGCCGCTTCGGCGATGCGGGTCACGACATCAGCGGCGGCCTCGGAGGTCATGCGGCCGAGCGGGTCACCAATGGGAAGCCCCTTGCGCATCATCGGCGGGGCGATGCGGCCGTGACGGTCGATACGGACCAAAAGCGGTCCAGTCGTACGTCCCTGGCTGGCCATCGCGGTGATCAGAGCACGTACCGTGCGGACGGGGCAGGTTGCCGGGTTGCTGCCATAGGGAACGGCGACCTCGGTGAACGCCTTGATCTTGCGGCGGTAGATCGTAACCAGCAATCCGTCAGGGGTTTCGGTGACATTGGAGATGTCCAGGGCGACCAGCTCGGAGACGCGGGCGGCGCAGGCGTAGCCGAGCAGCAGGAGGGCGGCGTCCCGCATTCCTGCCAGCGTCGCCCGGTCGAGGGTGGCCAGCATGGCGCGCAGCGCTCCGGGGACGGCGGGATCGGCCTTGCGGGTCTGTGCGGCCGGGTCGTGTGTCAGGGCCAGGCGCTCGCGGTAGCCGCTCAGCACCTTACGGGCGGCCTTGGTTTCTGGCTGGACGGCCTCGGCTGCCGAGTGCATGGTCCGGATGGCGGCCAAGGCTCGTTCGATGCTGGAGGGCGACAGCGGGCGGCCGGTGCGCGCCGAGGGGGTCACCGTCAAGTGAGTGACGTATTCGGTGACGGTCTGCACGGTGGCGGGCATCGACACTCGGCCCTGCCGGTCGCACCAGGCGGCGAACGTCTTCCAGTCGGTGGCGTACGCGCGACGGGTCGCCCCCGGGATTCCCGCGGCGATAGCGGCCTGGGCGGTGTGGCTGAGGTGGAGATCGGCCTCGGCGTGGATGGACACTTCGGCGGCGAGGGTGGGGACGATTCGCGCCTCGGCGTATCGGGCGATCTCGGTCACGGGTGGGGGCTCCGCTCGTTCATTTCTGACTCTTGAGAAGAAATATTATCAGGAGCCAGAGTCGACTAACTGCGCCTTCGCCCCCAGACGCACCGGCCAGACCCAACATGGCAGAGAAACTATCTCCCCGCGCTGGATCCGGCTCTGCCCCGCGGATCCACCGTCTTCCCTCAAAAAATCTTGAAGTCAGAGTTCATGCACACGCCTCGTTCCGCCTCTTACTCATGAAGAGCTCATCACCGGCCCCACTCCCTGTAGAAGGAGATGTGCATGGACGTACTCACAGCTGTGGTCGCCCTCGGCGCAATCATCACGGTCCGAACGTGCGGTCTGCTGGAACTGTGGTTGCGCTCGCGGATACGACGTGAAGAGATTCGAGACCGATACCTCACCCGCATGAGCAAGGCGGTCGCCCGGGGCGGCCGGCTGGAGTTCGACGAGCAGGGGGGCGCGAGTCACCACATGCATGTGAAGATCGTCGGCACTCCGGCGTCGCAAAGAAACCAGGCAGCATGAGCGATCATGAACCGGAGCGTACCCTCCCTCCGCCCCTCCTCCCAGTTAGTCCCTCGGACGCTCTCGACCAACCCGACACAGCGCGTCTCGCGGTTGACCATGAGTTCTCCACCTTCTACCGCACCACTATCCGCCAGCTGGTCGTTTTCCTGCTCAGCCAAGGCGCCGAGCTGACCGTGGCTGCGGACATCGCTCAGGACACGATGACCAAGGCATACCAGCGCTGGACCGAGATCGATCAGCCCAAGGCATGGGCCTACGCCGTGGCCTCCCGCGCTTTGATTCGCAAGATCGTCGACATCCTCGAGGACCCCTGCGACCAACTCCCCGAACCGACATCATTGCTACCCCACCCAGACGCCGCCGCAGAATGGGAGGCCCGCCACGACACACTGCGGATGCTGCGAAACCTGCCGCCCCGGCAGCGCCAGATCCTGGCCTGGACCCTCGATGGCTACACCCCCACCGAGATCGCCGAACAGCTCTGCATAACCCCCAACACAGTCAGCGCCAATCTCAAGAAGGCCCGCCGCGCCGCCGCCCACTACCTCAAGACCAGAGAGGAGGAGCAGTGAACGCCCATCACCCGCCTGAGCACCACGACGCTGCCGTCGACCGCTGGCTCAACGAGCACCAACACGTCCTCGAAAGCGGCCTCGGTTCTCTCCTTGATATCGAAGCTGGTCTACAGGAGGTCCTGCTCCAATCCCGTCACTCTGTCCTCGGGAACGACCTAGACACCGTCCTGGATGTCGAAGCCGGTCTGGCTGCGATCCTGCCTGCCAAACCCCCATCCGCACCGGTCGCCCAGTCGGGGCTGCGCACGGAGGAGCGAGGTCACACTACTGTCGAGCAGTTCCTCCGGTCAGTCAGCCCCGAAAGCCGCCTGCTACTACGCCGTCGCCCCGTCGTCGTATCAGCATCCCGCCACCTCGAAGAGGTCCTAACCCTCAACGACATCCTCACCCGCGCTCACCGGCTTGCCCACGGCTCCGACCGTATCCGCGACCCTTATCGCATCCGCTACCTCATCATCGACCTCGTCGAAAACCTCGCACACGCCAGCGACCTCGCCCACGACATGGCCCTCAACTTCATGCTCCCCCACCTCCTCGTCCGTGACCTCACCCACATCTACGAAATCGTGGGCAACCTTTCACTTGACCTCACCCACGCCTCCAGCCGTGTTAACGACCGCCCTCTTATCTCTGCTCTTTCCCAGGAGCAGGCCCTCGCCCTCGCCCACACCCTCGCCCGTGTCTTCGCCCTCGCCCTCGCCCGCACCGACGACCTCATCGGCTTTTGCGTGGACCAAGTCCGCCGCGCCATCGCCCTGGCACTAGGTCAAGATCTACCTGTTCTCCACAAGGAGTTGATCAAGGCTTTCCTGGACGACTTCACGACAGCTGATCTACGCGCCGCAAACGTGATCAGCGTCGACCTCACTGGTGTGCAGTGGTCCGAGAGCAGAACAAAGTGGTCAGAAGAGATGGACGTCGAAGCCCTCAAGGCCCGCTCAAAAGAGACCGGTATGGGAAGCGGGATCTACGTCGTCCAATCAGGTCCGGCAACGGTGCGCGGCTTCGCCGATCTGGCATGAACGAAGGCGACCGTCGGACCAGACAGTACGTCCACGCCTGCGTCGCCTCTTTCTACCGTGCTCCGGCCAGCCGCACAGAACTGCGGCGAGCTGCCACCCATGGGACACACGCGGTCGACAAGCGGATCTCTGCCGACACGCACGACAAGAGCGCGTATCGCACACGTCAATCGGTCATACCGGACGTCTTCGGAGTTGACGTTGCCGTACAGGCATCGATGGCTCTAGCGTCTGTCCCGCATAGCCAGATCATCCGGGTCGAGCTCGTCGGATGGCCCGGCGAGGCACCCCGGCGTCCTGCTGGGAGAGAAGGTTCGTCCGTGCAAACGGAGACCCTGAAGAAGGGCCACGGGACAGCGCCGAGACGGCGGCTGAGCGGTACTGGAGGACTCGTACGCATCTCGCCTACGTGAGGTTTGTGATATGGGCCCTGTGGATGCTGTTCACCGTTGGTGAGGCTTTACCTGTGCATCCCCTCCTGTAGGGGATGGAGGGCCTCCTGCCGCAGGTTTCCCGACCTCAATGGGCAGGAGGCCTTCCGCCTTCACAGGGCTGACTGTAAAGAGTGCCACCCCTTAAGCCTGGTCATCATACGAGCCACCGCGTGAAAAGTCTTCTCTCTCGTCTTACCCCAGAGATAGGCGAGGAGACGAGTTCTCAACCCCGACACCGGCCAGGTCGACGTTCGAGACCACGTAGCCGGTGATGACGGCTCACAACACCAGAGCCGTTTCATCGGCTTTCTCCCGGGCTGCCTGGCTCGTACTGTTCGTACTCAGCCCGGGCGCGGCTGACTCGTTTGGCCAGACGCTCGATCACCCCGGGGTCGTAGCCGGCCTTCTCTCCCGCCCTACGACCCGAAGATCTCCACCGCCAGTCCAGACTCATCAGGCCCAGGATCTCCAGGGCTAACCTGCCGTTGGGCGGGGTAGTCCGCACCGTCTTAGCGCCGCCTGGGCGGACGGTGCGGGAGATCTCGATGCCACCGCCCGCATCGCGGAACGCAGCCGTCAGCAGGATTTCGTGAGCTGTCGCCCGCGCGTGCGTAAGAGCCTGCACGAACTGCAGATACGGCTCGGGATGTCGGCGAGACTCGTGTCACCAGGTACACACGATCGCGATCGCCTAGGTCAGCAAGAGTTAGATCTGAGTCCTATATCGAGTGAGAGCGACCAATCCGGATGACAGCTGGCGGCACGCGGTCCAGGATCAAGGGTTATGCGACCGTTTTCTTCCCGCGTCATTGGCTATGCGGCTCAACAGATTCCCGAGAAGTACACCATGGGGGAAATCGAGATGCTGTTCATGGCGGCAGGGCTAGATGAGTACTATTCGTCCGCTTATGGGAAGCTTGCGACGGTCTCCAACACCGTGAGGACTGCAAAGGCTGCGGCGGACAGTGGTGATGTGGCAGCAACAGAGGGTTTGAGTGAGCTGGTCATTGCAGTGGCGACCAAGCTTGCGCCGCTGTACCCAGAGGGCGAGTTAGAGCATGGCACGCCGTTGTGGGAGCTGCGGGAACGCTTGCTGGTCGATGGCTTCGACCTACGACGGATGTTTTCAGCCGATGGTTACTTCCGCGGGGTGCGGATCCTTCCGATCGACGAACCAGAGATCCCGCCCGGCAGGAGCATCACAGCCCTGGAAGACGACCTTGCTCGCCTCGGTCTGACGACCGCGCTCAATCACTACCAGCAGGCCGTCGACTGTTATACCGACAACCGGATGGAGGCGGCGAACGGCCAATTGCGTGCGATGTTCGAAGCAGTCGTCGTTCACTTTGCGCAAAAGAACGGCTTCGTCGTCGCTTCCGGCCACGGCGGTGGTGGCCCCGCGATCAACCATCTCATCAACTCCACTGCTCTGCCGGAGCGTGACGGCGGTGGTTACCTCCGCGGACTGTGGCAAATCTCCCACACCAATGGGCCGCACCCGGGTGTGACTACCGCTGCGGAAGTGCACCATCGTTTGCTGAGCCTTACCTGCGCCGCCCGGTTCCTCATTGACAAACTGGCTCCCCCGACTCCGTGACCGTGGAGCTTGCATGCGCCTACTGGTCTCCAAGGAGGATCGGTACAGACTTTGGCAGTAGGGCAGGATGTGCTGCCGTTTCAGCAGCCCAGGTGCGGCGGACACCAGCCAGTGATACTTGACAGAATATCGGTGCTGTCCGATCCGCTTTGTAACGATCAGACGCCATTCGGTTAGGCGCGGGCCGCAGACCGCTGGAATGGAGAGCATGCCGTTATTTCCGCCTCACCGCCCCTCCGGAGCCGATGTGCCTGTCGTCGCGGCAAAAATAGTTCCGCCGCAGTTGCGCACTCCCAGGCCTGCCGCATGGTGGATCATGCCGATCACACTGCTGGTGGGCGGTGTGGTCGGCGGGGTAGCTTGGCTGCTGCTAGCCGCCGGGTGGAGCGCGGCCGAGGCCACTATTCGTCAGGGCGCGGTTCAGACCGCGCTGGCGGCTGGCGCTGGGGTCGGCGCGGCGATCACACTGATGCTCGCCTTCCGCCGCCAACGCCATCAGGAGCACACCGCGCACGTCACCGCCTACCTCGCTGAACGCAACGCCGCGTTGGCTGAGCAGGTGGCCGACAACACCAAGTACGACGCCACCGAGCGGCGAGTGACCGACCTATATACCAAAGCTGCCGAGCAGCTCGGCCATGACAAGGCCGCCGTCCGCCTGGCTGGCTTGTACGCGCTGGAGCGCCTGGCCCAGGACAACCCGCCCCATCGCCAAACCATCATCAACCTGATCTGTGCCTACCTGCGCATGCCCTACACCCCACCCAAGGTCGCACACGCCCCTAATCCCGAGCGAGATCGCAAGGTCGCGTTGCGAGCGGCTCGGCGCCGTCACCAGGCCGCCCGCGCCGGCATACTCCTGCTTGCCGAGCCCGCGTCTCGGCAGGAAAGCGGTGGCCAGGAAGGCGAACTGCAGGTGCGGCTGACCGCTCAGCGTATTCTCAGCGTCCACCTGCGCGACGACCGCCCCGCGGACCAACCCTCCACGCTCCCGGCCGCACCGGCCTTCTGGGAGGGAATGAGTCTGGACTTGACCGGCGCCACCCTCATCGATTTCAACCTGACCAATGGTCGCGTCACCGACGCCGGCTTCGAGCGAGCAGTCTTCTACGAAGACACTGTCTTCCGCGGGACAGCCTTCACTGGGGCAGCCAGGTTCTACGAGGCGACCTTCCGCGAGATCGCCTGGTTCGATAAGGCGACTTTCGCCGAGGTCGCCGATTTCGTGCGGGCAACCTTCTGTAAGCACGCTGGGTTCGACAAGGCAACCTTCGCCGAAACTGCCCGGTTCGGCGAAGTAACCTTCGCAGGAGAAGCCGGGTTCCGCATGGCGACCTTCCGCAGCGTAGCCCGATTTGAGGCGGCGGCCTTCACCGAGGACGCCTGGTTCTTCGGGGCGACCTTCGCCGAGCGCGCCTGGTTCGACAAGGTGATCTTTGCCGGAAACGTCTGGTCCAACAGAATGGTGGTAGTCGATCCTGCGGCCGCACATGTGTGGCCTGATGGGTGGCGACTGGAAACGACACCAGATGGGACCAGTCACCTGGCCCAAGAGGAGGTAGGAAGCGGCTTGGCCCAAAATTCCTGATCAGAGGCGGTACCAGTCCGAGACCCTCCAGCATTGCGGGAGGATCAGCGACACCGTAGATGTCCCCCGGCGAACCACACAGGAGCGCTGGCCGAAAGCGCTGCTCGCTGACCAACGTCCTGGTCGCCGCCAAACACCTCGGACCAGTGGCGAGAGTGTGAATTCTCGTGCCTGAATTACGATAAGTGAACTTACGTACCTTCTAGCCGAGTTTTGGGCGCTAACTGTCGGAAACTTAGGGGTCCCAACAGCTGGACTGCTGCGCCTGCGCACCCCCGATACCTCCCGCCATCGGGGGTGAGACGTAGATAGAAAGAGCGTTCGCCCTATCCGGTAATCGGTAACAAATCGGCTACCCTCCCCCACCTGCCATCAGCTGGCGCCAAGCTGGAAAACGTGCCGCCCCCTCTCCCGTCGTCAGGTCCTGAGACCGCGTCCCAGGCCCCACACCGCTCCCGTACTCGTCGCGCTGTGACCGCCGTGGTAATTCTCGTCTCGCTGGGACTACTGGGAGCCGGAGTGGTCGGATTCTTCGCCGACCCGCTGCACATACCGGACGAAGTCCTTGACGTGCTGGACAAACGCGCCAGCGTGATCAGCATGTTCACTGGCCTAGTTGGACTGCTCATCGCTGGCGCCGCCCTTCTGCTGCAGCTCCGTAGCCCGTCGCTTTCAGCCGTAGCACCGCCTGCGGACAACGGCGTGCCGACGCGCGCCTACAGCGGAGACCACATCGACCTCTCTGGCGGCGTCTTCCACGGCTCGGTCACTGGCACGGCCACCACCCGAGCGGAGGCGGCCGGGCGAGGTGCGGCTGCGCTGGGAGGCAATAATCCCGGCGTCATCGTCACCGGTAGAAATGCGTCGATCACCCTGACCAATGTGCCCGTGGGGATGGCCGCAGCCGGGCCGGGACTGCCGCCGGTAACCCAAGTGCCTGCGAACAGTTTGTTCAGCTTGCCACGGCGGGCCTCGGCAGTGTTCATCGGTCGCGAGCCGCAGTTGCGGCAGTTGGCCCAGGCATTGAAACAGGGGCCAGGGATGGTCGCTCAAGCCGTGGTCGGGTTAGGTGGCATCGGCAAGACCGAACTAGTTCTGCAACACGCCACCATCCACCGCCACGATTACGACCTCATTTGGTGGATGGACGCCGAAACGTCGGGGGCCGTGCGAGTGGGCTTGGTCGAGCTATGTCGGGCCTTGTGCGCTGGCACGGCCTCGGCGGCCGCTGCCCAAGCGTTGGCTCAAGAAGCCGAGGACTGGGCGCTGGCCTGGCTCAACGCCCACTCTCGGTGGCTACTGGTATTCGACAATGTCGAAGAGGCTGCTCATGTTCAGCCGTATCTAGGGCGGCTGAACACCGGCCATGTCCTGATCACCAGCCGCCGCAGTACCGAGTGGACCGACGCGGGCACCGTGGTACAGCTGGAAGTGCTAGAGCACTCCACGGCTGTGACAATGCTTCGCGAGACGATCGGCGAAGCCGCCGCCTGGGATCAAACGCTGGCTGAAGAGCTCGCCAAGGAACTGGATGGGCTGCCGCTGGCGTTGCGGCACGTCGGTGCCTACATCGCCACTGTGCCTGGCATGGATCTGACCCGTTACCTGCGGCTGTTGCGCACTGCCCCTGTCTCTGCGGGTGGCCGACCAGGAGTACTGGAAGTGGTAGGCCGCTCACTGACGCTCACCATCACCCGCATCACCCAGATCAATCCTCTGGCCACCAAGATGCTGCATCTGCTGGCCTGCTACGCCCCTGAGCAGCTGCCCTGCCAGGTGCTGTACGGCATGCAAGACGCCAACGAGGTCGCGGTGGCCGAGGCGCTACGGGTGCTGACCTCCTATAACATGATCAGTCGCTCGGCCGATGGTGATGCGGTCATCATGCACCGCTTGGTCCAAGCAGTTATCCGCACTGACCTGTCCAAGCGCCAGCGCACTGCCATCCGCAAGCGCGCAGCTGCGCTCATCGATGCGGCCCTGCCCGATGACCCGACAGACAGCACCTCCTGGCCTGCCTATGCTCAGTTGCTGCCCCACGCCCGAGCCATACTGACTCCCCGCTCCGGCGGCATGGTCAAGACCATCATCTACCTGAATGCCAGCAGTAACCACCACATCACCGAGCTGTATACCAAGGCCGTCGAGCAGCTCGGCCATGACAAGGCCGCCGTCCGCCTGGCTGGCTTGTACGCGCTGGAGCGCCTGGCCCAGGACAACTCGCCCCATCGCCAGACCGTCATCAACGTGATCTGCGCCTACCTGCGCATGCCCTACACCCCACCCAAGGCCGCCGCACAGAGCGATCTGGGCCACACCGTCCCATGCGCCACCGTCGCTAGAGTCTCCACCTCTGCCACTGGGCACGATCCGTACGAAGAACGCCAGGTCCGCCTCACCGCGCAGCGCGTCCTAGCCGATCACCTGCGTTACTCCTCACTTGCTAAGCACCAAGGTTGGCAGCGCCTGACCTCGCCCCCAGCCCGGTTCTGGCCCGACATCCGACTTGATCTGACCGGCGCCACCCTCATCGACCTTGACTTTGTTGCATGTCGTATTACCGAAGCACAGTTCAGCGGGGTGACCTTCATAGGGAACGCCGTGTTTAGCGGGATGACCTTTACGAGGGACGCTTGGTTCGACGGGACGACCTTCACGAGGAAGGCTGTGTTCAGCGAGGTGACCTACGGAGGGGACACTCGGTTCGACGGGGCGACCTTTCAAGAGTGCGCCCGGTTCGACAGGGTGACCTTTATGGAGAGCGTCAGCTTCAGCGGGGTGGCCTTTATAGGGAAGGCTGTGTTCAGCGAGGTGACCTACGGAGGGGACACCTGGTTCACTGATGCCCGATTGTCACAGCCGGATGGTGAGCACTGCTTGCCAACTGGCTGGAAGGTCATTCGACAAAAGGACGGCTTCGGGCGAATCCAGTGGGACGATACCGCAACGGAATCGTCCAGTGGGGACGGCGCCCAAGCCGGCACAGAGCAGGAACAGGCTCCAGAAACCGGCACCACTATCGACGAAGCTTCCGATGAGGGTGATGACATGTGAGCTGCGCCGGAGGCCGCAGCAGGTAGGGCTGCTACCGTCGCGCTATGTCGTGGGATTGTGTCCGCAGCAGGGAACCTTATAGGTCAGGAAAGGCACGCTCACGAAAAATCTCACGTACCTCGCTAAGGGTGTTATGCACAGCTTCCAGGTTACGTTCAGCTGTATCGAAGACTTGGGCCACCATATCGGGAACCATATTTCGCCGATTGACCACGTTGAGCATGTTCGCGGCAACCAGCATCGACGGACCGATCACCCCCACCAGTATCTCACCCTCGTCGGTAGCTTCTCTCAGGGTCAACGCAGTGCGGTTGATTCGTTCTTGCAAAAGGAGCGCCCACCCTCGCCTGACCTGCTGCGGGTCACCTCCGCCAAGTCCGACCAGCATGTCCATATACCTGGCGTTAGTGCCCATCAAGACATGGACACGATCAGGAAACGACGTTGGACGGGCACTCGACCATGCATTACCGCCGAGAGGCTCGACATGAAATAGGCTCTGGACGAGCAGGCGCTGCCGCACAAGGGTGGAGCTCATGGTGCGTAACCCCGATGCGGTGGATCACCTTTGTTCGGAATGCGGAGCCAGCACACGCGCCAATCAGCGCACCGGCCGCCTGTACTCCCATCCCATACCTAAATCAACCAAGGTTTGCAGCGCTTCCGGCTCCTTGGTCTTGGAGCCCGCGGGAGGCACGCCGCCTATGTTGCCTCCCCTGGAGGAACCGCACAGCACACCGCCACCCACCAAGAGACACGCTGTCCCGCCCGAGGGGCCGTCGGTGAGCGTGCGCACGATGTCGAGCGGCCTGCCAGGTTTGGGCAAGAAGCGCTGAAGACACCGACCACCAGTTTCAGAGTGGCAGCACGCACGGACCCGTGCGCGCGAGAAGTACCGCCTCTTGGTACAGCCTCCCGCCTCGGTTTCGGCGTGCAGCACGTTTGGCGCCTTCACCAGGGTGCCCCCACCCTTAAACGGCCCCGAAGAGGGGTGCCCCGTCAGACCGTTCAAGCAGGTGTCTGCCCTGACAGGGAGACAGTGGCTGCCTAGGTGCACAGCGGTTCGACATCCCGACTCACCATCCGGAATAGTTGAAATATCAACTGAGTTGACGACGGTGAACTCCACAGGAAGGGAGCACCACATGCCCGCCGTAACCGTAGACAACATCCTCGCCCTGCCCCGCATCCCGCAGGACCTGGGGATCGACAGGAAGGTGCTCGCCGTCGAGACCGCGCCCAGCGGCTTCGAGGGCGAGGGCTTCCCCGTCCGCAAGGCCCTGGCGGCTATCAAGCTCGAGTACCTCGACCCGTTCATCATGATGGACCAGATGGGCGAGGTGGACTACGCGCCGGGCGAGCCCAAGGGCACCCCCTGGCACCCGCACCGCGGCTTCGAGACCGTCACCTACATCATCGACGGCACCTTCGTCCACCAGGACTCCCACGGCGGCGGCGGCGTCATCGCGGACGGCGACACTCAATGGATGACTGCTGGATCTGGCCTGTTGCACATCGAGGCGCCGCCGGAGTGGCTCGTCCAGCAGGGCGGCCTCTTCCACGGCATCCAGCTCTGGGTGAACCTGCCCTCCAAGGAGAAGATGCTCACCCCGAAGTACCAGGACATCGGACGCGCCAAGGTCTCCCTGCTCAGCAGCCACGACGGCGGCGCCCTGGTCCGCCTGATCGCCGGCGACGTGGCCGGACACGCAGGCCCCGGCTCCACCCACACCCCGATCACCCTGCTCCACGCCAGCATCAGCCCCGGCGCCCGGCTCACCATGCCCTGGCGCAAGGACTTCAACGCCCTGACCTACGCCCTGTCCGGCAAGGGCAGCGTCGGCACGGAGAAGGCACCCATCACCAGCGGGCAGCTCGCCGTCTTCGAGGGCTTCGGCAACCGCCCCGGCCTGACCACCGACGCCGAGACCATCACCATCACCGCCTCACCCACCTCGGGCCTGGAGGTCATCGTCCTCGGCGGCGAACCCATCGGCGAGCCGGTCGCCCACTACGGCCCCTTCGTCATGAACACCCACGAAGAACTCGTCAAGGCCTTCGACGACTACAAGGCAGGCCGCCTGGGCTCGATCCCGGCCACCGAAGCGTGATCACCATCTCATTGAAGACCGCCACCGGCGAAGGAAGTAGTAGGTATTCGGCCTGAACGGCTTCCGGCCGTTTTGCAGAAAACCAGCTTCCTGCACTTGGGACGGGCCACACGAAACGCGGAACAACATACCAACAACCGCTCGGCCGCACCGGGGCAGGCAGGCACCTGACCACGCATGCCCTGGTCCGTCCTGAACTGGGAAAACTTCTACCGTGTTGCTTCTCGTCCTCTCCTTCGGAAACATGACCGGCCAACGGGCCAGAGAGGAGATACCTACTACTTCATCGGTCGGCCAACCGGAACGGGGCTGTTTCACGTTCCGATCGTCCGGCGCCACGCGATTGCCCGATATCCGCCGTTTGGCGGCGCTCAGACCGACGGGTGGATGCCCAAGGCAAGGTGCGGGTATCCCGCGTTGATCTTCTCCCCGAGCTCAATGCCGAGGCTGTCGACGAACTCGGTGATGGCCGCGGTGGCCTGCTCGATGCTCTCGGCTTCGCCCTTGAACTCGAACTCGACGAAGTCGCCGAGACCGGTCACGCTGTCGAAGGCCAGCGCGATGCCGTCCAGGTGCCACTCCTCGCGCGTCTTGTCCACGACCGTTAGCTCGGTGAAGTCCAAAGCCGCCAGAGTACGGCGGACAGCCTCGGCATCGGAGATCGCGCTCTCGTACTCGTCGCAGTGCGTCTTGATCTTCTCCTTCAGCGGGTGCCACCGCTTGAAGTTCAGGGACGCGCTCCCGGCCTCCTCCCTGATGCGCAGCCACTCGGAGATGATCTCCCCGCCGAGGAAGTCGCGGTGCGGGGCGTTGAAGTAGGTGTCCACCTGACGGGAGGACTCCTCGGCCTTGGCCCCGCGCTCGGTGAGGGTGGCCTTCAACTCGTCCACCGGGCTGAGGAGGCGGAACTTCTGCTCAACCTCGATGTACTTCATGCGCTGCTCCTATCGGCCGCGGACGGGTGGGTGGGTGTGCTGGGCCAGCATGACGCGAAGAGGTGCCGTGAGGTGCCGGATCTCGTCAATGTCCTGTGGACTCAGGGGGCACCGCAGAACGTCGAGGTTGGCGGTGATTTGGGCGGGGTTGCGGAAGCCGACCAATGCGACCGCGTTCGGATCGGCCTGAAGGGCGTAGCACAGGGCTACTCGCGCCAAGTCGACGGGCCGGTAGCCGAAGCGGTGCCCGAGGGCCGTCAGGCCGTCGTGGATGATTCGCAGGATCGGCCGGGTGAATCGGGGGTCGGCGTGGCGATGGTCCTCGGGCGGAAAGAGCGGCGGCGCGTCCGGGCTGTAGGTGCCCAGGAGGAGCCCCTGGCCGAGGACCTGCTTCATCAGTACCCCTACCCCGCGCTTACGGGTGAAAGCGAAGATGTCGGTCTCTGCCAGCGAATAGGTCAGGCTCATCAGGTTGTGACGCACGGTGACCACGTCAGGCCGGATGCGGTTGAACAGATACAGGAATCGAGCCGTCGCGGTGGCCTGGGGGTGGCTCGGGTCCGTTGCCCATTCCTCGGCGAACTCGTGCGGTGCTCTTATACCCATGGCGCGGATCAAACCGTCGGCCCGAAGACGTCTCAAGGTGTCGGCGGCCTCGTCCAAGTAGCGGTCGGCCGGGCCAAAGTCCGCGCTGTGCAGGAAATACAGATCCAGGTAGCCGGTGCCGAGGTTGTCGCGGGTGGTCTCGAACTGGCGTAGGAGCTGCCGTTCCTGGTACGGGTGCACGGCGGTGCCTGCGAAGTAGCCCACTTTGCTGGAGACCACGATCCGGCTGCGGTCGACCTGGCCCAGCAACCGCCCGAGCAGTCGCTCCGACTCGCCCAGGCCGTAGACGTCGGCGGTGTCGTACAGGGTGATGCCCAGCTCAAAGGCACGGGTCAGGGCCGCGTATGCCTGGTCAGGGTCGATCCCGGCCCAGCCGATGGGCACTCCGCGGTTGCTGGCCAGGCCGCCGATGGTCCAACAGCCGGCGCCAATGGCCGAGACGTCGCGGGCGAGCCCGGGAAGGTGCCGATGCTCCATGTCGTTCGCTCCTGTCACGTCCCGCAGGGATCTGCGGCGTTGATCAGCCGCCACCCTGTCGTGTCGGCCCATCGTGTGTGCTCCTGCTCCAGGACTCGCGCGTTCTCCGGTGGCAGAGCACTGATGACCTGCTCGACGACCAGGCCCATGCGTTCCCGCAGAGCGCGAATCTCGGTGTCCAGGACCTGATGCAGGCGTGTGCCCATCCGCTCGGCGTCGGCCGAGGTCAACGAGGTGCCGTCGATGGCCTGGATCATGTGCCCGAACACGGTGTAGGCGGCGTCCTTGATGACCACGCGGGCCTGTCGTACGGCCTGGCGTGGGTGACCGTCGAGGATCTTCTCCAGGGACTTGAGGGTGTAGTCCAAGGCGAAGTTGCGGTCCACCCACAGCTGTGCCCATTGGCTGCACGCTCCGATGCGAGGGTCGGCGAACCGGGCGTCCTGTCGGCCCATCGACGGCCGGATGTCGCCGGTCAGGCCAGCGGCCTGGGCCTGCTTGGTATAGGCCGCGCCGATCAGGCACTCCATGGAGACCAGCATGTAGGAGATGCCGCTGTAAAAGGGCCTGCCTGTCGTGGTCCGGGCGACGAACTCCGGGTCGCGAACACCTTCGACGATCTCCTCGGGCGTCAGGTGTGGCAACGGCTTCAGCAGAAGGTCCGTGCGTCCCTGGAACGCATGGGTCGCCTTCAGTTCGTCGAGGGTCATGAGCTGGTCGAAGGTGATGTAGGTGAAGCGAGTGGGGACGCCCAGAGCCGACAGGGTACGGATCGCCAGGACGTTCTGTTCGCCGGTGGTCTCCTTGTTGAAGCGGGTAAGGATGGAGTCCACGCCCGACTCCACGCCGAACAGGCAGCGGCGCAGGCCACGCTCCACCAGGGTCCGCCACATGACGGCGCGCTCTTCGTGCCAAGCATGGTCCCGGTCCCGTCGGACCACCTGGTCGATGCGGCAGCTCGTCTCCCACCGGAATCCGGCGCGGTGGAGGGTGTTCGCCATCTCCAGTGCTCTTGTCACCGCGTCAGGGCCGCGTCCCACGAACTCCTCGTCAACCAGGTACACGGTGCGGGAGATACCGGGATAGTGGTCGAAGATGCGCCCCATCTGATCGAGGATCCAGGGAAACGAGGCCGGTTCGGCACCTGACCATCGGCCCTTGTGACCACGCGGGCAGAACGAACAGAAGTTGGTGCAGCCGCGCGAGCCTTCGAGCTGGGCCACGCCGTGGTGATCGAAGGTGGCGGGCAGGAGATCCAGTTCGGGCAGGATGTCGTCCTGAGCACGACTGATCGGCTTGGCGGTGTGCCGTCGGCCGATGGTCATGGTCCCGGTTCCTCGGGCGGCGCCGTTGTAGCCGATCCCGTGAACTTGACCCTGGACGATGTCGCCATGCCAGTAGGTCAGAAGATCGGCGATGGTCGACTCTCCGGCTCCTCGGGCGATCAGCAGTCCGGTGTAACGATCCAAAAGCAGACCCTCGTTACGCGCGGTGAGGCTGCCTCCGGCGACGACCAGGGGCGGAGTCGACAAGCGGTAAACGGTGTCCAGCAGCTCGATCATCAGGTCGTGCTGGCCGAAGGTCGCCGAGATCCCGAGGATGTCGGGCTGGTCGTCGATGACGTCCCGCATCAGGTCCGGCAACGTGACTCCCAGCTGCATGTCGGTCAGGGTGACCTCTCCCAGCAGGGTGGAGCGGGCGGCCCGAGCCAGGTCGCTGATTCCCAGGGGGAAACGCGGCAGCGGGAAGTGTTCGGGGTGGTAGAGAGCGGTCAGCAGGATACGCGGCCGGGAGAGCCGATGAACGGCGTGGTCGTCCAGGCTGGCTGCCGACAGCCAGGAGTCGGGGGTCTCCAGCTCCAGGTGGCCGGCCGTCCATGCGGGCCACTCCCGGCTGTCGTGGGACTCGCCGGACAGGTCTGCGACCAGCCAGGTCATGTCTTGCTGCTGGAGGAAGACCAATCGCCGGTCCAACGTGCCGGTTACGCGAACCTGGGCGACACGGCCACCGATGCGGCTTTCGAGGTGGGTGCGTAGTCGGGGTGGCGTGATCAGCAGCCGGTCCAGGTCTGCGGTGTCGGGTGGGTTGTCCTGGTCGGGGGCAGCCTTCCGAAGAAGGATGTTCAGCCTTTCAACCGGAGTCCGGGCATGGGTGGTTCGCGGGTCACGTCCAGCGGAGTGGTGTATGAGTTGATCTCCGCGTGATCCTGTTTCTGCAGGTTAAGCGGTAAGTGTCTGCGGGATGGGGTTGTGCTGCG
>NZ_BSEV01000022.1:24740-161947 GCF_027922005.1 Streptosporangium carneum | reverse complement strand
GCTCTCCCGGCAGGCGCCGGGAGAGCGACGACCGCAGGCGGCCGACCGCCCTGCCCCCCACATGGCGACGCCCCCGCCCCTCCGCACCGGAGACGGGGGCGTCGCCATGCCCCTCACCTCAGATTGATCCACCACAGCAGGACCGTCCCGTTGATGTCGGCGTAGGAGGTCTGGCCCACCGACGCCCATGAGCCTTTCGCCTCCATGCGCTGACCGTTGCGGTGGAGGTAGCTGACGGCGATCTGGTGTTCTCCGGTGCCGGTCGCGCAGTAACTGGAGACGCGGTCCGTTCTCCCCGTGTCGGCCGTGCAGGTTCCCGGAATGGCGTGGGCAGGTGACGCGACGCCGATCAGCAGCCCGGCGGTGAGCAAGGCGGTGGCCGACAGGGCAGCGACCCGGTTTCTTTTCACGTTCGCTTCCTCCGCGATTCAAAGGGCGAATGCCGCTTTCAATTGAGAAAATCGTTGACGGCTGGGAGCGTGTCGAAGGCCGTCGAGTGGAGAGCGGCGACGAGCTCCGGAAGAACCTCGCCACCGGCGAGGAACGATCGCCGCGGGAACCGCCGCGTGGCGAGCACCGCCGAGACCGCGCCGACGCCCCCGTCCTCCGCGCTGGAGGCGGGGGCGTCGTCATGCCGCCCGGCGTCGCGTCAGTCGTACACGGTGGTGCTTCGATACCACACGGTGCCCGGGAAGTTGACCGACGATATCTCGCCCACCCCCACCCGGGGGCCGCTCATGGCGACCCATCCCACTGCGGGGTTCACGTGCAGGCCACTCACGTAAACCGCTTGCGTGCCTGTGCCGCCCGTGCACTGACTGTGGACGACGTACCCCTCCTGCCAGGTGGTACAGCCCGTCGGGGCGGCGTGGGCGGGGGATGCGGAGCCCACCAGCAGCGACGCGGCGAGCAGGGCGGTGGCGGACACGGCCGCGGCCCGGGTTCTTCTCATGGGCGCTTCCTCCGGCTCCGAAGGCGATTGGCGCTTCGGTTAAGAAACTTTCCAAATCGGACGATACGCCCCGCAGGAGACGAGTCAAGATTGTCCGGACACCCGCCCCACACGACATCTGTGTGGTTTCAGCGCGCACACCGAAAAAGAGCCTCTCTGGAAGAGAGATTGATCACTTCAGATCGCCTGTTACATCTGCCGCCTTCCGGGCACCGTGAACCGTCCCCCAGCCCGAGGAGGACGGTCATGGACGCGCTCGACGACCTGGTGGACGAGGAACTGCGCCTGGAGTTGTTGCTCGTCGAGGCGCTCCACCACGAAGCCGAACAGCTGGCCGGCGGCCCCCGTCTGGGTGACCGCCGTGACCTCAGTAGTCGCCCTCGGCGACCTGGAGCACGGTGAGGCCGAGGCCGCGCCACATGCGGACGACCCCGACACGGTCCTCGATGACTCCGGCGATCTCCCGGCCGGCGAAGTGCTGCCGGTAGACCTCGGCTTTCCAGACGGTGTCGGGTCGGCGGTCGCCATTCGGGCGCAGCCAGACGCCTTCGGCCGCTTCGAGACGGCCGACGTGCCGGCGTAGCCAGCGTTCGGTTTGCCTGCGGGTTCTCTCGATGCGGCCGGCGTCTGCGGCCAGGTGGCGAGGATTTCGATGCCGATGACGCGCCCGTCGGCGTCCAGGTCGAGGTTGACCATGGCATCCACCGGCACCATGCGGGCCACTCCCCCGTCCGGGATCGGACCGTGCAGATAGAAGTAGGTTGCGCCGGCGTCCGGGTCGTAGGTCCAGGAGCCAGGGTGTTCTTCCAAGGCCATCAACGTCCTTTTGACAGTGCGGGCACGAGCGACGCATATCCGACCAGCCCTTGACGCCTACGGTTTCAACATCACAGCAGGTTTCCAATCAAGCGATCAACACCTCCCTGCCTGCTCCGTTCCGGTGAAGGAAGAGAGGGAAATCAGTGCAACGGGTGGGATTACCGTCACCCGAAGCCGAGAACAGCCCGCCTCGTAACCGCCTCACGCTGGGGCGATGGTACGGGAAGGGGACTCGATCATGCCCAAATACCTCATTCAGGCGAGCTATACGGTGGACGGCCTCAAAGGGGTGCTTCAAGAAGGAGGCACCGGACGGCGCCAAGCGGTGGAGCGCCTGGTGGAGAGCGTCGGCGGTCGGGTCGAACAGGTGTACTTCGCGTTCGGCGAGACCGATGTCTACGTCATCGCCGAAATACCGAACAACGTGGCTTCGGCGGCTGTGGGCCTCACCGTGTCGGCAGCCGGCAAAGCAAGAACGCGGACGGTGGTGCTTTTGACCGCGGAGGAGATCGACGAGGCCGCAAGGCAGGAGGTGGTGTACCGGGCTCCCGGCGCGTGACAGTCGTTCGGGATCACTGGTCGCCTCCGCTCGGGAACGCCTGACAGACGATGTGGACGGTCCGGGCTCGGAGGATCTCGCGACAGCACGGACGGCGGCGTCGGAGACGTCAGGCACGGCGGTCCCCGCACAGACGGCGCCCGTTGAGGTTCCCGCGTCGTTTCCCCTGTTCAGGGCGAGTGGTCAGGACCGGTTCCGCCGACGCCGGGCACTGCTCCGGTCACCAGCCGGCGATCACCTCACGCCCTTGGGGGATGACAAGGTCGAGCAGTCCGGGGAAGCGGGCGTCGAGATCGTCTCGGCGCAGACGGTTCAAACGCCGAGTTCCCTCGTCGCGTTGGCGGATCACGCCGGCTTCCCGCAGGGCTTTGAAGTGGCCGCTCTGGGTGGACTTGCTGACCGGTAGGGCGAACGTCGTACATGCCAGTTCGCCGTCGGGCTCGGCGTCGGCCTCCTCGCCGTCTCCGCCGGACTTCTCACCGCTGTGCGGTACTTCGCCTACGCCGTTGCCGTGCTGTGCCTTCCGGTGCTGCTCATGCTCGCCCGGACACGCCACCGCGCCGCCCGCCCTCGGCGGTAGCGCCGCAGAGAGGGTCGCCCGGCACTGGCACAGGAACTCCGGCCGCTTCCCTCGGCGTCTTCGGGGCGGGGCGGTCTTCTCGTGTTCAGGGGGCGGCGCCCCGTACCACCACGGCGGCGCCGAAGGCCCGAGCGGCGACCTGATACGTCCAGTCGAGGGCAGGAGGAGGTGGAATCTGCACGCGGTTTCACCGTTCCAGCCGGATCTGGTGTTACAGCCAGCCTACGCACGATCACCTCATCGCGAGCATGGGCGGCATGGATCCCGAGCTCGGCGCGATGACCGCTGCCCCGGTACGCCTCGCCGACGACGCCCGCCGCGCCTGGCGGGCCCACGATGCCGGAGCGAGCGAGGAGGTCGCGGCCATCATGCAGACGCCCGCGCCAAACGAGCAGTGACCACATTCGCGCGCAGTCAGGCGGGCGCATGATCGTCCACACAGGGCACCATGAGCCACATGGATCCTGAGGCCGACGAATCTCGACGGAGCAGTTTTGCCACCTCACGAGATTAACCAGGTGTCGGGCGAGGAACTGTCACTCCCATCAGCCATGATGGAACACATGTTCGGGAAGCGCGATGACGAAATGAGCCTACGTCCCTCCAGCGATGAGCCGTACCCTGACGACATGCCGGTCTCAGCTCACGCCATCGCCGCAGCACTCCGCCAACGGCAACCCGGCATAGGCGTGAAAAAGCTCCACAAACTCCTGTACTACGCACAGGGACACCACCTGGCAGCCTTCGGCAAGCCCCTGTTCGGAGAGTCGATCTCCGCGTGGGACATGGGACCGGTCGTCGGCAAACTCTGGGGCGACGAAAAGTACGGCGACATCCACATCGAGGAGCCTCCCCTGCTGTCAGAGGCCGAGCTCAACACCGTCGGCTACGTCCTCAGCAGGTACGGCAACCTGTCTGCGACGGACCTGGAGAACCTCACCCACTGCGAGGATCCCTGGCGGCGCGCCGACCACGGCCGGCCCCCGGGCGGGAACGCCCGGATCGAACTGGAGTGGATCCGCGAGTTCTTCGCCAACCAAGCCGACGACGAAGACGACGAGCCTCAGCCCGACCCCGCCGACCTCGCCCGCATGCTGGAAGGCGCCGAGAAACGGCGAGCACAGCCGGCCAGGCCGGACAGCCCGGAGGACATCCGCGCGTGGCTGGCGGCCCGTGCCTGACGCCGCCAACTACCAGCTGGAGAACTTACGTGAGGCCCTGGACATCTGGGAGCTGAACGAACCCGCCTCGGCTGCCCGCAAGGAGATCCTGACCGCGGTCGTGAACTGGGCCCTGGATCGCTACGTGGACCCTTATCAAGGGGCCGCCCGCGTGGAGGGTTTCCCCAACCTGTGGCGCAGCCGCATTCCGGGAACGCGGCACGACGGGCAGATGGTGTTCTGCGTTTTCTGGATCGAGGAGAGCAGACGCGCAGTCCGATTCGACTCGTTCTCCACTTTGAGCCTGCCTGGCTGACAGGGCGATCACAAGAAGCCCCCGCCCAACTCGGGCGAGGGCACCGGTTCTCGTTAGTTGATATAGATGCTGCCGCCGGACTCCCATGCGCCGCGCTGGCCGGGCCCGACAGCACCGAGTATCCGGTGATTGCACCTATAGCCTTCGTAGATGACAGCCGCCGTGTTGGTGCGGTTGGTCACCGAAAGCGACCCAGGCCTGACGGTGTAGCAGCCGCTGGGGTTGTGGTGGCGCTTGCCGTTGACCCACAGTGCTCCGTTCGCCGCCCAGGCCGAGCCGGGCGGGACCAGGGCCACGGCTGTGGCGGCGGTGAGGGTAACCAGGGTGGCTGTGATGCGGCGCATCGGATGATCCCTTTCGCGGAGTGGATGACCTCACGAACATAACTATGAGTAGTCGATCACACGCTTAACGCCGCGACGAGGATGTTGCCGCCTCCACCTGCGCATGATCACCCCACCGCGCCACCATGACGGCACGGGCCCCGGGCTCGGCGCACTCGACGCCGCCCCGGCTCAAGCCGTCACCGCAGTGTCCGCCGCCGGCCTGCCGACGCCAATTACCGCCGCAGCGGCCCGCACTGCGCTGGGATCGCGCACGGTCGCCCAGTCCCACTCGATGGCCGGCTACTCGAGATCGAAGTTCCCGCACTGGCAGAGTCAGAGCAGGAAGGGCTCCGGCTGCGACCCCCAGGAGGTCATCCTCAAGCGGGACGGCAAAAACGTCCAGCAGGACGACGAGTGCAAGGCCGTCAGCGGCACCTGGAAGTCGGTCTACGACGGCCGTTCTGCCTGTCAGCGGCCATCCCCCATCGGATCCAGTTCAACCCCGCGGCCAAGCCCAAGGCCAAGGGACGCCGCGGAGTCCGGCGGGCGGAGAAGGCCTTGGCGAAGAAGAACAAAGGCGCGACCGTACCAACTCCGTTGGAGGCGCTGCTGTTCGCCGAGCGGGTGGCAGCCATGTCAGGGCAGGACGACGACCTCACCCGGGAGCTCCTGTACGCCTTCATGGCAGTGCGATGGAGCGAGGCACTGGTTCTCGACCCAGACCACCTCGCCCGCGGACGAACGCGTGGGCCACTCGGTGGAGGACGACGTGCGGATCGCCTCGGCGACGCGGGACCACTACACGCACGTGTCGGAGCAGAGGCGGGGCGAGGCGATGGACGCGCTGCAGAAGCGGTGGGAGACCGCGCTCATGGAGCGGGCCGCCCTGGAGGCGGTGTGGGGGCAGGCGGGTATCCCTCGCCGCTCAACGGCGCCGCTTCTGGATCGGCTGCTCGAGCCGTACCGGGACGCGGCGGTGTCTCAGATTCTCCAGCCGAGGAATCTTCGCCGCAGGGCGGTCCGGCAGGCTGGCCGGAGTTCGCTTCTAGCGGACGGGAGGGGGTGGTGGGGCGCCTCGGCCCCCGGGAATCGGACTTTCAAGATCCGTTTCCGCTTCGCTCCCGGAATCGGACATCGCCCGGTGCCAGGCAGCGAAAAACCCGCCGGTTGGTGTCAACCGGCGGGCTCTGACCTGCGTCACATCTGTGTGGGCGATACTGGGATCGAACCAGTGACCTCTTCGGTGTGAACGAAGCGCTCTCCCGCTGAGCTAATCGCCCGCCCTGTCTCGCACCTCTCGGTGCCGACGTGGAAAACCATACAGCAATCCGGGAGCACTGGCGAAGTGACGCCCACGAGGGAAAGGATCTTGAGGCGCGACACGGACGGGAGCCAAAGGTCCTGGGATGCGTCCGGCGGGGGGCTACGGTGTCATAGCATCGTCCTGATCCGTAGAAGCACCGTACGACCCAGGCTCGACCTCTATCGCCTGAGACGCCCCCAGGGGGGAGTCGACGGTGACCAAAACGATACGCAAAACCCTTGCAAATATGGCCCTGTTGGTGATGTTTAGCCAGGTAGATGCCCAAATGTCGCGCTGTGATGTGTGTTACAGAAGGGCCCGGAGGCGGAATCTTTCCTACAGGTTTCTTTGTTCCGCGTCATAGCTCGGGACGAAGAGAGTCCGCCAGAGCAGTGAAAGCCCCGAAGAGGGGACCGACGACGAAAAAGGTTTGGCTGACGATGAACAGCTCCACCGTCTCTGCCGAGCTGGGCCTTCGGCTTGTGGTCCCCGACCGTACCACCGTCCCCCTGCTCGCCGGACTCAGCTACACGGCCGATGATCCCTACGCGATCAGAATGGCCTTCCATGTGGGGAACGACGAGCCGGTCGAGTGGATCTTCGCCCGCGAGTTGCTGACCGTCGGCATCGTGCGGCGAGTCGGCGACGGAGACGTCCAGGTGTGGCCCGCGCGCGCAGACGGCGAGCGCACGCTGCACATCAGTCTCACGTCGCCGTTCGGACAGGCCCTGTTCGAGGTGCCCCTGGCACCGCTCACGGAGTTCCTGCACCGCACGTACGAACTGGTGCCCGCAGGGCGTGAGACCGACTTCATGGACCTCGACGCCGAGCTGAGCAACATGCTCTGGAGTTCATGACCTCCGCGACGCCCACGTCGCGAGCAGCTCCCGCATCCGGGCGATCTCGACGCCCTGACCGGAGACGACGTCCTCGGCGGTGGCCAGCATGACCCTGTCGGCGCCCTCTCTGAGCTGCCGCGCGGCCATCTCCACCGCCGCCTCGTGATGAGTGATCATCAGGTTCAGGAAGAGGTCGTCGAAGGCCGCTCCCCTGGCGGCCCTGAGCCGGTTCATCCGATCCGGCGGGACCGTGTGGTCGTCATGGCCTCGCGGAACCCTGCCCACCGACCTCAGCCATGACGTCATCGCCGTGATCTCCGGCCGCTGCGCGGCGGTGATCCGCTCGGCGAGTCTCCGCAGCTCCTGCGACGACGACCGGGAGGGGACCAGCGCGGCCATCTCCAGCGCCTGCCTGTGGTGCGGGACCATGTTCTCCGCGAATCGCACGTCGGCCGCCGTCACACGGGCCTCGGACTCGCCGAGACGCTCGCCGGGCGTCGCCGTACGGCCCGCGTCCCCCGGCCCGCCCGGGATGATCACCGGTGCGTCCGTGCCCGCGACCAGCGGGACCCGTTCACCGGTTCCCGCCATGGCGCAGCCGGAGAGAACCGTCGCCGCAAAGATCGCCGCAACGCCCCCGTATGGCAAACGCATCCTTCGCATACCTTCAATAATGGGGCAAGGACACTTACCAAAACGGGGGCATGGTGCGATCGACAGCGGCATTCGGCCTGGCAGCGTTGCTTCTGGTGGCCGGATGCGGCGCCGATCCCGAGCCGCCGGCCCTGCGGGGCTCAGCCTGGACGCCGTCGGCCGTGAAAACCACCGGGGACGCCCTGCACAGCGCCAACGTCAAGCACCTGGCGAACGTGCCTTCCGAGGCTCCGTTGGACGGCCCCCAGTCGTGGAGCACCGACCTGGCCTTCCAGGACGACCACGTGTTCGTCGGCAACTTCGACGGCTTCACGGTGCTCGACGTGTCGAACCCGGCCAGGCCCGCCGTGGTCAGCCGGGTGTTGTGCCCCGGCGAGCAGAACGACGTCTCGGTGAGCGGGAACCTGCTGTTCCTGTCGGTCGACACCCCCAGAAGCGGCCCCGAGTGCGCCGGCGGCCTGCGCGAGGAGGACGAGGGCGAGGAGGGGCGGAGCGGAGGCTGGGAGGGCATCCGGATCTTCGACATCACGGACAAGGCCCACCCCAGGTTCGTCTCCGCGGTCGCCACCGAGTGCGGCTCCCACACCCACACCCTCGTCCCCGGGCGCGACAAGGACACGCTCTACCTCTACGTCTCCTCCGCGGGGCCGGTGCCGGGAGAGCCGACCTGCCCGGGTCCGCACAACAACTTCTCCGTGGTCGAGGTCCCCACGGGAGACCCCGCCGCCGCCAGGGTGGTCTCGCAGCCGGTGCTGTCGGTGGAGGAGCCGCGTGAGGGCGGCTGTCACGACATCACGGCCTACCCGGAGAAGGACCTGGCGGCGGCCGCCTGCTTCGGCGACGGGGTCCTGCTGGACATCTCCGACCGGGTGAACCCCAAGGTGATCCAACACGTGCGCGACAAGGAGAACTTCTCGATCTGGCACTCGGCCACGTTCGACAACGCCGCGACCAAGGTCGTCTTCAGCGACGAGCTCGGCGGCGGCATGAGCGCGACCTGCGACTCGGAGACCCCGAGGAACCACGGCGCGAACGCCGTCTACGACCTCGGTGAGGACCGCAGGCTTACGCTCCGCGGCTACTTCAAGATCCCGAGAGAGCAGGAGCGGGACGAGAACTGCGTCGCGCACAACGGGGCGCTGCTGCCGGTCCCCGGCAGGGACATCATGGTCCAGTCGTGGTACCAGGGCGGGGTCTCGGTCTGGGACTTCACCGACGCCGCCGCCCCCAGGGAGATCGGCTTCTTCGAGCGCGGCCCCGTCGACGCGGCCGCGGGATCATGGTCGGCCTACTACTACAACGGCCACATCTACTCCAGCGACATCACCAGGGGCCTGGACGTCCTCCGGATCGACGACCCGCTGACCGACCCGGCCAAGAAGGTCACGACGAAGACGTTGAACGCCCAGACCCAGGTGTCCTACCCGGAGTGACCCGTCACGGGTCGATGTCGGCCGCGCTCCGCTCAGCGAAGATCCGCATAGCCTTGGCGGTGATCGGCCCGGGCGCGGCGGGGAGCAGCGTCTGGTCGACCATGCGGATCGGCTGGACGTCGCGGGTCGTGGAGGTCAGGAACGCCTCCTCGGCCTCGTAGAGGGCCGAAAGCGGGATCTCCTCCTCCACGCCTCCGCACCATTCGAGCGTGAGCGCGCGGGTGACCCCCGCCAGGCAGCCCGAGGCGAGCGTGGGGGTGACGAGGCGTCCCTGACGGACGATGAAGACGTTGCTGCCGGTGCCCTCGCAGAGGTTCCCGGCCAGGTTTCCCAGGATCGCCTCGCCGCCGCCCCTGGACCTGGCGTGGAACAGCGCCATGGCGTTCTCGCCGTAGGAGGTGCTCTTGACTCCGGCGAGCGCGCCGCGCTCGTTGCGGGGCCACGGCGCGACGACGACGTCGGCGGTCGCCGGGAACGACGGCTGCTCCGCGACGACCACCACGGTGGTCCCCCCGCTGTCCCCCCTGTCGGATCCCAGCGGACCGGGGCCGCTGGTGTAGGTGATGCGGATCCTGCCGAGCCGCCAGGCAGGCGCCTCCGCCAGGCAGGCGCGCACGCCCTCGGTGATCGCCTCGACGTCCGGCTCCGGCAGGCCCAGGCGTCCGGCGGAGACCCTGAGCCGGTCGAGGTGGCGGGTGAGCGCGAAGGGCGCGCCGTTGACGGACTTGACCGTCTCGAACACGCCGTCACCGACCAGCAGGCCGTGGTCGAACACCGAGACTGTCGCCTGTTCGGGTTGAATGAGCTCCCCGTTGACCCATACAGGTACGTTCATCGGGTTCCTCCTGAAACTGCTGGATCTGATGTTGAAGCGAGCGCTATGAGCCGAGAGGCCTTCAACTCGGTCTCGATCCACTCTCTGCGCGGGTCGCTGCCCCAGGTTATGCCCGCGCCGGTACCGAAACGGATCTCGCCGGGCGAGAGCCAGAAGGTGCGGATCCCCACGGCCAGCGCCGCTCGCTTCCGGTCGGCGTCGACCCAGCCGACGGCTCCGCAGTACGGCCCGCGCGTCTCGGACTCCAGCTCGCTGATGACACGCAGGGCCGAGGACTTCGGGGCGCCGGTCACCGAGCCGGGGGGAAACGTCGCCGCGAACAGCTCCGGCCAGCCGAACTCGGGGGCGAGCCTGGCCCTGACCGTGGAGACCAGATGCACCAGCCCCGGATGCTCCTCCACCTCGCACAGCGCGGGCACGCTCACCGAGCCGACCACCGCGACCCTGCCCAGGTCGTTGCGGACCAGATCGACGATCATCACGTTCTCCGCGTAGTCCTTCTCCAGGAGGTCGTCCGCGGTGGCCCCGGTTCCCTTGATCGGTTTGGACTCGATCACCTCGCCCTCCCTGGACAGGTAGAGCTCGGGTGAGGCGGAGACCACGCTCAGCCCGGGCAGGCTCACCGTCGCGGCGTAGGGGGCGGGGTTGCCCTCCGCCAGCCGTACGGCCAGCCCCAGCGGATCCGGGTTCCCGGGCAACGGCGCGGTCAGCACCCGGCACAGGTTGGCCTGGTACACCTCGCCCCGCTCGATGCGGTCTCGGATGCGGCGCACGCCGTCCTCGTAGGCGGCCTGGTCCAGCGAGCTGCGCCACGAGGAGGGGTGCGGTCCGCGCCACGGGGCACGCGGCGCGGGCAGTGGCGCGGGCCGTACGTCGTCGAACCTCGCGCACGTGACCTTGCCCTCGTAGTCGACGACCACGGCCCACCACCCCCGGCCGTCGAGGGCGGACAGGTCGGTGGTGACGTCGCGGAGCCGGATGGCCAGATGATCCCCTACGTGGGCGAATGAGTCGTGCACTCCGCTATTGTCCCGCCGCCTCGCTCAGGAAGCGCACCAGCGTGCGGGCGGCGGGCAGCGCTGTGGGCGGGGTCGTGCGCGGCAGGGCGGCGTAGACGGTCCTGCGTGGGGCGAGGTCTCCGAGGGAACGCAGGACGAGACCGGCCGGTACGGCCCGCGCGGCGATGGCGGGCACCAGCGTGACGCCGAGCCCGGCGGCGACGAACCCGAACTTGCCGGTCCACTCGGCGATCCTGAGCTTGGCGCGGGGAGCGAATCCGGCCAGGGCGCACACCGCGTCCAGCATGGTGGTCTGCCCTGGCGGGGGCGCCTCGATCCAGGTCTCCTCCCGCAGCTCGCGCAGGTCGAGCCGTTCCTTGCCCGCCAGCGGGTGGTCGGGGGCCAGCACGATCAGCAGTTCGTCCTCGACCAGCTCGACCGTCTCCACCTCCTCGTCGTACGGCAGGCCCGACGGGTAGTCGCTGATCACGGCGATGTCGAGGGCGCCCTCGCGCATCCGGCGCAACAGGCCGCCGCTCGGCCCCTCGACCGGGGTGAGGGCGACCTCGGGGAAGCGCTGCCCGAAAGCCCGGAGGGCTCTGGGGACCAGGGCGACGTTGGCGGTCGCGAAGGCGCCGACGCGCAGCCGTCCCCGGTAGCCGCCGTGGATTCCGGCCAGTTCCTCCTCGGCCATGGCCAGCCGGTTCAGCACGGCCCTGGCGTGGACGTGAAGGGCCTCGCCCGCCGGTGTGAGCCGTACGCCGCGGGGAAGCCGCTCGAACAGCGGGCCGCCCGCCCGCTGTTCGAGGGAGGCGATGCGCCGGGAGACGGCGGACTGGGTGTAGTTGAGCAGGGCGGCGGCGGCGGTGAACGACCCCGTCCGGGCGACGGCGTCCATCAGGCGCAGCGAGTCGACGTCCACATTCCTCCTACGCATGGGTTCCATGAAATCTAGTCGCTGGTGGAATGCCTCCGGGCCTCCTAGCGTGGCGGGCATGATTTCTTTTCTCGGTCTGGGACGCATGGGCGCCCCGATGGCTCGGCGGCTCGTGGCGGCGGGACACAAGGTCACGATCTGGAACCGCACCTTCCGCGTGATCGAGGGAGCCGTCGCCGCTCCCTCCCCCGCTGAGGCGGTGGCCGAGGCGGATCTGGTGATCACGATGCTCAGCGACCCGGCGACGGTGAAGCGGGTGCTGTCGGACGCCTCGCCCGGACTGCGTTCGGGGACGCTGGTCGTGGAGATGTCCACGATCGGGCCCGAGGCCGTCGCCGAGCTCCGCGACCGGCTGCCCTCCCAGGTCGGGCTGGTGGACGCGCCGGTGCTCGGCAGCGTGCTGCCCGCGGCGGACGGCACGCTGACGGTGCTGGCCGGCGGGCTGCCCGAGGATCTGGCGCGCTGCCGCGAGGTGCTGGAGGTCTTCGGGCGGGTGCGGGAGGTCGGCGGCCCCGGCGCGGGGGCGGCGATGAAGCTGGCGGTGATGAGCGCGCTGGTCCCGGCCCAGGTGCTGCTCGCGGAGAACCTCGCGTACGCGGAGGCGACCGGCGTGGACACCGGGGCGCTGCTGGACGTGCTCGGCGACACTCCGCTGGGCTCCCTGGTCGAGCGGGTCCGCCCCGCCGTCGAGGACGGCCCACCGGAGACGCGGTACGCTCTCGGGCTCGCGGCCAAGGACCTGGCGCTGGCCTCGCACCCGCGGCAGACGCTCGCGGCCTCGGCCAGGGACAGGCTGCTGGAGGCGGTCTCCGCCGGGCTCGGCGACAAGGATCTGACAGCCGTCTTCGGGAACGTCGGCACGGCACGCCGCACCGGCGTCCGGAAGCTGAACCCGGCCTCGGTCCCGGCGACCAACGGCTACTACTCCCACGCCGCCAGGACCGGCGACCTGCTGTTCGTCTCCGGGCAGGTGGCGCTGGACGAGCAGGGCCGGGTGGTCGGCGAGGGGGACATGACGCGCCAGTCGGAGTACGTGATGGAACTGCTGGCACGCGTCCTCGCCGACCAGGGCTGCACGTTCGACGACGTGACGCACGTCCGGACGTTCCTCACCGACATGTCGCTGGTGCGGGAGTACGGGGAGGTCCGGGGACGCTACTTCACCGGCGAGCCCCCGGCCAGCACGACCGTGGAGGTGTCACGGCTGTTCGTGCCGGGGCTGCTGATCGAGGTCGAGGTGGTGGCGGCTATTCCAGCGCCCCGGTGACGGACTCGGCGGCGGCGACGACCGCGTTGTCCGCGACGAGCCGCGTCACCGCCTCGATCTCCGGGGCGAGGAAGCGGTCGGGTCCCGGACCGGCCACCGCCTGACGCAGCGCGGCGACGACGGCCCCGGTGGCGGGGGCGGGCCGGTGCGGCGCGCGCAGGTCCAGAGCCCTGGCGGCGGTGAGGATCTCCACCGCGAGCACCCGGGTCAGGCCGTCCACCGAACGGCGCAGCTTGCGCGCCGCGGACCAGCCCATGGAGACGTGGTCCTCCTGCATGGCGGAGCTGGGGATGGAGTCCACACTGGCGGGCACCGCCAGGCGCTTGAGCTCGGAGACGATCGCGGCCTGGGTGTACTGGGCGATCATGTGCCCGGAGTCCACGCCGGGGTCGTCCGCGAGGAAGGCGGGCAGGCCGTGGCTGCGAGCCACGTCGAGCATGCGGTCCGTACGGCGCTCGGAGATGCTCGCCACGTCGGCGACCGCGATGGCCAGGAAGTCGAGCACGTAACCGACGGGGGCGCCGTGGAAGTTGCCGTTGGACTCGACTCTGCCGTCGGCCAGGACCACCGGGTTGTCGACGGCGGAGGCGAGCTCGCGGGCGGCGACGGCGGCGGCGTGCGCGAGGGTGTCACGGGCGGCTCCCGCGACCTGTGGGGCGCAGCGCAACGAGTAGGCGTCCTGGACGCGGGTGCAGGTGCCGTCCCGGTGCGACTCCATGATCCCGGAGTCCCTGAGCAGTGCCCTGAGGTTGGCCGCGCTGGCGGCCTGGCCCGGATGCGGGCGCAGCGCCTGCAGGTCGGCGGCGAAGACGCGGTCGGTGCCGAGCAGGGCCTCGACGCTCATGGCGGCGGCGACGTCGGCGGTCCTGAACAGGCGGCCGAGGTCGTCCATGGCCAGGATGAGCATGCCCAGCATGCCGTCCGTGCCGTTGATGAGCGCCAGTCCCTCCTTGGCCGCCAGCTCGACGGGCTCGACGCCCGCCTGCTTGAGCGCCTCGGCGGCCTCGACCAGGTCGCCCGCGGCGTCACGGACGACGCCCTCGCCCATGATCGTGAGGGCCACGTGGGAGAGCGGGGCCAGGTCGCCCGAGCAGCCCAGGCTGCCGTACTCGTGCACCACGGGAGTGATCGACGCGTTGAGCAGGCTCTGGAGCACCTTGGCGGTCTTCGGGCGCACGCCGGTGTGACCGGTCGCCAGGGTGTGCAGGCGCAGCAGCATCAGCGCCCTGACGACCTCGGTCTCGACCTCGGGGCCCGACCCCGCGGCGTGGGAGCGGACCAGCGAGCGCTGTAGTTGAGCGCGGAGCGAGGGGTCGATGTGCCGGGTGGCCAGGGCGCCGAACCCGGTCGAGACGCCGTAGGCGGGGGTGGGGCTCTCGGCGAGCTCGTCCACGCGTGTCCTGGCCGCGGCCATGGCGGCCACGGCGTCGTCGGTGAGACGCACCTCGGCGCCGTGCCGGGCCACCCTGACGACCTCGTCGAAGCTCAGCGGCTCCGGCCCGACATTCACGACCGCTTTGTCGCGCATGCTGTCACTCTTTCGCGTTCACGTGCACACAGGTAACTGGTGCATGCGATGTTAGCCCCTTACATCGCGTTATGTAACTAGTGCATGCAAGGTTGGGTCCTTACATTCGAAGATTGCCGCCACCCCTTCCCTGCCCGCCTCCGTGACCTCGACCACCCGGCGCACCGCCCCCTTGCGGTACCACCCCCGGTCCATGAGAGCGCAGGTCAGGGCCGCACCGAGGGCTCCCCCCAGATGCGGGCGGCGCTCCGTCCAGTCGAGACAGGCGGGGGCGAACCTGCGCCGCGCGCCCCTGACCGCGTCGACGTCCACACCGAGCCCGCCGAGCCCCGCCCTCCCCTCCGAGGTCACCTCGAAGGCCTCCTCGCCGACGAGGCATCCGGCCGCGAGAAGCGCGCGGAGCAGTTCCACACCGGCGCGCCCCGCCAGATGGTCGTAACAGGTCCGCGCCTCCTCCAGCAGGCGCGCCTGGCGGGACTGGCGCAGGGAACGCGTCTCGGGACGCGCGCCGACCCTCGCCAGGACCTCGAGCACCTCGGCCACCTCGGGCCCCGCGAGACGGTAGTAGCGGTGCCTGCCCTGGGACACCACGGTGACCATGCCGCCCCCCAGGAGCCTGGCCAGGTGGGAGCTGGCGGTCGCGGCACTCACCCCCGCGAGCGCGGCCAGCTCTCCCGCGGCCAGCGCGCGGCCGTCCAGCAGCGCGGTCAGCATGGCGGCCCGCGTGGGATCGGCGATGAGCGCGGCGGTCGGCGCGATGGCGGCGTCGACCGCGACGTGTTCGGCAACCATGTTTCGACGCTAACCCAGACATCCTTCGCCCAGGATCAAAGTGTCGTGCAGGATTTCGTACGGCCAGGACGACCGGGACCGGCCTCGCGAGACGCCCCACCTGAAGCGTTTCGCGGCTTACGGGCTGTTCACGCCATCCGGCCGGCCTCATGAGCGACGAACACCCCGGCGGGCCCTGAGACGTTCCGCGGGCCCCGGACCGTGAGGCGCGGCGAGCCGGTCGCCCGAGCCCGGATCGCCTGCCGCGCCGACGGGGACGCATGCTCCGGTTTGGGGAGTCGGCGAGTATTCGCTAGAGTTCTGTCCGTGAGACCGGCTCGGCCGGAAACACACGCGGAAGTGGCTCAGTGGTAGAGCATCACCTTGCCAAGGTGAGGGTCGCGGGTTCGAATCCCGTCTTCCGCTCGAAGGGGCTACGGCCCCCACTCGGTGGAGTGGCCGAGAGGCGAGGCAACGGCCTGCAAAGCCGTGTACACGGGTTCAAATCCCGTCTCCACCTCTTGTCTTCGGCGAGGACGATTAGCTCAGCGGGAGAGCGCTTCCCTGACACGGAAGAGGTCACAGGTTCAATCCCTGTATCGTCCACCATCTCATGATCCCCCAGGTCGCAGACCTGGGGGATCATTGTTTTCCCACACCCCGTCTTCACGGTCGAAGTCACTCGGAAGCGGCAAGGACACGGTCAACGTCGTGTCGGCCGGCCTCGCACGGTGCGGCGGACATCACCGTTCAGTGTCCTCACAGGTTGACGCCGCCCAGGCAGGACTATGATCCGCATATAGCCGGACCAGCAGTAATGTCCTCTCATGAGGGATCGTCCGCCTGTCTCCCGCCCCTGGGTGCCCGCCGCCGCGGGCTACGCGGCGTTGACGATCGGAGTCCTGGACATCGTCAAGGCCGTGTTCCCTCCGTTCAGGGGGACCCGGATGAGCGAGATCGCGGGTTTCCTCCCTGGAACGATCACCTCCCTCGCCCAGGCGGCGTCGCTCGTCATGGGCATCCTGCTCGTCATGATCGCGCACGCGCTCAAGCGGAGGAAGGTGCGAGCCTGGCGCGCCGTGGTCCTGCTGCTGCCGCTGAGCGCCCTCATCGAACTCCTGCACCTGCGCCGCCCCGTCAGCGCCCTGATCAGCTTGCTGCTCCTCACGCTGCTCCTGGTCAACCGGCGCGAGTTCTACGCGCTCTCCGACCCCCGGACCCGGTGGAGGGCGCTGTGGAACTTCCTGCTCCTGTGCGTCCTGGACGTCGCCATCGGCTGGGTGGTGGTCAACGCCCACCCGCACACCATCGTCGGAGACCCGAGCCTCGGCGACCGGTTCCAGCACGTGCTGCTGGGGCTCGTCGGTCTGGAGGGCCCGGTCGTCTACTCCTCGGAGAGAACAGCCGACCTGGTCTACTTCTCCCTCGCGGGTCTCGGGCTGCTCACCGCGGTGACGACCCTCTACCTGGCGTTGCGCCCGGAGAAACCGGTGGCCGAGCTGACTGCCGGGCAGGAGGAGGCCGTACGGGCCATGCTCGCCCGGCACGGAGCCCGTGACTCGCTGGGCTACTTCGCCCTGCGCCGCGACAAGAGCGTGATCTTCTCCCCCTCCGGCAAGGCGGCGATCGCCTACCGGGTGGTCGCCGGGGTCATGCTGGCCAGCGGTGACCCGGTCGGCGACACCGAGGCGTGGCCGGGCGCGATCAGGCGCTTCCTGGAGGAGGCCAGGCGACACGCCTGGGTGCCCGCCGTGATCGGATGCAGCGAGACCGGAGGGGAGGTCTGGACGAGGGAGGGAGGCCTGTCCGCCCTCGAGATCGGCGACGAGGCCGTCGTCGAGGTCGCGGGCTTCACCCTCCAGGGCAGAGCGATGCGCAACGTCCGGCAGATGGTGAAGCGCACCGAACGCGCGGGCTACACCTGCCAGGTACGGCGGGTCGGAACCCTCGCCGAGCCGGAGAGGGAACGGATCAGGAACGCCGCCGACTCATGGCGCGGCACGGAGACCGAACGGGGCTTCTCGATGGCGCTCGGCCGTTTCGGCGACCCCGCCGACGGCGACTGCGTCGTCGTCACGGCACACAAGGCCGCCGAGACGGGTACGGCCCTGCCCGGCGAGGACATCAGGGCCGTCCTGCACTTCGTCCCCTGGGGTGACGACGGCATCTCCCTGGACCTGATGCGCCGTGACCGCGACGCCGACCCCGGGCTCAACGAACTGCTGATCGTCAAGGCGCTGCAGGCGGCCCCCGATCTCGGCGTGAACAGGGTCTCGCTCAACTTCGCCATGTTCCGCGCGGTGCTGGCCAGAGGCGAGCGACTGGGCGCGGGCCCGGTGCTGCGAGCCTGGTACGCCGTCCTCGTCTTCTTCTCCCGATGGTTTCAGATCGAGTCGCTGTACAGGTTCAACGCCAAGTTCCACCCCCAGTGGACCCCCAGGTTCGTGATCTACCCGGCGGCCCGTGACCTGCCGCGCATCGGCATATCCGCGCTTCAGGCGGAAGCCTTCATCAACGTGGGCCTTCCCGGGATGCCGTTTCTCCGTAAACCCCGCGCCCATTCCGGTTCCGACGCCACGGGGGAACGGACCCCGCTGCCGCGCTGAGGCGTTCCCGCCGGGTCCGGGGAACCGAGTGATCAGCCGGTTCGCGGGGTATGAGACGCGCCGGCACCCGCGGTCACCGGAGACGACGAGAGGTGACCGGCGGGGATCGGAGCGGGAGCCGCCGCGAAGGCGGTGAAGCCACCGCGGGCCGCGCCTTCCACTCATCCGCGAACGGGGGATCCTCATGACCGACCACATCACGGCACCGGGCGACCTCGGCCGCCGGGTCGCGCAACGGCGCAGGTCTCTCGGCCTGAGCCGGGAACAACTGGCGGGGCGGGCCAGAATCGACCCCGGCTATCTCGGCTATCTGGAGGAGAACGCCGCCTCCCCCAGCGCGGGAACCGTGGACCGGCTGGCCGCGGCGCTCGAAACCAGCAGCGAGGAACTGCTCGGAGCCACCGTGGACCTGCCCCCGGAGAGCACCCGCGCGACCCGGCCACCGCGGCTGGAGAAACTGGACGCCGACGAGTGCATGCGCCTGGTCTCAGCCGGAGGCGTGGGCCGGGTGGCCTTCGACACTCCCACAGGCCCGCTCATCCTGCCGGTCAACTACACGATGCACGAGGGCTCCGTACTGCTCCGCACCGCCTTCGGCGGCCCGCTGGACACGAACCTGCGCACCGGCGTCGAGGGGGTCGACTTCAAGGTCGCCTTCGAGGTCGACCACATCGACGAGGCCAGACGGCAGGGCTGGAGCGTGCTCATCCGGGGCGCCGCCCACCACATCTCCTCGGAGCGGGAACAGGCGGCGGTGACGGCCACGGACGTCGAGCCGTGGGCCGGCGGCGAACGTGAGCTCCACATCCGGATCACTCCTGTCGAGGTCAGCGGACGGCGCATCCACCGCGCGTGACCGGCCCCCTCCGCACGCGTCCGGCGCGCCCGCGATCCACGCGGTCCGTTCACGCTGTCCGGCGTTTCGCCCCCGGACCGGCGGCAGGCGAGGAGCATCGACCAAAGACCACGGCGGTGCGACTTTCGTTGATGTGATCCGCGACCTTGGCCGGTATCGCGAGCCGGGCCGGAACGCGAACCCTGGGTGGGATGACCATTCCCGAGGGAGACCTCCGTTGAACATTCTCACCCGGATAAGCCTCGCCAACAGGGCGTTGGTGGCACTTCTGGCGATCGCGGTGCTCATATTCGGCGCGATCGCCACGATGTCCTTGAAACAGGAGTTGCTTCCGTCGTTCTCCGTGCCCACGGCGAGTGTGACGGCCGTCTATCCCGGGGCGGCGCCGCAGATCGTCGAACGCAACGTCACAGAGAGACTCGAGGAGGCCGTCACGGGAGGGGTCGGCCAGAAAAAGGTCACCTCCTTCTCCAGTGACAGCCTGGCGGGAATCTCGATCGAATACGAGTACGGCACCGACCTGGACAGGGCGGTCCAGGATCTGCAGCAGCGGATCGGCCGGATACAGGCGCAGTTGCCGCCTCGCGTGGTCCCGCAGGTCGCGCCGGGGATGTCGAACGACTTCCCCGTCCTCTTCCTCGCCGCGACGGGCGACGACGAGCGCACGCTGAGCCGGAGGCTCTCCGAGATCGCGCCCCGCGAGCTGGGCGACATCGACGGGGTGAGCCAGGTGCTGGTCAGCGGCGAGCGGAAGCAGTCCGTGGAGGTCCGCCTCGACCAGGGCAGACTTCGCGAACACCGGCTCACCGCCGAGGCCGTCGCCGCCGCTCTCGGCTCCAGCGGGTCCGTCGTGCCCGCGGGCACCCTCACCGCGAACGGCGAGTCGCTCGCCCTGCAGATCGGTGAGGGCTTCGGCTCCCTGGCCGACGTGCGCGACCTCTACCTGGCCCCGAAGGTCACCGTCGGCGACGTCGCCGACGTGCGCGCCGTCGAGGAGCGCCCGGAGACGCTGACCCGCACCGACGGCAGGCCGAGCCTGAACGTGTCCGTCATGGCCAAGCCCACGGGAAACACCGTGGCGATCGCCGACGAGGTGAAGAGAAGACTGCCGGCCCTCACCCGGTCCCTCGGCGGCACGACCACGCTGAAGGTCTCCTTCGACCAGTCGGAGTTCATCCAGGAGTCCATCGGCGACCTGACCACCGAGGGCCTGCTCGGACTGGGCTTCGCCGCCCTGGTCATCCTGGTCTTCCTCTTCTCCGTCCGCTCCACCGTCGTGACCCTGCTGTCGATCCCCCTGTCCCTGGTGGTCGCGCTCATCGGCCTGTGGGTCAACGGCTTCACGATCAACATGCTGACGCTCGGCGCCCTGACCATCGCCGTCGGCCGGGTCGTCGACGACTCCATCGTGGTCATCGAGAACATCAAGCGGCACCTGGGCTACGGCGAGGCCAAGCTTCAGGCGGTGAGGACGGGCACCGGCGAGGTGGCGGGGGCGGTCACGGCCTCCACGCTCACCACGGTCGCGGTGTTCCTGCCCATCGCGTTCACCGGGGGGATCACCGGCGCGCTGTTCTCGACCTTCGCGCTGACCATCACCATCGCGCTGCTGGCGTCGCTGCTGGTGTCGCTGACGGTGATCCCGGTGCTCGCCTACTGGTTCCTCAAGCCGGCCAAGGGCGGGGTGACCCGTGAGGCCGCGGAGGCCAAGGAGCGCAACGGCCTGCTCCAGCGCGTCTACGTCCCCGTCGTCCGCTTCGCCGTACGACGTCGTTGGGTGACGCTCCTGGGCGCCTTCGCGATCCTCGTGGTGACCGTGGGCATGGGCACCCAGATCAAGACCGACTTCCTGGGCAGCTCCGGGCAGAACACCTTCCAGGTACGTCAGGAACTGGCCGCGGGGACGAGCCTTCAGGCGGCCGACGAGGCGGCGCGCACCGTGGAGGAGACGGTCAGGGGGCTGCCCGGGCTCGCCTCCTATCAGGTCACCGTCGGCCCTGACCGGAGCGAGGAGGGCGGGGCCCGGAACGTGGCGACGTTCTCCGTCACCGCCAAGGAGGGCTCGGACATGAAGGCCCTCAGGGAGACCGCTCGTGCCCGGCTCGCCGAGCTGACCGCCTCCGCCCCGGAGGCCGGCAAGGTGACCGTCCTCGGCGAAGAGGGAGGGCTGGCAGGCACCGACCTCGCGGTCACCGTGTCGGCGGCCGACGAGACGTCACTGACGCGCTCGGCGAACCTCGTCAGCGAGGCGATGCGGCAGACGCAGGGCGTCTCCGAGGTCAAGGCCGGCATCGCCGGCACCTCCAGGCAGATCTCCGTGCGCGTCGACGGCGAAGCCGCCGTGGCGCACGGGCTCACCGAGGGTCAGATCACCCGAGCCGTGGCCCTCGTCACCCAGGGCGAGCAGGTCGCCAAGGTGACGCTCGACGGCGCGGAGCGCGAGATGTCCCTGCACGTCGACGCCCGGGCGGACGACGTGACCGCACTGCGGAACCTGCGGATCCCCACTCCTGCCGGCCGGACCGTCAAGCTCGACGACGTGGCCACGATCGAGACGGTGACGGCGCCCACCCGGTTGACGCGGATCGACGGGGAGCGCGCGACCACGGTGAGCGCCAAGTTCTCCGGTCAGGACCTCGGCGCGGCGAGCGCCGCCCTCAAGAAGCGCCTGGACGCCCTGAAGCTGCCCGCGGGCGCCACGGCTGAGATCGGAGGGGTCAGCGAGCAGCAGTCCAGCTCGTTCAACAGCCTGTTCGCGGCTCTCGGCGCGGCGATCCTGATCGTCTATCTGATCATGGTGGCGACGTTCCGGAGCCTGGCGCATCCGTTCATGCTGCTGATCTCGATCCCGTTCGCGGCGACCGGCGGCCTCGGTCTGCTGGTCGCGACCGGGACGCCGCTGGGGCTGCCCAGCCTGATCGGCATGCTGATGCTGGTCGGCATCGTGGTGACCAACGCGATCGTGCTGCTCGACCTGGTCCGTCAATACCGTGAGAGCGGTATGAGCGCCCGCGAGGCGGTCGTGGAGGGCGGCAGGCACCGGGTCCGGCCGGTCATCATGACGGCGGTCGCGACCATCTTCGCGCTCACGCCCATGGCCATGGGCGTGACAGGCGACGGAGGCTTCCTCTCCAGGCCTCTGGCCGTGATCGTCATCGGCGGCCTGACCAGCTCGACGCTTCTCACCCTGCTCCTGCTGCCGACCCTCTACACGATCGTCGAAGACATCAAGGAGCGTTTCCGACGTCCCCGTCGTTCCTCATCCGCATCCGCTCCCGTCGCCGAGCGGGAGCCCGTTCACACGGGGTGAGTCCGGGAACCCCTGCCGGGCCGGACGCCGGACGCGACCTGCCGTCGCTCCGACGTCCGGCCCCGTCCCCCCCTCTCGACCGCCCGGCCCCTGTTTCCGTCGTCGGGGCGGACGGGGCAGCCTCCCATGGGGTGGCCTCACGGGGGGCTGAGAGGGGTGGGTGAGAGGGGTGGGTGAGATCGGGCGTCAAGGGCGAAGGTCCAAGGGGAGCGCTCCCAGGCGGCACAGCCCAGTCAGAAATATGGGCATTCGGGCGATTTGTCCATAGGGTTGTCCTGATCCGGCCACTCTCAGAAAGAGAGCTTGTCAACCCGAGTGACTAGTGCGAATACTTGCGATTTGTTCTTATTTCTGGGAGAGGCACGCGATGAAGCGAGTAATTGTTCACAAGCCCGGCACGATTACCCTCAGCGGAGCCGCCAGCCCCAAGCACGTCGGCTGACGTCGAGTCACAGAACCGGCGCCCAGCGATGGGCGCCGGCCCCCATATACGCATAAAACCTCATAAAGGAGACTGGTGAGTCTGGGACCGTTCCCTCAGGAGAACCCGCCCCTCGCCCCCCTGCTCCTGTCCCCCGTGGACGCCGACCGGCGCCTGCGCGGGCCGTACACGGCCGCGAGCGCGATCGTCTCCGCCCTTGTTCCCGTCGCGCCCCCCGAACTCGTGGCCCGTTACGACACGGAGCTGCGGGCGGTGGCGCCTGACATGCACGACCTGATCCCGATCAGACGCCGGTCGCTCGCCGGTCTGCTGCCGAAGGCGGAACGGATCCTGGTCCACGCGCCCCGCCGGACCCTGCGCCTGTCGAACGGGATCGCCGAGTTCGTCCGCGAGTACCTGACCGAAATCGGTCCCAGGACGCTCGTCGTCGAGAACGTTCACCACGCCGACCCGACCGACAGGGAACTGCTGGCGGTGCTGCGCCGCCGGATCCGCCCAGAACTGCTGACCGTGGTGACCGGCGGGCGCGCCGTGCCGGAGGAACCCCTCAGCCCGGAGGCGCACGACGAGCTCGCCGACGAGCTGGAGCGGGAGGGAACGCTGGGGGCGCGGCTCGGCGCGATCCCCTACCACCGCGAGCACGGCACCGATCCGCACAGGGCGGTCGAGGCGTTCCGCTTCGCCGTCGAGTGGTGCCTGGAGGCGGGCTGTCACGACGCGGTCGCGGAGCTGGGGCTGCGCGCGCTGGCGCTGACGGACCCGCGGGACACCGAACCGGGGACCTGGTGGCGGCTGCTGCACAGCACCGCGACCGCACTGGGCGCGCTGGGCCGCGAGGGCGAGGCGGAGGCCCTGTTCGACACGGCCAGGCGCGAGAGCGTCTCCCCTGCCACGCACGCGGCCGCCGCCTACTCGACGGCGATGCTCAAGGTCCGCAACCACGACCCCGCCCTGCGCGACCTCGACTCCGCGCTGGCCTGGGTGAACCAGGCGATCGCCATCTCCACCCTGCTTCCCGACCCGCGTGAGCGGGCGTTCAAGCTGGGTTTCGACCTCAACGGCAGAGCACTGGTCGAGGTGCGGCTCGGCCGCCCCGCCAAGGCGCTGGAGCTCGTCCAGGAGGCGCTGGACCTGGCGGAGCGGGACCTGGCTCCGGACGAGCACCCGATCCACCGGATGGTGCTGCTGGCCAACCGGGCGCAGCTCTCCGTCATGCTGGGCCGCCCCGAGGAGGCGCTGGAGGACCTGGACACGGTGATCGGGATCGACCCCGGCTACCCCGACTACTACATCGACCGGGGAAACCTGCTGCACCGGCTGGGCAGGCTGGAGGCGGCGGTCGCCGACTACGAGACGGCGATGCGGGTCGGCCCGCCCTTCCCCGAGCCGTACTACAACCGGGCCGAGATCCGTTTCTCCACCGGCGACCACGCGGGAGCTCTCACCGACCTGGACCACGCGCTCGAGCTGGACCCGGAGTTCGTGGACGGGCTGGCCAACCGGGCGGGCCTGCTGGCCGCGCTCGGCGAGTACGGCAGGGCCAGAGCGGACGCCGAGGCCGGACTCGGGCTCGATCCGCTCAACCCGTATCTGCTGTGCGCGCTGGGGCAGGTCGAGATGGCGCAGGACCGTCCCGAACGGGCGAGGGCGGCCTTCGACCGGGCGCTGGAGATCGCCCCGGAACTGGCGACGGCCTGGGCCAACCGGGGGGCGCTGGCTTTCGAGACCGGCGACGCCGAGGGCGCGGTCGCCGACTTCACCCGCGCTCTCGAGCCGGGCGCGGATCCGGTGCTGCTGTTCAACCGGGCGATGGCACTGCGCGCCTTGGGACGCGAGGAGGAGGCGGTCGCCGATCTGACACGGGCGTTTGACTTGGCCCCCGATGACGACGAAATACGCAAAGCACTACAGCATCCTTGACAACCTTGTTACCCACAGGGAAATAGCGCATCATTCACCAGCATGAGCGCCCTCCGAAGTGTGATGCGGCAATGGCTCGCCCGCTCGGTGATGGGCAGCCGCGAGTTCCGAACCCTTTGGGTTAGTTTGATCGCCTCCGTCGCCGGAGACCAGATCTTTCCCGTCGCGGTGGTCGTCTCGCTGCTGAACGCGGGCGGCGACGCCACCACGGTCGGCGCGGTTCTCGCCTCGCGCTGGGCCGCCCTGGTCCTCTTCGGGCTTCTCGGCGGGGTGTGGGCCGACCGGTTGCCCAGGCGGCACGTGATGCTCGCCTCGCAGGCGTTCCTGTGCTGCGTGGTCACGGTCGGCCTGTCGGGTGTGACGTCGGCATGGGTGCTCGGCGGGATGGTCTTCCTCGCCGGAGCGGCCGAGTCGTTCTTCCGCCCCGCCTTCCAGGCGTGTCTGGGCTCGGTGCTCACACCGCGGCAACGACCGGCGGGCGCGGCCCTGAACGCCGTTTCCTGGCGTGTCGGCGCGATCGCCGGCCCCGGCCTGGGCGCCTTCCTCGTGTCGACCGCCTCGGTCAGGGCCGCCTTCCTGGCCGCTCTGGGGGTCTTCACGCTCAGCCTGTGCGCCCTGCTGCGCCTGCGGGAGCCCGCGGTGGTCCGCACGCCCCGCACCACCGCCCGGCGGGAGATCGCGGAGGGCGTGCGCGAAGTCTGGCAGCGGCGCTGGATCGGCACGGTCATCGTGGTGACCGCGCTGCAGTCCATGCTCACGATCGCCCCGGTCCATGTCCTGCTTCCGGTTCTGGCCAGGGAGGACTTCGGCGGTGACGCCTTCTACGGGACCAGCCTCGCGCTGCTGTCCGTCGGCGGCCTGCTCGGGGGGATCGTCAGCATCGTCTGGAAACCCCGCAGGTCAGGGCTCGCGGGGATAGCGGGGCTCACGGTGTACGGACTGGTGCCACTGGCCCTGTGGCTGCCGCAGACCCCCTGGATCGCCTGCGTCTGCTTCGCCCTGGCCGGGTTCGGGCTGGAGGTCTTCGCGGTGCAGTGGGTGGTGTCGCTCCAGCGCGAGGTGCCCGCCGAGCGGCTGGCCCGTGTCACGTCGCTGGACTGGATCGCCGCCTCGGCGCTGACCCCCCTCGGTCTGGTGCTGACCGGCCCCGCGGGCGCCGTTCTGGGGATCGCGCCGGTTCTCACACTGGCCGGTCTCGCGGGGGTGGTCCTGCCTTTGACAGCACTGCTTACTTCGGGCACGACCTACTTCAGAAGTAAATACCGTCAAAATCACACTAATGCCGAAAGAAGGGTTGAAGTCGTTTCCCTCGCCTCCCATTATGATCATCAGTAAGTCGGACAGCTCGGAGGAAACACCAGCAACACCGATTCGGATGGAGTGCGTGATGGCCGAGAACCCCAGGAGCCAGCAACCCGCCGAGGTCGTGGCCGAGGCCAGGACCAGGATCCGCATCCGCAGACTCGACAAGGTCGAGACGACCGGTAACGTCGCCAGCAACTCCAGCGGCAACTGACGCCGAGCGGTTTCGGCCGGTTCGGTGCCTGTGTGACATCGGACCGGCCCTCTGGAGACGCCGTGCGGCTGCCAAGAGTGAAGAAGGAACACGCCACTTATCGGCTCGCGGACGGCAGGATCCGGATCGGCGGCCAGATCTACGGTGTGGCCCACGAGATCGAGGACCCGGACGGCCTGGTGTGGGAGGCCCTGCGGGCGATGGACGGCACCCGTACCCCCGCCGAGATCGCCGGGAGCCTGACCGGGCTTCCCCTCGCGGAGGCGGCGGAGCTGGTCGGCGAGCTGATGCGCTCCGGCCACGTCGAGGACGCGGGCGCGGCCCTCCCCGCGGAGCTGAGCCCGCGCGAACGGGAGCGCTACAGCCGCAGTTACGCCTTCTTCCGCTGGGCGGATCTCACACCCAGGGAACACGGCTGGGAGGTCCAGCTCCGCCTGCGGCAGGCCCGGGTGCTCCTGCTCGGCCTGGGCGGGACCGGCGCGACCGCGGCGCAGGCCCTGGTGGCCTCGGGTGTCGGAACCCTGCACTGCGTGGACGCCGACCTGGTGGAGCTGTCCAACCTCAACCGTCAGGTCCTCTACTCCGAGCGGGACGTGGGCAGGCCGAAGGCCGAGGCCGCCCTGGAACGGCTGCGCGCCCTCAACTCCGACGTGCGGATCACCGGGGCGAGGGCGCGCACCACCTCCCAGGAGGACCTGGCCGGGCTCATCGCGGGCTACGACGTCGTGGCGCTGTGCGCCGACGAGCCCCGAGGGCCGGGCGGGATCAGGGTGTGGACGAGCAGGGCGTGCGCGGCGGCGGGCCTGCCCTGGGTGGGCGGAGGCTACAACGGCCCGTTCGTCACCGTCGGCGTCTTCCTTCCAGGGCGCGGGCTCTGCTACGAGTGCGTCGTCAGCGCGCAGGAGCGGCGCAGGGATCTGGAGTCCCCCCGGCACGCCGACTCCCGAGGCTTCTCCGTCGACCTCGGCGGTCCCGGCGTGACGGCCGCCTCGGCCGGGATCTCCGGCCACCTGGTCGCGAACGCGGTCGTCAGGATCCTCACGGGTGTCCCCGAGATCGGCGCGAACTTCATCCACGGCGTCAACCTGATCGCCCCCGACCAGCTCGTCTTCGTCGAGTACGGCGAGGGCCGGGGATGCGGGCGATGCCGGGGATGACCGGTCAGCCCGGACCCTCCATCCTTCCGGACAGGTAGCGTTCCGCCAGCTCACAGGTGCCCTCTGTGTATCCCGCGCCGAGCTCGGCGGCGATGTCCGCGCCGGTGTGCGTGCCGATCCAGGCGACCAGCAGCAGACGACGGAACATGACGAACGTCCAGATCTCGGCCTCGTCCTCGGCCGGAAGGTCGAGCACGGTGCGGTAGCCCCGCACCCACGAGGCGACCATCTCCGGCGCCTGGGGATCGTGCTCGATGAAACTGAGCGCGGCGGCCAGGTCGTAGAGGCGCCACCCGAAGCCGCAGTCGTCGAAGTCGATCACACTGGGCGGCCCGTCGTCCGTCACCAGCAGGTTGGCCAGGCGCAGATCCGCATGGATCAGGCCGTAACGCTCAGGACTCCGGCCGAAACGGCGCAGCCGTTCCCGCAGCTCCCCGTCGAGCCGTCCGAGCACGGCCGAGACCTCCGGATCGACGCCCGTCCCGTCCTGCCAGCGGCCCCAGCGTGACTCCGCTCCGAGAGCGGCGTCGTGGTCCCAGTGGAACCGGGTGAACCAGGACGGAGGACGCCAGCTCCGCGCGTGCCGGTGCATCCGCGCGGTGAGCGCGCCGAGCCGCTCGAAGTCGGGGACCAGCCGTTCCCTCGGCGGCTCCGTGCCGGGCAGGAACTCGAACATCACGCAGTCCCGGGGCTGCGCGCCGGGAACGGTCAGCACCCGCCGCCCGCCGGGCGCGGGAAGGACCGAGGGGGTGGCGATCCCCGCCTCGCGCCGCAGCGCCTCCAGCCAGGCGAGCTCGGACAGGATCGCCGTGGTCGAGTGGTAGCCGAGCCGGTGCACCCGCAGGATGGACCGCCTCCCCGTCGCCGGGTCGTCGACCCGGTAGGTGGCGTTCTCCGACACGTTGATCAGTGTGACCTCGGCGTCCGGCAGGCCGTGCAAGCGGGCCGCCTCACGGGCGGTGCCGTGCACGCGGGCCAGCACGTCGCCGCCTGCGGACAGGTCGTGGGCCTGCATGAATCCTCCGTGTGCGCAGTCAGAACTTCCGATCTCCTATGAGATCTTGCATCCCGCCGCCGGGCATGGATACAAAGCAGATTGTCCACTTCGATCGCCTCGAAGAGTGAGTGAGGAGCCAGGTGAACCTCGAACTCGCGCTGCGCATGTGTGAGGCCGCGGTGAAGCAGGCGGTACGCGAGGGGGCCCTCGTGTCGGTGGCCGTGGTCGACTCGGGCGGCCATCTGGTCGCCTTCCAGCGTATGGACGACGCGGAGATCTCAGGCCCGGCCCTCGCCTCGGGCAAGGCCTACACCTCGGTGGCGCACCGCATGCCGACCGCCGACCTCGCGCCGCTGGTCGCGCCGGGCGGCGAGCTGTACGGCCTGGCCGGAGACCGCTACGTGTGCTTCGGCGGCGGGATCCCGCTCAGGGACTCGGACGAGGATCGTCGGGTGGCCGGCGCCGTCGGCGTCAGCGGCGGCACCGTCGCCCAGGACGTGGCCTGCGCCGAGGCCGCCGCCGAGCTCTGGGACGGGGTCTAGGCGGGGCGGCGAGAAAAACCGATCTTCGTGTTACCTCCGGTGCCGGTGGGGCAGAGGCCGCCTGCCGCAGGCGGTGATCGCCTGACCGGTTCCCCCCGACCTCACCGGAGGACCCCGTGAACGTCATCGAGCTGCTCGCCCTGGTCTGCTTCCTGGCCGCCGCCATCTGGGCCGCAATCGGCCGTTCCTGGGCGGTGGCCCTGCTCTCGGCGGGCGCGTTCCTGATCACGCTGTCCGGCACGTCGCTGATCGACGGCTGACGCGTCTTCTTCTCCCCGGCGGATCCCTCATGGATCTCCCGCGGACGGGACGGGTCGCCGTCGTCTCGGCGCCTCCCCTCCTGAGGGAGGGCCGGCAGTCCTGAGGGAGGGCCGGCAGCGCCTCCCACGTCCCGACCGCGGGCGGCCGCGATGACGGCCTGGTTGGCTCCCTTGCCGCCGGGAACGGCGCGGAAGGCCCGGCCCGTCACGGTCTCGCCGGGTCCCGGAGGGGAGTCGACGTAGGCCACCAGGTCCATGGTGGCGCTGCCGAACACCGAGATCATGATCCCTCCCGTCGAACGCGGGCCGGACGTCAGGAGCGCAGGTAGGCGAGGACGGCCAGGACGCGGCGGTGCTGGTCGCTGTCCTCGGCGTACAGGCCGAGCTTGGCGAAGATGCTGCGGATGTGCTTCTCGACGGCGCCGTCGCTGATCACGAGCTGGCGGCCGATGGCCGGGTTCGACCTGCCCTCCGCCATCAGGCCGAGGACCTCCCGCTCCCTCGGGGTGAGCTGGGCGAGCGGGTCGTCACGGCGGCGCCGTACCATCAGCTGCGCCACCACCTGCGGATCGAAGACGGTGCCACCCGCGGCGACCGTGCGCAGGCCCCCCATGAAGTCGTCGACGTCGACCACCCGGTCCTTGAGCAGGTAGCCGACCGCGCCTCTGGCGTCGGCGAGCAGGTCGTCCGCATAGGACACCTCCACGTACTGGGACAGGATCAGCACCGGCGTGCCCGGCACCCTTCTGCGTGCCTCGACGGCGGCCCTCAGGCCCTCGTCGGTGAAGCTCGGCGGCATCCGGACGTCGACCACCGACACGTCCGGCCTGTGCTCGACGACGGCCTCGACCAGGCGGTCGCCGTCACCGACGGCGGCGACCACCTCACATCCGAACTCCTCCAGCAGCCTGATCAGACCCTCCCTGATCAGAACCGCGTCGTCGGCCACGACTACCCGCACGGAACCTCCGCCACGATCACTGTCGGCCCGCCCGTCGGTGAGTCCACCGCCAGTTCCCCGTCGACCGCCTTGAGACGGTCGGCGAGGCCGGACAGGCCATGCCCCTTGGCGGTGTGCGCACCGCCGACCCCATCATCCCCGATCGTCAGCATCAGGACGCCACCGGACTTGGCGAGGGTCACGGTGCAGACGGTCGCGCGGCTGTGCTTGGCCACGTTGGTCAGGGACTCGGCGACCACGAAGTAGACGGTGTTCTCGATCGCGGCGGCGAAGCGGCCGGTCGTCTGGATGTCGAGCTCGACCGGGATCGTGCAGCGGCTGGCCAGCGCGGCGAGCGCGGGGGCGAGGCCTCGGTCGGTCAGGATGGGCGGCGCGATGCCGCGGGAGAGGGCGCGCAGCTCGTCCAGGGTGTCCCTGGTCGAGGTGATGGCCTGGCTGAGCATCTCCTCGACCGCCTGCGGGTCGCGCTTGAGCTGGCGCTGGGCCCGCGACAGGTCCATGGCCAGGGAGACCAGGCGCTGCTGCGGCCCGTCGTGGATGTCCCGCTCCAGACGCCGCAGGGCGTTCGCCTCCGCCGAGACCGCGGCGGCCCTGCCCTCGGCGAGGTCGTCGATGCGCTCGTGCAGTTCGGCGACGCTGGTCAGCATGGCACGCCCGAGCCCGGCCTGGACGAGCGCGGCGCCACGGGTCATGACCGGCAGGGTGAGGGCGAACAGCAGGCCGATGCCGGTGTTGAACAGCACCTCCATCACGGCGCTGTCACCCAGTCCGAGCAGTTCGGGAAGCCCCTGGTTGTCGGGGATGCCGGCGACGACCCATCCGTAGATCGGGTAGGTGAGGCCCAAGATGGTCCCCGCCCACCAGACCACCGCGACGACGAACGTGACGACCGAGATGGGGAAGGACACGATGCCGTAGAGCAGGTCGAGCCACGACTGCACGCTGGCCAGGGGGTTGACCATGCGGCGGAACCATCCCGCGTTCTCCGGCGCGCGGTTGTAGCGGGGCCGGGGCACGGGACGGCCGAGCACCTCCGGCAGCAGCCGCCGTTCCACGTCGGCCATGCCTCGCGCCAGCATCAACGTCGACGCCAGGATCGGCACGCCCACCCAGACGACCACAGTCCCGAGCCCCGCGGCGAAACCCGTGACCATCAGGACGAAGAAGACCAGTGAGACGGGAAAGCCGACGATCAGATAGCGGCTGTCGATGCCGATGCGGCGCAGGAGGGTTCTCATGAGCCCAACGGTACGAGGGCCGGACCGGTAGCTCGACCCTGCGCGCAGGCGTCGGGGGGTAGGGCTGGCCCTACCCCCGGAAGGGGGGTGACGCCGACGTCAAGACGGATGCGGGCGTCACTGCGGGAACCGGGCCCCGCGCGGGAGGGTCGTGACATCACCCCTCCAAGGAATCGAGACCCCCGTGACCGCCCTCGTCACCCGATCCGCCGCCCGCACAGCGCCGCCGCCACCGGGACGCGACCTCTTCATCGACGTGTCGCGCCTGTTCGGCATGGCGCTGGTGGTGCTGCAGCACTGGAGCATGCCGGTGCTGTCCTTCGCGGAGGGGCGGATCTCCACGGGCAACGCGCTGGCGACCGGCTGGGCCTGGACGATCACCTGGGTCAGCCAGGTGATGCCGCTGGTGTTCTTCGCCGGGGGCGCGGCCAACGCGATCAGCTGGCGGGGCGCGGTGCGGCGCGGCGAGACGATCCCCGCCTGGCTCGCGGTACGGCTGCGCCGCCTGGCCCTGCCGGTGGTGCCGCTGGCGGTGGTCTGGATCCCGCTGCCCCACCTGCTGCTGGCGCTCGGCGTGCCGCAGCAGCCGGTGGTCACGGCCGCGCGCCTGGCCGGGCAGCTGCTGTGGTTCCTGGCGATCTACCTGGTCGTGGTCGCGGTGACCCCGCGGATGCTCCGGCTCAACATGGTGTACGGCTGGCGCGTCCCCGCGGCGCTGTCCGCCGGCGCCGTCGTGGTCGACGTCGCGCGTTTCGCCACGGGGCTGGAGGTCGTCGGGTTCCTCAACATCGGGCTGGTCTGGCTGGCGGTGCACCAGCTCGGCTTCCTCTACGCCGACGGCCGTCTTCACCGCCCCTGGGCGATGGCGCTCACCGGGTACGGCCTGGCGGCGGCGCTGGTGGCCTTCGGCCCCTACCCGGGCAGCATGATCGGGATGCCGGGCGCGGCCGTGTCGAACATGGCGCCGCCGACGATAGCGCTGCTGGCGGTCGGCGTCGGCCAGATCGGGCTGGCCACCGCGCTGCGCCCGTGGATCGTGCGGTTCGCCCAGTGGCCCGGGGTGACCAGGGTGCTCGGCTGGGCCGCGCCCCGGATGATGACGGTCTACCTGTGGCACATGAGCGCGCTGTTCGTGGTGGCGTCGGTGGTCGTGGTGGGTCTCGGCGTCTCGACTCCGGCGCCGGGGACGTCCGCCTGGCTGTCGGGGTGGCCGCACTGGCTGCTCATGCTCACTCTGGCGCTGTGGCCGCTGCTGCGCTGCTTCGCCCGGTTCGAGACGCCCGCGGCGGTCCCGCCGTACCGGGGAGGGACGGCGAGGATCGTGGTGGCCACGGCGCTCACCGCCGCGGGCCTGCTGACCTTCACGGTGATGGGCTTCGTTCCCGGGCCTGCGGCCGTGGTCGGCACGGGCATGCTTCTGGCGGGGCTGACGCTCGCCAGGTCGTTTTCTCCCGCCCCCACCCCGTCCGCTTAATCACCATTTGGCGGTATTTAAGAGGATCTAGCGCCCTCGAGTTCGCTATTTTGCCCGCGATGTAATCGCGGGCGTCGCCCAAGCCGGTCCGAGCACCTCCAGTTCTTCGGCAGTATTGAACCGTGAGCCTTGTAGATCGCCTGCCAGAAGAGATCGACGCCGACCCCGACACCATCTTCGACGCGTTCGTCGGATGGAACGCCGAGCGGGGGCTCACCCTCTATCCCGCCCAGGAGGAGGCGCTGATCGAGGTCGTCTCCGGGAACAACCTGATCCTGTCGACCCCGACCGGTTCGGGGAAGAGCCTGGTCGCCGCCGGAGCGCACTTCACCGCGCTGACCCGGGACGTGCGCACCTTCTACACCGCGCCGATCAAGGCTCTGGTCTCGGAGAAGTTCTTCGACCTGTGCGCGGTGTTCGGCACCGAGAACGTCGGCATGATGACCGGCGACGCCAGCGTGAACCCCGGCGCCCCGATCATCTGCTGCACCGCCGAGATCCTCGCCAACGTCGCGCTCCGCGACGGCGCCCAGGCCGACATCGGCCAGGTCGTGATGGACGAGTTCCACTTCTACGCCGAGCCCGACCGCGGCTGGGCCTGGCAGGTGCCGCTGATCGAGCTGCCCAACGTGCAGTTCATCCTGATGTCGGCGACGCTGGGCGACGTCACCAGGTTCGAGGAGGACCTCACCCGCCGCACCGGCAGGCCGACCGCGGTGGTCAAGAACGCCGAGCGCCCTGTCCCCCTGGTCTACTCCTACCGGCTCACCCCCCTCCACGAAACCCTGGAGGAGATGCTCACCACCACCCAGTACCCCGTCTACGTCGTCCACTTCACCCAGGCCGCGGCCATGGAGCGGGCACAGGCGCTGATGAGCATCAACATGTCCACCAAGGCGGAGAAAGAAGCCATCTCCGCGATGATCGGCAACTTCCGCTTCACCACGCGCTTCGGCCGGGCCCTGTCACGCCTCGTACGGCACGGCATCGGCGTCCACCACGCCGGGATGCTCCCCAAGTACCGCAGGCTGGTCGAGCGGCTCGCCCAGGCGGGCCTGCTGAAGGTCATCTGCGGCACCGACACCCTCGGCGTCGGCGTCAACGTGCCGATCAGGACCGTGCTGTTCACGGCGCTGAGCAAGTACGACGGCAACAAGGTGCGGCGGCTGCGCGCCCGCGAGTTCCACCAGATCGCCGGGCGGGCGGGCCGGGCGGGCTTCGACACCATCGGCTACGTCGCCTGCCAGGCCCCCGAGCACGTCATCGAGAACGAGCGGGCGCTGGCGAAGATCGGCGACGACCCCAAGAGGCGGCGCGGCTACGCCCGCAAGAAGCCGCCGGAGGGCTTCGTCGGCTGGAGCGAGGAGACCTTCGAGAAGCTGCAGACCGCCGAGCCGGAGCCGCTGAACTCCCGGTTCAAGGTCAGCAACGCGATGCTGCTCGCGGTGATCAACCGTCCCGGCGACTGCTACGCCGCGATGAGGCACCTGCTCACCGACAACCACGAGGACCGCAAGTGGCAGCGGCGGCACATCAGCCAGGCCATCGCGATCTACCGCTCGCTGCTGGCGGGCGGCGTGGTCGAGAAGCTCTCCGAGCCGGACGACCAGGGCCGGATGGCAAGGCTGACCGTTGACCTGCAGGAGGACTTCGCGCTCAACCAGGCCCTGTCCACCTTCGCGCTGGCGACCCTCGAGCTGCTGGACATGGAGTCGCCGACCTACGCCCTGGACATGGTCTCGATCATCGAGTCCATCCTCGACGACCCCCGGCAGATCCTGTCCGCCCAGCTCAACAAGGCGCGCGGGGAGGCCGTGGCGCAGATGAAGGCCGACGGCGTCGAGTACGAGGAGCGGATGGAGCTCCTCAACGAGGTCACCTACCCGATGCCGCTGGCCGACCTGCTGCTGGGCGCGTACGAGACCTACCGCCGCGGCCACCCCTGGGTCGGCGACTACACCGTCAGCCCCAAGGCCGTCGTCAGGGACATGTACGAACGGGCGATGACCTTCGCCGACTACGTCCAGTTCTACGAGCTGGCCAGGTCGGAGGGGACCGTCCTGCGCTATCTCGCCGACGCCTACCGCACCCTGTCGCGGACCATCCCCGAGCACCTCAAGACCGAGGACCTCATCGACCTCATCGAGTGGCTCGGCGAGCTGGTCAGGCAGGTCGACTCGAGTCTCCTGGACGAGTGGGAGCAGTTGCAGAACCCCACCGGCGAGCTGGAGGCCCCCTCCCTCGAGGAGAAGACCAAGCCGGTCACCGCCAACAGCCGCGCCTTCAGGGTGCTGGTCCGCAACGCGATGTTCCGGCTGGTCGAGCTGGCCGCCCTGGAGCGGGAGGAGGAGCTTGCCGAGCTCGCCCCCGACGTCGACTGGGGCGCCGCCCTGGACGCCTACTACGACGACCACGACGAGGTCGGCACGGGCCCGGACGCCCGCGGTCCCGGCCTGCTCCGCATCGAGGAGGAGAAGGAGCTCTGGAAGGTCCGCCAGGTCATCGCCGACCCCGCGGGCGACGGCGACTGGGGCATCGACGCCCAGGTCGACCTGGCCGCCTCCGACGAGGAGGGCCGCGCCGTGCTCCACGTCATCGGCCTCAACCGCCTGTGACCGGATCGGAAGCGACGGATCCTGAGGCTCACTCCGCGCCGCGGTAGTGGTAACCGCATATCTCGCTGAAACCCGCCCGTTCGTACAGCCGTAGGGCCGGGACGTTGTCGCGCTCCACCTGGAGATACATGCGGCCCGCCTCGTGCGCGCCGGCCCATTCGGCCAGCGCGGCGAGCACGGCGCGGGCCGCGCCCCTCCCGCGCGCCTCGGGAAGCGTGGCCATGCCGAACACTCCCGCCCAGCCGGTGTCGGCGACCGCGCGGCCCACCGCGAGAACGTCGTCCCCGATCATCGCGCCGGCGTAGGCGCACGGCCGCTCCACCCGGCCGAGCATGTCCCACTCGGCGCGGGGGTCGCCGTCGTGACCGTGCACGGCACGCCAGGTCTCGAACCATTCGCGGGTCGGGCGGTCGTCCAGCCGAACCCGCAGCGAGCCTGTCGGCGCCTGTGCCAGGACACGCGCGGTCGACGCCCCCTGCAACGACATCGGGCTCTGACGGCGGTAGCCGCGCTCCGCCAGAACCGTGTCGAGCCCTTCCGGGCACGCTCCTGGGCTGATCTGAAACCGCGCGGCCAGGCCGTGACCGGTGTAGAAGTCCTCCGCCCCGACGACCCTGCGCACCAGTTCGCCCGGCCCGGCGTCACCGTGGGGCAGCACCGTTCCCACCCACCAGGAGCAGTTGGGGGCGTGGCGCAGCCACCACCCTCCGACATCCTCGACGTGCTCGGCGGGCAGAGCCCGGGCCGCTCTCTCCTGCAGGCCCCGCACCGTTTCCGAGCCGCTCCCGGCAGACCACACCGGCACGCACATCCCCTTCTCCCGGAACCGGCAGGCGTCGAACGCCTACAGCCTATGGAACACGCCTCAGCCCTCCGTGGGGATCTCGGCCATCGGGGCGAGCCCGGCGCGGGTCTCGTAGTCGGCGACCAGGCGGCGCGGGGCGGTCAGGCACCAGGCGTCGGTGATCACCTCGACCAGTTCCTCAGGGTCGGCCTTCGCCAGCCGGACCTCGACCCAGCCGAACTGACCGCTGGTCCAAGAGAGCCCGTAGACCTCGGGGTTGTCCCCCACCATCGCCGCCTGCTCGGCCAGGGTCGCCTTGAGCTGCGCGGTCCGCTTGGCCTCGGACAGGTAGCCGAAGCCCTTCCCCCTGACCCTGAGCCCGACCCACTCCTCGCTGTGCTGGGCCAGCTCGACCTCGGGCAGCGCCGAGGCGATCCGCAGGAACTCATCGGGGCTCACTCCATGACTGTCCATGAGGCAGAAGTAGCAGACGGGACCGACAAGAATGAGGGCATGAGCGACGAGGCGATCAGGCAGGTGCTGGGCCTGCTGTACCAGGAGGACACGCTGCGGGTGCTGTCGGCGCTGGCTCTGGGCGGCGGCCCCGAGGAGTCTGGGCTGGACAGGGAGGCCGTGCGGCGGGCGCTGGACCGGCTGGAACGCGGTGGGCTGGCCGTACAGGACGAGGGGGGACGCTGGCAGGTGCGACGGGAACGGTTCCGTGAGCTGCTGCACGCCACGGCCAGGCCCGCAACCCCCGCCGCCTCCCCTCAGGAGAGGGTGCTTCAGGCGTTCCTGGTCGAGGGACGACTCAGGGCGATCCCCACCAAGCGCGACAAGCAGCTGGTCGTGCTCAACTACATCGCCCAGGTCTTCGAACCGGGGGTCCGCTATCCGGAGAAGGAGGTCGACGTCGCACTGCGCGCCTTCCACGACGACTACGCGGCACTGCGCCGCTACCTGGTCGACGACGGGCTGCTGAGCAGGGAGAACAACGTCTACTGGCGCAGCGGCGGCTCGGTCGACGCCTGAGGGCGCCCGGTCAGGCGCCGGATGTGGCCGTCGGGCTCCGGCGGTTCGTGGACGGTCAAGCCGGCGTCGGGCAGTCCCAGGGTGAGGGCCGGCCACTTTGGCGAGTCTCCTCCTGGGACTGACGCCGAGCCGCTCGGCGGCCTCGGGTCCCCGGCCACTGCCGGTGCGACCGGAGCGGCGGCGGTCCGAACACCCTTCCGCGGCGTCCGCCGTGAATTCCATATTGCCGTAAATCACGATAAAAAAATAATTTTAATTACATCTAACATCTCGGCCATGAGCCATATCGAGATAACGGGCGCCCGGGAGAACAACCTCAAGAACGTCTCACTGAAGATTCCGAAAGGGCGGATCACGGTCTTCACCGGCGTCTCGGGGTCGGGTAAGTCGTCCATCGTGTTCGACACGATCGCCACGGAATCGCAGCGGCAGCTCAACGAGACCTTCTCGACGTTCGCCCGCAACCGCCTGCCCAGGCACGGCAGGCCGGACGCCGACGCGATCGAGAACCTCTCGGCGGCGGTCGTCGTCGGGCAGCGGCGCCTGGGCGGCAACTCCCGCTCGACCGTCGGCACCATCACCGACATCCACCCGCTGCTGCGGCTGCTCTACTCACGCGTCGGCACGCCGCCTGCGGGATACTCCAACGCCTTCTCCTTCAACGACCCCACGGGGATGTGCCCCGAGTGCGAGGGGATCGGCAGGAAGACGGCGCTGGACCTCGGCCTGGCCATCGACAGGACGAGGTCGCTGAACGAGGGGGCGATCCTGCTGCCCGGCTTCGGGGTCGGCACGTGGTTCTGGAAGACGTTCGCCCGTTCGGGGCTGTTCGACAACGACAGGAAGCTGGCCGACTACTCCGAGAAGGAGTGGAACACGCTGCTGCGCGGCCAGGGGCCCGACGTCTCGTTCGAGACACAGGGCGGCACGGCGCCCCAGAAGTACGAGGGCCTGATCGACAAGTTCGACAGGCTCTACATCAAGAAGGACGTCGAGACGACCGCGAGGCGGGAGACCCTGCTGACGTTCGTCTCCACCCTGACCTGCCCGCTGTGCCGCGGGGCCAGGCTCAGCCAGGCCGCGCTGGCCAGCCGGATCAACGGCCGCAACATCGCCGAGCTGTCGGCGATGGAGGCCTGGAACCTGGTGGACGTGATCGCCGAGATCACCGAACCGGTCGCGGAGACGATGGTGGCGGCGATCCTCGACCGGCTGCGCCACCTGGTCTCCATCGGCCTGGGATACCTCAGCCTCGACCGTGAGACGGTCACGCTCTCCGGCGGGGAGTCGCAGCGAATCAAGATCGTCCGGCATCTGGGCAGCAGCCTCACCGACATGACCTACATCTTCGACGAGCCGACCGTCGGCCTGCACCCCCGTGACGTGACCCGGATGAACGGCCTGCTGCGGGAGCTGCGCGACAAGGGCAACACGGTCATCGTGGTCGAGCACGACCGCGACGTCATCGGGATCGCCGACCACGTGGTGGACGTCGGGCCGCGCGCGGGAGCGCACGGAGGCGAGATCGTCTACGAGGGCGACGTCACGGGCCTGCACGGGGCGGACACCCTCACCGGGCGGCACATGCGCGAGAACCCGCCGCTCAAGACCTTCTTCCGCGAGCCGACCGGGACGCTGACCGTCACCGGCGCGACCACGCACAACCTCAGGAACGTCACGGTCGGCTTCCCCACCGGTGTGCTCACCGTCGTCACCGGAGTCGCCGGGTCGGGCAAGAGCACGCTCGTCAACGAGGTGTTCCTGGCCCGGCATCCCGGGGCGGTGGTCATCGACCAGTCCGCGGTCGGAACCTCGATCAGGTCGAACCCCGCGACCTACACCGGGCTGATGGACGAGGTGCGCAGGCTGTTCGCCGTGGCGGGCGGGGTCAGCCCCGCGTTGTTCAGCTTCAACTCCAAGGGCGCCTGCCCGAACTGCCAGGGACTGGGGGTCGTCTACACCGACCTGGCGTTCATGGAGGGCGTCACGTCGAGGTGCGAGGTCTGCCGGGGACGGCGGTTCAGACAGGAGGTGCTCCGGCACACGCTGCGCGGCAGGTCCGTCCACGACGTCCTGGAGATGACGGCCGCGGAGGCCGCCGAGTTCTTCACCGAGACGAAACCCCGGCGCGTCCTGCGCGCGGTCAACGAGGTGGGACTGGGCTACCTCAAACTCGGCCAGCCGCTGAGCAGCCTGTCGGGCGGAGAGTGCCAGCGGATCAAACTCGCGGGCGAGCTGCGCAAGACCGGCAGCGTGTACGTGATGGACGAGCCGACCACCGGGCTGCACATGTCGGACGTCAAGCACCTGCTCACCATCATGGACAGCCTGGTGGACGGCGGGAACACGGTGATCGTGATCGAGCACAACCTCGACGTCGTCAAGAACGCCGACTGGGTCGTCGACCTCGGCCCCGACGGCGGAGGCCGGGGCGGCACCGTGGTGTTCGAGGGCACGCCCGGGCGGCTCCTCGAGGCGACCGGCTCCTTCACGGCCGAGCACCTGCGCCGCGACCTGGGCCTGCCGCCCCTGAGTCCCCCTTGAGGCGCCGCGGGCTACCAGGCCAGGACGTTGAGGGCCTCGATCGGCCTTGACTGTCCCGTCGTGCCGCGGGTCAGCGTCCCGGGCGCGATCGCGCAGGCCGTGCCCTGCCAGCCGATGCCGGCCAGGTGCGCGTCGAGGCAGATGTTGAAGTCGGAGGTGTAGAGCCGGATGGCCTCCATCGCCCGCGACTGGCCCGTGGTCCCCACCTCGATGAGCTGTCCCGCCAGCCCGCAGCGCGCGCCCTGCCAGCCGATGTTGGCCAGGTGGGCCTCGGCGCAGACGTAACCGTCACTGTTGCCGAACCGGATCCGGAGCGCCTCCATGCGACGGCTCTGCCCGGTCGTGCCCACGGTGATCCACGTGGCGCTCCCGCAACGCCACCCCTGCCAGCCGATGTTGGCCAGGTGCGCGTTGAGGCAGAAGGTCGGCGTCGCGCTCCGGGCATGGGCGGCGGCCTCCCCCGGTTTTCCCGAGACCGCCGTGCCCGCGTCGGCGGGCGCGGTGAGCGCCGCCCCCGCGACCGGCAGGACGGCGGCCACGGCCAGCCATCGCCCCACGCGCGCAAAAAGCTTCATATGGATTTTTCCCCTTTACGAGACGCGTCTCCGACGAACGGCCGGGAATCCCCCTTCCGGCCGCATCAACCGGGATGATCCCGGCCTCCGAAAGGTCTCGCCGCAGAACGAGGCCTTGCAGAGATCCAGGATCCACACACGCCGTCTCGGCCCGCGTCACCGACGCTCCGACATTGACGTCTGATGACCGTCGCGAAACACCCGGCAAGAAAAAACCGGCAGAGGCGAAGCCCTTTCCTTCCCGGATCCGCTTCTTTCCCGAAAAGGGCGAACAATGGCCTCTGATAGGCCGAGGCCGTGGCAGCCCTCAGCCGCCGGAGGTCTCCAGTTCGGCGTCCGCTCCGGGGACGACGACCTCGTAGGGGTCGTCCAGCCACCCCGCGGGCAGGTGGACGCGGTCGCGCGGGTGGGTCTTGCCGCGCGGCGCGTCCACGCCCTCCGGCCAGGGCTGGGCCGGGTCCAGCTCGGCCAGCCCCTGCCTCAGGCCTGCGAGGCTCTCCGAGGTGGCCAGGCGGCGGCGGAGGTCGGCGCCGACGGTGAAGCCCTTGAGATACCAGCCGACGTGCTTGCGGAAGTCGGCCACGGCGTGCTGCTCGTTGCCGAAGCACTCGGCCAGCAGCGTGGCGTGCCGCTCCATCGTCGCGGCGACCTGGCCCAGCGTCGGCCGGGCGAGCTCGCCGCCGCTCTCCCTGTCATCCGTGCCGCCCGCACCGTCCCGGCGGTTCTCGCAGGCCGCCGCCAGGTCCGCGAACAGCCAGGGCCTTCCCAGGCAGCCCCTGCCGACCACGACGCCGTCGCACCCGGTCTCGGCCATCATCCGCATCGCGTCGGCGGCGCTCCAGATGTCGCCGTTGCCGAGCACGGGGATCTCGCTCACCGCCTCCTTGAGCCGCGCGATGGACTGCCAGTCGGCGGTCCCGCCGTAGTGCTGCACCGCCGTACGGCCGTGCAGGGCGATCGCCGAGACGCCCTCCTCCACGGCGATCCGCCCCGCGTCCAGATAGGTGAGGTGGTCGTCGTCGATGCCCTTGCGCATCTTCATCGTCACCGGGAGCGTCCCCGCGTTGCGCACGGCCTCCCGCAGGATGGCCCGCAGCAGGTTCCGCTTGTACGGCAGGGCGGAGCCGCCGCCCCGCCGGGTCACCTTGGGCACCGGGCAGCCGAAGTTGAGGTCGACGTGGTCGGCCAGGTCCTCCTCGGCGATCATGCGGACGGCCCTGCCGACGGTCACCGGGTCGACGCCGTAGAGCTGGATGCTGCGGGGCTTCTCGCTCGGATCGAACCGGATCATCTTGAGCGTCTTGGCGTTGCGCTCGACCAGCGCCCGCGTCGTGATCATCTCGCAGACGAACAGCCCTCCCCCCTGCTCGCGGCAGAGGGTCCGGAAGGGCGCGTTGGTGATCCCGGCCATGGGTGCGAGAACCACCGGCGGCCAGACCTCGAGCGATCCCAGTTTCAACGACTCCACCTGGTGTTTTTACCGCACCGGGCTCGGTGGGACGAATCACCCCTGGATAGGGTGGCCCTGGCGTACGTCACACGTGACAGCGGAGGCCGTGGATGCTCCTGCGACTGCGGATCGCACTGCCCGACCAGCCCGGGTCGCTGGGAAACGTCACCCGCGCCCTCGGCGCCGCCGGGGCCGACATCACCCAGATCGTCGTGCTCGAGCGCGGCGGAGGGCGGGCGGTCGACGACGTCACCGTTTTCTGGCCCGACTCCTCCCCCAGGGAGCCCCTGGTCGAGAGCCTGGAGAGTGTGCCGGGGGTGTCCGTCGAGGGCGTGTGGGGCACGCGCGAGGCGCCCGGCACCTACCCGGAGCTGGAGATCCTCAAATACATCACCACGGCGGGAGACCGCGCGCTGGCCACGCTGATCGACTCCATGCCGGTGCTGTTCAGCGCCGACTGGGCGGCGGCGGGCACCGAGGAGGACCCGCGCGTGGTCGTCCACTCCAGCTGGCGCGCCCCCTCTGAGATCCCCTTCCCCCAGGAGACCCCAGCCCGCCCGACGGCCGCCACCTTCGACTCCGGCCTCCACGTGGTCGCCGCGCCCCTGCCGCCGCTGGCTCTGACCCTGTTGCTGGCCCGCGCGGACGGCCCCGCCTTCCACCGCATCGAGGTGCACCGCCTCACCCGGATCCTGGAGATCTTCCTCACTCTGCCCGCCGTGGAACGCGGCGTCGTCCGCAGGCTGCGCAGGCCCGACTGACCGCGCTCACGCGCGCACCGGCGACCACGGTTACGCAAGCACCCGGAAAACCCGCTAGAGTTCTCTCGTTGCCGCAGGGGAAACACCCGGCGAAAACACGCGGAAGTGGCTCAGTGGTAGAGCATCACCTTGCCAAGGTGAGGGTCGCGGGTTCGAATCCCGTCTTCCGCTCGAAGGGTCTTCGGGCTCTCACTCCGGTGGAGTGGCCGAGAGGCGAGGCAACGGCCTGCAAAGCCGTGTACACGGGTTCAAATCCCGTCTCCACCTCTCGTGTTTCATGAGGACGATTAGCTCAGCGGGAGAGCGCTTCCCTGACACGGAAGAGGTCACAGGTTCAATCCCTGTATCGTCCACTCGTTTCAACAGATCGAAAAGGGCCTCAGAGTTTCTCTGAGGCCCTTTTCGATCTGTGCGGGTCGCTGATGGAGCGGTTCGGCGCGACGGAGACGGTTCCTCAGCGGGTCGATGACGGCGTCGTCGACGACACCCGTGCGGCACGTGCCCGGGAGATGGAAGCAGTCGCTGATCGCCTCGCGCACGGCGGGCACTCCGTTGAGCGAACCGACTGGATTCGGCTTGGCGAGCCGACCGGATTCGGCGCGGAACCGCGCGGTGATCACTCCGTGCCCGGCCTGTGGTCCGCATACAGGCGCGAAAACACGTTGGCCTCCATCGCGCGGACGCGCGACAATTCGCGCAGTTCCGGGAACCGGACACCGTGACCCGAATACCGAAGCCGCCCAGTCGCGGCGGGGAGGACCCGATGGACGAGCGGCGGATGGTACGGATCTCCAAGTACCTCGCCAAGCATCTTCGGCACCAGCCCGAGCGGATCGGGATCACGCTGGACGCCAACGGCTGGGTCGAGGTGGACACCCTTCTCACGGCCGCCGCAGCGCACGGCTTCCCCGTCTCCCGGGCCGAGCTTGAACGAGTCGTCGCGGACAACGACAAGCGGAGATACGTGATCGACGGAGATCGCATCCGGGCCAGCCAGGGACATTCGGTCGCCGTCGACCTCGACCTCCCGGCAGCCGAGCCGCCCGCGTTCCTCTACCACGGCACCGTGGCGCGGAACATGACCGCGATCCGCGCCGAGGGGTTGCAGCCGATGAACCGCCACCACGTCCACCTGTCCCCCGACCGGGAGACGGCCACCCGCGTCGGGGCCCGCAGGGGCGTCCCCGTCGTCCTCGTCGTCGACGCCGCCGCGATGCGCGCCGCCGGTCACGAGTTCCGTCTCAGCGCCAACGGCGTCTGGCTGGCCGACCATGTCCCGCCGTCGTTCCTCCGCTTTCCCGGATGACCGTGTTCCCAGGATGCGCCCTCCCCGGCGTTCCACGAGCTACCGGAAAGCGCCCTGACGGCCCGCGGTGAGCCGGGCCGTCAGGAAGCCGTGCCGGACCGTCCGGCGGCCTGACCCAGGCCTGACCCGGGAGTGGCCGGGACCCGGCCGAAGTTGGCGGTGTTCTCGAACTCCCTGCGGAAATGGTCCAGCCAGTGGGGATGCTGACGGGTCACCACCAGGTGCTCGTGTTCGTAGCCGCCGACCCCGAAGGGGTAGCGCTCGAGATACATCTCCGGGTTACGGCCGAGCACCAGTTCGACCCTGCCCTCGGCGTCCGGGACCATCCGGGCGTCGAACAGGACGCCCCCGGTCCCGATGGGGAAGTCGACCAGCACCAGGCGCACCCGTTCGGCCAGTCCGGGATCGGAACGCAGCTCGTCGTCGATCGTCATGATGCTGGTCCTGATGACCTGCCGGTTCCGCTCCGCGTTCGGCCTGCCGTGCTCGCGTTGCGTGGTGAGGTTCGGCCCGTATTCGCCCTCGGGATCCACCAGGACGATCCCCACCGACCTGCCCGCCCTGAGCCTGCGTTCGAGGTGGGAGACGTAGTTGGTCAACATGCGCGGCAGCGCGACCCCCACCATCACGACGTCGTCCGTCGCGGCCGTCATGCGCCGCTCCAGCTCCGGCGGCCACGAGGTGCGCAGCCAGGTGCCGCTCCGGTCCCCCTGGCTCTCGAGCTTGTCCAGGATCTCCAGGATCAGCATGGTGATCGGCACCACCGCCAGCAGGGCGGCGGCGGCGAGCTTGTCCGTCTCCCCGATACCGAACAGGCCCAGCACGCTGACCACGAAGATGATCGAGATCGCGGCGTACGCCTCCAGGTAACGCCGCTGCCGAACATGCCGAACGAACCGCCGCCACCCTCCGCCCATCGGGCCATCCCGTCACGCGGCCGCCGCCAGGACCAGAAGCCGACGGACACCTCGACGGATTCGACCAAGTCGACAGAGGAACAGCGCCGTGGAAAGGCCGAGACTCACCGCCGACGGCCTGGGGGCCGGCCGCCCGCTCCCGCCGCTCGCTGATCTATCTGCCCATGCGGGCCAACACGCCTCCCACCGGCATGGTGCGTCCGGACGCTCCGGTCGAGCCCCTGGACCTGGTTCTGGTGCGGCACTCTCTGCAGTTCCCCACCTCCCGGTGGCCCGCCGTACGAACCAGGCTGGGCCTCGGCCGCCTCCACACCGCGACGCTCCCCGAGGACGTCTTCCCCGGCAGGGAGGAAATCGACCACGAGAGGGCCGGCACACGGAAGTACCGCGACCGTCTCCGCTTCGACCTCGCCGCCAGGACGCTGTTCGTCGTCGGCAGCGCCGAGGCCTTCCGGAACACGGGCGCTTCCATGATCCGCCCCTTGGCCGCCGCCTCCGGATCCGAGTGACCGAAAACTGTCGGTGGGGCCTGCCAGGCTGTGCGGGCAGCCCGACGAGGGGCGTCGTCTCCGGACACGCGAGCCCGAACGGGCTGTCCACCGACCGCACGATCACCCGCAGGGAACACATCATGCTCACCACCGACTACGTCCCCGGCGCTCCCAACTGGATCGACCTGGGCAGCCCCGACGTCGAGGCGTCCGCCGCCTTCTACGGCTCCCTGTTCGGCTGGAGCTTCCAGTCGGCCGGACCCGAGGCCGGGGGGTACGGCTTCTTCCAGCTCGACGGCAGGACGGTCGCCGCCGCCGGGCCGCTCGTCGCCGAGGGCGCGATCCCGGCCTGGACGGTCTACTTCCACACCGCCGACGCCGACGCCACGACGAAGGCGGTCGAGCAGGCGGGCGGCACGGTGCGCTTCGCGCCGGACGACGTCTTCACCGCCGGCCGGATGGCCGGGTTCACCGACCCCGGCGGCGCCGAGTTCGCCGTCTGGCAGCCCGGTGAGACCAAGGGCCTCGACCTCGTCACCGTCCCCGGCTCCCTGGCCTGGACCGAGCTCTACGTCCCGGACCCCGACGCCGTCCGCCCCTTCTACCAGTCGGTCTTCGACTGGAGGGTCCAGGAGCTGCCGTTCGACGGCATCACCTACATCGTGGTGTCGGCCGCCGAAGGGGAGAGCGCCGACCAAGGCGGCCTCATGCCGCTCCAGGAGGGCGACAGGCCGCACTGGCTGCCCTACTTCGAGGTTCCCGACTGTGACACGACCGTCGCCCTGGCCGGAACGCTCGGCGGCACCGTCCTCGTGCCCGCCGTCGACGTCGCCGACGTCGGCCGTTTCGCCGTGATCTCCGACCCGAACGGCGCGCGCTTCGCCGTCATCACCAGCGCCGCCGCCTCCTGAGCGGACCGCGGGGCGGCGCCCGGTCGCTTCACCGGCCGACCGGACGCCGCCCCGCGGTCTCCCGTTCCGCCCGAACGACGCCCCAGGAGACGCTCCGGCTCCGAACGACAGGAGACGGGTAAGGCGAACGTGGCGGTCCGAAGGTGTGGAAAACGCGTATTGCACAGGAAAGTTTCCTATCCAATACTTCGAGGAGCAGCACAAACCCCCTTTCTTCACGGCCAATTCGGTGTGGCAGGCACCTGCCAGAGTCACCCTCTTCCTTCCAAGGCGGCGGTTCACGCCGCCCTGAGAACCGCGCCCACCGAACAGGCCGTCACCCCCCATCACGAGGAGGACCCCATGCTCCGTCGCGTTCTCACCCTGGCAGCGGGCACACTGCTGGCCTGCGCGCTCGCCGCGGCCCCGGCACAGGCCACCGCCGCGACCGGCGCCGCCGCGCTGGGCGGCACGGTCGACGTCGTCTACGGCCCGGTCTCCGGAGCCGGATACTGCATCAACCGCGTCGACTCGCGTTCCGTCGTCTCTCCGTACCGGACCACGGGATACGTCTGCCTGCTGACCAACGGAACGGCCATACCGGCGAACCCGCTCTCCGCGTGCGCCTATCACGAGCCGACCCGCGTGGTCGTCGGCGCCTTCCGCCACCCCACCGAGGCCCTGATCTGCCGCTACGCCGTCTGACACAACGGCGCGCGATCCGGTCTCGGCCCGCGGAGACCGTCGTCGCGTACCGCAGACCGGAAAGGGCCCTCGTTACCCGACGTCTTCGAGCTCGGGGTCGCGTAGATGCTCGGTGAAGTCCGCGGATCTGATGATCTTCTCGTATTCCGGCCGATGTCCGGCCGTCATGCCGGACACATAGAAAGTGATCTTGGCGTCGGGGACGTACCAGACCTCGGAGACGAGAGACTTGTACTTGCAGGAGATCTTCCACCTGGCGTGATCGGCCCGGAAGCCGCCGATCCGGACCGTGTCGTGGAGCAGCAGTTTGGGAGCCGGACGCTGGATGCGGTCGTACTTCCAGGCGTCCTGCGGAGAGGCGAACTCCCCCTCGTGCGCCAGGCAGTCGTTGTCCTGCGTGTATCGGCCGAATCCCCAGTCGTCGACCGAGTCGTACGGCGTGCCGTTCCCCGGCCCCGCGTGCATATCCCCGCCCAAGGTCACGACCAGCGTTCCCAGGCGGCAGTTGGGAGTGTCATGGTCGCCGACCAGGAAGGGAGCCGTGACGCAGTAGAAGTCGTCGTCCCCGGTCAGCTCCCATCCTCGGGGAAGCGTCAGACCGACCCCCCGGAACTCGACCCGCCGGCGCGCGGGCGCGGTCGGAGACGGGGTCGCGGACGCCTCGGGGGTGGGCGTCTCCTCGTCGAGGGCGGTGTCCTCGACGTCGGGGCTGGGGGACGGCTCCTCCGAGGGGGTGGCGGGCGGCGTCGGGGTGACCGTCTCCTGAGGCGGCCCGGAAGGCGACGCCGTCGTCGAAACGGCCGTGAGCGCCGAGGAGACCGGGATCGGAGACTCCGGCGCGCCCGCCTCCAAGAAGGGGACGCCGGCGCCGGTCCACATCACGACTCCGGCGAAGCCCAGGAGAGCGACGACCGTGCCCGCGACCGCGCCGACGACCCAGGACCACGCCATCGACGGCCCTTTCGACGGCGGCCTGGGCGGAGACGGCCATTCGACCGCGGAGACCGGCGGTCCCGTCCAGGTCTGCTCCAGCAGCCGAGTGATCACGACGGTCGCGTCGTCACGAGGGGACACGACGGTCTCGCGCAGCCCTTCCCAGCTTTCGAGCACGCCGCTCAGCACCGTTCCGGCCCCCGGCCTGTCGGCGGGATCCTTCGCCGTGGCACGTTCCACGAGGTCACGGAGCGGAGGCGGGACGTCCGAGACGTCGACGGGCTCGTTGAGCGTGCGCAGGGCCAGAACCTGGGAGCGGCCGGTTCCGAAGGGCGGCCTGCCTGAGGCCGCGTAGACGATCAGAAGTCCCCACCCGTAGACGTCGACGCCCGGCCCGATGACCTCGTCGTGGTACTCCTCCGGGCTGATCCATCCGGGAGAGCCGACCACCACACCAGATCGGGTGATCGTCGTGGCGTTCAGCGTGTGGGCGATGCCGAAGTCCACGACGCGGGGGCCGCGCGGGGAGAGCAGCACATTGGTGGGCTTGAGGTCGCGGTGGACGACACCGGCCGCGTGGATGGCGACCACCGCCTCGGCCAGACCTGCGGCGAGGCCGTACAGCTCGTCCCCGGTCATCGGGCCGTGCGCGCGGACACGCTCCTCCAGCGTCGGGCCGGGCACGTGCTCCGTGGCCATCCAGGGAAGGGCCGCGGTCGCGTCGGCCGCCAGCACCCTGGCCGTGCAGACTCCGCGCACGCGGCTCAGAGCCGTGATCTCCCGGGCGAAGCGCCTGCGGAACTCCATGTCACCCGCGTAGGCGGCGTGCACGAGCTTGACCGCCGCACGCTGCCCCGCCCCGTCGACCCCCGCGTAGACGACCCCCATGCCGCCCGAACCCAGCCGCCCGACGATGCGATAGGGCCCGATCTCCACAGGGTCGCCAGGAGACAACGTCTCGATACGCCGCGGGACCGGTTCTCCGTCAGTCACTGATCATGTCCCTCACTGGCACCTCACCGGCCGGTGATCATCTCAGACCGGCATGAAAACGTCCAGAGGAACCAGGGACCGCACCTGCCATATGAGGGGTGAGCGTTCGTGCCACCAGGTCAAGAGCTGGAGGAGGGCTCGGGCGTTCCATTCGGCCAGACGCAGGGCGATGTGGCTCCCAACCCCAGGAAATCACCCTCACCGATGGCCGAAAGGGACAATAAGAAGTCGTCAGGCCGGGAGCGCCCCGCAACGCCTAGACCATCTTGCGAGACTCCCTCGATGTGATACCCCTTCTGCTCCCAATATCGTCTAACCTGTCCGGCCACCTCTCCTAGTTTTTCCTTAGGAATGTCGTGTAGATAGTATGAGCGGTTGATCACCACACGATTCTCAGAGCCGCCGTCAGTGGGGTCGAGGCAGCTACCGACGTTCACACTGGGCCGATAGAGCTCCAGACGGGGTTTCGGAGTCATCATGTCGACCGTCTCCTTGATGAGCTGTTCGACCCGTTCAAGTGCCTGGGGTTGGGTCATCGTAGGCCTGTCCACAGCTCCTCCTGGAGAATCGCGTACCGCTCCTTGCCAAGAGCACCCGGCGGCAAGGAGCATGACAACTACAACTATCGCAACAAAACGCGACATCTATCCTCCGGCCGGATTGGGTGAGGGCAGTGGGTGGGGCAGCGGATTCTCTGTTGGCATCGCCTGGGGCGCAGGAGGCGGCGCAGTAGGAGAGGGCGGCCTCACAGGTGATGCAGGAGGCTTATAAAGCCTGTTGTACTGACCGTCGATCAAGTGACCGATGTTCTCAAGCGAAGCGGAGTTAGGGTCCCAGTAACTTGAGTGAGCCGCAAAATCGTAGGAATTCCCGCTGCCTTGGACAGGGAACTGGCGAGCTCCAAACTGACTGTCGCTGGGATCGACTCCGAGCGGGCTTCCCCACTTCAGACCATCGGATGAACGAACGGGCGCCAGAAAGAGGGATCCGAGATCCCCCACCGGGTCGTTCGGCGACTCCCCTACCCATACCGAGTCAACTCCCAGGTCTTTCGCACTTCCCGCCCCCACGCCAGGACTTCCTACGAAAATCACCTGATCGGCGAACTTACCGAAGCGCTGCTGTGCGGCCAGACCGACGACCGTTGAGCCATAACTGTGTCCCAAAACGCTGAGCCGGACGTCCGATGCCCCCTTGTGGGCCGCCTGCAAACCATCAGTGAAGGATGCCAGCAAGGGAGCCCCCTTCGTGGCAGCGTTCGCGTTGGCGACCGTACCGTTCAGGCTCACGGTTGTCCCCCACTGCGGAGCCTCGTAACCGAGCCAGGCGATGGAAGCGACTTTCTTTCCCGGCGCATGGAAGCTTGCACGGTCCCACGTGAGGGCGGCGCGTTCGGCATCGGAGCGTTGATTACCGAAACCGTCCAGCACGGTTCCAGTGCCGGGGACATAGACTGCCAGGTTGTCAGCCTCGTCTGGATTTCCAAACGAGACGGCGGTCTTTCCCAGACCGCCCAGCTCCAGTTGCAGCAGCATAGCCGGAGGGCGGCCGTTCTGGCCGCCAAGTGCCAGGCTCTTCTCCACAGATGTGATCTGCCGCGACCTCAGCTCCAGCTCCTCGATGGACTGAAGCAGTTCTCGCTCCTTCAGTGTGGGGAGGTTGGAGAGTCCACGCGGATCCCGGATTGCGTTCGACCCGCCTGCCAGTTTCTTCTGGGTCTCCTTCAGCTCCGTCCAGGCAGCGCGCAGCCGTGCCAGTTCCTGGGGGATCGTGGCCTTCTGTTCGGCCAGGTATTTGCGGTTCGCCTGGTCGCGGGCCGTGGCGGGGAGGCCGTTCAGAGCGCCGATCAGGCCCGGGGAGGCGGCGATCAGCTGGGCCTGGGCGGTCTTGTCCAGCTCGCGCCACCACACGTTGAGCCGGGCGGCCAGGGTCGTGTCCTTTCCGGTGTCCTGCAGGTCCTTCAGGGTCTTCAGGGCTGTGCCGTCCCCCTTTCCGGCGGCGGTCATCAGCTTGCCGATCTCGCCCGAGCCGGGGGCGTGTCCACCGAACAGGCCGAAGGCGGCCGTCGCCTTGCTGGCCGTGCCGATGTCGTGCGTCTGCTGGATCGTGGTCAGCCGCTGCCGCAGGTCGCGTGCCTGTTCGTCTGCCCAGACCCCGGTGTCGAGGATCTGCTGTCCCGAGGGGGAGGAAAGGCAGAGCGCGGACAGTTCGGCGCTGAGCCGTTGTCCAGCGCGGGGCAGGTCCTGCCCGGCTCGCTGGAGGTCGGCCACCATGCGGGTCATGGCGGCGATGTCCATCCCGGAGAACGCCCCCGGCGAAGGGGCCATCACACTGATCGAGGTCGAGAACGACGGGACGTGCGCCTGACCGCCGAGTTGTCTGATTCGCTGGGCTATTTCCTGGGCCGCCGCCGTGAAGGCCGCCTGCAGGCTCGCGCGCCGGACGGCGAGCATCTGGTCGAACTTCGGAGCTCCTCCACCGACCCAGGCGTGCGCGGCCATGCACCGCGCGCACGAATCGAGCATTGAGGCGTGCTCCGCCCCCAGCCGTGCGACCCGCGACAACGCGGCTTCCAACTCCCCCGTCGCTTTCCCCGCCACAACGCGCCAGAATCCCATACAAGACTGGGAAGGATCAAGATCTGAGATTGAACTTTCTCACATCAGAAATATGGCCTACAAACCTACATAAATGAGCATATCGGCGACACGGGGACCGTCGGGTGGCACATGGGCGACGGCCTAAAAAACAGGGCGACCCGTCCGTAACAGGCCGCCCTTTCGAAGTGCTTCTATCGATCGAACCAGCGACCCGCCGACGCGCCCGACAGCCTGACGATCACAACGACTCCCAGGACGATGTAGGCCACCGTGAAGATTCCCAGGACCTGCAGAAGAACCAGGCAGTAGCCGAACTCCAGGATCGATATCCCCTCGACCACGTAGACCATGGCAAGCACCCACCTCCACCGTGTCCCCAGCAGAAGCGACAGCGGGCCCGTGAGCATCGGCAGGACAGCCAGAGGCCAGATGAACCACGGCATTTCCCCGGTGGTGAGACCGTAGAGAAAAAGGGCAAGGAAAACGCCCTGAATCCCGAGGAGCGACTGCACCCACATGATCCACCGGGCCGCTTTCACCTCCGGAGGCATGGGTTGTCTCTCCGGCGGAGCGGCTGACGGGAGTGCGTCCAGGGGGACATTCGGGTCGGACACCAAACCTCCGGTTCGCAGAGTGGCCGGAAGAGACAGGGTGAATCCGCACCTGTCGGTTGTGGAGATTCGCCTCGCCGGCCGCGTGTCACAAGGGTAGTGGAGGCGGTTCCGCATGAAGAGGGGCGGACCGGAGGACGGCCCCCGACCAGAGCCGCCAGCCCTTATCCCATCCCCTCAGATGACCGAAATGCGCAGCTCTTGATAGAGAACATCCTCTTTGCCGGAATTCAACGACGACGAAGCGAACTCCAAGGCTGGCCCCTGGCAGCCGTTCAGCCCTTGAGCGCCGCCGTGTATCGACATTCTTAAACGCGAACCCTAACCAGAAGGGGAAACCGTGAAAGAGACCCCTAAAGCGGATCTGCCGCAAATCGGGCATCGCTACGCGACGAATCCATCGTTTTCCCGACACGGGATAAGTTGGCATCGCCGAACGATGCGAGAACTTGTCGCCGATTCGGCAACGGCGAAGTCTCGACGTGGAGACGCCACCCTGTCCGGCCATTGGCGGAATGGACGCCGATGGCCGCCCACGATCAGAAAACCCGCGCCTTCTTTCCTCTCACCGGCGGAGAGCGACGCCCGCCCCAGAGGCCGACGTGAGAGTGTCGGCTCAATGATCCGGCGGCGGCCGACAACAGGAACCGGCTTCCCCATGCCCTGCCCAGCGGGACCGGAAGGTCAAGGTCGACTCTCGACCTGCCACGATCGCTGCAAGGAGTCGATCGATCACGGATTTCACTGAAAGCCCACAGGACCCACCGTCGTACAGTGAGGACATGGCCACGTTGACCGTTGATCTCGACGCCAAGGCCGAGAGAGCTCTCACCGAGTTGACCTCTGACGGACGCTCCGCAACCGAAGCCGTCCGCGAGGCACTCGTCATCACCCAGCGCCTCCACCGCATGGAACTGGCACGGATCGCCGTCGAAAGGCTGGCCAACGATCCAACCGACAGAGCCGAAGCAGAATCAATCATGAAGGACACGGAGCATCTGCGTGCGTGGTGACGTCTACCGACTCCGTGCTCCTCGTGACGCGATGGGCCATGAGCAGCGCGGCGAACGTTTCGCAGTGATCCCTCCAGTCGGACTTCCTGACCCGTCTCTCCACGGTGCTCATCGCCCCCACTTCGGCCAGCGCCCCTCCTGCCCCTTTCCGCCCCGAAGTCGAACTCCTCGGAAAACAGACACGCATCATGGTTGAGCAGACCATGGCCGTCGCCGCACATCGTCTGGGCGACTTCGCCGGACGCCTCGACCCGGCCGAGATCGAAGAGATCGATGACGCCCTGCACACCGTCCTCGACCTGCTGAGCTGACCTCTCTCGAACAGAAATGAAGCCCTCCGGTCGTCCAAAACGATTGTTTTGGACGACCGGAGGGCTTCGCGGTCTACCGGCGGTCGAACGTTTCGGCCTTCACGCCGTTGAGGAAGGCATCCCACTCTGCGGGGGTGAAGAAGAGCTTGGGGCCTTCGGGGTCCTTGGAGTCGCGTACGGCGATCAGTGCGGTGTGCTCGGCCTTGTGCGCGGATCCGTCGACAATATTCACGGGCTTTGCGACCTCAACGCAGTTTCCGCCGTTGTCCCCAGAGAGACTTGACTTAATCCATCTGGCTTCACTCAGGTCCATTTTTCTACCGCCTTCTGGATGAGATCGATGGACATGCCCATGGGCAGCGCTTCGCTCCGAATCGCATCGAAACGCTCCACGGCCACAATGACGTCTTCCTGATCGCTTGTGGTCAGGCCGCGCACGGCCGTCTCCGCATACAGTACGTCGCTTCCTCCGTCCAGCGTCGCGATTGCGAACCCGCCCATCAAGCCAGGGTGCATTCCGTGCGGAAGCACCTGAAGACTCAACCGAGGAGTGATCACAGCCAGAAGATGCTCCAACTGCTCTTTCATCACCGTGGGGCCACCGATCGGACGGTAGAGAACCGCCTCGTCAATCACACAGCGAAGCGTCGGCGGTCGGGGGCTTTCACGGGTAAGAATGGCCTGCCGGTCCAGACGAGCCGCTACGGCTGCTTCGTCACCCCGTAGCAGCACGTGAGCATACCCCTCCGTTTGAAGCAGCCCGGGGAATACGAGTGGTTCATAGGAACGCAACGCGATTGCCTCTCGCTCCTTGTCCCGCCACCTCCCAAACCATGAGGGGATCTGCTGCCCATGCCTCCAGTCGAGCAGGCGCTGGAGCGCCCCGCCCGTGTCGAGGGTTATGTCGCAGACCTGCGCAAACTCGGGGCTGGCCGGGAGTTGGCCGGTCTCCACTCCGCTGATGAGGGACTCGCTGAAGTGGATCCGCTGGGCGAGCTGGCCCTGGGTGAGGCCCGCCGCCTTCCGGTAGTGGCGCAGCTCTCTGCCCCAGATCGCTTGAGGCGCGTAAAGGTTGACCATGGTGCCCTCCTTACCGGATTTCAGTGACGGCGACGTGAACCCCAGCACTCACATCTGGCGACCGTTCGACTACCAAGAGTATCTGCGACCCGACACCCTGGGCATATGAATTCCAGAACAGGAAGAGAAAGCTCAGACGCGGAGCTCAAGGCGTGTGCCGTGCTGGCCGAATATCGTCACGGGCTGGATCCCAGGGTTTTCCCGCTGGGAGAGAAGTGGATACTCCGCGAGGAGAAAAGCGTGGCGTCGGCGCGCCGGTTCGTCCGCGACACGGCGACCGACTGGAATGTCGTGGCGCACGTCCCCGAAATCGCCGAGCTGCTGGTTTCCGAGCTCGTCGCCAACGCGATCGCGCACAACACGGCGGGCGTTTCCCGGGCGAGCGCCATCCGCGTCACCGTCGGCAGGGAGAAGAACCTGATGACCGTCGACGTCCACGACTCCTCCACGAGGATTCCCCGCATGCGGCGGGCGGCCCGGCTGGGAACGTCGGGCAGAGGCCTCGGCGTCGTGCAAGCCCTTTCCCATGACTGGGGATGGACCCTGAACCCGTACGGCAATTCCGTTTGGCTCCAAATACTTGCCTGGCCGTGAGGGGAACGACGAGAACGGCGTCCCGTCCTGTTGCGACGAATGGCGTGATGCCTGGTTCGCCGACTGCCGCACATTCTCGTCACGAAATATTGGCTGCCTCCTGGATTCTGCGGCTTTTTACCTTACGATCGCAGTCCGTGGAGCCCGTGCCGAGCGGCGGGCCGGGGAGCGAAACACCGTCGCCGGGCACAGCGCCGAATCGCGTTTCCGCAGGACCGAGGCCTTGAGTTCCTACGCAGAAAGGGTTTCGATGACTGTTCGTTCCGGAGTTCGCCAGGACGTCCCCCCTCCGGCCCCTGTCGTTCCCCCGGGTTTCCCGGCCGGGGTTCAGTGGGGGGACGCGTGACGCCGGAGTTCCATCTGACGCTGCCCGTCGAGAGGCGGCGTGCGGCCGCCCTTCCTCCGCTGCCCGACTTCGTCACCGACCTGCGGCCTTCGGACGCGGCGGGGCCGTACGAACGGCTGGCGCGGGTCGGCCGGGCGGCCGAACTGGCGGGGTTGGACGGGGTGCTCGCGCCGTTCGACCCGGCGGGGCAGGATCCGCTGGTCGTCGCGGGCGGGCTGCTGCGCGGCTCCCGCCACACGCGGGTGACGGCGGAGTTCCATCCGGGGATCGCGACCCCGGTGTACGCGGCCAAGCTGTCGGCGTCGCTGCAGCGTTTCTCCGGTGACCGGTTCGACTGGCGGCTGACCGTCGACCTGGACCCCCAGACGGCGCGCGCCCAGGGCGACTTCCTGGAGGGCGCGGAGCGGTACGCCCGCGCCGAGGAGTTCCTCACCGTGGCCAAGGGCGTGTGGAGCCAGGAGGACTACGACTTCCAGGGGAGCTTCTACGAGGTGCTCGGCGGGGGACTGCTGTTCCCGCTGTCCGGCAGGGCCTTCCCTCGGGTGCAGTTGTCGGGCCTCTCGGCCGAGGCGCTGGCGCTGTCGGCCAGGCACGGCGACGTGCACGTGTTCGGCCTCGACGACGACCTGGACTCGGGGATCGCCGCGCTGCGCGAACTGAGCCTGGAGACGGGACGCGAACCGGTGTACGGCCTGCGGCTGCCGGTGCTGGCCAGGGAGGACGACATCGAGGCGCGCAGGGACGCCCTGCGCCTGTGGATCCGGCGTGGAGGGGCGCGGGAGGCGTTCCCCGAGCCTGATCCGTGCACGGCCCTGTGGCCCGGCTTCGGGACTGTCGGTCTGACCGGCTCCCACGAGGACGGACCGGCCGCCGGTTTCCACGAGCCCGGCCTGGTCGGTTCCTACGGGCGTGTCGCCGACGCGGTCCGCGGCCATCTCGACAGGGGCGTGTCCGTGTTCTTCCTCGAGGTGGAACCGCATCTGGAGGAGACCTACCGGCTGGGCGAGCACCTGCTCCCGCTGTTGGCGAAGGAGAAGCACCATGCCGGTTGACTTCTACTGGCGCATGGCCATGGAGGGCGACCAGCCGTCGCTGCGCAGGAAGGGCGCGGCGAGCCGGGGCGGTTTCGCGAAGGACGCGACCGGCGGGCTGGCTCCGGGGACCAGGGAGGGCGGGCCCGACGGCTACAGCCATCTCGACTACCTGGCCGAGGTGGCCCGGGCCACGGAGACGTCCGGCTTCGTCGGGGCGCTGCTGCCGTCGTTCCCGCACACCGACGACCCCTGGGCGGCCGCCGCCGCGCTGGCCGGGGAGACGAGCGTCTACCGCTTCATGGTCGCCTTCCAGCCGGGGTTCCTGCACCCGGTGCAGGCGGCGCGGATGACCGCGAGCCTGCAGGTGGCCACCGGCGGACGGGTGGTCTACAACATCATCTCCGGCGGCGGGGGCCCGCAGCAGCTGTGGTGGGGCGACAAGGTCGACCACGACGACCGCTACACCCGGACCTCGGAGTTCCTCGACGTGCTCAAGGGCGTCTGGTACGCCGACCGCCCCTACGACCACGAGGGCCGCTTCTACCGGGTGGAAGGCGGCGGCCTGCCCCCTTCCCTGAGCGGCCAGCCGTTTCCGGAGATCTTCTTCTCCGGGTCGTCGAAGGCGGCGATCGTCGCGGCGGGCAGGCACGCCGACCACTATCTGTCCTGGCTTGAGCCTCTTCCCTCGCTGGCCGCCAAGTTCGACCAGGTGCGCGAGCACTGCGCGGGCATCGGCCGCGTCCCGAGGTTCGCCGTCCGCCTCGACGTGCTGGCCAGGGAGACCGAACAGGAGGCGTGGGAGGAGATCAGGCGGGGCTGGGCGCGGCCCGGTCCCGCCGCGACCCCGGCCTTCGTCGGCCTGGGCGACTCGGTCGGCTGGCGGCGCGGCCAGGACCTCGCCGGTGAGGGGAACGAGGACGACGGCCATCGCGCGCTGGAGGTCTCGCCCAACGTGTGGGGCGGGTTCCACGTGCTGCGCGCCGGACCGGCCTTCGGCCTGGTCGGCGACTACCGGCAGGTGGCCGCGCGGCTCGACGAGCTGATCGGGCTCGGCGTGGAGGCGTTCGTGCTGGGTGGGGTGCCCCACCTGGAGGAGGCCTACCACGTCGGCGAGCGCGTGCTCCCGTTGCTTCGCGGCGGGGCCGCGGGGCGGGGCGGCGGTTCCTGAGCCCAGGCTGCCTCACATTTGTCATGCCATATCGGGATTTACGGGGGTTTTTGTGATTTTCCGCTTCACGGTTACCGGCCATGCAGCCCACGGCGGACAGTAGACCGGGGGCGGCGCAGGCCGCCTCCCGGCCCCTGACCTGGGTGCTGTCCTCGGCGGTCACGGGAGTCTGCGTCCTGGTCGCCTTCGCCTCCATGGGAGGCGGCCTGGCGACCAGCACGGTCACCATGACGGCGTGGATCTCGTGGGACGGTTCCTTTCTCGTCCTCGCGCTGGTCCAGGCGACGGCCTTCGTCGCGGGCCTCCTCATGCGGCGCCGGTGGACATGGCCGCTGCTGGGCTCGGCCGCGCTGACGGCGATGGCGGTCCTGCCGTACCTTCTCCCCTGGCTGGCGTTGCCCGCGAGGTTCGTCTACCTCCTGCCCGCCGTCGTGCCGCTGGCCGTGACGGCGATGCTGGGCGCGGCCCAGGAGCTGCTGGACTCCGGCGCCGTCGGCGCGGCGGCCGGGATGGCGGGTTCGACCGTCGGCGCCAGTCTCATAGGAGGCGTGACGGGTGCCGGATGGCTGCGTCAGGAGCCGTGGCTTCCCATGGCGTACGTCGTGTTGGCGGTGGTCGGCCTGGCCTCCGCCGTCCTGACGGCCGTCGTCCGGCGCTCGCGCCCGCTGCCCCGGGTCTCCGGGGAACCGGCGGCAGCGCAGGCCACGCCGTTCGGGGCGCACGCGGCGCGTCCGGCGCTCACACCGGCCTTGGTGACCGGGGTTCTGGCCGCCCTGCTGGCGTTCGTCCCGGTCGTGGTGACCGGGGAGACGCTCAGCGCGGTGCTGGGCGTGTCGCTGGAGGCGCTGGGGCGGCGGTCGTACGTGCTCGTGGGCGCGATCGGCCTGGTGACGCTGGCCTGCGCCGCGGCGCTCGCCGCCCTGAACGGCGTCCGCGCCTTCACCGGGGCCGCCGTCGCCGCGCTCGCGCAGGTCGGCGCGATCACCTCGATGACACTTGCGGTGCACGCGGCCGCCTTCCAGTCCGCGGCGGGCCCTGTGGCCGCGCTCCTCGGTTTCGCCGTCGGCTGCGCCGTCGCGGTGACGCGCCTGCGGATCCCGTTGGCGGCGGCCGGCTGCGTCGCGGTCGTGCTGGTGCTCCTGCTGGCCGTGGCCGCGACCGGCGGCGAGCCGGAGAAACTCGCCGCCCAGGGGACGTGGATACCGGGCGCGCTGCTGCTGGCCTCGCTTGTGGCCGTCGCGACCGCGGCCACGGCCTCGGCGGCTCCCCTGACGGCCCGTCGAGGCGGCATGGCCGCCGTCCTCGGCCCGATCACCGCAGCCCTGGTGACCGGCGGCAGGCAGGTCCTGCCGCTCGCCGAACCGCGCGGCGGCGAACTGGAGTCGAGCTCCCTGGGAGGCGTCCACCATATGGTGGTCTCGGTGGGCCTGTTCCTTCTCACCGCACTCGTGGTCGCCGGGATCGGCGTCGCGGACATGTTGCGCGCCCGGTCCGCTCCACGCTGAGCGGGGTCGCCTCGGAGGCGACCCCCTGCGGCGGCACGGCACGCCGCAGGCCGGCAGCGGACCAGAGCGAGGCGCGGAGCGCGAGCCGTTGTCCATCGGCGCCGTTCTCGTTCATCGAATCGCCCATGTAGGGAAATATCACTCCACTTCCCAGTTTTGTGAATTTTCGATTTACAAACAATGAACAAACAATTGCCGCGACGGCCGGGCAGGGCGAAGGCGGACGTCGATCACCGAGCATGCGGCAAATTTCTTCGGCGCGTCATGGGAAGGGCGGGCCCTAACGATCGGTGAGGAGTGCCGGACAACGCCTCCGAGCTGGGCGGAAGGCGGCTCGCGAAGGCCCGGGCCCACAGGCCTGAAGTGGCGGGGATCACAGCCACCGTACGGCGACGCGCGCCCAGCTCACCCTGGGTGACGAAAGCCGTGACCAGCCATAACGCTAAAAGTTCAGAAATATCGGAATAGCAGGTGTTCTAGGATCGTTGGATGACGACGGCAATGAGTGGCGTCACAGGGAGCCACATGCGGCGAGCGTAATCCGACGCAAGCCACGGTCGTCTGACTGGAGAGACCTTGCATCCGATTACGGTGGAAATCGAGCACGCCCTCATACCGGCGAACGCCCCGACACAGGCGATCTTCGCGGGAGAGCCCGCCGCGCCCGCCCGCACTCTGATCGACATCCTGGACGAGACCACCCGGCGTCACCCCCACGCCGCCGCTCTCGACGACGGGCGCACCAAGCTCGACTACACCGGTCTGCGCGCCCGGGTGAACCGGGTGGCGGACGAACTCCGGGAGGCGGGCGTCGGGCGCGGCGACCGGGTCGGAGTGCGGGTGCCCTCCGGCACCGTGGAGCTCTACGTCGCGATCCTGGCCACGCTGACCGTGGGCGCGGCCTACGTTCCGGTGGACGCCGACGACCCCGAGGAGCGGGCCGAGCTGGTCTTCGGCGAGGCGGCGGTGAGCGCCGTCATCGGCGAGGGCGGGAAGATCACGGTCTTCGGCACCCTGGGCGGGACCTGGGACCCCGACGCGGACCGGCGCCCCGGGCTCGACGACGACGCGTGGATCATCTTCACCTCCGGGTCAACGGGAAAGCCGAAGGGCGTCGCGGTCTCCCACCGCAGCGCGGCGGCGTTCGTGGACGCCGAGGCGAGGCTCTTCCTGACCGGCGACCCGCTCGGTCCCGGCGACCGGGTGCTGGCCGGGCTCTCCGTGGCCTTCGACGCCTCCTGCGAGGAGATGTGGCTGGCCTGGCGGCACGGCGCCTGCCTGGTCGCCGCGCCCCGCGCGCTGGTTCGCACCGGCATGGACCTGGGGCCCTGGCTGACCGAGATGGGCATCACGGTCGTGTCCACGGTGCCGACGCTCGCGGCGCTCTGGCCGGTCGAGACGCTCGACGACGTCCGCCTGCTGATCTTCGGCGGTGAGGCGTGCCCGCCCGAGCTCGCCGAGCGGCTGGCCGTGCCCGGGCGGGAGGTCTGGAACACCTACGGGCCGACGGAGGCGACCGTGGTCGCGTGCGCGGCCCCGCTGACCGGGGAGGGGCCGGTGCGGATCGGCCTGCCCCTGGCCGGATGGGACCTGGTCGTCGTCGACGGCGAGGGCGACCCCGTGCCCATGGGCGAGACCGGCGAGCTGGTCATCGGCGGAGTCGGCCTCGCCCGTTACCTCGACCCGGCCAAGGACGCGGAGAAGTACGCCCCGCTCCCCTCCCTCGGCTGGGAACGCGCCTACCGCAGCGGCGACCTGGTGCGCGCCGAGCCTGACGGGCTGCTCTTCGTCGGGCGGGCGGACGAGCAGATCAAGCTGGGCGGACGCCGCATCGAGCTGGGCGAGGTCGACGCCGCCCTGCAGGCCCTGCCCGGGGTCGCGGGAGCCGCGGCCGCGGTCCGCACCACCGGCGGCGGGCACCAGTTGCTCGTCGGCTACGTCGTGCCGGGCGAGGGGTTCGACCAGGCGGACGCCAGGAACCGGCTGCTCGAGGCGCTGCCCGCCGCGCTGGTGCCGCGCATCGCGGTGATCGGCGAGCTGCCCACCCGTACCTCCGGCAAGATCGACCGCGACGCCCTGCCGTGGCCACTGCCCCGGCAGCGGAAGGCCGAGCGGCCCGACGTCGACCCCTGGGTGGCCGAATGCTGGCAGAACGTCCTGGGCGACACCGAGGGCGACTTCTTCGCCGAGGGCGGCACCAGCCTCGCGGCGGCCCGGCTGGTCTCGGCGCTGCGCACCCGCCATCCGTCCGTCACGGTCGGCGACGTCTACGACCATCCGACGCTGAGGCGGCTCGCCGCCCACCTGTCCGCGCTGGACGCGACGGAGGTCGTGACGACGGGGCGGGTCGTCGAGCCGATGCCGCGCCGCGCCGCGATCGCGCAGGCGGCGCTCACCGTGCCGCTGCTCACCGCGGGCGCGCTGCGCTGGGTGGTCGGCCTGGCCGTGCTCGCCAACCTGGTCGCGCTGCCCGGGGTCCCGACCGTCTCGTGGTGGCTGGTGCTGCTCGGCGCGGTCGTGTTCGTCTCCCCCGCCGGGCGCATCGCGCTGGCCGCAGGGATGGCCCGGCTGCTGCTGCGCAACCTCAAACCGGGCTCCTATCCCCGGGGCGGGGCGGTGCACCTGAAGGTGTGGTTCGCCGAGCAGTTCGCGGAACGGCTCGGCGTGGTCGAGCTGTCGACCGCCCCCTGGCTCACCCACTACGCGCGGGCGCTCGGCGCCCAGGTCGGCGCGGACGCCGACCTCCACTCGGCCCCGCCGATCACCGGAATGCTCAAGCTGGGCAGGAACGCCGCCGTCGAGCCCGAGGTCGATCTGAGCGGCTACTGGATCGACGGCGACAAGGTGCGGATCGGCGAGATCAAGATCGGCGCCTCCGCCACGGTCGGCGCCCGCACGACCCTGTTCCCCGGCGCGCGGGTGGGGAAGAACGCCCAGGTCGCGCCCGGTTCGGCGGTCGCGGGCTCGGTCCCGTCGGGGCAGCGCTGGGCCGGGGCCCCCGCCGTCAGGATGGGCAAGGCACGCCAGCCCGCGGACCGGCCGCCGCGTTCGCCCCGCTGGGTCGCGGTCTACGGCCTGTCCGCACTGGCCCTCAGCCTCGTGCCGGTCGCCGCGGCGCTGCCGGGGCTGGCCGTGCTCCTGCGCGGCGACATGACGTCCCTGGCCGGCCTGCTGTACGGCGTGCCGCTCGCCACCGTCACCTCGATGGCCGTCCTGGCCCTGACGATCCTGGTGCTGGTCAGGCTGCTCGCGGTCGGCCTGCGCCCCGGCCACCACCCGGTGCACAGCCGCCAGGCCTGGCAGGCGTGGTCGACGGGCCGGCTGATGTCGATGGCGCGGGTCTGGCTGTTCCCGCTGTACGCCAGCATGGCCACCCCCGTCTGGCTGCGCGCCCTGGGCATGAAGGTCGGCCGGGACGTCGAGCTGTCCACGGTGCTGGCGCTGCCGTCGATGACCTCCGTCGGCGACGGCGCGTTCCTCGCGGACGACACGATGGTCGCGCCGTACGAGCTGGACGGCGGGCGGTTCAGGGTCGACCACGTGCGGATCGGCAAGCGCGCCTTCCTCGGCAACTCGGGGATGACCGCACCCGGCCGCAAGGTGCCGAAGGACGGCCTGGTCGCGGTGCTCTCCGCCGCCCCGAAGAAGGCGAAGGCCGGTTCCTCCTACCTCGGCATGCCGCCGGTCGAGCTGCGCCGCACGGCCGAGGACACCGACCGCAGCCGCACCTACGACCCGCCGTTCCGGCTGAGGGCCGCCCGCGCCGCCGTCGAGCTGTGCCGTCTCGTCCCGGCGATGTGCGCGGTCGCGGTCGGCGTGCTCGTGGCCGCCTGCCTGCTGAGCCTCGCCGGATCGTACGGCTTCGCGGTCGCGGCGCTGCTGAGCGGCGTGGTGCTGCTCGGCGCCGGGGTGCTGGCCGCCGCGGTCACCACCGTGGCCAAGTGGGCGCTGCTCGGCCGGATCACGGTCGGCGACCGGCCGCTGTGGAGCTCGTTCGTGTGGCGCAACGAGCTGGCGGACAACTTCGTCGAGGTGCTGGGCGCCCCCTGGTTCGCCAGGATGTGGCTGGGCACGGCCCCGCTGAACCTGTGGCTGCGTTCGATGGGCGCGCGCGTCGGCAGGGGCGTGTGGTGTGAGACGTACTGGCTGCCGGAGATCGACCTGGTGAGCCTCGGCGACGGGGTCTCGGTCAACCGGGGCTGCGTGTTGCAGACGCACCTGTTCCATGACCGGGTCATGAGCATCGATACTGTCGTCCTGCGGGACGGATCGACGCTCGGCCCGCACGGGGTGGTGCTGCCCGCGGCGACGATCGGGGAGAACACCACGGTCGGACCGGCGTCCCTGGTGATGCGCGGCGAGTCGGTGCCGCCGGGGACCCGCTGGTTCGGCAACCCGATCGCGGCATGGCATAAACGCACATAGCGCTACGCGGCACAGGAAAGCACTGAGGAAACACGTGGTTCCGAGCACCCCCCGTCCTTCCTACTTCCCCACGCACGGCGACGACGGGTACCGGGTCGAGCACTACGACCTGTCTCTGGACTACCGGGTCGGCCCCAACCGGCTCGGCGGGGTCGCCCGGCTCTCCGCGAGGGCGCTGCGTCCGCTGACCCGTCTCTCCCTGGACCTGGGCCCGTTCCGGGTCGACGGGGTGACGGTCAACGGCAGACCGGCGCGGTTCCTCCACCGCGGCGGCAAGCTCCACGTCTCCCCGAAGACGCCGGAGCGGCTCGCCCCCGGGCCGTTCGTCGTCGAGGTGCGCTACGCGGGCAACCCCCGCCCCGTCGCCAGCCACTGGGGCGAGCTGGGCTGGGAGCAGCTCAGCGACGGCGTGATCGTGGCCAGCCAGCCGATCGGAGCCCCGTCGTGGTTTCCGTGCAACGACCGCCCCGACGACAAGGCCGCCTACCGGATCTCGGTGACGACGGCCTCGCCGTACACCGTGATCGCCAACGGGGAGCTGGTCTCCCGGCGGCGGGCGTCGTCGTCGACCACGTGGGTGTACGAGCAGCCCGAGCCGATGGCCACCTATCTCGCGAGCGTCCAGATCGGCCGCTACCAGCAGGCCGAGCTGGGCGCCAGGGTCCGGCTGGCCTTCCCCGCGGGGCTCGCGGGGAAGGCGCGCAACGACTTCGGCAGGCAGAGCCAGATGCTGACGGTCTTCGGCGAGCGGTTCGGGGCCTACCCCTTCGGCTCGTACACCGCGGTGGTCGTGGACGACGAGCTGGAGATCCCGATCGAGGCCCAGGGCATGTCGATCTTCGGCGCGAACCACGTGGACGGCAGGCGCGGCGAGGAGCGGCTGGTCGCCCACGAGCTGGCGCACCAGTGGTTCGGCAACAGCCTGACGGTCGCCGACTGGCGTGACATCTGGCTGCACGAGGGCTTCGCCTGCTACGCGGAGTGGATCTGGTCGGAGGCCTCGGGGGACGAGTCCGCCGACCACCACGCGGTGCGCTGGCACCGGCGTCTGTCCGCGCTCCCCCAGGACTTCGTGCTCGCCGACCCGGGAGCGCGGCGGCTGTTCGACGACCGCGTCTACAAGCGCGGCGCGCTCGCCCTGCACGCGTTCCGGCGGATCCTCGGCGACCTGGCGTTCTTCGCGCTGCTGCGCGAGTGGACGACGACGAACCGGCACGGGAACGTCACCACGGACATGTTCCTCGACCTGGCGCTGCAGTACACGACGCACTCGTTCGACGGGGTCTTCACCGCGTGGCTGTACGGCTCCCGCCTCCCGCCGCTTCCCTGACCCGGCCGTCGCCTCCGCCTCACGACGACGCGGGCGGAGCCGATCCTGTGCGCGCCCCGCGGAGGCGGCGGGGCTCCCGCCGCGGATCGGGTAGCCTGCCGTCCTGGCATCCCGCCGCCCGCGACAACGAGGTGGAACCGTGGCCGCTGACGAACCCGGCCGGGGCGAGGGCGTTGGAACGCCTCCCGGCGTCGAGGACCTGCTGCGCGAGCTGACGCCGCAGGTCCTCGGCACGCTCGTCCGGCGTCACGGGCAGTTCGACGCGTGCGAGGACGCCGTTCAGGAGGCCCTGCTGGCCGCCGCCGTGCAGTGGCCGAAGGAGGGCGTGCCCGACAACCCCAAGGGCTGGCTGGTCACGGTCGCCTCCCGCAGGCTGACCGACGAGTGGCGCAGCGAGCACGCGCGCAGGCGCAGGGAGGTCACCGCCGCGACGCGGACGCCCGCGGACGAGTCAGTGACGCCGAGCCCCGGCGAGGAGCAGCCGCCCGACCGGGACGACACGCTGACCCTGCTGTTCCTGTGCTGCCACCCCGCGCTCTCCGCCGCCTCCCAGGTCGCGCTCACCCTGCGCGCCGTCGGCGGCCTGACCACGGCGCAGATCGCCCGTGCCTTCCTCGTCCCCGAGGCGACCATGGCCCAGCGCATCAGCCGGGCCAAGCAGCGCGTCAAGACCACCGGCATCCCGTTCCGCATGCCGCCGCAGGACGAGCGGGCCGACCGGCTGCGGGTCGTCCTGCACGTGCTCTACCTGATCTTCAACGAGGGGCACACCTCGACCTCGGGCCCCGAACTGCAGAGCTCCGAGCTGACCGGGGAGGCGATCAGGCTCGTCCGCGCCGTCCACCGGCTGCTGCCCGCGGACGGCGAGGTCGCGGGGCTGCTGGCCCTCATGCTGCTCACCGACGCGCGACGGCCCGCGCGCACCGGCGCGGACGGCGCTCTGGTCCCGCTCGCCGAGCAGGACCGCGACCTGTGGAACCGCAAGCACATCGAGGAGGGCGTCGCGCTCATCACGCGCGCGCTGGCCACGTCGCCGGTCGGCCCCTACCAGCTCCAGGCGGCGATCTCCGCGGTCCACGCGGAGGCCCCGAGCGCGCAGGACACCGACTGGCCGCAGATCCTCGCCCTGTACGGGCTGCTCTCGCGGGTCTCGCCCAACCCCGTGGTCACCCTCAACCACGCGGTCGCCGTCGGAATGGTGCGGGGCCCGCGGGCCGGGCTCGACCTGCTGGAGACCCTGGACGCCGACGGGCAGCTGACCGGTCACCACCGCCTCGACGCCGTCCGCGCCCACCTGCTGGAGATGGCCGGCGACCGCGAGGCCGCCCGTTCCGGCTACCTCGAGGCCGCGCGCCGTACGACCAGCCTGCCCGAGCAGCGCTACCTGGAGGACCGCGCCGCCCGGCTGACCTGATCGTCGTCATGGCCGGGCTCGCGGCCTCGTTATCGTGGTCCCGTGCGCTCCCCCCTCGTCACCCGCCTGTCCCCCTCCGTCCGTGACCGCCTGCCCGCCGCCCTGGCGGCCGTCGTGACCGTCGCCGCCGGGCTGACGGTCCGCGCGGTGACCGACGGCTGGTTCGGCAAGTACGCCGGGGACGCCCTCTACACCGTGCTCATCCACACGCTGGTCCTGTTCGTCGCGCCGCGGCTCTCCCCGGTGAGGGCGGCGCTGTGGGCCCTGGCCGTCAGCTGGGCGGTCGAGTTCGCCCAGCTGACGCCCGTCCCCGCCGCGCTCTCCGAGGCCAGCGTGCTGGCGAGGCTGGTGTTCGGCAGCACGTTCGGCGTCGCCGACCTGGTCGCCTACGCCGTCGGAGCCGTCCTCGCCGCGGCGGGGCACGCCGCCCTTCAGGCCATATCATGGGCGGACCATGCCTGAAGGACACACCATTCACCGGTTGGCCGGGCTGCACCGGCAGATGTTCTGTGGCGAGGTCGTCCACGCCGAGAGCCCCCAGGGAAAGTTCGCCGCGGGGGCGCTCCAGATCGACGGGCGGGTGCTCAGGGAGACCGACGCGCACGGCAAACACCTGCTGCTCGGCTTCGACGACGACCGCTGGCTCCACGTGCACCTGGGGATCTACGGCAAGTACGCCTTCGGCCCGACACCCGCCCCCGCCCCCACCGGAGCGGTACGGCTGCGCCTGAGCGACGCCGAGGAGTACGCCGACCTGCGCGGCCCCAACACCTGCGAGCTCCTGGACCCGGCGGAGAAGAAGGCGCTGCACGGCAGGCTGGGCCCGGATCCGCTGCGCGCGGACGCCGACCCCGAGCTCGCCTGGCGGCGGATCAGTCGCAGCCGCACGTCCGTCGGGATCCTGCTGATGGACCAGTCGGTCGTGGCGGGCGTCGGCAACATCTACCGCGCCGAGGCGCTGTTCCGGCAGGGGATCGACCCCGCCCGCCCGGGGCGCGACCTCACCCGCGAGCAGTGGACGGCGATCTGGGACGATTTGGTGCTGCTCATGGCCGACGGGGTGCGCGTCGGCCACATCGACACGGTCAGGCCTGAGCACACCCCGGAGGCGATGGGCCGCCCGCCCCGCGTCGACGAGCACGGCGGCGAGGTCTACGTCTACCGGCGTTCCGGCATGCCCTGCTTCCTGTGCGGCTCGGAGGTCAGGACCGGGGTGCTCGCCGGCCGCAACCTGTTCTGGTGCCCGAGCTGCCAGGGTGCCTGACCCGGGCGCGTACCCGCGGAGTCGCCGGGGGCCGCGTCGCGTGAGGGCGGGCGCGGGAGGCCGTCACGACACTCGCGGCGGCCGCCCCCGCCTGCCCCCGGTCTCCCGGCGACGGCCGGCCGGGAGGCGAAGCGGGGAGGCGAAGCGGGGAAAAGGGTGGCCTCGCGGTCAGAGCAGGCGCAGCGCGGCCTCGACGGAGTCCCGGCTCGCCGGGACCAGGGGAAGCCTGACCGAGGCGGTGGGGATGCGGCCCTGGGCGTGCAGCACTCCCTTGATCACGGTGGGGTTGGGCTCGGCGAACATGCTCGCGGACATGACGGAGAGACGGTGACCGAGGGCGCGCGCGTGGGCGACCTCGCCGGAGCGCCAGGCCTCGACCAGGTCGACGAACAGGCGGGTGTGCAGGTGGGCCGAGGCGAGGATGCCTCCCGAGGCGCCGAGGGCCAGCAACGCGGAGAAGAACGGGTCGTCTCCGGCCAGCACCGCGAAGTCCTCCGGCGGGTCGGCCAGCAGGGTGACGGTGTCCTGGTCGACGCCGCCGACCGCGTGCTTGACCCCGGCGACCATGGGCAGCTCTCCCAGTCGCCGCAGGGTGGCGGCGCCCACGGACTGGCCGGTCCGGTAGGGGATGTTGTAGACCACGATCGGCACGGGGGTCTGCTCGGACAGCGCGGTGAAGTGGGCGAGGACCCCGACCTCGGAGGGGCGGACGAACGACGGCACGGTGACCAGCGCGGCCGTCACCTCGGGCCACTCCTTCAGGGCGCGCAGCGCCTCGGCGGAGCTCCGGGTGTCGCTCGACCCCGCGCCGACGACCAGTTCGGCCCCGCGTTCCCGGCACACCCTGGCGCACAGCTCGACGACCGCCCGCCGCTCCTCCTGCGTGAGCGTGGCGACCTCGGCGGTGGTGCCGAGCGCGACCAGCCCTGCGGCGCCCTCTTCGAGCGCGGCGTGCGCGAGGCCCTCGAGCGCCTCGAAGGCGATCTCGCCGTCCTCGGCGAACGGGGTGATCAGAGGAAGGTAAACACCGCTGAGAGTCATGGCTCCAGCCTCGCGGCCGACAACCATGCAGGTCCAGTTCTGTTTTCTTCCGAGAGTATTAAGCTGAGCTGATGCTCGATGTGCGACGACTCCGCCTGCTCCGCGAACTGTCCTACCGGGGCACGATCGCGGCGGTCGCCGAGGCCCTGATGTTCACCCCCTCCGCGGTCTCCCAGCAGCTCGCCGCGCTGGAGCGGGAGGCGGGGGTGGCGCTGCTCGAGAGGACGGGCAGGCGGGTGGTCCTCACCCCGGCCGGGATCGCGCTGGTGGGACACGCGGAAGCCGTGCTCGAACGCCTCGAGCAGGCCTCGGCCGAGCTGGCCACCGCCCGCACCGGCCTGGCCGGGACCATCAGGATCGGCGCGTTCCCCACCGCGACCCGCACCATCCTGCCCGCCGCCCTGGCCGCTCTCGGCCGTGACCACCCCGCTCTCGAGCCGATGGTGGACGAGATCGACCCCGCGGAGGTCGCCCCCCGGCTGCGGGCAGGCGACCTGGACGTCGCCCTCGTCCACGAGTACGACTTCGTGCCCGCGGCCCCGGACCTCGCACTGGACACCGAGCCGCTGCTGGAGGAGCCGATGTATCTCGCCTCCGGCGACGACGGCGACTCACTCGTGCGGCGGCGCGACGCCTCCTGGATCGTGTCGAAGCCCGGCACGCTGTGTTACGAGATGACCGTGCGGGCCTGCCAGGCGGCCGGGTTCGCCCCCAGGATCCGCCACCACATCGACGACTTCGCCGCCGTGCTCGCGATGGTCTCGGCCGGGCAGGGGGTCGCGCTCGTGCCCGAGCTCGGGGCCGCCGACCCGCCGGAGAACGTCCGGCTCACCGAGCTGCCCATGCGGCGCCGTACGCAGATCGCCTTCCGGCGGGGAGCCGCGGCCCACCCGGCGCTCGCCGCCTTCACCGGGGCGCTGCGCTCGTCGATCTCCCGTTGACCGGCCCCTCCGTCCGCCCCTCCGCCCGGACCGCGCCCGCGGACGCTCAGCGCGACCACGAGATCACCTGATGTGGCAGGAAGGCCGGGCGGGCCACACCTCGCCCCCCCACGGCGTGGATCACCACGACCGGCCAGCCGCTTGACACGCGCGGAAATCCATGGAATGAAGGCGATTCCAGATTTACGCCTTTGGAACACAAGGCACTGGAAGCATTCGGGTTAGCAGATGACGGAGCGTGATAGTGGACACGATGGACTGGACACTCCTGGCCGAGCTGCAGAGCGACGCGCGGCTGTCCTACAGCGAGCTCGCCCGGAGGGTTCACATGTCGGCTCCCGCGGTCGCGGAACGGGTGCGGCGTCTGGAGGAGACAGGAGTGATCACCGGCTACCACGCGCGGGTCGATCCGGCGCTGGCGGGACGCGGGGTGGCCGCGCTGATCAGGATGTCGTGTTACGGGCCGCGCTGCGTGCTCCGCGACGACCAGGCGCTGGCCTGGCCGGAGATCCTGGAGGTGCACCGGGTGACCGGCGACACCTGCTGTCTGCTCAGGGTCGCCGCCTCCTCGATGACCGCCTTCGAGGAGCTGATCGACAGGCTCGCGCCGTACGGTCACCCGTCGAGCATGATGGTCCTGTCCAGCCCGGTTCCCTGGCGTCCGCTCTCCCCCGCCGACGGAGGCTGAGCCCCGCCCCTTCGCACCCCGTACGGGAAGGCTGTGGATCTTAGCGGAGAGGGTGTTTCCCGTCATCGCCTCCAGCCGGATTTTCCACCTGACGGAACCACGCCGGGCGACTATCCACATTTGTTACCTGTGGGATAGTTGTCATGCGGAACGATCTCTAGCGGGGAGACCTCTGAGGCGTTAGCGTCTGCGCATGCGCCACGTTGAGATCACCGGCAAAAGGCTCCGTCTGAGGGAAGTCACCGTCGATGACGTGGACGCGTTACACGCCGTGTACGGCGATCCGACGGCGACAGAGCATCTGCCGTTCGACCCTCGCACCCGCGAGGAGGTCGAGGGGATCGTCGCCGAGGCGCTGAGGGCGGCGGAGGTCGAGCCCAGGCGGCTGTACGTCCTGGCGGTGACCGATGTCGAGGACAGCAGGACCATCGGCGTCGCCAGACTGCACATCGAGGCCGACCACCCCCACAGCGCGGAGATCGGCATGGGCCTGCGCCCCGACCACTGGGGCAGGGGCATCGGCACCGACCTGGTCCGGCTGATCCTGGTGTTCGGTTTCCGGCACCTGCGCCTGCACCGCATCTGGGGCGCGAGGTCTCCGGCGAACACCGCCGCCCAGCTCACGATGCTCGTCGCGGGGATGGTCGAGGAGGGCAGGATCAGGCACCACGTGCGCGCACGCGGCGCCTGGCGTGACTCCGTCGTCCACTCGGCCCTCGAGGACGAGTGGGAGGGCTACCGGGACGTCTGAGCCGGCGTCCGGCTTTCCCGTTCCTCGCCCCCTGCCCGCACCACCCGGCGTGCCCGCGCCCCGTCCCGCGTCCCCGTCGCCGGCCGGAGGTCCTCGCGCGGGCTCGCCACGGGCCCGTCCGGCCTCGGCATAGGCTGATGCGAGCACCGCAGCAGACAGACGAGGACACATGGATACGGGGCTGACCTTCCGCCTGTTCGGCGCCTGCGAGGCCGCCGACGCCGCGGGCCGCCCGCTCGACCTGGGCGCCCGCAAGCAGCGCGCCGTGCTGGCGATGCTGGCCCTCGAGCCGGGCCGGGTCGTCCCGCTGGACCGGCTGATCGACGAGCTGTGGGCGGGTGAGGCCCCCTCCGGGGCCACGGGAACGCTCCAGGCGTACATCTCCCATCTGCGCAGGGTGCTCGAGCCTGAGCGCAGGCCCCGCACGCCGCCGCGGATCCTGCTCACCCGCGAGCCCGGCTACCTGCTCGCCGTCGCCCCGGGTCAGGTCGACCTGACGCGCTTCACCGCGTGGGCCGAGGACGGCGGGCGCGCGCTGGCGCGCGGGGAGCACGGCGAGGCCCGCAGGGTCCTGGACCGGGCGCTGGCCCTGTGGCGAGGCAACCCCCTGGAGGAGTTCACCGGCCTCGAGTTCGCCCAGCCCGTGACCGCCCGCCTCGCGGAGGTGCGCGTCGCGGCCGTCGAGGACCGGTTCGAGGCCCTGCTCGCGCTGGGCGAGGGCGCGGCGTGCGTGCCCGACCTGGAGTCGCTGGTGGAGGAGCACCCCTACCGGGAGCGGTCGTGGGGGCTGCTGGTGCTGGCGCTGTACCGCGTCGGCAGGCAGGCGGACGCGCTCGGCGCGCTGCGCAGGGCCCGCGAGCGGCTGGCCGAGGACCTCGGCATCGAGCCTGGGCCGCAGCTGCGACGGCTCGAGGAGGCGGTGTTCGGGCAGGCCCCCGAGCTGGAGATCCCGGCCGCGCCGGTGGCGGCGAGACCGGTCGAGCCCGCGGTCAGCGAGAAACTGGTCGCCCGCGACGCCCAGCTCCGCCTGGTGCGGGAGCGGCTGACCGGCGTACGGCGCGGCGACGGGGGCGTGCTGCTGGTCACCGGCGAGGCGGGCATCGGCAAGACCAGGCTCGCCCAGGCCGCCGCGGAGGAGGCCGCGGCGCGGGGCTTCCGGGTGGCCTGGGGACGCTGCCTCGACGACACGGCTCCGGCGTTCTGGCCGTGGATCCAGGTGCTGCGGGAGTGCGGCGACGGCGCGGGACCGCTGTCCGGCGAGGCACCCGGGCACGGCCGGGACCCGGACGTCGCGCTGTTCGAACTGTACGAGTCGGTCGTGTCCGCGCTGACCGGCACGGGCGGGCCGCTCATGGTGATCCTGGACGACCTGCACTGGGCCGACGTCTCCTCGCTGCGGCTGCTGGGCTTCGTCGCCGGCGAGCTGGCCCGCCACCCGGTGCTCGTGGTGGCCACGCTCAGGCCCGAGCCGGGCGAGCACCCCGAGCAGCTGCGCGACACGCTCGGCGCGCTGTCCAGGGAGCGGGCGACCGAGCGGATCGAGCTGACCCCGTTCGACGCCGACGACGTGTCGTCCTACCTGCGCCTGAGACTGGTCGCCGAGTCCCCGGAGCTGGTCGGCGCGCTGCTCGAGCGCAGCGGCGGAAACCCCTTCTACCTGGGCGAGCTGCTCCGCCTCAGGGAGAGCGAGCAGGGACTGTCCTCGGCGCTGCCGCCGGGAGCGCGCGACGTCATCGCGCGCCGCGTCGCCAGGCTTCCCGAGCAGACGCGGGAGGTGCTCGGGATCGCCTCGGCGGCCGGTCGCGACGTCGAGGTCGACCTGCTCGCGGCCGTCACGGCGACGCCGGTGGAGGAGGTGATGTCGCTGCTGGAACCGGCGGTGGCGACCGGGTTGCTGTCGGAGGTTCCGGACGGCTTCGACTACCGCTTCTCCCACGCGCTGGTGCGCGACGCGCTGTACTCGGGCCTCGGCCGCCTGGCGCGGGCCCGGCTGCACCTGAGGATCGCCCTGTGCCTGGAGGCGCTGCCGGGGGTCGAGCCGGTGCGGCTGGCGCGCCACTTCGCCGCGGCGTCGAAGGCCGGGGGCGCGGCGAAGGCCGTCGAGCACGCCCGCCGCGCCGCGCGGCACGCCTCGGCGCGGCTCGCCTACGCCGAGGCCGTCGAGCTGTGGGAGCTCGCGCTCTCCTGCCTGCCGCCCGGCGACGAGGCGGGCCGGTGCGCCGTGCTGACCGGGCTGGGGCAGGCCCGCCGCACCGTGGGGAACGCGGAGGAGGCCTTCCGCGACCTGGAGGAGGCGATCGGCCTGGCCCTGCGCACGGGCGACCGCGCGGCGCTGGTCTCGGCGATCACCGTGTTCGGCGGGCTCACCGTGTGGAACTGGCGTCCCTACGGCGTGGTCGACGAGGGGATGGTCACCGTTCTGGAGGACCTGCTGGCCGGGCCGCTGGACGAGGCCGACAGGGCGGCGCTGCTGGGCACGCTGGGCATGGAGCTGTACTACGGCTCCCGGCGGGCCGAGGGCGAGCGGCACGCGGCCGAGGCGGTGGAGGTCGCCCGGGGTCTCGGCGACCCCGGGCTGCTCGCGCGCACCCTCAACAACTACCTGCTGGTGAGCTGGACGCCGGGGCGCAACGCCGAGCGGCTGGACGCGGCCGGGGAGATGCTGGCCGTCCCCGGCCTGCCGAGGGCGGCCCAGCTCGTGGCGCGGGTGCTGAGGATGGCCTGCCTGCTGCGCACGGGAGACCTGGCGGGGTGGGACCGTGACCTGGCCCGCTGCGAACGGCTCCTGGACGAGGTCCGCCGCCCCGAGCTTGAGGCGATGGTGCGCATCGCCGAGACCGCCAGGTGCACGCTCGACGGGCGCTGGGCGGACGCCGAGGCGCTGCTGTCCCTGTTCGGCGACGTCCGGTACGGCTCCAGCCTCTGGCAGGGCGCCGAGTTCCGCAGGCTGGTGACGACGTTCACCTGTGAGTGGGGGCGCGGACGGGGCGCCGGGCTCGCCAGGCTCGCCGACGAGCTGGTCGCGGCCGCCGAGCAGCCCGCGATGCTCCCGCTGCGCCCCGTCGCCGTGCTGGCCGCGATGGAGGCGGGACGGGGGGACCTCGCGCGGGAGCTGACTGGGCGCTGGGGCGCCGAGGTCGGGGAGGACTGGATCGCCGACTTTCTCGTCCCCGTCTGGGGACTCGTCTCGGCCGGGCTCGGCGTGCCCGACCCCGGGCCGCTCTACGAACGGCTGCTGCCGTACGCCGACCAGCTGATCGTGGCGGGCACGGGCTGCGCCGCCTGGGGGTGCGTCCACCACGTGCTGGCCGGTCTGGCCTCGCGACTCGGCCGTACGGCCGCCGCGCGGGAGCACGCGCGCGCGGCGGCGGGCAGGCATCGCGAGCTGGGCCTCGCCCACTGGGAGGAGCGGAGCCTGGCTCTGCTGGGCGACCTCGAGGCGGGTCGCGCGGCGGGATCACCCCCTCCCGGAGATGTCGTGACGGAATTGCTGCCTTTTTCGCCAACAAAGAGCGTGAAATAGGCCTAGAGTCCGCGCATGTGAGTGAGAGTTCCATCCTCCCCGTGCGCGGGCGCGCCGTGCGGCCCTCAGGCAGGCACCGCAGGCCCGTGCCCTCCCACCTCCCGCCAGAGGCACCGGCACTGGTGCTGGCCACGCTCGGCGACGCCTCGGGTGTCGCCGCCGACCTGGCCGCCCTGATCCGAGGGGACAACCCACAGATCGAGGTCCGCCTCGCCGGCCTCGGCGAAGACGGCAAGGAGCTGACCTCCGAGCTGGAGGACGCCGCCCGCGAACGCCCCGAGGACGGCACCGCCGCCATCGTGGTGCCGCTGCTGACCGGGCCGCACCCGGTCGCCGACGGCCTGATCGCCAGGGCCGTCGCCTCGAGCGGGGTCTCCGTGACGGTCACGGAGTCGCTGGGTCCGCACCCGCTGCTCGCCGAGGCGCTGCACATCCGCCTCGCGGAGAGGGATCTGGCCAGGGCCGACCGCATGCGGCTGCTCAACGTCTCCAGCCCCGTCGACGGGGTCGTGATGACCACCGTCGGCGGCGAGAACGCGGCGGCGGAGGCGCAGCCGACGGCCGTGCTCCTCGCCTCGCGGCTGACGCTGCCCGTCCTGGTCGCCTCACTGGACAGCGCCCCCGAGGTGGCGGGCGCGGTCGAGCGGCTGCGCGGCATCGGCGCGCAGCGCATCGCGCTGTCCCCCTGCCTCATCGGCCCCGAGGCCGTCCTGGGGCTGGCGGAGGCGGCCGCGGCGAAGGCGGGCGCCGACTGCGCCGAGCCTCTCGGCGCGCACGGGCTCATCGCCGACCTGGCGGCCCGCGCCTACGGGAGCGTCCTGGCCGCGGGCTGATGTGAGGGATCCCCTCCGGCGGGTATCCGCCAGGTACGACTGTCGCCAGAGGGGATCTGATCATGTTGTTCGGAAAGGAGCACGTCGAGCGCTACCGCGCGACCGACGGCGCCGAGGGGCACGAGTGGCAGGGCACCACGGCCCTGATCCTGACCACGACGGGACGCAGGACGGGCGAGAGGCGCGACGCGCCTCTCATCTACCAGCGCCACGGCGACGACTATCTCGTCGTGGCGTCGAACGGCGGGGCCGACGCCCCGCCGACCTGGTATCTCAACCTGCGCGCCGATCCCGAGGTCGAGGTCCAGGTGCTGGGCGACCGGTTCAGGGCGAGGGCGCGCACGGCGACGCCGGAGGAGAAGCCCGAGCTCTGGCCGATCATGACCGCCGCCTGGCCCGCCTACGACGAGTACCAGACGAAGACCGATCGGGAGATCCCGGTGGTCGTGCTGGAGCGTCTCCCGTCCTGATCACGGTGCCGGCGGGGGTGACGCGGTTCGGGGGAGACGGGGGCGGGGAGGCTCAGCCCTCCAGCCAGACGTAGCCGGCGAAGCGGCCGGTCGGCTGGTCCCTGCGGTGGGAGAACAGGTCGGCGGTCTCGATGGTGCAGCGGGTGTCGTGGGTGACGTCGCGCACCCCCGCCTTGCCCAGCTGCGAGGTGATCGCGGCGCGCAGATCGAGGGCGGGGGTGTCCTCGCGGGTGATCGACCACGCCTCGGGGAGCACGGCCGCGACCTCGGCGCGGAGCGCGACGGGAACCTCGTAGCAGCTGCCGCAGGCCATCGGGCCGATCAGGGCGGTCATCCTCGCCGGGTCCGCGCCGCGTCGCGCCATCTCCTCGACCAGCGCCGGGACCACGCCGAGGACGGTGCCGACCCGTCCCGAGTGCGCGGCTCCGACCAGGCCCGCCTCGGGATCGGCCAGCAGGACGGGGGCGCAGTCGGCGCAGAGCGCCGCCAGGCCGAGGCCGGGAACGTCGGTGCAGACGCCGTCGAGGGCGGGCGGGTCGTCGCCGAACGGCTCGGTCACATAGCGGACGTCGGCGCTGTGCACCTGCCGCATGAACACGACCCGTTCGAGGCCGAACTCGGCGGCGGTCCTGGCCCGGTTGGCGGCGACCGCGCCGGGGTCGTCCCCGCACATGCCTCCGAGATTGCGGCTGCCGTACGGCTCCGCGCTGACGCCGCCGCGGCGGTTGGTGATCCTCATCTGAAAGTTCACGGCCCCGACCTTACCCACCCGCGGAACCCCCCTCTTGGCGCATTCGTTCTCCAGGATGACGGGGCATCACATACTGGGAGCGTCATGACAAAGATCGCATACGACCGGAGGGAACAGCTACAGCAGATCGAGAGCGGCCTGCTGCCGGATGAGCAGATCATCGCCGTCTACGACGCGGTCGGAGCGGGCACCGGTTTCCTCGGGCTGACCGACAAACGCGTGATCGTGCAGGACAAGTCCTTCGCGGGGAAGCGGCTCGCGCTCACGAGCATCCCCTACAGCAAGGTCTCGGCGGTCAGCGTGGTGAGCAACCGGTCGTTCGCCGGTTCCTTCTTCTCGTCGGGGGCGATCGCCATCCACGTGGGCGCCCACACCTACGAGGTGGAGTTCCGGGGGGACGAGAAGGCGCACCACGTGCACAACGTGATCCTGCACTTCATCACCTCGGGCTGAGCCTCCGGCCGCCCCGGCCGCGCGCGTTCGGCCGAGCGGCCCCGAGGGGTCCGGGGCCGGGGCCGGGAGAGCGGCCCGAGGGAGTCGAGGGCGGCCGGGAGCGCGGGAGGTCAGGAGACGGTGACCCGGAGGATCCGGTCGGAGCCGTCCGGCTGCCCTCCCATTCCGTCGGCGTTCGTCGTGGACAGCCAGAGCCGGTCGGCGCCGGGAACCTTGACGACGGTGCGCAGCCTGCCGTAGACGCCCTGGTAGTAGGCGGTCGGCGTCCCGGTGCCCTCACCGGGGCACAGCGGGACGCGCCACAGGCGCTGTCCCCGCTGGGCCGCCATGTAGACGACGTCGCGGACGATCGCGATGCCGCTCGGCGAGGCCTCGGAGGTCGGCCACGTCCGCTTGGGGTTGGTCATGCCGGGGGTGTCGCACTCGCCCTCGCAGACCGGCCAGCCGTAGTTGCGGCCCGGCTTGATCAGGTTGAGCTCGTCGAAGGCGTTGTTGCCGAACTCCGCCTCCCACAGGCGGCCCCTGGAGTCCCAGGCGATGCCCTGCGGGTTGCGGTGGCCGTAGCTGTAGACGAGCGTGCCGAAGGGGTTGCCCGGCGCGGGCGCGCCCGAGGTGGTCATCCGCAGGATCTTGCCGTTGAGCGAGTCGCGTCTCTGCGCGTCGTCGCGGTTCAGCGCGTCACCGGTGGTGGCGTACAGGTAGCCGTCAGGACCGAAGGCGAGGCGGCCGCCGTTGTGGAAGCGGTTCTTGGCGATGCCGCGCACCAGGACCGTGTAGTCGGCCAGCGTGCGGCCGTCGTAGGTCATCCTGGCGATCCGGTTGCCCTCCTCGGCGCTGTGCATGAAGTACACGTAGTGGTTCCTCGTCCAGCGGGGGTCGACGGCGACGCCGAGCAGGCCGCCCTCCCCGCTGGTCGTCACCGTCTCGGGCACCGTGCCCACCTCGGCCCTGGCCCCGGCGGGCGTGGCCCTGAAGACCCGGAAGCTGTCGCGTTCGGTCACCAGGGCGTCGCGCCCGCCCGGCAGCCACGCGATTCCCCAGGGGATCGACCAGCCGGTGGAGACCTGCTCGACGCGGGACGGCGCGCCGCCGCCGCACCGGGCGCCTGCCTGTCCGGCGTCCCCGTCCCGCTGGGCGGCGGAGCACGCCCCCGCCGCCGCGGCGGCCCCGGGCGTCGCGAGTGTCGCGAGCAGACCGAGGACCGTCGTGAGGAGCACCCCGGAAGAGCGCCCCCGAGCCTTTCCCTGAACCATTACCCCTCCTGACTTTCTGTGTCAGACGAACTGGCGGGCTCGCACAAGATCGACTCTGTCCTACCCAGCCGGAGGGGCGAATCACCACGCGTGCGCCGGTTCACCAGCGATGTCGCCGGCGGCACAGCCGACGGTCAGGACCGGCCGACCGACCGGTACAGCTCCATCGTCCGTTCGGCGATCCTGGCCCAGGAGAAGTGCTCGACGGCCCTGACCCGTCCGGCCACCCCCATCTCCGCCGCCAGCGACGGGTCGGCCAGCAGCCGGTTGACCCGTTCGGCGAGGTCGGCGGCGAAGCGCTCCGGGTCGTCGGGGGTGCCGTCGGCGGCACTCTGCGCGATCGGCACCAGCAGGCCGGTCGAGCCGTCGGCGACCACCTCGGGGATGCCTCCGGTCGCGGTGGCGACGACGGCGGTCTCGCAGGCCATGGCCTCCAGGTTCACGATGCCCATCGGCTCGTAGATCGAGGGGCAGACGAAGACCGTGGCGTGGGTGAGAATCTGGATCACCTCGGGGCGCGGGAGCATCTCCGAGATCCAGACGACGCCCTCCCGTTCCCGCTCCAGGCCCCTGACCAGCCCGGTGACCTCGGCGGCGATCTCCGGAGTGTCGGGCGCGCCCGCGCAGAGCACGAGCTGGGCGTCCGGCGCGAAGTCCCTGGCCGCGTGGAGCAGGTGGACCAGGCCCTTCTGCCGGGTGATCCTGCCGACGAAGACCACGTACGGCCTGCCCGCGTCGATCCCGTGCCTGGCCAGGACGTCGACGCCCCGGTCGGGGGCGTACTCGTCGGTGTCGATCCCGTTGTGGATCACGGAGACCCGCTCGGCGGGTATCTCCGGGTAGCAGGTCAGCACGTCACGGCGCATCCCCTCGGAGACGGCCACGATCGCGTCGGCGGTCGCCAGCGCGCCGCGCTCGGCCCACGACGACAGCGTGTAACCGCCGCCCAGCTGCTCGGCCTTCCAGGGGCGCAGCGGCTCAAGGCTGTGGGTCGTGATCACGTGCGGCGTGCCGTACAGCATCTTGGCCACGTGGCCGGCGAAGTTGGCGTACCACGTGTGGCTGTGCACCAGGTCCGCGCCCTCGCAGCCCGCCGCCATCTCCAGGTCGACGCCGAGCACCTGAAGCGCGGCGTTGGCCGACTCCAGGCCGTCGGGAACCCGGTAGGCCTGGACGCCGCCCTCGGAACGCGGCGCTCCGAAACAGCGGACCCGGACGTCCGCGAGCCGGCGCAGCTCCCGGGCGAGGTACTCGACATGGACCCCGGCCCCGCCGTAGACCTCGGGTGGATACTCACGACTCAGCAGATCAACGCGCATACGATCACCATAGTGTTTCAGCCCTGTTCATCAGGTTAAGGTCCTGGTTATGAGAGTCCTCGCGGTTGTGCTCGCCGGTGGTGAAGGCAAGCGACTGATGCCACTGACGGCTGACCGGGCCAAGCCCGCGGTACCTTTCGGGGGGATATACCGGCTCGTCGACTTCGTGCTGTCGAACCTCGCGAACGGTCACTATCTGCAGATCGTCGTGCTGACGCAGTACAAGAGTCACAGCCTCGACCGGCACGTCTCCCAGACCTGGCGGCTGTCGTCCATGCTGGGCAACTACGTCACTCCCGTGCCCGCGCAGCAGCGGCTCGGGCCGCACTGGTTCTCCGGCTCGGCGGACGCGCTGTTCCAGAACCTGAACCTGATCTACGACGAGATGCCGGAGCACGTCATCGTGTTCGGGGCCGACCACATCTACCGGATGGATCCCCGGCAGATGGTGGCCAAGCACATCGACTCCGGCGCGGATGTGACGGTGGCGGCGATCAGGCAGCCCCTGTCGCTGGCCGACCAGTTCGGCGTGATCGAGACCGATCCCGCGGGACGGCGGATCACGGCGTTCCGTGAGAAGCCCAAGGACGCCGTCGGCCTGCCGGACGCGCCCGACCAGGTGTACGCCTCGATGGGCAACTACGTCTTCAGGACGCAGGCGATGCTCGACGCGCTGCGGGAGGACGCGCTCGACCCGACCAGCAAGCACGACCTGGGCGGGAACATCATCCCGATGATGGTGAAGTCGGGCACCGCCGAGGTCTACGACTTCGCCGACAACGTCGTGCCGGGCTCGACCGAACGCGACCGCGGCTACTGGCGGGACGTCGGAACCCTGGACGCCTACTACGAGGCCCACATGGACCTCATCTCGGCGCACCCGGTCTTCAACCTCTACAACAGCCAGTGGCCGATCTACACCGGCCACGACCCGCTGCCCCCGGCCAAGTTCGTGCACAACGACGGCGACCGCGTGGGCCGGGCGATCGACTCGCTCGTCTCGGCGGGCGTGATCGTCTCAGGAGGGCTGGCCGAGCGCTCCATCCTCTCCCCCGGCGTGGTGCTGCACTCCCACTCCCAGGTGGAGGACTCGGTGCTGATGGGCAACGTGAAGGTCGGCCGGGGCGCCATCGTCCGCAAGGCCATCGTCGACAAGAACGTGGTCATCCCGGACGGGGCCCGGATCGGCTTCGACCTCGAATACGACCGCAGCCGTTTCGCGGTGACCCAGAACGGCGTGGTGGTCATCGGCAAGAACGAGATCGTCGACCGATGACCCGTCCGGCCGGTGGCGCACGATCCACCGGCTGGACGGCCCGCGGGGCACGACAGCGCAGGCGTTCGGAGACGGCCGCCCCTCGAAAGACGAGGGGCGCCCGTCTTGGCGTTCCGGAAAAGCCGTTGACGGAGTGAGCACTCACTCCGCATCATGAAGACATGTCACCCACCCCTCCCCGGCGGCGCGCGCCGGGAATGAGACCCGAGCAGCGGCGTCAGATGATCGTCCTGGCCGCGCTCCCCCTGGTCGCCGAACACGGAAGCGCGGTCACGACCGCGCAGGTCGCCAGGGCGGCGGGAATCGGCGAGGCCACGATCTTCCGGGCCTTCGCCGACAAGGACGAGCTCCTGGACGCCTGCGTGGTCGAGGCGCTGCGCCCCGACCACGTGCTGGAACAGCTCGCCGCCGTCCCCCTCGATCAGCCGCTGACCGACCGGCTGGTCGAGGCCGCCGACGCCATGCGAGCCCACATGGCGCGGATCGGCGCCGTCCTGGGCGCCCTGCACGCCTCAGGGCACCGCTCCCGGGGCCGCCCCGGAAGAGGAGCCCCCACGGCCCCCTCCCGAACCGCCCCGGAACCCGCGCGGACCTCCGCGGAACCGGCTCAGAGCGCCTCGGAACCCGCCCCGACCGCGGAGGGAGACGTCCGGAGCGGCGGCGCTCCCCCCACGGGCCGAGAGGCCTCGTTCAGGGAGACCCGCGAGGCGCTGACCGAGTTGTTCGAGCCGGATCGCGACCGGCTGCGCCTTCCCCCCGAGCGTCTGGCGACGCTCTTCCTCAACCTGACCTTCTCGACCGCCCGCCATCCGGCGGGCGACCCGGAACCGAGCACCGCCGAGATCGTGGACCTGTTCGTCCACGGCGCCCTGAGCTGAGAGGACCGTCATGGCCGTCACGCTGAACCACACCATCGTCCCCGCCGCGGACAACGAACGGGCCGCCAGGTTCTTCGCCGACGTCATGGGGCTGGAGTGCCTGCCGCCCGCGGGGGCGCACGGGCACTTCGCCCCGGTGCGGGTCAACGACTCCCTCACCCTCGACTACATGACCGTCGACGCCCCCGAGGGCCACCACCTGGCCTTCGACGTCGACCCGGCGACCTTCGACCGGATCCTCGCCAGACTCAAGGAGCTCGGCGTGCCGTACGGCAGTCATCCCGCCCACCCGGACAACGGCCGCGTCGACCACCCGCTCTGTCCTCGCGGGCTGTTCTTCGTCGACGAGGTCCGCAACCTCTACGAGGTCATGTCCCCCGAGTGATCCCCGAACGACCAGGAGAAGCGCGCGGCCCGTCCTTCCAGGAAGGCCGCGACGCCTTCGGCCGCCTCCTGGCGTGACTCCCGCTGCCACCGGCGGAAGCGCGCCTCGTCGACCCGGCCGTCGACGATCTCCTTCGTCGCGGCCAGGGTGAGCTGGGAGCGTCCCGCGAGGGTGCGCGCCAGGCCGTACACGCGCTCTGGCAGCGCCTGGGACGTGTGCGCCTCGTCGACCAGGCCGGTGCGCAGCGCGGTGGCCGCGTCGAAGAGGTCGGCCGAGTAGAGCATGAGCTTGGCGGTGGACCTGCCGACGACGTCGACGAGGCGGCGGGTCGAGCTCAGCGGGTAGACGATGCCGAGCTTGGCGGGGGTGATGCCGAAGCGGGCGTCCAGCGCGGCGAGGCGCAGGTCGCAGGCGAGGGCGAGCTGACAGCCGCCGCCCACGCAGAAGCCCTCGATCATCGCGATCGTCGGCTTGGGGAACTCCGCCAGCGCCCGCTCCGCGGCGACGGTCAGGCCGGTGTCGTCTCCCCCCTCCGACAGCCCCGCGATCTCGGAGATGTCCGCTCCGGAGCAGAAGGTGCCGCCCGCGCCCGTGAGCACGAGGACGCGCACGGCCCGGTCGGCCGCCAGCGGCGCGACGATCCCGGGCAGCGCCCGCCACATGGCCGCGCTCATCGCGTTGCGCTTGCCGGGACGGTCGATCCGCAACGTGGCGACGTGGTCGTCGACGGACAGCTCGAAACCATCGGAGATCTGCACGGGACAGATTCTCCCCGGACGTTCCTCGCAGAACGCCACCGCACCCCCGAAACACGAAATACCGGATGTTGGAAACCATCCGCTCATGTCATGATCATGTCTGCCCGTCAATTTCGTCGAGCCCGAGCGGCCGGCCGGGAGCGCCCGCCTCCCGCGCGACGCCACACGTGTAAGGAGACCGCATTGCGACTGGCGCGCCCCTTCCTGCGGCTGACCCCCGCCGAACGTCGGGTCTGGGACGCCTACCCCTCGGGCGCGTGGGTCGACCTGCGAACCGGGGACGCCGAGGCCGACGACCCGGCGAACGGGGACGGATGGGGACCCGAGCGGACGATCAGGGCGGAGGTCCTCTCCGCGCTGCTGCTCGGCGCACGGCAGGCCGAACCCGGCAAGACGGCGGGACTGCGGCTGGCGGGCGCGCACGTGACGGGGGTGCTGGACGTCTCCGACGCCACCCTGACCGGCAAACTGCACCTGCTCAACTGCAACCTCCCCGAAGGGGTCTCCCTCACCGACGCCACAACGGCCGGCGTCCGGTTCCGGGGCTGCGAGATAGAACGGGTCAGGGCGGCCAGGTGCACGGTCAACGGCCTGCTCGAGTTCGACGGCTCCACGATCCGCAGCGGGGTGCGACTGGACAACGCCACGGTGAACGGCCAGTTCAGGCTCGCGGGGACGCGGCTGAGCTCCCCCGAAGGCACGCAGAAGGCGTCCGAGAGCGTGCTGCAGGACGTGCGCAGAAACCTCTCCGAGGCGGAGATGCGCGACCGCGGGCTCGGCCAGAGCCAGTGGGCGCTGTGGGCGGGCGGCCTGACCGTCGAGGGCGGGGCGTTCATGCGGGACATGCGCGTCACCGGTGGGATGCGGATCATCGGGGCGAAGTTCAACGGCGGGATCTACCTGCAGAGATCCGTCATCGAAGCGACGGGGCCCTACGCCGTGCAGGCGGACTTCATGGAGTCGGGGGCGGCGGAGTTCAGCGCGGGGTTCACCGCGACGGGCACGGTCAGGATGCGCAACTCCCGCGTCCACGGCGTCCTGTCCTTCGACGGGGCGACGCTGAAGGCCCCGGGGCGGGTGCTCCACCTCAGCCACGCCCAGGTCGAGGAGCTGATCCTGCGGCCCACGTCCATCGAGGGGGAGGTCAACCTCGCCTACTCCCGCATCGGCGTCCTGCTCGACAGCCCGTCCGGCTACCCGGACGGGGTCTACCTCAACGGACTGACCTACGAGGCGCTGCGCGGCGGCGACTGGACGGTGACCGACCGCCTCTCCTGGGTGGCCAAGGACCCGTACGGCTACCGCCCCCAGCCCTACGAACAGCTGGCCACCTGGTTCCGCAAGATCGGCCACGAACCGGACGCCCGGCGGGTGCTGCTGGCCAAGCAGCGCCAGCGCCGCCACACGCTGAGACCGACCGGCAGGATCTGGGGCAGGCTCCTCGACCTCGTCGTCGGATACGGCTACCGCCCCTGGCTCGCCGGGCTGTGGGTGGCGGTGCTGCTGACCACCGGCACCGTGGTCTTCTCGGCCGTGCCCCCGACGCAGATCGACCCGGACGAGGTCAGGAGCTTCCAGCCGCTCGTCTACACGCTGGACCTGCTCGTCCCGGTGAGCGTCTTCGAGCAGCGAGGGGCGTGGGAGCCGGTCGGCTGGACCCAGTGGCTGGCCTGGACCCTGGTCGCCTCGGGCTGGATCCTGGCCACCGCCATGATCGCGGGCGCGGCCAGGGTGCTGCGCCCAAGCCCGTCCTCCTAGCGCCCAGGCCCGTCCTCCTGGCGGCGGGCGCGCCTAGGCGGTGTCCACCCTGAATCTGGGCAGCGACTCGGGATACTTCTCCCTGACGAACTTCACCAGGTGCTCACGCATGTCGCACTTGAGGTCGAAGGCGCTGGGAGAGTCGGCGGCGCTCATCAGCGCGCGCACCTCGAGAAGCCCGTTGGGCAGGGTGTCGGTGACCTGGAGGGTCCAGTCCTTCTGGTCCCACAGCGGGTGCTCGCGCAGGGCCCGGTAGAGCTCGGTGCGCAGCTCGTCGACGGGGACCGTCCAGTCGATCCGGAACATCACCGCGCCGATGACCCTGCTGGTGTGCCTGGTCCAGTTCTCGAACGGGTTGGTGGTGAAGTAGGAGACCGGAAGCACCAGCCTGCGCTCGTCCCACAGCCGCAGCACCACGTAGGTGAGGCTCAGCTCCTCGATCCGGCCCCACTCCCCCTGCACGACCACGACGTCGTCCAGTCTGAGCGCGTCGCTGAAGACCAGCTGCAGCCCGGCCAGCAGGTTGCCCAGCATCGACTGGGCGGCGATGCCGACGACCACGCCCGCGATGCCCGCGGAGGCCAGCAGCCCGGCGCCGAGCGCGCGCACCTGCGGGAAGGTGAAGAGCATGGCGCCGAGCGCCAGGATGATGATCACCGCGGAGGCGACCCGCCGGACCAGGGTGATCTGGGTGCGGATCCGCCTGGCCCGCCGGTTGCGTTCGCCCTCGACGGTGACCAGGCGGTCGAGCACGACGTCGGTGACCGCGTACGCGGCCTGGATCCCCAGCCAGGTGGCGCAGCCGATCATGAGCAGGCTGATCGCCCGCTCGATCGCGTCCTCGACCGCCCCCTCCGCCATGCCGGGGCGGTAGACCACGTTGGCGGTCGCCACGACCGCCAGGGCGAACGCGGGCCAGGTGCAGCGGCGCACGAGCGGAGCGGCGAGAACCCACTTCTCGCCGATCAACCTCCAGCGCAGCGCCCGCCGCACCATCTCCACGCAGGCCACGGCGGCCAACATCGAGGCGATCAGGATGATCCATCTGGACACTGACGGCTTTCCCCCCTGGTCGTCGGTTCCCGGACTGGATGCCCCCGGATCCGCCGCCTATTCAGAAGGACTCGTCGAAAGCGACGTTCCCCTCGACGGCTATCTGGTAGGCCGAAACCCTCCGTTCGAAGAAGTTGGCCAGTTCCTGGACGTCCTGCAGCTCCATGAAGGCGAACGGGTTGGCGGTGCCGTACCTGACGGGCAGCTGGAGCCGGACGAGCCGCTGGTCGGCCACGTACTCAAGGTACTGCCTCATCTGCCCGACGCTCATCCCCGACAGGCCGTCGCCGCACAGGTCGGCGGCGAACGCCAGCTCCGCCTCGACCGCCTCCTCCATCATCCGCGTGACCTGGGCGCCGAGCCTGTCGTCGAAGAGCTCGGGCTCCTCGGCCCGTACGGTGTCCACCACACTGAAGGCGAACTCCATGTGCATGGACTCGTCGCGGAAGACCCAGTTGGTCCCGGTGGCCAGGCCGCCGAGCAGACCCCTGGAACGGAACCAGTAGACGTAGGCGAAGGCGCCGTAGAAGAACAGGCCCTCGATGCACGCGGCGAAGCAGATCAGGTTGAGCAGGAACGCCCGGCGGTCGTCCTGTGACTCCAGGCGGGTCAGGCCGCCGAGGGAGTCGATCCAGCGGAAGCAGAACTCGGCCTTGTCCCTGATGGAGGGGATGTGCTCGACCGCGGCGAAGGCCTTGACCCGCTCCTCGTGGTCGGGCAGGTAGGTGTCCAGCAGGGTCAGGTAGAACTGGACGTGCACGGCCTCCTCGAACAGCTGCCTGCTGAGGTACAGCCGCGCCTCGGGGGCGTTGACGTGCTGGTAGAGGTTGAGCACCAGGTTGTTGGCCACGATCGAGTCGCCGGTCGCGAAGAACGCGACGAGACGGTTGATCAGATGGCGCTCCTCGGGGGTCATCCTGGACAGGTCCGCCAGGTCGGAGTTGAGGTCCACCTCCTCGACGGTCCAGGTGTTGCGGATCGCGGCCCGGTAGCGTTCGTAGAAGTCCGGGTAGCGCATGGGCCGGAGGGTGAGGTCCATGCCGGGGTCGAGCAGCATCGGGGAAGGCCTTTCGCTGGGCGGCGCCCGTTCGCGGGCGTCGTCGACGGCCCCCGGCGGAGCGCGCCGCCGGAGGTCGCCGGGAGTGGTCGTCGGGAGTCGCGGCCGGACGTCCGCCGGAACCCCGCGCGGAGGTCCGCCGGGGTCGCCGCGCGGGCGTCCGTCAGGGACGGGTCACTGGCAGGCGTCGCAGTACTCGGGGTTCTCCAGCGAGCAGGCGACGGCCCCGCTCTCCGCCTCCGCCTCGGGGACGGCCCTCGTCACGGTGGTCTGCGCGATCCTGGTGGCCGGACGGGAGCGCAGGTAGTAGGTGGTCTTCAGGCCCGACTTCCACGCGTAGGCGTACATCGAGGAGAGCTTGCCGATGGTCGGGGTCGCCATGAAGAGGTTGAGCGACTGCGACTGGTCGATGTACGGCGTGCGCGCCGCGGCCAGGTCGATCAGCGCCTTCTGCGGCAGCTCCCACGCGGTCCGGTAGAGCGCCTTGAGGTCCTCGGGAACGCCGGGCACGTCCTGGATCGAGCCGTCCGCCCGCTTGATCGCGTCGCGGATCTGCGGGGTCCACAGGCCCCGGGCCGACAGGTCGCGGACCAGATAGCGGTTGACCTGCAGGAACTCCCCGGAGAGGGTCTCGCGCTTGAAGACGTTCGAGACCTGCGGCTCGACGCACTCGTAGCAGCCCGCGATGGAGGCGATGGTGGCCGTCGGGGCGATCGCGATCATCAGCGAGTTGCGCAGGCCGGTCTCCGCGATCCGCTCCCTGAGCGCCGTCCACCTGTCCGAGCGCGCGGCGTCGTAGTGGTCGGGGTGCAGCACGCCGCCCGCGGCGCGGGTGTCGTCGTAGGAGGGGTGGCGGCCCCGCTCGACCGCCAGGTCGGAGGAGGTGGCGTAGGCGGCGAGCGCGATCTCCTCCGAGATCCGGGTGGACAGCTCGAGGGCCTCCGGCGAGTCGAACGGCAGCCGCAGCGCGAAGAAGACGTCCGCGAGGCCCATCACGCCCAGCCCGACGGGCCGCCACCGCTCGTTGGCGGCCCTGGCCTCGGAGGTCGGGTAGAAGCCCAGGTCGATGGTCCTGTCCAGGAACCGCACCGCGGTGCGCACCGTCCGGCGCAGGCGCGCCCAGTCGACCTCCCCGTCGGCGAGGTGGGCGGCCAGGTTGATCGAGCCGAGGTTGCAGACGGCCGTCTCCGCGTCGCTGGTGACCTCCAGGATCTCGGTGCAGAGGTTCGACAGGTGGATGACGTTCTCCGGGCGGGCCGTCTGGTTGGAGGTCCGGTTCGCGGCGTCCTTGAAGGTCATCCAGCCGTTGCCGGTCTGGGCGAGCGTGCGCATCATGCGGCCGTAGAGGGCGCGGGCCTGGACCCGCCTGACGAACACGCCCTCCGCCTCGGCGGCCCGGTAGGCCTCGTCGAAGGCGGCGCCGTACAGGTCGGTGAGGTGCGGGACCTCCTTGGGGTCGAACAGCGACCACGTCTCGTCGGCCTCGACGCGGCGCATGAACTCGTCGGGGATCCAGTTGGCGAGGTTCAGGTTGTGCGTGCGGCGGGCCTCCTCGCCGGTGTTGTCGCGCAGTTCGAGGAACTCCTCGACGTCGGCGTGCCAGGGCTCCAGGTAGACGCAGGCCGCGCCCTTGCGGCGGCCGCCCTGGTTGACCGCGGCGACGCTGGAGTCCAGGGTGCGCAGCCACGGCACGATGCCGTTGGAGTGGCCGTTGGTGCCCCGGATCAGCGAGCCGCGCGAGCGGACGCGGGTCCAGGCGATGCCGATCCCCCCGGCGTACTTGGAAAGGCGCGCGACCTGCCCGTAGCGCTCGTAGATGGCCTCGAGCTCGTCCCTCGGCGAGTCGAGCAGGAAGCAGGACGACAGCTGGGGCCTGCGGGAGCCGGAGTTGAACAGGGTCGGCGAGCTGGGCAGGTAGGACAGGGTGGTCATGAGCGCGTACAGCTCGGCGGCCTCCTCGACCGTCTCCGACAGGCCGCAGGCCACCCGCAGGAAGAAGTGCTGCGGCCGCTCGAGGACCCTGCGGGTCCGCGGGTGACGCAGCAGGTAGCGGTCGTAGACGGTGCGCAGCCCGAAGTACTCGAACCGGTCGTCGGCGTCCGGCGCCACCAGCGCGTCGAGCGCCTCGGCGTTGGCGGCGACGAAGTCGGCGAGCCGGTCCTGGAGGAGTCCGGCCGCGTGGGTCGCGGCGATCGACTCGGAGAAGGTCCTGACCCCGTGCTCGGCCGTCTCGTCGGCGATCAGCTCGGCCAGCAGCCGCGCGGCGACCCTGGAGTTCTCCGGGTCGGTGATCACCCGGGCGGCCGCCTCCTCGATGGCCAGCTTGCGCTCCGCCGGGTCGTGCCCGGTCTCGTCGACGACATCGGCAAAGGTCTGCGTCACGTTCCACCCCTCGCGTGTTCCCCGTACGGCTCCCGCCGGAGGACACGCGTCCGCGGGCGGTTTCCGGGCACGCCGGACCGCCTCGCTCCGCGGGCCCTCCCTCGAGGCCCTGGACAGTCTCCGTGGCAGGGTCCGCCTCGGCTCGCACTCCCGGGCACGCCGCACGCGTCCCGGGGCCGAGCCCCGCTCGCCCTTCCACACGCCGCCGGCAGGTCTTCGGACTCACGGGCGTCTCGCGCATGCCTACCGGCCGTCGCTTCCCAGGCATGGCTCACCCAGTGCTCATGACGGCTGTCGTTCCCGTTCACCGCTGCGGGGCAGTCCCGGACTCACACCGGGTTCCCTCTTACCTCGCCCCGAGGGGCGAACCAGCAACGAGCAGGATCCTACATCTAGTGCCGCCCGACGCAACTACCCCAACAACTTGTGTCGGAGGTGTTCGGCAGTCCGAGCTCGTTGAGCACTCCCCGGCTGCGGCGGGTCTCGGCGACGAGCCAGTGGCGGAAGTCGTCGCCGCTCAGGCAGGCCCGGTTCCAGCCGTTGACCGCGCACACGGCCCGCCAGCGGGGGGAGGCGTCGATCCGCTCGCACAGGGCGACGGCCTCGCCCCGGTCCGCGGGGCTCATGTCCCGGGGGCCGAGCACGCCGCACCAGTCGGCGTACTCGAGCCGGACCTCCCGCTCCTTCAGGGTCGGCGCGTCGATCCCGTCGATCCGCTCGCCCGAGGAGACCACGAGCGGCCGCACCCGACCGGCGGAGATCTCGGGCAGGAAGGAGCGCGCCGCCCCCAGGAGCGCGGCCACGCGGCCCTCGCGGAGGGCCTCCACCCCCTCGGCCCCGGTCGAGTAGCCCGCGTACTCCAGCAGCCTGACGTCGACGCCGAGGCACTTTCCGATCATGCCGTAGAGCACGTGGTCGGAGCCGCCCTCCAGCCTGCCGCCGACCACCAGCTCCGCCGGGTTGCGGCGGAGCACGGCGGCGAAGTCCTCGAAGGTGCCCAGCAGGGAGCCCGCGGGGACGACCAGGGCCGCCCACTCCCCCGCCAGCCTGGCCAGCGGGGTCGTGGCCTCCATCACCGAGGCGACGTCGGCGCTCTCCGCGTCCGCCGTCACCGGCATGCCGGTGACGAGCACCCTGCCCTCGCGCGCGAACGGGCCGCGCGCCGCGGTGAACGCGGCCAGCGAGGCCGCGCCCGTGCCGGACTGGTCGCTCACCTCGACCGCCCCGACCAGCCCGTCCCCCTCCAGGGCCGCCGCCAGCGCGCGGGCCGCCCTGTCCCAGCCCTGGCCGCGCGGGGCGGAGGCGACGACGGTCAGCCTGCTCGACAGCACCGCCCCGGAACGGCCCGTCCCGCCGCAGCCGCCCGCGGCCATGACCCCCAGCGCGAGCACGAAGAACCGCCTACGGCGCATAAGCGTCCCTTCCGCCAAGATCCCCCAGATCTATCGATACCCTACGTTACACAGTCACTACCATTCGTAGTGGGCCCGGGGGGCGTCATCGCGGAGGGGCCGCGCCCCGCCTCACTCCACGGTGACGCTCTTGGCCAGGTTGCGGGGCTTGTCCACGTCGCGGCCGAGCGCGACCGCGGCGTGGTAGGCGAACAGCTGGAGCGGGATGGACAGCAGGATCGGGTCGAGCTCGATCTCGTTCCTGGGCACCACCAGACAGTCGTCGGCGAGCTTGGGATCGGCCGTGCGGTGGCCGACCATGAGCACCCGGCCGCCGCGCGCGCGGATCTCGCCCAGCGTGGTGAGGTTCTTGTCCAGCAGCTCGTCGTCGGGGACGATCGCGACGGTCGGCATCTCGGGGCCGATCAGCGCCAGCGGCCCGTGCTTGAGCTCGCTGGCCGGATAGGCCTCCGCGTGCACGTAGGAGATCTCCTTGAGCTTCTGCGCGCCCTCCCTGGCCACCGGATAGCCCCTGACCCTGCCCACGAACATCATGCTCGGCGAGTCGGCGTACTTGCCGGCGAGCTCCTTGATCTGCGGCTCGAGGGCGAGGATCTCCTTGATCTGCCCGGGCAGCGCGCGCAGTCCCTCGCAGACGCGGCGGCCGTCGGCCGGGGACAGGTCGCGCACCCGGCCCAGGTGCAGCGCCAGCAGCGCGAAGGCCACCGCGGTCGAGGTGAAGGCCTTCGTGCTGGCCACCGAGACCTCGGGGCCCGCGTGCAGGTAGAGGCCGCCGTCGACCTCGCGCGCGATGGCGCTTCCGACGGTGTTGACGATGCCGAGCACCCGGCCGCCCTTGCGCTTGAGCTCCTGGACGGCGGCGAGGGTGTCGTAGGTCTCCCCCGACTGGCTGATCGCCACGTAGAGGGTGTCGGGCTCGACGACCGGGCTGCGGTAGCGGAACTCGCTGGCCGGCTCGGCGTCGGCCGGGATCCGCGCCAGCTCCTCGATGAGCTGGGCGCCGATCTGACCCGAGTAGTAGGCGGAGCCGCAACCGATGATCTTGACCCGGCGGAAGGAGCGGGTCTCCCGCGCGTCCATGTTCAGACCGCCCAGGTGGGCGATGTGGAAGCGGTCGTCAAGGCGCCCGCGCAGCGTCCTGGCCACCGTCTCCGGCTGCTCGGAGATCTCCTTGAGCAGGTAGTGCTCGTAGCCGCCGGTGTCGTAGTGCCCGGCGTCCCAGTCGACGGTCAGCGGCTCCTTGGCCGTCTCCCGCGCGTCACTGGCGAAGGTGTGGAAGCCGTCGGCCCTCAGCACCGCGAGCTCGCCGTCCTCCAGGTGCACCACCTGGCGGGTGTAGCGGACCAGCGCGGCCACGTCGGAGGCGGCGAACATCTCCTTCTCGCCGATGCCCAGCACGATCGGGCTGCCGTTGCGCGCCACGACCACCTCGCCGGGGCGCTGGGCGTCGATGACGGCGATGCCGTAGGTGCCGACGACCCGCTTGAGCGCGCCGCGGACCGCCTCCTCCAGCGAGTCGGCCTCCTCGACGGTGCGGGCGATCAGGTGGGACAGCACCTCGCTGTCGGTCTCCGACAGGAAGACCGCGCCGTCGGCCTCCAGCTTGGCCCGCAGTTCGTCGGCGTTCTCGATGATGCCGTTGTGCACGACCGCGATGCGCTCGTCGGCGGACAGGTGCGGGTGGGCGTTGACGTCGCTGGGCGCGCCATGGGTGGCCCAGCGGGTGTGTCCGATGCCCAGGGTGCCCTTGAACCGGGCGGGCACGGCCGCCGCCAGGTCCGCGACCCTGCCCTTGACCTTGCGCATCTTCAGTCCCTTGTTGGAGACCACCACGCCGGCCGAGTCGTAGCCGCGGTACTCAAGGCGCTGCAGGCCCTCCAAGAGGATCGGAGCCGCGTCCTTCGGCCCGACATAGGCCACAATTCCGCACATCTGATGACCGCTCCTTACCCGTAGACGATCCGGCGCAGTTGGCGCAGGGAGAGTTCCGGTGCCGCGACACGGCGGGACCCCAGCTCGGCGGCGATGCGGGGGAAGATCACGTCGTTGACCAGCCCCCTGGCCTTGAGCTCGGCATGACGCCGCTGGACGAACTCCTCGACGGGTTCGGAGAAGTAGGCCAGCACGTCGGCCACGACACGCGCCGCCTCCCCCGGCCCGAGCGCGCTCGTCCGGGTCAGGTGGGCGATCAGGTCCTCGTGGGGATTCCATGCCGTCGACACAGAGGAGGACCATACGCAGGCACGACGCGGTTTACCAAGTTTTCTGCCCGATTTCGGGCAGAAAACATTGCCGTGGATCTCCCTCCACCCAGCCATAAGACAATCGGTAATCTCTCATAACTCTGAGTAGTCATCTGGTCGGAAGGGAACCACTATGCGCCATCTGCCAGGGATCTCGATCGTTGCGGCTCTCGCCGTATTGATCCCCGCCGCCCCGTCGCAGACGTCACCGGACGGCGGGAGCGGCGGCCCGCAGGAGGCCTTCGCCCTGGCGGCCAGGTCGTACGGCGTGCCGGAGAACGTGCTGCTCGCCGTCTCCTACCTCGAGTCACGATGGGACGGCAACCACGGGCTGCCCAGCGTCTCCGGCGGCTACGGCCCCATGCACCTCGTCGACGGACAGGCTCCGCCCGGACCGAGCCACCACGTCCACGGCGACCCACGGGGCGACGAGACCCGGCCGCGCCGGATCACGGTCCCGGACATCGCCGCGGTCCCTCCCGAGGACACCCTGCGCAGGGCGGCGGAACTGACCGGGACGGATCCGGACGTGCTGCGCGAGGACTTCACAGCCAACGTCCAGGCGGGGGCCGCGCTGCTCGCCGACTACCAGCGGCGGACGGGCGGGCTGCCAGGGGCCGGCCCTGCGGGCTGGTACGCCGCGGTGGCGCGGTACTCGGGCTCGGCCGACACCTCGGCGGCCTCGGCCTTCGCCGACGAGGTCTACGCGACGATCCGCTCGGGCGCGGCACGCGTGACCGACGGCGGCGAGCGCGTGGTCCTGCCCGCCTCCCCCGGCCTGTCCCCGGCGCGTCCGCCCGCCATGACCCGGCTGGGCCGCGTGCCCGGCGCGTCGGCGCCCGACTGCCCGAAGGACCTGGCCTGCGACTGGATTCCCGCCGCCTACCAGCGGACCAGGGGCGGCGACCACGGCAACCACGACCGCTACAACGGGCGCCGTCAGGTCGACTACATCGTCATCCACGACGGGGAGACCGGCTACGACGTCATGACCCGCCTGGTCAAGGACCCCGACTACCTGAGCTGGCACTACACCCTGCGCTCCGGCGACGGGCACGTCGCCCAGCACCTGCGGACCGACGACGTCGGCTGGCACGCGGGCAACTGGTACTTCAACTCCCGATCCATCGGCCTGGAGCACGAGGGCTACGTCGCCAAGGGCGCCTGGTTCACCGAGGCGATGTACCAGGCCTCGGCCAAGCTGGTCCGCTACCTCGCGCAGCGCTACGACATCCCCCTGGACAGAGCGCACATCCTCGGCCACGACAACGTCCCCGGCACCACCCCGCAGACCGTGCGCGGCATGCACCAGGACCCCGGCCCCTACTGGGACTGGAACCACTACTTCGAACTGCTCGGCCGCCCGCTGACCGGATCTCCGGACTCCGGCGCGCGCTCGGTGCTGATCAGCCCCGACTACGCCGCCAACCAGCCGCGCTTCACCGGCTGCACCAAGGCGGGCGACTGCCCGGCCATGAGCGCCGCCTCCGTCTGGCTCCACACCCGCCCCTCGCAGTCGGCCCCGCTGGTCAAGGACATCGGCAGGCACCCCCACGAGAACTCGACCTACAGCGTCTACGACCACGCCGCCCGCGCCTCGACCGGCCAGCGCTACGCCCTCGCGGGCCGCGAGGACGACTGGACGGCGATCTGGTACCTCGGCCAGAAGGCCTGGTTCCACGACCCCGCCGACGCCCCGACGTCGACGCCCGCCTCCGGGCTTCTGGTGACCCCCCGCCGCGGTCTGTCATCGGTCAGGGTGTACGGCAGGGCCTACCCCGAGGCCTCCGCCTACCCCAGGCGCGTGCAGGTCCAGAGGCTGACCCCGCTGCAGTACTCCCTGCCCGCGGGGCAGTTCTACAGCCTGGGCATGACGACCCGGAGCTCCTACCTGCGGTCGATGGCCACGGCCCGGACGAGCCACCGGATCGTCAGGGGGGACGCGCGCTACCGTCAGATCCAGTTCGGCCACCGGGTGATGTTCGTCCGCGCCGCCGACGTCCGCGTGGTCTCCCCCTGAGAACACGACGGTTCCGCGCCGTGAATCCTCCAGTGGCAGCCCGGTTGCGCACATCTGCCCGCCGGAAGCGCTAGAGTTTTCACGTGCACCCGGACACCGCTCCGGGAGCGACGCGGAAGTGGCTCAGTGGTAGAGCATCACCTTGCCAAGGTGAGGGTCGCGGGTTCGAATCCCGTCTTCCGCTCCAGCAGACCCCTTCGGGTCTGACTGGTGGAGTGGCCGAGAGGCGAGGCAACGGCCTGCAAAGCCGTGTACACGGGTTCAAATCCCGTCTCCACCTCAGTGCACTGACACCGGGCCCTCCGGGATCCGGTAAAGTAGCGCGAGTGCCGCGGAGGGGAAACCCGAAGCAGACACGCGGAAGTGGCTCAGTGGTAGAGCATCACCTTGCCAAGGTGAGGGTCGCGGGTTCGAATCCCGTCTTCCGCTCTGGTCTCACCCGAGGACGATTAGCTCAGCGGGAGAGCGCTTCCCTGACACGGAAGAGGTCACAGGTTCAATCCCTGTATCGTCCACCACCAGAAAATCCCAGGCCTACGGCCTGGGATTTTCCTTTTCCCGGCCGCCGCCTTCCCCGCCGCCTTCCCCGCCGCCTTCCCCGCCGTCGTCCCCGAGACGGCACCGCGCCCGCGGCGACCTCCCCTCCGACGGAACGACTCCACGACGGGCGGCCCGTCAGTAATTCATGTATTCCCTACTTGTTTGATTGCTTTTTCTGTCGGGCGATGTTTCGATGGCGACCAAGCGAGAGCGTCGAAAGCGAGGCACGATGGGCCGTCAAGAGGGCAGGAGACTGCTGACCGACGAGCTGCTCCGGGGGGTCGCCAAGCGCGCCCCCGGCTACGACCGGGACAACGTCTTCTTCACCCAGGACTTCGAGGAGCTGAAGGAGCTGGGATATCTCGGCGTCGCCGTGCCCGAGGCGCTCGGCGGCCACGGCTTCACCCTGCCCGAGGTCGCGCTCGAACAGCGTCGCCTCGCCTACCACGGGGCGGCCACCGCGCTGGGGATCAACATGCACCTCTACTGGACCGGGGTGGCCGCCGACCTGCACCACGCCGGAGACGGCTCTCTCGACTGGCTGCTGCGTGAGGCCGCGGCGGGCAGGGTGTTCGCGGCCGGGCACGGCGAGGCGGGCAACGACCTGGGGCTGGGACACTCCCTCGTCAGGGCGGAGCCGACCGGGGACGGCGGCTACCGTTTCCACGGCCGCAAGACCTTCACCTCCCTGTCCCCCGTCTGGGACTGGCTCGGCCTGCACGCCCTGGACACCACCGACCCGGAGAACCCGAAGGTCGTGCACGCCTTCACCCGGCGCGAGGACCCCGGCTACCGGATCGAGGAGGTCTGGGACACCCTGGGGGCACGGGCGACCAGCAGCCACGACACGGTCCTGGAGGGAGTCGAGGCCGCCGCGCCGTACGTCACACGCGTGCTGCCCGCCGGGCCGACCGGAGACCCGTTCGTGGCGAGCATCTTCGGCTGGGTCTTCCCGCTGTTCGGCAACGTCTACTACGGCATCGCCGAGCGCGCCCTCGACCTCGCCGTCGCGAGCGCCAGGCGGGCCGTCTCCCAGGAGCTCGGGGGCAGGACCTTCGCCGACCACCCCCTGGTCCAGTGGAACGTCGCGGAGGCGGCGTTGCGGCTCCAGGCCATCGAGGCGCAGATCGACGGCGTCGCGCGCGACTGGGCGGAGGGCGTCGACCACGGTTCCGCCTGGCCCGCCAGGCTCTTCGGCGTCAAGTACAACGCGGTCGAGGGCGCGAAGGAGGTCGTCGACCTGGCCCTGCGGGTGGCGGGCGGCGGGTCCTTCTTCCGCAGGAACGAGCTTGAGCGCCTCTACCGCGACGTCCGCGCGGGCGGCTTCCACCCGCCGAACGCCAACCTGGTCCACGACGTCGTCGGCAAGACCGCGCTCGGCGTGCTCTGACCGTCTCGGACACCCCGTCCGGAACCGTCTCAGGGACCGCCCCGTGCCCGGCCGGACAGCCCGCCGTTCCCGGCCCCCACAGGCGCCCGGCGGGCGACGCCGGGGGCCGGGAACGTCACGGTCCTGTTTTTCACACGCGACTCTTACCTCCGAGGAGGCAACATGGAGGGACGCATAACGTAAAACCGGTTAATCGCCACGCCCGTCGGCGCGTGGCGGAGGGGACGAGCCTGTGCACCGCGTGGTGGTCGATCCGGGGGTACCTACGGAGGTTGCCAACCTCATGCGCCGGCACGGGCCACTGCTCTCCCGCTTCAGGTCCGGCTGGAACCCCGAGCCCGACGGCACATCAAGGGTTCCGGCCGCGCTCGTGGCCGCCTTCGGGAGCACGGTCCTGCTGGGCCTGGGCGGAACCGCGCTCGTCGGCGTGCCGGTGGCGTTCTCCGTCACCGCGGCCGTCATCTGCCTGCTCATCCTCAGCTGTGTCTACTTCGCGACGAAACCCGCCCCCGCGGACTCCGTCGAACGCGTCCTGTACCGCCACTCGCGGCAGCACCAGGGGCGTTACCTGATCCTCGAGGACTTCGACTTCGCCGCGAGGGAGCTGCTCGGCCGGGCCCAGCGGGCGATCGACCACATCCTGCGCTCCCGGGTCAACGTCATGGGCATGCTCGACAGCGTGCGCAACGCCGTGATGCTCCCCGCGGAGGAGTGGGAGATCGCGCGGCTGCTGACCAAGCTGTCCGAGCTGCGCGCCAGGCACCGTCACCTGGCCCGGGGCGGCAGAAGCCCCGAGGTGGCCGCCGCGATGGCGCCGATGGAACGGGCGCTCACCGCCAGCGAGGCCGCCGTCGTCGCGCGGGTCGAGGCACTGGAACGTTACGCCGCGCACGTCACGCAGGCCGACCGCGCCCTCGTCTCCCAGGGACAGATCGAGGTGCTGCGCGCGCACCTGCCGGAGTACGAGCAGCTCGTCGCCGAGACGGGCGCGGCCCGCTTCTTCGCCCCCGAGATCGGCAGCCTGAGCGACGACGCCGACCACCTGAGGCGCGCCCTGCGCGACAGTCTCCGTTCCGCTCATGAGGCGTTCCGCTATCTCGACGGATGATCTGGAACATATGATCTAGACGGTGGCGAAGGGAGCGAACCCATTGCGGCGTGTGGCGGTCGACCCGGAAGTGCCCATGGACGTCGCCAACCTCTTCCGTCAACGCGGCCCCCTGCTGTCACGCATCCGCGCCGGGTGGAGCCCGGAGCCTCCCGCCGCCACGACGAAGGTGCCCGCCGGTGTTCTGCAGGCCTTCGCCGCGGCCTCCGGCGGCCTCCTCGTGAGCCTGCTGCTGGTGAAGATGGGACAGGTCGTCCTGTTCGTGTTCTCGCTGCTCGTCTTCGTGGTCTTCGTCGGCCTGCTCGCCGCCCGGGACGCCGATCCGCTGGAGGGCGAGTCCGCCGACCACGAGCTCTACGGACACGCCCGCTGGTACGAGGGCCGCTACCTGCTTCCTGAGGACTTCGACCAGGGCGCGGGCCAGCTGCTCGGCCGGGCCCAGCGGGCGGTCGACAGCGTGCTCGGCTCACGGGTCAACGCCATGGGCATGCTCGACGACATGCGCAACGCGGTGATGCTCCCCGCGCAGGAGTGGGAGATCGCGCGGCTGCTGGCCAAGCTGTCGGCGCTCAGGTCGGAGCACCGTGAGCTCGCGTACGGCGGAAGCACGCCCGAGGTCGCCGCCGCCCTGGCGCCGCTCGAGCGGGCGCTGGCCGGGAGCGAGGCGGCGGTGGTCGCCCGCGTCGAGGCGCTGGAGCGCTACGCGGGCCATGTGGCGGAGGCGGAGCGGGCCCTGAACGCCCACGAGCAGATCGAGGTGCTCCGTGCCAGGCTCCCCCGCTACGAGGAACTCCTGGCCGAGAGCGGCGCCGACGCGTTCGCCGTGCCGGAGCTGGACCACCTGGCGCAGGACGCGGGCAGGCTGGAGCAGGCGCTGCGCGACAGCGTCCGCTCCGCGCACGAGGCCTTCCGGCATCTCGACGGGCCGCCCTCCGGCTGATCGACGGCCCTCCCGCCCGCCTGCCACGGCGCCCGGATCTCCCGTCGATCACGGCGCCCCGCGCCACGGCCTTGATCGAATCGCCCGGGTAGTGTCTGTCCCATGACGGAACAACCGGTTCTGCTTTATGACGGTGACTGCGGCTTCTGCGCCACAAGCGTCAGGTTCGCCGAGCGCCGGATCGGTCTGCGGGCCCGTCCTGTCCCCTGGCAGTTCGCGGACCTGGAGGCGCTCGGCACCACGCGCGAGCGGGCTGATCACGAGGTGCTGTGGATCGAGCGCGGCCGGGTGCACGGCGGGGCGCAGGCGGTCGCCAAGCTGCTGATCGCCGCGGGGGCGCCGTGGAGCCTGGCCGGGTTCCCGCTGCGGGTCCCGCCGCTGCGCTGGGTGGCCCACTGGGTCTACCGGCTCGTCGCCGCCAACCGTCACCGCCTTCCCGGCGGCACCCCCACCTGCTCCCTGCCCGCGGACCGGCGATGAACGTCCTGCTCACCGGCTTCGAGCCGTTCGGCGGCGCCTCGGTCAACCCGTCGTGGGAGGCGGTCAGGCTCGTGCCGGGCGTGCGGGCCGTGCAGGTGCCGTGCGTGTTCGGCGAGGCGTTGGAGCACCTGCGGGCCGCGGTGCTCGAACACGATCCCTCGGTGATCGTCTGTGTCGGGCAGGCGGGCGGCAGAGCGGACATGACGGTCGAGCGGGTGGCCGTCAACCTGAACGACGCACGCATTCCCGACAACGCCGGACAGCAGCCGATCGACGAGCCGGTGGTGCGCGGCGGCCCCGCCGCCTACTTCGCCACCCTGCCGGTCAAGGCCTGCGTCGCGGCGGCCAGGGCGGCGGCGGTGCCCGCGAGCGTGTCGCAGAGCGCGGGGACGTTCGTCTGCAACCACCTCTTCTACGGCCTCATGCACCTGATCGCCACCGAGCTCCCCGGAGTCCGCGGCGGTTTCGTGCATGTGCCGTTCGCCCCCGAGCAGACCCTCGGCCGGAGCGAGCCGTCCATGCCCGTCGCGATGGCGGCCGCGGCGCTGACCGCGATCGTGACCGCCGCCGTCTCCGTGGCCGACGACCTGCGCCTGGTCGGCGGCTCCCTGCACTGAGACGGACCGGGGCCACAAGGCCCGGGACGCCGGGGCTACCTAAATGCGGGCCGGTGCTCCGGTCTCCAGGCCGGAAGGTGAAGGCCCGCGCGGGAGGGCCGCCAGGCCCGAGCATGCCCTAAACCGGGCGGTTCTGCTGCTCGATGTACCGGCGCAGGACACCGATCGGTGCGCCGCCCACCGATCCGGCGAAGTAAGAGCCCGACCACAGCTTGTTCGCCCGGTAGTAGTGGCGGGCCAGTTCGGGAAACTCCTGGCGCATTCGCCGGGAGGACACGCCCTTCAGCGAGTTGACGAGCCTGGACAGGGCGATCTTGGGCGGGAAGTTCACCAGCAGGTGCACGTGGTTGCTCTCGCCGTTGAACTCGGCCAGTTCGGTCTCGAAGTCGCTACATACCTCCCGCATGATCTGCTCCACACGTTCCAGATGGGTTCCAGTGAACACCGGGTGCCGATACTTGGTGACGAAAACCAAGTGGGCATGCAGAGCGAAAACACAGTGTCTACCAGTTCTGATGTCTCCATGTTCGGCCATAAGCCAACGGTAGGATCATGGTGTGCAGCTTCGGTACAACTTCCGCCTCTACCCGAGCGCCGGTCAGCGTCAAGCGCTGGCCCGCGCGTTCGGGTGCGCGCGGACGGTGTTCAACGACGGGCTGCGCCTGAGGCAGGACGCTCGCGCGCAAGGGCTTCGGCGAGGTCGGCATCGATCTGGGGCTGACGCATTTCGCGGTGCTGTCCGATGGCCAAAGGGTCGGCAATCCTCGTTTCCTGCGTCGTGCAGCCAACAAGCTCCGCAGGGCGCAGCGGTCGTTGAGTCGCAAGCAGAAGGGCTCGGCCAACAGGGGGAAAGCCGTCGTGAAGGTCGCCAAAGCGCATGCTCGGGTGGCCGACGCGCGCCGGGACCATGCCCACAAGCTCTCCACGCGACTCATCCGCGACAACCAAGCGGTGTACGTGGAGAATCTGTCGGTGTCCGGTCTGGGGCGTACACGGCTGGCCAAGGGTGTGCACGATGCCGGGTGGTCGCAGTTCACGGCCATGCTGGAGTACAAGGCCAAGCGGTATGGTCGCACCTTTGCCAGGGTGGACCGGTGGTTTCCCTCGTCGAAGCTGTGCGGGGCCTGCGGGGTGATCGCCGAGTCGATGCCCTTGAGCGTGCGGTCGTGGACCTGCCCGTGCGGGGCTGTTCACGACCGGGATGTCAACGCGGCGAAGAACATCCTGGCCGCCGGACGGGCGGACAGGTTAAACGCCTGTGGAGGGACGGTAAGACCGGGGCTTGCTCCGGCACGGCCCGGCGAAGCAGGAACCCACTCCAGGCTGCCCGCCACACCGGCGGCGTAGCGGGGGAGAATCTCCGCTCTTCAGGGCGGGGAGGACGTCAAAGGGGAACGCCGTAGACCACGCGGCGGCCCGCGAACTCGGTGACGCTCCACACCGTGTTCCTGTCGCGGACGCAGGTGAGATCCTCGGGACCCACCGGATACGGCCGCCTGGCCAGGGTCTCTCCGGCCACCAGCAGGGCGCCGTTCCTGGTGGAGCCCTCCGCCTGGCTGAGATACCAGGCACCGTTGTGGGAGAGCGCCCCCTGGATTCTCTGCTCGGGCAGGTTGTAGGCGTCCAGGGGGCGCGCGAGGCCCGCGGCGTCCGCCCGCAGGGAGCCGTCGGGGTTCAGCGGCCAGCGGGCGACCCTGCCGATCCTGCCCGGGGTGTCCACGTACTCGCCGGAGATCAGCGTGTCGGGGTCGGTGCTCCGGTCGACGGAGGCGAAGGAGAACCGGGCGCCGCGGCCGGTCGAGGCCCAGGAACCGGTCTGCGGCATCACGTAGCGGTAGCCGAAGGCGTTGTGGGCCCCGCCCTTGCGCCCGATCGTGGTCTTGCTCTCCCCGTTCACCTCGAAGATGTTCCGGGTGTCGAAGACCCGCAGACCGCGCTCGGTGTCGGCGACGTACAGCAGGCCGCCGTACCAGGCGATGCCGCCCGCGTGGATGTTGATCGGGGAGATGTCGCCACCGGGGTCCGCCACCACGAGCAGGACGTGCCGGTAGCGCAGGGCCGCCGTGTCGAGGAAGGACAGGCGCACGCCCCGCTCCGGCACGGACGCCGGCTTGAAGTACCAGCTCACCACGAAAACGCCTCCGGCGATCCCGGCGTCGGAGGCACAGGTCAGACCCTGGGGGTACCAGTCGGTGACGGCGTTGTCATCGGCGTCGAAGCAGTACCAGTCGACCGGCTTCGGCCTCATCGTGCCGAACGCCGCGGACCCGGTCGTCCCCTTCCTGGTCGCCACGCGGTTCGCCTTGGCGAGCACGGTGTCGAGGGGCACGCGCCTGAGGTGCTTGCCCAGCGCCCGGACCCCGGCCGCCAGGTCGCCGTCGTCGCGTCTCAGCTCGAACGGTTCCACCACTGTGGCCGTCATCGTGCTCATGAGGGATTCTCCTTCTCCGGTCACCGCCCTGACTGGCGGATCGAGATGTGGAGTTCATGAGTATGCCCGGAGTTAGATCCTTTTTGTGATCGTGGCCGGAGACCGCCGGCGGCCGTGCCCGGCACGGCCGCCGGGCACGGGGCCGCACGAGGTCACACGGGCCAGGTGTGCACGGGCTCGCCGGTCAGCGCCAGCTCGCGGTAGCGGGCCACCATCCGGGCCCGCGCCGCGGGGTCCCCGGCGTGCTCGCCGAGCGCCTCCCGCTGCCAGATCGCCCCCGTACGGCGCAGCGTGACGCGCTGCCTGATGACGTCCAGCGCCCACTCGATCTCGTCGGAGCGCACACCGACCCGTTCGAGTCCCGCCGCGGCGACGGGCAACAGGTCCAGGGCGAGCCGCGCCGCGGGGACCTCCTCCCGCAGGCCCGGCCAGGCGAGCGGCGCGTCCAGGCCGTGGATCGCCGCCCGGTAGAAGTTGCGGTAGGCCACGGCGAAGGGGAACTCCTCGACCGGCTCGACCGCCAGGGCGGCGGTGAGCCCCAGCAGGAAGGCGCTGTTGGCCGCCATGTCCACGGCGGTGGGCCCCGCGGGCAGCGACCGCATCTCCACCCGCAGGTGGCCGCCGCCCGCCGGGTCGTAGACCGGCCGGTTCCACTGCCACACCGTGCCCTGGTGCAGCCGCAGCTCGGCCAGCTGGGGGACCTCCCCGGCCACCGGCTCCTCCTTGGAGGTCATCGGCAGCACCGGCTCGTAGTCGCGCACGCACGCCTCGAAGATCTCCTGGGCTCCCGTCGCCCATCCGGAGCCGAAGGCGACCCGCCGGTCCCTGCGGTCGAGACGCTCCACGTCGCGGTCGTCCGCCGCCTCCTCGAACAGCGCGATCCTGGTCTCCTCCCACAGGCGTCTTCCCAGGAAACCGGGCGAGTTGCCGCTCACCGCGAGGACCGGGCCCGTGGCCAGCTGGGCGGCGTTGTAGACGCGCGCGAAGTCGGCGGGAGCCGTACGGAGGTGGATCTGCCACGAGGTGTTGGCGCTTTCCAGGACCACGCCCTCGACCTCGAGCTCCAGTTGCTCGACCCCCTCGATGCTCACCCGGAACGGTTCCGCGCGCAGCCGTCGCATGCCCCGGCTCAGCGCCCGGTAGCGGCTCTCGTCGCTGAGCGTCTCGTGGGTGAAGTCGAACTCGCTCAGGGAGGGCAGGATCCCGATCGCCACGACCTGGCCGCCCTGGGTGGCCGCCGCCGCGTCGACCATGGCCATCGCCTCGCGCGTCTCCCGCGCCAGCGCCGTGAAGGGACGCCCGGCGATCGGCAGCGGAGTCAGGTTGACCTCCAGGTTGAACCTGCCGAGCTCCGGCACGAGCCGGTCGTCGGCCGCCGCCGCCCGCACCTCGTGGTTGCGCGGCAGCGGTCTGCCGTCCGGGGTGATGAGGAACAGCTCGAGCTCGGCCCCGATCGTCGCCGGACCCGTGCCGAAGCCCGGTCTGGCGAGCAGTTCGCGGAGCTGGTCGAGCTGCTCTGCCAGCCGTTTCCCGAAGCGGATGAACTCCACCTCGGAGAATCGGTCCTTGTCGACTTGCTGGCCCATCGGCACCATCCGATCAGTCGGTCCTCCTGCCCCCTCCCCCTGTCCCGGCTGAGCGGTTCTAATCAGCCCGCCGCGCAAGTGACGGCCTGTGCGGAGGATTCGGGCTCCGGCCAGGGCGCGGGGTCCCGGTCCGAGGGGACGGCCTGCGGACGCTCAGGACGCCGCACGAGTCGCCGAGCCCGGCGGGGGCGCCGGTCAGGCCAGGCAGGTCAGGGGCTTCCCTCCGTTGAAGTCGATCATTTCGAGGATCGCGGCGGCCAGGTCGATCGGCTCCCCCGGCGGCAGGCCGTCCAGCTCGGCGTAGGCCCGGTGCAGGTTGCCGACGATGCGCTCGGGGTCGAGCAGCCCGCCGTACTCGCCGAGGTCGGTCTCGCGCGCGGTCTCCAGCGGCGAGAGCCCGGCCGCCCTGCCCCGCTCGGCGGTCGCCATCACGAACCTCAGGTATCCCCGCACGTGGTCGATGACCTCGGGGCCGCAGACCCCGCCGTGCCCGGGGACCACCGTCTCGGCGTTCAGCTCCCCGAGCCGGTCGAGCACCTCGAGCGAGCCGAGGACGGAGCCCATCATCACGAACGGCGTGCCGCCGTTGAACACCAGGTCTCCGGCGAACAGCAGCGACCGCTCCGGGATCCACACGATGGAGTCGTTGGTCGTGTGCGCGGGGACGCCGACGTGCCGGACCTCGCAGCGCAGTTCGTCGGAGTGGACGGTCACCCCGTCGGTGTAGGTGAGGAACGGCGGGCAGGCCTGGAGGTCTCCCCACTCGACCTCGGTCCAGGCCGTCGTGCGGTAGTCGGGGATTCCCTCAGCGAGGATCATCGCGCGGGTCCGCTCGTGACCGACGATCGTCGCCTCGGGGAAGACGAAGTTGCCGAAGGTGTGGTCGCCGTGGTGGTGGGTGTTGATCAGCGTCGTGACCGGCCGGTCGGTGACCGACCTGATCGCCTCGCGGTAGGCCAGGGTGCGGCGCTCGGTCGCGCAGGCGTCCACGCTGATCACCCCGCGCCTGCCGACGAGGAAGCCGGTGTTGTTGATCCACCAGCTCCCGTCGGGCTGGATGTAGGCGTAGACGCCCTCCGCGACCTCTTCGACCCGGGCGGGGGGCAGGGAATGGTCGTGCCGTGATGAGCTCATGGCTGAGATTGTGAGGGCGGATTGAGGCGCTTGCGAACCTTCTCCGTGAACAGGGGGTTGAGCGCGTCGCCGGCGGCGAGCACCCGGGGCAGCAGCTCCGCCTCGGTCGTCAGCGCGCGGAACAAGAACTCGACCGTCACCTCGTGGTCGGGGCGGAAGACGACCTCGACGCCGTCGCCCGCCTCGATCTCCCCCGGCTCGACGACCCTGAGGTAGGGGCCGGGCCGCGCGGCCTGGGTGAACCGCCTCACCCAGCCCTTCTCGCCGAGCCAGCCCGCGAAGGTGCGGCACGGGATGCGCGCGGAGGTGACCTCGAGCACCAGGCCCGTCCCGATCCGCCAGCGTTCGCCGACCAGCGCGCCGTTGACGTCGAGGCCCGAGGTGGTGAGGTTCTCCCCGAAGACCCCGTTGGGCAGCGCGCGCCCCAGCTCCCCCTCCCACCGGTCGAGGTCCTCGCGCGCGAAGGCGTAGACCGCCTGGTGGTCGCCGCCGTGGTCGCGCAGTTCGCCGATCGCGTCCCCCGCCAGACCGCTGCCCGCGACGCCCATCGGTCCCGGAGCGGCCACGGCCACCCGCCCCTTCACGGGGCGCTTGTCGATTCCCGTGAAGTCCGCCGAGGTGTAGTCGGCGGAGTGGGGACGTGCGAGGTTGACGGAGAGAAGCTGAGCCATGCCAGGCAGCCTACAAAGCAGGCCAGAACCCACGAAACCGAGTTCCTTCCGCTCAGGCCCGAGGAGGTCCGCCGCGAGTGCCGCCCTGAGTTGGCCGAGGCCCTGACCGCCCCGGTCCCCGCCCTGGACCGGGAGCGGACCGGGGCGGGGGGCCGGACACGGGGATCAGCGTGACGCGGCGGGAACGGCGGAGCCCCCGAGGGCGCGGCGGGATCATCCCGCGGCCCGAGCCGGCGAGGAGCCGTCGAGGAGTCTCTCGATGCGTGCCGCGCCGCCGCGCTCCAGCCACGTGCGGAAGTCCGTCAGCCCGGGGTGGCGCAGACGCAGCGCCGGGATGTCGGCCCGCCAGAGGCCGCGCTCGTCGGCGAAGGCTTCGGCCGCCTTCTCCGGCAGCCCGAGGCTCTCCGCGGGGAGCCGCCGGTAGGTCACCTCGCGTCCGACGGCGCGTCCGATCATGACGGCGATCTCGGCCGAGGTCAACGAGTCGCCCGCGAGCTCGAGCGCCTCCCCCACGTACTCCTCGGGACGCCCGAACGCCAGAGCCGCGAAGACGCCGATGTCGGCGAGGGCGATGAGCTGGACGGGGGCGTCCGGCGGGAAGAGATGGATCAGGACCCCGTCGAGGATGCCCCCGAGCGGCAGGCCGGGAACGGTGTGATTCTCCATGAACCGGACAGGGCGCAGGATCGTCGCGGGCAGGCCGATCTCACGGATGTGCTGCTCGATCCTCCGTTTGGACTCCCAGTAGGGAACGCCGGTGTCCCGGTCGGCGCCGCCGACGGAGGTGAACACGAGGTGGCCGACGTCCGCCTCCGCGGCGGCGATGGCCAGCGTGAGACCGCGGCGGACCTCCTCCGCGGGGTCCTCGCTGTCCGGAGTGACCCCGAAGACGCCGTACGCCCCCTCGACCGCCCTGGCGATCGAGGCGGGGTCGTCGAGGTCGCCGGGAACCGGCTCCGCCCCGGAGGCCGCCAGCGCGCGGGCCGCGGGGGAGTTCGGGTCGCGGACGAGGGCGCGCACCCGCCAGCCGTCGGCGAGGAGACGTCTCGCGGTCACGCCGCCCTGGTTCCCCGTCGCACCCGTCACGAGGACGGTCCTGCCGCTGTCGTCCATGGTCTGCCTCTCCGGAGGGTCGCGGCAGCCGGGACGGATAAAATGAGGCTGCCTCGAGAAATATATTGAGGCAGCCTCGACTTAGCAAGGAGGAATGCGGATGAGCCCGGCAGAAGCTCCCCGCCGCATGCGCGCCGACGCGCGCCGCAACTACGAACGACTGCTCGCCGAGGCCGAGGCGGTCTTCGCCGAACAGGGCACGGAGGCGTCGCTCGAACTCGTCGCCCGGCGCGCGGGCGTCGCGATCGGCACGCTGTACGGCCACTTCCCCACCCGGCACGCGCTGCTGGAGGCCCTGATGCGCGGCCACGTCGAGGCGCTGGAGACCGGGGCCCGCGAGCTCCTCGACCATCCGTCGCCACAGGAGGCGCTGACCGTCTGGGCGCGTGCGGCGATGCGGCGCACAGCCTCCTACCAGGGCCTGGCGGCCTCGCTGATGAGCGGTTTCGAGACCGAGGAGTCGGCGCTGCACTCGGCCTGCCGGTCGGTCGTCTCCGCGGGCGGGCTGCTGCTTGAGCGCGCCCGGCGGGCGGGGGCCGTGCGAGCCGACGTCAGCGCCTCCGACCTCTTCGCGCTGATCAGCGCCCTGGCCTGGACGAGTGAGCAGGTGCCGCAGGACCAGGCGGAGCGACTGCTGTCCTTCACGCTCGACGGCCTGCGCCCGGTCACGGACCGTCACGTTACTGGGCCGCACGGAGGGTAATTCCTCACACGGAAGGCGACGACGTCGCGTGCCGTCCGTGTGAGGACACCTGTGAACCCGTGCGAGCTCCGACCGAAAGACCAGACCTGATGGACGTGAACGATCCCCCCTCCCCCGCTCCGGTGCTCGTCGTCATGGGGGTGACGGGGGTGGGCAAGACCACCGTCGGCCGCGCCCTGAGCCGCAGGCTCGACGTGCCGTTCGCCGACGCCGACGACTTCCACAGCCAGGCCAACATCGACAAGATGTCGGCGGGCGTCCCCCTCGACGACGCCGACAGGCTGCCGTGGCTGCGCGCGATCGGAGCCTGGCTGGCCGAGCGCGCCGGCACGGGCTGCGTGGTGAGCTGCTCGGCGCTCAGGCGCGCCTACCGCGACATCCTGCGGGAGTCGGCCCCGACCGCGTGCTTCGTCCACCTGCACGGCGACGCCGAGGTCATCAGAAGGCGGGTGACGGGCAGGGCGGGACACTTCATGCCGGAGTCCCTCATCGCCTCGCAACTGGAGACCCTGGAACCCCTGGAGCCGGACGAGCGCGGCGTCGTGCTGGACATGGGCAGGCCCGTCGACGAGCTCGTGGAGGCCTACCTCGCCGCGACGCGCTCCCCGGCCCCCTCCTCCGGCGGCGCGGGCCGCCAGGGCGGAGAGGGGACGCCGGGCTCGGGAAGGGCCGGGAGGGCGACATGAGCGCCTCCACCGGGATCGCGCTCGCCGGGCAGGCGGCGGTCTCAGGCGGCAGGCTCGTCCCCGCCGCGCTCGTCGGCATCGCCCTGATCGTCGTGACGATCACCCGGTTCAGACTGCACCCCGCCCTCGCCCTGATCCTCGGCTCGCTCGCCGTCGCGGCCGTCGCCGGGCTGCCGATGGCCGACGCCGTCGACGGGTTCACCGAGGGGTTCGGCAGCACCGCGGCCGGGGTGGGCGTCCTGATCGCGCTCGGCGCGATGTTCGGCAAGCTGCTGGCCGACTCCGGCGGCGCGGACGAGATCGTCGACACGATCGTCGGCAGGTCGGGACCCCGCACGCTGCCCTGGGCGATGGCCGCCGTCGGCGCGCTGATCGGCCTGCCCATGTTCTTCGAGATCGGGCTTGTCCTGCTGATGCCGGTGATCTTCCTGGTCGCGCGCCGTTCCGGTCTCTCCCTGATCCGTGTCGGCATCCCGACGCTGGCGGGGCTGTCGGTCATGCACGGGTTCGTGCCGCCGCACCCGGGACCGCTGGTGGCCATCGACGCCCTCAAGGCCGACCTCGGCCTCACCCTCGGCCTCGGCGTGCTCGTCGCCGTCCCGACCGTGATCGTCGCCGGCCCGCTGTTCTCCAGGTTCGCCGCCCGCTGGGTCGACGTCCCGGCCCCCGAGCTGTTCGACACCCGTCCCAGGACCGAGGGCGAGCGGCGTCCCACGTTCGGCGTCACCCTGGCCACGGTGCTGCTTCCCGTGGCGCTGATGATGGGCAAGGCCCTGGCCGACATCCTCGCCGCCGAGGGGAACGCCGCCCGCGTCGTCATGGACTTCCTCGGCACTCCGCTGGTCGCCCTGCTCATCGCCGTCATCGTGGCGATGTTCACCCTCGGCGGCGGATCGGGGATGGGCCTCAAGGCCGTCGCGAAGTCCGTCGAGCAGTCCCTGCCGCCGATCGCGGGCATCCTGCTCATCGTGGCCGCGGGCGGCGGCTTCAAGCAGACCCTGGTCGACACCGGGATCGGCAAGCTCGTCGCCGACTGGGTGCAGAACAGCGGCCTGTCCGTGCTGTTGCTGGCCTGGCTGGTCGCGGTGCTCATCCGCCTGGCCACCGGGTCCGCGACCGTGGCCACCGTCACCGCCTCCGGGATCCTGGCCCCGCTGGTCACCTCCATGAGCACCGGCGAGACCTCCCTGCTGGTGCTGGCGATCGGCGCGGGCTCGCTGTTCTTCTCGCACGTCAACGACGCGGGCTTCTGGCTCGTCAAGGAGTACTTCGGGCTGAGCGTCGGACAGAACATCAAGACCTGGTCGCTGATGGAGACGGTCATCTCGGTCGTCGGCCTGCTGCTCGTCCTGCTGCTGAATCCCTTCCTGTCCTAGGGTGTCCGCTGTGTCTGCCGTGTCTGTCCGGGGCCGCCGGGTTATGGTCGGGCGGTGACCGATCTCACGGACCTCACCCAGCTGGTCGCCGGGGACCACGGCCTGTCCGTCGTCTCCACCCTGCGTCCCGACGGGACCATCCGCTCCTCGGTGGTCAACGCCGGCGTGCTCGACCACCCTGTCACCGGGCGGCCCGTGGTCGCCTTCGTCGTCAGGGGCGACGCCCGCAAGCTGTCCGACCTGCGGGCCAGGCCGTACGCCGGGGTCGTCCTGCGCGTGGGCTGGCGGTGGGCCTCCGCGGACGGCCCGGTCGAGCTGGCGGGGCCCGGCGACCCGCTGCCCGGAGTCGACGCGGAGGGGCTGCGGCTGCTGCTGCGGGCCGTCTTCAGCGCGGCGGGCGGGACTCACGACGACTGGGCGACCTATGACCGCGTCATGGCGGAGGAGGGACGCACGGTCGTCCTGCTGACGCCGGAACGGCTGGCGGGCAACCCCTGACCTCTCGGGGCGTCCCGTTCGGGGACTCCCCTCCCGGGGCGGTCCGTCTCAGAACGTCTCGGCGATCTCGCGGGCGCGCGCCTCGGCCTTCTTTCGCTCGAGGTCCGCGTCCCCGGTCAGCGTGGGGTGGTAACGGACGTCCTGGACGTCGGTGATCCCCGTCCAGCGCAGCCAGTCCCCGAAGAACGACGAGTGGAAGTCCGAGCCGAACTCGGGACCGAGGGCCGGGCCCCAGACGGCGCTGGTGTAGACGACAGCGGCCCGCTTGCCCCTGAGCAGGTGGGTGTAGCCCGTCTCCGGATGGACGCCGAAGATCAGTCCGGGCTGGCTGACGACGTCGATGAACTGCTTGAGGACGTACGGCACGCCCGCGTTCCACATGGGGACGCCGAACAGGTAGCGGTCGTAGGCGTCGAAGCGTTCGAACATCCTGACCACGGAGGCCCACGGCTCCCCCTGGGGGGTCGCACCGCCGAAGAGCGCCATCTTCGCCGCGACCGCCTCGGGGCCGAACGCCGGGAGCGTGCCGTCCCACAGATCGAAATGGTCGATCTCGGCGTCGGGGTGGCTGCGGCGGTAGGCGTCGAGGAAGGTCTCGGCGATGCCCAGCGAGGCCGACTCGGCCCCCCTCGGGGAGGCGGAGATGTGCAGGAGCTTCATGATTCCTCCAACGTAAACGGACCGAGGTCCTCTTGTAGGCGAAAAGATACGGACTACAGTCCGCTTCGTCAAGGGCGAGGGAAGACGGCAGACCGCGAGCCCCACGGACGCGCAGACCGCCCGGCGTCGCGGGACTCGGCGCGCGGAGAGATCCCGGCCCGGTGCGCGACGCCGTACAGTCGGCTGATGGATCCTCGTGACCACGCGGTCGAGCTGTTTCATCGGGTGGCGGCGTCGGTGCCCGCCTACGACGCGTTCCTCAGAAGCCACGGCGTCACCGCCAGCCAGGTCCGGACATTTGACGATTTCACGCGACTACCGCTGACCACCAAGGACACCTACACCCGCCGCTACCCCCTGCCGGAGCTGTGCCGGGACGGCGTGGTCGGAGACATGATCGCGGTGTCGTCGGGGTCGACGGGGACGCCGTCGTTCTGGCCGCGCTCGGCCTCGGACGAGCTGGTGATCGCCGAGCGGTTCGAGGAGGTCTTCAGGGACTCCTTCCGCGCGGCGGAGCGGCGGACGCTGGCCGTCGTCTGCTTCGCGCTCGGCACCTGGGTCGGCGGCCTGTTCACCCTCGCCTGCTGCCGCCACCTCGCCGCCAGGGGATACCCGATCACCTCCGTCGCCCCGGGCAGCGACAAGCGCGAGATCCTCCGCGTGATCCCCGAACTCGCCCCGCACTTCGACCAGGTCGTGCTGCTCGGCTATCCGCCGTTCCTCAAGGACGTCATCGACGCCGGAACCGCCCAGGGCCTCCCGTGGGCCGACTACTCGATCAAACTGGTCACCGCGGGCGAGGTGTTCAGCGAGCAGTGGCGCACCCTGGTCGCCGAACGCGCCGGAATGACCGACCCCGCACTCGACACCGCCTCCCTGTACGGCACGGCCGACGCCGGGGTGCTCGGCAACGAGACCCCGCTGTCGATCCGCATCCGCCGTTTCCTGGCCGAGAACCCCGAGATCGCCAGGGAGCTGTTCGGCGAGTCACGGCTGCCGACCCTCGTCCAGTACGACCCGCGGGTGCGCTTCTTCGAGGAGCACGAGGGCACCCTGCTGTTCTCCGGCGACAACGGCATCCCGCTCGTGCGCTACCACATCGCCGACGAGGGCGGCCTGATCCCCCACGACCGGATGCTCGCCTTCCTGGCAGAGCACGGCTTCCGCCCCACCGGGCAGGGCCCCGAGCTGCCGTTCGCCTACGTCTTCGGCCGCAGTCACTTCACGGTCTCCTACTACGGAGCCAACGTCTATCCCGAGAACGTCTCGGTCGGCCTGGAACAGCCCGAGGTCAGCGCCCTGGTGACGGGCAAGTTCGTGCTGGAGGTCGCCGAGGACGACCGGCGCGACCGGCAGCTGACCGTGACGGTCGAGCTGGCTCCGGGAGTGCGCGGCTCCGAGGAGGCGGCGCGGAGCGTGGGCGAGTCGATCCTGACCCAGTTGCTCCGCCTCAACAGCGAGTTCGCCGCCTATGTGCCCGCGGCGCGGCGGCTCCCGCTCATCCGTCTCCGCGAGGCGGGCGACCCCGAGTACTTCCCGCCGGGCGCCAAGCACCGCTACACGCGAGGATGACCCACCGCCGTCCGGCGGCCTCGGCACGGCCGGACGGCCGAAGGGCGGCCGGACGGCTTCGCGCGCGCCTTCCGAAGGTCACCGGCGGTGACCTTCAAAAGAAATCAATCAAGGTCGGGTAAAAATCACACTGGACAGGCAACCGCCACAAGGACGGCTTCGCAGAACCGAGCACCGCATACCATCCGAAGAAGCGCCGAGCGGCCGGGGAACAAGATTAGGATCATTAGCCGGTTAATGTTTCGACAAAATAATCCCCGGGAGTTCTTCGTCTCACCGGAGCGCGAGGTGATCGAACGGGCGCTCCTTCCGTCCCAGGTCCAGGGCGGAGCGGGCCACACCGGCCCTGCCGGGCGAACCTTCACGACCGTGCCGCCGCTCGCGCCCGACGGCTTCCGGTGTGAGTGTCGACGTACACTCAAGAACACGCAAAAATACAGTTATGCTGCTATGTAGCCGAAAAGGCTGAAGCGTCTACCGAGTCGGGGCAACTCCAGAACGAGGATGAACGCCTGCCACTTCGAGAGGTTGATCTATGAACAACGACGCCGTCTGGGTACGAGGCGTGACAGGCATCCAAATGCACCACACCACGGACCTTCAGGACGCCAGCCGGTTCCTGGGCAACGCGGTGATGGCGCTGCAGGCCGCGCACGTGCGAACCGGCGACGACCGGTACTCCGGCCTCGTCGCTCAGCTCAAGACCGTGGTGGCGCAGGCGCGAGGACTGGAGACCCAGGCCAGGGCGAACATGCACGGGCTGCACTCGGAGGATCCCGAGCAGTTCGTCCGTTGCCGCAACGGCGAGGAGCCGTGGCCCGACGAGATCCAGGCGGGGTTCATCCCGCGCCACACCTGCAGGGACCAGTGCCTGTACCACGACCACAACGTTCTCGACGCCATCATGCAGTGCACCTGCGGGCAGCCCCCGTGCCGGGCGTGCGCCATCGGCGGCGCGCTGTGAGACGCCCCCGAGGATGATCGTCTCCGCGGGCGCGGGAGGGACCGGGCCCGCGGGGAAGTGCTTCGGGAAGTGTCGGTGTGATCTCCTAGGCTTTGACCATGGCACGAGCTAACGACGCTGTGGCGGCCGCCCTCGAGGAGTACGCCGAGCTGTTCGCGATGACGGGCGGCGACGCCTTCCGGGTGCGCAGCTACCAGAAGGCTGCCAAGGCGATCGCGGGGTTCCCCGAGGACATCGCGGCCACCGCGGTGCGGAGCGTGCCCGGCGTCGGAGAGGCGATCGCCAAGAAGGTCGAGGAGTACCTCGAGAGGGGCGGCTTCCGGCAGCTCGACGACCTGCGGGAGAAGGTCCCGGAAGGGGTGCGGCGGCTGACCCGCATCCCCTCCCTCGGGCCGAAGAAGGCCGTCTTCCTCTTCCAGGAGCTCGGCGTCGACTCCCCCGAGGCCCTCGCGGAGGCCATCGGCCAGGGGCGGCTGCGGGGGGTGAAGGGCTTCGGCCCCAAGACCGAGGAGAACCTGCTCAAGGGGATCGAGCAGCTGGAGCGCACCAGCGCCAGGGTGCACGTCGGCGTGGCCATGGACCTGGCCGAGCGGATCGTCGCCTCGCTGCCCGCCGAGCGGATCGCCTACGCGGGGTCGTTGCGCCGGATGAAGGACACCGTGGGCGACATCGACATCCTGGCGGTCGGCCCGGTGAGCATGATGGACGACTTCAAGGCCATGCCGTACGTCGCCGAGGTCATCGCCTCCGGCGAGAAGAAGACCTCCGTGCGCACCCACGAGGGCCTCCAGGTCGACCTGCGCGTGGTTCCCGCCGGGTCGTGGGGGGCGGCGATGCAGTACTTCACCGGTTCCAAGGAGCACAACGTGCACCTGCGCGAGATCGTGGTGAAGAAGGGCTGGAAGCTCTCCGAGTACGGCCTGTTCGACGGTGACCGGGTGGTCGCGGCCGAGCACGAGGAGGACGTCTACCGGGCGCTCGGCATGCCGTGGATCCCTCCGACGCTGCGGGAGGACGGCGGGGAGATCGCCGCCGCGCTCAGGGACGCGTTGCCGGTCCTGGTCACCGAGGACGACCTCAGGGGCGACCTGCACACCCACACCGACCTGACCGACGGCATCGCCTCGCTGGAGGACATGGTCGCCGCCGCCCACGCGCGCGGCCACTCCTACTACGCGGTGACCGACCACGCCCCCGACCTCGCGATGCAGCGGATGACCCTGGACAAGGCCCTGGAACAGCGGGAGCGGCTGCAGCGGCTCCAGGCGAGCTATCCGGACATGCGGCTGCTGCACGGCACCGAGCTCAACATCGCCCCCGACGGCTCGGTCGACTGGCCCGCCGAGGTGCTGGCGGGCTTCGACGTGTGCGTGGCGAGCGTGCACTCCCACTTCACCCAGTCGCGGGAGGAGATGACCCGCAGGTTCGTCGCCGCGTGCGAGAACCCGCACGTCCACATCATCGGCCACCCCACGACGCGCAGGATCGGCAGGCGGCCCCCGGTCGACGCCGACTGGGACGAGGTCTTCCGCGCCGCCGCCCGCACCGGCACCGCGATGGAGATCGACTCCTTTCCCGACCGTTCCGACCTCCCCTCGGACCTGGTGCGGCTGGCGCACCACCACGGCGTGCGGTTCTCCATCGACAGCGACGCCCACGCGGTTCCCCATCTGGCCAACCAGCGTTTCGGGATCGGCATCGCACAACGCGCCTGGCTGACCGCCGACGACGTGATCAACGCCTGGCCGCTGGAACGGCTGCTAACCTTCCTAGGTCGCTGAGGGTCACAGAACCGTCACCCTCCTTCGTAAATTACATGCTTTCCCGATAGGGAATGGGTGTAGCGGAACAGGAGGTGCCGCATGCCGTACGAGAACCTGGACGACGAGGCCGTTCACCGGCGCACCCCCGCCGGGCGAACCCGTGACCGGCTCCGGCACGTCGCCTCGCCGATCGTCAAACCGCTGCCCCCCGAGCTGTTCGTCCCGCACGGCACCAACGCGGAGATGCGCTGGGAGGCGATGCGCGGCGTCGGCTACCACGTGCCCAACGACCGCTTCTTCGTGCGCAGCCACACCTCGACCCCGATCATCGACGCGGCGACCTGGCGTCTCGAACTGCACGGCTCCGGGCTGAGCGCCCCAGGAAGCCTCGGTTACGAGGATCTGCTCGCGCTGCCCTCCGTGACCATGGACGCGGCGATCGAGTGCGCGGGCAACGGCCGGAGCTTCTTCGGCGCCCAGCAGGGCCGACCGACCTCCGGCACCCCGTGGCGGCTCGGCGGCATCGGGGTGGCCCGCTGGCGCGGGGCGCGGCTGGCCACGGTGCTCCGGCGGGCGGGGCTGACCCCGGACGCCGTCGACGTCATGCCCAGGGGGCTCGACGCGGAGTACGTCGCCGGCGGGGTCAACCACGGCCGGGTGCGTCGCCCGATCCCGGTGTCCAAGGCGCTCAAGGACGTGATCCTGGCCTACGAGATGAACGGCCGGCCGCTGCCCCCCGACCACGGCCACCCCGTGCGTCTGGTCGTCCCCTCCTGGATCGGCCTGGCCTCGATCAAATGGGTCGGCGACATCGAGGTCTCGACCTCCCCCCTGAGCTCCCCCTGGAACACCGACTTCTACCGGATGTTCGGCGAGGCCTACCCGCCGGAGGGCGGCGACCCGCTGACCGCCCAGGGGATCAGGAGCGCCTTCGAGTTGTCCTGGGAGGCCACCCTCACCGCCGGACGCCCGCACGTGCTGCACGGACGGTCGTGGTCGGGCAACGGCAGGATCACCGGGGTCGAGGTGAGCTTCGACGGCGGAAGCGCCTGGCGGCCCGCCCAGCTGCGCGGCTCTCATGTCGTGTCCGCCTGGACCCGCTGGCACGTCACCTGGCATCCCCGCCGGTCCGGACCGCACACCCTGCTCGCCCGTGCCTCGGACGAGACAGGCGCGGTCCAGCCCCTGCGCACCCCGCACAACGAGTACGGCTACCTCTTCGACGGCGTCGTGCGCCACCCCGTGACGGTCGTGAACGACTGACCACCGCGTCGGGGAAGCCCGAACCGGCTCATGTCATTCGAATACGTAACTCTTACCTCTCCAGACCTGTGTGGGATGTCTTCCCTGTACCTCGTACGTATTGAGTGGTAATGCGGGACATCACACCGGAACCGGCGGCCGGACCATCGGGCGTCGTCTGGAAGACTCCGAGAGTCGACCCGACGAGACGAGGCGGAAACGAGGCGGAGTGATGATGACCGTGACCAGCTTTCCAGCCTTTCGTCAGAAGGTTTGACCGATGCGCCAGCTGACCGCCCTCGACGCGCAGTTCCTCCACGCCGAATCGGCGACCACCACGACCCACGTGGCCGGCGTCGCGATCCTCGACCCGGCCTGCGCTCCCACGGGCGCCGTGACGCGCGCGGCCCTGATCGGCCTGCTGCGCGAGCGGCTGCACCTGGCTCCAGCGCTGAGCCTGCGCCTGGTCGACGTGCCGTTCGGCCTCGACCGTCCGTACTGGGAGGAGGTCGCCGATCTCGACGTCGCCGACCACGTCCACGAGACGACCCTCCCGTTGCCCGGCGACGACGCCCAGCTGGCCGAGCGGGTCGCCCGGCTCCACGAGCGGCACCTCGACCGGAGCCGTCCACTGTGGGAGATGCATCTCATCCAGGGCCTGACCGGCGGACGGGTCGCGCTCTACGCCAAGGTCCACCACTGCGTCGTCGACGGGGTCACGGGCGCGGAGACGCTGGCCGCCCTGCTGGACCTCACCCCTGAGCCCCGCGCGGTCGAACCGCCGTCGACGCCCCCGCCCGCGAGCGAGACCCCGGAGGCGGGAGAGATGCTCGCCGTGGCGGCGGCCCGGCTCGTGGCGCACCCCGCCAGGGCGCTGCGCGCGCTGGGCAGGATGGCGGCCGACCTCGACGCGATCCCGGTCGCCTCGGCGCTGCCCGGCGCGCGGCTGGTCGCCGAGGCCGCCAGGGCGATCTCAGGCGGCCCCTCCGAGCTGCCCGAACTGCCCCCGCTGACCGCCCCGCGCACGCCGTTCAACGGTCCGATCAGCGCGGAACGGCGTTTCTCCTACGGCTCGATCCCGCTCGCGGACGTCAGGCACGTCGCCAGGGCCTTCGAGATCAGCCTCAACGACGTGGTGATGACGGTGTGCGCCTCGGCGCTGCGCGCCTGGCTGCTGGAGCACGACGCGCTGCCGGACCAGCCGCTGATCGCCGCCGTCCCGGTCGCGGTCCGTACGGCGAGCAGGGCGAACACCGCGGACACGGCGGGCGCGGACGACGGCGCGGACACGGTCGGCAACCGGCTCTCCGTCATGATCACTCCGATGCCGACGGACGTGGTCTCTCCCGTCGAGCGCCTGCGGGTCATGGGGCGGACGATGCGCGCGGCCAAGCGCAGGTTCGCCGGTTCGCCGGCCACCTGGCTCGGTGAGCTGTCCTCGGTGCTGCCCCCGGCCCTCAGCGCGCTCGCGACCCCGGCGGTCTTCCGGCTGGCCTCGATCGTGCTGCCGCCGATCAACCTGATCGTCTCGAACGTGCCGGGGCCGCAGCTGCCGCTGTACCTGTGCGGGGCCCGGCTGCTCGCCTACTACCCGATGTCGGTGCTGAGCGACATGAGCGGCGGTCTCAACATCACCTGCTTCTCCTATGACGGCTCGCTGGACTTCGGCGTCGTCGCCTGCCCCGACCGGGTCGAGGACGTGTGGCGGCTGATGGGCCACCTGCAGGAGGCGATGGACGAGCTGGTGGGACTGGCCGGTCCCCGCCCGGCCACCCGGATGGCCCACGCCTGAGCGGCGGGTCCCCGCCGTCACCCCAGCGCGTGGGCGATCAGCTCCGCGACGGCGTCGGGGTCGATGTGGTGGCCGGTGAGCTGGCAGAGGTTCTCCTGGTGAAGCAGCACCGCGGCGAAGGTGACGGCCGCCACCTCGAGCCGGGCGGCGTCGCCGCGCGGCGTGGGCAGCGCCAGCTCCAGGGCGAACCGCGCCCGCCGGATGATCTCGCCGTTCAGCCTTCCGAGCCGGTCCCGGACCGAGCCGTGGGTGTCCGCCTCGCGGAACAGGATGCGGCGCATCGCCGGGGAGGCTCTGAGCGGCAGCCTGCGGGCCAGCCGCGACAGGCTTCTCGCCGCGTCACCGGGGACGGCCTCGACCTCGGGAGCCTCCTCGACGAGCGTGCGCTCGTCGATCAGGGCGACCAGCACGTCGATCTTCTTCGGGAAGTAGTGGAAGACCAGTCCCTTGGGCACGCGGGCCAGACGGGCGATCTCCGCCGTCGGGGTCGCCTCGTAACCGCCTCCCGCGAACAGTCTCTCCGCGGCGTCGAGGATGCGCGTGCGCGCGTCCTGAGTCTCCTGGTCGGAGGCGTCGCGCGTGCGCCTGGATGTGCCTGAGCGCTGTCTGAGGCTGCCCACAGCCCGACGATAGCCTCCGAGCAGCGCGGATTTCCATGCCGTAGGGGGGACAGCGCCGTACGTCCCGTCAGGTCTCGCGTCCGGCGCCACGGGAACCCCGGCCGTCTCCTCCCGGGCGTGGCGCACGACGACGCCCGTACGGCTCGGCGAGGGTCCCGGTGAGATTCACGATCATCCGGCAAATAGGCTGACCCGCATGAGCATCTCTGAGCTGAACCTCTTCCCGCTCTGCCTGGGCGGCAACGTGTTCGGATGGACCGCGGACCGCGAGGCCTCCTTCGCCGTGCTGGACGCCTACGCCGAGGCGGGCGGCAACTTCGTCGACACCGCCGACTCGTACTCCGAATGGGTTCCCGGGAACTCGGGCGGGGAGTCGGAGACCGTTCTCGGCGAGTGGATGGCCTCCCGGCGCAACCGCGACCGGATCGTGGTCGCGACCAAGGTCGGCTCGCTGAGCGGCCGTCCCGGGCTGTCGGCGGCGAACATCCGCCTGGCCGTCGAGGACTCGCTGCGGCGGCTGCGGACCGACCACATCGACCTGTACTGGGCCCACGTCGACGACAGGCAGACGCCGCTCGAGGAGACCCTCGGCGCGTTCGACGCCCTGATCCGCGAGGGCAAGGTGCGCAACATCGGCGCCTCGAACTACGAGGCCGAGCGGCTCGGCGAGGCGTTGGAGATCTCTGAGCGCGAGGGCCTGGCCCGCTACGGGGTGCTGCAGCAGCACTACAACCTGATGGAGCGAGGCTACGAGGGCGCGCTGCGCGAGGCGGTCGCCGCCGGGGGGCTGACCAGCACGCCGTACTTCGGCCTGGCCCGTGGCTTCCTGACCGGCAAGTACCGCCCCGGCGTCGAGGTCGACAGCCCCCGCGCGGGCTCGGCCTCGGAGTATCTGTCGACCGAGCGGGGCCCCAGGGTGCTGGACGCCCTGGACAGGGTGTCCGCCGAGCACGGCGTCGCCCCGGCGGCCGTCGCCCTCGCCTGGCTGGCCGCCCAGCCGACGGTGGCCGCCCCGATCGCGAGCGCCCGCGACGTCGAGCAGCTCAGGCCGCTGCTCGCGGTCGCGGAGCTGAAGCTGAGCGAGAGCGACCTGTCCCTGCTGGACGAGGCCTCACGCTGACGGACCGGAACGGCCCGTCAGCGGGCGGGCCCGGGCGAGACCTCCGCTGACGGGCCCGGCCCCGCCCTCTCGCGCAAGGCCCGGCCTGCCGCTCAAGGGCCCGGTCCGCCGCTCACGGAAGGACCCGGCCGCGTGAGGGGCCCGGCCGCCTCACGCGGCCGGGCCCCTGAGCCGGCGGGCCGGGCCCTGCCCCGCCCGGAATCGTTCGGGGCGGCTCACCTGCCGGATCCGGCTCAGTGCTGGACGGCCTTCTCCGCGCCGATGCCGGTGAGCGAGCGGACCTCGATCTCGGCGTACTTGGCCGGGTTGTACTCCTTGCTGAGCCTGGCGCCCAGGAAGCCCGCCAGGAAGCCCAGGGGGATCGAGACGATGCCGGGGTTGCTCAGCGGGAACCAGGCGAAGTGGGCGTCGGGGAACAGCGAGGTCGCGCTGCCGGAGACGACCGGGGAGAAGATCACCAGGATCAGCGCGGAGAGCAGGCCTCCGTAGATGGCGGAGACCGCCCCGGCGGTGTTGAAGCGCCTCCAGAACAGGCTGTAGAGGATGGCGGGCAGGTTGGCCGAGGCGGCGATCGCGAAGGCCAGCGCGACCAGGAAGGCCACGTTCTGCCCCTGTGCGAGGATGCCGAGCCCGATGGCGACCGCGCCGATGACGAAGGCCGAGATCCGGGCGACCGTGACCTCCTCCCTCTCGGTGACGTCGCCGCGCTTGAACACATGGGCGTACAGGTCGTGGGCGAAGCTCGACGAGGAGGCCAGCGTCAGGCCCGCGACGACCGCCAGGATGGTCGCGAAGGCGACCGCCGCGATGATCGCCAGCAGGATCGTGCCGCCCACGCTGCCGAAGATGGCGTCGCCGATCGCCTTGGCGAGCTGCGGCGCGGCGGTGTTGCCCGCCTTGTCCTGTGCCGCGATCGTCTGACCGCCGACCAGCGCGGCCGCGCCGAAGCCGAGCACGAGGGTCAGCAGGTAGAAGACGCCGATGATGCCGATGCCCCACAGGACCGACTTGCGGGCCTCCTTCGCGGTGGGAACCGTGTAGAAGCGGATCAGGATGTGCGGCAGGCCCGCGGTGCCCAGGACGAGCGCCAGGCCCAGGCTGATCAGGTCGATCTTGCCGGCGATGCCCTGCGCGGCGGTGCCGTACTTCAGGCCGGGGATGAGGAACTGCTCGCCCTTGCCGCTCTTCGCCGCGGCCTCGCCGAGCAGCGAGGAGAGGTTGAAGCCGTACTTGCCGAGCACCAGCAGCGTGATCAGGGCCGCGCCGCCCATCAGCAGCACGGCCTTGACGATCTGGACCCAGGTGGTGCCCTTCATGCCTCCCACGACCACATAGACGATCATCAGCAGGCCGACGCCGACGATCGTCAGGGCCTTGCCGGTGGGCGAGGTGACGCCGAGCAGGAGGCCGACCAGCGCGCCCGCGCCGACCATCTGGGCCAGCAGATAGAAGATCGACACGGTGATGGTCGAGACGCCCGCGGCGGTGCGGACCGGACGCGGGCTCATCCTGAAGGCCAGCACGTCGGCCATCGTGAACTTGCCGGAGTTGCGCATCAGCTCGGCCACCAGCAGCAGCGCGACCAGCCAGGCGACCAGGAAGCCGATCGAGTACAGGAAGCCGTCGTACCCCGACAGGGCGATGATGCCCGCGATGCCCAGGAAGCTCGCCGCCGACATGTAGTCGCCGCCGATCGCCAGGCCGTTCTGCACACCGCTGAAGGATCGTCCGCCGGCGTAGAAGTCGGTGGCGTCCTTGGTGTTGCGGCTCGCCCAGAGGGTGATCCCCAGCGTCGCGGCGACGAAGATCAGGAAGAGGACGGTCGACAGGGTCTGCTGGCTCACGCGGTCTCCTTCTCGGCCTCGTGACGGATCTCGTCGGCCAGCGGGTCGAGCCTGCGCTCGGCGTAACGGGAGTACGCCCAGGCGATCCAGAAGGTCGAGACGAACTGGAGCAGGCCCAGCAGGAGAGCCACGTTGACGTGGCCGACCAGCTTGACGCTCATGAAGTCACGTGCCCAGCCGGACAGCACCACGTAGAGCAGGTACCACGCGAGGAACGCCGCGGTCATCGGGAACGCCCAGGAGCGGAAACGCCGCCTCAGCTCCTGGAAGCCCTCTTCGCCCTCTATCCGTTCGTACACCGATGAGTCATGCTGCCTGGTGGTCATCGGACCTCCCGCGAATGTGATCTGGATCACGGACAACGTAGGAGGGGACGTTACCCCGCGAGGAGCCCCGGAGAGGGACTCTTCGCCCAGGCGTCGTCACTCCGCGTTCAAGTGGGGATGACTTGCGGTGAAAGGTCGCTCTTGTGCGCCAAGCGGTTCTCTACCCCCGCCTCAGCCGTGAGGCGCGTGCGGCCCGGCGGGACGGCCGCGTCACCGGGGGGCCGCCAGACGCCGTACGGCCCGCCCCGTGGGAAGGACCGGAACGGCGCTGTGGACCATGGAGAACGTCTCCATCCCGGGAACGATCACCGTGAGCACCGGGCACCTGTCGTGCTCGGGATTCCAGCGGAAGGAGTACGCCGCGAACCCGGCGCGCTCCAGCGTCTCCAGGATCACGGAGATCTGCTCGTCCACGCCCTCGGGCCCGGCCTCCGGCAACCGCGCGTCGAACTCCAGGCGGCCGATCAGCGGAGCGGGGTCGAGGCGGGCGCAGCGTTCGAGCAGCGGCCAGCGCCGCAGGCTCTCCAGCCTGCGCCCCAGGGTCAGGTCCACGCCGAGCGACAGGTTGAACGACGACTGGATCACCTCGGTCAGCGCCCGCTCGACCGCGTACTCGGCATCGAGCGACGCCCCTGAGCCGATGACCCCGGGGTGGGGGCCGGCGCGTGAGGGAAGCGCGCAGTAGGCGGGGATGCCCAGGTCCGAGGTGATGTCGATGATGATCGGGAGCGCTCCCAGATGGACCGCGGCCTCACCGTGCAGGCGTCGCAGGTCCGGCGGGAGAAGCTCGGGGTCGAGCGCGGAGAGACGTGACCCGCCGTCGAGGTACCACTCGAGGAGGGCGTGGGACAGCGCGTCGCGCTCGACGACCTCGAGCAGGCCGTGCAGGAGCGCGTCCGACTCGGTGACCCCCGCGGCCGTGCCGTTGTCGTAGGCGTAGCGGAGATACGGCTCGTAGCGCAGATCGTCGCCGGGGATGGGGTGGCTGCGACAGGAGGGCGACCGGGAGAAGGCCGGGTACCACAGCGAGGACCGCCCCGGCCCCAGGGGCTCGGCGCACAGACAGGCGAGGTCGGCGTCGGGGTAGTCGCGGGCGAGCCGTTGGATCATCTCCTCCCCGCGCAGCTCGGGCTGGGAGACCACGGCCGTGACGGACATCGTCCGCACCCGGCGACGGTCCCGGGCGAGCGCCGCCTGCCCCTCCTCGTGCTGCAGGTGCTGCCAGGCCTCGAACAGCGCGCTGACCCTGCTCTGGACGCCCGCCCCCTTGCCGAGGGAGGCGGTGACCCGGCGGCCCTGCGGGTCTCGGACGGTGCAGCGGTGCACGGGGAACTCCGCGGGGCCCCCGGAGACCAGCTCGGTCGACAGGCCGCGGTCGGCGAGGACCGATTCGATGACGGCGAGCGCTCCGGTGGGACCGGTGCCGCGCTCCCTCTGGGCGCGTGCCATCCCTGTCAGATCGCCGTCGGGGCGAACCGGACGGTGAAGAACTGGTCGAGGAGCACCCTCTCGGACAGGGTCACGGAGAAGTTGTCCTCCAGCTGGAAACCGTCCGGTTTGAGAAGCGACTGGCCGTTGGAGTTGCTGTTGCCCATCGCGCGCGCTCCTTACATCACTCGACTAGTTGGACCTTCCGTATATTACAGATCATTTCGACAGATGTAATGGATCAAGTCAAGATGAGCGTGGATGCCAGTCACCACGGTCGAGATCCAAGGTCTCCGGCGTGTGCAGACGGACCATGGTCCTGGCCACGCCCGGCGGAATGCGGGCGGGGGTGAGCAGCGAGACGACGACCATGACAGCGAAGGCGACCGGCACCGACCATGCCGCGGGCTGGGCCAGCAGGGCTCCGGTCAGGCCGGTGTGCGGTCCTCCCGCGATCGTCATGAGCACCGCGCCGCAGGCCAGCCCGCCACCGACGACCAGGCCCGCCATCGCGCCCGCCGACGTCAGGCGTCGCCACCAGATGCCCAGGACCAGCAGCGGGCAGAAGGAGGAGGCGGAGACCGCGAAGGCCAGCCCGACCACGTCGGCGACCGGCAGCGAACGGGCCGTCGCGGCCAGGCAGAGCGGAACGACCACCGCGACCACCGCGGCGGCGCGGAACGAGCGCACCCCGCCCTTGAGGATGTCCTGGCCGATGACCCCCGCGACCGAGACGGTCAGCCCCGAGGACGTCGACAGGAACGCCGCGAACGCCCCCGCCGTCACCAGCGCGGTCAGCAGGTCGCCCGCCGCTCCCCCGACGAGCCGCCCCGGCAGCGTCAGCACGACCATGTCGCTGCCCCGCAGGCCGGGGAGGTAGATCCGGCCCAGCGCCCCGTAGACGGCCGGCATCAGATAGAAGGCGCCCAGCAGCGACAGGACCGCCAGCGTCGTACGGCGCGCGGCCCGCCCGTCGGGGTTGGTGTAGAAGCGCACCAGCACGTGCGGCAGCCCCATGGTGCCCAGGAAGGTGGCCAGGATCAGCGAGTAGGTCGAGTAGAGGCCGTACTCCTTGCCGCTGGACAGCGGAAGCGCCCAGCCCGCCGCGTCCCCCGCCGTCAGGCCGGGCGCGCCGTCCGCCCGCCAGGCCAGCAGCAGGAAGACCAGCGGCACGGCCAGGGCGGTGAGCTTGAGCCAGTACTGGAAGGCCTGCACGAACGTGATGGACCGCATGCCGCCCGACAGCACGTTCACCGCGACGACGACCGCGACCAGCAGCCCTCCCGCCCAGTCGGGCGCCCCGGTGATGGCCCGCAACACCAGGCCCGCGCTCTGGAACTGCGGCATCAGGTACAGCCAGCCGATCAGCACGACCAGCACCCCGGCCATCCGGCGCACGGCCATCGACTCCAGGCGCGCCTCGGCGAAGTCGGGGAGCGTGTAGGCGCCCGAACGGCGCAGCGGCGCGGAGACCAGGACCAGCAGCACCAGGTAGCCGCCGGTCCAGCCGACCGGCAGCCACAGCATGTCCGCGCCGTAGAGGAGGATCAGCCCGGCGATGCCCAGGAAACTCGCCGCCGACAGGTACTCCCCTCCGATGGCGGAGGCGTTCCACAGCGGGGAGACCGTGCGGGAGGCGACGTAGAAGTCGGAGGTGGTCCGCGACAGGCGGATGCCGAACGTCCCGATCAGGACCGCGGCCAGCATCACGAGCACGACCGCGGTCACGCCGTACGCGGTGCTCACCTGGCCTGGTCGACCAGGTCGGCGAAGTGACGCTCGTTCCGCTCCGCCTGCCGTACGTAGAGCCAGGCCCCGGTGACGAACCCCGGGTAGATCAGGCCGGCCAGCACGACCCACGGCAGGGGGATCCCCAGCACCAGGACCCCCCGCAGCTCCGGCACCAGCAGGAACAGCAGCGGCAGCCCGCCGACCACGCAGCCGAGCACGGTGCACACGAACAACGCCAGCCTGAACTGGGTGCGCACCAGCGACCGCATGTAGACCTCGCCGAGGCGGGTCTGCTCGTCGATCTCCCTGGTCGCCGGGTAGCGGGGATGACGGGCGGCCGTGGTGCGGGGGCTGGTGACCACCTCCCGGCGCGGCCTTCGCGGCTCAGGGCCCCCGGACGCCGACGCCCTGCTCATTCGGGGCTCATTCGGGGCTCGTTCGAGCGGCCCTTGCGCGCCCTGCGGACCAGCAGGTCGCGCAGCTCGCGGGTGTGGCGGCGGCTGACCGGGATCTCGGTCTCGCCGATGCGGACCACGCAGCGCCCCGAGTCGATGTGCAGTTCGTCGATGTGCTTGACGGCGACCAGATGACTGCGGTGCACCCGCACGAACCCCGCGGACGACCACCGCTCCTCCAGGGTCGCGAGCGAGATGCGGACCAGGTGGCTGCCGCCCGCGGTGTGCAGGCGCGCGTAGTCGCCCTGCGCCTCGACGTAACGGACCTCGGTGCTCGTCACGAACCGGGTCACACCGCCCAGCTCAACCGGAATGGTCCCGGGGTCCGCGCGGCCCGAGCCGTCGCCGTCCGGCAGCTCGGCCGAGACGCACACCCGGCGGACGGCCTCGGCGAGCCGCTCCGGCCTGACCGGTTTGAGCAGGTAGTCCTCCGCCTTGAGCTCGAAGGCGTCCACCGCGTGTTCCTCGTAGGCCGTCACGAACACCACCCGGGGCGGGTTGACGAACTGCGACAGCAGCCTGCCGAGCACCACCCCGTCCAGACCGCGCATCCGGATGTCGAGGAAGACCGCGTCGATCGGCCGGCCGTCGGCGATCGCCCGGTCCAGCACCCGCAGCGCGGCGGCCCCGTCCCTCGCCTGGGAGACCTCCTCGATCCTCGGATCGTCCCGCAGCAGGTAGGCCAGGTCCTCCAGGGCGGGAAGCTCGTCGTCCACCGCCAGAACACGCAGGCCGGTCACGCTCGCTCCTCCGGATCGTCAAGGTGGGAGTCCCTAGAGGGTGATGAATCAGACATCAACTGTCAACAGTTCCTGACCCGCCAAATCCCGGGGAAGCGTCCGCGCGACCGGACGGACGACGGGAGCGCCCCCCGGGAATCCGCACCGGCCTCCCTCCTTCCACCTCCTCCTCCGGGCCCGCCGGGCCGCCCGCCGTACGGGTCAGTGGGCGGAGACGCCGGGGTGGTACTTCGGCAGGCGGACGCTGACCTTGGTGCCCGCGCCCTTGCCGGTCTCGGCCACCAGGCCGTACTCGTCGCCGTAGACCTGGCGCAGGCGCTCGTCGACGTTGGCCAGGCCCACTCCCCCCGTCCCCGAACGCTCGTCGGCGTCACCGGCCAGGATCCGGCGCAGCCGGTCGGGCTCCATGCCGACGCCGTCGTCCTCGACGCTGATCCGGCACTCGGAGCCGGCGTCCTCGGCGACGATCGAGATGCGGCCGACGCCGGGCTTGCTCTCGAGGCCGTGCCGCACCGCGTTCTCCACCAGCGGTTGCAGGCACAGAAACGGCACGGCGACCGCGAGCACCTCGGGGGCGATCCGCAGCGTGACCTGGAGCTGGTCGCCGAACCTGGCGCGTTCCAGGGTCAGGTAGCGGTCGATGGAACGCAGCTCCTCGGCCAGCGTGGTGAACTCGCCGTGCCGCCTGAAGGAGTAGCGGGTGAAGTCGGCGAAGTCCAGCAGCAGCTCGCGGGAGCGGTTGGGATCGGAGCGGACGAAGCTCGCGATGGTCGTCAGCGAGTTGTAGATGAAGTGCGGGGAGATCTGCGCGCGCAGCGCGCGGACCTCCGCCTCCATCAGCCGCGTCCTGGAGCGGTCGAGCTCGGCCAGCTCCAGCTGGGAGTCGACCCAGCTGGCCACCTCGTGCGTGGCCCGCACCAGGCCCGCCGAGGCGTGCCCGCCGTAGGCGGCCAGCGAGCCGACCACCCTGCCGTCCGTGGTGAGCGGCACCACGACGGCGTACCTGATCGGGCACTCGGGGACCTCGCACGAGACGACCTCGGGGCCGAGGACCTGCGTGCGGCCTCCGGCGAGGGTCTTGGCGGCGTGGGCGAACGCGTCGGGAGCGTGGTGGTCGCCCTCTCCGTCGTAGACCAGCAGCCGCTGCTCGTCGGTGATCGCCAGCGCCGGGGAGCCGAGCAGCTCCCGCAGATGGCGCGAGGCCTTCTGGGTGCCCGCCTCGGTCAGCCCCGCCCGCAGCGGCGGCGCGGCGAGAGAGGCGGTGTGCAGGGTCTCGAAGGTGGCGCGCTCGGCGGGGCTGCTGCCCAGCTCACGTCTTCCGCGCAGCACGCGCGACAGCACCAGGGCCGGGACGCCGACCAGGGCGGCCACGAGCAGCACGGCGACGAGGGGTTCCACGTCCGGGACCCTATCTTCGCACGTCCGTGAACGCCTCTTCGACGGACATCGGATTGACCGCCCTCACCCCTTTACTATGTAGATCATTTAATGGGCGAGGGGCGGCGCGGCCGGGCTCCGCCCGTCACCAGCCGACCTTGGCGATGCCGGCGATCAGCGACCTGGCGATGACCATTCGCTGGACGTCGTTCGTGCCCTCGCCGATGGCCATCAGGGGAGCGTCACGGTAGAGGCGCTCCACGACGAACTCCTGGGAGTAGCCGTAGCCCCCGTGGATCCGCATCGCCTCCACCGACGCCCGCAGCGCGACCTCCGAGGCGAAGTACTTGGCCATCGCCGCCTCCGCGGTCGCCGTGCCGCTCTCGGAGCGGGTCGCCGCCCAGTAGGTCAGCAGCCTGGCCGCCTGGATCTCGGTCGCCATGTCGGCGAGCTTGAGCTGGATGGCCTGGAAGTCGGAGATGGGCCTGCCGAAGGCGCGGCGCTCACGCGAGTAGGCCAGCGCGGCGTCGTAGGCGCACTGGGAGACGCCGACGGCGCGGGCGGCGATGTTGACACGGCCGAGCTCCAGCGCCGACAGCGCCTGCTGCATGCCCCGGCCCTCGACCCCGCCGAGCAGGGCGGAGGCCGGAACCCTGACGTCCCGCAGCGCGATCTCGCAGGTCTCGGCGCCCTTGTAGCCGAGCTTGGGCAGGTCCCGGCTGACGGTGTAGCCCGGGACGCCCGCCTCGACCAGGAGCAGGGACATGCCGCGGTGCGCGGGTTCCGCGGCGGAGGTCTTGACCAGGACCGGCATCGGGTCGGCGTGACGGGCGTCGGTGATCCACGTCTTGACGCCGTTGACCACGTAGTGGTCGTCGGCAAGGACCGCCCGGGTCTGGATCCCCTGCAGGTCGGTGCCCGCGGCGGGCTCGGTCAGCGCGATCCCGGTACGGCGGGCGCCGGTGGCCAGGTCGGGCAGATAGGCGTCACGCTGTTCCCGTGTGCCGTACCTGGCGATCATCCAGGAGGCCAGTGAGTGCGAGCCGAGCAACCCGGCCACTCCCATCCACCCGCGCGAGATCTCCTCGAAGACCAGCGCGAACGACACCCGGTCAAGCTCGAGCCCGCCGTACTCCTCGGGGATCGTCATCCCGAACAGCCCCATCTCCTTGAGGCGTTCGACGATCTCGGCGGGACAGCGGCCCGCCCGCTCCCACTCGGAGGCGACCGGCACGATCTCCCTGTCGACGAACTCCCTCAGGGTCCGGCGGAACAGCCTCTGCTCGTCGTTCAGCTCGAAGTCCATCGCGGGAGGTCCTCGAAGTCCTCGTGGCACCGGCCGAGGCCGGGCTCGCGCACGGTCACGGAGCTCTCCCCGAACGGTGGGATCTTGACGCCGGCGGTCCGCCGTTCCGCGAGACGTTCCCGACCTTCCCGCAACGGACTCCCCCCGGGCGGCAAAGAGCCGTTGACCGCGGGGGCCTCACCACGACGGCAGAGCCCGCCGATCGCGTTCCCCGCCCGGAGGAGAGGGCCGCCGGGCCCGCGGTTCGCACCCCCGGGCCGTCCCGGCGCCGCCGCCCAGGGCCCTCTCCCCGGCTTCGGGGCGCCCCTCCCTCAGGGGTGCACCGTCGTGGTGACGGTCCTGGTGAAGCGGAAGTTGCAGTACTTCTCGCGAGACCTGAGGCGGCCGTCGCGCCGTTCGAACTCCTGCTCGTTGAGCCCGTCGAAGCTGTCGAAGCCCAGCTTGGCCAGCGCGACTCCCCCGCCGTGGCGGGCGAGACGGGCGGTGAGGACGACCTTCCCCTGGTGCGGGATCTCGCCGCGGACCCGGCACCAGACGCCGTCGGCGTACCTGCGGCAGGGAAGGGTGGCGATCCGCCTGCCCGCGCTGTCGAGGAGCGCGGCCTTCGCGGGGGTCCTGGCCCCCTTGGGGAACGTGCCGCCCACCCAGAAGGAGCCCCAGTAGGGGGCGAAGGACTCCATCCACTTCATGGAGTAACCGAGGGTGTAGGTGACGCGCCCGCCCTGGGGCACGCGAGGCGTGGCCTTGGCCGCCACGTCGATGGTGATCAGGGCGTCCCGCTGACACTTCTTGGCGGTGGTGAGACAGGCCGCCTCGGCGGGGGCGATCGGGGAAAGGGCGACTGCGACGAGGGCCAGACCCGCGGTGAGGCCGAGAGCACGGCGCATGAGACCTCCAGGGTTTCCTGCCGGGCGGAGCCGTCCGCGCGCGTACGGCTCGCTCCGGATTCGGACGCCCACGGTCGGGGGGACCGTGGGCCGTGTCACGGCTGCGGCGGGAGCCCGCGGTCTCGCCGACGACGGTCGTCCCACCGGCGGTCCCGGCGAGGTCCGCGAATCCCACACCGATCACAACGTACGGTTCCCCTGAACGGTTCAGCGGGACGGCTCCGGGAGCGACGTGCCGTCCGGAGCGCCGGGGAGCGCGGATTCCGGGCGGGCGGAAAGGAGGGGGTCCGCCGCCCACCCGGAAACGGCCAGATTACCCCGGCATACGCGCCTGTGGTTATCCCCGCGCTCGCGCGCGCCCGAGCCTGTCCCCCGCCCGTCCGCAGCCCTCGTGCCGTGAACTCTCCCGTGTCCCGCGCTTCGCCCCGTGTTCTTCCACCTTTCACCCGCCGTCCCCCGGTCCCGGGACCCGGGGGACGGCGGGCGCCGGGGCGGTGGCCGCCTCTCCCCCGGCTACCTCTTCCTGCCGCGCCTCAGCAACCGCACCACGACCAGGGCCAGCACGGCGACCGCCGCGACGGTCGCGACCGGACGCTTGCCGACCTGCGTGGTGACCTTCTCCGCCGCGTCCTTGACCTCGACGGGGGTCACCTCCTTGACCCGGCCGACCATCTCGGGAGCGGCCTCCCTGACCCGGCTGACCACCTCGGTCGCGGTCGTCGCGGTCGCCGCGCCCACCCGGCGCAGCTCGTCGCCCACCTGGGCGGCCGTCTCGTGAACGCGGCCTTTGACGTCGGTCTTGTGCACCAGAGCCTCCACTGTGTCGCCCAGTTCTCGACGGTCGTTCTCGATGTCCCGTCGCACGGATTCCTTGCTCGTCCTGTCGTCTGTCTTACCGCGCGCGCCCCCGCCGCCGGCCTCTCCCGCCCCGGCGACGTCCGGCGTCGCGGCGGTCGCCGTGCCCGCCTCCACGGCGCGGGCCGTCCGGCCGCCCTCGGACGCCCCGGACGCGGCGCCCGGGGCCGCGGACGCCGTGCGCTCCGGCTCCGCCCCGCCGGTGGCCCCCTCGGCGAGCCGGGGCGTGCCGTCGAGTTCCGAGGGCGGGAGACCGAGGTCGGCGGAGGGCACGCCCCCGGGCGCCTTCGGCGGGAGGTTCAACGACATCTCCTCGTCCCGTCTCACGGACTCGCCGACCTCCTGCCTGCGGGCTCCGACCGTCCCCGCGTCCAAAGTCTCGTGGTCAGGCCTCTCCGGGTCGGTCTCGGTCATCGGTGCGCCCTCTCCTTCACCACGTCGATGTCCTCCTTGAGGCTCTCGATGGTCCGCTCGGGAGCCGGCGGGACGGCCTCGGACACCTGACGTTTGCCGAGGAACCCGAGAGCGGCGGCCACGATCAGGAGCACCACGCCCACGATCGCGGCGGCGGCCCACGCCGGCATCGCCAGGGCGAGCAGCAGGATCACCGCGGCCACCAGCGAACCGCCTCCGAACAGAGCCACGACGCCCGCCCCGCCGAACAGTCCCGCTCCGATCCCGGCGTGCCTGCCCTTCTCGGCGAGCTCCAGTTTGGCCAGCCGGAGCTCGTCCCTGACGAGACGCGAGACCTCCTCCGACATCTGCCGGATCAGCTCGGCCGTGGACAGGGCGTCCTTGGGGTTGTGGGTCATGGCATTCCTCCCTACAGGAGAAAGCGCCTACCCCGTCCTGCCACGGCAAACCTCTCGCCGACGACGATTGATCGGCGCGTTGCCCGTCCTTTCCCCGGCGGCGACGGCGTGCCGGTTCAGCCGGGCAGCGGCCGCAGCATTCGGTGGGGGCGGCGCAGGGCCACGCTGACCGGGTCCTGACGGGTGCGGTCCGCGCCGGGGCCGGGGCGGACCTCGATCTCCTCCAGCGGGGGACGCGCTCCGCAGGCCGGGCAGAGGCCGTCGCGGTCGAGCCGCGTCCCGCAGGGCTGGTGGTCGAAGATCCGGTGCGGGCCGTTCGCGGACAGATGGCGCTCGCCCCAACGGGCGAGCAGGTGGACGGGGGCCCACAGCTCGCGCCCCATCTCGGTGAGGACGTACTCGTCTCTCGGCGGCGAGTCCTGGTAGGGGCGCCGTTCCATCACTCCCGCCTCGACCAGGGCCTGGAGGCGCTGGGAGAGCACGGCGCGGGGGATGTCGAGGTGGGCGAGGAAGTCGCCGTAGCGGCGGACGCCGTACAGCGCGTCGCGGACGACCAGCAGCGTCCATCGCTCCCCGACGAGCTCGAGGGCGCGGGCGAGCGAGCAGTCCTGACCTTCGTAGTTCTTGCCGAGCGCCATGACCCCCATGCTAGTTCATTCACCGAACCCTCTCGTGCTACGGTCGAAGTAAGTTCAATGAATGAACCGAAAGAGGGCCTCGATGACGCTCACCACGGCCGGCCGCCCGCACGACGCCCGCTCCGGCGCCACCCGGCCCCTCACCCTCGCGCTCGCCTGCGCCGCGCCGCTGCTGGTGCTCGTCGACTACACCGCCCCGATGGTCACGCTGCCGCAGACGACGCGCGACCTCGGGGCGGGCCCCTCGGGGCCCGCCTGGGCGCTGAACGCGATCGCGCTCGGCCTGGCGGCCCTGCTGCTGATCGCCGGAGACCTGGCGGACAACTACGGGCGGCGGCGGATCTACCTGGCCGGGATGTGGGCGCTGGCCGCCGCGAGCGTCATGGCCGCCCTCTCGGTGAACACCGCCATGTTCGTCACGGCGAGGCTCGCCCAGGGCGCGGCGAGCGCGGGGCTGCTCACCGCCAGCCTGGGCGCCGTCGGGCACGCCTTCCCCGAGGGGCGTGAGCGCCTGCGCGCCACGGGACGCTACGGGGCCATGCTCGGCCTCGGCATCGCCACGGGCCCGGTGATCTCCGGCGCGGTCGCCGCGGTGACGAGCTGGCGGACGGTCTACTGGGTGGTCGCCGCGGCGGCCGCGGCGCTGGCCGTGCTCGCGGCCGGGCGGCTGCCCGAGTCGAGGGCGGACGAGCCGAGGCGTCTCGACCTGCCCGGCGCGCTCCTGCTGGCCTCGGGGCTGGCCGCGCTGGTCACCGCGACGACCGAGGGCCGCGGCGGCTGGTCCCGCCCCGTCGTGATCGCCGCCTTCGCCGCCGCGGCCCTGCTGCTGGGCCTCTTCGTGGCGGTCGAGCGACGCCGCCGCGCCCCGCTTCTCGACCTCGGGCTGTTCCTGCGCCCGCTCTTCCTCCTGGCCACCGGCGGGGCGCTCGTCGTCGGGATCGTGGTGGTCGGGCTGATGAGCTTCCTGCCCGCCGTGCTGCAGCTCTCCCGCGGCCTGACGCCGCTGGGCGGCGCGGCCCTGCTCGCCCTGTGGTCGGGAGTGTCCTTCCTGACCTCCCTGCAGGCCCGCCGCCTGCCGCTGGCGGCCCGCGGCGGCCTCGGGCTCGGGCTGCTGCTGGCGGCGGCGGGCACGCTCCTGCTGCTGGGGGCCGCGGACCACGCAGGCTGGGTCAGGATCGTGCTCGGCCTGACCGTCGCGGGCGTCGGCAGCGGCCTGATCAACTCCTCCCTCACCCACCTGGCGATCGAGAGCGTGCCGCCGCACCGGGCCGGGATGGGGGCGGGGGCGGGCAACACCGCCCGCTACGTCGGCTCGCCGCTCGGCGTCGCCCTCATGGCCGCCGTCGTGGGCGGCGCGGGACCGTCCGCGGGAACGGACGCCACCCTGGTGGCGTGCGCGGCCGTCGCGACCGTGGCAGGCGGCGGCATCCTGCTCACCGGTCGTCGCGCGGGACGGGGCCCGGCGGCCGCCGGAGCGCCGCCGCGGGGCCCCCGCCCGGCGTCAGGGCGGTGAGCGTGGACGTCGCACTCACCGGGGGAGCCGCGTGCGCCCCGTCAGCCCCGTCAGCCGCGCCCGCGCGGACGTCGGCGGCCCGTACGGACGCCCGCGGACAGAGCAGATCAAACAGACGAAAGAGTGTGGAGATGGAACTCGACGGTCTCCTCTCCCTCCCCGCCCCACCAGGGCTCGGACAGGAGCCGGGTCAGGGCGAACCCGTTCTTGGCCGCGACCCTGCACGAGGCGGCGTTCCCCGTGGCGTGCCGCAGGTCGAGCCGTGACAGCCCCAGGAAGGCGAAGGCCCACCGCCCGGCCACGCCGACCGCCCGGGTCGCGACGCCGCGCCCTCTCGCGTCGGGCAGGACCCAGTAACCGACCTCTCCGCGCTCGCCGGCGACCCTGACCCTGACATGGCCGAGCGCCTCGCCGCTCGTCGCGTCGGCGACGGCGAAGGAGGGCGAGGAACCGTCGGCCCAGTCGGCGACGCGCTGGGCGAGCCAGGCCCTCTCGTCGGCCTTCTCCAGGGAGCCGGTGGCCCAGCGCCGGATCTCCGGATCGCGCAGCGCCAGCGCCGCCACCAGGGCGTCGGCCTCCGTCAGGCTCCACGGCCGCAGGTGCAGCGTGCCCGCGGTGATCTCCATGGGTTCCACACCGGCCGAGCCTACTCCGCGAGGTCCACTCCGGCCGAAGGAGCCGGGCGTCACGGAGTGGCGGAAAAGTAGGACAGGCGAGATCATGAGACCCTTGCCCTACTTCAGGCACTGCGAGGAAGGGCGGCACGCTAGAGATGGCACAGATCGTCGGTGGCGGACGCCCGGTCAACGACGCCGAAAGGCGGGTCGTCGCACACCTGCGGGACAACGCGCCCGACGACTGGCTGCTGCTGCACAACATCGAGGTGCCCCGGGACGACGACGGGTTCGAGGTCGACGTGATCGTCGTGACCCGTCATTCGCTCTGCCTCATCGACGTCAAGGGAACCAGGGGCCGCATCGAGGTCGCCGGGACGCGCTGGTTCCCCTCGAGGCGGGACGCCTTCGGCTCGCCGGTGGTCAAGCTGCGCGGCAACGGGCGGGCGCTCAAAGGCCTGCTCACCCAGAGTCACCGGGAGCTCGAGCGGGTGTACGTCGACAGCGTCGTCGTGCTGACCGGCCCCGACACCGAGCTGGTCGACCCCGCGGGCCGGGACTCGCGGCACGTCACCGACCTTCCCGGCCTGGTCCGCACGCTGAGCGACGTCTCCCGGGTCAGGCGGGGGTACACACCGGACGCGACGCCGTACCGCACCGCGATCCTCGAGGCGCTGAACGGCAGCGTGCGGCGCTCCACCTCCCCGCCGCGCTTCGGCAACTGGGAGGTGGAGGAACAGCTCGGCGGCGACAACCGCATCACCGAGTACCGGGCGATCAACGCGACGCTCCCGGGGAGCGAGACGGTCCTGCTGCGGGTGTACCGGGCCGACCCGCTGGCCGAGGAGGAGCCCAGGGCCGCCGAGCGGCGGCTGATCGCCAACGCCTACCAGTCGCTGACCCGGATCCCCCCGCACCCGTGCGTCGTGCGTTCCCGCGACTTCTTCGCGATCGACGACGAGAGCCGGTTCGTCCTGGTCCTCGACGACGTGCACGGCCAGGCGCTGCACCTGCACCTGTCCGCGTCGCGGCGGACGCTGTCGACGGCCTCCAGGCTCGACGTGATCGAGGACATGCTGCTCGGCCTGGCCCACGTCCACGCCAACAACGTCATCCACCGCGCGCTCAACCCCGCGTGCGTCCTCGTCACCGAGGACGGCAGGGCGATGCTGACCGGGTTCGACTACGCCAAGCCCGGGCCCCGCGCGCACACCGTGGCCGGTGAGCTCCCCAACGTCCTGGACATCCACTACGTCGCCCCCGAGTGCCAGGCCAGGCCGGAGCGGATGACGGCCTCGGCCGACGTGTACGCGGCGGGGGTGATCGCCTTCCAGCTGCTGACCGGCGAGCTGCCGCCGCAGGGGAACGACGAGGAGATCCCGGCGAACGGCGTGCCCGCCGAGGTGATGGACCTGCTGCGGCGGATGCGCGACCACGCGCCCGCCGGCCGTCCCTCCGCCGCCGAGGCGCTCGACGCCCTGCGGCGGGCCCGCGAGGGACTCGCCCCCGAGCGGCGGGAGCCCCTGTTGCTCGACAGGCTCCGCAACCGGTTCCTGCGCGCCTCCCGGCGGTAGGCGTACCGCGGGTTCGTGGCGGCCACTCGTGGTCAGGTCCGGTGCCGCCCGGTTCGCCGCCGAGAGCACCCGGTACTCGATCCCACTTGCTGAATCCGCTGACACGGCCGGTGCCGTCGTCATCGGTCTCGCGCCGGCCGACGGCTCGGTCCGGCGTGCGGTCTTCAACGGCAGGGTCCGCGCCGCCTCGGCGGCGCGGACCGTCCGAGCACGAACCGCGCGTGGCGCGAAGGCTCAGCGAGGCCCGTGCTCAGCGTTCAGTGATCCACCGAACAGAACCTAGCGGCGGGGCCCGCCCGAGCGGAAACGGTTCACGAACTCGCGCAGCCTGCGCTGGTTGCGCGGATCGCGAGCCATCGTCTTGGCCTTCTCCATGTTCCTGCGCCCCTGCGGGCTGGCCAGGTAACGCCTGATCTTGTCCACCAGGGATGTCATGTCGTCCTCCAACCGTTCGGGGAGGACGCCTACCCCGGAGGGCGGCTTCTAACCGGCTCCCGACCGGCCGGGTGACGCCCCGGCGACGGCTCGGGAACCCGGTCACGGCCCGGGGCCCGGAGGACCCGGCTCGGGGCTCGGTCGGGCTCAGGGGCCGGCGGCGGGCTCAGGAGTCGACGAAGTGGGCGGGGACCATCACGCGCAGGCCGTTGGGAACCGTCCTGATCGTGATGGGGGTCATCAGGCGAACCTCGCCGTCGACGTCGGCCGCCATCGGAGGGTCGGTCTCCAGGTACATCTCCTGGCCGACGACGAAGGGGCCGCCCGCGAGGCTGCGCCAGCGACCCGTGGTCGCGCGCACCAGGGTCTCCAGCAGCAGGCGCAGGCGCTTGCCCGAGCCGAGCTGGTAGGCGACGAGCCTGCCGTTGTCGATGCTGATGTCCCTGGCCACCTGCCAGCCGCCGTGGAAACGGCCGTTGGCGATGTTGAGCTGGTGGGTGAGCAGCTCGTGGCGGCGGCCGTCGGCGGTGATGAAGGCGCGGAAGGGGCGGTGGCGGGGCAGGATCGTCAGGGCGGTGAGCGGGTAGGCCGCGCGTCCGAGAAGGCGCTTGAGCCAGGGCTTGACCTTGCCCGCGACCTCGACGGAGACGCCGAAGCTCGCCAGGTTGGCGAACTCCCTGTCGCCGGCGACGCCCAGGTCGATGTCGGCGACCTTGCCGGTGCTGAACACCCGGATCGCGCCCGGCACGTCCAGCGGGAGGCCCAGGCTGCGGGCGAAGTTGTTGGTCGTGCCCAGCGGCAGCACGCCGAGGGCCACGTCGCGGTGTGCGACGTGCTTGACGGCGGCGCTGAGCGTGCCGTCGCCTCCGCCCACGACGAGCAGGTCCGGGCTCTCGGCCAGGGCCGCGTCCAGCGTCGCGCGCAGGCGTCGGGGGTCGACCACGGCGAAGGCGCGAATCGGTTCGAAGCCCTCGGCGCGAAGCGTGCCGATCACCCGGGGATAGAGGCGGCGGCCCCGGCGCGAGTGCGTGTTGACCACCACGCAGATCCTGCGTCCGGTCAGGATGGCCTCGGTGTGCTCGGCCTTGCTTCGAAGCTCTCCCACGCTGCCCCTCTTCGATCGGTGCTTCCCCGTCAGATCGTAGGGCCCCGCCCCCCGGGGGGGGGGGGGCGC
>NZ_BSEV01000022.1:0-24730 GCF_027922005.1 Streptosporangium carneum | reverse complement strand
GTCGGTGACGGCGGGGCCCACTGTCGGCGATCCGGGACTTCCCGTCAGGCGAGGCCGCCTCCGCCGGAGTCGTGCGGACGGCGGGGCGCCTCGCCCGGGCCGCTTCCCGGGCGGGTCACCTCCTGGCCGGAGGTCCTCCCGCCCGGGTCGCCGCCCGCCCGGGTCACTTCCCCTGCGGATCGTCTCCGACGATCACTCGCGGTGGGTCACTTCTTGGGCGGGGTCACCTGGACGATCGCGCCGAGGTTGCCGGGCAGCGGCGTGATCAGCTTGAACTTGACGCCCAGGGCCTTGCCCTCGTCTCCGGGGTTGCCGGTGCCCAGGACGTTGCCGTTGCCCAGGTCCGTGCCGTACAGCTCGGTCGCCGGGCTGCCGTCGGCGTTGACGACCCGGGTGCTGTACTGCTGGTCGCCCTTGGACGGGACGACCACGGAGGCGTCGAAGTCCCGGTAGTACAGGCTGCCGTCACGGAACTCGAAGCCCGGGTACCAGGTCTTCGCGTCGGTGAACTCCGACACGGCGGGCAGCTTGCCGACGTTGGTGCAGTACTCGCTGAAGGGCTCGTTCGGCCCCTCGATGCACTCCTTGAACGGATAGGTCTTGCCGAAGGAGAAGGCCGCGTTCGAGGTCTGCACGCGTCCCTGCATGTTCTTCAGCGTGGTGGGGTCCTTCTCGGCGGCCACGCCGGTCCGCCGCAGCGGGTCGAAGTGGGAGTCGACCAGGATCAGGCTGCCCTTCGAACCGATGCTGGGCGACAGTTCGAGGTTGTTGCTGAGCGAGTTGTTGGTGAAGGTCGAGTCGCGGTACCAGACGAGCAGACCGGGGGCGTTGTACTTGACCTTCTCCACCTTCCACGCGCCGTCGCGGGAGTAGTCGGTGGAGTAGGTGTACTGCAGACCCTTGTCGAAGCCGTCGAAGTTACGCCACTCGGCGAGGTAGAACCGGGAGATCTCGCGGAAGCCGTCGTTGATGCCCCAGCCCTGGCCGTGGGTGTTGGTGAAGGTGCCGCCGCTGGCCGTCCAGCCCTTGTTGCCGCCCTCGACGTCGTCGCTCCAGACGGTCTGGGCGCCGTTGGTCAGCGCGAAGTCGTCGGCGTGCCAGCTGCGCGGGGTGAAGGCGGCGTCGGTGTCGTAGGTCAGCCTGAGCTTGACGGTCTTGCCGGCGAACGGGGTGAGGTCGACGTAGTCGTGCCTCCAGCCGTCGGTGTTGCCGGTGAGGCCGTACTTCCTGCCGAACTTGGAGAGGTTCTTGTTCGGGTCGGGGTAGTTGTCGTCGGTCGAGACCAGGGCGCCGCCCTCGGTGTAGACCTTCTGCTGGGCCCAGGTGGCGCCACCGTCGGCCGAGACCTCGATGAAGCCGTAGTCCCAGTCCTGCTCGATCTCGTAGTTGTTCCAGAGCCAGAACTTCAGGTCGGTTCCCGCGGGCACCTGGACCTCGCGGGTGAGCTTGACGTCGGCCCACTCCTGGTCGAGGTTGGACCACCAGGCCTTGGTGCCGCTGTGCGGTTCGATCATCTTCAGCGGAGCGCTGGCCAGGTTGACCCGGACGCCGTCCTCGGTGAACTTGGGCGTGCGCGAGGTCTGGCCGATCGTCACCGCGCGGGCGCGGTCACCGGGGTTGAAGGCCTTGGGGTTGGCCCAGCCGAGGATCCACTTGTCCCACAGACCCATGTGGGTCGGCATCGACTGGAAGATCGGGCCGCTGTGGGAGCCGGCGGACATCAGGTCCCAGAAGTCGACGGCCGAGGACGCCGCGCCCGTGGTGTCGTAGAGGTCGGGCAGGCCGAGGTCGTGGCCGTACTCGTGGGCGAACACGCCCACGCCGGAGTCCTCGGGCTGAACGATGTAGTTGGAGATCTTCACGTTCTTGCCGGGGACCTTGTAGCCGCCGGCGACCGCGCTGGAGTGCGCCCAGATCGCGTAGGTGCCCTCCGCGCCGCCGTCGGAGGACTTGTCCTTGCCCGCGTGGACCAGCACCAGGTGGTCGACCACGCCGTCGGGCTCGGCGAAGTTGCCGTCACCGTCGGAGTCGGCGACGTCCTCGATGTCGTAGTCGGCCCACGGGAAGTTCGGGTCCGCGGCGGCGAGCGTGTCGACCGCGTCGATGGCGAGCTGAGCGGGGCCGAGCGGGTTGCTCGGGTGGCCGGTCATGTCCTGGACCACCTGGCCGCAGGCCCGCGCGCCGTAATAAGCCTCGGAGTGCGGAACCTTGATCCACGGGCTGGACTGGCCGGTGACCGTGTAGGCGCCCTTGGACAGCTCCTCGTACATGTTCTTCATCGTGTACTTGGAGATGTCGATGCCCTTGCGGCCGTCCCTGGGATCGGTCAGGTCGGGGCGGACGCGCTGGGTGATGCCTTCCTTGCTGTAAAGCATCTTGTTGAAGTGGTCGGGGCTGAAGTCAGGCACCCAGAAACTGTTGTTGTCCTTGTGCGACAAGGACGCCGGGTTGGGGATCTTGTTGTGCAGCGGGCCGTTGAGCAGGGTGCCCGCCGGCTCGGTGACGCACTCGGCCGGGTCCTCGCTGTCCACGTTCAGGGGGCGCTTGAAACCGGAGAAGTCGTCGTTGGCCTTGTCGTTGAACTCGACCAGCAGCGTGAGAAGCTTGGCCTGCTTGACGGTCTTCGCCTTCTTGAACAGCAGGTCCGCCGGGTTGAGACCGGTCCTGATCGCCTCCGCCTCACGGGCGGCGAGAACCCGCGCCGCCGCGGGGTTACCCTCGGAGTACTTCTGGGCGATCTTCTTCGACGGGCTGATCCGCCGCTCCCTGGAGTTGGGCGCGGCCGGGTCCTGCACATCGGGCTCGTCCCTGGGCGGGGCGTAGTTGATGTAGTAGTCGGCCGCGGTCGGCTGGTACCGGGCGACCGAGGTGTCGGCCTGCGCCGACGCACCGCCCACAGCCAGTCCCGCGGCCGCCAGGCCGACGACGGGCACTATCGCGAGCAGGCGCCTTCGAGCACCCCTGCCTTTGCTGGACAACGCTTACCCTCCCTGCCCGGGTTCGCCGGGCGCGGACGTCCCCGGCGCGCCTTATGTACGCGCCGAGCGGGACGTTAGACGAGAAGGTAAAGCAGGAGTAAAGACGCTGAATGATGTTGTCAAACTGTAATCAATAACCATTTGTCACGAAATCATGATGTTTTCCAACGAATTCGCGACATCGGCTGTTTCACAGCAGGTCAGCGCGGTGAAAGTCGGAGGGCCCACTACGTGGGAGCGCTCCCCTGACGGGCGCTCACAGGGGCGGACGGAACCGCGGCCCCCGGAGACGACGGACCGGACCCGGCGACGACGGAGTGGCCCGGCGGGCCCGGGACACGCCCGGGACGCGCCCGGAACACGATGGGCGGGAGTCCGGTCAGAGCTCCTCGGCCGGGGCGGTCGGGTCGAGCTGGCGCGGCTGCGCCTCGACCCTGGGGTGGTGCAGGTCGAAGGCGGGACGCTCGGAGCGGATGCGCGGCAGCGAGTCGAAGTTGTGCCGCGGCGGCGGGCAGGAGGTCGCCCACTCCAGGGAGTTGCCGAACCCCCACGGGTCGTCGACGGTCACCTTGGGCGAGTAGCGGAAGGTCCACCAGACGTTGTAGAGGAACGGCAGCGTGGAGACGCCCAGGATGAGGGCCCCGATCGAGGAGACCACGTTCAGGTCGGTGAAGCCGTCGATCGGGCTGTAGTCGGCGTAACGCCGCGGGAAGCCCTCCGCGCCCAGCCAGTGCTGGACGAGGAAGGTCATGTGGAAGCCGATGAACAGCAGCCAGAAGTGGATCTTTCCCATGGCGTCGTTGAGCATCCTGCCGGTCATCTTGGGCCACCAGAAGTAGAAGCCGGAGAACATGGCGAACACCACGGTGCCGAAGACGACGTAGTGGAAGTGGGCCACCACGAAGTAGGAGTCGGTCACCTGGAAGTCCAGCGGCGGCGAGGCCAGGATGACGCCGGTCAGGCCGCCGAGCAGGAAGGTGACCAGGAAGCCGACGGCGAACAGCATCGGCGACTCGAACGTCAGGTGCCCTCGCCACATCGTGCCGATCCAATTGAAGAACTTCACCCCGGTCGGGATCGCGATGAGGAACGTCATGAAGGAGAAGAACGGCAGCAGCACCCGGCCCGTGGCGAACATGTGGTGGGCCCACACGGTCACCGACAGACCGGCGATCGCGATGGTCGCGCCGACCAGGCCGATGTAGCCGAAGATCGGCTTGCGGCTGAAGACCGGGATCACCTCGGTGATGATCCCGAAGAACGGCAGCGCGATGATGTACACCTCGGGGTGGCCGAAGAACCAGAACAGGTGCTGCCAGATCATCGGCCCGCCGGTCTGGGCGGTGTAGATGTGCGCGCCGAGCTTGCGGTCGGCCTCCAGGGCCAGCAGCGCGGCGGCCAGCACCGGGAAGGCGATCAGCACGAGCAGGCCGGTCAGCAGCACGTTCCAGGTGAACAGCGGCATGCGGAACATCGTCATGCCGGGCGCGCGCATGCAGATGATCGTGGTGATGAAGTTGACCGACCCGAGGATCGTGCCCAGACCCGACATCGTCAGGCCCACGATCCACAGGTCGCCGCCGGTCTGCGGGGAGAAGGTCGCCACCGACAGCGGGGTGTAGCCCGTCCAGCCGAAGTCCGCCGCGCCGCCGTTGGTCGCGAACCCGCTGAGCGCGATGAGCCCGCCGAACAGGAACAGCCAGTAGCTCACCATGTTGAGCCTGGGGAACGCCACGTCGGGGGCCCCGATCTGCAGCGGCATGACCACGTTGGCGAACCCGGCGAACAGCGGCGTGGCGAAGAACAGCAGCATGACCGTGCCGTGCATGGTGAACATCTGGTTGTAGGTGACCTGGTTGACGAGTTGGAGCCCGGGCTGGGTGAGTTCCGCCCGGATGATCAGCGCCATGACCCCGCCGATCAGGAAGAACACGAACGACGTGATGATGTACAGGTAGCCGATGACCTTGTGGTCCGTCGACGACAGCCACGAGACGATCACCTTCCCCTTGCGGCCAGGCGCGACCACGGGCCGCTGTTGCACAGTCGTCACAGCCCGGCTCCCTTCGGTTGGGCGACAGCCGTATGAACCGAAACTTCTCCTGTGAGCCCGCCGCATCAACACATTTGGGAGAACCCTCACCCGCCCTCGTCCGCATAATCACGTCATGAAATTTTCTTTTACGAAATTTCACCTCATACCCCCAAAGACCAGGGGTTTCTTCACAAGAGCCACAGATTTCACGCTTCCTCTACCGAGGGCGCCGCCCCCCCGCTCCCGGCGCCGCCCCGGGGCGGCGTTCTCCGGTGACGCCTCCGTTCCGGGCGATCTCCCGTGGCGGCCCGGCGGCTCTCCTTCCGCGGCACGGCGGCGGACGTTCCCGGCCTCCGGGCGTGGCATGCCGCCGTGACCGGGTCGCGAAGGCACGTCGTACAGTCCAGTTGTGAGCGCTATTTCCGAACTCGTCGCCGCTCTCTCGCCGGAGAAGGTGCTGACGGACCCCGACGTCACCGACTCCTACGCGCGGGACCGGACCTTCCTCTCCCCCGGCAAACCGCTGGCCGTCGTGCTGGCGGAGACCCGGCAGGACGTGGTCGCCACGCTCAGATGGGCGACCGGCCACCGGGTGCCCGTGGTGCCGAGAGGCGCGGGGACGGGGCTGGCGGGCGGGGCGACGTCGGTGGACGGAGGCGTCGTCCTGGCGCTGCACAAGATGACGGCGATCAGGGAGCTCTCCCCCGCCGACGAGATCGCCGTGGTCGAGCCCGGTGTGATCACGGCGGACCTGGACAGGGCGGCCCGTCAACACGGGCTGATGTACGCGCCGGACCCCTCCTCGTACGAGATCTCCACGATCGGCGGCAACCTGGCGACGAACGCGGGCGGCCTGCGGTGCGTGAAGTACGGCGTGACCAGGGACTCGACGCTCGGCCTCGAGGTCGTCCTGGCGGACGGGCGGGTCCTGAACACCGGCAGGCGCACCGTGAAGGGCGTCACGGGGTATGACCTGACCGGCCTGTTCATCGGCTCGGAGGGGACGCTCGGGGTGATCACCGCGGCCACCGTACGGCTGCGCAGGGCGCCCTCGGTCTACCCGGCGACCATCGCGGCCGAGTTCACCTCCCTCAGGGACGCCGCCGCCGCGGTGGCGGCGATCATCGCGGCCGGTTGCCAGCCGTCGCTGCTGGAGATGCTCGACCGCACCACGCTGAAGGCCATCGACGACTGGAGGAACATCGGGCTCGAGGCGTCGACCCAGGCGATGCTGATCGCGCAGTCGGACGCGGCGGACGGCCCGGCGGTCGCGGAGCGCATGGCGGAGCTGTGCACCGCCAACGGCTCGCCCTTCGTGGCGGTCTCCGCGTCCCCGCAGGAGGCCGAGGAGCTGGTCGGGATCAGGAGGATGGCCTACCAGGCCAAGGAGCGGCTGGGCAAGTGCCTGGTCGAGGACGTGTGCGTGCCGCGTTCCGCGCTGCCGTACATGATCGAGAGGATCGAGGCCATCGCGGCGAGGCACGGCGTGCTGATCGCCACGGTCGCCCACGCGGGTGACGGCAACCTGCACCCCGTCTTCGTCTTCGACCACGGCCTCGCCGAACCGCCGCCGAACGTGTGGGCGGCGGCCGACGAGGTCTTCAGGGAGGCCCTGGAGATGGGCGGCACGCTGACCGGCGAGCACGGCGTCGGGCTGCTGAAGCGGCGCTGGCTCTCACTGGAGGCGGGCCCCCTGACCGAGGAGATCCATCACGGGATCAAGCAGGTTTTCGACCCGCTCGGCATCCTCAACCCCGGCAAGGCCATCTGAGACCTCCCCGAGGGCCGTCCTGGACGTGACCCGCGCTGATCTGCTCCGTTGGCGGGGCGGATCAGGCGAGATCGTCCGGATCAGCGCTCACACTGGTAGCGTTCTGCCCCACATAACCCAATTCGTAGGTTTTGTCGGGGGGTCATCGTGGTACAGCCGCTCGCAGCGGAGGATCCTCCGCGGCTCGGCGAGTTCGAGCTGACCGGCAGGCTCGGCGAGGGGGGCCAGGGAGTCGTCTACCTGGGCAGGGGGCCCTCGGGCGAGCAGGTGGCCGTCAAGCTTCTCCACCACGGGCTCGCCACCGATCCCGAGGCCAGGACGCGGTTCCTGCGCGAGGTCTCGGTCGCCCAGCGGGTGGCCAGGTTCTGCACCGCCCCGGTGCTCCACGCCGACCTCGCGGGCAGCCAGCCGTACATCGTGAGCGAGTACGTGCCGGGCCCGTCCCTGCGCCAGCTGGTCGACCGCGAGGGCCCCCGGCGCGGCGCCGCGCTCGAGCGCCTCGCCGTCAGCACGGCCACCGCCCTGTCGGCCATCCATCGCGCCGGGATCCTGCACCGGGACTTCAAACCCGCCAACGTGCTGATGGGCCCGGAGGGGCCCGTGGTGATCGACTTCGGCATCGCCAGGGCACTGGACTCCCCCGGGATGACCGCGACCGGGATGGCGATGGGGACGCCGTCCTATCTCGCTCCCGAGCAGCTCAGCGACGGCGAGGTGACGTCGGCGGCCGACGTGTTCGCCTGGGGCGTCACGATGGTCTTCGCCGCGACCGGGACCCCGGCGTTCGGCGCGGACTCCATCGCCGTGGTGATGAACCGGATCCTCACCGCCGAGCCCGCGCTGGGCGGCCTCGAGGGGCACCTGCGCGAACTGGTCGCCGCGTCCCTGTCCAAGGACCCGTCGCTGCGCCCGACCGCCGAGGAACTCGTCAGCCATCTGATGGGGGCGACGGTCCCCTCCCCCATCCGGCGGCAGGCCCCCGCAGCTCCCATCGCGCCCTCCGCGGCGCCCCCGGGCGTACCGCCCGCCGCGGGACCGCCCGGTCGGCCTGCCGCCGCGCCCGTGCCCCCGCCGCGCCGCGAGCGGAAGGCGCGCAGACCCGTGGGGCTGCTGCTCGCCGGAGTCGCGGGGGTGGCCGCGCTCGCCGTGGCGGCGGGCACCGTCGTGGCCCTCCAGGGCGACCAGAAGGCGTCCAGCGCCCAGGCGGCGGTGTCCACGCCCTCGTCGAAGCAGGAGCCGGGCCCCGCGCTCACCCCGGACGACCCGCCTTCTGCGTGGGAGTCTCCCAAACCGACTCCGACCAGGAAGAAGGCCGCCGAGCCCATCGGGCGCGTCACCACTCAGCCGCTACCCGAGCAGGCCGTCAAGCCCAGCCACAAGCCGACGAAGGAGGCGGGCAAGGACCCGGGCGGGTCGTCGGAGCCGGGTGAGGATCCCGATGAGACGCAGGCTCCCACGGAGCCCCCGGCCACCCCCAAGCCGACGACCACCCCCACCCCGAAGCCGACCGCGAAACCCACCCCGAAGCCCACGGTCAAGCCCACCGTCAAGCCCACGGTGAGCCCGACGACCCCGAAGCCCACGGTCAAGCCGACCGTGAAGCCGACGACCGCGCCGCCGAAGCCGAACCCCTACACCGCGACCGGCGTCTGCGGCTCCGGTTACAAGGTGATCGACTCCAGGGCGCTCGGCTCCTCGACCGTCTACCTGCTCTACAGCTCCGCCGCCGGCAAGAACTGCGTCGTCACCATGTCCAAGTACGTGGTCCCCGGAAAGATCAAGATGAACGCGACGCTCCAGGTCCAGGGCGGCGCCTCCGGCGGCAACCCGGGCAGCTTCACCGCCTACGCGGGACCGGTGCGGCTCGCCGCCGTCAAGAAGTGCGTCATGTGGGGCGGCACGTACGGCTCGGCCGTCTGGAAGAGCGGCTGGAGCCACTGCACCTGACGGGGCCCGTCCCCGCACGGCCCCGTGCCCGGTGTCCGGCCGTGGTTCGTTCCCGGCTCGTCTCCGCACGCCCTCTGGCAGGAGGGCGGGTTGTGGGCTACCTTGACTGACGTGATCGTCAGGTCCGAGGCGCTGACCGGCCGGGGCGGCGGAGGCGGGCCGGGAGAGGCGGCCGATGAGCCCGCTGGACACTTCGGGAGACGACTACCGGGCGCGGCGCGAGGCGATGCTCGCCAAGCTGGCCGAGCTCGACGCCGAACAGGCCAGGGCGGTGGCGGGCGGCGGCGAGAAGTACGTCGAGCGGCACAGGAGGCGGGGCAAGCTCCTCGCCAGGGAACGGATCGAGCTGCTGGTCGACCCTGACTCGGCCTTTCTCGAGCTCTCACCTCTGGCCGGCTGGGGCAGCGACTTCCCCGTGGGGGCGAGCGTGGTCACCGGGATCGGGGTGGTCGAGGGCGTGGAGTGCGTGCTCGTCGCCAACGACCCGACCGTGCGGGGCGGCGCGTCCAACCCGTGGTCCCTGCGCAAGACGCTCAGGGCGGCGGACATCGCCTTCCAGAACCGGCTGCCGCTGATCAACCTGGTCGAGTCCGGCGGGGCGGACCTGCCGACGCAGAAGGAGATCTTCATCCCGGGCGGCCGGGTCTTCCGCGACCTGACCCGTCTCTCCGCCGCCGGGATCCCGACGATCGCCCTGGTGTTCGGCAGCTCGACGGCGGGCGGGGCCTACGTGCCCGGCATGAGCGACCACGTGGTCATGGTCAGGGAACGGGCGAAGGTCTTCCTCGGCGGTCCTCCGCTGGTCAGGATGGCCACCGGGGAGGAGGCCGACGACGAGTCGCTCGGCGGCGCCGAGATGCACGCCCGGGTCAGCGGCCTGGCCGACCACCTGGCCGCCGACGAGTACGACGCGCTGCGGATCGGGCGGCGGATCGTCAGAGGGCTGAACCGGCGCGGGCCGGACACCCCCGCGCGGACCGTGCGGGAACCGCTGTACGACGAGGACGAGCTCCTGGGGATCGTGCCCGAGGACCTGCGCGTCCCCTTCGACCCGCGTGAGGTGATCGCGCGGATCGTGGACGGGAGCGAATTCGACGAGTTCAAACCCCTCTACGGCACGAGCCTGGTCACCGGGTGGGCGCGGCTGCACGGCCACCCGATCGGCGTCCTCGCCAACGCCCGCGGCGTGCTGTTCAGCGAGGAGGCGCAGAAGGCGGCCCAGTTCGTCCAGCTCGCCTGCCAGGCGCGCACCCCGTTGGTCTTCCTGCAGAACACGACCGGCTACATGGTCGGCAAGGACTACGAACAGGGCGGCATCATCAAGCACGGCGCCATGATGATCAACGCGGTGTCCAACTCGACGGTCCCGCACCTCACGATCGTCATGGGCGCCTCGTACGGCGCGGGCAACTACGGCATGTGCGGCCGGGCCTACGATCCCCGTTTCCTGTTCGCGTGGCCGAGCGCGAAGTCGGCCGTCATGGGACCCACGCAGCTCGCGGGGGTGCTGTCCCTCGTCGGCAGGGCCGCGGCCGAGGCGAGAGGCCAGGTCTACGACGAGGAGGGCGACGCGGCGATGCGGGCGACGGTCGAGGCGCAGATCGAGGCGGAGTCGCTGCCGTTCTTCCTGTCGGGACGGCTCTACGACGACGGGGTCATCGACCCCCGCGACACCAGGACCGTCCTCGGCCTGTGCCTGTCCGTCGTCGCCAACGCCCCCTTCCCCGCCCCCTCGGGCTTCGGCGTCTTCCGGATGTGACCGTGACCATGAGCTCACCGCCCGGGCCCGACGTGCCGGGCCGCACCGTGATCGGCCGCCTTCTCGTCGCCAACCGGGGCGAGATAGCCCGCCGCGTCTTCCGTACCTGCCGCGACCTCGGCGTCGAGACCGTCGCGGTCTTCGCCGACGCCGACGCGGACGCCCCGCACGCCGCCGAGGCCGACCACGCCGTACGGCTCCCCGGGGTCAGGCCCTCGGAGACGTACCTGTCGGTCGAAGCGGTCGTCGGCGCGGCCCTCGCCGCCGGCGCGGACGCGGTCCACCCCGGCTACGGCTTCCTGTCGGAGAGCGCGGCGTTCGCGACGGCCGTGCTCGAGGCCGGGCTGACCTGGATCGGGCCGCCTCCGGAGGCCATCGCCGCGATGGGCTCCAAGATCGACGCCAAGGCCCTGATGGCGGAGGCGGGAGTGCCGGTGTTCCCCGGTCTGACCATCGGGCCGGGGCGGTCCGCCGACGACCTCGCGCGGGAGGTGCGCGGCGCGTTCGCGGAGGCGGACGGGTCCGTCCCGAACGCGGTGCTCCCCTCGCCGAACGAGCCGTTCCCACTCCTGGTGAAGGCGTCCTCGGGCGGCGGCGGGCGCGGCATGCGGATCGTGCGCGCCGCGGACGACCTGGCGGGCGCGGTCGAGTCGGCGCGGCGGGAGGCCGCGGCCGCCTTCGGCGACGGAACCGTCTTCGTCGAGCCCCTGCTGGAGAACGCCCGGCACGTGGAGGTCCAGATCCTGGCCGACCGGCACGGGACGGTGTGGACGCTGGGCGAGCGGGAGTGCTCGATCCAGCGGCGGCACCAGAAGGTGGTCGAGGAGGCGCCCTGTCCCTCGCTGTCCCCCCGGCTGCGGGCACGGCTGTGCGACGCGGCGGCCAGGGCCGCGAAGGCGGTCGGATACGTCGGCGCGGGGACCGTCGAGTTCCTCGTCAGGGGCGGCACGGTCGCCTTCCTCGAGATGAACACCAGACTCCAGGTCGAGCATCCGGTCACCGAGTGCGTCCACGGCGTCGACCTCGTGGAGCTCCAGCTCAGGGTCGCGGAGGGCGACCGGCTCCCGCAGTCGCCGCCGTGCCCGCGCGGTCACGCCGTCGAGGTCCGGCTCTACGCCGAGGACCCGGAGCGCGACTGGCTGCCGCAGAGCGGCGTCCTGCGCCGTTTCCACGTCCCCGGCGTGAGCCACCGCTTCTCCCCCGTGCCGCACGGTTCCCGGGGGCTGCGCCTCGACTCGGGCGTCGAGGAGGGCTCCGAGATCGGCGTCCACTACGACCCGATGCTCGCCAAGCTGATCTCCTACGGCGCGGACCGGGCCGACGCCGTGCGAAGACTCGCCACGGCCCTGTCGAACGCCACGATCCACGGGCTCGTCACCAACCGCGACCTCCTGGTCCGCGTGCTGCGCCACGGGGCGTTCCTGGCGGGCGAGACCCACACCGGGTTCCTGGAGGAGCACGACCTCGCCGGTCGCCCGTCAGGGGGAGTTCCGGGAGGAGGGACGCGCCCGGCGGGAGAGCGGGGCGCGGGGCCGCGCGCCGTGCCCCTCCCGCCGGGCGTCTCCGCCCTGGGGCTGTCCGCCCTCGCCGCGGCCCTCGCGGCGGCGGCGGCGAACAGGGCGGCGGCGACCGTGCAGGCCGGTCTTCCGAGCGGGTGGCGCAACGTGGTCTCCCAGCCGCAGCGGGCGGACTTCGACGAGGCCCGGGTCGCCTACCGGATCACCAGGGACGGCCTGCTGGCGGAGGATTTCCCCGGCACGGTCCTGGTCAGCGCGACACCCGACCTGGTCATCCTGGAGACCGCCGGAGTGCGGCGCCGGTTCGCCGTCGCCAGATACGACGGCGTGACGCACGTGGACTCGCCGCTCGGCCCGATACGGCTCACGCCGCTGCCCCGCCTCCCCGAACCCGCCGAGCACACGGCCCCGGGCTCCCTGCTGGCTCCCATGCCCGGTACGGTGCTGCGCGTCGACGTCGAGCCGGACGGTCCCGTCGTCGCGGGTCAGGTCGTCGTGGTGCTGGAGGCCATGAAAATGGAACATCGCGTCACCGCCCCAGTGGCGGGCACGGTGTCGGCGCTGAACGTGACCGCCGGCCTGCGGGTCGAAGCGGGAGCCGTACTGGCCGTGATCAAGGAGCATGGATGAACACCGACGCGGGTTGGCCGGTCGAGCGCCTGGTGCACAAGGAGGTGTCCGGCGGGATCGCCACGATCACGCTGGACTCCCCGCGCAACCGCAACGCACTGTCCGTGCGGCTCCTGGGCGATCTGGAGGACCGGCTCAACCAGGCACTCGCCGATGAGAGCGTGCGGGTGATCGTGCTGACCGGCACGGGGCCCGTCTTCTGCGCGGGCGCGGACCTGAAGGAGCAGCGGATCGAGCCGGGCAAGGCTCACGACGCGCCGGTCACCGCCTCGTTCCCGGAGATCATGAGCCTGATCTGGGAGAGCCCGAAGCCGGTCGTCTGCCGTCTGAACGGCACCGCCCGCGCCGGAGGCCTCGGCCTGGTCGCGGCGTGCGACTTCGCGATCGCGCCCGACTCGGCGTCGTTCGCGTTCACCGAGGTACGGCTCGGCGTGGTCCCCGCGATGATCTCGGTGACCGTGCTGCGGCGGCTCGCCCCCAGGGCGGCCGCCGAGTACTTCCTGACCGGCGAGACCTTCGACGCCGCCCGCGCGCAGGAGATAGGCCTGCTCACCCGGGCCGTGCCGGAGGAGAGGCTGGACGAGACGGTCGCCCACTACACCGGCATGCTGCTGCGCGGCGGCCCCGAGGCGCTGGCGATCACCAAGCAGCTGGTGCGGACCGTGCCCGAGCTGCCCGTCGAGGAGGGCATGCGCCGCATGGCCGAGCTGTCAGCCCAGCGCTTCACCTCGGCGGAGGGCCAGGAGGGCATCGCCGCCTTCGCGCAGAAGCGTCCGGCCTCCTGGATCCCCGGCTCCGGTGAGGCCTGAGCCGGCCATCCGCCCGGCACGGGCATGACGCCGCCCCGGTGGGAGCCGGACGGTCACCGGCACTACAGGAGGCTCGATGCTGCGGATCGCCAACTGCTCCGGCTTCTACGGCGACCGGCTCTCCGCCGCGCGGGAGATGGTCGAGGGCGGCCCGATCGACGTGCTCACCGGCGACTGGCTCGCCGAGCTGACCATGCTGATCCTGGCGGGCAACCGGCTCAAGGGCCGTCCCGGCTACGCGCACACCTTCCTCCGCCAGCTCGAACAGGTTCTCGGGACATGCGTCGACCGGGGGATCAGGATCGTCTCCAACGCCGGTGGCCTGGATCCGGCCGGATGCGCGGGCGCGGTGACCGAGCTGGCCGAGCGGCTCGGGCTGTCCGTCAGGGTCGCGCACGTCACGGGGGACGACGTCTCAGGGCACGACCTGGGAGACGCGCCGAACCTGGACACCGGGGAGAGGCTGCCCGCGGCGCCGCTGACCGCGAACGCCTACCTCGGCGGCAGGCCGATCGCCGCCGCCCTGGCCGCGGGGGCGGACGTGGTCGTCACCGGCAGGGTCACCGACGCCGCGCTCGTGACGGGGCCGGGGATCTGGCGGTACGGCTGGCGGCGGGACGACCATGACGCGCTGGCCGGTTCCGTGGTCGCCGGGCACGTCATCGAGTGCGGCTGCCAGGCGACGGGCGGGAACTACGCCTTCTTCACCGAGGTGCCCGACCTCGCGCGCTGCGGGTTCCCGATCGCCGAGCTGCACGCGGACGGCTCCAGCGTGATCACCAAGCATCCCGGGACCGGCGGGACGGTCTCGGTCGGCACGGTCACCGCGCAACTGCTCTACGAGATCGGCTCCCCCCGCTACCCGGGACCCGACGTGGTCGCGCGGTTCGACACGATCCGGCTGGAGCAGCAGGGCGCGGACCGGGTCAGGATCTCGGGGGTGCGGGGCGAGGCCCCGCCGGACACGCTGAAGGTCACGGTCAACTATCTGGGCGGTTACCGCAACACCATGACCATGGTGCTGACCGGCCTGGAGATCGAGGCCAAGACCCGGCTGGCGCAGGAGGCCATCTGGTCACGCGTGCCGAGGGACTCCTTCGAACGGGTCCACGTCGAGCTGGTCCCCCTCGCGACCGTGCTTCCCCCCTCGGACGCCCCGTCCGCGTACACCCTGCGCGCGGGCGTCCCGCACGCGCAGCCCGCCCCGCCGGGCGCCGCTCCTCCAGAAACCCCGCTCACAGACAGCCCGTTCACAGACAGCCCGTTCACGAGCCTCGCGCTCACAGACAGCCCGTTCGCGGGCTCCGCGCCGACAGACGGCCCGCCCGTGGAGACGTCCCCGGTGGGGGCGGCGCTCTCCGGCGCCGCCCTGCTCCGCGTCACCGTGATGGACGCCGACCGGCACCGGGTCGGACGCGCGTTCTCCTCCGCCGTGGTCGAGACCGCTCTGGCCAGTTACCCCGGTCTCTACGGCCTCACCCCTCCCGGCGACGCCTCCCCCTACGGGGTCCACTGGCCCACGCTCATCCCCGCGGACGCGGTACGGCCGCGTGTCTGGATCGACGGCGACGAAGTCGGCCTCCCCACGCCCGGCCGCTCCGCCTCCCGGGAGACCCGGGAGACTCAGCCTCACAACGCCGCTCCCCGCGAAGCGGGGCCTCGCAACGCGGATTCCCACGACGCGGGGGCCGCCCACCGCGAACGGCCGCCGCAGCCCGCCGTGTTCGACGGGTCACCGGTTCCCCCTGGGAGGCCGCAGGCGTGCGGGGAGGATGTCCCGCCGACCGTGCGGGTCCCGCTGGGCGCGTTCATGGGAGCCCGTTCCGGCGACAAGGGCGGCAACGCCAACCTCGGGGTGTGGACACGCACCCCGGAGCAGTACGCCTGGCTGTCGGCCCATCTGACGGCAGAGCGTCTCGAACGGCTGCTGCCCGATGCGGCGGGCCTGAGGATCGACCGCTTCGAGCTGCCCAACCTTCACGCCCTCAACTTCGTCGTCCACGGACTCCTCGGCCGGGGAGTGGCCGCCAGCCCCCGGCTCGACGCCCAGGCCAAGGCTCTGGGCGAAGAGCTCCGCGCCAGGCACGCGGACGTCCCCGCACACCTTCTCTGACCGCGCCTTCTGTCGGTGACCGTGCCTTCCGCGACGCCCGCGACGTCCCCGGGCCCGCCCACGCCCCGCCCATACGGCGCAGCCCCCCTGCACCACCCGCCGCACCCGCGAGGGTCCGCGGAAAGCACGCTCCTCCAGCGCGACCAGCCGGCCGCCGTCACGCCTGAACACCGGGACACGTGAGACACGGAGACACCGGCACGCCTGGACACCAGGAGGCCGGGATACCGGGACACGCGGGGGGACACCAGGACGCAGGAACGCCAGGGCACCGGCACGCCTGGACGCCTGGACACCGGGATGCCGCCCCCGGTTCCTGACCTTCCGGTTCCCACCAGGCCGGATGCCGAGCCCTCTCCGCCCCGTCCCGTCGGCGGCACATTGACATTCATCCACAAGAGACAGATAACGAACTTATCGGTTTATAAAGCATAAGATTGCATATGAGATGACAGATGACCAGCTCAGCAGGACATTCGCCGCCCTCGCCGATCCGACCCGGAGGGCGATCCTGGCGCGGCTCACCGCAGGGGAGGCGACAGTCAACGAGTTGGCCGAGCCGTTCCCGATCAGCGTCCAGGCGGTCTCGAAACACCTCAAGGTGCTCGAACGCGCGGGTCTAATCACCCGCGGCAGGGACGCGCAGTGGCGCCCGTGCCGCCTGGAGGCGGCGCCGCTGGAAACGGCGACCGAGTGGATCGAGCAACAACGCCGGAGCTGGCAGGAGCGGTTCGACCGGCTCAACCGGCACCTCCAGGACGTGCAACGAGGACAGGACGGGACGTCACCTGACGACCCCTCGGCCGCCTGACGGCCCCTCGGCACCCCCTTTCGCCCACCACACGGACGGGGACGGGGCGTCGTTCGGACAGGAACAGCGGGCCGTGTGTGCGTGTGCTGCCGTCGGGGAGGCGGAGCAGCCGGGGCAGCCGGGCAGCAGGTGGGCGGCGGCGCTGTCCCGGCACACCCAGCCGCTGTCCCGGCACACCCATTCAACGGTGCCGCCCCCGGAACGGACAGGAGCGCGCCGGTGCTCCAGGTCATCGTCATCAGGCACCCGGCTCCCGAACCGTTGGCGAGGGGCAGGTCGGGCTCAACAGGTCGGGGCTCGACACGGGCAGGCGTGAAGCAGACGACGTGATCCGCTCCGATTCGCACATCGGCGGGGCGGTCAGCCGAGCAGGACACCTGTGTGGCGTTCCAGGGCGTGGATGAGGCGAGCCTGGAAGCCCTCGTCTCGCGCTGCGGGGTGTGGTGTCTGCACCTGCTGGTGGTACCAGTAACCGCCGGTGCTCGGGGTCACATCATGGTCGGCGGCGAGCCGCACCTGGGTCCGGTGCCCGGCGATCAGGTCGTCCGGTGCGCCGGGGCCGCCCATGCGGGTGGGGACCCACCCGGGGTCGACCGCATGGCTCGAGGTTCCTTCCCAGCGGGAGGCGAGGGCGAGGGCGAGGGTGGTGACCCACAGTTTGCTGTCGTCGTAGGAAGCGACGCCGGAGGTCAGCCGGCTCAGGTCGGTGGAGCCGGTTCGGTGCATGGAGCTGCTGAGGTAGATGAGCCTGGCCGGTTTGTCCATCAGAGCCGTCAGCATGTAGGGGGCGACGATGTTGACGGTGACCACGTCGGGAGAGTGCAGGACACCGGCGTTGTGGATGACGGCGTCGAAGCGGCCGAATCCGGAAGCCTGCCGGGCGACGCCACGGATCTCCTCCGGGCTGGCGAGATCCCCCGTGACGACGCCTTTCCATCGGGCGCTGTCACCGGTGTCGGTGAGACGGGCCTGATCGCGGACATGGACGACCACGTCGTGCCCGTCGTCGGCCAGCGCGTCCGCTGTGTCGTGTCCGAGCCCGCTGGAGGCTCCGGTCACCAGGATCAGGGTCATGTCAGTCATGTTCCCGTGAGTGATGAGAGAGGCAACGCACCGGGGCGTGCGGAGGCAGCCGCGGCGTTCCGGCGGCCAGTGCTTTCCGCACGGCCGGAGACATGGCTTCACCGGCCTCAGGGCGCTCATCCTGCCGCGGTGGGCGGCGTGATCCTCGCCGCGGTCTCAGGCGTTCCCGCGGGGTCCTGGCCACGGGTCCCGGTCTACTGGTCCTGGTGGCCCGATCGATCCTCCTGCCAGAGGCGGGAGGCGGCGTCGTGGGTGACGGTGTCGTGAGTGGCGGCCCAGCTCGCGAGCAGGCGCAGGGCGTCGTGGGAGGGAGTGTCGGGGGCGGCGGTGTAGACGGTCAGGTTCAGGCCGGGGTCGGCGTGCAGATCCATGGACTCGTAGTCCAGAGTCAGGTCGCCGACGGCGGGGTGGTGGAAGGTCTTGGTGCCGGCGTGGTGCAGGCGGACGTCGTGCCGGGCCCAGCGGCTGCGGAAGTCGTCGCTGCGGGTGGACAGTTCGCCGATCAGGTGGGTGAGGTCGCTGTTGTAGGGGTCGCGGCCTGCCTCGGTACGCAGCAGGGCGACGATGGTGTCGGCGGCGGTGTCCCAGTCGGGGAAGAAGGCGGGACCGGCCGGGTCGAGGAACTGGAAACGCGCGATGTTGGCCGGGGCGGGGCCGGCCTGGCGGGTGCGGAGGGGCTCCTGCCCCGGACCGGGCCGCACGCTCTGGAAGACCGGCCAGTACATGGCGCGGCCGAGCTGGTTGGTGGCCAGGATGTCCATGCGGCCGTTGCGGATGAACGCGGGGGCGTCGGTCATGACGTCCAGCACCCGCTGCAGCCCGGGGCGGACCGTGTGGACGGGGCGGCGGGTGGGGGGACGGGGGCTCGCGGCGTGGGCCAGGTCGAACAGGTGAGCGCGTTCGGCGTCGTCGAGCTGGAGGGCTCGGGCGACGGCGTTCAGGACGTCTTCGGACACGCCGCTGATGTGGCCCTTTTCGAGGCGGGTGTACCAGTCGGTGCTCACCCCGGCCAGTACGGCGACTTCCTCGCGGCGCAGGCCGGGCACCCGGCGGCGGGCGCCGGGCACCAGCCCGGCCTGCTGCGGGGTGATCCTGGCGCGGCGGCTGGCGAGGAAGTCGCGGATCTCGTCTCGGTTGTCCACCTTTTCCACTGTAGGGAGCGGCCGGGGATCGAAGGGGGTAGAGGTTGTCCCCCGATAACCGCGACCTCCCGCCCGCGCGACGGAGCGGGTTTCCTGGATGTTGCCAACGGCGAAAGGTGCCCGTCGACGAGGAGTCGAAGCACACGATCGCCGGTCTGGCCTTCTACGTCGGCCGGCCGAACGCGACGACCGCCATGACCCGGCTCAAGAAGATCATCGAAGAGGGGAGCTGATCTGGGATGAAGCTGATCGAGCAGCCGCCGACCAGCAAGGCCCCGGCAGACATGTTCACCGGGGACGCCTGGTGGGACGTGATCTACCGAGGGGAGGAGCCGTCGCGGGCGCGGGCGAACGTGGTCCGCTTCGCGCCGGGCGCCCGTACCGCATGGCACTCCCACGGACTCGGCCAGACCCTCTACATCATGGAAGGCCTCGCGCTGATCCAGTCACGCGGCGGGCAACTGATCGAAGCTCACCCCGGCGACATCGTGCGCACCCCGCCGGGTGAGGAGCACTGGCACGGCGCCGCTCCCGATCGTTTCATGATCCACCTGGCTTTGTGGGAGAGCGACGAGACCACCTGGCTGGAGCACGTCGGTGATGACGAGTACGAAGCCGCACGCTCCGGCACCCGCCGCTGAGACCCGCCGACACCACACCGAGGGAAACCCACCACCATGCGCGGAGTAGTTCTGCACGCCCCGGGCGACGTTCGCGTCGAGGACCGCCCGGACCCAGTGATCAACGAGCCCACCGACGCGGTCATCCGCGTTTCGGCCGCCTGCGTCTGCGGCTCCGATCTGTGGCCGTACCGCGGCATCGAGAAGCTCGACGGGCCGACCCCGATGGGCCACGAGTACGTCGGGGTCGTCGAGGAGGTCGGCAGCCAGGTCACCACCGTCAAGCCCGGCCAGTTCGTGGTCGGCTCTTTCTGGGCTTCCGACAACACCTGCGAAATCTGCCGGTCGGGCTACCAGAGCGCCTGCGTGCACCGCGTGCTCATGGGCACAATCGGCACGCAGGCCCAGCTGACGCGGATCCCGCTCGCCGACGGCACGCTGGTGGCCACCCCCGGTATGCCGGACCAGGACCTGATCCCGAGCCTGCTGGCCGCCTCCGACGTGCTGGGCACCGGCTGGTTCGGCGCCGTCGCCGCCCAGGCCGGGCCGGGCAGGACCGTCGCCGTCGTCGGTGACGGCGCGGTCGGCCTGTGCGCGGTGCTCGCCGCCAAGCAGCTCGGCGCCGAGCGGATCATCGCGATGAGCCGCCACGCCTCGCGCCAGCGGCTCGCCCTCGAGTTCGGCGCCACCGACATCGTCACCGAACGCGGCGACGAGGGCGTGGCCGCGATCAAGGAACTGACCGGCGGACTGGGCGCCCACAGCGTCGTCGAGGCGGTCGGCACCCAGGAGTCGATGACGCAGGCCGTCCGCTCCACCCGCCCCGGTGGTCACATGGGCTTCGTCGGCGTCTCCCACGACGTCGCGCTGCCCGGCGACGAACTGTTCTTCTCCCTCGTCCACCTGCACGGCGGCCCCGCGCCGGTGCGCCAGTACCTGCCGGAGCTGATCGACCTGATCTGCGACCGCGAGATCGACCCCGGCAAGGTCTTCGACCTCACCCTCCCGCTGGACCAGGCAGCCGAGGGATACCGGGCCATGGACGAGCGACGCGCCGTCAAGGCGCTGCTGCAGCCGTAACCGACGCCGCGCAAGGTTCTCCGAACCGGCATAAAGATCAACTCTCTGCCGCCGATTTCCGCGCTCACGCTCCTCGGAGGCCCATGCGGAACAGAGGCGCGACGTCCCGACGAAGCCGGCCGGAACCGAGGCGGCGTCCTGACAAGACCGGCCGGAATTGAGGCGGCATCCCGACAAGGCCGGAGCAGGGGCGACGTCCTGGCGGAACAGCCGCAGGACAGGCCCCTCGCCCCGCCTTCCAGCCCCCGCCCGGCCTCAGGGCGGCCCGGCTCCCCCGGCCTGGCCCCGAGGGGGCTCCGAAGGCTCCGAGGTCCGAGGGCTCGGACTGTTCGGGTCCGGGGATACGGCCGGTTACGGTGAGTTCAGGTGATGGTCATCCCATTCCCTCACCCATTGGGGGAAATATACGTAATCTAGTGATTGAAACCCTCCTGCAACCTTCCAAACTCTAGGATTGCGTGCAATTGCACGAAGATGCTGGATCGGGGAAGGAATCACTCATGCGTTTGCGGTTTCTTGGCTCCACCTCGGAGGCGGGCGCCTGCCCCTCTCTGTACGAGACCGATCGCGGCACCATCGTGGTCCAGGGACTCCAGGTCGTCGACACCGAGGCCCTGTCCGATCTTCGTCACGTCCTGGACGGCGAGACGGCGGTCGAGGTCCCTCGGGAGCTGCTCTCAGACATCGCCCGCCGGATACTTCCGTGAGTCCGGGTGCTTCCATAAATATTGATCACGATTGAGGAGTCGGCTATGGCATGATCGCCCGCCCGGGTCTACCCTCGTGCGCACCATGCGGAAGATGTGGGTGAACGCACGGAGCGGGCGAGCCGGCGGGCACTGAGGCGTCGCGCCCCAAAAAGGCCGGCGAAGGAGACCGGGTGAGCGAGTTCCAGCAGGTCCGCACGGAGCTGGGCGTCCAGCTCCGGCAGTTGCGCGAGGCCGCGCAGCTGTCCGGCAAGGAGTTGGCCGAACGGCTGAGATGGCAGCCGTCCAAGGTCTCCCGGATCGAGAACGCCCGCCAGAGCGCCACCGAGGACGATGTCACCCTCTGGGGGCAGGCCGTCGAGGCCGCCCCCGAGGTCATCGAGGAGTTGGTCGAGCAGGCCTCGGGCCTGCTCGAACGTCAGGACTCCTGGCGGCAGCGACACCGCAGCGGCCTGGCCGCGCTGCAGGAGGACATCCGCGACCTGGAGTCGCGGACCATGATGTTCCGGGTGGTCGAGCCCGGGGTGATCATCGGCCTGCTGCAGACCACCGAGTACGCGCGGAGCATCTTCACCCGGATCAAGCGCCTCTACAACGCGCCGGACGAGATCGACGCCGCGATCAGGGTGCGCATGCGGCGCCAGGAGATCCTCTACGACCCGAGCAGGAGATTCAGGTTCATCATGTCCGAGGCCGCGCTGCGCTACCGGCTGGCCCCGCCGGAGGTGATGTGCGGCCAGCTCGACCGGCTGCTCGCGGTCACCGCGCTGCCGAACGTGGAGTTCGGCGTGCTCCCCTTCGAGACCCCGCTCCCGTCAGCGCCGATCAACGGTTTCTGGATCTACGACGAAAGCCAGGTGGCGGTGCCGACGAGAACCCGCGACCTGATCCTGCGCGACCCGGAGGACGTCACGTTCTACGAGCGGGCCTTCGAGGAGTTCCACAAGGTCGCGGCCTTCCGGGAGGACGCCAGGGCGGTGATCGTCAAGGTGTTGGACGATTTCACGAAACAATCCTCGGATTAGTCTCCGCAATTGCTTGATTAACCTCCCAAGATCGTGCAATTCTCTGTCAAGACGGAGGTGAAGCACGATGCTGGACACGCTGGCTTGCCTTGAGAAGTTCGCCACTGCGGCTCGGCGACACGCCGATCTGGCCGTGCAGAGGGTCTCGTTCGGCGATCCCGCCTATGTGTCCGTCCGCAACCGCTTCAGCAGCACCCTGGCCGAGACCGTGACCTGTTCCCAGGACGGCGGGTTCATCACCTCGTGGGGTTACCGGCTCGGCAGTGCCGACAACGTCGAGGACGCCGCCGCACGGCTGGCCTTCCTGCTCGCCGCCCTGCCCGCCTGACTTCTCCGCCCGGCCGTCGCTCACGATGCCGGCCGCCCCGCGCGTCCTCCCGTTCACGACGCCGGCCGCCTGACTTCTCCGGCCTTCCCGTCCGTTCGCGGTTCCGTCCCTGTCGCCCCGGCTCCCGGCCGCCAGTGCCGTCCCGGAAGCCCTCGGCGTCCTGGGAACCGTTGCGATCGCCCCTTCACGCCTTCTTTCTGCTCCGGCTGGTCTGCGCGCGGCCGGTCACCGGGACCGTCTCGTTGCCGGATCGACCGTCGGCGGTGTGATGCTCCAGGGCCTTCATGATCTCGGGGGCCAGGCTCTCCGCCAGCGCGGGCGCGAGGGCGTCGGCCAGGGCGGAGGCGACGACCTGCGCGATCAGGAGTCTTTCGACCGTCGACGTCTTCGACGTCGCGCGTGGTGACGCGATGGCCGTTTCGATCAGAGTCGCTATGGAGTCCCCGCCGCGTGCGCGGGTCTTCGTCGACGGGCCTGTCTCACCGAGGATGTCGCGGAGGAGGTCGTCGATCAACGCCTCCACCGGCTCGTTCCCGGCCGGTCTGCCGTTCTCCTCCAACGCCATGAGTCACTCCTTTACGGTTGATGTGAACCGTCCTTCAGCCGCCGCGAGATCGGCGGCTGAAGGACGGTCTCCCTGCCTGCGTTCCAGCGGCCTGCCGCTACCGGCCCGCGAGCAGGGCCAGCAGCAGCGGATGCTCGAACAGCCCTCCGCCACGCTGCCTGCGGCGGCGCGCGAGCACGGCCAGCAGCAGCGGATGGTCGATGATGCTCTCCCCGTCCTCTTCCCCGCGGCGGGCGAGCGCGGCCAGCAGCAGCGGGTGCTCGATGCCGCTCTCCCCGCCTTCCCTCCCGCGGCGCAGAAGCGCCGCGAGCAGGAGCGGGTGCTCGATGCCGCTCTCCTCACCCTCTTCTCCACGGCGCGCGAGCGCGGCGAGCAACAGCGGGTGCTCGATGATGCTCTCCCCGCCTTCTTTCCTGCGGCGCGCGAGCGCGGCGAGCAGGAGCGGGTGCTCGATGCCGCTCTCCCCGCCTTCCCTTCTGCGGCGCGCGAGCGCGGCCAGCAGCAGCGGGTGCTCGATGATGCTCTCTTCGCCCTCTTCCTTGCGGCGCGCGAGCGCGGCGAGCAGGAGCGGGTGCTCGATGCCGTTCTCCCCGCCTTCCTCCCTGCGGGCCGCGAGCGCGGCGAGCAGGAGGGCCTCGAAGGCCCGTCCCTCGCCCTCGCGCTCGCGCTCGGGTGCCTCGGTGGGTGCGGCGCGCTCTGCGGTCGTCGTCATGGGATTTCCCTTTCAGCTTTGGTGGTGTGCACACCGTTTTCGTGAGACAAGCGCACCGTACCCATGCCTATCTGACTCCATTCGCGAGGTGGAATCCACAGAACGCTTGCCGACCCGACGCTTTGCCTTATCCGTTTCACCTCCCCGAATCCGCACGACGATCGCAAAAGGGAAATCAAAAACCGCCGGTTGGCGGCTCTTCCGTGCCGGGCCGAGACGGCACGAGAGCCGGCATTCGACAACTGTGGACAACCGGCCGTTCCTGTCTCGTCACCACATCGGCGACATTGGGAAATCATGGCCGGGACCTGTGCCTGCGGTGACGCCCGCCGGGCATGGCTTGGCGTCGGCGACACCGCCGTGAACAGCGCTGACCGCCCGGCCCGGCAGGCCGGCCCGAAGGCGGGCGCGACCGCCGACCGCGCCCCCGGGAACCGTCCCACGGCCCGGATTCCACGGGAGAACGCGACGAGGTCCGCAGCGGACGTCTGGTCACGGACGCCGGACGGGAGATGTTCCCGAAAAACCAGCCAGGCCTCAAGGCCTCCGTTCATCCCGTGCCGCGAACCTGTTCCTCGCACGGCGAACCAACGCGCCGGGAAAGGAGCACCGGAATCCTCCGTCGGCGACACGCCCGCCCTCTTCTCCCTGGCACGCACACCAAGACTCCCCCCGCTTTCAGAAATACTTTCTCCTTTCGGAAATCACCCGAAAAAGCGGCCTGTGACAGGCTTTACACGTGACGACACGCTTTTTATCCATTAAGAGGTCCTAACAGAGTGATATCTGCTGTGCTTCGATCTCTCGCTGCAGCCGATACCACCTGCACCGCCCCGCGTTCCTCGACTCCGGACTCGGCACCGGGGGGAGGACGCCCGGTTCGCCCAGGCAGTTGATACCTCCCGGGAATCTGGTACGACGGTGTCCGAGCGGTCGTTCAGCCGAGCTGCCGGGTGATCGTCGGGTCGGTGATCGCCGTGTCGTCGGCCAGGAGGAACGCCTTCGAAAGACATCCCAGGAGCTTTAGGTGTCAAGCAGCCAGCGATTCGGCGTGATGCGCCCATGCGGTCGCCTCGTCGTAAAGGGTGCCGGTCTTGA
>NZ_BSEV01000021.1 GCF_027922005.1 Streptosporangium carneum | reverse complement strand
TTCGCCAGCCACTGCGCGGACGTCACACTGTTGTCTACGGCCATCGCCTGGTTCTCCTTCGAACTTGATCTTCGCTACTCGAAGGATCACGCGGTGGTCGTCTTCATTTCACGACGCCACACCTGTCACCAGCGAAAACTCATACACCACCTCCGTGGACGCAACCGGGTGGGGAGGCCCTTCCTCAGTGGGGCGGTTTTTCCAGCTCAGCCCTGCGCTCCTTTCCGCACGGGGGCTTCAGCTACGGCGATCGACCATGGACGAAACCCCTGCGGATTGCTTCAGCGTCAGACAGGACACTGGGCGGCCGGAAAAGGGAGCGACTACGGTCCGCGCGCCGTACGGCGAGACAGCCGTGCGTGGAGGGGGGCGGGTGGTCCGGCCGGCGTATAAAAGGACCGCAACCACCCACGCCCGCCAGGCCGGAGGCCTGAACCCGCCAGGGCTCAGCTGAGACGGCCGGCCGGACCACCCGCCCCCCTCCACGCGAACCAAGCCCAGCCCGGAAAACAAAACGAACCCACCGAACATCGCGAACCCGCCGACCTCGTCAAGAGGCCGGCGTCGGCAGGCGGTCGGGTCACCGTACGGGACGGCGACGTAGAAGGTCAGCGCAACAGCACGCAGGCCGCACCCGGGACCTCGACGGGGCTTCCGGTCGGCGAGAGCAGTCCGGTCTCCGGATCGACGGCGAACGTGACCACCGTCCCCGCCGTCTGGTTGGCGAGGTGCAGCAGGTCGCCGGACGGGTTGAGGACCAGGTCCCACGGCATCGTGCTGAGCGGCTCCTCGGAGAGCCTGAGCGTGTCCACCTGCTCCAGGTGCGCGCCGTCCTTGCGCACCTCGAGCACGGTGAGGCTCTCGTGCCCGCGGTTGGCCACGTAGAGGAAGCGCCCGTCGGCCGACAGCGTGATCCCGGAGGGGGCGTTCCAGCCCTCGGCGCCCTCGGGAAGGGTCGGGGCCGTGCCCAGGGTCCACAGGGTCCCGTTCGACGGGTCGTAGCCGCAGACCGTGATCGAGGAGACCAGCTCGTTGACGACGTAGACGTGCCTGCCGTCGGGGTGGAACACCAGCTGACGGGGGCCCGTGCCCGCGCCGAGGTGCACCTGGCAGTGCGGGACCAGCAGCCCCTCCTCGAGCCGGTAGACGTAGAGCTGGTCGTTGCCTTTGTCCGGCACGAGCACACGCGTGCCCGTGGGGTCGGGGACGGTCATGTGCGGGTGCGGGCCGAGCTGGCTCAGCGTGTCGGGCCCCGCGCCGAGGTGCTTGACCGACTGCGACAGCGGGGCGAGGCTCTCGTCGGGGTTGATCGGGAAGACGACAACCTCCCCTGAATCATGATTTGTCGCATAAAGGTGGCCGGAGTGGGCGAGAACGTGAACCGTTCCCGCGCCCTCGGCCGATTGGTCGTTCAGCGGGGTCAGCGAGCCGTCGTCCTCGACCGTCAGCGCGAACACCCGTCCCTCGGGGGCGTTGCTCGCGACGTACAGGGTCCGGCCCGACGGCGAGAACGCCAGGTGGAACGGGTTGACGATGTCGGTGAACGGGCCCGCGACGCTGCCCGCCTCGACGACGGCCACGCCTCGCGCGGGGACGTCGGTCCAGGAATAGGCGCCCACGAAGGTCGGCATCGTGGAGTTCCTCTCAGCTAGTCTGCGTGAACGGATCAGAACAGGTCAGAACGGGTCAGCAAGGGACTGCGCTGGATCGGCGCGGCTCTGTGCGGGATCGGACACGGGCCAGGTGCGGGCCAGACCCGGATCGGGCACGGGCCAGGTGCGCGCCAGACCCGGATCGGGCACGGGCCAGGTGCGCGTCAGACGCGGATCGGGCGCGGATCGGCACGGATCAGGCGAGCGCGACGACGGCGCGGGGACGGGCCAGCACCTTCTCGCCGTCGCAGCGCACGGTCAGCTCGACCCGCACCCGCGAGTCGTCGAGTTTCTCCGCGACCACGCCGTCCACGACGAGTTCGACACCCGCGTCGTCGTCGGGCACGACGACGGGCCTGGCGAACCTGCCGCCGCACTCCAGGACGGCCTCCCGCCCCGCCCACTCGCTGACCAGCCGCATGGCCACGCCCAGGGTGAGCATGCCGTGCGCGATGATCGTGGGCAGCCCGGCCTCCGTGGCCGCTCGCTCGCTCCAGTGGATGGGGTTGAAGTCTCCGGACGCGCCGGCGTAGCGCACCAGGTCGCCCCTGCGGATCACATGCGTCAGCCGGGGCAGTGCGGTCCCCGGCTCGATCTCGTCGTACCGCGGCTCAGTCATCGCCCTGCGCAATCAGTGTCGAGGTGGTCGTGCACACGTGCTCGCCCGCGACCGTGCGCAGGTCGCTGGTGAGGGTGACCACGTCCGTGCCGCCGACGCGGTCGACCTCGGTGATCGTGACCGTCACGGTCAGTTCGTCGCCGTCCCTGATGGCACGCCGGTGGTCGAACCGCTGCTCACGGTGGAGCAGGCGCGTCATGTCGAGTCCCAGCTCGGGATCGCTGACGACCGCGACCTCGGCGCGCAGGGTGAGCGCGATGGCGAACGTGGGGGGAGCGGCCTGCTCGTCACGCGTGTCGCCGATCGCCTCGGCGAACTCGCGGATCTTCTCGCGGCCGATCCGGTAGGGGGTGGTGGCCGGGTATACCCGTCCTGCGAAGGCCGGATTCAGCGGCACCTCGACCTCCTCGGTTCGATGGTGGTTGCGGGGAGAGGGGGATTGCGGAGGAAGGGGGGCGGGGAAGGGAGACGAAAATCACGCGGGCCCGGCCGGAGGCGCCGGATGTGCGGCCGACGTGCTCGTTACTGGGGGCGTTATGCCTCTTAAGGGGCATCCCATGTGTCTTTAGCGCAATGTCACAACTTGCTATGACATATGCAGACTCTCCTCCGTCAGGTCATTTCCCTGGGGGGGAGAGAACATGATCAATTTCTGTATTCTCGGCTCTTTCGAGCTGCGCTCGGAACAGGGAGTCTGGGTCCCGAGGGGACCCAAGGTCCGCAGGCTCCTCGCCCTGCTGCTGCTGCGGGCCAACCAGGTGGTCGACATCGACACGCTGGCCGAGGAACTGTGGGACGGGGCACCGCCGCGCACCGTGGTCGCGACGATCCGCACCCACGTCTACCACCTGCGCCAGATGATGGCCAAGGAGAGCGGCAGGTCCGAGCTCGCCGACCGGCTGACCACCGAGCCGACCGGCTACCGGATGCGGGTGGCGGACGACCAGGTGGACGTCCGGCGCTTCCAGCGGCTGGTCGGCGACGGCCGTTCCGCGCTCGCGCACGGCCGCACGGTCGAGGCGGCGCGACACCTGCGCGAGGCGCTCGGCCTGTGGCACGGCGCGCCGCTGACCAACGTGCCGGCCGGTCCCGTGCTCGCCCGTCACGTGGCGCACCTCGAGGAGACGCGGATCAGGGCGATGGAACTGTGGGTCGAGACGGACATGCGGCTCGGTCTGCACCGCGAGCTCATCCCCGACCTGCGCGGCCTGGTTGCGGCCAACCTGCTCAACGAGTGGTTCCACGCCCGTCTCATCGAGGCGCTGCATCTGTCGGGACGCCGGGGCGAGGCCCTGCTGGCCTTCCGCGACCTGCGCAGGGTCCTCCACGAGGAACTGGGCCTCGAACCGTCCGCCGAACTGCAGCGGCTCCACCACGAGATCCTGGCCACCGCGGGGTGAGCCCCCGCCTCCTCGCCGAGGTCTCCCGGCGAAGAGGCGGGGACTACCGCAGCGCCACAATGGTCCGCGGCATGGTGAGCACCTTGTTCCCGCCGTGCCCGGCATGCCCGGCGTGCCCGCCCTGCCCGCTGTTCCCGCTGTGCCCGCCGTTCACGCCGAGCCGTACGGCGACGCTGAGCCGGACCCTGGGCGGGTCCAGTTTCTCCATCACCATCGCTTCGACGGTCAGCTCGACGCCGACGCCGTCGTTCGGCACGGGGACGAGCCTGGGGAAGCGGCCGCCGAAGTCGACCACCGCCCCGGGGTCGCCCGCCCAGTCCGTCAGCACGCCCAGCGCCAGACCCATGGTGAACATGCCGTGCGCGATGGGGCTGGGCAGCCCCATCAGCTCGGCCGTCCTGTCGTCCCAGTGGATGGTGTTGTAGTCGCAGGCCGCGCCGCCGTACCTGACGAGGTCCTTGCGCTCGACCCTGAACGTACGGCCGGGCACCCGGAAACCGACCTCGATCTCCTCGTAGCGCGGCAGGGAGGCCGTCTCGACCGTCATGAGCCGCCGTCCCTCTCCTCCTGGCCGAAGATCACGAACGTCGACGTCGCGGTGCACACGTGCTCTCCGTCGGCTGCGGTGATCGTGCTCTCGTAGTTGACGACGTCGCTGCCGCCGACCGCGTCGATGCCCGCGAGCCGTACCGTCACCGTGAGGACGTCCCCGGCGTGGATGGGCCTGCTGTAGGCGAAGCGCTGCTCGCGGTGGACGAAGCGGTCCTGGTTCGCCGCGCCGAGCTCGGGGTCGTGCACGGCGTCGTGCTCGGCCTCCAGGGTGAGCACCATGGGAAAGCTCGGCGGGGCGATGACGTCCGGGTAGCCCAGGGCCCGCGCCGCGTCCGCGTCCCAGCAGGCGGCGTTGCCCTCCCTGACCGCGGCGGCGAACTCCCGGATCTTCTCCCTTCCGACCTCGTACGGCGCGGTCGGCGGGTAGACCTTGCCGACGCACCCCTGGTTCATCGGCATTCGCGCACCACCAGGCAGCCCGCGTTGCCGTCACCGCCGACGGAGGTCACCAGCGCGGTGCGGGCGTGGTCGGCGGGCTCGCGCCACAGCGCCAGCACCGCGGCGATCTGCAGGGGCACGCTCGCGCTGTACAGCTCGCCCAGGACCTCGGAGACGCGCACCCTCGGCACGGGGCGGTCGAGCACCTCCTGGACCACGCGGTCCTCGAGGAGTTCGAGCCTGCGGTGGTTGGTCGCCCCGAGGGAGACGACGTCGACGTCGTCCGCGCCGACCCCGCTGCGCTCCAGGGCCCGCTCCACGCAGGAGCGCAGGCCCCGCGCGCGCCACTCGGAGTCACCGGCCCCGTAGTAGCCGACCTCGCAGGCCAGCAGGTCGGCGAGGCCGGAGCGGCCCGCGGTGGAGGCCGCCTCGGCGTCCTCCACCAGGAACACCGCCGACCCCTCGCCGACCGGCGCGTCCTCGTGCAGCGCGCCGGACTTGTGCCAGCCCCAGGCCGCGACCTGGGAGAGTTCCTCGACGCCTCCGACGAGGAGCCTGCGGGAGCGCTCGTCGCCGATCGCGGTGCGGGCGAAGCGCACCGCGGCGAGCCCGGCCGCCTGACCGCCTGACACGACCACGTTCACCCCGGTGAGGGAGTTGCGGATCGCGATCTGGCCGGTGCAGGCGTTGGTGACGACGTTGGGGAACCTGGCGGGGTTGACGAGGTAGGGCTTCTCCTGCAGGAGGGTGTCGCGTCCGACCTCCAGCATGCTGACCAGGCTGCCGGTGTTGGTCGCCATGACGACCCCGGTGTCGGCGCGGTCCTCGTCGGTGAGGGCCGTGCCGGACTCGTCGAGCGCCAGCTTGCAGGCGATCAGGCCGAGCATGGTGAACCGGTCGATGTGGCGCAGGCCCTTGCGGCCCAGGTGCTCGGCGACCCTCAGGTCGGGAACCGCCCACAGCGGGCGCGGCGGGTAGCCGTCGACCGCGCCCTCGAAGGGGTTGTCCGGCGCGGTGTAGTCGTCCACGCCGGAGCGCAGCGCCTCTTCCAGCGCGCCCAGGCCCAGGCCCGCGGGGGAGACGACCCCGCAGGCCGTGATCGTCAAAGGCCTGACGGCGACGGTTGTCGTCACGCCACCCTCCCGAAGATCGTAACGACGTTGTTCCCGCCGAAGGCGAGACCCTGGTTCTGCACGATGTTCAGCGTGGCGGGACGGGCCCTGCCCGGCACCACGTCGAGCCCGTCGCCCAGCGCCGGGTCGAGCTTGTCCAGGTTCGCGGTCGGGGGCAGGAAGCCGTCCTCCAGCGCCTTGCCGCAGACGATCGCGCCGAAGGCGCTCGCCGCGCCCATCGTGTGCCCGATCATCGACTTGATCGAGCTGATCGGCGGGATGCGCTCGCCGAACACCTCGCGCACCGCGCTGACCTCGGTGTGGTCGTTGGTCGGCGTGCCGGTGCCGTGCGCGCAGATGTAGTCGATCTGCTCGGGCTTGACCCCCGCGTAGCGGTGGGCGATGCGGATGCACTCGGCGATGCTCGGCGCGTCGGGGTTGACCATGTGCCGGGCGTCGCAGTTCACCCCGTAGCCGAGCACCTCGGCGTAGATCCGGGCGCCCCGGGCGACCGCGTGGTTGAGCGGCTCCAGGAGCAGGACCGCGCCGCCCTCGCCGGTGAGGATGCCGGAGCGGTTGAGGTCGAACGGCCTGGACAGGTCCTCGGCCAGCGCGCCGAGCCGGTAGAAGCCGGCGTGGCAGGCACGGTTGACCGCGTCCGCCCCTCCGGCCAGCATGAAGTCGGCCTCGCCGGTGCGCACCAGGTCATAGGCGTAGCCCAGGGCCATGTTGCTCGCCGAGCACGCCGTGGGGATGGTCTGGGCGTCGCCGGTGAGCCGCAGCTCGTGGTTGACGGAGTTGGCGATCTGGCTGACCGGCGTCATCGCGGCGAGCCGCCCGTCGACGTTGTCCAGCCCCTTCGCCACCCACTGCTCCACCGCGGCCTGCAGCACCTGCGCCTCACCCGCGGTGGTCCCCATGATGGAGCCGGCCCGCGAGGCGGACAGCAGCTCGGGGTCCAGCTTCGCGTCCTGTACGGCCAGCCGCGCCGCGGCCGCGGAGAACAGGCTGCTGCGGCCCCACCGCTCGACGTCGAGCCGCTCCAGGATCGCCCCGGGCTCGAAGTCGTGCACCTCGCCGGCCGTGACGTACGGGAAGCCGCTCGCGTCGAAGCTGGCGATCGGAGAGGCGCCGTTGCGCCCTTCGCGGATGCCCGCGACGAAGTTCTCGACCCCGATGCCGATGCTGCTCACCGCCCCGAGGCCGGTGATGACCACCCGGCGGCGTTCAGACACCCTGGGACTCCCGGCTGTTGATCGTGCCCACGACGTCGAAGACGCCCTGGAGGTTGGGCATGTTCGGCAGCTCGTCCTGCGGCACCACGATGCCCAGCTCCTTCTCGATCCGGGCGAGGATCGTGATGAGGGAAAGGGAGTCGGCGTCGTATTCGTCGATGAAGTGACCGTCCGCCGTGAGCTCGCCGTCCTCCAATTCGAGCTCCTGCGAGATGATGCCGCGGATCTTTTCCTGCAGAACGTCCAGAGTCATTATGGATTCCTTTCGTGAATGCGGGTCACCGCTGAAAGGCGACATTAACGAGGTATGGACGCGCCGGACAAGAAGAAGGATCGAAAGTGGTATGCGGGCGCAATTTTATGTCACTTTTATTTGAATTTCATCGCGTCGTGCCACAGTGATGCCCGACTTATTCCGGCATTTTGTGGAGGTACGGATGACGGTCAACACCGGGGCTGCCGAGGACCTGGTCCTGTCGGAGGAGCTCAGCTTCGGCCGTACGGTGGAGCGCCGCCTGGTCCACAGGGCCTCCGTCGCGGAGGTCTTCGTGACCGACCTGGTGCCGGCGGGGGAGTCCCGTTTCCTGGCCGCGGCCCAGCTCCCGCTGAGCCACGGCTACTACAGCGACCACCTGGCGCGCCCCGCCCTGTTCGACCCGCTGCTCATCCTGGAGGCGGGCAGGCAGGCGGGCATCGCGGGCGCCCACCTTCTCGGGCTCCCGCCGGACACCACGATGATGGTGAACACCTTCTCGCTCGACCTTCCCGACCCGTCGGTGCTGCGGGCCGGGCGCAGGCCCGGCGAACTGCGGATCGACAACCGTTTCGAGACCATCCGCGTCAGGGCGGGCAAGGTGCGCAAGGGCGCCGTCCGCCAGGACCTCTCCATCGACGGCGTCCCCGCGGGCACCCACACGATGGAAGTGCAGATCGTCACGCACGCCGAGCACGAGGCGCTGCGCAACGTGCTCCGCGGCGCCCCCGCCCCCCTCACCGGGGACCTCGACGACGTGCCCGACCCCCGGCAGGCCGAGCCGCACCAGGTCGGCAGGGTGAGCCCGATGAACGTGGTGATCTCACAGGTGGAGCGCGGCCCCTCCTCGGTGACCGCCAGGGTGACCCCGAGGTTCGGCAACCGGGCGATCTTCGACCACGACTACGACCACCTGCCCGCGATGACCCTGACCGAGGCGGCCCGCCAGCTCGCGATCGTCGCGGCCGGCGACGTCGGCGCCTGGCCCGTCACGGTCTCGGGATCCTTCGGGCGTTTCGCGGAGCTCGACCAGCCGGTGCTGGCCGCGGCGACCCGTACCGACGCCGGCGACGGCGCCGTCACGGTGAACGTCGCTTTCATTCAGGAGGCGATCACGATCGCCGAGTCGACGATGGTGATGGTGCCCCGATGACCCAGCCCGTCCTGGCCGTGTGGACCGACTTCGGCGGCGTGCTGACGCCGCCCATCAGCCACACCCTGGCCGTCTTCTGCGAGAACCAGGGCATCCGTCAGGAGCCGCTGATCGACGCGATCCTCAAGGTCACCGCGTCGTACGGCACCGACGACATCATGCTGCCCATCGACACGCCCCTGGTCACCGAGCAGGAGTGGCTCGCCCAGATCGGGGAGCTGCTGCGCGCCGACCACGGCATCGACCTGCACCTGACCACGCTCGCCGACGCCTGGTTCGACGGCAGGGAGGTCAACCAGGCGTGGGCCGACCGGCTGCGGGAGATCAGGTCCGCCGGGCTGTTCGTCGGCCTGCTGTCCAACATGGTCCCCGCCTGGGACGCGCACTGGCGCCGCATGGTCGACCCCGTGGGGCTCTTCGACGACGTCGTGCTCTCCTTCGAGGTCGGCTGTCGCAAGCCGGCCAGGGAGATCTTCGACCTCGCGGTCGACCGGTCCGGCATCCCGGCGTCGCAGTCCCTGTTCGTCGACGACCTCGCCAAGAACTGCGAGGGAGCCGAGGCCGCGGGCTGGCGGGCCATCCACTTCACCGACGCGCAAACGGCAATCAAGGCTCTGGACGAGCAGTTGGGAGTGTGGGCTCAGTGAGCCGTTCCGTACTTGTCACGGGAGGCAACCGGGGCATCGGCCTCGCCATCGCGCGGGCGTTCGAGGAGGCGGGCGACAAGGTCGCCGTCACCTACCGCTCGGGCGAGCCGCCGGAGGGGCTGTTCGGCGTGCGCTGCGACGTGACCGACACCGCGTCGGTCGAGGCGGCCTTCGAGGAGGTCAAGGCCCAGCAGGGCGCGGTCCAGGTGCTGGTCGCCAACGCCGGGACCACCAGGGACAACCTGTTCCTCGCCATGCCGGAGAAGGACTTCGCCGACGTCATCGACACCAACCTGATGGGCACGGTGCGGGCCGTGCGCTGCGCGGTGACGGACATGGTCAAGGCCCGCTGGGGACGGATCATCCTCGTCGGCTCGACCACGGCCTTCTGGGGCTCGCCCGGGGTGACCAACTACTCGGCCTCCAAGGCGGCGCTCGCGGGCTTCGCCCGTTCCCTCGCCTGGGAGCTGGGCTCCAGGAAGATCACCGTGAACGTGGTCATGCCCGGCCTCATCGAGACCGACATGGTGGCGGGGCTGTCCGACCAGCACCGGTCCTACCTGCACAGCATCACCGCGCTGCGCCGTTCGGGCACGCCCGAGGAGGTCGCCCCCGCGGTGCGCTTCCTGGCCGGCGACGAGGCCTCCTTCATCACCGGCGCGCTGCTTCCCATCAGCGGCGGATCAGGGCTCGGCTACTGACCCGCCCGCCACAGACCCTCTCCACCCCAAGCACCTCGCACATTCGTTGAGAAAGGCGGACCATGCCGGACGAGGTTGAGAAGATGCTGGCCCCTCTGGCGGAGGCGCCCCCGACGGCCGCGCAGGAAATCATCGAGGTCGCCATCGGCATAGCCCGGGTGTTCGGCGAACTCGACGAGGAGGCGGCCCAGCAGTTCATCGCCCCCGACTTCATCGACCACGAGGCGTCGCCGGGCGTCGCGGGCGGCCCCGAGGGCTACCTGTCGACGGCCCGCTACATGCGCGACGCGTTCTCCGAGGCCACCTGGCAGGTCGACGACTTCATCTCGGAGGGCGACAAGTTCGCCTGCCGGGTCACCTTCAGCGGCAGGCACACCGGCGACTTCATGGGCATCGCCCCCACGGGCGCCGAGGTGAAGGTGCAGCACCTGCACTTCTACCGCGTCGAGAACGGCAAGGCCGTCGAGCACTGGGGCGCTCGCGACGAGCTGACCCTGCTGCGCCAGATCGGAAAGTTCACCCCCGAACACGCCACCCCCGCCGACGCGGGCGTGGCGGTCGGCCGACAGGAGGTTTCCTCGTGAGACTGCCCGGCAATCTGCTGACGCGCGCCGCCGTGGGCGTGAGCGCGCTCCTGCTGGCGACGGGCGGCCTGACGCCCGGAGCGCAGGCCCAGGTCCAGGCCCCGTCCCAGGACAGGACCCTCTCGCACATCCCGTCGCCGTTCGACTGGTCGATGGGCGGGCACGACCTCGCCAACTCCAAGTCCAACCCGTTCGAGCGCAGGATCCGCCCCTCGAACGCGAGCAAGCTCGCCGTCAAGTGGACCTACACCGCGCACGGCGACACCTCCGCGATCCCCGCCGTGGTCGACGGCGCGGTCTACATCCCCGACTGGGGCGGCTACTTCTCCAAGCTCGACGCCGAGACCGGCGCGGTCATCTGGTCGCGCAAGGTGTCGGACTGGAACGGCATCCCCGGCGGCATCGTAAGGGCCAGCCCCACGGTCTCCGGAGGCCGGATCTACGTCGGCGACCAGAACGGCCCCCAGGGCGGCCAGGGAGCGCACCTGCTGGCGGTCGACGCCAAGACCGGTGACCTCATCTGGAAGACGACGCTGGACGAGCACTTCGCGGCCGTGGTCACCGGGTCGCCCAGCCTCCACAACGGCGTCCTCTACCAGGGTGTCTCCTCCAAGGAGGCGGCCGTCGCCGGCCTGCCCGGCTACCCCTGCTGCACCTTCCGCGGCAGCATGTCGGCGATCGACGCCGCCACCGGCAAGGTCCTGTGGAAGAAGTACACCGTCCCCGAGAACGGCGGCGTCCCCGGCGGCTTCAGCGGCGGCGGCGTGTGGAGCACCAACCCGGTGATCGACCCGGTCAACCGCACGGTCGTCTTCGGGACCGGGCAGAACCTGTCGGTGCCGAAGTCCGTGAGCGACTGCCAGGCGGCGGGCAAGCCCGCCTCCGAGTGCCTGCCCGAGGACAACCGCATCGACAAGCTGCTCGCCCTCGACCTGCGCACCGGCGACCTCAAGTGGCAGGCGGGCGACATCGTGTTCGACGCCTGGACGGTCGCCTGCGAGCCGAACTTCCCGCGGGAGAACTGCCCGCCGAACAACGGCGGCGACTTCGACTTCGGCGAGGGCGGCCACCTGCTGACCATCCCCGGAGCGCACGGCAGGCCGCGCCTGGTCATCGGCGCCGGCCAGAAGAGCGGCGTGTACTGGCTGGTCGACGCCCGCACCGGCGAGACCGTCTGGAAGACGCAGGTCGGCCCCGGCGGCGTGCACGGCGGCATCGAGTGGGGCAGCGCCACCGACGGCAAGCGCTTCTACGTCAGCAACGCCAACACCAACCACGTCGCGTACACCCTGCCCAACGGGCAGACGACGACGAACGGCATCTTCGCCGCCGTCGACGTCAGGACCGGCAAGATCCTCTGGCAGGTCGCCGACCCGTCGAACGCCGAGACCATGGGAGCGGTCACGACCGCCAACGGGGTCATGTTCGCCGGCTCCATGAGCGGCCACATGTACGCCCTTGACGGCGCCACGGGCAGGATCCTCTGGGACTACCTGGGCGAGGGCTCCTCCAACGCGGGGCCCGCCATCGTCAAGGGCACGGTCTTCTGGGGCAACGGGTACAACAACCGGTTCATCCAGGGCAAGGGCAGCAAGACCTTCTACGCCTTCTCGGTGAACGGCCGCTAACGCGGCGACCGCCCTCCTCCCGCACGGGGAGGGCGGTCGCGACACCGACGAGGCAACGACCGACAACCCCTTCCGCGGATCCCGCCACGACGGCGAGGAGGCCGCGTCTCGGGCGAGCGGCGCCGGGTCGTCATCCCCACCCGGCGCCGCTTTCGCGTGCCCGGCCCTCCTCGCCGGAGGGGCGGCGCCGTGAACGCCGGAGGGGCCGGACCGCGGAAAGCGGTCCGGCCCCTCCGGCGTCGCCGGCCGGACGGCCGAACGGCGGGACGTGGGAAGACGGTCAGGCGGGCGGTCGCTGCGCCAGGTGCCGCAGCTCCTCGTGCAGCGGCTGCAGCGCGTCGGGCGGCAGGTCGCCCGACTGGAAGAAGGCGATGCTGGTGGCCAGGCCGCCGAAACGCTCCCAGATCTTGGCCGCCGCCTCCTTGGGCTCGCCCACGATCGCGAACGTCTCCAGCACGTGGTCGTCGATCGCGTCGACGATCTCTCCCGTACGGCCCGTGCCCGCCAGCCGGTACAGCTCGTCCTTCAGGTCGCCGAGCCCGTGCAGCTCCAGGACGGGGGCGTAGCTGGGAATGGAGGCGTAGTAGGCGATCGACTCCTTCGCCTGCCGGATCGCCGCGCGCAACTCGTCCTCGTTGGTTCCGGTGGCCACGATCGGCGTCGCGTGCAGCTCGAAGCCCTCCATCGACTTTCCGGCCCCCTCCCTGGCCTGACGCAGCGCGGGGATCGTCACCTCCTCCAGCAGCCGCCGGGTGGAGATGATGTGGCCGAGGAAACCGTCGGCGAGCTCACCGGCGAGCTGCGTCATCATCGGGCCGACGCCGGCCACGAGAATGGGCGGCTCGCCGTAGGGGTTCGGGCCGGGGTTGAAGAAGGGGCTCATCACCGTGTGGCGGTAGAACTCGCCGCGGAAGCGGATCCGGCCGTCGGTGGCGAAGCACTTCCAGATGGCGCGCAGCGCCAGGATGTACTCCCGCATGCGGGGGGCGGGCTTCGACCACGGCATGCTGAACCGCTTGGTGATGTGGGTCTGCAGCTGGGACCCGATGCCCAGGGCGAAGCGCCCCTTCGAGACCAGCTGAAGGTCGTTGGCGAGCATCGCGGTGGTCATCGGGTTCCTGGCGAACACCACGGCCAGTCCTGTCCGGACGGCCACCCGCTCGGTCCGCAGCGCGGCGGCCGTCAACCCGACGAACGGGTCGTGCTGTGTCTCGGACATCCACACCGAGTCGTATCCAAGCTCCTCGGCGCGTGCCGCCCGGTCGCCGAAGGCGTCCGGAGGCACGGTGATTCCGTGAAAGTCGATCCTCACAGGCCTGGTCCCCTCGTAAAAGGCATATGCCACGATCAGACCATCGACAGGAGAGCCTCGGCCATGTCTCCTAAGAAATAGACGAATACCACCTACGAAGAAGAGCCCTTCTCTGCCGTCGATGGAATTGCGATTATTCGAAGATCTGAATCCCATAGGAAGGGTAAACGGATATGACGGCGGTCGAAGAGAGGAAAGTCGAGACCGCGACGCGATCCATGCGCGCGTACACCGAGGAACTCGCCGGAATCCAGGAGAGCGTCCGCGTCGGGCCGGGAGACCAGGCCACCAGGCAGCAGCACGCCCGAGGCAAGATGACGGTCAGGGAGCGCCTCGGACTACTTCTCGACGACGGCTCCTTCACCGAGGTCGAGGGGTTGCGGCGGCACCGCGCGAGCGGCTTCGGCATGGAGGCCAGGCGGCCGTACGGCGACGGAGTGGTCACCGGATGGGGGACCATCGAGGGCCGGACCGTGTTCGTCTACGCGCACGACTTCCGCATCTTCGGCGGGTCGCTGGGGGAGGCGCACGCCCAGAAGATTCACAAGATCATGGACATGGCCTACGCCGCCGGCGCGCCACTGATCGGCCTCAACGACGGCGCGGGCGCACGCATCCAGGAGGGGGTCACCGGCCTGGCGGGCTACGGCGGCATCTTCCAGCGCAGCGTCAGGGCCTCCGGGGTGATCCCGCAGATCAGCGTGATCATGGGGCCGTGCGCGGGAGGGGCCGCCTACTCCCCGGCGCTCACCGACTTCGTGTTCATGGTCCGCGACACGGCCCAGATGTTCGTCACGGGACCCGACGTCGTCGAGGCCGTCACCGGCGAGAAGGTCAGCCACGACGAGCTGGGCGGGGCGGGCGTCCACGGCACGATGACCGGTGTGGCCACCTTCGTCTCCGACGACGAGATCACCTGCCTGGAGGAGGTGCGCCACCTGGTGTCGCTGCTGCCCGCCAGCAACCAGGAGTTCCCGCCGGAGGCCCCGGCGGACGACCCCGAGGACCGGCTGTGCGAGGCGCTGCTGGACATCGTGCCCGCCGACCCGAACCGGCCCTACGACATGCGCGACGTCGTCGCCGAGGTCGTCGACCACGGCGACCTGGTGGAGTTCCACGAGGGCTGGGCGGCGAACATCGTCTGCGGACTCGGCCGCATCGCGGGCCACGTCGTCGGCGTCGTCGCCAACCAGCCGATGTCGTTCGCGGGCGTGCTGGACATCTCCGCCTCGGAGAAGGCCGCCAGATTCGTCCAGTTCTGCGATGCCTTCAACATCCCCTTGGTGACGTTCGTCGACGTGCCGGGCTTCCTGCCGGGGACGGGACAGGAACACGGCGGCGTCATCAGGCACGGCGCCAAGCTGCTGTACGCCTACTGCGCGGCCACCGTCCCCCGGATCCAGGTCATCGTGCGCAAGGCGTACGGCGGCGCGTACATCGTGATGGACTCGCGCTCCATCGGCGCCGACCTGTCGTTCGCCTGGCCGAGCAACGAGATCGCGGTCATGGGCGCGGACGGGGCGGCCAACGTGATCTTCCGTAAGGAGATCGCCGCCGCGCCCGACCCGGAGGCCAGGCGTGCCGAGCGCATCGCGGAGTACCGCGAGGAGCTCATGCACCCCTACTACGCCGTCGAACGCGGCCTGGTCGACGACGTCATCGACCCCCGCGAGACCAGGGTGACGCTGGCCAGGTCGCTGGCCATGCTCCGCACCAAGAGCGCCGTCCTGCCGCAGCGCAAGCACGGCAACCCCCCGATGTGATGGGGGCCGACCGCCCCAGGACAGGGACCGGCCACCCTGTGATGGGGGCCGACCACCCTGTGGTGGGGGCCGACCGCCCTGTGGTGGGGGCCGACCGCCCTGAGACGGAGACCGACCACCCGTTCCTGACTTTGAGCGGCAAGCCCTCCGACGAGGAGATCGCCGCCACGGTCGTCGCGTTCCTCCTCGTGCGGAGGAACACGCGCGACACGGCGCGCCCGCGGGTCAGGAAGCCGTTCTGGATCGCCGGACCCGCCTACCGCGGGCCGTTGCAGAGAGGCTGAGCCAGTGCGCAAGGTTCTGATAGCCAACCGCGGCGAGGTCGCGGTCCGCGTCGCGAGGGCCTGCCGCGACGCGGGAATCGCCAGCGTGGCCGTCTACGCCGAGCCCGACCGCGACGCGCTCCACGTCACGGTCGCGGACGAGGCGTTCGCGCTCGGCGGCGAGACCGCCGCGGAGAGCTACCTGGACATCGGGAAGGTGCTCGAGGCCGCCGCCAGGTCGGGGGCGGACGCCGTTCACCCCGGCTGGGGCTTCCTGGCCGAGAACGCCGAGTTCGCCAGGGCGGTGCTGGCGGCCGGACTGACCTGGATAGGGCCGCCGCCCAGGGTCATCGAGGATCTCGGGGACAAGGTCTCCGCCCGCAGGATCGCCATGGCGGCCGGAGCCCCGCTCGCCCCCGGAACCGACGGTCCCGTCAACGGCCCTGAGGAACTGGTCGAGTTCGCCAGGACGCACGGCCTGCCGGTCGCCATCAAGGCGGCCTTCGGCGGCGGAGGCCGAGGTCTGAAAGTGGCCAGAACGCTGGAGGAGATCCCCGAGGCGTACGAGTCCGCCGTGCGGGAGGCCGTCGCGGCCTTCGGCAGGGGCGAATGCTTCGCCGAGCGCTACCTCGACCGGCCCCGGCACGTCGAGACGCAGTGCCTGGCCGACACGCACGGCAACGTCGTGGTGGTCTCCACCCGCGACTGCTCGCTGCAGCGCAGGCACCAGAAACTGGTCGAGGAGGCGCCCGCGCCGTACCTCACCGAGGAGCAGAACCGCGTGCTGTACACCGCTTCGAAGGCGATCCTCGCCGAGGCGGGCTACGTCGGGGCGGGCACCTGCGAGTTCCTGATCGGCAGCGACGGCATGGTCTCCTTCCTGGAGGTCAACACCCGTCTGCAGGTCGAGCACCCGGTCAGCGAGGAGGTCACCGGGCTCGACCTGGTGCGCGAGCAGTTCCGCATCGCCGAAGGCCAGGAGCTCGGATACGACGACCCGCCGGTACGCGGGCACTCCATCGAGTTCCGCCTCAACGGCGAGGACCCCGGCCGCAACTTCCTGCCGAGCCCGGGGACCATCACCGGGTGGCGTCCCCCCTCCGGGCCCGGTGTGCGCCTCGACTCGGGCGCGGAGGAGGGCACGGTGCTCTGGCGGGCCTTCGACTCGCTGCTGGCCAAGCTCGTCGTCACCGGCGCCGACCGCGCCCAGGCCCTGGAACGGGCCCGTCGCGCGCTCGCCGAGTTCCGGGTCGAAGGCCTGGCCACCACGCTGCCCTTCCACAGGGCCGTGGTCGAAGACCCCGCCTTCCGCGACGGGGAGGGCGGGGTCTTCTCCGTGCACACGCAGTGGATCGAGACCGAGTTCCGCGGCGGCATCGAGCCGTACCTCGAGATCCCGGCCTCGGCGACCCCGCCGGCCAGGGGAGAGGCCCTCGTCGTCGAGGTGGACGGCCGCAGGGTCGAGGTCGTGGTCCCGCCCGGGTTCGCGGCCGCCTCTCCCACGGGCCACTCAACGGGGCACTCCCCGAGCACGGCCAGACGTCCGCGGCGTCAGGCGTCCAGGGCGGGGGGCATGGGCGGTCAGGGCGGTGCGGACGCCGTGACCAGCCCGATGCAGGGCACGATCGTCAAGGTCGCGGTCGGCAACGGCGACCGGGTCTCCACCGGAGACCTGATCGTCGTGCTGGAGGCGATGAAAATGGAGCAGCCGCTTTTCGCCCACAAGACCGGAACCGTCACGCAGCTCGACATGGGCGTGGGAGACGCCGTCACGGGCGGTCACGTCCTGTGCGTCCTGCACGACTGAGAGAGGGAGAGGACTGAGGCGCGGGGACTGAGGGGCGGGGGACTGAGAGACGGATTGAGAGGCGAGGGGACTGAGAGGCCGGGGGAGGACGGGAGATGGAGAGGGCGGCCGTCTGCCGACTCCGGCCTCCGCTGGACCGCCGTAGAGTGGGCGGGGCCGTATGGCCCTCCCCTACGGAGAGGTCGACATCCATGGATCACGAGCTGACGCTGATGGCCGTTCACGCCCATCCCGACGACGAGGTGCTCGGGACAGGCGGCGTCTTCGCCAAATACGCCGAGGAGGGCATCCGCACCGTCCTGGTGACCTGCACGAACGGTGAGCAGGGAGACGGGCCCGGCGGAGTGAAGCCGGGGGAGCCCGGCCACGACGAGGCGGCGGTGAGAGCACGGCGGCTCGAGGAGCTCGACGAGTCCGTGACCCACCTGGGGATCGCGCACGTCGAGCTTCTCGGCTACCGCGACTCCGGCATGGACGGCTGGGAGGGCAACCAGGCGCAGGACGCCTTCGCCAACGTCCCGCTCGACGAGGCGGCGGGAAGGCTCGCCGCCCTGATGGAGCACTACCGCCCGCAGGTCGTGGTCACCTACGACGAGAACGGCAACTACGGCCATCCCGACCACATCCAGGCCAACCGCATCACCCTGGCGGCCGCCGAGGCCACCGGCATCCCCGACAAGGTCTACTACACCGCCGTGCCCCGGGAGCGGATCGCCGAGCTGTTCGAGTATCTCCGGTCGATCGACGCCGCGCCCGAGGACCCCGGCCTTCCTGAGGACTTCGGCACCCCGCAGGAGCTGATCACCGCCGTGGTCGACGTGACGCCTTACGTGGAGCGCAAACGCAAGGCGCTCGAGGCGCACGCCAGCCAGGGGGACAGCATCTTCCTGCTGCGCATGCCCGCCGAGGCCCAGCACCGGGCGCTCTCCCCCGAGTTCTTCATCCGCCACTTCACCCGGGTCTCGTCCGCCGAACACGAGACCGACCTCTTCGACGGTCTTCGCTGACGGCGCTGTTCTCTGGGGTCACCGGGGTTCGGTCGGTTCGTTTGGTTCTCTGGGTTCGGTCTGTTCGCGTGGAGACGGCCGGCCGGACCACCCGCCCCCCTCCACGCGAACAAAGCCCAGCCCATAGAACCCAGCGCCCTCAGACCAAGCGAACCCCCAGAACCCAGCGACCCCGCGAAGTCTGCGGCAGCACCCGACTCGACGAGCCGCCCCATGTCCTCAGCCGATTGACCTCAAGCATGGTCGAGGTTGCAGAGTGAGAGGCGACGGCGACGAGTGAAGGAGTTTCCGATGAAGGCCGCTGCTTTTTCCGAGTTCGGTGGACCCGAGGTGCTGAAGGCGATGGACCTGCCGACGCCCGAGGCGGGGGAGGGGCAGGTGCGGGTCAGGGTCAGGGCGGCGGGTGTGCAGCCGTACGACGTGGCCATCCGGCAGGGCTGGGTTCCCCCGGGGGTGCCGGAGGAGCTGCCCCGTGTTCCCGGCAACGAGTTCGCCGGGGTGGTCGACCAGGTGGGCTCCGGAGTGACAGCGGTTTCCCCTGGGGACGAGGTGCTGGGCTTCAACCTGCTGAACTCCTACGCCGAGTACGTGGTCGTCCCGGAGGAGAATGTCACGGCCAAGCCCGCGACCATGCCCTGGGAGGTCGCGGGCGGCTTCACCGCGGGGACGCAGACCGCCCACATCGCCCTCAGGCAGCTCGGAGTCGGTGAGGGGGACACGGTTCTGGTCCACGCCGCCGCGGGGTCGGTCGGCACCGCCGCGGTACAGCTCGCCCGGCTGTGGGGAGCCACGGTCATCGGCACCGCGCGCGAGGAGAACCACGACTACCTGCGCTCGCTCGGCGCGATCCCCGTCACGTACGGCGAGGGCCTGCTGGAGCGGGTGCGCGCTCTCGCCCCAGGAGGAGTCGACATGGTCCTGGACGGCGCGGGCGGCGACGCCCTGGACGTCTCGCTGAGATTGGTGAAGGGAGACAGGATCATCACCCTGGTCGACCATGCCAGGGCCGAGGAACTGGGCGTCCAGTTGGTCAGAGGGGTTCGCCTCGCCTCCAGGCTCGCCGAGCTGGCCGACCTCCACGCCAAGGGGGAGCTCGTCTTCCACGTCAGAAGGACCTATCCCCTCGACCGCGCCGCCGACGCCCATCGCGAGGTCGAGGCGGGCCACGGGCGGGGCAAGGTCGTGCTCGTGGTCGATTGACGCCCTCCGTCTGCCTGAAGGCAGGGGATCGCGACAGCGTCCACCCCACGGAGCGGAGTCGCGTCGAGGTTCACGGTTCGCAGGCTCACCCGGCGGCGGGACGAGGGGGCGAAGGCCGGTGGAACGAGGGGCGGAGGCCGGTGGGGTGAGGGGGCGGAGGCGGTTTCCGGGCCGGGGGAGGGGCGGGGCGAGGAGGCGTTCCCGGGAGGCGAGTGAGGGGCAGGGGGGCGGAAAGGGGCGTGGTGACCTGGGCGAAGAGGGAGGCAGGGGCGGCTCCCGTGACCCGGTCGGCGGCGCGGCCGGCCTCACGTCGGGTGAATATGAGGTCGGTATGTAGCCGCGTCGAATGAATTTTTAGTAAGGTTTCTTGCTAATAACGTGCTATCCGTCGGCCGTTGGACATGTCATGCCTCCATCCCCCCTTTTCAGGAGGAGTCCACGTGCACCTGCGACCCAAGGCAACCACCGGTGCCGCCGCGCTGGCCATCGGCAGTCTGCTCGCCCTGATCCCGTCCACCCCCGCGCAGGCTCACGGCAGCATGTCGAACCCGCCGAGCCGCGTCTACGTCTGCAAGAACGAGGGGCCGGAGACGCCCAAGTCCGAGGCCTGTAAGGCGGCCGTCGCGGCCGGCGGAACCCAGGCGTTCTACGACTGGAACGAGGTCTCCCTGCTGGAGGCCGGCGGCAACCACCGCGCGCTCATCCCGGACGGCAAACTCTGCAGCGCGGGGCGTGAGAAGTATCGCGGTCTCGACCTCCCCAGGGCCGACTGGCCCGCCACCCGGGTCTCGCCGGGGCCGCTGGAGATCACCTATCACGCCACGGCCCCCCACGGGGGGAGCAACTTCGAGTACTACATCACCAAGCAGAGCTGGAACCCGACCCAGCCGCTGAAGTGGTCGGACCTGGAGCCCCTCAAGACGTTCAACAACCAGAACCCCGTCACGTTCACCAAGTGGACGATCGACCTCCCGCAGCGCACGGGCCGCCAGCTCATCTACTCGATCTGGCAGCGCGTCCTGTACAGCAACGAGGCCTTCTACACCTGCTCCGACGTGGACTTCGGCGGCGGGAGCACCCCGTCGCCCACCCCGACCGTGACGCCGACCTCCTCGCCCACGCCCACGGTGACGCCCACGGTGACGCCGACCTCCTCGCCCACGCCCACCGTCACCGCGACGCAGAGCGGCACCTGGAAGGCGGGCACCGCCTACACCACGGGCGCGCAGGTGACCTACAACGGAGCGGCCTACCGCTGCCTGCAGCCGCACACCGCGCTCGCGGGCTGGGAGCCGCCGAACGTCCCCTCGCTGTGGCAGCGTGTCTGACCCTGCTTCACCCCGCCTGACCGGGGCGGCCACGTCCGTCCCGGTCGGGAGCACCCCCCAACAGGAGTACCCATGCTGAAACGCGCGGTCCCGATCGTCCTGGGCGCCTTCCTTCTCACCGGCTGCGGCGCGCACAGCCTTCAGGAGCTGCAGGGCAGCGGTCAGATGACGCACGGCGCGCACGGTGCCGCGGACGCGGGGCCCGCGGCCGTGGCGGGGTCGGACTACAATCCCGCCGACGTGATGTTCCTGCAGATGATGGTGCCGCACAACACCGAGGGCGTGAAGCTGGCGAAGCTGGCGCAGGAGCGGGCCGTCAGTTCCGACGTCAAGACGCTGGCCGCCGCGATCGCCACGACGCAGGAGTCGGAGGCGAAGCTGATGGCCGGCTGGCTGAGCGGCTGGAAGCAGCCCCCGACTCCGTCGGGCAACGCGCACGCCTCCCACGGAGGCCACGGGATGACCAAGGCGCAGTTCGACGCGCTCGCCAAGGCTCCCGACGCCGAGTTCGAGAAGAGGTTCCTCAACACGCTGATCGCCCAGCAGGACGACGCCGTCCAGATGGCCAAGGTGGAGTCGATGGCGGGGCAGAACGCCGAGACCAAGGCTCTGGCGGGACGTGTCGAGGCCTCGCGCTCCGCGCAGATCAAGCAGATGCTGGCGCTCGTGGGTCAGTAACCGATTTGTCGGCGGACTTCCCCGTATGAAATATTTCCTATCAAACATACGGGAAATAGGGGGAAGTCATGCGCAGGTTGCTCGGGGTCGTGGCCGGACTGATCCTGGCCGGAACCCTCACCGCGTGCGGCGGGTCGTCGGCGACGGCCACGCCCGCCGCCGCGTCGAACGCCGGCACACCCAAGGCCGACGCGCCGTTCAAGGTCGGGGTGAACCCCGTGCCGCACGGTGAGATCCTGAAGTTCGTCAAGGACAACCTCGCCGCGAAGGCCGGGCTGAACCTGGAGATCGTCGAGTTCACCGACTACGTCCAGCCCAACGTCCAGCTGGACGAGGGACAGCTGGACGCCAACTACTTCCAGCACGTCCCGTACCTGGAGGAGTTCTCCAAGGGCAAGGACATCAAGCTCAGCTGGGTCGCGCCGGTCCACATCGAGCCGCTCGGCCTCTACTCCAAGAAGATCAAGAACATCTCCGAGCTGGCCAAGGGCGCCCAGGTCGCGCTGCCCAACGACGCGAGCAACCTGGGCCGCTCGCTCAAGCTCCTCGCCGACAACGGAGTGATCACCCTCAAGGAGGGCGCCGGCGTCAAGGCCACCGAGCGCGACGTGGCGGACAACCCCAAGGAGCTGCAGTTCAAGCCCCTTGAGGCCGCCCAGCTGCCCCGCTCGCTCGAGGACGTGGACGCCGCGATCATCAACGGCAACTACGCGCTCGAGGCCGGGCTCCAGCCCGCGACCGACTCGCTGATCCTGGAGAAGGGCGAGGGCAACCCCTACGCCAACGGGCTGGTGACCGTGCCCGCCAAGGTCGACGACCCCCGCGTCAAGAAGCTCGCCGAGCTCCTCCAGGGCCCCGAGGTCAAGAAGTTCATCCAGGACACCTACAAGGGCGCGGTCCTGCCCGCCCAGTAGCCCGCCGACCGGCGTCCTGCCCGCCGTCCGACCGTGCGGCCGCCGCCTCCGCTCCGCCGTACGGCCGGGGCGGCGTCCACTCCCGCCCCCACCGCGTTCGAGCGCGGTGGGGGCGGACGACTTTCCCGGGCCGTTCGGCCCTGTGACGACGATCGATCCCCGTGTCACACGGAGCCTTCGCGAAGACGACGTTTGAGATCCGCGTGGGGGATAGGTGAGAGACGTTGGCTCGAAGGAGGGAATCCCATGACCATCGCAGGCGGCATCGTCCTCATCATGATCGGCGCCATCCTCACATGGGCGGTGGAGTTCGACATCGCCGGGTTCGACATCAACATCGTCGGGCTCATCCTGATGCTCGGCGGCCTCGCGTGGCTGCTGTTCGCGATCTACCGGCTCAGGATCGCCCGCCGGGCGGTGGCGCCGACCACCACCGTGGTCGAGGAGCCGGTGGCCCAGCGCCACGTCTACGAGGAGCCGGTGGCCCAGCGCCGCGTCTACGAGGAGCGCCGCTACGACGACCCTCCGGTCGTGTGACCCCCGGACCTGTGTCGCGGGCCGCTCTCCCGGAGCGGAGCCGCTTCCCACGACCTCACTCCGCCTCCGGTTCGAGCGGGTCCGCCGAGGCCGGGCAGGCGGGGTGGGCGTCGCCTCCCATCGAGTGTGAACGGAGAACAGGACGTTGAGCAGGGTAGTGTCCCGAGGCGCGAGCGCCGTGAGCGGAATGATCGGCGGCGCCATCGCGGGGGCCATCTTCAAGCAGGTCTGGAAATTCGCGGCGGGTGCGGACGACGCGCCCCAGGCGACGTCGGACGAGTACGGCTGGGGCGAGATCCTGGTCGCGGCGGCGATCCATGGAGCCATCTTCGGCGTGGTCAAGGCCGCGATCGACAGATCCGCCGCCAGGAGCATCCACCGGGCGACCGGCAAGTGACCTCGCGCGGACACCCGCGCCGATCCCTGTGCCCGCCGGAGCCGCCCGCCCAGTGACTCCACGCGGTCCCGGAGCCGCGTCCCGCCGCTCCTCTCGCCGCCTCCGGGGTTCTCCTCCGGGGCGGTGAGCGGCGCGCGCCGTTCGTGGGCGTCAAGGGGGAGGCGCCGGGGCGGGGTGGTCACTCCTCGTCGGCGGGGAGGGCGAACAGGCGGATGTGCATGGGGCGCGCGTCCGGTGGGGCGTCCTCCGCCCCGCGGTTGTACTTCATCAGCAAGGCGATGTAGGCCTCGAAGAACTCCTCGAACTCCGCCTTGGTCATCCGGCCCAGGCCGCGTGACGCCTTGGCCCACTCGGGGTCGTTTCGATAGGCGGCGGGGAAGCGTTCGAACAGCTCGCGATCTTCCTCCCAGCCCGTCCGCTGGAACTCGGCGAGCACGGGGCGGTCCTCGGGGGCGAGCTGGTCGGGGGTCGGCAACCGCATGTCCCTGGGCCCGTCGGCCCTGCGCCACCAGCGCTCCCTGCCGGTCGAGCGCTCGGGGATCTCCTCGATGAAGCCGTGCTTCTCGAGCTGGCGCAGGTGGTAACTGGTCGTGCCCGTCTTGGCGTCGAGCAGCTCGCCGAGGGTGGTCGAGGTCGCGGGGCCGTGCACGCTGAGGTGGCGCAGCATGAGCCGTCGCATGGGGTGAGCCAGTGCCTTGAGCCTTCCCGGATCGAGCGTGAGCGACTCGTCATCCTTCATGAGGATCACCCTAGTCCTGCAGGACGATATCTGCCGAGAAACCTTTGCCGAGAAGTCTCTGCAGACTATGTTCGGCATATGCGAAGAACCCTTGTGACCGCCGCGGTCACTCTCGGCCTGCTCACCCCCGTCGCGGTGGCCGTCCCCGATCTGCTCGTTCCCACGGCGACCGCACCCGCCTCGGCGGCGACCGCGGCCCTCACACCGGCCGCCCTCACACCGGCCGCCCTCACACCGGCTACCCCCGCACCGGCCGCCCTCACACCGGCTACCCCCGCACCGGCGTCCCCGCTCGCCGTGCCGTCCGACCTGACCGCGACGGAGCTGAGCTTCCACGGCGGCGGCGGCCTCGTCATGCACGGCACCGTCCTCGCCCAGGCCACGGCGAAGCCCGCGCGCCCGGGCGTCGTCCTCGTGCACGGCGCGGGAACGGGAACGCCCCGGGCGAAGCTGCTGGGCGAGGCCGTCGAGTTCGCCCGCAGGGGCCTGTCGGTGCTGATCTACGACAAACGGTCCGAGGGATACTCGCTCTTCCGGCGCTCCTACTCGCAGCTCGCGGACGACGCGCTCGGCGCGGTGGCGGCGCTGCGCGCCCAGCCGGGCGTCGATCCGGCGAAGGTCGGCATATGGGGGCTCAGCGAGGGAGGCTGGGTGGCCCCGCTCGCCGCGTCCCGTTCGAAGGACATCGCCTTCGTCGTGCTCGTCGGCGCCAACGGGCTGCCGCCGCTCCGGCAGCAGACCTGGGCCGTCGCGGCCGGGTTGCGCAAGGCGGGGGTCGCGGGCTCGCTGGTCGACCGGGCCGAGCCGAACCTGTACCGGACGATCGCCGACGGCGGCCTCTTCCCCGAGCCCTACTACGACCCCGCGCCGGCCCTGGCCGCGGTGCGCCAGCCGGTCCTCGCCATCTGGGGCACCCATGACCTGCTGACCCCGCCCCAGGAGAGCCCGCCGCTGTTCGCCAGGGCGCTGAAGGAGGGCGGCAACCGGCACTACGTCTTCCGTTTCTTCCCCGACGCCGACCACGCCGCCCACCGCACCCCCGACGGAGGCGTCACCCGGCTGCCCGAACTCGCCCCCGGCTACGCCGACCTGGTCGGCTCCTGGGTCGGGGAGGTCACGGCGGGCAGGCCGCCCACGGCGCGGATCTCGGGGCCCGCTCCGGTGCAGGCCTCCGTGACCGTGCCGGTCGACCCTCCCGCCTGGTGGGCGTCGGCGCCGGCGCAGCTCGCCGCGCTGCTGCTGTTCCTGGTCGCCTTCGCCGGCTACCCGGTGGTCGCGCTGGTGCGGCGTCTGCGCGGCCGTTCCACGGTGCCGGTGACCGGAGCCGCGCGGCTGCTCAGCGGCGCGGGGCTCGCCACGGTGCTCGGCTCGTTCTCCTACCTGGTCTATCTGGTGATGACCGGCGGCAAGCTGGCCGCTCCCGGGCCCGTGTTCGCCGAGCGTCCACTGGTCTGGCTGGCGCTGCAGGCCCTGGCGGTCGCCTCAGTGGTCGCGACGGTCCGCACCGGGTGGGCCTGGCGTCGCGCCCCTGGTTCCGTCCCGCGGGGGGAGAGGGCACGGCTCGGCCTCCTGCTCGCCGCCGGTGTGGTGTTCGTTCCGTGGGCCTTCCACTGGGGCCTGCTCCTTCCGTGACGGGAACTCCCGTTCAACGGCCCGTACGGCGCGCGGCCGCCACGGCGACGGCTCCGCCCGCGAGCGCCAGGGCGGCCAGGCCACGGTGCCGGGAGAGCCAGGCCTGCAGGCTGCGAGGGTGGGAACGGTCGTCGAAGGCGCCGTGGGCGCCGTAGTCCCTGTCCTCGTCGGCGGGCTCCCACAGATTGGCCACGCCGGTCGGGGCCTGGTCCTTCGTCTGCTGGCTGTCCCGCCCCGATCGGGCGAGGTAGCGGTCGACGAGCCCGGGGGCCAGCCGTTCCCCGAGCATGGTCATGGCCGTGGACGCCCCCACCCAGTACTCACGCCGTCCAGGATGCTCCGCGGCGAAGACCAGCGCCCTGGCGGCCACCTCCGGCTGGTAGATCGGCGGCACGGGCTGCGGGTGGCGCCCCAGCTTGGACAGCACCCAGGAGAACTGCGGGGTGTTCAGCGCGGGAAGCTGCACCATGGTGATCTGGATCCCGCTCCCGTCGCCCAGCAGCTCGGTCCTGACCGCCTCGGTGAACCCCTTGATCGCGTGCTTGGCCCCGCAGTAGGCGGCCTGCAGCGGGATGCCCCGGTAGGCCAGCGCCGACCCGGCCTGGACGATCACTCCCCGGTCACGGGGCCGCATCAGGTCCAGCGCCACCCGTGTGCCCCAGACATAGCCGAGGTAGGTGACCCGCGTCGTCCGCTCGTACTCCTCCGGGGTGATCTCGGTGAACGGGGCGAAAACCGAGGAGAAGGCCACGTTGATCCAGACGTCGATGGGACCCGTCTCCCTCTCGATCCGCTCCGCCGCGTCTCTGACCTGCTGATAGTCGGACACGTCGGCCTCGTAGACCAGTCCGGCGCCGCCCGCGGCGCCGACCTCGACGGCCGCCGAGCCCAGACCGGTCGTGCCTCGGGCGATCAGTGCGACGGTTGCGCCGCGGGCGCCCAGCTCCTGGACCACCGCCCGGCCGACCCCGCCGCTGGCCCCGGTCACCACTACGACCTTGCCTCGCATGATCTCCTCCTCCGCCGGTTCAGGCAGCTCCCGTACCCGGGCAGGTGCCGGTCATGCTCAGCGCCCTGCCGTACGAGGCGAGCACGTCGCCGTAGACGGCGGCGGTCTGAGCCGCCACCCGGTTCCAGTCGTAGTGGGACCTCGCCCGGTCCGCGGCGGCCGTGCCGTACGAGGTGAGCAGGAACGGGTCGGCGAGCAGTTCCCGCAGCGCGCGGCCGAGGACCGCCGCCTTGCGCGGCGGGATCAGCAGTCCCGTGACGCCGGGGGTCACCGTGTCCAGGTGCCCGCCGACCGCGGAGGCGACCACCGGGACGCCGCAGGCCATGGCCTCGAGCGGCACGATGCCGAACGGTTCGTACCAGGGCACGCTGACCACGACGTCGGCCGAGCGCATCAGCGCCGGGACGTCCTCGCGCGCCACCCTGCCGACGAACCTGACGCGGTCCGCGACGCCGTACATTCCGGCGATCCGCGCGAGGCGGTCCAGTTCCGGCTCGCCGGGGCCGCCGCCCGCGACCACGAGGGTGGCGTCCGGCACGTGCCGGAGGGCTCTGATCGTGGTCTCGACGCCCTTGCGCGGCACCGCCCTGCCGACGGCGAGCAGGATCGGCCCGGGGCCGAGGTCCGTTCTCGGGCCGGCGGGGGTGAAGACGTCCACGTCGACGCCGCAGGGGACGACCCGCGTCGCGTGGTCGGGCAGCCGCATCCGGCGCAGCTCGGCCACCTCGTCGGCGCAGGTCGCGATCACCGTGTCGACCTGCCGGGCGATGAGGGCCTCGGTGTCGACGCGTTCGCGTGGGCTGGTGTCGGCCGAGCCCTGGTGACGCCGCTTGACCGTGCCGAGGGCGTGGAAGGTGTGCACGACGGGCACTCCGGTGTCCCTGGCGGCGGCCAGCGTGGCCAGGCCGCTCATCCAGAAGTGGCTGTGCGCGATGTCGGGCGGGGCCGCTCCCCAGCTCAGGGCGAGCCAGCGGCTGAAGTCGGGCATCCAGGCGAGCAGGTCGTCCTTGGGCAGGACCACGGCGGGGCCCGCGGGAACGTGGACCACGGTCACCCCGGGGGCGAAGGCGACCCGTTCCGGCTGGAGCGGCGACTCCCTGCGGGTGTAGACGGTGATCTCGTGCCCGCTCGCGGCGAGCGCCAGGGAGAGGGCGGCGACGTGGACGTTCTGGCCCCCCGAGTCGGCGCCGCCGACCGTGGCGAGGGGGCTGGCGTGTTCGGACACCATTGCGATCTTCATGAGGACGGCTCCGCGGGCATACGACACCAAACGTGCCTGCGTCCTAGGCATCCGCCTGTTCCCCATTCCCCCAGGAGGGCTTTCAAACGCGTTTCACCTCGGGTTTCCCGGGAACGCGAGGTTTCTCAATGAAAGGAGTTCGTCGATGGAGGCTCCGCAATACGTCGCCGCGCGCGTCCAACGCGCACTGGCCGAGGACGAGAGAACCAACGAGCTCGGCATCCGGGTGGACGTCCGGGGCGAGCAGCTCTTCCTGCGCGGACAGGTGACCGGCAACGAGCGTCGCCTGCTCATCGCCGATGTGGCCCGGGAGGCGGCTCCTGGGCTGACGGTCCGCAACGAGATCACCGTCATCGACGTCCGGGGTCCGGGGGAGGAGGAGCGGCTGTGAGGGAACTGCGGATCGCGGCGGTCGGAGACGTCCATCTGGACGAGAGCCTCAGGGGGCGTTACCGCGAACGGCTGGACGACATCGGGGAGCACGCCGACGTGCTGCTGCTCGCCGGCGACCTGACCCGGCACGGCACGCTGGAGGAGGCCGGGGTGGTGGCGGACGAGTTCCGTGATCTGCCGGTTCCGGTGATCGCCGTGCTCGGCAACCACGACCACCACTCCAACCATCCCGCGGAGATCGCGGCCATGCTGAACGATGCGGGGATCAAGGTCCTGCACGACGACGCGACCGTGCTCGACGTCGACGGAGTACGGCTGGGCGTGGTCGGCGGCAAGGGCTTCGGCGGAGGATACGCGGGCAAGTGCGCCAGCGACTTCGGCGAGCCGGAGATCAAGGCCTTCATCGGGCACACCAAGCGGATCGCCGAGCGCTGGCGGGTGGCGCTCAAGGAGCTCGAGGCCGACCGCAGGATCGTGCTGTCGCACTACTCGCCGGTCAAGGACACCCTCTCCGGTGAGCCGCTGGAGATCTACCCCTTCCTCGGCAGCTACCTGCTGGCCGAGGCGGCGGACGCTGAGGGCGCGGACCTGGTCATCCACGGTCACGCGCACGCGGGAACCGAGAAGGGCGTGACCCCGGGCGGCATCAGGGTGCGCAACGTGGCGTTGCCGGTGCTGGGCCGGGCGTACGGGGTGTACTGCCTTTAGTCTCCCCGCGGTCCGCGGGCTCCCGTTCCTTCGACAGGAGGCGGCGGCCTGGTCTTTCGAGGGGGCGGCGGTCTGACGACCGGGGCCCGGCGTCGCCGGGCCACGGGTCCCACCGCTCCGTGAGTTCCGCGGCCGGACTCCGCGGAGCGGGGCCGCCCATGAACGCCCATGAAGAAGCGGGCCGGGTGATGACCCGGCCCGCTGATGCTTCTGGTACGAATTCGGGGCGACTTGTGTGCGGTTTTTGATATTTGACGTTTGTGCGAGCGGTGGCCCGCATCAGACATTGAAGATGCTCACACCCCCGGGACCGACCAGGAATCCGAGGACGATGAGGACGATCCCCCAGAGGAGGTCGCGGCGGGCCAGGATCACGTAGATCCCGGAGATGACGAGAACGACTGCGATGATCCAAAGCAAGGTAGCCATAAGCAGCCTCTGCCCTCACGATTCATGACTTAACATCTTTGATCCGGTAGAGATCGACAATTGGCTGAAGAATCCAGAACCACCCGCTGGCCAGGGCGATCGCGCCGCCGAACAGCGCGGCGGGCCACGCGTTGATGACCGTCTCCGCGACCAGGGCCACCGCGCTGGTCATCGCGATCGCCAGTCCGACGGCTCCGGCGATGCCCAGTTCGTTGGCCCTGTGGAGCATCTTCTCCTTCAGCGGGGTCCGGAACAGCAGGCGGTGCTGGGCGGCGGGGGTGATGAACAGGACGGAGGCCAGGGCGGCGCTCAGCAGGGAGATGAAGAACAGCCACCGGCCGAGCGCGTCCACTTTGTGGAAGCCCGCGGCGAACGGCAGCGTCAGCAGGAACGCGAACAGGACCTGCACCCCGGTGACAGCGACCCGGAGGCCCTGTAAAAGCTCGCCGAGTTCCCGGTCGACCCGTTCCTTGCGCGTCTCGTCAGGCTCTGGTTCTTCGTTATGCACCTGTTCCGGATGAATCATGAGGGTGCATTTACCCAAGGCGAGGTTTGCTATGCCTACCTGGGAATCTGTGGGGTACCCGGGGGATATGGGAAGCCACAGTCATGAGGTAACTGACGCGATCCTGGAAACGCTCAAGCGAGCCAGCAGCGGGCTCAAGGACGCGGGCGTCAGGTTCGCGCTCGCCGGAGGATGCGCCGCGTACGCGCGCGGGGCCGCACCCTCGCTGCACGATGTGGACTTCGTCCTGCCCCAGGAGGATGTGCCGACCGCGCTGGAGGCACTGCGGGACGTGGGGTTCGAGACGGTCAAGCCGCCGGAGGACTGGCTCGTCAAGGCCTACGACGAGGGCAGGCTGGTCGACCTGATCTTCAGCATCTGCGACCACCCGGTCACCCCGAAGCTGTTGGAACGGGCCGAGCCGATGAAGGCGTCCGCGGTGATCGTGCCCGTCCTTGAGGCCACCGACCTGGTCATCACATGGCTGTTGCCGCTCTCGGAGCACAGTTGCGACTATGGCTCGTTGCTTCCCCAGGTCAGAGCGTTGCGGGAGCAGGTCGACTGGAAGCGTGTCGCGGCCGTCGCGCAGGTCTCGCCGTACGCGTTCACCTTCCTGACCCTGCTGGAACGGCTCGGCGTGCTTCCCGGTCCTGTCGACCCCGCCGGAGAGCCCTCCTGGCCCTGAGTCCGGGTCCGGGCGTCTTCCGGGACGCCCGGACCCGAACGACGAAGGGCCCCGCCGAAGCGGGGCCCTTCCTGGTTGGAGGCGTCGAGATCAGAAAGTGCTCGTGCCGCCGCCGTAGGGGAAGCGGCCGTAGTAGTCGCCGACGGTGTCACGGTAGACACGCTCCTTGAAGTTCGCCTCGTCGAACTCCGGAGCGTTCTTGATCTCGTCCTTGGTGCGCGAGACGTAGATCTTGCGCTCCTGCGGATCGATCCGGGTCACCGTGCCGGCCGGAAGCAGGACCTTCTTGCCGAAGATCCAGGGGCCGGTGTCGACGACGATGTAGCTCTCGCCGACCTCGTAGGTCGCCTCGTCGACAGACCCGATCTTCCCGTCGGTAGCCTCCACGTGATAGCCCGCGACGTCGAGGCTCTTGTTGACGTCGTGGACGTCAGCGCGATAGCTCCACAGCTCAGGCTGCATGGTGTACATCTCCCTTTGGGTTGATTCTCCGGGCTTCCTCCTGCTACCCCTGTGAGCGAGGGCAAACGGCGCGCGGCCTCGGCCGTGCCGTGATCAAGGCCGTGGCCTGGGCGGCGGGAACGAAAAAATCATGAGATCCGACGTGGAGACGCTCGCGGACGCCTCCTGCCCGCAGGCGCTCCCGCGCCGCGAGGGAGCGATCCGGCTATGTCATCTCATGTACAGACCATGGGTCCGAGTCCGGTAGTCTTGTCGAGGTCAAGCGCCGCTAGCTCAGTTGGTTAGAGCAGCTGACTCTTAATCAGCGGGTCCGGGGTTCGAGTCCCTGGCGGCGCACACCGCATCCGAACAGCGCATCCATGGTTTCCATGGATGCGCTGTTCGCGTTTCTGATGCCCGGTTTCACGGTGGTTCGTTCCCGCCGTCGGCTCCAACGCCGCCGCGCCGAAAACGATCACTCAGTGGGGTGGTCGTCGGCGTCCGCCGGGCGGGATCCCTCGGTCTCGGCCCCAGGAGGACGGCACTCGTCAACGGCTGGTCCGGGGCGACGAGGCCAACCGGGAGAAGCCCGATCCGTGCAGGCCGGAGGCCAGGGCCAGGCGGGCGGCGAGGGCACGGCTCCGGTCGATCTGGGCGGCTTCGTCGAGGGTGGTGCAGGTGTGGTCGGCGACGACGCGGCAGCCGTCGACCCAGACCGAGCGGACGGCGCGGGGGGAGGCGCCGTAGACGAACTGGCCGCAGGGGTCGTGCAGGACCGAGACGCACACGGAGTCCTGGAGGAGCACGAGGTCGGCGCGTTTGCCGGGTTCCAGGGAACCGACGAGGTGGTCGAGGCCGAGGGCGCGGGCGCCGTCCAGGGTGGCCATCCGCAGGACCGTCGCGGCGTCGATGACCGAGGGGTCGAGGGCGTGGACCTTCTGGAGCAGGGCTGCGGTCTTGACGGCCTGGAGCATGTCCTGGCTGTCGTTGGAGGCCGCGCCGTCGGTGCCGATGCCGACCGCGATCCCGGCGGAGCGCAGCCGCGGCACCGGGCACACGCCGGAGCCGAGGATCATGTTGGCGACGGGGTTGTGCGCGATGGCGACGCCGTGGGCGGCGAGGATCTCGATGTCGGACTCGGTGACCCACACGCCGTGCCCGGCGACGAGCGGCCGGTCGAACAGGCCGAGGGCGAGGGCGTGCGGGATGGTCCGGCAGCCCCAGCGCTGGGAGGCCGCAACGAGTTCCTCGCGGACCTCGGCGAGGTGGGTGTGCACGGCCCAGCCGCGGTCCAGGCAGGCCTGGGCGCCGGCCTCCAGCAGGGCGTCGCTCTGCCCGAGCAGGGTGCCGATCCCGTACCGGAAGGAGACGAGTTCGGCGGCCGCGCACGCCTCGGCGAGGGCGTCCTGCTCGGCCATGATCCGGTCGACGTCCGCCCAGGGCGGCGCACCGGGCGTCGCACCGGACATGTCGGCGTCCTCGGCGCCGAACGACACGACGCCGCGCAGGCCCGCCTCCTCCAGCCCCGCGACGACACCGACGCTGGCCGCGTCGTCGGGGTTGCAGTGGACGAACATGTCGTTGACCGTCGTCACGCCGGACAGCAGCATCTCGATCGCGCGCAGCCGGGTGCCCTCGCGGGCGTCCTCGGCGGTCAGCACGGAGCCGAGCGGCCCGACGATCCGCTCGCCCCATTCGAACAGCGTCAGCTCCGAACCCATGCCGGTCGCGAGCGCCTCCGACAGGTGCGTGTGCGTGTTGACCAGGCCGGGGATGAGCAGGCCCGTCCCGTCGCCCTCGACCGGCAGGCCGGGCAGCCGGCCTCGCAGCTCGCGGTACGGCCCCACCTCGACGATGCGGCCGTCACGCACGTGGACGGCGCCGTCCTCGATCTCGCCCGCGGGCCCGACCGTGAGGACCCACGCGGCCCGGACCAGGACCTCCTCACGCGGCGCGCGCACGCGGGTGGCGGCAGATGTGCGGGTGTCCTGCAAGGAGTCCTCCTGGTGAGCGAAGTCCTGGGCGCGGGAAAGGGTTCCGCGACCCGCCGGGTCAGGGCTTGAGGCCGATGGACGGGTCGATGAACTGGTTGGTGACGAGGTCGCCGGGGATGATGTCGGCGTCCGGCGCGTACTCGCCGATCAGGTCAATGAGGGTCTGCATGCGCTTGAGGCCGTAGTTCCCGCACCCCGACGGCCCGATGACCGAAACGAACTCGCCCCGCCCGACCGTCGGCGTCACAGGGTCGAGCGCCCGGACGGACCCGAAACGGCAAGTCACCTCGGTGAACGAGAGCAACGGTCCCGTCCCCTTCACACGCCGGGCAGGGTCCGGGCGAGCTTGCGGAGGAGGGCGGCGAGGGTGTCGCGCTCGGCGGGGGTCAGGCCGGCGAGCAGCCGGTGCTCGTTGCGGACGTGCCGCTCGACCGCCGCGTCGACGACCTCGAGGCCGCGGTCGGTGAGGCGGATGAGCCGGCCCCTGGCGTCGGAATCGGCCGCGCGGCGGGCGACCAGTCCGGCGCGTTCGAGCCGGTCGACCCGCTTGGTCACTGCGCCCGAGGTGACCATCATCGAGCCGCTCAGCTCGCCGGCCGTGAGCTCGAACGGCGGGCCCGAACGGCGCAGTGAGGCGAGCATGTCGAACTCGCCCCGGCCCAGGTCGAACGACTCGAAGACCTTCGTCAGCCGTTCGTCGAGCGCCCAGTGCAGCCGGCTGATCCGGCCCACGACCTGCATGGGGCCGGGATCGAGATCGGGCCGCTCCCGCCGCCACTGGCTGACGATCAGATCGACCGCGTCGGCGTCGGGAGGAAGGACGGAGTTGGTGTCCTGAGGCATGTGTTGACTATACCTTCCACGGAAACTAATTTATCTTCCATGGAAACTATCCCTCCTCTGCGGTCATGGCTGGGCGTCGCCGCCATCACCGCCAGCCTGTTCACCTTTGTCACCACCGAGCTGATGCCCGTCGGACTGCTCACCCCGGTGGGCGCGAGCCTGAGCATCTCCGACGGCGTCGCCGGGCTCATGGTCACCCTCTACGGGGTCTCGGCCGGGCTCGGGGCGCCGTTCATCGTGGCGTGGACCAGGCGGGTCAACCGGCGCCTGCTGCTGTCCGCGCTGCTCGCGGTCCTGGCGCTGGGGAACCTCGTCACCGCGGTCGCGCCGAGCTACCCCCTCGTCCTGGGGGCGCGACTGGTCATGGGCTTCGCCAACGGCGTGTTCTGGGCGATCGGAGTGAGCATGGCGATGCGGCTCGTCCCGGAACGCCAGGCGAACCGGGCGGCCGCCGTCGCGCTGTCGGGCATCTCGATCGCCACGGTCGTCGGCATCCCACTGGGCGCCTTCCTGGAGAGCCTGACCGACTGGCGGGCCACCTTCCTGATCTGGAGCGGCCTCAGCGTGCTGGTGCTGCTCGCCGTCGCCGCGATCGTGCCGTCGCTGCCGTCGGACAACGCGGTCCCGGTGCGGGAGGTCTTCGCGCTGCCCGTGCGGAACAGGCGGCTGCGGATCGTGATGCTCACCGTGGTCCTCTACGTGCTCGGCCATTTCGGGGCGTACACGTTCGTGCGGCCGTTCCTGGAGGAGAACTCCGGCGCCTCACCCGGCTTCGTCGCGGGACTGCTGGTCGTCTACGGGGCCGGTGGCGCCGTCGGTAACTTCGTCGCCGGTCACGCCGCGACGAGGAACCTGACGGGCACCTTCGTCGCGGCGTGCGGCGGACTCGTGGCGGCCCTGCTGGCGCTGCTCGCGTTCGGCGGCTCGCAGGCCGGGGCAGTCGTCGCGCTGGTCGTGTGGGGGGTGTCGTTCGGGGCGGCGAACCTGTGCCAGATCAACCTGACCCTCGCGGCGGCGCCCGACAGGTTCGAGGCCGCGATGTCGATCAACACACTTGGCTACAACACCTCCATCGCGCTCGGTGCCCTGCTCGGCGGGCTCTTCGCCGATCGCCTGGGCGTCACGAGCGCCGTCTGGTTCGGAGTGGTGCTGACGGCGGCGTCGCTGCTGCTCACCCTCGGCGCGCACCGGACGGCCGACCGCGTCACCGAGGACGACGTGGTCGCCGCCGGGTGAATCAGACCCGCCCGGCATGCGAACGGCGTCGGTATAACTGATCGGTCTCGCCACGGATCGCTCCGTCGACTGTTAAGTTTTCGCGATCACGGCTGATTCTGGTGGGTTCGTCCATCGGATGCGCGGCACTTGGAGATAAGGACCTCATGTCCGGGCAGGCTGACGGATAGCGCACGTCCGAAAGCCGGAGGGAAAGTCAACCGGGCGCATTCATCGGGCCCGGACCGCATCAGGTCCGTCACTTTTGTCGGTGCGGTGGAATATGGTCCCTGTCATGTGCCGGAGTATCAAGACCCTTCGGGAGCCCTACGCCAGCGACGTGACCGATGAGGACGTGCGGGCCGCCGCGCTCCAGTATGTCCGCAAGGTCTCCGGGTTCCGGTCTCCGTCCACGCGCAACGCCGAGGCCTTCGAGCGAGCCGTGGACGTCATCGCCGCCGCGACGCAGACCCTCCTCGAAGACCTCCAGCTGAGACAGCTCACGCCGCGCTCAGGGACGTGAGAGCGGCCCGGTCGTCCTGAGAGGCCTGCGGGCCCCGCAGGGGTTGCGCACGTCCGCGCAGGGGGTGCGACCGGAATACGGCAGAAACGGGCCACGTCCGCTGGAAACCGCACGTCAGGCGGTGGACGGAAACCTGAGGTTTCAGCCGGACAGGGGCCGGTCAGCGGCGTAGGAACAGCCGCAGCAGGCGCAGCGCCCGGGTACGCCGGGAGGAGTCCCGGGAGAACAAGTACAAGGCGGCCAGAGCCGTCATCGGGACGACAGCGATGGCGCCGGCGGCGGCCAGGTGGGTGAGGATGGCCACAGGGGTGTCCTTTCGCGAGCGGTGTGGGGTGCCCCTTGCGGGCGGCGGGTGCCGGGAACGGTCGTGACGCGACCGGCACGTGCCACCCCCGCCCGCCTGGAAAAGCAGGGGGATGAGGCGTCGCCGGCGGCGGAGGTGCCGGGGTGTGAACCCAGAGTGCGGCCCGCCGTCGGGGCGTTGACGATCCCTGGCGATCTTTGACGGGGACGGACGAGGTCGTACACCCCCTGACGAGCGCTGACGGCGTTTACAGCCCTCGGCCTGGGACGCTGACGATCCCTGACACCCCAGGGCGGTCACGGCACGAACGCGCAGGGAGTCGAGCGAAAGAGCCTTTACGTTTCCTGACACTCTGGGATGCTCGGTGGCACTATGCCCGAGCAGCCCTCCTCGTCCAGTCCCGATGAAGACGCTTTAGCCGCCCTGCGCACGCGGTTACAACAGCTGCATCGCCGCCGCGGTCGGCCTAGCTACCGCGATCTGGCCAAACAGACCGGCAAGGCGATCAGTCACACCACCGTCGGCGAGGTGCTCCGCTGTGCGCGGCTGCCGCGCTTGGGCCAAGTAGAAGTCATCGTCGAAGCCCTGGACGGGGATATGGAGGAGTTTCGCGCCCTGTGGCTGGCCGCTGATGAGGGCACTCTCCCACCACCTACCGCACCCACGCAGAGTGCCGCAGACAGCCATGCCGATACGGTCTTGGCCGGACACACCGACACCGTCTTCGGGGTGGCATTCCGCCCCGAGGGCTACCTGCTGGCCACCGCTAGCGACGATGGCACGGTGCGGTTGTGGGAGACCGCCACCGGCCAGCAGCTCGGCGCCCCCTTCATCAAACACGTCGGCCCCGTTTATGCAGTGGCTTTTCACCCAGACGGTCACCTGCTGGCCACCGCCGGCGATGACGGCACGGTGCGGTTGTGGGACACCGCCACCGGCCGGCAGATCGGCGACCCCCTCACCGGCCACACCAACATCGTCGTCGGGGTGGCTTTTCACCCAGACGGTCACCTGCTGGCCAGCGCCGGCGGCGATGGCACGGTGCGGTTGTGGGAGACCGCCACCGGCCAGCAGATCGGCGACCCCCTCACCGGACACACCGACATCGTCGTCGGGGTGGCTTTCCACCCAGACGGTCACCTGCTGGCCACCACCAGCTACGACCACACGGTGCGGTTGTGGGACACCGCCACCGGCCGGCAGGTCGGCGACCCCCTCACCGGACACACCAACATCGTTTATGGAGTGGCCTTTCACCCAGACGGTCACCTGCTGGCCACCACCAGCTACGACCACACGGTGCGGTTGTGGGACACCGCCACCAGACAGCAGATCGGCGACCCTCTCACCGGACACACCAACATCGTCCTTGGAGTGGCTTTCCACCCCGACGGTCACCTGCTGGCCAGCGCCGGCGATGACGGCACGGTGCGGTTGTGGGAGACCGCTACCGGCCGGCAGATCGGTGACCCCCTCACCGGACACACCGACATCGTCGCTGGGGTGGCTTTCCATCCCGAGGGCCACCTGCTGGCCACCACCAGCTACGACAAAACGGTGCGGCTACGGGCGATCCCTGCTGCTCTTCGGCCCGCGGCGGCCTCGGCGGCCGCACGGCGGATCACGGAGTTGCGGACTGCGTTGTTCGCGCTACAGCGCTCCCACCACGACCTGCGGCGTGCGCATGGCCACCTGCGGCGTGAGCGTGATGACCTGGCAGTCCGAGTCGAAGAACTGTCCACACCGCCTGAACCCGAGCAGCGGAAGCTGATCGTGTACGCCGCTCGTGTCCTGACCGGACACACCGACACTGTCGTCGGAGTGGCTTTCCATCCCGAGGGCCGTCTGCTGGCCAGCGCCGGCGATGACGGCACGGTGCGGTTGTGGGAGATCGTCACCGGCCGGCAGGTCGGCGACCCCCTCACCGGCCACGCCAACCTCGTCTTTGGAGTGGCTTTCCATCCCGAGGGTCATCTGTTGGCCAGTGCCGGCGATGACGGCACGGTGCGGTTGTGGGAGATCGTCACCGGCCGGCAGGTCGGTGACCCCCTCACCGGCCACACCGGCTCCGTTTACGGAGTGGCTTTCCATCCCGAGGGCCGTCTGTTGGCCAGTGCCGGCGATGACGGCACGGTGCGGTTGTGGGAGATCGTCACCGGCCGGCAGGTCGGCGACCCCCTCACCGGCCACACCGGCTCCGTTTACGGAGTGGCTTTTCACCCCGTCGGTGACCTGCTGGCCACCACCAGCAGCGACCACACGGTGCGGTTGTGGGAGACCGCCGCCAGACAGCAGGTCGGCGATTCCCTCATCGGACACACCGGCTCCGTTTACGGAGTGGCTTTCCACCCCTTCGGCCACCGGCTGGCCACCACCAGCAGCGACCACACGGTGCGGTTGTGGGAGATCGCCACCGGCCGGCAGGTCGGCGACCCCCTCATCGGCCACACCGACCTCGTCTTTGGGGTGGCTTTCCACCCCGACGGTCATCTGCTGGCCACCACCAGCGATGACGGCACGGTGCGGTTGTGGGAGATCGTCACCGGCCGGCAGGTCGGCGACCCCCTCACCGGACACACCGGCTCCGTTTACGGAGTGGCTTTCCACCCCGAGGGCCATCTGCTGGCCACCTCCGGCGGCGACCATACGGTGCGGCTGTGGCCCGGGCTGACACCGCAGTAGCCGCAACGCGGCTCGCGATGACGCTCCCCACCAACCGGGTCCATGGTCTCCGGGTTCGGCTCGCGGAGCAGTGACCGGCAAACGCACTCGTTTGGGCCTGGTGGCACGAGCCTTACCGGCGCCCGTACTCCGTTGACCTGGTCAGATGTCGTCCCAGGAGCCGGACAGAACCAAGGTTCTGCCCGGTCAGCGTCCCAGCGCGGCCCGTTTCTGCCGTATTCCGGTGGCACCCCAGGGGCGGGCTCCGTCCTCCTGACGGAGGCGGCCGCCGGCGAGCACGATCACGGCGTCGCCGGGCTCGAACGTCAGCCTTCTGCTCTTGGGCGGGTTCAGGGCGATGCCGCCAGCGCCGCCGGACAGGCACTCCGTGCGGTAGCCGATCGCGACCTCGCCGTACGCCCGCGCGGCGGCAACCACGGTCGCGTAGTCGACGGGGGTCGACAGCCGCACGTAGTCGTCGGCGGGTCTGATGTAGATCTCCTGCCCTCCGGCGTCGAACAGGTCGGCGAACACGTCATGACGCCGGGGGTTCTCCGCGACCTGGATCATCAGGAGGCTGGTGACCTTCGAGCTGACGATGAAGTCGTCGACCTCGGTGACCTCGACGAGACGCCGGTCGCCGTCCCTCGCGATCTCGGTCACCAGGCTGTGCCGCCATCCGTTGCTCCTGCTCATCTCCCTGACGTGCAGGAGGGTGAGGAGCGTGCGGGAGTCGGCGACATGCGCTCCGAACCGGTCGTCGGCCAGGATGAGGACGTGGTCGTAGGCTCCGAGGTCGAGTCTCTGGAGGGTGGAGTGCCGGGTGATGTCTCCGGTCTCGTGGCTGAGGGTCAGGCCGGCGACCCGGGCTGAGAGACCCTCAACCTGGGACGTCATCCGGGAGTCGTCGGCGACGACCTTCAGCTGCGACCCGGGCGGCATGTAGTGGTCGAACTCCGCGACGATCGCGGCGCCGCAGGCGTTCCAGCCGAGGACCAGGACGCGGCGCGCCACGGGCTCGTGCTCGCCGGTGGCCACGATCGCGTCGTGGTCCACCCGGGCAGAGGCGCGGACCGGCTTCGCGTCGTCGTCGTCCATGATCAGGATGAGCCGGTCGCCCGCGTCGATCGTGGTCTCCCCGGCCGGGTTGAGCAGGACCTTCCCCTCCCGCTCCAGGCCGATGAGGGAGCAGTTCTCCAGTGCGGGCAGGGCGTCGCCGAAGCTCTCGCCCGCCAGCTCTCCCGGCTGCCGGAAGTAGATCTCGTCGCCCTCGAAACCGAGCAGGTCGCTGTAGACCATGGACAGTCCCGCGTGCAGGCAGGTCTGCACCATGACCCGCGCGGAGATCTCGTCGACGTCGAGGATCAGCGCGTTGGCCCCGCCCGCCAGGCGGGCCGCGACGAGGTTGTCCGGATCGCGGATGCCCGCGACCAGCTGGACCCTCGGCCGCACCTTCGCGGCGTCGAGGGCGAGGAGGCTCTTGATGGTCCTCGCGTCGGAGCACGTGTCCTCCGAGCCGAGCACGATGACCGCCCGTGCCCGCTCGGGGCTGACGATGGCCACGTCCATCGGATCGGTGGGGCTGCCGGTGCGGCACACCACCCGCAGACGGCGGGGAAGGTCGACCCTGTCCCTGATGGCCTCCTCCATGGAGACCCTGTCCCTGTCGGCGAGGATCGCCACGCAGGTCCTGCCCCTGCTGGCGTTGGCCACCGCGAGCTCGGACAGGATCAGGAAGACCTGCTCCGACCAGCCGAGGATCACGGTGTGGTCGCGCTCGATCACCAGCGACCGGCCCTTGCGCAGGCTGGCCAGCTTGCGGTCGAGCCCCGTCTCGATCAGCCCGATGAGCGTGCTGAAGATCACTATTCCTGTCAGGGCGAGCACCAGCATGCATCCCAGGAACACCGGGGATCCGCTGTCCCGGGTCACCACCCCGGGCGACATCGTGCGCATCAGACCCGACCACAGGGCGGACGGCAGGTCCGTGGCGTTCGGGGCGAGGGTGAGGATGGCCGCCGCTCCGACGACCGCCATGGCGAGCGCCACGACGGCGAGCAGGCCGATCATCGCCCAGGTTCCCCGGGCGATGAGGTTGTCGAAGCGGTATCGCAGATGCCTCAAAGACGACCCCTCCGTTACCTGACATTGGGTGACTTAACTGACACCGAAAGTGATTATGGCTCGCCAGTGGGGTGAGTGGAAGGCGCTCGGAAGCCTGGGGCTCCCGGAGGGGGCGGCGGTGCGGGGGGTGACGGCAAAACGCCCCGGCCGGACCTCGGGAGGTCCGGCCGGGGGTGGAGGGGTTTTCAGCTGGCGTTGGCGCAGACGGCGTAGACGCTGATGCCGACGTCGTTGTAGCCGATCTGGCGGCCGATGCCGATCCAGCCGGTGCCGTCGTCGGTCGGGAAGGAGCCCACCAGGATCGCGCCGTTGCCCTGGGCCTCGGCGCCGCCGCCGACGACCCGCTTGCCGGCGGGGCACCTGAGCACGCGACGGGTGAAGTTGGGGACGTTGGCGTTGGGCAGCTTGATGAGCTGGTAGCCGGAGAAGTCGGCGGCCGCGGGGGCGGGGACGGCGGGAACGGAGGCCGTGGCCGGCATGGCGGCCACGGCCGTCAGGCCTGCGCAACCGACGAGGGCGGCCAGGGCGATAGACGTGAGCTTGTTGAGGCGCATGCTCTCTCCTGGGTCGGATGGTGCTGCTGTGGTGACACAAGGTAAACGTATGACTACTTGCAGTGTCCAGGCAGGATTCTGTGGCCCCGAGGCGACTTGCGCGCGACGGCTGGTCGCGATCGCGGAATCGGCTGCCAGCCCGGTGTCGCCGCTCTGGCGGCGGGCTCGCTCAGCCCCGTCGCCACGCTGACGCTGGTCGCGCTGACGCTGTCCGGCGCGCTGCCAGGCCGAGCCCGACCCGGAACGGCGTCCGCCGGTCCACGTCGGCTGACCTCCGTCTGGCCGAGGCGGACTCCTCGTCCCGTCTCCCGCGCCCGCGGACGTTACGCACATGTCCCCCGGCGGTCGCCGGGCCGTCCGGGAGGGACGGGTATACCTTGTGATCAGGCAGGGCGGCTCCCGGCGCGGACCGCCTCACCGGTGAGCGGGAAGGACGGGTGATGAGCAGAGAGCTGGTCGTCCAGGTCACCCACCACGAGGAGGCGGACTGCGCCGTGCTCACGGTCACGGGAGACATCGACCGGACCTCCAGTCCGCTGCTCGGAGACGCCATCCGCGAGCTGATCACGGGCCGTCGCCCCCGGATCGTCCTCGACGTCGCGGGGGTCACCTTCTGCGACTCGAACGGCCTGCGGACCTTCCTCAGCGGGATGACCCTGACCTGCGACGCGGGCGGGTGGATGCGCCTGGCGGGGGTGCGAGGCCACTTCGAGCGGCTCCTGCGGATGACGGATCTCTACGGTTTCTTCGCCATCGACCCCGATGTGCTCGGCTCCCTGCGGCACGCCTCCGGCGGCGGGTCCTCGGCCCAGGGGTGAGAGGGCGGCGGCCTCCCTCCTTCCCGGACGCCTCCTGTCCGCCCTCGCCTGGCGTCCGGCTCCCCTTCCCGGGGGGGAGGGGTTGACGGATCGGGCGCAAGCCGTACTATGACGTAAAGTAATCGACGATAAACGCTTTGTGAGCAGATCAGGGTGTGGCCGCGTCCGGCGGTCGGTCGCCGACGCGCGGGACTCGCCCGATCGCTCGCGGGCGTTCGGCGCGTCGTCGTTTCGCTGACCCCTGTGTCTTGGGTGGAGCCGGGGGATCGGAAGGGTCGGGCTTCCGGGGCGGCGTTCGGGTCGTCGAGAGCTCAAAAGGATCAAACCGGGCATCTCCCTTGACTTCGTGCTGCCTGTCATGCCGGGGTCGCGGTCGTGTCCGGTCCTTCATCCCCCAGCCGATGGAGAACGGCATGCTTCACGTACGAAAGGCAACAACAAGGATTCTCTGCGTCGTCGCGATGCTCGCGGGCTGCCTCACCGCCGCGGTCACGAGCGCGTGGGCCCAGGTCCCCGACCAGTGGGGATTCGCCTATGTCAACATCGCCAACGGCGTCCCCACCCTCGCCCGCCAGGCGGGAAGCTGGCCCGCGGGCCCCACGGTCACGGTGCTCACCCCGCCGGGGGGACCGACCTATGTCAGGTTCCCGCAGATCGCGACGCTCGGCGGCGTCGTGCACGTCACGGCGGTCTCGCAGGGCCCCCACTGGTGTCAGGCCCTGAACTGGGGTCCGTCGGTGGGCGACCTGCTCGTCGCGGTGAGATGCCACCAGTACGGCGGCCCCCAGGTGTCCATCCCGTTCACCGTCCTGTTCGAGAAGAGCAGCGGCCTGCTCCCCGCGCCGCAGGCGTTCGGCTACGTCCGCCACAACGGCGCGGCGATCGTCACCCAGTTCAACTCGTCGGGCGTGGCGAACACCGTCGTCGCCGGGCCTGTGGGGAACTGGAACGTCACCCTGCCCGGTCTCGGGTCCGTGGGCAGGGCGGGCGGTCTCCAGGTGACCGCGGTCAACCCCGCCCAGCCCGCCCGCTGCAAGGTCGCCGCGTGGGCGTCCGCCCCCGCGGGCCAGACCGTCAGGGTGCGCTGCCACAACCTCGTCAACACCCCGATCAACACCGGCTGGACGCTCACCTACCAGCGTGAGCGCGCGATCACCGGGGCGGCGCTCCCGCCGAAGAACTTCGCCTACACCTTCGACACCGCCCCGGCCGCTCCCGGGCCGTACTCCCCGGTGCCGCCCGCGATCAACCACAACTCCCAGGCGGGGCTGAACACCGTGCAGGGCGCGGGGGCGGGGCTGCGCCTGGTGACCTTCCCGCGGGTCGGCGTGCTGCCCGACCACGTCCAGGTCACGGCGTACGGGACCGGCCCCGGATACTGCAACCTGCTGACCCCGTGGAGCACCGCCGGGCTCGTCGCGACCGTTCGCGACGTCGCCTGCTACAACGGCCTCGTCCGGACGAACCAGCCCTCCCTGACGACCTACACCTCGGCGTTCTGAGGGGCGCCTCCGAGACCGGGCACACCTGAGCACAACGGAGCGCTCCCGGCCCCGGCGCCCGGCGCGCCTTCCCGCGCCGCCGGGCGCCCGTGCCGTTCCCGGTCTCCGGGGGCGGCGCGGGCCGGAACCGACGACAGGCTCCGGCGCTCCCGTCCGAGGCCGCGACAAGGGCCTCACATGTTGATCATGTGGCCCGCCAGTCCGTGGATCGCCTCCTTGACCGCCTCGCCGAGCGTGGGATGGGCGTGCACGTTACGCGCCACCTCGGTGACCGTCAGGTCCCACTGCTGGGCCAGCGTCAGCTGCGGCAGCAACTCGGTGACCTCGGGGCCGATCAGGTGGGCGCCGATCAGCTCACCGTGCTCGCCGTCGCTGAGGATCTTCACGAACCCGACCGCGTCCCCCAGACCGTGGGCCTTGCCGTTCGCGGTGAAGGGGAACTTGGCCACCTTGACGTCGTAGCCCAGGTCGCGGGCCTGCGCCTCGGTGTAGCCGAAACTCGCGACCTGGGGCTGGCAGTACGTCGCCCTCGGGATCATCACGTAGTCGAGCTCCATCGTCTCGGCGTCCGCGATGGTCTCCGCGGCGACGATCCCCATGAACTCGGCCGCGTGCGCGAGCATCAGCTTGGCGGTCACGTCGCCGATGGCGAAGATGTGCGGCACGTTCGTACGGCCGCGGGCGTCGATGGCGATCGCCCCCCTGTCGGTCAGGGCGACCCCGGTGCGCTCCAGGCCGTACCCCTCGACGCGGGGCTGGAAGCCGATCGCCTGCAGCACCTTGTCGGCCTCGAGGACCTGCTGCTGTCCGTCACGTGAGACGGTCACCCGCACCTTGTCGCCCGAGTCGTCGATGGACTCGACGCGGGTGGAGGTCAGGACCTCGATGCCGAGCCGCCGGTAGTGCTTGGCCAGCTCGGCCGAGACCTCCTCGTCCTCCAGCGGGACGATCCGGTCGAGGAACTCCACGATCGTCACCTTGACGCCGTAGTTGTGCAGGACGTAGGCGAACTCGACGCCGATCGCGCCCGCGCCCGCGATGACGACACTGCCGGGCAGCTCGTCGCTGAGGATCTGCTCCTCGTACGTCACCACCCGCTCGGACACCGACGTCCCCGGCAGCAGCTTCGTGGTCGCACCCGTCGCGATGACGCAGTGGTCGAACGTCACCGCCTGCTCGCCGCCGTCCGCGCCGGTCACCCGCAGCGTGTTGGCGTCGGTGAACTCGCCCCGCCCCTCGTACTCGACGATGCCGTTCTTCTTCATCAGGTAGTGCACGCCCTTGACGTGCCTGTCGGCGACCTTGCGGCTGCGCTTGAACGCCTCGCCGTAGTCGAAGGTGACGGTGCCGTCGACCCTGATGCCGAACGTCTTGGCCTCGTGGGTGAACAGGTGGGCGAGCTCGGCGTTGCGCAGCAGCGCCTTGGAGGGGATGCACCCCACGTTGAGGCAGACGCCGCCCCAGTAACGCTCTTCGACGATCGCGGTGCTCAGGCCCAGCTGCGCGGCCCGGATCGCGGCCACGTATCCTCCCGGGCCCGCACCGAGGACTACGACGTCATAGTGAGTGCTCATGGGTCGGACACTATTGAACGTGGGGCCGCCGCGCTCACAGGGGGTGGCGTTCCGGCGGGGAGGCCGACTGGACCGCCGTCGCACGGGTAGCCGGTCATGATGACGACCTACGGTTTTCACTCATCACACGAGCAGGTCCATCCGGCAGAACTGCTGAAGGCGGTGGTCAGGGCCGAACAGGCGGGGTTCGCGGCGGCGATGTCGTCGGACCACTTCTCCCCCTGGAGCGAGAGACAGGGGCACTCCGGCTTCGCCTGGTCCTGGCTGGGGGCCGCCCTGCAGGCCACCGGGCTGCCGTTCGGCGTGGTCAACGCGCCCGGCCAGCGCTACCACCCGGCGATCATCGCCCAGGCGATCGGCACGCTCGCCGCGATGTTCCCCGGGAGGTTCTGGGCGGCCCTGGGCAGCGGGGAGGCGAGCAACGAGCACATCACCGGGGACCGGTGGCCGCGCAAGGAGCTCCGCAAGGCGCGGCTCAGGGAGTGCGTGGACGTCATCAGGGCGCTGCTGGCGGGGGAGGAGGTCAGCCATGACGGCCTGGTCACCGTGGACCGCGCCCGCCTGTGGACCCGCCCCGACACCCCGCCCGAGCTGATCGGCGCCGCGGTGAGCGTCGAGACCGCCCGATGGTGCGCGGAGTGGGCAGACGGCCTGATCACCGTGCACGGCCCGCTGGAGAGGTCACGCGAGGTCGTCGAGGCCTACCGGGAGGCGGGCGGGAAGGGGAGGACGGCTCTGCAGATCCACCTGAGCTGGGCCGAGACCGAGGAGGAAGCCCTGGCGATCGCCCACGACCAGTGGCGGAGCAACGTCTTCGCGCCGCCGGTGAGCTGGGATCTCGACACGGCCGAACTCTTCGACGCGATCTCCGCGGACGTGCCGCCGGCGCGGGTGGCCGAGGTGGTCAACGTCTCCGCGGACCTGGGCAGGCACGCCGCCTGGATCAACGAGTGCGCGGAACTGGGCTTCGACGAGATCTACCTGCACCACGTCGGTCAGGAGCAGAGCGCCTACATCGACGCCTTCGGCGCGAAGGTCCTTCCCCAGCTCAGGTGACCGGACCCGCGTCCGCCTCCCCGCCCCGGCCCCTCCGTCCGCGCGGGTTCGGCGGCTCCTCCTCGATCCGGCGCTCGTGGATCCGGCGCTCGTGCCTGCGCCGCTGCTGCCTGAGCCGGTGCTCGATCTCGTCGTGCACCGGCCGGTACGCCGCCGCGGCGGCCAGGGCCTGTTCCCGGAAGCGTCCTCGTTCCCGCAGCAGCTCCGAGGCGACCCTGCTCCGGCCGCCGGGCAGCAGCCGTACGAGCCGGAGCCTGGCGCGCTCGTGCGCGGCGCGCAGCGTCGCGCCGGCCTCCCGCAGCGCCGTCGCGTACTCGATCGCCGCCTCCCGCCACAGCAGGGCCTCCTCGCCGGTGCACGGCACCCTGTCGCCCGTGTTGTGGTGGTGCAGCGTGTAGAGGGGGCACATGCCCTCGGGCATGGGAGTGACGTCCAGCCTGTATCCGCCGACGTTGACCTGTCCTCCGGTCGGCGTCGAGGGCTGCCCGTCGGTCCTGTTCCTCAGCCCGACGTCGTAGAAGTACGGATAGACGGCGTTGTCGCGGCGGCTGCGGCGCAGGCGGCGGGCGCGAACGGCCTCCGCACGGAGATCCGAGATCAGGCTGGGCACCGACGTGCCCTCCACGAAACTCACCATGCTCACCAGGACGGCGAACAGCCCCAGCACGAGCAGGATGGTCTGGAGCATCGGCGCTTCTCCCCAGGAACCCGCGACGTTCGCGGATGCTTCGATGACCGGTGTGCGGGAACGGTCGCTCTGGTTTTCCACGCCATGACTCCACGGCCATGTCGCGTTGGAAACCCCCGACTGCGCCAGCGTGCGGTCCCGTTGCCGAACAATAGCATTTTTTCGATCATATCAAATACGTTTTCATACCAAATCATATTTGGTCGATGTGTGTTTGGATTGTCGTTGATCGGTGCCTGTCGATCGTGAGGGAATGGCGCTCGGATCCGTTCTCCGTGTGATGGTCCCGTGGAAAGGCCGACACGGCCGATCGGGAGGCGGGGGACATGTGTGTCGTGGCCGCGCGGCTTTTCGGGCCGCCGGTAAGGGGGCGGGGAGAGGGTGCGGCGCTCTGAGGGGAGGGGCGTTCGCCGTCGGGGCGCACTGATATCCGGCCTTTTATGAAAATCATTTCAGGGGAATGCGGGATCAGCCCCAGGGTGCGCTCGCGTGCCCTCGAGCCGCGTCCTCCCGGCCGCGGAAAGAAGCGCTGAGAGTTTCGTTCACCTGGGCGGTGGATTTCTCCGCGTTTCGGCGGGGGGACGTCGCCGCCCTGCGGATTTCGTCCTTCCAGGAGTCCGCAGGAGGGTCGGGAGAGCCGCCGGAGGCGTCGAGGGACGGGGGAGAGCCTGTGGGGCGGGCGGCTGCCGTCCTCCGTGAAGCGGCGCGTCGCCCGCCCGGGCCGACCGGCCAGAATGAGGGCTTGGACGACCCGAAACGGCGAGAGGGGTTCCGATGACCGACGAGGGCGGGAACGCGGAGCGGCAGGACGCGCCGGTTTCCGGGGAGGGGACGGAGATCTTCGCCTCGGTCGCGGAGCGCGTACGGCGCAGCCTGGCCGGATCCTCCGCGGGGGAGCGGCTGGTGGCCAGGACCCTGCTGGCGAACTACCCCACGGCCGGACTCGAGACCGCGGCGCGGCTGGCCGAACGCGCGGGGGTGAGCGCGCCCACCGTGGTCCGGTTCGTCGCCCGGCTCGGTTTCGCCGGATACCGGGCGTTCCAGCAGGCCCTGCGGGACGAGATCGAGGCGCGGCGCGCCTCGCCGCTCACGCTCGCCCAGCAGCTCGGCGACGGGATCGCCCCGGACTCGCTGCGCGTGACGGCCGGAGCGATCTTCCGGCAGCGGCTGGACGAGTCCTTCGCGGCGCTGTCGGACTCCGAGATCGAGGCGGTGGTGGCCCTGCTGGCCGACCAGGGACGCCGCGTCGCGCTGATCGGGGGGAGATACTCGCACATCCTCGCCGAGTACCTCGATCTCCACCTGCGGCTGCTGCGTCCCGGGACCCGGGTGCTCGACCCGCGCCCGGAGAGTCTGGCCGCGTTCTCCGTGGACGTCGGGCGGCGTGACGTCGTCGTGGTGTTCGACTACCGGCGCTACCAGCGTGACGTCGTCGAGTTCGCCCGCCGCGCGCACGAGGGGGGAGCCAGGGTCGTGCTCTTCACCGACCCGTGGCTGTCCCCCGTCTCCGAGGTGGCCGACCTGGTGATTCCGGTCAGGGTCGAGGCGCCGAGTCCGTTCGACAGCCTCGTCCCGGCGCTCGCGCTGGTGGAGACGGTGGTCGCGGGAGTGACGGCGCGCCTCGGGAAGGCGGGCGAGGAACGGCTGCGGCGATGTGAGGAGATCGTGGGCGACGTCACACTCGGCTGACGCCGCCCCTGCCGCCCCCGCCGCCCCTGCCGCCCTCGCCGTTCGCGCTGTCTCCGCCGCCCCGAGGGTCCCGGCGTCGCCGTCTCTCGTCGCGCGCTCGCGCCTCCCGCTGGTTCGCGTTCCCGGCGTCCGGCCTCCACGGGTATGTAACAAATGTTTCATGAATTCTTGTTGATGCTCTTTATGAAAGCTATGTTTCATCCACACGTGCTGGTCGCGTTCGCCGCCGGCGCCGTCGTCACCATCAGGAGGTGCCGTGACCGAAGAACTGCGCCCGCCACGCAAGCTACGCCTGTGGGAAGCACTGGCCCTGTCCGTCGGGCTCATGGGGCCCACCCTCGCCATGGCGCTGAACGGCGCGGGCGTCGCGGCCACGGTCGGCAAGGCCGTGCCACTGGTCTTCGTCCTGGGCCTCGTCGGCGTGGCGCTGGTCGCCTACGGGTTCGTACGGCTGACCAGGCACTTCAACCACGCGGGGTCCGTCTACGCCCTGGCCGGGGTGACCCTGGGCCCCAGGGCCGGGTTCTTCGGCGGGTTCGCGCTGCTGGGAACCTACGTCTTCTTCGCGGTGTGCACGCTGGCCGCGACCGCCGTGTTCGCCGAGGCGTTCGCCGCCGCGCTGGGATTCTCCCTGCACGTCCCCTGGTTCGCCGTGGCCGCCGTGGCGTGCGTCGGCGTCTGGGCGGTGAACTCCCGGGAGTCCCGCGTCACCGCGCGCACCCTGCTGATCGTCGAGGGCGTCGGCATCGTCGGCATGCTCGTGCTCAGCGCCGTCATCGTCCTGCGCACCGGGACCGGGCACGCGCCCGGCGGGCAGACCCTCGACCTGTCGGTGTTCGGCCTCGGCGGCACCACGATGAGCGCGGTCATGACCGCCACCGTGTTCGCCTTCCTGTCGTGGGCGGGCTTCGAGGCGTGCGCGTCGCTGGGCGAGGAGACCGCCGATCCGCGCCGCAACGTGCCCCGCGCCCTGGCGGGAAGCGTGCTGCTCACCGGCGGTCTGTACGTCTTCGTGATGTTCGCCCAGACCATCGGCTTCGGCACGGGGGAGAAGGGCGTCGCCGCCTTCTCCGGCTCGGAGTCCTCCCTGTCGGCGCTCGCGCAGAGCTACATCGGAACCTGGTTCTCGCTGGTCATCGCCTTCACCGCGGTCGCCTCCGCGTTCGCCGCCTCGATCAGCTCGACCGCCGCCGCCAGCAGGCTCATGTTCGCCCTGGCCAGGGACGGCTTCGGCCCCTCGGCGCTGGCCCGCACCGACCGGCGCACCGGAACGCCGACCGTCGCACTGGTGACCGCGCTGGTCGTCGCCCTGGCCGGTGACGTGGTCCTCGACCTGACCGGCGTCTCCGCCTTCGACGCCTACTACTGGTTCGCCACGCTCGGCGTGCTGTGCCTGCTGGTGGCGTACGCGGTCGCCGGGGCGGGGGTGATCGCGTTCATCCTCTCCGGGCGCGGGCGGATCCCGAAGCACGAGATCGTCATACCGGTGCTCGCCATCGCCTACCTGTGCTTCGTCTTCTACAACCAGTCGGTGGGGCAGGCCAGCCCGCTCAGCTTCTTCCCGTGGGTCGCCGCGGCCTGGTGCCTGGCGGGGCTGGCGGCCGTGCTGGCCGCGCCCAAGCTGGCCCGCCGGATCGGCGAGCGCCTCACCGCCGAGCTGACCGGGGCCGAACCCGGCCTGGGAGAGCACCGTCCGCCCACCGCAGAACCCGTTCGATGAGAGGCCAGCCATGACCGGAGCGCCCACCGTCTTCGCCGCGACCTGTGACCTGGCCGCCCAGCTGCGCGGCCGTGCCGTGCCGGCCTCCCGTGAGGAGGCGCTGCTGCGCGGTGGGACCGGATGGGTCCCCGCGGACCTGGCCATCACCTCCTTCGGGCCGATCGCGGAGAACGTCTTCGGCTCGACCGGCGACCTGCGGCTCATGCCCGACCCGAGCACACGCGTCGACATCCCCGCCGACGGCGACGTCCCGGCCGTCCGGCTCTACCTGGCCGACCAGACGTTGCCCGACGGAACCCCCTGGGAGTGCTGCCCCAGAGGATTCCTCGCCTCCGCCGTCGCCGACCTCCGCGCCGAGCTCGGCGTCACCGTGGTCGCCTCGTTCGAGCACGAGTTCACCCTGTCAGGCCTGCCCTCCTCGCCGCCGTTCTCCTTCGAGCGCTACCGCACCGCCGAACCGTTCGGCTCCGAGCTGGTGACCCTCCTCGAAGAGGCGGGATTCGAGCCGGAGACATGGCTTCCCGAGTACGGCGAGGCCCAGCACGAGATAACGCTCAGCCCGGCCGACGGGCTCGTCGCCGCGGACAGGGCGGTGCTGCTGCGCGAGCTCGTCCGCGACCTCGCCCGGCGCAGGGGGTTGCGGGCCGGCTTCGCGCCGCTCCCCGACCCGGAGGGCTCGGGCAACGGCGTGCACATCCACCTGTCGTTCCGCGACGCCGACGGCAGGCCCGCGCTCCACGACCCCTCGCGCCCCGGCGGCCTGTCGGAGCTGGGAACGCGCCTGTCCGCCGGAATCCTGCGCCACGCCTCCGCGCTGACGGCCGTGACCGCCGCGAGCCCCGTCTCGTTCCTGCGCCTGACCCCGCACCGGTGGAGCGCGGGCGGGGCGTTCCTCGCCGAGCGCAACCGGGAGGCCATGCTCCGCATCTGCCCCGGAACGGGACCGGACGCCGGAGCCCAGCTCAACCTCGAGTACCGCGCCGCCGACGCGACCGCCAACCCCTGGCTCGCGCTCGGAGTCCTGCTGCGGGCCGGGCTCGAGGGGATCCGCAGAAACTACCCCGAGCCCGTCGTCTGGCCGGAGTCGGCCACCGAGGCGGAGCTCGCGGACGCGCAGCCGCTGCCGACGTCGCAGCGGGAGGCGCTGGACGCGCTGGAGAAGGACGACGTCGTGCGTGGCTTCCTGCCCGCCGATCTCCTGACGACCTATCTTTCGGTCAAGAGGGCCGAGCTGGAGGCGCTGGCCGGGCTCGACGACACGGAACGCTGCCGGAGGATCGCCGATGTCCACTGAGTTCCCCGAATCTCCCGGGTTCTCGTCGGCCCAGGACTTCTCAGGGGCCGACGAGGCCATGGAACGGGCCGTCGGGGCGATCCCGCTGGTCGACCACCACGTGCACGGCGCGCTCGCCACGGACGTCTCCAGACGCCAGTTCGAGGAGCTGATCACCGAGTCCGACAGGCCGGTGCCCGCCTGGATGACCCAGTTCGACTCCCAGATCGGCTTCGCGATCCTGCGGCACTGCGCGCCCGTCCTCGACCTCGACCCGCACGCCGACCCGGAGACCTACCTCGCCCGCCGGGCCGAACTCGGGACCGAGGAGGTCAACAGACGTCTGCTCGCCGCCAGCGGGATCGGCCACTTCCTGGTCGAGACCGGCTACCGGGGCGACGAGATCCTGGACCCGGCCGGGATGTCCGCCGTCACGGGACGCCCGGCCGACGAGATCGTCCGCCTCGAAGCGGTCGCCGAACGCGTCGTCGCCGAGGGAACCGACGCCGCCGGATTCGCCGCCCGCTTCGAGGCGGCGCTGTGGGAGCGCAGCCGTACGGCCCGCGGCCTGAAGACGATCGTGGCCTACCGCCACGGGCTCGACCTCGACCCCCGCCCACCCAGCCCCAACGAGGTGACGGCGGCGGCGGGGCGCTGGCTGCGGACGGCCGAGCGAACCGGGACGGTCCGCGTCGACGACCCGGTGCTGCTGCGCCACCTGATCTGGAAGGGCGTCGACCGGGGGCTGCCGCTGCAGTTCCACATCGGCTACGGCGACCCGGACGTGGACCTGCACCGCTCGGATCCGCTGCTGCTGCGCGGCCTCATCGAGCTGGCCGAGCCCAGCGGCGTCTCGCTGCTGTTGCTGCACTGCTACCCGTTCCACCGCAACGCGGGCTTCCTCGCCCAGGTCTATCCGAACGTCTACTTCGACGTCGGGCTGGGAGTGAACTACACCGGGGCGCGCAGCGTGGCCGTCGTGGCCGAGAGCCTGGAGCTGGCCCCGTTCGCCAAGATCCTCTTCTCCTCCGACGCCTGGGGGCCCGCCGAGCTGCACCACCTGGGCGCCCTGCTCTGGCGGCGCGCGATGACCCGGGTCCTGTCCGGTTTCGTCGCGGACGGGGAGTGGAGCCGGGCGCGGGCCGTACGGGTCGCCACGATGATCGGCGCGGAGAACGCCCGCCGCGTCTACGGTCTCGGGGAGGGTACGTGACGGCTGTCCGCGCCCTCCGGCGCGGGGAGATCAGGCCGGCTCACCGGGCGGGCCGTACGACCGGCGTGATCCGGAGAAGGGGAGAGCGCGTGAACGGGGAGGCTGTGTGAACGACGTCCACGAGAGGCTGAGGGCCGCACTCGCCACCGAGCTGCCCGGCGCCTGCGAACTGCGGCGGGAGCTGCACGCCGAGCCGTACGTCTCGGGCAGTGAGGAGCCGACGCTCAAGCGGGTCCTCGACGCGCTGCCCGGGGGCGGCGCGCCGGAACGCGTCGCGGAGACCGGCGCGCTCGTCCGCGTCGGCGGCGAGGGGCTCGCCGTCGGGGTGCGCGGTGAGCTGGACGCCCTGCCGATCACGGAGGAGACGGGCGTCCCCTGGGCCGCGCGCAACGGCGCCATGCACGCCTGCGGCCACGACGTGCACCTCGCCGCGCTGGTCGCGCTGGCCAGGGCGGTCGACCGGGTGAACGCCGATGACACCGCTCACCGCACCGGCGCCCCGGAGGGTTCCGGAGTCGGCGCGAGCACGTGGTCACCGCGGGAGACGGAGAGGGGGAGCGCGGGAGACACGCGGCGGGAGACCCTGGGAGGGGGGCTCCCTCCGCTGGTCGCGGTGCTGCAGCCGCGCGAGGAGACCTACCCCTCGGGGGCGCTCGACATCGTCGAGTCCGGTGCGCTCGAGCGGCACCGGATCGGCGCGATGGTCGCCGCGCACGTCCAGCCGGTGCTCGCCGCCGGTGAGACGGCCTGCACCCCGGGGGCCGTCAACGCCTCCGCCGACGAGTTCACGCTCATCGTGCGGGGCCAGGGCGGTCACGCCGCCTACCCCCAGCTGTCCAGGGACCCGGTCCTGGCGCTCGCCCAGATCATCGTCGCGGCCCAGCAACTCGTCAGCCGCGACGCGGACCCGATGACGCCGACCGTCGTCACCTTCGGCACGGTGAACGCGGGCACCGCCCCCAACGCGACCCCGGCCGACGCCGTCGCGCGCGGCACCCTGCGCACGATGTCCGAGGCCTGGCGCGAGCAGCTCCACGAGCGGTTCCGGGTGATCGCCGACGGCGTCGCCCGCGCCCACGGCTGCGAGGCGGAGGTGCTGATCGTGCGCGGCGAGCCGGTGCTCGTCAACGACGCCCGCCTCGCCGAGGAGACCGCCCGGCTGCTCGCCCTCTCCCCGGACGCCGCGGTCCGCCACGTGCCCGCGACCCTGCGCTCCTGCGGGGCCGACGACTTCGCCTACTTCTGCTCCGCGGTGCCGTCCCTGATGCTGTTCGTGGGCACGGACACGGCGTCGGGGCTGCACACACCGGAGTTCCTGCCGGGGGAGGAGACGGTGGCGGCGGTCGCGGAGAGCCTGCTCGCCGCCTACCTGGCCGCCGCCCGGGTGATCGGCGCGGTGGACGTCTGACCAGGTGAGCGATCCGTCGTCCTACCGGGGGTCCTCGGTTCGTGAGGCGGTTCGAGTCGTATGGCGACTTCGCGGGGCGAGCGTGGCTTGACGCGACGCTATTTCTCGCAGGAGCTCTCGGTCTCGGCACTGCAGGTGTCGAAGCCGGCGGCGCCGTTGGCGACATCGACGCCGCCGTTGCCGGTCAGGACGTCGTCCCCGGAGCCGCCGTTGAGGGCGTCCCGGCCGGAGCCGCCGGTCAGGCGGTCGATGCCGCCCCCGCCCAGCATCGAAGACTGCAGGGAGGTCTGGTTGTTCACCGAGTCGTCGCCGCCGATGGTGCTGGCCTCGATGAACTGGATCCCGCTGCCGGTCCCGGTGCAGTCGACCACCTTGGGAGCCGTCTTGACGCATCCGGGGCCGGCCGTCACCGATGAGTCGACGCCCACGCTGATCTTGCCCTCGAGTTCGGTGATGTTGACGACGTCGGCGCCGGGCGTTCCCACGACGAACAACGTGCGCGAGTTGACCTGGACGGTGATCACGTCTGCGGCCGCGTGGACCGGAGAGGTGAAGGTGGCGGCGCTGACCAGGCCGGCCCCGGTCACCGCCAGGGCGGTGAGGAAGCGGCGCATGCGCACCATACGCGACATAGTGGTATCTCCCCGTCTAACCGTTGTGGTTCCTGCCGGGACTCATTGAAACGGGCCACTCGCCACGGTGTCTGCGTCGTACTGCACACAACCCCGGATACCCGATGTCGCTCCGCGGTCCCGCTGGACGCGGATCGACATCCGTGCCACGGTTCGCCGTTCTCGCATTCGAGCGAACGGTCCGATCGAGTGCGTCCAAGGACCGTTCGTCCCATCGGAACCGGTTCAGGTCAGTACCCCGCCGTGGGATCGACGAGCCCCTCCAGCGGACGACCGGCCCGCAGGCTGCGCACGTTCCGCTCGACCCGCTCGCAGAGCATCCGTGTGACGTACTCCGCCGAGTCCGCGCAGTGCGAGGTGATCAGAACCCTCGGGTCGTCCCACAGCGGATGTCCCTCGGGCAACGGCTCGGGGGCCGTCACGTCCAGCCCGGCGGCGGAGATCCTCCCTTCCCGCAGGGCCTCGACGAGCGCGCCGGTGTCGATGTGCGCACCCCGCGCGACGTTGACGAGGACGGCGTGCGCGGGCAGCAGCGCCAGCTCGGCGGCGCCGACGACGTGCCTCGTCTCCGGGGTCAGCGCGAGGGCCAGCACCAGGACGTCGGTCTCGGGGAGCACGGCGTGCAGCGCGGTGGCGGGCAGTGTCTCCTCGGCCCCCTCGACCTTCTCGGGTCGCCGCCGGATCACCGTCACCCGGCACTCGAACGGCTGCAGCAGCCGGACCAGCTCGGAGGCGATGCCACCCCCGCCGAGGATCGTCACCCTCAGCCCGTGCAGGGATCGGGGATCCGCCGAACACCACCGAGGCGTCCGCGCCTGCCGGGCGACGTTGCGCAGGCAGGTCAGCGTCAACATGAGCGCGTGCTCGCTCACCTGCCCGGCGAAGGACCCCTTGGCGCAGGTGAAGGTCACCGGTCGCCGGAACACCCCCGACGGGGCGAACCTCTCCACCCCCGCCCACGGGAACTGCACCCACCCGATCCCGGGGTGCCCGTCCAGCACCGCCCCGAGCCGCTCCGGCTCCCCGGGCACGAGCCACACCAGCCCGTTCGCCTCGGCGAACGGGACGTTGACACCGCCGCCACGCGACACGGCCTCCGTGATGCCGGAACGCAGACGGTCGAGGTCGGGAGAGTTGGCGCGGCTGTCAGCCGCGACCTCGTCGACGGACGGGGCGATCGCGATGCGGGGTTCCATGGTCGGCATTCTGTCGTGGCTGGTTCATCGAGGTTGGTGCAGGGTTCCTGCCGGTATCACCGAGTTCGACGGGGAGCTGTCGGCGATCCCGCGAGCGGTCGTGTACGGCGCCGCACGACGTCCGAGAAACATCCAGGTGGCGGTGCGCCTGGCCGGCCGGAGAAATCGCATCACCCGGCCGTGGGGCTGATTCCTTAATTGCGGATTTAGGTCATATAGCCGGATTTTTCTATTGATGTCTCACTGGCCGTTTCGGACGGCCGGGAGGCGGTTCGGCGCCGGTCGTCCGTGGGAGGCGAGGTGGGGTTCACTCGCGTGGCGGGCCACGACGGGTGGGGCTGTTCTACGGTTTGGGGCGAGCTTGGTGTGGTAGTTTCGGAAAACTAGGTATCCGGCCGCCTTTCTATGATTCTCATTGGCTTGTTTGGTTTTATCCCCATGCTGTTGAGGTGGGGATACGTCGTTCATCTTCCCTCGAAGCAGGCGTGGCTGGATGACGCGGCTTTGATGTCGATCTTGCGTTCTGGCGCGTCAGAGTGTCGGTGACGTGTTGGAAAAACCCGGTGGACTGGTCGCGTTTCTCCGTTCACCGCGTTTGTCGCCCTCATCGCGGAAGGGATTGGCGTGGCACACAAGAACGGAAAACGGCCCAAACTCGGTAGACGTTCCAAACTCGGCCGGCGATACATCGCCTGGCGCAACGGGCTGCCGCGCGGCTGGCGGATCTTGTGCGACATCGTCAGCACAGTCGTGGTCGTCATCGTGGCCGCGTACGCGTTCATGTGGGCCGTGGGGCTTCTGGTGATTCTCGCGCCGGTCCTCATGTTCCTCGGCTTCGCCCGTGGCGACGCCGACAGCCTGCGCCGCGACCGGGAGCGCGACCGGCAGTGGGAAGAGGACAACGATCCGCGAGGCAACGGTCCCCGCAGCATGGCGTCGGGCTACTTCGACTAGCCGCCCGAGGTCGAAAGGCTGAGGCCTTCGCCGCGGTGCTCCAAGGGTGAGTCCGGGGCAGGGCTTCGCGACGGGAGCGCACGGAAGGCCCGGCGGAGAGGCGGGAGCTCCCCCGGCGACTGCGGCATCGGATTTTCTGTCGGCTGCCAATGCTACTGATGGCCATCACAATGATTCCGATGACTTGTGGAGCTGCGGGATGGCAACGGTCACCTTCCGGGACGAGACCGCGATGGGAAAGCCGATAGAGGAGTTCTCGCTCCCCGACCTGCCGGAGAGCATTTCGGCGCGGGAGCTCGTACGGCTCCGCGTCCGTGAGGAGGTCGCCCGCTACAACGCCGCTCCCTCCGTCCGGTTCACCGGCCTGGTCCGTCCCGTGGACGCCGAGGTGGAGCTGAACGGCTACCGGATGGGCGAGAAGCGGCGGATCGACTGGGAGCGTCAGGCGGACGCCGCCGAGCGGGCGTTTCAGCGCAACGGCTTCCTGCTGCTGGTCGGGGAGCGTCAGATCGACGACCTGTCCGAGATGATCGACCTGACCGTCGACCCGGTCGTGTCGTTCGTCAAGCTCGTGCCGCTGGTCGGGGGCTGAGCATGGGGGCCGTCGACGATTTCGCGCAATGTCACAGCTACATGGTCGAAAACCTGGATCCGTTGACCCTGGAGGCCTTCGCCCGCTTCGACGCGGCCTTCGAGGCGGGGCGGGAGCCCGCCGACGAGGGGGGTGACCCGCGGCTGTTCGGCCGCTGGGCGCAACTGCGGCTCGCCAGGGGAGCGGAGGGAGGCCACGACCACGACGAGCGCGTCCTGCGCGCGACCCGGTTCGCCGCCGACGGCGACAGCCCGTGGACGGCTGAGGACGTCCGCTTCCTCTGGGAAGCCGCCAACGTGCTGATGATCTGGCGGCACACCAACTATCCGGAGCTGTACCGGATTCCGCTCGCCGCGGCCCGGCGGCTGGACCACACCGACCGCCGCCGCATCCTGGGAGACACGCCGTCCTGGTTTCACCGTGACCACAGGCCGGTCTGGGAGACTGTGCACGAGCAGCTGGAGGAGCTGCTGACCGAACCTCCCGAGCACGGCCCGGCTGGCGTGGTGCGGAACGTGATCTGGGACTGCGACGACGTCGCTCGCACGCTGGCCGAGAAGTACGGCTCCCGCCTGGCCGATCCCGCGGTCCTGCCCCTGCTGCGCCACTGGAGCGCCGCCCGCCCCGCCAAGCCCAGCGACAGATGGCTCAAGACCGCTCGGACGCTGTTGACGCCCGAGGCCGTCGGCCTCATCCGCGAGATCCTTCCCTTGGTGGCGGCGCACCGGGAGAAGACGATCGATCATGTCGCCGCCAACGGTCACGAGTGGCAGGAGACCGTCTTCCTGCACGGACGCACCGCCGTACCGGTGCGTGGCATGGTGTGGACCTGCGAGCTGATCGACGAGCCGTGGGTGCCCCAGCTCCTCGGCGACCTCGCCCTGACCTGCGGCACCGGCATCGGCGGATCGGGCGCCAACTGCCGCAGCGAGATGCTCGCCAACGCCGCCGTGAACGTCCTGGCCCGCCGTGGCGGGCTGGACACGGTCGCGGCACTGGCCAGGGTCCAGGTCAAGGTCCGTAAGAAGACGGTGCTGGCCAACGTGGCGCACGCCCTGGACGCGGTGGCCGCTCAGGCGGGCCTCAGCCGTGAGCGGCTGCTCGACCGGACCGTGCCGGCCTTCGGGCTCGGCCAGGACGGGGTGCGGGAGGAGAAAATCGGCGACTGCCTCGTACGGCTCTGCGCCGACGGTCCCGCGCTGCGGTTCGTCAACCCGGCGGGCAGAAGCGTCAAGTCGGCCCCGCAGGCCATCCGCAGGGATCCCGCGCTCGCCGAGCTCAAGGCCACGCTGAAGGAGCTCAAGCAGGCGCTGCCGGCCGAGCGGTTCCGGCTGGAGCGGGCGCTGATCGAGGAACGGATCTGGCGCTGGCACGAGGTGACGGAGTTCTTCCTCGACCACCCGGTCACCGGCCTGTACGCCAGGAACCTGATCTGGCAGATCCTCCAGGGCCCGGCGGGAGTCCCCGTCAGGACCGATTCCGGATGGGAGCTCACCGACCCGCGCGGCCGCAGGATCCAGCCGTACCCCGACACACCGGTCCTGCTGTGGCACCCGATCCGCGAGGCGGCCGAGGACGTGCGGGCCTGGCGTGACCACCTGCTGGAGCGCGGGGTGCGCCAGCCGTACAAGCAGGCCTTCCGCGAGGTCTACCTGCTGACCCCGGCCGAGGAACGGACCCGCACCCACTCCAAGCGCTTCGCTGGACACGTGTTGCGCTACGGCCAGGCCAAGGCGCTGCTGAACCAGCGCGGCTGGACCGACCTGTCGATCGGCCACTGGGACTACGACCTCGGCAGCCAGAGCGACGCCGTCAAGGAGCTGTCCGGCTGGCAGGCCCGCTGGAACATCCGCATAACGGGCGACCCGGAGGCCGACGGCTGGGGCTCCGCCTCCTTCTGTGTCAGCGAGCAGATCCGTTTCCACCGGGACGGGCAGGACGCCGTCGACCACTACGGCTACGCCTACCGCGAGGGCGTCCCGCTGACCGAGGTGCCGCCGCTGGTGCTGTCGGAGGTGCTCCGCGACGCCGACCTGGCCGTGGGCGTCACCTCGGTCGGCCTCGACGAACAGGCGACCGGAGGCCACGAGGACTACTGGCACTCCTACGGGTTCGGCGAGCTCACCGAGACCGCCCAGACCCGGCGCGACGCGCTCACCCGCCTGCTGCCCCGCCTCCGGATCGCCGACCGGGCCGAGCTCACCGACCGCTTCCTGCGGGTGCGCGGCGACCTGCGGACCTACCGGATCCACCTGGGCTCGGGCAACATCCTGATGGAGCCCAACGACGCCTACCTGTGCATCGTCCCCGGCCACGACCGCGAAACCGCGTCCGTCTTCCTGCCCTTCGAGGAGGACGGCGGCATGCTCTCGGTCATCCTGTCCAAGGCCTTCCTGCTGGCCGACGACACCTCCATCACCGACCCGTCGATCACCCGCCAGCTCGGCGCCTGAAACCACCGGGCGGCCTCCTCAGGGGGCTCGTCACAGCTCGCCCAGAGGTCGCCCCGGTGACTCATGTCCGCCCGTCCACACCTGCCCGCGTGCCGTTCGCATGGCTTTCTCCACCCGGGCCCGACCGATCCGTATCATTTGCGATGTGTCCCCCGCGAGTGGTCCCGCCCACTATCACCACAACACCGGCGGACGTATTCCTGACCGGCCTTCATGGCGAGGCTTTCCACTCAGCCTGGTCTGGGCGTTGGCGCCGCTGTACACCTGCGGATTCGCGACTCCCTGCATCGTCGGACACGCCGCGTTGCGCCTGAAAAGCCGGAATTTAGGCTTCGCGGCCGGCGTCTACGGCGTATTGCTGATCGTGTACTTCACCATTACGGCGGCCTTCAGCGACAACAATCCCGCGACCAAGGAGCCGGTGGTCGACATGGTGGTGGGAGTCTGGATCCTTACGGGCTGGCTGGGCGGCACGGTGCACACGCTCATTCTCCGATCAGCCGTTTTCCGGCCCCGGACGAGGCCCCATATCCCCTCGGCGGTCTGGAGCCACAGCCCCGTGCCGCCACCGCCGCACCATGCTCCGCCCGCCTCACCACCGCCGTATCGGCCTTCGAGCGCCTCGTCGTCGCCGTACCGGCCTTCGACCGCTCCGCCACCGTCCTACCAGGCTCACGCCGCCCCGGCCCAGGCTCCGCCGGTCTCCCGGTCGGTCTCCACGCCCTCGTGGAACAGCATGGGCGGTGAGTCCGTTTCCCACCCCTTCAACAGGATCGGGCCGTATCCACTGATCCGGAAGATCGGCGAGGGGGGCCAGGGGGCGGTCTATCTCGCGCACGGCCCGGACGGGCAGCCGGTGGCGATCAAGGTGCTGCACAATCGGATCATCGGTGGTGCGGCCGAACGCGAGAGCTTCATCAGGGAGGCCACCATGGCCCGCCGGGTGCGTCCCTTCGCCACGGCGAAGGTGATCGACGTCGGCGTCGTCGACGACCTGGCCTACATCGTCAGCGAATACGTGCCCGGCCCCTCCCTGGAACGGCTGGTCAGGACCGAGGGGCCGAGGGGCGGCGACGGCCTGACCCGGTTGGCCATCGGGACGGCGGCGGCGCTCAAGGGCATTCACGCCGCCGGCATCGTGCACCGGGACTTCAAGCCGGCCAATGTTCTGATCGGCCAGGACGGCCCTCGGGTGATCGACTTCGGGATCGCCAGAGCGCTCGACCAGATCACGATGACCTCGGGCGGTCTCAAGGGCACCCTGATCTACATGTCGCCCGAGCAGATCTCCGGTGAGCCGGTCGGACCGGCGTCCGACATCTTCAGCTGGGGGGCGACCATGCTCTTCGGCGCCACGGGCAGGCACGCCTTCGGCGCCGCCTCCCAGCCGGCCGTCTTCAAAATGATCGTCAGCCATCACCCGGACCTGTCCGTGCTGCCCGTGGCACTGCAGGCTCCGGTGGCCGCCTGCCTGGCCAAGGACCCGCGAGACCGGCCGACGGCCGCCGAGGTGATGCTGGAGGTCACCAACTGACGGCGTCACCGACTGACAGGGGTGCCGACTGATGGGGGCACCAACTGACGAGGGCACCGACTGACGGCGTCACCAGCCGACCTGGGACACCGCCTGGGCGTACAGGTGGATCGGCTTCCTCACGCGATCGACCACGCCGGGCAGCGGCGGCAGGTCCCGCACGAAGGGCAGGAGCCGGTGAAAGACCTCGTCGGCGCGTTGCGGGCGCCGGTCGGGTTCCTTCTCCAGCAGCGACATCACCAGCGCGTCGAGTTCCACGGGCACCGAGGCCCCCAGCAGCGCCGTGGGGCGCACCGGAGCGAGGCCGAGATGTCCGCCGACCTCGGCGACGCGGTCTGTCGCCTGGAAGACCCACCGCCCGGTGAGCATCTCGTAGAGGACACAGCCCACCGAGTACAGGTCGGTCAGAGCGTTGGTCCTGCCGTCGTAGGCCTGTTCGGGAGCCGTGTACCGATCGGTTCCCGGCGCTCCCAGTGTTCCGGTGATCACCGAGAAGTCAGGTGAACCCAGAACGGTCGCGACACCGAAGTCCAGCAGGACGAGGGTCGCGTCGCGGCGGAGCATGAGATTGCCCGGTTTCAGATCGCGATGGACAAGTGAGCGGTCATGTGCCGCCGACAGCACGGCACAGAGCTGTGCTCCGATCAGGGCGGTCCACGGAACGGAGAGCCTCTCGTGCGCGTCGAGCACATGTGTGACGGTCCAGCCGTCGACGAACTCCATCACCAGGAAGAACCCGTAGTCGTCCTCCCCGAAGTCGTGGATGGTGGGCACACCGGGATGACGGAGCAAAGCCATGATCCGGGCCTCACGCCTGAATCGCCGGACGGACTCCTCGGTGATCCGGTCCCGCCGGACGCGTTTGACGGCCACCCGACGGTTCAGGCGGACGTCGACGCCTTCCCAGAGCTCCCCCATGCCGCCACGGCCTATCGGGCGGTGCAGTTCGTAGCGCTGCGCGATCAACATGGAACTCCGAACTTCAGTGGTCGTGAGGTTTCAAGGAATGGGGCGTTCCCGTAATGAGACCACTTCCCTGCGGCGTGTCATCGCAGTGAGACCTCCACACCGTCGGAGAACGGGGAGTCGTGCAGCTCGACGGCCTTGCTCTTGAAGGACGTGGGGACGTCGAAGAGCAGGATTCCACGGACCGTGTTGCCGGGATTGATGGTGTTGAGGAAGGCGTTTGAGTTCTTCAGGTTGAGGGCGGCGGCACCGCTGTCGGTGTCGTACTCCCTGTTCTTGACGTCGATGAGCTTCTGCGACGAGTCGCTGAACAGCTGGGCCTCGTCACCGATGTTCTTGACAGTGATGTGCACCAGGACGTACTGGCCCTGGGCGTCCGACCCGACATACTCGCCGCCGACCCGCTTGACGCCCGTCTCGACCTTGGTGACCTTGAAGGAGAACTTGCCGTCCTTGACCGTGTCACCGATGCCTGGCTTCTCCGCCTCCACGGGCTTGTCCGTCTCCACCGGCTTGTCGGCCTGGTCGGAGGTGTCGGTGGCCTGCGCGGTCGTGGTGCCGCCGGAACCTGTGGACGTTCCGCCGCCCCTGCCGAGGAGCGTGCCGGCGACCACCAGAACCGCCAGTACGGCCGCGCCGATGAGGACCGCGCGCAGGCAGCCGCCGCCCCTCTTCTGCACGATCACGGTGTGCGGGTGGGACGGGGCGTAGCCGTACTGCTGGGGCTGCTGGTTTCCATGCATGGCGAAGCTCGCTTTCCGAGAGGGAGGCAGCGGCGATCAGGCGGTCATGACCCGCATCGCATGATGAACAAGGAAATCATACTGTGAACTGAGTCCACAATATGAAAGATGGTTCCATCTGCGTTCGGTCACACATGGTCTTGGGAGTGAGTCTGGGGGCCGGGAACGCTGTCGCGCCCGCCTGGCGGGGCTGTGTCCCCGAGGCCCTGGCGGCGGAAGTCCGGGGCGTCGCCCGGTCGGACCTGTGTGGCCGACGGGATCACTCCACCATGCTTGGCTTTGTGAACTCGATACACGATTGACCGACTATGTGTTGATCGATACATTGTCAATCGTTGTGATCACTGATTTCAAGGAGTGATTCATGCGTGTGAGCGCGCATCTCGATCTGGATCTCATCCCCCTGGACACGCAGGACCAGGTCACCGTCCTGCTGGAGATCACCGCTCCGCGGGCGGCCACCACCACCCGGCCGCCCGCGACCTTACAGATCGTGCTCGATCGCAGCGGATCCATGGCCGGAGACCGGCTCGACGGTGCCAAGCAGGCGCTGCTCGCACTGGTGGATCGGCTGGATCCGACGGACAACTTCGGTGTCGTCACCTTCGAGTCCTCCGCCCGCGTCGAGGTGGCCGCCGGGCCCCTCGCCGACAAGCGGGCCGTACGGCGTGCCATCGCGGCCATCGGCCCCGCGGGATCGACGGATCTCTCCAGCGGCCTGCTCCGAGGCGTCCAGGAGACCCGCCGCGCCTCCGCGGACCGGGGCGCCACACTTCTGCTGATCTCCGACGGGCACGCCAACGCCGGAATCGTCGATCACGACCTGCTCGGTGAGATCGCCGGGAACGCCTACGGAAACGGCGTGGTCACCACGACCCTCGGCTACGGCCTCGGCTACGACGAGCACCTGCTCGCCACGGTGGCGGACAGAGGAACCGGCAGCGCGCTGTTCGCCGAGGACCCCGACACGGCCACCAGGCTGATCGCGGCCGAAGCCGACAACCTGCTGGCCAAGGTCGCCCAGGCCGCGTCGATGACCATCCACCCGCGTGAGCCGGTGCGGGAGGTCCACATCTTCGGGCACCTGCCCTCGAACCGGCTCGCCGACGGCTCGCTGATGGTCGACCTCGGGGATTTCCACGCGGGGGAGACCCGTCGCCTGCTGTTGCGCTTCGCCGTGCCGGGAATGCCCTCGCTGGGGCCGGTCAGCGTCGCCGAGCTGTCCTTCACCCATGTGGAGATCCCGTCGCTGACCACCCACACGGTCACCGTGCAGGTCGTGGTCGACGTCGTCCCCGGCGACCGGGCCGCCGACCGGATCGCCGCCCCCGAGGTGCGGACGGAGCTCGCCTTCCAGCAGGCACAGGAGGCCAGGCGCGCGGCTGACGACGCCCTCCGCCGGGGCGAGACCGAGGAGGCCGCCGAGATCCTGCGGGCGGCCGGTGACGTACTGGAGGCCCACCTGCCCTCCGCGGTTCCGTCCATGGTGAAGGACCTGGCCGAGGAGGTGAACGACCTCCGAGACCTCGCCGAGCGCGCCCGCTGGGACGACGTGCGCCGAACCTCCAAGGGCAACATGGAGCGCTGGCACCGTTCCACCCGGAAACGGCGCCGCCACGAGGACGACGCCGGCTAGCGGGGAGCGTGCTGCGCATCGCCCAGGCTCTGGACGGTGTGGTCGAGGCCGCTCACGCCAGGGTGTCCGCCTGCGACTGCGGTGAGGAGACGTCCTGCTACGGCTGTCTGCGGAGCTTCCGTAACCAGGCCCACCACGACGACCTCAGCCGCGCGTCGGCCTTCGGCGTACTGGGTCCGTTGACAGCGGCAGGAGGTCTGGCAACGAGTCGCCCCTGACAGGCAGTCGGCGCGTCAGCGGAGATCGGCCAGACTGACCCCACGCTGTTTATCGAAGAGACCGAAGGACCCTGTCCGCCAGATACGCCTTCAGGACTTGTCTGGCGATATGGGATGCACCAGTTCGGACAGGAACTCCTGCGTCTCGGGGTCGTCGGCGTACAGGACCACCCCTGCCAGGCCCCTGGTCAGCAGCACCTTGTAGGTGTTGCGGACCAGGCGGTCGAACTGCTCGTCGGTGACGGATGACTTGATCAGGTCCCTGTCTTCGCTGCCCTTGCGTTCCGTGACGAGCCTGCCGCCCCGGGCCAGGAGGTCGGGGCCGATGATCACTCCGGCCCAGTCGAACTCCAGTCCCTGGGCCGTGTAGACGCAGCCGATCTGCCCGAACCCGCCAGGGGAGGAGGCCCAGATCTGGCTCGGGGGAGCGTCGCCGACCTTCGAGGTGCTCTTGGCGTTCCAGGGGCGTTCCCAGCCGTCGAGCTTCACGTCGAGGGGGAGGGTCTTGTCGGGGTTGGGAGGGTTCCAGGGCCAGCAGAATCCGGCGGTCATGCGTGCCGTCCAGCCGTCGGCAAGCTTGGCGCTCAAGATGGCCTCCATGTCCGCCGGTGACCGAGCGACGACCACCTCGAAGTTCTCGTCACCGACCCAGGACTCCGGGGGCGCATCGCCGTCCCACTCGCCGTCCTCGCTCCCCAGACCGAGGAGCCTCCGTACCCACAGGTCGTAGGCGACGCTTCCGCCGCACCGCCACTGACCCTCGAGCGAGACGTGCTGGTGGCGGACGTTCAGCTGCTGCGCGTAGGACTTGATGGCGGCGAGCGTGCCGACCTCGCCCGGCTTCACCACTTGATGCTCATCGAGGAAGAAGACAGGAACCCGCGCCGCGTTTATCAGGTCCTGGATCTGCGGGTTGGGGCTGCATTTGTCCTTCCTGAACCGGTCGAAGGACTTCAGGCGGGCGCGGTGTGCCTCGTCGGCGATCAGGATGTCCGCCTCGTTGGGACCGGAGGACGCGAAGTCGTTGAAGTACTTGAAGAGGTTCTTGAGATCCTTGTCGCTCCCGGTGACGAAGCGGCGCATCGTCTCGGTGAAGGCCCTGGAACCGGTGGCGTACCACACGCGCCGGTTGGCCTCGGCCATGTAGTGCAGCAGTTCCACGGCCACGGCGGTTTTGCCGCTTCCCGGTCCGCCGGTGATGGTGACGACCCGCTTGGTGTTCGCGGCGAAAGCCCCCTCGACCGCGTGACGTACGGTTTCGAAGGCTGTCTGCTGCTGGTCCACCAGGATGAACTTGTCCCGTCCTTTGAGGACGTTCGCGGCCTTCTTGAGAAGAGGCTGGTTCGGTTGCACCCGCCCGTTCAGGAGTCGCTCCGCAGCCTGGTGCCCGTCGGTGTCCTCGAAACGATCCCTCAGGTATTCGATGAACGCGCTTCGCTCCGTCATGGTGAACAGCCGGACGTTTTTGTCCAGAGCCAGCTCGAAAAGGCCTCGAACGCTCTGGCGGGTCGCGTTGTGCAGGTAGACCACCCCCTCGACCGCGTCGGGCCGTCCGTCGACCGCGCTGCAGTTCTCGACGATCTGCTGGCAGTAGTTCGAGACCTGGATGGCGGGATGGGTGCTGTAGCCGTCCCGGATACCCGGAACCGTCACGAGCTTCTCGTCCTCCTCGTAGAGCTCCGCCTCGCTCCACTGCTTGAGCTCGACCACCACGAACAGGTCTTTTCCAGTTCGACGGTTGACGCCCGCGAGAACGGCGTCCGCCGAACTCACCCTGTTGTGAGGCATGGGGTACTCGACCAGCACTTCGAGCCTGCCGAGCCCCGCGTCCTTCAGGTCACGCGCGACAGCCGAGAGACTGTTCGTCCACGCCCGCATCTGGCCGGCTGTCGCGGGTCGACCCGTCTGTCGTTTCGTCGCCTCCTTGAGAGCGGCGGTGAACGCCTTCTCCATCTCGGAGACCGGGGTGGACAGCGCTGTGAAGAAAGCGTCCGCGGAACCCCGGTAGGCGGGTCCGGGCTGCTTGGCCATGCATTACCCCCAGGGCACGAAGGATTCGTGCGGTATGGGGGCGTGTCCGTTTCCGGAAGCCCGTCGGGCCGCGATTTCAATATGTTGAAGAGGCTTCGTCTCGTTCGTTTGTTGATTCCTGAGCGCTCAGGACCGCATCAGCCTCTGTATGAACGCCTGGGTCTCCGCGTCAACGGAATAAACGAAGGTTCCGACCATTCCGCGAGTGAGCAGGACCTTGTAGGTGTTCCTGATCAGGCGGTCCGCTTGTTCGTCGGTGGTCCCCCGGGTGAGGGCGGGGTCCTTGCTGGCCTTTCGGACGGTGACCAGCCTGCCGTCGCGGTAGACCAGGTCCGAGCCGATGATCACGCCGTTCCAGTCGTACTCGAACCCCTGGGCTGTGTAGACGCAGCCGATCTGCTCGAACCCGCCCTCCAAGGTCGCCCACAGGGCGCTCGCGGGGGCGTCGCCTACGGCCCGGTCGCCCTTGACGTTCCACGGACGAGACCAGTTGCCGACCCGGACATCGTGGACGAGCGTGTCGTCCTTGCGAGGTTCGCTCCACGGCCAGCAGAAGCCGGCCGTCATCCGGGCGGAGTGTCCCTCGCCCAGCTTCGACCGCAGCAAAGCTTCGAGTTCCTGTGGTGAGCCCGCCGGGGAGACCTCGAAGTGGTCGTCGCCCCGCCAGGGCGTCGGAGGCCCATCCTGCAGGCCGAGGAGCCGCAGCACCCACTCCTCGTACGCGCGGCTGCCTCCGCAGCGGAACTGCGCGTTGAGGGAGACCTCGTGGACCCGGAACCCGCGAGATTCGGCGTGACTTCTGATCTCGGCGACGGTGCCCATCTCGCCGGGCCGTACGACCTGGTGTTCGTCCAGCAGGAAGACGGGCACCCGCGCGGCGTCGATCAGCTCGTCGACCTGGCGGCGGTCGCTGCGCAGGCGGGCGGGGGTGTAGCGGTTCTGGGAGGTCTCCCGGATGCGGTGGGCCTCGTCGCAGATGAGGACGTCGAGGCCGTTGCGCTCGGCCGTCATGAAGCTGTTGAAGTACTTGAAGAGGTTCTTCACCTTGGAGGAGCCCTTGCCGGGGACCTTGCGCAGCGTCTCGGTGAAGGAACGGGAGCCCGTGGCGTGCATGACGCCGCGGCCCTGGCGCGACAGCTCGCCCAGCAGGGACAGCGCGATGACGCTCTTTCCGCTGCCTGGGCCGCCGGTGACGATGACGACTTCCTTCGAGTCAGCCCTTCGCGCCCTGTCGACGGAGTTCAGGACGATCTCGTACGCCAGCCGCTGCTCGTCGAGAAGGACGAACTGCTCACGGTCCCTGATCTCCTGGGCGGCGAGCTTGAGGAGCTGCTTCGAAGGGCGGATCGCGCTGTTGAGCAACCGGTCGGCGGCGTCCGCGCCCGATGCGGGGGCGAACCGCTCGCGGAGATGGTCGAGAAAGGCACCCCGGCGGCCCTTGGTGAACAGGCGCGTCCGCTCGCTCCGCACACCCCGGTAGAGATCCTGAACGTCCAGGTCGGCCGCGTTGTGCAGGTAGGCCACACCTCTGATCATGTCGGCGTGGTCCTCGACGGCCCCGACGAAGTCGGCGATGTAGTCGCAGTAGCCTTCGACCTGAGTCACGGGGTGCAGCTTGGGGCCGCCCGGCATGCCTTCGACGAGGACGAGGTTCGGGTCGTCCTCCACCAGCTCCGCCTGGCTCCACTGCTTCAGCTCGACCACCATGTAGGCGTCTGATCCTGTCCGGGAATCCACCCCGGCGAGGACCACGTCGGCGCGCTTGCTGGTCAGCGGCAACTGGTATTCGACCAGCATCTCGACGTCGCCCAGTCCGGCGTCGACCAGGTCACGGGCGAGGAGGGGAAGGCTGCGATCCCAGGACCTGCGCTCGGCAGGAGAGGGGTTGACGCGCACGGTCCTTCTGAGGTGCTCGGCGATGGCCTCGCTGAGACGTTTTTCGGGGACCGAATCGTCGGTCGCCAGCTTGGCCAGACTTTCGGCGGAATGCCGAAACGCCGTCACGGACCTACCCCCAGGCAGCACGAAAGACTCGTGCGGTATGGGGGCGTGTCCGAGATCAGACGATCAGCGGAAGCCCGTCGGGCCGCATCACTATGTCAGGCACATTACAGCGATCACCCGCCAAAATCAGACGAGTGGTGGGGCCTTCCTTGCGGACCCCCGGTAGGTATCCACGGAATAGCGTCTGCCGTTCTCGTCGAGCTTGGCGTGCGCCGCTTCGACGAGGTCGACGTCCAGTACGTCGGCGAGGCGGACCAGGTAGGTCATGACGTCGGCCAGTTCCGATCTGAGGCGTCCGGCGGCGGCCTCGTCTTTCATGACCGTCGCCGTTTCCTCGGGGGTCAACCACTGCAGCTCCGCCAGGAGTTCGCCGACCTCTCCGGCCAGAGCCATGGCCAGGTTCTTCGGTGTGTGGAACTGCTCCCAGTCTCGCTCCCGGGCGAACTCCCGCAACCGGCCGCTCAGTTCTTCCAGCCCCGTCATGTGAGCACGGTACAAGGAGAAGCCCACAGCGGGTTCGGCAGAGCCACTTGAGCGGAGAACGAGGAGCGGTCAGTGCGTCTTCTGGCTGGCGCTTCGTGGTGGGGGCGGAGTCAGGTGGGGAGGGCGGCTCGGGGGAGCCCGACACGACCTTCACCTCGTTGGGCGGTAGAAGCGCTTTTCCGCATACTCCACTTCCGTCCGCCGCACGGCTCAGGGGAAGACGACGAGTGGCGACTGCGCCGCCGTTGGACGAGCGTCGTGCCGGCTTTCTCCGCCTCGCATCCAGATCAGCAGGAAAACGATGACGGACCTGACCGGTGATCAGCTCCTGCTTCTCCGCTACGTCACTCTTCAATCATGTCGGGGTGATGTCACGACCGCCGGGATTGGATCTTCATCGGCGTTCAGCGCACCAGGCCGAACAGGAGGGCGGCCCACACGGCGTCCGCCTCGGTGGCCGGCCAGCGGTCGCTCTCCTCGACCAGGGGGTTTCCGGCTGTTCGTTTCGTACGGCGGATGAAGCGCAGGCCGCCCGCCTGGCACAGCTCGAAGAAGATCGCCTCGCAGTCGCAGGTCCACCGAACGACCCGGACTCGTCCCTTTTCCCGCTCCCTTGGAGCGTTCCAAGTCAGCCTCTCGCAGTGGGAACGCGGAGAGGCGACGTGGGGGCTCTGGCAGCGGGGCGGGTAGTCCCACTCGATCATCGTTTCACTCTCTCGCCAGCTGGAACCAGACCACCCGGCCCGCCGGGATCTCCTGCCAGCCCCAGGCCGAGGCGATCTCCTGGACCAGCCACAGGCCGCGCCCGCCGCCGCTGTCGGCGTCTACCTCCGAGCAGAGGCGGGGCTGGTGGTCGGCCGACCCGGCGTCGGCCACGTCGATGTGGAGCGTTCCATGATGGGTGGCGACCGACACCGTCACCCGTCCGCCGGGGCGACCCGAGTGGGAGTGCCTGACCGCGTTGGTGACGAGCTCGGTGACGAGGAGAAGGGCGTCGTCGTTGCGTGCGTGGCCGACGGCTTCCAGAAGGTCGCGGACGTAGCGTCGCGCGACGGGAACGGAGGCGACCTCCCCGGGAAGGGCGACCTGTCCGAGCATCCCCAATGCCTTCATGGTGTGACCCCCTTCCCGATCTTCTCGAAGGCACTCCGAACGTGATCGACAACCTGGAGCCCCTGGTTACGCCGCCGATTCCAGGTGAACACCGAGACGCGGCCTCGGAGGGGTGCGGTGCTTCCGGACCGTCCGGACGGCATGAAGATCTCCAAGCTCGGCCGTCGGCCGGGAGGGAGCCTGACGGTGGAGTCGAACCCGAGATCGCTCAGCTCCCACGCCAACTCCACGAGCTGGACCTTCCATCTCTGCTGATCGAGCACCTTCATCTGACCGCCTGCCCTTCTCGGCGCTGGGAAACGACCGGTATGCACGACAGGCTGCCTTTGGTTACCTAGGGTCACTTGTCATGCACCTAGAGCATGCATCGAAGTGGGGTGCCGTGCAGCAGGATCAGCAAATTGCTCTGCAGGAACTTGGCAACTTTCTGTGATCGAGGCGCTACTGTTGGCTTCGAGTCAGGGGAGGATGATCATGAGGCAAAGCGGAAGTCCAACTGTTCGCAGGAGACGTCTCGCTTCGGAGCTTCGCCGCTTGCGTGAACGTGCGGAGCTGACGATGGAGGAGGTCGGGGAGCGGCTCGGTTGGTCCGCTACGAAGGTTTCGCGCATCGAGACGGCTCGCGTCAGAGTGGCGCTCAAGGACACCGGGCGACTTCTCGATCTCTACGCGGTTGATCCCGCCAAGCAGGCGGAACTGCTCGACCTTGCGAAAGATGCCCGGAAGAAGGGCTGGTGGCAGGCGTACGGTGATCTCCCGACGGAGTACACCACCTACATCGGCCTCGAAGCCGAAGCGGCCTCAATGCGCAGCTTCGCACCCACGGTCCTGCCCGGCATCCTTCAGACCGAGGACTACGCTCGCGCTGTCATCCGTTCCGCTCTGTCGCTCTCCTCGCCGGGAGAGATCGAACGCCGTGTCGAGGTCAGAATGGCCCGACAAAGACTCCTCATCCAAGAGACACCGCTGCGTCTCTGGACCGTCCTCGATGAAGCCGTCATCCGCCGTCCCGTCGGCGGACCTGCCGCCATGCGATCTCAGCTCGAACGACTCCTTGAGGTGGCGGATCTGCCCAACCTCACCGTTCAGGTCTTGCCTTTTGCTATTGGAGTTCATCCAGGTACCAACGGCGCATTCCAGATTATGGAGTTTCCAGAACCCGCTGATCCGGACGTGGTGTTTATGGAGAACTTCACCGGAAGCCTATACGTAGAGCGAGAGACCGATGTGTACCGATATACCCTTGTATTTGACCACCTTCGAGCCAAGGCGTTGGATCCGGACGACTCGCGCCGCCTTATCGCGGAGGTGGTTGCCCGGTCTAACTGATCACTTCGCGAAAGGGGGCGTGGAATGCCCACGCTGGACCTAGCTCAGGTGATGTGGCGAAAGAGCTCACGCAGCGGAAACGGTCAAGACTGTGTTGAGGTCGGGGTCTGGAACAAGAGCTCCCTCAGCGGAAACGGTTCGAACTGCGTCGAGGTCGCGGCTGTCGACACCACCCAAGACCAGGCCGGGGCAGTCGCCGACCGTCTCTTCCTGGTCCGCGACTCCAAGGACTCCGAAGGCCCGGTGCTGGTCTTCGCTCCTTCCGAGTGGGCCGAGTTCCTCAGTGTCATCAAGGGCGGCGGCTTCGACGACCTGGCCGTGCATCCCAAGGCCTGACCTGGTGCGGTGGCAGGGAATACACTTCGGGCTGAGGGCCGTTCCTGGGCGCCGATCCGCCTAGCTCCACCGCTCGCCGTACCGGCGCCTGGATGATCCCAAACGCGGTGAGGGTGAGTGGTTCCCTCGGGCGAGGTGTAGGTGGCGCCCTCGAACTGAGCTTCCCCCTTTTGTCCGTCACGCCGATCGAGCAGGCGGCGCCTGGTCTGCCGGTCCCGCGCGTCAGTGTTGGGCGGCGGAGGATGAGACCTTCTCCGGGACGGAACGGAGCTCTTCTTCGAGCGTGTCGACGAGTGCTCTGGCCGCCTGGCGGAGTCGTGCGCGGCGGGCACTGAGATCCTCGGCGAACGTCCGGGCCTTTGGCCCCGTCCACACCGGCTGGCCGGTGAACTGCCCGTGGGCGGGATCGAGCGCGGCCTCCAGAACGGCGACCCGCGCCTTGACCTCCGCCAGTGTCTGTTCCAACACCTGACGCCGTGGATTGGGAACCAGGTCCGCCGAGCCAGGATTCATGCTTCCCTCTCCGGATGCCGATACATCGGACGGATCTGTTGGACATTATTGGATCTACAGCACATCGGCCAGCCCCGGAGGAATTGATGGGACGTTCTGTACGGCTCGGCGTCGCGGGTTGCGCGGTGGTGTTGCTGACGGTGGCCGGATGCGGTGACAGCGGCCCTACGGCGGCCGAGGCGGGGGAGATCCTGAAGGCTCACATTACTGAGCTGATGAAGGAGGGGAGCGTCCTCGACGTCAAGATCACTGATCCGGGTGGGCGTGACATTCCCTGTGGGGAGGGTAAAGCCAAGCGAACCTTTGCGGTTACCGGCAGAGACGCTGCGCCGCAACGCGAACCGAACGGACTCAACACCTACTTGGTAGGTGCACTCTCCGCAGTCGCTCCTTATCGGATTGTCGCAGATCCTGGTAACGCCCCTGTTCGGCTTGCCAACGATGAATACAAGACCGTGATCACCTTGGATGCTCCCGGTAACGGACAGTATGGAGTTCGAGGTGAGACGGAGTGCCTTCGGACTTCATGAGCTGACGCGGGGATCGAGGTCGAAGCCCAACCCTCGTTGTCTGGCCTGTTTGTTGGCACCGTCGAAACGAAACGCCATCTTTTTGGACAGGTCTCCTACCGCAAGGTCGTCCTTTCCCCCCATGCCATTGGCGGCTGCCCATTTCTCGAAGGCCTTCAGTCCCCTGTTGCCCTCCTTGATCAGCTCGGAGAACGGTCTGAAGTTGCCCTTGCTGTCGATGATGGGGACCTCGAAGGGGTGGACGGCCTGGAAGTCGGCGGGTGTGATCTTCGGGGTGAAGCCGTTGGCCATGAGGATCTGCGCGTAGGCGTGCTGGCGGCCAAGAGTCTCGAGGTCGTCCTTGTTGTCGGACCGGTCCACCCGTGTCTCGTCTTCTTCGCCGAAGACGTCGTTGGCGGTGTCGTGCGTGGAGAGGCCGAAGCCCACGAGGGACCAGAAGTAGGACGCCGCCACAGTCGAGGAGAGGTAGAGGCCCGCCGCGCCGACGGCGGTGTCGCGCAGGTATTTGAGCATGTCGGCCTGCTTTTTGTCGATCTTGTCAAGGTCGCCCTGAACTTTCTCGACAGCCGCAAGCTCGAAGCCGCGCACGTTGCCCAGGGCGGTGAACGTCTGGTCCATGCGCTCGACGTCTCCGGTGCGCCGGATTGTCGCCGAGGCGTCGGCGATCACCTTCTGGGAGAACCGTCCCATCCCCTCGTCGAACGGAGCGAGGTTCTCGGTCGAGTCGGCGAAGGTCTTCAGGAAGCGGTAGGTGTCCTCCGGGCTCAGGGTGAACGCCGACGTCGTGCCGAACAGCGAGGTCGAAGGCATCAGGCCGCTGTCCCCGGTCATGTTGGCGTCGCCGATGTTCGCCCCTTCGGTGATCTCGGTGGCGTACGCGCCGGCGATCTCGGCCAGGTGTTTGCGGATCCCCTCGCCGAGCTTGAGGTCGTCGAACGTCGTCATCACGGCGAAGGCGAGCGCCGCCGACTCCTTGCTGTGCTTGCCGTCCTCCTCGTCGTAGGCCCCGGCGGCCGCGGCGAGCATCCGGCCGAAGGCGTCGGCGTCGGCGGCCGAAGAGACGTACTTTCCTCCGGCGTGGTCGTTGAGGTTCTTCAGGAACGTCTTCAGCTTCGACTGGTCCTTGGCGTACGGTCCGACCAGCGCGGTGATCGTCTGACGCGCGGCGGCCGGGTTGTTCCCCAGGGCGTGGAGAAGACCAGGGCTGGCCTTGCCGGTCGTCGACAGGCCCTGCGCCAGCACCGTGCCGACCAGCCATTCGGTGGGAAACTTACCCGCGCTCAACAGGAGGCTCGCCCCGAACCGGTCCTCACCCGACTGGCCGGGATGCCGTACCGCCTCCTTGATCTTCGCGAAACCGGGGACGCGGGAGCCCCCTGTGACGGCTGTGCCGAAGGCCTGGCTCACCGTGCGGAGCGCCTCGTCGTCGGAACGGGGCGGGCCAAGGGTCGCCTGGAAGTAGGGAGTGTCGATGTTCTTGCGCAGCAGGACCGGAAGCCCCAGGGTCCCCTTCACGCCAAGGGCGGCGAAGAAGGCGGCGGTGTAGTCGGCGTCGTTCTTGTGGGCGGCCAGTTGCTTGAGGACTTTCTCGTACTCCTCGGACGAGGTGCGCCCGAACCAGGAGACGTCGACCGGTTCGACGGCCAGCAGCTGTTTCGCCAGCTCCGTCCCCTGTTTTTTGGCCTCCTCGGGGGAGAGAAGCTTTCCCTCGTCATAGCTGACGAGCCGGGAACCCGGCAGCCACGACAGCTTGTCGGAGGCCTGGATAGCCTCCCGGCGCTTGCGCAGCCCCGGGAGCTCGCCGTCGATCCAGCCCTCGATCTCCTTGATCGGCCGCAGTCCCACCGCCGACACCTCGGCCGCCGCGAGCAACTGCCGGATCCGCTCCGACTGCTCTCCGATCACGTCACGCCCGTGCTCCAGGGCTGTGACGAAGCCCCGCATCAGCTCGGGGTCGATCCCACTGAAGTCCGGCGACAGAGGCCCCGCTCCCGACGTCATCGACTCCACCGCACCCTTTCGTCCTATATGCAGTTATTTCACTCTAGCCACGCAATAGAGGTGTCAAGCGCTGAATATATGAATCTGCGCAAAATGGGGGCGATCACCGATTTAATGGGCTCTCTTCGCGGGATCCACCATCCCAAACGCGGCATGATGGGCGTCCCCATGAGTGGTGGACCCCCGCTCCGCGGCGCTACGAGATGGTTCCCGGCTTTGCTATTCGCTTAACCCGGCCAGCTCTTCCTCAAACCTCCGCAGCTGGGACCATGTGGCGGCGATCTGCTCTCGAACTTCGTCCGCGCGGAGGAGCCTGCGGTAAAGAGCGGAGTTCTCGTCGAAGCGGGCGAAGACCTCGATGTCGTCACGACGGCACACGACACGCTCGACCAGCAGTGCGCGTCCGAGATCGGTGAACATCTCGCCGCGATGTCGTGGGCCGGGGATCGCGGACGAGCGCGTTCAGCCGGGCCACCGCGAACACGCCTTGCTCCTGGATCGCTCTCCTTGAGGGTGTGGTCGGCCGCTGATCGATCACCTTCGCCGCTCGTACCCGGGCGGTGAACGCGTGCTCGGCCGCCTCCACCCGCCGGACCTCCTCCTCACGATCCGGAAGCAGGCCTGTGAGTTTTTCCACGCTCGCTCTCTCGTCAGAGGTCAACTCCGGCAGACCCGCTCCACCGCACGTCCTGCACAGCCGTTCGTGATGCCGGTGGGATCGGAACTCGGCGAGGGGGAGAAGGGAGGAGGAGAGGAGGATGCCGGTGGTACGAATGAAAATCTCCTTCACCTGGATCGGCGACGGCCGTTGCCCCGTGGAGCGATATCAACGCCGACCCACTCGATTTCGGACAGTTCTTTTGTTGATTGGAGACACACCTGACTTGAGTGGCCTTTATGATGGATTCCGGTCAGCCTGATCTTGGTTGCCGTGGGTCGCTCATTCGTGAACGCGACCAAAAAATTCATGTGCTTTTCCGTGTCTCGTCGTAGTGCTCCACAGGGGCTTGGGTCCGTGACGGGAAGCGGCGGTCTCGTCCCCTCGGGAATGCGAGTTCAAGGTTCCGTTTCGTCGGCTTTTCAATCCTCGATGTCGCCTATTCCGGGTGGTTCGGCCCGCCTGGTGGTGTCTGAACTGCGAAAACGTGGCGGAAGTTGAAGATTTAAAGGCTTTCTCTGTCGCGCTTCGGGGTTTTGGTCGTCCCGTTTCTCGATTTAAATTCCACACCTGAAGTGCAAATGGTAAGGATGTTGTCACGCAAGGTGTTTGAATTTTGGCTTGGCTCTTTAATTCGTTTTACTTTCTCGCGACGGCCGTGTGATGATCGCTCCGCCCTTTGGTGATCTATCAGAAAGGTTGGAGTGAAAAACAAAAAATCGGGGTCCGGCGCGTTGGTTCGCGGCTGTCGTCGTACATCTTTGATGGCCGTTTTCGGGCTGTCCTCGTCGCTGCTGGCGGCACCCGCCGTCGCCGCCCCCACCCCTCCCTCACCCCCCGCCGCTCTCGTGTCGAAACCGGCCGCTGTCTCCGATCCCGTGGAGAGCGCCAAGAAACAGGCGAAGCAGGCTGGCAAGCAGGTCGAGATCGAGACACTGCACACCGGGAACACCACCACGGTCGCCAACCCCGACGGCAAGACGTTGGGCACCTACGTCTACACCGCTCCCGTTCGTGTCAGGAAGGACGGCGCCTGGAAGGCCGTCGACACCACGCTGGTCAAGGAGGGCGGGGTCGTCAGGCCCAGGGTCTCCACGCTGGACGTGGCGCTGTCCGCGGGCGGTGACACCGTCCTGGCCAGGGCGAAGACCCTCAAAGGCGAGACGGCCGTCGGCGTCCCGAACGCGCTGCCCGAGCCCGAACTGTCCGGTGGTTCGGCCACCTACCGGTCGGTCTACGGCCAGGGCGTCGACCTGGTCGTCACCGTCACCCCCACCGGCGTGCGCCAGGAGATCGTGATCCGTCGGCGTCCCACCGGAAAACTCGACCTCCGCCTGCCGGTGAAGCTGCCCGGAGGCGTCGCCTACAGCAAGGACTCCTCCGGCAGACCGACCCTGCCGACCGTCGACGGCGACGGCAAGGAGGGCAAGGCCGCCCCGCTGACTCCCGCGCTGCTGCTGGACGCCACGGCGGCCGATCAGGCGGGTCCCTTGGGTGACGGGCGGGTAAGCAGGGTTCCGGCCGAGGTGAGGAAGACCGCCAAGGGGCCGGAGGTGGCCTTCACCCCGGATGCGGCCTTCCTGAACGACTCGAAGGTGACCTACCCGGTCAGGCTGCTACTGGACTCCGCTGATTGGTACGGCCCCGGCATGCCGTCGGACACCTTCATCAACAACGACACCTGGCACCAGGGCGGCCCACACCAGTTCATGGACACACTGGTGGCCGGCAACGGCGGGGGCGCGATCTGGCGCAGTTACATCCGTTTCAACCTCGCCGGCGCGCCGTTCATGGGGCGGCCGATCATCAACGCCGATGTGCGGCCATGGGGTTACCGGGCGCACGCCTGCGGTGCCGAGGTCGGAAACATCGCCGTGCGACGCATCACCTCCGACTGGTCGATGAACACCCTGGACTGGAGCTACCAGCCCTCGACCACCAGCGCCGGTCAGGGGCTCAAGGGCAGCGGAGTGGGCCGTAACGACTCCAACCAGCCCTGCCCAGGCCTGCCCGCGCAGGAGATCTACTACTCCATCGAGGGCATCGTCCGGGACTGGGCCAACGGCCAGCCCAACTACGGCCTGCAGCTCCGCGCCGAAAACGAGAACGTCTTCAACTACCGCGAGTACCTGTCGGCCGAATGGGCCGGAACCGACGGCCGAGGCCCCGTCATCTTCGTCAAATACGAGAATCCGACACCGGAGGAGGTTCATTTCATCCGCGACTATCCAGGAGCCGAGTCCATCCCGTCAACGTCGTACGAACAGGACAAGGCGTGGGCAGAGTCGTCGGTCTATGACGGCGAGACGGCTCCGGGCCGTCGCATCACTCCGGAGGCCGCGCTGGAGACCGCCATCGCCAAGGGAAGCTCGGTCGATCTCAACGTGATCGACTCGTCCTACCCGAGCCGTCTCACCGATGAGGAACTGGTCGAGGGGTTCGACCCGGATTTCGACGACACCACGGGAACACCTCCCACGCCGAATCCGGTACCGACTCCGCCGGCCCCGGAAACGGTCCTCAACGCCAACCCGTACTTCGAGACGGACATCACCCCGTGGACGATCACCGGTGGCGCCCTGGACAGGTCCACGGACAGGGCGCACGAATCCGGCGGAACCGCCTCGGCGAAGGTCGGTGTCGCGGCGGGCGGCGAGGTGACGGTCAGGTCCGAGGCGGCCATCCCCGTTCAGTGGAACCGCCGACACGCGACCTCCGGCTGGTTCCATCCCGTGGGCGGAAACGTCACCGTCCAGTGGGGCGTGGACTGGTTTGACGGGGCGAACATCCTGATCGGATCGAGCGTCACGGAGCGCACTCTGCCGGGTGACGCGTGGTCCTCGATCGACAAGATCGACACACCGCCGGCGAACGCCGTCACGGCGCAGCTCCGGCTGTCGGCGAAGGCCGATTCCACAACCCCGATCACGCTGTACGCCGACGAACTCAAGCTTCTCGGTCCGGCCGCCTCCTCGACGCCGACACCCACGCCCTCTCCGACGTCCGTACCCGGGCTGGTGGCGGCCTACGGCATGGGAGAGGGGAGCGGCACGACGGTCTCGGACTCCTCCGGGCAGAACAACACCGGCACCACCAGGGACACGACCTGGGTCAACGGCAAGTATGGCAAGGCGCTGTCGTTCAACGGCACCTCCAGCCGGGTCACCGTCAACCACAGTTCCTCGCTGCGGCTGACCACCGCCGTGACCCTGTCTGCCTGGGTGAATCCCACCACCATCGGTGACTGGCGGACCGTCGTGATGAAGGACCACGCCAACGGGTCGGCCTACGGCCTGTACGCCTCCAACGGCATCGTCCCCTCCGCGTGGTTCCTCAATCCCACCGCCTCGGCGCACAACACCCTCTATGGCACCACAGGCCTGGCCACCGGGACCTGGAGCCACGTGGCCGTCACCTACGAAGGCACCACGGCGCGGCTGTACGTCAACGGTGCGGAGGTGTCCACGGCCAACCAGAGCGGTGGGCTCGTCGACGACGGCGGCGCGCTGCGCATCGGTGGCAACACCAAGTGGGGCGAGTACTTCAGCGGTCTCATCGACGAGGTGCGTGTTTACAGCGTCGCGCAGACCGCCGGTCAGATTCGAACCGATATGAACACCCCTGTCGGGGCCTCTGGTCCGACCCCGACCCCGACCTCCACCCCGACTTCGTCCCCGACCCCGACCCCGACCCCGACTTCGTCCCCCACTCCGACGCCGACCCGGACCTATGATCCGCTGTGTGCCCGCAGCCCACAGTGGAGCCGGGGCACCGCATACACCACAGGAACCTACGTCACACACAACGACTACGTGTGGGAAGCGCTGCAGATCCCGGCGGGACAGACACGAGGGGAGCCGGGGGCGGACTCCAGAGGATGGGTGTCCCGCGGTTACTGCTGGAGCACCGTTGTGGGCGAGCGTCCCTCGGACATCGTCGCCAGGACACAGAACCAGCAGCAGGGCGCCGGCGCGTCTCCCAGAGTCTCCGCGCAGCCCCGGACGGAACCGCGACCTACCACTGTCACGCGCGGCGTCACGCCGTCCATCGACAGGATGTGGGCTCGCTCGTTCGCCGCCAAGGACGGCCACGCGACCACGACACCGCATCTCATGGCCAGGCTGTCCGACCCGCTGGGACGTTCCTCGGACGTGGAGTTCGAGGTCGAACATGATCCAAGGTCGTCAGCGGGCAAGGGGCCGATCTGGTCCGGCACCGTCGCCGACGTCTCCTCCGGCTCAGCCGGCAGCATTCAGGTGCCCGCCGGAAAACTGACGGACGGCGGGAAAGTGAGATGGCGTGCCCGCGCCAGAACCGGGCCCACGGTCGGTTCCTGGTCGGGTTGGCAGCCTTTCACGGCCGAGGTTGCGGCCGATCGGCGCCGGGCCGCCGGAAACTCAGCCGTGTTCGCGCCGGACATGACGGCAAGCCAGATCAAGGGTTTCCTTCCCACGGACATGGACATCGCCAAGCCCGTCAGTTTCTCCGAATGCCAGGCGGCTCCCACGACCAAATCCTGGAACGGATACACCAAGAACCGGTTCGCGTACTGCAACGACGGCCCATGGGTCAGTCGCTTCCGGGTCAAGACCAGCGAACAGGATCCAGGCGAGATCATCGGGGAGGTGGAGGGTAGGCGGCTGATGCGGATAACGACGAACCAGACCGGGCGCGAGTTCGAGGTCACCACCCACGTCTGGGTCACCAAAAACACCGGGGTTCTTGCCGAAACGCCGCACAAGTTCTACACCAAAATAGGAGATCCCAGCCCGGGAAGCGACGCCTGCGAGCGTGTGTCCACCACCGGTATAACGACTTACCTTCGGCCCGACCAATGGAAGACGGCAACGCAGGAGTGGCAGGTGACCGAGCGCTTCCGAACCGACAGGGCGGAGGGCGAGCACAAGATCGGATCCTGCACGATCACGCCGATGATCGCCCGTGATTACCGTGGCCTGCACAGCGCGCCCGGCGATCGGTCCTTCACCGTCAGGTGTGACACGTCGCCCCTCATCAAGTGGCACAACAAGAACGCAGCCGGTGAATCCGTGGGCGGCTGCGTGGTCATGGACGCGATTCCTGCGCAGTCCTTCGCCAGGAACGACGTGAACGAGAAAGGCGTCAAGGTCAATCAGATATACGACCACATCAAACGGGCGCTGACCCCCGGCGCACACACCAATCCCGTCCCCGGGGGCGTAACCTTCCCCGACCTGACTCAGGCCAAGGCAATCCCCGGCGGTAGTCCGAACAACCCCCTGTCGCGTACGAGATACTCGCCGGACCGTGCGACCAACCACACGATGTCATACGAGGTCTGCCAGTTGGAGTTCGGGGAGGAGGTCACCAAGAAACCGGACATGGAATGCGATGAGTTCCCGTTCGCCTCGACCGCACAGGGCGCCGCGTTCGCCGTCCCACGACACAACTTCTCGGTCCAGATGCTCAGCAAGGCCCAGAATCAGGGATATGGTGCGGTGCTGACAGCCTGGTACTCCAACAACCGGATCCTCAGAACCGACAGGTTCTACATGCGACTCAAATAGAACTAGCCGGTGGCCGCGTCCGCGGCCACCGGCCCGCGCTCTCAATGGAAACTCTGGAGACATGACGAGCATCATCGCGGAGCGCTCCGACGGAATCGAAGTGGAGCACTTCCACGGCTTCGCGGACCTGGAGGTCGCCAAAGATCTACGGCCCGGACAGCGTGGCATTCACGATATGAGCGGGCCTCGCCCGGGGCAGAGGACGGCGACAGGGCCAAACGCGATCATCGTGAACCCGCGGCCTGGTTTCGAGGTCTATGCTCGCTACGAACTTTGGAACGGCCCGCCTGCGGCCGACCCGGCATGGGACGAACTTTGGGTCGGCTCCTTGTTTCTCGCCTCCGGCCGGGTTTGCGGGGTGAGCGAGATCGAGGGCGAGGTGAGATATTATCCGGCCTTTGACCTGGGGCGGGAGATGACATCATGGCAGGCGCGCCTGTGCTCGAAGTTCCTGGAGAATGACGGGGAGCCGGGCTTTCCCCGCCACCTCTATCGGATCAACCTCCTCACACTCCAGTTCTGGCTCCCGGAGGACGGCTCCCCGTCGGTCTGACCATCGCCGCGAAGTGGATGAGGATCCCCCGAAATTTCTGGACTTAGGGAACAAACGGCAGGGGCTCGACCTGAAGGCCGTAGCCGTACCGGAACCGGCGAAACTCGACCACCATGACGGAACCTGGAAGCGAGTTCCCCGCCCCGCAGAGGATTTACCTGTCCATCTGCTTTGGTGGACAGGTCATTCCACGCCTGGCCTCACCCGGAGAAACCGTGAAGTTTAAGACGTGCGATCAGCTCGTCCATGTTCTTGGGCTCCAGCCATCCCGATCGCGTTCCCGCGACGTCCAGCGGCTCGATTCCGCCCACGATGACCTGGCCGTCCGCCTTGTTCTGCTGCACAAGTCTCTGGTCCTCGAACACAAGGCCCTGAGGGGGAGGGCTGGTGAGAACGGCGTTTTCAGGGAGGGCCGCCCCCGGCTTCACGACGGCTCCCTCATAAGGGATGTGCTCGTTCACGAAAACCGTGGCTCTGGTGCCGGCGGGAATGGACTTCTCGAAGTTTTCCGGAGACTTCCTGGGCAGCCACTCCTCGGGCTTTTTTGATTCGTCCCGGACGACGGCGCCCCGGTACAGGTCGACAAAGACCAGCGAATCATTTTTCAGTTTCCCGTCCTTGACTCCCTTCAGGGGCTGGGTGACCTTTATCCTGAGGAAGATCCGGTGTTCGAGCGGCCCGTTGGGATAGGAGGCCAGAGCCGGACCTTCCTGCCAGCCGTCTACCACACCCACGGCGACGATCGACTGAACCTCTGCCAACGCCTCCGGCGAGGGGAGAGCCTGGAAGTCGGCCTCCATGATCCGAAGAGCCGACACGTCAAGAGCCCCACGCCTCTCATGGGCGGCCTGGGGCGCGGCGACGTCGCTGGTGGCATTCTTTTCCGCGCAGCCACTCAGGCCAAGGGCCGAAACAATGGCGAGGACGGCGACAGACCGCTTCACTGACAGAGTCCTTTCCAAATCAGGGCCACTGTGAGTTCGCGTGACTGAGGTGATGACTGTTGTACTGCCATATCCATGATCCGGTAGGACTGCTGGCGTATTTGACATCTCCGCTGGTCATGCAGTCCAGCACGCCTCCAGGCGGGATGGCCGGGGGGGCGGGCAAGGCCAGAATAGTGATCGAAGCCGGCTGTGTGCGCCGATCCCGCCAGTCAGGCCTGCCTGTGGGACTGGCTGCCCGATACGTGTCTCAGTCGTGAGTCCTTTCATCCGAAGGCGGCCGGGATCACGGGTTATGCTCAGGCCATGCAGACCCGGCTGGCCCAAATCGGCTACCAGGGATCCTCATCGCAAGGGCGAACGGATATGCGACACCAGGCGGACGGTGAGGATAAGTGGGAAAGGTTGTCTTCCGGGTTATCTCAATCGCCGTCGGCCTGGTGCTCGTCGCTCTCCTGGGGCTCTTCGCCGCGTTCCTCTGGTGGTTGAAGGTCGAATGGCCCGCCAGTGGGGAACGCAGGGAGGCGGAAAACGTAAGGCTGCGTTCCGTCGCCGCCGTCCAGGAGTTGGCGGCGGCGGCGGACGACGGAAAGCTGACCAAGGGGGAGGTGAGAAAGGCCGTAGGTCTCCAGTGGGTCGCCGAACGCACGTCCGAAAGCATCGATATCGTTGCCTACTTTCGTGTGACTTTCAGGAAGGAGGAAACCGGCCTGTGCGTCCTCTACAAGGTCTCTCTCCCCCTTGACAGGGCGACATCCGTCACTCGGACGGAGCTGCCCGCCGGGCAGGGTCCGTGCCGTGGGCTCAACGCGAAGTACGTGGGAACCCAGGACCCGGACACGCCGGTCGTGTGAACCGTGCTGAGGTTCCATGCGGCAGTGAATACCGGGACTTGTCCGATGGCTTCATACAGGTTCGTCGACGGCGTTCAGCGCACCAGGCCGAACAGGAGCGCGGTCCACATGGCGTCCGCCTCGGCGGCCGGCCAGCGGTCGCTCTCCTCGACCAGGGGGTTTCCCGCCGTGCGTTTGGTTCGGCGAATGAAGCGCAGGTCGTCCGCCTGGCACAGCTCGAAGAAGGTCGTCTCGCAGTCGCACGTCCACCTGACGGCCTTGGTGTGCCCCTTCCGATGTGGAGCGTTCCATCTGAGGGCCTCGCAGTGGGAGCGCGGGGAGGCGACGTGGGGGCCCTGGCAGCGGGGTGGGTAGTCCCAGAGGATCATCGTTTCACCCTCCCGCCAGTTGGAACCAGACGACCCGGCCGGTCGGGATCTCGTGCCAGCCCCAGGTCGAGGCGATCTCCTGGACGAGCCACAGGCCGCGTCCGCCTCCGCTGTCGGCGTCCACCTCCGAGCGGAACCGAGGTCGGTGGTCGGCCGATCCGGCGTCGGTCACGTCGATGTGGAGCGTTCCATCATGTGCGGCCACGGAAACCACCAGCCGTCCGCCGGGACGCCCCGAGTGGGAGTACCGGACCGCGTTGGTGACGAGTTCGCTGAGCAGGAGGAGCGCGTCGTCGTGGTGCGCGTGGCCGTTGGCGTCCAGCAGGTCGCGAACGTAGTGCCGCGCCTTGGGAACCGAGGCGACCTCCCCCGGCAGCGCGACCTGTCCAAGCATCCCCAGTGCCTTCATGGTGCCTCTCCCTTCCCGATCTTCTCGAAGGCATTCCGGACCCGGGATGTCGACCTGAGGTCGTAGCCTGTGGCGACGGCTCCAAGTGACTCCAGGTGATGAGCCGGACCAGGCCTTGCGGGGGCGTGGAGTCGCCGGGCCGCCCCGGCGGCACGAACCGTCAGTGTGGTCGGCGCAGTCCTGCGATGAGGAGCTCGACCAGCCGGCGTGCGTCGTAGCGGGGATCTCTGTCCGCGCCTATGCAGAGGTTCCCGACGCCGCGCATGAGCTCGTAGGCCTCCAGGCCGGAGCGGATCTCGCCGGAACGGGCTGCGGCTTCGAGCAACTGGGCGCACACGGGCACGAGGCGGTCGAGGAAGTAGGCGTGCAGCGCGTCGAAGCCGGCGTCGTCGGACCGCAGCACGGCGGCGAGCCCGTGCTTGGTGACCAGGAAGTCGACGAAGAGGTTGATCCATCGCCCCAGCGCGGCGTGCGGAGTCGCGCTGGTCGCCAGCAGGGCCGGACCGGCCTCGGCGCAGGCTTCGACCTGGTGCCGGTAGACGGCGATGATGAGGTCCGCCCGCGTCGGGAAGTGGCGGTAGATCGTGGCCGTTCCGACGCCGGCCTTGGCCGCGATGTCGCGTACCGGCGCTTCGACGCCTGACGTGACGAAGATCGCGGCAGCCGCGTCGAGCAGGGTCTTCTCGTTGCGCCGGGCGTCCGCCCGCTTGGACCGGGCCGTGTGCCCTGTGCCCTCGTCGCCGTCGTTCATCGCGCCGCTTCCTCCGTTGTCGAGCTTGCTAAACGGGACAACGTTCCGTATCGTCAAACGGGACATCGTTCCGTTTGTTCATGATGTCAGAGCAGGGGGCCGACGGCCAAGCCGCGCCCTTCCACCACGCTTCACTCCCAATGGATCACCAACGAAAGGAGACACGGTCATGCAGTACCGCACCTTGGGCCGCACCGGTGTGCGGGTCAGCTCCCTCGCACTCGGCGCGATGAACTTCGGCAGGATCGGGCGCACCACCCAGGACGAGGTCACCGCCGTCGTCGACGCCGCTCTCGAGGGCGGGATCAACGTCATCGACACCGCCGACATGTACAGCGGCGGCGAGTCGGAGGAGATGGTCGGCAAAGCCGTCGCCGGTCGCCGTGACGACATCGTGCTGGCCACGAAGGCGGGCATGCCCATGGGCGACGAGCGCAACCATCAGGGCAGCTCGCGCCGCTGGCTGGTCACCGAGTTGGACAACAGCCTGCGTCGCCTCGGCGTCGACCACGTCGATCTCTACCAGATCCACCGGTGGGACCCGAACACCGGCGACGAGGAGACGCTGTCGGCCCTGACCGACCTGCAGCGCGCGGGAAAGATCCGTTACTTCGGCTCCTCGACCTTCCCGGCCTACCGCATCGTGCAGGCCCAGTGGGCCGCCCGCGACAACCACCTGAGCCGTTACGTCACCGAACAGCCCAGCTACTCGATCCTGCAGCGCGGAATCGAAGGCCACGTGCTGCCCGTGACCGAGCAGTACGGGCTCGGTGTGCTGGTCTGGAGCCCGCTGGCCTCGGGCTGGCTGTCGGGCGCGATCCGCGAAGGCCGGGAGATCACCACCAACCGCTCAGTGTTCATGCCGCAACGCTTCGACACCGCCATCCCCTCCAACCGGGCCAGGCTCGACGCGGTCGAGCGGCTGGCCAAGGTCGCGGACGAGGCCGGCCTGACCATGATCCAGCTCGCGCTCGGATTCGTGACCGCGCACCCCGCCGTGACCAGCGCGATCATCGGCCCCCGCACACTGGAGCACCTGCACTCACAACTCGCCGCCGCGGACACGGTGCTCTCCGCCGACGTGCTCGACGCGATCGACACGATCGTCGCTCCCGGCACCGACCTCGCCGCACACGAAAAGCACGACACTCCGCCCGCGCTGCTCGACCCGTCACTGCGACGCCGCTGATCGTCCGAGGGGCGGTTTCCGCCACCTCTCCCGCAGCCCTGACTCCGTAGGAATCACGCATGAGCCAGGGGAGAAGCCGAGACGGGCGGGCGTGCTGTCAGGCCTGTTTGTTGTCCTTGAGCGCGCCCCAGCCGTGCCAGCGGTCGATCTCGATCCAGGCGCTGACCCGCTTGCGGTCCCGCCGGGGGTACTTCCCGCCGGTGTACTGCTGGGACACCCTGTCGATGTCGGTCAGGTCCTCGTCGTCGCGGATTTCGACGATACGCCCGATGACGCTGATGTGGGTGTACCAGCCGTCCTCGTCGAGCACGGTGAGGGTGACCCTGGGGTCGTTGCGGATGTGGCTCAGCCGCTTGCGGCCCTCGTCCATGTTGACCAGGATCCGGCCGTCGTCCCACAGGTACCAGGTGGCCGTGGACACCGGCTGGCCGTCGGGTTGAAGCGTCGCGATGACAGCGGGATTCGGCTTCTTCAGCATGGCGACTGCTTCCTCCGGAAGCGGCGGGTTCGACATGGTCTCTCCTCTTCGCGTCGGCGTCCCCGTGGTGAAGATGGTGCGTACGGTTCACGAGGTGTGCATCCACGATGTCACATCTCACACGGTGACGGCTTCATGACCTTTCGTATGAGATCCGGCCCGTCGCGGGACGCCGGAGTTCTCGCCTGGCCTGAAGCCGTTCGTCTCCGTGGAGTGCCGTGGCGGACCAGGTTACGATCATGACCATGCGATCAGGGGTGTCGGTGAGCGGCTTCACCTAGCGCCGCCGAGAGAGCCTTGGCGGTTGCTGGAGGTCGCCATGTCCCGCACCGCACACCACATCCGATCCTCGCGACTGCCCGACACCCGTCGCCCGGGTCGCCGCATATCCGATCCCTGGAGGACCGTCACGATCACCGATCTCCGTTACTCCGCGTCCGAGCTCAGAGCGGCCGAAGCCGCGGGGCGGCGTCCCATTCCGAAGAGGAGCCGGTTCCGCGTCGAGTTCTTCACCTATCTGGGGGCGTACGGCCGTGGCGGGGCCGTGGCCGAGGACGCCAACTTCTACGAGCGTCGTGAACGTCGGCGGCTGCGGGAAAGGGCGCTGGAGATCCGACGGCAGGCTGACGCCGCCACCGCCGATGCCGCGGAGGAGACGGACGACTTCGTCATTCATCCGTTCCACCACCGCCGCGGGGTGCTCTGGAACGGGTAGTGAACGTCGGTCACAGGTCGCCCTGGCCCGTGCGCTCGCCGTACGGGGCAGGGCACGCCCTCTGCCATGCCTCGTGCCCGGGGAGAGTGTGACGAGTGGGCGGGGGTGCGCCGTTCTTCCGGACGGCGGTTACGGCGCTCTCATTCCCCTCCTTTCCCATCGCGGCATCGCCCCTGAGGCGATGCCGCCTATGGCCGACGTTCTCCGACCCGTGGCGCGAGAAATCCAAAAGGGAGACAGGACGAAGCGAACACCGGCACCGAGAGCGCTGACGACAGGGTGACTCCGGCTAGCGCACCAGGCCGAACAGCAGGGCGGTCCACATGGCGTCGGCCTCGCCGGGCGGCCAGTGGTCGCTCTCCTCGACCAGGAGCTTTCTTCCCGTCCGTTTCGTCCGGCGGATGAAGCGCAGGCCGTCCGCCTGGCACAGCTCGAAGAAGACCGTCTCGCAGTCGCACGTCCACCGGATGACCCGGGCCTGTGCCCGCTCGGGTGGAGCGGTCCACGTCAATGTCTCGCAGTGGGACCGCGCGGGGGCGGCGTGGGTGCTCAGGCAGCGAGGTGGGCAGTCCCACTTGATCATTGTTTCAGTCTCCCGCCAGTCGGAACCGGACCATCCGGCCCGCGGGGATCTCCTGCCGGCCCCAGGCCGAGGCGATCCGTGGACCGGTCGCAGGCCGCGTCCGCCCCCGCCGCCGGCGTCCACCTCCGCGCGGGACGGGACCGGTGGTCGGCCGGTCCGGCGTCGACGACGTCGATGTGGATCGTTCCATTATGGGTGACGGCGGGCACCGTCACCCCCCGATGCGCAGACCTGTCCCGGCGGTCCCGATACGCAACGGATACGCGGTTGAGCCGGTGTGGATACGGGGAGCACACGGCGTGGATACGCGGGCCTCCAAGAGTGATCGCCATGTCGAACCGATTGATCGTCTGCGCTCTGCTCGGCCTGGTCCTGCTGACCGGATGCGCCGAGGGCGCCTCGACGTCCGGGCAGGCCGGGGACGCCGCGACGCCCGGTCAGGCCGCGTCCCCGGCGGCCGACAAGCGCAGGGCGCGGGAGACCCTCATCGCCACCTGCATGAAGCAGAAGGGTTTCTCCTACGTCGCCTACGTGCGCCAGCCCAAGGAGTCCGAGCTTGAGAGGCGTCTCAACAGCGGCGACTACGCGGCGATGAAGGAGACGCGCGCCAAGTACGGCTTCGGCGTCTTCGCCTCCGTCGTCTATCCGACACCGGAGAACGCCGACAAGAACGCCGACAAGGACCCCAACGAGGCCATCGCGCAGGCTCTGCCGAGCGCGCAGAAGAAGGTGTACGACCAGAGCGTCACGACCTGCTACGTCTCGGCGGTCAAGCAGGTGTTCGGCCTGGAGATCAAGAGCATCAGGGACTTCTCCAACCTGACGGCCGACGCCATCGAGGCGGTCGACAAGGAACTCAACGGCGACGCCGAGCTCGTGAGGCTGTCGGGGGCCTTCGCGGACTGCCTGTCGTCCAAGGGCGAGAGGGTGGCCTCCACCAGGCCGCTCGACCTGGCCGCCCACGGCCCGCAACGCTGGGTCACGCAGCTGGAGGGGTTCAAGGGGAAGCTGTCCCCCGAGGAGGCCAGGCCGTACCTCACCAGGGAGATCAAGGCCGCGCTCGACGACCTTGAGTGCGGCAAGGACTTCTACGCGGTCTTCAGCCCCATGCAGGCGCGGCTCCGCGCGGACGCCGCGGCGAGATTCGGCTTCCTGCCGCAGTGATGAGATCGCCTCGCAGGAAGCCGCTGCTCGTGGTGGTGGCGGGTGCGCTGGTCGTCGCGGGCGTGGGCTGGGGGGTGGGCGGCCGGCTGCGGTCCCCCGCGGACGAGGCCGCCCTGCGCAGACCGCCCGAACCCTCGCTGGTGACCGCTCCGGTGGAGCGGCGCAAGCTGGTCAGCACCGTGGTGGTCTCGGGCACGCTGGAGTACGGCTCGCCGCTGCCGATCACGCTGGCCGGGGTGGTCGGCGGCGACGACGGCGCCCAGCGGGCGACGCGCGCGCCCCGGCCCGGCAGGGTCACGGAGGGCGGCGTGCTCATGGAGGTCAACGGGCGGCCGGTCTTCACCTTCACCGGCAGGGTGCCGATGCACAGGACGCTCAGCCCCGGAGCCAAGGGGGAGGATGTGAAGCAGCTGCAGAAGGCGCTGCGCGTGTCGCGGACCGGCGTGTTCGACCGGGCGACCATCGCCGCGGTGACCGCGTTCTACGCCAAGCACGGCTACGAGGCCCAGCAGCCCGCGCTGACGGCCAGGCAGGAGCTCGACAGCCTGCGCAGAGCCGTGCAGACCGCCCAGGAGACACTGCTCACCGAGCAGAAGGCCCTCGACCAGGGCCGTGACGTGCTGCCGCTCAGGCTCAAGCTGCGCAACGCCGAACAGGATCTCAAGGTGGCGGAGCGCGAGCTGAGGGCGGCCGAGTCGCAGGAGGGCACGCTCGAGGACGAGGCCAGGCTGGAGGCCGCGGAGGCGGCCGTGCGCGCGGCCGAGGAGAAGCTGCTGGAGGCCGAGCAGGCGCTCGCCGAAGCGCGGCGGGCGCGGAACTCGCCGAAGCCGACGCCCAAGCCGACGCCCACGCCGAGCGCGACGTCGGAACCGCAGCCACCGCCACAGCCCGAGCCCGAGCCGGAGCCGCAGCCGACGGTCGACACCGAGCTGCTGGAGCTACGGGTGGTCAACGCCCGCGCGGAGCTGGACTCGGCCCGCAGGGCGATGGACCGCGCTCGGGAGGAGGCGGGGCGGGCGCGCGGAAAGCGGCTGACCGAACTGCGCAAGGCCGTACGTGACGCGCGGGAGGCGGTGACCGTGGCGGAGCAGGCGCTGCGGCAGGCCAGACAGCTCTCGCCGGTCAAGCTCAGGGTGGCCAACGCCAGGAGGGACCTGGCCGCGGCCAGGACCCTCCTGGCGGAGTACTCCCGCACCTTCGGCACCACGGTCCCGCCCGGCGAGGTGGTCTTCCTGCCCAGGCTGCCGGCCCGCCTGCGCAAGGCGGGGGTCAAGGCGGGCGAGGTGGTGGACAAGGCGGTCGCCACGGTGACGAGCTCGACGTTCGTGCTCTCAGGGTCGGTCGACGCGGCCGAGGCCAAGCTGCTGAAGCGAGGAATGGCGGCGGTCATCGAGACCGAGTCCGGCGAGACCATCTCCGCGACCCTCACCGCGTTGGGAGGCGGGGCCAAGAACGGGGCGATCAGCTCCGAGTCGGTGCTGATCACCCCGGTCTCGATGAAGGGGCTCAAGGGGTTGTCGGGGGCCACGGTCACGGCGCGGGTGACGGTGGGCTCGACCGACGAGGAGGTCCTGGTCGTCCCGGTCGCCGCGGTGATCACCGCGGCGGACGGCAGGCCGCGCGTGCAGGTGGAGGTCTCCACGGACAGGACCAGGGAGGTCGAGGTGCGCACCGGCCTCACCGCCGACGGCAGCGTCCAGGTCTCCGGTGACCTCAAGGAGGGGGACAGGGTGGTGACCGGCAATGCCTGAGCCCGTCATCGCGCTGGAGTCGCTGTCGAAGGAGTTCCCCACCGAGCCTCCGGTGCGCGCACTGTCAGAGATATCCCTCACAGTGGATAAATCCGACTATGTGGCTATCGTCGGCCCCTCGGGGGCGGGCAAGTCGACCCTGCTCAACGTCCTCGGCCTGCTGGACCGGCCCACCTCGGGCAGCTACCGGCTCGACGGCGTCGAGACGATCACGATGGGCGACGGCGCCAGGACCAGGATGCGCGGCAGCCGCATCGGTTTCGTGTTCCAGTCCTTCCACCTGCTCGCCCACCGCAGCGTGGTGGAGAACGTCATGCTCGCCGAGGTGTACGGCAAGCACGACAGGAGGACCCGCAGGGCCAGGGCGCTGCGGGCGCTGGAGCGGGTGAGCCTGTCCCACCGGGTGGACTTCCTGCCCGATCGTCTCTCCGGAGGCGAGCGCCAGCGCGCGGCCATCGCCAGGGCGCTGATGGGCGGGCCCTCCCTGCTGCTGTGCGACGAACCCACGGGCAACCTGGACAGCCACAACACCGACGCCGTCCTCGACCTGTTCGACGACCTGCGCGACCAGGGGATGACGATCGTGGTCATCACGCACGAGAACGAGGTCAGCGACCGGGCGGGGCGCCGGGTCAGGATCACCGACGGGGTGCTCAGTGAAGATCCGTGACCTGTGGACCGAGGCCATGGCGGGCATGCTGGCTCGCCCGGTCCGTACGGCGCTCACCACCCTCGGCACCGTGCTCGGCATCACCACGCTCGTCATCACCCTCGGCGTCGCCGCCACGGCGGGCAACCAGATCGTCGGCCGCTTCGACGAGCTCACCGCCACGTCGGTGACCGTCGAGGTGCAGGAGAACGAGGGCAGCCCCCTGGTCGGCTGGGACGCCGTCGACCAGGTGACCAGGTTGCGCGGGGTGGAGTCGGCGGCGGCCGTGTCGGAGGCCAGGGAGAGCGCCAACCTGAGCGTGCGGTCCAACAAGCTCGTCGATCCCGCCAGGGCGGGAGCCCAGACCCTGACGGTGATCGCCAGCACGCCCGGCCTCCCCGCGGCGGTCAAGGGCCGGATGCTCCAGGGGCGGTACTTCGACGCCGGGCACCTGAAACGCGCGGACCAGGTCGTCGTGCTGGGCGAGCAGGCGGCCGCGATGCTCGGCATCACCCGGGTGGACCGGGCACCGGCGGTCTTCATCGAGGGCCGCGCCTACACCGTCATCGGCATTCTCGGCGCGTTCCGCCGGGAGAAGGGCTTCGGCGGCGCGGTGATGCTGCCGCCGACGATCGGCAGGCGCTACGGCCTGCGGGACGTGACCAGAGTGCTGATCAACACCAGCCTCGGCGCCGTCGACCTGATCGCCGGGCAGGCGGCGACCGCGCTCAGCCCGGGCAACGAGGGCATGCTGCAGGTGATCTCCCCACCCAGCCCGACCAGGGCGCGTGACGGGGTGCAGGACGACGTCAACGGGTTGTTCCTGATCCTGGGCCTGGTCTCGCTCGTCGTCGGCGCCGTCGGCATCGCCAACGTCACCCTGGTGACGGTCATGGAGCGCGTCGCCGAGATCGGCCTGCGCCGTTCTCTCGGCGCCGCCCGCCGCCACATCGCCGCGCAGTTCCTCCTGGAGTCCACGCTGACCGGGCTGACAGGCGGTGTGATCGGCGCCAGCCTCGGCATGGTGGCCGTCGTCGCCGTCTCGGCGGCCAAGCAGTGGACCCCCGTCCTCGACGTACGGCTGGCCCTCGCCGCCCCTGCCGCGGGAGCCCTGGTCGGGCTGCTGGCCGGCCTCTACCCGGCGCTCCGCGCCGCCCGGATGGAACCCGTCGACGCGCTCCGCTGAGGAACGCGCCCGCCTTACGGGAGCCGGGTCGGGAACCGGCGACCGCTCGGGAGCGGGCGCACGCGACCGGCTCGTGACCGGAACTCGGCAACGCGCCTGGCGGTGACGCCCGCTGCCACGATCCACCTGGGGATACGTGATTGATACACGGTCAAGCGGCCGCCAATACACCGCTTCTGCAAGGTTGACACCTGAGCCGCCCAAGGTGGCTCTCATGAGAGCCCTTCCTTACCTCGCCGCCCTGACCGCCGGCGTCGCCCTGCTGGGCCTGATCCTGACCGGCCAGAGGGGAGCCGTCCCCGCGGCGGCCGACGAAGCCCTCCCCTGGCCGCGGGAAGGCCAGGCGGCCGTCGAGGTCGAGGGGCGCGGCCTCCTCGGCGTCAGGGGCGCCCAGACGCCGGTGCCGATCGCGAGCCTCACCAAGGTGATGACCGCCTACGTCATCCTCAAGGAGCATCCGCTCAGGACGGGGCAGAACGGCCCGCTCATCACGATCGACACCCTGGCCGAACAGGAAAGCTCCTCCCACGACGAGTCGACCGTCTACGTCATCCAGGGCCGGTCCTACACCCAGCGGCAGCTGCTGCAGCTCATGCTGATCCCCTCGGGCAACAACATCGCCCGCCTGCTGGCCCGCTGGGACGCGGGCAGCCAGAAGGCCTTCGTCGGGAAGATGAACCGGGCCGCCGCCGAGCTGGGCATGACCGACACCGTCTACACCGGTGCCAGCGGCTACGAGGACACCACCCGGAGCACCGCGGTGGACCAGCTCAAACTGGCCCGCGCGGCCATGGGGAACGCGGTGCTGCGCGCCATCGTCGCCACCCGGGAGACCACCGTTCCCGGCATCGTGGGAAAGATCCTCAACACCAACACGCTGCTCGGCACGTCCGGTGTGATCGGACTCAAGACCGGCTCCAGCACCGCCGCCGGAGGAAACCTGATGTGGGCGGCGCGCAGCGGGCGTCGGCTGGTCCTGGGTGTCGTCCTCCACCAGCGTGCGGGCTCGCCGCCCGCGCAGGGGTTGCGGGCCGCCCTCGACAGCAGCGAACGACTCGTCGCGGCGATTCAGCGGGTCGTGTGAAGGCCGGTCGGCGAGCCGCTCCCTCCGATTCGACGCGGTGGGACGGGTGAAGGCCTGTCGCCGGTCGGCGACCTGCCCGCCCCGATCTGATTCGGCGGGACGGGTGCAGGCCCGTCGCCGGTCGGCGACCCGCCCGCTCCGCGTGGGACATCGCCTCCGGTACGCGGCGGATCGTTGATCGACTTCGGGTGGGGGAGTCGCTAGGGTTGGGCGCTTCGTTCGTCTGATCCGTCTCTGGGAAGTGCGTGTGCGCCGTTATCGTTTCGGCCGTTTCGCTGCGTTCGTCGCGGGTGGCTATGTGCTCGCGGTCGTCGGGGCGGGGGCCGTCGCGCTGGTGGGCGGCGACGTCAGGCTCCTCGGATGGCTCGCGGTCCGCTGGGACGCGTCGGGGTCGGACTCGGTCGTGCGGTGGTACGCGCTGACACTTCTCCTGCTCGGAGGAGGACAGGGCTGGGCTCTGTGGCAGATCCTCCGCGGGCGGGCGATGGAGCGGGGAGCCGGTCAGGATCGGGCTCCGGCGGAGGAAAAGGGGAGGGGAAGGCGGGTTCGGTGGTTGCGGGCGGTGCTGTACGGCAACCTGCTCTACTCCCTGGTCTTCCTGTTGCCGCTCCCGTCGCCCTGGTGGGTGGACGCCGTCCACAAGGCCGGGCAACTCGCCCTCGTCGTGCTGTTCCACCTGGTGCTGGTCGGCGCTCCCCGCGCGCTGCGGCTCGTCGCGCTCGTGGCCGGAGTGCTCGACGCGGTGTCCACGATCGGCGCGGAGGTGTTCGGCGGGCTCGGCCTCGAACCGCTCGAAGTGGTCTTCTCGCTGGCCTGGATGGGGAGACTGCCCTGGCTGCTCTGGATGGTGCTCACCCTGGTGGCCCAGGCCGGGGACGGCCGCTGGGGAAGGACCACCGTGTGGTCGGGGGCCGCCTCCACGACGGTCTCGTTCCTCGTCATACCGGTGGTGTTCGACGCCTTCTCCACCAGCGCCTTCCGTTTCATGGTGATCGTCGGCGTCGGCAACGCGTTCGACGTCCTCGTGTCGGTGTGGCTGGCCCGGTCCGCCCACGATCTCGCGGATCCGCGCGCGAAGGCCGTCCCGCCCGCGGAAAGGCCGCTCCCGCCCAGGATCCCGGCCGGACGGCGGTCACTGCGGGCCGCCGCCGTCGTGCTGCCCCTGCTTCCCGCGGCCGTCAACCTCGCGCACGGCCTGCCGCTCTGGATCGGGCCGAGGGGAGCGGTCGACTCCTTCTTCCGGGCGAACTCCCCGAGCATGGGCGTGCAGGCGCTCTGGTGGAGCTTCGACGTCCTCGTCGGGGTCGGCGGCCTCGGCGTCCTGGTCCTGGTCGCGGTGCGACGGAGGACGCGGCGCCTCGTGCGGGCGACCGTGTTCACCCTGGCCCTCGCCGCCCTGGTCGGGGTCGTCACCGCCGTCACCGGCCAGGCCTCCGCCTTGTCGGACGGCAGCGCGGAGTTCGTGTACGAGGGCCCGCGGATCCGTCCCGGCTGGATGTTCAGCCGGGGGAGCGGCGGGAGCGAGATCTTCCTCGGCGTCTCGCCGCTGTGGCACAGCGCCGCCTTCGTCGGGTCCGCCCTCCTTCTGGTGTTCCTGTACGGCGCGAGCCCGGCCAGGCGCTCGCCGTACCGGGTGGCGGTGGCGGGCGTCGCGTCGGTCGCGGCACTCTGCCTCGTCCCCGTGGCCGACCACGCGCGCGGGCCGGTCACCTCGCAGAGGGACTGCGTGCCGCCGGAGCCCTGGGACGAGCGCCCCTTCGAGCCGCTGCCGGCGACCGGCGAACGGGCCTTCGTGTGCAAGGTGCGGACCTCCGACACGCCGCCGTTCGCCCAGGACACCCCCGACCTGGCGCTGGTGGCGTACGGACGCGGGCTGTGCGGTGTCTACACCCGCGACGATCCACGGGAGATCGCCCGCGTCCGCGCGGCCGGCGGTGTCGACGTGCGTGAGCTGGCCTACGCCATCGCCGAGATCTGCCCGCGAGCGGCCGCGGTCGTCAAGGCGGAGCTCGACGAGGAGGAGCGGGAGATCCAGGAGTGGGGCGCGCAGGAGCGGCGCAAGTGCGACGAGACGCCGTGGCATCGCCCGCTCGTCGAACCGGTGTCGGTGTTCAGGCGCTCGGAGAGCCTGGGACCGGACTACGGGGTCCTGGAGGCGTCCGAGGAGGGCGCTCCCGGTGATCCCCACGAGGACGGCCTGCTCGGCCTCGCGCAGAAGAACCGGCTGGTCGCCGCGCTCCCCGGCCACCTGATGGTTCTCGTCGCCTCCGACATCGCGACCTGTACCGCCATCGAGACGTACACGCGCCGCCCGCCCGTGGAGACCAGGGGGTGGAGCCACGTCGTCGAGGTCGGTTACCTCAGTCCGGACGGCGAGGCCTCGCTCCGCGAGATGATGGGCGTATACGAGTTCCCCAACCTCGCCTTCCGCGGCAAGGGCCACTACCGGATCCGCGTCCACCATGGCTGGCTCAGCTGGAAGGGCGAGAAGCGCAGCGGGCAGCGGTTGCTGATCATGGCGTACCCGGGACGCGGGGACGGCGTCGTCGTCCACCGCGAGCCGGCCAGACCGTAGCCGTCAGGGCGACCGCCCGGCTGCGGGCCGGGCGGTCGCGCCTGACCGGTGGGGAACCGGTCGGGTGTCATGCTCCAGGGCGACGGGCGAGGCCGTGCGCTCAGTCGTCGGCGGGCGGGATGTTGCTGTTCAGCCGGAACAGGTTGGCCGGGTCGTAGACGCGCTTGACGGCGCGCAGCCTCGTCCAGGTCGGCTCCGGGTACGCCTCCTGGATCCGGGCCTCGCTGTCGTCCTCGAGGAAGTTGACGTACGCGCCGGGAACGCCCTTCTGCAGCGCCGCCGTCACCTCCTCGACCCAGCGGGTGTGCTCCTCGGCCTCGTCGGGGTTCTCGTACACGGCGGCGACGTTGAGCATTATGGCGCGGTCGCGGTGGGCGAACGCGGTGGCGTCCTGAGGTACCCGGGCCAGGGCCCCGCCGAGGACGCGCACCTGCACCGCCGCCATGCTGGCCTTCGACGTCGTGATCCGCTCCACGATCAGCGCGGCGTCGTCGAGGTCGATGTCGTCGGCGAACAGGTTGCGCGACGCGGCGACCGGGTGGTAGCCCTCCTCGTCGGGCGGATACACCTCCGGGTACGTCATCGGCCCGACGAAGTCGACGATCGGCGTGGCCAGGGCCCGGAAGGGCGCGACGGCGCGCTCGCCGGCCTCGACCTCGCCGGCGTAGACCAGCATCGCCAGGACGGCCGGCTTGCCGTGCAGTTCCTCGGGCACGAACGGCATCGGCGGCGCCGTCATGATGTTGACGATGCTGGACAACTCCTCGGGAGCCCGCTGCGCCTCCTTGACGAAGCCGTCGATGACCTCGGCCGTCGCGGGAAGCATCAGCATGCCGCCGAGGATCGTGCCGAGCTCGTGCAGCCGGAACCGCATCCGGGTCACCACGCCGAAGTTGCCGCCGCCGCCGCGGATCGCCCAGAACAGGTCGGGCTCGTGCTCGGCGTCGACCAGGCGCACCTCCCCGTCGGCGGTGACGACCTCGGCCGCCAGCAGGTCGTCGATCGTCAGGCCGTACTTGCGCGACAGGTAGCCGACGCCGCCGCCGACGGTGATGCCGCCGAGGCCCACGCTGCCGACGTCCCCGAAGCCGATGGCGAGGCCGTGCTCGGCCGCGGCGAGGCTGAAGTCCCTGGTGGTCACGCCCGGCTGGGCCCAGACGGTGCGCGTCTCAGGGTCGACCCGCAGGTCGCGCAGCGAGGACAGGTCGAGCACGATGCCGTCGTCACAGAGGGAGAAGACGCTGTGGCCGCCGCTCTTGACCGCGAACGGCACCCCGCTCTCGCGGGCCACCGAGACGACCTGCGTGACGTCGGCCGCGTCGGCGGGCTGCACGATGACGGCCGGACGCTGGTCCATCCCGCCGGGATACACGGTGCGGGCCTCGTCGTAACCGGCGTCGCCGGGCACGAGGACCCGGCCGCTGACCGTGGCACGCAGCTGCGCGATCGGCGCGGCGCTCCGTTCGGTCACCGTGTTGCTCTCGTCAACCATGGAAGGGTCTCCTATGTCCTGCGGCGGCGGTGTCATCAGGGCACGTTCGGCCCCGCATACATACGTCGACTTGATCATCGGCAAATCGACAGCCGAGGCGGAGGAATTTTCCTGTTTCGCCCGGCGGTCGCCCGCCTCCGGCGTCGGCGGGGTCGCCCCGTCTCCGGTGCGCGCCGAACTGCCGCCGCCCTGGCCGGGGCCGTCCCGCGGAGCCTCGCCGTAGCCGGTGCCGTGACCGGGAACGCTCAGCGGGACGCGCCGTCCGAAGGCGCTGGACACACCCGTGCCGACACTCGCAGTGCCGGTGCTCGGGAGCCACCACAGCCCCGGTGAAAGTACTAGGAGCCGGGCTTTTCGGACGCCGGGGAGCAGCTGTAGGTGATGAGGTAGATCTCCATGGAGATCGACCCGGGCGGGGCGGAGAGGTCGTGGAAGTTGCGGGTCACGGCGGCTCCGAAGATGCGCGGGTACGCCTCGCGGATGGCCGTGTTGACGCGGGTCGCCAGGCGGACGCCCTCTCCCGCGCCGCCGTCCGCGCCGAAGGTCAGGACCATGCCCGCGTGCTTTCCCGCCAGGTGTTCCCTGTGCTTGAGCAGCTCCTGCCTGACCTGCGAGGCCAGCGGGCCGTCACCGGCCCCGGGAGTGAGCCGGAACGAGATCGTGATCGGCTTCGCCTGGACCGCTCCGAGGCGGCTGACACAGGGGGACGGGGTCGGCCGGGGGCTCGGCGCGGTGTCCGACGAGGGGTCTGACGAGGGGTCCGTCGAGGGATCCGTCGAAGGGGACGGCGTGGGGTCCGCCGAGGTGTCCGTCGCGGGCGAGGGGGCCGGTGCGGGGCTCGGCGAGGCGTTCGCCGAGGCGGTGGAGGCGCCTGCCGAAGGACTGGAGGAATCCGAGGGGCTCGGCTGGGCGGACGCGGGATCCTCCTCGGCGGGGGACCCGGTGGCGTCCGGCAGGAGCCGTACGGCCTCGGGGAGGACCTGGGCGGTGTCCGGCAGGTCCTGGGCGACGGCCGCCGGAGACTGGGCGGGGGAGGGGGAGGGCCCCTGCGCCCCCAGCATGATGATCGTTACTCCGAGCAGCAGGTCGGCGAAGAGCCAGCCGGCCAGCAGGGACGAGGTGGAGGTCCTTCTGCGGGCGCTCACCGGGAGGTCCTCTGGCGGGCGGCCTGGCCGTTGCCGTGACCGTCCTCCTGACCGGAGTGACCGGAGTGACCGGGGCCGGGCTGAGCGAGACCGGACTGGCCGGGCTGGGCGGTGTCGCGCGGGGAGGCCTCGAAGGTGCTCGCCGCGCGGTCGACCGCGAGCTGGAGCCTGACGATCGCCTGCTTCAGGTCGGTGACCTCGCCGTCCGCGAGGCCCCCTCCCCTCGTCGGCAGTTCGGCCAGGACGCCGCCGAGCGTGCTGGGAAGCCGGTCGAGGGTGTCCCGCGTCTGCTCCAGAAGGGTGATCGTCCTGCCCGAGGCGTCGGAGGCGCGCTCGATGCGGGAGGCGTGGGCTCCGGCGGTGGCCGACCAGTCTCCGAGGGCCTCCCTGATCTCCCCGCTGGTGTTCCCGAACGTCCTGCGGAAGTCCTCGGCCGCGCCGACGAGGGTGTCGGTGACCCGTTCGCCGAGGAGGTCGACGGCCTTCTCCGTCGTCGAGCCGACGGCGTCGATCGAGACGGCCGCGCGGTCGACCGCGTAACCGATGCTCATCGTCGCGTCGACCAGCTTGTCGATCCGGGTGTCCAGCCCCGAGACGGTGCCCTGGACCGACCGCACGGACCGCACGAGCTCGTCGTTGAACGCGCGCCGCATGTCGAGGGTGGTCTGCGAGATGGTCGTCGACAGCTGGTTGCCGGCCTTGGTCACGGCCTGGCCCGTCCTGGACCCCGCGTTGTCGATCATGGCTGAGGCCCGCGCCACCACGCCGGTCAGGTCGTCGCAGGTGCTGTTGATGGTCGCCAGCTGTTTGCCGAGGAGTTCGACGCCGTCCCGCACGTCGATCGCGCTCGTGGTCAGCGCGTCGGTGGTCTTCCTGGTGGCGTCGAGGGTCAGGGTGAGCGCCTCGACGAGCTCGGTGTGCACCTTGCGCGCCATCGCGCCGACGGAGCCGATGTCGGCGGCCGTCTTGCTGAGCTCGGTTCCGAACCGGGCGGGGGAGGAGAGCCTGACTCCGCCGAGGACGAGGCTCGCCTGGGTCAGCGCGCCGCGAAGGCGTACGCGGAGGGCCGCCAGGTCCCGCTCGGCGGCCTCCTCCCTGCCGTTCTTCGTGACGTTCTCGAACACGGTCCAGAAGATGAGACAGAAGATCGCCGCGAGGGTGCAGAGCGCGATGTTGTCGAACTTGAAGAAGTCGGGCAGCCTGCCGTCGAAGCCCCGCTGCCACATCTCGAGGAAGGGCCGCCGGGCGGCGTCCAGCCCGTCGGCGTCGAGGACGTCGCCGTAGGCGCCCGTGGCCATCATCAGCCCGAGCCAGGTGATGAAGATCGGCACGAAGACGAGGGCGGGGCCGACGGCGGCGCCGAGCCTGCGACGTCGTCTCGGCTTCTTCTGGGAGGACGGGTTCTGGGAGGAGAGTTTGGCGGGTTCGCCGTCCACGAGGATGGTGTCGTCGGGGGAGAAGGCGTCGAACAGGTCGATCTCACACCAGCGTCCGGCCTTGTCGGGGTCGGTGATCGCGTCCGCGAGGTCGCGTAACTGGTCCTGGCGAGCCGTCAGATGAGGATGGTCGGCCAGCTCGCGAAGCTCGGTGACAAGCTCCTGGTCCGTCACGGACACTCGACGTCCCTCCTCGGTGCTGCTGGGCGCTGTCCGGCGATCCGGTTGGACCGATTCACGCCGCCGGAAGGCGTGATCATTTCGGCATAAGGCGTATCTGTCAAAGGGTGAAGGAGAGGGGACGGGATCGCTGACGGCGGCCGCTCGGCCGGGACCGGTCAGCTTCTCCCGCTGTGACTTCACGCGTGCGGGGTCGGCGGACGCGACCTACCCCTCACGCTCGAACCCCTCGATCAGCTTTTCATGGAATTCCTCGTGATCCTCGCTCTCCTTCGACCAGGACGGGCCGGTCATCACCGCCGCCTTGGCGTCCGCCAGTGACAGGGAGAACACTTTGGAGATCATGTACAGGGACTCCACGATCGAGCAGCCGGACTCCTTGAGGGTGGCGATCACGTCGGCCACCCCTCTCTCTTCGGCGCCTCCTTCGACAAGCTGCGCCGACAGCAGGTCCAATTCGTCCCTGTCCATGAATTCTCTTCGCAGAGCCACAGTGATCGTGCCGTCCGGGCGGGCGACGTTCAGCCGAGGGGCGAACCGCCGATCTGCGTGCGGAGCGGCTCCTGGACGGCGGACGCGCTCTCCGGCAGCCGGGGATACTTCTCCAGCCAGGCGTCGGTGACCTCGTGGCCCTCGGCGGCCTGGGCCGCGAAGTCGTCGGCGAGCTCGACGATGGTCTCGCGGCCCTCGAGGTGGCTGAGCCAGGCGGCGGGAAGGGCGGCCTCGCCGTGGAGGGCGCCCAGGAGGTTGCCGCAGACGGCGCCGGTGGAGTCGCTGTCGCCGGAGTGGTTGACCGCGAGCAGCAGCGCCTGCCGCAGGTCGCCGGGCCCGGGGTGCGCCAGCGCGCAGTAGACCGAGATGGCGAGGGCCTCCTCGGCGATCCACGCCCCGCCGAGTGACTCGACCTTCTCCGGGGTCGGGTCACCCTGCGCGGCGAGGGAGACGGCGGCGCGCAGGGCCTCGGTGGTCTCCTCGTGGGCGGGGTAGGTCGCCAGCAGGTCCATGGTCTCCCGTACGGCCCGCGTCAGCTCCTGTCCCTCCATCACGAAGTGGACGAGGGCGGCGAAGGCGCCCGCGGCGAGGTAGCCGGTGGGATGGCCGTGGGTGATCTGCGCGCACTCGGCCGCCAGGTCGAAGGCGTGCCGGGCGTCGGGCGCGTGGAACCCGAAGGGGGCCGAGCGCATGACCGTGCCGCAGCCCTTCGAGTCGGAGTTGATCGGTCCGGGCTTGCCGAACGGCGCCGCGGCGGCCTGTTCGTGGCGCAGCCCCGACAGGCAGGCGTTGCCCGGGGCCCGCCGGGAGTAGAGCCATCCCTGCTCGCGGAGCCGGCCGGTGCGGACCGCGTCGTCGGGGGGAGGCGGGGAGGCGTGCTGCTGGGTGTCCAGCCAGCGCAGATAGGCGTGCCGTACGGCGCCGCGCTCCTCGGCCCGGGCCGGTCCTCGCGCCGCGGCTCCCGGGAACGGCTCCCCGGCGTCGTGCTGTCGATCAGGGCCGGCCGCAGTGTTCGCGCGGATCAGCCCCTCCACGGTGAACAGCGTCATCTGCGTGTCGTCGGTGATCAGGCCGACCGTGCCGCGCCAGTCGGGGACGAGGCCGGTCACGCCCGCGGAGCCGTACTGGCTGCGGATCCGCTGGATCGACTCGAACTCGACGGGTGCGCCCAGCGCGTCGCCGAGCCCACCGCCCAGCAGGCACCCCCTCACGCGGCCGCGGTACTTCGACAGATCGTCGTCGGAAAGGCGCACGATCACGATCCTCCTGTTTCCGCCCGGTGCCGGGAGGAGACGCTTGTGGTTGCTCAAAGTGGATGTTCGTCAGGGGCGAACCCGCCCGAAGCGGTCGCGGCTCACGAAGGACGCCGCGCCTGCGGGAACTCTACGGTCAAAACGATGTTCGCGGGGCTGATCGTGGGATGAGTCCTGTCCGGTACGCGGCCTGCGCGTCGCCCGCCGTCGCCGGTCGCGCCCCTGTCACGGCTCGTGGCTCACGATGTCGGCTGTGAGGCCGATCACTTCCCATTGACCTCAATTTAACTTGAGGTTGGAGGCTGTGTGCGAGGCGGTCGAAGAGGAGTGATCGGGATGCGAGTCGTTCGGGTGACGAGGTTCGGGGGCCCCGAGGTGCTGGTGGCGGGGCAGGCGCCCGAACCGGTCGCGGGACCCGGGCAGGTCGTGATCGGCGTCGCCGTCGCGGACGTCCTGTTCCTGGAGACGCAGCTCCGCGGCGGCTGGGGCGCGGAGTACTTCGACGTGAGCCCGCCATACGTGCCGGGAGGCGGGGTCGGCGGGAGGGTGATCTCGGTCGGGGAGGGCGTGGACCCCGGCTGGACCGGCCGGGACGTCGTCGCCATGACCGGCGGAGGCGGGTACGCGGAGCGGGCCGTGGCATCGGTGGACGGTCTGGTCCCGGTGCCGGACGGGCTGCCCCTGGGGGAGGCGGTCGCGCTTCTCCAGATCGGTCCCGCCGCGCTGAGCCTGGTCGAGGCGGCTGAGATCAAGCCGGGGGAGCGGGTGCTGGTCACCGCGGCGGCCGGGGGTCTCGGCGGCCTGCTGGTACAGCTGGCCCACGCGGCGGGCGCCAGGGTCGTCGCGGCGGCCAGGGGCGCGCGCAAGCTGGATCTGGCCCGTGAGCTGGGCGCGGACGTCGTGGTCGACTACTCACGGCCGGACTGGGCCGAACGGGTGCGCGAGGCGGTCGGCGGCGGAGCGGGGGCGGGCGGAGGGCTGAGGGGAGGCGCGGAGGCGGGCGCGGAGGCCGGCGGGGGGCTCCGAGGAGGCGTGGAGACGGAGGCGGGGGACGAGAGGGGAGCGGACGTGGTCTTCGACGGCGTCGGCGGACGGATCGGCCGGACCTCGTTCGAGATCACGGCGCGCGGCGGCAGGTTCTTCGCCTACGGAGTGCCCAGCGGCACCTTCACCGAGATCGACCCGCGAGAGCCCCAGGGGCGCGGGGTCGGCGTCCGCGGGATCGAACAGGTGCAGTTCCTCCCTGAGGAGGCCAGGCGGCTGACCGAGCGGGCGCTGGCGGAGGCGGTCGCGGGCCGGATCAGACCGGTCATCGGGCAGACCTTCCCGCTGGAACGGGCGGCGGAGGCGCACGCCGCGATCGAGTCCCGCGACGTCGTCGGCAAGACCCTGCTGCTGGTCTGAACCTCTCGTCCCACACGTGTCCGGCGCATATTCGAAGGGAAGGCGACTGTGTCCAGGGCCATTCGTTACGCCCGTTACGGCGGGCCCGAGGTGCTCACCCTCGACGAGGTTCCCCTTCCCGAGCCGGGACCGGGGCAGGTGCGGATCGCGGTCAGGGCCGCCGGGGTCAACGGCGTCGACTGGAAGATCCGGCGCGGGCTCATGGCCCAGGACAGCGCCCACGACAGGGCCCACGACAGGGCCCACGACAGGGCCCACGACAGGGCCCACGACAGCGCCCCAGCCGAGCCCTCGGGCACCGGCGTCGAGGTCGCGGGGACCGTCGACGCGGTCGGGCCCGGCGTCGACGGATGGAGTGCGGGGCAGGCCGTCTTCGGCAGGGTCCCCTCCGGCGGCGCGGCCACGCACGCGCTGGCCGCCGCCGAGGATCTGCTGGCCAAGCCTGACTGGCTGTCGTTCGAGGAGGCCGCCGCACTGCCGGTCGCGGCCGAGACGGCCCACCGCGCCCTGGGGCAGCTCAAGGTGAGGTCCGGCCAGACGCTGCTGGTCCACGCGGTCGCCGGCGGCGTCGGACTGGTCGCCGCGCAGCTCGCCCGTGCCAGGGGCGTCGAGGTGGTCGGCACCGCCAGCGCCGTGCACCACGAGTTCCTGCGCGGTCTGGGCGTCCTGCCGGTCGTCTACGGCGACGGCCTGGCCGGGCGGGTCCGCGCCGTCGCCCCCGGCGGCGTCGACGCGGTGCTGGACGCCTCGGGCCGCGACGTGCTCGCGGTCTCCGTCGAGCTTGCGGGCGCCCCCGAGAGGGTGGTCACCATCGCCGACAGGCGCGCCGCCGAGTACGGCGTGCGGTTCTCGACCGGTTCGGCCGGCGGCGGGGCGACCCTGTCCGAGGTCTTCGCCGAGATCCTGCCCCTGATGGAGCGCGGCGCGCTCCGCGTGCCGATCGAGCGGGCCTTCCCGCTGGAGCGGACCGCCGACGCCCACCGCCTCAGCGAGGCCGGTCATCTCCGCGGCAAGGTCGTGGTCACCGTCCCGTAGGGCTTCGCCTGCCTTCCCATGATGTGGTCAAGGCCCGCGAGGATCGGCGGGCCGGCGACCCTGTTGGGAGCTGAGGGGGCCTGTCTTTTCTACGTCGGACGCGGGCGGCGGCGTTTTGGATGCCACGATGTGGGATGGGGCTTGACGGTTACTAAACCTACCTGAAATATAGGGAATGTGCCGCAAGTTCCCCTGACCCTTCGGCGGGTCGTCGATCTCATGCGCCTGGACAGCAGCCTCTGTCCGTGAGCGTGCTCCGTCTCCCACGTTGAGCTCCCGTCTCCCTTCACCGTGTCGTCGTCCCCGCGCTCCCCGCGCCGTCGACCGTAGGCGCCGTCTCGCGCGCCGCCGTTTCCGCACGCCCTCGACACCGCCCGACACGTCGGGCGTGCGTGTGTCTTCACCTCTCGATCCTCCAAAGGGGCCAGCCATCATGTGGACATCTCGCCGACGGACGCGTGCCGCGCTCGTAGTCGCGGCACTGTCGCTCACCGCTCTCACCGCCGCCTGCGGAGGCGCCGACACCGCGAAGACGGCGGCGGGCGCCGCCGGAGGCAAGGGCGGCGGAGCCGTGCTCAAGATCAAGGACCCGGGGAACTCGGGGCCGCTCGCGGTGGCGAAGAAGGAGGGGATCCTGGAGAAACGGCTGGCCGAGGTGGGAGCCACCGTGCAGTGGGGCGGGTCGTACGCCTCCTTCACGGCCACCGTCGACGCCGTCAGGTCCGGGTCGATCAACGTCCTCGAGGGAGCGATCTCGCCGGTCCTCGGCTACCTCGTCAGCGGCAAGGACATCAAGATCTTCGCGTTCACCGACCCGGTGACCGATCCGGCGGCCCCGCAGACCGACGGTCTCGTGGTGAAGCCGGACAGCCCGATCACGTCGGTGAAGGACCTGGTCGGCAAGCAGGTCGCGGTCAACAAGGGCGGGCGCGGGGAGTACCTCCTGCTGCTGGCCCTCCAGGAGGCCGGGATCCCGGCCGACCAGGTCAAGCGGGTCTACCTCAACCCCGACCAGGGCGCCTCCGCCTTCGCCACCGGCAAGGTCGACGCCTGGTGGGCGATCGTGCGGGCCTACCCCGAGGCGGTGGCCAAGGGGGCGCGGGTCGTCGTCCACGGACGTGACCTCAAGGACCAGGACCTGAACATGCAGGCCGCCCGCACCGAACTGCTCACCGAGCACCCCGAGGTGGTCCGCGTCTACCTCAAGGTCCTGCAGGAGCTCACCGCCGAGGCACAGAAGAACCCCGAGAAGTTCCAGAACGTCTTCCTCGACCAGGGGCCGACCGCCGTCTCGGGCCCCCGCCTCACCGACGAGATCGCCAGGACCAGGTACGCCAAGGTCCCGCGCTTCGCCACCGCCGCGGACGGCGCGTTCGTGACCGACGTGGCCGGGATCTTCCAGAAGTACGGCGTGCTGCCCACCGCGGTGAACCCGAACGACGTGATCTTCGACCTCAAACCGGCCGCATGACGCTCGAGAAGGTCCCCCTTGGCGTCCCCGCATCGGTGAAAGACCCTGTGGAGGCATCGGTGACATCGGTGAAGGGCCCTCCGAAGGGCCTCACGAAGGATCTCGCGAACGACTCCGCGAATGACTCCGCGAACGACTCCGCGAACGACTCCGCGCAGGGTTTCGCGAAGGAGGACGCCCCGGAGCGGGAGGTCCGGGGCGGGGCGGGGGCCACGGCCCTCGAACCGCCCCGCTACCTGGGCGGGCGCAGGCGCGGCCCCGTCGCCTCGACCGCCGTCCGCGTCCTGGTCCCGCTGCTCCTGCTCGCCGCCTGGTGGTACGGCACGGCCAGCGGGGCGATCTCCTCGGAGATCCTCGCCGGGCCGGGGGCCGTCGTCGGGGCCCTGGGCGAGCTGGTCGCCACCGGGCAGCTCGGCGACTACCTTCTGGCCTCCGCCCAGCGGGCCGGGCTGGGCGTCCTCGTCGGCGGCGGCCTCGGCCTCCTGCTCGGCGTGGTCGCCGGGCTGTCGGCCCTGGGGGAGGAGCTGGTCGACCCGACCATGCAGATGAAGCGGGCCGTGCCGTTCCTGGCCCTGGTCCCGCTGTTCATCTCCTGGTTCGGCGTCGAGGAGACGTTCAAGGTGGTCCTGATCGCGGTCGCCGCGGCCAGCCCGATGTACGCCTACACCTACCTCGGCGTCCGCGGCGTGGACCGGAAGATCGTCGAGGCGGCCAGGGGGTTCGGGCTCACCGGCACCAGGCTCGCCTTCGGGGTGATCATCCCGACCGCGCTGCCGAACATCCTGATGGCGCTGCGCATCTGCCTGTCGGTCTCGCTCACCGGCCTCATCGCGGCCGAGCAGATCGGCGCGACCGAGGGGATCGGGTACCTCGTCACCCTCGCCCAGCAGTACTACCGCACCGACTACATGGTCCTGTGCATCGTGATCTACGCGGTGCTCGGCCTGCTGATCGACCTGGCCATCAGGGGCGTCGAACGGGTCGCGATGCCGTGGCGCGGACAGGTGGCGGCCCGATGAGCGTCACCTCGGCGGACACCGCCGTCAGCATCAGGGGACTGCGCAAGGCGTTCGGGTCCAAGACCGTCCTGGACGGGATCGACCTGGAGATCCGGCGCGGGGAGTTCTTCGTCCTGCTCGGGCCGAGCGGCACCGGCAAGACCACGTTGCTGCGGATCCTGGCGGGGCTGGAGCTCCCCGACGGGGGGACCGTCCTCGCCCCGCGCCGCCGTACGACCGTCTACCAGGAGCCGCGGCTGGTCCAGGCTCGCAGGGTGCTCGCCAACGTCATCCTCGGACTGCCCCGGTCGGCCCGGGAGGCGGGGCTCGCCGCGCTGGCCGAGGTCGGCCTCGAGGGGCACGGCGGCGCATGGCCCGCCACGCTCTCCGGCGGGGAGGCGCAACGGGTCGCCCTGGCCAGGGCGCTCGTCCGCGACCCGGAGCTCCTGCTTCTCGACGAGCCGTTCGCCGCGCTCGACGCGCTGACCCGGCTGCAGATGCAGGAACTGGTCGCCGAGCTGTGCGAGCGGCACCGCCCCGCCGTCGTGCTCGTCACGCACGACGTGGACGAGGCCGTACGGCTGGCCGACCGGGTCGTGGTCCTGAGGCACGGCTCCTTCGCGGTCGAGCAGCCGATCGACCTGCCCCATCCGCGTGACCGCAACGATCCGGCGTTCCTCGCCCACCGGCGGCTGTTCCTGTCCCACCTCGGCGTGGCCACCGCCTCCCACTGAGCATCAAGGTCCCGTTCGGGCCGGCTCGGGACGGACAACCGCCCCGAGGCCGTTCAACGCGCCCAAAAAGCATTCGCAACGCCTTTCCGCAGTACAGAGGAGTCACGTGTCAACGATCGACAAGATTTGGTTCACCCGCTGCCCGGTTCCCACGGCCAGCGGCCTGGCCTTCAACCTGGGCTGGCTCAACGAGGAGTTCGGCGAGGTCGGCGTCCTGCAGGACGCGGGACCCGAGCTGTCCGAGCGTCACTTCGACCACGAGCTGCTCGGACTGTTCCGTGAGGGCGGGAACGTTCCGGCGCTGGCCGCGTTCTCCGAGGGGGCCAGGACCCGTCTGATCGGGCTGACCTGGATTGAGGAGTGGCAGTCCGTCCTGGTCCGTCCTGAGTCGGGCATCACCGACGCCGCCGGGCTGCGCGGCGCGCGCGTCGCGCTGCCGAAGTGGGCCGAGACGCGGGCGAGGAGCTTTCCCAGGGCCATGGCCCTGCACGGGATCAAGGGGGCGCTGTCCCAGGCGGGGCTCGGCTTCGACGACGTGACGTTCGTCGAGGTCGAGCAGCCGAGGTCCGACGTCGGGCGGGACGCCGCCGACCGGGCCTGGTCCTGGCCGGGAATCAGGGAACTGGCCGAGGGCGAGGTCGACGCGATCTACGTGAAGGGGGCGCGCTCCGCCGACCAGGCCAGGGAGATCGGCGCGGTGGTCGCCGTCGACCTGGACGCGCACCCGGACCGCAGGACCCGCGTCAACAACGGCACCCCGCGGCCGATCACCGTGCACGAGGACCTGCTCGCCGAGCACCCGGACCTCGTGGCCGCCTTCCTGGCCCAGACGCTGCGCGCCGCCGACTGGGCGGCGGACAACCTGGAGGCGGTCCGCGGCATCCTGGCCGCGGAGACCCGCTCCGAGGCGGACGGCGTCGTCACCGCCTACCGGGGCGACTTCCATCGCAACCTCCACCCCGACCTGTCGCGGGAGCGGCTGGAGCTGCTGCGGGTCCAGAAGGACTTCCTGCTGCTGCACGGCTTCCTGGCCGCCGACGTCGACCTCGACGCCTGGGTGGCCCACGAGCCGCTGGCCGCCGCCAGGGAACTGCTCGCCCGGCGGGGCGACGGCGGGGTCGGGGCGGACGTCCCGCGGGAGGTGTCCGTCCAGCTGTCCGGCGGGCTCTCCGGCGAGGACGGTAGGGCGGTCGCGGCGGAGCCTGACGGGGCGGTGGTCTGATGGCCTCCTTCGTGATCACACTGCCCAGCCGGGGGAATGGCGGGCGCGGCGCCAGGCCCGGTTTCCCGGGGTTCGTCACCGACCCTCGCGGAGCCTTCAACCCGTTCGACCACCTGACGCAGGCGGGCAGGGCCGCCGAGATCGCGGCCTTCCACGGCGCGCTCGCTCCCTTCGACCCGCAGGGCGAGGAGTCGCTGGTCGCCGCGGCGAGCCTGCTCAGGCAGAGCCGCTGGCTGCGGGTGGTCGCCGGATTCCACCCCGGCGTCGCCACCCCCGTCTACGCGGCCAAGGTCTCGGCCTCGCTGCAACGCTTCTCCGGCGACCGCCTCGACTGGCGGATCTCCGTCGACCTCGACCCGGCGGTCGCCAGAGCCCAGGGCGACTTCCTCGAGGGCGCGGACCGCTACGCGCGGGCCGAGGAGTTCCTCACCGTCGCCAAGGGCGTCTGGTCGCAGGAGGACTACACCTACGAGGGGCGCTTCTACCAGGTGCTCGCCGGCGGCTTCCTGTCCCCGCTCGCAGGGCGGGCCTTCCCCAGGGTCCACCTCTCCGGGACCTCGAAGGAGGCTCTCGCGCTGTCCGCCCGCCACGCGGACGTGCACGTCTTCGAGCCAGGCGACGACATCGAGGCCGTCGACCTCCCGGGCGTCACGTACGGCCTGCGGCTGCCGGTGCTGGCCAGGGACGACGAGGACGAGGCGTGGCGGGCGGCGCGACGTCTGTGGTCAGGCGGCGGCGGAGCGGCCGACGCCCTCCCGGATCCGGACCCGCGGACCGGGCTGTGGGCCGGGTTCGGCCCGCCGGACCCCGGCTCCGCGCCGGGCACGGGTTCCTCCCGCGCCGGGCTGGTCGGCTCCTTCGAGACCGTCGCGGCCGGGATCAGAGGCTACATCGACCGGGGTGTCGGCGCTTTCCTCCTTGAGGCGACGCCGCACATCGAGGAGACCTACCGCCTGGGCGAGCGGTTGCTGCCGCTGCTGGCGAAGGAGGGCGCTCATGTCCGTTGACATCTACTGGCGCATCGGGACGCACGGCGACCAGCCGTCGCTCCGCAGAAGGGTCGTCAGCCGGGGCGAGTGGGCGCCCGTGGTCGAGGGAAGCCTCGCCCCCGGCGTCCGTGACGGGCGGCGCGACGACTACAGCTACGTCGAGCACATGGGGGACGTCGCCAGGGCCTCGGAGGTCTCCGGGTTCGTCGGCGGGCTGCTCCCGTCGTTCCCGAACACCGACGACCCGTGGGCGACGGCGGCGACCCTGGCCAGGGAGACGACGACCTACCGGTTCATGATCGCTTTCCAGCCCGGGTTCCTGCACCCGGTGCAGGCCGCGCGGATGTCGGCCAGCCTGCAGCGGGCCACGGGAGGGCGGGTCGTCTACAACGTCATCTCCGGCGGCGGCGGTCCCGACCAGCTCTGGTGGGGTGACAAGGTCGACCACGACGACCGCTACGCGCGCACCTCGGAGTTCCTCGACGTGCTCAGGGGCGTCTGGGACGGCGGTCCCTTCGACTTCGAGGGGCGTTTCTACCGGGTCGAGGGGGCGGGCCTGCCCCAGGAGCTGACCGGGCAGCCGTTCCCGGAGATCTACTTCTCCGGGTCGTCCAAGGCGGCCATCGACGCCGCGGGGCGGCACGCGGACTACTACCTGTCGTGGCTGGAGCCGTTCCACGCGCTGGCGGAGAAGTTCGACCAGGTCAGAGCCAACAGCGACCGCACGCCCAAGTTCGCGGTCCGGATCGACGTGGTGGCCCGCGAGACCGAGGAGGAGGCCTGGGACGAGATCCGCAGGGGCTGGGACAACATCGACCCCACCGTGCTCCGCGGAGCCACGGGCGACTCCATCGGCTGGCAGCGCAGCCAGTCGTTCGTCACCGGCGCCATCACCGGTCACCGCGACCTGGAGGTCACGCCCAACGTGTGGGGCGGCTTCCACCTGCTGCGCGGCGGGCCCGCGTTCGGCCTGGTCGGCAGCTACGAGCAGGTCGCGGAGCGGCTCGACGAACTGATCAACCTCGGTGTCGGCGCGTTCATCCTCGCCGGCGTGCCGCACCTGGAGGAGGCCTACCGCGTCGGCGAGAACGTTCTCCCGCTGCTGCGCGGCCACGACCTCCGCATCGATTCACCACTACTGGAAGGAACCTCGTCATGAGCGTCCGAGTCGGCTACTTCCCCCACAACAACTCCCTGTGGGTGCTGCGTCACCGCGGCATCCTGGAGCGCGCGATCCCCGACGTCGAGTGGGTCGACCTGCGCGACCTTCCCGCCGGTGACAAGCCCGAGGCGACCGAGGGGCTGCCCTCCCTGCACGGCGACCACCTCTTCGACGGCGGCTACGACTTCATCGGCACCGGCTCCACGCCGCCGGTCACCGCCCAGGGCAAGGGACACGACATCGTCTACGTCGCGGTGTCCGGCTCGCGCCACGAGAACGGCAGGCTCGTCGTGAAGGACGACTCGCCGATCGCCTCCCTGGAGGACCTGAAGGGCAGGCGGGTCGCGCTCGGGCACGGCTCCTGGCAGACGACGCTGCTGCTGTTCGCGCTCGACAAGGCCGGACTGACCTGGAAGGACATCGTGCCCGTCGACGCCGGGGTCGACGCGGGCGAGCTCTTCCTCAACGGCGAGGTGGACGCGTGGGTCGGCTCCTACCCCTCGCTCAGCAAGGTCGAGGCGCAGACGCCGGTCCGCGAGCTGGTCGCCACCGACGGGCTGTTCAGCCACCGCTCGCTCTGGTTCACCCGGCGTGACTTCGCCGAGCAGCACCCCGAGCAGCTCGCCGCGATCGTCGCCGCCCTGCAGGAGTCGGACGCCTGGATCCAGGAGAACCACCGCGAGGCGGCCGAGCTGTTCGCGGCCGACGACGGCGGCGACCTCGACCACTGGGAGAACGCCCTGCGCAAGCGTCCCTTCGGGCTGCACCCCGTGACCGAGGAGTTCGTGGCGGAGCAGCAGCGCGCCGCCGACCTCTTCCACGCCAGCGGCCTGATCGACCGGAAGATCACCGTCGCGGACGCGGTCGACCCGGAGATCGCCAAGCTGCTCAGCTGACGACCGGGTTCACCTGATCGCGGCAGACCGGGCGGTCGTCGGCAGGGTGATCGCGGGGCGGGAGCCGTACGGCCTCCTTGAGGGAATCACCTCTTCGAGGGGGTCGGCGGCCCGGCCTGCCCGGATGCCGCCCGGACGACGGGGGAGGGAGCGGCGGGGGAGAATGGCGGGATGAAGGTGGTCGTCCTCGCTGACACCCACGCGCCGCGCCGGTGGAAGTCCTGCCCCGCCGCGGTGGCCGAGCACCTGCGCGGCGCGGACCTGATCCTGCACGCCGGGGACGTCTGCACCGCCGGAGTGCTGGACGAACTGGCCGCCTACGCGCCGGTCCACGTCGTCAAGGGCAACAACGACGGCCCCGACATAGCGGCGCCCGAGACCCTCGAACTCGACCTCGACGGGCTGCGGGTGGCGATGATCCACGACAGCGGCGCGGCGAAGGGACGGCCGGCTCGCATGCGCCGCCGGTTTCCCACGGCGGACCTGGTCGTCTTCGGGCACTCGCACATCCCGCTCGACGAGAGCGACGGCGGACTGCGCCTGTTCAACCCGGGCTCGCCGACCGACCGGCGGCGTCAGCCCCACGGCACCGTCGGCCTGCTGCGGATCGAGGACGGCCTCCTCGCCGAGGCCAGGATCGTCGCGGTCACCTGACCGGCCGCTCCGGCGCGGCCGACTCTCAGACCCGCAGGCCTTCGACCTCGGCGATCGCGCGGGTGATAGAGCCGAAGATCTTGTCTCTTGTGCGGGTCTGTATGGAGTCGCAGGTTTCTCTCAGAAGAGATTTCACCGCTTCCCGATCTTTGAGTAGCTCATTGTCGGGCAACACGGACGATCGCACATATTCGATAGGTTCTAGGACATAGACCCCATCGGGAGAGTCGTTCCCCAAGATCGATACCGCCCCTCTAGATAACAGTATTTTCATTGAGGACGGTCTCTTTCCGCAAGAGCCTTCGATATGCGTTCGACCTGACTATTGACTGCACCAGCACGTACACGAGATTGACGCTCGCCAGGTAGATGAGCACCGACCACCACCATCGCACCTCGACGCCCAGCAGGGGGGCCGGTTCGCCGACGCGACCGGGGGGCGGCAGGGAGGCGGGCTCCGCCCCGGTCTTCTCCGCGAGGCTGCCGGAGACGATGAACAGGACGGAGGCCGCCATGGACACGAAGCCGCCAAGGATCAGGGAGCAGCGCGCGGCGAGGGAGGATCGGAGAATCGCCTCGGTGTCCGAGGAGAAGCCGAACCAGGAGGCGGCCACAGCCGGCAGGACGAGAAGGATCGCGGGGATGTCGCTGTCGCGCTCAAGCCCGCCGGTCTCGGCGAAACCGACCGCGCTGATCAGGAGCACCGAGGTCACGGCCGTGATGACCGCGCTGGCCAGCGTCCCCGGGGGCACCTCCCCGAAGGAGGTGGAGATCTTGATGTTCTTCTGCTTCAGGTCGGCGAAGCCCCGCATGTAGAGGTGGGCGTAGTTCTGGCCTCGTTTGCGAAGCAACTGGAAGTAGGGCTCGGCGTGGCCGTTGCGAGGGGACGGCGGCTGTAGGTGGACGCATCCTCCGCGACCGTCCGTCTCCACCTCCGAGCCGCTCAGCTTCTGGCCGCACTCGACGCATCGGAGGGTCTGCTCCATGAGGTACTGCGACGCCGGGGCCTTCACCTGCAGGTGGTAGGACTTCGAGTTGAAGGCCATGCCCGGGACCATTTGCAGGGTCACCGGCCTCAGTCCGAGCATGAGGCGGAGCCAGTGGCGAAGCTGCTTCGACTTGTTGGGGGGAATGGTGGTGCGACAGTAGGAGATCTGCAGGCGCCGGGTCTCGGGCAGGTCGGGCACGATCGCGACGACGGGTGTGGAATGGGCGAGTGTCTTGACGAACTCTCGTAGCCATGTGACGTTCCGGGATTCCACGCCGTCCCTCGTCCTCAGGCCAAGGTGGGCGAACGCCGCAAGAATGGTCTTTTCCACTGTTTTATCAGAAACAGGCTTATTGCTGCACATGAGCATGAGGAAGAGGGCTTCTGCAGTATCAATCCCATCCGGGGTGATGTTTTCGTCATCCGTGGCCTTGGGGAGCGCCGCGTGCACCAGAAGGTGGAGCGACGAGGATATGAGCTGGACGGTCTCCTCGTAGCAAAGGATGTCGACGCTTCTGTCCTCGCGGTCCCGGACCTGAAAGTTGTCGATCATCTCCCTTTTCGAGCAGTTCAGGATGGGGACGTAGGTCTCCGGGTGGATTTCGTCCGCGGGAGCCTCGTTCTTCCCCGCGCCCTCCTCCCGGAAGACGTCGATGAGGGCGTCGGACAGCGCCATTTCGATCCTGACGTCCTGCACGATCACCCGGCCTTCGAGGGAGACGGTCTCCACCGTCCGGGTCCTGGACTTCTCCGGCTGGAGGACCAGGGAGATGAACATGGGCAGAGCGGCCATTTTTCCGGAGTTCGCGGCTTCGGCGCGGAGTTCGAAGGCCCGTTCCAGATCGGAGATGCTCGTGTCGAGGGCGGAGGTGTCCTCGCCGTCCGCGGGGAGGGGGAGTGTGGTCGTGGCCTGACTCTTGTAGCGGTGGTTGATCACCGTGATCAGTGCCACCACCAGCAGCGCCCAGATGACGACCGTCCATGGTTGCGGATCGAACAGCGGCCGCGGCGCCGGCGGCGAGGCCTTGGGCGGGACGTGCCCCCACGGCATCGGCATGAAGGCGGGCCAGGCCAACGCCAGGACGCCGAGCCCCAGTGTGGCCGATCCGAGTTTGAACCATTTCATGGGACGGTTGCCCAACCTCTCTCCCCCACTTGGGCTGTTTCGTCTTATGTGACGTAGAGATAATCGCCCTGAGTGTGTGATTGGTTTGCCAAAAATCCGGTCAGGGGTGCCTTCTTCATCAAAACGAGACCAAGTTGGACGGAGGTCCGGAGTTCCATTCTGGGAAAACATGGCAGATAGCCAAATTCTTGGCATATCGGACTGGTGTCCGGGTGAAGAACCCGTAGGTCCGCCTCGACGGAGGAGCCCGTCGGAGGCGTGATCTCTGCGGGGGTTCACGTGATCCGCCGATGACCGACGTGAATCGACGACGCGCCGCATTCGCGTGCGAGTGGTTCCGGCGACCGGCCCTGAAGAGTGCCCCGAAGGGGAGGCGGCGCCGGGCCCTCGCCCGCGCGTCATGGGCTCAGCCGGTGACGCGCGCCTCGCGCACGTCCACCGGGCCCATGGCCGAGAGAGCCTGCCGCAGGGCGGCGCGCGGCACGCCCTCATCGTGTATGGGCGGGGGTGGAAGGAGGCGGCGGCGTGCGCGGCGGGGCGGGGCGGGTGCCGGGTGAGGACCGTCCGGCCGGGGGCGCGTCGAGCCCGTTAAGCGATCCTCAATATGGAATTAAGAGGATTGGTGCTTTCGCTGCTTTCTGTCACTATTGCCTCATGCATGCCATTCGCCTTGTGCGCGCCGCGGTGTTCGCGGTCGTCTGCGTGATGGCGTCACTGGTCATGCACATGCTCGCCGGGGGCGGCGAGGTGTCCCCGGGAGTCCTGGTCGGCGCGCTGCCGCTGACCGGCGCGGGGGCGTTCGTCCTCGCCCGGCGGCAGCGCGGGTTCGGCGTCCTGATGGGCGCGAGCCTCGCCACCCAGTACGGCCTGCACACCTGGTTCTCCGCCGCGGCCGTCTCCCAGCCGGTGCTGTTCGAACACCGGCACGGCGCGGGCCTGTCCATGCTGCTGGTCCACGTCGCGGCGGCGTTGCTGTCCGCCTACTGGCTGGAGCGCGGAGAGTCGGCGCTGGCGACGATCCTGCGTCTGCTCCTCGCCTCGGTCCTCACCCTTCTGGTGTGGCGGGCCCCCGTGGTCCCGCGTGTGGCCTCACCCGCCCGCGACGACGGCCGGGTCCCGTTCGTCACCCGGCTGCTCGCCGCGGCCGTCTCCCGGCGCGGGCCGCCGGTTCCTCTCCCCGCCTGATTCCCCCGACGCCGGGATCCTCCGGCCGGACGGCCGTGTGCCCGAGAGGTCGCCGGACACTCGGCGGCCGGACGGTCCGGCGGCCGGAAGGCCGTGTTCCACCGTTCGGAACCCGCCGTGGGAATCCCCTGATCGGGGTCGCCCGACCGGTCCCGCCCGCCCGTCCGGGCGTCGTCGCGTCCGCGGCGACGCCACGGCCGCCGCGCGACGCCGTCGTCCGCGCGGCGACGCGCTCGTCCCGTGGCGAGGCGGCGGCCTCTCGTGCGACCTCCGCCGGAGTGACGCGTCTTCCCGTTCACGCCGTCCGTCGGCGCGCGTGTCCTCCGAGTCCCCCACCCAGGTGACGTGTGCCGGTTCACCGGCCGCGTTCCCGCCTCCCGTCGGGCGGCGCGTGTCCGTTCCACGTGCCTCCCGCGCCCCGTACGTCCCCCCAGCCGGGTCTGCGGCGTGTTCATCCACGCGCCCTTCCCGTGAACGGAGAACCACCATGACGTCCGACGTCGAAGTCCAGCCGTCCGCCGAACCCTCCCGCCCACCGACCCCGTCCGCCCCCCGCACCTGGGCCGCCCTGCGCCCGCTTCTGCTCCGTCTGCACTTCTACGCGGGGATCCTCGTCGCGCCCTTCCTGTTCGTCGCGGCGACGAGCGGCCTGCTGTACGCCGCGTCCTTCCAGCTGGAGAGAGCAGTCCACGCCCACGAGCTGACGGTTCCGGTCCAGGAGGATCAGCGGGCCGACCTGCCGCTGTCACGGCAGATCGCCGCGGCCAGGGCCGCGCACCCCGAGGGCGTCGTCGCCGCCGTACGGCCCGCGGCCGAGCCGGGGGAGACCACCCGGGTCCTGCTCGACGTGCCCGGCCTGGCGGAGAGCACCCGGCTCGCGGTCTTCGTCGCGCCCCGGACCGGCGAGGTCAGGGGGGCGCTGGAGAGCTACGGCAGCTCGGCCGCCCTGCCGGTCCGCACCTGGATCTCCGGCCTGCACCGCAACCTGCATCTGGGCGAGCCGGGACGGCTCTACAGTGAGCTGGCCGCGAGCTGGCTGTGGGTCGTCGCCCTCGGGGGGCTGGTGCTGTGGCTGAGCCGCCGCCGCAGAGCGGGACGCCGTCTGCGCGGCGTGATCGCCCCGGAGCGCGGGGGCTCCGGCCTGCGACGGGCGCTGTCCTGGCACGGCTCGCTCGGCCTGTGGGCCGTGGCCGGCCTGCTCTTCCTGTCGGCGACCGGCCTCACCTGGTCGAAGTACGCCGGCGGGAACGTCGACGTGATCCAGGGTGCGCTGGGCTGGTCCACCCCGGCCCTGTCAACCTCCGCGTCAACCTCCGCGTCGGCCTCCGCCGGAGACCACGCCGCGCACTCCGGTGACGCCCACGGCTCCCCGGACGCCGCCGTCGTCGACGTCGACCGGGTCGCGGAGGCCGCCGCGGCCGGCGGCCTGTCCGGCCCGCTGGAGATCGCCTGGCCCGCCAAGCCAGGCGGCGTCTACGTCGTCAAGGAGATGGACCGGCTCTGGCCGCAGCGCAACGACCAGGTCGCGGTCGATCCGGTCGGCGGCCAGATCGTCGGCGAGCTGCGCTTCGACGACTTCCCGCTCGTGGCCAAGCTCATCCGCTGGGGCATCGACGGCCACATGGGCGTGCTGTTCGGCCTGGCCAACCAGATCCTGCTGGCCGCGCTCGCCGTGGGGCTGATGTCGGTCATCGTGCTGGGCTACCGGATGTGGTGGCTGCGTCGTCCGACCCGCGGCTTCGGAGCCCCCTACGAGCGAGGCTCCCTGCGGCGGCTGCCCTGGAGGCTGACCCTTCCGCTGGCCGTCGTGGTGGTCGCGGTCGGCGTCTTCGTCCCGCTGCTTGGGATCTCCCTGCTCGGCTTCCTCGTCCTCGACGTCGTGCTCGGCAGGATCGGGGCCGCCCGCCGCTGATCCGACGTCACCGGCCGGACGGGGGCACGGCGTCCGCCGCGTCCCCGTTCCCTCCGCCCCCGTGCGCCGGGCGGAGGGCGGTCAGTCGGGGTGGTGCTGGTGCTGGAGGTAGGCGGCGGTCTCCGGATTGGCGGGGAAGTACGCCTCGATGGCCAGTTCCGCGACCGTGATGTCCAGCGGGGTGCCGAAGGTGGCCATCGTGCTGAAGAAGGCGAGCTCCCGGTAGCCGCGGCGCAGCCTGAGCGGGACCACTATGTCGCCGGGCCCCGGCCGTTCGATCTCGGGCTCCGGCTGGTCGCAGGGGTAGTCGTCCAGCTCACGCCAGAGCGCGGTCAGGTCGGGGTCGGCGGTGAGGCTGATCTGGCGGCGCAGCCTGTGCAGCAGGTGGGCCCGCCACTCGCCGAGGTTGGTGATCCGCTGGGCCATCCCCTTGGGGTGCAGGCTCAGCCGGAGCACGTTGACCGGCGCGACGAGCAGCTCGGGGGCCACGCCGCGGAGCAGGACGCCGGTGGCCGCGTTGCGGTCGATGAGGTTCCAGCGCTGGTCGACGACCACCGCCGGGTACGGCTCGTGCCCACTCAGCACCTGGCCCAGCGCCTCCCTGACCGACGCCATCTGCGGGGAGCTGAGGGGAGTCTCCGCGTAGACCGGGGCGAAGCCTCCGGAGAGCAGCAGGTGGTTGCGCTCGCGCAGCGGCAGGTCGAGTTCCTCGGCGAGGTGCAGGATCATGTCCCGGCTCGGCTTGGACCGGCCGGTCTCGACGAAACTCAGGTGCTTGGTGGAGATGTCCGCCTGGATCGCGAGGTCCATCTGGCTCATGCGCCGACGTTCTCGCCACTGGCGCAGCAGTTCGCCGACGGGGCGGGACGCGCTGGCAGTGGTCACAAATAACACGATAACGGCCTCGACTTTGCAAAACCATTACCGTTCGCGTAACGCATGACGTGATGCCCTCCGCCGGCCCCCTGTCACCGGCCCCGCCCACCAGGGCCGGTCGGCGGCGTCAGCGGCGGCGGCGGACCTTGGTCGTCAGGCGGTTGAGGATGCGCTCCCACTCGGTGCCGAAGGGGTTCTCCTGGACGAGGTAGGTCCAGGTCGCGCTGGGGCGCCTGAGGTCCGCGCCGTCGAGGTCGAGGCCCTCCGCGGTGATCGTGGCCGTCTCGAAGGTCGCGACGGAGCGGGTCTCGGTCTCGGCCAGCATGCGCTCGTAGGCGGGTTTGGCCTCCTTGTTGAACTCGTCGATCGGGCTCAGACGGCCGAGGGCCCGCAGGTGGATGCCCTCGCGCAGGTCGGCGAGGTAGGCCAGGTGGTCGGCCCACGAGCGGTCGAGGTGGAACAGCACGATCTGCCGGGCGGCCTCGTGCAGCACCTCCTCCTCCACCGTCTCCTGGAGCGACGCCCACCGCTCGGGGACCGCCGAGGCCAGTGCCTCCCCGGCGGAGCGTCCGCGCAGGACCTTGTCGCGCAGCTCGAGCACCAGGCTCCGGTGCTGCTCGAGCAGGCGGGTGTAGCGCCAGGTGTTGCGGTGGATCTCCATGTCGACGCCCTCGGCGACGCGTTGGGCGTGTCCGACGAGGTCGTGGTCGGGCACGCCCTTGGCGTACTCGTCGGCCACGTAGTGGGTGATCAGGTCGTCCTCGCCGCTCACGAAGAAGACCGACCCGCCGGGGTCGCCCTGGCGGCCCGCGCGACCGCGGAGCTGGTCGTCCAGGCGGCTGCTGGTCTGCCGCCCCGAGCCGATGACGTACAGCCCGCCGAGCTCGTCCACGCCCTCCCCGAGGCGGATGTCGGTGCCCCGCCCCGCCATCTGGGTGGAGACCGTGATCGCGCCGCGCTCCCCGGCCCTGGCGATGATCGAGGCCTCCTCCGCGTCGTTCTTGGCGTTGAGGACCACGCACTCCAGGCCACGGCCGCCCAGGGTCAGCGAGAGTCGCTCGGACTCGGCCACGTCCAGCGTGCCGATCAGGATCGGCCTCCCGGTCGCGTGGACCTCGACGATCTCGTCGACCAGCGCGCGGTCCTTGTCCATCCGGTACTCGAAGAGACGGTCCGGGTCGTCGGTGCGTACGCAGGGGCGGTTCGGCGGGACCACGGCCACCTTGAGGTCGTAGAACTCGCGGAGCTGGTCGCCGACCGCGACCGCGGTGCCGGTCATGCCGCACCTCTGCGGGTAGCGGGTGATCAGGCCCTGGACGGTGATCGAGTCGAGGATCTCGCCGGTCGCCGAGGGCGGCAGCGCCTCCTTGGCCTCGACCGCGGCCTGCAGGCCGTCCGGCCAGCGCTGCAGCAGCGCCACCCGCCCCCGGGACGGGTTGATCAGGTGCACCTTGCCGTCACGGACGATGTAGTCCACGTCCTTGGTCAGCAGGGCGTGCGCGTGCAGGGCGAGGTTGACCTCGGTCAGCGTGGCGGGGCTGTCGTAGAGATCCACCTCCAGCGCCTGCTCGACGGTGTCGATGCCCTTGCTCGTCAGGTGGACGTTGCGCGCCTGGTCGTCGAGCTCGTAGTGGTAGCCCCTGACCAGCTGGCGGACGAGCACCGCCATCTCCGGCACCGCGTCGCCGGGGTCGGTGGCCCCGGCCAGCACCAGGGGCACCCTGGCCTCGTCGACCAGCACGGAGTCGGCCTCGTCGACCAGGGTGACCTCCGGCGCGGGCACGACCAGGTCGGCCACGTCGACACGGGTCCTGTCGCGGAGCACGTCGAAGCCGATCTCGCTGACCGAGCCGTAGGTCACGTCCTTGGCGTAGGCGTCCCTGCGCTCCTCCTGCGTGGAGGTCTGGCTGATCCAGCCGACCGAGACGCCCAGCGATTCGTACAGCGGGCCCATCCACTCGGCGTCCCGCCGCGCCAGGTAGTCGTTGACCGAGATCACGTGGACCCGCTTGCCCTGCAGGGCGTATCCGGCGGCCGCCATCGCCCCCGACAGGGTCTTGCCCTCGCCGGTCGCCATCTCCGCGACGTTGCCGGAGAGCATGGCGAGCATGCCGACCAGCTGCACGTCGTACGGCCGCAGGCCCAGCGTGCGGTGCGCGGCCTCCCGCATGACGGCGCAGAACTCGGGCAGGTCGTCCACCGAGGGCGTGGGCAGCTCGTCGAGCTCGCGGAGCCGCTCCTCCCTGGTCCCGGCCGCCGCCACGGTCCGTTCGAAGGGCGCCAGGTCGATCGAGCCGGGACGCTCAAGGAACCGCCTGATGAGCTGAGTTATCGAGGCCACGTTCCCTCCAACGCCCGTTTCCGGGCTCACGTTCCCAGACGCCGGTTTCCGGATCGGGGCTCCGACCCGGGGCCCACCGTACCGATCGGAAGGATCATCTTGTATCCCGGAGCGCCGGGCGACTGCCCGGGGAACGCCCGGCGACGCCGTTCGCCGAGGACGGGGCGGCGGAGTCGCGGGGTTCGGGGTGTTCTTGAAGGGTGTTTGAGGTCTGCGAAAAATCCTGACGTCACCTGACAGGTATGGGCGCAACCATCGACGGCATGACAACGATCGCCAAGTTCCTCGCCGTGAACATCGACTGTGCCGAGCCCCGGCGGCTCGCGGAGTTCTACGCGGCGGTTTTCGGTTATGAGATCCAGTACGTCGACGACATGTACGCCGCGGTCGGCGACGGCACGATGACCCTCTACTTCCAGGCGAACCCCGACCGCGAGCCGGCGGCCTGGCCGGGGCCGGGCAAGCAGTTCCACCTGGACGTCCGCGTCCCCGACCTGGACGGGGCCGTGGCGGACTACCTGGCGCTCGGGGCGACCAGGCCCGAGTTCCAGCCGGGGGAGGGGAAATGGGTCGTGCTGGCCGACCCCGAGGGGCACCTGTTCTGCGTCTGCCCGACCCGGGACTGACGCCCGCGCGGTGTGTGCGCCCGCGGCGGGGACTCCCGGGACCGGCCGCCGTACGGGCGGTGCCGGCGGTGTCGGCCGCGCCGAGGCGGGACGCGCTCCCCGCGGGCCGGGCCGCCGCGTCCGTTCCCGGCCCCCCCGTGTCGTTTTGTGTGGTCTGTGACACCTGGAGAGAAAAATGTCTTCCAGCCAGTAGAAAGCAAGGCTGAGACGGTGTTTCATCCTAAAAAGGGATCTCATCTGGCTTGGGCCGCCTCTTACCCACTCGTTGGGCGCTCTAAGCTTGCGGGGTGACCCGAGAATCGCTTCTTTACGCATGCTTGATCGCTTCCGGTGGGTGGCGATGACCTGGGTCGGTATGTCGATCGCTCTGATCGGCGCGCTGGGCTACGCCCTGGGAGCCGCGCTGCAGCAGTTCGAGGCGGTCTCGGAGGGGGCCTCGCTCAAGCTGATGAGACGGCCGCGCTGGTGGCTGGGCGGGGTGATCGGGTTCACCGGCGCGTGCCTGCACGCGGTCGCCCTGAGCCTCGCGCCCCTGGTCGTGGTGCAGCCGATCAGCGTGGCGACGCTGGTGTTCGCGGTGCCGCTGGCGGCGATGTTGCACGGCAGGCGGCCCCGCAAGGAGGAGATCTTCGGGTCGATCGCGGTGGCCGTCGGCCTGCTCGGCCTGATGCTGCTCGTCCCCTCGCACGCCGTGACGCCGCACATGACGAACGGCGAGGCGATCGGCTTCCTCGGCTGCGTCGGGTTGATCGTGCTGGTGGCCCATCTGGTCGCGCGCAAGGTCAGCGGCTCGCCCAAGGCGCTGCTGCTGTCGGTCGGCGCGGGGGCGGTGACCGCCAGCGTGTCCACCCTCGTCCGGGTGGTCGGCGGAGGTCTCGAGGGCGACCTGAGCAGGCTGCTGACCTGGTTCACCCTCGCCATCCCCGTGCTGCTCGTCTGCGCCGTGGTGCTGCTGCAGAAGTCCTACGAGGTGGGTTACTTCGGCATCGCGTACGCGGCGGTCCAGGTGGTCGACCCCATCACCTCGATCGTCGCGGGAGCGCTCCTGCTGGACGAGCCCATGCCCACGGGCCTGGGCAACGTGATCCCCGCCCTGTTCGCCGCCGCGGTGCTCATCTGGGGGACCGTCACGCTGGGGCGGCTCTCGCCCGACCACGGCGGCAGCCGCGCCCCGGTCAGGGAGACCGCCTCCGTCGCGCCGTGAGGCCCGTGGTCCGTACCAGGCCGTTCAGGCGGGCGGCGTCCAGCCGAGCACCTCGTCCATCGCCCTCGTCACGCGCCCGGGGGCCAGCCGCCCGGCGAGCGTCATCATCGTGTCGCGCAGCCGTACGGCCAGCGGGGCGCGCAACCGCGTGGCCCGGCAGATCGAAGCCGACCTGGCCGTGATCCTCGCGGTCCGAGCCAGCCTGGCCGAGGTGTAGGCCGCCAGGCCCGTCCCCTCGCTCGCGACGTGGGCCAGCACGACCGCGTCCTCGATCGCCTGGCAGGCCCCCTGACCCATGTTGGGGGTCATCGGATGGGCGGCGTCGCCCAGCAGGGCGACTCTGCCCCGGTGCATCGCGGGCAGCGGTTCGACGAGGTGGTGCACGTCGTTCCTGAGCACGGCGTCGGGCGAGGCGGCGGCGAGCAGCTCGGGGATCGGCGAGTGCCAGCCGCCGAACAGGCGCAGCAGTTCGGCCCGCTGGTCCCCGCCGCCTCCGCCCGCGGGGACCGTGTCGGTGCCGTAGCAGTAGGCGAGCCCGCCCGCCAGCGGCATGACCCCGAAGACCTGGCCCGCGCCCCAGCTCTCGGAGGTCTGGCCGGGGAGGCCGCCGCCGGGCACGAGCACCCGCCAGCTGGTGATCCCGGCGTAGCGGGGGCCCGGGTGCCCGGGGAACAGCGCGGCCCTGGTGGGGGAGTGGATGCCGTCGGCCGCGACCACCAGGTCCGCCTCCAGCTCTCCGGCGTCCGTGGTCACCAGGCCGCTGCCGGGGTCGGCGCGGCTCACCGCGGCGCCCAGCCGTACGGTGCCGGGCTCGAGCCTGGCGGAGAGCGCGTCGACCAGGTCCGCGCGGCGCAGCAGCACCACGGAGTCGCCGTACCGGGCCGAGGCGGCCTCCGCGGTCGTCCTCATCAGCCACCGGCCGTCCGAGCGCCTGATGCCGCCCTCGCCCTGGACCGCCGACAGCTTGCGGATCTCGTCGCCGACGCCGATCGTGTCCAGCGCCTTGAGCGCGTTGGCGGCGACGGCCAGCCCTGAGCCCACGGGCTCGAGGGAGGAGGCCCGCTCGCACACCGTCACGTCCCAGCCTCGCCGCTGGAGTGCCACGGCCGCCGTCAGACCGCCGATTCCCGCCCCGATCACCACTGCGCGCGCCACGGCCCGCTCCTTCATGGTCTCGCCGCCTCACTACGGATGTAGTGAGCGCGTACGCGACGGACGTTACTACTTCTGTAGTTCGACTACAAATGTAGTGTTGAGCGGTGAAGTCCCAACGCGCCGAACTGGTCGCCGAGACCGCGATCACCCTGCTGGCCGAGCGCGGCATGCGCGGTCTGACCCATCGGGCGGTGGACGAGGAGGCGGGGCTCCCGCCGGGCTCGACGTCCAACCTCGCCCGCACCCGCCTGGCGCTGCTCGAGCTCGCCCTGGAGCGGCTCACCGAGCTCGAGGTCGCCGCGTTCTCGGCCCTTTTCGACGCCGAGAGGCTCGACCTGCCCGGCATGTTCGCCGGGAGGCCGGAGATGTTCGAGGCGCTCGCCGAGATGACGGCCCGGGCGCTGTGGACACAGCTCACCGTCGACCGCCGCAGGACGGTCGCCCGTTACGAGCTGGCCCTCGAGGCCACCCGCCGTCCCGAGCTGCGCGGGATCTACGACAGGGCGGGGAGCCGGTTCCGTGAGCCCGCGGTCACGATCCTCACCGCCGCGGGCTCCTCGGACCCGGTACGGCACGGCCGCCAGATCGTCGCCTTCGGCGAGGGCGTGCTGTTCGACGCCATCGCGGGGGCCGGGACGGACCCGACGTTCGACGATCTCCGTCTCGGCGTCGGGGAACTGCTCAGGGGGATGCTGGCCGATCCCTCGTCACGGCCCGGGGCCTGAGGCCCGGAGCCCGCCTCTCGGGCTCCGGGGCCGGTCCCGCCGCCGCACGGTGTCCCGGGCGGCGAGCGGGCGCGGTCACGCCTCGGGGCCTTCGTGGTGTGCCAGCCGGACGCGGTGGGCGGGCCATTCGTCGTCCAGGATGCTGAAGTAGGCGGTGTCGCGCCACGAGCCGTCGGGGCGGCGGCGGTGGCGGCGCAGGACGCCCTCCGGCACCCCGCCGATGCGGCGGATCGCCGCCTGGGAACGGATGTTGAGGATGTCGGTCTTGAGCTGGACCCGGTTCACGCCGAGCTTGTCGAAGGCGTGGTCGATCAGCAGGATCTTGCAGGAGGTGTTCACGCTCGAGCGCCACACGGCCCTGCCGTACCACGTCCAGCCGATCTCGATGCTGTCGGCGAACCCGGGGGTGTCGATGTAGGTGGTCCAGCCGACCGCGCGTTCCGTCTCCCTGAGCAGCACCGCGAACGGCACGTAGTCCCGGTCGTGGATGAGCCCGGCTGCGATCTTCGCCAGCTCCGTCTCCGTGTGCGGCGTGGGGACCGGCAGCCAGCGCCACACCTCGTCGTCGCCTCCGCCGGCGAGGAACAGGTCGGGGACATGGGAGTGGCTCAACGGCTCGAGTCGTACGGCGTCGCTTTCGAGGGTCACGGGGGCGGGCATGGTCGAGGTCATGAGGACGACCTTATGGCTGGCGCTGACCTGCTGAAAGGTCCACTCAGGGCGTGTCTTCCGCGACCACCTCGCGCCCGGGCGCGCCTCGGTCCCGGGGAGCGCGCCCGGGCTCGCGGTCGAAGGGGGCGGCCCTGCGGCCCCGCGACGAGGCGTCGACGAGCCGCGCCAGCCGCCTGTCGCGGGTCTCCGGCCTCTTCGCCGAGGTCACCCAGTGCAGCGCGGTCCTGCGGTAGCCGGGCGGCTGACTCCGGAACCACTCCCAGGCCGCCGCCTCCGCCCGGAAGCGACGCTCGAGCTCGGGGTCGAGCACGGGCTCCCGCTCCTGTTCGTGCGAGTAGATCGCCGAGTTGTCCTCGGTGCGCGTCTCGAAGGCCCTGATCCCCTCGGGGCGCATCAGGCCCCGCTCGGCGAGCTCGGCGATCTTGGCGATGTTGACCGCGCTCCAGGTGCTGCGGGCCTTGCGCGGGGTGAAGCGGACGGAGTAGCTGTCGGCGTCGACGCTCCTGCGGACGCCGTCGATCCAGCCGAAACACAGCGCCTGGTCGACGGACTCGGGCCAGGTGATGCTGGGGCGCCCCGTCGCCTTCTTGTGGAAGCCGACCAGCAGTTCGCGGGCGGTGGCGTGGTGCTCCTCCAGCCAGGCGCGGAAGTCGTCGGGGGTCGCGAAGAAGGTCGGCTCCATGGGGACGAGCCTAGGTGGGCCGGTGTGGGGCCAGGCCGTGCAGCAGGGTGTCGATGACCCGGGTGGCCAGCGCGTCGAGGTCGCCGCCGGACAACGGCTTCGCGGCGGCGGAGCTGTGCGCGGCCTCACCGATCAGGGCGAGGTAGACCTGTCGCGCCCAGAGCGGGTCGGCGTCCTGGCGCAGCAGACCGGCTTCCCGCGCGCGGGTGAAGACCACGTCGCACTTGGCCATGACCTCGTCGTGGATGCGCGCCGCCTCCGCGCCGGACTGCGGCAGGGCGCCGAGGGCGAACCGCCAGCCGGACTTGATCTGGAGCACGTTCGCGGTCGCCTGGTGCATCGCGACCAGCGGCGGAGCGGTGTACGGCCTGGCCGCGTCGACGGCCTCGGCGATCTCCTGCCACGCGGAGATCGTCATGGTCTCGATGAGGGCCTCCCGGCTGGCGAAGCGCCGGTGGACGGTGGCCCTGGCGACCCCGGCCGCCTCCGCGATCTGCTCCATCGTCGCGCCCGGATTCTCGCGGAGCAGCCGCTCCGCCGCCTCCAGGATCGTCCGGACGCTGCGCTCCGCGTCCGCCCGCAGTCGGCGCCCCGTCGTACCCATGGAAAGAGGTTACAGCACTGGATCCTTTGAGAGGTTAACTGAGACGTGAGTGTTGCAGATATCCACTTATCTGATACTTTCTTGGCACATCAAAGTGAGCAAGGGAGTTTCGCGATGAAGGACACCGCTCTCGTGACCGGCGCCTCCTCCGGCATCGGCGTGGAGTTCGCCCGCCAGCTCGCCGCGCGCGGCCACGACCTCGTGCTGGTCGCCCGCTCGGTCGAGAGGCTGGAGAGCCTGGCCGAGGAGCTGCGCGAGGCGCACGGCGTGCGGGCCGAGGTCGTCGGTCAGGACCTCGCGGCGCCCGACGCGGCGACACGGGTGGCGCGGGAGGTCGCCGCCAGGGGACTGACCGTCGGCCTGCTGGTCAACAACGCCGGCTTCGGCACCGCGGGCCGTTTCGAGGAGATCCCCGCGGGGCGGGAGCACGACGAGCTGATGGTCAACGTCGTGTCCCTGGTCGGCCTGACCCACGCGTTCATCCCGGGCATGGTGGCTCGCGGCGGTGGCGCGGTCGTCAACGTGGGATCGGTCGCGGGATTCCACATCTCGCCCTACCTCGCGACCTACGCCGCGTCCAAGACGTTCGTGCTCAACTTCAGCCTGGCGCTGTGGGCCGAGTTCAGAGGGAGGGGCGTGAAGGTGCTGGCCGTCGCCCCCGGGCCGGTCGAGACCGCGTTCTTCGACGTGCTCGGGACGAAGGAGGCGACGATGGGCGCCCGGATGAACACTCCGGAGCAGGTGGTCCGCAGCGCGCTGCACGCCCTCGACCGCGACCGCGGCTACGTCGTGCCCGGACGGGGCAACTTCGGCATGGCCCACCTGATGCCGAGGCGTCCGCGCAAACTCATCACGCTGATCGGGCGGCTGGTCACCAAGAGGGTGGCGGAGACCTCCTCCCCGGAGGTCCGGGGGGACGCCGCGGCACGCGCGGCGTGAGGCTCGGTGAGCGGTCGACCGGCCGGTTGAACCAAAGGAAGCTATCCCAGTTGTGTTAGTTCCATCACCTTTGGAGGTTCCAGGATGCCGGGAACCCCCGGGTGGGTATTTGATGGCTGAGGATCTTCGACGCCGCGGATCCGCGCGTCTACCTGACCACTCGACTCTCGGGAGTTCGCTGTGCCCGGCGGATCGATCTACGTGACGAGCGAGGACCCGGTCCACGGGTTGTCGCCCCAGGTCATGTACGAGCAGTTCTGGCGCAAGGAGGCAGACCAGCGCTGGAAGCTGCGCGGGCTCAAGGCGGCCGGAGGCCTGGCCGTCGGCCTCGTGCTCGCCTACCGGTTCGACATCCCCGCCCCCTTCGTGTTCGGGCTCGTGGTCGGACTGCTCGTCGGCGCGGGCGACCTGGTCTGGGCCTGGCGCTCCTACGAGGCGACCGCCGTCTGGCGCGGCAGGCGCAGAGGCGAGACCATCACCGGAAGGCTGCTCCGGCGCAGGCTCGGCAGGCGCGGTTACCGGGTCCTCGACGGCCGCGCCGTACCCGGAGAGGCGTCGATCGACCACCTGGTCATCGGGCCCGGCGGCATCTGGGTCGTGGACAACGAGGCGTGGTCTCCCGACACCGAGATCGCCAGGTACGGCGAGCGGCTGTTCCTCGGTGAGAAATACGGCACGTCGGTGGCCAAGGCGCTCGTCAAGGCCGCGGACTCGCTGGCCGAGGTGCTCTCCCGCGAATCGGGCGTTCCCGTGACGATCGAGCCGCTGCTCGCCGTGCACGGCGGCGAGCTCAGGCGGACGGTCACCGCGGAGGGGCTCACCCTGCTCAAGCCGCGCCTGGCGGCCCGCTGGATCCTGGCGGGGCCGCGCATGGAGCTCGACGAGGAGCAGGTGGAACTGCTCGCCAGGACCGCCGCCCGGGTGCTGCGCCGGATGGGCTGACCCTCCCTCACCGCCGATTGCGAACCCTCGCCGGAAGTGCGCTATCCTTCAAGGGCTTCAAGCGCCGCTAGCTCAGTTGGTTAGAGCAGCTGACTCTTAATCAGCGGGTCCGGGGTTCGAGTCCCTGGCGGCGCACATCGTGTGGTTCGGGCGTCCCTCATCCGAGGGGCGCCCGTTCTCGTTCTTCCCGGGCGGGCCCGCGCTGACCCGCTCTGAGGAGGAGCAGGCCGGTCGCGGCGGTGAGACAGCAGGCCGCGATGGCGAGCGCGACCGGCGTGTAGCCGGAAAGCTGGGCGAGAGCGGCCGCGGCCAGTGGGCCGACGGCTGTCGAGAACGTCACGGGGAGCGCGATCGCGCCGGCGACGCTGCCGTAGGACTCCCGTGCGAAGTGCTGGGCGATCAGCACCGGCCGGGTGATCGTGCCGACGCCGTAGCCGATGCCGAAGAGCAGCACGCAGATGACGGCGCCTGCGGCCGAGCGCCCGAGCCAGGGCAGCAGAGCGGCTCCGGCCGCCTGGACGGTGAACATCGCACAGGCGATCGCCGTGGGGGAGACCCTGCGTTGCAGACCGGTCGTGGTCAGTCTGCCGGTGACGGAGAGAACGCCGAGCAGGCCCGCGGTCACGGTGGCGAACGTCCTGGTGTGCCCAAGAGCGGTCAGGCAGGCCACCAGATGCACGCCGAGGGTGTAGACGGCCCCGTTGTGCGACACGAAGGTCAACGTCATGAGCCAGAACGACCGTCCGCGCAGGGCCTGGGACACGGCGCCGCGCGGTGGGCCCGCGGCCGCCACGCCGGGGCCGCGCCGCACGGCCAGAAGGTGGGCGGGAATCGTCAGGGCGCCGAGAACCACCGTCAGCACCACCAGCGCGTCGCGCCAGCCGTATCTCTCCGTGAGGATTCCGCTGAAGGGCAGGAAGACGGTCGAGGCCAGCCCGCCGACGACGGTCACGACCAGTATCGCGGTCGCGCGACGCCGGCCCTCGTCGAACCAGGTGACGATCACCGCGAACGCGGACTCGTAGAGCGAGCACGCCATGGCCAGACCGATGACGGAGAACACCGCGTACAGTCCCGCGAGGCTGGTCACCTTGGACCAGCAGAAAACGGCGGCCGTGCCGAGAACGGAGCCCGTGGTCATCAGCGCCCGGCCACCGTACCTGTCCAGCAGGCGTCCCACGACGGGCGCGGCACAGGCGGAGACCAGGATCGCGACGGTCAGCGCGACGGTGGTCTCCGCGGAACCCGCGCGCAGGTCACGGCGCATGGGATCGAGGAAGACGGCGAACGAGTAGAACATGATCCCGTAGCCGGTGACCGAGGTCATCGCGAGCGCGCCGACGATCCCCCAGGGTCTTGGACGCTCACGCACGAGGCGCTGGAGCGTCTCTGCGCAGGGAGCGGACGGCGGGCACGCAGAGCAGGACGGCGAACGTCACCAGGCAGACCACGGCGGAGCCGTACAGGGCGGTCCGTGCCCCGATCACATCGCTCACCGGACCGGCCAGGGCCTGGCCGACGGGGAAGGCGATGAGCGATCCCGCGACGTCATAGGCGTACACGCGGTTCAGGACGTCCGCGGGAACGTGGGTCTGCACGCTGGTCGCCCACATGACGCTCCAGAAGGCCCAGCTCGTGCCGCCGACGACATAGCAAGCGCCGATTCCCCACAGCGGCAGCTGCAGCGCGTTCCCGAGGGGAAGAGCGGCCCAGGCGAACATCGCGATCGCGCCCGCGGCGAGAGGACGCGAAGGGCGGAACCTCATGCCCACCAGTCCGCCCAGCACGTTCCCGACGCCGAAGGCGGTCCATACCAGGCCGAGCCCGGCTGAGCCGTGCGCCTCGGAGACCAGGAGGGTGGTGAGCGGCCTGATCGGTCCGAACATGGTGATCCCAGCGACGATCCACGCCAGGATGACCACCCACAGCCAGGTTCTGGAACGGAACTCCTGCCAGCCCTCGACGAGGTTGCGCCAGGTCGACGCCTTGCGGTCGGGCCGGGAGCCCGGTGCGAGCCTGAGTGCCAGCAGACAGGCGCCGCTCACCGCGAAGGTCGCGGCGTCCACCCACAGGACGAAGGCCACGTCGCTCACGGCGACCAGCACGGCGGCGAGCGAGGGGCCGAGCGTCGAGGCCATCGCCTCGGCCACCCTGACCGTCGCGTTCGCCCGCTGCAGGTCTCGGGCGACCTGCGGGATGACGCTGGCGACCCCGGGCTGGAACATCGCGGTCGCGGTCCCGCTCAACGCCGCCAGGCCCATCAGGAACCACAGCGGCGGGTGCCCGACGGTGAAGGCGACCGCGCTGGCCGCCTGCAAACAGAACCGTACGGCGTCCGCGCCGACCATCATCCGGCGTGGCGTGAAGCGGTCCGCGAGGACGCCGCCGAAGAGCACGAACACGGCGAAGGCCAGCATCTGAGAGGCGAGGATGAAGCCGACTCCTGTGGCGCCGTAACCGAGACCGATCACGCCGAACATCAGCGCCACGGGGAGCATCGCGTCGCCCAGCAACGAGACCAGCCGGGCTGTGAAGTAGAGCCCGAAGTCTCTCGTCCACAGTGGTTCGGCCGTCTGGTCGCGGGCGCCGGTCGTCAATGACATCGCCAAGCCTCTCTCTGTGCTTTTCGCCGTGCTTCGACGCCGAGTTCAGCCGACCGCGTGGTCCGCCGGCTTTCTGTCGTCACGGAAGGGGGAGCAGCCCTCTGCGGACCGCCTCGGCTCCGGCCTGGAACCTGGTCCTGCTGTCGAGCGCCCCCAGCAGTTCGGCGATGTGCCGCCTGCAGGTGCGGACGGAGACCGCGAGCCGTCTGGCGATGACCTCGTCGGTGAATCCGGCGGACAGCAGTTCCAGGATCGACGCCCGCACCTCGTTGGAATGTTGGTCGGGTGAGCTGTCCGGCTGCAGTGTGAGCACCGTGCCGGTCTCCCAGATCCGGTCGTGGATGCTCGCGAGAAAGGAGATGACCCGGGAGTCCAGCACGACCGCTGCCTGGGTGAGAAGCTCGGGGTTGGGGTAGATGAACGCGAGTTCCCTGTCGAAGATCAGCATTCGGGCGGGCAGGTCGACGACCGTCCTGATCTCGGTGCAGGCGCGGAGTGTGTCGCGCAGCCTGGAACGGGTGGTGTAACTCGATCTTGCGCCCTGGTGGACAAGAGCCTTGACGTCGACCCCTTCTCTGAGGGTCGACAGGGCGGACGCCTCGCCGCCGTCGGGCAGTTCCGGACAGTCGGTCGGCTGCATGATCAGCAGTTCGTGCCTGCAGTGTTTGACGGCGTCCTTCAGCCGGATCACGAAGGCGTCCGCGTTCTCGATCGGGATGGTCGTGCCGTCCGGCGCGTAGCCGTACAGGTAGTCGGCATAGCTTCGGGCGAAGCCGCGAATCTGGTCGCTGACCTGTGCGATCTCCTGTTTTCTCTCGGTGACCTCCCGGCGCATGGGGGCCACGATCTCCGCCTCCGCCGACCGCGGCGACACCGGGGTCAGCAGGCCGTCGCGGTCCGGGCTCGAGCGCAGCAGGCGCAGGCTGAGCAGGGTCTGTTTCGCCTCTTCGAGCTCGGGGCGGGTGACGGCCAAGTCTCGTAGCAGAGCCTCGACGGAGAAGTGACCGCGGACCAGACAATGGCGATAGACGGTCCTTGACAAGTCTTCTGAGCTGCACTTTTGCGAGATTGCGGAACCTGTCATTCGCTCCCCTTTGCTCGCTGTCCACTTCCTGCCATGCAACATCCGGCCAGGTGTGAGGCTTGTCCCCCGAGCATTCCACTGGAAAGAATACTTCCGATTACCCCCGATGCGAAAGGCCGTAGCGGCGGCGAACGCCTGCGATAAATCGCTTCCCCACGCCTTGTGGCGGCCGTCGTCCGTTTTTCCGCTTAAAGCGATCGGCCTCTTGACCGATGCCTGCAACTGTGGAAGGAATTGATGTCATGGCTCCGTTCCTGCTTACTGCGGAGCAACGCAGCATGCTCTTTCTCGCAGGAATTTTCGGGCCCGGCATTTTTCATAACGTCAGCTTCGGCATGCCGATATCCACGAGTTTGTCAACGGCTGATCTGAATGCCGCTGTCAGGCTTCTCTCCGAGCGGCATGAATCGCTTCGAACCGCCCTGGCCGGTTCCTCTGCCTTTGTCCAGCGGATTCGCGCCGCCGTGCCGGAGATCGTCCGGTCAGACGTCCTCGACGAGGGATCCGTGGAGGCTTTCGCACGAAGGCGGAACGAGATGCACAATGTGTCGCTCGCTCCCGGCGTGGCCTATTTCGAAGTCGTCGGAGGCCGCCACCTGCTCGGCGTCGTCGACCATCTGGTCTCAGACGGACATTCGTCGGGGATCCTCAGCTCGGAGCTCGGCCGGCTCCTCGCGGGGGAGGAGCTTGAGCCCGCGGCGAGCTTCACCGCTCTCCAGAAAGCCCGGCGGGTGGACGACGGAGCCCGCGCCAGGGAGGTGGAGCACTGGCGAAGGACGCTCGCGGACCTGCCGCCCCTCGTAGGCCGCATGCCCAGGTCTTCCGGTGACTCGTCCGACGTCAGGACCCAGGTCGACGACGAGATCTCCGGCTCCGGGTTCCACGACGTCCTGCGAGGGCTGGTGGAGCGACACCGGGCGACGCCCTTCTCGATCCTGGCCGGCCTGGTGGGCATCGCGATCTGGAGGAGGTCGGGGAGAAGGGAGTTCACGCTGCACACGCCGGTGTCGACACGAAGGGAGGCGGCCTCCCGCACGATGGTCGGCAACTTCGTGCTGGACCGGCCAATTCCCATTCGGATCGACCCGGACATGGACTTCATGGAGTTCGCAGGAAGGCTGCAGACAAGTGCGTGGAACGGATTACGTCATTCAAAGCTGAGCGTGCCGGAGCTCGTCTGCGAGGTTCCCGAGTACGGCGAGTCACTGCTGGCCCAGGGGGCGGATTACATTCAACTGCACGTCGACGTCCAGACGAACGAGGCGACCGACGTCGTGAACAGCCCCGGCGGTTCGACGGGCCCGGTGGTCCTGGGCGGGTTCACGCCCGCCCATGATCTGACGGTCACCACCCTTCGGTTTCGTTTCAGTGAGCGCCGGCTGTTCACCCGGACCTTCTTCGGCGGGCCCCGGGAGGGAATCGCGGAGGCCGAGGGAATCCGCGCCGACGTGCTGACGATGCTCAGGGGAGCCGATCTGCACGGAAAAACGGTCGGCTCCGTCGCCGATTCGCCGACGCTCGTGTACACGAAAGGTGATTGATGTGACGGACATGCCGGAGAGTTTCACCACCCTGCTGCGGCGCCACTGCCGGGAGTTGCCGCCGGAGAGAGCACTCACCGAGGATTTGTCCCTCGTCGAGCTCGGGGTCGACTCACTGCAGGTCGTCGAGCTGATCATGGCGATTGAGGACCGTTTCGGAATCGAATTTCCCGAGGAACTGCTCGTGCCGGAGTCCTTCGCCAGCCCGGGGGCGCTCTGGAACGTCCTGGAGAAGCTCGTCTCCGAGGCCGGCGTGTGAGGTGGAGACACCGGCGAGCATGAGACTCCTCCGGATCGAGGGCGTTGACAGGTCGCTTCGCAGAACCGTCGCCGTCGACGTCGAGTCGTCGGTCGTCGATCACGTGACCCGGTGGTCGCGGACCGAACCGGACCGGGTCGCGGTCGTCGAGGGCGACCTCACGTTGAGCTATCGGGAACTGTGTGAACAGGCGCGCAAGCTCCGCGCGTCCCTTCTGGCCGAGGGGTGCGGCCAGGGCGAGGTGGTTCTGACCGCCGGGCCGCGAAGCGGCAACACGATCGTCGTCTTCCTGGCGTTGGAGAGCCTCGGATGTGTCTACGTGCCCTTGGACATCGGGTGGACCGCGGAGCGGATCTCCGAGATCGTCGACCGCAGCGGCGCGAAACGGGTGATCACATATCCGGGGCTCGGCGTGAGCGAGCACGTCGTACCGGAAGCCGTGGCCGAGGCCGTGGAGGTCGCCGGGACACGTGTCCTGTCGCTGGAGCGCATGATCGCGGAATCCGCGGACGAGGAGAACGGCACCGCGGACGGCGCGGGAGACGGCGCCAGGGACGTCGCCGGTGAGCGGCGCTACGCGTTGTACACGGCCGAGGTCGCGGGCGGCCCCCAGGGAGCCGTCACCGCTCACCGGGGAATGATGAACCATCTGTGGTCGAAGGTGACGGACCTGCGGCTCCGCGCGGACGACCGGGTGGCCTTCAGCGCGCCGCTGGTGTTCGACACCGCTGTCTGGCAGATGCTCGCACCGCTTCTGGTGGGCGCGGCGGCCGTGGTGGTCCGTGAGCCGGACATGACCTTTCCACGCAGGCTGCTCCGTGCCCTGGGAGAAGGGAGGATCAGCGTCGTCGAGCTCGTTCCCGTGACGATCCGCTGGCTCATGGACGAGCTGGAACGGCAGGGGGCGGGCAGACCGTCGGCGTTCCCACGCTGGATCGTCGCGACCGGCGCCGAGCTGCCCCCCGCCCTGGCACGGCGGATCCGCGCGCTGCTTCCCACCACGAAGCTGATGTACGCCAGCGGACCGGTCGAGTGCTCCGACGACGTCCTGCATCGCGTGGTCGAGGTCGCGGACCTGGAGCGGTCTCGTCTGCCCCGAGGCGTGCCGATTCTGAACGCCACGATCTCCGCCCTGGTTCCCGGTACGGGCGGCGGATGGCGGCACGCGTTGCCCGGTGAGGTCGGTGAGCTCTTCGTCGCGGGGGCGCCGGTCGGGCCTGGCTATCTCAACGATCCGGCGGCCACCTCCCGCCACTTCTACCGGGACGGTTCGGATCCGGCCTCGCCCTCCGGCCTGGTCTTCCGCACCGGAGATCTCGTCACCATCGAGGACGGCGTCGTCCTCTACAGGGGCAGGGCGGATCGCCAGGTGCCGGTCAACGGCAGACGGATCGCCCTTGAAGACCTGGAGATGGTCATCGACCTGCACCCGGGCGTGCGCAAATGCGCGATCGTCCCGGTCGCGGGCTCTCTCGGAAACCCTGAACTGGTCGTTCACTACACCGGCGACGACGGCGTCGCCTCGCCGGAGGTCAGCGAGGAGTTCGGCGAGTGGCCACTGCCCCTGCGCTGGAACCGGATCACCGTGATGCCACTCACCCGCAAGGGCGAGATCGACTACGAGTCGCTCTGACCGAGAAAAAGGGGAATCCCAAAGATGCTGCGTAACAAATACCCGTCGTTCCGCACGGTCCTGGCAGGTCCGGAGATCGTCCGGGTGGCGGGCGCGCATCACGCGCTGAGCGGAGTGCTGGCGCAGGAAGCCGGTTTCCAGGCCGTGTGGTCGTCGAGTTTCGAGGTCTCGGCCGCTCGTTGCCTCCCGGACGCGAGCCTTCTGAGCATGACGGAGTACCTGACGGCGGCGGCCAACATCCAGAAGGCGCTCGGCATCCCCGTGGTCGCGGATTGCGACACGGGCTATGGGGACAACCTCAACGTGGCCCACATGGTGCACGAGTTCGAGGGCATGGGCATCACCGCCGTCTGCATCGAGGACAAGCTCTTCCCCAAGATGAACAGCTTCGTGGGTGACGGCCAGGCCCTGCTGAGCGTGGACGCGTTCGCCTCGAAGATCGAGACCGCCAAGAACGCGCAGAGCTCCGCCGACTTCTTCGTCATCGCCCGCACCGAGGCGCTGATCGGCGGACTGGACGTCGACACGGCGCTGGAACGGTGCCGCGTCTACGCCGACGCCGGAGCGGACGCGGTCCTCATCCACTCCAAGGCCAGAACCAAGGACCAGGTCGTCGCCTTCCTCGAAGGCTGGGACGGCCGGGTCCCCGTGGTCATCGTGCCGACGACCTACCCGGCATGGCACATCGACGAGATGCGGCACGCGGGCGTGTCGGTGGTCATCTACGCCAACCAGGGACTTCGTGCCTCGGTCTCGTCGCTGCGTGGCACCTACCGGTCCATCTACCAGGCCGGCGACTCCACGGGAGTCGAAGAGTCGATCGCCTCCGTCGGCGAGATCTTCGATCTCCAGCGTCTGGCGGAGTGGCAGAAGCTCAGCGCCTGACCAGTCGCACCGTCAATGAGAACGCGGACTGAGAGAGGCGCCCATCTTGCCAGTCGTCACCGGTGCTCATGAACTAGTCGACACGAACACCTACGTTGATCTGCGCGGTGTGCTCGGTGTCAACCTGCACGTGAAATGCGAGGGATTCAACTTCGGCGGCTCGGTGAAGCTCAGGTCGGCCGCCTGGATGGTCGCCGAGGCCGAACAGGCGGGACGCATCCGCTCCGACACCGTGCTGGTCGAGTCCTCCTCGGGAAACCTCGGGGTCGCGCTCGCCGTCGTCGCGGCCGCCAAGGGCATCCGTTTCGTGTGCGTGACCGACCCGAAGTGCAACGCGGCGGCTCTGCGGTCGATGAGGGCGCTCGGGGCGGATGTCATGGTCGTCGACGAGGCGGACGAGCAGGGAAGCTTTCTGTCCGCGCGCAAGGCCCGCGTCCGCTACCTCTGCGCGACGCACCCGGGCCATCTGTGGCTGAACCAGTATGAGAACGTCGCGGGCTGGAAATCTCATTACCACATCACGGCGACCGCGATCGCCGAGGAGTTCGCGGCACTCGACGCGCTCTTCATCGGGGTGGGAACCGGGAGCACGCTGACCGGCTGCGCCCGATACTTCCGGGACTACCGGCCCGAGGTCCGGATCATCGGGGTCGACGTGGTCGGCTCGGTCAATTTCGGGGGAGTCGCCGGTTCCCGGCACATCCCCGGTCTCGGAGCCAGCGAGTCCATGCCGCTCGTCGACTCGCGGATCGTCGACGAGGTCATGCGGGTTCCCGAGTCCGACTGCGTAGGAATGTGCCGGCGCCTGGCGACGCAGGGCCTGCTGCTCGGCGGGTCGTCCGGCACCGTCATCAGCGCGGCCCACCGCTGGCTGGAGGCCCATGACCCGCGCCGCCTGATGACCGCCGTGGCCATCGCCCCCGATCTGGGCGACCGGTATCTCGACACCATCTACGACGACGCCTGGGTGGCCGACCACTACGACGGAGCGGTCACCGACCTATGGAGGAGGGAACTGACCAGATGACGTCTTCATCCCGTGGCGGCACGCTCTGGGAACCGGCGCTCGGCGATCTCGTGCTGGAAAGCGGCGCGGCCGGTCGCGCCGTGGAACTCGCGCTGCGCAATCCCGTTCAGGTGGTCGTCGACCAGGGCGTCCTTCGTCACGTCGCCCGCCACGCGGCCGAGGCCCCCGACAGGCCCGCGGTGATCGACGGGGAGCGGGTGCTGAGCTACGCGCGGCTGCTCCACCGGGTGGCCGAGATCCGGCGGATCCTCACCGGGCACGGGCTCGGACCAGGCGACGTCGTCGCGGCGGCGGGGGAGCGCTGCGCCGACACCCCCGCCGTCTTCCTGGCGATCGAGAGCATCGGCGCGGTCTATCTGCCCATCGAGCTGAGCTGGCCGGTCGGCCGCATCTCCGAGGTGCTCCGCCGCGGCTCGGCGGCCTGCCTGCTGGACTACGCGCCCGCGGGCGGCCACGCGGCGGCGGAGGCCGCCGCCGAGCGCGGGCTGAAGACCCTGCGCGTCGAGGACGAATCTCCGTCGGATGCGTACGACCTGTCCGGCGGCCCTCTCCCGGACCTCGACACCCCGCGAAGCCAGGCGACCGAGGTCCGCTACATCATCTTCACCTCCGGGACGACGGGAGTCCCGAAGGGCGCGACCGTGGAGCACCGGGGAATGCTCAACCACCTCTGGGCCAAGATCGGCGACCTGTCGCTCGGCCGTGACGACGTGCTCGCCTTCACCGCCCCTCTCGTCTTCGACATCTCGATCTGGCAGATGCTCGCGCCGCTGCTCGTCGGCGGGAAGGTGGCCGTCGTCCGCGACGCCGACCTGGCGTATCCCCGCAGACTGGCAGGAAGCCTACGGCGCACGGGAAGCACCGTCGTCGAACTCGTCCCGACCATGGTCGGCTGGCTGGCGGCCGAAGCGGCGCGCACGGGCCGTGACGCGTCCGCCTTCCGCTGGCTGATCTCCACAGGAGAGGAGCTGCGTCCGTCGCTGGCCGGGCAGGTCGTCGACGCCCTGCCCGGCACGGGGCTGCTCAACGCCTACGGCCCGACCGAGTGCTCCGACGACGTGACGCACCACGTGGTGACGCGCGCCGACCTGGCTCGACGCAGGCTGCCGGTCGGCCGCGCGATCGGCAACGCCGTCCTCTACGTCCTGGTCGCCGACCAGCGGTCGGGAACGTGGCGTGCCGCGGAACCGGGTGAGGCCGGAGACCTGTTCGTCGGCGGGCTTCCCGTCGGTCTCGGATACGTCAACGACGCGCGGGCCACCGCCCAGGCGTTCTTCACCGACACCCTGGATCCGGCGTCTCCCACGGGCCGCCTGTACCGAACCGGCGATCTCGCGAGAGTCGAGGACGGAGTCGTCCACTACCTGGGCCGTCGTGACCGGCAGGTGAAGGTGGCGGGCGTCCGGCTGGAGCTCGACGAGATCGAGGCCGTCCTCGGGCGGCATCCGGCCGTCGAGCACTGCGCCGTCACCGTGTCGGAGACGTCGGGGGCCTCCGAGCTGACCGCGCACTACGTGCCCCGGAGATCCGTGTCCACCGAGGAGCTCAAGGAGTTCCTCGCGCTCTCCCTGCCGGCGCAGCTGATCCCGCGCCGCTGGTCGCAACTGACGGTCATACCGCTCACCCCCAACGGCAAGATCGACCATCGGTCCCTCCGGGAGACCACGAGCCAGGAGACGGAACAATGACGACGACCACCCCCGCCGAGCGGGACAGTGGCATCGCGGCGGACGAACTTCCGGCACATGCCCGGCTGCTCCTTTCCCTGGCCCGGCTGCGGCTGACGCCCGACGAGCTGGAGACCGTACGGGACCTCGCGAACGAGCCCGGCCTCGACTGGGGGGCGTTCGTCGACGCCGCCGCGCGGCACAAGCTGCTTCCGCTGGTCGGGCGCCACGTCCACTGGTACCGCCTCGACCGCAAGGCGGCAGGCAGGGACGGCTTCCCCTACCCCTGGGTGTTCGTCGCCGCCTACCAGGGGAACCGGCGGCGCAACCACGCCCTCGCCGACGAGTACGGCCGCATCTTCCAGGGGCTGGGAGAGGCGGGGATCCGCTACGCGGTTCGCAAGGGCTTCACCCTGGCTGAGGGGGAGTACGCCGATCCGGCGCTGCGCCGGATGACCGATCTCGACCTCCTGCTCGATCGGGCGGACGCCCCCAGAGCGCACGAGGTGCTCGTACGCCTCGGCTACACGCAGGGCAAGCTGGCGGAGGACGGCGACAGGATCGAGCCGTTCAGCCGGGAGACGCAGCTGTTCTGGCGGGTCAACCTCAGCCAGCAGCTGCCGTACCGCAAGCCGGGCGGCCGTGCCGAAGTGCCCGACTACGACGTCGATCTCACCCACGACATCTTCCAGAAGAAGTCGGGCCGCTCCGCGCCCGCCGCAGAGCTGCTCGCACGGGCCGTGCCCGTGGTCGTGTGCGGGGTCGACAGCTGGATGCCGTGCCCTGAGGACCGCCTGCTCGACCTGTGCGCGCACCTCTACAAGGAGGCGACCAGCCTCTTCTTCATCGAGGAGAGCATCGACCTCCAGCTCAGCAAGTTCCTGGACGTCGCGCTGGTCGCCGAGACCTTCGACGACGCCGGCTGGGGGCGTTTCCTGGACCGGGTCGACGACTACTCCGCCCAGGAGATCGTCTACTACACACTCCACTTCGTGGACCTGCTCCACCCCGGGGTGATCCCCGGCTCGGCGCTCGACCGGCTGCGCCCCGGCGATCTCGCCTATCTCGACGAGTACGGGACGCTCGACGGCCAGCGTGCGCGCTGGTCCCTGGATTTCCTGCCACGCCTGTTCCACTTCGAGCGCAAACAGGAGAGCGGCCACTCCACGATCGTCATCGGAACCGGGAGCGACCTGTGACCGATCCTCACTCACGGCCGCGCGCGGGAGAGCCCCACCTGCTGGTACTCAAGATCGGCGGCAGCCTGCTGTCCGACAAGCGGGAGACCGGGGAGACGGACCTGTCCGCCGTCGGTGACTTCGCGGTCCTGGTGAGCGACCTGGTCGACCGCTTCCCCGGACGAGTGGTCCTCGTCACCGGGGGCGGGGCCCTCTGCCACGCGGTGGGGCTCAAGGTCGACCCGAACGACCCGTTCTCGGCCCTGGCCCTGACCGAGCCCGCCTTCACGATGCGGTGGGCGTGGACGTCGAGGCTGCGCGAGCTGGGTGTGCGGGCGGTGCCCCTGCAGGCGACGGCGATGTTCAGCGAGCGTCCCGGCGGGGAGACGACCACACAGACCGAGGTCGTGCGCAGGTTGCTGGCGGAGGACGCGCTGCCGGTCCTGTCGAGTGACTGCGTCGTCGCCTCCGACGGCTCCCTGCGGATTCTCAGCAGCGACCACGTGGCCGGCATTCCCCTGGACGACGAGCTCTCGCCGGTACGGATCGTCACGCTCACCGACGTGCCGGGGATCCTCACGGGCGGGCCGGACAGTCCCGTGCTCGCCCATCTGGATCCGGACGACCTCCCGTCGGCGCGGCGGCTGTTCTGGCCGACGGACGAGTGGGACGCCACAGGCGCCATGGCGGGCAAGGTCGAAGCGCTGGCCGAGCACGCCAGGCGCGGCGCGGAGTGCGTCATCATGCGGGGGGACAGGAGGGCCGACAGTCTGGCGTACCTGTTCGCGCCGATGAGCGAATGGCCGGAGTCCGTCCCGCGCACCGTCATCTCCCGTCCGGACGCCGCCCCGAGGCGGGAACCGGGTCGTGTCGTGCTGCTCAATCCCGGGCCGGTGAACGTGCACCGGAGCGTGCGCGCCGCCATCGCGTCGCGGGACGAGTGCCATCGCGAGCCTGAGGCGCAGGAACTGCTGGCCTCGGTGGCCCGCAAGGTGGTCGAGATCTGCGGCGGCGACGACTCCTACGCCGCCGTCCTCCTGACGGGGTCGGGCACGGCCGCGCTGGAGGCGGTCATCTCCTCGGCGGTTCCCGCGGAGGGCAGGCTGCTGGTCGTCGACAACGGTCACTACGGCGAGCGTCTCGCCCGTATCGCCCAGGTGCACGGCATCGACGCCGAACGCCTCGAGTTCGGCTGGGCGAACCCGGTCGACCTCGACGCCGTCGACCGGGCCCTGGCGGCAGATTCCCGCATCACCCATGTCGGAATGGTCCACCACGAGACCAGCACCGGGATGCTGAACCCGCTTGACCGGCTGGGACGGCTGGTCGCCCGCCACGGCCGTTCGCTCGTGGTGGACGCGATCAGCAGTTTCGGGGCGGAGCGGCTCGACGTCGTCGCCGACCACGTCGACTGGTGTGTCGGCACGGCGAACAAGTGCCTGGAGGGGTTGCCGGGGATCAGCTTCGTCGTCGCGCCGAAGGCGCGCTTCGAGGCGCTCGTGAACGTTCCCCGCCGCACCTTCTACCTCGACCTCCACGCCGACTACCGCTCCCAGGCGGTTGGGCGGACCCCACGGTTCACCCCGGCGTTGCAGGTGGCGCGCGCGCTCGACGCGGCACTGGACCTGGCACTGGTCGAGGGGGTCGAGGCGAGGGGCGAGCGTTACAGGGCGAGGGCCGAGGCCCTCCGCGCCGGGCTCATCGACCGGGGCGTCGAGCTGCTCCTTCCCGAGAGGCACAGATCCGGTTCGATCACCAACGCCTACCTCTCCAACGGCATGACCTACGACGAGCTGCACGACGGGCTCAAGGAGAGGGGTTATGTCATCTACGCGACCCAGGAGAAGTCAGCCGGGGTGTTCCGGCTGGCGAACATGGGTCAGCTGACGCACGAGGACGTCGTCGGCTTCTTCGCCGCGTTCGACGAGGTCGTGGCGCGGCACACGCCGACACGTTTCGGCAGGGACGGAGCCGTGAGCCGATGACAGCCGAGGCGTCCCTCGACGGTCCGGTCCGCCTGGCGATCGTCGGCGCCGGACCCACCTGCACATACGTTCTTGAGCGGCTCGCCGCCCTGGTGACGGGAAAGGAACTGACGGCGCCCCTCGAGATCGTCGTCTACGACCTGTCGGGAGAGTTCGGCTCGGGGCAGGTGCACAGTCCCCGCCAGACGACGACGAGCTATCTCAACCGCATCGTCGGGCAGGTGGCGTTCGCCGCAGACGAGAGCGTGGTCGACGCGGGCCCGCTGCTTCCCGACGTCGAACGCCCGACGTTCCTGGGCTGGTGCCGTGCCAAGTTCGCGGCGACCGGCGACCCGGTCTTCGACGTCGTCGCCGAGGACTGGCCGAAGCGGTACCTGCACGGGCTGGCGCTCATGGAGCAGTTCGAGCGGTATGTGGAGATGCTGCGCCAGGCTCAGGACGTCACGGTCACCCTCCGCCAGGCCGAGGTGGTGGACCTGGAGGAACGAGGCGACCGGTTCGCGGTCCTCACCGCGGACGGGGAGGCTCCGTTCGAGGCCGACCAGGTTCTCATGCTCACAGGACACTCGACGAACAAGCCCGAACTCGACCCGCGCCAGGTCGCCTGGGCGCGCTTCGCGCAGGAGAACAGGGCCTGTCTGGTCCCGTCCGCCTACCCGCTGGAGACCTCGCTCACCGCGGAACGGACCGGTCCGGGCACGTCCGTCGGCTGTATGGGGATGGGGCTCACGGGCATCGACGTGATCCTGTACCTCACCGAGGGGCGGGGAGGCGTCTTCGAACGGGATGCGGACGGTCGCTTCGTCTACCGTCCCGGCGGGGCCGAGCCGGACTCGATCGTCGCCTTCAGCAAGACGGGGTTGTTCACCTTCGCGAGGCCGTTCAACGAGAAGGAACGGGACATCGCCGCCCTGGAGTACCGGGGGGCGTTCCTGACCACGCGGGCCGTCGCCGAGCTGCGCCGTACCGTGGGCCTGCCGAACTCGATCAGCCGGATGGAACAGCGTCAGCTCGACTTCGAAAGGCACGTCTTTCCGCTCGTGCTCCTGGAGATGGCGCTCGTCTACTACGGCACCCTGTACGGAACCGGCTTCCGCGAGCTGGTCGTCCAGACCGTCCAGCCCGTGTACGAGAAGTTCCTGGCCAACGCCGACGCGTACGTCACCCATCGCGAGGCCTGCGATCTGCTGCTGGCGCCTGTCGAGAGGCTCGTCCAGGAGGTCGCGGCCGAGGTGGACAGGGTGCTTGCCGGTGAGGCGTCCCTGTCCGGGGTCGCCAGGGCGGATCTGCCGGTGGGCTCGGCGGTCGAGCGGTTCCTCACCGTGGTCCACGGCGAGGAGAACGCCCGTCGTCTGCTGGCGGAGGCGGACAGGCCCGCCGAGTTCGCGGCGGCCGTCGCGGCGTCCCGGTCGCCGTGGCGGCACCCGTCCAGGGCCGCCCTGCACCGTTTCTCGTGGGATGAGACGATCACTCCGATTCCGCGGGGCTCCTACCACGACGCGGCGGAGTACGAGCGGGCCCTTCTCGACTTCCTGGATGTCGATATCCGTTGGGCGAAGCAGGGCAATCTCCGCAACCCCGCGAAAGCCGCCGCTGACGCCGCCTGGCGGGATCTCCGCGGGGTGGTCATCGAGGCGGTCGACTTCGGCGGACTGCGGGCCTCCTCCCACAGGGTTTTCCTGAACGTCTACACGCGTCATCACAACCGCCTGTGCCAGGGGGCGTCCTGTGAGGCGATGGAGAAGGTGACGGCCCTGATCCACGCGGGCCTGGTGGACATCTCCGTGGGGCCGGGCGCGGAGGTGGAGGGGGACCGGGAGACCGGCCTGTTCAGGATCTCGGGTCCGTTCACCGGTGCGGAGCGCCGGGTCGACGCACTGGTCGACGCGCGGGTTCATCCGTTCGACGCCGCGCGGGACATCATGGCGATCTATCCGAATCTTCTGCGGCGCGGTGTCATCCGCAAATGGAGTAATCCGGGTATAGGCGAGCCCGACTTCGTGCCGGGTGGACTGGACCTCACTCCCGAATTCCATCCTTTCCGGGCCGACGGAACGGTCGAGCGGCGCATCACTTTCCTGGGGCCGCCGAGTGAAGGGGTTATGTATCACCAAATTGGCGCGTTGCGTCCGAACAAGGACCATCATGTGATCCGCGACATCCTTTGCTGGATCAAAGGCTTCATGCCGACCGATTCAGCTGTCAAAGCGGAATAGAGAGGGCAGGCACATGAGCGCTGCAGGACAGGGCGGAATCGAGATTCCGGAGAGGGTCGAGTCGATCGCCGAGGCTCACGACCGGCTGCGGGCGGCCACGGCGGAGATGACGGAGGAACAGGCCCGGGCCTCGATCGACCTGCCGGGCTGGACCCGCGGTCATGTGCTGACCCATCTGGCCGACCTTTCCCGTGCCTTCGCCAGGCAGGCGCGTTACGCGGTCGAGGGCAGGACCGTCGAGGTCTACGACGGCGGCAGGCCGACACGGGACAGGAACATCGAGGCCAACCACGGTCGTGAGATCGCGTGGCTGAGAGACCAGCTGGACGGGGGTCTCGCCGAGCTGGAGGAGGCGTGGTCGGTGCTCGGCGCCGCCGACTGGGACCGTCCGTGCGCCTATCGGGACTCCACGCTGCTGGCGACCCAACTGGCCTGGTGGCGGGAGACGGAGCTGCACTCGGTCGACCTGGGGATCGGCTACGGCTCCGAGCGGTGGAGTCTGCCCCTGAGCGCCCATGTCATCGAGTTTCTCCAGCCCCGGCTCCCGAAGGACGCGGCCGTGCGGATCGTGGCGGAGGACACGGGCGGGGAGTGGACCGCCGGTGAGGGCGCGCCGGTGGTGGTGCGCGGTGACCAGCGCTCCGTCGCGGCCTGGATCTCCGGCCGTCCCGCGGTGAGAACCCCGTCCGCGGACGGGCCCGCCGGGCTGCCCGAGCTCAACGCCTGGCCGTAAGGCATCCATGAGGCACCACTGACGACGTGAGGGCATCGCCATGACGCTGGATCTCCGTGACCTTCCTCTGCGTTCCTCCAGAACCGTCGATCTCAACCTGACCAGGGTGGCGATCTCCACGAATCTGGAGGAGTTCGACGCCTATGCGTATTTCTCCCGGGAGGCGCCGGACTCGGTGGCTCCCGACTACGAGATCTACTGCATCGATCTCGGCCGGGACGGCTTCGACGTCGAGGAACTGGCCGGGCATGCGGACAGGTCCCTGCGTGCCAAACGATTTCGGACCGGTTACTACCTCAACCATGTCTTCGGGGAGCCCGCCTATCTCATCACCGAGGGCACGAGGTCGTACGTGTTCGGCCACAGGCTGGAGCGCACGGTCTGGCCGTACTTCGTTAAACGCATATTGACCGACTTTGCGGTCGATAACGGATATCTGCACCTTAAATCTGGCGCTTTCACTCTCGACGACGGTGGTGCGACCCTGCTGGTCGGGCCCAACGGCGGTGGGAAGACAGTGTTCCTGACCCAGGCCTGTCTCAACGGTGCGCGCTTTCTCACCAACACGCATCTGCTCGTGCGTGACGGTGTGGCGTACGGGGTTCCCTCCGCCGTCCGGGTGCGGCGGGACGCGTTCTTCGGCGAGCTGATCGACCGGCACCGGCTGACGAAGCATGTGGAAAGCGGTGACTACGTCGCCGGACCCGAACTGCTTTTTCCCGGGCGGCCCGTCGACAGCGCGCCGATACGCAACGTCGTCATCACCGACCACAACCCCTCGGGACGACGCGGGATCGAGGAGATGTCCCCCCGGCAGGCGGAGATGTTCCTCGATCAGTTCGCTTTCGCGATGAACGCCTACGGCCTGAAGGACGACCTGATGACCCATTGCGGCGGTGACGTCCGGCGGTTCACCGGCAGCCTCGAGACGATGAGGAGGCAGCTGGCCGAAACCGTCGGCGGCGCGCGCTGTCTACGGGTGAACGTCGACATGCGTGACGAGGTGAGCAGGGCCGAGGTGCTCAAGGAACTCGGCGCCGGCAGGCCGGCTCTTTCAGAAGGGAGATCCAGAGGATGAACAGCGCTCTCGCCCTTTCCCGTCCACGCACACTCGAGGTGCCCGGTGAGGGATTCTTCACGTTCTCGCCGCGGGCTCAGCATGAGATCGCGGACTATGTCGCCGAACTGTCCCTGGCGGAGCCGTACGGACGTGTCGACGAGATCGAGGTCGACCTCTCCGGCTGCGAGCACTTCGTCGCGGAGGTGGAGCTGACCCGGCCCGTCATCGACTCGACCACCCACTTCGTCGTGTACGACCGTGTCGCCGGCGTCGAGTCGCTCCGGGCCCAGGCCGTCTACGCCTGGGCGCTGGGCGCCGCGCTCGGCAGGCCGATGATCCAGAACCTGGCGGGCTGGCGTCTCGTCGAGGTCTACGACCGGGGCCTGCGCACCACCGTCGAGCAAGGAGCCCGGTACCACCAGACCAAGCAGGGCTCCTACGTGCACAACGACGCGGTCAACGACGTGGACTCGATCGACTACCTGCTGCTGTCCTGCGGACAGTCGGCCTACGTGGGCGGGGAGAGCATCCTCGTGGACGTCCGCACCGTCCACGAGTTCCTCAAGGACCACCCGAAGGTCCTGGAGATTCTCAACGGTGAGTTCTGGTTCGAGAAACGGGGCATGGCGGAGGGCGTCGGGTTCTTCCGCTCTCCGATCATCAGATACTCGCCCGAGGGCGAGGCCCTCGTCCGCTACTTCAGGACGTACATCGAAGTCGCCCACGAGAAGGCCGGAGAGCCGCTCACCGAGGAGCAGATCGCCGCCTTGGACTTCTTCGACGCCGTCCTCGAGCAGTCCTCGGTGCAGTACCGAATCAACCTGGAGCGGGGGCAGACCCTCGTCTCGGCGGACGACCGGTTCCTGCACACCAGGGCCGCCTTCTTCGACCGGCACCGGCCGCGTGAGATCGACATGCGCAGTGACCGCCCCGAGGACGTCAACCGCTACATGTTCCGTATCTGGTCTCGCAGATGACTCCGCCCCGGAGAAACGAGGAGCGTGGCAGTGGAGCCAGAGGCGATCACGGAGATCACATCCGAGGCCGAGCTCATGGAACTGGTCGGCCCGCCCAACCCCGTGGTCTTCGGCAAGTCGACTCCGGTCCTGCGGGACGTCGAACGGCAGTGGCTGCGGCATTCTCCGTTCTGTCTCATCGCCACCTCGGCGGCCGACGGGACGTGCGACATCTCACCCAAGGGTGATCCACCCGGATTCGCCCTGGTTCTCAGTGACTCCACCATCGCGATCCCGGACCGTCCCGGCAACCGCCGCATCGACAGCTGGCGAAACGTCCTCAGCAACCCCCACGTCGGCCTGATCTTCATCATCCCCGGCCGCGGGGACACCCTGCGGATCAACGGCCACGCCAGGCTGGTCCGGGAGGCCCCGTTCTTCGACCGCATGGTCGTCAAGAACAGCAGGCCGAGGATCGCGCTGATGGTCGAGACGGAGGAGGTCTACTTCCACTGTTCCAAGTCGTTCCTCCGCGCCGAGTTCTGGCAGCCCGGATCCTGGACGCCCGACGCCGTGCCGTCGAGGGCGCGCATCGCCCAGGCCACGGAGTGGACCGAGGAGTCGCTGGAGAACCTGGAGCGCCGTTACGGCCCCCAGTACGAGCGGCGTCTCTACGAATGACCGCATCGACCGTCTGACGAGAGGACGACATGCGCGCTGCCCCCGCGGGCACGACCACAGCCCACACCCTGCTCCACAGCCTGCTCGACCACGGGTACGGTCTCGCGACCGGTGTGCCCTGCAGCCTGCTGACCGGCGCCTTCCGGCTCCTGGAACATCCCGGGGACGACCGGAGACTGGCAGGTCTCCGCTACGTGCCCGCCCCCAGGGAGGACAGCGCGATCGGCGTCGCCTCGGGCGCCGCCGTCGCGGGCGAGCGAGCCTTCGTCCTGATGCAGAACTCCGGGCTCGGCTACTCGCTGAACGTCATCACCTCGTTCAACCTCATCTACGACGTCCCGGTCCTGCTGGTCGTCAGCTGGCGTGGTCACGACGGGAACGACGCGGTCGAGCATGACGTGATCGGGCGCGAGCTGCTCAACCTCCTCGACCTGTTCCGGCTGCCGTACACCGTCCTGGACCACGAGGACGTGGCGGGCTCCGTCACCGCCGTGGTCGACGACATGGACAGGGAACGGCGCTGCGGCGTCCTGATCGTGAGGGAGGGCATCTGATGACCGCGCTGACCCTGCCCGAGCTGGTCGGGGAGCTGCTCACCCGGCATCCCGACGCCGTCATCGTCTCGACGTGCGGATACACAAGCCGCGACCTGTTCAACGCGGCCGACCGCCCCGGCAACCTCTACCTCGTCGGTTCGATGGGCATGGCGGCGCCGATCGCCCTCGGACTGGCCCTGGCGCGTCCGGGGCGACAGGTCGTCGCCCTCGACGGCGACGGCTCACTGCTGATGAACCTGGGAGTGCTCCCGCTGGTGGCGGCCGCCGACGCCGGAATCCTCCACGTGGTCGTGGACAACGGAATGCACGAGAGCACCGGTGGCCAGGCGACCGTTCAGCGCGCGGACTTCACCGCACTCGCCCTGGCCGCGGGTTATCGGACCGCCGTCCGGGTCGACGACGCCTGCGGGCTGCGGGCCGCCGAGCTCGACGTGGCCCCCGCCATGCTCCACGCGATCATCGGACCGCGGACCGACGGCGTCGGCCGTCGCGTCACACACACGCCACAGCAGATCGTGCAACGAGTCCGTGGCCAGGTCACCCCACCTTCCGTTCTGATGGAGGCGTCACGTTGAGCCGCACGCCGTCCTTCGCCGTGATCTCCGGCGCCCAGGTGCAACAGGTCGTCGGCGGCAGGGAGAACGATGTCATCCGCGTCGTCGAAGCCGCCTACCGGTTGCACGGAGCGGGGGAGACGGTGAACCCCGACTCCTACTTCCTGCGTTTCCCCGACCGGCCGTCGTCGCGGATCATCGCTCTGCCCGCCTCGGTCGGCGGGAAGGTCGACGTGCACGGCATCAAGTGGATCTCGAGCTTTCCCGAGAACGTCGCGGAGGGCATCCCCCGGGCCTCGGCTGTCCTCGTCCTCAACGACACCACGACCGGTTACCCGTTCGCCTGCCTGGAGAGCTCGATCATCAGCGCGGCGCGCACGGCGGCCTCCGCGGCGCTGGCCGCCGTGCTGCTGAGCGAACGGCGTCAGGTCCGACCCTCCCGGGTCGGCTTCGTCGGAGCGGGGGTCATCGCGCGGTACATCCATTCCTACCTCGCGGCCAGCGGGTTCGACTTCGAGTCGGTCGGCGTCCATGACCTGTCCGCCGACCACGCCAGGGGCTTCGCGGGCTACCTGGCGAGGACCGGGCGGATCGAGCCGACCGTCCACGACACGGCGGAGGAGCTGGTCCGCGCCTCAGACCTGATCGTCTTCGCCACGGTGGCCGCCGAGCCGCACGTCACCGACCTCGGCTGGTTCTCGCACAACCCCCTGGTCCTGCACATCTCGCTGCGCGACCTCTCTCCGGAGATCGTGCTGGGCTCCTGCAACGTGGTCGACGACGTCGAGCACTGCCTGAAGGCGGCGACCTCGCCGCATCTCGCCGAGCAGCGGACGGGCAACCGCGACTTCATCGCGGGAACCCTCTTCGACGTCCTCACCGGTACGTCGGTTCCCGACGCCGACAGGCCGGTGATCTTCTCCCCGTTCGGGCTCGGCGTCCTGGACCTGGCGCTGGCCAGGTACGTCTACGACCAGGTCGCGGCCTCCGGGGACCTGGTGACCGTCCCCGGCTTCTTCCACGACCTCCAGCGCCATGAGAACCCGCCGACCCCGCGACCGCCTGGCGACGAGGGCGCGGCCCGCCCGCGGCGCGGGGGAGAGCAGGCAGGCGGGCAGCCCTGACCCCGCCCTCGGAAAGCTCGCCGTCCGGCCGGAATTCATGATCGCTAGAATCGTGCCGGACGTGTGGGGAGAGCCGGATGTCGATGCATGAGATAGAGGATCTCGTCGAGGGATCGGTGCGTGTCCTGGACGCCCGGTGTCCGGCCGGCGATCCGAGGGCGCGGGACTGGTTCGGGACGCTGTACCGGTTCCAGGAGGGGTTCGACTGCTCGTTCACGCGGTTCCGGGTGATGGACGCGCTGTTGGAACGGCGGTTCACCTATCGGTTCCCCGTCGAGCGGCATCCGGACTACGCGGCGCGACGCGGGTACTTCGACGGGCTGGGGGAGTTCACCGCGCTGGCGGAGATCGACGAGGACGACGAGGAGTTCGAAGGGTTCGAGGACTGGCTGGACGACGGGTACGTCGAACCGCCGTTCCTGTACTGCGACGCCGGGACCGGGCTGTGGCGGCGGATGGTCGAGGCGGGGACGCTCGGCGGCGCGGACGCCGAGCCTCCCCGGCGGACGCCGCTGGCCGAGGTGGCGCACGCCGTCGCGGCGGCCGCCGAGCAGGAGGGCGACCACGAGCTGATCGCCATGTGGCACGCGCTCGGCTGGAGCGCGCTCACGGGCGATCTCGTGGTGTTCGACCCGCGGGATCACCCGGACCTGTGCGGACTCCGGGAGATCGCCCGGCGCACCGGCGCGCTGTCGATCGACCTGCCCCACGGCGTGCGCCCGCCCGCCGAGGTCTTCGAGGGCGACGAACTGGAGGCGTGGTGGTGGGCGGACGCGTAGCGAAGGTGACCGACCGCGCCAAGTTACATACTTAAAATGGGGCTTTTTCATACTTTTATGCGGAAAAGCATCCTTTGTCGCTTCGGGGCCTTGCCGGTGGCCGCCGAAACCGGGCCCGTCTCCGGGCCGTGAGAACCGTGATCCTCACCCGGCGGTTGGCGAGGTGCGCCCTTGAGCACGCGACCGATCAGTGACCACGCCATGCTGTCCGACTGCCGGTCCGCCGCCCTCGTCACCTCCGACGGCTCGGTCGACTGGCTGTGCCTGCCCCGCTTCGACAGCCCGGCGCTCTTCGCCAGGCTGCTCGACGAGAACGCCGGGCACTGGACCGTTCACCCCGCCTGTCCCGCCGAGGTCAGCCGCAGGTACCTGGAGGGCACCCTCGTGCTCGAGACCACCTTCCGCTGCCGCGGCGGGACCCTGGTGCTCGTCGACGCGCTCGCCCTGGGCGGCAGGGAACGCGGGCACTCGCTGGGCGTCGGCTCTCCCGGTGTCCTGCTGCGCGAGGCGACCTGCGTCGAGGGCGAGGTGACGCTGGAGACGGAGTACGCGCCGCGCCCCGAGTTCGGGCTCGTCCAGCCGCTGATGGAACCGGTCCGCGGCGGGCTCGTCGCCCGTGGCGGCGCGAACGTCCTGACGCTGTCGGCCCCGGTGCCCCTGCGGGTGCGCGGTTCGACGGCGCGCGCCACGGTGACGCTGCGGGCGGGACAGCGGCTCTGCCTGGCCCTGCAGGCCAGCTCGGGCTGGGCCCCCGATCCGCCGCGCAGGCACCCCTGGAACGTCCATCGCAGGATCAAGGACACCGTCGCCGGATGGCGCTCATGGTCCAGGGACCACCTCGGCTACCGGGGACCGTGGGAGGAGGAGGTCGGCCAGAGCGGACGGGTGCTGCGGGCCCTGACCTTCGCGCCCACCGGGGCGATCGTCGCCGCGGCGACCACCTCCCTGCCGGAGAGCGTCGGCGGCGAGCGCAACTGGGACTACCGCTACACCTGGATCCGCGACACGAGCTTCACGCTCCAGGCGCTCGCCACCGCGGCGTGCGAGGTCGAGGAGGCCGCGTTCTTCGCCTTCCTCGCCCGCGCCTCCGCCACCCAGCTCGACCAGGGCTGCGACCTGCAGATCATGTACGGCGTCGGCGGCGAACGCGACCTGAGCGAGCGGTCGCTGCCCCACCTGACCGGCTGGCGCGGCAGCGCCCCGGTGCGCGTCGGCAACGACGCGTGGCGGCAGCGCCAGATCGACGTGTACGGCGAGCTGCTCGACGCGGCCGATCAGCTCTACCGCGACACGGGCCCCCTCGACGCGCTGACCCGTTCCTTCCTGATCGGCGTGGCGGAGACGGCGGCCCGGCGCTGGGAGGAACCCGACCAGGGGTTATGGGAGGTGCGGGGCCCCGGGCGGCACTACCTGCACTCCAAGCTCATGTGCTGGGTGGCCATGGACAGGGCCGTCGCGCTGGCCCCCGTCCTGGGCGCCGCCGACCGCGTCGCCGGGTGGAAGCACACGCGGGAGCGGATCCGAGAGGCGATCATGACGCGAGGCTGGAACGAGAAGGCGGGCGCGTTCACCCAGGCGTTCGGCTCGGAGGACCTGGACGCCGCCGCGCTGATGCTGCCCATGGTCGGCTTCCTGCCGGGCGACGACCCCCGCGTGCGCGCGACCGTGGACGCGGTCGCCGCCCGGCTGACCGACGAGCGCGGCCTGGTGCACCGCTACCGCGCCGCGGACGGGCTCGCGGGCGACGAGGGCACCTTCCTGCTCTGCACGTTCTGGCTCGCGCACGCCCTGGCTCTCGCGGGCCACGGCGGGCCCGCCAGACAGGCGTTCCGCGACGCGGCGTCACACGCCAACGACGTCGGCCTGCTGGCGGAGGAGGTCGACTCGTCGACCGGAGAGCCCATCGGCAACTTCCCCCAGGCCTTCAGCCACATCGGGCTGATCAACGCCGCGAACGCCATCCGCAGAAGCGGCGGATGACGCACTCCGGCCGTCCGGGACGCGCTCACCGGTTGAGCTGGGAACATATCCATTTCGATATCATGGCGTTCCCCATATCAGTATTGGACACCGACGGACCGGCCCTGCTTTGCTCTTCCCCTCTGCTGGACGAGAGCGAGGACATGGAATGCGCAACCGTACGGGCCGCTTCTCCACGGCCCTGAAGGCGACCGGCCTGCTGATCTCCGTTCTGGCGGGCGCCGCGGCCTGCGGGACGGACACCGCCGCCACCAGCGGCCCCGCGGCTCCGCGGGCCGGCGCCCAGGACCGGCGGGCGGTCCTCTCCTCTCCGCGGACGTCGTCCGGCGAGGTGGAGGCCCACCGGCGGCTACGCGCGCTGGAGGCGTCGTTCAGAGGCCGCGTCGGCGCGTACGCCGTCGACACGGCCACCGGCGAGACGATCGCCTACCGGGCGGGGGAACGCTTCCCGCTGCTGTCCACCTTCAAGGCGCTGGCGGCCGCCGCCGTGCTCCACAAGGCCCGCACGTCCGACCCGGGACTGATGAACCGGGTCGTCCGCTGGAAGCGGAGCGACCTGAAGCCGAACTCGCCGATCACGGAGAAGCACGTCGACGACGGGCTGACGGTCGCCAGGCTGTGCGAGGCGGCCATCACCCGCAGCGACAACACCGCGGGCAACATGCTGCTGAGGCAGATCGGCGGACCCGCGGGGCTGACGAGGTACCTCCGCACGCTGAAGGACCCGGTCTCCCGCCTGGACCGCTGGGAGACCGAGCTCAACGACTGGACTCCCAGGGAGAGACGCGACACCACGACGCCCGCGTCCGCAGGAGGCGACCTGCGAGCGCTCACGGTCGGCGACGCCCTCACCGCCGGGGACAGGTCGCGCCTGAACGGCTGGCTGCGCGCGAACGAGACCGGCGACGCGCGCATCCGCGCCGGACTGCCCAAGACCTGGATCATCGGCGACAAGACCGGCACCTCCGCGAGTCACGGGGCCGCCAACGACATCGCCGTCATCCGGACCTCGAAGACCTCCCCGCCACTGGTCATGGCCGTCTACACCACTCGCAGGGCCGCCGACGCCCCCGCCGACGACAAGGTCGTCGCCGACACCGCCGCCATCCTCGCCCGCGCCCTCGGCAAGCTCCCCTAGCCGTGGCCCCGCGGGCACACCTCCCGGGCGGGGCGGGGGTAGGAAGGAGGTATGGAGATCATCGAGTGCGGCCTCGCCGGCCCCTGGGAGGGGATCATGGTCAGGCCCGGGGGCGGCGGGGACGTCGGTGTCCTGGTGCTGGCGGGTTCCAGCGGGCGTGTGGAGACCGAACGGGCGCGTCTGCTGGCCCGGCAGGGGGCCACGGCCCTGTCGATTCGTTGGTTCGGCGGTCCCGGGCAGCCGGAGGGGATCTGCGAGATCCCGCTGGAGACCTTCACCGCAGCCATTGATCTGCTCGTGGAGACCGGGGTACGGCGCGTCGGCGTGATGGGGCTGTCCAAGGGCGCCGAGGCCGCGCTGCTCGTCGCCGGCCTCGACCCCCGCGTCGAGGCGGTGGTCGCGCTGGCGCCGAGCTCGGTCGCCTGGGCGAACGTCGGCCCGGGAGCCGACGGGAACGTCGTCCCGCGCAGGTCCTCGTGGACCTGGCGGGGGGAGCCGGTGCCCTTCGTCCCCTATGACGAGGACTGGTCTCCGGCCGAGTCCGAGGGGGTTCCCAAGGCGTACCGCACGCTCTACGAGCGCAGCCTGGAGAGGTTCGCCGGGCAGGCGCGGGCGGCGGCGATTCCCGTCGAACGGGCGAACGCCGACATCCTCCTCGTCGCGGGCGCGGACGACCAGATGTGGCCCTCGCTGTCCTTCGCCGAGGAACTCGCCGAGCGCCGTTCGGCGGCGGGACGCCCGGTTCGCGTCGTCAGCGGTCCGGACGCGGGCCACCGCCTCCGTTTCCCCGGAGAACCGGCTGTCTCGATGGTGAGACCCTTCCGCTACGGAGGATCACCGGAGGCGGACGCCGCCCTGGGCGCGGCCGCGTGGCCCCACGTCCTGGAGACCCTTCGGATCGGGGCCTGACCCACCGGCGGTCTTCCCGGACAGCCCCGCCGCGCGGTCGGGCCGCCGCCGCCGGCCGTGCCGACGCCGTTCGCGGGGGACCGGTCCGGTACGGGGAGAGGGGCCGCCGGGGTCAGCGGCTGACGGCGTCGGCGGGGGTCAGGAGGTCGAGGTCGGCGCGGTGGGGGAGGCTCTCCCAGTCGCCGTCCGAGGTCACCGCGAAGGCCCCGGCCGCGCACGCGGTCGCCAGACGGCGTTCCGGGGGCGCTCCCTCCAGGGTCTCGGCGAGCCAGCCCGCGGCGAAGGCGTCTCCTGCGCCGACCGGGTCGAGTTCGGTGACACGGTACGGCTCCGCGTGCCGCAGGACCCCGTCGGACAGCTCGACCGCGCCGCGCGAACCGCGTTTGACGAGCACGTGGCGGGGACCGAGGGCGGACAGGGCCTCGGCGAGGCCGGGCGCGTCCTCGCCCTCGGCGATCAGGCGGCCCTCGGCCTCGGTGGCGAACAGGACGTCCACCGCCGGCACGATCTCCCGCAGCGCCTTGGAGGCCTCGTCGGGACTCCACAGGGCGCGGCGGTAGTTGACGTCCATGGAGACCGTCACGCCCGCGTCGCGGGCCTCGGCGACCGCGGCCCGCACCGCTTCGGCGGCGGAGGCGGACAGCGCGAGCGTGATCCCCGTGACGTGCAGCACACGCGCCGACCTGAGCAGCGAGACGTCGAGGTCGGCGGGGCCGAGCCGGGATCCCGCGCTCGCCGACCGGTAGTAGCGCACGTCGACCAGGTCGACGGTCCGCCTGCTCTTGACCATCAGGCCCGTCGGCGCCTCCGGGTCGACGATCATCCCCCGCACGTCGACGCCCTCGCCCGACAGCGTCGAGCGCAGCAGCTCCCCGAACTCGTCGTCCCCCACCCTGCCGATCCAGGCCGCGCGCCTGCCGAGACGGCTGACGCCGATCGCCAGGTTCGACTCGGCGCCGCCCACGCTGAGGCCGAAGTCGCGGGAGTGTCGGAGCAGACCGGTACGCCGCGCGGTGAAAAGCGCCATGCTCTCCCCGAGCGTCACCAGATCGATCATCAGAAATTGGTCCTTAGGTGCTCGTCGTCGAAGGTGGGGAAGGTTTTTCGAGGTCGTGCGGCGAGCCCCGCCGCCGCTGTCGATCAGCGGGTCGATCCCAGTTTTCTGGAGATGCGCAGCGCCGTCTCCGCGACCAGGGGACCCAGGTCGCGGACCCGGGCGGCGGTGATCCGCGAGGTGAGGCCGGAGACGGAGATGGCCGAGGTCGCGGCGTCGGCGTGGTTGAAGATCGGGGCCGCGACGCAGCGGACCTCCGGCTCGTTCTCGCGGTCGTCGACCGCGTAGCCCCGCTGCCGGATGCGGCCGAGCTCGGCGCGCAGGCGCTCGGCGTCGGTGATGGTGTAGCGGGTCATCGACGGCATCCCGGCGGCCACGACCTTCTCGACGTCCTCGTCCGGCTGCCAGGCGAGGATCGCCTTGCCGACGGCGGTGCGGTAGACGGGCGCCCTGCTGCCGACGCGGGAGGCCATCCGCACGTTGGTCGCGTTCTCCACCTTGTCGATGTAGACCACGTCGGGCGGGTCGTAGACCACGAGGTGGACGGTCTCCCTGACCTCGCTCATCAGCCGGTGCGACTCCTCGGCGGCGACGGTGCGCAGGTCCAGTGTGGCCAGGTAGGCCTGGCCCAGATGGAGCGTGCCATGCCCGAGCCGGTAGGCGCCGGTCTTGCGGTCGCGGTCGAGCAGCCTGGCCTCGATGAGCGGGAGGGTCAGTCTGAGCACCGTGCTCTTCGACAGACCGAGCGCCTCGGCGAGACGGGTGAGCGACAGCCCCTGGCCGGCGCCCGCGTGGTCGCGCACGTGTTCCAGCACGGCGAGGGCACGCCTGAGAGAGGCCGACTGGTTGCGTTCGGGGACAGGTTCGTTCATCACGGCCTCAAGGGGGATCGGGCGAGTCGAACACGCGGGTCAAACTAGGCTAACTGGAAGTGTTGTTTCCATTTTGCAGCACAAGTTTCTGCATTGCACAACAAAACGCTCCTCCTCTTCCCGCGACCGGTGAGCCCTTCCTAGGGTCTGCCGCCAACAGGAGGAGGAGCTGTGAAGATCCTGAACTGGGCGGCCGCAGGCGTGGCCCTGCTGTCCCTCGCCGCGTGCGCGCCGTCGACCGCCCCGTCGGCGAGCGGCGGCGACGAGAAGTCAGGGACCCTGCGCGTATGGCTCTTCGACGAGCCCAACCGCGCCCCCAAGGAGAAGGTCGTCGCGGAGGCGATCAAGGAGTTCACCGCCGCGAACGCGGGCGTGAAGGTCGAGATCACCTACATCCCGACGACGCCCGCCAGGCACGAGAAGTTCAAGGGCGCGTTCAACGACCCGGCGAGCGCCCCCGACGTCGCCGAGTACGGCAACACCGACCTGGCCGAGTACGCCGCGGCGGGCGGGTTCGCCGACCTGAGCGCCGACCTCCAGGCGTGGCCGGAGGGCAAGGACGTCGGCGCGGACCTCCTGAAGTCCGCGACCGTCGACGGCAAGGTCTACGGCCTGCCGTGGTACATCGGCATCCGCGCGCTCTACTACCGCACCGACGTCTTCGAGGAGCTCGGTCTGAAGCCTCCGGCGACCCTGGAGCAGCTGACCAAGAGCGCCCGCGAGATCCGTAAGAAGAAGCCCGACCTGTACGGCCTCGCCGTCGGCGGCGAGTACACCTTCGGCGCCCTGCCGTTCGTCTGGGACGCGGGCGGCGACATCGAGACCCTCAACAGTCCCGAGGCCCGCAAGGGCGTGCAGGCCTACACCGACCTGCTCAGCGACGACAACTGCCCGCCGCAGGCCTGCGCGAGCCTCACCGGCGGCAAGACCGTCGAGCTGTTCGCCAGCGGCAAGGCGGCCATGGGCATCCTCGGCAACTTCAGCCGCGCCGCGGTCGACGCGGGCGCGGCGGCGGGCAAGTACGCCGTGGTGCCGTTGCCGGGCTCGAAGGAGGGCTCGATCGCGCCCGCCTTCTCCGGCGGCAACAACCTCGGCGTCATGAAGAACAGTCAGCACCGCTCGCTGGCGGTGAAGTTCATGGAACTGCTTGGCGGCAAGGCCTACCAGACCAAGATGTACGAGGCCATGGGCAACCTGCCCACGCTGACCTCGGCGCGTGACGAGCTCGCGGCCAAGGACTCCTTCCTCAAGCCGTTCCTCGACACCGTCGCCGCGGGGACCCGGTTCGTGCCGATCGACCCGGCCTGGGTGAAGATCGACAACCAGAAGGTCATCCCGACCATGCTCCAGAAGATCGCGACCAAGCAGGCCACCGTCGAACAGGCGACCGACGAGGCCGCCACCGCGGTGAAGGCCGCCTTCGGCCGATCATGACCACGGTCACCACGGCGCCCGCGGACCCGGGGATCCGGGTCCGCCGGGCGGCGTCCCGCAAGGGCGGCGGACTGCGGCCCTGGCTCTACCTGTTGCCGTCCGCGGCCGTGCTGCTGCCGCTGTTCGGCTACCCGATCTACATGCTCGGCCTGCTGTCGGTGTTCGACTATCGGCAGGCCCAGGTCAGCGGCGGGCAGCCGACGAGCTTCGTCGGGTTCGGCAACTACGCGACGCTCCTGGGAGACGGGCGTTTCTGGTCGGTGCTGGCGCAGACGCTGGGATTCGCCGCGGCGCTGGTGGTCGCGACGCTCGCCGTCGGCGCGGCGCTCGCCGTCGTGCTCACCAAGGCGGGGCGGATTCCCCGCCTGCTGCTGTCGCTGGCCGCGATGGCCGCGTGGGCCGCGCCCGCGATAACCGGGTCGACCGTCTGGTTGTTCCTGTTCGACGCCGACCTGGGCCTGGTCAACCAGGTCCTCGGCATCGAGGGCTTCAACTGGTTCTACGACAGGTGGGTCACCTTCGGCGTCGTCGGGGCCACCGTGGTCTGGCACTCCTTCCCCTTCGTCATGGTGACGCTCTACGCGGGCATCCAGGCCATCCCCGGCTCGGTCCTCGAGGCGGCCTCGCTCGACGGGGCCTCGGCGTGGCACACCTTCTGGCGGGTCATCGTGCCGATGCTCCGGCCGCTCATCACGATCGTGGTCATCCAGTCGATCATCTGGGACTTCAAGATCTTCACGCAGATCTACGTGATGACCAACGGCGGCGGCATAGCGGGGCAGAACTCCGTGCTCAACGTCTACGCCTACCAGACCGCCTTCGGCTCCTCCGAGTACGGGCTCGGCTCGGCGATCGGTGTGATCATGACGCTGATCCTGCTCGTGATCACCCTTTTCTACATCCGCGCCCTCTACCGCAGCGGGGAGAAACTGTGAGCAGATCCCGCCTGGTCGCCAACGCCGTGGCGGTGACGACCGCGTTCCTCACGTTCTTCCCGATCTACTGGATGGTGCTCTCCGCGCTCAAGCCCACCGGCGAGATCCAGTCGCTGCAGGTCCGCCCGTGGACCCTGGCCCCCACCTTCGAGCACTTCCAGCGGGTGCTCGAAGGGGAGAACTTCGGCCGCTACTTCCTCAACAGCGTCCTCGTGGCGCTGACGGTGGTCGTGCTGTCCGGGGTCGTGGCCTTCCTGGCCGCCGTCGCGGTGACCCGGTTCCGCTTCCGGTTCCGCACCACGGTGCTGATCATGTTCCTGGTCGCGCAGATGGTGCCGATCGAGGCGCTGACCATCCCGCTGTTCTTCCTGGTCCGCGACATCGGCGCGGTGGTGCCCGGCGTCGGCCTCAACACCCTGGGCTCGCTCGTCCTGGTGCACCTGGCCTGCTCCCTGCCGTTCGCGGTCTGGATGATGCGCGGATTCGTCGCGGCGGTCCCCGAGGCGCTCGAGGAGGCCGCGATGATCGACGGCGCGAGCAGGCCCGTCATCCTGTGGCGCATCCTGTTCCCGCTGGTCGCGCCGGGTCTGGTGGCGACCAGCGTGTTCTCCTTCATCGCCGCGTGGAACGACTTCATCTTCGCCAGGACCTTCATCATCTCGGCCAAGGACAACCAGACCCTGCCCGCGGCCCTGCTGGTCTTCTTCAAACCGGACGAGAACGACTGGGGCGGAATCATGGCGGCCTCGACGCTGATGACCATTCCCGTACTGATCTTCTTCGTGGCCGTCCAGCGCAGGCTGGTGGCCGGGCTCGGCGGGGCGGTGAAGGATTGACCCCCGCCGACCCCGTCTTCTTCGTCGGTCCCGTGCCTCCCCTGGGACCCGCCGCCTACGGCCTGATCCCGCTGCCGTCCGCGGTGCGGCCCGGCTCGGGCGAGTTCACACTGACCCCCGCGACCACGCTCGACGCCCCGCCCGAGCTGTCCGCGGTCGCCTCCTGGCTCCGCTCGGCGCTCGGCCCGGCCACCGGCTGCGCGCTGCTGCCCTCCGGCCGTCACCCGGCGTCCTCCGACGGCCCCGAGGACGGGGGCGTCGTGCTCGCCCTCGACGAGGCGCTGGGCGAGGAGGAGTTCCGCCTCAGGGTCACCCCGGCCGGCGTCCGGATCACCGGAGGCGACGCCGCCGGGGTGTTCTACGGCGCCCAGACCTTCCGGCAGCTGCTCCCGCCCGCCGCGCTGCGCCGCGCCCCCGTGACGGGCGCGCCGATGACCGCGCCCGTCACCGAGATCGAGGACCGGCCCAGGTACGGCTGGCGCGGATGCATGCTGGACGTCGCCCGGCACTTCATGCCGAAGGCCGACCTGCTCCGTTTCATCGACCTGCTGGCCCTGCACAAGCTGAACGTGCTCCACCTCCACCTCACCGACGACCAGGGCTGGCGGTTGGAGATCGCGAAACACCCCCGGCTGACCTCGGTCGGGGGGTGGCGGCCCGCGAGCATGCTCGGCTCCCGCCAGCACGGGCTCTTCCTCGACCGGCCGCACGGCGGTTTCTACACCGCGGAGGACGCGCGGGAGATCGTCGCCTACGCCGCCGAGCGATTCGTCACCGTGGTGCCCGAGATCGACCTGCCCGGCCACACCCAGGCCGCCGTCGCCGCCTACCCCGGCCTCGGCACGCGGCCCGCCGAGGTCCGCACCGCGTGGGGTGGCATCTCCGAGGACGTCCTCGACGTCACCTCCGCCGAGGCGCTCGACTTCTGCCGCGACGTCCTGGACGAGGTCATGGACCTCTTCCCCGGCTCCCACGTCGGGATCGGCGGGGACGAGTGCCCCGGGGAGCCGGGCGCGCGCGCCGCCTTCGTCGCCGCGCTCGCCGAACACGTCATCGGGCGGGGACGCACGCCGTACGCCTGGGACGAAATCCTGGAGTGCGGGGCGGTGCCGGAGGTGACGATCGCGGCCTGGCGCGGGCCGCGGGCGGCGGTCGTGGCGGCGCGGGCGGGTCACCGGGTGGTCTCCTGTCCCGACATGTCCGTCTACTTTGACTATCGCCAGTCGGAGCTGCCGGAGGAGCCCATCCCCGTGGGCCCGCCGCTCACCCTGTGGGACGTCCACGCCTTCGACCCCGTCCCCGACGTGCTGACCGCCGAGGAGCGCTCCCGTGTGATCGGGGCCCAGTGCAACGTGTGGACCGAGCACATGGACAGCCCCAGGACCGTCGACTACATGGTCTTCCCCAGGCTGTGCGCGTTCGCCGAGGTCGTGTGGTCGGCGGGACGCGCGCCGTACCGGGACTTCGCGCGGCGGCTCAGGACGCACTCGGCCAGGCTCGACGCGCTGGGGGTGGAGTACCGTCCCGAGGCGGGACCGCACCCCTGGCAGAGCCGTCCTGACGCGCCCGGCAGACCGATCAGCAAGGCCGAACGCCAGGCGCTGGTGGCCGAGTTCGGCATCTGAACCCCTCGTTTTCTCCCCTCCGAGGTGGACAACTGTCGCCTCTGTAGTGGAGAACTGTCGCTCGGGACGCCTGACGGGCCAAAATTGATCCGTGGTCAGGATCGGATCGGTAGGCATGAGCGATTGTGAGCGTGGGCAACTTCCGCCAGTGCTGGGCCAGCTGTTCGCCGACGGCGGCGAGGGGCGGAGGATCTCGGTGGAGTTGCCGCCAGGAGACGTGGTGTGGCCCGACCCCGACTACTCACAGTTCTCCATCGACCACCTTCCGGCGTTCTGGCTGAGTGACGAGGCGGTCTCCGGCGAGCTCTGGACCAAGCTGCGGCTCGAACACGAGCACTCGGGGCTGTGGCCGGTCCTGCTCGAGGACTCGGTGCAGCCGTGGTCGGCGGGGCAGATCGCCCCCGACACGGCGGCGGAGATCGACAACTACCACGCCGCCGCGTTCATGGCCGAGGTCTGGTCCGACTGGATCGAGAGGGCCAAAGCCGACCAGCTGGAGCTGCTGGCACCCTTCGGGGCACGGTGCCCCGGACCGGCTCCCGCCGGCAGGCAGGCCGCCGACCCCGACATGGTCGCCGACTGGTACGCCGGGCTGGTGGCCGAGCGCAGGACCCCGCTCGGGCTGGTCGCCGCCGAGCGGGGGGCCGACGTGCTGGCCGTCATGGGGTGGCAGGGCGCGCTGAACCACAACGAGTGGATGGTCCCGCTCGCCGCCGTGGTGCGCAGCTGGGAGGACAGGTTCGGGGCCAGGGTGGTCAGCCTCGGGTTCAACACCCTGGACCTCAGTGTCGCCGCGCCCCCGGTCACCCCGGAGCACGCCCTCCACGTCGCCGCGGAGCACTGGACGTTCTGCCCTGACAGCGTCATCTACAGCGCGGGCACGCTGACGGACTACGCCGAGCAGATCACGGGCAGGAACGCCTGGTCGTTCTGGTGGGACTGACGTTCCGGCTCACTTCGGCGGCACGGCGGAGGCGTGGTCGGGCAGGGGGAGGGGGCGGTCGAGGAGGAAGGCCCGCAGCAGGGCGAGATACCTCTCCGGCTGTCCGCGCTCGACGGCGTGACCGGCGCCCGTGAGATACACCAGCCTCGCCTCGGGCAGCGTGCGCCGGTAGTCGTACGTCACGGGCCAGGCGACGTAGTCGCACTCGCCGCGCATGACGAGCGAGGGCACCCGCACCCCGCGGAGCACGGGCCTGGGGTCGGGGATCCGCCCGAAGTCGGCGTTCGTGAGCTGGTTGACGTAGAACCCCTGCGGGTTGTCGTGCGGCCTCACCGGCGGTCCGCCCGCGCATCCGGTGCCCTCCTTGCCGACGAGCGCGAGCCGGTGCAGGTGGGAGTCGGCCTCGGCGTCGGGGACCAGGGCGTGCGCCGCCTCGGGGTTGATCCCCATCAGCGCGAACAGGGCGAGGACCCGCGGCTCCTCGTTCAGCTCGTCGTAGCGGGCGCGCCGCTCGGGGGCGATCCTGTCCCACGGGCTGCCGTACTCCCCGTCGGGGAAGGCTCCCTCCCACACGGGGCCGGGAGAGACGAAGACCGCCTTGGCGACGTTGCCGGGGTGGGCCGCCATGTACTGGGCCGCCAGCGAGCCTCCCCACGAGTTTCCGACCAGGATCACCTTGTCCGCGCCGATGGTCGTGCGGATCGCGTCGAGGTCGGCGACGTGGCGGGCGACGGTGTAGCCCGCCACGTCGGCCAGCCGGGTCGACCGGCCCGCGCCCAGCTGGTCGTAGGAGTACACGTCGAAGCCCAGCGCCGCCAGCTCCGCGCCGCTCGCGGGGAGGCCCTCGTTCGGGGTGCCGGGCCCGCCGTGCAGGAAGATCACCGGGGTGGGCCGGGGGTGGGCGGCCCTGAGTGAGACGTAGGCGATCCGGGAGCCCGTCGGCAGGTCCCAGAACCTGACGGCCTCAGGAGCGGGGCCGGTCGCGATCACGGGCAGCGGCCTGAGGGCCGTGGCCCCGGCCGTTCCCGCGACGGCGACGGCGACCAGGCAGGAGAAGACCGAGGCGGCGCGCCCGCGCCGCCTCGCCCCGGCCAGCGCGAACGAGGGCAGACCGAGCAGGAACGCCACGGCCGCGGTCGCGGCCAGCCCGGCGGCGCACAGCAGCGGGATCGTCGCGGTGACGGCGGCCACGCCGAGGAAGGCGGCCCCGCCGCAGACGACGGCCGCCGCCGCGGCCGCCACGAGCAGGACGCCCCCGGCAAGACGGCGTGCGAGCGGAATGCGGGACGGGCCGGGAGGGGACGCGCCGCCGGATTCGGGGGAAGAGCGGTTCAGGCCGGGAGGGGACGCGTCGCCGGATCCGGGAGGGAAGCCGTCCGGACCGGAAGGGGAGGCGCCGCCGGATTCGGGGGAAGAGCGGTTCAGGCCGGGAGGGGACGTGCCGCCGGATCCGGGAGGGAAGCCGTCCGGACCGGAAGGGGAGGCGCCGCCGGATTCGGGGGAAGAGCGGTTCAGGCCGGGAGGGGACGTGCCGCCGGATCCGGGAGGGAAGCCGTCCGGACCGGAAGGGGAGGCGCCGCCGGGCCCGGGAGGGAAGCCGTCCGGACCGGAGGGAGAGGGGGCGGGACGGTCGGGGCCGCTGCGAGGCGGGGCGAGCGCGCCGGGTTCATGGGGCGGGAGGAGGCGACGATCGGGTCCTGCGTGACGATCGGGTCCTGAGTGGGGTGGGAGGGGCGCGCCGGGGGTGTGCGGCGGGGGTCCGTCTGTCATGGATCTCACGCTAGAAACGGGGATCGCGCCGGTCGCCCTACCGGAGGACCGTTCCCGACCCCGCCGCGCGGCGGGGGGTCACCGGGCCCCGGGACGGACCAGACCGGCCTCGTAGGCGACGATCGTGGCCTGTACGCGGTCGCGGACGCCGAGCTCCGCCAGGATCTCCGCGACGTGGTCCTTGACGGTCGAGGGGCTGATGCCCAGGGCCGCCGCGATCTCGGCGTTCGACAGGCCCCTGGCGACGTGGAGGAGGACCTCCGTCTCGCGGGGGGTCAGGCCCGAGACCCGGGCCGCCTCCCCGGGTTCCGGACTCCCGGCGAAGCGGTCGATCAGCCTGCGGGTCACGCCGGGGTCGAGCAGCGCGTCGCCCCTGGCCGCCACCCTGACCGCGTCGATGATCCGTTCAGGGTCCGCGTCCTTCAACATGAATCCCGACGCTCCCGCGCGCAACGCCGCGAACACGTACTCGTCCAGGCCGAAGGTGGTCAGCACGACCACCTTCGTCCCCGGGACCTCCGCCGTGATCCTGGCCGTCGCGGTGAGCCCGTCGACCCCCGGCATCCGGATGTCCAGCACGGCCACGTCGGGCAGCAGGGACGCGGCCTGCGCCACCGCCGTCTCGCCGTCCGCCGCCTGCCCGACCACGGTGATGTCGTGCTCGGCGTCGAGCACCGCCGTGATCCCCACCCTGACCACCGCCTGGTCGTCGGCGACCGTCACCCGAATCACGCTGGGAACACCTCCGGCAGCCACACCCGCATCCCGTCATCCGTCTCGGTGACCGTACCGCCCGCCGCGTCGGCCATGGCGCGCACCCGCCGCGCCTCACGCGCCCGGCAGGGACCGGTCAGCGTGAGGCCGTCCTCGAGGTAGGTCACCGTCACCGTCGCCCCGTCGGCGAGCAGCGTCTCGGCGACGCGGTACGCGGCGACCTCGACGGCCGCGGGCAGCGGGCGGCGCGCTCCCACGTGGCGCACGACGGCGCGACGTCTGACGGCCAGCGCCGCGATCCCGGCGACGACGGGAGGAGGCGTGTCGTCGGCGGGATCGTCCCTGCCGCGTCCCCCGCCGCGTCCCCCGCCGCGTCCCCCGCCGCGTCCCCCGCCGTGTCCCCCAGTGTGTCCCCCGCCGCGTCTCCCGCTTCGGTCCTCGCCGAGATCCCCGCTGACGTCCCCGCCGGGGTGTCTGCCGGGGTGCCCGGCGGCGTCTCCGGCGGCGTCTCCGGCTGTGTTTCCGCGAAGCTCGTCGAGCAGGTCCCGAAGCGCGCCGAGCCCGGCCTTCGCCTCGGTGAGAACCGCGTCGAGCCGCCCCTCCTCCGCCGCTCTGACCACCGCCTCCGCCCGCGCCCCCGCGGTACGGCGCAGCCCGGCCGCGATCCGCCCCCGCTCCGCTCTGGCGGCCTCGGCCGCCTCCCGGTCGAGCCGGTCCCGGTCGAGCGCCGCCGCCTCCCGCCTCCTGCGCCTGCGCCCGCCGACCAGCAGGCCCGCCCCCCAGGCCGCGCCCGTCGGCACGGTGAAGGCCGCCGTCACCGTCGCCCAGACGGCGACGGGCGGCCCTGTCAGATCCCCCACCAGGGGAAGGGCGCTCAGCCCCGCGACGACGACGGGAGCGGGCCAGCCGTGCGAGCCGTACGCCCCGACGGTGTGCAGCAGTGTCAGCTCCACCCACCAGCACATCAGCACCAGCTGCGCCGAGCCTGGCGCGGTCCACCCCGCCGCGTCGCACGCCAGCCAGACCAGCAGCACCCCCTGGGACGCCGTCAGGCTCAGCTTCGGCGTCAGGCGACGCCACCTCAGCGGTACGGCGTGCAGCACGAGCAGAGCCATGAGCAACGTGCCCGGCGCCGGAGCGGCGAACGGCGCAGGCACCTCGGTGGCCAGCAGCCCCATCCCCGCGGGCAACGCGACCGCCAGCACCACCAGGGCCCAGTCGAGGGCCGCGACCCCCCGCCAGCCCGCGGTACGGCGGCGCGGACGGGCGGCCCCGTCCGCGCCGTCGCGTCGGAGGAGGCCGCCGCGTGAGAGGAGGGGGAACGGGCGAGCCCTGGGGAGCGCCCGCCCTCCGGTGGAGGGTGGGGGAGGCGTGGAGGGCAGGGGAAGCAGGGCGCGGACGGTCCAGCCGCCGGGGCCCGTGCCCCGTGCGGCCTCGGGGCCCGCCGTCAGGACGCCGCCCAGGGCGCGCACCGCCTCGCCGAGAGAGGCCAGCCCGGTGCCCGCGCCCAGTCCCCGGACGGTGGCGGGAGCGCCGTCGTCGGTGACCGTGACCGCCAGCCGCCCCGATCCGCCGGGCCCGGTCGCGCTCTCCAGGCGGACGTGAACGGCGGCGTCGGTGGCATAGCGCATCGCGTTCGTCAGGCTCTCCCTGACAATGCGAAAGGCGAGTGCGGCCACCTCGGGCGGCACCGAGGCGACCCCGCGGTGGCAGGTCGCGCGGGGATGGCCGCCGACCAGGAGGTCGACGTCGGCGAGGGTCGGGGTCTCGCCGCGCAGGTCGAGGGAGGCGAGGCGGTCGAGCTCGGAGACGGCCAGGCGGCCCGCCTCCGCGGCGTGGGCGGCGGCCTCGGCGGTGAGCGCGGGATCGCCGAGCCGCAGGGCGGCGGCCGAGGAGACCGCGATGCCGGTGAGCCGGTGGGCGGCCACGTCGTGGAGCTCGTCGGCGAGGCGGTCGCGCTCCACGGTCGCGGCCAGGCGGGGCACGGCCGCCGAGGCGGCGCGGTAGGCGGCGAGCGCGGAACGGCCCGCCCTGCGGCGTCTGTGGGAGCGGCCGAGAGACCACACGACGGCCGAGCCGCCCGCCGTGAGCGTCCCGATCCCGGCCGCGTCCCTGACGGCGCCGCCGCTCGCGCCGACCGCGACCGCGACGGCCAGCGTGACGGCGGCGGCCCCGGTCGCGGCGGTCCCGGCCGTGCCGTGCAGCGCCAGCGTGTAGAGCGCCACGACGAGCACCACGACGAGCACCGCGCAGCCGAGGAGCGTCAGCACGCGTCCACGCTACTGCGGGGCCGGGCACGGTTGACGTGCTCGGCCCCGCGGGAGGTCACGGCACTACGCGCGCTGCCAGAGCGCCGGGACGTTGGACGGCTCCCAGCCGGGCAGGGAGGTGTGGGCCTGCAGGCAGCGGTAGGTCGCCCCGCCGTAGGTCACCAGGTTGCCGGCGGTGTAGGAGACTCCGGCCGCCCAGGCGACCGGGGGCGGCGTGGCCGTCGTGGTCAGGGTGGGGGTGGAGGAGGGGGACACCGTGGGAGTCACGGTGGGGGTCGCGGTGGGGGTCACCGTGGGAGTCGCGGTGGGGGTCACCGTGGGCGTGACGGTGGGGGTGGGCACGTTGCCGAAGGTCACGTCGGAGCAGGTGTAGAACGCCTCGGCGCTGTCGGAGCGCTGCCAGATCGAGTAGACGATGTGGCGCCCGGTCTTGGCGGGGAGCCGGCCGGGAATGACGTACTCGCCGCTGACCTTGCTGGGGTTCTTCACCTTCGCCAGCGGGGTCTCCTCCAGGTCCGACCACTTCAGCGGCTGGAGCGGGTTGAAACCGTCCTTGGTGATGTAGACCTCGAACGTGCCGGGGTGGGCCGCGGTGTAGGGATAGCGGAAGGTGTAGTCGCCGCCGCCGGTCGGGAGGGCGGTGGAGGGCCAGTCGGTGCGGGCCGCGTCGTAGGCCCGGTACTTGGCGCGCCCGGCGCTGCAGAGCTGCCCGTCGGGGATGATCTCCCGGTGCTTGCCGTTGGCGGTGCCGATGTTCAACTCGTCCCAGTCGTAGAGCGGCTGGGTGTCCCACTGGCCGACCGCGGCTTTGCACGCGGGGGTGTCGGGCGACTCGGGGTTCTCCAGATAGCAGGCGTAGACCCGGCTGACAGGCGTTCCCATCGATCCGTGGGCGGACGCCGAGTTCACCATCACCGTCGACAGCAGAGCCGGAACGGCCACCGCCGTCGCGATTGCGCCGAGCTTCCTCTTGTTCATGGGGTTGAGTCTCCTTCGGGGGGCAGGAAGGGAGAACATGCAGCTCAGAAGCATGGTCACTAGGAAATTATTAGGTAAGTTTCTTAACAGTTTCAACGAATTTAATGCCAGGGGAGGAGTGCGGTCAAGGCCCGGCCAATGCCCCTTTCTTGGGCGTTGAAGGTAGATCTTCTGGGGTTTTCATGGCTTTTGCTTTGCTTTGTCCCCGAGTGGTGGGTAGTGTCCTAATTGTTCTCGACTGGCGACTTGCCCTTCATGAGAAGGAGCGGCCGGCCGACGTCGAATCCCGAAGGCCCTTGAGGGGCCATGGGAACCGGGGACCCACTTCCTGGGGTGAATCCGCCGTGAACCTGCGGCGGTAGGGCAACTCCACCGCCCGAACCCGTCAGCTAACCCGGTAGACGAGATGGAGAGGAGATCCCCTTATGGATCATCGTGTCGCCTTCGTATCGGTACGCACCGCGTCCGTGCGGATCAACTAAGACTTCTCGCCGCGCTCGGCCGCGGCACCACCTCGCCTCGCGCTCGGCGTAGCGTCCGGTCTCTCCGGCTGCGACCTCTCTTCCCTGTGAGCGCACACGCCCGTGCCTGTCCGTGAACTGACGCACGCGGCTGTCCTGTTCCCTCGTGAAAGAGTCTGTTTTCCATGCGTTTTTCCACTACCCTGCGTAACCGTCTGATCGCCGCCACCCTCCTGGGTGCGAGCGTGCTCACCTCCGCCGGCGTCGTCTCCGCGCTTCCCGCCGCCGCCGACACCGGCACCGGGTCCACCGCCCCCGCCAAGTCCGAGACGGTCCTGCTCAAGGGCTCGACCAAGGCCTCCTACTTCTGGGACGACTCCTCGGGCCGCGCAGGGGACACCGGCCTGCCCGCGAGCGGCAAGCCGATGCAGAAGGGCATGATCGCGAGCCCCAGCTGGCCGCTGTTCACCGAGGGCTACGTCATCTACAAGGGCAAGAAGGCCAAGTTCTTCGTGGGCGACCGCGGCCCCGGCGTGCCCTCGAGCAGCGGTGTCATGATCGACCTCGACGCCAAGACCTTCGCCGACCTGACCGGCGGCACGTTCAACTCCGGCACGCTGGGCGTGGACGGCAACGGCGGTCTCGGCCACATCAAGGTCGACTACGTCATCACCAAGTGGGGCGACGGCGTGGGCAAGAAGAACTACCCCGTGGCCTTCTCCAGCGGCGCCTGGAAGGTCAAGGACAGCAACCCGGCCACGCCTCCGAAGGCCGTCCTCGCCGACGCCGCGCGGCCGTAGCGGACCGGCGGCCCCCGAGGCCGCCTGACCGAGACGACCGGCGACGGGAGCGCGGAGCACTCGCACCCCCACGAGACCGCGCACTCCCGAGCTTCCCCGCCCCCCGCCCCCGCCCCTGAGAGCCCCCGCTCAGGCGACCCCCACCCCTCTCCGAGGCCCCGTTTCGGAGAACCCCCGCCCCCCGCGAGGCCCCCACCTCACCGCGAGGCCCCCACCTCGTCTTCCCCTGAAGATCCCCCACCCCCGCGAGGCCCCCACCTCGTCATCCCCCC
>NZ_BSEV01000020.1 GCF_027922005.1 Streptosporangium carneum | reverse complement strand
CGCCGCCCGCGCCACGGCGACGTCCCGCCCTTCCGGACCTTCGGCGACCGGGGTCGCACCGCTCGTCTCGTACGCCGAGACGACCTCCGGATACCGCCCTTTTCTTTACATGAAGTCCCTAATGTCCTCCGCATGAAAGAGATCGACACACCGGGCCCGAGCCGCCGCCAGATCCTCATCGCGGGAGGCGTCGGCATCGCCGCCGCCGGGCTGGGCGCCGCCTATCTGGCCACGACGGCGTCCGCGTCCCCCGGCACGTGCATGAAGCTCACCCAGGAGACCATCGAGGGCCCCTACTACCTGGACTACGACAAGCACCGCTCGGACATCACCGAGCAGAAGCCGGGCGTCCCGGTGCTGCTCCGCGTCCGGGTCGTCGACGCGGAGAACTGCCGCCCGCTGCGCGACGTGGCCGTCGACATCTGGCACTGCGACGCCTTGGGCGTCTACTCCAGCTACGAGAAGCAGTCGTCCGGCGACGGCGGCGTCTCCCCCACGGCCCTCCCCGCCGCCGCACCCGACGGGTCCGGCGGCGGCATGCACGCCGCGCCCGACAGCGGCACCACCTTCTTCCGCGGCTTCCAGATGACCGACCAGGACGGCTGGGTCACCTTCAGGACCGTCTTCCCCGGCTGGTACGTCGGCCGCGCGATCCACATCCACACCAAGGTCCACGTCAACGGCGTCCTCAAGGACGGGGCCTACGTCGGCGGCAACGACTGCCACACCGGCCAGCTCTACTTCCCCGAGAAGGCCATCGAGGCCGTCGCCCGGACGCAGCCGTACTCGACCAACACCAGGCCCCGCACCACCAACGCCCAGGACATGCTCCACACCGGCGACACCCCGGCCGACGGCATGCTCGACCTGAGGTACGACCCGAAGCGCCTGACCGAGGGAGTCCAGGCCTCGATCACCCTCGGGGTCGACCCCGACGCCGTCCACAACGGCCAGGACTGGCCGTGAGACCCGTTCGCCCCTCACCGGCCTCCTGATCCGGCGCGACCGACGCACCGGCTCCGTCCCGGCCCAGCCGAACACGACCGGCGGGCCGACCCGCCGGGGTTCTCCTGCCGGACGCGATGATCGGCGCGCGTGCAACAACTCACCGCCCTTCGCCGTCTTAGTCGGGACGAACGAAGACCGTCTTGGTCGGGATGGATGGAGAAAGGTGCGGATGTGCAGGGCGATTCGCTGTTCGAGCAGTTCGTGGCCGAACGCGCCGACGCGTTACTCCGCTTCGGGTACGTGCTCACGGGCAATCCGCACGACGCGGCCGACCTCGTCCAGGAGGCCCTGGTACGGCTGCGCGGCGCCTGGGAGCGGGTGCGGGGCCAACGCGACCCGGAAGGCTACGTCAGGACCACGATGACACGGCTGCACATCAACACGTGGCGGATACGCAAACGGGAACACGTCACCGCGACGCCGCCTGACCGTGCCCACGTGGACACCCCGTACGAGGGCTCCCCTCTCTGGGACGCCCTGTCGAAGCTTCCGCGCCGCCAGCGCGCGGTGCTGGTGCTGCGTTACTACGAGCAGCTGACGGACGCGGAGATCGCCGGCGTCCTCGGCGTCTCCCAGGGCACGGTGCGCAGCCAGGCGTTCCGCGCCCTGGGCAAGCTCCGCGGCGACCTCCCCGCCCTCGTCGAGAACATGGGGTACCTCGCGTGACCACAGACCTGGAGAAGTCGCTGGCCGCCGAGTTCACGCGGGCCGCCGAGCACGCGCCGAAAGCCGCCGACGACCTGCGCGCGCGGATCGAGGCCGGGCACAGGCACCGCCGCCGGCGCGGGGTCGCCCTGTACGCGGCGGCGGCCGTCGTCGTCATGTCCACCGGCGGCACGTTCGCCGTCGACGCTCTGTCCGCCCACGAGCCCGCCGTCGCCATCCGGCCCACGGCGACCGCGCTCCCGACCGCCTCCCCGACCCCGTCCGTGAAAAAGCCCGCGAAGAAGCCCACCCCGAAGCCTCCGGCCTCGCCCCCGGCTCCGGACAGGAGCTTCCCGCCCATCGAGAAGGTGTGGCCCGACGCCGTGCACACCGTTCCCGCCGCACTGCCCGACGGCAGGCCGTTCCATCCCGAGCTGTTCCTGGACGACCACACGGTGCTGGCCAGGACCGAGCAGGGCGGCAACCCCGACAGGATGGACGGTCTCTGGGCCTACGACATCACCTCGCGCACCGCCAGGCGACTCGTCGCCGTCACTCCCCCGCCGCGTACCGTTGTCACGGCCTCGTTCGTCTCCGCGGGCGGCGGTCAGCTGGCGTGGTGGACGGTCCGCAAACAGCAGAACAAGCTGATCGTGGACATCTGGACGGCTCCGAGCTCGGGAGGGGCACAGCGCAGGGTCACCTCGTTCGAGGGCGTTCCCCGCTACGGCGGCATCGACCTGGCGATCGTCGGCGGCAAGGCCGTGTGGTCGCTGTGGGGCAGGGGCGGCGTCCACCAGGTGTCGCTTTCCGGCGGAAGGCCGGAGCAGCTGCCCGGCTCGGCGAAGCACACACTGATCGGGTGGCCCTGGGCGGCCAGTCCGGGCCTCTCGCTCAACAGAACGGGCGACGCGGTGACCTTCGGCGACCTGCTCGACCTCCGGACCGGCGAGTCGAGCCAGGCGACCGCGCGAAAGGGATCCACCTGCCTGATCACCTGGTGCCTGCGGGGTTCCACGGCGACGCGCCGCGACGGCACCGGCCGGCGCGAACTGCCCGGCTTCCCCGACGGAGGCGTCGCCACCGCGCCCGCGCTCGACCGCTTCCTCACCCTCGTCCAGCGGGGCAAGGGCGGCCGCCTGCGTGGCCAGGTCCTGTACGACCTGGCCACCGGACGCGCGGCAGACCTCGGCCTCCGCACGGACGGGGGGAGCCAGCCCTCCGCGGCGAGCCTCGACTACCGCGCCCCGGGCCTGTTCGCCTACCAACGCGGCGGCAAGCAGGTGATCGTGAACCTGTCCCGCATCAGGTGACCTCACCCGCCTCCGTGGCGAGGACTCCTGCCTGGAAGACAGCCGAGACGGCCCCCCGCCGGACCAGGACGCCGGGGTCGGCGAGGGGGTCGCCGTCGAGCACCAGCAGGTCGGCCGTCCTGCCCTCCGCCACGGAGCCGACCCGGTCGGCGATGCCGAGAATGGCGGCGTTCACCGAGGTGGCCGAGACCAGCGCGGCCATCGGGCCGAGCAGCTCGGCCTTGAGCACGATCTCCTCGGCCCGGCCGCGCTGCCCCGTCCCGAGGAGGTCGGAGCCGCTGCCGAGCATGACACCGGCGTCGCGGGCGAGCAGCGTGGACTTCTTCATCGACTCCATCAGCGCGGTCAGGGACGCGGCCGTCTCCGGCGGGGCCGTACCGATCAGCCGTTGCAGCACGAGCAGCGTCGGCACCAGGCAGGCGCCGACCTCCGCCATCAGCCGCGCGGTCTCCTCGTCGAGGAGGCTGCCGTGCTCGAAGTGGCGGACACCGGCCGCGATGCCGTGCCGGACACTGGCGGCGCTGTGCGCGTGGGCGTGCACGTAGCCGCCGTGGCTCTCCGCCTCGTCGACGGCGGCGCGAAGTTCGGCCACGCTGAACTGGCAGCGGTCCAGCCCTCCTCCCGAGGTGACTCCGCCGCTGACGCACACCTTCACCTGGCTGGCGCCCGCGCGGAACGCCTCACGGGCGGCGCGCCGTACGTCGTCGGGGCCGTCCACGACCAGCGCCACCCGGACCAGGCCCGGGATCGACACGCTGCCGTGCTCGTGCCAGGGTCCCCGATGGTCGGCGTGCCCGCCGGTCTGGGAGAGGAAGGGGCCCGAGGGCAGGATCCTCGGACCGGAGATCAGCCCGGTGCTGACGCAGGCGGCCACGCCCCCGTCGATCCCTCCGGCGTCCCTGACGGTGGTGAATCCCTCGCGCAACGCCTGGCGGACGTTGGCGAACACATGGGCGGCGATCTCCGCGGCGGACAGCTGCAGCCCGGGGCCGAGCAGACCCATGTGGCCGTGCGCCTCGATGAGGCCGGGAAGCACCGTGCGGTCCCCGAAGTCGTGAACCACGTCGTGGCGCGCCACGTCGTCCGCCGTCCACGGCCCCACCTGGGTGATCACGCCGTCCTCGATCGAGATCGCCGCGTCGGGCAGCGTCCGCCCGAGGCCGTCGACGAGCTGGCCGCAGCGCAGGAGTGTACGGGTCATGACGCCACCGCCATGACGGGTGCGGCCTGGTCGACCATGACACGCCCGTTCTTGAGGACCAGACGGGGCCGACGCAGCGCGCCCAGGTCGTGCGGCACCTCGCCGTCCACGACGAGCAGGTCGCCCCGGTGTCCCACCGCGACCTTCCCGGCCGCCCGGTCTCCGGTCAGTACGGCGCCCGCGGCGGTCGTGGCGGCCAGCACCGCCTCCCGGTTGCTGAGCCCGGCCGCGGCCAGGTGACCGATCTCCTCGATCACGGTGTCCTCGCCGTGGCTGTCGGTGCCCGCGGCGATGGTCACCCCCGCCTCGCGGGCGATCCGCACGGCCGCCTGGTTGCCGTCGAGCAGGCGGCGGGCCCGTTCGACCAGCCGGGGCGAAAGCCCCAGCTCCGGCCCGTGCTCGACGAAGCTGTGCGCCACGGTCAGCGTGGGAACCATCGTGACGCCTCGCTCGGCCATCAGGTCGGCGGTGCGCCGGTCCAGCTCCGAGGCGTGCTCGATCGTGTCGACCCCGGCGCTGACCGCCGTCCTGATGCCGTCGAGGCCCAGGGCGTTGGCGGAGACGGCGCGTCCGGCGGCGCGGGCCTCGGCCACGACGGCCTCCACCTCGTCCAGCCGCAGCTCCTGCCAACCGGCGGGACCGTTCACCAGCCCGCCGCCCGCCAGCCCGTTGGTGACCGCCACCGACAGCAGGTCGACGCCGCGCCGCACCTGCAGCCGGGCGGCACGGCGGGCCTCGTCGGCCCCCGTGATCTCCTGGCTGCCGTACATCGCCCCGCCCCGGCCCGTGGCCCCGATGGGGCTTCCGGCGACGGCGAGCGACGGTGACCGCAGCGTGCCGTCGGCCGCGAGGGCGCGTAGTTCGAGCGCGGTGGAGTGCTGGCTGGCGGTGTCGCGCACCGTGGTGATCCCTCTGCCGATCATCCTGTCGAGCAGGCGCTGAGCGCGCAGGATCCGTTCCACCAGGGTGGGGGCCGATCCGACCGGCCCGGCGTGCAGGACGACCAGGTGCAGGTCGATCAGGCCGGGCAGCAGGGTGCTTCCCGGCAGGTCGTACTCGACCCGGCTCGCCCCCGGAGCCACGGGCGGGACCGCGGCCGGGTCGCCGACGTGGGCGATCAGGCCGTCGGCTCCGACGAGCACCGCCTGCCCGCGCCAGGCCGAGCCGTCGGGCAGCAGGCACCGGTCGGGGCGTAGAAGGACCTCGGGTTGCGGGGGAAGGGTCATCGGACACCTCGTGTTCGTCGTTGGAGCACCCGGAACACCGCGAACCCTGCCGCCGCCGCCAGAGCGGTTCCGGCGAGGAGGAGCGTCGACAGTGCCGCGAGGGTGGGGTCCAGGTGGGTTTCGAGGAAGGTGAACATCGCGACCGGCAGTGTGTCGCCGGACAGGGACGACATGAACAGCGACGACTCCAGCTCGTCGAAGGAGAGCATGAAGGAGAAGCCGAAGGAGATCAGGAATCCGGGGACGAGCGCCGGGAGGACGACCCGGGCGAAGGCCTTCACCGGTCCCGCGCCGAGGTCCCTGGCGGCCGACTCCAACCGGCGGTCGGCCGATTCGAGCGCCGAGACCAGCACGCCGACGACGTAGGGGAGCGTCATCGCGGCGTGCAGGACGGTGAGCGCGAAGCCTCCGCCGAAGACGGCCTTGAACGACCCGAACCAGCTCCCGGCCGTCAGGTAGCCGATCAGACCGGCCAGTCCGAGGGCGACCTTGGGCATGCTCAGGGGCGTGTTGATGAGCGACTGCAGCGTGGCCGCGCCGGGGATGCGGAACCGGTCGAAGGCGTAGGCGGCCGTCAGACCGGCGACGGTGGCCATCGTGGCCGCGAGGAACGCCACCCGGACGCTGAGCGCGAACCCGTCGCGGAACGACTCCTCGGCGACCGCGGCGTGATACCACCGCAGCGACCAGTCGACGGGCGGGAACTGCGAGATCGCCGAGGCGTTGAAGCTGTTGACCACCACGATCGCCAGCGGCGCCGCCATGAACAGCCACACCGCCACGATCACGATCCACGCGGAACCCCGGCCCTGCCCTCTCGTGTGCCCTCTCATGCCGCTTTCTCCCGTCTCGGCGCGGTCCGCAGGCCCAGCCGTTTCGCGAGCGCGAACATCGGGGTGACCACGACCGCGGTCACCAGGAGCAGCACCGCCAGCCTGACGAACGCGGTGGGCCAGTCGACCGCCAGCAGGTTCTGGTAGACCAGCTCGGAGACCACCTGGACGCGTCCCCTGCCGATGATCGCCGGGATGCCGAAGGCCCCCATGGCCAGCCCGAAGGCCAGGCCGCCCACCCGCAGCGCCGTCGGCGCGGCCAACGGCACGGTGACCCGCAGGAACACGCGCGCCGCCCCGGCTCCCAAGTCGCGCGCGGCGCGGTTGACCTGGAGCCCGTGGATCTCCCGCATCCTGCCGATGAGCGGGAAGGCGGTGATCGGCATCATCGCGTGCGCCAGCACGAGCACCGTCGCCAGGAGTCCCGGTGTCACGCCGAGGAATCCCAGCAGGCTCCCTGCTGCGTCGAGCGAGCGCGCGACCGGCGGCTGGTCGAGGATCAGCAGCCACCCGTAGCCGCGCACCGCCATGCTCACCACGAGCGGCGAGAACAGCAGGGCCATGGTCGCCGCGGTCACCGCGCGCCGGTCGACCATGACGAGCGCGGAGGCGACCAGCAGCGAGATCAGGCAGGACAGGATCGCCGCGCCGAGGGAGACCAGCACCGTGCGCAGCATCGCCGCCCAGTAGAAGGAGTCGAGCGCGCCCGCTCCGATCGCCTCGACGACGCCCGACTCCCCTGTCACGCCGGGGGCGAAGGCACGGTAGACGAAGAGCGCGACGGCCAGCACGAGGGCGCCGAACAGCAGCAGCGGCGGGACCATCAGCAGTCCGGGAACCAACCGCGACCGTCCCGCCGCCTTCCCATCGGGGCGGGTGGGCCGCGCGGTGATCTGGGCTGTCATGCCGGGCCGCCCTGGAGGGCGACGACGCGCCGGGGGTCGAGTCCAACGCCGACGACCGCGTCGACCGGCCACGGGCGGTGCTCGCCCGGAACCGTCACCACGAACGGCTCGGCGAGGCCCACCTCGACCTCGTAGCGCATCGTCGCCCCGTAGTAGGTGACCCGCGTGACCGTGCCCCGGATCGGCGCGGTGTCCTCCGGGTCGCCGGTGAGGATGACGGCCTCGGGGCGGATCGCCCACCGGTCCCCGGCCGTGGGCACCTCGGCTCTGAGCCACCGCACGATGGGGACGGACCGCCCCTGCCCGGACGTCGCGGAGACGACGTTGGCGTCTCCCAGGAAGCGGGCCACGAACTCCGTCCTGGGACGGGTGTAGATGTCCATCGGCGACCCGCTCTGCTCGACCGCGCCCTCCCGCATCACCACGATCTGGTCGGCCATCGACATCGCCTCCTGCTGATCGTGGGTCACGTAGACGAAGGTGGTGGCCGTGCGCTGCTGGATCGACCGCAGCTCGATCTGCATCTGCTTGCGCAGCTGGGCGTCCAGCGCGCTGAGCGGCTCGTCCAGGAGCAGTACGGCGGGCTCGACCGCGAGGGCGCGGGCGATGGCGACCCGCTGCTGCTGACCGCCGCTGAGCTCGCTGACGCGTCTTTCTGCGAGCGGCCCCAGCTGGACCAGGTCGAGCAGCTCGCGGGTCCGCTCCGCGGCGGCCCCCTTCCGGACGCCGCGCACACGCAGCCCGAAGGCGACGTTTCCGGCGACGGTCAGGTGCGGGAAGAGGGCGAGCGTCTGGAAGACCATCGCCGTCGGACGCCGCTCGGGCGGCACGCCCACGACCGGGCGGCCGCCGATGAGGATGTCGCCGCCGGTCGGCTCCACGAAGCCGCCGATCATGCCGAGCACAGTCGACTTGCCGCATCCGCTGGGCCCGAGGATCGCCGCGAACCGGCCCGCCTCGATGTCGAGGTCCACACCGCCGACGGCGACCGCCGTGCCGTACGTCTTGCGCAGACCTCTGAGGGTCACGCCCTGCGGCTTGGCGCGGCCTTCCCGCGGACCCGTCCGCAGGGCCTCGGGCGAGGTGCTCATCGCCACTCCCGTCTTTCCTGCCCGGCTATCGGAGGTTGCCCTTGACATCACGGTTCCAGCGCTCCACCAGCTTCGGCTCCACGGCGGCGAACCGTTTCCAGTCCACCTGGAGCACGTTCGCCATCGCCTCGGCCGACAGCGCGGAGACCTCCGGCTTGTCCTTCGCCGCGGGCAGGTCGGGATACACCGCGCCCGCGAAGGTGTTGTCGTTGTAGGCTCCGACGTTCTCCGGCTTGAGCAGCTCGTTGACCAGCTCGATCGCCAGCTTCTCCTGCTCGGCGCCGCCGCCCTTGACCACGGCGAGGTAGAGCGGGATGGCCAGCTGGCCCTCCTTCGGCACCACGTATCCGATCTTGGCGCCCTGCGCCGCCCAGTTCGACTGCGCGGCGAGGATGCTCACCCCGAGTACGGCGTTGCCCCGGGAGAGCGCGTCGAACTGGGTCTGGTTGGAGTTGTAGACGGTGGAGAACTGGCCCGCCTTGGCCGCCTCCGCGAAGGCCTTGAACCCCTCGTCCAGGGTCTCGGGGTCGCCTCCGAGGGCCTTGTTGACCGCCCACAGGCCGCCGATGAGGATCCCCTGGGGCGCGTCGTACAGGCCGACCTTGCCCCGGTAGGCGGGGTTGAGCAGGTCCAGCCAGGAGGTCGGCGGATCGGCCAGGTCGGTACGGTGCACCAGGCCGACGAGGTTGGTGTTGAACGGCACGCCCGCGTCGCCGAAGTGCCGGTAGGCCTGGTCGGCCGATCCGGCGCGGGGCACGTCGGCGCCGGTCAGCGGGCGGAACATGTCGATCCCGGCGCCCTGCGCCATGGCCTGCGCGGTGAACAGCCCGGTGTTGGTCAGGGCCGTGCCGCTCGCCTTGTAGGCCGAGATCACCTCCGGATACCGCGAGCCGCCGATGAGCGTCTTGATCTTCAGGTCGGGGTGCGCCGTACGGAACGCCGCGAGCACCTTCTCCGGTACGACCTCCTGTCCCGCGCCCTCGAAGTGGAGCACGGACAGTTCGCCGCCGCCGGAGCCGCCCGCGCCGCCTGCCGCGCCGCCGCCGTCACCACATGCGCCGAGGACCAGCGTCCCTCCGACGCCCGCCGTCAGAGCCAGGAAGTTTCGCCGGGACATGCCCGAGGAGACAGCCGTGATGATCTGGGGCCTCCCCTGTGTGAATCGAGAAGCCATATTGGTCGCCTTTCTCGGGTTCGGCCGAGTGACGCTCATGTCACCGGCCTTCATGTGTCCCCCGACAGCGCGCCCTCGTCGCCCTTGAGCACCCCGAGGGTGAGACTCATCTGCTCGGCGACGGAGGCGTTGATCTGTTCGCGGTCACCCGCCGCGATGCCGTGCACAAGACGGCGGCTGATGTCCTCGACCCGGCCGATGAAGCCGGGGGCCGGGTCGAGGTCGGACATGCTCCAGACTCCGATCACCGAGATCAGGTCGATCGTGCGGAGCAGACTTCGGGCGAGGACCCGGTTGCCGCACAGGACGGCGATCGCGCAGTTCAGCTCGTTGGCGGCGGACAGGACCCGGGCCACGTCCCCGCCGGCCGCCTCCCGCTGCAGCTCGGCGAGGTACTCGTGGATCCGCGCCGTGATCGCCGGGTCCCGCCGCTCGCCGACCAGGCACGCGGCCTCGGTCTGCAGCAGCTGGCGGAACGCCACCAGGTCCTCCCACTCGGATGTCGAGGTGGATCGTGAGATGACCCGGCTCAGGGCGGTGGGAATGCCCGCGCGGTCCTTGACCCACGTGCCGCCGCCCCGGCCGACCCTGACGTCCAGGACGCCGGCCTCCGCGAGGGCGGTGACGGCTCGCCGGACGTTCTCCCGGGAGACCTCGAGGGCGACCGCCAGTTCGTCGAGACTGGGCAGCCGGTCGCCCTCGCGCATCGCGGTGTAGCGGATGGAGTCGACGATCTCCACCAGGACCCGCGACGCGGTCGCGGTGGGGGCCACCCGGTCCAGGTTGGTCAGGTCGGCCAGGTCCTGCAGCATCGCGTTGACGGTCTCGCCGTTCACGGGCTCCATCCCTCTTTCGGTCACGTAGGTCCCGACGGCCCTACAGGTCAGACGATCTTGCCCGACTTCACGACCGGGACGCCGTCCACGGCGAAGCTGTGACTCAGCAGCGGGACGTCCAGGTGCGAGACGCAGTGCCGGGTGCCGCCGATCCCGGAGTGCCGGGCGGGCATGTCGGTGGTGTTCGAGCCGAACGCGATGAGGATGCTGCCTCGGTAGGACTCCCCGTCGACCGGCGTGAACCGCGGGCTGCCCGTCCAGACCGCGTTGGGGTGCAGGCCCCAGCCGATGTGCGAGACGCCGTACGACTCGGGGTCCTGCCACCGCTCCAGCCACTGGCTGAGCGCGGTCGCCGACTCCCCGCCCTCGATCTTGACGATGCGCCCGTCCTCGACGCGCAGCGTGATCGGGTCGCGGACCGTGGCGCCCATCTGCAGCATCGCGTCGCCCGGTTCGACGACCACGACACCGTTCGCGGAGTTCTCCAGCGGCGCGCAGGCCACCATCGCGAAGCCGAAGTTGTCCCAGATGCCCGGCTTGTCGGCGAGCCCGAGCTGGCGGTGCCCCTTGCGGCCGTCCTTGCGCAGCACGAGGTCGGTGCCACCGTCGCTGGTCAGGTGGATCTCGTTGGTACGTTCCATGAGCCGGGCGGCTTCCATGGCCTCCGCGACGATCTCGTCCGAGGGGTGGAGCCTGAACTGGTTGGCCTCGTTGAGGCAGATGTCGAGCCACCGGGTGCTGGAGGCGGCCACCTCGGGGATGCCCCGCGAGTGCGCGGTGAGCTGGGCGAACGGGGTGGGGAAGGTGCCGCCCCGGTAGTGGAGCACGAAGTCCGCCTGCTGCATCGCCGCCAGCAGCATGTCGTTCATGTGGTGGGCGTCGGTCACCTCCATCGGGTGGTAACGCACCGAGATCACGTGATCCGACGTCCTGCGGAGGGCTTCCTCGTACGGCGCCAGGTCGGCGGGGTCGATGATGCGGGAGCTCAGCATCACCGCCTTCTCCTCGGGGCGCACGTTGCAGCGCTTGAGCGCGGCTTCGATGAGCTGGGAATGAGTCCGGAACTCGCCCATTAGGACCTCCTTTAGGGGTTTCCACCCCTTTGGGCCATGTCGCTTGAAAGGACTATGGGCTAGCTCTTATTTCATTGTCAAGGGTCACCCTCGAGCCCCTCAGGACATCGACGGCGCTCCGCCGGGCGGGTCGACCCCGGCGACGGCGATCCAGCGGACCAGGCGGAACGGCGGAAGGCCTGGCACCGTCACGGCGTCCAGGCCTCCCGCCGATCGTTCGAGGTCGTGCGGCTCGCGCGCGAGCTCATTCGGAGTCGTACGGCGTCGCGCGTGGGCTCACCCGCGGATCTGCTCGGCGGGCCTGCCCAGCAGCACCTTCCAGGCCGGGGTCAGGGTCGCCGCGTACGCCAGCCCCATCGTCGCCACCACGATCGCCGCGTAGGTGAGGGACGGCACGTGCGGCAGCGGCGAGCCGGTCAGCCCGTAGCTGAGCGCCATCAGCGTCGGCGCGGTGATCAGGGTTCCGGCGATCACCGCGAGTCCGCCGACCAGCAGCGCCTCCCAGCGCACCATGCCGCGCACCTGCCTGCGGGTGCCGCCGACCAGGCGCAGCAGCGCGAACTCCCGCACCCTCCCGCCGGTGGCCGTCACCAGCGTGTTGACCACCGAGATCACGATGAACACGATGATCAGCCCCATCACCAGGAGGTTCACCCAGTCGCTGAACTCCTGCGCCGCGTTGACCGCCGCGCCGGCCTCGGCCCGGTCCAGCACCGTCAGCCCGGGGGCCAGCGCGGCGAGCCGCTCCTTCTCCCCTCCGGTGACGTACACCCGGCCCGCCATCCCGGCGGCCGAGTGGTCGCGCGCCAGCGTGTACGGCAGGGCGACGTCGCCGAACCCGAGACCGCGCTCGTAGACGGCCACGACGGTCAGCGTGACGGGGGTGCCGTCGCCCAGCAGCAGCCGGACCTTGCCCCCCACCTCCGCGTCGAAGGAGGAGGCCGCCAGCGTGCTCAGCGCCACCGTGTCGCCGCGCAGCCGCTCCAGCGAGCCGGAGGTGACGCCCAGGTCGATCCCGTGCGCGGGCACGGTCAGGCCGAGCGCCCCCATCGGCTTCAGCGTGGGGTCTCCCAGCTCCACCGTGTCGGCGATCACCTCGGTGCCGATCGTCTGGGTCACGCCCGTGACCCCGGACAGGCCGCGGGCGGCCTGGGCGACGTCGGGAGGCAGGCCGGGCCCGGTCGACTGCAGGATGTAGTCGGCGCGGTTGCCCTCCAGGGCCTGCCGGGTGGTCGCGTCGCCGATGGTGGACTGGGCGAACAGCGTGGTCGCCGTGAAGGCGAACATCAGGATGAGCGGACCGGCGACCGAGGCCAGCCGCTTGGCCGCCGTTCTGGTGTTGGCCGTGGCCAGGTAGCCGCTGACCGGCGAGGTCCGGCCGATCACGCCACTCGCCAGGAGCGCGGCCAGCCGGACCAGCCAGGGGCTCAGCAGGATGGCGGCGGTGATGAGGAGAAGCACGATCGCGCTGGCGCTCATCGCGGCCGTCTCACCGGCCGCGGCCATGGACGCGGCCGAGGCCGCCGCGCCCAGGACGAGGAAGACCAGGCCGGAGATCATCCGGCCGCGGCCCAGTTCCCTGCGTTCGGCCATGGCCTCGCCCAGCGCCTCGGTCGGCTTGATGCGGGCCGCGCGCCGTACCGCGCCGAGGGCGGCCAGCCAGGCCGTGAGCAGCCCGATCCCGGCCGCGGCCAGCAGCGGAAGGGGACTGACCGCCGCGGCGAACCCCTCCGGCACCATGCCCCGCGCGACGAACTGACCGAACAGCCACGTCCCCAGCGCGACGCCCAGCGGCAGTCCGGGCACGAGGGCGGCGATCCCGATGACCAGCGCCTCCCGTCCGATCATGGCGCGGACCTGCCGGGGCGTCGCACCGACGGCCCGCAGCAGCGCGATCTCCCGGTCGCGCTGCCGGACGGAGAGCCCGAACGTGCCGGCGATCACCAGCACCGCAACCATGACGATCACACCGACGAGGCTGGCGCTGAGCATGATGAGCATCTGCCGGCCGCCCTGTGCCGAGGTGTCCTCGGCCAGACCGCGCTGGTCGCCGGCGTACACCGTCACCTTGTCGCCGAGCGCCTGCTCGACCCGCTCCGCCAGTCCCTCACCCTCGCCTTCGCCGAACACCCCGAACGCCGACACCTTGCCGGGACGGGCGAACAGTTCGGCGGCGCGCTGCTCGGTGAAGAACACCGACGCCTGCCGGGCCAGGCCCGGCCCGGCGATCCCGGTCACGGTGTAGTCGCGCAGGCCGTCCCGGCCGGCGACGCGCACCTTCTGGCCGACCTTGCGGCCCAGCGTGACGTCCACGACGATCTCGCCCGCCGTGGCGGGCGCGCGGCCCTTGGTCAGGGTGTACGGCGTCAGCCGCGCCGACTGCCAGGAGCGTCCGACCACCCGCCGGTCGGCTCCGGTCAGCCCGACCGGGAAGCCGACCTCGGGCACGACCTCGGTGACGCCGGGCACCTGGGCGATCTTCTTGGCCAGGGTGGCCGGGATCGCGACCGGCTCGGGAAGAGACTGTCCCAGCTCGGCCTCCTTCGACCTGAGGGTGACCTCCTGCACTCCGGCCACCACGACCGGGGCCGCGCCGTAGCGTTCGGCGGGCAGGTGGGCGCGCAGGCCGCTCTCCATGAGCAGCCCGCAGGAGGCGATCAGGGCCACGGCGAACAGCAGCGCGACGAACGAGCTCGCCAGCGAGAGCAGGCGGCCTCGTGAGGTGGCGAAGGCGAGCCTCAGCATGCCGCCGCCCCCACGGTCCCAGCGAGCCTCGCGCGGCCGAGCATGGTCATCCGGTGGGCGATCGTCTGCGCGTTGGCGGCGTACACCTCGTCCACCAGCACGCCCTCGGCGAGGAACAGCACCCGGTCGGCGTAGGAGGCGGCCACCGGGTCGTGGGTCACCATCACCACGGTCTGGCCGGTGCTGTTCACCACCTGCCGGAGCAGGCCGAGCACCTCGGCGGCGGTCTGGGTGTCCAGCGCCCCGGTCGGCTCGTCGGCGAAGACCACCTCGGGGCGGGTCACCAGCGCGCGGGCGATCGCCACCCGCTGCTGCTGACCGCCGGACAGCTGCGACGGCCGGTGCTCCGTGCGCCCGCCCAGCCCGACCCGCTCGATCACCTCGGCCAGCCAGGCGTGCTCGGGCCGCCTGCGCGCCAGCCGGAACGGCAGCAGCACGTTCTCGGTCACGGTGAGGGAGGGGATCAGGTTGAAGGCCTGGAAGACGAAGCCCGCCTTCTCCCGGCGCAGCTCGGTGAGCTGGGTCTCGTTCATCCGCGACAGCTCCGTGTCGCCGATGTGGACCGTGCCCGAGGTGGGGGTGTCCAGCCCGGCCGCGCAGTGCAGGAAGGTGCTCTTGCCCGAGCCCGACGGGCCCATGACGGCGGTGAACCCGCCACGCGGCAGCTCGACCGTGACCCCGCGTAGCGCGTGCACGTGCTTTCCGTATGTCTTGGTCACCGCGTTGAGGCGCACCGCGTGCGTCGCCACCTGTCGTCCCCCGTCTTCGAATCTCTTGCTTGGGCGTACCTAAAACTAGAGATCCGGACATCCCGGGCACGAGCTGGTGAACCCCCATCCATTGGTAGTGCTGGCCTTACCATGACGAGCGGCGCGGAAAGGAATTCAGGGCTGAGGTGGAAAGGCTGCGCCCGCTGAGGAAGGGCCACCCACCCGTGAGGCCCCAGCTCCGGTGAGACGACCGCTGCCCACCCCATCCCTGCCCAGAGCCCCGCCCAACCCCCTGCGGCAACCCCTGCGGCGCGCGACCACCACACACCCTCACCACGCCGCTTGGCTGTCCACCGCGCCGGTACGGCGAACGGCTGACACCGAGCGGATCGGCGCCGTTGGACGGCGCGCGACCCGGTGACCCCTCCCACTGACAGGACTAGATCAGGTCGAAACTTCCCGACTTCACACCTTTAACGAACGTCTCCCATTCACATGGGGTGAAGGCAAGAGAGGGACCTGTGGGGTTCTTGCTGTCACGAACGGCGATGATTCCAGGGAGATTCCCGGCGACCTCGACGCAGTTTCCACCGCTCTCCCCACTGCGGGAGCTCTTCTTCCATTCGGCTCCGGAGAGATCCACCATGCTCAGGCCATTTTCCATTGGCTCCTCGCCTTCTTGATCATCTCTAGTGACTGCCCGGGACGGAACGCCTCCGTCCTTATCCTGTCATATCTATTCCAGACGGTATTTACCAGATCATGTGCGGCGGAAACCTCACCCGCTCCCGCTGACTCGACCGAAACAGTAGTCGGCGCGTCCGACAGCTCGGCGAGCGCGAACGCGGACAGCAGACCCGACGTACAGGGCGAGTCATGGGGGACGAGCTGCAGCTTCACATTGTGGCGACCCGCGATGGCCACAAGGTGATCGAGCTGCTCGTACATGACCTCCGGGCCGCCCACAGGACGGCGGAGCACCCATTCGTCCAGGAGCACCCACAGCGCGGGCGGGTTTTCCCTTTGCAGAACCGTCTGACGCCGCATGCGAACGTTGACCAGCTCTTCGACCTCCTGTTCAGAGGCGGCCAGACCGCCACGGAAGACGTGCCTGGCGTAGCTCTCGGTCTGCAGCAGTCCGGGGACCAGCAGCGGATCCCAGCTTCGCAGCACGCGCGCTCGGGGCTCGATCTCGTCGGACCATCTGATGAACCACAGCGGTCCCGACGGAGCGGTGATGTTCCGACAAAGACGGGCGAAAAGGTCGCCCGTTTTGAACACCTCATCGCACAGGGCGGCGAAACCGCTCTGCGGTGTCCGGTTTCCGATCTCTATGTGCCCCACAAGCGACGATGAGACGCCAAGGTGCGCGCCGAGTCTGGCCTGTGAAAGCCCCGCTTCCCTGCGCACCCGTGCCAGCTCGCGCCCGAAACGCTCAATCGGCGTCAGGCGCGGATCGAAATCATTGGTCATGCTCCCTCCCCCTCAAGCATGCACACACCGCGTGACGATCTCCATTGACCGGCCATGACTAATAGTTACCTGGCGTGGAGGTTTTTGTCATTCGATTGTCGGCAGATTCCTTCTCCAATCCCGCTCTTCGCCTGAGCATTCTGAAGGCCCAGAAAGCTTCTCCCCTGGGAGTCGCGAGAGAAAAGCGACAATTCCACCAATATTGGAGGAGTCATCATGACAAACGTGACGAAGACGCGTAGTCAGCGAGAGGAAGAGCTCGTTCACCTCGTACGGCTGGGCTGGGACCTTCGTGACCTTGGGGTCTCCAGCTCGCTACTCCTTCCCGTCGACGGCACACCGGCTCTGGAGATCACGACCGTCGCGGAGACCCCGGTCCGGGTGCGGGCCGTACGGGGAGCCAACGGGTGGGGGTTCAGCTGGCGCGAAGGGGCCTGGGTGCGGGCCTTCGACGAGGGGGCGGCCGAGGCGATCCTTCGAGTGGTGGCGTCGTGAGGGGCGGGACCGAGGTGGAGGCGTTGTCGTCCCTGCTCATGACGCCGCGCTGGCGCGGCGTCCGCTGGATGGGCACCCGCCTGCTGGACGGCGTGCCCGCCTCCGTCGGAGCCGCCCGCACCTGGGTGACCGTACGGCTCGGCGTGGACGCCCCGCACGTCCCGCCCGACACGGTGCACACGATCAAGCTGCTGACCAGCGAACTGGTCACGAACGCGATCACTCACAGCCGCTCACGGGACGGCCTGCTGTTCGTCCGTCTCGGGGTGAGCCGTCCGGGCCGGGAGCCCGAAGTCCATGTGAATCCCGGCAGGGAGGCCGTGGTCCACGTGGAGGTGCTGGACGTCGGCTCCGACGGCGGACATCCGGTGCTGCGGGTGGATCCCGACGGCGAGAGCGGACGCGGCCTGCTCCTGGTGGAGGCACTGTCGCTGCGCTGGGGCACCGCCGACGCCGAGCCGGGTCGCGCGGTCTGGTTCCAGGTCCTCGCCTCCCCTCCGCCCACTCCCCTCTCGAAGAGGCCTGACCTCCCCTCCGGGAGGACCTGACGGACGAACTGCGGGAGGAGCACCTGGGAATCCCCGCCCGGCCCCCGACCGCCCCGGGCGTCCGCACTCCTTCGGGCGACCTGCGAACGCGCGCCGGTGCGGCACTCCGACCCGCGTCGCCGCCCCGGAGAGCCGAAACCCTGAGTCCGCCCCTGTCGAATCCGAAAAGGGGAAAACCACTGCGCCCCATAGATGAGAATCAACTGTGGCTCGGTTTTCAAACTTCCCTGTATACGCACACAAGGTCCCCGCCCGATGGCTCGGAGGCCGTCCGGCGGGAACCAGGGCACAGGGCCGAAATCAGCAGAGTATGTGACCCTTTATGTCATTTGAATAGGACCAGTGACGCACGTACTCGGAACGCTGCCCGGGAGACACGCAGGTGCCGTACTCGTCCCACCGCAAGTCGGCCTGGCGGTCGGGGTGGGTGATGCGGACCCAGACTCGATAATTGCCGGTACCACCGGTGCAGTGGGCCCAGGCGATCGAGCTGTCCCAGCCCCACGAGCAGCCGGTGGGATAGGCGTGCGCGGGAGAGGCCGTGCCGAAGAGCGCGGCTGCGGCAAGAAGGGCCGTGACAGACAGGGCTGCAGCGCGCTTTCTCATGTGCATCTGCTGACCTCCAGCAGGTCGGTGGACATGAACGGTCCCCGAAGATGAAAAACTATTAAGAAAGCTTCCTAAATGGAAGATAGACGTGCTCCACGCGCTGTCAAGAGCGAAAAGTCCCCCGCTCCGCCGAGCCGTCAGCCGAGTGTTCACCGCACACGAACAGAGGGATTTCAAACCGCACCCTAAATGGTGTTCGCCCTGACCGCGTCTGGCCCCGCCCGTCAGCGCGTGTCGGCGAGACGTGATCGAGTTCGGGCCGGTGCCGACGGGGGCAGTGAGGCGAGGATGTCGGCGAGCGTGACCCCGGCGAGGCTGCGCCGCCACGCCTCATGCGCGTCGGCCATCTTCTCGGCCAGGACGCAGGTGTTCAGGCACTCCTCAGGCGACAGCGCTCCCCGCCCCTGCTGGCGGATCTCACGGCACCTGTACGGCGAGGACGCGCCGTCGACCGCCTCGACGATCTGCAGCATCGTGATCTCGGAAGTCGGCCGTGCGAGCTGGAACCCGCCCCTCGGGCCCGTCGTCGCGGCCAGCACACCGGCTCTGACGAGGGCCTGCAGCTGCTTGGCGAGGTAGGGCGCCGGGATGTCGTAGTACTCCGCGAGCTGCGCCGCCGACGCGGTGGCTCCCGGCTCGAGCTGCGCCAGCGTCGTGGCGCAGTGCAACACCCATTCGGTGCTCACAGGCAGCTTCATGTCCCCATCCTATCGTGGATATTGCGGATCTTTTTAGTCCGAGATAGTGTCGAGCGCAGTAGAGAGACAGGAGAGATCGTCATGCGGATCGCAGTCGCGGGCGCCACCGGGAACATCGGTTCCCTCACCGTCGCCGCCCTCGAACGGGGTGGGCACGAGGTCGTGCGCGTCAGCCGCTCACTCGGCGTGGACCTGGTGAGCGGGGACGGGCTCGACGACGCCCTGACCGGCGTCGAGGCGGTCATCGACGTCACCAACGCGCCGACGGCCGACCGGGACGGGACGGTGGCCTACCTCGGCGCCACCACGCGCAACCTGCTCGCCGCCGGGGAGCGGGCCGGTGTCCGTCACCACGTGCTGCTCTCGATCGTCGGGATCGCTCGGGTCGAGGGCAACGCGCACTACGTCGGCAAGCGGGAGCAGGAGCGCCTCGTCGCCGCCGGTCCGGTGCCGTGGACGATCGTCCCGGCCACCCAGTTCCACGACTTCGCCGCGATGGTGGCGAGCTGGACCGAGCAGGACGGCGTCGCCACGATCGCGCCGCTGCTCGTGCAGCCGATCGCCCCCTCGGACGTCGCCGACATCCTCGCCGAGGTCGCGACGGGCGAGCCGCAGGGGCGCCACGTCGACGTCGCCGGACCCGAGACGCAGGACCTCGTCGACATGGCCCGGCGCACCAACGAGGCGCGCGGTCACAAAGTGAGGCTCGTGCCGACGTGGTCGGGTCTGTTCGGCCCGACGATGGCCGGCGACGTGCTGCTGCCCGGCGAGGGCGCCCGCATCGCGCCGACCACCTTCGACGACTGGCTCGCGGAACAGCGATAGAGCCACCGGGGCGAGGCCAGGGCATGGGGTGGCCGCACGGGGAGCCCTCCAGCCGCTGGGCGGAGCTGTGGACCGCGAACCACCCGGCTTCGGCCGGGAGTCCCGGTCCTTCGGGGGCGGGGGATGTCAAAGGTTCAGTTGGTACTGGACCTCTCTGTGGGTGGGCAGATAGCCGAGTGAGTCGTTGACGGCTCGCATGTGGACGTTGCTGTCGGCCGTGTCGGTCAGCAGCCCGTCCAGATCCGGGTGGCGCTCGCGGGCCTGCCGGATGGCCTCGGCCTTCATCCACCTGGCCAGGCCGTGGCCCCGGTGCTCGGGCAGGACCCCCGTGCCGTAGTGCTGGCCGTCCCCCTTGCCGTCGCCGGGGACGACCAGCTCGGTGAACCCGGCGATCGAGCCGTCGGACTCGTCGACGGCGACGACCGTGTGGAGCAGGTCACCACGGTCCTCGACGGCCTTGGCCGCCGCCCTGACCCGCTCGACGTCCCAGACCACGACCCCGTAGTCGACCTCGTCCATCGGCATGTCGTCCATGGCCCGCCGGGAGGCGGCGAAGGTTTCGGCCAGCTCGTCGGGCACCGTGCCGTCCCAGGAACGCAGCCGGTAGCCGAGGGGCGGCCGGCCGTCTGCCGGACCCACGTCACCCTGCGTCAGCGGGAGCCTGGCGAACGTCAGACCGAGCACCTTCCTGAACCCGCGAGCCGCGAGGAACCGCTCCCCCGGCGTGTCGGCCCCGGCCTGGGCGACCATGGAGCGCCTGCCCTCCCGCCTGGCCTCCTCCACGATGCGGGCCAGCAGCTCGGAGCCCACCCCCGCACGCCGTTCCGCCGGATGCACGACCAACTCCAGCTCGGCCAGGTGGTCCTGGCCCTCGCGGGTGAGCAGGCGCAGGAACGCCGATCCCACCGGGACTCCATCGGGTCCTGAGGCCAGCCACGCCAGACGGCGGCTGGACGCGCTCGACTCGGGGTCGACCAACGGGGTGATGCGAACCGGCACACTGACTCCATCGCGGTAGCCAAACGACAAGTGGTCAATTATCCCCCTTTCCCCGGGCGCTCACGGGGACTCTGGAGGGCGTCGACAACGATCGGGCGGCTCACAGGAGTTCGTGCCGGGTGCCGTCGGCGACGGCGTGGAGCTTGTCCGGGTTGGCCACGTTGTGAATGGTCGAGATGCGGCCTTCCTGGTCGAAGTCGAAGGTCAGCGTGGCGACCACGCGGTCCGGGCCGCGGAAGACCACGCCCGGGCCGCCGTTGATCCAGGTGAGCTCTGCCCGCATCTGCTCGGGCTCGATGTCCTGGTAGGTCACGGTGCCGAGCGCGGCGAACCAACGGGCCACGGTCTCCAGGCCGACGACCGGCTTGAGGGCCTGACGGACCTTGCCGCCGCCGTCCGTCCATAGCGTCACGTCCGGGGAGAGCAGCTCCATGAGGGTGTTGATGTCACCGCCCGCCGTCGCCGCGAAGAAGCGCTCGGTGACGTCGCGTTGGCGGGCGCGGTCCGCGGTGAAACGGGGCCGGCGGGCCTGGACGTGCTCGCGGGCGCGGTGCGCGGCCTGCCGGACCGCCGTCTCCGAGCGTTCCACCGCCTCCGCGATCTCCGCGTGGCTGAAGGCGAAGACCTCCTTCAGCACGAAGACAGCGCGTTCCAGGGGGCTCAGCGTCTCCAGCACGACCAGCAGGGCCATGGAGACCGAGTCCGCCGTGGCGACGTCGTCGGCGGTGTCCGGGCCGGTGAGAATCGGCTCGGGGAGCCATGGCCCGACGTAGGTCTCGCGCCGGTGGCGGGTCGAACGAAGCCGTTCCATCGCCAGGTTGGAGATGATCCGGGTCAGGTAGGCCTTCGGGTCGGCGACCTGGGAACGATCGGCCGCCGACCACTTGAGCCAGGCGTCCTGGACCACGTCCTCGGCGTCGGCGGCGGTGCCGAGGACGCGGTAGGCCACGGAGAAGAGCAGGGTGCGGTACTGCTGGAAGGCGAGCTGCTCGGGACCGGTCTGCTGCGGCTGGGTCACTTGGCGCTCCGGATCCGGGTGTAGCGGCCGCCGTGCGGCCAGAACGAGCCCGAGGCGGGCATCTTCTTCATGCGGGTGAAGGTCGGCCACGGCGCGGCGGTGACCGTCTCCTTGTACTTCACGGCCCGCCTGCCGGTCAGCACGATCCGGCGCGGGCTGTCGTCCGGGTGGGTGAACTGTACGACGGCGTCGTTCCGGCCCAGGCTGACGGGTGTGTGATAGTAGCCGAAGCGGAAGGGCTTGGGCTCCTTGCCGGCCAGGACCCGCAGGATCGACAGGGCCGCGTGCACGCCGGTGGGCATGCCGCCCTGACAGGTCCCGTGCATCACGCCGTAGCCCTGACGGATCGCCGCCGCGTCACCCACGGCGTAGACGTCCGGGTGGGAGACCGAGCGGAGCGCGCTGTCCGTGACCACACGGCCGCGCTCGTCGACGGTCAGGCCCGCGGCGGCGGCCAGCGGCGAGACACGGGTGCCGCTGGTCCACAGCACCGCGGCCGACGGGACGCTGGAGCCGTCCGCGAGCTCGACGCCGTCCGGCAGCACCTTGACCACCTCGACGCCGCTGCGCACCCGCACGCCGACCCGGGCAAGCGCCGTGTCCAGGTAGGCCTTGGCCTTCAGGTGCATGCTCGCGCCCGGCTCCCCCCGGCCCAGCAGCACCACCTGGAGCTTCGGGTACCGCTCGGCGATCTCGGCGGCGGCCTCGACGCCGGTGAGGCCGCTGCCTCCGACCACGACGGTCCCGCCGTCGATCCGGGTCAGCCGGTCGGCGAGGAGGGCGGCGTCCTGCGGGCCGTTGAGGGTGTAGGCGTGGTCGTCCACGCCGGGGACGGCGACGGTGTCCGCGATGCTGCCCAGGCCGTAGACCAGGGAGTCATAGCGCAGGACCCGGTGGTCGTCGATCCGGACGGTCTTCGCCTCGGCGTCCAGGGCGGTGACCCAGCCACGGACGAAGACGGCGCCGGTGCCGTCCAGCAGCTCCGGGATGTTCATCTCGGCCGTCTCCTGGCCGGTGGCGGTCATGTGCAGTCGGAGCCGCTCGGTGAAGGTGTCGTAGGGGTTGACCAGCGTCACTCGCAGACTCCCCCGCTTCCTGGTGCGGGCCGCGAGCTGGATCGCGGCGGAGAGCCCGGCGTAGCCGGCGCCCAGGACCAGGACCTCGTGCCGCTGCGCTGCTGTCGCGTTCATCGCTCTGCTGTCTCCTTCGTGCCTGTCGTTCCCGCTGTGCGAACGACCACCAGACGCAAGCCGGCCTTCCGTTCGTGACACGGGACCGATATGACCCGCGTCACACCGCAGGAGAGAGCGGCCGCAGAAGCACGCCCTCGGGCACGAACTCCGGCAGGAAGAAGAGCGCGAACGCGCCGGCCTTCGGACTGACCAGGACGTCGTCCTGCGGCCACTCGTTCGTGGACAGGCCGGCCTTTTCCGGGGTGTCGAGGTGAGTCGCCGGTCAGGTGGTTGTCGCGAACACGGAGAGATGCTCGCGGACGAAGGCGTCGAGGGTCCGGGCGGGGCGGCCGAGGATGGTCTCCACGGTGTCGTTGGGGGACTCCGGACGCTCGACGGCCAGTTGCTGGATCTCCACGACGTGGCTCGCGAGCCAGTCCGGCATGTGCGCGGTTCGGACGAGATGGCTGTGGAAATCGTTCGGCGACAGGTCGACGTAGCTGACGGGCCGGCCCGTCAGCTCGCCGAGAAGGCGGGCGAGTTCCGGATGGCTGAAGGCCTGCGGGCCGGTCAGCGCGTACGTGGCCCCGGCAAGGCCGGGACGGAGGAGGGTCGCCGCAGCGACGTCGGCGATGTCCCGGACGTCGACGTAGTTGCAGGGCGCGTCGCGCATCGCCCCGATGAGCGCGCCCCCGGCGACCGCTGGGGCGTTCAGGAGCAGCTTCTGCATGAACGCGTACGGCCGAAGCACCGTGGCCACCATGCCGGTCGCCGCGAGGTGGGCCTCAACCCGCCAGTGCCCGCGCGAGACGGCGACCGGCGAGTCGGGTTCGGCCGCCGGGGCAGAGAGTTTGACGACGTGCCGTACCCCGCACGCGGCCGCGGCGTCTGTCGCGTTGATCTCCAGCTCGACCTGGCGCGGGCTGTTGGCCATGGCGAGGAACAGTTGTGTGGATCCGGTGAACGCGGTGCGGAGCGCGCGGGGGTCCGCGGCGTCCGCGCCGACGATCTCGACCGGCGTCTCCACACCGATCGCGGCGCGCAGTGTGTCCGGAGTACGGCTGACGGCGCGGCAGGGGACGTCCAGTGCGGCCAGTCGCCGGAGCAACGCGCCGCCGGTAGCGCCGGTCGCGCCCATGATGGTGATCATCGTGTGCCTCTCGTGGTTGGCGGGTTCGGGGAAACGGGTGGAGATCGGCGGGGTCACCTCTGCTGCCGGGAGGTCTTGCTGCGCCACCGCCAGGTGACGATCGTGGCGGCCAGGCCGACCGACAACGGCAGGTCGATCTGCAACCGCTTCAGCCACCAGGCATCGGGCACCGATGTGTGCGACGGCAGCCAGCTGGACGCGAACCACCCGGCCACGCCTGCGATCACGGCGGCCACGACACCGAATCCGACGGTGAGCACCGGTCGCGGCACCGACGTCGTCCACCGGCGCGGCCGGCCCCGGCGATGCAGCCACGCGCCGATGACGGCGGCCACCATGGCCGACGTGGCCCCGATGGAGGTGAAGGCGGCCATGGTCAGCTCGGGTTGTCCGCTGAGGAGTCCGCCGAGCCCGGCTGTGAGCGCGGGGGACAGGTAGGCGACCGCGACCTCCTTCCAGAGTGTGAACGGGCGTGCGGCGAAACCGCGCTTGGCGGTCTTGCGGGTATGGCTCACGCGACTCCTCGAAAAGATGATTAGGGAGCTAACTACTTGGCCATAGAGAGCCTGCCGCCCGTTCAAGGCGGCCGCTTCTCGTGGGGCGCGGACGCTACTCGGCGGTCAGTGCGCCGATCCGCTGTGTGATCCTCTCCAGGAGGTCCAGGAACAGCCCGCGTTCGTCGACGGCCAGTCCGCCGACCAACTCCTGGAGTCGCGCGAAGTGATCCGCAGCCATGTCACGCAGCCGTTGGGCACCGCGTGCCGTAAGCACGACCACCGCACCCCGCCCGTCCTCCACGGACGCGCGGCGGGCCACGAGGCCCTCACGCTCGAGCCCGTTCACCAGGCCGGTAATCGTGGCGCGCGAGACGCCAAGGCTCTTCGCGAGCTGTGACGGCGCCTTCTCGCCGTCGCTGTCCTCGAGGTCCGTCAAGAGACGGTAGCGCCCGGTCGACAGCCCGAAACGCGAGAAGTGCACTTCGGACGCGCGGTCCAGCTGTGCCCCGGCGGCCATCAGGCGCACCGCCACAAGCACCGCCTGCGGGTCGGCGTCAAGCCCGTACCGTGCGATCTGCCGCCGTGCCTGATCATGCGTGGGAACAGCGCCAAGGTTCGACTCCTCGTCGCTCATGAAACTAATATGGCAGCTAACTATCTACCGGTCAAGTTGCGCGGCACCGCCGCGGCGGCCGCCCTGCCGACTCCGCGCGAGACGCCGCCACGGCGGGTCAGGGAGTGGCGGGGGAACCGGTTCCTCACCGACGAGCGGCAACCCGGCGAACGTTCCCGGTCACAGCGTCAGTGAGGGGCGATCACGGCCTTGAGCGCGACGACGATCAGGCCGAGGACGAGGTTGACGACCCCGGAGACGACGACCACGCCCCTGGACGAATGGGTTTTGACCGCGGCCGTGACGGCCCAGGCGACCTGGCTCGCCACCGCGACCCCCAACGCCGTCCAGGCCGCGACCGCGTCGGACCCGCCCAGCCCGGAGGCGAAGGCGGCGGCCACGGCCGGCGGGATCGAGGCCTGCGCGAGCGGCCACTCGTCCTTGGCGACCGCGCGCAGGTTCCCCCATGCGAGAGGCTTGGCGGGGTATCCGCGGCTCACGACCTGGGCGTAGACATGGGTGATCCAGAACACCACTCCCGTGCAGATCAACAGGGTTGTGAGCTCCGCCGAGGAGGGCGGTCCGCCCTCCACGGTGGAGCCGACGATCACCGAGGCCGCCAGCAGCGAGCCGTACACGGCGCCCGCGAACTCCACGTGCTCCGGTTCCGCACCCTCATGACGCCCGCTCATGACAGCAGTGTCCTTCGCCCCCACCTGATCAGCCGGTTGACATGCACAGGGATGCACAGATTTGGCGCAGGACCGCTGTGTCAATGGAAAAGCGGTCGCAGCCCCTTCTCCCGTTCTCCCGTTCTCCCGTTCTCCCGTTCTCCCGTTCTCCATAGACGATCGCGCAAGCGCCGTCTTCATGCCCACCGGGTTGCGCGCCACCGATCAGCGCCGAACAGGCCCGTGCCACCACTCGTCGTACCGGCGCACCGGAAGACCGCCCCGAACACGACGAAGAAGTCCCGTCGCCCCGAACACGGCGAAAGAGTTCGTCGCCCACGAGCACAGCGAAAGAACGTCCATGAACGAAGCGAGGGAGCGCGGCCACCGCGAACACAGTGAGGGGGACGCGGCCTCCCCAAACAGCGACGTGGCTCCTCGAACAGGGTGGAGGAATGCCGTCGCCCCCGAACACGGTGAAGGAACGCGATCACCACACCGGACGGCATTCCTCAGGACGGCACGGCCGCACAGCCTCGGAACGGCGGAGCCCGCCATGGCCGATCACTGGCGCAGGATGAGCCGGGTGGCGGCGGGCAGGTCCAGGAAGCCGTTCAGGCAGCGTTCGGGCTGGCCGTGGGACTGGTCGGGAGCGCAGGGGCGGGCGGTGCGCAGGAGCGCCTCCCCCACCGCCAGGGGGTCGGCCGGTCGGCCGAGGTGGCGTTGCAGGCTGACCAGCAGGGCGGCGACGCCGGTGACCATGGAGACGGCCACGCAGGTGCCCTTGCGCGCCTTGACGCCCCCGCCGGGCAAGGCGCCGAGCACGTCTCCGCCGGGAGCGGTGACGCCGTGGCCGTGGTAGGACTTCCCCCAGTTGCTGTACTGGTACATGGTGCCGTCGAGGCGGTGCGCGCCCACGGCCAGCACACCGGGCAGGAGTGCCGGGGCGATGCCGCACTCGCCGTAGTCGTTGCCCGCCGGGGCGGTGACCAGCACTCCCGCCTCGACCGCGCGCCGAACGGCGCGCTTGATCCGGTCGTCGGCGTCGCCGGAGGCGCTGGGGTAGGCCGGCACGAGCTGGATGATGTCGGCCCCGGCCTCCAGGAGCTCGTCGACGGCCCGGGCCCCGTGCACCGGGTCGGGAGAAGTGACGTGGTCGCAGGGGTCGGGGACGAACAGGCCTCGGCAGCGGGGGGCCAGCCCGGGCAGGACGCTGCCGGGCTGGCCGAACACCACGCTGGCGGTGTAGGTGCCGTGCTCGACCATGTACTGGTCGACCGGGGTGGACGGCAGCCACCAGGCGGGGAGCCCGCGAAGGTCGGCGCCGGTCAGGCAGGGGTGGGTGAGGTCGGGCGGCCCGTCGTAGACGCCGACGGTGACGGCAGGGTCGCCCTGGGTGTGCCGCCACAGGTCGGTGACACCGACGACCGCCTCAGCCGGCAGCCGAGGAGGTGACGGGGGCGGCGAACCATCCGGCTTCTCCTCTTCTTCGACTTCTTCGACGCGGTCACGGCTTTCCACGAAGGTGGTGGGGGTGTCGGGCATCGGCGGCGCTCCAGAGTGCGGTACGCGGAGGGGAACGGGTCAGAAGGCTGCGGGCAGCCTGGAGAGCGCGGAGAGCGTGGGCAGCGCCGAGAGCGTGGCCTCCTGGTAGGTCGGCGGCGTGTAGGCCTGGCGTTCGTTGAAGTTGGTGTCGTAGGCGAGAAGCTCGTGCACCCGGGCCAGATGCTCCGGGGTGGCGGGTGTCAGGCTCACCGTGGTGTGGGGCTGCACCAGCTCGGGGCGGCGCACCGGCGCCGCCTGCGGGGGAAAAGTGCTCACCGCGACCAGTCCTTTCTCGATGTCCGAGGTCCAGGGGTTCGATCGGTCTGAGGTCCAGGGGTTCGATCGGTCTGAGGTCCAGGGGTTCGATCGGTCTGAGGTCCAGGGGTTCGATCGGTCCGAGGAGCGGCACAGCCGGGTCGCCGCACGCCCGCTCCGGCTGCGACGCCCCTCAGACCTCGGTCAGTTCTCCGGCCAGCTGCGGACCTCGCCGATGCTGACCGGCATGACGTCCTTGACGTCGATGGTGAAGCGGTAGACGCGCTTGGCGCGGCGGCCGTTCTCGGGGTCGAAGAAGCGCAGCTTGACGTCCCAGCAGTCGCTGTCGGGGCGAGCGTAGGGGCTCTTCTCCACGTCGATGTTCTGCAGCGCCATGCCACGGCCCAGCGCCTGGGACAGCGTCTCACGGGCCTGGACGGCGTTGGTGGCGGCGAAGTTCAGCGCCCGGTCGCGGGAGGTCGCGCCGAAGTTGCGCAGGTCGTAGTAGATGCGGGCGAGGAAGTCGGCGACCGCCTCACTGATCCTGTCGCGGTCGTTGTCCCTGCCGCCGCCCGCGGCGACGCTGGTCCTGGGCGGCGGGCAGGGGTCGACGACGGCGTGGGCCAGGCTGGTCACCGACCAGCCGTACAGGCCTCGGGTGATGTCGACCTCCACCGTCGGGACGACCTGCCCGGAGAACAGCCGGGTGGTGCGGCCCGGCTGCCTGCCGGGGACCGAGACGCGGTCGACGAAGGTCTCGCTGTCCTCGGCCTCCAGCTGGCGGCCGAGGAACTCCACCAGCCGCTCGTACACCCCCGGCGCGTAGCCGCCCACGGCCTCGATGGCGTAGATCGGGGTGAGGTCGAGGTTGAGCGTCCAGATCAGCGCGCGGGCCTCGGAGGGGTTCTCGGTGAGGTAGGCGACCATCTGCCGCGGGTCGTAGGGGTTGGCGGGCACGCTCACCCCGTCGACCTCGACGGGCGGCATGAGCTGCTTGAAGGTGTCACGGCGCGCCTCGGTGCCGAAGTCGTAGCCGAGCGTGCCCAACGCGTAGATCAGCCGCTGCGGGGCGGGCTGCCCCTCGTCGTCCGCCGAGAGCGTCACCCCGGCCGTGGTGGGGGACGGAGCGGGCGCGGCCAGGGTGGCGACCGGGGTGAGGGCGGGAGCGTCGACCGGCGCGGACAGGCCGACCGAGTGCCCGACCGGCTGAGCGAACACGGACTGAGCGGACATGGACTGAGCGGACACGGACGGAGCGGACACGGACGGAGAGGCGGAGGTCGGCGCCGTGGCGAGCGCGCCGACAGGGGTGGGGGCGCAGTCGCATCGCGGCTGCCCGTGCCCGGCCAGGGGCGACGGGACGTCGCTGGAGAGGACAACCAGCTCCTGACCAGAAGCGCCCGTGGGCGCGTCGATCGGATTCGTGGTCACAGCTTTCACCGCTTTCGTGATGTTGAGTTTCCCGGTCAGATAACGCGTGCACGCCTCGGCCTCGCCGAGATCGCAGGGGTCGGCCGTCTCGAGCAGCACCCTGCCGACGGCCAGCGGGTCGGGGCGCGCGCCCCGGTGGAGCTGCAGGCTCAGCAGCAGCGCGGCCACTCCGGACACGATCGGCGCGGCCAGGCTGGTGCCGCTCAGCCGGGTCACGCCGCCGCCGGGCGCCGCCACCGGCACCTCGTGTCCGGGCGCCAGCAGGCCGTGACGACTGCTGTCGCGCCCCCAGTTGCTGGAGGGCAGCGGACGCCCGGCGTCGTCGCAGGCGCCCACCGCGAGCACGCCGGGCAGGGCGGCGGGCACGTGGTCGCACAGGCAGCCGTCGTTTCCCGCCGCCGCGACCACCAGCACGTTGCCTTCCACGCACCGGCGGATCGCCCGGGACAGCACGTCCTCGGCCTCTTCGGCGGCGGCGAGCTGTCCGCCACTGATGTTGATCACGTGCGCGCCGGCGTCGGCCGCCGCCTCGACGGCGCGCGCCAGGTCCAGCTGTGAGGTCCGCGGCCGTCGGTCGCAGAAGGCGGGCACGCTCACTCCCCGGCATCCGGGGGCCACGCCGGGAACAGGGCCGTCGTGCCGGCCGAACAGCACGCCGGCCACGGCCGTGCCGTGAGCCTTCTTCTCGCCCGTGACGTCCGCGGCGGCTCCGGCGCCCTGCACGCGCGTGATGTCGGCTCCGGCCAACGCCGGGTGGCCGGTGTCGACCGCGCCGTCGACGACGGCCACCGTGATCCGGCCGTCGCCGGTGGTCAGGCGCCACAGCCCCGCCAGACCAGGGATCGCTGACAACTCACCCATGCAACAGTCTCCTGCCAGAACCGATGCGCTCGTGTGTCGGACTCTCGTGGCCGTCGGTGAGCGCCGACGTGGGGCGTCGGCGCTCACCTCGGGAGGGCTCGTTACTCGTCGCCCTCACCGGCGAAGGGGGCGCCGGGGACCAGGTTGATGAAATGGCCGGCGGAACCACGGAAGGGCTCCAACCACGACGGGGCGACGCCCGCGACGTCGCTCGCCGAGGCTCCGGCGACCGTCCGCTGAACCGGAGCGGACAACTGCGGCGAGTTGCCTGGCATGGCGATGCTCCTTTGCTGTTAGAAACGGTTTCCGCTCGCCCGGGCCTGCCGGAACGTCCACTTGTCCCGACAGGCCCACCGGGACGTGCTACTCGTCGCCCTCACCGGCGAAGGGGAGGCCCGAGAAGGTGCTCCCCAGGATCATGAACGACGGGGTGACGCCTGCGGCGTCGCTCGCCGGGGCTCCGGTGACGCTCCGCTCGACCGGAGCGGACAGGCGCGGCGTGGTGCTGGAGGTGCTCATGTGATCTCCTTTGCAGATGGGAACTGCTTCCGCCCCCACATTCTGACATCACTTTACGTAGTCATTACGCTACAGAGAGCTACTAATCACGGACAGTAATGTGACTCCGGGGGCAGGATGTGGGCCGAGTAGCCAGCGCGTCGGAATGGTGGGCCGGGCGCCGGGCCTGTCCGCCGGAAGGCGACGCCAGAGCGCGAGTCGCCGAGGGTCGGCAGAGGCACGACAGAGGCGCAGAAGAGGCACGGCAGAGGCGGCGGCCGCGCGACCGGCCGGGCCGCCCAAGGGGATCCGGCACCGCCGGAGACTCGCGATCGCTGATACACGGCTGATACACGCCCAAGCCGTCGTGGAGACATCGCGGCCGCAGGATGGGCGCGGCGGGTTGTTGTAGTGTCGCCAGCGAGCCGTACACCTAGTTTGGGAAGATATGTCTGTTTCGGGCGGCGGGGGTCCACCCTCGCTCCTCCTCGTCGAGGACGACGAGGTGATCCGTAAGACGGTCGCGATGACCCTGGAGCGGTACGGCTACGCGGTGTCCGCGGCCGGCGACGGCCTGACCGGGCTGGAGCTCTTCCGCGACGGGCGGCACGACCTGCTGGTGCTCGACGTGATGCTGCCCGCGCTGGACGGCATCGGGCTGTGCCGGAGGGTGCGGGAGTCGAGCGTCGTGCCGATCCTGATGATGTCGGCCAGGGGCGACTCGCTCGACGTGGTCTCGGGGCTGGAGGCGGGCGCCGACGACTACGTCGTGAAGCCCGTCGACACGGCGGTGCTGGTGGCGCGGATCCGCTCGCTGCTGCGCCGTGCGGCCTTCACTCCGCCCGCTCCCCCGGCCGAACGGTCTCCGGAGCCGGCCGACGCCCGCCTGGTCTTCGGGGATCTGAGCATCGACCCGCAGGGCCTCGAGGTGTGCCGAGCCGGAGAGCCGGTCGCGCTCGCGCCCACCGAGCTGCGGCTGCTGCTGGAGTTCGCCGTCAACCCGGGGATCGTGCTCGACCGGCAGACGCTGCTGCGCAACGTCTGGGACTACGGCTGGGACGGCGACAGCCGGGTCGTCGACCTGTGCGTGCAACGGCTGCGCAAGAAGATCGGCACCGACCGGATCGAGACGGTCCGCGGTTTCGGCTACAAGCTGCTGCGATGAGATGAGCCTTCTCTCCCCGGTGCGCCGCCTGCTGAACTGGCGGTCCCTGCGCTGGAAGATCGCCGCGCTGACCGCCGCCGTGGCGTGCGTGGTCACGGCGGCGGTCGGGGTGCTCGCCCACCGGGTGACGTACGAATGGTCGCTCACCACCGGCCAGCAGGACGCCTTCCGGGAGCTCGACGACGCGGCCGCCGCGTACCGCAAGAACGGCAGCATGAAGGATCTCTCCGACCTCGAAGAGGTCCCCGCGTCGATGCTGAGGCCGATGTGGGAGGGAGACACCTTCTTCTGGTACGACGACCGGAAGCCCGAAGAGCCGTGGATGTGGGCGGGGCGGGTCGTCGACGGCGAGCCGCTGGTCGTGCAGGTGTCGATGGGGCCGGAGCGGCGCAGTCTCCAGGCGCTCGACCGGCACATCGTCATGGTCGCGTTGGCGGCCCTCGCGGTCGCCGTCCCACTGGCCGCCCTGGTCGCCGAACTGCCCAACCGGCGGCTGCGCCGGGTCGCCCGCACGGCGCGCCGCATCGCCGAGGGCGACCTGGACGCCAGGATCGGCGCGGACGGCCGAGAAGGGGACGAGATCGCCGAGATCTCCGCGGCGGTCGACTCGATGGCCGGCTCGCTGCAGCGGTGGCTCCTCAGCGAGCAGCGTTTCACCGCCGACGTCGCCCACGAGCTGCGCACCCCGGTGATGGGCCTGATGACCGCGGCCGAGCTGCTCCCGGACGGCGAGGTCACCGACCTGGTACGTGATCGGGTGCGGGTGCTGCGGATCCTGGTGGAGAACCTGCTGGAGATCTCCCGCCTCGACGCGGGCGCCGAACGGGCCGACCGCGTGCCGGTGCCGCTCGGCGAGGTCGTCGAGGAGTCCGTACGGCGGACGGGGCTCCAGGCCACGGTGACGGTGATCGGCGCGCCGGTCGCGGAGACCGACCCGCGCCGTCTCGACCGGATCGTCGCCAACCTCGTCATCAACGCCCACCGGCACGGACGCCCTCCGGTGGAGGTCCTCGTGGACGGGACGACCGTCGTCGTACGGGATCACGGCCCCGGCTTCCCCGACGAGCTGCTGACCCACGGGCCGCAGCGGTTCCGCACCGGAGCGGCCGAGCGCGGCCGGGGGCACGGTCTCGGCCTGGCCATCGCCCTCGGTCAGGCCGGGGTCATCGGCGCCGAGCTGACGCTCGCCAACGCCCCGGAGGGCGGCGCGGTCGCCGTTCTCAGCCTTCCCCGAAGCGCCCGGCGGGGCTGACGCAGGCCGACTCGGGTCCGGTGTCGACACTCCTGGGCATTTCCGCCTTCTTCATGCGGCCCTGTATATCCATCTTTAGATAAATGCCCTTATGGGGTTGTTCGTCATTGCCAGAATCCCCCATCAAAGCGCCGGGAGTAATTCCAGGAGCGGATCCGCGCTCATCCGGCAGGGGGACGACCCCGCAGCCGGGCGACGGCCACCATGTGATCATCATCCCCTGCAGCGGCCTTTTCCCAGCGCATGCAGACGATATGAGGGGCGGGACAAGCACGCCACCGGTCATACGCCGAAACCTCAGATTTCAGGGATGGCGTGAGTCGTCGGCGCACGCGCTCTCGACGCACACCGAACGAAGTCAGAAAGGAAAGCGGAGGAGATGAACGTGTACAAGAAGACTCTGACCGCCGCCCTGGCGGCGGCCGCCCTGACCGGCCTGGCCGCGGCTCCCGCGGCGGCGGAGTCCACGGCGGCGGTGACGATCAGGGTCGAGTACGCCTACAGCCAGAACGTGTGGGAGGGGATGAACGTCCAGTTCAACTGCCCGACCAACCAGGTGCTGACCGGCCGGTCGCACAGCGGGGACGAGAACGGCAAGACCACGTACTACTGCAGCGCGATCTACATCAACGACCAGCAGGTCCAGGTGTCGCCCGGAGACTGGGACACCGGCCAGCGGGAGAACAAGTCGATCTTCGTCGCCCCGGCCAACCAGGTCCTGACCGGCAGGTGGCACACGGGGGACGAGAACGGCTACACGAAGTACCGCACCGCCGCGCTGTACTGGCAGGGCAAGCAGGTGCGCCTCACCTCCTCCAGGTGGACCGGGACCTACAAGGAGAGCCACCACTACTGGGAGGCGGCCCCCGGCCAGGTCATGACCGGCCGCTCGCACTCCGGTGACGAGAACGGCAACACGACCTACCGGTACTCCACGGTCACCTTCGAGGGCTGACGTCCTCCCCGTGAGCCGTTCGAGGGCTGAGACCCTCCGCTGAGCTCACAGGGTCCCTCCCCCTGCGGCCGCACAGGGCGCCCCCTCCCTGTGCGCGGTCCACAGGGCACCCCCCCTCCGCGACGCGCCCCGGCGACAGTGCCCGCGCCGGGGCGCGTCGCCCCCGGCGCCTTCCGGCCCACCGGCGGACAGGCGTCCTCGCCCCGCGCGAGGGGATCGCGAGAGGGCCCTGCCAGTAGGCCAGAGCGGTCAATCCACCAGAAACACCTGCAAAATCACTGATCTTTCCGGAGCCGTTTCCTCTCCTCCCCTATGATCAACGTTGCTCGACTTTGTGCCGGAACGGGAGGAGTCGACGGGGTGGCGGGGATCGACTACAACTACGACGCGCTCGAGCAGTGCCGTACGACCACCAGGAAACTGGTCGGGAAGTTCGGCGAGCTGGGCGAACCGTACCCCGCCAAGGGGACCGACTCGACCATGTTCGGCAGGCTGACCGACGCCTCGGCGCTCGCCACGGCCGTCGACGGGATCGAGAAGACGGTCGACGACGAGCTCGCGAACGTCACCGGCAAACTCGACGGCGTCGAGCGCGCCCTGAACGACGTCCAGGACAACGTCCGTGCGGCCAACACCGCCGGGGGCGGGTGACCGTGGGCGCTCCCGAGGAAATCTCCAAGCTGCCCGGCGGCGGCGCGCTCTTCGACCTCGCGAACAAGGTGAACGGCGACGCGAGCGCCGTCAGCGCCGTCGCCACCCGCTGGCGCGGCACCGCCGGGAAGATCGTCGACCACGCCGGGCTTCTCGGCACCGCGGTCGACACGGTCGACGAGGCCTGGCAGGGCCAGTCGGCGGACGCCTTCGGCGTCTACATGCGCAAGTACGGCCGCGCCGCGGACGCCCTCCACGACGCGCTGGCCAACTGCGCCAACTCCCTCGACACGGCGGCCGGGGTGCTGCGCGACGCCGAGTCGAAGGTCGGCGGCATCTGCTCCACCCTTCTCGACGACGTGGCCCTCTACCGCTCGCAGAACCCCAAGGCGGAGGAGAAGGATCTCCAGCCGCACATCACCTCCCTGGTGAACGCGGCCGTCACCGACGCCCGCCCCCACGTGGACGCCGCGGACAAGGCCGTGACCCAGGCGCTCGCCGACCTCAAGAAGCACATGGGCGAAAGGTCGATCACCTTCGCCGACATCGCCGCGCCCGGCGACCAGACGTTCGTGCCCGGCGACGGCCGTACCGTCGACTGGCAGCGGACCGTCGGCTACCGGCCCCACCCCGTGACGGACAGGACCTCGAACGGCGGCGCGCCCGGAGGCGGCTTCGGCGGTTACGGGGCGAGCGGGCCTCCCCCGCCCGGCGGCGGCCCCGCGCCGACCGGCCGGCTGAAGGAGTGGATCGACCAGGCGCTGGAGATCCTGAGGGCGCAGGGGTATCCGACGGAGAAGATGAACCCCAGTGACATCGCGATGATCATCCAGCACGAGTCGGGCGGCAACCCGCACGCGATCAACCTCTGGGACTCGAACGCGGCGGCGGGACACCCGTCGAAGGGCCTGATGCAGACCATCGACCCGACCTTCAACAGTCACAAGCTGCCCGGGCACGGCGACATCTACAACCCCGTCGACAACATCATCGCGGGGGTCCGCTACGCCATCAGCCGCTACGGCTCGGTCTCGAACGTGCCCGGCGTCGTCGGCAGCAAGACCGGCAGCGGCTACGTCGGCTACTGACGCCCACCACCGTTCGGCGCCGGTACGGCGAGCGGTGGCACGGTCCCGTCCGGCCCCGGTGGGCGGTCCCGGTCACGGGACTAGGCTGGGACGATGGAGTTGACGAAGTTCGGGCACGCGTGCGTCCGCCTTGTGAAGAACGACTCGATCCTGGTGATCGACCCGGGGGTGTTCAGCGAGGAGGCCGCGCTCGCCGACGCGCACGCCGTCCTCATCACCCATGAGCACTTCGACCACGTGGAACCCGACCGGCTGCGCAGGGCCGCGGAGGCCAACCCGTCGCTGGAGATCTGGACCAACGAGGGCGTGGCCGCCACGCTGACCGACGTCCCGGCGAAGATCCAGGTCGTACGGCACGGCGACGCCTTCGGCACGGCGGGCTTCGAGGTGCGGGTCGTCGGCGAGTGGCACGCGCCGAACCACCCCGACATGCCGACCGTGCGGAATGTCGGCTTCCTCGTCGACGAGGAGGTCTTCTACCCCGGCGACGCCTTCACCCCGCCCGGCGTGGAGGTTCCCACCCTGCTGGTGCCGACCAACGCGCCGTGGATGCGGGCCGCCGAGATGGTCGAGTATCTCCGCCAGGTCCGCCCCGCCAGGGCCTACTCCACCCATGACGGCCTGCTCAACGACAACGGCCTCGGCCTCGTCGACAGGTGGCTGGAGATGGAGGCCGACAAACAGAAGGCCGAGATCCGCCGTCTGGAGACGGGCGAGTCCGTCACGCTTCCGTAGGCGACGCCGTATCGCGACGCCCTCTCCTGATCTACTGTCGTGGCAGACCGCCGGTCATCCGTCCGGGTGGTGATCGGCCGAACGCCGAGGAGGTACGGCATGGATCCCAAGGAGTTACGGCGACGGTTCGCGACGCTGACGACCGCCCACCTGGCGGACGCCTGCATCCGCGCCCGCGTCCCGGTGCGCTGCGCCCCCGCGTCCACCCTCGCCGTGGCGCCCGGCGGTCGCCTGGCCGGGCGCGTGGCTCCCGCCCAGCACGTCGGCAGCGTCGACATCTTCCTGGAGGCGTTCGAGAAGGCCGCGCCCGGCGACGTGCTGGTGGTCGACAACGGCGGGCGGCTCGACGAGAGCTGCGTCGGCGATCTCGTGGTCCTCGAGGCCCGGACCGCGGGCCTGGAGGGCGTGGTGATCTGGGGACTGCACCGTGACACCGCCGACATCCGGGCGATCGGGCTGCCGGTCTTCAGCCTGGGGTCGATCCCCACCGGTCCCCTGCGCCTCGGCGAGCGTCCCGAGGGCGCCCTGGAGTCCGCCGTCGTCGGAGCCTGGACGGTCAGCCGTGACGACCTGGTCTTCGGCGACGACGACGGCGTGATCTTCCTGCCCTCAGACGGCGCCGAGGACCTCCTCACCCTGGCGGAGGGGATCCGCGACACCGAGCGTCGTCAGGCCGAGCGGATCCGGGAGGGCGTCTCCCTGCGCGAGCAGGTGCGGTTCGGCGCCTACCTCGCCCAGCGTGAGCAGACGCCCTCCCTGACCTTCCGCGACCACCTGCGAGCCGTCGGCGGAGCCATCGAGGAGTGACTCACTCGCGGCGGGAGGCCTCCTTGGGCAGGGGGACGTGGTCGCAGTCGTAGCCGAAGTAACGCGGGCCCGCCAGGACCAGGCCCTCCGGGGTGGTCCACCGGGGGTCGCAGGGGGCCGCGATCACGGTGACGCGCAGGCCGTACCGCATGGTCTCGGTGGTGACCGGCTCGCCGGTGTCGGTGTCCAGGACGCAGATCAGGTCGGGGGTGGTGGCGACGATCTCGCCGTCGCGCACGGCCAGCAGGTGCTCGTTCTGGAAGCTCAGCTCCAGGACGCCGTCCTGGCCCTCCAGGCGCGCACGACCCCTGGCGAAGCCGCCGGTGGTGCGGCGTTCCACGTCCACGACCTTGCCGGTGAGCAGGCGCGTCCCGCCCAGCAGCCGCGTGGCCGCCTCCACCGGGTCGCGGTGCCCTGCGCGCGCCAGCCGTACGGCCCGGCCCAGCTCCTCGGCCAGCGTGAGCGTCGCCGGGACCAGCCCGTCGCGCAGCTGGTCGCCCCGCAGCACCGTGTCGGCCGAGGAGACCTGGCAGCCCATCTCCACGCAGGCGGCGCGGGCGATCCGCTCCGACCAGCGGTTGGAGACCGCGTCGATGACCAGGGTGTTGCCCTTGTCGTCGGCGATCGCCATCGGGGTGGTGGAGACGCCGATCAGCGTCGGCAGCACCATCTGGGCCTCGGGGAAGGCCCGGCCCATGGCGTCCCCGTCGACCAGCGGCAGCCCGGTCTGGGCCGCGACGGCGATGGGGATCATGGAGTTCACGCCGCCGATCTCGATCGGGACGATGTGGGTGGCCCTGCGGCCGAGCACGGCCTCCAGGGCGCGCAGGGCGGTGAGTTCCTCGGTGCCCGCGGGGAGTTTCTCCAGCAGCACGGTCGGCGCGCCCATGCCGGAGACCGGCACGACCGTGGCGTCGTGCGGCACCTCGTCGATGTCCAGGACGGTCACCGGGCCGTGCGCGAGGATCGCCTCGCGGGCCAGGAGCTTGCCGATGTAGGGGTCTCCTCCGCCTCCGGTGCCGAGGATGCCCGCGCCGCGGGCGAGGTCGTCGAGCTGGTCGGCTCCGAGTTCACGCATTGTTCTTCTCCAGGTCCAGGTCTCCGACCGCCCTGACGCGGACGCGGGTCGCGCCGCCGGGAAGATAGGCCAGGGGGATCTCCTCCACCTCGACGATCCGCACACTGCCGGCGCGGGCCCCGGCCCGTTCGGCGCGGGCGACCGCCTCGCCGCGGGCCTCGTCCAGCATGGACTCGCGGGTTCCGGAGAAGACCTGGTCCACCTCACCGCCGACCTGCGCGATGGCCGCGCCGACGGCGTTGGCGACGGCGAAGTGGTCGGGGCGGTGGACCTCGTCGAAACCGGGCAGGCCGTCGGGGATGAGGATGCTGCCGCCGCCGACGACGACGACGGGCAGCGGGGCGGCCGAGGTGCGCATCCGGTCCACGGTCTCGGCGACGCGCTCGGCGATCGTCGCCAGCGCGGCGCGCGGGTCGAGGTGCGCGACGAGCGAGGGGTCGCCGATCGCGGCGTACCCGGCGGCCACCGCCAGGTCCGTGGCGGTCAGCGTGGAGCCGCCGAAGACCAGGGCCTCCTCGGTGAGCCGGTAACCGACGCTGCGCGGTCCGACCGATCCGTCGGGGCCGACCAGCGAGCCGCCGCCGATGCCGAGCGACAGCACGTCGGGGATGCGGAAGTTGGTCCGCACCCCGGCCAGCTCCGCCTCGCCCGAGGCCTCCCTGGGAAAGCCTCCGACCAGGATGCCCACGTCGGCGGTGGTGCCGCCGACGTCGACCACGGCGCAGTCGGTGAGCCCCGACAGGTAGGCCGCGCCCCGCATCGAGTTGGTCGGTCCCGAGGCGAACGTCGCCACCGGGTAGCGCTGCGCCTGCCTGACGTCCATCAGCGTCCCGTCGTTCTGCGACAGGAACAGCGGGGCGACGATGCCCGCCAACTCCAGCGCGTTCTCGAACGCGTCGGTGATGAGCTCGGCGAGCGGCCGCAGGGCGGCGTTGACGATGGTGGCGTTCTCCCTGGCCAGCAGCCCGACCCTGCCGATCTCGTGGGAGAGTGACAGGTGGACCTTCGGACCGAGCTCGGCGGCGAGGATCTCCGCGGCGCGCAGCTCGAACTCCCCGCTGACCGGGGAGAAGACCGAGGAGATCGCCACCGAGCGAAGTCCCCTGGCGGCGATGTCGGCCGCGACCCGCTTGAGTTCCTCGGGGTCGAGGGGCGAGATGGGGGTGCCGTCGTACTCGTGGCCGCCGTGACACAGGTAGGTCTGTCCCTTGACGACCTCGCGCAGCCGGGCGGGCCAGTCGACCATCGGAGGCAGCGCGGCGGTCGCGGGCAGGCCGAGCCGTACGGCGGCGACCGGCTCCAGCCGGGAGGCCTCCACGAGCGCGTTGACGAAGTGGGTGGTGCCGATCATCACGGCGGAGGCGTCGACGGCGCCGAGGGCGGTGATCGCCCCGGCGACGCCGGAGGTGACGTCCGCCGTGGTGGGAGACTTGACGGCGGCCAGCACCCTGCCGCTGTCGTCGAGGAGGGCGGCGTCGGTGTTGGTGCCGCCGACGTCGATTCCGATGCGCATCATGCTCTCTTTCCGAGCTTTCCGAGCTTTCCGAGCTTTCCGAGCTTTCCGGGCTTTCCGAGCTTTCCGAGCTTGCGAGCTTCTGAGCCTGCGAGCTTCCGGGCTTCGGGCTTGCGGGTTCTCCGGGGGCTCTCAGACGGGTACGGCGGGCCGCTCGACGGGCAGTTCCCGCGTTCCCCTGACCAGGCCGAGCTTCCCGGCGACGATGTAGCCGACCCCGGCCAGGATCAGGGAGTTGAGCGCGGGGATGCCGATCCACCCGTAGGCGTCGCTCAGCCAGCCGACCAGGGCGGCGGCCGCCCAGACCAGGAGGGTCGCCGGCACCCAGGCGGGTTCGGTCTCCGGCAGCCTGCCAAGCTCCCGGGAGGCGTCCAGGACGGGCCGCCAGCGCTTGACCACGAAGTACTCGGCGACCATGATCCCGGCGACCGGCGGGGTGACGACGCCGAGGACGAACAGGAAGCCGGAGAAGGCGTCCAGGATTCCCATGGCGGCGGCGACACTGCCCAGCAGGCCGATGCCGACGGTGACGGCGACCCGGTTGAGCCGCACGCCGATCGTGGACTCCACGGCGTTCATCAGCCCGAGCGCCGACGAGTAGAGGTTCCAGTTGTTGATCTTCACGGTGGCCGAGACCAGGATGACGACGCCGACGACGCCCGAGGAGGCCGTGATGATCGCGATGACGTCGGAGGTCTTGACGGCGTAGGCGAGGAGCACCCCGGCCAGGCCGAGCACGTACTCGCCGAGGGAGATGCCGACCAGCGTCTGCTTGACCACGTCGGCGGTGCTGCGGTTGAACCGCGTCATGTCCGGGGTGGTGACCGCGCCGATGATGTAGGAGCCCGCCACGATCGTCGCGCCGGTCGCGATCGTGATCGGCTCACCGAACGGCGTCGAGGAGACCAGGTCGCCCAGGCTGTGCCGGGACAGCTCGACCCACATCGCCCAGCCCGCCAGCCCGAGGAAGGCGGGCACGGTGACGAAGGCCGTCCAGCCCATCGCCCTGAAGCCCCGCAGGACCAGGGCGGTCACGCCGAGTCCGGTGATGAGGCACCAGGCCCACAGGGGGATGCCGCTCATGATGGTGTGCAGGCCCGCCGCGAAGACCGCGGTCTGCACGCCGAACCAGCCGAACAGACTCAGCGCGATGATCACGCCGATCAGCGTGGAACCGTAGCGGCCGAACCCGGTCCAGCGGGCCAGCACCGAGGTCGACAGGCCCTCGCGCATCCCGGCGATCCCGACGAAGATGCAGACGATCTCCAGGATCACCGAACCGAGGGTGAAGGCCCAGAACGCTCCCCAGAACGACAGACCCGCGCCGAGCGTCGCGCCGAGCAGGAACTGCGTCAGGTCGGAGAGCTGGCCGAAACGCTGCACGGCCACGTTGAACCACGAGTAGCGCGCCTCTCGCGGGACCCGCTCCAGCGGGTAGTCCTCATCGATCATTACGGGGGACCTTTCAGTGGGGGGTTTTCTAAAGCTGCGAGGGCGGACCGGCCGCCCTCGCACGGAGCCTGAGGAACGAACCCGGCAGGTAGGGCAGCGGGGAGGTGCCGGTCTCGACGATCTCGACGTGCCGGGAGTCGGCTCCGGCACGCACCGCGTACGCCCGTGCCTCCTCGGCGACGGCGTCGAGCGCCTTGGCGAGCCAGGCCTCCTCCCTCAGCCGGACGATCCGCTCGCTCTGCCCGCCGACCGGGCTGGTCGCCGCGCCGATCGCCCCGGCCGTCCGGCCGTGTTCGGGCCGCCGGACGTCGGAGACCCCGAGCGTCTCGTCCGGTACGGCGGACGCCCCGCCGCCCACCATGACCACCGGCAGCCGGTTGACGCCGGGCTGCATCCGGTCCACCGCCTCGGCCAGCTCTGTGGGACCGCTGTCCACGGCGGCACGGTCCCGTCCCCTCTCCGGGGCCGGACCACGGGCGCCGAGCAGGCGGGCGAGCGTCTCAAGACTGTGGCGACCGGCGCCGGAGAGCGGGTCGCGGGACATCCGGATCAGCTCAGGGATGCGCAGGCCCACGGGAACACCGCCGATGTCGGCTCCCTGAGCGCTCTCCTCGGGAAAGCCCCCGGTCAGCGCTCCGACGCGGATACGGCCTGCGCCCACGTCGACGACCACCGCGTCCCGCAGGCCGGTCAGCGCTCCCGCGCCGCGCAGCGTGCTCGCCGGTCCGCTGCCCAGGCTGAGCCCGGGGTAGAGGGCCAGGTACTCCAGGTTCATCAGCGTGCCGTCGCCCCGGGTCACGAAGACCGCCGCGTGGGGAAGGGCGAGGGCCAGCCGTTCGACCGTCTCCTGGGCGAAGCGGGAGAGCGCCGCGTCCAGGATCGTCGCGTTCTCCCGTTCGATCAGCCCGAGGGAGCCCAGGCCCGCGGAGAGGGAGATCGGCAACGGTCCGAGCTCGGCCTGGATGATCTCCGCGGCCTCGTGTTCCTGCTCTCCGTCCACGGGCGCGAAGACGCCGGTCACGGCGATGGCCTCGGCCCGTCCGGAAACCCGGGCCGCGAAGCGCGCGACCGCCTCGCGGTCCAGCGGGGTCCAGTCCTCCGGCTCCAGCCCGGCGCCGCCGTCGACGATCTCCGCACCCGCCTCGACCGCCTCCAGCAGGTCGGCGGGCCAGCCGAAGAACGGCCGTACCGCCTGGGCGGCGGGACCGCCGATCCGCAGCGCCGCGACCCTGTGGAGCCCGGTGCGCTCCGCGACCGCGGTCGCGGCTCCGCGCAGCCCGATGGCTATCCGGGGGCTTCCCGCGGAAGCGGTGGAGGCGGTGAGATCGGACGGCCCGAGCGCCTCGAGCGCCGTGACCACGCTGGCCACCGGGTCTCCCTTGATCGAGCCGACCTTGACCGTGGCCAGCACGGCCCCGGTGTCGTCCAGAAGGGCGGCGTCGGTGTTGGTCGGGCCCACGTCCACGCCGATGTTCATCTCTCCTCCTCTTCTGCGGCGAGTCGGAAGTGCGGGAACTCCTTCTCGGAACTCGCGGAGTCACCGGAGCTCGCGGAGTCACCGGAGTCGCCTGAGCCGGAGGAACGGCGGAGGCGGACGGTGTCACGGAGGCGGGCGGGCTCCGGCAGGCCGGGGAGGCCGAAGGTCTCGGGGCCGCCGAGTCCGAGCCCGGCGGGGGTGTACCAGATCGGGGCGCACGCCAGGCTCACGACGGCGACCCGCAGGCCGTACCGGAGCTGCTCGACCTGGACGGTCTCCCCGCTCCTGGTGTCCAGCAGCGCGATGACGTCCGGGACGACGGTCAGCGGCTCACCGTTCTCGAAGACCGCGAGATACTCGCTCTGCGCCTCGATCCGGACGAGCCTGCCCGCGTCCCGGCCCAGTCCCTCGACGAGGACCGAACGCTCCTCGACCGCGGCGACCTTCCCCTCGACCAGGGGATCGGGGAGGTTCTCTCCGATCTCGACCGCGTGGGTGACCGAACCGGCGACGGCACAGGCCCGGACCTGGGAGGCGCGCAGCGCGTACTCGCTGGAGAAGGCCTGACCGCCGAAGGCCTCCAGCGACGCCCGTACCAGGCGCTCCAGCCAGCGGCCGTCCACGTGGTCGATCACCACGGTCCGGCCGCGCTCGTCACATATGACGGCGGGCGTGGGACTGATCCCGTTCAGCTCCATCGCCGTCTGGTCCATGCGCGGGTAGGCCCTGCCCATGCCGTCGGCGTCCACCAGCGGCAACCCGAGCCAGGCCGCCCACGCCACCGCGAGGCACCCGTTCGCGCCGCCGATCTCGCTCGCCATCAGCGCCGCGACCTGTGAGTCGCGCAGCCTCTCGACCTCGGCGCGCAGACAGAGCGCCCCGTCCCTGCCGCCGATCCGCTCCGCGTTCACCGCGGAGGTGCCCACCTGGCCGCAGGGCATGACCAGGGCGTCGGGTTCCAGCTCCTCCGGTTGCAGGACGCGGACCGGGCCGTACTCCTCCAGCGCCTGCCGGGCCACCATCCGCATCATCGCCACGGCCCCGCCGCCGCCCGATCCCAGGACGGCGCAGCCGCGCGCGTAGGCGGCGAGTCGCTCGACGTCGATGTCCATTCCGAAAGGCTACGAACACCCCTCCCCGTGCTCTCTGTGCTGGGAGAACACCGTTAGCCGGATGAATGTGACGCTGGCACACTGGAGACGTGACAGACCGCCTGCTGAGCGCGCCCGGCCTCGACGGGCTCCGACATCTGGCCGGTCCGCTGGACACCCGGCGGGTCAGTCGTGTCCGGCTGGTGGAGGACCCGCGTGACCTGGCGGGCCAGCCCGCCGGATCCATGATCGTGTTGACCGGCGCCGCCACCCGGCGGACGGCGGGCTACCGCCTCGACGTCGCCATCCGCGACGCGGCCGCCGCCTCGGCCGCCGCCCTGGTGCTCACCTCCTTCGAGGGGCCGCCGCCCGTCACGGCGACGGCCCTGGCCGAGCGGGGCGGCGTCTCCCTGCTCGCCTTCGACGGGGATCTCGCCGAGCTGGTGGTGGCCCTGGAACGCGCCCTGTCGGGCTCGGCCGCGGACGCGCTGGTCCGCGCGGAGGCGGCCACGTCCTCCGTGCTACGGGCGGGCGGCGACCCCGACCGGATCGCGGCCGCCGTCTCCCGCTCGCTCGGCGTCCCCGTCCACACCGACGGCGCGGCCTTCTCCGCGGACGTGCCCGACGGCCTTCCCGACGGATCGGACGGCCTCTCCGACGGGCCCGGCGCGCAGGACGGGCATCTCGCCCTCGCCGTGCGGCTCGCCCTCGGCGTGGCCACCCTCGCCACCACCGGAGGTCAGGGCGACGACTCTCCGGTGCGCTCACGCTCGCAGCTGCTGACCGAGCTGCTCATCGCCCCCGAGGACCAGGCGTTCCGGCTCGCCACCCGCGCACGCGCCCTCGGGTTCGCCGTCGACGCCTGGCACATCGCGCTCCGGGTGGAGCCCACCGCGCTCACCGGGTCGAACCGCTACGCCGTCCTCGAGGAGATGGGCCCCGTCGCGGCGCGGCTGCTGCGCTCGGAGGGCGGCCCCGACTGGCATCCGGCCCGCGCCGACGACGCGTTGATCATCATTCGCACCCAGCAGCTCGATCCGGGCAGGGACGGCCTGCGGGCCACCGTCGCCGTCGCGGAACGGCTGCTGTTCCAGCTTCGCGAGCGCTTCGCGGGCGCGGAGCTGCGCTGCGGGGTCAGCGACGCGCACCACGGCCCGCTCGGCCTGCGCACCTCGGCGCTCGAAGCCCGTACGGCGCTGCTCCGCAACCGGGGCACGGCCTCCCCGGTCACCGTGTACGACGTGGCCGGGCTCGACCGCATGCTCGTGGAGTGGTACTCCTCCGACGCGGCCCGCCAGGCCGTACAGGAACTGCTCGCCCCGGTGCTGGCCCTCGGCCCCAGACGGGCCGGACCGCTGGTGCGGACCCTTCAGTCCTATCTCGACCACCAGGGGTCACCCGCGCGCGTCGCCGAGGAGCTCCACCTGCACCGTAACGCGGTGAGTCAGCGGATCCGGCGCATCGGGGAGCTCCTCGACGCCGACCTCGACGACCCTCAGCAGCGTCTGGCCCTCCAGCTGGCGTGCCGGGCCGCCCGCCTCTGACCCCTGCCCGGCAGGGGCCCACGACGGCCTCCGCCGGGCGCCCCCGCCATGCCTCCCGGCGGCGAGACGTCGTCGCCTGACGGGAGCCGCCTGCCCGAGGCCGCCTGATCAGGCAGCTCTGGCGATCGTGGCCGATCCGATCACGACGTCGTCCAGGTAGAACACGGCGGCCTGTCCCGCCGCGACCCCGGTGGCCGGGGCGTCGAGCTCGACGTGGACCTCCTCGCCCGACACCTGGACGCGGCAGCCGTAGACCTCGCCGTGGGCGCGCAGCTGGACCGTGCAGGCCAGCGGCTCGCGCGGCTCGGCGACGGGGCCGTTCCACACCGGGCGCTCGGTCACGATGGCGGTGACCTCCAGGGACGAGCGCGGGCCGACGGTGACGGTGTTGGAGACCGGCTCGATGGACAGCACGTAGCGCGGGCGGCCGTCGGCGGCGGGACGGTCGATGTGCAGACCCTTGCGCTGACCGACGGTGAAACCGTAGGCGCCCTCGTGCTTGCCGATCACCTCGCCGGACTCGTCGACGATCGGGCCCTGGGCCGTGCCGAGCCTGTTCTCCAGGAACCCCCGGGTGTCGCCGTCCGCGATGAAGCAGATGTCGTGGCTGTCGGGCTTGTCGGCCACCATCAGCCCGCGCCGCGCCGCCTCCTGGCGGACCTGCGCCTTGGTGGAGTCACCCAGCGGGAAGATCGCGTGGCTGAGCTGCTCCCTGGTGAGCACGCCGAGCACGTATGACTGGTCCTTGCCCTCGTCGGGGCTGCGGCTCAGCACGCCGTCGACGAGCCGGGCGTGGTGCCCGGTGGCCACGGCGTCGAAGCCGAGCGCGAGGGCGCGGTCCAGGACCGCCTCGAACTTGATCTTCTCGTTGCAGCGTAGGCACGGGTTGGGCGTACGGCCCGCGGCGTACTCGCTGACGAAGTCCTCGACCACGTCGCGGTGGAACCGCTCCGCCATGTCCCAGATGTAGAAGGGGATGCCGATCACGTCCGCGGCCCTGCGCGCGTCGCGGGAATCCTCGATCGTGCAGCACCCCCGGGCACCGGTCCGGTAGGACTGCGGGTTGGCGGACAGAGCCAGATGCACGCCGGTGACGTCGTGACCGGCCTCGGCGATGCGGGCGGCCGCGACCGCGGAGTCGACGCCGCCGGACATGGCGGCAAGCACGCGAAGTCTCATAACACCCTTGAGCGTACCCGCGTCGGCGCACACACCGTCGGGCCGGGAGATTTCGGAGTCGTCAGCCCGGGGTCGTCAGCCCGGAGTCGTCAGCTCAGACCGGCGCGGCGGGCGCGCTCGACGACCATGCCGATGACGTCGGCGACCCTGTCCACGTCGGCCTCGGTCGAGGTGTGCCCCAGGGAGAAGCGGAGCGAGCCGCGCGCGCTGACGGCGTCCGCGCCCATGGCGAGCAGGACGTGGGAGGGCTGGGCGACCCCGGCGGAGCACGCGGAACCCGTGGAGCACTCGACTCCCTTGGCGTCCAGGAGCATGAGCAGCGCGTCGCCCTCGCAGCCGGGGAAGGAGAAGTGCGCGTTGCCGGGAAGGCGGTTCACCGGGTCGCCGTTGAGGACCACGTCGGGCACGGCCGCCCGGACCTTGCGGATCAGGCCGTCGCGGAGCTCCGCCAGCCGCGCCGAGGTCTCGGCCTGACGGGCGATCGCGGTCTGGACCGCCGCGGCGAGGCCCGCGACCGAAGGCGCGTCGAGCGTGCCGGAGCGCACGTCGCGCTCCTGCCCGCCGCCGTGCAGCACGGGCACCGGGTCGACGCCGCGGGCGAGCAGCAGCGCGCCGACGCCCATCGGGCCGCCCACCTTGTGTCCGGAGAGCGTCAGCGCGTCGACTCCCGCGTCGGCGAACACGACCGGAAGCTGGCCGACGGCCTGGACGGCGTCGGTGTGGAAGGGGATGCCGTGGTCGCGGGCGATCGCGGCGAGCACGCGGACCGGCTGCACGGTGCCGACCTCGTTGTTGGCCCACATGACGCTGACCAGGGCGACGCTGTCGGGGTCGCGCTCGATGGCGGTGCGGAGGGTCTGTGGGTGCACCCGGCCGAACTCGTCGACGTCGAGCAGCTCGACGACGGCGTCCTGGCGGTCGCCCAGCCAGTGGGCGGGGTCGAGCGCGGCGTGGTGCTCGACGGCGCTGACCAGGATGCGGTTCGCGCCCTTGGCCCTTCGCGCCCAGTAGAGGCCCTTGATGGCGAGGTTGTCGGCCTCGGTGCCGCCGGAGGTGAACACGACCTCGCTCGGTCTGGCCCCGAGCGCGTCGGCGATGCTCTCGCGCGACTCCTCGACGACCTGGCGGGTGCGCCGCCCCGCGGCGTGCAGCGACGACGCGTTGCCGACCCTGCCGAGCTGGGCCGTCATCGCCTCGATCGCCTCGGGAAGCATCGGCGTGGTCGCCGCGTGATCGAGATAGGCGGACTCCACTACCGCACTTCCCTTCCCAGTCCCAGATCGCTTGTGGCATTCCAAGGGTATCCGGGCGCCGGTGAGAGACCATCCCCGGTTTGACCACTAAACCGTCCAGACGGTACAGTAGGGCACATGAGACGGGAAGAGCTGTTGGACGCGGCAGAGGATCTGCTGTGCGACCAGGGCTCTCAGGCTCTCACCCTGGCGGCGGTCGCCGAGCGGGCCGGATGCAGCAAAGGCGGCCTGCTCTATCACTTCGGCACCAAGGAAGCCCTGATCAAGGGCATGGTCGAGCGGCTGATCGAGGAGTTCGACGAGCTCGTCGCGAACCAGGGCCACAACACCTACACCAAGAACTATCTGGCCGCCACGTTCGACGCCGTGCGGAGCGGCAGGCTGCGACGCTGGGCCGTGGTCACCGGGGCCTCCGGCAACCTCTACCTTCTCGCGCCGCTGCGCGAGGCGATGGCCCGCTGGCATCGCGAGGGCCTCGACAGCGAGCCCGACCCCACGACGGCGCAGATCGTGCGCCTCGCCTGCGAGGGACTGTGGGACGTGGCGAGCCACGACCCCGGCCTGTACGACGACGCCCGCTACGCCGAGCTGAAGCGGCGCCTGCTGGACCTGTTGCCCGCCTGACGGCGGCGTCGTCTCTCGTCGATCATCCCCGTTGACCGTCGATCATCCCCGTTGACACTGGCGGTCGCTTCCGCGCGCGCGGAAGCGACCGACTCTTGTGTTCCCCCTAACAGTCATTCGAAACATGTATTGAAGGGATTGAGTCATGACCCGCGACCTGAGGACGGCTCGCACCGGAGCGGTTCTCACATTCGTGCTTGCCGGTCTGCTGTGTGGATCGATGACCGTGCGCATCCCCGCGCTGTCCGACAAACTCGGCCTGTCCGAGGCGTCGATCGGCATGACCCTCCTCGTGTGGGGTCTGGGAGCGCTGGTCACCATGCAGTCGATGCGCGGGGTGATGTCCCGCTTCGGCAGCCGGAGCATCCTGCGGGTCGGCGCTCCCCTCTGCGCGGCCACCCTGGCCCTGCTGGCCGTCGCCCCGACGTTCCCGCTGCTGCTGGTCGCCGCCGCGTTCTTCGGCATGGCGTTCGGCGCGGTCGACGTCGCCATGAACGCGCAGGGCTCGACGGTCGAGCGCGCGTACGGCAGGCCGCTGATGAACGGCATGCACGCGGGCTGGTGCGTGGGAGCCATCTCGGCGGGCCTGGTCGGCACCGCGGCCATCTCCGCGGGCCTGTCGGTCACGACCCACCTGACCGCGGTGGCCCTGGCCGCGCTCCCCCTGCTGGTCTTCATCAGCCGCACCTACCTGCCGGACCCGGTGGTCACCCGGGACGCGGCCGCCGCGAGCCGCCGCCGGATGCCGCCGGTCGTCTACCTGCTCGGTGTGATCGCGTTCTGCGCGTTCATGGTCGAGGGGACGGTCGCCGACTGGAACGGCCTGTACCTGCGCGACGCCCTCGGCGCCCCCGAGGCGGTGGCCGCGCTCGGGTACCCGATCTTCGAGGCGGGCATGCTGTTCGGCCGCCTCACCGGCGACCGCGTCCGGGCCCGTTTCGGCGCGCGTGGCATGATCGTCACCGCGGGCCTGTCGACCGCGGCCACCTTCGCCGTGGTCCTGACGGCTCCGACCGCCCTGATCGCCGTGCTCGCCATGCTCTTCGTGGGCGTCGCGGTCGCGACGGTCTCCCCGATGGCCATGTCCCTGGCGGGCGGCGCGGTCGAGAACCCGGGTCCGGCCATCGCCCAGACCGGCGCGATGGGCTACGCGGGACTGCTGCTCGGTCCGGTGATCATCGGATTCCTCTCGGACGCGACCACGCTCAGGACCGCGCTCGGCATCGCCGTCGCTCTCGGCGTGCTGATCACCCTGTTCGCCCGGTTCCTGCCCCGCCCGGGAAGGGTGGAGGCGCCGGAGGAGACTCCCGAGCGCGAACTGTCCATGGCCGCCTGACCGGCGTGCGCGGACCGGCCCGTCGAGACACGGGCCGGTCCGCGCACGCCCATGCCTCACGGCCCGGAACGCCCATGCCTCACGGCCTGGAACGCGCATGACCCATGGGCGAACAATCCCCAAACAATGTGTCAGAAATAGGACACTTCCGCGCGTCTCGATGATCGTTGACCTACAGTCCCGACTGACGGCTTTACCCAGTCGTCAAGGACGTCTTTACCCAGTCGTCAAGGACGTCGTGAAAACGACTCGTCAGACAAAGGAGATGCCCATGCGACGTATCCTCCCCGGAATCGCCGCCCTCGCGGCGGTCGCGACGCTCGGCCTGGCCGCTCCCGCTCAGGCCCGGCAGACCGAGGCGGCCCCGCAGGCCGCCTGGGGGGCCGCCTACTTCGAGTTCACCGACTCCGGCAACGACAAGTTCGTCTTCAAGCTCACCGACCCCGCCAAGATCCAGCACGCCAGGGACCTGCTGAGCGGCGCGACCACCGACAGGCCCAGCGTCATCGGCACGATCGTGGTGGGAACCGCCGCCTACAACCCGAACTGGAGCTACCACTACAACCCCACCACGGTCGACTTCTTCGACGTCGCCACCGAGGTGTGCGACGCCGGGATCGACTACGTCGAGGAGCACCTGTCCGAGGTGGGCGGCGCGTTCCTGCCCGGCAACACCTGGTGCCCCTGGAGCTCCCAGCTGGTGCGGGAGGTCTCCGCGCCGTGAGGCCGTAGTCACGGTGCACGGGAACCCCTGACTGTCGGGGGACGCCTGAGGTTCCTCACATCGTGAAGACGGCCCGGCCGAAAGCGTGCCGGACCGCTCTCCGTCCGTCCCCGGGCCGGAGAGCTCCCCGGCCGTACGCACGACCAGTCGGCGAGAACACGGTGAGCGGTCCGGCGACGGGCCCGTCGCCGGACCGCTCACCGTACGTCCGCTGGACGTGAGACGCTCTCGGCCGCCGAACTCCCGAAGTGTGGGTGTTTTCGTGGAAGACCGCGAACACCCCGTGGAAGGGGCAGAACGCGAAACGGCGTCGCACCCGGGTGCGACGCCGTTTCCTCATGTTCCTGCGACCCGCGGCCCTGCCTGCCACAGCGCCTGCCGCGATGCCTGCCACAGTGCCCGCCGCGATGCCGGCAGCGGTGCCCGCCGGGCGCCTACTTGCGCTTGGCGACCTCGTCGGTCAGCTGCGGGACGACCTGGTTCAGGTCTCCGACCACGCCGAAGTCGGCGAGCTCGAAGATCGGAGCCTCGGGGTCCTTGTTGATGGCGACGATCGTCTTGGCGGTCTGCATGCCTGCCCGGTGCTGGATGGCGCCGGAGATGCCCGCGGCGATGTAGAGCTGCGGCGAGACGGTCTTGCCGGTCTGGCCGACCTGGAACTGGTGGGGGTACCAGCCCGCGTCGGTCGCGGCGCGGGAGGCGCCGACGGCCGCGCCGAGCGAGTCGGCGAGCTTCTCGATGATCGAGAAGTTCTCCGCCGAGCCCACGCCCCGGCCGCCGGAGACCACGATCGCGGCCTCGGTGAGCTCGGGACGGGCGCCCTTCTCCTCCTTGACCCGCTCCACGATCCTGGCGGACCTGGCGGTCTCGGAGACGGCCACGGAGACCTGCTCCTCCGCGCCCGCGCCCGCCGCGGCCTCGACCGGCGTCGCGTTCGGGCGGACCGCGACGATCGGGGTGCCCTTGGTGACGCGCGAGCGGACGTTGACGCCGCCGCCGAAGATCGACTGGTCGGCGACCAGGCCGTCCTCGACGCCCACGACGTCGGTGAGCACACCAGAGTCGATCTTGATGGCGAGACGCCCCGCGATCTCCTTCGCCTCGGCCGTCGCGGCGACGAACACCGCGGCCGGGGACTTCTCGGAGACGAGCTGGGCGAGCAGCTCGGCCTTGGGCGCCACGACGTAGTCGTTGACGTCGGCGGAGTCGGCGACGTAGATCTTCTCCGCGCCGTGCTCGGCCAGCCTGGCCTTGGCCTCGGGGGAGTATCCCGGGCCCGCCCAGACCGCGGACGGCGTGCCCAGCTTGCGGGCGAGCGTCAGCAGCTCGAGCGTGACCTTCTTGACCTGACCTTCGACGTGCTCGACCAGAACGAGAATCTCAGACATATCAGCTAACCCCCGTTCTCAGACGAACTTCTTCGACGCGAGGAAGTCGGCGGTCTTCGCGCCGCCGTCGCCCTCGTCCTTGACGATCGTGCCGGCCGCGCGGGGCGGGGCGGCGGCGAAGTCGGCGACCTCGCTCCAGGAGTTGGCCAGGCCGACCTGGGAGGCGTCGATCTCGGCGTCGGCGACGCCGAGCTTCTCGACCGGCTTCTTCTTGGCGGCCATGATGCCCTTGAAGGAGGGGTAACGCGGCTCGTTGATCTTCTCGACGACGGAGACGACGGCGGGCAGCGAGGCCTCCACCCTGTCGTAGCCGTAGTCGGTCACGCGCTGGATCGCGATCGAGCCGCCGCTGCCCGCCTTGGCCGCGGAGGGGTCGACCTCGACCTTGTTGGCGAAGGTGAGCTGGGGGACGCCGAGGCGCTCGGCCAGCATGGCGGCGAGCACGCCGGTGCGGGCGTCGGTCGACTCCGAGCCGAGCACGACCAGGTCGAACCCGATCTTCTTGAGCGTCTGCGCCAGGGCGTACGAGGTGCCCAGGGCGTCGGAGCCGTGCAGCGCGTCGTCCACCAGGTGGACCGCCTTGTCGGCGCCCATGGCCAGAGCCTTGCGGATGGTGTCGCTGGCCTTGTCGGGGCCCATGGTGAGGACGGTCACCTCACCGCCGTGCGCCTCCTTCAGGCGCAGCGCCTCTTCGACCGCGTACTCGCACAGCTCGTTGATGACGCCGTCGGCGGCATCGCGGTCGAGCGTCTTGTCATCGGACCTCAGCTTGCGCTCGGTCGCCGTGTCGGGGACCTGCTTCACGCAGACGACGATGTTCATGGCCGGTGGCCGACCTCCCGTGTTCGCGTGCGCCACCGCGTCGCTGCGGTTGGCGCCGGATGCTCCCTACGCACACGCGGGGCACGTGCACGTGATGCCAAGACTGCCAGGTGCCCGAGGGGCGCGAGACAGGCGGCCTGGTCGGGACACCCCTCCCCTGCCCTCCGGCATCATGTTACCGATTGGTAGCTTAAGGACAAGCCACCAGGCCGCACGACTCACGCCGAACAACCGAACAACCGTCCGATCGGTCACACGCCTCCACTGTACCGAGCTATATTCCGGATTCGCGGGCGGGTCCCACTCACTCGGAGGCCCCTCGGAGGGGAGCCGGAGGGCTCAACTGGACAGCAGGATCGCCACCAGGACGAAGACGACGGTTCCCAGGGCCAGCGCCAGGGTGAGGGTGCTGAAGAAGGTCCCGAGGACCGCCCACAGCACGACGGCGCCCACACCGCCGGCCAGGTCGACGACCGCGCGGACGCGGTCCTTCCTGGCGAACAGCGCGACGCCCCCGTCGACGACCACCACCGAACCGTAGCCCGCCAGCAGCAGCAGCGACACCTCGGGGAGCGGACTCCTGGCCGTCGCCGCCGCCAGCGAGACCAGCAGGCCCGTGCCGACGACCCAGCGGCGGTGCACGACCGCCCTGCGGTGCCTGAGCGCCTCCTCGGTGGAGGGCTTGCCCGGCGTCGGGCGGCGTCCGGGACGCCACTCCCTGGTCGTCAGGGCGTGCACACCGGTCTTCTCCGTCGCCGGCGCTCCGGCGACGCCCCCGGGGCCACGCGCCGCCACGCCGCCCGGGTCGGCCGTGCCCTCCCGATCGGCCGGACTCCGGCCTGCCGACGGGCTCTGAACGGCCGGCGGGCGCTGACCTGCCGGCGCGGCGAAAGGCCGCCGGGGCCGGGGAACGGCGGGGTGGACGGCGGGGGCCTCCGCCTCGAGGCGGGCCAGCGTCTCACCCGCCGAGGGCCGCTCCGCGGGATCGCGCCGCATGCACTCCTGGAGCACCGGTCCGAGCCAGCCCGGCACCCCCTCCAGGTCGGGTTCGTGATGGACGACGCGGTAGCCGACCGCAGAGGCGGGGCCCGTGCCGTAGGGGTGCCGTCCCGTCGCCGCGTGGGCCAGCGTGGCGCCGAAGGAGAAGAGATCGGCGGCGGGGCCCGCGTCCGCGCCCTCCAGCACCTCGGGCGGCAGGTAGCCGGGCGTGCCGAGGACCGCCCCGGAGACCGTGACCGAGGCGGAGTCGAGCGCGGAGGCGATGCCGAAGTCGATCACGACGGGCTCGCCGTCGGTGAGGATCACGTTCGCGGGCTTCAGGTCGCGGTGGACGACCCCGGCGGCGTGGATCGCGACCAGGGCCTCGGCGAGGCCGAGCGCGAGCCGTACGAGGTCCTCGCCCTCGACGGGGCCGTCTCCGGAGACCACCGCGCTGAGCGGACGGCCCTGGACGTATCGGGTGACGATGTAGGGGCGGGGGTTCTCCATGGAGGCGTCCAGCACCTCGGCGACGTGCGCCCCCTCGACCCGCCGCATGGTCTCCACCTCGCGGGCGAGGCGGGTCAGGGCCGTCGCGTCGGCCGCGACGTGCGGGTGCAGGATCTTGACCGCCACCGTGCGCCCGTCGGGGTCCAGCGCGAGATGGACCTCGCCGAAGCCTCCCGCGCCGAGGGTCGACAACAGGTTGTACGGGCCGAGGCTTTCACCGTCGGTCGCTCCCATGCGGCTCCTTCCGGCCTGTCTCCTTCATCGTGCCTCAGCGAAGGCGATCCCGCACGAAGAGGTTCCAAGAAATCACCCGCGCCAGGGCGCCGAACACAAGCCAGACGTTCCCCGCACGCCGCCCCGCACATCGCCCCGCCCGCCCCTGGCTCGCCCCGCGGAGTGAGCCCGGCGAGCGGTCCCGGCGTCCGGTCACCGCGAGCGGTCCCGGTGGGCGGGAACGTTCCCGCCCACCGGGACCGGGCAGACCAGCCAGAAAGGACCGGACAGACCGGTCAGAAGGAGACGAACCCGAGGCCGAAGCTGGCCATCAGGTCGTTGAAGAGCCCTTTGACGAGATCGATCGCACCGATCTTGCCGGTGTGCACCTGCTCCTGCCAGGCCGCCGTCACCTGCTTGACCACGTCGGACGGCTGGTCCCACGGCGCGAAGGACGGCACCATCGTCAGCGCGGCCATCACGGCGAAGAAGGCCAGCGTGCCCAGGATGATCGTGGTCACCATCGCGGCCCCCGGGCTGCGGATCACCCCGGTCAGCGCGCGGGAGACCGCCCTGCGCGGCTTGCCGCCGCCGGGCAGCACGAACAGCCCGGCCACGAACGCGCCCGCGGCGTAGGCCGCGGCCGGGTCGGTCTTCAGGTGCACGACGAATCTCAGGGCGCCCCAGACGCACATGCCGAACATCGCGGCCAGCGGAGCCGTGACCAGCGTCGCGAGCCCCGCCTTGATCAGCGCCCACGGGGTGCCGACCACCGCCAGCAGCGGATCGACCGAGCTGTTGCCCCGCACCGAACGGCGCTGGGCCAGGTCTCCGAAGAGGTATTCGCCCACGCGGAGGCAGAGCGCCGCCACCAGGGCGAAGGCGCTCACCGCCACCGGCAGCACACAGGCGAGCCCGACCAGGATCGTCAGCAGCAGCACCGCGGCCAGCGGGTGGCCGGTGCGGTACTGAGGGCGCGGCTGCTGGGACTGCGGCTGGGGCTGGGGCTGCTGCTGAGGCCGCGGCGCGGGCGGCGGCGTGTAGGGGCGGGGCTCGGTCGGCGGGGCGTACGGCCTGTTCTGGGCCGTGGGCTGCGGCGCGGGATACCCGGCGACCCGCTGGTCGGCGTGGGGCGGCGGGGCGACCCGCTGCTGGGCCGAGAGCGGAGCCGGGACGTACGGCGGCGGCTGCGTGGCCGGGACGTACGGCGGCGGGCTCCCCGCCTGGGAGCCGGGCTCGGGGCGCGGTTTGCGCTCGCGCCGCTCCGGCTTGGCGTACTCGACCGGGGGCAGCAGGTCGGAGTACGTCCCGTCCTGGGGCAGCGCCCTGGTGCCGTTCGCCGGAGGCGGCGGCGGCGAGGACGACGGGGACGTGCCCTGGCCCAGGACCCTGGTGCCGTTCGCCGGAGGCGGCGGCGAGGGCGGAGCGGAGGACGACGGGGACGTGCCCTGGCCCAGGACCTTGGTGCCGTTGGTGTCGAGGACCCTGGTGCCCCCGTCGAGGACGGCGGTCGGCGGCGCCGTCTCGTGGAAGGCCGTCACCGTGGGGTCGAGGTCGCGCGCCATGCGCAGCAGCGTGTGCGCGCTCGGCCTCGCGGCCGGGTCGACGGCCAGGGCCTGCCTGAGCCACCCGCGCAGCCAGACGGGGGCCAGGTCGATGTTGGCCCGGCCCTCCATGATGTTGAAGCAGACGACCTCGAAGCTGCCGGTGCCGAACGGCGGCTTGCCGGTCGCGCCGAAGAAGACCGTCGAGGCCAGCGCGTGCACGTCGGCCGCCTGGGTGATCTCGGAGTCCCGGATGATCTCCGGGGCGAGGTAGCCGGGCGTGCCGACGAACATGCCGGTCTGGGTCAGCCGGGTCGCGTTGACCAGGTGGGCGATGCCGAAGTCGATGACCAGCGGCTCACCGTCGACGATCATCACGTTGGACGGCTTGAAGTCACGGTGGATGACGTCGGCGGCGTGGATCGCCACCAGCGCCGCGCACAGCCCCCTGGCGAGCTTGACGACCTCGTGCGGGTCGAGCGGACCGTCGGCGAGGACGATCTCCTCCAGCGTGCGGCCCGGCGCGAAGCGGGTCACGATGTAGGGCTGCTTGCCGGTCAGCTTCGCGTCGAGCACCTCCGCCACCTGCGAGCTGCGCACCCGGCGCATGGTCTCGACCTCGCGGGTGAGCCGGTCGCGCGCCTTGAGGTCGGCAGCCACATGCGGGTGCAGGACCTTGACGGCCACCTCCCGGCCGTCCTCGTCGAGGCCGAGGTGGACGACCCCCATGCCTCCCTCGCCGATCTGCCGGAGCAGCCGGTACGGACCCAGCCGCTCCGGCGCCTGTGTCTCCCCCGTCATCGCGCCGCCTTAGCCTGTAGTTCCTGCAGTTGCGTCTCCACCGTCCCGACGTCGAGCGGCGCCCAGCGCGCCTGCCGTGCCCGTGTCCCCACCGTGCCGATCGCCAGGAGGACCATCAGCGCGGTCACCACGCCCACCGCCCCGGCCGCGATGGCGGCCACGTTACGGGAAGGCACCAGTGATGCCAGCGTACGTCGCATTTGCCGCTTTGGGCCCTCCACGCCGGGGCCCGCGCAGATCGTCCACAGCGCGACCGCCGAGCCCCAGCTCAGCGCGTTCGCGGCCGGCATCTTCGCGACCAGCACGGCCAGCAGCAGCGTCACCGGCAGCCCGAGGATCAGCCCGTACGGCACGAGCGCGAGCGTGACGCCCGCCGACTTCAGGAGCGCGGCCGGCTGGCCGAGCACCCGCAGGACGTCGGCCGAGGCCTCTTCCGCCGGGCGGCGGGCGCTGAGCTGGGGCTGGGCGATGTCGGCCGCGCGCAGCAGGATCACGAAGGGGATCGCGACCGCGGCGACCAGGACGGGCGCGAGAACGGCCGCGATCGTCATGACGATCAGCATCAGCGCGCTCGTGACGGTGTACGCCTTGGAACGCTGCAACGCGTGCCCGGAACCCTGACCCGAACGGGCCTGCGCGGACGCCTGGTGGTACGGCTCCTGCTGGTAGGGCTGCTGCTGGTACGGCTGCCGCTGCTGGGGATGCGGGTGTGGATACGGGTAGGGCGGCGGCGTGCCGTGCTGCCTGACCTGCGGCGTCTGCTCGAACGAGACGGGCTGTGCGGAGCGGCTCCGCGCCGGGCCCGGCGACTGCGCCTGGCTCGACGACGGCGCCTGGTTGCGGAGGTACTCCTGCAGGTCCTGGGGCCGGACGCGCTGGGTCGGGATGTCGCCGTCCTCGGCCGGCGGCGTGGCCGCGAACCTGTTCGGGACCTCCCGCGAGGAGTGATCGCCGGTCTGGCCTCCCGCGCGCGGCGAGCCCGCGGACCCGCCGGGCCCGGTGAACGCGCCGGGCCCGGTCGAGAGCCCTCTGGTGGGGGCCTCCTGCGGGTCGAGCAGACCGGTCGGCTGGTCGTAGGACGCCTGCTGGGCCACCGCCGCCTGACGGAGCTCCTCCGCGGTGACCCTGCGGGTCGGCCACGGGTCGGGCCCCTCCTGCTCGCCGAGCAGCGAGACGTAGTCGTGCGGCGGGGAGACCGGAGGCGGCGGCCAGGGCGTCGACGCCCCGGGCCTGGACGCGACCGGGGTCGGCACGTCACCGGGGTCGACTCGCTCGCCCGTGTGGCCGGGCCCGGTGGGACCGCCGTGGCCCGCCTGTCCTCCCGGCTGACCGGGAGACCCCGAATGGAAGCCGGGACCCGTGGGGACGTAGGGACCCGTGGGCAGGCCCGCCGACTGACCCGAGGCGTCCTGTCCCGGACGCGACCCCGGCCCCGTGGGCACGTACGGCCCCGTGGGCAGGCCCGCCGAGCGGCCGGGAGAGCCCTGTCCCGGGCGCGGCCCCAGCCCCGTGGGCACGTAGGGGCCCGTGGGCAGGCCGGGGCCTCCCGCCTGACCGGAGTCGTCGAAGTGCGAGACCGTGGGGATCTCGTCGGGCACCCTGGGGCGGCCGGACTGCGCCATCAGGCGCTCCATCTGGGCGGCCAGCTCCGCGGCCCTGGGACGCCGGGCGGGATCGCGCTGGAGGGCGGCGCGCAGCACCGGCTGGAGGGGCTGCGGGACGGCGTCCACGTTCGCCCTGCCCGCGGTGATGTTGTAGAAGATCATCTCCAGCGTGCCCTTGCCGTAGGGCGGCTGGCCGGTCGCGGCGAAGACCAGCGTGCCCGCCCAGGCGTGCACGTCCACCTCGGGTCCCGCCTCGTGCCCCTCGATGATCTCGGGGGCGAGGTAACCGGGCGTGCCGATGAACATGCCGGTCTGGGTCAGCCGGGTGGCGTCGGCGGCCTGCGCGATGCCGAAGTCGATGAGGACGGGCTGACCGTCCAGGATGAGCACGTTTCCCGGCTTGAGGTCACGGTGGGTCACCCCGACGGAGTGCACGGCCGCGAGCGCGGACGCCACCCCGTGGGCGACCTTGAGCAGCGCGGGAAGGTCCATGGGACCCTCCTGCTTGACGTGGTCGTCCAGCGGCTGGCCCGGGACGTAACGGGTGACGATGTAGGGCCGGTGGCCCGTCACGTCGGCGTCGAGGACCTCGGCGATGTGCTCGCTGCGCACCCGCCGCATGGTCTCGACCTCGCGCGAGAGCCTGCGCCGGGCCACGTCGTCGCCCGCCACCTCCGCGCGGAGGACCTTCACGGCCACCTGCCGCCCCTGGGGGTCGACGGCGAGGTGGACAACGCCCATGCCGCCCTCACCGAGCCGCCGGAGCAGTCGGTACGGGCCCAGTCGGTCGTCCTGATTCATGGCATGAAGAACCATACCGGCTTAAACCCCGCCCATGAGATGAACCATCAGGCCATATTCTCCGATGGAATAACGTGTGCCAGACCTCAACGGTTTCCCAAACCCGGGTAACACTCAATCTCTTTTCTGCGTCAGTTCGCCAGGTTGATCACCTGCGCGGTCTTCAGACCGGCCAGCAGAGCACCCGGCACCGCCAGCTTGGAGCGGCGGACGCCGCTGCCGATCACCACTCCCGGGTGGACCGCCACGGCGGCGTCGACGAGCACCGGCCAGTCCTCCGGCAGCCCGAGCGGGGTGATCCCGCCGTACTCCATCCCGGTCAGCCCGACGGCGTCGTCCTGCGGCGCGAACGAGATCTTCCTCGCGTCCAGGTGCCGTCTCACCACGCCGTTGACGTCGGCCCTCGTCGTGGCGAGCACCATGCAGGCGGCGTATCTGACCTCCCCGCCCCGCTTCGCCGCCACGATCACGCAGTTGGCCGACTCGTCCATGCCGACGCCGTAACGCTCGCAGAACGCCGCCGTGTCCGCCAGCCCCGGATCGATCTCGGCCACCTCGACGCCCTCGAGTCCCACGACCGCCCGTGCCACGGGCTCGGCCAGCAGCTCGGGCCTGTCCGCCGCGCTCACCCAGTCAAGCGTCCCGATCGCCATCCTCGTCTCCCTCGGCTCGTCCGTCCCACGGTTCGTCCCTGAGACTGTACGGCCGTCGCGAGGGGATCAGGACGGCGTTCGCATGACCCGGCTGTGCAGCTCGGTGACGGCCTTCCTGGCGGACTCCATGGCCCCGGCCTGCCAGGCGACCAGGTGGGTGAGCCAGTCACCGGCGAAGTAGACCCGCCCCGCCGGACGCTGCAGGAGCGCGAAACCGCCCTCGTACGACGGCCAGCGGACCCAGCCTCCCTCGATGTGCGGCTGCCTGTGCCAGGCGATCGAGAGGCTGGAGCGCAGCTCGGCGCGGTACTTCTCGCCGTGGATCTTCTTGCCCTGGGTGAGCGCGCGGGCGCGGCGCTCATGGTGCGGGAGCCTGCCGTACAGCTCGGCGTTCTCCTCGGTGTTGTAGTAGCCGACGACCAGGCCGCTCCTGGAGTGGTAGCCGTGCGAGGGGTACCAGATGTGAGTGATGTCCAGGTCAGTCTCGGTGACCCCGCCGTAGATGCGGTCGTCGATCTCCCACCAGCGCCTGCCGTACTCCAGGCCGATCTTGCCCGCGGCGACGGGGACGGGGGCGCGCAGGGCGGCGGCGACGGAGGAGCCCAGGTTGTGCGGCAGGCGGGCGAGCAGGTGGGGCGGAAGGGCCGCGACGCAGTAGTCGGCGCGGACCGTGCCGCCCTGGTGGGTCACCTCGACGCCGTCCGGCAGGTTCCTCAGGCCCGTGACGCGGGAGCCCGTCCTGATCCTGTCGCGGCCGACGGCCCCCGCGAGCGCGGTCACGATCGCGTCCATGCCGCCGACCGGCTGGAACATGGGCATGGCCTGGTCGTAGCCGAAGTCCATGGTGATCGCCCTGCCCATGCCCGCGGCGAACACGTCGGCGAGCGAGGGCGGCGCGCCGAGGGGGACGCCGTCGGCGACCCCCGGGTAGGTCTCGAAACCCCGCCGCGTCGAGCCCCGGTAGGCGAGGTCGGGGCCGAGGTCGCCGAAGCGTCGCAGGAACTCCCCGAGCCGCTCCCTGTCCTGCCCGGTCAACCTGCGGTTCAGCGCGCCCGCGCTGCTCGCCTTGGCCAGCAGCTCGGCCACGTAGCCGTACATGTCGGCGCGGGCGGTGCGCGCCCTGACCGGGGCGCTCATGCCGCGCGTGTAGACGTAGGCGGAGGCGTTGTTGTTGACGAACGTCTCGATGGGCACGCCCAGCTCACGGCAGTAGTCCATGGCGACCATCCACGGCGCGATCCGCCCGGGACCCGCGTTGAAGTAGGTCCCCTCCTCGAAGGCCGCGGTCTGGGTCCGCCCGCCGTTCTCCGCCAGCCGGTCGCCCGCGCGCAGCGTGAGGTTCCGGCCGCCGACCCGGTCGGCCGCCTCAAGGACCGTGCAGTCGTAGCCCGCCTTGCCCAGCTCGTAGGCGCAGGTCAGCCCGGCGACCCCGGCCCCGAGGACCACCACCTTCGCCGCTCCCCTGCCGCTGAGGGAGAAGTCGGAGGGCCGCGGCGGGACGAAGTCCTTCCGCTCGGGGGCGTGGGATTCGGGAGCCAGGCCCAGCGCCCCCATGGCCGCGAACATGGCCCCCGCCCCGCCTGCCGCGCCCACGCCGACCAGCAGCGCCCTGCGCGTCATCGCGCCCGCGCCGCCCCGCCGGTCCGAGGTACGGCGCGCGCCGTGGTCCCGCCCGTCCGCGGCGGCCCCGGCCGCGGGAAGCGGCCCCTTCGCGCCCGGCTCGTCCGCCGGGTCCCCGCCTGTCTCCTCGGAGTCGCTCACGGGATCGGCCGCGCGCCTTCCCCGCCGCGCGCCCTCACGACGTCCCCCAGGTCTCGACGCGGCGTGCCTGGGCGTCGTCCATGAACCCGACCTCCGCCGCCATGAAGTCGTGGACCTGCTTGCGCCACGGCTCGGGGATCTCCTGGACGGCGGGCGGGTAGCAGCGGTCGAGCCAGGCCGTCGACGCCTCGGTCGCGCCGAGGAAGCCCGCGGCCCTGCCGAAGACCGTGCCCTCGATTCCCGGCACCCTGGCGCAGCCGTACTCGATCATCTCCTGCCCGCCGTACGGCGGGGGCTCCTGCCACTTGCGGGCGACAGGGCGCTTCGGGCCGACCGTGGTGTGCAGCGGGCGGCGTTCGACGGCGGCCTGGATGAGCTCCTTGTAGAGGCACTTGCCACAGGTCCCGCAGGGGCCGTCGACCCCCCGCAGGCACCAGCGGACCTGCTCACGCAGCCCGGAGCCCAGGGCGAGACGCATGGTGACGGCCTCGCTGACCCCGCCGACCGGGAGCACGATGTCCAGCCCGGCGGCGGCGAAGGCCCTGCCCCAGGCCCCGTGCGGAGCCCACATCGGATTGTCCGGGGTGTATCTGAGCAGGTAGCGGTCTCCGCCGAGCCAGCGCGAGCCCAGCTCGTAGCCGAAGGCGAGGCCGCCGAGGTCGAGCTCGTCGGCCAGCAGCAGCGCCCCCACGGCGACGGCGTGGTGCTCGGGGTAGCCGGGGCGGGGCTCGGCGAGCGTGAACTCCAGGTCGGAGCGGACGACGGTGAGCTCGCGCCCCGTCCGCTCCGCCAGCTTGGCCAGGACGTCGGAACGGTAGTGGGTCCAGCGGTTGGGCACACGGGGGTGGGAGACCCGCTGGAAGTGCACGAACGGCGCGTCGGGCAGCATCGCGGCCACCGCGACCGAGTCCGCGCCGCCGCTGTAGGAGATCGCCAGCCTGCTTCCCGAACGCGGCGTCCCGCCGACGGGACCCGCCTCGACCCCCCACCCCTCGTGGAGCGCCGCGGCCAGCTCGGGCGAGACCGGCCTGTCGAAGGTGACCTCGCGCCGCGTCCACGGCGCGACGACCGTCCACGCGGCCAGGGCCGACAGGTCGGGGTGGACGTCGCGGGGAACGCTCGGCAGTTCGACCCTGCAGGAGTTCGTGGCCAGTCTCAGTGGCTGGCCGTCGGCGCAGAACCCGGTGATGGAGTCGTCGGCGTCCAGCCGGAAGGCGAGACGTATGACGCCGCCCTCCTGGGTCCAGGTCACCCTCACGCGGCGCTCCCCGGGGAGCGTTCCAGCGTCGTGGAGGCGCCGCCCGGCGACGCGCCCGCGGCGAGCCCGTTCCCCGGAGGCGTCCCCGGGGCGGGACCGTCCGGTCTGAGGCCGTCCACGGCCTGCCAGAGCAGGACCTCGTTCTGCAGCACCTGGTCCAGGGCGACCGCGGTCTCCCGCGCCAGCCGGTCGGCGTCGTCCCAGCGCCGCACCTGCGCCTGCTCGGGCCCGGTCCTGTCCACCCGCGCGCCGAGCCTGTCGACCTCGGCGCGCAGCGCGGTGACCTCCCTGGCCAGCGTCTGGACCTCCCAGAGCGCGTCCTTGATGTCCTGCCGATGGTCGGCCCTGGAGATGTATCGGGAGTCGAACCATCCGCGCACCGCGCGCCGCAGCCGGGCAGGCAGCAGCGCGCGTTTCCTCAACCGCACCATAGTCCGGCACGATACCGGCAAAGCACGATCTACCAGGACGGTCTTCCGAAGCTCCCGAAATCCGCACAGGCCATGGAAAGACCGGCTCGAAGGGACCGGTCAGCGGCCGGTGAACTTCGCCTGCGACTTCTCCGTGAAGGCGCGCATGCCGATCCTGGCGTCCTCGGTGGCGAACCGGGCGGAGAACTGCAGGCGCTCGATCTCGAGTCCTGTGTCCAGGTCCGACTCCAGGCCGCGGTCGACGGCCTGCTTGGCCGCGCGCAGGGCCAGGGCGGGCCCCCCGGCGAAGCGCGCGGCGTAGGCGAGCGCCTCGGCGTGGACGTCGGCGTCCGGGACGACGAGGTCGACCAGGCCGATCCGCAGCGCCTCCTCCGCCGTCACCTGGCGTCCGGTGAAGATGAGGTCCTTGGCCTTCGCGGGGCCGATCAGCCGGGGAAGCCGCTGGGTGCCTCCCGCGCCGGGGATGATGCCGAGCAGGATCTCCGGCTGGCCGAGCTTGGCCGACTCGCCCGCGATCCGGATGTCGGCGCACAGGGCCAGCTCGCACCCGCCGCCCAGCGCGTAGCCGGTGACCGCCGCGACGACCGGCTTGCCGATCCTCGCCACGGCGGTGAAGCAGTCCTGCAGGGTCGCCGAGTACAGGGCCATCTCGGCGTACGGCATGTCCGCCATCTCCTTGACGTCGGCGCCCGCCGCGAAGACCCGCTCCCCTCCGTAGAGCACCACGGCGTACACCTCGGGATCGGCGTCCACCTGCCGGGCGCACTCCGCGATCTCGGCCTGCGTCTGCCGGTTGAGCGCGTTCATCTTCGGCCGGTCGAGCCTGATCGTCGCGACCCCGTCAGCCTTCTCAACGCGCACGAACTCACCCATGGTCGTCCCTTCCGCAGGAGATGCCGTCATGCGAACGCCGTCACGCGGGCGGCGTCACGTGCACGCCGCCGCGCCGGCGCCGTCACACCGGCGCCGTCACATCGGCACCGTCACACCGGCGCCGGTGGACCGGCCTCGCCAGACCAACATAGGGCCCGGATCATGTGACGGGCAGCGCCAGGTCCCTCGTCCCCTCCTCCGGCTCGGCCGAGGTGGTGATCACCCGGCGGTAGACCCTCTCGTACCCGGCGGTCATCACCTCGACGTCGAAGTTCTCCGCGACGTGGAACCTGCAGGCGCGCGGGTCGAGCGCGCCCGCCGCCTCGACGGCCTCGGGAAGCTCCTCGACCTCGTTCCTGACGAACCCGGTGACGCCGTCGACGACCACCTCGGGCACCGCCCCCCGGTTCAGCGCGACCACCGGGGTGCCGCAGGCCATGGCCTCGATCATGACCATGCCGAACGGCTCCTCCCAGCGGATCGGGAAGAGCAGGCAGCGGGCCGCCGCCAGCAGCTCGCGTTTGCGGCTCGCGTCCGCCTGCCCGAGGTACTCGGCGTCGGGGCCGAGCCTGGGCCTGACCTCCCGCTCGAAGTAGTCGTGCTCGGCCTGCTCGGTGAGCTTGCCCGCCAGCAGGATCCTGCGCCCGGCCGCCCTGGCGGCGTCGATGGCCAGGTGCGCCCCCTTGTCCTCGTTGAGCCTGCCGAGCCACAGCACCCAGTCCTCCTTGCGCTCCCCGAAGGGGAAGGACTCGGTCTCGACGGCGTTGTGGACCACCCCCGCCCACGTGAGGTCGGGGGCGAGCCGCCGCTGGGCCTCGGAGATGGCGACCGTCGACACGGCGGGGCCGAGTGCCCGGTAGTACTCCCCCAGCTCACCGTTGACCTCGCCGTGGCAGGTGACCAGGGTCGGCACCGCCCGCGCCGCCGCGCTCAGCGGCCCGGCCAGCGAGTGGTCGTGGACGATGTCTGCGTCGACGTCGACCGCCAGGGCGTACGCCTTGGCCGCGTGCAGCACCTCGGGCATGGGCTCGCCGATCCGCTCGGAGGGCGGCTCGGCGTAGGTGGCCAGGAACCTGGCGGACGTCCCCGCCCTGCCGGCCCCGATCAGGGTGATGTCGTGCCCGCGCCGGGACAGCCCCGCGACCAGCTCGGCGAGCATCGACTCGATGCCCCCGTACCCCCTGGGCGGCACGTCGTACCAGGGAGGCGCGACCATGACGATCCGCATCGCGTCACGCCGGCGGGGAACACCTGTTACGGCAATCATGTCAACCTCACCTACGGCCGTCCGGCCCGCGAAGAATCCGAATCGAGTGACGAGCTGTCAGGGGACGTGTCGCAGGGAGGCGGTCGTGGGGTGGCGCGGTTCGTTGAGCAGGGTGATCCCCTCGGGCAGACCGGTGACGGAGACCTCGGAACCGTCGACCTCGATCGTGACGCGGGAGCCGTCGAGGGGCAGGCCGGTGACGCGCAGCCGTTCGAGCCCGACCGGGTCGACCCAGACCCGGCCGTGGGGGATCCACGGGTCCAGGCGGAGCAGGGTGCGGACGAGATGGATGGGAGTCGCGGCGGCCCACGCCTGCGGGGAGCAGGAGGTCGGGTACGGCACCGGCCAGGCGAACTCGGCGCGGTCGAAGCCGCAGAACAGCTCGGGCAGCCGCCAGCCGAAGACCTCCGCCGCGTCCAGCAGGCCGAAGGCGATCCGCTTGGCCTCGTCGGCGAAGCCGTAGCGCATCAGACCTGCCGCGATCAGCGCGTTGTCGTGCGGCCAGACGGAGCCGTTGTGGTAGCTCATGGGGTTGTAGGCGCCCATGGTGGAGGCCAGGGTGCGCACGCCGTACCCGGTGAACATCTCCGGCGAGAGCAGGTGCTCGGCGACGGAGGCGGCCCGGTCCTCGTCCACGATGCCCGTCCACAGGCAGTGCCCCATGTTGGAGGCGAGGCTGTCGATGGGGCGTCCCGCGCCGTCGAGCCCGACGGCGTAGTATCCCCGGCCCGGCAGCCAGAAGCGCTCGTTGAACGCGTCCCTGATCCGGGTCGCGCGGGCGTTCCACTCCTCCTCCAGGCCGGTGTCGCCCGCCTGGTGGGCGAAGTGGGCGCGCGCGATGTAGGCGGCGTAGACGTAGCCCTGGACCTCGGCCAGGGCGATGGGGGCGCGGGCCAGCGTGCCGTCGGCGAAGTTGACCCCGTCGAAGGAGTCCTTCCAGCCCTGGTTGATCAGGCCCTGGTCGGTCCTGCGGCGGTAGGACAGGAACGGGTCCGCCGACCTGGTGATCCAGTCAAGGGCGTCGTCGGCGTACGGCATGAGCTCCTCGACCGCCTGCTCGTGCACCCCCCAGCGGCGCAGTTCGCCCAGGAGCATCACGAACAGCGGGGTCGAGTCGACCGAGCCGTAGTACGCGTGACCGCCGTGCGGCGAGGCGCCCGTCTGCACGCCGAAACGCAGCTCGTGCAGGATCTTGCCCGGCTCCTCCTCGGTGAGCGGGTCGTCGACCTTGCCCTGGAGTCTGGCGAGGCGGCGCAGCGTGCCCAGCGCCAGCGACTGGTCGAGCGGCAGCGCCATCCACGAGGTCAGCAGCGAGTCACGGCCGAACAGCGTCATGAACCAGGGAGCGCCCGCCGCGATCGTCGGCGGCTCCTCCGGCCGCTCGGGCTCGAAGAGACGCAGCGCCCCCAGGTCCTCCCGCGAGCGGTGGATCACCTGGGACAGGGCGCGGTTGGAGGTGGTGACGGACGGGCTGAGGCGCTCCCAGTCGGCGCGGCGCCTGGCGGGCTCCGCGTGCTCGACCGGGCGGTGGGTGGAGAACCAGGCGGGCGACTCCTCCCCCTCCAGGATCGGGTTGACCTGCAGCGTCGCCTTCCACTCGCCCCGCGCGGGGACGACGACCCTGAAGATGAGCACGCCGGGCACGGCGAACGGCGCGGGCTCGGTGACCACCCTCGTCCCGCGCGACCGGGTGGCGGAGAAGATCAGCAGCCCCGACCTGTCGGCCGTCATCTCCACGTCGGTGACGTGCCGGACCCGGCCCGCCTTCACCTCGAAGAGGTCGGCCACGTCGGAGCCGATGTGGAGGTCGACCACGCATCCGGCGGGCTCGTCCGAGAGGTTGCGCAGGGTCAGGTCCTCGCGGAGGCCTCCGCCGACGTACCGGTCCCTGATCACCAGCAGGCTGCTCTCCGCCCGCCCTGGACGCGGCGCGGCCCTGCCGACGAACGTCGCGTGGTACGGCTCGCCCGCCAGCACCCTGAGCGGCTCGACCGCCACCTCGTCGACCCTCAGCTCCCAGCGGGACAGCAGCCGGGTGTCGGCGTGGTAGACCCCCTGCGCGCCGCCTTGCAGGATGTCCCCGCTGCGGGAGCACACGCAGAAGGAGCCGCCTTCGACCAGGGTCACCGTGGTGTCACCCAGTGCGCCGGGCTGTCCTTCGAACGTCCAGGCGTTCAATCTTCTCTCCGGGGTCTGCGGGATCTCGGCGCTATAGCCATTCCCCCCTCGGCGCGGGAAAGAACGGCCCCGGAAAGCTCTGTGGGCGCGTTTTGCCTGATCAGAAGGGTTTCAGCCGTCGCCTTTCCCGATCGGTGAACACAGCCGTCCCTCCGGGACCCCGGGAGCGGACGCCGGGCGGGGCCGAGGCGTCCGGGGCGGGTCCGCGAACCCGCCCCGGACGGTCCGGGTCAGCGCAGGGTGCCGTTGGTCATGCCGACGGGTTCCTCGGGGACCGCGATCAGTCCCAGCTCGGAGGGCGCGACCACGAGGGGGTGGTCGGGCACGACCCTGACGGTGTAGCCGAAGGAGCCGGTGCGTTCGAGGGGGACCGTGCCGCTGAAGACCGCCTTGCCGTCGTCCGCCTCCGTCTCCAGGGCCAGGTCGGAGTAGGAGGGGCCGACCAGCTCGTCGTGCAGCCCGACGGGACCGTAGGCGGCCTGGACACGGATGTCGGAGGGCTGCAGGTCGCCCAGGGCGATGGTCGCCCGCAGCTCCAGGGACGCCCCCACCTCGGGGGTGTCGCCCAGGTTCGAGGCCTCGACGTGCTCGACCCGCACCCCGGGCCACGCCTGGTGGACCCTGAGCTTCCAGGCGGCGAAGTGCTTGGCCGGGTCGTACCCGTCGGCGGACAGGGCCCGCGCGGACCCGGCCGCCGGGGCGTAGAGGTCGATCACGTAGTCGCGGAGCATCCGGCCCGCGAGGACCTTGGGGCCCAGCGAGGTCAGGGTGTGCCGGACCATCTCCAGCCAGCGCAGCGGCAGGCCGTCGGAGGCACGGTCGTAGAACCGGTCGGCCACCTCGTGGTCGATCAGGTCGTAGAGGGCGTTCGCCTCCAGTTCGTCGCGGCGGTCGGGGTCGGCGACGCCGTCGGCGGTGGGGATGGCCCAGCCGTTGGTGCCGTCGTACCACTCGTCCCACCAGCCGTCGCGGATGGACAGGTTGAGGCCGCCGTTCAGCGCGGCCTTCATCCCGGAGGTGCCGCACGCCTCCAGGGGGCGCAGCGGGTTGTTCATCCACACGTCGCAGCCCTGGACGAGCAGCTGGCCCAGAGCCATGTCGTAGTCGGGCAGGAAGACGATGCGGTGCCGCACGTCCTCCCCGTCGGTGAACTTCACGATCTGCTGGATGAGCTTCTTGCCGCCCTCGTCCGCCGGGTGCGCCTTGCCCGCGATCACGATCTGGACCGGCTTCTCCGGGTCGAGGAGCAGCTCCCTGAGTCGCTCGGGGTCGTTCAGCATCAGGGTGAGCCGCTTGTACGAGGGCACCCTGCGGGCGAAGCCGATGGTCAGCACGTCAGGGTCGAGGGCGTCGTCGATCCAGCCGAGCTCGGCGCGCGAGACGCCCCTGTCGAGCCAGGACCTGCGCAGCCGCTGCCTGGCCGCCTCGACGAGGCGGGCCCGCAGCCTGCCCCTGATGCTCCAGACGTCCACGTCGGAGATCTTGTTGAGACCCTCCCAGCCCTGGGCCCGCTCGACCAGGGTCGGCAGCTCCCTGCCCGCCAGCTCCATGATCTCGCGGCCGACCCAGGTCGGCGCGTGCACGCCGTTGGTGATCGACCCGATCGGGATCTCGGCGGCGTCGAAGCCCGGCCACAGGCCCTGGAACATCTCGCGGCTGACCGCGCCGTGCAACTCGGAGACGCCGTTGACCCGCTGGGCCAGGCGCATGCCCATCGCGGCCATGTTGAACTTGCCCGGTTCGTCCTCCGCGCCGAGCTCCAGGATGCGCTCGACCGGGACCGTCGGCCAGGCGTTGTCCCCGCCGAACTGGCGGGCGATCATCTCGGCCGGGAAGCGGTCGATCCCCGCGGGGACGGGGGTGTGCGTGGTGAAGACCGTGCCGGCGCGGACCGCCTCGAGCGCCTCGTCGAAGGAGAGCCTGGCCTCGGTGAGCTCACGGATGCGCTCGAGGCCGAGGAAGCCCGCGTGGCCCTCGTTGGTGTGGAAGACCTCGGGCTCCGGGTGGCCGCTGACGCGGGAGTAGGCCCGGATGGCGCGGACGCCGCCGACGCCCAGCAGCAGCTCCTGCATCAGGCGGTGGTCGGTGCCTCCGCCGTACAGCCGGTCGGTGACGTCGCGCGCGGCGGGGTCGTTCTCCGCGACGTCGGAGTCGAGCAGCAGCAGCGGGACCCGGCCGACCTGGGCCACCCACACCTGGGCGTGCAGGGTGCGGCGGTCGGGCAGGCCGATCGCGACGCGGACCGGCGTGCCGTCCTCCTCCTTCAGGAGGGTCAGCGGCAGCCCGCCGGGGTCCAGGGATGGGTAGTGCTCGAGCTGCCAGCCCTCCGGTGAGAGGGACTGGGTGAAGTAGCCGTGGTGGTACAGCAGGCCGACGGCCAGGATCGGCACGCCGAGGTCGCTGGCGGCCTTGAGGTGGTCGCCCGCGAGGATTCCCAGGCCCCCGGAGTACTGCGGCAGCGCGGCGGCGATGCCGTACTCGGGGGAGAAGTAGGCGACGGCCCGGGGAGCGTCGGCGATGGTCTGGTACCAGCGGGGCGCGGTCATGTACTCGCGGAGGTCGTCGGCCGCGTCCGCGACGCGTCTGAGAAAGCGGCGGTCGGACGCCAGCTCGCGCAGACGGCTCGCCTCGACGGCGCCCAGCAGCGCGACCGGGTCGTGGCCGACCCGCTCCCAGATCGCCGGATCGACCTCGGCGAACAGATCGAGGGTCTCGGGGTGCCATGACCAGCGCAAATTGTGCACAAGCTCGCCGAGGGGGGCCAGCTCCGGTGGAAGGACGGTGCGGACAGTGAACCTACGGATTGCTCTCACGCTGCCAGACCCTAGTTACTCAGCGCCACAACGGCGACCCGGACACTCACGCGTCTCCCCCTCACCGCTATCTATCGGCTCCAAACACATCAAAGCCGAGATGATCTCCGGGGAGGCTACGGCGGGACGACAACTCGCCGAACAGTAAGAGGTCCCGCACTCTTCCACCTACACGCATGAAGATGGACTATTGGGGCACCGCATCTATGGGTCGCGACGCCCTGTCTCCGGGAAACCGGCCGTCCAGGCGGAGTCAGGGCATCGTCCTGCCCCGAGGCCGGTCTACGGGGGCGTTCGAAGAAGCGAAGATCTTTTCTTGCCGACTTTTTCGGCGGCACCGGGCGTGCCGTCGCTACCTTGAGACGCGATGATCGGACGAATTCCAATCCAGGACATCCAGCCTACGGTGGAGTGCGGGCGCTATCCCGCCAAGGCCGCCGCGGGTGAGACCTTCGAGATCACCGCCGTCGTGTTCCGCGAGGGACACGACGCGGTGGCCGCCGGGGCCGTGCTGACCGGTCCCGACGGCGTGCGCGGTCCGCTGCTGCCCATGCGCGAGCTGGCGCCGGGCACCGACCGCTGGGGCGTCGAGGTGACGCTGCCGACCGAGGGCGAGTGGCACTTCCGCGTCGAGGCGTGGGGTGACCCGGTGGCCACCTGGCTGCACGACGCGGGCATCAAGATCCCGCGCGATCTGGACGCCGAGTTGATGTGCGAGGAGGGCGCCCGGCTCTTCGACCGCGCCGCGAAGGCCGTACGGCCCGCGGACTGCAGGCCGGTCGGCCCGCCTCCCGCGAGCGGCGGGTCCGCCGCCTCGAAGCGGGCGGGCGCCAGAGCCGCGGCGGCGGGGAAGGCCGCCGCGCGGGAGAGCGTACGGGGGAAGGCGCAGGAGAAGGCGGCGCAGTCCCACGTGTGCGGGCACAGGGCCGCGCTGCAGGCGGTCGCCGCCAAGCTCCGCGACACCGACCTGGACCCCCGGGCCCGCTTCGCGGTCGCCCAGCTCCCCGAGACGGCGGAGCTGCTGCGGGCGCACCCGCTGCGGGAGTTGGTGACCCGCTCGGCCAGGCACGTGGTCAGGGTCGACCGGCGCAGGGCGCTGTTCGGATCGTGGTACGAGTTCTTCCCCCGTTCCGAGGGAGCGATCGTCGAACAGGACGTCGCCCCCAAGTCCGGAAATTTCAAGACTGCCGCGAACCGGCTCCCCGCCGTCGCCAAGATGGGCTTCGACGTCGTCTACCTGCCCCCGATCCACCCGATCGGGCACAGCTTCCGCAAGGGGCCCAACAACACCCTGACGCCGGGGCCGTACGACCCGGGCTCGCCCTGGGCGATCGGCTCGGAGGAGGGCGGGCACGACGCCATCCACCCCGACCTCGGCACCTTCGAGGACTTCGACGCCTTCGTCGCCAAGACCCGTGACCTGGGCATGGAGGTCGCCCTCGACCTGGCCCTGCAGTGCGCGCCCGACCACCCTTGGGTCAGGGAGCACCCGGAGTGGTTCAACGTCCGCGCCGACGGCACGATCGCCTACGCGGAGAACCCGCCGAAGAAGTACCAGGACATCTACCCGCTGAACTTCGACAAGGACCCGGAGGGCATCTACGCCGAGGTCAAGCGGGTGGTCCGGCTGTGGATGGACCACGGCGTGCGGATCTTCCGGGTGGACAACCCGCACACCAAGCCGGTGGCGTTCTGGGAGCGGCTGATCGCCGACATCGGCTCGACCGACCCGGACGTGCTGTTCCTGGCGGAGGCCTTCACCCGCCCCGCGATGATGCACGCGCTGGCCAAGGTCGGCTTCCACCAGTCCTACACGTACTTCACCTGGCGCAACTCCAGGCCCGAGATCGAGGAGTACTTCGACGAGCTCTCCCACAGGACCTCACACTTCCTGCGGCCGAACGTGTTCGTCAACACACCGGACATTCTCCACGAATACCTTCAACACGGGGGAGTCGCGGCATTCAATATCAGAGCGATCCTCGCGGCGATGGCGATGCCGACGTGGGGCGTTTACGCCGGTTACGAGCTTGCGGAGAATGTCCCGGTTCGACCGGGTAGTGAAGAATACCTAGATAGTGAGAAATATCAGTACAGACCACGCGATTGGGTAGAGGCAGAGCGAGAAGGCCGTAGCCTGGCCCCGCTGATCACGCAACTTAATTTGTTGCGAAGAGCACACCCGGCGCTCCAGGAACTGCGTAACCTACGATTCCACAGCGTCGACCATCCGGACATTGTCTGCTTCTCAAAGCGGCTGCCCGGCGCCCACGACACGGCCACACGAAGGCACGGCCTGGGCGACGTGGTCCTGACTGTCGTGAACCTCGATCCTCACAACACCCATGAGGCGACGGTGTCCCTGGACATGTCCGCCCTCGGTCTCGACTGGAACGCCGAGTTCGTCGTGGACGACGAGCTCTCCGGCGAGTCGTACCTCTGGCGGCAGGCCAACTACGTGCGCCTCGATCCTCACGTCCACCCAGCACACATCTTCACTCTGCGTGCCACGGCGAACCAGCGGTGAGCCGGCCGGGTACGCATACCGGCAAACAGCGGGAGTCCACTGGTGAGTCAGGTACCTGAGCCAATTCCGAACACCTTCGACGAGGAGAAGCCGCGCGACCCGTACTGGTTCAAACGCGCCGTCTTCTACGAGGTGCTCATCCGGGGATTCGCCGACTCCAACGGAGACGGCACCGGAGACATCCGAGGTCTCATCGAGAGACTCGACTACCTCCAGTGGCTCGGCGTCGACTGCCTGTGGCTGCTGCCCCTGTACGAGTCGCCGCTGCGCGACGGGGGGTACGACATCGCGGACTTCATGAAGATCCTTCCCGAGTTCGGAGACCTGGGAGACTTCGTGAAGCTGGTCGACGAGGCCCACAAGCGCGGCATGCGGGTCATCGCCGACCTGGTGATGAACCACACCAGCGACCAGCACCCCTGGTTCCAGGCCTCCCGGCACGACCCGCAGGGCCCGTTCGGCGACTTCTACGTCTGGAACGACGACGACGAGCTCTACAAGGACGCCCGGGTGATCTTCGTCGACACCGAGACGTCCAACTGGACCTACGACCCGGTGCGGCAGCAGTACTACTGGCACCGCTTCTTCGCCCACCAGCCGGACCTCAACTACGAGAACCCGGACGTGCAGGACGCGATGCTCGAGGTGCTGCGGTTCTGGCTCGACCTCGGCATCGACGGGTTCAGGATGGACGCCATCCCCTACCTGTTCGAGCAGGACGGCACCAACTGCGAGAACCTGCCCAGGACCCACGCCTACCTCAAGCGGGTCAGGGCGGAGGTCGACCGGCTCTACCCGGACCGGGTGCTGCTGGCCGAGGCCAACCAGTGGCCCGCCGACGTGGTCGAGTACTTCGGCGATCCCGCGACCGGCGGCGACGAGTGCCACATGGCGTTCCACTTCCCGCTGATGCCGCGCATCTTCATGGCGGTCCGGCGGGAGTCGCGTTACCCGATCTCGGAGATCATGGCGCAGACGCCGAAGATCCCGGAGAACTGCCAGTGGGGCATCTTCCTGCGCAACCACGACGAGTTGACGCTGGAGATGGTGACCGACGACGAGCGCGACTACATGTACTCCGAGTACGCCAAGGACCCCAGGATGCGGGCCAACGTCGGCATCAGGCGACGGCTGGCCCCGCTGCTGGAGAACGACCGCAACCAGATCGAGCTGTTCACCGCGCTGCTGCTGTCCCTGCCCGGCTCGCCCGTGCTCTACTACGGCGACGAGATCGGGATGGGCGACAACATCTGGCTGGGCGACAGGGACGGCGTGCGCACCCCGATGCAGTGGAGCCCGGACCGCAACGCCGGGTTCTCCAACTGCGACCCGGGACGCCTGTATCTCCCGATCATCATGGACCCGATCTACGGCTACCAGGCGCTCAACGTCGAGGCGCAGCAGAAGAGCTCGGGGTCGCTGCTGCACTGGACCAAGCGCATGATCGACATTCGCAAGCGTCACCCGGTCTTCGGCCTCGGGGCGTTCACCGAGCTGAACTCCTCGAACCCGAGCGTCCTGGCGTACGTGCGCGAGCTGGGCGACGACCGCATGCTGTGCGTCAACAACCTGTCACGTTTTCCCCAGCCGGTCGAGCTGGACCTGCGCCGTTTCGAGGGATCGGTGCCCGTCGAGACGATGGGCGGTGTTCCGTTCCCACCGATTGGCGAACTTCCGTATCTTTTGACGCTTCCTGGGCATGGGTTCTATTGGTTCACCCTGCCACCCGCATCCCAGGAGGCGTAAAGCCGTGTTGACGGAGCTCCTTTCCGGCTGGATCACCCATCAACGATGGTTCGCCGGTAAGGGGCGCCCGATCGACGAACTGCACGTCGAGTCCGACATCGAACTGCGCCCCGGCCTGCGACACCTGATCATCTCGGTGCGCCAGGCCGGGGAACGCGACCGCTACCAGCTCCTGCTCGGCGCCGAGGGCGAGACCGACGGGCGCTTCAGCCACGCCAGGATCGGCGAAGGCTACTACGACGCCCTGTACGACCCCGACCTCACCGGGACCCTGCTCGAGGCGATGGCCGACGACCGCGACCTCGGCCCGCTCCGCTTCCGTCACCTGGAGGGGGTGGAGATCGACACCTCGCTGCGCAGCCTGGTGCTGGGCGCGGAGCAGTCCAACACCTCGCTGGTGTACGGCGAGACCTACATCTGCAAGCTTTTCCGCCGTCTCATCCCCGGCGTCAACCCCGAGCTGGAGATCGTCACCGCCCTGGCCCGCCACGGGGCGGGGCACATCGCGCAGCCGTACGGCTGGATCGAGACCGACCTCGACGGCGAGCCGACCACCCTGGCGATGACCCAGGAGTTCCTCGCCACCGCCAACGACGGCTGGGCGCTGGCCCTGACCAGCGTCCGCGACCTGTACGCCTCACTCGAGCCCTCCGCCTCCGACGCGGGCGGCGACTTCAGCTCCGAGTCCTACCGCCTCGGCGTCGCCACCGCCGAGGTCCACCGCGAGCTGGCCGCCGCCTTCCCGACCGGCGTGATGGAGTCCCAGGACGTCAAGCAGATGGTCGAGGACCAGCGCCGCCGCCTGGCCCAGGCGATCACCGAGGTGCCCGACCTCGTCGAGCACGCGCGGGTGGTCGAGGACGCCTACCAGCGGGTCGCCGACGTGGTCTCCGAGATACCGGTGCAGCGCGTCCACGGCGACTACCACCTGGGCCAGGTCATGCGCACGACCACCGACTGGGTCGTCCTCGACTTCGAGGGCGAGCCGGGCCAGCCGCTGGCCGAACGCCGCGCCCTGTCCTCCCCGCTGCGCGACGTGGCGGGGATGCTCCGCTCCTTCGACTACGCCGCCCGCCACCTGCTGGCCGACAACCCCGACGCCGGGTCGCTGCGCCCGAGGGCCGTCGAATGGGCGGAGCTGAACCGCTCGTCCTTCCTGGCGGGCTACTCCGCGGGCGGAGGCAGTCTGCGCGCCGAGGACGCCGTCCTGCTGCGCGCCCTCGAGATGAGCAAGGCCGTCTACGAGGTCACCTACGAGGCCCGCAACCGCCCTGCCTGGCTGCCCATCCCCATGGCCGCCTTCCAGGCCGGCCGCTGACCTCGCCCCACGTCCCCGCCGGCCCCGCCCGGCGTGTCACGGGATCAAAACGATCTTGCCGACGGCGGCTCGGGACTCGATGCGTCGGTGGGCCTCCGCGACCTGGTCACCGCCCTGCTCGGGCCGCCGACGGACGCACCCGACGGCCCTGAGGTCGCCCGTTCAGCACTGAATCGTCAGATCGCCGGCCGGAACGGCGCTGCAGAGCAGGATCGTTCCCGGTGAGGTGGCCGCGAGCGGTTCGGACAGGTAGACCGCCGTACCCGCCGACACGGTCCGCAGGCAGGTGCGACAGACGCCGCTCCGGCAGGAGGCCCGGGGTTGAAGTCCCTGAGCCTCGGCCAGGTCGAGCAGGCTGCCGGAACCGGGTTCCCAGCGGGCCGACAGGTCGCTGACGGCGAAGTGGACGGTGAAGGGACCGGGTGCGGGCGGCGTTCGCAGGGCACTCGGCTGAACCGCGCTCGGCTGAACCGCGTCCGGCGAGGCGAACAGATCGTAGTGGATCAGATCCGGATCGGCGCCCGCGCCGACGAGTGCCGCCTTCGCCTCACGCATGAACGCGGTGGGCCCGCACAGATAGACCACGGTCCCGGCGACCGTCCCTGCACCCGGACCAGCCCCTGAACCAACGACCGACCCGGCCCCCGACCCGGCACCCAAACCGGCGACCGGCCCGGCGTCCGGCAGGGAAGCCGACACCGACTCCAGCGCGGGAGCCGAAACGGAGGCCGCGAGGACGTCGGGGCCGGGCCTTCCCTCGGTGGCGGCGTACGCCGCGATCTCACCGGGACCGGGACGGGTGAGGAACAGCCTCGCCGTACTGTTCGGCAGCCCCCGCACCAGCCGTACGGCCTCCTGCCACAGCGCCAGGGAGCGTCCGTCGCGGGCGACGTGAAGGAGAGTGACCTGACGGGCGGTGCCGCGCTCGGCGCACGCCCTGAGGATCGCGACCATCGGCGTGATCCCGATGCCCGCGCTGACCAGCAGCAGAGGCCCTTCCTCCGCCTCCGGCAGCCCCCTTCCCTGGTGGTGATCGTGCGTCTCCGCCTCGCCGGAGGGAGCCGTGTCGGGCAGGACCATGTCGCCGAAGGGACCGCTCATCAGGATGAACTCCGGGGCGGGAGCAGAAGTGAACCCCGGGGCGGGATCGGGAGTGGAGCTCGGGGCGGGGTCAGGAGTGGAGTCGGGGGCGGTCTCCGAGACGGAGTGGAGCAGGGCTGACATGCGGCCCTGTCGTTTGACGCTGATGCGCAGCAGGTCGCCCTCGACCGCGGACACCGTGTACGAGCGCCACAGCGGACCGTCCTCGTCGCCGCCGTGAATCCGCAGGTGCTGGCCGGGCAGGGGAGCCTCGCGCAGTCCCGCGAGCGGGTCGCGCAACCACAGGCTCACCACGTCACGGCTCTCCCGAACCCTGGAGACGATTCGTGACGCCCTGGGCCACTCCGCGAAGTCCGGTGTGGTGGCCGGACGGGCTAACGCGAAAGGGGTCGCTCCGTTCTCCCCCAGGTCGACGACCGGGTCTCCCAAACCCAGGGGGCCGCCCCTCACCACCCGGGCGTAGACGCCGCAGAAGACGTGCCCGAACCGGCGTCCCAGCAGGGCGGGCACGTTCACGTCCACGGTCGCGTTCACCGGGTCGATCGAGGTGGCCCGGCACCTGTCGATGAGCCGCAGGATCTCCAGCTCGGTCCCGCCCACCATGAGTCTGCGCCCGAGCAGGCCGAACTCCTCCCATGCGGGAAGGCCCCGCACGTAGAGGTTGCCGCGGAAACGCAGGGGGTCGAGCGGTCGCCCCGCCGCCCGTGAGAGGGCGTCGGCCGTCTCCAGGTTGATCAGCGAGATGTGGGCGTCCTCGTGGTCCCAGTAGCCCGCCTCGGCACGCACCAGCCTGGTCTCCTCCGACGGGAACCAGGAGGCGAGCACCTCGTCGGCCGCCTCGGGGTCGTCGAGGTCGACCTTGAGCTTCTCCCCGCCGGGAGAGACCAGTGTGAGAGCCGAGTCGTCGGCGTCCACGTGGAACAGGGGAAGCTCAGGATTACGTGTCAGCCGGACGAACGCCTCGCACCGGGTCCAGCGTCCGCCGGGCCGTACGGGACTCCGGCCGTTGGCGACGGCGAGGAACCTGTCGTACGGCAGGCCCGCTCCCGCGCGGAGCGCCGTCCGGTCCAGGTCCTGCCCGCCGAAGCCCTTCAGCGGGTAGCGGACCAGGCGTTCGAGCCAGGCCATCAGAGCGCCGCCTCGGTGCCGACCAGCAGAACACGGGAGTCAGGTCCCACCTCCAGCGCCGCGCGGGCGGCCGGCGGCAGGGCCAGCAGGCCGGCCGCTCCGGCGGCTCCGCAGGGCGAGACCCGGACGCCCTCGGCGGCCAGCAGCCCGGCCGCCTCCTCGGCCTCCGTGTCGGTCACGGTGACGAAGGCGTCGGCGAGGCGGGACAGCAGCCGCCAGGCGAGCAGGGACGGCTCGCGGCAGTCCAGGCGTCCGAGCGTGGTCCGTCCTCCCTCGACCCGCACCGGCCTGCCCGCGCGGACGCTCGCCAGCAGGCAGGGGGCGGCCTCCGGTTCGACGACGACGATCCTGGGCCGCTCACCCCAGCGATCACGCGCGTATCCCGCCGCGGCGGCGGCCAGTCCGCCGACGCCTGCCTGGACGAACACGTGCGTGGGCGCTCCGTCACCGCCGCCCCCGCCGTTCCCGCTCCCGACGGCCCCCGTGTTCCCGGCCGGCCCGTCACCGTCCTCCCCTTCCCCGCCCGCGGCTTCCCCGCCGAGTTCGCCGACTTCGTCGAAGAGGACGGTGTAGCCGCGCATGATGTCGAGGGGAACGGTGGTGTACCCGTCCCAGGAACTGTCGGAGACCAGGCGCCAGCCGTGGCGTGCGGCGAGCTCCAGGGCGTCGGACATGCTCTGCTCGTAGGTGCTTCCGCTGCGCCGCACCTGTGCGCCGTGCGCGCGCAGGCGTTCGGCGAACTCCTCCGGAACGTCCTCGCCGAGCAGCACGATCGCCTCCGCTCCGAGCGCGCGTGCGCCGGCCGCCACGGAGAGACCGTGGTTGCCCGCGCTGGCGCAGACGAACGGGACGCGCGCGGCGACCGTCCTGAGCTGCTCCTCGGTGGGGCGCGGGCCGTACAGCTCCTGGGCCTCGGCCTCCGCCAGCCGGGTGACGGCGTACATGCCGCCCAGTGCCTTGAAGCTTCCCAGCCCCATGCGCCCGCTCTCGTCCTTGAGCCGGATCGAGGCGACGCCCGCCGTACCGGCCAGGGCCGGAAGGGCGCGCAGCGGGGTCGGCCGGTAGGCCTGGCGGCTCAGGAAGAAGGAGCGGGCCCGCGCCGCGTGGCCGACGCCGACCAGCTCGCGTTCTCTCTCCGTGTGGACGTCTCGTCCGGTGTTCAGCCAGCTTTCTCGCACACTGAAAGGCTAGGCAGCGGGGGTGCGGGCGGGTCTCGGTTTCTGAGCTGATTTCGCGGTTTGGCCGCGTGCTTCACCGATAACCTGCGGTTCATGCGCACACCCGACCTGGACCGGCTCGACTACGCCATCCTCGACCGTCTGCAGCGTGACACCCGTACGATCGCCGAGTCGATCGCCGTCGAGGTCGGGATGTCCACGGCGGCGGTCCAGCGTCGCATCAAGCGGCTCCGCGAGAGCGGCGTGATCGCGCGCGAGGTCGCGGTGCTCAGCCCGAAGGCGCTCGGCCAGTCGATGACGTTCATCGTGGAGGTGGAGATGGAACGCGAGCGGTCGGAGGTGCTCGACGCGTTCCGCTACCGGATGGACGCCGACGACAACGTCCAGCAGTGTTACTACGTGACGGGCGCCTACGACTTCGTGCTGATCGTGACCGCCCGCGACATGGAGGACTTCGAGGCGTTCACGCAGCGGACGTTCTTCGACAACGGCAATGTGCGGCGCTTCACCACCAGCGTCGTGATGCGCCCGATCAAGGTCGGCCTGACGCTCCCGCTTCCCACGGAGCGGTAGACCGTCAGGACTCCAGTGCTCCGAAGTCGTCGAGGGAACCGTTGAACAGGAAGTCGGCGGTCTGGGTCATGGCGATCACGATCAGGTTCCGCTCGGGGTGGTTGAACCACGACGTGCCGTAGCCGCCGTCCCAGCCGTAGCGACCGGGAACGGACGACACCGCGTCCGGCTCGGTGACGACGGCCATGCCGTACCCCCAGCCGCGTCCGCCGAGCACGGGATCGCCCACCGCCGTCTGCTGCGGCGTCAGGTGGTTGACCGTCATCAGCTCGACCGACTTCTCCGACAGCAGCCGCCCGCCCGCGTGGACTCCCCGGTCGAACAGCAGGCGGGAGAAGGCGTGGTAGTCGTCGACGGTCGACAGCAGGCCTCCCGCGCCGGAGGGGAAGGCCGGAGGCCTGGTCCACTGGTCCGGGGCCGACAGCGTCTGCCGCTCCATCCTCCCCGTCTGGAAGTTCGTCATGTAGTAGCCGGGCAGCCGGTCGGCCTGCTCCGCGGGCAGGGAGAACCCCGTCGTCCTCATGCCCAGCGGCTCGAAGAGGCGGGCTCTGAGGAAGTCTTCCAGCGGCAGGCCCGCGGCGCGGGCGACCAGGACGCCGAGCACGAGCGAGCCGACGTTGTACTGCCACCTCTCGCCGGGCTGGTGCATCAGCGGCAGTGTCCCGAACCGTCTGATCCACTCGTCGGGGTCGTGGGGCGTGCGCGGCTCGGGCATTCCCGTGACCAGCTCGAGCTCCTTGGCCGCGTTGATCACGGGGTACGGCGGGTCGAAGTTGAAGGTGGGGTCGAACAGCACGCCGTAGCCCATGCGGAACGTCAGCAGGTCCTCGACGGTGATCGGGCGGTCGGCGGGGACCGTGTCGTCGAGCGGACTGTCCACCCGCCTGAGCACCCTGCGGTCGGCCAGTTCGGGAAGCAGCCGGTCGACCGGCTCGTCCAGCGCCAGCGCGCCGTCCTCGACCAGGGTCATCGTCGCCGCGGCGAGAATCGGCTTCGTCATCGACCCGATGCGGAAGACCGCGTCACGGCGCATCGGCTCGCCGTCCTCGAACGCCGTCATGCCGATCGCGTCGACGCGCACGTCGTCGCCCCGGGCGACGAGGATCACCATGCCGGGCAGCTCGCCCCTGGCGACACGGGCCGTCATCGCCTGGTGCAGGCGGTCGAACCCGGCGTGCGACGGATGGTGTGTCATCTTCGTGGTCTCCGGGGGTTGGGCGGTCGTCTGTCCGAGTCCGCGAGGGCGAAGCCGTACCGCCGTGAGAGGCGCTCAGATCACGGCAGGCGGTCAGCCTCTCACCGGGGACCGACACTTTCCCCCTACCCCGAACCCCCGGCGCCCACGAGCCCCGCCCCAGAGCCGTCTCCACGCACCGCCAACCGTCTTGAGCGATCGCTTAAATCTCCCTATGCTCTGATTTGAGCGATCGCTTAAGGAGGTCTCCATGGCTCGCGCCGTCTATGTCGAGACGCTCATCCGGACCGATCTCGACGAGCTGTGGCGACGAACCCAGCACCCCCGCCTCCACCGGCGCTGGGACCTCAGGTTCACCGAGATCGACTACCTGCCGCGCACCGCCGGAGGCCCCCAGCGCTTCCGTTACGCCGTACGGCCGCTGCCCGGTCTCACGGTCGCCGGTCTGGGCGTCACCTTCGGCGAACGCCACAGGCCGGACGGCACCCGCACCTCGGCACTCAGGTTCTCCTCGGCCGACCCGCTCTCGCCGATCCGTTCCGGTTCCGGCTTCTGGCGCTACGTGCCGACCGGCGACGGCGTCCGCTTCCTGACCGGGTACGGATACCGCCCTGGCTGGGGCAGGACGGCGGACCGCGCCGTCAGGCCGCTCATGGGCTGGGCGACGGCCTGGTCCTTCGACCGGTTGCGCCTGTGGCTGGAGACCGGCAGGACGCCTGAGCGGTCGCTCCGGCAGGCGCTCGTGGAGCTGGCCGTACGGATCGCCGTCGTCTGCGCGGCGCTGTCCGTCCTCCTGCTCCCGACCGCTCCCGCGCCCTTCGCCCTCCTGCTTCCGGTCGCCCTCACGGTCACCGCCGCCGCCGTCCTCCTCCCGCCGCTGCCGGGAACCCCGGCGGCCAGACGCTGCCTGCGCCGTCCGCCCGACGACCGGTCGGCGCGTCCACCGGCCACCCTCACCCGATTGGAGCGACCATGACCTCGATCTTCCAGCGCGCCCTCGGCTCCGACTTCGCACGCCTGCACCCGCAACTACAGCGCCGCTTCAGCGTGGGGGTGGACAGCGGGCGGGGATGCGTGGGCAGCGGGGTGATGGAACGCATATGGCACGGGGGCGCGTTCGTCCGCCCTTTCCTCCTCGTCGGCGGACGTCGCAACGTCCTGCTCCCCAGGACCGGGCGCGACGTCCCGTTCACCATCGAGAACTACCCCTACCTCGACTCCTACGGGCGCGAGACCGTCACCTTCGTCCGCACCTTCGAGATGGCGGGAGGGCCGCGCCGCTTCGACGCCACGATGATCTACGACTCCGGCAGCGGCCGCGTGGTCGACTACCTGGGCTCCCACCAGCACATCGCCACCGGCCTCGAATTCGAGGTCGACGACCGCGGCGCCCTCGTCATCCGCTCGGGCGGACAGCGTTTCCTCGAAGGCCCGTTGAACTGCCGGATCCCACCCGTCGTCTCGGGAACGGCCGTGGTCCGCGAGTCGTACGACGACGAGGCGGAGAGGTTCCGGATCGCCGTCACGGTCTCCAACCACAGGTTCGGCCCCCTGTTCGGCTACTGGGGGAGCTTCACCGCCCGCTACGTCGACGTCGCCGGGACGGCGGTGCCCGCTAACGTGAAGCCGCGGCGTGAAGAGGCGCGCCACTGACCACCGGCGCGGGAGAGACGATGGGCGACACCCGGACCAAACTGCTCGACGGCGCTCTGGAGACGTTGAGGACCCAGGGCATCGCGGGCGCTTCCGCGCGCTCCATCGCCACGACCGCCGGCGTCAACCAGGCGCTCGTCTTCTACCACTTCGGCAGCGTGGACGATCTTCTCACCGCCGCGCTCAGGCACGGAGCCGAGCAGCGGGTCGCCGTCTACCGCGAGCGCTTCGCCTCGGTCGGCTCCCTTCGCGAGCTGCTCGACCTCGGCAGGACCCTGCACGCCGAGGAGCGCGCCGCGGGGAGCGTCGCGGTGCTGGCCCAGATGCTGGCGGGCAGCCAGTCGGCTCCCCAGCTCGCTCCGGCGACCGCGGCGGGACTCGGTCTGTGGGTCGCGGAGGTCGAGGAGGTGCTCGGCAGGGTCCTGGCGGAGACCCCGCTGGCCGAGTTCGTCGACGTCGCGGGCCTGGCACGCGCGACCTCGGCCGCGTTCGTCGGCCTTGAGCTGTACGAGGGGGTCGACAGTGAGGGCACGGAACGGGCGTTCGACGCCCTGGAGCAGCTCGCCGTCCTGATGACGGCGCTGGAGGACATGGGCCCGGTGGCCCGTAGGGCCGTACGGAGCCGCCTGCGCAGGGCCGGTGGTTCCGCCCGCTCCGCCTCGCCCTGAACGGCCCGGCCGCCTGCTTCACGAGCACGCGCCGCGGGTCGTCGGCGTGCTCACCCGGCGTTTCGGAGACTCAAGGCGTCCGGCATCCCGTTCCGCAGGCCGGAGCACCATGAGCGGGCGCGGCGGCTCGGCGCGGTGCTGCACGTGCCGTACCTCATCTTCAACGAGGGCTACGCCAGCAGCGTCGGCTCCGACCTGCAGCGCGTGGAGCTGTCCCGCGAGGCGATCCGCCTGGCGCGGATGCTCCACGACCCGCTCCCCGACGAAGGCTCTCGACGCCGACGGGCGCCTGGCGGGACACCACCGTTTCAGGGGCGGCTGCCACCCTCTTCTGGGTGTCCCACGCTGTTGATATCGTCTGCCATTCCGGTGGGGCGGACATTTCACCGGCGGCGGATGGGGCGCACAAAAATTCAGGACATGACGACTCGAATCCACGATTCGGCCTTGCGAGTAACCCACTTACACGCCGACCGCTCCCCGCGGAATCAACAGGACCGAATCGCGGAAATCGTCGGGAGACTCCGATGATCTGTCGTAAATCGAAGCCGGAGCAGTGTCTCCGCTCTCCGGGAGCACGGTCGGCACGCCACCCCCGAACGCCGCACGACGCCGCTGCGACCACGTGTTTCGGCTGCTCTCCAGCCCCTTACATCACTTCCGCCACGATGTCACTACCTAGATCAACTCATTTACAAAAGACAAATGTGTTGATCCTCTAACTTTTGCCACCAGTTCCCTCCAGGCAATCTTGGCGGCGATCCTTTCTGCCGGAAAAGCATTTCCCGGCACCTCGAGGGGAAATTCGCGAGATTCAACGAAAACCCGGAGGAGAGAGCATGAATCGCGAAAGGAAAACGGGACGGCTCTTACGCAGGCTGGGAACGCCCGTGGCGTGCGCCCTGCTGGTCGCCCTGACCGGGACCACGCCGGCGAAGGCGAGCGCGGCAGAGGTGACCTGCGGCGGGACGGTGAGCGCCGACACCACCCTCACCGCCGACCTGACCTGCGTCGGCAGCGGGCTGCGAATCGACACCGACGGCGTGACCCTCGACCTGGGCGGCCACACCTTCACCGGCACGGGCCTCGCCGTACAGGCGGCGGAGGTGACCGTGAAGAACGGCAGGATCGTGGGAACGAGCGAGGTCGGCGTGTCCGTCCACCGCCCCGACTCCGACGACCGCGCCGGCGCGACGCTCTCCGACGTGCAGGTCGTCGGGAAGGACCCGGCGTCCGGCAGGACGCGGGTCCAGAACGCGACGCTGACGTTGACCGGGACGCCGAGCACCTGCGTCGCGGAGGGCCTTACCCTCCTGGCGGCCACCGCGACGGTCGAACAGTGCGCCGTGAGCCGGGACATCAGCGTCCAGGACTCGACAGGCGTGACGATCTCGTCGAGCAGGCTCTCCAACGGAAGACTGCTCACCGAGAGGTCGACCGGAGGCACCTACAACGGAACCGTCTTCGACGCCTTTCCGGTCACCGTCGGCGCGGGCTCGGGAGGCGACGTCTTCCAGGACAACGTCTTCAGGAACACCGAAACGGCTTTCGAGGTCAAGAGCGGCGGATCCCCGAGCCGGCCGGTCACCTTCAACGGAAACGTCTTCATGAACAACTCCGTCGGACTGCTCGGCGGCGACGGATTCGACGCCGCCACGGTGAAGGGCAACGTCTTCCACAGCAACCGGACGGTCGGGCTCCTGATCAACCAGAGCTCCGCCGCCGTCAACCCCAACCCGGTCGCCGACAACATCTTCTTCGCCAACGGCACCTCCCCCCGCAAGATCACCGACCTGGGCGGAAACACCGTCCGCGGCGGACTCCACGTCTTCACCGGCTCCACTCCTCAGCCCAGCCTCACCCTGGCCCGCAACACGGGTCTGGCCAACGGAGGGTTCCTCATCTGGGCCAAGCCCGGCTCGGTGGTGGACGGCGGCGGCAACCGGGGCCCCTGCGGCCCCCGCCCCAACCCAAGCCTCACCTGCGGCTGACCCTCCCGCCCCGACCTCGCGCGCATCCCTTCGAACGGCGCGACCCGGTGAACGTTCCCGTTCACAGCGTCAGGGGACCGACGACGCCGGCCGGCCGCCCTCGGCGGCCGGCCGGTTCGGCGCGTCGGGTCACGCGTCCTGGTCGGTGAGCGCCCGCCGCACGCGGGCCGTGAGGTCGGCCTGGTCGACGCCCGCCAGGGCGAGCGCGCGCGGCACGGTGCCGACCTGGGCCTGAAGGATCCCGAGCAGCAGGTGAACCGGCCCCAGGTCTTTCTTGCGGAACGCGGAGGCGAGACGGTCGAGCGCGCCCCTGGCCGACGCCCCCAGGCGTGCCGGAGGCTCAAGGGTTCTGTTCGGCCGCGGGAGGTCGAAGGCGGCAAGGGACACACCGGCCGCGCTCAGGCTCTGTTCGTACTCGCGGTCCAGCGCGTCGCGGATCGCCTGACGGTCGAGTCCGGCCGAGCCCAGGATCCGGCGGGTGCCGCTCTCCTGGTCGGCGGCGATCGCCAGCAGGAGATGGTGCGCCTCGATCGTCGGCGACCCGTCCTCCTGGGCCTCGCGTGCACCCTGCTCGATGATCGTCTGAAGGTATCTGTCGAAGGCGCTCATCGCCGGCGTCTCCCGAGTGTGACGCCGGTGGTGACGAGCCGCCCGGTCTGCTTGTCGGCCAGGGGTCCCGGCGTCGGCGCGTCGGCGGGCTCCCGGAAGGCGGGGATCTCAACGGCGAACATACAAGCAACCATAGTTGCCTAATGTCGAGTCGGTCAACCCAAGTTGCTTACCGCGCCCTGGCAGGCCTCGCCTCCACCCCCGCCGACACTCCCGCGACACCACCGGAACTCCATGGCGAGCCCGTGACGCGACTCGCCGCCGGCCAGGGCCCCCGACCGCGTCCAAGGACTTTCGTCTTTCGCCCCGCCGGATGTCGAGGACTCCGGCCATGCTCCGACCTCATCCTGTAGTCAACACACAGGAGAGCAGGAGAGTGAGTATGAGCACCCCGCGCATCGGTGTCGCCCTGCCCAGCTTCGGCCCCCACGCGGGTCCCGAAGCCATCGTGGCCGTGGCCCAGGCCGCGGAGCGACTCGGCTTCCACAGCGTCTCGGCGTCGGAACGGCTGCTGCTTCCCGCCGGGCCCGACTGGCGCAACGAGATGGGACTGCCCGAGACGTACGTCTGGGAGACGCTGGAGACGCTGACCTGGGCGGCCGCGCACACGCGGCGGATCCGCCTGGGAACCGGGATCGTCAACGCCCTGTTCCAGCCGCCGATCACGCTGGCCAGGCGGCTGGCCACGATCGACAGGCTGTCGGGCGGGCGGCTGGACGTCGGGCTCGGACAGGGCTGGCTGCCCGAGGAGTTCACCGCCTCCGGCGTTCCGGCGACGCGCAGAGGGGCGGGGTTCGAGGAGTACCTGGCCGCGCTGCGCGCGTGCTGGGGTCCCGACCCGGTCGAGCACGACGGCACGCACTACCGCATTCCCACCTCGACCGTCGGCCCGAAGCCGCTCAACGGGCTCCCGGTGTACATCGGCGCCCTGGCCCGGCCCGCCGTGGAACGGGCGGCCAGGATCGGCGACGGCCTCGTCACTGCGGTCAGGGACTGGGAGAGCAGCGCGACCGAGATCGGGTGGTACCGGCAGGCGGGCGGCGCAGGCCCCGTCATCCTGCGGATCGGCCACCCCTACGAGGGACCGGACACCACCGCGGAGACGTTCGTCCCGTCCGCGCTGGCGGACCTGAAGTCGGCCGCCGAGGTCGGAGCCGACGAGCTCCACTTCGAGCTGAACCTCGCCGGCGTCCACCCCGACCGCCAGATCGACCTGCTGGAGGCCCTGGCGAAGAACATCGCCTAGCGCCATACGCCTGAAATTCGCCGGGTGAATTCTCGCGGTGGCCGTACGCCTTCACCGGGTTCACGGTGTTTCCGGGCACTGGTACGGCGAGCGCCTACACGGGCGTGCTCGACGCCTTCGAACGGCGCGCGACCCGGTGAACGTTCTCGGTCACCGCACCGGCCCCGCCCGGCGTGGATCACACCGGCCTCCGCCGCCCCTGATCCACGATGAGACCGGGGCATGTCACCTTGTCGGCATGCCCCGCCTCTTCGGCGACAGCACCGGCCGGACCACCACCTCGAAAACCCGCTTCTTGCTGCCGACTTAATGCCAGGGTTCCTATGGAAAAGGTGGATGGGAGGTCGTCCTGGTTGCCGAGGTCGCCAACTGGAACGAACACACCGCTGGCGGAAAAGCGGTATGCCGAACACGTGGCGGAGTTGACTGGCAGGGAGTACGGATGAGCGGGGTCGACTGGAGGGAAGCGAAGCGGCGGGCCCGAGAGCGACGGCAGGCCGCTGGGCTGCCGGTGCGGTCCGAGGTCGAGAGGTCGGCCGCGATGGAGCGCCTCTCGGCGGAAGTCAGGGCGTACAGGCTCATGGAGATCAGGCACGAGCAGGCTCTGACCCAACGTGACGTGGCCGCCACCATGGGAGTCTCCAGCCCGAGGGTCTCAGCCATAGAGCACGGAGAGGTCGACCGCGTCGAGGTGGCGACCCTGCGTTCCTACGTCGAGGCTCTCGGTGGACGACTTCGCGTGGTGGCGGACTTCGGTGACGTCGAATACACGGTCGCCTAGTGCGACGTCACACACCTCCAACCCGTTGACCGCTCCACACCACACCGAAACATCCACTCGACATCCGTGACGACGGCGCGGTCCGCGCCGCGATCGCGCCGGAAAGCCACTCGGCGTTGTCCCGGTCGGCGTTCCGGGCTGACGCCGAGGTGCAGCGGACATGGGGAGGCCCAGAAGTCCTCCAGGCTGTCGCCGTACAGGTCCACGGGTGCGTACGTTCGGCTCACTTTCGCACCGTCTCTCGGGTCAGGTTCTCGCACAGCGTCCAAATCGCTTCCTGGTTACGCCGGTCGAGGGCGCTGGCCGGCCAGTCCGTACGGCGGCACCTCATGCTGAAATAGGCCCCGCTCACCCCCTCCACCTCAGCGCTGGAGGCCAGATGGACGCTGGAGCGGGCAGGCTTGCTCAGATCCCCGAAAAGCCGTGGCGCGGCCACTCGCAGCAGCGGGACGATCGGACGGTACACATAGGGGAACCCGGCCGCTCTCATCGACTGGTTCATCGGCGTGTGGCCGTGTCCCGGGTAGGCGACGTTGACCGTGACGCCGGTGCCGGCCACCTTCTCGGCGAAGCGCAGGCTCATCGCCATCAGCATCGTCTTGGTGTGGTTGTACTGGCTGAACGTCCATCCCAGATAGCGCCGCTCCGCCTGTAGGTTGTCCAGCTCGATCGGCCCGCCGGGAATGCCTCCGGTGAGATTGACGACCCGGCCCCTGAGCAGCGGCAGCAGGAGGTGGGTGAGCGTGAACGGCGTCAGCACATGGGCGGCGAAGGTGACCTCCACGCCGTCTTCGGTGAGGGTGCGGCGCGGCGGGCTCGCACCGACGTTGTTGACCAGCACGTCCAGCCGGTCACAGCGTTCGGCCACCCGCACGGCGAGTCCGACCACCTCACGCAGGCGAGTCACGTCCGCGACGATGGCCTCGACCTGGCCGCCGCCCGCACCGAGTTCGTCCGCCGCCTGTCGCGCGCGTACGGGATCGCGGCCGACCAGGATCACCCGAGCGCCGAGCGCGACCAGCCCGCGCGCCGTCTCCTTGCCGATCCCGCCGGTGCTGCCGGTGATCAGAACGGTCTTTCCACGCATGAGAGCCTCCACTTTGAGAGCGTTGCACAAAATATGTCACCAAGTGCCACTCAAGGCAACGAGTGTAGACTCTCCGGTCATGGAAGGTCTGCGGGATCGCACCAGGCGCGCGGTGCGGGCCGAGCTCGCCAGCCGAGCGCTGGAGTTGTTCGCCGAGCGCGGCTTCGACGAGACGACCGTCGACGACATCGCCGGGGCGGCCGGGATGTCCAAGCGCAGTTTCTTCCGCTACTTCTCGACCAAGGAGGACGCCCTCTTCGGAGAGCTCGAGACGATGGGAGAGCAGGTCGCCCAGGAGATCTCCGCACGACCGCCACAGGAGGGGCCCTGGGAGTGCCTGCACGCGGTGCTGCGCACCTGGGAGGCGCGGATCAACGCACAGGTCGACGTGACGCGGCTCGTCGAGTCCACTCCCGCGCTGCGCACCAGACTCCTGCACAAACGCGATGAGGCTCGCACCCACATCATTCGGGCCCTGACAGATCGCGGAGTGTCTCAGCTGGAGGCCGACCTGGCAGCGGCCGCCGCCGGGGCGGCCCTCGACACGGTGGCGCGCGAATGGCTGCGCGCCGACGGCTCCACCGATCGCCTGGCTCTGACGGACCGGGTCTTCGCCATGCTCCGCCCGGCGTTCCTGAGCTGAGCCGCGAACGGTTTCCCGAAAGCCGAACACACGTCTGAAGCCGACCCGCAAAGATCGCTGAGGCGTGACCCGTCCGGCCGAGTTCCCCGGTGACGGCGAACGCCTGTCGCCGGGGGCTCGGCTGGACGGCGGCGCGGCCCGTGCCACGATCGCGCCGGAAGGTTACTCCGGCACCGCCCCGGCAGGCGTTCCGAGCTGATCGACCTTGACGACGGCGGTGTCGTCGGGATCGAGCCGTCGCCCGTCCGCGGAGCGGACCTCCAGCGCGCGCAGGGGCCGCCCGCCCTGACGGTCGACCATCTCCGAATGCGGCTCGCCGGGCTCGAAGAAGTGCCCTTCGCCCCACTGTCGCAGCGCCACGATGACGGGGAAGAGGTCTCTGCCCTTCGGCGTCAGAACGTACTCGTGGTAGGAACTGCCGTCGGAGGCGGGGACGACGTCGAGGACTCCGCCGTCGACCAGGACGCGCAGACGCGCCGCGAGGATGTTCTTGGCGACGCCGAGGCCGCGTTGGAACTCTCCGAAGCGGCGGCTGCCGTCGAACGCGTCCCGCACGATCAGCAAGGACCACCAGTCGCCGATCGCGTCGACCGATCGCGCGACGGGACAGTCGCTGTCGTCGAAACGCGTCCGCCTCACCATGACACCCTCCCCGTTCACATCGGTTGCAACATGCTACCAAAATGATTACCGTCCATCTGGTAGCAAGTTGAAACCAATCCTCGGGAGGACGCCCAGTGGCCAGCGACGAGACCACGGCACCGCGGACCGCGGGCACGAACGAGGGGACTCCCGGCCTCGCGCTCCCCCGAGGCCTCACTCTGCTCTTCGCCGTCGCCTGTGGGAGCGCGGTGGCCAACGTCTACTTCGCGCAGCCCCTCCTGGTGACACTGGGCCGTGACTTCGCGATCAGCCCGGCGACGCTCGGCACCGTCGTCACCCTCACACAGCTCGGCTACGGGCTGGGGCTGTTCTTCCTCGTGCCGCTGGGCGACCTGCTCGACCGCAGACGCCTGGTCGTGACGCAGCTGCTCCTGCTGGCGGCGGCGCTGACGCTGGTCGGCACCGCCGCCGTCGCGGCACTCCTGCTCGCGGGCATGGCCGCCGTGGGACTCCTCGCGGTGGTGACCCAGACGCTGGTGGCCTTCGCCGCCTCGCTCGCCGCACCGGCGCGACGCGGACGCGTCGTCGGCCTCGTGACCGGCGGTGTGGTCATCGGCATTCTGCTCGCCCGCACCGTGTCCGGCCTCCTGGCCGACCTCGCGGGCTGGCGCTCCGTCTACCTCGCCTCGGCGGCCCTCACCTGCGTGCTCGCCCTGGCGCTGCACCGCGCCCTGCCGCCCCGCGACACCACCGCGCCGTCCATGAACTACGGCCGGCTCCTGCGCTCCACCCTCACCCTGTTCGCGCAGGAGCGCCTCCTCCGGCTCCGCGCCCTGTTCGCCCTGCTCCTCTTCGCCGCCTTCAGCACCCTGTGGAGCTGCGTCGCACTGCCGCTGAGCGCGCCTCCGCTGTCTCTGTCCCACACGGCGATCGGCGCGTTCGGGCTGGTGGGAGCCGTGGGCGCGCTGGCCGCGACCGTGGCCGGCCGCCTGAACGATCGCGGACTCTCCCAGCGGACCACCGGCGTCGGCCTGGCCCTGCTCGTCGCCTCGTGGCTGCCCCTGGCCTACGCCCGGCAGTCACTGTGGGCACTGGCGGTCGGCGTGATCGTCCTCGACCTCGCCGTGCAGGCGGTCCACGTCACCAACCAGAGCCTGATCTACGCGCTTCGCCCGGACGCGGGCAGCCGGTTGATCGGCGGCTACATGGTCTTCTACTCGCTCGGCAGCGCCTTCGGAGCCATCGCCTCGACCGCTCTGTACGCGGTGGCCGGCTGGGGCGCCGTGTGCGCGCTGGGAACCGTGATCAGCTGCCTCGCGTTCCTGCTGTGGGCAGGCACCCGGACCCGCACCCCGGCCCCGGACCCGGCCGCCGCCCGCTGAACAGGCCGGCCGTGGCCCCCGGCGGCAGGCGTCGGCGAGGTCGCCGAGGACGTCGGCTTCCCTGGCCGCCGACATGCCTGAGCCGACGACCCCGCGTCGGCAGGCGGCGTCCTTGCCTACCAGGGGGACTTGATGTCACCTGCCAGGACCTTCGCCGCGTTCTCGAGGTGCGTCTGGTTGAGCTTCTTGAGCTCCTCCAGAAACGCGGAGTGCTCAGCCATGATCTTCCGCTGGGCGTCCGCGTTGGCGGTCCGCCGGGCTCCGTAGTAGTCCGTCTCCAGGCGACACCTGTGGTCGGCCGTGGCCACGGCGATCTCGGCCGGAGTGCCGCGAGGTCCGGGACTCTCCTCCTTCGCGGTCGACGCCCACCGAGGGTCGCCCTGCGCGTCCGAGGGGGTGGCGTAGTCGAATCCGGCCCGCTTCATGCAGCCGCTCCACACCCGCTCGGCGTCTCGCATACGGCTGTCCTTGTAGGCGCGATCGGCGGCGTCGGCCGCGAAGGTCCCCACCCGGCCCTCCTCGAAGGAGTACCACGACCGGACGGGACCTTTCCCGGCAAGAACGGCCTCGACGCTGCCGCCGCATCCCCCCACGGGCACGGTCTTTCCGTGAAACTTCCGGACCTTCCCATCCAGAACACGGTACTGATCGTCGGTGACGGTGACCGAATAAACGCCGTCAGAGGCCACCACCGCTTCCTCCCACGCTCCGGGGCGACCGGCGTATCCGTATTTCTCCACCTGCAGCTCGCCGAGCCAGCCGAGATAGTTTCCGTTCTTCGGGTACGTTATCGGCTCGGTCGGCGGCACCTCCACGCTCAGCCCGAAGGTCTTCATGCATTTGTTCACCAGCATGAAACGGGCCCGGCGCACCACCGGAAGTTGGGTCGGCGTCAGATCGTACTCGTCCAGGGGAAGCGTCAGGTCGACGGAGGGACGAGGAACGGAAACGGCCGCGTTCCCCTTCTCACCCGCAGCGCCGGTTTCCTTTCCTTCGGTGGCGTCGAAAACACAGCCGGTCACAACGACGGCGACGGCCAGAGCGGTCACCGAACAACGCAGGATTCTCGGCATCCTCACATCCTCACTCCATGATGATCATGAGAAGCCCAGAATGCCCGTTTTCTCGCTTGGTGACAGCGAAACAGGATTTCTCCCGTGCACGAACGCTGAACGCTCGGAACCGACACGAACGCCGGACGCCTGGAACCGGTGAGCCCTCGCCGCACCGAGAAAGCACGGCCGACGCGACATACGACGTTTTCCCGACGGCCTTTCGAGGAGCCCCGCCCTGGACGACGGAGACCTCGGCCGTCACCGAGGTCTCCACATCGTCGAAGGCGGACTCAGAAGTCGAACTCGCCCTTCTTCGCCCCGTCGATGAAGGCGTCCCACACACTCGCGCTCACCACAAAGGGAGCCTGCCCAGGAGCCTCCGTGTCCCGCAGCCCCACCCGACCACCCGACAACGGAGCCACCTCAAGGCAGTCTCCTTGGTCGGACCCGCTCTTGGTGGCCTTGCGCCAGACAGCGGTCTTCAGCTCGTCGCTCAGGTCCACAGTCTCTCCGCCTCTCTGATCAACGCGATGGAAACAGGCTGAGGGTGCGCCTCGGCTCGCAGGGTGTCGTATCTGCTGTGGATGAGCTCCACGTCTTCCGGACGATCCGACACATGTCCATGGGCCGCAGATTGGATATATACCGAATCCGGCCTTCTCGGAAGCCGCGCGATCACGAAACCGCCGAGGATTCCGGTCGTCACCCCCAGCGCCGTGGGAACGATCTGGAGGCCGATCCGCGGGGACTCTATCGCCTCCACAAGGCGTTCGAGCTGCCGACGCATGACTTCCTTTCCACCGATGGGACGATGAAGAACGCCTTCGTCCAGAATCGCGCGGAAAAGGGGCGGGATGGCGCGGGCGAAGATCTCCTGTCGCTTCATCCGTGCCGCTACGGCCTTCTCCACCTGCTCGTCGGTGATGCCGGGCTCGCCTCTGATGACCAGCCGGGCGTACTCCTCGGTCTGCAGCAGGCCAGGCACGACGAGCGGCTGCCAGGTGTGCAGGCTCCGCGCCTGCTGCTCGACGTCCAGCCAGGTGCGGAACCAGCGAGGACTGGCCGCGTGGGTGAGCTCCTCCCACAGGCGGACCAGCTCGCCGCCCGCCTCGATGGCGTTGTCGTAGCGCTGCATGAAGTTTCGGCTCGGCGTGCGCTCGCCTCTTTCGATGAAACCGACCAGGCTCTGGCTGAACTGGGTGATTTCCGCCACCTGGTCCTGCGTCAGGCCGAACTCTTTCCTGCACCGACGCATTTCGGTTCCCAGGGTGACCAGAGGCTTAGCCAACGGGTCAGATTTGGATAACGCGGACATTTCAACTCCATCCGTCGGGGGAATCGCCGCTCCGTCAGCACAGCAGCACAGTTTCAGCACACTTCAGCACACGCAGCACAAACTGTAGTGGCAATGTGTTGCGGCTTTCGATACCTAACGTAGCCGGTCAGGGGCACGCTGTGAAGTGAGCGAGGAGGAAAGGGAGCCTCTTCGGAGGGGTTCCGTCATGCATATAGCGCGGCAACTCCAACTTCGCCGGAAAAAACGCTGGCCCTGTCCGAATAAAGGAGGAAAAAGGTGTGGGACGAGGTCTGGAAAAGGCGTTTTGTTCCCGGGGCGTTCGCGGATCAGCAGGTCAGGGAGATGTCACCGCTCCGTAAGCCTGGCGAGCACGGCAGCGGACACCTCACGCTGCCGGGCACCGGTACACGCCACCCCCAAAGCACATGATCACCAGGACCTGTCCTCCCCGAGAGGGAGACCACGGGAGGAGAACGTGACATGACCTGGCACGAGAACCCGGCACGGTACGGCGGACGCCACCGGCGCGGCGAGCCCGTGACGCAGGTCCGTCCCCGGCGCTGGGACACGGTCAACCGGCAGCGCGCCGAGGAGCTGGACCTAGCCGAGGACGAATGGGCCATCTGGTACGGCGTGGGCACCCGGTGCTTCCACGCCGTGGCCCACTGGCCCACCTCCGATCTCCTGACCGTCCAGGCCCCCACCGCCGAGGAACTGGAGGCACTGATGCGCGAGGCCGAACAGACCGCCCCGCCCCGGACCTCGCCACCTCCGGATGACCGACCGCCCCAGCTCCCACATCCTCCGGCGGACCGACCGCCCCCGCCCCCATCCCCGTCGGACCGGTCCGGCCGGGCCTTCTCCCCCGTCGTTTCCACCCCGCCTCTCCCCGGAGGAGCCGTGCCCGAGACGCCGAACGGCCTGCGCGCCGCGTGCTGGGACCCGCCGTACGACCCGTCGGCGATCGGCGAGGTCCGCCGCGCGGTGCGGGAGACCCTGACCGCGTGGGCGCTCGCGTACCTCGCCGACGATGTCGTCCTGGTGGTCGGCGAGCTGCTCGCCAACGCGGTCACCTACGGCGAGCCCCCGGTCAGGCTCTCCCTGTGGGCCGGAGCGGGCGAGCTGTCCGTCCGGGTCACCGACCACGGCCCCGACCAGCCCCGTCACCTCGACCTCGGGGTCGAGGCGGTCCACGGCCGTGGCCTGACCATCGTGGACGCCCTCGCCGACGACTCCGGCACCGCCCCGCTCCCGGACGGCCCCGGCAAGGCGGCCTGGGCCCGCTGGCGGCTCACCGCCGTGGCGGGGCGGCCGGACGCCACAGGCCGGGAAGACCACCGCACACCCGACCACACGCCCGGCCGCGCACCCGACCATGCACTCGGCCTTGCACCCGAGCCCACACCCGACCGTGCCTCGCGATCGAACCTCGACCGATAACGAGCCGGTTTCGGATCCCGTCCGGCATTGCCTCGCCGGAAAAATCCCTCTAAATCCTCTTAAATGCAAGAAGTACGCGTGCGGGAACGGCGGCTGGGCCGCACGGTGTGGGCGACGGCTGCGGCGGCGCTGACGGCCGGTCTGGTGGTCGGCCTCGGGGCCCGGCTGTTGATGCGCGCGATCGTGCTCGCCATCGGCGTGGACAGCGGCTTCTCCCTGGCGGGAACGGTGGCGATCGTTGTGACCTTCGCCGTCCTCGCCGTTCCGGCCGCCGCCACCGCGACCGCGCGCCCGGCCCTCAGGCGCGGCGGCCGATGGGCGACCACGGCGGTCACCGGGTGGCTCGCGGTCAGCACCGGATTCGGAGACCCCAAGTCCCTCCTGCTGGCCGACGAGGAGTGGCTGCCGCTGCTCGCGGCGCTGACCGTGGCCTTCGCCGTGCTGGTGGCGGCGCACGGGTGGCTCGCGCAGTGGACGGCCCGCCGCCTGGCGCTCGCCGACGACAGCCGCGACTCCCCACCGGTCACCCCCAGACCTCAGCAATAGCCGCCAAAGCCGCAATATGCCGTTTGACCTGCACTGATGCCGAACGTCAACTACCCTTCGCAGTCGATGTTCAACAATCGGTAAAGAGGGTGGTCATGGGGCGGCGACGGGTCGTGGTCGCGATCGTGGGGGCGGGGGCGGTCGCCGCCGCGGGGGTGGTGCTGTCGTTCCTGCCCGCCGAGCGGGGGCCGCGTGCGGCGCGGGCGGCGGGGACGGCGGTGTCCACGCCCGCACCCGCGGACCCGTTGACCGGCGCGGAGATCGAACGAGCCGAGGCGGTCGCCTCGGCGGTCTCGCGGCAGGCCATGTCGTCGGGGCGGGTCAGGCTGCTCTACGTCGAGCGCGGCGACGACAAGGACCCCGGAGGCTCCGGGGACGGCTGGGAGGGCGGGAGCTCAGACGGGGGGCACCGGCTCGCCGAGGCGTACCTGTACGACTACGGCACCGACACCCTCACCGTGCGGACCGTCGACCTCGCCGGCGGCAGGGTCGTGAAGGAGACCGTCTCGCACGGCGTGCAGCCGCCGCCGTCCAAGGCCGAGGAGCTGACGGCCGCCGAGCTGCTGCTGGCCCACTCGAAACTCGGGGAGGGCGTACGGCGCGCCTACGCCCTGGTCGCGGGCGGGCCGCCCCGGTCGGCGTCGGACCTCGGACTGCGGGGGCTGATCTTCACCCCGTCACAGGAGGAGGGCGGAGCCGCCACGCGGTGCGCGACCCACCGGTGCATGCGGCTGTTCGTCCGCCTGCCCGGCGGCAGATGGCTGGACACCAGCCGGATCGTCGTCGACCTGTCCGCCAAGAAGATCCACGTCCTGGAGTGGTGACCGTGTTCCTCCTGCCGCCCCTCATGCGCTTCTTCGCCTTCCTCCTTCCCCTGGCCGTCGGCTCTCCCCCGGGCCTCCGCGCCCTTCCTGTGGGCTCGCGCGCCGCCTCCGGTCCCCGGCGTCTGCGCGTCGTGCTCGCTCTGGCCCTGTGCTGCGCGACGGCCTTCCCCGGGGCCGGGATCGCGGGCGCCGTCGCGGGCACCACGGTCACCCGGGGCGCGCAGGCGGCTCCGACGCCGCCGTGCAGCGCGTCGTACCGGGTGGACAGGACCCTGCCGAACGGCGCGCGCTGGCGGCTGTGCTGGGAGATGCGCAACATCGAGGGGCTGACCCTCGGCAGAGTGGTCTACACCCCCAGGGGCGGCACGCCGGTCAGCGTGCTGCGCAGCGCCGCGCTGGCCCAGATCCACGTGCCCTACGACAAGGGCAGCCCCCGCTTCCACGACATCGGGGCGATGGGCTACACCGCGATCCCGTTGCAGGCCGCCGACTGCCCGGGAGGCGAGCGTCGCGAGCAGTTCGTCTGTGTGACGACCAGGCCTCGCGGCCACGCCTACCTGAAGTCGGACGAGGAGGGGTCGGGCCGGACCGCCCAGGGCAGCGACCTGGTGGTGTTCGCCGCCTTCCAGCTGGGCTGGTACACCTACATCGTCGAATGGGCCTTCTCCGACGACGGCGCGATCGCCCCGCGCGTGGGCGCGACCGGCTCGCTGGCGGGGTTCACCACCACGCCCAGACACGGCTGGCCGATCGGCGTGGGAAGCAAGCACTTCGAGGCGAGCCACACCCACAACGTCTTCTGGCGTCTGGACTTCGACATCCAGGGCAGGACGGGCGACGTCGTCGAGCAGTACGACTTCACGGGCGCGGGCACGGCCAGGCGCACGATCAAGCGCACGGTCCTCACCCGGGAGACCAGGGCCGTCAACGGACGGGCCCGCTGGTGGCGCGTGGTCGACCGCCGGATCCGCAACGCCGACAGGCACCCCGTCTCCTGGGAGATCGAGAACTCCGGCAGCGCGGAGTACCGCGGCCCGGCGAACGAGGCCTTCACCCGCGCCGACCTCTACGTCACCGACTACCGCTCCTGCGAACGCCTGGCGACCACCAACCCCGCTCCCCGGTGCGCCAAATCCGTCGACCGTTACGTCAACGGCGAGAGGCTCACCGATCCCGTGCTGTGGGTCAACGTCGACTACCACCACGTCGCCCGCGACGAGGACAGCGACCCCATGCCGACCCACTGGCAGGGCTTCCGGATCACCCCTCGCGACGTCACCGCCCGCAACCCCTACTGACTCCCCACCGGTGTCTCCTCTGTCCGCTCTGTCCAGGACCGCTGGAGGGCGAGACGGCGTTCCTGGAGCAGACGACGCTCCCGGAGCACATGGTTCTCCTGGAAGTGGGTGATCCGCAGGATGACCGCGGCCTGCAGGATCGCCGCGACCACCGTGGGAAACAGGAAGAAGGCGTTGAGCAGGATCGAGGCGGCAAGGCCGCGATGGCCGGGGGCGGCGAACGTCCACGTGCTCAGCCACGTCATCCCGTTCGCCAGCAGCCACAGGATCCACCAGGCCCAGACCAGCCCGGAGTGCGTCTCCCTGGCGATGTTCCCACCGCGCACGCCGCCCGGCCTGGACGACGCCCAGATGTCGTCCACGATCTGCTTGGGGAGCCAGCAGTTGACGACCGGAACGAACCAGCCCACCAGGATGAAGGTCTTGAGCCAGCGGTGAGGGACCCGGGTCAGCGACTGGGCGTTCAGACGTGCCTGCAGCAGCCAGAACATGAAGGTCATCCCGGCGGGAGCGCTGGTCGACAGATGCAGCAGGATCAGCAGCCAGTCCAGGACGGTGTCCGCGCTCATGCCGGACTCCTCGGCGAGGATCCTGGACGCGGCGGCGAGAGTGGGTCCCGCCAGCATGATTGCGATCTCGGCCAGAACGTCCACGAACAGCGCGACGAGCGCCACGACGGCGAGGTCCACGAGGCGCTCCAGCGGCCGAGGCTCCGGGACGAACACGAACGACCGGGAGGAGCGCTGGTTGAAGGGAGGCGAGACCCACGACCGCGAGGTCGGCACAGGGGACGGCGGATCAGACGGAGGATCAGGAGGCGGCGGGTGCGGGACCGTTCCCGCTCCGGTGCGCACGAGCGCGGGTCCAGGCCGGGGGGCGAGGGCCGGCCTCGGTTCCGGTCCGGGATCCTGGTCGGGTTCGGCGTCCTGCTCGGACTCGGCGTCCTGATCGCCCTCGGCGTCCTGCTCGGGCTCGGGCTCCTGGTCGGGTTCGGCGTCCTGGTCGGGCTTGGAAACCGGCTCTGACTCGGGATCGGAAACGGCGGGCTCTGGCCGGACGGGCTTGGGGGGCGGGGTGGTTGAGTCCATTTGCTGCCTTAGTGTGGCTGATTTCGCCGCGCGCCGAACAATCCGGCTCCATCCGCTCCCCGTCGCCTGGAAACGCCTGTCGCACACTGCTCCGCCCTCGCCGGTTCTCCGTCCGGACCATCTGTGAAGGCGGCCCGGAGACGGCGCCGGGCAGGCGGCGCTCCGCCCTGTCGAAGCGGCGGGCGTCGGGCCGGAGAAAGAGGCGGTGAAGTGCGCGAACGCGTCGTCGTCCTCCGTATGATCAACGGGATCAGCAGGCAGTGTTTCCGTAACGCCCAATGACAACAAACGGGATTTTTCCCCCTACGTATCCGCACATTTTCACGACACGCATGGTGATAGCGGACAAGGGCATGGGTGGTAACGCCCGGGTAGGGCAGGGTTAGGGGATACCGATCTACGGGAGTGATCCATGAACGCGGACTTGGACCTGGAGCGGCTCGCGGGCGGAGCGCACCACGATCCGCATTCGATCCTGGGCGCGCACCCGGGGCCGGGGGGCGTGACCATCAGGACGTTGCGGCCGCTCGCGGAGAAGGTCCAGGTCGTGGTGGACGATCACGCCCATGACATGGAGCACGTGGCCCACGGGGTGTTCGCGGTGACGCTCACCGGGCTGGACAAGGTTCCCGACTACCGCTTCCGGGTCGCCTACCAGGGAGCCGAGCCGTACGAGATGGCCGACCCGTACCGGCACTGGCCCACGTTGGGCGAGGTGGACCTGCACCTGATCGGCGAGGGACGCCACGAGCGGCTGTGGGAGGTGCTCGGCGCGCGGGTCATGCGGCACGAGGACGTGGAGGGCACGGCCTTCGCCGTGTGGGCGCCGAACGCGCGGGGCGTCCGGGTGATCGGCGACTTCAACCACTGGGACGGCACGGCCCACCCGATGCGCTCGCTGGGCAGGTCCGGCGTGTGGGAGCTCTTCGTCCCCGGCCTCGGGGAGGGCGACCACTACAAGTTCCACGTGCTCGGCGCCGACAGCGTGTGGCGGGCCAAGGCCGACCCGATGGCCAGGCGCACCGAGGTGCCGCCCGCGACGGCCTCGGTGATCGAGAGGTCGGCCTACGAATGGGGCGACGAGGAGTGGATGCGACGGCGCGCGAACGCCGACGCGCTGAAGGAGCCGATGAGCACCTACGAGGTGCACCTCGGTTCGTGGCGGCCCGGGCTCTCCTACCGTGAGCTGGCCACCGAGCTGGTCGACTACGTGGTCGACATGGGGTTCACGCACGTGGAGTTCCTGCCTGTCGCCGAGCACCCGTTCGGCGGTTCGTGGGGCTATCAGGTGACGTCCTACTACGCGCCGACGGCCCGTTTCGGCAGCCCCGACGACTTCCGGTACCTGGTCGACCGCCTGCACGAGGCGGGCGTCGGCGTGCTGGTCGACTGGGTGCCCGCACACTTCCCGATGGACGACTGGGCGCTGGCCAGGTTCGACGGGACACCGCTCTACGAGCACGCGGACCCGGCCAGGGGCGAGCACCCGGACTGGGGAACCTACGTCTTCGACTTCGGCCGCAGGGAGGTGCGCAACTTCCTGGTGGCCAACGCGCTGTTCTGGCTGCGCGAGTTCCACATCGACGGGCTGCGCGTGGACGCGGTCGCCTCGATGCTCTACCTGGACTACTCCCGGCGCGAGGGCGAGTGGACGCCGAACGAGTACGGCGGGCGCGAGAACCTCGACGCGGTCGAGTTCCTCAAGGAGATGAACATGGTCTCCTACCGCGACCAGCCGGGGATCATCACCGTGGCGGAGGAGTCGACCGCCTGGCCCGGGGTCTCCAGGCCCGTACACCTGGGCGGGCTCGGCTTCGGGTTCAAGTGGAACATGGGGTGGATGCACGACACCCTCGCCTACCTCAGGCACGAGCCGGTCTTCCGGCAGTACCACCATCACCAGATGACGTTCTCGCTGATGTACGCCTACTCGGAGAACTTCGTGCTGCCGCTGTCGCACGACGAGGTCGTGCACGGCAAGGGGTCGCTGCTCGGCAAGATGCCCGGTGACGAGTGGCAGCGGTTCGCCAACCTGCGCGCGCTGTTCGCCTTCATGTGGGCCCACCCCGGCAAGCAGCTGCTGTTCATGGGCGGGGAGTTCGGCCAGGGGTCGGAGTGGTCGGAGAGCAAGGGCCTCGACTGGTGGGTGCTCGACTTCGACGGGCACAAGGGGGTCCAGCGGCTGGTCCGGGACCTCAACCGGATCTACCGGGAGACCCCCGCGTTGTGGACCCTCGACGCCACCCCCGACGGCTTCCGCTGGATCGACGCCGACGACGCGCAGGGCAACGTGTTCTCCTTCCTGAGGTACGCCCCTGACGGGTCGGCTGTGGCCTGCGTGGTCAACTTCTCCGGCGCGCCCCACGAGGAGTACCGTCTGGGCCTGCCCTCCAGCGGCACGTGGGAGGAGGCGCTCAACACCGACGCCTACGACTACGCGGGCAGCGGGGTCGGCAACCTGGGCGCGGTCGAGGCGGTCGAGGAGCCCATGCACGGCCTGCCGTACTCCGCCCGGCTGCGGGTGCCGCCCCTGGGCGCCGTCTGGCTGCGGCAGAGCGCGACCTCCGTTCCCGTGGAGACCGTGACGGGCGCGCGCGCCGAGGCGGACGCCGCGACAGGAAAGGTCGCCTCGGGGAAGGCCGGGGGTGAGTCCGGAACCGGCACGGGCGCGACGCCGGATCTGGCCGGGGCCGCGATCGCCGCCGGAGCGGACGCCGCTTCGCCTCGCGTCGCCGCTCGCCGCATCGGCGCTCCCGGTTCCGACAGGCCCGGTACGGGCGAGTCCGGTTCCGACAGGCCCGGTGCGGGCGGGTCCGGTGGACGCGCACGCTCGGAGGTGCGTCCGACGGGAGCCTCTTGACCGATCTTCCGAACAGGAGTGTCAACAGGGGCCGATAAATTTTTCACATCGGTCCAGGCCGGTCACGCGGGGCGTGACCGGCCCTTTTTCCTGCTCGGCGGGCTTCCGGGGGTCTCCAGGAAACCTTAAATCCGCCTTATATCGGTCAGCGAGCCATTGACCGTCCGGGAACGACAACCTACGCTCTGGAAACTAATAGGAAACTTTCCTATGAATTCGGGGGCTAGGAACTCTTTGACCTGGAGCGACCCTTGCGACGAATCACCATCGGCTCCTTGATTGCAGCGACAGCGCTGCTCGTCCCCATTGGAATAGGGATGAGCACCGCGAGCGCGGCCACTTCCGCCACCGCGACTTACACCACCACGTCCGACTGGGGCTCAGGCTTCCAGGGCAATGTCACCGTGAAGGCCGGATCGACTGCTCTCAGCAGCTGGAAGGTCGAATTTGACCTCCCCGCGGGCAAGTCGATCGCCTCCGCGTGGGACGCCGACCTGACCAAGAGCGGCAACCACTACACCTTCGTCAACAAGTCGTGGAACGGAGCTCTGGCCGCGGGGGCCTCGGTGAGCTTCGGTTTCACCGGCTCGCCCGGCGGAGTGTCCGGAGTGCTGGACTGTAAGCTCAACGGCGCTTCCTGTGACGGCGGCAGCAACCCCACTCCGACGCCGACCGTGACGCCGACCAACTCGCCGTCGCCGACGGTGACGCCGACCACCTCGCCCTCACCGACGGTGACGCCGACCACCTCGCCGTCGCCGACCGTGACGCCGACGATCGAGCCGACCGGCAACGGCGGCAAGAAGGTCGTGGGCTACTTCACCGAGTGGGGCGTCTACGGCCGCAACTACCACGTGAAGAACCTGGTCACCAGCGGCACCGCGCCGAAGCTGACCCACCTGCTGTACGCCTTCGGCAACACCGCGGGCGGCCGCTGCGCGATCGGCGACTCCTACGCCGACTACGAGAAGGCCTACACCGCCGACCAGAGCGTCGACGGCGTCGCCGACACGTGGGACCAGCCGCTGCGCGGCAACTTCAACCAGCTTCGCAAGCTGAAGAAGGCCTACCCGAACATTAAGATCATCTACTCCGTCGGTGGCTGGACCTGGTCCGGCGGCTTCACCCAGGCCGCGGCCAACCCGGCCGCGTTCGCCGACTCCTGCTACAAGATGGTCGAGGACCCGCGCTGGGCTGACGTCTTCGACGGCATCGACGTCGACTGGGAGTACCCCAACGCCTGTGGCCTGACCTGTGACACCAGCGGCCCCGACGCCTACAAGAAGGTCGTCTCCGCGCTGCGCGCCAAGTTCGGCTCCAGCGCCCTGGTCACCTCGGCGATCACCGCCGACGGCTCCGACGGCGGCAAGATGGACGTCGCCGACTACGCCGGTGGCGCCCAGTACCTCGACTGGATCATGCCGATGACCTACGACTTCTTCGGCGCCTGGGACGCCAAGGGCCCGACGGCTCCGCACTCGCCCCTGACGACCTACAACGGCATTCCGAAGGAGGGCTTCAACTCCGTCGCCGCCGTTGAGAAGCTGAAGGGCAAGGGCGTTCCCGCCAGCAAGATCCTGCTCGGCATCGGCTTCTACGGCCGCGGCTGGACCGGCGTGACCCAGGCGACTCCGGGCGGCACCGCCACCGGCGCGGCCCAGGGCACCTACGAGGCGGGCATCGAGGACTACAAGGTCCTCAAGACCAAGTGCCCCTCCAACGGCACCATCGCCGGCACGGCCTACGCCTTCTGCGGCGGCAACTGGTGGAGCTACGACACCCCCGCCACCATCAGCAGCAAGATGGCCTGGGCCAAGGGCCAGGGTCTGGGTGGCGCGTTCTTCTGGGAGACCAGCGGCGACACCCCGAACGGTGAGCTCATCACTGCGCTCGCCAACGGACTCAAGTAATATTTCGGACACTCGGCCCTCCGTGCGCGTCACGCCGCGGGGGGTCGAGCCATGTCCGGGAGACATACGTGAGCCGTATGCGACACGAGGCGTATGTGAACTGTGTCGGAGAAGATCCTCAAAATCCGGAACGGGGTATTCACCGGGCAGAGATCACTGCTTAGACTCCGTATCGCCTGATCGACCGCCCGGAGCTGTCCTATCCCCCCGGAGGACGTGTGCGACTTCGAGCCCTCGTGGCCCTCGTGATCGTGCTCACCATCACCCCTGTCGCACCCGCCCTCGCCGAGGAGCAACCCGGCGGCCAGACAGGCCAGACAGCACAGACCACTCAGGCGACCGGCTCGCAGACGCCCCCGACGGACGCCCCGGAGCCCGCGCAGCCGGACCCCGCGGCCTCTCCGGCCCCGAAGCTGGAGGTGGGACTCGACGCCGACGAGGACGGCGCGAGGGTCATCGTCGAGGTGACCGCTCCGGCCCAGGCCGCCCCCGTCGCCGGTGAGGCGCAGGCACTGCCCGGGGCCGACGTCGTGCTCCAGCCCGAGGACACCTCCTTCATCGTCGTGCAGGGCACCGGCGACTCGCTCGCCGAGCTCGCCAAGGACCCCCGGGTGGTCTCGATCCGCCGCGACCGCACCTACTTCCCGACCTCCCTGGCCTCCGGGCTGCGGCTGATCGGCGCCGACCGGGCCCACGCGGAGGGCGCGGACGGCAGGGGCAGGACGATCGCGGTCATCGACACCGGGATCGACAGGGACCACCCCGCGCTGGGCGGCAAGGTCGTGCGGGAGTTCTGCTTCTCCGCGACGGACAACGGCGCGAAGTCGCTGTGCCCGAACGGCCAGGAGACGGACGACTCCGACGACTCCGCCGACGCCCGGACCGCCGCCTGCCTGGAGGGCTCGACCAACCTGTGCGAGCACGGCACCCACGTGGCGGGCATCGCGCACGCCGTCGCGCCCGGGGCCGACATCGTGGCGTTCCAGGTCTTCAGCCGTCTGGACGACTGCCCCGGCGGCGGCTCCTGCCTGACCGCCTACGAGTCCTCGCTCCTGCTCGCGCTCGACCGCGTCGCGGAGCTGAAGGACACCGTTCCAGGCCTCGTCTCGGTCAACCTCAGCCTCGGCGGCGGCCTCTACGACGGGAACTGCGACGGCGAGCCCGAGGTCCAGGCGATGAAGGAGCGGATCGACACGCTGCGCGCCAAGGGCGTCGTGACCGTCGCCGCCGCGGGGAACGAGGGCGGCCCCGGCGCGGGAGCCCCCGGATGCCTCTCGGGCGCGGTGACCGTGGGGGCGACCGACGACGCCGACCGCGTCGCCGACTGGTCGAACCACGGTCCCGTGCTCGACCTCTTCGCCCCCGGCGTCGACGTCGACTCCTCGGTGCCCGACGGCGGCACCGAGATCTACAGCGGAACCTCGATGTCCACCCCGCACGTCACCGGGGCGCTGGCCGTACTGGCCCAGAAGGCCGCGGAGACCGCCCCCGACAGCGCCGCCACCGCCCCCGACACCCTCGTCGGCAGGCTCACCGCGGCGGGTCGCCCGATCGTCTACGACGGGGTCACCACACCCCGCCTCGACCTGTACGGCGCGCTCACCGGAGCCGCCCCCTCGCCGCCCGTGACCCAGTCGCCCGACCCGGATCCGGACGAGTCCACCCCGGAGGATCCCGGCGACGACTCCCCCGACGAGGACCCGGCCCCCACCCCGAGCCCCGAACCCGGCTCCCTCGCCCCGCCCCCCGGGCCGACGCAGGCCCCGGCGCCGATCCCGCTGCCGACGGTGACCGTCACGGTGACCGTGACCGCGTCCCCGACTCCGGCCGCGACCGCCCCCGCGGCCTCCGCGGCGGTGTGCACCAGAGGGAAGTCGAAGAAGACGCTGAGCGCCGCGCGCTGGGCCGTCGAGGTCGGCCGGGGCAAGGGAACCCTGACGGACGCGACGCTCAAGTGCTACCTCGGCATGACGAGCAAGGCCAGCAGGGTCTTCTCCGAGCTCACCGGCGTCTCCACGCTGGCCGCCGCCCAGCGGGTGCTCAAGCCCGCCAAGAAGACCAAGCGGGCGAAGTTCGAAAGCGAGCTGCTGGCCGCGTGGCTGAACTGGGCGCACGGCGGGGTCAACTTCACCGCCAGGGTCACGGGGACGTCCACGGTCAAGAACACCCTGACCACTGCGGAGGACCGCCGCCTGCGGGGAGCGTTCCCCTCCGGTTCGGTCTCGCTGCTGAGAAAGCACATCAACGCCCGCCGTACGGCATGAGCCGGAAGACGAGGCGAGCTCGGGATGTGCCGTTCGGAGCGTCTCATCCCCGGATACGTCGCTTAGGGTGAGAGCATGGACGCGACCAAGGTGATCATCGACACCGTCGACCGGTTCCGGCAGCGACGCACCGCTCCACTGGTCCTTGAACTCGACCTCACCGAGGGGCTGACCGAAGGTCCTCCCGCCGACCCGCTGGGCGCGCTCCTGTCCATGCGCAAGACGCGCCTGGCCGACGTGCTGTCCGGGCTGCGGCGCGCCAGGAAGGACGACAGGGTCAAGGCGCTGATCGTCAAGATCGGCGCCCAGCCGCTCGGCCTGGCGACCGTGCAGGACCTGCGGCACGCCGTGGCCCAGTTCAGGGCCTCGGGCAAGCTGACGGTCGCGTTCGCCGAGACGTTCGGCGAGTTCGGCGCGGGCACCCTGCCCTACTACCTGGCCACCGCCTTCGAGCGGGTCTACCTTCAGCCCTCCGGCGACGTCGGCCTGACCGGCGTCTCGATGGAGCAGCGTTTCCTGCGCGGAGCGCTCGGCAAGCTCGGTGTGGAGTACCAACTCGGCCAGCGGCACGAATACAAGACCGCCGCCAACGCCTTCACCCAGGACCACATGACCGACGCCCATCGCGAGTCGATGAGCCGGATCACCGAGTCGGTCACCGAGCAGGTCGTCGCGGGCGTCGCGGAGGGGCGCGGCCTGGAGCCCGCCAAGGTGCGCGAGCTCGTCGACCAGGGCCCGTTCATCGGCGCCGAGGCGGTCGAGGCCGGGCTGGTCGACAGGATGGCCTACCGCGACGAGGTCTACGACGAGGTCAAGCGGGCCGCGGGCGAGGACGCGCTGCTGCTCTACGTCGGCCGCTACGCCAAGGGGCAGATCACCGGCAAGCTCCCGCACCCCGGCGCCCAGACGGTCGCGCTGGTTCACGGCAACGGCCCGATCCGCCTCGGCCGCAGCGGGCGCAGCCCCCTGGGCGGAGGCGGGGCGATGGGCTCGGACACCGTCTGCGCCGCTCTGCGCGCCGCCCGGCGCGACGACCACGTCAAGGCCGTCGTCTTTCGGGTGGACAGTCCCGGCGGCTCCTACGTGGCCTCGGACGCCATCTGGCGCGAGGTCGTCCTCACCCGCAAGGCGGGCAAGCCGATCATCGTCTCGATGGGCGACGTGGCGGCTTCCGGCGGCTACATGGTCTCGATGGCCGCCGACGCGATCGTGGCCCAGCCCGGCACGCTCACCGGCTCCATCGGCGTGTTCGGTGGAAAGGCCGTCATCGGCGGGCTGCTGGAGAAGCTCGGCGTGTCCTCCGAGACGGTCGGCGAGGGCGCGAACGCCGGGATGTTCTCCCCGACGAACGCCTTCTCCGAGGCCCAGTGGGCACGGGTCAACGCCTGGCTCGACCGGATCTACGACGACTTCGTGAACAAGGTGGCCGAAGGCCGCGGCCTGACGCGCGAGCGCGCCCACGAGCTGGCCAGGGGCCGGGTCTGGACCGGCGCGGACGCCCACGAGGGCGGGCTGGTCGACGAGCTCGGCGGCCTCGAGGACGCCCTGGCCCTGGCCCGCCAGAAGGCCGGCCTGCCCGCGGACGCCCCGGTGCGCGGCTACCCCAAGCTGAACCCCCTTGAGCGTCTGCGCCCCGTGGACTCCAGCGAGGACAGGGCCGCCGCGCTGGCCAGGGTCCGTCTGGAGGCCTGGGGCCCGCTGGCCCACCTCGCCACCGAGCTCGGCCTGCCGTCCTACGGCCCCCTCATGCTCCCCGGCTCCTGGACGATCCGCTGACCGCTCCCGGCTCCCGGCCGACTCGCTGACGCCGGTCGGCCGCCCGCTCCCGTCCTCGCCGCCCCGCCGGTCACCTCCGACCGGCGGGGCGGGCGGGCTGGGTCAGCCGACGGGGCGGTAGCGGCCGCGGAGCCGTACGAGAGGGGCGAGGCCTGGGGTGACGTAGTCCACGCCCAGCACGCGGGCGACGAAGAGCGTGTGGTCTCCCGCGGGGACGACCTTGATCGTCTCGGCTTCCAGGGCGGTGACGCCGCCGTCCACGACGAGGGCCTCGCTCAGCTTCCCCCTGTGGTGCGGCGTCCCGGCCAGCAGGAGGCGCGCGCCGGGGCGGCCCGCGGTGGCGAAGCGGCTGGCGATCGCCTTCTGCTCCGCGGACAGCACGCTCGCGGCCCAGCGGTCGCGGCGCAGCAGCAGTTCGTTGAGATAGCCGGTGTTCTCCATGCTCACCATGACCAGCTGGGGGTCGAGCGAGACCGAGGTGAAGGTGCCGACCGTGGTTCCCACGTCGTCGCGCTCGTCCTTCACGGTGACGACCGTCACGCCGGTCGGCAGCTGCGCCATGGCCTCGATGAACTCGTTCATGTGGTCATCATCCCGAACGGAGGGCGGGGCCGGGCCTCGGGCCGCTCGGGCTCGTGGGGCCCGCTCGAGCTCGCGGGGCCCGACATGACGCGGCCCGCGCCGGTCGGGGCGCGGGCCGCGGGAGGGGTCACAACCGGCCGGGGCCGGCGTGGGGTCACAACCGGCAGGGGCCGGCGTCTACACCAGGCCGTTCTGGGTCAGCCAGTCCTTGGCGACCGTGGCGGCGTCCTCCTTGTCGATCGCGACACGCTTCATCAGCGCGAGGAGACCGGGGGTGTCGAGCTTGGCGGAGACGGCGTTCAGCGTGGTCCTGACGGTGTCGTTCGCGGCCGCCTTGTTGACCAGGGGAACGACGTTGTCGGCGGCGAAGGCGTTCTTGGTGTCCTTCAGCGAGATGAGACCGTTGATCACGATCTTGGGGTCGGTGGTGAAGACGTTGCCGACCTGGACATTGCCGTCCCTGATCGCGTCAGCGGTCGCGTCGCCGGTCTTCTTCCACTCCTTGAACTCCAGACCGTAGGTGTCCTTGAAGTTCTTCTCCTGGCGGGACTGGAACTCGGGCGGACCGCCGACGGAGTAGCCCTTGGCGACCTTGACCAGGTCCTCGATCGTGGCCAGGCCCTGCTTCTGGGCGGTCTCCCTGGTGACGGTCAGCGAGTTGTTGTCCTCGGCCGCGGCGGGCTCGAGGACCTCCAGCTCAGCCGGGAGCTTCTCCTTGAGGCCTGCGACGACGTCGTCCTTGCTCTTCGCCGTGGTCGTCTTGTCGACGAAGGCGAGCAGCGAGCCGACGTATTCGGGAAGGACGGTCAGGCCGCCGCTCTTGACCTGGTCGTAGAGGACCTCGCGGCTGCCGATGTTGAGCTTCTTCTCGACCTGGACGCCCTTGGCCTCGAGCGCCTGGGCGTAGATCTCGGCGAGCAGGACGTTCTCCGGGAAGTTGGCCGAACCGACGACGGCCTTGCCCCCGCCGCCCCCGTTCCCCCCGGACGTCGACGCGGCCCCTGAGCCCGCCGGGCTCGGGGAGGCGCTGGTGAGCGGGTCACCGCCGCCGCACGCGCTGAGTGCGAGCGCCGCGGTGAGGGCGACCACCACGGTGCTGAAAAGGCGCTTCATCGTGCTGTTCCCTTCTAAAACGGGGGGTAATAAAGACATTACCGTACGGCCTGGCGCTCGCTCACCCCCGGAGAGACCACAAGGCGCTGGATGAACGTGAAGCCCAGCTGGACGGCCAGGGCCAGCAGCGCGACGAGCACCGCTCCCCCGATCGTGCGCGGGAAGTCCTTGGTCGCGAGGCCGTCGATGATGAACCTGCCGAGACCGCCCAGCCCCACGTAGGCGGCCACGGTCGCGGTCGAGACCACCTGGATGGCCGCGATCCGCAGGCCGAGCAGGATGAGCGGCAGCGCCACCGGCACGAGCACCCGGCCGAGGACCTGGCCGCCCCGCAGGCCCATGCCGTACGCGGCGTCCCTGAGCTCGGGGTCGACGCCCCTGATGCCCTCGTAGGTGTTGACCAGGATCGGCGGCACGGCGAGCGCGACCAGCGGGATCAGCACCGGGATGTCGGTGCCGACGCCCATCAGCAGCACGATGAGCACCAGCAGGCCCAGCGTCGGAAGGGCGCGGGCGGCGTTCGCGCTCAGCACGGCGAACAGCGCCCCCTTGCCGGTGTGGCCGATCCACAGCCCGAGCGGCAGCGCGATCAGCACGGCGAGCAGCAGCGAGAGCGCGGAGAACTGCAGGTGCTCCAGCAGCCTGACCGGGATGCCGTCAGGGCCCGACCAGTTGGCCGGGTCTCCGAAGAAGTCGATCAGCCAGTTCACGCCGACCCCCTCGCCCGCGACCACGGGGTGAGCAGGCGCTGGGCCAGCACCAGCAGCATGTCGGCGACCGCGGCCAGCAGCACGACCAGCACGATGCCCACGATGATCGGGGTGTAGAACTGCCGCTGCCAGCCGTCGATGAACAGGTAGCCGAGACCGCCCCTGCCGACCAGCGCGCCCACGCTGACCAGGCTGATGCTGGAGACCGCGGCCACCCTGAGCCCGGCCAGGACGACCGGCACCGCGATCGGCAGCTCCACCCGCAGCAGTCTGCGCAACGGGGTGAAGCCCATGGCGACCGCCGACTGGCGCACGTGGTCGGGGACCGCGGTGAGCCCGTCGACGACCGCCGGGATCAGCACCGCCATGGCGTAGAAGGTGAGCGGGATCATGACGGTCGTCCGCGTGGCGAGGCCCGTGACCGGGATGAGCACGATGAAGACGGCCAGCGAGGGCAGTGAGTAGACCACGTTCATGACGCCGACGGTCGGCTGGTAGAGCCAGCGCCAGCGGACGCAGGCCAGCCCGAGCGGGAGCGCGACGAGCAGCCCCACGACGATCGGCACCAGCGACATGACGACGTGGTCCTCGAGCAGGACCTGGATGTTGGGCCAGTTGCGCCCGATCCAGTCCCAGCGGACCAGCGGTTCCTCATGCACCGGCGCCTCCGGCGACCTTGTCCAGCGCCTCGTCCAGCGCCTCGCGGGTGGCCACGCCCTCGACCCGCCCCGAGTCGTCCACCGCGATCGCGCTCCTCGACGGGGACAGCAGCGTCGCGTCCAGCGCGGCGCGCAGCGAGTCGCGGCCCCTGACGAACGTCCCGTACGGCGCCGGCCGCGCGTCCGCCAGCGTGCCGGACTCCGGCAGGTCCTTGACCGAGACCCAGCCGAGCGGCCGGTTCTCCTCGTCGACGACGGCCAGCCAGGGCTCGGCCGTGTCGCGCACCGAGGAGATCTCGGCGGAGGCGGGCACGGTGAGGTCGGTGCGCAGCCGTACACCCTCGTCGGTGACGAAGGACAGACGCCGGATGCCGCGGTCACGGCCGAGGAACTCGCGGACGAAGTCGTCGGCCGGTCTGGCGAGGAGCGTCGAGGGGGCGTCGAGCTGCGCGAGGTGGCCGCCGACGCGGAGCACGGCCACCCGGTCGCCGAGCTTGACGGCCTCGTCGATGTCGTGGGTGACGAACACGATGGTCTTGTTGAGCTCGGCCTGCAGCCGGAGCAGCTCCTCCTGCAGGCTCGCGCGCACGATGGGGTCGACCGCGCTGAACGGCTCGTCCATCAGCAGCACCGGCGGGTCGGCGGCCAGCGCGCGGGCCACGCCGACCCGCTGCTGCTGGCCTCCGGAGAGCTGGAAGGGGTACCGGTCGGCCAGCTTGAGGTCGAGCCCGACCCGTTCCAGCAGCTCCATGGCCCGGTCACGGGCCTTCTTCCTGTCCCAGCCGAGCAGGTGGGGAACCGTCGCGACGTTGTCGACGATCTTGCGGTGCGGGAAGAGCCCCGCCTGCTGGATGACGTAGCCGATGCCCCGGCGGAGCGTCGGCGGGTCGATGGTCTTGACGTCGACGCCGTCGAGGAGGATCCGGCCCTCCGTCGCGTCGATCATTCTGTTGATCATGCGGAGAGAGGTGGTCTTGCCGCACCCCGAGGGGCCGACGAACACCGTTATCTCCCCTGTCGGGACTTCGAGACTCAGATGGTCCACGGCGACGGTCCCATCGGCGTACCGCTTGGTGACCCCGTCAAATGTGATCATGCGCATCCTCGTGCTTCTCGGCAGGGCCGCGGCCCCCCTGCCACAACTGCCCCATGATCTGTCGGCCAACAGCCTACGGCGGCCCTCCTGGCTCTGCCCCGTTACCCCCGGTCGAAGCCGCCCAGGCTAGCGGGATATCTATCAAATGGACACTCAATAGTGCTGAGAACCTCAACGACTCAGCATGATTACCCATATCGTGGACCCTGACCCCTCCCGTCACACGCACCACGGGCTTCACGCCCTCGCTGCTCCTCACCACGACCCCAGAGGAACCGGTCCCGTGACCCCACCGATCCTCGGTCAGCGCTCGCGCGGCGAACTGATCACCGAGCTCTACGACAACCACGCCGCCGGGCTGTTCGCCTACTGCCATGACCAGCTGGGTGACCCGGACTCCGCGGCGGCGGTGCTGACGGCCGTCTTCGCGACCGTCTCCCCCACCGAGTCCCAGGACGCCGCCGAGCCTCCGCGGGCCGCGCTCTACGCGCTCGCCCGCCGCGAGATCCAGCACCGCGACGTCGTCTACGCCCCGCCCGCGCCCGGCGCCGACCCGGTCCCCGCCTTCGTCGAGCGGGTGCTGCGCGACCTGCGCCCGCACCAGCGCGAGGTGCTGTACCTGTCCGGCGTGTGCGAGATGGACGTCTCCGAGCTGTCCTGGGTGCTCGACGTGGCCGCCGACACGGCCGACGAGCTGACCGTGAGCGCCTGCCGCCGTTTCTCCCAGTCGCTGGAGCTGGCCCTGACCTCCGCGCGGGTGCCCGCCCACCTGGCCGACGCGTTCGGCGCGCTGGGGATCGCCCCAATCCGTGACGTCCTCGTCCGCGCCCCCTGGGCCCCTCTCCCCGCGGCACTGCGCGTCGCCACACTGGGGGCCATGCCGGAGGCGGCCTCCGCCCCGCGAGCGGGCACGACGGCCGTCCCGCGGTCCCCGTCCGCCGAGGGCGCGCCCTCCACGTCGCTGACGCCGCTCAAGCCCCTGTGGCCGACCAGCCCCGCCTGGCCGCTGCCCCTCGCCGAGACCGACGCGCTGACCAACACGAGCGTCTTCTCCCCGCCCGACCTGCCCCCGCCCTTCTCCCCCGCGGACTTCTTCCCCGTCTCCTCCCCGCAGGACCGTTTCCCCGACCCCTTCTCGCCGCCCGACCAGGACGCCGTCTCGGCGCACGAGGCCACGACCGAGCCGATGCCGAAGCTCAAGGACTCGGTGCTGAGCGCGCTCGACGAGATCGTGCCCCGCTCTCCCCGGCGCAAGCTCCAGCGGCCCAAGCCCCGCAGGGCGAAGCCGCTGTCGGCCCCGCTGCCCGCCGACGTGCTCGACGACGCCCCGCGGACCGAGGACGCCCTGCCCGGCGACGACTCCTCCAGCCCCTCCGCCTCCTCCGGCGACGACGTTTTCCGCCCGTTCACCCCTGAGCCCAGGCCCGCGCGCCCCCACACCGACAAGCTGGTGGCCTCGGCCCCCCGGGGCGACATCCTCGACCCCGAGACGCCCCTGCCCGGCTGGCCGCTGCAGGCCGACGAGCTGGACGCCGCCTCCTCCGACTCGTGGGAGCCCCGGGCGGCACGCCCCGCGCCGCCCGACTGGCCGCTGCCCGCGGACGAACTGGGCGCCGTGCCCGGCGACCGCGCTCGGCATGCGAAACGGCCACGCGCCGAGCAGACGGAGCCGGAGAGCGCGACGGCCTCCGGCTCCGCGGGGCCCGGGCCCAGGGGACCCGGCGCGGTGGGCCCCGGGCTTGAAGGACTGACGACCTGGCTCACGGAGGCTCCCCGGGCCGCCGACGACCCCCAGGACGGCGCGATCCACGACACCGCGGCTCAGGACACGGTCATCCAGGGTCCGGGGGCCGGGGTCTCGGAGACCGGCGAGGCGGGAACGGCCGGGAAGAAGAGGACGGGCCTCGCGACGAAAGCCGCCCGTCCCTCTCGGACGAGCGGGCGGGCCCGTCGCAGGCACAGGCCGGCCAAGAAGGGCGAACAGCACCATGACTGGGCCTGGGAGCTGTTCGGCTTCATCATCTGCGTGATCTGCGTGGCGATCGCGATGCTCGTCTTCTTCGCGGTGCCGACCATCGTGACCCCCTGATCCCGGACGCGGGCGGGGGCGGTCGGCGGAGATCCCTCAGGGCTCCCGCGTCGCCGTACGGGCCGGCTCTCCGTGCCCCTGCCAGGGGCGGGCGAGCAGGCCGAGGGCCAGGGCGGCGAGGGCGAAGGAAACCAGCATGATGCCGACCATCGGCGTCGGGCTGGCCGTTCCGAACAGGCCCGCCAGGGGGGACGCGGCGGCGCCCAGGACGAACTGGACGCCGCCGAGGAGGCCTGAGGCCGCTCCGGGGGCGTCGTGGCCGAGGGACTGGGCGATGGTCATGGTCGCGGGCAGGATGATGCCGAGGCCGGTGACGGTGAGCAGGAGGCAGACCCAGGTGACGACGAAGCCTCCGCCGGTGGTGACGACCAGCACGAGCAGGACGAGGGTCGCGACCGTGGCCACGGCCAGGCCTCCGACGAGCAGGGTGTTGACCCGGAACCGGGCGGACAGGCGGCCGAAGAGGACGCTGCTGGCCAGCAGGCCGAGGGCGTTGACGGCGAAGACGAAGCTGTACTGGGTGGGCGAGACGCCGTAGACCTCTTGAAAGACGAACGTCGAGCCCGCGATGTAGGTGAACAGGCCCGCGCCCGCGAAGGAGGAGGCGAGGATGTAACCCACCAGAGCGCGTCTGCCGACGAGCCCCGCCATGGCCCTGAAGGTGCTGGCCAGACCGCCGGAGCGCCTGCGGGAGACAGGAAGGCTCTCCGGCACCCAGACCAGGACGCCGACGACCAGGAGGACGCCGAAGCCCGCCAGCACGAGGAAGACGACCCGCCAGGAGGCGACGCCGAGGATGAGGCCGCCGATCACCGGGGCGGCCACCGGCGCCACGGACACGATGGCCGACAGAGCCGCGAAGCGGCGGGGAGCCTCGGGAGTGCCGTGGAACCAGTCGGTGAGGACGGCGCGGGAGACCACCATGCCCGCGGCTCCGGCGACGCCCTCCAGCAGCCGTGCCACGTTGAGGACGTTGACGTCGGGGGCGACGGCGCAGGCGATCGAGAACACCGTGAACAGCGCGGCGCCCGCGAGGAGGACCCGGCGGCGGCCCGTCGCGTCGCTGATCGGGCCCAGCAGGACCTGGCCCACGGCGAGGCCGACGAGGAAGGCGGTCATGGACAGCTGGACCGAGGAGTCGGTGGTGCCGAGGGACCTGGCCAGGTCGGGGAAGCCCGGCACGTACATGTCCGTGGCCAGCGGAGCGACCGCGGTGAGGGCGGCGAGCACGAAGATGAGCCGGCCGACGTGCTTCGGCGGCCCTCCCACGGTCACGGCAGAGGGGGTGAGGGTTCTGTCCTGGGTCATGACTGTGAACTGCTTTCTGCCTGGTGAGGCATGGCAGGGACCGCTGGGCCAGGCGGTCGGGCCGCTACGATGGGCAGTATCGGAAACAAGTAGTTGACAGGTTAACGGATACTAATAGTTCGTAGGTTAACGAATTGGAGGGCTCATGCAAGTCCCCTCTGAAGCCGTGCGCGAGCGATGGCAGCGGGAGAACCCCGGCCTCGACGTCTCCTCGATGGAGGTGATAGGTCCGCTGAAGCGGGCCCAGGTGCTGCTCAGCCTGGCCGTCGAGCCGCTCTACGACGGTGCGCCGGTGACCTCAGCGGAGTTCGACGTGATGCTGCACCTCCGCCACACGGACCAGCCGACGATCGCCCGGCAGCTGGCCAGGAAGACCGGCCGGTCCCCCGCCGCGCTGAGCAAGACCCTCGCCAAACTGGAACAGCGCGGTCACATCACCCGCCAGGCCAATCCCGCCGACCGCAGGGCCGCCCTGGTGCGCCTCACGGACAGGGGCAAGGAGGTCGTCGACACGCTGTTCCCCCAGCAGCTCGCCATCGAGGTGAGGCTTCTCGACGGCATGACCCCCGAGCGGCGTGCGCAGATCATCGAGGGGCTGACCCAGCTGGTCGAGGTGCTGGAGGCGGGCCTGCGTGACGCCGTGCCCCGCTGAACGGCGCGCCGATCGTCACCGGACGCGGGCGGCGCCGATGCGGTGACCGCGCACCTTCGGGTCTTTGGTGTTCCCCCAGCGCCGGTACGGCGAGTGCCGACACGAACGTGTTCGGCGCCTTCCGACGGCGCGCGCCCGGTGAGCGTTCCCGGTCACAGCACTAGGGAAGGGCGAAGCGGACGGTGCCGGAGGCGTGGTCGCCGAGGCTGACCGCCCCCCTGACCCGCACCGTGAACTCGCCGTCCTCGCAGGCCACGACGGCTCCGGTGAAGGTCAGCGTGTCGCCGGCATAGGCGGGGACGCCGAGCTTGACGTTGATGCCGCGGATCAGCGCCTCCGGGCCCGCCCAGTCGGTGACGTAGCGCTCGACGAGGCCCATCGTGGTCAGGATGTTGAGGAAGACGTCCTTCGACCTCCTCGGCCCGGCCCCCTCGTCGTCGCGGCCGAGCGGCGTCAGGTCCATCGTCGCGGGCGCCGAGGCGATCACCGTGGGAGTCAGCGTGATCGTGAGGTCGGGCAGGACGGCTCCGGTCTCGACCTGCTCTTCGGCAGGTGTCCGCATCACGACTCCCGGGGAGACACACGTCGGCAGGACGATCTCGTCCATCTGGCGGTACGTCACACGCAACGGCATACCGATACCCACTTCTCCGGGTGGGCAGTCCACGACATCGCCCACTGTCCGCACACCTTCCGGCAGTTCCAGCACAGCGTCCCCACAAGGGGTCCCGAGTCCCGGCGTCGGCACGACGAGGTCGTGCGCGTCGCTCCCGCCACCGGCCGCGACGCGTGCGCGACCGGCCGACAGGCACGACGGGGACCAGGCCGGGCGGGTGCCGCGACTCACCGCGATCGGCGTGTTTCCGGATCCGGAACCCGCCCTCGGCGGACACCCTTCCAGAAGAACGCGCTCTCTCCGTCGATCATCTGTCCCAGCGGGTACGGCTCGCGGATCTCGGGCTGTGTTTCCTCTCCCCCGGGCGAAACTTCAGTACCCGAAAAGGGCGTCGGGCCTGCGTACTCGCCTCGCGGACGACATGGGACGCACCATGTGCCCGAACAGCCCTCGCCTGGGACTGTCCCCCCGCTTTCCCATGGTTTTCCATGTTTTCCTACGGCGTTTCCCTGCGGCTTTCCCGGACCTTCCTGTCCGGCCCGCGTCCCACGCCTTGAATCCGGCCCGAATCCGGCCCGAACCCGGCCCGCGCCCTGTCCGCGCCCCGCTCACGCCCGACCCATGCCCACCGCCCCCGAACCGGCACTCCGCCGAAATAGAACGCATTCTACTGAGCCCCCTTCTTCTCCCTGGAACGACGAGGAACGACGTGTCGCCACAATGCTTTTGACATGTGCAGATGAGGCCTGTTTGTGACCTGCGAGTAACCCGCCGGAGCGGCGGGGAATCAGATAACGTGTTCTCATGCGCACCCCGCATGCGACCGCAGGGCCGCCGGTCACCCCGCGCCCGCGCGGCGTCTCCACCCCGAGCGGCGCCGGACCGGCCATGACCAAGGGGGCACCTGGCGTGCAGAGCGAATCGGCGTCGACCAGCCTCCGCACGAGGAGCCAGCACCAGCGACGCAAACGCATCGTCCAGGCCGCCGCCGCCCTCGCCTCACGCGGCGGCGTCGAGGCCATGCAGATGCGCACCGTCGCCGAGCGGGCGGGAGTCGCCCTCGGCACCCTCTACCGCTACTTCCCCTCCAAGATGGATCTGGTCGTGGCGGTCGTCGGCGAGGAGATCGACCTGCTCGAGGGCAGCATCGAGCGCAGACCGCCTACGGCGACCACCCCCTCCGGCCGGGCCGTCGACGTCCTGATGCGCGCCACCCGCGGCCTGATGCGCGAGCCCGAGCTGGCCGACGCCCTCATCCGGTCGCTGATCATCGCCGAGGTCGACACCCCGCTCGGGGACCGCATGACGGGCCTGCTGCTGCGCGCCGCCGGACACGAGCTCAGCACGGAGACGGCCACCGAGGAGCAGTACGCCCTGGCAGGCGCGCTGGCGAGCGTCTGGGTTCACGAGCTGCTGGAGATGCTCAGGGGCCGCAGGACGTACGAGCAGATCCAGCGCCGCATCGAGATCGTCGCCACCCGGCTGCTCGCCGATTTCCCGACCCCGCCTTCCGCCTGAAACCTAGAACCCGTTACTGTCGCAGTCGGAGGCGACCAGATCAACGTTCTGGAGCGACGCGTCAGGAGACCGGCGGTAAAGCCGGCTTCGAGCCGCAGGGCGAGGAGATCGTATGGGTGCAGTGATCGTCGAAGCCGTGAGGACACCGATCGGCCGCCGTAACGGCTGGCTGGCGGGACTGAAGCCCCAGGCACTGCTCGCCGCGGCGCTGAACGGCCTGGTGGAGAAGGCGGGGATCGACCCCGCGATCGTGGGGCAGGTCTTCGCCGGATGCGTCACCCAGGCGGGCGAGCAGGGCGGGCACGTCGGACGGTACGCCTGGCTTTACGCGGGCCTGCCGTACCAGACGGGCGTGACCACGATCGACGCGCAGTGCGGCTCCTCGCAGCAGGCCGTGCACCTGGTCGCCGCCCTCATCCAGTCGGGCGTCATCGACGTGGGCATCGCCTGCGGGGTCGAGGTGATGAGCCGGGTGCCGCTCCGCGCCAACGTGGAGCCCGCCAGGCCCAAGCCCGACGACTGGTCCATCGACATGCCCGACCAGTTCACCGCGGCCGAGCGGATCGCGCAGCGGCGCGGGCTGACCCGCGAGCGGCTCGACCGCTTCGGCGCCAGGTCCCAGCGACTGGCCGCCGAGGCGTGGGCGCAGGGCCGCTTCGACCGGGAGATCGTGAAGGTGACCGCGCCGGTCCTCGGCGAGGCCGGGGAGCCGACCGGCGAGACCCGAACGGTCGACCGGGACCAGGGACTGCGCGAGACGACCGTCGAGGGGCTGTCCGCGCTCAGGCCGGTGCTCGGCGAGAACGGCCTGCACACCGCGGGCACCGCGTCACAGATCTCCGACGGCGCCGCGGCGGTGCTGCTGATGAGCGAGGAGGCCGCCGCCCGGCACGGCCTGCGCCCCCGGGCCCGCGTCCTCGCCCAGGCGCTCGTCGGCTCCGAGCCCTACTACCACCTGGACGGCCCGGTGGAGGCGACCGCCAGGGTCCTGTCGAACTCCGGCATGACCGTCGAGGACGTCGACCTGTTCGAGGTCAACGAGGCGTTCGCCTCCGTCGTCCTGTCCTGGGCGGCGGTGCACAGGCCCGACATGGACCGCGTCAACACCGGCGGCGGCGCCATCGCGCTCGGCCACCCGGTCGGCGCGACCGGCGCCAGGCTGGTCACCACCGCCCTCCACGAGCTGGAGAGGTCGGACTCGTCGACCGCCCTGGTGTCGATGTGCGCGGGCGGCGCGCTGGCCACCGCCACCATCCTCGAACGCATGTGAGACGCCTGTGGACGCGTGCGGGAAGCACGTGCGAGGCACGGATCGCGGCATGAGCCGAGGCACGGGCCGAGACATGACAGCGTCACAGACAGCGACATGGACAGCGACATGGACAGCGAACGCGTGCGAGGCACGCGCAGGAGCAGTGCGGGACACGCACAGGAGCAGGGAGCGTCGCCGTTGAAGTCCCTCCGCAGACCGTACAGTGAGCAGCGCCCGGCCGACATCGGCGGCGGGGTGTGGAGCGTGCCCGTGCCGATCCCCGGCAACCCGCTCGGTTACACGCTGGTCTACGCGATCGAGTCGTCCTCGGGCCCCGTGCTGGTCGACGCGGGCTGGAACCACCCGGACGCCTGGCTGGCCCTCCGTGACGGGCTCGCCTCGGTCGGGATGGACGTCCGCGAGGTCAGGGGGGTGGTGGTCACCCACTTTCACCCGGACCACGCCGGGCTGGCCGGGCAGGTCCGGGAGGAGTCCGGGGCGTGGATCGCGATGCACGAGGCCGACGTCGCGCTGATCAGGACCATGCGGGGCTTCGAGGAGAACGACCGCCGCGAGCGCCAGGCCGGGATGCTCCGCCGGGCCGGGGCGGGCACGATCGAGATCGAGGCCGTGACCGCGACCCGGCAGCAGGTGCCCGCGCTGCCCGACAGGGAGCTCCACGACGGCGACCTGATCGACCTGCCGGGACGCAGGCTCCGCACGGTCTGGACCCCCGGCCACACCCCGGGCCACGTCTGCCTGCACCTGGAGGACGCGGACCGGCTCTTCACCGGCGACCACGTGCTGCCGGCCATCACCCCGCACATCGGCATCTACCCCTACGACCGTGACGACGTGGACCCGCTGGGCGACTTCCTGGCCTCGCTGGAGAAGGTGGCGGACCTGGGCATGCTCGAAGCCCTGCCCGCCCATGAATGGATATTTCAGGACACGGCGGCTCGGGCGAGGGTGATCGGCGCGCACCACGAGGAGAAGCTCGCAGAGCTGGCGGCCCTGCTGGCCGAGGCTGGCGGCCCCCTCACCATCTGGGAGGTCGCCGCCCGGATGACGTGGAACCGCCCCTGGGAGGATCTCCCCGCGATGCTGCGCGGCATGGCCGCGGGAGAGGCCGCCGCCCACCTGCGCACCCTGGAGGCCAGGGGCGCCATCCGCCGTACCGAGGAGGTGGACCCGGTCCGCTTCACCGTAGACTCGTAGACCTCCGATGTCTGAGGACCTTCGAGGAGGGTGAAGCGTGGCGGTCACCGACGCCGCTATCGACAGGATCAAGGAAATGATCCTCACGGGCGAGCTCGCCCCCGGCAGCAGGCTGCCGAAGGAGGCGGATCTGGCCGAGCGGCTCGGACTGTCGCGCAACTCCCTGCGCGAGGCCGTCCGCGCCCTGGCCCTGATCAACGTGCTGGACGTGCGCCAGGGCGACGGCACCTACGTGACGAGCCTGGAGCCTCGGCTGCTGCTGGACGCGATGGCGTTCGTGGTGGACTTCCACCAGGACGACACCGCTCTGCAGTTCTTCCAGATCCGCCGGATCCTGGAACCCGAGGCGACCGCGATGGCCGCGACCCGGATGACCGACGCCGAGATCACCGGACTGCGCGAGATCCTCGCCGGGCTGCCCGAGGATCCGAGCGTCGAGCAGCTCGTCGTCAACGACCTGGAGTTCCACCGGCGCATCGCGGCCGGTTCCGGCAATCCGGTGCTGTGCTCCCTCATCGAGAGCCTCTCCGGACCCACGACCAGGGCGAGGATCTGGCGGGGTCTCAGCCGGGAGAACGCCATGGGCAGGACCCGCGAGCAGCACACCGCCATCTGCGACGCCATCGCCGCCCGCCAGCCCGACGTGGCGCGCGCCTGGGCGACGGTCCACGTCGCCGGAGTCGAGGAGTGGCTCCGCAACGCGCTCGCCTGAGCGGATAACACATCATAAAAGATCACAAAGTCGTACGCTTGGGACGGAACGATTCCCCGACGACGAGGATGACGCCATGCAGCCGCTCGATGGAGCCGACTTACGGGTGGTGGCCGCCCTTCAGGTGAACGGGCGCGCCACCTGGGACCGGATCGGCAGAGTGCTGGACGAGTCGACCCGCAACGTGGCCAGGCGGGCGACCCGGCTGATGGAGGCAGGCATCCTGTCGATCATCGGCCTGGTCGACGACCGCCGGATAGGCTCGGCCGCGCTGCGGCTGCGCTGCCGTCCGGGGACGGTGATCGACGTGGGCACGGCGCTGGCCGAGCTGTCCCAGACCAGGTTCCTCTCACTGGTCTCCGGCTCGGCCGACTGCGTCGCGGAGCTCTCCGTGGCCGACGACGCGCTGGTCGAGCTGCTGTTCAGGGGCATTCCCTCGATCGACGGAGTGGTGGAGAGCACCACCTACCCCGTGCTGCGCTACTTCAAGACGCCCCAGGAGTGGCACGTCGACGTCCTCACCCCGCAGGAGGTCGACGGGCTGCGCGAGCAGTGGACCCCGCTGCCGGAACGCTTCCACCGCACGAGCGAGACGCCCTCCCCCGAGGACGAGCGGATCATCGCGTCGGTGGCCACCAACGGCCGCGCGACCCACGCGGAGATCGCGGCGGCCACCGGGATCAGCGAGTCCACCGCCCGCAGGAGGCTGGACTCCCTGCTCCGCAGGGGGATCCTGCGCATCCGCGCCGAGATCGAGCCCGCCTACCTGGGGCTGCCGGTCGAGGCCGCGCTCTGGCTCCGGGTCGCCGAGCGCGAGGTCGAGTCGGTGGGGCACGCCCTGGCCCGCCTGCCGAGGGTCAGGTGCGTCATGGCGGTGGCCGGTGACCACCAGCTGGTGACGCAGGTCGCCGTGCCGGGACGGTTCGAGCTGTACGAGTTCCTGAGGGAGATCGGCGGGCTGCCCGGGATGCGGGCGATCGAGACGACCGTGATGCTTCTCCCGCTGAAGCGCGGTTTCATGATCAAACGAGACGGCCTCGTCGACCGCTGGGCGGGCCCGACCGGCCAGTAGCGCCGCCGTGGCCCACAGAGCGTCCGCAGCCCCCTGAGACATCGGAGGACGGCCGGGCCGCGCGTCGGCGGGCGCGGCGCACGGCCCGGCCCTGACGCCGTACCCCTCCCAGGAGAGACCGCGCGCCGGCGGACGCGGCCTCTCCTGGACGCGGCGGTCACCGGGAGATGTCCGCGGTCAGGCCGTGCGCCCGCAGCCAGCGGGCGATCGCCCCGCCGATCGCGTCGGGCCGGTCCTCGGGCGCGTGGTGCCCGGCGGGACCGCAGTGCTCGACCTCCAGGGCCGCGACGTTGTCCTCGCACCAGGCGACCATCTCCTTCCCGATCAGCAGGGTGGGCGAGGAGTCGAAGGTCATGAGCAGCTTGGGCACGTCGGCGCTGGCGGCGAGCCAGGCGTCGTAGCCGCTGACGCGGGCGACGACGTCGGCCGGTTCGCCGTCCAGCGGCATCATGCGCGGCCACGCCAGCAGCGGACGGCGGCTCTCACGGGTCGGGTACGGCGCGCGATAGGGCCGTGCCTCCTCCTCGCTCAGCGGCTTCAGCACTCCTCCCGTGAAAGCCGTCTCGATGAGGACGTTCTGGTCGAGCACCAGCGTCTCGCCGACCCCGGGCGTGCGGAACGCCTCGAACCTGGAGCGCGCGGGGGCGGGGAGGTCGCCGGAGGACATCGGCCGCAGGATCGTCTCCATGAAGGCCAGGCCACGGGTGCGTCCGGGGTGGCGAGCCGCCCAGTCGAAGGCCAGCGCGCCGCCCCAGTCGTGGCCCACCAGGACGGCCTCGCGCACCCCCAGCGTCTCGAGGAAGGCGTCCAGGTAGCGGGCGTGGTCGGCGAAGTCGTAGGCGATGTCGGGCTTGCCGGAGGCGCCCATCCCGATCAGGTCGGGGGCTATGCACCTGGCGTGGCCCGCGACGTGCGGGACGACGTCGCGCCACAGGTGCGAGGAGGTCGGGTTGCCGTGCAGGAACACCACCGACGCCCCGCCGTGGTCTGTTCCCGCGCCTGTGTCGGTGTAGGCGATGTGGGAGTCGATGACGTCGACGGTGGGCATGTTCGGGACTTCCTTCCCTGAGAGCCGACGGGTGGCCGCGACGGGGTGGACGGCCGGGTGCGGGCGGCGCGTCGTTCCGTCGACGGCCAAATAATGACACTCAGTCTCGTTTGAGTACAAGCCTTAAAAGAAGCTCAGCTTTTTTCGTCCCCGAGGATCGATGCCTTGGTATGATCCCGGGCATGGCCGTCACACCGACCGCGCCGGGCGCCGCCACGCCGGACGACCGAGCCCTGCCGCTGCGCGAGCGCAAGAGGCTGCGCACCCGCCGGACGCTGGCCGAGACGGCGCTGCGGATGTTCACCGAGAAGGGGTTCGACGCGACCACACTGGAGGAGCTGGTCGAGGAGGCCGAGGTCTCCAAGAGCACCTTCTTCCGCGCCTTCCCCGCCAAGGAGGCCGTCGCGATCGAGGCGGAGACGCAGCTGTGGGCGGCGTACGTGGCCGCGCTCGAGGAGCGCGAGCTGTCCGGGGTCGTCCTGGTCGAGCTGCGCGACGCCCTCACCCGGGCGGCCGTCGCGCTCGACCCCGACTGGGACCGCCGGTATGTCGCGACCCGCCGCCTGATCCTGGCCACTCCCGCCCTGCTGGCCTACGTGGACCATCACCGCACCGGCGTCGAGAGACAGGTGGTCGCCTGCCTGACCGGCAAGCTCGGCCTGGACGACGACGACCTGCGCCCGCAGGTGCTGGCGGAGCTCGCCACCACCGCCTGGAGCGTCGCCGCCCGCCGGTGGGTCCGCGAGGAAGGGCGGGCGGGCAGGGAAGTCCTCATCCGACGCCTGCACGGCGCGTTCGAGGCCGTCCCCGCCAGCCTCGACCTGTCCGCGTCACAGGCGTCCCCGGCGCCCTCGGCGTCCTTGGAGCCCCCGGCGTCTCGGGCCTGATCCGGCCGCGTCGCCGCCGCGAGGCCCCGATCTCACGACGGCGGGATATCGCCCGGAAAACGGCGCATAATAGAACACGTTTCAAAGCATTGTTCGACCAAGCGCTCGATCAGGCGCCTGGCGGTGAAACGCGTCCTCGCGGAAGGCGGGTGTCCCGGTGCGGTCCTCGAGGGCGGCCGGACGACGGCGCCCCGGCCGTCCCCCGCCGCCGAGAGGACGCGCCTACGGTTCGCCCAGGAGGAGCAGTGGACATCAACCTTGTGGACCAGGACCTCTACGCGCGTGACGGCGCGCCCCACGACCAGCTCCGCTGGCTGCGCGCCAACGCGCCGGTCTACCGGCACGAAGGCGACGCCGAACGCGACTGGCCCAGGTTCTGGGCGGTGACCAGGCACGCCGACGTGGTGCACGTCTCACGGCGCTCGGACCTGTTCTCCTCGAGCAGGAGGCTCTCGCTCTTCAACGAGATGCCGGAGGAGCAGCGTGAGCTCCAGCGGCTGATGATGCTCAACCAGGACCCGCCGGAGCACACCCGGCGTCGCTCCCTGGTCAACCGGGGCTTCACCCCACGCATGATGGGCGCACTCGAACAGCACATCCGCGACATCTGCCACGCGCTGGTCGACGAGGCCAAGGGAATGCCGTCGGTGGACTTCGTGCGCGACATCGCGGCCCCGCTGCCGCTGTACGTGATCTGCGAGTTGCTCGGCGCGCCCGTCGAGGACCGGGACAAGATCTTCAACTGGTCCAACCAGATGATCGGGGCCGACGACCCCGACTACGCGGCGGACCCCTCCGCGGGGCAGAACGCGGCGGCCGAGGTGTACGCCTACGCCAACGCGCTGGCCGCGGAACGGCGCGAGCAGCCTCGCGAGGACATCGTCACCAAGCTGCTCATGCCCGACGCCGCGGGCGAGACCCTCGACGAGAACGAGTTCGACCTGTTCGTGCTGCTGCTGGTCGTCGCGGGCAACGAGACCACCCGCAACGCGGCCTCCGGCGGCATGCTGGCGTTCTTCGAGCACCCCGAGCAGTGGCGGCGGCTGGTGGCCGACCCCGCGCTCGCGGGCACGGCCGCCGACGAGATCGTCCGCTGGGTCTCCCCCGTCAACCTCTTCCGCCGTACGGCCACCGCGGACACGGTGATCGGCGAGCAGGAGGTCAAGGAGGACGACAAGATCGTGGTGTTCTACAGCTCGGCCAACCGGGACGAGGACGTGTTCGCCGACCCCTACGTCTTCGACATCGGCCGCACCCCGAACCCACACATCGGCTTCGGCGGGGGCGGAGCCCACTTCTGTCTCGGCAACCACCTCGCCAAGCTGGAGCTCCGGGTGCTCTTCGAGGTCCTCGCGGAGAGGCTCCCCAACCTGGCCCAGGCGGGCCCCGCCCGCCGGCTGCGCTCCAACTTCATCAACGGCATCAAGGACCTGCCGGTCACCCTCGCCTGACGGGCACCGCGGACGCCACGCCCCAAGGCACGCCCCGAGGACGGCGAACCGGCTCCCCCGACCCGGGCGAGCCGGGTTAGGGGGGTCAGCGGTCCAGGTTGAGGGTCAGGCGCAGGGCCAGGCCGGTGTTCCTGCGGTGGCCGAGGCGGTGCACGGCCAACTCGAGGGCCTCCCGCTGGCCGACCAGGACCACCCATGCCTTCGCCCTGGTGACCAGGGTGTACAGCAGCCCGCGGCGCAGCATCACGCCCCCGGCCTCGGCCACGATCGGCGCCACCACGAAGGGGTACTCGCTGCCCTGGGAGCGGTGGACGCTGATGGCGTAGGAGTGGGTCAGCTCGTCGAGCTCGTCGAAGGAGTAGGCGACGGTCTCCCCGTCGCCGGTGCGGATCTCCACCAGCCTGTCCTGCGGGTTCACGGCCGTGACCGTGGCGGTCTCCCCGTTGAACACGCCCTTGTCGTAGTTGTTGCGGATCGGCATGACACGGTCTCCCACCCTGAAGACCGACGGGCCCGACCAGTGCTCGGGCGTGCCCTCGCGGGCGGGGTTCAGCCGCTCCTGCAGCCTGCGGCCGAGCTCGACCGTGCCCGTCGCGCCCTTGCGCATCGGGCACAGCACCTGGACCCTGTCGCTGCCGACGTTCTGCTTGCGGGGGATCGCCTCGGTGGCGAGATGGACCACCCGGTCGGCCACCTGTTCGGGGTCGTCGAGCTCCTCGAACCAGAAACCGCCCCTGCCGGGCAGCGCGGGCAGCTCGCCCGTTCTGATCCGGTGGGCGGCCCTGACGATGCCGCTGTCCTGCGCCTGCCTGAAGACATGGGTCAGCCGGACTCGCGGGACCTCCTCGACGCGCAGCAGGTCGGCGAGCACGCTGCCGGGGCCGATGCTGGGGAGCTGGTCGCTGTCGCCGACCAGCAGCAGGTGGCTGCCCGAGGGGATCGCGGCCGTCAGCCGGGTGGCCAGCTGGAGGTCCAGCATCGACGCCTCGTCCACCACGATCAGGTCCGCCTCCGTCGGCGACTGCTGGAACAGCGTGCCCTCCTCCGGCTCCGGCTGCTGGGCGAGCATCCGGTGCACGGTCATCGCGGGCAGCCCGGTGAGCTCGGACAGGCGCTTGGCCGCCTTGCCCGTCGGCGCGGTCAGGGTGACCGTGCCGCCCATCGCCCGCACGGTCGCCGCGATCACCCTGACCGTGTGGCTCTTGCCGCAGCCCGGCCCTCCGGTCAGGATCGACAGGGTGCTGGTCAGCACGAGGTTCACAGCCATCCGCTGGTCCTCGTGCAGTCCCTCGTCCTCGGCGAACGCGCGCAGCGGCAGCGTCGAACGGGCCCGCCACAGCCTGGTCAGGTGTCCCGCGAGCGCGACCTCGCGGCCGTGGTGCTCCTTGGCGTACACCGCATGTCCCGGGCCCGTCGGGGAGGTCTCGACGACCAGCCCTCGCTCGGCGGCCAGCGCGTCGACCGCCCTGCGGACCGCCTCCTCGTCCTGCTCGACCAGACTCGCCGTCGCGGCCAGGAGGGCGGGCAGCGGCAGGAAGCAGTGCCCGTCGCGGGCGGCGGCCGTCTCCAGCCTGTCCACGACCGCCGCCTTGATCCGCTGTGGACTGTGCTCCGGCACCCCTGAGCGCAGCGCGATCCGGTCGGCCGTGCGGAAGGCGATGCCCCTGACCTGGCCGATCATCCGGTACGGGTCGCGGGTGAGGACCTCGCGCGAGTCGTTGCCGTACACCTGGTAGATCTTGGCCGCGAGCAGCGGGCTGATCCCGAAGCCCTGAAGGACGACCATCAGGTCGGCGACCGCCTTCTGCTCCGCCCAGGCCTGGACGATCTGCGCCTGCCGCGCGGCGCCGATGTTGACGACCTCCCTGAGGCGATCGGGCTCGGTGTCGACGACCGTGAGCGTCCGCTCGCCGAAGTGGCTGACGATGGCGTGGGCGAGCCTCGGCCCGATGCCGCGGATCAGCCCTGAGCCGAGGTACAGCGTGATGGCGCGCACGGTCGAGGGGACGATCCGCTCGCACCGCCTGACCACGAGGCGGCTGCCGTGACGCGGGTGGTCGTCCCACTCCCCCGCCAGCCGCAGGGTCTCGCCCGGCTGCGCCCCGGCCAGCGGGCGCCCCGAGGCGACGAAGGAGGGCAGGGCGTCCGAGCTCATCCGCGCGACGGTGTACTCGTCGTCGCGGACGTAGACCAGCTGCTCGACGGAGGCTTCCACCTCCGCGATGTACGGCGTGGCGAGCACGGTCACCGTACGCTCCCCGAAATCATGTGCGGCACCTCACCGCAGGACACTAGCGGGCGACGGTGACAGTTCGCGACATCCTCGTGACCCGGCGGCGTCGCTCAGGAGTAGCGCGCCTCGAGTCCGGCCACGATCAGGTCGACGGCGCCCTCGAAGGCGGCGTCGAAGTCCTCCGCGCCCCCGAGTTCGCCGAGCAGCCCGTCGGTCTCCGCGCTCAGGAACCCGGAGACGAAGGTGTAGAGCACGGTGCGGACGCGGGGCAGCTCGTCCGCGGGGACCCCCGCGGCGACGAGGATGCGGTTGAACACCTCCCACATCCCGCCCTCGTCCTCGACCAGGGCGGGGTGGCGGTTGACGTAGGACCACAGCGACGGGTGCGACTGCGCGATGGAGCGGTAGGCGCGGGCGAGCGCGCGCGTCTGCTCCTGCCACGGGGCGCCGTCGTCGGGGGGCAGCCGCAGCCGGGAGGCGACCGTCGCACAGGCTCCCCGCACCAGCGCGTCCTTGTTCTCCACGTGGTGGTAGAGGGACATCGGGTTGACGTCCAGCTCGGCCGCCAGCTTGCGCATGGACAGGCCCTCGACCCCTCCGGCGTCGACCAGTCGCAGAACGGCCGCGTATATCTCCTCAGCTGTCAGGGGCTGTCCCCTGCGCGCACTCACTGCCATACACCGTATGGTAGCGTCTGTCATACGGTGTATGGCTGACGGAATCGGGAAATCGTCAGCGAAGGAGGAGTTCCCCATGTCGGTAACCCGTTCCATCCCCGCTCCACAGGGACTGCCCCTGCTCGGCAACACGCTCCAGATCCCGGCGCACTCGCCGAACGCGTTCTTCGAGAAGCTCGCCGCGGAGTACGACAGCGGCCTCTACCAGCTCGAACTGCTCGGCCGTAAGGTCCTGTTCGTCTACGACCCCGACCTGGTCGCCGAGCTCTGCGACGAGACGCGGTTCTACAAGGGCATCGACCCGCCGCTGTCCATCGTCCGCGACTTCGGCGGCGACGGGCTGTTCACCGCCCGCCGCGACGAGCCCGTCTGGGGACACGCGCACCGCATCCTGATGCCCGCCTTCAGCCAGCGGTCCATGAAGGCGTACTTCCCGCAGATGCTGGAGGTGGCGCAGGCGCTCGTCGCCAAGTGGGCGGTCTCGGACGAGGTCAACGTGCCCGACGACATGACCAGGCTCACCCTCGACACGATCTCCCTCACCGGGTTCGACTACCGGTTCAACTCCTTCGACTCGCCGGAGCTGCACCCGTTCCTGCAGGCGATGGGCCGCACGCTGACCGAGGCGATGCTCCGCAACCGGCAGTTCCCCCTGGTCACCAAGCTGAAGAGGAAGCAGGAGGAGGCCTACCGGGCCGACATCCTGGTCATGCAGGACCTGGTCGACGACGTCATCAGGCGGCGCAGGGCCTCGGGCGGGAACGACACCAGGGACCTGCTCGGCCTGATGCTGGAGGCCGCGGACCCGCGCAGCGGCGAACGGCTCTCCGACGAGAACATCCGCAACCAGGTGCTGACCTTCCTCATCGCCGGGCACGAGACCACCAGCGGGCTGCTGTCCTTCGCCCTGTACAACCTGCTGCGCAACCCGCACGTGCTCGCCCAGGCCTACGCCGAGGTCGACCGGCTGCTGCCCGGGGACACCGTCCCCACCTACGACACGGTCATGAGGCTGGATGTGATCCCGCGGATCCTGGAGGAGACGCTGCGGATCTGGTCCCCGATCCCGGCGTTCTCCGTCAAGGCCTTCGCCGACACCTCGATCGGCGGCTACCCGGTGCGCGAGGATCAGACGGCCGTCGTCCTGCTGCCGTCCCTGCACCGGCACCGGAAGGCGTGGGACAGGCCGGAGGAGTTCGACATCGACCGCTGGCTCCCCGAGAACAGGACGGACCACCACCCCGCCGCGTACAAGCCGTTCGGCAACGGCGAGCGGGCCTGCATCGGACGTCAGTTCGCGCTGACCGAGGCGCGGCTGGCCCTCGCCGTCGTGCTGCAGCGGTTCGCGATCTCCGACCCCGACGCCTACCGGATGCGGATCAAGCAGATGCTCACCCTCAAGCCCGACGACTTCACGGTCCGGGTCAGGGAGCGCAAGCCGTACGAGAGGAACACGGCGGCGACGGCGGAGGTCGTGGAGGAGCAGCCGGTCGAGGTGACCGTCACCGGCGTCGAACTCACCGTCGCCTACGGCTCCAACCTCGGCACCGCGGCCGACGTCGCGGAGAGGCTGGCCGAGGTCGCCGGGCGTTCCGGGTTCGCGACCACGCTGACGAGCCTGGACGAGCTCGACCCGCCCACCGAGGGGCTGCTCGTGGTGGTCACCTCCACCTACAACGGCAAGGCCCCCGACAACGCCCAGCGCTTCGACGCCCTCACCGGCCTGCCCGCCATGGACGGCGTGCGGTTCGCGCTGCTCGGCTGCGGCAACACCCAGTGGCCCACCTACCAGGCCTTCCCCCGGCGGGTCTTCGACAAGCTCACCGGGGCGGGAGCGGTGCCGCTCGTCGACCGGGGCGAGGCGGACGCCGACGGCGACTTCGACGGCGACGTCTCGGCGTGGCTCTCCACTCTCTGGGCGGCGCTGGCCGAGGAGTACGGCACGGCGGAGGCCGAGAGCGGCCCCCGCTACGAGATGGACGTCCTGACCGAGGCGGACGTGCGCCCCGCGGTCGTCTCCCCGCAGGCCGTCCCGCTGACCGTGCTCTCCAACGAGGAGCTGACCGGCGACCCCGCGGGCCTGTGGGACTTCTCCCTTGAGGCGCCGCGTCCCGGGGTGCGCTCGATCGTGGCGGAACTGCCCGAGGGGACGACCTACGAGGCGGGCGACCACCTGGCCGTCTTCGCCAAGAACGCCCCCGAGCTGGTCGAGTGGGCGCTGCGCTGCCTGCGCGTCCCCCGCCACCAGGTCGTACGGCTGCGCGCCCGGGGAACGACCCATCTGCCCGTCGACACCCCGGTGACGGCGGGGCTGCTGCTGACCGAGTTCGCCGAGCTCCAGGAGGTGGCCACCCGCTCGGACCTGTCGACGCTGGCCGAGCAGACGCAGTGCCCGTGGACCAGGGGCCAGCTCGCCGAGCTGGAGGCCTCCTACGCCGACGAGATCCTCGCCAAGCGCGTCTCGGTGCTCACGCTGCTGGAGCGCTTCCCCGCGATCACCCTGCCCCTGCCGGTCTTCCTGGAGATGGCGGGGCCGATCAGGCCGCGCTACTACTCCGTCTCCTCCTCGCCGCTGGCGACCCCGGGGCGGGTCAGGATCACCGTCGGCCTGGTCGAGGGCCCCTCCTGGTCGGGGGGCGGCGAGTACCGGGGCATGTGCTCGGCCTACCTGGCGGGACTGGAGCCCGGCGACGTCTTCTATGGATACGTGAGGGTTCCGACCCCGCCGTTCCGCCTGCCCGCCGACCCGGCGACCCCGGTGATCCTCGTCGGCCCCGGCACCGGGTTCGCCCCGCTGCGCGGCTTCCTCGAGGAGCGGGCCCTGACCGGGGCGACCGGTCCCGCCGAGGTCTTCTACGGCTGCCGCCATCCCGAGCACGACTGGCTGTACCGGGCCGAACTCGAAGCCTGGGAGAGGGACGGGGTCGCCCGCGTGCACACGGCGTTCTCCTCGGTCCCCGGTCACCCCTTCCGCTTCGTCCAGGACGCGGTCGCCGCCGAGGCGGACACACTGTGGACGCTGCTCGAGCGGGGCGCCCACGTGTACGTCTGCGGCGACGGGCTGCGCATGGCGCCCGCCGTACGGCGGGCGCTGGCGACGATCCACCGGGACAGGACCGGGGGCGACGGCGAGGAGTGGCTGCGCGGCCTGGAGGCGGAGGGCCGCTACCAGCAGGACGTCTTCGCCTGACCCGCCCTCCGGCCGCCGCGCCGCCTCCCGGGGAAACCCTGGGCAAGCCGTGAAGTGCCCTTTCACGAGACGTGGACTATGGTCGGAGGTGATGAGGGAACCGCGGTGGGGCACACCCAGGCCCGCCGCGGCGACCGTGGTGGGTCTGGTTCTCGTGCTCCTCCTGGCCGCCGTCGCCCCCTCCACGTGGTCCGGCGGGTGGCGACCCGCGGAAACGGGCGCCAGCCTCTGGGTTCCCCAGAGCGACGGCACGCACCGGTCGACCGCGCCGAGACTCCTGGCGGGCGTGGCGGAGCACCTGCCGACGCCGGGACAGCTCCGTTCCCTGCTCGTCGTGGGCGTCACGACCGCGACACCGGTCCTGCTGACCGCCGCCTGGCTCGCCACCGGGCCCTCCGACGTCCCCAGAGGCGACGTCCAGCGGGTCGTCACCTCGCGCGGCCCGCCCCGCGCCTAGACTCCTTCCCTTTTCCCGCCTCCGTCGAGCGGCGAGCTCGACCGGGGCCTCCCAGCCGCGCGGTGCCCGGCACCGCCATGCGCCTGGGTTCCGGCTTTCACGGTGGCCGGCCGCATGCCCGCCTGAGCCGCCGCGAGTCATTCAAGGAGTCGATGTCGTCATGGGTGACATCAGATCGACGAGCAGGCTGCTGGACGATTACCGGCGCCACACCGCGCAACTGGAGGAACTGCGCGCGCTCCTGCACGAGCGGCTCGCCGCCGCGCGCGCCGAGCGTGACTCCCTCGCCGAGGACGAGCACGTTTCCCGCTCCCCGGCCTCGGGCGAGCCGGTCTCCCTGGCCGCCAGACGCGCCGAACGCGCCAGGACCGCCGTCACGGAGATCGAGGCGGCGATCGAGCGGCTGGACTTCGGGGTGTACGGCACCTGCCTGCGCTGCGGGGCCTTCATCGCCCTGCGGCGACTGCGGCGCGTCCCGCACACCCGGCACTGCGCCGACTGCCACGACACGAGGAGGCGGTGACGTGACCGACCGCTTCGGACGCTCCGCTCCCGGAACCGATCACCCCGGGCGTCTCACCCCCGGGACCGGCCGCGGCGGGCGTCTCGCCTCCGGAACGGACCGCGCCGAGCAGCCCGGCCCCGGAGCGGCCGGGACGGCGCCCGTGTCTTCCCCGATCTTCGGAAAGCCCTTCCCGACCTTCGGCAGGTCTTTCCGGACCCTCAGAAAGGACCAGAACACCATGATCTCCGACGTCCACCTCAGCGGTGTCCAACTCGACGTCATCCGCCAGGAGCTGGAGGGCCAGCTGCTGCGCTGGACCAGGCAGCTGGCCGAACTGGAGGCCTCGGTGAGCGACGACAGCGTGGAGGTGTCGGAGAAGGCCGCCCTGCTCGCCGACATCGTCTCCGCCGAGCGGAGCACCTCCGTCGTGCGCACCGCCCTGAAGGACATCTCCGAGCTGACCTACGGCCGCTGTGACGGCTGCGGTCTGGGGATTCCCTTCGAGCGGCTGAAGGCCCGCCCGCTGGCGCGCTTCTGCATGCGCTGCCAGCTCCGCCACGAGAACGGCTGACCGCTCACGCCGTGCCCGCTACTCCCCCGCCCTGTCCGTGTCCATGTCCGGGGACACGGACAGGGCGGGGGCCCGGTCGGCTCACGCCGCGAACGGCGGAGCCCCGCCGGATCGACCGGCGAGGCTCCCTGACGCGGACGGGTGACTAGTCGACGTAGCTGATGAGGAAGGGAAGCCTCTGGTTGCCGTCCTCGACGACACCGATCTTTCCGTTGGGGTGGAGGACGACGTTGCCGTTGTCGTAGTCGTCGCCCTTCCAGGAGTAGATCCAGGCCGGGCCGTCGAGGTACTTGGCGGCGCTGTCTCGCCACACCTCGGAGGGGATGTCGGCCAGTTGGTGCCCCTTTCCCTGTGAGGCGGCGAAGACGCGGGCCTCCTCGCGGGTCTTCTTGAAGTCCTTGCCGTACCAGTACAGGTGGTAGGTGCCCTTGGTCCGCCCGGCGGTGTCGGCCTTGGCGCCGTCGACGGTGATGGGGATCTGTACCAGCTGTTCGGTCATGGCTGTACTGCCTCTCGTCCTGGGGATGCATGCGGGAGCACCACCCCCTCACTGTTACCTAGAGCTACATATCCGTTACGGAAGGTAGCGAAACAGTGGAGAGGACAGCCAGGTCACCCGCGAGGGAGGACGCGGCCCCGGCGCCGAAGTCTCAGGGCCGGGAGCTTCAGGGCCAGGAAGTCTCAGGCCGGGGGCTTCAGGGCCAGGAGGAGTCCTGCTCGGGGTCTCCGCCCTCGGAGAGCAGTTTCACGTCGGACTCGACCATCATCGCGACGAGTTCCTCGAACGGGACGGAGGGCTCCCAGCCGAGCTGGACACGGGCCTTCTTCGGGTCGGCGCAGAGCAGGTCGACCTCGGCGGGGCGGTGCAGGGACTGGTCGGTGACCACGTGACGCTCCCAGTCGAGGCCCGCGGCGGCGAAGGCCGCCTCGACGAGCTCGCGCACCGTGTGCGTGCGCCCCGTGCCGATCACGTAGTCCTCGGGACGCTCGGCCTGGAGCATCAGGTGCATCGCGCGCACGTAGTCGCCCGCGTAGCCCCAGTCGCGGCGGGCCTCCAGGTTGCCGAGCCGGAGCTCGTCCGCCAGGCCGAGCTTGACGCGGGCGACGCCGAGGGAGACCTTGCGGGTGACGAACTCGGCGCCCCTGCGCGGCGACTCGTGGTTGAACAGGATTCCCGAGACCGCGAACATCCCGTAGGACTCCCGGTAGTTCTGAGTGAGGAAGTGCCCGTACGCCTTGGCCACGCCGTACGGCGAGCGGGGGTGGAAGGGGGTCACCTCGGTCTGGGGCGTCTCCCGGACCTGGCCGAACATCTCGGAGGAGGACGCCTGGTAGAACCTGATCTGCCCCGAGCCCGCCGCCGTCCTCGAGGAGGAGATGCCGGAGCAGACGCGGATGGCCTCCAGCATGCGCAGCACGCCCATCCCGGTGACCTCGCCGGTGAGCTCGGCCTGCTCCCAGGACATCGGCACGAACGAGATGGCGCCCAGGTTGTAGACCTCGTCCGGCTGGACCTTCTCGACGGCGGAGATCAGCGACCCCTGGTCGAGGAGGTCGCCGCGGACGAGCCGGACGTCCTGCAGGAGCCTGCGGACCCGGGAGACGCGCGGGTTGGCCTGTCCCCTGACCAGGCCCCAGACCTCATAGCCCCGCTCGAGCAGGCACTCGGCCAGGTAGGAACCGTCCTGCCCGGTGATACCGGTGATCAGTGCGCGCCTGGCCAACGCGTCCTCCTCGCTTGTGGACGGGGCTCCCGCCCGGCTGTGTGCCGTGTGACGGCGAATGTACCGCCACGCCCGGGGATGGGCACGCCACTGACCGCCGCAACACTAGAACAGGTTTCACCGAACACCGCTCGGTTACCCTAATGCCGCAGTTCGCGCACTGTAAGAGTGATTTTAGGAACAATTCCACATCGGGTGGAAGAGACCTACCGAATGGTAGGGTCCGAATACTAAGGTCATCTTTCACGGTACCTGTCCCCTTCCGGACAGGGTGAGGAAGGGGTTGCCGTGTCGGGTGCGGACGCACTGCGGGTGGCTCTGCTGTCCTACCGCAGCAAGCCGACCTGCGGTGGTCAGGGTGTCTACCTGCGCCATCTCAGCCGCGAGCTGGTCGCCCTCGGACACCACGTCGAGGTCTTCTCCGGCCAGCCGTACCCCGAGCTCGACGAGGGCGTCATCCTCAACAAGATCCCCAGCCTGGACCTGTACAGGGACGAGGACCCCTTCCGCACTCCCCGGCTGAGCGAGTACCGCGACTGGATCGACCTGCTGGAAGTCGCGACCATGTGGACGGCCGGGTTCCCCGAGCCGCTGACCTTCACCCTGCGCGCCCGCCGCGAGCTGGCCAAACGCGTCGGCGACTTCGACGTGGTGCAGGACAACCAGACCCTCGGCTACGGCCTGCTCGACATCCAGAAGCTGTTCCCCGTGGTCGGCACCATCCACCATCCGATCAGCGTCGACCGGCGGATCGAGCTGAAGGCCGCGCCGCCGCGCAAGAAGCTCTCGCTCAGAAGGTGGTACGGCTTCGTCAGGATGCAGGCCAAGGTCGCGCCCAGGCTGAACCCGATCCTCACCGTCAGCGAGTCCTCCCTCGCCGACATCCACCGCGACTTCAACGTGCCCCAGGCCAACATGCGGCTCATCCCGCTCGGCGTCGACACGCGCTACTTCCACCCCCGTCCCGAGCTGCCCAAGCGGCCGGGCTCGATCGTCGCCGTCGCCAGCGCCGACTCCCCGATGAAGGGCGTCGCGACGCTGCTGCGGGCGGTCGCCAAACTCGCCACCGAACGCGACGTGAACCTGACCGTGGTCAGCAGGCCGACCCCCGGCGGCCCCACGGAGAAGCTGGTCTCCGAGCTGTCCCTGCACAACCGGGTGAGGTTCGTGCACGGCATCTCCGACACCGAGCTGGGCGAGCTGATCGCCACCTCGGAGATCTCGGTCGTGCCCTCCCTCTACGAGGGTTTCTCGCTGCCCGCCGTCGAGCACATGGCCTGCGGCACCCCGCTCGTCGCGTCGCGGACCGGAGCGCTTCCCGAGGTCGTCGGCGACGCCGCCGTCCAGGTCGCCCCCGGCGACCCCGAGGAGCTGGCCTCGGCGCTGCGCCGCCTGCACGACTCGCCCGAGGAGCGGGCGGCCGTCGGCAGGAGGGGCTACGACCGGGTCATGGAGCGCTACACCTGGCGCGTCGTCGCCCAGCGGACCGTGGACGCCTACCGCGAGGCCATCGCGGCACGCGGCGCCAAGTGACCGATCACCCCTGACAGACCAAGTGACCGATCACCTCTGACAAGGAGCGGCAAGTGCTGACCGTCGACTTCGACCGGCTGCCCGTCGGCCCCGGCACGCGAGTTCTCGACCTGGGCTGCGGCGGTGGACGGCACGCGTTCGAGGTGCTGCGCCGGGGCGCCGACGTGGTGGCCTTCGACATGGACGCCGGCGAGCTGGAAGGCGTGGCGAACATGTTCACCGCGATGGACAAGGCGGGCGAGGTGCCCGCGGGCGCCACAGCCGAGACCGTGACCGGTGACGCGCTGAGGATGCCGTTCGAGGACGCGAGCTTCGACCGGGTGATCGCCGCCGAGGTGCTGGAGCACATCCCGGACGACATGGCCGCGATGCGGGAGATCTTCCGGGTGCTCAAGCCCGGCGGGCAGGCCGCGATCACGGTGCCGAGCTTCCTGCCCGAGCGGATCTGCTGGGCGCTGGACGAGGACTACCACACCGCCCCCGGCGGGCACGTGCGCATCTACACGCTGGCCGAGCTGAGCGCGAAGCTGAAGTCGGTCGGCATGGAGGTCGGCACGCACCACCACGCCCACGGCCTGCACGCGCCGTACTGGTGGATCAAGTGCGCGGTCGGCGTGAACAACGACGACCACCCCGTCGCCAAGGCCTACCACGAGTTGCTGGTCTGGGACATCATGAAGCGCCCCGCCGTCACCCGGATCGCCGAGTCGCTGCTGAACCCGCTCATCGGCAAGAGCGTGGTGCTCTACGTCCGGAAGCCCGCATGACCTTCGCGACACCGGCGGGGCGCGACGCGCGCCCCGTTCCCGGAGAACGTTCTCCGGCCGGGCGTCCGACCTCGCGCGTGGCGGATGGGGAACACGGGAACCAGACCTCCCGTGCGGCGAAACAGGAGCGGTGAGCGACCGGTGAGGTGGGAGCAGGTCGTCCAGACCGCCCAGAGCATCGCGGCCGTTCAGGAAGCCGACGGCGGCGTCCCGTGGCCCGAGGGGCACGTGGACGCGTGGAACCACGTCGAGTGCCTGATGGCCATGAGCGTGGCGGGGCTCACCGGGCCGGTCCGCAGAGGCTACGACTGGCTGGTCCGCACCCAGCGGGCCGACGGGGCATGGCCGATGAAACTGGTCGGCGGCCGGGCCGTCGAGCACAACGGCGAGTCCAACCACGCCGCCTACGTCGCGGTCGGCGTCTGGCACGAGCTGCTCGTCACCGGGGACACCGGCTTCGCCCGCGAGATGTGGCCGGTCGTCAGGTCCGCCCTGGACTTCGTGGTCGAGCTGCAGACCACCCGGGGGGAGATCCTCTGGGAGCGCGCCGCGGACGGCGCCCCCGCCGGGTACGCCCTGCTGACCGGCTGCTCCTCCATCCACCAGGGACTGCGCTGCGGCGTACTGCTCGGCGAGCGCCTCGGCGATCCGCAGCCCGACTGGGAGCTCGCGGCCGACCAGCTCGGCCACGTGCTCGTCGCCCACCCCGAGGCGTTCGCCGACAAGAGCCGTTTCTCGATGGACTGGTACTACCCGATCCTCGGCGGCGCGGTGCGCGGTCCCGCCGCCGGAGCGCGGCTCGCCGAGGAGTGGGACACCTTCGTCGAGCCTGGACTCGGCATCCGCTGCGTCTCCGACCAGCCGTGGGTGACGGGCGCCGAGTCGTGCGAGCTGGTGCTCGCCCTCGACGCCGTCGGCGACCGGGAACGGGCGCTGCGGCTGTTCGCCGACATGCAGCATCTCAGGCACGAGGACGGCTCCTACTGGACCGGCTGGCAGTTCGTGAACGGCAAGCACTTCCCGCACGAGCGCTCCGCCTACACCGCCGCCGCCGTGGTGCTCGCCGCCGACGCGCTGGACGGCCACACCCCGGGCGCGGGCGTCTTCAGGGACGCGGGCGGATACGCCACCGACCGCCCGACGGCGGCCTGCGGCTGCAGCCACGCCGGTTCACGCGCCTGAGCCCCGGCGGGTCCCTGCGGTTTCTTTGCCAGGGACCCGGAGGAAGGTGCTTGAAAGGCCGGAGGACGGCTCACTACGTTCGGGCCTGTGAGCGATGCGGAGGGCAACGGAGGAGTGGCTCGGAGCGACCGCCTCGAGGCGGCGCCCGTCGCGGAGGAAGCTCTCGTCCCCGGCACGGTCAAGGCTCCCCCGCGAACGCCCGGGGACGCCCCTCGGCGGACGCCCGAGGAGGACCGGGAGAAGAGCCCGGAGAAAAGACCGGAGAAGACCTCGGAGAAAGTCCCGGAAGAGTCCCCCGGAACGCCCCGGGGGGAGGACCCGGCACAGGACGTCTCAGGACGTGTCTCCCGAGACCTCTCCGCGCGCCCCCTGGAGAACAGGAACGCGGACGGGACGCCCTCGCGGAGCGCCTCGGGGCATGTCACGCCTGCCGTGGAGAACGGACACCCGGACGGAACTCCCGAACCGGTCATGGGCCGGGCGTCCGGGCCGGTCACGGACGAGACGTCCGAACCGACCGCGAACAGGGCGTCCAGGCCGCTCACGGGCGAGGCATCCGAGGCGGCCACGAGGGCGTCCAGGCCGCTCACGGGCGAGGCGGCCACGAGGGCGTCCGGGCCGGTCACGGGCGAGGCGGCCACGAGGGCGTCCGGGCCGGTCACGGGCGAGGCGCCGGAGCCGGCCGTCCGGCCCCGGTGCGCTCCCGCGGAGCTGGCGCTGACCAGGCCGCGCGGGCTGGCCGGCCTGCTGTGGCAGGATCTCGGCCAGGCCGGGTTCGGGGTGCGGCGCTTCCGCCTCGGCCAGGCCCGTCCCCGCCTCGAAGCCGCGGGACAGGCGTGCCTGGCGGGTTACAACGCGGTGGTCGCGGGTGAGGCCGAGCGGATCGACGACCTCGAGGAGGAGCTGCGCGGCTTCGCGTACGAGGGGGCGGGCATGGCCTGCGCGACCCTCGACGTGCTCACGGTCACCGGCGGCAGGCGGCTCAGGAGCCTGCTCAGCGGGCAGGGCATGCGCCACCCGCACATGATCCACCTGGGCGTCGGCTGGGCGTACGCCCGGCTGCGCATGCGCCCGATGTGGGGCATCCGCTCGGTGCATCCGCTGCTGCGCTGGCTGGCCTTCGACGGCTTCGGCTTCCACCAGGGCTTCTTCGCCTCGGACAGGACCGTCGGACGGCAGCGCACCGCCGGGCTGCTCGACCGGACCCGACGGGCGATCTTCGACCAGGGGGTCGGCCGGATGCTCTGGTTCCACGAGTGCGCGGGCGTCGACGACGTCATCCTGCGCGTCGCGGAGTTCCCCCCCGGCCGCCGCGCCGACCTGTGGAGCGGCGTGGGCCTGGCCGCGGGGTACGCCGGCGGCGCGGACGCCCACGAGCTGGAACGGCTGAGCGTGGCGGCGGCCGAGGACGGCTTCCGTGCCCACCTCGTGCAGGGCACGGCCTTCGCCTGCGCCGCCCGCCTGATCTCGGGGAGCGTGCCCGAGCACACGGCCGTCGCCGCGTCCGCGCTGTGCGAGGTCGACGTGGAGGAGGCGGGCCACTGGACGGACACGGCGCTCATCGCCCTCGGCCACAACGCGCACAGCGGCGACCACTACCAGGCCTGGCGGGCGGGGGTCAGGAAGGCGTGGGCGAGGCGCAACCGCGACTCGTGACCGCGGCCGACGGACCACGGCCAGGATCGGGACCGAGACCGGGACGTGGGTCGGGACCGGGATCGGGAGGTGGGTCGGGACCGGGATCGGGAGGTGGGTCGGGACCGAGACCGGGACGTGGGTCGGGACCGGGATCGGGAGGTGGGTCGGGACCGAGACCGGGACGTGGGTCGGGACCGGGATCGAAGCGGGACTGGGATCAGGACCGGGAGCAAGGTCGACCTGCGGCCGGGCGGCCCATGACGACACGGTTCACGCCACACGGCCCATGCCGCACAGCTCATGCCACACAGCTCATGCCACACAGCCCGTGACCACAGTTCGGGGGAGCATTGGGATCCACACCGGGGGTTCGCAGGCACACGGCGGGAATCCTGGCCCTGGCCGCCGTCACCGCCGGATGGGCGCTGACCGGGGCCCCGACGGGCGCGTACGGCGGGCCTGCGGGCGACGCGGCGGGGGCGTCCACGGCGTGGGCGAAGGCGCGTGACGGAACAGGCGGGAGGCCGGACGGGAAGGCGGAGGCACCCGGCGGGGAGGTGGGGGCGTCCGGCGGGGAGCCGAGGGGGACGGCCACGGGTTTCTCCTTCGTCGCGGCCCCTCTGGGCCCTCCGGACAGGCCGGGCGACCGGCGGCTGCGGCCTGTCGCCCCCGGCTACGAGAACGTCAGGGCCTGGGTGTCCGCGACGGGCGCGGCGGTCGCGCTGTTCGACGTCGACGGGGAGATCGTCTCCGACGACGTCTGCCTGGTCGACCCGCGCCACGACACGGTGACGGTGAGCCCCGCGCCCGGCACGCGCAGGAGCTACCGGCCGTTCACACTGGCCGCGCCCGGGCGCGGGCCGCACGAGGCCCCGATGGGGTGCCTGCCCGCCGATCTCGACCAGGACGGCGCGCAGGACCTGGTCGTCTACTACTGGGGCCGCTCCCCCTCCCTGTTCACACGGGTTCCCGGGACGCCGCCCTCCGGCGCGGCCTTCCGGCACCGCGACCTGACCCGGAAGCCGGAGATCTGGAACACCGCCGCCGCGGCGGCCGGCGACTTCGACGGGGACGGCCGTCTCGACCTGGTCTTCGGGAACTACTTCCCCGACGGCGTCAGGGTGCTGGACGACAGCCGCGACCGCGGCGACGCCGTCATGCCCGGTTCGCTGTCGAACGCCGGGGACGGGGGTCTCGACCGGCTGTACCTCGGCAGGGGGGACGGCGCGTTCGACGCGGCGGCGGAGGCCTTCGACGAGGTCGGCGGCACGGGCTGGACGCTCGCGCTGGGCGTCCAGGACCTGGACGGCGACGGGCGTCCCGAGCTGTACGTGGTCAACGACTTCGGCCCCGACAGGCTGCTGGTCAACGAGTCGGAGCCCGGCGAGATCCGGTTCCGGCAGGCGTCGGGAACCCGCTACCCGACCACACCCAGGTCAGCCGTCCTCGGCGAGGACTCCTTCAGGGGCAGGGGGGTCGCCTTCACCGACCTCAACGCGGACGGCGCGCCGGACGTCCTGGTCGGCAACACCTCGGAGCCCGGCGGGGCGTACGAGCGCGGCCTCGCCTTCGTCTCCCGCCCTGACGAACCCGTCGCCGACGGGCTCCACGACGGCGAGGCGCCGTACGACGACCACGCCGAGGAGTTGGGGCTGAGCCGTGCCGGCTGGTCGTGGGACGTCAAGGCCGCCGACTTCGACAACGACGGCGGCGACGAGGTCATGTACGCGACCGGATTCGTCAGGGGCGGGACCGACCGGCTGGCGCGGCTGCGGGAGGCGGCGATGTCCAACGACCTGGCCGTCTCGGACCCGGCGCTGTGGCCGGGCGTCAGGGCGGGTGACGACCTGGCGGGACACGACGCGAACGGCTTCCTCACCAGGGACGCGCAGGGGCGTTACGTCGACGTGGCGGGCCCCGCCGGGGTCGGCGCGGACACCGTCAGCCGGGCCTTCGCCGTCGGCGACGTGGACGACGACGGACGTCTGGACTTCGCGGTCGCCAACCAGTGGGCGGCGTCCGCGCTGTACCGCAACCACGGCGTCACCGCCCCCTTCGTCGGCCTGCGGCTGCGCCTGCCCGCGGGCCGGTGCGGCGGCGTCACAGGCGGCATCACGGGCACCGCCACAAGCACCACCACGGGCGCTGTCACAGACGGCGTCCCAGGCACCGCCACGAGTGCTGTCACAAACGGCGCCCCAGGCACCGCCACGGGCGCTGTCACAGGCGCTGTCACAGGCGGCGTCCCGAGCACCGCCACAGGCGCTGTCGCGGACGGCTCCTCGGCGTTCCCCGGCTCTTCCTCCACGGGACGCCTCGTCAGGCCCGGCCCCGCTTCCGCCAGGCCGCCCCTGACACGTCCCGCCGTCGGGGCCGCCGCCAGGGTGCGCCTGCCCGGCGGGGTCACGCTCGCACGACAGCTCTACCCCTCCGGCGGGCACAACGGCGTCTCCGCGCCCGAGCTGCTGTTCGGCCTCGGGGACGACGCGGAGGGCGGGCCCGTCCCCGTCGAGCTGTCGTGGCGTGACGCCTGTGGCGTCCCGCGCGCCGCCTCGATCTCCCTGGAGCCCGGCTGGCACCACCTTCTCCTGACCGACGGGGGCGTGGCGGAGATGGAGCGGCCGTGACCGCCACGCCCGGACACGCCACGGCGTTGCGCCGCCTGGCGGCCACCGTCACCGGGACGACCGTCCTCGGGCACTGTCTGCTGGGCTTCGAGCAGCCCTTCCTGGCGCCGTTCGTCGGGGCGCTCACCGGGGTGACCGCCGAGCTCGCGCTGGAGACCGCAGACGCGTGGGCGGTCGGCCGCCCGCCCCGCTACCTGGGCGGGCGGCTCGGCCGGACGGTCGACTTCCTCCTGCCGTCGTACGTCGACGGCCTGCTCTGCGCGATGCTGCTGTACGGCCAGGCCCACCTGACGCCGGTCGCGCTGGCCGTCCTGATCGGGGTCGGCGGCCGGTACGCCCTGCGGGTCAGGCCTTCCGCCCGGACGGGTCCACGGGCACCGCGGGCGTCCCACGGGTCGCGCTCGGGAACCGGCGGCGACGCGCCCGGCGTGCCCTACATGAATCCGGTGGCTCTCGGCGTCGCCGTCGTCCCGCTGCTGTTCCCGTGGGTCGGCGTCGTGCCGCCGCACCAGTTCACCGCGTGGGTCTCCGGCCCGTTCGACGTGATCGTGCCGCTGGCCGTCCTGGCCCTGGGGCTGCGGGCGCACGCGGGGCCGGGCGGGCGGCTGCCGCTGATCCTGGGCTGGGCGGGCGGGTTCGTCCTGCAGGGCCTCGTCAGGGGCGCGCCGGGTGACGTCCCGACGATCGGCGCCCTGCTGCCGATGACCGGCGTGCTCTTCGTCCTGTACACCTGCTTCGTGCTCCCCGACCTGGGGACGACGCCGCTCGCGCCACGTCACCAGGTGGTGTTCGGCCTGACGGCCGCGGCGGTCTACGGGCTGCTGGCGGGCTCTCACGCCGACTTCGCGCTGCCGCTGTGCGTGGTCGTCGTCTGCGCCTGCCGAGGCGCGCTTCTGGCCGTGCGGGGCCGTCTGCGCCCCGGCGACCGGACCGGCCGGGCCGGTCAGCCGATGCCGGGGCCGACCCGTTCCAGAACCCGCAGGGATCCCTCCTGCCTGACCTCCCGGAACGCTCCGGAGGCCAGGACGCGCAGGTAGACGCGGTAGGGCGCCTGCCCGCCCGTCCCGGGGTCGGGGTAGACGTCGTGGAAGACCAGCGCCCCGCCCATGATGACGTGCGGCGCCCATCCCTCGTAGTCCTTGGTCACCGGGTCCTCCGAGTGGCCGCCGTCGATGAAGAGCATCGCCAGCGGGGTGTTCCACAGCCCCGCGACCCGTTCGGAGGCGCCGACGATCGCGATGACCTCCTCCTCGAGGCCCGCGGCCGCGATCGTGCTGCGGAAGGTGGGCAGCGAGTCCATCTTCCCGAAACGGGGGTCCATGAGGGTGGGGTCGTGGTGCGGCCAGCCCGGCTGGATCTCCTCGGAACCCCGGTGGTGGTCGACGGTGAGGACCACGGAGCCCGCCTGCCTGGCTCCCGCGCCGAGGTAGACGGCGGACTTCCCGCAGTAGGTGCCGATCTCGCAGATCGGACCGCGCGGGCCGTACTCGACGGCCGTCTCGAAGAGTGCGAGCCCTTCGGCGTGGGGCATGAAACCCTTGGCTCGTTTGGCGGCGTGCACCAGGTCGGCGGGCATGGTCGCGTTGCTCATCGGAGCAGGCTACCCGTACCGAACAATATTCCGAACGGCCCTTGCCCACCCTGGTGCAACGTGTTCTACTTTTCTCCGTGAACCAGCGCGCCCGCATCTCCATGTCCGAGGATGAGATCACCGCTTTCATCGGTGAGTCACGGAAACTCCAGCTCGGCACTATCAACCCGGACGGAACACCGCATATGGTGACCATGTTTTACGGGCTGACCGAGGGGAGGATTTCGTTCTGGACCTACGGCAAGGCCCAGAAGACACTCAACATCCAGCGGGACTCCCGGGTGAGCTGCCTGATCGAGGCCGGAGACGAGTACTCCGACCTGCGCGGGGTTCTGGTGTACGGCGTCGCCAAGCTGGTCGACGACTCGGAGGGCATCCTGGAGGTCGGGACGAACGTCGCCGAGCGGATGGCCGGAATGCCCGACTCGCCGGAGCTCCTGGCAGAGTATGTCGCCTACACCGGCCGCAAGCGGGTCGCCTTCGTGGTGGAGCCGACCCGAGTGATCTCCTGGGACCACCGCAAGCTCGCGACCCCCGCATAGGAGGCTCACATGAAGGTCAAGGTCGACTACCTGGTGTGCGAGGCGAACGCGGTCTGCACCGGACTCGCCCCCGAGGTCTTCGAGCTCGACGACGACGACCAGCTGCACGTGCTGCTGCCCGAACCGCCGCCGGAGATGCTGGACCGCGTCCGGCACGCCGTGCGCTCCTGCCCGAAAGCCGCCCTCTCCCTTGAGGAGAGCTAGGAAGGGATCCCCATGCGTGGTGCGCTCCTGCACGCCGTCGGTGACGACAGGCTCGACATCCGCGACGACCTCACCCTCGCGCCCGTGGGTCCCGCGGACGTCCGCGTCAGGATCAGGGCGACCGGCGTGTGCCACTCCGACCTCTCGGTGATCAGCGGCGTGCTGCCCATGCCGCTCCCGGTCGTCCCCGGCCACGAGGGGGCGGGCGAGGTCGTCGAGGTCGGCGAGCACGTGACCACGCTCAGCCCCGGCGACCACGTGATCGTCAACTGGACCCCGGCCTGCGGCAGCTGCTCGAACTGCCTGGTCAACCAGCCCTTCCTGTGCATGACGTACATGATGGACAGCTTCGTCAACGCCCGTTTCCGCTACGGCGGCGACGTCCCGGCGTTCGGCATGGCCGGATGCGGCACCTGGGCCGAGGAGATCGTCGTGCCCTGGCAGGGCGCGGTCAAGGTCGATCCCGAGGTGCCCTTCGAGGCGGCGGCGCTGATCGGCTGCGGCGTCACGACCGGCGTCGGCGCGGCGTTGAACACCGCCCGCGTCAGGCCCGGCTCGACCGTCGCGGTCGTCGGCAGCGGCGGCATCGGACTGTCGGTGATCCAGGGCGCCCGGATCTCCGGCGCGACCACGATCCTGGCGGTCGACCCCCTGGAGTCCAAGCACGAGCTGGCCCTGAGGGTGGGCGCCACCCACGCCGTCACGCCGGACGGGCTCCCCGACGCCCTCCGCACGCTGACCGGGGGACGGGGGTTCGACTACGGCTTCGAGGCCGTGGGCAAGTCCGCCGCCATCATGACCGCCTGGCGCGCGACCCGGCGCGGCGGAGACGTCATCGTGGTCGGCGCGGGCGCGGCGGACGACATCGTCCCGCTGAGCGCCTTCAACCTGTTGTTCGAGGGCAAGAACCTGCTCAGCTCGCTGTACGGCGGAGCCGACGTCAGAAGGGACTTCCCGTTCCTCGCCGAGCTCTACAGAGCGGGCAGGCTCGACCTGGAGACCATGATCAGCGCCCGCATCGGGCTCTCCGACCTCAACGAGGCGGTGGCCGCGCTGAAGGGCGGCGAGGTCCTGCGCCAGATCGTGGTCTTCGACTGACCGAGCCGCCGCCCGGCTTCCGGCGACCGCGCTCCCGGCCGGTCGCGGCACCCGGCTCACGCCTCTCGACGGGTCGCCGGCTCCGGGTGACCGCGGTCTCCGGCCGATCCCGGCCCTCGGCCCGGCCGACCGGCCTCTCATCAACCCGGTACGGCCCACGTCCCCGCCACGATCGACGGACGCGGGCCGTACCGGCGCATCCGCCCCCCACCGGGTGGATGCGAGTCCTCAGATCACCGGTCCCCCGCCCCATGCGCGTGGGGCGGGCGGCGATCGGAGCTCTTCCAGGGCGGGCCGCCGTCCTGCGCTAGGCGGGCCGCCGCTGCGGCGTGTCCCCGTCCTCGGCGTCGTCGGCGAGCGCGGCGCGGTAGTCGCTCGGCGCGCAACCGTAGATCCGGCGGAAGGCCCGGCTGAAGGAGGCCGCGTCCGAGAAGCCCCATCGGGCGGCGATCGAGCTGACCCTGTCCGCGCGCAGGTGCGCCGTCGACAGCTCGCGACGGCAGCGGTCCATGCGCCGGGTCCGCACGTGGGCGGCCACGGTCATGCCGGCCGAGTGGAAGATCCGGTGGAGCTGGCGCACCGAGACGTGGTGGGCGTGCGCGATGACCGCCGGCGACAGGTCGGGCCGGTGCAGGTTGCGCTCGATCCAGTCCGTGATGCACTGCAGCAGCTCGGCGCCCGCGCCGGGAACCGGCGAGTCGCCGCTGAGACGCTCGCTCAGCGCGCAGGTCACCATGTTGACGATGGCCTCCCCGAGATACTGGCCGTGCGGGCCGTCCACGGAGTCGCCCTCAGCGGCCAGTGCCGTCAGGAAGGAGACGGTCATCCTTCCCGGCCCCTGCCTGCTGGCGAGCAGCGTGCCCGCGAGATCCGCCACGTGGGCGGCGGGAAGCGGTATGGCCGAGCGCGGCACCGTGAGCGCGAGCAGGTGGTGGGCGTCGAGAACCAGCTCGATCGGGCGGGTGAGGTCGTAGAAGACCAGGTCACCGGCGGTCGCGACGACGCGGCGACCCGCTTGCTCGACCACTCCCGAGCCCCGCAACAGCAGGCAGAACTTGTAGTGCTCCCTGTTCCCCCTGGTGATGTGCCGCGCGGCGCGGCTGACCACGTGCGCGGGGGCGCGTACGTCGCTGACCTGGACGGGGCCGAGGGTACGGCCGACGATGCGGCCGGCGAACCCCCCGGTGTCCCCGGCCCGCAGCTGTAGCGGGCCGAAGGCGTCCGACACGACATTACGCCAGAGGTCGACCTGCTCCCTGGGGGGAACGCCGGCCGTACTGACGAGTGTGGGCATGACGCTCTCCTCGGCGTTAAGAGGCGATGACCCTAGCTTCACCCCCACTCCCCGTCCGGTGGCAATCCCATTCGGATCCAACATCACGTTATGCCCGGCGCGACATGACAAAGGCTTGGCGCAGAGAGTCAACCTTTCCAGTCAGTGAACTCGATATACACATCTGGAACCGTGCGCACCCCCCAGCACGGCCATCACATCTCCGAAGGAGAACTCTCGATGAGCGAGATCCCCCGCACCCCCGAAGAGGAGCTGGAGTCCGGCCTCAGCCGCAAGCAGTTCGTGACGGCGGTCGGCCTGGGCGCGCTCGCCGCCCCCGTGGTCGCGGGCGCCGCCGCGGGGCCCGCCGCCGCCTCGCTGCAGGGGCGCACCGAGCCTCTGGCCTGCACTCCCGGCAGCTCCACCACCATCGCCCAGACGGAGGGGCCGTACTTCAAGCCCAACTCGCCCCTGCGCAGCAACATCGTCCCCGCGGGCGCTCCCGGGACCAAGCTCACGGTGAGCGGCCGCGTCTACAGCCGGTCGTGCAAGCCCCTGGCGCAGGTGCTGCTGGACTTCTGGCAGGCGGACAACGCCGGCACCTACGACAACACCGGCTTCCGGTTCCGCGGCCATCTGTTCACCGACGCCAACGGGGCGTTCACCCTGACCACGCTCGTCCCCGGCCTATACCCGGGCCGGACCCGCCACATCCACGTCAAGCTGCAGGCCCCCAACCGACCGATCCTGACCACGCAGCTCTACTTCCCCGGCGAGCCGCGCAACAACACCGACACGATCTACGACCGGCGTCTGCTCATGAACGTGCAGACCGTGCCGGGCGGCCGCACCGCCACGTACGACTTCGTGCTGAACGTCCCCTGACAGACCGCCTGACCTCCTGAAGGCGCCCTCAGGCCGGCCGGGCCGCCGATCCGCCTCCCCCGTAGCAGGGCGAAGCGGCGGCCCGGCCTCCGCGGCGGGACGCCGTAAGGCGCAGGCCGGCACCCCGCCAGAGCACGTCAGGGCACGTCAGAGCATGTCAGGGCACGTCAGAGCATGGCCCTCAGGGAGGCGCTCGCCTGCTCGCCCAGAGCAGTCGGGGTGAGATAGGGCTGCTCGGCCATGATGGCGTCCCAGTTGTCGCGCACGTCCTCGACGGTGTGGTCGTCCTGCCGCCAGCCGGGCCCCTCCGCGACGAAGACCCGGGCGATCCGGCCGCCGCCGACGGTGAAGACCTCGCCGCTGACCTCGCAGGACTCGTGCGCGAGGAACGCCACCAGGGCGCTCACCCGCTCGGGGGCGAACCTGGTCTCGAACTCGGCGGGGAGCACCGACTCGGTCATGCGGGTCCAGGCGACCGGCGCGATCGCGTTGACTTTGATCCCGGCCCTGGCTCCCTCGATCCCCAGCGTCTTGGTCAGCCCCACCAGGCCCATCTTGGCCGTCGAGTAGTTGGCCTGCCCGAAGTTGCCGAACAGCCCCGAGGGCGAGGACGTGTTGACGACACGGCCGTAGCCCTGCTCCTTGAGGTACGGGAACGCCGCGTGGCTGACCAGGAACGAGCCGCGGACGTGGACGGCGATGACCTGGTCGAACTCCTCGACGGTGATCTTCCCGAATGACCTGTCCCGCAGGATGCCCGCGTTGTTGACGACGATGTCGAGACGTCCGAACGAGTCGATCGCGGCCCGCACGACGGCCCTCGCCCCCTCCGGCGTCGCGATGTCGTCGGTGCTGGCGACCGCCTCTCCGCCGTTCTCGACGATCAGTCCGACCACGTCGGCGGCGGGCCCCGCGGAGGCGCCGCTGCCGTCCAGGGCCCCGCCGAGGTCGTTGACGACCACCTTGGCGCCGCGCTCGGCCAGCGACAAGGCGTGCGAGCGGCCGAGGCCGTTCCCCGCGCCGGTGACGACCGCGACCCTGCCGTCGAACCGCAGCTCTGACATCCGGACCCTCCGTTGAGAACATAGTTCTGTTTGCCTGAACGATAGCTTGCCCGCCCCCGCAGGGGCCATGATGTTCACACCCTGGCGGCCGCGGCGTTCACGCCCTCGACGGCCCGGTGTTCCATGCCACCCAGGGGCGCGGGGGAAACGACAGGATGTCGGACCGTCGCGGATAGTGATCGAGCATGTGAGTTTCTGTTAAAGTTTTTTGCCCCTACCGGGCGAGGGTCGACCTGACACTCCTCCCTGCAAGGCCCTGCCCAAAGATCCGGGCTGGAGGCCCACCATGCCCTCACCGCCGCCCCTCCGCGTGGTCCAGTGGGCCACGGGCGCCGTCGGCAGATACTCCCTGCGCAACCTGATCAACCGGCCCGAGTTCGAGCTCGTCGGGGTGCTCGTCTACGACCCGGACAAGGTGGGCCTGGACGCGGGCCCTCTCGTCGGACTGCCGGAGACCGGCGTCGTCTGCACCGACGACGTCGACAGGATCCTCGCGCTGGAGGCCGACTGCGTGCTGCACATGCCGCTGCCCGCCTCCTACTTCGGCGGGGATCCCTCGACCGACGTGGAGACGATCTGCGCCCTGCTCGCCTCGGGCAAGAACGTCGTCACCACGACCGGCTTCGTCTACCCCCGATGTTACGGTCCCGCCGTGGTGGGACGCCTCGAGGCCGCGTGCCTGGCCGGAGGCGCCTCCCTGCACGGGACCGGCATCAACCCCGGCTTCATGAGCGACATGCTCCCTCTCGCGCTGACCGGCCTGTCCAGCCGGATCGACCACGTCTACGTCCGGGAGTCCTCCGACTTCCGCGGCCACCCGTCCCGCCAGATCGTGGTCGACCTGTTCGGGTTCACCCGTTCCGCCAAGGACTACGCGGCCGCGGTGCGCCCCTTCCGCGCCTTCCAGCGCTCGCTGTTCGCCGAGAGCGTCCAGTTCGTCGCGGGCAACCTCGACGTGGCGCTCGACGAGGTCGAGGAGAGCGACGAGTTCGAGCTCGCCTCCGAGGAGTTCGAGATCGCCGCGGGCCTGGTCAGGGTCGGCACCGTGTGCGCGTCCCGGTGGACCTTCAGCGGACTGGTCAGGGGCCGCCCCTTCATGACCGTCGAGTGCGTCTACAAGGCCGACGCCACCAAAGTCAGCCGCTGGTCCGATCCCGGTTTCACCATCCACATCGAGGGCGTCCCGCAGATGACCGTCACCGTCGACGAGATCTCCCACGGCCTGGCGGGCGCGGCCGCCCACGCCGTCAACGCGGTCGCCGCCCTCTGCGCGGCCCCGCCCGGCATCCGCACCCTTCTCGACCTGCCCCTCGCCACGGGGCGGGGCACCGTACGGCTGGCCTGATCCCGCGGGCCCGCCGACGCCCGGAGTCAGACGGTGGGGACGCCCCGGGGAAGGGGCGTCCCCACGCGGTCAGGCGTGCGGGGTGAAGCGGCCGAAGCGGCCCCGGTGGTAGAGCAGGGGGCGGTCGCCGGAGACGAGGTTGGTCTCGGTGACGAGACCGACGACGAGGACGTGGTCGCCTATGTCGACGGTCGAGTGGGGGGCGCAGACCAGCTGGGCGGAGACGCCGCCCAGCAGCGGGACCCCCAGGGGGCCGGGCCGCCACTGCGTCGGGGCGGCGAAGCGGTCGACGCCCTTGCGGGCGAAGCGGGAGGCCAGTTCCGCCTGGTCGCTGGCCAGGACGTTCACCGCGAAGTGGTCGGCCTGCCTGAGCGAGGGCCAGGTGGTCGAGGACTGGTCCACGTAGAAGGAGACCAGTGGCGGCGAGAGGCTGACCGAGGAGAAGGACGTGGCCGTCAGGCCGACCGGGACTCCCTGTGACTGCGCGGTGATCACCACGACCCCGGCCGCGTGGACGGCCAGGGCCTGCCGGAAGCGCTCCGCGTCGACCGCACGGCCTGGCAGGGTCTCGGTCATGACTCCTCCAGTCGGCGCTCGTCGTTCGGGTGCCGGCGGTCGCGACGCTCGTTCGGGGACTGGCCGGAGACGGCGGGGGTGCCGTGCCCGCCGGTCACCTCGCTCCGCTCGGTCACTTCTCCTCCTCAACGGCGTAAAACGCACTTATGGTCGGCAACCCATTAATAACGCCATCTCTTCCCGATTTCATGCCAGAGCTCCCGTGGTGATCGCCGCGGCGACCTGCGGGCCGACCCGGTCGGCCCATCGGGCGAGGACCGCGTCCAGATCGGGGATCTCCGACTCGACCAGCGCCAGCCCCGGCGTGGGAACCGTGGCGCCCAGCTCGACCAGCAGCGGCCTGAGGTGGACCTCGGCCGCCAGGGCGTGCCTGGCGTCGCCCATCACCAGCAGCGGGAGGGCGACCGTCGAGGCCAGGGCGCCCCCCGGCAGGCGGTCGAGGAAGACCTTCAGCAGACCCGTGTAGGTCCCCTTGTAGGTCGGGCTCGCCACGACCAGCACGCTCGCCTCCGCGACCAGCGCCAGCGCCGCCTCGACCTCGGGTGATCTGTCGGGAGCCAGCAGCAGGGGCGCGAGAACCGACAGGTCCACGACCTCTCCCCGCCCCTCTTCGTGCCCCTCGCGCCCGATCCGCCTGGCCACGGCCTCGGCCGCCTGTACGGCGACCGCGTGGGTGCGCGATCCGGTCCGCGGGTTGCCCACCACTGTCACGATGCTCATGAAGCCACCGATACCTTCTGCTTGAACTGCTCGAAACGGGACGCCGGTCGCGCCAGACCGTAGTTCTGGCGCAGCGTGCGGCCTTCGTACTCGGTGCGGAACAGGCCACGGACCTGCAACTCGGGCACGACGTGGTCGACGAAGTCCGCCAGGCCGCTCGGCAGGACAGGCGGCATGATGTTGAAGCCGTCTGCCGCGCCGCTGGTGAACCATTCCTGGATCTGGTCTGCGATCTGCTCGGGGGTCCCGGTGACCACCCGGTGCCCTCGGCCTCCCGCCAGGCGGCCGACCAGCTGTCGCAGGGTCAGCCGCTCGCGCCTGGCGAGGTCGGTGACGAGCTTGAACCTGCTCTGCTGGCCGTCGGCGGGCTGGGTCACCTCGGGAAGGGGCGCGTCCAGCGGATGGCCGGACAGGTCGACGCCGAGGATGTTCGACAGCTGCTGCACGCCGTACTCGGGGATGATCAGCTCCTCGAGCTCCCGTTCCAGGGCGCGGGCCTCCCGCTCGGTCGAGCCGATGATCGGCGAGATGCCCGGCAGGACCAGCAGGTCGTCGTCGCGCCTGCCGTACCGGCTGAGGCGGGACTTGAGGTCGGCGTAGAACTCCTGGCCCTCCTGGAGGGTCTGCTGGGCGGTGAACACGGCCTCGGCGAAACGGGCGGCGAACTCCTTTCCGTCCTCCGAGGACCCGGCCTGGACCAGCAGGGGATGGCCCTGCGGCGGGCGGGAGGTGTTCAGCGGGCCGCGGACCCGGAAGTGGGCGCCGACGTGGTCGAGGGTGTGGATCCTGCCGGTGTCGGCGTAGGTGCCCGTGTCGCGTTCGTTGAGGATCGCCCCGTCCTCCCAGCTGTCCCAGAGCTTGGTGACGACCTCGAGGAACTCGGCGGCCCTGGCGTAGCGGTCGCCGTGGGCCGGGCGTTCGACGCCGAAGTTGTGCGCCTCCGCCTCACTCGCCGAGGTGACGATGTTCCACCCGGCCCTGCCGCCGCTGATGTGGTCCAGCGAGGCGAACTTGCGCGCCACGTGGAACGGCTCGTTGTAGGTGGTCGAGACGGTCGCGATCAGGCCGATGTGCTCGGTGACCGTGGCCAGCGCAGCCAGCAGGGTGAGGGGTTCGAGGACGCCGAGCGCGTTGTGCCTGACGTTGCCCCACAGGGCCAGCCCGTCGGCGAGGAAGACCGAGTCGAGTCTGCCCCGCTCGGCGATCCTGGCCAGCTCCTGGTAGTGGCGGACGTCGGCGATCGCGGCCGGGTCGGCGCGGGGGTGCCGCCAGGCGGCCTCGTGGTGGCCGACCCCCATGAGGAAGGCGTTCAGGTGAAGCGTGCGCTCGGTCATCAGGAGGTCCTCCACGTCGAGAAGCGGCGCTCCAGACGGACGAGGAGCTGGTTGAAGGCGAGTCCGAGCACCGAGATCGTGATGATCCCGGCGTACATGTCAGGCACCCGGAAGTTGAACTGCGCGTAGTTGATGAGGTAGCCGAGACCGGCCTTCGCCCCGACCATCTCGGCGGCCACCAGCACCAGGATCGAGTAGGCCCCGGCCAGCCTGACGCCGGTGAAGACCGTGGGCACCGCGGCCGGAAGGATCACCTTCTGGAACAGCCTGAGCGGCCTGAGCCCCATCGATCTGGCCGACTTGATCAGCAGCGGGTCCACCCCCTTCACTCCGGCGATCGTGTTGAGCAGGATCGGCCACGCGCAGGCGTACAGGATGATCGAGATCTTGGAGGTCTCGCCGAGCCCGAGGATCAGCACGAACACCGGGAGCAGGGCGAGCGCCGCGGTGTTGCGGAACAGTTCGAGCAGCGGGTTGAGGAGGTCGGCCAGCGGCTTGTACCAGCCGATCAGCAGACCCAGCGGGATGGCGACGACGATGGCGAGGGCGAACCCGGCCAGGGAGCGGACCAGGCTGGCCTGGGTGTGGTCGAGCAACTGGCCGGAGAGCAGCAGGTCCCACCAGGCCACCACGACCTCCGACAGCGGCGGCAGGAAGGTCGGGTCGACCGCCTCCAGCCTCGGGAGGACCTCCCAGAGCGCGGCGAGCGCGGCCACCGCGACCGTGCGCCTGCCCACCGCGACGGCCGCGCGCGCCGAGCCGCGAAGCAGGCGCAGCGCCGTTCCCGGGCCTGCGTCCCCCTGCCGGGAGGCCTCGGCGACGGCCTCCCGCAGGACGTCCGGGACCGGCGCCGAGGGATGGGACGCCCCCTGGGAGGCGGCTGAGGGGGTGCGTGCGGCGGAGGCGCCGGCGGAGACGCTAGCCAACGGAGACCGCCTCCTCGGCCCTGGCCGCCGCGACCTCGTCGCGGAGCAGCGTCCACACCTCGTGGCGGTACTCGCCGAAGCGCGGGTCGGCCCGCAGGTCGCCCTCACGGGAGTCGAACTCGACGTCGAGGATCCGCTTGATCCGGCCCGGCCTGGACGTCATGACCGCGACCCGCTGGCCGAGGTAGACGGCCTCGTCGATGCCGTGGGTGATGAACAGCACGGTCTTGCCGGTCTTCTGCCAGATCCGCAGCAGCTCCTCCTGGAGCGACTCGCGGGTCTGCGCGTCCAGCGCGGCGAACGGCTCGTCCATCAGAAGCACGTCCGGGTCGAAGGCGAGGCTTCTGGCGATGGCCACGCGCTGGCGCATGCCTCCTGACAGCTCGTGCGGGTAGCGGTCCTCGAACCCGCTCAGCCCGACCAGGTCGAGATAGGAGCGGGCCCGCTCCGCGCGCTCCTTCCTCGGCACGGCCTTGGCCTCGAGCCCGAACTCGACGTTGGACAGCGCCGTGCGCCAGGGGAACAGCGCGTACTGCTGGAAGACGATGCCCCTGTCGAGTCCCGGCCCCTCGACGGGGACGCCGTCGAGGAGGATCCTGCCCGTGGTCGGCGCGGCCAGCCCGGCGAGCAGGTCGAGGAGGGTGGACTTGCCGCAGCCGCTCGGGCCCACCAGGGTGAGGAACTCCCCCGCTCGCACGTCGAGGTCGACGTCGTGGAGTGCGGTGAACGGCCGCTCCGCGCCTCGGACGCGGAACTCCTTGCCGACCCCCTGGAACCGGATCTTCACGAGGTGCCTCCGAACGGGTTGTAGGCGTTGGTGAACAGGTCCTGGGCCTTGATCTGGCCCGGCTTGATCTCGCCCTCGCGCTCGAGCCAGTCGATCCAGGTCTGGAACTCCTTGGCGTCGATCACGCCGCCCTTGTTGGCGACCCCGCTGCTCTTCCAGAACTCGATGGCGGTGGCGTCCTCGCTCCGCCCTCGTTTGGCGATGATCTCCTTGGCCTTGGCGACGTACTCCTCCCGCGAGTGGGTCTGCGTCCACTCGACGGCCCTGGCGACGGCGTCGACGAACTTCTTGGCGGTGTTCGGGTTCTGTTTGACGAACCTGTCGGTGAGCACGTAGCTGCCGGCCGTGAAGGGGCCGAACAGGTCGACGTCCTTGAACAGGGGGTGGATGCCGCCGCGCTTCAGCGCCTTGTCGCGGAGGATCCCGCTCAGCGCGGCCACGTCGATCTGGCCCTGGCGGAGCGCCTGCTCGGTGTTGACCGGGGGCACGACGGTCAGCTCGACCTGCTTGATCTCCTCGGGGGTCAGGCCGCCGCGCTTGAGGTACTCCTTGAGCACGGCCTCCAGGTGGGCGCCCAGGGTGTTGACCCCGATCCGCTTGCCGATCAGGTCGCGCGGACCCTTGATCGGCGAGCCGTCGGCGACGAAGTAGCCGATGTAGCTGTCCTCGTCACTGCCGTAGTAACCGACGACCGCCTTGACGGGGGCCTTGGCGGCGGCGAGCTTGATGATGGCGCCGTTGAAGGCGCCGCCGAAGTCGGTCTGACCGGTCGCGGCGGCCTGGATGTCCTGCGGGCCGGAGATCGTGTTGCCGATCCACTTGAGCTTGACGGGAGCGAGGTAGCCGAGGTCCTCCGCGAGTTCCGGGAAGGTGACCGCGCCGACGTTTCCCTGGTAGCGAAGCTCCAGGGTCTCCGGCTCGCCGGGTTTGGCCGCGGCCTGCGCCCCGCAGGCGGTGAGGCCCGCCACGAGCAGCGCGACGAGTGGGACGTTTCTGAACTTGATCACGAGTTGCGTCCTGAAGTATGGAGGAGGGACGGGGAGTCGATTCGTGATCACGGACACTGAGCGCTGAACACACGACAGAAGTCGACATGTGCGCACCGGGTCAGATAAAGGCCCATACCGGAGAAGCTACGCACCCCTCCACCCTAAGTCAATATTTCCTACTTGTTTTACATGAAACAGTGGGGCGAAAATATGTGAGGGCCTCCCACCAGGGGTTACCCGGGAGACCCGGTCGAGCGCCGCCGAGACCGGCCCGGGAACCGAACCATGTTCCGCCCCCGATCCCGTACGGTCGAGACATGAAGCTGGGAAGCGAGATCTCCTCCGCAGGGCGCTTCGTCCGACAGCCGAACCGGTTCACCGCGCGGATCGAGCAGGGCGGCGAGCACCCTCCCGAGCCGGGGCGCTACCACCTCTACGCCTCCTACGCCTGCCCGTGGGCGCACCGCTCGCTCATCGTGCGCGAGCTCCTCGGCCTCCAGGACGTCGTCGGCGTGACGATCGTCGACCCCATCAGGGACGAGAAGGGCTGGCGCGTCCCCGGGGGCGACCCCGTCACCGGCGTGGAGTACCTCTCGGAGCTGTACCTCGCGACCGACCCCGGCTACGAGGGCCGCCACACCGTGCCCTGCGTCTGGGACGTCACGGCGGGACGCCTGGTCACCAACGACTACCCCCAGATCACGCTCACCCTGGAGAGCGCCTTCGCGCCGTGGCACGCGGAGGGCGCGCCCGACCTCTACCCGTCCTCGCTCCGCGAGGAGATCGACGCCCTGAACGAGGTGATCTTCGACGGGCTCAACAACGGCGTCTACCGCGCGGGGTTCGCCACCTCGCAGGGGGCCTACGACGAGGCGGTGACCGCCGTCTTCGCCACACTCGACCTGCTGGAGGAACGGCTGGCCCGGCGCGCCCACCTGCACGGCGACGCGCTCACCGAGAGCGACGTGCGGCTGTACCCGACGCTCGCCAGGTTCGACGCGGTCTACCACTCCCACTTCAAGTGCTCCGTCAGGCGGCTGGTCGACTACCCGGCCCTGTGGGCCTACGCCCGCCGCCTGTACGCCCTGCCCGCCTTCCGTGACACCACCGACTTCGACCAGATCAAGCGGCACTACTTCGTCACCCAGAGGAACGTCAATCCGAGCGGGATCGTCCCCCGGGGACCCGAGATCGACTGGACGGCGCCGTGAGGCCGGGCCCCGTGCGGGCGGGACGCCCCCCGGCCACGCGGACGACCTAAACTGAGGGCCGTGATCGAGGACATCTGGGTGGACCCCGCCGTCAGCGCGCTCAGGCCGGACTTCGCGGTCCTGGCCATGGGCGTGCGCGGCCTGCGCAACGGACCGACCGACGACAGGTCCAGGGCCTGGCTGGCCGAGGCGGCCGAGACGGCGGTGAGGGCCGACGACCCGAAGGTCGAGGCGTGGCGGGAGGCCTACCGGGCGTTCGGGGCCAAGCCCCAGCGGACGAGGCCGTCGGTGGACGCCCTCGTCAGGCGGATGCCGCTGCCGGAGATCAACCTGGTGGTCGACGCCTACAACTCGATCAGCGTCAGGCACGGCCTGCCGATCGGCGGCGAGGACCTGGGCCACTACGAGGGGGCGGCGAGGCTGGTCCGCGCGGAAGGGGACGAGCCCTTCGAGGTGACGGACAAGGGCGAGCCCGCGATCGACCACCCCGAGGTCGGCGAGGTGGTCTGGCGGGACGACAGGGGCGTCACCTGCAGGCGGTGGAACTGGCGGCAGTGCGTACGGACCCGGATCACCGAGGAGACCGTCGACGCGCTGTTCCTGCTCGAGCGGCTCGCGCCCATGTCGCTGGAGGAACTGCGCGCCGCGGGAGAGGAACTGGCCGGGCTGCTGGGGGGCATCAGCCCGGAGGTCAGGATCGAGTCCAGGCTCGTCGGGACCGAATGACCAGGTTCACATCACCCATATGGACCCCCCGGGGGTGACCGTTTTGAACTGTCCTGAGAGGATCAGGCGGGGAGCTGCGGTCAGAGTGGCGCAGGTCCGGGTCCAGGCGAGTAGCCTTGGACAGGTTCTCTATCATCAACGCCGATCTGCGGAAGAGGGCGATTTCCGCCGTGTCGTCTGAGTCGTCGCGGACAAACCCGCTGGCAGCCTTTGGTCAGAACGAATGGCTTGTCGACGAGCTGTACCAGAAGTACCTCCAGGACCCCGAGTCGGTGGACCGTGCCTGGTGGAATTTCTTCGCGGATTACAGCCCTGATTCGGGGGCCGGCCGTGCCGCGCCCCCGGGGGCGGCCACCGCCGCGCCCCCACCCCCGACCTCCGCTGCGGCCCCGGCGACTCCGGCGGCCAAACCGGCAACCCCCGCGCCGAAGCCCAAGGCAGCACCGGCCGAACACCCCAAGCAGGAGACGCAGTTGTCCGCCGGTGCCGAGGAAGTCCGACTCCGTGGCGCGGCCGCCCGTACGGTGGCCAACATGGAGGCCAGCCTCGTGGTGCCGACGGCGACCAGCGTGCGCGCGGTCCCGGCGAAGCTGCTCATCGACAACCGCATCGTGATCAACAACCACCTGTCGCGGGGACGCGGCGGCAAGGTGTCGTTCACGCACCTGATCGGTTACGCGGTCATCAAGGCCCTCAAGGTCCTGCCGGAGATGAACCACTCCTACGCGGAGGTCGACGGCAAGCCCGCGCTGGTCAAGCCCGAGCACGTCAACCTGGGCCTGGCCATCGACGTCGCCAAGAGCGACGGCACCCGGCAGCTGCTGGTGCCCTCGATCAAGGCCTCCGAGGACATGGACTTCCGCCAGTTCTGGGTCGCCTACGAGGACATCGTGCGCAAGGCCAGGGCCGGCAAGCTCACCGTCGAGGACTTCGGCGGCACCACGATCTCGCTGACCAACCCGGGCACCATCGGCACCGTCCACTCGGTGCCGCGCCTGATGCCGGGACAGGGCACGATCATCGGCGTCGGCGCGATGGAGTACCCCGCCGAGTACCAGGGCGCCTCCCCGGAGACGCTCTCCCGCCTGGCGGTGAGCAAGGTCATGACGCTCACCAGCACCTACGACCACCGGATCATCCAGGGCGCCCAGTCGGGCGACTTCCTGCGGCAGATCCACCGGCTGCTCCTGGGCGAGGACGGCTTCTACGACGAGATCTTCGAGGCCCTGCGGATCCCCTACGAGCCGGTCCGCTGGGTCCAGGACATCTCGGCCACGCACGACGACGACGTGGCGAAGTCGGCCAGGGTCATCGAGCTGATCCACGCCTTCCGGGTCCGCGGCCACCTGATGGCCGACACCGACCCGCTGGAGTACAAGCAGCGCAAGCACCCCGACCTCGACATCAAGTCGCACGGGCTGACCCTGTGGGACCTGGAGCGCGAGTTCGCCACCGGCGGCTTCGGCGGCCGTCCCCTGATGAAGCTGCGCGAGATCCTCGGCGTGCTGCGTGACTCCTACTGCCGCACCATCGGCGTGGAGTACATGCACATGCAGAACCCCGAGGAGCGCGCCTGGATCCAGGCGCGCGTCGAGCGGCCCCACGCCAAGCCCGACCGCGAGGAGCAGCTGCGCGTCCTGGAGCGGCTCAACACCGCCGAGGCGTTCGAGACGTTCCTGCAGACCAAGTTCGTCGGCCAGAAGCGCTTCTCGCTCGAGGGCGGCGAGTCCCTGATCCCGCTGCTCGACTCGGTGCTGTCGGCCGCCGCCGAGGACGACCTCGACGAGGCCGTCATCGGCATGGCCCACCGCGGCCGCCTGAACGTGCTGGCCAACATCGTGGGCAAGTCCTACGGCCAGATCTTCGGCGAGTTCGAGGGCAACATCGACCCGCGCAGCGCCCACGGATCCGGCGACGTGAAGTACCACCTGGGCGCCAGCGGCGACTTCGTCTCCCCTGACGGCTCCAAGCTCAAGGCCTCGGTCGTGGCCAACCCCTCCCACCTGGAGACGGTCGACCCGGTCCTCGAGGGCGTGGTCCGCGCCAAGCAGGACCTCCTCGAGCGCGGCGAGGAGGGCTTCACCGTCCTGCCCGTGCTCGTCCACGGCGACGCGGCCTTCGCGGGCCAGGGCGTGGTCGCGGAGACCCTGAACCTGTCGCAGCTGCGCGGCTACCGCACCGGCGGCACCGTGCACATCGTGGTCAACAACCAGGTCGGCTTCACCACGAGCCCGGCGAGCTCCCGCTCCAGCGTGTACGCCACCGACGTGGCCCGGATGATCCAGGCCCCGATCTTCCACGTCAACGGGGACGACCCCGAGGCCGTGGTCCGGGTCGGCCGTCTGGCGTTCGAGTACCGCCAGGCGTTCCGCAAGGACGTCGTGATCGACCTGATCTGCTACCGGCGCCGCGGTCACAACGAGACCGACAACCCGGCCTTCACCCAGCCGCTGATGTACGACCTGATCGACGCCAAGCGCTCGATCCGCAAGCTGTACACCGAGGCTCTGATCGGCCGGGGCGACATCACGGTCGAGGAGGCCGAGAGCGCGCTGCGCGACTACCAGGCCAAGCTGGAGAACGCCTTCGCCGAGACCAGGGTGGCCGCCAAGGAGCCGACCGGCGAGTTCGCCCGGCCGGTCGACATGGAGTCCATCCCCTGGTCCCACGAGGACACCCCGACGGGCATCTCCGAGGAGACCGTCAAGCGGATCGTGGAGACGCAGCTCAACCTGCCGGAGGGCTTCACCGCCCACCCGCGTCTGCTGCCGGTGCTCCAGCGCCGGGGCCAGATGGTGGCCGAAGACAAGATCGACTGGGGCATGGGCGAGACCCTGGCCTTCGGGTCGCTGCTGATCGACGGCCACCCGGTCCGTCTGGTCGGCCAGGACTCCCGGCGAGGCACCTTCACCCAGCGGCACGCCGTCCTGGTCGACCGCGTCACCGGCGCGGAGCACACCCCGCTCAAGACGTTCAACCAGGGCACCACGAAGTTCTACGTCTACGACTCGCTGCTCAGCGAGTACGCCGCGCTCGGCTTCGAGTACGGCTACAGCGTGGAGCGTCCCGACGCCCTGGTCGCCTGGGAGGCGCAGTTCGGCGACTTCGTCAACGGCGCCCAGTCCGTCATCGACGAGTACATCACCGCGGGCGAGCAGAAGTGGGGCCAGCGCTCCGGCGTCACCCTGCTGCTGCCGCACGGCTACGAGGGTCAGGGTCCCGACCACTCCTCGGCCCGCATCGAGCGCTTCCTGCAGATGTGCGCCCAGGACAACATGACCGTGGCCCAGCCCACTCTGCCCGCGAACTACTTCCACCTGCTGCGCTGGCAGACGAAGTCGAACCGGCACCGTCCGCTGGTGGTGTTCACGCCCAAGTCGCTGCTGCGGCACAAGGCGGCCACCTCCGCGGTCAGCGAGTTCACCTCGGGCTCCTTCAGGCCGGTGCTCGGCGACACCACGGTGAACCCGGCCGAGGTCCGCAAGGTCGTGCTCTGCTCCGGCAAGGTCTACTACGACCTCGCCGCCGCCCGTGACAAGCAGGGCAGGACCGATGTGGCGATCGTCCGTCTGGAGCGGCTCTACCCGTTCCCGACGAACCCGCTCGCGGCCGAGCTGGCACGCTACGGCGACAACATCGAGCTGATCTGGGCGCAGGACGAACCGGCCAACATGGGCCCGTGGCCGTTCCTGGCGCTGAAGATGGCCGAGCACCCCGACGTGTTCGGCGGACGCCCGATCAGGAGGGTCTCCCGCAAGGCGAACTCCTCCCCGGCGACCGGTTCGCACTCCGCGCACGAGGTGGAGCTGCAGCAGCAGATCCTGGGCGAGATCTACGGCCGGTAGGAAACACACAGCACGACCGGGAAGTCCCCCGCAGGAACCTCTGTGGGGGACTTCCCCGTTGATGAAGGAGAACGATGTACTTCACCGATCGGGGCATCGAGGAGCTCGTCACGCGTCGCGGCGAGGAAGAGGTCACCGTCACCTGGCTGGCCGAGCGGTTGCGCGAGTTCGTCGACCTCAACCCCGAGTTCGAGATCCCGGTCGAACGGCTGGCGACCTGGCTGGCCCGCCTCGACGACGAGGACGACTGACCAAACGCGATATATCTTGACCGTTCCACCTAACGCGACATATCGTGTTCTCAGAAGGAGGTCACGACATGCGGCAGTGGACGATCGAGAAACCGGAACAGCTCACCTTCGACGCGGTGCGCAAGCTCAACGTGCGGATCGTGGCGGGCAGACTCGCGGTGCTGGCCAGCGAGGGACCGCCCACCCTCGAGGTCACCCAGGTCGGCTCGCCCCCGCTGATCGTCACCCACGACGACGACGGCACGCTCACCATCTCCTACGAGGACCTGTCCTGGGACGGCCTGCTCGACTGGCTTCGGCCCGGCCGCAGGGAGACCACGCTGACACTGACCGTGCCGAAGGAGTGCCCGGTCAGGGCGGGAGTGGTCTCCGCGTCGGCCGTCGTGGCCGGCTTCGAGGGCCGTACCTCGGTCAAGAGCGTCTCCGGCGAGATCGTGCTCGACGGGGTGAGCGGCGAGATCCACGCCAACACCGTCTCCGGCGACGTCGAGAGCCGAGGCCTGGTCGGCGACCTGTCCTTCAAGAGCGTCTCGGGTGAGCTGACCGTGGCCCAGGGCACGCCCCACCGCCTGCAGGCCACCACCGTCTCCGGGCGGATCACCGCCGACCTCGAGCTTCCGCCGACCGGTCACGTGACGCTGAACAGCATCTCCGGCGAGATCGTGCTCCGGCTGCCGCACACGGTCGAAAGCGACGTCACCATCCGTTCCACCTCCGGCAGGCTCGACAGCGCCTTCACCGAGCTGAGCCGTAACAGTCAGGCCGGCGTGCTGAAGACGCTGTCCGGCCGGATCGGCGGAGGGATGGCCTCGTTGTCGGCGACCACCGTCTCGGCGGACGTCACACTACTGAAAGGAGAACAGGCATGAGCCCGGTCTTCGGTCACGGGCGGCTGCGCCTCTACCTCCTCAAGCTGCTCCAGGAGAGCCCCCGCCACGGCTACGAGGTGATCCGGCTGCTCCAGGACCGCTTCCTCGGCGTCTACTCGCCCTCACCCGGAACGATCTACCCGCGTCTGGCCCGCCTCGAGGAGGAGGGCCTGGTCACCCACGAGGTGGTGGACGGCAAGAAGGTCTTCACCCTCACCGACCAGGGCCGCGAGGAGCTTGAGGCCAGGGTCGACGAGCTCGCCGACCTCGAACAGGAGATCTCCGACTCGGTGCGCGACATCGCCCGCGAGGTCAAGGAGGACGTCCGCGACACGGTCAAGTCGCTGCGTGACGAGCTCACCCAGATGGCGCGCGACGTGCGCCAGGGCGCCAAGCAGGAGCAGCAGCAGGCCAGACACGAGCAGCGCGAGGCCTGGCGGGAGCAGAAGGCCGAATGGCACCGCCAGAAGGCCGAGTGGCAACGGCAGAAGCGCGAGTGGCAGCGCCAGACCCAGGAGTGGAAGCACGACTGGAAACGCGTGTGGGCGGAGACCTTCACGGGCCCCGGGTCACGGGCCGGCGACGCCGAACTCGGACAGATGCTGGTCGAGTTCGTCCAGGAGGTCCGTGAGGACGCCGCGGCCCGCCAGGTGACCGAGGAGACACTCGCCACGGCGCAGGACGCGCTCTACGACGCCGCCCGGCGCATCCGCGACGCGCTGCGGTGAAACCCCCTCCCGGACGGGGAGTCCTGAGCCGGCGCGGCCGCCCTGTCGTGGCGGGGCGGACGGCGGACGGCCGGGAACCGTCCGCCGCATGAGCCGGGGACGTGCCCGGCTCAGCCCGTCACGGTGAAGACGATCTTTCCGAAGACGTCGCCCTCGCTCATGGCCGCGAACCCCTCGCGGGCCTCGGCCAGCGGGAGCACCCGGTCGATCACCGGACGAGCACCGGTCTGCTCCAGGAAGCGGGCCAGCCTGGCCAGCTGGTCGCGGGTGCCCATGGTCGACCCGACGACGGACAGCTGCAGGAAGAAGACCCGGTTCAGGTCGGCGGGCGGCACGGCGCCGCTGGTCGCTCCGGATATGACGATCCGGCCTCCGGGACGCAGCGCCTTCAGCGAGTGGTCCCAGGTGGCCTGGCCGACGGTCTCCATCACCGCGTCGACCCGCTCGGGCAGCCGGGCGCCGCTTTCGAAGGCCTGGTCCGCGCCGAGGGCGAGGGCGCGGGCCCGCTTCTCCTCCGAGCGGCTGGTGACCCAGACGCGATAGCCGCCCGCCCTGCCCAGGACGATCAGCGCCGTGGCGACGCCACCGCCCGCCCCCTGGACCAGCACGGTCGAGCCCGGCTCCAGCCCCGCCTTGTCGAACAGCATCCGGTAGGCGGTCAGCCACGCGGTCGGCAGGCAGGCCGCCTCCTCGAAGCTGAGCGCGGCGGGTTTGCGCACCAGGTTCCGCCGAGGCACGGCCACCCGCTCGGCGAGCGTGCCGTCGTGGACCTCCGACAGCAGGGACCGCCCGGGGTCGAGCGTCTCGTCGGCGCCGCTGCCGATCACCGAGTGCACGATGACCTCCTCGCCGTTCTCGTCGAGCCCGGCGGCGTCGCAGCCGAGGACGATCGGCAGCCTTTCCTGACGGATGCCCACGCCCTTCAGGGTCCACAGGTCGTGGTGGTTGAGCGAGGCGGCCCTCACCGTGACGACGGTCCAGTCGTCCGGCGCCTCGGGTTCGGGGCGCTGTCCGAGCGTGAGCCCGGCGAGCGGGGTTTCGGGATCGATCCGCGTGGCGGTTACGGCGAACATGGCCGCACCCTACGCCCTCGGCCGCGACGGATCAGAGGCGGTTCCCGTTCCGGGAGGCCGCGTCCCGTGACCTCCCTCCCCTTCGCGGGGATCTGTCCTACCGCGTCATCCTGACCTTCACATCGGCGATCATCCGCTCTACGCTTCCGCGCTCGCCAGAGGCGGCCATGTACACCCCGTTCTCACAGGTCTCGGTGGAGAAGCCCGGTCCCTGGTCGATCTCCGGGACACCGATCGCCTCGACGTCGCAGCGCGGCGCGGGCGCGAGGACCAGCACCGGCTCCCCGCGTTCGACCGCCCCGCCGAACCAGAGCCGGGGCCCGGCCAGCTCGCCCCTGAAGACCTGGCCCGGCTCCGCCAGCCGTACGGGAGAGGCGGCGTCCAGCACGAGGTAGCCGTTCTTGGTGGTTCTGCCGCGCAGCCTCTCCGCCCACAGGAGCCGCTGCTCATAGGTCATGCCGTCCTTGTGGTCGCGCAGTGTGACGTGCCAGGGGTCGAAGTCGAACATCACGGCCTGCCCCTCCTGCCGGCTCATGGGCTGCCAGAGGGTGGCGCGACCGGCCAGCCGCCTGATCATCGGCCTGCCCTGCGCGACCTCCGCGGCGCCGCCCAGCGGCACGGTCAGCTGGCGGAACAGGCTGAAGTAGCCTTCGAGCCAGCCGCCGAGCGCGGGCCGCACTCCCTGTCCGGCCAGGTCCAGCTCGGCGGGGTAGTCGATCTCGGCCTTCGAGCCGTCGGGGAAGACGACGTCCAGGACGTCCCGGTCCCCCTTACGTCTCGGCTTGGGATGGAGCACGTTGACCGGGGCGTCGACGACGGCCGCGGAGGTCGCCGGAGCGGCGTCAGGCGTGGACGCCGGGGCGGGGAGGCTCGACGGCGGGTCGGGGTCGCGGCCGACCAGCAGACTGACGACCGGGACGGCCACGATCGCGGCCAGCACCGCGACCGCGATCCAACGCCGGGGACCGGGGGGCCCTCCGGCCTCGATGACGTCGTTCGGATCCCCGTGCACGTTCAGCTGCCTTCACGGAATACGGTTTTCGCTCATCTTCGAGCTACTCCACCCTCCGCGCCCAGGGCAAGCCGATCACGAATCAGAACCGATGTGTCACCACATCGCGACGTTCGCCGCCCGCCCCGACGGGACGGGCCCGTCGCCCCCTGGAATCCCCGCCGCGCGGGACGACGCCTTCGGGAAACGCCGGTGATTCTTCGCGACCGGCCGCGTGCGGCGCGGGTCCGACCGGCGGGAGGGTCGCCGGACGCGGTTTCCGGAGTTGTCTTTGTTACGCGAGAAATATCTGGTAACCGATGCTACCCGTGTTGTCCAAGACACCTCAGGGTCGACGTCGCAGACAGCTCCACCTGCGGAAACACTTACTCGATAAATCACGACCGCCGGTTGTTCAAATAACGGGATCGCATCGAATGGAACCGGCCCAGACTTTTCACGTCGTTCGCTCGTCGGCTCCGTGGTCCGTTCAGTAGCGTTCTGAGCGTTTCCCGGCGAGGACCGGAAAGGCAGGAGCAAGGTCTTCTTCTTCGGCTGCCCCGTGAGCTCGCACCCCGACGGGGACAGCCCCCTCACCGGGCACACCATGAAGTGGCGCCGTGTCGCCGACCGCCCGCACAGGCCATTCGGGCGGCCGACGACACGACGAGGGGCCCGGTTCCACGACCGGGCCCCTTCGCCGCGGGACCGTTCCGAAAGCGGGTCAGCTCCGGGGACGGCCCCTGAAGGAGAAGACCGGCCCGGTCGCGACGTACAGCTGGCATCCGTTGCCGTAGGTCTGCTCGAAGCGGATGAACCGGCCGTCCCAGGTGCCGGTCGCGGTCACCGTGACCGGGTCGTACTGCTCGGTGCACCTCACACCGGGCAGCGGTTCCAGCCTGGCCGGATCCCCGTGGGCGAGGATCAACGCCTCGCACGCGGCGACGGGGTCCGGATGGGTGCCGCGCGGCGGGTCGCACTCGAGCAGGGCGTGCCGGGCCACGGGAACCGGGCTCTCACCGTAGGCGAAGGTCAGCACGAGCGCCCTGACCCTGAAAGGAGGCTTGACCCCGATCGGCCTGATCGGGATGGGCGTGATCGGGACGGGCTCCCCCGGGTAGGGAGGCCGCGTCCAGATCGGCTTGTCCACGATCGGGTCGGGATCGCGGGGCGGCGGCGGTGTGGCGGCGGCGGCCGTGCCGGACATGAGCAGGAACCCGGCAGCGGCCAGGCAGAGAAGACGTCGCAAGGAATCCCCCGATTTTCGCGTGACGCCGAGTGCCGCTCAGCCTCCCGCACGCGCCCCGCTCCGGCAACGACCGACTCTCGCGTTTTCGCAGCTCATGGCCGTGTGCGGCCCGCATCCCGAACAGCCGCCGATGACGGGTAGATCAGACGTGGATCTTGGACGTTCGGTTCCGCCCGTTTGGTAACGAAATGATATCGGTCTCAACCTCTGCCCGATTTGTAGAGCTTTAACCGTTCTTTGCCTAGTACGGTCTCCACTTGTCTCTTTACGCATGCGTGGGTTGCGTCCCGAGTGACCCATGACAAAGAAGGAGCTAGATTGAACTCCCGAGCAAAGCGCCTGATCCTCCCCCTCGGCGGTGCCGTCGCGGCCACCTCCATGATCAGCGCAACCCTCGCAACCTCCGCCCAGGCGGCCCCCGACCTCAAGACGGTCACGCTGGCCTCCTCCGGCACCGCGAAGGCCATCGCGGGCTACTGGACCCCCTCCAAGCTGAAGTCGGCCAAGACGTACACCTCTGAGGGCACCGTCTCCGCCAAGCTGAGGACCGGCGCCTCCAGGGCCGCCGCCGACGGCAAGGCCGGCACCGTCGCCCCCACCGGCGAGGAGGGCAAGACCGCGGGCAGGTCCAAGAACCTGAACCTCCCCACCACCGTCGGCAAGGTCTTCTTCCTCGACGACAAGGGCCAGGAGCGCTGGTGCTCCGGCACCTCGGTGCAGTCGAAGTACCGCAACCTGGTCGCCACCGCGGGCCACTGCGTGTACGACACCGACACGAACAAGCCCTACAGCAACTTCGTGTTCATCCCCGGCTACTACCAGGGCAAGGCTCCCTGGGGCATCTACGTCGGCTCGAAGGTCAACGTCCACTACGACTTCGACGTCTACGAGGACTACGACTACGACTACGCGTTCGTCAACGTCTTCAACGGCATCAAGCAGACCGGTGTCAAGGAGGTCACCGTCTCGGAGTACGAGGCCGCGAAGGGCTTCAAGTACACCGAGGACAAGGAGATCTCCAAGGCCGAGTACGAGAAGGGCATCGACCGGTACGGCGAGAAGGGGCCGTACTGGAAGAAGTCGGCCGACCCGGATGTGGCGACGATCGGCAAGCCCGCCGACGCGGAGAAGTACATCGAGGAGTACGTCAAGGACGGCCGCGGCGGCGTCAAGCTGACCGCCGTCGAGGTCACCGAGGGCACCTACAAGGCCGCGCCCAGCGGTCTGGACAACAACGCCAAGTTCGAGCGCTTCAGCGACGACAAGGGCAAGGTCGCCATCAGCCAGGAGCAGTACAGGGAGCTGCTCAAGGACAAGGGCGACGGAAAGTTCCTCGGCAAACTCGAGGCCACCAAGGACGTCAACGGCACCGAGATCGCCTGGTACAAGACCCAGTACTTCGTGAAGAGGTGGGTCAAGACCACGGCGAAGGAGCTGTACTTCTACACGAAGTTCTACGTGGTGCTCCTGGCCGACGCGGGCCGTCTCGGCGACAACGTCGGCGGCCAGGGCTTCACCTGGAACCAGAAGACGGGCAAGAAGGTCTTCGCGTTCGGCTACCCCGCCTCCGCGCACCTGGACGGCGACAAGCCCTACAGTGGCCACACCATGAAGTGGTGCTACGGCACCACGGGCGCCGCTCCCGTCGTCTCGCAGTTCAAGGCCGAGGAGCAGCAGGCCATCAAGTGCGCCTTCACCCCGGGCGCCAGCGGCGGCCCGTTCCTGCTGCAGTACAAGAGCAGCAAGCGGACCGGTTACCTCAACGGTGTCGTGAGCCTCACGCTCGACAGCGACAAGAACAGCCGCTACGACCGGGTCACCACCCCGTACTTCAACGGTGAGACCTACGGCATCTACAAGCACGCCGCCAACCTCTGGACCGGGAAGCTTCCGGCCTAGGGTAAGGGCGTCACGCGCGTGGGAAGGCCTCTCCGCCCCGTCGTCAGGGGGGTCTTCCCACGGCTTGACGGGGTGCTTATGGCCCGGGGTGCATGCTTTTCCGGTAGCAGTGCACAATTTTCCAGTAGCGGCGTCAAAGTAGATCATCCAACTAAGCTGCCCAAAACCAAGTTGATCTGGAAAAATCACCCCTTACGTCCCTCTTCCACCTCTTGACCTGAGAAGGGAACCCCCTTCATGTCCCCCCGCGTACGGCGGTTGACGACCACACTGGGAGCCCTCGTGGCCGCCGGTGTGTTCGCGATGTCCGCGTTCGCCGGGGGCGCGAGCGCCGCCGGCGCCCGCGACGCGGACGCCTGGAGCTCCACGGCCAGCAGCATCACGTCCATCACGCTCACCAAGAACGCGGCGGACATGAAGCAGGTCGCGGAGTACTGGAGCCCCGCCAGGCTCAAGCGGGCCCAGGACAACAACCCCGCCACGCCCGAGGTCAAGCCCAGCGACGGCAGCACCGCCTCCTCCGCTCCGGTCTCCCCGAAGCCCACCGCCACGACCGGCGACGCGACGGCGACAACGGCCGCCTCCTACAGCACCGCCAGACGGACCTCGCCCGTCGTCAAGCCCACCCTGCCGACGAAGAAGCAGGCGTCGGCCGACCCACGGCCCGGCACCGTGGGCAAGGTGTTCTTCAAGATCGGCGACAAGGAGTACTGGTGCTCCGCCTCCGCGGTCGCCTCCAGGAACCACAACCTGGTCGCCACCGCCGGACACTGCGCCTACGACGCCAAACAGGGCAAGCGCGCCGAGTACTGGATCTTCATCCCCGGCTACAACCAGGGCAAGACGCCCTACGGCATCTACGTCGGCCACTCGCTCAACCTGCACGAGAACTTCACGGGCAGGGGCGACTACGACTACGACTACGCGTTCGTCACGGTGCACGACGGGTTCGTCTGGAAGCCGGGCAAGGCTCCGAACACCTACGAGATGGAGTCCGTCGGCAGCCTCGAGGACAACGTCGGCGGGCAGGGCCTGATGGTCAGCCGCGGCTTCGGGCTGTCCGTCTTCGCCTTCGGCTATCCCGCGGCTCCGCACATCGACGGCAGCAGGCCGTACGACGGCCAGAAGATGCTGTGGTGCGACGGGCGGACCTACCGGACGAAGGCGCCCACTCGCCTGGTCGAGGCGGGCGTCTCACTGGGCTGCACGTTCACCGGCGGGGCGAGCGGCGGGCCCTGGCTGATCAACTACGACCCTCAGCACGGTCTCGGCTATCTGAACGGCGTCAACAGCTTCGCCTGGGACACCGACACCGACAAGAAGTACGACCGCATCTCCTCGCCGTACTTCACCCAGTCGACCTACCTCGTCTACGAGTACGCCGAGCGTCAGCGCGCCACTTCACCTTAAGGGCGCCTTATACATGCCTTAAAAGAGGCTTAAGGGCGCCCTATATGAACTTCCATCCCATACATCCTGCATAGGTTCTTTGGCGTCCCGTGATTCCAATGCCTGTACCTGTTGCAGCGCAAGGAGCAGTCTTGAAGCGCATCCTCCTTCCCGTCGTCGGCACCGTCGCCTCCGCCGGTCTGCTGGCCGCCGGTCTGGCCGGTACCGCCCAGGCCGCACCGGACTGGGCGACCGACCCGATGGCGGTCAACAACGCCGCAGCGGTCTCGATCGTCGACTTCTGGACCGAGTCCAACAACGCCGCCCTGAAGAAGGCCACCGCCTACTACCACGACAGCACTCCGCCCAGCTGGAAGTCCGGCGGCGGTTACTCCCCCGACGGCAAGCCCGGCTCCGTGGTGCCGATCGGCGAGGAGAAGGCCACCCCGGCCATCGTCAAGAACATCAACCTCCCCAGGACCATCGGCAAGGTGTTCTGGGTCGACGCCAGCGGCCGGCCCAAGTGGGCCTCGGCCACCTCGGTGCAGTCGAAGTACCGCAACCTGGTCGTCACCGCCGCCCACAACGTCTACGACACCGCGGGCATGGGCGACCCCAAGGTCCTCGACAAGTGGGTCTTCGTCCCGGCCTACTACCAGGGCAAGGCGCCCTACGGCGTCTACGTCGGCAAGGTCGCCTGGACGCACTACGACTTCGACGTCTACGAGGACTACGACCGCGACTACGCGTTCGTGACCGTCTACAACGGCGTTCTCAACAACGGCAAGAAGCAGGTCACCCAGTCGGAGTACAAGAACTTCAGCGGGCCCAAGTGGACCGAGGGCGGCCACTACTTCATCGGCCTGTCGAAGGACGCCGGTCGCCTCGGTGACAACGTCGGCGGCCAGGGCTTCACCTGGAACCAGAGGACCGGCCAGGGCGTGTACGTCTTCGGCTACCCCGAGGCCCCGCACCCCGACGGCGACAAGCCGTACACCGGTGTCACGCCCAAGTGGGTGTACGGCAAGACCTCCGGCAAGGTCTACGTCTCGGCCGCCGAGAAGGTCGAGGAGCACGTGGGCCTCAAGGGCTCCCTCACCCCGGGCGCCGACGGCGGCCCCTGGCTCGTCAGGTACAGCAACGCCAAGCGTCTGGGCTACGTCAACGGTGTCACCAGCCTCTTCGGTGACCAGGACAAGAACGGCCGCTACGACCTGATCACTTCGGCCTACTTCGACGGCGAGACCGCCGACATCTACAAGAAGGCCGCCAACGTCTGGTCCGGCAAGATCGTCGGCCCGAACGGCGAGCTGTACAAGTAGCACCGGCCTCCTCGGAGACCGAAGAGGGGCTTCGCCCCCTGTTTTCACCGCTTCACCCCGTGGGGCCCGGCATCCGCCGGGCCCCACGTCGTTTTTGTCCGGTTTACCGGTAGATCCGAATTCCACTACGGGTTGACAGCAAGCCCGTTAGACGTAGCTCGCGGCGATTTGGTGCCATCGAAAACTGTGATCTGCATCACACGAAAAATTGATGATCTTTGTTGGGCCGTCCCACCGAAGGTTGTCACTTCATCGACCCAAAGCATTGCGATCTGCAAAAACAGGATATACGCCTCACGCAGGCAACAGGAGCACCACCCACAAAGCCTCTCCTGGAGCGGTCCAGGAGAGGTTGACCAGTCGGTTTACCGAACGGAACAGCTTCCGCTTACGAAGATCGCCCCTGTATGTTTCCGTCATCCCTTTACTGACGCCTGGGACGCAAGAGCGTTCCAGGTCAGACCAAGGAGTTCCCTTGAAGCGCATCCTCCTCCCGGCCGGTGGCGCCGTTCTCGCCTCCGGTCTGCTGGCCGCTGGTCTGGCTGGCACCGCCCAGGCCGCCCCCGACTGGGCGACCGACCCGCTGGCCGCCAACAACGCGCAGGCCACCTCGGTCGCGCAGTACTGGAGCGCGTCCAACAACGCCGCTCTGAAGAGCGCCACGGCCTACTACCACGACGCCGCCCCCACCTCCTGGAAGTCCGGTGGCGGTTACTCCCCCGACGGCAAGCCCGGTGTCGTGGCCCCGATCGGCGAGGAGAAGGTCGTCGCCGCCAAGGTCAAGAACATCAACCTGCCGAAGAACATCGGCAAGGTGTTCTGGGTGAACAAGAAGGGCGAGGCCAAGTGGGCCTCGGGTGTTTCGATCCAGTCGAAGTACCGCAACCTGGTGATCACCGCCGCCCACAACGTCTACGACACCGAGGGCGTCGGCGACTCCCACAACGTCCTTGACAAGTGGGTGTTCGTCCCGGGTTACTACCAGGGCAAGACCCCGTACGGCATCTACGTCGGCAAGACCGCGTGGACGCACTACGACTTCGACGTCTACGAGG
>NZ_BSEV01000019.1 GCF_027922005.1 Streptosporangium carneum | reverse complement strand
CAAGAACGCCAAGAACGAGGAGACCACCTACCGCTACACCGCGGCCGGGGACCTGGCCGAGCAGACCAGCCCATCCGGCCTGGTCACGGCGTTCACCCATGACGCGCTGGGGCGGGTGGCCTCTCGCAAAGAGGTCTCCCAGGCCCACCCGGACGGGGTGACCACGACGTTCACCTATGACGGTGTCGGCCGGTTGCTCACCCAGACCGGGCCCGGACTGAAGAACGAGGTCACCGCTGTCACCCACACCGCCAGGACGACTTACACCTATGACCCGGACGGCAACCAGCTCACCGAGACCCTGTCCGACCTGACCGGCGGGGACCCGGTGCGCACCGTCACTTACGCCTACGACACGAACGGCCGCCTGGAGACGGTGACCGATCCTGAGGGGGGAGTCACCCGCTCAGCGTGGGACACCATCGGTGCGAAGGTCTCCATGACCGACCCGATGGGGACGGTGACGACGTTCGGCTACACCAAGCGCGGTGAGCCCGCCACCACGACGCTGAAGAACTGGACCGGCAGCCCGGTCAACCCGCAGCCCGCCCAGGACAAGGTACTGGAGTCCTACGCCTACGATCCGGGCGGACGCCTGGCCAGCCAGGTGGACGCGATGGGCCGCAAGACCTCCTACACCTACTTCGCCGACAACCGTCCATCACAGGCCATCGCCGACGACGTCCGCCTGAACGGCTCCACCACTCCCACTGACGTGGTGCTGCAGGAGAACACCTACGATGCCGCCGGCAACCTCACCAAGCAGGTCACGGGCAACGGCAAGACCACCACTGAACACGTCTACGACGTCGCCGGCCGTACGACTTCGACGACGCTCGACCCGGCGGTGCTCAAGCGCAAGACCACCTTCACCTACGACGCGACCGGCAACGTAACCAAAAAGGTTTTCACCGGTGCGAACAGCCCCCGCACTGAGTCCACCGAATATGCCCATAACGCGCAGGGGCAGGTGATCCGGCAGACAGTGGAGAACGGCACCGACGACTTGGTGTCCACCTGGGCCTACGACGATCGAGGGCTGCTGACCGCGGTGACTGACCCGCGGGGTAATGACACCGGTGCCACGGCAGCCGACTACACCACCACGATGCGCTACGACCTGGCCGGAAGACTGGTGGAGTCGACATCACCACAGGTGAAGATCGACAAGAACGGATCCACAACCGACGACAGGCCGACGGTGAAGCAGGGCTACGACACCGCCGGGCAGAAGACCCATGTCGTGGACGGTGAGGGGCGGACAGTCGCTGCGACGTTCGACAAAGCGGGTCGCCCGACCTCCACTACCCTGCCCTCTTATACTCCGCCGGGCGGCAGTGCGGTCACTCCGACAGTCAGCTATGGATACGACGCGGCTGGTCGCAGAACCACAGTCACCGACGAGCGGGGATACACCACCACCACGCAGTACGACGCGCTCGGCAACCCGGTCAAGGTGACCGACCCCGGCCCATCCGGACCGGGAGGTTCCTGGATCGCGGAATACGACCTCTTGGGCGAAGTCCTCGCCACCGTTGATCCGACCGGTACTCGTGCCGAGGTCACCTACGACGATCTCGGCCGCCTGATCACCCAAACCCAGATCGAACGTGAACCGACCACGGCGGCGCTGATCACCACGCTGACATACGATAACGCGAGCAACCTCGTCAAGAGCGTCGCGCCGGGCAACAGAACCACCACCTACACGGTCGACGCGGCCGGAGGGGTCACTGCGGTCACTGACCCGCTCAACCACACTACCGGTGTCGACTACGACATTCTGGGCCGGACGGCGAAGGTCACTGACGCCCTCGGAAACTCCACCGAGACCGACTACGATCTGGCCGGCCGCAAGATCGCCGACCGGGTTCGTGGCAGCGCCGGTGTGACGGTGCGCACTGTCGGATACGGCTACGACGCGGCGGGCAACTCGACCAGCACAACCTCCGGCGAGGGACACGTCACTCGCCGAGAGTTCGACGCGATGAGCCGACTGACCTCGCTGATCGAGCCGGTCTCCGCCAGCAAGTCAATCACCACCACATTCGGCTACGACGCCACGGGCAAACACACCCGCCTCACCGACGGTCGTGGCAACACGACCTGGAGCACCTACAACACCCTCGGGTTGACCGAGTCGGTCATCGAACCTTCCACCACCGCTCATCCGGCCGTCGCCGATCGGACCTGGACAGCCGTCTACGACGCAGCAGGCAACCAGGTGGCTGTCCTTCAACCCGGCGGCGTGCGCGTCGACCGGACCTTCGACCCCCTCAACCGGGTGCTCAATGAGAGCGGCACCGGTGCCTCGGCCACCACTCCTGACCGCAATCTCGCCTACGACCAGGCGGGCCGTACCACCGCGGTCGGGGACTACACCCTCGAGTACAACGACCGTGGCCTGCTGACCAAGGTCTCCAAGGCTGCCAACCAGGTCGCTACCTATGCCTACGACGCGCTCGGCAACCTCACCCAACGTGTCGATCCGACGGGTACGGCGAACTTCACCTGGGACAACGCCAGCCGAATGGCCACGGCCAGCGATCCGGTGACTGGACGTACATGGACATACGGGTACGACGACGCCGACCGGCTGACCAGCCAGACCTCCACCGGCACCGTCAACAGCCAGAGTTACGCCTACGACGCTGTCGACCGCCTCACCTCCCACATCCTGAAGAACAGCTCTGGCGCCGAGCTGGCGAAGATCACTTATGGGTGGGACAAGGACGACAACCTCACTTCCAAAACCACTGTCGGCACCGCCGGGGCCGGCGCGAACACCTACGGCTACGACCGGTCCGGACGGCTGACCTCCTGGACCGCGCCCGGCGGTGCCGTCACTGATTACGAGTGGGACGACGCCGGCAACCGCACCAAGGCCGGGTCCAAGACTTACACCTACGACGAACGCAACCGGCTGACCTCCGGCGATGGGGTCGACTACACCTACACTCCGCGCGGCACCGTGGCGACCGAGGTCAAGAACGGTGCCACCCGCAACCTGGTCTTCGACGCCTTCGACCGGCTGATATCCGATGGAGACGTCACCTACGGCTACGACGCGCTGGGCCGGGTGACCTCGCGTACCAAGGGCAGCGCCCAGCAGCGGTTCGTTTACACCGGTCTGACCAACGACATCGCCGCCGTCACCGACAGCGTCGGGGCCATCCAGGCCAAGTACGGCCGAGACGCCTTCGGAGGCTTGCTCAGTCTGCAAGAGGGCGGAACTGCCGCTTCGGGCGCCATGACCGATCTACACGACGATCTGGTGGCCACTTTCTCCGGCACAGCACTGACCGACTCGGCGGCCTATGATCCGTTCGGTCAGGTCACCCACCGCACCGGCGCCACCCGCACTCTTGGCTACCAGGGTGAGTACACCGACCCGGACACCGGCAAGGTCAACATGCACGCTCGCTGGTACCAGCCCGGCACCGGCGCTTTCACCTCCCGGGATACCGCCACTCTCGACCCAAATCCGTCAGTCCAGGCTAACCGCTACACCTACGCCAACGCGGCCCCGCTCACCAATGTCGACCCCACCGGGCATGCGGCACGGGACACCTGGGGATCAGGCCCCTCCATCAGCGAAGGTGTTCTCGGATACGTCTACCCGTCATCTGGTCTTCCGCAGAGCGGGTCCATCACGATCGTCCCCGGCTACAACCCGGCGCCTACCACTCCCGGTGGGCGGATAAACGTAGAAAACGACGGACTGGGCCGGACCCCTCCGCTTTTCTCAGACGGGGCGGCAAGGGCGGCCGGCGTTATGTCGACCGGTCGGCCCGCGCCGAAAGGCTACTGGGACGCCAGCAGTTATGCCCGAAATGCCTACATGGAGATGTATAGCATCTTCGCCTCCGATAAGCAGCTTGACCGACTGTGGTCTCTTCTGACGAGGAAGGTGGGCGAGAAGGGCAAGGGGGTGGCGTCCGGAGGGGCGGCAGCCACTGCGTCCAGTAAGAAGTCCGGAGCATACGTCGTCTATTGGAACCAATATAAGATTACTTTCCCTTCCCGGAAGGCCGCCGAGTCTTATGTGAAGGACATGGTGGCCAAAGGCAAGGTTTGCGTCAGCGACGCATGCATGGCCACTGGGTGGGTCTGGTCGATGAGCGCCGAGGAGATTCTTCAGGGGAAGATATGCGCAGATCAGCCTGCCTGGTGTGCAAAGGCTGATCTCACGCGGTATGTCCAGGAAAACAGCATACGCTCCAACCTCGGCATGATGGGCTTGGACGGCGTGCTCGCTCTCCTCTACAACGGAGACTACGGCCTAGGGGAGGTGGACGACGTCGGAGGCGTCTATGCGATCGTAGATAAGGATGGCGAAGTGCTGAAGGTGGGGAAGGCTGACTCCTTCAGAAAAAGAGTGGGGAATAAGGATTACGTGAAGCTGGGTGTGAACCAGCCCGGCGGCCCTCGCATGATGATTCTCTTCAGGTCGGACGATACCAGGGTCCAGAAGGGGGGGGAAGACGTCATGTATGACGTCTTCAAAGCTCTGGGAAATGAACTTAAGCTGATGAAGCAGGCTCCAATGAAACACCCTAACGAATATTCGAAGGGCTCTGCTTTGAGAGCCGATCAGGAGCGTATATACAGCACGAACAGGAATGCTGCGATCTCGTTCTTCAATAGGAGCGGGTTTGCCATCACGGCCTCGACTCGCACTTCTTTCTCGATTAGGGTGTTGACCGGCATCAAGACGATCGGCAAGCGCTAGCCGCATCGACGGCGAACACAGAATCTGATCGACGACGAGGGCCTCTGCGCGGTGGAGATTTCAAGTCTTCGCCACACGGAGGCCCTCGCCTTCCGTGACGTCGACTGACTGCCGTGCGGCACATGGGTCGCGAGCGAGTCCGTTTGGCATGTAGGTGAAGTGAGCCTACGGGCCCAGATCATCCGTCACGCGCGTCTATCCTGGCGGTCCGGGCACGAAGGTCTGTTCTCGACGAGCCGCCCTGGTGGCTCCACGAGGCGACACGGCCGATGTTCGGTTTGAGAAGCCTGGAATCCCACATGAGGTGGGACCGAACCAATGGAAAAGTGAGAATGAGCACATGGGGAACAGGGCCGTTTCAAAATGACACGGCACTGGATTTCTTAGGGTATGTCGAGGACCTCGAGCACCCCGGTGAGGTGCTGCGGGAGTTGTTGGGGGCCATCCTCTCGGAGGAGAACGTCCTGCACGACTTCATTCTTGAGATGGGGATCGCCGCCTCGGTGATCATCGCGGTGAAGGTCGAGCCGACGCTGGATCCTGACACAGCCGAAAGGGTGGGCGAATCGCCTTCACTGGAGGCGCTCCCGGTCACGGACGACCTGGTCGAAATGGCGTTGAGAACTCTTTACCGTGCTCTCAGGCCATGGGGAAGGCAGAGCGGCACCAATGGCCTCTACTCGTTGTGGTGCGATGCCGGAGAGGTCGAAGAGCACGTCGACGCGCTGCGTCCGTACATCGGAGCGCTGGAAAGAGGGGTTCACATCGTCGATGACGACGATCCCGGACCTCTGCAATCCGGTGAGAGCGGAGAGCGACGTACCGCTGACGAGTCGGAGACTCCTCTGGTCCAAGCGAGATTGCGTTCTCTGGCGCTTGGAGCTCTGGTGTTCCCGCCCAACGCGCTCAGCGCCGAGGCAGGAGAGCCGGAAGCGGATTCGCACGCTTTCTCCGAGGGCTGTCAAGAACTCGCGTTGGGCTCCGTCGTCTATGCGGCTGCCAAGGTCGTTCAGGAGACTATGGACGACCTGCGGGTACTGGACCGGAGAGACGTTTCCGTCAGGGACGTCGGGTGGGATGCCTTGCGGCTGCTCAAACACCTGCCCTGGAGATTCGCCAGCACCTACGACGTAAGCTTCGCCCGCCGGTTCCTGGTGACCGTGACCGTGATGGCGGACCGCCTGGGCAGGGCGACGCCGTACGTCAATTGCATAGCAGACCAGCTGGCGGCCAGAATGCTCTGCGACGAGGCGGCTGATCTCATCCGTAGGTACTCAGGGCTGGACTTCTCGCAGGCAGTCATCCTGAGCTCTCAGGTCGAGAAGCTATTCGATTTCCGGCGTGACGTTTTCGACTACGGCAACCTTTACGCCTCGACATCCCTCCGTTCCCTGGCCGCTGGATCGATTCGACTGATCCCCGAGTCATGGGGTCCCGACGGTTTCCCAGATCGGCTGCCCGATACGACGGAGTGGTTCACTTCATTCGGCGCTGAACGCCCGGCCCACCCGTATACGGCGGCGAGTGGGGAGTTTCCTGACCCGGAACGGTGGCCGTGAAGATTTTTCGTGCTGTTTTGCAGGGGCCTACGTGTACATCTCGGCTGTCTCTTCGGAGTCCTTCGACATCATCCGCGCCCCATCTGGGACAGCGGAGACAGGTTTGACATGAGGACCGCAGGGCCTCTGACGAGAACTATGGGGCAAGGTTCCACGAAGAGGAAACCACCCGTCGCGCGACTGCGAGGCGGCGGGTGGTCGCTCGGTAGAGGGAGGCATCCCGTTGAGGACGGGAGCTCAGGGGTGGGGGCCGCCAGAAGTACGGAAGCCGGGGTCAGGAGACCTTGGACTTGGGGGCGGTGAAGGTGTTGCAGGCGTCGGGGCTCTCCTGGTCGAAGCCGCGCTTGATCCAGTAGGCGATGTTGACGCGCTTGCCGTGGCTGGCGGTGTCGTAGGCGGCCTGGATCACGTAGGACAGGTCGGACTCCCGGCGGTTCAGGGACCGCCAGACGCTGCCGATGAAGGCGCCGCTCAGGCACTCGGCCTGGAGCTCGATCTTGCGGACCTCGGCGAGGGCGGCCTTCTGGCTCTTGTACCTGCGGTTGAGGGTGCTCATGATGCCGGTGAGCTGCTGCACGTGGTGGCCGTACTCGTGGGCGATCACCTCGAACAGGAACAGCTCGGTCGCCTGGGAGAGGATGCCCGGGTCGAGCAGGAAGGTGATCTTCTTGTTGAGCGGGCAGTAGACCGCCTGGGCGCCCCGGGGGAACTTGCCGCAGCCGGTGGGCACGCCCGCGCGCGAGGTCGTGGCGAACTTGGGCTTGGAGAAGGGGATCTTGGCCTTGGTCAGCTGGTCCTGCCAGCTGACGTTGAGACAGTCGACCACGAACTCCAGATACACCCGGGCGGCGTCGAGGTCGTCCGGCTGGACGGGTTGCTCCTCGCACGTCTTGATCTCGAATTTGCCGCTGTTGTAAATCGGGTTATTCGTCGCAGGGCTCTTGGTCGAGGCCACCGGCCCGTTCTGCTCGAGGACGCCCGCGCCGGCCGTACCGGCGAACAGCAGACTCGCCAGCACGCCGGAAAGTAGAGGAATGACGGAGATACGCATGATCCCGAACCCTAATGGAGGTAAAAGGGCGGGTAAAGCGAAATGCGGCCATGCCCGGCAAGGGCATGGCCGCGTGGTTCGAAAGGTGGCGGGCGGGTCGCGATCGGTCACCGTTCGGCTGTGGGCCGTCCGGGTGTGAGGGGAACCGCCCCCGAGGCTCAGGCGACCGTACGGCTCGGCGCGGTCCAGGTGTTGCACGCCGAGGGGGAGCCGGCGTTGAACCCGCGCTCCATCCAGTAGGCCTGGCTGCTGCCCTTGCCGTGGTCGTTCTTCACCCAGTTCTTGTGACCGTTCGCCGCGACCCACTCGACCATCGAGTCCCACTGCTCCTGCTCGACCGGAAGGTCGGCGGAGATCTGGCGCAGGAAGGCGGAGCCGAGGCAGTCGGCCTGCAGTTCGAGGCGGCGGGAGAAGGCGAGCTTGGTCGTGGACCTGGCGCGCCAGACGCTCTGGCCGTAGTAGGTCATGACGCCCATGAGCTGCTGCACGTGGTGCGCGTACTCGTGGGCCATGAACTGGGCGTGGTTGGGGGCGTAGGGGTTCTTCAGGACGTCACGGAAGACGCCGATGTAGATCATGCGGTTGCTGGAGCAGTAGTAACCGCCCGCGCCGGCGGGCCAGCGGCCGCAGGGGCTGCTGACCTTGGTGGTGACGAAGCGCAGCTTCGGCTGGGCGAAGGGCAGCTTCGCCTTCCTGAACTGGGTCTTCCACGCCAGGTTCAGGCAGCGGTTGACGCGGGTCATGAAGTATCGGTACGAGGCCGCGCTCCCCGCGCGGATCTGCCCCGCCCCACAGCGCATCGTGGGGAGGGTGCCCGTGCGGTACAGCGGGTTGGCCGTCGCGGCCGTGCGGCCGCGCGGAACCTGCAGGGTCGCGGTCGCGGCGCCGGAGGCGACGGTGGGCGACTGGGCGGCGGAGGACTGTGCGGTCGAGGAGGCGTCCGCGGCGTCCGCGGAGGCGGAGGCCTTGGTGGCCGGGAGGGGTGCGTCTGCGTTCGCCGTACCAACGCCCATGACCAGGGAAAACGCCAGGGATGCGATGGTGAGTGACGATAGTTGCCTAAAGGGGAGAGTGCTCATGGTGAGGCAAAGGCTATTGCAAGTGTGGATAAAACGTGCAGAATCGTCGTCCCTGGAGGAGCCGTCCGCCACGCGAACTAGACTCGGGGCTGATGCTGACCGACAGAGGGGATGATTCCGTGAGCGAGCGGACCGGGCGGCCTGGCAGTCTGCTGGATTCGGTCAAGGGACCACGGGACCTCAAAGCGCTGGGAGCCGACGAGCTGCCCCGGCTCGCCGCGGAGATCCGGGATCTGCTGATCAGCTCGACGGCCCGCGGCGGCGGCCACCTGGGTCCCAACCTGGGCGTGGTCGAGCTGACGATCGCTCTGCACCGGGTCTTCGACTCCCCCCGGGACCGCATCCTCTGGGACACCGGTCACCAGGCCTACGTCCACAAGATGCTCACCGGCCGCGCCGGGCGCTTCGACACGCTCCGCCAGGAGGGCGGCCTGTCCGGCTACCCCAGCCAGGCCGAGTCCGAGCACGACGTCATCGAGAACTCCCACGCCTCGACCGCGCTGTCGTACGCCGACGGCCTGGCCAAGGCCTACAAGCTGCGCCGCGAGAGCGACCGCACGGTCGTCGCGGTGATCGGCGACGGAGCGCTCACCGGCGGCATGGCATGGGAGGCGCTCAACAACATCGCGGCGCACAAGGACCTGCCGCTGATCATCGTGGTCAACGACAACGGCCGCTCCTACTCGCCGACCATCGGCGGTCTCGCCTCGCACCTGGCCTCGTTGCGCGCCACCCAGCGTTACGAGGACATGCTGGAGTTCGTCAAGGACAACCTGGCGAAGGTCCCCGTGGTCGGCTCCCCGGTCTACGACGCGCTGCACGGCGTCAAGAAGGGCATCAAGGACGTCCTGGCCCCGCAGGTCATGTTCGAGGACCTCGGCCTGAAGTACATCGGGCTGGTCGACGGCCACGACGAGCAGGCCGTCGAGGCCGCGCTGCGCAAGGCCCGCGACTTCCGCCGCCCGGTCATCGTGCACGTCCTGACCAAGAAGGGCTTCGGCTACTCCTTCGCGGAGAACCACGACGAGGACTGTTTCCACTCGCCCAGCGCCTTCGACCCGCTGACCGGCGAGGAGAAGCCCAAACCGCACGGCTGGACCAACGTCTTCAGCCAGGAGATCGTACGGCTCGGCGCGGAGCGGCGGGACATCGTGGCGATCACCGCCGCCATGCTCGGCCCCGTCGGGCTGATCCCGTTCTCCGAGGCCTACCCCGACCGCCTCTACGACGTCGGCATCGCCGAGCAGCACGCCCTGACCAGCGCCGCTGGCCTGGCCCTCGGAGGGCTCCACCCGGTCGTCGCCCTGTACGCGACCTTCCTCAACCGGGCCTTCGACCAGCTCCTCATGGACGTCGCACTGCACCGCCTGCCGGTCACGGTCGTGCTCGACCGGGCGGGCGTGACCGGTGACGACGGCGCCAGCCACAACGGCATGTGGGACCTGTCGATCCTGCAGATCGTCCCCGGCCTGTCGGTCGCCGTGCCGCGCGACGAGCCGCGCCTGCGCGAGCTGCTGTCGGAGGCCGTCGAGGTCGACGACGGCCCCACCGTGGTGCGCTACCCCAAGGGGCCCGTGGCCGCCGAGATCGAGGCGGTCGGGCGGCTCGGCGGGATGGACGTCCTGCGCGCGGGCGCGAGCCGGGAGGGCGTGGAGGGGCAGGCGGAGGGGCAGGGCGTCGACTCCGACGTGCTGCTGGTCTCCGTGGGGCCGATGGCCGAGCTGTGCGTCGAGGCCGCGACCCTGCTCGACGCCCAGGGGATCTCGGCGACCGTGGTCGACCCGCGCTGGGTCAGGCCGCTGGACGAGGCGCTGGTGACGGCCGCCGCCGCGCACAGGCTGGTCGTCGTGGTCGAGGACAACGGCAGGGTCGGCGGCGTCGGCGACGCGGTCGCGAGGACCCTGCGCGACGCCGACGTGGACGTCCCGGTCCGCACCTACGGCATCCCGCAGCGCTTCCTCGACCACGCCAAGCGGGCGAAGATCCTCAGCGAGATCGGCCTGACCGCGCAGGACGTCGCGCGGGAGATCACCGAGGCGGTCGCCAAGCGCTCTCCCGCGCTGGAGAACAACCACCAGCCGACCCGCTGACCACGGCAGGCCCGGCGGTCCTCGACCGTCGGGCCCTCCTCGCCGCTCCGGCGGGGTCGTCCTACCGGTCCGCCGTCTCCGCCGGGCCGGTGATCTCCGCCGCCTCGACCGCGGCCTCCCGCGAGCGGGTCCGCCGGACGATCACGACGAGACCGGCGACCAGGATGGCGGCGCACGCCGCGATCGGCACCATCAGGTGCTGGTTGTCGCGGACGAACCCGCCCGCCAGAGAGCCCAGCACCAGGTAGGTGGTCACCCAGGCCACGCTGCCCGTCACCGCCCAGCGGATGAAACGGCCGTACGGCATGCCGAGGCTCCCGGCCAGGATCGGGGTCAGCGCGTTGACCACCGGCAGGAAGTAGGCGGCGGCGAGGGCGGGGCCGCCGCTCTCGCTCGTCGCGATCCGCTCGGCCCGTGCCCAGCGACGCTCGCCGATCCACCGCCCCGCCCTGCTGTGGCGGACGCGTGCGCCGTACCGGCGGCCGATCAGCCAGCCGCCGGTGGCGCCGAGGAAGCAGCCGATCACTCCGGCCACCGCCGCCACCGCGATCTCGGCGGGACCCGTCAGCGCCGATCCCGCCACGACTATCGCCGCGTCTCCCGGGACCACGACCCCGATCAGCAGGGAACCGTCCAGCGCCAGCAGCGCCAGCAGCACCGCGCCGACCAGATGTGGGTCCAACTGACCCAGTGTGTCCAAGAGCATGACCCCATGCTTCCGCCAGACGGGCACCGTTACATCCGGACTTTCCCTTAAAGAACCCCGAGTATCACCGTTCAACGACTGATCGGGTTGGGCATGACATGCTCCATAGAAGATAGCGACTATAGACGGTCAAGGAGGACCCCATGGGGGCTCAACGTGCTAAAGGAGCTTTACGCGTCAAATCGGTGGAGCAGTCCATCAGGGACACCGAGGCACCCGAGCATCGGCTGCGCAAGGATCTCTCCGCGATCGACCTGACCGTCTTCGGCATCGGGGTCATCATCGGCACCGGCATCTTCGTGCTCACCGGACGGGTGGCCAGGGACCTGGCCGGACCGGCGGTGGCGCTGTCGTTCGTGGCGGCTGGGATCGTCTGCGCGCTGGCGGCGCTGTGCTACGCGGAGTTCGCCTCGACCGTTCCCGTGGCCGGATCGGCCTACACCTTCTCCTTCGCCACCCTGGGGGAGTTTCCCGCCTGGATCATCGGCTGGGACCTGCTGCTGGAGATGGCCCTGGCGGCCGCGGTCGTCGCGGTCGGCTGGTCGGGATATCTGACGTCGCTGCTGGGCTCTCTCGGGATAACCCTGCCCAGCGCGATAGCCGGGGAGGGATCGGCCTTCAACCTGCCGGCGGCGTTGATCGTGTTGATCCTCACCGCGGTCCTGGTCGCCGGGATCAAGCTGTCCTCCCGGGTCAACCTGACCATCGTCACCATCAAGATCGCGGTGGTGCTCCTGGTCATCTTCGCCGGGTTGTTCTTCATCAACGGGGCGAACTACACGCCGTTCATCCCGCCCGCCAAGCCGACCCCCGCGGTCGAGGGCCTGGCCGCGCCGCTGATCCAGGTGCTGTTCGGGGTCACCCCGGTGGCGTTCGGCCTGTTCGGCGTCTTCGGCGCCGCCGCGATCGTGTTCTTCGCCTACATCGGCTTCGACATCGTCGCGACCGCGGCGGAGGAGACCCGCAACCCGCAGCGCGACCTGCCGATCGGCATCATCGCCTCGCTCGCGATCTGCACGGTCCTGTACGTCGCGGTCTCCCTGGTGGTCGTCGGCATGCAGCCCTACTCGCAGCTCAGCGAGTCCGCCCCGCTGGCCGACGCGTTCAAGGCGGTCGGTCAGACCTGGGCGGCGTCGCTCATCAGCATCGGCGCCATCGCCGGTCTCACCACCGTCGTGATGATCCTCATGCTGGGTCAGTCGCGGGTGCTGTTCGCGATGTCGAGGGACAACCTGCTGCCGCGCGGCCTGGCCAAGGTCCACCCGAGGTTCGGCACGCCGCACCGGATCACGATCATGATGGGTGTCATCGTCGCGGTCCTGGCCGGGCTGGTGCCGCTGTCCACGATCGCCGAGCTGGTCAACATCGGCACGCTCTTCGCGTTCGTGGTCGTCTCGATCGCGGTGGTCATCCTGCGCCGTACCAGGCCTGACCTGCCCCGTTCCTTCCGCACCCCGCTGGTGCCGCTGGTGCCCATCCTGTCGGTGCTGGCCTGCGTCTACCTGATGATCAACCTGCCGGTGGAGACCTGGATCAGGTTCGTGGTGTGGATGATCGTCGGGGTCCTCGTCTACGTCGGGTACGGCTACCGCCACAGCCGCCTCGCGGAGACCTCCCCGGACGGACGGCAGGGCGTCGGACCCGCCTGACCCGCGCCGGAACCCGGGGTCGCCTTCCGCGGAGGCGGTCCCGAGCGCCGCCGGTCCTCCGAGCGCCCCCGGGGCGTCCGGAGGCCCGGCGGCGTTCAGAAGGAGAAGACCGGGCCGGTGAGCGCCGTCATCTCACACCTGTTGTCGTAGGTCCGCTCGAAGCGCACCGGCCTGCCCTCCCAGGTCCCCGAGGCGCTCGCGGTGTGCGGCACGTACTCCTCGTCGCAGATCATGTCGATGTCGTAGGTCATCTTCGACAGGTCGCCCCCGAACCTGCGGAGCATCCCGCAGGCGGTGCCGAAGGAGGGGAGGGCCTCGTCGTCCCGGTCGCAGCGCAGGAAGGTGCTCCTGGCCGGTCCGCCGGAGACCGACAGGCTGAGCGTGAGGGACGTCTCGGAGACGGGGGCGTGGCCGGGCGAGCCGGAGGCGGGGACGCCGGACGGGCTGTCCGAGGCGGGCGACGAGGTCGTGTGCAGCGCGCTGGCGAGGACGAACGTCACGGCGGTGGACACGATCTTGACGGTTCTCATGTCACCGGTTATTCCCCCCGCGGAACAAAGATCCGGACAGGATCACGCCAAAGATCCATCTGCTCTCGCGCATGGCCGGAACGCGCGGCGGCCCGCCTCGCGGGAGGGGACGCCGCCGTCGGGCGCGCGGGGTGGGCGCGCTCGACGGTGAGGAGGGGGCGGGGGTCACACGGGCGGTCACACGGGCAGGGAGGCCGTGCCCGGGGGGAGGAAGCGGGGGTGGGAGATCGCGGCGCGGTCGAGGTAGGGGGTGACGCCGCCCAGGTGGAACGGCCAGCCCGCGCCGAGGATCATGCACAGGTCGATGTCCTGGGCCGCCGCGACCACGCCCTCCTCGAGCATGATGCGGATCTCCTCCGCCAGGGCCCGCAGGGCGCGCAGCCGTACCTCCTCGGCCGTCGAGGGGGAGGTCCCGCCGGAGAAGAAGGCGACCGCTTCGGGGTCCAGCGAGAAGTCAGGGGCGTAGACCCCGGGCTTGCCCGCCGCGACCAGCCTGGCCAGGTTCTCCGACACGCCGTAACGCGAAGGGAAGGCCGCGTGCATCGTCTCCGCGACGTGCAGCGCGACGGCGGGGCCGACGAGCTGCAGCAGCGTGAACGGCGTCATCGGCAGGCCGAGCTCGTCCAGCGCGTGGTCGGCGACCTCGAGCGGGGTGCCTTCGTCGACGGCGCCGATGACCTCGCCCATGAACCGGGTCAGCAGCCGGTTGACCACGAACGCGGGCGCGTCCTTGACCAGCACGGACGACTTCTTCAGCGACCTGCCGACGGCGAAGGCCGTGGCCAGCGTCGCGTCGTCGGTCTCGGCGCCTCGGACGATCTCAAGCAGCGGCATCACGGCGACCGGGTTGAAGAAGTGGAAGCCGACGACCCGCTCCGGGTGCCGCAGCCCCGAGGCCATCTCGGTGACCGGCAGCGAGGAGGTGTTGGTCGCCAGCACGCATTCGGCGGAGACGACCGCCTCGACCTCGGCGAAGACCTTCTGCTTGACCTTCAGGTCCTCGAAGACCGCTTCGATCACGAAGTCGGCGTCGGCGAAGGCGTCCTTGGTCAGCGAGCCGGTCACCAGCGCCTTGAGCCGGTTCGCCTGGTCGGCGGAGACGCGGCCCTTGCCGAGCAGCTTGTCGACCTCGGAGTGGACGTAGCCGACGCCCTTGTCCAGCCTGGCCCGGTCCAGGTCGGTCAGCACGACCGGCACCTCGAGGCGGCGGGCGAACAGCAGCGCCATCTGCGAGGCCATCAGGCCCGCGCCGACGACGCCGACCTTGGTGACCTTGCGGGCCAGCGCCTTGTCCGGTGCTCCGGCGGGCCGCTTTGCCCTGCGCTGGACCAGGTCGAAGGAGTACAGGCCCGCACGCAGCTCGTCGCCCATGAGGAGGTCGGCCAGGGCCTCGTCCTCGGCGGCGAAGCCCTCGTCGCGTGAGGCGGTGCGGGCCAGCTCGACCAGCTCCAGCGCCCGGTAGGGGGCGGGGGAGGCGCCGCGCAGTTTCATGTCGACCAGGAAGCGGGCGTCGGCGACGGCCTTCGACCAGTCCTCGGCGGTGTGGTCGGCACGGGAGACGGTCACCTCGCCGCGCAGCACCCGTGCCGCCCAGCGCAGCGACTCCTCCAGGAAGTCGGCGGGTTCGAACATCGCGTCCGCGACGCCCATCGCGAAGGCGTCCCTGCCCTTGATCATGCGGTTCTGCGAGAGCGGGTTCTCGATGATCAGCTTGATGGCGGCGGCCGGGCCGATCAACCGGGGGAGCAGCTGGGTGCCGCCCCAGCCGGGCACCAGGCCGAGGAAGCACTCGGGCAGCGCGACGGCGGGAACGCCGGAGGAGATGGTCCGGTAGGCGCAGTGCAGGGCGATCTCGAGGCCGCCTCCCATGGCGGCGCCGTTCACGAAGGCGAACGACGGCACGTCCAGCTCGCCGAGGCGGCGGAACACGTCGTGGCCCAGCCTGCCGATCCGCGCCGCCTGATCCCGCTCGGCGACCGTCGCGGCGCCCTTGAGGTCGGCGCCGACCGCGAAGACGAACGGCTTGCCGACGACGCCGACGGCCGCCAGGTCGCCGCGGGCCGCCACCGCGTCGAGCGCCTCGTTCAGGGAGGTGAGGCCCGCCGGGCCGAAGGTCGACGGCTTGGTGTGGTCGAAGCCGTTGTCCAGTGTGATCAGCGCCATGACGCCCGCGCCGTACGGCAGTTCGACGTCGTGGACGATCGCCTTCGTGACGACCTCGTCGGCGAACAGCTCCCTGATGTCCGTCACGTTCCCCGTCACGTTCCCCGTCGTGTTTCCGTTGTCCGCTGCGTTCCGGATGCCTGTCACTTCGCACCTTCCCAGGCGAGGTTCTCCCAGATGACCGTTCCGCCCATGCCCATGCCGACGCACATCGTGGTCACGCCGTACCGGACGTCGGGGTGCTCGCCGAACTCACGGGCCAGCTGGGTCATCAGCCGCACCCCGGAGGAGGCCAGCGGGTGGCCGTAGGCGATCGCGCCGCCATAGGGGTTGACCCTGGCGTCGTCGTCGGCGACGCCGAAGTGCTCAAGGAAGGCCAGCACCTGTACGGCGAAGGCCTCGTTGATCTCGAACAGGCCGATGTCGGAGATCGAGAGGCCGGCCAGGCGCAGCGCCCGTTCGGTCGACGGGATCGGGCCCACGCCCATGACCTCGGGGTCGACTCCGGCGAAGGCGTAGGAGACCAGACGCATCTTGGGAGCCAGGCCGAGCTCCTCCGCGACGTCCGAGGCGGCCATGACGCAGCCGGTCGCGCCGTCGTTGATCCCGGAGGCGTTGCCCGCCGTGACCCGGCCGTGCGGACGGAAAGGCGTCTTCAGCGTGGCGAGCCCGTCGAGGGTGGTGCCGGGACGGGGAGCCTCGTCCGCGGTCGCCAGACCCCAGCCCCTCTCCGCGGAGCGGGTGGCCGTCGGGACCAGGTCGGGCTGGATCTTCCCGTCGGCGTAGGCCTTGGCGGCCTTCTCCTGGGAGGCGACGGCGAAGGCGTCCGCGCGCTCCTTGGTGATCGTCGGGTAGCGGTCGTGCAGGTTCTCCGCGGTCATGCCCATGATCAGGGCGGAGCCGTCCACGAGCTGCTCGGCCAGGAAACGGGGGTTGGGGTCGACGCCCTCGCCCATCGGATGGCGGCCCATGTGCTCGACGCCGCCGGCGATGGCGACGTCGTAGGCCCCGAAGGCGATCCCTCCGGCGACCGAGGTCACCGCGGTCATGGCCCCCGCGCACATCCGGTCGATCGCGTAGCCGGGCACGGACTTGGGGAGCCCGGCGAGGACGGCGGCCGAGCGGCCGATGGTCAGGCCCTGGTCGCCGATCTGCGTGGTGGCCGCGATCGCCACCTCGTCGACGCGCTCGGGCGGCAGGTTCGGATTACGCCGGATCAGCTCGCGGATGACGCGGATCACCAGATCGTCCGCGCGCGTCTCGGCGTACAGGCCCTTGGGCCCCGACTTGCCGAAAGGCGTGCGCACACCGTCGACGAATACGACGTCACGAGACGAAGGCACGGGGTTCGCTCCTCGTTGCTGGGTGGCTTCCCCTCCATGCTACTCGCCGGTAACAATCCTTGTCTCCGTGCCGTTCCGCGGAAGGGTCGGTCAGTTCTCCACTTCGGAGACGGTCGTGTTCCCGGCGAGATCGAGGATGCGCTCGTTGACGAGGTCGGGACACTCCAGTGACACGGCGTGTCCGATGCCCGGCACGATCAAGGTGGGTGCGCGGACGGTGAGGTCTCCATGGGGCGTAGAGATGATCGTGAAACCTGGCGCCGTCAGATAGCCGAGGCGCTGCTGCGGGTCGCGGGCCGTCAGGGCCTGCACGCCGCCACCATGCGTGCGATGGCGGCCAAGGCCGACGTCTCACTGCACCTCGTGCAGCACTATTTCGAGACCAAGGAACAGTTGATGCTGTTCGCGCTGACGCACCTGGCCGAGCGAATGCGGACGCGGGTCGAGGAAAGGCTCGCCGTGCTCGGCGCCGACCCGCGGCCGCGTGAGGTGATCGAGGCCGTTCTGACGCAGGCGCTGCCCACCGACGAGGAAAGCCGGGTCTTTCACCTCGTCTACACCTCCTACGCGATGCTCGCGGTCACCGACGCCGCCCTCCGGCGACAGCCCTTCCTGGCCGCACCCGACGCGATGGAGCGATTCGTCGCCGATCAGGTACGGCTGGCGCGGCAGTCAGGAGACATGTCCGACGGTGCGGATCCCCGCCTGGAGGCCGCCGCGCTGCTCGCGATGTCGGCCGGACTGGGCACCGGCGTGCTCCTGGGGCAACGAAGCCTCGCGGAGGCGCTGACGGTGATACGCCACAGCCTGGACCGGCTCACCAAACCCTGATCCGCCGAGCGGCGCCTCGCGGCCGACAGTGAACGGCCCGCCGTCTCGGTGGATCGCGGGCGCGTCGCAACCCTGGGTGCCTGCCGCCTCGTGATCGGCGGATTCGTCGTGTCGTGCGCCGATCCCGGGGAGGGGGGCGGAGTGTCCGAAACCGCCGGACGGGAGGTGAGAGAGGGCGGAAAAGGCCGATGTCGAGATGGGAATTTTGATTTCCATCAGAGATGACGACTAAGGATATTTCACAGGAAGGGCTGTTTACCAGATTTTCGTGGTCCGTTCGATGTGGGGGCTTTCGGGGGCCGATGACTTTCCCTGTGCGTATGCGCAGGTCGGGGACATTTTCGTGCGCGTTAGCGGCATGATCCGACCAACCAGGCCGGGTCTCGTCGTCAAACCCTGATATTTGCCCTTTTAAAGGGACTTGAGAAGTTCCGTCTGTTCTCGCCTCGCAAAGACCAGACCCTCCGACTGGCCGAGGCGGGCAACAGAAGGGGCCACTCGTGAAACGAGTCGTCACCGCGGTTCTCGCTGCCCTCACCGCGACTATCCTCACCTTCTCCCTGACCACCGGCACGGCGTGGGCGACCCCGCCCAACATCCCCTCCGCCTCCACCGCCGCCGCCAGGCTCGCCACGCTCACCGTCGCGAACGAGTCCAACCAGTCCACCTACGATCGCAGCCTGTTCCCCCACTGGATCACCGTCAGCGGCGCCTGCAACACCCGGGAGACCGTGCTCAAAAGGGACGGCGTCGGCGTGGTCGTCGACTCCGGCTGCGCCGCCGTCTCCGGCAACTGGTACTCCCCTTACGACGGCGCCACCTGGACCGCCGCGAGCGACGTCGACATCGACCACATGGTGCCGCTCGCCGAGGCCTGGCGGTCCGGGGCCCACGCGTGGACCACCGCCCAGCGGCAGACGTACGCCAACGACCTGGGCGGCCCTGAGCTGTGGGCGGTGACCGACAACGTCAACCAGCAGAAGGGCGACCAGGACCCTTCGACCTGGCAGCCGTCCGTGGCCTCCTTCCACTGCACCTACGCCAGGGCCTGGATCCAGGTGAAGTGGTACTACAGCCTGACCCTCCAGAGCTCGGAGAAGACCGCCCTCGAGGGCATGCTCGCCACCTGCTGACAGGCCGGGAGGAAAACGCGGCGACCGGGCCCGGGTGCGGTGCACCGGCACCTGGGCGCGGGAGCGCGAAGGCGCACCAGACGACCTGTCGCCGAGTGCCCAGGCCGGAGCCGTGTTCGGGTCGCGGCGTGCGGTCGATCACTCTGTTAGGGATTCTAAGTCACAGCTGGCCAGATCCAGACAAAAGGTGACACCGCGATCAGAAAACAATGCACAGCCGGTTGGCCGTATGCAAAATTAGCTTCTCGAAACATCACAGGAGGGCGCCAAGGGGTTGCGTCGATCCAGGGTCCGCTTTTCTCATGAAAGTAGGTAGATTGGCGTTCTCTGCGCTGGTCGCCGGAGAAACCGGTTTCACCCCGAAGGAAGAGGAAGGGGAAATTCTCGCTGTAGCGGTGATCCTGTTCGTGGTCCCTGCTCTCCTTGGCGCAATATGTGATGCGCCCGTGCGGCGCGGTCAAGTGAAAACGGAAAGCCTCGCAAGGCTGACAGCTCCCAGGTCGGGAAAAAGGAAGCGAGGTCAGGCGCAAGCCTGCAATGGTCGACCTCAAGCCGCTCTGCAACGCTTGCGACGTCAATGATCGCAAAAGTGGGCAGCTCGCTTGCGCCACGGCGCTTCAGGTCGTGATGGCTGCCGTTCTCGCGGTCGCGGTCGTCCTCGTTCCTGCCGGCACTGAGAGTGCTCCGTGCCACATGGCCAACGGAGGGCCGCGCCAGTTTTGCGGTGCAGATTTGAACGACCACTGTGGGTGGTGTCGACCCTGCGGGTAACAGCCGGGTCGTAGTCCAGGGAATCTGGTGGGGGCCGTTCTCAACAACCTGACCATCTGCTGTTTCAGAGGCAATCATGAAAAACAGAGTCGTGCTCGCATGTGCGCTGACCGCAGTCGCATGTGCCGTATTCCCTGCCATGCAGTCAGCGGAATCCGCTGCAATGCTTACAGGCGCACGAACCGACACACGCCTGGATTTACGACCTTTACCGGCCTCACCGGCCCCCGAGAACACTCCAGTTCCTTCACCGCCTCCTGAAAACACTCCACCACCTCCCGAGAACACTCCGCCATCCGTACCGCCGACGGAAGGGGGAGAACCGAATCCGAGTGAGGGGCCGAGTGAGGGGCCGAGCGAGCCGAGCGAGGGGCCGAGCGAGGGGCCGAGCGAGCCGAGTGAGGGGCCGAGCAAACCCGCATACTGCGATCCGAACTGGAAGGAAGGCGACCCGCCCGAGAATCAGTGCCCGTGCGATCCGAACTGGAAGGAAGGCGACCCGCCCGAGAAAAAGTGCCACTGCGACCCGAACTGGAAGGAAGGGGACCCACCCGAGAATCAGTGCGTGGTGTGCGATCCGAGCTGGAAGGAAGGCGACCCGCCCTGGAAGAAGTGCGTCGTGTGCGATCCGAGCTGGAAGGAAGGCGACCCGTCCTGGAGAAAGTGCCCGTGCGATCCGAAGTGGAAGGAAGGCGACCCGTCCTGGAGAAAGTGCCCAAAGAACGGATCGTCGGACGGGAGGTCAGACGAAACTCAGCCGCGAGGTCCCGCGCCTCAGAATCCTCCACAGGCTGGGCCGTCCAAGCCGTTCGGCCCCGCGTGCTCCGCTCTGTCCAACGGCGGCAGCGGGGACTTCAGCTCCATGGCCAAAGATCCTTTGGTCACCGCCATCTCCAGTAATCCCAACCTGACGAAAATGGTGGCGGCCATTTCGAGGGCCCAGATGACCGACAGGCTGGAGACGGCCAAGGACATCACTCTGTTCGCACCCGTGGACGCCGCGTTCACCAAGCTCTCAGCGGCTGAACAGCAGCAGCTCTTCGCCGATCGGGACAAGCTGGCTCAGGTCGTCTCCTATCACGTCGCGATGGGACGCCATTCTCTGGCCGACCTCTCCGACACCGTGCTGCCCACGCTCCAGGGCGGCAAGCTCACGATCAAGCGCTCGGGTGACATCTACATGGTCAACGAGGCCACGGTGCTGTGCGGGAACATCCAGACCGCCAACGCCACGGTCTACTTCATCGACACCGTCCTGAAACCGTAACGATCACCGATCCGCGAAAGCGACGCTGTCGCCGATTCCGGGCTCGATGTGGTCGAAGGGCTGTATCGCCTTCAGGTCCCGGTTCGTCGGTCCGGATGAGCGCTCGAGGAGACATGCCACGACCTTCCGGTTTGCCCGGAAGGTCGTGGTGCTGTCGGATGTCCGGGTAACTCCTCCGGACAGCGGGTACGGCACCCGCACGAGCCCGATGACTGCATGCGGGTCATCGGGGCGACACACCGGCGCAGAACCTACTGCCGCAGACACCAACCGCTTAACCTGCAGAAACAGGGTCACCCGGCGGCTGATCCATACGCCACCCTGCTGAATGTGACCCATCGATGGTTTTTAAGCGGTCCAGCGCAGACTGTCATTGACACACGCTGCCGGCCTAGGAGGTCGCAGGATGACCCAGGGTTCGCGCTTCCCGGCCCGGGTGCCGCAGTTGTCCTTACTCGGTGGCTTCAGCCTCGTCGTCGACGGCTCGCCGGTGGCCTTGCGGATTCAGGAACAGCGCGTGCTCGTCTACCTCTCGCTCGGTCAGCCGACTCCGCCGACTCATTTTCGGATGAGCCTGGCCGAGCGTCTGTGGGACGGGGCGTGCAGCAAGCAGTCGCGTGCCAATCTGCGCACCGCGCTGTGGCGGCTGCGCCAAGTCGACGCGCGTCTCGTGTGCGTCTCGCGTGAGACCGTGAGGCTGAACGAGGTGGTTGAGGTCGACGTCGGGAGTTGTATCGCCCAGGCGGGGCGATTACTCGCCGACGGCGAGGATTTGCAGCCGCAGGACGCCGACATCAGCATCCTGCGCGGGGACCTGCTGCCTGGCTGGGAGGAGGACTGGCTTCTGCTGGAGCGGGAGAGGATCCGCCAGGTTCGGATCCACGCCTTGGAGGCATTGGCTCGCCGACTGTGCCGGCTTGGCCGTCACCTTGAGGCGATCGAGGCCGCCTTCGCCGCGATAGCTGAGGAACCGTTGCGCGAGTCCGCGCACGCTGCCTTGATCGACGTCTTCCTGGCCGAGGGGAACGTGGCCCAGGCGCGCCGTCAGCTCGAACGGTACGCGGCCCTGTTGTGGTCGGAGATGGCGATCAGGCCTTCGACCGAGCTGATGAACCGAGTTGTCGCCTCTGAGAGGAGCCTGTGCGTCCCTGCGCCTGAGGGCACAGGCGAGATGCGGACCACCGTGTGGAGTGATGACGGCTAGCTGCCTCCTGCTGCGTGTTCGATCATCCGCATCACGCCGGTCAGGGCCGACGCGTAGGACGGCGCTGTGGCGTAGCCGGCTGCGGCGACCGCGCGGGCGAACGCGTACGGGTCGTTCAGGTGAGCGAACGCCGACGCGTACCGTTTGTTGTTCCGCAGGAAGGCTCCGTGCGCGGAGAAGGCCTCGGCCGGTGACTCGTAGGCCCGGAACCAGTCCTTGACGATGTAGTCGTACTTGCCGTCCGGTCGCGGAGTCACCGAGATGACCTCGGGGAAAACCGCGTTGGGGCGTTTGAGGACCTCCTTGGTTCGCAGAAGCTGCCGGGAGGACTCCGGGGCGCTCGCCTTCGCCTTGATGCCGAAGAAGTTGTTACGCGGCGCGTGCTTGCCCCAGCCCGACTCCAGCGCTGCCTGGCCGAGCGTGACCAGCCACGGTACGCCGGTCTCGTCCTGGCTGCGCCGCGCGTGCTGTTGGAAGGCGCGGACGAACGCCACCACGTGCGGGGCTGACGCCTCGCCGGTCGGTTGTTTCGGCGGAGACTGCGCCGATGTGCCGCCTAGCCCCGCCGTACCGCGCCCGGCCCGATAGGCTTCGATTTCGGCCTTCGCCTGCTTGTCCGCGGCGCCCTTGAAGTAGGTCCATACCGCCCAGTGGCCACGCACGTCGATATGGGCGTACCGGTCGCCGACACCAATCCCGATCTTGTCGCCCCAAACGTCGATCGCCACTTTGGCGATCTCCATTCCGGTCATGCCGACGACGCTGATGTCTGCGGCCTGGCCGCTGCAGTGCCTGCTCATCGTTGCCTGCCTGCCGCTGTACACCCTGACGTTCCGCGCCCAGGAGCGATAGCCCGAACTGATCCGCACCGACTTGCCGAGCCGGTCCCGGATGGCCTGAAGGCAGCGCACCAGCTCCACCGAAATCCGGGCCTTGTCAGCCACTTGGCCGCCGCTGCCGGCCAGCTCGCCGACGGTGAAGCGCGCGGACACCTTCCGCCGGCGTACGGCGGGCCCGGTGTCGTAGAGCGGAAGCCCGGTGGCATAGGGATCCCAGTGCTCTTCTTTGTGCCCGGTGGGACCGGTCACGGGCGTGAGCACCAGCCCGGACGGGAACGCTTCGTGCTCGCTCGGCCACAGCTCGCCGCTCGCCTCCCGGTCAAGCCGCCACTCCTCGTTCTCGACTTCACCGGACTCCTCATCCACGAACAGCTCTTCGGGCGCGTAGCTCTCAACGGCCCCGCCGTACCCGGCGTCCCCGTTGTGTCCGGCATACTCGCCGTCCTCGCCGTCCGCGCCGTACAGTTCCTCGAAGGCCAGTTCGTCATGCTCGCTTTCGGGGTCCTCAAAGCGCCACCCTGTCTCGGCGAAGAACTCCTCGTTCTCCTTCCTCGCGGCGGCGCCGGGCGCGCCGGTGTCGGCCAACTGCGCCGCGGCGTCAGTGAGCAGCCGCCAGCCAAAGCGCCGCGGAATGTCATTGTGCGCAACGCGGGTGCGCTCCACCTGGAACGTGGCCAGTCCCGCATCGCGAACCGCGCGGTGCACCTGCTCGCTGTGGGCCGCGGTGCCCTCGCCCGCTCGGTAAATCACCCGCAACGCCCCGGAGTCCTGCGCGATGCGCCGCCGGGCCCAGACGATCAGCGCCTCCGGGCTGGAGTAGAGCGCGTCGAAGGCGAACACCTCGTCCGGGTCGGTGTGTTTCAGGATCGCCATCAGCGCGGCGCCGCCGCCTGAGTGCGCGGTGAGGATGAGCCGCCCCATCGTCACGAGGCTGGAGGTCTCCGCGCCGAATCGCATCAGGGCGTCGTTCACCAGGGCCTGGACGGCGCCCGGCCCGGTCAGCGCGGGGAACGAGTACCCCATGCCGGAGCGGCCGCCGAAGTAGTGGCCACGTGGAAGGACGAACAGGGTGGGCGACGTCCGCCCCTGTGCCGCCGGATTCCCCGGATCTCCGAAATCGAGTCCGCTGGCCGGCTCCTTGTCGCGCACCAGGTTCATCGCCCGCCCGTGACCGGAGTAGCCGTGCAGGTGCACGACGACGTCCACCTGGGACGGGTCATTCATCGCGTTCCACTTCAGCACCAGATCCGGCGGCTTTCCGGCGTGTCCGGCGAGCATCGGATGACGTTCCACCACCAGCCGCCCGGGGCTTACCCGCACCGAGCGCGCAGGCCAGGTCGACTCGATCGACTCGCTGACCGGATGGCGGCCGGCGAACGGGTCCTCCGCTAGTTCGAGCCCGTGGTCGGCCAGCTCGGGCTCCGGACCGTAATCGGCCAGCTCGGGCTCCGGACCGTAGTCCGCCGATGCGTGTTCCTCCTCCCCGGCGAGCTCCTCCGCATGCGTGAACACGTCGTCGCGCAGCGGCCATCTGCCGGTCTGCTCACCGGCCGGGGTCTCGATCCGGGACATGAAGATGTCTGAATCCTCCGAAGTGTCCATATCCGCCTCCGATCACGCCCGCGGTGCGGTGACACTGCCGTTGGTGGAAGGGGTGACGAACGGCTGGGCCGACGCGGACGGCGACACGGCCGCGCTCGGCGCCGGTAGCCGGACGGGCTGGGCCGACTGTGTCGCCGCCGGTGAACGCCTTACGCTGACGGCCAGGTCCTTGATCCGGTCACCGGTCGCCGACTGCCACAGGTCGATGATCCTGGCCATGGTTGCCTGAAGCGGCGGATTCGGCGTGCCGGACAACCGATACAGCAGCTCGGCGTTGCTCGCGGCGCTGAACTGGTCGAGTTCGATGAACCACAGCAGTGGTGACACCAGGTCGGCTAGTTCGAAGAGTTCGCGGGCGTGGCGGGGCGGTGTGATGCCGACACGAGCACCGATCGCGGTTAACCTGTCCGCCGGGTTGCCGCCGGCGAGACCGGCGCCGGCGCTGAGGTCTCGCACCACCGGGGTGTCGAATTCAACCGTCAGGTGAAACCAGCTCAGCATCGTGACGTACGCGAACTCCTCGCGGGCCAGGAGGCCGTTACGGCGGCGCAGCCGCAGCAGCTCGCCGATCGTCTGGCACAGATAACCGACGTAGTTGGCGTCTGTGGGATTGGCGCCGGACGAGTTGCGATCGTTTTCAATGCCTACCCACACCTGGCGTAGCAGTTCTGTCCACAGCTCAATGAAGCGCAGGTTGGCGCCCGGCCCGGTGTCCCGCTTCCAGGGCTGCCCGTCGACCGGGCCGCGCGGCGGGTGCGGCAGGTCGCAGCCGAACATACGCCAGTACGCGTTGCGTCGGTTGACCTGGGCATCCGGCCGGAGCTGGCTGGTAAGCCCTCCGATGTGGAACAGCGGAGGGTCGCGGAAGAACAGTTCCTCGGTCGCCCGTACCCAGACAACGGTGTCCACCGACGGGGTCGGCAGCGTCTCACCGACTACGTACCGGCGCACCACCTCAGACATGATCTCGACGATGCCGGTGCTCTCCACCAGATACGCGTAGAAAAGGTGTTCCCACGGCAACGGGAGCTGGAGGTCGAGGCCGAGCGCCGCAGGTGGAGAGGGCATGAAATCGGGTGGGATCGTCGGAGGGGTGGGCGGAGTCGGCCGTATGCCCGAGCGTAAAGTGTCGTTGCGTAAGCCGTCGGGCAGTCGAAGCCGACCCGTGATCGCAGGATCACCGAGCGCATTGTCGATCCTGAGCGACGTCGGGGAGCCTTGCGGCCAGTTGGCGATGCCGCCCCTGGCCCAGACCTCCTCCAGCCAGCGGCTGAGCTGCACCGGGTGGATCGCGAAGGTGGTGGCCGCATCCGGCGTCGTCGTGCCCTGCAGGTTCGGGTCACTGATCAAATGAGCCAGTGTGCGAAACATCTCATGCCTTTCCGATGCCGTGCTGGACGCGCCGGATCAGACCGAACGCGATCGGATTGCCCTTGACGTCGGTCACCTGCACGGCGACCACGTCTCCGGGGTTGTCCAGCACCGGCGGGCAGCCGACCAGGGAGTCCACATCGGTCTTCTCTTGTGTCCCGTCTCGGTAGAACCGGGTGACGGCGTGTGCGCCTTTCGGCAGGCCGGCGGCGAAGACCAGTCGGTCGTGGTCGTAGCCGGTGTGCAGTTCCACCGGTAGCAACGCGACGTCAGGCTCACCGCGCCGCCCGAAGTTGCCGAGCATGTTGCGCAGCGCTCGGAACCGCAACTCGATCTCACGCTGTCCGGCGTTCATCGCCGGCTGCTGCTGTCCGGAGGCAAGGGCATCGAGCACCGCCACCTGCCGTTCCTCGATCTCAGCGATCTTGTCGAGGATCGTCCACAGTGAACTGTCTTCCCGTGTCATGTGTCGCTTCCCTTCGCGATCTCATGAGGCTGCGGCGCGGTCGCTGCCGATCCGCCGTAGCCAGGACTCCACATCGATGTCGGGTGCGCCTGTCGTGACACCGCAGAGCACCAGCCAACCGAGGATCCGCATCGGTTCGATCCGCTGCAGGTAGTGCGAGGTGTAGAGGGAGGGGCCCGCGCGCCGTGCCAGGCGGGCGAGCTCAGCAGGGGCGACCCGGCGCGGGTCGATCAACGCCGACAGCGGCACCCCGCCGAAGGCGCGCATCGGCGCACGGGTGCACGCGTCCACCAGCGCGGGCAGGCGGGGCAGGGTGGTCGTCACGACGGCGGCGGCTTCGGCCGGAGCTTGGTCGAGGGGGTGCCGTGCCAGCCACCCCGCTTTCAGCCGGTCCCACGGTCCTGGCCCGAACCACGACCGGCACAGCTCGGCGTTGAAGAGCACGCGCAGCCATGCGAACGGATGTGGATCGCCGAACGGCATCCGGAACACCGTCCGGGTAGAGCCGTCCACCACGGTGGCCAGCGACGGTACGGGGGCGTAGCCGAGCAATGCGAAAGCGTACACGTCGGCCGCCACCTCGCCGGCCCAGCTTCGCCAGACGTCGGCGGCGAATGCGGAGCACGGCGCGAGGGCGGCGTGCAGAGCCGCGGCGAGCTCGGTCGTCCAGCCGGTCAGGTGAGCGACCTGGTGGCCGGTCTCGTGGACCAGGGAGGTCGGCCGGAACAGATTGTGGCGCGTGATCTTCACCGCTGCGGCTGGGGAGACGGAGGCGTCCCACAGCCTGGCCCCGGCCTTGAGAATGGACGCGCCCATGCCCTTGTCCAGGTATGTCACTACGGGCGGGACGTCGATGCCAAGCGGCCGCAGCCCGCGCTCCATGCTGTCCACGGCCAGCGCGTCCAGGCCGCGCAGAATCGCGGCCACCCGTGGGTTGGTGCGGGTGTTCACGGCGTCGCCGTAGAAATCGACGACCGTCTCCGCCCGGAGGTAGTCGTGCCGCAGCCGCAGCAGAGCCGTTCGGACCCGGTTGAGATCGGCGGGGCCAACGGCTGCGGCGAGCATGGCGGCCACCCGGTCGGCCTGCGCGGTGACCCGCGCCACGACCGCGCGCAAGCTCGCTCGCAGGCTGAGCCCGAGATACGACTCCAGCGCCGCCCACGCCGCGGGAGCGGCCACGGTGTCGAAGTCGGCCAGCGTCGCGGCGGCTTGCCGCCAGTGCAACAGCTCGACCGTGAGCGCGGCACGTTCGGCCATGGCGTCGTCGGCTGCCGCGCCTACGGCTGCGACCTGGTCGTCGCCGGTCAGGACGCCGTCAGCCACGACCCCGCCCCGGCTGGACGGTGACCGCGGCGGGCGGGAGTTCGCCGGTGACTTTCTCGCGGGAGAGCCCGTCCACCGTGAGCGTGATCGTGACACCGTCCGCAGGATCGCGCACCGCTGCGGCGAGTTGTGCGGCGCTCTTGGTGAGGAATGCGGACAGGCCCGCAGTGAGAGCGGCGACCACCCGATCCGCGGCCGTACGCGCCCGCCACTGATCGACGACGAGCGAACGCTTGAGCATCCGGGCGGCCAGCATCGCAGGCAGGATTCGTCCGTACTGGCCGCGCAGCATGAGCAGGACCGAGGGCAAGTCACGTCGCCCGGCCGGCGCCGATCGTTCCAGCCTGGCCAGGATCTGCTGCGCCTGTCGCTCGGACAGGCGCACCGTGACGCGCAACTGCCCCGCCGCGTCGAGGCGGACCAGAATCCTCCGATAGCGCCGCCAGCGGGCCGTTCCCGGTATGCGCACCCGGAAATAGCGGTCGCCCGGCATCGGACGCGGTCGGACTGTGGCCGCCCTGCCGTACCACGCCCTGCGTCCAAGCGCCGGCTCGCCGAGCAGCAGTCCGGCGATGTCGGCGGTGAGGTATTCATACTCACCGCTGTCCGGTGGGCGGGCACCGCCGGCGACCTCGTCCTGGGTGAAGTGGCCCAGATGGGTGCCGGGCAGCGCCTCGTACAGGTCTATCTCGGCCTGCACCGGCCACCGCTCGACACCGCGGTCAAGCAGGTGGGTCTCCAGCGTGCCGCCGTCCGACCATGGCACACAGCGGGCCAGTTGTCGGCTGACCGGCACCACAAAGGTGCGGGTATAACGCCGAAACCGGAAGCGCGGCCGGGCCACCCTGGGCATCAGCACCCAAACGCCGCCCTCTCCTGCCGTCTCCCGCTCCGGCAGGTCTGGGCGCAGCAACCGATCGGGCAGATAAGCAGCGGCCGCCTCCGCGAACGCCTCCTGCAGCGCAGCGTCGAGCTGCAGCTCGTCTTCGAACACGCCGGCCGGTAGCTCCAGCAGTCGCAGGACCGTGCCTTCGACCGTCGAGGCGAGCGCTTCGCCGGCGAGCGCGCGTTCCTGCTCGGCCGGGACCTCGAGGCCGAGCATGCGCAGCCCGACGTCGACGATCGGCCGCGAGATCGTCCGTGCCGCGTCCGATCCGATGAGGCCCTTTACAAGCCCGGCGATGCGGTCGGCGATGAAGCGGACGATCCTGTCCCGGCCGATCAGTGAGACGCCGAGCTTGATCAGCGGGCGTGCGGCCAGCACGACGGGCAGGAACTGCTCGATCTCGGCTGCCGGCGGGGTGCCGGCGGGCAGGTCGGTGAGCTGCTGTGCCAAGCGCGCGCGGGCGTCGTCGAGTTCGGCGAGTCGATCGGGGCCCTCACCGTCGGTCCCGGCCTCCATCCCGTCCGCCTCGAAGACCTCATCGAGCGTGTCCGGGGCGAGCAGCAGCGCGGCCATCTCCAGATCGAACTGCGCAGACAGGCCGGCGACCGGCTCGGGACCGACCTGCGCTTCGCTCGCCTCGCCCAGGCCCAGCTTCGCGGCCAGCGTCTTGGCGACCGGGCGGACGGTGGGCGGCAACTTGTTCAGCGCCGCCATGAGCACGCGTCGTAGCAGCGGCCTTACCAGGGCTTTGAGCTTGTTCAGCAGAGCTCCAACCGGCAGCATCCGCCCAACGGCGGCGACGCCTTTGCGTGCCATGTCGGCCGCACCCTTGATCAGTTTCTTCGCCTTTCTGACAAGGCCGCCGAGGAATTCGTCGAATCCTTCAGAGCCGAGCAGCGGCGCCTCCCCCGCCGAAGCCAGGAACGTCTCGAGGTCGGAGCCGGTCATCGCGTGAAGGTCGACGGTCGAAAGACTCTCCACGAGCCCGTCGACGGCCTGCTCGGCCGCGGCGGCGAGGGGGGCGAGCCATTCTTCAAGAGCGGCCCGGGAGTCCGTTTCGGACGGTGTGGCCGACCAGGCTCCCTGCTCGCCGAGGTATTGCGCGGCTGCCTCGTCAACGAGGTGTTCGAGCGCGTCGGTGAAGTCCTCGTCCTGCAGTGTGTCGAGCAATTCGGCCGCAGCCTCCTCCGCCCGATCAGGGGACTCACCTGTCAACCCGGTGCCAAAGGGCGACTCGAGCAGGCCGACACCGGCCGGTACGGCCTCGATGTGGCTCACCTCGGGCATGTGCATGCCTGTGAACGGTGAGTAGTGGCCGACCACGTCGGCGCTTTCCCCGGCGTCTCCGCTGAATGGCACGGTCATTCCGCTCCCCTGACTGCCTCGGATGGGGCGAGTCTGGTGGGTACGCGTATACCGTGGCGTCAACGGTGCATATGCGTTGCCGTTTCCCTGGGAGATCGTAGGACGGAGCGGTTCGTACTGGAATTTGGCTATGGCGAAGTTCTCGCTAGTGTCGGCGTTGCCCTGGCCGCCGTCTCCTCGTGTGGAGGGCGTTCTCCCGGATCCTGCCCTGTTCCACTCGTTCAGCCGCCGCCGGCAGGTCTGCCCGAGCCGTACCGAGTTCCTGGGGCGGGCGCTCTCTGCGATACCGGTGTGCAGCACGAGCAGGATGCCTTGCAGGGCCGGGCGGTCATCCAAGCGCTTACGCCTTGGCCAACATGCTCTGCGCTGATGTTCAGGCAGCAGTGGCTCGGTGATCGCCCACAGCTCGTCGCTGACCTCCCACAGCTTCAGCCGCGCCAATCGGCTCACTCCTCCCGCTGTCACTACAGCGAGAGGTCAAAGCGCAATGGAGATCGTTCTTTTGGGCGCTCTGAGTTCTGTCCGACAGCCCTTTTCGCCATTGTGCGCGCCCACCAGCAGTCGGCGCACATCATCAGTGCTGGTCATCGCAACCGATTCCGAGACGGTGGCCGTCTTGGTCGCGTTCGCAGAGTGAAATTTCATTCATGATCATGCTAGAGGCGACGGAGTTGACAGGAAGTGGTCCGGTGGTCTCGGCTGGACCGGACCTCGGCTGTCAGGTCAGGTCATCTTGGAGGCGTACAGCCGGACTATACGGAGGGCGCGGTGCCGTACCGGGACATGATCGTGGACTTCGCCGGGGTGATGACGATCTCCTTGGGGTTTCCGGCCGTCACGGACCCGGGCCGGCTCGCCGTGGCGCGGTTCCTGTCGCCTCGGCCGGATATCGTCTGCTGCTCGGCGGCTTCCGTGAGGGGCGTCCGCCGAGGAAGACGTCCGTGCCGGGCGTCGCGACCGTGAGGAGTGAAGACGTGAAGTACATGCTGCTGATCTACAACAACCCCGGGACCTGGGAGGCCCTGTCGGAGCAGGAGCGTCTGGGGCTGATGGGCGAGGCCGACGCCCTGATGACGGAGCTGACGGCCTCGGGGGAGTGGGTCGGCGGGGAGGCGCTGGAGGGGCGGTCGCTGAGCAGGGCCGTCCGGGTGCGGGAAGGAGTCCCGGTGATCACCGACGGCCCGTTCGTCGAGGCCAAGGAGCACCTGGCGGGCTACTGCGTGATCGACTGCGCGAGCGAGGAACGCGCTCTGGAGATCGCCGCCCGCTGGCCCGACGCCAAGATCTGCGGGATGGAGGTCCGGGGGATCCTGGAACCGGGCGAGACGCCCTGACGGGCGCCGGCCCCGTTCCACGGGCGACGCGAGAGGCGGGTCAGTCGTCGTCCTGCTCCCCGGCCTGGTCCTCGGCGGCCTCGGCCTTCCGCTCCTCGGCCGTCTCGGTCTCCTGCTCGTGCTCCAGGATCGCGCCGGTGGAGGCGTCGATCTCGAAGTCGTGCTCGACGTCGCCCTGGCGGAACTCGACCTCCCAGACGGCGGGCGTCTCGTCGCCGTCGAACTCGGCCTTCGTCAGCTGGGCGCCGGGCGCCTTGTCCTGCGCGATCTTGACGGCCGCGTCCCGTTGGACCTTCGCCTCGGCCTCACCGGGCGCGGGGGTCCGCGGAGCCTGCTCGGCCGGGGCCGTCGTGCTCGTCGGCGCGGGCGTGGCCGTCGTGCCGGAAGACGACGGAGCGGGCGAGGCGCTGACGGCGAAGGCCGCGCCGCCTCCGGCGACGACGGCGAGGAATCCGGCGGTGGCGAGAGTGAGCTTCGTGGTGTTTCGCATGCCTCGAGCTTGCCGCCGGCCACGATAGCGCCGCGCTGTGGGAACGCTAAGGGAGGGTTAAGGCCGCGCTGGCGGGCCGAGGGACACCTCGACGACGGCGCCGCCCCCCGTTGCGGCGCGCACGTTCAGCGAGCCGCCGGACGACTCCGCGGTACGGCGGGCGATGTCCAGGCCCAAGCCGGTCGAGTCGCCGCCGCTGCTGCCCCGCTCGAGCAGTTCGGTCTCGAAGCCGGGCCCCGCGTCGGTCACGACCAGCAGGACGCCGCCCTGGGAGCCGGAGGTGAGCCGCACCCCGAACGGAACGCCCTCGGGGGTGTGCGCGAAGACGTTGCCGAGCAGCGCGTCGACGCACGCCGTCAGCTCGCCAGGGGCCACGGCGACCGGCAGCGGCTCCCCGGGCAGGTCGAGATCCATCAGCCGGTTCTGGTCCTCGGCCAGCACCGACCAGAAACGCACCCGGTCGGTCACCACCGAGGTGGCGTCGCACGACCTCGGCGCGGGCGCGCGCCGCCTGGTCGTGTTGATGATCGAGGTCACGGCCTGCTCCAACTCGTCCGCGCGTGCTCCGATCTGCGCCGCCTCCTCGGGGTCGGCCAGGGCCTCCGCGTTCAGTCGCAGGCCGGTGAGAGGTGTGCGCAGGCGGTGGGAGAGGTCGGCGACCGCCTCGCGTTCGGCGGCCAGCAGCTCGTCGATCCGCCCGGCGAGGTGGTTGAGCGCCGCCGCGACCGACCTGACCTCCGGGGGCCCCTCAGGCGAGGCGCGGGCGGTCAGGTCGCCCGCGGCCAGCCGGTGCGAAACCCCGGCCAGGGCGGTGATCGACGTCGTCACCCGCCTGGCCAGCCGGTCCGCCACCGCGATGCCGAGCGCGGTCAGTGCCAGGCCGAGGACCAGCAGTCCGAGCCACGCCTCCCGCACTCCCCGGTCGAGGTCGGCCTCGCTCACGAACACCCGGACCACCACCGCGCCCAGCGACGGGCTCTGCACCGAGACGAGGACCTCGGTGCCGCCGGGCGCCCGCGCCGTGACGCTGCGCCCCAGCGACGCCAGGCGGACCGCGTCCGACCGGGGAGCGGCCTGGCCGAGGACGTCTCCGTCCGGCAGGAAGACCGTCAGGGGGTAGCCGCCCGACGCCGCGACCTGCTCGACCGTGAGGGCCAGCTCCCCGGGCGGCAGGGCGCTCACGGCCGCCGCGACGGACTCCGCCGTGTCGGTCGCGCGGTCGACGGCCGCGTTCTCCGCGACGGTGCCGATCAGCAGTCCCAGCGGCACCAGAAGCGCGACCAGCACCAGGGAGGTGGTGGCCGTCATCACCAGCGCCAGCCAGCGCCTCATGCGGGATCGACCAGCTTCACCCCGACCCCGCGCACGGTCACCAGGTAGCGGGGTTCCTGCGCGGTCTCGCCGAGCTTTCGCCGCAGCCACGACAGGTGGACGTCCACGGTTTTGTCGGCTCCGCCGTACGCGACCTGCCAGACCTCGCTCAGCAGCTCCCGTTTGGTCACCACCTCTCCCGCGCGGGTCGCGAGGAAGTGCAGCAGGTCGAACTCGCGAGGCGTGAGCTCGAGCGGCGTGCCGTCCAGGGTCGCCTCACGCGTGCGGGGGTCGAGGCGCAGCCCGGCGACCGTGACCGACGTGTCGGGAGAGCGCTCGTCGCCCGCACGACGCAGGACCGCCCGGACACGGGCGTCCAGCTGCACCGCGCTGAACGGCTTGACCACGTAGTCGTCGGCTCCCGCGTCGAGGACGGGAACCATCTCGTCGTCACCGTCGCGGGCGGTCGCGACGATCACCGGGACCTGACTCACCGCCCTGAGCATGCGCAGCAGCTCGACGCCGTCGAGGTCGGGCAGCCCGAGGTCGAGCACCACCAGGTCGGGACGGTCGCGCAGGGCCAGCCGCAGGCCGTCAAGGGCGGTCGGAGAGGACGAGACGGCATGACCGAGCTCCCGCAGGCCCCGCGTGAGGGCGGTGCGGATCGTCACGTCGTCCTCGATGAGCAGGATCTCGGCCATGTGATGACACCGTAGACGGTGAACGGAGGTGCGCGTGCCCCGGCGGCGCTGTCCTACCCTGGCCTTGACGTCGGCCCCGGAGGCGGAGAGATCCGCCTCTGACAGCGGAGAGGGGGAGCGGATGGTGACGAGAGGACGGCTGCTGCTGGCCGTGGCCGGATGGCTGGCCACCGCGTCCGTCGCGACCGTGGCGGGAGTCGCCGTCCTGAGCCTGCTGGGAGGCTCCCTGACCGGCGCCGCAGGTCACGCCCTGACAGCGCAGGAGGTCCGCGCCGAGCTGGCGGCGGCCTCCCCCCGCCCGCCCCTGCCGTCCTCGGCCGCGTCTGCGGGGGCGTCGCCCGACGCTTCGGCCCGCACGAAGGTGATCAGCGTCGGCGGCGGCACCGTGGTCGCGGCCTGCCAGGACGGCCAGGTGCGGCTGCGCTCGTGGAGCCCGGCCCAGGGTCACTCGGTCGACGACGTCGAACCGGGCCCCGGGCCCGAGGCCACGGTGGAGTTCGAGTCGGACGGCTCCGACCTCAAGGTCGAGATCCGGTGCGGGAGCGACGGCCTGCCCGTCCACACCGTGAGCTCGTAGCCCGACGAGCGCTTCTCCGTACGGGGGCCGTCCGGTCGATCAGGCGAGAACCGGGTGGAGAGGTCGCGGCCGAGGTAAAGGATCCGCCTGAAAGGTGAGATGTCGACGGGATTTCCGGCGTCGTATTCCTTTGTCTCCCGGTAACCCGCACAAACAGTAAATTGTGTCTGCCGATTCCCCTGCGGAGGCATTCCTGTCACGAGGTGTCCCGCTGTGGAGTTCGAGGGCGTGGCCAGGGCCGAAGGCGTCGGCTCGCTCCCGTCGAGCGATGATTTCGGCAGGGTAAAGTCGCCGCCCATCTCTGATTCAAGAGCGCGATAACAAGCAAACAAATTCTCCATTTCTGGCGAATCGCTTCATATCCTGGCCTTGTCAACCACGACCTCCGGGGATTTCCGCGGGCAGGTCTGGTCGGAGGAGGTGCTCATGAACCGCAGGCGACATCTGCTGTCGTTCGGCCCCGAACTTCTCGTGATCCTCGCACTCGGAGTGGTGGCGGGCTCCCACTCCACGGCCGTTCCGGTTTCCGGGCGGACGGTGGCGACGGCGAACGTTCCGTGGGGCGAGGCCGGTCAGGCCTCGGGCAAGGAGCCGAAAGAGTACTGGGACGCCTTCCAGAAGGGCTTCGCCGACGCCGGGAAGAACTGCGGGAAGGGCTTCATCTACGACAAGTCCAACGACTGGGACAGGAAGGGCTGGGTGGACGGTCACAACGCCGGTCACGCCCACCTGTGCGGCGGCGCGGGCTGAGCCTTCACCTGGTCCCACGTTCCGCTCGACGTTGTCGCCGCCGCTTCTCGCCGTGCGCCGTGCGGCTCCGGACGCCGTACGGCGTACGGCGTGCGGTGTGGGACCCGGCCGTCGTCACGGCCCGGCGGCGGTGACGGCGCGAATCCGGGACATTCCTGATTGCACGAGAACTGATGCACGACTTATCGTGCACACATGAGCGAGACAGCGGACCTGGCGGCGGTGAAGGTTCTCGCCAATCCGCTGCGGCAGCGGATCATGCGCCAGGTGTCCCTGGACGGCGAGGTCACCTCGACCACGCTGGCCAGGAAACTGGGCGTGACCACCGGAGGCACCAGCTACAACCTGCGGGTCCTCGCCGAGCACGGGTTCGTCGAGGAGGTGCCGGGCCGTGGCGGGGGCCGCGAGCGCTGGTGGCGAAGGGCCGACCGCGACCTGCGGTTCCCGCTGTACAGCGAGCAGAGTCCCGAGATGCGCGCCGTCACGGACGAGATGCACCGTCTGTGGCTCGCCGAGACCCTCGAAGGCCTGGCGCGCTTCCAGCGGGTCCGCGACGACCTGGGCGAGTGGGGAGACGCGCTGCCCTACTCCAACGGCACGATCCGCGTCACGCTGGACGAGCTGCGCGACTTCTTCGAGCGGTATCTCGAACTGCTCGCCCGATTCTCCCGCCGGCCCGAGGAAACCCCGGAGGACGCCAGGACCGTTCTGACCAGATTCATCGCCTTCCCCGAGCTTCCCGGGGAGTGAGTCTGTGGCCGCCGAGCGCCAACTCGACGGCCACGGGAAACGCACCACCACGCCAACGGCGTGTCTCTACGCGATACGTGTCTCCATGGAAAGGAGAGCAGTTCATGCTGCTCCAAGGCAAATCCGGCCGGACGGTCCCCGAGGCGTCCCCGCCGGGGGTGTCCGCCCAGGCCACGCGGTCGGTCCGGATCACCCGGGCCACCGCGGCCCCGGCCGCGAAGGCGACCTGGAAACGCCGGCCGCTGCCGGCGGCCGGCGCCGTCGTCTCAGTGCTCGCCGTCAACGGGCGACGGGAGGTCCCCCTGGCGGCCTGGCGGTCTGCTCGGCATCGCCCGCACCGGCCGTGTCCTGACCGGACTCACCGGGGTGTGGGCCGCCGTCGCGATCGGCACGCTCTTCCTGCTCCACGGGCCGGGACCGGACGTCTTCGGATCCCCGGCCTCGCTCTGCCTGGCGCTGGGCGTCCTGCTGCTCGACGCGCGGTCGAGAACGGCTGTGCGCTGGTCGGGCGGGGCGACAACGGGCCGTCCGGGATGATCGACCCCAAGGGCAGGGTGCTCGCCTCGGTCGACCACTTCACCGCCGACCGTCAACCGAGGTGTTCCGCGCCCGGCCTCGAGGGGCTCCGCCGGTCGGCGCCCTGTGGGCGGAAGCGGGCGCGGTAGGCGGTGGGCGTGAGCCCCAGCCGGTCGACCAGGTGCTTGCGCAGGGAGTCGGCGCTTCCCAGCCCACTCCGCCAGGCGATCTGGTCCATCGGCAGGCCTGTGCTCTCCAGCAGCTCGCGCGCCCGGTCGATCCGCTGGTGCAGCAGCCACTGCAGCGGGCTGAGCCCTGTCTCGGCGTGGAAGCGCCGGGTCAGGGTCCGCACGCTGGTGCCGGCGTGTCCGGCCAGGTCCTTCAGGGTCAGCGGGCGCTCCAGCGTCTCCAGCGCCCACGCCCTCGTCGCGGCCAGCGAGCTGTCAGGCTCGGACGGCAGCGGCGTCTGAACGAACTGGGCCTGACCGCCGGGGCGCGCCCGTGAGACGACCGTCGCGTTGGCCGCGGCGTTGGCGACGGCCGAACCGTGGTCGAGCCGTACGAGGTGCAGGCACAGGTCGACGGCGGCGCCCGCGCCCCGGCTGGAGGAGCTGACCGAGCGTGACGTGGCCCTGCTCACCCTGGCGGACCCGTTCTGGACGGGGCTGCAGGAGGTGCTGCACACGCCCGGCCTGCCGTACGTCTCCGACTTCACCGAGACCGAGAAGATCCTCGGCGTCACGGCCACCCCGGTCGACGAGGTGCTGGCCGAGGTGCTCCAGCGAGCTTAGACGGGCTGCGCGGGGCGGGCCGTTTCCCGCCCGCCCGTGGGGCGATCACCTCGGTGGTGCGGGTGTCGCCCACCCGATCATCGGTCAGCCAGGCCCGTGGGGCGTGTCGTGGGCTCCGGGGTGGACGCGACCGTCTTCGCGATGCTCCCGAGGCGGCCGGTGAGGGGCTGTGTCAGACAGGCCGGTTCCTGCCCATGAGGCGGCTGTTTCGGCGGTCCGGGGGTGCCCTGATCGGTCATCGGTCGGCCGTGTTCACTGATCGGGCTGTGGGGCGCGTCGCGGGCTTTGCCGCCTCACCGTCGTGCCGCGACTCCTTCGCTCTCCTTACTGAGAAGTCCCCATGTCTCCGCTGTGCTGTCGTCCTCCCATGCCTTCGCTGTCGGTTCCCTCGGCCTTCGCTGTGCTGTGGCCTTTCGCGGCGCCGGTACGGAGAGCGGCGACGGGGGCCTGAGCGGCGCCGATGAGCGGCGCGTCACTCGGGAACACGCGGGGACATGACCGTGAAAGGGAGCCGGTTCCCGTCCGTGAGGGACGGGAACCGGCTTCGTCGTCCGGGACGGGGGAGTGGTCAGTCGAACTGGCCGCTTTTGATGCCTTCGATGAAGGTGTTCCAGTCGCCCGGGGTGAGGAGGAGGGCGGGGGCGGTGGGGTTCTTGCTGTCGCGGACGCCGATGTGTCCGCCGGTGAGGCGGGCGATCTCGACGCAGTCGGTGCCGTCGCTGCCGGAGAGGGTGGACTTGCGCCACGTGGCGGTGGTCAGTTCCTGTCGTAGGTCGTCCATCGTCGCATCTTCTCCTTAATCAGGATCAGTGATTCGCGCTGGGACAGGGCTTCGGCGCGGATAGCGTCGTATCTGAATGCTAGTGAGGTGACGTCCTCCGGTCTGCCCGTCACTCGAACGGAGATCCCAGCGGAGTCGATGTAAGCCGTGTCGGGTTCTCCTCGCGCCGTCGCGATGACGAAAGCACCAAGGAGACCGACGGCGCTGTAAGCACTCAGAGGCACGACCTGAACGACGATCCGCAGAGACTGGGTGACATCGGCCAGGTGGCTGAGCTGGGCGGCCATCACGGCGGGGCTTCCGATGGGCCGGTCGAGAACGCTCTCGTCCAGGAGCACCCACATCATCGGAGGTGTGGTCCGACGGAGAATGTTCTGGCGCTCCATTCGCGCTGTCGTGTGCTCCTCGATCTGTTCGGGCGTTGTGCCGGGTTCGCTGGTCAGCACGGCTCTCGCGTAGCCCTCTGTCTGGAGCAGCCCGGGGACGATGAGAGGTTGCCAGGTCCGTAGGGTGTCCGCCTCTCGCTCGATCTCCAGCCACGACCGGTACCACGTCGGCAACTGATTGGACACGTTGTCGAGCATCGCCCAGAGGTTGGAGAGCGTTCCGTCGAGTCCGAGTGCGGCGTCCATGCTTCGGGCGAGCTCTGGAGTGGGCCCTCGATTGCCGTTCTCCAGCATGCTGATCTGGCTGATCGACCAGCCCGTCAGGGTTGCCAGCGTTTTTTGTGACATTCGCGCCATGCTTCGATGTTTGCGGAGCTCTGTGCCGAATTGTGCCCGGGGGGAAATGTTCGGGTCGAAGCTGGTGGGGGCGGTCACTGGCCTCTCCTCACGGCTGTCAGGGTAAGTACACGCAGCTGTGCAGTAGGAGTGTATTCAATCAGCTACCGAACGTAGTTGCCTTCTGGGATTCTTTAAATAGCAAGGAGCGAACAAGCGGGTCGTGGACCGCGAGCTTGGATGAATTGACGAGCCCGGCGACCGATGAGCGGCGAAGGACTTTTGGCATGGAACCGAAAAAGCTTGGAGAGGTCTTTCTGGTGAGCTCCCAGGAATCGGTTCGGCGGGCGCGCGGTGAAGTCCGTGGTCTTCTGGGAACGGACCATCCATTGCTTGAGGACGTTGTCCAGGTGGTCTCCGAACTCGTCGCCAACGCCGTCGAGCACGCCGACCGGCGGTGGCAGGGGGACATGGTCGGGCTGGCCCTGATGGAAACCCCTGACCTGGTCTATGTGGAGGTCTCCGACCCCGGTTCGCTTTTCAGTGCGCCGTACATTCCCGAAGAGGAGGTCTCCATGGCGGAGAACGGGCGTGGCCTGCTCATCGTCAACCGGATCTGCGGTGGCAGGTGGGGCACTCGCAGGCGGTCGGAAAGGCTGGGAAGGACCGTCTGGTGCGCCGTGCCCAGGACCGAGCAGGCCCCTTCGGCCGAGGAGACGATCCGCGCCGAACGTGACAGGGCGATCGGAAGAACCGAGAGGTCGGTGGGTGATGGGCGGATGTGAGGTGACCGGGGGCCTTCACCGGGGCGCGCGCCGTTCATCGGCGCCGATCAGGTGAGCGTCACCGCTCGCCGTACCGGCGCTGTGGAACACCTCGAACGTGGTGAAGAGCTGTGGAATGCCTTGGACGTGGTGAGGGGGTGTGATGCCTCGACCGTGGTGAGGGGGTCGTGGAACACCTCGACCGTGGTGAAGAGCTGTGGAATGCCTTGGACGTGGTGAAGAGCTGTGGAATGCCTTGGACGTGGTGAGGGGGTGTGATGCCTCGACCGTGGTGAGGGGGTCGTGGAACGCCTTGACCGTGGTGGGGGCCGGACGGGCAGGGGGCACGTGTCTGTTCGTTCTCCTGTGGCGCCGCCCGGGAAAACGGGTGTGGATTCCCGGCGAGTGCTTCCGCCCGCCGGGAACCCGTTGAAAACCGCCCCCGGCGGGAAGGCGACGCGCGACTTCCCCCGTGATCGACCGTCGCGTGTCCGTTCTCTCCTTCCCCCGGCTGAGAGGACTTTCCGTCGGGGGCCTTCGAACATGTCCGCAAACGCCGCCGTTCGATATGGAGAATTCGCTCAGGAGGCGTGCCGCGCGGTTTCCATGAGCGCCAGGTAGCCGTCTTCGAGGGTCGGCTCGACGGTCTCGGCGTCCGGTTCGGGAGCCGAGGACGCGACGACGCGATAGCGTGTTCCCGCGCCGTCGGGAACGGCGGACACGACCCTGCCGGTCGAGGGCGCGGGGCCCGGCGTGGTGACCGTCCACACCACCCCCTCGGCTCGCGCGACCAGCCTCTCGACGGTCCCCTCGAACACCAGGCGGCCCCTGGCGAGAACCGCCAGCGAGCGGCAGGTCTGGGCCACGTCCTCGACGATGTTCGTGCTCAGCAGGACCGTGCGCTCCCCGGCCAGCCCGACGAGCATGGTGCGGAACCGGATCCGCTCCTCCGGGTCCAGGCCGGTCGTCGGCTCGTCGACGACCAGCAGCCGTGGGTCGGCGAGCAGCGCCTGGGCGATGCCGACCCGCCGTACCATCCCGCCGGAGAAACCCCTGAGTTTGCGGTCGGCCGCGTCGGAGAGCCCGACGACCTCAAGCAGCTCGCCGATCCTGCGCTGTCTGAAGGGACGGGAGTCGAGGCCCTTGAGCAGCGCGATGTAGTCGAGGAACCCGCGAGCGGTCAGGTCGGGATAGACGCCGAGGTCCTGCGGGAGGTAGCCGAGCTCCCGCTGTACGGCCAGCCGTCCGTCAGGCGCGGTGACGTCGTGGCCGCCCACCCTGACGGTTCCCGAGGTGGGCCTGAGCAGCCCGGCCAGGATGCGCATGAGCGTGGTCTTGCCCGCGCCGTTCGAACCGAGCAGGCCGTACATGCCGGTCGGCACGTCGAGGTCGAGCCCGTCGAGGGCGCGGACCCCGCCCCGGTAGGTCTTGGTCAGCCGGGAGATCTCGATGCGCATGTCAGTGCTCCGTGCGGGCGGTGTGCAGGCGGATGAGGAGGAGGACGGCCACCGTGAGGGCGACCATCACGCCCATCCAGAGGACGGCGACGGCCGGGCTCGCCACGGGACGCAGGACGTTGAACGCCGCGTCGTGCCAGGGGCCGTAGACCGGGTACTCCGAATCCACGAGAGCCCCCTCGGGCGGCTTCACGGGACCGAAGAACCCGAACTCCGGGTAGTGGGCCCCCGGCGACAGGAGCGTGTGGGACAGGGTGGGCATCATGTTCGCGGGGATGAGGCTGCCCCAGAACCAGTAGCCGACGAACAGCACCCGGAACAGCTGCACCGGCACCAGCAGCGGCCCCGCCAGGCAGAGCGCCCCGACGAACAGCAGGCCCGGCACGACCATCGCCGCGAAGACCGGCAGGGACAGGGCCAGCGCTCCCGGCTCTCCCTCGGTGACCGCGTAGACGAGGGCCCGGCCGAAGTAGGCGAGCGCGATCGGCACAGCCGTGGCCGCGCAGACGCCCAGGTACTTGCCGACCAGCCGGCCCGTGCGTCCGGCCGGGGTCGCCTCCAGGACCTCGTCGACGCCGAGCCGCCGGTCCCGGACGAGCCGGTCGGCGATCAGGCATCCGTAGGCCATGGCCATCAGGCTGTTGACCACGGTGGCGACGGAGACCAGGGCGGTCGCTGTGTGGCTCGAATAGTCGCGTCCCAGGTACGGGATCACATACCCCTGCTGGAAAGAGGCCAGAAGCAGCGCGAACGCCAGGCCGTACACGATCCACAGGGCGGGGCGGCGGATCTGCATGCCGAACTCGTGGCGCAGGGTCGCGATCACTCGTCCTCGCCTCCGAGGAAGCGCTCGACGTCGCCGAGCAGGAACCAGGCCGCGACGGCGAGCGGTAGGGCGGTCGCCAGCAGGACCAGCCGGTTGGGCAGCCAGTCGCCGTCCGCCACGCCCCGCGTGGTGGCGAACAGGTAGAGCCACCTGGACGCGGGGTTGTCCCGCAGCGCCTCGGACAGGGCCTGCTCGACGACCCAGACCAGCGCCACCGTCGCGGTCGCCGCGACCGTGGTCCGCGACGCCGCGTAGGCGAGCAGTCCCAGGGCCGTCAGCCACAGCGTGGGGGAGAGCCAGGCGAGCTGACCGGCGACGCCGCCGGGGGAGAGGGGGAGCCGCTCCCACCAGCCCCCCGCCGTGAGCAACGCCGATATCGCCAGGGCGCAGACGCCCGCCCAGCCGACCGTCACGGCCAGGCGGCGCAGCAGCGTCGCCCGGTACGCCGAGGGAAGGGCGAGCCGCAGCTCGACGGCCCGGTCCCGGCCGACCAGCGAGGCCGCGAGCAGACCGGTCAGCAGCGGGATCCCCATCTCCACGAAGGCGACCAGGAAGCGTGCCGTGTTCCCCTCGCGCGAGCCGATCCGGGTGCCGAAGGCCGCCAGCAGCACGGCCAGCACCACCAGGGCGGGAGGTCCCAGCAGGGCGGTGGGCCCGGCCCTGCGTATCTCGTGTGACCAGAGGTCGAGGCGCTTCATGATCCGTGAGTTGCGCGCAGACGCCGGATCGGTTCACCCCGTCCCGCCGCGACCACGGCGGCCGACGCCAGGACGAGGGCGAGACCGATCGTCGCGGGGCTGGTCGTCCACAGCTGCCTGATCCCGGCGAGGACGGGCCACTTGGTGAAGCTCATCAGGTACAGGCCCCACACCCCCAGGGCGACGCCCACCGCGCCTTCGGCGTTCCAGCACACCGACAGCAGCAGGCTGAGCGCCGCGAGCACCGTCGTCGGCCCCAGCCACGCCGTGACCAGCGACACCAGTCCCGTGGAGACCGGGCCGGGGACCGAGTCCTGGAACGGGGACAGCATCGCGGAGGCGACCAGCGCCAGCGCCAGGTCGTAGCCGAACACCAGCGTCATCCTGGCCAGGAGGATCACCCGGGGCGACGTCGGCGTGACGGCCACCAGTTCGAGGACCCTGTCGTCGCGCGGGCCGTACGCCGCCGCGACACCCGCCCCCGCGACCAGTGGCGCGACCATGGCGAGCACGAACACCGCCGTGTACGGCTTGGCCAGGACGAACCCCACCCCGACCGTCATGACCAGCGCGGAGATCAGCCAGATCGACACGGGCTGGACGCGGGCCTCCGCCGTCAGCAGCGCCCACGCCCTGACGGCCTTCGGCACGGCGGGCGGGCGCCCGCCCTCCAGCGCGGACCTCCTCAGCGCGCCGCGCACGATCTCGGGGCCGGGCGGGGCGGGGACGTCGTCGCCGATTCCCGCCAGCTCGGGCCAGGAGTCCACCCGGTTCTTCTCTTTCGACGGATCTCTCAACGGAGCACCCCCCTGAGGGTCGCGCGGGCGTGGTGCAGGCGGCTTTTGACCGTGCCGACCGGGATGCCGAGGATCTCGGCGATCTCCTGGTGGCCCAGGTCGTTGAGGAAGGCGAGCACCACCACCTCGCGCTGCGCGAGCGGCAGCCGTACCAGCGCCCCCTGCACCCGGTCCGCTCCCACCGCCAGCTCCTCGGGGCCGGGCACGGTGTCGGCCCGCTCGTACGGCTCGGCCGCGGCCGGAGGGGAAATCCCGCGCAGCCGGTTGTGCGCCTGCCTGCGCGCCACCCCGAACAGCCAGGTGGTCACACTGGAACGTCCCTCGTAGGTCGCGGCCGAACGCCACACGGCCAGCAGCGTGTCCTGGAGGATCTCCTCCGCGGTTCCCCGGTCTCCGGCGAGCCGGTGGAGAAATCCGAACAGCGGCGCGGCATGCCGTTCGTACAGCTCGCCCAGCGCTCTGGCGTCCCCGTCGGCGACCCGGGCGAGTACCCGCGCGTCCTCACCCCGCCCCCACGCCCTCTCCCAGCGCCCACGAGCCCGTCCCGCCGCCACGTCCTCGACTCTGCCGTCCATCAGAAGGTCTGTAGCGGCGTTCCCGTCGACGGGTTCACGTGATTCCCGCGAAACATGTAGTGATCTACTTTGTAAAGACGCAGGGACGGCGAGCGCTCACGAAGAGGGCCCGGCCGAGATCGCCGGACCCACACCGCGCCTGCTTCGAACCTGCTCCGGCCCACGGGCACGGCGGCACGGCGAAACGCGGGAACCGGTCCGTCAGGTGGCCTGGCGGAAGACCACCGGGCCGGATCCACGGCTCTCCCGGCTCAGCGGAGACCCGGGCTTCGGGCCGCCCCGCGTGCCGTCAGGCGCGACACGGGACGGCCGGACCCGGGCCGCCAGGGGAGAGGCCCGGTCGCGTCACCGCCGTCAGATCTCGCCCTTGGTCTCCAGGCGCAGGAGCGCCTTGGCCACGGGATGGGCGGTCAGCCCGATCTGCCACTCGCGCGCGCCCAGCTCACGCAGCCGGGCCGCGACGCTCTCGTCGTCGATGACCGGCGGGGGTTCCCAGGTCAGACGGCGCACGGCGTCCGGCTGGACGAGGTTCTCCGTCGGCATGTGGTGCTCGTCGGCGAGCGCGGCGACCACGGCCCTGGCGGCGGCGAGCCGCCTGGCGGCGACCGGGTCACGGTCCATCCACCGGTTGGCGGGCGGCGGACCGTCGCCCGGCGTGCTGGGCTGGGGGAGCTGCGACTCGGGCAGCGCGCGGGCCCTGCTGATCGCGGCCAGCCAGTCGCGCAGGTGCCTGCGGGCGCTGCGCCCGGTGAACGGGGGGATGTCGGTGAGCGACTTGGTGGTGCGGGGCAGTTCGAGGGCGGCGGTGACGATCGCGGCGTCCGGCAGGACCCGTCCCGGTGCGAGGTCCGACTCCCTGGCCAGCTCGTCCCGCAGCGTCCACAGCTCCCTGACCACGGCGAGCCCGCGCAGTGAGCGGACCTTGTGGATGCCGGAGGTGCGCCGCCACGGATCGGAACGCGGAGCCGGGGACTTGTGCGCCAGCACCGAGGCGAACTCCTCCTGCGCCCACGACAGCTTCCCGCTGGAGTCGAGCTCCTGGTAGAGGATGTCGCGCAGCTCGATCAGGACCTCGACGTCGAGCGCCGCGTAACGCAGCCAGTCTTCGGGCAGCGGGCGGGTCGACCAGTCGGCGGCCGAGTGGCCCTTCTCCAGCCTGAGGCCCAGGACGTTCTCCACCATCATCCCCAGCCCGACCCGCTCGTAGCCGAGCAGCCGCCCGGCCAGCTCGGTGTCGAACAGCTCGCGGGGGTGGAAGTTCAGCTCCGCCAGGCACGGCAGGTCCTGGGATGCGGCGTGCAGCACCACCTCGGCGTCCGCCAGCGCCGCGTCGAGCTCGGACAGGTCGGGGCAGTGGGTCGGATCGATCAGCGCGCTGCCCGCGCCCGCCCGGCGCAGCTGCACCAGGTAGGCGCGGCCGCTGTAGCGGTATCCCGAGGCTCGCTCGGCGTCGACGGCGACCGGACCCGTGCCCTCGGCGAAGGCGCGCACGGTGCGTGCGAGGTCGGCGGCGTCCTCGATGACGGGTGGGATTCCCTCTCGCGGCTCCAGCAGCGGAACGATGGTTGTCTCGTCGGTCACGTTCGGAAGGACTCCGGATCTTCGCGACGGCGTGGCGGCAGGCTCGCCACGTCGGGTGGCAGGGGTGGTATGCCGGCCGCCAGGCACATCAGATCGCACCAGGCGGCGACGTGGCCGGAGAGATCCTCCTCCAGCGGAGACCAGGAGGCGCGCAGCTCCAGCTCCGTGGTCACCGGGTCTTCGGCCTTGTTGCCGAAGCCCTCGGACACCGCTTTGGTGACGGTGCCCCCGGCGGCGGCGTATGCGGCGCCGTGCGCGTCGAGTGACTCGGTGAGCCAGCTCCACGCGACGGGGCCGAGCAGCGGGTCTTCGGTGATCTCAGGTTCCATGTCCGCCCGGACGTAGGCGACCAGCCGGAACTGGCCGTCCCAGCCACGCTGGCCGTCCGGGTCGAAGAGCATGATGAGGCGGCCGACCGCGAGCTCGTCGTCGTCGCGGTAGACCGATGCGCCGATGGCGGCCGAGTAGGGGGCGAGGCGCTGTGGCGCCGGGATGTCCTCCAGCTCGATCTCCGGTCTGACCTCGGCTGGGCGCATGCTGGCCGCCGCGCGCTCGAAGGCGGCGGGAGTGGGCGGTGCGTCACCGGCGGTCATATCGGAAGCGTAGGTCGGAACTGAACGCATGGGGACCACTGGGGTGTGTGTAGGAGCCATCGGAACCGATCAAGCCACTGCCGCCGACCAGCGGGAACCACGTGCGCTCCCGCCGCCGGAGCTCGAGAGGAACAGCGCGTGACCGCAGTCGACGCAGGCCCATTCGGGGCATTGACCCGGTTCGTGCCCGTCGAGGCAGGGGGGTTGCTCGAACACCCGCTCGTCGGCACAGGAAGCACAGTGCTCACCGCGGCGCTCGGGTGAACTCCACATCGTGGACATCGCACAGGCCTTTCGTCGGGTCGTGGTCCGACGTTGGCACGTCGCGCCGACATTTCCGCGCAACGTGCTCGGCGTGTCCCGAAAGTGGTGCCGGAATCGATGCCGCGCGGTGACTTGGCGAACATTTGGGCCAGCCGGGGGCCGGACCAGGTTCGTCGATGGGAGGAACTGTACCCGGAAACATGATCGCTTCGCGCCGTCCGGCGTCGCCGGACGGTTGCGGCCATCGGGTTTCGGTGGACGAAGCACTCGAAACGGGTGGAACCCTATCGTCATCATGACTTGAAGCTGTCTAGGTGTTGTTAGGTGTGATCTCATTTAATAACCGGTGATTTCATACCCAGAGTGGCGCTCAGCAGCCTTGATGAGCGGACCGGGCCCTCGGCATGGCACCCTGGTGGAGTGACTCCCGAGCTTGCCGACTCTCCGTTCCTGCGCGCCTGCCGCCGCCAGCCCGTCTCCCGCACGCCCGTGTGGTTCATGCGCCAGGCAGGCCGCTCGCTGCCCGAGTACCGGGCCGTGCGCGGAGGGGTGCCCATGCTCACCGCGTGCGCCACCCCGGACCTGATCGTGGAGATCACGATGCAGCCGGTGCGCCGTTACGGCGTCGACGCGGCCATCTTCTTCAGCGACATCGTGGTGCCGCTGAAGGCGATCGGGATCGACCTCGACATCAAGCCCGGCGTCGGCCCCGTGGTCGCGGAGCCGATCAGGGACGCCGCCGCGATCGGCACGCTCCGCCCGATCGAGCCGGACGACGTCTCCTACGTCACGCAGGCCGTCCGCGCCCTGACCGCCGAGCTGGGCGCGACCCCTCTCATCGGCTTCGCGGGCGCGCCCTTCACCCTGGCCTCCTACCTCATCGAGGGCGGCCCCTCGAAGAACCACGACCACACCAAGGCCATGATGTACGGCCGGCCGCAGCTGTGGCACGCCCTGATGGAGCGGCTGACCGAGATCACCCTGGGCTTCCTGCGCATCCAGATCGCCGCCGGCGCCTCTGCCGTCCAGCTCTTCGACTCGTGGGTCGGCGCCGTCGCCCCCGAGGACTACCGAGAGTTCGTCATGCCGTACACCAGCCGCATCTTCGCCGGCCTGGCCGACCTGGACGTCCCGCGCATCCACTTCGGGGTCGGCACCGGCGAGCTGCTCGGCCTGCTCGGCGAGGCGGGCGCGGACGTCGTCGGCGTCGACTGGCGGGTCCCGCTCGACGAGGCCGTCCGGCGGGTCGGGCCGGGCAAGGCGTTGCAGGGCAACCTCGACCCGGCGCTCCTGCTCGCCCCGTGGGAGGTCGTCGAGCGCAGGGCCGCCGACATCCTGGCCCGCGGCTCCAAGGCGGAGGGCCACATCTTCAACCTCGGCCACGGGGTGCTGCCCGCGACCGACCCCGACCAGCTCGCCCGCCTCACGGACTTCGTGCACGAGACCTCGGCCCGCTGAGGGTTCCGAGCCCGGCGGGCGGCGGCCTCCCGGAAGGAGCCGGGCCGGGCCTCCGGAAGGGGCCCGGCGGGACGGGGATCCCGGAAGGGCTCGGTTCAGGCCGGGGGAGCCACGGCGGGGCCGTCCGCCTCTCCGTCGGCGGGCCCTCCCTCAGGGGCGGCCGTGCCCCGGGGGCCGGTTTCCCGGGCGTGGCCGGTCGTGGTGTCCCGACGGGCGCTCTCCTCCGGGGCGGCGACCTCGCCCGGGGCCGCCTGACCGGCCTGACCCGGACCGGCCGTCACCGGAGCCGACGCCGCTGCTGAGGCCCTGCCCCTCCTGGCGCGGCGGCGCGCGAAGACGACCAGCGGCCAGACCAGGACGACCGGGACCAGCCAGGGCAGCAGCGCGCCTAGGACCGTCAGGCCGATCTTGAGGGCGGTGACGAGGGACCCCCAGCCCGCGCGCAGGCCGCCGAGGAACCCCGCGGGCTCGTCCTCGGGCTCTTCGACCGTGACCTCGGGGCCGACCAGGCTGAGGGTCAGCGTCGCCATGCTCGTCTGCGAGGCGAGAGTCTTCTGCCGGGCCTGGAGCGCCTCCAGGTCCGCCTCGCGCGCGGAGACCTCCCGTTCGACGTCCAGCACCTCGCCGATCGTGTTGGCCTTCTTCAGCAGCGTGCGCAGCGAGTCGAGCGCCGCCCGCGACGATCTGAGGCGGCTCTCGACGTCGGCCACCTGCTCGGTGACGTCCTCGGTGTTCTGCCGCAGCGACTCGCGCTTGCCCAGCTCCCTGCCCAGGCGGTCCAGCACGCCCGGATAGGCCGCGGGCGGGATCTTGAAGGTCAGGTTGACGGAGGCGCTGTCGCCCGAGCGGGTGTCCGACTTCTCGGTGGCCAGGTGGCCGCCCACGGAGGCGACGATCCGCCGCGCCGTCTCCGCCGCCGTCATGACGTCCTTGGCGCGGACCGTCATGTCGGCCGTGTAGATGATCGACCGATCCTGGGAGACCAGCTTCACCTGCTCGCTCTTCGGCTGTTCGGCCCGCGGCTTGCGGGCGCGCCCCGACGGGGCCTCGTCGGCGGCCTGCCCCGCCTCCTGCTCGACCGGCGCCATGGCGGGGGCGGCGCCTCCCGAGTCGGACATCGACTGGCTCCCCGCCCCCGCGCAGGACGACACGAACAACGCGATGCCCGCCACGCACAGGCCGTACCTGAGTCTTCTCATGAACCTGAAGACGGCCGCCCCGGCGGCTGGGTTTGAAAGCGGGGGTCACGATGGAATCACGTTCTGCGCGCCGCCCGATCCCGGGGCGGCGAGGCGCGCCGCAGGGTGTCGGGGTGGCGGGCCGCACGGGCGGGCATGGGGGGCGGTACGGTCAGGAGTCATGGAAGGCAACCGGTGCCATGTGGTGGTCGTCGGCGGGGGGATAGCGGGCCTGGCGGCCGCGTGGTACCTCAGGCGGGGCGGCGAGGGCGTCCGGGTGACCGTGCTCGACGGCGCCCGGCGGATCGGCGGCAAGCTCCACGCCTCCGAGGTGGCGGGCATCCCGGTCGACGCCGGAGCCGAGGCCATGCTCGCGCGGCGTCCCGAGGGCAAGGACCTGGCCAGGATGGTCGGCCTCGGCGACGAGCTGCGCCTGCCCGGCACCACCCGAGCGGGCATCCTGAGCAGGGGAACGCTGCGGCCCATGCCCGGAGGGCAGGTCATGGGGGTCCCCTCCGACCTGGCCGCGCTGGCCAGGTCCGGCATCCTCAGCCCGGCAGGCCTCGCGCGCGTCCCGCTGGACCAGATCCTGCCCGCCACGCTCGTCACCACCGACGTGTCCGTGGCCGCCTACATCCGGGCGAGGATGGGCGAGGAGGTGGTCGAGCGCCTGATCGAGCCGATGCTCGGCGGCGTCTACGCCGGGCGGGCGGACAGGCTGTCGCTTGACGCGACGATGCCCGGGATCGCCGCGGCGGCGCGTTCCGAGCGGTCGCTGCTCACCGCCGCGAGGGAGATCGTCGCCGACTCGCCCAAGGACGCGGGGCCCGTCTTCACCACGCTGCGCCAGGGCATGGGGTCCCTGCCGAGCGCCGTGGCCGCCGCCTCGGGCGCGGAGATCAGGACTGGCGTCACCGTCAGGGAGCTGAGCCGTACGGAGACGGGCTGGCGTCTGGTGACCGGCCCCGTGCCCGACCCCGAGATCATCGAGGCCGACGCGGTCGTCCTGGCCGTGCCCGCTCCCGCCGCGAGCCGCCTGCTCGCGAACGAGGTGCCCGGAGCGGCCGCCGAGCTGGCCAGGATCGAGTACGCCAGCATGGCCATCGTCACGCTCGCCTATCCCAGGGAGGCCTTCCCCAAGCCGCCGACCGGCAGCGGCTACCTGGTCCCGCCCGTCGAGCGACGCCCGGTCAAGGCCGCCACGTTCAGCTCGGTCAAGTGGCCGCACCTGGTGGAGGCCGACCCCGACCTGATCGTGTTGCGCTGCTCACTCGGCAGGCTCGGCGAGGAGGCGCTGCTCCAGCGCGAGGACTCCGAGCTCGTCGCGCTGGCGACGGCCGAGATGGCCGACGTCATGGGCGTGCACGGGCCGCCCCGCGACTCCCGGGTGACCCGCTGGGGCGGCTCCCTGCCCCAGTACGACGTGGGCCATCTCGACCGGGTGGCCCGCATCCGCGCCGCCGTCGCCCCGCAGCCGGGGCTGGCCGTGTGCGGGGCCGCCTACGACGGCCTCGGCATCCCCGCCTGCGTCTCCACCGCCCGCACCGCGGCGGCCCGGATTCTGGACCACCTGGATCCCACAGGAGAATGGCAGAGAAAAGACGATTTGCTGACGAAGGGGTGAGGACGACGGACGGGAACCCGCGGCCGAAGGCACGCGACCTGAACCAGGTGATCCGCTACACGATGTGGTCGGTCTTCAGACTGCGCGAGCGTTGCCCGGCCAACCGCGAGGGCATGGCCGACGAGGTCGAGGACCTCCTGGCCCAGGCCGCGGAGAAGGACGTGGTCACCCGCGGTCTCTACGACGTGGCCGGATTCCGCGCGGACGCCGACTTCATGTTCTGGTGGCACGCCCCGACGGCCGAGGACCTGCAGGAGACCTACTCCCGCTTCCGCCGCACCGAGCTGGGGCGGCTGGCCGAGCCGGTCTGGTCGGTCATGGCGCTGCACCGCCCCGCCGAGTTCAACAAGTCGCACATCCCCGCCTTCCTCGCCGAGGAGGAGCCGCGCGGATACGTCAGCGTCTACCCCTTCGTCCGCTCCCTGGAGTGGTACCTCCTGGACGACGCCGACCGCCGCCGCATGCTCGCCGAGCACGGCAGGATGGCCCGCGACTACCCGGACGTCAGGGCGAACACCGTCGCCTGCTTCGCCCTGAACGACTACGAGTGGATGCTCGCCTTCGAGGCCGACGAGTTGCACCGCATCGTCGACCTCATGCGCACCCTGCGGGGCGCGGAGGCCAGGCGGCACACCCGGGAGGAGATCCCCTTCTACACGGGCGTCCGCAAGCCGGTCAGCGAGCTGATCGCCTCGCTGCCGTAGTCCTTTCGCGCGTGGCGCGGGCGGCGGGTCCGAGCGTGTGTCCCGCCGTGGCGGACCCGGTGTCCGCGCGGCGGGAGCGCCGCTCCCGCCGGTCTTCGCGGGCCGGTCCTCCAGGGTGACGAGCCTGTCTGCGACGTCCTCTGTGACGTCTTCTGTGACGGGTGGGACGCCGGAGGCGGCGACGCCCGGGCCGGTCTAGGGAAACGTTCGCGATCGTGTGAAGCGTTTGTAATACTCGGGGAAAATCACCTGTCGATGTGAGGCTGAGGGTGGAGACGGGCGAGGGGCTGGCACGATCCATCAGGCGGGCGGGCAGTCGCAGAAGGCGGGCCAGGACACGTCTTCTCGAGGTCCTGGTGGGGGTGGCCGCGCTGGCGGTCGCGCTGCTGGTGCTGGGCGGGTCGCTGTTCCGGACGGGAGCGCCGACGCAGCAGCAGGAGGTGGCGCAGGCGGTCGTGCCCGTGCCTCTGGCCGCGGCCGCCGAAGGGGGCACGGAGGGGAACACGGCTCTGGACGCGCAGACCGCGCCCGAGAAGGGCAAGCGGGGAGACGAGGCGAAGGCCTCGGGGCTGTCCAAGCACACCGACAGGAAGGCGCTGGCCTACTTCGTGGGCCGCAAGGCGACCAAGCGGCTCAAGGACATCCGCATAGTCGGCGGCTATCTACGGATATACACGGACCTTCCGGAGTCCGCGAGCAACTCCAAGCAGGCTCTCAAGCTGTGTGAGACGGGCCGCGACTATCTCATCGGAGAGCTCGGCGAGCCTCATCCCGTGGTGTTCGTCCAGGCGAGGTTCGGAGAGAACGGCAACCCCGTCCTGGCCAACATCCTCGGCCGCGGCGACTCCGACTGCCGCCTCACCTATCCGAAACAGGGAAAGTAGCCGGTTCTGGAAGACCGGCGGGGAAACCCGGTCAGGTGCGGCCGATCCCGTGCGCGCGGGGCGCTCGAGCGCGCAGGCCTGGAGGCGGTCGAGTCTCTCGGCTAGGAAAAGGCGAAGGCGACATCCTGGCCGGAGGCGGGCCGGATCAGAGCACCCTGACCCTGGTCTTGCCGCAGACTCTGCAGCGCTGGGTGATCACCCGGCCGACCGCCTCGATGATCTCCCACCTGTGCCGGAGGTGCACGGCCGCTCCCTGAGCAAGAACACGTTGCGGAGACACTCGCGTACTGCGCGTGATGTCGCTTTACCCCGCGGCCGGGCGTCCTCACTCCTCCGTGAGGCGGATTGTCACTCCCGCGCCGCGTGTCGCGGCGCGGATCGCCCGGCGCGGATCGATCAGGGGGCCCGGCGGGGCCGGGGTGCTCGGGGCCGTTCGTCTACTCGGTCGGCTCCAGTCGCAGGGACACGGAGTTGATGCAGTAACGGTCGTCCGTGGGGGTGCCGTAGCCCTCGCCGTGGAAGACGTGGCCGAGGTGGGAGTCACAGGTGGCGCACCGCACCTCGACCCTGACCATGCCCAGCGAGCGGTCCTCGATCAGGGTCACCGCGTCGGACTCCGACGGCTCGTAGAAGCTCGGCCAGCCGCAGTGGCTGTCGAACTTGGTGTCGGAGCGGAACAGTTCGGCGCCGCAGGCCCGGCAGCTGTAGACGCCCTCGGTCTTGGTGTCGACGTACTCACCGGTGAAGGCGCGCTCGGTGCCCGCCTGGCGGAGGACGTGGAACTCCTCGGGAGAGAGCTGGACGCGCCATTCGGCGTCGCTCTTGACCACCTTTTCCATGACTCAAGCCTATGCGCTCACGGTGGCGTCCTCCGGCGTCGCCGGGGGTTTCGGTCGCCGCCGGAGATCCCCGCGCGGGCCCGGTCTCCGTGACACGGCCCTGGGGGGCCGAACGGGCGACCGTCCCGGCGGGCGCGGATCCGGCCCGGCGCGGCACGCGTCGACGTCGTGAGCCGGTCGGCTGGTAAAAATCTTGAGGGCGAAGCATCCATTGATGCCCGTTTTGACGTCTTTACATACGTGGGGGGTGTTTCGCCTTCCTGTTGAGGGTGAGATCATCTGTCGGCCGTCCAAGGATCAACTGGACGGTTGCAAACGCCGCCGGCCGGGTGGCGCGCCAGCGCCCGGAACCGGAGAGCTAGACGGGTGATCATGCGGTCCGTCCCGTTGAGTGCCCGGTCCCGCCGCCGTGGCGGCTCCGGGGCGGACCCACCCACACGGTTCCGCCGCGGACAGGTCCGGCAGGGGTACGGTCGGACGTATGGCGTCGCCGTATACAGAACTCACGGTCGGGGACAGAGTGGTCAAGGTCACCAATCCCGACAAGATCTACTTTCCTGAGATCGGAGTGACCAAGCGCGAGCTGGTCGAGTACTACGTGAGCGTGGGGGACGGCATCCTGCGCGCGCTGTACGACCGTCCCGCCCATCTCCGGCGTTACCCCGACGGGATCGAGGGGGAGGAGATCTACCAGAAGCGCATGCCCGCCAAGCGGCCCGAGTGGGTGCGGACGGCCACGGTCCGCTTTCCCAGCGGCCGCACCGCCGACGCGCTCAACGTGACCGAGATCGCCGCCGTCGCCTACTGCGCGAATCTGGGGACCATCGACTTCCACCCCTGGCAGGTCCGCTCCTCCGACGTCGAGCACCCCGACGAGCTGCGCGTCGACATCGACCCGCAGCCGGGGACCGGCTTCAAGGAGGCGCGGGAGGTGGCCTTCGTGGTCCGCGAGCTCCTCCAGGAGCTCGGCATGACGGGCTTCCCCAAGACCTCGGGAGGGCGGGGCATCCACGTCGCCGTCCGGATCGAGCCGCGCTGGGACTTCATCCAGGTGCGTCACGCGGGGATCGCCTTCGCCAGGGAGGTCGAGCGCCGCGTGCCCCATCTGGCGACCACCGCGTGGTGGAAGGAGGAGCGAGGGGAGCGGATCTTCCTCGACTACAACCAGAACGCCCGCGACCGGACCCTGGCCGCCGCCTACTCGGTGCGGGCCAAGCCGAACGCCCCTGTCTCGACCCCCGTCGCCTGGGACGAGCTGGCGGACGTCGACCCGCGCGACTTCGACATCCGTACGGTCCCCGCCCGGTTCGCCGCGCTGGGCGACGTGCACGCCGCGATCGACGAGCGGGCCTTCTCGATCGAGCCCCTGCTGGAGCGCTTCGAGCGCGAGGGGGCCGAGGACCTGCCCTATCCGCCGAACTACCCGAAGATGCCCGGCGAGCCGAAGCGGGTTCAGCCCAGCAAGGCGCGCGACGCGGCGGACGGGTAGCGGCCGTCGCCCCGCTCGAGGGGAGCGGGAGCGCCGGAGGCGATCACCTCGACGAGACGCGGGGCCAGGGCGGCGGCCTGCGCGCGGATCTCCGGGATGGCGGTGGTCTCGTACCGTTTCCCGCGAAGCGGCGGCCCCAGCGTGAAGATCCGGGGGTTCGGCCGCCCCGAGGCGTCCAGGACCGATCCGCCGGCGTCGGCGTCCAGGCCGAGCCGCAGCGGGTCGGGCCTGGCGAGGCCGTCGGCGAACAGGCGGGCCAGGAAGGGGTCGCGCGTGACGGAGGCGGGGCCGGTGCCGTTGACCAGCCAGCCGACGTGGAGTTCCCCGACGGCGTCCTCGCCGCCCACCCGGACGGCCAGGCCGCCGGGGCCGGGCGCGGCGGCGCTCACCTGGCCGCGAAGCACCCGCAGGCGGCCCGTGGCCCGCAGTTCCGCGACGCGGGAGGCGGTCGCGGGAGGAATCCGGTGCCGGTGGACCTCCCAGTAGCGGGCCGCGAGGTTCAGGAACCGCCGCTGGTCGTCGACGCTGAGCCGCGCCCACAGATCGGGGACGCGCGGTCGCAGGCCGTCGACCACGCCGCGCCAGTCGCCGCCGTTGTCCCTGACGGCGGCGCGGACGTCGCGCAGCAGGCCGGCGAGCCGCAGCGGGCCGTCCGCCAGCGGGACGTCGACGGGAGGCGGGAAGGGACATCGGTGCCGCCGGGGCAGCAGGCCGCGCCGTGACACCGCGTAGACCGTCGTCTCCGGAAAGGCGCGTGTCACGGTGACCGCGATGTCCACCATGGTCAGGCCGGTGCCCATCACGAGCACCGCCGCGCCGTCGCCGATCCCGGCCAGCGCGCCCGGCGCCCAGGGGTCGGCGACGTAACGGGTTTCCGCCCCGTCCGCGAGAGGCGGCCGTGCCGCCGTGGCGGGATTGCCCGTGGCCAGCACGACGGCGTCGGCGTCGATCTCCCGTCCGTCCGCCAGGCGAACCCGCACGGGGCGGTCATGCCCCCGCTGGGTGAGGGCGCGCACCGTGCCGGTCACCCGGGTCACCCGCCGGCCCGGCGACGCCTGGGCCTGAGCGGTCTCCAGGACGTGACGCAGGTAGCGTCCGTAGGCCTCGCGTGGCAGGAAGTCGGAGCCGGTCGCCTCCAGCCCGTTCTCGCGGGCCCACCTCAGCAGATGGCCGGGGTCGTCCTCCAGCGCGCTCATCCTGTCGGCGCGGGCGTTGAGGAGGTGGTGCGGATCCGTCGTGGAGTACGCCTGCCCCGTCGCATGCCGCCCGTGCTGATCGATCAGCGCCACCTCCAGCGCCGTCCCGCACGTCCGCGCGCGGCGGAGCAGATGAACCGCCGTCAGAGCGCCACTGGCGCCGCCGCCCACGACGGCGACCGTTGAAGAACCCGACACCCGGCCCATAATAATCTACTATTCCTACAGATTAAATAGGTAATTTGGGCGTGGCGTGGTGGTCCGGCCCGTTTCGCGGCCGTGGTCGCCGAGGCACGTTCGCCGGCTGCTCCCCGCCGGCTCGGTTCGGGGCCGAGGGGCCGTGCGTCCTCCCGGCGGGGGAGCGCCGGAGGGTCAGTCGTGCCGGTTGGGCTGGTCGGACCTGTTGCCGTTGAAGGTGGCGTTCACCCCGACGATCCCGATCCACAGGGGCACGAGCACGAACACCAGGGCGGTGCCCAGGTCGGCGAAGGCCAGTCCCACCGTGCCCGGCACGCCGAGCGAGAGGGAGATGATCGCCAGGGCCAGCCGCTGGCCCGCGTCGGCGGGCTTGGCCGCAGGGCTGTTCCTGCCCGTGCGGGCGGCCACGCGCTCGTCGACCCGCCTGTCGATCTCATGGTTCATCTTCTCCAGGAAACCCTCGACGAGGGAGTCTTCGAATTCGGGGCCGAGCTCGCGGCGGGCCTCGACGGCGGCTCGAAGCTCGTCGTCGGGGGAGGGTGATCGTCCCATGGACGAGATATATCGCCCCTGGAGCCCCATGTCCACGCGAACGCCGCTTCCGGCGCGCGTGCGAACGCCGCCTCAGTGGGCCAGGATGTCGTCCAGGGCGTAGGAGACGGGCCGCTCCAGCTGCTCGTAGGTGCACGACTCGGGAGCGCGGTCGGGGCGCCAGCGGCGGAACTGGGCGGTGTGCCGGAACCTCAGGCCCTCCATGTGGTCGTAGGCCACCTCGATCACCAGCTCGGGGCGCAGGGGCACGAAGGACAGGTCCTTGGTCGCGCTCCACTTCGAGATCGCGCCGGGCAGCGACTCGGCGGTCCAGGGGTGGCCGTCCTCGCTCACGTACGGCGCGAGCTCCCCGATCAGATCCGCCCTGCGCTTCATGGGGAACGACGCCGCGACGCCGACGTGGTTGAGCCTGCCCTCCGAGTCGTACAGGCCCAGGAGCAGGGAGCCGACCACCGGGCCCGACTTGTGCTCACGGTAGCCGGCGACCACCGCGTCCGCGGTGCGCTCGTGCTTGACCTTGAACATCACCCGCTTGTCCGGCTGGTACGGCAGCCCGCCGGGCTTGACCACGACGCCGTCCAGCCCCGCGCCCTCGAACGTCTCGAACCACTCGGCCGCCTGCTCCTGCGAGGCGGTCACCGGCGTCAGCCGCACGCCGTGGCCCGCGTCGCCGAAGATCGTCTCCAGCCTCGCGCGGCGCTCGGAGAAGGGGACGTCCATCAGGGAGTCGTCGCCCAGGGCCAGCAGGTCGAAGGCGACGAACGACGCGGGCGTCTGCTCGGCCAGCAGCCTCACCCGGGAGGCCGCGGGATGGATGCGCTGCTGCAGTGCCTCGAAGTCGAGCGTCTGGCCGTCGCGGACCACGATCTCCCCGTCGACCACGACCCGGTCGGGCAGCTCGGCCCGCACGGCCTCGACCAGCTCGGGGAAGTAACGGGTGAACGGCCGCTCGTTGCGGCTGCCGAGGTACACCTCGTCTCCGTCCCGGAAGACGATGCACCGGAAACCATCCCATTTCGGTTCGTACAGCAGGGTGCCGTCCTGGGGCGGCAGACCCTTGACGGGTCTGGCCAGCATCGGCGCGATCGGTGGCTCCAGTGGCAGGTTCATCCCGCTCCTCGGGCGTGCGTCGGAGGTTACCCCGACATGTCTATCGGGTGCCTCTGACATATCTGGTGAACAGGAACCCGTCCTCCTCCATGACGTGGGCCAGGCGCAGAGGAGTGAGCGATTCGGGGCCGTCGAACACCCGCGCGGCGTCGCCCCCGATCAGGAGCGGGCTGACCGTGAGACAGAGCTCGTCGACCAGGCCCGCCGCGGCGAGCTGGGCGTTGACCTTCGGGCCGCCCTCGCACAGCACCCGCCCGAGGCCGCGTCCGGCGAGCTCCCCGACCGCCGCGGCCAGGTCCACCCGGTCGTCCCCGGCCACGATCACCTCGGCGTGCCTGGCGGCCTCCTCGCGCCGGTCGCGGGGCGCGGCGTCGCAGGTGACGACGATCGTCCTGGCGTCCGGCGCGGCCTCGGCGAACAGCGGGCCGGTCAGGTCAAGGTCGAGCCGCCGGGTGAGCACCGCCACCGCGGGCGCGGCGGGGCGTCCCCGCCGCAGCTCGCGCCACGACTCCCTCGGCCTCGCCGGGCCGTACCCCTCGGCCCTGACCGTCGCCGCCCCCGCCAGGATGACGTCGGCCTGTCCGCGCAGCACCCCGAAGACCCGCCGGTCGCCGCTGCCGGACAGGCCTCCGGACAGCCCCTTCAGCCAGGTCCCGCCGTCGGCGCTGGCCACCATGTTGAGCCGGACGCACCGCTCCGCGGGATAGGCGTAGGCGCGCGCGAGATCGACGTCGTCCGAGGCGGTGGGATGAATGAGGCGCATCCTCCTACCTTGGCACAGGCGCACGGGCGGCCCTCCAGGTGTGGAGCTCCGGGGGCTCCCCGAGCCGTCCCGTCGCCCCCCGGCGCGGCACGGAGAGGACGCGGACGGCGTTTCCCGCCCCGCCCGCCCCCGCCCCCGCCCCGGCCCTGTCCCGTCCGCGGCGAGGGGTGAGGGGTGAGGGAGAGCGTTTCCGGTCCCGTCCTCCACTCGCGAGGGGCAGGTGGGAGCGTTCCCGACGCGGACGATAACGGATTCGACGCTTCCGGTGACTTCGGGCGGCTCCCGATACATGATGCGTTCAACGAGACCGGGGAGGCTGTGTGGGGCTGGTCGCGATCGTGACGTGGTTGATCACCGCGGTGCTCGGGGTCTACCTGCTGTACCTGTGGCTCTCCGGCGGAGGCCTGCGCCAGCAGGCGACGAAGGTCACCCGCTTTCCCGCCGCGCTGGTCTTCGCCCATCCCACGCTCGCGGTCTCCGCGCTGGGCTGCTGGATCGCCTACGTGCTCACCCTGGACCGGACCTTCGCCTGGCTGGCGTTCGGGGTGCTCGCGGCGTCCGCGCTGCTGGGCTTCACCATGTTCACCCGCTGGCTGGGCGGGGGCCGTCACGCGCGCGGCGCCGAGCAGCGCTTCCCGCTCGTCGCCGTGGTGCTGCACGGCGTGGCGGGAGTGGCCACCTTCGTCCTGGTGCTGCTCACCGCCGCCGTCGCGAACGGCCTGTAGCCCTACCTTCGCTCGCAGCGCAGGATCCGCACGGAGCGCGAGGTCACCGCGACCTTGGACTCCTGCGACCAGACCTCCTCGGGGGGCGCCGTCCCCTGGCTCTCCTCGGCGGTGTCCAGCACGCTCTGCCAGCGCGTGCCGTACTTCGCGTCGGGGACCGTGAAGGTCATGTCCTCATGGTGGCCGTTGATCAGCAGCAGGAACGAGTCGTCGACGATCGGCTCGCCGCGCGTGCCCGGTTCGGTGATGGCGGAGCCGTTCAGGAAGACGGTCAGGGACTTGGCGTAGCCGGTGTGCCAGTCGGAGGCCGACATCTCCTCGCCCGACGGGGTGAACCAGACGATGTCGCGGGTGCCGTCATCGGCCTTGCGGCCGTGGAAGAACCTGCGCCGCTGGAAGACCGGGTGCGCGCGCCGCAGCTCGGACAGGCTTCTGAGGAAGTCCAGCAGCTCCTTCTCGCTCCCGGCGAGCGACCAGTCGACCCAGGAGATCTCGTTGTCCTGGCAGTAGGCGTTGTTGTTGCCGCCCTGGGTCCTGCCGAACTCGTCGCCCGCCAGCAGCATCGGCACGCCCTGGGAGAGGAACAGCGTGGCCAGGAGGTTGCGGCGCTGGCGTCGGCGCAGACGGGCGATCTCCTGGTCCTGCGTCGGCCCCTCCGCGCCGCAGTTCCACGACCGGTTGTCGTCGGTGCCGTCGCGGTTGTCCTCCCCGTTGGCCTCGTTGTGCTTGCGGTCGTAGGAGACCAGGTCGGTGAGGGTGAACCCGTCGTGGCAGGTGACGAAGTTGATGGAGGCGACGGGGCGGCGTCCCGAGGTGGCGTAGAGGTCGGCGGAACCGGTCAGCCTGGAGGCGAACTCCGGCAGCGCGGAGCCGTTTCCGCGCCAGAAGTCGCGCACGCTGTCGCGGTACTTGCCGTTCCACTCCGTCCACAGCGGCGGGAAGTTGCCGACCTGGTAGCCGCCGGGGCCCACGTCCCACGGCTCGGCGATCAGCTTCGCCTGGGAGATGACCGGGTCCTGCTGGATCAGGTCGAAGAACGCGCTCAGCCGGTCGACGTCGTGCAGCTCGCGGGCGAGGGCCGAGGCCAGGTCGAACCGGAAGCCGTCGACGTGCATCTCCAGGACCCAGTAGCGCAGGGAGTCCATGATGAGCTGCAGCGCGTGCGGCGAACGGACGTTGAGGGAGTTCCCGCAGCCGGTGTAGTCGAGGTAGTAGCGCCGGTCGCCGTCGTGGAGGCGGTAGTAGGCCGCGTTGTCGATGCCGCGGAAGCCCAGCGTCGGCCCCATGTGGTCGCCCTCGGCCGTGTGGTTGTAGACCACGTCGAGGATGACCTCGATCCCGGCGTCGTGCAGCGCCCGCACCATCGCCTTGAACTCCAGCACCTGCTCACCGCGCTGCCCCGAGCTGGAGTAGGCGGCGTGCGGGGCCAGGTAGGCGATCGTGTTGTAGCCCCAGTAGTTCGTCAGCCCGCGGGCGACCATCGCGTGCTCCGGCACGAACTGGTGCACCGGCATCAGCTCGACCGCGGTGACGCCCAGGCTCAGCAGGTGGTCGATGACCGCGGGGTGGGCCAGGCCCGCGTAGGTGCCGCGCTGCTCCGGCGGCACCGCGGGGTGGCGCATGGTGAGCCCGCGCACGTGCGCCTCGTAGATCACGGTCTGGTGGTACGGCGTGCGGGGCGGCCGGTCGTTCCCCCAGTCGAAGAACGGGTTGACCACCACGTTCTTCGGCATGAAGGGGGCGCTGTCGTCGTCGTTGCGGCTGGACGGGTTGGTGAACGGATAGGAGAACAGCGACTCGTTCCACGTCAGGCCGCCCTCGACGGCCTTGGCGTAGGGGTCGAGCAACAGCTTGGAGGGGTTGCACCGGTAGCCGCGGGAGGGGTCGTAGGGGCCGTGCACGCGGTAGCCGTACCGCTGGCCGGGCATGACCCCGGGGAAGTAGCCGTGCCAGACGAATCCGTCGACCTCGGGCAGGTCGACGCGCTCCTCGCGGCCGTCGTCCCCGAAAAGGCAGAGCTCCACCCGCTCGGCGATCTCGGAGAACACCGAGAATCCGGTGCCCACGCCGTCCCAGGTGCCACCGAGTGGATACGGCTCTCCCGGCCAGATTTCGCGCATGTGGCCCTATTCTCCCTCAGTTAGGCCCTCGTGTGCAGGGTGTCGTCGGTCACGTCACCCTGGCGAGCGGGGGAACACGAATGGTCGGACTGGCCCGGCCTCTCCTGCGGGAGCGGCGGGGGATCACGAGATGTGCAGGTCTTCTTCGGCTGTTGCTCGGCTGATCGGTCGCGACCGGGCGGGGCGGCCCTCAGCCTGGGGGACGTGACCGGGGGCACGGCGTGGCCGGGCGCCTCGGTCTCTCGGACGGTCTGCCCGGTAGAGCGGGGTGGCCTGAGTGTATGCGCCGTGGGTCACTGAGTGGAACGCCTGGCCGTAAGGCTTTAACCTGCGCTTTTGTCGCTTTCACCCGAGTCGCTTCGGGCTCTTCCCATCGTCCGGGCCCGCCGCCGGAGGGGCCGCGCAGGTAGGGGATCGGGTGGGGGACAGGGGGAGACGGGGCCGTTCGCGCCGCGCCGCCGCGGCGCCCCGAGGAGGGGCCGTGGGTGGGGGCCGTGGGCGGGGGATGGCGGCGGCGTCGGGAGGGTTCGGGCGCCGCGGAGGGGCGGGGCCCGGTTCACGTGCTCACGCCCGCCCCGGAGTGCCGGGGCGGGCGCGGTCACGCGGTGGCGGTGATCAGCTCACCAGTTCGGCGTTGAGGCTGATCGTGGTGCCCGCGAGCGCCTTGCTCACCGGGCAGTTGGCCTTGGCCGTCTCCGCCGCCTGCTGGAACTCCTCAGCGGACAGGCCCTCGACCTGGCCGCGGACCGAGATGACGATCCCGGTGATGCCCTCGCCGGGCTGGAAGGTCACATCGGCCCTGGTCTCCAGGGACTGCGGCGGGGTGCCCGCCTGGGCCAGGCCGTGCGACAGGGCCATCGAGAAGCAGGAGGAGTGCGCCGCCGCGATGAGCTCCTCCGGCGAGGTCTTGCCGTTGGCCTGCTCGGCCCGGGAGGGCCAGGACACGTCGAACGTGCCCACCCCGGACGAGTTCAGTTCGACGGTGCCCGATCCGGTGAGGAGCGCGCCCTTCCACTGAGTCGTCGCGGTACGTGTCGTCGCCATGGCGATGTCCTTTCGATCACGAAGCGTTAACCATGACCGACCCTACTCGTCGAGATCACGACGCTCATCTTCGGAGCGTCCTTTGGTCCGCGCCCCCGCACGGGCCGGGCCGCCGGGCGGTTGCGGCCCGGCCCCGTCCCCGAGGTGAGTCATGAATGACTTTCCGTGACCGTTCGCATCGGATCTGTAATCCATCCCTTGGTGCTGGACGTAAGAAACATGACGGCAGGTGGGGAAGGGGCGGCCGTGTCGGAGGAGGACGAGGAGAAGTGGTTCGAGTGGATGTTCCGCGCCTTCTACGAACCCGTGTGGGCCTACGCCGCGCGCCGGGTCGGTTGCGGGGGAGCCGACGACATCGCCTCGTCCACCTTCCAGACCGCCTGGCACAAGAGGCACAGGGTCCCGAGGGGCGACGACCGGGCCGTCGTGGCCTGGCTGTACCGCGTGGCCTGGGGCCATGTGAGGAACGCCACGCGCGGCGAGGGGCGCAGGCAGCGCCTCCTGGCGTTGCTGAGGCAGCTGCCGCCCGAGACGCTCGGTGACGGACACGACGAGGAAGAGGTCAGGACCGCGATGGAGACGGCCATGGCGCGCCTGCGCCCCAAGGACGGAGAGATCCTCCGCCTGCACTACTGGGAGGACCTCGCGGTCGACGAGATCGGCAGGGTCCTGGGCCTGACGCCCAACGCGGTCAGGGTGCGGCTGTGCCGGGCCAGGATGCGGCTGGCCGAGCTACTGCGCGGCATGTGCCTGTGGTGCGAGGAGGCGGGCAGGTGAGCGCCGGGGGACGCGACGAGATCCGCGAGCTCATGGCGCGGCACAACCCCGTCCTGCCGCACGAGGTGCGGGAGAAGATGGGCGGGGCGCGGCAGGAGGAGGTCCTGCGGCGGATTCTGCGCGGCGGCCCCCCGCGGCGGCCCCGCGCCAGGAGGCCCGCCTTGGCCGTCGCCGTCCTGGGGGCCGCCGTCGCGGTGACGGTCTCCCAGCAGGTCCCCCAGGGGGCACGGCCGAGACCGCCCGCGGAGGCCGCGCCGGCCGCCCCCGCGGGGCCGGCGAGCCCGCGGATCACCGAGGACCTCGCGAGGATCACGCGCATCTCGAGCACCGAGCCCCTGCGGGACCCTCCGCGTCCCATGGCGTCCTTCCCGCAGGCCGCCCCGGCGCTGCTGGAGCTGGCCGCGCTCGCCGCGAGTCGCCCCCGCCCCGTGACGGGCCCGTGGAGCTACGTCGTGACAGAGGAGTGGCTGCTGGCGGCCAGTGTGGCGCAGGACGGCACGACCTCGCGGATCGTGCCGTGGGTCGTCCGGCGCTGGACTCCGGCGAGCGGCGGGGGGACCTACCTCAGGACGAGGACGGCGGGCAGGCCGTTCGGGGGCGGCGGCTGGGCGGGCGTCTCGACCGGCGCCCCGACCGGCGGGGAGCTCGTCCTTCCCACGCGTGACCGGGCCGCGGGCAGCGTGGCGGACCTGCAGCCCAGGGCGGCGTCGCTGTCGCGCTCCACGTCCGAGCTTCGCGGGCAGTTGCTCGACAGCGAACCGCAGACCGCCATGACGCGGACGCGCCGCCTGGTCAGGGCGGTGGAGAACCTGCACTCCTACGACGTGGTCGAGCCCGCGCTCTCGGCCGCGCTGTGGCGGGTCCTCGCGCCCCAGGACGACCTCAGGTCGCTCGGGCGGATCAGGGACCGCGGCGGCAGGCAGGGTCAGGCCTTCGGGTTCGAGGACGGGCCGCTGCTGGGGGTGTTCGTCGTCAGCTCCACCACGGGGGGCCTGCTGGCGACCGAGCTGATCAGGCTCACCGGGGCGGGCGGCCCGAGGGACTCCCGCCCCGTCGTCGAGGAGTACCGGACCTACGTCACCGGCAGGTGGGTGGACGGCGTGGAGCGGACCTCCTGACCGGGCCAGGACCTTTCGGGCGGACCCTTCGCTGACCGGGAGGGCCTTCACTGACCGGGGAGGGCCTCACTGACCGGGAGGGCCTTTCCCGCCGGGGACGGGGCCTTCCGGTCCGGGCTGGGGCGGGAGCCGGTCCGACGGCGTCCCGCCCGAAGCCCGTGCCCGGTGCGGGCGTTCAGGGGGACGGGGCGTTCAGGGGACCGTTCAGGGGACAGGGCATTCACGCAGGCTGGGATGGGCGTTCACCCAGCGCTGGTCGCCGACGCCGCTCACGTTGCCGTAGCCCCCTTCGCGGGGGAAACAGGTCCCGCCGTCGTTCCTGTTCCTCTTGACGAAGAAAACAAAGGGACGTTCATTCTTGACGGACATGATGATGCCGGTCCCGTTCAGCCTTCTCGTTCCCGGCGCTTTGATGGCCTGCCGCGACCCCTCGAACGCCCGGCGGTCGTAGAGGCACACCGCGTTGTCGAGGACGCCGTCCTCGTCGCAGTCGTGTTCGACGCGTCGGCGGGCGGGGCCGCATGACGGGGGCCGGAACGTGATGACCTCGGCGCCGCCGTCGTAGGAAAGCGTGTCAGGTGGGACGAACCGTCCCTTCGGCGCCCTCGCGAGCTGCTCCGTGATCGCCCGCGCGACATCGGCCCCGCAGCGGGAGGGCGGATCCGCGGTCGAGGTGAGGGGAGGGGCCGCGGTGGAGGGCGGGAGAGGGGCGGGAGCCGGACAGGCGGGGGCGCCGGGCAGGAGCCAGGAGAGGGCTGAACACGCCGTCCCCAGCCCTTTCAGGCCGATTACCATGATTAATCCTTTTGCGTGGAAACTGGCGGCGACCGTGATCCCGGCCGCCTTTCGAGGGCCGAGATTAGACCAGGGAATACGGTGCGCGTCGGCGAGAGATCGCTTTCTTTGCCTCGCCGGATCAATGAATATCCGCGTGTCCGCATGTAATGAACGCCGCCGCGACGGACGTTTACCACCGGAGAACGTTTCTTTGTCAGGACGGAGCGCTTCGGATGAGGACCCCCCCATCGACCCGCACAGGACACCGCGAGCCGCTGCCGCGGGACGGCACACGCGACTGCGGCGTGCTGGAGCGGGTGATCCACCGGCGTTGGTCGGGCCCGCCGCGGCGGGAGCTGGTGGCCGCGGTGGACGAGCTGGCGGGCCTGCCCGTCCACCTGGCGACCCGGCTCGCCGAGGATCTCGACGGGATCTGGCTCGGCGCCGACGTCCTGCCCGAGCCGCCGGAGCCCGACGACTCCTGCGACGCGCGGGTGGCGGCGGACTCGGCCGGGATCCACGTGGGGCGCACGATCGTCATCTCGGGCGGGGCGCACTCCTCGGGCGCGCTGGTCCACCACATGATCGGGCACGTGCTGTGCGACCTGGACGAGATGGACCAGACCCCGGAATGGCGGCGGATCATGAACTTCTGCCGCCCCCTGCTCGCCCTGGACCGCTACCGCGACTGCTCGTCCGAGTGGTGGGCCGAGACCTACGCCCTGTGCGCCAGCCGCAGGGTGGACCGGCTCACCCGGCTGCTGGCCGACGACGTCCAGGCCGCCGCGGCCGTCGCCGCCTACCACCAAAGACGCCACGGATGGGTCAGATGACGGCCCGCTCGACGACGGCGTCGAGATCGAGCCCCGGAGGCAGGGTGCCGAAGGCCCGGCCCGCCTCACCGGAGAGGCGGGAGGCGCAGAAGGCGTCGGCGACGGCGGGGGGAGCCAGCCGTACGAGCAGGGAACCCTGCAGGACGAGGGCCATGTCCTCGGCGATCCTGCGGGCGCGGGTCTCGAGGTCGGCGGGGTCGCCGAGTGAGGCGCGCAGCCGTTCCGCGGCGTCGTCCAGGCGCCGGTCCGCCCCCGCGGCGAGCGCGACCTCGGCGAAGAACGCCTCCAGGGTCTCCGGTTCGCGCCCCAGGGCGCGCAGCACGTCCAGCGCCGCCACGTTCCCCGAGCCCTCCCAGATGCCGTTGAGCGGCGACTCACGCAGCAGCCGGGGCATCTGTGACTCCTCGACGTAGCCGTTGCCGCCCAGGCACTCCAGAGCCTCGGCCGTGTGCGCGGGGGCGCGCTTGCACACCCAGTACTTGCCGACGGCCAGCGCGGTACGGCGCAGCGCGCTCTCCGCGCGGTCTCCGGCCACGGCCCGGTCGGTGGCCCCGGCGAGCCTCGTCATCAGCGTGGTCGCGGCCTCCGACTCCAGGGCCAGGTCCGCCAGGACGTTGCGCATCAGCGGCTGGTCGATCAGTTTCCTGCCGAAGGCGGCGCGGTGCGTCGCGTGGTGCACGGCCCGCGTCACGCCGTACCTCATTCCGGCCGCGGAGCCGATCACGCAGTCGAGACGGGTCAGGTTGACCATCTCCAGGATGGTCCGCACCCCTGCGCCCTCCTCGCCGACCAGCCAGGCGACCGCTCCGTCGTACTCCACCTCGGCGCTGGCGTTCGACCTGTTGCCCAGCTTGTCCTTCAGCCGCATCAGGCGCATGGCGTTGCGGGTCCCGTCGGGCAGGACACGGGGCAGCAGGAAGCACGAAAGGCCTCCCGGCGCCTGGGCGAGCACCAGGAAAACATCGCACATCGGCGCGGAGTTGAACCACTTGTGACCGGTCAGGGCATAGGTCCCGTCGTCGAGCCGTTCGGCTCTCGTGGTGCCCGCGCGGACGTCGGAGCCGCCCTGTTTCTCGGTCATCGCCATCCCGGCGAGCACCCCGCGCTTGCCCGGCGGCGGACGCAGCCCGAAGTCGTAGCTCCTGGACGTCAGCAGGGGCTCCCACTCGGCGGCGAGCGCGGCGTCGTGCCGCAGCGCCGCGACGGAGGCGTAGGTCATGGAGATCGGGCAGCCGTGCCCGGCCTCGACCTGGCTCCAGACGTAGAACCCGGCCGCGCGCGCCACGTGCGCGCCGGGCCTGGCGCTCGACCACGGGGCGGCGTGCAGGCCGTTCTCGACCGCGACGGTCATCAGCTCGTGCCAGGCGGGGTGGAACTCCACCTCGTCGATCCGGTTGCCGTGGCGGTCATGGGTGCGCAGGACCGGTGGGTGCTCGTTGGCCAGCCGTCCCCACTCCCCGGCCTGCTCCGAGCCCGCGAGAGCGCCGAGCCCGCGCAGCTCCCCCGCGGCCCAGCCCGCGCCCTCGCGTGCCACGCCGGACAGGAGCGCGGGGTCGGCGGACACGTCGTGGCCGGTGAGCGGGGGAACCTGGTTGAAGACGTCATGGGTCACGGGCGGCCTCCCGGGGAACCCGGCCGAACTCGTCGCCGGGTTCTGGCGTACACGTCGTCGCTTCTGGCGATTCTCACATGTCCCGCGGTCGGTGCGGCTAGTCCTGCCTGACCAGGTCGCGGACGTAGTCGTCGTCCTCGTCGCTCTCGGCGAGCACCCGCTCGACCCCGCGCGCCGCCCGGGGGTCGCCCCGGGTCAGGAGCCCCCGCGTGGCCTCGGCCACCGTGTTCAGGTCCTCGTCGTCGAGCCGCGCCGCGAGCGCGTCCCGCACCTGCTCGGTGTCCTCCGCCAGCCCCGCCAGGCCCATGGTCGCCCAGTCGCGCACCTCCTCGTCCTGATCCTCCGTCATCGAGACGAGCAGCGCGAGCCCCTCCGCGTGGCCAGGCGGCAGGACGGCGGCCAGCGCGGCCGGATCGGCCTGGGTGCGGCTCCAGCCCTCGGCGGTGACGATCTCGAGCACCTCAGGCAGCGCACGGGGATCGGCGTGGTGGCCGAGCGCGCCGAGCACCGAGCGCAGGACCCGCTCGTCGCCCTCCGTGGCCGCCATCCGCCGCAGGAGCGGCAGCGTCCGCTCGAGGAAGGGCTTGTCGTCGTCGGTGAACCCGAGCTCCGCGAGCACGTCGACGGCGAACTCCCGCTTGCGCGGGTCCTCGTTGACGCACAGTCGCGCCGCGGCCTCGAAGGTCTCCTCGTCCCCGCGCCTGCTCAGCGAGCTCGCCACCGTCCACCAGGTCTCCGCCTCCTCGTCGACGTCCCGGTACGGCAGCGCCCGCTCGACCAGCTCGTCGAAGGGCGGACGCTCGTCGGTCGCCTCCTCCAGCAGGGTCGCGACGGCCGCGTGGCCGCGCTGGCAGCGCAGCTCCGCCAGACGCTCCCCGTCGGCTCCGACGGCGGCGACGGTCACCAGGTCGGTGCCGTCCTCGGCACGGCTGCGGCCCACGACGAACTGGGCTCCCTCGGGGGCCTGGTCGGACAGCTGCTCCAGCAGCGCGCTCTCCAGTTGCGTGCCCAGCCAGTCGTAGGCGACGGCCAGGGGCGTGTCCCCCTCGGCGTCGGCTCGGCGGGGGTCGGCCCCCTGCTCGAGGAGCGCGCGCACCGCGCCCAGCGCCCCGCGCCTGGCGGCCAGGGTGAGCGCGGTCTCACCGCCGTCGTTGGTCTCCTCGGGCCCGGCCCCGGCCGCCAGCAGCTTCCTGAGCGCCTCGGCCCGGCCGTTCGAGGCGGCCCAGAGCAGGGCGGTCCACCCGCCGTTCTCCTGGGCCGTCGGGTCAGCCCCGGCCGCCAGCAGCGCCTCCAGGATCTCGACGTGGCCCAGGGCGGCGGCCGCGCACAGGGGCAGCCCCTCGTCCTCGCCTCCGCTGATCCGGCCCGGGTCGGCCCCGTTGGCCAGCAGCGCGCGCACGATCGCCGTACGGCCTCCGGCGGAGGCCGCGTACAGCGCCGTGGTCTCCGAGGAGTCTCCGGGGTCGGCGCTCGTCCCGCCCTGGAGCAGGCGCTCGGCGCGCTCGGCGTCGTTGAGGGCCACGGCCTGCAGAAGTTCTTCGTACATGAGGGGGACCCTAGCCTGTCCCGGCGCGGTCACGGGGCGGTCACGGGCCCGGGAGCCGGCCCGGGGCGGTCATGTCGTTCCCGCCGGTGTGCACGGTCATGTCCTCCTTACGGAGGACCCACTGCCGGGGCAACTCGCGATATGTTGTGAGTCATGAACGATCCCGGCGCAATACGGGTCTCGGACGCAGAGAGAGAGGCGGCGGTCGAGCGGCTGCGCGTCGCCTCCGTCGAGGGGCGTCTGACGCTCGGAGAGCTGACCGAGCGCACGGAGGCGGCCTACACCGCCGTCACGCAGGCCGAGCTGGCCGTCATCACCTCCGACCTGCCCATGGCGGGCCAGGCCGCCCCCGCTCCGGCGTACGCGCCCGTCCAGGCCCAGCAGCCGCGGGGCGGCAGGGCGAGGCAGTGGTTCGTGGCCGTGATGGGCGACTCGAAGCGCCGGGGCAAGTGGCGGATCGACCAGGGGCTCGGCGCGGTCGCCGTGATGGGCGACGTCGTGCTCGACCTGCGCGAGGCCGAGGTCCGCACCGACGTCGTCGACATCGTCGCGACCTCGGTCATGGGCGACGTGAAGATCATCGTGCCGGACGGCGTCGACGTCGAGATCGACGGCATCACGATCATGGGGGACAAGAAGGTCCAGGTCATCGAGGCCCCTCCCGGCATGAACGTGCCGGTCATCCGGATCAAGGCCTACGTGGTCATGGGCGACCTCAAGGTGATCGGCGACTCCCAGGCCAAACCCATCAAGAAGCCCTGGGCCGCCTGGCGCGAGCAGTGGCGCGAGCTGCGTGGTGAGCTGCGTGGCGAGCCGCGCCCTCCGCTGCCGCCCTCCGACCCGCACCGGTGGCACTGAGGCCGCACCGGCCGGTCGCCGCCTCAGAGGGGCGGGCTTTCCCGACATCGCCGGAGACGACGTCTCCGGCGATGTTTCCGCGGTCGTGCAACGTCCCGTGAGGTCCGAACGGTAGTGGTCGGTGAACATCACCGACCAGTGAGGACTTCGGATGCGAGACCGGGCCGACTTCGAGCGCTACGTCGAGCAGCGTTCGGCCCGTCTGCTGCGTACCGCCTACCTGCTCTGCCGCGACTGGGGGCTGGCGGAGGACCTGCTGCAGACGGCGTTAGCCAAGGCGTGGTTCGCCTGGCGCAGAGTGGGGGACGACCCCGACCCCTACGTCTACCGGATCCTGGCCAACACCCATGCCAGCTGGTGGCGCAGGAGATGGCGGGGGGAGGTGCCGACCGAGGTCCTGCCCGAGCGGGCCACCGCGGATCCGGCCGGCGAGTTCGGCGTCCGCGAGACGGTCCGCGCGGCGCTGACGGCCCTGCCCGCCAGGCAGCGGGCCGTGCTGGTCCTGCGCTACTACGCCGACCTGCCGGACAGGGAGATCGCCAGGGTCCTCGGATGTTCGGAGGCCACCGTGCGCAGTCAGGCCGCCAGGGGCCTGGCCAAGTTGCGCGTCGATCCCGCGGCCAGGGCCGCGACCACCCCGGGGAGCTGACATGACGATCACCGAATCCGACCTGCGCGACCTCTTCCACGAGGACGCCGAGACCCCGCCCGCGGGCGGGGTGACCGTCGCCGGGGTGGACCGCAGGATCGGCGCGATCAGACGCCGTCGCCTGCGCCTGCTGGGCGGGACGGCCCTGGCCGGGCTCGCCGCCGCGGCGGCGCTGACCCTGCCCGGCGCCGGAACCGTTTCGGCCCCCGACGACGTCTGGAACGGAGTCATGGCCCAGCCCTCGCCCAGGTACGGCGCCCGCGAGATGTCCAAGGTCGTCGTGGACGAGGCCTTCTCCGCGATGGGCAGGCGCGTGGCCTTCGGCATCCCGAAGAGCAGGGGCGCGGGAGATCTGCTGGGAATGGTCTACTGCCCGCGCGGCGCGGAGATGCTCTACTGGCTGGACGGCGTCTACCGCAACGCCCTGCTGTGCAACGAGAGGCTGCCCGCGGCAGGCGGGCCCGTCTTCGGGATCGCCGTGACGGTGACGTCGGGCACGAGACGGCTGGAGGTGGCCGCGCTTCCTCCCGGCACCATCAGGAAGCTGGGAAGACCGGCCGTCACCGACGGGGACAGGCGGCGGCTGCTGGAGCTCGCGGGTGACGGCCGGGCCGACATGCGTGTCAGGGTCGACGACGTGTGGATCGAGTCGTGCGACAGCGGCCCCCGCTGCCGCTTCGCGGACGAGCCCGTCCCCCCGAGGCCCCAGGGCGTCACCGCCTCCCCCGACGCCGCGGCGTCAGGCGGTGGCTGACCGTTCCGTCCCGAGCAGGGCCTGCTCGTAACGTTCGATTAACACGGCCGCCAGCTCGGGGGCGGCGCCGAGAACGCCCGCGACGACCTCGGCGCCCGCGGCCAGGGTGTCACGACGGATCTTGTCGGCGAAGTGACCCGGGGCCAGCAGGTAGGGGGCGACGACCACGCGTGGGGCCCCGGCCGCAAGGAGCCGCCTGACCTCCCGCTCGGGGGTCGGCTCGGCGGCGGAGGCGTACGCGGCGGTCACCGACCACCAGCCGCTCCGTCTGGCCCACTCTCCCGCGACCCCGGCGACCGTCGCGTTGGCCCGCCGGTCGCTCGACCCCGCAGAGACCAGCACCACCGCGGTGTCCGGATCGCCGGGCTCGACCCCCGCCTCGGTCAGCCGCCGCTCGAGGGCGGTGACCAGCAGCGGGTGCGGGCCCAGCGTCGCGCCCCTGTGCACCCGCAGCAGCGGCGTGCGGGCCGCCGCCTCCGCGAGCGCGCCGGGGATGTCCACCCGGCTGTGGTAGGCCTCGGTCAGCAGCAGCGGCAGCACCGCCGCCTCGGTCAGCCCCGACAGCGCCATGGCGAGCGTCGGAGGGGCGTGGTCGAGATAGGCGGTGCGCACCGGGATCTCAGGACGCGCCCGCCGTACGACGTCGAGCAGGTCCTCCACCGTCGCGGCGGCGCGCGGGTCGCGGGACCCGTGCGCCACCGCGATCAGCGGCGGCGCGGACGTCGTGCCACGCGGGCGCCACGTCATAGATGCAACCCGCATTCCGTCTTGCCCATGCCCGCCCAGCGGCCGCTGCGCGGGTCCTCGCCGGGGGCGACCTGCCGGGTGCAGGGGGCGCAGCCGATCGAGGGGTAGTTGTCGTAGTGCAGCGGGTTGATCAGCACGCCGTTGTCGGCCATGTAGTTGTCGACGTCCTCCTGCGTCCAGCGGGCGATCGGGTTGATCTTGACCATCTGGCGCTTGGCGTCCCACTCGACGACCTTGACCCCGGCGCGGGTCACGGCCTCGTCCCTGCGGATGCCGGAGACCCAGGCGAGGTACGGCTCGAGCGCGCGGTTGAGCGGCTCGACCTTGCGCAGGTAGCAGCACAGGTCGGGGTTGCGCCCGAAAAGACGCGGACCGAGGTCGCGCTCCTGCTCGGCCACCGTCCTGGACGGCTTGACGTCGATCACGTTCACGTCGTAGACCTGCCGCACCGCGTCACGGGTGCCGATCGTCTCGGCGAAGTGGTAGCCGGTGTCGATGAAAAGCACGTCGACACCGGGCTTGACCCGGCTCACCAGGTCGATCAGCAGGGCGTCGCTCATCGAGGCGGTCAGGCAGAGCCGGTCGCCGAAGGTGGCCGCCGCCCAGCGGATGATCTCGAGCGCGGAGGCGTCCTCTAGGAAGCGCCCCGCCGACTCGACGATGTCCTGCATGTCCAGGGCGCCACGCTGCTGCTTTAATCCGACTTCGATGTCCACCAGTGTCATCGCTCGCTCACCACTCCTCATTCGCCGCGCGGGTCGTTCGTGCTTCGTGGGCCGTCCGTGCCTCGCGGGCCACTTCGCTCACTCCGTCAGGTGCGTTTCGCGTCATGACGACCGCACCCCGATGCCGAGAAACTTCAGCTTGAAGGCGCGGGCGCACGAGCGGCAGTACCAGCCGCCGTCGCCCTCGTAGGGTTCGAGGTCCTCTTCGCCGCAGTAGGGGCAGTGGAAGGGAACCGCTCGCTCGCTCATCGGCCTCTCCCGCCGTCGCCGGAGGGACGGCGGGCCTGTCCGGTGGTCGCCCCGATCACTTGAGGTCCGCATCCTCGGCGCGCTGGACCCACTCGGAGAAGGTCTCGCTCCCGTCGCGCTGCTTCTCGAAGTTGCGCACGACGCGCTCCACGTAGTCGGGAAGCTCCTCCGCGGTGGCCTTCAGGCCGCGGACCTTGCGGCCGAAGCCCGCGTTGACGCCCAGCGAGCCGCCCAGGTGGATCTGGAAGCCCTCGACCTGCTCACCCGCGTCGTTGACGACGAGCTGGCCCTTGAGACCGATGTCGGCGACCTGGATGCGCGCACAGGAGTTCGGGCAGCCGTTGACGTTGATGGTCAGCGGCTCCCTGAAGTCCGGCAGACGGCGCTCCAGCTCGTCGATCAGGTCGGACGCCGTCGCCTTCGTCTCGACGATCGCCAGCTTGCAGAACTCGATGCCGGTGCACGCCATGGTCTGGCGGCGGAAGGTGGAGGGGTTGACCCGCAGGTCGTTCGCCTCCAGCTCGGCCACGACGCCGTCCACCTTGTCGGGGGCCACGTCGAGGATGACCATCTTCTGCTCGACCGTGGTGTGCACCCGGCCGGAGCCGTGCCGCTCGGCGATGTCGGCGATCAGGTGCAGCTTGTCGCCGTCGAGACGGCCGACCCTGGGGGCGAAGCCGACGTAGAAGTTGCCGTCCTTCTGCTGGAAGACGCCCACGTGGTCCCTGCGGCCGCCGCGCGGCTGCTCGGGCGCGGGGCCGTCGGGCAGGGCCTGCCCGAGGTACTCGGTCTCCAGGATCTCCCTGAACTTCTCGACCCCCCAGTCGTTGACCAGGAACTTGATCCGGGCCCTGTGCCGCAGGCGGCGGTAGCCGTAGTCGCGGAAGATGCCGATGACACCGCCCCAGACCTCGCTGACCCGCTCGGGGGAGACGAAGACGCCCAGGCGCTTGGCCAGCATCGGGTTGGTGGAAAGGCCGCCGCCGACCCACAGGTCGTAGCCCTTCTCGCCCTGCTCGTTGACCACGCCGACGAAGGCGATGTCGTTGATCTCGTGCACCGTGCAGTGCGCCGGGCAGCCGCTGACCGCGGTCTTGAACTTGCGGGGCAGGTTGGAGAACGCCGGGTCGCCGATGTAGGTGTCGTAGATCTCCTGGATCTGCTCGGTGCCGTCGAGCACCTCTTCGGTGTCGATCCCGGCCAGCGGACAGCCCATGATGACGCGCGGGGTGTCGCCGCAGGCCTCCGTGGTGGACAGGCCGACCGCCTCGAGCCGCTTCCAGATGTCGGGGACGGACTCGATCTCGATCCAGTGGAGCTGGATGTTCTGCCGGTCGGTGACGTCGGCGGTGCCGCGGCCGTAGAGGTTGGAGATGTCGGCGATGGCGCGCAGCTGCTCCAGGTTGAGCCTGCCGCCGTCGATCCTGACCCGGAGCATGAAGTAGCGGTCGTCGAGCTCCTCCGGCTCCAGGATCGCGGTCTTGCCGCCGTCGATCCCGGGCTTGCGCTGGGTGTAGAGCCCGTACCAGCGCATCCGGCCCCGCAGGTCGGCGGGGTCGATGGAGTCGAAGCCGTTCTTCGAGTAGATGTCGATGATGCGCTGACGGACGTTGAGCCCGTCGTCGTTCTTCTTGTTCTCCTCGTTCTTGTTCAGCGGTTCGCGGTAACCGAGAGCCCACTGACCTTCGCCTCGCGGGCGCTTGTGGTGGCGGTTAGCCGGCCTGGCCGGGGTCGTCATGTGCGCGTCCTTTGTGAATCGGTGGAGTGATTTCCGGACACGCACAGGCACTACCTGCCGCCTCGTCGTTGAGTGCGGGGGTGGGTTACTCACGGAGGAGGACGCCTGTCACGCGCCCGAGCTGGGTGAAATCAGCGGAGGGCGACGGTCAACGGACGTCACGACAGATGGCACTGCGGACACGAAGAAGGTCGACGTGGCGTCGCACGACGAGCAATGGGTCCGCTGGCATGTCCACGACGATACCTTGGCGACCCGAGATGTCCAATGTGAGGTCCACAATCTGGACTTTCTCCGGGGTCAACCTTGGCGCGGCCAGTCAAGCGCGGACTCCCTGTGCTCGCCCGCCTTCTCGGCGGGCTGGTGCTGGCAGTCGCACCACGAGCCGCCTCGGCACTCGTCGTGCCGGCGTTCCTTGCACCTGTCGCAGATCATCCTCCCATTGTGCCGTTCCTTGTAGAACATCGCTCGGTTACCCTTGCCTGAGCCGTGACGATGCCTGGGCCGTAGCAAGGAGGCGCCGTGGGCCTGATGGGCGAGCTGCTGGCGGATCTGCGCGCGGAGACCGAGGAACTGGACGGCGTGATCCGCGGGCTCGCCTCCGCGGACTGGGAGCTGCCGACCCCCGCGGAAGGCTGGGCGGTGCGCGACCAGATCAGCCACCTCGCCTGGTTCGACGACGCCGCGACCGCCGCCGTGACCGACCCCGACGCCTTCCGCGCCACCCGCTCCGAGTTTCTCGGCAGGGGCGAGTCCGCCGTCGACGAGCTCGCGGCCGCCTCGCGCGGCCTCTCCCCCCGCCTGCTCCACGACTGGTTCCGCACGGCCAGGGCCCGCAGCCTCGAGGCCTTCGCCGGACTCGGCCCCTCGGCCAGGCTTCCCTGGTACGGCCCCGACATGTCGGCCGCCTCCTTCGTCACCGCGCGGCTGATGGAGACCTGGGCCCACGGGCAGGACGTGGCGGACGCGCTCGGCGTCGTGCGCATCCCCACCGCCAGGCTCAGGCACGTGGCGACCCTCGGGGTGCGCGCCATGCCGTACGGCTTCGCCATCCGGGGAATGGAGCCGCCCGCCGATCCGGTACGGGTCGAGCTGACCCTGCCGGACGGGTCGCCGTGGACGGCGGGCCCCGTCGACGCCGCGAACCTGGTCAGGGGGACCGCGCTCGACTTCTGCCTTCTCGTGGTCCAGCGCCGCCACCTCGACGACACCTTCCTCGAGGTGCGAGGCGAGGTCGCGCGGGCGTGGGCGGGGGTCGCGCAGGCGTTCGCCGGGCCGCCCGGCAGGGGGAGAAAGCCGCTCGGGTCAGGGGTTTCTCAGGGGTCCACCCGATGGAGCGGGTTTCGCACCTCCTGACATGCTCGAAGCATGCGCACGTTGTTGAACGTCATCTGGCTGGTGTTCGCGGGAGTCTGGCTGGCCCTCGGCTACGTCGTCGCGGGCGTCGTCTGCTGCGTTCTGATCATCACGATCCCGTTCGGGATCGCGTCGTTCCGGATCGCCGCGTACGCGCTGTGGCCCTTCGGGCGGACCGTGGTGCGCGACCCGGACGCGGGCTGTCTGTCCACGGTCGGGAACGTCATCTGGTGCGTCGTCGCGGGGATCTGGCTGGCCATCGGCCACGTGCTCACCTCCATCCCGCTGTTCCTGTCGATCGTCGGCATCCCGCTGGGCATCGCGAACATCAAGCTGATTTCCGTCTCCCTGCTGCCGCTGGGCGCCCGGATCGTCGACGTGGACGACCCTGAGGCCTTCTACCGCAGGTAGCGGCGGTTACGGACCCGAGATTCGATCGTTGCGGCGCGGGCTCGTGATCAAGGGGCGCTGGGCATACCGTTGGGTGGCATGACGTCCACCGACGCCCGGGCACGCAGGCGCGGGCCAAGAAGGCGCACCTCGGGCGTGGCCAGGACGAGGCTGCGCGCGGGGCTGTCCTGGGTGCGGGGGACGGACACCTGGGCCCTGGCGAGCGCGACCACCAACGCCGGCATCACCTACCGCGTCACCGGGCTCGCCGGGGAGGCCGCCTTCTTCGCCCTGCTGTCGCTGCCGCCGTTCGTGCTCGGCCTGATCGGGGTGCTCGGCCAGCTCACCCAGGTGTTCGGCCCCGAGACGGTCAGGAACGTCAGCGACTGGATCGAGAAGCAGGCCCACCTGCTGTTCACCGACAACGCCGTCGACACCGTGGTCACCCCGCTCATCGACGACGTGCTGAATCCGGCGAACCAGGTGTCCCTGATCTCCCTTGGCTTCCTGCTGGCCCTGTGGTCGGGGTCGCGGGCGTTGTTCGTCTACGTCGACCTGATCTCGCTGGCCTACGGGCTCGGCGAGGAACGCGGCATCATCCGCACCCGCCTGATGTCCTTCGGGCTCTACCTCGCGGGCCTGCTGATCGGCCTGCTGGTCATGCCGGTGCTCGTCCTGGGGCCCGTGGCGCTGCGCGGCGCCCTGCCCCCCGACTACGCGAGCCTGGTCGACAGCCTCTACTGGCCGGTGGTCGTCATCGGCTCGGTGTTCTTCCTCACCCTGCTCTACCACGTGAGCGTTCCGGTGCGGACCCGCTGGTGGCGGGAGCTGCCCGGCGCCCTGCTCGCGCTCATCATCTGGATCGCCTGCGCCGCCGTGCTGCGCGCGGTGCTCGCCGCCTGGTTCTCCCCGGTCTCCATCTACGGCTCGCTCGCCGCCCCGATCGCGGTGCTCCTGTGGCTCTACATCACGGCACTGGCCGTGCTCATCGGCGCGACGCTCAACGCCGAGGTGGACAGGCTCTGGCCGGTGGACGGCGCGGGGCGCGCAGGGCGTGCGGGCTGAGCACGGCCTGTCCGCTATCGTCTAAAGCGCGACTGGCGCATTGGGTGGGAGAGACCACCGGGGAGCGGAAACAGCGGAGGCCGTACGCCTGGGTCTCCGCACGTTGTCAACGATGACAGGGGAGTGAAGGCGCCATGGGTTCTCTATCCGACGTCGATCCGCAGATCGCCGAGCTCATCAAAGCGGAGGAACGCCGCCAGGCCGACACCGTGAAGCTGATCGCCTCGGAGAACTACGTGTCCAAGGCGGTCCTCGAGGCCACCGGCACCGTTCTCACCAACAAGTACTCCGAGGGATACCCCGGCAAGCGCTACTACGAGGGCCAGCAGGTCATCGACCAGGTCGAGACCCTCGCCGTCGAGCGGGCCAAGTCGCTGTTCGGCGTGAACCACGCCAACGTCCAGCCCTACTCGGGCTCGCCCGCCAACCTCGCCATCTACCTGGCCTTCCTGCAGCCGGGCGACACCGTCATGGGCATGGGCCTGCCGTTCGGCGGCCACCTCACCCACGGCTGGTCGGTCTCGGCCACCGGCAAGTGGTTCAACCCGGTCCGCTACGGCGTGCGCCAGGACACGGGCCGCGTCGACATGGACGAGGTCCGCGAGATCGCCCTCCGTGAGCGGCCCAAGCTGATCTTCTGCGGTGGCACCGCGATCCCGCGCACCATCGACTTCCCCGCCTTCGCCGAGATCGCCCGTGAGGTCGGGGCCGTGCTCGCCGCCGACATCGCCCACATCGCGGGCCTGGTCGCCGGTGGCGCGCACCCGTCGCCGGTCGGCCACGCCGACGTCATCTCCACCACCACCCACAAGACCCTGCGCGGTCCCCGTGGCGCGATGCTCATGGCCAGCTCGGACGAGCACGCCACCGCCCTCAACAAGGCCGTCTTCCCCGGCCTGCAGGGCGGCCCGCACAACCACACCACCGCCGCCATCGCGGTGGCGCTGAAGGAGGCGGCGACCGACGAGTTCAAGGACTACGCGCGCCAGGTCGTCCTGAACGCCCAGGCGCTCGCCGAGGAGCTCAAGAGCCGCGGCTTCGACCTGGTCTCCGGTGGCACGGACAACCACCTGATCCTGTTCGACCTGACCCCCAAGGGCATCGGCGGCAAGCCCGCCGCGCAGGCCCTGGACAAGGCCGGTCTGGAGACCAACTACAACACCGTGCCCTTCGACACGCGCAAGCCCTTCGACCCGTCGGGCATCCGCATCGGCACCGCGGGCGTGACCAGCCGCGGCATGGGCGTGGCCGAGATGCGGCAGATCGGCGCCTGGATCGACCAGGTGGTCAGCGCGCTGGCCAAGGACGAGGACGAGGCCAAGCACGTCATCACCCGGGTCCACGGCGAGGTGCGGGAGCTGACGAGCCACTTCCCCGCCCCGGGGCTGTGACAGGACCGAGCGCCTGTCCGTGAGGCCGTAGGCCCGGACGTCGGCGGCTGAGGAGCCCCGGAACCGTGCGGTTCCGGGGCTCTCGCGTGTCCGCGGGTCGCGACGGTCGTGTCCGGCCTGCCCGGTCGCCGGCGCGAGGGTGTCCCGGAGTGACGCGCGGCGGGCCGGGCGTCCGGGATGTCTCGGGGCACGCGAGGGCGGAAGCGGCTGAGCGGGACGCGGGAAACTGAGGGGACACGGGAAAACGGCTTGCGTGCGGTGGGTGGGACTGCGTTACAGTGCTGCCGACAGACGCCGTCGCGCCTGTCGAGGGCGCCGTCGCCGTGAGCGACGGCCACGAGGTTTGGAGGTGAGGACATGCGGGTCGTTGTCTTCGCCATGCCTTCAGCCAACCTCCGGGTGCCCGCCTGACCGACTTCTGACCGGGGCACCCGACCTCTTCGAACAAGGGTGTACCCAGGTGTCTTCCTCGAACTTCTCCACTTCCTTCGAGCTTTCCTCGCTCGGCTGGAACGACTCCCTCGCCGCGGAACTCCCCGCCGGTCTGCTTCCGGCCAGGGTGGCGCGTGTCGACCGCGGCGCCGCCGAGGTGCTGTGCGCCGACGGTCATCTCCAGGTCCACTACAGCGCCCACGTACGGCGGGCCGCCGCGGCCGACCCGGTCGCCCTGCCCTGCGTGGGCGACTGGGCGGCTCTCAGGCGGCTGCCCGAGGGCCGCTTCGAACTCGAGGCGCTCCTGCCCCGCCGTACCGCGTTCGTGCGCGGCGGCGTCGGCAGGGTCTCCAGGGGCGGCCTGTCCGGCGACTCCCAGGGGCAGGTGCTGGCGGCCAACGTCGACGTCGTCTTCGTCGCGGAACCCGCCCTGCACTCCACCGACACCGCCGACCTCGGCCGGATCGAGCGGCTGCTCGCGCTCGCCTGGGAGAGCGGAGCCCTGCCGGTCGTGCTCGTCACCAAGTCCGACCTCGTCGGGGACGGCCTGGACTTCCTGATGAGGGAGGTCGCCTCCGCGGCTCCGGGGGTCGACGTGCACGCGGTCTGCTCCGTCAGCGGGGAGGGGGTCGACATCGTGCGCGGCCACCTGGAGGGGACGCGCACAGCCGTGGTGCTCGGAGCTTCGGGCGCGGGCAAGTCCACCCTGGTCAACGCCCTGGCGGGCGAGCAGGTGATGGAGACCCAGCAGGTCAGGGCCAGCGACGGCAGGGGCCGTCACACCACGGTGCACCGGGAGCTCATCCCGCTGCGCGACGGCGGCCTCGTCATCGACACGCCCGGCATCCGCCGCATCGGCCTCTACGACATGGGCGAGGGCGTGGACATGGTCTTCTCCGACATCGAGGAGCTCGCCGAGCGCTGCCGGTTCGCCGACTGCGGGCACGACAGCGAGCCCGGGTGCGCGGTGATCGCCGCCATCGAGGACGGCTCGCTTCCCGAGCGGCGGCTGGAGAGCTGGAACAAACTCCAGCGCGAGGCGGCCTGGATGGCGTCCAGGAGCGACGCGCGGCTCCGCAAGGAGCTGCAGAACAAGTGGAAGATCATCCACAAGGAGATGCGCAAGCCGGGGCGCAACCGCCCCTGACCGCCGTCCCCGGGGCGGGCGCGGGCCCGTCCCGGGGCGCTTGGCGGCGATGCCCTGGAGCGCCGCGAGCACGCTGAAAACGCCCGCGGGAACACGCGGGAACGTGGGGAACGCGGGGGTGCGCGAGGAACACAGGGAACGCGGGAACGCGGTGAAGGCCGGACCCGGTCCGCTGGGACGCCGTCCGTTTCAGCTCGGCGGCGACTGTCGCGTTCTCGGCCACCCGAGAACAATTACCATGGGTGGAGTTTTGCTCACTCTGGGTAGGCAAACCTTTATGTGTGATCGCCGGTTCGCGCGGACGCGCGCTCTCCCGGTGCCGCTGGGCGGTGCCGTGGATCGTGCTTGTCGTCTGCGCGGGACTCTGCCTGGGGTGGCATTCCGGCGACCTGGGCCTGATGGTCGAACGCCAGTGCGTCGAGACGCTCCCCGGCGATCCGTACCCCGTCGACGAGAAGCCTGCCGAGCCGCTCTCCCATGACGCCGGGGGCAGGCGCGACGCGCGCGTGCGGACCGGCGTTCCCGCGTCGTCCTGCGGCGCCCTCGCCGGACCCCGGGTGGGAAGGGCGGGTGGGAGGCGGGCCGAGGAACTCTCTCTCCTCGCTCCGCCCGCCGGGGCCCGCAGGCTGATCCTGCTCGGTGTGTCCCGCATATAGGCCGTGCCGCTCGTCCTCCCGACCAGCACGGAACCCATGCGAGAAGAGAGCACATGCGAGAGATCAATGCCGTCGCCGAGGCCTGGGACTTCCAGTGCCTTCGCTGCCTGCACGTCTGGGGAGAGCTCTATGAGGCCTGCCACGCCGACGACGGGCGTGCGGTGGTGTGGCGCAGGAAGGGCATCGTCACCACGCCGCCCTGGGTGGACCAGAGCTGTCCTAACTGCTCGACGCCCCAGGTGAAGCCGCTGCCGTCGCGCGGACGCCGGGACACTCCGAGGATCCCGCCGCAGAACTGACCGGCCCCTGCCGGATGCCGCCCGCCCCGAGTGCGGGACGCCCGTTCTTACACAACAACGTGTGATCTCGCAGGGGAATCAGCGAGATCACACGTCAGGGGGAAGCCGGGTGGAGGTACTTGCTCAGGCGACGGCGCTGATGCCGGCGCTGGCGGCGCGGCGCATGCGACGGCGACGCTCGGAGGCGCGCTCGTCCTCGTTCAGACCGCCCCAGGTGCCGTACTTCTCCGGACGGGAAAGCGCGTAGTCCAGGCACTCCGCGCGGACGGGGCACTGGGCGCAGATGGCCTTGGCCTTCCGCTCGCGGATGTCACGCTCAGGCTGACGCTCGCCGTCAGGACCGAAGAAGAGCACGAGGTCCTCGCCCCGGCACGCGGCGTCATCCTGCCAGCCCCAGCTGGGCCGTGGCCGGGCGGTCTGCCGACGTACCTGAGACATGAGAAAACCACCTTTTAGTGAGAGGTATTTCGGGTTGATGCCGCATTGGACGCTTATGGCGTCCCTGGGTCCAACGCCTGGATTGGCCGCGATGTTCCCTCGGTCAGGTCAGGGCAGGCGTGGCGTACCGCACAGGGGTGAGCCTGTCCAGTGCGACCAGCCGGTAGGTAGTGATCGTGTCGGCACAAGCCGTACCACATGGCGTTGTTAGCGTCATGGGTTCCACCACTACCCGGAAACGAACGTCACTACCGCGCACGAAAGCCTCGGTGGTGTCGCCGTCCGACCTGGAGGACTCCACGGCCACTCCGCCGACCGAGAGCTCGCCCGTGTGGGCTCGGACGAAATGCTCAGCGGCTTGCAGTGGCTCAGGGATGCCTGCGCGTCCCCGGAAACGGTCGAGAATGATCTCGCCGGACCGGTACGCATCGGCTGCCGCGATCGCAGCAGCCTGAGACATGCTGCCGTAGTAAAGGCCGTGTGGCAAGCACACAAGGTTGGCGGCGTATCGATCGCCGCCAACATGTGATGTTTCCCATACTCTGTCCGGCATCACTTCTGCCAGTGACCGAGCGAGGGGTAGTCCAATGCGGGCGCAGCACGCGTTGCGTTTGGCATGCGTGCAGACCAGAAAAACCGGCTCACTGACAAGTATGCAGGACTCCGGGACCACTCCGGCCACCAAGGCGTCCAGGTCAAGATCGTGTGGACCTGCGACGACGCCCTCGGCGAGCCACGGTTCGGCGGCGGTCGAGTCGGCGACCATGACGTGGACGCCGCTCTCCGGGGGCTTGCGGCGTCCGGGGCGGCGGATCAGCTGGGGGCGGACGCCGAGGTCCGTGGCCCGTTTGACAAGGGTGTGCACGTCGTCGGGAAGGCGGCAGTCCTCAAGCTGGGAGGCCCACGGGCCGGTGTGCTCGATCAGCAGCCAGAACCGGGCGCCGACCGTGGCGCTGGCGAGAACCGGCAGGTCACCGGTATGGCAGCCCTCAAGATGTGTGCAGCCCTTGAGTGTCATGTCCGGAACGCTCCCCGCGGCGACGTCTGCCCCTATGCGTACTTAGGTAAGACTAACCTAAGGGTGTTGCGAATGCGGCGGAAGGGAACGGAGCGGGGCGCGGGTCGGCCGGAGGGCCCTCTATGCCTTCCGGTGATCCGGTGTCAACAGAGTCGCCGAATAAAGTCGTTCCTCCGTGCGGGCGCCCCTCTCCCTGCTTCAATGGTTCGGTGTCAACAGGCTCGCACCGGCAGGCAGAAGCCTTCCGTCCTGAGCCGGCGGTCAGGCAGTGGCGAGTGGGCGCCGCCGCTCAGGACCGGCGGCCAAGGCCGGATGCCGGCGCACTCCACCCCTTTTCCTTCTTCTTCTTCTCCTGCGCGTCCGCGTGCCGAGGCCCCTGCCGGTGTCCGTGCCGGCGGTCGCGGTCGCGGTCCGGAGGCTCCGCTCAACGAGCCAGTGCCGCGCGCGCCGCGGGCAAAGCCGCCGCCCTGTCCTCGGCCACCAGGCCGACGCGGGTGCGACGGTCGAGCAGGTCGTCCACGTCGAGCGCTCCCTCGTGCCTGACGGCCCAGACGAACTCCGCTCCGGTGACCCCGGTCGGCAGCGGTTCGGCCAGCGCCGGATCCTCCCTCGCCAGCGCGTGGACCGCTGCGGCCTCGGTCCCGTAACGCTCGGACAGCCGCCTCGGCACGCGGCCCGGCCCCATGCCCCCTCCGGGCGTCTCCCCGGCCGCGTCCTCCACGACGCCTCCCGCTGTGCCCCCTGTTGTGCTGCCAGTCGTGCTGCCCGCGGTGTTCCCCGCTGCGACCTCGGCCACCCCTCCCGGGGCTCCGACCAGGGGCAGGCGTGCCGTGAGACTCCCGCCCGCGACCAGGTGCCGCAGCCGCACCGCCAGGTCGACCGCCTCCTCGGCCATCCGCCGGTAGGTGGTCAGCTTCCCGCCGACGACCGTCACGACTCCGTCGCGGGAGACGGACAGCACGTGCTTCCTGGACAGGTCGGCGGTGCGCCCCCCCGCGGCTGACAGCGGCCGGAGCCCGGCGTAGGTCCCGGCCACGTCCCGCCTGCCGACCGTCGCCCCCAGCACCGAGTTGAGCACGTCGAGCAGGAACGCCACATCCTCCTCCGGAGCCTGCGGCACATCGGGAAGGGGGCCCTCGACCGGTTCGTCGGTGAGCCCGACGTGGACCCTGCCGTCGGTCTGGGGAAGCACCAGGACGAACCGGTTGCCCTCACCCGGGATCGGCACGTGCAGCCCCGCCGCGAGTCCCGGCAGGGTCTCGGGGCGGAACACCAGATGGGTGCCGCGTGAGGGCCGCATCCGGACGTCGGGGGCCAGCAGGCCCGCCCAGACCCCGGTCGCGTTGATCACCGCCCTGGCCCGGATCGTGAAGGTCTCCCCGGTGAGCTCGTCGCGTGCCAGCGCCCCGTCCCCGGCCAGCTCGAGCGCGCGGCAGCGGGTCAGAACCCTGGCGCCCCAGGCCGCGGCCGTCCTCGCCAGCGCGACCACCAGACGGGCGTCGTCGACCAGCCGCCCGTCCCAGGACAGCAGCGCGCCGCGCAGGCCGCGCGGGTTCAGCGGCGGGACGAGGCGCAGGGCCTGCCCCGCGGAGACCCGGCAGGGGCCGGGCAGGAGGCGGCGAGGCGTGCGCGCGGCCACCCGCAGCCCGTCGCCGAGCCGGTAGCCGGTCATCACCGTCGCCGCCCTCACCCCGGAGACCTCGGGGGTCAGCGGCAGCAGGTACGGCTGGGCCCTCACCAGATGCGGGGCGGTGTGCCGGAGCAGCGCCCCGCGCTCGACCGCGCTCTCACGCGCCACCCCCACCTGACCTCTGGCCAGGTAGCGCAGGCCGCCGTGGACCATTTTGGAGCTCCACCTGGAGGTGCCGAACGCCAGGTCGTGGGCGTCGATCGCGGCCACGGACAGGCCGCGGGAGGCCGCGTCGAGCGCCGCCCCGGCCCCGGTCGCCCCGAGGCCGACGACCAGTACGTCCACCACGAGGTCGCGGACCTCGGCGAGCTCACGTGAGCGCCTGGCGGCGTTGAGCGAGGAGTTCACGGCCTGAGGTACCTCTCCAGGAGTGCGGTCAGTTCGGCGTCCAGGTCGTCCTGGGTGAGGGGGACGAGCATGGTCGGTCCTGACAGCAGGAACGACTGCGCGGTCAACATGATCGCTCCGGCCAGCCGCACCGGGTCGCCTCGCCGTACGACGCCCAGGTCCTGGCCTCGCGCGACGGCCGACTCGACGAGTGAGAGCATCGCCTCGTGGCTCGCGCCCCTGCGCTTCAACAGGTACGGCAGCAGCAGCTCCGGGTCCACCTCGACGATCTTGCGCCAGAGGGGGTGGCCGCGCAGCGCCCGTACGGTCGCCACGGCGGCGGTGACCGGGTCCTCGGTGGCGAACCGGCCCGCGACGAGCACCCACTCACGGGTCATCAGGTCGGCGACGAGACCGCGTACGTCGGGCCAGCGCCGATAGATCGTCATCCGGGACAGCCCGGCCCTGCGGGCCACCTCGGTGAGGGTGGTCCGCCTCACCCCGACCGCGAGCACCACCTCTCTGGCCGCGTCGAGGACGGTGTCGAGGACAGCGTCGACGGCGGTGTTGGCGGCGGTGTCGGCGGCAGTGCCGACTGCGGTGCCGGGAACCGGGGCGGAACCGGGATCCGGCTTCGGGAGGGAGCCGGAGCCGGAGGGCGGGTCGCCGCCTTCCCGGGATGCGTTGTGACGAATGGACGTCATATGTCACAGTGTAGAGGTGGAAACTCCGACTGAGGCTGCCGAGCCGATGCTCTGGTCCGGATGGGGCGACCCCGCGAAGGCGTCGGAGCTGCCGGAGCCGGTCCGGCTGCTGCTGCGGGACATGCTGGGTGTGCGCGCGCCGCACACGCCCGCGGCGAGCCTCGGCGAGGTGCGGCTGCCCCCGGTGACGCTGCCGCCGCCCGTCCTGGACGAACTGCGCGCGGCCGTCGGAGCCGACCACGTCCGCTCCGACGACGAGACCCGCGTCCGGCACACCCGCGGCAAGTCCACACCCGACCTGATGCGCATGCGCGCGGGCGACGGCTCCCAGGCCCCCGACGCCGTGGTGCTGCCCGGCTCCCACGCCGACGTGCTGGAGGTGCTGCGGGTCTGCGCCGCCCACCGGGTCGCGGTGGTCCCGTTCGGCGGAGGCACCTCGGTCGTCGGGGGCCTGGTGGCCGACAGACAGGGTTTCTCCGGGGTCGTCGCACTGGACCTGGGCAGGCTCGACCGGCTCGTCTCCGTGGACGCCGAGTCGATGGTGGCCGAGATGGAGCCGGGGCTGCGCGCGCCGCGGGCCGAGGAGCTCCTCGCCGGGCACGGGCTGACCCTGGGGCACTTCCCCCAGTCGTTCGAGTACGCCACGTTGGGCGGTTTCGCGGCGGCCAGGTCGAGCGGCCAGGCCTCCGCGGGATACGGCAGGTTCGACGACATGGTCGTCGGCATGACGGTCGCGACCCCGCGCGGCACCCTCGACCTCGGCCGGGCGCCCAGGTCCGCCGCGGGCCCCGACCTGCGGCAGGTGATCCTCGGCTCGGAGGGGGCCTTCGGGGTGATCACCTCGCTCAGGCTCCGCGTGCGGCGGGCCCCCGCCGAGCGCCGTTACGAGGGGTGGCGGTTCGCCTCGTTCCCCGAGGGCACGGCCGCGCTGCGGCGTCTCGCCCAGGAAGGGCCGCTGCCCACGGTTCTCAGGCTGTCCGACGAGACCGAGACGATGGTCGGCCTGGCCAGGCCGGAGGAGATCGGAGCCCTGGCGGCCGACGCCGGCTGCCTGGTGATCGCGGGTTACGAGGGCGGGGAGGTCGCCGCCCTGCGGGAACGCGTCGCCGCCGTGCTGTCCGGGTCCGGCGGCGTCTGTCTCGGCGCGGACCCCGGCGAGTCCTGGGCGCACGGCCGTTACTCGGCCCCCTACCTGCGTGACTCCCTGCTCGCCGCGGGCGCGACCGTGGAGACGCTGGAGACGGCGGGGTTCTGGTCCGCCCTGCCCGGCCTCTACGACGCCGTACGGCTGTCGCTCCACGCCTCGCTCGGCTCCCCGCTGGTGATGTGCCACGTCTCCCACGTCTACGAAACAGGCGCGTCCCTCTACTTCACGGTCGTCACGGCCCAGAGCGACGACCCTGTCGCGCAGTGGGAGACGGCCAAGAACGCGGCCGGCGAGGCGATCGTGGCGGCGGGAGGGACGATCTCGCACCACCACGGCGTCGGCCGCGACCACCGCGGGCCCTACGCCGCCGAGGTCGGCGAGCTGGGCGTGGAGATCCTGCGCGGGATCAAGGAGCGGCTCGATCCCGGGGGGATCCTCAACCCCGGCGTGCTGGTCCCTCCGGAGGGCGTGCGGTAGGACGGCCTTCACGACGTCCGGCGCGGGCCACGGTGGTTTTCGGCCCGGCGGGCCGGGGCCTGGGCAGGGGGCGGATTCGGGGCGAAAGCGGTGCGCCCGCGTAAGATCAACGCCAAGATACGACCATGGTTGATGTCGGACAGGCCGCGAAACGTGGGCGTGAGGTCTCCTCACGGGTCTCCGAGGAGGGGGCGGGCTGGGCCTGCGTTCGGATCGGCGCCTTCAAGCAGCTGGTGCCCGGCAAGGAGACCTTCACCTGGCTCAGCCCGCGCATTCTCTGGAAGTCGAGGAACGAGATCCTCGCGGGGCTGTTCGGCGACCCGTCGGGGCAGGTCAGGGCACGCTGGGTGGCCTCTCAGCGTGACCGGGGGATCGACCCCTCCCTCCGGATCCCGACGGATGTCGGGCCCGAGTTCTCCTTCCTCGTCCTGGGCGACACGGGGGAGGGCGACGCCTCGCAGTACGCCGTGGTTCCCGGCATGCTCAAGATCGGCGCCGGTACGGCCTTCGCGGTCGTCGCCAGTGACGTGATCTACCCGACGGGGTCCGGCAACGAGTACGAGAACAAGTTCTTCCGCCCCTACCAGGACTACCATGCGCCGATCTACGCGATTCCCGGCAACCACGACTGGTACGACGGGCTCGGCGGCTTCATGCGGGTCTTCTGCGACGCCCCCGCGCTGAAGGCCGAGCGGGAGGGGTTCAGGCTGTCGCCCGCCGGGCTGCGCGGCCTGCTGTGGCGCAAGCCGGAGAAGATCGACGAGGCGCGTCTGGCGAAGGCGCGCGAGCGCAGGGCGCTGCCGGAGCAGCGGGCCGCGCAGCCCGGCCCCTACTGGGCGATGGAGACGCCGGGGCTGCTCATCGTGGGCGTGGACACCGGCATCCGCGGCGACCTGGACCGGGAGCAGACGCGGTGGCTGCGCGAGGTCTCGCGGGATCCGCGGCCCAAGGTCCTGATCACCGGCAAACCGATCTACGTCCGCAACGACTACAAGCCGTCCAGGCTTGAGGGCGGCGGCACGATTGACGACATCGTCACCGACCCCGCCAACAACTACGTCGCGGCGATAGGCGGCGACGTCCACAACTACCAGCGTTTCCCGGTCAGAACCGGCGGCCGGACGATCCAGTACATCGTGGCGGGCGGCTCGGGGGCCTTCATGCACGCCACCCACACCACTCCCAGGGTCACGGTCGGCGGCGTCCACGAGGACGACTACAGGTGTTACCCGCTCCGCGGGGACTCGCTGTCGTTCTACAGCAAGCTCTACAGCGAGCGGCTGCGCATGCGCTGGCTCTACCTCACCCCCGAGGAGGGCGTGGCGCTGATGTCGAAGCAGATCGGCAACACCCCGCCCAGGGACATCCCGCCCGTCCCCGTCACCCGGCGGATGCGGTGGGCGGCGCGGATCCTCGGCGGCTGGCCGATGCCGTTCCGGCTGCCGGTCGGCAGGGTCTTCCACCGTTATCTGTCCGAATTGTCCGACTGGGACACCCCGCCGTTCTTCAAGAGCTTCCTGCACGTCTCCGTGACGCCGACCACCCTGAAGATCCGTTGCTTCGCCGCGACCGGCTGCCTGCCGCAGGAGATCGAACCCCCGCTCGAGGACGAGGTCGAGATCCCGCTCGCCTGAGCGGAACTGTCGGTCCGGCGTGACAGGCTGGACAGATGAACGTGGCAGTGGCCTCGGGGCCGGGCACCTCGGGTGTCCTGCGTCCCGACGGGCAGGAGGCCAGGACCGTCGCCGACCTGGCGGCAGCCGTGCGGGAGATCGAGGCGGGGCGGGAGACAGGGCGGGACACGGGGGCCGGCGCCCCCCGCTGGGTCTGGGCCGACACGCGGGAGGTCTACCCCGCGCTCCTCGACGCCGGGGTGCGGCTGGCCCGCTGCCACGACCTGACGCTCACCGAGGGCCTGCTGCTGGGATACGAGGGGCGTCACGGCGAGCCCCGCTCGGCGCGGGCCGCCCACGCCAGGCTGCACGGCATGCCGGTCCCCGAGGACCACCACGAGCCGCAGGCACGGCAGGCCACGCTGTTCGAGGAGGAGCCGCCCCCGCCGGACGCGGACCTGGTCGCGGAGGTGCACGCCGACCAGCTCAGGCGGATCGAGGCCGTCGCGGATCCCCGGCGTTTCCGGCTGCTGGTCGCCGCCGAGTCCGCGGGCGCGCTGATCGCGGCGGAGATGGGTCACGAGGGCATGCCGTGGCGTCGGGACGCGCACGACGAGCTGCTGACCGGCCTGCTGGGCCCGCGCCCCGTGCACGGCATGCGCCCGGCCAAGCTCCAGGCGCTGGCGGACCAGGTCTCCGAGGCCTTCGGCGGCCCGTTCAACCCCGACTCCCCGCAGCAGATCGTCAGGGCGTTCAAGTCGGCGGGGGTGTCCGTCGCCTCGACCAGGGCCCACGAGATCAAGGACGTCGACCATCCGGGCGTCGCGCCGCTGCTCGCCTACAAGGAGCTCGCGAGGATCTACAGCTTCCACGGCTGGGCCTGGGCCGACCAGTGGGTGCGCGAGGACCGCTTCCGGCCCGAGTACGTGGTCGCCGGGGTGGTCTCCGGGCGCTGGGCCACCAGCGGCGGCGGCGCGTTGCAGATCCCCAAGGTGATGCGCAGGGTCGTGGTCGCCGACGAGGGCTGGACGCTGGTCGTGGCGGACGCGGCCCAGCTCGAGCCCCGGGTGCTGGCCGCGATGGCCGGCGACGGCGGCCTGGCGAGGGCGGCCGGGCAGGTCGACCTCTACCAGGCGCTGGCTCAGGCGTTCGGCGGCGAGCGCGACCACGCCAAGATCGCCCTGTTGTCGGCGATGTACGGCGGGACCAGCGGAGACGCGCCCAAACTGCTGGCCGTGATGCGCCAGCGCTTTCCCCGGGCCTACCAGTTCGTCGAGGACGCCGCCAGGGCCGGGGAGGAGGGCAAGACGGTGCGCTCCTGGCTCGGCCGCACCTGCCCGCAGCCCTCGGCCCGCTGGCGGGAGCTGGTCTCAGGGCCCGAGGGCGGCAGGGCGGCGCGTGACCGGGGGCGCTTCACCCGCAACTTCGTGGTGCAGGCGACCGCGGCGGAGTGGGCGCTCACGCTCATGGCCGTGCTGCGCGGGCTGCTGCCCGCCCCGGCCGCGCTGGTGTTCTTCCAGCACGACGAGGTGATGGTGCACTGCCCCGCGGAGCTCGCCGACGAGGTGGTCGCCGCGGTCGCGGAGGCCGCGGAGGAGGCGACCCGGCTGCTCTTCGGCCAGACCCCGGTGCGCTTTCCGATGCAGGCCGTCGCGGTGCGGTGTTACGCCGACGCCAAGTGAGGGCTCGGCGGCCGGCGCCCTGCGGCGCTCACCGGGCGGAGAGCCGCGGGCCCCGGCCCCTCCCGGACGGGAGAGCGCCTTCGGTTCGCCCTGACGGGGCCGTCAGGCGCCTCTCAGCACCAGCCACGCGCCGGTGATCGCCACCATGACCGCCACGACCGCGCCGAGCACGCCGTAGGAAAGGGTGCCGACGATCACTCCGGCGATCACCGTGCCCGCCGCGCCGCAGACGTTCATCAGCAGGTCCGACAGGCCCTGCACGGCGGGGCGGTGCTCCAGCCGTACGGCTTCGCTGAGCATCGCGGAACCGGCGATCAGCCCGCAGGACCAGCCGACGCCGAGCAGCGCCAGCCCGGCCGTCACCCGCGCGACGTCCTCCTCGCCGGCTCCGCCCGCCAGGACGGCGGCGGCCAGCAGCAGTCCCATGCCGAGCACGAGGACCCGGACCCGGCCGATCCTGTCGGCCAGCCAGCCGACCACGGGGGACAGGATGTACATGCCCGCGATGTGCAGGCTGATCACGATGCCGATGATGGAGTAGGTCGCGCCGCCGTGGTCCAGGTGGACCGGCGTCATGGACATGATCGACACCATCGCCGTGTGGCTGACCGCGATCGCGACGAGCGCCCGTGAGGCGGTCCGCGTCTCACGCAGGACGCGCCACGCGGTGCTCAGCGTGCCTTTGCGCCCCTTGGCGGGCACTGCGGCGGGCTCTGCGGCGGGCTCTGCGGCGGGCTCTGCGGTGGGCAGGGAGGGGGCGGCCGTGGCGGGTCCCGCGGGGGAGGACGCGGCGATCGAGCGGGCCAGCAGCAGGGGGTCGGGGCGCAGGCCGAGCGTGATGACGGCCAGAGCGACGGCGAAGGTCACCAGGGCGAGCGCGAAGGGGCCGGTGTTCGGCGCCAGGCCGAGCGCGCGGCCGAGGCGTTCGGCCGGTTCGGCGAGGTTGGGGCCCGCGACCGAGCCGATCGTCGAGGCCCACACCACCCATGACAGGTGCCGGGCCGCGTGACCGGGAGGCGACAGGTCGGTCGCGGAGTAGCGGGAGGCCAGGCTGCCCGCGCTGGCGCTGCCGAACAGCACCAGCCCGACGAGCAGCAGCGGCCACGACCGCACGGTGATGGCGGTCACCGCGATCACGCAGCCGAGCAGGGCGCATCCGTAGGCCAGGGCCAGCCCGCTCCGTCGTCCGCCCCGGCCCGAGGCCTTGGCGGTCGGCAGCGCGAGCAGCGCGGCGCCGAGCACGGTCGCGGTCCCGGCCAGCCCGCTGATCGTCACGGAGCCGGACAGTTGGGCGACCACCAGGGAGCTGAGGGAGAGCCCGACGGCGGTGCCGATCCCGCTGGTGATCTGCGCGACGGACAGCACGGTGAGCACCCGTCGCTGCAGGGTGGCTATTTTCCCTGTTTCCTTATAGGAAATAGTAGAATTTGAGGGAATTGCGGTCACAAGTGAATTTTGTCATCACTTGTAATTATTTGTGAGGCGGGCTACCGCCAGAAGTCAGTCCGTCGGCGTGAAGGTGGCGAAGAAGGTCCGCAGAAGCTCGGCGCTCCTGTCCCATTCCAGGTCCTGCGCGGTGAACGCGATCAGATAGGCCCTCCGCCCGTCGACCGCGACGTAGCGGGTCAGCCCGTGCATGGGAACGGCGCCTTTCGGCTGGACGTAGGTGTACTCCCAGTCGGCGGCCTTCCAGGTGCCGTACGGCACCGGTGCCACGCCGATCTCGGTGTACTCGTCCAGGCCCTGCTTGCCGACCGCGTCGAGCGAGGTCACCGGATCGCCGACCGGCGCCTCGGTGACGACGACGCTCCGCCCGCTGTTCTTCGGCCCGGAGAAGGTCACGGCCCTGCCGTCCCCCGCCCGCACCGTCCACCCCTCGGGCAGCGCGGCGGAGACACGCCCCCCGCTCAGCGTCCGGTAACCGTCGGGCGTCTCGCCGCGCGACGGTGACGGCGACGCGAGGCTGGAGAGGGCCGAGGCCGAGGGGGCGGCGCTCTGAGCCCCCGGGGCCGGCGTGGCGCCGGGGGGAAGCAGGGCGAACAGCGCCGCCGCCACCACGACCAGGGTCGCGACCGCGCAGACCAGGAGCAGGAGCGGCGTCGGCCGGCCTCCTCGCGTCCAGCGCCCCTCGCCGCTCGTGCCCCGACGTGAGCCCCTGCGACCGCCCGATCTGCCCGATCTGTCCGCGGAGGCCCTGGAGGCCCTTGTCGTCTCCCGCCCCGCCCTGGTCCCTCCTCGCGGGGAGGCGGATCCGCCGGACAGGACGTGCGTCCCTCTCGCCGTCTCCCATCCTGTCTCCCCGAAGGCGTCGGGCGGCGACCCCGGCGGCGGCCCTGACGGAGCGTCTTCGGGGAACTCGTCGGAGAGCGAGGCGCGCCCGAATCCGACGGCCGGGCTGCGCAGCGCCTCGTGCCCGCGCCTGCGGACGCCGCTCCGTCCGCCGGGCGAACCGGTCCGCGCGGCCGAGCCCTCCTCGGGCCGGCTCGACAGGTCCGCGTCCTGCCCGTCAGGGGAGCCGGGACCGCCCCACAGGTGTGCCTGAGCGTCGTGCGGCACCCGTACGGGGCCGGAGGGAGTCTCGATGATCCGCGAGGGGAGCGGCCCCGACGGCGGGCCGGGCGACGGCACGGGGCGCGGCGGCACGGGATCGTCGGGGAACCCCGCAGGGACGGCGGACGCGACGGTCACCTCGCTCGAGGTGGCCGAGCCGTGGCTGCGCAGCACCCGGTTCAGCAGGTCGGCCACCTGCGCGGCGGTCATCCGGTCGGCCGGGTTCTTGCGGAGCAGGCCCTCGATGACGGCGATCAGCGCCCCCGCCCGCTGCGGCCTGTTGGGCTCCTGGGTGAGGATCGCGCCGAGCACGGCCACCGCGTCCGTCCCCTCGTACGGCGGGCGGCCCTCGACCGCCGCGTACAGCGTGGCGCCGAAGGACCACAGGTCGGCGGCGTAGGTGATCGGCTTGCCGGAGAGCCGCTCCGGCGGGATGTAGGCGGGCGAGCCCATCAGCAGGCCGGTCTGGGTGACCGAGACGTCGCCCTCTATCGCGGCGATGCCGAAGTCGGTGAGCACCACCCGATCCTGGGTGAGCAGCACGTTGCCCGGCTTGACGTCGCGGTGCAGGATCCCCGCGGCGTGGGCGTGGCGCAGCGCGTCGAGCATGCGGACGGCGATCTCGGCGGCCTGGACGACCGGCAGCGGCCCGTTCCTGCGCACGGCCTGCTCAAGGGACCACGCGCGGACCAGCTCCATCACGATCCAGGGACGGCCGTCCTCCTCGACGACGTCGTGAACGGTGATGATCCCCGGGTGGCTGAGCCGCGCGGCCGAGCGGGCCTCGCGCATCATGCGCCGGTGCGCCGCGCGCATGCCGTCGTCGTCGAGCCCGTGGGGGAGGATGAGCTCCTTGACCGCGACGTCACGGTCGAGCAGGACGTCGTGCGCGTGCCACACCACACCCATGCCGCCCCGGCCGACCGGCGAGATCAGGCGGTAACGCCTGCCGACCAGTCTGCCCTGCTCCTCCGCTCCGGTCGCGCTGATGCTCTCGCCCTCCGAACCCATGAGGGGCTTGCCGAGCAAGCGATCGGTCATCATGCCCCGTCCCCACAACCAACCCTATGCGCAAGGGTGGACACGATATCGGGATCGTATAAGGCAAAGGAAGTTGATGTATCTCGAAAGGGGTTGAGGCGTTCGTCGCCGACCGTCGCCGACCGGGCCGCCGGACCGGAGGCCGTCAGGACCGGGGGCGCGCCGCGCTCACCGCCGCGCCCCCTCACCCGCCTCGGCGAGCGCGGAAAGGGCGGCGGCGAAGGCCGACGCGGGCGGGCTCACCAGGCCCGCGCCGACCTGTCCCGTGCCCGCGACCCGGCCCGCGATGCCGGTGTTGACGGTGGGCAGCAGCCCCGTCCTGGCGACCAGCGTCACGTCGACGCCGACCGGCGTGCCCCGGAAACCGAGGCCGGGAATCTGGTAGACGGGGTGTTCGGCAAGGGTGATCTCGTACATGGCGCGGGTCGCCGCCGTCGCGGCCGAGACGTCGCCGCCGACGAACCGGACGATCGCCGGGGCGGCCGCCATCGCGAAGCCGCCGAGGCCCGCCGTCTCCGTGATCGTGGAGTCGCCGATGTCGGGGTTGGCGTCCGCGGGGCCGTACGCGCCGAGATACAGGCCGTCCGGCACCCCCGCGGGACCGGTGAACCAACGGTCGCCGAGGCCGGAGACCTGCAGGCCGAAGTCGGTGCCGTTACGGGCCATCGCGACGACCATGGTCGAGCCGGGGACGTTCCTGGCGGCGTCCGCGCTCACCTTGCACGCCGCCATGCCCGCGTTGAGGAAGAAGTGGTCGTTGCCGTTGACGAAGCGCAACACCTCGGCCGCGCGGGCGGGGGAGGCCTCGACGATCCCCGGAGCCAGTTCCCGCGCCAGCAGCGAGGTCGCGGCCCGGTTGCGGTTGTGCAGCTCGTCGCCCATCTGCAGGGCCTGCGCGATCAGGGCCCTGAGGTCCAGCGGTCCGGTCAGGCGCAGGGTCTCACGCAGCACGGGGCCGAGCACCTCGTCCATCCAGCGCAGCCGCTCCAGCACCTCCGGACCGTAGGCGCCGTAGCGCAGCACCTTGCCCAGCCCCTCGTTGAGCGAGCAGTAGGCGGTGCCGCCGTGCTCGGCGTCACGCACCTCGAACATCCACATCGACGGGCTGACCACGCCCGCCATCGGCCCGACCGCCCCCCGGCCGTGGCAGGGTTCGAGACGGGCCCGCCCCCCGGCGAGCCCGCGTTCGGCGTCCTCCGCGTCCGAGGCCAGCCCTTCGAGCAGCGTCGCCCCGATAAGCGCGCCGCGCATCGGTCCCGAGGCGCGTTCCCAGTCGATCGGCGGCCCCGCGTGCAGGAACGAGCCGACCGGCAGGTCCAGGGCCTCGCCCGCCCGCCGTACTCCGACGAGCAGAGGCCTGGCGGACACCAAGCGGCCGACGGCGGTCGCGTTGGCGCGGGCCCTGCGCGGGTCGGCCAGCACCCGTGCGACGTCGTCCTCGGTGCCGGGCAGGGGCGGCCGCCAGTCGACCTTCGTCCTCGGCACCGCCTGCGCGTCCAGCGCCTCACCGAGGACCTCGGCCCCAACCGTGATCACCCGGGGCTCCCCGGAGAGCAGTGGCAGCGTCATCGGCCGCCCCCCGGGGAGGGGCGGCGCCCGCCGGCCCGGTGACAGGACGCCACGCGAGCCCCGGCGGGATGCGGTGACCGGGTGCGGGACGGTCGTGGCGGCCGGGTCATCGGACACCCGCCAGAACCTCGGCCGCGTGTTCCGCGGCCTGGGCGTTCGAGGCGAAGACCGCCGCTCCCGCGGCCCGCAGCGCCTCCGCCTGGGCCTCCAGTCCCTGGGGGTCGTCCCGCGAGCCGACCAGCGCGACCACGACCCGCACGCCCCTCGCCACCGCGGAGGCGATCCCGGGGGCGAGGCCTGCCGACGGGTCGGGGTCGGCGGCGTGTCCCAGGACCACGTCGAGCAGCGCGACGTCGCCTGACGGCACCCGCGCCATGGCCTCGAGCCTGAGCGAGGGATCGATCATCGGATGGGGCCTGCCCCGGGTGTACGCGTCGTCGCCGAAGTCGGTGAACTCCCCGGCGCCCGCGACCAGCCGGGCCTCGGCGCAGAGGGTTCCCCCCGAGTAGACGCCCCGCAGCGTCCCGGCGCGTGAGGCCTCGCGTGAGACTCCCGGCCCGCCCTGGCCGCCCGCGCCTGCCCCGGCGTCGCCGCTCTCGCCCGCGCCCGTTCCCGCGTTCTCGCCCGCGCCTGTTTCCGTGTCCCCGCGGCGGCCGGCTCCGGGGCCGGGCGTGTCCGGGAGGCCGTTCTCCGTGCCGGGCGCGGGCCACGAAGGCCACACGGGAACGGGGACGCCGAGCGTGCGCAGCACCCTCTCGGTCACGGTGGTCAGGTCGTCGCGCCCAGGACCGAGCAGCGCGGTCACCACCGGGGTCGCGAGCGCGCCGACGGCCTGCCGTACGGTCTCCTCGACCTCGGGGGCGGGAGGCTTGGAGATCAGGACAATCAGCTCGGTCGCGGGATCGGCGTCGAGCGCCTCAAGGGCGCGGAGCGTGGACAGCCCGCCCACGTCCGCCGACAGGTCCCTGCCGCCCACGCCCAGCACATGACTGACCCCGACGCCCGCCGTGTCCAGCAGGCAGGTCACCTGCTGCGCGCCGGTCCCCGAGGCGGCCACCACTCCGACGGGCCCGGGGCGCAGCACGTTCGAGAAGCCCAGGCCCGCGCCGCCGATCACGGCGGTGCCGCAGTCGGGCCCCATGACCAGCAGGCCGAGCTCTCCCGCGCGCCTCTTGAGCAGCACCTCCTGCTCGACGGGAACGTTGTCGCTGAAGACCATCACGGGCAGGCCCGCCTCGATCGCGTCCATCGCCTCGGCGAACGCGTACGGCCCGGGCACCGAGACCAGGGCCAGCGTGGCGGGGCCGCCGCCGACTCCGCCGAGGGCGGCCGCGCGCACGGTACGCGGCGGGTGCTCCGCGCCCCCGGGGGCCGCCTCGCCGGTCGTCCGCGTGGCCAGGCCCGCCAGCAGCCGGTCCAGCTCCGTCTCCGCCGCCTCGAGCTCGGCGGGCCCGCCGCTCCGCAGCGCGATCAGCAGGTCGCCCGGTCCCGCCTCCGGCAGGTCGAAGCCGAGCTCGGCGGCGACGCCCCGGTTGAGCTCGGTCGCCATCGCCACCACCGCGACCTCGACCCCGGGCAGCCCGGCGACCGCCTGGCTGACCCGCATCAGGCTCACCGAGTCGTGGTAGACCCCCACGCGGACCCTGACCAGGTCGGCGCTCAACGGCTCCGGCTCCCCAGCGCGACGACGGCCGCGAGACCGGCGCGCACCCCCCAGGCCAGGTCGGCCCCCGACGTGTGCCCGAGCAGGAGCAGCCGGTGCAGCGCGGGCTCCAGGGACTGCTGCCCGACCAGCCCGCGCAGCACGGCCAGCACCTCATTGCTCGCCTCGCCCCTGGCGGCGCAGTGCAGCAGCGTCGCGGAGATGGGGGTCGTCCTGCCGCGGGCGTCGAAGGTGACCGCGGCGGCCAGCCAGTCGGCCAGCCAGACGGCCCGCTCGGCCCCGGCCGCCGTGCCCAGATGGCGAAGCGCGACCAGCAGCCCGGCGAGCATGTCGTCGCCGCTCGGGGTGAGCCCGGGCCCCAGGCCGACGAGCCGCTCGGCGGCCGTGACGCCACGCAGCAGGGAGCCCTCGGCGCATCCCCCGGCGAGCAGTTCCGCGGCGCCGTTGCCCTCGAGCCCGGGACGCCTGGGCGAGCGGTCGCACAGTTCGGTCAGCGCGGGCAGCAGGGACGCCAGCCGCGCCGGGGCGACGGGGCCGAGCGGCGGGGCCGGGTTCCACCAGCGGTGCGCCCGCAGGCCGAGCCCACCGATCTCGACGGAGCCGTCGCCCACCCAGGCGTCGTCCCCCACGGCGACCCGGGGCATCGGAGCGTTGGTCACCATCGCGTTCGGCAGCCTGACCGCGTCTCCGGTCACCACCGCGATCACGTGGGGCTCGAGCTCGGTGCGGATCTCCAGGTAGATCCCGGAGGGAAAGGCCGCCAGCACCCGCGCGGGGCGGCGGGGCGACTCCAGCACCTGGCGCAGGGCCGTGCTGGCGGCGCCGGTCGTGTGCGCCCGCACGTGTTCCCGCGGGGCGCTTCGGGCCCGCCGGGCTCCAGGGCGCGTTCCAACGGTCATGAGACCCCCTCACCGGCCTTTCACCCGTGCCGACGCCGTCGCTCCACGCGACAGTCTCGCCCACGAGCGCCCCCAATCCACTGAGCCGACGGTAAACGTCTGTCGATCCTCTCCGTACGGAGAAAGATGCCAACAGTCAGCCCAAAGGTTGGCTCTTCCTGACAGACGGTCTGATCAGTCACAATCACTTCATGGAACCTCCCGTACGCCTGGCGAGCACCGGAACGATCACCCACGGCGTCGCGGTCGGAGAGGTCCTCGGCGTCTCGACGCTGGCCGGGGCCAAGCTGATCGCGGGAGGCCGCGGCCTCGGCAGGATCGTGCAGCGGCTCAACGTGATGGAGGTTCCCGACGTCCTCGCCTGGGTGAAGCCGAACGAACTGCTGCTCACCACCGGTTATCCGCTGCGCAACACCCCCCAGTCGCTCGGCAGGCTGGTCAGCGACCTGGACGAGCGAGGGCTGGCCGCGCTGGCCGTCAAGCTCGGCCGCTACCTGGACCGGCTGCCCGAGGAGATGGTCGAGCAGGCCGACCGCCTCGGCTTCCCCCTCATCCAGCTTCCCGACGACGTCGGCTTCGACGACATCCTCAACCAGGTCCTCACCGACATCCTCAACCGGCAGGCCGCCGTGCTGGCCAGAGCCGAGGAGGCGCACAGGGCGCTGGTCCAGGTCGTGCTCGCCGGGGGCGGGCTGCGGGAGGTGACCGCCGAGGTGGCCGGGCTGCTGGGCGTGGCCGTCGCCGTGCTGGACGGGGCGGGGCAGACGCTGGCAGCCGCGGGCCCCGCCGAGCAGGTGGCCGAGCTGCGCGCCGCCCCCGAGGGCCGCCACACCTCGGTTCCCGTCGTCGCGGGCGGCCACCACCACGGCAGGATCGTCGCCTGCGTCCCCGTCGGGGCGACCGGCGACAGCGACGTCGGCATCTTGGAACGTGCCGCCACGGTCGCCGCGCTCGTGGTCACCCGGCAGGAGGCGGTCAACGCGGTCGAGAGCAAGTACCGCGCCGACTTCCTGCGCGACGTGCTCACCGGCAGGGCGGGAGGCTCCGAGCGGGTCGCCGCGCGGGCCAAGGCCTTCGGCTGGGACCTGGAGCGCCCCGTCACCGTCCTGGTGGCCGAGCTCGACCCCGAGGGCGACGAACGCGTCACCCAGGACCGGCTGCTCACCTGCTGGACCAGCGCGATGCGCCGCCACGACCGGCGCGGCGCGGTCGCGGGCTTCTCCCACGAGGTCGTCACCATCGTGGACGCGACCGTCGACACGGGCCGCCTGGCCAAGGACGCCGTCGCCGCCTTCGCCGAGTGCCTGCCCGCCACCTTCTCGACCGGCGCCAGCCGTACCGCCGTCGGAGCCGAGGCGCTGCCCGAGGCGTACGGCCAGGCCCTGAAGGCGGCCAGGGTCGGCCGCCAGCTCCACGGCCCCGGCGCGGTCGCCCACTTCGACCAGCTCGGCGTCTACCGGCTGCTCTCCCTGGTCAACGACACCGCCGAGCTGCACGCCTTCGTCCGGGAGACCCTCGGCCCGCTCGCCTCGGACACCGACGCGGAGAACGGCGACCTGCGCCGGACCCTGCAGGTGCTGCTGGAGACCAACCTCAACGTCGCGGAGACGGCCAGGAGGCTGCACTTCCACTACAACACGCTGCGCTACCGCATCGGCAAGCTGGAACGGATGCTCGGCAACTTCACCGAGGACGCCCACCTGAGGCTGAACCTCACCCTCGCGCTGCACGTCCTGCGGATGCGCGGCATCTAGACTCTCGACCGTGAACGAGACCTTTGAGCTGGAAACCGACTACATCCCGCTCTGCGACCTGCTGAAGTACTGCGCCGTCACCGACACCGGCGGCCAGGCCAAGCACTTCATCGCCGAGGGCAACGTCACGGTCGACGGCCAGGTCGAGCTCCGCAAGACCTGCAAGATCCGCGCCGGCCAGGTCGTCGCCGGGGACGGCTTCGAGATCCACGTGGTCGCCCCCGGCGGCTGACCTCGCCCGACCCGTCCGACGCGGGCACGAGGCCGGCACGTCACGGCCAGGGCACTGGGCCTGAGCCCGCGTTCGACGCGGGCGCGGGCTCAGCGGGTCGCGTCAGAAGGGCGTAGGGCCGACGCGCGGAGCCCGCCCGCTCCCGCCGACACCGCGACCCTGACCGCCGAGGTGCCCAGCCCCGAGGGCAGGAACGGCGAGCCCGCCGGGACCGGCGCGCCGCGGTGATGCCTCACGAGCTCGGCCTCGGTGTATCGCGCGCACCTGCGGTGCCACTCTAGGATGCCCGACATCCAGTCCTTGAGGCCGTCGGCGTGCCGGGTGAGAATCCCCCTGACCTGCTCGTCGAGGTCGAACTCCTCGAACAGGGCGGGCAGGTCGTGGGCGACGAGGTGCTCGAACTGCCTCATCCGCGCCGTCATCAGGTCGGCCACGACGTCCCTGGCGGCCAGCCGGTCGACGCCCAGGAAGTTCTCCACGACCAGGACGACGTTGTGGAGCTCCCCCTCGAACTCGATCTCCTTCTGGTAGGAGAACAGGTCGTTGGTGAAGGTGGCGTAGTCCTGCGCCGCGGTGTCCAGCTCGCGCATGACCCGCGTCCGGTAGATCTCGGCGGGCACCACGTCGTAGTGCGCGAGCTTGGCCAGGCTGATCGTCAGGTCGGAGCCGAACGTCCTGCGGCGCATCTCGACGTAGTCGACCGGGTCGGGGACGCGGTTGTGAGTCTGGTTGTCCATCTCCCACAGCCAGCTGGCGGTCATGCTCTCGACCGCCTCGCGGAACTCCCGCCTGGCGGGCTCCTCCATCGGTCCCGCGGTGCGCCGCCACAGGTCGGCCAGCCCCCGTTCGAGCTGGTTCGTCGGCTCGGGGACGGCCCCCGCGTCCAGCGGCATGAACGCGGACAGACGCTCGTTGCAGAGCTTCGCCGCCGCGAGGTTGCGGGTCGCGCCGAACGCCACGGGGAAGTAGTCGTCGCCGTAGGTCCCCCAGGCCAGCCAACCGGCCGACAGGTTGAGCTGCTCCCGGTCGGAGTCCGCGTGGATCATCGCCGCGCAGTACGCGAAGTCGAAGCCGAGGAAGCGCCGTTCGTCCCACACCCCGCCCGCCTCGACTCCGGGGACCGAGTCGAACAGGCCCGTGCGCCGCGCCCAGCCGACCAGGTCGCGGCGCACGGCCTCCAGGTGGGGGCTGGTGCGGATCGGGAAGGGCATGTGGAACTCCGGCAGCGGCAGGTGCCCGACCGGCGTGAACGGCACGTGCGAGCGCTGCCTGGCCCTGAGCCGCAGGCTCGGCCCCGCCGCGAGTGACGGGAACCTGGCCGCGGAGGTGCCGAGGCCCGTCGGGCTCCTCGACACGCCGGGTCCGGAGACGGCGCCCTCGTTCATGTATCGGCTGGACCTCGCGTGCCACTCGTGGCCGCCCGACTGCCAGTCCTGCAGGCCCTTGACGTACAGGCCGACCGCGACCTGCTCGTGCGCGGGAACGGCGTGCTCGGCCAGCAGGGCGGGCACCTCCGACAGCGCCGTGTCCTCGAACCGCAGCAGCCGGGAGGTCAGCAGGTCGTTGACGAGCTCGGCGGCCTCCTGCGTCGAGCAGTCGAAGAACCGCTCGAAGACCAGCACCGCGTTGGAGTTCTCTCCCTCCTCCCTGACCTCGCGCTGGTAGGAGAACAGGTCGTTGCGCAGGTGCACCGCGTCGGAGAAGGTGTCGCACAGCACGTGCAACGGCCTCGTCCCGGCGAGGCCGTCGGGGACCTCGGCGCCGACGGCGTACTCGACGAGGTTGGCCGACCACGGCGCCCCGCCGACCCTCCTGCGCATCTGGACGTACTCGATCGGGTTGGCGATCCTGCCGCGGTCGATGTTGTCCAGCTCCCACATCGACTCGATCATCAGGTTGTGGGTGCTGGTGACGAAGCGCCGCCGCCATCCGTGCGACATCGCGGGCACCGTGCGCTCCCACAGGTCCGCGAGCCCCGCCTCCGCCGGATTGCCCGGCTCCGGAGGCGTCTGCCCGTCCATCGTCATGAACAGCTCAAGGCGGTCGAGGTGGGCCTTCGCGCCCCGGAGGTCGCGGGAGTGCTTGAAGTGCTCGAGGAAGTGGTCGTCGAAGAAGAAGACCCAGACGTACCAGTCGGTGATCAGGTCGAGGGCGGGGCCGTCGCAGTCGGGATGGGTGTAGGCGCACATCAGCGCGTAGTCCATCCTGGCCAGCGCCGCCTCGTCCCAGACGACGCCGCCGCCGGGCTTGGGGGAGTCGAGCATGCCCGTCTCGCGGGCCCAGGCCGCGCTGTGCGCGCGGGCGCGTTCCAGATGGGGGTTGATCCTCGCCGGGTACGGCATGTAGAAGTCGGGCAGCGTGAAAGCCTGCATGGGGGCGTGCCTACTCTCTGGGGCCGACTGGTGTCTGTTCACTCAAAGTCGCGACATCGGCACACACGGTACTCCATCGTGGCGGCGGGGCGGGAGATCTCCTTCGAACCTTCCGCCGCCTTCCCGCCGTGCCTGTGCCGTACGGCGGGGGCCCGCGCCGGGTTTCGGCGGAGCCGTGCCTGGGAACCCTCCGTAGACCTTCGTCGGTTCCTCGGGGGTCCCTCGTCCGCCGACGGCGCCCTCGCCGCAGGCGCGCGGGACGGCCACCGGCCGACGGCCCGGTTTTGGCAGATCATGACGGTGTGAGGCGACGGCCGCGGGCCTGACGTGCCCGCAACGACAGCAGGGGAGTTCGCCGGAGGGATGCCTGCGGGGCGGCCACCGACCGACGGCCCGGTGAGAGGTGGGGCTTGATGGTTGCAGGTTGGACCAAACACGGGGACGGCAAGACCCTGGCGCCGGGAGAGGTCGTCAGGCCCGACGAACGGCTCTCCTGGCCGCGCATGATCGGCTTCGGCGCCCAGCACGTCATCGCGATGTTCGGCGCGACGTTCGTCTTCCCGCTGGTCATGGGGCTGGACCCCAACGTCGCCATCATGTTCTCCGGCGTCGCTACGATCATGTTCCTGCTCATCGTGAACGGCAGGATCCCCAGCTACCTCGGCACCAGCGCCTCCTTCGTCGGCGGCGTGCTCGCCATCCGGGCCCTGTACGGCGGCGACACGCCCGCGGCCGACGCGATCGTCACCGGGGCGATCCTCGTCGTCGGACTGGTGCTCGCGCTGGTCGGGGTGGCCATCCACTACCTCGGCGTACAGATCATCAACCGGGTGTTCCCGCCGGTCGTCACCGGCGCCGTCGTCATGCTGATCGGGTTCGGCCTGGCGTACGTGGTCGCCGACGTCTACTGGCCGCAGGACCAGTGGATCGCCCTGATCACGATGGTCGTCACCTTCGTGCTCCTCGTGGTGTTCAAGGGGTTCGTCGGCAGGATCGGCATCCTGCTCGGCCTGGTCGTCGGCTTCCTGCTGTCCTGGGGGGCCGACAGGGTCTTCGGGGACATCACCGCCTACAACGCCGTGACCGCCAAGGTCGACACCCACCCGAGAGTGGACTTCTCCGCCGTCGCGGACGCCGCCTGGATCGGGTGGCCGAACACCCACCTGCCCGACATCAGGTTCTCCGCCGTGCTGCTGGTGCTGCCCGCGGTGATCGCGCTGATCGCGGAGAACGTGGGCCACGTCAAGGCCGTCGGCGAGATGACCGGCGTCGACGTCGACCCCTACCTCGGCCGGGCGATCGCCGGAGACGGCCTCGCCACCGCCGTCGCCACGACCTTCGGCGGCTCCCCGACGACGACCTACGCGGAGAACATCGGGGTCATGGCCGCGACGAGGGTCTACTCGACGGCCGCTTACTACATCGCGGCCGTCATCGCGATCCTGTTCGGCCTGTGCCCCAAGTTCGGCGCGCTGGTCGCGGCGACCCCCGGCGGCGTGCTCGGCGGCATCACGGTGATCCTGTACGGCATGATCGGCCTGCTCGGCGCGAAGATCTGGGTCGAGAACCGCGTCGACTTCTCCGACCCGGTCAACATGGTCCCCATCGGCGCGGGCATCATCCTGGCCATCGGCCCGGTCAGGCACGTGGTCGGCGCCAACTTCGCGCTCGAGGGCATCGCCTTCGGCACCATCGTGGTCGTGGGGGGCTACCACCTGCTGCGGGTGCTGTCCCGCCGCAGGGGTGTGGACGTCTCCGCGCGGAGCCCGCGCGGAGAGGAGGCGGCCGGGTGAAGCCGCCCCCCTTCGACTACCACGCCCCCGGCTCCGTCGCCGAGGCCCTGGAGACCCTCGCCGAGGCGGGCGAGCACGGCAAGGTGCTCGCGGGAGGCCAGAGCCTGATCCCGATGCTGAACATGCGCCTGGCGGCGCCCGGGCACATCGTCGACGTCAACCGGCTCGCCGAGCTGGCCACCGTCTCCGTCGAGTCCGACGGCGTCAGGGTCGGCGCGCTGGCCAGGCACGCCCAGGTGGAGCGCGCGGAGCAGGTCGCCGCCGCGCAGCCCCTGCTCCGCCAGGCGCTCAGGCTGGTCGCCCACCCGGTGATCCGCAACCGGGGGACCGTGGTCGGCAGCCTGGTGCACGCCGACCCGGCCGCGGAGCTGCCCGCGGTGCTGATCCTTCTCGGCGGCTCGGTACGGCTGGCCCGCCCGGGAGCCACCCGGGACGTTCCCGCCGCCGGCTTCTTCACCGGCCCCCTCGAGTCGGCGCTCCGGCCGGGGGAGCTGGCCGTCTCCGCCCTGTTCCCCACGCTGCCCCCGCGCTCGGGCACGGCCTTCCACGAGGTGTCCAGGCGGCACGGCGACTACGCGGTCGCCGGGGTCGCGGCGCTGGTGCGGCTCGACGACGACCTGCGGGTCGTCACGGCCGGGGTGGCGTGCGTGAGCGCGGGGCCGGTGCCGGTGCTCGTCGACGTCACCGAGGCATGCGGTCACCGCCCTGCCGCCTCGGCCGACTGGGCGTCGGCCGCGCGGGCCGTACGGGACCGGATCGAGCCGGAGACGGACGTCCACGCCAGCGCCGACTACCGTCGGCACCTCACGGGGACGCTGGCAGAGCGGGCCCTGCGGGACGCCGCGAGGGCGGCCTCCGATGAGTGAGCGGGCGCGGAGCCGCGCGCTCGGAGGACGAGGGGCGGGGAGCCGGTGACGGACATCGCGATCACGCTGACCGTGAACGGGGTCGTGCGCCGGGTGGAGACGCCGGGGCGGCGGCTGCTGTCCGACTGCCTGCGGCACGACCTCGGGCTGACCGGCACGCACGTCGGGTGCGAGCACGGGGTCTGCGGGTGCTGCACGGTGCTGCTGGACGGCGAGCCCGTCCGGTCGTGCCTGATGCTCGCGGCGACGGCGGACGGGCACGAGATCACCACCGTCGAGGGGCTCGCCGCCCCCGACGGGACGCTGTCGCCGGTGCAGCGGGCCTTCGCCGAGTGCCACGGGCTGCAGTGCGGGTTCTGCACGCCGGGTTTCCTGTGCACGGTCACCGCCCTGCTGCGGGACAACCCGGCGCCGACCGACGAGGAGGTGCTGGAGGGCGTCTCCGGCAACCTGTGCCGGTGCACGGGGTACCAGAACATCGTCAAGTCGGTCCACCGGGCGGCCGAGATCATCGCGGAGGAGTCGTGAACGGGACGGTGCGGCGATGACGACGAAGCTGTTCGGGGAGCCGGTCCGGCGCAGGGAGGACCCGAGGCTGCTCACCGGGCAGGGCCGCTACCTCGACGACCTCGGCGAGGGCGCGTTCGAGGCCGCGTTCGTCAGGTCCCCGCACGCGCACGCCAGGATCCGCGACATCGACGTCTCGGCCGCGATCGACGTGGACGGGCTGGTGGCGATCTACACCTGGGAGGACCTGCCGCCCCTGCTCGCCGAGCCGCTGCCGCTGCTCATCCCGCATCCGGCGCTGACCCACGGCCGCACCGCGACCCCGCTCGCCCGTGACGTCGTCAGGCACGTCGGCGAGCCCGTCGTGATGGTCGTCGCCCGGGACCGCTACCTCGCCGAGGACGTCTGCGCGCTCATCACGGTCGACTACGAGCTCCTCAAGCCGGTGGTCGGCGTCGAGGAGGCGGCGCAGTCGGCCCATCTCGTCCACGCGGACGTGCCGGGCAACGTCGGCGCGCACCTGGTGCAGGAGGTGCGTTCCGCGGCGGGCCTCGGCGCGAGGGAGGCGATCGAGGCCGCGCCGCACACGCTGGCCTTCAGGCTGGACATCGAGCGCAGCGCCTCCATGCCCCTCGAGGGGCGCGGCGTCTGCGCCAGGTGGGACGCCGACGACCGGTCCCTGCGGGTCTACACCAGCACCCAGACCTCGACCAGCGTCAGGATGGCGATCGCCGCCAAGCTCGGCCTGCCGCTGCCCAAGGTCGAGGTGATCGCGCCCGACGTGGGCGGCGGGTTCGGCGTCAAGATCGTGCATCCGTGGCCGGAGGAGGTGCTCGTCCCGTGGGCGGCCATCCTGCTCGGCCACGAGGTCAAGTGGACCGAGGACAGACGCGAGCACTTCGTCTCCTCCGCGCACGAGCGGGCCCAGACGCAGTTCGTCAGGGTCGGCTTCGACGACGCGGGGCGGGTGCTCGGGCTCGACGTGACCATCCTGCACGACCACGGGGCCTACACGCCGTACGGGATCATCGTGCCGATCATCACCTCGACCCAGCTGCCGGGGCCCTACAAGCTCGGCGCGTACCGGGTGGAGTTCTCCTCCGTCTACACCAACACCGTGCAGGTCACGCCGTACCGGGGGGCGGGGCGTCCGCAGGCGGTCTTCTGCATGGAGCGGACGATGGACCGCATCGCCGAACACCTGGGAGCCGACCGCACGGCGGTGCGCGAGGCCAACTTCATCCAGCCCGACGAGTTCCCCTACGACCAGGGCCTGATCTTCCAGGACGGCCGCCCGCTGATCTACGACAGCGGTGACTACCCCGGGTCGCTGAGGATGCTCAAGGAGCTCATCGGCTGGGACTCCTTCGACAGGACGAAGGAGCTGGCGGCGGCCGAGGGACGCAGGATCGGCATCGGCGTCGGCTGCTACGTCGAGGGCACGGGGGTCGGCCCCTACGAGGGAGGACACGTCCAGGTCACCTCCGACGGCCGGGTGCACGTCTCGACCGGGCTGACCTCCCAGGGGCAGGGCCACGAGACGGCCTTCGCCCAGATCGCCGCCTCCGAGCTCGGCGTGCCGCTTGAGCGGGTCTCCGTGGTCACCGGGGACACCCGCAGGTTCGGCTACGCGGTCGGCACGTTCGCCTCGCGGGCGGCGGTGATGAGCGGCAACGCGATCGCCCTGGCGTGCCGCAAGGTCAGGGAGAAGGCCCTGCGGATCGCGGCGGAGGCGCTGGAGGCCGACCCGGGCGACCTGGAGATCGTCGACGGCGAGGTGAGGGTGGTCGGCTCGCCCGGCGTCGCCGTCCCGCTGGCGACGGTCGCGGTGCTGTCCAACCCGCTGCGCTACGCCTTCGACGCGGAGGCGGGCCGCGCCACCCAGTTCGCGGGGACGTCGTCCTTCGACAGGCCGCCGGTGGCCGAGGGGGAGGAGCCGGGGCTCGAGGGACGCGACTACTACTCGCCGATCCGCTCGACCTTCGCCTCGGGCATGCACGCGGCGATCGTGGAGACCGACCCGCTGACGGCCGAGATCCGCATCCTCCGCTACGCCGTCGTCCACGACTGCGGCAACCTGATCAACCCGATGATCGTCGAGGGGCAGATCCACGGCGGCGTCGCCCAGGGCGTCGGCGGGGCGCTGTACGAGCGGATGGCCTACGACGAGCACGGCCAGCTGCTCAACGCCTCGTTCATGGACTTCCTGATGCCGTACGCGACCGAGGTCCCGTTCGTGGAGACCGCCCACCTGCAGACCCCCTCCCCGCTCAACCCCCTCGGCATCAAGGGGGCGGGCGAGGCCGGGGTCATCCCGGTGTCGGCGGTGATCGCCTCGGCCGTCGAGGACGCGGAGGGCATCAGGATCTCCAGGATGCCGATCTCCCCGTCGGAGCTGTTCGACCTGCGCCGCGCCGCGCCCTGACGGGCCGCGCCGCCCCCCTCCCGGCGGCGCGGCCCGTCAAGGTCCTGAGCGGGGTCAGGAGACCTCGGCGACGAGGCGCTTGCGGAACACCCAGTAGGTCCAGCCCTGGTAGCCGAGCACGAAGGGCAGCGCGATCAGGCCGATCCAGGTCAGCACGCCCAGCGTGTAGGGGCCGGAGGCGGCGTCCGCCACCGTGAGGCCCGGCAGCGGGGCAGGCCACAGGGCGCCGAACAGGGCCACGGCCCCCAGGGCGATGGACGAGGCGGTCGCGGTGAACGCCCAGCCGTCGCGGCCCCGCCAGGTCAGCGCGACCCCGGCGGCCAGGGCCGCCATCGCGGCCAGCGCGCACGCCCACAGCCACGGGGACGCGGTCCAGTCGGCCACGGCCGTACGGGCCGACGGGATCCCGGACAGCGCGACCACGGCGGCGGGCAGCGCGAGCGCCGAGGTGGCCATCGCGGTACGGCGGGCACGGGCGTGCACGGGGCCCGACGTCTTGAGCGCGACGAAGACCGCGCCGTGCAGCACGCACACCGACAGGGAGAACACCCCGCCGACCAGTGCGGCGAAGGCGCTGTTGTGGAGCAGGTCGGCGAAGACGGCTCCCCAGAGGAAGGCGGGCAGCCCGCTGCCGACCATGACGGCCAGGTCGCACCAGACGCGGTCGGAGGCGTGGTGCACCTTGCCCCGCCACTCGAGGCCGACGCCGCGCACGATCAGCCCGACGAGGACCAGCGTGATCGGCAGGTAGAACTCGCTGAGCAGCCCGGCGTACCAGGCGGGGAACGCGGCGAACATCGCGCCGACGGCGGTGATCAGCCACACCTCGTTGCCGTCCCAGACGGGGCCGATCGTGCCGAGCACCTGCTTGCGCTCGGCCTCGTCACGCGACAGCACGGGGGCCAGCAGCCCGACCCCGAAGTCGAACCCCTCCAGGACGAAGTAGCCGGTCCACAGGAACGCGATGACCGCGAACCAGAAGGTGGTGAGTTCCATGGTTTCCGCGCTCCTAGTACATCAGGGTCGGCTGGAGCCTGGCGGTCGCGTCCTCGGCGCTCCCGCCGTCCCGGCCCCCGCTGGAGGAGGGCGTCTCGGGGCGGCGCGCGGGGACGGGCTCGGGGCCCGCCTTGACGTGCCGGACGAGCAGCACGGCCTCGGCCAGGGCGAGCGCGCCGTACAGGGCGGTGAAGACCGCCAGCGAGACGGCGACCTCGCCCAGACTGACGCCGGGGGAGACGCTCGCCGCGGTGAGCAGTTCGCCCTGGACGGTCCACGGCTGGCGGCCGATCTCGCTGAGCAGCCAGCCCGAGATCATCGCGACGGTCGGCAGCGGAAGCGCGAGCACGCACACCCGGGCCAGCCACGAGGGCGTCTCACGCGGCGGGGCCTGCTTCCCGCGACGTCTGCGGGTCAGCCAGAGGCCGAGGACGGAGAGGCCGACCGTCGACATGCCGAAGACGATCATCACGCGGAAGGACCAGAAGACCACCGGCAGATTGGGGCGGTAGTCGGCGGGACCGAACTGCTGGGTGAAGCGCGCCTGCAGGTCCTCGGTGCCGTGCACGACCGCCTGCGGGTCGCCGGTCGCCAGGAAGCTGAGCAGCATGGGCACCTTGACCCCGGGCACGGGGGAGAACGGCGCTCCCGCCGTGTCGTGCCTGAGTCCCTCGGCGGCGGCCAGCTTCATCGGCTGCTGCTCGTGCAGCAGCTTGGCGGACATGTCCCCGCTGCCCGCGACCACGGCTCCCGCGATCGCGGTCATGACCAGCGCGGCCCGCATCGGGGTCCGCCACATGTCCGTCGCGCCCCGTCGCATCGGCCTCGTGCGGTCCGGGTCCGCCCGCCGCTCCTGCAGGATCCGGTAGCCGCACACCGCCAGCACGAATCCGCCCGCGACCACGAAGGCCGCGCCCACCACGTGGGGCACCTGGGCCAGCGCGGTGGAGTTGGTGAGCACCGCCCACAGGTCCGTCATGCGGGCCTTGCCGTCGACCACCTCGTAGCCGACCGGGTGCTTCATCCAGGCGTTGGCGGCGAGGATGAAGTAGGCCGACAGGTTGGAGCCGATCACCGCTGCCCAGATGGTGGCCAGGTGAATGCGCTTGGGCAGTTTGTCCCAGCCGAATATCCACAGGCCGAGGAACGTCGACTCGAGGAAGAAGGCGAGCAGGGCCTCGAGTGCGAGCGGCGCGCCGAAGACGTCGCCGACGAAGACCGAGTACTCGCTCCAGTTCATGCCGAACTGGAACTCCTGCACGATGCCGGTGACCACGCCCATGGCGAAGTTGATCAGGAAGAGCTTCCCGAAGAACTTCGTCAACCTGAGGTAGTGCTCCTTGCCGGTACGGTGCCACGCGGTCTGCAGCCCGGCCACGAAGACGCCGAGCCCGATCGTCAGGGGTACGAACAGAAAGTGGTAAACGGTGGTGACCCCGAACTGCCACCGCGCCAGGTCCAGTGCGTCCATCTTCCCCTCGCGGGCTCAGAGCTCTACAGGTTGTAGTTCTACTTTTAGTAGTACTACATGTCGTAGAGCATGAGGGTGGATCGGCGTCGCGAGCTTCTGCGATCTCTGTCACATGGTCCGGTACGAGACCGCACTTCTCTGCCGGACCGAGATCGTCCCCTCGGCTCGCGACGCCTGCTCTCCCTGTGATGCCGGGGACGGTGCCCCCGGCGCCCCGGGCGGGCGGGGAACGCCCGCCCGGGAGGCTCGCGAGTTCACCAGGCCCCGCGAGCACACGACCAATGGTGGGCCACGCGACACCCGCGGGGCGTCAGCCGCCCGAATGACTCCGGGGTACGCCGGGCGGCGGACCTTTCCCCTCCCGCCGTTCACCGGACGGCGATCTTCGTCCTCCCCGGGGACGGCGGATCGGCGCCGACGGGCGGTGCCCGGCGAGCCTCTCCGGGCGCCGCGTCAGCGGGTCGCGGCCTCGAGGTAGGCCTCGAGGTTGCCGAGCTCGAAGCCCCGGCGTCTGATCTTGTCGACCAGGATCTTGAAGTCCCGCGACAGGTTGGGGCGGAAGTGCAGCAGCAGCACGTCCCCGGGACGGAGCTTCTTGTCCGGCACCTGGTAGGCGATCTTCCCGCCCGGCTGCACGGTCGCGGTCCAGAGCAGGAGGGCGTCGACGCCGCAGGACCCGGCCGCCCTGCGGGTCAGGGAGTTCTGGTTGCCGAACGGCGGGCGGAAGAGGGTCGGAGCCCTGCCGACCTGCTTGCGGATCACCTTGGAGGTGCCGCAGATCTCGGTGCGCTGCCCCTCGTAGCCGAGGGTCGTCATGTTCGGATGGGTCAGTGTGTGGTTCTCGATCCGCACACCCGCGTCACGCAGCTCGCGCACGTAGTCCCACTTGCCCGCGCCGAGGAATCTGCCGCCCTGGGCGGTCGGGTCGGTCGCGCCCCTGGCCTCGACGGCGTCGCGGGTGACGAAGGCGGTGATCGGAACACGCTGGTCGCGGACCCGCGCGAGGAAGCCGGGGTCCTGCTCCCAGCCGTCGTCGATGGTCAGGAAGACCACCTTCCGCCTGGTCGGGATGGAGCTGATCACAGGCGGCAGCCCGTCGGCGGGCCTGGGGATCCGGCCGACCTCGCCGGGCCTGGGCAGCGCTCCCGGCGGCCCCTGCGGGCGGGCAGGGGTCGCGGTGGGGCTCGAAGCCGGAGCGGAGGCGCCGTCCGCGGCGCGCCCGCGGGCCGAGCCGTCGCCGCCGGTCCCCGCCGCGCATCCCGTGCCCGCCGCCAGGGCCGTGAACGCGGCCGCCATCCTGATCGTCCATGACTTCCCCGATGCCATGGGCCACCATCCTGCCAGTAAAGGGAACTCCAAATGCGGGCAAAAGGCGCGCCAACTCATGTGTCGGGAATATCACCTCTGATGATGTCCGGGGGTGGGGCCAGCACTACCACGAGCTGGGGTGACGGCTGGCTACGTGATCACCCCGAATCCCGAAATCCTGGGACAGATGGCTGCTCGGCCCCTGGTGAGGCTCACGGCGGCTTGTCCAGCGACCCCGGCCTCCCGAGGAGAATCCGTGACCAACCCAACCGTGGCCGTCCCTGGCCGTACCCGAGGCACGGGAGAGGGGAACAGGGGCAGTGACTTCGCGCGCCTGTCGCGCCGTATCGCGGAGGCGGGGCTGATGAACCCGCGGCCCGGCTACTACGCCCTGCGGCTGGGAGTCGTCGGCTCCCTGTTCGCCGCGGGCTGGGCCGCCTTCTTCGCGGTCGGCGACTCCTGGTACCAGCTCCTGGTCGCGGCCTTCCTCGCCGTCGTGTTCGCCCAGGTCGCACTGGTCGCGCACGACCTGGCCCACCGGCAGGTCTTCCGAGCCAGGCGGGCCGCGGAGATCGCGGGCCTGGTCGCGGGGAACCTGGGCATCGGCATGAGCTACGGCTGGTGGATGGACAAGCACACCCGCCACCACGCCAACCCCAACCACTCCGACCACGACCCCGACGTCGCCCCCGACGTCCTGGTCTGGTCGGCCGAGCAGGCGGCCGGCAGCCGGGGCCTGGCCAGGTTCATCGGCGGCAGACAGGCCTACCTGTTCTTCCCCCTTCTCACCCTGGAGGGGTTCAACCTGCACGTGTCCAGTTTCAGGGCGCTCGCCCGCCCCACGCTGAGGCGCAGGGGACTGGAGGCGGGACTGCTGGTCGCGCACGTCGCGGCCTACCTCACGGCCCTGTTCGCCGTGCTGTCGCCGGGCAGGGCGGTGGCGTTCCTCCTGGTCCACCAGGCGATCTTCGGCGTCTATCTGGGCTGCACGTTCGCGCCCAACCACAAGGGGATGCCGATGCTGACCGGCGAGGACGAGCTGGACTTCCTCAGGAAGCAGGTGCTGACCTCGCGCAACGTGCGCGGCGGCCTGGTGGTCGACACGGTGCTCGGCGGCCTCAACTACCAGATCGAACACCACCTGTTCCCCGGCATGCCCACCCCCAACCTGCGCCGCGCCCAGCCGATCGTCAGGCGCTACTGCGCGGAGCTGGGCGTCCCCTACCTGGAGTGCGGGCTGCTCGCCTCGTACGGCCAGGCCCTGCGACACCTGCACGAGGCGGGCGCGCCCCTGAGGAAGAGGAGGCGTCCGCTCGCGGGGGTGTGAGAAACGACCCGAAGCACCGATCGGTGGGCGGATGTCGCTCTTATCGGCAGGGCGGGTGATTGCCTAGGGTGCTGGTGTGAAGCTCGCAGGCAGTGCCGTGCTCGGCATCGACAGAGATCGTGTGTGGTCAGCGCTCCAGAACCCCGCCGTGCTCGTGCGCACGATCCCGGGCTGCGAGCGCCTTGAGGAGACGGGGCCCGACACCTACCGGATGACGGTCACCGCGGGAGTGGCCTCGATCAAGGGTGTCTACCAGGGAGAGGTCGCCCTGTCGGAGCCGGAGGCCCCGCAGCGGTTCGTGCTCAGGGCCAGGGGCCAGGGCGCCCCGGGAACCGTGGACGCCACGGTGGAGGTCAGGCTCAGCGAGGTCGAGGGCGGGACGCGCATCGACTACGACGCCGAGGCCGTGGTCGGGGGCATGATCGGCGGCGTCGGCCAGCGCGTGCTCAGCTCGGTCGCCAAGAAGACGGCGGGCGAGTTCTTCTCCGCCGTCGAGAGCCACCTGTCGGGCGGCCTTCCCGCCGGGGTCGGCCCCCAGGAGGCGGCCTCGCAGAGCCCCGATCTTCAGGGGACGGTCCCTCGGAGCGCCGGCCTCCAGGTTTTCGCCCCTCAGGGAGCCGGTCTCCAGGGCGAGGCCGCCGCCTCGGCCGCGCCGTCGCCCGCGGAGAAGGCCGTGGACCGGGGCGGGGCCGCCCGGGTCTTCGAGCGTCCCGCCGCGCGGCCCCGCCACGACGGCCCGGCGTGGCCGGTCCTGGCCGCGTTCGGCATGGGCGCGGGCGTCGCACTCGGCAGCGCGGTGATCGGCTGGCTGCTCGGCCGGACGGGCAGGAGAGGCTGATCTCAGAAAGCCCGGTCCCTCCTTTCGTCCGTAGACCGCGGGCCGCCCGTCCTCGACGACGCGTTCACGCCTCGTCGCGCGGAACCAGCGGCACGAGCGTCATCTGTCCGTCGCGGGGAACCGGCTTCAGGAACATCACCTGCCTCAGGTGTGAGGTGTCTCCTCGCAGGATCGCGTGCGGCAGCTCGTTGAGCCACTCCGTCATCCAGGCCTCCTGCGGCGAGTGCTCGCAGGGCGCTTCGAGGGGTGGGACGTCCCACATCAGCAGACGCGTCTTCTCGATCTCCTGGGACATCTCGACGTCGGTGAAAGCGGCCAGCGCTCTCTGGAAGCAGGCGTCCGCCGTGTCCGGGTCACCGGCCCGGGCGTGTACGACGCCGACGTTCTTCAGGGCCCGGGCCGCGTACCGGAGGTCGCCGAGTTCGGTGAACAGCTTCGCCGCCTCCTGTCCCCAGTGGACGGCCGCGTCGTGGCTGCACGGGGGGCAGCGGTCGGCGTAGGCCGCGCCGAGATTGAGGAAGGCGAGCGCCTTGAAGCGGCGGGCGTCGATGGCGGTCGCCGTTTCGAGCATGGAACACAGGTGCCGGATGGCGTAGTCGGGCGGGGGCCCCGTGGGCCAGGCGAGGTAGGTCAGGGCGAGGTTGCCGTGCGCTATGAGAAGGATGTTCGGCGCGTCGAGGCGTTCGGCGAGGGCGATCGCCTCGCTCAGGCTCACGACCGCCTCCAGGTGACGTCCTCGCATGCGCTGCGCGTCGCCCAGGGCGGTCAGCGAGTGGGCCTGCCCGCGGACGTCGCCCCTCGACAGGCACACGGCGAGGTCGGCTCGATGACAGGCCTCGGCGTCGGCGTGGCGACCCATCTGGAAGTAGGTGAGGCCGAGATCGTGCTGGATGTTTCCCCATCGTGCCGTGCCAGGGAGGTTCTCGGCGATCGCCAGCGCCCGCCTGAGGTGGGCCAGCGCGTCGTCGTACCTGTGGGCGAGACGGCACGCGATGCCGAGGTCGGCGGCGGCCGTGCACTCCTGGATCCGTCCGACTCTGGCCGAGGCGTTCAACGCGAGCGTCTGCGCGGTGAGCAGGTCGTCCACCAGGTGGCGGAACTCCGCGTAGTGGGTGAGGTACTCGGCCAGTGAGCACGTCCGTCGCCACCGGCCGGTGGCGTGGGCGAGGGCGACGGCGGCGAACAGATTGGAGCGCTCGGCGTCCAGCCACGACAGGGCCTTCCGCACCGCGGTTGCGCTCGGCCGTTCCCCGAGGCCGAACCAGGCGCGCCTCGCCGCTGAGACGGCCTTCTCGTAGTACTCCAGGAGACGGTCGGTCGCGGCGTCGCGTTCGGAGGCGGGCTCCTCGGCGGACAGCAGTTCCCCGGCGAACTCGCGCATCAGGTCGTGAAAGCGGTATCGACCCTCGGCCGAGCCGTCCTCGATCAGGTGCGCCGTGCGCAGGCATCGCAGGAGGCGGTGGGCGCGATGCCCGTTGAGTCCGACGAGCGCCGCGGCGGCCTCGGCTCCCACGGTGTCGCCGGGATTGAGCGCCAGCAGCCGGAACAGCCGGGCCTGCGCGGGTGTCAGGTGCCGGTAGGACAGCTCGAACGCCGCACGGACCGCGAGGTCCTCGTACTCCAGGGTGTCCAGTCTCTCGGCCGTGGCGGACAGCTCGCGGACCAGGCTCGCCACGGGCATGTTCGGTTCGCAGATCAGCAGTGCCGCGGCGATGTGGAGCGCCAGCGGGAGACGGCCGCACAGCCGTGCCGTCTCGGCCAGCTGTTCGGTGTCCGCGCCGGTCAGGGGGGCGCGGTTGCCCGCCGCACGGAGGCGTCCGGCGAGCATGGCGAGCGACTCGGCGGCCGACAGCTCCCTCAGTTCCACGATTCGGGCCCCGCCCACGTCCGCGAGTGTGTGGCGGCTGGTGATCAGGACCTTGTGCGCCGGTGATCCAGGCAGCAACGGCGCGACGTCACGGGCGGAGCACGCGTTGTCCAGGACGACGATCAGAGACCGGCCGCCGCGTTCACAGTCGGCGAGGATCGACCGGTAGAGCGCCTCGCGGGCGGACGGTTCTGCGGGCACGTCGCCCGCGGCGACGCCGAGTGTCTGCAGGAACGACGCCAGCACCTGGTCGGCGTCCTTCCTGCGCCGTGGGTCGTAGCCCTGCATGTCGACGAAGAGACAGCCGCCGAACCGCCCGGTGTCCAGCGCGCGGTGAAGGACATGCGTGGCCAGCGCCGTCTTGCCGACGCCCGCGAGCCCGGTGAGCACGGCGACCGACGTGTCGGCGCCGTCGAGCCACAGGTCCAGCTCGGCGACGTCGGCCTCACGTCCGGCGAGGTCACCCGGGGGCGGGCCCCCCTCCGGCATCAGGGGAACCGGACGCCGCCCTCGAGGGGCCGGATGACGGGCAGGCGGACGACCGCCCCTTCCGGTTCCGGCGCGCCGTTCCTCCAGTGCCCGTTTCCGGGTCTGTTCCCACCACGCGTCCGGCGGAGGTTCGTACTCCGGTGACCTCCGCCTGGCCAGGCCTTTCAGGCAGGCGATCAGGAATCGGGCTTCGGCCTCGTCGGAGGGGACGTTCAGGCCTCTGCGCCAGTCGCTCCACGACTGGTTTGAGATCTTCAACGGCGGTCGCCGCCTCTCCGCCTGACGCTTGATCGTCTCTCCGGTGGGGGAGCCCGCCGCCTCGTGCAACTCGCGCAGCGCCTCGGAGTACTTCGCGGTCGTGTCGTCCGCCAGGGCCACCCGGCCTCCCACCGTCGTCCGATCCGGATCGGAAACCGGCCGGAGAACCCGTGCCGGCGCAACGCTCCTGATCAACCACTCTGCCCGCCTCGGGCGGGTCAGGGAACGCGAACCGGAAAACCTGCCGGACCGGCTTAATCACGGCATGCGCCCCGCACCACCGAGCCGGGGCGCCCAGCCCGCAGGAGGCCGTTCATGTCCGACCGCGTCACCCCCTCCGACCAGGTCCGCGTCACGGTGATCACCACGATTCGCGCCGCCGCCCCTCCCGCACCTGAGTCGTCCGTTCCTCCCGTACCCGAGTCGTCGGCTCCTCCCGTACCCGAGGAGGACTCCGTACGGGACCGCCCGGTCCGTCGTCGTTCCGTCCTCCTCCACCTGCTGCTCGACGCGGTGATCGCCGGAAGTTCGGGGGCGGTCGTCGCCTGGCTGCTCGATCTCGTCGTGCACCGTTCATGACCGGTCAGGCAGGGGGAAACCGGTGTGAAGGGATCATGCGGCGGTGAAGAAGGGGCGCTTTTCGGGTCAAGGGGGCGGGGCGTTGGGCGGTGAAACATGCCGCTCCTGGCACTTTGGGGTATGCCGACCACGACGGTGCCCGGGGGAACATGGAGCCGCTGCTGATCCTGCACGCCGTCGCGGCGGTGTGCGCCCCGGCTCTGGCGCGCAGACTCGGCCGTGACGCCTTCCTCGTGCTGGCCGTGCCGCCCGCATGCGGGTTCGCCTACACGCTGTGGGTGACCCTGACGGGTGTCCCCGTCGAGTCGCACCACGACTGGGCCCCCGTCCTGGGGCTCGCCATGTCCTTTCGCGTCGACGCGCTGACGCTGCTCATGATGTCCCTGGTCACCGGCGTCGGCGCGCTGATCCTGGTGTACTGCTGCCGCTACTTCGACGCGGGTGAGGGGGGTCTCGGCCGGTTCGGCGGGGTGCTGGTGGCCTTCGCGGGGGCGATGTTCGGCCTCGTGGTCGCCGACAACCTGCTGCTGCTGTACGTGTTCTGGGAACTGACCACCGTCTTCTCCTACCTGCTGATCGGCCACGATCCCGAGAGCAGGGCGGCCCGCAGGGCGGCGACGCAGGCGCTGACCGTCACGGCCTTCGGCGGCCTGGCCATGCTGGCGGGGATGATCATTCTGGGGGAGGCCGCGGGGACCTACCGGATCTCACGGATCGTCGCGCACCCGCCCTCCGGCGCTCTGGTCCCGGCGGCGCTGGTCCTGGTCCTGGCCGGGGCGCTGTCGAAGTCGGCGATCTTCCCGTTCAGCATGTGGCTGCCCGCCGCGATGGCCGCCCCCACCCCCGTCTCCGCCTACCTGCACGCCGCGGCGATGGTGAAGGCCGGGATCTACCTGCTCGCCCGGCTCGGCCCCGCGTTCGGCGCGGCGCCCGTCTGGCAGGCGGTCGCCGTGTCGTCCGGCCTGCTCACCATGGTGCTGGCGGGCTGGCGGGCGCTGCGCGAGTACGACCTCAAGCGGATGCTCGCCTACGGCACGGTCAGCCAGCTCGGCTTCCTGGCCGTGCTGTTCGGGGCCGCCACCCGGGACACCGCGCTCGCGGGCGTCGCCATGCTGCTCGCGCACGCCCTGTTCAAGGCGTCACTGTTCCTGGTCGTCGGCGTCGTCGACCACGCCACGGGCACTCGTGACCTGCGCGAGCTCAGCGGCCTGCGGCGTTCCGCGCCGTGGCTCTGCGCGGTCGCCACGGCCGCGGCGGCCTCGATGGCCGGGATCCCGCCGTTCCTCGGGTTCGTCGGCAAGGAGGCGGCCTTCGAGTCCCTGCTGACCGGCCGGATCGCCGACACCCTGACACTGGCCGGGATCGTCGCGGGCTCGGCGCTCACCGTCGCCTACAGCGCAAGGTTCCTGTGGGGGGCCTTCGGCACGAAGCCGGGGCGGGAGCCGACGCCGGTGCACGCCTCGGCCGCCGCGACCTTCCTGCCTCCGGCGCTGCTGGCCGTGCTCGGGCTGCTCCTGGCCCCCTTCGCGGGCCGGTACGGCGAGGCGATGCGCGGCTACACCGACACCTTCCCGGGGCGGGGACACGGCACCCACCTGGCCCTGTGGACCGGCGCGGCGGTTCCGCTGCTGCTGTCGGCCGTCGCCCTCGGCGGGGGAGCACTGCTCTTCGCGGCGGGAGGAGCCGTCGAACGGGTGGGGCGGATCCTGCGGGTCGTGGACTCGGGGCGGGTCTACTGGGGGGTCGTGCGAGGCCTGGACCGCTTCTCCCTGCAGCTGACCGGGGTCACCCAGCGCGGCTCGCTGACCGACTACCTCGTGATCGCCTTCGTCTCCGTGGTGGGGATCGGGGGCTTCGCCATGTCCTACGGTCCTCTGCCGGAGATCCGTCTCGACGTGACGCCGTGGGCCCGTCCGGAACAGTCCGTCGTCGGGGCGCTGCTCGTCGCCACGGCCCTCGTCGCCCTCATGATCCGCACGCACATCGTGCTCGCGCTGGTCGCCGGGCTGACCGGGTACGGCACGGCCCTGCTGCTCCTCGTGCACGGCTCGCCGGACCTGGCGCTGACGCAGTTCCTCACGGAGACGCTGAGCCTGGTGGTCTTCGTCCTGGTGCTGCGCAGGCTCCCGCTGGGGCCGAGGGAGGGCAGGCCGAGGGTGCCCTTCGGGGTGCGCCTCGGCCTCGGGCTGGTCAGCGGCGTCGTGGTGGTCGTGGCGGGGATGCTGGCGGTGAGCGCCAGACAGGCGGTTCCGGTCGGCTCCCTGATGGCCGCGGCCGCGGAGAGAGCGGGGGCGGCCAACATCGTCAGCGGGCTCCTGGTGGACATCCGGGCGTGGGACACCATGGGGGAGAGCTCCGTGCTCGTCGTCCTCACCCTCGGCGTCACCAGCCTGGTCTTCCTGCGCCGCCGTACCTACGCGCTCGAACGCCCGTCGGAGGAGGCCGGACCCGAGGGCCGGACGCACTGGCTGGCGGCGACCCTGCCCGTGGGACAGCGGGCGGCCGTCCTGGAGATCGTGGCCAGGCTGATCTTCCACACGGTGCTGCTGATCTCCGTCTTCCTGCTGTTCACCGGGCACAGCATGGTGGGAGGCGGGTTCGCCGGGGGCATCGTGGCGGGGCTCGCGCTGGTGGTCCGCTACCTGGCGGGCGGTCGCTACGAGCTCGCCCTCGCCGTGCCCGTGCACGCCGGGGTGCTGATCGGCCTGGGGCTGCTGCTGTCGACGGTCACCGCGTTCTGCGGCCTGCTGTTCGGCGGCGCGCCGCTCACCATGCTCTCCGCCGACCTGGCGGTCCCCCTGGTGGGCAAGCTGCACCTGTCGACCGTGCTGCTGTTCGACGTCGGCGTCTACGTCTCGGTGGTCGGCATGGTCCAGGACATCCTGCGCAGCCTGGGCGCCGAGCTTGACCGGCAGATCGAGGACGAGGCCGGCGCGACGGGCGAACCCGGCGGGGAGGGGGCGCGATGACCGTCTCGCTGGTGCCGTTCGTCGCCTCGGGCACGTTGGTGGCCGCGGGGGTGACGCTCCTGCTCGAACGGAGCCTGGTGCGGCTGCTGGTCGGCGTCATCCTGCTCGGCAACGGGGTGAACCTGCTGATCGTCATGGCGGGCGGGCCCGCGGGGGAGCCGCCGATCCTCGGCGTGTCCGCCAGGGAGCGGATGGCCGACCCGCTGCCGCAGGCGATGGTGCTCACCTCCCTCGTGATCACCCTGGGCGTCACGGCGTTCCTGCTGGCCGTGGTCCACCGGTCGTGGCAGCTGACGGGCGGAGACGAGGTGCAGGACGACACCGAGGACCGCAGGGTACGGCTGCGCGCCCGGCGCGGAGAGCTCGCCCGGTCCGTGCTCGCCAGGCGGGAGGCCTACCGGCGTCTGGTCGAGGAACAGCGCGCCGAGCTGGCCCGTCTCGAGGACGCCAGACGCGAGCGGGAGCGCGGGGAGGCCGAGGAGCTGGAGCGGCAGATCCGCGACGTCAACGTGGACCTGGGCCGCTGGCTTCAGGAGCACAAGGATGAGGGCCTGTCCAGCGAACAGCTCATGGAGCGGTTCGCCGAGGCCCAGCGCGCGGAGGAGGCGTCGAAGGAGAGCAGGCGCGAGCGCGTCGCCCGGATGCGCGCCGAGTTCGCCCGCAGGGAGCGGGAGCAGGCCGAACGGGAGAAGGAGATCCGCAGACGGCTGCGCGAGCGCCGCCGCCAGGCGCGGCGTGAGATGCGGGAGGCGATCAGGGCCGACCGGGAGCGGCAGGCCAGGGCACAGGACCCCGAGCTCGAAGGAGACGACTGATGCAGGCGCTGATCTCGGTGCCGGTCGTGCTGCCGCTGCTGGCGGCCGGGCTCAAGCTGGCCATCGGCGGACGGTCGCGCAGGCTGCAGGCGCTCATCAGCGTGGTGACGCTCACGACGGTGCTGGCGGTCTCGCTGGTCCTGCTGGTCGCGGCGGACACCGGCGGGCCGCTGGTCGCCTACGCGGGAGGCTGGGCCGCCCCCGTCGGCATCGCCCTCGTCGCCGACCGGCTCTCCACGCTGATGCTGGTCGTCTCCTCGGCGGTGACGCTCTGCGTGATGGTCTACTCCCTGGCGCAGGCCTACGCCGACCAGGAGTACGCCGCGCCACTGGCGATCTTCCACCCGGCCTACCTCGTCATGGTCGCCGGAGTGTCGGACGCCTTCCTGTCCGGTGACCTGTTCAACCTCTTCGTCGCGTTCGAGATGCTGCTCAGCGGGTCCTACGTGCTGCTCACCTTCGGCGGCACCGAGTCCCGCATCCGCGCGGGCGCCACCTACGTGCTGGTCGGGCTGGCGTCCTCGCTGCTGTTCCTGGTCGGGCTCGCGGTGTCGTACGGCGCGACGGGAACGGTGTCGATGGCCCAGCTCGCCGAGCGGTTCTCCGTGCTGCCCGAGTATCTCAAGCTGCTGGTCGAGCTGACCCTGCTGCTGGTCTTCGTGATCAAGGCCGCGATCTTCCCGATGTCGGCGTGGCTGCCCGACTCCTACCCGACCGCGCCCGCCCCCGCGACGGCGCTCTTCGCCGGGCTGCTCACCAAGGTCGGCATCTACTCGATCATCAGGCTGGAGGCGCTGCTGTTCCCCGGAGGGCCGGTGAGCAGCCTGCTGATGTGGGCGGCCCTGTTGACGATGCTGGTCGGCGTCTTCGGCGCGGTCGCCCAGACCGACATCAAACGGATGCTCTCCTTCACCCTGGTCAGCCACATCGGCTACATGGTCTTCGGGGTCGGGCTGTCGACCGTCGCGGGCATGGCGGGCGCGGTGTTCTACGTCGTCCACCACATCACCGTGCAGACGAGCCTGTTCCTGGTGACCGGTCTGGTCGAGCGCCGCGCGGGCACCACCTCGCTGGACCGGCTCGGCGGCCTGATGAAACTGGCCCCGGTGATCGCGGTGCTCTTCTTCGTCCCGGCGATGAACCTCGCGGGGATCCCGCCGATGTCCGGCTTCCTGGGCAAGCTGGCCCTCGTCCAGGCGGGGATCGCCGTCGGCGGCCCCCTGCCGCTCGTCCTGGTCGCGGGAGGACTGGTGACGAGCCTGCTCACCCTGTACGCCATGGCCACGACGTGGAGCAAGGCGTTCTGGCGGGAGCCGCCCCCGGGGATGACCGAGCCGGTCGGGACCGTGCTGGAGAGTGAGGAGACCCCCGTCGTGCGGGCGCACGGCACGGAGGGGATCACCGGGCGCGCGATCGTCACCAGCGCGAGCATGCCGCTGCCGATGCTGGGCTCCGCGACGGCCCTGGTGGCGCTCGGCCTGTCGTACACCGTGCTGGCCGGGCCGCTGTCCGCCCTGACGCGGCGGACCGCCGTCGAGTTGCTCGCCCGCGAGCCGTACGTCTCGGCCGTCCTCGGGGACCGGAGGTGAGGGGGACGCCGACCCTGCTCGGCAGGCCCGTCCCCCTCGGGGAGGTGGCCTGGCTGACGGTGGTCTGGCTGCTGCTGTGGGGCGACCTGACCGTGGGGAACGTGCTCGGCGGCCTGCTGGCCTCGAGCGTCGTCGTCTGGCTGCTGCCGCTGCCGACGCTGGACTCGGGGGTCAGGATCCACCCGGTCGCGGCGCTCGTCTTCCTGGTCCGCTTCGCCGCCGACCTGGTGCTCTCCAGTTTCAGGGTCGCCTTCTGGGCGCTGCGCCTGGGCACGTCGCCGCCGGTGGAGACCGTCCGCGTACGGCTGCGCACCTCCTCGGAGGTGATGACTGTGCTGGTCACGGTGGCGCTGTCGGCGCTGCCCGGCAGCCTGGTGCTCGAGGCGGAGCTCGAGGACAGGGAACTGGTGCTGCACGTGCTCGGAATCAGGGGAGACGTGCGGGCCACTGTGCAGGCCGACGTGACGCGCCTGGAGGGCGCCATCGTCGCGGCCTTCGGCACCCCCGCGGACCGGGAGGAGATTCGGTGACGACGGTGTACGCCGTGGTGCTCGCGCTGCTCGGCGGCGCGGCGGCGATGACGCTCGGCAGGCTGGTGCGCGGCCCCTCCATGCTGGACAGGGCGGTGGCGCTCGACGTGCTCACCGCCGTGGTCATGTGCGGGGTCGCGGCGGGCGCGGCGGCGCTCGGCGCGTACTCCGCGCTGCCGGTGCTGCTGGTGCTGTCCCTGGTGGGGTTCGTCGGGTCGGTCTCGCTGGCCCGGTTCTTCTCCGGGAGGGCCCGTTGACCGCGCTGGAGGCCGCGGCCGCGGCGTGCATGCTGGTGGGCGCGGGGCTGGCGTTCGCCGCGGGGGTGGGGATGGTCAGGTTCTCCGGCACCCTGGCGCGCATGCATCCGGCGACCAAACCCCAGGTGCTCGGCCTGCAGCTGATCCTGCTGGCCATGTGGCTGCGCCGTCCCACCTGGGCGACCGCGGGAGCGCTGCTGCTGACCGGCCTCTTCCAGGTGATCACGGCGACGGTGGCCGCCTACATGGTCGGACGCGCGGCCTACCGGGCGGGCGCGCCCGAGGACGACGGCACGGCGATCCCGCCGGAGGGGCCCGCCGAGTGACCTCCGCCCCGCGTGACCTCCGCCCCGGGTCGGCTCCGGACCGGGCGGCTCCCGGCCGAGGGGCGGCGAACGGAGTCGATGAACGGAATCAGCGAGGCTTCGCGCTGGTTGCAGGGTTCTGTGAAGGTAGAAATCTACTCAGACGTGGTCTGTCCCTGGTGCTACATCGGTCACATCCGCTTCGCCCGCGCCGTCGAGCGCTACCGGGCCAAGGGGGGCGAGGTCGAGGTGGAGCTGCGGCCGTTCCAGCTCGACCCGAGCGCCGAGTCCACCGGCGCGCCCCTGCTCGAGTGGGCGGCGGCCAAGTTCGGCGGCGTCGAGCGGGCCGAGCAGATGTTCGGGCACGTGACCACGACCGCCGCCGGTGACGGCCTTGAGATGGACTTCGGGCACGCGGTCCACGCGAACACCTTCGACGCGCACCGCCTCGTCCGGCTCGCGGGCGAGCAGGGCAAGGGGGAGGAGGCGCTGTACCGCCTCTTCGCCGCCCACTTCACCGACGGTCTCGACGTCGGCTCGCGCGAGGTGCTCGCCAAGATCGCCGCCGAGCTGGGCGTCGAGGCGGACCTCGACGGCCAGGACGGCGTCTCGGCCGTGCGGGAGGAGCTCTCCAGGGCCCGCGCCCTGGGGGTCGGCTCGGTCCCGCTGTTCCTGTTCGAGGGCCAGTTCGCCGTCTCGGGGGCCCAGCCGGAGGACGCCCTGTTCGCCGCCCTCGAGGAGGTCGCGCAGCGGACCGGGCAGGCCCCGGCGGAGCGGGCCGGCGGCGAGGCCTGCGACGACGACGGTTACTGCGCGGTCTGACGCCCGCGTCCCTCGCCCGCCGTACGGCAGCGGCGCGCCGGAGCCACTCGTCGTACGGCAGGGGCGGCGCGCCGAAGCCGCCCGTCGTACGGCGGGCGGCGGGTCAGGACCGCCCGCCGTACGACGGGGGCTCAGCTCTCGCCCAGGTCGCCCGCGCGGTAGTGGCGGCGGCAGAGAACCTGGTAGCGGATGGGGGCGTCGCCCGTGTCGCCGATGACCACCTGCTCGCCGGTGCGGACCATCGTGCCGCCGATCACCCGGGCGTTCAGGCGTCCGGGCCTGCCGCACCAGCACAGCACCTCGACCTGCAGACGGCTGATCTCGTCGGCCAGCTCGAACAGGCGGCGCGCGGCGGGGAACATCTGCGAGCGGAAGTCCGAGGCCAGGCCGAAGGCGTAGACGTCGACGCCGAAGTCGTCGGTCAGGTCGGCGAGCTGCTCGATCTGGGCGACGGTGTAGAAACACGCCTCGTCGCAGATCACGTAGTCGACGGGCCGGTGCTCGCGGACCAGCGCGACCAGGTCGAGGTCGTCCTCGACCTCGACGGCCTCGCTGCCCAGTCCTATCCTGCTGGTCACCTGGGGGCCGCCCGAGCGGTCGTGCTTGGTCAGCACCAGGCCGCGCCTGCCCTGACGGCGGTGGTTGTAGTTCATCTGCAGGGCCAGCGTGGACTTGCCGCAGTCCATCGGGCCGAAGTAGAAGCGCAGCACTCCGTCCCTGGTTCCCGTGGGGGCGGCGGAGAGGGCGGACAGTTCGGTCACGGGGGGTCAGCCTAGTGGTTCGGATGTGGGGGTTTGGGGAGGCGGTGCGCTGGTAGGAATGTCGGATCCCGCGCTAAACCCCTGACTTGGCTTGATCGTGTAAAGCGTGGGAGATTCGTGAAGGCTCTATCGAGAAGTGGGAGAACACGTGACGACCACCAACAACTCCGCTCCACCCATCAACAACAAGGCCCCTACCAAGGCCCCCGCCGTGACGTCCTCCGCCATGCCCCCGGCCTCCGCGACCGGTGAGACCGTCGAGATCCCCGTGGCGCTCGCGGCGATGATGACCGAGGACGAGGCCGTCGCCGCCAAGGCGGAGGCCGCCCGCTGGCGCTACGGGTTCTACGTGGTCGTCACGGGCCTGGTGGTCATCCTGGTCGCCTTCGTGGTGATCGCCATGCGCGGCGGCGACTCGACCGCCCCGTTCGCCGGTCTCGTCGGCGTCTCCGGCGCGATCATCGGCGCCTACTTCGGCGTGCAGGTCGGCCAGTCCGGCAAGGACAGGGTCGAGGCGGAGCTGCGCCGTACGAGCGAGATGGCCATCCGTCTCGCCGCCAAGGTGCACGCCCACGACGCCGACTCCGTGATCGGCTCCACCATGGGCCCCCGCCGCCGCTGACGCTCCCGCAGGGAGAACGTCGCCCCCGGCCCGACCCGCTCCTCCGCCCGCGATGGTCGTGTTCCACCCGCCGGGCAGGGAGAGCGACGCGGACGCCCGCGCTTCAGCGGGGTCTTCGAGCCTCGGGTACGGCCAGGCGTGGCGCGGCGCCCGGTGAGGCGCTTGGCGGGGAGGAAGACATGTTGGCCGGCCGCGTCGTCGGGGACGCGGCCGGGAGGGGAGCCGGGGGCTCCTCGTCCTCGACGGCGGTGGGAGCCAGATGGCACCAGACGACGCGGTGCCCGTCGCCGGGCACGACATAGGTGCCCCAGCGCCCGCCTGACAGCCTGTTCACGATGAACAGCCCACGCCCGCCCTCTCCGCCGGACGGCTCCGTGACGGACCCGGCGGAGAGCCGGTGCGGGACCGACGACGCAGAGCCCGGGTCGGTCACCGCCAGCCTCAGGAAGTGACCTCCCTCGTGCAGCGCGGTGATCACCCAGTTTCTGCCGTGTCCCGCGTCGGCGTGCCGCACCGCGTTCGTCACCAGTTCGGACGCCGCCAGGACGAGCCCGGACAGCGCCGGGTGCTCCGTCCCGAGCCACCGCCGCATCTCCCCGCGAACGAGGCCGGGCGCTCTGTCGTCGCGGGGCAGTTTCAGGATTCCCACCTTGACGAGATCGGTCCCTGAAGCCATGTGAATCACCGCCGTTGCCTTTTCTGTCCGATAAATACATTTACCTGTCACGTTGATCTCCGGGCTTTATGTGAGATCGGACTAACGGCTCCCGCCCTTCTGATGTTTCCCCTGCATAGACTGCCGCTTGGGATGTAATTTGCGGACAGGCTCATCAATGCAATCACCTGACAAGGTGTCGCATGGATGTGTGTCAAACGTGTGATTTTTGTGGGACGCACCACAAGGAGGCGGTAATGCCCGCACTGCGCGAACTGGATCCGAAGGCGGGGAGAAAACAGGAATTCGGCGTCGAACTACGGCGACTGCGGCTGGCGGAAGGCCTGACCCAGGCGGAGCTGGGACGCCGGATCGGATACTCCACGAGCCTGGTCGGCTCGGTGGAGATCGGCAAACGCGCTCCCGTGGAGCAGTTCATCACGAGATGCGAGGAGATCTTCGGGCCGGGCCTCTGGGAGCTGTGGGTCGAGATCTCCAAGCACCGCAACCAGTCACCCACCTGGTTCCGTCCCTGGCTGAGCGAGGAGGAGGGGGCCGGGGCGCTCAGGACGTGGGAGCCGCTGGTCGTGCCCGGCCTGCTCCAGACCGAGGCCTACGCCCGCGCGCTCCTGCGCTGCGAGCCGGGCTTCGACCAGGACCGGGTCGAGAGCCTCGTCGCGGCGCGACTGGCGCGGCAGAAGATCCTCGGCCGCACCGGGCCGCCGATGTATCTCGTGCTCCTGGACGAGGGCGCTCTCAACCGGCCCATCGGGGGAGCGGAGGTCATGCGGGAGCAGCTGGCGCACCTGATCGAGATCGCCGACGCGCCGCACATCACCCTCCAGATCACGCCGCTCGGTGCCACCTCCGGCCTGAGCGGGGCGATCACCCTCGCGCAGTCGGCCGACGGGCAGCGCCACACGGTTCATCTCGAAACGGCCGCCGAACCGCTCGTGACGACCAATTCAGCCCTTGTCGCTACGGCTACCATGAAATTTGACGCAATTAGGGCGGAATCCCTCCCCCATAGTGCGTCGGTCGAGTTCATTCGGAAGAGGATGGTGGAGAAGTGGACCTCACGGCCGAACTGAAGACCGCGGCCTGGCGCAAGGCGGAACGCTCGACGTCGAACGGCGGCAATTGCATCGAGGTCGCCCCCCTGTCCGGAGGGCGCGTCGGAATTCGCGACACCGAGGCCCCCGACCAGGCCCCCTACGTGGTGCGGGGCGAGGTCTGGGCGGCGTTCGTCGACGGGGCGAAGAAGGGCGAATTCGACTTCTGACCCCGTCCGAATCCCGGATTCCCATCCGAAACGAAGACCCCTGGACCCCGGTCCAGGGGTCTTCGTCATGAAGCCCACGTCCTCGCCCGCCGCGTGACCACGGAACCGCCGTTGCTGACGCGTAACCAGTAGGTTACGCTTTCCGGGTGGACGAGGTGGCGGGGGCGATCGCGGACCCGGTACGACGAGAGATCCTGGTGATGCTGCGCGACCGGCGGCTCTCCGCGGGGGAGATCGCCGAGCGTTTCGACATCAGCAGGCCCGCGGTGAGCCGCCATCTGCGCGTTCTCAGGAACAGCGGGCTTGTCCGCGACGAGCTCGTCGGCAGGCGACGCCTCTACGCGCTCGACGCCGGGGCGTTCGCCGAGCTCGCCGAGTGGCTCGCCCCGTTCGTCCAGCCCTCCGGCTGGGAGCGCCGCCTCGACGCACTGGAGACAGAGATCTATCGAACCCGCCGCGAACACCGTGCGCGCGGCGCGGCGGGCCAGGCGAAGGAGAACACCGCATGAGCCGTTCACCCGTCGGCAGACTGTTCCGCACCGAGGCCGGAAGCGATCTCGTCCTCAGCAGGACGTTCCGCGCGCCCGCCGAGGACGTGTGGGCCGGCGTCACCGAGTCCGACCGCACAGCCCGCTGGTTCGGGCCGTGGGAGGGCGACGCCGCGCCCGGACGGACGATCAAGGTGCAGATGGCGTTCGAGGACCAGGCTCCGTGGTGCGAGATGCGAATCGACGCGTGCGACCCGCCGCGGCGGCTGGCGGTGTCGACGACCGACGAGTCCGGGTCCTGGCGGATGGAGCTGCTGCTGTCCGAGGCGAACGGCTCGACGGAGCTGCGGCTTGTGCACCACCTCGACACCGAGGAGGGAATCGGCGAGGTCGGCCCCGGCTGGGAGTACTACCTCGACATGCTCGTGGCCGCCCGCGAGGGTACGCCCACGCCCGGCTTCGACGACTACTACCCGTCGATGAAGCCCTACTACGAGGGACTGCCCGCCCGCGCCGATGCGCGACCCGAGGCCGGCGAACCGGCCGCGGGCTGACGGGTCCTCCTTCGTCGTCCGTGCCTGTTCCGTGCCCCAGGGAGGGAGTGCGGCTTCGACAGTGTCCGCCGATTTGGAAACAGCGGGAAACCGGGTAGATCCGGAGCATGCGCAGCGTCCGTATCGGAGTCGACACCGGAGGCACGTTCACCGACGTGGTCGCGGTGGACGAGCAGACCGGTGAGATCACCACGACCAAGACTCCCTCGACCCCCGCCAACCCGGCGGACGGCTTCATGGAGGGGGTGCGCAAGGTCCTCGTCAAGGCAGGTCTCGCAGGCGGCCGGGCGACCGGTGCGGAGAAAGGCCCGGACGGAGGCGCGGACGAAGACCTGGAGGAAGGGCTGGAGGCCGGTCTGGAGGGGGTGGTCGCGATCGTGCACGGCACCACCGTCGCCACCAACCAGCTCCTCGAGGACCGCATCGCCGACCTGGGCTTCGTCACCACCGAGGGCTTCGAGTTCGTGCTGGAGATCGCCAGGCAGAGCGTCCCCGACGGCTACGGCAACTCCTACTTCTGGGTCAAGCCGCCGAGGATCGTCCCGGTGCACCGGATCAGGACCGTCGGCGGACGCCTCGACCACACCGGCGCGGAGGTCAGGCCGTTCGACGAGGCGCAGGCGGTGGCGGCGGCCAGATGGTTCAGGGAACAGGGGATCACCGCGATCGGCGTGTGCTTCCTGCACTCCTACGCCGACCCCGGGCACGAGCTGCGCATGCGCGAGGTCCTCGAACGCGAGCACCCCGACGCCGTCGTCTCGATCTCCAGCGACGTGCTGCGCGAGTACCGCGAGTACGAGCGGTCCGTCACGACCCTGGTGGACGCCGCCGTCAAGCCGACCATGCGCCGCTACGTCGCCAACCTGTCCGAGCGCCTGGAGCGGTCGAGCCGCACGGCGGGCGGCGACGCCGTGCCGGGAGACGGCGCTGTGCCGGAGGGCGGCTCGGAGGCGAGAGGCCACGCCGTGGCGGAGAGCGGCCCGGGGCCGGGGAGTGACGCGGTGCCGGGGGGCGGTCCGGGGCCGGGGGGCGACGCCGTACGGAGAACCGGGGTGCCGTTCTCGGTGATGAAGAGCAACGGGGGAGTGCTGTCGGCGGCCGAGGTGGTGCACCAGCCCATCACCACGGTCCTGTCCGGCCCGGCCGCGGGCGCGCTCGGCGCGGCGCTGGTCGCCTCGACCGCCGGGCATCCATCGGTGATCACCCTGGACGGCGGCGGCACCTCGACCGACGTCGCGGTCGTGGTCGACGGCGAGCCCTCGCTGACCACCGAGGGCAGCGTCGGCCGCTACCCCTGCAAGATCCCGATGATCGACATCGTGACCGTCGGCGCGGGCGGCGGCTCCGTCGCGTGGCTCTCCCCGGAGGGCACGCTGAAGGTCGGCCCCAGATCGGCCGGAGCCGACCCCGGGCCCCTCTGCTACGGCAGAGGCGGCGCGGAGGTCACCGTCACCGACGCGCACGTCTTCCTGGGCAGGGTCCCGCCGCACCTGCTCGGCGGGGAGATCCCGCTCGACGCCGACGCGGCCGGACGCGGGATCGAGGCGCTGGCGGACAGGCTCGGGCTGAGCCCGGAGCGGACCGCGACCGGGATCCTGGAGATCAGCGCGTTCAACCAGTCGAACGCGATCCGCCAGATCACCGTCAAACGGGGCCTGGACGTGCGTGACTTCCCGATGGTCGCCTTCGGCGGCTCAGGGCCTCTGCTGGTCTGCAGGCTGATCGACGTCCTCGGCCTGCCCTCGGTGGTCGTCCCGCCGGACCCGGGCAACGTCTCGGCGTTCGGGCTGCTCACGGTCGACGTCAGAAACGACTACGTGCGCACCTTCGTCGCCGGGGAGCTCTCCCTCGACGCGGCGGCCGACATCTTCGGCGAGCTGGAGAAACAGGCGGCGGAGGCCCTCGACCGGGAGGGGTTCCCCGCGGAACGGCACGTCTACGCGCGCAGCGCCGACCTGCGCTACCACGGCCAGGCCTACGAGGTCAGGGTGCCCGCCCCGCCGGGACCGCTCGACGAGGAGTGGCGGGCCGAGGTGCTCGACCGCTTCCACGAGGCGCACCGGCGGCTCTACGGGTACGGCTACCGCGACGACCCCCGGCACGGCGTCGAATGGGTCAACCTCCGCGTCTCCGGCATCGGCCCCATCACCCGTCCGGCCATCCGGCGCAGGCCGTACGGCGTCGCGGACCCCCGCCCCGCCGGGACCCGCGAGGTCTTCTACGACGAGTGGGGCAGGGTCCCGGTCCACCGCCGCGCCGACCTGGGGCCGGGGGCGACGATCCCGGGGCCCGCCGTCGTCGAGGAGTACGGCTCGACCCTTCCCGTCCACCCCGGCTTCACGGTGACCGTGGACGCGTTCGGAAACCTGGAGGTGCGGCGTGCGGCGAACCCGGTGCGGTGAGCGGAGCGAGCGGGGAACGGTGGGGGACCGGTGAGCGCGAACGCGGAGAGGCGACCGGCGCACGGCGTCGACCCGGTGCTGGTGGAGATCGTCGAGGGGACCCTCGCGTCGGTCGAGAGGGAGGTCGAGACCGCCATCGCCCGCACCGCCCGCTCGCCGATGATCCGCGACGCCCACGACTTCCGCGCGGGCATCCACGACGTACGGCTGCGCAAACTCACCGGCAGGTCCTACTCGGCGCTGGTCCAGCCCGTCGTGCGGGACTTCCCCGTCGAGGAGATGCGCCAGGGCGACGTGTTCTTCCACAACGACGTCTACCTGTCGGAGGGCGGCATCGGTCACCTGCCCGACCTGTGCGTCACGGTCCCGGTCTTCCACGACGGTGCGGTGGTGGCGTTCGTGCAGGCGTTCGGGCACCACGACGACATCGGCGGGGCCGTCCCCGGCTCGATGCCCTCGCACGCGCGCAGCGTGTTCGAGGAGGGGCTGATGGTCCCGCCGATCAGGCTGTGGGACGCGGGCGTGCCCAACAGGGCGGCGCTCACGATCATGACGCGCAACTCCAGGATGCCCGACTCGCTGGCCGGCGACCTGGACGCCGAGTGCTCGGCCTGCCTGATGGGCGCGCGGCGGCTGGGAGAGCTGTTCGACCGCTACGGCCGGGAGGCGGTCGAGGGCTGCTTCGACGCGATCATCTCCAGGACCACCGAGACCTTCCGCGGGGAACTGCTGTCCAGGATCCCCGAGGGCACCTACGTGTGGGAGGACTACGCCGAGCACGACGGCGTCGACGAGCCGCGCCTGCACGCCCAGCGGATCACCCTCACCGTCGACCACTCCGCGCCCGCGCCGCTGCTCGTCGACTTCACGGGCACGTCGCCGCAGGCCAAGGGGCCGATCAACCACGCGGGCGACTACGCGGACGGGGTGTTCCTGAAGAAGTGGCTCGCGCCGATCCTGCGCAACCTGGCCGAGACGCCGGAGCGGATGGCCGAGCTCGACGTCAACGAGGGCGTCGTGCCGCTCATCGAGATGCGCTTCCCGGAGAAGGGGACGCTGCTCACCCCGATCTTCCCGGCCCCCACGAACGCCAGGACGTTCGTGATCCTGCGGCTGCTCGGGGTCCTGGCGGGCGTGCTGGCCAAGGCCACGGCGGGGCGGATGCCCGCCGACCAGGAGACCATCCGCTACACCGGGGTTCACGGTGAGGACGCCGACGGCAGGCCGTACCTGATGCGGGAGGTCCTCGGCGGCGGCTCGGGCGGGCGGTGGTACGCCGACGGGGAGGACACCGTCCACGTCGTGCCCGACTCGCGCAACATCCCGGTCGAGTTCGCCGAGTCCCGCTGGCCCTTCCTGGTCGAACGGCTCGGCCTGGCGGTCGACTCGGGAGGGCCCGGTCTGCACAGGGGCGGCCTCGGCTACGACAAGCACCTGCGGATGCTCCGCGACGCCTCGTTCATGTCCATCGCCGACCGTTCGATCCTGTCCTGCTGGGGGGTGAACGGCGGCCACGCGGGGCGGCCGTTCGTCGTGGAGATCGAGGGCCGCAGGATGGAGGGCCTGGTGGACGACTCGCCGGTCCGCGCGGGCGAGGTCGTCCGGATCCGCACCACCGGGGGCGGCGGATGGGGCTCCCCGCTGGAACGCGACCCCGCCCTGGTGGCCGCGGACGTCCGCGACGGCAAGGTCTCGCTCTGGGGAGCCCGCGACGACTACGGGGTCGTCCTGCACGGCCCCCGCGACGACCTCAGGGTCGACGCGGAGGCGACCGCCCTGCGCCGCGCCGAGCTGCGCGCCCTCCTGTGGGAGACCGGCTCCCTGTTCTTCGACCGCGGCCCCGGCTTCCCCACACTGTCCGGAGGCCTGCCGTACGCCGAGGTGGACCTGATATGACATGGGGGCGCACCAAGCGGATGGAGAAGGTGATCGACGGGGGTGTCGCGACTCCTGAGAACGCGAAGGCCGGGCCACCACCTCCGGTGGTCACTCCCGGCCTCACTTCATGGTTCGCACTCGACCATGCGCTACCCATGGTAGTCATGGGGACACGATCTGGAAGAGCCTTTCGGAGCCGGGTGCTCCCCAGGGCGGGGCGGGACCGGCTCCACGTCGAGGCCTGCCGTACGCACAGGTAGACCTCCTGCAAGGGGGCGAGAGACGGGAAAGTCAAGCCTTTCGGTCTCCGTCTGACGGGGATCGCGTTCTGAGATCTTCAACGGTGACGATCATCTCCGGGACATATCAGTCTGAACCCATTCGTCGCGCCTTATTGACGGGCGGCCTGTCCTGATGTCGACTGCGCTAGTCACCGGTGATTGCGTCGGCAGGGTCCCGGAAGGGAGGCGCATGCGTCCGCGCGCGATGGCGGCGAGTCTCGTGCTGGCCGTGACGTCGGCGATGGCCACGCCCACGCCGGTCGTCCCCGTCGTCCCGGTCGTGGCCCCCGCTCCGGGGTCCGGCTTCGCCTCCTCCTTGAACGCCGCCTCGAACTCCGCCCCCGCAGAGGCCTCCGCAGAGGCTTCCGCGGCCCGGCCGCCACAGGCCGTGGCGGGATGCGACCCGATCGCGGGCGCGCAGTGCCTGCTGCCCTTCCCCAACGACTGGTTCACCGCGAACGCGCGCACCGGCACCGGAGTGCGGGTGAACCTGTCCGCCGACGCCATGCCCCGCAACGCCTCGGGCGTCCCGATCGACCCGGCGCGGTGGAACGAGGCCGACGGCTTCTCCCCCGGCTCCGTGCTGCTGGCGCACGTGCCCGGCGTCGACCTGGCCAGAAGCGGCGCGGCCCCCGTCACCGACATCGGATGGTCGCTGCGGCGCGACGCCCCCATCGTGATCGTCGACACCGCGACGGGGGAGCGCTGGCCGTACTGGGCCGAGCTCGACGCGGGGGCCGCCGACCCCGCGAGGCGGGCGCTGATCGTCAGGCCCGCGAGGAACTTCACCGAGGGGCACCGCTACGCCGTCGCGCTGCGCGGCCTGAAGGACGCGGAGGGCGGAGCCCTTCCGGCCTCCGAGACCTTCACCAGGCTCGCGGGCGAGGAGCTCCTCGCCGACGACCCGCTCGCGGGGCGGCAGCACGCGCTCCGCAGGACGCTCGCCGACCTCGCCACGGCGGGAGTGGACGCGCGCGGGCTCGTCCTGGCGTGGGACTTCACCGTGGCGGACGAGCGGGGCATCGCCGGTTCCGCGCTGAGCATGCGCGACCAGACGCTGCGCGCGCTCAAGGGAGGCTCGCCGCGCTTCACCGTCGACTCCGTCACCGATCTCACCCCCGGGCAGGACGCCGACATCGCCCGCGAGGTCGCCGGGGAGATCCTGGTCCCGAACTACCTCGACAAGCCGGGCGGTCCGCCGGGGGCGAGCCTCAACCGGGGCCGGGACGGCCTGCCCCGCCCGCTCGGAGACACGCTGCGGGCGCGCTACCAGTGCGAGATCCCGCGTTCGGCGTTCAAACGGCCCGCGCAGCCCGCCCTGTACGGGCACGGCATGCTCGGCAGGGCCACCGAGGTGCGCGCCCGCGACGTGCGGGCGATGGCGGGACAGCAGGGCTTCGTCTTCTGCGCCACCACGTGGATCGGCATGTCCGAGGAGGACTCCCAGCATCTGGCGGGCGTGTTCGGGGACCTGTCCCGGTTCGGCACCGTTCCTGACCGCCTGCAGCAGAGCCTGCTGAACTTCGTCCTGCTGGGCCGGGCGATGGTCGGCAGGGACGGCTTCGCCGGTGACAAGGCCTTCAGGAACGACCGGGGCAGGCCGCTGATCGACACGCGGGCCGATCTCGCCTACGACGGCGACAGCCGGGGGGCCGTCGCGGGAGGCGCGCTGGTCGCGGTCTCTCCCGACGTGCGCAACGCCGTGCTCGGCGCGCCCGGGATGAACCACAGCATGCTGCTCGAGCGCGGCGTGGGCTTCCGGCCCTTCCAACGGATCATGGAATCCTCCTATCCCGACGGGTTGACCAGGCAGGTCTGCTTCGCGCTGATCCAGATGCTCTGGGACAGGGCGGAGACCGGCGGCTACGCCCAGCACCTGACCGACGACCCGCTGCCGGGCTCGCCCCGTCACCGGGTGCTGCTGCACATCGCCTTCGGCGACCACCGGGTCTCCACGGTGACGGCCGAGGTCGAGGCCCGCACGGTGGGCGCGCGGATCCACCAGCCCGCCGTCGCGCCGGGACGCAACCGGGACGTGACGCCCTACTGGGGGATCAGGGCGCTGCCCCCGAGACCGTACGCCGGATCGGCGCTGGTCGTCTGGGACAGCGCGGCGCCCGCGCCGCCGGTGGGCGACACGCCCCCGCCCGGCCCGCCGTACGGCGGCGATCCCCACCAGGATCCCCGCCAGGATCCGCGCGACGACCCGGAGGCCCGGGCGCAGAAGGCGCACTTCCTGAAGGAGGGGGTGGTCGTCGACGTCTGCGGCGGCGCCCCCTGCGTCGCCGATCCGGCGGAGCGGAGCTGAACGCCACCGGGCGGCGCCGGACGGCGCGGACGACGCCGGGCGGCTGGACGCCGGGCGGCTGGACGTCGCCGGACGACGTCGCCTGGGAGCGAACCCTCAGCGGGCGCACCGCCGGAGCCCGAGCTGCCGGAGCCCGCGCCCGCATGCGCGGACTCCCGGGACGCGGGCTCTCAGGACACAAGCCGCCGGAGCTCGACGAACTCGCCGGGGACCGACGCGCCGTCGAGCAGCAGGTCCGCGCGGGCGCGGGTGTCGTCCGCGGCGAACCACTCCTCCTCCGCGCGCCGCCACTGCCGCCACTGCGCCTCGAAGCGGTCGCCGTCCCTGGCGAGGACACGGGCCAGGCGGAGATCCTCAGGGGCCTCGATCCAGACGGCGAGGGCGGCCGGGGCGGTACGGCGGGCCGTGCTCACCCCCTCGAGGAGCAGCACCGGCGCGACCGGCACGTCGACCCAGTCGGTGTGGACGCCCCGCACCCAGTCGTAGCGCCGGTACCGGCCGGGCTCGCCCGCCGCCAACGGGCCGAGCACCTGGTCCTCCACGTGTTCGAACCACGCCTGCGGAGGCTCGTCCCACGGGACGGGAAAGTCGTCGCTGTGGACGACCTGCGCTCCCAGCGCACCCGCGAGCCGTCCGGCGAAGGTCGTCTTGCCCGACCCGCCGGGCCCGTCGACCGCGACGACACGGACGGGGCCGCACGAAGGCGGAAGCCGCCTGATCGTCGCGGCGAGGTCCTCGAAGGAGACGATCGCACCCATTCGTCCATGGTGGCAGCCGCCACGCGGGACGCGCCCTGAGGCCGCAAGGGTGGAGACGGAGAAGCGAGGCTGGGAAGATCTCCGATGTGCCTGGCCTGGATACGGGACCGCGGGGGACGCCTGGCAGGCTGGCCGGTGACGGAGAGCGTGCTCTTCCCACTCCGGTTCCGCTAGGCTCGCCGACCACTACTGGAGGTTGATCTTGCACGGAGCACTCGGCGACATCGTCGTACTCGACCTCTCCCGCGCCCTGACGGGACCGCACGCCGCGCAGATGCTCGGCGACCTGGGCGCGCGCGTGATCAAGGTGGAACAGCCCGGCGTCGGCGACGAGTCCCGAGGGTGGGGGCCGCCGTTCGTCGGTCCCGACCATGACATCTCCACCTACTTCCTGGCGGCCAACCGCAACAAGCAGTCGATCACCGTGGACCTCAAGTCCGACGAGGGCAGGGCCCTGGTCGAACGCCTGGTACGGCAGAGCGACGTCCTGATCGAGAACTTCCGGACCGGCGTCCTGGACAGGCTCGGCCTCCCCGTCGAGCGGTTGCACGAGCTCAACCCCCGCCTGATCGTGCTGTCGATCACCGGGTTCGGCCACGACGGCCCCGAGGGCGGCAGGCCGGGCTACGACCAGATCGCCCAGGGCGAGGCCGGTCTGATGAGCCTGACAGGCCCCTCCCCGGACGAGCCGTACCGGGTGGGGGTCCCGATCGCCGACCTGCTCGGCGGCATCCACGGCGCGTACGGCGTGCTCGCCGCGCTCTACGAGCGTGAACGGACCGGCCTCGGCAAGGTCGTGCGCACCTCGTTGCTGGCCTCGGTGACCGCCGTGCACGCCTATCACGGCACGGCCTGGACGGTCGGCGGCCAGGTGCCCAGGGCGGGCGGCAACCACCACCCCTCCATCGCCCCGTACGGCGCCTTCCGCTGCGCCGACGGGATGATCCAGATCGCGGCGGGCAACGACACGCAGTGGCGGAGGGTGGCCGAGCTGCTCGACATCGACCCGGACACCCCGAAGTACGCGACGAACAGGCAGCGGACCGCGCACAGGGCCGAGCTGGTCGCCGACCTCGAGCTGGCGCTCGCCAAACACGACCGAGCCCACTGGCTGGCCGCCCTCGCCGAGGCCGGGGTGTCCGCCGGGGCGATCAGGTCCGTCGACGAGGTCTACACCTGGGAGCAGACCCGCTCGCAGGGGCTGGTCGTCGAGGTGGACCATCCCGTCCTCGGCGTCATCGAGCTGCCGGGGCCGCCGCTCCGCTTCGACGGCGAGCCGCCCGCCCGCCACACGGCCCCGCCCGCGCTGGGCCAGCACAACGACGAGATCCTCGCGTGGCTGGAGGAGCGTGAAGGATGAGAGCCCGTCCCGCACGCGTCCTCTTCCGCAGGGGCAGGGGATGACCCCTGTCCGGCCGGACGCCCGCACACTGATCGACACCTTCCTCGATCCGGGGACATGGCGGTCGTGGGACGGGACGCCCGCCGATCCCGCCGCGCCGGGATCCGGCTACGCCGAGGAGCTGGCCGTGGCCCGCGCCAAGACCGGGTACGACGAGTCGGTCGTCTCCGGCGAGGGGCTGCTGGACGGGCGCAGGGTCGCGATCGTGGCCTGCGAGTTCTCCTTCCTCGCCGGGTCGATCGGGGTCGCCGCCGCCGAGCGCCTCACCGCCGCGATCGAGCGGGCCACGGCTGAGCGGCTGCCGCTGCTCGCGGCTCCCGCCTCGGGCGGCACCAGGATGCAGGAGGGCGCGCTGGCGTTCGTGCAGATGGTGAAGATCACCGCCGCGGTGGCCGCCCACCGCGCCGCGGGCCTGCCGTACATCGTCTACCTGCGCCATCCGACCACGGGCGGCGTCTTCGCCTCGTGGGGCTCGCTCGGGCACGTCACCGCCGCCGAGCCCGGCGCCCTCATCGGTTTCCTCGGGCCCAGGGTGTTCGAGTCGCTGCACGGCTACCCGTTTCCCGAGGGCGTCCAGGTCTCGGAGAACCTCTTCGCCCACGGCCTGGTGGACGCGGTCGTCTCCGCGGAGGACGCCAGACAGGTCGCCATCAGGGTCCTCGCCGTGCTGTGCGCCTCGCGTGAGGGGGCGTCCACGAGGCCCGAGCCCGACGAGCGCGTGCAGCCGACCGAGGCGTGGGAGGCGATCAGCCGCTCCCGCAGGGACGACCGCCCCGGGGTGCGGGAACTGCTCAGGTTCGGCGCCCACGACGTCACCCCGCTCAACGGGACCGGCGAGGGGGAGAACGACCCGGGGCTGCTCATGGCCCTGGCCAGGTTCGGCGCGGTCCCGGCCGTCGTGCTCGGCCAGGACCGCAGCCGCAGGCAGATCGCCGCTCCCTTCGGACCCGCCGGGCTCAGGGTCGCCAGGCGCGGCATGCGCCTGGCCGCGGAGCTGGGCCTGCCGCTCGTCACGGTGGTCGACACTTCCGGGGCCGCGCTGTCCAAGGCGGCGGAGGAGGGCGGGCTGGCCGCGGAGATCGCCCGGTCCCTGGCCGACCTGGTCGTTCTCGATGCGCCGACCGTCTGCCTGCTGCTCGGGGAGGGAGCGGGCGGCGCGGCCCTCGCGTTGCTGCCCGCCGACCGGGTGCTCTGCGCCCAGCACGCCTGGCTGTCGCCGCTGCCCCCTGAGGGGGCCTCGGCGCTGCTGTACCGGAGTGTGGACTTCGCCCCCGAGATCGCCGCCGCGCAGGGGGTGAAATCCACCGACCTGCGACGTGACGGCATCGTCGACCGGGTCGTCCCCGAGCTTCCCGACGCCGCCTACGAGCCGGAGGCGTTCTGCCGCAGGGTGGCCGCCGCTCTCGAACACGAGATCGCGGGCCTGCTGAGGCGGCCCCCCGCCGACCGTCTCGCCGCCCGCCTGGCCCGTTATCGGACTCTCGGGACGGGGTGAGGCGGACGGGCCCGCGGTTTCGAGGCGGGGGAACTCCTCCAGGAGAGACCCGCGGTCGCGAGGCGGCGGGCACGCTTCGGGGAGAGGCCTACGGTTGCGAGGCGGCGGGCACGAGGGGGATCGGGACGCGCTCGACGCGGATGGAGAAGACCTCGTCGCGGGGGACGACGACCTCGTAGGCGCCGTGGTCGACCATCCAGTAGCCCAGCGCCTCCGCCTTCAGCCCGCTGTGGCCGGTGTAGGCGATGTGCAGGCTCTCCTCGCCGTTCTCCTCGGAGACGTCGAGGACCAGGCAGGGCTCGCCGCCGAACGCGCCGACCGTGCGGACCAGCACCAGCCAGTCGAGGTCCTCACGGAGCACGATCGTCCGCCAGTAGCCTGAGACCGCCTCGAAGCCCTCCTGGGCCTCCTCGCTGAACAGCACGACCTCGGAGTCGCCGGGGCCGAGGGCCGCCGCGTAGGTCCGGTCGGCGTGGCGGGCGACGAAGCCGGACGCCACGGGCTCGATCGCGCCGCTCATGAGGCCCGCCGCCAGCCGAGCCCGTCGTAGCGGCCGAACAGGCGTTCCTCGCCGGATGTCACGTGGATGATCTCTGCCCCCGCGGGGATCGGCATGGGCGCGGTGTGGAACTGCGGCACGACGTGCTCGCGCGAGGTCGTGAAGCCGTTTCCCGCGAACGGCGGTGCATCGTTCCAGTCACCACCCATGTGCGGACCGTACGGCACGGCGTAGTTGTCGATGTCACGGGCGAACCAGCGCATCAGGTAGAGCTCGGGAACGGTGACGGTCAGCTCCGAGCCCTCGAAGCCCAGGTCGAGGCCCACGAAGAGCTGGGCGGGCGTCGTCAGCCGGAGGCAGTCCTGCACCCGGTAGACGTATCCCGAGATGACGGTCCGCCTGCCGGCGAGATAGGGCACGAGCAGTCGAGGCGGGATGACCTTCTGCATCTGCGTTCTACGCCCAGGTGGCTCACTCACGGTCGCATTTTACGATCTGCTGACCTGCAGCCGCCGGTGTTCCAGGCACGGCAGGGCATTCCGGGTGGTAATCGTGATCTGACGGTCGAGCGCGCACGTCTGCACGGCGGGCTCGGGGCCCAGGTCGGCGCGGACGACGCCCATCGGGTCGACGAACATGCTCCTGCCGATCCCGAAACCGTCCCTGACCTCGGGGTTCGGCGCCTGACCCACGGCCGCGACCCAGGTGGTGTTCTCGATCGCCCTGGCCCGCACCAGGGTCGCCCAGTGCTCCTCCTTCATGGGTCCGGAACCCCATGCGGCGATGACCGCGAACAGCTCCGCCCCCTGGTCGACCAGCGCCCTGCCGAGCTCGGGGAAGCGGATGTCGTAACAGGTGACCAGGCCGACCCTGAGACCGGCCAGCTCGACCACGGTCGGGGTCTCGCCGGGCGCGACCAGCTCCGACTCCTTGGCCCCGAAGGAGTCGAACAGGTGGATCTTCCGGTAGGCGGCCAGGATCGCGCCCGACTCGTCGATGGCGACGGCGGTGTTGTGGACCCGGCCCCGGGCCGGCTCTCCCGGCTCTCCCGGTTCGAACACTCCCGCGATCACCGAGAGGCCGCAGGCCTTGGCGGACTCGGCCAGCCCGGTGACGAAGGGGCCGTCCAGCGGCTCGGCCAGGTCGGCGACCCGCCTGCCGTACCGGGTGAGCGTGGCCTCCGGGAGGATCGCCAGCCTCGCGCCGTCCGCGGCGGCCCCCTCCAGGGCCTCGCGCGCGCGGCGCAGGTTGACGGCGGGGTCCTCGGAGACCGGGATCTGGCACAGGGCGATGCGCGTCACACATTCGACCTTATCCGGCTGTTGGGCACCCTTTCCATCCATGTGAGGCATCGCCATGCCCATTCGAGTGGTCCGTACCGAAACCTCTCCAGCCACATCCGGCTGAACACCGCCTGCGCCGCCAGCACCGCGACCGACAGCGCGATCCCGCTGACCCGGGTCGGATCGGCGGTGAGCAGCGGCAGCGCCGCCAGGATGACCACGCTGCTGAGCAGGTAGTTCGTCAGCGCCATCCGGCCGAGCGGGCTCAGGGCGGCCAGCAGCGCCTCACGCGCGCCGGTCCGCAGGAGCAGCAGCAGGCCCGTGCAGTACGCCGTTGCGGCGGCCAGCCCGGCGGCCGGGTAGACGCCCCGGAAGTACAACGAGAGGTCTCCGCCCTTCGCCCGCACCCACAGGCAGCCGAGCGACACCGCCAGAACCGTGCCGACCAGGAAGGCGGGAAGCAGCAGCCGCTCGGGCGGCGCGTACCCCATCATGGCCATGCCCAGCAGGAAGAGCCCGGGAACGAGGATGATCCCGCCGCCCTCGCGCACTCCCCAGGCCGTCGCGGCGATCCCGAGCGCCAGCACCCCCGCGCGGGGCGCGAAGGAGGCGGGCAGCAGGACCAGCGCCCCGAAGATCGCGTACGGCAGCAGCACCTCGCCGGGGTTCACCGTCTGGTGGAGGAAGCCGAGGCATCCGAGCACGGCCAGTCTGCGCAGCAGCACCAGCCGGGGACGGTCGGTGCGCTCGGCCGCCGACCTGAGGAACAGCACGAAGCTCAGCCCGAACAGGAACGAGAAGATCGGATAGAACCTGCTCTGGAACAGGTTCTCGATCACCCAGTCGACCGCGTTCCGCTCCGGGGCCCTCAGCTGCCCGCGGGTGTGCTGCCAGGTGTTGACCACCATGATCCCGCACACCGCGAATCCGCGGAGCGCGTCCAGCTCGTGAAGCCTTCGGGTCACAAGAAACAGACGTACCACCACACAAGCAGTCCTATGCCGATGGCCCATGCTGAAATGTGGCAAACCATCCATGCTGGATTCTCCTGTGCGGAGGGCGCTCGGCCTCCGGACCGTCGGCGCGCTCTCCGCCTTCGCCTGGACGGTCACCCGGCGGGCAGAGGCGGAACGGACGGGTGCTGGCTTACGCTGGCGGTGTGAATGATCCCCTGGTGGCGCGGATGCGCGAGTTCGGCACGACGATCTTCGCTGAGATGTCGGCGCTGGCGGCGAGGACAGGTTCGATCAACCTGGGACAGGGCTTCCCCGACACCGACGGGCCCGCCGCGATGCTCGACCGCGCGGTCTCGGCGATCCGCGGCGGCTCGAACCAGTATCCCCCCGGTCCCGGCGTCCCCGAGCTGCGCCAGGCCGTCTCCGAGCACCGTAAGGCCCACTACGGCCTCGACTACGACCCCGACGGCGAGATCCTGGTCACCGTCGGCGCCACCGAGGCGATCGCGGCCTCGATCCTGGCGCTGTGCGAGCCGGGCGAGGAGGTGATCGCCTTCGAGCCGTACTACGACTCCTACGCGGCCTCCGTCGCCCTGGCGGGCGCCGTGCTGCGTCCGGTCACCCTGCGCCCCGTCGAGGGACGCTTCACCTTCGACCCCGCCGAGCTGCGCGCCGCGGTCGGCCCGCGCACCCGGGTGATCCTGGTCAACTCACCGCACAACCCCACGGGAACCGTCTTCACCCGAGCGGAGCTCGAGGAGATCGCCCTGCTCTGCCGGGAGCACGACCTGACCGCCGTCACCGACGAGGTCTACGAGCACCTCACCTTCGACGGCGTCGAGCACGTCCCGCTGGCCACCCTGCCCGGGATGCGCGACCGCACCGTGATGATCTCCTCGGCGGGAAAGACCTTCTCCGTCACTGGCTGGAAGACGGGCTGGGTCTGCGCCCCGCCCCCGCTCGTCCGCGCCGTCCAGACCGTCAAGCAGTTCCTCACCTTCACCGCCGCCGCGCCCTGGCAGCTGGCCGTCGCCCACGCCCTGCGCCACGAGCTGGAGTGGGTCTCCCGGCTCCGCGCCGACCTGGAGTCCAAGCGCGACCGCCTGACGGCGGGGCTGTCGGCGGCGGGCTTCGAGGTCTACCGGCCCTCCGGCACCTACTTCGTCCAGACCGACATCCGTCCCCTGGGCTTCAGCGACGGCCTCGCCCTCACCCGCGAGCTGCCCTCCCTGGCGGGCGTGGTCGCCATCCCCACCCAGGTCTTCTACGCCCGCCCCGAACGCGGCAGCCACTTCGTCCGCTTCGCCTTCTGCAAGAAGGACGAGGTCATCGACGAGGCCGTGAACCGCCTCGCCAGGCTGGGCGAGGGGCGCGCCGGATAAGCGGGGACGGCGCCGGGCCGCCGAACCGGCTCCGGAGCGTCCCGGGCATCGGCGGGCGGCCTGACCGGCCTCCCCTGCCCGCGTCAGTGCGCGACCCGGACCGGGAGACGCTTGGCGCGCACGGCCGCGCGGATGGCCTTGGCTAGCTCGCCGTACTCCAGGGACCTGGCGGAGCTGGCGCGGTAGGCCAGGCCGATCGTCCGTCCCGGGGAGGGGGACTGGAAGCGGCGCAGCGCGAGCCGTACGCGCTTGCCCGTCTCCACCGGGACCGCCGACTCGGGCAGCAGGGTCACGCCCAGGCCGCCCGCCACCAGCTGGACCAGGGTCGGCAGGCTGGTGGCGTAGGTGGCCGCGGTGGCCCTGGCGCCGACCTCGCGGCAGACGTCGATGGCCTGCTCGCGCAGGCAGTGGCCCTGGTTGAGCAGGACGATGTCCAGCCCCTTGAGCACGTCCCGATCCAGCGGTCCCTCCGCGCCCGCCAGCGGGTGGTCGGGGGAGAAGGCGAGCAGGAAGTCCTCCTCGTAGAGCGGCTCCTCGACCAGCCCGGTCGTCTCGGTCGGCAGCGCCAGCAGCACCATGTCCAGGCGGCCCTCGCGCACCTCCTCCAGGACGGTCTCCGTCTTGGCCTCGTGGACGGTCAGTTTGAGCCGGGGAAAGCGCCGTGCGAACATCGGCAGCAGCACGGGAAGCACGTAGGGGGCCACGGTGGGGATGACCCCCAGGTGCGCCGGGCCGTGGAACGGCTCCCTGTTCTGGGCCACCTCGCCCATCAGGTCCTCCACCGCCTTGAGCACCCGTGCCGCGTGCACCGCCACCCGGTCGCCCGCCGGGGTCAGCAGGACCTTCCTGGTGGTCCGTTCCAGTAACTGAGTGTGCAAAGTCTCCTCCAGCGCCGAGACCGCACTCGACAGGGCGGGCTGGCTCATCCGCAGCGAGGTGGCGGCCTCCCTGAAGTGCAGATGATCGGCCACGGCGAGGAAAGCGCGCAGCTGGGCGATGGTGGGGGTGGGCTCACTGATAAGGATCACCTCTCAGATTCGTTCGACTGCTCGATTTCTCGGATCAATGCTACGTACGGCAGTGTTGGCTCCGACAACGACGTCCCCTGTGAAGGAGATCCGGACTTGCTCACCATCGGTGACCACTTCCCTGAGTTCGAGCTGACCGCCTGTGTCTCCCTGGACGCGGACAACGCGTTCGCCCAGATCAACCACAAGTCCTACGAGGGCAAGTGGAAGGTCTACTTCGCCTGGCCCAAGGACTTCACCTTCGTCTGTCCGACCGAGATCGCCGAGTTCGGCCGCCTCGAGGGCGAGTTCGCCGACCGCGACGCGCAGGTCCTGGGCTTCTCCGTCGACTCCGAGTTCGTCCACCACGCCTGGCGCAAGGACCACCCCGACCTGCGCGACCTGCCCTTCCCGATGCTGTCGGACATCAAGCGCGAGCTCTCCGCCGAGCTGGGCATCCTGGGCTCGGACGGCGTCGCCCAGCGCGCCACCTTCATCGTCGACCCGAACAACGAGATCCAGTTCGTCATGGTGACCGCGGGTTCGGTCGGCCGCAACGTCAAGGAGGTCCTGCGGGTCCTCGACGCGCTCCAGTCGGACGAGCTCTGCCCGTGCAACTGGAACAAGGGCGAGAGCGGTCTGGACGCGAAGAAGCTGCTGGCCGGCGCCTGATGTCCGTCGACAGTCTCAAGAGCTCCCTGCCCGACTTCGCCAAGGACATCAAGCTCAACCTGGGCTCGCTCGTCACGACCTCCTCGCTCGGAGAGCAGCAGCTCTGGGGGACGCTGCTCGCCTGCGCGGCGGCGACGAGGTCCCAGCGCGTGATCGCCGAGATCGCCGCCGAGGCGGCCGACGTCCTGTCCGCCGAGGCGTTCAGGGCGGCCAAGGGCGCGGCCGCGATCATGGCGATGAACAACGTCTACTACCGGTCGATGCACCTGATCGGCGACGAGACCTACGCGACCATGCCCGCCAAGCTCCGCATGACCTTCATCGGCAACCCGGGCGTGGACAAGGTCGACTTCGAGCTGTGGTCGCTCGCGGTCTCCGCGATCGGCGGCTGCGGCCGCTGCCTGGAGTCCCACGAGCAGGTGCTGCGTCAGGCGGGGATGCCCCGCGAGCAGATCCAGGAGGCCATCCGGATCGCCGCGGTCGTCAACGCCGTCGCCGCCGTCCTGGAGTCCGAGGCGGCCCTCGCCTCGGTCTGAGCTTTGGCCTGATCCACCGCCGTGGCGGAAGCCCCGGGCACGGGCTCCCCGCCGTGGCGGTCTCAGTCGACAGAGAGGACGGGCACTCTTTCCGAGTGCCCGTCTTTTTGCGGCCCAGGACTGGAGCAAGCCGGTTACTTCCGGCATACGGCCACCTCGATTTCCGGAGTACGCCCACTTCAACGTGGCAATACCGCTCCCTGGAAGCCGGCCGTGGGGGAAACTGAGGAAAGTTCAGGCACCTCCTTCTTCCCCTCGCAGAGGCAGGCATGGCCGACAACGAACATCCCCGTCCCCCATGGGCCGCGCGCCTGCGCGAGCAACGGCGTGACCGGTTCTGGAGCCAGCGAGAGCTGGCCCGCCGTCTCGTCCAGGCAGCGGACGAGGACACCCGCCGCACGCTCCCGAAGCGGGAGAGCGTCATGCGTTTGATCGAGTCACACGAGGCGGGCAATCATCAGCCCAAGGACCCTTACCGCCTCCTCTACTGCCGGGTGTTCGACCTCGCGGAGGCGGAACTCTTCGCCGCGGAGGACGCGTCCTCAATGTCCTTGACGCCGTCGAGACCCCCGCTGCCGATCATGTCCGCGCGATCCGTCGCGCCGCCGTACGGGCACATCGACCCGGCCCTGATCGGGGTGCTGTTCGCGGCACTCGCCGGTTTCGCGTCGGCCGGTCTCGCAGGGAACGATTCCGTATCGGCCGGTCTCGCGGGGAAACGGCTTTTCGAGGGTAGTTTTGACGGGGACGCACCCGATGGAGGCGCCATGGACCGCCGCACCGCGATGCAGCTTCTCACCCTGATCGGAGCCGGGGCCCTGGCACCCCCCGACGCGGTCGCCGCGATCCTGTCCGGGGTGGACCGGGCGATCGGCGACCGGGAGGGTCTCGACCTGGACGACTGGGAGCGGACCGCCTGGGAGTACAGCTTCCGCACCAACACCGGCCCACTCGGCGCGCTCGTCGGCGACCTGACGGCCGACCTCGCCGAGGTCGGGCGGCTTCTCGAACACACCGCCTCGCCGTCCGACCGCGTCGGGCTGCTGCGCGTCACCGCCTCGCTCGCCCAGACCCTCTCAGGGGAGTTCACCCACCTGCGTGCCACCGGCCAGGCCCGGCGGGCGCAGCGCACCGCCCGCCGCGCGGCCGACGTCTCCGGAGACCGCGACCTTCGGGTGTCCATACGCGCCGCCGACGCGTGGAACTCGTTCGCGTCGGGCCAGCCCTCGCAGGTCATCCTCCAGCTTCTCGACGATGCCGTACGGATCTCGGATGGCGTGCCCAGCGTCGCGCTCGCGCGCACGTACGCGGCACGCGCGACCGTGCTCGCCGCGCAGTCGGCCGCTGTGGGCGGCGGCGGAGAGGATGCCCGTACGGCGCTGCGCGATCTCAGGGAGGTCTGGGATCGGCTGCCGGACCGCGACACCAAGGATGAGTTCACCTACTGGGGTTTCTCCGAGCGGGCGATGCGTTTCACCGAGGCGGAGGTGTTCGCTCTCCTGGGTGATTCACGGGAGGCCACGCGCGCGGCGGAGCGGGCGTACGTCCTCTACTCGCCCGCGCTCGTCCACGGCCGGGCCAATCTCCGGCTCATCCAGGCCTACAGCCTGGTCCGCGAACGCGACGTCTCCGACGGTCTCGGCCACGCTCTCACGAGCGTCCAGGGACTGCCGATCACCCCGTACCGCCGACTGATCGTCGGCCGTGTCATCGAGGCTCTTCCCGAGCGAGCTCATACTCTTGCGGCGGCTCGGGAACTGAGTGCTCTGGCGGCGAGCTGAGTTCCGTCCCACAGGCAGATCGTCTGTGCAGGAGCGGGCATTCCCCTCGAGTGTCCGCCCCTTTCGCTCCGTGACGAGTTCCCCAAATCCCGATATGTCGCCAGAGTTGACGCAGTAGCATCTGCGGCGTGCGAGCCAAATGGGGCGTTGCCGCCCTGACCTCGTTGATGATCGGTCTGGCAAGCGTGTCCGGCTCCGCCGCGCCCGCCTGGGGCGCGGGCCGGTCCTCGGCCGGACAGTGGAGTGCCGCGGATGAGAGCGGCGCGCGGGAAGGCACGGCCTCCGCGCGGACGTCCCGGCGGGAGGCCGCACCGGGAAACCGGGACGGGCGTGTCGCCGTGCCCGCCGCGGCCCGCGCGGTCGACACCACGCGCTCGACCCGGGTCGTCGGCACCGGCACACCCGCGAGCTGTACCTCGCAGGCCGTGGTCGCGGCCGTCGCCGCGGGCGGGATCATCACCTTCTCCTGCGGTCCCGCTCCCGTCACCATCACGCTGACCGCGACCGCGAAGGTCCGCAACACCTCGGCCAAGGTCGTGCTGGACGGCGGCGGCAAGGTGACGCTCAGCGGCGGCGGCAGGCGGCGGATCCTCTACATGAACACCTGCGACCAGGCCCAGGGGTGGACCACCTCGCACTGCGACGACCAGAGTCAGCCGCAGCTTGTCGTCCAGAACCTGACCTTCGCCGACGGGAACGCGACGGGGCGGCCGGTCGAGGAGGGAGGCGGTGGCGCGATCTTCGTCCGGGGCGGGCAGTTCAAGGTCGTCAACTCGCGCTTCCTGCGTAACCGGTGCGACGCCACAGGCCCTGACCTCGGCGGGGCGGCCATTCGCGTCCTCGACCAGTTCCAGGACCGTCCCGTCCACATCGTGAACAGCACCTTCGGCGGAGCGGCGGGACAGGGCGGCGTCTGCTCCAACGGCGGGGCACTGAGCAGCATCGGGGTCTCGTGGGTGGTGCTCAACAGCGTCATGACGCACAACACGGCGATCGGACGGGGGGCCAACCCGGCCCGTACCGGCACCCCCGGGGGCGGTAGCGGCGGTGCTATCTACGCCGACGGCGACCGCTTCAGCATCAGGATCGCCGGTTCGGTGATCCAGGACAACAGCGCCAGGGAAGGGGGCGGGGCGGTCTTCTTCGTCAGCAACAACCGCACCGGCACCCTCGCCATCGAAAACTCCACGCTGCGCAGGAACCGCAGTGCGGGCTTCGAGACCGAGGGGTTCCCCGGCATCTTCTTCCTCGGTGCGGGCAGGCCGAAGGTCGTCGCCTCAACACTGAGATGACCGGAGGCGGCCGTCACACCGGCCTGGCATCCCACGGTGGTCCGCAGAAATGCCGGAGGCCCGGGACCGGTGAGCGGGGCGGTCCGGGCCTCCGGCGAGGGGATGGTTATTCGGCCTCTACGGGGACCGGGGGAGCGGTGGGGTCGGCCGGGGTGGCCGGGGCGGCCTGGGCGGAGCGGAGCGGGAGCTCCTTCAGCATCAGGGCGGCGACCGCGGCCAGCACGGCGATCGGCACGCCCACCAGGAAGACCGTGTGGATGGCCCGGGTGAAGGCTTCCAGGATCACGTTCAGCACCGGGGCGGGCAGATGGTGGATGGCCGCGGGGGAGCCGAGACTGGGGGTCGCGCCGCCGGTCAGGGGCAGGTGCGCCGCCTTGGCGAGGGAGACCAGCTCGGAGCTGAGCCGGTTGGACAGGATCGCGCCGAAGGCGGCGACGCCGACCGCGCCGCCGAGGGAGCGGAAGAAGGACACGCCGGAGGTGGTCGAGGCCATGTCGGCGCGGGTGACGGCGTTCTGCGCGGCCAGGATCAGCATCTGCATGGAGGCGCCCAGGCCGACTCCGAGCACCGTCATGTCGACGCCGACGACCACCAGGGAGCTGTCGACGTGCAGCTGCGAGAGCAGGAACAGGCCGACGGCGACCAGCAGCATGCCCACGACGGGGAAGATCTTCCAGCGTCCGGTCCTGGAGACGAACCGGCCGACCGCGATCGAGGAGACGAGCAGGCCGAGCACCATGGGCAGCGTCATCAGACCGGAGCCGGTGGGGCTCATGGCCTTGACGATCTGCAGGTACTGCGGCAGGAACATCAGCGCGCCGAACATGGCGGCGCCGACGAGGAGGGAGGCGACGCTGGTGAGCACGAAGGTGTGGTTGCGGAACAGGCGCGGGGGCAGGATCGGGTCGGCGGCCCTGCGCTCGGCGACGACGGCGAGGCCGAACAGCACCAGGCTCAGCGCGCCCAGACCGTAGGTCCAGCCGGAGTTCCAGCCGAACTCCTTGCCGCCGAAGGACAGCAGCAGCATCAGCGCGGTGGTGCCGCCGGTGATGAAGGTGGCGCCCCACCAGTCGACCTTGGTGTCACGGCGGACCAGCGGCAGCTTGAGCACCTTCTGGATGACCACGAACGCGACCACGGCCAGCGGCACGCAGATCCAGAACGTCCAGCGCCATGACATGTTGTCGACGATGAACCCGCCGAGCAGCGGGCCCGCGACGGTGGAGACGCCGAAGACCGCGCCGATGTAACCGGAGTAGCGGCCCCGCTCGCGGGGCTCGACCACGTCACCCAGGATGATCTGCGGCAGCGCGGCGAGGCCGCCCGCGCCGATGCCCTGGGCGGCCCTGGCCGCGATGAGCTGGCCCATGTCCTGGGAGAAGCCTGCGGCGACCGAGGAGAACACGAAGACCAGCAGGGAGACCTGGAACATGAGCTTGCGTCCGTAGAGGTCGGACAGCTTGCCCCACAGGGGAGTGGAGGCGGTCATGGTCAGCAGCGTCGCGCTCGCCACCCAGGCGAGCTGGTCCTGACCGCCGAGCGTGCCCACGATCGTCGGCAGCGCGGTTCCCACCACGGACGTCGAGATCATCGACGTCAGCATGGCGAGCATCAGGCCGACCAGGATCTCCAGCACCTGCTTGTGGGTGAACCGAGGTGCCGTCTCGGCCGTGACCTGTTGTTCGGTCAGCATGAACCGTCCCCCAATGTATGTACGATACACATGAAGTTAGTAGACGCTTGTTTACCCGTCAAATCTGGAAGGATCGAGCAGGTGGATGAGGTACGGCACCGCGACAGGGAAGGCACGAGACGTCGCATCCTCGACGCCGCCTGCCGTCTGTTCGCCGAGCTCGGCTACGAACAGGTGACGATGCGGCTGATCTCCGCGGAGGCGGACGCCAACATCGCGCTGATCAACCGTTACTTCGGCACGAAACGGGAGCTGTTCGCCGAGGTGCTCGCGGCGCAGGGGCGCTTCCCCGGCGTGCTGGAGGTCCCCGAGGAGGAGCTGCCCCGCCGTCTGGCCGAGTACGTCGCCGACAAGCTCCGCTCCAACCAGGGAGGGCCGGTGCTGACGGCGCTCACCCGGTCGCCCGGCTGCCCGGAGATCCATGAGATCATCAAGGACCGGGTCAGGTCGGCCATACTGGAGCCGATGGCCGCGCGCCTGCCCGGCCCCGACGCGCTCCTCAGGGCGACCGCCGCCACCGCGCTCATCACGGGCGCGGGCACGCTGCGCCAGCTCTACGGCTCCGGCGCGCTCGACTCCCCCGACCGGGAGGCCGTGGTCGAGCGGCTCACGAGAGTCTTCGAGGCCTGCTTCGCGCCGTGACCCCGATCCGCGCCCCCGCCTCGGCCTTCTCCGGCTCCTCGCGGACCGCGGCGATCCGGCAGGCCGTGCCCGGGACGTGGTCGACCTGCAGGGTGGTGTGGTCGATGTGGAACCGCTCGTGCAGCAGGTCGGCGAGCTCGCGGCGGACCCGGTGGCAGTCGCCGCCGGGCGTGACGGTCACGTGCGCGGACAGCGCGGGGAACCCGCTGGTCACCGTCCACACGTGGAGGTCGTTCACGGCGGTCACCTCGGCGTGGGCGGCGATCGTCGCGCTCACCTCCGCCGGGTGGGCTCCGTCGGGCGCGGCCTCGAACAGGATGTGCCCGGCGTCGCGCAGCAGGCCGTACGCGGCCTTGCCCATCAGGGCCGCGACGACCAGGGCGGCGAGCGCGTCCGCCCTGCCCCAGCCGGTGAGCCAGACGACCGCGCCCGCGATCGCGGTCGCGACGAAGGCGTACATGTCGTTGAGGATGTGCTGGAAGGCGCCCTCGACGTTGAGGCTGCTCCGGTCGGCCCTGGAGATGAGCCACGCGGCGGCGGCGTTGACCGCGATCCCGGCCAGTGCCGTGCCGAGGACCAGCGTCCCCTGCACCTCGGGCGGCTCGATGAGCCTGCGGACGCCCTCGTAGACGAAGTAGGCGACGAGCACGACGAACGTCAGCCCGTTGATCGCGGCGGAGAGGATCTCGGCGCGCTTCCAGCCGAAGGTGTAGGCGCCGCGGGCGGGGCGGGCGGCCATGCTCATCGCGACCAGCGCGAGCGCGATGGAGGCGGCGTCGGTGAGCATGTGACCGGCGTCGGAGATCAGCGCGATGGAGTTCGCGAGGACGCCGACCACGACCTCGGCCGCCATGAAGGCCGTCAGCAGGGCGAGCGCCGCCACCAGGTAGCGGCGGTCGGAGTTCGCGCCGAAGCCGTGCCCGTGTCCGTGTCCGTGGCCGTGCCCGTGGCCATGGCCATGGCCATGGCCATTGGCGTGCCCGTTGACACGCCCGTTGGCGTGCCCGTGTCCGTGACCCATCCCGAGATCCGTCCCGTCAACACTTGAACAGCTGCTCAGACGTTATGCAAGGTAAGCCTAACAGAACAAGATCTGGAAGGCCGGGGCGCTGACTGGACAGGAAATGCGCGATCCGCCAACTGGCGACCTTCCCCGAAAGCCGCCGGGAACTGGGGTGACGCCTCTCCTGGAAGGACCGTCTCCCCGGCAGGAACCGCCTCCCGGGAGGCACTGGTCTCCGCCCTCCACCGCCTGCGGGCCCGTCATGCCCGCAGGCCGTCCACGGTTGTGAGAACGGCGCTTGCGTGACCCCGGCTGGAAGTTCCGCGCCATCGGCACGATCATGGATCGAGCGGTCGCGCACGACCGCTCGACCGCGGTGCCCCGGCCGATCCCGGAGATCGCCGCGGCGCCCGGGGCCGTTCAGGCGTTCGGGGCCGCCCGGAGCCGTTCAGGAAGGAAACGCCATGACCTGGCTGCGCTCTCCGCTGCCTCGCCCCGGGGCCGCCACGCGGCTGATCTGCTTCACGCACGCGGGCGGTTCGGCCTCGGCCTACCGCGACTGGGCCGACCTGCTGCCCGGGTCGGTCGAACTGCACGCCGTACAGCTGCCAGGCAGGGCGGACCGGTTCGGCGAACCCATGCCGCAGGACATGGAGACGCTGGTCGGCGCGATCGTCGAGGCGACGCTGCCGCTGCTCGACCGGCCTCTCGCGCTGTTCGGCCACAGCATGGGGGCGATGGTCGCCTACGAGACCACCCGGGCCCTCGAGGCAAGGGGAGCCGATCCGGTACGGCTGTTCGCCTCGGGGTGCAGGGCTCCGCACGAGCCGAGGCGCAGCCCCGAGATCTCCTCCTACGACGACGAGCGGTTCATGGCGGAGCTGGTCATGCTCGGCGGCACGGATCTCGACGTCCTCTCCCACCCCGCGATACAGCAGGTCGTCTTCCCCTACGTCCGCGCCGACTTCCGGCTGATCGAGAGCCACCGCCACCGCCCCGGTCCCGCGCTGCGCACCCCGATCTCCGTCATCGTCGGCGACGCGGATCCGGTGGTCACCCCCGCCCAGGCCAAGGCGTGGGAGAGGCACACGCTTTCCGGTTTCTCCCTGACGGTCATGCCCGGCGACCACTTCTACCTGCAGCCGCAGCGCGAGGCCGTGGTCGCGGAGATCGTACGGAGGATCGGTGAGGGGCGGCCAGGGAGGTAGGCGCCGGGAGCGCGGACGCACCGTCCCACGCTCCCGGCCGTCAAGAAGAGCCGGAGCCCCTGGCCGTGACGGAGACGTAGTCGACCAGCATGGGCCTGCCGGAGGCGGTCGCGGCCGTCGGGCCGCCGCCGAAGGCCGCGGGGAGACCGCCGCCGACGGCGACGTTCAGGATCAGGAAGAAGCCGTGGTCGGTGGCCTCGCGCCAGGTGGCAGGGTCCACGCGGGTGGCCGCGACGGTGAGGATCGGGGCGTCGTCGAGATACCAGCGGATCTCGGAGGCGGTGATCTCGACGCCGTAGCGGTGGAAGCCGCCGTGGCAGGTGGGGCAGGGACGCTCGCCGGACCCGATTCCCGAGGGCTCGCCGCACGGTCCGCCGGGCGTCACCCCGCAGTGCAGGGCGGCCATGACCGAGGGACGCCCGTTCACCGCCTCCACGACGTCGATCTCGCCGACGCCCGGCCAGCCGGTGTACCCCTCGCGCAGCCGGGCGCCCAGCATCCAGAAGGCGGGCCAGTAGCCCGCGCCGTCCGCCTCGGTCACCCGGGGCAACTGGATCCTGGCCTCGATCCGCAGCGCGCCGCCCGGCGGAGGCCTGAAGTCGGACCGCCTGGTCTCGACCCGGCCCGAAGTCCACGCGCCGTCGCGCAGCAGGGGGGTGATGGCCAGGTTCCCCCGGCCGTCGAGGGAGACGTTCTCCGGCGCGGCCGTCATGGTCTCGATCTCCCCGGTGCCCCACTGCGGCGCGGGGCATCCGGGGTAGCAGGTGCCGACGTCGTGCAGCCAGCCGGAGGGCAGCGCAGAGCCGGCCGCGCCGGTGAAGTCGTCGCGGAACACCTCGGTCCAGCCGGAACCGTCCCGTCCTGCCGGGGTGTCCTTCTGGCCGGGCCCCGAGCACCCGGCCAGAAGGACGATCATGGCGAGGAACGCCTGGGCGAGCCTCACAGCACCGTGGGGATGAGGTCGAGGTCCTCCAGATCCTGCTCCATCCGGGGCGCGAGCCGTACCGCGAGGGTGTTGGTTATGTGCGCGTCGTCGCGGTAGAGCACGACGCCGTCGAGCGCCGCCGGGCAGGTGTCCGCGGTTTCCCGGCACAGCAGCGGGACCACGTCGAGCAGGCGCACCCCTGGACGCTCGCCCGCGCGGACCTGTTCGGCCAGCGGGTCGGGGCGCAGGGCGGCGCGGCGCGGGAACGCGCAGTCGGCGACCGGCCCGCCCGACAGGCAGGCGGGCACGTCCTTGCCGGGCAGCGGCGTGTCGCGCAGGTAGACCAGCGGCGCGCCGAGCCGGGACAGCGGGGTGAGCGTCGCGTCCCAGGCGCGGGTCAGCGCGGCTCTGTCGCTGCTGTAGGCGTTGAGCGAGGCGACCAGGACCAGCCGGGGCGGGGCCTGCGCGGCGAGCCGTTTCAGTGCGTGCTCCCGCCAGGTGTCGCACTCGCGGTACTCCCTGCCCAGGCGCGGGTCGACGACCGTGAGCCGGGGCAGCGGACAGCCCGGCTTGGTGAGGACCTCGAGTGCCCACCCCCTCCGTACGGCGATGCGCTCCGCGACGGCGAACCACTGGCCCGCGTGGGAGTCGCCGATCAGGACGATCCTGTCCTTCGAGGCGGGGTTGCCGAACAGGCACGGAGGGCTCGTCGTCGCGGTCAGCTCGATCTCGCAGCCCGCTGACCTGGGGAAGTCGGTTCTCGCCTCGGCGGGCGTGGGGCGCAGCGCCGTGCCCGGTGCGCCCGCGGTGCCGGTCGCCGTGTCTGTCGCCGTGCCCGTCACCGTGGCCCGGGTCGCCGTCGCGCCGTGCACGACTCCGCCGTTGAGCAGGAGCGCGGCGGCGAGGGGGACGGCCATCGCGCTTGTGCCGAGGGCCAGACCGCGCCTCGGCAGGGCGGAGACCACCGCCGACAGGCGCAGGGGCCGCTCGACGAGCTTCAGCGTCAGGACCGCGGGCAGCGCGGAGCCCAGGACCAGTGCCAGCCGCACCGGCCACGGCTGCGCGCCGAGCACGGCCTCGGCCAGGACCAGGACCGGCCAGTGCCACAGGTACCAGGAGAACGACAGCCGCCCGATCGCGCGGACCGGCGCCGAGGACAGCGCCGCGGAGACCGGCGAGCGGAACAGGATGACCGCGGCCGTGCCGAGCGTGGGCACCAGGGCGATCGTCCCCGGGTAGGGGGTCGAAGGGCCGATCCTCACGATCGACCAGACGACCGCGGCCGCCCCCAACAGGCCCAGCGCCCCCTGGGCGACCCGGACGGCGAAACGCGGCCGCCGTCCCCTGCCCTGACCGGTCCCGTCGCTCGATCCTCCCGCGTCCGGACGGCCCTCGCCGCCGTCCGGACGCGAGCTGTACGGCATGAGCAGGGCGACGAGGGCTCCGACGCCGAACTGCCACGCCCGGGAGGGGGAGGAGAGGTAGGCCAGGGGGGCGCTGACGCCGGTCCACCACAACGACAGGGCGAAGGAGAGGCCGGTCAGCGTCACGATGGCGACCGCGATCGCGGGGAAGGGGCTGCGGCCGAGACGGCGGGCCAGCAGGACCAGCACCAGGAGCAGCGGCGCCCACAGGAGGTAGAACTGCTCCTCGACGGCCAGCGACCAGTAGTGCAGCAGGGGACTGGGGTCCCGTTCCGCGGCCAGGTAGTCGGTCTGGCCGGCGACGAAACGCCAGTTGGCGATGTACAGGGCGGCGGTGACGACGTCGGCCGCGATGTCGCCGCCGCGCAGGGGCGGCAGCATCAGCCACGCCCCGGCGGTCGTGGCCAGCAGCACCACCCCGGCGGCGGGCAGGATGCGTCTGGCCCGCCGGGCGTAGAACTCGGCCAGCGAGAATCGGCCGGTGGCCGAGACGTCGCGCAGCAGCAGGCCGGTGATCAGGAAGCCGGAGATGACGAAGAACACGTCAACCCCGACGAACCCTCCGGCCATGCCGGGCACGGTCGCGTGGAAGGCGAGCACGGCCAGGACGGCCACCGCTCTCAGCCCCTCGATGTCCGGCCTGAAGCCGAGACGGTACCGCGGGATCACGGCGGGCACTCCTCGGGAGTCCATGTGAGTCGTCCAGTGGATCAGGGCAGCAGCGGCGGCAGTACGGCGAGGCCCGAGGCGACCAGGACGCCGAGCAGCAGCATGACGGTTATGGCCAGGGCCTCTGGCCAGCGCAGACGGTGGTTCAACGGAGGATCCTCCACAGGTCACGGATGAGGGGGAGGGCGATGTAGGTGGTGCCCGCGGCGAACAGGGTCAGAGCCCAGTACTCGCCCCAGCCGTAGACGGGGGCGCGCAGCGCGATGCCGATCCAGGTGGCGCCGGTGGTGAGGGTCAGCCAGACGAAGGCCATCCGGCCGACAGTGGTGACCAGCGTGCTCCTGCCCGCCGCCGCGCCGCTCGGCACCCACGCCGCGGCCTGGTTGCGCACGGCGTGCACGATGGAGATCAGGTGACAGTAGGCGTACAGGGTCTGGGCGCGGGTCACCTCGAAGCGCCACCGGCTCACCGAGACAGCGGGCAGCAGCACCAGCGCCACCCAGAGCGGTCCCACGAACGGGATCATGTGCCACGCCCTGACCTCCTGCGGGTAGAAGGCGAGCATGACGAGCCCGGGGAGCGGCACCGCGGCGATGTTGATCGCCGAGACGAAGTAGCTCAGGAAGCCGCTGTAGTAGGAGACCCGCACCCGCCATGACATCCGCGTGCGGTGGAAGTCACGGTCGAACAGCAGGCTCATGCAGCCCATCGCCCACCGGTACTGCTGGGCGATGTAGGAGGCGACGTTGTCGGGGGACAGGCCCTTGGCCAGCAGCACCGGGACGTACTTGGTGCGGTAGCCGTGCTTCATCAGCGCGACGCTGGTGTAGATGTCCTCGCTGTGGTCGATCCTGGGGAAGCCGCCGATCTCCTCCAGCGTCGAGCGCCGGTAGACCACGTTCGTGCCCACGCAGATGGCGCCGCCGTCGGCGTCCCTGGAGGGCTGCAGCCACCGGTAGAACATCTCCTGCGCCGCTCCGGCGGTCCGCTGCAGCCAGGGCATGTCGGCCGTGGTGTCGAAGTACTGCGGAGACTGGGCCACGGCGATCCGCGGGTCCTCGAGGTAGGGGACCAGATGGGACAGGAAGTCGGGGCGGGGGCAGAAGTCCGCGTCGAAGACCGCGACCATCTCCCCCGAGGTGATCGAGAGGCCGTGGATGAGGTTGCCCGCCTTCTTCAGGTGCCCTCTGTCGGGACGGGAGCTGTAGTGGAAGCCGTAGCGCCCGGCCAGCTCCGCCACCTCGGGGCGCGCCGCGTCGTCGAGCACCCAGACCGACAGCGGACCGTTCCACAGCAGCGCTGACACGTGGCGGAAGGTGTTGTCCAGGATGTCCATGGGTTCGCCCCTGGTCGGCAGGAACACGTCCACGGACGGGACCCGCGCGGGCCGCCACGAGCGGACCAGCAGCTCGTGGGACTCCCAGGTGGTCAGCCGCTGCCGCTGTCCGTCGACGAACGACATCGTCCAGCCTGCGAGGTTCAGCGCCAGTGCGGCGAAAAACGGCCACAATGCCGGATGACGCATCGAGAAAAGGAAAAGCGTCCCCGCGGTGAATGTCAGGGAAAGGGGCACCGACAGGAGCACCCAGCGCCTTTGCGGTCCGAAATAGAGCTTTAGTTCGCCGTCGGACGGAGGCTGTGGGAGATGCTGTCCAGCCTTGTCAGGAGGCGCTTCAAGTAATGCGAGCATGCGGAGAACCCCGTTTTCTCAGCTGCGTGGAGCGGCTCGTTTCCCGCCGCGACCTCAACTGTAAACAAAGTTATTGGTGTCGCGTGCGGGGGTGGATGATCTAGAAGGAAACGCAGCGTTAACTGAGCGTGATTCCGCGCTGTGAAATATCCGCCGATGTTCCGCGAAATAGTGAGATGTCCAACTCGTCGGATGTTCGGATGTGTCGTAGATCACAGATCAACTCGATGTCCGGGATGGCGATTCCCGCCGAACAGCCGAGTCATGATGGGCAAAAGATGCCCATGAGCCGGGTGGGAAGGGCCGCTGACGTCGCCCCGTGGGAGCCGTCGGCGTCATCCGTGAGAGAGCGGTTGCCGACCGCCCCGGGCAGCGTGATCACGGCCGCCCGGCAACCGCTCTCCCGGACGGCGCGCGCGACCGCCCTTCGCGCCCGGTCCGGCGCCCGCCTCGGATCGCCGTGCCTCTCGCCGTGCCTCTCGCCGTGCCCCTGCTGTGCCCCCTGCCGTGCCTCCCGCCGACCTCGGGCGCGGCCGCTCGCGCGCCGACGGAGCGGCGGTCACCGAAGAGAAGGGCGTCCTGGTGCGAGAGTGACTGATGTGCCCTCGAAGGAGCGAAGGTGACAGCGAAAGGTGACAGGGATGCCCGAACCGATTGAAGTGCGCAAGGTGGCGATCGAGAGCGTGACCGACGCCTCGGGGCTGGCCCGGCTCATCGACGACGGGGTGATCGAGGCGCGCCGGGTGCTCGCGGTGATCGGCAAGACCGAGGGCAACGGCGGGGTGAACGACTACACCCGCATCCTGGCCGACCGCGCCTTCCGGGAGGTGCTCACCGCGAAGGGACACCCGTCCCCGGGAGACGTCCCGCTGGTGTGGTCCGGCGGCACCGACGGCGTCCTCAGCCCGCACGCGACGATCTTCGCGACCACGGCGAACGCGGAACCGAGCCAGGAACCCCGCGTCAGCGTCGGCATCGCGATGAGCGACGTCATCCTTCCCGAGGACATCGGCCGTCCCGCCATGGTGGAGAAGGTCGCCGCGGGCGTCAGGGAGGCCATGAGGATCGCCGGGATCGACGACCCCGCCGACGTCCACTACGTCCAGACCAAGACGCCCCTGCTGACCCTGGCCACCATCAACGACGCCAGATCCAGGGGCAAGGACGTGGTCGTCGAGGACACCGGCCCCTCCATGGACGTCTCCAACTCGACCACCGCGCTCGGCGTCGCGGTCGCGCTCGGCGAGATCGAGATGCCCGCGGCCGAGCAGATCCACCGCGACCTGTCGCTCTACTCCTCCGTCGCGTCCTGCTCCTCGGGCGTCGAACTGGACCGCGCGCAGATCGTCGTCGTCGGCAACGTCCGGGGCATCGGCGGCCGCTACCGGATCGGCCACTCGGTCATGAGGGACGCGCTGGACGCGGACGGCATCTGGGAGGCGATCCGCTCCAGCGGGATCGACCTGCCCGAACGCCCTCATCCGTCCGACCTGGGCGGCAGGCTGGTCAACGTCTTCATGAAGTGCGAGGCCGACCCGTCCGGCAGCGTCAGGGGACGCCGCAACATCATGCTCGACGACTCCGACGTGCACTGGCACCGCCAGATCAAGGCCGCGGTCGGCGGCGTCGCGGCCAGCGTCACCGGGGACCCGGCCGTCTTCGTCTCGGTCGCCGCGGTCCACCAGGGCCCCAGCGGAGGCGGTCCGGTCGCCGCCATCGCCGACCTGGGCTGAACGGAGCCGGATCGAGCAGGACGCCGCTCGCCGTCCGGAGCGTCGGCACGGCGAGCGGCGGGGGCGTTCGATCACACCATGGCGAACCGCGGCGAGCGGTCAGCGCAGCAGCAGCGCGTGAACGGTCCAGAGGACACCGAGTGTCGCGGCGAAGAACAGGATTTCGATCACGCGGCGAGCGGTCCGCGACTCCCCCGGCTCCGCTTCCCCCGTCTCCGGCATCCCCTCCCGCGACCGCCAGGCCGCGGGCGTCGCCTCCTGCCGCCCTGGCCTCGAACCGCGCTCGGCCGTCTCAGGCATGACCCGTCCCTTCCCGATCCTTTCCGACGCGGACATCGTGGCCCGACGCAGGGCCCGGGCACATGGGCCCGGTGTCCCGATCTGTCCGGGACATCCGTCTGGGACATCTGGACGGGACATCTGGACGGGACGTCCCTCCCCGGCTTTCCCGGCATCTGGGTCCTCGTTCGTCGCGGGTAGGCTCCGGGGTTGTGCCGAGCATTCCCCAGCCCCTGGTTCCCGACGACGACGGCTCCGCCGACGCCGCCGTCTCGTCCGCGCTCGCGGCCTTCGCCGCCGGTACGGCCGACGCGGGCGCGGTGATGACGGCGCTGAGCGGCGCACGGCTGCTCGTCCCCGTCGTGGCCCTGCTGACGGAGTCCGAGGTCGGCGAGCACGGGCTGCGGCAGGAGAAGGAGAGCGAGATGGCCCTGCCGAAGCTCGTCGGAAAGGACGGGCGGGAGGCCGTGCTCGCCTTCACCGGGACCGAGTCGCTGAAGCTCTGGCGTCCGGACGCCCGCCCCATCCAGGCGACGACCCTGCAGGTCTGCCAGGCGGCGGTGCACGAGAGCGCGGCCGCCGTGGTGGTCGACGTGGCGGGCCCGGTGTCCTTCGTGATCGAGGGCCCCGTCCTGCGGGCGTTCGCCGCGGTCGAGTCGGGCACCGTCGACCGGCTGGGCCCCGAGGTCACCGTGGCGAGGGTGGGACAGGCCGCCCCCGCCCCCCGGCGCCGCCGGTTCGGCTGGCCGCTGCGCGGACGCGGCTGACCTCCGGGGCGACCTCGGATTCCCGGGACGCGGAGACCTCTCCCGCGTAGGGTTCGGCCCGTGAACGAGCACGGCGAGCACGACGAGCACGGCGGGACGTTCCGCGGGCGGCCGTTCGAGGAGACGGCGCCTCCCGGGCGGCCGGTCAGGAAGGCGGCGTGAGCCTCCTGCCCGTCGCGGCGGCCCTCGCGGGCCTGCTGATCGGGCTCAGGACGAGGGGCCTGGTGGTGCGCCACTCGGTGGCCGAGGGAGAGCCGCTCCGCCACGCCTGCCCTCGGTGCGCGGCCGCGCTGACCGCGCCGGCCGTGCTGTCCGCAGGCCGCTGCCCCGGCTGCCGCGGACGGATCGGACCCCCGGCGCTGGCGGTCGAACTCGTCACCGCGGTGGCGCTGACCGCCCTCGCCGTGCGTCACCTCTCGATCCCGTGGCAGGACACGGCCGGGACCGCGACCGCCTCAGGGGCCGCGGGGACCGCGGGAACATGGGCATGGGCGGCTCAGGCGGGGGAGTCGCTGGCCTACGGATGGCTGGCGGTCGTCGCCGTCCCCCTGCTCTTCGTCGACGTCGCCGTGCACCGCCTTCCCGACCGGCTCACCGCCGCCGCCTACCTGGGAACGACGACGCTGCTCACGGCGACGGCCCTGCTGACGGGCGGGTACGGCGACCTGCTCAGAGCCTTCCTCGGCGGGCTGGCCCTCGTGGCCTTCTACCTGCTGCTGTTCCTGGTCAACCCCTCGGGCATGGGGCTGGGCGACGTCAAGCTCGCGGCGAGCCTGGGCACCGCGCTCGGCTGGCTCGGCTGGCACACGCTGGTCACCGGCGCCTTCCTGGGGTTCGCCTACGGCGCCCTCTACGGCGGCGCGCTGCTGCTCGCACGTCGCGCGGGCCGCGGCGCCGAGATCCCCTTCGGCCCTTTCATGATTCTCGGAGCCTTCACGGTGGTCCTCACCGGTATTTGACCGGATCTCCACCGTCTCAGCCAGTGAGCTGCGGCCATTCCAGTGGGCGGCACATGGAAGACTTGTCACCATGTTGCGCTGGTTGACCGCCGGAGAGTCCCACGGCCCTGAGCTCGTCGCGATTTTGGAAGGCCTGCCCGCCGGAGTGGAGGTGACCACGGCCGACATCGACAGAGCACTGGCGAGACGCCGCCTGGGCTACGGCCGCGGCGCCCGCATGAAGTTCGAGCAGGACGTGGTGAACGTCGTCGGCGGAGTGCGGCACGGCCGCACGCTCGGCAGCCCCGTCGCCATCCGCGTGGGCAACACCGAGTGGCCCAAGTGGGAGACCGTCATGGCCGCCGACCCGGTCGACCCCGCCCTGCTGGAGGGCCAGGCCCGCAACGCGCCGAGGTCGCGCCCCCGCCCCGGCCACGCCGACCTCGCCGGCATGCAGAAGTACGGCTTCGACGACGCCCGTCCCGTTCTCGACCGGGCCAGCGCCCGCGAGACCGCCGCACGGGTCGCGCTCGGCCAGGTCGCCCGCGGCTTCCTCAAGCAGGCCCTCGGCGTCGACATCGTCAGCCACGTCGTCTCGATCGGCGAGGCGCAGACCACGGCGGGCGTCGTCCCCGGTCCCGACGACATGGACGCGGTCGACGCCGACCCGGTGCGCTGCGCCGACCCCGCGGGCAGCGCCGCGATGGTCGCCGAGATCGACAGGGCGCACAAGGACGGCGACACCCTCGGCGGCGTCGTCGAGGTGATCGCCTACGGGCTGCCGCCGGGCCTGGGCAGCTACACCCACTGGGACCGCCGCCTCGACGCGCGCCTCGCCGCCGCCCTGATGGGCATCCAGGCCATCAAGGGGGTCGCCGTCGGAGACGGCTTCGAGACCGCCCGCCGTCCCGGCTCCCGAGCCCACGACGAGATCGAGAACACCGCCGACGGCGTCCGCCGCATCACCAACCGCGCGGGCGGCGTCGAGGGCGGCATGACCAACGGCGAGCCGCTGCGCGTCAGCGCGGCGATGAAGCCGATCTCCACGGTGCCCCGGGCCCTGGCCACCATCGACGTGCTTACCGGGGAGGCCGCCAAGGCCCACCACGAGCGCTCGGACGTGTGCGCCGTGCCCGCCGCCGCGATCGTCGCCGAGGCGATGGTCGCGCTGGTCCTCGCGGACGCCGCGATCGAGAAGTTCGGCGGCGACTCCGTCGAGGAGGTCGCCCGCAACCTGTCCGGATACCTTTCGTCAATGGTGATCAAGTGAGCGTGCGAACCGGCGGACGGGGCGCCTCCTGCCTCCTGACCGCCGAACGGCGCGCCGAGGAGGCGCAGTGAGTCCCCGCGTAGTCCTGGTCGGCGCCCCCGGAGCGGGCAAGTCGACCGTCGGCCGGTTGCTGGCCGGTCGGCTGCGGGTCGCCTTCCGCGACACCGACGCCGACGTCGAGGCCACGGCGGGCAAGCCGGTCGGCGACATCTTCGTCGAGGACGGCGAGGAGCGCTTCAGGGAGCTGGAGGCGCAGGCCGTACGGCAGGCGCTGGCCGAGCACGACGGCGTGCTCTCCCTCGGCGGCGGCGCGGTGCTCGCCGAGGCCACGCGGGAGCTGCTGGCCGGACACCCGGTGGTCTACCTCGAGGTCGGCCTGTCGCAGGCCGTGCAACGGGTGGGCCTCGCCTCGGCGCGGCCGCTGCTCGTGCTCAACCCGCGCAGCCAGCTGAAGAAGCTGATGGACGCCCGCCGCCCGATCTACGAGGGGCTGGCCACGCTCACCGTGGCCACCGACGAGCGCGACCCCGACGAGGTCGTCGAGGAGATCGTGAAGGGGATCGAGTCATGACGACCTCCAGGATCAAGGTCGGCGGGGAGGCCCCCTATGACGTGGTGATCGGCGCGGGCGTGCTCGGGGAGCTCCCCGGGCTGCTCGGCCCCGCGGTCCGCACCGTCGCGGTGGTCCATCCGGCGAGCCTGCCGGAGATCGCCAGGCCGGTCTGCGGCGCGATCGAGGCGGCCGGACACCAGGTCGTCCCGTTGCCGGTGCCCGACGCGGAACAGGCCAAGACGGTCGAGGTGGTCGCCGGGCTCTGGTCCGAGTTCGGGCGTCACGGCGTCACGAGGTCCGACGCCGTGGTCGGCGTCGGCGGGGGGGCCACCACCGACCTGGCGGGCTTCGCCGCGGCCACCTGGCTGCGGGGCGTCAAGGTCGTGCAGGTGCCGACCACGCTGCTCGGCATGGTCGACGCCGCGGTCGGCGGCAAGACCGGGATCAACACCCCCGAGGGCAAGAACCTGGTCGGCTCCTTCCACCCTCCGGCGGGGGTCCTGTGCGACCTCGCCACGCTGGTCTCGGTGCCCCGCGACGACTACGTCGGCGGCCTCGCCGAGATCATCAAGGGGGGTTTCATCGCCGACCCGACGATCCTGACGCTCATCGAGGACGACCCGGAGGGCGCACGCCACCCCGAGGGGCGGCACACCCGCGAGCTCATCGAGCGGAAGGTCCAGATCAAGGCCGACGTGGTCGGCGCGGACCTGCGTGAGGGCGGTCTGAGGGAGATCCTCAACTACGGCCACACCCTGGCCCACGCCATCGAGCGGGTCGAGGGATACCGCATCCGGCACGGCGAGGCCGTCGCCGTCGGCATGGTCTACGCCGCCGAGCTCTCCCGCCTGGACGGCCGGATCGGCTCCGCCGTCGTGGAGCGCACCCGGTCCATCCTGACCTCGGTCGGACTGCCCACGGCCTACCGTCGTGACGCGTGGCCCGAGCTCCGCGAGCACATGCGCCTGGACAAGAAGAGCCGCGGAGCCAAGCTGCGTTTCGTCGTCCTGGACGACCTGGCCAGGGTGTCCCCGCTCGAGGACCCGCCGGAGGAGCTGCTCGAAGCCGCGTACAAGGAGATCGCCCGATGAGGGCGGCGGTCTTTCGGAGGGCGGGCGAGGCACACAGGAGCCGCGGGAGGCACGCGGCCGGTCGAGAGCGGTGAGTGAGCAGATGAGATCCGTGTACGTTCTCAACGGCCCCAACCTGTCGCGGCTCGGCACCAGGGAGCCGGACGTCTACGGCGCCGAGACGCTGGCCGACCTGACCGCGCTCTGCCGCGACACGGGCAGGGAGCTGGGCCTGTCCGTGGAGGTCAGACAGACCGACGACGAGGCCGAGATGATCGCCTGGCTGCACGAGGCGGCCGACGGCCGGGTCCCGGTGGTCCTGAACCCCGCCGCCTTCACCCACTACTCCTACGCGCTGCGCGACGCCATCGCCCAGCGCACCGCGCCCCTGATCGAGGTGCACATCTCCAACCCGGCCGCCCGCGAGGAGTTCCGGCACACCTCGGTGGTCGCGGCCGTGGCCACCGGCACCATCGCGGGATTCGGGCTGAGGTCCTACGTTCTCGCCCTGCAGGCCGTCGCGGAGATCGCACAGTGAGGCCGCGGTGAGCTACCGCTCCTTCGTCGCCCTGGGCGACAGCTTCACCGAGGGCCTGAACGACCCCGCCCCCGGCGGCGCGGGCATGGGACGGGGGCGTCACCGGGGCTGGGCCGACCGGGTCGCCGAGCGGCTGGCCGCCCTCGACCCGGAGTTCCGCTACGCCAACCTCGCGGTGCGGGGCAAGCTCATCGACCAGGTCGTCGAGCACCAGGTCCCGCGGGCGGTCAGGATGCGGCCCGACCTGGTCAGCCTCTGCGCCGGGGGGAACGACCTGCTCCGTCCCGGCAGCGACCCCGACCGGATGGCCAAGAAACTGGCGGGAGCCGTACGGTCGCTGCGGGCCACCGGTGCCGAGGTGCTGCTGTTCACCGGCGTCGACCCGCGAGACTTCCCGATCATGCGCCGCGCCCGCGGCACGTTCGCGATCTTCTACATGCACGTCCGGTCCATCGCCGACCTGCACGGCTGCCACCTGGTCGACCAGTGGTCGATGCAGGGCCTGCGCGACTGGCGCGCCTGGAGCGACGACCGCCTGCACATGAACGAGGAGGGGCACCGGATGGTGGCCGCCAAGGTGTGCGACGTGCTCGGGATCGAATGCGACGACGAATGGCGCAGGGCCTGGCCGCCGCGTGAGCGGGTCGACCCCGGGATCAGGCGTCGTGAGGACGCCCGGTGGGTCCGTGAGCATCTCGGGCCCTGGGTCGTCCGCCGCCTGCGCGGGCGCTCCTCCGGCGACGGCCTCGACCCCAAGCGTCCTGACCTGGACGTCTTCGGCTGACCACCCGGGCGGGCAAGCGCGTGGCCCGGGCCCCGGACGGCGTGACCGTGTGCTCTCCAGGCCCCGAGCGGCGTGATCGCGCTCCGTATCCCGACCGAGTGGCAGGGCGCACGGCCCGTCTCTGAGCGGCGTGACCGCGCGCTCTCCGGCCCGGAGCGGCCTGACTACGCCGTTCCGAGCCGCTTGAGCGCGTCGCGGACCTTGAGCGGGTCGTTGGTGGGCCAGAAGGGCGGCAGGGAGTCGCGCAGGAAACCGGCGTAGCGGGCGGTGGCGAGGCGGGGGTCCAGGACCGCGACCACGCCCTTGTCATGCTGGCTGCGCAGCAGGCGGCCCGCGCCCTGGGCGAGCAGCAGGGCGGCGTGGGTCGCGGCGACCGACATGAAGCCGTTGCCGCCCTTGGCGGTGACGTGACGCTGGCGGGCCGAGCTCAGCGGGTCGTCAGGACGGGGGAACGGGATGCGGTCGATGATGACCAGCCGCAGGGAGGGACCGGGCACGTCCACCCCCTGCCACAGGGACAGGGTGCCGAACAGGCAGGTCGGCTCGTCCTCGGCGAACTGCTTGACCAGCTGCATCGTGGAGTCGTCGCCCTGGCAGAGCAGCGGCACGCTGAGCCTTTCCCGCAGCGCCTCCGTGGCGGCCTTGGCCGCGCGCATCGAGGAGAACAGGCCGAGGGTCCGGCCTCCCGCGGCCTCGATCAGCTCGGTGATCTCCTCGAGGTAGGCCTCGGGCAGTCCGTCGCGGCCTGGCTGGGGCAGGTGCTTGGCGATGTAGAGGATGCCGCTGCGCGGATGGTCGAAGGGGGAACCGACGTCCAGCCCAGTCCAGCCCGCCTTGCCGTCCTTCCCGCCGCCGAGGCCCCACTGACGGGCCAGGCCGTCGAAGGCCCCGCCCAGGGCGAGCGTGGCGGAGGTCAGGACCACCGTACGGTCGCCGAAGAGCTTGTCGCGGAGCATCCCCGCCACGGTGAGCGGGGCGATCCGCAGCAGGGGCGGACGCCGGTCGGTGGCCGCCTCCAGCCAGACCACCTCGGCCCTGTCCACCTCCTCCGCGTGGCCGAACGCGTCAAGCATGCGCTGCGCGGTGTCGTGGATCTCGTCGAGGGCGGTGAAGGCCGCCTTGCGCAGCCCGGCGCTCTCCGGGTCGTCCTTGTCCCCGCCGGTCCTGGGGCCCATCGCGGTGATGCAGGCCCACGCCGCGTCGCGGACCAGGGCCAGCGTCAGCCCGAGCACCTGGGGGAGCTCGTCGAGGCGGCCCGCGGGCGCGGCGGCGAGCAGGGCCTTGAGGTCCTCTCCGGCCTCCATGAGCCGGTCGGAGATCGCCTGCTCGATGAGGCGCCCGACCCGGCGCACCGCCAGCGCGACCATGCCCTCCGACAGCTCGCCGCTGACGACGGAGGTCACCCTGTCGACCAGCTCGTGGGCCTCGTCGACCACGACCACCTCGTGCTCGGGCAGCAGGGGGATGTCCTCCATGGCGTCGATGGCCAGCAGCGCGTGGTTGGTGACGACGATGTCGGACTCGCCCGCGCGGGCACGCGCCAGCTCGGCGAAGCACTCCATGCCGCTCGGGCAGCGGGTCGCGCCCAGGCACTCCCTGGCGCTCACCGAGAACTGCCGCCACGCCTGCTCGTTGACGCCGGGCACGAGCTCGTCACGGTCGCCGGTCTCGGTCTCCTGCGCCCACTCCTGGATGCGCTGGACCATCCGTCCGGTCGCGCCGACCTCGCGCGGCTCGAAGAGCTGGTCCTGCTCGTCGTCGGGCCATCCCGCACTGGCCTTGTAACGGCACAGGTAGTTGCGGCGGCCCTTGAGGATGGCGAACGTGGGCTGGTGGGGCAGCTGCGGGGCGAGCGCCTCGGAGAGCCGGGGCAGGTCGCGGTCCACGAGCTGGCGCTGCAGCGCGATGGTGGCCGTGGAGACGACCACGGCGCCCTTGGAGGTCATCGCGTGCCGTATCGACGGGATCAGGTAGGCCAGGGACTTGCCGGTGCCGGTGCCGGCCTGGACCGCGAGGTGGTCGCCGGAGCGGATCGCGCGCTCGACCGCCCGCACCATCTCGATCTGGCCGGGGCGCTCGACCCCGCCGACCGCCGCGACGGCGGTGCTCAGCAACTCCTCGACCGGGGGCGTTTCCACCTCGGGGGGCGCCGTGGAGGGCGCCGTCGAGGAGACGTCTTCAGCGGGAGCGATGGAGTCGGTCGGCACGACAGCCAACCGTACCGGCTTCCTCCGACAATCGCGGCTGGCTCCGGGGAGTCACCTCGTGGACGCATCCCGGTATTCCGGAACGTGAGGCTCCTGTCGCGTGGCAAACTTGGCTGGATCATCCGGATCACCGAACCTCGACAGGTCGAAGAAGATCGTCGTCTTGGTATTACCTAGACGGTAGGTGGGGACGGAAAGACCGGTTCGGTAGGGTTTCCCGAGGTTGAGTGGACGAATAAAGGCTGGTTAGCGCACGATGTCCTCCATGTCGGAAGTTGTCCCATTGCCGTCGTTCGGCGAAGTGTTCTTTGACGAGCGTGGCCAGGAGCGGGTGCTCCGGGTCACCTGGCACGAAGGCACCCTGGTGCTGAGCCTGTGGCGCGGAGAGATGTGCACCGCCAGTTTCCGCATGCCCATGAACGACGTCGGGCGGCTGGTCGACACCCTCGACGAGGGTTTCGTCGAGGCGGGAGGCCAGTACCCCGACGAGGTCGGCGAGCACGGCCACCCGACGGACCAGGCGACCTACCAGGACCACGGGGAGTTTCCCGGCACCGGACAGTACGCCCGGCCGCGTCCCGAGGACTACGCGGGCCAGCAGCAGTACTCCGACCCGGCGGCCACCCAGGTCGTCCCGGCGGCGGAGGAGCAGCGCCCGGTCGCGGCGCTCAGCCCCACCGACGTGCTCGTCGCGCGCGGGGGCGTGCCGCCTTTGGACCGGTCCCAGGAGCGCGCCGCGGGATACGGTCACGCCGACGCGGTGCCGCGGGAGAACATGATCGTCAACGACTCCCTGTCCTACGGGCAGCCGCAGCCCGTCGAGCCGCTCGGCCCCGGCCCGGGGGAGCCCGCCTACCAGATGCCCGGCGACCTCTACCCGCCCCAGCAGCAGCCCGACCTCTACGGCGCGCCGCCCCAGCAGCCGGATCCGTACGGCGCGCCGCAGGGCCGGCAGCCGGACCCCTATGGCGCGCCGCCTCAGCAGCCCGACCCATTCGCGCCGCAGGGCCAGCAGCCCGACCCGTTCGCGCAGCAGGGGCACAGGCCCGCCGACCCGTACGGCATGCCCGGGCAGCCGGACCCCTACGGCGCGCCGCCCCAGCAGCCGGACCCGTACGGCGCGCCGCAGGGCCGGCAGCCGGACCCCTATGGCGCGCCGCCTCAGCAGCCCGACCCGTTCGCGCCGCAGGGCCAGCACTCCGACCCGTTCGCGCAGCAGGGGCACAGACCCGACCCGTACGGCATGCCCGCCCAGGGCCAGCAGCCCGACGCCTACGGTCTGCCGTCCCAGCAGCCGGATCCGTACGGCGCGCCGCCCCAGCAGCCGGACCCGTACGGCGCGCCGCCCCAGCAGGCCGCGGACCCCTACGCCACCCAGAACGTCAGGCAGCGTCCCGGAGGCTCCTTCACGCCTCGCATCGACCAGTTCGTCGACCAGTTCCCGCCCTCGCCCCAGCAGGCGGTCCCCGACCCCTACGCCACGACCGGGCAGTCGACCGACCCCTCGGGCTTCCCCGCCCAGCAGACCCCCTACCCCGCGGGACAGCCCGACTCCTACGGCTATCCCGCCCCCTCCCAGCCCGACCCCTACGCCTTCGGCGCCCAGCAGCCCGTGCAGCCCGCCCCCCAGGCGGGGCACCCGGCGGACCTGCGCGACCTGTACGGCTCACCGCCCGCCTACCAGCAGGAGGTGGACCCCTCCGACCCGCTGGGCATCTTCGGAGGACAGCAGTCCGACCAGCGCCCGCGTCCCGAGCAGCGCTACGACGAGCGGGAGGAGCGCCGCGACTGGTGAGCCGCGCCCGGGTGCGCGTCAGGGCAGTGGAGGCCCTGCCGTAGTCTGAGCACTCGCAAGCGGTTGAGGAGTGGGATGAATCAGGCGTCAGCCGTGCAGCTTCTGATCGTCCCGATCATCGCGATCGCGGTGGCCGCGGTGGCCAGGCGCAAGGGGTGGCCCTCTCCGCTGCTGCTGGTGCTGGCGGGCCTGGTGCTGTCGCCGCTGGTGCCGGGATACGAGCTCGACCCCGAGCTGGTCCTGCTGGTGTTCCTGCCGCCGCTGCTCTACTCCGCCGCCATCGACAGCTCCTACCTGAGGCTCAAGGCGGTGCGCCGCCCGGTCGCGTTGCTGTCGATCGGGCTGGTGCTGTTCACCACCCTGGTCATCGGCTGGGTCGTCCACCTGCTCCTGCCCTCCCTGCCGCTGGCCGCCGCGTTCGCGCTCGGCGCGATCGTGGCGCCGCCCGACGCGGTCGCCGCGGTCGCGGTGGCCCGCAGGCTCGGGCTGCCCCGCAAGGTGGTCGCCATCCTGGTCGGGGAGAGTCTCTTCAACGACGCCACCGCGCTCACCGCCTACCGGGTGGCCGTCGCCGCCGCGCTCGGAGAGGGGATCAGCTGGCTGGACGCCGCGGGCAGGTTCCTCTACTCGGCGGCGGGCGGTGTGGCGGTCGGGCTCGTGCTCGCCTGGTGCCTGGCGTGGATACTGGTGAGGCTGCGGGACGCGCTGGTCGAGAACACCATCATGCTGCTCATCCCGTTCGGCGTCTACCTGGCGGCCGAGTCCGTCCACGTCTCCGGCGTGATCGCCGTGGTGATCGTCGGCCTCTACATCGGCCACCGCATGCCCCGCGCGGCCTTCGGGACCCGCCTGCTGTCCGACGCCGTCTGGCGGGTCGCGGACTTCTTCCTGGAGACGATCGTCTTCGCGCTGATCGGCCTGCAGCTGTGGCCGGTCATGGGAGCGCTGCAGGGGGCCGACCCCTGGAAGCTCGCCGGAATGGCGCTGGCGGTCTTCGCGGCCGTGGTGCTCTCCAGGATCGTCTGGGTCGTGCCCAGCATCTACCTTCCCCGGATCCTGTCCAAGAGGGTGCGCGGGCGCGAGCCGCACGCCCCGTCCTGGCAGAACGTGACCATCGTCAGCTGGGCGGGCATGCGCGGAGTGGTCTCCCTGGCCGCCGCCTTCGCCATCCCGCCGGACTTCCCCGGGCGGGCCACGCTGCTCTTCCTCACGTTCGTCGTGGTGATCGGCACCCTGCTGGTCCAGGGGCTGTCGTTCCCCATGCTCATCCGCCGGCTGAGGATCTCCAACCAGGAGGAGATCTTCAACGACAACCTCTCCGAGGCCGCGGCCCAGCAGGCGGCGGCGGACGCCGAGCTCGCCCGTCTCGAGGAGCTGGTCGCCGAAGGCGTCGCCGACGTGCACCAGGAGGTCGTGGAGCAGCTCAGGTCACGGGCCGAACGCCGGGCGCTCACCGCCTGGGAGCGCCTCGGCGGCGGCACGGGGCCGCAGGGCGAGGAGACGCCGAGCACCGTCTACCGCCGTCTGCGCAGGGAGATGCTGGCGGCGGGGCGCGAGGTGTTCGTGCGTCTCAGGGACGAGGGCCGCATCGACGACGAGGTGCTCAACAGGGTCATGCACGAGCTCGACTTCGAAGAGGCCACCCTGGAGCGCGACTAACCGATGACGTTGTCGAGGTAGCACCACCGCCAGTTCTCACCCGGTTCGAAGGAGGCGACGACCGGGTGGTCGATCTCCTTGAAGTGGGCGGTCGCGTGCTTGCCGGGCGAGGAGTCGCAGCAGCCGACGTGCCCGCACGAGAGGCATTTGCGCAGGTGGACCCAGCTTCCTCCGGTCGCGAGACACTCCTCGCATCCCTCGGGGGTGCGAGGAGACGGGTTCTGGGCTTGCGTGATGTGGGCGCAGGTGGACATGTTCCCCCTCGTGTTGTTTTCCGACGGTGATCGTACGGCCGGAGCCGTGCTCCCACCCGGTCGCCGCCCGCCGACCCGGCGGACGCTCTCACCGCGCGGTTCCTGACACGCCGTTCCCGGCGGCCGTCTCCCCGGGCGGCCGCGGCGTGCCGGTTCGCCGTCTTCCGTGACGGTCGGCGGTGTCGTTCTCGGCGACGGACCGCAGAACGGAGTGCTCAATAACGGTATAAGGGTCGATTCACTTTACTCTGTGCCCTATGGGTCCTCTGTGCCCTCCGGCGCCCGCCGGAGCGACGACGGGTGCCGGAACACCGAGATAACAGGCAGGGCACGGCGCCGCCTGCGGTACGGCCTCGTTGGGTAGGGTCTGGGTATGCGACCCCTTCCGCGACGAATCCCCGCCCTCGCCGCCTCCGCGCTGGCCGCTGTCCTTCTCACCGCCGGGTGCTCGGAGCTCCAGCAGGTCTCCGACGGCGTCGACAAGGCCCAGCAGTGCCTGCAGGCCGCGGGCATCGTCACCGACACGGTGAAGAAGGTCACCGGCCTGGTCGACGACCCCGCCGCGATGGACAAGGCGCTGAACGACGGAGCGACGAAGCTCGGCGAGCTGGCGGACAAGGCGTCGAACACCACGCTCAAGGAGGCCGCGGACGGGATCGCCGCCAACCTGGAGAAGCTGAACGTCACCGACGCCAACAGCGCCGTCGACGCGCTGCAGAAGCTCGGGAACGACTCGGTGAAGTGGGTCGAGACGCTGACCGGCGCCTGCGCCTGAGGCCTCACGGCTCCCGGCCCCTGGCGGGCCGGAGAAGGCCCCTGCGCTCCGGCTTCTCGACCGCAGGCCCTCCTGTCGGCTGGGCGGGCGTTTCGCGCATTCCCGAGTTCTCGATGGGAAATATGGTTGAACTAACGTCGCAAATATGGACCCATCTCGGGACGAACCGGACCCCCGATTCACACTCGCGAACGAGCGCACCTTCCTGACCTGGCTGAGCACGTCGCTCGCGCTGAGCGCGGGCGGCGTCGCCATGGCCGCCGTCTCCGCCGACGTCTTCGTCCCCTGGATGAGGACCGTGCTGGCGCTCACCCTTGTCTCGCTCTCCGCCCTGTGCGCGGCGATGGCCTACCCCCGCTGGCGCAGGGTCCAGCGCGCCCTGCGCGGCGGAACGCCGCTGCCGGAGCCCGCGCTCGCCCCTCTCCTCGGGTACGGCGTGGCGGCCGTGGCCGTGCTGGCCATGGTCCTCATCCTGATGAGCCGATGATCCCGATCTGGGACGAGGGGCTGCAGAACGAACGGACCCGTCTGGCCTGGGTCCGCACCGCCGCGGTGATGGCCGTCGGCGGCCTGGGCGCGGGCGGCGTCGTCCTGCGCGCCGGAGTCTCCCCGGTCGCCGTCATCCCCTTCGCCCTGGCTTCGGCGAGCGGGGCGCTCCTGCTCGCCCGCACCGGCGTCCGCTACCGGCACGTCCAACGCGCCCTGCACGAGGGCGATCCTCTCGACGACCGCGCCGACGCCGTCATCGCCTGGCTCGGCACGATCGCCGTCGTCCTGGGGGCGGCCGCCTTCGTCCTCATCCGCTGACTCCGCGGCCGATCCCGCCTGCCGGTCGTGGCGGTCGTCCCCTTCGCCTGTGGGAGGGCCACCCGCCTCTCCACCCTGCCACCCGCCCCCACCCTGCCTTCACCGTGCCGGTACCCCGGCGGTCTTTCCCGCAAGGCGGGCGGAGACGGAACAGGACGTAGGCGAAAAAATGCAATTGGGCGCACGTATCCCACCGAAAGACCGTCGCCCTCCGGGTAAGTGCTCCTGATTCACGGAAAATGAGGCAGGATAGCGCAGCATGTCACGCTTCGATGATCTGCCCGGCTACGCGGCGTCGATCGCTCCGCTGATCGACGCCGTTCACCTCGGCGTCCACATCGCGAGCAGACCGCTCGGAAGGGAACTCGTCGAGCGCTCGGGACTGCACGCCGACCTGCTGGTCGACCTTCGGTACGTGCTCCCCGCCCGGCCGCTCACCCCATGGGGTTTGGCCGCGCTCTACCGCTACAACCCCTTCGACGACGCCGAGTTGGAGATCCAGGTCGCCCAGGGCGCCCTCGTCGCGGGCCACGGCGGAGTGTGGCGCGCCACGGACAGGGCGCTCGCCTTCATCGCCGAGCTGTACGGACTGCACGCGGTGGTGACCGGCGAGATGTGGGCGGCCCACACCGACCGGCTGCCCGAACTCGCCGATCTCGCCGGACGGCTCGTCGTGGCCGCCGCGGGCAGCGGAGGAACGGCCTTCGCCCAGGCCGCGCCGCCGTACGAACCCGAGGAGACGCCGGACGGCGTGCTGCTGTTCAACCGCCTCGCCGCGCTGCGTTACCACCGCGCCGACGCCCACGCCGCGGCCTGGCAGGAGGCCGGTCTAACCGCCGCGCAGATCGTCGGCCTGCCCTCCGGGCCCTTCCGGGACCGGATCGAGGCCGAGACGAACCGGGGGGCGGCGGTGCCGTACGAGACGCTGACGACCAGGGAGAGGCAGACCCTGCTGGTGGGGCTGAGCGTCCTCGACCAGCCGTAGCCCGTGCCCGCCGGGCACGGTGAGCGAGGGGGCTTCATTGGGACGCCGTGACCGAGAACACCCTCGGATTCAGCGGGATCCGGCTTCGCAACGCCCGTCCGCGCCCGGATCCCGAACTTCACCGGGTTCCATGACCGCGACCGTCGCGACGTTCCCCGGGGCCGGGAGTGACGTCCGGGACCCGGAGGTCCCGGACGTCAAAGGAGTGTTCCCTTCCCCTGGACACTCCTCGTGCGGTCAGTACCAGTTGCTGGACCGGAAATGACCCCAGGCTCCGCACGGTGACCCGTAGCGGCTCTTGATGTAGCGCAGACCCCAGTTGATCTGCGTGATCGGATTCGACCGCCAGTCCCCGCCGCTGCCGCTCATCTTCGAGCCGGGCAGCGCCTGGGGGATGCCGTAGGCACCCGATGACGGGTTGTGCGCCTCGTGGTTCCAGTTGCTCTCCCTGGTCCACAGGCTGTCCAGGCACTGGAACTGACTGTGGGACCACGAACGGCGGGCGACGAGGCGAAACGCGATCGCCTTGTTCCTGCTTCTTGAGGCTCTCGCAACCCGCATGACCCTCGGTGCGGCCCTGGTGAACCAGACGGCCCGGTGGACCGTCCTCGCCGACGCCCTCGCGACCGGCGTCGCGATTTCCCTGGCCGTCGTGGTCTCCCGGATCGTCCCGCTCTCCTCGGCCGTTCCGATTCTCTCGGCGACCTCGACGCTCTCGGTCGTCCGGGTCTGATCGGCGGCCTCGACGCTCTCGGCCGTTCCGATGTTCTCGGCGACCTCGGCGACCTCGACGTCCTCGGCCGTTCCGATCTCCTCGGCGACCTCGGCCCTCTCGGTCGTTCCGACGCCCTCGGCCCGGCTGATGGCCGCCGATCCGACCACGGTCGATGCGGCGAGCATGGTCAGAACGGTGTTGCGCAGAACACGGTAGCTGTTCACTTTCATCCTTGTCCGCTGGCCGCGTGCGGGAGGGCGCGGAGGACCTCGGTCCTCTGCGCGCTTGACGATCCGGCGCCCGTGGCTCGGGCGGGGACGCCCGCGTGGTCTCGCCGGCCCGTTTCCGGCATGAGACACCGCGACGTGTTTCTCTAGGCGGCTTTCTAGTACGCCGGGGGAGCGGCGACAGGTGCCTGTGACACGCGGAGAGAAGGTGTTTGCCCGATCTTCGCGGTCTACGGGTGGTTCGGCGGGGACCGCCTGACCGCGGATCATTCACCTGGGGGAGCGGGGGATGGGAAAATCACCCCGCCATGGGGTTTGGATCTAGTACCAGCCGTGTGAGCGGAAGTGCGCCCACGCTCCGCACGGCGAGCCGTAGCGCTGCTTGATATATCCCAGGCCCCATCTGATCTGCGTCCTGGGGTTGGTGCGCCAGTCGCGGCCCGCGCTGGCCATCTTCCCGCCCGGCAGTGCCTGGGGGATGCCGTAGGCGCCGGAGGAGCGGTTGTGTGCCCTGTGGTTCCAGTTGCTCTCCCTGGTCCAGAGTCGCTTGAGGCAGCCGAAGTGAGCCCTGCTCCATCCTCTGGCGGACACCATGGGCGCAGCGATGGCCTGGTTGCCCCGCAGTGCGAAGGAAACCGATGAGGCGGACGCGGGGGAAGCCTGGGCGACGGTGGCGGTGGTGCTGACGGCGAGCGCCGAGGTGACCAGCATCAGGCTGGTACGGCGTAGCGTCGGCATAGGAAAGTGGCCTTTCGCCGGGTTCGGGGGACGCCGTCACGATGCCTCAGGGATCCCTTGCCGACCAGGTCGACACAGCCTGTCAACGCTCTTGTCAAAGATCGGTAAGAAAAGGATCATTCACCTGGTGAGGGGCTCGGCATCTCATCTGTGGCATCCATCACATTTCACTTTTTGGACCACATAACTCTTAAACGTGACAGCGGGATTAGGGTGCAGATCATGAGCATTCGTGATATTCCGCTTCGCACCCTTGCCGACGCCCCCACCACGCTCGCCGAACTGGCGGGGGACAAGGCCGTCCTCGTCGTGAACGTCGCCTCCCGGTGCGGGCTGACCCCGCAGTACGCCGGGCTCGTCCAGCTCCAGCAGACCTACGGCGAGGCGGGGTTCACCGTCGTCGGCGTCCCGTGCAACCAGTTCATGGGTCAGGAGCCGGGAAGCGCCGAGGAGATCCAGGAGTTCTGCTCCACCGCCTACGGGGTGGACTTCCCGCTGCTCGCCAAGACGGACGTCAACGGCGAGGACCGGCACCCGCTCTACGACTCGCTCACCCGGACGCCCGACGCCGACGGCGAGGCCGGCGACGTCCAGTGGAACTTCGAGAAGTTCCTGGTCGCGCGGGACGGAGAGATCCTGGCCCGCTTCCGTCCGCGCACCGAGCCAAAAGACCCCGCCGTCATCGCGGCGATCGAGAAGTCCCTCTAGGTCCGCAGCTGCCCCTGACGATCAGCTCGGTGGGCAGTGACACGCCGCGCGGGCGCCTGCCGCCCGCGCGCAGCACCAGCTCGGCCGCGCGGTAGCCGATGTCCCGGGCGGGCTGGGAGATCACAGTGAGCGGGGGAGAACACAGCTCGGCCCAGGGCACGTCGTCGAACATGATCAGCGAAAGGTCCTTGGGCACCCTCAGGTCCAGTTCCCGGGCGGCGAGCACGGCGGCCTCGCCCAGCAGGTTGCCTCCGGCCAGCACGGCGGTCAGGTCGGGCCTGTGCTGGAACAGTCCGGCGGCGGCGGCGTACGCCGAGTCCCTGGTGCCGCGCGCGAGCACGATGAGCTCCTCGTCGACCAGGTCTCCCAGCGCCTGCCGGAACGCCGCGAGGCGCTGCTGTTGTCCGGGGCCGCCGAGATAGGCGATGCGCCGATGCCCCAGCCCGGTGAGGTAGTCCACCGCGGTCCGCACGCCCGCGCGGTCGTCGGCCAGCACCGAGGGCACGTCGTCCCTTCCCGCCGCGATCCGGTGCGCGAAGACCGTGGTGAGCCCCGCCCTCAGAGTGGGGATCCAGGTCTCCGCGTCGCCGGAGGGCACCGCGATCACCCGGTCGACGCCCTGCTCGAGCAGCATGCCGATCGCCTCGGCCTCGCGCTCCTCGTCGTCGCCGGTGGTGCTCAGGATCACCGGCTCACCCGCGGAGCGCGCGCAGGCGAGCACGCCGTCGGCCAGGCGGGCGTAGAAGGTGTCGGTGATGTCGGGCAGCAGCAGCCCGATCCCGCCGGAGCGCTGCTGGCGCAGGTTGCGGCCGAGCGCGCTCGGCCGGTAGTCGAGCTGGGCCGCGACGGTCAGCACCCGTTCCCTCGTCTCGGGACTGGCCGAACCGCCGGACAGAACCCGCGACACCGTGGCCACCCCGACCCTCGCCGCCTCGGCGACATCCTTGATGGTGGTACGACGCATGTTCATGGAAACGATTCCATCATGATTTCCGTGGCGGATCCAGCGCGAAGAGATAACAGAAGCGCCGTTGACTAGGCTGTACCGGACGAGGCCTTGACATGGATCATCCTTTCCGGTGAGATGCATGAAAACGTATCCACATCGGGTGAACGCGGGGTTGGCCCGAGGCGCTAAGGACTGTCCATGGCATCCATCGTTCTCAGCAAAGTCGACAAGATCTACGCAGGCGGTGTAAAAGCCGTGAACGGCCTTGACCTTGAGATCAAGGACGGCGAGTTCATGGTGCTGGTCGGCCCGTCCGGCTGCGGCAAGTCCACCGCCCTGCGCATGATCGCCGGCCTTGAGGACATCAGCGGCGGCGAGATCGCCATCGGCGGCCGGGTGGTCAACCACCTGCCCCCGAAGGACCGCGACATCGCCATGGTCTTCCAGAACTACGCGCTCTACCCGCACATGACGGTCGAGGAGAACCTCGCCTTCGGCCTCAAGCTTCGCAAGATGCCCAAGGCGGAGATCTCCAAGCGGGTCAACGAGGCCGCCAAGATGCTCGGTCTCGAGCAGTACCTCAAGCGCAAGCCCGCCGCCCTGTCCGGTGGTCAGCGCCAGCGTGTCGCGATGGGCCGCGCCATCGTGCGCGAGCCGCAGGCCTTCCTCATGGACGAGCCGCTGTCCAACCTGGACGCCAAGCTCCGCGTCTCCATGCGCGCCTCCCTCAACACCCTGCACGACCGCCTCGGCGTGACCACCGTCTACGTCACCCACGACCAGGTCGAGGCCATGACCCTCGGCGACCGCGTCTGCGTTCTGCGCGACGGCCTGCTCCAGCAGGTCGACACCCCGCAGAACCTCTTCGACAACCCGGTCAACCTGTTCGTCGCGGGCTTCATGGGCTCCCCGTCGATGAACTTCGTCAACGCCGAGCTGGTCCGCGGCGACGGCGGCGCCTACGTCGCCTTCGCGGGCTTCAAGCTGCCGGTTCCCACCGAGAGCTTCGCCGACAAGCCCGGCCTCGACCAGTGGTTCGGCAAGAAGATCATCCTGGGCGTGCGGCCCTCCGACTTCGACGACGCCGTCGCCGCCAACGGCGCGGCCGGGAGCTGGAGCCGCCTGCAGGTCCGCGCCGAGGTCACCGAGGAGCTCGGCTCCGAGATCAACGTCCTGTTCCTGATCGACGCCCCGCCGGTCCAGCACCAGGACACCGTCGCCGCCGCGGACGCCGGTGAGGACGAGGAGGCGACCCTGCCGCTGGTCGGCGACAAGTCACTGTGGACCGCCCGCGTCAACTCCCGCAGCCACGTCCGTCCCGGCCAGAACATCGAGCTGGTCGTCGACACCCGCAACCTGCACTTCTTCGACCCGGTCTCCGGCCTGGCCATCGGTCACCCGGCCAACATCCACATCTGACCGGCCCCGTGGACCGGAAGGGCCCGCGCCGCAACCCCCTCCTGCGGCGCGGGCCCTTCCGCTGTGCACGGACTGTCCGCGGTCCTGTCCGCCGGCCAGGTCCGTCAGCCCGGTCCGCCGGCTCGCCTCACGGGCCCGCCCGTTGTGCCCGGGCCGTTGAAGGGCTCTCGTCGTTCCAGGACGTCGCGCCGTTCACGGCCCTTCCACGGGTGCTCGACAGGTCGGCGGCTGTCGTGTCACCTACGGCCGAGGCGGCGGGAAACCCGGGCGGCCAGGCCGCGGGGGACCAGCTTGCCCGCCCCGACGATGACCTTGTAACGCAGGTCCGGCACGCTCACCCGCCTGCCGAGGGCCAGGTCCCGCATGGCCTCGTTCACCACGTCGTCCGCCGACAGCCACAGGAAGCCCGGAATGCCGGAGGTGTCCATCGAGGCTCGGGAGTGGAACTCGGTCCGCACGAACCCGGGGCACAACGCCATCACCCGCACGCGGGTGCCCGTGAGCTCCGCCGCCATGGACTCGCTGTAGTTGACCACCCACGCCTTCGACGCGCTGTAGGTGCCCCGGTTGAAGAACGCGGCGACCGACGCCACGTTGACCACCGCGCCCCGGTCGCGCTTCCTCATGCCGGGCAGCGCGGCCATCGTCAGCCGCAGCACCGCCTCGCAGTGCACCTTCAGCATCCGCAGCTCGTCGCCGACGGCGACCTCGAGCGCCACACCGGGATGGCCGAAGCCCGCGTTGTTGACCAGCAGGTCGATCCCCTGGCGAAGCCGCCCCTCGACCCGCTCCAGTCCCCCCTCCGAGGCCAGGTCGGCGGCGAGCACCTCGACCTCCACCCCGTAGCGCAGGCGCAGGCCCTCGGCGGAGGCGGTCAGGCGCTCCTCGTCGCGGGCGACCAGAACAAGGGAGAACCCGTCGGCGGCCAGGCGCCGGGCGAACGCGGCACCGATGCCGGCCGTCGCGCCCGTGATCAGTGCTGAAGGCATGCCCGCAGTCTAACGTCGTGGTCGGCAGCCTTCGCGCCCGTCGCCGGACGCCGGGCGGACCACGGATCCGTCGCCCATCATTGAGGAATGAGGAACGTGTCGATCTCCCGCCGGGCCGGACTGGGGGCGGCCGCGCTGTGCGCGGCACTGCTGGCCGGTTCCGTGGCCTGCTCCACGTCCACCCCCGCCTCAGCGCCCACTTCTGGGCCCACTTCTGGGTCCACTTCAGCGCCCCCTTCTGGGCCCGCCGCCACCCCCGGCTCCACGCCCGCGGGGTCCGCCGCGCGGGTGCGGTTCACCGAGTTCGCCCGGCTCGACATGCCGGTGGCGATGGCCGTGCGCAAGGGTGACCCGACCCTCTACGTGGCCGAGCAGACCGGACGGCTGCGCGCCATAACGGACGGCGAGGTCGCGCCGGAACCCGTCGTCGACCTTTCGGCCGAGGTGAGCGACGGCAACGAGCAGGGCCTGCTCGGCGTCGCCTTCCACCCCGACGGGGACTTCCTCTATCTGGACTGGACCGACGCCGACGGGCACACCCACGTCACCGAGTGGGCCTTCGCCGACGGCAGGGCCACCGGGCGCAGGGACGTGCTCGTGCAGCGACAGCCGTACGCCAACCACAACGGGGGACAACTGGCCTTCGGCCCCGACGGCCGTCTCTACATCGCGCTGGGCGACGGCGGCAGCGGGGGAGATCCGCAGGGCAACGGCCAGAACACCGGCACCTGGCTCGGGAAGATCCTCAGGATCGACCCGCGCGGCACGCCGTACAAGGTGCCCGAGGACAACCCGTTCGTCGGCAAACCAGGGGCGAAGCCCGAGATATGGGCCTACGGCCTGCGCAACCCCTGGCGGTTCACCTTCGACAGGAAGACCGGCGACATGTGGATCGGCGACGTCGGCCAGGACGCGTGGGAGGAGGTCGATTTCCAGCCGAGAGGAAAAGGCGGTCGTAACTACGGCTGGAATCACAGGGAGGGAAATCACCCGTTCCGCGGCGGGACGGCCGAGGGCGCGGTCGGCCCGGTCATCGAGTATCCCCTGCGCGAGGGCGGAAACTGTTCGGTCGTCGCCGGATATGTGTATCGAGGCAAGCGCATTCCCGCCCTGGAGGGACGTTTCCTCTACGGTGATTTCTGTGCGGGATGGGTCAGGGCCGTCGCGGCCGACCGTCCCGGGCGAGGCGAGGACGTGGGCAGGGTCGAGCAGCTTTCGTCCTTCGGCGAGGACGGCGACGGCGAACTGTACGCTCTCAGCCTGGCCGGTCCCGTTTACCGTCTCGAACCGGGAACCCCCTGACTCCGGCGCTTCGCACGTCCCTCCGCGATCCCGCCCCATATGATTCTCCGGGGTCGCGTCACTCGACGTGATCTTCCGGACGCCTTCCGCGGCCACCGCTTCACGGCGGGGCCGCCTGTTCGCCCAGCGTCAACGGACGGAGAACAGTCGGCGATCCTTCGGTAAGACCCGCAGGTCGTGTGGGCCGCCCTTTCCAGTGGTCGATATAACGGGTTCCGTGGAGATGTCGCTCATATTTCGAATGACATCTCCTGGAGCCTGAATTCAACACTGGCGGGGAGTTTGAAATGGCTGGAAAACACACGATACCTATTCTTCTCGGAGTGGCCCTCGGGGCCGCCGGGCTGATGCCCCTCACCGCGGGAACGGCGCTCGCGGAAAGCTGCGCGTCCGTTTCGGCGTCCGGCACGCTCCTGCAGCCGCCGCCCTACCCGCCACGACCCCGCCCCGGCGGCGGCGGTGGCGGCGGCGGAAGGGGCGGCGGACAAGGCGGCGGCGGTGGCGGTCGAGGCGCCGGCGGTGGCGGTGGCGGTGGCGGTGGCGGTGGCGGTGGCGGTGGCGGCGGTGGTGGTG
>NZ_BSEV01000018.1 GCF_027922005.1 Streptosporangium carneum | reverse complement strand
GCCGAGTCGGGAGCGTGTGTGGTTCGTTCATGGCGACTACGATTGGCGCCGAATGTGCGTGCTTTATCCCCCGTATGTCACCGTTTCTCGACGGCGGTGATCGCCGGCGCGACCGTGACACAACCATGACATGGCGCGAACGGGGCGGGACGCGGCCGGCCGGCAGCGGACGGGGTCGACCGGCGGGCGGGTTACGAAGCGTGCTGTGAGACTCGGCGGCGTGTCGCGAGTGTCGTTGATCGAGGATGACCCGGCGGCGCCTGTCCACGTGCGGACGATGCGTGGGTTCGGGTGCCGGTTCGGGCTTCCCGCGGGGTTGAGGCCTGCCCGGGAGGCCGCGCGGGGTGACCAGAAATTGGGCAGCGAATGGTCTGGGAACCGAACAGATCGGGCGTTCAGACTCTGCGGGTTGACTGAGGCGGCCGGACAGGCGCCGCCGGTGAACTCCTGGGCAGGAGGGCTGATCGCGATCATGACAGAACGGCTGCGCGTGGCCGTGCTGGCCGGCGGGCCGTCTCCCGAGCACGAGGTGTCGCTGCAGTCGGCGCAGGCGGTGCTCAACGCCCTGCCGAAGGACCGGTACGTCCCCGTCCCCGTCATCGTCGACCGGCAGGGCAGATGGCCGCTCGACCTGTCCGCCGACGTGGCCGACGTGGTCTTCCCCGTGATGCACGGTCCGTACGGCGAGGACGGCGTCATCCAGGGGCACCTGGAGGTCCTGGGCCTGCCGTACGTGGGGTGCGGGGTGCTGGCCTCGGCCGTGGCCATGAACAAGGTCGCGATGCGGCGCTCATTCCTGGCCGAGGACATCCCAGTCACCCCGCACGTTTGGTTGACCGAGCACGACTGGCGCGGCACGACCGACCCGTTGAGCCTGGTGAAGTCACTGGAGTGGCCGATGTACGTCAAACCGGCCAGCATGGGCTCCTCCATCGGCATCTCCCGCGTCACCTCCGTCGAGGAACTGCGCGCGGGCGTTGAGCTGGCCCTCACCTACGACCGGATGGTGATCGTCGAGCAGGGCGTGCACGCCCGCGAGCTGATCTGCGGCGTGCTCGGCGACCACGACGACCCGGCGACCTCGGTCGTGGGAGAACTGCGGGTGAGCGGCGACTGGCTCGACTACGAGGCCAAGTACCTCAGCCGGGCCGAGATCGCCACGATCCCGGTGGCGCTGCCCGAGCGGGTCGCCGACGAGGTGCGCGAGCTGTCGCTGCGCGCCTACTGGGCGATCGGCGGCTACGGCCTGTCCCGCGTGGACTTCCTCTATGAGGAGGAGACCGGCCGCCTGTACGTGCTGGAGATCAACACCATGCCGGGCTTCACCCCTCGTTCCGTCTACGCCAGGGCCTGGGAGGCCGGCGGGGTCCCGTACCCGGACCTGCTCGGCCGCCTCATCGACCTGGCGTTCGCGAGAAGCAACGCACGAACCACCCCTACGACCTGGCACTAACCAGGAGCAACACATGATCCCCATGACGCTGGCCGAGATCGCGCGCGTCGTCGACGCCGACCTGCACGACGTGACCGAGCCGCGGGCGCCGGTGACCGCGCCCGCGGCGGTGGACTCCCGCGAGGTGACGCCGGGCGGCCTGTTCGCCGCCGTCGTCGGCGCCCAGGTGGACGGCCACGACTACGCGGCCCGGGCCGTGGCCGACGGCGCCGCGGCCGTGCTGGCCGCCCGCCCCGTGGGCGTGCCCGCGCTGGTGGTCGAGGACGTGCAGCGGGCGCTGGGCGTGCTGGCCGCACACGTGCTCGCCCGGCTCGAACCCACCGTGATCGCGCTGACCGGCTCCGTCGGCAAGACCACGACCAAGGACCTGCTGGCCCAGATACTCGAACCGTGTGCCCCGACGATCGCCACCGACCGCTCGTTCAACAACGAGCTGGGGCTGCCGCTCACCGTGCTGTGCGCCGACCCGGCGACCCGGTACCTGGTGCTGGAGATGGGCGCGGGCAGGAAGGGCGACCTGACGTACCTGACGGGGATCGCGCCGCCGCACCTGAGCTTGGTGCTCAACGTCGGCGCCGCGCACATCTCGCGCATGGGCGGCGGGCTCGCCGACGTGGCCGCCGCCAAGGGCGAACTGGTCGAGGCGCTGCCGCCCGACGGGTACGCGCTGCTCAACGCCGACGATCCGTACGTCGTGGGCATGGCGAAGCGCACCCAGGCCCGGATCGTGCTGTACGGCACGGCGGCGGGCGCCCACGTACGCGCAGAGAAGGTGTCGATGGGCGACCTGGCCAGGCCCGCCTTCGACCTGGTGACGCCCTCGGGCCGCGCCAGGGTCGAGCTCGGCCTCATCGGCGAGCACCAGGTCGCCAACGCGCTGGCCGCCGCCGCGGCCGCACACACGCTGGGGCTGTCCGCCGAGCAGATCGCCGACGCGCTGACGGCGGCCAGACCCCGCTCCTCTGGCCGCTTCGAGCTGTTCGACCGGCCCGACGGCGTCACCGTGATCAACGACGCCTACAACGCCAACCCGGAGTCGATGCGTGCCGGGCTGCGCGCGTTCAAGGCGCTGGCCGGCGGTCGCCGCACCGTCGCCGTGCTCGGCGGGATGGGGCAGCAAGCCGACGCCTCGCGGGCCCGGCACGCGCAGGTGGGACGGCTGGTGGCCGAGCTGGGCATAGACGTGCTGATCGCGGTCGGCGACGACGACCCGCGCGCCGCCGCCTTGGAGGCCGAGAACGCCGGCCTGGGCGTGACCGTGCACACGGCCGAGGACGTACCGGAGGCCGTCAGGCTGGCCACCGGGTTGCTCGAACCGGGCGATGTGGTGTTCGTGAAGGCGTCCAGTGAATACGGCCTGAGCGCTTGCGCGATTGCGCTGGCCGGTTCATGATCAGACATATTGACCATGTATTGACAGTTAGTCTATTCCGCTGCAATGGCGCGGGAATCGCTGGTCAGAAGTACGGCCTGTCGCGCGCGGCTTAACGAAGCATGCGGTGATCATCTGGCATGGCGCGAACCGATACGACGCACGTGTGACTTATTACGATTTACGTCGCAATACTGCGATCCTTGCCACTTTCCAGCGCTAGAGTAATCGGTATGCCACCTGCCATTGGTTACGGGTCGAGGTTACCGGGATGGCCTCTGGACTGTCTGGTATGAGATTCGCAGTGGTCTGCGAGGTCGTTGAAGAGGGGCGATACGCCGGGCGCCTGGAAGGGCGTCTCCAGGCGGCCAGGCAGCGAGCCTTCGTCGGGCGGAAGGAGGAGCTCGCCGCCTTCGACGAGGCGCTGCACAGCGGCGGCAGAGTGCTGTTCCTGCACGGCCCCGGCGGCATCGGCAAGTCGGCGCTGCTGAGACGCTACGCCCAGCGGGCCACGGAGGCCGACCGCAACGTGCTGGTGCTGGATGGGCGGATGTTCGACCCATCCCCCGCGGCCTTCCTGGCCGAGACCAGGTCGATGCTCGCCGACGAGGGCGCGGTGCTGCTGATCGACGCCTTCGAGCGCCTCCAGGGCCTGGAAGGCTGGCTGCGCGAGCGGTTCCTGCCGCGGCTGCCGGTCGGCGCGCTGGTCGTGGTGGCCGGGCGGGTGCCCCCGGACATGGTGTGGCAGGCCGATCCAGGCTGGGCCGACCTTTTGCAGGTCATCGCACTGGGCGAGCTGGAGCCCGAGGACGCCGCCGCGCTGCTGGACTCCCGTGGCGTGACCGGCGAACTGCTCGATCCGCTGCTCGCCTTCGCCGGCGGGCACCCGCTCGCCCTGTCGCTCGGGGCCGCGGTGGCGATCAAGGACAGCGCCGCGGGCTCCCGCTGGACGCCCACCCACGACGTGGTCGCCACTCTGCTCGACCAGCTCGTCGGCGAGGTGCCCGGTCCGGCGCACCGGCATGCCCTGGAGGTCTGCGCGCACACGTACATGACCACACAGGACGTGCTGCGCACGGTGCTGCCCGACGAGGACGCGGCGGAGCTGTTCTCCTGGCTGCGGCGGCTGCCGTTCGTCGAGTCGAGCCCGCTCGGGCTGTATCCGCACGACGTCGTACGCGAGATCCTCGAAGCCGACCTGCGCTGGCGCGACCCGCAGGGCTACGCCCACATGCACCGGCGCATCGAGGACCGCCTCACGCAGCAGATCCGCGCCGCCGAAGACGCGGACGTGCTCGGAGCCGTCGGCTCGCTGTTCTACCTGCACCGCGGCGAAGGAAGGACGCCGGAGCCGCACTTCCGGCACGGTGAGGGCGAGGTGTACGAGGCCGCCTTCCGACCTGAGGACACCGACGACCTGCTGCGCCTGGCCGCCGAGTGGGACCCCGCGACGGTGGCCGCCGTCTCCCACTGGACGGCCTGGCAACCGCAGGCGTTCCGTCTCTACCGGCGCACCACGACCGGTGAGCTGGCAGGTGCCTGCGCCTGGCTCCGCCTGGACGAGCACTCGGAGGCGGAGGCGCAGGCTGACCCGGTCGTCGCCACGGCCTGGAACACCGCCCGCGCCACCGCCCCGCTGCGGCCCGGCGAACACCTGGCCGTCAACCGGAGCTGGGTGCGCAAGCGCTACTGGGGCACCTCGCCGGTGACGAACCTCATCCGATGGCGGACCGTGGGCTGGTGCCTGCGCTCGGAACGCATGGCCTGGTCGTTCATGGCCATCCGCGGCGACGACCCCTTGAGCGGGCACTCCGGGTACTACAACATGCACGGCCTCGGGGATCACGCGTGGGAGGGGGACACCGAGTACGTCCTGCTCGCCCACGACTGGCGGGCCGTGCCCGCGCAGGTCTGGCTCGAGCGGCTGCTGCCGACCGGCACGCACGAGGTTCCGGTCAAGCCCGAGCCGGAGCTGGCGGTGATGTCGGAGGCGGAGTTCACCGACGCCGTCCGCAAAGCCCTGCGTCACCTGTCGAAACACAGGGAGCTGGCAGCCAACCCCCTCACCCGCAGCAGGCTGCTCGCCGGTCGGGCCGACCCCGTCAGAGCCCTGCGCGAACTGCTCGAAGAGGGCATTCGCGACCTGGGCCGGGATCCGCGGGCCGGCAAGCCGCACCGCGCCCTCGACGTCACCTACCTGCGTGGCGCCCCCACCCAGGAGGCCGCCGCCGAACGCCTCGGCCTGTCCTTCACCACCTATCGCCGTCACCTGCTCGCGGGCATCGGACGCCTCTGCGAGGAGCTCTGGCGCCGCGAACTTCACGATTCGACCTGAGCGTGGTCAGCCGGCCAGGGCGAAGCCGACCGCCGCCTCCGCGTGCAGCCGGGCGCTCGGCAGCAGCGGGATGGCGGTGTCCTTGTCGCTGATCAGCAGTTCGATCTCGGTGCAGCCGAGTATGACGGCCTCGGCGCCCCGGGCGGCCAGGCCGGCGATCGTGCGCGCGTAGGCGTCTCTGGACGAGGGCCGCAGCACCCCGCGCACCAGCTCCTCGTAGATCACCCGATGGACCAGCTCGCGCTCCGCGCGCTCGGGGACGACCACCTCGAAGCCGTGCCCGGCCAGCCGGTCCCGGTAGAAGGGCTCCTCCATGGTGAAACGGGTGCCCAACAGGCCCACTTTGCGCATCCCCCTGGCGCTGACCTCGGCGCCCACGGCGTCGGCGATGTGCAGCACCGGAACGCTCGTCGCCCGCTCCACCTCGTCGTTCACCCGGCTGAAGGTGTTGCTGCAGATGAGCAACATTTCGGCGCCCATGGCCTCCAGCCGGACGCCCGCGTCGGCGAGCAGCTCGCCCACTTCCTTCCACCGGCCGGCGAAGATGAGATCCTCGACGGTCGTGTAGTCGACCGACCAGATCAGGCTGTTGGCGGAATGGCTGCCGCCGAGGCGCTCGCGTACGCGCTGGTTGATGATCTGGTAGTAAATGACGGTCGATTCCCAGCTCAATCCGCCGATCAGTCCGATAGTACGCATGGTTCTCCGTCCGTTACCGTCTCGGCAGGCTAGACGGAGCCCTTGCTCATTTCGCAGACCAAAAACTGTTCATTGGACCGAGGCGGCCTTGGCAATTTGTGATCAGGAAACGATCGCTCGAGCGTTGACGGCGTGAAGGCGGTCGACGAGTTCGCCGCGGTCGTGTGTCGGATCATTGCGGGCCGCGTCGAGAAGTGACCGCGAGATCGCCAGCGGGGTGCGCAGTTCGTGAGAGGCGTTGGCTGCGGATCTCCGCTGTTCGGCGACGTGTGCTTCGAGCCGTGCGAGCATCGTGTCGAAGGCGTCGACGAGTTCGCGGATCTCGTCCTTGCGGCCTTCCAACCGGATCCGGTGGGAGAGTGACCCGCTCGCGGGCTGTCCCTCGACTGACACCTTCATCAATCGTTCGGCCGACGGCCGCTGACCTCCGCCGGCCGTGCGCGGCACTGTGTACGCGCCGTGTCCGTGCTCGGATGAACCGCTCCGGCTCTCAACGGTGGCCGAGCGGGTCTGCGTCCATCCGGACGCGATTCATCCGAAGGCGGTTACGAAGCGGCTCGACGAGCTGTTCGGATGATCGAAAAGCCGATGCGAGAAATTGTGAGCGGACAGCAGAAAGGCCCCGTCTCACCGAAGTGAGAGAGGCCCTGACCTGCCCTTCAACCGTCGGGACGACAGGATTTGAACCTGCGACCCCTTGACCCCCAGTCAAGTGCGCTACCAAGCTGCGCTACGTCCCGGTCGTCCTTCGCCCTTTCGGGCTAGACGTCATAACCTTAGCGCAGATCGGGTGGACATGCGCACGCCAAGGTGTCCGCCGGGCACAGGTGATCATGCGAAGGACGGGTGCGGGTGGGGCGCAGGGCGCTGATCGATCATGAGGAGCTGCGGAGGCTGGCCGGAGAGGGGTTGTCCAACGCGGAGCTGGCCGCACGGTTCGGGGTGAGCGAGTCGGGGATCCTGCAGGCCAAGCGGGCCGCCGGGCTCTCCAAGCCGATGCTCGACCACTCTCGGGCCATCCCGTGGAAGCTGGAGCGCTCGCACAACCAGTCCGGTCCGGCGACGAACCTGCGCAACCTGTCGTCGGTCGCGCAGGGACGCGCGATCCCCCCGGAGAAGCTCAACACCGCGCTGCGCTGGGCCGACCGGCTGGTCTCCGGCGGGCTGGACATCTCCTACGACCCGGGGACGGGTTTCCACGAGGTGCCCGCACCGTCCGAGGGGTCGCTCGTCGGGACGCTCGCGGCCGAGGCGCGAAAAGCCCTCGATTACTGAGCCCGGCCGAGTCGAGGCCTGACGACGGAGCCATGAGCCTCAGGGATCTCGACGGCCCCGGCCGGAGCGCCCGCGACGTCCGGCCACGACCGCGGGCCCGTTCCCGCGGCTGAACCGCGCGTCTGGAATCCGCCGCCGGAGGCACGGGGACGAATGTTCGGCGACAGGCCGGCAAGGTGCCGGGCAAAGCTGTTTTCACTACCCGGCAAAGCCTTGTGAAACGCTGAATCCGATTTTCACGGCAGCGAATCACGGATGAGGGCGGCCGGTTTCGAAGCGGGACCCTGGGGCAGCGCACGGGGACAAACGCTTACACAACCGGAGGCAGACATGTCCACCGTGATCTGGGTGGCCGTGGTAGTGGTCGCGGTGGTGGCGATCGTCGCAGTCGGCTACGCCGTACTGCAACAGCAACGCCGGCACCGACTTCGCGACCGTTTCGGCCCTGAATACGACCGCGCCGTGCAGGAGCGCGAGAACCGGCGAGAGGCCGAGCAGGAGCTCCTGGCCCGTGAGCAGCGTTTCAGCTCCCTTGACATCCGCCCGCTGGCTCCGGGGACCCGCGACGGTTACGCGAAGAAGTGGATGGAGGTCCAGGAACGCTTCGTCGACGCCCCCGGATTCGCGGTGACCGAGGCCGATCACCTGGTGACCTCCGTGATGGCGGAGCGGGGGTATCCGACCGAGGACTTCGAGCAGCGGCTGTCCGATCTGTCGGTCGCGCACGGCCGCACCCTCGACCACTACCGGCTGGCCCACGAGATCAGCAGCCGCGCCGCCCGCCAGGAGGCGTCGACCGAGGAGCTCAGGCAGGCCATGGTTCACTACCGCGCCCTGTTCGAGGAGCTGCTGGAGGCTCCCGGCGGCGCGGGCGACGGCGATCACTCCACGTGGCGGACCGGTCCGGGCCGCGAGGAGACGACCGAGGAGCGGACCGGCCGACGCGACGTACGAGGACAGTGATCCGAGATGAACGATCGACCCGGCCGCAACGAAGACCGTCTTGTCTACAGGAACACCGACAGCGAGGTGAACGTCCCCTCACAGCGCATCGACGAGGTGACGCCGGACTTCCGGGAGCCGCACCGCGAGGACGCGCCCGCCGCACGCCACGACGCCCCTGAGGGCGGGCCGCACGGTGAGCGGCCCGATGACCGCCGTGACGGCCTGAGCGACGACCTGAGGGGGCCCCTGCCCGGTCACGCGCCCGACAGGGACCCGCTGAACCCGGCCTACCAGGTCGACCCCTCACACCAGACCGACCCCGAGGATCCGGCGAACCCGGCGCCGGCGACGGCCGGGCAGGCCGAACGACCGGGACCCGCGCACCCGGCGCACACGAGGCCGCTGTTCGACCAGGACTCCGAGGACGTGCGGCGTCGCTGGCAGGAGGTCCAGGCGAGCTTCGTGGACGACCCGCGCGACTCGGTCGAACGCGCCGACTCCCTCGTCACGGAGATCACCGACTCCCTGCGCGCCGCGCTCGAGGCCCGCACCTCCGACCTTCAGGGCCGCTGGAAGGGCGCCGAGCGGAACGACACCGAAGACCTTCGCACCGCCCTGCGTGACTATCGGGCGCTGCTGGAGCAGCTCCTTGACCTGTCCACCGGAAAGAGGTGACACATGCTCGCAATCGCCGCCGCCGTCGTCTTCGGCCTCGGCCTGCTGCTCGACCTGATCAACACCAGGATCGGCGGCATCACCGGCACGACCTTCATTCTCGGCGGCCTGTTGCTGCTCGCGCTGCACCAGGCCGGGGTCGGCACGGCGGGTGTGCGGACCGGAACCGGGGGGTCGTGGCGCCGCAGGCGCTGAGCCTCCCGGGTGTCGGCTCCCCGGACCGACACCCGCAGGACCACGGGATCTCCTGTGCCACCCGCGAAGGGGGCGCCGTCCGGCCACGGACGGCGCCCCCTTCGCGCGCTCATCGGAGAACAGGCTCTTCCGCCCTGCCCTCCCGGTCCGCCCTGGCCGCGCGTTCGAACTCCTTGCGGGGATCGCTCAGCTGGCCGAGGGAGACGATCTCCCTGCGGAACAGCAGCGCGAGGGTCCAGTCGATGAGGATCCGCACCTTCTTGTTCAGCGTCGGGACCCGCGACAGGTGGTAGGTCCGGTGCATGAACCAGGCGGGCATGCCGTGCAGCTTGTGCCCGTAGATCTGCGCCACCCCCTGGTGGAGCCCCAGTCCCGCGACCGACCCGGCGTAGGCGTGCCGGTAGGGCCGCAGTTCCCCGCCCCTGAGCGTGGCCACCACGTTGTCCGCCAGCGTGCGAGCCTGCCGGACGGCGTTCTGGGCGTTGGGGGCGCACGTCTCCCCCGGCCTGGTGAGGTCGGGTACGGCGGCGCAGTCACCGGCCGTGAAGACGTCGCGGGCCCCCTCGACGGTCAGCTCGGCGGTCGCCTTCAGCCGGCCCGCGGCGTCCAGGGGAAGCCCGGTGGCGCGCACGAGCGGGTGCGGCCTGACCCCGGCGGTCCACACGAGGGTGTCGGTGTCGTACTCGGTCCCGTCGTCGAGCACGACGCGCCCGCCGACGGCGGACAGCAGCCGGGTGCGGATCCGCACGTCGACGCCCCGGCCGCGAAGCTGTTCCAGCGTCCATCGCCCCATCTCCGGGCCGACCTCGGGCAGGATGCGGTCGGTCGCCTCCACCAGGATCCAGCGCATCTGGCCGGGCTCGATCGTCGGGTAGTACGCGCAGGCGTCATGGGCCATGTCCTCCAGCTCCGCGAGCGCCTCGACGCCCGCGAAGCCCGCGCCGACGAACACGAAGGTCAGCGCCCTGGCGCGGGTCGCGTCGTCGGTGGTGGAGTCGGCCAGGTCGAGCTGCCCCAGCACGTGGTTGCGCAGGTGGATGGCCTCCTCGAGGTTCTTGAAACCTATCCCGCACTCGGCCAGGCCGGGAATGGGCAGGGTGCGGGAGACGGAGCCGGGCGCGAGGATCAGGATGTCGTACTCCAGGACGCGTCCGGGTCCTCCGTGCGGGCGGAGGTCGACGGTGCGCGCCACGGGGTCGACGCCGACCACCCAGCCGTTGAGGATCCGGCACCTGTCGAGGACCCTGCGCAGGGAGACGACGACGTGCCGGGGCTCGACGTTGCCCGCGGCGGCCTCCGGCAGGAACGGCTGGTAGGTCATGTACGAATCGGCGTCCACGAGGGTGATCCGGGCCTCGTGGCGGCGGAGTTCGCGCTGCAGGCGAAGGGCGGCGTACATGCCGACGTAGCCGCCGCCGACGATCAGGACGCGGGTGGGTTCGGTCATGACCAGGGCGTACCCCGAAAAGCCCGGTCAGACCTTGAAGGACATCGTGATGAACGTGCCCGCCGCCCCGGTCTCGAACCTGATGTCGGAGCTCACCATGCGGGCGACCCACAGACCCATGCCGCTGGTGGCGTGGGGCGCGGGAGGGGTCTGCCCGGGGGGCGTCTCCGGGGTCCACCGGCCCTCGTCGTGGATCTCCACGACGAGGACCCTGCCGACGGACCACATTCGCAGCACGGCCTTGGCGGTGGGGTGCCCGTGCGTGACGGCGTTGGTCGCGACCTCGTTCACCGCCACGAGGAAGTCGGCCAGCGCCTCCTCGGACATTCCGCTCTGCACGGCCTGGGCGGTGGCGAAGTCACGCACGTCGGGCAGGTCGGGCAGGCAGAAGGCAAGCTCGGCCACGGGAGCTCCGGCTGAGGGAAGCCGGGAACGGTCGCCGCTCGCCAGGAAGCGAGCCGGACGAACACCGTCCTCGTTCACGCGAGATCCGCCTCCCCTGTCCCACCGCGCCATCGTCCTCAGCACCTGGGGATCATTTCGAACGCACCCTATGCCTCGTCGTGCCGTCGCCGATGTGGGTGCCCGGTGAAGGGCGGTGTATTCAGCATTCGGCGACCAGTTCCGCACGGAGCTGGTCCAGCACTTTCCGCAGGATACGGGAAACGTGCATCTGGGAGATTCCGAACTCCGCCGCGATCTCGGCCTGGGTCATGTTCCCGAAGAAGCGCAGGAGCAGGATGTTCTTCTCGCGGGCCGGCAGTTTGTCGATCAGCGGCTTCACCGCCTCGCGGTCGACGAGCACGCCCAGAGCGTCGTCCTCGTCGGGGATGACGTCGCCGAGCGCCGCCGCGTCGTCGTCCGCGCCGAGCGGCGCGTCGAGGGACAGGGCGCTGTAGGCGGCGGAGGCGTCGAGGGTGAGCAGGACGTCCTCTTCGCTGATTTTCATCTTCGCGGCGAGCTCGGCGACCGTCGGGGAACGGCCGAGGTCCTGGCTGAGGTCGGCGACCAGCCGGTTCAGCTCGGCCCTGCGCTCCTGGTAGACGCGCGGCACCCGGATCGCCCAGGTGCGGTCGCGGAAGTGACGCTTGACCTCACCGGTCATGGTGACGACCGCGTAGCCGCGGAAGGCGTGGCCGAGGGTCGGGTCGAATCCGTTGATGGCCTTCATCAGCCCGACGTAGGCGGCCTGGAGAAGGTCCTCCAGCGGCTCGCCGCGGTAGCGGTAGCGGCGGGCGATCTCCATGGCGAGCGGCCGGTGCATCTCGACGAGGCGCTCGCGCAGACGCTCGGCGCGGTACTCGGAGATCTCGGGCAGAACCATCTCGGCGAGGAGGTCCTCGGCGGTCATGTCGGTGAGTTCGAGGGCCTGAACAGACATTGCTGCTCCTTGGTATGACTGTCGGGCGGAGCCGGAGCCACGGAGCAACATCCGGGCAGACGGCATCGCCTCGACCACTTTTCGAGGCGAGGCCCTCTGCTGGACCTCGGTTCTAGTATTACCCCGATTCCGGGAGTATTGCTCGCCTGCAGGTAACAGTAAGGTTGCTAATCGAACGGCTAGGAGGACCTGAGTGACGGTGTCGGAAAACGGCGAGAGAGCGGCGGCACTGACTTTGACGTCGGCGCTGGTCGGCGGGATCAACGTGATCCGGGTGACCGGCCTGCTTGACGCGACGACCAGGGATCAGTTCGCCGACTACCTGGCGGCCGAGGTGAGCGAGCACGGCCCCGACATGGCGTTGGACCTGGGCGGGGTGACCTTCATGGACTCCCGCGCGCTCGGTCTGATCGTCCACCACTGGCAGCTCAGCACGAACGCGGGCGGAAAGTTCGCGCTCATCGGAGTCGAGTACGCCAAGACCAAGGTGATGTGGATAACGGGCCTGGCCCAGCGTCTGCCGCTCTACGACACGATCGACGACGCGCTGGCCGCGTTCGGCTAGGAGAGCCGGCCGTTTCCGGCCACGAGGCCGGCCGTGTCCCGGCTGGAGAACCCCGTCCCGCGCCCGACGCCCTGTCCCCGCGTCCGGCCCGGTCCGGCGCCCCTGGCGAGACGCCGCCCTCAGCCCGTCTTCCCGCCCCGGTTGCGCTGGTGCTCGTCGACCAGCAGCCTGGCCAGGTCCGCCACCTTCACCTGGTGATGCTGGGAGACCCTGCGCAGCTCGTCGAAGGCGGCCTCGGCGGAGCAGCCGCTGGACTTCATGATGATGCCCTTGGCCTGGTCGATGATCGCCCGCCCCGCCAGCGCCTCCTGCATCTGGGCCGCGTCGGTCCTGACCTCGTCGTAGTCCCACATGTTCGCCAGCGCCACGGTCACCTGCTCGGCGAGCATGTCCGCCAGCGGGGGGACGCTCCTGGCGGCGAAGACGCCGGGGCGCACGCCGTACAGGCCGAGGACCAAAACGGCGCGCTCGACGGTGATCGGCATGGACAGGACGGAGCGGACGCCGCAGCGGACCGCCATGCCGAGGTAGGCGGGCCAGCGGGAGTCGCGCAGAACGTCCTGGACGATCACGGGACGACCGGTGGCACGGGCCTCGGCGGAGGGCCCCTGTCCCAGGTCGCTCTCACTGTCGACGAGCACGATGAGCTCGCTGTGCGAGGCGGAGACGACCACGCGCTCCTCCCGCCAGAGCTCGGCCGAGCCGCCCGCGCAGCCGGGAACCCCTCCGGCGAGCGTGGCGGTCAGCCCTCGGAGCACGCTCTCGCTCGACGTCTCCTCGCTGACCCTGCCGAGTGCGGCGAGATCTCGTGCGAGAACGGGAGTGACCATGTCCATGTCACGAAACCCCTTCCCTGTTTCGCTAACTTAATCACTATCTGACTGCGCATCGATTCGACCCACCGGGTGGCGTACCGTCTACGACGGGACCGGCCCCACCCCGGCCCGCTGACGAGGACGAGCATTGACCGACGCCATTGGCCTTCACGCCCTGGAGCAAGCGCTCACCGCGCTCACGGCCAGGGTCTCCTCCCTGCGCGAGGCGAGGTCCGCCTACCCCGCCGACCCCCGGTCCACACTTGACGCGGCTCTCGCCGAGCTCGACACCGCCCGCGAGTTGCTGGAGGCGTCCCTGCGCGAGCTGCGCAAGGCGCCCAAGCGGTCCGGGGAGCGGGAGAGCGGCTCCCAGCGGGAGCTCAAGCTGCTGCGGCAGGTGTTCCGCACCTTTCCCGTCCCCGTGGTGGTGCTGGACGCCTCGGGGGTGGTCCGGCGGATCAGCGCCGAGACCTCGCAGATGCTCGGCAGCCCGGCCGGTTACCTGATCGGCCGCTCGTTCCCGCTGCTCGTCGACGTCTCCCGGCGGGCGGCCTTCCGCTCGCACCTGACCTCGGTGCAGCAGGGAGGCCAGACCGCGACGTTCCAGACCCGGCTGGCCCACCAGGGCCGCGCGCACACGGTGCAGCTCGCCGTCACCAGGCTGAGCATGCCCGGCGAGCCGCAGGAGATGATCGCGGTCGTGATCCTCCCGCTGGAGGCCCAGGTGACCGGGGAGCGTCCCGGTCCCGTCGACCGGTCGGACGCCTCCCTGGTCATGGCCGCCGCGCGCCGCCAGGAACTGCTGTCCAGGATGACCCGCCTGCTGCTGGACGAGGAGAGCCTGCGCCAGCCGGTGACCGTCACCCGCGCCGCACGACTGCTGGCCGCCGAGACGGCCGACTGGGTGATCGCCGACGTGGTCCGCGACGGCGTTCCCCGGCGGGCCGTCGTGCTGGGGCCGAGCGACAAGCCGGTGACCGAGCTGGTCCGCCTCATCGAGGGCCTGACCCCGCTGACGGCGCCCGCCGTGGCCCACGTGCTGACCGGGGGCTCCGGAGTGGTCCACGAGATGCTGGAGGAGGAGACGCTGCTGGGGGAGGTCCCCGGCGGCCCGCCGCTGCTGCGGGTCATGGGCGCGGCGTCGCTGCTGATCGTTCCGATCCAGGGCGAGACGGGCGCGCTGGGCTCCCTCACCCTGGTACGGCTGCGCGACCGTGAGCCGTTCTCCCTGGCCGACCTGGGCCTGATGGAGGAGATCGGCGCCCATCTCGGGCTCGCCCTGCGCGCGAGGCGCAGTTTCCAGACCCGTTCCCAGGCCGCCGACGCGCTGCGCACCAGCGTCGTGCCCCGGAGCCTGCCCGACATCCCGGGAGTCGAGGCCGCGGCGATCTACCACGCGGGGTCGAGCCCGGTCGGCGCCGAGTTCTACGACGTCTTCCCGGTGCGGAACGGCTGGGGCTTCGCCCTCGGAGGCGCGGTCGGCAAGGGCGAGGAGGCGGCCTCCGTCAGCGCCATGGCGCGCAACGGGCTGCGGGTGCTGAGCGTCTGGGAGTCCGACCCCGCCGAGGCCCTGCGCAAGCTGAACCACGCGCTGGAGGCGCAGAACACCGGGATGTTCGTGATGGCGGTCGCCGGGTTCGTCAGGGCCCGCAGGATCATGCTGGCCAGCGCGGGACACCATCCGGCCGCCCTCCTGCAGCCCGACGGCGGAGTACGGTTCACCGCGGGCGGCGGCGTGCCGCTCGGCATCTCCCCCGAGGCCGAGATGTTCACCGAGGAGCTCACGCTGACCTCGGGCCAGACCCTGGTGTTCTACTCGGACGGGCTGGTCGCGTCGCAGAACGACCAGGGCGAGGCGTACGGCGAGAACCGCCTGGCCGACGTGCTGGCGCGCTGCGTCGGGCAGTCTCCGGCCACCGTGGTCAAGGCGATCGAGGAGGACCGCCACGCCTTCTCCAGCGGACGCGTGTGGGACGAGATCGTGATACTCGCGCTGCGGGTCGTGTAGGCGGACGCCTCAAGAGCCCGAATTGCGGAGAAAGTTTAAGGTTTGCCAAAGGCCGAGAATTGGGTATGGTCATGTTCATCGCAGATGAGTGCCTAAGAAGCAGGCACCCCTGAAGGATCACAGGCTTTTCATGCCTATCTCCTCCCAGAGGTGTGCCGTGAACATTGCATTCGTCTCCTCCGACGCTCCGTCCGCCGACCAGAGCAAGGACGACGTCGCCACGCAGCGGGCCCACCTCATGGCTGTCGCCAGAGAGCTCGGCCGTGAGCACAAGGTCACGATCTACACCCGCAGGAACTCCGACGCCGACAGGCCCCGGGTCCGTGTCTCCCAGGGCGTCACGCTGGAACACCTGCCCGCCGGTCCCGCCGAGGAGCTTCCCGAGGACCGGGTGCTGCCCTACCTGTCGGACCTGGGCGACCAGCTCATGCGCCGCTGGGGGCAGGACCGCCCCGACATCATCCACGCGCACTCCTGGACCGGCGGCCTGGCCGCCATCGCGGGCGCGAACGGCCTCGACGTGCCGTTCACCCAGACCTTCAGCAGCGAGAACACCCGCGACGCCAGGAAGGTCCGGGTACAGCGGGCGATCGGCCGCCGGGCCAGCGCGGTGATCGCCGGCTGCGGGGACGAGGAGTCCACGCTGATCCGCCTGGGCGTGCCGCGCCGCAACATCTCGGTGATCCCCTGCGGGATCGACGTCGAGCGCTTCCGGCGCCAGGGCCCGGCCGCGGCCCGCGGCACCCGGCCCCGCCTGCTGCACGTCGGGCCGCTGACCCAGGACAAGGGCGTGTACACCGCGATCCGCGCCCTGGGGGGCATTCCCGACGCCGAGCTGCTCATCGCGGGCGGACCCGCCGCCGGGGAGCTGGAGCACGACGCGGACGCCCACCGTGTCATGCTGCTGGCCAAGGAGGTCGGCGTCGAGGACAGGGTCACCCTGCTCGGCCAGGTCCCGCACGCCTCGGTGGCCAAGCTGATGCGCAGCGCCGACGTGGTCATGTCGCTGCCGCGGGAGGCCCCCGCCGGCGTCGTGGCGCTGGAGGCCATGGCGTGCGGCGTGCCGGTCGTCGCCTCCGCGGTCGGCGCCCACCTGGACTCGGTCGTGGACGGGGTGACCGGGCTGCTCGTGCCGGCCGACCGGCCCGCGCAGACCTCCCGCCTCACCCGTGAGCTGCTCGCCGACCCCACCCGTCGCACCGCGATCGGCTTCGCGGGCGCCGACCGCGCCCGGTCCCGCTACTCCTGGGAGCGGATCAGCCAGGAGCTGCTCCACGTCTACGAGAACGCGATGGCCGCCCAGCACTGAGCGCGCCGCGACGGGCGCGACCGCGCGAGGCCGGCCACGCGCCGTCCCGCGCGCCGGCCACACCATCGGACCGGGGTCCCGTTCGGGGCCCCGGTTTCGCGTGTCCCCGGTTCTCGCACGGCTCCACCCGCCGGCACGGCCTCACGGCTTCGGACTCGGCGTCCGTCTCGCGTACGACCCCGCCGCGGACGTTCCTCCCCGCGATCCGGCCTCCTCCGTACTCCCCTGCCGCGCGGCCGGAAACCGACTTGCCGATCACATCGAATGGAAATACGTTCGACCGCATGCTGATTCATCCCTGGGACGCCGCCACCGAGGACGAGGCACTCGACTTCGTCCGGGCCAACGAGTTCGGCCACCTGATCGCCTCGGGCCGGGGGCGTGACGTCCCGGTGGTCGTGCCGACCCAGTTCCTGCTCGCCGACGACCGCACGGTCCTGCTCCACCTGGCCAGGCCCAACCCGATCTGGGCCGCCATCGGGGAGAACCCCGCCGTGGTGCTCTCCGTCGCCGGGGACTGGGCATACATCCCCGGAGCGTGGAAGGCGCTGCCCGGCGGCTCGGAGGATCCCCGGATGGGCGTCCCCACCACCTACTACGCGGCGGTCCAGCTCGTCTGCCACGCCGAGGTGCTCTCCGGCGTGACGGACAAGACGGAGATCCTCAGGGCCCAGCTCGCCCGCCTGGAGGCGGACGGCGGCCTGGAGGACCCGTCCGCGCACGAGCGGCGCCTCAGCGGGATCCTCGGCCTGCGGCTGACGGTCAGGGAGATCAGCGGCAAACTCAAGTACGGCGGCAACGCCGACGAGCCGCACCGGCGTCACGTCGCCGACAGGCTGGCCGAGCGCGGCGGCCCCGGAGACGCCGCGGCCCGCGCGCGCGTTCTCCGCGGGCTCGAGGGCCGGACCCCGCCCTCGCGGCCCGGCTCCGCCTGACCGGAGGAGCGGCAGGACTCCCGCCGGGCGTCCGATCAGTAGGACTGGAGCTCGAGCAGGTTGCCGTCGGGGTCGCGCAGGTGGGCCGCGCGCAGCGTCGGCCCCCAGTCAGGACGCCTCCGCGCGGCGGCCACGAGGCTGCCGCCGTGCCGCTCGCACACCCGGAGGGCGGCGTCCACGTCGTCCACCCTCAGCACCAGGGCCACGCCGTCCTGGTCGCGAGGGCGCGGGAGGGGGGCGGGGGCCGCGACGGCGGCCGCCATCGCCGCGCGGTCGTACAGGGAGAGGACCGCGTCGTCACGCAGGTCCCAGCCGGCGTACGGACCGCCCTCGTCTCCCCTGGAGAGGTCCGCCCCGACGATCTCGCCGAGGACGCCGTGGTAGAAGCGGAACATCCCCGCGAAGTCGTCCACGAGCAGCCGGGGGTAGAAGGCGTCCATCCCTCACTCCAATCATTGGTGACTACCAATCATTGGAAGTATCCTACAGTTGAGGCGTGACGACCCCGGACTTCTCCCAGAGCCTCCTGGACCTGGACGTGTTCGTGCTGTCCAATCTCGCCCTGAACGTGCGAAGACGCCTGACCGAACGGCTGGCGGAGCGGGGCATGAACCGCTGGGACGTCGCCGTGCTCGCGGTCCTCGTCGACCACGGACCGACCGTGCAGCGCGCCGCGGCGAGCCTCCTCGGGGTCGACCCGAGCGACATGGTGGACATGGTGGAGCGGCTCGTGAACGCCGGATGGGTCGAGCGGGAGCGCGATCCGTCCGACCGCCGCCGCTACATCCTCACGCTGACGCCCCAGGGACGGGAGATGTTCGAACTGGCCGGGCAGGAGGAACGACGGCTGCGCGAGGCCCTGCTGGCGCCGCTGGACGCGCGGGAACGCGAGGAGTGGCGGGCGCTGCTCCACCTCCTCCACGGCCATCTGCGGGCAGGCGGTCTCGACGCTCCCCCGCCCGCCGCGGGAACGGCGGAGCCCGAGCCGTGACCCCGTGCGGGCGGCTCAGAGAAGACGGGCGGCCTTGAGGGCGAGGTGGATCAGCAGCCTGTCCTCGCCGTCGGCGAGATCGCGTCCCGTGAGGCGCTCCGCCTTGCCCAGGCGGTAGTAGAGCGTCTGACGGTGCACGCCGAGCGCGGCCGCGGACTCCTGCACGTGACCGGCGCGGTCGAGGTAGCCCTCCACGGTCCTGGCCAGCTCCGGATCCTCGGCCAGCCCGCCGCTCTCCCCCGCGAGCTCCCGCAGGTCGGCCGGGGACAGGCGGGTGAGCATCCGGTAGACGCCGAGGCCGGACCAGGCCGCCACCGGGGCGAACCCCGGCACCCTGCCGGCGACCTTGAGCGCCCGCACGGCCTCCCGCCAGCTCCGCCAGGCCTGGGCGGGCTCCGCCCTCGCGTCGCCGACCCCGGCGGCGGTGCCGTACATCTCCTGGACCCTTCCCGCCAGCTCCAGAGCCTGCCCCGCGGGGGCGAGCAGCGCGACCAGCGACTCCCCGTGAGCCAGCGAGGCGGGGTCGGCGAGCACCCCGCGCGGGAGCGTCCAGAGCGCGGCCACCCTGGACGGCGAGCCCAGCACCGCGATCGCCGCCACCGGCCCCGCCAGGTCGAGCTGCGCCAGAGCCCACGAGCGCTCCTCGACGTCGGAGGAGAACAGCTCCCGCAGGTTCCTGCCCAGGTCCTGGCGGCGGCGGACGTCCTGGGCGAGCACCGCCGCCGCCCTGTCCACGAGACCGGAGACCGAGGCGAGGGCGTCGCCGTCGAGCGTGCCGTCGTCCAGCAGCCACAGGTAGCCGTAGGTCACCTCGAGGTAGCGCAGCGGCACGCACACCCTGGCGAGCACGCCGAGTTCGGCGTCCGCAGGGATGCGGACCGGGCCCTTCGCCGCGGCGATGCCGTACCCCTCGAAGTAGGCCCTCACCTCCTGCGTCGCGCGGCGGCGGAGGATGGACTCCTGGCGGACCATGTCGATGTCGCCGCTCTGCGCCGCGTAGGCCAGAAGCTGGAAGGAGCGGTCCTCCAGCGTGGCCGAAGCGCCGAGCCTGGCGGCGATCTCGTCGACTGTCTCCTGTAGCACCCCACCATTGTTGTACATCTGTATGAAACCGGATCCCATCGGTCGTGGCAGATGCACATGGGGTTGACTGATGTGAGGTTTTAGTCTAGAAGCATGCTCGGTTCTCTACTTCTCGCCGGATCGCGAGTGCCGCTGGTGCGGCGCGCGGTCTCCGGTGTCCCGCTGACGCGTAAGGTCGTCGATCGTTTCGTCGCGGGCGAGAGCGTCCAGGAGGCGGTCAAGGCCGTCCATCGGCTGACCGACGCCGGTCTCGCCGTCACCATCGACCATCTGGGCGAGGAGACTCGGGACGCCGGCGCCGCGGCCCAGACGGCCGAGGCCTACATCGTGCTGCTGCGCGCACTGCGCGAGCTGGAGCTCGGCCGCCGCGCCGAGGTCTCGGTGAAGCTCTCGGCCGTCGGCCAGGCGCTCGGCGCGGACGGCGACAAGATCGCCCTGGAGAACGCCCGCCGCATCTGCGAGGCCGCGGACGCCGCGGGGGCGACCGTGACCTTCGACATGGAGGACCACACCACGGTCGACTCCACACTGGCCATCCTGCGGACGGTGCGCGAGGACTTCCCGTCCACGGGCGTCGCCCTGCAGGCCTACCTGTTCCGCACCGAGAACGACTGCCGCGACCTGTCCCACGAGGGGTCGCGGGTCCGCCTGGTCAAGGGCGCCTACGCCGAGCCCGCGTCGGTCGCCCACCAGAGCAAGGGCGAGGTCGACAAGGCCTACGTCCGCTGTCTGCGGATCCTCATGTCCGGGCAGGGTTACCCCATGGTGGCCACGCACGACGACCGTCTGATCTCGATCACCGAGACCCTCGCCGACCGCTTCGGCCGTTCGCGGGGCGACTACGAGTACCAGATGCTCTACGGGATCCGCACCGACAAGCAGCAGGCCCTGTCGGGCGCCGGTCACACGATGCGCGTCTACATTCCGTACGGCGACGACTGGTACGGCTACTTCATGCGCCGCCTCGCCGAGCGCCCGGCCAACATCGCCTTCTTTCTTCGCGCCCTTGGAGGCAAGTGATGGATGCCATCTCCAACGTCCCGACCCCGGCCAACGAGACCGTCCTCGGCTACGCGCCCGGCAGCGCCGAACGCGTGGCGCTCGAGAACCGCGTCAAGGAACTGGCAGGAGCCCAGCTCGACCTGACCATGACCATCGGCGGCGAGCAGCGGATGGGCGGCGGCGCCTCCATCGACGTGGTCCAGCCGCACAACCACGCCTCCGTGCTCGGCCGTACGGCTGACGCCACCGCCGACGACGTGCGGGCCGCGATCGACGCCGCGCTGAAGGCCGCGCCCGCCTGGCGCGCCCTGTCGTTCGACGAGCGGGCCGCGATCTTCCTCAAGGCCGCCGACCTGCTGGCCGGCCCCTACCGGCAGACGCTGAACGGCGCCACGATCCTGGGCCAGTCGAAGTCGGCCCAGCAGGCCGAGATCGACTCGGCGTGCGAGCTGATCGACTTCCTGCGCTTCAACGTCGCCTACGCGCGGCAGCTCTACAGCGACCAGCCGGTGTCGTCCCCGGGCGTGTGGAACCGGATGGAGTACCGCCCGCTCGAGGGCTTCGTCCTGGCGATCACGCCGTTCAACTTCACCGCCATCGCCGGGAACCTGCCCTCGTCGGCGGCCCTGATGGGCAACGTCGTCGTCTGGAAGCCCTCCCCCACCCAGCAGTTCGCCGCCCACTTCACCATGCGCCTGCTGGAGGAGGCCGGTCTCCCGCCGGGCGTCATCAACATGGTGACCGGCAACGGCGCCGCCGTGTCCGAGGTCGCGACGACCCACCCCGAGCTGGCCGGCATCCACTTCACCGGTTCCACCCCGACCTTCCAGCACCTGTGGTCCACGGTCGGCGCGAACATCGCCTCCTACCGGTCCTACCCCCGCCTGGTCGGCGAGACCGGCGGCAAGGACTTCGTGCTGGCCCACCCCTCCGCCGACCCGGCGGTGCTGACCACCGCGCTGGTCAGGGGCGCCTTCGAGTACCAGGGCCAGAAGTGCTCCGCGGCCTCCCGCGCCTACGTCCCGCGCTCCGTCTGGTCGGTCATCCGTGACGATCTCGTCGCCACCGCCGAGTCGCTGACCATCGGCGACGTGGCCGCCGACCTGTCCACCTTCATGGGCGCCGTCATCGACGGGCGGGCCTTCGCCAAGCACAAGGCCGCCATCGACCGGGCCCGCGGGCTCGACTCGATCGACGTGCTGACCGGCTCCTACGACGACTCGACCGGCTACTTCGTGAAGCCGACCATCCTGCAGTCCTCCGACCCGACCGACGAGATCTTCGTCAAGGAGTACTTCGGGCCCATCCTCGGCGTGCACGTCTACGACGACGCGGACTTCGACACGGTGCTCGACCAGATGGAGAGCGTCTCACCGTACGCGCTGACCGGCTCGGTCATCGCCCAGGACCGCTACGCGATCGCCTCCGCGTCGGAGCGGCTGCGCTTCGCGGCGGGCAACTTCTACGTCAACGACAAGCCGACCGGAGCCGTGGTCGGCCAGCAGCCCTTCGGCGGCGCCCGCGCGTCCGGCACCAACGACAAGGCGGGTTCGATCTTCAACCTGATCCGCTGGGTGAACGCCCGCACGATCAAGGAGACGTTCGTCCCCCCGACCGACCACCGCTACCCCCACCAGGGCTGATCTTCCGCGTTCCGGCCAGGGGAAGTCCGGCCAGAACACGCCGGGTTCTCGGACAACGGCGTCCGAACCGGCGACACCCGGGACTCGTGGCGAGTCCCGGGTGTCGCCGTTCTCTCCCCTGCCCATCCTGACCACGCCCAGGGATCGATCCTCGGCGATCGAGGGCCGCCGGCCGGACAGGGGCTCATCACGCAGGCTCTCCGGTCGCCGGGCCGGTCACGTCACGGTCATCCGGTAGTGGGCGGCGCCGTGCCATTCGGTCAGCAGCACGGTGGCGTCGTCCTGCAGGCGGCCGCCGTGGTAGTCGAGCACGCTGTGGATCAGGCGGCGCAGTGTTTCGGGCACCGGCAGGCCGTCGGCGGTGTGGCGGATGATGAAGTCGACGAAGCGGTTCAGGCCGAACTCCCTGCCCTGGGCGCTGCGTGCCTCGGTGATGCCGTCGGTGTACAGCAGCACTCGATCGCCCGGCTGCAGCTGCTCGCGGCACAGCCTGACCGGCAGTCCCAGGGCCAGACCCATCGGGTGGGCGGGCGGACATGCCAGGGAGCTGGTCCAGCGGCCTCCGCGGATCACCACCGGCGGATGATGACCCCGGTTGACCCAGGTCAGCACGCCGGTGGTGGTGTCCAGATCGGCCAGGATCGCGGTGACGTAGCGGGTGGATCGGCCGAACTCGCCGATCAGGGTCTCTTCGATCTTCTCGGTGTTGGCGGCCAGGCCGACGCCGTGGCGGCGGTTGTTGCGGCAGGCGGCCAGCGCTAGGCTGGCGGTCAGCCCGGCCGACACATCGTGGCCCATCGCGTCGAAGATCCCCAGATGCGCCACATCGCCGGCGATGGCGTAGTCGAAGGCGTCCCCGCCGACCTCGTAGGCCGGCTCCATGGCCGCGCTGATCACCACCCCGGTGTTGGCGAAGCTCAGCGGCGGCGTCAGCGTCCACTGCATCTCGGCGGCCACGTGCATCGGCCGAATGCGCGCCAGCCGGGCGTAGGAGTCGCTGAAGGCGCGCTTGCTGACCACCAGCAGCGCCATCAGCGACGCCAGCGCCCGCATGGCCTCCACCTGCGCCTCATCGGCGTCGGCCGGGGCGCTGACACGCAGCATCCCCAGCCGTTCGGTGCCGTCCAGCATCGGCACCCACCAATGTGCGGCCCGCCCCTGCGGGGCGGGCCGCACAAGCACCCGCGTCTCCTGAAAGCCACGCCCGGCCAGCGTCGCGTCGATCCGCAACTCCGCGGGCTCCCCGCCGACGTCCTCACCGGCGTCCTCACCGTGACCGGTCAGCAGCCGCAGCACCTGCTGCTGCAGATCGACCACATAGATCAGCACCTCACCCAGGCCGACGTGTGCGGCGTGCTCACCGGCCAGGGCGGGCATCTCCTCCAGCGCGGCCAGGTGGCTGGCGGCCAGCAGCCCGGCCAGCATTCGCGCAGTACCACACTGGGTGCTCATCGCGGCGTTTTTCCGTGCATGTGACCACCCGTATCCCTTGACGGTCTCTTAGCGCCGAATTTCAGTCTTCACCCCAGCCCAGAGCCCAAACGAAAATCCCCCATCCTTCGCGAACTCCTTTACCCGCCCACAGGGGCCGGGTGAGTCGCTCCGGCTTGGCCCGGCGACAGTGCCGGGAATGCTACGGGGCACGCAAGCGGAACGCCGCGACCGGCGGCTCTCCGTGGGCCGGCATCCTGGACCGCCTCTCCGGCCAACCGGGCCGGCGTCTCACGCCCGAGGACAGGGCGGTTTCGAGGCGCTCGGAACCCGCCTCGCCGAGACGCGGTGGCGGCCCCGTACACGCCTGAGGGCCTCGCCGGTCTGGCGAGGCCCTCAGGTCGGGTGTGCGTACCGGTGTGCGTGTCGCCTCTCGGCGAAAAGCACAACGCGGCTCCAGCCGAACGGTAGTCCGCGAAGGCGATAGGTGAGGCCCGGGGACACAGGGCACACCGGCCACGACATGCACAACCACCGGCGGTCGCCGAATGTTCCCCGGGCGCCGAAATCTCGCAGCCGTGCGCCCACTGCGGCCCGGGTCCGCCCGGCCTGACGGCGCGGTGCCCGGGCGGTCGGCGGCGTCAGGCCCGGGCGGACCCGGGCCGCCGTCGGCGGTATACGGCGAGCATCTGGCTTCCGACGTCGACATAGCCGGCGAACAATCCGATCACATCGTGGAGTCGCTCTTGTGCCGGGCCGGGACTCACCAGGGCCTCGCCCTCGCGCAGGGCGGCGATCAGGGTTCTGGCCCGCGCCTGGCTGGCCTCCAGCAGCGACTCGATTCCTCCGGTGGCTTCAACCAGGAGCCGCCGGCTGCCGGGTTGCGGGATCACCTTGGCCAGTCCCCAGGAATCCAGCTGCCGTACCGCGGTGCTCACCGCTCCCTTACTCAGCTCGAGCTCGGCGGCGATCGTGTCGAGAGAGATCGGCTCCTCGCTGAGAAGTAGCAGTCCGTAGGCGCGTCCGGTCGCGTGCGGGAGGTTCCATGAGGCCAGCAGGTCGCCCACCGAGGCGATGAACGCACGGTGCGCGTTCATCGCCGCGCCTGCTTCGATGCCGGGATCACGCGCAGGAACGCGTCGATCGCTTCATTGACCGCCTGCGGGTTGTCCTGGTTGGCGATGTGGCCCGCGTCGGGAATGACGACCTCCTCGATGCCTTCGGCCTCGGCCCACGAGGGCATGGCCGAGGCGATGTTGCCGGTGCGGTCTTGTTCGCCGCGTATCAGGCACAGGGGCACCGGCGTGCGATAGCCGGGGTCCGGGGAGAGGAACTCGACGGTTGCCCGCCACACCTGGACGAACTCCTCCTTCGACAGCTGGCCGAAGGCCCGTCGGGCATCCGCCTGCGCGTCCGGAGTGATCGCGGAGGCTTCGGCCATCAGCCGCGGAAGCCTCTTGGCCGGGATCGTCGACAACATCGGCGCGGCCGCCTTCACCAGCAGGCGTTCCTTCCAGGACAGCGGTGCGGTGTTCCGCGTCGCATCGATGACGATCAGGGCGCGGGCGAGGTCGGGACGCCGCCGGACGACGGCCTGACTGAGGTTGCCGCCGAGGGACTGCCCCACGAGCACCGGCCGGTCCAGCGCCAGGTGCTCGATCAGCGCGCACAGGTCCGCGATCGCCTGCTCGGCGGTGAACGGGACACCGGCCGGGCGCGAAAGGCCGTGGCCGCGCATGTCCCAGGTGACGACGCGACATCCCCGGGCACGCAGGTACTCCCGTTGGGCGCCGAACATCACGTGGTCGGCCCCGGCCCCGTGCGAGAACACCACCGGCACACCGTCGCCGCCGCTGTCGGCGTAGCGCAGCCGACAGCCGCGGAGAGAGAGCACGAACGGCAAATTCACCATATTCTAAATATAGTGAATATGTCCGCGGAGTGGACCACATCCCTGCTGGACACTCGCGCGACCCGCGACGAGCCGTGGAAGCAGCGCGCCTTCCCCGCTCGGCGGTTCACCGTCAAGGTCGCGCCCACCCCGGCAACGGCCCACCGCTGCTCCTCGTCACGAGGCAGACGTCGGCGTACCGCCGTGGAAAGCGATGATCAGCCGCATGATCGAGCGGGTTCGTCCATGGAGGGCACCCCCTCTCTTCGTCGCCTGATCCGGCTCTTCGAGAGAAACCAACGAGAAAGACCAAGAGGCGGCTGCCGGCGGACGACGCAGACCTCGACCCATGACGGCCGCGGAACCGAGATCCGCGCCCTTTTCCCTCACCTCTCGCCGAAGCCTTGAGAGGACTGGGACGTCACCGACGCGTGCGGTTCTCGATTCGGGCCTGTTCGACCAGCTCCGCGTAAGCGCCGTGGTCATCGGCGTCCGAATGGTGAAGCATCGACACCGACCAGGGGATCGGGCACGGCGGAGCATGGTCCGGATCCGGGCACAGCAGCCTGGTGACGCGCTCCTTGACCTCTTCAGCCTCTTGCTGCGTGGCGTACACGCCCAGGCGGATCTCCCAGACGCTCGGTTCCTCAGACATCGTCATCCGTCCTTGCTGGAGGAGAGCGGGCGAGGTGGCTCGTTCGTTACGAAGCTACCAAATGCGCTTTGTGCCGCAGTGACGCTTGCAGTGGCCCTGCGGCACGGGAATGTTGCGTGCCGCGTCCTGGACGGCGGCCTCCTGCGTGAGGAAATCCGGGCGTGGACGCGAAAGGCGCCCGAAGCGTTGCGGGCCGCTCCGCTGACCTCCCGAACGAGTCGCAGAAGGTGACCTTGGAGACGGGACGAGTGAGCGTCTCATGGCCCAGACCGTTCACGAGCGGCGGCCCCAGGCCTCCAGTGACCTGCGCGCCGTCTCCACCCGTGGCGGCAGCGCCTGACGGCTCGCCAGCGCGGCGGGCAGCCTTCTCACGGCGGCCTGGATGCCCCGCCACCCGGCGGAGCCGCCACGCGCGGCCGACGACACGGTGCGCGCGACCACCGGCCACGGCCGTCGCATGGCGGCGGTGAGGATCGCGTTGCGGGCGGCGAGCGCCCGCCTGCCCTGGGGATCCCGCGCCGGAGAGGGGTGGTGATGGGCGACCACGGCCTCGACGTAGGCCAGCCCCCAGCCGGCCGCCGCCAGGTCCAGGGCCAGGCGCTCCTCCTCCCCGAAGAAGAACACCACGTCGTCGAACCCTCCGGCGGCCAGGTACGCCTCCCGCCGTACCACCGCCCCGCACGCCATGAAGCCCAGCACGCTCGGCCCCGGCAGATCCGGCTCGGCGCCCAGCGGGCAGGCGGCCATCTCGGCGCAGATCGGGTCTGGCCGCTGCTCGGGACCGACCAGCACACGTCCGGCCAGCACCGCCAGGCGAGGATGGGAGTCCAGCACGTCGGCGGCCCGTTCCAAGGCGCCCTCCGCCCACCAGGAGTCGTCGTCGGCGAAGGCGACGTAGGGCGTCTCGGCAAGCCGTACCCCCAGGTTGCGGGCGGGCGCGCCCAGATTGTGTCCCAGATCGACGGTCCGCACGTGGGAAAGGCGCCGCCGCGCCATCTCCACGCTGCCGTCGGTCGAGCCGTTGTCCAGCAGGATCACCGGCCCCTCGTGGCGCGGCAGTGAGCGTTCCAGGTCGTGCCGGCGGTTGCGGCTGACCACCACGACCGTCACCCGCGGCCTGCTCGCCGTTCTCTTCTCCGTTGTCATGCCACCGGCCTCATCTCACGATGCCTCCAGTGGGACTCGCGGCGCGGGCTCCACGAACCATCCACGGCGAGCGCGCCGGCCGTCTCTTCGTCCGGCCCCGCGTTTCCGCCGTCCGACGTACCGGGCGGAGCTCGCCTTCCGGCGCGGACGGTCACGGAGTCGTCGTGGGTGACGGGCTGGAGGAGCCGGTCCCGCTCTGTGGCACCGCGCTGGGAGACCTGGGCGCCGGGGCGGGTGTGGCAGAGCCCAGCGGTGCGGGGGCAAGGGTCGCGAACTCCCCTCGCCTGAGCTTCACCGGCACGTTCACCCGCACGTCCCCGACGTTGGCGAAGGTGAAGGTCATGGACACGTTGCTCGCGGTGCCCGGCACACCGCCGACCATGCCGACGGGCCGGCCCAGGCCCACCGCCCGCTCCGGCGGCAGGTCCACGGGGCCCGCCAGCCTCGCCGTCCCGCCTTGCTGGACGGTGACCTGCTGCAGCCGGTCCGGCCGCCCCTCGTCGTTGATCAGAACGACGTACAGGGGCAGCTGTGCCGGGGGCGCCCCGGGGCGCTCCCCCGCCAGCAGGAAGGCGTTGCGCAGGTGCAGCCCACCCGTGCTGGCGTTGGCCCCCTCGTTCTGCGGATGGTGAATGCGCGTGGTGTCGTCGCGGTCGAACGTGGTCGGCCCCGCGCATCCCGCGGCCGCCACGGCGAGCGCGACGGCGGCGACCATGATGGGACGTGGCATCGGCACGCTCCCTTCTGAGCGGCTGACCTGCCAGAGACCCTTCCACTACCCTCCTCGTCGACGGCCAACCCCGTCGGCCGACGCGGTGACGTTCGCCTCGTGGTCGCCCTGACCGGTGTCGTGACCGCCGGTGCCGCCCGTGGCGCGCTCGGCGAGGCCGACGCAAGCCCGGCTCCGCTGGCCGGCCGCGTTTCCCCCGCGGGACACCGTTTGGTTGGCACTCCGCTGAGGGGGTATGGAGGGCCGCTCACGCCCACCACACCCTACTGAGGAGGGGCGAGATGTCCTTCAACCCGTTGCAGGAACGCGGCATTCCGCTGGACCGCCAGCTGCGCAACTGGCGCGAACTGGACGTGGCGCCGATCGATCCCGATCACGCCGACCCGTACACCCGCTGCCGCGTCATCACGATGAACGGCATCGAGGTCGAGGCGATCCTGTTCAGCCACCAGTTCAACCGGCACTGCCCGGACCCGGCCGTCAAGCAGCAGCTGGCCGAGGTGCGCTTCATCGAGGCCCAGCAGCAGAAGGTGGTCAACTGGCTGCTTCCGGGCCTGTCGTCGGTCCTGGAGACCACCATCGCCTACGAGCAGGTGGCCGTCGACCTGACCGCCTGGGTCGCCCGGATGGAGCCCGACCCCTATCTCAAGCGGGCCTACCAGTTCGGTGTGCTGGAGGACTTCGACCACCTGTACCGCTACGCCAACCTGTACGAGATGATCGAGCACCGCAAGGCGGAGAAGATCGTCGACAACCTGACCGAGGTCATGCCGGGCAGGCCCACCTACCTGCATCACCGCCACCCGATCGACAACCTGCGCGAGCCCTACGACAGGAACGCCACCGCGCCGATCTCCAAGCTGCACGCGCTGACGATCATGTCGGCCGAGCAGCAGACCATGAACTTCTACATGAACGTCGGCCCGACCTACATGGAGCCGATCGCCCGTCAGCTGTACCAGGAGATCGGGCTGATCGAAGAAGAGCACGTCACCCACTACGAGTCGCTGGTCGACCCCGGCGAGACGTGGTGGGAGATGCTGCTCAACCACGAGTACAACGAGTGCTACCTGTACCACTCGTTCATGGAGACCGAGTCCGATCCCAGGGTCAAGGCGATCTGGGAGTTGCACCTGAACATGGAGCTGGAGCACCTGCGCATCGCCGCCGAGCTGTTCAAGCGTCACGACGGCCGGGATCCGCAGGAGGTGGTCGCGCCCGTGCTGCCCGCGCCGGTGACCTTCGAGCCGAACAAGGGCTACCTGCGGGATCTGATCGCCACGCAGATCGACTACACCACGATCGGCACCGGTTACGTGCAGGAGGCCCACGAACGCTTCGAGAGGTACCAGGAAGCGATCATGGGCGGGGAACGGCCGGCCAGCGAGGTGGTCATCGACGACAACCGCGCCAAGTCCGGCGAGGAGTACCGGCTGGAGACCGAGGGACCGCATCCGGTGCCCAGCCTGCGCGCCGAACGCTAGGACCGGCCCCTGCGGCCCGGGTCGCCACCGCCCGGGTCCGCACCGGCACCAGCACCGGCACAACGTACGGCCCCCGCCCCGACGTGGATCGGAGCGGGGGCCGCACGGCCCCGGAGGGGGCGTGAGCGGGCACGGAACGGTCCGGCGACTCCTGTCAGCTCGCCTTGCCCATGGCGTCGCGGATCACGTCGCGGGCCCGGTCCATGATCGCGATCGGTGTGCCGACCAGCAGGTTCTTGGTCGCCGACTCGACTCCCGGATGCGGGTGGGTCGGCGCCATCGCCTCGGCGGCCTTCACCCCGGCCGCCATCGCGCGCCGCTCGGCCTCGGAGGTCTCCGCGCGCAGCTGGGTGAACTCGTACCGCTCCTCGGCGCGGGCGTGGGCGGTCACCGCCGCACGCAGCGCGGCGAGGTCGGTCAGGAACCGCGGATCCTCGGCCCCGGCCTCGTCCATCCGCACGAGGAGCTGCTTGGCCTCCTTCTCCTCGGCCAGCCGGTCCTCGACCACGGCCTCGCCACCGTCGATCTTGTGGCGCGCGTACGGGTGGACGATCTCCTCCTCGGCCGTCTCGTGCACCGCCAGCAACCGCACCAGCCGCCGGAACGGCTCGGCGCGCTCACCGGCGGGCGCTTTCTCGACCTCGTCGAAAAGATCACGGATCAGCGCGTGCTGCCGCAGCAACAGGTCCACCACATCGTTCTCACCCATGACCTCGGGGACGGTCTGAGACTTGCCCATGACGTTCTCCCTTCGTGTACGACCCGCCGTACCCTCACAGGGCCTGCTTATCTGCCTCACCCTGTCGAATGAAGGTCGCCTTCATCCGCGGCCTCACGGACGAGAGACGGATCCGGCGCAGAGCCCACGAGTCAGCGCGGTGCTGGGCGAGGCGGTCTTCCGCGCCGACCCGCTCCAGGTGGTGATCGACGTCGGCGCCCTGGGCACGGGCGGCTACCAGGTGGCCGACTGGCTGCGCGAACACCACGGTGTCAACGTCGGCCTGTCCGACCACCGCCGCATCGCCGTCCAGCTGACCCACGCCGACGACGAGCACACCACCGCCCGCCTCCTCGCCGCCCTCCGGGACCTCGGCGAGCACACCGCCGAACTGCCCTCCGCTCCCGCGATCGAACTGCCCGCACCACACGAGCTGCGACTGGAGCAGGCCATGACGCCGCGCGAGGCGTTCTTCGGCCCGGCCGAGCACGTCCCCTGGCACAAGGCCGCTGGCCGGATCACCGCCGAGCCGCTGACCCCCTACCCTCCGGGTGTCCCCGCCGCGCTGCCCGACGAACGCCTGACGGAGGAGGTCCTGAAGTACCTGCGCAGCGGCGTGGAGGGCGGCATGGTCGTCCCGGACGCGGCCGACCCCACCGTGGAGACCGTCCGCGTCGTGGCCGGGAAACGCTGAAGAGCGCCGCGCGGAGGCGCTGGAGCAGGCCGTAGGCGAATGCGAGGGGCGGGGGTGCCCAGGCTCCGGTCCGCGCAGGCGCCGGACTTCCGCGGGGCCGGTCGGACATCCCGCCGTCGGCAGGAGTGATCTGGCCTGAGAAGGAGACCAAGGACACATGACCGATGTCCACGCACACCCGTCCCCGGCCGCCTCCGGCGGACCGGGAAGGTCCAGACGGCTCGCGGGACTGGTGCTCGGCGCCGGCGTCGGGGGCTTCGTCGACGGAATCGTGCTGCACCAGCTCATGGGGTGGCGTCACATGCTGAGCGGGCCGCCTGAGCCCACCGGGACGGCCGCTCGAGCGGTCGGCCGGAGCGCCCGCTCCCGCCGGATCAGCGACGGTGCGGGCCCACCGCGGTACGGCGGGACAGCAGGAGGCCCAGGGCGATCATGCCGACGCCCAGGACGAGGTGCAGCCAGTTGTCGGCGTTGTTCAGCGGCACGAAGTTGGCCGCGCTGTCGCGGTCGATCAGCAGGCCGTACAGCCACAGCAGCAGATAGATCACACCTCCGACGACCAGGAAGTTGCGGGCTCCGGCCCAGGTCCGTGACAGCAGGATGCCCGCGACGCCGAACAGCAGGTGGACGACGTTGTGCAGGATCGACACCTGGAAGACCCCGAGAAGGAGAGCCTCGGAGTGGTGGCCGGCCACCTCCAAGGCGCCGTAGTCCGTGGTGACGCCGGGGACGAAGCCCAGCACCCCCACCAGGAGGAACACCGCGCCCACGATGAGGGCGGCCAGTTGCACCGGGGACCGGGTGGCCCGAGTGGGTGTCGTGCTCATGGAGGACTCCCATCGGTTCGTCTGTGAGACCGACCGCCTACCCCCGCGAATGCGATACAGGCGCCGAAATCCATCCCGGTCTGGAAGATTCCTCGTTCTGTCACGTTGACCCGGCGATGAAAGCGGAGAGGCCGACGACGGAAAAGCCCCCGGTATTCGGATCCGGAAAGGTCGGCGGGCCTTCGACTCCGCGAGGGCGCCGCCAACCGGCGGGGCCGCGCACACCATGGGCGCAAGCCGTCAAGGACGCGGCGAGCTCCGTGTCCAGGCTCTGCTCCACCCCCGATGCGAACGACGGCCTGACGCCGCGACGCACTTCTCGCACACCTCGTTCACCTCCTCTGCCGCGCCGCCCGACTCGGGAAAGGCGTCAGGCCAGCGCACGTGGGAGAAACGCAGCAGTTTCGACCGGCTGATCGCCAGTCCGCACAGTGTCTGGTTCGTCCCTGGATACCAGGCATGCGCCTCACCTGAGGGCATCCGTACGCCGTTCTGGTCTCGCCACTGTCGTGAGGCCGCGACCGAAGGCTCTCCGCGTGCCGGCATCTCTGACCATCTTCTCTATGAGCGTCACAGACGCGTCTGTCATCCCTGTCCGCTGTCCTCCTTGCCGTATCCCAGTGTCTCGGCGACCTCCGCCAAGGTGGTGAAGGTCCTCTCCGGCAGGGAACGAACCGCGCCGATCACCGAGTCGGGCGCGTTCTGCTCCTCGGCGCGGGCCAGCAGGGCGGCTCGGTCCGCAGGAAAGACGTCGGCTCCGCTGATCCACCTGGCCAGCTCACTGCGCGCCTCCACCCCCTGCGGACTGATGCCCTGCGGCGTACCGGGTTCACGACCGGGCGTGTGCGACGTCGATGCCATGTGGTTCTCCCTATGTGATCGCAGTGCGGACTCGCCGACCGGTGAATCCGCTGTCCGTGTCCTGGACGGGCCGGCGAACCGGCGCGTGCGCCGGTTCCGGTACGCGCCGGCGTTCTTCCCGCTCACGGCTGACGCTCCCTCCGGCGCGACCGGGTCCTACCCTCTCCTGCGTGGGGAAACATCCGGGCCTCGGTGAGGCGCTCGTCGGGCAGCCGATGGATACCGGCGGGTGGGCGGAGGGCGGGCGTCTCCACGACGATCAGGGGCTTGCCGCGTTCGTGGCGGGTCCGGGCGACGGCGGCCGGGTCGAAACAGGTGGCGTACGGGGCGGGGGTTCGAGGGGGTGCACCGCCCCGTGGCCCACCAGGGTGCTCTTGACCGGACCGGGAAGCGCCGTGTTCCGGCGGACGTGGTCTTCGTCGTAGAAGAAACGCGCCGCGTCCGGCCCGCACAGTGCCACCACGCGTTGCCCCATCAATCGGGTGCGGACCACGTCGTCATCAATCGGGTGCGGACCACGTCGTCGCCGACGCGCCGCCGACGGTCAGGCAGCCAGCCGTAACCTTCCAGCAGCAGGAACAGGGTGTCATCGAAGACAGGCATGCGATCGTGCCTGCCCATCTGCCCCGCTGGAAAACAGCCCGCTCCCGCATCAGCCGTTTCCCGTTCCCTCCGTTCGCCCGACGTCGTTCGGGCCGCGCGGAGACGGGCGGACGAAAGGCACGACCCCATTGGGAGGAGCGAAGACGCCGACCATGCGGGAGATCGTGACGGCGGGCGCCTGATGCGCTGGACGGGTCCCGCCGGGGTAGGGATCAGGGATGCGAGCTGCGCAGTCTCCAAGACCGATCCGGCCGGTGATGTATCACCAGTGGTCTCATATGACCTTCGTCCATTGGCGCTATCCCTCCGACGTGGTCCAGTCGCTGCTCCCCGACGGACTCACCGCCGAGGAGTTCGACGGCTCCGCCTGGGTCGGGCTGACCCCCTTCCTCATGGAGGACGTACGGGTGCCCGGAACACCGGCGTTGCCGTGGCTGTCGCGGTTTCCCGAGACGAACGTGCGCACCTACGTGCGGGACGGGCAGGGACGCGGTGGCCTGTGGTTTCTGTCGTTGGACGCCGGGCGGCTTCCTCCGGTCCTCGGCGCCCGGGCGACCTACTGGCTGCCGTACCACTGGTCCGACATGTCCGTGCGGGTCGAGGACGAACGGCGTTCCTACCGCTGCGGGCGCCGCTGGCCCGGGCCCGCCGGTGCCCGATGTGACGCCGACGTGCGGGTGGGCGCGCCACTGGCCGACTCCGAGCGGGACAGCCTGTCGGTCTTCCTCACCGAACGCTATCGCCTGTTCACCCGCGTCGGAGGCCGGTTGGCCCATGCCGAGGTCGAGCATCGGCCCTGGCCGTTGCACCACGCCCGGCTGGTCCACCTCGACGAGGGGCTGCTCAGGGCGGGAGGGCTCACCGCTCCGGAACACGACCCGATCGTGCACGCCTCTCCAGGCGTGCGGGTGCGGGTGGGGATGTGGAGCTGGAACCAGGCCGCCCCCTCCCGGAAGATCTGACTCCGCCCTTCCGGTCTCGGCGGGCTCAGGGCAGGTGCGCGCGGGAACCGTCCGGGGCGTTCTCGTCGCCGCAGACCAGGAGCAGCACGGAGGCTCGGGACTCGCCCAGCGAGCGGACCTTGTGCGGTGTCGTGGCGTTGAAGTAGACCGAGTCGCCCGGCCCGAGCGCGATGGCGTGGGACGGGAGGAGGAGTTCGGCCCGCCCTTCGTGGACGAAGAGGAACTCCTCGCCCTGGTGGTCCCGGAAGGGGACGCGGTCGGCGTCGTGCGGCGGGTACAGCATGAACGGCGTCATCCGCTTGGCCCCGGCCTGGAGCGCGATGCCCTCGTAGTGGGAACCGGTCTCCCCGTCCGCCGTGAGCGGGTGCCGCTCCCCCGCCCGGGTGACCGTGACGTCGCTCAACCGCTCGGAGTCCACGAAGAGCCTGTCGAGGTGCACGTCGAGCGCCCGCGCGAGCGCCACGCCCACGGCGATGGACGGCGTGCTCTGACCGCGCTCGACCTTGGAGAGATAGCTCTTGGTCACTCCGGCGCGCTCCGCGAGGACCTCAAGGGTCATCAGCCGCTCCTTGCGCAGCTGCCGTACCCGATTGATCACCTTGCAATCCCTTCGCGCCCGCCCGACAGGGCCGATGTGCGGCTGTGGAAAGCGTATCGCCGCTCCCCGACCAGGCGACCGGTCGAGGCGGCCTTCCCGGGGGCCTCTTCCTTTCATGAAACCTTGTGTCATATAGTTGCCCATGTGTCCTAACGGGGCGACACCAGACGACTGGGCGAACGGAAATCCCGGCGCCCGGAAGTGGAGATGACATGGCGAAGACACTGCGAGAGAAGAAGGACGTGCTGGTCGACCGCGCCCAGCGGCAGATGCGCGAGCACTTCGGCGAATCGAAGCTGACGATCCGGCAGAAGCTGGCCCTGACCTGCCGCATCCTGTTCGACGGCGGTCACGACTCGGGGCTCGCCGGGCAGATCACCGGCCGCGGCGAGAAGCCCGGCACCTACTACACCCAGCGGCTCGGCCTCGGGTTCGACGAGATCACCGAGGAGAACCTGCTGCTGGTCGACGAGGACCTCAACGTCCTGGAGGGTGAGGGCGTCCCCAACCCGGCGAACCGGTTCCACTCCTGGATCTACCGCGCCCGCGAGGACGTCAACTGCATCGTGCACACGCACCCGCTGCACGCGGCGACGCTCGCCATGCTGGAGATCCCCCTGGAGATCTCCCAGATGGACACCACGCCCCTGTACGACGACTGCGCCTTCCTGAAGGAGTGGCCGGGCGTGCCGGTGGGCAACGAGGAGGGCGAGATCATCTCCTCGGCCCTCGGGGACAGACGGGCCATCCTGCTCGCCCACCACGGACAGCTCGTGGCGGGCGCCACGGTCGAGGAGGCGTGCAACCTGGCCGTCCTCATCGAACGGGCCGCGCGCATGCAGCTGCTGGCCATGTCCGCGGGAACGATCAAGCCGCTGCCCCCGGCCCTCGCCAGGGAGGCCCACGACTGGACCTCCACCCCCAAGCGGAACCAGGCGAACTTCGCCTACTACGCGCGCCGTGCCCTGCGCGACCACCCCGACTGCCTCGTGAACGGAACGGAGATCTGATGACCGTCCCGCCCCTGAAGGGGATCATCGCCTATCCCGTCACCCCGTTCGCCGCCGACACCGGCAGGCTCGACCTGACGGCGCTGCGCAGGGTCACCGACGCGCTGGTGGAGACGGGCAGCCACGGCGTCGCTCCGCTCGGCAGCACCGGCGAGAGCGCCTACCTCAGCGAGGCCGAATGGGACGCCGCCTGCGAGACCGCGCTGCACACCGTGGCCGGGAGGGTGCCGACACTGGTCGGCGTCGCGCACTGGAGCACGGAGACCACCGTACGGCGTGCCCGCCTGGCCGAGCGCTGCGGAGCCACCGCGATCATGATGCTGCCCCTGGCCTACTGGAAACTGACCCCGGCGGAACTCGAACGGCACTTCGCCACGGTGGCCGCGGCCACCGACCTGCCCATGATGCTCTACAACAACCCGGCCACCAGCGGAGTCGACCTCTCCCCCGAGACCGTCGTCGCGCTCGCCGAGAAGATCCCCAACCTCACGATGGTGAAGGAGAGCTCGGGTGAGGTCTGGCGCTTCCGCGCCATCCGGGAGCTGTCCGGGGGCTCCCTGTCGGTCTACAACGGCAACAACCCGGTCGCGCTCGAGGCCTTCCGCTCCGGCGCGGCCGGATGGTGCACCGCGGCCCCCGGCCTGCTGCCGCGCTGGTGCCTGGAGCTCTACGCCGCCGTACAGCACGGCGAACACAGGCGGGCCGACGAACTGCTGGCGGCCATGCTGCCGTTCCTGCGGTTCATCGTCGCCCAGGGCCTGCCCAGGGCGATCAAGGCAGGGCTGGTGCTCCAGAGCCGGCACGCCGGCCCCCCGCGTCCGCCGCTGCTGCCCCTGCCGGCCGAGGAGACCGAGCGGCTCCAGGAGCTGCTGGAACTCCTCGGATCACACCCGCTGCTGGAGAACGCGGCCACCGGCGCGGCGGGCGTCGCGAGCTGAGCCCGGACCGGCGGGCCGGTTCCGTGGTGGGCGGGGCGCCCGCGACCTCGGAACCGGCCCCGACCGGGGCGCGGTCGTCCACCGGCGGCACGCCGACTACAGCGGCAGCCGCGCCCGGACCTGGAAGCCGCCGTTCTCACGCGGCCCCGCCGTCAACTCCCCGCCGCACAGCGCCACCCTCTCGGCCATCCCCACCAGTCCGAAGCCTCCGGACGAGAACGGGTCCGCGACCACTCCGTCGTCCAACACCTCGACCTCCACCGTCTCCCGCTCGTAGCCGATCCGTACGGTGGACCGCGCGCCCGAGGTGTGCTTGCGGGTGTTGGTGAGCGCCTCCTGCACGATCCGGTAGATCGCCCGATCGATCGCGGCGGGCAGCGTGACCGGCTCGCCCTCCAGCACCAGGCTCGTGGGCAGCCCCGCGGCGACGGCCTGCTTCACGAGGACGGGCAACTCCGCCGTGCCCGCCCCCAAGGTCTCTCCGTCACCGGACTCGTCGGTCCGCAGCACGTTCAACAGGTGCCGCATCTCGGTCAGGGCCTGCCGGGCGGTCCGCTCGGCGGACAGCAGCGCCTCCCCGGCCTCGAGCGACTCCCGCGGCAGGGTCGCACGGGCCCCGCCGACCAGTGAGCTGATCACACTGATGTGATGGGCGACGACGTCGTGCAGCTCACGGGCGATCCGGCGACGTTCGAGGTGGACGGCCTCCTCGGCGCGCCTGCTTTCCTCACGTTCCCGCGCTTCGGTTCTGGACCTGACCGACAGGCCGACGCCGGCGGAGAGCACGTAGAAGAAAGGACTGGCGTTCTGGTAGTTCGTGTCGGCGAACAGGGAGACGTAGGCGGCCGTCGCCAGGCAGGCGGTGACGACCAGGGCCTGCCTGGCCGCGACGTAGCGGCCGACGCCGTAGAGGGCGATCGTCGCGGGGATCAGTGTGCTGGGGGTGATCGTGAGGTTTCCCGCGATGTCGAACGCGGAGGTCACCACGGCGACGGGGATCGGGTGGCCGCGCCGTACCAGGAGGGGAAGGGTGGAGGCCAGGAAGAGGCCCACGCCCGCGGCGACGCCGGCGTCATGGTCCAGCAGAGAGCCGATCAGGGGGCGCAGCGAGCTCAGCCACAGCACCACGACCAGCGCCGTGTCGAACACACGGGGTCGTCTGAGGAACAGCCATGCCCTTCGCCCCGCACGCATGAAACGATCTTATTTTACGCCGGGCCGGGTGCGCGGCCTCTGTCACCGCCCGGGACTCGGAGGTCCGAGGCCCGGGCGTCGCGCTTTCCCTCCTTTTCGCGGTGCGCCCCGAAGGACGGCTCCCCTGGGTGCCGAACGACCGGGATCCGGCTCCACGGGGCGCCCGCGGACGGGTCAGTAGTAGTACGGGAACGGCTCCCAGTCGGGGGAACGCTTCTGCAGGAACGCGTCACGGCCCTCGACGGCCTCGTCGGTCATGTACGCCAGCCGGGTCGCCTCGCCGGCGAACACCTGCTGGCCCGCCAGGCCGTCGTCGACCAGGTTGAAGGCGAACTTGAGCATCCGCTGCGCCTGGGGCGACTTACCGATGATCTTCCAGCCCCACTCCAGGGCGGTGGCCTCAAGCTCCGCGTGCGGCACGACCCGGTTGACCGCGCCCATGGCGTGCATCTGGTCCGCGGTGTACTCCTCGCCGAGGAAGAAGATCTCCCGCGCGAACTTCTGCCCCGTCATGCGCGCCAGGTACGCCGAGCCGTAGCCGGCGTCGAACGACCCCACGTCGGCGTCCGTCTGCTTGAAGCGGGCGTGCTCGGCGGAGGCCAGGGTCAGATCGCACACCACGTGCAGGGAGTGCCCGCCTCCGGCGGCCCAGCCGGGCACGACCGCGATGACGACCTTCGGCATCGTGCGGATCAGCCGTTGCACCTCGAGGATGTGCAGCCTGCCCGCCTGTGCCGGGTCGATGGTGTCGGACGTCTCGCCGCTGGCGTACTGGTAGCCGGAGCGCCCGCGGATGCGCTGGTCGCCGCCGGAGCAGAAGGCCCAGCCGCCGTCCTTGGGCGACGGGCCGTTGCCGGTGAGCAGGACACAGCCCACGTCGGAACTCATCCGCGCGTGGTCGAGCGCCCGATAGAGCTCGTCGACGGTGTGCGGCCGGAAGGCGTTGCGGACCTCCGGCCGGTCGAACGCGATGCGGACGACGCGCTTGCCGCCGCGTGCCTCCGCTGAGCGGTGGTAGGTGATGTCGGTGAACCCGAACCCCTCCACCTCACTCCATTCGAGTGGATCGAACAGCTCGGAAACATTGGCGTCTGCCACGAATATTCATCCCCAATCATGCTGACCAATCAACCGTATCCACACCGTCGAGGACCGCCTCCGCTTTTCACGGCGCCGTCCGTGGGAGCCCGAACGCTCTCGAGCGTGCGGCGAAGGGCGTTCCGCGGCCCGGCGAGGCGATCCACGCGTTGTCGCCGAACGTCGCTGGACACCGTACCGACCAGCCCGGCGGGTCGGACGCGGGGGCGGATCCCACCGATCGTCCATGCTGGTGAAGTCGCTCCGGCGGCTCTGTGCGACCATCTCCACATGCTCACCAGATCCACCTCCTCCGGCGACCGCCAGACCGGTACGGCACGCAGCAGCCTTTTCGTCTTCCCATCGGATCTCGTCGTCGAAGGCGTGCGGGAGGTGCTGGCCCGCGTGCGCGAGCGAGGCGTCGAGGCGGTCACCGTCGCCGTCGCCTACCACCAGGCACGGGACGTGATGCCGCACGCGAGCGTCCGCAGGGTGGTGCACCGCCACGACGGCGTGTTCCTCCCGCTGCCGCCGGAGGTGTGGGAGGGAGTGCGGTTGCGTCCCGCGGCGCAGCCCGCGGAGGAGGTCGTCGCGGTGGCGCGGCTGCTCGAGGACACGGCGCCCGGTGAGGTGCTGGCGTGGACGGTGTTCCTGCACAACACGACGCTGGGCACCGCGCACCCGGACGTGTGCGCCGAGAACTGTTTCGGCGACCGGCTGCTCGCCGACCTCTGCCCGGCGAACCCGGACGTCGCCGACTACGCGGTCGCGCTGGCGCGCACGGCGGCGGCGGCGGGGCCGGTCGTCGCCGAGGCGCTCGCCTACGGCACGTTCGACCACGGTCACCACCACGAGCGCAGTTTCGTTCCCCTGGGGCCCGGTGAGCGGCTGCTGCTCGGGCTCTGCTTCTGCGCGCACTGCCGCCGGGCGGCCGGCGCGGCCGGAGTGGACGCCGACCGCCTGCGCGCCGCCGTCGCCGGTCATCTCGATCGGGTGCTGGGCGGCGAGGAGGTGACCACGTCCGACGACCCCGCCTCACTCAGCGCGGCCGTGGGCGAGGACCTCGCCGGATTCCTCGCCGTCCGCCAGGACGTGGTGACCGCGCTCACCCGCCGGGTCGCGGACGCGGTGCACGCCGACGGCGGCCGGCTGGTCTACCTCGACCTGACCGGGGCTCTGCTCGGCTACGGCAGCGGCACGCCGGAGGGGCCGTCCGCGGCCGAGCAGGGCTGGCGGACCGGGGTCGACGCCTCGGCTCTGGCGCCGCTCGTGGACGGCTACGCCTACCTGGGGTACGCGCGGGACGTGGAGCGCCTGCGCGTCGACGTCGCCTCGGTCGTCGACGCGGTCGGCGGGCGGTGCCCCGTACGGGTGGTGCTGCGGCCGGGGCACCCGGACACCGGCGACGCCGCGAACCTGGCGGAGAAGACGGCCGCCTGCGCCTCTCTCGGCGTGGCGGCCGTCGACTTCTACAACTACGGCATGTATCCGTGGCCGGTGCTGGACAGGATCCCGGCGGCCCTCACGGCCGCCGGCGACCCGGATCAGTCTCCGGTGTAGAGGATCGCGTCGATCTCGATGTCGAAGCCCTTGAGCGCCACCGGGATGGTGGTCCGGACCGGGAGGTTCTCCGTGCCGAAGAACTCCACGTAGATCTCGTTCATCTCGGGGAAGTCGTCGAAGTCCCGCAGGTAGACCCCCACCCGGACCACCTGCGACAGGTCCGCCCCCGCCGCCTTGGCCACCTGCGCCAGGTTGGTGAAGGCGAGGCGGGCCTGCTCGGCGAACGAGCCGCGCACCCACGTGCCGTCGGGGAGCACCGGGCAGGCCCCGGCGAGATAGACGTGGTCGCCGGCGACGACGGCCTGCGAGTAAGGTCCGCCGGGCGGGGCCGCGTCGGGGGTGCTGATGATCTTCTTGGGCATATCTGGTCATCCTCCTGAGGACGTGGTGGGATCTGCGGGGAATCGGGGGTACTGTTCGGCCAGCCCTTCGAGCCCGACGAGCGGGGCGGAGAGCAGGTCGCGGACACGACGCTCGCGCAGGCGCAGCGCCTCGTGCTGCGCGTCGGTGAGCGGGATCCACGGCTTCGGCCGCGACGGGAGCCGGGGCGGCAGCGGACGCCCGGCGACGTAGGTGACCTCGTTGACCAGCCGCCGGTCGGAGGTGCGGCGCTGCCGGTGCACGTCCACCACCTCGAAGTCGCCTTCCTCGACCGTGAAGACGGCGAGGTCGGCGCGGGCCCCGACGGCCAGCGTGCCGGCTCCGTCGGGCAGGTTCAGCGCCCGGGCCGGATGGGCGGTGACCGCGGCGACCACCTGCTCGAGGGACAGGCCGACGGCGAGCAGCTTCGTCATCGTCGTGGGCAGGTCGAACACCGGCCCGTACAGGCAGCGGGCGTGCAGGTCCGAGGAGATCGTGTACGGCACCACGCCGGCCTTCAGCTGCGCTTCGAGCACGTCGAACGCGAAGCCGCCGGATCCGTGTCCGATGTCGAACAGGACGCCCGCCGCGTGCGCCTCGACCACCGCCGACGACAGGTCGGCCCCGTCGAGCATGCCGGTGGCCAGCCCGCTCGCGCAGTGCGTGACGATGTCGCCGGGGCGCAGCAGTCCCAGCACCTCGTCCACGGTGGGCGGGGCGACGCCGATGTGGACCATCACCGGGACGCCGCCCGTCTCGGCCACCGCGATCGCCCGGCGCAGCGGTTCCAGCCCGTTCCGGCCCACCGACTTGCCGTCCATGCGGACCTTCACCCCGACGATCAGGTCGCGGTTGGCCGCCAGGGTCGACGCGGCGAGGTCGACGTCGCAGTTGGCCAGTTCCCGGTTCTCCCCGTCCGGAGCGGTCAGGCCGACCGCGGAGACGTTGAGCAGCGCCACGACGCGTACCTGGAGGTCGCGGACCACGGCGCGCAGGGATTCGACGTTGTAGGCCCCCGCCGAGCCTGCGTCGACCCACGTGGTGACCCCGGTGTACCAGGCGACGGGGTCCGGATCGATCCCCCAGTAGGTGGCGTCGGGATGGATGTGCGTGTGCATGTCGATCAGCCCGGGTGTGATCAGCCTGCCCGTGGCGTCGATCACCTCGCGGGCCTCGTGCCGGGGCAGGCCGGGGGCCACCGCGGCTATCCGGCCGCCGCGCACCGCGACGTCGTACCGGCCGACGTGCCCGCCACCGACGTCGATGACCTCACCGCCGGTGAGCAGCAGATCGTAGGACAATGATCCTCCTAGGGCTTTCAACGCGTGTGGAGCCTTTTCAGGAAGGCGTGGCCTCGTCCGTGAGGGCGGTGCCGATGCCCAGGCGGTAGAGCCGCGTCGGGCGGCCCTTGCGGTGCACCTGCTCGCTGCCCTCCTCGGTGACCAGGCCGGACTCGTTGAGTTTGCGGATCAGCCTGCGGCCGCTCGGGTCGGTGATCCCGAGGGAGCCGGCGAGATCGCTGGGCGAGATGAGCCGCCCCTCGAGGCTGCGTTCGAGGGCGGCGAGCCGGGAGAGGGTCGCCGGGCTCAGGCCGACGCGGCGGGCGAGCCCCTCGATGTCCCCGCCGTGGTCGCGGTAGGTGAAGGCGAGGGGGTTTGCCGAGCCGCTGCTCATCGGGCCGATGATGACCCCGTTGTCCTGGACCAGGTACGCCGAGGGGATGCTCTCCTGTTCCGCCCGTGCCGCCGCCCATTCGGCCAGTTGCACACAGGTGCGGGCGGACACGCCGATGCCGAATCCGGCGGCCAGCCGTATGCCGAGCGTCTCCTGGGCCTCTCCGAGGGTGGGAAGGGAGATCCAGTTCTGGGTGGCGTGTTCGAACAGCGCCTTGTGCGCGAAGACCACGACGCCGCGCCGGTCCCGGTTCTCGATCCACGCTTCGCCGAACTCGGGCGTGTTGACCAGCAGGTTCATCAGCCCGATGCGGGCGCGGTCCAGGTCGGCCTGGGCGTCCTGGGTGACCACGCGGAAGACGCCCGCGGCGAACCGTGACGCGTTGGCCTGCCGGGACTGGATGCGCAGCGCGAGTTCGTGAAGGTTCGTCCGGATCGTGGCCGGACCGTAGAGCGCGTTCACCACGGGAACCGAGTCGGCCAGCCGCGCGGTGACCGCGGTGCGCAGGCTGATGGCGTAGGCGGCGCCGGTCTTCTCCATGAAGCGGCGGTGGAAGCCCACGATCTCCTCGACGCTCTGCCGTGGGTTGTACGGCAGGCAGGCGACCTGGCTCCGGTCGAGCTGGAGCGCCTGGACGACCTCGTCGACCGTCTCCTGGTCGAAGGTGTCGATGCTGACCGGGGCCGCCCGCCACCCGCGCGCCGCCGCCCGGAAGAAGGCGATGGACAGGTCGAGGCCGGCTGACTTGATGACCGCGACCGACACGTCGGCCGGGAGCAGGTCGCGGGATTCGGCGAAGGGGACCTTGCCGAGGAGCAGCCCGTCCACCTGCTCGCGGCCGAGGAACTCCCGGACCAGCGGCTGGATCTCGTTCTCGTGCCGGTAGGTGACCCACTCCAGGCGCACGCCGGAAAGGGTGCGGGCCGCTTCTTCGAAGATGGTGCGATGACTCGCGTGGATGACGAGCCCGATCACGATCGTCATGACACCTCTATGCGACCTATGTTCGGAAGTGGTTCGTACTGGCCCCACTATACGAGCAGGGAGGCCGCCGAGGGAACCTGACTGTCAGATGTACGAAATGCATCATTTTGGTAGCAAGCTGTTGACCGGGAGCTCCTGGTCGGAGCATCCTGAGCGCACCCTACTACGAACCATTTACGAACCAAGTCCATTGAGGAGACTCGATGACAGGAACGACCCGGCGCGCCCTGATCGCCGCGGCGGCACTCGGCGCCCTGCTGACCACCGGGGCGTGCAACGTCGACTCCGGCGGCACCACCCCCAGCGGCGCAGCGAGCTCCGACCCGAGCGGCGGTACGGCGGGCACCGCCAAGGCCCTCAAGGTCGGCTGGTCCACGATCTACCTGGCGCCGTCGTGGATGCAGCAGACGCTCAAGATGCTCGAGGAGGACGTGGCGAGGCTGAAGGGCGAGGGCAAGGTCGCCAGCTACGAGACCTTCAACGCCAACGGCGACACCTCCCAGCAGATCGCCCAGATCCAGGCGATGATCCAGCAGAAGTACGACGTCATCCTCGTCGACGCAGGCTCCTCCACCGCGCTCAACCCGGTGCTGGAGCAGGCCGTGGCCCAGGGCATCACGGTCGCCAACTTCGACAGCCTGGTGACCAGTGACAAGGTCATCAGGGTCGGCACCGACCAGGTCGAGTGGGGCAAGATGACCGCCCAGTGGCTGGCCGACAAGCTCGGCGGCAAGGGCGAGATCATCGCGATGAACGGCCCCGCCGGCGTGGCGGTCAGCGAGGAGCGCTGGAAGGGAGCCGAGGAGGTGTTCAAGAAGTACCCGGACATCAAGATCTCGGCGAACGTGCACAGCGAGTACAACCTGGCCCCGGCGGCGCAGGCGTTCGCCTCGGCCTACTCGGCGCACCCGAACATCACCGGGGTCTTCTCCCAGGGCGGCGCGCTGTCCGCCGCGGCCCTGCAGACCCTGGTGAAGCAGGACAAGAAGCTCGTCCCGATCACCGGGGAGAACTACAACGGGTTCCTCAAGATGTGGGCCGACAAGCGCAAGGAGGGGTTCTCCTCGCTGTCCACGGCGCAGCCCAACTACCTGTCGGTGATCGCGCTCGAGGCGGCGGTGGCCAAGATCGGCGGCACGGCGGTCCCGATGGACATCACGGTCCCGCTCCCGAAGATCACCGACGACAACCTCGACCAGTACGCCAAGCAGGACCAGCCCGACGACTCGTACCCGATCCAGCCGATCCCGCAGAGCGAGATCGACAAGCTCATCGGCAAGTAGAGGAACCACGGATGACCCTGCTGAACGTCGAGCGGGTGTCGAAGTCCTTCGCCGGGGTCACCGTTCTGCGCGAAGTCAGTTTCGACATCCAGGCCGGCGAGGTGCTCGCCCTGGTGGGAGAGAACGGCGCCGGCAAGAGCACCGTTCTCTCCCTGATCACCGGCCTGCTCACCCCGGACTCCGGGACGATCAGATACGACGGCGAACCGGTCCGCGCGTGGTCTCCGCACCGCGCCCGGGCCGCCGGGGTCGCCTCGGTGCACCAGGAGTTGAGCCTCAATCCGCACCAGAGCGTGGCGGAGAACGTGTTTCTCGGCGCCTGGCCCAGCCGCTACGGCCTGGTGCGCCAGGGTGACCTGGTGGCCCGCGCACGCCCGCTGCTGGAACGGGTCGGCCTCGACGTCGACCCGCGCACCCCCGCCGGGCGGTTGCCGCTCGGCGCGCAGCAACTGGTCGAGCTCGCCAAGGCGCTGACCGCAGACCCGCGTCTGCTGATCCTCGACGAGGCGACGTCCGCGCTCGACGACGACCAGGTGCGCGCGGTCTTCCGGGTGGTCGACGACCTGCGTGAGCGGGGCCGGTCGGTCGTCATCGTCAGCCATCGGATGGGTGAGCTGCTCACCGTCAGCGACCGGCTGACCGTCCTGAAGGACGGTGAGGTGATGGCCACCCGGCGGCGCGACGAGACCGACCACGACGATCTGGTGCGGCTGATGGTGGGGCGGGAGCTGTCAGACCTGTTCCCGGCCAAGGCCGCGCCGGACAGCCCGCAGGCGGACCCGGTGCTGCGCGCCGCCGGGCTGTCCATCCCCGGCGCCTGTGCCGGCGTCGACCTGGAACTGCGGCCCGGCCGGATCATCGGGCTGGGCGGACTGCAGGGCCAGGGGCAGCGCGAGGTGCTGCGGGCCCTGTTCGGCCTGCGCCATCACAGCGGACAGACCGAGGTGGACGGACGGCCCCGCCGGCTCGCGTCGCCCAGGGAGGCGATCCGCCGGGGCATCGCCTACGTGCCGGAGGACCGCAAGACCGAGGGGCTGCACGTGGTGCGGAGCGTCAGGGCCAACCTCGCGCTGCCCAGCCTGCGTGTGCTCGCCCCCGCCCGCGCGCTCACCACCGTCTCCCGGCGGCGTGAGAACGAGCTGGTCGAGGAGCTGATCCGGCGGATGCAGGTCAAGACGGCCTCACCCGCCCAGGAGGTCCGCCGGCTGTCCGGCGGCAACCAGCAGAAGGTGGCCCTGGCCAAGTGGCTGCCGGCTCGGCCCCGCGTGCTCCTGCTCGCCGAGCCGACCCGCGGCATCGACGTCGGCACCAAACGCGAGATCTACCACCTGCTGCGCGAGCTGGCCGACGAGGGCATGGCGGTGCTCGTCACCTCGGGAGACACCATGGAACTGGTCGGACTGTGCGACGAGGTCCTCGTCATGTACGAGGGCGCCGTGGTGGAACGGCTGGCCGGAGCCGAGCTGACCGAAGAACGCCTGGTCCACGCCTCGGTGGTGGGCCACAGCACGGCTGAGGAGACGTCCCGTGCGTAACCGACTCGAAACGGCGGTCCGGCTGTCGGGCCGTGCCGCACGAGGCAACCTCGACCTCGTCGGACTGTGCGGGCTGCTCGTCGTGGTGCTCGTCGTCTACCAGCGGCTCGATCCCACCCTGCTCGAACCGGCGACGATCACCATCCTGTCGGCGCAGTTCCTGCCGTTGATCCTGGCCGCGGTCGGGCAGACCATCGTCATGCTCACCGGCGGCATCGACCTGTCGCTGGGGGCCGTGCTCTCGCTCGGCATGGCCGTGTTCGTCATCAACACCGCCGACGGCACGATGAGCGTCGTGACCGCGATGGTGATCGCCCTGGCGGTCACCGTGCTGGCCGGCGCGGCGAACGGGGCACTGGTCGCGTACGCCGGACTGCCGCCGATCATCGTCACGCTCGCCGCGTCGTTCCTGTGGGGCGGGGTCACGCTGATCGTGCTGCCCCAGCCCGGCGGGCACGTGCCGACCGGGCTGGTGCGGGCGTACAACCTCGGCTGGTACGGCCTCGCGCTGCCCGCCATCGCCATCGCCGTGGCCCTGGTCCTGTGGAAAGTGGTCAAGACGACCCGGTTCGGGCTGACCCTCTACGCGGTCGGCGGCAACGAGCACGGCGCGTTCGCCAACGGCGTCAACACCCGCCGGGTCAAAATCGTCGCCTACGGCCTCGCCGGTCTTTTCACCGGGCTGGCCGGCATAGGACTGGCGATCCAGACCGGGTCGGGCGACCCGACGATCGGCACGCCGTACACGCTGAACTCCATCGCGGCCGCGGTGCTCGGCGGAATCAGCTTCTTCGGCGGCATCGGGCAGATGCGGGGCACCCTGCTCGGCGCGCTCCTGCTCGGCCTGCTCACCAACCTGTTGCTGTTCACCGGGATCTCGACGTTCTACCAGATGATCCTGCAAGGAGTCGTACTCGTCGCCGCGGTCGCGGTGAAGACGCTGGCGACCAGAGAGAGGGTGGCATGATGGCGTCGACCATCCGGGGGGCGCTGCGTGACAACCGGGCCCTGTGGGCGTTCGGCGTGCTGGCGCTGACCTGGCTGGCGGCGATCATCTTCGCCCAGGGGTTCAACAGCGTCGCGAGCGTGCACTACCTCGTCCAGACCGCGTCCTTCCTCGGCATCGTCGCCGTGGGGCAGACACTCGTGGTGATGATGAGCGGGATCGACCTGTCGGTCTCGGCGGTGGTGGCCCTGTCGGCCGTGGTGTGCGCGCAGGTCAGCGCGGGATCGGGCGGCGCCGTCGCCATCCTGACGGCGCTGGCGGTCAGCGTGCTGGTCGGCCTGGTCAACGCCGCGGGACTGATCTGGCTGCGCCTGCCGCCGATGGTGATGACCCTGGCGACCGGGACGGTCATCGCCGGCGCGCTGCTCATCTACACCAACGGTTCGCCCAGGTCGGCCCAGATCCCGCTGCTGGACTCGCTCGCCAACGGCAGCGTGGCGGGGATACCGCTGGCCACGATCCTGTGGCTGGCCATCGCGGCCGCCGCCGTCTGGCTGCTGCACCTGTCCCGCCTGGGACGCTACGCCTTCGCGTTGGGCACCAGCGAGCCCGCCTCGCGGGCCTCCGGCGTGCCGGTCCCGGTCACCACGTTCGTGATGTACGCCGCCTGCGCGCTGCTCGCGGGAGTCGCCGGGCTGGTCCTGCTCGGCTTCACCGGCACCAGCTCCCTGACCATGGGAAATCCGTACCAGCTGCTGTCGATCGCGTCGGTCGTCCTCGGCGGCACCTCCATCCTGGGAGGACGCGGCCACCTGCTCGGCACGGTCGCGGGCGCGCTGCTGCTGACCCTGCTGACCGCGCTGCTGGTGGCGTGGAACCTCAGCGAGGGGCTCCGCCAGGTCTCGCTGGGACTGCTCATCATCGTGCTGCTGCTGGTCTACGCCCGTGAACGGCGCACGACGTGACCGCGCGGGCGCGCCGCGCCGGCGAGGACAGGCGGTGCGGCGGCGAGAACGAAGGACAGAGGGAAAGCGTGTGAACGACGTCGAAGCCCTGCTGGGCGAGCTGGTGAGCACCCCGAGCGTCAACCCGCGCGAGGGATCCGGCGGAGGCGAGGCGGCGCTGGCCGGGGTCGTCCGGCGGTGGCTCGCCGACCACGGGGTCGCGGCGGAGCTGGACGAGGTGCTGCCCGGCAGGCCCAACGTCGTGGCGGTGGTGCCCGGCCGCGACCCGCGCGTCATCCTGCTGGAGTCGCACCTGGACACGGTGGAGGTCGACGGCATGACCGTGGACCCGTACGCGGCCCAGGTCCACGACGGAAGGCTCTACGGCCGGGGCGCCTGCGACGCGAAGGGCCCGCTCGCCGCGTTCATGCTCGCCGCCGCGGAACTGGCCGCAGGGCCGGTCCCGCCGTACACCGTGATGCTCGCCGGTGTGATCGACGAGGAGTACCGCTACCGCGGCGTGCTGGGCCTGCTCGACACCCTGCCCGGAGCCGAGGTCGTGGGAGCGGTGGTCGGCGAGCCGACCGACCTGACGGTGGCCACCGCGCACAAGGGCGTCGTCCGGTACACCGCGCGCACGCTGGGCGAGGCGGGCCACACCTCCCGGCCCGCCGAGGCGGTCAACGCCGTCTCGCTGATGGCCCGTGTGATCGCCCATCTCGACGCGACCGGGCCGGAGATCCCCGGACACCCGCTGCTCGGCCCGGCCACCAGGTGCGTCACCCGCGTCCACGGCGGCACCGGCCCCAACATCGTCCCGGGGCGCTGCGAGATCGACGTCGACCGGCGCACCCTGCCCGGGGAGGACCCGATGGCCGTGTGGCGGCGCGACGGGGAGGAACTGGAGAGGCTGCTGCCCGGCCGGATCGAGCTCGATCCCCCGTTCAACGTGGACTACGCGCTGGACACCCCGGCGGACAGTCCGGTCGTCGCCGCGCTGTGCGGCGCGCTCGCCGCCAGGGGCGGCGACGGGGGCGTGCACGGCATGCCGTTCTGCACCGACGCCAGCAAGCTCGCGCGGGCCGGCATCCCCGCGGCGGTCTTCGGGCCGGGATCGATCCTCGACGCGCACTCCGCGGACGAGTCGGTCGCCCTCGCCGACGTGCGGTTCGCGGCCGAGGTCGTCGTCGACATGGCGCGGCGGGTCGGGGTGGGCGCGTGCGGCTGAACGACCATGTCGACCTCGTCGGCAGCGGCGCCGCCGGATTCGACCTCACCGACCCCCTGGACTGCCACGTCTACCTGGTGCGGGGAACCCGGGCCAGGGCGCTGATCGACGCCGGGGCGGGGCGCGACGTCGAGGCGATCCTGCGCAACGTGGGCGCCGACCTCCCGGAGTACCTGCTGCTGACCCACGGCCACGCCGACCACGCCGGCGGCGCCGCCGAGCTGGCACGGCGGGTGCCGGGGCTGCGGGTGCTCGCCGGTCCACCGGCGCACCGGTGGATAGCGGACGGAGACGAGCGAATGATCAGCCTCGACCGGGCCAGGGCGGGCGGCGTGTACCCCGGCGACTACACCTTCCCCGCCTGCCCGTCGGCGGAGCCGATCGCCGACGGCGAGCGGATCGACCTGGGCGGGGTCACGCTGCGCGCGGTCGCGACGCCCGGCCACGCCGACGGCCACACCTGTTACCTCCTGGAGGCCCCCGGACACCGCGCCCTGTTCTCCGGTGACTGCGTCTTCACCGGCGGGCGGGTGTCGCTGCAGAACCTCCACGACTGCCGGGTGCCGGAGTACGCCGCCAGCCTGACCCGGCTGGCCGAGCTGGAGGTGGACGCGCTCTTCCCCGGCCATCACGAGATCTCGCTGAACCGCGCCCACCGGCACCTCGCCACGGCGCGTGACACCCTCACCCGCGGACTGCTACCGGAGAGCACGACATGACCGACTCCCTGACCATCCCGCCGGAGCGGATCGACTGGCGGACCAAGGGGCTGTGGTGGCCCGGCCCGGCGATCTCCCTGGAGGAGTTCGCCGCCCTGCGGCCCGGCCTCTTCGACGGGGCGTTCACCTGGCCGCTCATGGTCGCCGACCAGGCCGCCATCGCGCACAACATCGACACGATGGCCCGCTTCTGCGCCCGGCACGGACTGGAGTTCGCCCCGCACGGCAAGACCACCATGGCGCCCTCGCTCTTCGCCGCCCAGCTGCGCGCGGGAGCCACGGCGATCTCCGTGGCCACGGCCGGTCAGGCGCTGGCCTGCCGCGCCCTCGGAGTGCCCGAGGTGCTGCTGGCCAACGAACTGCTCGACCCCGTCCCGCTGCGCTGGGCGGCCGAACAGGTCGAGCAGGGGTTCGGCTTCGCCTGCTTCGTCGACTCGGTGGCCGGGGTGCGGACGATGGCCGAGGCCATCGCCTCCGTACCGGGCGACCGGCCGGTACGGGTGCTCGCCGAGCTGGGCCATCCTGGCGGGCGCACCGGATGCCGTACCGTCGCCGAACTGACCGAGGTGGCGCGGGCGGCGGTCGAAGCCCCCCGGATCGAACTCGCCGGGGTGGCCGCCTACGAGGGCGGGCTGCCCGACGCGGAGGCGGCGGGCCGCTACCTGGACGAGGTGCGGGAGGCCGTCCGCCACCTGGCGGCCCAGGGCCTGCTGGCCGAGGAGGTGGTCGTCACCGCGGGCGGCAGCAAGTACTTCGACGTCGTCGCCGACCGCCTGGCGGGCTCGTGGCTGCCCGGCCACCGGCTGCGCACGGTCCTGCGCAGCGGCGCCTACGTCTCCCACGACGACGGGGTCTACCGGGAGTGGACGCCGTTCCGGCGGATTCCCGGGGAGGGCTCGCTCGACGCGGCGCTCCAGGTGTGGGCGCAGGTGATCTCGACTCCGGAGGACGGCCTGGCCATCATCGGCATGGGCAAGCGCGAGGCGCCCTACGACGAGGGGCTGCCGACGCCTCAGCGGGTCCGGTCCCTGGACGGCACGCTACGGCCCGCCACCGGCCTGCGCACCAGGGCGGTCAACGACCACCACGCCTACGTCGAGGTGGCCGCGGGCGCCGAGGTCGTGCCGGGAGAGCTGATCTGTTTCGGCCTCTCCCACCCGTGCACCTCCTTCGACAAGTGGCAGGTGATCCCGGTGGTGGCGGACGACCACACCGTGGTGGACCTGATCCGCACCTACTTCTGATCGTCCTGTCCGGGGCCCGATCCGGCTCGTGGCGTCGCCCGGCTCATGGCCGAGGCCGCCGTGAGCCGGCTCCGCCGTTCCGGCTCACGGGCCGGCGCCGTCTTGGGGGCGGAGGATGAGGTGGGGGACGTCGGCGTCCGGGACACGGGTGACATGGGCGTCGACGCCGAACACCTCCCTGACGAGCCGCGGGGTGAGGATGTCGTGCGGGGGGCCGTGCGCGACGACGCGTCCCTCGGCGAGCACGTAGAGGTGGTCGCAGTAGGCGGCGGCCAGGTTGAGGTCGTGCAGAGCGGCGACGACGGTGGTGCCGGTCGAGCTGACCAGGTCGAGCAGTTCGAACTGGTGGCGGACGTCGAGGTGGTTGGTGGGTTCGTCGAGCACCAGGATGGGCGCCTGCTGGGCGAGGGCGCGGGCGAGCAGCACGCGCTGTTTCTCGCCGCCGGACAGGGTGGTGTAGCGGCGGTGGGCGAGCTGGAGGACCCCGGCGTGGACGAGGGCGTCGGTGACGACGGCGGTGTCCTCGGCGGTGTCCGGGGCGAAGGGACGCTTGTGCGGGGTGCGTCCCATCGCGGCCATCTCCCAGACCGTGACGTCGAAGTCGGCACGGGTCTCCTGGGGGAGCGCGGCGACCAGCTGCGCGGCGCGGCGCGGGGTGAGCCGCCACAGGTCCTCGCCGCCGACGGTGATGCGTCCCCGGGCGAGGGGAAGGTGCCGGTACACGGCCCGCAGGAGGGTGCTCTTGCCGCTGCCGTTCGGGCCGATGATCCCGACGCGCCGCCCGGACGGCACGGTGAGGTCGACGCCGGTGACGACCGGCGTCCCGGCGATGGTGACGTGCACGTCGTGCAGGTCCAGGTTCGTCACGGTGATCACAGTCCGGTGGTGTCGCGGGCGCGGGTGTGCACGAGCCAGAGGAACAGCGGGGCGCCGATGACGCTGGTGACGACCCCGACCGGCAGTTCCTGCGGGTGCAGGGCGGTGCGGGCCGCGATGTCGACGAGGACGAGGAAGCCCGCGCCGGCGAGGGCCGCCACGGGGAGCAGGCGGCGGTGGTCGCTGCCGACGAGCAGCCTGGCGGCGTGCGGGACGATCAGACCGATGAAGCCGACGCCGCCGGCGAGGGCGACCATCACACCGGTGAGCAGGGCGATGAGCAGGAACAGGTGGCGGCGCAGGCGGGCGGCGGGGATGCCGAGACTGGCGGCGGTCTCGTCGCCGAGCAGAAGGGTGTTGAGAGGTCTCGCCTGGGCGAGCAGGGCGATCATCGTCGCGGCGAGGACCGCGGCGGGCAGCCCGAGCGCCGCCCAGTTCGCCTCGGCCAGGCTGCCGAAGAGCCAGAACAGCACCGAATGGGTGGTGCCGGGGTCGTCGGCCTGCAGCACGAGGAAGCTGGTGACCCCGGACAGGGCGTAGGTGACGGCCATGCCGGAGAGGATCAGTCGCAGCGGGGCGAGGGTGCCTCCCGCGCGGGCGAGGGCGTAGACGACGGCGAACGCGCCCAGCGCGCCGAGAAAGGCGGCCACCCCGGTCGAGACGCCGCCGAGCGGGGCGACTCCGGTGATGACGACCGCCACCGCGCCGACGGCCGCCCCGTAGGTGAGACCCAGGACGTACGGGTCGGCCAGCGGGTTGCGCACGAGTGCCTGGGTGGCGGTGCCGGAGACGGCCAGGCCCGCGCCGACCAGCGCGGCGAGCAGTGCCCGGGGCAGCCGCAGGTTCCACACCACGGTGTCCTGGCTGACGCTCCACGCTCCGGGATCCCCGTGGCCGGTCAGGTGCCAGACGATGATGCGGGCCACGGTGCCGGCGGGCACCTCGACCGTGCCGAGCAGGACCGAGGCGGCCAGGCCGATGACGAGCACTCCGGCCAGGACGGCGTGCGCCGCACGGGTGACGCGGCGGTGAGGGGGGCGGGGGCCGGTCGGCGCCTTCGGCGGGCCGGGCCGAAGGGCCGTCATCCGGCGGAGGTCAACTGGCCGGCGAGTTCGACCACGGCGTCGGCGTTGCGGACGCCGCCCACCGAGGCCGACTCGTAGACCAGCCGGGCGAACCGTTTCTCGGTCACCGCTCGTACTCCGCGCAGCGCCGGGCTGGTGAGCAGGAACCTCTCGGCTTCGGCGAAGTGGGCGGCGTTCGCGGCGGGGTCGCCCCGGTCGTAGATGACGACCAGGATGACCCGCGGGTCGCGGGCGACCACCTCCTCCCAGCCGACCTTGGTGTACGCCTCGTCCCGGTCGCCGAAGACGTTACGGCCGCCGGCGGTCTCGATGACCGCGTTGACGGCCTGCCGGTTGCCGGGCGCGTAGGGGGTGGCGGTCCCCTCGTCGTACTCGAACGGGAACACGGTGGGCCGTTCGGCGTCCTTGGGCCGCCCGGCCTCCGTCTCCACCGTGGCGATCTTCTGCCGCATCCCCTCGACGACCCGCCGGGCCCGGCCGGGCACCCCGAAGATCTGGCCGAGGTTCTCCAGGTCCCGCCACACCAGGTCGAAGCCGGTCTGCGGGGCGGTCACCGCCGACTTGCACGCGGTGGACAGGGCCAGGTAGGACGGTATCCCGTTGGCGGCCAGCTCGTCCTGGGACATGGCGCCGGCGGCGTTGAAGTTGCTGCCGAATCCGCCGAGGACCAGATCGGGTTCGACGGACAGCAGTTCCTCCCGCGGCACCGGCTTGTATCCACTGCCCGCGGTGTACTTGCCGGACAGCGACCGGATGGCGGCGACCTGTCCGGAGAAGCGCTGCGGCAGGCTGCCCGGGCGGGGCTCCTGCCCGATCGCCGCGACCCGGTCACCGAGATCGAGCCAGAGCATCAGCTCCAGCACGCTCGGCGTGAGCACCACCACCCGCCTGGGCGGGGACTTGACGACCGCTTTGACCCCGTTGCAGTCGGTGACGGTGACCGGGACGGAGCCGGGCGCCCCGCTTGCCCGGACCTGGCTCTGCGAGGCGCCCGCGCAACCGGCGGCCAGCAGCACCGCGGCCATCGCCGTCACCGACACGGCGGCGCGGACGGCCCGGCCACGTCCGGCACCGTCGCGGGAGACGTCGGCGTCCCGGGATCGCCGGCGGTCGAACCGGCGCGCCAACACGTGCATCAGGAACCTTTCTCGGACGGTTGATCGGCGCCCACCGGCGGCGGCTGAGGCGCCGGGGTGGTTCCGGCGGCGATGAGGGTCTCATCGGGGGCGGTGCCGGCGTCGGGGGCGGGGGTGGGAACGGCGTCGGGGATGGGGGCGGCGAGGGGCTTCGCGCCGGCCGCGGCGACGACGGCGGCCAGCACGGCGAAGCCCGCGGCCGCGGCGAACACGAAGGGCGTCGGCGCGCCCGCGCCGACGAGCGCCCCGGCCACGAGGTTGCCGAGCGCCGATCCGGTGAAGGTGGCCGTGATGCCCCAGGCGAAGGCCTCGGTCAGGGTTCCCTCGGGCGCGCACCGGCCGATGAGTTCGAAGTTGCAGATGACCAGCGGGGCGAGGAAGAACCCCGCGGGCGCCGACAGCGCCACCAGCACCGGCACGTTCGGGGCCGCCGCGAGCAGCCCGACGCCGCAGGCGTACCCGGCGAGGATCACCCGCATCCGCACGGCGGCGTCGGGACGCCACGACCGCGCGCCGTACACCAGCCCGCCGAGCAGGCTGCCGGCGCCGAACGCCGCCAGGGCCAGGCCGCCCGCGGCCGGATCGGACCTCCCGTCGGCGAACTCCACGAAACCGAGCCGCAGCACTCCCAGCAGTGCTCCGGTGAGCACGGAGACGGCCAGCAGCACGACGACGCCCGGGGACCGCAGCGGCCCGGCCAGGCCGCCCCCGCGACGGGCCGGGACCCAGGACCGCGACGGCGGCAACGCGCTGAACCACAGCGTGCCGCCGAGCAGCACCACCGCGCAGCCGCCCACCGCCCAGCCAGGACCGGCCGCCGTGCTGACGGCGGTGACCAGCAGCGGCCCGGCGATCAACGCGACGTCGAGCACCATGGCGTCCACCGCCAGCGCGGTGCGCCGGATCCCGTCGTCGGCGATCACCTTCGACCACAGCGCCCGCGCGGCGGCGGCCACCGGCGGCAGGGAGAGCCCCACCGCCGCGGCCCACCCGGCGAGGGCTCCGACGGTCGGCCGCAGATGAGCCGTCGCCAGCAGGCCGGTGAACGCGACGCCGTTGACACCGGCCGCGATCGTCAACGGCCAGGTCTGACCGAACCTGTCGACGAGCCGGCCGTGCACCGGCACCCCGGCGGCGTAGGCCACACCGCTCGCGGCGGTCACCACGCCCGCCGCCGCGTAGGAGCCGGTCCGCTCCACCGCCAGCAGCAGCACCGCGAAGACGTACGCCTGCAACGGCACCCGGGCGCACACGCCCACCAGCAGCAGGGACGGCACCCACCGGTGCCGCCACAACCGCCGGTACGCCGACGCCGCCTCACTCACCCGGCAGCGCCACCCGCCGGAACGTCGGCGGGATGAGTCGCGACGAGCCTGCCCGGATCGGTGAGCCGGGCCCGGGTGATCCCCGCGGGCATCCCGGTCTCCCCCAGCACGGGCACCCCGGCGCCGAACATGTACAGGACCCCCTCGGAGAACCCGTCCACCCCGAGCGCCTCGTCGAGCTCCTCGTCCCGGAACGCCGCGCTCTGCCAGGCGCCCAGCCCGACCGCTGTCGAGGTCAGCACGAAGGTCTGCCCCAGATGCCCGGCCGACAGCAACGTCACCCGCAGCGCCCTCGAATGCCGGTACTTGTACATCGTCCGTTCGAACACCACGGTCACGAAGCAAACGAACGCCGACGGGGTGCACATCTCCGACTCGTATGTCAGCCGGTGCAGCCGTGCCCTGTCGAAGTCGGGGTCGACGAGCTCCAGCGCGTGAGCCTCGGCGTTGTAGTGGTACAGCCCCGGCGGAACGTCCTGGACGTCGAGCACCGCGACATAGCCCTCCAGCTCGTGCCGGGCGCCGCCGCACGGGCTGGTCCGCAGCATCAACGTGCCCAGGTCCCCCGCGTCGTAGAGCTGCATCGGCGCGAAGGTGTAGAACAGCGCCGTGGACAGCTGCGCCAGGCTCACCGCTTCGCCGGTGAACACACGATGCGTCCGCCGCCGCGTCAGCACCTGCCCGAACTGATCCGTCAGCGGCAGGAACGTCCGCGGCAGGTAGACCCGCGGCGCGTCCGGATAGGACTTGAAGATGGCCGGCGGGGTCCCGCCGGTCTCCCGTACCCAGCGGGCGTCAGCGCGGCGTTGTTCCAGGCTGTCGCCGGTGTAGATCGTGTTGCGGGTGCCGAAGTGGAAGAAGCGGGCCTCCTCCCCCCAGTCGTGCCAGGCCTCCAGGAAGCGCTCCTCGCGCTGCGCGCCGGTCCGGTCGACCAGCAACCCGGCGTCGGCCAGCGCCAGGACCGCGTCGCGCACCGACGCGGCGTCGAACTCACCGAGCGCGGCGGCCACCTTCTCGACGGTCGACCAGTCCGTGAAGTGCTCCAGCAGCTCCACCGCCTGCGCGTCCACGGCCACCGCGTTGTCGGCCTCCGCATCGGTGGAACGGCTCTCCAGGTAGTTCTCGGCCGTCAGCTCCCCGTCGTGCCAGTAGATCATCAACGTCTGCGCCCGCCGGAACTCCGTCTGCGTCACACACGCTCCCTCGGCTCACGTCGTACAACGACAATCTGACCCGACCGGTCGCCGCCGGCAACCCCCGGCGGCGACCGTCCTACCAGCCTGGACCTGTCAGCCGTGGTTGTTCAGCAACCGGCTGCGGGTCTTCTTCCGACGTACCACGATCTTGAGCGGCTTGATCATGACGATCCTCCTCTCCCGGAAACGACTCGGTCGGCTTCCGGTTCTGGGTAGCGGATGTTCCAGTAGTCGGCCGCTGAGCCCCGGCGGTTCCCGGCAATCAACGAATTATTTGTTGATATGTACGGACCTCGTGTGAACCATCGGCCACCTGCACGCACACCCGCCTCAGCGAGGCGGCGGTCACGAGGGAAGGTGAGCGTCGGCTCGTCATGAACGGGGTCCCTCCGCCGGGACCGCGGAGGACTCCTGGAGGAGGCGGTCTCTGCCCGCTCCGCCCCGGCCCGGCGGGGTGAGGGCGTGCAGGGCGAGGATGTCGGGCATCGGCGCGAGGCCGGGGCCGCCCGCCCGGATCCATCCGGCGATGTCCTCCGCGGCCTCCGGATGGTTGACCAGTCCGAGCCACACGGGCCGCCCACCCGCGGCGCGCCCGGCGGGCGAGGGCCGTACGACGACGACGTTGGCCTGCTCGCACACGTCGAGACAGTCGCTGACGCGGACGTCGGCGACCTGTGACAGGCGGCGGAGCTGCTCGTCGTGGTCGAGGCCGGGCACCTTGCGGGCGCTGCCGCAGCAACAGCCCCGGCAGACGGTGATCCTGCTCATGCGTGTTCGCGTCCTTTCCGCGTGCGGTCCGGCTGGTCGGACACCGGTCCGGAGGATGTGGCGCGTGCTGACGGAGTGCCCGCGGCGGATGGGCGGCCGGATCACCGGTTCGGACCCGCCGGGCAGACGCCGGAAGAGACGTCGCGCCGGACGAGCGGCATGGCGACCACCGTTCCTCTCTTGGGGAGATCCGCCCCAATTCCTGTGAGGAGGCGACCGCGTGAGTCTCCTGGCTCTCGGGTCAACGCTCGTCCCGGCCTTCCCGCCCGTGGGGCAGTGGCCTGTTCGGGACTCGCTCACCGATCACAGTGGCGGGACCGCGCCGGACTCACACCGGCTTCCTCGATCCGCCGTCACCTACGCGCACATCTTCTCACAGGTGAAAAAGAGATTCACGGGACTGCAAAACCGGGCGCTCTCTCCACCCTCCCGGCACCGGCGGTGACGCCTTCCCGAACGCGGGCATGGCGGCGTTCACGGAGAAACACGCGCCCGCGTCCCCGGGCCCACTTCTGGACTTGCTAGTCCATTTTTCGCCGCGCACACTGACACGAGTCCACCCTCGAACGGAGTAACACCCTCATGTCTCTGAACCACTACTACCTGCTCGGACGTTCCGGCCTGCGTGTCAGCCGAATCGCGCTGGGCACGATGAACTTCGGCACCGGCGGCTTCCACGCCGCGTACGGCAGAAGCGAGGACGAGGCCCGCCCCGTCTTCCGTCGCTACCTCGAAGCGGGCGGGAACTTCATCGACACGGCCGATTTCTACACCGCCGGCGAAAGCGAGACCATCCTCGGCAACCTCGTCGCCGAGGCCAAGGTGCGCGACAGGGTGGTGCTCACCACCAAGTTCACCAACAGCGTCGCCCCCGGAGACCCGAACGCGGGGGGCAACGGCCGCAAGCACATGATCAGAGCGGTCGAGGCGTCGCTGCGCCGCCTGCGCACCGACTACATCGACCTGTTCCTGCTGCACACCTGGGACCGGATCACTCCTGTCGAGGAGGTCATGCGGACCTTCGACGACCTCACCAGGGCGGGAAAGATCCGGTACGCGGGCCTGTCCGACGTGCCCAGCTGGTACGCGGCGCGCGCCCAGACCCTTGCCGAGGCCAACTCGCTCGTGCCGCTGGTCAGCCTGCAACTGCCCTACTCCCTCATCGACCGGACGATCGAGGTGGAGCACGTCGCGATGGGGCAGAGCCTGGGACTCGGCATCACCGCGTGGAGCCCGCTCGGCGGCGGCTTCCTCACCGGCAAGTACCGGCACGCCGACCAGGGCCTGGCCGGGGAGGGCCGGCTCGGCGGTGACGGCTCGCCCGGCGGATCGTGGACGGACCGGGAATGGCGGCTTCTGGCGACGCTCGAGAGCGTCGCCGGCAAACTCGACGTGACGATGGCCCAGGTCGCCGTCAACTGGGTCGCCACCCAGCCCGGGGTCGCCTCGGCGATCATCGGGGCGAGCAACACGGACCAGCTCGACGCCAATCTGGCCGCCCTCGACTTCGAGCTGCCGGCCGAGCTGCGCGCCGAGCTCGACGAGGCGAGTTCCGTGCCGCCCCGGTCGCTCTACCGCATGTTCACGCCCGCCTACCAGAGCTGGCTGGTCAGTCCCGGCGTCAGGGTCGGCGACAAGCCGAGCGGGTACGCCCCGGCCGTACGGAACTGGGTGTCCGAAAGCGGGGGTTGACGGACCTCGCCGCCCACTCACCCGTCCAGACGGGGCACCACGCCACCATCATCCCTATTCGGGGATTTTTCAGACATCCTCTAACGCCCCTGGCCGTTCGACTGCTGCTCAGGCCCTGATTCCATGGCAGCTCGGGCCTACCAAAATGCCGCCAGGGTGGCGATTAATCCGGAACCGCTGGAGGGGTTCGTCAGGGGGGAGAAGAAAAAGATGCTCCACAAAGGGGATAAAAAGCCCCGACGAAAGAGTCAGACGAAAGCGACACCGAGGCAGGAGCACGCCGATAACTATGCCAACAGCGCCAAGTCCGGCTGAAGACCGCTAAAATGGGCCGCTCATGGTGCCGGCCGACCAGCAAGACCCACCTGCCCGCCGTCCTTCCTGCTCACGCCGGGACAAGCCGCCGACAGCCTCCGTTTCACCGCCGTACTGGACGGTAGAGTGCCGTAAGGAATGGCGCGGCCGACCTTCCGCTTCGACAAGACATCGGAAGATTCCTGAGCCTTAACAGTCGAAAACTATTTCAGCCCAGGGTTGTGACATGTCAGCTCTTGACCTAATGTTTACAGCGCAACCTTGATCCAACCGAGATAGTCTCGCAGTTGAACACGCAACTCGACCCGACCTTGACTCAAAGTAATCCAACGAGCGCCACTCTGCTTCACATTCGGCGGAGGTGGACGGCGTGTCACAGGAGATGATTCAATGAGCGGCTTGGTGGGCTGGATTGATTTCCGTCACGATCTGGGCACCCAGGAAAGCGTCATCCATGCGATGACGAATACGATGCAGAGCCGTGGTCCCGATGCCAAGGGAATCTGGATTTCCCGGAACGCCGCATTGGGCCACCGAGCCCTGACTGTCTCCGGACTCCCGGCTGAGCAGCCCCTACAGGAGCGAATCGGAACGGAGACGGTGGCCGTCGCCGTCGCGGGAGACATCTACAACCTGCCGGAGCTCGCCCGCGAAATCGAAGGTGCCGGTGGACTCCTCAAGACCGGCGGCAGCCCGGAAGTTCTCCTCCAAGCATACCTGCTCTGGGGCGACCGGTTCGTGGACCGCGTCAACGGCGTCTTCGGATTTGCGATCTGGGACGGGCGGACGCAAAAGGTCCTGCTCGGCCGCGACCGTCTGGGGATCAAGCCGCTCTACTACTACGAATACCCCGGCGGCATTCTCTTCGCGTCTGTTCCGAAGGGCATCATGGCCAATCCGCGCTTCAAGGCGCGGCTCGACCTCCACGCGCTTCCGATCGCCCTCCAGCCGCGGCTGGCCATGCCCGGCGAGACACCGTTGGCCGGGCTCCGCGAGGTGCCGCCCGGACACGTGCTGACGTACGCGGAATCCGGTCTGACGCGACGCCGCTACTGGCGCCTGACCAGCGAGCCCCATCACGACTCCTTCGACGACACCGCGCGCCGTGTCCGGGATCTGCTGGACGACGTCGTCGGCCGCCAGCTGACCTCGGCCGGGCCGCTCAGCGCCATGCTCTCGGGCGGAGTCGACTCGACGTCGATCGCGGCGCTCGCCGTCCGTCGGCTGCGCCAGGACGACGCCGACCGGACGCTCGACACCTACTGCATACAGTTCGAGAGTGATCCAGCGCACTTCGTGGCCACCGAGCTGCGCCCGGACGTCGACGCGCCCTACGCGGCCGCCGCCGCCGATTTCATCGGCAGCCGCCACCACACCCTGACCGCCACGGTGCATGACCTGCTGGACGTCGTCCGGGCCACCCGCAGTGCCCGTGACCTCCCGGGGTGGGGCCAGTTCGACGCGTCGATGTACCTCCTCTTCCGGCAGATCCGCAACAGCTCGGCCGTCGCGCTGACCGGCGAGGCCGCGGACGAGGTCTTCGGCGGCTACCCTTACTTCTTCAAGCAGGACGTGGTCGAGCGCGCCCGTTTCCCCTGGCTCGGAGACGGCCCCAGACTCTCGCGCTATCTCTCCCCGGAACTGACCGCACTGATCAAGCCGGAGGAGGACGAGCGCGCGCGGTACTCCCAACTGATGTCGGACGTCCCCCGGCTGCCCGGCGAGGACGCCGAGAACGCACGGATGCGGGAGATCTTCTATCTCGGCCTCTCCGGGCCGCTCGCCGTCATCCTCGACCGCAAGGAGCGCATGAGCGCCTCGCTGGGCTTGGACGTACGGGTGCCGTTCTGCGATCACCGGCTGGTCGAGTACGCATGGAACGTACCATGGGCCATGAAGTCGAAGGGCGGCGTGAAGGGCCTTCTCAAGGCGGCCATGGCGGATGTTCTTCCGCCGGGCACCGTCAATCGGAAGAAAAGCGCCTACCCGCATGTCCAAAACCCTTCCTACGACCGGACGCTCATCCGCGAGGCGTTGTGGATTGTCAACGACAAGGCGTCTCCCCTGGCAGGGCTGTTCGACACCGCGGGGATGAACGGACTCATCCGGCAGATAAGCGCCAACGCGATCCGTTCGGAGCTGCCGGGCGGATCGAACCAGGCCGCGCTGCTGATTCAACTGGTCGAACTGCACAACTGGGTCCATGAATACGGGGTGTCGCTCGGCTGACGCCGGCCGGAGCACCTTGTGAACACCTTATTTCCCACAGGAAACCCAAGGGAGTTCCTTCATGCTTGAGCTCGTACCCATCACCGATGGTATCGGCACTGAAGTACGCGGAATCGATGTCACGAGCGACATGTCTGACCATGATTTCGAGCGTATCTACCAGGCATGGTTGGACACGACAATTCTCCTGTTCCGGGGCCAGACCATGACTCCCGCGCAGCACATCGCGTTCACCAAGCGATTCGGCGAGATCTACACCTACACCCGCTCGCAGTTCAACGAGAACGAGCACCCTGAGATCCTGATTCTGTCCAACATCAAGAAGGAGGGGAAACCGGTGGGCTCGGCGTACAGCGGCCGTGTCTGGCACAGCGACGGCCACTTCCTCACCGATCCACCGGCCGGTTCGATGCTGTACGCCCGTACGGTGCCGCCCGTCGGAGGCGACACCTGGTACGCCAACATGTACGCCGCCTACGACGCCCTGCCCAAGACCCTCAAGAGCCGCATCGCAGACCTCAAGGTCGTCATCAGCCGGATCCAGTCTCGCCCGTACAACTATCCCGACCGCCCGGCGCCCACCGCCGAGGAGCACGCCGCGTGGGTCGACGTGGCCCACCCCATCGTCCGTGTCCACGAGGAGTCCGGCCGCAAGGCCCTCATGGTCGGCGGCAACGTGCCGTGGCGGATCGAGGGAATGCCCGAGGAGGAGAGCCTCCCGCTGGTCACCTTCCTCCAGGAGTTCGCCGTTCAGCCCCGGTTCACCTACTGCCACAAGTGGCAGCCGGGCGACATCGTCCTGTGGGACAACCGCAGCGCGATGCACCGGGCGACGTACTACGACGACGTCGCGCACACGCGCTTGATGCACCGCACCACGATCTCGGGTCGGCAGTCGGCCTCCGCCGCGGCGTGAGCGGGCCCGCCATGAAGACACACGACTACATCATCGTCGGTGGGGGCGCCGCGGGCTGTGTGCTGGCAGGGCGCCTCACGGAAGACCCGTCGATCAGTGTGCTGCTGCTCGAGTCGGGCAGCGAACGGCACAGCCCGCTCCTCTCCATCCCGGCGGCCGAAACCGTGCTGATGGGCAATCCGAAATATGACTGGTGCTTCGAGACGGACGCCGATCCGACCATCGCGGGGCGCAGCGTGCGGATTCCCCGAGGTCGGCTCCTGGGCGGATCGAACGCCATCAACGGCATGATCTACGTCCGCGGCCAGAAAGAGGACTATGACGACTGGGCGGCGCTCGGCAACCCCGGCTGGTCCTGGGCTGACGTGCTTCCGTACTTCAAGAGCCTGGAGCACGCGCCCGAGATCGGCGGCGAGAACCGCGGCAGGAACGGCCCGATCTCAGTCGGTCTCCCCCGCGAACACGACGAACTGTGCGACGCCTTCCTCAAATCGGCCGTCAAAGCCGGCTACCCGGAGAACCCGGACTACAACTCCGGCAACCAGGAAGGCTTCGGCTACTACCAGGTCAACCACGCGGAGGGGCGCCGCTCCTCTGCGGCCGGCACCTATCTGAAGCAGGCCCGGCATCGCCCGAACCTGACTCTCCTGACGGATGCGCACGTCGGCGTGCTCCGCTTCGCCGACAAACGCTGCACCGGTGTGGAGTTCCGGTACAAGGGCGGGGTCCACCAGGCCCGTTGCCGCCGCGAAGTGATCGTCAGCGCGGGCACGGTGCAGTCGCCCCAGCTGCTGGAACTCTCCGGCATCGGTTCAGCGGAGATCCTCACCGCCGTAGGAGTGCCCGTCATCCACCACCTCCCGGGTGTCGGCGAGAACTTCCGGGACCACTTCGCCGCCCGGCTGCGCTGGCGGGTACGACAGCCGATCACCTTCAACGAACGCTCCCGTGGACTCGGTCTCGTCCGGGAGATCGCCAAATACGTACGCAACCGGCGCGGGCTGCTGAGCCTGCCCATCGCCCTGGGCCACGGCTTCGTCAGCTCCTCGGACAAGGAGACTCGCCCCGACATCCAGTTCCACTTCGCCCCGGCCAGTTACGGAGCCGGATCGACCCGGCGCCTCGACACCTCCCCCGGCATGACATTGGGCGTGTACCAGCTACGTCCCGAGTCGAAGGGTTCCGTCCACATCCGCTCCCGCAACCCGTTGACGCCGCCCGCGATCCGACCGCGCTTCCTCGACACGGAACTCGACCGGACCACGCTCGTGGCAGGCATGCGGATCGCCCGCCGGATCGTCGAGGGGCCCGCTCTTGACCCCTACCGCGAGTACGAGCTGACGCCAGGCCTCGAAGTCCAGACGGACGACGAACTGCTTGAGTACGTGCGCAACCACGGTGACACCTCGTACCACCCCGTCGGCACCTGCCGTATGGGCAGCGACACCGGCGCCGTGGTCGATGGGCGGCTACGTGTGCACGGCGTGGCCGGCCTGCGCGTGATCGACGCATCCGTCATGCCCGCCATCGTCTCGGGCAACACCAACGCCGCGAGCCTCATGATCGGCGAGAAAGGCGCGGCCCTGGTGCTGGAGGACCACCGGAAGGGGTCCGCCGCATGACGGGAGACGGCACCGGAGCGGGGGAAACCACACCTTCGGGCATGCCGGGCGCGGCCCCTTCTGCTCGTACCGTGAGGACCTCCCCGGCATCTTCATGGAGAGACACCTGAATGTCTGAGGTGGAAACGCGCGCGGATTCGGAACGCGCCCCTGGGGCCCCGCCCAAAAAGGGCTCCTCGACACTCGGAATCACCTATGTGGGGGCCTTCCTCGTTCTGGCGAACGCCAATGCGGTGTTCTCGGGGAACCTGCTGCAGAGCATGCATCCATTTACGTTCCTGTTCTGGAGCTTCTTTGTCAGCACCATATTCTTTGGGATTCTGCTGGCAGCACGGAACGGGCTGCGCGCACTGAAGATCGACAGACGGTCCGTCATGCCGCTGCTGATCCTCAACACGACCAGCGCTTTCAACTGGATCGGCTACTTTTATGCGCTACACTTCATCGAGCCGGCCATCGTGAGCGCAATCATGGGTGGACTGGGCCCGCTGTGCACCATCGCACTCGAGCGTTTTCTGCGCAAGCGGCGGTTTTCCGGCCGGATTTATGTGCCGGCCACCGGCGTCCTGCTGGGCGCGGTGCTGCTGGCCTGGGCCTCGCTCACCGGGCAGTCGGGGCTCAAGGACGTCAGCGTCGCGGCCTCCGCGATCGGACTGCTGGCCTCGGCCGTCGGCGGCGTCTCTCAGGCGCTGAACACCGTGGCCACGAAGCAACTGGCGGACCAGGCGTGGAGCGCCACGCGGATCATGACCCACCGTTTCCACCTGCTGATCCTCGTGGCGTCGGTACTCTCCCTGACCGGTCCCGGCCTTTCGGTCGGGGGCACCTCGCAGGCCGGTCTGCTCGCGATCGCCACCGTACTCGGAGTCATCGCGCCGCTCTGGCCGCTGCAGCGCGGAATCATCCTTTCCGAGCCGTTCACGGTGGCCGCGCTCCTTTCACTGGCTCCGATTCTGACCTATCTGTTCCAGGGATTCGACGATCGGACGGAATGGTCCGTCGCGTCCGCCACCGGATGTGTCGTGGTCGCAGTGTTCACCATCTATGGCACACGAATGATCCACAAGGGGAAGCTGGCGTGAACACAGCAAAACAGAAAGTACTGGTCGTGGTGGACGGATACTCGTCCGGGTCGCAACTGCCGACCACCATGGCCGAGCGCGGCTGGAAGTGCATCCACGTGTCCGCTCTGAAAAGCATCCCTCCGTACTACCAGGCCACCTTCGACCGGGATGCGTACATTGGCCATTTCACATGCGAAAGCGATGTCGCCGGTCTCGCTCGGACGCTGGAGGGTTACGGCCCTTCGGCTGTCCTGCCCGGCACGGAAAGCGGCGTGATCGTCGCCGACCTGCTGGCCGACGCTCTCGGACTTCCGGGTAACGCCCCGGCAGACAGCACTTCCCACCGGGACAAGTACGAAATGCACAACCGCCTCAAGAAGGCGGGCCTGCGCAGCATGGACCACTATCTCGCCCATGACCTCGAGGGACTCCTCGACTGGGCGCGCACAGGGAACTGGCCCGTGGTCCTCAAGCCCCCGGCGAGCGCGGGTACGGATTCCGTGGCCGTCTGCAAGGGTGAGGCCGACCTGGAAGCGGCGTTCCGTCGTCTCCACGGAGCCACCAACCAGATGGGTGAGCGCAACGACGCGGCACTCGCCCAGCGCTTTCTCACCGGGCAGGAATATTTCATCAACGGAATCAGCGGACACGGCCGGCACGTCATCACGGAGATCTGGCGCACCGACAAGCTCCAGGTCCCGGGCGCAGGACTGATCTACGATCGCAGCGTCCTGCTGGACCCCGCCACCCCTGAGATGGGGACGATCGTCGAGTACGTCCACGGAGTGCTCGACGCGCTCGGGATCCGCTGGGGCGCCCACCACACGGAGCTGATGGTCGACGACGAAGGCCCGACGCTCATCGAATGTGCCGCGCGCCTGTCCGGCGGACTCAACCGTCCCGCCGCGAACTATGCGGTCGGCATCAGCATGCTCGACCTGGTCGCGAACCTGGTGGTCGAGGGCGAGACGTACGCCGAGCGATTCGCCGGAACGTACCGGGGGCACCGGTACCCGTTGCGGCAGGTCCAGTTCATCTCCGACCGGGCAGGCGTGGTGAAGGAGTCCTTCTACGCCGAACTGCTCGCAACGCTCAGCAGCCGGACCTGGCTTCAGAAAGCCCCCGCCCCCGGTGACCGGGTGGACGTCACCACGGATCTCTTCTCCAGTCCCGGCATCGTCTTCATGACCCATGCCGACGTCGCGGTCCTCCAGGAGGACCACGCGACCATTCGTGGATGGGAACGCGAGAACAAGCTCTTCACGCTCGAGTAACCAACGGTGACTGACCGAACGTGCTTCTCCAGAAGGGGAGACGCAATGCCTGAAGAACTCGCAGTCGATCGCTTCAGCTATGCGCACAACCTCGGCAGGGCGGGTACTTATCGCGAACACCGCAGCGCCTTCTGGCCGCCCGCCTCCAGCTACGAGATCTCGTGTCTGAATCTCGCGGAGCACACCCCCGATTTCGGACCCGACTTCCTGCACAGCCTCACCGTCCTGAAGTCCGCGGTGGAGGCGGAGTGGCAGAAGGTCAAAGAGGTCGGCATTTCCACTCGCCGTCGCTTCAACGACCCGCGGCCCATCGCGGACGCCATGCGCGCCGTTGGCGCGCACCTGCCGGGTGAGGACGACCGCAAGGCCGTCACCCTCCGCGCCACCGCTGTCCAGGAAGGCTACAACGACGAGGCGCTCAAGCAACTCGCCGTCCTCAAGGAGGAGTTCACTGTCGTAGCCGGCCAGATTTCCACCTGGTACGGCAAGGAGGTCAAGGGCCTTCCGACGGCGTTCGCCTGCCGCCGAGACGCGAGCGGCCAGGCTCTTGTGGATCGGGCCCTGGAGGACAAGGGCGAGGTCGAGGCGTGCCTGCGGCGCCTCCATGCCGATCTCCGCCTCGGAGACGTGCCGGGGTTCGGCGCGACCCACCTCTTCCACATGGCGGGTGAGGGGAACCTGCATCCGAAGCACATCGCCTACTTCCTGCCCGAGGACGAGGGCGTCAAGTACTCGCCCTTCAAGAAGACGTTCTACTTCGGCAACACGCACCGTGCGCTGCTGAAGAACATCTCGGCGCCGTTGGCGGCTCGTTATGTGAACATCGACACGAAGTTCGACCCGCACGACGCACGCTTCGACGCCATCCCGGTTCTGGGCGTGCTCAGCCACGAGCTGGGCCACTCCGTGCACCGTCCGGTCACCGGCTACAAGAATCTGAACGCGGCCGACCGCTGGGCCTCCGTCGTCCTGCAGGAGGTCGCCGCCGACGTCTTCGGCATCGTGATCCTCGCCGAGGTATGGGCACCGGTGTTCGGCCTGGCGCCGGCCGACGTCGTCGCCTACTACCTGGCGGAGTGCCTGCGCTACGTCGACCGCGGCCTCGGCCACTTCCCCGACAGTGACGGCATGCTGCTGCAGCTGTCGTACTTCGTCCAGCTCGGCGCGCTCTTCCTCGACGAGGAGAACGGGCCCCGTCTGACCGGCGACCCTGAGGCGGTACTGGCCGGCCTGCGCTCGCTGGCCCGGGTTCTCGCCGACACGCTGCTCGCCGATCGGGCCGACGCGGCGGTCGCGCTGCACCGGAACTTCGGTCCGGCCAATTCCGCCTCGATGCGGGCGCTGGTCACCGAGCTGCGCCGGCTCTCCGCCAAGTCGATCGAGTACACGCAAGAGCACATCCACACCACCGACGGCTCCGCTGCCTAGGAGGACGATGATGATTCCGGCGAAACAGAATCTCGACGCGGTACGCGACTACTACACCACCCGGCGCGTCGCCGGCCAGGCCGACGAGACCATCTACGCCATCTGGGAGCGCGGCGAGGCCTTCAACGACTCCGTCACGCCCTCCACGTACGTCCCCGAGTACCGGTCCCACATGCTGCTCAAGCTGATGTCGCTGACCGAGAACGGCGCGAACGTCTTCTCCCTCGGCTGCGGCAACGGCTTCGTCGAAGGTGACCTGGCCGCTCAGGGACGCCTGGTGCGTGCGATGGACGTCAACGAGGAAGCGGTCGAACTCACCCGGAAGAAGGGCGTCGACGCCTTCGTCGCCGACTTCTACACGCTGCAGCCGGAGGACGTCGCCGGGGTCGACGTGGTCTACGCGGACGGGTTCCTCGGTCACCTCTTCGACGCGGAGGACCATGCTCGGCAAGCGCTGCGAAAGTTGGAGAGCCTCAACCTCAGGCCCGGCGCTTACCTGGTGTTCTCCAACGACGCCCCGTTCGACCGCGATGCCGCCTTCGAGCCGCACCAGCGCGTCCAGGACTTCTGGTTTCTCTCCAAGGACTACCTCCAGGAGAGCCTGGAGTCCTTCGGGTTCTCTTCCCTGGAGAGCTACTACTTCCCGTACCTGCGCCCCATCAGCGGAATACGGAACCGGACCATCTGTGTTGCGCGCGTCCCGTAGCTGACGTGTCCGAGTCCGGGAGGAAAGAGGGAGCGCGTTGCCCATATCGGATGGGTTCGCCCAAAGGCTTCTGCCGATACTTGACGACATCGTCGCCGCGTACGACACTCCGTTCCACATCTACGACGCTCGTGGCATCGCCCACACCTACCGAGGCATGGTGGAAGCCTTCGCGGGTGTGCCGATGCGGCAGTACTTCGCCGTCAAGGCCCTGCCGAACCCCGCCGTACTGTCTCTTCTGCTGGCCGAGGGAAGCGGCCTCGACTGTGCTTCACCTGTCGAGCTCGAACTGGCCCACCGGGTCGGCGCGGCAGGGGACGATGTGGTGTTCACGTCCAACAACACCTCGCTCGCGGAGTACGAGCAGGCACTCAAGGCCGGGGCCTTGATCACATTCGATGACCGGGCGTTCTTCGAAAGAGTGCACTCCCTGCCGGAAACCGTGGCCTTCCGGGTCTCGCCCCACGGCCTGGCGGCAGGTTCGGCCCTCATGGGGGACGCCGCCCACACGAAGTTCGGCGTTCCCGCCGGGGAGCTCGTCGACGTCTACCGGGAGGCCCGTCGAAGAGGAGCAACCCGCTTCGGCGTTCACGGCATGATCTGCGCCAATGAACTGAACGTCGACCGGGCCGTGCAGGCCGCGGTCGACGTGGTCGAGCTGGGGGCCCGGGTGGCCGCTGCGGCGGACATCGAGCTCGACTATGTGAACATCGGCGGCGGCCTGGGCATCCCGTACAGGCCCGAGGATGAGCCGTTCGACTTTCCCGCCTATGCGGACGCGGTCACCCAAGCCCGGCGGCGCTCCTTTCCCGGAAGCGGGCCCCGGATTCTGATGGAGTGCGGGCGCTATGTCACCGGCCCCCACGGAATCCTCGTGACGCGCGTCATCAACCGCTCCCGCAAGGCACGGGAGATCGTCGGACTGGACGCGTCGATGTCCGCGCTCATGCGGCCGGGGTTCTACGGCGCCTACCACCACCTGAGCCTGCCTTTCGTGTCGGGGCGGCCCGAGGTGCGTGTCGACGTGGTGGGCGCGCTCTGCGAGAACATGGACAAGTTCGCCGTGGACCGGCCAATGCCCGATCCGGCGGTCGGCGACCTCGCCCTCATCCACGACACCGGCGCCCATGGGCACGCCATGGGTTTCACCTACAACGGGCGCCTGCGGCCGGCCGAACTGCTGCTGACCGACGACGGGGACGTCGTCGAGATCCGACGGGCGGAAAACTTCGACGACTACCTCGCCACCGCCCGCTGGCAGCCGCAGCCCGTGCTGTCACGCGGCGGGTCGACTCCCACGCAGGAAGCAAGGGGACCGAAGTGAGCAGTGTGGACATCAGGACGCCGATCGAGGACGCCTTCGAGCGACGTTCCGACCTGACTGAGGAGGAGCTCCTCCTCCTCACCCCGTACATCGAGTCCGGCCTGGCGGCGCTCGACCGCGGTGAGCTGCGGGCGGCCAGTCCCGTGGACGGCTCCTGGGTGGTGGACACCTTCGTCAAGAAGCTGATCCTCCTGTCGTTTCTGACGCACCGCAACACCGTGGCGAAGAGTGGCCCGGGACAGCCCCGGACCTTCGACAAGGTTCCGCTCAAGTTCGAGGACTGGGACGAAAGCGACTTCCAGAAGTCCCGGGTCCGCGTCGTACCGGGCGCGGTGGTCCGGCGCGGCGCTCATGTCGCGCCAGGTGCCGTGCTCATGCCGTCGTTCGTGAACATCGGCGCCTACATCGGCGCGGGAACCATGATCGACACTTGGGCCACTGTCGGATCCTGCGCACAGGTCGGTGAACGCTGCCACATCTCGGGCGGCGCCGGTCTGGGGGGCGTACTGGAGCCGATCGGCGACGATCCCGTGGTGATCGAGGACGAGGTCTTCGTCGGGGCACGCAGCGAAATCGCCGAAGGCGTCCGGGTACGGCGCGGCGCGGTGATCGGCATGGGCGTCTACCTGGGCCGTTCGACGTCGATCGTGGACCGGGCGACCGGCGAGGTGTTCTACGGGGAGGTGCCGGAGAACGCCGTGGTCGTCGCAGGCGCGCGTACCGATCGCAACCGGCCGGACATCTCCGTCTACTCGGCGGTGATCGTCAAGTACGCGGACGAGCGCACGCGCGGCAAGACAGCGCTGAACGACCTGGTGCGAGACTGAGCGATGAGCAGCCCTGTCCGCAGCGCCTTCGCCCGTCTGCGGGAACTGCTCGACGGCATCTCCCCACCCGACGGGCTCGACCATGTCCAGTTGCATCTCGGGGAATCCCGGCTGGCGACACCGGCGATCGAGCCGGCGCTCCTGGCAGAGCCTGCGGGCTGGACCCGCTACCCGCAGCTCGGCGGCTCCGCCGAGCTGCGGGCCGCGTACACCGGCTGGCTGGAGCGCCGGTTCGGGGTAGGGGAAAGCCTGGGCGACGGCAGGACCGCGGTCGAACCGACCCCTGGCACGAAACAGGCCGTGGCCGTGGCGATCGCGTTGGCCACGGCACGGCACCGGGGGGCGGGCGCCCCCTCCGTCATCATGCCGAATCCTTACTATCCGACCTATCGTGCGGGTGCCGAGGCGGTGGGCGCGCGCCCGGTCTTCTACACGCTGGACCGGCCGGGAGACATCTCCCCCGTCGAGGCGTCCGTGCACGCGGCAGGCGGGCGCGCGGCGGCGATCGTCGTGTGCAACCCGGGCAATCCGCGCGGAGAGATCCTGCCGTCCGACGCGTTGCGCGCGCTCGCCAAGACCGCCGCGGTGGCGGGGGCGTGGCTCATCGTCGACGAGTGCTACACGGACGTGTCGTACGGACCGCTGCCTACCGGCTATCTGTCCCTGGTCGCCGAGGACAGCGTCGAGCCCGTCCCGCACCTCGTGCTGCACAGCCTCTCGAAGCGGTCGGGGGCGCCTGGACTGCGCAGCGGATTCGCCGCGGGCGACCCCGCGAGCGTGGCGGCGTACGCCGACTACAACCGGGCGTGCGGTGTATCGACGCCCGCGCCCGTCAACGCCGTCGCCACTGCCCTGTGGTCGGACGACGAGCATGTGTCTGCGGCGCGGTCCGGCCTGGCAGCCAACTGGGCGCTGGCGGACGAGCTGCTGCGCGAAGTCCCCGGCTACCGCCGGGCGGACGCCGGATTCTTCCTCTGGCTTCCTGTGGCGGACGACGAGGAGATCGCTCGCCGACTCTGGCGGGAACATGCCCTCACCGTCATGCCCGGCCGGTACCTCGCCGGCGAGGGAGCGGACGGGACGAATCCCGGTGCGGGACACGTGCGGATCGCGCTCGTCCACGGGGAGCCGCTGATGCGCGAGGCGTTGACCCGGCTACGGGACGCCCAGGCGCCTGCCACGACTGCCGGGCCGGCCCCGGCCAAGGAGCGATGATCGTGAAAACAACGGAACCACAGCTCTCAGCGGCCGCTGACTCTCCCGGTCCTGCGGGACCCCCGGTGGCGCCGGGGCTGTCACCGGTGTGGATCGCGCAGCGGCTCATCCGGTTCAACACGGTGAATCCGCCCGGCGACGAGGCCGAGTGCGTCCAGTGGATACGGGGTGTGCTCGACCGCGCCGGCATCGAGACCCGAATCCTGGCCTCCGACCCTCGCCGCCCCAACCTCGTCGCCCGGCTGCCCGGCCGTGGGCTTGAGCCGCCGCTGCTGCTTCACGCGCACGTCGACGTCGTCCCCGTCGAGGGCCAGGAGTGGACCCGGCCCCCCTTTGGGGGCGAGATCGTCGACGGAGAGCTCTGGGGGCGCGGGGCCGTCGACATGAAGGGGCATCTCGCCATGATGATGGCAGCCCTGCTCCGGATGCGGGCCCGCGGCGACGTGCCGCCCGGGGACGTCATCCTGGCCGTCGTGCCCGACGAGGAGACGGGCAGTACGGTCGGCGCCCGCTTCCTCGTCGAGCGACATCCGGAGCTGTTCGCCGGGGTGCGGTATGCGATCGGTGAGGATGGCGGTGCCGAACTCGGGCTGGGCCCGTATGCGCGCCTGCACCCCATCGTGGTCGCCGAAAAGCGCACGTGCTGGGTGCGGGTGACGCTGCGCGGGCCGGGCGGGCACGCCTCCCGTGTGGCCTCCGGCAGTGGAGTCGTCAACAAGCTCCGCAGGCTGCTCGAATCGCTCGCCGACGGCGGGCTGGGCGTCCAGCACACGCCGGTCGTGGACCGTATGTTGAAAGAACTGGCGAATGCTCTGCCGCCGGGTGTCGGCGAGCGGGTCGACGCCTTCCGGGTCGCCCCGGAGGACCCGAGCGTCCTCGACGGGTTGGACGAGTCCACTGTCCGTTACCTCCGCTCGATCGTCCAGCACACCGTCAGTGTCACCGTGCTGCAGGGCGGCACAGGCACGAACGTGCACCCGACGGAGATCACGGTCGAACTTGACGGACGTGTGCTGCCCGGCGGCTTCACCACCGAGGAGTTCCTCGGACTGCTGCGGGAACGGGTCGGACCGGAGCCGGAACTGGAACTGTTCGTGGAGGGCGAGCTCAGCCCGCCGCCGCGACTCGACGCGTTCTACGACCGGCTCGTCAAGGTGCTCAAGGCCAAGGACCCGGACGGCGTGCCGCTGCCGATCGTGACCACCGCCTCCACCGACGCCCGTCTCTTCAGCAGCCGGCTCGGCATCCAGTGCTTCGGATGGATGCCCTTGCTGCACGCACCGGAGACGGTCTACCGTGACCGGCTGCACTGCCCTGACGAACGCATCGCCGTCTCGGCGCTTGAATTCGGAACGGATTGCTTCCACATGCTGCTGTCCGGCGCCGGGTGACGGTTAAACTCGTCGAACGCCCCGAACACCACCCCTGACCTCAGACAGGACGGGGAGTGCGACACGGCAGTCGCGGTACCGAGAGTCCCGAGGAGGGGCGAGCGAAGTGAAGATCGTGGTAGACGACCTGTCCGGCCCGGAGATCGCCGAGTTCCTCGACGAGCACCTCCAGCAGATGCGGTCTGTCACACCGCTGGAGAGCAAGCACGCCATCGATCTCGACGAGCTCCGCAAGCCGGAGGTGACGTTCTGGTCCGTCCTGGACGGCGACACCCTGGTGGGCTGCGGTGCGGTCAAGAGGCTGGACGCGGAGCACGTGGAGCTGAAGTCGATGCGCACCACTCCGGCGCGCAAGCGGGACGGGATCGCGTCCCTGCTGCTGGAGCACATCATCGCGGAGGCCCGGCGCATGGGGTTCACCCGGCTGAGTCTGGAGACCGGCACCGGGGAGTTCTTCCTGCCCGCCCGGAAACTGTATGAGAAGTTTGGCTTCGCCTACTGCGAGCCGTTCGCGAGCTACCGACCCGACCCGAACAGCGCATTCATGACAAGAACGCTCTGAGGCCCACGGCCGGGTGGATCCTGGAGCGGTTCAGCTCACGTGAGCTGGAGGTGCTGGCGCTGATGGCCGAGGGGCTGGGCAACACGGCCGTCGCCGAGAAGCTGTTCGTCAGCGAGGGCGCGGTGCGCAAGCACATCCGCAACATCTTCGCCAAGCTCGACCTGGCGCCCGCCGACCGTACCGACCGGCGCATGCCCGCCGTCCTGCACTACCTGGAGCAGGGCAACCCCCGCGGGCAGCGCCGGCTGTGCCGCCGACGCCGTGGCCCCGGACACGGATGTCGTGCCGGCCTCTCAGGTCGGCGACGGCGCGTCACGTGGGCGGCCCGCCGCCTTCCCCTCCGGACGGGCCCGCGTGTTCGTCCCCGGTGATCCTCGTCGCGGACAGCGCGCAGGCGATCATCAGAACGGCCGAGACCACGAAGGTCCACCGGGCGCCCGCCGCTCCCACGAGGAGGCCGCCCAGGAGGGATCCGACCGCGTCGGCCAGGTAGGAGCCGCTCATCACGACGCCCATCAGCAGGCCGACCGAGTTCCCCGCGGCCCGTTGGAGCAGGGTCGTGCCGCTGATCCCCTCCATCCCGTTGCCGAAGCCGGCGACGACCGCACCGGCGACGACCACCGTCACCACCGGCGCCAGGCCCATGGTCAGATGACCCGCGGCCTGCACGGACAGGCCCGCCAGCAGCACGCCGACCGACGCGGGGAACAGGCGGGAGCGGCCCATCAGCAGGGTCGCGAGCAGCGCGCCGATGCTGATGCCGCCCAGGGCCAGCCCGTAGGCCAGGCTGGAGGCGTCCAGGTCGCGCTGGGTCAGCATGACCAGCGCGGGCCGGTCGAGGGAGCCGGCGAACGTCACCCCGATCATGGCGACGGCGACCCCGGTGACCCGCCGGTCGCGCCGCAGTCTCCCGAGCCCCGCCAGGGTCGTGGCCACGAAGCCGCGGTCGTCGCCGTCCTCACGGGCCACGGGCGGGACCCTGGGGATCACGGCCACCAGGCCGGCCGAGAGGGCGAACGACAGCGCGTTGACGAGGAGCGCGTACTGGTAGCCCCAGGTGGACGCCGACAGGCTGCCGATCGCCGCGCCCGACGCGAAGCCGATGGCCGTGACCGCCATCACGGTCCCGTTGGCCCTGCCGAGCGCGTACGGCGGAACGGTACGGGCGACCAGGGCCTGGCCCGCGGGCGCGGCGACGGTCGCGGCCGACTCGGCCACCAGCACCAGGGCCAGGATCAGCTGGTAGCCCGGCTGCGACCAGGCGACGAGGGCGAACACCAGGCCGGCGACGAGGTCGCAGGCGATGAGCAGGCGGCGCAGGTCCGTCCGGTCGCTGATCCCGCCGGCCAGCGCGCCGAACAACCTGGGCAGCACCCGTACGACGAACAGCCCGCTGACCGCCAGTCCCGAGGCGGTGCCCTGGAAGATGTGGACCGTCAGGGCCGAGACCGCGGCCATGTCGCCGGTGATCGACAGGGCTCGCGAGGCGATGAAGAACGGGAACCCGCCCTGCCGCCACCACCGTTCGGGCTCGGCGGCGGGGGCCGCGCGCCCGCCCGCGTCGTTGCCCGTCCTCACCTCCCCTCCTCCGCTGTCGCGGCCGCGGGAGAACGCCACGCCGCCGTGCCCCCTGACGGCGGACGAATCGTGACGACGCCGCACCACGGAGGTAAGGAAATGGGATGATCCACTCTGTTCCTTCGCAAAACGGCGACCTCCATCGTCAAAGAAGCTGTTTGGGGTCGATCAGACCTTTGGTAGGAGATCAGATTCAATGAGGTGACGCACGTACCGGGCGAGCAGAGCGTCGTCGATCACCGGTCGGCGCCTCCCCGATCCGGCCGGCCAACGACGACGCCCGGATCTCGAGGATCGAGATCCGGGCGTCGCGTGCCCTCCCCGCCGGTCACGGCTCCTGGCCGGGACCGTTCGCCGGTGTCCGGCGTCCGGTTCCGAGGAGGGACCGCACCGCGTCCGCGGCCTCGGGCGGCCGCACCGGGAACGGATCAGCGCAGGATGTCTTCGCGGCCTTCGAAGTCGCGCAGGTCCGAGCGGGTGGGCAGTCCCTCCCAGTCGCCCGAGACGGTCACGGCGAAGGCTCCCGCCTTGGCGGCGGTGGAGAGCCGGCCCCGTGGACCGACGCCGCGCACGAGCTCGCTCAGGTAGCCCGCGGCGAAGGCGTCGCCGGCTCCCACGGGGTCGACCGCCGTCACGACCTCGGCCTCCTGGCGGTAGAGCTCGCCGTCGATGACGGCCACGCTGCCCTCGGCGCCGAGTTTGACCATGACCTGACTCGGCCCGAGGGACGACAACGCGCGCGCGCAGTCGGCAGGCGTGACCTCGTCCACGAGGAGTCGCGCCTCCTCCTGGGTGGAGAACAACACGTCGGCCCGTTCGACGAGCGGGCCGAGGGCGGCCGCGGCGGTGCGCGGATCCCACAGCGCGCTGCGGTAGTTCAGGTCGAGCGAGACGATCACGCCGCCGGCCCGGGCGATCTCGACCGCCGCCGCCACCGCCGCGGCGGGCTCGTCGCCGAGCGCCGGCGTGATGCCGGTGATGTGCAGCACCTTCGCCCCGCGGATCACCGTCTCGTCGATGTCGTCGACGCACAGGTGCGAACCGGCGCTGGCGGAGCGGACATAGGTGACCCGGACCTTGCCCGCGGCTCCGACGGTCTTGATCATCAGCCCGGTGGGCGCGGGGTCACGCACACATGAGCTCGAGACCCCCTCGGCCCGCAGCTCGCGCACGATGACGTCGCCGATCTCGTCGTCGCCGACGCGACCGATCCAGTGCGTGCGCAGGCCCAGCCGGGAGGCGCCGATGGCGAGATTGGTCTCGGCGCCTCCGAAGCCGAGACGCAGCAGCGGCTTGCGCAGCAGCGGACCGGGCTCGGTCGGCGTGAGCAGCCCCATCGCCTCGCCGAGCGTCACAAGGTCGATCGTCATCGGCGTGCCCGTCCCGTCGCGACGGCCTCGAGCACCCGCGCGACGTCGTCGCGCATGCCGCCGGTCTCCCCGGTTCGCAGGGCCTGGCCGGTCAGCGCGCCGCCCAGCCCGACGGCCAGCGCGCCTGCTCCCAGGAAGTCGGCGACGAGGTCGGCGGTGACGCCGCCGGTGGGGATCAGCGGGATGTCCGGGAAGGGCTCGCGCAGACTCCGCAGGTGCGCCACGCCCCCGCTCGAAGCCGGGAACAGCTTGATCGCCGAGGCTCCGAGCCTCCACGCGCGCAGTACCTCGGTCGGAGACCAGGCCCCCACGATGCCGGGGACACCGGCGTCGCGCGCCGTTTCGATGACGTCCTCGCTGACGCAGGGCGAGACGACGAAGTCGGCGCCGGCCGCGAGAGCCGACTCCACCGCGGCGCCGTCGGTGACCGTCCCGGCGCCGATCGCGATGTCGTCGCCGTGGCGTTCACGCAGGTCGCGCAGTGAGTCGAGGCACCCGGGCGTGGTCATCGTGATCTCGACGCACGTGATGCCGCCCTCGACGAGCGCGTCCACCGTGCGCACCACGTGCTCGGGCGAGTGAGAGCGGAGGATGGCGACGACACCGGTGGTGACGATCTGCGTTGGAGTCGCTGTGCGCTCCATTGTCCCGATCATGGGGAACTCCTTTGGGGGATGGGAACGGAGCCGGCAGCGTCGTCCGCCTCGGCGGCGGGGATGACGCGCCACCGGCCGGGGGCGATGCGCGAAGGGGGCGCGCTCTGGCTCACCGGGTCGCCCGGCGCCAGACCGTCGGGGGACGCGGTCACCGTCTCGCACCGAGGCGTCGTGAGATCTCGTTCGCGGCCGCGACCACGAAGGGGGCGAACTCCGGGACCTTCTCCCGGGTGACCCGCTCCACCGGTCCGGAGATGCTGATCCCGCTCAGGCTCGCCCCCGACTGGTCGAAGATCGGCGCGGCCACGCAGCGGATGCCCTCCTCGTTCTCGATGTCGTCGATCGCGTAGCCCCGCTCCCGGATCACGGCGAGTTCCCCACGCAGCCCCTCGGCCGTGGTGATCGTCTGCGGCGTCCGTGCCGGCATCCCGTTCGCGATGACCAGTTCCACGGTCTCGTTCGGCGCGTGGGCGAGCATCGCCTTGCCCAGGCTGGTGCTGTAGGCGGGCTGCTGGTTCCCTATGCGGGAGAACATCCTGACGGGATGCGGGCTGTCGACCTTGTCCACGTACACGATGCTCGGGAAGTCGGCGATCACCAGGTGGGCGGTCTCGTTGGTCTGCGTGGCGAGCTTCTGCAACACGTCCCTCATGTTGCGGTGCAGGTCGACGCCCGCGAGGTAGACCTGGCCGAGCTGCGCGTTGCGCCACCCCAGCCGGTAGTGGCCCGAGGGGAGCTGTTCCACGAAGCGCGCCTCGATGAGCGGCTGGAGCAGCCTGAGCAGTGTGCTCTTGTTCATCGACAGCTCCGTGGAGAGCTCCGCCAGGGAGAAGCCTCCCCCGCCGGTGTCGTGGCCGAGCTGCAGCAGGATGGACAGAGCCCGGCGCAACGACGCCGAGTTGTTGCGCGGCCCCGCGGCCTGATCCGGGTCCTTGGTCATCGCGGGCATCCCTCTCGTCCCAGCGCGTGGCCCTTCCCGGCGCCGGTGCGGCGCTCGCCACGGAGCACGAGGTCGAGCAGAGCACGGCGTTGACGCCCGTTGGAACGGGCCACAACCGTACGTGTGACCACAGGTCAACACTCTCCTCACAACGATTTCAGCACCCTTTCGCCTAGAACTCGACGATTTCCAGGGCGATTACCAGTTCATTGCGATGCCATCCGCATCCTTGACACGACTATGCCCTACGCATAAGCATGATGCAATGCAACTTAGGGGTTTGCATTGCAAAACCCAGGTCGGCGTGCCCTGTACCCCCCTCGCCCGGTCCTCCGACACCGGAGCGCGGCCAGAGGAACGCCGAACCGACCTGAAAGAAGGTTGAGATGACGAAGCATCATGGCCGCGCACTCGCGCTGCGCGCAGCCGTGGTGGCCTGCACGACGGCTGTGGTCGCCACGGGCTGTTCCCAGCCCCGAAGCAGCACCGCCGACGCCGGAGTCACCGTGGCGGAAACGACGGCGCCCACGACGCTCGACCCCCAGGGCTCGGCCTTCTTCGCCGACCGGTTCGCCTGGCAGCTGGCGTACGAGTGCCTGCTCACCACCACCGCCGACGGAAAGGTCGAGCCCGCGCTCGCCTCGGGCTACGAGCGGTCGAAGGACGGTCTCACCTACACGTTCAGCCTCAGGCCCAACGTGAAGTTCCACAACGGCGAGGCGCTGACCGCCGACGACGTCGTCTACACCTTCACCCGCCTGAAGGAAAGCCCCGACGGCATCGACAAGGCGCTGTTCCCGACCCTCGAGGAAACGGTGGCCAAGGACGCCACGACCGTGGAGTTCCACCTCAAGAGCCCGGACGCCGGCTTCGTCAACAACATGGCCAACCCCCTCGTGTGGGGCTGCGCGGTGATGAGCAAGAAGGCCGCCACGACCGGCAACGCCGCCGTCGGCATGGTCGGCACGGGGCCGTGGAAGCAGGAGTCCTACCGCGCCAACAGCGAACTCAAGCTCACGCGGTTCGACGGCTACTGGGGCGACAAGACCAAGTCCGAACGCCTCAACATCCTCTACGTTCCCAATGTGTCGACGCAGGTGAGCAACCTGAAGGCCGACAAGGTCGACCTGATCTTCCCCGACGTCGCCGGAGCGAAGGCGCTGTCGGGCTCGGACAAGCTCACGGTCGACAAGGCTCCGACGGACTCCACGATCTTCCTTCAGGTCAACAACCTCACCAAGCCGTTCGACAACGAGAAGGTCCGTCAGGCGCTCGCCCTGGCGCTCGACCGGGACAGCCTCGCCCAGCAGGCGTACAGCGGCGCGGCCCGGGCCAGCGTCTACATCCCGCCGGGCACCGCGTGGGCCCCCAAGCCCGCGGACCTGCCCAACTCGACGCAGGACATCGAGAAGGCCAAGCAGCTTCTCCGCGAGGCCGGATACCCCGACGGCTTCTCCACGTCGCTGATGTACATCAGCGGCTACGACCCCGGGACCAACAACCTGGTCGCCGCCATGCAGGACCAGCTCGCCAAAGCCGGCATCAAGGTCGAACTGGACCCGCTCGAAGGCGGCGCCTGGGGCGCCAAGCTCACAAAGCCCGACTTCGCCCTGAGCTGGAACGCGCAGTCGTACTACTCCAACCCGTTCCAGTACGTGCAGCCCGCCGAGGGCCGTCAGGGACCCGTCCCCGCCTCCCTGCAGAAGCTGCTCGACGAGGCGCTGAAGGCCGAAAGCCAGGAGGCCTACCAGCAGGCCCTGATCGCCATCGAGAAGGAGGAGGCCCGGACGGTCTACCCGACCATCACCCTGCTCGCGACGGACATGTTCGTCGCCTACAAGAAGGGGATGAGCGGGGTGGCCGTGCCGCCGAGCCAGAGCCGTACGTTCCTGAGCCAGGTCAGCCATGGCTGATGCACCGCCTGTGGACCGTTCCCTGACGGGGGCGGTCCACGCCGCGGCCCTGCCGGGCGATCCCCTGCTGGTCGTCGACGGCCTCTCCGTGCACTACGGAACCTCGAAGGCGTCCAAGGCGGCCGTCGACGACGTCTCCTTCACGATCTCCCGCGGTGACCGGGTGGGACTCGTCGGCGAGTCGGGATCGGGGAAGTCGACCCTCGCCTCCGCCATCCTGCGCATCCTCCCCGCCGCCGCGACCGTCCGGTCCGGGCGGATCGAACTCGGCGGCGAGGACCTGCTGGCCCTCAAGCCCGCGGCGCTGCGCTCCATCCGCAGCACCCGCGTCGCCCGGGTCCCCCAGGATCCCCTGGGCAGCCTCAACCCGGTCTTCACGATCGGCCGCCAGCTCTCCGACGTCGTCACCGCCCACCGCAGAATCGGCCGGCGTGAGCGGACGACCCTCGTCGAGGAGGCGTTGCGCCAGGTGGGCATCGGCGACGCCGCCGTCAAGCGGCGCAGCTACCCGCACGAGCTCTCCGGCGGCATGCGCCAGCGTGTCATGATCGCCATGGCCCTGCTGAACCACCCCGACCTGCTCATCGCCGACGAGCCGACGACGGCCCTCGACGTGACCGTGCAGGCCCAGGTGGTCGAGCTCCTGCGCGAGCGCGTCGACAAGTCCGCCATGACACTGCTGCTCATCTCCCACGACATCGGCGTGATCTCCGAGCTGTGCACCAAGGTCATGGTCATGTACGGCGGGCGCGTCGTGGAGCAGGGAGCGGCGGCCGACGTCCTCGTCCGGCCCTCGCATCCGTACACCCGGTCACTCCTCGACGCCGCGCGGGGAAAGGTGACCGCCTACGCCCCCGATCCCACCGAGGTGGTGTCATGACCGACGACAGGACCCCGCCGACCGCGCAGGGCGACGAACCCGAGATCGTCCTCGACGTCCAGGACGCCGTGCGGCACTACCCCCTTCGCCGCAGAAGCCTGAGGGAGCCCCGCCGTTCCGTGCACGCGGTCGACGGCGTCAGCGTCCGGCTCCGCTCGGGGCGCACCCTGGGGATCGTGGGCGAGTCGGGCTGCGGCAAGTCGACGCTCGGACGGCTGATCACAGGCCTGGAGACACCGACGAGCGGCGCCGTCAGGGTGGGCGCCAACGGGACTCCCGCGGCCGCCGCCTCAGGCCGGGGAACGGTCCAGGCCGTGTTCCAGGACCCGGCGAGCGCGCTCGACCCCCGGATGATGGTGCGCCAGAGCGTCGCCGAGGCGCTGGGCGGGGTCGGCAGGGACGAACGCGACAGGCGCGTCGACGAGGCGATCGCCGCCGTCGGGCTCACTCCCGACTTCGGCTCCCGTTACCCCCACGAGTTGTCGGGCGGCCAGCAGCAGCGCGTGTGCATCGCCCGCGCCATCGTCGGCGAACCCGACCTGATCCTGCTGGACGAGGCGGTGAGCTCGCTCGACGCCTCGCTGCAGGCGCAGATCCTCGACCTGCTCGAACGGCTGCAGCGGGACACCGGCACCGCCTACGTCTTCATCTCGCACGACCTGCGCGCCGTACGTCAGGTCAGCCACTCGGTGGCCGTCATGTATCTGGGCCAGGTCGTGGAACAGGCGCCGGCCGAGGCCTTCGACCGCGGCCTGCTCCATCCCTACGCCGTCGCCCTGCGCTCCACGGAGCCGCGGATCCTCGACGACGGGGTCGAACCCGTCGAGCGCGTCGTGCTCAGAGGCGAGCCGCCGAGCGCCGTCGCCCCACCGGCCGGATGCCGCTTCGCCCCTCGCTGCCCGATCGTCGAGGATCACTGCCGACGTGTCGCGCCCGACCTCGTCGAGGCGACACCCGGCCACCTCGTGCGCTGTCACAGGCCGGGCGACCTCACACTGTCCGGCGTCGCGCGTGCCGACGCGGGCACGCCCGCAGAAGTCTAGGAGAGGCTGTGCTCCTTTATCTTTCGAAGAAGCTGGCGGGGGCCTTCGGCGTCCTGCTCGTCCTCTCCGCGCTGATCTTCTTCGCCGGGCGCGGGCTCGTGCCCGGCAACCTGGCGACCGCCATCGCCGGCGCCAAGGCCTCTCCCGAGACGATCGCGGCGATCACCCACGACCTCGGCCTGGACAAGCCGATCTACCAGCAGTATCTCGACTGGTTGACCGCCGCCTTCCGCGGCGACCTGGGTACCTCGCCGATCTCCAGTCAGGCCAACGTCGACGTGATCGCCCAGCAGACGCCGATCTCCCTCGAGCTCAGCCTGATGGGGCTGCTCATCGCCGTGGTGATCGGCATTCCCGTCGGGGTGATGGCCGCCAGCCGCGCGGGCAGCGGCACGGACTGGGGCATCCGCGTTCCGCTGCTGGTCGTGTTCGCCTTCCCCGCCTTCGTCTCGGGATCGGCGGCGCTGTATCTGGGGACGCAGTACCTGACGAACCTGTACTCGGCCAGCTACATCCCCTTCTCCGAAGACCCCATGGCCAACCTGCAGACGATGCTGCTGCCCGCCCTCGCGGTGGGCGTCCCGACCGCTCCCCTGGTCACCCAGATGACGCGGTCCTCGATGATCGAGGTGCTGTCGCAGCCGTTCATCGCCACGGCGCGCACCAACGGCATCGCCGAGTGGCGGATCACCTACGTGTACGCGCTGCGGGCGGCGCTGCCCCCGGTGCTCACGCTGATCGGTTTCATCTTCGGCCTGCTCGTCGGCGGCCTGTTCATCGTGGAGGAGATCTTCAGTCTGCCCGGTCTGGGCCGCGGCGTGCTCAGCTCGATCTCGAGCCGGGACTTCTCCCAGGTCACCGCCCAAGCGCTCGTGATGGCGGGGGCGTTCATCCTCGGTAACCTGCTCGTCGACCTGGCCCTGCCGTTCGTCGACCGACGCATCCTCCGCAAATAGAGTCAGGAGCCAGCGTGTCCACCATCGCCGAACGACGGCCTCCCTCCCGCGGTGTCCGCCTGCCCCGCCGCTGGCCCGTGCGCGGAGTCGTCGCCAACATCGCGCTCTCCCTCATCCTTCTCTACGTCGTGCTCGCGGTCCTGGGGCCGTACATCACCCCCTTCGCCCCCAACCAGGTCGGCGCGGGCCCGAATCTCTCACCTCCGTCGAGCGACCACTGGTTCGGCACGGACGCCCTCGGACGCGACCAGCTGTCACGGGTGATCACGGCGGTGCGGCCCGCGCTGCTGGCCGCCCTGTACGCGGTGACGTTCGCCCTCGCGATCGGCACCGTGATCGGCATCGCCGCAGGCTTCCTCGGCGGCCTGTGGGACGGCGCCCTGTCGCGCGTCGTGGATCTGCTCTTCGCCATTCCCGAGTATCTCCTGGCCATCCTCGTCATCGCCGTCATGGGCAGCGGCCTGGTCAACGCCTCCCTCGCGATCGGGATCGTCTGCATCCCCCGGTTCGCGCGCATCGCGAGAGGATCCACTCTCTCGATCATGGAACGCAGCTTCATCGACGCCGCCCGGCTGTGCGGGCGGGGACGCCTGTGGATCATGCGCCGTCACATCCTCCCGAACATCGCCTCACCGCTCGTCATCATGACCGCGATCAACCTGTCGACCGCCGAGGCCGCGTACGCGGCCCTGAGCTTCCTCGGGTTCGGCGTCCGGCCCCCCGCGGCCGACTACGGGAGCATGATCTCCGCCTCCCAGCAGTACCTGCTGACCGATCCGTGGGTGGTGGCGTTCCCCGCGATCGCGTTCGTCGTGCTCGTGCTCGCGTTCAACCTGATCGGCGACGTGATGCGCGACCGTCTGGACCCCCGCAGCCGCACCTCCGCCGGCGCGTGAGCCGCTCCTTCCCATCCCCGACCGAGCAGAGGAGACCCTGACCATGCCCGACCACGCCACGACCCTGCGCGAACAGATCGCGCCGATCCTCGAACGGCGACGCGTGCCGGGGGCCGCCGTCGGCGTCACGCACGGGACGGACACGACGCTTCTGGGGTTCGGCGTCACCAACCTCGAGCACGCCCTGCCGGTCGACGGTGACACGATCTTCCAGGTCGGCTCGATCTCGAAGACGCTGCTCGGGCTGATCATCGGACGCCTCGCAGAGCAGGGCCGGGTGTCGCTGGACGCGCCCGTCGCCCCCTACTTCCCCGCCGGCACCGGCGTCGACGAGCGGATCACCCTCCGCCACGTCATCACGCACACCTCCGGAATCGACGCGCAGAACATGATCGCGGACGCTCCGCGCATCCTCCGCGACCACGCCGACGACTCCATCCAGGCGTCCCTGCGGCACTTCGTGCGCCGGCCCCTGCTGTTCGCCCCCGGAACCGACTACTCCTACAGCGGCCCGGGCATCATGGTCGCCGCGGCCGTGGTCGAGAGGGTGACCGGCCGGCACTACGCGGACGTGCTCCAGGAGGAGGTGCTCGACCCCGCGGGCATGACGAACACGTTCACGACGGCCGACCAGGTCATGACACGGCGGGTCGCCGCCCCCCACGACTGCGACCGGGACGGGCGTCCGGTGCTGCTGACCGACAAGGGGTGGCAGCGGCACTGGCAGCTCCCGGGCTGGGACGTGCCCGGCGGCGGCGTGCTCAGCACGGTCCGAGACCTGATGAGGTACGCCGCCTACGTGCGCTCGGCCGCCGCCCCCGCGGGATTGTTCGACGTTCAGGCCCGCCGCGGTCCGATCGGCCGTGACATCGGCCTGGCCTGGTGGCTCGAGGACGTCGCGGGCAGACCCGCGACGCTGCACGACGGGCTGACGATCGGCTACGCCAGCAGGCTCGTCCTCATTCGCTCGGAGGACGTGGCGTTCGTCGTCCTCACGAACTCCCTCCAGGGCGGCGCCGCCGTCAAGGAGATCGAACGCGTGATCGCCCGCACCCTCTTCGGCGAGGTGCCCCGGCGCGCCACCGGCCCGGTCGACGACAGTCTGGGCGCGGCGCTGCTCGGCACCTACGACTGCGGCTTCTACGGCACCGTGACCATCGCGCCCGGCGCGCGGCCCGGCGAGTTGAGGATGGTCGCCAATCCGGTTCCTGCGGACTCCGACCAGTTCACGATCGAGCTGCCCTCCGCCGACCGGCTCGTGGGCTGCGGAGAGGATTCGTTGATCATGTTGGAGCCGGACGGCGAGGAGGGCTCCCGCGTGCCGTTCGTCAGGGAGCCCGACGGGACGGTTTCGGCCCTGCGGATCGGAGAGCGGATCGCCGGCCGGGTCGCCTGAGCCCGAGGCGTCTCCGACGGGGGGACCCGGCCGTCGACGAGACGAAGGACCTTGGCCCCTACCCGCGCGGACGTCCGGGGACTACGTTCGACACATGATTCGCGTGTTCCTGGTGGACGATCACGAGGTGGTGCGGCGGGGCGTGGCCGCGCTGCTGGAGTCCGAGGGCGACATCGAGGTGATCGGCGAGGCCGGCACCGCGGAGTCGGCCGTGGCCCGCATTCCGGCGTTGCGGCCCGACGTCGCGGTGCTGGACGTGCGCCTGCCCGACGGCAGCGGGATCGACGTGTGCCGGGAGGTCCGTTCCAGGACGCCGGAGGTGGCCTGCCTGATGCTGACCTCCTTCGCCGACGACGACGCCCTGTTCACCGCGGTGATGGCGGGCGCGGCCGGGTACGTGCTCAAGCAGATCCACGGCTCGGACCTGGTGGGAGCGGTGCGGACGGTGGCGGGGGGCCAGTCTCTGCTGGACCCGCAGACCACCGCGAGCATGCTGGCGCGGCTGCGCGAGCAGGCCACCCGCAAGAACCCGGTGGAGGCGCTGTCGGAGCAGGAGCGTCACATCCTGGAGCTGATCGGCGAGGGCCTGACCAACCGGCAGATCGGCGAGCGGATGTTCCTGGCCGAGAAGACGGTGAAGAACTACGTGTCGAACCTGCTGTCGAAGCTGAACATGCAGCGCCGCACCCAGGCGGCCGCCTTCGCCGCGCGGTTGAGAGCGGGCCGCCCCGAGTGACTCGGACGGCCGGCCTCGGCCGCCGCCGCACCGCCCGGCGAACCGCCGACGCCGATCACGGCGTCTCTCTCGTCCACGGCCTCGTCCGCCTTCTCGCTCAGGCCCGAGCCCAGCCCTCGCCCGGACGCGCGGACTCGGCCCGCGGCGCGCCCTCCGTCACCGGGACGACCGCGACGGGCCCCGTTCCGTGCCGCAGGAGCGTTCTGGTGACCGAGCCGAGCCTGCCGGACCCGCGTGCTCCGCCGACCACCACCACGCTCGCCTGACCGGCCAGGTCCAGCAGCGCGTCCTTGGGCGGCGCGGTGACGAAACGGGCCCGGACCGGCACCGCCGGATGTCCGGCCTGCCACGGCTCAAGACGCTGGAGCAGGTCCTCCTCGGCGACCTGCGCGGCGACCTCCACATCGGGTACCAGCGGCATCGCCGTGCCCCACGCCGCCGTCCTGACGTGTCCGGCGCGCACCGCCACCAGCTCCAGCCCGCGGACGGCGGCCTCGCCGAAGGCGAAGCCGATCGCCGCGTCGGGCGTGTGGTCGGTGACGCCCAGCACCACGGCCCCGCGGTGGCGCGGCACCGGGATCGGGCCCGGCCCGCGCACGACGACCACCGGACAGCGGGCGTGCGCCGCCGTGTATCCGGCCACCGACCCCACCACGGTCCTGGCCAGCGCGCCCATTCCGCGCGAGCCGACCACGACCAGCTCGGCCCGAGCCGACAGCTCGACCAGCCGCTCGGCGGCGGCGCCCTCGTACAGGTCGCCGGCGGCCCCGGTGATCGCGCTGCGCGAGCGCGCGCAGTCGACGCCGTGGTACAGCACGTGCTCGGCGGCCTTGCGCAGGTGGGACTTGACCTCCTCGTCGGCCTCGCCGTACGGCCACCGCCAGGCGTGCGTCACCGTCAACGGCAGCCTCCTGAGCTCCGCCTCGTCCATCGCCCACTCCAGGGCCTGCATGGAGAAGTCGGAGCCGTCATAGCCGACGACGACGTCAGGGGGTCCGGTCATCGTTCTCACCTCCGTCTCCATCGTCGGCGGCGGACGGGTCGCGGCGGCAGGGCGGAAGGTCCCGCCGGGATGGGACCTTCCGCCTCCGTTCGTCCCGGCTCGGACCCGCGTCGGAACGCGCCGGGCCACGGGTCTTCGCCTGCTGAAGGCGCGGTGAAGTCGAAATGAAACCGCTGTGGGCTTCACTGACCGCAGGCGGCGGTAGCCGTCTGGAACTGGCATCCGGACCCGGAGCGGTGTGTGGGGTTGGACATCTCGGTGGTGGAGGAGCTGGAGAGCATCCGGCAGCCGGACTGGGATCGGCTGGCGACCAGCGACGACTTCTACCTGTCGTACAGGTGGCTGCGGACGCTGGAGGGCGATCCGCGCGTGGGCGACCACTACGTGCTCGCCCACGACGGCGGCACCCTGGTCGGCGCTCTGCCGATCTTCGACATCCGGTTCGAGGGCAGTGCCTTCTACGCGCCGGAACGGCACCACCTGGCCCTCACCGGCGGCGGCCGCTGGCTGCTGGCCGGCGGCCGGCGCGCGTACCACAGCGGGATCCTGCTGCCCGGCGACGAGCCGGACCGCCGGAGGGTGCTCCGGGCGCTGCTGGAAGCCGGGCTGCGGCTGGCCGCCGAACGGGACGCCCGCGGCCTGGTGTGGATGTTCGCGCCGACCCGCGTCGCCGGGGAGCTCCGCGAGGAGGGCGGGACGGCGGCGTTCGACACGGTGGAGGCGTGCCTGACCGCCGACGGGTGGGACGGCTACCTGACCGGCCTCAGCGCCCGGCGGCGGAAGAACACGGTGCGCGAGCGGCGTCGTTTCGAGCAGGTCGGCTACGAACTGGCGGAGCAGCCGTTGGACGACTGCTGGCGGACGCTGGCCGAGCTGGTCGCCAACGTGCAACAGAAGTACGGGCACCGCAGCACCTCGGAGTCGATGCGACGGGTGCTGGCCCCGCAGGCGAGGTTCCTCGACGACGAGAGCGTGACGTTCACCGCGCGCAGGGAGGGCCGGATGGTGGGCGGCGCGCTGCGGTACCGGTTCGGCGACACGCTCTACGCCCGGATGGTCGGTTTCGACTATGCCCGGCTGCTGAACGCCTACGAATACTTCAACCTGGCCTACTACCTGCCCATCCAGTACATGCAGCGGACCGGGCTGCGCCGCCTGCACCTGGGCATCGAGTCGGCGGACGTGAAGGCCGAGCGGGGCGCGCGTCTGCATCCCCTGTGGACGGTGGCGGTGCCGTGCGACGGGTCCGCCCTCGTCCCCGCGGAGCGGACCGCCGCCGAGCGGCGCGGGTGGCAGGACCGGTACGACGACCGGGTGCTGCCGCCCGAGCACTGGGACGTGCCGTGGTGAGCGCCCTGGAGGTACGCGCGGTCGGCCGCTCCTTCCGGACCAGGTCGGGGACCGTCGAGGCGCTGCGCGAGGTGACTTTCTCGGCCGAGGGCGGTGAGGTCCTCGGCCTGCTGGGGCTCAACGGCGCGGGGAAGACCACTCTGATCAAGGTGATCAGCACCCTGCTGCTGCCGACCTCCGGCAGCGTGCGGGTGGACGGGGTGGACGTGGTCACCGGGACCCGGCAGGTGCGGAGCCGGCTGTCCGTCGTGTTCGGCGGGGAACAGGGCCTCTACGGCCGGCTGTCAGGCCGCGACAACGCGCGCTTCTTCGGCACCCTGTCCGGCCTGGACCACCGCCTGCTGGACCGGCGGGCCGCCGAGGTGATCGCCATGGTCGCCCTGGACAAGGTGGCGGACCGGCCGGTGGAGACGTACTCCCGGGGCATGAAACAGCGTCTCCACCTGGCCATCGGGCTGATGGCCGCCCCGAAGCTGCTGATGCTGGACGAGCCCAGCATCGGCCTCGACCCGATCGAGGCGGACCGGCTGCGCCGGGTGATCGGCGAGCTGGCCGCAGGCTCCGCGGGCTATCGCCCGTGCATCCTGCTGACCAGCCATTACCTGCGGGACATCGAGGACCTGGCTGACCGGGTGGCGATCCTGCAGGGCGGCAAGATCACTCATGACCTGCCGCTGAAGGAGCTGCTCCGCCGGGCGGGCTCGGCGGCGGTGGTGACGGTGAGCGTGCGCGGCGACGAGCCGGTGCGGCCGGACGGGGACGCGGAGCGGTCGGGCGTTCGGCTGGTGGACGCCCAGCCTGCCGGAGCCGGCATGTGGACGGCCCGCTACGAGGTGGCCCGGTGGGAGCCCGCGACGCTGACCGAGCTGGCGCGGCGGTGGCCGCACGGTGAGATCGCCGACGTGCGGGTCGAACCGGTGGGCCTGGAACAGGTCTTCCGCGACCTGAGCGAGGGGGCGGGCCGGTGATCGTCCGAGGTCTGCTGGCCAGTGCCCGGGTCCAGCTCAAGGGTGAGAGCCGGATGTCCGGCGTGACGGCCGGCATCGTGCAGCCGGCGGTGTTCATGACCGTCACCATGCTGGCCGCGGGCCAGGCCGCGGCCGGGGCCCGGACCGCGATCGGCTGCGGGCTGCTCGGGCTGTGGGGCGCGATCGTGTGGAAGTTCGGGCTGGTGCTGCTCCAGGAACGGCAGCGGGGCATCCTGCCGGGGATCGTGTCCCGGCCGACCGGACTGGTGGTGGTGCTGGTCGGCAAGAGCCTCGGCGCGGTGCTGCGGTCGACCGCCCTGACCGTGCTGACCGTCGGCGTGGTCGCGGCGCTGGCCGGACGTCCGGTTCACATCGCCGAGCCGGTCACCTTCACGATCACCGCGCTGGCGACGCTGGTCTCGGCCGTCACCCTCGGGCTGCTGCTGTGCTCGGTGTTCCTGCTGGCCCGTTCGGCGGTCCGGATCGCCGAGGCGCTCACCTATCCGGTGTTCATCCTGGGCGGCCTGCTGGTTCCGACGACCGTGCTGCCGGACTGGGCGCAGCGGCTCTCGACGCTGGTCAGCCTGCGCTGGGCGGCCGAGCTGCTGTTCGACGCCGCCGCAGGGCGGGGACAGCAGCCGGGCGACTGGCTGCTGCTGCTGGCGACCTCCGCCTGCTACGCGGTGGTCGCCGCCGTCGGTCTACGTGTCGTGCTGCGGAGGATCCGCGCGGAGGGCACTCTTGAGCTGGTCTGATCTGGCGGCTTTGCGCACCGTCGCGGTCCTGTCGTGGCGCGAGTACCGGGCTGTCTACCCGCTGCGGGTGGTGCTGGCCGGCTCGCTGCCGCGGGCGATCCTGCAGGCGGTGTTCATCGCGTACGTGGGGCTGGTGGCGGCCGGTCCGGCAGGGCGGGACTTCGCGCTGGTCGGCGGGGCCCTGCAGGTGGTCACGCTCGCGACGGTGATCAAGGGCGGCGAGATCCTGCTCGGCGACCGGATCTTCGGCACCCTCCACCGGATGCGGCTGTCTCGGATCCCGCTGCCGGTGGTGGCGGCCGTCCGCTGGTGGGCGTTCGTCGTGGAGGGCGTCGTGGGCGTGCTGGTGGCGGCGACCGGGGCCTGCCTGCTGTTCGACCGGCCCGCGCTGCTGGCGGGCATGTGGGCGGCCTCCGGGCTGGTGCTGCTGGTGGCGCTGTCCACCAGCGCGTTCGGGATGGCCGTCACGGCGGTCACGATGGCGTACCGCACCGACACCTTCATCGCGAACGTCGTCAGCTATCTGCTGCTGGCGCTGACCGGCGCGGTGGCCCCGCTCGACCGGCTGCCGGACGCGCTCGCGGCCCTGGCACACGGGCTGCCGATGACCAACGGCCTGCTGGCCGTGCGTGGCGCGCTCGCGGACGGCCCCTGGTTGGGGCACGCGGCCGCGGAGGCCGCCGTCGGCCTGGGCTGGCTGGCGGCGGCGGCCGTCCTGTTGACCCTGCAGGCCCGGCGGGCCCGGGCACATGACACCGACGAACGGATATGACGATGACTTTTGTCCACCGCATGGTCGAGGAGGTCGCGTCCGCGCGCCCCGACGCGCCGGCCGTCGACGGTCCCGCGGGCTCCCTCTCGTACGGCGAGCTGCTCCGGCGGGCGCGAGGCTTCGCCGGCCTGCTTCGCGAGCTCGGCGCGGGACCGGGCGAGGTGGTGGCCGTCGAGGACGGCGGGACGCCGGCCGCGGTGACCGCCCTCCTGGGCGCCCTCTACGCCGGCTGCGTGATCCTTCCGATGGACTCGGCGCTGTCACCGGAGCTTCGCGACACCATGATCGAAGCGGCGGGAGCCCGATTCCTGGTGCGGGCGGACGACGGCGGATGGCGGGTGTTCGAACCCGGACAGACCCTGCCGAGGACGATCCCCGACCGTCCCGAGCCGCTGGCCGCGCCCGCCGACCTCGACCCGCGGGCGCCCGCGTACGTCTGTTTCACCTCCGGCAGCACCGGACGCCCGAAGGCGGTGCTCGGCGCGCACGACTCGCTCGGCCACTTCGTCGGCTGGCAGCGGGACGCCTTCTCGGTCGGGCCCGCCGACCGGGTGGCGCAGCTGACGGGCTGGTCCTTCGACGTGGTGCTGCGGGACGTCTTCACCCCGCTGGTCAGCGGCGCCACACTCTGCCTGCCCGGGTCGCGGTCCCGGGACGCCGACCGGGTCTTCACGTTCGCGCGGGCGTACGGGGTCACGCTGGCCCACGTGGTGCCGTCGCTGGTCCGCCGGTGGCTGGCGGCCGACGCCGTGGACACCGCGGTGCCGACCCTGCGGGTGGCCTTCTTCGCCGGCGAGCCGCTGCACGCGGAACTGGTCGGCGACTGGCGTGCCCGGGTGGCGCCCGGCTCCCGGGTGGTCAACCTCTACGGGCCGACCGAGACCACCCTGGCCAAGTGCTTCTTCGAGGTGCCCGCCGAGCCGGGGTCCGGCCCGTTGCCGGTCGGCGAGCCGCTGCCCGGCTGCGCGGTCAGCGTGCTGCGGCCGGACTCCTGGGAGCCCGCCGAGACCGGCGAGGTGGTGCTGACCACCCGCTATCGCTCGCTGGGCTATCTCGACGCGGGCGAGGCGGGCACGTTCGCGGCGGCTCCCACGGGCGAGCCGGCGTACCGCACCGGTGATCTGGGGCGGTGGGACGAGCACGGACGGCTGCACCTGCTCGGCCGCCTCGACCAGCAGGTCAAGGTCCGCGGTGTCCGGCTGCGGCTGCCCGAGATCGAGCGGGTGCTGCGCGGCGTGGCCGGGGTACGGGACGCCGCCGTGGTGGACAGGGTGGACGAGCGCGGCGCCGTGCTCCTGGTCGGCCACCTCGTGGCCGACCAGGCCGTGCCGCCGGTCCGCCTGCTCAGGGAGGCGATCCTGCGGGAGATGCCGGCCGCGGCCGTCCCTGACGAGTTCGTCCCGCACGCCGACCTGCCGCTGCTGCCGAACGGCAAGGTCGACCGCGCGAGCCTGCGCGCCCTGGGCCCCGCGAGGGCGGCGGAGGCCGTCCCCGCCCAGCGGGCGGAGGCCGCGGACGCCTCCGAGGACGCCGTGACCGCGCGGGTCGTGGAGATCTGCGGGAAGGTCCTCGGCGTCGACTCGGTTCCGGTCACCGAGGACCTCTTCGAGCTCGGCGTCGACTCGCTGTCCGCGATGGAGATCGCCGCCCGGCTGGAGGACGCCCTGGGCGCCGAGATCCCGCTCGGCCTGGTCTTCGACCATCCGACGGTCAAGGAGATCTCCGGCTACCTGACCGGCCGGGGCCTGGCGTGAGGGGCTCCGTCACCCCGTCGTGGAGTCAGCGCGGCCGGCTGCTCCAGCTGGCCGAGGACGCGCGGGCGGGGCTCTACCGGGCGTTCCACTCGGTGTCCGCGCTGCGCGTGCACGGCCGTCTGGACCTGACGGCGCTCAACCGCGCCTGGCATCTCCTGCAACGACGGCATCCGGTCCTCCTGTCCTCCTTCGACCGCGAGAAGCCGCTGTGGCGGCTCGACCCCGCCGAGCCGGAGGACCTGGTGCGGCTCCCGGCCCCGGCGGGAGCCGACCCCGCGGACCTCGCCCGGCAGGAGCTCGTGAGGGCGGCCGAGCGACCGTTCGACGTCGAGCGCGGACCGCTGGCCAGGCTCGTGGTCGTCCCGGTGCCGGAGACGACGGAGGTCCTGCTCGGACTGATCGTGGACCACCTGGTGTGCGACGCCTGGTCCCGGCGGGTCCTCGTCCGCGACCTCCGCCTGCTCTACGACCGCGAGGTCGGCGCCTCCGCCGAGGATCCGGAACCGGTTCAGGACACCTTCGACGACTTCGTCAGACGTCAGAACGACTATCTGGACTCGGAGGCGGGCCTGCGGCTGCGCCGGAAGGCCGCGGAGCGGATCGCCTCTCTCGACCGACCTCCCACCGGCAGGGCCCGCACCCTGCCGGTCACGCGGAGGCTGGACCCCGAGTCGTACGAGAGGCTGACTCCGGTGGCCCGGAGCGTCCGGCTGACCAGGACGCAGCTCGTCCTCGCCGCTCTGGACGCGGCCCTGGCCGACCTCGGCGGACACTTCCCGACGGCCACCACGATGGTGGTCGCCGGCCGGCCCCGGGCCGACCTGCACGGCACGGTGGGCTGGTTCGCCAGCCAGGTCGCCGTCGTCAACCAGGCCCGGCACTCCGATCCGCGCGAGCATCTGCGGTCCTTCCAGACCGCGATGGTGGAGGCGCTCGACGCGGCCCGGGTGCCGTGGCCGCTGGTGGTGGCCGACGCCCTCCCGCACCGCTTCAGCAGCCCGCTGTCGCTGCCGTACCTGTCGTTCAACGCCCAGCCGCTGCGGATGCGCGCGGCGCTGCGCCCGCTCCCGTTCGCCGGCACCGAGGTGCACGAGCTGTCGATCAACCTCGGCCAGCAGGAGGGCGCCCTGCTGTCGTACTGGGTCGAGGAGGACGACGGCGGCCTGCAGGCCAGCCTGCGGTACAAGACCGAACGGTACGACGAGGCGGACGTCGTCGCACTCTGGGAGAGCACCGTCTCCCATCTCGACCGGTTCGTCAGGAGCGCGGGCCTGTGAGGCTGTTCGTCGTCGGCGCGGACCCGCACCGCGAGCGGGCGTTCTCGACGTGGCCGCGAGCCGGCCTGTCGGTCACTCTCGCGGACGGGGCCGGCGCCGGCGGCTACGAGCACTTGGTCGATCGTTTCCACCCGGTGGAGGTCCGCGACGAGAGCGCGGACGTGGAGGCCCTCACCCGGATGGCGGCCGGCCACGACGGCGTGACCACGCTGGCCGAGGGGTCGCTGGTCACCGCCGCGACGGTGGCACGGGAACTGGGCCTGCCCGGTCCGGGCGTCCACGCCGCGCGCGTCGCCCGCAGCAAGGCCCGCCAGCGTGAGGTCGGCCGCAGGCACGGCCTGCCCGGCCCCCGGCACTCGGCCGTCACCGGCCCCGACGATCTGGTCCGGTTCTTCGCCGCCGGTCACGCGGCCGCCGTCCTGAAACCGCTGGACAGCGCGGGAAGCACCGCCGTGTTCGCGGTGCGCACCGCCGAGGAGGCGCTGGACCGGTGGCCGCGGGTGCAGGCGGCCTCGCCCAGCCGTACCGGCATCGTGGAGGAGTACCTTCCCGGCGCGGAGGCGAGCGTCGAGGCCGTGGTGCACCGCGGCGAGGTGGTCTTCGCCTCGCTGACCCGCAAGCAGACCGGCGGCCCCACCGGCTTCCTCGAGGTCGCCCACACCACCGCCCTGGCCGACCGTCCCGACGCCGCCGTGAGCGCCCTCGTCCGCGACCTGGTCGCCGCCTGGCGGGTCGAGTCGGCCGTCCTGCACGTGGAGGTGAAGACCGACGGCCCGCGGCCCGTGCCGCTGGAGGCGACCGTACGCCCGGCCGGCGACTTCATCACCGAACTGGTGGCCGCGGTGCACGGCCGCGACCTCTACCTCGACCAGGCCTGCCTGGCACTGGGCCTGCCGCTCCCCGCGGAGCGGCAGGCCCCCGCCCGGCGGGCGGAGGTGCGGTTCCTGCTGGCCTCCGGCACCGTCCGCCGGACCGTCGCCCCGGTGGAGGTGCTCGCCGGACGGCCGGACGTCAGGAACGTCCGGCAGCTCGCCCCGGCGGGCTGCCGCCTTCCGCCGCTGACCGCGAACCGGGCCAGGGCCGGTTACGCCCTCGGATGGTCCACCGACGACGGCGAGTCGCTGACCGGGCAGCTCCGGGCCACGATCAGCGATCTCGGCACGTCGATGGGCACCCCGGACCAGACCTGACCGGTCAGCGCCTGCGCAGGCGTATCCGGTCGAGAAAGCCGGGGTCCAGCCTGGCGGGGCCGGCGGGCTGGACCTCGGTCACCGGAGCCATGAACCAGGGCTGCTCGCCGCCCTGCAGCGGCGAGTGGACCGGCACGAAGCCCTGGTCCAGGAGGTGGATCGCGAAGTCGGTGGACACGTGACCGCCCGCGTCCACCGCCGCCGTCCCCTGCCACGGGAGCACCGTCGAGCCGCCGAGGCCGGCGAACCCGCACCGCCCGGGCGACGGGACGCTCAGGGTGAGCCGGACCCGGGGGGCGAACATCTGGTCGTACCCCAGATCGTTGTCGGTCCGGGTGACGGCGACGTATCGGAGGGCGGCCTCCCAGGCGCGCCGGAGGATCTCGCGGCGGCCCCGCGCCACCTCCGGCGCGACCGCCTCCCCGACGTTGTACAGGTCCGCGTACAGGAGCGCGGACCACTCCCGGTGGTCGGCTCCGGACGGCGGCCGCACCTCCACCGAGTGCACCAGTGACCGGAAGATGTCGGCGACCGTCACGCCGGGGGCGCCGGGCTCCGGATCCAGCCTCCGGCTTCGGGCCAGCACGCCGGCCGGATCCTCGGTGACGTCCAGTTCGCGGTACGCGTCCGTCAGCGCCTTCTGATGGGCCTCCAGCAGGCCGGTCCGCGTCCCCATGACGTCCGCCCCGAGCAGCCGCAGGGCCGCGGCGTCGACGTCCTCCAGGCTCATGATCCGCTCAGCGCCGATCAGGCGGAGGTAACCGGCGATCCGGTCGAGGTAGGCCCTGTGGAGCTCCGGCGGCCGCACCCGGAAGTGGTGGCCGTCGGTGAGCAGGGTGATCCGCACGCCGGGCGGGTAGACCTCGCCCAGGGCGGTGCCCAGCTCCAGCAGCCGGACCAGCAGCGCGAGCTCGGCCAGGTCGGGCAACGTCCCGAACGCCTTGAGGCCGCTGTCGGCGTGCTTGACCGGGAAGGCCGGAAGCACCAGCCGGATCGGCTCGCCGCGGCGGATGGCCCGCATCATGTCGCGGGCCGCCGCCGCCTGCGGGTACGCGGCGCGGCTGCCCCGCCAGAACTGTTTGCGGGTCAGGACGTGGTGGACGAGCCGCAGCGCGCGCTCGTGCGAGGTCTCCCTCGCCGGCGCGGGCGCGCGCGACGCCCGGGCGGCGGTGTCGCGGGCGCTCTCCCCCGCCCGCAGGACCAGGTTGTCGACCAGCGCCGCGGAGGCCGCGGCCGACAGGCGCACGGCGTGCTCGGCGACCACCGGTCGGACCCGCAGTTCGCCGAGGGGCAGTTCGGAGATCGAATGACTGTGCGACAGCCGGGAGCCGTGGGGCGCGTCCACCGGGCGCGGATTGCGCTCCAGCGTGACGGTGTCGTCGACGACGGCCACGAAATCCTCGACGGGCTGGGGCATCTGCACCAGCCGCGGGTGCGGCAGGCCGTGCCGGGCCAGGGCAGCCTCTATCCGGCCGCGTTCCCGCTCCCGGACCGCGGTGCCGAAGGCCACGGTCCCGCCGTGGTCCTCGACGTCGCGGACGAACCGGCCGAGGCCGACGGCCGAGGATCCCAGGGCGTCCAGATCCAGCAGCACCGTCGGCGGCGGCAGGGCCGCTTCCGCGCGCCGGCGCAGATCCCGCTCCGCGACCAGGTCGAGCACCCGGCGCAGCGCGTGATCCTGCCGGTCCGGCACACCGTGGACGTACGGCGCCAGCGGATGGCGTCCGCGCAGCAGCGCCGCGGTCTCGGGGCGGAGGAAGCGCAGTTCCTGCTCGACGATCCGCCGGACGTGGGCGCGCACGTGATCCGGGTGGGGCCGACCGGGCACCCTTTTCTCGGCGCACTCGGCGAGCAGGTCGAGGCAGCGGGCCAGGTCCGCGGCGGCCCGGTCGGCATCGCCCTCCGAGGGCGTCGTCGCCCCCGCGACCACCACCCGCCCGGTGGCCCGGCCGGTCCCGGCGACCTCCACCGCCATCCGGTCAGGCTCGGCGTCCAGCAGGACGCCGTAGCGGTCGAGCGCGACCCGGAACACCGTCACCAGAGGGCGGACCACGTACTCGGCGAACGACCAGAGCGGATCGACCCGCCACTGCCTGCGTTCGCCGATCGGCACCGGTAATCGAGCGCGATCGGCGGCCAGGGCGGTGACCGGCACGGCCACGGTGCCGCCGGGGAAGCCCGGATGGACCGGCCAGAGCGTGCCGGGCCGCGCGTCGTCCGGGATCGCCGCGTAAAGGCGTAACAGCGGGTCGGCGTCGATCGCCGACCGCAGCCGGTCACGCCCGCCGGATGACCGCCGGACGTCGGCTGGCGGAACGGCCTCCTGAAGTACACAAAACTGATCGGTATTCATAGGAATCCCTCCGCAACCAGCCCCCACCACCCATCCGTTGCTCCGCCAGCCAACCACCGGGCGCATTCAGATCGGCTTCGTCGCGCATTCACGGGAAGGAGGCGGCCGGGAGGGCCCCGGACGATCCGGACGCGGACGGAGATCGCCGCCGGTCCACGTCTCCGGCGGCGTCGGCGGTGGCGATGGCGATGGCGGTGGCGATGTGCCGCGGAACGGTTCCGGCGTCGTGCCCTCATGCCCCGGCGATCTCATGCCCGGTTACGCGCAGAACCTCTGGACAGGCGCCTGGCCGATGAGAGATATCTCGATGTCGAGTTTTCGTGCCGGAGGCGCGCAGAGCATGCGAGAAACGACGCGGGATCCTCCCGCGAAGAACAGGCCTGAAGTTTTCGGCTGCATGCGCAGGCCGGACGATCTGCCAGAACACCGAAACAGGCGTCTTTGTGCACACCCGATTCGACGTTTATGGCCGTCTCTAATTTGAGGAAACAATCTGCCGTTATGCGAGCAGGTGGCCGAGGAGACCGGGCCCGCGTTTACCGACGGCCCCCTCCGGAGAGTTGACGGGCGCGCCGATTCAGTTACGGCCACAGCGTGAAGTCGGTCTTCCGAACGTGTGGGGCCAAGCACGGAGAGGCGCCGCACGGAGTTTTGAGGGCCCATCGGAACCGAACTCGGGGATGGATTGGACTGCGCTTTCGGACGGTCCGCTTCCCAGGCTTCCCGGTCATGGCCCTGAAGAGTGGTGCACGTTTTTCCGGTCTCGCCACACGGTGTTCACCCGCCAGTCGGCCGAAGCCCGGTCGGCCACTTCACGCGCTGCCGCCCGTTCGGAATCCAACCGGTGTGAACCCGCGAGCCGCACCGTCGTTCCGATTGCGGTTCCACGCGCCGATTGCTGCGGTGGGTAATTGCGCCGGTTCTCCAAAGTGACGCCTGTCCGTCGCGATAAACCCGGCGGCACGCCGCGGTCGTCCGGCGCACCCAGGGCAAAGACGCCTCCGGAATAGGTGCCTTCTCCGCCGGACCGAGTGGTTGCCGGTGCGCGGACGGGCATCCGACGCCGTGACGGCGTGTTGACAATGCGCGAACGGATTGTCTTCTGCGGATACGTGGACTGCGAAGTCCGGATGTACGAGGCCCGTAAGTAACGCGCGGCTCGACCGGCCCTATTGTTCAATCTGAAAGCAACAGGTGTCAACCAAGATATCAAAGCACCCCATATCCGGGCGGGACGGTTGACAACCTCAGATCACGGACTCATAGTTACTTTAAGCTTGCAATGAACGTTGCGCGGGGAAGAAAACGGGGGAACATGCACTCATCGCTCGTTCCGTTCTGGCTGTCGAGTTTCATGCGCGGTGTGCGCCGATTCAAAAGTGCGAGCCATCCGCCAGAGTGCCTGTCACGGCATTGCCGTCAACCTTTCAATGGCGAGGGCAATTGGTTGCCATCTCGAAAAGAGACGGCACCGACAACCTCTCTCCCACGTCTTCGCCTCAGGTTGTCGGCCACGGCCACCGCGCCCGCCTGATGCCCGATCCGGGCAAAATGGTCAGCCGAAAATCTCTCCTCGCCAGGGCTTCAGCGCTCAAGGAGAAAAACCCGAGCATGTTCGACATTCGACCGTCTCCGATCTCGCCCTCCCACGACGACGGCCACCTGCGAAGTATATGCGAGTTATTTGCGGAGCAGGCCCAGAGTAGTGCCGACTCCCTTGCCGTGGTGCACGGGTCGAATCGTCTGACCTACCGTGAACTGCATTCTCGCGCTACGGCGGTGGCCGAGCGTCTTGCCGCACTCGGTATCCGGGACGGGGCGCTGGTCGCCCTGTCCTTCCCTCGCTCCGCTGACGCCGTGGTCTGCATGCTTGGTGTGCTGATGGCCGGCGGCGCGTATCTCCCGGTGAATCCGGAGTTCCCCGGCGAGCGTGTCACGCGCGTTCTCGAGGACTCACGCGCCGCGCTTCTCGTCTGCGACGCGGAGTCGGAGGCGCGGATCGCTCCCGCCGTCCCCCGCCACACCGAACTCCTGAGTCTCACCGCGCTCCTCACCCGTGACGGGGCCCCGGAACTGCGGCCCGCCTACCTCGATCCGGCCGAAGGGGGAGCCTCGTCACCGCTGGCGTATGTGATGTACACCTCCGGTAGCACCGGCCGTCCCAAGGGCGTGATGGTCGAGCACGCCGGGGTCGTGCGGCTCGTCCGGGGAGCCGACTACTTCGAGTTCTCCGCCGCCGAACGGTTCCTGCAGACCGGGGCTCTGGAGTTCGACGCGTCCACCTTCGAAATCTGGGGGGCGCTGCTCAACGGCGCGACCCTGCACATCGTGGACCACGACGTGCTACTCGTACCCGCGCGTTTCAGACAGGCCATGCATGACGCGGACATCACCGTCCTGTGGCTCACCGCGCCCCTGTTCAACCAGATGGTCGACGAGGACGTGACCGTTTTCGCCAGGCTGCGGACCCTGCTTGTGGGCGGAGACGTGCTCTCTCATCGGCATGTGAATCTCGTACGCAAGGCATGTCCGCAGCTGCGGGTCATAAACGGTTACGGTCCGACGGAGAACACGACGTTCACCACGACCTTCCCGATCGAGCGGGACTACGCCGGTCCGATACCGATCGGTCGTGCGATCAACGGGACCACCGTCGCTGTCCTTGACTCCGCACGACTGCCGGCAGCGGTCGGAGAAGTCGGCGAGCTCTACGTCGCCGGAGCCGGGCTCGCACGGGGTTACCTGAACAACCCCGAGCTGACGGCGGAGAGTTTCGTCGTGCTCGACGGCGTTCGCCACTACCGGACGGGCGACCTGGTCAGCGACGCCGGGGACGGCGTCCTGTCCTTCCACGGCCGGGTGGACAACCAGGTCAAGATCCGTGGGCATCGCGTGGAGATCCAGGAGATCGACAGCGCTCTCCTGGAGATTCCAGGATTGGTCGACACGCACACCCATGTCGAGACCGGGCCCGATGACGTCAAACGGATCATCAGTCACGTGGTGTTGGCGCCGGGCTGTGACGAGGAAGACCTGCTTCCCGCGATCCGGCTGCGCCTTCCCGCGTACATGTGTCCGGACCGCGTGGTGCGGATGGACCGCCTGCCGCTCAACGCCAACGGAAAGGTCGATCGGACCAGGCTGCCGGACCCGCCCCCCGTGCGCCGTGTCGGCCGGCCTCCGGAAACCGCGTCGGAGCTCGCGTTGGCCCGCCTCTGGGCGGACATCCTCTGCCTTGAGGCCGAAACGCTGGGCGCGGAAGACGACTTCTTCCTCCTGGGGGGCAGCTCGATCACCGTGGGCGGCCTGATCGGTCGGATCGCTCGTACCCTCGGGGTGACGGTGGGCTTCGGGCAGCTCTTCGAGGCCAGGACTCTCTCGGAGATGGCGCGGATCCTGGACACCGCCAATGGCGCGGAGCTGTCCGCGATAGAGAGACGCGAGCCCGACGACGGTGTCCTCCATCCCCAGCAACAGGCGCTGTACGCGCTGTGGCAGGTGAACCAGAAGAGCCTGGTCTACAACATCCCGGTCAAACTGCAGGTCGACGGCCCGCTGAACCCGCAACGACTGCGTACGGCGCTGGCCGCCCTGTTCTCTCGTCACGACGTCCTGCGCACCCGGTTCGCCACCACGGCGGACGGTGTGCGGCGGGTGGTGGAGGAGGAGGCGCCGGTCGATCTCCGGGTCGTGGAGGCGGATCAGGCTCCGCCGACGGAGCGCGAGCTGCTCCCGCTCCTGGTGCACCCCTTCGACCTGGGAAGTCTTCCTCTCCTGCGCGTGCTTCTGGTACGCGGAGACCCGGCAGGAGACCTGCTCTACCTGGATGTCCACCACATCGTGTTCGACGGCGTCTCACTGCGCCTGTTCGTGGAGGAACTCTTCGATCTCTATGAGGGCTTCCTCCCGGAGGCCCCGGCGGTGAGCTACGCGGACGCCGCCCGCTGGGCGACCGGTCGGCTGGAGGGGCCGGAGTCGGAGCGGGCCGAACGCTACTGGATGGACAGGTTCGCCGCCCCTGTCCCCGCGCTGGACCTTCCCACGGACCGGCCTCGTCCTCCCCTGCGCAGCACCGAGGGTGACGTGGTGGTCAGGAGGCTTTCCCCCGAACCGGTTCGAAGGATCATGCGTCGGGAGTCGGTTACGTCGTTCGTCGTCCTCCTGACGGCGTACGCCGCCGCGCTGGCGCGTCTCAGCGGTCAGCGAGATCTGGCGATCGGCAGCCCGATGAGCGGGCGGCCCCATCCGGACCTGGAATCCGTGGTGGGGATGTTCGTGAACACCGTCGTGCTCCGGGCTCGCCTGCGGCCGGCCGGCACGCTCACCGACCTGCTGCAGGACCTCGCCGCGGAGCACATCGGAGCCCTGGAGCACCAGGAGTACCCGTTCACCCGGCTTGTACGCCGTCTGGACGTCCCCAGGGACCTGAGCCGCAACGCCCTCTTCGACGCTTTCTTCGCCTTGCAGAACATCGACTTCCACAGCTTTCGCAAGCACGGCAGGCGGATCACCCTGTCCCTGCCGCACGTCGGCACATGCCGGTTCGATCTGAACCTCCAGGCGTTCGAGACACCGAACGGCTACTCGCTGGAGCTCGAGTACTCGACCGCGCTGTTCGGCCATGACTCTGTCGCGTTCCTGCTTGACAAGGTCGTTGAGATTCTGGACGAGCTTCACCGGAATCCGGGGAACCCGGTGTTGCCGCAGCCGGAGACCGGCACGGCGCAGCTCGTCGACGCGGCTGACTTCACCTTCTGAACCGGGGCGGTAACCATGACGACGTTGACCATCGTGCTGTGCGGGGCCGTGACATTCATGACACGCTATCTGCTCTTCGGCCCGGTGAATCCCGAACGACTTCCGGCGACGATCCGCAGCACACTGCCCTATGTGATGCCCGCCGTGTTGATGGCGATCATCGTTCCCGCGGTGCTGGTCCCCGACCACGTGGTGGGCGGATGGGGGTGGTTCACGCCATACCTCGTCGGCGCCCTGTGCGGCTTCGGCATGGGCGTGATCAAGCGGGACTCCTTCTTTCTCGTGTTCGTCAGCGCGGTGGCCGGGTTCGCCGTCTCCAGGCTGGTCCTTTGACATACCTGCTCGATCTCTATGGAGGAGCGCTCGATGTTGCCCAGCAACGGCTGGAAGGGAGAGGCCCTGCAGGGGGCCTTGTCAGTCATCCCCGTCATCGTCGGTGCTGTGCCGTTCGGCTTGCTCTTCGGCGCGCTCGCCCAGGAACGCGGCCTCGACCTGACCAACTCGATGCTCATGAGTCTGCTGGTGAACGCGGGGTCGGCCCAAATGGTCGGCCTCGGCATGCTGACGTCCGGCGCCGCCTGGCCGCTGACCGTGCTGACCGTTCTCCTGGTCAATCTGCGCCATGTCTTCTACTCCGCCGCACTCGCCCAGTACGTCCGGCCGATGCCCCTGGTCTGGCGCCTGGTAATCGCCTACGGCATGATCGACGCGGTCTACGCCCTTGCGGCCAAACGGTTCAGCCAGCCGCTGGAAGGTGAAGAGGACCACCGTCGCTGGTACGTGCTGAGCAGTTCGGTCATCATCTACCTGGCGTGGAACCTCAGCACCCTGTGTGGCTGGTTCTTCGGTCGCAGCGTCTCACAGCTCAGCGACTGGGGGTTGGACTTCGCTGTCTACGCCACCTTCATCGCCCTGGTCGTCTCCTCCTTCACGAGCCGTCGCGCGATGTTCATCGGGCTGATCGCGGGAGCAGGCGGGCTGCTGCTGCACCACCTTCCGTACCAGAGCGGCCTGTTCGCGGCCACGCTGTTCGCGACCGGGGTGGCCGCCTACTGGGAGACCAAGGAGAACGCGCGCCACCCGTCCCAGTCTGAGCCCAGCTCACCCACTGAACCGGTCACCGCGCAGAAAACATGCCCCTGACCCGCCTGTCTTCGAACATTCCCTCCTCCGCACAAAGGGCGACACCTGCCCCGTTGGTTCTCTGCCATTGAACGGAGTTGCCGAATGACCAGCACTTTTGCTGTTCAGCATGCCCTTCGAGCCCATCCCGCCCAGGCGGAGTTCTGGCGGGCGCGGCAGGACGCGTGGACCGACCCCACCGTTCTCGTCCGTGACCACATACGGCGTGATGCCCCCGCCCCCGCCCGAGTGAGCGCGGGGCTGAGCGATGAGACCTTACAGGCCGCCTCCAGGGTGACCGGCGATGACACCGTTCTCCGGCGTGTCCTCGGGACGGCCGTACTCGCCCTGCTGGCGGCCCGGGCGACGGACCGGCCGGTGGTCACCGTGTTCGCACCGGTGGGGCTGCCCGGCACCACCGACCAGGCCGTCCCACAGACCGTTGAGATCGCGGCGCACGAGTCGGGCCGGGAGTTGCTCACCGCCGTACGGGCCGAGTATCTGGCCACCTCCGCTCATCTCGACGTTCCGCTCCCGGGGCTGCTGGACCACCTCGACCTGCGGCCAGGCGACCTGTCGCTGTCGCTGGCGGGCGGGCTCACCGCTGAGCAGGCGCGCGAGGTCGGCTGCAGCCTGCTGTTCGACCTGTATCTGGTGGCCGGTGAGGCTCGCGTCGAGGTGGAGTACGACGCCGGGGTGTTCGCGGCGTCGACCGCCGAACGTCTGGCCACCTCCTACGCGCGCCTGCTCGGCGCCCTGGTCGCGGACCCGTCCGCACCGATCGACCTGCTCCTCGGCCCGGACGAGCAGGAGGCGGCCCTGCTCGGCGGAGCCTTCAACGACACCGCGGCCGACTTCCCCGACGACCGCCTGCTGCACAGCTTCCTGGAGGAACGCGCCGCGGCGGAACCGGACCTGATCGCGGTCACGGACAGCGGGACGACCTACCGGCAGCTCAACGCCGCGGCCAACCGGCTGGCCCGCGCGTTGCGAGAGCGCGGTGTGCGGCCGGGCGACGCGGTGGCCGTGTGCGTACCACGTTCCACCGACCTGCTGGTGGCCGTCTACGGTGTGCTGAAGGCGGGCGGCGCCTACCTGCCCATCGACCCGACCCTGCCCCGTAACCGGATCGACTACCTGCTGGAGCACAGCCGTACGAGCCTGGTGGTGGCCGTCGAGGAGACCGCCGCCACCGTCGGCGGGCACACAGTGCTTCTGGTCGACGACCCCGACGTCCTCGCGCAGCGGGACGAAGACGTGGAGCCGGTCACCACCGCGGAGGACATCTGTTACATCATCTACACCTCGGGGTCGACAGGCCGGCCCAAGGGCGTGATGGTCGAGCACCGGGCCATCGTCAACCGCCTGTGGTGGATGCAGAAGGCATACCCGCTCGACGCTCACGACGTGATCCTCCACAAGACGCCGTTCACCTTCGACGTGTCGGTCTGGGAGATCTTCTGGTGGTCCATCGCCGGAGCCTCTGTCGCCACGCTGCCCAACGGCGACGAGCGGGATCCCGAGCGGATCATCCGGCGCATCGAGCAGAGCGGTGTGACCACTCTGCACTTCGTCCCTTCGATGCTCCAGGCTTTCCTCGGGTTCCTCGCGGCCACGGACACGACGGCTCGGCTGGCCTCCGTGCGACGAGTCTTCGCCAGCGGCGAGGCGCTCGCCACCGACCACGCGCTCCTGTTCCAGGAGCAGCTCGGCGGCGACCGCGAGCTGATCAACCTGTACGGTCCCACCGAGGCCGCGGTCGACGTGACGTACTTTCCGTGTGCGGAGGCGGACCTTACCAGGCCGGTGCCCATCGGCCGTCCGATCAGCAACATCCGCCTGTCGGTGAGGAGACGTTCGGGAGCGCTCGCCCCGATCGGCACCCCCGGTGAACTCTGCATCTCCGGTGTCGGCCTGGCGCGAGGCTACCTGCACGCCCCCGACCTCACGGAGGAGCGCTTCGTCGCCCCCGGAGGTCCGGACGGTGAACGGCGCTACCGCACGGGCGACCTGGCACGCTGGCTCTCGGACGGCACGGTGGAGTACCTGGGGCGGCTGGACACCCAGGTCAAGATCCGTGGATACCGCATCGAGCTCGGCGAGATCGAGCAGGTGGCCAAGCAGTGCCGCGGCGTACGCCAGTGCGCGGCCGCCGCGCCGAGGACGGATTCCGGCGAGCCGTACCTGGTGGCGTATGTCACCGTGGACGACGACTTCGACGAGGCCGCGCTCCGTGCGACCTTCCAGGCCGAACTGCCTCCCTACATGGTGCCGCAGTTCATCGTCGAGGTCGCGGCCATTCCCACCAGCCACAATGGCAAGCGCGACCTCTCAAGCCTGCCTCTGCCGGGTGCCCCCGCCGCGATCGCCTATCGCGCCCCCCGCACCCCCGCCGAGGAGCAGTTGGCCCACATCTGGACCCAGGTTCTGGGCGTCGAACGGATCGGCGTCGACGACAACTTCTTCGCCCTCGGCGGAGACTCGATCAAATTCATCACGGTCCTGGGCCGCGCCAGGGCCGCCGGACTGAACTTCACCTTCCAGGAGCTGTTCGAGCACCCGACCATCGCGGAACTGACCGACCGCGTCGCGCTGGACACACCCGCCGTGGAGCCCGGCTCCGATTCTGAGACGGAGCCGTTCGCGCTGGTCGACCCGGCGGATCGGGTGTCGCTGCCGAACGGCCTGGTCGACGCCTATCCGATGTCGCAGCTTCAGGTCGGCCTCATCTACGAGGCCACCCGCAGCGGTACCGAAGGGCTCTACCACGACATCCTCAGCTACCGCATCCGCGGAACCGTCGATGTCGAGCTGTTCAAGCAGGCGGTACGGGTCCTGGTGAGCCGACACCCGCTGCTGCGGACGTCCTTCCACCTCCAGGGATTCGGCGAGCCGTTGCAGCTCGTGCACGAGACCGCCGCGCCACCATTAATGATCTTCGACCTGCGCCATCTGCCGGCGCGGGAACAGGAGCAGGAGTTGCACCGGTTCGCGGAGCTGGAACTGCGTGGCGGCTTCCGCTACGGCACCGTGGACCTGGTCCGCGTTCACCTGCACCTCCTCGGAGACGACGAGTACCAGTACTCCCTGAGCTACCACGACGCGGCCCTGGACGGGTGGAGCGTGAACACCATCCACCGTGACCTGTTCGCCGCCTACTTCGCCCTGCTGGACGGCGAGGACGTGGAAGGGCGGTCCAAGCCGGTCATGTCCCATCGGCGTTATGTCGAACTGGAGCGGGCCGCCCTGGCCTCACCCGAGCAGGGCGCGTTCTGGCAGGACGTGATGGACGGCGCGGAGAGCACCCGGGTCCACCCGTACACGGACCCCATGCCGGAGCGTGACGGAGTCGGCATTCACGACGTCGACCTCCCCGAGGGACTCTCCGACGACGTCGTGGCGACCGCTCGGCGGCTGTGCGTGCCGGTCAAGGCCGTGCTGATGGCGGCTCACGTCGGGGTGCTCAGTTTCGTCTCCGGTTCCTCCGACGTCCTCACCGGCTACGAGCACTCCGGCCGTCCCGAGATCGAGGGCGGTCAGGACATCGCCGGGCTCTTCCTCAACACCCTGCCATTCCGGGTGCGCGACCTGGGGAAGACGTGGGAGGACCTGGTGCGGTCGGTCTACGCGGCCGAGGGGGAACTGCTGCCGTACCGGCGCTATCCCATGGCAGAGATCAAGAAGACCCTGGGCAGTCGGGACACGCTCTTCGAAACCGTCTTCAACTTCACCCACTTCCACGTGTTGAAGAGTCTCACCGCACACGACGGTTTCGGGCTGATCCGCTCGATCGTCAACGTGCAGAGCGAGTTCCCCTTCCGCGCCGAGTTCTCCCAGGACGCGGTCAGCGACGAGGTCATGCTCAGCCTCCACTACCACCGTTCCATCTACGCCGAGCAGCAGGTGGAACGGCTCGGCGGCTACTACAGACGGGCCCTCCAGGCGCTGACCGAGGACCCGGCCGCCGATCGATCCGCCCTCACCCTGATGGAGGCGGACGAACAACGGCTTCTGCGCGAGATGTCCGCCGGTCCCGAGTATCCGCTGCCGGAGGGCAGCTTCCTGGACCTTTTCGCGGAGCAGGCGCGTCGGACCCCGTCCGCCGTCGCGCTGGCGCATGGCGACGAGCAACTGGACTACGCCACGCTGGACCTGGCCTCGGACCGGGTCGCCGCACAACTGCTGGCCGCCGGGGTCTCGGCCGGTGACGTGGTGACCACCGTTCAGCCCCGCGGCGTCCGCTGGGCCCTGACCATGCTCGCGCTGTTCAAGATCGGTGCGGTCTATCTGCCACAGGACCGGGGCTTTCCGCTGGACAGAATCAGTGCCGTCCTGCGTCGCAGCGGTTCGCGCCACCTGGTGGCCGAGCCCGCGGACGCGAGTCTCCTGGGCGCGGCCCTCACCGAGCGGAACCCGGGCCTGACCGTGCTCACCCTCCAGGAGGAGACGGACGGGGACCCGGTCGAGCTGCCCGCCGGCCCAGCGCCGCAGGACAGGGCGTACATCATCTTCACCTCGGGCTCCACCGGCGACCCGAAGGGCGCCACCATCCGTCACTCAGGCATGCTCAACCACCTGCTGGCCAAGGTGGTCGATCTGGAGCTGACCGAGGAGGACGCCGTCGCCCAGATCAGCACGCAGTGCTTCGACATCTCGGTGTGGCAACTCCTCGTCGCGTGGCTCGTCGGCGGCCGGACGGTCATCTACGACGAGGACACGGTGCTGAACCTGCCGGTCTTCCTCCGTGCCCTCGCGAACGACCGCGTCACCGTCCTGGAAACGGTGCCCTCGTACACCGACGCGCTGCTGACAGAGGTGGAGCAGTCCCCCTTCCCGCTGCCCGACCTGCGATTCAACATCATCAACGGCGAGCCGTTGCCTCCGGCGCTGACCCGTCGCTGGTTCGACCAGTACAAGGTGACCGCGATCAACGCCTACGGGCCCACCGAATGCTCGGACGACGTCACCCACCACTTCATGTCCGACGGGCTGGAAGGCGGGCGGGTGCCCATCGGCCGGCCCATCATCAACACCGCCATCCACGTGGTGGGGCCCGACGGCCGTCCCCGGCCGATCGGCGGCTACGGGGAGATCTGCGTGACCGGCGCAGGCGTGGGCCTCGGCTACATCAACGATCCGGAGCGTACTGCGGAGGCCTTCGAGCCCAACACCCTCGACGACCGTTCCGAGCTGCTGTACCGGACCGGTGACATCGGCCGGTGGTTGCCGAGCGGGCTGCTCGACTGCGCGGGCCGCCGCGACGGGCAGGTGAAGATCCGCGGCTACCGGATCGAGTTGTCGGAAGTGGACGGCGCCCTGGACCGGTTGCCGGGCGTGGAGACCGCGGTGACTCTCGCCCGGGACGTCGCCCGGGAGAAGCGCCTGGTCACTTTCTACGTCGGTACGGCGGAGCCGGACCGAGCCGAGTTCAAGAGACAGCTCACGGAGATCATCCCGGACTACATGCACCCCGAGATCCTGATCAGGCTCGACGCTTTCCCGCTCAACGCGAACGGCAAGATCGACCGCCGGGTTCTCGCCGTCCAGCCGCTCACCGCGGACACCGACAGTCACAGGGAGCCGCCCGCGGACGAGCGCGAGGAGTTCGTGCGCGATCTGTTCGCCTCGGTGCTCGGCCTGGAGCCGGCGGAGGTGGGGGTCACCGACAACTTCTTCGACATCGGAGGCCATTCGATCGCCGCCATGAAGGTCGCGGCCTCATCACGCGGCCGGATCACCCTCCATGACCTGCTGCTCCAGCCGACCGCACGGCTGATAGCGCAGGGGTTCGGCTCCCGCGTCGGGGCCCGTCGAGACCTGCTGGTGGACCTGAGCCGCACGTCCGACACGCAGACGGCCGCGTCCGAAGCCCTGCTGGTCTGCGTCCCCTTCGCGGGCGGCGGCGCGATCAGCTACGTGCCGCTCGCTCGGCGGATCGCCGAGACCGGCGTGCCCGTCCAGGTCCTGGGTGTGGAGCTGCCGGGTCGCACGGAACAGGACAGCAGGCCGATGATACCGGTGAACGTGCTGGCGGAGCAGCTCGCCGACGAGGTTCAGGAGCAGGCGGGCGGCCGTCCCGTCCTGGTGCTCGGGCACTGCGCCGGAACCTCGGTGGCCATCCATCTGGTGCGCGCGCTCGAACGGCGTGAGCAGCAGGTCCACCGCCTGTTGATCGTCGCCAAGCTCCTGCGCTCCATCGACCCCGCCGATCACGCGGCCAACGACGCGGTGCACATGAGCGAGCAGCAGATCATGGAGTGGCTGGTCGACAACACGGGCCTGAACGAGGTGCGCGAGCTGTCCGCACCGGAAAGGGCGGACCTGGCTCGGGCCTTCCGCTACGACGCCGTCGAGGCGACCCACGGGCTGCACATAGCGGTGTCGCACATCGAGCGCAACAAGGTCAACTGCCCGGCCACCGTCGTCCTGGCGACCGACGACCTGCTGATGACCGACTACGGCGACGTCATCGACAACTGGGGTCTGTTCGTACGAGACATCCGGCAGGTGGTGACCGATCACGGAGGCCACTACCTCAACACCACCCGCCCTGACCTGCTCGCGGAGGTCGTCCAGAAAGCCCTCGCGGGCTGAGCGCCGCAATCGGCCCCTGACGAGACTGGAGCAGACATGAGTGCTTCCGCAGAACCAGAGCTGGACGGCTCCGCCGGGCGGCTCACCGGAAGGATCAAGAGTGTCCCTGACCGGTTACTGTACGAGGAAATCCTGGAGCCTCAGTTCAGGTACGAGATCGAGAACCTCCTCCCGTGGTACACGCGGATCGAGAAGGTGTTCGCGCTGGAGTACCAGCGCATGGGACTGATCTCCAGGCGCGACGCCGCCGAGATCGGCAGGCTGCTGCACACGGGTTGCGATTCGGGGATCGCCGCCGACCTGCACGGCAACATGTCTGACATCGCGTTCGCTCTCGAACAGCATGTGGAGAGGGGATTGAGCCGGCCGGTGGTGGCCTGGCACGTCGACCGCAGTCGCAACGACCTGCAGGCGACCGCGCAGCTGCTGTTCGGCCGTGAACTGCTGTACGCCGGGGCCGACGCGGTGTCGGCTTTCGGCCGCGCCGCCCACCGCCTGGCCGAACGGAGCGCCGACCTGCCCATGCCGGGCCACACCCACCTGCAGGCGGCCCAGACCATCACACCCGGTTTCTATTTCGCGGCCGTCTCCGAGCAGATGCTGCACACGCTGCGGCGACTGCTGGCCACTCACGACGGGATCAATCTCAGCCCGCTGGGCTCCGGCGGGATGTCCGGCCAGGAACTGCCCTGGGATCGCCAGCGGATGGCCGACCTCCTGGGCTGTTCCGCCCCTCAGCCGCACGCGTTGATGGGTGTGGCCTCCCGCGCGTGGGTGCTGGAGCTCGCCGCGGAGGTGTCCCTGCTGGGATCCGCGCTCAGCCGGTTCATCAGCGATGTCATGACCTGGGCGAGCGGTCCCTACGGTTTCGTGGAGCTGCCCGACGACCTGTCGGGCATCTCCTCGGCGATGCCGCAGAAGAAGAACTATCCGGTGCTGGAACGTGTTCGCGGTAAGTCCGCGCATCTCAGCGCCGTCTACGTCGACATGCTGCTGGCCCAGCGTGCCACGCCGTACACCAACATGGTGGAGGTGTCCAAGGAGGCGGGCGCGGGCCTCCTGCCGATGTTCACCACCCTCGACGTCACGCTCCGTCTGTTCACCGTCGCTCTCGACCGGCTGCGCTTCGCCGAGGACCGGATGAGGGCCGCGGCGGAGAAGGAGTTCATGGGCGGTCTCAGCCTCGCCAACGAACTGACCCTGCGGGAGTCGGTCCCCTGGCGCAGGGCGCAGGTCATCGCCGGCAGGTACGTGCAGGCCGCGCACGCCGCCGGGCGCACCCCACGCGAGACCGCCCCCGACCTGTTGCACGCCGCCGCCGCCGGAGAGGGCCACGTCCTGCGTGCCCCGGCGGAGCTGCTCGCCGCGGCCTTCGAGGGTGACGGCGAGCTGTACCGCAAGTCGTCGCCGGGATCGGCGCATCCGGACGCGGTCAGGGAGCTGCTGGCCGCCCAGGACAAGGAGTACGGCCGGATATCCGCGGCCTGGGCGGACCGCAGGGAAAGGGTCAGGGCGGGGCTGGACCAGATCGACTCCCTGCTCGGCCTGAGCAAGGAGGACGACAGGGACGGGGACGGCCGTGATGAGGACATCGCGTGATGTTCTCCGACAGCAGCGTCCACGGCGCCTCGGTCATGGCGGCGGCGATCGGCGGCAACGGAACGGGCAGCGCCTTCGGCACCTTCGGCGAACTGCTCCAAGGCATGACGTCGAAGGACAGACGTGATTTCCTCGTGACCCTGCCGATCGATCGAGGAGCCACGGCCACCTTCAACCTGGATCGCAACAGCGACGGCATCACCGTGCTGCCGCGGCACAAGGCCAAGGCCCAGCGGCTGGTGCGCCTGATGCTGGACGCCTACAGGTGGCCCGGGGGCGGCACCCTGCACCTGCGCGGGGACCTGCCCGAAGGCAAGGGGCTGGCCAGCTCTTCCGCCGACCTGGTCGCCACCGCTCGCGCGGTGGGAGCCGCCTTGGGCGTCCCGGTCGAGGCCGAAACGATCGAACGTTTCCTGCGTGGGATCGAACCCACCGACGGTGTGATGTACCCGGAGGTCACGGCCTTCTACCACCGCGAGGTGCGGCTGAGAGAGGTCCTCGGACCGCTGCCCCCCCTGGTGATCGTGGGAGTCGAGGAGGGCGGTGTCGTGGACACCGTCGAGTTCAACCGGCAGTCCAAGCGGTTCTCCGAGGCCGACTGCGCAGAGTACGACCGGTTGCTCGAACGGATCTCGCGTGCGATCCGGGACGGCGACGTGACCACCATCGGCGAGGTCGCCACCGCGAGCGCCCTGATGAACGAGAAACTGCGTCCCAAACGGCTGCTGCACCAGATGATCGATGTCTCGCGGGAGTGCGGCGGCCTTGGCGTGAGCATCGCCCACAGCGGCACCTTCTTGGGCGTCCTGGTCGCGGAGTCCGACCCGGAGTGCGCCCGCAAAGTGCAGGCCATCATGGACATGGCCAAGACGCTGGCCGACGACGTGACGGTGTTCCGCTCCTTTCGTTCCCCCGCCCCCCTTCCTCTCTGAAGACAGTGAGCATGAGATATCACAGCGTTGTCGACGCCATCGGGCACACACCTCTGGTCCGGCTCGTCATGGACACTCCGCCGTCTGTGGAGGTCTACGCGAAGCTGGAACTGCAGAACATCTACGGGATGAAGGACCGGGTGGCCAAGCAGGCCATCCTGGAAGCCAGAAGGACGGGTGTGCTGGCCGAGGGCGCACCCATCATCGAGAGTTCCTCGGGGACGATGGCCCTCGGCGTGGCCCTGGTGGGAACCCACCTCGGCCATCCCGTGCACATCGTCACCGACCCGCGGATCGACCCGATCACCCTCGCCAAGCTGAGCGCGCTCGGCTGCCAGGTGCACGTGGTCGAAGCCATGTCCAGTGCGGGCTGGCAGAGCGCACGCCTCGAACGGCTCGCCAAACTGATGGCGGACCTGCCGGGGGCGTTCTGGCCGCAGCAGTACAAGAACCCCGACAATCCCGCGGCCTACCGGGCGCTGGCCGAGGAACTGCTGACCGACCTCGACCGGATCGACGTCCTGGTGGCCTCGGTGGGCAGCGGAGGTTCGCTGTCCGGCACCGGCAGGGTGCTGCGCCAGACGCTGCCCGACCTACGGATCATCGGGGTGGACTGCGTCGGCAGCGTGCTGTTCGACCAACCGGATCACCCCGGCAGGCTCCAGGGAGGGCTGGGCAACAGCCTCATTCCCCCCAACCTTGATCGGACGCTGATCGACGAGGTGCACTGGCTCAACGACCACGAGGCGTTCGCCGCGACCCGCGATCTCGCCGGCGAGCAGAAGATCTTCGCCGGCAACACCTCAGGCTCGGTGTACCGGGTCCTGCAGGAGGCGGCCCGGCGGGCGGCCCCTGGAAGCCGGATCGTCGGCATCTTCCCCGACCGCGGTGACCGTTACACCGGCAGCGTCTACAACGACGCCTACTGGGCCGAACGCGGGCTACCCGCCCAGCACGCGTCCCCGGCCCCCGACGAGGTCGCCCCGCGCACCGAGGTCCACACCTGGTCGTACGCCAAGCAGGACGGTGCGGTCAGAGCGCCGCACAAGCTGCTGTTCGTCGAGGCGAACACCTCGGGCACCGGTGTGCTCGCCCTCCGCGCGACCCGGGAGCTGGGGCTCGAACCGGTCCTGCTCACCAACGCCCCGGAACGTTACGTGGGCGCGGGCGAAACGGGCTGCGAGATCGTCGTGTGCGACACCGGCACCGAGGCCGGGCTCCGCGAGGCCGTCCGCGAGCGTTTCTCCCGCCAGCAGATCTCCGGGATCACCACCACGAGCGAGTTCTACGTTCCGCTCGTGGCGTCCCTGGCCCGCTGGCTCGAACTGCCGGGCAACCCCCCGCAGGCCATGGCGAACAGCAGGAACAAGGCACGGGTGCGCGAGGTGCTGGACGCGGCGGGCGTCGGCCAGCCGAGATTCGCCGTCGTGCGCTCTGTGGCCGAGACGGCCGCCGCGCTGGAACGAGTCGGCCTGCCATGTGTGGTCAAACCCGCCGACGACAGCGGCTCCAACGACGTGTTGCTCTGCCGTACGTCTGAGGAGGCCAGGGCGCATGTGGAACGGGTGCTCGCCGTGGAGGTGAACGTCCGCGGCCTGCCGACGGCGCGTACGGCGCTGCTGGAGGAGTTCGTGGACGCCCCCGAGTTCAGCGTCGAGATGTTCAGCGACGGCGGCGAGCACTTCTGTGTCGGCGTCACCGCCAAGACCGTGTCCGGCGGTCCCTACTTCGTCGAGCGGCAGCACATCTTCCCCGCGCCGCTGGAAACGCGCGACCGGACGGCTCTGGAGAAGATCGCCACCGATGCGCTGACGGCCCTGGGCATCCGCTGCGGGGCCACTCACACCGAGGTGCGGCTGTCCGCTGCCGGACCGGTGGTCGTCGAAGTCAACGCCCGGTTGGCGGGCGGGATGATACCGGAGCTGATCCGGCTCGCCACCGGCGTCGAGCTTCTGAACCAGCAGCTTCGGTCAGCGATCGGCGAAACGCCGGATCTGGAGCCGACCCATCGGAGGTTCGCGGGCATCCGCTTCCTGGTGGCCGACCGCGAAGGCGTCCTTGCCGAGATCACCGGGGTGGAGCGGGCACACCAGGTACCGGGCGTGAAGCAAGTCGTCATCACCGCCAACAGCGGCCAGACGGTCCGGCCTCCCCGCAACTCCTACGACCGGCTGGGATTCGTGATCGCTGAGGGCGACTCGCCAGAGAACATCGCCAAGAGCCTCGACGAGGTGCATCGGCTGCTCACAGTACGGCTGGACGCCGAACGACTTCACTGACAGGAGGTCTTCCCATGGTCCACGGAACTCGCTCACCCGACGTCATCGAGTCCACCATGCAGGATCTGCGCCTCGAGTACGCGCAGCGGTTTCCTGGCTGGACGCAACAGCTCATCACCATCTTCTCCGGCAAGGCGGTTCCCGGGCAGCAGGCACCCTGGTGGATCCCACCGCCGATCGTCAACTGGTTCCTGACCCTGTTCCAGCTCGTTCTCGCCGTGCTCGGCAGTGTGTTCGCGGTCCGGTTCCTGTCCTGGTGGGCGCTGTTCGTCCTGCCGGTCACCTGGCTGGTGACCGTCAACGCCGTCCGCAAGCTACAGGTGACCTGGAGCCACCACGCCGTGCACAAGGAGGTGTCCGGCAACAAGTACGTGGACAAGGCAGTCCAGCTCGTGTCCAGTGCCGTCAGCCTCACCTCCAACTACGAGGACATCTTCAACGACCACATCCGCAACCACCACAACCGCAAGGTCTTCACCACGGGCAAGGATCCGGACTCTGCCTTCCTGGTCTACCTCGGCTTCCGCCCCGGCATGCCGGTGAGCCGGCTACGCGCCAGGCTCTACTGGACACCGTTCTCTCCCCGGCTCCACATTCCTTTCGTCATCGCCCGGATCAAGACCAACTTCATCACGGCCACATGGAGCAGACGGATCGCGTCGGTCGTCTGGGTGGGCCTGCTCGTCCTCCTCGGCGTCCTGATGGACGGTACGGAGTACACGCTGGCCTTCCTCGTGCCATGGCTGCCGCTGTTCCACTGGGCAGCGCTGTTCCAGACCATCTCCGAGCATCCGTGGATGGCGTTCGACGGCGCGCCGACCAGCCGCAATGACTACATCAGGCGGTGCTGGGCGCGTTTCTGCCTGGAGCCGCTGCCTGAGCGTGGCACCTCCTTGGCTCTCCAGCTGCCGCAGTGGGGGCACTGGCTGGTGCGGATGCTCTTCCTCCAGGTCCCGGCCCGCTTCGCGGTCCTGGTCTCCGACCTGCCCGCGCACGATTTGCACCACGTGGTCCCTGCGGATCACGCCTGGCACTACGCCTTCTGGCACCGGCAGGCCTGCATCGACTCACACCACGAGAGCCGGATGGAACAGCGCGAGCTGACGCTCGGCGTAGCCATCTCCTATGTCCTCAGTGGAATCAGTCTCTCGCCGCTGGCGGCCGCCGAGCCTCAGTCGCACACCGCCACCTGACGGTTGTGAACGTTGCGCTCCGGCTCCCACCTCCCCGGTGGTCGCCGGAGCGCCGACGGCGAGCCGGCCAGGACATCCGCGACGACGCCGGCAAGGAGCGCCGGAGCTCGTCAACCCGCCGTTTGGTCCCGCCCACCACGGAAGGTGTGAACGGGTCGACGTCCCGTGCTCGTGCGCCCCGACGGCGCGCACGAGCACGGGAGACCACGGGGGATCACATCGGGAGGGTCCACCCCGGTGTGCCGGGCAACGCGGTGAGGAGATCCTGGATCGTACGGGCCTCAGCGGGCGGGACAGCCGGGCAGCTGGCTCCCCGCGCGGGCAGGGTCTGCGAGATCAGGTAGGAGTCGACGGCCTCCGTGACGCACGCCCCCTTGCCGTAGGCGATGTGGCCCCAGCCCTCGTAGGTGAGCAGGCGGCCGGAGCGGCCCAGCTGGCGGGTCGTGCTCGTCGCCCACGGATAGACGGTGGCCGGGTCGTGCTTGGAGTTGACGACCAGCACCGGCGTGCTCGTGCGGACCTTCAGCCGGTGTTGCGGGTTGGGGATCGGGTCCGGCTGCCCGAGGCAGGTGACGACCGGGGCGATCGACAGGGGGCTGTAGCGCATGTCGGGCGCGACCTTCGTCATGCGGCGCAGATGCCTGCCGTACTCGCGGTAGTCGCGGACGGGCAGCCGGAAGTCCAGGCAGAAGATCTGGAGGGGGTAAGGGCTGACCTCCGGCGTGCCGTCGGCCGGCACAGACAGCGCTCCCTCGCGCGTGGCCCGGCCGCTGTCGAGGTCGGCGAGAAGTTGGGAGAGCGGCCGCCAGGCAGCCGGGTTGTAGAAGTGTCTCACCGCGGCCTGGATGAGCGTGAACGCGGTCACCTCGAGGTCGGGCCGCTCGGGGTCGCGCAGCTCGCCGCGGTCGGCGCGGGCCAGCAGCGCTCTCCAGAACGCCCTGACGTCCTCGCCGTGCTGGAGGCAGCGGCTGTCCCGGTCACACCAGGCTGTGAACTCGTTGAAGGCGTCCTGCGCGCCCCAGGCCTCGGTCTCCATGAAGCCCTGCGTGTCGAGGCTGTGGTCCATGGTGCTGTCGAGCGTGAAGGCGCGGACGCGCTGTGGGTGGCGCTCGGCGTACTGCTGGCCGAGGAGGGTGCCGTAGGAGCCGCCGTAGAAGCTCAGCCTCTCCTCGCCGAGCGCGGCGCGGAAGGCGTCGAGGTCGGCCACGGTGCTGAGCGAGTCGACGTGGTCGAACAGCGGCCCTGTGCGGGCCCTGCAGTCGGCGCGCAGCCGCTCGTTGTAGGCCAGCCTCCGGTCGAAGTCGGCCTGGCTCCTCATGATCGGATCAGGCGCCTGCGTCATCAGGTCCGTGGAGCAGACCACGGGGTGGCTGCGGTTCGTGCCGCGCGGGTCGAGGCCGACGACGTCGAAGCGGCGCAGGATCTCGGGGCTCAACAACGTCGGGCCCGTGAGAACCAGGTTCACCCCTGACCCTCCGGGACCGCCCGCTCCCAGCGCCAGCGCGCCGATCCTGGCGGCCGGATCGGTGGCCCTGCGGCGGGCGACGGCCACGTCGAACGTGCCGCTCGCCGGGCGCTTCCAGTCGATCGGCACGGCGAGCGTCCCGCACTCCACGGCCGGGTCCTCCGGACAGGGCGTCCAGGAGATCGCGCTCTCGGCGATCGTGGTCCCGGGCTCGGCGGCCCGCGTCGTGGCGGCCGCCACCGGGGTGAGACAGGACAGAGGGATCGCGAGCCCCAGTAACAGGGCGGCTAGTTTTCGCATTTCTTGATCATCAGTCGACTCCCGACGAACGGGAATCGGGCGAAAGCATGAACCTCGGGCTCCCCCGCGAGGATGACGCCCCGGGGTCCGGAATCCTCCTTCGAACGGCGTTCGCGTGGGCGCACGCGCTTCGCGATCACTGAGGTGATCCGGTGCGGCCTCCCGACCAGGAAGGCCGTCGCCGTCGCGGCCTCCCCGGGCGGCCACCCGTGATCGGGGCGGTCCGGCCCGGGGCCGCACGCCGTCCGACTCGTCGTCGGCCTCCTGGTCCAGGCGTATGAGTCGCCCCCTCATCCGGGCGTATGAGAGATGGGCGCCCCGTGCCCGGCCGTCAGACGCGGCGCGGATCGAGGGACGCCCGGGTCAGGGGGGCCGAGGGGTCGGCGGACAGGCCGAGCGAGGAGGGCGGGGCTCCCCCGGTGAACAGGAGGTCTCCGACGGCGGCGATCATCGCGCCGTTGTCGGTGCACAGGTGCGGAGGGGGGATCCGCAACGTGACGCCCGCGGCGGCGCACCGTTCGGCGGCGACCCGCCGGAGCCTGCCGTTGGCGGCGACCCCTCCGACGATCACCAGCGTGTCGACGTCATGGTCCAGGCAGGAGTCGACGGCCTTGCGGGTCAGCACGTCGACCACCGCCTCCTGGAAGGACGCGGCGACATCGGGCACGACGAGGTCGGGCCCGGCTCGTTCCACATGCCGGGCGACGGCGCTCTTGAGACCGGAGAAGGAGAAGTCGTGACCGGCGCCGAGCATGGCGCGGGGAAAGCCGATCGCCGTGGGATCTCCGTCGCGGGCAGCGGCGTCGACGGCGGGACCGCCGGGGTAGGCGAGCCCGAGGATCCGCGCGACCTTGTCGAACGCCTCTCCCGCGGCGTCGTCGCGGGTGTCGCCGAGGTGGACGATCGGATCGCGGGCCAGGTCGCCGAGCAGGAGCAGCGAGGTGTGGCCGCCCGACACGATCAGCGCGACCGACCGCGACGGCAGCGGACCGTGTTCGAGGGTGTCGGCGGCCACATGCCCGGCCAGGTGGTGCACGCCGTACAGCGGCCGGTCCCAGGCCAGCGCGTACGCCTTCGCGGCGGCCAGGCCCGTCTGCAGGGCGGTCGCCAGGCCGGGGCCCGAGGTAACGGCGACGGCGTCCAGCTCCGACGGGGTGATCCCGGCCTGCCGGAAGGCGGCCCTCACGCACGGGACCAGCGACTCCAGGTGCGCCCTGGCGGCGATCTCCGGCACCACGCCGCCGAAGCGCGCGTGCTGGTCCATGGAGGAGGCCAGCGCGGCGCCGATGAGCCGCCCGTCGGCGACGATCCCGACTCCGGTCTCGTCGCACGAGGTCTCGATGCCCAGGACGATCGCCATGCCACCCTCTTGTTGCGACTAATTTGCAACTAAGAATAATAGGAAACAAGTCGCGCCGGTGACGCCGGACCGCCGGGCGGGGAGTGAAAAGGGTGAATGCGAATCCGGCGCGGTCCCGCTCAGGGAACGGAGGACCCCATGACGCCTGACGACCTCGGCACCCCCCTCACGCCTCGCGGCGTCGTGCGCCGCGTGGTGTCCCTCGTCCCCTCGCTCACCGAGTCGCTCGCCGAGACCGCCCCGCACCTGCTCGTCGGCGTGACCGACTGGTGCACCCATCCCGCGGGGTTGCCGGCGCGGCGGATCGGCGGCACCAAGAACCCCGACCTGACCGCGATCGTCGCCCTTGAGCCGGACCTGGTGCTGGCCAACGAGGAGGAGAACCGCCCTGCCGACCTGGAGGCGCTGCGCTCGGCCGGGGTCGCGGTGTGGGTGACGAGGATCCGCACGCTGGAGGAGGCCTTCGCCTCTCTGCGCAGGGCGCTCACGGTGGCCTGCGGCCTTCCCGAGCCGGACTGGCTCGCCGCCGCGGAGCGGGCATGGCCGGATCCGCCGGCCACCGGCGCACGGCGGGCGGTGATCCCCGTCTGGCGCAGACCCTGGATGGTCCTCGGACGCGACACCTTCGCCGGCGACCTCCTGCTCAGACTCGGCGTCCGCAACCTCTACGCCGACCATCCGGAGCGCTATCCGAAGATCGCCCTGCCCGACCTGCTGGCCTCGGGCGCCGACCTCGTCGTCCTTCCCGACGAGCCCTACCGGTTCACCGCCGAGGACGGCCCCGGATTCTTCCCCGCGACACCGGCCGCGCTGGTCAGCGGCCGGCACCTGACCTGGTACGGACCGTCCCTGGCCGAGGCGCCCCGCGTGCTCGGAGCCGCGCTGGGATGAGACCCGCCCGTCCGCGCGCCCGGCCGGCCGCCCCGCGCCCGTGCCGGCCGGGGGCGGCGCCCCCCGCTCTCCAGCGGGAGGGCAGACTTTCCACGTGAAGCGAATCCTCATCGTCGGCATCGGCGCGGGCGACCCGGACCATCTCACCCTCCAGGCGGTCAGGGCCATCGGCCGGGCCGACGCGTTCCTCGTCCTCGACAAGGGCGAGGCCAAGCACGACCTGGTCCGGCTTCGCCGGGACATGATCAGGACGCACGCCCGCGAGCCGTATCGTCTGGTGGAGGCTCGTGACCCCGACCGGGACCGGGCCGCCCCCGCCTACGCCGCGGCCGTCGAGGAGTGGCGATCGAGGCGCGCGGACCTGTACGAGGCGTTCGTGCGTGACGAGCTCGGCGACGACGAGACCGGCGCGATCCTCGTCTGGGGCGACCCGGGACTGTACGACAGCACGCTGGCCGGCGTCGAGGAGGTCGTCGAGCGAGGCGCGGTCGCGTTCGAGTACGACGTCATCGCGGGCATCACCAGCGTGTCCGCCCTGACCGCCCGGCACCGCGTCAGCCTGACAAGGGTGGCCCGACCCGTGCACGTCACCACCGGCCGCCGCCTGGCCCAGGAGGGCCCCGCCGCCGACGACGTCGTCGTCATGCTCGACGCGCACTGCGCCTTCGCCGGCCTGGGCGAGGAGTTCCACATCTACTGGGGCGCCTACCTCGGCACCCCCGACGAGATCCTGGTGGCCGGGCCGGTGCCCGAGGTCGCAGACCGCATCCGCGAACTCCGCGCCGAGGCCCGCGACCGCAAGGGCTGGATCATGGACACCTACCTGCTGCGGCGCGTCTCGCCAGAGCCCTCCTGACGACCTCGGCGCTCCTGGTGGCGCGCAGATCACACGGCCCGCGACGAGCGGCGTCGGGCAGGCCGGCGCCGTGCGGCGCCTGCCGTACCCTTGGAAGGTTCTGACAAAAACGCCAAAAACCTCTTTACACGCCTCTCCGCACAGAGCACCCGAAACTCCTATAAGTGCGAGCCAAACGCCATATACGTCAACCTTTTCCCACCGCCATATATGTGATTTCCATCACACCTCTTTCCATGTCCGGAGAAAGAGGCCGACACGTCGGCGGATCGAAGGGAAACCTCGACGAAATACGTCGTGGAAAAAAGCGACATCTGCCGTAAACGACTGCCGCCCACCAGTGGAATCGCGTGTTCCGCCGTCATCGAGGGCGGCCACGGAGGCACCCGAAGAGGTGAGCAGACCTCGTCTTTTACTCAGGGTCGCCGCTCGATTCCGCACTCCGCCGCCGTTTTCGCCCGTCCGCCCCCGGCCATTACCTGTTATGCCGAGCGTAGCCGACCGGTCACGAAATTGTGCCTACGATGAATCGTGAGGTCGCCCCGGTTTGTCGATTAGCATTTGCGGTGAAAGTCACCCTAGCGGTGATACCCGGCAACGTCATGGAGGTTTGTCGTGGCGCGTCACGTGCCAGCCTGGATCGTGGCAGTGGTGACCGCCTTCCTCTTGACGCACGTCGTCGTCAGCTCTGACGGCGACCACGAGACGGCGCCGTCGAGCGCCGTTTCCGCTTTCATGGCCATCTCCTCCCCCCGCGGCGCGGCATGGGCGGCCAGGACCGCAGCCGCCGCCTCCGCCGTCCCGGCCGCGCTCGCCATGCGAGAGGCGGAAACCAACGCCGACCCGAGCGGCACCGTCGACGTCTCGGTCCGCGGTTGCCGTCACCAGGCGCCGTCGCGATGGGCGGGGGGCCGCTGCTCCCAGTGCCTGTCCCTGTTGCGCGGCCCCGGTCAGCGGCTCCCGTGCGCGGCCACGGCGTCGTCGCTCTCGTCGCTCGGGACGTCGGCGCAGTCTCCTGTCCGTACCGGAACCGAGCGGCGCGGGGCGACCGGCGTCGCACCCTCACTGCCCCAGCTGCAGGTGTTCCGCTGCTGACAGGGCCCGCTGTCTCGCTCGGCCCCACTCCTCCCGCACCCCTTCCCCGTTTCCGCCCGCCAGACGGGCGGGCAGGCAGGCGTGCGCCAGGGCCGCGCGAGGCGGCCACGTGGTGCCACGGCGCTCTCTCGACCCCCCGGTGAGAAAGGCGGAACCCGCCCCTCGCCTGCCCTGCCCTGCCGTTTTTCGAGTCTGACCGGCTGAAGCCCGCCAGGAGGGCGAGCCCGGTTCGCCTTCCCGCCTGTCCTGCCGGGTGGGCGGACCGGCTCACGGGACCCGCGCCACCGCCCACGACGAACATCGGACGTCCGCGCGTCCGAGCGCGCCGGCAGCTCCGGCACGCCCCGTTTCCCCGGTCCCCGCGACCACCCCGTTCATCGACGTGTCCGCAGCAACGACTGTCCGAAGGGCTTTCGCATGCACGCATTCATCGAGCACGCCCGATCCTTCTCCGCACGGGCCGCCGTCGCCGGCGAGCGGCTCGACCGGCTGGCCGCCGGTCAGAACCCGCTGGCGCTGTTCATCACCTGCTCCGACTCCCGCGTCGTCCCGGCCCTGATCACCAGCGCGCGCCCGGGAGAGCTGTTCGAACTGCGTACCGCCGGCGGCATCGTGCCCCGCTACAGCCTCGACCGGCCTTCGGGCGAGGCCGCCACCATCGAGTTCGCGATCGAGGCCCTCGGCATCGGCGACGTCGTGGTGTGCGGGCACTCTCACTGCGCCGCCGTCGGCGCGGTGGTCCACCGCAACGACCTGGCCGCCGTTCCGGCCATGGGCGGCTGGCTGGCCCACGCCGCCGACTCCCTCGGCGACGAGAAGACCGACCTGGCACTGGCGACGCAGCAGCACGTGCTGACCCAGCTGGAGCGGCTGCACGCCTATCCCGCCGTCCAGCGGCGGCTCCTGGACGGCCGCGTCCGCCTGCACGGCTGGTTCTACGAGGTGCACACGGGAAAGGTGTTCACCCACCGGCCCGGCGACAACGCGTTCCTCCCCCTGTGACGGTGGCGACCATGCTGAGAAAGGACCTCGTGTTCCCGCCCACCCTGCGGCACGACCTCGCCGCGTCGTTCGTCGTCTTCCTGGTCGCCCTCCCGCTGTGCGTGGGCGTCGCGGTCGCCTCCGGGGTGCCCGCCGAGCTCGGTCTGATCACCGGCATCGTCGGCGGCCTGCTCACCGGGCTGCTGCCCGGCAGCAGCCTGCAGGTCAGCGGCCCGGCCGCAGGTCTGACCGTGCTGGTCTTCGAGGCCGTGCGGCTCTACGGGCTCGCCGCCCTCGGCACGCTGGTGCTGGCGGCCGGGCTCCTGCAGCTGCTGCTGGGCGCGCTGCGGTTCGGCCGCTGGTTCCGCGCCATCTCCATCGCCGTCGTGGAGGGCATGCTCGCCGGGATCGGGCTGACCATCATCGCCGGGCAGTTGTACGCGATGGCCGGCGCCAAGGCTCCCGGATCGGGCCTGGGCAAGCTCGCGGGCCTGCCCGCGCTGGCCCTCGACGCCCTCGGCTCCCCCGGCGCCCTGACCGCCCTCGCCGTCGGCGTCGGCACCGTCGCGATGCTGGCGTTGTGGCCGCGCCTGCCCGCCCGGGCGCGGCTGCTGCCCGGGCCGCTGGCGGCGGTCGCGCTGACCACCGCCGCCGTCGCGCTCCTCGACCTGCCGGTCGCCAGGCTGGAGGTGAACGGCCTGCTCGGCGCGATCCGGCCGCCCGGCCTGGACGACCTGTCCCGGCTCGCCGAGCTCGGCTTCCTGGGCACCGTGGTGGCGTTCACGCTGATCTCCTCGGCCGAGAGCCTGTTCAGCGCGGCGGCCGTCGACCGCATGCACGACGGTCCCCGCACCGACTACGACAAGGAGCTCATGGCCCAGGGCGCGGGCAACGCGGTCTGCGGCGCGCTCGGCGCGCTGCCGATGACCGCGGTGATCGTGCGCAGCTCCGCCAACGTTCGGGCCGGCGCGAGGACCAAGGCGTCCCGCGTGCTGCACGGGCTGTGGCTGCTGCTGTTCGCGGCCCTGCTGCCCGCCGCCCTGGAGGTCATCCCGCTGGCCGCGCTGGCGGGCGTCCTGGTGCACACCGGGTGGAAGCTCATCCCCACCACGCAGCTGCTCTCGCTGTGGCGGCGGCATCGCGGCGAGGCGGTGATCCTGGTCTGCACCGCGGTCGCGGTCGTCGCCCTCAACCTGTTCGAGGGTGTGCTGCTCGGGCTGCTCATGGCGGTCGTCAAGACCGCCTGGGAGACCTCCCAGATCCACCTGGAGGTCGACCGCGGCGACGAGGACGGGCCGATCAGGGTCACGCTGACCGGCAACGCCACCTTCCTGCGGCTGCCCAAGATGCTCGACACCCTGGAGGCGCTGCCCCGAGACCGTCCCATCGAGCTGGAGCTGTCCGGGCTGCGACACCTGGACCACGCCTGTCATACGGCGCTGACCTCCTGGGCCGCCCGCCACAACCAGGAGGGAACCCCCGCGGTGTCGGTCCCCGCCCTCACCACCACCTGATCGGTCGCTGGATCGGCCACCGAATCGGCAACTGAATCGGCAACTGCGCCGGAAGGAGACGCCCGCCGCGCCCCGAGACCCCCGGGGCGCGGCGGCCCCACGCCCGGCCGTGGTCGTGGACGACCGCCGGCTGCCACGGCGGGCCGCCGAGTTCCGTCCCGCCTGATCCGTCGAACACGCCGGGCGGCGCGGGCACCGTGCCGTCGACGGCCAACATGACCAGCGGAGGAGAACAACAAACAAACTTAACTGACAATAATCTTAACAGTTAGGCACGGGTCAGGTTATGCTGCCGATGGCGCGCCATTCCGGCATCGCCGTACAAAATGGCACCAACTCCACGCGCCACAACCCCCCTGGCACGTAGGTTGAAAGGAGCCCAGATGAGCGTCAGACAACGGCTGCTCACCGCCCTCGCCTTCCTGGTGGCCGTCCCCCTGACGGTGGTCTTCACCTCGGCGAGTCCCGCAAGCGCCCACGGCTGGATCACCTCCCCGCCCAGCCGTCAGGACATGTGCGCCAGCCGGAAGGTCACCGGTTGCGGCGGACTGGAATACGAGCCGCAGAGCGTCGAGGCCCCCAAGGGATCGCGCCTGTGCAGTGGCGGCAGCGCCTGGCGTGTCCTGGACAACGAGAGCAAGGGCTGGCCGACCACGACGGTCTCCAGCACGGTCACCTTCCAGTGGCGGCTGACCGCGGCGCACCGCACCAGCACCTGGCAGTACTACGTCGACGGTTCGCTGTTCAAGACCTTCAGCCAGAACAACACCCAGCCGCCGTCGAACATCTCGCACAGCATCAGCGGACTGCCCAGCGGCCGCCACAAGATCCTCGCCGTCTGGAACGTCGCGGACACCGTCAACGCGTTCTACAACTGCGTGGACCTTCAGGTCCGCTGAGCCCGTACGGCCGCCTCGGCCGGGCGACCCCCGTCAAGGCGACCAGTGCCCCTGACCGCCGGGCCACCACGCGGGGAAGACATCCTCAGAGCGGCTTGCGACGGTCCGCCCAGAGGAAGAACGGCTCCCCTGACAACGGATGACGGCGGTTGAGAGGCGACGCCCGGGACTCGTGAACCGAGTCCCGGGCGTCGTTCGCTTCCTGGGCGGCCGAAGACGGCCCGGGATCGCCCGCGACGCTACGCGGGCGGGATGTTGGCGTTGAGCCGGAACAGGTTCTGCGGGTCGTAGCGCTTCTTGATCTCAGTGAGCCGCCGAAGGTTCTCCCCGAAGGCCGCGGGGACGAGTTCGGGCGCCTTCGACGGGTCGTCGCTGTCGAAGTTCAGGTACGTCCCCCCGGTCGAGAACTCCTCGGCCCGGTCGATGACGTGACGCACCCAGGCGACGTGATCCGCCGTGCCGCGGTGGTCGACCCAGTTGCCGTCCACGCTGAGCATGCTGTGCGCGTCGCGGTCGCCGAACGCCGTGTCGCGCGGGCCCACGCGACCCACCGCCCCACCGAGCAGCGGCACGTGGACCATGGTCTGCGGTGAGGTCCGCGCGACCCCGCAGCTCACGATCAGATCCGCCGCCCGGTCCGTCAGCTCCTTCATGAAGAGCGACTTCCAGTAGCTGTCCAGCATGCCCTTCGCGAAGAAGAAGTCGAAGGCCGACTGGAACATGCGGAACGGCATCGGGCCGCTCAGGTCCGCGAGCGGGACGCCGAGGTTCCGGATCGGCTGGAGGATCCTTTCGCCCTCCTCCGGCGGTCCCGCGTACACGGCGCCGGTGATGAGGACCTGCCGGTCGTGGACCTGCGGCGGCATGTGGGGATCCTCCGGCACCGTCCAGAAGACGGCCCTGGTGGTGACCTCGTCGGGCACCGTGTCCGCCCAGTCGCGCCAGGCGCGGAAGACCTCGTCGAAACCGTCGGCGTACATGGGGGCCGCGCACATGACGGTCGGCCCGAGGGGGTGGGCGTCGAACTCGAAGGCCGTCACCACGCCGAAGTTGCCGCCGCCGCCGCGCAGACCCCAGAACAGGTCCTCGTTCTCCGACTCGCTCGCCCGCAGCAGCCGCCCGTCGGCGGTCACGACCTCGGCCGCCCGCAGGTTGTCGCAGGACAGCCCGTACCTGCGGTGCAGCCATCCGATCCCGCCGCCCAGCGTGAGCCCGGCGACACCGGTCGTGGACACTATGCCGCCCGGAACCACGAGCCCGAAGACCTCGGTCTCGCGGTCGACGTCCCCCCACGTCGCGCCGCCCTGGACGCGGACCACCCGGGAGGCGGGATCGACCCAGACGCCCCGCATCCCGGACAGGTCGATCAGCAGGCCGCGGTCGTGAACGCTGTGGCCCGCGACGCTGTGACCGCCACCGCGCACCGCCGCCAGCAGGCCGTGCTCGCGGGCCAGATTGACGGCGTCGATGACGTCCGCGGCGCCCGAGCACCTCATGATGAGGGCCGGCCGACGATCGATCAGCCCGTTCTGCACCACCCGCGCCTCGTCGTAACCGTCGTCCTCCCGAGTGACCAGAGGACCATGGAAGGCCATCCGGAGCCCTTCGAGCTTCTCGTCGTCCAGCATGTCGGTCTCGCCCGAGAGTGTCTCAACCTCGATGGGCATCGACTTCTCCCTCCTGATCGGCGGGCATTCCCTGATGCGGAGCCGTCCGCCTCCGCGGCGGGAGGCGCGGCGGCCCCTCGCCGAGAGGCGGGCGCACAGCACGCGCGGAAGCCGCAGGCACGGCGTGTCGACGCACCGTCGCCCGCGAGCCCGTACGGACCACCTGGAAGGGCCCGTGGCGGCGTTTTGAAATGTGCTCCCTCCCCTCAGGCTACGCCTGTCGCGTGGAGGCCTTCCGAGGGGCCCGGAGGCCGGGCCGTCTGGCTGGTCCCCGCCCCGGGGCGATCTTCGTGTGCCGGAGTCGCCAGCCGGCGCCTCCTGTGGCCGATGTAAGATCACGCATGAGGCGACGGGGAGTCCGCGTGGTCTCCGCCCGCACCGAAGCTGAGGGATCTCGTATGCGTGAGTCCAGCCTCAGACGGCTCCTGAGCGCGCTTCGCGAGTGCGAGCGGGCGGCCCCGGGCGAAGACCTGTTCCCCCGGATGCTGTCGGCGCTGTCCACGGTGGTGGAGACCGACGTCGTCGCCTACAAGGTCCTGGATCTGCGGGCCGGCCAGGTCGAGCAGCACCCCTGGCCTCCCGTCGCCCTTCCGGCGGAGCTGGCGCGGAACTTCACCCGGCTGTTCTCCCAGCATCCGTTCCTCGCCTCTCCTGGCTGGCCCGGCGGCCATGACTGCCCGCTCCGGCTCAGCGACCTGGTCACCCGCCAGCAGTGGCACAGCCTGGACATCTACCACGAGTTCTATCGCCCGCTGGGCGTCGAGTACCAGATGATGGGCGTTCTGGGAGTACAGCACGGCATGCTCACAGGCATCGGCCTCAACCGCGTCGACAGCGACTTCACCGACGCCGACCTGCAACTCCTCGAAGTGGCCCTTCCCCACCTGTCGGCTCTCCTGCGGGCCGCGCACGCCACCGCGTGGCTGGAGTCGGCGCTGGCCGCCCTCGACGCTCTCGACGACACCGCCCACGGCGTGCTCCTCCTCGGGCCGCACGCGACGGTCAAGGTCGCCAACCGCCTCGCCCACGTCCTGCTGACCGCCCATTTCCCCGGGCGCGTCCGTGACGGCGGCCCCCTTCCCGAGGAGATCACCGCATGGCTCGCGGCGCACCGCCGGACGCCTGAGCCGGGCGGCCCCGTCCCCGACTACACGGTCGAGCACGGCGGCCGCCGCCTGACCGTCCGTCTGGTCCCGTACCACTCCCACGGCGCGCTGCTCCTGTCGGAATCCACTCCCCCGTTGTCCGCCCGCGAGTCCGACGTGCTGCGGCTCGTCGCCGGCGGACGCACCAGTGAGGGAATCGCCCGAACCCTGGAGATCAGCCCTCGCACCGTCGAGAAGCATCTGACGAACATCTACGCCAAGCTCGGGGTCACCAACCGCACCGAGGCGGCCATGCGTGTCTTCGGCCGTAGTCCGTGACGCGGCCGCCGATGAGGAAAGCCGCGGCCGGTGAAGCGGGCGGCAGGGCGGGGGCGGGAAGGCGCCCGCGCCGGGACGGGGCCGTACGGCGGACTCGCCGGTGCCGGTGGACGTGCCCGGGTCATATGCTCGGGACTGGGGGGTTCGGCGAGGTGTTCGCCTCAGTCGTCGTGGCGATCAGCACAACAGGCCTCCTCTGGGAGGCGGCCGGCCGGGGGAAGGCGGCCGCGTCGCGTGCATCCACTCGCGGGGAGGAGGGGCGACACCATGACCGACGCCCGGGAAGTGCGCGACAAGTACACCGCCGCGTTCAACCTTCACGACATGGACGCGCTGCTGCGCACCGTCAGTCCGGCCGGGGTGACCGTCAGCCCGGAAGGCCTGTCCCAGGGGCGCGAGGAACTCTCCTCGTACCTCGGGGAGTTCTGGGCGGCCTTCCCTGACATCCACGCGGTGATCGTGGAGTCGTTCGACATCGGTGACGTGGCGATTGACGAGCTGATGCTGGTGGGCACCCACAAGGGACCGTACCCTCTGCCCGACGGCCGGGTGATCGAGGCGACGGGCCGCCCCGTGTCGGTGCGCTGCTGCTACGTCTGCACGGTCGAGGACGGGCTCATCGTGAGCCTGCGCCTCTACTTCGACCAGTCGGAGCTGCTCGCCCAGCTCGGCTCCCCGTGTGAGTGACCTCCTGCCGGCGCTCCCGCGCGGCTTCCTGACCCGTCGCGCGGTCTGGGCCGGGGAGGCGGGCGGCCGAGGAGGCCCGCGTCCGGGGCGGGACGCTAGGTGGCGGGGAAGTCGTACCACCGGGCGCTGTAACGCTCCCAGGTCGGCATGGCGCCGGGCAGTGCCGGTTGGCCGTGGTCGCGCAGGCCGTCGAGGGCTATCGCGAGCAGCCGCTCCGCCGCGTTGACCTCGTCTTCGGTGCGCCGGGGAAGCTTGCTGGCGAACTCGATCAGGTTGGCGACGTCGATCCAGCCGACGTCCCGCCGTACGGTGCGGTCGCGCTGGGCGTGCGCGACGAGCTCCTCCGACAGCCGGCGGCCGCGTTCGCTGGTGGCGGTCATCTCCGGGCTGACCGGGATGCTGCCGGCGATCGGGCCCAGCGCGCCGCCTCGCGCGTCCACGCAGCGGCGGACGAACAGGGCCAGCGCCCCCCATCCGTCGGTGTCGGCGGCCAGCGCCTCCTCCGCCGAGGCGATCGACTGCTCCATCGCGAGCACGCACAGTCGCTGGAGCAGCTCCTCCTTGCTGCCGTAGCGGCGGTAGAGCGTGCCCATGCCCACACCGGCCCGCGCGGCGACCGCGGACACCGGCGCGGCGCTGCCCTGCTCGGCGAAGACCTCCCTGGCCGCGTCCAGGACGAGCCTGTCGTTGCGTTCGGCCTCCGCCTGCCTGCCGTACCTGCGCTCACCCGGCCCGCCACGCCTGCGGGTCGGGTGCAGACCGTCCATGTCGTCCACGGACCGAAAGTCTATGGCGTTCGGAGTGACTCGTTCAGTCATGGTGATCGCACGGACTGAAACCCTCCGGCAGAGGGGACGCCTCAGCGGAACGCGTAGCCGCCGTCCGGGTAGAGCGTCGAGCCGGGGACGAGAATCGACCCGCCTCCCACGATCACCACGGGGATCGGCTCAGAGAGGTGCGCATCCGGTCGACGACCTCGCCGTGTCGTGGGCGATCCGGTCGAGGGCACGGGCGACGAGGCCGGGGGCGAGGGACGTAGGCGCCCTGCTTCTGGCACGACTATGTCATTTCACGAAATCTCATGAATAAAGGGCCAAGCTATATTAGACCCGGCAAACCCCCCCAGCCAAAGGATATAGTCGTGTACCAGACGAAACAGTCACACTTCCATCAACGCCGTATACCCAGAACCCTGACCACTGTCAAGACCCATGTCTCCACCATTCTCCACAGGCGTTTCCCGGCCATTATGCGAGGGACGCTGGGCCTGGTGTTCCTGTGGTTCGGAGCGCTGAAGGTGGCGGACGTCAGCCCGGTCAGCGACCTGGTCGCCGACACCCTGGCCTTCGTGCCGCTGCCGGCGTCGTTCGTGGTGCCCGCCCTGGGCGTGTTCGAGATCGCCGCCTCCCTGGCGCTGATCACCGGCCGGTGGGTGCGCCCGTTCCTGCCGGCGCTCCTGCTTCACCTGATCGGAACGTTCCTGGTCCTGGCGCTCCACCCCAGTGTCGCGTTCAAGGACGGGAACCCCCTCCTGCTCACGATGGAGGGCGAGTTCGTCGTCAAGAACCTCGTCCTGATCGCCGGGACGCTGATGGTGGCCGCCACGCTGCCCCCGCGGGGAGAGGCGGCTCATCCCTCGGACGGTCCGCCGGTTCCCGCCGCCCCGCGCTGACAGACCGAACCGCCGCGACACCCGTCACCCGTAGCGGTTCGGCTGTCAGGACGGAACAGCGGAAAGGCAGGTGAGAACACACGACGCCCGGACCTCGACATTCGCGGTCCGGGCGTCGTGTGTTCTTCCTCGCCGGGCGCGGGCCGCGATGCGGGTCGTCACCCCGAATACGGAACAAAGGCTCACGGAACAAAGGCTCATGGACAGGGAGGACTGTACGGTGCGCCGGAAACGTAGGTCCGCCATTCCTCCCGCGTGATCCCGCTTCCACTGTTCGCGCAGATCCAGGACGCGATCGCGTCCTTGTCGGTGTTCCAGAGCCGTACGGTGTTGTCCTCTCCCGCGGTCGCCAGGGAGGCGTCGACCGGACTGAAGGCCACGTCCCTGACGGGGGCCGTGTGCCCCTGGAGGGTGGCGACCGGTTCCGGGCTGCGGGGGTCCGTCACCTGGTACAGCCGGACCACCCGGTCGTCGCCGACGGTGGCCAGCCTGGTCCCGGTGCGGTCGAAGGCGAGGCGCGAGACGCTCCCCCTGGTGTCCGCCAGCGAGGACACGAGCCTGGGCGCCGCGCCGGCGGACACCTCCCAGAGCCGGACCGCCCCGTTGGAGAAGGCGGCCGCGAGCACCTTCCCCCGTGGGGAGAACGCGACGCTGTTCGCCCTCGCCGAATCCCCCGCGACGGAGGCGACGTCCCTGGGGCGGGCCGGATCCCCCACGTCCCAGACCCGGACCGCACCGGTCTCGGTTCCCGCGGCGAGCAGCCGCCCCGTGGGATCGAACCCCACACAGAGGGCTCCCGCCATGGGCCACTTCGACACGACGGCCCGGCGGCGTCCCTTCGCGTCGAGTGACCACAGCTCGATCCGGGAGGGGGCGACGACGGCCTCTCCGGTGTTCCGCATCGGTTCCATGGTCAGCGCGAGCATCCGGCCGTCCCCGCGAAGCGCCATGCCCGAGGCGGACTGCTGCGAACTGCCGTCGGACTCCCCGATCGGGACGGGACTTCGGCCCTTGAAGTGGTAGGGGTCGCCGTCCGCGATGCTGTTGGAGGTGTACAGCGTCGTGCCGTCCGGACCGAAGAGGGTCACCGACAGGGCGTCGCTCGTCTGCCCCTGCCCCACCGCTGCCTTTCTCAGCGCGGTTCCGCCGGAGACACGCCAGACGCGCAGGGCGTCCAGCCCCGTCGAGGCGAGAGTCTTACCGTCCGGCGAGAAGGAGACCGTGTTCGCGATGTCCGAGTGAACCCCGACGGGAAACGCGTCGAGCGGCCAGACGCGGACGACCCCGTCGTTTCCGCCGGTGGCGATCGAGTTCCCCTTCGCCGCGAAGTCCACGCTCCGGACGGCCCCGACATGGGGCAGGGAGAAGACGACCTTCTTCGAGGCCACGTCCCATATCCTCACCACGTCCTCGGAGGCGTAGGCGGCCCCCAGGCGGGAGCCGTCCTCGTTGAAGGACAGGCTCGCGGCATGGCTGGTGTCCTGGGCGCGTTCCAGCGCCGCGACCTTTCGCAGCGCGCCGATGTCCGAGACGTCGAAGACGGTGAGCTTCCCCTGGACACCGGAGATCGCCAGGCGGCGGCTGTCCCTGGAGAAGGCTGCGGCGTAGGTGCTGGCGGAGTCGGGGACGATGGACCTGAGCTTCGGGGTGCGGGGATCGCGCACATCCCACAGTCCCGCGTACGAGACGATCGGCGCCTCCAGCAGGGCCTTCCCGTCGGGTGAGAAGGCCAGCAGGTCGGCGGCGCCCCACATGTTCCCCTTCAGGACGGACGCGGGCACGCCGGGCGAGTCGCCGTCCCACAGAACGGTGGGCCCCCGGGGGCCGGAGACCGCGAGCACCCGTCCGTCGGGTCTCACCGCGGCGGTCCACGCCCCCGCCGTCGGCGACAGCTCCCCGACCAGGCGAAGGCGACCCAGATCCTGGACGTTCCAGAGCTGCCAGGGAGCCTCCCCCAGGGAGCCGACGAGGAGCATCGTCCCGTCGCCCGACCAGAAGAGCTCGCCGGGACCGCTCCTGGGAAGCCGCCCTCTGTCCAGGACGGCCACCTGGCGTCGCAGGCCCACGTCCCAGAAGCGAACGGTGTCGTCGCCTCCGGTGCTGGCGAGAACACGGGCGTCAGGGCGGAACGCCACATTCCTCACCGGGCCGTTGTGGCCGAGCAGCCGTATCGCGGTCGGCGACCCCGAGACGGACAGCAGGCTGTCGCCCGCCTCCCGGGTGGGCCGGATCCGGAAGGCGACGAGGCTGAGCTGCATCGCCAGGGACGGATCAAGGCCGCGTACGGCGTCCGCACGGGCGGCGACCTGCCGGGAGAGGGCGACGACGCGCTCCGCCTCCGCGTCCGAGCGCGCCCTGACGGCGATCCCCCCGCCTGTCACGGCAAGGATCAGCAGCACGACGAGGGAGGCGATCGCCTGGCGCCCGAGCCTGACACGTCGCCTCTCGGCCCGCCTCTCCCCGCGGTGGTTCTCGACGCCGGCCCGCAGGAACTCCTGTGCGAGCGGCCCCAGCTCGTCCGTGCGGCTCTCGGCCCACGTCATGGCCTCGTTCAGGCGCGGCCCGCGGTCGAGGAGGCTCGGGTGCCTGCCGTTCCTGTCCCACACCAGGGCGGACTCCTCGATGCGCTGGCGCACGAGGACGCCGCTCCGGTCCTCCTCGATCCAGGACCGCAGTCGCGGCCAGTGCCGGATCAGGGCTTCGTGGGTGATCTCGGCGAGGTCGCCGTCGACGGAGATGAGCCGGGCCTCGACGAACCTGCCGATGACGGCTCCCGCCTCCGGCCGTCCGGCCCGTTCGAGGTGCTCCTGCAGGTCGGCGAGCAGCACATGACGCCTGGTGTCCTCCAGGCCGTCCTCCACACGCACCATGCGGAGGAACATCCGCCGGACGAGCGGCTCGACTTCTTGGGGGAACTCGGCGAGGGTGGCGTCCGCCGTCTGGGAGAGGGATCTCGCGAGGCCTCCCGTGGCGCGGTAGCCCGCCAGCGTGAGGACGCCGCCCTGTCTGCGCTGCCAGGTCTCCATGAGCGCGTGCGACAGCAGGGGGAGAACGCCTCCCGGTCCTTTGGCCGTCGTCTCCCCGTCTCTGCCGCATTCCTCCAGAAGCAGGTCCGCCAGCCCTGTCTCCAACGTCAGCCCGACCAGCTCGGCCGGCTTCTCGATGACCTCGCGAAGCTCCGCCGTGGTCATGGGGGGAACCACGTCGGCGTGTTGCAGCGCGTGCAGGAGCTCGGGATGGTCCGCGCAGTGCCCGAAGAAGTCAGAGCGCAGGCCCAGCACCACCGTCACGTCGTGGCTCTCGCTCATGCTTCCCAGCGCTCCGACGAAGGCGAGCCGCTGCGCCGTGTCCTCGCACTCGGTGAAGACCTGCTCGAACTGGTCGACTATCAGCACCGTGCGGGAGGTCCCGAGGCCCGGATCCGGTTCGGAGCGCCCCCTTCGCCACGCCCCCTCGCCGAGTGAGGCCGGATCGCGTTCCAGCCGGGCGCGCATGACGCTCTCGTCGACCCCGCCGACGGCGGCCAGCCTCTGGGCGAGACGTCCCAGGGGATCGTTCCCCGGGGTCAGGTAGACGCAGGACAACCGCTCCCCGTTCGTCCCTCCCTGCGTGGAGGACTCAGAGGACAGGGCCGGGATCAGTCCGGCGCACAGCAGTGATGACTTGCCCGACCCGGAGGGCCCGGTCACCAACCACGGCCGACCGACGGACGGGTTCTCCCTGATCCGCTCGGACAGCGATCGGGTCAGCTCCCCGCGGCCGAAGAAGTAGACCCTGTCGTCGGGCCTGAAGGAGGACAGCCCCCGGTACGGGCTGTGCTGGCCGTCGTCGACCGAGGGCGGAACCCCGGGAGGAGCCGGGGAGACGTAGGCGGCGTTGTCCACGAACGGTTCCCGGTCCAGCCCGTCGGCCGCCTGGCGACGTGCCGGAGGAAGTCGCCTCCGGCTCAGGGCCCTGCCGAGGACGCGGGAGACGTCGTCCAGGGTCAGCAGCCTCGGGGCGAGGGGATCGCCTTCTCGCATGATCCGGATGAGCTCTCCGGAGAAGGCGGTGTGCCGCTCCCCCGGCGGCGCCCAGGCGAGTTGGTCGCGACCGGTGGAGGTCAGTAAATACGACCCGATCCACCCGGTGTTGTCGAACGCGTCGTCGGCGGCGCTTCCCGATATCCCCCGCGCGCGGCCGGAGAAACAGCAGTCGAGGACGACCAGCACGAGTCGGGCGCGACTTCGGGACAGGACCTCGCTCACCACCGAGTACGGGAGAGCCTGGTATCCCGCGGCTCCCTCGGTGAGGTCCGCGGTGGCGGCCGTCGCGAGGTGCAGCTCACCGCTGAGGCTCACCAGGCCGTGGCCGACGTAGTAGAAGACGAGAACGTCGGAGGCGTCCCTGGCTGTCCGCCGAAGGGTCTCGGCCACCTGCTGCGGCGTCTCCGCGTCCACCAGGACGGTGAGATTCGCGGGGTCGAGTCCGGCGCGCTCCACCAGACAGGCACCCAGGTCGACCACCGTCGTCCGAACCGAGGCGATCGGATCGAGCACCGAGTCCGGCCCGCACTTCCCCGATCCGACGACCAGCACCCGAGCCCCCTCGGCCGCGAGCATCCACCTAGTCTCCGGAGCCGTCACCGGAGGGTTCCTCTCCCAGGGCCTTGGTGAGTTGTCTCGTAAGCTCGCTGACCCCTCTGGCGGTCAGCGATTTCACCCCTTTACCGGTTACCTCAATCTGACTTTCGCCTTTTGTGAGCTTGATCGAGATCTCGCCGGGGCGCGTTCTCAACCAGGCGACCACCGCGCCGGATATCGCCGCGACCGCCCCGCCCGAGCCCAGGGCGATGCGAAGGGCGTCCATGGTCGGCCCAAGGCCGCCCTTCGGCGGAGGCCGCTCGATCACGCGCACCCGCCCGCGGATTTCCGGCTCCTCGGTCAGCCACGCGTAGAGCTCGCGGAGCTGGTCAGCGCCGGAGTCCATGGTCACGACGACGTCCATGCGACCTCACCCAATGATCGAAATCCGCCCTGCGGCACAGAAGGCCCCGTGAAGGGAAAGCAAAGATATCGCGATTTCACAATCCCCTCATGCGATAGGACCACATGAGCTCTTTTTGCCTTTTGTGAGCTTTCTGGCGAAAAAGAAATCGACCTCAAGGCGATCACCGAAAGCGCTGACGCGGAGTTATAAAGTATGAATTATCCCTATAATCTCACTTGACTTACTATCTGATGATGCGTGGCAGATTTGTGCTTCTTGAGTGGTCTCGTATGGAAGCCGCTCACCACACCGCCCGCCCCGGCTCCCCGCCGCACGCCCGAGGCCCCCGAGAGGTCAGGCGGCGGTGAAGAGCAGGGAGACGTTCTGCCCGCCGAATCCGAACGAGTTGGAGAGCGCCGCGCCGAGACGCCGTCTGCGCGGCTCCCCGGTGACGACGTCCAGCTCGACCTCCGGAGCCTTCCGCTCGAGGTTGAGAGTGGGCGGGATGACGCCGTCGACGACCGACAGCAGGGTGATGACGGCCTCGACGGCGCCGGCGGCGCCGACGAGGTGACCGATGCTGGACTTGGGCGCGGTGAGGACCACGTCGTCCCCGAGCGCCTGCCGGATCGCGGCCGCCTCGCCCACGTCGCCCACGACGGTGGAGGTCGCGTGGCAGTTGACGTGCTCGACGTCCGAGGGCCGGAGCCCCGCGGACGACACGGCCTTGAGGATCGCCCGGATCTGGCCCGAGCCCGTCGGATCCGGGCCGGTGATGTGATGGGCGTCCGCGGTGACGCCGAAGCCGGCCAGCCTGCCGATCAGGCGGGCTCCCCGCCCGGCCGCGAAGTCCGCGCTCTCCAGGACCATGACGCCCGCCCCCTCCCCGAGCACGAAGCCGTCACGGCCGACGTCGAACGGCCGCGAGGCGCGTTCCGGGTCGTCGTTGCGCTTCGACAGCGTGCGCGCCTGGGCGAACCCGGCGATGGTCAGCGGCGTGATGGCGGCCTCCGTGCCGCCGGCGATGACCACGTCGGCCTCGCCGGACCGGATCAGCCGGGCGGCGAGGGCGAGGGCCTCGGCTCCCGACGCGCACGCGGAGACCGGCGTGTAAACGCCGGCGCGGGCGCCGTACTCCAGGCTGATCCAGGCCGCCGGCCCGTTGGGCATCAGCATGGGGACCGCGAGGGGGGAGATCCGGTGGGGCCCCTTCTCCTCTATCAGGTCGTCCTGGTCCAGGAGGGTGCCGATGCCGGCGATGCCGGTGCCGATCACCACCGCGAGGCGGACGGGATCGACCTCGGGCTCGCCGGCGTCGGCCCAGGCCTGCCTCGCGGCGACGAGCGCGGCCTGCTGGCAGCGGTCCATGCGCCGGGCCTGGACGCGGGGCAGCACCTCGTCGGGGGAGACCGCCATGGGGGCGGCGATCCTCGTGGGCAGTTCGTCGGCGTGGCCGAAGGAGCCCACCAGGTCGTCGATCCTGCGCACGCCGGAGCGCCCGGCGAGCAGGCCTCGCCACAGGGAGTCGACGTCCCCGCCGAGCGGCGTGGTCGCACCCAGACCGGTGACGACGACGTCCTGAACGCTCATGCCGATCTCCTCATCGTGGAAGCAGTGGGTCCGGGCTTGCCCTCGCTTAGTTGTATCGCATACAAATATCGGGTGTCCATGAGCGAACCGCCCCGCAGCCGCGGCCGCCGCACCCGCGCGCAGCTCCTCGAACAGGCCGTGGCGCTCTTCGCCGAACGCGACTCCGGCTCCGTGAGCGTGGCCGAGATCGCGGCCGCGGCCGGCGCCCATCCGAACCAGGTCACCTACTACTTCGGGTCCAAGGACGCGTTGTTCGTCCACGCGGCGTTCCTGATGCTGCTCCGCGACGCCGAGCGGCTGGAGCCGATCGGCCGCAGGCAACGCACCCCCAAGGCGTTCCGCGAGGCGATGGCCCGCACGGCGCTGGCACTGCCCGCGGTGCCGATCGCCGTCCAGGCGATGTCGATCACCCGGCACCGGCCGGAGCTGCGGCCGGTGGCGCAGCACGACCTCGCCCTGCTGTTCCGTCAGGCGCAGCGGTACCTCACCGCGGTCCTCGAACGTCACGACTGGGTCATCGACCGGCCCGCCGAGACCGAGGCGCGGACCTTCTGGAGCGCCGTCCTCGGAGCGCGGCTGATCTCGGAGTCCGGCTTCGGCGGCCGTTCCAGCGACGTCGACCTCGCCGGGGTGCTCACCGTCCGCGCGAGGTCGGCGCACGAGCGGGCGACGCGGAGCACGCGCTCGCCCGCGGACGCCGCGCCGCCCTGACGGCCCGGCCCCGCCCGGTGCGGGGCCTGTCGTGGGGAGCGATCGTCTGTCACAGGCCCCGCAGAAAACCCGCCATCCGCTCGTGCAACGCGCGGGGGTCCTCGAGATGGAGATCATGACCGGCTCCGGCGACCACGGCGATCGGGATGTCGGGGCGCAGGTCGCGCATCCGGTCGCTCTCCCCGACGCCGACGATCCCCCTCTCCCCCAGCACCACCAGCGCCGGGCACCGGATCCGCCGCCACTCGTCCCAGTAGGACCGCTCGCACGCGGCGGTGAGCGACGCCACCACGACCTCGCGGTCGAAACGGGGCCACAGCCCCTCGTCGGTCTCCACGAGCCCGGACGCCCAGCCCCGTCCCACGCTCCCGCCCCCGAGGAAGTCGGCCGCCCGCTCCCGGTCGGGGAACGGCACCGGCCAGGAGTCCAGCCAGCCACCGATCTCGCCCGGCGCGGCGGGATCCGGCCGCCCGGGACCGGCCTCGACCAGGACCAGCCCCCTGACCAGGTCGGGAGCCGCCGCGGCGACCAGCAGAGCCGTGTTGCCGCCGAGCGACTGGCCGACCAGCGCCACAGGCCCCAGCCGCAGCGCGCCGATCACTTCGACGACGTCGGCGACGTGAGCGGCCCGGGAGACGTCGGCGGGACGCCTCTCGCTGTCTCCGTGCCCGCGCTGGTCGACGGCGACGGTCCGCCACTCCGGACCGAGCAGGTCCGCCACGGCCCTCCACTCGCTCGACGCCCCGGCCAGGCCGTGCAACAGCACGACGGCCGGGCCCGGCCCCCCGCCGTCCCGGCAGACCAGCCGGACCCCGTCACCGGTCACGACCTCACGCGCCGTTTCCTCCACCCGACGAGGCTAAAGGCCGGACGACCAGGTTCCGCCGCGTTCCGCCGGACGCGACGAGGACACCCGCCGGAGGTCAGGCGTCCGCGTTCCGCCGGTTTCTTCTCCTGACCTCTCCGCGGCCGGTGAAACGGCCGGGGTTTTCCTCAAGGAATGCCTTTCCCCATGCCGTCTCAGGGCTTTCGGGTGACGCGGCATGGACACCCGGCCGCGTTTCCCGCATTGGGGCCTCACGGCGGGAGGCGATCGGCGCGGAGCCTTTCCGCAGGCCTGGACACGCCGGGAGCGGAAAGCCGTCCGGCGACAACATATCGACAACATTCCATCCGCACCTCGACCGGAGCATGGGCGCGTCGGCTTCCCCGCCGTCGTCCGATCCGCCCACGAAGATCCGTCCCCGGTCAAGGAGTGGCTGCTGTGGATCACCGTTGCCCCGTCCCCGTCCCGCGTCTCCCGGCCCGCTTCTGGCGGGCCCTTGTCCTGCTGTCGGCCGTCGCGTGGCTGAGCGTCGGCCCCGCCGGCTCGGCTCATGCCGCCACCGTAACCACCACCGCCACCGCCACCGCGACCCGCCCGCTCACCGTCGCGAGCACCGCCACGGACGCCACCGCGCCCGTGTCGTCGGCGAAGGCCGCGGGCCAGCGAGTCCGCCGTGTCTGCGGCGGCGGCGCATGCGCCTTCTACTTCAGCTCGGCGACCACTCAGACGATCAGCACGTATCTGGACAAGCACGGCTGGGTCGTCGAGATCGCCGCGCAGATCATCTGCGTCAGGGTGCCCAACCGCGCCATCGCCGCGGCGTGCGCGGTCGCCACGCTCTATCCGTACGCCAGAGCGCTTCCCCACCTCAAGGACGCCTCCGAGCAGGGCGGCTGCTTCGTGGTGCGGGCGACTGTCCTGCCTCCCTCGGTCAGGTTCACCAGCGTCTCCCCCGAACACCGCTACTGCGGCTGACGAGCCGACAGAAGAAGGACCGACCGCCACCCGGCGACCACCGGGTGGCGGTCGCCGTCGAGCGGGAGACGGATCAGGGATCGAGTCGGGAGCCACGGCCGCACGGGGGGGCAAGACCCCGCCCTCCACCGCCCAGCGCCACCGTCCAGCGTCACCGCCCACCGCGTCGCCGCCGCGCGCCGACGTCACGACCGTCCGGCGTTCGACGGCATTCGGCGGGGCCGCAGTCAGGCCGTCGCCGATCTCCTCGGATCGCACCGACGACTGTTCATGAATTTCCGACCACAAGGAGAAAAAGCACCATATAGCACTTTTCTCGTAAGTGGATCTATATAAATAATTGAATGCTGTCAATTTCACATCACCGACTGCGATGATGTGGCCGCGAGGAGGTTGGTGAGCGCATTCGGACTTGAGGTGAAATATGGTCATTTTTCATCTTTTGGGACCAGTGGAGATCGTCACAGCGGAGGGGACGATCTCGGCCGGACCACCCCAGCGCTGCGCGGTGCTGGCGTCGCTGGCAGTGAACGCGGGCAGGCCGGTGACAGTCGAGACCCTCATCGACCGAATCTGGGAGGATCGGCCGCCTGAGCACGTCCGACGAGCCCTGCACGCCCACGTCGCCCGTATCCGGCGCCTGCTGGAACAGACCGGCGGCCCGGCGGGACCTTCGGCACGGCTGGTACGCCGCTCCGGCGGCTACCTGCTGGAGGTCGCCCCTGAGCGAGTGGACGTGCACCGGTTCCGGCACCTGCTCCAGGCCGCACGTGCCCCGAAGCTCCCGGACGTCGAGCGGGTGACGCTGCTGCGCGAGGCGCTCGGGTTGTGGCAGGGGGAGCCTCTCGGCGGTCTGACCGGGCAGTGGGCCGCCCGGACGCGGCAGAGCTGGCGTCAGCAGTACCTCGACGCGGTCACGGCATGGGCCCGCGCCGAGCTGCGGGTCGAGAACGCCGCCGCGGTGATCGGCCCGCTGACCGACCTGGTCGGCGAGAATCCGCTCCTCGAACCGTTGGTCGCGGTGCTGATGCGCGCCCTGTACACGGTGGGGCGCTCCACTCAGGCCGTCGACCTCTACTCCGTCACCCGCAGACGGCTGGTCGAGGAGCTGGGCGCCGAAGCCAGCGCGGAGCTCCGCCGGGTGCACCAGGCGATCCTGCGTGACGACCTCGACGGGCAGCGCCCGGCCGTGACGCCCCCGCACCCCAGGCCCGCATCCGTCGCCCTGGCCCAGCTGCCCCGGGACATACGCGGATTCTCCGGACGGAACGCCGAACTGGCCAGGCTCCACGCCGCCCTGCCCGCCTCGGACGAGCAGGCCGCCACCGTGGTCGTCAGCGCGCTGGCCGGCACCGCGGGAGTGGGCAAGACCGCGCTGGCCGTGCACTGGGCCCACCAGGTTCGCCACCGGTTCCCCGACGGGCAGTTGTACGTGAACCTGCGCGGGTTCGACCCGAGCGGTTCGATGATGGATCCGGCGGAGGCGTTGCGCGGATTCCTCGACGCCCTGCAGGTGACACCGCAGCGGATACCGATCGGCGTGGACGCCCAGTCCGCCCTGTACCGCAGTCTGCTCGCAGGCCGCCGGATACTCATCGTGCTGGACAACGCCCGCAACGCCGACCAGGTCCGCCCGCTGCTGCCCGGCGCCCCCGGCTGCCTGGCGCTGGTGACCAGCCGTAACCAGCTCGCCGGTCTGGTAGCCGACGGCGCCCTCCCGCTCACCCTCGACCTGCTCACCCCGGTGGAGGCACGGGAGCTGCTGACCCTGCGGCTGGGCGCCGACCGGATCGCGGACGAACCGCAGGCCGTCGAAGAGATCATCAGCCGATGCGCCCACCTTCCCCTGGCCCTGGCCGTCGTGGCCGCCAGGGCCGCCGCCCACCTCCGCTTCCCGCTGCACGCCCTGGCCACGGAGCTCGGCGACGTGCAGAACCGGCTGGACGTCCTCACCGGAGGCGACGCGGCCACCGATGTCCGCGCGGTGCTCTCCTGGTCGTACCGCACCCTCGCCCCCCAGGCGGCCCTGCTGTTCCGGCTCCTCGCCCTGCATCCGGGCCCGGACATCTCGGCCTCGGCGACGGCCAGTCTCGCCGGTCTTCCCAGGCGTCAGGTGCAGTCTCTGCTGGCCGAGCTGACCCGGGCGAACCTGATCGTCGAGCACGTTCCTGGCCGGTACGCCTTCCATGACCTGCTGCGCGCCTACGCCGCCGAACAGGCGCACGCCACCGACACCGACCAGCAACGCCGGGCCGCGATCCACCGGACGCTGGACCACTACCTGCACACCGCGTACGCCGCCGCTCTGCTGCTGCACGCGTGCCGGGACGCGATCCCCCTCGCCCCGCTCGGAGCGGGGGTCACCCCCGAACGACTCCCCGACCACAGGCAGGCGCTGACCTGGTTCACCACCGAGCATGCCGTACTGCTCGCCGCCGTCGAGCACGCGTCCGACGCCGGGTTCGACACGCACACCTGGCAGCTGGCCTGGACCCTCACCGACTTCCTCGACCGGCAGGGGCACTGGCACGACTGGATCGCCGCCCAACGCGCGGCCGTGACCTCCGGCCGACGGCTGTCCGATCCCGCCACGGAGGCCGGCGCCCACCAGCAGTCCGGCCACGCCCACATACAGCTCGGCCGTTTCGACGAGGCCCGCGCCCACCTCCAGGACGCGCTCGCCCTCTTCCGCCTGGCCGGCGAGAAGCCGGGGCAGGCCCAGACGCACTACAGCTTCGCCGTGCTGTCCGAGCGGCAGGGGCGCCACACGGAGGCGCTCCACCACGCCCGGCGGTGTCTCGAGCTGTTCGACGCGGCCGATCACCGGCACGGGAAGGCCCTCGCCCTCAGCACGCTCGGCTGGCTCCAGGCCCAACTCGGCGACCACCGGCGGGCCCTGACGAACTGCCAGCGCTCGCTCGCCCTGTTCCAGGAGATCGGTGACCTCCACGGACAGGGCGAGACGCTGGACCGCCTCGGTTACGTACACCACCATCTCGGTCATCACATCCAGGCCGTCGCGTGCTACCGGCAGGCCCTGGAGCTGCTCGGAGAGCTCAGGGACCGCTACTGGGAGGCGCGCATCCTCACCCACCTCGGCGACACCCACCACTCCGCGGGGGTCCCGAGTGCGGCCCGTGACGCCTGGCGAAAGGCGGTGGACATCCTCGACGACCTCGGCCTGCCCGGCGCGGACGGGGTTCGCGCGAAACTGGCCGCTCTCGAAGGGCTCTCCGCCCCCGCCTCACCACCTGACCCGCCCGGCAGGAGGAAGACTCCATGACGAGCCCAGGGGACTCCCGCGGAGGCCGGCCGGAGAGCTACCGCTCGCCCGCGGCCCGGAGGTGGGACAGGACCACCGGGTCGATCCGGCCTTCGACCAGACGGCCCTCGAGGTTCTCCACCCCGGCCCACTGGTCGAGCGTCGCGTATCCCAGCTGCTTCACCCGGGCCTCGATCTCCTCGGCCAGCTCTCCCCCCACCTCCAGCAGCGCCGCCGGGTCGGGCTTGCCGAACAGCAGTTCGTGGATCCCGAGCAGCCGCCCCAGCTCGGCCGCCGGATCCGGGTGATCGTCGACACGCAGGTCGCAGGCGACGTCGCCCCAGCCCGCGTAGCCCGCGCCCGCCTCGACCACGTACAGCGCCGCGCTCTGCCTGCCCCGGCGGTCGCCGCCCGCCGCGTCGCCCGCCGCGCGCGCGGCCGCCAACCGCCGGGCGAAGGGCAGCTCGGCCGACGCCAGCCAGGCCGACTCCATCGCCTCGACCACCTCGGGGCCGGTCAGCATGTTGCCCTGGACGGCGTAGCCGTCGCCGGCCGCCCCGCCCGCCCAGTCCAGGCACTCCTCGCCGGTGAAGGTCGCCCCCTCGCCCTCCGGACCGACCACCCCCAGCTGGCGGTGCGCCCGGCCCGGATCGGCGGCGGTCAGCCCGGCCACCACGTCCTGCGCGCGCACGCCGGTGCGCAGCATCGCCAGCCCCTGCGGGCGGAACGCCACGTTCGCCCACGCCTGGGTCGCCAGCGCCCCCGCGCCCGCCTCGGCCGCGGGCACGAGCGCCCCGGCCCCCAGGAACTTGCTCGCCACCGTGACCCCGTAGGCGTCGCCCGACCGTGCCACGATCGAAAAAGTCACCCGCCGACCGTATCGAGCCGCCCCGGCGGGGTCCATGCCTCCGGCGGATGATCGCGAGCCGAAGATCCACACCCGCCGTACGGCGGCCGCCGTCCCCGCCGCGTCCGATGCGACCGTGAGAACACCTCGCCGTCCGGCGTGATCGTGAAGAACACCGGGTCGTCCGGGATCGGGAGACCGCCGCGCCGTCCGGAGCGACCGTCCGTGTCACGACTCACATGCTGCTTTTGGGGGGAAAGCGCGTAGATAAGGCACTTTCAGCATGGTTTGAGAACTTGATATTACATAGGTTAGTCTTACCTAACTTCAACGTCCGGGTCCCGGCCCGTGCAGTCTTCCCCCTTTGCCCCGTCCTCGGCCCCACCCCTCCCCGTGGCGGCGGGACGCGACTGTGCGACCGACGAAACACAGGGAACATCCATGCCGTCCAGGTTCACCGGTGCGCGCCGCCCTGCGCTCACCCTCTCAGCGATCGTCGCCATGGCCGCCCTGGCCCTCGGCGGTTGCTCCTCCACCCCTGAGGAGAAGCCCGCCGCCGCCGCTCCGGCGCAGACCGGCGGTTCCGCGTTCCCGGTCACGATCGACAGCGCGCTCGGCCAGGCGAAGATCACCGAGCAGCCCGAGCGCGTCGTCACCCTCGGGCAGGGGTCCGCCGAGACCTCGATCGCGCTGGGCCTCACCCCGGTGGGGATCGAGAGCTACGCCTGGGGCAGCGACAAGACCGGTTACCTGCCGTGGATCCATGAGGCGGTGACCAAGGCGGGCGGCACCCTGCCGAAGCAGTTCGCGGGCGGCGAGGACATCGACTTCGACACGATCGTCGAACTCGACCCCGACGTCATCCTCGCGCCCTGGTCCGGCATCACGAAGGAGCAGTACGCCGTCCTGTCGGGCATCGCCCCGACCGTGGCCTACCCGGACCTTCCGTGGAGCACGAACTGGGACCAGCAGATCGAGATCATCTCCAAGGCGCTGGGCAAGCCCGCCGAGGCCCAGAAGCTGATCGCCGACCTCAGGAAGCGGCTCGCCGACGCGGCCGCGACCCGGCCCCAGTACAAGGGCGTCACCTTCTCCTACATCTACACCACCGGCCCCGGCACCCTCGGCGTGTTCAAACCGCGGGAGCAGCGGGTCGAGATGGTCTCCTCCCTCGGGCTCACGGTCGATCCGGTGGTGGACTCCTTCAAGGAGACCGAGGGCACCGACTCGGCCCTCATCGGCCTGGAGAACGCGCAGAAGCTCGCGGGCAGCGACGTGCTCTTCACCTTCTACACCGACGAGAAGACCCGCAAGGAGATCGAGGGGCAGAAGCTGTACGCGGCGATCCCCGCGGTCAAGCGCGGCGGCGTCGTCTTCAGCGCCGACACCCCCTTCGTCACCGCGTCGTCGATCATCAACCCGCTCACGGTGCCGTGGGTGATCGACCGCTACCTGCCTCTGATCGACAAGGCCGTCGCCACCGTCAAGCGCTGACACCGCTCCGCGTCTCGATGAGCACCGCCACCCGCGCGCTGCCGGGCGGCCCCGGCGCCTCTCGCGTCGGGGCCGCCCGGCAGGCGTCCCTCCTGGCCGCCGGACTCCTCGTGCTCGCGCTCGCCGTGCTCGCGAGCATCGCGTTCGGCAGTCACCCCACCTCGGCCGCGGACGTCCTGGACGTCCTCACCGGCGACGCGGCCCCGGAGACCGCCACGGTCGTCGAGAGCCGCTACCCGCGGACGGCGCTCGGACTGCTCGCCGGGCTCTGCCTCGCCGTCGCGGGAACGCTGATGCAGGGCGTCACCCGCAACCCCCTCGCCGATCCCGGGCTCTTCGGCATCACCTCGGGCGCGTCCGCCGGGATCGTCACCGCGACGGCCTTCCTCGGCGTTTCCGGCCCCTCGGCCACCCTGTGGTGGGCGCTGCCGGGGGCGCTGCTGGCCGGGCTCGTCGTCCACGTCGTCGGCTCCGCGGGCTCGGGCGCGGGCCTGGTGCGGCTCGTCCTGTCCGGCGCGGTCGTCTCCGCGGTGCTGAACGCCTACGTCCAGGCGGTGACCCTGAGCAACCCGCGGGTCTTCGACAGCTATCGCTACTGGGTGGTCGGCGCTCTGGGAGGGCGGGACTTCGACGTCGTGTTCTCCGCCCTCCCCCTGGCCGTCCCCGGCCTGCTGCTCGCCGTGCTGCTGGGACCGAGGCTCAACACGCTCGCGCTGGGCGAGGAGTCCGCGACGGCGCTCGGCGCGAGCCCCGCCCTGACGCGTTCCTGCGGTCTCCTGGCGGCGACGCTGCTGAGCACGGCGGCGACGGCCGCGGTCGGCCCCATCGCCTTCGTCGGCCTGGCCGTGCCGCACATCGTCAGGGCGCTCCTCGGCGTCGACTTCCGCGCGCAGATCGTGTTCTCGGCCGTCGTCGGCCCCGCCCTGCTGCTCCTGGCGGACGTCGTGGGTCGCGTCGTCCTGCGCCCGCAGGAACTGATGGTGGGCGTGGTGACCGCGTTCATCGGTGCTCCGGCGCTGCTGCTGGCCGTACGCAGGATGAGAGGCACAGGATGAGACGCGGCATGACACGGACACGCTCCGGCGTCCGGGCCCCCTCGCCGCGAGGCTTCGTCACGATCGGGCGCGCGGTGGCGGTCCCGGCCGCGCGCGCCTCCGTCGTCGTCGCCGTCGTCACCGTGGCGCTCCTCGTCGCCGCCGCCGTCGCCACGCTGTCGCTCGGACGGCTCGGCCTCTCCCTCGCCGACCTCGCGGGCGCCCTCACCAGGGGGGCGGAGGGCAAGCAGGCGTTCGTCCTCGAGCGCCTGCGCGGCCCGCGCCTGGTCGTGGCCGTCGGCGTCGGAGCCGCGCTCGGCCTGTCGGGCGCGCTTTTCCAGACGGTCACCCGCAACCCTCTCGGCAGCCCGGACGTGATCGGGCTCGGCGCGGGCGCGGGGGCCGGGGCGGCGGCCGTCGCGCTCCTGCTGCCCGGCGCGCTGCCCGCCTCCGCGGGCGCCCTGGCGGGCGGGGCGGCGGCCATGGTGCTGGTCCACGCGTCGACCGGGACCGGCTTCCGCGACCCGGGCCGTCTCATCGTCGCGGGCATCGGCGTCCACGCGATCGCCACCGCGTTCACCCAGTACGTCGTCTACGCGGTCGAGCGGGACAAGGCCACGGTGCTCACCGCCTACGTCAACGGCAGTCTGGCGGCGCGCTCCTGGGAGCACGCCGCGACGATCTGGATCGTCCTGCTGGCCGTCGTCCCGCTCGTCGCGCTCGCCTCACGACGCCTCGGCGTCTCCGAGCTCGGCGACGAGCTCGCCGCCGGACTCGGCGCCGAGCCCAGGAGCACGAGGGCCGTCGCCGTCACGCTGTCGGTCGTCCTGTCCGCGGGCGCGGTCGCCGTCGCGGGCCCCGTGGCGTTCATCGCCCTGACCGCCCCGCAGATCGCCAGACGGCTCACCGGCGGCCCGGGGCCGCATCTGACGCTGGCCGCGCTGGTCGGCGCGCTGCTGCTGACGCTCGCCGACCTCGCCGCGCAGCAGTCGCCCATCCCGGGCAACCTGCCCGTCGGCGTCTACACGCTGGCCGTCGGCGGCCTCTACCTCGGATACCTGCTGACCCGCGAATGGAGAAAGGGAAGCCTTTGAGCACCCAGGCAGTGCCGCGCGAGACAGGGCTGGGCACGCGGGGGGTGACGATCTCCTACGGCGGCGCCCCCGTCGTGCGGGACGTCAGCCTCGACATCCCGGACGGCGAGCTCACCATGATCATCGGGCCGAACGGGTGCGGCAAGTCGACCCTCCTGAAGGGGCTGGCGCGCGTGCTGAGACCCGACCTCGGGCGCGTTCTGCTGCACGGCCGGGACATCTGGTCCTACCGTGGAAGGGACGCCGCCCGCCACGTGGCCCTCCTGCCGCAGAACCCGATCGCACCCGAGGGCGTCGACGTGCGGGGGCTCGTACGGCGCGGCCGCTACCCGCACCACACCCTGCTCCGCCAGTGGTCGCCGGACGACGAGGCCGCGATCGGCTTCGCCCTCGAGCGCACCGGCCTCGACCAGCTCGCGGGGGCGCGGGCGAGCGAACTGTCCGGCGGCCAGCGGCAACGCGCGTGGATCGCCATGGTGCTCGCGCAGCAGACGGACCTGCTGCTGCTCGACGAGCCGACCACCTTCCTCGACATCGCCCACCAGTACGACCTGCTGGAGCTCTGCCGCGAGCTGCACCGGGACGGCAAGACCATCGTCGCCGTGCTGCACGACCTCAACCAGGCCGCCCGCTTCGCCTCCCACCTGATCGTGATGAAGCAGGGGCGGGCGGTCGCGCAGGGGCCGCCCGCGGAGGTGCTGACCCCGCGGCTCGTCGAGGAGGTGTTCGGGCTGGCCTGCGACGTCGTGCCCGACCCCCGGACGTCCACCCCGATGGTGGTTCCCCACCCCCGCACCCCGGCCGCGGGCTGACGGTCGTCGGGGTGACGGTCACCGGGTGACGGTCACCGGGGTACGGTCATCGCCTTCTCCACCCGGAGACCAGGACCCAGACCAGGTACACGCCGCCGAGGGAGCCGGTCATCACCCCGACGGGCAGCTGGGTGGGGGCGAACAGCCGCTGGGCGGCCAGGTCGCCGGCCACCAGCAGCAGCGCGCCCATGAGGCACGAGACGGCCAGGACGGGACCGGTCGCCCTGGTCAGCCTGCGCGCGAGCTGGGGCGCGGCGAGCGCGACGAACGGAACGGGCCCGGCGGCCACGGTCGCCATCGCGGTCAGGGCCACGCCCAGCAGCATGAGCAGCAGGCGGAAGCGCTCGACCGGCACGCCCAGGGCGGTGGCGGGCTCGTCCCCGAGCTCCATGAGCTTCAGCTTCCCGCCGAGCGCGAGGGTCACGGGGAGCAGGATCGCGAGCGCGGCGACGAGCAGGTGCACATGGCCCCAGCTTCGCCCGTTGAGGTTGCCGGTCATCCAGGTGACGGCGACGTGGGCGTCGGCGAACTCGGCCCGCGCGACCAGGTAGATGTTGGTCGCGACCAGGCCGCCGTTGATCGCGATGCCGACCAGGATCAGCCGGTAGCCGTGCACCCCGTCCCTGAAGGCGAGGAGGTAGACGGCGAGCGAGGTGAGCAGGCCGCCCGCGAGCGCGCCGCCGGCCACCGCCGCCATTCCCCCGCCGACCACGATGATCTGGATGAGAGCGCCGGTGGCGGCCCCGGTGGTGAAACCGACGATGTCGGGACTGCCCAGCGGGTTTCGGGTGAGACTCTGGAAGATCGCCCCCGCCACGCCGAGGGCCGCCCCGACCAGCAGGGCGGTCAGCGCACGCGGCAGCCTGAGCGTCTCGACGACGAACATGTGGGCTCTCTCGCCCGTTCCCGCGAGGGCGCGCAGGACGTCCCCGGGAGAGATCTGGTACTGGCCGGTTCCGATGGCGAAGACGGTGAGCGCGGCCAGGGCGACGGCGAGGGCGACGCCGGCCACCGCCGCCCTGCGGTCGACGCGGAAGGCGACGCCGCGCCCCGGGGTTCCGATCGTGAACCCGGGACGGCCTCCGGGGGCCGGGCGGGGCGTCGCGGGCCTCGGACGTCTCACGGCCTTCAGAGCGTTCACAGCTGGGCGATCCTCCTGCGGCGGACGAGGGCGAGAAAGACCGGCATGCCGATGAAGGCGGTGACCACTCCGGCCTCCAGTTCCGCGGGCCACAGCACGAGCCTGCCCACGATGTCGGCGACCAGCAGCAGCACGGGGCCGAGCAGCAGCGAGTACAGCAGCACCCAGCGGTTGTCCTGGCCGACGACGAGACGGGCCGCCTGCGCCACGACCAGGCCGACGAACCCGATGGGACCGACGGCCGCGGTGGCCGCGCCGCACAGCAGGGTGACGGCCACGACGCCCAGCGCCCGGGTACGGCCGGGCCTGACCCCGAGGGCCTGTCCCATGTCGTCACCGAGCGCGATGGCGTTCAGGGACTTGCCGAGCGACATCGCGATGACCAGACCGGCGAGCATGAAGGGGGCGACCTTGACCGCCACCGCGAGGTCGTGTCCGCTGAGCGCGCCGGTCCCCCAGTACCGGTACTGCTCGAACGCCTTGGGGTCGGTCAGCACGAACGCCTGGGTGGAGGCGGCGAGGGCCGCGCTCACGGCCGTTCCGGCGAGCGCCAGCCGTACGGGGGTCGCGCCCGTCCGCCCGCTTGAGCCGATGAGGTAGACGACGACCGCGGTGATCGCGGAGCCCGCGAAGGAGAACCAGACGAACTCCCCCAGGCCATGCAGCCCGAACAGGCCGATGGCGGCCGCGATGGCGATGACCGCGCCCGCCTCGACGCCGAGGATGCCGGGGTCGGCCAGCGGGTTGCGGGTGAGCGCCTGCATGAGCGCGCCCGCGAGGGCCAGGCTGGCGCCGACCCCGAGCCCGAGGAGGGTCCGGGGAACGCGCAGTTCCTGGATGACGTGGGCCGCGTCCGAGTTGTCGGGGTGCAGCAGGAGCCGTACGACGTCGCCGAACGGGATGGCCTTCGACCCGACGGCGAGGCTCGCGATCACGGCGAGGACCAGCAGCCCCGCGGCCAGCAGGGCGCCGCCCGCGCGCAACGCGTTGCCGCGGGCCCGTTCCCGCGAGCGCGCGGCGGCCACGGAGTCCACAGAGTTCACAGAGTCTGCGGCCGCCGCGGCGGGGATCCGCGCCGCTCCTCTGCCGTCGTCTCCGGACGGCGGGCCCGCCGTGTCCGTGACGTCCCCGCCCCGCCCCGGGACCGCCCGCCCGACGGTCATGCCGTGACCTCCACCGGGGCGGGGCGCGGGGCCCGCGGGGGCGGGGACGCCGTCACCGTCGTGACGACGAGGTGGGCGAGGGCGGCCGGCACTCCGGTGGCGAGGCCCACTCAGTCCTCGTCGTCTTCGTGGTGGTCGAGGTTGATCACGCCGCGCTTCCAGTAGCCGTCGACGTCGATGCGGTCCTTGGGGAGACCGAACTCGCCGCGCAGGTAACGGCGGATGGGCTTGAGCACGCCCGCCTCGCCGCCGACCCAGGCGAATCCCTCACCCTGGGGCCTGCGCACGCCGCGGATGGCCTTCTCCAGCAGGTCGCCGGTGCCCGGCTCGGCGTCGCCGCGGTACAGCCAGGTCAGGCTGACGTCGGCGGCACTGCTGATCTGCTGCTCCTCCCGGGCGTCGGCCACCTCGACGAACGCGAACACCTTGGCTCCGCTCGGCAGCGCCTCGAGCCAGCGGGCGAGGGCGGGCAGGGCGGTCTCGTCCGCGCCCAGCAGGTACCAGTCGTGGTGGAGCGGCACCATGACCGAGCCGCGGGGACCGATCACCCCGAGCCGCATGCCGGGGGCCGCCCTGTCCGCCCAGGTCGAGCCGGGACCGTGGCCGTGGACGACCATGTCGACGTCGATCTCCAACGCCTCGGGGCGGTGGTGGCGGATGGTGTAGTCGCGGAAGATCGGCCTGGGCGAGCCCGGCGGCGGCGGTTCGAGGCCGTCGGGGCCGAGCCTGGGCATCACCGGCAGGTCGGCGCCGGGCTCGGGGAAGCAGAGCTTGACGTGGTCGGCGGGCGCGGCCTCCTGGAAGTCCTCCAGGTCGGGGCCCGTCAGGGTGACCCGGACGGTGGTCGGGGTGATCCGCTGGACCCGGCTGACCTCCAGCAGCCGTGGTTTGAGGGGGTACTCGACGATCGTGACTTCAGACATCGTGGATCCTTAGGCGAGCTTGGCGAGGATGGCTTCGATCTGGCTGACAATCTCCAGAACGCCCTTGTAGCTGTACTGGTAGCCGTACTTGATCGGGTGGACGTGCCCCTCCTTCGCGGCGGGGAGCAGTTTCCAGGAGCCCTGGTCGAGCAGCTTCTGGGTGGCGGGGTCGACGCCGCCGTCGGGTTGCGCGCCGTACAGGACGACGGTGGTGTCCTCCAGCTGGGAGACCTGCTCGAAGGAGAGCCGCACGCCGCGGTTGGCGCGCTCGGCGGTCGCGACCTTGGAGAACTTCAGCCCGGCCTCCTCCATGAACAGGCCGGGCCAGGAGACCGGGGAGTTCGCGACGAAGCCCTCGGGGCCGCCCTCGACGTAGTCCCACGTGGTCTTCGCCAGGACGGCGGAGTACTTCGACTTGATGTCGGCGATCTTCGCCTGGTACTCGGCGATCTTCCCGGCCATCGCGTCCGCCTTGCCCAGCGCCCCGGCGATCTCGGGAAGGGCCTTGCGGACCTCCGCGGGGTTCTCCGTCACGAAGAAGACGGTCGGGGCGATGGCGCTGAGCTTGTCGTAGCCGAAGTCCTCGGCCCTGCGCTGGGTGCTGATGATGAGGTCGGGCTGGAGCTGGGCGAGCTGCTCGTAGTTGATCGACGTCTCGTCGGCGCCGACGACGGGGATGGCCTTGACCTTCGCCCAGTCCTCAGGGGAGTAGTCGCCCTCCCATTCCTGGAGGATCGCGACGGGGGTGATGCCCAGCTCGAGCACGGCCGCGGTCGTGTTGAGCAGCGAGACGACCTTCTTCGGCTCCGCGGGGACCGTGACCGGCCCGTTGGCGGTCTCGACGACCCGCGTGGCGGCCGCCTGGGAGGGGTCGGCCGCCGCGGGCTTCTCCGGTGAGGAGGAGCCGCACGCACCGGTGAGGGCCACCAGTGCGGCTGTGACGAGGCCGAGAACGGCCCTGCTGAGATGCATCCCGCGTCTCCTGGATCATTAAAAGTTAGGTAAGGCAAACCTAAGTAAAGAGATAGGAGTTTGTCACGTCAAGTGCGTCTCACAGTTCGTCGACCTCACCGTGACTCCAGTAGCCGGCGAACTCCACGTCCTCCTTGGCGAAGCCGCGTTCGCCCACCAGGTGCCTGCGCACGGCCTTGACGGCCGCGGACTCCGCGGCCACCCAGGCGTATCCCCTGCCCTTGGGGAAGACCGCCCGCCGCACCGCTTCGGGCAGCAGGTCCGTGCCTCCGGCGGGCCTGCCGTCCCGGTGGAGCCAGGTAAGGGTGAGCTCACCCGCGCTGCGCAGCGGTTGCCGTTCCGCGGCGTCGGCGATCTCGGCGAAGACCATGACGGGCAGACCCTCGGGCAGCGACTCCAGGATCGCGCCGATCGCGGGCAGCCCCGTCTCGTCGCCGACGAGCAGCACCCAGTCGTCCTTCGGCAGCGGCAGGTAGGTGCCGACGGGACCGTAGATCCCGACGACGTCGCCGGGGCGGGCGTTGAGCGCGAACCTCGACCCCGGCCCCTCGTCGCCGTGCAGGACGAAGTCGACGTCCACCTCGCCGGGGCGGATCTCCCTGATCGTGTAGAGCCGCATGTCGGGCCGTCGCTCCGGCGGCACGGCCCGCAGCCGCCGGTACCAGTCGGGGCCGATCGGCACGACGGGACCGTCCGTGCGCCCGCGGGGAAAGAAGATCTTGAAATGCTGGTCGGGCAGGTCCGGGACGAAGCCGTCCAGCGCGAAGGTGATCCGCGTCATCCGCGGCGTGACGGACGCGACGCGGACCACCTCCACGCGGGGGAACTGCCAGGCCTCGGGTTCCCGCTCGTCGACGAGGTCTGGGTGGGGGCGCCGGACACTGGACATGGACGACTCCGATCAGTTCTCGTGCCGGGTGTCGAGCACGCCCGCGCGCAGCCCGACCAGGCGCGGCAGGAGCTCGATGGTCGCCGGGCGGTGGGCGATGACGATGAGCGTGCGGCCCTCGCGCAACCGGGCGAGCGCGGTCTCCAGGTCGCGCGCGGTGACCGGGTCGATGTCGGCGGTGGCCTCGTCGAGGATGAGCACGGCCGGATCCGCGAGCACGGCCCTGACCAGCCCGAGGATCTGCCGCTCCCCCGCCGACAGGTCGTCGGCCGGGGTGTCCAGCCCCTGGGGCAGGGCGGCGGCGAACGCGGTGATGCCGAGCGCCTCGAACGCGGCCTCCATCTCGTCCCGTCCCGGCTCCCCGGGGGCGAGGGCCAGGTTGTCGGCGACCGAGCCCGACACCATGTGCACCTCCTGCGGGATCAGCGCGATCCGCCTGCGCACCTCCTCCCGCGAGGCCTCCCGGAGGTCGACGCCGCCGAAGGTGACCCGCCCCGAGTCGGGCGGGTAGAGGCCGCCGAGGATCTTGGACAGGGTCGTCTTGCCCGAACCGGTCTCTCCGACGAGCCCCGCGTGGGCCTCCTCGGAGAAGCGCACCGACACCCCGCGCAGGACCTCGGTGTCGCGTTCGTAGCGGAAGGTGACGTCCTGCGCCAGCAGCTCTCCCCTGGCGGGAAGCGGCAGGACGCCGTCCGGCTCGGGGGCGCCGGCCGACAGCAGGTCGAGCAGGCGGGCCAGCCCCGCCCGCACGGTCTGGATCTCGCCCGCCAGCTGGGACAGGTCGCCGAAACCCTCGAACAGGTTCCTGCCCGCCAGCACGAACACGACGACGGTCGCGACGCTCAGCCGCCCCTCCGCGGCGAGCCACGCGCCGAAGACGAGCAGCACGGCCATCGCCGCCCCCTCGACGAGGGTGATCGCGCCGATCCGGTTCTCCACCAGGACCGTGCGCCGCTGGGTGGTGAGCGTGGCGAGGTTGTCCCGGTCGAACCGCTCCATCCACGCCGGCAGGCCGCCGACCGCGCGCAGCTCCTCGCGGACGTCGAGGGTCTCGGCGAAGGTCCCGGCCATGGTGGCCTCCGCCCCGGCGTGGGCGCCGAAGGCGGGCCCCGCGCCCCGGGCGAACCAGCGGGTGATCAACAGCGCGGGCGGCAGGAACACCGCGACGACCACGAGGGTGAGCGGCCACGAGTAGCCCAGCAGCATGACGATCGTGAAGGCGAGGGTGGCGGTGACGCCCAGCAGGTTCGGCAGCGCCTCGCGGACGAACATCGCGAGCTCGGCGATCTCCCCGGTCGCGCGCTGGAGCAGCGAGCCGCCACGGTGCGCCTCGAGGAAACGCAGCGGCGCCTCGGCCAGCCGTTCCGCGGCGCGCTCGCGCAGGCCTCGGACGACGTTCTCGCCCGCGACCGCGAGCGTGCTCGCGGCGAACCTGGCCAGCAACGCCTGCGCCACGACCAGGGCGGCCAGCAGCGCGACCGCCGTGAGCAGCCTGTCGCGGTCGCCGGCGACCAGCGCCTCGACGGCCAGGCCGATGAGCGGCGCGAGGGCCACGAGCGCGGCGCTCTCGGCGAGGCTGAGCAGGAGCGCGGCCAGCAGCCGCCCCGAGTGGGGCCGCATGTAAGGCCAGGCGCGGCGCAGCAGCCGCTCGTGCGACGGCTCGTCCGACAGCAGGAGGACCTCAGCCATGGGAGACCTCCACGCCGGTCAGATCGAGCACGCGGTCGGCGGCGTCCGCGACGGCGGCCCTGTGGGTCACGAAGACGACGGCGGTCTCCGGCGACCACCGGCGCAGCCGGTCGAGGACGTGCCTCTCCGTGGTCTCGTCGAGCGCCGAGGTGACGTCGTCGAGGAGCAGCACGGCGGGGCGGCCGAGAAGCGCCCGGGCGAGCGCGAGCCGCTTCACCTGACCGCCGGACAGGGCTCCGCCGCGCTCCCCCGCCTCCGCGTCGAGAGGGAGGTCGATCGCGGCCGCGTGGCAGGCGGCGCGCAGCTCGTCGTCGTCCAGGTCCCGGCCGAGACGCAGGTTGTCGGCGAGGGTGCCGGACACCAGGACCGGCCGCTGCGGCACCAGGACGAGGCGGCGGGCCACCTCGTCGCAGGCGGCCGCGCGCAGGTCGGTCCCGCCGTACGACACGGTTCCCTCGGACGGGTCGGCGCGGCGGCACAGCAGCCGCAGCAGCGTGGACTTGCCTGAGCCGCTCGGCCCGACGACGGCGAGCACCTCGCCCGGCCGCACCGAGAGGGACACGGGTCCGAGCACGCGCCGCTCTCCGCGCAGGACCGTCACGTCCTCGCAGACGAGCGTGCCGTGCCCGGGCAGCGGGACGGGGTCGGCCGGGTCGGCCGTCGCGGGGCGCAGCGCGAGGATCTCCCCGATCCTGCGGGCCGCGACGACGGCCTGGCCCCGGTCGGCGAACCGCTCGACGGCGACGCCGACGGCCAGCGTGAGCGTGACCATCCACGAGGTGAACGCGACGAGACCGCCGACCGTGAGGTCGCCGGACAGCACCGCGAGACCGCCGAACCCGATTCCCGCGACCACCGCGAGCCTCGGGATCATCGGCCCGAGCGCCGACCAGGTCGCCGAGATCCCGGCGGCCCGCGTCGTCGCCCTGGCCACCCGGGCGCTGTGCGCGTGGTGACGCCCCAGCAGGACGTCCGCGCCGCCGAGGCCGCGCAGCGCGCCGCCCGCGGTCAGCAGGTCGGCGACGGCGTCGGCACGGGCGGCGTGCGCGTCGGACAGCTCGGCGAGCGCGGGCTCGAACCTGCGCGGGAACAGCACGTTGACCAGGACGAGCGGCGGGAGCATCGCCAGCGTCACGTAGAGCAGCACGGGCTCGAGCACGGCGAGCGTGGGCAGGACGAACGCGAACGTGGTGGCGATGACCGCCCACGTGGTCAGCCCGTGCACCCAGACGCGCACCAGGTCGACGTCCCTGGTGGCGCGCATGGCGAGGTCGCCCCGGCCGCCGGATCCTGCGAGGTCGTCGTCGCCGAGCGCGGCCACGTGCCGGGCGAGACGGTGCCGCAGGCTCACGCCCACCCGGGCGTCCGCCAGGTTCGCCCACCACTGCCAGCCGAGCAGCCCGGCCCATTGGGCGGCGGCCACCGCGAGGACCACCATGGCCCACGAGACGGTGACGCCGACGTCGGCGCGGGAGACGCCGTCGTCGAGGGCCCGCTGGACGCACCACGGGATGGACAGCAGGGCGATCTGCCGGACGACGGCCGCCGTCACGGCGGCGGCCAGCGTGCGCCACTGCGCCAGAAGGCACTGGCGCAGCAGCGACGCGGGCCGCGGGGAAGAGGGCGATCCGCGGCCGGCGGCGCCCGTGGAGGGAGCGGGGGCGGAAGCGGGCAAGCTCAGCCGCCCATCTCGGTGACGAGGCTCAGCGGCCGCATGTCGGTCCAGTTCTCCTCCACGTACGCCAGGCAGTCGGCGCGCGAGGCCGGGCCGTGGACGCTCTCCCAGCCGCCGGGCACGTCGGCGAAGGCGGGCCACAGCGAGTGCTGGCCCTCGGCGTTCACCAGCACCAGGTAGGAGGCGTCGGCGTCTTCGAAGGGGTTGGTCATCGGGGGTTCTCCTCGGATGCGTCGGTCAGGACGGCGGCGAGCGCTCGGTCGACGATGGGGCCGATCACGGTGAGCGCCCTGGGGGTGAGCAGTTCGGCGTGGGTGAAGTCGACGTCGTGGTTGACGATCGCCCCGTCGACGTGGCTCGCCCACTGGAGGTGGTCACCGGTCTCCACCCGGTCCTTCATCGCCGTGACGACGAGCAGGTCGCCGTCGTAGCGGGCGTAGTCGGCGCCGAGCAGCAGGCCCATGCAGGCGCGGTGGACGGTCGCGATGGCCCGTACGGTCGCGTCGTCGAAGTCGGCGAGCACGCCCGCCGACTCGCGCAGCCCCTGCAGGAACTCCTCGGTCTCAGCCCTGCTGAGCTCGTCGAGCTCCTCCGGGGTGCGTGCCGCCTCGTCCTCGGCGTCCATCGGGAAGGTGTCGAGCACGCCGAGGAAGGCGACCTCCTCGCCGCGCTCGCGCAGGGCCGTCGCGATCGCGTAGGCGACCTGCCCGCCGAAGGACCAGCCGAACAGGTGGTACGGCCCCGCGGGCTGCACGGCGGCGATCCGGTCCGCGTAGGCCCGGCCGAGGTCGCGGAGACTGGCAGGGCTGAAGTCCTCCCCGGACAGCTGCGGCGCCTGGATGCCGTACAGGGGCCTGCGCTGGTCCAGGTGCGGCAGCAGCCCGCCGTACAGCCAGGCGAACCCGGCGGGCGGGTGCGCGCAGAACAGCGGCGGCAGGTCGCCACCCGCCCGCAGCGGCAGGATCACGTCGAACCCGCCCGGAGCGCCGCCCGCCAGGTGCGCCGCCAGCTCGGCCGGGGTCGGGCTGGCCATGACGGCGGCCAGCTTGAGGGGCGTCCCGAGCTCGGCCCTGACCCGGGCGGCCAGCCGCATGGCGAGCAGCGAGTGTCCGCCGAGTTCGAAGAAGCTGTCGTCGATCCCGACCCTGGGCAGGCCGAGCACCTCGGCGAAGACCCGGCACAGCGCGGCCTCGCGCTCGTCGCGCGGCTCGCGGGACGACACGGCCGCCGCGAAGTCCGGCGCGGGAAGCGCGCGCCGGTCGAGCTTGCCGTTGATGGTCAGCGGCAGCGCCTCCAGCGGGACGAAGGCCGAGGGGACCATGTAGTGGGGCAGCCGCTCCCGCAGCGCCGCGGCCAGGTCGCCGGGGCCGTCCCCCGAGGGCACGACGTAGGCGACCAGGCGGGTGACCGGTCCCGGCTGGGCGACGACCGCGACCTGGCCGACGCCCGGCTCCGCGGCCAGCACGGCCTCGATCTCGCCGAGCTCGACCCGGAACCCGCGGATCTTCACCTGGTCGTCGGCCCTGCCGAGGAAGTCGAGGTTGCCGTCGCCGCGCCACCGCACGACGTCACCGGTGCGGTACATCCGCTCGCCCTGCTGGAACGGGTCGGCGACGAAGCGTTCCGCGGTGAGGCCGGGGCGGTCGAGGTAGCCGCGGGCCAGCCCGATCCCGGAGACGTACAGCTCGCCCGCGACGCCGACGGGCACCGGGCGGAGCCGGTCGTCGAGCACGTAGACGCGGGTGTTCCAGATCGGGCTGCCGATGATCGGGGTGACGCTGTCACGGGTCCCGCCGCCGAGCGTGTTGATGGTGTACTCGGTCGGCCCGTACAGGTTGTAGCCGAGGGTCCCCTCCGTGGTCCGCAGCGTCTCCCACAGGGCGTGGCCGACGGCCTCGCCGCCGAGCAGCACGAGCGGCGGCACGTGCCCCTCCAGCAGCCCGTGGTCGACGAGCTGCTGGCCGTAGGACGGGGTCACGTTGACGACGTCGATGAGGTGTTCGGCGCAGTAGGCGGTGAGCGCCTGCGCGTCGCGCCGCATCTCCTCGTCGAGGACGTGCACCTCGTGCCCCTCGACCAGCCAGAGCAGCTCCTCCCAGGACATGTCGAACGAGAACGACACGGTGTGCGCGATCCGCAGCCTGCGCCCCGCCTCCGCCACGACCGGGTCGAAGATCTCCGCCCGGTGGTTGAACTGCATGTTGGTGAGCCCGGCGTACGGGACGACGACGCCCTTCGGCCGCCCGGTCGAACCGGAGGTGTAGATCACGTAGGCCGGGTGGCTCAGCGGGAAGTCGAGCCCGAGGTCGTCGCCGGGCAGGTCGTCCAGGTCGCGCAGCTCGTCCGGGGTGAGCACGCACACCGGACGGGCGTCGGCGATCATGTGCTCGATCCGGTCCGCGGGGTAGTCGAGGTCGAGCGGCAGGTAGGCGGCGCCGGTCTTGAGCACCGCGAACAGCGCGGCGACCATGTCGGCCGAGCGCGGCAGCGCGAGCCCGACGATCCGCTCGGGCCCCGCGCCCCTTCCGGCGAGCATCCTGGCGATGCGGTTGGCGCGGGCGTTCAGCTCCGCGTAGGTGTGGCGCAGCTCGCCGAAGACCAGGGCGACCTCGTCCGGCGTGCGGGCCGCCTGCTCCTCCAGCAGCCGGGCCACGGTCTTGTCCGGCAGCGGGTGCGAGGTGTCGTTCCAGTCCTGGAGCACCTGCCGCCGCTCGTCGGGGCCGAGCGGGTCGAGGCGGCCGACGGGTGCCGCCACGTCGTCGGCGATCTGCTCGAGCAGCCTGACGAACCGGGCCAGCATCGCCTCCGCGAGCGGCCGGTCGAACACGTCGGGACGGTAGGCCAGGGACACCTTGAGCCGTTCGTCCGGGGTGACGACGAGGGTCAGCGGGTAGTGGGTGCCGTCGACGCTGTCCATCTCGGCGATGCCGTACGACTCGGTGATCCTGAGCCGCTCGTCCTCGTCGTCGCCGAAGTTGCGCAGCACGTACAGGGTGTCGAAGAGCTGGCCGAGACCGGCCGCCCGCTGGATCTCGCCCAGGCCGAGATGCTCGTGCGCGAGCACGGCCGAGCGGTCGCGCTGGAGGCGGGTGAGCAGGTCGAGCAGCGTCTCCTCCGGGTCCACCGTGACCCGCACGGGGACGGTGTTGAGGAACAGGCCGATGGTCGACTCGACGCCGGGCACCTCGGCGGGCCGTCCGGAGACGGTGCTGCCGAACACGACGTCCGAACGCCCCGTGACCCCGGCGAGGACCATTCCCCACGCGGCGGTGAGCAGCGTGTTGAGCGTGAGCCTGTGCCGTCTGGCCTGGGCGGTGAGCGCCGGTCCGAACCCGTCCGGCAGCTCGGCCATGACGGCGTCCGGGATGACCGGGGTCAGCTCGCCGCCGCCCTGGCCCAGCAGCGTCGGCTCGGCCAGCCCGGCCAGGGCCTGCCGCCACGCCGCGAAGGCGGCGTCCGCGTCCTGCCGCGACAGCCACGCCAGGTAGTCCCGGTACGGGGTCACCCTGGCGGGCTCGCGCCCGTCGTAGACGTCGAACAGCTCGCGCAGGAACAGGCCCTCCGACCAGCCGTCCCACAGGATGTGGTGGTGGATCATGATGAGCAGGTGGTGGTCGTCGGCCAGCTTGACCAGCGTGAACCGGACGAGCGGCGGCCTGGCCAGGTCGAAGCGCCGGGCGCGGTCCTCGGCGAGGATCCGCGCGACCGTGGCCCGCTGCGCGGGGTCGGCGAGGAAGCCGAGGTCGACGCCCTCGACCGGGACCTCCTCCGCGACGGGCTGTCCGGCGACGGCGGTCAGGTCGATCTCGGTCAGCGGCAGCTCCGCCTCCCCGGGAACGAACTGGACGGCGCGGTCGAGGCCGTCGTGCCGGAACCCGGCGCGCAGGTTGGGGTGCCGGTCGGCGATCCGCCGCCAGGCCTCGCGCAGCCGGTCGGCGTCCATCGGGCGGCGCAGTTCGAGGAAGTTCTGCACCGTGTAGACGTCGAGCGCGCCCTCGTCGACGCTGGCGTGGAAGAGCAGGCCCTCCTGCAGCGGCGCCAGCGGCAGCACGTCGACCGTCCCCGGGGGCAGGTCGTCGATCTGCTCCTGGGTGAGCGAGACGAGCGGCAGGTCGCCCGGGGTCAGGACGCCGGCCAGGACGTCCGGGTCCGCCAGCGCGGCGAGCACGGCGGTCCACCGCTCCGCGAGGCCGGCCAGGCCGTCGCCGTCGAGGACGGTCGAGGTCCAGGTGACCCGCAGCCGCGGCCCGTCGGCCCTGTCCTGGGTGACGGCGTCGATCTCCAGCCCGTACGGTGAGACGCCGGAGCCGAGCTCGGGGAGCTCCTCCGCGGCGATCTCCCAGTCCTCGGCCCTGCCGACGCCGAACCGGCCCAGGTAGTTGAACAGGATCTCGGGGCGGGGCGACGAGGCGAGCACGGCCGCCGTCTGCGCGTTGAGGTGGCGGAGCAGGCCGTATCCGAGGCCTCCGTCCGGCACCGCCCTGAGCTGCTCCCTGATCCGCTTGAACGCCGCGACCGCGTCTCCCCTGCCGGGGTCGAGGCGCACCGGGTGGACGGCGGTGAGCCAGCCGACGGTCCGCGACAGGTCGAGCTCGGAGTGCTCGCGCCCGTGTCCCTCAAGGTCGACCAGCACGGGACCGTCCGTCCGCAGGGCGTGGGCGAGCGCGGTGAGCAGCAGCGCGTTCATTCCGCCCCGCGCGGCCAGCAGGCCGCGGGTGAGCTCGGCGTCCAGTGTCGTCTCGTGCACGGCGGGCGTCCCCGAGGACGGCAGGCGTCGTCCGCCGAGCCCGGACGCGCCGGGGGCGAGGGTGGCGAGCCAGTGGTCGAGCTCGGCCAGCCGGTGGGGGGCCTGCGCCTCCTCCGCGAGCCTCCGCGACCAGCGGCGCAGGGAGACCGGGACGGGGGCGAGGTCGCGTCCTTCGATCGCGTCCGCCAGGTCGGGCAGCAGGAACCGCCAGGACACGCCGTCCACGACGAGGTGGTGGGCGACGACGAGCAGACGCCCCGGCTCCTGGCCGAGGTCGAACCAGACGGCCTGGAGGACCGCTCCCCTCGCGGGGTCGAGCCGGTCGACGGCGGCGCGGTACTCGGCGTCGAGGTCGGCCATGGACGTGACCCTGCGCACCTCGACGGCGGCGTCCGCGGGCGTCTCGGCGGTGACCTCCGCCGACCAGACGGCCGGATGCGGCCTGTCCAGTCGGAGCCGCAGGGCGTCGTGGCGGCGTCTGAGGGCGTCGAAGGCGGCGGTGATCCGGTCCTGGCCGAGTCCTGCGGGCACCTGGAGCAGCCGGGCCTGGTGCACGCCCTCGACACCGGCGCCCTGCTCGCGGAGCCAGTGCATGACCGGCAGCAGCGGCAGCGGTCCGCCCGCCTCCTCCGCGGCGTCGACGGCGACGTCCGCCTGGGGGGTCTCCGCCCTGGCGACCGCCGCGAGACCGGCGACGGTGGGGTGCTCGAAGACGTCCTTCGCGGCGATCGTCAGCCCGGCGGCGCGCGCCCTGGCGACCAGGGTGATGGACATGATGCTGTCGCCGCCGAGGCCGAAGAAGTCCTCGTCCGGGTCGACCGCGTCGAGGCCGAGCACCTCGGCGAAGGCGGCGGCCAGGGTCTCCTCCCTGGACGTTCCCCGCCTGGCCGCGCCCGTGGCGGTGGGGGACGCGGCGGGGGCGGGCAGCGCGCGCCGGTCGAGCTTGCCGTTGACCGACAGCGGCAGCGCGTCGATCGGCACGATCACGGACGGCACCAGCTGCCCGGGAAGCCGGGCCGCCAGCTCGGACCGCAGGACGGCCGGGTCGAGCGGCGCTTCCGCGCCGTCGCCTCCGCCTCGGGGCGAGCCGACGACGTAACCGATCAGGCGGCCTTCGACGGCCGCGGCGGCCGCCTGCCGCACACCGGGCAGGGCGTGCAGGGCGGCCTCGACCTCGCCGAGTTCGATCCGGTGCCCGCGGATCTTGACCTGGTCGTCGGTGCGGCCGAGGAACTCCAGCGTGCCGTCGGCCCGCCAGCGCGCCAGGTCGCCGGTGCGGTACATCCGCTCGCCGGTCCTGAACGGGTCGGCGACGAAGCGTTCGGCGGTCAGGCCGGGACGGTTCAGGTAACCGCGGGCGAGCTGGTCCCCGGCCAGGTAGAGCTCGCCGGGCACGCCGATCGGCACCGGCCTCAGCGCGGCGTCGAGCACGTGCGTCCTGGTGTTCCACACGGGGCGGCCGATCGGGACCGTCGCCGTGCCGGGGTCGCCGGCGTACTCCTGGCAGGTGACGTCCACGGCGGCCTCGGTGGGGCCGTACAGGTTGTGCAGCGGCACGTCGAGCAGGTCGCGGAAGGCCGCGGCGAGGTCGGCGGGCAGCGCCTCGCCGGAGCAGACGACGTGGCGCAGGCTCGTGCAGCCGGGCACGCCGGGGTCGGTGAGGAAGGCGCGCAGCATGGACGGCACGAAGTGCGCGACCGTGACGGACCGCTCCCGGACGAGCCGGGTGAGGAGGGCGGGGTCGCGGTGGTCGCCGGGCCTGGCCAGGACCACGGCCGCGCCCTCGCACAGCGCCCAGAACAGCTCCCACACCGACACGTCGAATCCGGCGGGGGTCTTCTGCAGCACCCGGTCGGCGGCGGTGAGGCCGTACTCGGCCTGCATCCAGGCGAGGCGGTTGACGATCGCCCTGTGCTCGACCGCGACGCCCTTGGGACGCCCGGTCGAGCCCGAGGTGTAGATGACGTACGCGGGGTGACCCGGCGCCGAGGCGTCGGGGAAGGGCCGGTCGTCGCCTGCCCCGCTGACGACCCGGCTGACGTCCTCGGCGGACAGGAGGCGGACCGGGCGGGCGTCGGCGAGCATGAGCTCACGCCGCTCGGCCGGATGGTCGGGGTCGATCGGCAGGTACGCCGCGCCCGTCTTGAGCACGGCCAGCAGGGCGACCATCAGCTCCGCCGACCGGGGCGCGGAGATCGCGACGATCGTCTCCGGGCCCGCTCCGTCCTCCGCCAGCGTCCAGGCGAGCCGGTCGGCCCGCCGTTCCAGCTCCGCGTACGTCAGCTCGGTCCATGTCAGGCCGTCGGAGCCCGGGGCGACGACGGCGGGGGCGTCGGGGGTGCGCCGGGCCCGCGCCCCGATGAGACGGCTGAGCGTGCCCGCCGCCACCTCGTGACCGGTCGCGTTCCACGTGCCGGTGAGGAGCTCGCGTTCCGCGGGGGACAGCACGTCCACGGCCCCGGCCGTCAGCTCGGGGTCCGCGAGGACCTGGCGCAGCACGTGGACGAGGCGCTCGGCGAGCAGGCCCGCCGTGGCGTCGTCGAACAGGTCGCGGGCGTAGATCACCGACAGGTGGGTGCGGTCTCCGTCGTCGACGGCGTTGAAGGCGAGGTCGAAGCGCGCGTGGACGCTGGTGTCCGGTTCGAGCTCGCCGAGGCCGTGGGCGGCCGCGGCCCGGTGGTACTGGGTCATGACCTGGAACAGCGGGTGCCTGGCGAGCGAACGGGCAGGGGCGACGATGTCGACGAGCCGCTCGAACGGCAGCTCCTGGTGGGCGAGCGCGGCCAGCTCGGTCTCCCTGACGCGCTCGAGCAACGTGCCGAAGGACGGGTTCCCCGACAGGTCGGCGCGCAACACGAGCGTGTTGACGAACAGGCCCATGACGTCGTCGAGGGCTTCGTCCTGGCGGCCCGCGACGGGGACGCCGAGCGGGATGTCGGTTCCGCCGCCGAGCCTGCCGAGCAGGAGGGCGACGGCGGCCTGCAGGACCATGAAGGGCGTGACGCCGGCCCGCCTGGCGAGCGCCGCGATCCCCAGGTGGACGTCCTCGGGAAGCTCGCGCCTGACGGTGCCGCCCCGGTGGGTGGGGGTGTGCGGCCTGGGCCGGTCGTACGGCAGCGCCAGCTCGTCGGGGATCCCGGCCAGCGCGTCCCGCCAGTGACGCTCGGCCTCCTCGGTCGGAACGGCCTGCTGCCAGAGCGTGTAGTCGGCGTACTGGAGCGGGGGCTCCTCCCAGAGCGGCGGACGCCCGGACAGCCTGGCGTCGTAGGCGGTGGCCAGGTCGCGCAGGAACACGCCCTCCGACCACTGGTCGCTCGCGATGTGGTGGAAGACGGCGGACAGGACGAGCCCGCCGTCGTCGAGGGTGAACAGCGTCCCGCGCAGCGGCGGTTCGGCGGGGAGGTCGAAGCCGTGGGCCTCGGCCTCCGCCAGGTCGGCGGCGAGCCGCTCCCCGGTGCTGCCCGCGGTCACGAGCGGCGGGTCCTGGTCGAGGATCCGCTGGTACGGCGTGCCGTCCACGTCGGGGTAGGCGGTGCGGAGGATCTCGTGCCTGGCCGCGACGTCGTGCCAGGCGGCGCGCAGCGCGGCGGCGTCGGTCCCGGCGTCCAGGTGGAGACGGAAGGGGATGTTGTAGACGGGGCTTGGGCCTTCCAGATGGTGGAGGAACCACAGCCGCCGTTGCGCGGCCGACAGCGGCGTCCGCTCCGGGCGTTCGGCGCGGGTGAGCGGCACGCGCCCGGTCCTGCCGAGCCTGGGCATCAGCCTGGCGACGGTCCTGGCCTCGAACAGGTCCCTGATCGCCAGTTCCGCGCCGAGCGCGCGCCGGATGCGGTTGACGGCGCGGGCCGCGAGGAGCGAGTGCCCGCCGAGGCCGAAGAAGTCGTCGTCCACGCCGACGGCGGGCACGTCGAGCAGGTCGGCCAGCACGCCTGCGACGATCTCCTCCCGCTCGTCCCGGGCGGCGCGTCCCGCCGTCCCGCCCGTCCCCGGGGCGGGGAGGGCGGCGCGGTCGAGCTTGCCGTGGACGTTCATCGGCAGCGCGTCGAGCGTGACGACCGCGGGAACCATGTACGAGGGCAGGCCGAGCGCCTCGGCGTCGACCGGTCCCTCGGCCACGACGTAGGCGACGAGCCGGTCGTCCCTGACGATCACCGCGGCGCGGGAGACGTGCGGCTGCGCGGTGAGCGCGGCCTCGACCTCGCCGAGCTCGATCCGGTAGCCGCGCACCTTCACCTGGTCGTCGGTGCGGCCGAGGAACTCCAGCGTGCCGTCGGCCCGCCAGCGGGCCAGGTCGCCGGTGCGGTACATCCGCTCGCCGTGCTGGAACGGGTCGGCGGTGAACCGCTCGGCCGTCAGGCCGGGACGGTTCAGGTAGCCGCGGGCCAGGCCGGTTCCGGCGATGTACAGCTCGCCCGCGGTGCCGGGGGGCACGGGCCGCAGCCCGCGGTCGAGCACGTAGACGCGGGTGTTGGCGATGGGCCGCCCGACGACCGGGGTCGGGCTCTCGTCGAGGGCCGCGCCGAGCGTGTCGACGGTGTCCTCCGTCGGCCCGTAGTAGTTGTGCGTGATCACGCCGGGCGTCTCGCGGAAGCGGCGCCACAGCGCGTCGGGGACGGCCTCGCCGCCGAGGAGCACGAGCACGGGCAGGTGCGGCCCTTCGAGCAGGCCGCAGTCGACGAGCTGCTCGGCGAAGGTCGGGGTGACGTCGAGGGTGTCGATCCGCCGTTCGGCCGCCAGGGCGACGGTCGCCTCCGCGTCGCGCCTGGTCTCCTCGTCGAAGACGTGCAGTTCGTGGCCGCACAGCAGCCACAGCAGCTGCTCCCAGGAGGAGTCGAAGGAGAAGGAGGCGGTGTGCGCGGCGCGCAGCCGCCGCCCGCCCGCCGCCTCGACCGCCCGGGCGAAGACGGTGTCGCGGTGGTCGCGGTAGAGGTTCGTCAGGCCCTCGTGCGCGATCTGCACGCCCTTCGGGCGTCCCGTCGAGCCGGAGGTGTAGATGACGACGGCCTGCTGCCGGGGATCCCGCGTGACGACGGGGTCGGTCTCCGGGCCGCCGTCGGCGTCCGGGAGCTTGGTGAGGACGAGCACGGGCCTGGCGTCGGCGAGCATGAGCTGCCGCCGTTCCTCGGGGTAGTCGAGGTCGATCGGCAGGTACGCCGCGCCCGTCTTGAGGACGGCGAGCAGCGCCACGACGAGGTCGGCGGATCGGGGCAGCGCGAGCGCCACCAGCGTCTCCGGGCCCGCGCCGAGGCCGGTGAGGGCGTGGGCGACCCGGTTGGCGCGCCGGTTCAGCTGGTCGTAGGTGAGGGAGGTCTCGCCGAAGACCACCGCGGTCGCGTCCGGCGTGGCGGCGGCCTGCGCCTCGAACACGTCGACGACGGTCCCCTCGGGGATCTCCGCGCCGGTCGCGATCCAGTCGCCGAGGACCTGCTCCCGTTCCAGCAGCACGTCGATCTCGCCGACCGCGCCTCCCTCGGCGATCTGCTCGAGCACGCGGACGAACCGGGCGGCGACCGCCCCTGCCTCGTCCTCGCCGAACACGTCCGGCCGGTACTCCAGGACGAACCGGGGTCCGCCGCCGTCGGGGCCGAGCACGGGATTGCCCGAGGGCAGCACGAGCAGGGTCATCGGGTAGTGGGTGTAGCCGCGGTTGCCCGCGCCGGTCACCGTCGTCTCCCCGCCCGCGGGCCCCTGGCCGACCGGGTAGTTCTCGAAGACGACCAGCGTGTCGAAGAGCGTGCCGGCTCCGGCGAGGGCCTGGATCTCGGCCAGGCCGAGATACTGGTGCTCCAGCAGCCTGGCCTGCTCCGCCTGGATCCGGGCGAGCGCGGCGGGCGCGGACTCGCGGGGGTTCAGCCGCACCCGCACCGGGACGGTGTTGCTGAACAGGCCGACCATGTTCTCGACGCCGTCGAGGTGGGCGGGGCGGCCGGAGACGGTCGCGCCGAAGGCGACGTCGTCACGCCCGGTGAGCAGGCCGAGCAGGATCGCCCACGCGCCCTGGACGACGGTGTTGAGGGTGAGGCCGTGCCTCCTGGCGAACGCGCCGAGCCTGTCTCCGACGGCGGCGGGCAGTTCGACGGGCACGTCCCTGGGCGTCACCGGGACGCGCGCGGGTTCGGCGCCGCCGACCAGCGTCGGCTCGGTCAGCCCGGCCAGCGCCTCCCGCCACGCCGCGACGTCGGCGTCCCGGTCCCGCCGCCCCAGCCAGGACAGGTAGTCGCGGTACGGCGGAGCGGGCTCGGCCGTGCCGGAGACCAGCTCGCGCACGATGAGCGGGGTGGACCAGCCGTCCGCGACGAGGTGGTGGGCGGTCAGCAGCAGCCGGTGGCGGCCGGGCGCGAGCCGGACGAGCAGGCAGCGCAGCAGCGGCGAGCCGGTGACGTCGAAGCGGTGGGCCAGCTCCGCGCGCTCGACCTCTTCGAGGCGTTCCGGCTCGCCGGTGAGGTCGATCTCCCGCCAGGGCAGGTCGGCCCGCGCCGGGATGACCTGGACGGGCCGGTCGAAGCCCTCGGACAGGAACACCGCGCGCAGGCTGTCGTGCCTGGCGAGCAGCCGCCGCATCCGCTCGCGCAGGCCGTCGACCGGGCCTGTCAGGTCGAGGTGGGTGAGGGAGGTGTAGACGTCGAACTCGTCGAACCCGGCGTGGAAGAGCAGGCCCTCCTGCAGCGGCGACAGCGGCAGCACGTCGGCCGTGCCCGCGGGCAGGCGGTCGACCTCCCGCTGGGTGAGCTCGACGAGCGGCAGGTCGGACGGGGTGAGCGCGTCGGCCGTCTCGGACAGCTCGGCCAGCGCGGCGTCCCAGCGCTCGAGGAGGTCCGTCAGGTCCAGCACGTCGCGCGGCGAGGACCAGTGGACGGCGAGCGAGGGTCCCTCGGGCGTCTCGTGCAGGAAGGCGTTGACCTCCAGCGCGTACGGCGCGGCCATCTCCGGGTCGTCGGCCGCGGTGAAGGCGTCTCCCTGGGCGAAACGGCCGAGGTAGTTGAACAGGATCTGCGGCCCCCGCAGCCCGTCGAGCAGGCCGCGCAGATGGCGCAGGACGCCGTATCCGAGGCCGCCTCCCGGCACCGCCCTGACGGCCTCCTTCACTCGCCTGAGCACGTCGGCCGGGGTGTCCGCGCCGCCGAGCCTGACGCGGACCGGGTGCTCGACGGTGAACCAGCCGACGGTGCGCGACAGGTCGAGTTCGTCGACCAGGTCGCGGCCGTGGCCCTCGGTCTGCACCAGCAGCTCGTCCCTGCCGACGGCGCGGGCCAGGGCGGCGAGCAGCAGCTCGTCCATCCCCGCGCGGCAGCGCGCGGCGGCGGCGAGCAGGGCGGCGGTGCGGTCCGGCGGGAGCGTGACGGAGGTCCGGACGGCGGTGCCGACGGTGTCGCCCGGCCCCGGCACGCGCGCGCCGAGGATCGGGTCGGGGCGGTCGAGCACGCCGGTCCAGTACGGCAGCTCGCCGGACACGTCCAGGCCCGCCACGGTGGTCGCCCAGGTGCGCAGCGAGGTGCCGACCGGCTCGAGCGGACGCCCCTCGAGGGCGGCGCGCAGGTCGGGCAGCAGGATCCGCCAGGACACGCCGTCGACGACGAGGTGGTGGACGGTGACCGTGAGCCGCTCCCCCGTCCGGGTGACGGCGACCATCCGGCCCGCCGCGGGGTCGAGGTCGTCTCCCGCGTCGACGACGTCCGCGGCGCGGACCGCGCCGCGGGGCCGGACGTCGAGGGTCCAGTCGGGGTTGAGGCGGGCGCGGAGCGCGTCGTGGTGGTCGAGCAGGGTCTGCACCGCCTCGTGCAGCCGCCGCTCGTCGAGGTCGGCGGGCACGTCGAGGGTGACCGAGTGGCTGTAGGCGGAGGCCGCCCCGCCGAGGTCGCGCAGCCAGGCGACGATCGGCGTGACCGGGACGAGCCCGACGCCGTCGTCGGCCCGCGCCTGCCGTACGGTCCCTGCGGCGGGGGCCAGTCCCGCGACGGTCTTCAGCTCGAAGACCTGCCGCGGCGTCACGGCGACGCCCGCCTTCCTGGCGCGTCCGCAGACCTGGATGGAGGTGATGCTGTCGCCGCCCAGTTCGAAGAAGTTGTCGTCGATCCCGACCTCGGGGAGGCCGAGGACCTCGGCGAAGATCCCGCAGAGCGTCTCCTCGACGGCGTCGCGCGGCGGGCGGCCCGTGGCGGTGAACTCGGGGGCGGGCAGGGCGCGCCGGTCGAGCTTGCCGTGCTCGGTCAGCGGCAGCTCGCCGAGCACGACGACGGCGGCGGGCACCATGTATCCGGGCAGCCGCGCCGCCAGGACGCCTCGCACCCGGGCGGAGTCGAGGCCCTCGCCGACGACGTAGCCGACCAGCAGGCCGCCCCGCACGGCCGCCACGGCCTGGGTGACTCCCGGCGTGGCCGCCAGGGCGGCCTCGACCTCGCCGAGCTCGACCCGGTGCCCGCGGATCTTGACCTGGTCGTCGGTGCGGCCGAGGAACTCCAACGTGCCGTCGGCCCGCCAGCGCGCCAGGTCGCCGGTGCGGTACATCCGCTCGCCGGTCCTGAACGGGTCGGCGACGAAGCGTTCGGCGGTCAGGCCGGGACGGTTCAGGTAACCGCGGGCCAGCCCGCCGCCCGCGACGTACAGCTCCCCCGCCACGCCCGGCGGCACGGGGGCGAGCCCGGCGTCGAGCACGTACGCGCGCGCGCCGCCGACCGGGCGTCCCACGATCGGCTCCTGGCTGTCGTCCAGCCAGGCCCAGAGGGCGTCGACGGTGAACTCGGTGGGGCCGTACAGGTTGTGCGCGCGGAGGCCGGGGGTCTCGCGCAGCCGCCGCCACAGTGCCGAGGGCACGGCCTCGCCGCCGAGCAGCACGAGGCCGGGGCGTCCCGGCCTGTCGAGCATGTCGGCGTCGGCCAGCTGCAGGCAGAACGACGGGGAGACGTCGATCACGTCGACGCCGGTGAAGGAGGCGGGGTCACGCCGCTCGTGCTCGTCGAAGACGACCAGCTCGTGTCCGGAGACCATCCACAGGAACGGGCCCCAGGCGGAGTCGAACGAGAACGCGTACGAGTGCGCGACCCTGCGGCGGGGCCCGCCGTGCAGGGTGCTCCTGTGGTGCTCCCACAGGTTGGCGAGGGTGGCGTGGGTGACGGCGACCGCCTTCGGCTGCCCGGTCGACCCCGAGGTGTAGAGCACGTAGGCCAGCGACCCGGGGAGCGCGGTCACGCCGGGCGCTCCTTCGGGGCGGGCCGAGGCCTCCGCGAGGGTGTCCGGGGTGACCGTGAGCACCGGGTCGGCGTCGGCGAGCAGGAAGGCCCGCCGCTCGGCGGGCAGGTCCGCGGGGAGCACGAGGTGGGCCGCGCCTGACTTGAGCGCGGCGAGCTGGGCGACGACCATGCCGGCGCCGCGCGGCAGTTCGAGGGCGACGATCCGCTCCGGCGTCGCGCCGCGGTCGACGAGCAGCCCGGCGAGGCGGTCGGACCGGGCGTCCAGCTCGGCGAAGGTGAGGCCCGCCGGGGAGGCGTCGGCGCGGTCCCGCACGGCGACGGCGTCGGGTGTGCGGCGGGCCTGGGCGCGGAACGCCTCGACGAGGGTCGTCCGGGTGACGGGCGTCCCGGTCGCGTTCCAGCCGCCCAGGACGAGGCGACGCTCCTGTGGCGTGATCAGCGGAACGTTCGCGACGGGCGTGTCCGGCGCGTCGGCGAGCGCGGCGGCGAAGGCGAGGAAACGCCGGAGGTGGGCCTGGAGGTCCTCCTCGGCGCACCTGCCCGCGTTGCCGTCCAGTTCGAGGACCAGCACGTCCTCTGGGGTCTTGTAGAAGGAGAACTCCAGGTCGTCGACGGGGCCCGCGGCGAGGTTGCGGGCGACGCCGTCGATTCCGGCGAAGGAGAGGGCGTAGTCGAAGGCCTTGACGTTGACCGAGGGGCCGTACAGTTTGCGCCCCGAGCCGACCAGGTCGAGGTCGCGCTGCAGGTCCTCGCCCCGGTAGTGCTGGTGGGAGCGGGCCGCGGCGATCTCGGCCGCCGCCTGGCGGGTGAGGGCGGTGAGCGTCGGCGCGGTCGCGGGCGCGAGCCTGATCGGCAGGACGTTGACGGCCATGCCGGGCACGCGCATCGTCCCCGCGCCGAGCCGTCCCGCGAACGGCATGCCGAGGACGACGTCGGCGACGCCGGTCATCCGGTGGGTGTAGGCGGCGGTGACGGCGGCCACCACGTCCGCCCACGTCCCGCCTGTCGCCCTGGCGACCCCGAGCAGGGCCTGCCCGGGGATCTCCGCCCGTTCGCGCAGGAAGCCGTACGTCTGCGGGCCCGAGGTCGTCTCCGGGACCTCGGGCCGGTCGGCGAACCTGGCGCGCCACCAGGCGCGGTCCTCCTCCCGTCTGCCCGAGGCCCGGTACTCCGCCTCCTGGCCGAGGATCGCCGACAGCGGGCCGAACGGGCTGTCCCCGTACGGCCTGCCCGCGACGAGCGCCGTGTAGACCTGGGCGATCCGTCCGGCCAGGAGGGTGAAGCTGTAGCCGTCCATGACGATGTGGTGGAAGCGCTGGTACCAGAGGTAGCGCTGGTGCCCCACCTCGTACAGGACCTGGGCGAACAGCGGTCCTCGCAGGACGTCGACCGGGGTGGCGAGGTCCTCCCTCATGGCGCGGAGCGCGTCCTGCGGGTCGCTGCGGACGACGTCGAGGGTCCACGCGGGCCCCTCGCCGAGCACCTGCCACGGACCGTCGGGGCCGTCCACGATCCGCACGTTCAGGGCCTGCGCCTCGCCGATCCCGATCCGCACGGCCCTGCCGAACAGTTCGAGGTCGAGGGGGCCGCACAGCTCGACGTACTGGCCGACGTTGAAGCTCGGGTCGGCGGGGTCGAGGCGCTGGGCGTACCACACGCCCAGCTGGGCACCGGTCAGCGCGAGCACGTCCGCGGGCAAGGGGAACCTCTTTCTCGGATCTTGTCTTTCGGGGCGGCCTAGGCGCCGCTGAACTCGGCCCAGCCGAGGCCGTCACGCGCGGGCACGAGCCCGCCGGGCAGCAACGGGGCCTCCGGCGTCTGCTCGCCGAGCACTCCCCTGGCCTGGATCTGGTTCATCTCCTGCATCACGTCGGTGACGACGGGGGTGCCGAACAGGTGGAACATGCGCTCGCCCGACTCGGTCTGCATGGTCCCGGTGCGCTCGACCGCCTCCGCGAGGTTGCGCGAGGACAGGGCCAGCTCGCGGGAGTGCACGCCGCCGACGAGCGTGGTGAAGGCCTCCAGGTCGGTGGCCTGCATGCCGGTGACCTTGCGCGCCTTCCAGAAGTAGTTGTCCTCGCTGCTCTGCATGTCGTAGAACGCGGACAGGAACTCGTAGAAGACGGCGTACTCGCGGCGGTAGCGGCCTTCGAACTCGCCGAAGGCGCGCTCCTCGGCGAGCTCTCCCGCCAGGACGCTGTTGATCGACCGCGCGACGAGCAGCCCGGCGTAGGTGGCCAGGTGCACGCCGGTGGAGAACACCGGGTCGATGAAGCACGCGGCGTCGCCGACCAGCGCCATGCCGGGGCGCCAGAAGCCGCTGTTGGAGTAGGAGTAGTCCTTGCGGGTGCGGATCTCGCCGTAGACGCCCTCGGTGACCCTACTCGCCTCGGACAGGAAGTCCTTCACGATCGCGCAGCGGTCGATGAGGCCGAGCAGCGCCTTCTCCTGGTCGCCCTGGAGCCTGGCCGCGTGCTCGCGGCTGATGACGGCGCCGACGCTGGTGAGGGTCTCGCTGAGCGGGATGTACCAGATCCAGCCCTCGTCGAAGGCCGCGCACAGGATGTTGCCCGCGTCGGGGCCGGGAAGGCGCTTGCCGCCCTCGAAGTAGCCGAAGAGCGCGATGTTCTGGAAGAACTCCGAGTAGTGCCGCTCCCCGCCGACGCCCTTCCAGATGCGGCTGCGGTTGCCCGAGCCGTCGACGACCCAGCGCGCCTCGACGGTGTGCTCGGTTCCCTCCGCGTCGGTGTAGCGCACGCCGGTGACGCGGTCGCCGGAGGTCGTGACGTCGACGACGGTGGCGTTCTCGCGGACGTCGACGCCCTGCCTGGCCGCGTTCTTCAGCAGGATGTCGTCGAACTTCATCCGCTCGACCTGGTAGGCGAACGACGTCGGGCCGGTCAGCTCGGGAGAGATGGCGAACAGGAAGTTCCACGGCTCGGGGTTGGTCCCCCACCGGAAGCTGCCGCCGCGCTTGACCGTGAACCCGGCCTTCTCGATCTCCTCGGTCACGCCGAGCAGGTTGCAGATGCCGTGCACGGTCGCCGGGAGCAGCGACTCGCCGATCTGGTAGCGGGGGAAGGTCTCCTTCTCCAGCAGGATGACGCGGTGGCCGCGGCGGGCGACCAGGGCCGCGGCGGTGGATCCGGCGGGCCCGCCGCCCACGACCACGACGTCGGCGCTGTGTTTGACGCTCACCGGTTCTCCTCCATGCGGTCGCTGATCAGCTGCCACCAGGCGGCGACCGTGGGGTGCTCGGCGAGCTCGATGAAGGTGGTGTGGACGCCGGCGGCCCGCCAGCGCTCGACGAGGCTCATCACGCGGATCGAGTCAAGGCCGCGATCCAGCAGGTTCTCGTCGTCGGAGATCTCCGCCGGGGGTTCGGAGAGGACGTCGGCTACGTCCCCTCGGACGCGCTCATGGGTCAGCGACATGGAACGACCGTTGCTTTCTCGCTCGGTGGTGAGGGGATGGGTGGTCAGTTCAGGGCGGGCACGGACTCGGAGTCCACGCCGGAGCGGCCGTTCGCCCGCTTGTCCTCCGCGATCGAGCGGACGATGTCTCCCGCGCGGACGGCCACGTTGGACAGCAGCGAGGACGACAGGCCGTGGGCGTACTCGGTGCCGCCCTGGAGGTAGATCCCGGCCGTGACGGACGGGTCGGTGAGCACGCGGTAGTCGGCGCCGACCTGCAGGCGTCCCTGCCCGTCGACGCGGCAGTGCTCGGCCAGCTCGCCCAGCAGGCTCAGGGGGTCGGCGGGGCGGTAGCCGGTGGCGAAGACGACGGCGTCGCAGTCGAGGACGGTCTGCTGTCCGGTCGGCAGGTGGTCGACGTGCACGCGCACGCCGTCGGTGACCCGGTCGACGCCCGCGACGCGGGAGACGTTGAGGATGCGCAGCCGCTGCCTGCCCGCGACCTTCTCCTGGTAGGCGCGCCGGTAGAGCTCCTCGATGAGCTCGAGGTCGACCACCGAGTAGTTGGTGTTGCCGTGGTAGTCGAGCAGGGCCTGCCGGACGTGCTCCGGCGCGGCGCGGAACTCGTCCACGGCGTCCGGGTCGAAGATCTGGTTGACGAAGGGGCTGTCGTCGGCGGGGCTGTAGCCGTAGCGGGTGAAGACGGCGCAGACCTCCGCCTGCGGGTAGGTCCTGTGCAGGTGGTCGACCACCTCGGCGGCGCTCTGACCCGCGCCGACGACGACGAAGCGCCGCCGGGTGAGCGGGGGCAGCGCGCCCAGCCGCGTCAGCAGGTCGGCGTTGTGCCAGACCCGTTCCGAGGCGTGCACGCCCTCGGGCAGCCACGGTCGCAGGCCGACGCCGAGGACGAGGTTGCGGGCCCGGCCCAGCACGTCGCCGTCGGCGCCGAGGACCTCGACCTGCCCCGCCTGGCCGTGCGCGTCCCGCACCGGCCTGGCGCCGTGCACCGCGGTGCCGTAGGCGACCTGGTGCTCGAAGAGCGCGGCGACCCACTCCAGGTAGTCGTGGAACTCCACCCGCGTGGGGAACAGCGTCTTGTGGTTGATGAAGTCGGCCAGCCTGCCCTTGGCCTGCAGGTAGAACAGGAACCCGTACTCACTGGCCGGGTTGCGCATGGTGACGAGGTCCTTGAGGAAGGAGACCTGCAGTGTCGTCCCCTCGAGGAGCATCCCCCTGTGCCAGCCGAACCTCTGCTGGCGCTCGACGAAGGCCGCCTCGATCGCGAGCCCCGTCGCGTTGTGCTCCCGCAACGCCACGGCCAGCGCGAGGTTGGCCGGTCCGAAGCCGACTCCGACCAGGTCGAGGGGCCGCGGGGATCGCGCTGAGGATCCCTGCGCGGGGGATGTCGACATTCCGCTCCTCGTGTCTGCGGGCATGGTTGAGCGCCCTTCGAAAAGGGGCTTGCGTGAAGGTCTGACTGAAAAACTTACCGTTGTTAGTTAGGTAAGCCTTACCTAGGTTCTACTTCGCCCACCCCTACGTCAAGGGGCAATTGCATGTGAACCAGATCACAATGGACAAGACCTTTACAAACCTTGGCAGGTCGTGAAAAATTAGGTTAGCCTTACCTAAGTTTCTCTGCGGGGTCGTGCACCGGAAAGGCCCGTCTTGGCCATCGCATACGAAGCGGTCACCGCCTCCGAGCTGCTCCAGGAATACCGTCCCGGCCTCTCCTGCCTGTTCTCCTCCCCCCAGCACACCCTGCTCGGCCAGGGCGTGGCCGACGTGGTGGCCCCGGCGGCGACGCTGCGCGAGCTGGCGGGCCGGGTGCGCGAGAGAGCGAGCCTCGTCATCGGGGCGGTGCCGTTCGACGACCCGGGATCGGCGCACCTCGTCGTGCCCGGGCGGACCCGATGGGCCGACCCGTTCGTCTCCTGCGACACCCCGGCCGCCGAGCCCGCCCCGCCGTGGCGGATCGTCCCCGTGCCCAGCCCCGCCGACCACCTCAAGGGCGTCCGGCGCGCGCTCGACCTGCTGGAGCGGGGGACCCTGGACAAGGTCGTGCTCGCCCGCTCCCTCGAGCTGACCCGGCAGGAGCCCGTCGACGTCGTGACGATGGTGCGCCGCCTGGCGGGCCGCGATCCGCACGGCCACGTCTTCGCGGTGCCGTTGCCCGCGGGCAGGACCCTCGTGGGCGCCAGCCCGGAGCTCCTGGTCTCCCGCTCCGGTCCCGCGGTGGTCGCCAACCCGCTCGCGGGCTCCGCCCCGCGCGGCGCCGACCCGGCCGAGGACCGCCGCCGCGCGGCGGCCCTGCTCTGCTCCGCCAAGGACCAGCAGGAGCACGCCGTCGTCGTCGAGGCGGTGGCCGACACGCTCGCCCCGCACTGCCGCGCGCTCAGCGTGCCCTCGGAGCCGTCGCTCGTCTGCACGGCCACCATGTGGCACCTGTCCACCAGGGTCACGGGGCGTCTCACCGACCCGGACACGACCTCGCTCGACCTGGCCGTGGCCCTGCACCCCACGCCCGCCGTCTGCGGCACGCCCCGGGCCGCGGCCCGCGCCGCCATCGCCGAGATCGAGCCGTTCGACCGCGGTTTCTACACCGGCATGGTCGGCTGGTGCGACGCCTCAGGCGACGGCGAGTGGGCCGTCGCCATCCGCTGCGCCGAGGTGAACGGGACCGGCGTCCGCCTGTTCGCGGGCGGGGGAATCGTCGCGGGGTCGGTTCCCGAGGACGAGCTCGCCGAGACCTCGGCGAAGTTCCGCACCCTCCTGGACGCGCTGGGCCTCAACCCCCTGACGTAGAGTCGTCACGACCGCTTCGCCCTTCCCGGGAGCCGAGCGCTTCCACGGCCCCGTGCGCGAGACCCTACGGGACTCTTTTCGTTCGGAAGGCGAAAGCTGAAATATCGACGCCAATCAATGCTTACATCTCGGCATGGCCATTGATGTGGCATTCCTTTAGTCCGTGGCGCACCACCATCATGGGGTGGCGAGCTGGGAGAGGCGTCCGGGACGGCGTCGAGCCCGGCAGCGGCTCCAACGGCCTGGCATGGCTGGAACGTGACAGGGCCCGGATGATCTCACCCGAGCCGCGGCCGGCCAGAACCCGCATGCGAAGAGAGAGACGGACATGATCCACCCGTTGAAATCCGGCCCGCTGACGTCGACGGAAGAGGACGCGCTGCGGCGCGACGCCGAGGACCCCGGCCACCGGGACCTCTTCCTCGTTCCGCCCGCCGAGGGGGGCGCCCATCCCGACAGCGCCTACCTGGCCGGCAACTCGCTCGGCCTGCAGCCCCGGGCGACCCAGGCGGAGCTGCTGGAGGACCTGGCCTCCTGGGCCAGGCTCGGCGTCGAGGGCCACCTGGAGGCGGAACGCCCCTGGGTGCCGTACCACGAGCAGCTCACCGGACCGGCCGCCCGGCTGGTCGGCGCGCTGCCGGAAGAGACCGTGATCATGAACTCGCTGACGGTCAACCTGCACCTGCTGATGGTGTCGTTCTACCGACCGCGAGGCGAGCGGACCCGGATCGTCATCGAGGACACCGCCTTCCCCTCCGACAGTTACGCGGTACGCAGCCAGGCCCGCTTCCACGGCCTCGACCCCGACACCGCCGTGGTGCGGCTCGGCGGCGGCCAGGACGTCCTCGACTTCCTGGAGCGCGAGGGCGACACGGTCGCGCTGGTGATGCTCGGCGGGGTCAACTACCTCACCGGCGAGCTCATGGACATTCCCGCGATCACCGCGGCCGGGCACGCGGCCGGCGCGATCGTGGGATGGGACCTCGCGCACGCCGCCGGGAACGTTCCGCTGAAGCTGCACGAGTGGGGGCCGGACTTCGCCGCCTGGTGCTCCTACAAGTACCTCAACTCGGGACCCGGCGCCCTCGGCGGTGTCTTCGTCCACCAGCGGCACCTGGGCGACCCCGCGCTGCAGCGGTTCGAGGGCTGGTGGAGCACCGAGCAGCGGACCCGCTTCCAGATGGCCCCGGTCTCCCGGCCGCCCGCCAGCGCCGACGCCTGGCAGATCTCCAACCCGCCGATCTACGCGATGGGCCCGGTGCGCACCTCGCTCAACCTGTTCGACCAGGTGGGGATGGCCGAGCTGCGGGCCCGCAGCGTGCGGCTCACCGGATACCTGGAGAGCCTGCTCGACGAGGTCACCGCGACCCGGCCGATCAGCGTGGTCACCCCGCGCGACCCGGCCCGCCGCGGGTGCCAGCTGTCCCTGCGGATCGACCACGGCAGCGCCGCCGAGCTGACCCGGCGGCTGCGCCGGGAGCACGGGGTCGTCACCGACGCCCGCGAGCCGGACGTCGTCCGGGTCGCGCCGACCCCGCTCTACTCGAGCTACCACGACTGCTGGCGCGCCGCCGCCGCACTGGCCGACTGCGTCCAGGAGAGGTCATGACATCCCCTGTCCCGGCCTCGCGACGCGATCCGCTCGGCCGACGCGATCGCCGAGACGGCGCCGGCCGACTTCACCGAGACGCGCGACAAGGTCGCCTCGCCGGTGTTCCGGCCGGCCAAGGGGATCGAGCACCGGCTGGAACGGGCGCCGCCCGGCCGGTACGCGTCGCGGCATGAGCTGGTGCCGTTCTCCACGGTGCCCTACGCTCAGGTCGAACGCCGGGTGCGCAGGCGGCAGCGGCTGATCGCGGGGGCCGCCGTGCTCGCCGGGGTGATCGCGGCCGGCGTGGCCGGGATCGGACGCGTGTCGTGACGCGGCCCGGGGACTCCTGCCTCCGCCGGGCCCGCCCCGCGGGCTCACCGGCGTCCCCGGGCAGGCTTTCCGGCCGGTCCGCGCGCCGTCACCACCCTGGTCCGACATCACACCGCCTTCCCGGAGACGATTCATGGAAGACCGTTCCGTACTGACCCGCCCGGCACCGGGCCCCGACCGAACCCTGCGGTACGGCGAGGACGCCGACCAGGTGGCCGACCTCTGGCACTCCGAGGGCCCCACGGTGGCGCTGATCCACGGCGGGTTCTGGCGTCCCGAATACGACCGGGCCCACCTGCGGCCCATGGCGAACGCGCTGCGCGGAGCGGGGTGGAACGTCGCCTCGATCGAGTACCGCCGCGAGCCCGGCCGCCCCGGGCCGACGTTGGACGACGTCCGGAGCGCGCTCGGCGAGATCGGCCCGTCAGTGGTCGTCGGCCACTCGGCCGGCGGTCACCTCGCCCTGTGCGCCGCACCGGACGACGTCGCCGTCCTCGCTCTCGCCCCGGTCGCCGACCTGCGGCTCGCGCACCGGCTGGACCTCGACGACGGCGCGGTGGCCGACTTCCTCGGCGGTCCGCCGGACGACCGGGCCGCCCTCGACCCGGTACGACTGCCCGGGCGGCCGGGCCGGGTGACGATCGTGCACGGCGCCGGCGACGAGCGCGTCCCCCTCGACGTCTCGGAGTCCTACGTCTCCGCCCACCCGGCGACCTCACTGGCGCGGATCCCCGACGCCGGCCACTTCGTCCTCATCGACCCGGAAAGCGAAGCCTGGCCGATCGTCCTGCGGGAACTGACCGCCCTCGTGTCCTAGGACGTCGTTCCCGAAGTTCCCCGCGCTCCTCGAGGTTCCCCGCGCTCCTCGAAGCGGGCGGTCACGGCTCCAGGAGCCGCGCGCGCAACGCCGCGACCAGGTCGTCGCCGACGCCCAGCCGATCGGCGGCGTAGCCCCTGACCGAGCCGTGCTCCGCGGCCAGGTCCGCCAGGAAGAGACGCATGATCTCGCCCGGCGCCTGGCCGTAACCGGGCCACTTCAGCGTCCGTCCCGGATGGTCGGCGCGCCAGTCGGCGGCCAACCGGTCGGCGGCGAGCTGGGTGAGCGCGAAGTCGGCGACGACGGCGTCCTCGTCGACCCCCAGCAGGGACAGGACGAGAGCGGCGAGCAGGCCGGTGCGGTCCTTGCCCGAGGCGCAGTGGATGACCAGCGGAGCGCCGTCGTCCGAGGCGACGACCTCCAGCGCCCGCCCCAGCTCCTCGACCCCGTCGAGGGCGACCTCCGCGTACCTGTCGGCGAGGAAACGGGCGACGCCGACGTCCGGGCCGAGCTCCGCCTGGTCGTAGGGCCGGTGTTCGACGCTGAGATTGTGGTAGACGAGCCCGTCGAAGTGGGGCACCCGCCCCCTGGCCTCGACCTCCCAGGGGTAGCGCAGGTCGATCACCGTGCGCACCCCCAGGGCGAGAAAGCGGGTCCAGTCCTCGCCCCGCAGCTTGGACAGCGAGTCGGACCGGTACAGGCGGCCCCACCGCACCGACCGGCCGTCCTCGGTGCGGTAACCGCCCATGTCACGAAAGTTGCGCAGGCGCTCGAACGCGATATGCCTCTCCACCCGGGCCACCCTACGGCTCCGCCCTGCCCGCGCGACGCCCTCGGCGGCGCGGTCGCCGTCACGGGCGGCACGGTCGTCCCGCCGGCGACGCCCGCGACGGCGGCGTTCTGCGGATCCCGCCGTCGTGCCGGAGGATTCTCCTGACACCGCTTCGGCGGGCGTCGTCACAACTGAATAGTTGACACTGACTAGAAAACTCTAGATAGTTGTAACTGACTAAAGGAATGGGGGCGTCGTGGAGAAGCGACGCAAGGTGGCCAACCCGCTCGCACTGGCGGTGCTCGCCGAGCTCCTGGCCGAGCCGATGCATCCGTACGAGATGGGTCGGCGGTTGCAGGAGCACGGCAAGGACCGCAGTTTCAAGTACAACCGAGGCTCGCTCTACATGGTGGTCGAGCAGCTGAGGAAGGCCGGCTTCATCATCGAGCAGGAGACGGTGCGCGACACCCAGCGGCCCGAGCGCACCGTCTACGCCCTCACCGAGGAGGGCCGGCAGGAGTTCTACAACTGGATGCGAGAGCTGGTCTCCGCGCCACGGCACGAATACCCGCACTTCGGGGTCGCCCTGTCGTTGCTGAGCCTGCTCTCCCCCACCGAGGCGGCCGAGCTGCTCGACCGGCGGCTGGCGGCGTTGACCGCCGAGGCCGCCGAGATCCGCGCCAGCGTGCGGGGCGCCGTCGACGGCGGCGTCACCTGGGTGTTCCTGGTCGAGGAGGAGTACCGGCTCGCGGTGCTGGACGCCGAACGCACCTTCATCACGCAACTGATCGAGTCGCTCAAGCAGCCCGACTACGTCCGGGCCTGGCAGGAGATCTTCGGGAGTCGAACATGACAGCAGTCAGGACAGCACTGGTCATCGGCGGCGGGATCGCCGGTCCGGTCGCGGCTATGGCACTGCAGCGGGCCGGCATCGAGTCGACCGTCTACGAGGCGTACACGACCACGGCCGACGGCGTCGGCGGCCAGCTCACGATCGCGCCGAACGGGCTCGACGCGCTGCGGATCATCGGCGCGGACGAGGCGGTGCGGACCATCGGCCTGCCGATGAACCGCACGATCATGACGGACGGCCGCGGCAGGCCGATGGGCGAGTTCCCCGCCCTGACCGGCCTGCAGCCCAGCCGCGCGTTATGGCGGCCCGACCTCTACCGGGCCCTGCACGACCACGCCGTGGCGCACGGCGTCAGGCTCGAGTACGGCAAGCGTCTCGTCGGCGTCGACGAGACGCCGACCGGCGTCACCGCGCGGTTCGCCGACGGCAGCACCGCGACCGGAGACGTGCTCATCGGCGCGGACGGCATCAGGTCCACGGTCAGGAAGCTGATCGACCCGAAGGCCCCCGGCCCCGACCACGTCCCCCTCCTGAACTTCGGCGCCGCGGCCGACGTCTCGATCCGCGGGGCGTCGGACGCCGCCTACTTCTCCTTCGGCAAGCGGGCGTTCCTGGGCTACTGGGCGCAGCCGGACGGCACGACCGCGTGGTTCGGCAACGTCCCGCACAAGGAGCCGATGTCGATCGCCCAGATGCGCAAGACGCCGACCGCCGAGTGGCTGAAGCGCCTGCGCGAGATCTTCGCCGACGACGTGCCGGGGCGCGAGCTGCTCCAGCACACCAGTGCCGACCAGCTGGTCACCCTCGGCTCGCTGGAGATCATGCCGAAGCTGCCCCACTGGTACCGCGGCCGCCTGGTGCTGGTCGGCGACTCCGTGCACGCGCCCTCCTCCAGCTCGGGGCAGGGAGCCTCGCTCGCCATGGAGAGCGCCATCCAGCTGGCGCGCTGCCTGCGTGACCTCCCCGACGTGACGTCCGCGTTCGCCGCCTACGAGAAACTCCGCCGCGACAGGGTCGAGAAGGTCGCCGCGCGCGCCGCGAAGACCAACAACAGCAAGGCGCTCGGTCCCGTGGCCATCGCGATGATGGGCCTGATGATGCCCATCGCGATGAAGACCTTCCTCAACCCGGAGAAGACCCTCGGCGGCGAGCAGCGCTACCGCATCGACTGGGCCGCCCCGGTCACCGCCGAGACCCAGCGCTCGGCCAGCAGGACGTAGGCACGATCGTGCTCCCACCGGGGTCGGCGCCTCGCCCCCGGTCCGCTCACCAGGGCGCCCTCCTCCATGGCACGTTCCAGCGGTGGATCACGCGTGCCCTACGGGAGGGCGGTCACCGCCGTTCCCCTCGGGGGCGCGGTCACCGCCGACGGCGGCCCGGAGACCGGTCCCGCCGTCACGCGGGACCCCCGGCCGCGGGCCGCCGCCGCCCACGCCTCCGGCTCGACGGGACGTCCGAGCCGATCCACCGCTGATCCGCGACGACATCGAAGGCGGCCGCCGCCGGCGGGCGCCGACCCACGGACCCGACCGGGACGGCAACATTGACCAAGCCGCATGAGGACCCGCGGGCGGCGGACGCCCAGCCGACGACACCGCCTCCCGCCCCGCCCCCCACCGCGTCGGCGACGCCGCGACGGCTCACCCGGCGACGTCTGCTCAAAGCAGGGTTGATCGGAACGTCGGCGACGATCGCGGCCTGCGCCGCGGGGGCGGCGTGGCTGTGGACGACCTCGGACATCGACACCGCGGGCACGATCCGCTTCGTCAACCGCCTGGCCGTCCCTCCGCTGGACACCGGCCGCCGCGACGGGTCGGGGCGGCGCGTGTTCGATCTGCGCGCCGCCGTCGGAAGCCGGCGGCTGCGTCCCGGCAGGCCGACCCCCACGTGGGGGTTCGACAACGGCCACCTCGGACCGACGCTGCGCGCGGCCAGAGGTGAGACGGTCGTGGTCAACGTGCGCAACGAGCTGACCGAGACCACCACCGTGCACTGGCACGGCATGCATCTGCCCGCCTCGATGGACGGCGGACCGCACCAGCCGATCCGCGTCGGCGCGACCTGGTCCCCGAGCTGGCGGATCGACCAGCCCGCCGCCACGCTCTGGTACCACCCTCACCCGCACGGCCGGACCGGTCAGCACGTCTACCGCGGCATGGCCGGAATGTTCATCGTCGACGACCCCTCGGGCGGGCCGCCGGGGCTGCCCGGACGGTACGGAGTCGACGACGTCCCGGTCATCGTGCAGGACAAGAACTTCGACGGCGACAACCGGTTCGACGAGGCCAGCCGGCTGATCGGCGGGGTCGGCGTCCTCGGAGACACCGTCCTGGTCAACGGCACGATCGCGCCGTACCACGACGTCACCGCGGAACGGACGCGGTTACGCCTGCTCAACGCGTCCAACGCCCGGACCTACCGGTTCGGGCTGTCCGACGGGCGGCCGTTCGCGCTCGTCGGCACCGACGGCGGCCTGCTGCCCGCGCCGCACACCACCGACCGGATACAGCTCTCACCGGGAGAACGCGCCGAGATCGTGGTGACCATGCGCCCCTCGGAGCGGCTGGTGCTGCGCAGTCACCCGCCCGAGCTCGGCGCCGACTTCTGGACCTCCCGCCTCACCGGCGGCGACGACACCCTGGACGTTCTGGAACTGCGGGCCGCCCCCCGGCTGACGCCCTCCCCCGCCCTGCCCGGCGTCCTGGCGGAGCCGCCCCGGATCGGCTCGGCGGACGGCCGGGTCGACCGCCGGTTCGAGCTGGCCAACTTCATGATCAACGACAGGGTGATGGACATGAGCCGGATCGACTTCGGGGTCGCCAGGGGCGTCACCGAGGTCTGGGAGATCGTCAGCACCGACCTCCTCCCGCACAACTTCCACGCGCACGGCACCCGGTTCCAGGTCCTGTCGGTCGGCGGCGCCGCCCCGCCTCCCGAACTGCGCGGCTGGAAGGACACGATCTACGCTCCCCGGCAGGTTCCGATCCGCGTCGCGGTGCGCTTCGGCGACCAGGCCGACCCGAACACCCCCTACATGTTCCACTGCCACCTCCTCTACCACGAGGACCAGGGCATGATGGGGCAGTTCGTCGTCACCGAGCCAGGCCGGTCGCCCGGCAGGCCCGCCCTCCACGACGGCCACGGCTGAACACGACGGCCACGGCCGAAGCCGCCGCGACGAC
>NZ_BSEV01000017.1 GCF_027922005.1 Streptosporangium carneum | reverse complement strand
CCGCAGGGCTCCCGGCCGACGACCAGGGAGGGCGCGAACACGAGAACCGCACACCGGCCGCCCTCGGGGCGGATCGCATCCGGAGCCGTCCGCGGGGCCGGACCCGCGGCGAGGCCGAGTCGCCCTCGACCAGGAAGGTCACCCGTGTGATCCGCCCAGAAGGCGCCGGCCATCACGTCCATGACCGTCTCACCACCCGCCGGGTCTCCGTTCGGGAGACCCGGCCGGGAGAGTTCCGGCCGTCACCTTCGTGAAAGGCGGCATTTCTCGTCGCCGGAGGCGGCGGCCGGTCGTGGCCGCCGTCACAGAGTTTCCACCGAGGTCCCGTCCCGTCGCCGTTCCGGGTGAAATGCGCGGCGCTTCGGCATCCCGTCGCCGCCGAGCGTGTGAACTCGCCGCGGGAAGTGCGGAGGACATTTATCAGCCATGTGAACGGTAAAAGGGAAAGCTGGATGAGCTACTCGAACCTCACGACCGCAGGTCGCGATATCGGCGAGTTGGTGTTCGCCGTGAACGCCGGGCCGTTTAGCGCGGAGAAAGCGAGACAGGCCGCGGAGGCGGCGCTGGAATCCCTGAACCGCTCGGCCGTCGCCGGAGGTCACCTCGTCTCGGTGGCCCGTGTCGAGCTGGTCTACAACGCCACCACGGGAGTACTGGTCGCCCTGGCCTACGGAACGGCGACGTCAGGGTGACCCGGGGGCGGGACCGGGAACTCGACGCTTGCCTCGTCCCCTTTCCCCGCTGTTCGAGGTCGTGACGGAACAAGGGCGGAAGGTCCCCCGCCGGGGGGACCTTCCGCCCTGCCGCCATGTCGTGCCGTCGGCCAGCATGGAGACAGAAGACCCGGCCTGGTCACCGGGTCACTCCTCCGGCACGGGGCAGGTCCCGTCGTGATCGCTCCCGCCCTGGAAGAAGGCCCGCCGCGGCCCGGGGCCGCGCTTTCCGCTCGGCAGGCCCCGGACGCCGGGCGAGGGCGCGGACGTGAGCAGGAAAGGCAGGCACGCTATGACGCTGCAGGTGAAGGATGTCATGGGGCTGGTGGCCATCGCGGTCCGCCCCGAGGCGACGTTCGCCGAGTTGGTGACGACCATGCGTCGCTTCAAGGTGGGCGCCGTCGCGGTGATCGACGAGGAGGGCCGCCCGATCGGGGTGGTCTCGCAGGACGACCTGCTGCTGAAGGAGACCGACACCTCGTCCGGCGGGGGTCTCTTCGAAGGGTCCAGGCAGCGTCGGGAACACGAGAAGGCCAGGGGGACGACCGCCGGGCAGATCATGACCAGGCCGGCGTTGACCGTCACCCGGCAGACCCCGGTACGGGAGGCGGCACGTCTGATGCACGCCAACCGGATCGGACAGCTGCCGGTGGTCGACGCGGCCAGTGGAAAGATCGCCGGCACCGTGCACAGAGCCGACCTGCTGAAGATCTTCAACAGGTCGGTGTCCGACATCATGGCGGACGTGGCGGCGGCCGTGGCCGACCTGCGCCTCGATCCGCGAACGCTGACGATCACGGTTGACGCCGGCGTGGTTCGCGTCGGGGGGAGGCTGGCCAGGCGTTCGCAGATCACCCCGCTCGTCGAGGCGGGACGCCGGATAGAGGGGGTCGTCGAGATGGAGGTCGACGCCGCCTACGACTACGACGACCTGATGAGGATCCCGCTGCCCATGAGCAGGACGATCCTGTGAGCGCCTCGCGGTCCGCCGCGGGGAGACCTCGGAGGCAGGGGCGGGAACGAGGGCCGGAAGTCCTTGACGGTCGGGTCCTTCGGCCGCTGCGGAGACCCCGGCGGAGGCGGTCGGATGGAAGGCGGGAACCGAGGAGGATGACATGACAGCGCATGTGGTGGCGGGAGCGGACGGCTCGCCTTCCTCGCAGGCCGCGGTCGAGTGGGCCGCCGACGACGCGGTGCGGCGCGGGTGCGCGCTGCGGATCGTCCACGCGTGCGAGCCGTGGATTTACGACCTTCGGCTGGACACCCCGCCGGGGTTTCGCGACTCCATGGCGGAGCACTGCGAGGAGATCCTGGAAGCGGCGGCCAGGCTGGCGCGTGAGCGCGCCCCGCAGCTGAAGGTGGAGGCGGTCCTGGAGCGCGGCAAAACGGTCGACATCCTGCGGCGTGAGGCCGAGGACGCCGAACAGCTCGTGCTGGGCGGCCGGGGCCTCGGCGGGTTCACCGGGCTGCTGCTGGGGTCGGTCTCGCTGGCCCTGGCCGGACGTGTGGCCACGCCGGTCGTGATCGTCAAGAAGGCGCGGCGGCAGAGCCGCGACGAGGTCGTCGTCGGCTTCGACGGCTCGCCCGGTTCGGAGGCCGCCGTCGCGTACGCCTTCGAGGAGGCCGCCCTGCGCAAGGCCCGGCTGCAGGCGATCCACACCGTGCAGGCGCCCGTGCTGGGGCCCTACGCCGCGGCCTACGCCCCGCTGGTCGACGACAGCCTGGAGATGGAGAAGCGCCTGGCCGCCGAGGCGCTCGTGCCGTGGCGGGAACGCTACCCGCAGGTGGAGGTCAGGCAGACGGTGGTGATCGGGCATCCGGTGGCCGTGCTCTGTGAGGCCTCGGAGGCGGCGGACCTGGTCGTGGTCGGCTCGCGGGGCCTGGGTGCTCTCGGTTCGGCCGTGCTGGGCTCGGTCAGTCACGGTGTGCTGCACCACGCCCACTGCCCCGTCGCGGTGGTGCGTCCCGGGGAGCAGGCGTGACCGACGTGCGTGAGCTCGCCGTGGCCCGGGTGATGAGCCGGACCCTGGTGGCGGTCGCCCCTGAGGAGTCGCCTCTGCTGGCCTGGGAGATCATGCGCCGGGCCGGGGTGCACCACCTGCCGGTCGTCGACGCGGCCGGCCGCCTGCGGGGGGTGCTCACCCGTGAGGACCTCACCGCCCGATGGTCCGGTGGCCCGATCGAGCAGTCGGACGTCCACGTCCACAGCCTGGTGGCCGGACACCGCTGCCCGCACACCAACCTGGACGCGCGCCTGGCCGACGCCGCCGCCGCGATGATCGGCGCCGGGGTCGACGCGATCCCGGTGCTGGACGAGGCGGCCAGGCTGGTGGGGATGGTGACGGTCACCGACGTGCTGCGCGCCGTGGCGGGCGACGTCCCCGAGCGACGGGAGCCGCCGGAGCTCATGACGGGGATGTTCCGCCTGGTCCCGGTGCTTCCCCCGGCTCCGGCGAGGTGAGCCATGGCCGGTGCGCCGAAACTCCGGCGGAGCCCTCACTCCCAGGGGGCCGTCGGGAACCAGCCGTAGCCGAACCGCGCGGGCAGGCGCAGGTCCCAGTAGAGGAAGGTGAAGGCGCCGACGACGATGAAGGCCACGGCCGTGATCGTCGCGACACGTGACGGCCTGGCGGTCGCCCAGCGGACGAAACGTCCCCTGGTCGCATGCACCAGCACGACGAACAGCAGGGCCATCAGTGTGATGTTGCCGAGCGACTGCAGGACGAAGACCGCGGCCCCGTAGAACGGGTTACGCGTCTGGGCGGCGTACTCGAACAGCTTGTGGAACAGCGGGAACGGCCGCCCGACGAGGAAGCCCCCGATCAGCGCGCCGATCACGACCAGACGCGCCTGCGGAAAGCGCCGTGACAGGCGCGCGAAGGGGTCGGGCACCAGGCGCAACGCGGCCAGGCCGAGATAGACGAACGCCAGGCCGATCACCCCGAAGACGACCGACGCCTGCGCCAGCCGGGGAGGGAGGCCGGAGGCGGTCGTCGCCGTGGACAGCTGGGGCAGCCGTTCGCCGAGCATGGCGCCGACGGCGCCGTAGACCCCGGAGACCACGACCGCGCCGAGCGCGATCCTGCTGACGGGCCGCAGCGTCTCCCTGATCCGTACGGGACGGTCCCCGCCCGCGCCCGCCATGGGGGCGATCGCGCCGAAGGCGGCGACGTTGCACGCGGTGAAGGTGCCAGCCAGGCCCGAGACGAAGGCGAAGAGGGTCCCCGCGACCAGCCCTCCGATCTGCGTGTGTTTGGCGTCGTAGCCGAGCAGCGTGTTCGCGACGTTGTCGCCGATCACCCCGTCGACGAACCTGAAGGACCACAGCGCGGCGACCAGCGCTCCGGCCAGCACGCTCAGCAGGACGACGAGCCCTCTGCGGCGGGGGAGATCCGCCGAGGCCGTGGCCCGCGGCGCGAGGTGTCCCGCCGTGCCCCCTCGAACCCGCGCGGTACGGTCTCGTGCCATTCGAGATCTCCTTGGAGGCGGGGGACGTCCTCGGGCGTGGTCTTCGCGGCCGCGGGCGCGCGGCCCGGCTGTGCCCTCCACATGATGAGGCCCGGGAACGGGCGGGAGTTATCGCAGAATGCTCAATCGACGGCCGGATCAGGACATCGTCCTCCCTGCGGGCCTGTCCGGACGGGCGGGGCGGGAGGCGCCAGGCGCGGGGACATCGGAGCGAAGGCCGGCAGGACGGGCACAGCCCGCCCAGGGCCTCCTCCTACGGGGCACGAAAATCCTGGATGAAATTATTGCAGCACATTCAATGTGAAATTCGGGTGATTAGTCGATCTGTCGGAATTGTGCATCGAGTGACTCCGAGAAACGGCGGCATGTCCATCGGATCACCGGCCTTCTGTGGCAGCATTGCCTCTGCCGTACGGGCCCTTCCGGCTGAGACGAACGCGTCTTCCGGCGGTGTCCGTCCGGTTCGCAAATCGTGCCGGAGAATCGTTTCCGGTGAGAACCCTCGGAGGGATCGATGAGAAAAGTCGCTCTTAAAATGAATGTCTCGCTCGACGGGTTCGTCGGGACGTCGAGCGGGGAGGTCGACTGGATCTTCCGCAGCTTCGACGCCGAGCTGACCACGTGGATCGTCGACGGTCTCTGGCAGGCGGGCACCCACATCATGGGGCGGGCGACCTATCATGAAATGGCCGACTACTGGCCCGAATCGACCGAGCCGTTCGCCCCTCCGATGAACGAAATCCCCAAAGTCGTCTTCTCCAAGACCCTGAAGGACGCCGACTGGAATGGAACGCGCGTGGCGGGCGGAGACCTCGCCGAGGAGATCGCGCTCTTGCGGAAGCAGCCAGGAAAGGAAATCCTGGCGCACGGAGGCGCGGGATTCGCGCAGTCGCTTTCCAGGCTCGGCCTCATCGACGAATATCGCCTGATCGTCCATCCGGTCGTGCTGGGAAGCGGGGTCTCCCTGTTCGCCGATCCGGTCGACCTCAAACTGCTGAGCTCGAGGAGGTTCAACAGCGGCGCCGTCGCCCTGACCTACGAGCGCGCGTAGCCGAGATCGCGCCGACCGGGGGCGGGGCGCGCCGGGGCCGCCCCCGGTCACGACGGCCGGGCCGGGTGGTTTCGCGGGGACGTGCCGTGGGAGGTTCACCGGTGTGGAAGACGTGTGGGATCTGGTGGTCGTCGGAGGCGGCCCCGCGGGGTCCGCGGCGGCCCTGCGCGCCAAGCAGCTCCGCCCCCAGGCGCGGGTGCTGCTGCTCGACAAGGCGGACTTCCCCCGCGACAAGGCCTGTGGGGACGGCATCGCCGCCCACGGCCGTGACGAGCTGGCCCTGCTCGGCGTCCCGGATCTCATCGCCGACTACCGTCCCGCGCGTCGCCTGTCGATCGTCTCCCCCGGCGGGGCCCGTGTCCACGCCGCCGTCGCCAGGCCCAACCACGTCGTCCCCCGCGCGGTCTTCGACGCCCGGCTCGTCGACGCCGCCAGGGAGAGAGGCGTCGAGGTCCGCCGTCACCGCGTGCGCGCGCTCGCGGCCCGCGACGGGCACGTCGTCGTCGACGACGCCGTCACCGCCCGTGCCGTCGTCGCCGCGGACGGAGCGAACTCCACCGTGCGGCGTCTCGTCGGCGTGCGGTCCTTCCCCGCCAGGCACACCGCGATCGCCGTGCGCGGCTACGCCGACGTCCCCGTGGAGGACGACGTCCAGCTCATCGCCATGCAACGGGACGGATGGCCCGCGTACGCCTGGTCGTTCCCCGTCGGGGACGGCAGCGCCAACGTGGGTTTCGGGATGCTGCTGCCCAGGCTGCGAGCCACCGGCCTGCCGGGACGCGAGGTCCTGCACGGCAGGCTCGCCGAGTTGCTGCCGCACCTGCCCGCCCGCGACCTGCGGGCCCACCACCTTCCTCTGTCCCCCGGCAGGGCCGAGCCGGGCCTGGGCAGGGTGATGCTCGCCGGTGACGCGGCGGGGTTCGTCAACCCCCTCACCGGCGAGGGCATCTACTACGCGCTGCTGTCCGGCAGGCTCGCGGGCGAGGCCGCGGTCCAGGCGGCGGACGACCCGCTGGCCGCCTACCGCAGGGGACTGGGCAGGGCCCTCGGACGGCACCTTCGCACCACCGACGTGCTCGCCCGCGCCGCCCAGCGGCCCGGTTTCGTCGACGCCGCGATCGACACGGCGGCCCGGCGGCCCGAGGTGTTCGACCTGCTGGTCGAGGTCGGCCTCGGCGCGGGCACCGTGCCGCTGCCGCTCGCGTGCGCCGTGGTCCGCCGCTGGCTCGTGAACGGCCTGCGCGGAGGCCGGATTCTGGGCCTGTTGCCTTGATCACTCTTATGGTAAAGAAGGTTTCCAATAAGGTGCCTCGACCTCCCCCCATCGAAAGGCTCCACCATGCGACTGCGTTCGCGTCTCCTTGGCATGCTCGTGGCTTTGGCGGCCGTGGTGGCCACCGGCAGCCCCGCCCGCGCGGACGGGCCCACCGGCGACATCGTCTACGCCACCCGGAACGGCGGAAAAGTCGTCGCCCTGACCTTCGACGACGGCCCCTCGCCCGACTGGACCCCCAAGGTCCTCGAACTGCTGCGACGCCAGCAGATCCGTGCCACCTTCTGCCTGCTCGGCAGCCAGGCCCAGGCGCATCCCGAGGTGGTGCGCCGCATCGTCGCCGACGGCCACGCGGTGTGCAACCACACCTTCAAGCACGACGCGCTCGCCGGCTTGACGGCCGAGGAGATCCGCGCCGATCTGGCCGCGACCAACGACGCGATCCGCACGGCGGCGGGCGACCCCGGCCTGCCCATCAGGTACTTCAGGGCGCCCTACGGGGCGTGGGGGGCCTCCCCGCAGGTCGCGGCGTCCCTCGGCATGTCGGCCCTGGCCTGGACGATGGACCCGAGCGACTGGGACGGTTCGCCCGCGGACGTGCTCGTCCAGCGGCTGAGCGCGCAGATCTACCCGACGGCCGTGGCGCTGTCCCACGACGGGGGCGGCGACCGGTCGCAGACCCTGGCCGCCTACCAGCGGCTGGTCCCGCAGTGGCAGCAGGCGGGCTGGGGCTTCGAGCTGCCCGCGACGACCGGCGGCCCGTACCCGCCCGCGTGCACGGCCCCCGCCTGGCGCGCTCGCGACACCTACACCCAGGGTGACAGGGTGTCCAGGAACGGGCACATCTACCAGACCCGCTGGTGGACCCGGCTTGAGGACCCCGCCAACGCCTGGTGGGTGTGGGCGGACCTGGGCGCCTGCTGACACCGCTGACCGGAGACGATGAGAGGACGGCCGCCGCCGTACCGGCGGCGGCACTGTTCGTACGGCGAAATCCCTGGTCAAAGCCCCTTCGTTACACTGGGAACGTCCGTGGAGCACCCGTTCGTGGCGCGTGCCGCCCCGCAGAGCCGAAGGAGGGGGCCGCATGGACAAGCGTGTGGAGCAGGTCCGTGACGTCCTGCACGAAGCGGCCGAGACCCACCACGAGGTCTACCGGATCGTCAACGGCGCCGACGACGACTGGGCTTCCTGGTACGCCGACTGGCTGATCAACCTCTCCGAGCTTCCGGACCTGCTGGACACCACCCCGGTGCGCAGCGAGCTGGTCTACGAGCTGGTGGGGCTGCACAGGGAGTACACCGCGAAGGCGCCCGCGCAGGACTGGGAGTCCTTCTACGCCCAGCGCCTGCTCGACGACTTCCGCCCCGGGGACGGCGGGCCCGGATGACCCGGCCCGGGGCCGGCCGGACACCGCACGGAGGCGGGGCCCGGCGCCGGGCCCCGCCTCCGCGGTGTCACGCGAACCGCGGGGAGGTCAGGAGAAGGCGTGCTCAGGCGTCGGCAGGGTCAGCTGCCCGGGGCCGCGCCAGGCGGTCGCGTCCTTCGGCACGTCCCCGCCGGTCAGCGTGCTGAGCACCAGCGGGATCACGACCTCACTCCTGGCCAGGTCGACGGTGACGGTGGCGCCGGTGGCGGCCTCGGAGCTGTAGGTTGAGTCGGTGCCCGCGAGCACGACGGCCAGCCTGTGGCCCTTCTTGAAGACGTAGTCCTGCGGCAGGGTCTCCCAGCGGACCCTGCCGTACGTGCCACGCGGCAGGGGAGCGGGGTCGCTGAGCGAGTCGCGGTTCTGCACGTCGATCCAGCCGCGGGCGACGATCTCCAGCGGGCGGGTGGCCAGGTTGGTGGCGACCTTCTTGTAGCAGGCGTCGTCCGAGGGCGTGCTCTCGCCGTGGCAGCTCTCCTCGGAGAGCGTGGCGACGCCCTGGCCGCGCCGCCAGTCGACACGGGTGTCCTGCCCGAAGTCGACGATGAGCGCGGTCAGGTTCGAGGTGGGCCTGTCGAGCGCGACGCGCAGGTCGACGACGGGCGTGCCGGACAGGCGCAGGTCCGCCGGGAGCCTGCCGGTGGTGAACGCCGCCCTTCCCGGCTTGGCGGTGCCGACGTCGGCCACCATCGACTCCTCCGACTGCTCGATGTCGGTGAAGACCGCCTTCTGCCCCTTCCTGGCCGGGGCGAGGCCGAGGGAGCCGTCGGCGGCGGGGTGGAAGGGGACCTTCAGGGTGAAAGGCGCGGGCCAGTCGCGCTGGGTGATCCAGCGGTCCGCCCCGACCTGTACGTCGGCGCGAGGCTGCCGCATGACGCCGTTGTCCACACCGAGCAGCCAGTGGTCGAACCACTGGTGCAGCGTGTCGACCCAGAGGTCACGACGCCCTTCGAAGTCGAAGGGATCCACGTGCTGGTACTGCCCGACCCAGATCTTGCGGGGCACGTTCCGCTCCGCCAGGGCCTTCCACCACGCGGAGAAGTTGTCGGGCTTGACGTTGAGGTCGTTGACGGTGTGCACGGCGAAGACGCTGGCACGCACCCTGGAGACGTCGGCGAGCGCGCCGGCGATGTAGTCGCGCTCGGCCCAGAAGGCGTTGTGGTTCCCGGTGGCGTCGCCGTCCCTGGCGTCCATGTCCGCCCGCGCGGCGGCGCACTTGGAGTCGGGGTCGGTGTCGACGTAGTTGGCCAGCCATGACATGTAGTCGTAGTTGTAGATCACGCCGTTCGAGCGCTGGTACCTGTACCAGGAACTGATCGCCGAGATCGGGACGATGGTCTTCAGCCCTTCGACGCCGGTCGCCGCGACGGCGTTGGCCAGTGTGCCGTCGTAGGACTTGCCGATCATCGCCGTGTTCCCGGTCGTCCAGTCCGCGACGGCGGGGCTGCCGTCGGCGCGGTAGGCGGTGGCGCGGCCGTTCAGCCAGTCGACGACGGCTTTGCCGCTCAGCACGTCGGCCCGGCCGCCGCCGTCCGGACAGCCGTCGGACCTGGTGGTGCCGTTCATGTCGACGTTGAGGACGGCGTAGCCACGGGGAACGAAATAGTTGTCATAGAAAAGCGGAAATTTCAGGATGTTTCCGGCGGAATCGTAGACTTTTCGCTCTCCCTCGTTTCCGCGGCCCGCGTTGTCGTAGTAGGGGCTCTCGTTGATGATCACCGGTACCTTCAGCCCAGGGCCGGACTCCCTGGGCCTGATGACGTCGACGCGGATCCGGTCCGCTCTCCCGTCGGAGTCGCTGTCGGCGCCGGACTCGATGTAGACGTGCTCGCGGACGGCGTCGGCATAGGAGAAGACCGGCTGGCTCCGCCCGTGTTCGACGGTGATGGAGGGAGTGGCGGTCGCGTGGGCGGGGGTGGTGCCCGCCGCGATCACCGCCAGGGCGATGAGGACTGCTCGTAACTGTGGCACGCGGAGCCTCCAGGGGAACTAGAGAAACATCCGCAATATCGATGAACGACCGAGGCCTGACAAGATCTCTTTACGTCTTTGACATCACCCTGGTTCTGGTACGTGACATATTTCACACCGACCTCTTTCACACCGACCTCTTTCATGTCGGCCTCCCGGTCACGCGGCCGGTGCCCTCCGGCGGCATCGTCACCGCCTCGAATCCGGGAGGGCGTCGAGACGGGTTCCGGAACCTGCCTCTTCCGGAAGCGGGCATGCCCGCGCGTGGAGCCTCAGTAGTAGCGGGCCATGAGTTCGGTCGCCCAGGCCGGCTGGATGATCGGCTGACGGGGGGCGAACTCGACCAGGTATGGCTTGACGTCCAAGACCGGTGAGCCGGAAAGCGCGTCCAGGTCGGCGACATGCAGGCTCAGGCCGTCCACCCTGAGCAGTCGGCAGCGGGAGACGCCTAGACGGTTGGGGCGGTACGGCCCGCGGTGGGCGAAGACTCCGACGGGTGCCGCATCCGGGTTTCCTCGTGGAGGGCGGGGCCGGCTGTTCACCGTGGCCGGATCGACGCGGTCGAAGAGGAAGACGACCTCCAGGTGGGAGAAGTGCTCCAGACCGAGCACCGCCGAGGTGGTGAAAGAGTCGCCGTCAAGCCGGATCACGGCTCGCACGTCGTGCCAGTCGTCTTCGTACATCTCGCTGCGACCGCCTACGACGTGGCCGACGGGGCGCAGGGTCACGTTCTGAGTCGTCATGGTGATCTCCCGGTTCTGGCTGTCCCCGACGGTCGTCCGGCGTCTGCACACCTCTCGCCCGCCCGCGGTGACGGCCCTCGAAGTGCTCAGGCGGTCAGAGGGCGTAGGGGCCGAAGCGGCCCCAGGCGATGACCGCGGCCGATGCGAGCAGCACCAGGTTGACGGCGACGGCCACCGGCTCCTTGCGGCGGGTGTGGGTGGCGGCGGCACCGAGCATGACGACGGCCAGGCCGGTGGCGGCCGACGGGGTGAGGATCGGGGCGACGCCGGTGACGGCGGGCAGGATCAGCCCGAGGGCGCCGAGAAGCTCGACCGCGCCGATCAGACGGATCTGGGCGAGGGTGAAGTCTTCCACCCAGGGCGCCATGGGGCGCAGTTTCTCCTTGGGCTGGGTGGCATGCATGATTCCGGCCAGGCCGAAGACGGCGGCCAGGACGGCCTGCAGAACCCACAGGAACACATTCACGTCAGTTGCTCTCTTTCCTTCGGATTCCTGGTCTAGTGGCGGCCGAGGGTGCCGCGGTGCCGGGCGAGGTGTTCGAACCGGTTGAACAGGACCACCCCGGCCGCCGTGATGAGCAGCGGTTGTGCCAGCAGCCAGCCGAGACCCCAGCCGGTCGGGAGGGCGGCCAGGGAGTGCCCGCCGAGCAGGATGTCGCGCATGGCCTCGATGCCGGGCGCGACGGGGACGACCAGCCGGCTGAGGAAGGCGATCTGGTCCGGCATGGCCGCCAGGGGGACCAGGGTGCCGCCCGCGATGGCGTAGACGGCCACGGACAGCTGGGTGATGATCTCGATGCGTTTGAACACCAGGGTCAGGCCGCACAGGATGAGCGCGAGTCCGCAGGTGCCCAGCGCGATGGCGGCCAGTGGCACGATCATCTGCGCGTCGACGGGCAGTTCTCCGCCCTGGACGGTGACGGCGACGGCGCCGGTGGCCAGGACGGCCAGCGCGGTGGGCAGGGCCGCGATCACGGCGGAGACCTGGCGGCCGAGGATGCTCGCGGCCGGGGGCAGCGGGGTCAGACAGGTCTGTTCCAGTACGCCGGACTGGATGTCGCCCAGATAGCTCCAGAACACCCGGTTGACCTGCTCGTGGATGAAGGTCAGCGCCACCATGCCGAGCAGCACCGGCAGCAGCAGATCCGCGCGCAGCTGCCCACGTCCCATGAACAGCACGATGAGCAGGTAGAACAGCGGAAAGGTGATCATCTCCATCAGGACCTCGCGCCATCCGGCGAGCAGGTCGAGCAGGCCCTTGCGGACTTCGGCGGCGAATCCGCGGATGAAGGTCATGACGACTCCAGGGCTCGTCGATGGTTGCGGCCGAACAGCAGACCGGCTACGGCGGTGAGGACGAGGGTGTGGGCCAGCAGCCAGGGCAGCGCGCCGCCGGTCCAGACCTCGGCCAGGGGGCGGCCCTCGAACAGCGTCTGGGTGAGCGCCTCGACGCCCAGCGTGGTGGGCAGGAGTCTGGCCGCTGCGGCCAGCCAGTCCGGATACAGGTTCAGCGGCAGGAACGAGCCGTTGAGCAGCAGCACCAGCGAGGTGAACAGCGACTGCAGGGCCCCGATCATCGGGGAGACCAGAGCGAGGGCCGCCAGCAGGAAGGTGAAAGCCAGCGCGTTCGCCACCAGGAGCACGGCGGGCAGGAGCGCCGCCCAGCGCAAGGGGACGGTGATCTGGGCCAGGAGCGCCGGGACGAGAGCGGCGACGGCGGCCACGGCCAGCCCGAACGCCGAGGCGGTGAGCAGCCGGCCGAGCATCAGCAGCCACGCGGGCGCCGGGCTCATCTGGGACTGGGTGAAGGTACCCGCGCGTTTCTCCTCGATGAGGTCGGCCACCATCACCAGACCGGCGTACTGCAGGAACCAGTAACCGCCGATCGCGACCAGGGTCGGCGGCAGCAGATCCTGGCGCAGTTCGCCCTGACCCAGGACGAACTGCAGGCCGAGGTACATCATGGTGCTGATCAGCAGCGTGATCACATGCCCGGCCGGGTGCGCGAGCTGCACACGCAGGCCCTTGCCGATCTCCGCGCGCAGGACCTCACGCATGGGACGGCTCGCTCACCAGGGCGAGGAACACATCCTCCAGGTCGGGCTGGACCTGGGTCAGCGACTCCAGGACGGCTCCTTGCGCGCGCAGTCGCTCGACCACGTCGTACACCTCGAGTGGATCGCTCACCCGTGCGCTGATCGTGGTGACGCCGTCGCGGGTGACGGCGTCGAAGCCGGACGGCGCCGCGCCCTCGACGCGGATCTCGTACCGGTCGCGTTCGCGGAAGCGGGCCAGCAGCTCACGCGTGGGCAGGTCGGCCACGAGCCGCCCCTGCCGGATGACGGCGACCCGGTCGCACAGCTCCTGGGCGACGTCGAGCTGGTGGGTGGTGAGCAGGATGGTGGTGCCGAGCTCGCGGGCCTGCTCGGCGATCCAGTTCTTGACGGTGCGCGTGGCCTCGACGTCCAGGCCGAGCGTCGGCTCGTCCAGCAGCACGATCGGCGGGTCGGCGATCAGGGCGGCGGCGATCGCGACCTTCTGCTGCATGCCCCGGGAGAAGCCGCCGACCTTGTCGTGGCGCCGCTCCCACAGGCCCAGATCGGTCAGCAGGTCCTGGGCGCGCTCGGCGACCCGAGCCTTGCGCAGGCCCTTGAGCCTGCCGAAGTACATCAGGTTCTGCCAGGCCGACAAGCTCCAGTAGACGTTGCGGGAGCCTTCCAGCACGGCGCCGAACTGGGCCATCGCGGACGGACGCTGCCGGGCCACGTCGAAGCCGCCCAGCCGGACCCGCCCGGAGGTGGGGGTCAGCAGGCCGGCCAGCATCTTGATGGTCGTGGTCTTGCCGGCGCCGTTGGGGCCCAGGAAGCCGAAGACCGATCCGGCCGGGATGCGCAGGGACACCTCGTCGACCGCCCGGACCTGCGCCGCGCCGTACACCTTGGTCAACGCGTCAATCTCGATCACGTCATCTCCTCCAGCGGGAAGGCCCGGCCCTCTTGCGGGGCCGGGGAGGTCGTCAGTGCTCGTCGGTGCTCGTCAGTGCTCGTCAGTGCTCGTCAGTGCTCGTCCAGGACGTCGATGTCGTCGACGGTGGCCTCGCGCGTCAGGGCGAAGGCCGCGGCGGCCTCGGCGTTGCCGGGTACGGCCTGGCGGGCCGCCCGCAGGTCGGCGGCCGAGTCCCAGCGCCAGACGCCGACCCAGGTGGAGTCGTCGATCCGGCCCAGGCGCGCCTCGGTCAGCCCGGGAAAGGCCGCCCTGGTGGCCGACACCAGAGCGGTGTGCCGGGCCCGGAGCTCCTCGGCGTCGGAGGGATCGGCCTGGAAACGAGTGACGGTGATGACCGGCATGACTAGTTCTCATCTCTAGAGTTGACTTCTAGTGAACGAATCTAGAGATAGACTCTAGCTATGAGCGATGTCAAGCGGCCCGGCAAGCGGGCGCAGAAGGCGCAAGAGACCCGTCGGCGCATCCTGGCGGCGGCACTGGAGCTGTTCGCGCAGGACGGGTACGGTGCGACGAATCTGCAGGACGTCGCCGACAGGGCCGGGGTCGCGGTGCAGACGATCTACTTCGTCTTCGGCAACAAGCGCGCCCTGTTGAAGGAACTGGTCGACGTGACGATCGCAGGCGATGACGAGCCGGTGGCCACCATGGACCGGCCCTGGTACGTCGACGCGCTGGCCGCCGGCACCGCCCAGGACATGCTGCGCGCCTACGTCGCGGGCACGACCTCGGTCCTGGAGCGGGTCGCGCCGATCGGCAAGGTGCTGGACGGGGCGTGCGCGAGCGACCCCGAGGTCGCCGCGCTGTGGCCCCACGACGTCGATCCGCGCCATGTCGTCCAGGAGAGGGCGGCCAAGGCGCTTGTCGGCAAGCCCGGCGCGCGGGCGGAGGTGTCGGTGGAGGCGGCCGCCGACCTGCTCTACGGCCTGCTCAGCCCCGAGCTGTATCTGCTGTTCGTGCACGCGCGCGGCTGGCCGCGCGAGCACTGGGAGCGATGGGTTTTTCGGACCCTGCGCGCTCAACTCTGCTCAGATTAGGCTCGCCGTCGGCCGGCGAGCCGGCCCGCGCGGATGCCGCGGCACCGCTTCAGATCCGCTTTCGCAACTTCAGTGGATTCCTGCTAACATGACCGGCCACGAGTGACCGAGGACAGGGAGACCAGACATGGCAGGTGACGACGACATCTCCGGGTGATACCCGGAAGTGATCGGCCATCGGCACGGGCGCGGGAGCGCCGCCGTGGCCATGCCGTCGTCCCATGAGTCCATGTCCCCGCCGGGCGCCTCTCCGGCCTGCCCGCGTCACACCCGAGGGTTTTCCCGCATGTCCGATGCTTTCGTCATCTGCTCCAACCTTTCCTTCTCCTGGCCCGACGACACCCCGGTCTTCCAGGACCTGTCCTTCACCGTGGGCGGCGGCCGTACGGGCCTCGTCGCACCGAACGGCGCGGGCAAGAGCACCCTGCTCAAGCTGATCGCCGGGGAGCAGCGGCCCAGCCGCGGAACCGTGTCCGTCGAGGGCGTGCTCGGCTACCTCCCGCAGAGCCTGCCCCTCGTCGGCGACCTGACCGTGGCGGAGGTCCTGGGGATCGCTCCGGTGATCAGGGCGCTGGACGCCATCGAGTCCGGCGACGCGAGCGAGGAGCACTTCGCCACGATCGGCAACGACTGGGACATCGAGGAGCGCACCCGTGCCCAGCTGGACCGGCTCGGCCTCGGAGACGTTCCCCTCACCCGGCGCCTGCACGCGCTCAGCGGCGGCCAGGTCGTCTCCCTCGGCCTGGCGGCACAGTTGCTGAAGCAGCCCGACGTCCTGCTGCTCGACGAGCCGACCAACAACCTCGACCTCGACGCGCGCCGCAAGCTCTACGGCGTGCTCGAGAACTGGAACGGCTGCCTGCTGCTGGTCAGCCACGACCGGGCCCTGCTCGACCGGATGGACCGCATCGCCGAGCTCGACCGGGGCGAGGTCCGGTCCTACGGCGGGAACTTCACCCAGTACGAGGAGGCCGTGCGCGCCGCGCGGGAGGTCGCCGAGAAGAACATCCGCAACGCCGAGCAGGAGGTCAAACGGGAGAAGCGGGAGATGCAGCAGGCCCGCGAGAGAGCCGAACGCCGGGCGAGCAACGCCGCCCGCAACCTCAAGAACGCCGGTCTGCCGAAGATCTTCGCCGGGACGATGAAGCGGGGCGCCCAGGAGGCGGCGGGGAAGTCGAACGAGACGCACGCCGCGCGGGTCAGCGATGCCAAGGCCAGGCTCGACGAGGCGGGCCGCGCCCTGCGCGACGACCAGAAGATCGTGCTGGAACTGCCCGGGACCAACGTCCCGGCCGGGCGCATGGTCTTCCTCGGCGAACGGATGCAGATCCGCCACGGCGAGCGGGCCCTCTTCGCCGGGGAGGGCGTCGACCTGGCGATCCGGGGACCTGAGCGGATCGCGCTGACCGGCCCCAACGGCGTCGGCAAGTCCACCCTGCTGCGCGTGGTCAACGGTGAGTTGGAGCCGGAAGGCGGCCAGGTCAGGCGGGCCGACGGCCGGATCGCCTACCTGTCCCAACGGTTGGACCTGCTGGACCTCGATCGCACCGTGGCGGAGAACCTGGCGGCGTTCGCGCCCGGGATGCCGGAGGCGCAGCGGATGAATCTGCTCGCCCGCTTCCTGTTCCGGGGCGCCCGTGTTCACCTGCCGGTCGGTGTGCTGTCCGGCGGCGAACGGCTGCGCGCCACCCTGGCCTGCGTCCTGTGCGCCGAACCGGCGCCCCAGCTGCTGCTGCTGGACGAGCCGACCAACAACCTCGACCTGGTCAGCGTCGGCCAGCTGGAGGCCGCGCTCGGCGCCTACGAGGGGGCGTTCGTGGTGGTCAGCCACGACGAGCGGTTCCTCGCGGAGATCGGGGTGGATCGCTGGTTGACGCTCTCCGAGGGCAGGCTGCTGGAGACGAGGGCCCCCGACGGCGACTGACTCTCGCTCGTGGCCGCCGCCGCTCTCCACGCGGACCCGGGGGGTCGGCTCAGGGCGACGGCCCTCCTTGAGATCTACATTGTAAAGGAGGGTGGCCGGTTCACCTCCGGGCCGGGATCGACGTGTGAATCGGCGGCAGGACGGCGGAGACGGTCGGGCCGGCGGCGGGGCGTGGGGGAGCGGGGCGCGCCGTGACGGCATGGTCTGTCCCCGGCAGGCTCGGCCTGCCGGGTGCTACCGCGTGAAGGTCATGTGCGTGACGCCGCCGGGGGTCGTCACGGACTCGATCCGGAAGCGCTTCTCGAGCCCCTCGAGGCCGTCCCACAGCGGTTCGCCGCGGCCAAGGAGGATCGGGACGACGGCGACGTGCAGGTGGTCGACGAGATCGGCGGCCAGGAAGTCGCGGACGGTGCCCGGCCCGCCGCCGATTCTCACGTCCAGGTCGCCCGCCGCCTCGCGTGCCTGGCGGAGCGCCTCCTGGGGCGTGGCGTCGACGAAGTGGAACGTGGTGCCCCCCTCCATTTCCACGGAGGGGCGGGGGTGGTGGGTCAAGACGAACACCGGCGTGTGGAACGGCGGATTGGGCCCCCACCACCCGGTCCAGTCGTGGTCCTCCCAGGGGCCGCGGTGGGGGCCGAACTTGTTGCGTCCCATGATCTCCGCGCCGACGCCCTCGTTCCAGGTGCGGGCCACGGCGTCGTCGACTCCGGTGCCGCCGCCGGTCTTTCCTTGGACGTCGTGGAAGGTGCGCGTCCGGAGGAACCAGTCGTGAAGCCGTCCGCCGGCGTGGCCGAACGGCGCGTCGAGGCTCTGCCCTTCACCGGTGGCGAAGCCGTCGAGGGAGACGGAGAAGTTGTGGACTCTCACCCGGGACATGACGTGACCTCCTGGCTCGCACCAAGTGATTGCGATTTGCAACTACTTGGGTAAGCGAGAGTAGGCTAAGCGGTGGCGTAACGCAATCACTGGGAGGCGCGCATGCGAGAGGGGCCGCGGTCGGGGTGTGCGATCAACGCGGCGGTGGAGGCGCTCGGGGACCGGTGGAGCCTCATCGTCCTGCGCGACGTGATCTTCGGAGGGCGTCGGCACTTCCGTGATCTGCTTGTCCACTCCGAGGAGGGAATCGCGTCGAACATCCTCAGCAGCCGCCTCAAGGCCCTCGTAGCCGGAGGGCTCCTCACGCAGGAGCAGGCCGGACGAGGACGACGGGCGACCTACAGTCTCACCGAGGCGGGCATCCAGACTGTCCCCATCATGGCCACGCTCGGCTCGTGGGGGCTGCGGCACCGTCCGACGACACCCGAGCTGGGTGTCCGCGCGCGACTGCTCGAAGAGGCGGGCCCGCCGCTCTGGGAGGACCTGATGGACGAACTGCGGGAGACGCACCTGGGCGTCCCACGCCCGAGACCTGACCGCCCTCTGGCGTCCGAACTCCTGCGGGCGGCCTACGAACGCGCCGTGGCTGAGTCGTCCTGACCCGGGTCTCGCGGCGCGGGCCCGTTCGGGGAGCTCCGCGCCCCGGGGCGGGTCACCGGGAGGGGAGCCCGGCCCTGTCCACGGCCGCCTCGATCCCGTCCAGCAGGACGGTGAGCCCGGCCTCGAAGGTCTTCTTCGCCTCACGTTCCAGGTAGGGCACCGCCTCGTCCTCGTCCACGGGCGCCTCGACGGCACCGCTCTCGAGCCAGGCCACCGTCGGGAAACGGTCGGCGAAGTCGGGGACGGCCTCGCGCAGCAGGGCCGAACGGGCGAGCCACCACTCGTCGTCGGAGACCCCGGTCGTCGCGGGGGCCTGCCGTGACTCGGCGGCCGTCTGCGCCACTCCGCGCACGAAATGGAACAGCGTCCCGACGACGCGTCGCAGCACCCCGGCCTCCAGGCCGGTCCCGCGCAGGATCCGCAGCACCGTCTCGAGCATGGCGTACTCGTTCGGCCCCAGCACCGGCCGCGCCTGCGACACCTGCAGCACCCACGGATGCCTCAGGTAGAACGCCCAGGCGTCCCGGGCCCACGACGTCGCGGCCGCCCGCCAGCCCTCCTCGAGCCCGTAGTGGACCGGCAGCTCGCCGAGGACCCGGTCGTGCATCAGGTCGACCAGTTCGCTCTTGCTGGGGACGTAGGTGTACAGAGCCATGCCGGTGCGCCCGAGCCGTTCGCCGACCGCGCGCATGGACAGCGCCGCCATCCCGTCGGCGTCGGCGACGGCGATCGCCGCGTCCACGATCACGTCCACGCTCAGCCCGGGCTTCGGGCCCGGGCGTGCCTCTCCCGGTCCCGGGGTACGCCACAGCAGGGCCATCGAACGGCGCGCGTCGCCCTGCCCGGCGAAGACGACCACCTGCGACTCCTCATGACGTGCACCGGCGCGGCCGAGCCGACTCTTCACGTCCTGAAGATATCAGCGGGGCACGGTGGCGGCCGGGTCCGGGATCGGCGCGCACGGCCGGGGCGCGCTCCAGCGGGTCAGCCGGTGACCAGGTGCTGGATCGAGGGAGCGTAGAGGTCGGCCAGGTGCTCGGGGGTGGCCCGCGACCCGGCGCCCGAGGGGTGGAGGCTGAGGGTCGCACCCAGTCCGAGGAGCTGACCGGCGATGAGCTCGGCCCGCAGGGCGCGTTCCCCTCCGCTGAGCAGCGCGGCCAGGCGCGCGGTGACCTGCTCGTGGAAGCGCTCTCGCAGGAGGGAGCGTTCGTCGCCGTTGCCCAGGGAGAACACGGCGCGCAGCAGCGGGTCCCCCTGCTGCTCACGACGGCTGCGCACCAGCGTCAGCACCATGTGCCTGCCGAGCGTGTCGAGGGGGGCCGCGAGGAGCTCGTCGGCCGCGGGGCCGAAGTCGGCGACCGTGTTGAACAGCTGTTCCTTGCTGCCGAAGTGTTTGACGATGAGCGAGGCGCTCACCCCCGCGTCGGCGGCGACGCCCCGCAGAGTCACCTCGGCGTAGGGACGCAGGGTGAACGCCCGCCGGGCGGCACGCAGGATCGCGCCGCGGCCCGCGCGGGTGTCGAGGCCGGCGCCTGTTTGCCGGGCCTCGCCGGAGGTGGCCCGTACGTCCTGGGTCTCGCCGGTGGCGGTCTCCGGGCCCGTCGCCCTGCCGGTGGCGTTCACGGTCATGCGCCCTCCTGGGCGAGCGCCGTCGTCGGACGCCCCACTGCGCCCGCCGTCCGGTCCTGCCCGACGGTAGCCTGAGCCGGGGCCGGGTGTCCCGGCGGGCACGGCGTGACGACCAGGGCCAGGAGCGCCGCGCCGACCCCCGCCCGGGGCGTCGCGGAGCCGAAGGGCGACCATATGAGCAAGACCGACAAGACCTGGCCCCGGTGGGTCAGGAGCCGCCACCGCGTTCGAGGGCACAGACCGCCGCGGCCGGATCCGCCGATCGAGGAGGTCGTGATGACGACTCACAACCGGCTTCCCCGCGACGCCGCTCAGGCCATGGAAGAGATCGCGGCAGCGGTGGGGAGCGTGTCCGAGGCCGAGCTTGACGTGATCGTCGAGGAGTTGCTCGCGGCGCGTCGGATCGCATGTTACGCACCGGGCCGGGAGGGGCTGGTCCTGCGCGGCCTGGTGATGCGGCTTTTCCACGCGGGGCTCGACGCGCACTACGTCGGCGAGATGACCTGCCCGGCCGTGGGGAGAGGGGACCTCGTCGTCCTGTCCTGCGGCCCCGGCCGCCTCTCCACAGTCGAGGCCCTGGCCGGTGTGGCGGTGCGGGCAGGCGCCCGCCTGCTTTACCTGACGGCCCAGCCTCGGGACCCGGCGGCCGGCCACGCCGATCGCGTTGTCCGCGTCAAGGCTCAGACCATGGCCGATGACCAGGCCTCGACGACCGTGCTGCCCATGGGCAGCGCCTACGAGATCGCTCTCTTCGTTCTCGTCGACCTGATCACGAATCGAGTTCGGGCACACCGGTCGGAGCCGGCGGAGGCTTCGCGGTCACGTCACACGAACCTCGAGTGAGCGCGAACGAGTTCTCCTGACCGGACAAGCCTCCGGCCAGGGGCGGATTCGCCGGTAGGACTGTCCGGGAACGCGCCGGCGCCGTTCCTGAGAGGTGGGGAGCGTCCTGCTGGACGTCCGGGGCGGTGTCGGGGCGGGGCGAATCGCTGTCGGGATCCCTTCTCGGAGGCCCATTTTTGATCTACATTGTAAAGGCGTCTGGCTGGTTTCAAGATCATTTACAAAGGGCTGAAGACTCGTCCCCGAAAACAGGGCTTCCTGTCAGGGGATTCACCCGCGGTGAGCCGGTGGCGTCTTCCTGGCTCCGCGGCCGTCTGCGTCGCGGAGTGGTCGCCTCCCTGTTCCTCGGGCCGGTCAGGTTCTGCGACGGCCTCGCTCTGTCCGTGCGGCTCGTCGTTGCCTGACCGGTCGTGCCGAGGCGGGGGTCACCAGTGTGCCGGCCGGGTGAGCGGGGAGGGGAGTCTGGTCCTGTCGTCGCCTCTGGCGGCGTCGAGCTGAGACTGGATGAGGAAGATGCTCTCGGTGAGGTCGGCGCCTCGCAGGTCGGCGTCCCGGAGGTCGGCTCCGATGAGGTCGGCCATTCGCAGGTCGGCGCCTCGCAGGTCGGCTCCGATGAGGTAGGCGCCTCTGAGGTTGGCTCCTCTGAGGTCGGCGCCCTTGAGCCTGGCTCCGATGAGGTCGGCTCCTCTGCGGTCTTTCTTCTTGTGCGGCAGCTGGGCTCGCACGAGTTCGCTGGCGTGCAGAAGGAGGGGGTTGACCTGTCGTCGTTGTGCCGCGACGTCCACTTCGGCGAGGACGTCGGGGGTGTCGTGGGTGAGGCGTTCGGTTTCCGCGAGTGCGTGCTTGAGCTCGTCGTGGATCGGGCGGGCGGCCTGGAAGGTCAGTGCCTGGGTGAGGTACCAGAGGAGTTCGTGGAGGTCTCGCATGACGGGGAAGACCTTGAACATTTGTTTCGCGGTCTCCGGGGCTTTTCTCCAGTCTTTGCCCGCGAAGGTGATTTGAGAGACTTTCTGTCCGGCGCCGAAGCAGTCGTAGACGGTGCAGCCTCGAAAGCCCTTCTGCCTGAGCTGGGAGTGGATGCCGCAGCGGAAGTCGGGCCGCAGGTTGGGGCAGGCCTGCCCGGCGTCCTTGTTGATCGCGAAGTCCGTGGAGGCTGAGAAGGCCGGGGCGACACAGCACAGCGCGAAGCAGTTCTCGCAGTCGGCCTGCAGGCTGAGGCGGTCTCCGGTGAGGAAGGGGGCTGCGTGTTCGCGTTCGTCGGGCAAGGCGTGCGGTCTTCCGTGCGGGGTCACCGTGCCGGTGACGGGTGGTCGTGGGAGTGGGCGTTCTCACAACGCACCCTAGCCGACCTCGTGCCGGGGTTTTCCCTCGTGGTCGACGGGGGTTTCGGGCCGCGCGGCCCGGAGGCGTTCAGGATGCTCAGCGTGTCCTGTCGTGTGCGAACCAGATTCCGGCCGCGGCGCACACCGTCGCCGACAGCGCGAACGCGTACGCCGCTCCGGCTGTGCCGTTCAGGCTGACGCAGCCGCCCATCACGGCGACGCCAAGGATGGCGCCGCTCTGGCGTACGGAGTTGAGCAGGCCGCCCGCGGCTCCGGCGGTGCCCTGGGGGGCGGCGGTGATGACCGCCGTGACCAGGGCGGGCAGCGCCAGCGACACTCCGAACCCGGTCAGCAGCAGGCCGAGGGCCAGCCAGCCGTACCCGGCGGCGGACCGGGTGACGTAGCCGAGTGTCACGCCGCCCGCGACCAGCAGCGCCGTTCCCGCGAGGATGGGCGGGCGGGCGCCGAAGCGGGCCATGATCCTGCCGGTCACCGGGGGGTTCAGGGCGAACGGCAGGGTCAGCGGCAAGAGGGCCAGGCCGGTGGCGGCCGGGCCGAGCCGGTGATCCTGGCGCAGCAGGATCGGCAGGACGAACAGTCCGCCGGTCAGTGTGAAGTTCACCGCCGCGCCGGTCGCCAGCGCGGCCCGCACTCCTGCGGCTCGCAGTGGCAGGCCGGCCAGGACCGGAGCCGGGCTGCGCCGCTCCAGCAGTGCGAACGCCGCCGCCGCCAGCGCTGTGGCGGCCGTCGCTCCCGCGGCGTGGCCCCAGGAGCGTGAGCCGGCGGCGATCAGCGCGTCGGTCGACGTCGCCAGTACCGCGCACAGCGCCAGTTGGGCGGCCCAGCCGATTCGCCGGGCGCCGCGTGGGCAGCTGACCGCGGGTCCGGCCGTCAGCGTCAGTGCCAGCGCCGCGATCGGGACGTTGATCAGGAAGATCGCCCGCCAGCCCGCCAGGCCGATCAGGGCGCCGCCGATGATCGGGCCCGCCGCCACCGCCGCCCCGCTGATCGCAGCCCATGCCGCCACCGCGCGGCCGCGTTCCGCGGGGTCCGGACAGAGTTTGGTGATCATGGCCATCGACGCGGGCACGCATGCCGCCGCGGCGGCGCCGAGGAGCGCCCGCACTCCGATCAGGGCCGCGACGGTCGGCGCGAAGGCGCACAGCAGCGATCCCAGTCCGAACACCGCGACTCCGGCGCGGAAGACCCGGTGCGCGCCGTGGCGGTCGGCGACCGCTCCGCCGGACAGCAGCAGCGCGCCGAACGTCACCGTGTAGGCGTTGGTGGCCCACTGCAGGCCGGCGACCGAGGTGTGCAGTGACGCGGCGAGGTCCGGTTCGGCGACTGACAGCACGGTCATGTCCAGCAGAACCATGAAATATCCGAGTGAGATGCCCAGCAGGGCGCGTTGGCGGGTGGCGGGCCGTGCCGTCCGGGTCCGGTCGCCGGAGAATCGGGAGATCGTCATGGCCGCACTCTGCGCTGTCGGCCGTTCTGGTTCCACCGGTGTGCTCGTAGGCGGCGTTCGGAATTTCCGAATGCCGACGGCGGGTTGGAGGGGGCATGGAGCTACGGCAGTTGCGGACCTTCGAGGCGGTGGTGCGGCACGGCACCGTGACCGAGGCGGCCAATGCGCTCGATCTGGCGCCTTCCACGGTTTCCGAGCAGATCCGCCTGCTGGAGGCGTCGCTGGGGGTGGCGCTGTTCGATCGGACGAGCAAGGGGATGCGGCTGACCGGGGCCGGTGAGCGGATGCGGGGCTGGGCTCGTCGTCTGCTGGATCAGGCCGAACAGGCGCGTCTGGAGGTGGCGGGCCGGTTGAGGGTGTTGCGGCTGGGGGCGTTGGAGACCATCGTCGCGACTCGTGTGCCCCGGATCCTGGCCAGGCTCGCCGAGCGTCGCCCGGACGTCGGCGTCGAGGTTCTGGCCGCGACCAGCCGTGACGAGTTGCTGGCGGACGTGATCGCCGGGCGGTTGGAGGCGGTGCTGCTGCTGGATGCCGGTGACGCCCTCGGAGGTCTGGGTTTTCCGGTGCCCGCCACGCCGTTGACCTTTGTCGACGTCGATCCGGTGCCGTTGGTGCTGGTCGCTGCGCCGGGGCATCGGCTGCGGGGGCGCCTGTCGCTGGGGGCCGAGGACCTGGTTCACGAGCGGTTGCTGGTCAACGTGCCCGGTTGTTCCTTCCGGATGGCCGCGGACAGGCTTCTGGGGCCCGGCCCCGTCCAGGTCCAGGTGGGTGGGGTCGCGGTGATGCGGGCCTGGGCCGAGCAGGGCGTGGGCGTCTCGTTGCTGCCCGAGTTCGCGGTGTCGGCCGCGTTGGGCTCTGGCGCGCTCGTCAGACTCGACTTCGCCGTACCGGATCTGAGCATGCGGCTGGTCTGGCGCGCCGACCGTGAGGACCTGCCCGGGTTGCGTGAGGTCCTGTACGCGGCCAGCGCGTGACCGGTCGCCGTCCGGATGTCTTGTGGACGTCCGTGGGCCGACCGCCGGTGCGGGCGGTGGCGGTGAAGGGCGCCCGCCGTTCCGGGGGTTCGGAGCGGCGGGCGGGGTGGCGGGTCGGGGCGGTCCTGGGCGTCCGCGGCGTCGTACACCAGTGCGGCTGGTTCGCGTCCGGCTCGCGCCCACCGTGCCGCTCCTACGCGCCGGGGGAGGGCTCCAGTGCGCGCAGGGCGGTGTGGAGGGCGGTCAGGAGGCAGGCGGGCCGCGGGTCCGGGGCGGTGCGGGCCTGGTTCATCGCGTAGGACAGGCCCACCCGGTCGGCGGGCCAGGCCCCGTGCCGGGAGCCGCCCGCGCCCGCGTGGCCGAACGCGTCCGGCACGGGACCGAAGATCTCCTGCTCGGTCTGCAGCTCGAAGCCGGTCGCGAAGGCGATCGGGCCGTCCCACAGCGGCTCGACGCCGCGCCGTCGTTCCCTGCGGCCGAGCTCGAGGGTGGACTCCTTGAGCACGCGGACCCCGTCCAGTTCGCCGCCTCGCGCGAGACAGGCGTAGAAGCGGGCCATCGACCGGGCCGTGCCGTGGGCGTTGACCCCGGCGATCTCGGCGCGGCGGAACCCCGCGCTGTTCCACAGGGCCGGCGCGTCGGCGGTCGTCAGCGGGCTGCGGGTCAGGTCGCGCAGCGGGTCGCCGCTGGGCGGCTGGTCCGGATCGGTCAGGAAGCCGGGACCGGCGACCATCGTGGAGACCCTGGGGTGCAGGTCGTCGGGAACCCCGAGCCAGACCTCCAGTTCCAGCGGCCGGGCGAACTCGTCGGCGAAGAAGGCGCCGAGGGTGCGCCCGTCGACGCGGTGCACCAGCTCGCCGGCCAGCCAGCCGTACGTCAGGGCGTGGTAGGTGAACCCGGCTCGTGGATCGGTCAGGGGCTCCTGTTCGGCGAGCAGCTTGGCCATGAGGCGCGGGTCGAGCATGTCCTCGGCGCTGAACGGCTCGCGGACTCCGGGGAGCCTGGCCTGGTGCGACATGATCTCGGCGACCGTGATCGCGCCCTTGCCCGCCGCGGCGAACTCCGGCCAGTAGCGGGCGGCGGGCGCGTCGAGGTCGAGCTGCCCGCGTTCGGCCAGCAGGAGCACGCAGGCGGCGGTCAGTCCCTTGGTTCCGGAGAACAGCAACTGCAGGGTGTCGGCCTGCCAGGGGCGGCCGGTCTGCGGGTCGGCGACACCGCCCCACAGGTCGACCACGAGTTCGGCGTCGCGGTATGCGGCGAATGCCGCGCCCACCTCCTGGAATTCGGTGAAGTTGCGGGCGAAGGCCTCCGCGACCGCCTCGAAACCGGGGGCTGTGAAGCCGTTGACGTCCATCAGGTGGTGCTCGCTTTCTGGGGGATGCGCGCCAGCAGGGCGAGGGCCGCCTGCTTGGCGTCCTGGGCGGCGGTGCCGTCCGGGTCGTGGTGGTCGGCGACGACGGTGGCGCCTTCGAGCAGGATCAGCAGCTGGCGGCCGAGCCGGGCGGGATCGGCGGCGCCGGCGCGTTCGGCGATGCCGGTCAGCAGCTCCAGGTAGCGGCCGAGGTGGCGGGAGACCACGGTGCGGGCGGGGTCGTCGTGCCGCTGGGTCGCCGCGTTGACGATCGCGCAGCCTCGGAATCCCGGCTCGGCGTACCAGTCGCCGAGCGTGTCGAACAGGGCGGTGAGCTGGGCGGCCGGGTCCGGCCCCGCCGCGTCGACGGCGTCGGTCAGCCAGCGCACGGTCTGGTCGCTTCGGATGTCGAGGACCGTGCCGATGAGGCCGTCCTTGGACCCGAAGTGGCGGTAGAGCGTCTCCTTCGACGCTCCGGCGGCGCGGCACAGTTCCGTGACGCCGGCGCCGTCGAGTCCGCGCCGGTAGAGGACCTCGGTCGCCGACGCGAGGATGGTCTCGCGGGTGCGATCGGGGTCCAGCGAGGTTCCTTTGGCCACAGGCATGCGAAAGATGGTAACGATCGGTTCGATGTTGCGCCAGTCATCGCCGTACCGATCGGTTCGATCTTTGGCCTCCGTCGTCCTCGCGCACCGGACGCGGACGTCCACGCGGTGCGCGGGCACGCCGCCGCGGAGAACCTGCGTATGCTAGGCGTGAGCCTAGGTGTCGCAGTTTGTGTTCGTGGTGGAGGTGGCGCATGGCCCGCGCCGGTCTGACAGCCGACCGGGTGACGAAAGCGGCCGCGGACCTGGCCGACGAGGTCGGCTTCGACAATGTCACGGTCTCCGCGCTGGCGCGGAGCTTCGGGGTCAAGGACGCGAGCCTGTACTCCCATGTCAGGAGCCTCCATGACCTGCGCTCCCGGGTCGCGCTGCTGGCGGCCGGCGAGATGATCGACCGCATCGCGCTGGCGGTGGCGGGCCGGGCGGGGCGGGAGGCCCTGGCCGCCTTCGCCCACGCCTACCGGGAGTTCGCCCTCGAGCACCCGGGCCGCTACGCCGCCACCCAGATGCAGCTCGACCCCGCCGTCGCCACCGCGTCCGTCGCCTACCGGCGCACCGTCGAGACCACCTACGCGATGCTCCACGCCTACGGCCTGGCCGAGCCGGACCTGACCGACGCGGTGCGTCTGCTGCGCAGCACCTTCCACGGCTTCGCCGGGCTCGAGGCCGCGGGCGGGTTCGCGCACCCGCGCGACGTGCGGGCGTCCTGGGAGCGGATCATCGACGCCCTCGACGGCACGTTGCGGAACTGGCCGTCCGCGGCCGCGCGCCCACAGGACTGACGGCCTGCGGGAAGCCGGACGCCTGCCGGCTCCGAGGTCACCTTTGTCCGCGGGGGGCTTCGCGGGAGGCGAGGATGGCGGCCACCGCCTCGGCGATGCCGGTCTCGGCGGTCGCCTTGTCGACGCCGAGGCCGCTGAGCACGCCCGCGCCGTCTTCCAGCTCGAGCAGCGCGAGCAGGATGTGCTCGGTTCCGATGTAGTTGTGGCCCAGTCGCAGGGCCTCCCTGAAGGTGAGCTCCAGGGCCTTTCTGGCCTGCGGGCCGTAGGGGACGGGGGAGGACGTCTGGCCGGCCGCGGGCGGCAGCGCCGCGGTCGCGGCCTGCCGGACGGCTTCCAGCTCCACACCCTGGTCGACGATCGACGTCGCGGCGAGCGCCTCGGGCTCGGCCAGGAGTCCCAGCACCAGGTGCTCGAGGCCGATCTCGCCGCTGCCCGCCGCGTGGGCCTCGTTGTGCGCGGCCAGCACGACGCTCCTCGCCCGGTCGGTGAACCGGGCGAACCCCTGGCTGAGGTCGAGACCCGACGCCTCACCCGGGTCCTTGGGAACGAAGCGCTTCTGGGCGGCCTGCTTGCTCACCCCCATGCTTCTGCCGATGTCCGTCCAGGACGCGCCGGAGCGCCTTGCCTGGTCGACGAAGTGGCCGATCAGGTGATCGGCCACCTCGCCGAGGTGGTCGGCGGCGACGACGGCGTCGGAAAGCTGCTCGAGCACGCCGGAGTGAGCTTTCTTGATGGCCTCGATCAGGTCGTCGAGACGGATCGGGTTCGTCATGCGTCAACCGTAGGTTGACGATCCCATATCGTCAACCCCGGGTTGACGGGTGAGGGTTCCGGTGTCGCCTGTCACCGGGATCGGCCTGGTGGACGTGCGGTTGGAGCGCGTCATGACTCAGCGGCGGCTTCGGACCCGGCTTCGAGGCGCGGCGGTCCCTGAGCTGACGTGGCCCTCGCGCTCGCGCGGTGCCGGGATTCGGGGCAGGCTAGGGTTGGCCGCATGCCGGAGTCCGAAGCGATCGCCAAGGAGCTCACGATCGGTGAGCTGTCCGAGCGCAGCGGCGTGCCCGCCTCCGCGCTGCGCTTCTACGAGCGGCAGGGGCTCATCGTCAGCCGCCGCACCGCGGGCAACCAGCGCCGCTATCACCGCAGCACGCTGCGCCGGGTGGCCTTCATCCGCGCCTCGCAGAGCGTCGGCATGCCGCTGTCGGCGATCGGGAACGTGCTGGGCTTTCTGCCGAAGGACGCTCCGCCCACCCGGGAGTTCTGGCTCAGGGCGTCGGCGTGCTGGGGTGAGGAGATCAACGCGCGCATCGAGAAGATGGAGCGGATGCGCGACCGGTTCACCGAGTGCATCGGCTGCGGATGCCTGTCGTTCGAGCAGTGCCTGCTGGTCAACCCGGGCGACAGACTCGCCGAACACGGCCCGGGCCCCCGCCGCCTGCTGGAGCCGTGAAGCCAATAGAAATTACGCATGTCGCAAGGATCCTCATATAAGGCTCATCGGGTCGTGGTGATCGCCGATGAGGGCTCCAACCCGTTCGAGCTGGGGGTGGCCACCGAACTGTTCGGCCTGCGCCGCCCGGAGCTGGACCGCGCGTGGTACGACTTCACGGTCTGCGCCCCGCGGCCCGGCGTGCGGATGCACGGCGGCATGTTCACGCTGACCGGCACAGCCGGGCTGGAGGCGGCGGACGACGCCGACACGGTGATCGTGCCCAACCGCCCCGACCCGGAGACGGAACCCGCGCCGGCCGTCCTGGAGGCCGTACGGCGGGCGGCCGGGCGTGGAGCCCGGCTGGTGAGCTTCTGCACCGGCGCGTTCACGCTGGCGGCGGCCGGCGTCCTTGACGGCCGCCCGGCCGCCACGCACTGGCGCTGGGCCGCGCTGTTCGCCGCCCGTCACCCCGCTGTCCTGCTGCGGCCGGATGTCCTGTTCGTCGACGACGGGGACGTCCTCACCGCGGCGGGCAGCGCGGCCGCGCTGGATCTGGGCCTGCACCTGATCCGTCGCGACCACGGCGCGGAGGTGGCCAACTCCGTCAGCCGCCGCCTGGTGTTCGCCGCGCACCGCGACGGCGGCCAGCGCCAGTTCGTCGAGCGTCCGCTGCCCGCCGTGCCCGACACCTCGCTCGCGCCCGTGCTCGCCTGGGCCCAGCGGAACCTGAACCGGTCACTGACCGTGGCGGATCTGGCGGCCCGGGCAGGGATCAGCCAGGCCACCCTGCACCGGCATTTCCAGGCCGAGCTCGGCACCACCCCGCTGGCCTGGCTGACCGCCGAGCGAGTGGCGCTGGCCTGCAGGATCATCGAACGCGGCGAGCTTCGGCTCGACGCGGTGGCGCGGGCCAGCGGCCTGGGGACGGCCTCGAACCTGCGGGTTCAGATGCGGCGCACGACAGGGCTCACCCCCTCGGCCTACCGCCGCCGCTTCGGGCCGGTGGGCGGGACGACGGCGGGCGCCACACCGGGCACGCCTCCTCCGGCTCCATGAGCCTTCACCCCTGTTCACGCCGTCCGCCCGCGGTCAGCTGTGGGAGCCTCCGTCGACGCGCAGCTCGACGCCGTTGAGGTAGGCGCCGTCGTCCGAGGCGGCGAACGCGATGGCGGCCGCCACGTCCTCGGGCCGACCAGGCCGCCCCCACAGCGGGTAGGTCCGTGCGTACCAGGAGAGGTCGATGCCGGCGTAGGTCCGCTTGTCGGCGGTCAACGGCGTGGCCACCCCGCCCGGTGACACCGGCACGACCCGGATCCGCCGCGGGGCCAGCTCGGCGGCGAGGCTGATCGAGAACGACAGCAGGGCGCCCTTGGAGGCGGCGTACCCGGTCATCCCCGGATGGGCCTTGGTCGCCGCCGTGGAGGTGACGTTCACGATCACGCCGGTGTCGTCCGGCAGGTGGGGCAGCAGCTCACGGCAGAGCAGCGCGGGAGCGTGCAGGTTGACCGCGAAGATCAGCCGGTAGTCCTCCAGGTCCAGGGAGGTGACCGGCGTCGTGCGCAGGATCCCGGCCACGTTGACGAGCACGTCGACCCGCCCCAGCCGCTCGGCCGCCGCGGTCGCCGCCGCGACCGCCTCGTCCTCGGCCGACAGGTCGGCCTGGTGCGAGAGCATCCGTGCGGGGTCCTCCACCAGCCCGGCGGTCTCCCGAAGTCCCGCGTCGTCGCGGTCGACGGCGAACACGGTCGCCCCCTCCCGGACCAGCCGGACCGTCGTCGCCCTGCCGATGCCCGAGCCGGCCCCCGTCACGACGACGCGCCGACCTTCGTACCTGCTCACACGCTCTCCCTCGCTGTCGCTTCACGGTCCGTGCGGCCGCCGGGCGCCCGCGACATGACGGGCGGTCAGACCGGCCCGGTGCGATTGTGCCAGCGGCGGCCGCGGGCGGCCCGGCTCCTCCCGTTCACCGGTCGCCGTGGTCGACGGGCGACCGGCGGCCATCACCGGTGGTCCCACACCGGTGGTCCCAGCCGAGTCGCGTGTGGGACCTGCGGACGGGGACCGGCTTCGTGTCCTCTCGCTCTGACCATGTCCCTACCTGACGACAGTCCGCAGATATGGGTATGGGGCCTGCGTTCGCTCAGCCTCGACAGGTTCCTGACGGGCTCCTGCGACATCGGCGTCTTCGCCGTCGCCTCTCTGAACGGCAGCCTCGTAGTGATCACGGACGAGGACGACGGCATGGTCGGAATCCGGGACCTGCGCACAGGCGAACCCGGGCCTGCTCTCCTGGGGCGGGTCGTCGACCAGGCGACAGCGAAGGTGTTCGGATGCCGGCATCCGTTCGCCGGCGCACCACTTCGTCATCGCGACCTCGTGCACGATGCCCGAGGAGCGGACGCGCAGGTTGGAGCCGTCGGACGGCCGCGGCTCCCGCGCTCCCCGCGATCAGTGCCAGGGCAGGCAACAGCCAGAACGACCGCCGCCGCCAACCGGGGTCGCGGTAGCGATCGGCGAACGCCTCTGCGAGCATCAGGTGTGAGCCCCACACGGCGTTGATCTTGGTTGTGGTCAGTGGGTCCGGCGGGGTGGGCCGAGGATGCTGGTGATCTCGGCGACGGCCTCGCTGCCGGGCTTGATGCAGCGCATCGCGGTGCGCGGGTTCTTGTGCCGAGTCTTGGCCATGATGAGCTGCAGCGGCACTTCAGCGTCGCCGAGCATCTCGTCCAGGGTGTAGCGGCCCTCGCGGGCGGTCGGCACGATCTGCTTCGTGCCGTACGTCGACCACTGATCGGACACATGAGTGCAGGTCGACAGGACCCGACCGCCGTGGATGTTCATGTCCCGGGCCGTCAAGCTCTTGCCGCGGACGGGGAAGCGCTGCCCGTCCGAGGACGACATGGTGCCGCCGCCGAACTTCTTGGCCAGCCCGTGAAGACCACCTCATCTCATCCATTTTCGCTCATGAGAAGGTTCATACTCGTGAGCCGGCCAGGAGGAGGAACAGAGGAACGCGTCGGCGACGTGCGAGTTCTGCCACGTCGCCGTCGAAACGATCGTGACGAGGGGCGCACTCGCGCAGTGAGGTGATGGCGAAGTGCGCGCGTGTCAGGGCGGTGACGTAGTCCTCGATGGTTCGGTGATACCAGGTGACGGTGCTGCCCAGCCAGTCGCGCCGGCGTGCTCCGGTGTGGAAGTAGTCGTCGACGACCCAGTCGGTGCGTGCCTCTCTCGTGCTCTGGTGAGCTTCGTGGGAGGTGATGACGGGGTGAACGACCGTGATAAGCAGTCGCCCGCCCGGAGACAGAGAACGCCAGCAGGCCGACAGAACAGGGGTGAGGTCATCGACGTAGTGCAGCGCCAGCCGGGAGACGATCAGGTCGAAGGTGCCCGACGGGGCCGCGAACTCCTCGATGTCCATCTTTTCCACCCGGCCTGAGGAGCCCGCGAGGTTGACCGCGGCCGCTCGGACCATCTCCGCCGAGCCGTCGATGCCCAGATAGCTGCGGCAACCCGCCGCGAGCAGGGCCCGGCCGAGGGTCGCGTCTCCGCACCCGAGGTCCAGCACACGCAGGTCCCGGACCGTTCCCAGCTCTTCCAGGAACGTCGGCTCCTCCATCACATGATTCGGACTGCTCACGCCGCTGTGGCGATGGTCCAGGTAGCGTTCGATGACATGTGGGGTGTCGTAGAAGGCGCTTCCTCGGCAGGAGCCCTGTCCCCGTGGCGTTCCCGGTGTGATCACGATCCGAAGCTTAGGCGCGAGGGTCTCGGTATGCTTTTTGATCTTGTGTCGGTAGGCGGTGACCGCCAGCCCTTCGGCGGACGCGTTCATCGCCTCCTGCACACGCATCACTTCTGCCCAGGAAGCGAAGCCGGCCGGGACATCCGGCTCCCGCTTCGTCTTCACCGTGGCGCGCCCTGGCGCGGCACGTGACCACCTGCGAGCAGGAGCCTGGCCGATGTGGTCGTGTGGCTCGGAGCAAGCGGGAACGCGAACGGGACCGTGGTCAACGCGAGTGCGACCCGGACCGAAGGTCTGTTGCGGCAGGGCGGCTCGACGCACGACACCTACCGCAAGGACGGATCCGAGCGCGGAATCCTGCGCCGTTGCTCGGCGAGAAGGGGTGGCGTCTGAACATGTCAACAGTGCAGCGTTCCGCGTCGCCTTTCATCGCTGTGTCAGGTGCGCTCTTCAAACGCGGGCGCTACTGCAGTTGGGCGCGGCGACGGGTGAGGTAGGCGGTCTCGCCGGTGTTGCCGGCCAGCTCGATGGCCCGGTCGTAGGCCGCGCGTGACCGCTGACTTTGGCCCAGCCGGCGCAGCAGGTCGGCGCGGGTGGCGTGGTAGGCGTGATAGCCGGCCAACGCCTCGGCGAGGCGGTCAACGATGGCCAGTGCCACCTCCGGCCCGTCGAGCTCGGCCACGGCGATGGCCCGGTTGAGGGCGATGATCGGCGAGGGGTCGAGGCGGACGAGCCGGTCGTAGAGGGCGAGGACCTGCGACCAGTCGGTGTCGCGGATGTCGCGGGCGGAGGTGTGCACCGCGTTGATCGCGGCGAGGATCTGATAGCGACCCGGAGCCACCCCGGCAGCGGCAGCGGCCAGGCGCTCGCGTACCAGCCGATGACCTTCGGCGATCAGTTCCGCGTCCCACGCGCCGCGGTCCTGCTCGGCCAGGGGGACCAGTTCGCCGCCGGCCGAGACCCGGGCGGGGCGGCGGGCCTCGATGAGCAGCATCAGCGCCAGCAGGCCGGCCACTTCTCCGTCCTGCGGCAGGAGCGCGCGGATCAGGCGGGTGAGCCGGATCGCCTCGGTGGTCAGGTCGTGTCGTACGGAATCGGTGTCGGGGCCGCTGGCCAGGTAGCCCTCGTTGAAGATGAGGAACAGGACGGCCAGGACGCCGGAGACACGAGCCGGCAGATCGTCGGCGGACGGCATCCGGTAGGGGATGCGAGCCGCCTTGATCTTGGCCTTCGCGCGGGTGATGCGCTGCTCCATGGTGGTCCCCTGCACCAGGAAGGCACGGGCGATCTCGGGCACGGTCAACCCGCCGACCATGCGCAGCGTCAACGCCACGCGCGCTTCCACCGCCAGCGCCGGGTGACAGCAGGTGAAGATCAGCCGGAGCCGGTCGTCGTCGATGGCGCCCAGCGGCTCGGACGGGGTGTTGTCGTGCAGCATCTGAGCCTCCTTGTGCTTGTCGTCGCGCCTGTTCTCGCGCCGGATCCGGTCGATGGCCTTGCGGTTGGCGGTGGTGGTCAGCCACGCGCCCGGGTTGGGGGGCAGGCCGTCGGCCCGCCACCGCTCGACGGCGGTCGTGAACGCCTCGGCCGCTGCCTCCTCGGCGATGCCGAGATCACCGAAGCGCCTGGTCAGGGCGGCCACCACTCGCGCCCACTCGTCGTGGTGGGCCCGAGTGATCGCCTCCTCGACGTCGCTCACTGGAACGGTCGCACCTCGATCTTCCGATCGCAGACCTTCGACGCCTCGGCGGCGAGCTTGAGCGCCACATCCAGATCGGGGGCCTCCCACACCCAGACGCCGGCGAGGTACTCCTTCGACTCCACGAAAGGCCCGTCGCTGAACACCGCCTGCTCGCCCCGGTTGTCGATGACCGTGGCCGCGTCGGTGCCGGCGAGTCCGCCCGCGAAAACCCAGTAGCCCTCGGCGATCAGTCGTTCGTTGAACGCGCTGATGGCAGGCCGCCTGTCCGTGCTGCCGGGATCGCTCTTGTCATTGATCACGGAAACCAGGTACCGCATCCGAAGATCATCTCCTGTGGTGTCAAGTCAGCGTGGTTCGGTGGTCAGGGACTTCAGGCCCTTGCGTACCGCGGGCGCCCGGCCGGCCGGTAGACCTGGATCGTCACGCCCTTCGAGTCGACCCGCGACTCGAGCAGGTCGAGCGCAAGGTCCGGACCGGTCTCCGGGAACAGTCTCGCGCCCTGGCCGAGGATCACCGGGATCACGATCAGAATCATCTCGTCGACCAGGTCGTTCTCCAGCAGCCACCGGGTCAGGATGCCACTGCCGTGCACCTGCAGTTCACCCCCGGGTTTGGCCTTCAGCTCACTGACGGCCGCCGCGAGGTCACCGCGGAGAACGGTCGTGTCCTTCCAGCGCGGCGCGGTGAGCGTGGTCGAGGCGACGTACTTGGGGGCCTCGTTCAAGGCCACGCCGATGGGATGTGTCTGGTCGATCGATCCCCAGGACTCGGCGAACAACTCGTAGGTGCGCCGGCCGAACAGGAACGCCTCGGCGTGCTGGCAGATCTGCGTGATGAACGTCCTGGTCTCGTCGTCACCCGCCCCCCGGGCCCATCCGCCGCGCTCGAATCCGTTCCTGCGGTCCTCGTCCGACGCACCGCCGTTTCCCTGCATCACTCCATCGATGCTGACCTGGGTCACGGTCGTCAGCTTCATGATCGCGGTTCCTTTGCCTCGGCGCCGCCCCTTGCGGGCGGCCTCACCCCTGCTACGAACACCACCACCCCGATCCGACACCGCCTCCCGGACTTCTTTGAAGAATTTTCCGGGAGGCCGGTCGTCATCGATCCGGCAGCACGACAGTGTCGCGGCGACTGCGCTTCACCTCCTCACGCGCGCCCAGTGCGGACAAGCCCGTGGACCAGGTCGATCGCGAAGACCCTGGCCAGTGGTGGCGGGCGTCGAACGGCTCGGGCTGCTGGTCCCTTAGCGGGTCGGCGCGAACGGCTACCGCTTCTACGGGCCGGCAGCCGTACGACTGGTGGCACGGCAAGACCCTTGAGCAGCAGCGGGCGTCGCCTCACCTGTCCTTCGCTCCGCGACCCGGCCTGAACCCCGGCTGACGGGAGGCGGGACGTCCGGCGGCGAAACGGGGGACCGGAGCGGCCGGTCAGCGGTCGTCGGCGTCGATTCCGGTGCGGAGGTGAATTTCCCTCCGCCATTCGGGCAGGGCGGCCAACGGGTTACCGTACAGGTCGACCCAGGTGAGGGCGGTGAGGTCGCCGAGCGACTCGGGCACGGCGGTCAGCCGGTTATTCGCCAGGCCGAGATGGGTGAGCCTGACAAGGCCTCCCAGTGTCTCGGGCAGGGCGGTCAGCCGGTTGTCCCACAGTTCGAGTTCGGTGAGGTTGGTGAGGTTGCCCAGTGTCTCGGGCAGAGCGGTGAGCTGATTGCCGTACAGGCTGAGCATCGTGAGACCGGTGAGATTCCCCAGCGTTTCGGGAAGAGCGGTGAGCCGGTTACCGCTCAGATTCAACAGGGTGAGGTTGGTGATGTTCTCCAACCACTTCGGCACCGTGGTGAGCAGGTTGTCGTATGCGGTGAATGTGGTGAGGCCGGTGAGGTCGCTCAGCGTCTCAGGCAGGGTGGTGAGCCGATTGTGGCCCACGTCGAGTTCGGTGAGGTTGGTGAGGTTGCCCAGTGTCTCGGGCAGAGCGGTGAGCTGATTGCCGTACAGGCTGAGCATCGTGAGGCCGGTGAGGTCGCCCAGTGCTTCGGGCAGGGTGGTGAGCCGATTGTGGCCCACGTCGAGTTCGGTGAGGCCGGTGAGGTCGCCCAGTGCTTCGGGCAGGGCGGTGAGCTGATTGCCGTACAGGCTGAGCATCGTGAGGCCGGTGAGGTCGCCCAGCGTCTCGGGCAGGGTGGTGAGCCGGTTGCTGCCCAGGTGGAGTCTGGTGAGGCCGGTGAGGTTGCCCAGTGTCTCGGGCAAGGCGGTGAGTTGGTTGCTGCCCAGGTGGAGTTCGGCGAGGCTGGTGAGGTTGCCCAGCCATTCGGGCAACGTCGTCAGTTCGAGCGTGGGAAAGAACTCCGGCGCCTGCGCCCCGAGCATGGACAGGTTGAGTCTGGTGAGGGAGGTGAGGTTTCTCAGCGGATCGGGCACGGCGCTCAGGTAGTTCTCGCTCAGGTTGAGCTCGGTGAGGGCGATGAGGTTTCCCAACGAGTCGGGTACCTGGCTCAGGCCGTTTTCACTCAGGTCGAGCACCTTGAGGGTGACGAGGTCTCCCAGCGTGTCGGACACGTTCTCCAGGAAGTTTGCACGCAGGTTGAGCTCGGTGAGGGCGGTGAGGTCCTGCAGCGAGCCCGGTACGTCGCTCAGGTTGTTCTCGCTCAGGTCGAGCCTGACCAGGTGGGTGAGGTCGCTGAGTGGTTCGGGTATCTCGCGCAGGCCGAGGGAGGACAGGTCGAGCGTGGTCGATCCGTCCCGCAGACACCTGTCGATACGCGCGTGAGCGGTCCTGCGGCCGTTCTCGGCCTCCATTGAGACTTTTCTCCTCGTCGTCGGATGTCCGGCTCCGGCCCTGTCGCGCCGTTTCAGGCGAGAGGGGCGACGGCAAGGGTAGAGACCTAGGCTGCGGAACGGCTTGCGGATCACTGAGACGCTCGACCGCGGATGCCGTCGCCGGCCGCACACGGCGGGCCGGGTGCGGCTGTATCAGTACTTCCGCGGCGGCCAGAGCGAGGTCGACCCGGTGTGCCTGCACGAACGCCGGGTTCCATCTCGTTCTCCTGAGCCCGCGCCCCGAGGGCGAAGCGGAGCCGCCGCGTCCCGTGGTGATCGTGGACATGTGACAGGGCCGAGAACCAGCCGAACGCAGGGCCGGGACGCGGCCCGTGCCCGCCCTGTTCGGGATACCGCCGGAATACGGCGGGCACGGGCCGCGCCAGTCCACGGACCGGACATAAGCATGACCTCTGTCCGGTCTCCGGAGCCCCATCAAGGTAGGGCCCGCCTTACCCCGGTTCGGGGGAGAGCGGGGCTGACCGGTGACGCCCCGGTCCTTAGCGTGGACCTCCCTGATCCTTTCCGCTGAAGAGAGAACACGTTGTCGCGCGCGTTGACGCGAGCCGGGCTGACCGGTTCCGCGATGGTTGTGCTGGTGGGGGTGCTGCTGGGGCTGTCGGCCCCCGCGGCCATGGCGCGGTCCGCCGCCCCGGCTTCCGGTGGTCCGCTCGACCCCGGGCGTGTGCAAGCCTTCCTCGACCGGCGGATCCCCCAGCTGCTGCGGGAGCAGAAGGTCCCCGGCGCGGCGGTGTCGGTGGTGGACACCAGCGGGGAGGTCTTCACCGGCGACTACGGCTACGCCGACCTCACCACCAGGAAACCGATCATCGCGGGCACCAGCGCGTTCCAGACCGCCTCGGTCGCCAAGACCTTCACCGCGGCCGCCGTCATGCAACTGGTACAGGCCGGAAAACTGGACCTCGGCGCCGACGTCAACGGTTACCTGCCCGCCAACGCCCGAATCCCCGACACCTATCCAGGGCAGCCGGTCACCCTGCACCACCTGCTGACACACACCGCCGGTTTCGCCGACATCACCGAAGGCATGGCGGCGCCGTCCGCCGGGCAGGTGCTCCCCCTGGGGGACTACGTCGCCCGCTACCGTCCCGCGCGCATCTACCCGCCCGGCCGGTTCGTCGGCTATTCCAACTACGGCATCGACCTGGCCGGATACATCGTGCAGGCCGTCTCGGGGCAGGTGTTCGAGGACTACATGACCCGCAACGTCTTCGCTCCGCTGCGGATGACCCGCACCGCCTTCCTGCGGATGGACCAGGCCCGCGAGCGATTGTCCGTGCCGACCCCGTACGAGATCGCCGACGGCGAGAACCGCGCCGTCCCTCTCTGGTACGACAACGGCGCCCCGTCGGGGGGAGCCTACGCCACCGTCACCGACATGGGTCGTTTCCTGCGCGCGCTGCTCAACGACGGTCAACTGGACGGCAGGCGCGTCCTCACCCCCGCCGGTGCGCGAGCGATGCTGCGGCCGCAGGCGGGACCCCGGCCGGACCTCAGCGGGGCCGGATACGGCACCTGGCAGGGCAGGGGCGACGGCCCGAGGTGGATGGGGCACTCCGGCGACGAGAGCGGCGCCCGCACCAGGTACGCGCTGGTCCCCGCGAAAGGCATGGGAATCTACGTCGCCGTCAACGGCGACGGCGTGCCGCCGGACGCGTTCTCCCGGGTGCGGGACCTGGTCGTCGAAGAGTTCCTGGCGAGGTTCGCCGGGGTGAAACCGTACACGGTGCCGGCCTCGCCCACCGTGCCCGCCGCCGACGGCCAGGCCACGGACGCCTACACCGGCGAGTACCTCGCCACGCGAATGAACGAGGGCGAACCGTTCGAGCTGTTCCGCTCGGCCGCGGACCGGGTGAACGTCACCGCGCCCGGCGACGGCACCCTGCGCACCTCTCATCCGGTGCTGCAGGAGCAGGTGTGGACCCCGACCGGTGACGGGGTGTTCGTCTCGGCGGACGGCAAGGACCGCCTGGGCTTCGTCAAGGACAGGGGAAAGGTCGTCGGATTGTCGTTCGACAGCAACCCGACGCAGAACTACGAGCGCACGACCTGGTACGGCTCCCCGGCCGTGCTGCTGCCGGTGGCCGCCGGCGCCCTGTTGGTCCTGCTCACCGCGCTGGCCTGGCCGGTGACGGCCCTGGTACGGCGGCTGCGTGGGCGCACCACGCCGCGGGGGGACGTGACCGTCTCACCGGCGCGGACGAGCCGGGCGGCCGCACCGGCGCGGGCGCTGGCCGCGGTGACCGCGGTGATCTGCTGCGTCTACCTGGCCTTCCTCGTCAACGCCGTCTCGGACCTCACCTCACTCGAAACCGGCACCGCCCTGCCGTTCACCCTGAAGGGAACCCTGCCCGGCACGGCCGCGGTCATCGTGTTCGCGGTGCTCGCCTGGTCGCGGGGATGGTGGTCACGGGCGGCACGAATCCACTACGGCGCCGTCGCCGCGAGCGCGGCTGTCTTCCTCGCCATCGCCGCCCACTACGGCCTGATGTGAAACCGAGGCCCGGGCCGGAGCTGTCGGTCACAACCAACAGACGCCGTCACCTCTCACGAACGAAACCACCCGGGGCCGTGCGCACCGCACGTGACCTCACGGTGAGCCGGACCCCGGGCCGGGGTTGTCAGCCCTGCAGGACGACGGATGCCGCATCACAGGGAGGGCAGGCGAAGACGAATGCCTCTCCGCCGCCGAAGTTCATCAGCCAGTTCCGGCTGTAGCCCTCTCTCATCTGCGCGACGAAGCCCATGGGGATGCCGCAGGCGGAGCACACGGGCGTCATGTCGCTCTCCCACCACTCCGCTTCGCCGCCCAGCCAGCCGACCACCTTGAACTCGGCGACCTCCTCGGCCGACTCCGGTTCGACCTCGCAGATGCCGATCTCGAAGCACTGCGGGAGAACGAACGCCTCTCCGGGAGAGGGCACGGCCGCCGTGGAGCCCGCGGCGAACAGGTAGGCGCGGTTCCCGCCGGCTTCGGGATTCCAGGCCTCGCACTGACCGGGATCGTTGTCGCACATGAAGACCGACAGAAGGGCTCCGGGCCGCAGGGACTCGGCATGGCCGCCGAGGTCGTCCGCCATGAGTTGCAGCAGGAACCGCAGCGGCCCGCCGCACGCGGAGCAGCGCGGCCAGGAGAACCCCTGCGGCGCCAGCGGCAGGCCGCCGATGCGGCTTACCCGGGCCGCGACCTCGACATCCTTCACAAACGCCATCGATCCGCTCACAGCCCGGCAGCCTATACCGCTCACCCGCCCTTGCCGCGCCCACGCGACCCCGGCGTCGAACCCGGACAGATGCCCGCACAAGGCTGTGCGGGCATCGGCGGCGGGGGACACGTTCAAAAACGAAAGGCCGGAACGGCCGGCCGTCTCGGCCTCCGGCGTCGCCCGGGCCGGGGCTTCCGGGCGTTCGCGGCCGCCGCGGGTCAGGGCCGCGAGTCCCGGTCACGCCGGGGAGTCGTCCGCGCCCGTCGCGGAGCCCGGGCGGTTGTCGTCGCGCACCGCGTCGAGGTAGTCGGCTAGGGCGTCCCTGTTGCGGGTCAGGCATCTGATGCGTTTGGTCATGCGGTCGCGTTCGAGCTCCAGAGTGGCGATCATCTCCGGTGTCGCGTCGGCGAAGTGGATGATCCGGGGTTTGTCGAGACACGGGAGGATCTGCTTGATGATCCGGGTCGGCAGCCCGGCGTCGAGCAGCCCCCTGATCTGCATGACCCGGTCAACGAGGCGCTCGTCGTAGTCGCGGTAGCCGTTCGCGCAGCGGGCAGGGATGATCAGTTCCTGCTCCTCGTAGTAGCGCAGCAACCGCCGGGAGGTGTTCGTGCGCTCCGACAGCTCTCCAATACGCATGCGCCCGACCTCGTACTTCATGCTTCGCCGTGTTGGCCGTCACATTCATGTGAAGGTTTGAGCATACACGCCGTGGCCGCGCGGACGCCGGACAGGCGAACGGCCGGATGACGGGTTTGCGCACCCCAAGGCCTGCCGCCCGTCACTCGAGGCGACCTCGGCCGGTGTCCGCGGCGACGTTCGACGCCATGGTCACCGGCGGCGACGGCGACGCCTGGCTGATGTGGGAGCACATCCAGGACGACACCAGAGCCGTGATCGGCACGCTGACCGACCGCCGCGCCCAGGACCGTTCGGACTGGCGCGGGTCCGTCAAGAACCTGCCGGCCACACCCGGCGCCACCGGTGGTCGGATCAGGCCGCCGTGGCGGCGCCACAGCCGGACCGGCGCCGCCCCGGCGGGCACCGCTTCCCGGGTGTTCGAAGATCGACGAGTTTGGCACCATGAGGCGCATGGAGACGGGCGGCGAAGCGAAGCGGGGACACGAGTCGGGGAACCCGATGCTGGAACACGGGCCGGTCGGACGCTGGAGGACGGCGATCGGGACGGCGGGCGCGCTCTTCGGTGAGGAGATCCTGTTCACCGAGGACGGCACCGGCCTGTTGACCACCCATTCGGTGATCTTCGGTACGGAGAGGTCGTCCTTCCGGTGGCGGATGGACGGCCCGGCGAGGTTACGGATCCACCTGGTCGACTCGGAGGAGGACGTCGACCGGGAAACGGTGGTGGCCATGGAGTTCCGCTCTCACGATTCGGACGTGGGGCGGCAGACGGTGCTCGCGGAGCAGGGGAAGAAGGGGTTCTGGCTCGTTTCCGACCCCCTGGAACGGATCGGTGACTCCTGAGGCGGTGCACGGCGGGCCTGTTCGCCCGGCACAACGGCAACGGTCGCTCCAGCTCACCTGACGGGCGCCCCGGGTTCTCATGCCTGGTCCGGCCGGCTGTGTATGCTTCCGCTCCGCCGCCGCACCGCCCCGCCGCCGGTCAGAGAGGGCCGAACAGGAGGTTTCCAACGCTGTCCGGGTCGTCACTGAGATAGAAGTCCCTGGCCAGGGCCCAGAACTCCGCGCGCCCCAGCAGGCCGTCGCCGTCGTCGAGCCGGGCGAACGTCTGCTCCGCCGCGGCCGGGGTGAGACCGAACAGCGTGAGGGCGCGGACGTACTCGTCCCTGACCACCTGGCCGTCCCCGTCGAGGTCGATCAGATCGAAGACGGCGTCGACGGCGGGGCCGAGCGCGGTGTCGAACCCCTCGGGCCGCGCGACCATCTGGCCCAGGGCCGCCGTGAACTGCTCCCGCGTGATCGTGCCCTGACCGCCGGAGTCGAGCGGATTGATCGCCTGCTCCCAGAACCGGGTGAAGGACACCCGGAGGGGCTCCCCGTCGGGCGAACCCGGCCGGTGGGTCAGATCGCCGCCGGAGACGTCCGCCAGACGGTGGTAGTCGGCGAGGTCGATGACGCCGTTGCGGTCGGCGTCCAACAGGTCGAACAACCGGTCGAACCTGCGCTTCTGCAGCTCGGTAAGCACGCTCTTCACCTTGCCGTTCGTCTCGGGGGCGGCCCTTCCGCCAGTCGTGTCGTGACTAAAAGTAGTGGATAGACTTCATGAAGTCACCATGGCGGATGTCGTCGTGGGGAATCCCCGAGACGTGCGGCCCCGCGGAGCGGGCCGCGGCCGCCCGGAGCCGGCGGCCGCCAGGACGACGGGGAGGCCGCGCGACGGGTGGCGCCGCACCACGCGAGACGGGCTCTGGGCGTGGTCCCACCCGCCGAAGGCGGAACCGGCCTCCACCTCCTCGGCCCTCTTCTAGGACTCCTGACGCTCCTTCGAGCTGAGCACGCTGGACAGGAAGGCCCTCGTCCGTTCGTGACCCGGGTTGGCCAGGAGCTCGCGGGGGCGGCCCCGCTCGACGATCACGCCGTCGGCGAAGAAGGTCAGCCAGTCGCCGACCTCCCTGGCGAAGGCGATCTCGTGGGTCACCACGACCATCGTCATCCCCTCGGCGGCCAGGCCCTTCATGACCTCCAGAACCTCGTCCACCAGCTCCGGGTCGAGCGCGGAGGTCGGCTCGTCGAACAGCATCAGCGCGGGGTTCATCGCCAGCGCCCTGGCGATGGCCACCCGCTGCTGCTGGCCGCCGGAGAGCTGGTGGGGCCGCTTGTGCGCGTGGTCGGCCAGGCCCACCCGTTCCAGGTGCTCCATGGCCAGTGACCGCGCCCTGTCCTGGGGGGTGCCCAGGACGTGGACGGGGCCGCAGGCGACGTTCTCCAGCGCGCTGTGGTGGGCGAACAGGTTGAAGCGCTGGAACACCATGCCGATGTTCCTGCGGAAGGCGGCGAACTCCTTGGGGGTCCAGGGGCGGTACCTGCCGTCGCGCAGGGTGTGGCCGACCTCCTCGCCGAGCACCCGCAGACTGCCGCCGAGCACCGTCTCCAGGCCGTTGAGGCACCGCAGGAACGTGGACTTGCCCGAGCCCGAGGGGCCGATGACACAGCTCACCTCGCCGGCGGCCACGGTGAAGTCCACGCCGTTGAGCACCTGCACGTCGCCGTAGCCCATCCGGACGCCCGAGGCCCGTACGACCTGCTCCCCGGCCGCGCTCACGCGGCCGCCTTCGGCAGGATCCTGGCAGCCAGGCCGCCGCCGCGCACCAGCCGTACGGCCTCCGAGCCGAAGCGGCGCTCCAGCCTGCCCTGCAGGAAGGTCGACACGGCGGTCATGAGCATGTACCACAGGCTCGCCACGATCAGCAGCTCCATGATCAGGTTGTTCGTCTTGTAGATCTGGCTGGCATTGGTCATCAGGTCGTGCCCCGCGACCACGTAGACCAGCGAGGTGGTCTTCAGCATGGAGATGAACTCGTTGCCGGTGGGCGGGATGATGATGCGCAGCGCCTGCGGCAGCACGATGACCCGCATCCGTTTGGCCGGGGTCATGCCCAGCGCGTACGCCGCCTCGGTCTGGCCGTGGTCGACGGCCTGGATCCCGGCGCGCACGGTCTCGGCGAAGTAGGCCGCCAGGTTCAGCCCCAGTCCCAGCATGGCCGAGGTGAATCCGGTCATCACCTGGTTGGTGTCCCACTTGAGGCCGATCGTGGTGAACGGGATCTTGAGCACCAGCTCGGGGAACAGGAAGGCCAGGTTGTACCAGAAGATGAGCTGCACCAGCACCGGCGTGCCGCGGAAGAACCAGATGTAGAGCGTGGCCAGCCAGCTCAGCACCGGGTTGTGCGACAGCCGCATGATCGCGATCACCACGCCCAGCACCAGCCCGAGGACCGTCGCCAGCACCGAGATCTCGACGGTGACCCAGACCCCGTCCAGGATCCGGTCGTTGAACAGGTACTCGGCGACCTTGCCCCAGTCCAGGCGCGGGTTGACCACGACCAGGTAGACCAGCCAGCCGACGACCGCCGACGCGACGGCCGCGGCCAGCCAGCGGCCCCAGTGCAGGGTCCGCGCGACGGGTATCGGAGTGCCCGACGCGTCGGCGATCGGTTCGGTCCGCACGGTCACTTACCGCCGTTGATCACAGCGGACTGGACGGCCAGCCTGTCCAGGTTCCAGGCCTTGAGCAGCTTGCCGTACTCGCCGCTCTGGATGAGGGAGTCCAGGGCTCCCTTGACGGAGTCGATGAGCTCCTTGTTGTCGGGTTTCATCCCGATCCCCCACGGGCTCTCGGTGCCGTCGAGCGCGATCGCCTCGACCTCGAGCTTGGGGTCGGCGGCCTTGCTGGCGGCCACCACGTAGTCGGTGATGGTGGCCTGCGCGCGACCGCCGCTGACCTGGAGCAGGGCCTCCTGGTCACCGGGGAACTTCAGGATGTTCACCTCGGCCTTGCCGTCCTTCTTGCAGTCGGCGTCGTAGTCCTCGGCCAGTTCCATCGAGGAGCCGTTGTCGACCACGGAGACCGTCTTGCCGCACAGGTCCTTCGGCCCGGCGACGCCCGCCGGGTTGCCCTTCTTGACCAGCAGTCCCGCGCCGGCCTGCACGTAGTCGACGAAGGTGACCTGGCTCTGCCGCTCGGGGTTGTCGGTCATCGAGGAGATGACGAAGTCGTAGCGGCCGGTGAGCACGCCGGGGATCTGGGAGTTGAACTCCTCGTCGGTGATGGTCACGTTGACGCCGAGCTTCCTGGCGATGGCCCTGGCCAGGGCGGGGTCGAAACCGATCGCCGTCTTGCCGTCGCCGGCGAACATCTCCATCGGCGGATACCCCATGGAGGAGACGACCTTCAGGCCGCCCGACCTCACGCTCGCCGGGGCCTTGGCGGCGAGGTCCTTGTCGGGGGTGATGGCGTTGATGACGTCGGCCGCCTTCTCCTCCGTGGGAGCCGGATCGAGGGCGACGGCCGGCGCGGTGGCCGGTGCCGCGGCAGGCCCTGTGGCCGCGCCGGACGTGCCGCCGTCGTCCAGGGACTGGGCGCCGCAGGCCGCGGTGGCGGCCAGCAGCGCGCCGGCGGCGAGCGTGGTGAGGATCCGGGTGTTCAACGGGGGGTGCTCCTTCAAGGTGGTGCCAGTGGTTCAGTGTTGCTGCCAGCGGACTTCGCCGCCGACGACGGTGGTCATGACCCTGGTGCGCAGCACCGCGGCCGGCGACTCCACGAAGGGGTCGGTGTCCACCGCGATGAAGTCGGCGAGCTTGCCGGGGGAGAGGACGCCCTTGTGGTCCTCCTCGCCCGCCGCGTAGGCCGCGCCCAGGGTGTGGGCGGTGAGGGCCTCGCCCATGCTCAGTCGCTGCTCGGGCTGCCAGCCGCCGGCGGGGGTGCCGTCGGGGCGGGTACGGGTGACCGCGGCGTACAGCGCGGCGAAGGGGTTGGGATGCTCGACCGGGGCGTCGGAGCCGAAGGCCAGCGCCACGCCGACGTTCAGCATCCCGCGCCAGGCGTAGGAGGCCAGCTCGCGCCCGGCCAGCAGGGAGTCGACCAGGTCGATGTCGCTGGTGCAGTGGACGGGCTGCATCGAGGCGACGATTCCCAGCCTGGCCATCCTGGACAGGTCGCCGGGCCGCAGGTGCTGGGCGTGCTCGATGCGGTGCCGCAGCCCCGCCGTGCGGCCGACGGCCTCGTAGGCGTCGATGACCAGGTGGTTGGCCTGGTCTCCGATGGCGTGCGTGGCCACCGCGATCCCGGCCTCGGCGGCCCTGCCGAACAGCTTGACCAGGTCCTCGTACGGCGTGACCGCGATGCCTGTGTTGCCCTGCTCGCCGGCGAAGGACTCGCCCACGTGGCAGGTGTGCGACCCCAGGGCGCCGTCGCTGAAGATCTTCACCGGCCCGGTGCGGAACCAGTCGTCGCCCTGCCCCGTGCGGCGTCCCTCGGCGATGGCCGCCTCCAGGTGGATCATCGGGATCGCCTTGTGCACGCGCAGCTTCAGCTCGCCGGCGTCGCGCAGCTCCAGGTAGGCGGCCCTGCAGTCCTCGCCGTCGATGTCGTGCACGCTGGTCAGGCCGAGCGCGAGCAGTTCCTCCTGCCCGGCGCGGAGCCGGTCGTGCAGGTCGGCGGAGACCATGAGGTCGCGCAGCGGGTAGGAGGCCGACTCGCGCAGGATGCCGGTGGGTTCGCCGGCCGCGTCCCTGACGATCTCGCCGCCCACCGGGTCGGGGGTGCCGGAGTGGATGCCGGCCAGTCGCAGGGCCGCGGAGTTGGCCCACACCGTGTGGCCGTCCACGCTGGGCAGCGCGACCGGCAGCTCGGGACAGACCGAGTCCAGGGCGTGCCTGTCCGGCTGCGCCGGCGGATCCCAGGTGTTGCTGTTCCACCGGCCGCCGAACAGCCAGGCGCCCGGTCTCAGCCGCGCCGCGTGCGCGGCCACCCTGGCCAGCGCGTCGTCCAGGGAGCGCACGTCGCGCAGGTCCACCGCGTCCAGGCTCTGGGCGTACTGCGCGGTGTGGATGTGGGCGTCGTAGAGGCCGGGGAGCACCGCGGCGCCCTCCAGGTCGATCAGCTCGGCTCCCCGGCCCGCGGCCTCGCGCACCTCCGCCTCTCCGCCGACGGCCAGCAGCCGCTCGCCCTCCACGGCCATGGCCTGGGCCAGGGGGTTGCCGCTGTCTCCTGTGTGGATGGCGGCGTTGCGGTACACGCGAATGCTCATGTGACCCTCAGGGGCTCGATGTGACGGTGGCCATCACTGTAGGAGTGGCGAAAAGAAGTCGGAAGCGCTATAAACACGACATTTGGCAGCGCTGAGAGCAAGGAACTCTAATGCTGAAGCCCGAACACCTGCGTACTCTCTGTGAGGTCGTTCAGCTGGGGTCCTTCGCGGCCGCGGCCAACCGGCTCGGCTACACCTCCTCGGCGGTCTCCCAGCAGATGGCCGCGCTGGAACGGCAGATGGGCGTGAGGCTGTTCGAACGCTTCGCCCACAGCGTGCTGCCCACCAGCGCGGCCGAGGTGCTGGCCAGGCACGCGGAGGTCGTGCTCATCGACCTCGACCGCATGGTCACCACGGTCCAGGCCGTGCACAGGAACAGCGAGCGGCAGATCCACCTGGGCATCTTCCCCAGCTTCGCCGACGTGCTGACCGGCGTCCTGCGGCGGATGGAGCCCGAGGAGCGCGCCGGCGTCAGGGTCTCCGTCGCCGAGTGCTCCCAGCTCATCCCGCGCCTGAGCGCCGGAGGCGAGATGGACGCGGCGATCGTCTACCAGGTGGGGAACGTCGGGCTGTCGTGGCCGTCGGCGCTGGGCAGGCGCTGGATCGCCGAGGACCGCTACAAGGTCGTCCTGCCGCGCAGCTGGCCCGACCTGGCGCCCTACCGGGTCGAGCAGCTCGTCGACCTGCCGTGGATCATGCACCATCCGGCCAGCAGCGACTCCTCCTTCTTCGACGCCGTGTTCGCCCGCTGGGGCCTGCACCCCCGGGTGGCCTGCCACTCCGACGACTTCAAGATCACAATGGCCATGATCGAGACGGGAATGGGCGCGGCGCTCGTCCCCGACCTCGCGCTGCGCGGGCACGGCCGGGACGTCGTGGTCGCCGACGTGCCGTGGCTGAACACCAGCCGCAGCATCTTCACCCTCGTTCACCCCGACCGCGAGACCGCCCGCCTGCGCTCCCTGCTGGACGCCCTGGCGGTCTGAGCGGCGCCCGGCGACCTTCCCGGCGGGCCGCGGCTTCTCGGCGTGTCACGGTCGAGCCGCAACGATCTCCTGCGGATCGGCTCGACATCTGAAGATTCTTCGGTCCAGCTCGACTCGGAATGATGGATCTGCCAGCATTTGCCGGGTCGTGGGCGCGGCCGGTGACGGCCCGCCCCGCTGCTCATCACAGGCCCCGCTTGGGCGGGGCGGGCGTCAGGAGGTCCTTGACCGTGGAACACGACGCGGCGATCGCCGGATCCGCCGAGGCCATCCGCCTCCACAGCGGGCACAACATCCTCATCGAGTCCGGCCCCGAGCCGGTCATCGACCGGCTCGCGCGCCACGCCCCGCCGGAGCCCGTCACCTCGGCCGAGCTGCGGGCCTGGACGTTCGTGGTCAAGGACATGATCGATGTCGCGGGGCTCCGCACGACCCGCGGATCCGCCCTGTACGGAAGCGAGGAGGCGCTGACGACCGCGCCGTGCGTCGAGCTGCTGGAACGGGCCGGGGCGCTCCTGGTCGGCAAGGCTAACCAGCACGAGTTCGCCTGGGGCGTCACGAGCGAGAACCCGCACTGGGGCGACGTGCGCAACCCCCGCCACGAGCACCTGGCTCCCGGCGGATCGAGCGGCGGTACGGCGGCGGCGCTCGCCGCCGGGATCGCCCGCTTCGGCCTCGGCACGGACACCGGCGGCTCGGTCAGGATTCCGGCGGCCTGCTGCGGCGTGGTCGGGCTGCGCCCGAGGGCCGGCGTCCTCTCCGCCGAAGGGGTCGCGCCTCTCGCCCCGATGTTCGACGTGGTCGGGCCGATGGCCACGTCGGTCGCCGACTGCGCCCGGGTGTGGCGGGTGCTCTCCGGGGAGGAGGTCGAGCCGCCGCGCTCGCTGTCGGGGCTGGTCGTCGGCGTCGCCGACGGATGCGCGCAGGCCGGGGAGTTCGCGGACCTGGGCGCCGAGGTCCGCGAGGTCGCCCTGCCGTACGGGATCCTCTCCTCGTACTGGACGATCGTGGGCGCGCAGGCCCGGCGCACCCATGAGGCCACGTATCCGAGGAACGCCGCGGGCTACAGCGCGGGCGTGCGGCGGAAACTGGACGACGCCGCGGGGATCGGCCATCGGGAGTACCGCCGGGCCGTCGAGGAGCTCTCGGCCCTCAGGGCCGGGTTCTCGGCGGAGATGTCCGGCGTCGACGTCCTGATCACGCCGACGCTCGGTGGCCCCGCGCCGCGGGCAGGGTGCGACGAGGCCGCCGTCCGCGGCGAGGTCGGCCGGATCACGTCCGTCGTGTCCGCTCTCGGCCTGCCCGCTCTGGCCGTCGGAGACCTGCAGGTGGTGGGGCGCAGCGAGGCCGACGTGCTGCGGGTCGGCCTGTGCCGGGAGGCCCATGGCGGCGCGGTCCCCGAACCGCGCTGAGCGTCAGCCACGCGGGGACAGGCTCCACGGGTCCACCGGGACGACGTCCGTGCAGCGCCCCGAGGAGTCGAGGACCCGCCCGTAGAGCTTCGACTGCCTCAGCACGATCTGCCGGTCGGCGATGCGCACGTACGGGAAGCGCTCCTCGAGGCGCACCACCAGTGGGTGCAGGTCGGAGACCGTGTGCAGGCCGACGGTGAGGAGCATGTTGCGGGCTCCCGCGAGCGCCGCGCACGTCCGCGTCTCCGGCCAGCCGAGCAACGCCCGGCCCGTCTCCTCGAGCAGTCCGTCCGGCATCCGCAGCCACAGCACCGCCGAGGAGTGCCACCCCGCGTGCGAGCGCGCCAGGTCGCAACGGAAGTCGATGTCGCCGGTCGCGACCAGGCGGGACAGCCTGCGCTGTACCGTGCGCTCGGACACGCCGACGGTTCCCGCGAGCTCGGAGTAACTGGCGCGGCCGTCGGCGAGCAGGGCCTTGAACAGCAGGCGGTCGGTCTCGTCCATCTGCCTGGTGGACTCGGGCGGACCGGGACGCCGGGCCAGCGCGCCCGCGGATCGGGGCGAGAGCACGCGCAGCCGCCAGCGGCACGAGGCCTCGAAGACGCGTGTGGCGACGTGGGCGCGCACCTTCGTCACGCCGGGCACCCGTGGCAGGTCCGTGAGCAAGTAGTCCGCCAGCGCGGGCGTCGAGGCGGCGACGGCGATCACGAAAAGGTCGTGGTCGGCGGCGACGTGCTGCACGGTGATGAGGTGTCCCTCCGTCGCGAGCGCGCCCGCGACGTCGACCGCGGCGCCGGCCTCGCAGTCGATCTCCAGGAACGCCATGCTCATCGTGTGCATCTGGCGCTGCCCCAGGGCGACGGTCGTCCACGCCTCCCCGCTGCCGTTCAGCCGCTGCCAGCGCCGTGCGGCCGTCACCGGGTCCGCGCCCGTCGCCGTCCCGACGTCCACCCAGCTCGCCCGCGGGTTGATCTGGAGGGCGTCGATGAGCTCGAGGTCGGCCTCCGACAGCAACCGCTGGGGTCCAACGCCGGAATCCTGCACCATTACTCCTTTGGTGGCGCATTGCTGCATTTGGACACCGGGCTCACCTTATACCTCGATCCTTGTGCCGACAGCCGTCCCGGCCTGTTCCGGATCACCGCGAGAAAGAGGACGTTTCTCGATGTTCAGCGACCTGCGCGACCGCGCGCGGGAGGCCGTGGCGCCCTCCGCGCGGCCCGGCCGTTCCATCGCCGGCGGTGTGCGATGAGCGGGATCCGGCTGGTCGGCGTCCTGGGCGGCATGGGCCCGGCGGCCACCGTCGACTTCTACGGCAAGCTCGTGGAGGAGACGGCGGCCACCTGCGACCAGGGGCACGTGCCCGTCGTCATCTGGGGCGACCCCCGCGTCCCCGACCGTTCCCTGAGCCTGCTCGGCGGCGGTGAGGACCCCACCCCGTACCTGCGGCGCGGCGTCGAGGCGCTGAAGCAGGCGGGGTGCGAGGTGCTCGCCGTGCCCTGCAACACCGCCCACGCCTTCGTCCCACGCCTGGCGGAGGAGGCGGGACTGGAGCTGGTGAGCATCATCGAGGTCACGGCCGAAGCCCTCGCCGCCGACGGCGTCCGCGCGGCCGGTGTGCTGGCCACCTCGGGCACCCTGCACGCGGGCCTGTACGCGAACGCCCTGCGGCGGTACGGCGTGGCGGCGATCGAACCGGACGAGCCAGGCCAGCGGCGGGTCATGGCGGCCATCGGCGCCGTCAAGAGCGGTGGCGTCCGACCGGCTCACCGGCGGGCGCTGGAGGAGGTCGCCCGATCCCTCGCCGACCGCGGAGCGGAGCGGATCGTCACCGCGTGCACCGAACTCGTCCTGGCCATGGACGGCTCCCACGTCCCCGTCCCGGTTCTCGACCCCGCCCGCCTGCTGGCCCGCAGGGTCGCCGGCATGGCGCTCGGCGCGGCTCTGACGGGCTGAGGGGCGGCACGCCCGCCCGGCCGCGGAACGCGCGCACGTCCGCCCGCGAGTGCCCGGTCCTCGGGGAGCGAGCCGGTGGCGCGCTCCCCGAGGACCAAGGTCGGTGCCATTCGGGCCGAAGGACATCTGCCGTGGCGGGACCGCCGCTGATGAGCTGGCAGCGGAGAGGAGGCCCCGCGATGACGAAGGTGTTGGTGGCCTACGGGTCCAGGCGCGGCTCCACCCGTGAGATCGCCGAGTGGGTCGCCCGGGTCCTCGTCGAGGAGGGAATGGACGCCGACGTCCGGGACGCCGCCGAGGTGAGGGAGGTCGGAGACTACGACGCGGTCGTCCTGGGAGGCGCGATCTACTTCGGCCGCTGGCACCGTCACACCCGAGCCCTGGTCAGGCGTTGCGCCCGGCAGCTGGCGGAGCGGCCCGTCTGGCTGTTCAGCAGCGGGCCGCTGCAGACGATCGGCGATCGGGACGCGCCCCCGCCCGACGCGGCGGAGCGAGCCAGACGCAGGCTCGGCGCAATGGAGAACGTCGTCTTCGGAGGCTGCCTGCGCGCCGACGCCAGAGGGTTTCCCGCCGCGACCATGGCCAGGACGGCGGCGGGTGACTTCCGCGATCCCGAACGGGTGCGCGCCTGGGCCCGCGACATCGCCTACGACCTGAAGGCCTCGATCTGACTCCGCCGCCTCACCCGCGCGACCCCGCCGGGCGCACCGGCACCGGCAGACGCGTCGTGGGCCGAGTCCGGACGCCCGGGCCGATCACGCCGGTGCCGGCCGGGTGACAGGAGCGGACCTCACCATGAGGTGGGTCCGGTGAGCTGGGCGATGTCGGCCGAGGTGGCGCTGAGGAGTCTTCCCGCCAGATCGGCCAGCGCGCGGGCCACGGCGAGCTCGTCGCCGATCTCCGCCACCGGCTCGTCGGTCGGGTTGCGGCGCGCCCGGCCGACCCCGGTCAGGCTGCTGATGTCCCTGCTCGACAGGACCGCCCTGGCGGTCGTCTCGTCGCCTTCTTCGGTGATGTCGATCCGTACGGTCCACTGCTTGGCTTCCATGATCTGAACCTCCGCTGCGGCGAAGTGGTGATCGGTCCGGCGGACGCCGGGTCCGTCCCGCGGGCATGACGATCCGCGGCGGACCCGAGCAGTCGTCCACCATTACCACTGTCGCGACCGCAGGGCCGCGGCCGACAGAGACGAAAGTCCCATTTCCGCAGGTAGTTCGGCCGCTGATCCGGATGAGGGCCAGGTCACGTCGATCTCGCGTCCGCTTCGGGCGGAGGGGTCATCGAGCCGGGCGCACGCCCGTGAAGACCGTGGTGGCGGACAGGAGGAAGGCGTCGGGTCGCCGCAGGACGCCCTCCGGCGCTCCGGGATCGAGCAGCACGTCGAGCGTGCTGCGGTCCTCCGCGTCCAGGGACTCGCTCATCATCTCCCGCAGCCGGGCCAGATGGGCGTGCAGGAAGACGCGGGCGGCCTCGCCCAGAGGCGCGGGCAGGTCGAGGAGGAGGGTGAAGCCGCCGACGCCGGTGAGCCCGGCACGGCTGAGCATCGCGGGCCAGTCCTCGACCACGCTGGTACTGCCGGGCAGCTCGGCGCGCATGATCTCGAACCAGTGCTCCTGGACGGCGTCGAGCCGGGCCTGGAGGCCCGGCCTGCCGATGCCGATGTCGCGGGGAAGGAATCGCGTCGGCAGGCCGCCCTCCGCCACGGCGAGCAGCCCGCCGGGCCTCAGCGCGCCGGCGAGCTCGTTCAACGCCCCCTGCTGGTCGCCGAGGTGGTGCACGGCCTTGCTGCTCCAGATCAGATCCGCCGAGCCGAGGCCGCCTTCCCCGTGTTCGTCACCGCCGCCCAGGTCCTCGGGCAGCTTCGCGTGCCGGACGGTCACCCTGCCGCCGAGGCCGAGCCGCTCGGCGCGAGCCAGGGCACGGTCCAGAAGTCCTGGCGCGCCGTCCACGGCGACCGCCTCGGCGTCCGCGAAGGCCTCGGCGAACACGCAGGTCATCACCCCCGGCCCGCTGCCGATGTCGAGGATGCGCCGGACCTCCCTCTCCGGGGCGAGCAGCTCCCTCAGACGGGCCGCGATCGGGCGGAGGACCGGGAGCTGCAGTTCGCCGCTGTTCTCCAGCTGGGCGGCCATGGCCTCCCAGTCGACGTCGCCGTGGCCGTGGCCGTGGCCATGTCCATGTCCCTGTCCGTGGCCGTGTTCGTGTCCGGAATCGTGGTGTGGGCTCATGCCGAGGAGCGTGCACCCGCGAGAGGAGGGCGGCAACTTCTGTTGCTGATTCCGGGAAAGAGATGTGGAATGCCCCCATGGACAAAAAACCGCCCTACCAAGCGGTTCTCGACGAGGTCGGTCCCCGGCTCAGACGGCTGCGCGTCAAACGCGGCCTCACCCTGACCGCGCTCTCCGAGGTGACCGGCATCTCCAAGAGCACCCTCTCCCGGCTTGAGTCCGGACAGCGCCGCCCCAGCCTGGAACTGCTGCTGCCGCTGGCCAGTGCCTACCACGTGCCCCTGGACGACCTGGTCGGCGCCCCCGAAGTGGGGGACCCCCGGATCCGGCTGACCCCCCGCTCCTTGCCGGACGGCGGCACGTTCGTTCCCCTGACCCGGAGCCCAGGACCCCTCCAGGCGTACAAGATGGTCATTTTCGACCGGGGCGCCGAGCCGGACTACCGCACGCACGAGGGCTACGAGTGGCTGTATGTGCTGGACGGCAGGCTACGGCTCGTCCTCGCCGAGCACGATCTGGTCCTCGGCCCCGGCGAGGCCGCCGAGTTCGACACCCGCCTGCCCCACTGGTTCAGCAGCGCGGACGGGCGGCCCGTCGAGATCCTCAGCCTCTTCGGAAGGCAGGGGGAGCGCATGCACGTCCGTGCGAAGCCTCGCGCACGACTTCGGCCGCCATCGTCCGGCGTTGGGGGCGAAGGCCGAAAGTCCTGACGTCCTGAGCCGTACGGCACTGCACACCGGCCGTCGCAGACGGTTTCCTTTCAGGAGGTGAAACCCCCTGGAAGGACTGCCATGGCCCCCGTCGAAGGACGACCCGCTCCTGTCACCCCCGTCACGAGCACCGCTTCACAGCCGGCCGGGGCGCGTCCCGCCGACTACGTCTGGGCTGTCGCCCGCATCGCCATCGGCTGGATCTTCCTGTGGGCCTTCCTGGACAAGACCTTCGGCTGGGGCTTCGCCACCCCGGCCAAGAACGCCTGGATCTCCGGCGGCAGCCCGACCACGGGTTTCCTCAAGGGCACCGGCGAGAACGCCCTCGGCGGCGTCTTCTCCGCCCTGGCCGGTCAGCCCTGGGTCGACTGGCTGTTCATGCTCGGCCTGCTCGGCGTCGGCGCCGCCCTGATCCTGGGCGCGGGCCTTCGTGTCGCCGCCGTCGCGGGCACCCTCATGCTGCTTCTCATGTGGGCCGCGGAACTGCCGCTGACCACCAACCCGTTCATGGACGACCACCTGGTCTACTCGATCGTCCTGGCCGGTCTGGCGCTGACCGACGCGGGCGACACCCTGGGCGTCGGCGCCTGGTGGAGCCGCACGCCGTTGGTCCGCGCCCACCCCGCGCTGAGGTAGGGGCCGCCGGCGGGAGCCGCCGCTTCGACCCCGCCGACCCCGCCGACCCCGCCGACCCCGCCGGCCCCGCCGGCCGATTCCATCCACACGGTGCCGTCGGCAGACGCTCGCCGAGCAGGGCGGGCTCTGGCCGGACTACGCCCTGGTCGCCGCCGCGCTGGTGCTGGCCGCGGTGGCCTCGGCGCTGCTGCTGTCGACCGCCGGAGCGGGACTCGACGACTCCGGCGACGGCCCGGACACCCTCCTGGGCCTGCTCACCGGAGCGGCCGTGGGCGCACTGGTCCCGATGACCGTGTTGTGGCTGGCCGCCCGGCGGCGTGACAGGAGGCGTCCATCAGGTGGTTCTCCCAGGCCCAGGCGGTGATCTCGACCCGGTTGCGCATCCCGAGTTTGGCTTGGACGCCAGATATGTGGCCCTTGACGGTGCTCAACGAGATGAACAACTCAGCGGCGATCTCCTGGTTGGTGCGGCCCCTGGCGACGGCCCGCACGACCTCGGTCTCCCGTTCGGACAGTGGCCGGACGGGCCCGCGGGCGGCCGGAGCACCCGTCGCGGTCAGGTGGCGCAGCAGCCGCGGGGTGACCGACGGCGAGATCAGGGAGCCCCCGGCGCTCGCGGCTCGGACGGCTTCGACGAGCAGGCCCGGGCCGGCGTCCTTCAGGACGAAGCCGACAGCCCCGCCCCGCAGCGCGCCGTAGACGTACTCGTCGAGGTCGAAGGTGGTGACCACGATCACCCGGAGCGGGGAGGGGACGCCGGGGCCGGCCAGCGCATGGGTGACCTCGATGCCGTCGAGACGAGGCATCCGGACGTCCACGAGGCACACGTCCGGGCGCAGCCTCCGAGCCAAGGCGACCGCCTCGGCTCCGTCCGCGGCCTCGGCGACCACCCTGATGTCGGCCTGGTCCTCGAGGATGACCCGCAGGCTGGCGCGGACCATCGCCTGGTCGTCGGCCAGCAGGACCCCGACGGTCATCGGCGCTCCCGCACGGGGACGGGAACGGTGGCGCGCACGGACCAGCCCGCCCCGGGACGCGGCCCGGCGCGCAACGTGCCTCCCAGGGCCTCGAGGCGTTCGCGCATCCCGACCAGGCCGTACCCGCCGCGGAGGCGGCGGCGGAGCGGGACCGGCGGGGCGTCGTCGACGACCTCGACGACGACGGCGTCTCGATCGCGGGAGACGTCGACCAGGACGGAGCGTGCGTGCGGAGCGTGGCGGGAGACGTTGGTCAGCGCCTCCTGGACGATCCGGTGGACGGTGCTCGCCACTTCGGGCGGCCACCCCGACTCCTCCTCGTCGCCGGGCAGCCGCAGGCGCACCGCGGGCCCGTCGAAGCGTTCGACCAGGTCGCTGAGTCGTTCCGCGCCGAGTGTGGCGAGGGCCGCGTCGTCGGCGTCGCGCAGCAGGCCGACAAGGCGGCGCATGGCGGCCAGCGCGTCGGAGCCCGCGGCCTCGATGCCCTCCAGGGCGTCGTCCAGCCTCTCCGGCTGCTTGCGGGCCAGGAGCCGGGCCGCCTGGGACTGGAGCACGATGCCGGTGATGTGGTGGGCGGCGACGTCGTGCAGTTCCCTGGCCAGTCGCAGGCGCTCGTCGCGGCGCACCTCCTTCACGGCGGCCAGGCCGCGGGCGGCGAGCAGCCGCAGGCACAGCCCGATCACGAGAGCGGCGAGCCATCCCGCGCCGTTCAGCGCCGTCACCGGCGGGACGCCGGAGGACGTGTGGGCGGTGAGCAGGCCGCCGACGACCACCGCGAGCCCTCCGGCGGCGACGGCGCAGGCAGGCAGGGTCGGAAGCGCTCTGACCGCGGAGCCGACGAGCACGGACAGGCCCAGGGTCATGGCGGGGCTGGGCTCGGCCGGCAGATGGACGAACCTGGCCGCCACGACCGCGACCGCCGCGACGGCCAGACCGGCGACCGCCGCCCACGCCCGGTCACGGCGGCGCATCAGGGCGATCACGCACACCGTCGCTCCGGAGGCGCAGCCGACCTGCCAGTAGCCGGCGCCCCAGCTCTCCGCGATCAGAGACGCCTGGAGGGCGAGCGCGGAGGCGAACACGGCGCCGAGCCCGGCGCCGGCCGCGACACCGGCCCGCCTGGCCGTCCATTCCCGAACATGCACGCCGTTCAGGGTAGAGATCCCCGCTCGCGCGCTGAACCGGCCGAAAGTACGGTCTCAGCCGGTGTGAACCCTGCTTTCGACCCGTGCCGAAGCCGGGCCGGGCCCGCAGGATGAGGCCTCATGCCACACGAAGAACTCCCTCCGGAGCTGAAGGACGAGGACCCGACCAGGCGTCACGGCGGCCGTCGTCCCGGTCGCCCGCGTCCGGACGAAGGCCGAGAGGCCCCCGCGACGACCTCCCCCGGCAGGCCGCGTGTCGACGCGCTCGACGTGCTGCGCGGGTTCGCCCTGTGCGGGATCCTGCTGGCCAACGTCCGGCCGATCTCCAACCTCGGTGGCGTCGTCGTCTCGGAGTCGGCCGGAGGCGCGGCGGAGGCGTGGATGGGGCTCCTCGTCGAGCAGCGCTTCTTCCCGATCTTCTCCCTGCTGTTCGGCGTCGGCTTCTCCCTGCTGCTGGACTCGGCCGCAGGCCGTGCCGTCAACCCGCGACTGCTTCTGCTGCGCAGACTTCTGGTGCTGCTCGCGGTCGGCGCGGCGCACTTCCTGCTGCTGTGGCGGGGCGACATCCTGACCACCTACGCCGTCGTCGGCCTGCTGGTGCTGCTGCCCTCGACCTGGCTGCCGCGCTGGGCCGTCGCCGGTCTCGCCGCCGCTCTCGTCGCGGCGTCGCTGATCGCCGGCGGCGACAGGACCGTACTGGTCGCCGGGCTGTTCCTGCTGGGCTCGGCACTGGCCAGGTACGGTGTGACCGACCGGATCGAGCGCTCCGCCAGGGGGCCGGTCGTAGTTGGCCTGGTGCTCGCGGCGGGGGCGGCGGCCGCCCTGTGGTCGCGGGTCGACGACGTGCGCGACCCGGGTTTCGGCCTCTCCCTCGCCCTGACCGGGCTGCTGCTCGCGGGGGTGTACGTGTGCGCCCTGCTGGTCCTGCTCAGGACGCCGCTGCGACCGGCGCTGCGGGCCGTCTTCCTGCCGCTGGGACGGATGGCGCTGACCAACTACCTGACCGCCACGGTCGTCGTCCTGGCGGCCGCCCACCTGCACGGCCGTCCGCAGAACTGGTCCTGGGCGACGGTGTTCTCGATCGCCGCCGCCGTTCTCGCCGCCCAGTGGCTGTTCTCCACTCTCTGGCTGCGCAGATTCCGGCAAGGCCCCCTCGAGTGGCTCTGGCGCTGGGCCACCTGGGGACGCCGCCCGCCCCTGCGCGTCTCCTGACTGCGAACCAGGCCGGGAGCACACCTGACCGGATGAGGCCGGGCCGCCGCACCCGCGGCGGCTCGCGCTCATGGCCGATCCGCTCCGCCCGTCCCGGCCGGAGGAGCGCTCCCCGACTTCGCCTTCGAGCCGCGGAAGGGCGTGTCCGCAATTTGCTAGGCTCCCGGAATGCGGATTCCAGGGGACCGGGAGATTCGCGCGCTGCACGCGAAGCACGCGCCCACGCGGGAGGCGTTCGACCTTGTTCTCACGCACTGTGAAATCGTGTGCGGAATCGCGGAGCGGCTTCTCGCCCGGGCCGGCCTCGATCTCGACGCGGACCTGGTGCGAGCAGGCGCCCTGCTTCACGACATCGGGGTCTACCGGCTGTACGGCGATGACGGAAGGCTCGACCACAAGAGCTATGTGCGCCACGGGATCCTCGGCTACGAGCTGCTTCTCGAAGAGGGGTTCCCGGAAGCGATATGTCGTTTCTGCTCCTGCCATACAGGGGTGGGGATCAGCCGCGACGACGTGCTGAGGCAAGGCCTCCCTCTGCCGCTCGCCGACTATTCGGCAGAATCGGGCGAGGAGAGACTTGTGATGTACGCCGACAAGTTTCACAGCAAAACAAGTCCGCCGACTTTTGTTTCCGCCGCCTCGTACGCTGATCGGATCCGTCGTTTCGGTGAGGAAAAGGCCGTCGCCTTCAAGCTGATGTGCGAAGACTACGGGATTCCCGATCTCGCGCCGTTCGCCGCCGCGCACGGGCACGTCATCGTTTAGCGCGCGACCGTCCGGCCGAGCCCGTCCCCGGCGCGGTGTGACGGGGCGCGGGAGTCTCCGGTTCGTGACGTCCGCGATCCGGGCCGGTCGGCGTTCTCCGCGGTCCGGATCGCGGACGTCTCTCAGCGTTCGGTGGCGAACCCCCCGAAGAACAACCTCGTGAGCAGGTCGGCGAACTCGCCGGTGGAGTAGCCGCCGCGGATGGGCCAGTGCATCGACGCCCACAGTGAGTCGCGAACGGACCGGTAGAAGACCTCCGCGGGGATGTCGTCACGCAGGCTCCCGTCTGCGACGCCCGCGCGGATCGCGGTCATCCAGTACTCCCGGACCGAGCGGGAGGCGTGGTCCACGGGCTCGAGCAGGCCGTTGTCGCGCAGGTAGCGCCGGTCGTTCTGGTAGATCGCCGTGGGGTGGGGGTGCTGCTCGATGATGACCAGCGTTTCCAGGATCAGGCCGCGCAGGACCTCCTGCGGACTCTGCGAGCGTTCCACGACCTCGGCGAACCGCCGCTGGATGTCGTTCATGTACCGGGTGAGGAGCTCGGCGACGATCGCGTTCTTGGACTTGAAGTGGTGGTAGAGGCTGCCGGAGAACACGTCGGCCGCCTCGCCGATGTCGCGTACGGTCGTCGACGCGACTCCCTTGGTGGCGAACAGCTCTGCCGAGACGGCGAGGATCTTCTCGCGCCGGTCTGGCATCGGGCCCAAGGTGGTCTCCTTCAGTTCGTGGTGCTTCGTGCGTGCTCACAGATGTGCGTGCTCACAGATGAGCGTAGAGGAGCCGTGGACGTGCGGGACGCCGGTCCCCGGGGGCGGGCGGACCGCCGCCGTGTGTCCGTGGTCCTCCGGATCCGGCGCGCCGCCTTCCCGGTCGCGCCGAGGCCGCGCCGTGGGAGGGCGCCGCGCGATGTGGTCACCGTAGACCGTGACGGTCCCTGACGCCAGAGCGGTTCCCGCGGGTCCCGCGGTCGCGCTCACTCAGTGGGACAGGTCTTGTCCCACCCTCGTCGGCCGGTGTTACCATCCCGGATCAAGCGCTTGCTCAAGTGAAGGGGTGAAGGTGCCCGTCCAGAGTCTCGAAGCGGAGCTCGGCCGGTTCGTCGGCAGTGTCGCCGAGCCACCGCGAGTCGCGAGATACGCCGTCAACGAAGCGATGATCCGTAACTGGGTGGAGGCGCACGACGACCACAACCCGGTGTACGTGGACCGGGAGGCCGCCAGGGCCACCGGCAGGCCGGACGTCGTCTGCCCGCCCGCGATGGTCTCGACGTGGGTGATGGCAGGCTACCGCAGACACCGGGAGGTCCAGCGGCTGCGGGCCGAAGGAGCCGTCGAGGACTTCGCGTACTCGCGGCTGATGAACATGCTCGACGAAGCGGGCTACACGTCCGTGGTCGCGACCAACGTGGAGCAGGAATACCTCCGGGAGCTGCACCCGGGCGACCACGTCACCGCGCGTTTCACCATCGAGGCGATCTCGCCGTTCAAGAGGACCGCACTGGGAGAGGGGTGCTTCGTCACCCTGCTGAAGGAGTATCTGAACTCCGACGGCGATCTCCTGGTGAAGGAGCGGTTCCGGCTGCTCAGATTCGCTCCGGACTCCAGGGAGGAGGCCGTATGAGCGAGGCCCCGCGGAGCGTCGTGCGGACCGCGGTCCCGCGGCTGGTGGTGACCCAGGACAACGAGTTCTGGTTCCGGGCGGCGCGCGAGGGACGCCTGGAGATCCAGCGGTGCGCGGACTGCCACACCCTGCGCCATCCGCCCGCGCCCGCCTGCCCGGAGTGCAGGTCCTTCGACTGGGACACGGTGGAGTCCAGCCGGCGCTGCACCCTGCACAGCTACACGGTCATCCACCACCCCCGCGACGACGCGTTCGACTACCCGCTGGTCGTCGGCCTCGTCGACCTGGAGGAAGGGACCCGGCTCGTCGCCGACGTCTCCGGCGTCGACCGTGAGGAGCTCGAGTTCGGCATGGAGCTGGAGGTGTGCTTCGCCGAGCACGCGCACGGCGAGATCCTGCCCCGGCTCCGCCGCCGTGAGAAGCGTGAGGAGGAGCGATGAACCTGGACGACTGCGCGGTCGGCACGGCGCTGCCGACGCTCGACCTGCCCCTGAACCGTACGACGATCGTGGCGGCCGCCATCGCCTCGCAGGACTTCGAGGACGTGCACCACGACCCGGGCAAGGCCCAGCGGCGCGGCACGCCGGACATCTTCCTGAGCATCAACTCGACCAACGGTTTCGTCGACCGCTATGTGACCGACTGGTCAGGGCCGAACTCGCGGATCACCCGGGTCTCGTTGCGGCTGGGGGTGCCCGCCTTCCCCGGCGACACCCTCCGCTTCTCCGGCGAGGTCACCGGGACCGGCACGGAGACCGTGACGCTGCGGGTGACCGGCGGCAACGAACGGGGAGTCCACGTGACCGCCGACGTGACGGTGGCGCGGACGGAAGGAGACAGAGCATGACCGGAGGCGGATTCTCCGGCGCCGCGGCGATCGCCGGCATCGGCGCGACCGAGTTCTCGAAGGACTCGGGGCGCAGCGAGTGGCAGCTCGCCTGCGAGTGCGTGCTGGCCGCCCTGGACGACGCGGGCGTCGACGCGGCGGAGGTGGACGGCTTCTCGCTGTTCACCATGGAGAACAACCCGGAGATCGCCGTCGCCCGCGCGCTGGGCATTCCCCGGCTCTCGTTCTTCAGCCGCATCCCGCATGGCGGCGGCGGCGCCTGCGCCCCGGTGCAGCAGGCCGCCCTCGCCGTGGCGACGGGCGTCGCGGACGTGGTCGTGGTGTACCGCGCCTTCAACGAGCGCTCGGGCCACCGGTTCGGCGCCGGTCCGCCGCCCTTCGCCTACACCCCCTCCACCGACCAGGAGTACCGGAACTGGATCAACCCCTACGGACTGCTGACGCCCGCCCAGCAGGAGGCGTTCCTGGCGATGCTGTACATGCACAAGTACGGCGCCACCAGCGAGGACTTCGGGCGGATCTCGGTACTCTCGCGCAAGCACGCCGCCAACAACCCCAAGGCGTGGTTCTACGGGCGTCCCATCACCTTGGAGGACCACCAGAACTCCCGCTGGATCGCCGAGCCGCTGCGCCTGCTCGACTGCTGCCAGGAGAGCGACGGCGGGCAGGCGCTGGTCATCGTGAGCACCGAGCGGGCCCGCGACCTGCCCAACCCGCCCGCCGTGATCAGGGCGGCCGCCCAGGGCGTCGGCCCGCAGCAGATCTCGATGAGCAGCTACTACCGCGACGACATCGACAGGCTGCCCGAGGTCAACCTGGTCGCCGACCAGTTGTGGCGTCAGGCCGGCCTCGGGCCCGCGGAGATCGACGCGGCCGTGCTCTACGACGCGTTCACCCCGATGGTCCTGCTCCAGCTGGAGGAGTACGGCTTCTGCGGCCTCGGTGAGGCGAAGGACTTCGTCGCCGACGGCAACCTCGAGGTCGACGGCAGGCTGCCCGTCAACACGCACGGCGGACAGCTCGGCGAGGGCTACATCCACGGAGTCAACGGGATCGCCGAGGGCGTGCGCCTGATCCGCGGCACCTCGACGAACCAGCCGGCCAAGCCGATCGAGAACGTTCTCGTGACCGGCGGATCGCCCGTGCCGCACAGCGCGCTCGTGCTCGGCGCCGACGGCTGACCAGACCACGCAGGACACCCCCCGAACCAAGGAGTCACGATGACCGAACGAATCACCTACGCCCGGGCGGTGCACGGAGAAGAGGAGATCCAGGCCGTCCTCGACGTGCTGCGCAGCGGGCACCAAGGCCTGCGGATCGGGCGGCACGTCAACGAGATGGAGACGCGCGTCCCCGCCCTCAGCGGCAAGGCGCTGGGCGTCATGTGCAACTCGGGATCCTCCGCGCTCTACCTGGCCGTCGAACTGCTCGGCCTCCCGGCCGGCAGCGAGGTGATCACCTCGCCGCTCACCTTCTCCACCGACGTCGCGCCGATCGTCCGCGCGGGACTGGTGCCGGTCTTCGTCGACGTCGAACCGGACACCTACAACGTGGACGTGACCAAGATCGAGGCGATGGTCACGGAAAGGACCGGGGCGATCCTGCTGCCGAACCTGGCCGGCAACGCCCCCGACTGGGACGCCGTGCGCGAGATCGCCGACCGGCACGGCCTGAAGGTGATCGAGGACTCCTGCGACGCCCTGGGCCCCACCCTGCGGGGCACGCCCACGGGCGCCCGCGCCGACATCAGCGTCACAAGCTTCTCGATGGCGCACATCATCACCTGCGCGGGCACGGGCGGCATGGTGATGGTCGACGACGACGAGCTTCGCAACAGGGCCCTGCTGCTGCGCCGGTGGGGCCGCAGGTCCGAGCCGAACCTGTTCGGCACCTCCGGCACCGGCCGGGTCTTCCGCGAGGACCTCGACGGCGTCGACTACGACAACGACTTCATCTTCGACGTCCTGCCGTGGAACTTCGAGCCGTCGGAACTGGGAGCGGCCTACGGCGTGCAGCAGCTGAACAAGCTGGAGGACAACTACAGGCGGCGCAAGGAGATCTTCGCGGCGTACACGGCCGCCTACGGCGGCCACCCCGAGTTCTTCACCGTGCCGCGCGAGACCGCGGACCTCGACACCGCCTGGCTGTGCTACCCGGTGATGATCAACAAGGACGCGCCGTTCAGCCGCAGCGACCTGCAGGAGGCCGTCGAGGCCGACGGCATCGACACCCGGACGGTGTGGAGCGGCAACGTGACCCGGCACCCGATGATGGCCGGCGTCGAGTTCCGCCAGCCCGAGGAGGGGCTGCCCTGCGCCGACGCGGTCTTCGAACGCGGCATGACCCTCGGCATGAGCCACGGCCTCAGCGACGCCGAGGTCAGGCGGATCACCGACAGCATCCACCGGTTCGCGGCGGCATGGAAGTGACAGCCCTGACAACGGGGACGAAACGATTCGAGGGACGCAGGGCGCTGGTGACCGGGGCCAGCCGGGGCATCGGCGCCGGCATCGCCGAACGGCTCGCCGCGGAAGGGGCGGACGTGGTGATCACGGCCCGTACCCTGTCCCGGCACGACCGCCTGGCGGGAAGCCTGGAGCAGACCGCGGAGCGTCTCGCGGAACACGGCGCCAGGGTCGAGACGGTCGTCGCCGACCTCACGGACGAGGACGCGCGGCGGGACGTCGTCCCCACCGCGGCCGAACTGCTCGGCGGGCCGATCGACATCCTGGTCAACAACGCCGCGGCGGCGATCTACCAGCCGCTGGAGGACTTCCCGCTGCACAGGCGGAAGGTGGTGTTCGAGGCCAACGTGCACGCGCCCCTCGACCTGATGCAGAGCGTCATCCCGGGAATGCGCGCCCGCGGCGCGGGCTGGATCGTCAACGTCTCCAGTGCCAGCGCCCGGCCGCGGCAGGGACCTCCGTTCCAGCTGGTCCCGCCGGGGACGTCGCTCGCGGTCTACGCCGCCTCCAAGGCGGCGCTCAACCGGATCAACAACGGACTGGGCGCCGAGCTCCACGGCAGCGGAATCCGGGTGAACACCGTCGAGCCGCGCGCCGCCGTCCTCAGCGAGGGCGCCGCCGCGCTCGTCGGCGACACGATCCGGCCCGACCAGGTGGAGTCCATGGCCGAGATGGTCGAGGCGGTCGTCGCGCTGTGCGACTGCGCCGAGGACGTCACCGGCCGCAGCTTCGTGAGCCTCGACCTGATCAAGGAGTGGGGAATCGACGTGAGAGGTCTCGATGGAAAGGAGCAGGCCGATGGAACCGGTCATCGTTGACGCGGCGCGCACGCCGTTCGGACGCAGGAACGGCTGGCTCTCCGGAGTGCACGCCGCCGACCTTCTCGGCCGCGCCCAACGCGGGGTGCTGGATCGGCTGGATCTGGACCCCGAGCTCGTGGAGCAGGTGATCGGCGGGTGTGTCACGCCCATCGGCGAGCAGTTCGGGAACATCGCCCGCACCGCCTGGGTGCACGCGGGCCTGCCGACGGACACCGGCGCGACGACCGTCGACGCCCAGTGCGGAACGGCCGCGCAGGCGGTGCTGCTGCTCGCCGGGCAGATCGCCATGGGCACGCTCGACGTCGGCGTCGCCTGCGGCGTCGAGCTGATGTCGCGGGTGCCGCTCACCGCCAAGGTGGGTCTGGGCCTGGGGACTCCGCGCCCGGCCGACTGGTCGGTGGACATGCCGGACCAGTACACCGCGGCCGACCGGATCGCCCGCCGGCGTGGGCTCACCCGCCAGGACCTCGACGCGTTCGGCCTGCGCTCGCAGGAGCGGGCCCGGCGGGCCTGGGACGCGCGCCGTTTCGACTCCCAGATCATCCCCGTCTCCGTGCCGGGCGAGGACGGGGCGGACGCCCAGGTCGTCGACCGTGACCAGGGGCTCAGGGAGACCGGCATGGAGGCGCTGGGCAGGCTCAAACCGACGAAGGAGGACGGCCTGCACACCGCGGGCACGTCATCCCAGGTGTCCGACGGCGCGAGCGCCGCCGTCCTGATGTCGCGGGAGCGCGCCCGCTCGCTCGGCGTCGTCCCGAGGGCCCGCATCCTGGGCCAGTGCGTGATCGGGGGAGACACCGAGTTCATGCTCGACGGCCCCGTGGCCGCCGCCTCGAGAGTGCTGAAGCGGACCGGGATGACGATCGGCGACATCGACCTCTTCGAGGTCAACGAGGCGTTCGCCTCGGTGCCGATGTCGTTCGCCCGGGCCCACGACGTCGACGAGGAACTCCTGAACGTCAACGGCGGCGCCATCGCGCTCGGCCACCCCGCGGGCGCGACCGGGATCAGGCTGATCGCGACCGCCCTCGACGAGCTCGAACGCCGCGACCGGCAGACCGCGATGATCGCCATCTGCGCCTCGGCCGCGACCACCTGCCTGATCCTCGAACGGCTCTGACGGACGCCGGACCATCACCGCACCTTCCACGACGAGGAATGACCTGTGCCTCTCCCCTTGAACGACGAGCACCGCGATCTCGCCGCGAGCGTGGCGGCGTTCGCGCGCCGTACCGCTCCGGTCGAGGCGACCCGAGCGCGGTTCGCCGAGTACGCGGCAGGGGGCCGACCTGACTCCTGGGACGCCCTGCTGCCTCTGGGCCTGCACTGCCTGCACCTGCCGGAGGAGTACGGCGGCGGCGGGGCGGGCCTGCCCGAACTGGCCGTGGTGGTCGAACAGCTGGGAAAGGCGCTGTTCCCCGGCCCGTACCTGCCGACGGTGCTCGCCAGCGCCGTGGTCGCCTCAGCCGGGACGGACGGCGAGGCCGGTCGCGGCTCCCGGAATCCGGCGGGTGAACTGCTGACCGCCTTCGCCGAGGGGGCGACCGGCGCCCTCGTGGCGGGCCGGGGCCTCAGCGCGGCGCGGAGCGGCGACGGGTGGACCGTCAGCGGGACCACGGGGCCCGTGCTGGGACTTCCGGGCGCCGAGATCGTGATCGCGCGCGCCGACGTCGAGGGCCGCCCGGGCGAGTCGTTGTGGTTCCGGCTGGCCGAGGGCCCCTCGGCGGCGGTCGACGCCGCAGACGGGACCGATCTGACCCGCTCGGTCGGCCGCCTCGGACTCGACGCGCACCGGGTGGAGGAGGAGCGGACGCTCCGGGGGCTCACGCCCGCCCGCGTGGACCTCACCGTCAACGCCCTGCTCGCCGCGGAGGCGAGCGGGATCACGGACTGGTGTCTCGACACCGCGGTCGAGCACGCCAGGAACCGCGTGCAGTTCGGCCGCCCCGTGGGCGCCTTCCAGGCCGTGCAGCACAAGGCCGCGATGATGCTGGTCCGATCGGAGATCGCCTGCGCGGCGGCCTGGGACGCCGCCAGGGCCGCGGGCCAGCCGCCGCTCCAGCAGGAACTGGCCGCGGCGCAGGCCGCGCTCACCGCGCTGCCGCTGGCGGTCGACACCGCCCTGGAGTGCGTCACCGTGCTCGGCGGGATCGGGTTCACCTGGGAACACGACGCCCATCTCTACTGGCGGCGCGCGATCAGCGTCGCCTCCGCCGCGGGCGCGGAGGAAGGGTGGGCGACCCGGCTGGGCGAGGCGGCGCTGAAGGGGAGGCGCGACTTCTCCTTCGTCGGCGAGGACGACCTCGCCGAGCTGCGCACCCAGGTGGGGAACACGCTGGAGGAGGTCCTCGCGCTCGCCGAGGACGAGGTGACCTCCTCGGGCTGGGCCATGGGGCGCGGCGGCCCGCGCCGGGCCCTGCTGGCCGAGGCCGGACTCGTGGCACCGCACTACCCGCCCCCCTACGGCCTGGGCGCGGGCCCGGCGGAACAGGCCGTGATCGGCGAGGAGTTCGCGCGCCGCGGCCTGAACCAGCCCACGACCGTCATCGGGGAGTGGGTGCTGCCCACCCTGCTCGTCCACGGAACCGTCGCCCAGCAGGAGCGCTTCATCGGCCCCACCCTGCGCGGAGAGGTCATCTGGTGCCAGCTGTTCAGCGAGCCCGGCGCCGGTTCGGACCTGGCCGGCCTGTCCACGAAGGCGCGGAAGGTGCCCGGCGGCTGGTCGCTCAGCGGGCAGAAGGTCTGGAACTCGCTCGCCCACGAGGCGGACTGGGGCGTGTGCCTGGCCAGGACCGACTCCGACGTCCCCAAGCACCAGGGGCTGTCGTACTTCCTGGTCGACATGAGGTCGGCCGGGGTGGACGTGCGGCCGCTGCGCCAGGCCACGGGTCTCTCCGAGTTCAACGAGGTCTTCCTCGACGACGTCTTCGTGCCGGACGAGTGCCTGGTGGCGGAACCCGGCCACGGGTGGAGGCTCGCGGTCACGACGCTGTCCAACGAACGGCTCAGCATGGGCTCGACCAAGCTCCACCACGGCTCCGCCGACCGCATCAGGCGACTCCTCGAAACCGGCGGGCACGACGCCGGCAGGCAGGAGACGGTGCGGGCGCTGGGGCGCGGTACCGCGCGCGAGATCGCGTTGTCGGCGCTGAACCTGCGCAGCGTCCTGGCCCGCATGTCGAACCTCGACGTGGGCGCCGAGATCAGCGTGCTCAAGGTCTACAACACCCTCGCGCAGCGGGAGGGCTCCCGTGAGCTGCTGAGGCTGCTCGGCCCCCTGGGCTGTGTCGTGGACCCGGACGCCGATCACGTCATCGACCACATCGGGCTTCCGGCCGTTCTCTTCGGGGGCGGCACGATCGAGATCCAGCTCAACGTGATAGCCCAGCGGGTCCTCGGCCTCCCCCGGTGAGCCGGGCCCGCGCGGCCCCACGCCATGACAGGTCACCGTGTCGGCCCGACCTGTCCCGACCGTCGCACAAAGGAGTTGCACGCCATGCACCCGGACCTTTCTCCGGAGTCCAGAGCCCTGCGCGGGGAACTGCGCGAGTACTTCGCCGGCCTCATCGACGAGGAGGACCGCCGTGACCTGGTGGACCAGACCGAGGGCGGGCCGACGTTCGACCGGATCCTGCGCCAGATGGGCAAGGACGGCTGGCTCGGCCTGGGCTGGCCCACGGAGTACGGCGGGCGCGGTGAGGACCCCGAGGCCCTCTACGTCTTCTACGACGAGGTCATCCGGGCCAACGCGCCGCTGTCCCTGGTCACCCTGAACACGGTCGCCCCGGCCCTGATGAAGCACGGGACCCAGGAGCAGAAGGACTTCTTCCTGCCGCGGATCCTGGCCGGCGAGCTCATCTTCGCGATCGGCTACACCGAGCCGGACGCCGGCACCGACCTCGCCTCGCTGCAGACCAGGGCGCGGCTCGACGGCGACGAGCTGGTGATCAACGGCAACAAGATCTTCACCAGCGCCGGCGTGTACGCGGACTGGATCTGGCTGGCCGTCCGCACCGACCCCGACGCGCCGCGCCACATGGGCATCTCCGTCGTCCTGGTGCCGACCACGGCCCCCGGCTTCTCGGTCACCGAGATCCACACCGTCGGCGGGATCAGCACCGCGGCGACCTACTACGAGGACGTCCGGGTGCCGGTCGGCAACCTCGTGGGCGAGCTCAACGGCGGCTGGAAACTGATCACGAACCAGCTCAACCACGAGCGGGTGGCCCTGGCGGCCCGCGGCGGCATCGCCAACGAGCTGTTCTCCGAGGTCCTCGAATGGACCAAGCGGCAGCGCTCAGGAGACGGCAGGCTCTTCGACGTGCCGTGGGTGCGCGGCAAGCTCGCGGAGGTCTACGCGCTGCTCAGCGCCGCCGACCTGATGAACCTGCGGCTGGTCGCCGACGTCGCGGCCAACACCCTCGGCGGCGGCGACTCCGCCGCCGCCAAGGTCTTCGGCACCGAGGCCGTGGTCAGCGCCTACGGAATGATGCAGGAGATCCTCGGCGCCCAGGGGCTGCTCCGCCCCGGCAGCCCCGGAGCCGCGCTGGAGGGCCGGGTGGAGACCCTCGGCCGCCGGGCGCAGAACAACACCTTCGGCGGCGGAACCAACGAAGTGATGCGGGAGATCGTGGCGGCCAAGTGCCTGGGCATGACGCTGGCCTCCCGGCGCAACGCGAACGCCACGTGACCAGCCGAGAGCAGGAGGAATTCACATGGACTTCGAACTCGACGACGACCTGCGAGCGGTCCGGAGCCTGACCGAGAAGATCTTCGGGGACCTGGCGTCGGTGGACCGGGTGCGTGAGGTCGAGATCTCCGAAGGAGGGATCGACCGGCGGCTGTGGTCGGTTCTGGCCGAGGCCGGTGTCCTCGGGATCCCGCTGCCCGAGGAGGCGGGCGGCGCCGGCATGGGCATGCTCGGGCTGGTGACCCTGCTGGAGCAGCAGGGTCGCCGGGTGGCCCCGGTGCCGCTGTGGGCCACGCTGAGCATGGCCGCCCTGCCCCTCGCCAGGTTCGGCTCCGCCGAGCAGGCCGAGCGGTGGCTGCCCGGTGTGCTGGACGGCTCGGTGATCCTGACCGGCGCGTTCGAGAGCACCCCCGGCGAGTCCTGGCCGGTCAGGGCGGAGCGGGACGGCGAGAACTGGACGCTCAGGGGCGACCTGGCCGCCGTCCCCGGCGCCGAGGCCGCCGCCGCGATCGTCGTGCCGGCCCGCGTCGCGTCCGGCGAGGTCACGGTCATGATCGTCTCGACCGGTCAGCCGGGTGTGGAGGTCACCGCGGCGCACGTCACCAGCCGTGAGAGCCATGCCGCCGTCCGCTTCGACGGAGCCGTGGCACGGGCCGCGGACGTACTGCCCGGTGACGGCGCCGAGATCGCGCGGTGGATCCGGCGGCGCGCCCGGCTGGCGCTGTCCGCGGTCCAGCTCGGCGTGTGCGAGGAGGCGCTGCGGATGACCGCGGCGTACACCTCCGAGCGGGTCCAGTTCGGCAGGCCGCTGTCCACCAACCAGGCCGTGGCCGTACGGGCCGCGGACGCCTACCTGGACACCGAGAGCATCCGGCTCACCGTCCAGCGCGCCGCGTGGCTGATGGACACCGGTCAGGAGGAGCAGGCGGAGGCCGCGACGCTCGTGGCCAAGTGGTGGGCGTCCCGGGGCGGGCTGCGGGTCGTGCACGCCACGCAGCACCTGCACGGCGGCATCGGGGCCGACGTCGACTACCCGATTCACCGTTACTTCCTCTGGGGCCGCCAGATCGCGTTCTCGCTGGGCGGCGCGGACGCGGTGGCCGCCGAGCTCGGCGACGCGCTGGAGAACGGCGGCGCCATCGGGGCGCCCGCGTGAACCGGCGGGCGCCCGCTCCTCCCGTTCCCGGGGCGCCGCTCGCCACGCGGGCGCCGGCGGCGGCCTCCGCGCGGAGCGACGCGACATGAGCGACGGCACGACCGAGGGCATGAGCGGCGACGCCGTCGGCGACACTGCCGGCGACACGGTCGGCGGCATGATCGGCGACATGACGCCCGAGCGGCGTCAGGCCTCGGCCGACCTGGTCGCCGCGACCCGGAAGGTGATGCTCGCGGCCTCCGTGACCGACATGGACGTGGCGGAGATGCGGGCGGCCGAGCGCGTCCTGACCGAGGTCGCCCGGATGCTCGGCGAGCGGGTCCGCCCCCGGGTGGTCCGCGCGCCGTTCGACGGGCCCGCCGCGGCCCGCTCCGCCGGGCCGGACCGTCCGTGGCCGCTGTTCGCGTACAACCCGCTCGGCATTCCCCTCGAGGTCCACCTCGACGAGGACGGCGCCACGGCACGGCTCACCCCCAACGCCCTGCACGAGGGGCCGCCGGACATACTCCACGGCGGCTTCAGCGCCGGCCTGATGGACTGCATGCTCGGCATCCTGATGCAGGCGCGGGGCAGGCGGTCGGTCACCGCCACTCTCGAGCTGCGTTACCTGCACCGGACTCCGCTCGACGAGCCGCTGACGTTGCGGTCGCGGATCGTGGAGATCTCCGGGCGCAAGACCGTCGCCGAAGGCTGGATCGAGCACGAGGGACGCCGCACCGTCGAGGCCCGCGGCCTGTTCGTCGAGATCGAGCGAGTCCTGGCGCGGTCCCATCGGTGACACGCCCGCGGCTTCATGACCGGTGCGGGCGGAGTGTCGTCCGATGACGGCCGCGCCGGCACGACCTGACAGGAGGAACGCGACGTATGACCACCCGCGACGAGGCGGTGGCACGGCTCACCGCACCCGGCTCAGCGTTCGAGATCCGCGTCGAAGAGGTGCTCGGCGAGCGAATGGAGGTCTTCGCCCACCGGCAGCGCTCCCTCGGCGAACTGCTGCGGGCCTCGGCCGGGTTCGGCGGCCGTGAGTACCTCGTCACCGAGAACGGCAGGCTCACCTACGCCGAGCACCACGCGGCCGTGGCCGCCCTCGGCACGGCTCTGCGCGACGAGTACGGCGTGGGCAAGGGCGACCGGGTCGCCATCTGCTCGGCCAACAACCCGGAGTGGATCATCGCATTCTGGGCGGCGGTGTCGCTCGGGGCGATCGCGGTCGGGATGAACTCGATGTGGGCGGGCCCGGAGATCGACCACGGCCTCGAGCTGACCGAGCCCAAGGTCCTGATCGCCGACCGGGTCCGCCGAGAGCTCGCGGGGGAGCCGGGCATCCCCGTGCTCTCCGTCGAGGAGGACGTGCCGGCGCTCATCGCCCGGCACGCCGGCGCGGCACTGCCCGACGAGCCGGTGGACGAGGACGACCCGGTGGTGATCCTGTTCACCAGCGGCACGACCGGGTGGCCCAAGGGGGCCACCCACTCACACCGGAACGTGATCGCCGCCTGCTGGTTCCACCTTCTCAACGACGCGGTCGCGGCCGAGACGGGCAGACCGCAGGCGGACCGCCGCTACCTGCTCGCCACACCGCTGTTCCACATCGCGGCGCTGCACAACCTCGCCGTCGTACGGCTGGCCGTGGGGGACACGGCCGTCGTCCACCTCGGCCGGTTCGACCTCGACCGGGTGCTCCGGCTGATAGAGCGGGAGCGCGTCACCAACTGGGGCGCGGTGCCCACGATGCTCTCGCGGCTGGTCGAGCACGGAGACCTCGCGAAGTACGACCTCGGCTCCCTGCGCACCGTCTCCGTGAGCAGCGCCCCGTCGTCCCCGGCTCTCAAGGCGCGTCTGCGCGAGGTGCTTCCGGTGGCCGGCGGCTCTCTCGGCACGACCTACGGTCTCACCGAGTCGTCGACGGCGGCCACCCTCGCCTCCGCCGCGGAGCTGCTCGCCGATCCCGAGACCGTCGGCGCGCCGGTGCCGACGATGGAGGTGGAGGTGCGCGACGGCGCGGGCGATCCGGTGCCCGACGGCGTCGAGGGGGAGATCTGCCTGCGCGGCGCCCAGATGATGCTCGGCTACTGGCGGAACCCGGAGGCGACGGCGGCGTCGAACGCGCCGCGCCGATGGTTTCGCACCGGCGACCTCGGAACCATGACCGGTGGCCGTCTGAGGGTGTCCAGCAGGCGTTCGGACCTGATCCTGCGAGGCGGCGAGAACGTCTACCCGGCCGAGGTGGAACACCGGCTGAGCACCCACCCGGCGGTTCGCGAATGCATCGTTCTCGGCGCTCCGCACCCCGACTTCGGTGAGGAGGTGGCCGCGGTGGTGGTCGTCGCCCCCGGTGCGACGGTCACCGAGGACGAGTTGCGGGAGCACACCCGTGCCCGGATCGCCCGTTACAAGGTGCCCACGCGCTGGGTGATCACCACAGAGGAGCTGCCGCGCAACGCCACGGGAAAGGTCAACCGCGGGCAGGTCGAGCTGACCTGAGCCGGACGGGCCGTAAGACGGCGGGCACCCTGACGGGGTGGCCGCCGTTTTTCGGCTGTCGCGCCTGCCCGCCTCAGCGCGCCCTCGGCAGGGGGGCGGGCCACTCTCCGCCGGCGCGCGTGGGCCGCGACGCCGCCGGCCATCGGCCGGCTCCCGGCCAGCGGGGGAAGAGGAGCCGTGCCGTGCGGTGGGCCGCGGAGGCCAGCACGGGCGCGGCGCTCTCCGGCCGGAGCTCGGGACCCGCCACGGAGATGGCCGCCACCGCGCCGTCGGGCCCGATGATCGGGGCCGCGACGGCGCCGATGCCCAGCGGGCAGCGCGCGGCGTCGACGAAGGCGAGGCCGCGCCGCCGCCGGATCCAGTTGAGGTGTCCGTGCAGCCGGGCGAGGTCCCGTCCGCCGCCGTGCTGCGGGCCGGCGGCGAACGCCATCAGTCTGTCGACGTACTCGGGAGCCAGACAGGCGAGGAGCGTGCGGCCGCTCACCGTCAGGTCGGCGAGCACCCGGGTCCCGACGCCGGACGGGACAGAAGCGGCGGCGGCGCCACCGATCTTGTCCAGGTAGTGGACGCGCATCCCCTCCAGCACGCTGAGGTGGGCGACGGCGCCGGTGGCCAGGTGCAGGTCGTTGAGGGCCGTGGCGGCCGCGCGACGGAGGTCTCCGTGGTCGCCGCCCGGTGAGGCCACGCCACGTACCCGGGGGGCGAGCCGGTAGCCGTGGGCGTCGTGCTCGAGCCACTGCCGGTCCACCAGCTGGCCGAGGATCCGGGACGCGGTGGACCGGGGGAGACCGGTCGCCTTCGCGACGTCGTTGAGCAGCATGCGCTCCGGCCCCATGAAGAAGACGTCGAGGATCTGCGTCACACGTGTCACGACACCGGGCCGGGCATCCGGCCGGGCCTGGACCACCTCGGGATCACTGTGCGTCGTCGTCATCGCGTGCCCCCTGTACGGACCTCCATGGCAACCAACCTAGCACTTGCTCAACAATCGTCGGCCCTCGGGCTCACCGGGCGATGTTCTCCACCCCGGTCGTGTCGAGCTCGGCGATGCTGCGAGCCGAGTAGGTCCGTTCGCGCGGCCGGCCCGAGAAGTACGGCCCGAGCCGGGCGTCGAGCTCCTCGACGGTGAACGTTCCGGACCCCGCGGTGAACGTGGCCTCGACCGTCGGCGCCGCCATCAGCGCCACCATGTCCCCGTACACGACGAAGACCTGGCAGTCGATCTCGGCCGAGGCCGGCGAGGCGAGATAGGAGACGAAGGCGGCGACCCGCTCCGGTGCGAGGATGTCGAGCCCGTCGCCGTCGGCGGCCTCGGCGAACACGTTCGACGTCATGGCGGTGCGGGCCCGCGGGCAGATCGCGTTCGCGGTGACGCCGTAGCGGCTCAGCCCCCGCCCGGTCGACAGGGTGAGGGCGACGATGCCGGCCTTGGCCGCCGCGTAGTTCGACTGGCCGGCCCCGCCGAAGAGGAACGCCTCGGACGCCGTGTTGATCACGCGTCCGTGGACCGGGCCGCCCCTGGCCTTCGAGGCGGTGCGCCAGTGCGCGGCCGCGGTGCGGGAGACGGACGCGTGTCCCTTGAGGTGGACGCGGATCACGTCGTCCCACTGCCGCTCGGTGAGGTTGAACAGCATGGCGTCGCGCACGACGCCGGCGTTGTTGACGAGGATGTCGAGACCTCCGAAGGCGTCCACCGCGGCGTTTACGAGGACCTCCCCGAGCGACCAGTCGCCGACGTCGCCCTTGACCGCGACCGCCCTGCCGCCCGCGGCCTCGATCTCCCGCACCACGGCGTCGGCCGCGTCGTTCATGTCGTTGACGACCACGCTCGCGCCCCTGGCCGCCAGTGCCAACGCCTCGGCGCGCCCGAGGCCCGCACCGGCTCCGGTCACGATGGCCGTGCGGCCCGTGAGATCCGTGCTGTCCATTTCCACTCCTTCTTGTCGGTGACTCGTGGTTTGTCGGTGACTCGTGCGGGGGGGGCGGCCTCGGACGTCCGTCTCCGCGGGCGTCGAAGGCCAGGGGCCGCAGGTCCCGTCGTCTCCGCCGGGCGGGACCGGAGGACGCCCTGTTCGCCGTCGTTCACCATCCAGTGGGACCGCCGCGGGCAAGGCGGCGACGGCCCGGGCATCATGCCGCCGAGACCTGGCAGAGATCGCGTCGGATCCAGCGTCCGGAACGGAGTCCCAGAGATGCCCATCGACGTCGCCACCGTGCTGTGCGCCCCGCCGTCCACACGCGAACTGCGTTGGACCCGCCGGGACGTGCTGCTGTATCACCTGTCGCTCGGGGCGGGACGGAACACGAGGAACACCGCGGGGAACACTGAGGGAAACGCCGCGGGGGACATCATGGCCGATCCGGAGCCGCGCTACACCTTCGAGCGCGACCTCCAGGTGCTCCCGACCTTCGCCATGGTCGCCGGACAGGGCGTCTCCGCCGGGGACGGCCCCGCCCCCGCGATGAGGTTGCCCGGGGTCGACGTCGACCTGCGCCGGATCCTGCACGCCGGTCAGTCGCTCACCGTGCACAGGGCACTGCCGGTGGCGGGCACGGCGACGCTCACGACTCGCGTGGCGCACCTCTGGGACAAGGGCAAGGCGGCCGTGATCGTGCTCGAGCACACGGCCGCGGATCCGGACGGCACCCCCCTGTGGAGCACGGAGATGCAGATCTGGGCGCGCGGCGAGGGAGGGTTCGGCGGGGAGCCCGGGCCGCAGCAGGTCTGGGCCGCGCCAGGGCGTGAACCGGATCACGTGCTCGACTCTCCGACGACGACGGACCAGGCGCTGCTCTACCGGCTCAACGGTGATCTGAACCCGTTGCACGCCGACCCCGAGTTCGCGAGGGCGGCCGGGTTCGCCAGCCCCATCCTGCACGGGCTCGCCTCCTACGGCATCGTCGCGAAGGCGGTCGTCGACGACCTTCTCGACGGCGACGCCGTCCGGCTGCGGAGCCTGAGCGCGCGGTTCGCCGGGTCGATCCATCCCGGCCAGACGCTCCGCACCTCGGTGTGGCGTGACGGCGACCGCCTCACCCTCGAGGCGACCTGCCCCGAGCGGGACGGCGCACCCGTCCTCAGCTACGCGACGGCCGAGATCGTCTCCTGACGTCACCGCGGCGCGGGCAGGAACGCGGTGCGGCCGTGCTGCGCGAACTCCTTCTCGAGCCGCTCGCGTCCTTCCTGGTCCAGCGGGCGGTAGGCGGTCTCGGCGCCGGAACGGCAGAACACCGGGTCGGAGGTCTGCCACGCGGCCCGGCGCAGCAAGATCTTGGCGGACTTGCTGTTGCCGGTGGTGGGCACCTCGTCGACCACCCGGACGAAACGCGGACGCCACTTGGTGCCCAGGTCGGGCTGCTCGTCCAGGAAGCGGGTGAGGGCGTCCGGGTCGAACGCGACGCCGGGCCGCATCTGGACCGTGCACATCACCTGGTCGCCGGTGCGCGGGTCGGGCACCGCGTAGACCAGCGCCACCGTGATGTCCGGCCAGCGCTCCAGGAGCCGCTCCACCGGCACGGTGGAGAAGTTCTCACTGTCGACCCGCAGCCAGTCGGAGGAACGGCCGGCGAAGTAGAAGAACCCGTCGGCGTCGCGGTAGGCGAGGTCGCCCGTCCAGAAGTCGTCGCCCCGGACGCGTTCCGCCTGCGCTCCCGGGTTGTCGTAGTAGCCCTCGAAGGCCGACGCCTTGCCGAGCGCCACCATCTGCCCGATGGCGGCCTCGGCGTTGAGCAGCCTTCCGCGCTCGTCGCGTTCGACGCGGGGGCACTCCTGGCCTGTCTCCTCGTTCATCACGCGGACGTCCACGCCCGCCACGGGCAGGCCCAGGGAGTCGGGCGGGCTGTCCGGGGTCCGGTTGATCCGCAGGACGCCCTCACTGAGCCCGTACCCCTCCGAGACCCGGCAGCCGAAGCGGGCGGAGAACCTCGCGACGTCGGACGCCGACGCCTCGGTGCCGATGGCGAACCGCAGGCTGCTGTCGCGGTCCCGCTCGTCCTGCGGCTGCGCCAGCACGTAGGACAGGGCCCGGCCGACGTAGTGACGAAGGTGGCGCCGTACCGGTGGACGTCGCGGACGAAGCCGGACGCGGAGAACTTGCGGGCCAGGCAGACGGTGGCGCCCGTCAGCGTCGCCGGCGCCAGGTTCATCATCGCCGAGTTGCCGTGGAAGAGCGGCATGCACAGGTAGCTCACGGAGTCGCGGGTGAGCTCCGTGCGGACGGCGAGCGTCTCGGCGAGGAACCCGAGCCGGCCCTGGGAGCAGATCACCGCCTTCGGCGCGCCGGTGGAGCCGGAGCTGAAGAGCAGCAGCAGGATCGCCTCCGCAGGGGGGAGGCGATCGGGGAGGCCGGCGCCGCGGTGTTCCTCGACGAGGCTTCGATAGGCCGCGCTGTCGACGTTGAGCACGGCGTCGGCAGGCACTCCGTGGTCGAGGCCCTCGAGCAGGCCTGCCAGGCGATCCTCGGTGATGATCAGGTCGCAGTCGGTGTGCCGGATGTCGTGGGCCATCTCCTCGCCGCGCCTGGTCGGGTTGATCCCGACGACGACCGCGCCGCTCAGCGCCGCCGCCCCGATCCAGAACACGTAGTCGGGGACGTTCTCCAGCAGCACCCCGATGTGCGGCCGGCCGTCCGGCTTGCCGAACCGCCGGAGCGCGGCTGCCCGGTCGGCGCTCTCCTGGACCACCTGGGCCCAGGTCCACGACTCGTCACCGAAGCGGAGACCGATGTGCTCGTCATCGGCCCGCGAGCGCACGATCTCGGCGAATGTGCCCAACGTTCTGAACCTTCCGTAGATGGCGCCATGCATAAGCAAGCAATCGCTTGTTAAAGTAATCCTCGCCTTTGGGGCGGTCAAGAAGCCCGTTTTCGGCCCCTCTCGGCTGATCGGCGGCTGCCCCTTGCCTGACTGTGCACCCCTTCCCTATGGTTGAGCAAGCGCTTGACTAAATCGATGGGCGGGAGTCGCCCGAGGCCGGCGAGGCGGGTCAGGCGTGCCCGGGGAAGCTCGATCGGGCGGACGCGGCAACGGCCGGGTCGTGATCCGACGCCGGCCGGACATCGGTCGCCGCCGCCGGGTGGACACCGTGATCTCCCAGACGGAACCCGGCGGATCATGTCTTGACCGGCCACCGTATCGCCTATAACTTCTCCGGCCAAGCGCTTGCTTGCTCACGTCGACCGCAACGACAACCCTCACAAACGCACGGGGCGAACGCACGGCAATGCGTTTTCACTAGGAGGAACAATGACCTGGAGATGCGTCAGGCGTCGGTCCGGAGTCGCCATGCTCGCCGTCGCCGCACTGGCTCTCACGGGATGCGGAAGCGGCGGCGCCGCTGGAAACGACGGGAAACCCGCGCAGAGCACCGAGGCCGATCCGAACGCCACGTTGCGGTTCACCTCCGCCGCCCCGATACGGAACCTCGACCCGGCGCTGCAGACCAGTTACGGCGGCGTCGGCTACCTGGTGCTGGCCATCGACCGGCTGACGACCCTCGACAAGGACGACAACGTCGTCCCCGGCCTGGCCACCGAGTGGAAGTTCGCCAAGGACGGCTCCTACCTGGAGCTGAAGCTGCGCGACGACGTGAGGTTCCACGACGGCACCGTGTTCGACGCCGCGGCGGTCAAGGCGAACATCGAGCGCGGCAAGACGCTCGAGGGCAGCACGATCAAGCAGAACCTGGACGACATCACCTCCGTCGAAGCGGTCGACGCCCACACGGTCCGGTTGCGTCTGGTGAAGGGCAGGGGAGTCCAGCTGCCCAGCGTGTTCGCCACGAACGCCGGCATGATGATCAGCCCGAAGGCGATCGCGGAGCGGTCCGCCAAGCTGGCGAGCGACCTGGGCGACGCCGGCTCGGGACCGTACCTCGTGACCTCCTTCACGCCCGGCGAGAAGGTGGTCATGAAGAAGGCGCCGGCCTACTGGGATCCGGCGGTGGGCCAGATCGCCGGGATCGAGCTCCAGGCGATCTCCGACGGCGCGACCAGGCTGCGAGGAGTGCAGACCGGGCAGACCGACCTGACGACGGTCAGCGCGGCCAACGACCTGGCCCAGGCCCGGCAACTGGCCGACCAGGGGGCGGTCGACATGAAGAAGGTCACGTTCCGCAACGTGCTCGGCGTGTACCTGCGGGCCAACCTCGGTGACCTGACCAAGCCCGAGGTGCGCCAGGCCATCGCCCACGCCATCGACCCGGACGCCGTCGGCGCGCTCTTCTCAGGAAGCTGCCAGCCGAACCGCCAGCTCTACCCGGCCGGCAGCTGGGCGGCGATCAAGGACTACTCCTACCCCTACCCCTACGACCAGGCCAAGGCCAGGGAACTGGTCCAGAAGGCGGGCGGAGCCAAGGTCACGATCAGCTATCCGGCCAGCACGAACATGGAACAACCGGCCAACGTGATCCAGGGCAAGCTGTCCGAGGCCGGCATCGACGCCAAGCTCAACCCGGTCCCGAACACGGAGAACGAGCCCCGGTTCATCGCCGGCGACTTCGAGCTCATGGTCTCGGCGTCATGGAGCCCGAAGATCGACCCGGCCGACACGGTGGACACCTACCTGCTGGACACCTACAAGCTGGCCACCGACCGCGGCGCGATCGAGCCGGACGCGGCCAAGGCCGCCGACCCGACGCTGTCCGAGGCCCAGCGCGCTCCGCTGTACGCCAAGATCTGGCAGACCACCATGCAGCAGGCCTGGTACATCCCGATCTGCCGGTTGACCGTGGGGGTGGTCTCGAACAACAAGGTGCTGAACACGGACAACGTTCCCCTGGCGGACATCGGGATCTGGGATCTCCGGCACATCGCCGTGAAGCGTTAGCGTCGCGACGCCTTTCGCCGGGCGGGATCGGCGGTCCGGCGAAAGGCGTCCGCCACTTCCCGTAACCAGCCCCGCAAATCGTCGAAGGGACACAGCATGCTGCGCCACGCGGGTAAACGACTGCTCGCGGCGATCCCACTGCTGCTCGTGGTGCCGCTCCTGGTCTTCCTCCTGATCGATCTCGCCCCCGGAGACCCGGCCGTCGTCCTGGCCGGCGACAACCCGACCCCGGAACGCATCGCGGCGATCCAGGCGCGACTGGGCCTGTCGGATCCGGTCGTGGAGCGCTACGCCCGGTGGGTCGGCGCCGTGCTGCACGGAGACCTGGGAAAGTCGCTCATGTCTGACCAGTCGGTGATGGAGATGATAATCCGGCGGATGGGCGCCACGATGTCCCTGGTGCTGTTCGCGATGGTGATGGCCGTCGTGCTGGGCGCCCTCATGGCGATCCTGTCGTCGCTGCGGCCGGGAGGCGTCGTCGACCGCCTGGTGAACTGGCTGGCCTCGATCGCGATCGCGATCCCGGCCTTCTGGTTCGGGCTGGTGCTGGCGTCGCTGTTCGCGGTGACCTACCGCGTGTTCCCCGCGTTCGGGTTCGTGCCGCTGTCGGAGGGGATCGGGCCCTGGCTGTCCCACCTCGTCCTGCCCGGCGTCGCCCTCGGCCTGCTGCCCGCGGCGGAGGTGACGCTGCAGCTGCGGTCGGCCCTGGGGCAGGTGCTCACGTCGGACTACATACTCAACGCCCGGGCGAAGGGGCTGAGCAGACGCTCGGTCCTGTTCAAGCACGCGTTGAAGAACGCCTGCGTGCCGGTGGTGACCGTGTTCGGCTTCCGGGTCGCCGAGGTGCTCGCGGGCTCGGTCACCATCGAGATCATCTACAACATGCCCGGCCTCGGCAGCCTGGCGGTGGACAGCGTGCTCAGCCGGGACATCCCGGTGCTGCTCGGCTTCGTCCTCTTCTCCACCAGCGTGGTCGTGGTCGTGAACCTGCTGGTCGACATCTCCTACGGCTACTTCAATCCGAAGGTGCGTGCATGAAGAACGTCACCACGCCGCCGGACGACCTCCTCGACGCGCCCGGTGACCCGTACGCGGAATCCGCGGGGACGGGAATCCTGCGCGGCATCCTGCGCCGCAGATCCACCATCGTGGCCGGTGGGTTCCTGGCCCTGCTCGTCCTGGTCGCCGTCCTGGCTCCGGTGATCGCACCGTACGACCCGAACGTCCAGAACGTGCTGCAGCGGCTGCGGCCGCCCGGCTCCGGGCACCTGCTCGGCACCGACGACTACGGCCGGGACGTGCTGAGCCGCCTGATCCACAGCGCCAGGGTGTCGCTGCAGGCCGCGGCGCAGGCGGTGGCCGTCGCACTGGTGATCGGCCTGTCGCCCGGCGTCGCCGCCGGATTCAGGGGCGGCTGGCTGGACGCGGCGCTGACCCGGATCATGGACGCCCTGATGAGCGCGCCGTCGCTCGTGCTGGCCATCACGATCGTGGCGGTGCTCGGCCCCGGGGTCACCAACGCGATGCTGGCCGTTGGGGTGATCATGGCTCCCCGGTTCTTCCGGGTGTCCCGGGCCACCACGATGGACGTGCGGCACGAGACGTACATCGAGGCGTCCATCGCCCTGGGCTGCGGAAACCTGCGGACCGCCGTGCGGCACATCCTGCCCAACGTGATGCCGCCGATCGTGCTGGTGACCTCCGTGTCCCTGGGCGCCGCGGTCGCGGCGGAGGCGAGCCTCAGCTTCCTCGGCCTCGGCGTACGGCCGCCGGCGGCCAGCTGGGGATCGATGCTGTCCACGGCGTCGTCGAACATGGGCCTGGCGCCGTACCTCGTGTGGCCGCCCGGCGTGATGATCTTTCTCACCGTTCTGGCTTTCACCTATCTGGGAGACGGCGTGCGCAAGGGCATGCTGCGCAGCCGGTCGGCGAGCGGCAAGGGGGAGTGACATGACGGCGCGACAGCAGGAGGCGGACGCCCGGCCGCTGCTCGAGATCCGGGACCTGACGGTGGAGTTCCCGGCCCCGGTGGGGGGATGGACCCCGGTGGTGCAGCGGGTGTCGTTCACCCTGGGCCAGGGCGAGTCCGTCGCGCTGGTCGGCGAGTCGGGCTCGGGCAAGACGGTGACCTCGCTCGCGGTGATGGGACTGACCGGTGTCACCGGCGGGCGCGTCGCCGCCGGTTCGGTGAGCTTCGACGGCAGGGAGTTGACGTCCCTGCCCGAACGCGAGTGGCGCGCCCTGCGCGGCCCCGGCATGGGGATGATCTTCCAGCAGCCGATCCGCAGCCTCAACCCCGCCTACACCGTCGGCGACCAGATCGCGGAGTCCGTTCGGCGGCACCTCGGGCTCAACCGCAGGGCCGCCAGGGCCCGGGCGATCGAGATGCTCGACCTCGTCCAGATCCCCCGGGCGGCGGAGCGGGTCGACGACTACCCGCACGCGTTCAGCGGGGGAATGTGCCAGCGAGTGATGATCGCCATGGTCATGGCCTGCAACCCGCGCCTGCTGATCGCCGACGAACCCACCACCGCGCTCGACGTGACCGTTCAGGAACGGATTCTGCGTCTGCTGCGGGATCTGCAGGAGCAGACCGGGGTGTCGTTGCTCTTCGTCAGTCACGATCTCGCGGTGGTCGCCGAGCTGTGCCAGAAGGTCACGGTCATGTACGCCGGCGAAGTCGTCGAACAGGGCACGGCGGCGGACGTCTTCTTCCGGCCGGGGCACCCCTACACCTCCGGCCTGCTGGCCGCGATCCCCAAACCCGGCCTGGGGACCGGCCGTCGCCTGGCGACCATCCCCGGCAGCATCCCCGCCCCCGGCCTCTGGCCCGAGGGATGCCGCTTCCACCTCCGGTGCCCGCACCGGGAACCCGGCCGGTGCGACTCCGTGCGCCCGGACCTGGTCCCGGCGGGCCCGTCGGCCCAGGCCCGTTGCCTCCGCGTGAGTGAGATCGACCTTCAGGGAGTGACGGTCGCGTGAGCCTGCTCGAAGTATCAGGAGTGTCCAAGACCTTCAAGGCGGGCCGGGACCTCCTCGGCCGACGCACCCGCAGACCCCCCGCCGTCCAGGACGTCGGCTTCACCCTGGCCAAGGGCGAGTGCCTCGCCGTGGTGGGGGAGTCGGGAGCGGGCAAGTCGACCCTGGGCCGGATCGTTCTGCGCCTGATCGACCCGGACGGCGGACGGATCACGTTCGACGGGGTCGACGTGCTCGCGGCCCGCCCCCGCGAAATGCGCCGGCTGCGCAGGCGCATGCAGATGATCTTCCAGGATCCGTACAGCTCGCTGGACCCCAGGATGAGCGTGGCCGAGGCCGTCGCCGAACCGCTGCTCGTGCACACCGACCTCGACCGGGCCGCCAGGGCGCGGCGCGGCGCCGAACTGCTGGACAGGGTGGGCATCGGCCGCAGATACCTCGGCCGATATCCCGCCGAGCTCTCCGGAGGACAGCTGCAGCGGGTGGCCATCGCCCGGGCGCTGACGCTCAACCCCAGCCTGATCGTGTGCGACGAACCCGTCGCCGCGCTCGACGTCTCGGTCCGGGCGCAGGTGCTCAACCTCCTGCGCGACCTGCAGGAGGAACTGGGGCTGTCCTACCTGTTCGTCAGCCACGACCTGGCCCTCGTGGAGGTCGTCGCCGATCGCGTGCTGGTGATGGCCGCGGGGCGCGTCGTCGAGCAGGGCGACGTCCGGCAGATCTTCCGTTCCCCCGCTCATGAGTACACCCAGCGGTTGCTGTCCGCCATCCCGGTGCCGATGCCGCGCGACTCCACCGGACGGCGGATGGCCGAGGGCCGTCCCGAACCCTCGGCACGGTCCAGGGAGGAGGCGGCCCAGTGACCACGCCACAGACGGCCGCGCGCGTGTTCTTCTCGTTCCCGCCACGGGCTGCCACCCGTCCGGGTGTGGCCCGCCCGTCGTCGGCGACGGTGACGGTGACGTCGGCCGCTGATCCGGTCTTCACCCGGTCTCCCTGCTTATGACCGCCCGTCTTGTGGTCGAGAGGGCTGTGGCGCGGGAGGCGGGAGGGCCAGGCCGGTCTTGATGGTGTCGAACACGAGCAGGGTCTCGTAACGCCTGATGTTGTCGTCCGCTTTGAACAGGCGGTCGCCAAGGCGGCTGCATTCGCGCATGCTCCGCGCGGCCAGGACGACCACGTAGTCCCACGGTCCCGCGACCCGGTAGCACTGCTGGACCTGTGGGTTGGAGCGCATCCGTTCGGCGAAGGCGCGGTGGTGTTCGAACGATTCCCGGGCCAGGGTCACCAGGACCGTGGCCAGAACGGTGGGGCCGAAGCGGTGTGGGTCGAGGACGGCGACCTGCCTGGTGATGAGGCCGTCCCTGCGGTAGCGGGCGATCCGCCGCTGGACGGCGCTCGGTGAGAGCCCGACCCGTTCGCCGAGGTCGTGCAGGGTGCGTCCGGCGTCGCGCTGGAGGAGGTCCAGGAGTTGCGCGTCGATCTCGTCCAGGCGGGGTGGCGGTGGTTCAGGCATGCAAGATTATTGCGTTCTAGCGCGAAAATTCTCAATCACGTCGATCGGGCGTTCGATTAGCGTTGGCCGGGTCCGGAAGCCCCGAGGAAAGGCGACGCGCATGAATCTGGACGTGGCGCGGATCGAGAAGGCCGTGCAGGTGATCGATCCGGTGTTCCTCAACACCCCGCAGTACCTCGATGAGCAGCTGTGCCGGGCGCTGGGCGGCCGCACGGTGACGGTGAAAGTGGAGACAGCCAACCCGGTGCGCAGCTTCAAGGGCCGGGGCGCCGATCTGATGCTGAGCACGCTCGCCCCCGGCACGCCGGTGGTGTGCGCCAGCTCGGGCAACTTCGGGCAGGCCGTCGCCTACGCGGGACGGGCCCGCGGGATGCCGGTCGAGGTGTTCGTGCCCGAGACGGTCAATCCCGTCAAGCGGGAGCGGATGGAGACCTTCGGTGCCCGGGTCGTCGCGGCCGGGACGGACGGCATGTCGGCGCGGAAGGCCGCGGCCGCTCACGCCGAGCGCCACCCTGACCGCGTCTATCTTCAGGACGGTCTCCAGGCGGCGATCGCCGAGGGCGCCGGGACGATCGGGGTCGAGCTGACCAGCGGCGCGCCAGGCGGCGCGGGCGGTCCGGGCTTCGACGCCGTCGTGCTCCCGGTCGGCGACGGCGCGCTGATCAACGGCGTGGCGTGCTGGATGAAGGAGCACGCACCCGGCACCCGGATCGTGGGAGTCAATGCCGAAGGCGCCCCCTCGATGCTGGAAAGCCTGCGCGTCGGCCGCGCGGTCTCCATCGAACGCGTTCGCACCTTCGCCGACGGCATCGCGGTGCGCACCCCGCTGGAGGCCTCGGTACGACGGGCCCGCGCGCTGGTGGACGAGATCGTCCTGGTGACAGACGAGGCCATCGCCACTGCCATGGAGCTGGCGGCGCGCACGCTCGGGATCGTCCTGGAACCGGCGGGGGCGGCGGGCCTGGCAGCGATCGCCGAGGGCGCGGTCCCTGGCGATCGGCTGGCGACGGTGCTGACCGGCGCCAACCCACGTCCCGAACAGGCCCGCGAACTCGCGGCCCGGCTCGCACGGCCTGTCCCCGACACACGAGCCTCAGGGGGCCACTGGGCCATGCGGGACGCACACGTCGCACGAGACGAGCGGTGACCTCGCCGCCCGGGGACCGGGCCCTGCTCGGGCGAGCAGGCCGACACCGGCACAACGTCACAGACTCCGACCAACACGCACCATGGAGGAAGACACAGTGAAGCGAATCGGCATCATCGGGGTGGGCGAGATCGGCCGGGCCATCGTGGAAGGCCTGTACGACCGGGGCGGCGATGCGCCCGAGGTGTTCCTCTCCCCTCGCGGAGCCCGCACGGCCGCGGAGCTGTCCGAGCGCTACGAGGGCGTGCGGGTGTGTCCTGACAACCAGGCGGTGGTGGACCGCTCCGCGATCGTGATCATCGCTGTACGCCGTCAGGACCGGCACGAAGCGCTCGCCGGCCTGACGGTGCCCGGCGACAAGATCGTGATCAACGTGATGTCCGGCGTCGGCAACGACGACCTGCGCAGGACGCTGGCCACCGATGCCCCGATCGTACGGGCCATCCCCCTGCCCGCCATACGCGAACGCCGCTCCGTCACGGTGACGTACCCGTCTCACCCGGTGGTGGACTCCCTCTTCGAGCACCTTGGCGGAGCGCTCCCGGTCGCGGACGAGACGGCCTTCAACGTCTTCTCCGCAGTGACGGGGACGCTGACCACCCACTACTCCTACCTCGCCACACTCACGTCGTGGGCCGTCGGCCACGGCATCGCCTCCGGCGACGCGGACCGCTACGTCCGCAGCCTCTTCCAGGAGGTCGGTCGTGCCCTGAGCGACGAGACCCGCAGCCTGCAGCAGCTCGCGGCCGACCACGAGACCCCGAAGGGGAACAACGAGCGCATCCGCACCACCTGGTTCACCCCCGCCAGCTCCGAAGCCCTTGCCCAGGCCCTCGACGACCTCCTCGACGACCTCAAGTAGTTCCGGACAGAGGGCCGCGCCCTCGCAGAACGCGAGAAAGTCCAGTGCTGTCCCGACGCCGTCGAACAAGCCCGCGCCGAATACGCCACTCTCCGCAACAGACCCTGACCTCGCCACCCCACGATCAGCCATCAACGCCGTTGTTCAGCGCGGATCGTCCCCCAGTCTCGATACAGCTGATTACGTCACCGCAGGTCAAATATGGATTCGTTGGATTCCTCCCGATCGCTGCCGGGCCCCGCCGGTGAAGGCCAGAAGAAACCGTTTTTTGCAACCGGTCGGCTACTGACTGGTGTGTAACGCCCGTGATGGCGACATAACGGATTCAATGTGTAACTATCTGCTGCTTTGCGGCAGGCCCAACAAGGGGTTCTGTGACCAAATCGCACAGGAGTCATGCAGAGTCGCTTTGCGATGCCACCCTGATCGTGGAGAGTGACCGATCCCTCCGCTGCCCTGCCCATGGGGCCCGCCGGCTCGCTGAAGACAGTGCCCTCGGCGAGCCGGTGCGGGTTGGAGACCTCGGCGAACTGACGGCTCAAGATGACGATCGATTCCGCACAAGATCAATGCGGGTTCAGGATGGGCCCCTCACCCCCGGAGGACGCCGCCGGATCGATCATCCGGTTTCCGGGCAGGCGGCGAACCATGTGCGGTCGTCGGTGAGCCACCGGTCGAGGCGCAACCGCGCGGAGGCGAGGTCGGCCGCCAGTTCCCGCTCGTCGACGGGGTGACGGCTGAACGCGTGCGTCCACGTCTGGTCGCCGACGTGGTAATCGATGACGACGTCGACGCGGGGCCCGTCACGGTGGACCTTCTTGATCACCCGCCGGATGCCGTCGTGCTCGCGCACCGACGGTTCGACCGTGTCGAACCAGCTCGGCTCGGCGCGCTGGACGATGACGACGCCATGGGGATCGACATGCCTGCGGCAGGTCTGGAGGAAGGCGCGCCGCCGGGCCGAATCCGCGTTGAGCATGGTGCTCGCGAGCAGGACGGCGTCGAAGGCGCGGTCCAGTCGCAGGGTCTCGATGCTCGCGCGCACGGTCGGCAGCTCAGCGACGCGGGCGAGCATGGCCGGGGACTCGTCGACGCCGAGGACCGGGTGCCCGAGCTCCGCGAGGGGGCGCAGGATCCTGCCGGTCCCGCAGCCGAGTTCCAGGATCGACGCGTCGGCGGGCACGGCGGCGTGCACGATCTCGGGCTCGCCCATCGGGGGCAGGAGACTGTAGAACTCCACGGCGCAGCCGTCCGGCGTGATGTCGCCGGGACCGGACCCGTAGTAGGCGCTCATGATCACTTCTTTCCCCGGCCCGTCGCCGGTCACTCGGTGTGGACGGCCCGCGGTGAGGATCCGGCTTCTCGCCGGCGACTTCCCGGACGGAGGACACGGACCCCTGCCGTCCCCGAACGGTCCTCGGAGTCGTCGCCCCTGACCGGTCTCACCGCTGCCGTGCGGGCCGCCCGGGGAGACCGGACGGCCCGTGCGGGTCAGACGGGGTTCAGGTACCAGATCTCGTTGTCGGCGACGACGCCCGCGCCGGAGTCGGTGTTGCCGGTGATCGTCTGCTGGTCAAGGGTGGTGCCGCTGCCGGCCGGTGTGGCGAGCACCTTGCCGCTGAAACGGTTGACCAGGAAGAACGTTCCGTCCGCGACCCGTTTGAGGGTCCACTGCTGGCTGGTCGCGCTGCCACAGGTCGCCTGTCTGATCTGGACGCCGTTGGACGTGCCGGCCGAGACGAGGTCCAGGCACTTGGAGCTGTTGACGTTCACCAGCTTCCAGTACGACCCGGTGGCCTGGAGCTGCCAGCGCTGGCTGGTGGCGCCGGACGGCGCGTTGTGCGTGATGAGCGCGCCGGAGGCGGTCGAGGCGCCCGCGGGCTCCGCGTTGTCGCGGCTGCCGCGCCCCTGCAGGTAGTAGACGCCGTTGTTGACCGGAGCGGCGTCGGTGACCTGGTTGAACACCCACTGCTGGTTGGTCGCGCCGGTGTAGGTCTGCTGCGTGATGGGCGACGGGTAGGCGCCGCCCGCGGTCAGCGCCAGCCCGGACAGCCAGTCGAAGATCGCGTATGTGTTCGCGCCGGTCGGCAGGTACGCGAAGCGCATGCCGTCCTGGCCGCCGCAGACGTACTGCAGGAGCGTCGTGCCGGGCGTGGTGCCGCTGTAGGAGCTGTCGGCGCACAGGCGGCTGCCGACGTTGACGAACTGCAGCCCGGTCGTGTAGCCCATCAGCCACTTCTGGCTGGCAGTGTCGACGCGGGCGCGCTGGCTCAGCTCGACCAGCGTCCCGGTGGAGGCGCCGATGGGCTCCAGCGCGCCTCCCGTGGACACGTTCGTTATGACGTAGGTGTTGCCGACCTTGGGATGCGGATCACTGTCGGCCGTGCCGCCCGCGATGAGGTAGGCGCTGTTGGCGACGTTCCAGTGCGTGGCCAGGTAGCTTCCTGCGGTGGGGGCGGCGTTGTAGTAGTCGTCCCGGTTGCAGTCGGGCAGCCGGTAGTCGTTCCACTGCAGGCAGCTCCACGTGGGCGTGCCGCCGTAGCACATGAGGTCCCACTGGTCGAGGCAGTGCCAGCTGCCGTCCGAGTGGGCCGCGCTGAGCTGTACGGCGCCGAAGCTGTGCCCCAGTTCGTGGGCGATGGCGTTCGCGCCGAAGCAGCCGGGGATGGCGTCCACGCGGGCGTAGGCGAGCCCGTTGTTGAGGTTGGCGGCGCCGGTCGTCAGGTCGTCGCCCTTGATCTCGGACACGCCGCAGATCGCCGTGGCCTCGGTGAGCATGAGGTAGTGCCGGTCGGTGCTGGTGTAGCCGAGGGCCTTCACGGCGTTGATGCTGGAGTCGAAGTCGACCAGTGAGCCTGCGGGGACTACCAGGTTGCGTACGACGGCGGCGCAGCCTCCGGTGACCGCCGTGGTGACGAACCGGATGTGCCGACTGCGGTTGGAGGTGGCCGCGGCGTCGTTGAACGCGTCGTCGGCGTTGGCCAGCCAGGCACGGAACATGGGGAGGAACTGCGTGTAGCGGTCCGGCATCGACGCCTCACGCACGTACAGGACCTCGACGCGCTTGCCGCTGGTGCCGTCGCCGTCGCAGGCCACCAGCTGCGGGCCGGTCTGCGCCTTGGCCAGGCTCGGCGCGAGGGCCGCGGGCCCGGCGCGCTCGCCGACTCTCGCGCCGGGGAAGGTGTCGGACACGACGTGGGAAGGACCGTCGGCCGGTGGTGTGGCGGCCGACGCCGTTGGGGGTGAGGCGACCAGACCGACCGCGAGGAGGACCCACGCGGCGGCCAGGGAGAGGTTTCGCCTGAGCTGCATTCCGATGAACTCCGATCGGTACGGATACGCCCTCAAGGGGCGATTCATCGGTAATGATCACATTATGAATACGCGGATCGGGTTGACTGTAAGATTTGTCACAAAGCATTGACGTGATGCATTTTAAATGCCCGATCGCGTCATTGTGACTCGGTGTGTCGGTCGCGGTAAACGTCGGCGACGACACTTCGATTCGTTGTCGGATATTCATCCGGGAGGGGCTCGGCTCACACGCGCGCGACACGCGCTCGCCGTGCGCCCCGACTGGTCGTTTCCGTATCGCCGCTGTTCAGCCGATAGGCCATGGCGTTTCCTGGCCGTCTCCTGGGCGTTCGCGCGAACCGGCCGGCGAGGAATGGGGGAGCCGTGGCCGCGCTTCATCTCGCGGTGTGAGGGCGTCGCCCCGAAACGGGGAAGGCGGTGACCGCCTCTCTTTGATTTATGCTGCTCGTCGAACATGTGAATGTCCGGGGCGTCGTGACGTTCCACAGTCGGGCGGTATGCATAAGGCGGCGAGCCGCCCCCCGGCCGTCCGACTCGTAGCCCTGGTCCTCAATCACGGCACCATCCCGATCGGCTCGCTGCTCGGAGGAGTCCTCGGCGACCTTCTCGGTCCCCGTTCCGCCATGTGGATCACGGCTGGCCTGCTCGCGCCCTGCTGGCTGATCCTCGCGTCGGGTCCCATGCGCGGCCGGTACGGCCTCCCGGCCCCGGCCCGCCGCTCCCGTCGTGACGAATCTGGATCTTGTGGACGACGGCCTCGATGCTCTATAAAGCGTAGTACTACGACTTGTAGAGTCGATGGGGGGCCGTCGGTGCGGGTGCTTGTGGTGGGGGCGGGAATCGGCGGGCTCGCGGCGGCGCGGGGACTGGTCGCCGCGGGGCACGAGGTGGTGGTCCTGGAGCAGGCGGCCGAGCCGCGCCTCGGGGGCGGGGCCGTCACCCTGTGGTGCAACGGCACGGCGATCCTCGGCGACCTGGGCGTCGACCTGGAGGGGGCGGGGCAGCGGCTGACGACGTTGTGCCTGCGGACCGCCGGCGGACGCCAGGTGCTGGAGTTCGATCTGGAGGCGCTCGCGGAACGGTTCGGGTCGGCGGCGCGGGTGATTCCGCGCAGGACGCTGATCACTCTCCTGGGGAGCGGGCTGGCGGAGGGGGCCGTGCGGTTCGGCGCGCGGGTCGCGGAACTGCGGACCGACGGCGACGGCGTACGGGTGCGGACGGAAACAGGTCAGGAGTACGGCGGCGACTTCCTGGTCGGAGCGGACGGCGTGCGCTCGCGGGTGCGCGCCCTCGTCCTGGGCGGCGGCCAGGCGGCACTGACCGGCGCGGCGACCTGGCAGGGCCTGACGCAGGCCCCGTTCGACCTCGGATCGACCACGACGCTGATGGTCGGCCGACAGGGAGACTTCGGGTTCATGGGCGCCGGTGACGGGCTTATGCAGTGGTTCTTCGACGTGCCGTGGTCGTCGGACGCGGCGGCGCGGGACAAGCCGCTGGAGACGCTGCGCCGCCGGTTCGCGGGGTGGGGCTCACCGGTCGAGCGGGTTCTGGCGTCGCTGGAGGACGGCGACGCCGAACTGTTCCCGCACACCCGGCACAGGGTGCCGCGCCGCTGGGGCGACGGGCGGTGCGCGCTGCTCGGGGACGCGGCGCACGCGATGCCGCCCGTCATGGCGCAGGGCACGAACCAGGCGCTCGAGGACGTGGCGGCGCTGGTGGACTGCCTGGACGCCGCACCCGATCCGGCCGCGGTCGTGGCGGCGTACTCGTCCAGGCGCAGGCGGCAGGCGGCGCTGGCCTCCGCACTCGCCTCCCACAGCCTCGCGGTGTCCGGCCCGAGGACGTTGATGCAGAGCGAGTACCTCATGCGCATGAACGGCGCCGCACCGCCGCGCCTGGCCACCTGGGGGTTGGGACGCCTGCTGCGCACTCTCAGCGACCGGATCTGAAAGCGGCGGCGGTTCCGCAGGCGGGGCGCGACGCCACGACGCCGGCGGGATCCTGTGCTGACGCCTCCGTTCGGCCTCTCCGGCCGTAGGGCGCGAGCGGTGACCGAACCCGCGGGGCCGGAGGCCTCCGTTCCGTCGACTCCCCAGGGCCCTGGCGCGCGCCGTACGCCGGTTCTCCCGTCGGCGCCCGGCCGGTGCCAGGACGTGACCGCGCGACGGCGGACACCTGGTCTGCCTGCCCGCGAAAGAGGCGGACGTTCGTCCTCGGGGGAGGCCGTCCCCCGGCGGTGACCGCCCGGAGTTGATCGGTTGATTGTTCTTCCCGGCGCCCCCGAGCCGAACAACCCCATCCCTGATAGTCCAAACCCCAGAGCGGTGCCACAAAACGGATTTCCGCTCCTTTTTCCTCCGATTCATAACGGCGTCATTCGCCGACGGACGACAAAGAAAGGGGAACGATGCCTGTGCTCAGGCGCTTGGCCGGCATGGCCGCGAGCGTGATCGTCGGCGCGGCCCTGTTCACCGCCCCGGCCGCCCACGCCGCCCAGCCCCCCGCGAACGCACCCGCCGAACTGGAGGGGTGCTGGGGCGCCGGCCCCACGGTGACCGACACGCTTGGCGTCCAGTGGCCCACCCGGTACTGCAACAACTTCCTCGCCGGTGATGTCTACAACTACGTCGACGGCCGCTGGCAGCCGATCGGCAGGCTCAACGCCGGCAACAGCTGGTTCGTCTGCCAGTCCCACGGCCCGGAGAACCCCGCTGTCGGGGAGTGGCTCAACGACATCTGGCTCTACACCGAGGCCGACGTGGTCTGGGCCGCCGGCGGATGGGGCGGCTTCCCCGCCACCCACGTGTCCGGCGGCGAGAACTACGAGCCCATCCCCAACCTCGACTGGTGCCCCTGGGAGAACACCCTGGCACGCCGCAGCGTCCCGACGACCCCCGGGAAGTGACCCATGTCCCTGCCGATTCCCGCCCCTCGCCGCCGTCTGACGCGCATGGGCCTGTGCGCGCTGGCCGTGGTCTCCCTCTGCCTGGGGACGCCGGCCCTCGCCGCCGCCCAGGCCCCCACGCCCACCCCCGGGCCGCCCACCTCCGCCGCCAAGCCCATGCTGTCGCCCGAGGAGGCGCACAAGCGGGCGCTGAGAGAGGCCACCAGGCTGGGCAACCACTCCTACTACGACGCCACCAAGGTGCGCGACGACGGCCGGTCGTCCCAGAGCCTGAGCCGGCTGGCCACCGCGGCGGCGTTCCCCGCCGCCCCGCCGCAGCCGGACACCGACGACTGCCTGGCCTCCGACGACGCCGAGCGCAAGGAGGGCCGGACCTACAACCGGCTGCTGTGGTGTCAGACGATCGAGTATCGTGCCCGCTACCAGACCATAGACCAGTCGGGCAACGTGAAGTACTGGGGCACCAACGCGCTCCGCTGGAACATGGTGGCGCTGGGCAGCAACACCCAGCGGGCCATCCGGGTGTTCTGGCGGCCCGTGCCCGGGTCGGTCAAATACCTCGACTGGGCCGGCGGGTCCGTCATCCCCAGCCAGCTGCTCTTCGCGGTGCGCGCCGACTGCGCCCAGGGGGCGCCGCTCTGCTCCACCACGGGCGCGGCGGCCTTCAACACCTGGGGTGACTGGAACACCACCACCGCGTGGAGCTCGTGGGACATCGAGGCCCCGGCCCTGGCCAACGACTCGACCCGGGAGAAGATCAGCAGCCTGGACTGGCACCTGTCCACCGACGGCAGGTCCCCGGGCTTCCCCATCGGCGGCGGCCAGACCATCGACCTGCCGTTCCGCTGCGACTCCGCCGACTACTTCAGCCGGTTCGGCCAGCCCCACGACCGGGCGTGCGTGTTCACCACCGTGATCCCGCACCTGCAGTACAGCCGGTCGAGCCCCAAGCACGGGGCCGTCGCCGAGCACATCTACGAGGCGCAGATGAGCCCGGACACCACCTATCCGGCCGAGTCGCACCGCAAGGTGATCCCCGGCAAGTGGATGAACGACCCCGACGCGCCGTCGCTGCACCGGGTGGAGGGCTCGGGCGCCATCGCCAGTGCGAACACGACGTGGAAGAACTACGCCTGCAACCGCAACGGCGCCTACACCCCCATCACCGGGCTTCCTCCCAAGACCCCCCAGCAGGAGGCGGAGAAGTGGCAGTGTGACGAGTATCCCTTCCGTGCGACCGCCGAGGGCGCCAGCAGCGGCACCTGGGACTTCTCCGTCCGGTGGGTTCCGAAGGCCCAGAACGGCTCGGCCGGCGGCTCACTGATCTCCTACTTCTTCGACGACCGCATCCTGTTCGTCAACGACCCCTTCTGGGTACAGATCAACCCCTGACCGGCCATGTCCCGGCCGCCGACGCCTCCCCGCCCTGGCGGGGAGGCGTGACGGGCGCGGTGGTCGTGCTCTCCCGCCGTACCCTCCGTCGTGCTCCCGCCGTACCCTCCCCGGCGGGAGCACGACGGGCGGGGCCCCCCACGACCGGCAGGACAGGCCAGGGCGCCCCGGTGATTCAGCGGATCCGCCTGGCCGCCCTGCCGGCCAGGTGCAGGAACGCGATCTCGCCCGCGTCGTCGCGCAGGAAGCGGCCGACGGCCTGCCGCGGGTCGCCGGCGATCGTCACGTCGTCGCAGCCCTCGACCAGCGCGAGCGGCATGTCGGGCATGCCCTCCACACCCGCGGCCACCAGTTCGGGGCGCAGCACGAACCGCGCCGTCAGGCCCTCGTCGACCTCGAAGGTCCACTGCCCGGCGTCGTAGCTGCCCGCGTACTCCGGCGTGGGTTCGCGCAGCGTCAGCCGTACGGCCTGCGGCTTGGCGTCGAGCAGGTGCTCCAGGCACCAGTCGGTCACCAGCTTGCCCAGCACCTTGCCGGGCGCGGAGTTGGTGAGCGTGGTGACGGCGAAGCCGCGCTCGGGCGCCAGCACGAACGTGGACAGCTGCAGGTTGCCGATGTTGCCGCCATGCGTGACCAGCCGCACGCCCGCCTGCTCCTCCAGCAGCCACGGCAGCCCGATGCCGGTCCACGGGACCCCTATCCGGACGTGTTCCCGCTGCATCAGCTCCCTGGTGGCGGCTCCGACCGGGGCCTCGCCGCCCGCGCCCAGGTGGAAGGCGGCGTAGCGAAGCTGGTCGCGCACCGACGACGCCAGGCCGCCCTCGGCCATGGCGTCGCGGAACAGCCCCCACGTGTGCACGACCTGCGGGCCTTCCTCCCGTACGGCGTGCCCGACGGCGTGCGGCCGCGTCACGGCCTCCCAGGGGAAGAAGAAGCTGGAGCTCATGCCCAGGGGGTCGAGCACGATGCGCCTGATCGCGTCCTCGTACGGTTCACCGCACACGGCCTCGACGACCCGGCCGAGCAGCCGGAACCCGGCGTTGTTGTAGGAGGCGAGCGTGCCGGGCGGGAAGAGCTGGGGCAGTTGGTCGTAGGCGTCGATCGAGGCGGCCAGCGCGCCGGTGTCCCAGCTCTCGCCGTCGTCGATGTCGCCGAGGAAACCGCCGGTGTGGGTGAGCAGGTGCCGGACGGTCAGCTCTTCCGCGGCCCGCTCGTCGGCGAGCCGGAAGCCGGGCAGATACCGCCGCACGCGCCCGTCCAGGTCGAGCCGGCCGTTCTCGAGGAGGTGCATGGCCGCCGTCGCCGTGACCGTCTTGGTGGTCGACCCGATCTGGAACAACGTGTCGCCCGTCACGGGGACCGGCGCGTCGACGCTGGTGACGCCGGTGGTGAGGACGTGCTCCGCGCCTTCGAAGAGCACGCCGACGGCGGCGCCGGGGACGTGGAGGGATTTCGCCTCGCTGTCGAGCAGGCTCTGCAGGTGGTTGAGGTCAGCCATTCGTTCATCCTGCTGAAAACGAGAGTGCCGGGCTTCGTCCGCCCCCACCATTTCCGCCGCGATGTTCGTCCAGGAGCCAGGGCGTCACAGGCTCGGCCCCGTCACCGGTCGGTGATCCAGCGGGCGGCGAGCAGGCCGGAGGCGGCGGTGAGCGCGGCGGCGGCGATGACGGTGGCCTCCAGGCCGAAGGCGTCGGCCAGGAGGCCGGCGATCAGGGCGCCGGCGGCATAGCCGATGTCGCGCCAGAACCGGTAGATGCCCAGTGCGCCTGCGCGCCAGGCGGGGTGGGCGTGGTCGGAGACCGAGGCGATCAGCGCAGGGTAGACCATGGCGGTGCCCAGGCCGAGCACGGCGGCCGAGGTGATCCCGGCCAGCAGGGGGCGCTCCAGCAGCACCAGGGCGAGGACGAACCCGGCGGCCTGCACCAGCATGCCGGACACGATGAGGGGTTTGCGGCCGATGCGGTCGGCCAGATGGCCGGTGGGGATCTGCCCGACGCCCCACAGGATCGGATACAGGCCCTTGATCAGGCCGACGGCGGCCAGGCCGAGGCCGTGGTCGGTGAACAGCAGCGGGAACACACCCCAGGTCAGGCCGTCGTTGAGGTTGTTGACCAGGCCGGCCTGGCTGGCGCCGCGCAGCGAGCGCTCGTGCCAGGAGGCGCGGGCGAAGGTGTGAGCCAGGCCGGTGTTCTCGCCGCCGGGCAGCGGCGCGGGGTGCTGGGCGAGTTCGAGGGCGACGTGGGCGGCGGTGTCGCGGACGATCAACGAGAGGATCAGTCCGGCGGCGACGAAGACGACGCCGATGAGCTCAGGAGCCGGGCGCAGCCCGTAGGCGGTGGCCAGATAGCCGGTCAGCAGCGCGGTGACGCCGACCGCGGTGTAGCCGGCGGCTTCGTTGAGCCCGGTCGCCAGCCCGCGGCGGGCCGGGCCGACCAGGTCGATCTTCATGTTGACGGTCATCGACCAGGTCAGGCCCTGGTTGAGGCCGAGCAGCAGATTCGCCGCGACGATCCACCACCACGAGGGCCCCCACGCCAGCATGAACGGCACCGGCGTGCCGATCAGCCATCCGGCGACCAGGAGCCGCCTGCGGGTGAAGCGGGCGGTCAGCGCGCCCGCGGCGAGGTTGGTCAGCGCTTTGGTCAGGCCGAAGGCGATGATGAAGGAGAACACCGCCAGGTCGCTGGTCAGGCCGAACACCTCGGTGCCGAGCAGCGGCACGGTGGTGCGCTCCAGCCCGACCAGGCCACCGACGCAGATGTTGACGATGACGAGCAGGGCGAACTGCAGCCGGTTCTCGGCCAGGCCGAGCCGCACCGGTGGGATGGTGACGGTGCTCACCGGTCACCGCCGTCGGCGGCCTCGAGCCGCATGCCGTGAGCGGCGGCGTACTCGGCCGGGCCGCCGTCGAGGACGCTCACGCCGGTGTGTCCGGCGCGTTCCAGCAGGCTCGCGGCCGTCATGGCCCGCTCGCCGTGCCCGCAGGCCACCACCGCTCCGGCCGGGGCGTCGGCGGCGTGCTCGGCCAGATCGCCGAGTTCGAGGTGCAGTGCTCCGGGTACGTGCCCGGCGGCGTACTCGGCTTCCTGCCGCACGTCGAGGTACGGGCCGTCCGGGGCCTGGCCGGCGGTGACGAACGCCGTGGTGGCCTCGGCTCCGCCCGCGGCCCGCCAGGCGGGCATGCCGCCGGCCAGGTGCCCGGCCAGCCGCTCATAGCCGATCTTGTACGCCTGCCAGACGACCTCCTCCGCGTTCTGGCCGTCACCGACCACGAAGGCCAGGGGGACGGTGTCGGGCAGCAGCCAGCCCAGCCAGGTGGCGAACTGCTCGCGCAGCCGGATGGACAGCGCGCCGGGGATGTGCCCGGCGGCGAACGCGGCCGCGGGGCGGACGTCGACGACCTGGCCGCCGTCGGCGAGCAGCGCCCGGACGCGCTCGGCCTCCAGGGCGGGCAGCGCTGGGGGGCGGGTCAGGACGGCGGGGCCGCACCGGTTGCGCTCGCTCAGCCGGGCGAAGTAGGCGGGACAGGAGCCCAGGCTCGCCACCAGCCGGCGGACGAAGGTGTCCTCGTCCGGCGCGGCCAGCAGCGCGTTGGTCTGCTTCTGGGCGCCGATGGTGGTGGTGCGCTCGGTACCGGGCGGGGCCGAGCAGAACGAGCCCGCGCCATGGGTGGGCCACACCGTGGTCTCCTGCGGCAGGGCGGCCAGCCGGCGCAGGGACCGGTACTGGGCGCGGGCCAGTTCCTCGGTACGCTCGGTGCCGAGCAGGTCGGTGCGGGCGGCGGAGTTCACGATCAGCGACCCGCCGGTGAACACCCCCATCTCGCGGTCGCCGTCCAGCAGCAGGAACGACAGGTGCTCATCGGTGTGGCCGGGCGTGGCCAGCGCGCGCAGCCTCAGCCCGCCCAGATCGACCTCGTCGCCGTCGGCCAGGCCGCGGTGCGGGAACACCCGGTGCCCGGCGGCCGAGGCCAGCACGGTGGCGCCGAATTCGTGGCCGAGCTGGACGGCGCCGGACAGGAAGTCGGCGTGCAGGTGCGTGTCGGCCGCCCACGCGACCGTCAGGCCGCGCCGCCGGGTGGCGGCGTACAGGGCGCGCAGGTCACGGCTGGCGTCCACGGCCAGCGCGCGGCCGCCGCCCGCGTCGACGAGATAGGCGCTGTTGCCCAGCCCCTCGTCGACCAGCGGGATCAGATGGTCGTCAGCGAACCCCACGGCAGTCCTTTCAGATCCGTGCGAGATGGGCCGAGAGAGCGTGTGAGCATGCCCCTCATCTTCATTTACAATATTCCATGGATTTATGGAGGATGCCATGGCGGAGGTCCCCACGCGCCCCAAGGCGCAGCTGTACGACGCGTTCGCGGTCAGCGGCAAGGCGCTGGCCAGCGGCAAGCGGCTGGAATTGCTCGAGCTGCTGGCCCAGGGGGAGCGGACCGTCGACGCCCTGGCCAAGGCCGCCGGGCTGAACCTGACGACCGCGTCGGCGCATCTGCAGACGCTCAAGCAAGCCGGGTTCGTCGCGATCCGGCGCGAGGGGGTGCGCGTCCACTACCGGCTTGCCGGCGACGACGTCGCCCTGCTGTTCGCGCTGCTGCGCAAGGTGGCCGAGAACCACCAGGCCGCCGTGCCCGCCGCCCGCGACGCCTACCTCGGCGATGACGGCACCACCGAGGTCACCCGTGAGGAGCTGAGCGCCCGCCTGCGGGCAGGCGACGTCGTGGTGCTCGATGTCCGCCCGGTGGAGGAGTATCTGGCCGGGCACATCCCCGGCGCGGTCGGCATCCCGGTGGGGGAGCTGGCCGACCGGATCAACGAGCTGCCCGAAGACTGCGAGATCATCGTGTACTGCCGCGGTGAGTACTGTGTGCTGGCCTACGACGCGGTCCGCCTGCTGGCCGGCCGCGGACGGCGCGCGATCCGCCTCAGCGACGGCATGCTCGAATGGCGCCTGGCCGGTTTCCCGGTGGCCGCATGACCAGCCTCGGCGACGTGTCCGGCGACCAGCCGGCATCCACTGCGTCTGCGGCGGAGGTGGTGCTGGACGGCGGCGACGCGCGCTGCGTGCTGCTGCTCATCCGGCTGGCCCGCCTCGTCGCCGGGCTGGAGGCGGGCAGCGTGGTGCGGGTGATCACCGCCGACCCGGCCGCGCCGCTGGATCTGCCCGCCTGGTGCCACCTGACCGGCCATCTCTACCTCGGCCCGGTGCCCGGCCGTGACCGGCCGACCTACGCGCTGCAGGTCAGCGGCAAGGCCCGCCCCGTGAACCCGAGCGCGCCCTGGCGCCCAGGCAGCTGAGAGCCATCACCTGAGAGCCATCGTCTGAGAGCCGGCGACAGCGTCGGCGCGGCCGGACTCTGGTGGCAGAGCCGCATCGCCCCGGGCGCGGACTGCCTGACGGCCATCCTCACCGAGGCGCCCACCCCGCGGAATGGCCGCGGCGGCGTTCAAGCGTTGTCGCCGGTCAGCTGGCCGGCACGCCGCCGCAGGTCGGCGGCGAACTCCTCGGCCCGGCTCAGCTGGGTGCGCAGCGCCTCGCAGCGCTCGTGGGCAGCCCGCTCGAAGCGGCCCAGCCGCGCCAGCAACCGCTCGCGCTCGGCCGCCTCCGGGGCCGCCGCGCCGCCCGCGTCGAGCCGGTCGGTGACGGCCAGCAGCTCGCCCATCTCCTCCAGGGTGAAGCCCAGCGGCTTCATCCGGCGGATCACCATCAGCCGCGCCACGTCGGCTTCGGTGTACAGGCGAAAGCCGCCCTGGCTGCGCGCCGAGGGCCGCACCAGGCCGACCTCGTCGTAGTGCCGGATGGTCCGCAGCGACAGCTCGGTCCGCGCCGCCACCTGCCCGATGTGCATGTGATCTCCGCCGCCTCCTGCCGGAGCCGGAACTTCACCCCGGGTGGCGGAAGGTGCCGACACGTCCATCTTCTGCACGACCTCACTGCTCAGCTGGTAGGGCGGCGCGGGTGACCGTACCGACCCCGCCAGATCTCTACCCTAACGTTAAGGTAGAGTTGCCGACGGCCGGGCCACGCTAGGGCGTTCCGGCACAGACCGGATATACCGCAGTTCTGCCCTCCGGCCCACGACACGCACCGGCGCCGGGCCGAGCGCCGCCCCCGTCACAGAAGGAACATCGACGCGCGCATGCCTTTGATCATCACCGCCTGCTGCCCGCCGTGACCTGTCCGCGGCGGCGCCGCCGATGTCGTCGTCGCCCGGCCCGCCACCCTCTTCGATTTGCGCGCCGCGATCCTGCCCCTGCGGCCTCCGCCCGGCCGCTTCTTCCCTGCAGCCGCCTGTCCCGGTCGGCGGCACGCCGCCCGCCGCCCCCCGTGAGGGGCCGCTCCCTGTTGAAGGACGCCTGTTGTCTAGCTCGTCTGTGCCCGCCCGTCCATCCTCGTCCCTGGCCGCTCGCCTGCGGCCCGGCCGCCCCGAATGGCTGAAGCCCTCGGTGGCCCGCACCGAGATCTTGTCGGGCCTGGTCGTCGCCCTTGCCCTGATCCCTGAGGCGATCTCGTTCTCCATCATCGCCGGGGTCGACCCCAGCATCGGGTTGTTCGCCTCCTTCACCATGGCCGTCGTCATCGCCGTCGTCGGCGGCCGTCCCGCCATGATCTCCGCCGCCACCGGCGCCATCGCCCTGGTCGTCGCCCCGCTGGCGCGTGAGCACGGCCTGGGCTACCTGGTCGCCACCGTCATTCTCGGCGGCCTCATCCAGATCCTGCTCGGCGCGCTCGGCGTGGCCCGGCTGATGCGTTTCGTCCCGCGCAGCGTGATGGTCGGCTTTGTCAACGCCCTGGCCATCTTGATCTTCATGGCGCAGGTGCCCGAACTCATCGGCGTGCCCTGGATCGTCTACCCCCTGGTCGGCGGCGCGCTGGCACTGATGATCGTGCTGCCTCGCCTCACCAAGGTGATCCCGGCGCCGCTGGTCTCCATCGCCGCACTCACCGCGTTGACCGTCGGCGCCCACCTGGCCGTGCCCACCGTCGGCGACCGCGGCGCCCTGCCGTCGGCGCTGCCCGTCCCCGGCCTGCCCGACGTGCCTTTCACCCTGGACACGCTCACGCTCATCGCTCCGTACGCGGTCGGGTTCGCCCTGGTCGGGCTCATGGAGTCGCTGATGACCGCCAAACTGGTCGACGGCCTCACCGACACGCACTCCTCCAAAACCCGTGAGTCCATCGGGCAGGGCGTCGCCAACATCGTCACCGGCCTGTTCGGCGGCATGGGCGGCTGCGCCATGATCGGCCAGACCATGATCAACGTGAAGAACGGCGCGCGCACCCGCCTGTCCACCTTCACCGCCGGCGTCCTGCTCATGGTCTTGTGCATCGTCTTCGGCCCGCTGGTCTCCCGGATACCGATGGCCGCCCTGGTCGCCGTCATGATCCTGGTCTCCTTCTCCACCTTCGACTGGCACTCCATCGCCCCGGCCACCCTCAAGCGCATGCCCGCAGGCGAGATCGGCGTCATGGCCGTCACCGTCGCCGTCGTGGTCGCCACCCACAACCTGGCCATCGGCGTCGTCGTCGGCTCCCTGACCGGCCTGGTCATCTTCGCCCGCCGGGTGGCGCACCTGGCCGAGGTCTCCGCCGTCGTCGACCCCGACGGCGGCCAGGTCGTCTACGCCGTGACCGGTGAGCTGTTCTTCGCCTCCAGCAACGACCTCATCACCCAGTTCGACTACGCCACCGACCCCGACGACGTGGTCATCGACCTGACCGACGCCCACATCTGGGACGCCTCCTCCGTCGCCGCCCTGGACGCCGTCGAGGCCAAGTACGCCGCCCGCGGCAAGACCGTGCGCATCGTCGGGCTGAACCAGCCCAGCGCCCGCATGCACGGCGCGTTGTCCGGGGAACTGTCCGGCGGCCACTGACGCGCCGACCGACCGCCGAAGCGCGGGCCGCCACAGTCAGGACGTCATATCCGGCTGTGGCGGCCGATGCTTCGCTGTGTACCTGGAGACCGATGGGCGGCCGCACCCGACCACGGCGCCACAAAGAGCCCCGCCGAGGCGTAAGCCGCAGAAAACGATCCTCGGCCGCCTACTCTGCGGTTCGCCGTGGCTTCGGGAGTTCCAGGCCAAGACGCGCGGCGCCGAGGAGCCGTGCGACCGTCACCGCGGTGCACGCGATCGCAGCTGTCACCAGCCACATCATGAACGTCGGGTAGAGGTAGACGACCTGGATCCACATGATGTCGCCGCCTCGGGAGAGCAGGCGGAAGACGGGGACGATCGACGCGCACAGGACGAGCGGTGTCAAAAAGGGCAGCAGTCGCCAGCGCTGCCATCCCGTACGGCGAGCCGCCCACCTCCGGGAGCGAGCCACGCCGCGTCCGGCCAGTCCGACGGTCGCCAGGGTCAGCAGCGTGAACAGAAGGTCGGTGACGAGGTAGGGCGTCGAGGAGGGGATCGTGGGAGCGTCTCCCTCGATCAGGGCGACCAGGCCGTCCATGAGGGCGTCGGCGTCGGCGAAGGCCATGCCGGTGTTGGCCATCACCGCGACGCCGTAACCCGATCGCGGCATCAGCAGTTGCCCGGCCGTGGAGGTGAAGAGGTCGCCGTCGTGCCGGACGACGGGGGTGCCGCGCTCTGTCCGGCCGATCACCCAGCCAAGGGCGTAGGCGTCGTTCTGCCGGGACGGGGTGCGCATCTCCCTGACGCCGCGCGGGGAGAGGATGTCGTTGTTCTGCGCGATCAGCCAATGGGCCATGTCCCCGGCGGTGCTGAGAACTCCGCCCGAGCCGTTGCCGAACCCGGTGGGTTCCGGCACGGCGACGGTCTGTCCGAGGACGTACAGATGGCCGCGGGCGCTGCCGGGCAGGTCGCGGTCGGTGTCGATCGTCGTGCTGTTGCGCATGCCGAGCGGCGCGAACACCCGCGCGCGGAGGTAAGCGGCGAACGGCCGGCCGTCGACGACTTCGACGAGTCGCGCGGCGACCTGGTAGTTGGTGTTGTGGTAACTGAAAGCGGTTCCCGGTTCGGCGGCGAGCTTCGCCGTCCTGAGGCGTGCCACCGCGCCCTGGAGCGTGCCGGGCTGGGGCAGGCTCTTCTCGTGGAAGGCCGAGTCGGCCATGCCGGATGTGTGGTTGAGCAGCTGCCGGACGGTGATCCTCGTCGCTCTGGGATCCGCCATGGTGAACTCCGGGAGGTACTCGTGCACCGGCTTGTCGAGGTCGACTCTGCTCTCCTCCACCAGTTGCATGACGGCGAGGGAGGTGAAGGACTTGCTGACCGACGCGACGGCCATGGGGGTGTCCGCGGTCACGGGGTCGCCGGACGCCGTCCGGCCGTACCCGGCCGCGTGGACGATCCGTTTCCCCCTGGTGATCGTGACCGCGGCTCCGGGCAGCCCCGTGGCCTGCAGGTATCGCGCGACGAACGCGTCCACCGCCGCGGGGGTGACGTCGTGCGGGGGGACATGCGGGGGGACATGCGGGGGGACATGGCCGGACGGCGTTGCGAGGGCGAGGAGGATCGCGGCGAGAGTGTTCCTGAGCATCCGTCGACGCTAGTGACGAGCCTCTTCACGGACCATTGCGAGATCCCTCCGTGTTCCTTACGGAAAACCGCCATGCCCGCCGTTCCACGATCTGTGACAGATCGTGGACGCGGTTTCGCCGTCGGAGCCGTCTCCGCCGCTGTCCGGCGTCGGCCGATGTGATCAGGCGGCCGGGACGAGAGGAACCGTGCGAGGCGATCGTCGAACGGCCGTCCCCGCCCGGCCGGTCATGGAGCGCACCCCGACCGGCCGTCCCGGGCCTCTGATCACAGGAACGCGCCGACGAGGGCGGCGAACTCCTCCGGGGAGGTGACGGGCACGCCCAGGGTCTCGGCCTTGGTGCGCTTGGAGCCCGCCTTCTCTCCCGCGACCAGCAGTGACGTCTTGGCCGACACACTGGAGGACGCCTTGCCGCCCGCCCGCTCGATCAGCTCGTTCATCTGGTTGCGCGACAGCTCCTGCAGAGGGCCGTTCATCGCGCCGGTCACCACGACCGTCATTCCGGCCAGCGGCGGCGCGGGAGCCTCGTGGTTCTCTTCTCCGCTCGCCGCCTCGCCCACCGCGGCGGGCGTGACGCCGGGCTCGACCATCGAGACCCCGGCCCTGACGAGTTTGTCGATGAGGTCGCTCAGCTCGGCCAGCTCGGCGACCACGACGGGGGCCTTCTCCGGCCCGATGCCCTCCACCACCTGGATCGCCTCGGCGTCGGCCGCGCGGATCGCCTCCATGGTGCCGAAGTGCCGGGCGATGCGGCGGCTCATGGACCGTCCGGTGCCGCGCACGCCCAGCGCGCAGAACACCCGGCTCAGCGGCTGGCTCTTGGCGCGCTCGAAGGCGGCCAGCAGGTTGTCGGTGGACACCTCGCCCATCCGCTCCAGGCTCAGCACCTGGTCGCGGGTGAGGAAGAACAGGTCGGCGAAGTCGGAGATCAGCCCGGCCTCCAGCATCTGCTGGATGCGGGTTTCGGCCAGGCCCGCGATGTCGAGCTGGTCACGCCCTGCCGCGTAGCCGATCGAGGCGATCGCCCGGCACGCCCGGCCGCGCACGCATCGCCACCGCTCCTGGGTGGTGTCGATCGCGTCGCCGCAGGTCGGGCAGACCTGGGGGAAGTCGATCGGTCGTTCGGTCCCGGTGCGCAGGTGCACGACGGGCGCCTCGACCCGGGGGATCACGTCACCGGCCTTGTAGACGGTGACAGAGTCGCCCAGCATGAGGCCGCGGCGGGTGATGTCGGCGACGTTGTGCAGGGTGGCGTAGGTGACGACGCTGCCGTCCAGCTCGACCGGCTCGAGCACCGCGCGGGGGGCGATGACGCCGGTGCGGCCGGTGTTCCATTCCACGGCGAGCAGTTTGGTGATCTTCTCGGTGGCGGGCAGCTTGTAGGCGACCGCCCAGCGCGGGGCACGCGAGCTGAACCCGGCCTGGGTCTGGTCGGCCGCGGAGTCGGCCTTGACGACGATGCCGTCGATGCCGAACGGCAGCTGCGCGCGGGCGGCGGTGATCTGCTCCACCCGCTTCCGCACCTGGTCCAGTGTGTCGGCGACGACGCCCGCGACCGGCGTGGCCGCGGTCGTCTGCACTCCCTGACCGGCGACCCACTCCATGATCTGGCTGTGCGGGAGCTCGCGCAGCCGCGTGGCGAACGCGGAGGCGTCGTCGGGCGGGAAGGGGAGCGCGCCGTACCCGAAGAAGGTCAGCTCGCACACGTAGGGGCGGTCCTGGGCGCGCAGCGTGCCCGCGGCGGCGCTGCGCGGGTTGGCGAACGTGCTGCCGTCGTGCGCCATCCGCTTGGCGCACGCCTGCTCGAACTGGGCGGTGGTCATCATCACCTCACCGCGCAACTCCACGGTCAGCGGCTCGGCCAGCCGGTCGGGCAGCCCGACGATCGTGCCGATGGCGTGCGAGACGTCCTCACCGGCGGTCCCGTCTCCACGGGTGACCAACTGGACCAGACGGCCGCCGCGGTAGCGGGCGGAGATCGCCAGCCCGTCCAGCTTGGGCTCCACGCTCCAGGCGGCGACCGGGCGGCCGAGCCTGCGCTCCAGCGAGGCCGCCCAGTCGGCCAGCTGCTCGGCCCCGAACACGTTGTCCAGCGAGAGCATGGGCACGGTGTGCGGGACGTCGCCGACCACGGCGCCACCGGCCACCTTGCCGGTGGGGGAGGCCGCCAGCACCTGCTCGGGATGATCCCGCTCGTAGGCCGCGATGCCGCGCACCAGCCGGTCGTAGGCGTCGTCGTCAAGCGGGGAGGCGCCGTCGCCGTAGTAGGCCGCGCAGGCGTCCACGGCGAGTTGCACCGCCTCGGCGTAGGCGGTCTCGTCGGCCAAGAGGGCAATGGGGGGTGCTTCGCTCATGAACCCATCATGTCGATCGCCACCGACAGTTTCGGCGCGCGAACAGCGGACTGAGCTGGAGGAACCATCCCCTCGGACGGACGGCGGAGGTGATCGTGGACGCCTCCGGCGGGACCGGTGGCGTCATCTCTCCCCGAAGGCCGGGGAGTCGCCGCGGACCGACTGCCAGACGCGTTCGGGGAGCAGGCGCGCCGCGACCGTCAAGTCGACGTCGGGTGCTCCGGCGAGCCAGCGGCGGGAGGTCTCCGCCACGGGACCGATGACGAGCATCTCGGTGAGAGGGTCGGGCAGGGCGATGACGTGCCCTGCCTCCACGTGGGGACGGAGCCACTCGGCGATCCGGCGCATCCTGGGCGCCTTCGCCTCCGCGACGCGCTCCGCGTGGGCCGGCAGGAAGTCGGCATAGGACGAGGCATGGATGAAGTGCGCCGCCGGCCGGTTGTCCTGGGCGAACCGTAAGTACGCCTCGACGAGGGCCCGTACGCCGGCGCGGGCCGTCCTGGAACGCTCGAGCGCGGCGACGAGCGTGTCGAGCAGTTCGGACATGCAGTGGGCGTAGAGGGCCGCGGTGAGTCCGCCGAGACTGCCGAAGTGGTGGTAGAGGCTGCCGCTGCTGACGCCGGTCTCGGCGATCAACGCGGTCATGGTCAGGCCGCTGAGACCCTCGGCCGCGTAGAGATCGAGGGCCGCCGCCAGCACCCTGTCGGCGGTCGCCGCGCCCCGCCGCTGCTTAGGCGACATCGTGCCGGGCCGGTGGCGGGGTCCGCTCGAGGCCGGTGAGCTCCAGAGCCTGCGTCCAGAGTCGCTCCGCGAGCGCGGCGTCGGCGGCGACCGGGGCCAGCGGCTGCTCGGCCTCGATGTGGAAGTAACGGCCACTCCGCCCAGCCGTCTCCTCGGCCAGCGCGAGCCTGGCGACAGGCCGAGCCCCTGTCTGCGGGCTCTTCCACAGCAGTTTCACCGCCTTGAGCAGGTGACCCAGGAGGCCGTCACGGTCTCCCAGCCCGGTGCGGATCACTCCGGGGTGAACGGCGTTGACGGTCACTCCGGCGTCTTTCCAGCGTTCGGCGAACCGTGGCACCAGCAGCAGGTTGCACAGCTTGGTGTCGGCGTAGGTCCGCACCGGGTGGAAGTCCAGGCCGGTGGGGGTGCGCTCCGGATCGGCCTGGCCCTTGACGTACAGCCCGGCACTGACCTGCACGACTCGTGCCCCGGAAGCGGTCAGCAACGGCTCCAGCTCGTGGTTGAGCAGGAACGGGGCGAGATGGTTGACGACGAAGGACTGTTCCAGCCCGTCCTCGCCCAGCACCCGCAGGCTCGGCCACAGACCGGCGTTGTGGATCAGCACATCGATGCGCGGACAGGCCTCCGCGAGCGCTCCGGCGGTCGCGCGCACCTCTCGGACGCTGGACAGGTCGCCGACGACCAGACGCGCGCGGGCCGCACCGGTCCCGGCGAGCGACGCCCGCGCGGCCTCGCCTCGCTCTCTGTCACGTGCGACCAGCACCACGTCGCACCCGGCTTGGAGCAACCGTGCGGCGACGGCGTGTCCGATGCCGCGGTTGCCGCCTGTCACCACGGCCGTCCGGGCGGGGAGCGGGTGGCGTGTCTCCGCGTTCTCCATGGCCGGGAGTCTAAAGGATTCTAGAGAATCTCTCTAGAATCCTTCTCTGGATTCCGGGACGGCAAGAAGCCGACGGGGCGTCACGGCTCGCCCGGGTGCGCGAACCCACGCTCGCGGCCGGTCCTCACGACAGGCCGGCCCGACGCTCCTCCGGAGTCCTTGCCTCTCTGGTGTACTTCATACAATATATTGTTTATGGATTGGGAGAACCCGGTTACCTCCGCGCGGGACGTGGCGTACGCGTATCTCCGCGCCGGGCTCGTGGAGGGTCGTCTGCGCCCAGGCGAGATCCTCGACGACGCCACCATCGCTCAGGAGATCTCCGTGAGCCGGACCCCGGTCCGGGAGGCGCTCATTCAGCTGGAGCGTGAAGGCATGGTGACCAGCCCGCCACGTCGCAGGCCGAAGGCCGCCGAGGCCCGGCCCGACGACCTGGCACTGATCATCGCTCCGCTCGGGGTGCTCCAGGAGCTGGCGGCCCAGCTGGCGGCGCCGCGCGCGACCGACGACGACGTGGCCGCCATGCGCGGGCACAACGACGAGCTCCTGCAGGCGGTCCAGGACGGCGACATCGGCAGGGCGCATCTCGCGGACACGGCCTTTCACCGCGTGCTGGTGAACAGGGCGGGCAACAGGTTCCTCACGTCCTCCATCGACTCGCTGGAGACGCACACCAGCCGCGTCGTGTCGCTGTACTTCCACAACCGCGGACCCGACGGGCAGTCCGCCCGCGAGCACGCCGAGATCATCCAGGCCGTTCTCGACCGCGACGCGAGCGCGGCGGCCAGGGCCACGCGCGGCAACTACCTGCGGGGGCTCAGCCTGGCGGGGGAGAGCGCATGAGCGCCCGCCCGGTGGCCGGCGTGAGCCGGCTGCCAGGCCGCGTCCTCGTCACCGGAGCCGCGGGCACCATGGGCACGTCGCTTCGAGGAACGCTCCTTCGCAGGATCGCCCGCGTCCGCCTCTCCGACATCCGCCCTGTCGGCCCGACGGAACCGCACGAGGAGTTCGTCCACGCCGACCTCACCGATCTCGGCCAGGTCAGGGCCGTCGTCCGCGGCACGGACGCGGTCATTCACCTCGGCGGCATCCCCGACGAGACCGGTTTCGACGCCCTCAAGGGCCCCAACCTCGAAGGCGTCTACAACGTGTTCGAGGCCTGCAGGCTCGAGCAGGTGCCGCGGGTCGTCAACACCAGCTCCAACCGCATCACCGGGTTCCACCCCGTGGACCGGACGCTCGACGGACTGGAGGCCGTACGGCCAGACGGCCTGTACGGCGCGGCCAAGGCCTTCGGGGAGGCGCTCGCGAGCCTGTACGCCGACCGGTTCGGCCTCGACGTCGTCTCGGTGCGGATCGGCTCCTTCGAGGAGCGGCCCTCGGAGCCGCGCCACCTGCACACCTGGCTGAGCCCTTCCGACGCGGCCAGGCTCTACGAGGCGTGCCTCGCGGCTCCGGCCGGGATCGGTCACGTCACGATCTACGGGGTTTCACGTAACACGCGCTCGTGGTGGTCGCAGAACGCGGCCGCGAGCGCGCTCGGATACGAGCCGAGGGACGACGCGGAGGAGTTCGCGGACCGGCTCCAGCCGTACTCCGAGCCCTGCCAGGGGGGCCGGTACACGCACTACGAGTACGGAGGCTGGGCCGCCAGACCGGACGCCCACCGTACTCCTTGATCGAACCGGCGTGTCACGCTCTCGCGGCCCGTCCCGGGCCGCAAGGTCCTCGGCTTCTCTCGCGGTGAGGTCCCGACCGCCCTCCGGGCCCGTGACCGGTCGTCCGTCCAGATCCTCGACGAGGGCGGCGGAGCCTGGACCTGCCACGCCTCCGGAGAGCGCGGACGGCGGCCGTTGAACGTGACGTTGTCGACACTCGTGACAGTCGACTGGGCGATCTCACCGGTACCGAAGCCGTCGCCACTCTGTGATCCAGGCATACTGCCACTGAATCATCACACGGGAGACGCAAACGTATGAACACGCCACCATCGCTCTCTGGAGTGGAACGGACCGACGGATCATCAGTCCAGATCGGTGCTCTCGTTCCGCTGACTCGGCCTGGCTGGGTCGAGGCGGGCCGGCACCTGCTCGCCGGACTCGAACTGGCCGTTCGCGACGTCAATGACACCGGCGGGATCGCCGGAAGACCACTCGAACTGGTGGTCCGAGACACCGCGGCCGATCCGCAGAGGGCCGCGGCGGCCGTGGACGAACTGGCGCGTCTGGGCGTGGCCGCCCTGGCGGGGGAGTATCACAGCGTCGTCGCTCGCGCCGCCGCCACCAGGGCCGACGCCCTCGGCCTGCCGTTCCTGTGCTCGTCGGCGGTTCTCGACGCGCTCACCGAGCAGCCGACGGACTGGGTCGCGCGCCTGGCTCCGGCGCAGTCCCACGGCTGGCGGATCTACGCGGACTTCCTCCTGGGCGCGGGCCACAGGCGAATCGCGGTGGCGGCCGAGCCGAGTGTCTACTGGGCGTCCGGGGCGCGCGTTCTGCGGGATCACCTCGCTTCACGCGGCGGCACCGTCGTCGAACTCGACATGCGCGCGCTCGCCCCTGCGGCCGTGTGCGACGAACTCGTCGGCAATCGCGCGACCGCCCTGCTGCTCCTGGTCGGTCACCCGGAGCCGGCGGTGTCGATCGTCAAGTCCGTCCGCCGTGACCAGCGCCTGGCCGAGGTCATGATCGGTGCTCCGGCCGGGCAGCCGGAGTTCGCCGAGTGGGCGAGGTCGCTGGGCGACGACGGCGCCGCGATCCCGTTCCTGCGCTACCTGCCCGAGCGTCTCGGCCCGCTCGGTGCGCGAGTCGAGACGGCTCTGCGCGAGCGGCTGGCCGAGGCGCCCTCCTTCGTCGCCTTCGAGGGCTATGACACGGTGGCCGTCCTTGCCGATGTGCTGCGTTCTCACGGCGCGGACCGGGCGCGCATCGCCGAAGCCTGGCCGCACGTCGTGGTCGCGGGCACCCGCGGGCGGATCCGGTTCTCCCGTGTGCCAGGCATCGGTGTTCGGCAATGGGCCTGGCCGCCGATCCAGGTCGTTGATCGAGATCCGGCGGAACCCGATCGCTTTCGGGTCCTTCACGCCGGCTGAGAGCACGGACGGTCACCGTCTTCTCCCGGAATCGGCCGTTCATGAGAGCGAATGCGCGTGTGGAGCGGCCACGCCGAGCTCGGCGAACTCGGCGTCAGTCGTCGACGGCCTGGTAGAGCGTGGTCCAGAAGTCGTGGATGAGCCGCGGCGAATCCGGAGTGGACATTCCGACCTGGGTGAGCAGGATTCCGGTGAGCTGGTTGTCGGGGTCGGCGTAGACGGTGGTGCCGGTGCCGCCGTCCCAGCCGAACTGGCCGATGGGCGCGCAGTCGCCGCGGTAGGTGCGCACCGCCGTCCCGAAACCCCAGCCGCCGTGCTGCCCTTGGCCGACCGGGATATGGGCGATGTTCCTGTACATGGCGTTTCGGGCGGCTTGCTGCTCAGGCGTGAGGCGGTTGGTGGTCATCAGCCGGACGGCGGGCCGGGACAGGATCCGTTGGCCGTCGTGCGTCCCGTGGTTCAGCAGCATCCGGAAGTAGGCGTGGTAGTCGTCGACGGTGGAGACCAGTCCGACGCCGCTGCCCGGTACGGACTGGTCAACCACCATCGAGAAGACCAGGAGCCGTCCATCGCCCGGTTGAACGCGCTGGTCGAGGCGAACCTGCACGCGGCCGGCATCGACATCCCGCGACAGTGACGGCCGCCCGGCAGGCCCGGTCCTGTGGCGGGACGCCCGCCTTGTCCCGCCACCCCTAGAGTCGGCGGCGGCCGGGCGGCGTGCCGGGACGGCGGAGGTTCCGGCGGCGATCAGGTCTGCTGCGGTGCCGAGTCAGCGGCCGTGTCAGCACGGCGACGGCCCCATATCAGGGCGGCCGGCGATGGTGGACGCCATGAACAGTTCAGCGATTGCGGCGCTCGCGGTTCCCAAGCGCGCCCCAGGTATTCACTGTTGCTAAGTACTGGTAGTCAGTGTTACTTTGTACTGGTAGTCAGCGTCACTGAGTAGCTGAAGAGGGTGTTCATGGGCAAGCAGGTGACGGAGATGCTCAAGGGAACGCTGGAGGGCATCGTCCTGGCGATCCTGTCCGGCCGGCCCGCGTACGGCTACGAGATCACGGCGTGGCTGCGCGAGCAGGGCTTCTCCGACATCGCCGAGGGCACCGTCTACGCGCTGCTCGTCAGGATCGAGCAGCGCGGCCTCGTCGACGTGGAGAAGGTCCCGTCCGAGAAGGGGCCGCCGCGCAAGGTGTACTCCCTGAACGCTCAGGGGCGGGAGTACCTCGAAGAGTTCTGGAGGACCTGGAGCTTCCTTGCCGAGAGGCTCGAACAGCTCCGCGAAGGAGGTAAGCACACATGACCCCAGGGTCGAACGAGCCGAAGAGTCGCTACCTGCAGTACCTGGAGGTGGTCACCGGGTCGCTCGAGGAGAAGCGGCGCTACCGGCAGTACAAGGCGCGCATCAAGCGGCTTCCCGAGAACTATCGCACGGCGGTCGAAGCGCTGGAGCGTTACCTGATGCACTTCGGACCTGCGGACGGCGCCGGCGCGATGTCGATGTACGAGGACCTGGCCGATCTGTTCGAACAGAGCGCGGCGGACGGCACCCCGATCCGCGACATCTTCGGGGAAGACCCCGTGGAGTTCGTCGAGGCGTTCATGGCCAACTACCCGGTCGGGCAGTACAGAGCCCGGGAGCGGAACCGCTTCACCAGCGCCATCGAGCGCGCCGCCGGCGAAGACACCGGAAGACAGGACAGGACGGTCTGATGACGGCACAGCAAGCTCCGGCGATCCATGTGCGGGGCCTGGAGAAGTCGTACAGGGAACTGCGGGTACTGCGCGGCGTGGACTTCACCGTGGCGCGGGGCAGCATCTTCGCCCTGCTCGGCTCGAACGGGGCGGGCAAGACCACGGCCGTGAAGATCCTGTCCACGCTGCTCAAAGCAGATGCGGGCACTGCCCGCATCAACGGCTTCGACGTCGCCACGCAGGCCGTGGACGTGCGGGAGTCCATCAGCCTCACCGGGCAGTTCGCCGCCGTCGACGAGATCCTCAGCGGGCGGGAGAACCTCGTGCTGGTCGCCCGGCTGCGACACCTCAAGAATCCCGGCATGATCGCCGATGACCTGCTCGAGCGTTTCTCGCTGACCGACGCGGCAGCGCGGAAGGTGTCGACGTACTCGGGGGGCATGCGCCGCCGCCTCGACATCGCGATGAGCCTGGTCGGGAACCCGTCGGTCATCTTCCTCGACGAGCCGACGACCGGGCTCGACCCCCAGGCGCGCATCGAGGTGTGGCAGGCCGTCAGAGAACTCGCCGCCCAGGGTACGACGGTGCTGCTCACGACCCAGTATCTGGACGAGGCCGAACAACTCGCCGACCGGATCGCGATCCTGCACGAGGGCCGGATCATCGTGAACGGCACCCTCACCGAGCTCAAGCAGCTGCTCCCGCCCGCCAAGGTCGAATACGTCGAAAAACAGCCGACCCTGGAGGACGTCTTCCTCGCGCTCGTCGGCGCCGACGGCAAGAAGGCGACGCCGGCCATGGCCGCGACGTCGGCACGGACGAGTAAGGAACAACGATGACCAAGCACTTCTTCGGCGACACCGCCGTTCTGCTGGGCCGATCCCTGCGCCACATCAGCCGCAGCCCGGACACCATCATCACGACCGCGGTCATGCCGATCGCCATGATGCTGATGTTCGTCTACGTGTTCGGCGGCGCGATCAACACGGGGGTGGATTCGTATGTGAACTACCTGCTGCCCGGCATCCTGCTCATCACGGTCGCCTCGGGCATCGCCTACACCGCATTCCGGCTGTTCACGGATATGAAGAGCGGCATCTTCGAGCGATTCCAGTCCATGCCGACCGCACGGTCGTCGGTGTTGTGGGCGCACGTGCTGACCTCGCTGGTCGCCAATCTGATCTCGCTCGCGGTCGTCGTGCTCGTCGCCCTGCTCATGGGCTTCCGCTCGGGGGCGGGAGTGCTTTCGTGGCTCGCGGTCGCCGGCATCCTGATCCTGTTCACCCTGGCGCTGACGTGGCTCGCCGTCATCCCCGGTCTGTCCGCGAAGTCCGTGGAAGGCGCGAGCGCGTTCTCCTACCCGCTCATCTTCCTGCCGTTCCTCAGCTCGGCCTTCGTGCCCACCGCCACCATGCCCGGCCCGCTGCGCGTCTTCGCCGAGCATCAGCCGGTGACGTCCATCGTCAACGCCCTCCGCGACCTGTTCACCCAGCAGCCGGTCGGCGCCGACATCTGGATCGCCCTCGCCTGGTGTGTCGGCCTCCTCGTCGTCGCCTACGTCTTCGCCATGAACACCTACCGCCGCAAGATCTCCTAGACCGTATCGATCGAGTCTGCCCGGTTTCAGATCAGCGTGGGGGAGAGGCGGATCGCATGCCGCCGACATCGACCTCGCCGCCGTTCATTTCGACGCACACCTCATGTGAGCCCGGCGTCATGGCGACAATTTCCACTGGATACCGGGAAACGCCCTTCGGGCAGGCAGGCAGTCATTCTCCGATGCGGCGCGGCTTTCAAGCCCCGCAAAAAACGTACTATCGCGAGACAAGGAAAGGTCATGACCGAATCCCTCCACACCGTCACGACGATGCCGGCCGCGCGTCAGCCCGGCTGCCCCTTCGATCCGCCGGCGGAGCTGATCGACGCCCGTGAACACGGCCCGATCAGTCGCTTCACCTTCCCCGACGGACACCAGGGCCGGCTGATCACCGGCTACGACCTGGTCCGGTCGGTCCTGGCCGACTCGCGGTTCAGCTCCCGCAAGGAGCTCATGCGCCACCACCCGCTGATCGACTACGGCGACATCGAGGTCCCCCCGGCGTCGCCCGGCGAGTTCCTTCTCATGGACGAGCCGCAGCACAGCCGCTACCGCAAACCGCTGGTGGGAAAGTTCACCGTCCGGCGGATGCGACAGCTCACCGAGCGCGTCGAGCAGATCACCGCCGAGCACCTGGACGCCATGGAGAAGGCCGGTCCGCCGACCGACCTGGTGACCGCCTTCGCCAAGCCCATCCCCGCCGTCGTCATCTGCGAGCTGCTGGGCGTGCCGTACGAGGAGCGGGGCTCCTTCCAGGAGCAGATCGACTCCTTGCTCAGCGGGGAGGCGAGCGACGAGGAGCAGATCGCGGCCTACACCGCGGTCCAGCACTACCTCGCCGAACTGGTGGCCGCCAAACGCGCCAACCCCACCGACGACGTGCTCAGCGATCTGACCGACAGCGACCTGACCGACGAGGAGTTGCAGGGGATGGCCCTGATCCTGCTGGCGGCCGGGTTCGACACCACCGCCAACATGCTGGCGCTGGGCACCTTCGCGCTGCTGCGCAACCCCGCGCAACTGGCCGCGCTGCGCGCCGACCCCGCGCTCACCGACCAGGCCGTCGAAGAGCTGCTGCGCTATCTGAGCGTCGCCAAGCAGTTCCACAGGGTCGCACTGGAGGACGTCGAGCTGGGCGGCCACACCGTCGAGGCCGGCACGACGGTCATCCTGTCCTACAACACCGCCAACCGCGACCCCGAGCGCTTCAGCGACCCCCACTTGCTCGACCTGCGCAGGCGGGACGGCGGGCACCTGGCCTTCGGCCACGGCATCCACCAGTGCCTGGGCCAGCAGCTGGCCCGCGTCGAGATGCGGGTCGCCTTTCCCGCGCTGGTCAACCGCTTCCCCACGCTGCGCCTGGCCGTACCGGCCGAAGGGGTCGCTCTGCGTCTGGAGACCGCGGACATCTACGGGGTGAAGAGCCTGCCGGTCACCTGGGACGCGTGACCGCCGGTCCGGCCTGCTGCACCCGCGCCTCATCCGACGCCCTCGCCCGCCGGTCCTGACCGCGGCCATGGGCACGCTCGAGAAGCAGGCTCCGACCACCCGGGCGCGGCGCGAGGTGTCGTGGTTCGGGGGAGCGCTCCGAACCGGGAGGCGGGGTGGGCGGCGCTCCGACGCCGTTCGGTGTGACATCCCCTCGGGGTGAGGCCGAGCACCCCGCTTGAACGGCGGTTATTGATCTACATTGTAAAGGGCCTCGGCGGGTTTCAAGATCATTTAATATGGACTAAAGACCCAACATCCGGCGCCAAGCGCCCAGGGCTTGCGCGGTTCAAAGGTTGTCGACCCGTGCGCGGCCTGCGGAGGTTCCCTTGGTCGCAGTCTGTCGTCGATGCCTCATCGCGGATTCTCCCGCGCCGGCCGGGGGGCAGGCGACGGGTCTCCGCGGAGATCGTGGGTCGTGATCCGGTATCCCACGCCGGGTGTCGTGGTGATGACCGGGGGATCGCCGAGTTTGCGGCGCAGGCGGCCGATGGTGACCGTGACGGTGTTGGTCAGGGGGTTGGCGTGTTCGTCCCACACTTGTTCGAGCAGGTCCTCGGCGCTGAGGAAGGCTGGGGTGGCGCGTAGGAGGGCTTCGAGCAGGGCGAACTCCTTGACTGACAGGTCCAGGTGGCGGCCGTCGCGGGTGGCGGTACGGCGTAGCGGGTCGAGCTCGACGCCGGCCGCGCGCAGTCTGCGGGGCCGGGCGGTCGGCTGGCGGCGGGCCAGGGCGCGGATGCGCAGTATCAGCTCGGGGAAGTGGAAGGGCTTGGCCAGGTAGTCGTCGGCTCCCAGGGTCAGGCCGGTGACTCGGTCGACGGGTGAGCCGGCGGCGGTCAGCATGAGGACCATGACGCGGTCGTCGTGTTCGGTGATCATCTGGCAGAGGGTGTCGCCGTGGATGCCGGGCAGGTCGCGGTCGAGGAGCACCACGTCGTAGGTGTTGAGGCCGAGTTTGGCGGCGGCCTCCAGGCCGTCGTAGGCCACGTCCACGGCCATGCCTTGATCGCTCAGGCCTTCGACGAGTACGTCGGCGAGGGAGCGTGCGTCTTCGACCACGAGCACTCTCATGCCGCGGTCTCCGTCGGCACGGCTGCCGCCGGTAGGGAGACGGCGACGCGGAGGCCGCCTTCTGTTCGGGCGTGTAGGTCGAGGGTGCCGCCGTGTGCGGCGGCGATGGCTGCGACGATCGAGAGGCCGAGTCCGGAGCCGTTGTCGGAGTGGGTGCGGTCGGCGCTGAGTCGTTGGAAGGGCTGGGCCAGGGGGGTGACTTGTTCTTGGTCGAGGATGCGTCCGCCGGTCTCGATGACGAGCTGGGCCGTTGTGGCGTCGGTGGTGGTGGCGAGGCGGATCCAGCCGCCGTGGTGGTTGTGGGTGATGGCGTTGTCGATGACGTTGTCGATCATGCGGGTGAGGAGTGTCCTGTTTCCTTGTGTCCACGCGCTGTCGTCGGTGGTGCCTGCCGGGTCGGCGGAGAGGTCGACGGTGAGGTGGTGAGCGGTGATGTCGGTGGCTCGGGAGTGCAGGGCGGTGTTCGCCAGTTGGCGGAGTGAGAGTGTCGTGCGGTCGGTCAGGGCGCCGTGCTGGGTGCGGGCGAGGGTGAGGAAGCCTTCGAGTAGCCGGTCGATCTGGTCGAGTTCGGTGCGGAGCCGGTCGGCCAGCGCGGCGGTCTGCGCCGGTATGGGTTCCGGTTTGGCCAGGGCGACGTCCAGGGACGCGCGCATGGTGGCCAGTGGGGTGCGGAGCTCGTGGGAGGCGTTGGCGACGAAGCGGCGTTGGGCGTCGAATGAGTTCTCCAGTCGTTCCAGCAGTTCGTCGATGGTGTCGGCGAGGTTTTTGACCTCGTCGGCGGGGCCTTGGGCGGCCAGTCGTTCGTGCAGGTTGTCGGCGGAGATCCGGCGGGTGGCCGCGGTGATCGTCCGTAGCGGGCGTAGTACCCGGCCGGCGATGATCCGGCCCAGGACGACCGACACCACGCTCATGATCATCAGTGCCACCGCTGAGCCGATCAGGAGTTGGCGGGACTGGGCCGTGTGGGTGTCCGACAGTTGGGTTTGGAGCCAGGCGATGCGATCGGTGGCGGCGGTGAGCGTGGTCGGTTCCGTTGGCGGGGTGCCGGGAGGTGCGGACTGACTGGTCCGTGTTCCTCCGAGTCCGACGAGGTTGGTGATGGCCAGCAGTCCGATGCCGGACAGCAGGAACATGGCGCCGTAGAGGAGGGTGAAGCGCATTCGTACGGTGTGTGCTGGTCGTCGCCGCTTTCGCATGCGTTCCAGGATGCCGTGCCGGACCTAACAGCGGTGTGACGGTCTCTGTTCGGCCCGTGTTAGGGCTGGGTTCGTACAACTGGTCGCATGCAGGCAATCATTGAAGTCGCCGGGTTGCGTAAACGGTTCGGTCGGACTTTGGCGCTGGACGGTATGTCGTTCACTGTGCCGCCCGGTCAGGTCACCGGGTTCGTCGGGCCCAACGGTGCGGGCAAGTCCACCACGATGCGGGTGATCCTCGGGTTGGACGGGGCTGACGAGGGTCACGCGTTGATCGGCGGGCAGCCGTACACCAGTCTGCGTAATCCTCTTACTCACGTCGGTGCGTTGCTTGACGCCGGTGCGTTTCAGCCGGGCCGTACTGCGCGGAATCACCTGTTGTGGCTGGCTCGCTCTCAGGGCTTGGGCGGTGGGCGGGTCGACGAGGTGCTGCGGCAGGTCGGGATGGGGTCCGTGTCTCGGCGCAGGGTGGGTGGTTTCTCGCTGGGCATGCGGCAGCGGCTTGGTATCGCGGTCGCGTTGCTCGGGGATCCGCCGGTGCTCATGTTGGACGAGCCGGTCAACGGCTTGGATCCCGAGGGTGTCGTGTGGATGCGCGGTTTCCTGCGGTCGCTGGCGGGTGAGGGGCGGGCCGTGTTGGTGTCCAGTCATCTGATGAGTGAGTTGGAGGGCACCGCCGACCGTCTCGTGGTGGTGGGCAGGGGGCGTGTCATCGCTGACGCCGGTGTGGCGGACTTGATCGCGACCGCCTCCCGCGGCCGGGTCGTGGTGCGGACGGCGGCGTGCTCGGAGGCGGTGTCGGTGCTGGGTCGTGCCGGCGCGACGATGGTGGTGACCGATCGTGACACGGTCGTCGTCTCTGGGTTGCCGTCCGAGCGCGTCGTGGCGGTGCTCAACGCCGGTGGGCTGCCTTTCTCCGAGGTGGCGGCGCATCGGGTGACGTTGGAGCAGGCCTACATGGATCTGACCGCCGATGTGGTCGAGTATCGGGGAGCGGCGGGGTGAGCGTCCTTTCGCGCTGTTCGGAACCGCGGGTCGAGCGTGGGGGGTTCGGGTGGTTGTTGCGCGCTGAGTGGGTCAAGTTCAGGACGGTGCGCGGTTGGGTGGTCACCATGGCCGCGGCGGCGTCGGTCATCGTGCTGCTCGGGCTGTTGTCCGCGTCCGGTGACCACGCCTCGTGCGGCTCTGGTTCGGTTGAGGTTGTCTGTCCTTCGCCTCTGGTCGGTCCGGGTGGCGAAGCGGTGGACGACAAGTTCTTTTTCGTGCGTCGGTCGTTGGTCGGGGACGGCGGCATCACCGTCCGCCTCGTCTCCATGACGGGCCAGATCCGTAAGCCCGATGTCACCCCGGGGCAGCGCAACGTGGTGTCCGGGGTCGTGCCGTGGGCGAAGGCCGGAGTCATGATCAAGGAGAGTGTCAGGCAGGGTTCTGTCTACGCGGCGGTGATGATGACCGGTGAGCACGGGGTGCGGATGCAGCACAACTTCACTCATGATGTGGCCGGTCGGCCGGGCGGGGTTTCCCGGCGGTCGCCGCGGTGGCTCCGGCTGACTCGCGTCGGTGACACCCTTACCGGGGACGAGTCCGTCGACGGCGTCAGGTGGGTCCAGGTCGGCACCGTGACGCTGACCGGACTACCGCGGACCGTCCAGATCGGTATGTTCGCGACTTCTCCCGGCGATCTTACGGTCACACAGGGAGATCTCGGCGGGTCCGTCGCGGCGGCGCGCTTCACCGAGGTCACCGGTGAGTTCGATCGGGTTGAGCTTCGGGGCGATGTGTCCGGTGTGTGGCGTGACGACGACGTCGGTGTCACCGTCGCGCCTGACGGGTCGGCGCACCATCCGGGTCGCGCCGGCCGGTCCGGCGGTGCTTTCTCCGTCACCGGCGTCGGCGACATCGCGCCGGCCGTCGAGGGTCCCACCTCCGAACGTCCCCTCGGTGGCGCGTTGGTCGGCCTGATCCTGGTGATCGTGGTGGCGGTCATGTTCGTCACCGCCGAGTACCGGCATGGCCTGATCCGCGTCACCTTGCTGGCCGGTCCGTGCCGTGGCCGGATGCTGGCGGCCAAGGCGCTGGTGCTCGGTCTGGTCACCTTCGCGGTCGCCCTGCCTGCCGTCGCGGTCGCTTTCACGGTCGGCGGGTGGATCCTGCGCGGCAACGGCAACGCCGTTCTTCCGGTGTCCCCGCTCACCCAGGTGCGCATCGTGGTGGGCATGGCGGCGCTGTTCGCGTTGGCCGCTGTGCTTTCCCTGGCCCTTGGCGCGCTGCTGCGGCGCAGTGTCGCGGCGGTGGTCGCCGCTGTCGCGGTGATCGTGGTTCCGCATGTTCTCGCGACGACCTCGGTTCTGCCTGACGGCGCAGCGCAGTGGCTGCTGCGCCTCACTCCGGCGGCCGGCTTCGCCGCGCAGCAGAGCATCCCGCAGTACGCGCATGTGCTCGGTCACTATGCGCCCATCGCCGGGTTCTATCCGTTGCCGCCGTGGGCCGGTCTGGTCGTGCTGGCCGGCTATACCGTGCTCGCCTTCGGGGTGGCCGTTCTTCGACTTCGCCGGAGGGACGCATGAGACCTTCCCGTGGGAGCCTTTCCCGGTGCCGGGGGAGGAGTGTGTGAGTGAGCACTTGCGTGCGGAGTGGACGAAGCTCCGTACTCTGGCCGGCGTCGGCTGGCTGTTGTTCGCGGTGGTGGTGCTGACCGTCGCCGTCAGCGTCGTGGCCTCCGCCGTGGTGTCCTGTGCCTCAGCGGGCTGTGGTTACGATCCTGCCAGGATCAGTCTTTTCGGGGTTCAGGTGAGTCAGGCGGTCGTCGCGGTCTTGGCCGTTCTGGCGATCACCGGTGAGTATGACACCGGGATGATCCGTCTCACTCTGGCCGCGATGCCGTGCCGGACCGGTGTCCTGGCCGCCAAGGCGATCATTTTGGTCGGTTTGACGCTGATCGTTGGGAGTGTCGCCGTGTTCGCCTCCGTGCTGGCCACATGGCGCATCCTGCTCGACAACGGATTTCCCGCTGAAACGCTCGTCCTCAGCGGCGGTCCCATGCTGCGCGCCGCGGTCGGCTCGGTTCTCTACCTGGCGCTGATCGCCCTGTTCAGCCTGGGTGTCGCCACCGCTGTGCGAGACTCCGCCACCGCCGTCGGGGTCGTGCTCGGTTTGCTCTACCTTTTTCCCGCCCTCATTCTCGTGATCGCTGATGACGGCTGGCGGCGGTTTCTGTGGCAGGTCTCTCCGATGAACGCCGGGCTCGCCATCCAGGTCACCACCGACCTCGCCGGTCTGCCTCTCAGTCCGTGGGCCGGACTGGGCGTACTCGCCGCGTGGGCCGTCGCGGCGCTTCTGGGCGGCGGGCTGCTTCTGCGGATGCGTGACGCATAGCCGCCGGTCGGCCTCGGGGAGGATCGGACCGGATTTCGGCGCTGCCGGGAGCCCGGGCAACGGGTTGTCGCAACAGCCCTGACCGGCGCACCCTGTACGTCGCCGCGAAGCACGAAGAACTCGGCCGTGTGGTCCGCACCGTCTTCGCCTGCGACCACCTCACCGACGAAGAGGCCTCCGCCGAGAGATCAACAGCGGCCTGCAGGTCGCCGAGAACTGGAACGTCGCCCTCGACATGGACAGTCGTCTCGATCTTGCAGCTGCCGTGTAGCGGATGCCGGGCCTGAAAAGGATTTGCCCATGCGTTCGCACCTCGATGATCCTTGCCTCATGGATCTCCAGGATGCGGCGCGGATGTGGCGGGTGGACGGGTTCGTCGTTCTACCGGGTTTCATCCCAGCTGACGAGCTGAGCGCAGTGGTGAACGAGGTGGATCAGATGTTCCCGTCCGCTGCGGGCTTCCACGATGACACGGACCCGCGCGCAAAGCGCTTCATCGGAGATGAGTTCGCCGGGATCGACACCTTTCCCTTCGCGAGCACAGCGATCAGCCTGCTGGCCGTCAACCACCGGATCCTGGACCTGGCCGAGTCACTCCTCGAGGACAGTGACATCCGCCTCTCATCAGCCGAAGCCTGGGCGAAATACACCGGAGCCTGCGACTACGACCAGGATCTGCATCGCGACTACCTCAACCACACGCTCCTGGTGCCGAGCACGACGCCCGGACACCGCCAACTGGAGATGTTCGTCTTCCTGAATGACGTGCCCGAGGAACTCGGGCCCCCGCACCTGGTCTCGCGCAAGCACACCGCCGACCTGCCGGCCGTGCCGAACTGGTACCTGCGACCAGGGCGCGAAGGCACCGGTCGGTTCGTCGACGACAGCGGCAGCCCGGATCTCTACGCTGCCGAGGTGTCCGGTGCCGGCCCGGCCGGCACGGTCATCGCCTTCGAGACCGGAACCTTCCACCGAGGCACCCAGCTGACCGCACCACGCGGCGTCCGCTACAGCATGCACCTGGGATTCCGGTCCGCTGGCCTTCACTGGGGACAGCGCGCTGGGTGGGCCGCCCAGGGCTTCGAACGAGCCTGGGTGGACTTCGTCCATCGCGCCACCCCACGACAACTCCAAGCCTTCGGGTTTCCGCCGCCCGAGCATCCCTACTGGACCCCCGAGACGCTCGCCGGGATGGCACTTCGATACCCCGAACTCGACCTCACGCCTTGGAGCACGTCAGCACAGCACTCATAGTGAACAGGCCTCTTCGCCGTTCCTCGCGCCCGGTGTCCCCGAGGAACGGATCTGCATCGACCGCGGGTTCTCCGGCACCACCCGCCGCAACCGCGCCGGCCTCGACCAGGCCTTGGCGGCCGTGTGGGACGGGACGGTGTTCACCGTCACCAGGTTCGACCGGTTCGCCCGCAACATGGCCGAGGCCAACGACATCCCCACCGGGCTGTCCGGCCGTGGCGTGCCGTTCGGCCTCGGCGCGAGTGACTACGACTGGAACGACCCGTTCGGCCGCCTGTTCTTCCAGCCCCTTGTGATGGTCGCCGAGTTCGAAGCGAACATCGGGCACCAGCGCACCCGCGAAGGGACGGCCCTCGCGAGGAAGAACGGCAAGCTCCAGGGCAAGCAGCCCAAACTGCCCGAACCCGCCCGCCGTTCCATCCCTCGCCGCTACACCGAAGGCGAGGTCTCCCTCGTCGGCCTGGCCACCGAGTACGGCGTCGGACGCTCCACCATCCACCGCATCATCCACAGAGCCCCAGAAAACCCCAGGTAGAACGCGGGATCACCGCCTACTCCGCCCCTCGCCGTAGCTATAGGGCTTCCGGGCCTCTACCTGCGGGAGGATCGCCTGTCCCATTTGTGGCCTTGTTGCGCCCGAAGATCGCCGAAATTCATTCGGTCCCGTACGAGGCCTGAAGAGTCCGGAGGCTGGTACGTCTCGAACATGCCTGAACAACCCAACGACGGCTTGGCGCAGCTTCCGGCCCCTGCGGGTCGACCCCGTTTGAAGGTTCGGCCAGGTCGAGCTGTACGCCGGCAGGCGAGTCGGCAGGAAAGCCAGTGGAAATGATGGCACCACCGGATGTCGTCGATCTTGTCGTCGGCGATGTCCGCGACGCGGTGGGTTTCGCCGCCGGGCTCAGTGTGCGGGGGCGGCGATGCTCATCACCCGTACCGCGACCAGTGAGGCCCATGACCATCCCACCAGCGCCAGGGCCCGGAGCAGGAGGCTGAACGGCCGAGGGTCCGTACCGCCGCCGGACAGCACTCCCGACAGCACGTAGATCACGGGCAGGGCCACGCCCGTGACCGCGCAGGAGATCGCCCACCCGCGCTCTCCCCGCGCGGCGAACCCGCGGGCGAACACGAAGCAGGCTCCGATCAACGAAAGAAGCACCACGAGGAAGGACACGCCGTGCAGGACGTAGCTCAAGCTCGTCTCGACGGGCAGGCCGGGCGGTGCCCCCTGCGGATACCCCCACCCGGGTGCCGTCCGGAACACTCCAGCGCCGACGAGCCCGGCCCCGAAGGCGCCGATGAACAGCGGGCCCCAGGTGTCCGCCCGCCCCGGACGCAGAGCTCGCCGCAGGCCGACGGCGCATGCGACGTACAGCAGCCCCGTGACCGCGAAGTTGGCGATCTGGATCCAGCCCGGATCGTCCAGGCTCAGCAGGCTCAGTGCATGCCGCCTGGGGTCGAAGCCGGGGCGAGTGTAGTCCTGGATCATCACCACGAGGACGAACAGCGGCCCGGCGACGCCGCCGCAGGCCAGCAGAGCTCTGGTTGACATGCTCCTCCTTCCTTAGCGGCGCTAAGGAACATCATGCTTCCTTAGCGCTGCTAAGGTGTCAATCGATGGGAGAGACCAGGCGGCCTGCGGTCACCAGGCAGACGATGATCGAGACGGCGCTCCGGTTACTCGACGAGGTCGGCCTCGACGGGCTGACCGTGCGCAGGCTCGCCACCGAGCTGGGGGTGCGGTCGCCGGCGCTCTACTGGCACATCCGCACCAAGCAGGAACTGCTCGACGGCATGGCCGACGCCATCGTCCTGGCCGCCGGGATGGGCCCGCCCCTCGAGGGGGAGAGCTGGCAGGATTGGCTCCTGCGCAGGGCCCGCTCCTACCGGGCCTCGTTACTGGCCCACCGTGACGGCGCCCGCATCGTGGTCAGCGCCCACGTCCTGAGCCCCGCGACGGTCAGGCTGTTCGACGAGGAACTGGCCGCCCTGGTCGGCTGCGGGTTCACACCGGTTCTCGCCCTGCGGACGGTCGCGGCGTGTACTCGCTACATCAACGGGTTCGTCCTGCAGGAGCAGACCGAGCGTCACGGCGCCCCGGGCGCACTCGCCGATCTGGCCGCACTGCTGGAACGGGGTATGGAGGCGCCCCTCATCACGGGAATCGCCGAGGGCGGCAACCCACTGGGCGAGGAGGCCTTCGAGCACGGGCTCCGGATGCTGATCGACGGGACCGCCGCCACCCTGACCTGACCAGCCGGGTGACGGCATTAAGGACGCTGCCTCTGGCGGTGTCCCTGATCGTGGTCTCGATGCTGGCTCCCCGGCTGCTCGGCCGGTGGGGCGCGCAGGCCTGTGTCCTGACCGGCATCGGCTTGACCACGCTGGCCATGATCGCCATCGCGCTGGTCTCCTGCCTCGGGGCCACCGGTCTGGCGATGATCCCGGCCATGGTGCTCATCGCCGCCGGGATGGGGTTTGGGAACATCGGGCTGCAGTACGCCGCAGTGACCGGCGTGACCGAAGACGACGCCGGCATCGCTTCCGGTGTCCAACGAGCCGCCGACCAACTGGGCGGTTCCACCGGGATCACCATTTACATCGGCATCGGGTTCGCTCCCGCTTTGAACGACACCGACCCGTTTCTCACCAGTAGTTTCCTGGCCATCACCGGGCTCGCCGCGGCCGGGTTCGCCGCCTGGCGGATCTCCATGCCCGTCGAGAGGATGAAGGAACCCCTCGAGTGGCCCCGGACAGGACTTCACCCATCCGGCAGTCCGGTCGGGCGCGGCCCGGGACAACCGGCCCACGATCATCGTCGCCCAAACACAGGGTCATGTGCCTGTCCTGTCACCGCCCCTTGTAGGACCAGTTCTGAACATTCGGGTCTGATCACGGACCACGGTCCGGCCTGTTTCATAGTGTTCGCCTATGAAACAGGCCGCCCGGTAGGGAGCACCCTGGGCGAACCGCGTTTCATGGGTTGTTGCAAACGCCTCGTGGCCATCAGCGGCGCGAACAGATCCAGCGCATCATCGACGGCCTCGGCCTGCAGGCTCCGGGTGATTGCCAGCAGCGTCGCGGTCTTGCGCGGCTCGGCCAGCCGCTCCAGCTCCGAGACCCGCCGGTCGGCAGGCACCTGCGGCAGATCGGCCAGCCTGGCCCGCAGTTCCGGGCCGGCGCGCTTGGCCGGCGTGCGATACAGCCGCGCGTGCTCGGCCCGGCGCACCTCGCTGATCAGCCGGTTCAGGGTGGTGATCCCCGCAGGCAGCAGAATGCCCTCGCGCAGCAGGTGCACCACGGCGCGGTCGAACAACGCCCGCGGCCCCTCGATCGTCGGCCACACCCGGGCGGCCAGGTGGTCGCGGACCTCCTGCTCGTGTTTGGAGAACTCCGACGGCTCCAGCAGGTCCCGGACCTCCCAGGCGTGCTCGTAGGCGGTCTTCGGCCGGATCAGGTACTCCGCGCACACCGGGTCGACGCTTACCGGCCAGTGCTTCCAGGGCTTTGGCGTCCAGCCGGAAGAACTGTTCGAGCTCGGCCACCGACACCTCAGGCCAGAACCGGCGATAGCGGGCTACTTGCTCATCTGACAGGAAATCCACAGGCATGAGCAGGCGCGCCAGGGCGCCCGACCAGGGTGAACAGCCGCCGTCACCGAATCGTCGTCAAGATCGACTCTCTAGCGCCGAAATCCGGACCGATCCTCCCCTGAGGCCGGTCGGCTCTCGGGCGGCGGGTGTTTCATGCCGGCGGTGTGGCCGTTGGCGACCGCCGCTCGAGGGCGTCGCCGCTTTGGGCGGTGGGTGGCAGGTGCTTGGCCTGGCGGCGATGCCGGTCGAAGTTGGGGTGCTGTGGCAGGTGAGGCACCCGCGGTGTGCTCTGATGTGCCGGGGTCGTCTTGGTTCGTTGTGCGGGGGCCTCGGGGTTCGCCGTTCGTGGTGAGTGCCGGAGCGTGGGTGACAGGGTGCCGACGCCGCAGCAGACGGCGAGGTAGCCGCTGAGGACGATGATGGCGGTGACGGGTCCGCCGTACTGGGTCAGCACGCCGCCGAGCAGTGGTGCGAGTGGTGTGATGCCCATTGTGGCGACGTTGAGCAGGGACTGGATCCGGCCTTGCATGTGGTCGGGGACGGTTCGGGCCACTTCGACGGCGAGGGCGATGTTCAGCGCGGGCACGACCAGGCCGCCGACGAAGAGGACGGCCGCGGGCCAGTAGGCGCCGAGCGGCAGCGTCATCAGCGGCAGGGTGACTGCGAGAAACCAGCAGCCGGCGAGCATGAGGCGGCCGGGGGGCAGTAGCCGGGTGAGGCGTCCGGAGATCGCGGCGCCGAGCAGGCCGCCGATTCCCAGGCAGGCCATGACGGTGCCGACCTGTACCGGTGAGCCGATGAGCACGATCAGCGGGATCATGATCGCGTTGACGGCGAGGTTGGCCATGAGGACCAGTCCGCAGATGGCGCGGAGCAGGCGTTGGCCTCGCATCCACCGCACGGATTCGGCGATTCCCTCGAACATGCTCTGCCGTGGGGTCGGTTCGGCGGGTCTGCGGGGGACTCGGGCGAGGGCGACGCAGGCGAACGAGATCAGGTAGGTGACGGCGTCGACCAGGAAGGGTACGGCGCGGCCGGCTGCGAACAGCAGGCCGCCGAGCGGTGGTCCGGCCAGTCCTGCGGCGTGTTTACGGGTTTGCTCCTGGGCGTAGGCGCTGGGCAGTTGTTCTCTGGGCACCAGTGCGCGAAGGGAGGCGGCGTGCGCGGGTTCGAAGAGCGCACCTGCGGCGCCGTTGACGATCGAGGCCGCGATCAGGTGGGGCAGTGTCAGGTTGTCGGTGAAGGCCGCCAGGGCGACGCTCGCGATCGTGGCGGCTCTGGCGAGGTCGGTGCCGAGCAGGACGCGGCGGCGGTCCCAGCGGTCCACCAGGACTCCGGCGGGCAGGGCGAAGATCATTGCGCTTGCCAGTTCGATCGCGCCGATCAGTCCGGCTTGGCCTGGTGAGCCGGTCAGGGCCAGCACCAGCAGGGGGTAGGCCAGCCAGGTGAGGGTCGATCCCAGTTCGGAGGCGGCCGATCCCAGCCAGAAGAGTTGGAAGCGGGCGTTTCTCCGTAAAGGCTGCATATTCCACCACGATAGTTGTACAAGATGTCTTGTACAAGTTTTCTGGTAGAGTGCTGGCATGGAACAGGCCAGCCGCCATCTCGGCCCCAAGGACGCCGGCGCGCTCAAGGCGCTCAGTCACCCGCTGCGGATGCGGCTGCTCCTGACGGTCGACGAGATCGGGCCGGCCACGGTCGGCATGCTCGCCGAGCATCTGACGCAGCCGGTGGGCGTGATCAGCTACCACCTGCGGCAGCTGGCCCGCCACGGACTGGTGGCGGAGGTCCCGGAGCTGGCCCGCGACCGGCGCGAACGCTGGTGGCGGTTCGTGCCGACGGAGGACCTGTCGCTGACGCCGTCGGAGTTCGCCGACGACCCCGTCGGCCTGATCGCCTCGCGGGCCACGATGCTCCAGTGGGTGGAGTTCACCGCCGAGCAGACGCGGCGCTGGGTGGAGGACATGCACGCCTGGCCCCGGGAGTGGCAGGACGCCGCGCTGCTCAGCCGCCTCGGGCAGATGCGACTGACCTCGGAGGAGCTCCGCCGCTTCGGCAAAGAGCTCAACGAACTGGTGGAACGCTGGCAGGCCCATGGCGAGAACGCCGCGGACGACTCACCCGACCGCAGGCGGGTCGCCCTGTACTGCCACGCGCAGCCGCTGGGCCCGCCGCCGGGCCGGAGCCCGACGGCCTGAGCCGCCGGCGCCTTCGGCTCGTCCCCGGTGGTCCAGGCCCGCGCGTCCGGTCTCGCCCGGGCCCCGGCGCGCGAGGCCGGGTTCGGGCGAGACCGGGTGGCTGCCGCGTGAGGGCGGACGGTTCCGCCGGAGGCGCCTGCGGCTACGCAGGCGACAGGCGGGTCCGGTGGAGGGCGACGCCGAGGAAGACGACGACCCCGATCAGGGGCAGGACGCTGATCGCCCAGCTCAGCAGCAGGGGCGGGCCCGGCTGTTCGAGGACCGTCAGGCCGCGCAGCTCGCCGACGCCGCGTCCGGACGCGCCGTCGAGCTCGAAACGCAGGGTCCACGGGCCCTCGGTGTTCAGAGCCTGGATGTCCAGGCCCCAGACGTCGCGTTTGCGTGGGTGACGGGACAGGCGGGATGACTCGTTCCTGGCGCCGGGCGGTCCGACCAGCGTGAGGGTACCGCTCTTGCCGGTGATACCGCCGTCGGGGACGAAGGTGAAGTCGAGCGAGCGCATGGCGTGCAGCGGCCAGGTGCTGAAACCGACGGTCAGGTCGTACGGCCCGACCCGGACGCGTTCGGTGTGGACGGTCTCCACCGGCTGGTACTGGTCGGCCGAGGCGGGCGCCGCGGCCGGGAGGGTCAGCACGAGGGCGGCGGCCAGCGCCGCCACGGCCGTTCGCACGCGGGTCATCGCGTCACCTCCGAGCCCCGGGAGATGTTCGCCAGCAGCAGGCCGAGCCGGTGCCCGAGGGCGCCGCCGAGTCCGCCCACCACGGCCGCGACCGCGCCCGTCACCGCGAGCTGCGCCGCGCCGGGCGTCGCCGCGCCGCCGGTGACGGCCTCCTGCACCGGGATCAGCAGGACGACCAGCACGGCTCCCAGGCCGCCGGCTCCGGCGGCGGCCCGGCTCGCCGGCCAGGCGTGCCGCCGGGCGAGCAGCAGCAGGCCCTCCACCGCCAGGCCGGTCACCACGATGCCCATCGGCATGAGCCCGGGAAGAGTCGGCGCGCCGTACAGGTTGTCGCGCATGGGCAGTCCGATCGAGCCCGCGTAGACGCGCGCCGCCCAGGGTGCGAAGAACCACAGCGCCAGCTGCAGCACGGTCATCACCACGCTGGTCGACAGCACCGCCCCGGCGCGGCCGGTGGAGGAGGCGACCGTGAGCAGGACCAGCGACGCGAGGAACGCCACGCCCACGCTGACCGCGTTGACGAGGCCGTTCAGCGGCGCGAGGCCGAGCGTGATCACCGCGTTGAACGCCACCAGCAGCGCCCCGCCGACGAACTGCCCGATCACTGCCCACCGCCGCCGTCCCGCGGCCGCGCAGACCATGAGGGCGCCCATCATCGACACGCTGATCGACAGCAGCAGCCCGATGTGCGGCGGCGACTCCAGAACCGCGTCGAACCCGTAGAGGCTGTGCCACCACAGATCCCACAGGCCGTACAGCAGGAAGGCCGCGGCGCCCAGCCCGGTGGTCAGGTAGCCGAGCGGCGCGGTGAACCGCCGGCCGAGCACTCCGACGGGCCTGCCGCCCACGGCCGGGTCGGCGATCTGGCCGCCGCGCGCGGCGAAGGTCGTCGCCAGGACCACGAACAGGCTGATCAGCCCGCTGATCGCGGTGCCCGAGTACAGGACCAGGTGCGGCAGCGTGAAAAACGTGTCCGGCCCGACGTCGCTGTGCCACTGCGCGTCGAAGGCCAGGCCGGTCAGCGAGATCGCGGCGCCCGCGAGCACGCCGGCGGCGGCGGGCAGGCCCTTGGTGAGAGCCTTCCCGCCCGTCACGCGCGTGACGGGCCGTGCCGCTCTTACGGAGACATCCATGACTTTCCTTCCTGGTGGGTTCCGGCCTCAGCCGGTGATCAACACGGGGATGACGACCCGGTCCGCGGCTCCGGCGGGGTCGATCGTGACGGTGATCTGCCACTGTCCGGGCATCGGCAGCACGACGCCGGCCAGCGGGAACCTTCCCGTGCCCGACTCGGTCGCGGTCAGCGGCGCGATCGCGTGCCCCATCTGCGGCATCACCGGCTCGACGCGGACGGCCTTCGCGTGCGCGGGACGGCCGTCCGAGCCGTTGACCCGGATGAGCCAGGAACCGGGGGTCGCCGCCCTGGCGGGGGTCATCGTGAGGTGTACGGCGTGCCGCGCGCCGGCCGCGTCGAACGTCGCCGCGCCGACGGGCGTGAACGGCCGCATCAGCAGGATCAGGCCGGCCACGATCAGCATCACGCCTGAGGACACGATGATCAGCCGTGAGGTGCGGGTCGTCATCGTCGCTCGTTCTCCTTGGCCGGGACGTCCAGCGTGAACGGGATCGTCAGCAGCGTGTAGTCGCGTTCGGCCTGGAGCCAGAGCCGGTAGCGGCCGGGGGCGGTGAAGGTGTGGGTGAAATCGAGGTCGGGCCCGAACGCCGCGACGGTCTCGTCGGGCGGGCTCTGCGCGGCGTTGCTCATGAGCGGCATGGCGTGCGCGTGGGCCCAGGTCGGCGCCCTCATCGAGGCCAGGCCGACCTCGCGGGAACCGTCGAAGGGGCCGATGACGATCAGGTGGCCGATCATGCCCAGCCACGGCTGGAGTTCGGCGCGGTCGCCGATCCTGGCCGTGATCGTGGTGGCGGAGCCGGACGAGGTCGCGGCCAGCCGTACCGGGACGCCGTCCACCACGCGGGACCCGAGGCCGGCGGGCTCGCCCGCGGCGGTCGCGGCGGGGAGGCCGGCGACCTGGACGGGGACGGGGGAGCGGGCGAGCTGGACGCCGCCGCCGCGCCGTGCCACCTCGGCCGACACCGCGTAGGCGCCGCCCTGCGGCGGGACGAACGAGACCCGGTAGTCGCCGGGGGCGACGCGGATAGGGTGCAGGTGCCACAGCTCGCCGGACGGGCCGACGACGATCAGGTGCATGAGCGCGTCGTGGTGGACCAGGAAGTCGTCGGCGGGCAGGCCCGTGGAGGTGTCGGTCAGCGACAGGCGCAGCTCGGCGGGCCGTTTCGCGACGGCGTCCGGCGCGTGGACGGCGACGTTGACCGGCGGGCGCGAGTAGTCCGCCTTGGGAAAGGTCGCGCTCTCGAAGGGGTTGGACACGTTCTCGACGGTCGGGTCGAGCCGGGTGCCCGGCGGCGCGGGCGGCGGGACGGCGGCCGACAGCAGGGCCGCGGTGACCGCCACGGCCAGAGCGGCGATCATGCCCGCGAACGACACCAGCGACGGCCAGGCGCGGCGCGACCGCACGGCGAGCGTCAGCGCGCCGAGCAGGCAGACCCCCGCCGCCGCGAACCCGCCGTAGGAGGCCCGCTCCCACGCGGAGAACACCCGGGCCGGGACCACGAACGGGATCCGGGCGGTCCGCTCGCCGTCGCCGACCGCGATCTCCCACGGGCCCGGCCTGTCCACGGCCAGCGTGCTGCCGTACAGGCCGGGATCGGCGCCGAGCGCCAGCCGCGCGCCGCTGGTCACCGTGCCCGTGCCGGAGGGCGACAGGCTCAGGTCCAGCGTGCCGGGCGGCGAGCCGCGGTGCGTGACGACCTCGACCCGCACCGGCCCCGGAACCTCCGCCACGCGCCTGATCACGACGGTGATCTCCCGGCTGCCGAGCGTCTGCGCGACCAGGATGTCCGCGCCGACCGGCCCGCCGTCGGCGTGCGCGGCGGACGGGAAGACCACCGGCACGGCGAGCAGGACGATCAGCGCGCTGAGAAGGGCTTTGATGTTCATCGCGGCAGACGCTATGCAGCGCGCGGAGGCGAATCGTCACGGGTACGGGGGACCTCTGATCCCCCGTACGGGGGATCAGCGTTCGACGAGGCCGTGGCGGTGCGCGTAGGCGACGGCGTGCACCCGGTCGCGCAGGCCGAGCTTGGCCAGCACCCGCGACACGTGCGTCTTCACCGTCTCGTCGCCGACGCGGAGCAGGTCCGCGATCTCGGCGTTGCTGCGGGCATCGGCGATCAGCAGCAGCACCTCGCGCTCGCGGGCGGTGAGCCGGTCGAGCCCCGGGGCGGGCTCCGGCGGCTCCAGATGGGAGGCGAACCTCTCGATGAGCCGCCGCGTCACCGACGGGTCGATCAGCGCGTCGCCGCGGGCCGCCACCCGGATCGCCGTGACCATCTCCTCCGGCGGGAGGCTCTTCAGCAGGAACCCGCTCGCCCCCGCGCGGATCGCCTGGTAGACGTAGGCGTCGGAGTCGTACGTCGTCAGCACCAGCACCCGGGTGACGTTGCCCGGGGCCGCCATGATCGCCTCGGTCGCGGCGAGCCCGTCGAGCCTCGGCATCCGCACGTCGAGGACCGCCACCTCCGGGCGCAGCCGGTGGATCTCGCTGACCGCGGCCCTGCCGTCGCCCACGTCGGCCACGCACTCCAGGCCGGGCTCGGTCGCCAGGACGGCCCGCATCCCGGCGCGGAACATCGAGTGGTCGTCGGCCAACAGCACCCGGATCGTCATGTTTCCTCCAGCGGGAAGCCCGCCTCCAGCCGCCATGACCGTCCGTCGGCCTGGCCGTAGCGGACCGTGCCGCCGAGCAGGATCACCCGCTGCCTGACCCCGGCCAGGCCGCGGCGGGCGCGCCCCTCGTCCGGGCGCTCCACGCGGGCCGGGGTCCCGTTGGTCACGGTCACGGTGAACTCCTGCGGCCGATAGCGCAGCTCCACATCCACTCCCGTCCCGTCGCCGTGCCGTACGGCGTTGGTGAGCGCCTCCTGCAGGGTCCGGTACACGGCCACGTCCACCGAACCCGGCAGCTCCCCGCCCCGGCCGTCCGTCGCCAGCCGTACGGGGATCCCCGCCGACCGGACGCCGTCGAGCAGCTCGTCCACGGAGGCGATGCCGGGCTGCCGGTCGCCGGAGGCGGGCGTTTCGCCGTGCAGCACGTCCAGCAGCCTGCGCAGGTCGAGCATCGCCGACCGGCTGGCCGACTCGACGGCCGCCAGCGATCGCGTGGCCGCCTCGTCCCGGCCGGCCAGCTCCCGCCGGGCGGCGCCCGCGTGGATGCCGATCGTGCTGACGTGGTGGGAGATCACGTCGTGCAGGTCCCTGGCGATCGTGCCGCGCTCGCGCGCCACGGCCCGCCGTACGGCCGCCTGCCGGTCGCGGCGCAGGTGGTCGGCGTGCCGTTCGAGATCGGCGACGTACGCGCGGCGGGCCATCGTGACGCGCCCGACCAGCCACGGCAGCATGCAACTGGTGAGCGTCACCACGGCACGCTCCGGCCAGGCCCCCACCGCGGTGACCATCTGGTTGACCATCAGCCCGATCACCAGGGCCCCCAGGGCCTCGACCGCGGGCCAGGACCGCAGCCACGCCCCCGCCAGGAACGCCGCCACGATCAGGCCCGCGTTGTTCGCCTGGGCCGGTTCGGGGCCGGACGGCAGCAGCATCGGCGTGATCGCGGCCACCGCGGCGTGCACGATCGCGATCTCCCGCGTCCACCTCACGGGCGCGGCCAGCAGCAGGTCGGCGGCGACCGTGCCGGCCAGCACGATCGCGTACCCGGGGCCGCTCACCGGCCTGGTCAGCACGAACATGCCCACGTCGGCCAGCACACAGATCAGCACGACCCCCATCGACTGCCAGGTCAGGGCCCGGCGACGCCTGGACTGCGGCCCGGAGCCCCCCGCCAGCCGCCCGGCGCTGTCGATCATCCAAGCCCCCGATCCTCGTTTCGCCGGTGGTCAGGATCGCACGCCGTCGGCGGCGACGTCACGGCCGGCTTCCCCCGGGGGGCTCCGGGGGGAGGGCTTCTGGGAGGGGCTCGTCTCGCGGGCCGGCGGACATGCGGCTCTCGACGCCGCGGAGGCCCTTTCCGTCAGTTCAGCTCGTGGCCTGTGGTGGCGTCGACGTGGCCGGGCACGGGGTCGTGCCTGTCGCCGACGGACATGGTGCCGGTCGGTTCGAACATCAGGATCGAGGCCCCGGCCGGTGAGGAGGGCTTGTGCTCGACGCCGCGCGGCACCACGAACACCGCCCCCGCGGGCAGGGTCACGACCCGCTCCCCGGCCTCCGCCCCGCGCAGGGCGATGTTCAGCTCGCCGTCCAGGACGAGGAAGAACTCGTCGGTGTCGTCGTGGGCGTGCCAGACGTGCTCGCCCGCCACCTTGGCGATGCGGACGTCGTAGTCGTTGACACGGGTGACGATCCGCGGGCTCCAGAGGGCCTCGAAGGAGCTCAGCGCGGCGGTCAGGTCGATGGGTTCGCTGGTCATCGGTCCATCGTCGCGGCCGGCGGCCGGTCCGCGCGAGTGCCGGGAATCGCACATATCGCGTGGATCCTCGCAGGGGCGTCAGCCGGTTTCCGGCCTGTGTCCTCTTCGCCTTCCCGAAGGAGCAGCGGACCGGTCAGGGCGGGCCGGCGCCGTCCGGCGGTTCGATGGACTGCGCGTGCCGGAAGACGTTGTTCGGGTCCCAACGCCCCTTGGCCCGCCGCAGCCGGGGGTAGTTGACGCCGTAGTACAGGGTCGGCCAGGGGATGCCGGAGGTGTTCCACTCCGGGTCGCCGAGGTCGACGTCCGGGTAGCCGATGTAGCAGCCGTCGGTGTGCTCGCCGCGCGAGGGCACGCCGTGCGGGTACATGTCCCGGTACAGCGTGCGGATCCACCGCAGCTGGTCGTCGCCGCTCTGCCCGACCGGCCAGTAGGCCTGGTGCTGGAGTTTCAGGACGGAGTCGCGTTGCGCCGTCGCGGTGTCGCCGGGCCGTCGCCGGTTGATCGCGGAGCCGTAGGAGTCGATCTGCACCACCGCGTCGCGGGAGACCTCTCTGTCCGCGGTCAGAGCCTGCCACAGGGCGCCCGCCTGGTCCTCGGGCAGCCGGGTGCGCATGTAGGCCGACTTGTGCTTGCCGCACCGGTCGTTGTGCGGCGCGCCGGTGACCTTCTCGACCACCGTCCAGGGCACGGCGGCGGGCCGGCGTGAGCCGGTGAAGAGGTCGCCCAGCACGGCCAGGCCGGCGAACTCCCCGTGGGCCTCGGTCAGCGGGCCCAGGGCCCGCTTCACGCCCGAGTTGATCTCGTGCTGGAAGTCGGTGATCAGCCTGCGGGCGTCGCGGACCCCGGAGTCGATCTGGGCGATCAGGCCGATCTCGGTGCGGCTGGCGTGGCTCAGCAGCAGGATCCCGAACAGGTCGGCGTACTCGTCGTCCGCACCGCCCTGGTGCTGCTCGAAGAAGGCGCCGAAGTTCTCCACGATCCGTCGGAAGCGGCCCTCGTCGATGTGCTTCCACTCCCAGCCGCCGGTGGCCAGAAAGACGCTCCTGGGGGCCGGGGGCAGGCCACGGAACCACAGCCGGGTGATGACGCCGAAGTTGCCGCCACCGCCCCCGGTGTGCGCCCACCACAGGTCCGCAAGGTCGGTGTCGGTGTCGTCGGCGGTGGCGGTGACCAGCTCGACCTCGCCGTTCTCCGTCACGACGGCGACCTCGACGGCGTGCAGGTAGTCGACGGTGAGGCCGTGCTGGCGCGACAGCGGCCCGAACCCTCCGGCCACCACGTGCCCGCCGATCCCGACCGAGGGGCACGAGCCGCCGGGCAGCGCCCTGCCGGTCGGAAGGCACAGCTTCTTGTAGAGGTGCCCGTTGGTGACGCCCGCCTCGACGCAGACGGTGTCGGTGGCCTCGTCGATCTGGACGCCGTCCATGAGCGACAGGTCGATGATGACCCGCACGTCCGCGGAGCACACGAAGTCCTCGTAGCAGTGGCCGCCGGATCGCACCGTGATGCGTGACCTCTGCGGCGTCGACGGCTCGTGGAGGGCCTCCTGCAGGGCGTTCTTGACCTCTTCGGCGGTCCTGGGCAGCCGGATGTGGTCGGGCTCGGCGCGCCATCTGGGGTTGAAGCCCCGGCAGAGCGGCTCGTAACGGGGGTCGTCGGGCCCGATCTTGATGCCGGATCGCCGGTCTGGCCTCACAGCTGTCACATCCTCCGCGTCGGGGTGCGGGCGGCCGGCCACGGCCGGGGCCGCGCCGCCGAGGGTGAGGGGCGGCACCCGCCGTGGGCGCACGCCGCGGGGAAGGCCTGGCGGGGCTCCGACCCGAATCAATGCTACTCGCCGTCGCCGGTCGGATTCCGAAAGTAGCCAAATGTGGCCGGCCAGCCGGCCGCCGGCGGCGGCGTCACGGGCGGCCGTCTCCCGGTCCCGGTTCCCCCGTCAGGCCCGCCTCGTGGGCCAGGAGGCCGGCCTGGGTGCGGTTGGCCAGGTCGAGCCTGGTCAGCAGGCGGGAGATGTAGCTCTTGACGGTGGCCTCCGACAAAAACAGGCTGCCGGCGATCTCGCCGTTGGTCAGGCCCTCGCCGAGGCAGCGCAGCACGTCACGCTCGCGGTCGCTCAGGGCCTCCACCCTGGCCCGTACGGCTTGGCGGCGGCTCGCGGTCTCGGCCGAGCGCGTGACCAGCCGCCGGGCCGCCACGGGGGACAGCACCGTGTGGCCGCCCGCCGCCACCTCGATGAGCCTGACCAGGTCCTCCGGCGACGTCGACTTGACCAGGAAGCCGCCCGCGCCCGCCTGCAGCGCCCGCAGCACGTGGGCGTCGGAGTCGAACGTGGTCAGCGCGACGACCACCGGCGGGTCGGCCATCCGGGCGATCTCGGCGGTGGCGGTGATCCCGTCGACGCCGGGCATCCGCAGATCCATGAGGACGACGTCGGGTGCGGTCCGCACGACGGCCTCCACGGCCTCCGCGCCGTCCTCGGCCTCGGCGACCACCTGGACCCGGTCGTCGGCCGTGAGGATCGTGCGCAGATGACGGCGGACCATCGGGTCGTCGTCGGCCACCAGCACCTTGATCATTCGGAGTCCCGTTCTGTGGGCACGGCCGCGGGCAGGGTCGCCGACACCGCGAAACCGCCGCCGGGGTGCGGGCCGGCGGTGAAGGAGCCGCCGAGGAGGGTGACCCGGCGGCGCAGCCCGTCGAGTCCGAGGCCGGAACCGCTGGCGGCCAGGGAGGGGTCGGCGGGCCGCGCAGGCCGGTCGTTGCGCACGGCGACGGACACGCTGTCACGGCCGTACCCTATGTCCACCTCGACCCGTGCCCCCGGGGCGTGCTTCCTGGCGTTGGTGAGCGACTCCTGCAGCACGCGGCGCGCGGCGCGCGCGACCGCGGGTGAGATCCCGGCGGGGTCCCCGCTGACGTGGAGCGCGACCGGCTCGCCCGTGGATCGCACGGCGTCGGCCAGGTCGGCGGGTTCCGCCGTCTGGCGCGGGGGAGCCTGGTCGCCCCGGCTCAGGACGCCGATGAGGTCACGCAGTTCGGTGAGGGTCCTGGCGCCCGCCTCACGGATCTGCTCGGCGGCGGACCGCACGGCGGTGTCCGGCGCCGAGATCTTCAGCGCCCCGGCGGCGAGGACGATCTCGGTGACGTGGTGGGTGACGACGTCGTGCATCTCGGCGGCCAGCCGTTCGCGCTCGGCGGCCTTGGCGTGCTCGGCCAGCAGGTGGCGCTCGCGCTCGGCGGTCTCGGCCCGCTCGCGCAGCGAGGCGACCAGGTCGGCCCTGGCCCGTACGTAGAGGCCGAGCACCGCGGGGAGCACGGTGGCCGACAGGCCGGAGCCGACCGCCTGCCAGCCGGGCGTCCACGGATGGGCGGCCAGCACGGCGAGCGCGGCCGTGCCGGCGAGCGCGTCGCGGCGGCTCAGCCGGTGGGCGAGGAACCACACGACGACCGGCGTGCACATCGGCACGGCGCCGGGCAGCGGCGGGCCCTGCGGGCTGAGAAGGCCGGGCGCCACGGCTCTGGCGAGGGCGACGGCGGCCGAGACCGCGATCGTCACCGCGGCGACCGCCCGGGGGAAGCGGTGCGCGAACGGCAGGCAGAGGTCGACGAGCAGGGCCGCGGCCAGCCCCGCCGCCGGGCCGTACGCTCCCGAGGTGCGCTGCCCGGCCCGGTACAGCGCGAGGTCGAGAGCGGCGAACACGGCCGCGGCCACGACCAGGAGGGTCACCGTCACCCTGGCCGAGACGCGGTGGGGCGGGGTGGCCGTCATCGTTCTCCGCCGCACCTCGGCGGGCCGGTCACGGCGGTGCTGCCGGCCTTCTCGGTGATCACGTGCGCCAGGCGGCGGCCCCGCTCCCAGCGCGGCCACCCCTTCCCGCCGGGGGCGCCCGTGCGCGCGAAGGTCGTCCAGGCCGCCACCATGTCGTCGGCCACGGCCCGCTGGGCGGGGGTCAGCGGCACGTGCTCGCCGTCCAGGTCGATCGGCTTGTCCTTCACCTCGAACAGGTAGGCCAGTTCGGAGGCGTGCGGGGCGCCCGCGGGGAAGCCGGGCGGCGTCGGCAGGTACGGCGGCGCGGTCCTGTCCGCGAACACGTAGGCGTACACCGGGGTGCGGCGGGCCAGCGCGTCGTCGGCCTCGGCGTGCGGGCAGGCGAAGACGGCGTCGGTGTAGGCGGCGGCCCACGCCTGGGCCGCGCTCGGATGGTCCTCGCGAGGGTAGCGCCCGGCGATCTCGTCGGCCTTGTCGCCGAACCCCTGGGCCAGGAGGCCGGGCAGGTCGGCGTCGGTGATCGGCTTACCCGCCAGCGCGAACACGTCGGCGAACATCAGCGCCTCGTCGGCGGTGTGGCCGGACAGCACCGGCACCTTGGAGAAGCGCCCCTCCTCCAGGGCGCGTGCCGGCCGGCGCGGCAGGGTGCGGCCGCCGTAGGCCGCCGCGGCGAACCTCCCCGTGAGCGTCAGCAGCCTGGCGAGCGGCTGGGCGCGCAGGCAGTCGAGGGTTTTGGCGTCGCCCTGGTCGACGGGGCAGCCGAGCTGTTTCGCCCCGGCCCGTGTCGCGGCGACGCTGTCGCGCATCGGGCGCCAGAACGGCAGGCGGGGGGAGCCAGGTCCGGCCGAGTTGGCCAGCAGGACGGTCCCGCAGGCGCCGCTCTGCATGATCGCCTTGCTGAACAGGCCTCTGCCCGCGGGTGAGGTGAGGTGGCCGCAGACGGCGACGCCGCCGCCGGACTCGCCGAACAGGGTCACGTTTCGCGGGTCCGCGCCGAACGCCCCGGCGTTGCGCCGTACCCACCGCAGGGCGGCCTGCTGGTCCTGCAGCCCGAAGCTGCCCGCGTCGGTCATGCCGGGCAGCGCCATGTAGCCCAGCACCCCCAGCCGGAACTCGACCGTGACGACGACCATGTCGCCTTCGACCGCCAGCCGCCGGGGGTCGGTCTCCGAGCCGGTTCCCGCGGTGAAGCCTCCTCCGTGGAGCCACACCATGACGGGCCGGGGAGTGGTCGCGGCCTTCTTCGGCATCGTGACGTCGAGCGTGAGGCAGTCCTCCTGTCCGCTGACCCGCGCCGGGTCCGTGCCGGGCTGCGGGCAGACGGGGCCGGAGACGGTGGCCGCCCTGACTCCGCGCCACGCGGCCGGAGGCTCGGGGGAACGCCAGCGCAGCCGTCCCACGGGTGGCGCGGCGTAGGGGACGCCGCGGAACCTGACCACGTCGCCGTCGTCCACGCCGCCGATCACGCCGCTGTCCAGTCTGACCTGCGGCTGTGCCGTACGGCCGGCGCCGGCGACCTCCTCGGCCCCTTGGGCGCACCCTGCCACCGCCGTGACCGTCACGGCCGCGCAGGCGAGTGCCACGCGCATGTCGACCATCGTTTTCTCCGATCCTCGGACACCGCCTACGGCAAGCACGCTAGGCGTCGCACCGTCTTCGCCGACACGGCCGGGAGTTGCGGTCCGCGCGCCAAAGGTTGCGAAGGGGTTCAGCCGGTGCGCCGCGAAATCTCGGCGGCGGTGGCCTTGGGGAAGGTCGAAGGCGGGTCGCGTCGATCGGGCCGGACGGGCGTTCGGGGACGCGCGGGAGATCATGGCGCCGGGGGCGCCGCCCTGGTGTCGTGGTCGGCGAGGGAGTCGAGCCAGCGGGTCAGGCGGGCGCCTTGGCGGGTCATGACGTCCGGGTCGCGCAGGGCGGCGGCCAGCAGTGACATGCCCTGGTAGGCGCCGACGAAGGTGAGCGCGAGGTCGTCGGGGTCGGGCAGGCCCAGTTCGCGGAACTGACGTTCGACCCAGTCCAGGAGCAGCCGGATGACCTTGCCCGCTTCCAGGTCGAGGCCTCCTTCGGCGCGCTTGTCGAGTTCGGCGGCCAAGGTGCCGGTGGGGCAGCCGTAGCGCGCCGCGGTGTCACGCCGGCCGACCCAGGCCTCGACCAGCGCCTTGAGGCGCTGGAGGGGGTCGGGGAGCGCGTCGAGGCCGCCGGTGAGTTCGGCGAGGTGTCCGGCGTGCTCGGCCAAGGCGGCCTGGACCAGCTCGTCCTTGGTCTTGAAGTAGTAGTAGACGTTCCCGACGGGGACGTCGGCGGCGGCGGCGACGTCGGCGATGGTGGTGCGCTCCACGCCCTGCTGGTGCAGGACCCTCGCCGCCGCGGCCGTCAGTCTCCGGCGCTTGTCGGCACCCCGCGCTCTTGTTGAGTCAGCCACCTCACTGACTATAGGTGCGCGGTCGCCGGCTCACAGCAGTCGTCTTTGCACGACATCGGCGATGACGGCGTTCACGACCTTGCCGACTTCCTCGGGCTCCGGCGCGACCCCCTCCCGGCCGGCGAACAGCATGTGCCCGGCCCCGATCAGGGAGAGCGCCAGCGCGTCCACGTCGGCGTCCGCCGCGATGCGGCCCAGCTCGCACTCCTCGTTCAGGTAGGCGGCGATCATGGCCGCCGCGTCCGTCAGGACCGGGATGCCGGGAGCCGGCCGGGACTGCCGCAGCCGGGCACGCAACTCATCCCGGAAGATGACGAGGCCAACCATCGCCACGGCGACCGGGTCGAACAGGACGATCAGCGCCTCGGTCAGGTTGCCGTCGACGCTGCCGGTCCCGGCGGAGCCGCGAAGGGCGGCGGCCTGGCCCTCGAGCCGGGCGACGCGCTCCTGCGCGAGCTCGGCGAGGAAGGCGTCGAAGTCCTCGAAGTGCCGGTGCAGGACCCCCTTGGCGACGCCCGCCTCCGCCGTGACCGCCCGGCTGGTCAGGCCGTTCGCCCCGTCCCGGAGCAGGACGCGCTCGGCGGCCTCGAACAACTGCTGCCGCACGTCCCGCAAGGCCACTCCAGTCGGCATCGCCCGTTCCTCCTTCTCGTGCCCTCGCCCGCCCTTCGCTCATCGCGAACCGCTGCCCGATTGCAGAGTGGGCACCTGCCCACTATGGTGGGCGCATGCCCACTATATCGCAGGAGCAACCGTGGCCTCCGCGGAACGAGCCCCACAAGGCCAGGCGGACGGCGGAGTCGTTCGGGGTCGACGCCGAACGCTACGACCGGGCCAGGCCCGAGTATCCCGACGCCCTGGTACGGCGGGTCATCGCAGCCAGCCCCGGCCCCGACATCGTCGACGTCGGCTGCGGTACCGGCATAGAGGCCCGCCAGTTCCTGGCGGCCGGGTGCAACGTGCTGGGCGTCGAGCCGGATGTCCGGATGGCCGAGTTCGCCCGTCGTACCGGGGTCGAGGTCGAGGTGGCGAGGTTCGAGGACTGGGACGCCGCCGGTCGCGCCTTCGACGCGGTCGTCGCCGGGCAGTCCTGGCACTGGGTGGACCCCGTCGCGGGCGTGGCCAAGGCGGCGCGGGTGCTGCGTCCCGGCGGCCTGCTGGCGGTGTTCGCGCACGTGTACGACCCGCCGCCCTCCGTCGCGGAGGCCCTCGCCGACGGGCTCCGGAAGGCGGCGCCCGGCTCGCCGTTCGGCGCCGGAGCGCCGAGGTCCGCCCAGGACGTCTACCAGGAGATGTTCGCGACGTTCGCCGACGGGATCCGGGAGGCGGCCGGGTTCGGCGAGCCGGAGCAGTGGCGATTCGACTGGGAGCGGTACTACGGCCGCGACGACTGGCTCGACCTGCTGCCCACCACCGGTGCGCTCACCCGGCTCCCGCCGGACAGGCTGGCCGAGGTGCTGGAGGGCGTCGGGGCCGCCGTCGACGCGATCGGAGGCGGCTTCACCATGGCCTACACCACGATGGCGATCACCGCGTCGCTGAAGGCCTGAGTCGTCCACCGCTGCGAGGGCGCGCCGATCGGGCGCCGCGGCGGCCCGATCGGCGCGCCCTCGGTCGTGGCCGGTGAAGCGGACGGCCGTGCGGGGCTCTTCGCGCGGCTCGCGGGCGCCGCCCTGGGGCGGCGCGGAAAACAGCGCCAGGACGCGCCCGGCGAGCCGCATGGCGGAACTTCGTCCCGATGTCCGTCGGCCCCGGGCCGTGCTATCGTGCGATTAAGTCAGTTGACTAACTAATATTCAGGGGACGACATGATCGTGGTGACCGGAGCGACCGGCAACGTCGGCCGATCGCTGGTGCGGACGCTCGCGGCGACCGGCGGGCAGGTGACGGCGACCTCCAGGGGGATCTCGCCGGCGGACGTGCCGCGGGGGGTCGGGCACCGGCGGGCGGACCTGGCCGACGCGGAGAGCCTGCGGCCCGTGCTCGACGGCGCGCGGGCGCTTTTCCTGCAGAGCGGCGCCGACGCGCACCTGCTCAGCCCGCGGGACATCCTCGACGTCGCCAGGGCCGGCGGCGTCGAGCGGGTGGTGGTGCTGTCCTCCCAGGGTGTGGCGACCCGGGCGGAGTCGCCCTCTCACGGGATCCTCATGCGCTCCGTCGAGGACGCGGCCCGGCAGTCGGGCATGGAGTGGACGATCCTGCGGCCCGGCGGCTTCAACTCCAACACCTACGCCTGGGCCGAGTCGGTGCGAACGGCGCGTGCCGTCGCCGCGCCGTTCGGGGACGTCGGCCTGCCGGTCGTCGATCCGGCCGACATCGCCGAGGTCGCCGCGGCGGCGCTGCGCGAGGACGGCCACGCCGGGCGGGTCTACGAACTGACCGGCCCCGCCCTCGTCACGCCCAGGCGGCAGGCCGAGGCGATCGGCGACGCCCTCGGCGAGCCCGTCCGGTTCGTCGAGCAGACCCGCGAGCAGGCCCGCGCGCACATGCTGCGGTTCATGCCCGAGCCGGTGGTCGAGACCACCCTCGCCATCCTCGGCGATCCCAGCCCCGCCGAACAGCGCCTCAGTCCTGACGTCGAGCACGTCCTCGGCCGGGCGCCCCGCACCTACGCCGCCTGGGCGCGACGCAACGCGGCCGCCTTCCGCTGAACCCGTGTGACGGGCCTCGCGGATTCGGCAACGACCTGTTCGGCGTCGGCTTCGAAGGCTTCCTCTTCACCGACGCCGCGACGACCCGCGGGCACCTGGAGCGCTTCTTCGCCGACGTCGTCCCGGTTGTGCGGGCCGGTGCTCTTCCTGACGTACCCGTGGGCACGGCCGGGCTCAGGCCGCGCCGCTCCGGAACCGGTTGAGCAGTCTCCACCGGGAACGGGCGAGGTCCACGAGCGAGGGGCCGCCGCGCAGGCACCACAGGGCGATGACCGGGTCGCAAATGGCGCACCCGAGGGACGAGTTGTGGGCGAAAGGGATGATCGGACTGCCCTTGAGATGGTGCAGGACGTCCCAGGCGGTGTGCAGCAGCCAGCCGACGCCGATGAACGTCCACGACTCCAGCCCGCGGTACGCGCAATAGGTGACGGCGGCGGTGAAGACGAACTCCCAGCCGCCCAGGCCGCCGCCGCTGAGGTAGGCGGCTCCCGCTCCGGCCACCATGATGGCGTTGAAACGGCGCCGGTGCGGTTCGCGGATCAGTGACGTCACCACGGCGTAGGACAGGCCGATCAGCACCGGCGGGACGACGCTCATGATCATTTGATTGCCCCCGTGCGCCACGAGCCGACGCGGACACGGCCCGGGCCGCTGCCAGGGTGAACGGACGGATGCATGTTCCCTCTCCCGTCGACGGTGAAGATCGCCACCGACGCTAGCCGGACCGCCGATCCGCCTCCCAGTGGCATTCGCGACACCTGTCAACGGGATACCGCCAAACGGCTGAGGAGCAGCCCCCGCATGGCGGCGGTCCGGCTGCCGACGGCGGCGGCGGAACACGTGCGGACGGATAGCTTGCGGGCATGCACACCGTCGCCGTCCTCGCCCTCGACCAGGTGATCCCCTTCGATCTGTCCACCCCGATCGAGGTCTTCACCCGCACGAGATCGCCCGACGGCCGTCCCGGCTACCGGGTGCGCGTCTGCGCCGAGCGTCCGGAGGTGGACGCGGGCGCGTTCACCCTGCGCGCCCCCTGGGGGCTGGACGGGCTGGAGGACGCCGGCACGATCATCGTCCCCGGCACCGCGACCCCGATGGCCCCGCTGTCACCGGCCGTCCGCCACGCCCTCAGGACCGCCGCCGACGGCGGCGTCCGTATCGCCTCCATCTGCTCGGGCGCCTTCCCTCTGGCCGCCGCCGGACTGCTCGGCGGCCTGCGTGCCACCACCCACTGGGCCGCGGCCGACCGGCTGGCCGCCGCATACCCGGACATCGAGGTGGACCCCGACGTGCTCTACGTCGACAACGGGCAGATCCTCACCTCCGCGGGCGCCGCGGCCGGGCTGGACCTGTGCCTGCACCTGATCCGCCGTGACTACGGCTCAGCCGTGGCGGCCGACGCCGCCCGGCTGTCGGTCATGCCGCTGGAGAGGGAGGGCGGGCAGGCCCAGTTCGTCGTCCAGCCGTTGCCGTCGGTGACCCGAGGGTCCGCGTTCGAGCCCCTGCTCACCTGGCTGCAGGCCTCCCTGGTCCGCGATCTGACCGTGGCCGACATCGCCGCCCAGGCCGGCCTGAGCCCCCGCACGCTGATGCGCCGCTTCCGCGAGCAGACCGGCACGACCCCGCTTCAATGGCTGCACCGCGCCCGCGTCCGCCAAGCCCAGCACCTGCTGGAAACCACCGACCACACCGTCGAACGCGTCGGCGCCCAGGTCGGCTTCGCCTCCTCCACCGCTTTTCGCGACCGCTTCAAGCGCGTCACGGGCGTCAGCCCCCACGCGTACCGGCGTACGTTCCGCCGAGTCGGCTCGGTCCCGGAGGCGGGGAACGCCGACGCGGGATCGTGTGCCGGGCCTCCGAAGTGATCGCGCCGGCTCGCCCCGGAGCGACTGCCCACCGGCCGCCGAGCGGCCGGCGGGGACCGCTAGCAGTCCACCCGGTAATTGGTGGCCCGGTCGTTGTAGTCCCAGGAGATGTTGGACTTGCTGTACGGCTCATACCATTTGAACTGGCCCTTGCCGTTGTCCAGCCAGACGCCGCGGCTGTAGGTCCGGATCGAGCTGACCCGGTCCAACCAGGCGGGCGGCAGGTACGTGTTGGCGCAGTTGTTGTAGAGCAGCGCGTAACGCTCGCCCTCGCCGCCGGCGTGCTCGTACACACACCCCCAGCTGGATCCGCACTCCCACGGCGCCGCCGCACTCACCGGACCGCTGGTCGCCAGCAGCGCGGAGGCGGCGGCGATGGCCGCTGTGCCACTGACGGTCAGTCTGCGAAACATACGGAACTTTCTCATGATGCCCCTTGAATTCTCGTTCCGTTCCAGGAAAGGACCGCGTCGTCGGCCCATAGAAGGTGGCCGGAATGCGGAGAAAGGGCCGCAGGCGTTAGCTTCCGCCGTATTCCGGCCACCCCCGAACAGAACCCGTTACCGTACTTCCACAGCGCCCGAAGAGGCGCCGCTGCCGTCCACGCAGGTGGTGTCCGACGTTTCCCAGGCCCTCACCCAGGGGCCGTAGGCCCATCCGCCGTAATAGCATCCGAGGACCACTCGATGCTGGTAGACCTGGTACGGCGTCTTGCAGTACGAGTAGCCTGCGGCCGCCCCTTCGTCGGGATCCCATGCGGACCAGACGTAACTGCAGTTCTTCAGCCATTCAGACGTGTTCGATGCTGCGGCCGCGGCCGCCGGCAGAGCCGACGTCGCCAAGGTCGCGAGGCCCACCATCGCCACGGTGGCGACGGCGTGTCTGATTCGATGCGTTCGCATCTCACTCCTTGTCGGGGATCGCCGTTCGGTTCTAGCCGGTGTCTACCAGGGAAACGTTGTTCGGCTTCGGCGGCGCGAAGTGAAAAAACAACTCCGAACAAAGCCTCCGGCGGCGGGCCGTCCGGTGCGGGCATCGGCTCACGGGCACGGGCGCGGTGAACCCGGGAGCGGCCTGACGGTAGGGTCTCCAGCATGCGGATCATCAAGGGCGCAGGGGAGTGGGCGCAGCCGGTTGCCGGGACCGCCAACGACTGGGTTGAGCACCTCAGGAGGCCCGACCTGTCCGTTGGGACGTACTGCATCCCGGCGGGCGGAGCCGACACCCAGAGTCCCCACACCGAGGACGAGATCTATGTGGTGACCGCCGGCCGGGCCCGGATCGTGACACCGGACGGCGAGGCCGAGGTCGGCCCCGGCGCGGTGATCTTCGTCCCGGCAGGCGAGGAGCACCGCTTCGTGGACGTCGCCGAGGACCTGGCGCTGCTGGTCGTGTTCGGCCCGGCCTACGGCTCGCGCGGACTCCGGGCCTGACCCGCGCTCAGCACCCCTGACCGCTGACGAGCGGGACCGGGACGACCCGGAGACCAGGACCGGCGGGAGCACCGCGAAGCGGAGCGGAAACGCGCCGGAGGGCGAGGTCGGCACTCACCCTTGGAGCCACATCGGCCTCGTGTCACGGCCTTTCGGAGGCCGGCTCCTCCGCGGAGGCGAAACGTTCGGTGAACGCGGCCCTGTTGGCGGAGTCAGGTGAGCGGTCCCAGACCGCGAAGACGACCCGTTCGAACGCGGTCGAGAACGCGCCACCCGCGGTGAGATGAACCTGGAACGCCTCGGCGACCTGGCGCGGGTCGTTGCGGAACACTCCGCATCCCCAGGCGCCGAGGACCAGCCGGCTCGCGCCGTGGTGAGCGGCCACGGCCAGGACTCGTTCCGCACGCTGGTGGAGCACACGCCGGATTCGGCTCCCCACGCTCGGGTCACGACGCAGCGCTTGTCCGGCGTTGGGGGCGGGGCAGGTCAGGAACGAGACCGGATACGGGTCGGCCAGCAATCGGCCGTCGTCGTCGCGGTGCACGGGAACGCCGGGGGACCAGATGACGCGGTGACTGTAGAGCAGGTCAGGGGAATCGCGGTGGGCGGCGTAGTAGTCGGGAGCCTGGAGGAGACAGGGATGCAGCAGAGCGTTGCGGCAGAGATCCTCCTCCTGCGCCTTGGCGCCGCCGAGGTAGCCCCCTCCGGGGTTACGGGCCGAGGCGAAGTTCAAAACGGCGATCCGTTCGGCTCCGGCGAGGTGCAGCCGTCGCGCTGCCTGAAGGCTGCTTTCAGCCGTCACCTCGAAAGACGTCCGGTGACCGGTCGCCGCGGGCGCATCGAGGGGTCCGTCGGGTGGATGGCTCACGGTGCCGGAGATCGCCGCCTTCAGCGCCGGGCCCACGACGACGACGGCTCCGTCGTCGGTCGTGTACTCGCCGTCGGCGATGATCTGGGCGTTGACAGCGGCGAACCCGCGCAAACGTCTGCTCACGCGTCCACACGGTAGGCCGTGGCCGTTTCACCGGGCGAACGGTTTTTCGTCACCCCGACGACCGGTGCCAGGGTCGCACACGGCCGGGGGCTGATCGCGCTCGAGGCCGGCCCCGGGACGGTCGCCCGGGACCGGGCAGGACGTCGGAGGAGTCGGGCGCCGTGTCCTCCGCTTCTTCGCCGCACCGCTCGGGGAACGTAGGTGAACACGTCGACAACCGCGAACACGAGGGAGTGCGCCGATGTCCCTGCCCGCCCACATGCATGCCGCCTATGTCACGGAGCCCGGTCCGGCCGAGAGCATCCGGTACGGGCAGATACCGGTGCCGGTCATCGGCCCCACCGACGTCCTGGTGCGGGTGCGGGCGGTGGCCGTCGATCCGGTGGACGTCTTCGTGCGGTCGGGCGCCTACCCCACCCCCATGCCGTCGCCGTTCGTGATCGGCCGGGATCTGGTCGGCGAGGTCGCCGCCGCGGGCCCCGGCGCGGTCGGGTTCGCGCCGGGGCAGCCGGTGTGGTGCAACAGCCTTGGGCACGCCGGGCGACAGGGCTCCTTCGCCGAGTACGCCGCGGTCGCCGCCGACCGGCTGTACCCGGTCCCGCCGGGGGTCGACCCGGTTGACCTGGTGGCGGCCGCCCACCCCGCCGCCACCGCCTGGCTCGCCCTGTTCCGGCACGGGCGGCTGCGAGCCGGGCAGAGCGTGTACGTCGGCGGCGGGGCCGGCAACGTCGGCTCCGCGGCCGTGGCCCTGGCCGCGGCGGCCGGGGCGCACGTGGTCGCCACCGCGCGTCCCGGCGACTTCGCCCGCGTCCGCGCACTGGGCGTCGCCGAGGTCCTCGACTACCACGACCCGGGCCTGGCCGACGGCCTGCGGGCGGCCGCGCCCGGCGGCTACCACCTCCACGTGGACACCTCCGGACACGGCGAACTGGCCACCGGAGTCGACCTCCTCGCCCACGGCGGGCGCCTGGTGGCAATGGTCGGCCTGCGCGCCGCGCCGGTGCTGCCGGTCGGCCGGCTCTACACCCGCGACGCCGGCGTCGTGGGGTTCGCGATCAGCAACGCCTCTACCGCCGACCTCGCCGACGCGGCCGACGGCGTCGCCCGCCTGCTGCGCACCACCCGGTGGCACCCCCGCATCGCCGACCGTCTCCCGCTGTCGCAGGCCGCCCAGGCGCATCGCAGGCTGGAGGACGGCCGCGTCAACGGCCGGCTCGTGCTGCACCCCTGACCAGGCCCGGAACACGCGGACCCCGGAGAGCCCGGGGCCTTCCCCACCCCGGGGAGCTGCGCTGTTCAGGCGGATCCGCAGGTGAAACGGCTGATCGGCAGCGCCGGACGGCCTCGCGCAGCTCGCCGCGCTCGCGCTCCCGGCGCACCTGAATCGACACACCTGCGTTTTCTAGCGCCGCTAGGATCATTGTCGACGATCTGCTAGTGTCGGCCCAATTGCTAGCAACGCTAGAAGTCGGAGTGGACCATGCTTGCCCCCCTCGCCTACGGTTTGGCCGTCGTTCTCAGCCTCTTCGTCGTCTTCATCGGCGCCCGATTCCTGCTGCAGCCCCGTGCCGCGGCCGCCGGCTACGGCGTGCCCGCCAAGCCCGACGGCGACGCCGCCTACCTGACCGTCAAAGGCCTGCGCGACCTCACCTCCGGCGTCATCGGCCTGGCCCTGCTCGCCTTCGCCGACACCGACGCCGCAGCCTGGTTCATGCTGGCGGTCGCCCTCACCCCCCTCGGGGACACCTTCATCGTCCTGCGCCACGGCGGCACCAAGGCCGCGGCTTTCGGCATCCACTTCGCCACCGCCGTCATCGTCCTCGTCAGCGCCGCTCTGCTGTTCGCCGCCTGAACCGCGTAACCCCCCTTGTTCGAAGGCCCCCGGCTTCCTGGCCCGCGGCGTGCTCGACCCCGGCGGCCACTACTACCGCCGGGTGTTCACCGACGCGGTGCGCGCCGTCGGGGTCGCCCGCGGCCACCCCGCGGTGGATCCCGGCCGGGTCGCGGTACACGGGATGAGCCAGGACGTCCGGCGGATCCGCTGGCTGCGTGAGCACTGGAGCTGACCCACGGTGTCCGGGGACGCATCCGAACCGAGGCGCGCCTCGGCACGGCGTCCCCGCCGAGGAGATCGCTCGGGCGGGTTCATCCGATCCCGAACACGCCTGTCACCGACCAGACGGCCGAGTCCAAGGGGCGGGCGCGGGAATCGGTCAGACACCACCCCGGTCGTTCAGCTCCACGGCCATCTCCCGGACGATCTGGCCGAGCCGTTCCTTGGGGTAGACACCGCACAACTCGTTCAGCAGCGCGGTCACGACGGACAGTTCCGCCCTGTCCAGCATGGCGAGCCGTTCCCCGGTGCCGTTCTTCTCGATCCAGTCGCGCAGGAAGGCCTCGTAGTGCTCCCTGGGGATCGGCTTCCCGCTGGTGTCGCGCACCACGGCGGTGACCGGCGGGGCCCCGTCGAAGTCGTACAGTCCGGCCCGGCGTCCGGCCCGCAGCCACCCGGCCGCCTCCACCGTGGACTGCTCGCGTTCCTCGTCGGTCAGCTCCTCCCACGTCGGCAGGAGCCCTTTTTCGTGGGCGAGCTGCTGGCGTGCCGCGGCGAGCTTCTCGGCGTGCTGTCGTTCGGCGTCGTCGGCGTACTTGAAGGCGATGGGCACGAGGAGCGTCCTCTCTGCCGGGCATATTCGAACATTTATCCCAGCGTATATAGCTATATAGGGGCACGTTTTCCCGTCGCTAGCATCTCAGAGGTTCTCGCCTCGTCCGCGCGCCGCAACGGTTCCGTGTCCGACTGCGCCCGGCGGGGCCGCGGGAGTTCGCGGGTCGGCGTCGGTGAACGCGGCTCGTGCTCATCCCGGGCCGAGCCGCCGGTTTCCGCCGCCGGACAGGTCGCGCACCACTCCAGTAATCTTGCCGAAACGGCATCTTTGCATTTTTTGCAAGATTTGCTACGGTGGCGGACATGACGGCTGAAGGGGATGTCGGTATCGGTCTGCGTGAGCGCAAGAAGCGGGAGACCCGCCTCGCGCTGAACCAGGCCACGATCCGCCTGTGCATCGAACGCGGGTGGGACAACGTGACCGTGGAGGACATCGCCGCGGCGGCGAACGTGTCCGTGCGCACCTTCCGCAACTATTTCTCCAGCAAGGCCGAGGCGATCGCCGCCGGCCACCTGGAGCGGGCGTTGCGGATCGCCGAGGAACTGCGGGCGAGGCCGGGCTCCGAGCCTCTGTGGGACTCGATCGTGAACGCGGTGCAGGCCCAGTTCGCCCCAGGAGGCGAAACGGGTGCCGAGTCTCCCGGCGCCCGGCGTTGGCGGGACGCGCTCCGGCTCCTGCTGGCCGAGCCTGCGCTGCAGGGCGAGGTCCTCAAGGCGAACGCGGCCGCGCAGGATGAGCTGGCCAAGGCCGTCGCCGAGCGCACCGGCACCGACGTGGCGCATGACCTCTACCCCAGACTGGTCGCCGCCGTGGTCGGGGCGGGCAGCGCCGTGGCCTTGGAGCACTGCCTGCGCGCCGATCCGCCCATCCCGCTCGCCCCACTGCTGCGAGAGGTGTTCGCCCAACTCGCCGCGGGCCTTCCGGTTCCGTAAGGACCCGGGCGCACCGACCTCGCTCTACCTTGCCCTGCCGGTGCCGGGTCGATTCGTCATGCCCTTTTTCTGGTTTTCTGCGCGAACAGGAGAACACCTCGGTGATCACAGATGTCGTCATCGTCGGAGGCGGCCCGAACGGGCTGATGCTGGCCTGCGAACTGGGCCTGGCCGGGGTCCGGCCGGTCGTGCTGGAGCGGTCGGCGGAGCCGAGCGAAGAGCCGAAGGCGAACGGGCTGCTCGGCCAGGTCGTGAGAATGGTCGACCGCCGCGGACTGCACGAACGTCTCAGCGGCAGCCCTGAGCCGCCGCGGCCGAACTCCGCGTACTTCATGTTCGCCGCGATGGGCCTGAACCTGAGCCTGCTGGAGGACAGCCCGGTCTACTCCCTGCCGGTGCCGCAGCGCCGCATCGTGCAGGTCCTGCAGGAGCGCGCCCTCGAACTCGGCGTGGAGATCCGGCGAGGACACGAGGTCGTCGGCCTGTCGCAGGACGACGACGCGGTCACCGCCGACGTCGCGGGCCCGGGCGGGGCCTACCGGCTGCGGGCCCGGTACCTCGTCGGCGCGGACGGATCCCACAGCCTCACGCGCAAGCTGCTGGGCATCGGCTTTCCCGGCCTCACCTACGACCGGATGACTGTCCGCACGGCGCATGCCACGGTCCCGAAAGAGTGGGTGGATCCCGCCACCGGCGCGCTGAACGTGCCCGGCTACGGCGCCGTCCTGCCGTTCCTGCCCCACCGCGTCGAGCATGGAGGCTTCTCCTACGCGCCGATGCCCGGCCACCCGCCGCTGGTCAGCACCACGGAGTGGGATCAGCCCGACACCGACGCCGCGATGAGCCTGGAGGAGCTGCGGGCGAGCGTCCGCCGGGTGCTCGGCGTCGAGGTGCCACTCGGTCCGCCCGACGGTGAGGGGCCGCATGTGCTGCGCCGGTTGACCGGCGGTAACACGCGAGTCGCCGAACGCTTCTCCGACGGCAGGGTGTTCCTGATCGGCGACGCCGCCCACGTGTACGCCGCCACGGGGGGCGGCCCCGGGCTCAATCTCGGCCTGCAGGACGCGATCAACCTCGGCTGGAAACTCGCCGCCGAGATCCGCGGCGGCGCCCCCTCCGGCCTGTTGGACAGCTACGAGACGGAGCGGCGGCTGGCGGCCCGCCGCATGGTGGTGAACGCGCAGGCACAGTCGGCGCTGATCGCGCCGGGCGACGACGTCACCGGACTGCGCGAACTGTTCACCGAACTGCTCGGCGACCCGGACACCGTGCGGCGCCTCGCCGAACTCGCCGCGGGCGCCGACGTCCGCTACGACATGGGCGCACCCGAGACGCATCCGCTGGTCGGCAGGTTCGCCCCGGACATGGAACTGCACACCCCGAACGGGACGGTCCGGCTGGCCGAACTGACCACGACCGCCCGCCCTCTGCTGCTGGACCTGACCGAGGACGCATCGCCGGCGAAGACGCTGTCCGAGTGGCACGACCGCGTCGACATCGTCACCGCACGCCCCCGGATCTCCGCACCCACCGCAGTCCTCCTACGACCGGACTGCTACGTGGCCTGGGCGTCCGCGTCACCCCGACCGGATTCCGCGGAGCTGGAGGCACTCAGGGCGGCCACGCTGCGGTGGTTCGGCCCCGGCCCGCGGCTCCGGCCGAATCGGTCGTCTCACAGCCGGGCGGCGCGTCCGAGCTGAAGATCGTTCTGTTCCGGGACTCCGAGGCTTGGCCGACCCTACGAACCGACGTGCCGCTCGCGGTGGGAGCGGACGAACGCCGCCGTTCCCGCCGCCCCTATGCTCGTCCGGAGTGAAGCCAGGAGGGGTGCCGGTGTCGAAGCTGGATGAGATCCGTACGTGGCTGCGGCGCCGGCTGCCGGACCTGCTCGCCGAGAACCGGGTGCCCGGGGCGGCGGTGGCGGTCTGCGCCGGCGACGAGACGATCGACGTCGCGGCCGGGACGCTGAACACGGCCACGGGCGTCGAGGCCACGGTCGACTCCCTCTTCCAGATCGGCTCGGTCACCAAGGTGCTGACCGCGACGCTGGCCATGCAGCTGGTCGACGAGGGGATGCTGGATCTCGACGCTCCGGTGCGGACCTATCTCCCCGAGTTCCGGATCGCCGACGAGCGGGCAGCCGAGCGGGTCACCGTGCGGCAGCTGATGTGTCACGTCGGAGGTTTCGAGGGCGACATCTTCACCGACACGGGCAAGGGCGACGACTGCCTCGAGAAGTACGTGGGCGTCCTGCACCAGGTGCCGCAGCTGTTCGAGCCCGGCGAGATGTTCTCGTACAACAACGCCGGCTTCTGCGTACTGGGCCGGATCGTCGAGGTCGTACGGGGGAAGCCGTTCGACGTCTGCATGAGGACGCACCTGTTCACCCCCCTGGGCCTGACCCATGCCGCGAACGATCCGTACGAGGCGATCATCCACCGCACGGCGGTGGGACACATCGAGCCGGCGCCGGGCGCCCCGCTCGAGCCGACCCGCGTCTGGGCGTTGGCACGCTCGAACGCGCCGGCCGGGTCGATGCTGGCGATGCGCCCTCGCGATCTGCTGGTCTTCGCCCGCATGCACCTTGCCGGCGGGCTTGGCCCGGACGGCGGCTCCGTGCTGAGCCCGGCGAGCGTCAGGGCCATGCAGCGGCCACAGGTCACGCTGCCCGACATCAACCAGGGCACGGCCTGGGGCCTGGGATGGGAACTCTTCGATCTCCCCGGCGGGACGGTCTTCGGCCACGACGGCAACACCATCGGCCAGTCGGCGTTCCTGCGCGCGGTGCCGGGACGTGACGTGGCGCTGGCGATCCTCACCAACGGCGGCCTGCCGCGGCCGGTGCACACCGAGATCGCGGGCCGCGTGCTCCACGAGCTCGGCGGCGTCGAGCCGCCCCGGCAGCCGACGCCCGATCCGGCCGCGCCCTCGCCGGACGCGTCCCGGTACGTCGGCACCTACGTCTCGAGCACATGTGAGACCGCGGTGAGCCAGGACGAGGAGGGGCGGCTGTGGCTGGAGCGCACTCCCATCGGAATCACCGCCGAGCTGGACGAAGTGCCGTATCGGACGGAGCTGGTCGCCTGGCGCGGTGACACGCTGCTCCCGGTCGAACCCGAGCGCGGCGCCCACGCGCCGCTCGCGTTCCTCGGTGACGACGGAGAGGGACACGCGCTGTATCTGCACACCGGCCGAGCCGACAGGCGTGTGTCGTCATGAACGACCCGGACCGGCGCCTTCACCGCTGACATGCGCGGTGACCCGCCGCGCCCACCGGCCGCCCGGCCGGGGTGAGCGCCGGGCGGAGTTCCCCGGAGTTCCCCGGAGAGCGCCGGCCGCCCCGGCGCCGTCGACGCGGCCGGTGATCCTGACGTGCTCCTGCGCGCGGACGCTCCTCTTCTGCACGCCTCTCTTTGCGTTTTTTCTCCGCGCTTTCTCTCCGTGCCTCTTCTCCGCGCCGCGAACGCACCTTCGTCGAGCGGGTACCCTCCGACGCGTACCCGCCCGGATCGAAGGGCTCGGCCGGGACGGCCGTTCACCACGGCGTCGCCTGAGCCCCCCTGTGCTTGGAGCGCACACATGAACATGCCCGGTTCAGTTGGTTCCGTGCGCGTCCCGCCGCCCTCACCATGACGATCAGTTCGTGCACGCGGACGAACGCGGGCCTGAAGATTCGATGAACGAAACAAACACCGCCAGGGGGATTGCGTCCCACTATCGTCGAGTGGATGTGGAGAGCACTGCCGTAAGCACGGCCGATGGTTCCGAGGACACGCGCGGGCCTGCGAACGGCGATCGCGTGCTGACGATTCGCGACCTGTCGGTCGAGATCCGGCGCGGCGAAAGGGTCGTCCGTCCCGTCTCGGGCGTCAACCTGGCGCTGAACCGCGGTGAGACCCTGGGAATCGTCGGTGAGACCGGGTCCGGCAAGTCCATGACCGGTTTCGCGATCATGGGCATGCTGCCCGCCGGGGGCCGGGTGACCGGCGGATCGATCGACCTGGGCGGCAAGGAACTCGTCGGGCTTCCCGCGGCGCAGTACCGGGCCATCCGCGGCAACGACGTCGCGATGGTGTTCCAGGACTCGATGACGGCGTTGAACCCGACCCGGCGGATCGGGGAGCAGGTCGCCGAACCGGTGCGCCTGCACCAGGGCGCGTCGAAGCGAGCCGCGCGCGGGCGCGCCGAGGAGATGCTCGCCCTGGTCGGGCTGCCGCGACCGGCCGAGCGGCTGGACGACTATCCGCACCAGCTCTCGGGCGGCATGCGGCAACGCGTGATGATCGCGATGGCGCTGGTGTGCGAGCCACGGGTCGTCATCGCCGACGAGCCGACCACGGCGCTCGACGTCACGATCCAGGCGGAGATCCTCGAGCTCCTCGACGACCTCAAGTCCCGGCTGGGCATGTCGATGATCCTCATCACGCACGACATGGGGGTGATCGCCCGGCACGCCGACCGCGTCGGAGTGATGTACGGCGGGCGCGTCGCCGAGACCGGCCCGACGCCCGTGCTCTTCAGCCGGACGCGGCATCGCTACACGCACGCGCTGCTGTCCTCGATCCCCTCGCTCACCCATGACCGGAGCGAGGAGCTCTTCAGCATCCCGGGCGCCCCGCCGGACCTGACCGTGGCTCACGTCGGCTGCCCCTTCGCGCCGCGCTGCGACGCCGCGACGGATCGGTGCCGTGAGGAGCAGCCGGCCCTCTCGACGGAGGAGGACGGGCACGCCCACGCGTGCTGGCATCCGGCCTCCGGCCCGACGGCCAGGGTCCGTGCGCGGTTCGCCGCCTCGACGGCGATCCTCCCCGAGCGAGAAGCGGCGCCGCGACTGCGCGTCGTCGACCTGAGGCGCGAGTATCCGGCGGGCAGTGCGGGTCTCTTCGGCCGGCGCCGTACCGTGAAGGCGGTCTCCGGCGTGAGTTTCGAGGTGGCGGCGGGCGAGACGTTCGGGCTCGTCGGAGAGTCGGGCTGCGGCAAGTCCTCCCTGGGCAGGATGCTCGTGGCCCTGGACCGGCCCACCTCCGGTGAGGTGATCTTCGACGGCGAGCCGGTCACCCGGATGAGCGCACGTGCTCTCGGGGCGCGCCGTACTCAGCTGCAGATGATGTTCCAGGACTCGAACGCCTCCCTCGACCCCCGGATGCGCATCGGCACGATCCTGCGCGAACCCCTGGCGATCCAGGGCGTCGGCACGCGCGCCCAGAGGACCGCTCGTGCCCGCGAGCTGCTGCAGGACGTGGGCCTGCCCGCCGGCGTCATGGAGCGCTACCCCCACGAGCTCTCCGGGGGGCAGCGGCAGCGGGTGGGCCTGGCCCGCGCGCTCGCCCTGGACCCGAAGGTGCTGGTCGCCGACGAGCCGGTCAGCGCGCTGGACGTCTCCATCCGCTCCCAGGTCCTCAACCTGATGCGCCGCATCCAGCTCGAGCGCGGGCTCAGCAGTGTGGTGATCTCACATGACCTCGCGGTCGTGCGGTACCTGGCCGACAGGGTCGGTGTCATGTACCTGGGCAAGCTGGTCGAGACCGGCACCACCGAGGAGGTGTACGGCGCCGCCGCGCACCCCTACACGGCGGGGCTGCTCGCGGCGGTCCCCGAGGCGGACCCGCGGACGCGGCGTCCGCGGCTGAGCGCGAGGGTGCGCGGCGAGTTGCCGAGTCCCATCGACCCGCCCAGCGGCTGCCGGTTCCGCACCCGGTGCGCGCTGGCAACCGCACTGTGCGCCGAGACGGAGCCCCCCTTGGAACCGCTCGCCGGCACACACCGGGTCGCCTGCCACCACCCGTTGCAGCAGAAGCGGTCGGCGGAGCTGACGACGCGATGACACATCTCCGGCACACCCCAGCGGGGACACGCTCGCAGATCTCATGGAAAGGGGATTCGCACAGATGACCTGGTACGTGGCCCGACGCCTGGCGATCTCCTTCCTCGTTCTGCTCGGGATCTCCGCGGTCGTGTTCTTCCTCCTGCACCTCGTCTCGGACAGCCCGGGGCGCGTCGTCCTGGGACAGCGCGCCTCGCCCGAGGCGGTGGCGGCCTTCAACCAGGAACACGGCTTCGACCGGCCGGTCGTCGCGCAGTACGTCGGCTACCTCGACCAGCTCGCGCACGGAGACCTGGGCAGGTCCTACAAACTGAACGAGGACGTGGGGACCCTGCTGTGGCAGAACGCCGGTCGCAGCGCGATGCTCTCGGCGGCAGGCCTGGTCCTGGCGCTGCTGATCGCCGTCCCGCTCGGCATCCTGCAGGCTGTCAGACGCAACAGGTTCGTCGACCGGGCCGCCACCGCGGCGTCGTACGTGCTCTACGCGACACCGTCGTTCCTGCTCGGGCTGATACTGATCGCCGTCTTCAGCCAGGCCCTGCCCATCTTCCCGGCCGAGGCGTCCCAGTCGCACTCCCCGTGGGTGGTCTTCACCGATCCGCGGGCCATGGCACTGCCCGTCATCACGCTCGCCGTCACCAGCGTCGCGATCTTCTCCCAGTATCAGCGCTCCTCCGCCCTGGACCAGCTCGGTCAGGACTACATCAGGGTCGCGCGGGCCAAGGGACTCCCGGAGCGGCTGATCTTGACACGCCACCTGTTGCGCAACGCCTGTCTGCCGCTGATCACGCTGGTCGGCACGCTCGTCCCCACGCTCCTGGCGGGCAACCTGATCGTCGAGTCGCTCTTCAACTACCCCGGCCTGGGCCTGTTGTTCCTCAACAGCCTGCAACGCGAGGACTATCCGGTGCTTCTCGCCTACACCCTCATCGGCGGCGTCCTGACCGTGGCCGGCAACTTCGTCGCCGACCTCGTGGTCGCGGTCGCCGACCGCCGAATCGAGCTGAGCAAATGACCTCACGAGACATGGACGCCATGACCACCGCGACGGATGCCGCAGCGGACACCGCGACGGATGCGGCAGCCCGGGCCGAGGCCGAGATCACGACGGCGAGGAACCCGGTCTCGGCGCGGTCGGCGCTGCGCTGGCTGCGGCGGAACCCGCTCGGCCTCACCGGCGGGCTGCTCCTGGTGCTCATCGCCGGGTTCTGCTTCCTCGGCCCGCTGCTGTACCACACCAACCAGACCGAGGTGGACCTGGTCAACGCGGCCCTGCCCCCCGGCCCCGGATATCCGCTCGGGACGGACACCAACGGGTTCGACGTGCTGGGCCGGCTGATGGAAGGCGGTCAGGTGTCCCTGCAGATCGGGCTCCTCGCCGCGCTCTTCGCGACCACGATCGGCACCGTCTACGGCGCCGTCGCCGGACTCGCCGGGGGAGTGGTCGACGGGTTCCTGATGCGACTGGTCGACATCATGCTGTCGGTGCCCTTCCTGTTCTTCGTCCTGATCCTGTCGGCGCGCTTCCACGCGAACGCCCTGTCGCTGAGTCTCGTCATCGGCGGGTTCTCCTGGCTCGTCTCCGCCCGGCTGGTCCGCGGTGAGGTCCTGACGCTGCGGGTACGGGAGTTCGTGCTGGCCGCACGGGTGATGGGCGCGTCCCGCCGGCGGCTCATCCTCACCCACCTGATCCCGAACGCGCTCGGCGTGATCATCGTCAACATCACCTTCCAGGTCGCCGACGCGGTCCTCGTCGTCGCCGCCCTGGGATTCCTGGGCTTCGGCCTGACGTACCCCACCGCGGACTGGGGCAGTCAGCTCGCCAGCGGCGTCACCTACATCTCCGCCGACTACTGGTGGCTGATCTACCCCGTCGGTGGCTGCATCATCCTCACGGTGCTGGCGCTCAACCTGCTCGCGGACGCGCTCCGGGACGCGGTCGGGCGACGGGCCGACTGAGGAACGGTGAACGTCAGTGGAGCCCGATCTGTGCGCCGCGACGGACACGGGTGCGAGGAATTGTCGGGTCCGCCCAACACGGGCGAATGCCGGTGGGGCATCTTCGACCCACGTCGCGGAGGCCTCGACCACGCACCGTTCTCGCGTCCTCACCCCTCCGCGCATCTTCACCCCACATGTAGGGAGCCATCAATGACGCACGTGTCCGGTAAGCGGCGAGGACGCCTCTCCGTGGCGCTCGCCGCCGTGGTCGCGGTGCTCGCCACCGCGTGCACCGGCGGCGGAGGCGCGACGAAGGACGTCGCCGACAGCTACAAGGCCCAGCCGAAACAGTCGGGCAACCCCAAGGACGGCGGGACGGCCACAGTCGCGTTGACCCCGGGACTCAGCCCCAACTACATCTATCCCTATCCGCCGGCGTCCGCCAACGGGACCGTCATCGCCCGTGGGCTGATGTGGCGTTCCCTCTACCGGCCCAGCGGAGAGGGCGACCAGATCGTGGACGCCGAGCTGAGCCTGGCCCAGGCCCCCGCCTACAGCCCCGACCGCAAGACCGTGACCATCAAGATGAAGGACTACAAGTGGTCCAACGGCACTCCGGTCACGGCCGGCGATGTCGTCTTCTCCCTCGCCCTGCTCAAGGCCGCACTCGCGGAGAGCCCGGCAAACTGGAGCTTCTACACCCCGGGGCAGTTCCCCGACGGAGTCACGGCGGAAGCCGCCGCGCCGGACACGCTCACCCTCAAGCTGGAGACCGCGTACAACCCGTCGTACCTGCTGTCCATGCTGACGCTGCTGTACGTGATGCCCTCCACGGAGTGGAACATCGCCCGCTCTGGGGGGCCGCACCTGGACTACGCGAAGCCGAAGAACGCGACGGCGATCTACAAGTACCTCACGAAGGAGTCCGAGTCCCAGTCCACGTTCGCCAGCAACCCGCTCTGGCAGGTGGTCAACGGCCCGTACCGCCTCAAGAGCTTCGACTCGACGACCGGTTCGTTCTCGCTGGCCCCCAACGAGTCCTACAGCGGACCGGGTGATTCGCGGCTCGACCAGATCGACTTCAAGGCCTTCACCTCCGCCGCCGCGGTGCTCAACCAGTTCAAGGCCGGCACCCTGACCGTCGGCACGCTGGACTCCAGCTTCATCACCCAGATCGACGCGCTGAAGGCCAAGGGATACAACGTCTACGGCGCCCCCGCGCCTGCCCGGTTCGACGCGCTGACCATCAACTTCAAGAACACCGTCGACAACTTCGACAAGGTCGTCTCGCAGCCGTACGTCCGGCAGGCCCTGCAGCGCCTGATCGACCAGCAGGGGTACATCGACAGCAGGGGCATCTACAACGGCGCAGGCTCCCTGAACTACAGCACGGCGGGCAGCGGCTCCCCCTACCCGCCCGGGTTCGGCGACAGGCCGCCCTACCCGCACGACCCCGCCGCCGCCGAGAAGCTGCTCACCGACAACGGCTGGAAGGTGGTGCCGGACGGCTCCACCACCTGCGTGCGCCCCGGCACCGGGCCCGGCGAGTGCGGCGCCGGCATTCCGCAGGGGCAGAAGATCAGCTTCACCCTGGCCTCCGCGAACACCCCGGCGTACGTCGGCGCCCGCGACATCGCGTTCGCGTCGGCGGCCAAGAAGCTCGGCGTCGAGGTCAAGATCGTGAGCAAGGCGCTCAACTACATGTACGCCAACTACGGAAACACCTTCGCGCCCGCCACCAAGAACGAGTGGGCGATGCAGGACTTCGGGCCCCTGTATCTGGCGGCCGGGTACCCGAGCAGCAACACGGTGTTCAACACGGAGGGCAGCTTCAACCTGGGCAGCTACCAGAACGCCGAGGTGGACAAGCTGATCAACGCCTCGACGTTCGGAGCGGACGAGAAGGTCCTCTCGACCGAGGTGACCCGCCTCGCCGAGGACCTGCCCGTGCTCTTCTTCCCGACCCCCCACACCCTGGTCGTGTGGAAGAACACCCTGTCCGGTCCGCAGTCGTCGTTCAACGCCCTGCTCAGCTTCCTGTACACCCCGGAGCTGTGGTACTTCCACAACTAGTTCGGCTGCCGGCCGGCTCGTGGCCCGCACGGCCATCGAGCCGACCGGCATCCAGGAGGACACATGCCCATCCCCGGCGTGAACACGTTCGCCCGGCCGCTCCGCCGAATCGACCCGGAGGCCGCCGACCTCGACGATCTCGAGACGGTGCGTGACCTGGTCGGCGACGCGCGGGTGGTGGCCCTCGGCGAGGGGGCGCACAACATCACCGAGTTCTACGGGCTCAAGGACCGGCTGTTCCGGATCCTCGTCAGGGAGCTCGGGTTCACAGGCTTCGTGATGGAGTCCGGTTTCGCCGAGGGACTGGCCGTCAACGAGTGGATCCATGGGGGAGCGGGGCAGGTCGAGGCGGTCGCCCGCGACGGCATCACCTACCGGTTCGGCGAGTGCGAGCCGATGCGGCGGCAGCTGCGCTGGATGCGCCGCTGGAACTCCGAGAGCCCGACGAAGGTCAACTTCTACGGGATGGACCTGCCCGGCTCGTCCACGTCACCCGGCCCTGCGGTACGCGCCTGCCTCGCCCGGATGCCGAGGCTCCCGGGCGACGAGGAGCTTCTTCGCCTGAGCGACCTGGGAGGCCGGACGGAGGCGGCGGTCCGCTACGGGGCCATGCCCGTCGCCGATCGTGCCCGGCTGCTCGAGGGGCTCCGCGAGCTGGGGGAGCGCGCGCTCCTGTTCGGCGACGAGGTCGTGCGCCGGTGCGCGGCCTCGCTCCATGCGTTCGTCGAGGAGCTGGACGCACCCCCGGCGGGGCCGTACCCGCGGGAGGCGTTCATGGCGGAGACCGTGAGCTGGATCCTCGAGCGAGAACAGCGCGTCGTCGTGAGCGCCCACAACGCGCACGTCCGACGTTCGCCGTTCCTGGACCGGCCGACGATGGGCGGCCTGCTCGCCCCCTCACTGGGAGCCGACCTCGTCGTCGTCGGGATGACCTACGGCTCCGGTCCGGAGGTCCGGTTCACGCAGCGCTCCCCGCGCCCGTTCGACTGTGACGTCTCCCTCGGAACGCGGACCCTGCCGTCGAACTGCATCGAGTCGCGGCTGGACCGCATCGGTCCGCCCGCGGCCGTCGTCGACCTCCACCGTGCGCCGAGCGAGCTCCTCGACGGCGTCGCCGGCACGCTCGCCAACGGCGGTCTCGACCCCGTCGAGGACTTCCCGGCGGCCTACGACGCGCTCGTCCACCTTCGCCAGGTCACCCGGGTCCCCGGCGCGTTCGAGCGGCTCCGCGCGGAGTTCGAGGCGGCCGCGGGGCCAGACGTGAAGCAGTCCGCACAGCTTGAGGAGCCGGAGTCACCGTGACCTTTCCCTACCCGCCCACCCGCACCGTCGAGGTCTTCGAGGACGTCGCGGGCGTCCGTGTGCCGGATCCGTACCGCTGGCTGGAGCAGGAAACCCATGAGGTGCGGCGATGGCAGCGGCGACAGGCCGAGCTCGCCACCGCCGTCATCCACGACGGACAGGACCCGGGGGCCGTTCGGGACCTGATCCGGGCCTACGACAGCGGGTCCCGTCCCGCTCTGCCGAGATTCGCAGCCGGCCGCTGGTTCCGCGCCGTGACCCCGCCGGACGGCGTGGCGCCCATGGTGGTCGTCGCCGACCAGCCGTTCGGCGACGGACGGCCGGTGATCGACCTGGCCGAGTTCGGCAGCGAGGAGAGCCCGGCGTTCCTGTCCTGGTTGGCGCCGGCGCCGGACGGCCGCGTCCTGGCCGTGGGCGTCTGCGTCGACGGCAGCGAGCACAACACCGTCCGGCTCGTCGAGGTGGCCTCGGGGCGGGTGCTCGACGGCGCGCCGACGCAGGTCCTGCACAGCGCGTGGGCCGGCGGTGTCTCGTGGCTGCCCGACAGCAGCGGTTTCTACTTCTTCGCCCTCACCGGCTCACCGCAGGAGTTCCGGCAGGAGGTGTTCCTGCACCGGCTCGGCACGTCGCCCGGGGACACCACCGTGGAACCGATCCCGGTCGGAGAAGGCTCCCGGGAGTACACGCTCGTCCAGATCTCGCCGGACGGCCGGTGGGCCGTCGCCAGCCATCGGGTGGGCAGTCCGATCCCTGTCGCGGTTCGCGACCTGTCCGAGCCCGGGACGGCGTGGCGTCCCTTCGTCACCGACTGCCCCGGAACGATCGCAGGCCACATCGTCGGCGACCGCTACATCGCCGTGACCGACGTCGCAGCCCCTCGCGGGCGAGTGGTGGCCATCCCGCTCGACGCGGCGAACCCCAACGACCCAGCGGGGTGGACCGAGCTCGTCCCGGAAGGCGACACGGTGCTGCGATCCCTCTGCCCGGTCGGTGAACACCTGTACCTCGGCGAGTTCGACCAGACGTTCGCCAGAGTCCGGATCATCGATCGCGCGGGCGCCGTCACCGGCGAGGTCCCCCTCCCAGGGCGCGGGGCGCTCGCCGCCCCCTTCTTCGCGCTGACCGCCCTGGCCGTCGGCGCTCCCGCGGACGACTTCGTCTTCGCCTTCTCCACACTGACCAGCTCCTGGGGCGTCTACCGGCACCGCCCCGGCGAGACGCAGCTCGAGACGCTGTCGGCCCCGACGGTCACCCTCGACGCCGAGTTGGAAGCGGGGTGGGCCGTCGCGCCTGACGGCGTCGCGGTTCCCTACCATGTGGTGCGCCCGTCCTGCGGCGACCCGACGCGTGCGGCGCCGACACTGATCTCCGCGTACGGCGCGGCGAACGTGCCCCTCCTGCCCCAGTACCAGCCGGACATGGCCGCCTTCGTCGCCGCCGGCGGCGTCCTCGTCCAGGCGTACCTGCGCGGAGGCGGTGAGTTCGGGCGGGACTGGTACCAGGCCGCGCATCGGGAGAGGCGGCACGTTCGCGACGCCGACCTCGTCGCGGTCGCCGAGCACCTCATCGCCAAGGGCCTCACGACCGCCGACCGGCTCGCGCTGACCGGCGGGTCCGACGGAGGCCTCATGTGCGGAGTCGCCGTCACCACACGGCCCGACCTGTGGCGTGCCGTGCTGCCGCGGGAGCCGCTGCTGGATCTCATCGGCGGCATCCGGGACCCCTACCTCGACTTCGTCATCCGCAAGGCCTGGGCGGACCCGGACGATCCGGCGGAGGTCCGCCGGCTCCTCCGGCTGTCGCCGTACCAGCTGGTCAGCCCCGGCGTCTTTCCGGCGGTCTACATCCAGGCCGGGGCGACCGACCCACGCTGCCGGCCCTGGCACGCGCGCAAGTTCGCCGCACGGATGCAGGCCGCCCAGGAGGGAGAGGAGCCGATCCTGCTGCATGTCTTCGACAACGCGGGCCACGGCGCGGCGACCCCCCATGACGTCGCGGTCGCGCAGGACACCGAATGGCTGGCGTTCCTGATCAGGACACTCGGCCTGCGGGGCTGTCTCAGTCGTCCGGGGCCGACCTGATGGACATCAGGCGCAGCTGCAGCATGGCCGACAGGCGCGCGTTCGGGTCCTTGAGGTCGATGCGGCCGACCTCGGCCGCGCGGCGCAGCCGGTAGCGGAACGTGTTGGGGTGCACGTACATCGCGGCGGAGGCCACCGCGACGTCGCCGAAGGCGTCGAGCCAGGCGCGCAGCGTCTCGATCAGACTGCTCTGGTTCTCCCTGTCGTAGGCGACGATGCGCGCGATGGAGCCGCTGGGGATGTCTCCGCGCGGAACGAGATCGGCGAGCTCGAGCAACAGGGCCTCGACGTGGACGTCGTCCAGGAGGGCCACCTGCTGCCCGGCGGCCCCGGACCGCAGGGTGCGCAGCGCTCGTTCGGCTCCCGAGCGTGATCGAGCGAGTGCCGAGCTGTCCATGGCGAGCTGTCCCACCCCGACCAGGGGACGCAGGCGGGAACCGACGCGAGCCAGGAACTCGGTGGCGATCCAGACCGCGCGTTCCTCGGCGTCCTGCCGGTTCTGCGGAAGGGGGAGGATGCCGTAGGCGACGTCGCCGATCAGCGCCGCGGCGGCGCGCGGGTGCACGGCGGACAGGTGCATGGCGAACGCGTCGGCGAGCCGCTTCCGCTCGGTGGCGAGCTGCGCCGGCAGGGGATGGTGGGTCGTCGAACCGACGACGGTGAGCGCGAGGACGACCGCGGGCTCGTCCTTCAGACCGAGGCGGCGAACCGCCTCGAGCGATCCCGGTCCGCTTTCGAGGGCGGTGCTCAGCAGCTCCGCCCGCAGCCGTCGCTCCATGTCCGTGTCGGCACGCTGCCACACCATGTGCATCGCGACGAGCTTGGACGCCTCGTAGAGCGCCTGGCTGCGTTCCTCGTTCAGGGGCTCGGGAACGACCACCCAGATCGTGCCGAGGATCTCGTCCCCGGCGCGCACCGCGATCGCCGCGCGGGGCAGCTCGGGTGGCTGCAACGTGTCGTCCGTCTCGGGCAGAGGCGCCACGAAAACGGGTCTGTCGCTGCGATAGATCGCCTGGAACACCCCGCGCTCCTCCAGGATGCGGGTGTAGTGCTCCGGGACCTGCCGGCCGAGGATCGTCTGGACCCGCGACGGGTCCACCTCCTCCTGCCGGCTGGAGAAGGCCAGCAGACGCGAGTTGCGGTCCTCGATGGTGACGGGGGCGTCGAGCAGTGCGGCGATGGCGTTGGCGACCGCGAAGAGATCACCGGACCGGATCCGGCCGAACATGGGGGCATCGGTGTCGTACAGGCCGTTCTCGGCGGTCAACGCCCTGAGCATCCCCGCCAGGTGCGTCCACGACGCGCCGCGGGCGAACGCGAGGACCGCCACACCCGAGTCGCGTGCCGCTGCGACGAGCTGTTCGTCGGGCACGACAGGCGCGCGGACCACCAGCCCGGCGGCGTCGTGCCGTCCGAGCTGGGTCACGACCCGCGCGATGTCGGCGGGGTCGTGCAGGCCGACGCCCATCACCAGCGCGTCGCTCGGCAGCTCCGGCTCGTCGAGCGGGTCGTAGATGACCACGCCGCCGATGTCGCGGGCACGCTCGACGTCGCCGCAGACCACGTCGAGCAGCGTGGTGCCGAGTTCCTCCAGGACGCGCCCGAGGCTGGCTCGCGGAAGACTGGTCACAGGGTCAAGCACGCCCCTGAAGTTAGCGCAGCGCGGGTGCGTCGCCCTTCGTTCTGCATGACGAAATGATGCCGCCCCGTTCGTCGGACGGGACATCCCTCACCGGGAAAGAACGGGTACCCATTTCGTCATGACCGTGACGGCGTCCAGGACGTCCGGGATCGGGGTGACGCCGAGCCCCGGCCCGGTCGGCACGGCGAGGTGGCCGTTCTCGAGGCGGAACGGCGGCGTGATGTCGGTCCGGTAGTAACGGTCGGACGCCGAGGTGTCGCCGGGCAGGAGGAACCCGGGCAGCGCGGCGAGCGCGACGTTGGCGGCGCGCCCCAGTCCCGTCTCGAGCATGCCGCCGCACCAGACCGGGACATCGTGCGCCGCGCAGACGTCGTGGATCCGCCTGGCTTCGAGGTAACCGCCCACGCGACCGGGCTTGATGTTCACCACCTGGCAGGCCCCGAGCGCGATCGCGTCGGCGGCGGCGCGAGCGGAGAGGATCGATTCGTCGAGACAGATCGGTGTGGTGATCCGCGTGGCGAGCTCCGCGTGTCCGACGAGGTCGTCCTCCGCCAGCGGCTGTTCCATCAGCAGGAGGTCGAACGGGTCGAGCCGGGCCAGGTGCCGGGCGTCGCCACGCCGGTAGGCGGTGTTGGCGTCGACCTGCAGCAGGATGTCGCCGAACCGTTCGCGCACGGCGCGGACCGGCTCGACGTCCCAGCCGGGCTCGATCTTCAGCTTGATCCGCAGGTAGCCCGCCTCCAGATACGCGGCGACCGCGTCGAGCAGCGCGGGGATCGACTCCGTGATCCCTACGGACACCCCGCACGGCACGGTGTCGCGAACGGCGCCGAGGGCGTGACCGAGGGCGACGCCGCGGGCGCGAAGATCCGCGTCCAGAACCGCCATCTCCAGCGCGGCCTTGGCCGTGCGGTGGCCCTTGAACGGAGCCAGGGCCGGGGCGACCTTGTGCGCGTTCAGGTCCGTCACCCCGGCCAACGCCGGGATCAGGAAACGGCTCAGGACGTCGGCGGAGGCGTGGGTGTACTCCGAGGAGTACAGGGGCGCCGTTCCCGCGCCGCATTCGCCCCATCCCTCGGCCTCGTCGGTGACGACGCGCAGCAGCAGCGCCTCTCGCACGGTCTCCGTGCCGAACGACGTCCGGAAGGGCGACACGAGCGGCATCTCGATGATGCGGATCTCGACTCCGGTGATCTTCACTCTGTCTCCTGCCTGTCCACGATGTACCAGCCCGCGCGGTCGAAGCCGCGTACCCGCGCGCCCCCTGTGAGCAGCTCGCCGAGAACCTCCCGTACCGCCTTGCGCCACTCCGCGGCGCAGGCCGGGTCGCTCTCCCGCATGGCCTCGATGTCGGCGGGGACGCCGACGAGCACGGTGCTTGAGCCGGCGCGTCCGGCGACCGGCCCGCCCACGGCGGAGACGCTCAACGCCACGGCCGCGCCCCTCGCACGAGCAGCCTCCGCGTCGGTCAGCCTGGGCCGGCCGTCGCAGGCCGCCTCGACGTCGGGCGACTCCAGTCGCCACCGGACCAGAACCCGGTCGGTGTCGTCGCTGCGGTTGATGTCGTCGTCCATCGGACCGTAGAAGTTCGGCAGGTACTCGGCCGGATCGGCGGCCAGCTTGGCGATGTTGAAGTACGCGTTGCGACGTATCAAGGGGTCGTACGTCCAGCAGATCTCGCTGATGCCGCGCGGCATCGCCCAGGCACGTTGGTGCAGCTTCAGCGCGAAACCGACGTTGCGTCCCTGCATGCGCGCCAGCACCCCGGCGATGTGACTGAACAGGGTCTCGCGCGCCGGCGGGGAGAAGAAGCCGAAGCAGGCGCCCACCAGCTCGCCCTCGTCGAAGGCGCCGCTCACGTAGCTGCCCGCCTTCGTCATCGCGCGCAGCAGGTCGGCCGTCACCGGAGGGTTGTTCTCGCCGGTGCGCCAGATGTGCTCGTACAGGCGGCGGACGGCCTCGAGCTCGCTGACGCTGTCCAGGAGGCGGATGTCGATGCCCGCGGTGTGCGCGGCGGCCTCGGCCACGGCGCACGCCGCGTCGACGGGCTGGGGCCCGCGACGGTCGCGGATGAGATCGGTCACGTCAGTCATGGTTTCAGCCAGTCCCGTCCCGTAGCTGGTCCGAGGGCACGGGACGACGAGGCCCGTTTCGTTCGGACGGACAACCCTCCGCCGCCAGCAGTTCGGCGACCAGCGCGGTGAGCAGCCGCGTCCGCTTCGGCAGCTCCGCTGTGAGCACGTGCTCGTCGTCGGCGTGCGCACCGCCGCCGACCGCCCCCAGTCCGTCGAGGGTGGGCGTGCCGGCACCCGCGGTGAAGTTCCCGTCGGAGGCTCCGCCGACGGCGATCGAGGCGAGCGGGCCGACCCCGAGGTCGTCCGCGAGCCTGCGCGCCCGTTCGAAGAGGTCCTTCGACGCCGCGGCCGGAAGTGGCGGCCGATTCGGGCCGCCCCTGACCTCCACGCCGGCGCCGGGCAGCTTCGGCCGCAGACCCCGCATCGCCGCGTGGACGCGGTGCTGCTCGGCGGCTTCCCACACCCGGACGTCGACCTCGAAGCGTGCCGATCCGGGAACGGTGTTCACCGTGGTGCCCGCTTCCAGGCGGGTCGGCGTGACGGTCGTGCCCAGCGCGGGGTCTCCCAGCTCTGCCACGGCCATGACCTGGCGGGCCGCCTCGACCGTTGCGTTCACGCCGCGCTCCGGCTCCAGGCCGGCGTGCGCGGCCCGCCCCCGCACCAGCACCTCGTAGCGCGACACGCCCTTGCGTTCGGTCTTCAAGGCCCCGCCAGGCCCGGCGGCCTCCAGGACCAGCGCGGCCGCGCACTGTCGCGCCTCGTTCTCGATGAGCTCCCGCGACGAGGGTGACCCCGGCTCCTCGTCACCGGTGATGAGGAGGGTCACGCCGTCCAGGTCGTCCAGCGCCGCCAAAGCGTGGAACGCCATCACCAGCCCCGCCTTCATGTCGAAGCATCCCGGTCCGCGCAGCACCCCGTCGCGGATCTCGAACGGGCGCCTGTCCAGCGAGCCGATCGGCCACACCGTGTCGTGGTGACCGATCAGCAGCACCCGTGGTTCGCGGCCGAAGCGCCAACGGACATGGGTGCACCCGTCGATGACGACGCGCTCCGCCTCGGCTCCCAGGCGCCGGCCGCCGACCTCGGCGACCGTCTCCGCGCTGCGGGCGACCGCGGCCAGATCGTCGGACGGGGACTCGCAGCACACGAGCCGTTCGATGTCGGCGATCATCGCAGCTTCGCGCGCTCGTCCGTGGTTCGCGGGCGGCGCGCCGGCCCGTCGCGGATCCCGGTTCGCCACGGCGCGGCGTTCTGTCACAGTGGACACCTCCAATCGGCACACCGCTCAAGCATCGTGAGCCGCACCGCGAGCGAACTTGTCCTGTCGGCCAACATCGGTGCGCGAAGTTGGGACGCGGCGATGAAAACGAGCCTCTGCCACGGTCGGCGAAGCCGTCGGCGCCTACGAAGAGACCATGCTCCCCCGTGCGACGGACGCGGCCCGGATCCTCGAGAACGGCGCCGAGGCCTTCCTCGAGCGACACGACAGCGGTGAGGTCGCAGAACTCGGCCCGCCCCGGCACTGACCGGTCGACAGACACCGCCCCTGCCCGGACACCCGACCGCTCCCGACGCCGAGCCGTCTGGGAAAGTGTCATCGCGCGCCGGTGGCGCACCGAGCCGGCGCTGTCCCCACTCACAGCGCCGGCTGGGCTTGGGCGCGTCAGGGAGCCACCGGGCCTCCGGCGATCGCGTCGCGGCAGAGCAGGCACCCGGCGTCAGGGCAGCGGGTGATGTCCTGGTCGGCGGCGATGGCGGCTGTCGCGGCGGAGAGGACCCGCCGCACCGGGTAGGCGCGCCAGCGCGAGGCGCCCACGACGGCGGTCCGGGCGAGGGGCCTGAGGACCGGTTCCAGCTGCGGGAACCCTTCGGAGCAGGAGCCGACCTCGACCATGCGGACCTCGCCGTCCTCGTCGCGCGCCCACCTGCGGAACAGGCGGCGGCCTGACCGCTGTTCGGCCAGGTGCAGCGCCGTCATGCGGTTGAGGCCCACGCCGACAAGCAGGATCGCGCCGTCGCGGTCGGCCAGCTCGCGGACGGGCCCGTACACGTCGTCGGGGCTTTGAGCGCCGACGAGCTCGGCCGCCTGCGGTCCGACGGCGGCGAAGGAGTTGAGCGGATGCCTGCCGCGTACGGCGCCGACGCGTCCGATGAGCACTGCGGGAAGCACGCCCAGATGCGGGTTGATCAGTCCGCAGTCGACACTGTAGGCGGCCCCCTCCGAAAGGGCGGTCTCGGAGGGCGGGGCGGCGTGGTCGAGGCCGTTGCGCGCCGGCCGCATGTCGACGGGGGCGGGCAGGCCGAACTGGGGCTCGGTGAAGGCGGGCGCCATCACGGTGCATCTGCGCTTCAGCAGTGCGTCCAGCAGGGTGTCGGCGCCGCCGTCGAGGGTCGTCCCGAAGGACCGCAACGAGGTGTGCAGCATGACCGGGCGGTCCGCCAGGCGCAGGTCGTCAACGGCGGCGATGAGGTGTTCGGCGAGGAGCATGTGGACCTCCAGGTGGTCAGGCAAGATGGTCGGCGTCGACGACGCGGCCCTGCAGGAGCTCGCTCAGTGCCCACCGGGTCGCCTCGGTTTCGGGGTGGTCGTCGCCCATGGTCCGGCCGCGAAGCTCCAGGACGTTCCGGTAGCCGGATTCCGCCTCGGACCAGCGGCCTTGGCGGGCGATCGTCCACGCGAGCTCGTGCCGGGCGAGCAGGACGTGGGGATGGTCGGTCTCGAGCACCTGGCGCAGACGGAGAAGGTCGCGGTACATCGCCTCGGCTTCAGCCCACTTGCCCTGCTTGGCGGTGATCCAGGCGAGGTCATGCTCGGTCTGCAGGGTTTGGGGATGATCATTGCCGAGGACGCGCCGCCGGTCCCGCAGGACGTTCCGGAAGGCGGACAGGGCCTCGGCGAGATGGCCCTGCCGGGCGATCGCCCAGGCCAGCTCGTGATGCGTGGTGAGGGTGGCGGGCTCGTCGGGGCCCAGATAGCGCAGGCTGTCGCGGAGGGTGTCCCGGTAGCGTCGCTCGGCCTCCGCCCACCTGCCCAGGCAGGTGGCGATCCACGCGAACTCGTGGCGGCTGGAGATGGTGTCGGGGTGAAACTCTCCGAGCGTGCGCAGCCGGACGTCGAGGATGTTTCGGTAGATGGCCTCTGCCCTGGCCGGATCCCCTCCGTCGGCGACCGTCCAGGCGAGGTAGTGCCACGCGCGCAGCGCCGCGGGATGCTCCTCGCCCAGCGCCGCACGGTGTGTCAGGGCGGCCTCGCACAGGATGCCGGCGGCCCTCCCGGCGCCGCTGCCGATGAAGGCTCTGGCCGTGACGCCCGCGGCGTCCACGAGCAGGGCGAGGTGCTCCCGGTCCACGTGTTCGGCGGCGTTGTCGAGCAGGGCCAGCAGGTGCTGGCTGAGCATCCGGTACCGGGGCCAGTGGTCTGGCAGGTCGAAGCGGAGCTCCCGCAACGCGCCGACCAGTCGCTCGACCGCGATGTGCCGGACCTCCGGTCCCTCGAGGTGGGCACGGTTGGTGTCGGTGACGACGGGGTGGAGTGTGATCTCGGCGGGACTCTTCTGGATCAGTCCTACGCCTCTCAGCCCGTCCAGAGCCTCCTCCATGCCGGTCATGGAGAGGATGCGCGTCGGAATCGACGTGGGGGCGTAGCAGCTGGCCAGCCGCAGCAGCTTCCGGGCCTGGGGGATGCCGTGGCGGGCCAGTCCGTCCAGGGAGATCTCCGCGGTGCGGGACACCACGGTCCCCTCGGCGCTGCCGAGCGCGTGGGCGTATTCGGCGAAGGTCGGCCACTGCGCGGCCTCGGAGCCCAGGTAGGTCCCGGCCAGGTGGAGGGTGAGCGGGAGCCCGTCGAGACGGCGTGCCAGAGCCCGGGCCTCGGCCTCGTCCCCCGCCTCCGGTGCGAGATCGCGCAGGACCTGGGCGGCGTCGGTCATGCTCAGGCGGTCGACCGTGAAGAGCCGCGCCGCTCCCCACATGCGCGGGTCGGTCTCCCGGCTGGTCACCACGACCAGGCCGCGCCGCGACGCGCGCGCCCAGCCTAGGCCGTCCTGCACCCCCGCCGGCGAGTCCGTCGCGGCGAGCACCCAGGGGTTGTCGGCGTTGTCGAGGACGAGCAGCCACTCCTGGGGCGCGTTTTCCAGCAGGCGCCAGAGCCGGTCCGGAGAGCCGGCCGCCCCCTTGGCGATCGATTCGACGTCGGTGGGGGACCCGCCTAGTTCCCGCGCCACCTCGGCCAAGCCCGCGGAGAACCCGGCCAGGTCGGCGGCGGGGACCCACCACGTCTGCCGCTCCCGGCTCCGCGCCCGCGCGGTCAGGGCCTCGGCCAGTGCGGACTTGCCCGCGCCGCCCACCCCGACGAGCACGGCGGGGCCGTCTCCGGGACGGCGCGCCAGCGTCATCAGCTCCTCCAGCAGGTCGCGGCGTCCTCGGAGCTCCACCTGTGGGCCTCGCACTGCGGCAGGGGCGAGATCCCCCGTCTCCACGATGTCGACCTCCCGGTCGATCCACGCCCTCAGGTCGTCCAGGCCGCGCTGGAGATCGAAGGGCGGAAGCGCTCCGGCGGCGCGGGCGCGCCGGTAGACCTCGGCGAACGTGAGCGGAATCGGCTCCTCCTCGTGGTTCATGGGGCAGGCTCCTGTCCTTCTTCGTCGTCGATGAACGGCACCAGATGGCCGACGGTGGCTCTCAGTTGCCTGCGTGCCTCCCGTAGGTGACCGCGGACAGTGCTCGGCGCCAGCCCGAGATGCTCGGCGACGCGCTCGGTGGTCCACGACTCGCCCCAGATCAGGGCCGCGACCCTTCGCCGTGTCGGCGGCATCGCTTCGATCACCCTCCAACAGCTCGCCAGGGCGATCGCGAGCTCGGCACGCTCGCCGGTGTCGTCGGGCCGAGAGCACGGGTGGGGGAGGTCGGCGGCCGGGTCGACCATTCTCTGCTTCCTCCCCAGGTCGATCGCCTTGTTACTGAGCACCCGGAACAGCCACCTTCTGCGCCTGGCAGGGTCGTATCGGCTGATCTCATGCCAATTGCGGATCACCTCGTGAAAGGTCGTGTGCACCAGATCCCGCGCCTCGGACGTACGGCCCGGTGAGATCGAGCAGGCGCGCTTGTACAGATTTTCGGCCTCCTGCCGGTAGAGGTCCTCCACCTGTTCGACTTGCTCCTTGGTGAGTCGCTGCCTGGGCTCGGGGGGCTCCACGTCATGTCCTTGACTGTCGTCGGCGCTGGTCCGAGTCGGCTCCCCAGACCAGCCGCAAGGTCTGCTCTCGTGAGGCGTTCCGACGGATGGTGATCAGCCCCGCGGGGGCTGTGCGGGCGAGGGCGACCAGGGTGCGTCGCGTCTGCCACTCGGCGAGCAGGCCCATCGCGGTCCGGGCCGTCATCAAGCCCGCCATCAGCGCGGTCGACTGCCAGGTCAGGGCTCCCGCAGCCAGAGCGGTCAGCGCCGCCCATGTGTCGTGCTCGGGGGAAGTCAGCGTCACACTTCACTGTCGTGCGACCGGCCCTGGGCGTTTGGTCGCCTCCGCTGGATTCGGGGTCTGAGGAACATCAGAACCGGATCGTGCGCTGAGCCGCAGGTCAGCTGAGTGCTGGGGGCGATGCCCCAGCCGGCTTTGTCCAGGCCCGCAAGCTGCGGCCGATCAGGTTCTGCGCGAGATGACCATGATGTATTCGCAGGGAGCGTTCGTTCGGTTGGCGAAGCCGTGGTCCGCGTCGGCCTGGAAGAACAGGGAGTCGCCTGTGTGCAGGGTCTCGCTGATCCCGCCGATCGCGACGGTGAGGGTGCCTTCGAGTACCACGAGTTGTTTCTCCGTACCCGGCGGATACGCGGGCAGCAGCCCGGTGGAGACCTGCGCGGGGAGGTAGTGGACGACCATCTCGGCTCCTCCCGTGCCCGGGGCCGCTGACACCATGTGCCGCTCGAAGCCGGTTTCCGGGTCACGGAAAACGGGGCGATCGTTCTTGCGCATGACAATGGCCACACCAGACGCGGCAGCGGCCGGCGCACCGATCAGGTCCGAGAGCGACGCGTCGAGCGCGTGGGCGATCCTGGACGCGACGCCGATCGTCGGGCTCTTCTCACCGCGTTCGACCTTGGACAGCATCGCCCGGCTGACCGACGACTGTGTGGACAACTGCTCCAGCGTCAGGCCCGCCTCCTCGCGACGTCGCCGCACGTTACCGCCGAACGCGCCGGCCAGGTCGTCACCGTGCTGTAGTCCGGCCGCGTTTCCGTCTTGCTCGACCACCGTGCTCCTCGATTGATGGGTACCTCGCTCGCCCACAGTGTAGGGTTTCTCCTAAAGAAGATAGAGTCTTCTATCGAAGACGCGCGATGTGCGCCAACACGACGGAGGTTCCATGCGTTTGATCTCGAGTGGCCAGCACCATGCCACGTTCGAATTCGGCGATCTGCAGGTGGTCTCGTTGCGAGACGGGTACATCGACATGCCGCCGACACGGCTCCGCGACGAGGATGGGCGCACGCTCGATGAGCTGCCGGCCGCCGTCCCGCTGGCCGGCGACAACTTGCGGCTGTCGGTCAACGCCTTTTTCGTCACCGACGGCACGCGGTCGGTTCTCATCGACACCGGCGCGTCCAACGCCTGGCACGACCCCACCATGGGATTGATCTACGACGCGCTCGACGAAGCGGGAATCGACCGCGCGCATGTCACCGATGTGGCCATCACCCACAAGCACGAAGACCACGTGAGCGGCCTGATCGCGCCGGACGGTTCAGAGGCGTTCACCAAACTCGAGCGCGTGTGGATCGGCGCGGGCGACACCTCGGTGTTCACCGGGCGGCTCGAGCCGATCCGCGACCGGGTCGTACCCGTGTCGGAGAAGGTCGCGATCAACGACTGGACCACCGCGATCCCGACACCGGGCCACACCCCCGGTCACACCGTCTACGAGGTCAGGAGCGGCACCGGCCGCCTTCTCGCCTGGGGTGACACCGTTCACGTTCCCACGCTCCAATTCGATCAGCCGAACGTGTCCTGGGAGCTCGACGGCAACCAGTCCCAGGCCCGCGCCGCGCGAGCGGCCCTCCTCGAACAACTGACCCAACCACACCACTTCGTAGCCGGCGCCCACCTCGACTCACCCGGCATCGCCCGCGTAACCCCCTCCGGCGACGGTTATGCGCTGGAATACCTCGCACCACCGATCGGCTGACCTGCGGCTCAGCGCTTATCGAAAAGCCTCGTTCGAGCTGAAGACACGCACTCCGCGAGGTCAGCCGCGCGGGCGGTAGACGACCTTGTCCGTCGAGCGGCCGGGATAGACGACGAGCAGGTGCTCCTCCAGCGGCGCATCGGGGTCGTTCTCGTCCCATGGCAGCGTGCGGGCGTGGACGCGCAGGCGGTAGGGGCCTGGACCGGCGACGGCCAGGTCAGGCAGCGGCCCGGCCGCCCCGCTGTCACCGCCCTCGGGGTAGGTCGGCACGACCAGGCGGCCGCTGCGGCTGGCGATGCCCACCTCGACCACCTGGTCCCAGCCGGTGAGCCGGAGCGGCGGAGCGCTGTCGAACGCCTTGACCGTCAGGCACATCGCCGCGTTCTCCTCGGAAGTCACGATGGCGGCGCTACTGCCTGCGGCGTCGATGAACCCGTCCTCGATAGCCTCGAAGATGTCGGCGGCCTCGCCGTCGCCGCCGTAGATGTCCCCAGGATCGCCTGCGCTGTCGTCGCGGTCGTCGAAGACGGCGTAGCCACCCCCTTCAAACAGCATGTACGCGGCCGTGCCCTGCCGCCTGGCCCGCACCTTGGGCCACGGGTCGGCGCACCGGGCGTTGGCCTCGGCCTTCCACCTGGCCTCCTGCAGGTCGCGTTCGGCCTGACGGCGGTGCGCGTCGGCGGTCTGCCGGGCGACGATGCCGGGGCACAGGTACTCCAGAGCCGCGGTCAGCTCGATGGCGTCCCCCATGCCGCCGGCCCGTTTGTGCAGCGCGTGCCGTTCCTGGTCACCGGGCAGCGCGCACAGCCGCGCGCCGTAGGCGAGGACGCGCTGGTCGGCCAGCCGTTCGGGGAACATCGTGCCCGCGGCGAAGGTCTCGCTCCTGGCCAGGCAGAGGAACGACCGCCGCCGCTCCTCAGGCCCGAGGCCGGCCGCAGGCCGGAGTCGGTCGTGGCAGCCCTCGTCCGCGGCCGTGTAGGTGAGCCGGGCGTCCTCCTCGGCGCCGACGACCGCCATCGGCAGCACGAGCACGACGGCGGCGGCGAGCAGCCGCGGCGTCCGCCCGGTTCCGGGCGCCGCGGCGCCCGGGCCGGGCGCGGCGAGCTCATGCGCGGTGCGTGCCGCCCACACGACGAGCAGCCCGTCGAGCGCGTGCACCGCGAGCGACAGGCCGTCGAACGTCACCCGTCCGATCTGGAGCAGCGGGTAGACCTGCGGGACCAGCAGGGCGGTCCAGCCGATGGCGACCGTGACGGCGCTGAACCGCCCGTCGCGTCCCTGCCCGGCGATGATCATCGCCTTGCAGCCGAGGGTCGCCATCGCCACCAGGAGTGACGCCGTCAGCAGCGGGACCTCGGCGAACGGCCGCAGCGCCGCGGCCAGAACCCCGGTCAGGCCGAGCCCGAGGGCGATGATCCGGAACCGGGCCGAGACCCCGGCCAGGGCCCGCACCAGCAGGAATACGGTGGCGGCCCACACGGCCCAGCGCACAACGTACTCCGCGATGTCGGACACGTCGTCGAGGAGTTCCCAGAGCAGCAAGTCGCCGGCCACGTCCGCGTAGAGCAGGCGCCGCAGCCACACCACATCACGCGGCAGCGCCCCGGCGCGCGGCGAGGCCGGGCCGCGCAGGATCTGCCACAGCGCCCACGCGTTGAGCACGCCGATCGCCGCGGGCAGGAGCCACGCCCCGTCGTTCCACGGCCAGAAACCCGCCGTCGCGACGACGACGAACCAGCGCCCGCCGTCGTACCCGGCGGCGACGGCGGCGGCAGTCAGGTAGAGCGCGACGGCGGCAGCGGCCGGACGCCCGAAGCGGTAGCGGGCGACGGCGGCCCGGAGTAAGGCTACGATGCAGATGATCTTATTGGACCGCCCGGGCCGGTCAGCCGGGCCCCAGTCAGAACAGGACGGCGGCCACCCGTCGGTGCGACAACGCGAGCGCTCCGAGGCCGGCAACTACCGATGACGCACCTGGTGATGCTACTGCTGCGCCACCTGACCGAATCGGAGACGCGCGAGTTGCCGACCACGCAGGTCGCCTCCGCCGACGACCTGTGCGGAATGCCGCGTTGGCACATCGGCTGACCCCTGGCGCAGCCGCGCTGCGCGTCGACTCTGTTGCACCAAGCAGGGCTGACGGCGGAGTCCGCAGGCTTGGAGGTCAGGCGGGTGGGCAGCTTTCGAGGGGGTTGGCGGCGATCCGCCCCGCGACATCGTTCCTGACCGATGCGGCGGCGGCGCTGTCCGGTTTGCGCCTCGCCTGGTCCTCGAAGCACGCCAGGAACTCCGCGCCGAATCCCCACCGAGGATAACGGGCGAGTATCTCCGCCCTGGCGTCCGGTGAGAACTCCTCCGGCCGCCGTCCGACCACCTCCCAGCTTGTGGCGACCTGCAGTAGGTGGGACTCGGGGTCGGCGGCCGGGGACACGTCGTCGCGCATGTGCAGGATGATGATCTCGGTGACCCTGGCGGCCCGCTCCGCCGGCCAGCCGGCCACCATGCCGAAGACCCAGGCCAGCTGCCCTCCCGCCTCCTCGAACGGCAGCCTATGGCTGTCGAAGGCCTCCGTCAGCCCGATGTCGTGGAGCAGCGCCGAAACGTAGTAGAGCTCGTCATCGAAGGCGATCCCGTGCGCTGTTCCGTACATCGTTCCCCACAGGTAGGAGCGGACGCAGTGGTTGAACAGCGCGGGCGAGCAGAAACGGGTGGCCACCGACAGCGCCGCCGCGGCAGCGGGAGTCTCCGGAAACATCGGTCCAGCTTTTCATCTGGTCGTCAGGTTTCGATGTCCGACCTTGGTCGCATGCCAGGGGTGGTACTTGATGCGGGGGACGCGCTGATCAAACCCGCGCTGTCGCGCCCAGCCGATAGCCTCACCTTGGCGGATCGTCGACCTTGAGCCTGTCTCCCATGGTGAGGACGAAGACGACCAGCAGCTTCGCCGGTTGCGTCCGGCTGGTGTGCTCCGTGAGCAGATGGCGGGCGCCCGGCTGCTCGACCTGGTTCTCGCCTGGGCGCTCCTGGCCCACCTGTTCGAGGAATCCCTGGCCGGGTTTGAGGCGACCGCCTGATGGCCACCCCGCCTCTGCCCTCGCCGCCGGTGCCGGAACCCGGCGAGTGGACGATCGATCCGGCCAACTCCAGTGTCGGCTTCGCCGTACGGCACATGCTGGTCAGCCGGATCACCGGACGCTTCCCCCGATTCGGCGGGCACATCGTCACCGCAGCCGATTTGGCAGCGCCTCCAGCCCTACGACCAGGTAGGGCTGGAGGTGGCCACGCCTCTGCCGCTCGGCGGGACCGTGTCGGCCCCAAAGGCCGGCGGCTGGATCGACTTCGCCGAGGTCGATCCAGCCGCCGGCCTTCTCGATCTCCCCGGTGTGGGTACGCGCGGTCCCATCACGCTGGCCGTACAGCTTGATGCGCGACGGATCGGTGATGTTCAGCTGCTCAGCGGGGTAGTCCCGACCTGGGCTGGGACCTGGCGAGTATCAGGCGGAAACCGCCGCAGGAACCGGGCCACACCGATCTGGACAGCGAATCCAAGCCGATTGTGATCTCTGCGTCTGGACTCGGTCGTCTCACGGTCGGCGTCATCGAGGAAGAAGCACTTCTCCAGCTGAGCCCGCGTTGGCGGCCCCTGAAACGAGGCGAACTCCGCCGCCTGCTCGTCGGACGAGAACTCGACCGGCACCGCGAACCTCCCATAGGTCCACGACAAGACCCTCGAAGGCTTCCGGTAGCGATCATGGACGGTCGAACCGATGTTCACCAGGACAAACGCGTGGCGCACGATCCGGTTCCAATGTTCCTCAGGCCCCGATTCCTCAGCGTCGTAAGGCGTGACAACTGCCGGGACTCCCGCGGCTGAGCCACGTCAGTCCAGGCAGAACTCGTTGCCCTCGGGGTCGGTCATCACGATGAAGCCGGCGCTCATCGGGGGAGCGGGCTCGTGGCGACGCACCCGCTTCGCTCCCAGTGCGACGAGCCGGTCGCACTCGGCCTCCAGCGCCGCCATCCTTTCCTCTCCCCGCAGTCCGGGAGCCGCGCGGACGTCGAGGTGGACGCGGTTCTTGGCGGCCTTGTCCTCCGGCACCTGCTGGAAGAACAGCCGTGGGCCGTGCCCGTCCGGGTCCTCGATGGCCGATCTCGTGTTGCGCTGCTCCAGCGGTACGCCGGCCTGCGCGAGGAAGTCGTCCCACGCGGCCAGCGGGTCGGCGTCCTCGGGCAGATCGACTCCGGGCGGCCCGGGGTGGACGTAGCCCAGCACGTCGCGCCAGAAGGACGACAGCGCCCGCGGGTCGTGGGCGTCGAAGGTGACCTGGATGTGGCGGCTCATCGGGTTGCTCCGTTCGTGGCGGGTTTCGTGTGCGGGTAGAGGCCGCGCAGCAGGCAGACCTCGGACGGACGGTGGATCAGCTCGTGCCGGATGCGCGGCACCGGATCGGCCACGGGCACCGTCGAGCCGCCGCGCGGCCGTACGCTCCAGGCGTCCGGCGCCGGTGACCGGAAGCACTCGTCGTCGGTCAGGCCGTCGAGCCAGGCTCGGAGCCGGTGGTTCCAGTGAAACTCCCACCGCTCGCCCGGCGTCCGGCTCCAGTCGAGTTCGCCTGCCTCCATGCAGCCACCCTGCCACCCCTGGCGGACAGAACCGGTCCGCCATTCTGGCCGGGGGCGACATGGACATGGCAAGCGGTGACGAGCAGGACCTGGCCACACAGCCGACCGCTCGCGCGGTGAAGCCCGACGTGGGAGGGGCGATCTGTGATCCGGCCGATCCGATGGGCGAGTTGTCGTTCACCGTGTCGGCGACGGTGGCGGAGTTCGAGGCGGACCTGGCGCGGAGTCGGCGTCCGACCCCCGGCCGGCCAGATCACACCTTGCGGACCTGCCCGCCGAGCCAGTCCTGGAAAGTGAGCAAGCCAGGGAAGTGGTCGCGCAGCTTGGCGAGGTCGGCCTGGTAGCCGCTCTCTGCGAACCACTCGAACATCCTGCCCTCGACCGGCAGGGGGACGAGGCGCGTCGGCACTCCGGTGATCTTCTCGTAGATTCCGGCCACCTGGGAGAAGGTCAGCTCATCACCGGCGATCTCGAGTTCCCTGCCCAGGTAGTCGTCCCGGTGGTCGATGACATGCGCGGCGATACGGCCGATGTCGTCGGTGGCGATCAGCTGCGTTGGCCGGTCGGGGAGCACCGGGAGCTCCATCACCCGTTCGCCCGCGGCATCGGCGTAGTGCAGCAGGTTGTCCATGAAGAACACCGGCCGCAGGATGGTCGCGGGCAACCCCAGAGCCCGGATGTAGGACTCGATTGCCGCCTTGCTCTCGAAATGCTCGATTCCGGTGCGTCGCTCGGCACCGCCGACCGAGCTGTAGACCAGGTGCCCGACTCCGGCATCCAGGGCGACGTCGGCGACGAGCATGCCCTGCCGCACCTCGGTCTTGAGGGTCTCCGGCTCGTAGGCCAGGGCCTGCATGCTGAACACGGCGTCGACGCCACGCATGGCCCGCTCCAGGGACGCGGGGTCTCCCAGGTCGCCGACCGTGAGTTCGGCGCCGGCCAGGCGGCGCGCGGCGAGGCTTTCCGGGTCGCGGACCAGGGCGCGGACCTGCCAGCCGCGGCCCAGCAGGTGACGTGCGGTGGCGCCGCCTTGCCGGCCGGTGGCGCCGATGACCAGAGCCACACTCATGGCTTCACCACCGGGGTGGTCTGGGCCAGCGCGATCCGCCAGGTGTCGCCGTCTTTGACCAGCACGAACGTCAGCGCTCCCGTGCGGCCGTCGTTGACGTGCTTGATCAGGCCGGCCAGCGCCACGTCCGGCCGCAGGAACGTGACGTCGAGCAGCTCGTTCTTGGTCAGCACGTCCTTCAGCGGGGTGCGCAGCGCCTTGGCCATGACCTCCTTGACCTGCTCGCGGCCGCGCAGTCGGGTCCCGGTGAAGTTGACCAGGGTCACCTCCTCGGTCAGCAGCCCGGTGAAACCGGCCACGTCGCTCTGCGACTCTTCGGCGTCGCGGACGACCTGCTCGATCGCCTCGATATCGGAGTTCATGTCGTATCTCCTCAAGTAGCGGAGCGTTTCGCTCCGCTTGGAGACTATGCCGGAGCGAATCACTCCGCAACCGGTAAGGTGTGTGGCGATGACCACGCGCAAAGACATCGCAGAACGCAACGACCGCGCATTGCTCCAGGCCGCCCGGGACGTGCTCGCCGAAGACGGGGCCCACGCCTCCGTCGCCGCCGTCGCCGCCCGGGCGGGCGTCGGCATCGGCAGCCTTTACCGCCGTTACAAGACGAAGGAAGAGCTGTTCCAGCGGCTCAGCGTGCTGTCCCTCGACCATTGGAACGAGGCGGCTGAGCAGGGCCTGACTGATCCCGATCCGTGGACGGGCCTGGCGGCATTCGTCTACGGTTGCGTTGAGTTCGGGCAGGGCTCACTGGGGCCCATCGCCGGCGCCGTCGAGGTGACCCAAGAGATGGGCGCCAAGTCCCGCCGCGGCGATGAGCTGCTCGATGAGCTGGCGCGGCGAGCGCACGAGGCCGGTGTCCTCCGCAGGGATGTGACCGCGGTCGACATCTCGCTGCTCATCGAGCAGCTCGGCCGTTCCCCGGTGGTCGACCAGCTTCGCAAGCAGGGCAGGGACGACCTGCTGCCCGCCGCTGCCGAGGCTCGCCGACGGCTGATCGCGATAGCGCTCGACGGGTTGCGGCCGGGACGTGACCCGTTGCCCGGTTCGCCGCCGGGCGAGGAGCTCTTCACCGGCCGCTGGTCGAGCCGGTAGGGGGCGGCCGGAATACGCCGGAAACACACGGCGTCACCACACTCCCGCAGGTCGTCGCCCCTGTGTCCGGCCGGGCCGGTCTGAGCATGCACCGGATGACGTGCCCGACTGGAGCGGCCACTGGCCGTCGCGGGCCCGCTGCTGCGCGCGATCCCGTTCCTGCGCTGTTCGGCCGCAGGCGTACGACCGTATCCCGGCCATGGCCGACCGCCCGTCATGGGGAACCACGCGGCTCCCGGGCCGCCGCCCCGCCTGGCTCCGGGAATCCCGGACCCCCTCGAGACCAGGATCGGCCGGACAGCGAAAAGGGTCAGCCGGATCGGCGTTTCCGCAACCAGATGAGAACTCCGACGATCTCCACCAAGAGCATGATCACAACTGCGACAGCCCCTCTCTGCAGGGGGACGATGTGCGACTCGCTGTCGACCACGCTCGGATCATCCGCGACATAGATGATCGGAACCTCGTCGCCCTCGGCGTACTTCCCTTCGATCTCCTCGACATGCCGATCCCCGCCCACGACAAAAGCGATCTTGGCATAATGCGCGGGAGGGTTCTTTCTCTGTGGCACGGATCTGGTGGACACCACTACCCCGGTGCTCCGAACGCCGTGAAGCTGCAGATTGAGAAGCTTTATGCTGTTCATCGTCAGGATGACATGAACGGCACCCCACAAAAGGACCAGCGAGACAACGACGAATGCCGAAACAACGCGCAAGTAAAGGTGTCTCCCACCTGACTCGCCAAACGGCGTGAAGCGCCGGCGTAACCATTCGACCATCGGCCCTGGCCTCCCACACGAACGGCGGCGGAATCGTCGACCGAAGGGGGCGTACCCGGCGCCTCCCTCCGCCCCTCCGGGCGGGCGGAGGCCGATCGGCACGCCCAACAGTCTGCATTGAAAACAATCGACGCGCCATGTTTTTGAACGCCAGAAGAAACAAGTCGTCGGCCGTGGACAGCGTGGGCGTCGAGCGTTCGTTCAGGTCGGGAAATCCCATTAAAGACCGTGTCCGGAATCAGATTCACATAACCAGTCGAACCGAAACCCCCGTGCCGCGGGACCTCGCTGTCCGTGCTGTTGCGCGAGCGCGGTCCCCGCAGGAGCGGCACGCCGACGTCACGCGCACTGCGCGACGAATTCGCGGAAGGGCCGGGGACGGTCACGTATCACTACGGGTCCTTCGCCTTCGAGAAGGGCGAGCCTGCCGGATCCGACGCTTTCCAGGTTGACGAAGGAGACGTCGGCGCCGAGATCCGCGGCACCGGTGGCGGCGCGGACTTCACCCGGATGCTCGGCGTCGACGTCCGTCGGCGATATCCGATGGATTTACGAAAGCCGGGTGCCGGATCTCTCGCGTCCGGCAGGATGATCACATGACGATGAGGAACGGCAGGCGGTGGAACCACAACATCCACTACCACCCCCGCATTCTTCGCGCGGTCCCCGACGGCGCTCGGCGCGCCCTCGACGTCGGCTGTGGAGAGGGCATGCTCGCCCGCGAACTCCGGCAGGCCGTGCCGCACGTCACCGCCATCGATCTTGACGCGCCCAGCATCGGCCAAGCCCGTGAGCACCCGGACGACGTCGACTACATCCTCGGTGACTTCCTCACCCACCCCCTCGAGCCCGCCTCGTTCGACGTCGTCGCGTCGGTGGCCACCCTGCACCACATGGACGCCGCCACCGGGCTGGCCCGCATGCGCGACCTGCTGCGCCCCGGCGGCGTCCTGGCCGTCGTCGGCCTCGCCCGCAGCACCATGCCCGGCGACCTGCCGCGCGACCTCGCCGGTGTCGCCGTCGGGACCCTCCACCGAGCCCTGAAAGGCCACTGGCAGCACCCGTCCCCCACGGTGTGGCCGCCGCCGGTGACGTATCCGCAGATGCGAGCGCTGGCCGCCGAGATCCTGCCCGGCTCCCAGTACCGTCGCCACCTGCTGCTGCGCTACAGCATCACCTGGCGCAAACCGCAGGAGTGAGAGAGGACGGGCGGCCAGGTCAGGCGCGTGGGGCGAACGGCGGCACGGGTGGTCTTCATGACGCGCCGGCGGAGGTCGTCGGCGCAGGCGGGGATCAGCCGGCGCGGAGCATCCGGCGCGGCACCGACGGGGCGATTCGCATCAGGAACGGCAACAGGCGCGCCCTGCCCACGTAGATCTCGGAGCGGCCCCCGGCGAGCCCGTCGGCGATCGTCCGCGCGGCGGACTCGGGGCTGATCTTCCGGCTGCCACGACCGCGTGTCATGTCGGTGTCGATCAGGGGCAGCACGACCTCGACGGCCCGGACGCGACTGCCGGCGTCCTGGAGCTGGTACCGCAGGGCGCGCGTGTACGTGGACAGGGCCGCTTTGGTGGCGCAGTACACCGGTGCGGCGCGTTTGGGGGCCAGTGCGAGACCGGAGCCGATGTTCACCACCGCGGCGCGGTCGGCCGCCAGCAGCATCGGCAGCGTCTGCAGGGTGAGCAGCACCGGGGCGGTCAGGTTGGTCCCGATCTCCTCGGGGACGGACTGCAGGGCCCGCCGCGTGGGACCGGCGAGGTGGTCGATCTCCTGTTGAATCGCCGCGTTGTTGACGAGGAGATCGAGGCCGCCCCATTCCCGCTGGAGTACGGCGACCAGGCGGGAACGGTCATCCGGCGCCGCGACGTCGCACCGCACCGTGAGCACGTCCGTTCCGAGGACCCGCCGGGCCCGTGCCAGCCGGTCGGGATCGCGTCCGCACAGTGCGACGCGGGTGCAGCCGCGGCGCAGGAGTTCGGCGGCGAGGGCGAGTCCCACGCCGCCGCTGCCGCCTGTCACCAGGGCACGGTCATAGGGGAAGGTCATGGTCTGTCTCCGTATGGTTGATCGCTGTCCGGTACCGGCCGGGGCTGGTGCCCGTACGCCGGGCGAACTCACGTGAGAAATGGGGGCCGTCGGCGTACCCGGCCAGGAAGCCGACCGCGGACAGCGGCATGCGGGTGTCGGCGAGCAGGAACGTGGCGCTGACGACGCGTGCGGTCGCCACCACGGCCGAGAACGAGCCGCCCTCCTCGCGTAGCCGCCGCTGCAGGGTGCGGGCGGACATGCCGGTGGCCACGGCCAGGTCACGGACCGTCCAGCGCCTGGCCGGGTCGGCGGCGACCCGGGCGAGGACCGTGCCCGTCACGGGCCCTTGGCCATGTCCGGTCAGGCGGGGGATGCCTGGTTCCGGGTCCGGCGGAGCCCCGGGCGTCCAGGCCAGGTGGAAGCGGTCGACCGGATCCGGTGGCACGGGACCGGTGAGGCGGCCGTGTTCCAGCAGCACGGCGCCGCCGGGCAGGCTCAGCCGGACGGCCTTACAGCCCTGAGACGCGAGCAGGCCGGCGAGCACGCCCGCCACCAGGAGGCTCTCGTGCCGGGTGGGCGCAGGCCCCGCCGGTGCCGTGTGATGGACGCAGGCGTCGCGGGGCCCCGCGACGGTGATGACCGTCCGGTGCCGCGAATGGACGTATCTCTCAAGCCGCCCCCACCTGGCCAGGCACTCGTGCGCGGTGGGCGCGGCGGCCAGGACGCGGCCGAACGCGTCGAACGGCGCGTCGGCCGCGGCCTGGCCGGCCAGGAGCAGCTCACCCTCGCCATGGGCGTTCGCGACGGCCGCGAGCAGTCGTCGTTTGGCGGCCAGTGACACACGCGGCCCGTCGTACGCGGCGGCGGCCGGAAGCCGAAGCCCCCGGCGACCCAGCGACATGGTGACCAGCGTCACCATCGCCGCCGAGGAGTATCCCTCATCCACTCCGATCACCTCCGCCAGCGAGCGTACGGACGGCGGCGAGCCGTGTCGTGAACGATCGCGCCAATCGCACCCAGGACGCAACGGCCTCCACCCGGGTTCGTGCGACAGGCCCAGGAGCGGCTCTGCGCGTCCTCCTTGCCAATGCATGAGTGAATCAGGATATCATCGTCATATGGCGATTGATTCTGAGGGCGGCCGGTGTGTCAGCGCCGACATCGCCGCGGGCGTCTCCCCGGCAGCGGCGCTGTTCCGCTCACTGGCCGACGAGACCCGGCTGCGCATCGTGCAGCGGCTGGCCCGAGGCGAGGCCCGCGTGGTCGACCTGACCACCCAGCTCGGGCTGGCCCAGTCCACGGTGTCCAAGCACCTGGCCTGCCTGCGCGACTGCGATCTGATCGACTACCGCGCCGAAGGCCGCCAGTCCTTCTACTTCCTGACCCGGCCTGAGCTGATGGACCTGCTGGCTTCGGCCGAGCAGCTGCTGGCCGCCACCGGCCACGCCGTGGCGCTGTGCCCCGCCCACGGCATCCAGCCGACCGGCGCGGCCGCGGACAGCGGCCTGGCGCTCAACAGCTGCGTGAGCGATCGAAAGGACATCGCCCCGTGAACCGCCGCACGATGCCCGCGACGGTGCGGGCCGCCTATTCGACCGAAATGCGCGCCGCCCGTGTCAGCGCCGACACCGAGACCCGCTGGCGGCACCTGGAGCGCGCGCACATCATCTCCCAGCCCTGGCCCTGGCCGCACACCCGCAACCACCTCGCCATGTTCGCCCTGGCCGTCCGCCGGCGCGACCGTCGTGAAGCGTTCGGCCAGTTCGTCCGGATCATCGTGGCCGCGCCCGGCAGCGCCCTGGGCCGCTATCCCGAAGGCAACACCGGCCGCGCCGCCGTGGGCCTCACCCAGCCCATGCCCATGCCCGCCGACCTGGCCGAGCTGCTGCGGGCGGCCTGACCTGGCAGGGCAAGTCCCTCTCCGGACGCGGCCGAGCTCAACTCAGCGCCTGCAGCGCGTACAGGCAGGCCAGGGCGATGGCCAGGGTTCCCAGCAGCAGCCGCAGGCCGGTCTCCGGCAGACGGGGCTGCAGATGGGCGCCGAGATAGCCGCCGATCAGGCCACCCAGGCCGCACAGCAGGCCCAGCGCCCAGTCCGGCGCGATGTCGCCGGAGGCGGTCAGCGCCAGGACGGCGTAGGTGAGCGCTCCGGCGATCGAGGTGACGAACGTCGAGGCCAGCGCGGCGGGGGCGACCGTGGCGACCGGAACACCGCGTCCGGCCAGGATCGGTCCGAGCAGCGACCCGCCGCCGATGCCGTACATCCCGCCGACGACGCCCACGGCCACCGCCAGCGCGGTGACGCCACGAGGGGAGGGGCCGTCCGGCGCGCCGGGGTGACGGGGCGGGCGCAGCGTGCGCAGCCACAGCCACAGTCCCAGTGGCAGGAGCAGGAGGGCGACCAGGAGCCGGAACACCTGCGGGCCGGGCAGGAGGAAGACCCGCACGAGCGCGCCGACGACGACGCCGGGCAGGGTGCCGAGCACCAGCAGACGGGTCAGCGGGCCGCCGAGGTGACCGCGCTCGCGGTAGCGCAGCAGCGCACCGGGGGTGGCCACGACGTTGAACAGCAGGTTGGTGGGCGTCACAGCCGGGCTCGGCACATTCAGCACGCTGAGCTGGACCGGGAGCAGGAACACCGCTCCTGACACCCCGACGGGGGCGGTCACCACCGCGATCAGCAACCCCGAGACGAACCCGAGCAGTCCCTGCCACCAGCTCATCGGCTCACCGCTCGTGCTCTCCGTCCGCTGAGGTCGTTCAGAATGATGACATGACGGATGGGCGACGTCGCGGCACCTCGTTCAGGCGCCGACCGTCCGCCGTCTCGCGGCAGGTCGGCACCCGGTAAGCGTCGCACGGCGAGGTCACATGGCGCACGAGCCGTCTTCGCCTCACAGTGGTGACCATGCTGAACCGAGTAGCCGTCCTGTCCGACGTTCACGGAGTCCTGCCGGCCCTGGAGGCAGTGCTCGCCGAACCAGACATCAGCACCGCCGATCGCATCGTGCTCACCGGCGACATCACCGCGGGTCCGCAACCGACCCAGGTTCTCGACCTGCTGACCGGTCTCGGTGACCGCGTCGTCTGGATCAGCGGCAACGCCGACCGTGAACTCCTCGAATACCGCCGGGGGCAGCGCGACACGATCCCCGACCCGATCGCCCCCTGGGCGGCCGAACAGCTCCGCGACGACCACCTCGAGCTTCTCGGCTCGCTGCCGCGATCGCTCTCCCTGTCCGTGCACGGCCTGGGGAAGGTGCTGTTCTGCCACGCCACCCCCCGGGACGACGAGGAGGTCGTCCTGGTCGACTCCCGCCTCGACCGCTGGAAGGAGGTCTTCGACGGACTCGACGCCGACATCCGCACCGTGGTCTGCGGCCACACCCACATGCCGTTCGTCCGCCTCGCCCACGGCAGGCTCGTCGTCAACCCCGGCAGCATCGGCATGCCCTACGGCAGAACCGGAGCGCACTGGGCCCTCCTGGGCCCCGGTGTCGAACTGCGAACCACGAGCTTCGACATCGCGGCCGCCGTCACCCGGATCAGCCAGGAATCGTCCTACCCCGAAGTCGCCGAGTGGGCCGACTACTTCCTGCACGCTCGCGCGACCGACACGGACGCCCTCGAAGCCTTCGCCCCGCGGGACGGACGCGACCACGCACCGTGAGGCGTGGGTGTCGCGGTGCGGCCGGGCTCGGACCGGGCCGTTGACACGTCGTTGTCTGCCAGACTGCTGGCCATGACAGAGGTGGTCGAGGCGCGCGGCGACAGGGGACAGGTGCGCGTCGGCATCCTCGGTCCCCTGGTGCTGGACACCGCCACCGGCCCGACGCGGGTCGGGGGCGCGCGGCTGCGGGCGTTGCTGGCCCGGCTGGTGCTGGACGCCGGGCGTGCCGTCCGGCCGTCGACCTTGGTCGAGGCGCTGTGGGGCGAGGCGGCGCCGGCCGACCACCTGCACGCGCTGCAATCGCTGGTGTCCCGGTCGCGGCGCGTCCTGGGCGACCCCGGGCTGCTCACCTCGGGCCCGGCCGGGTACCGGCTGGCCGTCGAGCCGGACGCGGTCGACGCCGTCCGGTTCGAGCGGCTGGCCCGCGCGGGCCGGCGCTCGCACGCGCAGTCCCGGCCCGCCGAGGCCGCCGCCACCTTGCGCGAGGCCCTGAGCCTGTGGCGCGGCCCCGCCCTGGCGGACGTGCGCGAGGCGCCGTTCGCCGCCGCCGAGGCCGAACGGCTCGAGCGGGCCCGGCTGGCCGTCCTGGAGGACCGGGTCGAGGCCGACCTCGCGCTGGGCGCCGACCTCGACCTGGTCGCCGAACTCGAATCGCTGACCGCCGCGCACCCGTTCCGCGAACGGCTGCACGCCCAGCTGATCCGGGCCCTGGCGCTGAACGGCCGCGGCGCCGAGGCGCTGGCCGCCTACCAGCGGATCCGCGGCCTGCTGGCGGACAGCTTCGGCAGTGATCCCGGAGCGCAGCTCCAGGAGGCCCACCTGGCGGTGCTGCGCGGCGAACTTCCCCGGTCCCGCCGATCGCACGGCAACCTGGACGTCCCGCTCACCAGTTTCGTGGGCCGCGACGACGACGTCCGCCGCGTGGTCGAACTGCTCGGCCGAGTTCGGCTGGTCACCCTGGTCGGTCCCGGGGGAGCGGGCAAAACCCGGCTGGCCAACACCGTCGGCCGGCGGCTCATGCCGTCCGGCGGGGTGTGGTCCGTCCCGCTGGCCCCGGTCGGCGCGGCCGACGTGCCCCGCGCGGTGCTCGACGTGCTGCGGGTGCGCGAAGAGGGCGCGCCGCCGCGGCCTGTCACCCCGCAGGCGGTTCTGGACCACCTGGTCGAGACACTCGCGGACGACGACCTGGTGCTGGTGCTGGACAACTGCGAGCACGTGATCGAGGCCGCCGCGACGCTCGCCGGGGCCCTGCTCGGCCGGTGCCCGAGGCTGCGGGTGCTGGCCACCAGTCGGGAACCCCTGTGGATCGACGGCGAGACCTTGCACCCGGTGCTCCCGCTGGAGCTGCCCGAACCGGGGGCGACGGTGGAGCGGGCCCGCGCCTGCGCGGCGGTCCGGCTGTTCCACGACCGGGCCGCCGCGGTGCGGCCGGACTTCACGCCGGAAGGCGGTGCGTTGACGGCGGCGGTCGAGATCTGCCGCCGTCTGGACGGCCTGCCGCTGGCGATCGAACTGGCCGCGGCACGGTTGCGCGCCCTGCCGGTCGAGGTGGTCGCGGCACGGCTGGACGACCGGTTCCGGCTGCTCACCGGGGGCAGCCGCACCGCACTGCCGCGACACCGGACCCTGAGCGCCGCGGTGGCCTGGAGCTGGGACCTGCTCGACGCCGACGAGCGGGCGCTGCTGGAGCGGCTGTCGGTCGTGCCCGGCACCTTCACCGAGGACGCGGCGGAGGCGATCGGCCGGTTGGGCGACGTCCGGGAGCTGCTGGCGGCGCTGGTCGACAAGTCCCTGCTGCACCCGGCGGAGTCCGCCGACCCGGTCGAGCCGCGCTACCGCGTGCTGGAGACCATCCGGGAGTACGGCCTGGAGCAACTGGCCCGGCGCGACGAGGTCGACGTCGCACGCGGGCGGCACGCCGGGTTCTTCCTTTGGCTGGCCGAGACCGCTGACCCGTGCCTGCGCACCTCCGACCAACTGCGCTGGCTGGTCCGCCTGTCCGCGGAACGGGACAACCTGTCGGCCGCGATCCGCTGGGCGGCAGAGTCCGGCGACGCCGACCTGGCCGTCCGGTTCGGCGTCGCGCTGTGCTGGTTCTGGTTCCTGCGGAACCACCCGCCGGAGTCGCTGGACCTGCTCGGCCGGGTGCTCCACGCCCGCGGCTCGGCCGAGCCGCAGGCACGCGCGCTGGTGGTCGCCGCGCACGCGTTCGCCAGCATCGAGGTCATCAGCAGGCCGGAGGAGGCGGAGGCGGTCTTCGACCGGATCAGGAAGGCGCTGGAGTGCGCCGCCCCCGGCACCCACCCCATTCTGGAGATGGCCCGTCTGGCGCTCGCCATAGGCTCGGGACGCGATCGAGCCGCACTGGACATGTCCGGCTCCCCGGACGAGCGGACGGATCCGTGGAGCCGGTCGTTGGCTCTGCTGGCCCAAGGCGTGCTGGCCATGAACACCGGGCACGCCGCCGAGGCGACGCACCTGCTGTCGCACGCGTTGACCGGCTTCGAGGAACTCGGCGAGCGGTGGGGCCTGGCGATCACGCTGAGCACCCTGAATTCTGCGTTGCAGCGGGCCGGCGAACCGGCCGGTGCGCCCGAGCTGGCCGAGCGGGCCACCCGGTACTTCCAGGAACTCGGCATGCCCGAGCACACGGTGGAGAACGAGGTGGCGGCCGCGCTGCACCGAGCTCACGCCGGCGACGTGGACGGCGGGCGGCGGCAGCTGACGGACTTGCTCGGCCAGATCGAGCCGACCGGGTCTGCGGAGTCGCGAGCTCGGGTGTGCCTGGGCTTGGCGCGACTTGAGTGGCGGGCCGGACGGCCGGGCCCTGCCCGCGAACACGCCCTGGGCGGCTTGGCCGAGGCGCCGTCCGGCCGGTCGACCCCGCATCTGGTCGCGTTGCTGCTGGGCGTGCTCGCCCAGGTGGACGTCGCGGAGGGCCTGCCTGACGAGGCGGCACGCAGGCTCGACCACCCGGCGGTGCACCTGACGCTGACCTGGCACACGCCGGTCGCGGCCTCGACCGCGATCGCGGTCGCCGCGATCGAGCTGTGCCGCGATCGGCCTGAGGGGGCGGGACGGTTGCTCGGAGCCGCCACCGTGCTGAAGGGCTGGGACGACCTCGGCGACGCCGACGTGCGGATGATCACACAGCGGGTCACGGCCGCCTTGGGCGCCGCCGGATTCACGGCCGCGCACGCCGCGGGTGCGGCGATGTCGCGGGCCGAGGCCGAAGGCCTGGTGTCCGCGATCATCACCGCGCCTGCGGCGGATCGCGCCGGTCAGCCGACGTGAGCCGCGGTCGGCACCGGCTTGCCGAACATGGTACAGGTCACGGCGGTCTGGAGCGCCTGGGCGGCCTTGGCGATCTTCGGGTCGGACCCGAACTCGGCCCAGGACTCCGTTGAGATGAGGACGATCGCCGTACGGCCGCCGGCGCGGTCGGTGAGGGTGC
>NZ_BSEV01000016.1 GCF_027922005.1 Streptosporangium carneum | reverse complement strand
TCATGCACTGGCTTTTAACACACTGTTGAGTTCTCAAGAAACGGACGCGTTCACCGTCCGCTCCGAACCGGGTGATCCGGTCGGCGCTTCCGGGGCGCACACTTCCGTGTTCCCATCCTATCATGTCCGCCCGGTTCGTGTCAAACTGTCGCTTTTCGCTTCAGCCCGCACTCACCCGGCCGACCCTCCAGGAGTCCTGCCTTCCCCGTCTCCGGAGCAACCCTTCCAACTTACTCTGACATCCAGCCTCTGTCCAATCCTACGGACGTGCCAGATCTTCAGTGATCTTTTGGAGGGGTCTGCGGGATCTCGTCCCGCTTGAAGAACTCTAGCAGTACGGCGGGCCTCACATGACCCACTTGCCGGTAACAACTAGGTCTTCCCTGAGTCACCTGCTCTCAAACGTGGAAGCCCGGGGTCAACAGACCCCGGGCTTCTGGACAAAGCTCGTTGTTCGAGCGCCTGGTCAGCCGGTCGGCAGCGCGTCGAGCTGAGCCGCCAGCCTGGCGATGTCCTGGTCGGCCTGGGCCGCGCGGGCGCGCACCTTGGCCACCACGTCGTCGGGCGCCTTCGACATGAACTGTTCGTTGCCGAGCTTGGCGGCCACCTGGGCGGCCTCCTTCCGCGCTGCCGCGAGGTCCTTCTCCAGGCGCTTGCGTTCGGCGGCCACGTCGATCGTGCCCGCGGTGTCGATCTCCACCAGGATCCCGCTCACGTCGAGGCGGGCCGTCGCGGCGAACGACTCGGACGGCTGGTCGAGGCGGAGCAGCGACCGGATCGCCCCTTCGTGCGGGGCGAGTGCCGTGCCCGCGAGCGAGAGCCGCGCGGCGACCCGCTGGCCCGGCTTGAGCCCCTGGTCGGACCGGAACCTGCGCACCTCGGTGACCAGACCCTGCAGGGCGAGGATCTCCTCTTCGGCGGCGCGGTCGCGCAACGACTCCTGGACCGTCGGCCAGGACGCGACCACGATCGACGGTCCTCCGGCGACCGCTCGCCACAGCTCCTCGGTGACGAACGGCACCAGCGGGTGGAGCAGTCGCAGCAACGCGTCGAGGACGTGCCCGAGCACGACCCGGGTGTGCTCCTGCCCTGCGGCGATCTGAATCTTGGCGAGCTCGACGTACCAGTCGCAGACCTCGTCCCAGGCGAAGTGGTAGAGCAGGTCGGAGATCTTGGCGAACTCGAACTCCTCGAAGGCGGCGTCGACCGACGCGACGACCTCCTGGAGACGGGAGAGGATCCAGCGGTCGGCCGCGGTCAGCTCCTCGACCGGCAGCTCGCCGACCGCGGCGCCGTTCATGAGCGCGAAGCGGGTGGCGTTCCAGATCTTGTTGCAGAAGTTACGGGAGCCGCCGGCCCATTCCTCGCTGATCGCCACGTCGGAGCCGGGGTTGGCGCCGCGCAGAAGCGTGAAGCGGGTCGCGTCCGCGCCGAAGCGCTCGACCCAGTCGAGCGGGTCGACCACGTTGCCGAACGACTTGGACATCTTCTTGCCGTACTGGTCACGGACCATGCCGTGCAGCGCCACGGTCCCGAACGGAGGGCGGCCGTCCATCGCGTAGATGCCGAACATCATCATCCGGGCCACCCAGAAGAACAGGATGTCGTAACCGGTGACCAGGACCGAGGTCGGATAGAACTTCGCCAGTTCAGGGGTGTTGTCCGGCCAGCCGAGGGTCGAGAACGGCCACAGCCCCGAGGAGAACCAGGTGTCGAGGACGTCAGGATCCTGAACGTAGCCGGCGGGCGGCTCCTCGTCGGGACCGACGCAGACGACCTCGCCCGCGGGGCCGTACCAGACCGGGATCCGGTGGCCCCACCACAGCTGCCGGGAGATGCACCAGTCGTGCATGTCGTCGACCCAGTCGAAGTAGCGCTTGGCCAGCTCCGGCGGGTGGATCTTCGTCCGTCCGTCACGGACCGCGTCGCCCGCGGCCTTGGCCAGGGGGGAGACGTTGACGAACCACTGCAGCGAGAGCCTCGGCTCGACCACTGTCTTGCAGCGTGAGCAGTGGCCGACCGAGTGGAGGTAGGGCCGCTTCTCGGCGACGATGCGGCCTTCCTGGCGCAGCGCGGCCACCACGGCGGGGCGGGCCTCGAAGCGGTCGAGTCCCTGGAACGGGCCGTGCGCGGTGATCACACCGCGCTCGTCCATGACCGTGAGGGACGGCAGCGAGTGACGCCGGCCGATCTCGAAGTCGTTGGGGTCGTGCGCCGGAGTGACCTTGACCGCTCCGGTGCCGAAGGCGGGGTCGACGTGCTCGTCGGCGACGACCGGGATGCGGCGCCCGGTGAGCGGGAGCTCCACCTCCCTGCCGATCAGGTGCGCGTAACGCTCGTCAGAGGGGTGCACCGCGACGGCGGTGTCGCCGAGCATGGTCTCGGCGCGGGTCGTGGCGACGACGATCTCGTCCTCGCCCGAGCCGTACCGGATCGAGACGAGCTCGCCCTCGTCCTCACTGTGCTCGACCTCGATGTCCGACAGCGCGGTCAGACAGCGGGGGCACCAGTTGATGATGCGCTCGGCGCGGTAGATGAGCCCGTCGTCGAAGAGCCTCTTGAAGATGGTCTGGACGGCGCGGGAGAGCCCGGGGTCCATGGTGAAGCGCTCGCGCGACCAGTCGACGCCGTCGCCGAGCTTCTTCATCTGGCCGAGGATCCGGCCGCCGGACTCCTCCTTCCACTGCCAGACGCGCTCGACGAAGGCCTCGCGGCCGAGGTCGTGACGGGACAGGCCGTCCTTGGCGATCTCACGCTCGACGACGTTCTGGGTGGCGATGCCCGCGTGGTCCATGCCCGGCAGCCAGAGCGTCTCCTGGCCGCGCATGCGAGCCCTGCGGGTCAGCGCGTCCTGGATCGAGTGGTCGAGGGCGTGGCCGATGTGCAGGACGCCGGTTACGTTCGGCGGGGGCAGGACGATGCTGTACGGCTCGCGCTCGCTGCTCGGGTCGGCGGTGAAGTATCCCTCCGACACCCAGCGCTCGTAGCTCCGGGTCTCCACGTCGGCGGGCGTGTACTGGGTGGGCAGCTCTGGCGTCGTCACGGTGTCCAATTCTAGGGACGTCCGGATAGTCGATGTCCCCAAGTCCCAGACTTGAAAGGTGTCTATACACCTTCTAACTTATCCATACATGTCCTCCCGCTATCGGCAACTCGCCGACGAGTTGCGCGCCGGCATCGCGGACGGGACCTATCCGCCCGGATCCCGCCTGCCGTCGGAGAGCGAGCTGGCGCTGCGTCACGGCGCCTCACGGGGAACGATCCGCCAGGCGTTCGCCCTGCTCGCGGCCGACGGGCTGATCTCCTCTCGCAAGGGCGCCCGCAGGCTGGTGACGCAGGCCGCGCCGGTGCAGAGCTTCAGCCAGCTGCACAGCTTCTCCCAGTGGGCCGCGTCGATCGGTGAGACCCCCGGCGGACGGGTGGTCTCACTGGTCAGGCGCGGGCCGACGGAGCTGGAGGCCGAGCGCCTCGGCCTCGACCCAGGGGCGCGGGTCTATCACCTGACCCGGCTCAGGCTGCTGTCAGGACGCCCTGTGATGATCGAGCGCACCGCCTACGTCGAGCGGGTCGGCGCCCTCGTCGGCGGGATCGACGCCGACAACGAGTCCATCACGCTCCGACTCGAGGAACTCGGCGTGGTGTTCGCCCATGCCGAGCACACCGTCAGCGCCGTCCCCGCGGACGCGGAGGACGCCCGGCTGCTCGGCGTCCGTCCCCGGACCCCGCTGCTGCGTGAGCTCCGCCGTACCACCGACCTCGAGAACCGGCCGCTGGAGTGGTCCGACGACCGCTACCTCGGTGACGCCGTCGCCTTCACCGTGCACAACTCGGTACGGGCCAACACCCTCATCCGCTCCTCCGTCAAGGAGCCCCCGGCATGACCCCCGTCCCCGCGCCCGCCGCCGGACGGCGCCCCGGGGCTGTCCCGCGAAGGAGCCGGCTGGGAAGCGGTTCTCCCCGGGAAACGGCGACGCCCCCGCGGATTCCCTCCGCGGGGGCGTCGGTGTGCCGACCGGTCTAGGCGGACTTCTCGCGCGGCGTGCGCTGCTGCTTGTTCAGCTGGTCACGAGGCACGAGAGTCGGGTTGACGTGCTCCAACACCGACTCGCGGGTGATGACGACACGTGCGACGTCCTGCCGGGAGGGCACCTCGTACATCACCGACAGCAGGACCTCCTCCAGGATGGCGCGCAGCCCCCGGGCGCCGGTGCCCCGGAGGATCGCCTGGTCGGCGATGGCCTCGAGGGCGTCGTCGCTGAACTCGAGCTCGACGTTGTCCAGCTCGAACAGGCGGCGGTACTGCTTCACCAGGGCGTTGCGCGGCTCGGTGAGGATCTGGATGAGCGCGTCGCGGTCGAGGTTGTGCACGCTCGTGATGACCGGCAGACGGCCGACGAACTCGGGGATCATGCCGAACTTCAGCAGGTCCTCGGGCATGACGTCTCCGAAGATGTCGGAGGCGTCGATGTCGTCCTTGGAACGGATGATGGCGTTGAAGCCGATGCCCTTCCTGCCGATCCGGGACTCGATGATCTTCTCGAGACCCGCGAAGGCCCCACCGCAGATGAACAACACGTTGGTGGTGTCGATCTGGATGAACTCCTGGTGGGGGTGCTTGCGTCCGCCCTGGGGCGGCACGCTCGCCGTGGTGCCCTCCAGTATCTTCAGCAGGGCCTGCTGCACGCCCTCGCCGGAGACGTCCCTGGTGATCGAGGGGTTCTCGCTCTTGCGAGCGATCTTGTCCACCTCGTCGATGTAGATGATGCCGGTCTCGGCCTTCTTGACGTCGTAGTCAGCGGCCTGGATCAGCTTGAGCAGTATGTTCTCGACGTCCTCGCCCACATAGCCCGCCTCCGTGAGGGCGGTGGCGTCGGCGATGGCGAACGGCACGTTCAGCATCTTCGCCAACGTCTGGGCGAGCAGTGTCTTTCCGGAACCCGTCGGGCCCAGCAGCAGGATGTTGGACTTGGACAGCTCGATGCCGTCGTCACGCCCGCGTTCGCCGGACTGCACCCGCTTGTAGTGGTTGTAGACCGCCACCGAGAGCGCCTTCTTCGCCTGGTCCTGACCGATGACGTAGGCGTCGAGGAACTCGTAGATCTCCCTCGGCTTCGGCAGACTGTCCCACTTGAGCTCGGAGGACTCGCTGAGCTCCTCCTCGATGATCTCGTTGCAGAGATCGATGCACTCATCGCAGATGTATACGCCGGGTCCGGCGATGAGCTTCTTGACTTGCTTCTGGCTCTTCCCACAGAAAGAGCACTTCAGCAGGTCTCCCCCGTCGCCGATGCGTGCCACCCCAGATACTCCTTTGCGTGGGACCGCCCTGGCTGTCGCGGTCCGTTTCTTCCGACCGGCCCGATACCCGGTACGAAAAGTCATCCCGCTCAGGTTTCGACGTTACCGTCTTCTGAGCCCTCAGTGAGCCCCCTAGCGGCGAGTCGCACCGGAAGGTGCCCAATTGGGCACCGTTCCGGCGCGATAGGCCTCATTAAGAGGCTATGGCCTTGGCGAGCTTCTTGCGTGACGGGATGATGTCGTCGATCAGCCCGTACGCCTTCGCTTCCTCGGCATCGAGGATCTTGTCGCGCTCGATGTCCCTGCGGACGTCGGCGGCGCTCTTGCCCGAGTGCCTGGCCAGGATCGACTCCATCTGCGAGCGCATCCGCAGGATCTCGCGCGCCTGGATCTCGATGTCGCTTCCCTGGCCACCGCCCTCGGTCGAGGGCTGGTGGATCAGCATACGGGCGTTGGGCAGCGCGAACCGCTTGCCCGGCGTGCCACCTGCCAGCAGGATCGCCGCCGCCGAGGCCGCCTGGCCCAGGCAGACGGTCTGGATCTCCGGCCGGACGAACTGCATCGTGTCGTAGATCGCCATCATGGCGGTGAACGAACCGCCCGGCGAGTTGATGTAGATGCTGATGTCACGGTCGGGGTCGAGCGACTCGAGCGTCAGCAGCTGTGCCATGACGTCGTTGGCCGAGGCGTCGTCCACCTGCACGCCGAGGAAGATGATGCGGTCCTCGAACAGCTTGTTGTACGGATTCATCTCCTTGACGCCGTACGACGTGCGCTCGACGAAGGAGGGAAGAACGTAACGGCCGTTGATGTCTCCCGGCCGGATCAACTCACTCACCTTTTGCCCCTTCAGGAGACGGCGCCCGTGGAGGGCACCTGCCGAGCGCTGCGCACGACCTGATCGATGAACCCGTAGTCCTTGGCCTCCTCGGCCGTGAACCAGCGGTCCCGGTCGGAGTCGGTCTCGATCTGCTCGAGCGGCTGGCCGGTGTGGAAGGCGATGCGCTCCGCAAGAGTCTTCTTGACGTAGAGCATCTGCTCCGCCTGGATGGCGATGTCGGCGGCGGTGCCGCCGATGCCTCCGGACGGCTGGTGCATCATGATGCGGGCGTGCGGCAGGGCGTAACGCTTGCCCCGCTCGCCGGCGCAGAGCAGGAACTGACCCATGGAAGCGGCCAGGCCCATCGCGACCGTGCACACATCGTTAGGCACATATTCCATCATGTCGTAAATCGCCATACCGGCGGTCACCGATCCGCCTGGCGAGTTGATGTAGAGCCAGATGTCCCTGTCGGGATCGTCCGCGGCGAGCAGCAGCAGCTCGGCGCAGATTCGGTTGGCGATCTCGTCGTTGACCTGGGTGCCCAGCACGATGATGCGCTCACGCAGCAGCCGCTGGTAGAGCTGGTCTTCGAGCCTGAACGAGCCGTTCGGCTGGCTCATCGACTCGGGCCCGGAGCCGGTCGGCTGGTAGAAGGTCGGCGGGCTGGTCACAGCGTCACCTTCCGATGCGTCGTAATCGATTGGCTTTGCTTGTGACCTTAACGCGCGCCGCCTACCGGACATGCCCCCTCCACGTGCTGTTCGCTGACGGCGCATGCTCCCCGGCGCGCTCCGAGCCCCTTCGAGCACGTCCACGACCGGCTTGCCGCGTCCGGGGCGCCGACGACGCCCGGCGTGTCGGCGGCGGACGGCGCGCGAAGCGCGGAACGCCCCCGAGGGCCTCACAGACCTGGTCTCCGGCCCGTGAGGCCCTGACCCGGCGCCAATGGCCCGAACCGCCGCCCGCCCCCGCTCACGAGGGCGCTCAGCCCCGCTGGTGGCGTGGCGTCGAAATTCCCGCGGGAGCGTCGGGATTCCCGCGGGAGCGTCGAGATTCCCGCGGCGAATTCCCGCGGGAGCGTGGGGACTCCGGCGGGGAGGTCACGGGATCCCGCCGGGAGAGGGCGAAAAAAGCACGACGCCTCCGCCGTGCGTGCACGGCGGAGGCGTCGTGTGCGTCTCGTCGGGGCCTACTTGGCGGCCTCGTCGTCGGCCTTGGCGGCCTCGTCACCGGCGGTCTCCTCCGCGGCGGCCTCGCCCTCCGCGGGCTCCTCGACGACCGGCTCGCCGTTGATCTCGCTGTAGATGGCCTTGAGGTCGACCTCCTGGCCGGCCTCGTCGGTCACCTTGGCGGCGTCGCCCACGACGCTCTTGGCCTTGTCACGGACGATCTCGACCATCGCCAGCGTGAGCTGGTCGTTGTCGGCCAGGTGCTGGGCGAGCGTGTTGGGGGCGACGTTCATCTGCATGGCGCGGCGCACCACGAAGTCGGTCAGCTCCTGCTCGCTGACGCCCAGCTCCTCGGCCCTGACGATCTTGTCGAGCACGAAGCCGGTCTTGATCGCCTTGGCCGCGCTCTCGTCGAACTCGGCGTAACGCTCTTCCTCGGTGGTCTGGTAGAGGCGGAAGTACGCCTCCTTGCTCAGGCCGCTCTCGGCGATCTGGTGCTCGAGGTTGTGCTTGCGGTTGTCGACCTCGGCCTTGAAGGCGCTCTCCGGGATCGGAATCTCGATCTTGGCGAGGAGGGCGTCCAGGGCGTTCTCCCTGGCCTGGACGACCTGGTCGATCAGCTTGGTGCGGCGAACCTGCTCGCGCACGCTGTCCTTGAGCTCGTCGAGGGTGTCGAACTCGCTGGCCAGCTGGGCGAACTCGTCGTCGAGCTCGGGGAGGACCTTCTCCTTGACGCTCTTGATCGTGATGGTCACCACGGCCTCCTCGCCGGCGTTCTCGCCGCCGACCAGGCTGGTGGTGAACTCCTTGACGTCACCGGCGGACATGCCGGCCAGCGCGTCGTCCAGGCCCTGCAGCACCGAGCCTGCGCCGACCTCGTAGGAGACGTCGTTGGCCTGCTGCTCCTCGATGTTCACACCGTCGATCGCGGCGGCCAGGTCCATGACGACGTAGTCGCCGTTGGCGGCGGCGCGCTCGACGCCGGTCAGCGTCGCGAAACGCTGGCGCAGGCCGTTCAGCTGGGCCTCGACGTCCTCGTCGGCCACCTCGGCGACCGGGACGGTGACCTCGATGCCCTCGTAGTCGGGAACGTCGAAGTTCGGGCGGACGTCCACCTCGGCGGTGAACTCGACCTGCTCACCGTCATCGATCTTGGTGACCTCGATGTTCGGCTGGCTGACCGGGAAGATGTCGCTCTCGTCGACGGCCTGGCCGTACAGCTTCGGCACCGCGTCGTTGAGGGTCTCCTCCAGCACCACCGCGCGGCCGAAGCGCTGCTCGATGATCCGGGCCGGAACCTTGCCGGGGCGGAAGCCGGGGACGCGCACCTGCTGCGCGACCTTCTTGTACGCCGCCTGCAGGCTCTCGCCGAGCTCCTCGAACGGCACCTCGACAGTGAGCTTGACCCGGGTCGGGCTGAGCTCCTCGACAGCGGTCTTCACGGGGTGGTCTCCTTGATCAAGCTTCGAGTGATCGCGGGCGCGTCAAGTCGTACGGCTACCGCGGCAAGCTCGCGCGCCGCGCCCACATGAGCGGCACCGGGCACAGCCGCCCAGAAATGCAAGATCAGGGCATGCTCCGCTGTGGCGGGTGTCCAGCGCCGCTGGCCAGTCTAGGGCAGACCCGCACCTCGGAGCGACCGGCGCTTGTTCAGTTCTCTTTGATGATTCGGCGGAGGATGTCAGTCGTCTCCCCCGGAGTGGTGCTGACCGCGCACAGTCGCTCCATGACCTCGCTGTAGCGGTCGACCTCTTCGCGTTTGTCCAGATAGAGGGCGCTGGCGAGCTGTTCGACGTAGACCACGTCCGGAAGCTCGCTGTCCTGGAAGCGCAGCACGCTGAAGGCCCCGCCCTCCGCGCTGTGACCGCCGAAGCTGAACGGCATGACCTGAATCGTGATGTTGGGCTGGCGCATGAGGTCGAGCAGATGCTCCAGCTGCGCCCGCGTCACCTCCGCCCCGCCGATGGGACGGCGCAGCGCGGCCTCGTCGATCACCGCCCAGAAGAAGGGGCCGTCCGACCGCTCGAGAACCTGCTGGCGCTGCATCCGCAGGTCGACGCGGCGGGCGATCTCCTCGGGGGAGATCCCCGCGCTTCCCGCGGTGATGACGGCCCGGGCGTACTCCTTCGTCTGGAGCAGGCCGGGCACGAACTGCACCTCGTAGGTGCGGATCCGGGACGCCGCCTCCTCCAGGCCGACATAGGTCTGGAACCACGAGGGCAGCAGGTCGTTGAAGCGGTGCCACCAGCCCGGCTCGTTCGCCCTGAGCAGCAGGTCCATGATCGCGGAGCGGGCTTCCTCGTCCTCGACTCCGTAGAAGGTGAGCAGGTCCGCGACGTCGCGCTCCCTGAGGCCGACCCTGCCGAGCTCCATCCTGCTTATCTTGGATTCGGAGCCCCTGATCAGGTGGCCCGCCTCCTCTCGCGACAGCCCCCTGGCCTCGCGGAGCCGGCGCAGTTGGGAGCCCAAGAGAATTCGCAGAGCTGTGGGACCCGAGCCCGGCTGAACCTGCGTCACTTCGCCTCCCTCTGTACTTGGGCCAGCGCACACAGTGTCACCACTTCCAGCCGTCGTGACAAGGTCTCAACCCCGTGTCCGGTTCGCCAATCTCCCGTTGTAACCGCCCATGCTGCTGCACATTGCAACTGCACGTGCATTTGGGTCTTGCAGCAGACGTGCCGGTGACCCATGATGGCCTAGTGCATATTGGGCTTATGGTGCACAAGCTCTGAAAACTCACAACCGGCACGGAGACTCACGATGACAGCGGGAGGTACCGGCAGGATGGTGGAGGAGCCACAATCGGCTGCCGGCTACCTGCAGGCGACTCGCGAGGTGAGCTTCGACGAGCTTCTCGCGGCCGACCACTCCGACGCCACGGCGTGCCCACTGCCACGCCAGGCCGACTCGGTGAAGACCGCCCGGGACGTGACCCGGTCGACCCTCCGGGACTGGGGCCTGTCCGAGCTGAGCGACGACGCGGCGCTGGTGGTCTCGGAACTGGTGACCAACGCGGTCCGTTACGCGCTGTGTCCGCCCAGCAAGCTCGAGACCAACCCGATCACCCTGGTGCTCCTGCACCTGTCCCCCCACGTGCTCCTGGCCGTGGCCGACCCCAGCGACGAGGTCCCCACCCCCAAGGAGCCGGACTTCATCTCCGAGAACGGCCGCGGGCTCTACATCGTGGAGACCTACAGCAAGTGCTGGGGCTGGGACCACCTCAACCGCGGCGGCAAGGCCGTCTGGGCCCTTTTCAGCGGCACCCCCTGATTTCAGCGGCACCTCCTGATCCGGGCGCCCCTTTTCTGGCCTGCCACGAGGCCACGCCCGACGGCCGAGCGCCCGGACGGCTTCCCCGCCGCGGAAGGCCGCGTTCAGCGTCTCCGGACGCCGCGCCCGCACCTCGGCCGGCTCCGTGCGGGCCTCCCACCGCCCCGCCGGGGATCACCGTCCATGATCTGCTCAGGTGAGGTAGATCTAGATCATGAGACGCTTACGTCGACGACTCAAGGCGATCCTCGCCAAGAGACGCTTCATGCGGCAGCGCCGCCTCCGCCGCTCACAGCCGCGACCGGGGCAGGGACTCTCCTCCCCCCACCAGGATCTCTTCACCGCCGACGTCGAAGGCCGGAGCTACGACAGCGGCTCCGACTCGGCGTCGAGCTTCTGACCGCACACCGCACACCGCCGCGCCCGGCCTGTCCCCTGCCCATGACGCCGCGGCCCGGACCGACGAGGCGCCGCACCGGCCGCTCCTCGCCACAGCACGGGCGCCCTGTCGTCCGGTGAGGGCGACGACGACGGACGCGGCGGCGCCGGTGTCCAAGACTCCGGCGAGGGGATCTCCGGGAAAGCGGCGCACGGGGGCCGTGACGATTCACCTCGGCGCGACCTCCGCGACGTCCCGAGGAGGCCGAAGAGGCGAACGCGGCGGAGCGGAGCCCATGTGAGTCGCGTCACAGCTTCGGTCACCGCTGCCGGACAACGGCGTTCCGTCGAAGGAGATCTCCCGGTCGGCCGGCCGCCTCGGCACGGCCGTGCCGGAAACCGTCCGCCTCCAGCGAATCCGTCCCGTCCGCCGAGGCGGGACCGCGGCGACGGACCGGATCCTCACCGACGGGTTCGGCGAGACGGGATCCGCGGAGGTCACCCGGGAACCGTGGTCACGCGATCCGTCGCCCAGAAGGCGGAAAGGGCCGCCTCCCCGAAGGGAAACGGCCCTCTACCTGGTGTTCTCGCGTCGGGGTGACAGGATTTGAACCTGCGGCCCCCTGCTCCCAAAGCAGGTGCGCTACCAAACTGCGCCACACCCCGTCCGTCGGGTGCGCGCACGCTCCGGATCTCCGGTACGATTACGCCCTGACGACCGGATGAAGTCTAGACCAGACTGACACCGGCTCGCGCGGACGTAGCTCAATGGTAGAGCCCCAGTCTTCCAAACTGGCTACGCGGGTTCGATTCCCGTCGTCCGCTCAGATGACGAAAGGCCAGGTCACCCCATATGGGGGGCCTGGCCTTTCGGTTGCCGGGAAAACTTTCCGATCTTTCGTGCCCGCGGCGCGCCCGAGGGTTCTCCGCGCCCGCCGCCCGGGTCCTGCGCGGGCGGCGACGCGGGGCGCGTCGGACGGAGACGGCAAAGCCGTGGACCACGGACGGCGACGGGACCGACACTGGATGGAACCGATCCGTGGAGGCGCACGATGAACGAAGCCACCCGCGTCCTGCTCGACGAGTCACGCATCCCGCGCAACTGGTACAACATCGTGGCCGACCTGCCGGTGCCTCCGCCGCCGCCCCTGCATCCGGGCACCTGTCGTCCGGTCGGGCCGGACGACCTCGCGCCGCTCTTCCCGACGGAGCTGATCGGCCAGGAGGTCGGCGCCGATCGGTTCGTCCCGATCCCCCCGAGCGTCCGCGACGTCTACCGGCTCTGGCGGCCGACCCCGCTGGTTCGCGCCCGCAGGCTGGAGCGCGCCCTCGACACCCCCGCGAGGATCTACTACAAGTACGAGGGCGGCTCCCCCTCGGGCTCGCACAAGCCGAACACCGCCGTCCCGCAGACCTACTACAACGCGCGGGAGGGCGTCAGGCGGCTCACCACGGAGACGGGGGCGGGTCAGTGGGGCTCCGCGCTGGCCTTCGCGTGCGCGCAGTACGGCCTCGAGTGCGAGATCTGGATGGTCCGCGCCTCCTATGACCAGAAACCGCACCGCGCGAGCCTGATGCGGGTGTACGGCGCGACCGTGCACGCCAGCCCGTCCCCGGTCACCGGGGCGGGCAGGAAGGTCCTGGAGGAGACCCCTGACTCCCCCGGAAGCCTCGGCATCGCCATCAGCGAGGCCGTGGAGGCGGCGGGGGCCGCGCAGGACACCCGCTACGCGCTCGGCAGCGTGCTGAACCACGTGCTGCTCCACCAGACGGTGATCGGCGAGGAGGCGCTGGAGCAGCTGGCCTCGCTCGGCGAGACGCCGGACGTGATCGTGGGCTGCACGGGCGGCGGCTCCAACTTCGCGGGGCTGGCCTTCCCGTTCCTGCGGGAGAAGCTGGCGGGGCGGATGGACCCGGTGCTCAGGGCGGTCGAGCCCGAGGCCTGTCCCTCACTCACCAGGGGCGTCTACGCCTACGACTTCGGCGACACGGCCGGTCTCACCCCGCTGCTGAAGATGCGCACGCTCGGCCACGGTTTCGTGCCCGACCCGATCCACGCGGGCGGCCTGCGCTACCACGGCATGTCTCCGCTGCTGTCGCACATGTACGAGCTGGGGATGTTCGAGGCGGTGGCCAAGGGACAGACCGAGTGCTTCGAGGCGGCCGTGCGGTTCGCGAGGACCGAGGGGATCCTCCCGGCGCCCGAGCCCGCCCACGCGCTGGCCGAGACCGTCGCCGAGGCGCTGCGCTGCCGGGAGGCCGGCGAGTCGAAGGTCCTGCTGACCGCGTTGTGCGGGCACGGCCACTTCGACCTGGGTGCCTACGACCGCTATCTGTCCGGGCAGATGGAGGATCTCGCGTTGCCGCGCGACCGGATCGACACGGCGCTGGCCGAGCTGGCTCGGCTGCCCGGGACGTAGGCGCCACCCGGCCCTGTCGGGGCGCCGGGTGTGTCCTCGGCGGCACCCGGGCGGATAGGCTCCGAGCACCGGGCCTACGCTGCGGAGAAATATCAAGAAATCTATGTTAAACGTGGATCCCTGATATAGATCGTTCTTTACGATTCTCCATGAATGGCAGTCAAGTCGCACCGGAGGGAACGTGGCGGGGTTCGACGGCGTCATCATCGGCTGGGCGAGCGGCCGCCCCTGCCGCTCGGGCCCGGCGGCCTCCTGCCGTGACGGCGCCCGCGCCCGCGCCGGAACCCTCGCCTCCGCCGCCTGCGGGCGTCACGCCCCGAGTCTCCGGTGGAGCGAGTGAACCGCCGTTTCGTCGCCAAGGACCCGGCTTCGTCCGCGCCCAGGATGAGCAGTCCGGCCACCATGCACGAACAGCTCTCGCTGCTCAACGCGGCGAGCAAGCGGATCGGCAGCACGCTGGACATGTTCGAGACCGGCAGGGAGCTGATGGACGTCGCCGTGCCGCGCTTCGCGGACGCGGCGGGCATCCTGGTGCAGGACCGGCTGCTGGCCGAAGGGGAGTTCGCGCAGCGCAACATCGACGGCTCCGTGCTGGTGCAGCGGGTCGCGGTCGGCGTGTCCAGCGCGACGCTGGACGAGTACGCCGACGCCTTCCCCGTGGACGAGGTCGTCAGCTACGCGTCGTGGACGCCGTACGCCAGGTGCATGGCGACCGGAAACCCGATCCTCTACCCACGTCTGGGCCGCAGGACCTCGGAGGAGATCGGGCGTTTCTGGAAGCGCGGGTCGGTCTCCAGGGTGCTGGAGGGCAGCTCGTTCCTGGTGGTGCCGTTGAAGGCCCGGGGGCGGGTGCTGGGCTTCGTCATCTTCACCCGCGAGCCCGAGAGCGAGCCGTTCGACGACCAGGACGTGAGCCTCGCCGAGGAACTGGCGGCCAGGACCGCGGTGTGCCTCGACAACGCCAGGCTCTACAACCGCGAACGCCGGACCGCGCTGACCCTGCAGAGCAGTCTGCTTCCCGCCGACCTCCACCAGCCGCTCGGCCTGACGATCGCCTCACGCTACCTGCCCGCGAGCGACCTGGTCGGGGTCGGCGGCGACTGGTACGACGTGATCCCGCTGCCGGGCTGCCGGGTCGCCCTGGTGGTCGGCGACGTGATGGGGCACGGCATCAGGGCGGCCGCGACGATGGGCCAGCTCCGCACGGCCGCCCGCACGCTCGCCAGCCTCGACCTCTGCCCCGCCGAGGTGCTGTTCCGGCTGAACCGGATGAGCCAGGACCTGGACGCCACCCAGATCGCGACCTGCGTGTACGCCACCTACGACCCGGTCACTCGGGCCTGCGCGATCTCCTGCGCCGGGCACGTGCCCCCCATCCTCGTCCGGCCGGACGGCAAGACCGAGCTGCTTGAGCTTCCGTCCGGGCTCCCCCTGGGCATCGGCAACGAGCCGTTCGAGAGACGCGAGCTGGTGCTGCCGCACGACTCGATCCTCGCCTTCTACACCGACGGCCTGGTGGAGAGCCGGGAGCGGGACATCGACGAGGGCATCGGGATGGTGCGCGACCTGCTGGCGGGCGGGCGCAGGAACCTGGAGGAGCTCTGCGACCTGACGATCGGCGCGCAGCGCCCCGGGCACGAGCGCGACGACATCGCGCTCCTGCTGGCCAGGGTGCGTGAGCTGGGCGATGACGACGTCGTCGACCTCCTGCTCCCTCCCGACCCCCGCTCGGCGGCGCGGGCCCGCGCCTTCGTGCGCGCCACGCTCGACGAGTGGCGGCTAGAGGCGGTCGTGGACACCGTCGAGCTCATGGTCAGCGAGCTGGTCGCCAACGCGGTCGAGCACGGCTCGGGGAGCGTCGGACTGCGTCTGCTGCGCGGCCCGACGCTCGTGTGCGAGGTGACCGACCGCTCCTCGGTGCTGCCCGCCATGCGCGAGGCGGGCAGTGAGGACGACACCGGGCGCGGGCTCTATCTCATCAACTGGCTCGCCCACCGCTGGGGCTCCCGCCAGACGCCGAAGGGCAAGGTCGTCTGGGTGGAGCAGTTGTTGCCTTGAAAGGCGTGAGGCTCATCGGGACAGTGCCCTGCGCCTGAGGGCGGGGAAACGCTGGGCCACGCGGAGGGCGGTTCTGAACCCCGCCCTGGCCAGCCGGCTCTCGTCGACGAACTGCCTGGCGGCCATGAGCGACCTGCGCACGGCCGCGAAGCCGTACTCGCGCATCCGGGCCTCGTAGTCCGCGATGGCCGTGACGGGGTCCTGTCCGCCGCTCAGCGCCCGGGTGAGCAACTGGGCGTCGCGCAGGGCGATGTTGGCGCCGGTGCCGCGCATCGGGGTCATGCTGTGGACGGCGTCGCCGAGCAGGGTGATGTTCGTGGCGGGCCAAGGGTCGACCGGGACGGAGGTGCGGATGGGCAGCAGGGAGACCGTCTCGGGCGCGGAGGCGGTCACCAGCCGCCGCAGGTCGGGATGCCAGCCTTCGATCATCCGGGCCACGGTTTCCCTGAGCCGTTCGCCGGTCATGCCGGGCAGGTCGTCGGGGAAACGGCCGCTCGCCGCGCCGAACACCCACATGACGTAGCCGCCGGTGTCGCCGGACGGCGTGCCGCCCTTCTCCGGGGACGGCCCCGGGTCCCCGGCGTCCCCGGGGCCGTCGAGGTCGCCGAACCGCTGCGGCGCGGTGAACATGCCGCATCCCCTCGGAGGGATGACCATGTTCGGCCCCCTCCAGAGCCTGGGGGCGACCAGGGCGCGCGTGGCGTCGGTGAGGGGGAACTTGCCCGCGAGCGTCACGATGCCGGTGTCGATCCGCCGGGCGTGCGGGAGGTACTGCCTCCTGACCCGCGAGTTGCCGCCGTCGGCGCCCACCACGACGTCCGCGGTCTCCGTGGTCCCGTCGGCGAAGTGCAGGCTCACGGTGCCGTCCGGTTCGCGGGTGTACCGCTCGTATGTCCTGCCGAACCGGACGACGTCGGAGAGGCCGGACAGCAACGTCCGCCGGAGCGCGATCCGGCTGACGGAGTGGTGGTCGTCCAGCGGGTCGGGCGGGTGCGGGGTCTCGAGCAGCAGCAGCCTGTCCATCTTCTCCGTGAGGAAGCCGAAGTCCTGCCCGCTCCTGGTGGCGGCGGCCAGGAACGCCTCCCACAGCGGCCGCGGCAGACATTCGTGGAGCGCGCGGGCGCCGCCGGGGTCGATGTGGATGCGATAGCCCTGGAGCCGTTCGGACGGGGTTCGGTCACGCTCGTAGACCGCCACGTCCACACCGGCTCCGCGCAGCCCCTGCGCGAGGCAGAGCCCGCCGATGCCCGCGCCGATGATCGCCACTCGCGAGTTCGTCATAGCCTCACTATCGACCGGATGGGCGGCGGGCGCGCGCCTCCCCGTGCCCCGAGGGCGGTCTTCGCGCTCCGGGCGGCCTCACCGGCCGGACGGTCCGCGTCATCGTGCCGGACGCGGCTCGGCAAAGATTCGTTTAAGCTCCGGCTCCCGCTGGGACGGAGGGCTCGCGGGTAGGAGCCGGACAGGGACAGGGGGCGGTTGGGGGACGTGTGACGGCGGCGGACGCATCGGGGGCACGGGCCCTGCTGCCGCTCGTCCTGCCCGCGCTGGTCGTGGGCACGGCCTGCAGCCTGCTCCTGCTGGTGGTCGACTTCCTGTCGGAGCGGCTGCAGGAGGCCCTGTGGCACGGCCTGCCCTCCCTGCTCGGCGCGGACGGTTCTGCCTGGCCGTGGACACTGGCCGTCCTGACCGCCACCGGCCTGGCCGTCGGCCTGGTGCTGTGGAGGATCCCCTCGGGGCCCGACCCCGCGACCGAGGAGCTGATCGGCGCGCCGCTGCCGCCGGGTGTGGTGCCGGGAATGCTCGTCGCCGCGGTGCTGTCCCTGGCCGGAGGGGTCAGTCTCGGACCGGAGAATCCGGTCACCGCCGCCAACGTCGCGCTGGCCGTGGCCCTGGGCGCGCGGCTGCTGCCCGCCGTCGGCGCCTCCGTCTGGCTGGGGCTGGCGGTCGCGGGAACGGTGGGGGCGCTGTTCGGCACCCCGGTCGCCGCCGCGTTGCTGCTGTCCGAGGCGGTGACGCAGGGCGGGGGCTCGCTGTGGGACCGGCTGTTCGCGCCGCTGGTCTCGGCGGGCGCGGGCGCGGCGACGACCGTGCTCGTCGCCAGCCCGACGATGTCCCTCGGGCTCGCCGACTACCCGGGCGCGCGGCTGGCCGACCTGGTCGCCGGGGCGGTCGTCACGACCTGCGGGGCGCTGCTCGGCATGGCGGCGGTCTACGCGTTCCCGCACGTGCACCGGTTCTTCCGCCTTTTCGGCCATCCCGTGGCGCGGCTCACGGCCGGCGGCCTGGTGCTCGGCCTGCTCGGCGTCCTCGGCGGCCAGATCACCCTGTTCAAGGGGCTGGCCCAGATGAAGGAGCTGACGGCGGACGTCTCCGCATACACCGCGGGCGGGCTCGCGCTGATCGTCGCCGTGAAGACGGCCGCACTGCTGGTCGCCGCCACCTGCGCGTTCGTGGGCGGACGGATCTTCCCCGCGGTGTTCACCGGCGTCGCGCTCGGCCTGCTGGCGAGCGCCCTGGCCCCTTCGGTCCCGGTGACGCTGTCGGTCGCCTGCGGGGTTCTCGGCATCGTGCTGGCGATCACCCAGCAGGGCTGGCTGAGCCTGTTCATGGCGGTCGCCGTGGTGAGCGACGTCGACCTGCTGCCCGTGCTGTGCGTCGCCCTGCTGCCCGCCTGGCTGGTCGTGACGGGAAGGCCTCAGATGGTCATCCATGAGCCCGCGTGACCGGTGGCCCCGTCCTGTGCCCGCCGCCTATCTGCGGGCAGGGGCGTGCCCGCTGACCAGGGGGACGGCCCAGCGGGTCGCCGGGTCGGCGTCGATCAGCAGCGCGCGGGCGAAGGCGCTGAGCGGCACCGCCAGGATCGCCCCGATGGGGCCGAGCACGTAGGCCCACACGAACAGCGACAGCATGGTGATGGTCGTCGACAACCCCGCCGACTCCCCCGCGAACTTGGGCTGGATCACCGACTGGATGATGAAGTTCAGCACCGAGTAGACGACCACGACGGCGAGTGCCGTGCTCGGCCCCGAGTCCAGCAGTGCCAGCAGCGTCGGCGGGACGAGCCCGACGACGAACCCGATGTTGGGGATGTAGTTGGTGATGAACGCCAGCAGTCCCCAGAGCACCGGGAGCGGCACCCCCATGATCCACAGGGCGACGGCGTCGAGCACCGCCACGATGAGCCCGAAGACGGTGGAGACGATCAGATAGTTGCAGGTTCCCCTGGCGAAGTCGCCGAGCGCCCTGACCAGGTCGGAGCGTGCGGGGACCAGCGCCCTGATCGCGTCGTGCGTCGGTGACGCGTCGAGGCTCATCCCGAAGACCAGCAGCACGATCACGACGAACGCGGAGCCGACGCCGACCAGGCCGCCGAGGAAACCCTGCACCAGGCCGATCAGCGAGCCGAGGTCCAGCTGGCTCAGCATCGTCCTGACCTGTTCCTGGGTGACGCCCAGGTGCGCGAGCTGCTGGGTGATCGAGCCGATCAGCTGCTGGTACCGGCCGGCGTAGGTGGGCAGCAACGTGACGAGTTGCGCCGCGGAGACGACCAGCGCGCCGACCAGCGCGCCGAGCAGCAGCAGGATCGTCATGAGGGGCACCGTGACCAGCACCCACGTCCTCGCTCCTCTGCGGCGCAGCCAGACGCGCAGCGGACTCACCGCGACGGTGAGCACGAGGGCGAGGAAGGCGGGGCCCGCGATGTCGGCGACCGCCCTGACCCCGGCCAGCGCGACCACCGCCGCCGCCGCCCCGAGCAGCACTCTCAGGCCACGTGACGGTCTCGCACCCGCGGTCGCTCGCACCATGGTGACACTATGACGCGAGCCGATCACGTGGAGCGCTCACCGCGCCGAAGCGCCGTCCGGCGTCGTCCAGTGACCGCCGAAGACCCCGGGGGACTCGGCGCTCCGGTACGGCCCGCGTAGCCGGTCATGCCCCACGAGCGCGATGACTCCCGGCCTCCCAGGAGTTACGGTCGAGATGAGGAGCTGGGGAGGGCATGATGACCATCGACGTACGCGAGGCCTACCGCCGCGCGCTGGACGACTTCGGCGCTCTCGTCCACAGGATCACTCCGGAGCAGTGGCAGAACCGGACCCCCTGCGTGGACTGGGACGTTCGCGCCCTGGTCAACCACGTGGTCGGGGAGAACCTGTGGGCTCCCGAGTTGCTCGCCGGACGGACCGCCGCGGACGTCGGTGACGCCTTCGACGGCGACCTGCTCGGCGACGACCCGTTGAAGGCGTTCGACACCTCGGCCGCCGCCGCCGTCCAGGCCGCGAGCGACGAGGGCGCCCTGACCCGTGTCACACACCTGTCGTTCGGCGACGTGCCGGGTGAGGAGTATGTCACCGAGGTGTTCGCCGACGCCCTCATCCACACCTGGGACCTCGCCCGCGCCATAGGCGCGGACGAACGGCTCGACCCCGAGCTCGTCGAGGCCTGCGCGGCGTGGTTCGCCGGGGCCGAGACCGGTTATCGCCAGGCGGGGGTGATAGGGGAGCAGCAGCCCGTGCCCTCCGACACCGACGCCCAGACCCGTCTGCTCGCCTCGTGGGGTCGCCGCGGCTGACGGAGCCGACGGGGGGCCGGCACGGCTAGCGGGCCGTCGGCCGTTTGCCGTGGTTGGCCTTGCGCTTCCTGCGTGCCCGGCTCTTGCGCGCTCGTCTTCCCATGCGGCCAGCCTTTCCACGGATCCGTCGGGGCGTGGGGTCCGGTTCTCACGTTCCCCCCGCAACGCCCGCCGGACAAGGCCCAAGAACCGCGCGAAGCCCGGGAGACGGGTCGCGCGCCCGGTTCTCGCCCCGGTGACGACGGCGGAGCGTGGACCTAGGCTTCCGTCGCATGAACGAGAAGCTGATGGAGCGCTGGCGGTCCCTGGCCGGAGCGGAGGCCGACCGTCTCGGCGAGGAGTTGGTCGCCCGGTACGGCGAGCCGCACCGCAGGTACCACACGACGGCGCACCTGGAGGCCGTGCTGGCGCACGTCGACACGTTGGCGGACAGCGCCGCCAACCCGGATCTGGTACGGCTCGCGGCCTGGTTCCACGACGCCGTGTACGACCCCACACGAAGCGACAACGAGGAGCGCAGCGCCCGGCTGGCCGAGCGCGCGCTGCCGGAGCTGGGAGTGCCCGCGGAGGCGGTGGCCACGGTCGCCCGGCTGGTCAGGCTCACGCTCACACACGCGCCCGCTCCGGGGGACGCGGACGGCGCCGTGCTGTGCGACGCCGACCTGGCGATCCTGGCCTCCTCCCCCGAGGAGTACGCGGCCTACGCGGCGGCCGTGCGCGAGGAGTACTCCTTCGTGCCCGACGAGGCCTTCAGACAGGGCAGGGCCGCCGTGCTGCGCTCACTGCTCGGCCTTCCGGCGATCTTCCACATCGCCGACCTGGAGGACCGGGCGAGGGCGAACATTCAGGCCGAGCTTGCGCGACTGTGAGCGATTTTCCCCATAAATCACCATTTTTCCAACAGCGGCCCTGTGGTAATTTGCTGGAATCTGGTGGATTAAGGGGTGATCAATGCTCGCCCAGCAGCGGCAGCAGGCGATTCTCGAGCGGGTGCGCGGCAGCGGCGGGGTCAGGGTCGCCGACCTGGTCCGCGAGCTCGGCGTGTCGGACATGACGATCCGCAGGGACCTCGAAGCCCTGGCGGAGCGCGGACTGGTGGAGAAGGTCCACGGCGGGGCCACCGTCGCGGGGCCCGGCTCGACCGAGGAACCCGGCTTCGCCGCCAAGTCCGCCCGCCAGCAGCCGGAGAAGGAGGCGATCGCCCGCCGGGCCGCCCGGCTCGTCAGGCCGGGCACGGCCATCGCGCTCTCCGCGGGAACCACCACCTGGACGCTCGCCCATCTCCTGGTCGACGTGCCCGAGCTGACCGTGATCACCAACTCGATACGGGTGGCCGACGTCTTCCACCGCGCGCCGCGCGCCGACCGCACCGTGGTGCTGACCGGCGGTGTGCGCACCCCCTCGGACGCGCTGGTCGGCCCCGTGGCCGTCGCGGCCGTCCGCGGGCTGCACGTGGACACCCTGTTCCTCGGCGTGCACGGGATGAGCGCCCGCGCCGGGTTCACCACGCCCAACCTGCTGGAGGCGGAGACCAACCGCGAGCTGGTCGCCTCGGCGCACCGCCTGGTGGTGCCCGCCGACCACACCAAGTGGGGGACGGTCGGGATCAGCACGATCGCCGAGCTGGCCGAGGCCCACGTCGTGATCACAGACTCGGGACTGGCCGAGGAGGCCCGTGACGAGCTCGCCGCCCAGGTGGGCGAGCTCGTCGTCGCCGACGCCGGGGAAGGAAACGAGGCTCGGAGCCGATGAAGCGCACGCCCACCCGTCTGGCCGACGGCCGCGAACTGATCTACTTCGACCGGCGGGACGACGCGGACCGTGGAGCGGTCGACGAGCGCGACCTGCCGCCCCGTCCCGCCGCCTCCGAGCTGCGCTACGACCCGCTCACCGAGGAGTGGGTCACGGTCGCGGGGCATCGCCAGGGCCGCACCTTCCTGCCGCCCGCCAGCGAGTGCCCGCTGTGCCCTTCGGCTCCCGGCCGTCCGACCGAGATCCCCTCCCCCTCGTACGACGTGGTCGTCTTCGAAAACCGCTTCCCCTCCTTCTCCGGGGGCCCCTTCACCGCGCCGGGCACGCCCGCGGAGGTCGGCGGGCTGAGCGAGGTCCGTCCCGGCCTCGGCAGGTGCGAGGTGGTCTGCTTCACCTCCGAGCACGACTCCTCCTTCTCCGCCCTGTCCCCGGACCAGGTGGAGCTGGTGATGGAGGCGTGGGTCGACCGTACGGCGGAGCTGTCCGCGACGCCCGGGATCGAGCAGGTGTTCTGCTTCGAGAACCGTGGAGCGGAGATCGGCATCACCCTGGCCCATCCGCACGGCCAGATCTACGCCTACCCCTACGTGACCCCGCGCACCAGGCTCACCCTGGGCGCGGCCGAGCGTCACCGGGAGCGGACCGGAGGCAATCTCTTCGCCGACGTGCTCGCCGCGGAGCGGGAGGCGGGGGTCCGCGTGGTCACGACGAACGAGCACTGGACGGCGTTCGTGCCCGCGGCGGCCCGCTGGCCCGTCGAGGTCCACATCTACCCGCACCGCCAGGTTCCCGACCTGGTCGCGCTGGACCCAGCGGAACGCGCGGCGTTCGGGCCGCTCTACACGGAGGTGCTCCGCCGCCTCGACGGGCTCTTCGGGGTGCCCATGCCGTACGTCTCGGCCTGGCACCAGGCGCCGGTGAACGTCGGCAGGAGGCTGTCCTACGCGCACCTGGAGCTGTTCAGCATCCGCCGCGCACCGGGCAAGCTGAAGTATCTCGCCGGATCCGAGTCGGCCATGGGGGCCTTCGTGAACGACGTCCTGCCCGAGGAGGCCGCACGGCTGCTGCGCACCGTGATCACGAATTGATCACTGCTTGGTCTCGACTTGGGGTCGCATGACCAATCATTTACCACTACTATCCTCACGCATCGGACAAAACATCCGATATGCCTAATCTCGGGTGCCTCGCCCGAGAGCCGGGGACCCACGCACTTGGGGTGAACCACTTCGGTGGAAGGGCTTCCTCCAGCCCGAACCCGTCAGCTAACCCGGTCGGCGTGAGGAGAGGAGAGCTGTGGCGGCTCTGTCCCCCATTCATCGCCATGTGGTTCTGACCGTCTCCCTGGTCTCAGCCCTGACCTTCACCCTCGGCACGGCGAACGCGGGCACCGCGACTCCCAAGCCGAACGAGTCCGAGCTCCGGGCCGAACTGGCCCAGCTGAACAGGAAAGTCGACAAGCTCATCGAGGCCTACGCGGCCAAACGAGAATCCCTGAGAAAGGCGCGCAAGGCCGAGGAGGCCGCGAAGGCCGACCTGCGCAGGGCCGAGGAGGCCTATGCGGAGGCGGGCAGACTGGTCGACTCCATCGCCCAGGTCCGCTACCAGAGCGGCTCCCTCGACCTGCCGTCGCTGCTGTTCGCCCCCAGCATGGGCGGCGCCGCCGTCGTGGAGCAGCTCACCGCGCAACAGAGCGCCCACCTGGAGGGCTTCGCCCGGGCCAGGGACCTCAGGAAACAGGCCGCGGACAGGGCGGCCCTACTCACCGAGCAGATCGGCCAGGAGACCAAGGTGGTTGAGACCCAGCGCAAGGACGCCGAGAAGGTGATCCGTTACATCGAGAACAAGCTCGACCAGCTCGTCCCGACGGGTACGGGACGCCGGACGGACGGCAGCTGGGCTCCCCAGCTGCCCGGCGGCGACGACAACATCACCGACCGCACGCGGATCATGCGTGAGGCCGTCGGAAGGGCCTTCAAGCTTCCCCACGAGGTGGGCTGCTACCGGGCGGAGAACGACGGCGGCGAGCACCCGCTCGGCCGCGCCTGCGACTTCATGATGAGCACCGGCGGCACGGTGCCCTCCGCGGAGAACGTCAGGCTCGGCGACGAGCTGGCCGCCTGGGCCCTCAAGAACAAGGAGAGGCTCGGCGTCAAGTACGTGATCTGGCGCCAGCGCATCAACACCGGCTCGGGCTGGCGCGCCATGTCCGACCGCGGCAGCGTCACCGCCAACCACTTCGACCACGTCCACATCTCGATGTACTGAAACAGAGGGAAATCGCATCTGTTGCAGAATTCCCACGTACGAAGACTGTGTTCGAGCTGGTAGAAGGACGTCTGGAGCCTGACCGTCCTGAGCAGGTGACATTGCTTCTTCAGGGGGTTGACCTGCTTTTTTATTGATTCCCCTTCTCCGATCTCGCGTTGGCTGCGACGGTCTCGCACCTGACGCGAGGCGGTGAGGAGTGAGACGAGTCCCCCTCGAGAGCGCCGCGCACCTGGTGCTCACCGACGGCGTGGTGCCGCCGCACCCGGCACAGGCGGTGTTCGATGCGATGTTGACCGGATGGGAGCGGCAGCAGGCTGCCGGCGGCCTCGACGATCAAAACGAGAGTGGACCCGGTGCGCCGGTTCGCCGCGTTCACCGCTTCTTCTCCATGGCAGTGGACGCCAGGTGACATCGACACTCATGCCGGGTCGGACTTCATGAACAACGCGCTACGCGAGGTCCTTGATGCGGGACTGCAAGGGGTTGGTGATGCGTTCGGTCGGTTATCGGTGGCATCTGCGGGAGCTGATGGCGTGCCGCGGCATGTTCCACACCACCGACCTGGCACCGCCTCTTGCCGACCGTGGCATCGAAATGTCGGCCTCTCAGGTTCGTCGGCTGGTCACCGGCACCGGGTGAGACCCGCCGCCCGCGCCGCGCCCGGATCATCGCGGACGAGCCCCGGATCGCCTTGTACTTGTCGTACTGCCGGGGCACGGCGTGGACTGGCCGGGCACAAGATCACTGCGCGGCTGCGGTGAAAGATCCAGGCAGGGGTCGTCGGGGTTGTCTCAGCCGTATCGCTCGGTGAGCGCGTTGCCGATCAAGGTGAGGTGGTCCCGCACACCGGGTGGGCCGGTCACTTCGAGCCATTCGACCAGTCCGGCGAGCTCGCCCGCGAGCGCGTACTCGTTGTAGCCGCGGATCACGACCTCGATGCGGCCGTCGATCGTGGAACCTCCAACCTCAAGCCGGTCCCCAAGCGACATTCGGAGCTTGCCGATCCCTTCGGGAGTGCACACGGCCTGGACTTCGAGGGGGGTTCGCCTTCGCTCGACTTCGTCGGCGATCTCCCTCCAGCTCTCAGCGAGGTCGAACCCCTCGGGTCGGTGCACGGGATCGTCGGTCGGCTCGACGGATGACACGCGGTCGATCCGGAACGTCCGTCGACCGGCGTCAGTGTTGGTGACGAGGTACCACGTCGGTCCTTTGGCGACGATGCCCAGCGGGTGGACGGTTCTCTCAGTGTCGGTGCCTTCGCGGTCGACGTAGCCGAGCCGCACCTGGACGCCGCGGATCACCGCGTCCTGGAGTTCGTCGAGGAGGCGAGGTGGCCGGTGCTCGATCCGACTCGACCCCCATCGTTGCGGGTCCATGACCAACGACGACGCTGCCGCCTCGGCCTGCACCCGGAAGGGCTCCGGCAGGGCATGGACGAGCTTGCGCAGAGCCGCTTTCACGGCCGGCGTCGCAGCCGAGGCCTGGCCGGCAACCAGGAACAGGGCGCGGGCCTCACTCGCGGTCAACCCGGACAGGTCGGTGCGGGCGCCGCCCACGAGGCGCCAGCCGCCGCTTCGGCCCTGCATGGAGTACACGGGCACCCCGGCCATGGCCAGGGCGTCGAGGTCGCGGCGGGCGGTGCGCTCGGAGACCTCCAGTTCCCGGGCGACCTCTGCTGCTGTCACCTGCTCGCGCCGTTGCAGCAAGAGGAGGATGGCCACCAGCCGGTCGGTTCGCACGCCGACAACACTTCCACATAAAACCGGTCATGAGGTGACCGGTTTCGGTTGGCAGGATGGCGACCTGACCTCACCGACGAGGTCGACCACAAGCGAACACCCCCCAGCCCATCAGGGGTGCGCCGACGCCGTCTTCGGGAACCCTCGTCGCCCGGTCACCCCGAAAAGACAGAGAGGAAACGCAATGCTCAATCCAGCCGGTTTTCCCAAGCCCACCCTTATTCCGGTCAACGGTGTGGAACTCGAAGTCTTCGAAGCGGGCCGAGAAAACGCGGGAAAACCCATCGTGCTCTGCCACGGCTGGCCGGAGCACGCCTTCTCCTGGCGCCACCAGATGCCCGCCCTCGCCGCAGCCGGCTACCACGTCATCGCACCGAACCAGCGGGGTTACGGCAACTCATCCCGCCCGACCGAAGTGACGGACTACGACATCGAACACCTGTCAGGTGACCTCGTCGCACTCCTCGACCACTATGGATACGAAGACGCCACCTTCGTCGGCCATGACTGGGGGGCGTTCGTCGTCTGGGGACTGACCCTGTTGCACCCCAACCGTGTGAACAAGGTGATCAACCTGAGCCTGCCCTACCAGGCGCGCGGAGAGAAGCCCTGGATCGAGTTCATGGAAGACATGCTCGGCGGCGACTTCTACTTCGTCCACTTCAATCGACAGCCGGGCGTCGCGGACGCCGTATTCGAAGAGCACACCTTCCAGTTCCTCCGCAACCTGTACCGGAAGAACGAGCCCCCCAGAGAGCCTCAGCCGGGCATGGCGCTGATCAACCTCGCCAGAGCGGAAACACCACTCGGTGAGCCCATCATGAGCGACAGCGAACTGGCCGTCCTCGTCTCCGCCTTCGAATCATCGGGATTCACGGGCAGCGTCAACTGGTACCGGAACCTCGACCGCAACTGGCACCTGCTGGCGGACGTGGACCCGATCATCCGACAGCCCGCACTCATGATCTATGGCGACAGGGATGTGATCGCACGGGGTGCGAACCTGGCGGAGTTCGTGCCCAACGTGGAGGTGGTCAGCCTTGACTGCGGTCACTGGATCCAGCAAGAGAAGCCGGAAGAAACGAACCAAGCGATTGTGAAGTGGCTGGAACAGCAGGATGCCACCTGAGCGCGATATGACCGGCCGGCATCCGGGAAGTGACCGTTCCGCTCGACACCGAAGACATACGTGACCTCTGCGCAACCCCCACCGTCGGCGTCCGAACACCCCGCCACGTGGAGGTTCGACTACCCGATCCACCACGTCGAGACTCGGCCGCAATGGCGCTCGTGGCTCGAGCACAACCACACGTCGACCCGCGGCGTGTGGCTGTGCTCGTGGCGCACCGGCACCGGCCGACCACGATGCCCCTACCCCGAAGTAGTCGAAGAAGCGATCTGCTTCGGGTGGATCGATTCGACCGCCAACCTCCTCGGCGACGACCGTGGCCTCCAGCTGATCACCCCCCGAAAAGCCAAGAGCCCTTGGTCCCGACTCAGCCGCCAACGCGCCGCCGAAATGGAACGGCGCGGCCGGCAACGCGGGCCGGCCGAATCGCGGCCGTCGTCGCCGAGGCAGCGAACGGGCGGCAAGCCCAGGGCTGACCTCGGACGCGAAGACTCCGAGTGGCGTTGTCAACTTGTCGGGTGAGGGTGTGTCAGGACGTGGTAGAGCGACCGGCGGCCTCAGACGGGAGCGGTCGACGCTCTCACGAGAGGGTGCCGGTGGCGGCGGGCTCCTCGATCGCCTCCACGATGCGCCGGTCGATGCCGGCCAGGTCGGGCGGGCGGGCCACGGTCGCCTCGGCGAAGCGGGTGAGCAGCCGGGCGAAGGTCGCGCGGTCCGCCTCGTCCCAGTCGGCGATCAGCCCGTCCAGGTAGGTCCGCCGCGAGTCGACGACCACCTCGAGCACGCGCCGTCCCCGAGGGCTCAGCATCAGCCTGGCCCGCCTGGCGTCGACCTCGGACTCCTCCCGTTCGACGAACCCCGCGCCGATCGCGTCGTTGACCAGCCTGCTGGCCGTCGAGGGGTCGACGTCCAGTTGCTCGGCGACGGCTCCGACGGTCACCTCGGGCACGTCCAGACTCAGCTTGTGCACGGCGTGCACGACCATCACGTTCGACATCTGCACCGCCCGCTGCGGGTCGGCGGCCTTGCGCGTGCGCAGCGGCCGCGCCCAGATCCGGCGCAACCGGAACAGCGCCACGTCGATCGCCGCCCCCGGCGTTCCATCGTCCACGGCACAACCTTATCGACCTGCGCGCCGTACGCCCGGCACACGCTGTGCGGACCGCGGCGGCGATCAGCCGAGACGGAGGGGGTTCACCAGGTCCGCGTACAGGAGCAGACCGAACATGATCATCATCGCGAAGGCCAGCGCGTAGGTCAGCGGGAGGACCTTGGCGATGTCCACGTGCCGCGGCTCGGGCCTGCGGGTCACCCGGGCGAAGGCCCGCTTGATCCCCTCCCAGAGACCGCCCGCGATGTGCCCGCCGTCGAGCGGCAGCAGCGGGATCAGGTTGAACATGCCGATGGCCAGGTTGAACCCGGCCAGCAGGCTCAGCATGGCGAACAGCTTGTTCTCCGCGGGAGCGGAGGAGGCGGCGATCTCACCGCCGATCCGGCCCGCGCCCACGACGCCCACCGGCCCGTTCGGATCGCGTTCCTCACCGGAGAAGGCCGCGTTCCAGACGCCGACCATCTTCTCCGGCAGGTTGATCATCGACTGGGCGGCCCTGCCGGTGAGGTCCACCATGTGGCCGACGACGTAGCCGAAGCCCTGCGTCTCCATGACCTGCGTGGGGGCCACGCCGAGGAAGCCGACGTTCTTTTCGATCTTCTTGGGGTCGTCGACGTTCGGCCGGTCCTGAGCGATCAGGGTGACGTTCAGCGTCTGCGGCTTGCCGTCCCTCACCACGCCGAGGACGACGGGCCCGGCCCCGTGGCCGCGGATCCTCTTCGTGGCCTCCTCCCAGGAGGAGACGGGGGTCCCGTCGAAGGAGACGATCCGGTCGCCCACCTTGACGCCCGCCTGCACCGCGGGCGTCAGCGGGTCGGACTCGGTGCACGTGCGCCCCGGCTTCAGCGACTCGCTGTAGGGGATGACGCACTTGGTCATCGTGGCGACGACCGGCTTCAGCACGGGAACGCCGAAGGTCATGATGACGAAGGCGAAGATGACGAAGGCCAGCACGAAGTTCATCGCGGGGCCGCCGGCCATGATGATGACCTTCTGCCACCACGGCTTGCGGTAGAAGACGCGGTCCTCGTCGCCGGGCTCGACCTCCTCGAGCGCCACGTCACGGGCGTTCTCGATCAGGGCCTGCCACGGGCCGGTGGAGACCGAGCGCACCTTGTTGGGGTCGTCGGTGGGCCTGGGCGGGAGCATGCCGATCATCCGGATGTAACCGCCGAACGGGAACCACTTGATGCCGTACTGGGTCTCACCCCTGCGCCGCGACCACATGGTCGGCCCGAATCCGACCATGTACTGGGTGACCTTGACGCCGAAGAGCTTCGCCGGAACCAGGTGACCTATCTCGTGCAGGGCGATCGAGACCATGAGCCCCAAGAGGAAGACGACGATCCCGACCACGAATAGCCAGCCCACAGGTTCTTACCCCCCGGTCGCGGAGCCATGGACAACGCCCCCTAAGAGATTAGCCGAATTATCACGGCCCCAGGCTCCGCGACGGCGGAGCCCGCCCGGTCCGGCCACTTGCACATACGTGACCGAACAGAGAGACTTCGTTGACGGTGAGCGACCGTTCGATCACCCTGCGGGAAAAGGCGAGAGGAAGAACGTGATCGGGATCCTGGTTGCCGAGCACCAGCCCATGGTTCGCCGGGGCCTGGTGGCCTCACTGGAGTGCGAGCCCGATCTGAAGGTCGTCGCCGAGATCGGCGACGGCGGGGCGGTCGTGCCCGCCGTCCTGGAGCACGAGCCGGAAACGGCGGTCCTCGACCTGGAGCTCCCCGGCGTCGACGGCTTCGCGCTCGCGCTCGCGCTGCACGAGCGCGCGCCCCGCTGCCGGATCCTGCTGCTGTCGCGCCACCCGAAGCCGGGCCACGTCCGGCGGGCCTTCGCCGTGCACGCCCTGGGGCTCATGAGCCTGGACGTGAGCCCGGAGCAACTGGCGGGCGGCGTCCGCAGGGTCGCGGCCGGTCACAGGGCGGTGGACGCCGAGCTCGCGGTCGCCGCCCTCGAGGTGGCGGAGAACCCGCTGACCCGCAGGGAGATGGACGTGCTCAGGCTGGCCGCGCTCGGAGCCCGCTCCAGCGAGATCGCCGATCAGCTCTTCCTGTCCGTTGGAACGGTCCGCAACCACCTGTCGCGGATCATGTGCAAGACCCAGGCTCGCAGCCGTCTCGACGCCGTGCGCATCGCCAGCGACTCCGGCTGGCTGTGACGCCTCACGTCCGGGCGGGCCCGTCGCACCGCCCAGGCCGGGAAACTGCGGACCGCGACGTCTCGCGCCCGCGCCGGTCGTTCAGGGACGCCAGATGAGGATCAGCGCGCAGTCGTCGTTGTGCCCCGCCGACATGGAGGCGACCAGGTTGCGGGCGCCGCCCCTGAAACCGGAGGGCAGCAGGCGGTCCGCCTCCCCCAGCAGCCGGTCGAGGCCCGCGTCGATGTCGCGCCCCGGCTGCTCTATCAGCCCGTCGGTGTAGAGCATGAGCGCGTCGCCCTTGCGGAGCATCCCACGGTCGGGCTCGCAGTGCAGGTCGGGCACCACGCCCAGGACCACGCCCTTTGCCGGGGAGACCCGCCAGGTGCCCGCGCCCGCCTCGAACTTCACCACGGGCGGGTGCCCCGCGGAGGTGATCACGTATTCGCCCGTGGCGAGGTTGAGCCGCACGTGCACGGCGGTGACGAAGCCCTCCGCCTCGCGCTGGCGGTGCAGGTAGGCGTTGCAGGCGGCCAGGAAGTCCGTGACCGAGCCGAGCAGGCCGCCGAAGGTCCCCGACAGCATCAGCGCCCTGGTTCCCGCGTCGACGCCCTTGCCCGACACGTCGACCAGGGCGAGCTCGACCGTGTCGCCCTGGCGCATGGAGACCAGGAAGTCTCCGCCGAAGGAGGAGCCGCCCGCCTGGTTCAGCACGACCCGTGAGTCCCAGTCCTTGGGCAGCCTGGGCAGCTCGCTCTGGTTCTTGAGCCGGTCGCGCAGCTCGAGCAGCATCGCGTCGCCGCGCAGGCCCTGCACGCCGAGCTTGCCCCTGGTACGGGCCATCAGGGCGGCCAGCACGCCGGTGAAGCCGAAGGTGGCCAGCAGGCCGGGGCCGATGTGCCCGATCCCGCGCGTCACACCCACGTAGAGGAGGGCGACGGCGACCGCGCACAGCAGCTTGGCCAGGCTGCGCAGCCTGAGCTGGAGGCCGCCGACGAGAGTGATCGGGATCATGAGCGCCGGGGAGAACCACTCCATGGAGACCCTGGAGGCCAGTCCGCCGACCACCAGGGTGAGCACGATCAGCGTGATGAGCAGGTTTCGGTCGCGCGCCAACGGCCCACGGCGCAGGAACCGTACGAGGGGCACCAGAAGGGGCACCCTCACCAGGAACGCACGGAGCGCCGGAGGGATCAGCGGCACCGGACGGGAACTCATGATGCGCTCGACTGTATCGGTCTATCCCCCGTTTGGGCAGCCCACTTGACCAATGCCTTGATCATTTAGGGCGGATATTGAATGGCCGGAACGGTTTGCCCCCTCTACCGTAGGAAAAATGAGCCTTAGCCTGCGTCCTTTGACCGAGAACGACTTTCCCGCCTGGATCGGAGTGGACGAGGAGGCGTTCGGCAACGCCGTCCCCCCGCACCGGCTGGAGCTGTTCAAGGACCTGGCGGAGTTCGACCGCTCGCTCGGGGCGTTCGAGGGCGACCTGCTGGTGGGCGCGACATGCGTCTGCAGCTTCACCATGACGGTGCCCGGTGGACCGATCCCGGTCGCGGGCGTCACCTCGGTCGGCGTGCTCCCCTCGCATCGCCGCAGGGGCGTCCTGTCAAGCCTGATGGCCCGCCAGCTGAACGACGTCCGCGAGCGCGGCGAGTCCGTCGCCGCGCTCTACGCGTCGGAGGCGGCGATCTACGGCCGTTTCGGGTACGGCAGGGCCGCCGACAACCTCTTCTTCGACCTTCCCACGCACAGCGCGGCCTTCGTCGGGCACGCCCCGACCGATCCCTCGCTGCGGCTGCGCGTCGTCACCCCCGCCGAGTCGAGGAACGCCTTCGAGAAGATCTTCGAGGCCGCGCTCGACGGCCGCCCCGGGCTCTACGCCCGTACGCCCGCGCGCTGGAACTCGGTGCTGTCGGACCACGAGGCGGACCAGGGAGGCGCGGGGCCGCTGCGCGCCGTCGTCGTCGAGGACGACGAGGGCCCCAGGGGCTACGCGCTCTTCCGGATCAAGCTGAGCTTCACCGCGCACGACCTGCCGGACGGCGAACTACGGCTCAAGGAACTGTTCGGCCTCGACCCCGCCGCCTACGCCCTGCTCTGGCGGCACGTGCTGGACCGCGACCTGGTCTCCAGGGTCAAGGTGGCGCAGCGGCCCGTGGACGACCCGCTGATCCACCTGCTCGCCGAGCCGCGCCAGCTCAACGCGGGCTGGCTGGACGAGCTGTGGATCCGCCTCGTGGACGTCGAGCGGGCGCTCACCTCACGCCGTTACTCGGCGCCCGTGGACGTGGTCGTCGAGGTCGAGGACGCCTTCTGCCCGTGGAACGCCGGCCGCTGGCGGCTGACCGCGGACACCTCGGGCGCCAGGTGCGTCCGCGCGGACGACGTGGAGGCGGACCTGACCCTTCCCGTCTCCGTGCTGGGCGCGGCCTATCTGGGCGGCCGTCAGCTCGCGGCGCCCCAGGCCGCGGGGGTGGTGCGCGAGGCACGGGCGGGAGCCGTCAGGCAGCTGTCGACGGCGATGTCGTGGGACCCCGCCCCCTGGGCCGGCCTGGTCTTCTGAGAGCCGTTCCCCCGCGGCTCGCGGAGCGGTTTCCGCGAGCCGCGGGGGTTATGGTGAGGCATGGCACTGCAGAGCTTGCAGATCAACACGATCGTCGCGATGCGGGCCCGGGACGTCTCCCGGCCCACGCAGGAGCAGCAGGAGGCCGCCGACAGACGGCCTCTGCGGGACGAGACGCAGCGCAGGGAGGCCAGGGAGGCGCCGCGCCGCAGGACGACCCCCTAGGGCAGCGGCGGAAGCTGGCCGATCGTCTCGTAGGAGGTCAGCTGGGCGATGCGGCGGTTGTGCCGTTCGGCGCCTGAGTACGGCGTGCTCAGGAACAGCTCGACGAAGCGGACCGCCTCGTCCTGCTCGTGCATCCGCGAGCCGACGCTGATCACGTTGGCGTTGTTGTGCTCGCGGGCGAGCTTGGCGGTGTCCTCGCTCCAGGCGAGGGCGGCGCGGATTCCGCGCACCTTGTTGGCCGCGATCTGCTCGCCGTTGCCCGAACCGCCGATGACGATCCCCAGACTGCCCGGGTCGTCCGCGACGCCCTCCGCCGCGCGCAGCACGAACGGCGGGTAGTCGTCCTCGGCGTCGTAGACGAACGGACCGCAGTCCGTCACCTCGTGGCCGTGCTCCTTGAGCCAGGAGACGACGTGGTTTTTGAGCTCATAGCCGGCATGGTCGGCACCGATGTAGACGCGCACCCGCCCAGTTTCGCAGGTGTGCGGGGCCGCCTTGACCCCCACCCCGGCTGACGGCCCGGCTACAGTAACGACCGGACAGCCATCGTAACCCTTACAAGAGAGAGACCACATGCGTGACATCCGAGTGGTCGGCGATCCGGTCCTGCGCACGCCCGCCGAGCCGATCGCCGACTTCGACCGTGAGCTGCGACGTCTGATCGACGAGATGTTCGACGCGATGTACGCCGCCCAGGGCGTCGGCCTGGCCGGTCCGCAGATCGGCGTGTCGAAGCGGATCTTCGTCTACGACTGCAGCAACCGCAAGGGGCACGTGATCAACCCCGTGCTGACCGTCGACGACGACACGGAGGTCCTCGACGAGGAGGGGTGCCTGTCGATTCCGGGACGCGAGAGCGGCACCCCGATCTACGCCAAGACCCCGCGCGCCGCCGGGGTCACCGTCAGCGGCCTGGACCGCCTGGGCCGTCCCGTCCGGCTCAAGGCGAGGGGTCTGCTCTCGCGCTGCTTCCAGCACGAGACCGACCACCTGGACGGCATGCTCTACGTCGACCGTCTCGCCAAGGACGCCGCCAGGAAGGTCCTGCTCCAGGCTCCCTGAGCGTTCCGGGGCCGCGCCGGACGCAGGGCGTCGCGTCCGTGCGCCGCCCCGCCGCCTCCGCGGCTTCTCGGCCGCGGGACTACCGGGGCGTGGAGGACTCGGCGGCCTCCTCTGACGCGGGGGACTCCGGGGACGCCGGAGACTCCGCGGCCTCCTCTGACGCGGGGGACTCCGCGGGCTCGGGGGCACGCCTGCGAAGGCGTGCCGGCGGCCAGGCGACCAGGCCCAGGCCGGCGGCGAACAGCAGCGCGACCATGATCCACTCGTTGGAGCCCCCGGAGCCGTAGACGTGGCCCCGCCGTCCCGTGTCGAACGCCCTGACGGCCTGGCCCGGGACGAAGGTCTCCCTGTCGCCGCCGTAGAACCCCACCTCGGGGCGGACGGTGCGGCCCCCCCTGAACTCCCCCAGCCAGGTGCACTGCTCGTGCCCCGGATGCTCGACGCACTCGACCCGCCGGGCGGTGAAGGTGCCCCAGGTGCCCTCCCCGCGGAGCGCGGCCAGAGCCGGTCCGAGGTTCTGCACGGCGAGCAGCACCAGCAGCAGCCCTCCTGCGGCGATCACCAGATCGAACACGGTCAGACGCGTGGTGCCCAGTTTCATGCGGCGTCCTTCGAAAGGAGGCGGTGCTTTCACGGGTCCTTACGAGTGCTTAAGACTGCTTACTACTGGTTTTACCCAGAACATCGCGCGACGACCACCCCATCGGCGGGCAGACGCGCGGCACCGGCGCCGGCGGGGCGCGCCTACAGCTGGACCGACTTGACCTCGAGGTACTCCTCGAGGCCGAACTCGCCGAGCTCTCGGCCCAGACCCGACTGCTTGTAACCGCCGAAGGGGGCCAACGGGTTGAACCGGCCCCCGTTGACGGCCACCTGGCCGGTCCGCAACCGCCGCGCGACGGAGAGGGCGCGTTCCTCGTCACCCGCCCAGACCGCGCCCGCCAGGCCGTACGGCGTGCCGTTGGCGATGGCGACGGCCTCGTCCTCGCCGCGGCTGTAGGGGATGATCGTCAGAACCGGGCCGAAGATCTCCTCCTGTTCGATCACCATCCCGGGCTCCACCCCGGCGAACACCGTGGGTTCCACGTAGAAGCCCCGCTCGAGCGGGCTGTCCGCGCCTCCGGCGACCAGTCTGGCTCCCTCCTCCTGCCCCCGGTTGATGTAGCGGACGACCCTGTCGCGCTGCGCGGCGGAGACCAGGGGGCCGAGCCTGGTGAGCTCGTCGAAGGGGTCGCCAACGGTGTACTTGCCCGTGGCCTGGACGGCCAGCCCGACGGCCTCGTCGTACTGGTCCCGATGGACGATCATGCGGGTCCAGGCCGAGCAGGTCTGGCCGGAGTTGAGGAAGGCGTTGGCCACGGTCGCCTTGACCGCGACGGCCAGGTCCGCGTCCGGCAGGACGACGCTGGCCGACTTGCCGCCGAGCTCGAGGGCGACGCGCTTGACGGTCTCGGCGGCGAGCGCGGCGACCCGCCGCCCCGCCCTGGTCGAGCCGGTGAACGACACCATGTCCACGTCGGGATGGGTGACCAGCGCCTCGCCGACCACCGGCCCGTGCCCGCTCAGCATGTTGAGGACCCCGGCGGGCAGCCCGACCTCGTCGAAGATCCCGGCCAGCGCGAAGGCCGCGAGCGGCGCCACCTCGCTGGGCTTCAGCACCACCGTGCATCCGGCGGCGAGCGCGGGGCCGACCTTGCACACGATCTGGTGGAGCGGGTAGTTCCAGGGGGTGATGGCGGCGACCACCCCCGCGGGCTCCCGGAAGACGCGCGAGTTCCCGACCCTGCCGCCCTCGAAGTCGTAGGTCCCGGCCAGCCGGGCGTACGAGTCGAGCACCCCCGCGGGCATCAACGTCTGCACCTGCGTCGCCATGCCGTACGGGGCGCCCAGGTCGGTGGCGATGATCCTGGCGATCTGGTCGGAGCGGTCCCGTATCAGCTCGGCCGCGGCGGCCAGGAGGCGACCTCGCTCCGCGGCGGCCGTGCCCGACCACGAGGGCAGCGCCGCGCGGGCGGCGGCCACGGCGACCTCGACGTCGGCGGGCGAGCCCGCGGGCACCCTGTCGATCGTCTCCTCGGTCGCGGGATTGACGACGTCGACGCTCCCACTCGACGTCGACGGCTGCCATGCTCCGTTCAGATAAAGGTGACGCATGCCTCTCATCCTCGCGCGCGGGTCCTCCTGAGGCGAGGGCCCGGGCAGGTCAGAGGGGCGCCGCGAGCGCGGCGCCACCGGCGCGGTCTCCCGCCATGGCGGGCACTCGGCCGCCCTTGGCGACGAGGGTACGGGGCGGCACTCCCGTAAGCGACAAATTACCGAGATCCTTAAAAACTCGTGATGTCCGGCCCGTCCGCCCCGCCGCCGGACGGGCGGCGGGGCGAAGGCGGGATCAGTCGAAGATCGGGGGCCGGGTGCGGGAGCGCTTGAGCTCGAAGAACCCGTCGACGCCCGCCACCAGCCTGACGCCGTCCCAGAGCTTGGCCGCCTCCTCGCCCTTCGGCGCGGGCGAGATGACCGGGCCGAAGAACGCGACGTCGCCCACGGCGATCACCGGGGTGCCGACCTCCTGGCCGACCCGGTTGATGCCGTCGTCGTGCGACGCGCGCAGGACCTCGTCGAACTCCTCGGACTCCATCGCCTCGGCGAACTCGCGCTCGAGCCCCGCCGCCTCGAGCGCCTCCTCGACGGTCTCGCGAAGCCTGTCGAGCTCCTTGAGCCTGCCCTGGTTGTGCAGACGGGTGCCGAGCTCGGTGTACAGCCTGCCCACCGCCTCCGAGTCATGCTTGTCCTGCACGGCGGCGACCACGCGAACCGGCCCTATGGCCTTGGCGATCATCTCGCGGTAGGTCTCGGGCACGTCCTTGTCCTCGTTGAGGATGTTGAGGCTCATGATGTGCCAGCGCGGCTCGATGGGCCGCACCTTCTCCACCTCCAGCAGCCATCGGGACGTCATCCAAGCGAAGGGACAGAAGGGGTCGAACCAGAGGTCGACCGGGGTGCGCTCAGTCATCGCTCAGCTTTCTGATCGGGAGGTTCCTTCGCACAGCGACAACCCGCGACACGGAGTTTCCTATTCCTATAACGGGTTATTACCTTGACCGGCGTCTTTATCCTCGAACATGGCCGGTAGTCGACTCTCCGGCCTCCGGGGGCGACGGCCCTGGGCCTCACGTGGCAGGATTCAGGCACCCCTTCGCAACGAAGCGGGGGAATTTGTTGACGAGGGAGCGGTAGTGGCAGGCAATCTGACCCGTGACGAGGCGCGCGAGCGCGCACGGTTGATCAGCGTGCAGTCGTATGTCGTGGAGCTCGATCTGACCGAGGGTGAGGAACGCTTCGAAAGCGTCACCACGGTCCGCTTCACCAGTGTCCGCGCGGAGGCGGAGACGTTCATCGACCTGGCGGGCGCCAAAGTCCGCAAGGCCGTGCTGAACGGCGTCGAGCTGGACGTGGACGCCTACGACCTGGAGACCGGGCGGCTGCCGCTGCCGAACCTGGCCGAGGTCAACGAGCTGCGCGTCGACGCCGACTGTTCCTATATGCGCACCGGCGAGGGCCTGCACCGTTTCGTCGACCCGGTCGACGACAGCGTCTACCTGCACAGCCAGTTCGAGACGGCGGACGCCCACCGGATGTACGCCTGCTTCGACCAGCCCGACCTGAAGGCCACCTTCGAGCTGACGGTGCTCGCGCCCGCCGCCTGGGAGGTGATCTCCAACGCGGCCCCCGACTCCTCCGACGAGCTCGAGGAGCACCACGGCCGCCACGGCACGCTCCAGGCCGCCAGGCGCTGGCACTTCCCCGCCACGCCGGTGATCTCCACCTACATCACCGCGCTGTGCGCGGGGCCGTACCACAAGGTGACCTCCGAGCACGACGGCATCCCGCTGGGCCTGTACTGCCGGGCCTCGCTCGCCGAGCACCTCGACGCCGACAACCTCTTCGAGGTCACCCGTCAGGGCTTCGACTTCTTCCACCGGGTCTTCGGCCTGCGCTACCCGTTCGGCAAGTACGACCAGCTGTTCGTGCCCGAGTTCAACGCGGGCGCGATGGAGAACGCGGGCTGCGTGACCTTCCTCGAGGACTACGTCTTCCGCTCCCGCGTCACCGACGCGATCATCGAGCGCCGCGCGGAGACGATCCTGCACGAGATGGCGCACATGTGGTTCGGCGACCTGGTGACCATGCGCTGGTGGGACGACCTGTGGCTGAACGAGTCGTTCGCCACCTACGCGTCGGTGCTCTGCCAGGCCGAGGCCACCCGCTGGGGCCAGGGCGCGTGGACGACGTTCGCCAACGTGGAGAAGGCGTGGGCCTACCGTCAGGACCAGCTGCCCTCGACGCACCCGATCGCCGCCGACATCGTCGACATGCACGCGGTCGAGGTCAACTTCGACGGCATCACCTACGCCAAGGGCGCCTCGGTGCTCAAGCAGCTCGTCGCCTACGTCGGTCTCGACAACTTCCTGGCCGGCGTCCGCGACTACTTCAACGAGCACGCCTGGGGCAACACGACGCTGGCCGACCTGCTCAGCGCACTGGAGCGCACCTCGGGCCGCGACCTGTCCTCCTGGTCGAAGGAGTGGCTCGAGACCTCCTGGGTCAACACGCTGCGCCCGTCGTTCACCACCGACGCGGAGGGCCGCTTCCTGGAGTTCGACGTGCTGCAGGAGGCGCCCGCCGACTACCCGACGCTGCGCTCGCACCGCGTCGCCATCGGCCTGTACTCCCTGCGGGAGGGCGCCCTGGTCCGCACGAAGCGGGTCGAGCTCGACGTGGTCGGCGCGCGCACCGCGGTGGCCGAGCTGGTCGGCGAGGTCCAGCCCGACCTGATCCTGATCAACGACGACGACCTGACCTACGCCAAGGTGCGGCTCGACGAGCGCTCGCTGCAGACCCTGGTCGACGGCGGGATCGCGAGGTTCACCGAGTCCCTGCCGCGCGCCCTGTCGTGGTCGGCGGCCTGGGACATGACGCGCGACGCCGAGATGTCCACCCGCGACTACGTCGCGCTGGTGCTCTCCGGCATCGAGTCGATCAAGGACATCACCGTCGCCCAGACCGTGCTCCGCCAGGCCCGCCAGGCCGTCCAGCAGTACGCCGACCCCTCCTGGCGCGCCGAGGGCCTGGCCCTGCTGGCCTCCCGCCTGCGTTCTCTCGTCACGGACGCGGAGCCCGGCTCCGACTACCAGCTCGCCTACCTCAACGCCCTGTGCGCCGTCGCGTCCTCGGCCGAGGACCTGGCCTTCCTGAAGGGCCTGCTGGACGGCTCGACCGTGCTCGACGGGCTGACCGTGGACGCCGACCTGCGCTGGACGCTGGTCCACGCCCTGGTCTCGACCGGCGTCCTCGGCGAGGAGGACGTCGCCCAGGAGCTGCTGCGCGACGCCACCGCCACCGGCGAGCGCTCCGCGGCCCTCTCACGCGCCGCGATCCCGACGCCCGAGGGCAAGGCCGCCGCCTGGAGCACCATCACCGAGGGCAGGCTGAGCGGCGCCCTGCTGCGCTCGACGATCCTCGGGTTCATGGACCCGCGTCACCCGGACCTGCTGGAGCCGTACGCCGCGCGGTACTTCGAGGAGATCGGCGGGATCTGGAAGTCCTGGACCTCCGACAGCGCCCAGAACTTCGCGAACGGGTGCTACCCGGCTCTGGCGATCTCGCCGGAGACCGTGGCCAGGACCCAGGACCTGATCTCGGACAGCCAGCCTCCGCAGGCGCTGCGGCGTCTGCTGCTCGAGGGCGCGGACGGCATCAGCCGCGCCCTGCGCGCCCAGGCGAAGGACGCCTCCTCGGCGGCCTGATCCCGTCACGCCGGGACCGGCCGGCACACCGCTCACGCGGTCGCGGCCGGTTTCCCGCGCGGCGGACAACGCGGACGCCCCCCGTCGTCACGACGGGGGGCGTCCGCGTGTCTCCAGCAACGCCAGGTGCTCCGCGGTCACCAGGTCGTGCCGCAGCGCCAGGGAGACGAGCGCGGCGCGCTGCCAGTCGGACTTGCCCGGGTGTTCCGGCGTTTTCACCCGGAGTTTCACCCTGGCGAGATAGTCGACGTGGAAGTTGACCGCGGAGCGGCCGAGACCCAGGTGGGCGAGACGGATGATGATCTCCGGGACGGTCGGGATCACCGTGGAGAACGGGTCGCGCAGCCGGGGTTCGCAGAGGGCGACCAGGATCAGGAAGTACTTCGCGGTGACGTCCAGAGGGAAGGCCAGCACGGTCTCCTGCCCGTCCCTGGGGGCGTCGGGGTGGAGCAGGACGTGCTCGGGGGCGAACACCAGGAACGACTCCGCCTGCCCGGGGAGCCGCACCCTGGCCAGCTCGAAGGGGATCGGGGCGCGCACCCGCCCCGGCGGTACCTTGACGAACTCACCGCCGCCCTCGGGGTTGTCCACCACGTAGGTCGCGGAACGGCTCAGATTGGAGATCGTCCAGTAGTCGTCGACCGCCTCGATCCGCCCGGCGAGCCGGGAGACCGAGGGGTCGGGCAGCACCAGGTCGGTCGCTCCCCTGCCGAAGGTGACGTGCTCGCCCGGAGCGAGCTCCAGCACCTCTTCCCCTCTCTGGATGATGACCCCTGAAGGCTTACAGATACTCACGGTGACGATCCTTGCGCACAATGTGACCATCCGCAGGGAAGTCGGGAAAGGGAGAACGCACATGGGCGCCACCGTTGCCATCGCCATCGCCGCCGCGCTCGCCGGGGTCGCCGTCGCGGCGGCCCCCGTCCCCCAGGCGGGCCGCCTCGACGACTGGGGCGACGACGGGGACGGGGACGGCGGGGGCACGGAAATCCCCAATCGCTGACAGCGGGTGACTCAGCGGTGACGATGGGTTCATGGAAGTCCCTCCCAGGATCGGCCGCTACCGCGTCGAGCGGCTCCTCGGTCGAGGCGCGTTCGCCACGGTGTGGCTCGCGCACGACGACGATCTCGGCGCCCCCGTCGCCGTGAAGGTCCTGGCCGCGCACTGGGCGGACCACAGGCGGATACGCAGGCGGTTCGCCCAGGAGGCCAGGATGATCCGCAGGGCGGAGTCGCCGCACGTGGTGCAGGTGCACGACATCGGCGCGCTGCCCGACGGACGCCCGTTCTTCGTGATGGGCCACGCCGACCGGGGCACCCTGCGCGACCGCCTGGACGGCGGCCCCGTGCCGCTGGCCGAGGCGGTGCGCCATGTCCTCCAGATCGCGGCGGGCGTGGCCGCGCTGCACGAGAACGGCATCGTCCACCGCGACCTCAAACCCGCGAACATCCTGGTCCGTTCCCTGCCCGACGGCGGGGAGCGGCTGATGGTCGCCGATCTGGGCATCGCGGGGGAGCTCGCCCAGACCTCGGGCTTCACGGCGCCGGGCGGCACCCCCGGCTACATGGCGCCGGAGCAGCTGCGCCCCGGGTTCTCCCCCGACGCGCGCGCAGACGTGTACGGCCTGGCCGCGGTGGCCCACCACCTGATCACCGGCGGGCCGCCCGGCGGGACGCCAGGACGGGTCCCCTCCCCCGTCGGCGACGTGATCGCCCGAGCGCTGGCCGAAGACCGCGAGAAGCGGTGGCCCGGCGTCCGCTCCTTCGCCGCGGCGCTGGCCGAGGCCGCGGGAGAGGCGCCCGGGGAGGCGGGAGAGACGTCCGGGAACGCGACCGGGCAGGCGAGGGTGACGGACCGCGCGCGGCGCGGTCTCGCGAGGAGGGCGGAGCTCGCGCTCGCGGCGCTGGCCGCCCTCGTCGCCGTCACGGGCGGAGGCGTGCTCCTCACCGACAACCGGGACGGGGAGGCGTTCGGGCGGTGGCTGCGTCCCGCGTCCGACGTCCCGAGGGAGTACCGCGCCGCGATCGTCGAGGCGGGCACCTGGTGCACCGACGTGCCCGGCCTGAGCCCCGCCCTCATCGCCGCCATGCTCAAGGCGGAGAGCGGCTTCGACCGCGACCTCGCCGACGACTCCACGAAGGAGTACGGCATCGCCCGCTGGACGCCGGAGGTCCTGGCCCCCTACCTGCCCGCGAGCTACTCGCGCTCTCCGATGGCCGGGGCGCTGGACCCCGAGGTGGCCATCCCCGCGATGGGCAGGTTCCTGTGCACCCTGGGCCCCAAGGTGCGCACCGTGCCCGGCGACCCCGCGCTCAACCTGGTCGGCGTCTACCGCAGCTCGGCCGCCACGGTGCGGCAGGCGGGAGGCGTTCCGCCGAGGTGGCGGGAGCACGCGGAGAGGGTCCGCGCCTACCTGGAGGCCTATCGCCCGTAGCGGGATCGCGGTGCGACGCGGATAACGGCTTCACCGTCGAAGGGTGGTAAGAATAGGCGCTGCCTGGCAGAACTGACCAAAACCACATTTTTCGGAGAACAACACCGCTGCCGTTCACAGGCCGTGAAAGGGTGATCAAGTGGAATCAGCACGTGATCTGCTCATCTCCCTGGCACGGCGATACGCCTTCGCCGACGTCGGGGCGCTGGCCGCGGACGTCGTCGACAAGGCCGACGACATCGAGGCCGTGTGCGAGTTCGGGCAACGGCTGCTCTCCCTGGACGCCGAGGACTTCGCCGCCGAGGCGCGCCCCGTGCCCGCCGACCTGAGGCGGCGGGCGAGGGCGTGCACCATGCCGCAGACGCCGAAGGAGCAGCCGCGCGGCGCGCTGGAGTCGCTGCGTCCCGCCTACGCGCTGCTGCTCGAGGTGATCGCGGTCCGGTGGCACAGGCGCGAGCTGAGCCCGATGGTCGCCGCCCTGCACATCGCCAGCGAATACCTCCCGCTGCTCGCCTTCGAACCGGTGCTCGGCAACGCGGGCGACCCGGCTCGCTGGCCGCGCGGCCTCTCCGCGCCCGGCAGCCGCTTCGGCGTGATCGGCGAGCGTGAGTGCGACCACACCAAGGCGGAGCAGTCGGCGGCCAACCGGACCCTGCGGGTGGCTGGGGAGCCCGCGGAGGGCTGGCGGGCCTACTTCGACCGACAGCACAGCCAGGTCGCGGGCGCGCTCGCGACCTGCGTGGCCGACTGCCGCAACCCGTGCACCGCGATGGACTGGATCGATCCGGGCCGCCGTGAGCGCCTGTCCGTGCGGGCCAGGGTGGCGTTGACGTTCGCCGACACCCCCCTCGTACGGCTGCGCCACGCGGCCCCCGTCGGCCACGGGTTCGGCGTGCCCTCCCCCGAGGAGGTCCTCGACGCCTGGGAGCGCAGCCGTACGATCCTGGGCAAGAACGAGGTGGGCAACGCGGCCACGAAGGACGACGGCTTCCCGCTGCCCGGCCTGCCCAGCCTGTTCTCCGCGGTCGCGACGGCCTCGGTGGCGCCCTCGACGCTCCTGGCGGACATCACCACCCATCTGGTACGGCTCCTGCAGCCCTGAGCCCTCGCTCGGCGCGCGTCCGCGCCGTTCCCCGCGGAAAACCGCGCGAGGGACGTCCCAGGCCCTCCCAGGCCCTCTCAGCCTCCGAGGATGACCTGGCCGATGCCCGCCGAGAGCAGGCAGCAGGCGACGGCGACCAGCAGCAGGAGCACGCCCCTGCGGATGTAGCGGTTCTTCGCGTGGGCGACGGCGCTGAGCTTCCTGATCCGCAGCACGAACATGTCCGCGCTGACCCGGGGGTCCTGGCTCCTCATCCTGGCCCTCAGCTCGGCGAGCGCCTCCTCGGAGAAGGCTCCGCGCGACCTTCCCGCGGGAGGGTCTCCCGCCTGGGCGTCGGCGGTCGAGGGGGTCCAGGCGTGCAGGCGGCCGGCGTAGGAGCGACGACGTTCCACGGTCCTGCCCGCGAGCCCGGCGCTGAGCGGATGGAGCGCGCCGACGGACGCCAGGACGCCCATGACGCAGAAGAACCCGCCGGTCCACCACAGCCACTCCGCCTGGCTGGGAAGCACCTGCGGCTTCCAGTTGACCACGGCCAGCACGCCGAGGACCGCCGTCACCAGCAGCGCGACCGCCTTCCTGTCGGCTCTGCGGTTGTCACCGCGCACCTCCGCCAGGACGTCCTGGAGGTAGGAGAGCACCTCGTCCTGCTCCTGCGGCACCGCGCCCTCCCGCGTGACATGGGCCGACGGCGCACTCCGCATGATCTTCAGCACGCCCTGATTATCCGAGAAGCTCACCGCCGGCGGGAAGCCAGGTCGGAGAGCAACCACATTCCCGCGACGAGTCCGCCGACCAGGTTCCCACCGCCGAACGCGGCCGCCATCGACACCGCGGCCACGCGGCACTGGGCGTCGGTGAGCCTCAGCCTGGCCGAGGGGCCCGTGACGACCTCGAGCGCCCTGTCACGGAGGTCGACGAAGACGAGCACGGCCGCGTCCCCCTCCTCCCCCAGCGCGGCGTGCAGCCGCTCGGAGAAGTGGCGGCGCGGGCCGACGGCCGGGCCGAGGTAGAGGGCGAAGCGCAGCCCGCTGCGGAGCTCGGCGGCGTGCAGCGCCTGCCTGACGTCGTGGGCCTGCGTCGGGGTGAGGGGCACGCTGACCGTCGTCATCCCACCGTCACCACCTCGCCGACGCGCCGCCGACGCGCCGCCCCGGCTCGGAGACCTCCGCCAGGGCGACCCAGTCCACCCGGGGAGCCCGCTCCGCGGGCGGCGGAGGGTCGACCAGGACCGGTCCGGAGACGCCCGCGTCCCGCTCGCTGCGGGAGGGGCCGCCGAACCAGACCGCGCCCGCGGAGGTGGCCCTGGCCGCACTCGCGCGCAGCCTGCCTGGGAGCACCACCAGTGCGCTGATGAGCAGGAACAGGCCGGCGGAGGCTCCGAAGAGGACCGCCAGGACCTGGATCGCGTCCACAGCTCCACGGTAAGTCGGCGCGGCGGGCCCGTCGAGAGCGGCCCCTGACCAGGCCCGCGCTCCCCGGACATGGCGCTGGGGGACATGGCGTGGCACGAGGGGCGGCCTTCACCTGTCACGCGGGCAGGGCTTCTCCCGCGTTACGCGGGTGCGGCGTTTCCCGGGGCGATAAGATCGCTCACGTGGCCCACGCCCCGCGCGGAAAGGCGCGAAGGAATCCGAGTTGTCTAGAGAGAAACAAAGAACATACCCGGTTCAGCGGAGCGTCAAGCGGATAGCGGCGGTCACAAAAGTATGAGAAACGCAATACTAGGCACCCACACGGACGTCAGCTACGGTGAGTTACGTGGATTCCGGTCAGGCACCAGAAGACGGTAACACTACGTCACCTATTTGGGTCAGCGACCGACCGGCCGAGGACAGGCCGACGTCTCGACCCGCCACACCCGCGTCCGAGTACGCGCCCGTCGAGCGTGCTTCCCTGCGCGCCCTGCTCGACGATCCCAGGTACGGCCACCTCAGGCGACGCGTTCTGGTGGCGGTCGCCGCGGGGGTGGTCGGCGGCATCCTGTTCTCCAGCTGGCGGCTCGGCCTCACCTGCGCGGTGCTGGGCGCGATCGTCGACACGGTGCTGCGTGCCCGCACCTACTCGACCGTGCCCGCGTGGCGGCGCGCCTCGGTCGCGGAGCGCCAGACCGAGGCCCAGCTCAAGAGGCTGGAGCGAGGCGGCTACCGCAGCCTGCACGCCCGCGCGATCCCCGAGAGCGAGGCCCAGATCGACCACCTGGTCGTGGGCCCGACCGGGGTGTACGCCGTCGACTCGGAGAAATGGGACAAGCGCCTGCCGGTCCGCGTCCAGTCGCACCGCAAGCTGTTCCACGGCCCGTTCAACCAGAAGCCCCGTCTCGACGAGGCGCGCTGGGAGGCGTCCAGGGCTTCCGAGCTGATCGGCGAGGCGCTCGGCCGCGAGGTCACGATCATCCCGTCCCTGGCGATCTACGGCCCGGCGATCCCCTGGAAGGTGCTCACCGTCCGCGAGGTCGACGTTTTCGACGGCAGCCGTGTCCGTAAATGGATCACCAAGCGCGAACGGTCACTCACCGACGCCGAGATCGAGGAGATCTACGAGGTCGCCGAGCGGGTTCTCCCCGCGCGTTATCCCGAGCCCTGACCTCGCGGCGCCCCGGCCGGATCCGTGGCGGCGGCCCGTGCCGCCGCCACGTCGCCGTTCCCGCGGCCGCGGCTCGCCGCCCGCCCGGGAGGGCGTCGCGTCATCCCGTCCAATCCCACCCGACCACGTCCCCGAGGTCACCGCACTCCCATCTCGCGCCGTGGACGCACGTCTCACGCACCGGGCGATGGCCGTACCATTTGAGGACACGGTTTCGATGATGGGAGAAGCCTCATGCCCGCCCTCAGGTCTCGTACGGTCACTCACGGCAGGAACATGGCCGGTGCCCGGGCCCTGCTCCGGGCGACGGGCGTAGAAGGCGGTGACTTCGGCAAACCGATCATCGCGGTGGCCAACAGCTTCACCCAGTTCGTCCCCGGGCACGTCCACCTCCGCGAGGTCGGCGACGTGGTCGCCGGCGCGATCAGGGAGGCGGGCGCGATCCCGCGCGAGTTCAACACGATCGCGGTCGACGACGGCATCGCGATGGGCCACGGCGGCATGCTCTACTCGCTGCCCAGCCGCGAGCTGATCGCGGACGCGGTCGAGTACATGGTGAACGCGCACTGCGCCGACGCGCTGATCTGCGTCTCCAACTGCGACAAGATCACCCCTGGCATGCTGCTGGCGGCGTTCAGGCTCAACATCCCCACGGTCTTCGTCTCCGGCGGGCCGATGGAGGCGGGCAAGACTCCGGGCCGCAAGCTCGACCTGATCGACCCGATGATCGCCTCCGCCGACGACAGCGTCTCCGACGCCGAGCTGCTCGAGATGGAGGAGAGCGCCTGCCCGACCTGCGGTTCGTGCAGCGGCATGTTCACCGCCAACTCGATGAACTGCCTCGCCGAGGCCATCGGCCTGGCACTGCCGGGCAACGGCACGATCCTCGCCACGCACAAGGCGCGCAAGAAGCTGTTCCAGGACGCGGGGCGACAGCTGGTGGAGATCACCCGCCGCTACTACGAGCAGGACGACGAGTCGGTCCTGCCGCGCAGCGTCGCCACCAAGGACGCGTTCGAGAACGCCATGGCCCTGGACGTGGCGATGGGCGGCTCGACCAACACGATCCTGCACATCCTCGCCGCGGCGCGCGAGGCCGGGGTCGACTTCGGCCTCAAGGAGATCAACGAGATCTCGCTGCGTGTGCCGTGCCTGTGCAAGGTCGCTCCCGCGACCGCGAAGTACCACGTGGAGGACGTCCACCGCGCGGGCGGCATCCCCGCCATCCTCGGCGAGCTCGACCGGGCGGGCCTGATCCACCGCGACGCGCACACGGTCAACGGCGGCACGATCGGCGACTACATCGACGCCTGGGACCCCTGCTCCGCGAGCGTGCTGCCCGAGGCGGTCGAGCTGTGGCACGCCGCCCCCGGCAACGTCCGCACCGTCAAGCCCTACTCCCAGGAGGCCCGCTGGGAGTCCCTGGACCTCGACCGGTCCGAGGGCTGCGTGCGCGACTCCGAGCACGCGTACACCCGTGACGGCGGCCTGGCCGTCCTCTACGGCAACATCGCCACCGAGGGCTGCATCGTCAAGACGGCCGGGGTCGACGAGTCGATCTGGAGGTTCTCCGGGCCCGCAGTGGTCTTCGAGTCCCAGGACGACGCGGTCGAGGGCATCCTGAACAACAAGGTCAAGGCCGGCGACGTCGTGGTCATCCGCTACGAGGGCCCGAAGGGCGGGCCCGGCATGCAGGAGATGCTGTACCCCACCTCGTTCCTGAAGGGCAAGGGCCTGGGCAAGGTCTGCGCGCTGGTCACCGACGGCCGCTTCTCCGGCGGCACGAGCGGCCTCTCCATCGGGCACGCCTCCCCCGAGGCGGCCGAGGGCGGCACCATCGCCCTGGTCGAGGACGGCGATCTCGTCGAGATCGACATCCCCGGCCGTTCGATCGAGCTGAAGGTCTCCGAGGAGGAGCTCGCGGCCCGGCGCGAGCGCCTCGTGACCGAGCTGGGCGGCTACCGCCCTCGCGACCGTCACCGCCCGGTGAGCGCCGCGCTGCAGGCCTACGCCGCGCTGACCACCTCGGCCTCGACCGGCGCCTCACGGGACCTGTCCCAGCTCTCCCGCTGAGCCTCCCGGTCAGCACGCTTCCCTGTCGGACACGGCGGCGCCGTGTCCGACAGGGAAGCGTGCTGTATCCGACAGGAAGTTCGAAAAATGTCAGTGGTCGTCAATACCATATGAGTATGGCCAACGTCATGAAGCCCTCCACCAGCCCTTTGACGACCGCCGAGATCGCCGCCCTCGCCCTGTCCCTGGCACACCTGGGCTCGGGCCCGCAGGCCACCACCGCCCGCAGCGGCCTGCGGCACGCGTTCGAGCACATGGAGCTCGACGACGAGATCATCTCCACCACGCTCGCGACCCTGACGGAGCCGATGCCCGCCCCCGTCGCCGACCGGGCCAGGACCATCGCCAACGCCATCACCTCCCGGCTCGTGGTCCAGCTGCACTACCAGGACGTGTCGGGACGGGTCACCGTGCGCGACGTCGACCCGGTGACGTGCATGGTGCACCGCGACTACTGGTACCTCGTGGGAATGTGCCGCCTGCGCGGCGCGATCCGCGCCTTCCGGTTCGACCGGATCGTGGCCACCGAACCGACCTTCATCCCCGCCAGACCGCACCGCGCCGACAACTTCCTGCCCTTCCAGGGCAAGCGCGCCACCCTCCAGGGCCGCGTGGCGGCCGCATAGTCTCTCCACCCGGCCCGCCCGGCCGGTGCGACCGTCGCTGAGGCGACCTTGAGCCGTCTTCCCCTCCGACCACGGTCCCGCGGCGCGAAGTCGTGCCGCGGGCAGTGGTTTCTCAGGGGTCTATCCGCAGCAGCCGCCTCCGCAACAGCCACCGCCACCACCGCCGGCGGCGGGACGAGGCGCGGCGCCTCCCGAGGCTCCCGTCACGGCGACCGTGGACAGCAGTTTGACGGTGTCGTCGTGGCCCTGCGGGCAGAGGGCCGGGTCTCCGGACCTGGCCATCGGACGGGAGAGTTCGAAGGTCGATCCGCAGGCGCGGCAGCGGAAGTCATAACGCGGCATGGAGAACAGGGTACCCAGCCGAGGCCGTCCCGGGCACGGGTGCCTCAGGCACGGGCGAGGGCCCATGGGCCGCCCGGATCACTCGGCGGGAAAGCGCCTCGGACACGGGTGGGAACCTCGCGAACCGCCCGGTCACTCGGCGGGAAAGCGCCTTCGGCCGTCCACGGGAAAGCGCCTCGGGCACGGTGAGAGCCCCGCGGACCGCCCCGGTCACTCGGGAGGCAGCCTCCCCGCCGGGGTTCCGTGAACGAGAGCGTCGCTCAGTCGAAGGTGATGGAGGCGTAGTCGGCGACGGGACGATAGCCGATCGTCTGGTAGATCGAGTTGGACGTGGGGTTGGCCAGGTCGGTGAAGAGCAGCACCTCCTCGGCCCCGTCCGCCCGCGCCTTGGCCGTGACGGCGTGGGTCGCCGCCGCGCCGTACCCCTTCCTGCGCTCCCGCGGGGGTGTGTAGACCGGGCCGACGCGCGACATGCCCGCGATCGGCGCGGAGGCCCCGGCGTGGGCGACGGGCCGTCCTTCGACCTCCCACAGGACCAGCTCGCGCCTGCCTATCCTGCTGGCGATCAGCGGGGTCAGGTCGAGGGGAGTGTGGCCCTCCGTCTCGGCCTGGAACGCCTGACTCCACTCGACCAGCAGTTCGAGATCGTCCATGCCCGCCGTACGGGCGGCGCCCTCGGGGGCGGGGTCCGGCGGGAGGAGCGCGTCGAGGCGGTAGAGGCGCTCGCAGCGGCGCTCGGCCTCGTTGCGCCACCAGGCGTCCGTGAACGCCTCGGCGAGGGCCACCTGTCCCCTGACGCCGGGTATCCCGCGTTCGGCCTCGATGAGCACGGTGGCCAGCTCGCGGACGGCCTCCGCGGGCATGTCGGCGAGCAGCAGGGGATGAGGCGGCGTCTGGAGAGCCGCGGCGACGGTCTCCCCCTCGTGCTCCGCCCATCCCATGAGCAGGTCGTCGCCCCACAGACCGCCCCGGACCGCGCGCAGGATGGTGAGCAGGGTCGTGTTGTGCACCGGGTCGCGCAGCAACCACGGCTCCGCCGCCCCGGCGTACACCTCGGGATCGGAGGTGAAAGTCCATCTCATGCACTGATTGTGCAGACACGGACAGCGCCGGGGCGACCGGATATCACACCGTCACGGGCACGTCATGAGCACCAGGGTGTTCAGGCGGCGCTCTCCTCGAGGTAGGGCGCCCACTGGGGGTCTCCGACGTTGTGCGCGCCGATCAGACGCCAGTGGACGCCCCGTGGCACCACGGGGGCGACGTTCAGCGTCCATCCCAGCTCCTCCAGCATCCGGTCCGCCTTGCGGTGGTTGCACGGCGTGCAGGAGGCGACGCAGTTCTCCCAGGTGTGGGTTCCTCCCCTCGACCGCGGGATCACGTGGTCGATGGTCTCGGCCTTCTGACCGCAGTAGGCGCACCGGTAGTCGTCCCGGCGCATCAGCGCGGTCCGCGTCAGCGGAATCCGTGACCTGTAGGGAATGCGGACGTATCGGCGCAGCCTGATCACCGACGGCACGTCGAGCGTACGGGTCGCCGAGCGGAACACGGCGCCCCGCCCGTCGCGGTGCACGACGTCCGCCTTCTCCCTGAGCACCAGCACGACCGCGCGGTGCAGGGAGAGAGTGGTCAGGGGTTCGTAGGTTGCGTTCAACAGCAGGACTTGGCGCATCAGCGTGCCTTCCCCGCCGCGCGACGCGTCATCTGAGGGGGCACGCAGGCGCGTACCCCGATTGGCGGCCCCTCCTGGGGCCCGGATGCTTCCGTCACAGGGACCTCCGCCGGACGGCCCAGCGGATGGTCACCACGGCACCGTCCTCCACCAAGTTTGGCTTCTGCATCGTCGTTCCCGCCACCCATAAATAACTGGAGGGACGCCTGGTACGTTTTATGCCCGCATTACCAGTTTTTAACTCCTCTATTCGAAGATCGAATACGCCGCTCGCGCAATGGCGTCGACTTGACTCCCCGAGGTCATAGGGTTCCTGCCATGAGCCGACAGCCATACCCGCCAGCCAGCCGTGACAACCTCGTCGAAGAGCTCCACGGCGTCCCCGTCGCCGACCCCTACCGGTGGCTGGAAGACCAGGAGAGTCCCGCGACCGAGGAGTGGCTGGCGGCGCAGGAGAAGCTGTTCGCCGCCGAGCTCGGGGCGCTCCCCGGGCGTGAGGCGTTCAGAGCACGGATCGCCGAACTGCTGAGGTCGGGTTCGATCGGCGCTCCGGTCTGGCGCGGTGAGCGGCGGCTGTTCATGCGGCGCACCCCCGAGCAGGAGCACGCGGTCCTCTACACCGTCGACCCGGACGGCACCGAGCGCGCGCTGCTCGACCCGATGGAGCTCGACCCCAGCGGTCTGACCACGCTCGACTCCTGGCAGCCCGACAAGGAGGGCAGGCTGCTCGCCTACCAGGTCTCGGTCGGCGGCGACGAGGAGTCAAGCCTCTATCTGATGGACATCGCCTTCGGCGACCGGATCGAAGGCCCGATCGACCGTTGCCGTTACTCCCCCGTGGCGTGGCTGCCAGGTGGCAAGGCGTTCTACTACGTGCGCAGGCTGCCCTCGATCGAGGTGCCCGAGGGCGAGGAGCAGTTCCACCGCCGGGTCTACCTGCACCGGGTCGGCACCTCGACCGAGGAAGACATCCTGATCTTCGGCGACGGCATGGAGAAGACCAACTACTACGGCGTCGCGGTCTCCCGCGACGGCCGCTGGCTGCAGATCTCGGCCTCCCGGGGGACCGCGCCCCGCAACGACCTGTGGGTGGCCGACCTGTCGGCCTCCTCACCGGAGTCCCCGGACCTGGTGGTCGTCCAGGAGGGCGTCGACGCCCAGACGGCGGTGCACTTCGGCCGTGACGGCAGACTCTACGTCTTCACCGACAGGGACGCCCCCCGCGCGCGGATCTGCGTGACGGATCCGGCCACTCCCCAGGCCGAGCACTGGCGCGACCTGATCCCGCAGGACCCCGAGGCCGTGCTGACGGACTTCGCGATCCTCGACGACCTCGAGCGGCCGGTCATGCTCGTCGGCTGGACCCGCCACGCGATCAGCGAGATCACCGTTCAGGACCTGGAGACCGGCGAGCGCGTCGGAGAGGTGCCCACGCCGGGGCTCGGCACGATCGGCGGCATCGTCGAGCGTCCCGAGGGCGGCCACGAGGCCTGGTTCGGCTACACCGACAACACCACCCCGCCGACCATCCAGCGCTACGACGCCCGCACCGGCGAGACGACCCTGTGGGCCTCCTCCCCCGGCGCCGTCGAGGTGCCCGCCGTCGACACCGAGCAGGTGACCTACCGTTCCGCCGACGGCAGCGAGGTCCACATGCTGGTGATCTCCAAGCCCGGCGTCGAGGGCCCGCGCCCCACCATCCTGTACGGCTACGGCGGTTTCGGCATCTCGATGACCCCCGGCTACTCCGCGTCGATCCTGACCTGGGTCGAGGCCGGCGGCGCCTACGCCATCGCCCAGCTGCGCGGCGGCGGCGAGCAGGGCGAGGAGTGGCACCGCGCGGGGATGCTCGCCAACAAGCAGAACGTCTTCGACGACCTGCACGCGGCGGCGGAGCACCTCATCGCCACCGGTGTCACCACCTCGTCGCAGCTGGCCATCTCCGGCGGCTCGAACGGAGGCCTCCTGGTCGGCGCGGCCCTCACCCAGCGTCCCGAGCTGTACGCCGCGGTCGTCTGCTCGGCCCCGCTGCTCGACATGATCCGCTACGAGCTGTTCGGCCTCGGCGCCACCTGGAACGTCGAGTACGGCTCGGCGGAGAAGCCGGAGGAGTTCGCCTGGCTGCACTCCTACTCGCCCTACCACCACGTCCGCGAGGGCGTGTCCTACCCTGCGACGCTGTTCACCGTCTTCCAGTCGGACACCCGGGTCCACCCGCTGCACGCCTGGAAGATGTGCGCCGCGCTGCAGCACGCGCAGGCCTCAGGGCGGCCGATCCTGCTGCGCAACGAGGCCGAGGCCGGTCACGGCGCCCGCGCGGTCAGCAAGACCGTCGAGCTCGCCGCCGACCAGCTCACCTTCCTCGCCGGCCACACGGGCCTGACCGCCTGACGGCCGACCCCAGGTCCCGGCAGGGGCGTGCGGTCCCGTCACCGGGTTCCGCACGCCCGCGGAAGGCCCTCGATCAGCGGGGGAAGACGATGGTCTTGTGCCCGTCGAGGAGGACGCGCTGCTCGGTGTGCCACCGTACGGCACGGGCCAGGGCCTGGCACTCGACGTCGCGGCCGATGGCGGCCAGGTCCTCGGCGGAGTGGGTGTGGTTGACCCGGGCGACCTCCTGCTCGATGATCGGGCCCTCGTCGAGGGCCGCGGTCACGTAGTGGGCGGTCGCTCCGATCAGCTTCACACCGCGTGAGTGGGCCTGGTGGTACGGCTTGGCCCCCTTGAACGACGGCAGGAACGAGTGGTGGATGTTGATCACGTTCCCGGCCAGCTTGACGCAGAGGTCCTCCGACAGCACCTGCATGTAGCGGGCGAGCACCACCAGGTCGGCCTGATAGTGGTCGACCAGGGCGAGGATCTCGGCCTCCTGCCTGGCCTTGGTCTCCGGAGTGACCGGCAGGTGGTGATAGTCGATGCCGTACGACTGGGTCAGCGGGCGCAGGTCGGGATGGTTGGAGACCACCCCGACGATCTCGATGTCGAGCAGGCCGGAGCGCGTCCGGTAGAGCAGGTCGTTGAGGCAGTGGCCGAACTTGCTGACCATCACCAGCACGCGCGGCTTCACCGCGACGTCGCGCAGCTTGAAGTCCATGCCGAAGTCGGGGGCGAGCGCGGCGAAGGCCTCGCGGAGCGCGGCGTCGGGCAGCGGGGAGGAGAACTGCACCCGCATGAAGAACCGTGCGGAGTCGGGGTCTCCGAACTGCTGGCTCTCGATGATGTTGCATCCCCGCTGGGCCAGGAGACCGGAGACGGCGGCCACCACGCCGGGACGGTCCGGACAGGACAACGTCAGGACGAACTGGGCTCCGGGGCTCATGCGATCTCCCCGATCAGCCTCTGGTGGCCCGCGCCGGGCCTTCTGACTCGCTCGTTCATGCCTTCACCCTCGAAGAGGTCGGATCGTACGGCGCCTTCACACCGACCTGGGCAGAGTACAGCGAGTCACCCCCTCCCCCCGCACCGTGCCTCCCGCGGCGCCCCGCGGCGTCCTTCGTCACCCGCCGAACCTGCCGGGGCCTGCGGCGTTCACCGCAGTGGTGAACGCATCCGGAAGTTGGTCAGGACGCTGCCGCGCCGTTCCACCTGCTGCTCCGCGATCATGGTGAAGCCCCGGCGTTCGAAGAAAGGCCGAGCTGTGAGGCTCGCGTTGACGGTCAGTTCGCCGACTTCCCGGGAGCGGGCGATCTCCGTCACACGATCGAGAAGGGCACCGGCGACTCCGGTTCGCCCGACGCGGGGATCGACGAACATCATGTCGATGTACCCGGTCGGGTCGATGTCGGTGAAGCCGACCACCGTGCCGTCGATCTCGGCGACCCAGGTCGTCGCCTCCTTCCGGGCGGTCGCCCAGTCGGCCGGGTCGATGTCCGGCGACGCCCAGGCGGCGAGTTGGGCGGGGTCGTAGTCGCGGGACGCGGTGACGCGGATCGCTCGGTAGAAGACGTCCAGGGTGGCCTGGGCGTCATCGGAACGGTACGGACGGATCAAGGGCGCGGCACAGGTCACAGGTCTCTCGCGATCTTTGGCATGAGGCTGTGGAAAGGATAGCCGCGAGACCACGCTCCCGAACGCCTGGCGCTCGGTCACCCCGGCCCTTCGCCACGGCTCCGGGAGCGCCGGGCCGTCACGAGATGCTCCTCAGACGGTTCTGGCCCGGCCAGCTGCGCACGCCGCGCAGCAGGGCGATGAAGGCCTGCTCGGCGGGGCCCAGCAGGCGGTCCCTGCGGTGGGCGAGCACGATCGGCCTCGGCCTGGGCGCGGGGGCGACCTCCAGCGCGGCCAGCCGCCCGTCGGCGAGCTCGTGTTCGACGCAGTGCTCGGAGACCAGGGAGACGCCGAGGCCGGCGGCGGCCGCCTGCTTGATCGTCTCGGGCCCCCATATCTCGGTGCGGCGGGCCTCGTCGAGCGCCCACGTCTCCAGCGCCTGCTCCTGCAGCTCCCTGGTGGAGGAGCCGGGCTCGCGGAGCAGGAACCGCTCTCCGGCCAGCTCGGCGGGCTCGGCCCTGCCCGCTCCCGCGAGGCGGTGGCCCGGCGCGGTGATGAGCACGAGCCGGTCCTGGAGGATCGGCTCGCTCACCAGCTGGGCGGCGCCCGGTTCGCCCGCGAGCACGGCGACGCCGATCTCGCCGTCGACGAGCTGCTTCTCCACCTGCTGGCCGTTGCCCACGTAGATGCCGACCTCGATGCCGGGATGCTGGTCGCGGAAGACGGCCAGCAGCGGCGGCAGCAGGTAGGTGCCGACGGTGGTGGTGCCGCCCGCGACGAGGGTGCCGGTGTGCAGCCCCGAGACCTGCCTGATCGCGCTGACCGCCTCGTCGGCGAGGAGGAAGACGCGCTTGGCGTAGGCCAGCATGACCTCCCCCTCCGGGGTGAGCCGGATCCGCGCGCCGCTGCGGTCGATGAGGGTCGCCCTTAACGACTGCTCAAGCTGCCGGACCTGGTGGGAGACCGATGGCTGGCTCAGGTAGAGCTTCTGCGCGGCGGCCGAGAAGCCCCCGCACTCGACAACGGTCATGAAAATCCACAGGCGATGCAGGTTGAGCTGCAACGTCGTCCCTCCCCCACCCCGGTGACGGGGCCTGTCACACGCCGCGAGCGGCGTCGATCGACTCGCGGAGCGCCTCTTCGAGCTGCTCCAGCCGGTGCCAGGGGATCTCGCCCATCGTGCAGATGCGGAAGAAGTCGGCGGAGAGCTGCCCCTGACCGGCGTAGACAACGTAGCCGCGCTTCTTCAGCTCATCGTGAAGGGCCGCGTACGTGACGTTGTCCGGAAGATGAATCATTGTGACGGTATTTGAACGATAAGGCTCGTCCACGAGCACCTTCAGACCCAGCCGTTCGAACTGGCCGCGCACCAGCGCCGCCCGCTCGCGGTAGAGCCTGGTCCTCGCCGCGAAGCCGCCGCTCTCCTCGAACTCGGCGATGGCCTCGTCCAGCGCGTAGCAGACCTGCACCGCGGGAGTGAAGGGCACGTCGCCCTTGCGCTGGCCCTGCAGGTAGCTCGCCGCGTTCAGGTAGAGCGACCTGACCGGCGCCTCGGTGATCCGCCGCAGGGACCGCTCACCGCACAGGATGAACGACATCCCCGGCTGGCCGTGCAGCCCCTTGTTGGCGGTTCCGCAGATGACGTCGCCCGCGACCTCGGCCAGGTCCTGGTCCTCGATCGCGGTGCCGCTGATCGCGTCGATCACGAACAGGGCGTCGGTGCCCGCCACGATCTCGCCGATCTCCCTGATCGGGTTGATCAGGCCGGTGGTGGTCTCGTGGTGGACGCAGACGACCGCGTCCACGTCGTCGTGCTCGGCCAGCGCGGCTCGGACGGCCTCGGGGTCGGCCGGGACCGTCCACTCGCTGCGGACCTCGTGGACGGGGATGCCGTGCGCGGTCGCGATCTTGATCATGCGCTCGCCGTAGACGCCGTTGTTCACCACGAGCACGGAGCGGCCCTCGCGGACCGAGCTGATCACCGCCATCTCCATGGCGGCGGTCCCGGAACCGGTGACCAGCAGCGCCTCGTGGGTGCCCGCCAGGTTCAGGCAGCGAGGCAGGCCCTCGCGGATGCGGGCCAGGAGCTCGGTGAACTCGGGTTCTCGATGGCACAGGTCCCCGCGCAGCAGGGCGTCCTTGACCCGCTGCGAGGTACAGGCCGGTCCTGGGTTCAGCAGAATGAGCTCTTCGTCCATCATCCACTCGATCTTTGGGTAGGCATGTCCGTGTCGGTGCACTGCGGACGCTACCCGGGGAGCCCGAAGGGGGGCAGCCGTCATTCGCCTATGGAGCCCATAGCCGAACCGGCCTTGTCGTTCACCGTCCATTCAGCACCGTCCGTCAGCACCGTCCGTCAGCAGAGTCCATTCAGTCGGGTCCGCTCCACCGGGTCCGCTCACCGGGGGTGTGGGAGCGTGAGCCTGATCGCCCTGACGTCGCTCGCCGGGCTGTTCTCGGTCGTCACCGGGATCAACGACGGCGGCGCGCTGCTGGCGACCGGCCTGAAGATCCCCAGCGTCAGACCGCTGGCCGGTCTCGCCCTCCTGACGGTCTCGGTCGCGCTGGTCCCCCTGGTGACCTATCAGGTCGCCGTGACCTTCACCACCCGGCTGGCCGACCTGGACGGCCCCGGCGGCCAGGTCACCGTGACCGTCGCCGTGCTGTGCGCCCTGGCCGTCGTCGCGTTCCTCGGCGGCCGAGGACGGCCGACCAGTCTGACCCTCGCCGTCGTGGGAGCCCTGACCGGCGCGGGCCTGGGCTGGGGGCTGCCGGTCTCGGCGGGCGCGGTGCTGCTCGTGCTCGTGGTCGCGCTGGCCGCGCCGTTCGTCGGGGGGCTGCTGGCCGTGCTGGTACGGCGGCTGCTCACCCTGACGGCCTACGGCCGCGCGCTGCCGCGCTGGCACGGCGCCGGGTTCACCCTGCAGTGCGTGGCCTACGCGGCCAACGACGGCCAGAAGATGCTGGCGATCTTCATGCTCGCGCTCGGCTTCCGGGACGCGCCGCCGCCGGTCTGCCTGGTCGTGGCGGCGCTGTTCGGCGTCGGCGCCCTGTACGGCCTGCCGCGCGCCGGCCGTACCCTCAGCAGGGAGATCATCGCCTCCCGTCCCCTGCACGGCGTGACCGCGGAGCTGGCCAGCGGCGCCGCGGTGATCGGCTGCGCCGCGGTCGGCGCGCCGGTGAGCATGACCCAGACGATCACGGGCGCCCTGATCGGGGCGGGGGTCGCCGACGGCATGGGCCGGGTGCGCTGGCACGCCGCCACGAAGATCGTTCTGGCCTGGACGCTGACGTTGCCGGTGAGCGGGCTGCTCGCCGCGGCGGTGGCGCTCGCCGTCCGGGGGGTGGTCGCGTGAAACGGCTGCGGCGGATACGCGACCTGGTCACCGGACGCATGGACGGCGAGCTCACCCGGGCTCTGATCGGGCAGCTCGAGGCGACGAAGGAGGGCGCCTGGCTGGCCATGGCCATGATCGGCGGCGACATGGGGCGCAGTGACGCCCACGAGCGGATGCGCGCCATCGAGCACCGCGGCGACGTCGAGCGCGCCAGGCTGGCCGAGGAGCTGTCCGGCTCCCTGGTGACGCCGATCGACCGTGAGGACCTCTACCGCCTCTCCCGCTCGATCGACGACGTGCTCGACTCCCTGCGGGACTTCGTCCGCGAGTCGTACCTGTACCGCGTCGGCGACCAGCGGCGTTTCGTCCCCATGCTCGACCAGGCGATCGTCGGCGTCGAGGCCCTGGAGACCGCGGTCGGCGACCTGGCCTCCCGTTCCTCGACGGTGGCCAGGGACGCCCTGGAGGCCAAGAAGGCAGCCGGGACGCTGCGCCGCATGTACCAGTACGAGATCGCCCGCATCTTCTCCGGCGAGATCAGCTCCGAGGCCATGAAGGAGCGCGAGCTGGTCCGTCGCCTGGAGATCGTCGGCAGGGCGATCGGCGAGGCGGCGGACGCCATCGCCGACGGCGCGATGAAACGCTGACACGCCTTCCGCGGGGGCGGGCCGTACGGGGGCTCCCGTACGGCCCGCAGGGCGAAAGCGGCCGGGTCAGGAGACGCGCAGGTCGTCGATGGCCCAGTACCGGTTGTTGCTCGCGTCGCAGGGCCGCCGTCGCCGGGACCAGGATCGTGGCCGTCGCCGCCACCGCGTTGCGTAAGCGCGTGAACATCCTCCTCGCAGGGGCCGGAAATTCCGGCTCTGCGCGAGGATCTCCGGCACGGGTGGTCACGCAAAGGCTGTCAGGTGGACAACGGCTCCGCAGGTGATCGGATTTTTCGATTGCCGCTATAGAGGTTTTGAAGAAATAGATGGTGATAACGTCCCGGGTTTGTGAATGACTCTCAGCCGAATGACCGCCCCGCCGCGAGGGTGGTCTGCGTGGCGGGTGACGGGCGGGTGCTGCTGATGCACTGGCGTGACCCGGTCAGCGGGGCGACCCTCTGGGAGCCGCCCGGCGGCGGGATCGATCCGGGCGAGACGCCCCTGGAGGCCGCGCGGCGGGAGCTGACCGAGGAGACGGGCCTGCCCGGCACGGCGGTGCTGGACCGGTGGCTGCCGGTGCACAGGGACTTCACCTGGCTCGGCGTCCGTTACGTCAAGACCGAGCGGTTCTATCTGGCCAGGTTCGACGGAACGCCCCAGGTGGACCCGGGGGCCTTCACCTCGGAGGAGAACGACACCTACCTGGAGCACGGCTGGTTCTCCCCCGCCGAGATGGCCGCCCTCCCCGACGCCCTGGAGCCCCCCGACCTGCCGGAGGTCGTCGCCAGGATCACCCTTCCGGGGTGACCCTGGCCCGACGGATCCCGGCCGTCCGGCTTCGCCGCACCCTCGGCCGGCGGGGCGGGACCGGACTCATCCGGCGACGGGGACCGCTCCTGCGCCCAGGCGCTTGAGGCCACGGCCCATGAGGGCCCTTCCGCCGGGCAGGTCCGCCAGCCCGAACAGGCGGTTGCGCAGTGCGATCCGCCACGCCTGGTGCGGAACCGTCCAGGCCGCGGTGTTCCTGCCGGCCTTCTGCTTGCTCAGGACGAAGGGGCGCATCCGTCGTTCGTAGCGCGCCAGGGCGGACTCGACGTCCGCTCCGAGCAGTTCGACGGCCAGCGTGTGGGCCCCGCCCATCGCCGTCGACGACCCCTGGCCCGCCATGAGCGAGACCGCGTGGGCGGCGTCGCCGAGCAGCGTGACCCTGCCCTTGGTCCACGTGGGCATGCGGATCTGGGCGACGTGGTCGTAGTACGGATCCTCCGGGCAGTGTTCGAACATCCTGTCGACCATGGGGCCCAGTCCCCGGTAGGCGCTCAGCACCTCCGCCCTGGGGTCGGCGGGCAGGGCCATGCCGGAGCGGGCGTGGATGAGGGAGGCCGCCAGAGCGCCGTCTCCCGCCGGGTAGAGACCGGCCTGCCGGTCGGGCACGCCCACCAGGACGAACCGCCTGCCGATCTCCTCGGCGAGTTCGGCGTCCTCGAACAGGAACGACGCGGTGTGGTAGCCGAGTGGGCGCAGGAACGACTCCTCGCGGCCGAAGGTCAGCCGCCGGACCACGGAGTGGATGCCGTCCGCGCCCACGAGGAGGTCGGCCCTGTGCACCGCGCCGTCGGTCAGCTCGACGTCCACGCCCCCGGGGACGTGGCGGACGGCGCGGACGCTGGTGTTGTACAGGATCGGGACGTCGTCGCCCAGCGCCGAGCGCAGGACCCTCTCGAGGTCGCCGCGCATGACGCTCAGCACCCGGCCGTCGAGCATCGCCTGGAAGGAGGCGTACCGCAGGCCGCCGACCCGCCTGCCCCTCCTGTCGGCGTATGTCAGCTCGGTGATGTCGGCGGCGACCTCGCGCAGTTCGCCGAGGACGCCCATCCGCTCCGCCACGTCGTAGCCCGAGCCGAAGAAGTCCATCATGTAGCCGTCGGAACGCGGCCCCGCCGCCTTCTCCACGACGGTCGTCTCCGCGCCCGCGCGCCTCAGCCACCAGGCCAGCGTGAGACCGGCTATCCCGGCTCCGCAGATCACGACCTTCATCACCGCTCCGTCCCCTGGAAACGCTCCGTCCCCCGGGCGAACAGCCCGTCCCGGTAGACGGCGAGCACCTCGTCGGCCCAGCGGGCCGCGCCCTCCTGGCCGAGGGGGTCGACGCCGAGCACGTCGGCGAGCTGGTCCCGCAGGAGCAGCAGCACCAGGTCGTTGACCATCAGGAAGGCGGCGCGGACCAGCGGGTCACGCCCCGGCGCGAGCACGCCGCGCGCGACCAGGGCGTCGGCGGTCGCCCGGCTGGCCCCGAACCAGCGGCGGAACACCTCCGTTCCCGCCGGGTCCCCCGACAGCAGCAGGCGGCGAAGGTAGCGCGGGACGGGCGAGGCGGGGGGCAGCTCTCTCAGGAAGACCTCGGCGAAGGAGGCGCCGTCGGCGGGGTCGAGGTCCCCGGCCGCCGCCCGCGCGAACAGGCCGTCGAAGACGGCGGCCACGTGCGCGTCCACGGCGGCGCGCAGCCGTTCCTTGGACCCGAAGTGGTGGATCACGAGGCCGGGTGAGACACCGGCGGCCGTGGAGATCTGCCGGACGGTCACCGAGTCCGGCCCGTGGAGCGCGAACAGCTCCAGAGCACGGTCCCGGATGACGGCCCTGGCGGTCAGGTCGTCATGGGCTGAACACATGTTCAGCATACTAAACAGATGTTCAGCCGAGATCAACCGGCGAGAGCCGTCGCCCACCGGGTTTCGCGCCGCCCATCGGCGCCTTCGAACGGCGCGCGACCCGGTGAGCGTTCCCGGTCGCGCGCTAGGAGAGGGAGCGGTCGGCGGGGCCGTCGTAGTTGTCGGGGCCCTGCATCGACAGGTCGAGCGGCTGGACCATGTGCGAGTTGGAGGAGGCGCGCCAGCCCTTCTCCCTGGTGGCCTCCTCGATGGAGTGGGCGCACAGCGAGAGCGAGCGGCAGACGATGAACAGGGCCTTGAGCTGGAGTGGCTCGTATCCCATGTCCAGGCCGACGCATCCCATCGCGCCGGGGCCGTTGATCCAGATACGGCGGCCGAAGACGTCGTCGGTCGCCTCCTCCATCGCGCGGGCGATGGCCACGTGACGGCCCGAGACGCCGAGTTCGTCGGCGAGGCCGAGCAGGCGGGCCGTACGCGGGTCGCGGATGTGCTGGGCGTGGTGGAACCCGGGCATCCGCTCGCGACGCTCGCGCATCTCGGCGACGACCTTGGCCGCGGCCTCCGCGTCGCTCAGCCCGTCGCGCCCGGCCCGCTCCGCCACGGCCAGGAACAGCTCGGCCGGACGGTCGGCGGTGCCGTGCAGGCGGCCGATGCCGGCGACGCCCGCGGCCACCGCGGAGTTGAGCTCGGCGCCGCCGGAGGTGGCGAAGCGGACCGTGGCCGAGGAGGGCGACATGGCGTGCTCGGCCATGTTCACCATGATCGCCTCGGTCATCCTGCCGACCTCCGGCGTCGGCAGCTCACCCCTGAGCACCAGGTGGAAGTGCTCGCCGAAGGAGATGTTGCCGGTCAGCTCGTTGACGTCGTAACCGCGGACGACGATGCGGTCCTTGTTCTTCCAGGCGATGGCTGTTTCCCAGGCGAACGGCTTCTTGTCGGTCAACGGGATTTCCTTTCGGGGAAGTAGACGCACGCCGGGTCGAGTTCCTCGCGCAGCAGGCGCAGGTCCTCCGGGGCCGGCGGGGCGACGGTGGTGAGGGAGGGGGAGAATTCCGGGACGAATCCGGTGTTGTCCAGTACGGCCCGCTCCGTGGCGCCCGGCATCAGCGCGGTCACGGCGAGGGCCGTGTCCTCGGCCTCCATGACGCACAGGTCGGTGACGACCTTGACGGCCAGCGGCGGCAGCCCGGCCTCGGCGCGGGCTCCCGGCCCCGACAGGAAGCCGGGGCTGGTGACGTAGTCACAGCGGCGGGGGAAACGGCGCCGCTCGTGGTCGGTGAGGACGACGACCTGGCGGCAGTGGCTGGCGATGTCGTTGGCGCCGCCGCTGCCGGGCAGCCGGATCCGTTCCCCGTTCGAGCGGGGCACCCAGGTGGAGTTGATGTTGCCGTACTCGTCGACCTGGGCTCCGCCGAGGAAGCCCGTCCGCACCAGGCCGCGCTGGACCAGGCCGCCCAGCGCCTCGAACAGGGAGCCGTGCCGGGAGGCCCCGTGCATCAGCCGGGGGTCGACGACCGAGACCGGGGTCGGCACGACCCGGGGGAACATCACGCCGGACTCGATGACGAGCTTGGCTCCCGGGGCGTGGGTGCGCTGGGCCAGCGTCGCGGCGAGCAGCGGCAAACCGGTCCCGACGATCACCAGGTCGCCGTCCCTGATCTGCCGTGCCCCCTCGACCACGAGCAGCTCACGTGGAAGGGCCTCAAGGGCCGGGGTCGTCAAACGAGGCTCCTCATCTGGTCGGTCAGCCGCGCCCTGAGCGAGCCTTCCGGGTCTCGGGCGGTCAGGAAGGCGTCGAAGTCGGTTCCCGCGTGCACGTTGGCGGTGAGCCAGCGGCGCAGTTCTTCGTCGCCGGCCCGGCCGAGTGCCTGGTACTCCCTGATCTCGGACTCGGCGAAGTCGTAGGCGCGGTAGACCGAGGTGGGGAAGGCGCCGAACGGCTGCTCGACCACGGCGGAGACGTAGGCCTCGGGGATCGTGACCTGCTCAGGCCGGTCGGCGAAGGTCCCTTCGGGGACGATCTCCTCGGCCGAGACGATCGTCGCCCTGGCCGCCCTGACCATGTCCACCTCGTGCGAGGTGACCCCCTCAATAACCACGTTTCCCGAAATATCAGCGCGATTCGCATGGATGATCGCCACGTCCGGGATCATCGCCTTCAGCAGAACCACGGGAACGCCGCTCCACGGGTCGACGTCCTGCCTGGCGTAACCGGCCGCCACCATGTCGGCGAGCAGGTCGGTGCCGAGCAGGCTCCGGGTCGGCAGGTACGGCAGGCCGAGCGCGCCCGCCGCGAACCGGGTGGCCATGGCGAGGTGGCTGTGGTCTCCCACGCCGACCTCGCCTCGCTCGACCGCCCGCCGCCAGGCGAACAGCGTGCCGTACCGCTCCAGATTTCCGGTGCCCTGCTCGGTCCTGGCCACGAGCCCGGCCGCGACCAGCATGTCCAGCGGCAGCGAGAGGTTGCAGCCGACCACGGTCAGCTCGCCGATCCCCTGCCTGATCACCTCGTGGACCAGGGCCATCGGGCAGCGGTTGATGTTCTGCCCGCCCATGCCGACGACCGCGCCCGGTGTGACGAGACGCGCGACCGCCTCGGCCGCGCCGGTCACCTTCCCTGTCGTCGCCGTCATCGCCGCCTCACGGCCCTGACGTGCGCCTTCGGCGCGCTCAGTAGCCGATGCACGCAGACCTCCACTCGGTGTAGAAGTCCCAGACCTGCGGGGAGCACTCGGGCGGGCCGAACTGTGACATCTTCGAGCCCATGTGCGGCAGGTGCGCGTACGCGCCGACTCCGGGCCTGTTGACGTGCAGCATGCCCGCCTCGAACCGCTCGAGCGCCTCGAACGCCCTGGACATGTCCGAGGTGAAGATCGTGCCGCTCATGCCGTACCTGACGGAGTTGGAGATGCGCATCGCGTCGTCGAATCCGTCGCAGTCGATCACGGAGAGCACCGGGCCGAAGATCTCCTCCTGGGCGATCTCGCTGTTCCACGGCACGTCGCGCAGCACGGTGGGCTGGACGTAGCAGCCGTCGGGCACGCCCTCCGTGTGGCGTCCGCCGCCCACGGCGACCTTGGCTCCGGCCTCCTGGGCGGACCTGACCGCCTCGAGGCACGCCTTCATGCGGGCCTCACTGACCACGGGGCCGACGTCGGCGCCCGTGTCGGCGCCGATGCCGACCCTCAGCGCCGAGACGCGCTCGACCAGGCGCTCCAGGAACTCCTCCTTGACGCGCACGTCCACGATGACCCGGGAGGTGGCGCTGCAGCGCTGGCCCGACTGGCCGAACGCGCCGAACACCGTGGCCTGGACCGCCCTGTCGAGGTCGGCGTCGGCCAGGACGAGCACCGCGTTCTTGCCGCCCAGTTCGAGCTGGGTGCGCAGCAGGCGGGGCGCGCCCGCGGTGTGGATGGCCAGGCCGACGGGCAGGGAGCCGGTGAAGCTGACGCCCGCGACACGCTCGTCGGCGACCAGCGCCTCGCCCGCCGCGATGTCGCCCTGGACGAGGTTGAGCACTCCGGCGGGCAGCCCGGCGTCGACGAAGGCCTCGGTGAGCAGCGCGCCGCTCAGCGGGGTGAACGGCGACGGCTTGAACACCGCGGTGCAGCCGGACAACAGGGCGGGGGCGACCTTCCACATGGGGATCGCCAGCGGGAAGTTCCACGGCGTGATCAGGCCGACCACCCCGAGCGGGGAGCGGAAGGTGTAGGAAAAGGTCCTCGACTCCTCCGCCGGGGTGGTCTCGCCGTTCAGCCGCCGGGCCTCGCCCGCGGTGAAGTCGAGGATGGCCAGCGCGCGCCGGACCTCGCCGCGCGCCTCCTTCAGCAGCTTGCCCTGCTCACGGGTGATCGCCTGGGCGAAGTCCTCCGCGCGTTCCTCGATGAGCCGCTCGACGGCCCGAAGGTACTCGGCCCGCCTGATCGGGCCCAGCGCCTTCCAGGCGGGGAACGCCGCCGCCGCGGCCTCGACCGCGAGGTCCACGTCGGCTCCGCCAGACTCGGCGAAGTCTCCGACGCGGTCGGACAGGTCGCCCGGGTTGATGTTGGGCCGGGTCTGCCCGCTCTCCGGCGGGCGCCACCGGCCGCCTACATGGTTGAGCAGGTAGCGACTCTCCATCGGATTCCTTTCCACCGTGCGTCTGTCAGTGGCCAGCCTCACCGCGCGTGCTTCCCTCTCACAAGGGGGATTTATCCGATGCCTCCGATAGACAGGGGCTATAGCGCTTTACCTATGGGCCCGATCAACAAATGACGCGTTGGCCACGCCCCTGCATTGGGCTAGACATTCGGCAAGACGCGGTCTTCGTCCGCCAAAGCGCCACTAAATGGCCACCAAATGGCGTTAACCATGAATTCATCTGATCGAAACAAGCCGGTGGGCTGAATGTCGCCCAGCCAGGACCGACAAACGCCATGGTTCACTGCGTAAAACTCCCAGAAGGGCACTTTCTATGCGAAACCTCCGCTTGCGGGCGGCATCGGCGACCGTACTGGCCATGCTCTCCCTCAGCGCCTGCGGTGGCTCCGCCACGGCGTCCGGCGACTACGACTGGGCCGCGGCTCCGGATGAGTCCAAGATCGCCGCGCAGGGCGCCGACCTTCCCACGTACGGCCTCGCGCCCGACTGGGCCAACTACGGCGAGGTCGTCAAGACCTTCTGCGCCAAGCACGGCGGCGCCTGCAAGCACGCCGACACCGACATGTCCTCGGCCGAGGAGATCCAGCGCATCGACGCGGAGAAGAGCAACCCGGTCGGCACCGCCAGCGACATCGGCCTGATGTGGGGCCCCGTCGCGGAGGCCAAGGGCGTCGTCCCCGCCTACGTCCCGCCCTCGGCGAGCAGGCTCAAGGACTGGCAGAAGGCCAAGGACGGCGGCTGGGTCGCCACCTTCGTCGGCGTGCCGTCCTTCGTGGTCAACACCGACAAGGTCACCAACCCGCCGAAGAGCTGGGCCGACCTGCTCAAGCCCGAGTACAAGGGCATGATCGCCACCAAGAACCCCACCTCCTCGGGCACCGGCCAGGCCATGGTCGTCGCCGCCGCGGTCGCCAACGGCGGCTCGGTCGACGACCTCAGCCCGGCCTACGACTACTTCAAGAAGCTCAAGGACGCGGGCAACCTCAGCGACGTCAAGATGAGCGAGGAGACCCTGGAGAAGGGCGAGGCCCCGATCCAGATCAACTACGACTTCAACGGCCTGGCCCAGAAGAACGCCCTCAAGGCCAAGAACGTCAACGTGGAAGTGATCATCCCCAGCGACGGCTCGGTCTGGTCGCCGTCCGGCCTGATCGTCAACAGGTACAACACCGCCAAGGGCGACTTCCTCAAGGGCTTCCTGGACTACGTCCTGTCCGACGAGGCCCAGACCCTGTTCGCCAAGTTCGGCGCCAGGCCCATCCGCTCCCTCAACGGGGACCTGCAACTGCCCGCGGACGCCAAGGCCAACTGGCTGCCCGACGCCGCGTACTCGGCCGTCAAGGAGATCGAGATCACCAAGGTCAACCCCGAGCGGATCGTCGCCGACTGGGAGGCCAAGGTTCTCGCGTGACCGAACACATCCTTGAGCCCGTGGCGGGAGGAGCCCTCCTCCCGCCCCCGGCGGGCACCCGCCCGGACCCCGCCCGGGGGCGGGGATCACCCGCCCCCGGTGGAGACGTCGTCTCCTCGGGGGGCGTCGGCCGTACCAGGAGGATCCTCATGAACTGGGCGCCGGCGCTCCCTCTGCTGGCGTTCACCTTCGTGATGCTCGTGCTCCCCGCCACCAGGCTGGTCAACGACACCTTCGCGTTGCGCGGCGGCGGCTACGGCCTCGACAACATCCTGCGGGTGATCGACAACCCGGTGGACCGGCAGGCCGTCGCGGGCTCGCTCGGGCTCGGGGTGGTGCAGGCGACCCTCGCCTCCCTCCTCGGCGCCCCCGCCGCCTGGCTGATCACCCGGATGCGTCTCGGCGGCCGTGCCTTCTGGCTGTCGCTGATGAACGTGGCCTCCAACTTCGCCGGCATCGGGCTGGCCTTCGGCTTCGTCGCGCTGATCGGCTCGACCGGCATGCTCACCCTGATCCTCGGCGGCCTGTTCGGAATCGAGGACCCCTTCCCCTCGACCGGCTCGTTCACCGGCATGAACATCGTCTACCTGTACTTCAACGTGCCGATGTTCGTGCTGCTCACCCTTCCCGCGCTGAGCGTGCTCAAGGACGACTGGCAGGAGGCCGCGGCGGTCTGCCACGCGACCCGGTGGCAGTTCTGGCGCCACGTCGGCGTCCCCGTGCTGGCGCCGTTCGTGATCGCGGGGTGGCTGCTCGTCTTCACCTGGACCATCGGCGTCTACGCGGTGGCCTACGCGGTCGCGGCGAGCCCCGGCAGCCAGAAGCTGATCACCCTGCAGATCGGCGCGACGCTGGAGTCCTCGGTGTTCGGCCTGGAACGCGCCGCGGTGCTGTCGGTGCTGCTCATGCTCCTCGCCGCGGGCACGACCGTGCTCTACCGGCTCTCCCTGAAGCGGGCACAGCGGTGGCTGTGACCGGGAAGACCCAGCGACCGGCGCGGAACCGTCCGCGGGACGGCCGGCCAGAACGAGAAGACGGACGGGAAACGGTGCGGAACCCATGAGAAGGCGGATCTTCCTCGGCCTCCTCGGCCTCTACTTCGGGCTGCCCCTCCTGGCGGCCCTGCTGTACTCCGTCGCGACCCGCTGGACCGACACCCCGTTGCCGGACGGCTACACCCTGGACCACTGGATCGGCGTGTTCGGCAAACCGGACGTGACGTCCGCGCTGCTGCGTTCCCTGCTGCTGTCCGCCGTGGTCGTGGTCGTCGACGTGCTGCTCGTGGTGCCCGCCGCCTACTGGTCCGTGGTCCACAACCCGAGGATCGGGTCGGTGGTGCAGACGATCGCGGTGATCCCGTTCGCCGTCCCGTGGGTGGTCGTGGGAGCCGGCCTCCAACTCGTCACCGCCTCGTTCGCCCCCGGCCTTTTCGGCACGTTCTGGCTGCTCGCGGCGGCGACGGCGGCCATCGCCTTCCCGTTCATGTACTGGGCGGTCGAGGGCTCGCTGATCGCGGCGGGAGCCGTACGGCTCAGCGAGGCCGCGGCGACCTGCGGGGCGAACCCCGTGCAGACCCTGACCCGGGTGATCTTCCCGGCGATCCGCGGCGGCGTGGTCTCCGGCGCGCTGCTCGTCGTGGCGACCGCGATGAACGAGTTCGCGCTCGCCAAGATCCTGGTGGGAGCCAAGTTCGAGACGCTGCCGATCTGGTCGGCCCGCCAGTTCGTCTCCCGCACCCTCGGCGACCCCAACGCTCTCGCCGTCGTCACGATCTTCACCTTCGGGTTCCTGTTCGCACTCTCCGCCCTGGTCGTCCGCCTCGGACGCGGCAGGGTGAGCACTATCGGAAGGACTCTGCGATGAGTCACGTCGTCCTCGAGGACGTCACCAAGCGCTACGCGGGCCATGTCGCACTGGCCGGGGTGAGCGTCAGCGTGGAGCAGGGAGAGATGCTGGCCCTGCTCGGCCCCTCGGGCTGCGGCAAGACCACCCTGCTGCGCTGCGTCGCCGGTCTCACCGCGTTCGACTCGGGACGGCTGACCATCGGCGGCGTCGACATGACGGGCGTCCCGGTCCGCAGGCGGCCGATCGGCATGGTCTTCCAGTCGTACGCGCTGTTCCCCAACCTGACCGTGCGCGGCAACATCGGCTTCCCGCTGACCGTGCGCCGGGAGACGAAGACCGGGGTCGCCGAGCGGGTCGAGGAGATGCTGGAGCTCGTCGGGCTGTCCGAGCAGGGCGACCGGCTTCCCAACCAGCTCTCCGGCGGCCAGCAGCAACGCGTCGCGCTGGCCCGCGCGCTGGCCCCCCGCCCCGAGGTGCTGCTGCTGGACGAGCCGCTGTCCGCACTGGACGCCCAGGTGCGTCACCGGCTGCGCGACGAGGTCCGCCGCATCCAGCACCAGGTCGGCATCACCACCGTCTTCGTCACCCACGACCAGGCGGAGGCGCTGGCCATCTCCGACCGGGTCGCGGTGATGAACGCCGGGGACATCGAGCAGTGCGCCGCCCCCTCCGAGATCTACACGGCCCCCTCGACCAGGTTCGCCGCGGGCTTCGTCGGCAACCGCAACACCCTCGAGCTGCGCACGAGCGGAGGGCGGGTGACGGCGGGCGGCGCCTTCGACGTCGAGGCTCCGTGGGAGCGGGTGCTGTGCATGTTCCGCCCCGAGGACGTCTCGCTGCGTCGTGAGGGTCCCGGCGCCCGCGCGCTCGTCGACGTGACGGTCTTCCTGGGAGCCACCACCCGGGTCTACGTCCAGGCCGAGGTCAACGGCTCACCCGCGACCGTCTTCGCCGACCTTCCCTCCCGCGCCGCCGCGTCGCTGTCCCCCGGCGACGCCGTACGGCTCAGCGTGGACCCCGGCCACGTCCAGGTCTTCCCCGCCTGACCGGAACGCCACAGCCTGCCCGGTCGGCCCGGCCGACCGCCGGTGTCCGGCCGCCAGGAGGCGCGAGGGACCCGTGCGATCGCCGGGGGCGGCCCGAGCGCCTCCTCATCCCTTGTGGATGACGCTGGAAACGCCGCTGAGCCTGGTGGTGCCGGGTTTGTGGACAATGATCTTCTTCATCGTACCCTCCCTGAAAAACGACTACGGGTACGAAGGAAAATTATTCCGGCATTCCACCAAACTGCAACGCCCCGCCACAAATCAGCTTAATTCACTTTAATTAATCAGAGTGGACATAGCTGAAATCGGATCTTTCTCCATATAAATCACAATGTGCTCCCCGCGTTCCTCCCTGCGGGTCTCACACCAGCCGTGCCTGCGGTAGAGCTCGATCGCGGCGGGCTGGTTCAGCGTGGTGTCCCCGCACAACCGGAGATAGCCCAGCTCGGCCGCCCGTCTCTCCAGCTCCGCGACCATCCGGCCGCCGAACCCGCGTCGCTGGAACTCCGGATGGACCCGGATGCGGCACATCTCGGCGCTCTCCTGGTCGACGCGACGGAGCCCGCCCATCGCGACGACCCGCCCGCCGGGGAGCTCCCCCACGAGGAACTCCCCCCGGTCCGCGAGGTAGACCTCGTTGATCCGGGGGAAGTCGTCCTCGTAGTAAACGCCGTCCCCCGGGGCGAGACCGACCTGGGCCAGGCAGATCTGGTGCAGCGCCCAGACGGACTCGAGGTCGGACCAGCGGTAACGCCGGATCCTCATGCATCCCCCAGTGTCGGCTCCGCAGCGGGCGCGGCGCGCAACGCCTCCTGGTAGAGCTTGAGCTCGGGATGGTGGGGATCCCTGGCCTCCACGTCTCTGGCCACCTCATGGGCGCGCTGCATGAGGATGTCGGGCCTGCACCCCTCTCCCAGCCCGGCCAGCGTGGCCTTGGCGATGGCCAGCGCCTCGTCGACGTCGCCCTCCAGGAGCTTGCACTTGGCGCGGTCGAACTTGATGAACGTCGGATCGAGCCAGTCGCCGGGGCCGTACTTGGTGAGCGCCTGCTCCAGGATGAGGTCGGCCTCCATCGCCTGCCCCAGCTTCACCAGCGCGTCGCCCTGGTGGAAGTAGAGCTGCCGCTCGGTGTAGCCGAAGGTCGCGTCGTCCTGGTCGACCGCGGCCATCTGTGAGAAGGCCGCCCTGGCCCGCGACAGCGCCCGCTTCGCCTGGTCGACCACGTCCTTCTTGCCCGCCCCCGACAGCATCGCGAGCGCACGGGCCTCGACGACGGGCGCCATGGCCTGGGCCGCGCACGGCGTCTGGCCCGCCAGGTCGCGGCTCTTCCTGGCGAGGTTGAGCGCCTCGCGCGGATCCCCGTAGTAGAGCGGGACCAGGGCCTCCCTGGCGATGACCCAGGCCCTCAGCGCGCGGTCCCCGGTGTCGTCGGCGGCCATCCTGCCGGTCCTGAAGAAGGCCCGGGCCTGCCTGTGGTCCCCCAGGTTGACCATGATCATGCCGCTGAGGCCCGCGAGCTGGGCCGCCATGCGGCACAGCCGCTCCTGCAGGTCAACCGGCTGTCGTCGCTCCATGGCCTTGCGCACGGCGCTGAACTCCAGCATCACGTCGCAGAGCAGCCGCAGCGGCGGCGTGTTCATGTACTGGCGGCCGAAGCCGATCGTGGCTTCCTCCCACTGGTCGAGCATCGCGGGCGAGACGGTGGCGGAAACCAGGGTCTCGTCCATCTTTCTTCGAATGCTCTCCACCGATCCGAGCACCTGCGCGTCCAGCACGACGCCGGTTCCGGTGCCCGCCAGAAGTTGTAGAAGCGTCCTCCGTAACACGTTCTCGTCCTCCTCGCTCCCGTCCGCCGAAGGGTCGCCGCCGATCGATGAGATCAGCGACTCGCGCGGACCAGGGGAAGTGTCGGCTCTTCCATCCTGGAGATCGCCTCGGACGGCACCGGACAGCCTGTGGCCATGGCCGCAGATGCACGGGCCGTCATAGCCGAGGGCGACCGGTTCGACCCGGTAGGCGGAGCACAGGTAGTGGAGGTATTCGGGTCCAGGCCGTTTCAGCCCGCTCTCGTATGCGGACAGGAGCGTCTCCCCGATTCCCGGAGCCGCCTTGCCGTCGCGATCGAACAGTGCCCGTATCTGTTCGATCACGTCGGCCAGCGCGACACCGTGCGCGAGACGGTGAGCCTTGACACGCGTGGTCCCGAACTGCGGGCCGCACGCGTCATGGATCTCTTCGGCGATCTGAGCCGGGTTGCGCCCGGCGGCGAGGCCCTTCGCGCGAACCTGTCGCGCTAACTCCGTCTCCCTGTGCTGCCTGCCGGACATACCGGCCCCTCTCTCGCGGCCAGCTGGGCTGGTTGGCACGCCTGTCCCGACCGGTCCTCTCCCCGTTGACCCAGTGTGATTCGGGTATCGCACTGTGCCTATGGAGAATGATGGACCACGATTGGCTCATTCGGAACGTGCGAATGAAGTCACCGGCTAAGGATCGTCCTCCAATGGACTGTTTCTTTCAACCTACTTGGGACAATGCACATCCTGATCTTGGTCAAGCCGACATTGACCCATCGGGCAAGGTGAGTCATCTTTGGCCAACCAGCACCGATTCGGGTAACCGAGCGGACACGGCTCGGCGAGGGATCGACTGAATCCAAGAGGAGGGACGAGGTGGGGGAAGACGACTTCGGGCACCTGGAGCGGCTGGTGTCAGAACTTGACGCTCGCGGGTTGCACGCCAGGGTGGTGCGGACCCAGTCGGGCCGCGCGTTCGTCCGTGTGATCAACCCGAACGCGACCAGCCTGGCGGAGAACGTCACCTGCCGCGCGCAGGCCGCCCCCAGCCACCGCGACTGGTACTACTGGTGGTCCTGGGGAGAGCGGATGCACACGGTCAGAGACCCCGCCGGCGCGGCGACCAAGGTCGCCCGGGTGCTCGCCGCGGTGGGGGAATGAGGTAGAGCGGCGTACCGGATGGGGTCGCAGCCATCCGGTCCGCCGTGCCACCGCGGCTCGACGGAGTCGGCGGGGTGACCGGTGCGGAGCGTCCTCGGACGCTGGTCACCCCGTCGGCTCCGAGACGGGCCGAGGAAACGACGCCGGGACCGACCTCGGGTCCACGCGCGTCCCGTACGGCGCCGCGCGGCCTTCCGCCTCCGGCGCTCCCGGGGCTGCGAACCCCCGAAAACCGCGAACCCCGAAAACCGCGAACGCCTGAGACCGCGAGCCCCCGGATCTCGGAACCCGGGACCGCAAGCCCCGGAGACCGCGACCATCGGCGACCGCGCTCGCGATCGTGAGTCCTGCGCCCCCTCCCCCCCCCGGAACCGCGAACCCCTTCGAACCACGGGCCCGGGAAACGCTTGAGGACACGACCTCGGCGAAGAGCACGCGTGCCGGTCGCCGGCGCGCCCACAAGCCGCCGTCCGGGTCCGCCCGGACGGGGATCGGAGGGATCCCCCCTGGAACGGCACGGGACACGCTTCCGGGTGCGTGCCCCGTCCGGGCCGCCCGTCACCGGACCGTCCGGCTCGCCCCCGCGGCCCAGAGCCAGAACGGTCCCGTCCTCCCCGGCGTGATGTGACGACGGCCGGTTCGGTCGGCAATATAGGTAGGTCGTCCGACTTACCCCCCTTTGTCGACCGAACCGATCCGGGAGGGATCCACTCCGTGTTCCTGCTCGCCCCCTCGCCCACCCCGACCCCCACCGTCACCCCCAGCGCCACCCCGTCACCGTCGGTCCTGCCCAACTGGCTGAACTTCGTCGACATGGGCACGGGCATAACGAACGGGGCGTGCGGACAGCAGGGTGGGGTAATCTGCGAGGTCGTGCAGACCGTCCTGCCCGCCGCGTGGGCCCCCTTCGTCGCGGCTCTCATCGCGGGGCTGCTCGCCATCATGCTGATCGCGGCCATCGGGCTGGTGCTGCGCAACGTGGCCCACCGCCTGATCGGCCGAGTCGTCCAGCGGGCGTCCTCGGGCAGGCCGTCCCTGGCGGGACGGCTGCGCGGCAAGGACGCGCCCGCCCTCGACGGCCTCGACGCCATCGTGGCCGAACGGCGCAGGCAGCGGGCGGAGACCATGGGGTCGGTGCTCAAGCACATCGCCTCGATCGTCATCCTGGGCACCGCGGTCCTGACCATCCTCGAACGCATGTCCGTCCCCATCGCCCCCCTGCTGACCAGCGTCGGCATCCTGGGCGTCGCGATCGGCTTCGGCGCCCAGGAGCTCGTCAAGGACTTCATCGCGGGCATGTTCATGCTGCTGGAGGACCAGTACGGCGTGGGCGACGTGATCGACGCCGGCGCCGCGATCGGCACCGTCGAGGCCGTCACCCTGCGCATCACCAGGCTGCGCGACATCGACGGCCGGGTCTGGTACGTCCGCAACGGCACCATCACCCGCGTCGGCAACGAGTCCCAGGGCTGGTCCCGCGCCACGGTCGACGTTCCGGTCGCCTACACCGCCGACGTCCCCGTGGTCCGTGAGCTGCTCAAGAAAGTCGTCGAGGAGCTGTGGCAGGACACCGGCTTCCGCGACTCGGTCATCGTGGAGGAGCCGCAGGTCTGGGGAATCGAGCAGATCTCCGGAACGGCCGTCGTCTTCAGGGTCAGCGCCAAGACCATCCCCTCCCGGCAGGCCGAGGTCGCCAGGGAGCTTCGCGTCCGGGTCAAGTCGGCGCTGGACGAGGCTTCCATCCCGATCGCCGGCTGACGTCGCTTAGGCTTGGAGGCGTGTCCGCGATCCCCGAGGAACCCCAGTCCTTCTACGACGCCGTCGGCGGCGAGGAGGCCTTCCGCCGTCTCGTCCACCGCTTCTACGAAGGCGTCGTGGAAGACCCCCTGCTCATGCCGCTCTATCCCGAGGAAGACCTCGAAGGGGCCGAGGAGCGGCTCCGTCTGTTCCTGATCCAGTACTGGGGCGGTCCCAACACCTACAGCCAGCAGCGCGGGCACCCGCGCCTGCGGATGCGGCACAACCCGTTCGTCATCCGCTCGGCCGAGCGCGACGCGTGGCTGAGGCACATGCACGACGCGGTCGCCTCGCTGGAGCTGCCCGACGAGCTGGAGAAGCGCCTGTGGGACTACCTCGTCTACGCCGCGCACAGCATGGTCAACGCGCCTGACGCATAAACCTCGCCGGGCGGGGGCAGCCCATTGCACATGGAAACCCCCTGGTGGCGTGACGCCGTCGTCTACGAGATCTATGTTCGCAGCTTCGCCGACGCCTCAGGAGACGGCGTCGGCGATCTGACCGGCATCCGGCAGCGCCTGCCGTACCTCTCCGAGCTCGGCGTGGACGCGATCTGGCTGACCCCCTTCTACCGCTCCCCCATGGCGGACGGCGGCTACGACGTGGCCGACTACCGTGACGTCGACCCGCTCTTCGGCACACTGGCCGACTTCGACGCCCTCGTCTCCGAGGCGCACGCGCACGGTCTGCGGGTGATCGTGGACATCGTGCCCAACCACAGCTCCGCCGAGCACGAGTGGTTCAAGGCCGCGCTCCGGGGCGACGGGCGCGAGCGCTACATCTTCCACGACGGCGGGGAGCTGCCGCCGAACAACTGGCAGTCCACCTTCAGCGGGCCCGCGTGGAGCAGGTCGCCCGACGGGAAGTGGTACCTCCACCTGTTCGCCCCCGAGCAGCCCGACTTCAACTGGCGCAACCCCGAGGTGCACTCGGAGTTCCTCGACGTGCTGAGATTCTGGCTGGACCGCGGGGTCGACGGGTTCAGGATCGACGTGGCGATGGGCCTGTACAAAGCCGAAGGCCTTCCCGACACTCCCCCGGAGGACCAGGCCTTCAAGGCGGAGTCGCCGATCTGGGGCAGGCCCGAGGTGCACGAGGTCTATCGGCGGTGGCGCGAGGTGCTCGACTCCTACCCTGGCGAACGGATGGCCATCGGCGAGGTGTGGACCGACTCCGCCGAGGATCTCGCCCTCTACGTCCGCCCCGACGAGCTGCACCAGAGCTTCAACTTCGCCTGGCTGGAGGCGCCATGGTCGGCGACGGCGTTCCGCAAGGTCGTCGACGACACCCTGGCCGCCGTGACCTCCCCCACCTGGGTGCTGTCCAACCACGACGTGGTCCGTCACGTCACCAGGTACGGCGAGGGGCTGCCCCACTCCACGAAGGGCCTCGCCCGTGGAAGGGCCGCGCTGCTGGCCATGCTCGCCCTGCCGGGATCGGCCTACCTGTACCAGGGGGAGGAGCTCGGCCTCCCCGAGGTCACGAACCTTCCGCCGGAGGCCCGCCAGGACCCCATCTTCGCCCGTTCCCTGGGGAAGCTGCCGGGACGGGACGGCTGCCGGGTGCCTCTTCCCTGGTCGGGCGCCGCCGAGCCGTACGGCTTCTCGCCTGACGGCGCGCGGCCCTGGCTGCCCCAGCCGGTCGAGTGGACGGCGCTGACCGTCGAACGCCAGGCGGGCGATCCGGGCTCGACCCTGAGCTTCTACCGGGAGGCCCTGCGCGCCCGCCGCGCGTTGCGCGGCTCGCTCTCCGACGGTGTCACGTGGCTGGACTCCCCCGAGGAGTCGCTGTTCTTCACCCGCGGCTCCCTGACGTGCGTCATCAACTGCGGCGTCGCCCCAGTCCCACTTCCACCGCACGACCGTGTCCTGATCGGCAGCGCCCCCGTGGACGGTCACCTGCTTCCCCCCGACACCGCGGCCTGGCTCCACACTTCCTGACCTTCCCGCGCCCCGACACCACAACCGGGGATCTCTCGCGGAGGTCCCCGGCCCGACTCTCAGCGACGGCACAGCTCCGGAGGATTCTCAGCAGCCGCACATCTCCGGAGCGGCTTTCCGAAGGGCCATGGCTCACCGGAGAGGGTCTTCGAAGCGGCCGTGGCTCACCGGAGAGGCTTTCCGAAGCGACCGTGGCGCGGTGATCACTCCACTTCCCAGGCCCACGGCGACTCGCGGCGCCGACACCGCGAACGGCGACGCTCCCCGCCCCCCAGGCCCACCCCCACCCGGCACGGTGACCACCCACGGGACCTCGAACGCCCCACAACGCCGGTACGGCGAGCGGCACCACGGCCCGGATCGGCGTCTGTCGGCGGTGTCCGGTCCGGTGGACGTTGGCGGCGAAGGTCACGCCATGGCTCCGAGGCCACTATGCGGCGATCAGGAACCGTCCCAGGTAGTCGAGTTCGTGCTGCTCCAGCCTGCGCGGCGTGGCCCGCTCGACGTTGTAGGCCACCAGCACGGAGCGGGCCCGGACGAAGGTGGTCTCGTCATCGCGGATCTCGTAGCCGAGGGTGAACTTCACCGGCTTGATCTCGGTCACCCATGACTCCACCCTGACCGGGTCGGCGCGGAAGGTGAGGGGACGGCGGTAGTCGATCTCGTGCCGGGCCACCACGAGCCCGCTGAAGGGCGTCTCGCCCTCCCGGTGAAGATCGAGGTGGAACATCTCCAGGCGTGCGTCTTCGAGGTAGTCGAAGAACCTGACGTTGTTGACATGACCCTGCGAGTCGACGTCGGCGAATCTGACGGCCCTGAGGAACACATGCCTGCGGGTATCGCTCACGGCCTCAGCCACACTCTGTTCAAGCACAGCCCAAAAGGTAGCGAGCCGCCGGCTCCCGGCGCGCAGTGGGGCACCGGGAGCCGTGGAAGACCGGTCTCAGTCGCGGGTGAGCTTGCGGTAGGTGACCCGGTGCGGGCGAGCCGCGTCGGCCCCCAGGCGCTCGATCTTGTTCTTCTCGTAGTCGGCGAAGTTGCCCTCGAACCAGAACCAGTTCGAGCCCTCCTCCCACGCGAGGATGTGGGTGGCGATGCGGTCGAGGAACCACCGGTCGTGCGAGGTGATGACAGCGCAGCCGGGGAACTCCAGCAGGGCGTTCTCCAGGCTGGAGAGCGTCTCGGTGTCGAGGTCGTTGGTCGGCTCGTCCAGCAGCAGCACGTTGCCGCCCTGCTTCAGGGTCAGTGCGAGGTTGAGCCGGTTGCGCTCGCCGCCGGACAGGACGCCCGCCTTCTTCTGCTGGTCCGGGCCCTTGAACCCGAACGCGGCGATGTAGGCGCGCGAGGGCATCTCGACCTGGCCGACCTTGATGTAGTCGAGCCCGTCGGAGACGACCTCCCAGACGTTCTTGGCCGGGTCGATGCCGCCCCGGCTCTGGTCGGCGTAGGAGATCTTGACGGTATCGCCGACGACGATCTGGCCCTCGTCCGGGGTCTCGCCACCGGTGATCATCCGGAACAGCGTGGTCTTGCCGACGCCGTTCGGGCCGATGATGCCGACGATTCCGTTACGCGGCAGGTCGAACGAGAGGCTGTCCATGAGGACACGGTCCTCGAAGCCCTTGGTGAGCTTCTCCGCCCGGATCACCGTGGTTCCCAGACGCGGGCCCGGCGGGATCTGGATCTCCTCGAAGTCCAGCTTGCGGTGCTTGTCGGCCTCGGCGGCCATCTCCTCGTAGCGCTGCAGACGCGCCCGGCTCTTGGTCTGACGGGCCCTGGCGTTCGACCGGACCCACTCCAGCTCCTCCTCCAAGCGCTTCTTGCGCTTGGCGTCCTTCTGGCCCTCGAGCTTGAGCCGCGCGGCCTTGGCCTCCAGGTAGGTGGAGTAGTTGCCCTCGTAGGGGTGGCAGCGGCCCCGGTCGAGCTCGAGGATCCAGTTGGCCACGTTGTCCAGGAAGTAACGGTCGTGGGTGACGGCCAGGACCGTCCCGGGGTACTTCTCCAGGTGCGACTCCAGCCACTGGACGCTCTCGGCGTCGAGGTGGTTGGTGGGCTCGTCGAGCAGGAGAAGGTCGGGCTGCTCGAGCAGCAGCTTGCACAGTGCGACCCGGCGGCGCTCACCACCGGACAGCAGGGTGACGTCGGCGTCCGGCGGCGGGCAACGGAGCGCGTCCATCGCCTGCTCGAGCTGGCTGTCGAGGTCCCACCCGTTGCGGTGGTCCAGCGCGTCCTGCAGCTTGCCCATCTCGTCGAGCAGCTCGTCGCTGTAGTCGGTCGCCATCAGCTCGGCGATCTCGTTGAACCGGTCAAGCATGGCCTTGGTCTCGGCGACGCCCTCTTCGACGTTGCCGAGCACCGTCTTGGACTCGTTGAGGGGGGGCTCCTGCTGGAGCATGCCGACGGTGAAGCCGGGCATGAGCCGGGCGTCGCCGTTGGACGGCTGCTCCAGGCCCGCCATCATCTTCAGCAGCGTCGACTTTCCTGTGCCGTTCGGCCCAAGAACGCCGATCTTCGCGCCCGGCAGGAACGACAGCGTCACGTCATCGAGGACGACCTTGTCACCATGCGCCTTGCGCACGCGCTGCAGTGTGTAGATGTACTCCGGCATGCCTTCTAGCTTAGAGCCTGATGGGCTTAGCTAGGGGCGGCCTCCGGGCCGGGACGCCGAGCGGGCGGCACAGGCGTTGCGGGCAGGCAGATCCGGTCTCGGCCGAGCTCCTTCGCACGGTAAAGAGCCAGGTCGGCCGCGGCGAGCAGCTCGATCAGGTCGTCGCCGTGCATGCTCATGATCGCGACCCCCGCGGAGATCGTCACGGTGACCATGTTGTCGTCCGCAGGAACGGCCATCCGCCCGATGCGGGAGCGCAGCCGCTCGGCGACTCTGCGGGCCTCGGTCACGTCGGCCCTCGGCAGCAGGACGACGAACTCCTCACCGCCGAAACGGCCGACCACGTCGTAGTCGCGCAGCTGGCTGCGGATGGTGGCGGCCACTCCGATCAGGACCTGGTCTCCGACCAGGTGGCCGTAGGTGTCGTTGACCCGTTTGAAGTGGTCGATGTCGACGATCAGAAGGGCGAGGGTCTCCCCGGTGCGGCGCGCCCTGACGATCTCGGTGTCGGCCTCGCGCTGCCACGCCGCCGCGTTGAGCAGGCCCGTCTTCGGGTCGGTGCGAGCCGCGGCCTGGAGCTGGGCGTGCAGCAGGCTGCGCTGGAGCAGCACCACCGGCGGCAGGGCCAGCACCAGCAGCGCCAGGTTCACCCCGCACGCGATGGCGACAAGGACGCCCAGGCAGAGCTCGACCACGTCGAGCAGCAGGCTCTCCCGGTCCCACAGCACCTCCCGCCAGCGGGTGTCGGGAACGGCGGTGTGGGCGGCGATGGCGATCAGCGCGGTGTTCAGCACCGTGAACAGGACGGCACAGCCCACGGCGACGAGGATCGGACCGCCCGCCCCCGCGGTGAGGCCGTCCAGGTCGCCGACCACGGCGTGGAACAGCACCGAGGCCGCGCATCCGGCCAGGCTGATGGCGGCCGAACTGAAAACCCTCCGGTAGACGACCGTCTCACGCACCCGTTTCTGCAACAGCAGCTGCAGCGGAATGGGTGCCAGAAGGGCGTAGACAGGCGGCAGCAACAACGCGGCGGGCAGCCACCAGGCGGACAGCAGGTCGCGGGAGACGCCCGCGGGCATGCCGAGCCTGCGGGTCGCCTCGATGCAGACGGCGCCACAGACCATCAGCGCGACGAAGGTGAGTAAGTCGTGCCAGTGGAAATCAGTCGATGCGGCGAAAAACCCGATTGCGATGAGATCCAGGGCCACGATGCCGCAAAGATAGACAACCAGTGGACGGCGTTGCCCAAGGATGGGCCACCGATCGGCCAGGGTCGTCACGGTGTCGCGTGATTTGACCGAGGTGTGACTGGGTGCCGCCATGTCGTCCCCTTCTCCGACTAACGATGTGTAACACGATAGTTGCGGAGTGTGCGCCGCGCGATGGGAACCGCTACCTTGGGCGGAGTGGGTCCACTCATCAGGTGACTCACTGTTGGGGACCGCCCTTCCCGGAGAGCGGACCATGTAGGAAAGGAGCAGCCATGCTGCGAGGTGTGACCTGGACCTAGGCCCTGTCCCTTAGATCTTTTGCCCCCTGCGGTCGCCCAGACGGCATCTCGCGGCGTTCCCACCCCACCCCGCGAAAACGCTGCGCGAACTCCGCGTTCACCGCGGGAACCCCCGGGATGTCTTGGTCACCGCAACCGGCTGCGATCCCTCCCTCCATGACGCACCGTCCGGCTGCGACGTACCACCCGGTCGATCAGCAGCGTAGGCAGGATCTACAGGACAGGACCCGCACGGTGCTTCAGCACCTGGCACGGGCGAGTCCATCGGCCCGCTTCTCCTGGCGCCACCGCGCCCCCTGGGCGGGGCACCAACCATGTACGGCCGATGCCCCCTCCCCCTCGACTTCGCCCGGTTCTCCCGCGGCCTCGGGTTTTCCCTGACCTCCAGGCCAGACAAGAACCCCAGAGACCGCTTTGCTGGAAGGCCATCCCAGAAAGCCCGCCTGAAGCACGTGCGTCCCCCAGCTCTTCCCACTCCCTGGTCAGGGCACGCCGCAGCTCCCTGACCAGGACACCCCCCGAAGCCCCCTGAGCAGAACAGACCACCTCCTTCCCGAGGGGACAGCCTCCTTCTCCGGACTCTCTGGAGGACAGCCTCCTTCTCTGGAAGATCGTCTCTAGAGGACAGCTCTCTGGAGGATCGTCTCTAGAACAACCTCCTGCGGAGAACCGTCCGGGAGACCCCACCCCGAACAGCCTTCGCCCATTCCTCACAGGTCTCCCCCGCCTCAGGCACGTCCGGCTCAACCGCCCCCGCCTCAGGTACGTATGCCTCGAACGTCCACCTCAGAGGGCCCAACCTCAACCACCCCCGCGTCAGGCACGTCCACCTCAGATGTCCACCTCAGAGAGCCCAACCTCAATCGCCCCCGCCTCACACACCTCCACCTCAGAGAGCCCAACCTCAGCCGCCCCCGCCTCACACACCTCCACCTCAGAGAGCCCAACCTCAGCCGCCCCGTCTCACAACCTCCACCTCAGACGTCCACCTCAGAGAGGCCGGCCTCAGGTGTGTCCGTCTCACACACCTCCACCTCAGGCACCTCAGGCAAACCCCTCGGGTGGAATCCGCTTCAGAGACCTCGGCCTCAGGCGGCCATGCGCACCTCCACAGGCCAGGGCGTCTCGTCATCACCGGGCTTCAGCCCTCGCCCGGCCTTCGGACTCTCCTTCGCGTCATGGCCCGGACCATGATCCGCGTCATGGCTCGCGCTGTGACCTGTCTCGCGGACCGTGTCGCGGTCCGCCACGCCGTGCTCCCCTCGTGTGCCCCGCCTGGCACCGCGCCCTCCGCCGGAGGCCCGTCTCACCGCGCCGCTTTCTCCCCCGGTCGTCTCGGCCGTCTCACCGTCGACCTCGTCTCTCACCGGGGCCAGGGCCCCGGAGGCATCCGGAACGGTGGAGTCCGTGACGGAGACGGGGACGGTCGCGAAGTCCGCCGCGGGGGCGGCACCGCCCATCGCCCAGTCGTGCGTCTCCCTGTCGAGCTCGGTCCGCTGGTCCCTGCCCAACACCGGGGCCGCTCCACCCCGCTGCGGCTTGCTGAAGCTCCCCAGCCCCCAGCGCAGGTCGTGCCCGAGCGAGTTCGCCTCCACCTCGGGCATGAAGCGGCGCTCGCCGTCGTGGGTGAACTCACGGATCCTCAGTCGTCCCTGCACGACGATCGGCTGGCCCACCCGGACCGACTGGGCGACGTTGTCGGCGAGCCCGCGAAAGCAGCGGACACCGAAGTAGGTCGTCTCGCCGTTGCACCACTGCTGGTTCTCCCGGTCGAAGTAACGGCTCGTCGAGGCGACCTTGAGCGAGGTGACCCGCGAGCCGTCGGGAAAGGTGTGCTGGCGTGGCGGAGCGGCGACGTTACCGGTCAGCGTGACGTGGATGTCGTTCATCGTGCCTCCCATGAGAACGGGCGGATGCCCGGCGTGTGAAAGACACACTGGCCCGCGCCGCCTGTCGCCCAGAGTGCCGAATCGCGTTCTGGGGACAACGGGAGCCCGTACGGAAAAGCTGTGGACAACCAGCCCCGGCAGGCCCTGTCAGTCCTCAACGCGGGGAAAACACCCCGGGGCCCGCCTCGAAACACCCGAGCCACATCTGTGAAAGCACAGGTCCTGTCACCGCGAAGGGTCCAGAGCCCCCCGGAGAGGCACGGGCCTGTTCGAGGGAGGCGAGGCCGCCTCCGGGCCACCGTGACGTCCCGAACCACGCTGGGGCACGTGCCCGACTGGACGGGAACACTGGGGCATGTGCCGGTTGGGCGGGAACTGAGGCACGCCGACTGGACGGGAACGCTGAGGCACGTGTCAGTTGGACGGGAACAGGCCTGCCCGTTCGGCTCCGCCCCGCGATCCGCTCAGGAAGGCACGGCCCGGTACGGCACGCACCGGGTCGACGGGAAAGCGGCGCGTCTCAGCCCCGCACGCCCCGCAGCGCGGAGTAGAACTCGTTGTATCTGGCCAGCTCCCGCTCGACCGGCTCGATGACCATGGCGGAGGCCACGGTTCCGACCCTGCGGCGCATCTCCCTCTCAAGCCTGTCGCGCTCGTTGCCCGCGCCGAGCATGACGAAGTTACGGCTGGCCACGGCGGTGAGCAGGCCGAGCCCCAGAACCGAGAGGACCATGAGTCCCACCCACGGCAACGACGCCGCCTCACCGAACACCGCCAGGCCCGCGGGCAGGCTTCCCGCGCCGAACACGCCGTAGGCGAGAGCCGTGCCCAGCCAGGCGACCCCCGCGAGGAAGAGCAGGACCAGCAGGTACTGCCAGACGAGGAGCAGCCGCCACCAGCCGGGAACCCGGTCGAGACGGGGGGCGACCTCGGACAGCTCGTCGGAGAGCAGTTGGGGAAGCTCGGCCGAACGTGAGCGCGCGGCGTCCCTGATGCCGTTCTGCCAGGCTTCGTGCATGCCGACGGTCAATCCGTCCGACAGGGCTCGCACCGCGGTGTCCACCTCGGCGGCCTGCGCACTGACGGAGCCTCCCGTCAGGCCCTTGATCTCGTCCCTGAGGTCGCCGAGACGCAGGCTGTTCAGCGGGTCCGGCCTCAGCTTGGCGGCCCACCGGCTGTAGGGCCAGCCGACCCACTCGACGGACCGCACGCCGTACACGTTCTCCATGGCCTCGCCGACGGCGGGCACTCCGACCGCGTCGCAGAGCGCGTCGGTGAGGCCGATCCTGCGGGCGTCGTCGATGGAGGAGAGGGGAACCGGCGCCCCGCTGTCGGGCATGGCCTTCGCCAGGCGGAGCGTGAGCCGGTCGAGGTCGGCCTCCAGGCGCTGAACCGCCGCCCTGCGCCTGGCCACGGTGTCGGCCAGGACCGTCTTGAGCTCGTCGACTCCCTCTCCGGTGGTCGCGGAGGTGGTGACGATGACGGGGTCCTCGACGCCCTCCCGGCGCAGCAGGTCGTTCAGGTCCGCGACGCATTCGGCCAGCTCCTCAGGGCTCAGCCGGTCCGCCTGGTTGAGCACGAAGATCGTCACCGCCTCGTGCCCGGCCAGCTCGGTCACGTAGCGCCTGTGGGTGGAGGCGTCGGCGTACTTCTGCGGGTCGAGCACCCACACGACGAGGTCGGCGACCTGGATCAGCCGGTCGGCCTCGGTGTCGGTGAGCGCGCGGATGGAGTCGTGGTCGGGGAGGTCGAGCAGGATCAGCCCGTGCAACCGGCTCTCGCCCTTGTCCAGGGCGCTGGCCCTGGCGAAGCGGTGCCGCCACTGGATCTGCAGCCAGTCGAGCAGCGGGCCCGCGCCGTCCAGACCCCAGACGCAGGCGTGGGCGCGGGCCGTGGTGGGGCGGCGGACCCCGGTCGGCGAGAGCTCGAGGCCCGAGATCGAGTTGAAGAGCGTGGACTTGCCGCTTCCCGTGCCTCCGGCGAGCGCGACCACCGTGTGGTCCGCGGAGAGCTTGAGCCTGTCACCGGCGCGCAACAGCAGTTGCCCCGACTCGGTGAGGAGCTTGGGGTCGACCCTGCCCGGTCCCAGTTCCACGATCCGTGACAGCGCGGCGAGCCGACTGCCGAGACCTTGGCGAGTCTGGGTGGTGCCAACACTCATCGGGCGACCTCAAGGTTGTACGTTGCCTGGTAAAGGCGGGTGGCGACAGATTCGTCAGGGATGCCCGCGCCGTCAAGTGCCTGGACGTAACGTGACGTCTCATCGTCGAACAGTGTGGCGATCCGTGCGCGCAGGTCGCTGCGGGCCTTGGCGCCGATGGTACGCAGCGACTCGGCGCCCAGAAGCGCGTGCACCAGCCGTTGCGGCAGCCCGCCCCCTGTGCCCTCCGCCTCGGCCGAGCCGTAGCCGAGCAGGCCGATCACGAATATCAGCGCCAGCGACTCGACGTCGAAGGAGACGAGCCTCGCCACCGCGCGTTTGGTCACGCCCTCCGTGCGGATCAACTCGATGATGTGGTCCTGCCAGCCGCCGACGGCGCGGCTGGTCCTGCGAGAGAGCTCGTCGGAGACGCGGCCGAGACCCGCGGTCTCGATCAGGGCCTCTCCCGCGCCGGAACGGTGCAACCAGCGGGAGACGGTCTCCTCCGCGGCGCGCTGCGCGGCGGAGACGATGACGGACTCCAGTCCCGCCCTGAGCGCGGACTTCAGCGCGCTGAGCCGCTCGGGCGCCTGCTGGCTCGCCTTGCCCGCGAACCTTCCCGGCCTGCGCAGATGCAGGGTCCGCATGAGATCTCCCGACCCGGCGAAGTCCTGCCACCGGGCGAGCACCTCGCCGTGCAGCAGCGAACCGTTCCTGGTCGCCTCCTCGATCTCGGTCAGCGCGTTGGCGTAGGCGGTGTCCACGTCGCCCCTGAGCTCGCTCCTGAAGGTCACCTGGACCTCCAGTTGCCTGGCCAGCGCCGGGATCCGGGTGCGGAAGCTGTCCAGAGCCCCGGACAGGGTCGCCTGTACGGCCTGCGCCCGGCGCTGGTCGTCCACCGACAGCTCGGTCAGCCAGAGCCGGAGCTCGGTGACCTCGTGGTCGGGAAGCATGCCGTCGGTGACCTTGCTCTCATTGATGACGAACCGGTCGACCTCGCCGAGGCCGTACTCGGTGAGCATCCTGACGAAGTGCTTGGTGATCACGTCGCGGGACTTGGTGGGCACCCTCGACAACACGATGGCCAGCTTGGCTCCACGCTCCTTGGCCAGGCGGAGCAGCCGCCAGGCGGGGGCGTCGGCGTAGCGGGCCGCGGTGGTCACGAAGATCCAGAGGTCGGCGGCGTCGAGCATGCGGTGGGCGATCTCGTGGTGTTCCTCGACGACCGAGTCGATGTCGGGGGTGTCGAGCAGCGCCACGCCCGTGGGAAGGCGTTCGGTGGAGACGAGGACGAGACTGCCCGGCTCCGCCTTCGGAGCGGGGGCCTCCCACCGCCTCAGGCTGCCGAGCAGGTCACCCTCGGCGAACCACTCGTAGTCCTCCGGATGACAGGCGAGGACCGGGGTGCCCGTGGTGGGACGCCGCACGCCCGTGGCGCTGACCTTGGCGTTGGCAAGGGTGTTGAGGAGCGTGGACTTGCCCGCCCCTGTGGAGCCCGCGACGACGACGAGCGCCGGAGCGGTGCTCATGTGAATTCTCGGGATCACGTAGTCGTCGAGCTGGGCGAGGATCTCGCTCTGCGCCCGCCTGGCCTCCTCCGCGCCCGGCAGGTCGAGACCGAAGTGAAGGCCGGTGACGCTGTCCCTCAGGGCGGCGAGCGCGTTGGTCAGGGCCTCGGAGACGGCGTCGGGCAGCGGCAGTTCCCGCACCCGGTCGCCGCTCGTCTCCCCGGCCTCGCCACCGACCTCGTCCTCGACGTCTTCCCGGTCGGCGTCGCCCTCACCGGTCTCGCCCTGGTCCGCCTCGCCTTCACCGGTCTCGCCCTGGTCCGCCTCATCCTGAACGCTCTCGCCGTCGTCGAGAATGACGATCTCGTCCGAGTCCGGGCCGGAGCCGGGGGGCTCTTCCCCGCCTGAGACGGCCTCGGAAGCCGCGCCGACGCCGCTGGCCGGGGCCGTGTCGGAACTCGCGCTCGCCTCGGAAGCCCCGGTCGTGCCGGAACTCGCGCTCGCCTCGGAAGCCCCGGTCTTGTCGGAAACCCCGGTCGTGTCGGAAACGCCGGTCTTGTCGGAAACCACGTCCGTTCCGAGGGCGGAGGCCGAAACACCGCCAGCGGCGTCGCTGTCGGCGCTCCTCTGCGCGCTTTCGACCGCCCCGGTGCCGCTGCCGTCTCCGGGAGCCTCGCCGACCGTCTCGGCCGAGGTCACGACATCCGCGTCCGCCGCGTTCGCCTTGGCGGATTCGGCCTGGGGATCGTCCTTCCTGGTGCTCGCTCGAAGGGGAGGGACGCCACCGCCCTGGAGGGACGCGGGGGCATGCTCCGGCGACGAAGCGGCGGAGGCGGGCGTCTTCGCGCCGGCCTCCGGCCGGATCTTCCCTGACTGTGCCAGCACACCCCTGGGACGCCTGCGGAAAGCCTCGAAGGCGTTCGCCTCGGGGGCTGCAGCCTGGAGGCCCCCGTCACCGGCGGGTACGGCCGCGCCGTCGCGGCGGGAAACGGGGGCGCTCTTCCCCGCGGGAGGAGTGACAGCCTTCCCCGCAGGGGAAGCCTCCTTGGCCGCGGAAGAACCCGCCGCGCTCCCCTTCCCGGGAGAGGTGTCCTTTCCTACGGGGGGATCGGCGACATCCCTCCCTGCCGGGGAAACGCCCCCGGCGACGGGAGGGGCCGTCGTGCCCCTACCCGCCTGCGCGACGCCCTTGTCCACAGGAGGAGCGCTCTTGCCCGCCTGCGCTGTGCTCTTGTCCGAAGGAGAGACGTTCTTGCCCGCCTGCGTGACGCCCTTACCCGCAGGAGGAACGCCTCCGCCCGCCTGAGCGGCACTCTTACCCCCAGGAGAGGCATCCTTGCCCGCCTGCGCGGCGCCCTTGCCCGTGGGGGCGGCGTCCTTGCCCGTGGGAGAGACGCTCTCACCCGTGGACGCGGCAGCCCCACCGCTCTTGGCCTGAGCCGCGGCGGCAACCTCGTTCACCGACGAGATAGCCGCCTCAGCCGCCCGACGAAAAGCCTCAAAAGCATCATTAACCGGCACCGCAGAACCCGCGCCCGCAGCACCCCCCTGCCCCCCACCAGAAGACCCCTGCCGAGAAGCCCCCGCAGGAGCCGCCCCCTGCGCGACACCGTCCCCACCGACGGACGACGCCGCACCCGCGTCTCCACGAGCGTCGGCCTCCTTCGAGGCGGGAGCGCCTTCACGTGCGGGCGAGGTCTCGCCGTCTCCTCGAGGAGAGGCGGCGTTTCCCACCGCCGGAGAGACGTCCCCGCCCGTGGGCGAACCTGCGGAGGAACCGGTGCCGCTCCCCTGCCTGGGAGAAGCACCTCTCGAGGAAGGGCCGACGCCGCTCCTGCCTGCCGGGGAGGCGTCCCTGCCGGTGGGAGAGGCCGCCGGAGAGGCCGTCGCGCCCTTACCCGCCTGCGCGACGCCCTTGTCCACAGGAGGAACGGCCTTGCCCGCCTGAGCTGCGCCCTTGCCCGAAGGAGAGACGTTCTTGCCCGCCTGCGTGACGGCCTTACCCGCAGGAGGAACGCCTCCGCCCGCCTGAGCGACGCCCTTACCCCCAGGAGAAGCACCCTTGCCCGCCTGCGCGGCGCCCTTGCCCATGGAAGCGGCGTCCTTGCCCGGCTGAGCGGCGCCCTTACCGGTAGGACCGGTAGGAGAGGTGCCCTTGCCGACGGGAGAGACGCTCTCATCCGTGGCCGCGGCAGCCCCACCGCTCTTGGCCTGAGCCGCGGCGGCCACCTCGTTCACCGACGAGATAGCCGCCTCAGCCGCCCGACGAAAAGCCTCAAAAGCATCATTAACCGGCACCGCAGAACCCGCGCCCGCAGAACCCCCCTGCCCCCCACCAGAAGACCCCTGCCGAGAAGCCTCCGCAGGAGCCGCCCCCTGCGCGACACCGTCCCCACCGACGGACGACGCCACACCCGCGTCTCCACGGGAAGCCGCCGGCCGCCTGCTCGCGAGGGCGGCGGCGTCAGCGGCCCCGTCTCCCACGGCGGGCGGGCGCGGACCTGAGGCGTGAACGGGTTCCGCGTCGTCAGGGCGGATGGCCTGGAACGTGACCGTCTGCTCGCCGAGGGATTCCTCGTCCGACGGCAGGTCGTCCGGCGGGTCCTGGGAAGCTCCGGTGCGGCGGTGGTCGCGCTCGCCCGGGTGAGGGGGCTTGTTGGCAGCCGACTTCACGGTACCCGCTCCGCTCGAACCATCTCGACCTCCTGGCCGACCTTCACGACATCGCCAACGATCACGATCGCAGGTGGCCGGATTCCAGCCGTGGTCACGCGTTCCGCCACGGTGGACAACGTGGCGTGAAGAACTCGCTGGGTGGGAAGAGTACCGTCCTGTACCACCATTACGGGAGTTTCTGGCGAACGTCCCTCTTGTGTGAGCGTTTCGGCGATCGCCCCGATTCGCTCGACAGCCATCATGAGCACCAGGGTTCCGGCGGATCTCGCCAGGTTCGGCCAGTCGACGGTGGACCGGGCGTCCCCCGGCGGAACGTGCACGGAGATCACATGGAACTCCTGGCTCACTCCGCGATGCGTCACCGGCACGTTGGCGGCGGCGGGCACCGCGACCGGGCTGGTGATGCCGGGGACGATGATGACGGGGATGCCCTCACGGGCACAGGCGAGCATCTCCTCACCGCCTCGGCCGAAGACGAACGGGTCGCCTCCCTTGAGGCGGACCACGAACTTGCCCTGCTTCGCGTGCTCGACCAGCAGCTCGTTGATCCTTTCCTGGGCCAGGTAGCGGCCGTAGGGGATCTTCGCGGCGTCGATCAGCTCGACGTCCGGGGAGAGCTCGTCGAGCAGCGCCTGCGGGGCGAGACGGTCGGCGACGACGACGTCGGCCTGGGCGAGGAGCTGCCGTCCACGGACCGTGATCAGGCCGGGGTCGCCGGGACCGCCGCCGACCAGCGCGACGCCGACCGGCTTGGTGCGGTTGCGCCTGGCGTCGACCGTGCCGTCGCGGAGCGCCTCCACGACGGCGTCCCTGATGCCCGCGGCCCTGCGGGGGTCGCCCCCGGCGGTGACCGCCACGTTGATCTCGTCCACCCGCCCGCTGGCGGGCGTCCAGGCGGCCGACGCCTCCTTGTCGTCCGCGCGCACGCACCAGATCCGCTTGGCCTCGGCCTCGGCGGCGATCGCGGTGTTCACCGCGCGGTCGTCCGTGCAGGCCTGGACCAGCCAGGCGCCGTCGACGTCGCCGACCTGGTAGGGCCTGGCCTCCCAGGTCACACGACCGGTCGCGATGAGATCGTCGAGGGCGTGCGTGACGCTCGTCGAGACGATGGTGACCAGGGCCCCTGCCTCCAGCAGCGCCGGGACACGTCGCTGGGCGACGCGTCCCCCACCAACGACGAGCACCCGCCGCCCGGAAAGGCGCAAACCGAGCAGGTAGGGCGACATGGTGACAGATCTCCCGTTCGCGATGAATTGTGCAGGGTGTGTTAGGAGGTAAACCTACCGGCTAATACCCCATCGTTGGCTGCTCCCCCGGTAACGGCGCGAGGGGACAGTGCCCGGGGGTTCGCCGATGTAACCGGAATGTTTCGCAGGTCAGGCTTCCTTGTCGGTGACCCCGGCCGAGTCGAAGGTGGCCACCTCGTGCATGACCCTGACCGCCGCGCAGACCAGCGGATGGGCGAGCAGGCCGCCGGTGCCCTCGCCGAGCCGGAGCTCCAGCTCCACCAGGGGACGCAGGCCGAGGTGGTCGAGCGCGACCGCGTGACCGGGCTCGGCCGAACGGTGACCGGCGACGCAGTGGTCGACCACGTCGGGGGCCAGCGCGGCCGCGGCGAGCGCGGCCGAACCCGCGATGACCCCGTCGAGGATGACCGGCACCCCCAGGGCCGCGCCGCCGAGGACGAACCCCGCGAGCGCGGCGTGCTCCAGGCCGCCGACCGCCGCCAGCGTCTTCAGCGCGTCGGGGGAGGGAAGTCCGGAGGCGTCCGCCCCGCCCGCTCCGGCGTCAAGGCGGTTGACCCGCAGGGCCCGCCGGACCACCTCGATCTTGCGGGCCAGCGTCTCGTCGTCGACGCCGGTACCCCTGCCGGTCACGGCCTCCGCGTCGTGCCCGGTGAAGGCGCAGATCAGGGCGGCCGAGGCGGTGGTGTTGGCGATTCCCATGTCTCCGGTGATCAGGCAGCGGGCGCCCCGGTCGACGAGGTCGCGGGCCACCGCGATCCCGGCCTCCAGGGCCGCGACCGCCTGCGCGACGGTCATCGCAGGCCCGAGGGACAGGTCGGCCGTGCCGTGGGCGACCTTGCTGATCGTCAGGCCGGGCGCGGGGGCGAGGTCGGCGGCGACGCCGACGTCGACGACCGTCACCGAGGCGCCCGTCTGGGCCGCGAAGGCGTTGGCCACGGCGCCGCCCGCGAGGAAGTTGCCGACCATCTGGACGGTGACCTCCTGCGGCCACGGGGTCACCCCTTGGGCATGGACGCCGTGGTCCGCCGCGAAGATCGCCAGAGCCGCCGGGGCCGGAAGCGGCGGGGGGTTGACGGCCGCGGCTCCCGCCAGCCGTACGGCCACCTCCTCCAGCACCCCCAGCGCGCCCCTGGGCTTGGTCAGCCTGTCTTGGTGGGCCCTCGCCTCGGCGAGGGCCGCCGGGTCGGCGGGCCGGATCGCGGCGACGGTCTGCTCAAGGATGGTCATGCCACCCAGTGTCCCGTGAAAAGGGTTGAGAAGGGTCATTCCGCCCAAGGATCGAGACTCCGAGGCGTCCCAGGGGGCCCGGAACGTCGCCGCGAGGCTTCCACCTGCGCCGCTCCGGGAAGCGGTCACCAGGCGATGCCGCTGAGCGCCTCCTCGTAGCGTTCGACGACCACGTCGGCCAGCCCCTCGCAGTCGCCGATGACGTCGGCGCAGCGGACGTCCAGGTCGGGGTGGCCCGCGGCGTAGGCCATCGCCTGTGCCCAGATCCTGTCGAGGACGCCTCCGGCGAACAGCAGGTAGGGCACGACGATCACGCGCTTGGCTCCGAGCCTGCGGCAGCGCTCGATGCCGCCGGGGACGCCGGGCGGGGTGAGGGAGGTGAAGGCGGTCTCCACGGTCATGTACTCGTGGGCGTGGGTCTCCCAGAACAGCCGGGAGACGCGGTGCACGTCGGCGTTCGTCGCGGGACTGGTCGAGCCGTCGCCGACCAGGACCACGGCGGTCTCACCGATCTCGATGCGCTCCGGCTCGTCGTCCAGCGGTCCCGCGGCGGCGGGAACCAGGCGGAGGCTGGCGACCTCGGCCGCGGCGTCCGCCAGGCGCTCGGCGAGCAGCGCGAGGATGCGGGGGTCAGAGCCGAGAGGGCGGCCGTAGTCGCAGGTGAGCATGGGGTGGCGCTCCTGCTCCCTGGCCATCGCCGCGGGGATGTCCGCGCCGACGCGCATGTCGCCGGTGAGGCTCAGCGGCAACGCGACCATGCGGTGGTGCCCGCGCGCGACCAGCGAGGCGACCGAGTCGCGCAGGCGCGGCCTGGCCCTGGTGACGTATCCACCGGACACGTCGGCCGCGGTCTGGTCCAGACGGCAGCGGAGCCGGTGGATGAACCTACCGAACTCAACGGATTCGTTGTCCTCGTGTGAGCCCTGCCCGATGAGCAGCAGCGGCGGCTTCATAGAAACAGGACTCCAATGACCTTGACCTGGGGATACGCAGCAGCGACTGGCGAGGATATCCGATAACGGCTCGACATGGACAGGTAACGAAACCATAAATCACATCGGATATGGCACAGGGCGCATCAGGCCCACCGGTCGACCCTCCGCTCCCCCGCGGACCTGTCCGGGTCAGCTCAGATCGCTCCTGAGCAGTCCGAAGACCACCACGTCACGCGGCCCGTCCTTCTCCATCGCGGCCAGGCGCAACACGCCCTCTCTGACGAATCCGGCCTTCTCCGCGACCCTGAGGGAGGCGACGTTGTCCAGGTTCGCGCGGAGCTCGATCCGGTGCAGGGCCGTGCTGTCGAACGCCCAGCGCGTCAGGCCCCGTACGGCCTCGGGGGCGTAGCCCCGTCCCCGGTGCAGCGGGTGCACGCCGTAGCCGATCTCCGTCGTCCCCGCGTCCCAGAGGGTCCTGAACAGGCTGATCGCTCCCACGACGAGCCCGTCGGCCTCCATCGCCAGATGCGTCCCCTGTCCCGAACGGCGCAACTCGTGCACTCCCTGGGCGAGCCACCTGGAGACGCCGGAGGATCGATCCGGCGCGCCCGGCGGGAGGAAGGAGGCGCGGGCCTCGATCACGGAGCGGACACGGCCCGCGTCCGAGGGGGCGAAGGGACGGAGCAGGAGCCGCTGTGTCGTGACGGACGAATCAGGTGCGAAGGCTTGCACGCGCTCTCCCTGCCGCGAAATGGGTGCCGCCAAGCTCATCCCATGGGGGCGCGCGCCCGCAACCCGGGTGCCGCCGCCCGGAAACGGGCGAAGAGCGCGAACTTCCGGCGGAGGCCGGCTGAGCGCGTCCGGTTCCGGCCGTCGCCGGTGGATCCGGCCGGAGGTTCAGCGGACGATCACGACCTCCAGGGTCCGTGGGCCGTGCACGCCTTCGACGCGGTTCAGCTCGATGTCGCTGGTGGCGGAGGGGCCGCTGATCCAGGTGAGCGGCCGGGCGGGGTCGAGCAGGGCGACGGCCTGCGGCACCCCCGCCACGATCTGCCCGGCCCGCACCACGCACAGGTGGTAGTCGGGCACCAGGGTCAGCGCCCGCCGGCCCTGTCCTGGGCCCGCGTCCAGCACGATCGTGCCGGTCTCCGCGATCGCCACGGCACAGCCGGTGACCACCCCGCCGGCGGCGTCGAGCTCCGCCGGGCCCAGCGGCGGATCGTCGGTGACCGTCTCCCGCGGCGCCCACCCCGGAGGCAGGCCGTCGGGGACGACCGGCCTGCCGACACCCCGCAGGGCCAGGGCCGCCGCGATCGCCGCGGGCACGCCCTCCTCCTCCACCACGTGCACGACCGCGCGGTAGTCGGCCACCCGCTCGGCGAACAGTTCGACCAGGTCCACCGGTTCCGGCGGAACGCCGGACGTGCGGTAGGCGCGGGTGATCTCGACGTCGGGCGCCGAGGCGACGGCGGCGCGGATCCTCGACAGGATCAGCTCCCTGCCGTCGGCCCGGCCGTTCACCGGGTGCCTCCGTCCGTGCGGTCCCACCAGTCGCGGAAGGACTCCGGAGGAATGTCGGGGAGGTCGCGGGTCTCGGTCCAGGCGGACAGCGGCCCCGGCAGCCGCCTGGGGACGAAGCGGCGCAGGCGGCCCGCCACGCGCTCGGCGCGCGTCAGCCGTTCCTGACGGTCGAACACCCAGCCCGCCGCGCGCATGCCCAGGCGCTCGGCACGCGGATGGCGGACCCTGCCGCGCAGGTGGACCAGGACCTCCGGGATGTCGATCGCGACCGGGCAGACGTCGAAGCAGGCGCCGCAGAGCGTCGAGGCGTAGGGCAGGGAGGCGTCCAGGTCCGAGGTCGTGCCACGGAGCTGGGGGGTGAGGATCGCGCCGATGGGACCGGGGTAGACGGAGCCGTAGGCGTGCCCTCCCGCGCGCTCGTAGACCGGGCAGACGTTCAGGCAGGCCGAGCAGCGGATGCAGCGCAGCGCCTGCCTGCCGACCTCGTCCGCGAGAACCCCGGTGCGGCCGTTGTCGAGCAGGACCAGGTGGAACTCCTGGCCCTCGACGGCGCCGGTCCAGGTCGAGGTGTAGGGGTTCATCCGCTCGCCGGTCGAGCTCCTGGGCAACAGCTGCAGGAAGACCTCCAGGTCCCGCCAGCTCGGCAGCAGCTTCTCGATGCCGACCACGCTGATCAGCGTCTCCGGCAGGGTCAGGCACATCCGGCCGTTGCCCTCCGACTCGAGCACCACCAGTGTGCCGGTTTCGGCGATCATGAAGTTGGCGCCGGAGATCGCGACCTTGGTGGACAGGAACCGCTCCCGCAGGTGGAGCCGGGCGGCCTCGGCGAGGGCGCGCGGCTCGTCGGTCAGCCCCTCGGGCGCGGCACGCCCCCATTCGGCCATCTTCTCCAGGAAAATCTCACGGATCTCCGAACGGTTGCGGTGGATGGCGGGGACCAGGATGTGCGAGGGCCAGTCGTCGCCGAGCTGCACGATCAACTCGGCCAGGTCGGTCTCGTAGGCGGTGATCCCCTCGGCGGCGAGAGCCTCGTTGAGCCCGATCTCCTGGGTCGCCATCGACTTGACCTTCACCACGCTGGTCTCACCGGTCGCCCTGACCAGCCCGGCCACGATCCGGTTGGCCTCCCGCGCGTCGGCCGCCCAGTGAACGTGACCGCCCGCCCGGGTGACGGCCTCCTCCAACCGGAGGAGGTAACGCTCCAGGTTGCGCAGCGTGTGGTCCTTGATCTGCCTGCCGGCGGCCCTGAGCTCCGCCCAGTCGGGCACCTCGGCGACCACCGAGGCCCGCCTGCCGCGGATCGTGTGCGTGGCCTTGCGCAGGTTGAACCTGAGCTGGGAGTCCTGTACGGCGGCCGCCGCGTTCACCGGGAAGGCGGGCATGCCGAGGAACGTGGCGCGGCCGCTCATCGGGCCCCCTCCGTGGCGGCGAGGATCTCGGCGAGGTGCATGGTCCTGACCCCGGTGCGCTGGCGGCTGAGAGTGCCGCCGATGTGCGTCAGACAGGAGTTGTCGGCGGCGCAGAGCACCTCGGCCCCGGTCGCCGTGACGTTGCGCGCCTTGTCGGCGCACATCGCCGCGGAGATCGCGGGGTTCTTCACCGCGAAGGTGCCGCCGAAGCCGCAGCACTCCTCGGCGGCCGGGAGCGGGACCAGCTCAAGCCCCCTGACCCGCTCCAGCAGCCGGATCGGGCGGTCTCCCACGCGCAGGCCGCGCAGGGAGTGGCAGGTCGGGTGGTAGGTCACCCGGTGGGGGAAGTAGGCCCCGACGTCGGTGACGCCGAGGACGTCGACCAGGAACTCGGAGAGGTCGCGGACCTTCGGCACGAGTTCCGCGACCGCGTCCGCGAAGGCGGCGGAGCCGTCGTCGGCGATCGCCCCAGGGGCGGGAGGCCGTACGGGAGCGGCCGCGGAGGCCCGGACAGGGGCGGATGAGGGGGCTGCGGCGCGGGCGAGTCTGGGGTACTGCTCGCGGACCGTCGCCGCGCACGATCCCGACGGTGCGACGACCGCGTCGTACCCCGCGAAGACGTCGAGGAAGTGCCGCGCGAGGCGTCTGCCCTCACGGGGGTATCCCGTGTTGAGGTGCATCTGGCCGCAGCAGGTCTGCGCCCGGGGGAACTCGACGTCGCATCCGAGGCGGCGCAGCAGCGTCACGACCGCCCGCCCGGTGCCGGGGAACAGCGTGTCGTTCACACAGGTGATGAACAGGGCTACGCGCACGGCACTCCTTCCGTCCGCTCTGTGCTCTGATCACAGTATGGTCAGGCCGCCTCCTCCACCCGGACGGCGGGCGTGACGACCGGACGGCGGGCGTGACGGCGCACGAGGAGCATCGGGCACGCCCCCGCCCTCCGCGACACCCGGGAGACCCCGAGGAGGGCCGGGGCCTGCCCGTGGCGCGGCTGTGCCGGGCTCTCACGAACGGCGCGGGGTGACGGGGAGGGACGGCAGGACGGAGGGGGACGGGGCGAAGGAGGACGAGGGCGGGACGAGTGAGGGCGGGGGCACGGAGTCGGCCGAGCGGCAGGTCGGCCCGGAACAGGCCACCAGGGCGTCGAGCTGCCGGTTGAACTCGGCGATCACGGTCGGCGGAACCCTGGCGGCGAGGTTGTAGAGCTCGTGGGGATCCCTGCCGAGATCGTAGAGCTGGTACTCCCCCGTGGAGTAGCGGACGAAGGTGTTCCCGGCCGTCCGCATGCCCTGGTAGGAGGGAACCGGCGTCTGGCGGGCCGAGCTCGGATTGGTCGGCCGGTAGAACTCCAGCAGGACGTTCTGCCGCCAGGCGGGCGGGGTCTGGCCCTGCAGGAGGGGAAGCAGCGAGCGGCCCTCGACGAAGTCCGGCAGCCGTGCCCCCGCGAGCTGGGCGAACGTCGGGGCGAGGTCCACGTTCGCGGCCATGTCGCCGATGACGCGACCGGCCTGGACTCCCGGCCCCCTGACCAGGAGCGGCACCTTGATCGACTCGTCGAAGGGGGTCGTCTTGCCCTGGGCGAGCCGGTGCTGGCCCAGGTGGAACCCGTTATCGGAGGCGAAGAACAGGTAGGTGTTGTCCAGCTTCCCGGTGACACGCAAACTCTCGATCAAGGAACCGACCATGTCGTCCACGCCGAGCATGGCCCTGAGCCTGCGGCGGTAACGCTCGTCGATGCCGTCGAGCGTCTTCTGGCTGAACCTCTCGCGCGAGCTCAGCCAGCGAGGCTCGGCGCTGACGTCCTCCTGGTCGAAGGACGGGGTCCGCGGAGCGGTGACCCCGGCGAAGGCGTCGCGGTGGCGGGCGGCGCTGTTGGACGGGTTGTGCGGGGCGATCGGGGCGAGGTACAGGAAGAACGGGTCGCCGCCCGCCTGGGAGACGAACGCGTTCGCCTTCTGGGAGAGGACGTCGGCCAGGTAGTCGGCGTCGGCCGAGCCGTACTCCCTCAGCACGCCGTTCTCGTTGAGCGTGTAGTCGTACTCCTTGTAGAGCTTGCGGACGGGCACGTCCCACTCGTCCCACCCCTGCGGCACGTAGGTGGGCTCGGCGGCCCCGCCGGGATAGTGGTTGAGGTACTTGCCCATCAGTCCGGTGCGGTATCCGGCCGACTTCATCCAGGTGCCGATCGTGGAACGTTCCAGGGCCGAGTCGTAGAACTTGGTGAACCCGCCCTCCGGGGCCGTGTTGGTCAGCACGCCGTGGCTGTGCACGTACTGGGAGCGCAGGATCGACGAGCGGGACGGACAGCACCAGGAGTTCGTCGTGAAGAACCGGTCGAAGGCGGTGCCGCCGCGGGCGAGCTCGTTCCAGATGTTCGGAAACTTCTGCAGATCTCCTGCCTCCAGGTCGTCGACGAGGACGAGCACGATGTTGGGCCGTTCGGCCGCCCGAGCCACCGCGGGAGCGAGTCCCGGAGCGCCGAGGGTGGACAGCAGAACCAGGCACATGAGCTTGCGGACAGCGTTAAGCACAAACTCACGTTTCCCAGAAGGCCGAATCACGACACCTCACCCCCGGCCCGCTGATTCAGAACACGTTCTATCGATCGGCCGTTGTCCGAGGGCGTCCCGCCGACCGGGCGTACGACTGAGCATATGAATGGACATGTCAGCATTTTCGCAGTTCAGCGGCGCTCTGGCCGCCAAGCCGAGGTCAGACCGCGACCGCCTCGAGTTCGGCGGCCACGATCCGGTTGAGCGACGGCACGACCGCCTCCCTCGCGTCGACGCGGGCGGCCAGGAACCCGGCGTCGTAGAGCACGTCGGCCGCGTCCTGCTGCTCGGCGGCGAAGGCGTCGGTGACCGGCTCGAGACGCCAGGGAAGGCGTCTGAGCGCCGTGGCCCAGGAGGCGACGGAACCGCCCACGGCCTCGACGACCAGCTGAGCGGCCTCGACCGGGTGTTCCAGCGCCCACCGGTCGGCCTCGCGCAGCGCCCGCACGAGCACGGCCAGTTCCTCGGGCGCGGACTCGGCGAGGCTCCTGCGCGTGAAGAAGACGGAGCGGTCGGAGACGACCCCCGCCGTCCCGGAGAGTCTGGTGAAGTGCCCGGAACGTTCGGCCTCGACCAGTTCGGCCCCCTGGGCGACCCAGCCGGAGACCACCCCGTCACGCAGCCAGAGCCAGGCCTCCGACGCGGCGGGCCGCGGCTCGATGTCCTGGTAGGAGAGCCCGGCGTCCGCGAGCGCCTTGGCCAGGAAGTGGGTCTGCCACGAGCCGACGCGCAGCGAGACGGGCTGGTCCCGCAGGTCGGCGACGGTCATGATCGGACCGTTCTTCGCCACCAGCAGCGCGCCGTGGCCGTGACGCGGCGCGGACGCGGCCACGTAGGCGATCGGCAGCCGCGCGGCCTGGGCGGTCAGCGGGGGCGTCGAGCCGGTGCCGCCGAAGTCGACGACCCCGTCGGCGACGAGTTCGCCGGTGCGGGCCGCGTCGGTGTAGCGGTGGATCTCGACGTCGTCGAGCAGATGCTCGAGGTGGGACAGGAAGAACAGCGAGGGATTGTCGACGTGCACCCCGACACGAATCGCCATCGAATCGCTCCTAGGTCTTTTGGCGGCGAGCCCCAGGGCGGAGCCAGCGGACGAGGGGGCCTCCTGACCGCTGACTCCGTCCTCGCGAGCGACGTCCGTGGCCGTGAGACGCCGCCCCCGTCTACGGAGAACGCCCGGCTGGAAGGTCTGCGCCCGCCGCGTGGGCCCGGCCCCGCGACACCTTCACCAACCGGGGTCCCCGTGCGCCCTACCGTAACGACCCTCGGCCATATTTACAACTTTTCCTACTGGTTAAATAGGAATCACTAGTCCGGGCGGGGCGCGGGGTTGGCCGTGACGGAGCGCAGCAGCGGCGTGCTCGCGGCTCCCGCCCCGATCACCCCGGCGAAACCGAGCACCACGCACACGAGCAAGGTGATCGCGCCGGAGACGTTCATCGCGGACAGCGCGAACGGGAGTGCGCAGAACATGCCGATCGCGATCGCGCCGCCGCCCATGACGGTCAGCGGGATGAGCGTCTCGGCGCGGCGGGCCGCGTCGAGCACCTTCAGCGGGGTGCCCGCCAGGCGGAGCAGGGCGTAGGTCTGCCTGCGGTCCAGGATCGAGGAGGCCGCGGTGATCCCGGCGCTGGCGATCGCCACCAGGAACGACACGGCGAGCACGACGACCGTTCCCGTGCCGATGTCGCCCAGGACCCGGAATCCGGAGCGGTCGTCGTCCGCGGCCGTGGTCGCGCTGCGTCCGGGCACCAGGCCGTCGAGCGCGGTGCGCGCCCTGTCGACCGACGCGACGTCGTGCCCGCGGGGGGAGACGACGAGCACCGTCGGCGCGGCGTCGCGCCCGCGGGGCGAGGGACCGGCTCCCTCGGCACGGCCGCGGACGGTGACCTCGGCCCGCACCCCCGCGGCGGAGAGGCGTTCGCGCGCCTGCGCCGTGACCTCGGCCACTTCGGCGGGAGGGACGGAAAGACGCAGGGCCGAGCTGTCGCCGTGGTCGAACAGGCCGCCGCCGGGAGTGAGCAGGCCGATGAATCCGGCCACGAACCCGGTCATGGCGACGCCGCTCACGGTCCGCCACGCGGCCCTGGGGTCGTCGATCATGCGGCGTCCGGCCAGCAGCCCGGCCGGTTTCCTCGCCGTGCCCGCGACGATCCTGCCGAGCATGCCGACCACCCACGGGCCGGCCAGGTTGACCGCGAGGAAGGCCAGACCCAGGACGGTGGCGACCACGCCGACGCCGACTCCGGCTCCGAGGGTGGGGACCACCGCCAGGATCGCCAGCAGCGCGACGACCCGGACGAAACGCATCGCGGGCGGCGTCTCACGCTTGGCGACGCCGAGCGGGCTGACCACGACGCGGCGCAGGCCGACGACCGCGGACAGGCCGACGAGCAGCGGCACGGCGGCCAGCACGGCGAGCACGGCGAGCCCCCCCGGCCACATGTCGGAGACGAACCAGGGACCCCCCTGGATCTCGATCCCGGTGAGCAGCGGAGTCGCCAGGAAGTACAGGGCCGCGCCGAGCACCGCCCCGCCGAACGCCGTGATCACCGCCTCGGCGACGGTCATCGCGACCACCTGTCCCGGAGTCGCCCCGACCAGCCGCAGCGCCGCCAGACGCTGGTCCCTGCGGGCCACGGTGAGCCTCGCCGCCGCCCCGCCGAACACCAGCAGCGGCACGACCATGAGAACGCTCGCGATCAGCGCCAGGATCTGGTAGCCGATCGCGTCGTCCGTCCTGCGCCCGGTGAAGTCCGCGATCCTCGTGGGGGCGATGTCGTCCACGCCGACGGCCGACCTCGCGGCCATCACCGGGGAGCCGGGATCCTGACCTCGGACGACGACCAGTTCCTCGGGGTGGACGAGCCCCTTGTCACCGATGCTGCCACCGATGCTGCCGCCCCCCTTGCCGGGGAAGCGGTCGGCGAGCCGGTCGGCGGGAAGCCCGGCGGCGAGTTCGGCCAGCGCCGGGGAGAGCCAGACCTCGCCGGGCGCGGGAAAGCGGTCGAGACCGGGCGGCGCGGGCGCCCCAGGCTCCAGCGCGGCCACGTCGACGACGGTGATCGGCCGCTCGTTCACGTAGTCCAGATGCACGGCCTCGATCGCCACCGCGCCGCCGGTGGCCGCGACCGGGTTGCGCCACGCCCCGCGATCCGCCCTGCCCTGGAAGGCGAGGTTCGCGGTCACGGTGAACAGCAGCAGCCCGGTGGAGACCGCCACCGCGGCCACGGTCAGCCCCGAGCCGAGCAGGCCCCTGCGGCCCCCGCCGCGCAGCAGCCTCCAGGCCAGGCCAAGCAGCCCGCTCATCCCGCCACCTCGGGAAGGACCCCGGTCGTCTCCCCGGAAAGGGGCCGGCCTGCCGGGACCGGGGAAGGCTCCGCGCCCTGCGAGCCGGGCAGGATCTGGCCGTCGCGGACCTCGACGACGCGGTCGCACCAGCGGGCCACCTGGGGATCGTGGGTGACGACCACCAGGGAGGCTCCGTTGCGCTTGGTCGCGTCGACCAGGAGGCCCATCGTGTCGTGCCCCGTGGCCTGGTCGAGGGCTCCGGTCGGCTCGTCGGCGAAGATCACCGCGGGCCTGGTGACCAGCGCGCGGGCGATCGCCACCCGCTGGGCCTGCCCTCCGGACAGCTCACCGGGTCTGCGGCCCTCCATCCCGCCGAGGCCGAGGGGGCCGAACCACTCGCGTGCCCGCCGTACGGCGTCGCCCCGGGAGACGTCACCGAGCATGAGCGGCAGCGCGACGTTCTCCTCCGCGGGGAGCTCGGGCAGGAGCTGGCCGAACTGGAACACGAACCCGAAGCGGGTACGGCGCAGCCTGCTGCGCTCGCGCTCCCCCATGGCGTCGATGCGCTCACCGAGCAGGCGGACCTCGCCCGCGTCCGGCTTCATGATCCCGGCGAGGCAGTGCAGCAGGGTCGACTTGCCGGACCCGCTCGGACCCATGATCGCCAGCGCCTCGCCTGCGCGGAGGGCGAGCCCGACCCCGCCCAGCGCCACGGTCGGGCCGAACCGCTTGACCAGACCGAATCCTTCAAGAACAACACTCATGGCGAAGACCCTCTCCCGCCGGGGCGTCCCGGCGGATCGGCCGACCGCCTGATTCGGGAAGGACGGCATCGGCCGAAAGTCCGACATCGCAGGCGGGCTGGCAGAATCGGTCGGGTGACGATTCGGGTGCTCATCGCTGACGACCAGGAGCTCGTACGGACCGGCTTCCAGATGATTCTGGACGCCCAGGCGGACATGGAGGTCGTGGCGACCGCCGCGAACGGCGCGGAGGCGGTGGAGCACGCGCGCAGGCTCCGTCCCGACGTGTGCCTGCTCGACATCCGGATGCCCAAGCTGGACGGCCTCGAGGCCACCAGGCTCCTGGCGGGTCCCGGGGTGTCCGAGCCGATGCGCGTGGTCATCGTCACCACCTTCGACCTGGACGAGTACGTCTACGGCGCGCTGCGGGCCGGGGCCACGGGCTTCCTGCTCAAGGACAGCGGGCCGACGCTGCTGATCGAGGCGATCAGGGCCGCCGCCGCCGGGGACGCGCTGGTCTCGCCCTCGGTGACCGTACGGCTGCTCGAACACCTGGCGCATCCCCGGCCGAACGGCACCCGGGCACCGAGCGAGCCGCTCACCGAGCGCGAGCTGGACGTCGTCCGCCTGGTCGCCAGGGGACGCACCAACCAGGAGGTCGCCGCGGAGCTGTTCGTCTCGCTCTCGACGGTCAAGACTCATCTGGGGAGCATCCAGGCGAAACTCGGCGCGCGGAACAGGGTGGAGATCGCGGCCTGGGCCTGGGAGTCCGGCGTGGTCAGCTGACACGCTCGGCTGATTAGCCGAGCGGCTGACGGGATAGAAGAAGGGCAGGTCCTTCAGCGCATGCCGGGGGGAGATACACATGCGCTTCGTCTCGTCTCCACCGAGAAGATCAGCCACAGCCGTCCACGTGACCCTCAGCGCCCAGGTGGTCGCGATCGCCGCCCTGGTGGTTTTCGAGCACGCCCGCGGCAAGCGGCTCGCCCGTGAGATCTCGGCCCTCGGAGGCGACCCCCACGCCCCCGGCGCGCAGGCCGTCGTCGGCGCGGTGACCCTCTTCGCCATCCTGATCATGCTCGTCGTCGTGACCGTCGTCGCGAGCGCCGCGGCCTATCTGACCTGGCTCGTCCAGGCCCGGCAGAGCGCGGCCGTCCCAGAGCCGTCCGCGTCGCCGGTGCTGGCCGCCTGGCTGCTGCCCGGGGTCAACCTGGTCGTCCCCCCGGTGCTGGTGTATCGCCTCTGGTGGGCCTCGCGCCCACCCTCCGACCGGCACGGCCGCTGGATCGCGCTGCTCGTCGCCTGGTGGCTGAGCTGGCTCGCGGCCGTCACCCTGGTCGTGGCACGGCTGCCGCTGGGCGCCGCCCCCGGCGACTCCGACCTCACCGGACTCGGCCCGGTCGACCTGGTCGCGGTCGCGCTCTCCGCGCTGCTGTGCGCGGCGACCGTCCGGCAGATCACCGGAATCCAGGCCGCCGACGGCCGCGACCGGCGGGCCGGTGACCGGCAGGGGGCGGGAGCCGCGGCCCCGAAGAGCTTCCCCTCGACGCCGCAGATCCGTCTCTCGGACGGTGACACCCCTCGCGGGTCCCTTCCGCGCACGACGAGCCGTCAGTCCCAGGCGCGCATCAGCAGCCAGTCCTCGCCCGCGGTGTCGAAGCGGAGCTCGTAGGTGCCGAGCCTGCCGCCGGGGTCGGCCTCGACCCGCCAGAACCGGCGTTCGCCGGGATCGCGCTCCGAGGTCTTCCACCACTCTCGCGCGACCACCCACTGGTCGAGCACCTGGCGAACGGCGTGCAACCGGTCATGCCAGACGAACTGGACCGGCTGGCCGTCACGGGTCCAGACCTCGATCGGATCGCCGTAGAGTCTGCTCACGACACCTCTCCCCGCGGCTTTCAGATGGGCACCCGGGGGAAGGCGGGTCTCGTTCGTCGAACATACGTTCTCACGACGTCGAGCGCAAGTCACCCACCTGTCGCACGAGCGGGTCGGCGTCCACGGAGTCACGGACGCTGAACGTCACGCTGCCCGCCCGGTAGCGGTCGTCCGACCACTCGACGGGGCGGCCCTCGTGGGTGGTGACGATCCGGCGCCGACGCAGCAGCGGGCCGCCCCGCCGCACGACCAGCAGGCGTGAGTCCTCGACCCCGGCGGCGACCGCGTCGATGAGGTGCTCGCCGTAGGCGAGGACCAGCCCGACGTTCTCGTGGAGGGCCTGGGTGATCGACTCGCAGTCGCGGGCGATCCGTTCGACGGCCGGGGCGATCCACCCGGCGTAGACGGCGCGTTCCAGCACCACCGGCTCGCCGTCCAGGGAGCGCAGCCTCAGCACCGACAGCACCGGGTCGCCGGGGCACAGCGCCAGCCGTTCCGCCTCCGTGGCGTCGGCGGCCCTGCGGCGCCGTTCCAGCACCTGACCGCCGGCCCGCGACTCGTCTCTCACGCCCGCCCCCCGAACCCGCTCCCTGTCACCGCATCTGTCACCGCATGTCCCGGCGGCGAACACCCGCGCCGCGCGCACCCGGACGGTCCAGCGCCTCACACGCTAGACAAGGGGGAATGACTCATGAAGCCGCAGCTCACGCATTCCCCTGACGTACTTCGAGCGTTCATCGGACGGAAACCCGCCCCCGACCCACCGGGCCGGCTTGTCGGTATACGTTCGTTGGATTTCAGTGCATATCGCGCGACATCCTCTCCGGGAGAGACCGCGATCGCACCTCGCGTCCGCGTCGCGGGCCCGGCCGCGTTCCTCGAACGGCCTGGAAAAGATCGACGTGGCGCTGCCGCGGCGGCCGGCGTCAGGAAGGATCTCGATAGGCTGAGCCCTTCAGGCGGCGGCGTATGCGGTTAGGTATGACGGTGAGCAACCTCAATGCGGGCGATTCGTTTTACATAGGGCGATATCGCGTGCTCGGCCAGCTCGGCAGAGGTGGGATGGGCACGGTCTACCTCGGCGAGTCGCCTGATGGGCAGCGGGTGGCCATCAAGGTGATCAACCCGGAGTACAGCAGGCACGACCAGTTCCGGATGCGCTTCCGCCGCGAGGCCGACGCCGCCCAGCGGGTCCGCCGGTTCTGCACCGCCGCCGTGATCGAGGCCGCGCTCGACGGTGACCAGCTCTACGTCGTCACCGAGTACGTCGCCGGGCCGAACCTCGAGGACGCCGTGCAGTCGGGGGGGCCGCTCCGCGGCTCCAGCCTCGACGCGCTGGCGGTCGGCGTGGCGACCGCGCTGGCCGCGATCCACGGCGCGGGGGTCGTGCACCGCGACCTCAAACCGTCCAACGTGCTGCTCTCCTCCGTCGGCCCCAGGGTTATCGACTTCGGCATCGCCCGCGCGCTGGACACGCTCGGCGGGATCACCGGGACCGGCGAGATCCTCGGCACGCCCCGTTACATGGCGCCGGAGGCGCTGCGCGGCGAGCCGGTCTCCCCCGCGTGCGACGTCTTCTCCTGGGGCTGCCTGGTCGCCTTCGCCGCGAGCGGCAAGCCGCCGTTCGGCGGAGAGAGCCTGCCGTCGGTGCTGTACCAGGTGCTCAACACCGAGCCGACCCTGGAGGGCATGGAAGGGCCGCTGCGCGAGCTGGTGACCTACGCCATCGCCAAGGACCCCGCAGGCAGGCCGACCTCCCAGCAGATCCTCGACCACCTGGTCGGCCGCCCGGCGGCGCCCGAACAGGCCGCGTACTCGGTGCGGGAGGCCTGGCAGCAGGGTCCGCCCGAGGCGGGGCCCGTGACGTTCACGGCCTCTTCCGCCCCCTCCTTCCGGCCCTCCTCCGGGCCTCCCCCGGCTTCGCCCACGGGGTTCTCCGCGCCCGGGATCCCCGCCGCGACTCCCACCGTCGCGGGGACGGCGGCCATGTGGACCGGGTCCTCCGAGGACGACACCCACACGGGCCACCAGGGCCCGCCCCCGGCAGGAGTCGCGCGACGGTTCGGCGGCGGCAGGAAGACGGTCGTGGGGGCGGCGGTCGCGGCCCTGGTCGCGGTGGTCGGCGGAGGCGGCCTCTACCTCGCCCTCTCCGGGGGCGGCCCGCCGGAGAGCCTGCCCCTGCTCTACCAGGAGGACTTCACCCAGACCGGGAACGGCTGGAACGGCGGCGTCTACGACGGAGTCGACGACAAGTACGGCTACTCCCCCGAGGGCTACTACGCCGTCGACGTGGACGGCGTCTCCCCGGTGGGCCGGGAGAAGGCCCCGATCGGCTTCCTGACCGCCCCGCCCGCCAGCCCCGACCCCTCGGCCAGCCCGACCCCGGTCATCCCCGACCGCTTCCTCCTCGGCGTCGACGCCGGGGTCCGCGACGGCAGCAACGGAACCGGCCAGTACGGGCTGTTCTGCCGCGGCGAGGACGACTACCAGGCGACGCGCTACGAGTTCCTGATCGACACCCTGGGCACGGCCCGCATCCGCAAGGCCGTCAAGAGCGGCGGCGGCGAGCTGATCAAGCCCGTCGAGGTCGAACTGCCCAAGGACCGGCCGGTGCGCCTGCAGGCCGAGTGCGCGGGCGGCGTGGACGGCGTGCGTCTGACCATGTGGGTCGACGGCGAGCAGATCGGGTCCGTCCTCGACGCGAACCCGCTGCCCAGCGGGCAGGTCGGGGTGCTCGCGCGGGTCGGCGAGAAGAGCAAGGCCACGCTCAAGGCGTCCTTCGACAACTTCACCATGCACGGCACCCCGCGCGAGAGCGCCCCCTCGACGAACGCCCCCGGCGAGAACGGCGAGTGACCTGCCCGGAGCCCGGTCCGGAGCGACGAAGGCGAGCGGCCGGCCCGGGGTAGGGGAACAGCGAGTGGCCGGTCCGGGGTTGGGGACGATCAAAGCACCCAACCGAGCGAAGGAGTTCAGCACGATGCGCGCCATAGTCGTCTCCGCCACCGGCGGCCCCGAGGTCCTCGCCTACAAGACCGACCGTCCGGATCCGGAGCCGAACCCCGGCGAGGTGCTGGTCGACGTCACCGCCAGCGGCGTGAACTTCATCGACGTCTACCACCGGATCGGCCGCTACCCGCTCTCCCTGCCCTTCGTCCCCGGCAACGAGGGCGCGGGAACCGTCGCGGCGGTCGGCGAGGACGTCACAGGAGTCTCCGTCGGCGACACCGTGGCCTGGTCCAGCGTGATGGGCAGCTACGCCTCGCGGGCGGTGGTGCCCGCCTCCCAGCTGCTGGCCGTACCCGAGGGGATCACGGCCGAGGTCGCGGCGGCGGTGACCCTTCAGGGCCTGACCGCCCACTACCTGGCCCACTCGACCTACGAGGTGAAGCCGGGTGACGACGTGCTGGTGCACGCCGCGGCCGGAGGCGTCGGCCTGCTGCTCACCCAGATCGCGAAGCTGCGCGGCGCCCGGGTGATCGGCACCGTCTCCACCGAGGAGAAGGAGACGCTGGCCCGCCAGGCCGGCGCGGACGAGGTCCTCCGCTACGACGGCTTCGCCGACGCGGTGCGCGACCTGACCGGTTCCGGAGTGCACGTCGTCTACGACGGCGTGGGCGCCGCCACCTTCGCCGCGAGCCTCGCCTCACTGCGGCCTCGCGGCATGATGGCCCTGTACGGCCAGGCCAGCGGCCCCGTCCCGCCCGTCGACCCGCAGACCCTCGCCGCCGGCGGATCCCTCTTCCTGACCCGCCCCTCCCTCGGTCCCTACGTCGCCACCCGCGACGAACTGGCCTGGCGGGCCTCCGACATCTTCGGCTGGGTGGCCTCGGGAGAGCTCAGGGTCCACATCTCCAACCGCTACCCCCTGGCCGAGGCCGCCCGGGCCCACGAGGACCTGGAAGCCCGGCGCACCACGGGCAAGCTCCTCCTCCTGCCCTGACCTCACCCCTCCTCCCCGGCCGCCTCCCCCTCGGGCGGCCGGCCCGTCGCCGCGTCAGGACGACGGGACCCGGAAGCCTCGCGGAGGTGAGGAAAGGAGGGGCGGTCTCAGCCTCGCAGGGCGCGCCACACCACGGCGGGGCGCATGAGGGCGGAGGGCGGATCGAGCAGGCCGGTGACCCTGGTGAAGGCGACGGCGACCCTGGGGTCGCGGGCGGCGGCCCACTGCAGCCTGCGGATGTAGGCGTTGAGGAGCCTGACCCGCAGGGTTCTGGCCGCCTTCGTCTTGCGCATGGCCAGGTCCGCCCCGGTCGACAACTGCCAGGCCGGGTCGAGGGCCCTGGCCACCGCGGCGAAGTAGCGGCGCGCGAGGTCGTCGGCGCCGGCGCTCAGGGAGTCGCGCATCGCGAGCGCGTCCAGCGCGCCGACCGCCATGCCCTGCCCGTAGATGGGGTTGAAGTTGCAGATCGCGTCCCCGGTGACGAGCAGTCCCTCGGGGAAACGGTCGAGCCGCTCGTACCTGCGGCGCACGCTGGTCGGGATGCCGGCCGTGCCGATCTCGCCGAGGGGCTCGGCGGCGCGCACCGCCTCGGCCACCTCGGCGGGGACCACCTCGTCGAGCCAGGCGAAGAACCCCTCAGGGTCGGTGGGAGGGCGCAGGCCCGCGTTGCCGCCGAGCGTCACCAGCCAGCGGTCGCCCTCGACGGCGCAGAGCGCGGCGCCCTTGCGCTGCCCCGGATGCGTGCCGACAAGGATCATGTGGTCCGTCCCCAGCGCCCCCTCCGCGAGCCTGAGGTACCACGTCGAGTAGGCGACCTCCACCTTGACGGTCTCCTCCTGCGGCCGGTCGAAGCCCATCGACTCCAGCCAGGCGAGCGTCCGGCCGCCCCTGCCCATGGCGTCGACGACGAGATCCGCGGGCAGTTCCTCCTCGGCGCCGTCCCCGACGCCGGCGACCAGCGCGCCGGTGACCCCGTCGTCTTTCGTGACGAGTCCCGCGACCTGAGTGCGGTCCCGTACCACCAGGCCCGGCAGTTCCCGCACCCGCCGCAGGACGTGCCCCTCGAGGAAGGGCCTGGTCGCCGAGATCCCCCTGTCTCCGGTCGGCGACCTCGCGAACTCACGACCGCCCATGATCATCCGAACCTGCACGATCATCTCGTACGGCACCGCGCCCCCGGCGACCAGTTCCCCGGTGAGGCCGGGGAACAGCTCCTCCAGGACCTGCAGGCCCCGCGGCAGCAGGGCGTGCGCGTGGAAGCCCTGCGGCACGCCCCTGCGAGGAGCCTGCTGTGTGAGGTCGTCCCGTTCGACGAGCGTCACCCGGTCGTAGAAGTCGGTCAGCACCCGTGCGGCGAGCAGCCCGCTGATCCCCGCTCCCAGAACGACCGCGTGCTCCCCTGTCCTATGGATCATGAAGGTCTCCCCGCCGCGCCGATGCCTCGAACCAACCGGAAAGTACGCCAGGTATCGAGACTAAACGATCAATTGCCGCGGGTCAGGGGCTCGCAGGGACGTCTATCGTGAAAGCCATGAGCGCGGACCCGGACACGCCTCCGGACATGACCCCGGACACGACCCCGGCCGCCGGCCAGGGCATGGACACGGCCTTCGTGCTGGGCGGCGGAGGCCTGCTCGGCGCCCACGAGGTGGGCATGCTGCGGGCGCTCGACGAGGCGGGCGTCAAACCCGACCTGGTCGTCGGCACGTCCGTGGGCGCGCTGAACGGCGTCGTGCTCGCGGCCGACCCCGCCGACGCGGTCGCGCGCCTGACCTCGTTGTGGGGCTCGGACGTCGTCCGTACGGCCTTCGCCGGATCGTGGATGACCCGCCTGTCCACCCTGGCCAGAAGCGGCACCCACCTGCACTCCCCCGAGCCGCTGCGCGACCTGCTGGCCCGGACCCTTCCGGTCTCCCGCATCGAGGAGCTGGCCGTGCCGTTCCAGTGCGTGGCCGCCTCCGTCGAGCACGCCCGCGCCCACTGGTTCACCGAGGGTCCGCTGGTCGAGGCGGTCCTCGCCTCGTGCGCCGTGCCGGGCCTGCTCCCGCCGGTCCGGGTCGGCGGCGGCCATTTCCTCGACGGCGGGCTGGTCCACAGCATCCCCGTGGGGCGCGCGGTGGCCCTCGGCGCCCGCCGCGTCTACGTCCTGCACGTCGGCCGGATCGAGCGGCCGCTGACCGTTCCGCGCCGTCCCTGGGAGGTCGGCCTGACCGCCTTCGAAATCGCCCGCAGGCACCGTTTCGCCGAGGAGATGGCCGCCCTGCCCGAGGGCGTGGAGGTTCACGTGATGCCCGCGGGGGCCGAGACCCGTCCCGGGGTCGACCTCTCCCAGCTGCGTTACCGGGACTCGTCGCAGATATCCGGTCACATCGAGCGCGCCTACGAGGCCTCGTCCCGCTATCTCGCCCAGCGCCCCTCCGGATCTCCCTGAGATCTCGGACCACCAGAAACCCGCAGATCAGCTCATATAGGCATATAAAGGACCGTATGGACCTGGCAGGAAGGAGACGTTCATGCTCCCTCCTCGCATCGTCCGCCGCCTGATCCTCGCGCCCCTCGTCATCGTGCTCACCGTGGTCGCCGTGGTCACGCTCCCGGTCTGGCTGCTGGTGGTGACCGCCGCCTCGCTGCGCCTGCCGCCCCCGCAGCGGCGCGGCACCCGCCTCGTCTGGTTCGCGGTCGCCTGGCTGACGCTGGAGTCGATGGCGCTGGTCGCCTGTCTGTGGCTGTGGATCGCGGGCGGACTCGGCGGGCGGCTCAGCCGCGACGAACAGCAGGAGCGGCACTACGCGCTGGTCAGGTGGGTGCTGGCCGGGGTCTACGGCGCGGCCGTACGGATCTTCCGGCTGAGCGTCGAGATCGACGAGCCGCCGTCGACCCCCGAGGAGGTCTCCCGCCGCCTCACCCGTCCCGTGATCGTCCTGTCCCGCCACGCGGGCCCCGGCGACTCCGTCCTGCTCGTGCACCACCTGCTCACCCTGTACGGCCGCCGCCCGAGGATCGTGATGAAGGCGGCCCTGCAGCTCGACCCCTCGCTGGACGTGATGATCAACCGCCTGCCCAACGCCTTCGTCCCCCGCGAGGTCTCGGCGAGCGGCGTCGTCGCCGAGATCCACCGCCTGGCCTCGGACATGGACGCCGACGACGCCCTGGTGATCTTCCCTGAGGGCGGCAACTTCACCCCGAAGCGCCGCTGGCGGGCCATCCTGCGCCTTGAGCGCAAGGGCCTGGCGGAGGAGGCCGCCCGCGCCAGAGGGCTGGAGCATCTCATGGCCCCCCACCCCAACGGAGCGATCGCCGCCATCGAGGCCTGCCCCGCCGCGGACGTGGTCTTCGTCGCCCACACCGGCCTCGACGACCTGGTCACGATCGGCGACGTCTGGCGCAAGCTCCCCGTCCGAGCCGAGATCAGGGCCAAGTGGTGGCGGGTCCGGGCCGAAGACGTCCCGCGGGAGCGCGAGGCGCAGATCGGCTGGCTGTTCGACCAGTGGGAGAAGATCGACGCCTGGATCGCCGAGAACCGGTCCGCCCCGGTCTCCCCCGCCTGAGCAGGGGACGGCACGTCGACGAGGGCGCGATCAGGCGTCGCCCTCGTCGACGCGCCCGCCCGTCACAGCCGCTTGATCCGCGCGCTGCTGTGGAGCAGGCGGGCGTTGCGAAGCTCCTGACCGGCGTCGGCCACCACCTGGAGGCCCGGCTTGCCGGACAGCGGAGCCAGGTCGAGGACGGGGGCGGTGCCTCGCAGGTCGACTTCCTTCAGCGCGTCCAGGGACGCGAGGGGTGAGAGGTCCGTCACCCGGGAGCCGTCGAGAACGAGGTCGCGAAGCCCCATGAGACCGGCCAGGGGGGCGAGGTCGGAGACGGCCGAGCCGCTGAGGTTCAGGGCCTCGAGTTCTCGCTGGCGGGCCAGCGGGGCCAGATCCGTCACCCCCGGACAGTCCACCAGGCTCAGCTCGGTGAGGCCGAGGGCGCTCAGCGCGTCCAGGTCGTCGACGGAGACGTTCCAGAGCCGGAGGACACTCACCTCCGGGCAGTGGTCGACGAGAGCGGCGAGACCGCCCTGGACGTCGACGTGGCTGAGGTTGACCCTCCTCAGCCGGGGAAAGCCGGCGAAGAACGCCGCGTGCCTCAGATGGCGCGCCCCGTAGAGGGAGAGCGTGTCCAGCTCGGCGTGCCGGGTGACCGGGCCGAAGTCCCTGACCGTTTCCAGGTCGCCGAGCACCAGCGAGTCGAGCGACGGCAGGGCGTCGAGGAAGGTGAGATCCTCCCCGAAGTCGTGGTTCAGCAGGCTCAGACGCCGCAACCGGGTCAGCCGGGCGAGGCATCCGAGGTCGGCGGAGCGGCGCAGGCTCATGGTGATCGACAACTGTCTCAACCTCGGCAGGGACGCCACGTCGTCGAGATCGGCCTCGCCCACGGAGTACAGACGCAGCGAGCGCAACGACGGCGTGTGCCGGAGGAAGCCCAGGCCGTCAACGGGCCGACAGAACACGTGAAGGGCCATGAGATGCCCGAGGTGCCGGAGACTTCCCAGAAGTCGCGGATTACTGATGTTCAGTATGCCCGCGCGCAGGAGGGCCTCCGCGAGAACCTCGGCGGCGTACAGGTCGGGATCGAAGTAGCTCCACCCGGCCACCAGTTCCCGCCGGACCTCCCCGCGCGGATCCCTCCGGTATCCCGCGAGCTTGCGTCGGGCGTCGACCCCGTTGATCAGCCAGCAGGCCCGCACCGTCGCCGCCGCCCTCGCCTCCGACAGCCCGCCCAGCTCGTCGGGGAGGCGGCGGAGCACCTCCTCCCCGGCGAGCGCGAGCACCCTCGCCTCCGCCTTGTTCCTGGGCGGGATCACCGTGGCGAGGCAGTCCTCGACGCGTTCGCGCAGGTCCCCGGGAAGCTCCTGGATCGTCTCCAGGCAGCCCGCGACCAGCAGCCGCAGCCTGCGCCCGTGACGGCCGCCCTCGTCGACCCGGTCGAGCAGGCCGCGCAGCAGCTCGTGCCGTACGGGGGCGTTGGCGTGTCCCGCGGCCATCACCACGGTCTCCCGCCACTGGTCCAGGTGCGCCCGCTCGACCAGCGGCTCGACGTCCGCGTCGTCGGCCGCCTGCTTGGCCGCGAGATACTCCTGCACGGTCCGGTGCACGAAGTCGATCCGCCCCGGCACCGGCTCCCTGACCACCCCGCTGCGCTGCAGCAGGTGCTCCAGCACGGCCTGCGCGGACGCGTCGACCCTGGGCATGCTCCGGATCCTGTCCTCCACCCGCCTGAGCGCCGTAACCGCGGACAGCTCGGAACGCCCCCAGACCGTCAGCTGCCAGGCCAGGTCCTGCAGCACCCGCACCTTCTGCTCGGGCTCCAACGCGACCTCCGAGGCGATCCCCCGCTCGGCGTCCCTGCGTTCGAGCAGCAGCTCCAGCGCCGCCGCGTACAACCCCATCCGGTTGCGCGGCAGCTGCTTGCCCCGGTCCAGGTTCAGCGCGCACAGCATCGCCGCGAGCAACGGGGTCGAGGCGAGCATCCTCAGGTGCGGGCTGCTCTCGAACCTGGCCAGCAGCGCGCCCTCGTACTCGTCCAGCCGCTCCGGAGCGCACGGCAGGCTCCTGGACCCGCGCATGGCGGTGTGCCACTGCCGTACGAGCGCCCGCAGGTCCGACGGGGTCATCGGCTCCAGCACGAGCGGGGAGAAGCCCTCCTCGCCCAGCCAGCGCGCGTCGGCCGCCGCGGGCCGGGAGGTCACGATCGTCACGGTCTGCGGGTAGGCGGCCAGCAGGCCGCCCAGCCACTGCCTGACCGCGGGCCTGTGCCGCACGGCCAGCTCGTCGACCCCGTCGACGAGCAGCAGCGCCCGTCCCGCGTCGAGCACCCGGTGCGCCCAGCCGTCCGGCATCCGTCCCGCGACGGCCCCGGCGACGTCGGAGAGGAACTCCTCCGGGGTGGGGAACCTCCCCGAGGGGTGGCTGCGGAGTTTGACGACGAACGGCACCCAGCCGTTCCAGTGGGCCAGGTCTCCGGAGAAGCCGCTCCTCGCGGCCGTCACCGCCAGCCAGCGCAGCAGCGTGCTCTTGCCGGAACCCGCGTCGCCCCGAAGCAGCGTCCGCGGGGAGCGGCCGAGCGCGCTCTCGACGCGCAGGGGCGCCGCCTCGTGCTCGGCGGCCGTCTCGGTCAGGTCGGCGAAGAGCAACCGGTCGGGGACGCGACGACGCCCTGCCCGGCTCTCCGCCGAGACGCTGAGGCTGATGTAGGCGACGCTCAACGTGGCACGAGGCCGGTAGTTCTCCACCCGGACGCCGAACAGCTCGACCTCGTCGAGGACCGTGCTGAGATGTTCGAGGTAGCGGCGTTCGAACTCCGCGTCGTCCTGGGTGCCGGAGGGCGCGTCGAGCGAGCGGACGGGCAGCCTGTCGAGACCCGAGGCGATCCGCTGGCCGAGCGCGGCGACCTGCTCCTCCACGGAGGACATCCGGCCCAGGACCTCGGTCGCGGCCCTGGGGAGATACTGCGGGAGCTGCTGGACGACGCGGAGCAGACAGTCGAGGCACTCCTCGAGCAGCACGTCGTACAGCCTGGCCCCGGCCTCGCCGAGCTGCCTGGCGGGGGCGGGCGACCCGGCTCCGAGGGTCTTCGCGAGCCTGACCGGGTCCATGTCGGCGGCCATGACGGCCCGGTCGGACAGGTCCGCGGCCTCCAGGGTCGCCACGACCTCGTGGAGCACCGCCGCCCTGTCGTTCTCGGTGAGCCCGCCGTACTCCTGCTCGACGAGCACCGCGAGCCGCCGCTCGATCCCGTCGGCGACGGCCTCGATCTGGCGTTCGAGGCTGCGCCGTACGAACCGGTCGGGGAAACCGCTGCGGATCAGGGTCGTCAGGTCCGCGCCCCGTTCCTGTCTGGCCGCCCTGGCGGCGAGCCCCTCCCGCACGGCACGTCCCGCGACGGCCTTTCCCGCAGCGGCCACGACGGCTTCCAGTCCGGACATCCTGCTCCTCGGCGCACTGTGACGTTCGCTTCCAAGGATCATCGAAAAAGCCGCCGGGCACTGGGAAACCCCCAGTCGCCGGCGACCGCCGCCCGAGCGGCGTCGAGGCGTGAACCGGCCGCGTCCCGCTGCGATCCCGCGGGACGCCCGAACCGGGCAGGCCGTCTACCAGTCCTGGGAGAGGCCCGACATCCGGCGGAGGTACTCGTCCTCGTCGATCTCCCCCGCCGCGTAACGGCGCTTGAGGATCTCACGGGGATCGTCGAGAGCGGGTCGCCTGTTCCCCTTGAGGACGCGCATTATCGGGTCGGGGCGCAGGACCACCACGACGACCACGGCGATGATGAGAAGAACCACCACGAGCCGGAACATCATTCACCTTCCATGGCTCTATTGTGCGAGATTCTGGAGAAGTCCGGCGCCTCGCGCAAGGCCCCGCCAGGAGGCAGGACCGGCAGGCCCGCCGGGGCGCCGCCCTCCAGAAGCCTGAGCAGGGCGTCGGTGTCCACATGCCGTTCGACCAGGTCACCCAGGGCGTCCAGCCGCTCCTCGCGCAGCGCGGCGAAGCTGACTCCGGGAGCCGGGGTGAAGTCGCGCCCCGCGGCGGCCGCCGCCTCGGCGAGGAACGCCCGGCGGAAGTCGTCGTTCTCCAGGGCGCCGTGCCAGGTCGTGCCCCAGACCGTGCCGGAGCGGCAGCCGTCGAGGAAGGACTCCCCGCCCTCGGGGGTCACGACGCCGTGGTGGATCTCGTAGGCCTCGACGCGGCAGCCGTACGCGCTGCCGACGGGACGGCCCAGCGTCTTCTCGGCCGCGAACTCCACCGTCGCGGGCAGCAGCCCCAGCCCCTCGACCGTTCCCGCTCCCGACTCGACGTCGTCGCGAATGGTCCTGGCGAGCATCTGGTAGCCGCCGCAGATGCCCAGCAGCACCCTGCCGGGCAGCGCGTCCGCCAGGCCGGTCGCGCGCAGCCAGGCCAGATCGGAGACCGTGGCGCGGGAGCCGGGCAGCACCACCAGATCGGCGTCGTCCAGTTCGCCGGGGGAGGTCACGAACCTGACCGTCACCCCCGGCTCCGAGACCAGGGCGTCGACGTCGGTGAAGTTGGAGATGCGCGGCAGCCTGACCACCGCGACCCGCAGGGTCTGCCGGCCGTACGGCGCCCGCGGCCCGGCGGAGGGCCTGTTGTCCAGGGCCAGGGAGTCCTCGACGTCCAGCCAGAGGCCGTCCAGCCAGGGCAGCACGCCGTACACCTCGCGCCCCGTCAGGTTCCTGATCATGTCGAGCCCGGGTTCGAGGAGCTCGGGCGCCCCCCTGAACTTGTTGACCACGAAACCGGCGATCAGCGCCTGGTCCGCGGGCTCCAGCAGCGCGACCGTCCCGAACAGCGAGGCGAAGACCCCGCCCCTGTCGATGTCGCCGACCACGATCACCGGCAGGTTCGCGGCCCGGGCCAGCCCCATGTTCGCGATGTCGCCCCTGCGCAGGTTGATCTCCGCCGGGCTGCCCGCCCCCTCACAGACCACCACGTCGTAGGAGTCGCGCAGCCGCTCGAGCGCCTCCACGGCCACCTGCCGGAGCCGGTCCTTGACCTCCCAGTACTCCATCGCGTCGACCTCGGCGAGCGGCCTGCCCATGACCACGACCTGGCTGCGCCGGTCACTGCCCGGCTTGAGCAGGATCGGGTTCATGTCCGCGGTCGGCTCCAGGCCGCACGCGGCGGCCTGCATCGCCTGGGCCCTGCCGATCTCGGCGCCGTCGGCGGTGACGAAGGAGTTCAACGACATGTTCTGGGCCTTGTACGGCGCGACCTTCACCCCCTGCCTGGCCAGCCAGCGGCAGATTCCCGCGGTGACGACGCTCTTGCCCGCGTCCGAGGTGGTCCCGGCGACCAGCAGGGCCCCTCTCACGCGCCCACCCCCGTGACCGTCGCGGCCGGGAGGGCGGGCTCGTGGCGGCGAGGCGGGAAGGTGGTCACGAGGCCGTGGCCGCCCCGTTCTGCGCTGTCGGGACCGGCCTGGGTCACGGGCGGCCTCCCCGGTGGGTGGGCAATCATGCACACAGCATGACGTGTGGCACACCGTGCCGCCCACCCAGGGCGCGTCGATCGCCCGCGCCGATCACCGACCGGCCGCGAGCGCCGTGATCACCATCGTGGGAGACACCTCGACCGTCCGCGGGCGCGCCGCGACGCCGCCAGCACCGCCAGGCCCGCCGCGGCGAGGCCGACCGCCCGTGCCAGCCGCACCGAACGGCGGATGTCCCCGACCGACGGCTTCGGCCCGTCCCCCATCTCGGGGCGGTGCTCCACGCGGTCGCCGTAGACGTTCGTGCCGCCGAGCGTGACGTCCAGCGCCCCGGCGAAGGCCGCCTCGCAGCGGCCCGCGTTGGGGCTCGGATGGCGGTGACCGTCCCTGCGCAGCACGCCCGCGGCCTGCCGGACCGAGCCGCCTGCCAGAGGGGCGCACAGAACCGTGAGCAGACCGGTGATCCGCGCCGGAACGAAGTTGGCGACGTCGTCGAGCCTGGCGGCGGCCCACCCGAAACGCTCGTAGCGGGCGTTACGGTGGCCGACCATGGCGTCCAGCGTGTTGACCGCCCGATAGGCCAGCAGCCCGGGAACACCGGCGACCGCCCCCCAGAACAGCGGCGCCACCACGGCGTCCGAGGTGTTCTCCGCGATCGACTCGACCGTGGCCCTGGCCAACTCGGCGGAGCCCAGCGGGGAGGGGTCGCGCCCGCACAGGTGCGAGAGCCTGCCGCGCGCCCCGGCGAGGTCGTCGGCCTCGAGGAACTCGGCCATGGCCACGCCCTCGCGCCCCAGCGTCGTGCCGCCCAGCACCGCCCAGGTCGCGACGGCGCTCACCGCGCCCCGCAGCAAGGGGTTTCCCACCCTGTTCCCCACACCGGTCACGGCGACCCCGAGCAGCGCGACCGGGCCGACGCACAGCGCGACGTAGCCGACCCCCGTGGGGCGGGCGTCGCCGTACACGCGCCTCTCCAACGCCGCCGCGGCCCGCCCGAACAGCGCGACCGGATGCCCGCGCCTCGGGTCGCCGAGGACGGCGTCGGCGACGATCCCGGCGAGCATCCCCAGAGCCTGTGCCCTCCCGGTCCCGGCCCCCTTCGAGGAGGACCCGCTCTTCGAGGAGGACCTGCTCGCGGCTCGGGGCAGAAGGCGGGAGAGGACCTTCCCCACCCCCTCGGGCGCGGGCGTGCCGGACAGGTCAGACAAGGTGGGCATGGAGCCGGTCCTGGTTCTTCTCAAGCCAGGCACAGGCCCGGCGGATGCGCGTTCCCGCGCCACTGTCCCACATGCGGGCCCAGCCGCCGCCGAGGGTCACCGCCTTGGTGCGCATGGCATGGTAGGAACGGTCGAAGCGCACTCTAGAGAGGTCCAGGAGGCGACGGCGGTCACGAGGCTTCAGACCGTACGCGTCGCAGAACAGCCGCAGCCTCGGTCCGATCTCCAGGGAGGCCTGGAGTGGCTCCAGATCGACCGGATCTGCGATCGGGGCCCAGTGCCGCAGGGTCGTCACCACGTCGAACAGCCTGGTCGTCGGCCTGGCCATGTCGAAGTCGATCAGCGCCGCCGGCAGCCCGTCACGGAAGATCACGTTGTCGAGGTTGACGTCACAGTGACCGATCAGCTCGGGGGCCGCGTCGTCGTTGGACCCGGCCTCCCAGACGGCGTCGGGCGGGGGGACGAACCCGGCGGAGGCGTCGTGGAAGCGCCGCAGCAGCACCGCCAGCGCGGCCAGGGACTCGTCGGTGAGCGCGTACGCGGGCAGCGGCCTGGGCGCCGACTCCCCCTCGACGTAGGTCAGGACCTCCCTGCCCCTTCCGTCGACTCCGACGATCCGGGGCGCGCCGTCGAACCCGACTGCCTCCAGATGCCGCAGCAGCGCGTGCACCGAGCGCGTGGAAGGCCGAGTCGGCCTGCGGACGGTGTCACCGACCCGCACAACCCCGTCGGTCACGTCACCGCCCAATAAGGGAATCTCCTCATGGAGCGTGACGGCGAACATGACATACGAGCCTAGACCGGTCCACCCGCCGGAGAGAACGATTTTCGGCGAAACCCCCGGCTCCCCGGAGATCACCGACGACACGGCCACGCCACCGGGCAGATCTCCCTCAGGTACACTTCCTTGGCCGCCATCACGACCCGAGCGTTCGCGCACCGGTCGCCCGCCCGTGAAGTGATCCTCACGACACAGACGGAAATTCGATGCATGGACACTCCCCGGATCATGCACAATTAGGCGGGAGCGCCCTTAGCTCAGCTGGATAGAGCACCGGACTTCTAATCCGACGGTCGCAGGTTCGAATCCTGCAGGGCGCGCAACCAGGACCAGGTCATCTCCACTCTGACCTGGTCTTTTCCATGTTCCGGGGTGGACGCCCCCATGCAGCCAAAGGCAGCCGTGAGCAGCCGCACGCCACCGGTCGCGGAACATACGCGGAATGCCCGAGGCCCCGTTTTCCCAGGTGAAACCGGGGTTTCCGGAGACTCACGGAACGGTTCCGAGCCCGGAACGCCGAAGGACCCCGAGGGGTCCCGGGGTCCTTGGTGGCGCGTGTCGGTGATGTCATGCGGCGAGCGCGTCGAGGATGCGTTGGTTCGCCACCTCGCGTTGGCCGTCGATGCACCTGGCGTAGACCTTGAGCATCACGTCCACCCCGTGCCCCGCCCGCTCGGCCGCCTCCGGCGCGTGCACTCCGGCGTTGAGCCAGAGGGACACCGCCGCGTGCCGCAGGTCGTACGGCCGGGCCGCCAGTGGTGAGGCCGCCTGATCAGGCGTGAACGCATACGTCCGCGCCTCCTTCCAGACCTTGGCGTAGGCCGACCCGGAGATCAGGCCACCCGTGCGGGTGCGGAACAGCCGGCCGTCCGGACCGGCGCCGAACCTGTCGATGTGGTCCCGCAGCGTGGCCACCAGCTCCGGCGGGATCGGGACCTCCCGGACCACCTTGCGGCCCCGGTGCTTGAGCCCGCGATCGTCGTGCGTCTCTCCCGAGTCGGTGAACCGCTTGTTGCTCTGCGGCTTGGTCCTCTCCAGGGTCAGCAGGCCCCAGCCGGACGTGGGCAGGTGGCAGTCCTTGGCCCGTAGTCCCGCCGCCTCGGCCGGGCGCAGACCGCCGAAGTACATGCAGGCGAACATGGCCGCCAGCATCGGCCCCCGCGAACGGCCGACGTAGGTCACCGCGGTCAGCAACTCCCGCGCCTGAGCCGGGTTGACCACCGAGCGCCGGTCGATCTCACCGGTGGACTTGGGCTTGCGGAGCTTGACCCGGTGCAGCGGGTTCGCCGAGAGCTCCTCCAGCTCCACCGCGTACTCCAGCACGTGATGGAAGACCGCGCGCTTGCGCCGGTAGGTCGAAGTGGCCGCCGCCGTACCGTCCAGGAGCAGAGCCAGGGCCTCCAGCGCCGCGCGGGTGTGCTTGGCCTCCTCCAGGGCGCTCAGAGGCAGCGAGGCCGCCTCCAGCCACCGCACCGCGCGGGCGATCTCCGGTGAAGGTTCCGGCCGACGGTCCTCCGGCAGGAAGGAGAACTCCCGCAGCGCCCGCCGGATCGTCTCGTCGGCGGGACGGCCGGGCAGGTCCTTCGTCAGGACCGGCGTGACGTTGGCGAGCGTGTCCGTCATGCCCTCCCGGGTCTTGGCCGCCGCATGGGGCCACCAAGCATGAACGTAGGCGACGGCGAAGGCGTACCAGGTGCGGGCATCCTTGGCCTTGACCATTGAGGCGGGAAGACCGCTCTCCAGGTCGAACGCCTCTCCGCTCCTGGCCGCCTGCCGCAGGTCCGACAGGAAGCTCTCGGCGAGCCCCTTCGTCTTGAAGGTCGAGGACCTCTCCCGCTCCCCCACGGTCCAGCGGACGGTGTGGGAGACGACGCGGGGCTTCTTGCCCGTGCCGTCGGATCTAGTGTTGGTGCGGATCCCCCAGAACTTGACCTTGTACGAGGTGCTCACGCCGCCCTGCCTCTCCGGCCGCGCTCCTCGCGGAGGGTTTCGAGCCATGCCTCGAACTCGCTGCGATACAGGCGGATCTCGTCGTTAGGGAGGCGCAGCCCGGCGGGGAACCTGCCGATCTCGCGCCAGCGGTAGAGCGTGCGAGGTGAGATCCCGCCCAGCTCTTCGAGGATCTCGGGGACGGTCATCAGCTTGTCGCCCTTCCTCATGCCGCCTTCCTCATTGCCGAAAGATCTCCTGTGGGTTGTCCGGTCGCCTCCTGTTGCAGGGCGAGGAGGGTCGTCCGCCAGCGCCGGCGTTCGGCGACCATGCGCAGCAGCCGCAGGGCGAGCGGGGGGACGTTGCCGTCCCCGGCGGGGACGGGTTTCCAGACGTAGCGGTACGGGTCGTTCTCGGCGGGATCGTCGGCCAGGCCGAGGGCTTCCAGGACCCAGGTGCGCCGGTCGCGCCGGTGCTCGGCCAGGGTCTTGTTCGACCACTTACGGGAGACGAGCACACGACGGCCCGCGTAACCGAGATGATCGGGCCTGTGCGCCTTGCCCCGGCACCGGCCCGGCGTCATGCCCGGCTTGGCGCCCTTGGGCTGTACGCCGTAGCGGAGCCAGTTCGGGCACGACGGCGAGCACGGTTCGTACCGCAGCGCCTCGACCAGCCGGGCCGCGTGGTCCCGGCGAGCGAGGTCGTCGGCGTCGAGGCTCTCCCCCAGGCTCTTGGTCAGGTACTTGCTCAGGTAGCGGATGCACTGGTCGGCATCCGGGGTGCCGGCGAGCACGCCCTGAACGTCGACCTGGTCACCGAAGCGGATCACGTGGAGCGGTTCGGCGTCGTCGTCCTGGTCGAGCCGATCGAGCGCCTCGTCCCAGGTCGGCAGCAGCTCACCCGTGTCGGGGGCGAGGTAGTCACCGCTCTGCCCGTCGGGGTAGGTCCCGCCGTCGGGAAGCTCGGCCCGCGGAGCCCACATCGGCAGATGATCGCCCTCGAAGCGGACCTCGTCGGCCGCCGGCCACCACACCTGGTGATAGGTCGCGGCGGCGACGGCCTTGATCTCCGCCCGCGGCAGGGTCCCGCGGATCGCCATGTGCAGGTGCGGCGCGAGCCGCTTCTGAGGTTCCACGGTGGCGAAATACTGCACGTCGTATCCGGCGACCCGGCGAAGATTCTGCACGAACCGGTCGAGCAGCTTGGAGAAGTGCAGCGCGTCCCGGGCCGCCCGCCGGTAGTCGTAGGCGGCGGGGTCGACCGGAACGCCCTGCCCTGACCGGATCTTTCCGTAGGAGGGCAGGGTGAGGGTGATGAACATCGACGGCCGGTAGACCCTGCCGTCGGTTCCGGTGAAGGTCCGCCCGAGCGTGGTAGGGCTCATCTGCCGTTTGGGCAGGTCCGGGGCGTCCTGGCGTCGCCGGGTCGAGCGGGAGCGCTTGGGCGCCGTACGGGCGGACAGGCTTCCCCGTATCCCCGCCGCGTTGATCTCGGCGTCGACGGCCCGGATCGCCTCGTCCCAGTCGGCGACCTCGTCGGCCGTCCCGGAGCGTTCGGCCGCGTCCCGCCTGGCTTGCACGTCGGCGCGGAACTCGACCAGCCACCGCTGTTCATCGGTGGAGGGGTTCGGTTCGGTGACGGGTTCGTGGTCGAGATGCCAGCCCTCTCGACACTGGACCATCCGGAGCTGCCTGTTGCGCTTGGCGCACGGCGGGCACTTGGCCTCCCGGGTGGCCCCGCACGGGACGTTGACGTCCTCGCTCCGCCCGGTGCGGGTGTCCAGCCGTCGCAGTACCAGGGGGCGGACGCACACGCCGTTGGCTTTGGCGACCTCCACGGCCACGTCCAGGGCGACAGGCATCCTCTGCCGCTCCGCCCGTGAAAGGCCACGGCCGACCACGTTGCTCATTCGCCGGCCTCCTTGCGAACTTCGGCCAGGTCCGCCGCCAGCCGGAACACGGTTCCGTACGGGTCTCCGGTCACGGAGACGTTGGACAGTTCGAAGGCCAGGACGGGATCGGGGTGACGCAGCCCGAGGACGGCCAGGAACGGCCGCTCGCATACCCGGCTGATCTCCTCGTCGGTGCCGTAGAAGCAGACCCTCACGCCGCCACCGCCTCGACCATGGCGCGGATGGCGTCGTCGGAGACGTAGGCCGCGCGAACCCGGATCGGGTCGGGCGAGGCTTCCAGCCGGACGAACCCGACGCCCGCACCCTGTCGCGGAACCGGTGAGATGTGGTCGGCCAGCGCGCCCCGGTCGCGGGCACCGTCGCCGAGCACCATGTCCACCTGCTCCGACTCATCCAGCCGGAGCGCGATCCTGTCGGGGAACAGGTTGCGGATGTTCATGACCTCCTTGCGCGGATCCTGGAGCGCGGCCAGCACTCCGACCCCGACCGCGCGCCCCTGGGTGGTCAAGGTGGCGAGCGCGGCGGAAATGCGCAGCTTCAGGCCCTTGTCGGACTGGTAGGCGGTCAGGAACGCCACCTCGTCGACCACCACCAGGACGAACGGGTCCTCAACGGTCGGAACGTGGGAGCGACGAACTCCGGCGAACCGGTCGGCCCGCTCCTGCATCACCTCGACCGCCGCTTCCAGCAGGTCGGCGCAGCTCTCCGGCGTCGCCGCGTACCGCTCTCCGAACAGCGCACGGCCGAAGGACAGTTCCATCCGCTTGGGATCCAACGCCCAGATCTGCGCCAGCCCCGCCCGCACGGCCGGAAGCAAGCCACGAACGGTCGACCAGATGACCGAACCCTTGCCCGCCCCGGTGGCCCCGGCGACGAGAACGTGGGTGCCGTGAACCTTCAGCAGCCAGGGGGCGCCGTCCTCACGGGTGCCGACCTGCACCGGCCCCACCGACACCTCATCGGGAATCGGCAGAGCCGGAAGGGGGACGGCCAGAGGGTCGTGGCGGGGGAAGAGGAGCAGTAACCGGCCCGCCCGTGCGATCGACACCCGACATGAACGAGCGCCGAACCCGTGTGCCAGGTGGTCGATCCGGTCGGCCCAGTCCTTGACCGCCTGCCCGTGCAGCATCCTCACGGTGACCACGTCGGCCCACGAGGTGCACCGGATCCTCATCAGGTGAGGAAGGTAGTCCCGGCCGCGCAGGTGCCTCCCGAGGCCGGAGACGATCATCACGGGCTGCCAGTGCCTCCGGTACACCCAGACCAGCCGCCAGAAGGCCAGCAGTCGCCAGCCGACCAGCCGGAGGAACGAGGGCCGGTGCGCGACGCACCACAGCGCCGGAGCGGTCACGGCCACCGCGATCAGCACCACGCTCTGGAGCCAGCCGTACAGCCACGCCACCGCGCACGGGACCGCGACGACGGCCGAGGCGATCGGGTGTCGCCAGAACAGCCGGACCGATCCGGCGAACAGCCGCCAGGCGAAGATGACGAACGTGACGAACGCCGGAGTGCGGACCACTGCCGGCCGGAACACTACGGCGGTGTCGGGAGTGGTGGAGACAAGATGCTGAGCCTCGTCACCGGGGAGCTTTCTGAACATTAGGCTGATGCCCTCTCTCGGATCGCATCTGGGGAGAGTCGAGGGGCCGCCGGAAGTTGCCGCTTCCGACGGCCCCGTTTACCTGTCAGGCCGCGATGTCCTTGCCGCCGGTCTTCGCCGGAGCGGTTGCGGCGCGCGGAGCGCGCATGGACGTGGCCCGGACGGAGTAGGCCAGGCGGCCAGTGGACTGGTTGACGTACGGGGTTACGGTCATGCCGTCGAACTCGACCGGCGTGAACGGCAGACCCGGCAGTGACGGCGGGACGACCGGCTCGACCGGCGACAGGATCTTGACCGACACCGTCTTCTGCCCCGCCTTCACGGCTGGGTCGGCGTCCATCACCGCGACCTGCCAGACGAGTTCGCCGGTGGTCCTGTCCTTGGCGTAGACGGTGCGGCCGTTGGTCGAGGCGTCGAAGTCCTTGACCTGCTCGACCGCCCCGACGACGTAACAACCGTGGGGGAAGACCTGCTCGAAACTGACGGGGATGGGTCCCTGAAGGGCCATCTCACTCTCCTAATAAGACAGAAATGAATTGATTCGCAACCTGACCTATCAGGTTGCTCTACAAAACTAGATTCGCCAACCTGTCATGTCAAGTTGGATTATTTGAGCGACCGATCAGGCGAGATCAGGTCAGGGGGTAGGCGTCACGCAGCTCGTGACGATCTCCCGGAAGGACCGCGTCGACAAGCTGGAGCGCCCTGCCGTCCGCATCATGTCCCGTCACGACGAGGTTCAGCACGGGCGCACCGGCCGGCACCTTCAGAACCTGCGCCTCGTCAGCCGTCGCCGATCGCGCGAGCGTACGTTCCACTGCGTAGTCGAGCCGGAGACGCTTACGGCCGTACAGATGACGCCGGATTCCCTCATCCATCGGTTCGGGTGAGGTCAGCTTGGTTCCGGTGACCAGGTCGATGGGAAACCACGCCGACACCAGTTCCACGGGGCCGTCCTCGTCACTGAGAACGTATTGCCGCAGGAAAGCCTTGGATCCCGCGGGCAGCTCAAGCAGAGTGGTGACCCTTGTGGGGGCGACGATGATCCCGGCTTGCAGCAACTCGGCCAAGGACTCCGACTCGGCGAGATCGAGAAGGCGCTGCCCGGGATACGCGCGCTCCAGGCTCAGCGTGGGCACCTTCCCCCGCACGAACGAACCGCGTCCGGTCTGGGACTCGATCAACCCTTCTTGGCGGAGCAGGCGAAGCGCCTCGATCACCGTGGGGCGTGACACGTCGAACTCCGCGACGAGCCGGCTCTGCGAGGGCAGCATCATTCCCGGCGGATAGGTGCCGTCAGCGATGCGCGACCTCAAGGCGTTCAGTACCCGCTCGTACTTGAGGCCGTCCTCGCGTGGAGCTGCCATGACAACCGCCTTACCAGCTTTAACATGTTCTAACAGGTTGAGGGTAGCATCGGCACTCGGATCTTCCACTCCCCCGCATGAACATGGAAGGCCCGGCAAGCCTAGGTGTGGGAAGGGCATGGCCTGCCGGGCCGGGCACGACGACGAGGAGCACACCGGGTGTCGGAGACACGCCGATGGCGATCAACCTCGTCGCCGTGCCTGCTTTGGTGGGGCATCGGCAGCCGGATCGAGCCCCGCGCACGGCGCGTCAGCGATCCACCACCGCTCTTCGACGCGCTTCTCGGCCGCCAGATGGCGGGCCAACTCCTCCAGAGTCTGACCGCAACGCACGAGAGACAGTCCGCGCCGAACGCTTTCCTGGGAGAGATCACCTCGGCGCACCGCGCACCACCCGCCTCCCAGGGCTGCCGAGATGCTCCATCGCCTGCCGTAGACGGCGTTCAACTCGTTGAGGGTCACGTCGATCACTCCGGCTGGGCGTACGGGACGAAGCGGTGCCGTCCACGCAGGTCAACCGGTCGGCGATCATCCGGGAGTACGCATTGGGCCTCTTCCACCAGCCCCGAGAAGGGGTGTCCTTTGCGCAGTTCCGCGTATCGGACGGCGATCCGGCGAGCAGCGGCCACCGGATCGTTCGCCGGGCTATAGGCGTAGAGCCAGCGTCCGCGCGCCGACACGGTTCCCGACCACCAGTGATACGAGATCCCGTTGGTCCAGACGACCAGGTCGATCCATACCGAGACCAGCGCGACTCTGTCACCTCGGTGGATATCGACGGGCATTCCCAGGTTGCGCAATTCTTCGGCGAGTACCGCAGCGGCATGGGAAGGGTCGCCGCTTCTGGATTCAACCGAACGCTGCCACACGAGTTTGTCTGTCATGTTCCCTGCCATCCGGTTCCGGCACAGTCGAAGCAGTCGCTCCGCGTTCTCCGAGCGCGGCGGCCGTCGATGGCCTGAGCGCCGTAGGTCGCGTTCACCTGCGTGTATCGCCACCCCTTACCCCGGCAGGACGAGCAGTCCTCTCCCCCACCGGTCTCGCGAGACCCCGTTGTGTCCACTCCTTTTCCTCCGTCACGATGGACGTTTTCTCGTCTCGCCGAGACACTAAGAAGCGCAAGCCGCCCCTTCCCGGAAAAGAATTCCGGGGTCTCCTAGTTATCCGTGCGAGGCTGACCGGTATGCGAGGCATGACGGATCATCTGACCATCGGGGAGCGCGTGGCGTGGTATCGCCGTCGGCGCGGAATGTCACAGGAAGTGTTGGCCGGGCTTGTCGGCCGTACGGTGGACTGGCTGAGCAAAGTCGAAAACGACCGGATCGAGCTTGACCGCCTGTCGGTCATCAAGTCCCTCGCGGTCGCCTTGGACGTGGCCCTCGGCGACCTTCTTGCCGAGCCGTCCCTTCTCGACTGGAGTCCCGACAGCGGGGACCGCACCGTCCCGGCGTTACGGGCGGCGATCACCGACTATCGGCAGCTCACTCCACTCGCCGCTCTCGCCCAGGCCCACGAACCACCCAGCCTCGCCGAGCTGCACAACGAGATCGCCGACGTGTGGCACGCCTACCAGGCATCCCGGTACGGCCTCGTGGTCCGCCGGCTGCCCGCCCTTCTCGCCGAGGCCCACCACGCCGCCGGCGCCTATCAGGGTGATCAGCGCATCCAGGCTCTCAGCCTGCTGGGCCAGGCTTATCACGCGGCGGCCACCATCCTCGTCAAAGTCGGAGAGACCGATCTCGCGTGGATTGCCGCCGAGCGGGGTCTGAGCCATGCCCAGAACTCCGGTGATCAGATCGTGGTCGCCTCACTCCTGCGATCCGTCACCCACGCCCTGCTCTCCAACGGCCGCTACGAGGCAGCCTCCCAGTTGACCAGTGACGCCGCCGGTCTTCTCCAGGGGGACCTGCCTCAGGCGAGTCCCGAACTCCTGTCGGTGTACGGCACTCTCTTTCTCGCTGGTTCAATGGCCGCCGCCCGCGCCGACGACCGTGCCACCACTAAGACTTTCTTGGGCGAGGCCGCGGAGTCCGCCCGCCGGCTGGGAGGGGACGCCAACCATGTGTGGACCGCGTTCGGCCCCACCAACGTGGCCATCCACCAGGTGGCCACCGCCATCGAGCTGGGAGACGTCCAGGTCGCCATCAACATCGGTCCCGGCCTGGACACCAGTGCCCTGCCGATCGAGCGTCGCGCCCGCCACGGAATCGCCGTCGCCCAGGCGTTCAGCCTGTGGAACCGTACGGACGAGGCACTCGACGCGCTCCTCCAGGCCGAACACCTAGCCCCCGAGCAGATCCGCCACCACTACCTCAGCCGACAACTCGTCCTGAACTGGATCCGCCGCCAGAAGGGCAAGCCCAGTCACCGACTCTCCGATCTGGCGCGTCGTCTGCGCGTCACCTGAGGGACTCTCACAGGGGGCGGACTTCCCGTACCGTAGGGATCATGACCGAGCAAGAGACCCCGCCCATGGCCACTCCCCGCGCCGCAGCCGGGGCCCTCTTCTTCGACGAGCAGGGCCGCCTGCTCCTGGTCCGCCCCCACTACAAGGACTACCGCGACATCCCTGGCGGCTACATCGAACCGGGCGAGACCCCGTTCCAGGCGTGCGTGCGCGAAGTCCACGAGGAACTCGGCATCCAACCGCCGATCGGTGACCTCCTGGTGGTCGACTGGGCACCCCACCCGCAGGAGGGCGACAAGGTCCTGTTCCTCTTCGACGGCGGCGTCCTCAGCCCGAGCGTGCGTGACAACATCCGCCTCGGTGCCGACGAACTGTCCGGCTACGACTTTCACCCCGTCGAAGAGCTGCCCACCCTCCTGATCGAACGCCTGGCCCACCGCGTCACAGCCGCCGTCACCGCCCGCAACCTCGGCCGTCCGCTGTATCTGGAGCACGGCCAGCAGTTGCCGAATTAATCTCGTATAGATCAAGGGGCGGCGGCGCTGCGCGCCGTCGCCCGGCCCTGCGCCTGCCGGCGCGTGCCGGGCATGCGGCTTGGGGGCCGGTCCCGGCACGCGCGCAGGACTCCGGGCCGCCGCCGCACGCACACCGCGCCGCACCTACGCCATTCACCGGCTACTGGTCGCGCCACCGCCCCCATGCAGCACGACGATCGCCACGGGCTGGCCGATGTCCGACGTAGTTGGGGGCGATCGAAGATCCGGGGTTCGTTCCTCACCCCGGCTCACCGAGAAGCGTGGCTTACCTATCGGCGCAGAGCTCGCATCGTCAAGGCAGTCGCGGCAATGAACGGGCCTGGGGGACGGCGTGGGTGGTCATCTCCTCGCCGGTCACCCAAAGGGGCACCAGACCGACCCCACCAAATCAAGCCGCCATCGTACATGTAGGACAACTAACGGGCGAGGAAGGTCACCGGGAGCATGTACACGCCAATAACGGCCTGACTTGAAGTGTCCGGACCGTTATGGTTGCGCCTGCCCGACGAGGAGATGACCACCCACCCCCCTGGGCAGCAAAAGGGCTAAAGACCGACTTTCCCTGCATTGATTAATGTCAAACCTTCCCTATCTGCTAGATTTTCAGATTGCAGATCTTGTAACGCTTTGGTTCTCATCTGCGATCGTCTTGTAGACGATGCTTCCATGATCAAGAGAAGGTTGGATTCGCATTTCATGAATGCACAAACCAGGACCGATAGAGATTACGCGAGCTTCAGAGCTGCCGTGGATCAATGTTTAGGTGACCCTCGTCTCGTTCCTTGGTTTGATAGGGGGATTGTAGATGTTAATGATTTACGTCAGGACTCGTCATGGAGCCTTGTATTCGAATGGACCAAGTTAAAAGAATCATATAAAAATTACACGTCGATGCAGGAAAGAGAAAAGAATATTGCTGATCAAATCGACTACATTCCTATAGGTGGGGATATAAACAGGAGGACCGCACCAGCTCTCCTTTTGCTGGTATTGGCGATCCTTGCCTTCATCTCGGAGCTTACGAGAACTAATGGGTTGCTGGTTATAACTGGATTCGCTTTGAGTGGGACTACGTTATTTTTTGCAGGACATAAGATTTATTCTCTCTCGCATAATAAATCATGGAGGGAGTGGGTTTTTGTTAGTGGATTGATTGGCGCGGCAATAGGAATTCTATGCCTCCTATATCTTGTTGCAGGCGTTGATTGGCGCCCTTGGCGTACATTGGTAATCGTTGCACTATCGGTGCTATCCGGATACCTACTTGCGGGTCCAGGCGTTATGACTCAGTTTAAGTCGGCTGCATCTATACCAAAGCTAATGATGCTTAGTATGCAGCTCGATATCCAAATACCTAAAGCCAGGGAGAAATGGCTAGAAGAAATTAAAGAAGACCCAATATTTCTACATGCTACGTATTGCATTAACAAGCTAGTCAAAGATCATCATAAGCTGCTCGTTGAGCAGAACTCTGAAGGACTAAGGAAGCTATATGATCCCAATCTGGTAGTAGCAACCTCTTCCCTTGAGCGTGTTAAGCGCGTGATCTCAAGCCTTGACGGAGGAAGTATTGCTATTGCCGGGCCGCGGGGCGCAGGGAAGTCTACACTTCTACGCCGGATATGTGACTCTGGCGATAATCTTGTTGTGCACGTCAGTGCGCCCGCAGAATACATCCCTAAAGAATTCCTGGCGGAGCTATTTCAGCGTTTCGCGCAAGCATACTTAGAGGCTACTAAAAGTCCTCTTGGTCCGAGGCTTACGCCGAACCTATCTGCCAAAAAAAGTGTTTTTACAACTATACGGAAGATAGCCGTATATCTTTTTCGGCTTGCTGCATCTATCGCACTTTTTCTCTTTGTTCTTTGGTCCTTTTTCCCGCAGTGGCAAGACCTGCTGAAGAGTGCATATTCCACTCTTTTGATGTGGACTCAGACAGTAATGCTAAAGATCCAGGAGTGGTGGTCTTATCACCGTTTTGCAATTCAGATTGCAGCCATTATTACGGCTCTGATTATTTGGCCTAGTGTAGGAAAGCTGCGTGCTTTGCTTGGTAGTTTCGACCCACCTCTTGTATTAAAAGCCAGAGAGTACCTCCTTAGATTGCAAATGGAGCGTACGGCAACTTGGGCTTTTACTGGAGGATTATCATTTCCTTTTGGGATCACGGGGTCAGGAAGTCGCGGTAGCTCATTGAAGTATCTTCCATGGACCCTCCCGGAGCTTGTCAGCAGCTTGCGGGAATTTATAGGTAAAGTAGCTGTCGAGCAGCGGTCCTACGGAAAGCACGTAATAATTGCTATTGACGAAATAGATCGCATAGGCTCTGCAGAAAAAGCAGAAAGGTTTATTAGTGAGATTAAATCTATATTTGGTATAGACAATTGCTTTTTTTTGGTTTCGGTGGCAGAGGATGTGGGATCAATTTTTGGCCACCGCGCCCTAGCGGGAAAATCGGTGTTCGATACGGCATTTGACGAGGTTAAGGTCATTGATCAATTAAGTCTCAGGGAATCGAAAGACTTATTACAGCAGCGCGTCCTCGGTTTTACCGACCCTTTTGTGTCCCTAGTTCATTCCGTTTCAGGAGGGCTTCCTAGAGAGCTTCTGCGTTCCACTCGGCGCATGCTAGATATAAATCAAGAACTAAACACCGTCACAAGGAAAGCGCCTCGTCGCGAGGATTTAGCGATTACGCTAATTTGCGAGGAGATGAGAGAGATTATTGCAGGGGCGCGTGATTATATCTCGCGAGTGGACGGTGCAAGCGCCTACGGGTATGCGATTGACCTGATGAGGATGTCTCTAGTGACTATTAATTCCAAGCCTCTACTGTCAATCCAAGAGGCGCTGGAGGTTCTAGACGGATTAACTACAGTAATTGATATCGTGGACATGGAACGCAATAGCGCAGAAGAAGGTGTTGGACGGAATGAAAAGATAGACCATATATTACATCAACTGTCGGTGTATGCTTATTTCGGTTTAACCGTCATTGAAATGTTTTCTGACGATAAATTTGACATAGGGATGACGTCTGATGCTAAACCGAATGGATTGCTACCATCTTTTGATGAGCTAGCTGCGGTTCGGCGTGAACTAAGTATATCTAGTGAGAGTTGTAGACTTGCTTTAGAACGATTCCGCAACAAGTGGGGGTTGGGTTAATTTATTTGAGAGCGGACGAATATGTAGGTTCTAGTATTTTTGCATCCGCTTGCAGGTGTTGGATTGCGGGAAAAATGCCAGGCTGCGGCAGATCACTTACCTTAATATCCCGAAGTTCGGGAGTTGTATGCAGCAGCCAGAACGAGATCGCGTAGCTCAGTCGGGGTAGGCCACGACGCTGATCGGTGGATCATCCGGTGGCAGAGCGCTGCGATCGTCCTTCGCCTCCTCTGGCAGGGCTTCGATGGCCCCGGACCTCGGGACACGACGCCCGCGAGATCTACCACAAGGGGGAGCAACAGAAAGGCGTGGCCCTCGCGTGGGGACCGGCGACGGAGACTGAGTAATTTTCAAGATCCGGAACATACATGGATCCACCTCCTCGCCCCAGTGAGATCACATGGCTCGTCAGCAGGTCAGCGCGTTGTCAGGCTGAGAAGCAGCAATCCACTTCTAATCCGACGGTCGCAGGTTCGAATCCTGCAGGGCGCGCAACCAGAAGCAGCGGAAACCCCCGCCTGACCTGCACTGACGCAGGGCAGCGGGGGTTTCTCATGTCCGGCTGTCCACGGCTCTCACCGGCCGTCTGCGGTTGATCCTTCCCAATGCCTTCCCACGGGAACGGACCTGCCCGTCACTCCCCTAGTGCCTCGGAAATGCGACGCTTAGCCGCTTCGTCCTGGCCGATGATGCACTTGGCGTAGATCCTGAGCAGGACTTCCACGCTGTGCCCCGCCCACTCGGCGACCTGGGTGGCGGGCACCCCGGCGTTGAGTCAGGTGGACACGCACGCGTGCCGGAGGTCGTAGACCCGCTTGGCGAGCGGTGAGGCGTACTCCTGATCGGTGAAGACGGCCTTGCGCGCCTTCTGCCAGGCGCGCCGGTAGGTGATGCCGGGCAGTTCCCCGCCCTGCTCTCCCCAGAACAGCCGACTGTCCGGGCCTTTGCCACAGTCGGCGGCGAGGTGGGTGCGGAGAAGCCTGGTCAGTGCGGGCGGGCAGGGCACAGTCCGGGCATGCCCGTCGGGGCGGTGCTTGAGGGCGCGTTCCTCACGGAGCGCGCCGTCGTCGGTCCACTCGCGGCCCGCGAACGGGGCCGCGACGGCGACGTGTAGTTCTCCCCAGGCGTCCGCAGGCTCCTCCCATTCGCCGGTCTCCTCGTTCCGCACAAGGCTGGGAAGAGTCACGTTGTGATCCCGGAGGCTGACCACTTCCTCGGGGCGAAGCGCGGCGTAGTACATGACGGCGAAGAACGCCACGAGCCGGGGGCCGCTACGGAGCTGGTTCCCCACAGCAACCAGCAGTGCCCGCGCCTGAGCGTGGTTGACGACGCTGCGGCGGTCTACCTCATACGTCATCATGGGTGCCTTATCAACATGCTGGTCGGCGCCCCCCAGCGGATCACGGAGTACGCCAAGAAGGGCTTCGCCGTCGAACAGCCGTACCCGGATGAGGTCCGGACGGCCTTCGAGCGCTTGATGGAAGCCGGGTACACGAGTCGCCTGATCTAAGAGGGGCAGCCTGCGGAGTTGGTGCGGCTTGGGAGTGCGCTTGCGGGTGCCAGGAAGTGAGCTGACGGCGGGAGGGATCCGGCGTCCTTTCCGCCGTTCGCCCCTCTGGCCGTTCGCCGCAGCGCAGAACCGGCCGACCGGGGTGGCGGGCCGGTGAGCCGCGCGACACTATGCTCACTCACGGTGCAGCCGGATATCGCCCCCTGGACCAATGGTTGAAAATCTGGCAGGCCCATAGGCTCGAACGAGGCCCCACACCGCAGAATCAGCGGACGGCGTGCTCCGTCGCACCGGCGAAGAACACGCAGATCCCCCCAAGGGAGGCACCTCGATGGAAGGCCGCCACGAACAGGACAGCGCGACCGCCGACGGCCGGGCGTCGGCGTCCTTCCTGATCGACGAAGCACTCATGTTCTATTACCCGGCCGCCCTGCGGGCCATAGCCGCGACCGGCGTGGCAGATCATCTCGCGGAGGGTCCGCGTACCGTCGAAGACCTGGCCCGGCGTACGGGTGTCAACACGCAGAGCCTGTACCGGGCCCTGCGGGTGTCGGCGACCCGCGGGATCTTCGAGGAGTTGGACGACGGCCGGTTCCGCCTCACCCCTGCGGGGGACGCGCTGCGCATGGACGCGCCCCTGTCAGCGCGGTCGGCCGTACTGATGCTCACGGACCAGTCGATGTGGCGGCCCGCCGGCGAGATGGAACGCTGCCTGCAGCGGGGCGGCCCGGCGTTCGACGATCTCTTCGGCATGCCGTTCTTCGACTATTTCGCACAAGATCAGGCGACGGCGGCCGTCTTCCACCATGGGATGGCGGCCATGTCCGCCCAGGAGAACGTGCCGATCGCCGCGGCCTGCGAATTCCCCGACTCGGGAGTGGTCGTCGACGTCGGCGGGGGCCAGGGCGGGCTGCTGCTGGCGGTGCTGGGCCGGAGGGGCGGCCTGCGGGGTGTGCTCTTCGACGCCGAGCACGTCCTGCGACACCACCTGCTGGACGTGGCGGAGACCGGTGGCCGCTGGGAACTGGCCGTGGGGGACTTCTTCACCGGGGTCCCCGAAGGGGACGTCTACCTGCTGAAGCGCATCCTGCACGACTGGGAGGACGACCAGTGCGTGACCATTCTGCGCAACTGCCGTACGGTGATGCGGCCGGGCGGGCGGATCCTGGTCATCGACGCGGTGGTTCCCTCCGGCAACGCCCCGCACCAGGCGAAGCTCGTCGACCTCCTGCTGATGGCTTCTCTCGTCGGTCGTGAGCGCACGGCGCAGGAGTTCTCGCAGCTTTTCGAGGCGGCCGATCTGCAGCTGTCCCGCGTCGTCCCCACCGGTACCGTCCTGTCCATCGTGGAGGCGACTCCGAAGGACCCGGACGGCTGATCCCGGCCCGCGCCGAGCCTCCGGCGAGCGGGCGAGGACTCCTGTGCCGCGGGAGGTTTCCGCCCGGCCGCCCGTCCCTCTTCGACTCCGTCCATGGTCATGACTACATCGGCGCCGAGGAGCATCTGAGGGTGGACCTTCCGCCGGGGCGCTGCACCGTCCGCGCCGCATATGCCCGAACTGAGGCCGCCTGCGTGGTGATCGTTCAGCTTGTCCAGCAGATCCGCCCCTGCGGGATATGCGCAGGATGATCTTCAAGTCCCCACACTGGAACGCACGCATCGCAGCAGTTCAGAGCCGTCGCCGACGCCAGGAATGCAGTGCTCTTGAAAACCGCTGCCACCGTTGACCAGCGGGACACTCTGTCGGTGACCTCAGACGTGGGGGGGCTTCTCAGGGCAGTCAGTCTCCACCCACGTAGCGGTCAGGTCCCGGCAGGCCACCATGACCGTTCCCGGCCGAAAGGCGATCTCATGGCTGCATCCGTCGGGGTGCGGCAGGATCTCGTCGAGGATCACCACGCTGCGCGGTTCGGTCCCGGAGGGGGCGGCGATGTCGAGTCTGTAGTGCGACATGCCTTCGTAGCGGATGACGAGGTCCTCTTCGTGCTTCCAGCAGTTGTGCCGGAACGCGAGTTCCATACAGCTCTCGCCATCGGTCTCGCCGAACGAGATGCGCTCCAGGTTGAGGTCCTTTACGCATCGCGGACCGTGGAAGTCGTAGTGCTGGGGATCCGCTGCGAACGCACGAGCACCCGTCGGCAGTGCGTCGGCGAACTCGGGAAGCCGCTCCAGGTACTCGGTCGGGCTGATGACACCATGGACGACACCACCGGGCAGGGTCATCGAGGCGTTGAGATCGACGTACTTCATGCGTCGATCACGTTCGGAGGCATACGGGTACGGCCGCTGCGGAACATGCGCGGAACGATCTCCATCGCACTCACCATGCCATGGGTCACAGCCGCAGGCCACCGCATTACGGAGCCCTCAACGACCGGTCCGCTTCCAATCCGACGGTCGCAGGTTCGGATCCTGCAGGGCGCGCTGTGTATGACCTAGATTGAAAAGGCCCCTGGTAGACCATTGCCAGACCATCACGTCAGCCGGACGCCTTCCGAGACCGGCGCGGGGTGATCGTCGGCGTCGCCTCGGCCACCTTCGGACGACATACGTATAGACGTCCGCGGTGAACGAGAACCGCGAGTGCCCCAGCGTCTCCGACACCACCTTCATCGGCACCCCCGCGGCGAGCATCAGCGAGGCCGCGCTGTGCCGGAGGTCGTGGAACCGGATCGGCGGCAGGCCGGCCCGACGGACCCGACGGACCCGACGGACCCGACGGATGAGAATCTCGAACCGCTGGCTCGCGTACTCCTCCCCCAGGGCCTCGCCGTTGCGCCGAGTGAAGACCCGGGTCGCTGTTCATCCACGTCGTACCGACACGGAGGCGGTCGGTCTTCTGCTTCGTCCGCCACGCCTTCGGCAACGCGACGTTCTCAGCGCCAAGTGCGATCGTCCTTCACCAGCTTCCGTCTTCGGCCCCTGGGATCCGTCGGCTGCCTGGACCACGCTGAGCGTGCCCGCCCCCCAGGTCGAGATCCGACCACTAGCATGCACCGGACCGCCGAGTGCGATGAGGTGGTGATCACCTGGTGGAAGTCCGAGCAGTGGCAGCGGATGAAAAGACGGCGGCGGCTCAAGACAGCTGGATCTGCTTCGAAGACGAGGCCGCTCAGATCTTCCAGACCGCCCCGGGGCCGGACCTGGTCACGGCGCGGCCACACGTCGGCGGCAACCGTTTCAGGGAAAGGCTCGGGCCGGGTGTCGATCACCGGCATGATCTGCCTCAAGCCCGGGCACCGCAGCCGGATGATCTATCGCGTCCGGCTGCGCCGCGGCCGTAAGGGCGAGCGGCGCAGTTTCGCCGAACGCGACTACACCGGTCTGCTGGATGCCGTCCACCAGCAGTTCGGCGGCTCCATCGTGCTCGTCTGGGACAATCTGAACACCCATCTCAGCCATGCGATGCGCGCCTACGTTGCCGTTCGTGACTGGCTGACGGTTTACCGGCTGCCCGCCTGCGCTCCTGCCGTCGTCGGTCGCGGTGCCGGCAGGAGAGGCGGAGGTCACGGAGGAGCAGCGGGCCGAGCTCGCGCAGGTGCGAGAGGCGCGCCTGGAGGCTTTGGAAACGCTCGACAAACACCCGTTCTGGGCGGAGCAGCAGGACCGGCACGAGGCGTGGATGGCGTTGCGGACGGCGGTCAAGGCTTGAACGGGGCGTGCCCGGGCACTGGCGCGGAGCACGCCCGGCGCGGGGCTCAGAGGATGTACACGTTGTAGTAGTAGCCGGGACTATACGGCCACGTGCTGTAGTAATAGCAGGCGCTGACGCCGTTGAACTCACCGTTGCGAGCGGCGTCTTCCCGTGCCGCCTTGCAGGCTTCCGGAGTCGGGTGGGGACCCCTGCGGTACCAGTTCGGCGGCAGCAGGGAGGAGTGCGTCTCGGCGGCGGATGCGGTGCTGGTCTGGGTGGTGGCGACGGCGGGTGCCGCACCAGCCAGGGCGGCGGCGCCCAGTGCCGCTGCGAGCAGGGCGGCGGCGGGTAATCAGCGGATCCTCATGGTGGCTCCTCACGGCTGGGTAGGAGAGCACCTTCAGACGAGCACCGATCGGCGAGGGCGGGGAACTCGCATTTCTTCATATTTCGGCCGCATGGTCCGCGCCTTGAATCTGTTTCGCCGGGCCTGAACAGCGGAACACCCGCCCGCTCACGACTCACCGGTACCGGGGACGGGTTGCCTGGTCTTGTGAGCCATTACACATTCATGGTGCGGCGATGACAGATCAATGACAGAGGCGAGTCAGGGTGATGGGGCGGTCAGCGACCCGGTGAAGGGAGAGCTCCGAATGCGACCGCAGCACCCACCACAAGCGACTGATCGCTCTTTGGAGGTTGATCGACCAATGCGCTCCCTGTCCCTGTCAGCCGCCTCGGTCCCCGCAGCGATGGCTTTGAGCATGGCCGTTGCGTTTCCCGCTGGCGCCGCCCCATCCGCTCCCGGTTGGGCCTCGCCTGGCGGCAGGCACTGCGTGACCCAGCTGACCGCCGACAAGCCCTTCGCTGCGGTCACCGGCGAGAACACGACCTGTTACGCCACCTTCACCGAGGCCGTCGCCGACGCTACCGGCGGGAGGATCACCGACGCTCCCCGCGACAGCGTCTCCGCCATGGCCGACCCCGCCTTCGACCGCCGCGTCAACGCTCTCTCCCAGGACACCGGCCAAGCGGTGGCACAGGCCTCTGCGGTCATCCTCGGTATCGAGTATGAGCATGGGAACTATGGAGGCGGCTCCTGGATCGTCGAGGCTGACTCGGGCTGCAACCCCGACCCCGGCCTTGACTGGGGCTTTCCTTATCTGGGCAACTGGAACGACAAGATCTCCTCCTTCCGCGTCTATGGGGATTGTTGGGTCAACCACTACGAGGACGAGGACTATGGAGGCGCCACTACCGGCTGGCGCGGTAGCACCAGCTACATTGGCTCGGCCATGAATGACGAGACCTCTTCCATCATCTGGGGAGGCTGAGAGACCGACGTCGCCAGGCCAGGCCGTCGGGTGTTCCCATGAGCGTCCTCCTTGAGCTGGGGGATGGTTCCTGCGGCACCTGGGGATGACGGACGTAACGGGCTTGGACAGCAGAGCGCCCCGCTTGCCCTCTGTGCAGGAGGGCGAGCGGGGTGCTTCGTGCGCCTGACGTCAGCGGGCGGTGCCCTCAGCGCTCTCGGTGGCGGCCGTGGGGAGCAGCACGTTCGGGCAGCCCGCGGCAAGTCCGGCCCTCGTCGGTGCGACAGCCGGTCGGCGGTCACCCCGCCCTTGGCCCCGGCCTCGGCGGCGCGCAGTACCGCTTTGTGTGCCTGCCTGGCGGTGCGGCCGGCGAGCGGGCTGGGGAAGCCGGTGAGGGTGTACCACTCCTCGGCGCCGACGTACCGCACCGCCACCTTCACCAGATCGTCGACGGCCCGGCATGTGACGATCAGCTCATGAGCGAGCCGGCCAAGCCCACCCTGCAGGAGCGCCTTGAGCGCATCCGCAGCGCTACCGCTGACCGGCCCAAGACGTTTCCTCAGCGGGAGCTTCCTGCGGAGCCGACGCAGTCGGCGAGGCGGCGGAACAAGCGGGTGTGCTCCTTCGATGTCGACGATGGGGACGAGGTGCCGGACTTCCTCAGGTGAGAGATATGGTCTGCAGCCTCTCCCTCCGAGCCGCATGGTCTTCCTCCTGGACGACCAGGTCGGCGAGGTCCTCGGCGCTCAGGAGCCCCTGCGGCACCGGCGCGTCGACCATCACCCAGTAGCCGCGCACCAGCGCAGAGCCGATCCGCACGATCGGACCTCCACCGCCGTCCTCGTGGGTCACGATCGCTGCGTAGCTGAAACCGATGAGCAGCGTGCCGTCAGACTGTCGCGCGATGATGCGTTCCGTAACTGCTGTTGCGAAATGCTCCTTGGGGTGTCGGCTCGGCGAGGCGCTCTCGCCCTGGTAGAGGCGCGGAAAGCGCTTGCCTCGCCCTTTCTAGGACGTATTGTCCGTTTAGGAAAGCTTCTTACTGAAAGCGCCATTTACCTTCGGACCGGAGGAAGCGCACATGAGAAACCGGTTCGCGGCTGTGTCCGCCGCCGTGCTGTTCACCGCGTCACTGCTGGTGGGCTCCGCATCCCCCGCCCACGCCACCCCGACGGGCTGCACCGCATGGGCGTCGGGGTACCACGTCTACAGCCAGTGCACGGGCGGGACAGGCACGCACGCGGCCTGGGCCTACGGCAAGCACATGAACCCTGAAATTGGATATGTCAGCTACGTCGGTCAGCCGGTGGGGGTGGGCGAGATAGCGTCTGTCACCTTCCCGGGCACCGTGTACCGCTACGGCACCTCTTTGTATGACTGACGCGACGGCGCCCCGCCTCCACGGAGGACGAGGGCGCCGTGGTGTGTGCTTACTGGTCGACAGGCAGGCTTTCGACAGCCGCCCGGCGCTCGTCCTCTGACGGCAGCGTGTATCAGCGCGCGGTTTCGATGCTGTGGCCCAGCAGCTCGGCGATGACCACGATGTCCTCTCCTTGACGGCGGAGGTTCGTGCCCAGCGTGTGCCGCAGGACGTGCGGCGTGAAGTCCTCGCGGACCCCGGCGGCGTCGGCCAGGGTGACCAGGGTGTCGTAGATGCCACGTGTCGTCAGGCACCGACCGCGGACGCTGACGAACAGCGCGACCTCGTTGGCCTCCGCGGTGCGCTGGAGCATCCACTCGGCCCGCTTGGCCGCGGCCGGGCCGACGCCGAGGCGCCGGTTGAAGCAGCGTTCGACGACGTCGCGCCGCCTGTAGCGGACCGGATCGAAGGCGCAACGCCGATGCTTACGGCGGGCTCGCTCGGCCGGCTGGTCCGCGTGTTCGGGATGGTCGCGCCGATGCCGCGTCGGCGCAGACAGGTGCGGATGGCGTGGCAACTGTAGCCCTTGTCGGCGATCACGTGCTCGGAGCGGGTGCGCGGCCGGCCGACGCCGGTGCTGGGCACGCGGATGGCCTCCAGCACGGCCGCGAACTGGGTGCAGTCATTGACGTTGCCGCCGGTGACCACGAAGGCCCGGGGCAGGCCGCGTCCGTCGACGGCCAGGTGGATCTTGGTGGTCAGCCCGCCACGCGAGCGCCCGAGCGCCTGTAGGGCCCTGATGGATCTGAGTTCGTTGCTGCCCGGGCGTCCCTTCACGGCTCCCCCTTTACGGGCTCCGGCCGCGTGCTGGTGAGCGCGCACGACGTTCAGTGATCCGCAGAACAGGTCCTAGGTCCAAGGTCCCGGGCCATGCTGGCCGGGCGTCCGATGCCGTGGACCGCGGCGAGCGGCAGAGTCGTACCGAAGACAGCGCAGAACACACAGGGGCAACGCAGAACACGCATGGAGGGGAGGGGCGATGACCGGACCGGACGGACCGAGCCCGGGCGCCGCCCACCCCAGTGCCCTCAAGGGGTGTGCCAACAAATGTCCGCCGGTCCCGGTGCAGCCACGACAGGCCACCGAACCCCGCACGATCGAAAGGCACACCCATGTCCACAGCTCAGCCCCCGGCCCGTAGCCGGCGGCCGGGATGGAGCCTCGCGCTGCTCGCGCTCGGGCACCTGATCATCAGTCTCGACTTCACCGTCATCTATGTGGCCCTGCCGGACATCGCCGCCGATGTCGGCTTCACACCGCACACCCTGCAATGGGTGATCACCTCGTACGCCGTCCTCTATGGAGGCTTCCTGCTGTTCGGCGGTCGGCTGTCCGACCTGGTAGGACGCCGACGGATGTTCGTGCTCGGCATGGCGCTGTACGGCGTGGCCTCCGTGCTGGGCGGCCTGGCCACGGCGCCGGCGGTGCTGCTCACCGCGCGCGCCCTGCAGGGCCTCGCCGGCGCGGTGCTGTTCCCCGCGGTGCTGGCCCTGGTCAACACCACCTTCGCCGAGGGCAGGGAGCGCAACCGCGCGCTGACGGTCTGGGCCATGGCGGGCGCCGGCGGGCTCACAGTGGGCTCACTGGCCGGCGGGGTGCTCACCCAGGTCCTGGGCTGGCAGGCCGTGTTCTACGTCAACGTCCCGCTGACCGCCGCGGGTGCCGTCGCCGCCTTCGCCCTGCTGCCCCCCGACGGCCGCGTCACCAGAGGAAACGTCGACGTTCCCGGAGCCCTGACCGGTACCGCGGGCATCACGCTGTTGATCTTCGCGGTCGCGCACGGCTCCGAGGTCGGCTGGGCACGGACCGAGGTGATCGCCGCGGTCGTTCTCGCGACGGTCCTGCTGGCCACGTTCCTGCGCGTCCAGGCCCGCGGTCGGACGCCGCTGATGCCGCTGCGGCTGTTCCGCAACCGCGCGCTCAGCGGAGCGGTCGTGGTCATCCTCGTCTTCGGGCTGACGATGCAAGCCGTGCCGTACTTCCTGACCCTGTACTTCCAGGACGTCCTTGGCTTCAGCGCCATGGAGACCGGGCTGGCGTTCCTCGGCCCGACCCTGTCGATCACGGCAGGCAACTTCCTCAGCGAGCAGCTGATCCACCGCTTCGGCACCCGGAGCACGCTGATCACCGGCATCGTCGTCAACGCCGTGGGCGCTGCGCTCCTGGCCCCCGGCATGCACGCGGACGGGTCCGTCCTCACCGTCCTGGCCGGGATCGTCGTCATCGGTCTGGGCATGGGCATCACCTACGAGGCCATGTGGATCGCCGTCGGCACCGGCGTCTCGGCGGACGAACAGGGCCTGACCTCTGGGGTGGCCTCCACCGCGCTGCAAGTGGGAACCGCCGCGGGTCTGGCGGTTTTTGTGGCTGTCGCCAACCACGACATCGAAGGGCTGTCCGGACAGGCCCTGCGCGCCGCCTCCGCCGAGGGAATGCGCGCCGCCGTCTACGTCCTGGGCGCCGTCATGCTGACGGCCGTCCTGGCCGCCCTCAGGCTCCCCGGTCCGCGTGCCCGGGTCGCCGCAGCCGCGTCCCAGCCCGTCCCCGACCCGGACGCCGCCGACCTGCGCCCCACCGGCTGACATCGTCCTCCGGCGTCCGGTCGCCGCCACCCCACCTCACCTCGTTGTTCGCGGCTCCGCAGGGGCACTCCAGCCAGCGCGGGCCGGGGTCGACGGGTGCGGCGGGGCGGTGCCGCGCGGCCCGCGCGGGGTGTGCGGCGACCGGTGTCCCGCCGTGGGGCCGGTCACGGCGGGAGCTCCTGGTCGGCGTGCCGCACGTGGGCGTTCACGCCTTCGCGACGGGAGTGGTCGCCGAGCGGCGGGGGCCCGGGCCGGGGCAGGTGCGTGTCCGGCGCCGCCCCGGCCGCGTGGGCGGTGTCGGGCCGCTGCCGGGGCCGGGGAGGACGTCGTGACGGGGCGGTCGGTCGGGATCAGTCGGAGTACGGCGAGACGTTGTAGCCGAAGTTCGCGAAGAACCGGAAGCCCTCGGACAGGTTGGACAGACGCGTCAGCAGGAAGTCGTCCTGCGCTCCGGGCGGGACCTCCTCGTCCTGGCGCACCTGGACGCTCACGAAGTACGGGGACTTCCTGCCCGTCAGGTCGATGGGGATCTCCTTGCGGTTGCCCGTCAGCCTCGTTTTCGCCAGCACCACCTCCTTTGCGCGGAAGGTCGTCTGGTCGACCACGTGCAGGACCACGGTGACGGCGTGGCCCGGGTAGCCGGAGAAGGACTGCACGTCCTGCGCCTCCACGGCGAGGACCGTCTTGTCGGGACCCGTCGCGGACGTGCGCTGCAGGGTGATCGGGAGCTCGACGGCTCCGCCGGCGAAGGAGGCGTCGCCGTAGATCCCCGGCTCGTCGCCGAGGTGGACGCGGCCCTGCCAGATCAGCTCGGCCTGGGGCCCCTCGGCGCAGGAGCCGCTCCGGCGCTGTTTCTGGGCGAAGTTCGCCAGGTTGCGGTCACACGGATCGGCCTTCGCCGCGGTGGTCGTGGCCGCCACGGCGCCCGGCGCCGCGTACGCGCCGCTCGCTGGGACGCCGACGCCGACGACCGCGGCGGCGAGCGCCAGCGCGATCCCGAGGCGGGCTTTCGCTGCGGTTGATCGAGAACTCGTCAAGACATCACTCCTCTCGTGGATCCTCATGGATCGGGATACCGGGGCGGGGAAGAACGCTCCTCGCCATGTCGGCGACCGCCTTCCCGGCGTGTCCGGGACCGTACGGTCAGGCGGGTTTGCGGACCATCAGCCGCCTGTAGGTCATCCGCCGGTCCCGGTACAGCCGCAGCGTCAGGTTGACCGCGGCGACGAACTGTTCGACCATCAGCCGGCCGTAGGCGGAGCGGCCGGGACGGAGGTCCGGGTCGCCGGGCCAGTCGGTGATGATCTGCGGGGCGAAGTGGTTCGTGACCTGCTGCTCGAAGTGCTCGGCCATGAGGCTGCGCCCGACGTGGCCGAGATCGCGGATCTCCTCAGCCGGGGGGAACCCGGCCGCCAGCAGGTCGTCCTCGATCGTCTGGGTACGGGCGAAGTGGGGGTACTGGAAGTGCGCGACCAGCGCGTCGACGTCGTCCTGACCCGCCTGGGGGGTCAGCATCCAGTCGTCCACGACGAACCGGCCGCCGGGCGCCAGGTTCGCGAACACTTTCGCGAACATGCTCCGGTGGTCGGCGACCTGATAGAGCATGTTGACGCTCAGCGCGGCGTCGAACGGCCCGGCGGGCAACTCCCGCTGACAGTCGGCGAGCACCACGGTGATGGCGGACCGCCAGTCGGCGGCCCGTTCGTTGAGCCTCCGCGCCGTCTGCGCGTGGGCCGAGGAGTTCGTGACCGAGGTGACCGAGACCCCGTACCCCCGCACCAGCAGGCGCGCGGGTCCGCCGAGACCGCACCCGACGTCGAGCACACGCTCTCCGGCGCGCAGTTCGGCGAGTTCGGCGATGGCGGCGATGTGGTCGGCGGCGCCCTGCCGCCACCGCCGGCCGTCCGCCCAGACGTCCGGGTCATGAACCATGGGGGGATGCAGGAGATCGCCGGTGAAGTACACGTGTAGGCCTCCGCCGGGCAGGCCGTACTGTGCGCCGACGACATCGAGAACGTAGTGCTCGTCATCGACCGGATGGTTCATCTCGGCGCGGCCCGCCGATCCGCCTCGTGTGCAGTCGTGCCCACAACAGATTCCTTTCCCCTGGTTCTTTTCCGGTTCGTCTCCGTGGCGCGGCGGCCGCGTGAGGTCCGGAACGGAGTAAGGGACCGCGGAAATCACCCGTGGTTAGGCAGAAGGTACAGCCTGCATAACCGGCGAACAATACCTCAGGAGCGGATCGCGCCGTATTTCGGCCGACTGTCTCGGCCGGAGGACGCCTTTTTCCACGGATGACCGGCGATATGCCGATCACGGATTCACCGTCCGCCTCGAATCTCCGCTGCTGGAGAGGCCGGTGACGGCGACGGACAACCCCGACCTCTTTTCCCCCTTATGATCAATGTCCGAAATAAAGTGAAATATCATTTCAATATCGGACGTCATGAAATCGCCGTCGCCGATCGGGGCCGTCGCCGGGATGAACGGGACGACCGGCCGCCTCGCCTACCCCCGGTCGTCGGCGTCCTTGTCGGTGACCCCGGCGGAGTCGAAGGTCGCCACGTCCCGCAACGCGCGCACCGCGCCCTGGACGAGGGGAAGGGCGAGCAGCGCGCCGGTTCCCTCGCCGAGCCTCAGCCCCAGGTCGACCAGCGGACGCAGGCCCAGATGGTCGAGGGCGGCGGTGTGTCCGGGCTCCACCGAGCGGTGACCCGCGACGCACGCCTCGATCGCGGCGGGGGCGAGCGCCGCCGCGACCAGCGCCGCGGCCCCGGTGATGACGCCGTCGAGCACGACCGGCAGCCGCAGGGCCGCCCCGCCGAGGATGAACCCGGCCAGCGCGCCGTGCTCGAAGCCGCCGACCGAGGCGAGCACGCCCAACGGGTCGGCCGGATCGGGCCGGTGGAGCGCGAGCGCCTGCCGGACGACCTCCACCTTGCGGGTCAGCGTCGCGTCGTCGACGCCGGTTCCCCTGCCGGTGACGGCGGCCGGGTCACGACCGGTGAAGGCGGAGACGAGCGCGGCGGACGCCGTGGTGTTGGCGATCCCCATGTCGCCGGTGACCAGGCAGCGGACGCCGTCGGCGGCGAGCTCGCGGGCCACCTCGATGCCGGTCTCGACCACCTGTCTGGCCTGCTCCCGGGTCATCGCCGGCCCTTGGGACAGGTCGGCGGTGCCGGGCGCGACCTTGCGCGACAGCAGCCCCGGCCCCGGTTTGAGGTCGGCGGCCACGCCGACGTCCACGACGACCACCCGGGCGCCGAACTGCGCGGCGAACGCGTTGACGACCGCGCCCCCTGCCAGGAAATTGGCCACCATCTGGGCGGTGACCTCCTGAGGCCACGGTGTCACGCCCTGCGCGTGCACGCCGTGGTCGGCCGCGAACACCGCGACCGCGGCCGGCTGCGGCAGCTCCGGCGGGCACGTCCCCGCGAGCCCGGCGAGCCGCACCGAGACGTCCTCCAGGGCTCCGAGCGAGCCGCGGGGCTTGGTCATGATGTCCTGGCGGTCGCGCGCCTCGGCGACCGCGGACTCGTCAAGGGGCCGGACGGCGGCGATCGTCTCCTCAAGAAGGCTCATGGGTCTCTCCTCAGCTGGGCCGCACGGGGGCGGTCTCCGGGTCGGCGGGCCATCGGGGGCGTCGGCAGAACTCGACCGGCCCCGCTTCCCGGCCCGAATAGGCGGGGAGGATCCCGCTGAGCGGGCTGCCCGCCAGCGGGTGCCCGGGATCCTCCCACCACCCCTCGGGCGGCAGGCACATCTGCCGCACGTAGTGCGCCTTGAACTCTTCGGGGAGGGAGGAGAAGTCGGGGGTGAACAGCAGGTCGACCGCGTTCCGCCACGAGTTCGTGGTGTTGGCGTGCGTGGCGTGGATCACGCGGACGTCCCCGATGACCAGGTCGCCGGGCTCGGCCTCGATGTCGATCTCGTCGGGGACGGCGCGATGGCACACCGAGCCCGGCTCCTCGGCCTCGATCTCCGCGGTGTGCGGTTCGAGCAGGACGTCGTGCAGGCGGTGACGCGCGCGGTGGGTCCCCGGTATCACCCGCAGGCAGCCGTTCTCCCGGGACGTGGGCTCCAGGTAGAGCATGCAGAAGATCTGCGTCGGCTGCGGGACGTAGCTGCGCGGGTGCCCCCACGCCCACCAGTCCTGGTGCCACCAGAGCCCGGGGGAACCGGGCGGCTTGGCGATGACGTACCCGCTGATCCAGCGCGGATCGGTGAAGCCGAGCCGCCGGAAGGCGTCCCGCAGCGCCGACGAGGTGAGGACGTCGGGCATCGGATCGTCGTCCACGGTCAGCGGGAGCAGGCTCCCGTGGTGGGCGTACCGCAGGAGATGCTCCTCGCGCGCCGTCGCCAGCCGCCGCGCGGCCAGCTCCCTGAGCCGTCCGACGAGCCGGTCGTCAAGGGCGCCCGGAATGCGACAGAAACCGTCTTCGGCGAGGCGCCGGGAGAGCGGCGATTCGAGCTGAGCGTCCATGCTCGCAAGCCTTCTCGATGATGGGAAAGCGAAAAGTGTGACCAAAGTAACACCCCTGCCGGAAAAGCGGAAGCGAAATTCTAGGTGGGATATCGTCCATGCCGCGGGGATTGCGAAGGCCGCGGACGCGTGTTCATCGGGGTAATTGGCATTGTCAGGATGAAATACGAATTCGCGACGTACCGGAATTGCCATCGCGACCCACGCGGACCGTCCGGCCAGGGAATTGGATAAGAATGCGGCAGATTATCGAGACCGAGGGGCTGACCCGCGTGTTCCACGGGCGGCGCGCGGTGGACGGCCTGAACCTCCGCGTCGCCGCCGGTGAGATCTTCGGGCTGCTCGGACCGAACGGCGCGGGCAAGACGACCACCATCCACATGCTCACCACGCTGCTGGCTCCCAGCGGGGGACGGGCCCTCGTCTGCGGGCTGGACGTCTCCAGGCAGGCCGCCGAGGTGCGCCGCCGGATCGGCTACGTCTCGCAGGAGAAGGGGGTGCGGCACCTCCTGACCGGCCGCGAGAGCGTGGAGATCGAGGCGGACCTGAACCACGTCCCCCGCAGGTCGCGCGGCCAGCGCGTCGAGGAGGTGCTCGACGTCGTCGGCCTCCTTCCGGACGCCGACCGGTTCGTGGCCGACTACTCCGGCGGCATGCAGAAACGCCTCGACCTGGCCTGTGGTCTCATCCAGGTACCCGAACTGCTGATTCTCGACGAACCGACGCTGGGTCTGGACGTGCAGTCCCGGCACCGGATCTGGGAGCACATGGCCGGGCTGCGCGACCAGGGGGTCACCGTTCTCCTGGCGACCAACTACCTCGACGAGGCCGACCGGCTGTGCGACCGAATCATGATCGTCGACGTCGGCAGGGAGGTGGTGACCGGTTCGCCCGCCGAGCTCAGGCGGACCGTCGGGACCGAGGTCGTCCAGATCTCCGCCGCCGAACCGGACAAGGTCAGGGCCGCGGTCGAGGGCGCGGTGCCCGCCCGCCGCATCGCGGTGGCCGGGCCGCGAGAGCTCCACGTCCACCTGGACGACGCGGCGGCGGCGCTCCCGGAGGTGATCGCCGCGACCGTGAGACACGGCGTGGTCCTGGACGGCGTGAGCGTCAGCCGGCCGACCCTCGACGACGTCTTCCTCCTGCACACGGGGCGGGGCCTGCGGGACCTCACCGACGCGCCTGCCCCGTCCCCGGCTCCCCGCTCCCCCCGGGCGGGGACGGCCGCCGGGTCCGCGCCGCCCGCGTCGCACGCGGGGCTACGGCTGCGCCTCCAGGAGATCGGCGCGCTCCTGCGGCGCTGGGTGCTGCAACTGGGGCGGGAGCGCCTGAACCTGGCGTTCACCCTGATCCAGCCGGTGATCTGGCTGGTGTTCCTGGGGGGTGCGATAGCCCGTGCCGTCGACCCCGGCGTGGTCGGCACCGGCGACTACATCGCTTTCATGCTGCCCGGCGTGATCGCGTTCACGATCGTCGGCACCGGCATCAGCGGAGCGGTGCCGTTCCTGTGGGACAAGGAGACGGGCTACCTCAACAAGCTGATGAGCATGCCGATCGGGCGCTCCTCCCTCCTCGTCAGCAGGCTGATCTTCCAGATGGCCCTCGGCGCGCTCCAGGCGCTGGCCATCCTGGTCGTGTCGGCGATCCTGGGGGTTCGCGTGGCGACCGCCGTGCCGGGAAGCCTGCTGGTCCTGCTCGTCGCGGGCCTGCTGACCACCGCCCTCACCGCCCTCTTCCTGGCCTTGGCCTGCCGGGTGCCCGGCCACACGACCTTCTTCGCGGTCACCGGCTTCGTGAGCCTGCCGATCCTGTTCATGAGCAACGCGTTCGTGCCGGTGCCCGCCATGCCGACGTGGATGGGGGCGCTGGCCCGGGCCAACCCGCTGACCTACGCGATCGAGTCGATGCGCATCCTGGTGATCGAGGGGTGGCGGCCCGGACTGGCGGGGCATCTCGCGGCTCTGACGGCCTTCGCCGCGGCCTGCCTGGGGCTCGGCGTCCACCAGTTCCGCCGCCACACGGTCGGCGGGCGCGAGTGAGCCGGAGGTGACGGAACCCGCGTGCCGGGGTGAAGATCGCACCGCGACCGCCGACGCCCCCTGCGAGTGGGAAGCGTCCGGACGAGCCCTGGACGGCAGAGGCGCAGGAGATCGTACGATCCCGACCGGAACGCCTACGTGGTTGTCGGCGGCTTGGAGATGACTCCGGACAGGTAGGTGGACTTCTCCAGGATCTGGGGGGTGAGCTTGATTCCGGTGAGGCGCTCGATCAGGACAAGCCCTGGCCCCCGGTAGAGATCATGATCGTCCCCGTAGTCGTGATCGATCTGCTTCATGGTCTCCACGAGTTCGTCGGGAACCTCCTCGGAGTAGCCGTCCTGGGCCCAGAAACCGAACCGGATCTCCTCGTCCTCCACCCAGCGGAAGTCCTCCAGGCCCTTGATGTCGAGGCGGTAGAGGGAGACCAGGCGGGTGCCCGCCGACAGCGGCACGGTGAACTTGTCGTCGGCGCCGAGCCAACTGTTGTACTGCACGACGAACGCCCAGTCGCCGACGGCCGTGACCGCGACGAACTCGGTCCTGTAGTCGTAGTGGGCGCCGGCACCGATCGACTCACCGAACGTCGTCCAGGAGAAGTCTTCCGCTCGGCCACCCATCCGGGCTACGAGCTGCTCGGGCGTGAGCCCGCGGACGAAGATGAAGCTGTAGGCCTCCGCGAGGCCGGAGTCGGTGAACCAGGCGTAGTCGTCCGGGGGTGTGATCATGCAGCGATCATGGCAGAGCCCACTGACACGACCTGCCGAGGAAGCGGTCCCTCTTGACCGATCCTCGATCAGGGACGGGGCCGGGTCGGCGAGGGCACACGGCCGATGGCCCACCTAGCCCAAAAGCCTCCCTTTTCTCCCCGAGGGCCGGGGCCCCTCGCCTGACGCCACACCACCTCCGTGGACGCAACCCGGTCGGAACCCCGGCCAGACACCGCGGACGCCCCGGTGGACGGCGGGGCGGTCACCGTGCTCGGGGCTAGTACTGGTAGTTCACCGTGACGGTGTCCTGGGCTCCAAGAGCGGTCGCGGGGTATGTGCCGCCGTACAGGGTGTGCCGGACGGTGACCGTTCCCTTGGGGTCCAGGCCGTTGAAGTCCGGTACCGAGATCGTCGTGCCGCCGGTGATGGAGAGAAGACCCGTGCACCGGTAGTCGGTGGTGCTGTACAGCTGCTGGTAGCAGATGTTGACCGTCTCGGACGTCCTGCCGTTGGGGTAGGGAGTGACCTGCACGGTCGTGCTGGTGATCTGCCCGTTGTTCGGCAGCGTGCTCGTCTGCTTGCTGAAGAGCGTGGTGGCGTAGCCGCCGTCGAAGTAGATCGTGTAGTGGGTTCGGTTCACGGTCCATGACCCGGTGGCCGCGGAGGCGGGAGTGGCGCCGGCCAGGGTGGTGACGCCCAGCGCCACCGCGAGTATGGCCGCGGCGGACAGTCGACGGATTCTCACAGGTGTTTCCTCACGGGCCGGGAGCAAGGGCAACCCCAGACGATCACCTGTCGGCGAAGGCGAGGAGATCGCATTTCCCCATATTTCGGCTGCATGGTCCGCTTCTGGTGGCCGTTTCGCTGAGCCTGAACACCAGAGCGCCTTGCCGTCCTCCAGCGACGTGGAACCCCGGGCTCTCTCCAGTGGCCGTCGCCGCATGTCGACCTTCTCGGTCACCGGCGGAGCATTGCCCCGGCTCCCCGCCTGCCCGCCCACGGCGCACAGAGCCGCCGCCCCGCCCGCTGCCCGCTAGGTGATCGACAGGTCTTTGCGGGCCTGCACCAGGTCCTCCTCCCAGATCCACAGCCGCTGCGGCGGCGGCACCCGGTGGTAGCCGTACAGGCCGACCTCGTCCTTGGTCCGCAGATCGACGCACACCCGCTGGTAGGCCTGCCCGATCGCCGCAGCCGGGCCGTCGTCCAGGTTTTTGGCGCCGAGCTTGATGCAGGCCCGGTACTCGTACCCCAGCAGCAGGTCCTCGCCGAACCGCGCCCACGCGCCGCGCTTCTCCCTCCAGGCCGCCCTGGCCTCTCTGAGCAACAGGTTCAGATCGGAGGCTGACGGGATGGAAGGGTAGATGACGAAGGTCGCCGCCCACCCGGAGGCGATCATGTCCAGGTTGAAGGTGCGCCGCTGCGGGTCGTTTCGCGGTGGCAGCGGATCGGAGGCCGAGCCGGAGAACCACGGCGCGGTGTAGGCCAGCAGCCGGCCTTTGTCCTCCACCAGTTCTCCGGTGGCGATCACGGCCAGTTTGCGCCGGCGGCCGTTCGGGTCGGCCAGCCGGATGTTCACCATGTCCTCGTGCTCCTGGGCGGCGGCCTGGCCCGCGGCCAGGTGCCGCTGCGCGGCGTCCGGGGTGATCCGGGCGACCAGATAGTCGCGCAGGTCCTGAGGAAGCGCGTCGTAGGTGCCGTCCAGCAGTCGGGCCTTGGCGCGCTCCAGCGTGGCCTGGGCGGTGGCCGCGCGGCCGCCGTACTTGCTTTCCGGGGTGTCGATGGACACCATCCGGATCGCCATCGCGATATTCGGAGTGTCACCGTCGGTGACCTTGAGCAGCCGGTAGTCGTTGGCGGGCCGGCTGGGCCCGACGAAACCAAGATTGACCATCACGAACTCTCCGAGGCTGAACGGCTGAGGCACTCACCGGCACCGTCGCAGTCGCTCTGCGGTTCGTTGCGGATCACCTACTGACGTTCTAGCGATTCCTCTCCCGGCTTCCGAGCAAACCCGTGGCGAAAAGCCTTACTCGATCTTGAAGGTTGTCCTGCCGCGCTGCCCGCCGATCTCGCGGCGCTCCTCGCCGGTGCACGTCCCCTCGGCGAGGGTCGCCCGCGGAGCCTGCCGGGCGGTCGCCGCCGCGGGGGTGAGTCTGTTGCCCGGTCGACGCCGAGGACGAGCTCGATGTGCCTGGCTTCCTCACTCCGGCTCGGGGAGGACGAGGTGTCCTAGGAGAATCTCCAGAGCGCGGCGGTGGCGTCGTCGAGTGCCTTGCCTCTCGGCCAGCGCGAACCGTCCGGGTCTCCGTGTTCGGCCTCACGGACACGGCTGATCAGCCCCTCGGGGCCGCTCTCCTCAAGCAGGTCGAGAAGCTGACGCCAGGTGGCCAGGCCGAAGAGGTCGACGAGCCGGGAGGCTCCGTCGCTGAGCAGCGCGGCGGCTCGCACCTGGTCGGACGGGAGGCTTCCGGTGAGGGCGTGTTCGGCCGCGAGGGGGTCGACGCTGGCGACCCAGAAGCCGCCGTCGCGGTTGCGGTGGCCGCGCATGATCCCGATGTAGCGGCGAAGCGCCTCGGCGTGTTCCGCGCTCCCGCTTCTCAGGCCGTCCACCTCTGCCCGGTGGCGCGCTCCGATCCGCTCCAGCCGATCGTCGCAGACCACGGTCGGCTCCGCCGTGCCGGTGTCGAGGACGATCACCGAGTCGGCCAGCACCAGCCACTCCAGTCCGCCGCCGGAACGGCGCAGCATCGCGACCGTGGCCGAGGGCGATCCGGCGTGGGACAGGTCACAGGTGAAGTCGTGCAGCGAGGCGACGGCCTTGATCGATTCGGCGAGGAGCTCGGCCAGGGGGGCGGCGCTCTGGGTCACCGTGGTCAGCAGGGTCGAGCCGAGGGTCCTGGCGTACCAGGCCACCCCGTGTGAGCAGCCCGACTCCATGCCTGCCGGGATTCCCGCCCCGTCCAGGAGGACCACCGCGTCGGAGGCGACCCCGACGAAGTCCTCGTTGGGCCGGTGGTGGTGGGCGGGTTCTGTGGCGAGGCTGAGCCGCACGTCAGTCGTCCTCGTGTCGGTAGGGCGGGCGGGCCGGGTGCGTACGACAGGTTCCCCGGTTTCGGGGGTGTATGCAATGGAAACACCGCTCTCCGGCCTGGCCCCGGATCGTGGTGAGCACGGAAGCCTGCGGGTGAGCCCTTCGGGAACGTCGGCAAGTAGAGATTCACCCGACGGACGCCGTATCGAACACCTGACCCGCAAGCGGCCCTTGCCCGCGCGTGACCGGGACGGAGCCGCGCGGGCGTTGGGTCCCGGTCCCCCTGGATCAGGAGCAGGGGGTGTCGGCGAGCAGTCGTTCGCAGGCGTCGAGCAGGCGTTGCCGCTGTGGCCGTGCCCGCTCGGCGAATCCCCGCTGCTCGGCGGCGTACTCGGCCCGTCCCTCGGGCGTCTCGATCCGAATCGCCCGGTGGCCGAGCGAGCTCAGGTCGTACGGGCTGGCCCGCATGTCCACGGCGCGGACGTCACGGGCCAGCATGAAGCAGTCGGCGACCAGCTCACTGCCCACCAGCGGCGACAGTTTGTACGCCCACTTGTACAGGTCCATGTTGGCGTGCAGGCAGCCCGGCTGCTCCAGCTCCTGCTGCCGCTGCCGCGTCGGCTGCAGGGCGTTGAGCGGGCGAGCCTCGGGGGTGAAGAAGCGGAAGGCGTCGAAATGACCGCACCGCACGCCTCGCTGCTCCACGACCTCCGCGATCTCCTCCCCGCTGAGCCGTAGCGGCCAGGCGCCGTGCCGTACCTCCGCGGCCTTGTAGACCATCGCCCACTCGTGCAGGCCGAAGCAGCCGAGATACGCCGGCCGCGCCGCGGTGGCCGCCAGCAGCCGCGCGATCCACTCGACGGAGGACCTGCGCCTGTCCATCAGCGCCGCGGTGTCGAGCGTGGCTCCCTCGGGGGTGTCGAGGTAGAGGCGGCCGAAGTCGCGTGCCCCCTTGAGCACCACTCCGGCGCCCGGATGCCACTGCCGCAGCCGCGCCGGCGGGTGCCCGTAGTAGGTGAACAGGAAGTCCTCGATGGGGTGGCTCTCACCCCGCGCCCTGCGCGCCAGGTGTGGCGCCGTCCACGCCTCGACCCGTCGCCGGTGAGCCTCCGTCCGAGCCTGCCACACCTCCGGCTCCAAAACCTCCACCGCTGAATGGTACGCGCGGGACGGCGGTGTCGGCTCACGGGTCGTACGGCGGGACACCCGCCCAGTCCGGCAGCGGCTCGCGTCTGCTCATCCACTCCGGGGGCAGGCGGCCGGCGGCGCCCGAGGCCGCGACGATGCCGCCCACGATGGCACAGGTGGTGTCGACGTCACCGCCGGCTGCCGCGGTGGTCCACATGGCCGCCTCGAAGTCATGCCGTTCGCGTGCCGTCACCCAGAGCGTGAAGGGAACCGTGTCGTGCGCGCTGACCCGCCGCCCGTTCCCCAGCACCTGGGCGGCGAGCACGGGATCCCTGACGGTGAGGAGGCCGCGGGCCTCGGCGATGCCCTCCCGGACCATGCTCGCGGGCACGTGTTCCCCGACCCGGTCGAGAAAACGTCCCGGAGAGAGGCCGGGTTCCCTGACGGCCGTCGCCGCGGCCACGGCGACGGCGACGGCGCCGGCCACCGCTTCCGGGTGCGTGTGGGTGACCCGCGCCGACAGGGCGGCCTGGCGGGCGACTTCCGCGAGGTCCTCGGCGAGCCACGCGCCGAGCGGCGCCACTCGCATCGCGGCGCCGTTGCCCCACGAGCCCTTGCCGTCGAACAACTCGGACGAGAGGGCCCGCCAGTCGCCTCCCTCACGGATGAGGCGAAGCATCCGATTGGTGGCCGGGCCGTATCCGCGGTCGAAGTCGTGACGGGCGGCGAAACCCGCGGCGAGCGCGTCCTGGTCGACGACACCGTGATCAGCCAGGACGCGGTAGACGGAACACGCCATCTCGGTGTCGTCGGTCCACTGCCACGGATCAGGCGGAAGCAGACGACCGGAGAGCGCGTGACCGTTGGCCGGGACGAAGAACTGGGAGCCGAAGGCGTCGCCGAGGGCCAGGCCGTGCAGAGAGGCCGTGGCGCGTTCGAAAGGGTGGATTGTCATCTCCTTCATTGTGAGGCGGAACTCCACGCCGCGCCCCGCCCATTCGGCGACCGGGCGGCCGTCGCCCCGGTGTTGAGCCCCGGTGTTGAGCCCCGGTGTTGAGCAGGGTGGACACACGGAAACGCGGGAACCCTGCTCGGACTTCTCTCAGAAGTCGCCCCACGTGGTGTCGTTTCCGGCGCCCCTGTCCGGGGGAGCCGGGGATTTCCGCGAAACCGCGGTCAATCCGTTCCGTGCGATCACGAAAGCTCGCGGGACGGATCGAAAGCGGGCTACCCCTCCGTCTCCGAGGCGGGCGACTCCGCTTGCTCCATGATCTGCGCGGTCAGAAAGCACGTGATGGACGCGAGCACCCAAACCGCACCGATGCCTATGCCGATCCATCCGATCACGATCAGGCTCTCATAGGACGCGTCGGCTTCCGGCGTGATCTGGGAGATGGTTCTCGCCCGCTCGAGGAGCCTCGCCTTCCACCGCTCGTCCTGCAGGTACATCTGCGCACCGGCGCTCACGGCGAGAACCAGACAACCGATCCCCATGAGAACGCGACCGATTTCCCGAAGAACCACGGCTTTCCTCTCTTGAACAAGGACGGGGCGGCAAGCGAATACTTCTCATCATGACGTCGGACAGCACCGGGCGGAGGGGCGGCGCGAAACTCGCCCTGCTCGGCATCATCTGGTTCACAGGCACACCGCTTCTCGGCGTGCTGGCGTTCACATTCGGCTTCTCCCTGATGGGCGGCACGCCGAAGAACGCGCAACTCGCCGCGGTCCTGGCGGTCGCCGCCCTGGTGCTGGGCTTCGGGGCGCCGGTCGTCGGCCTGCTCGCCGCCCTCGCGGCCCGCAACAGGAGCGGCGTCTGGGTTTACGGGATGATCGTGACCGCGATCGGGATCCTGGCCGTCGCCGTCCTGCCCAGGAGCGACGGCCCGGCCTACCGTGAGGACCCGCCTGTCTGTACGGCGCCGCCCGACAGAGCGGTGGGCGTGCCAGGCTGCTGATCGGCGGGGAGGGACGACGCGGGCGCGCAGGGACGCCTCGTCGGGTTCGAGGTCGCTCCGGCTCCCGCAGGATCGCCTCCGGCGCCGTGCCCTCCGGAGGGGCGGAGTGTTTTCGGTCGTTCGACTCCGTTCAATATGATCGACCGAAATACCGAACCAGCCGGGGAAGGCACCGATGTCCGAATACGAGTTCCCGGAGACCCTGATCGCCGCGCAGCGCGCCTACTGGGCGGCGGACGCGCACGCGCAGGAGGTGACGGACGCCCTGCCGTCGTCGATCGCGGTACTGGCGGGCGAGGCGGAGGTCTCCGAGGAGCAGCGCGAGCGGCTGGCCGAGGCGCGCGAGCGGCGCCTGGAGGCACTGGAGGCGCTCAACAGGCACCCGTGGTGGGCGACGGTGGACGGCAGGCACGCCGCGTGGAAGGCGCTGCAACAGGCCGCGAAAGCCTGAGCGCCCGAGCGACGTCATTTAAAGTGAACTTTTTTCACAATCAATTTCCTTGTCAATTCACGCCATGATTTGATTTATCGCCCGCATAGGTCTTTCATGGCAGTGATCGGCATTGTTCCGGAGCGGCACCGGAGCCGGGACAAGCAGCTCACATGCGGTGTCCGACTCCGTTCCCGATTTCCGTGCCCCTTTTTTCACCCCCGGTTCGAGAACGGAGCACGAAAATGGCCTACGAGATCCACGGCAGGTCGGGGTCGCCGGTGACGGTCCACTCCGCGAAGGACCCCGGAGCGGCTCCGGTGGCCAAGGTCGGCGTGACGGTCCGCGTGTTCGTCCTCGAGACGCAGCCGGGCTGGCGGCAGGTCCGCCTGCTTGAGGGCGGCGACGCGGGAAAACGGGGCTGGGTCAGGGAGGCCGACGTCGCCGCGGCGCGGAACGGCATCCTGTCCACCGAGGACGAGTTGCACGCGCTCTTCGCGACCCTGCGCGAGGCGCGCTTCACCGCGCCCGACGGCACGTCCGCCCCCATCCCGTACCGCTACCCGGCCGACGGGTGCTTCGCCCGCGCCGAGGTCATGGCGAACATGCTCGCGCTCTCGGGCTACCAGGTGGACAAGGTGTTCGCCATCGCGGCGGGCGGACTGCGCCTCAACACCCCCCACGGCGGCGACCAGCCCGGTTTCGGCGAGCGTCTCCAGGTGGGGTGGTGGTATCACGTGGCCCCGATCGTGTACGTCCCCTCCGGCGGCCCCAAGCCGGAGCCGGTGCTGCTCGACCCCTCGGTGTCGGACGGGCCGACGAGCATCGGCGACTGGGTCGGGAAGATGACCACCGGCCCGATCGAAGCGGAGATCGGCTACGACCAGCTGCGCCAGCGCCTCCTGGTGTCGAAGGCGTATCCGGCCGACCGCACGCTGGTGGTGCGGGCCGGGCCCACCGTCTACGCGCCGCCGCTCGCGACCGACCCGGCCAAGACGGTGGTCGCCACGCCCGGCAACGTCGCGCAGGAACTGGCGGGCAGGGCACGGCTCGTCCCGGCCCACGACGTCGTCGCCGGTCTCGACCAGCTGTTCCGCCACTGTCACGACACCTGGCTGACCAACGAGAGGACGCGGAGCCTGCCCGTGCCCTATCCGGGATACACCGCCGAGCTGAACACGCTGCGAGGCCTGATCGGGGCGCTCACCCCCGAGCACAGGCTCTACATCAGGACCGCCTTCCCCAAGTTCTTCGCCGACTGGGGCAACACCTTCGTCGGCAGCGGAGCCGAGAACGACTTCGGCGCGCTGAGGGCCCTGCTGGCCGCCTGACCTCTCCCTCGGCCTGGACGCGCACGGTGGAGGGCTTCCTGGCCCGTCCCGCCGTGCCCCCGCCGTGCCCGACCCTCCGGTCTTGCTCCGTGCTCCGCCCGGAGCAAGGCGTCAGGGACTCGGCGGGAGAGCGAGGTCGAACGAGACGCCTGTCTCGTCGCTCAGGCGGAGCGCGCCGAACAGGGCCGAGTAGGGCTTGATCCCCCACCGGCTCTGCGTGACCGTGGCGGAACCCCGCAGACGGCCTTCGAGCAGCCCTCCCTCGAGCGTGACCGGCCGGGTGACGCCGACGATCGTGAGATCGCCCTCGACGCGGAACGCCTCGGCGGCGCCGTCCACCCGCGTGGAGCGGAACGTGATCGTCGGATGCCTGGCTGTGGCCAGGACCTTCTCCCGGATGTTCTTCACGATCTCCCCGCGATCGGAGTCGCTGAGCGGCTTGACGCCGCCGATCCCCTCGCGGACCTCCAGCGACGTGGCGTCCACCTCGACGGTCACCGAGGAACGGGCCGGGTCGGCGGCGTCGACGACCGCCTCGCCGTGCCAGCGGGCGGCCTCCAGCGTGAGGTCGTGCCCGGCCTTCGCGCCGAGCCCGGTGCGGGTCGTCCGCACCAGCAGCCTGCCGTTCTCCGGTCCCAGGGAGTATGTGCCGGTGACGATGTCCACCGATCCAGGTTAACCCGCCGCCCCGCGTTCTCCCGGCCCGGGCACGGGACGGGATTGACGCGGGGCGACGGGTCGTTCTTCCCGCCCTGGTGACGCCGCCTTCCGATCAGGAGGCGACCAGGGATTCGACCTCCAGCCTGACCTGGTGGTCCCCGAACGGCTGGCCCTGCACGAGCGCCGCGCCCAGCGGGGTGAGCGTGTGGAAGACCTCGTTGGACTTCCGGCGGGTGGTGATGAGGCCCGCCTGGCGCAGGATGGCGGTGTTCTGGCTGGCCGCGGCCGCGGAGATGCCGATCAGCCGGCCGAGTTCGCTGGTGGTGTAACTCTTGGTGAGCGACTTGAGAATGCGGGCGCGCGTGTTGCCGACCAGCGCGCTGAGCGCCTGCTCGCTCGCCTCCGGGGTGTTCCATATCCGCGAGGCGGAGGCTTTGTCCAGAGTGGTCGGATAGATGAGCAGCGGCGGCGCGTACGGGTGGTCGGGGCTGGATATGACGGTCAGCCTGTCGAACAGGAAGAGCGACGGCATGATGAGCAGGCCTCGACCCTCCAGGTGGATGTCCTGCCCCATGGGGGCGTCGACCTCGAGCACCGGCGCATTCCACGCGACGCACGGGTGGAGCGTCGAGAACAACGCGTCCACACCCCCGTTGAGCAGGACCTCTCCCCTGAAGATCCGGTCGGCCTCCAGATAGTCGTGAATGGGCTTCCCGTACGGAGCCAGCGCCACCTTGTAGAACTCGTTGACGAGCGCCGTCAGTTGGGTGTCCCCGCCCCAATGCGACGTCAGCTTCAACTCGAGAGGCTCCGATGTCCCCTTGGCCGGCGGCAGCAGCTCGTAGCCGAGCCGCGCCGAACGCGCCAGAACCGCCATGGCGTGGGCGCGCGTGCCCAGCCGTCGGCGGATGGAACGGTGCCAGGCGCCGAAGAAGGCCCCTCCCGTTCCGCGTCTTATCAGCTCCATGGCGAACAGCGTCTCCGCGACGGACTGCTTCGCGGTGACGATTCGCGTCTGGGCCAGATCCTCAACGGTGAAATAGATGCGGTTCACTGCACCCCTCGCCCACCGGCGCCGGCCACCCGTGCCCATGGACACCGGCCGCAGGCCGCCCGGAACGAGCGCCCGCGCTGAGCGGGAAACGGAACTGAAGGCGACGAATGTGATTCACCCAGCGATGTTCTCAACTGCCACTACCCCCTGGTTGGCGTCGGTTCTCACTATCCCGGCCGTGGAGTCGGCCGGAGCTCCCGGTTCACGTGGTGCCGTAGACGGAGATTGATCACCAGCTGAGCGCACATTCTTCAGGTTTCGGCCATGCAACCGCAACGAGCTTAAGGTGTCCCCAAAAAACCCTGGTTACCCCGTGAACCACCCCGTGAAGAGCTGTTTTATCGGCGCTCCCGACATTCTGCGTTTCCCCGGTCGCACAGCGTCACCGATTTCGTGCGACAAAATTCAATTCTTTCAGGAACTTGAAAGGATATTCGGCGGCCCGCCACGGGCCGGAGCGGACGGAGCCCCCGCCCACCGGACGGCCGCACGGCACGTCGTCGACCACGGAAACCGCCGAACGCGGCTCTGGCACCCCCGATCCAACGCGCTCCCCGAATTCCAGCGCTCGCTCGCCGCCCCGGGAGCCGGGCACGCCTTCAACCTCCGCATTCCGCGAACGACGAAGCGGAATACGGCCGCAGATTGATCCCGCACGGCATGACACAGCCCTGACACGCGGTAAGGCGTCACAGAGCGGCGGTTCTCGCACCGGAAACGGTGAACGGAACCTCTTCGCATCTGCAGTTTGCCACGCCTTGCACTCTGTCCGCTATAACCACTTTTACATAGGGCGCCAATGGTGAACATTCCGCACTCTGCGCATGAACAGCCGTGAAAAACTCCTGGTCAGTGACCATGTGAACCCCCGCGGCCTGACGCCGGAAACCGTGGCGGCGACCAGACCGTCCTCACCGGTCCCGCCGCGCACGGCGAGACCGATCCTCCCCCGGCCTTACCCCGCGGGCCAGGAGGCGTACCGTCGCAGGCCGTACAGCAGCGGCCTGGCCGTCTCGGCTCTCCTCGGTTCGTGCTCGGTGTGGAAGACCGCGCCGAACACCACGGCGTGGTCGCCGACGACCTCCGCCTGTCTGATCTCGCAGTGGGCGACGGCGTGGGCGTCGTCCGTGAGGTACGGTCCGCCGGCCCCCTGCCCGACCGACCAGCGCACGGAGTCGAACCTGTCCGGGGCGCCCGAGGCGAACAGCTCGGCGGCGGCCCTGGCGCGCTCGTGCAGCAGGTTCACCGCGAAGGTCGAGCGCCGCAACATCGCCTCCAGTGTCGGGCTGCCCCGCCTCAGGCACACCAGCAGCACCGGCGGCTCCAGCGAGACGCTGCAGACCGACGAGCAGGTCATTCCCCAGGGCCTGCCGTCGAGGTCCACGGTGGTGACGATGGTGACCCCCGCGGGCAGCGCCGACATCAGCAGGCGGAACTCGGCCGCCCCGACCCCGGGGCCCCCGGCGGCCGGAGCTCGGCCGCCGGAGCCCGCTCTCACCGGCTCGCCCTCTGCTCGGGCGGCAGGCCGTGCAGGTGCGCGAAGTAGCCGTACTGCGTCGGCAGCCGATCCACCAGGTAGCGCGCCTGGTCGCGCACCGCCTGGAACTCCTTGGCCGCCGCCGTCCCGTCGAGGAGGCCGAGCGCGGGCGGAGCCGGCGTCCGCAGCCCGCCGAGCCCGAGCAGCATCACCGCGTAGGAGTAGGGCTCGAACCCGTGGTAGTAGGGGAAGATCGTCTCACTGTTGGGCAGCCGCGCCTGCCACTGCTCGAGGCGGTCGGCGAGGTCGTCGGGCAGCCGCCTGGTCTTGGTGTCCCGCCAGTACTGGTTGTCCTGCCTGGCCGCCGCGTAGTAGTGGAGCACGAGGAACTCGCGCACGCCGTCCATGACGTTGGCGACCTGCCGGTTGTAGGCGGCGCGCAGCCCGTCGTCCCACGTCTCCGCGGGGAAGTTCTTCACGAGCTGCTCGATGCCGTTCTGGATGAAGAAGATCCCCGTCGACTCCAGAGGCTCGACGAACCCGCTGGCCAGCCCGATGGCCACGCAGTTCTTGACCCAGGAGTTCTCGCTGCGGCCGATGCGCATGCGGATGTGGTTGGCGGACAGGTCGTCGGCCTCCGGCCCGACGAACTCGCGCAGGGTCCGCTCGGCCTCCTCGGCGTCGCAGTACTGGCTGGAGTAGACGTAACCGGTGCCGACCCTGCCGAACAGCGGGATCGTCCAGATCCAGCCGGCGTCCTGCGCCGTCGCCGTGGTGCAGGGCCGGATCCCGTGCGTCGCCATGTCCCTCGGCACCCGCAGCGCCACGGCCCGGTCGTTGGGCAGCGTGTCCTGGTAGGACAGGAACGGCTCGCCGAGCGCCGCGTTCAGCAGCATCCCCCGGAAGCCGGTGCAGTCCACGAACAGGTCGCCGTGCAGTTCGCCGTGCTCGCGGGTCACGACGTGGCTGATCCAGCCCCGGTCGTCCAGCTTCACCTCGAGCACGTCGTCCAGGACGTGGCGCACCCCCCGCGCGGTGGCGTACTTGGTGAGGAAGCCGGCCAGAAGCGTGGCGTCGAAGTGGTAGGCGTAGGGGAACTGCGTGTCCTGCTCGGTGAGCGTGCTGCGGTGCATCCGCCCTGCGGCGTCGCCGGCGAACTCCCGCTCGAACAGGGTGCCCTCGAGGTGACGCGGAGAGCTCATCGCGTCGCACAGCGCGGGGATCACGAAGCAGTCCTGGTCGAACCGCGACCCCGGGGAGGTGTGGAGCCACCACTCGGGGAGCGTGAAGCCGTCCACGGCGCGCATCCGCTCGAAGGCGTGGTAGAAGTGATGCCCCCGCTCGCGCCAGTTCTCGAAGCGGATCGCCAGTTTGTAGGTCGCGTGACACTCGGGCATCCACTCGCGCTCGTCGAGGCCCAGGTATTCGAAGAAGTGGCGGACGGTGCTGAAGGTGGCCTCACCCACGCCGATCGTCGCCACGTTCGCGGACTCGACGAGCGTGACCGATACCTGGTCACCGAATGCGGCGGTCAAATAGGAGGCCGTCATCCAGCCCGCGGTGCCGCCACCCACGATCACAACGTTTCTGGGCATTATCTGACCTCTCCCGTGATCGAATGCAGGGCTACGGATAATGCAAATCAGGATTATGCCGAACTTATCATTCAGCCTCCCCGGGGGTGAATAATTTAAGCTCCCGCGCAAAGACGCACTTCACACTTACCCGACGCCCGCCCGCCCGGCGGGCAATGCATAACCAATGCTTGACGGCCATGCACACGCTGACTACTTTGGCCGGGGTGAGTAACAGGGGAGCATAATCCGGCGCCGTACGCCCGTCCTCCCTGAATTCGTCGAGAGCTTCCCTCGATTGCTCACCACGCATTCGAATCAATGGAGGACTCCGTGAATTCTGACGGTTGGAAGCCATGTGAACTGGACCCCGCGGGCGCGGGCGTCGCGGCGAACGCGGAGGGTCTCGTCGACTGCCTGCGGGCGGCGGGCGACCTCGGCGACCTGCTCGCCCGGGAGAAGGCCGTGGTCTTTCGCGGCTTCGGCGTCCAGGAGCACACCCTCGACCAGGTGATGGACCTTCTGCTGCCCAACCGGCTGGCCTACGTGCACGGGAACTCCCCGCGGACCAAGGTCGGCAAGAACGTCTACACCTCGACCGAGTACCCGCCCGAGTTCACGATCTCGATGCACAACGAGCTCTCGTACGCCAGACGCTGGCCGGCGCGCCTGCTGTTCTTCTGCGCCAAGGCCCCGGCCACCGGAGGCGCGACCCCCGTCGTGGACGGCGCGCGGTGGCTGGAGGCACTGGACCCCGAGGTCAGGCAGGCGTTCGCCGGAGGCGTCCGGTACCTGCAGAACCTGCACGACGGGTACGGCTTCGGCAAGAGCTGGCAGGACACCTTCGAGACCGACGCCCGCGAAGAGGTCGAGGCGTTCCTCGCCGAGTCGGAGGCGGACTGGAAGTGGAGGCCGGACGGCGGCCTGTGGGTGAGCCAGCTCCGCCCGGCCACCGTCCGCCATCCGGTGACCGGCGCCGAGGTGTGGTTCAACCAGTTCGACCAGTGGCACCCCGCCGGGCTCGGCGACGAGACCGCCGCCGAGCTGAGCGCGATCCTCCCCCAGGACGAGCTGCCGCAGTCGGTGACCTTCGCGGACGGCTCCCCCATCCCGGGCGAGTACGCCGTGCAGGTGCGGGACCGGGGGCTCGAGGCCGCGGTCGACGTCGACTGGCGGGAAGGCGACCTGCTGCTCATCGACAACGTCCTGGTGGGGCACGGACGACGTCCCTTCACCGGCGCGCGCCGCGTGCTGGTGGCGATGTCCGACTGACAAGACGACGACCAGGGGAGAGATTCGATGGAGAAGTCTGCCAGCCACGACCGGTGTCCGGTCAGACCGCTGTCGGAGGAGGAACGCGAGGAGCGCGCCAGGCTGACGAACGGCGAGCCCGTCGCCGACTTCGGCGCCAATCCGTTCGTCAGCTACCTCGCCGACGACATCCTGCTGTCCCTGCAGAACCCGCGGACCAAGGAGTTCAGCGAGCCCGCCTTCCTGATCATGAGTCAGGTCGTCGAGCTGCTGTTCAAGCTGGCCCACACCGAGGCCAGACAGGCCCGCGACCTGCTCGACCTCGACGACGTCGCCGGGGCGCTGTGGGTGTTCCGGCGGCTCTCACGCGTGCAGAACGTGCTGACCGACACGTGGGAGGTGCTCAGCTCGCTCAGCCCCGTCGAGTACGGGGCCTTCCGTGACCAGCTGGGCGAGGGGTCGGGGCTGCAGTCCTCCATGTACCGGCACCTGGAGTTCATCCTGGGCAACAAGAACGAGGCGATGGTGACCCCGCACCGCGGCGACCCCGCCGTCCACCGGGAACTGCGCCGCGCCCTCGGCGAGCCGAGCCTCTACGACGCGGCCCTGCGGCTGCTGCGCAGGCGCGGGTTCCCGGTTCCCCAGGACTGCGCCGAGCGTGACTGGGCGCTGCCGTACGAGGAGCGGCAGGAGGTGGCCGACGCGTGGCAGCTCGTCTACCAGGACCCCGACCGGCACCTGGAGCTGCACCAGCTCGCCGAGGCCCTCGTCGACATCGCCTACGACTTCGGCAGGTGGCGGGCCGCGCACCTGCTCACCGTCGAGCGCCTGCTCGGGTCCAAGGCCGGCACGGGGGGAACCAGCGGCGTGCGCTGGCTGCGGCGCGTCGCCGAGCACCGATTCTTCCCCGAGCTCTGGCTTGTGCGGAGCGGCATCTGATGTCCGCCCCGATGATCGAGGCGACCGAGATCCGCATGGTGTTCGGCGAGGTCAAAGCTCTGGATGGGGTGAGCCTCCATGTGCCGGAGGGTGAGGTGCTCGCCCTCCTCGGACACAACGGGGCGGGCAAGACCACGCTGATCAACATCCTCGCCACCCTGCTGCCGCCGACCTCCGGCACGGCCAGGGTCGCCGGTTTCGACGTGGTGAGCCAGGCCCGCGAGGTCCGCCGGCACATCGGGATCACCGGGCAGTTCGTCGCCGTGGACCGTGAGCTGTCCGGCACGGACAACCTCGTGCTCATCGCCCGGCTGCTGGGGGCGGGCAGGCGCGAGGCGAAGGCGCGCGCCGAGGAGCTGCTGGAGGTCTTCGAGCTGACCCACACGGCCGGACGGCCCGCGCGCACGTACTCGGGAGGCATGCGCAGGCGGCTCGACCTCGCCTCCAGCCTGGTCGGCCACCCCGACGTGATCTTCCTCGACGAGCCGACCACCGGGCTGGACCCCACCGGCAGGCTCGGCCTGTGGGAGATCGTCGAACGGCTGGTCAAGGACGGCACCGCCGTGCTGCTGACCACGCAGTACCTCGACGAGGCCGACCGGCTCGCCGACTCCGTCACGGTGCTCTCCGGCGGGAAGATCGTCGCGGCCGGCACCGCCTCCGAGCTCAAGGCCGGGGTCGGCCAGCACACCGTGCACGTCACGCTGACCGACCAGGCGCACACGGCCGCGGCCGTGGCGTCGCTGGAACGGGCGGGGCTGCTTCCCGTGGCCGACGAGGAGAGCGACAAGGTGAGCGTCGCCGTGGAGGCCTCGACCGACCTGGCACGAGTGGTCCGCGCGCTGGACGACGCGGGCGCCACGGCGGCCGAGATCGCCTTCACCCAGCCCACCCTCGACGACGTCTACCTCTCCCTGGCCGCGGGCCGGGTTAGCTGATCATGCTGGAGCTCCCATGACCACCGTTCCCGTCTGGCGGGGAAGCAGCGCCTTCACCCAGTTCACCGTGCTGACAGGGCGTGCCCTGCGCACGGTCGTGTCCAGCTGGCAGGTGACCGTGCTGGGCCTGCTGCAGCCCGTCTTCATGCTGCTGGTCATCAGCGAGGTGTTCGGCAGCATGGCGAACCCGGCGTACTTCCCCCAGGGAGTGCGGTACATCGACTATCTGATGCCGGGCATCCTGATCACGACGGGCATCGGGCCCGCCGTCTCCGCGGGCGTGGGTCTGATCAAGGACCTGGAGAACGGCGTCATGGCCAGGTTCCGCTCGCTGCCCATCGGCATGTACTGGGTGCTCTTCGGGCGCGGCGTCGCCGACCTCGCCCGGGCCGCCGTGCAGATCCTGGTCATGTTGCTCGGCGCGGTCGCGCTGCTCGGCTTCTCCCCTCCCGGCGGGGTCCGCGGCATGGCCTTCGCCCTGCTCATCGCCCTGTTCGTGACCTGGTCCCTGGCGTGGACGTTCATCGCCCTCGGGGCGTTCACCCGCAGCGCGGAGGTCATGCAGGCCGTCGGCTTCCTCGCGGTCTTCCCGTTGACGTTCGCCTCGAGCGCCTTCGTCCCCCTGGACGTGCTGCCGGGATGGCTGCAGGCGGTGGCCACCGTCAACCCGCTGAGCCACGCGGTGAACGCCTCCCGGCATCTGACGCTCTCGACGGCGGGAGGCGCCGAGGTGCCCGTGGCGCTGCTGGCCAGCCTGGTGCTGGCGGTGCTCGCGCAGTTCGTCGCGATGGCCGGGATACGCCGCAAGCCCCTGACCGCGTGACACGTCACGACCCCACACCAAGCCGTCCGTAAAACGTCGTACACCGACCAGAAGGAGTGAAGATGAGCAACCCGTTCGAGGACCCAGAGGGCGTCTACCTGGTGCTGGTCAACCACGAGGGCCAGCACTCCCTGTGGCCCGCCTTCGCCGAGGTTCCCGCAGGCTGGGAGACCGTGCTGACGGACGCCACCCGGCAGGAGGCGCTCGACTACGTCAACGAGAACTGGACCGACATGCGGCCCAAGAGCCTTGTCGAGGCCATGGACGGCCCCGCAGGGTCGAACTGACGGTCCGGAGGACGACACGATGCCTGTCATCTCGGTCAACGGGATTCGGCTGAACTACAAGGACACAGGCTCAGGCGAGCCCGTGCTCATGGTGATGGGCACCGGCGCGGGGCACCGGGTGTGGGAGCTGCACCAGGTGCCCGCGCTGGTCGAGGCGGGCTACCGGGTGATCACTTTCGACAACCGCGGGATCCCGCCCAGCGACGAGTGCGCCGAGGGCTTCACCGTGCACGACATGGTCGGCGACGTGGCCGGCCTGATCGAGCGGCTGGGGATCGGGCCCTGCCGGGTGGTCGGCACGTCGATGGGCGCCTACGTCGCGCAGGAGCTGGCGCTCGCCAGGCCCGAGCTGGTCAGGCAGGCGGTGCTGATGGCCACCCGGGGCCGCAGCGACACGGTCCGCTCCGCGCTGGCCGTCGGAGAGATCGAACTGGGCGACAGCGGGGTGGAACCGCCGGCCCGCTACCGCGCCGCCGTACAGGCCCTGCAGGTCCTGTCGCCGTCGACGCTCAACGACGACCTTCAGGCCAAGGACTGGCTGGACCTGTTCGAACTGACCCTGTCGAGGGGGCCGGGGGTGCAGGCGCAGCTGCGGCTCGATCCGATGCCCGACCGGCTGGACGCCTACCGGAGGATCGGCGTGCCCTGCCTCGTGATCTCCTTCGCCGACGACCTGATCACGCCGCCGCACCACGGCAGAGCGGTCGCGGAGGCGATCCCGGGAGCGATCCACGAGGAGCTGGCCGCGTGCGGCCACTACGGCTACCTCGAGGATCCGGCGGGGGTGAACAAGCGGATCCTCGCGTTCTTCGAACGCGACGCCCCGGCGGGCGGACACCCATGACCGCGCCCCGGGTGGCGATCGTGGGCGCGGGTCTGGCGGGCTCCCTCATGGCCGTCCTGCTGGGCCGGCGCGGCTTCCACGTCGAGGTGTACGAACGCAGGGGCGATCCCAGACAGGGCACGGCCGAGGAGGGGGCTCGCTCGATCAACCTCGGTCTGTCCCGCCGCGGCCTCAAGGCGCTGCGCGAGATCGGGCTGCTCGACTCGCTTCGGCCCCGTACGGTGCCCATGCGCGGCAGGGCGGTGCACCGGCCCGACGGCCAGATCGACTTCCATCCCTACGGCACGAACGACGACCAGATCCTGCACTCGGTCATGCGCGGCGACCTGAACGTCGCGCTGATCGAGCGGGCCCTGTCCTTCGAACGCGTCCGCTTCCTCTTCCGCACCGCCTTCGAACGCCTGGACAAGGACAAGGGGATCGCCTACCTGACCGACGAGGAGACGGGCGAGGAGCTCACCGTCGCCGCGGACGCCGTCATCGGCGCCGACGGGGTCTTCTCCGCGGTCCGCCGTGAGATGCAGCGGGGGGAGCCCGCCGACTACCGCCAGGAGTTCCTCGACTGGGGGTACAAGCAGCTCACCATCCCTCCCGCGGCCGACGGCTCGCCGCGCACGCTTCTCGAGGCGTTCCACGTGTGGCCCGGCTCCGAGCGGATGCTGATCGCCCAGCCCAACCACGACAACTCCCTGACCGGCACGCTGTTCCTCCCGTTGAGGGGCGAGGGCGGCTTCGAGGCGCTGACCTCCCCCGCGACGGTCGAGAGGTTCTTCCGCACGCACTTCCCCGACGCGCTCGGCCTGATGCCCGACCTCGTGAGGGAGTTCGCGGCCAACCCGGTCGGGACCCTGGTGACGGTGCGCACCTCGCCGTGGAGCCACGGCGACAAGGCGGTGCTCGTCGGGGACGCCTGCCACGCGGTGTATCCCTTCTACGGCCAGGGCATGAACGCCGCCTTCGAGGACTGTCTCCGCCTGGACGCCTGCCTGCGCACCCACCCTGACGACTGGGCCACGGCGTTCCGGCGGTATCAGGAGAGCCGCAAACCGCACACGGACGTGCTGGCCGACCTGTCGGCCGAGCACTTCACCGAGCTCCGCGACCGGCTGCGCTCGCCGCTGTTCGCCCTGCGCAAGCAGGCGGACGTGGCGCTCCACGGCCTCTTCCCCGAGCTCTGGCAGCCGCTGTACACCATGGTCTCGCACACCACCATCCCCTACGCCGACGCGCTCGAGCGCGCCCGGCGTCAGGAGCGGGTGCTGAGAAGGGTGGGAGGCGGCGCGGCGGCGCTCGTCGGCCTTTCCGCCGCCTGCGCCGTCACCTGGGCAGCCGCCCGCCGCCGTCATGGTCGCTGACGACCGGCGGCAGGTCCGCGACGTCCGTCTCCGCCCGCGTCCCGGCGGACCCCTTGGCGCCTCTCCTGGCACCCGTGCCGCGCCGCCCGCCCGAACGGGCGCCGGCCAGCCTGACGGCGACGAACAGCACGACCGCGAGCACCGTCAGCACCAGCACGATCCGGGAGAACACACCGACGTAGCCCTCGACGACCCCCCAGTTGTCCCCCAGGAGATATCCCGCCATCACCAGCACCGAGTTCCAGATCAGGCTGCCCAGCGCGGTGAGTCCCAGGAAGACGGGCAGGCGCATCCGCTCGACCCCGGCCGGAATGGAGATCAGGCTTCGGAAGATGGGGATCAGCCGCCCGAGGAACACCGCCTTCGTGCCGTGCTTGGCGAACCACGCCAGGGTGCGGTCCACGTCGGCCACACGCATGAGGGGCATCCTCGCGACGATCGCCCGGATGCGGTGGGGCCCCAGCAGGGCGCCGAGCAGGTAGAGCACGAGCGCCCCGGCGACCGATCCGGCGGTGGTCCACGCCAGCGCGGCGAACAGGCTCATCCTCCCCTGGCCCGCGGTGAACCCCGCCAGGGGGAGGAAGACCTCGCTGGGCAGCGGGGGGAACAGGTTCTCCAGCGCGATCGCCAGGCCCGCGCCCGGCGCGCCCAGCGAGTCCATCAGGTCCACCACCCAGCCGACGACTCCCCCCGAAACGGCTGGGTCTGCCGAAAACGCGACGTTCACCTGTTCCTCCCACCCCTGTGCCGTGACTTTCCACGACCGTACGGGCGAACAGAGATCGTCCACATTGAACGATCGGCATGACCCCCCTTTACCTTCGTAAGTTCCTCGCCCCGGGGGACGGCCGGTGACCGGGTGCGAGGCGGCGCGTTCACCCGGCCGGCGCGCCGGACACGTGAGGCCGGCCAGGCGTCGGAGATCGTCTCCGCCGCGGTGACCGTCGAAGGCCGCCGCAGTGACCGTTGAAGGGAGTCACAAGACATGTCCGACCTCGACTTCGCTCTCGCCGAAGGGGCTCCGCCCGTCCTCCGCGTGACCACGGAGTCACCGCGGCAATGGGTGAGCAAGCACCGCGAACGGCTGCGAGCCGCCGTCGACGAACACGGAGCCGTGCTGGTGCGGGGCCTGGGCATCCGCGACGCCGCGCAGGCCGCCGGGGTCAGCCGGGCGCTGGCCGCCGAGCTGCTCCCGGAGCGCGAGGGCTTCGCGCCCCGGGACGGCCACGGCGACCGCGTCTACTCGTCGTCGAAGTGGCCTCGCGACCAGCCCATGTGCATGCACCACGAGCTGAGCTACGCGATGGAGTTCCCCGGGCTGATGATCCTCTCCTGCCTGCGCGCGCCCTCCAGCGGAGGCGTGACGGCACTGGCCGACGCGCGCGCGGTCCTCCGCGATCTTCCCGGTGACCTCGTCGCCCGTTTCGAACGCGAGGGCTGGCAGCTGCTCCGCAGCTACAATCCGCTGGTCGGCGTGGCCTGGACGGAGGCGTTCGGCACCACGGACCGGGCCGAGGTCGAGCGGTACTGCTCCGACAACCACATCCGGTTCCAGTGGACCGCCGACGGCGGCCTGCGCACCCGGCAGCGGCGTCCGGCGGTCGTCACGCACCCGGTGACCGGCGAGCGCTGCTGGTTCAACCAGATCGCCTTCCTCAACGAGTGGACGATGGAGGCCTCCGTCCGGGAGTTCCTGAAGTCGGAGTTCGGCCCGGACAGCCTGCCCTTCACCACCCTGTTCGGCGACGGGGAGCCGCTCGACGAGGAGATCGTGGAGCAGATCAACGACGTCTACGACCGGCACACCCTGCGGGAGCCGTGGCAGGACGGCGACCTGATGGTGGTCGACAACGTCCGCACGGCGCACAACAGGGAGCCCTACACGGGGGACCGGCAGGTGGTCGTCGCGATGGGCGACCCGATACGTCTGGACAAGTGCGACGTCTCCCGGATCTGGGAGGCCGAGCTCTGAAACGCGGCGGGGCCCGGCACGTCCTCGGACGTGCCGGGCCCCGCGGCGTTCCAGGCGGTCAGCGTCCGCCGGACTCCGCCACCTCGACGCGGATCATCCCGCACGCCTTCTCCAGCGCGTCGGCCACGTCCTCCCGGGAACGGCCACGCGCGATCACGTGCCCGATCCTGCCGTAGGCGTCGCGGGGCGGACGCACCGCCTGGCCGGGGATCGCGGTCACCGTCACCCTCTCGATCCCGGTGACGGCGCGCGCGTCGTCGACCCCGGTGACGCGTTCGAGCAGGCCCTCGCCGTCGGGCATGAGGAAGCGGATCCCGGCGCAGCCGTCGAACCCCTCCGGCAGCGCCGGGACGAACCCCGCGGCGTAGCGGATCTGGCTCTCCAGCAGGTCCACGCCGGTGGTGAGACGGAACAGCTCGGGGATCATGCCGCCCGCCAGCCTGGGGTTGATCTCGACGATCGCGGCGCCCTCGGGGGTCAGCTTGACCTCGGTGTGGCCGGGTCCCCTGCGCAGACCCGCCGCCGACAGGGCGGCGCGCACCGTGGCGGCCATCTCCTGCGCCGCGTCGGCGGGCAGGCCGGCGGGCACGAGGTGCCGTGACTCGACGAAGCAGGGCGCGCCCGTGACGCTCTTGTCCACGATGCCGACCAGGAGGTGCTCGCCGTCCAGGCCGAACGTCTCGACGCTGTACTCGGGGCAGTCGAGGTACTCCTCGACCAGGGCGGCGCGCGCCGTCGGCTGGCCTCGCCCGTTGACGGTCACCGCCACGATCTCGGCGACCTGCGCCGCCGCCTCCTCGGGGGTGTCGCAGCGGCGCACACGGCTCGACCCGGAGTCGTCGACCGGTTTCACCACGCAGGGAAGGCCGACGCGGAGGGCGGCCCGGGCCGCGTCCCCGGGGTCGCGCACGACCTCGAAGGCCGGTTGCCGCACCCCGGCCTCCGCCAGCGTACGGCGCAGCCGTCCCTTGTCCCGGCAGCCCGCGACGGCCTCGGGGTCCTCCGCGGCCAGCCCGAGCGCCCCGGCCAGCCGCGCCGCCGTCGCCAGGTAGAACTCGCTCGTCGTGGTGACGCCCGCGACGGTGTGCGGGTCGCAGGCCCGGCCGAGCGCGCCCAGGAGGTCGTCCAGGTCGTCGGTGTCGCAGCGCACCGCCTGGCATCCGGTCTCCTCGAAGCCCGCGTAGCGTCCCGGGTCCGCGGTGAGCAGGAGCGGCTCGTACCCGAGCCGCCTGGCCACGCCGAGCGCCAGCATCCCGGTGCCCGTGGTGTTGGACTCGACGAACACGAACCTCGGCCGCGGGTCCTCCTCGCGGGTGTGCGCGTAGGACCAGGCGGAGACCGGGGTCCCCATGACCACCTGGCGGGGTCTGGCCGACAGGGGGCGCTCGGACAGGTTCCGCTCGGCCCAGTAGTCGTCGTCGTGGACGGTGGCGGTGTAGCGGTCGCCCCTGTCGGGGAAGATCCCCACGATCCTGGTTCCCGGCTCCGCGCGGCGCGCGAGCTCGCCGAGCACCCGGTACACCGAGCCGGAGGTGTTGCCCGCGAACAGCTTCTCCTCGCTCGCCAGCTCCCTGGTCGAGGAGAACGCCTCGTGGTCGCTGAGCCAGTGCACCTCGTCGATCAGGTCGTGGTCCACGTTCGGCGGCCGCAGGCTGTTGCCGAGCCCGCTCTGCAGCCGCTGCGGCCAGTCGGGCTGCCCGAAGATGACGCTTCCGACGCAGTCGACGCCGACCACGCGCAGATCGGGCAGCGACTCCTTCAGGACCCTGGAGGTGCCGCACAGGGAGCCGCCGCTGCCGACGGACCCGACGACGACGTCGACGCGGTCCAGGTCCGCCAGGAGCTCGGCGGCCAGCGTGCGGTAGGCGCCGGGGTTGTCCGGGTTGTCGTACTGGCGGGGCCAGAACGCGCCGGGGTGCTCGTTCATCAGCTCCGCCAGCCGCGTGAGCCTGGCGCCCTGCCAGCCCCGCTCGTCCATCTCCTTCACCACGTGCACCGAGCAGCCGAGCGCCTTCAGCTTCGCCAGCGTGATCGGGTCGATCCGGGGGTCGGTGACGATGTGGACCGGATGGCCGAGCGCGGTGCCGACGAGCGCGACCCCGAGCGCCATCGTCCCCGACGAGCTCTCCACGACGGGCGCGCCCTCGGCGAGCTCCCCGCGCGCGCGGGCCTGAAGGATGATCTCCTTGGCGACCCGGTCCTTCATCGCGAAGAGGTTCTGCATCTCCAGTTTGGCGTAGACCTCCACGCCCCGCTCCCTGCCCGTCCTGAGACGGACCAGCGGGGTGCCGCCAATCGCGTTGATCACGTTCTCGCTCAGCATGTGTCGCCCCTCGGCGGTCTCCGTCACGGATTGTTGTCGAAACTCAGCGAGCGGTACACGGCGACGTTGCCCGCCGCCGTCGAGCAGGCGCTCGCCGCCGCCGCCACCTTCTCCGGGTAGCGCGCGTCGGCCGTGTCCAGCAGCACGCCCAGCATGGTGCCGCTGTGCGCCGCGACCACCCCGAGCCCGCCGACCTGCTCGCAGACGCCCATGACCGCCTCCAGCAGCCGCTTGGGGCGCAGGGCCTGGTTCATGACCGCGCTGCGCGTGGCCACCGCGCCGACCGAGGGCAGGTCCCGCGCGTGCACGGCCGTCCGCATCTCCTCCAGCAGGCGCGCGTACTGCCTGCGGTCGGCCGCGGAGAACGGTTTCGGAATGCGGTTGAACTCCACGGTGTCTATCTCGCCGCCCTCGTCGACCCCGACCACGGTCATCGAGGGCAGCGGGCCGAGGACCTCGCGGAGCTGAACCCTGCGGTGGTAGTAGGCCACTATCCCGGGATAGAGCACACCGTCGGTGGGCTCTATCCGGCTCAGGAACGCCTCGATGAGGCGGGGCGGCATCTCCACTCCCAGCGCGTTGGCCACGGCCCGCGCCGTGGCCACCAGGTCGGCGGAGGAGCTGGCCAGTCCCTTTCCCTCGGGGATGCCGCTGTCGATGGTGAGCACTCCCCCCATCGGCACGGGCGCCCACTCCATGATCATTTCAGTCAGTCTCAGCGCCTTGAGCTTGTGCCCCGGCTCGACCCGCAGCTCGGTGAGACGTGGATCGCCGCTGAAGGTCGCGACCGCCCACCGCGCGACCGGCAGGGTCACCAGGAAGTCGCCGTCACGCTCGGGAAGCCTGCCCTGCAGCAGTTCCCCGAAGGTGCCGAAGGCCGTGCTGACCCCGGTCGCGCCGACGTATCCGGCGGACTTGCGCAGCGTGCCGCTCGTCGTCATCCGGCCTGCCTCCCGGGGGTGAGCCGGGCGAACGCCCGGTCGATCTCGGCGAGGCCGCCGTCAAGGCGTTCCCGATGGCCCCGCCACCGTTTCTCCGACCGGTCGAACTCGGCCTCCAGCTCGCCGAGGAGCTCCCGCACCCGCTCGGGGTGCGCCGATCCCGGCGTGCGCTTGGCCGTGAGGGCGCGATCGACGTCGAACGCCTCCCTCAGCAGCTCGCCGGGGTCGGCCAGGCTGTGCCCCTGCTCGGCGGCCGCCTCCGCGAGCAGGGCGGGGTCGGGCGTCAGGGCGGTGAGCCCCTTCCGTTCCGCGGCCACGATGTAACGACCGGCGATCACCTGGGCGGTGCGCCACGGCACCCGCCGGTGGAGCGTCAGGAGGTTGGCGAGCGTGAACCCGCCCAGGTGGTCCTCCTCGCAGGCCGCACGCATGCGGTCGGCGCGGAACTCCAGCCTGTCGAGGACGGCGGTGAACAGCCTGAGCACCGATTCGGCCGTGTCGAACGTCTCGGGCACGCGGGCCCCGGCCTCCTTGGAGACCTCCACGCTGTTGCTGTAGGAGGTGTTGCGCTGTCCGGCCGCGACGTCCACGTACCCCGAGAGCAGGTGGGCGGTCTTCCCCCTGATCCGCTCGAGCACCGGGAAGTTCTTCTTCTGCGGCATCGCCGAGGAGATGCCCGACCACTCGTCGGGCAGGTCGACGAAGCGGTGTCCCGCACCGCCCCACGCCATCAGGTCGGTCGTGAAGCGGCTCAGCACCACGCCGAGCAGGGAGAGCTCCGCGGTGGCCTCCAGCGCCCAGTCCCGGCCGGCGACCGCGCGCAGCGCGTGCAGCCGTACCCCCTGGCAGCCCAGGAGCCTGGCCATCCGCTCCCTGTCCCAGGGCAGCTCCTGCCCCGACATGGCCCCCGCCCCCATGGGGGTGGCGGCGGCGGTCAGGTAGACGGGCTCCAACCGGCGCAGCGCGTGCGCCGTCTGGTCGCACAGCGCCGCGAGGTAGAAGCCCGGTGTGATCACCTGAGCCGCCTGCAGGTGCGTGTAACCAGGCATGACCATGTCGGCGGTGGCCGTCGCCAGGCGGTGCGCGGCGCGACCGAAGGCGAGCAGGCCGTCCACGACGTCGAGCAGCCGGGCCCCGCAGAACAGGGCCTGCGCCGCGGCCTGCAGGTCGTTGCGGCTGCGGTCGACGTGCCAGGCCTGCGGCACCCGTTCCAGCCTGCCGGTCACGAACGACTCCAGGGTGAAGGCCAGGTCGCTCATGGCGGAGCGGGCGTGCGCCTCCAACGCCTCCGGGCCTGCCTGGTCGAGCGCCCGCGCGATCGCCAGCGCCTCCGCCTCGTCCATCAGGCCCATGCGGAGGTACTCCAGCAGCAGGACCTTCTCCAGCCGCACGTACCAGGGCAGCAGGCGATCCAGCTCCAGGCGCATCTGCGGTTCCAGGATCTCGGTGCGCAGCAGGTCGTGGGGACCGGATCCGATGCGTCCGGTCAGCGGTCTCTCGTCCCGGGGAGTCATGCCTGGTCGGTCGAGCGGTGCTTGACGAGGTCGGAACAGGCGGCGATCAGGACGGCCGCGGTCTCGGCCGCGCGAGTCCTGGTGAAGTAGTGACCGCCTTCAGGCAACTCGTGCCGTTCGACGCGGTCCGCCAGGTCGGCCCACCCGTCCAGCGCCTGGCGGCACGGACCGGCGGTGCTGGGGTCGTCGGCCGCGTGGACGAGGTCAAGCCCGGCGCGCAGCCGGTACGATCCGGGATCCTCCCGCACCGACATGAAGTAGCGATTGGTGACCTGCACGTCGTGCCGGTAGGCGGCGCCCACCAGTTCCGAGCGTTCGGGCTTGAGCCCGTCCAGCTCCACGTAGACGCTCTCCTCCAGCAGCCGGACGGTGATCTCCCGGTTGTCGAGCGCGGTGACCTCCTCGATCTCCGCGCGCAGGGCCTCGACGGTCTCCAGCCCCGCGGCCCCCAGGAACACCCGGAGCGGTTGCGCGGAGTCCCGCTCCAGCAGCCGCGCCAGCTCGACGGCGTACGCGGCCCCGGCGCAGTGGCCCCAGAGCAGGATCGGCGTGGAGACACGCCGGCGAACCTCCTGGTGCACCCGGCGCGCCACCTCCTCGACGTCCGCCATGGGCTCCGCCGCGCCGACGAAGTCGTGTCCGGGAAGCTCCACCCCGTAGACCGCGATGCCCTCGCGCTCCAGCTCCTTGGCCAGCAACTGGAAGTTGACCGCGTTGCCGCCCGCGTAGGGGAAGCAGATCAGGGTGGCCACGGCCCCCGGCGCGCCGGACAGGCGCTGCAGCAGCGAGGTCCGCTCCCCTTCCCCGCCGCCGGCCGCCGTCCCGCCCGCGTCGACGATCGCCGCGAGGTCGGCGAGCACGGAATGACCCACGACCTGCGCCAGGGAGAGCAGCCTGTCCAGTTTCACCACGAGCCGGACCGCGGCCAGCGAGGTGCCGCCGAGCTCGAAGAAGTCGTCCGAGCGCCCGATCCGCTCCACGGGCACGTTGAGCACCTCCGCCCACTCGACCGCCAGCCGGCGCTCGGTCGGCGTGCTCGGCGCGACGTACGTCCCGCCCGCGTGGCCGAGCGTGGCGGCCAGGTCTTTCAGCATCCGCTTGTCGGTCTTGCCGTTCTCGGTGAGCGGGAGGCTGTCGAGCCGGTGGAAGTACGTGGGGACCATGTAGTCGGGCAGGAACCTGGCCAGGAAGTCGCGCACCTCCTCGCCCCGCAGGGCGTCGTGCCCGGCGTAGAAGGCGACCAGGTTCCTGGCCCGCTCCCCTCCGTCGTCGATGACCACCGCCGCGTCCCGGACGCCGGGCATGGCCAGCAGCTTGTTCTCGATCTCGCCGATCTCGATGCGGAAACCGCGGATCTTGACCTGCTGGTCGCGCCGCCCGAGGAACTCGATGCGGCCCTCGGGCAGCCAGCGCCCGAAGTCACCGGTCCGGTACATGCGGGTGTCCGGCCGGTAGGGGTCGGGCACGAACGCCTGGCGGGTCCGCTCCTCGTCGTTGATGTAACCCCGGCCGACGCAGACCCCGGAGAAGGCAATCTCACCGGGCGAGCCCAGCGGCACGAGGCTGAGGTTCTCGTCCAGGATGTAGGTGTTCACGTTGCGCAGCGACCGGCCGACCGTGACGAAGTCGCGCGGCGGCGGCCCGTCCAGCACCTCGTGCATGGTGTCGTCGGACACCTCGGTCGCGCCGTAGGCGTTGACGAGCCTGACGCCGGTGCCGCGGGCGAACCAGTTCTGCACCAGCTCCAGCTTGAGCGCCTCACCGGTCACCGAGATCATCCGCAGCGACCCGAGGTCGCGCGGGTGCTTCTCCAGCTGGGCGATCAGCACCTCGAAGTAGGAGGGGACGAGCTGCGCCACGTGCACCCCGGCGGTGACGACCTCGTCGAGGAAGCGTTCGGGGTCGAGCAGCACGTCGGTGTCCACGATGCGGGTGCTGCCGCCTGTCAGCCACGGGGCGACCAGCTGCCACAGGGAGATGTCGAAGCACTGGGAGGCGGTCTGCGTGACCACGTCGCCCTCGGCCAGCTCCATGTCCTCGATCTTGGCGTACAGGTGGTTGAGCATTCCCGCGTGCTCGCACATCGCCCCCTTCGGGGCCCCGGTCGAGCCCGAGGTGAAGTAGATGTAGGCGAGCTGGCCGGGCTGGACGGGCACGCGGGGGTCCTCGGCGCCCGGGTTCTCCTCGTAGACGTCGGAGACGAACAGCAGCGGGCAGTCGTGCCCGAGGCCTTTCAGCGCCTCGTCCAGCATCTCGGTGCTCCCCTGCTCGCTGATCGCGAAACGGGTGACGCTCCGCTCGAGCTGGGTGCCGATGCGCTCGGCGGGGAACTCGGGGCGCACGGGGAGGTAGACGCCGCCCGCCTTGAAGACGCCCAGGGTGGCGGCCGCCCAGTTCAGGTTCCGCTCCGTCACGACGGCGACGACGTCCTCGGGCCGCAGGCCGCGCCCGAGCAGCGCGTGCGCGATCCGGTTGGCCCGGTCGTTGAGCTCGGCGTAGGTCCAGCGGGACGCTCCGTGCGCCGCCGCCAGGGCGTCCGGCCGGATGCGGACCTGCTCCTCGAACAACTCGACGAACATCTGCCTCGGCAACGCCTTGCGCTCACCGGCCAGGCCGTGCAGCTGGATCTGGAGTTCCTGCTCGGACAGGAGGCTCTGCCGGTGGTGCGGCGCGTCGGGCGCGGCCGTCAGGAGCCGGAGGGCGGCGAGGTAGTAGCCGGCGATCCGGCCCGCGTGGTCGGCGTCGACGGCGTCCTGCCGGTGACGCAGGATCAGCTCGCCGTCCCGCACGCCCACCCAGAGCACCGTGCCGTCCGCCGGGGCCGTGGCCCGTCCCGACAGGTCGAGCACCGCCTCGAACGTCTCCTCCGCCTCCGCGGCGTTCTCCTCGATCCGCCGGCGTATGGCGTGCGCCTCCCGCACCAGCCGCTCCCAGCTGCCGCCGACGACCTCCATCCGGCCGGGCAGCGGCGCGCGCGTCGCGCCCGACGGCACGTATCCGGTGAGCACGTGCCGCTCCGAGGTCACCAGGCTGAGCACCTTGAAGTGGACCGCCAGGAGCACCGACTCGGTCGTGACGCCGTGTTCCCTCGCGAAATCGCCGATCCCGGACGTGAGGTCCCCGGGCAGGGGCGTCCTGTGGTCGGCGAAACCCGGCCGGGCGACGCCCGCCGCCGTCCAGCGGGGGATTCTCAGAAAACTCGGGCCGGCGTCTTCCTGAATCGAACTGCCAAGAGTGTGCGGCATTTTCACCTCAGTCCATTTCAGGTGAGCGGAATAGATTTCCGAATCACCAGAGTGCCTGCGCGAATAAAAGAGCGTCAAGGCGTTGAAGGGTATGGTTAATAACGCTCGACAAACGGCGTCGCCTCTTCGGCCGGCGATTCACCGTAGCCTGTCGGCAAGAATTCCGCCGATGGACGCCGTGGGGCCCGACTGGGTCAGCAAACCCTCGTGGTCTGACTCGATCAGCTCGACGTCGACCTTTCCCGCAATGTGCGGACGCCAGGATTCGGCGCCGAGACGACCGGAGAACCTCGCCGCCGTCCCGGTCGCGACGAACAGCAGCGCGTCGCCCCGGAACACGCGCGGGCGGAAGTCCCGCATCAACCGGAGATTGTTGAGATAGACGTCCTTGATTCCGACGATCGCCTGCGCCCCGACGGCGGCGAGCGGCAGGTCCTCCCGTCTGAGGAACTCCACGTACCGGGCGAGCAGCGCCTCCTGGTCCTCCGCCAGCTCGCTCTCCTCGAATGCGAACCCCTCCTCCCGGAGGCTCCGGGAGATGATCTCCAGGTCGTCGAGCGCCCCTTCCTGATCCGTTCTGGGCGGGTAGGCGTCGACCAGGGCCAGGAGCGCGGTCTCGGCTCCGGACTCCTCCAGCCGCACGGCGAGCTCGTGGGCGAGAAGACCCCCGAAGGACCAGCCGAGGAGGTGGTAGGGCCCTTCCGGCTGCACCGACCTGATCTGCCGCAGATAGTCCTCGGCCATCCGCGGCAGATCGGCGGGGAGCCCTCCGTCTCCGGCCAGGCCCCGGGCCTGCAGGGCGTAGACGGGCCGGTCCCGGTTCAGGTGACTCATCAGCCCGGCGTAACACCAGCCGATCCCCGCCCCGGGGTGAAGGCAGAACAGCGGCGGGCGGGCGTCTCCCCGGCGGAGCGGCAGCAGGACGTCGAAGGAACCACTGGGACCGCCGGAGTCACCGGGGCCGCCGGAGGCGATCCGGCGGGCGAGCGCCGCAGGCGTGGGAGCCTCGAAGAGGGCGCGCAGTTCCAGCTCCGCGCCGAGCGTGTCCCGCAACCGGTTCACCAGGCGGGCGGCCAGGAAGGAGTGCCCGCCCAGACTGAAGAAGTCGTCGTCGGCCCCGACCGAGGGCCGGCCGAGCACCTCGGCGAACAGCGCGCACACGCTCTGCTCGACGGGTCCGTTCGGTGCTCTTCCCCCTGGCGTCGGGGAGTCCTGCGGCGCGGGCAGGTTCCTCCGGTCCAGCTTTCCGTTGGGCGTCAGGGGCAGCGCGTCGAGCTCGACGACCGCCGACGGCACCATGTGGGCGGGCAGGCTCGCGGCCACGTGGTCGCGCAGCGATCGCGGCTCGGGCGACGCTCCGGCCGCCGGCACGACATAGGCCACCAGCCGCCTGTCCCCCGGTTCGTCCTCCCGGACCACGACGGCGCTCCGCGTCACCTCGGGATGCCGCATGAGGGTCGCCTCGATCTCGCCCGGCTCGACGCGGAAACCGCGGATCTTCACCTGGAGGTCGGCGCGCCCCTGGTACTCCAGTTCGTCGGCGGCGTTCCACCGTGCCAGATCTCCGGTGCGGTACATGCGCTCGCCGGGTTCGCCGTACGGGCAGGCGGTGAACCGCTCGGCGGTGAGCCCTGGCCGGTTCCAGTATCCGCGGGCCAGCGCCCGGCCCGCGACGTACAGCTCGCCGGGCGTCCCCGGCGGCACCGGCCGCAGCCGCTCGTCCAGGACGTAGACCCTGGTGTTGTCGATGGGGCGGCCGATCGGCGGGGAGACCGGCCAGTCCGCGACGTCGTCGGGCAGCGTGTACGCCGTCACGACATGGGTCTCCGACGGGCCGTAGTGGTTGTGCAGGACACGGCCGGGGCGCTCCCCGCGCGCGTAGAGATCGCGGATCGCGCCGCCGGGGACCAGCGCCTCGCCGGCCTGGGCGATGTGCGCCAGGTCCGGCAGTTCGGCCCCCGTCTCCACCGCTGCCTCGCACACCGCGCCGACCACCAGGTTGGGGGCGAACAGCTCGCCGACCCGGTGGCGGGCCAGCCAGCGCGCGAACGCCCGCGGGTCGCGGCGGGTCTCCTCGTCGCAGACCGCCAGCGTCTTGCCGGACAGCAGGGCGGAGAGGATCTCCTGCACCGAAACGTCGAAGCCGATCGCGGTGAACTGCGCGACGACGGCGCCCGGAGCGGCGGGCAGCGCCCTGTCGTGCCAGGCCAGGAGGTTGACGACCGCTCCGGCGGTCATCACCACGGCCTTGGGCCGCCCGGTGGACCCGGAGGTGTAGATCAGATAGGCGGGGTGGGCGGGCGAGAGCGGGGCGGGACGCTCGGCGTCGGTGATCGCCTCGTCTCCCCCGGCGGCCGCCGGGCCGTCGCCGTCGAGGAGCACCAGGGACGCTCCGGTCAGGCCCAGCCGGTCGGCCGCCTCCGTGCCGGTGACCACGAGGTGCGGGGCGGCGTCGGTCAGCATGAACTCCAGCCGCTCCGCCGGGTAGTCGGGGTCCAGGGGAAGGTACGCCGCTCCTGTCTTGAGCACGGCCAGCACGGCGACCACCAGATCGGCGGAGCGGGGCAGGTGCAGGGCGACGAAGCGCTCGGGCCCGGCGCCGCGCGCCAGAAGCGTCCGCGCCAGCCGGTTGGAGCGCGCGTCGAGTTCGGCGTAGGTCAGGCTCTCCTCGCCCGCGACGACGGCGACGGCCTGCGGGGTGCGCGCCGCCTGGGCGGCGAACAGCGCGGGCAGGCAGTCCTGCGGCGTCTCGCGCGCGGTGTCGTTGTAGTCGTCCAGGAGCATGCGGCGCTCGGCCGGATCCAGCAGGTCGACGTCCCCCACGGGTCTGGCCGGGTCGGCGACGACGCCTTCCAGGAGCCGCACCAGGCGGGCGGCCAGGAGCCGGACCGTGTCCTCCTCGAACAGGTCGGCGCTGTACTCCAGGGTGGCGCGCAGCCCGCCCTGCTCCTCCCGTTCGGCCATCGACAGCAGCAGGTCGAATTTGGCGGTGTCCAGCCCGACGGGGTGCCGGGACACGTCGAGAGCGGAGGCTGCGTCGTCGGCCCCGGATCGATCGCCGGTGTTGTTGAGCACCAGCATGACCTGGAACAGCGGGTGGCGGGACAGGGACCGCTCGGGGTTGACCACCTCCACCAGCCGCTCGAACGGCAGGTCCTGATGGGCGTAGGCCGCAAGGTCGCTCTCCCGCACCCGGCCCAGCAGCTCCCGGAAGCTCGGATCGCCCGACAGGTCGGTGCGCAGCACCAGCGTGTTGACGAAGAACCCGACCAGGTCCTCCACCGCGTCGTCGGTACGGCCCGCGATCGGCGTGCCCAGCGGGATGTCACTCCCCGCACCCAAGCGGGACAGCAGCGTCGCCACCGCGGCCTGCATCACCATGAACACGGTGACGTTCTCGGCCCGCGCCATCTCCACCAGCCGCGCGTGCAGCTCCGCCGGCACCTCGAAGGCCACCCGGCCGCCCCGGTAGGAGGCCACCGCGGGCCGCGGCCGGTCGGCGGGAAGCGCCAGCTCCTCCGGCAGCCCCGCCAGCGCCTGCCGCCAGTACGCCAGCTGCCGGGAGATCTCACTGTCCGGATCGTCCTCCGCACCCAGCACCTCCCGCTGCCACAGCGTGTAGTCGGCGTACTGCACCGGCAGCGGCGACCACGCGGGCTCCTGTCCGGTCGTCCGCGCGGCGTAGGCCACGGCCACGTCCCGCTCCAGCAGCGGCATCGACCAGCTGTCGGTGGCGATGTGGTGCATCACCAGCATCAGCACGTGCTCCTCGGCGTCCAGCTCGAACAGCCGGGCCCGCACCGGAACCTCGGCCGACAGATCGAAGGCGTGCCCGGCCGCCTCGGCCAGCCGCCCCTCCAAGCCGTCGCGATCACAGGAGACGACCTCCAGCACCGGACACGCCCCCTCCACCGGCAACACCCGCTGATAGGGGCCCGCCTCGTCCTCGGCGAACACCGTGCGCAGACTCTCGTGCCGCGCCACCACATCACCCAGCGCCGCCCGCAACCCCTCCACGTCCAGACGGCCGGACAACCGCAACGCCACCGGCACGTTGTAGGTCGCGCTCGGCCCCTCCAACCGGTGCAGGAACCACAACCGGCGCTGCGCGAACGACAACGGCACCCGCTCCGGCCGCGGCGTCACCGCCCGCACCGCCGAACGAGCCCGCCCGCTCCCGGACAGCGCCGCGGCCAGCCCGGCCACGGTCGGCGTCTCGAACACCTGCCGGATCGGCGTCTCCACCCCGAGCACCGACCGCACCCGGCCCGCCAGCCGCGTCGCCAGCAGCGAATGCCCGCCCAGGTCGAAGAACCCGTCGTCGACGCCCACGCTCGGCACGCCGAGCACCTCGGCGAACAGGCCGCACAGGATCTCCTCCCGCGGGTCACGGGGCGCACGCCCCGACACCGCCGCCTCAGGAGCCGGCAACGCCCGCCGATCCACCTTCCCGCTGGCCGTCAGCGGCAGCTCGTCCAGCACCACCACCGCCGACGGCACCATGTACTCCGGGACCGCTTTCCGGGCGGCCTCCCGGACCTCTTCCGGTGTCACCGCGCCCACCACGTAGGCCACCAGCCGCCGGTCCCCCGGCCGATCCTCGCGCACCACCACGGCCGCCGCCCTGACCTCCGGGCACCGGCCGACGGCCGCCGTGACCTCGCCGAGTTCGATGCGGAAGCCCCGCACCTTCACCTGATCGTCCGCCCGGCCGACGAACTCCAGATTCCCGTCCGGCCGCCACCGCGCCACATCACCCGTGCGGTACATCCGCTCACCGGCACCGCCGAACGGATCGGCCACGAACCGCTCCGCACTCAACCCCGGCCGCCGCAGGTAACCGCGGGCCAGCTGGCGGCCGGCCACGTAGAGCTCCCCCGCGACGCCCGCCGGCACCGGCCGCAGCCATCCGTCCAGCACGTACGCCCGTGTCCCCCTCAGCACGGAGCCGATCGGGACGCCCTCCCCCGCGACCAGGGGATCGCTCATCGTCACGGCGATCGTCGCCTCGGTCGGGCCGTAGGCGTTGACCATCATCCGGCCGCCGGCCCACCGGTCGACCAGTTCGGGACCGCAGGCCTCACCTCCCACCGCCAGGGTCCGCAGCCCCGCCAGCGGCGTCTGGGGCACTCCCGCCAGCGCCGCCGGGGGGATCAGCGCATGCGTGATCCGCTCGTTCTCCAGTACGTCGGCCAGCGCGGCTCCGCCATACACCCCCTCGGGTGTGATCACGAGGGTCGCTCCCGCCGCGAAGGCCATCAGCATCTCCATCACGGAGGCGTCGAAGCTCGGTGAGGCGAACTGCAGCACCCGGCTGCGCGCGTCCACCCGCAGCCGTTCCCGCTGCGCCTCGGCGAACCCCGCTATGCCCTCGTGCGTCACCACCACCCCCTTGGGCCGTCCGGTCGACCCCGAGGTGTAGATCACATACGCCGGATGCCTCAGCTCAGGCCTGGACCGCTCCGCGTCCGCGGCGGGCCGCTCGTGTCGCGCCCGGTCCGCCCCGGCCAGAAACGCCTCGTCGATCACCACCGACGGCGCCGCGTCGTCGAGCATGTACGCGATCCGCTCAGGCGGATAGGACGGGTCCACCGGCAGGAAGGCCGCGCCCGCCTTGACCACGGCCAGCGCCGCGATCACCAGGCCGGCCGATCGCGGCAGCACCAGCGCCGCCAGTCGTTCCGGGCCCAGCCCCTCGGCCCGCAGCAGGCGAGCCAGCCGGTCGGCCTCGGCGTCCAGCTCTCCGTAGGTGAACACGCTCTCGCCGTCCACCAGCGCGACCGCCGCCGGATCCCGTCCGGCTGCGTCCTCGAAGAGCTCGGGCAGCGTACGGCCCGGCCCCTGCCGTCCGGTGTCGTTCCACTCCTCGACCACCTTCCGGCGCTCGTCCGCGTCGAGGAGGTCGAGGCGGCCCACCACCGCGCCGGGATCGGCCGTCAGCGTGGACAGCAGCGACCGCATCCTGCCGAGCAGCCGTCGCGCCTCCTCCTCGCCGAACAGGTCCGGGCGGTGGTCCAGGCGCAGCCGCAGCCGGCTCCCGGGGGCCGCGACCAGGGTCAGCGGGTAGTGCGTGGCGTCCCGGGTGCGCATCGAGACGACCCTGATCCCGTCGTCGGCGCCGGCCGGACCGCCGGTGCCGCTCGGAGCCGCCGGATAGTTCTCGAAAACCGCCATGGTGTCGAACAGCGGGCCGTCCAGGTGCGGGACCGCCTCCCGCTGGATCTCCGTCAGCCCGAGATACTGATGGTCGAGCAGCCTCGCCTGCTCTTCCTGCACACGCTCCAGCAACGCCGCGAGCGACTCGTCCGGGCGCAGCCGGATCCGCACCGGCAGCGTGTTGACGAACAGGCCGACCATGGTCTCGACGCCGTCGATCTCCGCGGGACGGCCGGAGACCACCGTCCCGAAGACCACGTCGTCACGGCCTGTCAGCTGCCTGAGCACGACGGCCCACGCCGCCTGCACGACGGTGTTCATGGTCAGCCCGCGTGCCCGCGCCCACGCGGTCAGCTCCCCGGTCGAGGACGTGTCCAGGTCGATGTGGACGCGTTCGGGGACACACGGCGCGGGCAGCCGTCCCGGCATGACCGACGTCGGTTCGGCGACCCCCTCGAGAGCCTCCCGCCACGCGGCGAGGGCGGCCTGGCGGTCCTGGGCCGCGAGCCAGGCCAGGTAGTCCCGGTACGGCCGGACCCGCGGCAGCCCACGCCCGTCGCCTTCACGGAGGTACAGCTCCATCAGGTCCCGCAGCATCAGCGGAACGGACCAGCCGTCGAGCAGGATGTGGTGGTTGGACAGGACGAAGCGGAACTCCGACGACCCCATTCTGATCAGGGTGAACCGCATCAGGGGCGGTGCCGCCAGATCGAAGCGGAGCGTGCGGTCCTCGGCCACGATCCGCTCGGCCTCCGCGTGCCGCCGAGCCTCGGAGAGGCCGGACAGGTCCGCCTCGTGCCAGGGGAGCTTCACCTCCCGCGGGATGACCTGCACCGCCCGGCTCAGGCCCCTGTGCCGGAACCCGGCACGCAGGTTGGCGTGCCGTGTCAGCAGCGCCTGGGCCGCCGCCCGCAGCCGGGCGGGGTCGAGCGGCCCCTCCAGGTCGACGACGAGCTGCACGCCGTAGACGTCGGGGGCCTCCTCGTCGAACAGACCGTGGAAGAGCAGCCCCTCCTGCAGCGGGGTCAGGGGAAGGATGTCCTGCAGTCCGGAACGGCTCACTGCGTCCTCCACTCGGCCTCAAGAAGATCGATCTCGCTCTGACTGAGCTCGGCGAGCGCCACGTCGGAGGGGGTGTGACCCCCGGCGTCCGGACGTTCCACGTGGTCGACGAGAGCCTCCAGCGCGCGGAACCACGTCTCGGCCAGGTCGCGGACGCGGTCCTCGGTGAGCAGCAGGCCCGCCCATGTCCAGCTCGCCACCAGCTCCGAGCCGTGCGCGCCGTCATGGGTGGAGGCGTTGACCACCACGGGGTGGGTCAGGGGCATGCGGGGATCGTGACCGCGGACCACGCTCGAGGCCTCGGCGACCTCCTCCCAGTCCTTCGCGTCGGTCACGGATTCGACGACGAAGCGGCCCAGGTAGTTGAACCCGATCTGGGCCTGTCCGAGTTCGGCGAGGATGGGCGCCGTCCGGGGGTTGAGGTAGCGCAGCATGCCGTAGCCCATCCCGCTGTCCGGCGTCGCCCGCAGCTGTTCCTTGACGCGTTTGACGATCTCGCCCGCGGCCGGACCGCCGGTGAAGGCGTCCTTCCTGTCGAACTCACCGGGTTCCAGACGAACCGGATACATGCTGGTGAACCAGCCGACGGTGCGTGAGAGATCCGCGCCGCCGACGGCCTCCTCCTCCCGGCCGTGCCCCTCCAGATCGACCGTGATCTCCTGCCGCTCTCCCTCGCACCACTCGGACACCGCCATCGCCAGCGCCGCCAGCAGCACGTCGTTGACCTCGGCGTGGAACACCGACGGCACGGTGGTGAGCACGGCCTCGGTCACCCGCGGCGGCAACGTCATCGACAGACGCCCCGCGGTGGCGTGGGTGTCACGGACCGGATCCAGCGGGCGGTCGCCCAGGGGCGTGTCCTCCCGCTGGAACATCCCGGTCCACCGGGGCAGCTCGGCGATGCGCGCGGCCGAGTCCGACTGCTCCACCAGCAGCTCGGCCCAGCGCCGCAGGGAGGTGCCGACCGGCTGGAGTCCGGGCTCGAGGCCCCGGGCCAGCGCCCGCCACGCCTCGGCCAGGTCCGGCAGCAGGATCCGCCAGGACACGCCGTCCACCACCAGGTGGTGGACGACCAGCAGCAACAGGCCCGCCGACGCCGGTCCCCGGTCGAACCACACGACCTTGACCAGCTCTCCCCTCGCCGGGTCGAGGGCCTCCCGCGTCCGCCTCGCCCGCTCGGCCATCACCTCGCCGAGGGCCTCGTCGGTCAAACCGGCCACGTCGACCCGGGTCACGCAGGAGGTCGCGGCCACCGAGCCCCGCTCCATGATCTCCAGATGCCATGTCCCTTCGACGACCGACAACCGTGTGCGCAGCGCGTCATGGTGGTCGAGCAGCGCCTGCACGGCGGCGACCAACCGGTCCTGCCCGAGGTCGACGGGCACCTGGACCACCCTTGCCTGGGCGAACGCGTCCACCGGGCCGCTCTGCTCGGCGAACCGGCGCACGATCGGGGTGGCCGGCATCGGCCCGATCCCGGCGTCCGGATCCTCCTCGGGCGCCTCCACGGCGACGGCCACCTCGGCCAGCGCCGCCACCGTCCGGTGCTCGAAGACGTCCCGCGCCCTCAGCACGAGGCCTTCCCTGCGGGCCCGGCTGACGAGCTGGATGGACATGATGCTGTCACCTCCCAGGTCGAAGAAGCCGTCGTCGACGCCGACCCGGCTCACCCTGAGGACCTCGGCGAACAGGCGGCACAGCAGTTCCTCGCGCTCGTTGCGAGGGGCGCGCGCGCCGAGCATGGCCTCGTAGTCGGGGACGGGCAGCGCCCGCCGGTCGACCTTCCCGTTCACGGTGACCGGCAGGGAGTCGAGCGCCTCGAACACCGACGGCACCATGTACCCGGGCAGCCGCCCGGCCAGATGTTCACGGAGCGCCGTCGGCTCCGGCGTCCGGCCGCCCGGCACGGGGACCACGTAGGCGACCAGACGCCGCTCACCGGGCCGGTCCTCGCGCACGACGGTGACGGCCTGGTCGACCTCGGGGTGAGCGGTCAGCGCCGCGTCGATCTCACCGGGTTCGATCCGGAAGCCGCGCAGCTTCACCTGGTCGTCGACGCGTCCGGCGAACTCCAGGGCGCCGTCGCCGTTCCATCGGACGACGTCGCCCGTCCGGTACATCCGGGAGCCCGGTTCGCCGTACGGGTCGGCGACGAACCTCTCCGCGGTCAGGGAGAAGCGGTTGAGGTATCCGCGTGCGAGTCCTCCCGCTATGTACAGCTCACCGCTCACACCGGCCGGAACCGGCTGAAGGTGGTCGTCCAGGACGTACAGCTGTTTGTTGGGCAGCGGCCGTCCGATCGGGACCGTGGTCCTGACCACGCCGGGCTCGCACTCCCACATCGTCGCGCCGACCGTCGCCTCGGTGGGACCGTACCCGTTGACCAGGCGGCGGCCGACGGCCCACCGTGCGGCGAGCTGCGGCGGGCACACGTCTCCCGCCATGGTGAGCGTGACCCCCGGCGGCAGGCCGTTGTCCGGCATGTCGGCCACCACGGCCGGCGGAACCGCGACGTGCGTCACGCCCGCCTCCACCACGAAATCGATCAGCTCCTGCCCCAGGGGCCGCTCGTTCGGCGCGAGCACGGTCGCCGCCCCGCACAGCAGCGCCCCGAACAGGTCGCCGAGCGAGGCGTCGAAGCTGGTCGACACGAGCTGCAGCATGCGGCTGTCGGGCCCCACACCCAGGCGTTCGATCTGCGCCTGCGCCCAGTCCATGAGGCCCGGGTGGGGGATCACCACGCCCTTGGGCCTTCCGGTCGAGCCGGAGGTGTAGACCACGTAGGCCGGGTGCAGCGGGAGACGCGGGCGCAGGCGCTCGCCGTCCCCCATGTCGCCGTCGGGAAGGGCCGCCACCGCGGCGGCCGTCTCCGGCGCGTCCAGCGACAGCCGGGGCAGGTCGGGGCGCGGCAGGCGCTCGGCGAGCTTCTCAGTGGTGATCAGCAACGCCGGGTCGCTGTCGGCCAGCATGAACTCGATGCGCTCGACCGGGTAGTCGGGGTCGACCGGCACGAACGCCGCCCCTGCCTTGAGCACCGCGAGCAGGGCCACGACCCACTCCTCCGAGCGCGGCAGGGCGATCGCCGTGAAGCTCTCGGCGCCGACGCCCAGCCCTGTGAGATGGCGGGCGAGCCGGTTGGCACGGGTGTTCAGCTCGGCGTAGGACATGCTCCTGCCGTCGACGACGACCGCGGTCGCGTCGGGCCTGCGGGCGGCGTTCCGCTCGAACAGCTCCGCCGCCGTGAGGTCCGGCACCCGGCGGGCGCTGTCGTTCCACTCCCTCAGCAGCCGCCGCCGTTCCCCGGCCTCCAGGATGTCGATCTCCGCCACCCGCCGTTCCGGGTCGTCCGCGACCGCCTCCAGCACCCGGATCAGGCGGGCCGCCAGGGTCTCGACGCTGATCCGGTCGAACAGGTCGACGCTGTAGTCCAGGGCCCCGGTCAGGCCTCCGGCGCCGTGGTCCTCCACGAACGCGAACGTGAGGTCGAACTTGGTCGTGTCGTAGCCCAGGGAGTGACCCGTGACGGTCAGGTCGCGCAGGCCTGCCGCAGCCGTCTCCGGGGTCTCCGGCTCGGTGCTGTTGAAGGCCAGCATGACCTGGAACAGGGGGTGGCGGGACAGGGACCGCTCGGGGTTGAGCACCTCCACCAGCCGCTCGAACGGCAGGTCCTGATGGGCGTAGGCCGCAAGATCGCTCTCCCGCACCCGGCCCAGCAGCTCCCGGAAGCTCGGATCGCCCGACAGGTCGGTGCGCAGCACCAGCGTGTTGACGAAGAACCCGACCAGGTCCTCCACCGCGTCGTCGGTACGGCCCGCGATCGGCGTGCCCAGCGGGATGTCACTCCCCGCGCCCAAGCGGGACAGCAGCGTCGCCACCGCGGCCTGCATCACCATGAACACGGTCGCGTGGTTGTCCTGGGCCAGCCGTGCCAGCCGCCCGTGCAGCTCCGCCGGCACCTCGAAGACGAACCGCGCTCCCTGCTGGGAGGCCACCGCGGGCCGCGGCCGGTCGGCGGGCAGTTCCAGCTGTTCGGGCAACCCGTCCAGCGCCTGCCGCCAGTACGCCAGCTGCCCGGCCAGCACACTGCCGGGGTCGTCCTCCGAACCCAGCACCTCCCGCTGCCACAGCGTGTAGTCGGCGTACTGCACCGGCAGCGGCAGCCAGGCCGGCGCCTCGCCCGCCGCCCTGGCCGCATAGGCCACCGACAGGTCGCGGGCCAGCAGCGGCATCGACCAGCCGTCGCAGGCGATGTGGTGCACCACCACCAGCAGCACGTGCTCCTCGGCGTCCAGGCGGAACAGCCGGGCGCGCAACGGCGACTCCGCCGAAAGGTCGAACGCCCGTCCGACGGCCTCGGCCAGTCTGTCGTCCAGTTCCCGCTCGGTGACGTCCTCGACGTCGAGCGAGGGGGCGGCCAGCCGCGCGTCCAGGACCACCTGGCGCGGTCCCGCGGCGTCCTCGGTGAACACCGTGCGCAGCATCTCGTGCCGCGAGACGACGTCCCGCAACGCCGACCGGAGCGCGGCCTCCTCCAGGTGGCCGGACAGGCGCAGCGCCATCGGCATGTTGTAGGCGGAGCCCGCCCCCTCCAGGTGGTTCAGGAACCACAGCCGCCGCTGCGCGAACGACAGCGGCACCCGCTCCGGCCGCGGCGTCACCGGCGTCACGCCCGACCGCGCGCCGACGGCCTCGCCCAGCACCGCCGCCAGGCCGGCCACGGTGGGGGTCTCGAACAGCTGGCGGATCGACAGCTCGACGGCCAGCACCGACCTGATGCGGCTCACCAGCCGGGTCGCCAGCAGGGAGTGGCCGCCCAGGTCGAAGAAGCCGTCGTCGATGCCGACGGGGTTCCCCTTGGCCTGGCCGTCGTCGGCCCCGCCCGCGTCCAGGCCGAGCACCTCGGCGAACAGGCCGCACAGGATCTCCTCCTGGGGACTGCGCGGCGGCCGGCCGCTGACGACCGCGTCGTGGCGAGGCTCGGGCAGGGCTCCGCGGTCGAGCTTGCCGTTGGGCGTCAGCGGCAGCGCCTCCAACGGCACGAACAGCGACGGCACCATGTAGTCGGGCAGTGAGGCGGCGACCAGTTGCCGCAGCTCCGCCGGCCGCACCGCCTCCTCCTGCGTCGGCACCACGTAGGCGACCAGACGCCGGTCGCCGTGCCGGTCCTCGCGGACCACCACCGCGGCCTGCGCGACGCCGGGGTGGCGTGCCAGCGCCCCCTCGATCTCGCCCAGCTCGATGCGGAAGCCCCGCAGCTTCACCTGGTTGTCGGCCCTGGCGAGATACTCCAGCTCACCGGCGGCCGTCCAGCGCACCACGTCGCCGGTGCGGTACATGCGCTCGCCCGGCCGGCCGTACGGCCCGGCGACGAACCGCTGGGCCGTCAACGCGGGCTGCTTGGAGTAACCGCGGGCCAGCCCCGCGCCGGCGATGTACAACTCGCCGAACACGCCCGGCGGAACCGGCTTCAACGCCCTGTCCAGGACGTACACCCGGGTGTTGGCGATCGGGCGCCCGATCGGCGGGTGGTCGGCGTCGTCGCGGCGGATCGTCGCGGCCGTCGACCAGATCGTCGTCTCCGTCGGGCCGTACATGTTGTCCACCGACGTGACGGCGGCGGTCAGCTCCCCGGCGAGGTCGGGAGGGAGCGCCTCCCCGCCCACCAGCGCCCGGACACCGGCCAGCCCGGCCGGTTTCTCGGCCAGCAGGACACGCCACAGGGTCGGCGTCGCCTGCACGACCGTCGCTCCGGTCCGCGCCATGAGCGCGCCCAGCGCCCGCGGGTCGCGCACCGTGTCGGATCCGGCCAGGACCACCGTGCTCCCGTTCGACAGCGGCAGGAAGATCTCCAGTCCCGCGATGTCGAACCCGATCGTGGTCACCGCCAGCAGGCGGTCTCCCGCCTCCAGGCCGAACCGCTCCTGCATCGCGGCCAAGAAGTTGACCAGGGCGGCGGCGGGCACGACCACTCCCTTGGGCCGGCCCGTCGAGCCCGAGGTGTAAATGACGTACGCGGGGTGCTCCGGCTTGGGGTCGGCCGGTCGTTCGCGGGCGGTCAGGTTCGTCTCCGGGCGGCCCGCCAGGTCTCGGCCGGTCTCCTCAGCGTCGACGGCCACGCACGGGACGCCGCTCGTGGGCAGCGAGGGGAGGAGCTCCGCGGTGGAGAGCACCGTCACCGGATCGGCGTCCTCGATCATGGACCCGATCCGCTCCGGCGGGTAGTCCGGGTCGATCGGCAGGTATCCGGCGCCGGTCTTCGCCACCGCGAGGAGCGCCACGATCATCTCCGTCGAGCGCGGCAGCGCGACTCCGACGAACCTCTCGGGGCACGCGCCCCGATCCATGAGGTGGCGCGCGAGCCGGTTCGCCCGCGCGTTCAGCTCCGCGTACGACAGGCTCCCGTTCTCGGTCACCAGCGCCGTGCCGCCGGGGGTCCGCGCCGCCTGCGCCTCGAACAGCTCCGCCGGCGACGTCGGGAGCGGCTCACGCGCGGTGTCGTTCCACTCCACCAGGATCTGTCGCCGCTCGGCGGGATCCAGGAGCTCGAAGGCTCCGACGGGCAGGTCCGGCGAGGCGACCACCGCCTGGAGCAGGCGGACCAGCCAGACAGTGAAGGCGCGCGCCGTGCCGGGGAGGAACAGGTCGGTGCTGAACTTCAGCTCACCCTGGAGCCCGGCGGGGTCGCCCTGATCGGTGCGCGCCTCGCCGAAGGCGAAGGACAGGTCGAACCTCGCCCCTTCGGCGTCGATCGGCTCGACGGTCACGGTCAGGCCGGGGATCCGCGCGGACTCCTCCGGCACGTCCTCCCGGACGATGTTGTTGAACGACAGCATGACCTGGAAGAGGGGGTGGCGGGACAGGGACCGCTCGGGGTTGACCACCTCCACCAGCCGTTCGAACGGCAGGTCCTGATGGGCGTAGGCCGCAAGGTCGCTCTCCCGCACCCGGCCCAGCAGCTCCCGGAAGCTCGGGTCGCCCGACAGGTCGGTGCGCAGCACCAGGGTGTTGACGAAGAACCCGACCAGGTCCTCCACCGCGTCGTCGGTGCGGCCCGCGATCGGCGTGCCCAGCGGAACGTCCGTCCCCGCGCCCAGGCGGGACAGCAGCGTCGCCACCGCGGCCTGCATCACCATGAACACGGTCGCGTGGTTGTCCTGGGCCAGCCGTGCCAGCCGTGCGTGCAGCTCCGCCGGCACCTCGAACTCGACGGTGCCGCCGTGCCCCGTCGGCAGCGCGGGCCGCGGCCGATCCACCGGAAGCGCCAATTCCTCCGGCAGCCCCGCCAGCGCCCGGGTCCAGTACGCCAGCTGTCCGGCCACCACACTGCCGGGGTCGTCCTCCGAGCCCAGCATCTCCTGCTGCCAGAGCGTGTAGTCGGCGTACTGCACCGGCAGCGGCGACCAGGCCGGCGCGCCGCCCTCGGCACGGGCGGCGTAGGCCGCCGACAGGTCGCGGGCCAGCAGCGGCATCGACCAGCCGTCGGTGGCGATGTGGTGCATCACCAGCACCAGCACGTGCTCCTCGGCCCCCAGCTCGAACAGCCGGGCCCGCACCGGGATCTCAGCCGACAGGTCGAAGGCGTAGCGTGCCGCACGCCCCAGTGCGGCCTCGAGCTCCGCCTCGTCACAGGTCGCCGTCTCCAGCACCGGACGCGCCGCCTCCACCGGCAGCACCCGCTGGTAGGGCCCTGCCTCGTCCTCGGCGAACACCGTCCGCAGGCTCTCGTGCCGCGCCACCACATCACCCAGCGCCGCCCGCAACGCCTCTGCATCCAGCACCCCGGACAACCGCAACGCCACCGGCACGTTGTAGGTCGCGCTCGGCCCCTCCAGCCGGTGCAGGAACCACAACCGGCGCTGCGCGAACGACAACGGCACCCGCTCCGGCCGCGGCGTCACCGCCCGCACACCCGCCCGTGACTGCCCGCCCCCGGACAGCGCCGCGGCCAGCCCGGCCACGGTCGGCGTCTCGAACACCTGCCGGATCGCCATCTCCACCCCGAGCACCGACCGCACCCGGCCCGCCAGCCGCGTCGCCAGCAGCGAATGCCCACCCAGATCGAAGAACCCGTCGTCGATCCCCACACCCGCCACACCCAGCACCTCGGCGAACAGGCCGCACAGAATCTCCTCCCGCGGATCACGGGGCGCACGCCCCGACACCGCCGCCTCAGGAGCCGGCAACGCCCGCCGATCCACCTTCCCGTTGACCGTGAGCGGCAGCTCGTCCAGCACCACCACCGCCGACGGCACCATGTAGTCCGGCAGCTCCTCGGCGAGCCGGGCGCGCAGCACCGCGGGAACGACGGACGCGCCCTCCGCCGCCACCGCGTAGGCCACCAGCCGCCGGTCTCCCGGCTGATCCTCGCGCACCACCACGGCGCAACGGGCGACATCCGCGGCGGCCGCCGCCCTGGCTTCGATCTCGCCGAGTTCGATGCGGAAGCCCCGCACCTTCACCTGATCGTCCGCCCGGCCGACGAACTCCAGATTCCCATCCGGCCGCCACCGCGCCACATCACCCGTCCGGTACATCCGCTCACCGGCACCGCCGAACGGATCAGCCACGAACCGCTCCGCACTCAACCCCGGCCGCCGCAGATACCCCCGCGCCAACCCCACCCCGGCGATGTACAACTCACCCGCCACACCCGCCGGCACCGGCCGCAACCCGTCATCGAGCACATACGCCCGCGTGTTCCAGAACGGCCGCCCGATC
>NZ_BSEV01000015.1 GCF_027922005.1 Streptosporangium carneum | reverse complement strand
GGCCCACGACGTCCATCGGGGTGGCCTGCTTGGTGTTGGCCTGGTTGTGGCCGAAGTTGGTGTAGGAGCCGTTCCAGTAGGCGTTGACCTCGTTCAGACCGACGCGCGCGGGGAAGGCGCCGCCCGAGCCGTTGAAGCCGTTACGGCCCACCCAGTCGCGGAGCATGTTCCACTCGGTCTGCGCCGCGTACAGGGCGTCGACGCAGGCGGTCTCAAGGTTGGTGCCGGAGCCGTTGCCCCAGGAGTCGGTCGTCTTGGTGTACGGCGAGCCGTTCTGGCCGCCACACGCCAGACCGCTGCGGGTGGTGTCCCGCATGGTGTAGGAGCTGCCCGAACCCGAGGTCTGGATGGTCACCTGGCCGTTGTGGTGGCCGTTGCCCGTGCCGGCGCGGACGTCGTCGTAGGAGTCCAGCACCGAGCCGTCGAGGGCGTCGACGAAGACGTGCAGCACACTGGGCGCCTTGTCGGTGGCGCCGGTGACGACGACCTCCCACGCCAGCTTCGGCTGGGTGCCTGCGGCGTGCACCAACAGGGTCGGCGTGCCGACGCTCTCCACCTTGGCGAGCTTGGCGCGGGCGGTCGAGACCGCGGTCGCGGCCTTCACCTTGGCGGTGACGCCGACCTTGATCTGCGCGCGCTGACCCGAGAAGACCGAGCCGACCCGGTCGCCCGCGCGGTCGGTGGACACGACCACGTCGCCGCCGTAGACCGGCAGCCCGCGGTAGGTGCGGGCGTAGGTCAGGTACTGCAGGCCGTGGGCGCCGTCGATGGTCCTCGCCAGCTTGAACTCGTCCTGCGAGGCCTTGCGCAGCGCCTTGGAGTCCGCCGCCAGCGCCTTGTCAGCGGTGGCGACCGCGCGCTTACGGCCCTCGGCGTTCGGCGGGGTGAAGGCCCGCTCGAACTTCGCCGCCGCTCCCACGGGGGTGGGCTTCGTCGGCGCCGCGGCCTTCGCCGCGTACGCGCCGGGCGCGTTCGCTAGCGTGGAAGCCGCTAGGGCAGCTGTCGCCAGTACGGCGACAGCGCCGGATTTGAGCTTGGATCTCACTCTGGATGACTCCTCTCACAAGTCCCCTGGGGGGAAGGGACTAAGTCCCCGGGGGGAAGGGACTAAGGAGCCGTGGCCGGCCAGGGCTGGACCAAAGTTGTCATCACCGGACCGCGCGCGAAACCCTCCAGCTCTCCATAGCGCATTGCTATGGGGTGATCGGGGAGCCGCCTTCGCGCATCATCAGGCGCGTTCTCACCGGTCGGCCCCCTCTCTCAGAGGCGGCCGCAAAAGCCTCGCCGCGGACGGCGCCCCGCCGGATCGTCCCAGCTGGAGCCCCGTTCCCCGTCCTCATCGACTCGTGGCGACCCGCGCTCTGTCTTGACCACGCCCGGCAGATCATCGCCGACAAGAGGACGAGCCATCCCGGCCTCGACGGTTCGGCGTTCCGCAGGGGCCTCGTGAGGCTCATCGAACGCGGCTGACACCGGGAAACGCGTGACGCGACGGCGCGCCCCTGTCGGGTGGCCGGGGGCTGTGGGCGATCACGAGGGGAAGTGGAGAGGCTGCCCGTGCCGTTCGAGCCAGGTGGCGTAGACGGGGACCTTCAGCGCTTCGCTCCAGTACGTGCGGATCGCGGTGCTGATGAGAGAGACCACGTTCTCCGCCAGCGGGCCGTGCCGGGTCCAGGCGATGATGTACCGGAACAGCATGGGGGTGCCCACCAGCGGGCGCACCGCGATTCCCGAGTGCTCCTGGTAGATCGCCTGGAACATCCCCACGCACCTGCCCGCCTTGATCAGGTCACAGGCCAGGCTGGAGCTGACGGAGAAGGACAGCTTCGGCGCGAAACCGTGCCGCCTGCACGCATCCCAGAAGTGCTCCCTGTGCCCCATCTCCACCTGCGGGGGCATCGCCCAGTCCTCGTCGGCCAGGTCCGCCAGGTCGATCTCCTCACATTCAGCCAGCGGATGGGTCTCCGCCACTCCCACGAAGATCGGCTCTATCACGGGGACCTCGTACACCACGCCCGGGGGCGGCGCCAGCTCGTAGCCCGGGTAGTCGCCCAGGACGGCCAGCTCCAGCCTGCCCGCCGCCATGAAGGCGTGCAGGGTGTCCATGCTGTCCTCGGTGCGGATGGTGAAGTCGACGTCGGGCACCAGGTCGTACAGGCAGTTGCTGACGTATCCCGCCAGCGACATGGGCGCGCATCCCACCCGCACGAGGGCCTTGCCCGTCCCCCGCTCGACGTAGTGGCGCGCGTCCCGCTGCAGCGTGCCGAAGGCGTGGAGCAGCGACCCTGAGCGCTCCAGGATCCACCCGCCGAGCTGCGTGGGGCGGCTGCCTTCGTGGGCCCGCTCGAACAGACGTCCGCCGAGCATGCGTTCGATGCGCTGGAGCTGGCCAGCCAGCGCGGGCTGGGACAGCCCGAGAGAGGATGCCGCCTTGGAGATACTGCCGTGCTGGGCGATCGCGTGGATAACCCGAAGATGGCGCATTTCCATGTCCATGCGGAGATGATAGGAAGAAACCCTATCTTTTTAATGAAAATCTAATAGAGATTTCATCGGGCTCCAAGAGCGCACGCAAACCTTTTTGACCCAAACGAGAGAGCGCTCACCGACGACGGGGTTTCCCCATGCCCCTCCGCCCCCGCGACCTCGCGACATTTCCCCTCTCGTCCCCGGCACCGCCTCCTCCTACGCGCCCCGTCCATGCCCCTTCCCCTCCCAGTCCCGGCCCGTGCGACTCCCCCGCAGTCCCGGGTCCGTGCGACGCCATGGTTCTCCCGGTCCCCGCACCCCCGAACCTCGCCCTCTCCGGCACCGCCTCATCGCCTCCGCTCCTTCCCCGGCCCCCAAGGCTCCACGGCCTTCACCCCCTCCATGACCCGACTCCCACGACCGCCCGGGTCCCCGCCCCTACGCCTTCCCTGACACCACCCACGTCCCACGCCCCCGGCATCACGCTCCCCCGTGGCTTCCGGCCCTCGCGGCCGCCCGGGTCCCCGTCCTCTCCCCCGTCCCCCGCCGTCCCACGATTCCGCCCCCCAGTCGCGTCTCCGCCAGGCGCCGGTACGGCGGGCGGACCAGCGTCCGGCAGGCGGCGGGCGGCGGGCGGGCCGGTGGACGTCCCGCTCGTCGCACCGGATCCGGCCAGGTGCCGAGGCGGTTCCCCCTCGCGTGCCCGCGGCACACTGATCCGCGAAACAACTTCGGAAAGCCGCACATTACGGTGAAACATTTCGTCACAACCGACCGGCGCGGCGACGCTTTCCTGAATTCGTGTGCCCGCGTCACCGTTCAACCGGGCAGAGGAACGCCCGCGGTCCCGGCCGAGAGCACGGCCTGTGGATTTTCTCGTCGCCCTCCTTCCCGAACACGCCGCCGGACATCTGGAAGCGGCGTGTGCGGACCGTCGCCTCACACCCGCCTCCGCCCGCCCACTGCGGCGGCACACGGACGGCGTCGTGCCTGCCGGAGACCGGTCGCCCCGCGCCCGCGAAACGCCTCGACCTCGGGGAAGAGGCCACCGGCAACGAGCGCACCCGGAACGTCCACCCGGCGAGCCCGCCCCTCATCCGCTGTTTCAGCGCCGCCCGCGGAACGGCTCCGGTGAACGCTCTCTCCGGCGAATTCGCGCCAGGCGCCCCGGCCCCGCGCCGTCTCCCGTCAGATCCGCCGCCGAGACGTCGGGCGGCTTCCGCCGCTTTCTGGAATATGAACATGAATTATCTGAATTGAAATGCGTGGACGACGTAAGGGGAATCAGGAAATCATCACGTGCGACGGCGGCTCTCCTCCTGCCCCGGACAGGGAACTCCGCAGGATCCGGCGGTCGTTCTGTCGGAGGCGTCGTTCACACTCGTACTTCGACCCTCTGGCGACGGGAGCTGACGCGATGGCGAGCCGGCGATCGACCGGGAAGCGACGACCGACGGGCAGGCGGAAGCGGCGGGGCGGGGGGCGCGAGGTCAATGTGGTCCTGTGGCTCGCCGGGGCGGTGCTCGCGGTCGTGGCGTTCAAGGTGACGCTGCCCTTCCTCCAGCGGAACTGGCCGTGGTTCGCGGCCGTCGCCGTGGCCGTCCTCGTTCTGAGCGCGGCCGTCGCCGTCGTGCGGGCCAGGGCGCACGCCGAGCGGGAGCGCAGGTGGTTCAGGGAGAACGCGGAGCTGGAGAAGGTCGATCTGCTGAGCGGCCCCGAGTTCGAGCGGCTCACCGCCTGGCTGCTGCGTCGCGACGGCTTCCGCCACGTCAGGGAACTCGGCGGGACGGGCGACCGCGGTGTCGACCTCACCGCCCTCGCCCCCGACGGCCGCTCGTTCGCCTTCCAGTGCAAGCGCTACACCGGTCGTGTCGGCTCCCCCGAGGTCCGCAACTTCCTGGGCGCGCTGGCCTACGCCTACGCCGGGCACACCGGCGTCCTGGTCACCTCCGGCCACCTGACCCGCCACGCCCTCGCCGAGGCCGGTCAGGCCGGGCTGATCCTCGTCGAACGCGAGCAACTGGCCGCCTGGCTCGGCGGCGGCACTCCTTTTCCCCGCCGGATGACCCGAGGAGGCTGATCCGTCGACGTGCCGGGCCCCTCTGATCCGGTCCCGGCGGACCGGTCCCACGCGGCTCGAGCCGTTCCCGCGGTCGCCGGGCGGTCTCGGGAGGGTGAGCGCGACGACTCCGCGCCGCCGCTTCGAGGCGACTGGTGACAGGGGCCGGCGTCGACCATAAGGTGGATCTTGGTCGTCGGCCCGCGCGCTCCGGACATCCGCGCGAGGGCCGGGACGTCACGACCGCCCGCACCGAACGCCTCTGATCGCCGGTTCACCTGAGGATGGGCATGACGACACAGGAACACAGCACCACCGCGGGCGCTGCCGCGTCGGGCCGTGACCCGAGGACCCTGCCCAAGGCCGAGTTGCACCTGCACCTGCTGGCGGCCATGCGTCCGGCCACGCTGGCCGAACTCGCGGCCGAGGCCGGACGCACAGCGCCGGATCCGCGTGGGTTCACCACCTTCACCGAGTTCCAGCAGGTCTTCCACGCGGCCTACGAGGCCACGTCGGCCCGGCCCGACGATCTCCGGCGGGTGGTGACCGAACTGGTCGAGGACACCGCCGCCGACGGTGGCGTCTGGGTCCAGCCGCACTTCGACCCGCACAGCTACGAACACTTCGGGCCGGTGGAGCACGTCCTGGACCTGGTTCTCGACGCCGGCCGGCAGGCCGGAGCCCGTTGCGGCGTCGGGTTCGGCCTGACGCTCGCGGTCTCGCGTCACGGAAGCCCCGAGGACGCCGTCCGTCTCGCACGCTTCGCCGTCCGCCACGCCGGGCGCGGAATCCACGCCCTGGGCCTGACCGGCGACGAGAAGGCGTGCGCCGCCGAGTCCTTCGCCGAGGCGTTCGCCGTCGCCAGGGAGGCGGGCCTGACCTCGGCCCCGCACGCCGGTGAGCTCTGCGGCCCGGAAAGCGTCCGCGCCGTGGTCGAGCACCTCGGCGCGACCCGGATCGCGCACGGCGTCCGCGCCGCGGAGGATCCCGCCCTCCTGGAGCTGCTGGCCGAGCGGGGCGTCTCGATGGACGTCTGCCTGACGTCCAACCGCGTCCTGGGCGTGGTCCCCGATCTGGCCCGGCACCCGCTGCCGCAGTTGCTCGCGGCGGGAGTGCGGTGCTCCCTCGGCACGGACGACCCGTTGATGTTCGGCTCCTCGCTCACCGACGAGTACCTGATCGCCCGTGACACCCTGGGACTCACCGACCGTCAGCTCGCCGAGATCGCGCGTGCCTCCGTCGAGACGAGTGACGCGCCCGCCGACGTGATCGCGGCGGCCGTCGCGGGGATCGACGACTGGCTCCTTCTCTGATCACCGGATGTCATGTCGCGGGGGTCGAACCGTCGACGTCGGCCCACGCCTCCCAGCGCCACAGGCAGCCGGTGCCGGACTCCGCGCGCACGCCCTGGTCGGACATCTCGAACCGCCCGAAGTCCAGCACGTACAGGGCGTCGCCACCGGGGACGAATCCGGCGTCGATCGGGCGGTGCAGCGGCGCTCCGGTGGGCAGCCGGTGTGCGGACCAGTCGAGCGGATCGACACGGACCAGGTCGCGCCCGATCGGCGGCCCGCCCGCGGGCAGGGTCATGGGCGCCTCGTCGCCGAACAGCGTGACCACCAGCTGCCCGGCGAACCGGGACGCGTGCGGCGGCACCACGGCGAACTTGGTCGCCGCCGCGTGCGGTGTGAAAGCCAGCAGGGGGCGCTGCGGCGGCGGCAGCTCGTCGTGGTTGGTGAGCAGGAAGGTCGGCTGGGGCCCGCGTTCCGGCGCGAAGGCGGGCGCGGTCACCGGCTCGCCCCCCACGAAGTCGGGCCAGCCGTACCAGGCGCCATGACGCACCTCGAACAGCAGGTCCGGCGCTTCGCCGATGGGACGACTGCCTCGGTCGTCCGCGCCCTGGTCGACCGCCAGCAGCCGCCCGTCGGGAAGGAATCCGAGGCCGAACGCGTTGCGCAGCCCCCAGGCCACCAGTTCCAGTCCGGCGCCGTCGAGGTCGCAGCGCATGACCGCGGCGGTGCAGGGCAGCGACGCGCCGACCCTCTGCCCCGGTGAGGTCGGCGTGCCGAACGGGGCGAACGCTCCTGTCCGGACGTCGGCGCCGGACCCGTCAGGGCGTGGATCGGGGGTGGCGGCGTTGACACCGGCGAGGACCACGTCCAGACCGGGCAGGTCGTGCGCGTGCGGAAGCCTCCGCAGCCAGCCCAGCTCGTAGGCGTCCAGCCCGATGACACCGAGGTTGGTCATCGCTCCCTGGCTGAAGTAGAGCTTCCCGTCGGCGCCGACGACCGCCATGTTCGTGTGGTAGTTGCCCGGCCCGGGCATCCCTTCGACGACGACCGTCCGGCGGCCGTCCTCCGCGATCCGGATGATGCGGCCCGCGCCCCCCTCGGAGACGTAGAGCCAGTCGTCGTGCCAGCACAGTCCGGTGACGGGCGCCGCCAGGTCGTCGGCGACCAGCGTTCGCTTCGGGTCGTCCGTCACGTTCTCCAGTCGCCAGATCCGGCCGCCGGGCGCCGCTCCTCCGAAGGGAAGGCCCGACTCCGCCACGTAGATCCGGCCGTCGGCATCGAAGGCAAGGCTCGTCGGGAAGTTCAGCCCATTCGCCACGACGGTCGGCGCAGACACCACGGTCCTCCATCACAAACGCCCAGGGGGTTGTCAAACCGGTCTCAGAACTCGGATCGGCGATGTCGATGTTTATCAGTATTTGACGAAAGCGGTCAACGGGAGTCCGGTTTCCCTGGGCGATCCAGGCCGACAATTCTCAGTAAACTCAACACTCGCGGCGGACCATCAACTCAGGTGATATTTCCATTTTTCACGCCACCTGGTAAGTAAACAACTGTTGTCGCCCACTTTCAAGCCGGTGTATGCTCCCGATAACGAAGATCGACTTGCTCGGCCCGCCGACCGGAAAACGTCCTGGGAACGCCGACCCCGACCTCCGTGCGTCGCAGTCCGCGCCCATCCTCCCGCCCTGTTCCACACCTCACTCCACCGGTATCGCACGCGAGAAGAAGAGCGAGCGCCTCCGCATCGGTAAGGTCGCCGCTTGAAAGAGCCGAGCCAACCTCCCCGCTCATTCGTGTGGCCAACAGAAGGGTGTCTTTGGTGCGCCTGAACCAGATCCGCAGCGGTCACTTCACGGGTCGATCCCTCCTCGCCGTCGCGGTGGGCGCGACCCTCGTCGTCGCCCTGTACAGCGGCGGCGAGAGGACGCAGCCGGCCGCGAGCACGTCGACCGCCCGTACCTCCGGGAACACGGCGGCGGTCCAGACGACCGGACACGGCGGCGCCCGGACGTGGTCGGCCCCGAACGGGGACAAGGCCAGCACCCGCCGCGTCAGGAGCCCGATCGACTCGGCGTCGGTGACGAAACTCCGCCAGGTCTGGTCTGTGCCGCTCAGGGGGCCCGCCGACCGCTGGGCGGGCTCGTACGCGGCGACGCCCGTCGTGGCCGGAGGCGTCGTCTACACCCAGGACCTCGGCTCCAACGTCTACGCGATCGACCTGCGCACGGGGCGGCTGCTGTGGACGAAGGTCTACGACTCCCCCAGCGCCGGCCCCAACGGGGTCAACGTCACCGAGGGCAAGGTCTACGGCGCGACCGCGTCGACCGTGTTCGCGCTCGACGCGCGCACGGGTGCGGAGGTGTGGAGCAAGAAGCTCATCCGCAATGACAAAGAGGGCATCGACATGGCCCCCGGCATCAACAACGGCACCGTCTACATCTCCACCGTGCCCGGCAACCTCAACCGCTTCTACGCCGGCGACGGGGTCGGCGTCCTGTGGGCGCTCGACGCCGCCACCGGCCGGACGAAGTGGAAGTTCGACACGGTCCCCACCGACCTCTGGGGCAACCCGGCCGTCAACTCGGGCGGCGGCCTGTGGTACCCCCCGAGCTTCGACAGCGCGGGCGACCTCTACCTCGCCGTCTCCAACCCGGGTCCCTTCGTCGGCACGCCGGAGTACCCGTGGGGGTCGAGCCGCCCGGGCCCGAACCTCTACACGAACTCGATCGTCAAGCTCAACGCGAAGAACGGCAGGGTGATCTGGTACAACCAGGCGCTCCCGCACGACATCTACGACTGGGACCTGCAGAACTCCCCGATCGTGACCAGGGCGGGCCGCAGGCCGGTCGTGCTCGGCTCGGGCAAGATGGGCTACGTCTACGAGTACGACCAGGCCACCGGCAAGCTGCTGTGGAAGACTCCGGTCGGCCGGCACAACGGGCACGACGACGACAACCTGCTCGCGCTCAGGGGAGAGTACTCCAAGCTGCCGAAGGCGCCGTTCACGCTCTACCCGGGCGCGCTCGGCGGGATCCCCGCGCCGATGGCCGTCGACGACACGACGGTGTACGCCGCGGTCAACAACTTCAGCGTGACGTGGACGAGTCAGACGCCGCCGCCGCAGTTCCCGCCCTTCAACGAGGGCAAGGGCGAACTGGTCGCGATCGACCTGGTGACGGGCGCGATCAAGTGGAAGCACGACTTCGACCAGTCGCCGTACGGCGGGACCACGGTGACCAACGACCTCGTCTTCACCACGACGCTGGACGGCACCGTCCACGCGCTCGACACCGGGACGGGCCAGGTGGCCTGGCAGGCGAAGCTGCCCGCGGGCTCGAACTCCCCGGTGGCCGTCAGCGGCGACACCCTGCTGGCCGCGGGAGGATGGCCGCAGAAGGCCGGGGAGAAGGCCGAGATCGTGGCCTACCGGCTCGGCAGGGGCGCCCCGACCCCCGCGCCGACCGTCACCCCGGCCGCGCCGCCCGCTCCGGGCGCGCCCTCGCCCCGCTGAGTGTCCGGACCGAAGGAACCCTTCGGGACCGGAGAAGCACGCGGGGCCGAGGAAGGACGTCCTGCCGCCCTCCCTCGGCCCTGCTCGCGACAGGCCGTCACGGGGCATGACGCCCCGTGGCGGCCCGGGGCCGTCTCGCTCACCCGGCGTCGGCCTCGGCCAGGCGGTCCTCCAGGAACGTCCGCTCCGCCCCGTTGTCGGTGAGGTCGAGCGCGGCCCGGTAGGCGCGGGCGGCCTCGTGGTGACGGCCGAGCCGCCGCAGCAGGTCGGCCTTGGTCGCCGGCAGGTAACGATAGCCCGCCAGACGGCCGTCGCGTTCCAGCTCCTCGATCTCACCGAGCGCGACGGCGGGTCCCCTGACCATCGCCAGGGCGACGGCGCGGTTGAGCGCCACGACGGGTGAGGGCCACACTCTCAGCAACTCATCGTAGAGCGTCAGCACCTGGGGCCAGTCGGTCTCGGCGTAACTCGGCGCGGTGGCGTGCAGCGCCGCGATGGCGGCCTGCAGGGTGAAGCGGCCGGGACGTCCGCTCCTGAGCGCCTCGACGACCAGGAGGTGCCCCTCCTCGATGGCGGCCCTGTCCCAGGCCGAGCGGTTCTGTTCCTCGAGGAGGACCAGCCGGCCGTCGGCGTCGGTACGGGTCGAGCGTCTGGCGTCGGTCACCAGCAGCAGCGCGAGCAGCCCGCGCACCTCCGGCTCGTCCGGCATCAGCGCCCGCAGCATCCGCGTCAGGTCCAGCGCGCGTTCGACCAGGTCGACGCGGACCAGCCGGTCCCCGGACGGCGCCGTGTGCCCGGTGGTGTAGAGCAGGTGGATGACGTTGAGCACCGCCTCGAGCCGGTCGGGCAGCTCGCTGGCCGTGGGCACGCGATAGGCGATGCGCGCCGCCGAGATCTTCTTCTTCGCCCGCGTCATCCGCGCCGCCATCGTCGCCTCGGACACGAGGAACGCCCGTGCGATGTCACCGGTGCTGACGCCGCAGACCAGGCGCAGGGTGAGGGCGATCTGCGCCTCCCTGGCGAGCGCTGGATGACAGCACGTGAAGATCAGGCGCAGCCGGTCGTCCTGGACCGCGTCATCGGAGAGATCATCCACTTCGGTCACGTCCGGTTCCACGAGAAGGGGCAGCTTCGACCGGAACAGTTGCTCGCGCCGGAGCGCGTCCAACGCCTTCCGCTTGGCGGCGGTTGTGAGCCACGCGCCGGGATTGCGGGGCACCCCCTCACGCGCCCAGGCGTCCAACGCCACCAGGTACGCGTCCTGCACACACTCCTCGGCGAGATCGAGGTCGCGCGCGACGCGCACCGTCGCGGCGAGCACGAAAGCCCACTCGCGACGGTGCGCGTCCGCGACGACCCGCTGAACCGCGGTCGTGTGCGCCTGGGTCACCCGGCGAGAAGCGGCCGGACCTCGACGCCGCCGCTCACGATCGGGACCAGCCTGCCGATGGCCACCGCGTGGTCGAGATCGCGGGCCTCGACGACGAAGAAGCCCGCCATGGCCTCCTTGCTCTCGATGAACGGCCCATCGGTGATGACGTCGCCCCTGATCGTCGTCGCGGTCGAGGTGGGCTGCGTCGCGTGCGCGTTGAGGATCTTCCCGCCCAGTTCCTCGACCCTCTCGGGCACGCGCATGTGCGCCTCGAGGACCTCGGGCGGAAGGTCCGCCACACCGTTGGGGGTCTCTCGCTCGTAGATCAGGATCGCGTACTGAGGCATCGGACTCTCCTTCCCACTTCTCATTGCCGCCGTCCCCTACATCGACGACGGACGGGGCGCCGCGGAATCGACAACGCCATCGAAGATTCTCGTGGCCGGACGGGGGCGGGCGTCGGGTTTTCCCGGGAAAAGACGGACGGATGACCGACCGCTGGACGAAAGCCTCCACGGGTACGCCGGGGGCGTGTCCTCAGACGGCCTCCGAGGCCGCTCCCCTGTCACCGGTGACCTGGCTTTCGACCTCGCCGACGGGACGGATGTGCCTGAGCCGTACGGCCACGAGAAGGGCGGTGCACGCCAGGAGGGCCGCGCTGACGGCGGCCACGATGTGCACCCCGGAGGTGAAGGCCTCGCGGGCCGGGGCGAGCAGTGCCGTGGCGAGTTCCCCGGGAAGGTCGGCGGCCACGGCCGTGGCTCCCGCGATGCTCTCGTGGGCTCTGCCCGCCGCCTCGGCGGAGAGGCCGGGAGGGACGGCGTCGGCGACCTGCGCGCGGTACACGGCGATGCCGACGCTGCCGAGGACGGCGAAACCCAGTGCGGCGCCGAGCTCGTTGCTGATCTGCGGCATCGCCGAGGCCGCCCCCGCCTTCTCCGGCGGGGCGGAGGCGACGACGAGGTTGATGCCCAGTGACAGCAGCGGGCCGCCGCCGAGAGCCCAGACGGCGAAGGCCACGATCAGGATCGCGGGCCCCGAGTCGGCGTCCGCCAGGGTGACCAGCAGCAACCCCGCGACCACGACGACCAGGCCTGCCGCGATGAGGTAGGCGGGACGGATCCGGCGGGCGAGGATCGGGGAGACCATGACGCTCACGGTGCTCGCGGCCATGCCGGGCAGCAGCCCCAGCCCCGCCTGCAGCGGCGACAGCCCCCCGACCGACTGGAAGTACTGCGCGACGAACAGCATGGTCCCGCCCGTCAGCAGGCTATAGGCCAGCAGGCTCACCAGCGTGGTGCCGAAGGCGCGGTCGCCGAACAGGCTCAGGTCGAGCAGCGGGTCGGCCAGCACACGCTGCCGTCGCACGAACGCCACGGCGAACAGCAGGCCCGCCGCGACGGCCACGACGGGCAGCGGCTCCCAGCCGCTTCTGGCGAGCTCCTTGACGCCGTAGATGAACGGCAGGATCGCGGCCAGCGACAGCCCGACGCTGAGCGGGTCGATGCGGCCCGAACCGGGGGCGCGATACTCGGGCAGCAGCATCGGCCCCAGCACGAGCAGGAGCGCCATCACCGGCACGCCCAGCAGGAACACCGACCCCCACCAGAAGTGCTCGAGCATCACTCCGCCGACGATCGGGCCGATGATCGCGCCGACCGTGAAGGACCCGGCCCACACGCCGATGGCCACCCCCATCTGCCTGGGGTTGCGGAACATGTTGCTGATCAGGGCGAGGGTCGACGGCGCCAGCGTCGCGCCCGCGACCCCGAGCAGTGCCCTGGCGGCGATCAGCATCCCGGGACTTGTCGAGTACGCGGACAGGACCGAGGCGACGCCGAACGCGGCGGCGCCGATCAGCAGCAGCCTCCTGCGGCCGATCCGGTCCCCCAGGGAACCCATCGTGATCAGGAATCCGCCGACCATGAACCCGTAGATGTCCATGATCCACAGCTGTTGGACGCCGTCCGCCCCGAGGTCGGCGCTCAGGTGCGGCAGCGCCAGCAGCAGCACGAAGACGTCGAAGGAGACGAGCAGGGTGCCCAGGGCCAGCACCGCCAGCCCGATCCACTCCCGTCTCCCCGCACCGGGTGCCACGCCGTTAACGCTCACGGTCCTCATCCTCTTCGCTCTCACCGCCGAAACCCCGTGCCTTCGCGCGTCTCCACATGCCGCCGCGCGCCGCCGTGTGTCTCCATGTGTCTCCGTGGTGGCCGCCGGGACCTGCCGCTCATACGACGAACGGGGCCGACGGGAATCGACAGCCTTTCGAAGGTTTTCTCCGGCGCGCACGCACGGGATCCGGACGGCGAACCGGGGGCGGCACGAACACGGCGCCGCATTCTCCGGCTCGCCGCCCGGAATCCGCAGGCCGTGACGTGGCCCGTCCTCGGAATCAGCGAAACCATGCGGACGAGACGAAACCCGTATTTTCTGTTCGCGTCGTCAGCCCTCTAGCGAGTATGGGCTCGCCTATTTATCATTGCGACGCACGGACGCGGACGGCGGATCTCTTTTCGCGCCTGCCGTGTCAAAGCACGGGACGTCGCACGGGCCGAAGACTGTGAGGGGCACAGGGGCGCGCGGCGTCGCGTGATTTCTTCGGCTGGCCGGTTCCGTGTGAGCGGTTTCGGCGGGAGCGGCGGGCCACCGCGACCGCACGGCCCAGTGAGCACGAGTCGGCGAGCAACGCATCGGGAAGCCGAGACGAATGCCGATATGAATATTTATCGGCGCATGTCTCGCTTTATCACTGAACATCCGGCTGGACAAGGGTGAGTCAGGTCGCGCAAGCGGCCGTCCGGCCGCGCGACGGGGTGCTTCGGGGTGCTCCGGACGTCGCTGAGTCTTGATCCATGTGGTGCGGCGGGGTCGCAGGCCGTCCGCACCCCCCTGCTGGCGCACCGATTGGGGAACAGATGCTGAACAGACGACGATTACTGACACTCGGCGGCCTCACGCTCGGCGGCGCGTTGGGCGGCGCCGTGCTTCTGCAGACGGGCAGGGACACCCCGGCGATCGCCAACCAGAGCGGGCTCCCGGGGCACGGCGCCCACCACGGGGCGGGCGCCGCAGGCACCGGTGTGAAGGCGGCGCCCGCCGCCGCGCGCGCGGCCGCGCCGTTCTCCGTGCAGATGCCCGTGCCGCCGGTGCTGAGGCCGACGCGGTCGTTTCCCGGCGTGGACGTCTACCAGCTCGCCCTGCGGCCGGCCAACGCCGAGATCCTCCCCGGCGTCAACACCCCGGTGCTCACCTACGGCGGCCAGTTCGTCGGCCCGACCATCAGGGCCAGGACCGGACGCCGGGTGAAGATAACGTACGCCAACCAGCTCGACAGGCCGACGAACGTGCACCTGCACGGCGGTCACGTGCCCGCGAGCAGCGACGGCCACCCGATGGACCTCATCCAGCCGGGCCAGTCGCAGCTGTACGAGTACCCGAACCGTCAGCAAGGCGCGACGCTGTGGTACCACGACCACGCGCACCACCTGGAGGCCGAACACGTCTACCGCGGCCTGCACGGCTTCTACCTGATCGACGACGACGCCGAGAAGAGCCTCTGCCTGCCGAGCGGCCAGTACGATGTGCCGATCATGCTGCGCAACGCCCTGTTCGACGCGAACGGCAACCTGGTCTCCGACACCGACCCGGCGGAACGCACCACGATCATCGCCAACGGGAAGGTCCAGCCGTACTTCCAGGTCGCCGCCCGCAAGTACCGCTTCAGGCTGCTCAACAGCGCCACCGAGGGGATCTTCCGCCTGAGCCTCGGCGACGGCACGCCGTTGACGCAGATCGCCTCCGACGGAGGCCTGCTGCCCGCCCCCGTGTCCAGGAACGACCTGCGGATCACCTCGGGCGAACGCGTCGACGTGGTGGTGGACTTCTCGCGCTACCCCGTCGGCACCCAGGTGTTCCTCAACCACACGACAGGCCCGGTGCTGAGGTTCGACGTCGTACGGCAGGCGCCGGACAACAGCCGCGTCCCCGCCCAGCTGCGCGCGCTGCCCGCGCTGCCCGCCGCGACGGTCGTCCGCGAGGTGTCGCTCGGCACCGACTTCTCCGGGGGCGGCCCCATCCCGGTCGGCGTGGTCAGCGGCAAGCCCTTCGACCCCGAGCGGGTCGACATCCAGATCAAACGGGGCACCACGGAGATCTGGAACGTCACCAACGCGGACGGCGAGTACAACTTCACGCACAACTTCCACATGCACCTGGTGCAGTTCCGGGTGCTGGGCCGCAACGGCGGGCCACCGACGGCGGACGACGCGGGGCGCAAGGACACGCTGATCATCCCGCCCGGCGAGTCCGTGCGCGTGCAGGCGACCTTCTCCGACTACGTCGGCCGCTACGTGTACCACTGCCACTTCCTGGAGCACTCCGCGATCGGGATGATGGCCCAGATGGAGATCGTCCCTTAGCCGGGACGCGAACGCCCTGAGACGACGGGCCGGGACGGCGCGGTTCACCGCGCCGTCCCGGCCTTCGCGCGTTCCGGGGAGGCGACGGGATCGCAACGGGGGAGATGCGCCACGAGCCGCCGCGCTGCCAGGCTCGACGACGGAGCGGCGGACGGCGACCGCCCGGCTGTCCCGGGAGCGTCCGGTCCGCGCGGCCCGCGTGCCGCCGCCCGGACGGGCGGCGGCACGGGGCGCTGCCGTGTCGATCACCGAACCGGAGGCGGATCCCCATGACGACGGTCGAAGAGCGGGACGCGGGCATCGCGCTTCCAGGGGAGGCGGCGTTCGACGCCGCGACGCGGGTCTTCAACCTCGCCGGGCCCGCGCGCCCCGCGGCGGCGGTGACGGCCCGCGGCGTCGACCAGATCAGGGCGGCGATCCGCCACGCGGCCTCGGAGGGGCTGACGGTGCGCGTGCACACGACCGGACACGGCTCCGTCGCCGGACGCCCCATGGGCGACGCCGTGCTGATCCGGACGGAGCTCGAGGGCGGTGTCGACATCGACGCGCGGCGTCGCGTCGCGCGCGTCCCTGCGGGGACGCTCTGGGGCGCGGTGGTCGAGGCCGCGGCGGCTCACGGGCTGGCCGCGCGGCACGGCTCAGCCGCGACCGTCGGCGTCGTCGGCTACCTGCTGCGCGGCGGCCTGAGCTTCTACGGCCGCAGGTTCGGGCTCGCCTCCAACGGCGTCAGGGCGATCGAGCTGGTCACCGCCGACGGCGAACTGCGGCGGGTCGACGCCTCCTGCGACCCCGAGCTGTTCTGGGCGTTGCGCGGCGGCGGCGGGGGCCTCGGGGTGGTGACCGCCGTCGAGATCGACCTGTTCCCCGCCTTCAGGGTCGTCACCGGGGCGGCGTTCTGGCCTGTCGCCCACGCCGGCAGACTGATGCGCGTCTGGCGGGAGTGGACCCTGGACGCCCCCTGGGAGGTGACGACGTCCCTGCGGGTGATGAACCTGCCTCCGGTGCCGGGAGTGCCCCCCGTGCTGGCCTCCGGGACCGTCCTGTGCGTCGACGGCGCGGTGCTCGGCGCGACCGAGGAGGACGTGCCCACCGCGCGACGGCACGCCGACAGCCTGCTCGGGCCGCTGCGCTCCGTGGCCGAGCCGCTGCTCGACACCTGGGAGCTGACCACGCCCTCGGCCGTGCTGCGGGCGCACATGGACCCGCCGGAGCCGGTCGCCTTCCTCGGCGACCACATGCTGCTGTCCGAGATCGGGGAGGAGGGCGCGGCGGAGTTCCTGCGAGCGGTCGGTCAGGGGTCGGGATCGCCGCTGGTCATCGCCGGGCTGCGGCAGCTCGGCGGCGCCTACTCGGCGCCGGACCCGGCGGGAGGCGCGCTCGGGCGTCTTGACGCCCGGTACTCCTACTCGGGATCGGGGGTGCCGGTCGACCCGGACGTCGCGCGGTCGATCCTGGACCACTGCGCCAGGGTGCGCGCCGCGCTCGCCCCCTGGGACACGGGCAGGACCGCGCCCACCTTCGTGGAGCACTTCGAACAGCCGCAGCGTCACCTCGACCCGGAGCAGGTGGAGGCGGTGGACCGGGTCCGCGCGCGCGTCGATCCGTCAGGACTGTTCAGGGGCGACATCGCCCCCAACACGTCCGCGGCGTACTGAACGCCGACGCCCGGCTCGTCCGGCCCGGAGAGAGTACCCCTCGCAGGGGCGATGAGGACACAAGCTGCTGTATGGCAGCCCCCACAGCGCCTAGCGGTCATGCTGGGCGGGGTCGTCGCTGTAGTAGGAGGTGGCCAGCGTGACGCCGGGGGCACTGCCTATTCGCCCGCGCCAGGTGCCGATCGGAACACGTACCGTCCCCTGTCGAAGTCCAGCGTCCATGCGTACGCCTTGAGGAAGCCGTACGTCAGTAGGCCGTCGACGCGTATGCCGCCGAAGGACTGCCACGGCGTCGTCCGCGACCTCGCGACGGCCACGAGCGGGTCCCGCCGGGTGAGCGGGCCGAGAGACACCGGCTCGGGGCTGTCGAAGTGCGGGCGGCCGGTCAGGTGACGCGGGACACCCCAGGCGCGGTAGTGGCGGGGCGTGGTCAGCAGGCAGGCCTGACGCGGCGGCTCCACGGCGTCGTCCAGGTAGACCAGGCCCGAGTCGATGAAGAAGGTGAGGTCGTCGCGTGGGCCGAAGCCGCCGCGCGCGAACATGAAGTGATCCGCCCAGAGGTAGAAGCCGAACTCCGCCGCCACAGGACTGTCCGCGAGGAGGTGGGAATGCTCGATGGCGGCGTCGGGGCGGCCTCTCGGGGAGAGGATGAGGCGGTTGCGGGGGTGGTCGACGGTGGACAGGAACTGTTCCAGGACGTTGGTACCGATGATCACCAGGTCCTGGGGGCCGACGAGGGTGGAAAGCACCGCGACCGGCACGTTGGTCAGCGATGCGGCGCCCAAGCGCAGCTCGGCGATGATGCCGTGACGTAGCTCGGCGCGCTGCAGCCCGTGAGAGCTGGTGCCGCCCGGGGTGGTCACCACACCTGCCTCCGCGGCGCGTCGTGGTCCCATGACGACGAACGTGCCGCCGGTGTCGAGATGCGCCAGTACGTCGACGCCGTCGACGGTCGCCGCCACGGCCGGAAGGTACGGCGTGAGCTCGTGGTCGGCGAACGGAAGGACGGTGGTGCCGTCCAGCCGTACCCCTAGCGGGCGGGTCAGCCTGGGGTCGAGCACGCGCAGCGCCTGCTCGACGGCCCGCGGCCGGGCGTTATGGCGCCGCCGTACGTGCTCGATGGCCCGATCGGGGCGGCCCAGATGCAGCCAGGCCTCGACGACCGGCTCGTCCAGCGCCCTCGGCGCGCGGCCCGCCGCGGCGAGGGCGTCGTAGTGGGACAACGCCTTCTCGTAGGACTGTTTCACGGCATGGCACAGGAAGAGCAGGTGATCTCGGGAAGAGCCGGACAGGACCTCTGCGTGGCGCTCGCAGCCCTCCACATCGCCTCTCGACCAGGCCCGCCACGCCGGCCGGGAAGGGGCGTCCAGTAATCCGCCCAGAGCGCCTCTCATTCGTGTTCCTCCTGGGGTGACTCGGCGGTGCCGAGATCCATGGCGATGGCGACCATCGTCATCAGCGGTACGACCGCATGGGGCGCGATCGCGTACTCGCCGCGCCGTGGCTGGACGAGCAGGCCCGCACTCTGCAGGTCCTTGAGGTGGTGGTACAGGTGCCCGGTCGAGGTCTCGCCGAGCGCCTCCTGAAGCTCCCTGCGCGTCCGCGGCTTCTTGAGGAGGGCGGCGAGCAGGGCCAGACGCGGTCGGCTGCCGAGGCGTTCGAGCAGGGTCGCGGCCGCGGCCCAGTGCGCGTCCGCCACCTCGCCGGCCGCGTGCTCCATCGCCCACATGTAGTCGCGGTCCTCGAAGGTCACCGCGCCGCCGTACATGACCGTGCCCGGGCGGGCCTCCCCTCCGGCTCTGGACCGGATCAGATCGAGCAGGTCGAGCGGCGCGTCGACGACGGGCCGCGGCGGGGTGTCCGCGGGGGGTGGCCGGTCGGTGGGCGCCTCCTCCAGGAGGGCGACCCGGCGCTCAAGCTCCGCGACCCGTTCTTCGAGCAGTCCCATGGGCGTCCCAGCTCCTTTGTTCTGTTGTTCCGTATTTCCGGAATCACTGAACTATAGCGCTTGGGAGCCGCCATGCAATAACCATCGGGACCGTTCGGTACAAGGGGTTTCCTGGAGGATCCGCTGACGGTGTCCTGGCCAGTGGATGACACCGACAGCTGGAGCGAGCGGCAGCTGACGCGCCGGTTCCGGGCCTTCCTTCACGGCCGGGCCTGGACGCACGCCGAGGGGCCGGTGGCGCTGTTCGAGCAGTCGGTGGCGTGGCTGCGGCGGCATCGGGTGCTGTGCCGAGGTCACCGTGCTGGTACGGCTGGTGGGCGGCGTGCGGGAACGGGCCGATGTCCGCGTGCACACCGTGGTGGCCGAACAGGTGCGCCGCGCCGATCCGAACCTGCCGGCCGCGCTGCCGGACCTGCTGGTGGTGCCGGAGGGGTCGCGCATCTCGGAGTCGGAGAAGCTGCGGCAGGCACCCAAGCGCACGCCAGGGACGGAGATGGTGCGGGCGCTGCAGCGAGTGGACAATGGCCGCCTTCGGGCTGGGCCGGCAAGGGAGTACGACCCGCTTCACACCCGTCGGCCCGTACTCCCCAGTTCACCCGCCTTCACCTGTCCCCGGTTCACCCGCCCTGGTTCCGCCCCCGGTTCACACGTCGGCGACCGCGGGAACCACGTGTTTGCCGATGGCCTCGACCTGCCGGACCGGGTCGGGGCCGGAGACGATGCCGATCGCCGTCTGGATGCCCGAGGCGGCGAGCCCGCGCAGCTGCTCGACCAGCTCACCGGCCCCGGCGGCGTCGTCGCCGACCGCGAAGGGGAAGATGCACGTCTTCTCGATCGCGTCGTAGTCGCGTCCCTCGTCCTCGCAGTGACGCCGCAGGACGTCGAGCTTGTGAGGCAGGTCCGGCCCCGGATAGAGGTTGCAGGCGTCCGCGTAGCGAGCGACCAGACGCAGGGTCCTGCGCTCGCCGCCGCCGCCGATCATGATTGGCGGATGCGGCCTGGAGAGGCTCTGCGGAAGGTTGAGCGGCCGTTCGAGACGGTAGTGCTCGCCCTCGAAGGGCCGCTCGTCGCCGCGTTCGCCGTGCCACATGCGCAGACATACCTGGATCGCCTCCTCAAGCCTGGCGAACCGCTCGCCGAGGGGCGGGAAGGGGATGCCGAGACCGACCGCCTCCTCCTCGTACCACCCCGCGCCGACGCCCAGCATGGCCCGGCCTCCGGAGAGGACGTCCAGGGTCGTCACCGTCTTGGCGAGCACGGCGGGCTCCCGGAAGTGGACGCCGGCCACGACCGGCGCGAGCAGGCAGCGCCGCGTGTGGGCGGCGATGACGGCGAGTGTGGTGAAACACTCCAGTTCCGGTTGTTCCGGGCCGCCCGCGTGCGGCCCCTGCCAGAGGTGGTCGCCGACGCCGATCAGGGCGAACCCGGCGTCGTCCGCGGTGCGGGCGATGTCCGCGAGCGTGTCCGCCATCCGCGCGGGCCCGCCCTCCCAGGCGTAGTCACCGAGTTCCAAGCCAACCTTCACGCCGCGCCTCCCGATGGGCTCTTGACGATGTCGGCTCCCGCTCGCACACGCGCGGCGGGGCCGGGAAACGGCCGAAGGCGGGGCGTGCTCCGGACGGCGCGTCCCGCCCGTGCGAATCGGTCGGCCCACGTGCCGGACGCCCACCGCGGACCTCGGCGGACCTCAATGCTGGCATTGGGGACGTGGCGGGGCTTCTCCCAGAATGCGGCGTTGGAAACGGTGTGCGGGCGGAGTCCGGCGGTCCCGCCGAGTCCCCTCCACAGGTCCTGCACAAGACCTGTGCAGGACCTGTGCGGGCCCCGCGGCGAGGAGTGCGGCCCGGTGACCGTGAGCGCAATCCAGGAGATGCGGCGCGGCCGGAACCGGGCCGACGATGTGGGTCGGGAGGCGGTGTCACGCATCGCACGACGGCGAAGGAGAGACCGGTGCCCCAGGCGGACAGGTGGGATCTGCTGGTAAGGCGGGACGATCTCGGGGCGAGTGAGGTCCGGCAGGCCCCTGCACCCCGCCTGCAGCCGGGCGAGGTCGACCTCGCCGTCGAGAAGTTCGCCCTGACGTCGAACAACGCCACCTACGCGCGCCTGGGCGAGTTCTTCTGGAACGCCTTCCCCGGGCCCGAGGGATACGGGCGGGTCCCCGTCTGGGGGGTCGCGCGCGTCGTGGACTCCCGTCATCCCGACATCGCCGTGGGCGGCCGCTACTTCGGCTACCTGCCGATGTCGACGCACCACGTGGTGGCGCCCGAACGCACGGCGTGGGGATTCACCGACACCTCGCCGCAGCGCGACTTCATGCACGGCTGGTACCGGAGTTACCGGCTCGCCGAGGAATCCGACGGCCTCGACGACCGCCGGACCCTCATCCGGCCCATCTACCCCGCGTCGTTCAACCTCGCCGGCTTTCTCGCCCGGCAGGCCTCGCTCGGCGTCAGGTCCGTGGTGATCACCAGTGCCTCCAGCAAGACGGCCATCGGGCTGGCCGACCGGTTGTCACGCGGCTCGGAGCTGTCGACCTTCGCCCTCACCTCGCCCCGCAACACGGCGTTCGTCGCACGGCTCGGCCTCTACGACACCGTCGTGCCGTACGACGAGTTCGCGTCCGTCGCGATCACTCCGCCGATCGTCCTCGTCGACTTCACCGGCGACACCAAGCGGCTGACCGCCCTGCACGAGCGTTTCGCGGGCGAGCTGTCCCACACCGCGCTCGTGGGCTACACGCATCCCGAGGCGGTGGTCGTGCAGCCGGAGATGCCGGGGCCCAAGCCGGAGATATTCTTCACCCCCGCCGTCGAGGAGCAGACCATGGCGGAGGAGGGCGAGGACGCCTACCGGGCCCGTTACGAAGCGGCCGAGGAGCAGTTCGTCGAGACCACTGCGTCGTGGCTCACCGTCAGGCACCGGCGGGGTCCGGAGGCGATCGCCGACGCCTTCGCCTCCCTGCTCACGGGAGAGCAGCCCCCGGACGTCTCCCACGTCTTCAGCCCCCGGTGACCGTCGCCTTTTCGGCCTCCTCAGGTCTGGTGGGACAGCAATTCAGGAGATGCACCGCGAACCCGCCGGGTGTGACGCTGAGGCGGGCAGGAGCCGGTGGACGTACTCGACCCGCTCGTTGACGACATCCCCGTGTGTCTCCGGCCGCTCCGCATCGAACCCCCCTCCTAGAGCCTCGTCGGAGCAGGAGCAACCGTGACACAGAACGCAGAGCAGGTAGGCACTCCGGCTCCCAGGGACGACGGGCCGGTCAAGCAGGCACAGGCCGTGACGACCGGCGCCCCGCCGCGGTGGTGGCGCCGCCCCTGGATCATCCCGCTGGTGCTGGTCGTCGCCGGTTTCCTGATCTTCCAGCTCTCACCGTTCGCCGGTGTGGCGGAGAGCCAGGCGCCGATCCCCCCGCACGACGGATTCCCGCTGTACTACCCGTTGCTGATAGCGCACATGGCGCTCGGCACCGTGGCGATGATCGCCGTCTGTCTCCAGGTCTGGCCGTGGCTGCGCCTGCGCCACCCGGCCGTTCACCGCGTCAGCGGACGCCTGTACGTCCTGGGGGCGCTGCCCGGCGCGGTCATCGGCCTGGTGATCATGCCGTTCGCCCCGCCCGTCGGCCAGATCGGCGTCAGCATGGCGACGATCCTGTGGTTCGCCACCACTCTGGCGGGGTTCGTGGCCGCCAGGAGACGCCGGTACGCCCTGCACCGCCGTTACATGCTCTACAGCTTCGCGCTCGTCATGAACAACGTCTGGGGCATCGTCATCGTCAACACGGGTCTGGCCGTCGGCGACATCAGCATCAACTACCTCCTCGAGGCGGCCCGCTGGGTGGGCTGGGTGGTCAACCTCATGCTCGTGCAGTGGTGGCTGTACCGGACCGCGGGACGGCGCGTGGTCTGACCAGGACAGGTCCCGCCGGGGAGGGCACGAGGGCACGGCCGCCGACCGTGGAGGGCACGACCGGAAGAGGACATCGCGAGCGGCGCCGGCGCGGACCCGGGCCGCCGAGCCGAACATGACCCGAACACGACCAGCCGGTCGGGGACGTCGTACCGCCGGCCATTGGAGGTGCGAAATGACCGACACGGAGCAGCGCGGGTTCCCTGCCGGGGCCGAGGAGATCGCGGGATCGCGCATCCCGCCGTTCGGCCTGGCCACCATCCCCGCGGGCGACCCCCGCTACGAGAGCATGCGGCGCGGCACCAACCACCGGTTCGCGGCCAGGCCCGACTACGTGCAGGTCGCGACCACGACCGAACAGGTCGTCGAGGCCGTCGGGACCGCCGTCGCCGCGGGGCGGCGGATCACGGTGCGCAGCGGCGGACACTGCTTCGAGGGCTTCTCCGCCTCGGAGGGCGGGGTCCTGCTCGACATGTCGGAGATGACCAGGGTCTACTACGACGAGCGGCGGCGCGCCTTCGCGATCGAGCCGGGTGCGACCCTGGGCCACGTGTACCGGGTGCTGTTCAAGGGGTGGAACGTGACCATCCCCGCCGGGGAGTGCCCCGAGGTCGGGGTCGGCGGGCACTTCGCGGGCGGCGGCTACGGCCCCCTGTCGCGCAGCCGCGGCGCGGTCGTCGACTACCTGTACGCCGTGGAGGTCGTGGTCGTCGACCAGGCGGGGAAGGCGAGGGCCGTGGTGGCCACCCGTGAGCCCGACGACCCGCACCGGGACCTGTGGTGGGCGCACACCGGTGGCGGCGGCGGCAACTTCGGCATCGTGACGCGCTACTGGGTGCGCTCCCCCGGCGCGACGTCGGACGACCCCGCGGAGCTGCTGCCCAGGGCGCCGCGCATGTGGCGCAGCGGGATGGTGTTGTGGCCGTGGGAGTCGACGACGGAGAAGGACTTCACCAGGCTCCTGCGCAACGTCGGCGACTGGTTCGAACGCAACAGCGCCCCCGACTCCCCGTACGCGAAGATCTCCGGCTACTTCTACGGGACGCACCGTTCCGGGGGGATCCTGTCGGTGGGGTCGATGGTCGACGACGACGTGCCCGACGCGGAGAAGCTGGTGAACGCCTACTTCGACGCGGTCTCGGAGGGGGTGGACGCCGAGCCTGTCCGCATCCAGACGGTCAAGCCGTGGCTGTACTTCGCGGCGTACCCGAACTGGGGCGACCCGGGCACCCCGGACACCCGCCGCATCAAGATCAAAGCCGCCTACCTGCGCAGGGGCTACACCGACGAGCAGATCACGACCGCCTACCGGCACCTCACCTCCGAGGGTTACAACCCGTCCCAGCTGATCCTCATCGGGTACGGCGGGCAGGTGAACACCGTCGCCCCCGAGGCCACGGCGACCCCGCAGCGCGACTCCATCCTGAAGGCGGCCTACATGGCGGTGTGGGGGAACGAGGCCGACGACGACGCCAGCATCGCCCGGCTGCGGGAGTTCTACCGCGACGTCTACGCGAGCACCGGCGGGGTGCCGGCGCCGAACGAGTTCAACGACGGCTCCTACATCAACTATCCGGACGTCGACCTGGCGGACCCGGCGTGGAACACCTCGGGGGTGCCGTGGCACACCCTGTACTACAAGGAGAACTACCCGCGCCTGCAGGAGGTCAAGAGGCGCTACGACCCTCGTGACGAGTTCCACCACGGCCTGTCGATCCAGCTGCCGTCCTGACCCGTCCCCGCCGCCCCCTCCTTCGGGAACGCGGCGGCGGCGGGGACCGGGGTGTCGCCGGCGCGCCATGTCAGTAAGGTCATGGCCATGCCGTTCACCGCTGTGATCTTCGATTTCTACGGCACGCTGACGCCGAGCACACCGGCTCACGTGTGGGACGCGCACGCGGCGCGAAGCGCGGCGCCGCTGGGCGTTCCCCCCGCGAGGTGGCGCGCGGCGCTTGACGCCTCCTTCCCCGAGCGGGTCGTCGGGGGCCTCGGCGATCTGCGGGACACCTTGCGCGAGCTCGCCCGCCGGTGCGGGGCCGAGCCCGACGACGTGGCGCTGGCCGCCGCCTGCGCGGCCCGGCTGGAGGCGCAGCGTGAGCTGTTCGTCCTGCGGGAGGACGCCTCACGGACGCTGGCCGCGCTGCGTGCCCGCGGGCTGCGGGTGGGCGTGCTCAGTGACTGCACGGTCGAGCTGGCCGGATCGTGGCCGTCGCTGCCCCTGTCCGGCATGGTCGACGCGGCGGTGCTGTCCTGCGAGGTCGGCATGCGCAAACCGGACCCCGGCCTGTTCGACCTGATCTCCCGGCGGCTGGGAGTCGTCCCCGAGGAGTGCCTGTACGTCGGGGACGGCGGCGGCGACGAGCTGACCGGCGCGTCGAAGCACGGCATGCGGGCGGTCATGCTGCGGGCCGAGGACTGGGCGGACAACGACGCGCACAGCCGGGAGAACGACTGGCCGGGCCCCTTCCTGCCCTCGCTGTCGGCGGTCGCCGGGCTCCTCGACCCGCCGCCCGCCTGAGACCCCTCCTCACGCCCCGTCCTCGAGCCACGTCCGAGGACGGCCTCCGTCCGGCGTCGCCGCCTCGAGGAGGAGGGCGCGCACGGCTCCGGCGAAGCCCGCCGGGTCGTCGTGGATCCAGCGGTGGCGCGCCCTCACGCCTGGGCGGCCGGGTCCGGTCCCGCGTGCCTGAGGCGGAGCCGCATCCAGGTGGTGAGGCGGGTGTCGGGGTCGGTCAGGTCGAAGCCGTCCGCGGCGAGCCTGCGGATCCGGTAGCGGAGCGTGTTGGGGTGCACGCCGAGACGCCGGGCGGCGGCGCGGACGTCCCCGTGGCACTCGATCCACGCCAGCACGGAGTCCTCGGCGTCGGGCGGCACCGGATCCGCCTCGCGCAGGAGCAGGTCGGGATGGTCGTCGAGGAGCGAGCGCAGCTCGGTGAGCGTCGCCGCCGCGCGGACCTCGTCGATCGTGGCCACGGTCGCGCCGGAGGCCCGCAGCACGGCCAGGGCCAGATCGGCCTGGCGGCGGGAGCGCGGCAGGGCGTCCGCGCCCACCCTGCCGCCGACGGCCGCCACCAGGCGGCGGCGCAGGCCGAGCCGCCGGACGAGGTCGGCCGCGACCTCCCTGAGCGTCGCGAGGTCCGCCGTGGGCATCAGGCAGTAGACGGTGTCGTCGCGCAGCACGCAGGCGGCCGGCCGCCGGTAGGCGTCGAAGTAGGTGGCGACGCCGTCGAGAAGGTGCTCGCCGAGCGGGTCGTCCCCGCCGACCGGCTCGGCCACGGCCAGCACCGCGATCCCCGAGTCCGGGTCGAGGCCGAGACGACGGCAGGCGCTCCGCGGACGTCTGCCGTCCAGGGCCTGCCCGACCAGCTCGCCGCGGCGCTCGCGGTCGACGGTCCTGGCCGCCCGCGCCCGCAGCAGGTGCGCGCCCGCCAGCCGGGCGAACTCCTCCACGAGCACCAGCCTGTCGTCGGAGAGCTGGTCCCGCCCCTCGAGGACCCAGAGCATGCCGAGAGGCTCCGGTCCGCTGCGGACGCCCACGCCGACCCGCCAGATCGGGTGCTCGGCGGTGTCGTACGGCGCGCCGGTGGAGAAGCGCAGTGCCCGGCCGCTGGTCAGCAGCAGCCGCCGTGTCTCCCGCGGCGCGTTCTTCGCGGGCACGGTCCTGTTCAGGATGACGTCCCGCTGCAGGTCGTCGTTGACCTGGCCGGGCACGGCGGAGTAGGCGAGCAGCCGCCACTGCGTGTCCACGATCTCCACCGGCCGGTCGAGTGTCTCGGCGACGACGTTCACCAGCGCGTTCAGATCGCCGACCGGGACGCTGCCGAGGTCTCGGCTCGGCGTCGCGACCATGCTGTCGCCCAGCAGGACCGCGTCCTCCACCAGGGTGTGCAGGTGGCTCCAGGTCATCGCCGACTCCAGCGCGACCAGGGCCACGCCCGCCTCGGCCGCCGCCGCGGCCAGCGGGGCGGCGCTCGCCGCGTCGGATCGGAGCACGGCCGCCGCCACGCCCGTCAGCCCGCGGATCGTCCGGGCGGCCCCGGGAGCGTCGGCGGTCAGCCCGACGAGCAGGGCCATCGCCCCCGGGCGGGGCGGGGCGGGGCTCAGCGGGTCGTGGATCGCGGGCCCGGCGATCGGGACCTCGGTTCCGCGCGGCGCGGCGACGACCGTCACATAGCTCGCCCCGATCCGCTCGATCACCTGCGCGAGTGACGGCTCGAGGTATTCGACCTGCTCCATCCGTGAAGTATCGGCCAAGGACCGCGATGGTTCTTCGTCCGATCGGCCAAGGATTTTCGGTCGGCCTTCACCCAGGGTTGGCGCATGAACAATTCCTGGGGCTCAGTGCGGATCCTCCGGGACGCGTACGGCACGCCGCTGATCGACGCCTCCACCGAGCCCGCCGCCTACTTCGGGCTCGGTCACGCGCAGGCGGAGGACGACCTGCACGGCGTGCTCAGGCAGTACCTCCTGGTCCGCGGCGAGCTCGGCGAGCCGGACCGGGACGCCAACCAGCGGCGCTGGCAGGTGCTCGAAGAGGCCCGGCGCGGCTTCGACGGCCTTCCCGACGACCTGCGCGCCTGTTACGAGGCCTTCGTCGCCGGGATCGGCGCGTGGATGGACGAGCATCCCGAGCAGGTCCCCGCCTGGGCTCCGCCGCTGGAGCCCGCCCTGCCGATCGGCGTCAACCGCACGGTCATGCTGTTCTGGATCATCACCGACGGCGTCGAGGCGCTTCGCGCGGCCGGTGTCGTCAAGGCCGACGCGACCTCCGAGAAGGAGGTCGGCTTCGCCCCCCTCGGCTCCAACGCCTGGGTGATCCGGCCGTGGCGGACCGCGACCGGCGAGACGATCCTGGTCAGCGACCCGCACCTGCCCTTCGGCGGAGCCTTCGGCATGTACGAGGCGGTCGTCAGGGCCGGTGATCTGCACTACTCCGGGTTCGGCTTCCTGGGGGCCATGCTGCCCCCGCTGGCCCACAACCGGACCTGCGCCTGGGGCCTGACCACCGGGGGGCCGCGCGTCGCGGACGCCTACCGGATCGCCGTGGACGGCGACGTCTACCTCTACGACGGCGAGCCGAGGAAGGTCCTGCGGCACGACGGCCAGGAGTACGTCGTCCACAACGGCGTGGTCGCGCCCGTCCTGGCCAGGGACGACGAGGCGGTCTACGTGGTGTGCACGCCGTACATGGGGCTGGCCGGGGAGACCGAGCGGCAGTTCATGGCCATGGTGCGCGCCCGTGACGTCGCCGGGTTGCGCGCGGCGTTCGAGGCGTGCGCGTTCCCGCCGCAGAACGTGCTGGCCGCCGACGCCTCGGGCGACTGCTTCTACCTGCGCACGGGGCGGGTGCCGGTCAGGGCCTCCAGCGAGGGCGGCGTGCTGGACGGGAACACCTCCGCCACCGCCTGGCTGGGCGTCCGCCCGGCCTCCGACCTGGTCCAGATCTCCAACCCCGCCTCCGGGTATCTGCAGAACTGCAACACCGCCCCCGACACCGTCACGCCCGATCCGGCCCTGGCCTCCGAGCGCTGGCATCCGGACGTCTTCAACGACGAGCCCGGCCGTACCACGAGCCGGGGAAGACGCAGCGGCGAACTGCTGCCCCGGGCCTTCTCCGTCGACGTCCCCGAGGTGACCGCGTGGGCGGTCGACGACCTGTGGCCGGACACCGCCGTGTGGCAGGCGAGGCTCCTGGCGGCCGCGTCCGGGGAACCCGGCCGGGTCCGCGGCTGGCCCGGCGGGCATCGGCGGCTCCTGCACCGGCTGCTCGCCTTCGACGGCCACGCCTCCCCCGAGTCGACGGACGCGACGGCCTGGGTCTCCTGGCGGACGCGGATCTCCGGCGACGACCTCCTGGACGCCGTCGAGCGGGCCGCGCAGGCCGTGCCCGACGGGGTGTACAGGACCTACGGGGAGGAGCACCGGCTGCTGCCGGGTGTGCCAGGGCGCGGGGGCGCGCTGGAACTCGACGTGTCCCTGCGCTCGACGTACTACGCGCAGGGCATGGCCTTCGCCGGAGGCCCCTGCCTGCGGATCGTCGCGCTGGGCGGGCACGGCATGCGGTCGTGGAGCGTGTCGATGCCCGGCCAGGCCGAGCTGTACAGCCGTGGCGAGGTCAAGCCGATCGTCTTCGACCCGTCATGAGGCTCTATCCCGTCATCGCGGTCGGCATGCTGGCGATCACCGACGCGTTCGTGAACCAGGCGCTCAGCGTGCTCGCGCCGGACATCACCGAGTCGCTCGGCGTCTCGACCGGCGTGCTCACCTCCCTGCTCGCGATCCAGCTCCTCGCCGTCGGCGTCGCCCCGTTCCTGATGGCCACGCTGGTCAGGGGCCGTCCGATCCGCGCCCTGGTCTCCATCGTCACCGGCCTCACGTGGAGCGCCGCCACCTTCGCGATCGCGTTCGCCGGCGACGTCTGGACACTGGGCGCGCTGCTGCTGGTCAGCGGCCTGGCCAACGGCAGCCAGATCGCCCTGCACTCGCCGCTGCTCGCCGACCTCTACCCGCCCGCCGTGCGCGGCCGCGTCCTCGCCCTGTACGGCGCCGCGATGCCCACCGGCGCGATCCTGAGCCCGCTCACGGTGTCGGCGCTGGCGGGATGGCTCCAGCTGGACTGGCGGGCGGTCTACGCCGTGCTCGGCGTGCTGTCGCTGCTCGGCTGCCTGTCCGCGCTGAGGTTGCGCGACCCGGGGATCGGACGCTACGACGACGTGACGACCGGCCGGGGAGGCCTGTCGCGTTCCCGGACGCTGCGCCGCGTCTTCGCCGCCTTCGTCGCCTACGGCATGCTCCTCGTCCCCGCCGTGACGTTCCTGTCCGTCCATCTCAAGGAGCGCTGGGGCCTGGGGACCGACGTCCGGGGCCTGTTCTCCGCGTCCTGCTCGGCCCTGGCCATCGTCGTGCTGGTCACGCTCGGGCGGCGGCTGGACGCGATCTTCCAGTCCGACGCCCGGAGGGTGCCGACCGTCACCGCCTGGGTCGTCGCCTGCTCGGCCCTGGCCTTCGCGGCGGGCGCGGTGGCTCCGGTCCTGCCCCTGGCGCTGGCCGCCTTCCTGGTCGGCCTGGTCCTGACCCCGCTGATCCTCCCGATGATCACAATGATCATGATCGCGGTGACCGCCCCCGGCGGGCGCAGCTACATGGCCGGCCTGTTCGGCGTCGGCCTCGCGGTCGGCGGCCTGATCGGGGCCGCGCTCCTCAGCACCGTGGAGAAGGCGTACGGCACGGCGGGCGCGGTCGCCTCGGTCGCCCTGCCCGGCCTGGTCGCCGGGCTGATCGTCGCCTCGACGGCCCGTACCATCCGCACCGACCTGATTCCCGTCCGGGAGGAGAACCTCGTTGTCTAGTGTTTTCGGCGAACCGGGATACGCGCCCCTGCCGGACGGGCGGCGGCTGCACCACGTCAGCCAGGGCGAGGGGCGTCCCGTCGTCGTCCTGGAGTCCGGGCTCGGGGCCTCCCGCGTCGAGTGGGGGCTGGTCATGCCCGCGCTCGCCGAGCGCACCCGGGTCGTCGCCTACGACCGGGCCGGGCTCGGCCGCAGCGACCGTGACCCGCACCGCCGCGACCTGGAACGCATGGTGGAGGACCTGGGGCACCTGCTCGACCACCTGGGCGAGGACCGGTACGTCCTGGCCGGGCACAGCCTGGGCGGGCCGATCATCCGCTCCTACGCGGCCGCCCACCCGGAACGGGTGGCCGGGCTCGTGCTCGTCGACCAGGCCGCCGAGGACCTGGACATCTACTACCGGAAGGACGTCCGGGCCATGACGCTGGGGGTCCAGTCCGTCATGGCGGGGCTCGCCGCGCTCGGCGTCAGGGTCGTCCCGGCCGAGCTCCGCCGCATCCTCGCGCTCTTCCCGCCGGACATGCGGGCCGAGGCGCTGGCCGAGATGACCCGCCCGTCCGAGTTCCGCGCCACCCTGGCCGAGTACGCCGCCCTCGCCGAGGGGTTCGCCCGCCTGCGGTCGTCGCAGGCCGCGCTGCCGCCGGTCCCCGTCACGGCCATCAGCGGCGCGCTCAGCCCCAGCAAGGTGGAGAGTCGTGTCCGCCCCGATCTCGTGGCCAGCCACCGGCGGCTCGTCGAGGCCCATCCCCACGGCCGTCACGTCCTGGCCGAACGGTCGGGGCACATGGTCCCCCAGGACGAGCCCGGCGTGGTCGTCGCCGAGATCCTCCGGATCGTCGCCGGACCCGTCTGACGGGAGCCGGAGGACGGGACCTCAGTCCACGGCGAAGCAGTGGGGGCCCCGGGGGCCGGGGCCGCGGCAGTCGGCGTGGTAGCGGTCGAGCCGCCGCTGCGCCTCCTCGTTGGCCTGGGCGAACCGCGCGGCGGGGTCGGCTCCGCGGGACAGCACGTCGTCCATGGCCTGGGTCATGGCGTCGTGCGTCCCGGCGAAGTCCCCGAGCAGCGCCCCCAGCGAGCCGGGAGCGCCGTGCGCCCCGTTGACCTGGTCGCCGGCCACCCGGTGGTAGGGATGCTTGTCGAACCAGCCCTCCCCCTCCAGCAGGTCGAAGGAGGCCCGGGTGATCGGGATGAAGCTGGTGGACTTGTGCCACTCGGCGGCGTTGGCCGGACTGTTCAGGTACTGCATGAAGGCCAGCGCCCCGTCCTGGGTCGCCTGGTCGAGCCCGTCGGCCAGCCACAGGGAGGTTCCCGCGATCACGTTGCCGCCGTAGGGGACGTCGTCGTTGTACGGCAGGCGGCTCACCTCGACGCCGAATCCGCCGTTCTCGCCCGCCTGGACCGTGTTCGTGACGTCGATGGACGAGCTGAACCTGAACACCACCTGCTGGGTCGCGAACGCCTGGAAGGTGCCCAGCCAGTCGGCCGTCTTCCCGCTGTGGAGGTAGTGGCCCTCGCGGTGGAGGCGCCGCCACCACCTGGCCCAGGCCAGCATCTCCTCCGAGGCGAGGTTGACGGTCAGGGGCCGCCCCGAGCGGCCGTTGCCGTGGTCGGCGAGCAGGCCGCCCTGCATGGCGATCGCCTGCTGGAAGAGGGTGCCGTGGTTGGCCCAGGTGACGGCGTGGGGCGGCCCCTGCGGGAGCCTGGCCACCGCCTCGCAGGCGGCCTCCAGCTCGTTCCAGGTCCGTGGGACCCGGGATACGCCCGCCGCGTTGAGCAGCGTCGTGTTGGTGTAGAGCAGGCTCGTCGTGGCGACCGTCGGCATCGAGGTGAGGTCGCCGTCGTAGGTGTAGTAGTCGCGGAGCGGAGGCTCGATGTCGTCCAGCACGACCGGCTCGCCGAGGATCTCCTTGCGGCCCGCGACCGCCTTCTCGACCGAGGTGAACAGCGGCCTGCCGTCCCGGGTGAGCGCGTCCCTGGCCGCGAGGGTGCCGGAGTAGTAGTACTCGGCGACGGCCGGCGGGCGTCCCCGCTCGGCCGCGTGGTGGACCTCCTCGGCGATCCTCCTGTAGTGGTGGCCCTCGATGTTGATCCTGTACTCCGGGTGCGCCCTCTCGAACGCCTCCCCCAGCCTGATCAGCGGGTCCATGTAGCCGGGGAAGGTGAGGTCGGCGAGCCAGACGTCGACGACGGTCCTGCTCTTCACTGAACGTCCTCCTTGTTGGGCGCGGCGGTGGGCACGCGATGAACACGCGACGGGCAGACGGCGGGCAGGCGGCGGGCACGGTCTCACGGGCCGGGGCGGGGAGCGGAAAACGGTCCTGGCGTGCCCCTCCCGAGGCGGGGGTCAGCCGTTGAGCAGGCCGTTCCTGGTGTGGCGCATGTCCTCGAAGGCGGACAGGTCGGGCACGGTCCAGCCGTTCAGGTCGTACTCCCCGAGGCACTCGTCGACGAACGCCTTGTAGGCGTCGACCTGTCCCGTGGCCGCCTGTCCCAGCAGCAGCTCGACCCGGGTGTTCTCGTGACTGCCCGCGTAGTTGAGCTCGTACAGCTCGTGCCGCCCGCCGAACTCGGTGCCCACCGCGTCCCACAGCAGTTTCATCAGTTTGACCCGTTCGACGGCGTCGACGCCGTTCGAACCGCGGACGAACTTGTCCAGGTAGGGGCGGATGTCCGGATTGTTGAAGTCGTCGGCGCTGGAGTTGATGTAGATCAGCCCGCTGGCGACGTCCTTCAGCACGATCTCCCTGATCCTGGGGTAGCCGACCTGCATGAACCACCGGTAGGCCATGCCGTACTGGGAGTTGGGCAGCACCGCGCCGTTCCGCCACGGGACGGGGTTGCGCGCGGCGGCGTCGGAGAGGGCCCAGAAGAGGTTGCGCCAGGCCAGGACCTCGCCCAGCCTGCTCTGCACGCCCCGGAAGTCCTTGGTGCCGGTGATCTCGAGCGCCTTGGCCAGCAGGCCCGCGATGAACTCCAGTTTCACCGCGAGGCGTGTGCACCCGTGGAAGGTGAAGCGCTCGATGAAACCGGAGTGCCCGGTGAACATCTGGACCTTGCTGACGTCGCCGTAGACGAAGACGTTCTCCCAGGGGATGAGGACCTTGTCCAGCACGAGGATGGTGTCGTTCTCGTCCAGCCGCGAGGAGAGGGGGTAGTCGAACGGGCTGCCCATCACCGCGGCGGCCGCGGTGTAGGAGGGGCGGCAGATCAGCTTCATCCCCGGCGCGCCCATCGGCACCGTGGCCACCAGCGCGAACTCCCGCTTCTTGATCGGCAGGCCGTAGTGGGCGATGAAGTTGTAGTGGGTGAGCGCGGATCCGGTGGCGACGACCTTCGCCCCGCTGACGACGAGGCCCGAGTCGGTCTCCCTCTCCACGTGGACGAAGACGTCGGCGACCTCGTCCGGCGGGCGGTTGCGGTCGACGGGAGGGTGGACGATCGCGTGGTTCCAGTACAGGACCTTCTCCTGCGACTCCTTGTACCAGCGGCGCGCGTTGTCGGCGAAGGGCTCGTAGAAGTCGGCGTTGGCGCCGAGCGTGCCGAGGAAGGACGCCTTGTAGTCAGGGCTGCGCCCCATCCAGCCGTAGCTCATGCGCGCCCACGCCGCGATGGCCCGCTGGTCCGCGACGAGGTCGTCGGCGCTGTGCGGGGTGGTGAAGAACCTGTGGGTGTACCCGTCCCCGCCGGTGTCGGTCGGCGCGGTGAGGACGTCACGTTTGTCCGGGTCGTGCAGCGCGTCGTAGAGTCTGGCCGTCATCCTGATGGGGTTGCGGAAGGCCGGGTGGGTCGTGGGGTCCTTGACGCGTTCGCCGTATATGTAGATCTCACGGTCGTCACGCAGGCTCTCGACGTACTCGTCGCCGGTCAGCGGGCGTGTCCTCGGCCGCTCCCCGGCCGCTCCCGCGGCGACGTCCGGCTGGTCGGTCATCGGGCTTCCCTCCCCATCTCGCACCTCAACTCCTCCATGAACCGGTGGCCGTCGGACGCCCTCGCCCGCGGGAACGCCGAAGGAGCCCGCGATCGGCCGCCCGGCCCACGGACCGCCCGCACCGGGGCGGCGCGTGCCCGTCCGCCTTCTCTCCCTCCTCGTGACGGGGTTTTCGCTCACACACGTTCCCGCGGCGCTCGGGAACCGGAGGAAGACGACAGGGACCGGGAGGTGAGTCCGCCGCGGACCTCAATCGTGGCACCCGGGACCTGAGGGGGCTTCTCCCAGATTGCGGCGTTCCACCGGCGCGGATCCGCACCGCCCGGCTCGCCGTCGACCAGGGGCGCGGCCGGGCGCGACGGCCCTGGGAGGCGGGATGCGGGAACAGCGCAATTCCAAAGATGCGGCCCCCGGCCCGCGAGTGGGACGGTCGGGTGGTGAGCGTCGGCGGCGGTCGTCGCCCCCGCGTGAACCGGTTCCCAGCCGCCCTGCGGAGCCCGTGGGCTTCGCGCCTCCCGTGACCGCCGGAACGGTCCGTGACCGTACGGGCGGACGGGCGGGTCACGGCTCTCAGTTTCTCGTCTGATCGTTCCTAGGAGGATATGGTGTTGACCGCCGATGTTCCGACGCGGGAGCAACTGGTCGGCCGCGCGTCCGAACTGGCCCCGCTTCTGCGGAAGAACGCAGCCTGGACGGAGGAGAACCGGCGCCTGCACGACGAGTCGATCGAGGCGCTGGCCGACGCCGGCGTCTTCAGGATGAGGGTTCCCACCCGTTACGGCGGCTACGAGTCCGACACGCGCACCCTCGTCGACGTGGCCGCCGAGCTCGGCCGGGCGGACGCCTCCACCGCGTGGACGGCCTCGGTCTACTGGATCCCCACGTGGATGACCTGCCTGTTCCCCGACGAGGTGCAGGACGAGGTGTTCTCGACCCCTGACGTGCGCGTGTGCGGGACGCTGAGCCCGACCGCGATGGCCGCCCCCGCGGACGGCGGCGTCGTGGTCAACGGCAAGTGGGGGTTCATCAGCGGCGCCCTGCACAGCCACTGGCAGGAGATCGTGGCGATCCTGGTCGGTCCCGAGGGCGAACCCGCCCCGATCATCGCGCTGGTCCCCACCTCGGAGCTGCAGATCGTGGACGACTGGTACACCTCGGGCCTGAAGGGCACGGGAAGCGTCAGCACGATCGCCCAGGACCTGTTCGTCCCGCAGGAGCGCGTCCTGCCGCTGGGCGCGGTGCTGCAGGGGCAGCACGCCTCGAAGCTGAACGCCGACGCCCCGATCTACCGGGCGCCGCTGCTTCCCGTCGCCTCCGCCTCCTCCGTCGGGGCCGTGCTCGGGATGGCCAGGGGCGCCATGGACGCCTTCTTCGAGCGGCTGCCGCAGCGCAAGATCACCTACACCTCCTACGCGAGCCAGGCCGAGGCCCCGCTGACCCACCTGCAGGTCGCGGAGGCGACGATGAAGATCGACGAGACGGAGTTCCACGCTCACCGCCTGGCGACGCAGGTGGACGCCAAGGGCACGGAGGGCGTGACCTGGACGCTGGAGGAGCGGGCGAGGGCGCGGGCCGACGTGGGCGCCGTCTGCCGGCTCGCGAAGGAGGCCGTGGACATCCTGAACACGGCCAGCGGCGGTTCGTCGATCTACAGCGACGTGCCGATCCAGCGGATCGCGCGGGACATCCAGGCGGTCAACCTGCACGCCCTCATGCACCCGAACACCAACGCCGAACTGTACGGGCGGATCCTCTGCGGCCAGGAGCCCAACAGCCTGTACATCTAGCCGGGCGCGCCCCCTCCGCGTCCGGCCGGACGCGCCTCCGGCCTCCCGATCGACGGCAGCAACCCTCCCCCGCACCAAGGAGAAAGTGAAGATCATGACCACGACCACTCCCTCCGATGCCGACAAGGCCGCCGTCGCGGCCCTTCCCCAACGTGTCGTCGCCGCCTGGGCGCAGCACGACCCCGAGAGCTTCGCCGGTGTCTTCACCGAGGACGGAAGCATGATCCTGCCCGGTCTCTACCGCAAGGGCCGGGAGGAGATCCGCTCGTTCATGGAGGCCGCGTTCCAGGGCCCCTTCAAGGGCACCAAGGTCACCGGGCAGCCCATCGACATCAGGTTCTTCAGCGACGAGGCCGGAGTGCTGATCACCCAGGGCGGCGTGCTGGCCCCCGGGGAGACCGAGGTCTCCGACGAGCGCGCCATCCGGGCCTCCTGGGTGGTCGTCAAGAGGGATGGCCAGTGGCAGCTCGCCGCCTACCAGAACAGCCCCGCCCTGGAGCTCTGACCCTGGTCGGAGCCGACCACGATCGCGGACCATGCGCCGCCCCGGCCACACCGGCCGGGGCGGCGCTGCGCGTCTCACCGTCTCACCCGCCCGTGCCGCCTGTCTCCCGCCCGTGACGGGCCTTCCCGTCCCATGACGAGGTCCGGCCGGTGGGGCTGGGCGCTCCACCGGCCGGACTGCCGTGTTCCCTTCCTCGCCCGGCGACGGGCGGTCGCTCGTCGCCGGCCCGCCGGCGGACCGTCAGCGCGCGTCGGCCCCGACGGGCACCGCCGCGGTCAGCCTGACCGGCAGGGCGCGGTGGCCGTTCATGATGAACGTCGGCAGCGGCTGGAGATCGTCGCGCGGCACGGCGAGGCTCAGCTCGGGAAAACGCCTGAAGAGCGTGGACAGGCCCGTCTCCGCCACCAGCCTGGCGACGCCGACGCCGAGGCAGTAGTGCGGGCCGTGGCCGAAGGACAGGTGCTCCTTGTCCTCACGGGTGATGTCGAAGTCGCCGGCGCCGTCACCGTGCAGCGCCGGGTCCCGGCCGACCGCGCTGTAGTTGATCAGAATGGGGTCGCCCTTGGGGATCGTGACGCCGTCCAGCTCGATGTCCTCGACCGCGTAGCGGAGGGGAAGGTGGGCGAGGGGGGACTCGACCCTGAGCGTCTCGTCGATCACGTCGTCCCACGAGGCGTTCCCCGACGTGACGAGCCGCAGCTGGTCCGGGTGGGTGAGCAGCGCGGTGATGGCGTTGTCGAAGAAGTTGATCGTGGTCTCCGAGCCCGCGCCGAGGATCGCGAAGATCGTGTCCGTCAGCTCGGCCTCGGTCAGGCGCGAGCCGTCCTCGTCACGCGCGGCGACCAGGTCGCTGGTGATGTCCTCGCCCGGCTCGCCGCGCTTGGCCGCGATGAGGTCCGCCATCGCCCCCCGCCAGCCCAGCAGGATGGACTGGGCCTGCTCGGGGGTGACGGTGGTGTCCACCATCATGTCGATGACCTTGGCGGTCCTGACGCGCGCCTCCTCCGACATGCCGATCAGGTCGGCCACCAGCTGGGCGGGCAGCGGGTAGGCGAACCGTGCCCGCAGGTCGACCACCTCCCCCGGCTCCGCGGTGGCCAGGTCGTCCAGGAGCTGGTTGGTGAGCTCCACGACGCGCGGCCTGATCGCCTCGATGCGACGCGCGGTGAACGCCTTGCCGACCAGCCTTCGCAGACGGACGTGGTCCTTGCCGTACGAGGTGACCATGTTGTCCATCGCGATCCAGCTGATCATCTCCCAGTCGGGCGGGATCTCGCCGTTGATGAAGGCCGGCCAGTGGTTGCGGGCGCTCTTGGTGACCCGGGGGTCGGACAGCAGCTGCTTGATGACGGCGTAGCTGTTGATCGACCAGGCGAGGACGCCGCCGGGGAGCTCGACCTGGGTCGCGGGACCCTGTTCCCGAAGTCTGGCGGCTTCGGCGTGGATGTCCCGGCCTGTGGTGTCGAGGGCGACGGGGCAGCGTTTCTCCATGGATGTCTCCCGGGATCTCGTCGATAAGCGATGTTCAGAGTGCCGGCACGCCGATGAAAAAGACGGGAAGGCAATTAGGCCACCGCCTTGAATTGCCTTTGAATTCATCGTCCAATAACGCGATGATACTTCCGCACCGGCACTGGAAAAAGCCGCTGCGGGCGGCGCGGGCGAACTAAGCAATACGGGAGATAAACCTGCCCGCACGTGTTTTCCGTCCGCTTTCCCGCCGGACGGCGCACCGCTTCTCCTCGCACCGTCGTCCGCGTTCTCCTCGCACCGTCATCCGACTCGCGCCGTCACCCGACGCCGAACCTGGCCCTGGCGAGCTCGCGGTTCGCCAGGCTGGTCAGGAAGGTCCCGACCCCCGCGTGGCTGTGGAGCATGGACATGTCGCGCCACACGCGTTCGATGCGCTCGCCGTGCCGGACGGAGCTGGAGCCCGCCGTGGGGAACAGGTGTCCCTCGACCGCGCGCCAGCAGAGCCTGACGACCTCCCTGCTGATGGTGGCCAGACGCATCTCCCGCTCCCGGGTGAACGCCGCGGCGCCCTGGGCGCTGGTCTCGCTCCACTGCCTGACGCCCTCGAGGAGAGCCGCCTCGGCTGTGGCGATCATGCCGGTGGCCTCGCCGTACTTGGACTGGTAGTCGGGGTCCTCGGTGCGGGGGACGATCGGGAAGAACGACGTCCTCTTCGTCCGCATCAGATCCTCGTAGGTGTCGAGCGCCCCCTTCGCCATGCCCACGGCGAGGGCGCCGAGCTCGAACAGCATGAAGCTGAGCGGGCCGCCGCCGTACTCGGGGTTGTCGTGCAGCACGCGTCCCGGCGTGCCCTCGGTGACGGTGAGCTGGCTCAGGTGCGCCCTGAGGGTGAAGTGGTCGGGAACGCGCCCGTCCTCGACCACGATGCTGTGCGACCCGCTGCCCTTGAGACCGAGCTGCCGCCCCCAGTCGTCCAGACGCCTCCACTGGCCGCGCGGGACGACGAACATCAGCGGGGCGGGAGGTTCCCCCTCCCCGCCGGGGACGAGGGTGTGGCCGAGGAAGTGGGTGGCGTACGGCGCGCCCGAGCAGTAGCCCCAGGTGCCGTTGAGCACCCAGTGCCCGTCCTGCGCGCGTTCGGCCGTGCCGCTGGGCGCGACCGTGGCGGGACAGATGAAGTCGCCCGCGGCGAAGAGCTCGGCCTGGGCCCGCTCGTCGAAGAGCGTGGCGACCGCCAGCGCGTGGGCGGCGCCGAAGAGGTACATCCAGCCGGTCGAGGGGCACCCGCGCGCGAGCGCGATCGACACCCGCAGGAAGGTGCCGACCCCGAACTCGTAACCGCCGTAGCGCCGGGGGACCAGGATCCGGTAGAAGCCTGCCCTGGTGAACTCCTCGTGGGTGTCCTGGGCGTAGAAGGTGCGCTGTTCGGTCTCCGCCTGGCGGCCGACCAGGGTCGGCGCGATCGCCTCGGCTCTCGCGACGACCTCGGCCGGGGTGAGGCCCGGCTCGGGGGGAAGGGGGAAACGGCGGTCGGGAACACTCGTGACGACTGACATCGCTGCGCGGATCCTTTGTCTCGGACGGTCGCTCGGGAACGCCGGTGCGGCGACGGGGCTCAGACCTGCTTCAGGGGAGAGTCAGGGTCGGTGACCGTGTTCCGCAGCACCCGGCGGAACCCGGCGACCATGCCGACCATCGTGCTCTCGTCGAAGAGGTTGACGTCGAACTTCAGGCTCCCCGCCATCTCCCCCGAGGGGAGGATGTCCGTCGCCCACAGCGCGCCGTCGGGGATGTGCGAGCTCACGGACTGCGAGAGCAGTCGCCTGCGTATCTCGGAGTAGCGCAGGTTCCCGATCACCTCGCCGTCCATCGGGGAGGGGGACTGAAGGATCTCGAACGCCACGACGGCCTGGCCCGGGTCGGCGAACGAGTGCGTCAGCTCCGGCGCCTCGGGCACGACCTGGGCGAACGGGATGTCGTGCGAGTAGGCCTCGATGCAGGTCGCGCGGGTCCTGCCGACCACCTCGCGCAGCGACTCGCATCCGGCGATGTCCGTCCTGAGCGGGACGAAGTTGAAGAAGGGCCCGACGGTGTCCAGGAACCGGTCCTGGTAACGTCCCGCGGTGAACGTCGGGACGACGATGTCGGTGGCGCCCGTCAGCTCGTGGAGAAGCACGTTGTAGGCCGCGAGCAGGATCATGAACGGCGAACTCCGGGTCGTCCTGGAGAACCTCAGGGTCGCGGAGGTCAGCTCCGCGTCGATCAGGAAGCGGTGCACCGCGTACGCGTTGGGGACCTCCGGACGCCGCGGCCTGTCGGCGGGTACGGCCAGGATCCTGGCCCCCCGCAGCTTCCTGCGCCAGTACTCGCGCGAGGCGTTCACCGCGTCGGTCTCCGCGCTCTCCCGCTGCCAGAGCGCGAACTCCCGGTACTGGGTCACCTCGGGAAGGTCGCGCGGGCGGTGTCCTCCGCGCACCGCGTAGCGCACCGCGAGATCACGCATGATCAGCCCCATGGACCACGCGTCGCCCGCCGTGTGGTGCAGGACGAGGACGAGGACCCCGTCGTGGTCGTCGAAGCGGCCGAGGACGGCGCGCAGGTGGGGCAGCCGGTCGACGCTGTAGGCGCCGGAGTCGAGCTCGTTGACCAGTTCCTCCGCCCGCGTCTCGCGCGAGCCGGGATCGGTGCCGGAGAGGTCGCGGACGACCAGCTCGGGCGACATCGGAGGGTGGATCTCCTGGTACCTCTCCCCCTCGCCTCTGACTATCGACGTGCGCAGCGTCTCGTGACGCGCCACCACGTCGTCCAGGGCCCCGCGCAGCGCGTCGACGTCGAGCCTCCCGGCGAGCCGCCAGCCGTACACCAGAGTGTGCCTGTGACTGAACGCGCCCTCGACGTCGCCCTTGTCGAAAGCGCACAGGAATTCCTGATTCAGGGAGAGCGGGACATGGTCCGCCAGGCCGCTCGGCGCATGCGATGTCTCAGGAACACTCATGGTGCCCAAGCCTCTCTTTTTCGTCGGAGAAATCCACGTCGCCGGATCTCGGCGCGGGCCCGTGAAAAAAGGGCGCAGGCCGCCTGGACGAACGAAATTGCCGGGGAGCGGGAGAAGCAGGCCGCTGGATTTCGCAGCCATATTTCACAGAATCATATCGATCCCGGCCGTTTCCGGGTTCTTCCAGATTGCCGACTCGGCCCGGCCGTCCCCGGCGTCAGGCCCAGGCGAGCATCAGCGTCGGGTTCTCCAGCATGGCCCCGACCTCGCGGAGGACCGCCGAGCCCAGTTCGCCGTCCACGACGCGGTGGTCGAACGACAGCGCCAGCGTCGTCACCTTGCGTATCTTGATCTCCCCTTCGTGCACCCAGGGCACGTCCCTGATCTGGCCGAGCGCGAGGATCGCCGACTCCCCCGGGGTCAGGATCGGGGTGCCCCCGTCCACTCCGAAGACGCCCACGTTGGTGATCGTGATCGTTCCGCCGGAGAGGTCGCGGGGCGAGGCCCTGCCGGCCCGCGCCATGGCGGCGAGTTCGGCGAGGGCGCGGGCCAGCTCCGGCAGCGGCAGGGTGTCGGCGTCCTTGACGTTGGGAACGATCAGCCCGCGTTCCGTGGCCGCCGCGACGCCGAGGTTGACGTGACGCTTGACCACGATCTCCTGGGCCTCCTCGTCCCAGGAGGAGTTGATCAGCGGGTTGCGCCTGACCGCGACCAGCAGGGCCTTGGCGACCGGAAGCAGCGGCGAGATCCTGACGTCCGCGAAGTCGGCCAGGTCGCGCAGCCCGGCGAGCAGGCCGGTCGTCTCGGTGACGTCCACCTGAGACCACGTGGTGACGTGCGGCGCGGTGAACGCCGAGCGCACCATCGCCGCCGCGGTGTGCTTGCGCACCCCCCTGACCGGGACGCGCCGCTCGGCCCGCGGGTCCTCCTCGGCGACCGTCGGCCCTGCCTCCGCCACGGCCGCGGCCAGCCGGACGTCGTCACGGGTGACCGAGCCCTGCGGCCCCGTGCCGGTGAGGGCGGCCAGATCGACGCCGAGGTCCCTGGCGAGCTTGCGGACGGGAGGCTTCGCCCGTGACGCGGTCCCGGCGTCCGGCCGTACGGCCTCGGGCTCGACCGCGTCGGCCCTGCGGGGGCGGCGGGTCGTCGAGCCCGGCTTCACGCCGTACCCGACGAGCACGGGCACCCGGTCACGTCCGGGAGCCGTGCCGGCGACGGCGGGGGCGACGGCCGAGGCCGTCCCCGGGGACACCGGGGAGAGCGCCTCGGAGGGCGCGGGCGCCGGCGGGGTCTCCGCGGGCGGCGACGGCACGTCGCCGCCGACGGCCACGGTGATGAGCGGCACGCCGACGTCGACCGTCGTGCCCTCCGCCACGAGGAGTTCGACCACCGTGCCCTCGAAGGGGCAGGGCAGCTCGACCACGGCCTTGGCCGTCTCGATCTCCAGGATGGTCTGGTTGACCTCGACGGCGTCGCCGGGACGCACGTGCCACTTCACGATGTCGGCCTCGATCAGCCCCTCGCCGACGTCCGGCAGCGCGAACCGTCTCAGCTCGCCCATGCTCACCACGCGAAGGTCCGGTCGACGGCGTCGAGGACGCGGTCGAGGTCGGGCAGGTAGTGGTCCTCGAGACGCGAGGGCGGGTACGGCGTGGAGAAGCCGCCGACCCGCAGGACCGGGGCCTCCAGGTCGTAGAAGCACCTCTCGGTGACCCTGGCGGCGAGTTCGGCGCCGTACCCGCTGAACACGGGGGCCTCGTGCACGACGACGCACCGGCCGGTCTTGCGCACCGAGGAGAGCACCGTCGCCTCGTCGAGCGGGCTGAGCGACCTGATGTCGACGACCTCGATGGAGCGGCTCCCGTCGGCCTGGGCGGCCTCCAGGCAGGTCTTCACCATCGGCCCGTACGCCAGCAGGGTCACGTCCTCGCCCTCGCGCGCGACCACGGCCCGTCCGAGCGGCGCGGCCCCGGACAGGTCCAGGTCGACGGGGGCCTTGTCCCAGTAGCGCCGTTTCGGCTCGAACAGGATCACCGGGTCGGGGCAGGAGATGGCCTGCTGGATCATGGTGTAGGCGTCCGACGGGTTGGAGCAGGCCACCACGCGCAGACCGCCGGTGTGGGTGAAGTACGCCTCCGGCGACTCGCTGTGGTGTTCGGCGGCGCCGATGCCGCCGCCGAACGGGATCCGGATGACGACGGGAAGCTCCAGCATGCCGAGCGAGCGCAGGCGCATCTTGGCGAGCTGGGAGGTGATCTGGTTGAAGGCGGGGAACACGAAGCCGTCGAACTGGATCTCGCACACCGGACGGTAGCCGCGCAGCGCGAGGCCGATGGCGGTGCCGACGATGCCCGACTCGGCCAGGGGCGTGTCGATGACCCTGCTCTCACCGAAGTCCTTCTGCAGGCCGTCGGTCACCCGGAACACGCCGCCGAGCCTGCCGACGTCCTCCCCCATGACGACGACCTTGGAGTCGTGCTCCATGGCCTTGCGCAGTCCCTCGTTCATGGCCCGCGAAAGGGACAGGATCTCAGTGCTCACCGTCACGCTTCCCTCCACCTGCGCCATGGAGCCGGCGCGGGAGCGCACCGGCCGGGTACGGGAACGCGCCGGGCCTGTTCCCCGGCCCGCCGGAGCGCCGCCTCACCGGGACACCTCGTCGAAGGACCGCAGGTAGGAGGTGAAACGGGCGCGCTCGTCGGCCAGCAGCGGGTGCTCGGCCACGTAGACGTTGTCCCAGAGCTCGTCGAGCTCGGGATCGGGCAGCTCCAGGCACCGCCTGCGCAGGTCGGCCCCGACCTCCTTCGCCTCGGCGTCGACCTCGTCGAGGAACTCCTGGTCGGCGGTCCGGCTCTTCAGCAGGTACGCCCTGACCCGGTCGACGGGGTCCTTGAGTTGCCAGGCCTCGACCTCGGCCTGCAGGCGGTAGCGGTTGGGGTCGTCCGTCGTGGTGTGCGCGCCCATCCGGTAGGTGAACGCCTCCACCAGGGTCGGCCCCTGCCCGCTGCGCGCGCCATCCAGGGCCTTCCTGGTCACCGCGAGACAGGCGAGGACGTCGTTGCCGTCGACCCGGACCCCGGGAAACCCGAAGCCGTCCGCGCGCCGGTGGAGCGGGATGCGCGACTGCCGCTCCGAGGGCTCGGAGATCGCCCACTGGTTGTTCTGGCAGAAGAACACGATCGGCGCGTTCTGCACGGCCGACCAGACGAACGCCTCGTTGAGGTCGCCCTCGCTGGTCGCGCCGTCGCCGAAGTAGACGATCACCGCGTCCTCCGCGCCGTCCCGCTGGATGCCCATGGCGTAGCCCGTGGCGTGCAGGGCCTGGCTGCCGATGACGATCGTGGGCAGGTGCAGGTTGTGCTTCCTGGGGTCCCATCCCGCGTGGTTGATGCCGCGGTAGGAACCCAGCACCTTCACCGGGTCGACGCCCCTGCACCAGGCGACACCGTGCTCCCGGTAGCTGGGAAAGGCCATGTCCCCGGGCAGGAGGGCGCGGGCGGAGCCGATCTGCGCGGCCTCCTGCCCGCGCAGCGAGGGCCAGACGGCCAGCTCGCCCTGGCGCGTCAGCGCCAGGGCCTCCGTGTCGAGCCTTCTGACGATCACCAGGTCGCGGTAGAGGCCCTTGATCTCCTCTGCGGTGAGGTCGATCTCGTAGTCGGGGTGCTCGACCCGCTCTCCCGCCGGAGTGAGCAGCTGGACGAGTCCGGGTGGGGATTCTGCGACGGTTCCCCGGGGCGTACCGCGCGCGGCGTCGATGGTCACGTGCCACTCCTCGTGCGTTGCGGTGATCTGGAACCGGCGCGCGACCGCGGCCAGTCGCCGGCTGTGTCCGTGGGTGAAGGCTCAGGCGGAGGCGTCCAGGTGGGCCGCGAGGCCGCGCGGCCGCATGTCGGTCCAGTGCGCGTTCACGTATTCGAGGCAGGCGTCGCGTCGCGCGGGGCCGTGGACGACGGTCCAGCCCGCGGGCACGTCCGCGAAGACGGGCCACAGGGAGTGCTGGCCCTCCGCGTTGACCAGCACGGAGTAGGCGCCGTCCCCCACCGCGGAGTGGGTCTCTGAGGGGGCGTCGAAGGGGTTCGTCATCGTGTTCCTCTTCCTGTCTCCGTCTCGGATGTCCCGGCGGGCGGCACGGGGCAGGAGGCCGCGAAGGCGGGGCGTCCGCTACGCACCGCTCCCCAGCCGTTCGGCCAGACCCGCGACCGTGGGGGCGTCGAACAGCGCGCTGATCGGCAGGTCCTCGCCCAGCACCGCCTGGATGCGGCTGATCAGCCGCATCGCCAGCAGCGACTGCCCGTCCAGGTCGAAGAAGCTGTCGTCGATGCCCACCCGCGCCACGCCCAGCACCTCGGCGAAGAGGGCGCACAGGGTCTCCTCCGTCGCGTCGCGGGGAGCCCGGTAGGCCGAGAGGCTCTCGAAGTCGGGCGGGGGCAGCGCCCCCCGGTCCAGTTTCCCGTTCGGGGTCAGCGGCAGGGCGGCCACCACGACGAAGGCCGCGGGCACCATGTAGTCCGGCAGCGAGCGCGTCGCGTGCTCGCGCAGGGCCGCGACGTCGGCGTCGCCGGACTCGGGGACGACGTAGGCGGCCAGCCGTTTGTCGCCGGGCTCGACCTCCCGTGCCACGACGGCGACGTGGGCGAGTCCCGGGTGTTCGGCCAGAACGGCTTCGATCTCACCCACCTCGACCCGGAACCCCCGGATCTTCACCTGGTCGTTGGCGCGCCCGACGAAGTCGACCCACCCTCGCGGGGTCAGGCGCACGAGGTCGCCGGTACGGTACATCCGCTCGCCCGAGCCCGCGAACGGGTTCGCGACGAAGCTCTCGGCGGTCAGGTCGGGCCTGCCGACGTACCCGCGCGCCAGGCGCTCGCCGGCGACGTACAGCTCGCCGACCGTGCCCTGCGGGACGGGCGTGAGGTTCTCGTCGAGGACGTGGAGCCGGAGGTCGTCGAACGGACGGCCGACCGGCACGCTGCCCTCCGCCAGGTACGGAGCCGTCATCGGCCCGTTGGTGACGAACAGCGCCGTCTCCGTGGCGCCGTACATGGCCCGCACCACCGTGTCGGGACACGCCTCGAGCACCCGCCGTACGGCCGCGGGCGCGATCACGTCCCCGCCGGTCAGCACCTCCCGCACCCCGGTGAAACACTTGGGCGCCTCCTCGGCGACCACCCGGAAGAGCCCGGCCGTCAGATGCAGGCCGGTGATCCCCTCGTCGACGACGAGCCGTTGCAGGGTGCCGACGTCGAGGACTCCGGGGGGCGCGACGACGATCTGACCGCCGCGCAGCAGGGGCACCCACAGCTCGTAGGTCGACACGCTGAAGGCGTGCGGCGCGACCATCAGCACCCGGTCGTGCCGCCCGCCGTCCCAGCACGGGTCGGACACCAGCCCCAGCACGCCCCGCTGGGTGACGCCGACCCCCTTCGGATGGCCCGTGGAGCCCGAGGTGTACATCACGTACGCCAGCTGGTCGGGGTGGGAGGCCACCCCCGGATCGGACGCGGACGACGCCTGCGACTCCCTGCCGCCCTCGACGACGACGACCTGGCCGCCCAGGGGAAGGCCTCGGGCGCGCATGACCTCGTCGGCGAGGAGAAGAGGGCCGCCGGCGTCGTCCATGATCCACTGCATGCGTTCCAGTGGGTGGGCGCTGTGCAGCGGCAGGTAGAACGCCCCTGTCTTCAGCACCGCGAGGATCGCCACGACCATGTCGACGGAGCGCTCCATCAGCACCGCGACCGGCGCCTCGGGGCGGGTGCCCAGCTCCAGCAGCCGGTGCGCGAGCCGGTTCGCCCGCTCGTCCAGCTCCCGGTAGGTCAGACGGGCGTCGTCCGAGGAGACCGCCGTCGCGTCCGGCGTCCGGCCGGCCTGAGCGGCGAACCGCTCCTGAATGGAAGAGGAAACCATCACGTGCTCCAATCCGTTCACTGCCCGTGGCGGCCCGCGCGGGTGAGGCCGGTGGCGTCGCGCGGCCCGCCGTACCGGATCACCCGGCGCCCTTCGCGTGCCTGCGGCGGGCGGGAGTCTCGGCGGTGAAACGAAAAGCGGCGGACGCGATGGCGGGCCACACGCCGCCTTCTCCCATCACCGGCGGAGTCTTGCCTTCGTATCGAGCGTCACATTCGCCCGCCGTACAGCGCATCTCCCGGATTGCGATGCTCACACCGGGTGCGGGCCAGGCCCTGACGGACAGGATCCGGCAGGCGGCCTCGGCCGGTTCCGGGCGCGCGGAACGCAGGATCCGGCGACGCCCGTCAGGCGCGCGGTCGCCGGATCCTGCCGTTCCTCAGGCGGGCAGCCACACGGCGCGGTAGGCCTCGGGCGAGGCGTCGGGAACGCGGACGGCGGCGTACGGCCCGCCGGGCAGGTCGAGCGCGTCGAACACCAGCAGCTCGCCACGCCGGTGGGCGTCGTCGTGCGCGAAGACGAGGATCCAGCCGTCGCCCTCGGCGTCCCCGTGCTGCCCGCCGTGCCGCGGAACGAAGACGGGCCGGCCCGCGCGCAGGCCCCGGCCGAGCTCGTACGCCTGGACCCCGCCGGTCACGAGGTCGTGCCGGACGAGCTCCGGTCCGGCCGCCCCTTCGCGGGAGCCGAACACGTGGCGGTGCGCGCGGCCGCACACCCGCTCGTCGGCCAGGGCCGTCTCCCAGCCGGGGGCCAGCGCTCGCTCGTGCACCGCGCCGGTGGCCAGGTCGAACGTCCAGCGCCACAGGTCCGGCCGCTCCTGGGCCGCAGAGGCGGCGTCGGGGGCGACGTCGGAGGCGTCGGGCGTGGCGTCGAAGGCCCGTGGACGCCGGACCGCGTCCACTATGACGCGGCCCTCCTCCTCGTAGGCGTTCACCGCGTGGAAGACGTAGCAGGGGTCGACCGGGAACCAGCGGGGCTCCGCCGTTCCCTCGCGAGGCAACAGGCCGACGCGCGCGGGCCTGTCCGGCCGCCAGGCGTAGGGCAGGCGCGCCCCGACCAGGGCGGCCGCGTGACGGTAGACCACGGGCAGGTCGAACACGACGACGTGCCGCCCGGTCAACGCGACCGCGTGCATGAGAGGCGCGCCGTCGAGCGTGAAGGGCTGGGCGCGCGACACGACGCCGTCGGGGCCGGCGGTCAGGTGCTCCGCGTGTCCCAGGCCGGGGTAGGAAGCGACCGTGTGCCACTCGCGCGTCGACGGGTCGCGGACGGGGCGGGCGAGCGTGACGTGACCGGGCGTCCGCGGCGCGCCCGTGACGGTGCGGGCCAGCCGTATCGGGGGGGCCAGTGCGGGCAGGGGGCCGAGCGGGGTCTCGTGCCTCGCCGTCGTCCTCGCACGGTGGCGCGTGGCTTCCCCGCCGCCCAGCCGGATCCCCGAGAGGACGAATCCGCCGCCCGGCCTGCCCGCCTCGGCGGGATGCGGGAACGCCTGGAGGAAACACCCGTCCAGATCGGCGGGGAGCACGCCCTCGACGGGCAGCCGCTCCTGCGACGACGGGCGGTCGGCGACCGGGAACGCCGTCGCCGGTGCCGGATGGGACGCGCGGGCTGGGGCGGCCATATGGCGCCTCCTCGGGGCGAGGCCAGCAAATCCATAACAGTGTTGTGCTTAAAACATATCGCCGTTATGTAATACTGTCAACATGAGTCCTCGTCGAGCCGATCCCAGGACACGGCCCGTGCTGGTCGACATCGCCGCCCGGCTGCTCGCCGAGGAAGGCCCCCAGGCCCTGTCCACCCGAAGGCTCGCCACCGAGGCCGACAGCTCGACGATGGCGGTCTACACCCATTTCGGGGGGATGAGCGGGCTGGTTCGCGAGATGGTGCACGAGGGGTTCGCCCGCCTGCAGCGCCACCTCACCCACGTGCGGCAGACCGACGACCCGGTGGCGGACATGGCGCTGCTGGGCAGGGCCTACCGACACAACGCCCTGGCCAACCCGCACCTGTACGCGGTGATGTTCGGCGGCTCCTCACTGGCCGGGTTCTCCCTGACGGAGGAGGACCGCCAGCACGGGCGCTACACCCTGGGCAACGTGGTCAAGTGCGCCACCCGGTGTTTCGAGGCAGGCCGGTTCAGGGCGGAGGACGCCGAGCTCGTCGCGCACCAGATGTGGAGCGCGATCCACGGACTGGTCACCCTCGAGCTGGGCGACTACCTCATCGCCCCCTACGACGCGGACCGCTGTTTCGAGGCCCAGCTCACCGCCCTGATGGTCAGCTCGGGCGACGCCCTGGACGCCGCCGCGAGCTCGGTGGCGCTGTCCAGGGAGCGGATGCGCGACGAGGTCGAGGCCTCGGGAGCCGCGGGGGAGGAACCGGCGGCGGAGGGGTGACGCGCCACGACGGGGTCCGCGGAGAACGCCCCCCGCGGGACCCGCGGGGGGCGGTGACGTTCCACGGCGGGGTCTACAGCGGGATGTTCCCGTGCTTGCGCTGGGGCGGCGTCTGCCGCTTGTTGCGCAGCATGGCCAGCCCGCGCGCCACCGCGGCGCGCGTCTCCGCCGGGTCGATGACGTCGTCGACCAGGCCGCGCTCGGCGGCGTAGTGCGGGTGCATGAGCTGCTCGGAGTACTCGGCCACGAGCTCGGAGCGCAGCTCCTCGGGGTCGGCGGCCGCGGCCAGCTCCTTGCGGAAGATGACGTTCACCGCCCCCTCCGCGCCCATCACCGCGATCTCGTTCGTCGGCCAGGCGAGCGACAGGTCGCTTCCGATGGAACGCGAGTCCATCACGATGTACGCGCCGCCGTACGCCTTGCGCAGGATGACCTGGATGCGGGGCACGGTCGCCTCGCAGTAGGCGTACAGCAGCTTGGCTCCGTGCCGGATGATGCCCGCGTGCTCCTGGTCCGTCCCGGGCAGGAAGCCCGGCACGTCGACCAGGGTCACCAGCGGGATGCCGAACGCGTCGCAGAACCGCACGAACCTGGCCGCCTTCTGCGACGCGGCGACGTCCAGCACGCCCGCGAGCACCATGGGCTGGTTGCCGACCAGGCCGACCACCTCGCCGTCGACACGGGCCAGCGCGCAGACGACGTTCCGCGCCCAGTCCTCCTGCAGCTCGAGGAACTCGCCGTCGTCGACCAGCTCGGCGACGACGGAGCGCATGTCGTACGGCTTGTTCGGCTCCACCGGGACGATCTCGGCGAACCCGGGCCGGTGATCCGTGCCCGCCTGGCGCGGCGGCTCGCTCGGCGGCGGTTCCAGGTTGTTGCTGGGAAGCAGCGAGACGAGGTAGCGCACGTCCTCCAGGGCGCTCTCCTCGTCGTCGTGCACGAAGGTCGCCACCCCTGAGCGGCCGCCGTGGACCTCGGCTCCGCCGAGCTCGTCGTGGGTGACCCGCTGACCGCTGACCGCCTCGACGACGTCCGGCCCCGTCAGGTACATCCTCGCGGTGTCACGGACCATGAAGGTGAAGTCGGCCAGGGCCGGCGAGTAGGCCGCTCCCCCGGCGCACGGGCCCAGTATGACGCTGATCTGGGGGATCACACCGGACGCCTGGACGTTGCGCCTGAAGATCCCGCCGTACCCGTCCAGGGCCATCACCCCCTCCTGGATCCGGGCGCCCCCGCTGTCGTTGAGCCCGATGAGAGGGGCGCCGGTGGCGATCGCCAGGTCCATCACCTTGTGGATCTTCGACGCGTGCGCCTGGCCGAGCGACCCCCCGAAGATCGTGAAGTCCTGGGCGTAGACGAACACCCTGCGGCCCTCGATGGTGCCGGAGCCCGCGACCACCCCGTCGGTGTGCGGGCGCTGCTCGCCGACCTTCAGGCCGTGGGCCTGGTGGCGGCGGTACATGTCGATCTCGGTGAACGACCCCTCGTCCAGGAGGAGCTCCAGCCGTTCCCTCGCCGTGCGCTTGCCGAGCGCCCGCTGCCGGTCGACCGCGCCGCGGGACCCGGCGGCGATCCGGCCGCGCAGCCCGCGCTGCCGCTCACGCAGCAGGCTCATCGAGCGCGCCGGCGGGGAGGGGGGCCCCGAGGGGGCGTGACGGCCGTTGGCGCGCTCCTCCCCGCCCCCCTGTGGCACGGGGACGTCCGGGTCGTTCAAGACGTCCGGGTCGTCCGGGGAGGTGGTCTGCCGCTCGGTCCGCTGGCTCACGGTGGCCTCCCCGGTCACGACGCCGTCACCGGCGACAGGTCCTCACCGGCGACCCCCGCCTGCCGCGCGGACAGGTGCCCCTGCCCGCGCAGCCAGCGCACGGTGTCGCCGACCGTCTCCGCGACGGGGCGCGGGACGATCCCGTGGGTGTCGGCGTTCTCGTCGACCCGCGTGGCACAGGCGCATATGTAGACGGCGCCGTACTCGGCGGGGATGTGCCACGGCCACACGCGTTGCGCGAGACCGGCCAGCAGGCCGACCGGGATCATCGCGCGGGCCGGCAGGAAGATCGTCGGCAGGGGACGTCCCGTGACCTCGCGCACCGCCTGGACGTACTGCCGGGTGGACAGGTAGTGGCCGGGGCCGAAGTAGCGGTTCGAGGCGTTCCCGCGCGAGGCGAGCAGCGCGGCGTGGAGCGCGGCGGTGTCCCGGACGTCGCCGAGCGGAAGCCCGCCGAGCGGCCACATGGGCATCAGCCCCCGCAGGACGTCTCTGAGCCTGGCGGTCTGGTCGCCGAGTTTGGGGTCGTGCGGGCCGAGCAGGGCGGGCGGGTAGGTGATCACCACCGGAGCCCCCTCCGCCTGGTGCCTGCGCGCGACGGCCTCGGCCGCGGCCTTGCTCGCCATGTAGGTCTCGCGGGGCCTGCCGACCGGCGTGTCCTCGCGGACGACCCTTCCCCGGGCGGGGAACAGGGCCGCGACGCTGGAGACGTGGACGATCGGGTCGGCTCCGGCCTCGCGCGCGGCCTCCAGCACGACCTCGGTGCCCCGCTCGTTCGTCCGTCGCATGCTCGCGTACCGCCTGCTGTCGAAGGAGTAGACCGAGGCCGCGTGCAGCACGGCGTCGGCGCCGCGCACGGCACGGCTGACGGCCTCGACGTCGAGGACGTCTCCGACGACCACCTCCACGGCGTCCCTGCCGAGCCGGAAGGGGGCCAGGGCACGGTCGACACCGGACGGCTCGCGCACGAGCAGCCGGACCCGGTGGCCCGCCCTCAGGAACGCCGCGACCGAGTGGGAACCGACGAACCCGGTGCCGCCTGTCACGCTCACCAGCATCAGAAATACCTCGCTCATGGGCGGAATCACTGGGCGCTTCGCACCAAGCGTGCAGGAGCGGAGATCGAATTGTCTTCTCCCATTGTGCTTTCAACGGGCCGGAGTTATCGTCCGGCATGGGACAAATCCAGCAATCCTGAAGAAGAGCCATCTGATTGACGCTGCTACGGTTGGCGATGATGTGAGGAGAATGTCCATTATGGGCATTAATCGAGGTGAACCAATAGGAGAGCGAGGGTTTCTGCATGGTTTCTGAGGCGGCTTCCACAGGCCGCTTTCCCGGAAGGATGGCCGTCGTCAACGGCCCGCAGCACAAGACCTGGCTGAACGTCTTCCTGGTGATCGTGGTGGCCCACTGGGCCGAGCACGTGGCGCAGGCGGTGCAGATATACGCCCTGGGCTGGCCGGCCGCCGAGGCGCGAGGCGTGCTGGGACGCCCGTTCCCGTGGCTGGTCACCTCCGAGTGGATGCACTACGGCTACGCGCTGCTCATGCTCGTCGGGCTCATCCTGCTCAGGAAGGGTTTCACCGGACGTTCCAGGACCTGGTGGAACATCTCGCTGGGCATCCAGGTCTGGCACCACCTCGAGCACCTGCTGCTGCTCCTGCAGGCCCTCACCGGCAACCACCTGCTGGGCAGGCCGGTGCCGACGAGCATCCTGCAGCTCGCGTTCCCCCGGGTCGAGCTGCACCTGTTCTACAACGCGGTCGTCTTCGTCCCCATGGTGGTGGCGATGGTCCTCCACCGCCGTCCGCGTGAGTCGGAGCGCGCGGCCATGAGCTGCAATTGCGCGGTCCGCGCCTGACAAGAGCGCGGCCCGGCGGCGTGGGACGCCGGGCCGATTCGCGTCCCGTCCGCGATTCGCGTGACGAATTCCCTCCGCTCCCGGTGAATGTCACCCGTGCGAACGTCGGCCCGGCCGCCTACGCGGACCGGGCCGACGACGTTTTCCAGACATTGGCGGCGGGCGGGTGTCCGTCGAATGTCGAGACGGTCTCTTTCTGACCGAGGAATTGACATGAAGATTGCTCGCAAAGAGCGGAGTCATTCTTCACCGCACATCCAGCCGCCGATCCTCCGCGCCGCCGCCAGACTCGCCCACGCGGTCAACTCGATCAGGGCGCCGTCGTCGGGACCGCCCGCCCTGAAATCGTCCACGACGGATCCGCCGACCTGGTGGGAGGCGATGGCCGTCAGCAGGGCCAGCCGTCCCGCGGGCCGCTGCGCGACCGGCAGGCCGGACACGGCGTCGTCGGCCCAGGCCCTGCCGAGGCCGGCGGGGCCGCCGTCCCATCCGGCCAGCCTGGCCGTGACGAGGTCGCGCACCGCCTCGGGAACGGAGCGGCGGCCCGCCTCCTCGACCGCCTCGGCCGTGCGGGCGAACGCGCCCGCGATGTTCGGCGCGCCCGCGGCCCAGGACAGGTCGCCGGGAAGCGGGGCGGCGGGCAGCAGGTCCAGTGAGGCGCCCGGCTCGCGGACCTCGCGCGCCGTCAGGCGCATGAACCAGCCGAGCACCCGCATGAGCCCCCCGTGCGCCGCGGCGGGCACGCGCGGCGGGAGGGGGGTGTCGTCCAGGAACACGTTGACCATGCGGTTGAGGTATTGGAAGGTGACCGCGACCCCCACGAGCTCCGCGGCCTGCTCCTGGGGGAACGGCCGCCCGTGCAGGGCCGCCTCCCGCCTGACCCCGCTCGCCCGCGCCCACGCCGTGACCGGCTCGACCTCGCCGTCCCCGGCGCCCCCTCCCCCGACGAGGCCCTGCAGGGTCGCGCTGTGCACCCCCACGCAGTAGGGGCAGGTGTTGCCGAGCGAGACCCCTGTCGCGACCGCCTCCTTGACCGCCCGCCCCGCCCGCCCCTCGGCGAGGAGGGTCTCCCGCAGCATCATCCAGCAGGCCGCGAGGACCTCGGGGGCGGGCGAGTGGAGGGCGACCGGCGGTGCGAGCATGCCGAACTCCCGCTCGGAGCGCGCGTAGACGTCGGCGACCAGGCCCCGCGCCGCGGCCGGCCGCACCGGGGAGACGTGACGGACCTGGTCCAGTGATCTGCGGAGTGCCCTGCGGACGAGTGCCCCGGCCATCGCACGCTCCCTGGGGTCGACTGGTCAGGATCTGGAGACGGGCCGGCCCGCCCCCGAAGGCGCGGGAGGCGGCGGCTCGGCGTTACTTGCGCACCAGGCCGGAGACGAACGGGAGGGCTCCGCGCCTGCCGCTCGTGGCGCCGTCCGGCGACGGGGCCCCGTAGGTGACCTCCACGCCGCGTTGCCGCGCGGCCTGCACGATGCCCGGGATGGCGCGCTCGGCGAGCGCCGCGATGGTCATCGCGGGGTTGACCGTCAGCGCTCCCGGCACGGCGGAGCCGTCGGTGACGAAGATGCCCGGGTGGTTGCGCAGCTCGTGCCGGTCGTCGAGCGCCGAGGTGTTCGGGTCGTCGCCGATGCGGCAGGACGCCAGCGGGTGCACGGTGTAGGCGCCCACGACGTCGTTGGTCCACGGCATCACCCTGGACAGGCCGTCACGCTCCATGATGTCCCGCACCTCGGCGTCCGCCTGCGCCCAGCCGCGCAGCGTGTTCGCGGTCGGCCTGTACCGGATGGGGCCGCGCCCGAGCATCTGCTGCGAGATGCGCTCGGCGTTGCCGGTCGCCGGAGGCGGCCCGAAGACCCCCTCGTTGTCGTCCTCGCTCATCGTGAAGATGGTCAGCCACGACTGCCAGCGCCGTACGATCTCCTTCTTCTCGACGCCGAACCAGGTCGGGCCGCTCGCGTCCGGCACCTGGGCGAGGATGGTGCCGAAGCCCGGCGGGAAGTAGAGCTGCTCCAGCGAGTAGCGGGAGTACTCGGGCAGCGTGCCGTCCAGCCGGTCCCAGCTCGCGACGCACGGGCCCTTGCCGATCTGGGAGGCGCCGTACGCCGCCCCGTCGCCGCGGCTCAGCCCCAGCAGGTCGCGGACCCGGTCCTCATCGAGGATGGCGGTGTTGAGCCGCTCGCCGTTGCCGGAGAAGTACCTGCCGACCGCGGCGGGCATGGCGCCGAGGGCGCCCTCGGAACGCTGCAGGATCACCGGCGTGGCGCCCGCGCCCGCCGCCAGTACGACGATCTTGGCGTCGATCGTCCCGCTACCGGTGTGCACCCGGTAGTCCTCGTCGTCGACGACGGTGTAGTGCACCCGGTAACCGCCGTCCTCGGTCCGCGACAGGTGCTGCACCTCGTGCATCGGCCTGATCTCGGCCCCGTGCGCGACGGCCGCGGGCAGGTAGTTGAACAGCAGTGAGCGTTTGGCGTCGAAGCGGCACCCGGCCATCATCCAGTTGCAGTTCGTGCACCTGTCCCCGTCGATGGCGACCGGCACCGGGTTCGCCGTGCGTCCCGCGTGCGCGCACGCCGCCGCGAACAGGCCGCCCGAGTAGGTGACCGAGTCCCAGTCCTGCCGGGTCACCGGCAGCGCCTCGGCCACGCGGTCGTACCAGGGTTCCAGCGTGTCGCGGCTGATGGTCGAGGGCCACATCCGCCTGCCGATGTTGCCCTTGCGCTCGAAGACGAACCGGGGGGCGCGGGGCATGGCGGCGAAGTACACGACGCTGCCGCCGCCGACGCAGTTGCCGCCGAGCAGGCTCATGCCGTCGCCGACGACGAAGTCGAAGATCCGGGTGTAGGACGAGCCGAGCTTGAAGTCGTGCTCGAAGTCCTCGCCCTCCAGCCAGGGCCCGCGCTCCAGCAGCACGACCCGCGCGCCGCCCGCGGCGAGATGGTAGGCCGCGATCGCGCCGCCGAAGCCGCTGCCGACCACGAGGATGTCCGTCGTTTCCGTACTGGTCATGCTGGGCTCCCTGTCGGGGTCGTGCTCGGGTGGAGGCTGGCCAGCTTTCGTCCGTAGGAGTAGTCGGAGAAGCGCCACAGGCCGTCGGAGTCCGGCATGGCGAAGCCCATCGACGCCAGGCCCGGATGCCCGGCGGCGATCGCGTCGAGGGTGTGCATGTGCGCGGCGGTGTCGAAGGCCATGTTGCTGAACAGCGCGATGCTGACCCACACCTCCCGCTCCGGGTGGCCCGGGGCGGTCAGCACCCCCACCAGGGCGGTGCGGTGGGGGAACGACAGGGCGACGAACGGCGGCAGCGTGGGGTCGAGTTCGAGTCCGTGCTGGCCCGCGTACGCCTGCGCGTGCCTGTTCAGCAGCCGCGCGAAGTCGCCCAGCGCGGGCGCCAGCCCGGTCGCGGGGGTCTCCAGCAGCTCGACGGCGCCCGCCACGACCGCGCCGCCCCCCTCCGCGGCGCCGGCGACCGCCCTGTCGTCGGGTGAGCGCTTCTCACCGGGGACGATTGTGTCCGCGAACGCCTCCAGCGTCATCGTCCTGACCTGTTCTTCGTCTGGGATGCCCGGTTTCACCGGCGTTTCCTCCTGTCGGCGAAGGGGTGCGGCGTGAGCCGCGGAGAAGCCGGCGCGTCGGCCGGACCTCGTTTCACGGACGGGACCCGGCGACGGACAGGGACTGCTGTGGCCCATGCCCGGCGCGGCAAGATCTGCGACCAAATAGAACTCGCATATCGAATTCCAATCTGGTCTGATCCATCGTCCGAGCGAAGTCGCATCGGACGCATCTTCTGAATTGCCGTCCTGTCAAGCCTCTTTCGGGGTCTTTTCAGCGGCGCACTAATACCCGATTACCGGCGTACACAACCTAGAGTAGCAGCTCAGACACGGTAAGCATGCATCACTACCACAGTTGACAGCGGTCAGATGTTGATTTAGAAATATTGATGCCGATCATTTCATTAGTCGTTCGACGGGCATATGGAAGCTTTCGGGGGCAAATAAATACAGCGGTAAAACCTACACAGAGGTTGAAGGTCAATTTGATGCACACTTTTCTCGTCGTTCATGTGGATGAATTTTCAACAAATGGAGAGGAACGATGGAGGAAGTTCTTGAGAAAGCTGTCAGGCGGGTTATCGAGACCATGCGTGAGCGCCTCGGGGATGAGCTCACCATCGACGACATGGCTCGCACCGCGATGTTCAGCAAGTTTCACTTCTCCCGGGTGTTCCGGCAGGTCACCGGCATCTCCCCGGGGCGTTTCCTGTCGGCCCTGCGGCTCCAGGAGGCCAAGCGGCTCCTTCTCTCCACCTCGTTGAGCGTCGCGGACATCAGCATCCAGGTTGGCTACTCCAGCGTCGGCACCTTCAGTTCCCGGTTCAAGAGCTGCGTCGGTCTCGCGCCCACCACCTACCGCCAGCACGGCGGCTTCGCCCCGCTCATCCTCACCAGCGACAGGACAGACGAGGAGGAGGCGCGACTGGCGACCGTCCAGGGCAAGGTCTGGGCGCCGCCCTCGGGCCAGTGCGGCCTCATTTTCGTCGGCCTGTTCCCCACCTGCATCCCGCAGGGTCCCCCGGTCCGGTGCACCGTGCTGCGCCGTCCCGGCCCGTACGTCCTCGAGGACGTGCCCCAGGGCACCTGGCACCTGCTGGCCCACTCCGTGACCCCGGGCAGCGAGAAGGTGGTCGGCGGCACGAACCGGGACCCGTCGCTGTACGTCGGCGGCTACGGACCGATCACGGTGAGACGCGACGTCGTGGTGAAGCCCGCCGACGTGCAGCTGCGCCCGATGGGCACCCTCGACCCCCCGGTGTTGCTCGCTCTGCTCGACGTCCGCCTCGTGGCGCTCAACTCGGTCGCGAGCTGATCCTGTGACCCACCGGAAACGGCCGCAGCCAAGGAAGCCTGCGGCCGTCGTCGTCTTCGGGGCGCGCCGTGCCGTTCCAGCGGCGTCACCTCGTGTCCCGCTCGTGGCGCCGCCCGGGACACGCCGTGACGCCGCCTGGGAGGCGCCGTGGCGCGGCGGCGTCACCCCACGGGGTGAACCGTCATCGGCAGCCCTCCGCGCATCCTGAGGGAGAGCATGGGCTCCGCGACCGCCTCCCGCCCCGGCGCCCCCACCAGACGGAGGTCCCTGGCGATCATCGCGATCACGAAGACGGCCTCCATCATGCCGAGGCTGTTGCCGACGCAGAACCGGGGTCCCGCGCCGAAGGGGATGTAGGCGTACCGGGGGCGGGCGGAGGCCCGGCCGGGATCGAACCGTTCCGGATCGAAGCGCTCGGGGTCCTGCCAGAAGCCCGGGTGCCGATGCAGCGTGTAGGGGCAGATCAGGACGTCCGCCCCGGCGGGCACGTGGTAGCCGCCGACCTCGTCGTCCGCCTGGGCCTGGCGTGTCAGGATCCACACGGGCGGATAGAGCCGCATGACCTCCTCGACGACCATGGCCGTGTACCTCAGCCGGTGCAGGTCCTCATAGACCGGCCGCCGGTCGCCGAGCACCTCGGCCGCCTCCGCGTGCAGCCTGTCCCACACCTCCGGGTGCCGGTCGACCAGGTGGAAGGTCCAGCCCAGGGTGCTGGCGGTCGTCTCGTGACCCGCGAGCATCAGGGTGATCAGCTCGTCCCTCATCCGCTGCCTGCCGACCCTGGGATCGCGCTCCTCCTCCGTGGAGACGATCAGGCGGGAGATCACGTCGTCGCCGTCCCGCTCGCCGCGCGCCGTGCGCTGGGCCACCAGGCGGTCGACGACCCGCTGCAGCTCCCTGCGGGCCCTGCGGAAACGCAGCTGCTTGGGCAGGGGAAGCCACATCGGCACCGCGCCCAGCGTGACCATCTCGAACATCGCCTGGTCCTGCACGGCCTCGAACGAGTGCGCGACCGAGCCGAAGGCGCCGAGGTCGGCGTCGAGGAGGGTGCGGCCGAGCACCCCCAGGGTGAGCCCCGTCATCTCGTGGAGCACGTCGACCGGCTCGCCGCCCTGGTGCGCCCGCAGCCTTTCCACCAGCCTCGCCGCCTCCTCGGCGACGACGCCGGCCTGCTGGGCGATCCGCCTGTGCTGGAAGACCGGCTGGATCATCCGGCGCTGCTTGCGCCACAGCTCGCCCTCGCTGGTCAGCAGCCCGTCTCCCAGGGCGCGGCGCGCCTGGACCAGCCCGATCCCCTTGTGGTAGTTGCCGCTATTGTCGGCCAGCACGTGCTTGGCGTGGTCGGGGTGGTTGAAGAAGTAGAGCGTCTTCGGCCCGAGGGAGATGCGGACCGCGTCGCCGTACTGCTCCGCGGCCGACGTCATCAGCGCGAGCCGGTCGCGGATCAGCTTCACGAACAGGCCCATCGCCGCCCTGCGCGGCGGCCCCGGCGGCGCCGGGCGAGCGCCCCGCGCCGTGGCCGGCTTTCCTGGTACGGCCTCAGCACGTCGTCTGGTGAGACTCATGCCGTCACCTCGCTCCGATCTGGGGTGATCTGACGAAACCTGCCGTGGAAGAACAGCAGGGCGTCCTGGTCGTCCCGCTGCTCCAGAGAGAGCACTTTTCCGATGAAGATCGAGTGGTCGCCGCCGTCGTAGGTGCGCCACAGCTCACACTCGAAGCGGGCGAGTGTGCCTTCGAGCAGCGGCGCACCGGTGAGCGAGCCGGGCAGCCAGTCGACGGTGTCGAACTGCGCCGCCCCCAGGGTCCGCCAGCGGTTGGAGAAATGCCTGGCCACGGGCTCCTGGTGGGCGGCGAGAACGGACACGCCGAAGGCGCCCTCCTCGGTGAGGCAGCCGTGCATGATGGCGCTGCGGCCGACGCAGACCAGCACGAGCGGCGGGTCGAGCGAGACCGACGTGAAGGAGTTCGCGGTCATGGCGTGCGGGGTGCCGCCGCCGACGGTCACCACGGTGACGCCGGTGGCGAACATCCCGAACGCGCGTCGCATCGCTTTCGGGTCCGTCACCTCACGGGACGGCTCAGGATTGACGCTCATGCTGATCTCCCAGTTGGGCCCGGTCCTAGGACAGATACGGTTCGAGCGCGCGGGTCAGCGACTCGGGGACCCTGGACGGGACGGTGCGGCTGTTCGGCCCGCGCATGCACGCCACCCGCTGCCTGCCTCTGGCGATCAGCGTCTCCCGCTCGCCCAGGTCGAGCCGGACGTAGTCGAAGCTGAACTCGAGCTGGGTCTGGGCGAGGTCGACCAGGCGCATCCGGATGGACAGCTCGTCGAAGGCGGTGATCTCGGCGAAGAACTCGCAGTCGACCTTCAGCGTGAAGAGCTTCAGGTCGGCCTGCAGGTCGGCGAGCACGTCCGGCGCGTGGAGCTTGAGGAACATCTCCCGGCAACGTCCCTGCCAGCGCAGGTAGTTGACGTAGTAGACGTTGCCGACGATGTTGGTCTCCTCGAAACCGACCGTGTGCAGATACTCGAAGTAGTTGCCCATGCCTACGACCGCCCCTCGGTGAGGACCGCGAACACCACCGGCTCCGGCAGGCCCCGCAGGCTTGTGACGAGCGTGGCGATCCGCAGGGTTCCCGAGGCGAAGACCGTCCAGGCGTCCCGCCTCGCCGGAGTCCAGGTGAGCGGGGCGCCCTGTGGCAGGCCGGCCTTCCTCAGGCACTCGGCGGCCGCCCACACCCGCGTCGCCGCGGCGTCCAGGCTGCCGCCCAGCTCCATGGCGACCAGTTCGGCGAGACGGAAGTTCGAGCCGAGCAGCCCCTCCCACGTCTCCCCTGACCGGTCGACCACCGGCTCGACGTCGCAGCCGACCGTGCCGAGGGCCGCGACGCAGAGGGTCACCCCCGCCCCGTGGGACGCCGAGATCGTCCTGCCTCCGTCGATCTCGGGACGCCCGTCGGGACGGTAGCGGACCTCGGCCGGATGCCCGAGCGCGCGCCCGGCGGCCAGGGCGGTCAGCGCCCTGCGCTCGCCGGCGCCCTCAGGACGGCCCTCGCCGTGCGGTTCGACGGCGACCGCGACCCGCACGCCGACGAGGTCCTCCAGCGTGCGTTCCAGGTAGGGGCCGAGCAGCGGGGCCACCCAGGGGCCGCGGCCGTCGCCCTTGCGCACGGCCCGCAGGCTCAGGCCCTCCCAGCGTTCGACGACCTCTCCCGCCGCGGTGCGCACGGCGATGTCGTAGATGTAGGTGTCGCCGTCGCGGTGCCGTTCCGTGGCGCAGTAGCGCAGCTCGCCCGCCTCGGCCAGCGCGGCCCCGCCGGGGTGGATCCGCTCGATGCCCGAGGGCAGCAGCGTGGCGTCCGGCACGCAGACCTGGTTGCCGTGCATCAGCGCGTCACGCATGCCCGGGTCGCCCAGCAGCAGGTCTCCGGGCAGGAAGCCGGTGAACCAGTCCGCCGCGTCGACCGCCGCCACCTCGGCGTCGACGTGCCTGGCCGCCGCCCGGTGGTAGCGGCGCAGGCGCTGGAAACGCCCGCCCTGGAACAGGATCTCGCCGTACAGGTCGGTCGCCGGGTCCAGCGGCACCTCGGGCAGCCCCTCACCGACCTGGTCCGGCGGCCCCTGCGGCGCCGCCTCGCCCAGGAAGCGGAGCCGCGCCCTGAAGTGGTCGGCGTCGAAGCCCGTCTCCGCGCTGCGGATGGCGACCTCGACGGTGTCGTCGCCGGTGACGGTCGCCGCGATCCGGATCGTCGTGGAACCGTCCGGCGGCACCACGATGGGCCGCAGGAACTCGGCCCGCTCGATCGTCGGCAGCCCGGCGGGCCCAAGGGCCGCGACGGCCGCCTGGGTCATCGCCTCCATGCCGAACACCGCGGGGAACAACAGGTTTCCGTCGAGGTGGTGGTCGGCGAGGTAGAGGTCGGTCCCGGCGTTCAGCTCGACCTCGGTGACCAGCTCGACGCCGTGGTAGCGGATCAGCGGCCTGCCGACGAAGCGCAGCAGCGGCAGCGGGGGCAGGTCGTAGCGGACGGTGTCGATGCCCTCCGTGCGCCCGCTGATCACCACCACGGTCGGCGCGTCGGGATCGGCGACCAGCCGCCGCATGATCTGCACGCCCTGGTCCGGGGTGACGGGGGTGACGCCGTCACGGGACAGCGACTCGACGACGGCCAGCCGCTCGCCCATGCCGACCCCCGACCAGACCGACCACTCCATGCAGAGGCTGCGGCACCCCGGGTGCCGCAGGGCCACCTCCTCGGTGAGGCTCGCCAGCCACTCGTTCGCCGTGGCGTAGTGCGCCTCTCCCCGCAGTCCGGCCCTGCCGATGATGCTGCCGAACGTCACGAGCAGGCGCAGCGTCCCCGGGTCGACCGCGTCGAGCACGGCCCGCAGGCCGTCGATCTTGGGGGCGAAGGTCCGGCGGAACGCGGCCATGTCCAGGCCGGTGAGCGCGCCCGGCTCGTTGCGTCCCGCGCCGTGCAGCACCGCGGTGACCGCTCCGGTCTCGGCGGTCGCCTCGGTGACCGCGGCACGCACCTGGTCCGGGTCGGTGACGTCGGCCATGGCGTATCTGACGCTCACCCCGCTGTCGGCCATCCGCCGCAGGTTGGCCGCCAGTTCCTCGTCCCGCGCCGGGTCGGAGCGGCCGAGGACGAGGAGTTTGGCGCCGCTGTCCGTGGCGAGCGCCAGCGCGCACTCCGCGGTGATGCCCTTGCCTCCGCCGGTCACCAGGAGCACGTCGGAGCCGTCCAGGGGCTGGGCGACGCGGGCGGGGGTCACCGGCATCGCGCGCAGGGTCGGCACCCGCCGTACGCCGTCGGCGTCGTAGTGGACCTCGGCGTAGCGCGTGGTCGCCGCGACCTCGTCGACCACCCAGCCGACCGCCCGTTCCGTCGCCGGGACGTGCACGATGGTGGTGCGCAGGTGAGGCGCCTCAAGCGACAGCGTCTTGGCCAGGCCCGCCGCGCCCCGGCCGTGCTGCACAAGCACGAACCGGCCGCCGGGGCCGCCCGCGACCGCGGCCTTCGCGCCCAGCAGGGCGTGTTCCAGGTCCGCCTCCGCGCAGTCGGGCGGCAGGCAGACCAGGACGCCCGCGCCGACGCCCGCGCCCTCGAGCTCGCGGCGCAGCGCCTCGGCGAACGGGTGGTCGCCGGTCGTGTGGAGCAGCCACCTGCCGTTGTCCTCGCGGGCGCGCGCCGAGGGCGGCGCGAGCTCGTCGAGGTCGAGGGCGAAGGGCCTGGCCCAGGCGGCGGCGCCGGTCACCGTGCGCCCTGGGCCCGTGTCGGTGGCCTGACCGGTCTCGGCCAGCGCGTCGAGCGCCTCGGCGAGTTCGAGCACGGTCGCCGTGGCGAAGTTCGTCGGCGTCTGGGCCGACGAAAGGCCCATGCGCTGGGCCGCCTGGTTGACGATCTGCCCCACCGTGATCGAGCTCAGGTGGAGGTCGTCGAGCAGGTGGCTGTCGACGCGCACCATGTCCATCGGCAGCTCGGCGCGCTCGGCGGCCAGGCGCCGCAGCAGGTCGACGGCCGCCTCTCCCGAGGCCTCCGCGTCCTGCCCCGCCGGGGGCGCGACGACCGTCTCGGTCCGCCGGACGGCGACGGGCACCTGGACCTCGGGCACCTGCTCGCAGGGGCTCTCGAAGAACGTGAACTCCTGGCCGACCCGCAGCGGCCTGACCAGCCGCCCGTGGAAGAGCGCCTCGTGCACGACGGGGGCGCCCGTCACGTATGCCGCCGCGACCACCCGCAGCAGCCCGGCCAGCGACTCGTCGTCGGTGTCCAGCGCGACAGCGGGCACGTCGGTCACCTCCCCGACCAGCCCGCTGAGCACCCGTCCGGGACCGACCTCGACGAACAGGTCGATGTCCTTGGCCGCCAGCTCGACGGCCTGGGCGAACAGCACCGGGTCGGTGATCTGCCTGCGCAGCAGCGCCGGGATGTCGGCGCCCTCCCTCAGCGCCTCCCCGGTGACCGTGGAGACGACCCGCAGCCCGACCTGCCCGAACTCCTCCTCCTCGAGTCTCGCGCCCAGGGCCTCCGCGGCGGGCGCGACGAGCGGCGAGTGGAAGGCGTGCGAGACCTGCAGGGGCGTCCACTGCAGGCCCTCGGCGACGGCTCTGCGCCCCGCGGCCTGCACGGCGTCGCCGGGTCCCGCGATGACGGTCTGCCGGGGCCCGTTGTATCCGGCGATCACGACGGGCAGGCCGGAGGTCAGGACGGACACCGTGTCGGCGGACGCCGCGATGCCCGCCATGGTCCCCGAGGCGCTGTGCTCGGTCATGGCCCTGCCGCGCAGGGCGGCGACCCTCAGCAGGGTCTCCTCGTCCATCGCGCCCGCCCAGTGCAGCGCGGACAGTTCGCCCAGGCTGTGGCCGACCGCGACGCTCGCCTCGACGCCGAGGATGGCCAGGGCGCGCAGACCGGCCATCGAGCCGGTGACGATGCGCGGCTGGGCGACCGCGGTCGCGACCATGTCGCCCTCGGTGGGCAGCACGGCCTTGACGTAGACCTCCTCGACCTCGGCGAAGCGCCTGCGCAACGCGCCGCCGCTGGTGCCGCGCCCCGACCCCTGGCCGGGGAAGAGGTAGCCGATCCTGCCAGGCCCGCTCACGTGGCCCAGGAAGCTGCGGCCGTCCGCCGCGAACAGGGGGACCTCCCCGCTGTCGAGGGCCTCGAGCACGCGGCGCAGCCGCCGCTCCGCGTCCTCGGGTGAGGAGACGACGACGGCGGCGCGGTACGGCAGGCCGCGCAGCTCGCGCTGCAGGGTGGCCGCCAGGTCGCCGAGCTGCGCGTACGACAGGGCGGGCACGAAGTCGACGAGGCCGGCCAGGCGCTCGCGCAACTCGGGCAGCGATCCCCCGTCGAGGAGCAGCAGCTCCACGTCCTGGACCGAGGAGGCCAGCGCCCTGGTCCTGGTGTCGAGCGGGACGCTTCTGCGCGGCCCCGCCTTCTCCAGCACCACGTGGGTGTTGATGCCGCCGAAGCCCATGGCGGTGACGCCCGCGCGCACCGGGGCGCCGGTCGGCCACGGCTCCGCCTTGCGCAGTGCCCGCAGCTGCGCCGTCTCCTCCTCGAGCACGGGGTGGGGCTCGACGCAGCCCGTGGTCGGCGGCAGCACCTGGTGGTGCACCGCCATCACGGCCTTGATGAGCCCGGCCACCCCGGCCGCGGCCTTGGTGTGCCCGATCATTCCCTTGATCGAGCTGATCGCGGCCCGGGAGCCCGTGTGCCCGGTGTCCGCCCTGGCCTGTGTCAGCGCCGTGAGCTCGGTTCTGTCGCCGACCTCGGTGCCGGTGCCGTGGCCTTCGAACATGGCCACGGTCTCGATGCCGAAGCCCGCCCGTTCGTAGGCCCGCCGCAGCGCCAGCCGGTACCCGCTGACCTCGGGCCTGGTGATGCCGCCCTTGCCGTCGGAGGAGACACCCCAGCCCGCGATGGTGGCGTAGATCCGGTGCCGGGCGTCCCGGGCGTCCTGCTCGCGCATCAGCACGACCATCCCGCAGCCCTCGCCCGGCCAGAAGCCGTTCGACCTGCGGTCGTACAGTCTCATCTCGCTCTTGGCCAGGGCTCCCGTCTTGGCGAAGCCCACGATCTCGAACGGGTCGATGGACAGGTCGACCCCGCCCGCGAGGGCGACGTCGATGTCGCCGTCGATGAGCGCCTTGGACGCCGTCACCACCGACAGCAGCGACGAGGAGCAGGCGCCGTCGACGCTGTACCCGCCGCCCTTGAGGTCGAAGTGGTTGCAGATCCGTCCCGCGATCGTGTTGGAGAGGCCGCCCGCCAGGGTGTCCTCGTCGGGGGCGGGGAAGGGGTTCTTGTAGGTGGCCTCGAGGCCGTCGAGGAAGGTCGCCAGCGCGTCGTCGTCCCAGCCCTGCTCCTTGAGCGCGAGGGCGACGGTGCGCCGCACGTACGGCCAGCGCAGACGCATCAGGTTGGCTCTGGCGAACTCGCCGGTGAGGGTGTTGCCGACGATCACGCCCGTGCGTTCCCTCGACAGCCCCTCCGCCTTCGGGAAGCCCGCGTCGGCCAGGGCCAGCGCCGCCGTGTCGAGCGCCAGCCAGTGGGTGAGGTCGGTGGAGCGGTACGTGCTGCCGGCGATCTTGTAGCCGACCCGGTCGAACTCGTAGCCCTCGATGACCGCCGCGTTGCGCGCGTAGAAGCGGTCGGGGGTCGCCGGGTCGGCGTCCCAGTAGTCCTCGAGCCGCATGCGCACGTCGGGCAGCCTGCGGAAGGCGCGCCGCCCGGACAGGACGTTCTCCCACAGCTCTCTCGGCGACGCGGCATCCGGGTAACGGCACGCCATGCCGACGATCGCGATCCTGCTCATACCGAGGCGACCTCTTTCCCGGTGTTCGGATGGGCGGGGGCGTCCTGGGCGAGCGTCTCGCCCGCCGCGCGGCGCTCCTGGGCCGCCCGCTGCTCGCGCGCCTTGTCGACCAGGTACAGCGACCACAGGAAGACGCCGCGGATGAGGCAGACGGTGGCGGTGGCGAAGAAGATCCCGTAGGGGATGTGCACGGCGGTGTAGAAGCCGTAGGTCAGGGCGACGCCGCCGCCGAAGACCATCTGCGCCGCCGGCCTGGACGGGCTCGTGCCCGGGTCGGTGATCATGTAGTTGCTGAAGAGGATGAAGGCGACACCGGTCATCGTGCCCAGGGCGCCGGAGATCGAGGTGCCGAAGAACAGGCCTCGTACGATCGACTGCAGGGCGAAGACGCCGACCCAGGCGACGATCAGCGGCATCCGCCCGGTGAGCTTGCCGTTGATCATGCTGCCGCCGAGGATGATGATCCCCGGGATCAGCCAGTCGATCCAGGTGTCGACGTTCTCGGTGAAGTGGTACGGCGGCGCGATGCTGGCCCAGGGCAGGATCATCAGGATGACCGCGATGCCGAAGTTCGACGGGTTCATGAAGTGCCGCAGCTTGCCGCGCACCGGCGCCCTGAGCACCCACTTGGCGCCGACCGCGACGGTGACCCCGAAGATCAGCACCAGGACCTGGTCGTTGACGTAGATCAGCATGTTCATGGCGAGGCTGGTGATGTGCGCGGGGTAGAGGAACTCCACCATGCCGCGCTTGCCGTTGCCCGCGTAGCGCGGCGCGCGTCCCTCGACGCGGGCGGCGATGTACTCCAGCACGATCTCCACGGTGTAGCCGGTGGCCAGGGCGATGAAGGGCCACAGCCACGGCTGCTCGAACCCGAGGAGGACGTAGCCGACGGTGTTGAACACCGTGATCGATATCGCGAAGTTGCGCAGCGCGATGATGACTTTCGGGTCGTGCCTCGGGGGGGTCGGCGCCTTGTCAGACATCTCGATCACTTCTCCTTGGCCTGCTGACCGAGCCGCAGCGAGTGCCACCCCGGGGTCAGCTGAAGATCCTGGTCGTGTACCTGTCCGCTTCGGTCGCGCCAGCGCAGGTGCGCCTGCACGGGGCCGGTGACGTTCGGGCCGAGCCCGATGTGCACGTCGCTGCTGCGCTTGCCGGAGTGGCCGCTGCCGCCGTCGACCCGGCCGAGGAGCTTGCGCCCGCCGGGCAGCGTCACGGTGACCTGCGCGCCGGTCACCGGTGAGCCGGGAGCGGGCAGCGCCCCGGGGACGGGCGTGGCGTCGTGGGTCAGCTTGAGCCCGAGGAAGGCTCCCTGCGAGGGGCTCTGGTTGTGGTAGAAGACCGGCTCGGCCCACTGCCTGGCGACCGCGAAGTCGAGCTTGCCGTCTCCGTCCGCGTCACCGGTGGCGACGCCCCGGGTGGGCACCGGGATGGCCAGGCCCAGCTCCTTGGCCAGGTCGACGTAGGTGCCGTCCGGGCACTTGACGAAGAAGTGCAGCGTCTGGGTTCCCGCGACGTCGTCGCCCGCGCGCACGTTCGGCCACCAGTAGGGGTTCTGCAGCAACTGGTCGTTGGCGGTCGCCAGCTCCTGCAGCTGGGGCCACCGGTCCACCTCGCCCTTCACGAACCCGGTCGCCTGGACGATGCTGAGGTCGCCGCCGTTGTTGAAGTCGTCGATCTTGACGTCCCAGCCCCAGCCCGACCAGGCGGTGCGCGCCTGGGCGCTGCGGTCCTCCCACGGGGCCTCGCCCTCGCGCAGCTTCGCGCGCAGGTCGGCCTGGCTCTTGGCGGTGGAGGTGAACTGGAAGTTGCTCTCCTCGATGCCGAACGACGTGGTGATGTTGCTGACGAACATGTCGTAGATGCCGTCGCCGTTGAGGTCGCCGAAGTCGAGGCCCATTCCCTTGAAGGAGTCGTGGCCGACCGTCTTGGACTTGGGGATCAGCGGGGTGCGCACGCCCTCGACGGGCGAGAGCCTGATGTGCCCCGGCGTGGACCGGTTGTAGAACATCCGGTCGGGGCCGAAGTCGTTGGCGAGGTACAGCTCGGGCAGCTGGTCGCCGTCGAGGTCGGCGGAGGCGGCGGCGAGCTCCCAGCCCTTCGAGGCCGTCTCGGGCAGGACGTCGTCGAGCTTTTCGTAGGTGACCCCGGGCTTGGGACCCGCCGTCGCCCCGGTGCAGCGGAAGAAGTAGTCCTCGCCGCCGTTGTGCGCGTTGGACATGGAGTGGTTCATCTGCACGACGCCCTTGCTCTTGGGGTCGAGCACCGCGCTCTCGGGGAAGTAGTTGCCGATGAAGATGTCGTCGTGCCCGTCCCCGTCGAAGTCGGCGACGGTGGCGGCGTTGGTGTTCCACTGCGGCCCGGTGTAGAGGCCGCCGGTCGCGTTCGCGCCGGGCACCAGCTCGGTCGGCTGGTAGGCGGCGGCGCCAAGCCTGGAGGCGTCGGTCTTGGCGAGGTAGAGGATCGGCGTGCGGCCCCACAGGTAGACGAGCAGGTCGAGGCGGCCGTCCTCGTTGAGGTCGGCGGGCACGCAGCCCATGGGCGCGATGTGGTCGTTCATGGGCAGCGGGCTCGGGTTCAGCGCGAAGGGCTCGTACCGGTTCGTCCGCCCGCCGGGCACCGGGGTGACCACGACCTGGTCGATGCGGGTGTCGACGATGCACAGGTCGTTGGACAGGCCGTCGCCGTCCAGGTCGTTCATCGCGATCGCGGCCCCGACCGAGGAGATCCACGCGTCGATGTGCGTGTAGTCGGGGTGCACCTTGCGGATCTCCTGCTGCTTGAAGCCGCCCGGCAGCGCGACGGACATCGGCGCGAAGGCGTACTTCTTCGCCATGAGCCCCGTGTCCGCCGCCGAGGGCGTGGGCAGACGGGCCACCACGAACGTGGTCACGATCAGCACGAGAGCGACGATTCCCGGTAGCTGCCTGCGCAGCCAGCCAACTGTCGAAGTCACGTCCTAACACCTCCCAAGGGATGCGAACTCGTCGGCGACGCGCTGTCGCCATACCTCGTAGGCGGGCAGGTCGCCCTGGACCGGCTCGTCGGGGCGCGCCTTCTCACTGGTCCGCGCCGCCTGTTCCGGTGTCATGTCGCAGAAAACCCGTGTGGCGAGCAGCGTGTGCGGCACCACGAGGCCGGCCCGCTGCCTGGCCTCGGCCGCGAACGCGCAGCCCTGGGCGATCTGGGGGCGGTGCCTGCCCGCCCGCTCCCAGAACGCGCGCAGCTCCTGCTCCTCCGCGCCGCCCGCGTAGCTGGCCGCCAGCCCCGCGCCCGCGTACAGGTCGTCCCTGCGGGACTCCGGGAACCTGTCGATCATGTCGGCGACGAGGGCGGCGTCGGTGCCGCCGACGAACCACATGGCCCGTCCGATGCCCTGGTCGATCGCGCGGTTGGCGTAGCTCTGGAAACGGTCGGCGGTCCAGGGGAACCGCGGGTCGCTGAACTGCGCGTGCACGTACCGGTTCGTGTGGAAGTAGGCCTGGTGGAAGCCGTAGCCGTCGAGCACGAGCCAGCGCAGCAGGGGGTCGAGGGCGGAGACGTCGGGCCATCTGAACCTCGGCAGCCGGGCCATCGCCCAGCCGATCCCGACGTAGGCCATGTAGACGTGGTCGTCGCCCCGCCCGGAAAGGAATCCGGCGACCCGCCTCCCGCCGGTGAGCGGCAGGGCGTCGAGAACGGTGAAAGCCATTGCGGCTCCCTCGTAGGCGAAGCCGCGAAACCGCGTGGGAATCGTCTCCAGGCGCTCCTCCGCTTCGGCGGGAGAACGCGCCTCGGCCGCGTACGCGTAACCGGCGAGAAATGTTTTGCCGATCGTTTCCAGCAATTCCCTGGCGGCCGGGCTTTTCTCGTTGAAACCGCGCGTCTCAAGTTTTGTGGCGGAGACGCTTGGTGTCAGGACACGGCGTCTCAGCGCCCTCCAAGAATTGGCCACTTGTTCTCCCACGCCCCTTGTCGGCTAGATTCGTCTCCTCAGCGTGATCTCGCGACAAATCTACACAAGCGGCTCAACTCACTGTCTACTTCAAACGTGCTCACGGAAATGGAAAGAAACCTTACAATAAGGTGTCATGCGCTTTCAACCAGCGGGTTGAGTCATATCCAACCGCCGAGTTGAGTCGCCCTTGTTTCGGCGACGACAATTCCGAGAAAGACGGCAACGAAAAACAGCGGTCCCTGTCCGCGGCACGCCGGACGACGCGGGGGACACGGGCGGCGCGGACGGCGCGCGGGAGAGGCCGGTGGGACGCGGAAGACGCGGGCGGTCAGCGCGACAGGCGGTCCGCGGGCGAGAGGAAGTGCGCGCGCACCCCTCTGCGCCACAGCTCGTACGCCGGCAGCCCGTCCGAGCCCCGCTCGACGGCGGTGTCCTCCGCGAGCGCGACGGCGGCCTCGACGGACAGGTCCGCCAGGACGGAGACGGCGGCCTCGGTGTGCGGCGGCACGAACCCGGCGTGGTCACGGGCCCTGGTCGCGAACACCACGCCCTGGGCGAGCTCGGGCCTGTGCTCCCCCGCGTGCCTGCGCAGCGCGGCCAGCGCCTCGGGCCCGCACCCTCCCGCGAACGTCGCGGCCAGCCCGACGCCGCTCCACAGGTCCGCCCGCCTGTGGTCGGCGAAGCGCTCGACCGCGGCGGCGACGTCGGGCACCTGGGCCCCGTGGACGAACCACAGGGCCCGCCCGATGCCCTGGTCGACGGCCCTGGGGAAGTAGTCCGGCGAGCCCTCCCACGGATAGGACGAGGGCACCCTCTGCTCGTCGATCCAGCGCCGGGTGTCGAAGTAGGCCAGGTCGAAGCCGTACCCGTCGACCGCCAGCCAGCTCATCGTCGGATAGTAGGCCGACCCGCTCAGGTCGGGGACCACCTTCCTCCACAGCAACCGCGGCAGCCGCGCCATGGCGAAGCCGACGCCGATGTAGGTCAGGAAGATGTGGGGCCTGCCGGTGCCCAGCATCAGGTCGCGGGTACGGTGACCACGGCCGCCGCCCATCGCGTCCAGGACGGTGAAGGCCATCGTCGCGCCCTCGTACGCGAACCCGCGCAGTTCCTCCTCGACCATGCCGAGCCTGCGCTCGACCTCCCACTGGTCCCGCGCGTTGATCCCCCACTCGAACCCGCAGACCACCGCCTGGGGAATCGCCTCAAGACGCCGGGTGGCCTCGGTGGGCGTGACCGGGAAACCCCGGCCCGCGAAAGTCACCTCGGCCAGGGACGGCGCCAGCAGAAGGCTGCGCAGCGAACCCAGAACGGTCGGCATGGGACCTCCCCCGCCTTCGGCCGGCGGCAACCCGTCCGCCACCGGCGTGACCATTTCATGCTCGCGTCCGGAGACGGTCCGACGCATCTTTTGAATTGCCCCGCTCACGGCGGTGGACGTGTCGCGGGCCGGAGGTCTACGGCGCGGACCACCCGTGCTCGCGGAGGATCCGGGCCAGCGCCGGGACCGCCTCCGCGCGCACGTGCAGCTCCGCGGCCCCCAGCGGCAGCCCGGGAGCGTGCTCGAGGCGGACGTCCTCGATGTTGACCCCCGCCTCCTCGGCCGCGAGGAACAGCCTGGCCAGTTCGCCGGGCCGGTCGCCGATGAGCACGTGGAGGACCTCGTACGCCCTGGCGGGCCCGCCGTGCTTGCCGGGGACGCGGTGGGCGCCGCCGGCGCCGCGACGCAGGAGATCGGCGACCCGCGCCGGAGGCGGAGGGCCGGGACGCGTCGCCGACCCCTCGTCGGGCGTGCCCGCGTGTTCCCGCAGCGCGGCGGCCGCGGCGGCGCGGTCGGCCACGACGGCCTCTCCCCCGCAGAGCTTGATCAGGGCGAGCACCGTCTCCACCGCCTCGGGAGAGGTCCGCTCCGTCGGGCAGTACGCCCACGGCCGTCCCAGGAACAGGTCGGCCCGGGCCGCGACCGGCCCCGACCGCTCCCGCCCCGCCAGCGGGTGTCCCGCGACGAAGCTCACGAGATCGCAGCCGAGCCCGGCGGCCCTGGCGAGCGGCAGCGCCTTGACGCTGGCCAGGTCGGTGTAGACGCGCGCCGCGTCACCGCCCCGTGGTCGCGAACTGGCCGGGGGAACGGCCGGCCCCCGCGGGCCCCCGGTAGGCCTGGGCGATGTCCAGCCACCGGTCGGCCTCCGCGCCCGAGGCGGTGAGCGCGAGGTCGTCGCGGTGCCTGCGCCTGACCACGAGCAGGCAGAAGTCGTGGGCGGGACCGGTGATCCGCTGCGCGGCGTCCTCGGGACCGAACTCCCACCGCTCGCCGGAGGGCGAGGTGAGCTCGAAGCGGAACTCCTCCTGCGGCGGCGTCAAACCCCGCGACAGGTATCCGAACTCCTTCGTCAGCACGGCGAACCCGACCAGGTGCCTGATGCGGTCGGTCGGCTCCCGCCGTACGCCGAGGGCGTCGGCGATGTCCTGGCCGTGCCCGAACAGCTCCATGTATCCCGCGCTCGCGAGCACGGCCGGCGGCAGGGGCCTGACGAGCCACGGCACCGTCTGGTCCTCCGGCACCGCGGCGAGCGCCTTGAGCGAGGCCTCCCGCTCCGCCTGCCAGCGGGCGAACAGCGTCTCCGGCGGGTCGTTGAGATACTCCTCCAGCGCGGCGTTCACCGCCCCGTTGAAGTCCTTGCCCGCCCCTGCGGCCAGCGCCTTGAACGTCTCCGGATCGGACGCCGCCAGTCCCGCCAGCCGGAAGATGAAGATCAGGTGGGCGATCTGGTGTTTGATCGTCCATCCGGGTGCGGGGGTGGGCAGCGCCCACCCCGCCGCGTCGAGGCCGGCGACCAGGCGGTCGACCTCCTCACCTTCCGTGGTCACGTCGGAGATCACGTCCTGCAGCTGGGTCACGACTCTGTCCTCTCGCGGGGGAAGCGAATTTCCCGGATGCCTCATTCGTCGTTCGTTCGTCGTTCGGCCGGACGCCGGACGTCCCGCCGGTTCCCGCGGCCCAAGCATGCATCGGCGCCGATCTCCCGGTCTTCTCCCTCCGTGCTCTTCGCCCGGCGTCCGGTCTTTCGGATCCGCGGGTCCGAAGACGCCTCCGCCCTGACACGGCGGGGAGACGCAATCCAGAAGATGCGCCGCGGAGCGGCCGGATGTGAGGATCCCGTGGTGTGGATCACCGCGACCGGCGCGCCCGCGGCGTCGGGCGGACGATCCTCGCCGGTCAGGGCGGCGCGCCGCCCGGCACCCGCGCGGCGCCTCGTGCCGCCCGACGGAGAACGACGCAGAGTGGACGGGGTCCGACCATGAAGCCCTTCCGTATCGACATCCCGCAGGCCGACCTCGACGACCTGCGCCGCAGGATCGCGGACACGCGGTGGCCCGACGAGCTCGGGGAGACAGGCTGGGAGCGGGGCGTGCCCCTCGGATATCTCAGGGAGCTGGCGGAGTACTGGCGGACGGACTACGACTGGCGCGCCGCCGAGGCGCTGCTGAACCGCCACCCCCAGTTCACCACTGCGATCGACGGCGCGAACGTGCACTTCATGCATGTCAGGTCACCTGAGCCCGACGCGCTCGCGCTGCTCGTGACCCACGGCTGGCCCGGCTCCTTCGCCGAGTTCCTCGACGTCGTCGGGCCGCTGACCGACCCCCGCGCCCACGGCGGCGACCCTGCCGACGCCTTCCACCTGGTCGTGCCGTCCATCCCCGGATACGGCTTCTCCACCCCGCTGCGGGAGACGGGGTGGAACGTTCCCCGGATCGCGAGGGCGTGGGCCGGGCTGATGCGGCGTCTCGGCTACGGCCGCTACGTCGCGCAGGGCGGCGACGCCGGATCGGTGATCTCCCTCGAACTCGGCAGGACCGACCCCGGGCACGTCGCCGGGGTGCACGTCAACATGCTCATGACGTTCCCCTCCGGCGAGCGGGGCGAGCTCGACGACCTGAGCGAGTCCGACCAGGCGCGCCTGGCCCGCCTCGCACGGTTCGACACGGAGCTGTCCGGCTACATGAAGATCATGGCCACCCGGCCGCAGACGCTGTCCTACGCGCTGACCGACTCACCCGTCGGCCAGCTCGCGTGGATCGTGGAGAAGTTCCGTGAGTGGACCGACTCGGCGAAGGTCCCCGAGGACGCGATCGACCGTGACCGGCTGCTCACCGTCGTGACGATCTACTGGCTGACCGCGACCGCCGGGTCGTCGGCCCACTTCTACTACGAGGGAGCCCAGGACGTGCGGCTGGCGGCGAGCGGGGTCAGACCGCCGGCGATCACCGTGCCGGTCGGCGTGGCGGTCTTCCCGCACGACATCTTCGTCCCGCTCCGCCGCCTCGCCGACCGTGACATCCCGACCATCACGCACTGGACGGAGTTCGGCCGGGGCGGGCACTTCGCCGCCATGGAACAGCCCGCCCTGCTGGTGGACGACATCAGGGCGTTCGCCCGCTCCCTGCGCTGAGGGCGCTCCGTCACGTCCGCGGGGACGGTCCCGACGACGCGGCCGTCCCCCGCGGGTCGCGCAAGGGCCACGGGGGTCACCGGCAGAGCGGCTCGTACGGTATGTCGGGGAAGTAACGGTCCCACTCCGCGGGAGTGGCCCTCGGGTGCGCGACGCCGCAGACCAGGGCGGCGACGCGCTCGGGGGCGACCTCCCACACGCGGACGGTCTGATCCTGGCCGGCGGTGGCCAGGGTGTGGCCGTCGGACCCGAACGCGAGCGTGTGGACCTGACCCGTGTGTCCGGTGAGGGTCGCCAGCTCCGCGGGCCTGCGGGGGTCGTCGGTGTTCCACAGGCGGACGGTGTGGTCGGCTCCGGCCGTCGCCAGGGTGTGCCCCCGCCCGCTGAACGCCACGGCGTAGACGGTGTCGGTGTGGTGGGTCAGGGTGGCGAGGGCGAGGGGGCGCCGCGGCTGGGAGACGTCCCACAGCCGCGCGGTGCGGTCCCAGCCCGCGGTGGCGAGGACCCCGCCCCCCGGGGCGAACGCCACCGAGTTGACACCGTCGGTGTGACCCGAGAGCACCGCGAGCTGACGGGGGTCACGCGGGTCCGAGACGTCCCACAGCCGCGCGGTGCGGTCCCAGCCCGCGGTGGCGAGGACCCCGCCCCCCGGGGCGAACGCCACCGAGTTGACACCGTCGGTGTGACCCGAGAGCACCGCGAGCTGACGGGGGTCACGCGGGTCCGAGACGTCCCAGAGGCGCACCGTGGAGTCGAGGCCCGCGGTGGCGAGGACACGCCCCTCCCCGCTGAACGCCACCGCGTTGACGTTGCCGGTGAAGCCCCGCAGAGTCGCCAGCGAGACGGGCCGCCGCGGCTCGGAGACGTCCCACAGCCACACCGTGCTGTCGTAACCCGCCGTCGCCAGGTAGCGGCCGTCCGGGCTGAAGGCCGTCCCGCAGACCGTGCCCTTGTGGGCGGTGATCTCGCTCAGCGCCCTGGGCCTGAGGGGGTCCGCGACGTCCCACAGCCGCACCGTGCGGTCGTAGCCCGACGTGACCATGGCATGGCCTCCCTGCCCGAAGACGACCCCGCAGACCGATTCGCGGTGTGCCGTCAGGACGGGCCCGGGGAGGTCCCAGATCCATATGGTGTGGTCGTCGCTCGCGCTGGCCAGGCTTCGTCCGCCGGGCGCGAAGGCCACCGAGACGACGGCTCCGACCTGGCCGGTCAGCGTCGCCGGCTCCCCCGAGGCGGTGGGGTCCGCGACGTCCCACAGCCGGACGGCGCGGTCGAGGCTCGCGGTGGCCAGTTCGCGGCCGTCGGGGCTGAAGGCCACCGAGCGGACGCCCTCACGGTGGCCGCGCAGGACGCGCGGCCTGCCGGCCTCGCGAGGGTCGGCGGTGTTCCACAGCCGGACCGTGTGGTCCTGGCTCGCGCTGGCGAGCGTACGGCCGTCGGGGCTGAAGGCCACCCAGACGGCGGGCTCGGTGTGGCCGGTGAGCACGCGGAGTTCGGCGGGGCGGCGCGGGTCCGCGACGTCCCACAGCCGCACCGTGCGGTCCCAGCCCGCGGTGGCCACGGTGCGGCCACGGGGGTCGAAGGCGACGGAGATGACGGCGTCGTCGTGGCCGGCGAGGCGGCCGAGCAGGCGGGGGGCGGCCGGATCCGCGACGTCCCACAGCAGCGCGGTGCGGTCGGTGCTCGCGCTGACCAGGAGGCGTCCGTCGGGGCTGAAGGCGACCGCGTTCACGTCGTCGACGTGACCGCTGAGGGAGACCAGCTCCCTGGGTTTGAGAGGGTCGGCGACGCTCCACAGCCGCACTGTGCGGTCCCAGCCCGCGCTGGCCAGAAAACGCCCGTCGGGGCTGAAGGCGACCGCGTTCACGTTGGCGGTGTGGCCGGTGAGAACGGCCGCCCCCGCCGTGTCGTGCGGCCTGGAGAGGTTCCACAGCCGGATCGTGCGGTCCCGGCTCGCGCTGGCCAGAAAACGCCCGTCGGGGCTGAAGGCGACCGTGTTCACGTTGTCGGTGTGCCCTGTCAGCCTGGTGGCGTAGGGGACGCCGAACGTGCTGAGCAGGGTGCTCCTGGCCTCGGTGGTGGGGACGAGACGGTAGGCCGCCAGGGCGAGCTGCGCGGCCAGGGCGGGGTTGGTCGCGCGCAGCGCGGCGGCCTCGCCCGCGGCCTTCTGGGAGACGGCGATGTTGCGCTGGCCGGTGGCGGTCCGGTTGGCGTCCTCGGCATAGACGACGGCGGCGACGGCGAGGAGGAGCAGGACGGTGAGCGAGGCGACGAGCTGGTGCAGGCGGCGGGTGTGCCGTCTGCCTGCTTCGTGCTCGGCGTCCCGCGCGGACAGGCTGGCGTCGAGGAACTCGCGCTCCCTCGGGGTGAGCACGGTGTCGCTCGTCTCGATCCAGTTCTGCGCCTGGGCGAGCCTGACACCTCGGTAGAGGGCTCCCGGATCCCTGCCGAGCGACTCCCAGCCGTCGGTGGCCTCGGTGAGCCTACGGTGGACGCGCAGGCCCTCCCTGTCCTCGGCCAGCCAGTCGCGCAGGCGGGGCCACGCGCCGATCAGGGCCTCGTGGGAGATCTCGATGCTGTCGCGGTCGAGCGTGAGAAGCCGGGCGCCCGCCAGGCGCTCCAGGAGGCTCGGGACGTCGGGGTCGCCGGTGTCGAGCTCCCTGCGGTGGATGCGGCGTTTGGTGTCCTCTGTGCCCTCTCCCAGCGCGGTCAGGCGCTGGAACAGGTTCTTGACCAGCCGCTGCTGGTGGGGGTCGAGGGTGGCGTGGAGCGACTCGGCCGTCTGGGCGAGAGCGCCGTGGAGGCCTCCCGCGGCCTCGAACCCGGCGAGGGTCATGGCGTTCCCCCGGCGTCTGCGCCAGGTCTCCAACAAGGCGTGGGACAGTGAGGGAAGCATTCCGACCTGTCCGTTCACCTGGGCCACGAGGGTGGTGAGCAGGGCGGTCTCCACGATGCAGCCCACGCGGACCGCGGGCTGGACGATGGCTCTGCGCAGCTCGTCGGTGGTCATGGGCCCGACCGCGACCTGGGCGTCGCCGAAGGCCGCGACCAGGTCCGGGTAACGGGTGCAGTGCGCGTAGAAGTCGGCGCGCACGCCCAGCACGATCCGGCACCGGCTGTTCTCCGCCCGGGCCGCCGTGACCAGCGCCTCGATGAAGCGGGCGCGTTCGAGCTCGTCGTCGCAGAGGGTGAAGACCTCCTCGAACTGGTCGACCACCAGCAGCAGGTCGCCCTGCTCGGGCCGGTCGGCCAGGGCGAGGGCGTGACGCGCGATCCGGTACAGGTTGCGCGGGTCGTCCGCGAGCTCCTCGTGAAGCCTTCCCGGCGTGCCGCCCGTGAGACGGGCGAGCTGGATCGCGCACTCCTCGAGGGGATGCGGTCCCGGGGTGAGGAGCACCACGGGACAGTCGCCGCCCTCGCCCCGCATCCGCGGCAGCAGGCCCGCCCGCAGCAGTGAGGACTTCCCCGCCCCCGACGTTCCGAAGACCGCGACCAGCCGCCGCTTCGACAGGCGGGCCGCGAGCTCCTCGACGAGGCGCTCACGTCCGAAGAACAGGTCGGCGTCCTCCCGCTGGAAGGCCACCAGCCCCACGTACGGAGGCTCCTCCTGCGAGGCCGTCCCTCCCGCCGCCGCGGTGTCGGATCCGGCCAGCTCGGCGGCGACCGCGTGCCACTGCCTCTCCCACTCGGCGAGGTCGCCCCCGCACGCGTCGACGTACGCCAGCGTCACCGCCAGGCTCGGCAGCTTCCTGCCCGCCGCGGCGCCGGACAGCGTCGCCACCGAGTAGTGCGCGCGCCGGGCCAGCGTCCGGTACGGCGGGCTCCCCGCCTTCTCCCTCAGCGTGCGCAGCTCCGCCGCGAACCGCAGCAGCGCGCCGTCCCCCGCGTCCAGTGGTCGCTCACCACGCGGCAGCGCCTCCACCCCCTCGGTCTCGATCCCCCGGAACTTCTGGGACGAATGGGAGACAACGGCAGATAAACCCCGCCGATCCCCATTCGACGACGAAACTCGCCCGGCGATTGTTGCACATGCCACAGCGGGTCGAAAGTGGGACCGATATCCGACTTCAGAGGGGTTCTCCGGAAACCTGACTCGGAGTAAACCCTCGGTGACCGTTCCGGTCATATGCGCGACAGCCGCACGACCGAACCCCGCATTTTACATCATTTTTTTGTTCATCTCGCGCCGCCGACGGAGAACAACGCCGATGGGTTACAGCTTGAAACCGGAAGGCCCGCCCATGAAGGCATTCAGGAGGGCGTTTCCATCGATGTCCCTAGAAACAGGAGAAGAAAGGAAAGCGAAACCTCATGGGTTTGCTGAGAGCATTTCCGCGGGCCAGGGCGCGTGCCGTGGCCGCCGTGACGGCCCTGGGCGCGGCCGTCACCGTCCTCGCCTGCGCGGGCGCTCCCGCGGCGGCCGACGGCGCGGTCGTGTCGCCGGGAGCGGCGTCCGCCACGTCCTCGGCCGCGCAGCCGGTCGCGTTGGTGGCCGGGCAGGGAGCCGGCGACGTCAACCAGACCCGGACGCGGTTCGGGGTGCACGCGACCGACCTCGGCGTCATGTGGCGGGACAGCCGCGGCAGGGTGGCGATCGCGTTCGGCGACACCTACGGGGAGGGCTGGGGAGGCGACGGCGCGGGGCCGGAGAGCGCGGACTGGCGCTTCAACACGCTGGCCCACTCCGGCGACTCCAACCTCGCCGACGGCATGCGCATCGACTCCATGGTCACCGACAGGCCCGGGCACGCGCGGCAGATCCTGCCGCGCGATCCCGCGGTGAGCGAGGTGACCGTGATCCCCACCGCGGCCGTGAGCGTGGGCTCACGCGACTACATCCATTACATGTCGGTGCGGAGCTGGGGGCCCGCGGGGACGTGGGTGACCAACTACTCGGGCCTGGCCTACTCGGACGACGGCGGGGAGAACTGGACCAAGGCCCCCGCGGCGCGGTGGGCCAACCAGGGCGGGGGCGAGCGCTTCCAGATGGCCGCCATGGTCAGGCAGGGCGGCTTCGTCCACCTCTTCGGGACCCCGAACGGCAGGTTCGGCAACGCCTACCTGGCCCGCGTCGCCGAGTCGCGCGTGCTCGAGACGCCCGCGTACGAGTACTGGACGGCCTCGGGATGGCAGGCGGGCGCGCCGGACCGCGCCGTCCCCGTCGCCGCCGGACCGGTCGGCGAGCTCTCCGTCCAGTACAACTCCCATCTGCGGCGCTGGATCGCGCTCCACCTCGACGAGAACAGGGCCGCGATCGTGATGCGCACCGCCCCCGTCCCCACCGGGCCATGGACCGGCGGCCAGGTGGTCGCGCACTCGGCGGACTACCCGGGCCTCTACGGCGGGTTCCTCCACCCGGACAGCGCGAACGGCTCCGAGGTGTACTTCGCGATGTCGCGCTGGTCGCCGTACCACGTCCAGCTGATGCGGCTGCGGCTGGCCGACGTCCCCGTCAACCCCAACCTCGTCCAGGACGGCGGCTTCGAGGACCGTCTCCCGGGCGCGGGGCCCGCGCCGTGGATCGTCGGCGGCCGGGGCGGCGTCGACTACGGCAAGGGCAACGCCCACTCCGGCCTGAACAACGGGTGGGTCCGCCACAACTCCGGATGGAACAACCTGTACCAGAAGGTCGTGCTCACCCCGCGCAAGCGCTATCGGCTGAGCGGCTGGATGCGCAGTTCCGGCAGCAACAGCGAAGGCTATTTCGGGATCCGCAAGCCGTCCGGGCAGGGCGTCGTGGCGGAGCAGAAGTTCGGTTCGCTTCCCGTCCACACCCGGCTCAACGTGGAGTTCACCGCCGGGGACGCCAACGAGCTGGAGGTGTTCGTCGGCGGCTGGTCGGTGAACAACCAGGACTTCTGGATTCAGGCGGACGACATCGTCCTGGAAGAACTGCCCTGAGAGAGGGCTGGACGTTCCCGGGGCTCGCCCCGGGATTGTTCGCCGATCGTTGTTCACTTCTCGGCGTCCGAAAACTGACAACGCCCGCCCCGTACAACAGACCTGTCGGCGCCGGTGTCGCGCCGCCCCCGCTCTCCGGGACGTCCCGGAGAGAACCGGAAGGGGGAACGGCGCCCGCCTTCCTCCTGGCCCTCCCGGCCTTCCCGGCCTTCCCGACGAGCACCCGGCCGTCCGGCGACCGCGTATGACACCCGTGAATCCAAGAAAGCCCACGAAAGGCATGAGAAAATGAGACTGCGCAAGACACTGCTCTCCCTGACCGCCCTCGCCGCCCTGGTGCCGACGGTCGCCCTCAGCGCCCCGGCGCAGGCCCAGACCGCCTCGAGAGTCTCCTGCGCCGGAGAGGTCTGCGTCGAGTACAGCGGCAGCAAGAACGGCTTCTACGCCGTCACCCACGGATTCGGCTTCTACGGTCACGTCGACCTGTGGGGTCCGGGCGTCTCCTTCCGGCACAGCCCCGACATGCAGGACCCCGGTGTCGGGGCCAACGGCATCGGCGCGGGCTGGCTGTGCGCCCACGGCTGGAAGCACGAGAACGGCAACTTCATCGACATGGGCTTCCCCTGCGTCGAGGTGCCGGCGTAACACCGCCAGACTTCCCGTCCGGCTCGCCGCGCCCCGCCCTCGCGCCTCAGGCACGGTCCGGCGAACCCCTGGCCGGTCGGGAGTCCACCCCGGGACGCCGCGTGGGCCGTACCGGGGAAAGGGGGCGGCGTGGTGTCCCCGCACCGCGTCGCCCCCGCCCGCCGCGGGCGCTCACCTCGCGCATGGCCGCAGCACACCCGTACAGGACGTACGTTGAAGTGCACAGGTGTTTGCCCTGCCGGCTCCATGAAGGATGTGATCGCCGTGACGGCCTCCGCTGAGGACAACGTGCTGATCTTGGCCGACGACGATGACGACCTTCCCGGAAGCCTCGCGACGGCCCCTGGCGCGACCACGGACCCGGTCAAGGACTACCTCAAGCAGATCGGCAAGGTCTCCCTGCTCAACGCCCAACAGGAGGTCGAGCTGGCCAAGCGCATCGAGGCGGGCCTGTTCGCCGAGGAGCAGCTGGACACCGACGGCGACAGACTGCCGGTCGACGTCCGCGCCGAGCTGGAGTGGATCGCCGAGGACGGCCACCGGGCCAAGAACCACCTGCTTGAGGCCAACCTGCGTCTGGTGGTCTCGCTGGCCAAGCGCTACACCGGGCGCGGCATGCTCTTCCTGGACCTGATCCAGGAGGGCAACCTGGGCCTGATCCGCGCGGTCGAGAAGTTCGACTACACCAAGGGCTTCAAGTTCTCCACCTACGCCACCTGGTGGATCAAGCAGGCGATCACCCGTGCCATGGCCGACCAGGCGCGGACCATCCGCATCCCGGTCCACATGGTGGAGGTCATCAACAAGCTGGCCAGGCTGCACCGGCAGATGATGTCCGACCTGGGCCGCGAGCCCACTCCCGAGGAGCTGGCGGTCGAGCTGGAGATGACCCCGGAGAAGGTCGTCGAGGTCCAGCGGTACGGCCGCGAGCCGATCTCCCTGCACAGCCCGCTCGGCACCGAGGGCGACAGCGAGTTCGGCGACCTCATCGAGGACTCCGAGGCGATCACGCCGGACGACGCGGTGGTGTTCAGCCTGCTGCAGGAGCAGCTGCGGGCGGTCCTGTCCGGGCTGTCCGAGCGTGAGGCCGGGGTGATGTCGATGCGCTTCGGCCTCGTCGACGGCCAGCCGAAGACGCTGGACGAGATCGGCAAGGTCTACGGGGTGACGCGCGAGCGCATCCGGCAGATCGAGTCGAAGACCATGACGAAGCTGCGTCACCCGTCCAGGTCCCAGGCCCTGCGCGACTACCTGAGCTGACGCCGCGCCCCCGCTACGGGACGACGCCGTCGAAGGCCACCTGGAGGTGGCGGGGACCGCGCAGGACCGGACTGGGCCGGTACGGAGGCGGGTCGTCCACGAGCCGGGGGTTGCTCAGCCTGCGGGCGAGCTCGGCCAGCGCGACCTGCGCCTCGAGCCGGGCCAGCGGCGCGCCGAAGCAGTAGTGGATGCCGCTGCCGAACCCGAGGTGCTGGTTGTCGCGGCGGTCGGGGTCGAACCTGTCGGGGTCGTCGAAGCGCCTGGGGTCCCGGCTTCCCGAGGCCAGGACGAGCCAGATCGGAGCGCCCTTCGGGATGACGGCGCCCGCGACGTCGATGTCGGTGAGGGCGGTGCGCTGCGGCAGCAGCTGAACCGGCGGCTCGTAGCGCAGCAGCTCCTCGACGAGCGGGACGGCCAGCCCCGGTTCGCCTCTCAGCCGTTTGAGGACGTCGGGATGGCGCAGCAGGGTCAGCGTCCCGTTGGCGATGAGGTTGACGGTGGTCTCGTGACCGGCGATGAGCAGCAGGACGGCGGTCGTGACCAGCTCGACCAGTGACATCCGCTCCTCCGGGTCCCGCTCGGCGACCATCGCGGAGAGCAGGTCGTCGCCGGGCGCGCGGCGGTGCTCCTCGGCGAGCTCGGCGAGATAGCGGCCCAGTTCGAGCCGGGCCTGCTGGACGACGCGCTGCCGCTCCGCCTGGTCCTGGTCGGGGCTGGGGTCGAGGCCCGTGACGATCCGCTCGGCCCAGACGTGGAAGCGCGGCTCGTCCTCGTGGGGCACGCCGAGAAGCTTGCAGATCACCATCACGGGGAAGGGGTAGGCGAAGTCGTCCACGATGTCGGCCTGCTCCCTGCCCTGGAGGCCGTCGACCAGGCCGGCGACCATCCTGGCCAGTTCGCCGCGCATGTCGTGGATCCGCCTGGGGCTGTGCGGCGGCCCGAACGGCCGCATCGCCAGCCTGCGCAGGCGGTCGTGCTCGGGCGGGTCGAGCCTGATGAAGCTGGGCGGCAGGTTCGCGTCCTCCCCGGGCTCCGCCAGCGGGCCCCCCGCCAGAGGGTCGCGGTTGCGCGCGTCGGAGCTGATCCGCGGGTCGTGGAGCAGGCCGAGGATCTCCCAGTACGTGCTGACGGTGTAGACCCCGCTCTCCTGCCGTGCCACCGGTGTCCTGCGAAGCTCGGCGTACAGGGGGTAGGGGTCGGCACGGCTGGCGTAGTCGGTGATCTGCTGCAGCAGTGTGGCCTGCGTCATGGCGGAGTCCTTGGGCGTGGTCGGTCGAGGGGCCGTCTTCAGGCACGGGCCGGGGTGAACTGGAGCCTGCGCTCGCTGGGCGAGTAACCGCTCAGCGTCACGGTCGGCCCGTGGGTCGGCAGGGAGGGGTCCGGGAAGTCGGCGGGAACCGGCCGTGCGCCCTCGGGGCGTCTGTCGACGCCCGCGAAGACGGGCGGGAAGGGCGCGGCCGACTCGATCAGCCTCCGGTAGAAGTCGATCCATCTGGCCTGGTCGAAGGCGACCGCGGCGATGACCCGGCCCTGGTAGCCGTAGGCCGCGACGAAGCGGTTCTCGCCGAGTGCCCCCTGGGTGACGACGATCTCCTCTCCCATGGGCGGGACGCCGACCGACTTGATGTTGACGCCGAACTGGGCGGACCAGAAGGCGGGCACCCACAGGTGCGGGCGGCGCTCGAGCCCGGAACTGATCATGTTGTGGGCCGCGACCTCGGCCTGCGCGACCGCGTTGCCCCAGTGCTCCAGGGAGAGGAACTGGTATCCGAAGAGCGGATGGGGGGACCGGGCGACGTCACCGGCGACGAAGACGTCGTCGGTGACGATGCCGTGGACGTCGAAGGCGCGGCATCCGGCGTCGCAGGCGATCCCTCTCGGGCCCGCGGCGAGCCCGGATCCGGCGAGCCACTTGGTGTTGCGCATCGCGCCGAGCCCGATCACCGCCACGTCGACGTCGAGGGCGGTGCCGTCGGACAGGTGCGCGCGCCTGAGCCGTCCCGCCATGTCGCCCTCGAGGGAGGTCACCGTGATGCCGCAGCGCAGGTCGACGCCGTGCTCACGCTGCAGCCGCGCCGCGACCGCGCCGACGACGCCGCCGAGGGCTCCCACGAGAGGGGCGGGACCGCGTTCGGCGACCGTGACCTCGAGTCCTCGCTCACGGCAGGCCGAGGCGATCTCCGAGCCGGTGAACCCCGCGCCGACGACGAGCACCCTGCGGGGGCCCGCGGCCAGCTTCCGGTCGAGCCGGGACGCGTCGTCGGCGGTGCGCAGGACGAAGACCCCGTCGAGGGCGGCCTCGCTCTCCCTGAACCACGGCCTGGCGCGGGCGCCGGTCGCGATCAGCAGGCGGTCGAACTCGACCTCCTCGCCGTCCGCGAGGCGAACCCTCCTGTCCGCCAGGTCCAGCCCGGTGGCGGCGACGCCGAGCCGCCACCGGGCGTCGAGCCTGCGACGCCTCGGCAGCTCGGTGTCGTCCGCCGCCGTCCTGCCCAGCAGCACCTGCTTGGACAGGGGCGGCCGGTCGTAGGGGTCGTGCGGCTCGTCGCCGATCATGGTCAGTGACCCGGTGAAGCCCTCCTCGCGCAGCGTCTCGGCGGCGCGCAGCCCCGCCAGGGACGCGCCGACGACGACCACCCGCCCCTGACGCCTGAACTCCCGCGCGGCCGTGTCAGCGGGCATCGGTCCGTGTCTCCTCCGCGTCGGCCCCGTCCACGGTGATGGCCTGCACGGGACAGGCGGCGACGGCCCTGATGACCTGTTCGCGCTGCGCCTGACCGGCGCGGGGACTGTACATGAGGGCCTCCTCACCGTGCATGGTGAAGACGTCCGGAGCCAGGAAGGCGCACTGGGCGTACCCTTCGCACCGGTTCAGATCGACGACAAGCCTCACGGGAACCCTTGTCCCTTCGACGTCCCCCGCAACGGGTACGGCCATCAGGTGCTGCTCAGCCTAGGCCTGTGACCAGGGAAAACAACATCCACAATCACCGTGTTGCGGCTTTTGGCGCTATCTTTGCCGGTTCCCTCCCGAGGCCGGAGGGGTCCTTCGCCGATCATCCGCGTGCGGGGGCGGGCTCGCCGCCGGCCGGGCCGTGGGCGTCGCCGGGCGGGGCGGACGCGTCAGGAGACCTCCATGGGGTCGACGATCGGCGGAGCCGTACGGCCCAGCCTGGCCCTGACCGTGTACGCGAGCCGCGTCACGGCCAGGATGACGAGGACGCCGAGCACGATGGGCCCGACGCCGGGAGAGGTCGCGACGGCGAGCAGCGCCGCGACCAGCAGGACGATCACGGCCCAGCTCAGCCACGGGTGTCCCCACATCCGGACCGGCAGCGTCGCGGGGTCGGCGAGGGCGCGCAGCCTGAGCTGGCTCACCGCGATGAACAGGTAGATGACCAGCGTGAGCAGGCCGGAGGTGTTCAGCAGGAAGCCGAAGATCTCGTCGGGGCCGAGCAGGCCCGCGACGGCCACGACCACGAAGGCGAGGCCGATGCTGGCCAGGATCGAGGGCGCGGGCACGCCCGAGGGGCGCACCCTGGCGAGCGGGGCGGGCGCGTCCCCGCGCTCCGCCAGGGACATGAGCATCCGGGAGGAGCCGTAGATCCCGGCGTTCAGGATCGACAGCACCGCGACCAGGACGACCACGGTCATCAGGCCGCTCGCGCCGGGGACGCCGAACGCGCCGATGGCCGCGGCGAAGGGGCTGTCCTCCCCGTTCGCCGGGACCTTGTTCCACGGCACGACCGCGACGATCAGGAAGACCGAGCCGACGTAGAAGATCAGCACCCGCCACACCACGCGGACGGTGGCCCGCGCGACCTCCCTGGCGGGTTCGGCGGACTCCGCGGCGGCGATCGTGACGAGCTCCGCGCCGAAGTAGGAGAAGATCACCGTCACCAGCGCGCTCAGGACCGCGGTCCAGCCGTTCGGGGCGAATCCCCCGTGAGCGGTCAGCGCGGACAGCCCGGCCCCTCCGTCCGGCCAGAGTCCGACGAGGTACAGCGCGCCGACGGCCAGGAAGCCGACGACGACCGCGACCTTCGCCGAGGACAGCCAGAACTCGGTCTCGCCGAACACCTTCACCGAGACCAGGTTCGCCGCGGTGAGGGCGAGCAGCAGGGCGGGCGCGCCCAGCCACACCGGCAGGCCGGGAACGAGGCCGGACACCAGCCTCGCACCCGCGACCGACTCGAACGCGATCGCCGAGACGGTGAAGTACCAGTAGCTCCAGCCGACGAGGAATCCCGCCCAGCGGCCGAGCGCCAGTTCCGCGTAGCGGGAGAACGACCCGGTGGTCGGGTACGCCGCGGACATCTCTCCGAGCATCCGCATCACCAGGATGACGATCACGCCGCCCACGGCGTAGGCGACGACCGCGGCGGGCCCCGCCGTGGAGATCACCGCGCCGCTGCTGACGAACAGGCCCGCGCCGATGACGCCGCCTATGCCGATCATTGTCATGTGCCGCCGCCGCAGTCCGCGGCGGAGCGCTGTCTCGCCTTGCGCCATCGATGCTCCTTGGTTTCGTGGCCCCCGAGCCGGTTTTCCGGCGTGGAGGGTCCGGGCGCGGCTGAGCGCCCGGACGCCGGCCGCCGAGGCAGGGTGGGAGACGGAGATTCAGCCGCCGCGGAAGTCGGGGCCGCGTTTCTCGCTGAAGGCGTGCAGCCCCTCGGCGAGGTCGTCGCTGCGCAGGCAGGCGAGGGAGCCCTCGACCTCCAGGGCGAGCATGCCCTCCAGGTCCAGTTCCCAGGTCCTGCGCATGTGCTGTTTGATCAGCCTGACCGGGACCGGCGCGGCCGATCCGATGGTCTCCGCCAGCGCGACGGCCGCGCTGAGAAGTTCCTCGCCGGGGACGACGCGGCTGACCAGGCCGGCGGCGAGCGCCTGCGCGGCGCCGATCCGCTCCCCGCCCAGCAGCAGGTCGATCGCCCTGCCGTGACCGACCAGGCGGGGCAGGAAGTACAGGACGCCGTTGGTCGGGTACAGGCCGCGGCGCACCTCCATGAAGGCGAACTCCGCCTCGGAGGCGGCGATCCGCAGGTCGCTGGCTATCGCGAGCTCGGCCCCGACCCCGACCGCGATCCCGTTCACCGCGGATATGACGGTCTTCGGGTAGTCGACGAGCCTCCTCGTGACGTTCTGGAACTCCTCGACGCTCGCCGCGAGGTCCGCCGCGGCCGTACCGTGCAGGCGGGTCATGGTCTCGGCCAGGTCGACGCCTGCGGAGAAGGCGCGGCCGTGTCCCGTGAGGATCACCGTCCGCACCGTCTCGTCGTGTTCGGCCTCGTCCAGGGCCGCGCCGAGTTCGGCGAACGTCCGGTCCCTGAAGGCGTTCAGCACCTCGGGGCGGTCGAAGGTGATCACCAGCGCGGCGCCGTGGCGCGCCGTGCGGATGTCGGTCGCGCCCCCGCTCCCGACTCCGGCCGCGTCCTCGCGCCCGTCCCGCGCCCCGCCCGCCCCTCGGCCGGAGATGTGGCCGGAGACGTCGTGTCCGCCGGTGTCCTCCCGCTGCCCGGTCATCCGGCCTCCCGCCGTGCGTCGTAGGCGTCGCCTCGTCCTGTGGGCAGCAGATGCTTGGCGATCCGCTCGGACGGGGTCATCGGAAACTCGTCGACGTACTCCACGAAACGCGGCACCTTGAACCCCGCGAGCCGCTGCCCGACGAACTCGACCAGTTCCTGCGGCGGAACGGCGGAGCAGACCTGGACGAACGCCTTGACCTCCTCGCCGCGCAGCTCGTCGGGCACCGCGACCACGGCGGCGGCGCGGACGGCGGGATGCCGGGCGAGGGCCGCCTCCACCTCGGCCGCCGCGATGTTCTCGCCGCCACGGCGGATCATGTCCTTGCGCCTGCCGACGAGGTGGATGTATCCGCGCTCGTCGCGACGGCCGAGGTCCCCGGTGTACAGCCTGCCGTCGCGGATGCGTTCCGCGGTCGCCTCGGGGTCGTTCCAGTATCCGAGCATCATCGGGCTGCCGGTGACGACGATCTCACCGTCGACGAGCTCGACCTGTTTGCCCGGCACGGGCACGCCTGCCGCCCCGCTGCCCACGCAGGCGTCGTCGTCCAGGGGGACCGCGAGGTCGACTCCGGTCTCCGTCATGCCGTACGCCTCCCGCCACGGTGCCCCCCAGCGCTGTTCGAAGGCGGCGTGCAGGTCGGCGACGATGCCGGAGCACAGGACCAGCCGCACCCGGTGCGCCCGGTCCTGCGGATCCTCCGGCTGTCTGAACAGGTAGGTCGGCATGGTGCCGAGCAGATAGAGGAAGGTGGCGCCCTCCTCGCGCACCGACCGCCAGAACGTGGAGGCGGAGAAGCGCGGCAGGATCACCAGGGGGATGCCGACCTGCAGGCACAGCACGGTGTTCCACTGCGGGTCCATGTAGGAGAAGGGCTGCGCCGTCAGGTCGACGTCCCCCCGCCTCGCCCCGACGAGTCCGGCCGCCAGCTCGGCCAGGCGCAGCCAGTATCCGTGGGTGAGCATGCACCCCTTGGGGAAGCCGGTCGTCCCCGAGGTGTACTGCAGGTTCACGAGGTCGTCCTGGCCGATCCCCGGCAGTTCGAGGTTCCGCTCGGCGGCGGCCGCCTCGGCGCCCGCGTCGAAGGCGCCGGGAACGGCCTGACGCGCGGGACCGGCGTCCGCCGGGTCCATGAGCCCGACCTGCCCGACCCGCGTGCCGAGGAGCGCGAGCGCCGCCTCCGCCGTGCCCGCGAGCGCCAGCGCCGCCCCCGAGTCCTCGATCACGTGGGCGAGGTCGTCGTGGCGGTAGCCGACGTTGACCGGCACGGCGACCGCGCCGAGCTTGCCCACGGCCAGCCAGGCCACGGGGAAGCCGGCGCCGTTGGGGAGCATCACCGCCACCCGGTCGCCGCGGCGGATCCCGCGGGCTCGCAGCACGTTGGCCAGCCGGTTCGTCCGCTCCTCGACCTCGGCGACGGTGGTGGTGACGCCCTCGAAACGCAACAGCGGGCGTTGCCCCCCGGTGGCGGCCCGTTCCCTGAGCAGGTGGCCGAGGCTGGCGGCGCTCATCGGCCGTCCCCGGTCACGGGGTCGGGCCCGGCGGGGTTCCTGGTGGCGAGGTCGAACATGGCGGTCAGCTCGGCGGCGCACTCGGCGAGGTCGACGGCCGCCTCGTCGAAGACCCACTGGAGCATGACCCCGTCGATCGCGCCCTGGATCGTCGCGGCCAGGGTCCGGGGCGTGAAGTCCCGGAAGTCCCCGTCCTGCTGGCCCTTGCGCAGGATCGACTCGATGTGCCGCCTGCAGGGGTCGTAGGCGGTGGCGTTGAAGGCGCGCTTGGCCTCGGCCGTGCCGAAGCTCCCCCAGATGTCGACCATCGCGACGAAGTTGTCCCGGTGCCCGGCCATGAACGCGAAGCTCGCCTCGACGTACGCGCGGAGCTTGGCGGGACAGCCGCTCTCCTGCTCGACCCTGGATCTGATGAACCGGTTCGACTCCGCCAGCAGGGCGGTGACGATCTCCTCGATCAGCTCGTCCCGGCCGTCGAAGTGGTAGGAGATCACGCTCTTGCTGATCCCCACCTCGTCCGCGATCCGGGCCAGCGACGCCTGGGCGAGTCCCGCGCCGGCGATCGTCGTGATCGCGCTCCGCACGATCTGACGCCTGCGGGCCTCCTCGATGAAGGTGGACTTCTTCCTTCCGGACGACTTCCGTCCGTCCGGCATGTTTTTCGACCGCATGGCCTACATTTAGGCCGCACGGTCCTGACATCGCAAGAGGCCTGTGCGAACTCTCCGGTTTTCCCTACCCCGTGAAGCTGGTGCGCCATGGATGACCTCCCCCCGCTCCGGCCCCGCGAAAGAGAGGTCCTCGCGCTGATGGCGGAGGGCTGCTCGAACGCCGAGGTCGCGGCGCGGCTCCACCTGTCGGCGGGAGCGGTGGAGAAGCACGTCTCCAGCGTGTTCGCGAAGCTGGAGCTGCCGCCGACCGCGACGGGAAACCGTCGCGTCCTGGCGGTCCTGCGTTACCTGGGCCACCAGAGCGCCCCCGCCGACGGGCGGAACCGCCTCAAGCCGGACTGAGCGGTCCCGCCGCGTGGACGCGGTCAGCCGGTCGGCATGCCGCTGGGGGTGACGCCCCCGGTCGGAGTGCTCTGGGGCGAAGGCTCCTCGCCACCGCCGCCTCCTCCGTTGCCGCCGCCACCGCCGCCGCGGGCCTTCTCCAGCATTTCCAGGTGCCCCTGCACGATGGGCTTGGCCTCGGAGGCGAGCTTCTTCACCTCGGCGGAGGAGCCGTCCTGCAGCTCGTTGTTGATGTTGGAGAGGGTCTGCCGGTGCCCGGCGATCTGTGCCCTCACCCAGCCGGTGTCGAAGGCCGCCCCGTCCAGCCTCGCCAGCGCCTCGAGCGCGGCGCGCTGCTTGGGCCCCGGCTGCTGCGGAAGCTCCACGCCGGCCTTCTGAGCCGCCTGCTTGACGGCGTCGTCCAGCTTGGTGTGGTCGGTGATGAGTTTCTGGGCGATGTCCTTCAGAGTGTCGTTGCTCGACTTCCTCTCCGCGAGCTTCGCCGACAGGATCTCGGCCAGATTGGACCGGTGGGCCTGTACGAGGAACTTCTTGTCCTGCTCATTGAGCTCGGGTTGAGCCAGAGCGCCGGTGGTGGTGCCGCCGACTACGACGAACACGACGGTCAGCAGGACCATGATCCTTCGAATCATTCGAACCTCCGTCGATCGGTTCTTGAGCGTAATTAGGACTTTCTCCTCATCAGCACCGATATTCACCGTTATAGCAATAGTTATCCGCAAACCATGTCAAAGGTTCTATAGAGAGGTGCGCCGCCCGGTGACCCGCGGGCGGACGGCGTGCCCGCCCGTCAGGCCGTCGCGTGGAAACGGCGGTGCAGCTCGCGCACCTGTTCCGCCAGAGCGGGAACCGGGCCCTCGACCACGACGCCGGGGACGATCTCCCCGATGGGCAGGGGCCGCACGGGAGCCGGGGGGACCCCCAGCTCGGCGAGCCAGGCCGCCGTCTGCGCCGAGGAGCTCGCGTACACGATGCGGCCCAGCCCGACCCAGCCGTGCGCGGCGGCGCACATCGGGCAGTGCTCGCCCGAGGTGAAGACCGTCGACGTCGCCCGCTCCCCCGGAGCCATGTTCGCCGCCGCCCAGCGCGCCAGCTCGAACTCGGGATGGCGGGTCCGGTCTCCGGAGGCCACGCGGTTGCGGTCCTCCGCGAGGAAACTCCCGTCCCCGGCGACGAGCACGGAGCCGAAAGGCTCGTTACCCGCCTCCAGCGCCTCGGCCGCCAGCTCCACGCAGCGGCGCAGGTGCCCCAGATCGGCGTCGCTCACCATGACGGCCTCCTCGAATGTGATCTCCGGCGCGGCTCCGGCCCTTTCCCTCATGGTCCTCCGGCCGCCCCGTCACCCGGGCGTCACCCCGGCCAGGCGTGGGAACGGCGTGGGAACACGGTGAGCGAACGATGCCTCTCAGAAATTCGCCCCGTGCCCGGCCGTTCGCTCGCCTTGACGGTTATCCCCGTTTCCGCGGTGACGGACGCCGATCGACGCGGCGGCTGAGGCGCTCAGCCCGCCTCGCGACGGGGCGCGGCGGCCGGCCCGTCCTCGCCGACCGGATCCGCCTCGCTCCTGTGGGTCGGACCGTGCGGATCGGCGCAGTGGGGACCGGTCTCGCCGATGGTGAGCAGTTCGGCGGGCGCGTGGTCGACCTGCATCGTGGTGTGGCGGATGCCGTACTCCTCGTGGACCATCCGCTCGGCGGCGGCGCGCACGGCGTGGCAGTCGGCTCCCGGCTCGACCAGGATGTGCGCGGACAGCGCCGCGTATCCCGAGGTGACCTCCCAGATGTGCAGGTCGTGAACTTCGACGACGCGCTCGAGGGCGGCCGTCCTCCTGCCTATCTCCGCGGGGTTCATCCCGGCGGGGGCGGCCTCCATGAAGACCCTCCCCGCGTCGCGGACCAGGCCCCAGCCCGCCTTGAGCATCAGCGCCGCCACGACGAGGGCGGCGACGGCGTCGGCCCTGCTCCAGCCGGTCAGCCAGACGACGGTCCCGGCCACGGTGGTCGCGATGAACGCGTAGAGGTCGTTGAGAATGTGCTGAAAGGCCCCCTCCACGTTGAGACTCGACCGGTTCGCCCTGCTGAGCAGCCAGGTCGCGACGAGGTTGACCGCGATCCCGGCCAGACCTGTCACCACGACGTACAGGCCCTCGACGTCCGGCGGCTCGATCAGCCGGCGGACGCCCTCGTAGACGAAGTAGACGCTGAGCAGCAGCAGGGTGATGCCGTTGATCTGCGCGGAGACGATCTCCGCTCGTTTGAGCCCGTAGGTGAAGCCGCCCTGCGGGGGTCGCGCGGCGATCCGCATCGCGACCAGCGCGAAGACGATCGCGATGGCGTCGGTCAGCATGTGCCCGGCGTCCGAGACCAGCGCGAGCGAGCGGGCGGCGAGGCCGATGACCACCTCGACCGCCATGAATCCGGTGATCAGCACGAGCGCGCCGGTCAGGTAGCGGCGGTCCGCCTCGGCGCTAACGCCGTGCCCGTGCCCGTGACCGTGCCCTCGCCCCCGGCCGTGGTCGTGCCCCTCGTCCCGGTTCCCCGCGGTGGCGTCAGACATCGTCCGGCCCGCCCTCACCGTGCCCGATGTGGGTGATGGCCAGGTCGAAGAGCATCCGCACGTGGGAGTCCGCGAGGCTGTAGTAGGCCATCCGCCCCGATCTGCGGACCTTCACCACCCGGTGCGCGCGCAGCAGCCGCAGCGCGTGCGAGGCGGCCGACATGCTCTGCCCGGTCGCCGCCGCGAGGTCGCACACGCACATCTCACCGCCCTCGAGCAGCGTCGCCAGCAGCCGCAGCCGCCCCGGGTCGGCCAGCAGGCCGAAGACCTGGGCCAGGTCCTGCACCGCCTCGTCGGAGGGCAGGAACCGGCGCACCGAGGACACGCGCCCGGCGTCCACCGCCTGGGCCTGGCACGCGTCCTGGTCCAACGGCACAACAGTTGAACGATTACTCATATGTTCAATTTAGCACGCGTTCTGGAGGCCGTGCCGTACGGCTGTGGCCGCACGGCACGGCCGGTGACCGCGCCTGTCGGAGCGGTGCTCACCCCGGGCCGAGCGCCGCCCGCGCCGGTACGGCCGCGCCGAGACGGCCACGCCGTTCGAGACCGCGGACGAGGGCCGAGGAGACCAGCCCGGCGGCGGCCAGCAGCAGCCAGGGCAGGCTCGCCAGGCCCGAGGAGGCCGCCAGGTCGATCACCGCGCCGCTGAGCAGGTTGCCCGCCAGGACGCCCACGCCCGACAACAGGTTGTAGAGCCCGTAGTAGGTGCCGATCAGACGCTCGCCGCCCAGATCGGTGATCATGGCCATCTCGAAGGGGAAGGCCACCATGGTTCCCAGGGTGAGCAGGACCACGCACGCCACGACGGGGGCCAGCGCCGCCCACGAGGACGGCCCGGCCCCGGGCGAGGCGGTCAGCGGCACGAAGGACACCCCCATGAGCAGCAGGCCGAAGGCGACCGCCCGTCCTCCGCTCAGCCTCGCCGAGCACCAGGCGGTCAGCCGTATCTGGCCGAGGACGCCGAGCAGGGCGGAGATCGTGTACAGGAGCGCCACCCCGGAGCCGGAGCCGGTGACCCGCCGTACCTCGAGGGGCAGCCCCAGGTACATCTGGTACGACAGTGCGTACGAGGCCGTCATCGCGGCGGCGAAGGACAGGAAGGCCCGGTTGCCGAACGCCTCCCTCCAGTCGTGCAGGACCGGCCGCGCCGACCCCGCCTCCGCCCCCCTCCTGGCCGGCAGGCAGGCCCACTGCAGAACGGCCAGCAGCGCGAAGACCGCCGCCGCCGACAGGCAGACCGCGCGGAAACCCGCCCCCAGCAGAGCCATGCCCACCGGCGGCCCGAGCAGGATTCCCGTCTGGTAGAAGACGTTGAACAGCGCGAACGCCTCGACCTTGCGTGCCCCCGCCTCGTGGGCGAGGTAGGCGCGGGCCGCGGGGTTGAACAGCGCCCCGGCGAACCCGGTCAACACCGCGGCGACGACCAGGATCGGCAGCGACCCCGAGAGCCCGAAGAGGGCGAACCCCGCTGTGCGGAGCGCGCACCCCGCCATGATCATCGGCTTGTAGCCGAGCCGGTCGGACAGGGTGCCGCCGACCAGGAACAGTCCCTGCTGACTCAGGCTGCGCAGCCCCAGGACCAGCCCCACGGTCCAGACCGCCAGGCCCGCGTCACGGACCAGGTGGTCGGCCAGGTACGGCATGAGCATGTAGAAACCGAGGTTGATGCCCATCTGGTTGACCTGGAGCACCTGGATCGGGCGGCCGAAGGAGCGGAACCGCCTGACGGTCTCGATCACCGCCTCCTCCCCCGGGCACGGACGTCGGCCGGGTCGGCCACGTCGGCGCAGCGCGTCCAGCGGCGCACCTCGCGTTCCGTCAGGGAGGCGACCTCGTCGGGCTCCTCCGCGGGGACGGTCGCGAGCAGGCCGTTGGCCAGGCAGTAGTCGTCGGCGAAGATGGTGTTCCAGTACCGCCACGGCCCGTCGGGGAAGATCGCCACGATCGTCCGGTCCGCGGGACCGGTGCGGGCCAACCAGCGGGCGACGAGGGTGACGGCTCCGGTGCTCCACCCTCCTGAGACGTAGTGCCGCGCGGCGAGCGCGCGGCAGGCCCAGACGGCCTCGGCCGCGCTCACCCAGTGCACCTCGTCGAAACTGTCGTAGGCGACGTTGCGAGGATGGATGCTGCTGCCCAGGCCCCTCATGAGCCGGGGCCTCGCGGGCTGGCCGAAGATCGTCGAGCCGACGGTGTCGACCCCGACGAGCTTCACACCGGGGTGGTGCTGGCGCAGCACCCGGTGGATGCCCGCGCTGTGCCCGCCGGTGCCGACCGAGCAGACCAGCACGTCGATCTGGGGCAGCCTGCCCATCAGTTCGTGGGCGAGCCCGGCGTAGGCGGTGACGCTGTCGGGGTTGTTGTACTGGTCGGGGCAGTAGGAGCCCGGCAGTTCCTCCGTCAGCCGCCGGACCCGCCTGCGACGGGCCTCCTGCCACCCGCCGACGGGGTCGGGCTCGGTGACGATCTCCAGGCGCACGCCGTACGAGGTCAGCAACCTGCGCATCAGGGGCTCCAGGCCGGGGTCGCCGACCAGGACGACCGGATGGCCGAAGACGATCCCCGCCAGGGCCAGGCCGAGGCCGAAGGTGCCGCTGGTCGACTCGACGACGGTCCCGCCGGGGACCAGGTCCCCCCTGGCCCTGGCCTGGCGGATCATGTGCAGTGCCGGGCGGTCCTTGATGCCGCCGGGGTTGAAGCCCTCGAGCTTGGCCCAGAACCCTCGCCCCTCGGGGACGATCGGCCCCGAGACGAAGGCGAGCGGGGTGTTGCCGACGGTCAGGGCGAGCGAAGGGCAGCCCGAGGAGGCCGCGCGCCCGGGGCGCGCGGCGGTGTCATGTGGTGTCATGGTGGATCCCTGATGTGAACGACGTGGTCACGGCATGCCGTACGGCCACGTCACGGATAAGGAAGTGGACGCGGATGGGACGACGGGACAGGCCCGCCACGCACGGGCGGGCGAGCGGCGCGTCGGCCTATATGCGCATCACGCAGAGATCCAGGAGGCCGGGCGTCTGACGCGCGGAGCCGTCATGGCGGGCCCGCGGCCCGCGTGCCGTCGGCGAGGACGGGAGCTCGGGGAGCGACGCCGCCTCGGACGGGGACCCGGACCCCGCCGCGACGACAGCCGAGCAGTCGCCCTCCGTGCCGTGACGGTGCCCGGACGGCAGGTCGCGATGGTGACATCCCGTGTCACGCGGCGCCTCGGGGACACGGCACTCCTCGCCCCGCCACACCGAGGTTCTGTGGGGCCCCTGCGCCGTGTGGGCGGCGTGCCCGCCCTCCTCCGACATGACCACCGCCGCGCAGGCCCCGCCGTGCGCGAAGACCAGCCCGACGAGCACCGACAGGGCCAGCAGGGCGCCCGCAAGTGCCGAGCCCGCGGCGGGTGCGGCGGGCCTGTGACGACGAGGTGATCGTGTCCGGGACATCAGCCGTGATGATGCCCGCGAAACGGCAGGACGCGCCCCGCGGGAACAGAGGATTGCGTAAAGCCCGCCGCCCCGGCCCCGGACGCCGGACCGTCCCGCGGCGGGCGCCGGACGCCGCGTCGCCCTCACCTCGCCCCGCCGCGGACGCCTGGCGACGGAGGCAGGGCGGGGGCAGGGCGGGGGCAGGGCGCTCTCGCCACGCCACGGCGGCGCGAATGCCGCCCCGGCAGGCCCGGGTCGCCCACACTGGGACTCGACCAGCCACCACCCCGGTCGCCGTCCGGGCAGCGCGCCGGCGACCGCCGCCTCGGACGCCGCCGGGCGACCCCGCAGGCGGCCGCGACCACGGGCCGGGGCTCCGCCGCGTCGCGGACCCTCGCCGTCCCGCGCGGAGGGCTTCGATGATCCTGTCCAGACGTGAGGTGCTCGCCGGGCTCGGCTCGCTGGCCGCCCTCCCCGATCCCGGAGCCCGGGCTCCTCTGCCGCCGGTCGTCCCCACCGGCCCCGCTCCCGAACGGCTCGCCGAGGACGAGGCCCTCTGGCGCGCGGTCGCACGGCACTACCGGGTCAGCACGGACTTCGTCAACCTGGAGAACGGCTACTACGGGATCATGCCCGACCCGGTGCGCCACGCCTACCGCCGCGTCACCGACCATCTCAACGAGGTGAGCTCCCACCTGCTGCGCACGACCTACAAGGCCCAGGCGGAGCGGGCCAGGCGTCGTGTGGCCGCCGTCGCCGGGGTGTCCGAGGAGGAGATCGCCTTCACCCGCGGCGGCACCGAGGCCCTGCAGAACCTGATCTCCGGCTATCGCGGGCTGCGCCCCGGAGACTCCGTGCTGTACGCCGACCTCGACTACCACAGCGCGCAGTACGCCATGAACTGGCTGCGTGACCGGCGCGGCGTGCGGGTCGAGCGGATGGTCGTCCCCGAGCCCGCGACCCGGCAGGCGGTGCTGGACGCCTACGAGCGGGCACTGAACGAGCACCCCCGGCTCAGGCTGCTGCTGCTCAGCCACATGAACAACCGCACGGGGCTCGTCCTTCCGGTCAGGGAGATCGTCGCGATGGCCCGGGACAGAGGGGTCGACACGATCGTCGACGCCGCCCACTCATGGGGGCACCTGGACTTCACCGTCGGAGATCTCGGGGCGGACTTCGCCTTCTTCTCCCTGCACAAGTGGATGGGCGTCCCACTGGGGGCGGGCTTCCTCTACATCCGCAGGGAGCGTCTCCCCGACATCGACCCGGTCTTCGCCGACGAGACCTACCCTACGGACGACATCCGCTCGCGGGTCCACTCGGGCACGATGGACGTCGCCCCGATCCTCACCGTGGAGACCGCCCTGGACTTCCACGACGCCCTCGGCGCCCCGGTCAAGCAGGCGCGCCTGCGCTTCCTGCGCGACCGCTGGGTCCATCAGGTGCGCGACGTCCCCAACCTGGAGATCCTCACCCCGGAGGACCGGGACATGTACGGGACGATCACGGCGTTCCGGGTGGCCGGACGCACCTCGGAGGCGGACAACGTCGCCGTCGCCGCATATCTGATGGATCGCTACCGCGTCTTCACGGTGCGCCGAGGAGGCCCCTCCGCGGGCGACTGCGTCCGGGTCACCCCGGCGTTGTTCACCTCGGCCGACGACGTGGACCTGCTCGCGACGGCGCTGCGGGACGTCGCCCAGCGGATGCGCCGCTGACGCCTCCCGCCCGGAATGTCTCCTTTTACGGTGTTGCCACCATCGAAAAAACCAGGTTATATCACGTTAACAATTATTTTTGTGCTGACAGTAAACCCGGCCCTCCACCCCCACGTCGGTTTGTCATGCTCCTCATATGCGGCAACGGCCAGCCCGATTCCCAACATCAAATGATTTGTCGGAATTGCGAGTAATGCCTGCTTTAACGGCCTACGGAACGCCGGTCCTCCACGACGGGCCAGGAAGCCGCCCGCGACCGTCGCGGACGGACCGGCCGTTCCCGGCGGCACGCGGTTGACCGTCCCCGGCCGGGCCAGGGTTCTCCCTCCCGCCCGCGGACGCGGTCTGAGATCGGAACGACAAGAAAGCACCGATGTGAAGCAACTCCAGGCGAAACCCCGATTCATCCCGGCGGGAAGAGTCCTCGACCCGCTCGTCATCGGCCGCGGGCCGAAGACGCGTCCGGTCACCGGCGTGATCCCGGACGCGACCGGAAAAAGGCCGGACAGCGAGCTCGACGGCGCCGACCTGCCGGACCTGGCCGTCAGGGCGGCCTCCGTCAGGGGAGAGGACCATCGTCGCCGGGGAACCCCGCGCCGGGACGCGATGGGACTGTGGCAGATCGACGAGGCCCGGCTCCTCGCGTGCGTCGCCACGGGGGTCGCGGACGGGGAGCTGTCGCACGTCGGATCGGCCGACGCCTGCTCCGCGGCCTACCGCAACCTGCCCGGCCTCCTGCGCCACGTGGAGCGCGGCGCCCCCGCGGAGTCCTTCTTCGCGGACGTCGCGGGCGATCTTCGCGGACGGGCCGAGCGCGACCGGGTCACGGTCGACGCCCTCGGCACCGCGCTCCTGGTGGCGGTGATCGACACCGGCGAGCACCGCGCCCACGTGGCGCGCGTCGGCGACGGCGCGGCGACGCTCCTGCGTGACGGGCTGTGGACGCCGTGCCTGCCCGAGGCCGCCGGGGCCGCCTCGTCCGCCACGCTCCCCGGGGACGCGGCCTCGGTGGAGACCGCGACGGTGGACCTGCGCAGAGGCGACATGCTGCTGCTGTGCACGGGCGGCCTGGCCAGGCCGCTGCGCGGCGAGCAGGTGAGCGACCAGGTGTCGGCCTGGTGGACCCAGCCGACGACGCCCTCCCTTCCCGAGTTCTTCTGGCAGCTCAGCTTCCGCGCGGAGTCCCACGAGGACGACCGCACGGCGGTGTGCGCCTGGCGGCTCTGAACGGCTCCCGGCACGATCTCCCCGGCGATCCCGGCCGACCGGAGACAACCTCCGGTCAGCCGGGGTCGCCGCCGGGTCTCACGCGTACGTTCCGGCCCGCGTTCACGCAGGCCGCAGACATCAGAGGTCTCGGCTTCCCCAAGGGCGCTCTCTCGTCGATCGCGTACAGCAGGGCCCGAACAGTCGGGCCTCCTTCGCGGACGGCCTGGGGGCGACGCGGGCGATCCGGGGCCGCTGCTCGCCGTCGCGTGAGCGCCGATCCACCGGTAAGCGACCCGGGGGAACGCCCATTCCCGCGGCTTCGCCTTCTTCCCTTTTCACCGATGGAGAACCCTGTTCCCGCCGGAGGACGTCACCGGCCGATTCGAGTTCCACCGGCCGACACGGCGATCGCTGGAACCCGGCGGCCTGGGCACGACGGTTTCACGGGCGCGACCCGGGGAATCTTGCCGGCTCGCGCCCGCGTTTCCATTACTTTTGTCCGCATAAATGACATCACCGCTAAAACAACCGGCTGCACTGTCCAGAGATTTCCTGCCAGGCGAGCTGGAAAACGGGGCTTACCCACGCGGTGGACATTCGATGCGGGGTGTTGCGGCGGTTCGCCGACCGGAGGCGCGCACCGGTCATGCGGCCTGGCAGCTCACCGTGGCCGCGGTGGGGATGAGCAGCCTGACCAGCGCTTCGGCCGCCTGGACGGTGGGGGCCTGAACCATCACCTCGATCGACGCGACGTTGAGGAATGTGACGGAGCACTTGAACGTCGCCGCGCTGGCCGGGGCGGCGAACAGGGTGGCGGCGAGAACGGCGCTCCCGAGAACGCCGGCCGCTTTGGCCGTAATACGCTTGCCGGACATGACTCCTCCTTAGAGTCTGATCACCGATAAAGCGCCTATAATTGGCGTCATGCGAAAAGTACGTCCGCATCAAGCAGGCGTCAATACCGCGCATCGGCGATTTCAAGTGAGACGGAATCCAAAAGAACGCAAATGCTCTCATAAGGATTGAAATCAGCGAACTGAATTCGAGGGATCGAATACCGGGAGACGAAGCAGATCTTTTCGGCCGCCCTGCGCACGGAATCGCCGATGCCGATCCCGCACGTCACGACCGCGGGAGGACCTGACGCCCCTGCCTGGCGGCGCCTGGCCGCCCCGGCACCTCGCCCCACCCGGCGGCGAGGATCCGGAGAGCGATCGGAGCGGGCCGTCCCAGGAATGATGTCGTCGTGGACATCAGAGACATCACGGATACCCTGCTCGCTTTCCTGCGTGCCCGTATCGATGAAGACGAGCAGGAATGGCGGGATCTTCGACCACCCCGACTGTCAGCCGGAGTGGTGGTCTCCGGACGATATCCCCGGCTTTCAGCAGGAGTGGTGGTTTTCTGATGGTTCCGCACCGCACGGGTGAGCCGTGTCGCCGGGAGACTCATGATTCGCGCACGGGTCGGCGGGAAATAACCTCCGGTTGGCCGGGGTTGCCGTTCTCATGGCTGAAGACAACATCCGTGGCGTGGCACGCGGCTCCGCCGAGGTTCCGCTGTCGATCCTGGAGCTGGCCGTCGTCGGGTCCGGGGTGACCCCGACGGAGACCCTGCGCGCCAGCACCGAGCTCGCCAGACGGGCCGAGGAGTGGGGATACCACCGGATCTGGGTGGCCGAGCACCACGGCATGCCCTCCGTGGCCAGTTCCTCCCCCGCCGTGTTGATCGCCCATCTCGCCGCCGCGACCAGGACGATCCGGCTGGGATCCGGCGGCGTGATGCTGCCCAACCACGCCCCGCTGATCGTGGCCGAGCAGTTCGGCACCCTCCACGCGCTGCACCCGGGACGCATCGACCTCGGGCTCGGCAGGGCTCCGGGAACCGACCAGGCCACGGCCAGGGCGCTGCGCAGGCACGGCCTGGACGCCGACGAGTTCCCCGAGCAGCTGGCCGAGCTGACCGCCTTCCTGGACGGGTCGTTCCCGCAGGGACATCCCCTGGAGAGGGTCGTCGCCACCCCCAGGTCCCCCGAGTCGGGGCGCCCGCCGATCTGGCTTCTCGGCTCCAGCGGCTTCAGCGCCCAGCTCGCCGGCATACTCGGCCTGCCGTTCGCGTTCGCCCACCACTTCAGCTCGGCCAACACCCTTCCCGCCCTGGAGCTGTACCGCTCCTCCTTCCAGCCGTCCAGCGTGCTCGACCGGCCGTACGCGCTGATCGGCGTCTCGGCCGTCGCCGCGGACACCTCCGCGCAGGCGCTCCGCCTGGCCCGTTCGGGCGCGCTGTCCACGCTCAGGCTGCGCCGCGGGGCTCCCCAGCCGGTCCCGACCCCGGAGGAGGCCGAGGCCTACCCCTACAGCCCGTTCGAGGAGGACTTCGTCCAGGAGCATCTGTCCAACGTGGTCCTCGGGGACGCGACCGAGGTCAGGGAAGGCCTCAACCAGCTGCGAAAGCGCACCGAGGCGGACGAGCTGATGATCACCACCATGGTCCACTCCCCCGCCGACCGGATCCGCTCCTACGAGCTGGTCGCCCAGGCGTACGGCCTTCCCGGCGGCTCGTGACCGCTCCTCCGCGACCCATGACACTCCGCCCGCGCGGGGCCTCCCCTCTCCGACGCGAAGCCCGCGCGGGCGGTCCTGACGCGCGGGCTTGATGCGAGCCGCGCGGGGACGGTCCGGACTCCGAATTCACGCGAAACATCCACCGGAAGGAGCCTGCCGCCCGCTTCCCCCTATAGCGTCTGTTCCAGACGACCTTGACCACCGTCGCCCGCCCCGTCCGGGCACGACGTGCAGGAGGAGCCGCGTGAACGACCTGCCGATCTGCCTGACCTGCGGCGTCCAGTACGCCGCCCCGCGTGAGAACTGCCCCATCTGCGAGGACGAACGGCAGTACGTCGGCTGGCAGGGCCAGCGGTGGACGTCGCTGAACGAGCTGCGCGAGGCGGGGCACAAGCCGATGATCGCCGAGGAGGGCGCGGGGGTGGTCGGCGTCGGCGTCGATCCCGCGACCGCCATCGGCCAGCGCGCGCTACTGGTCCGCACTCCCGCGGGGAACGTGCTGTGGGACATGGTCACCTACCTCGACGACGACATCCTCAGGGAGGTCACCGAGCTCGGCGGGGTCGACGCCATCGCGATCAGTCACCCGCACTTCTACGGGACGATGGTCGAGTGGGCGCACGCCTTCGACGCTCCTGTCTACATCCACGCGAAGGACCGTGAGTGGGTGGCGCGCCCCGACGAGTCGGTGGTGTTCTGGGAGGGCGAGACCCGCGAGATCGTGGAGGGCCTGACCCTGATCAACGCGGGCGTGCACTTCGACGGCGGCCAGGTGATGCACTGGCGCGACGGCGAGGAGGGCCGAGGCGCGCTGTTCTCCGGCGACATCCTCCAGGTGGTGCCGGACCGGCGGTGGGTCAGCTTCATGCACAGCTACCCCAACCTGATCCCCGAACGCCCCAGGACGGTCCGCCGCGCCCTGTCGCTGCTCGCGCCGTACGACTTCGACCGCGTCTACGGCGGCTGGTGGAAGCGGGTCGTGCACACCGACGGCGCCGACGCCGTGCGGCGCTCCGCGGAGCGCTACCTCGCCTTCGCCCTGGACGACTCCGACTCCTGAGAGCGAAGGCCTGGCCGGGGGGAAGCAGGTGGAAGGCGGCGCCGTCTCGCGGCGGCCTCGCAGTGATCTCGCCTCGCGGTGATCTCACAGTGACCTCGTCGCGGCCTCGCCGGTTACCGGCTTCGCGGCGGCTCACCCCGGCCGGTCGGCCTCCGGCGGCGGCCGGGACCCGGGAGCCGGTCCGGGATCCGGGACGTCGTAGTCGATGTCGACATCGAGCGGAGGGTGCTCCTCCGGCCAGTCGGCGGGCTCGATCAGCTGACGCATCGCGGGGCTGTCGAAGAACGAGGCGAAGGCTCCCATCACCCCCTCCCCCAGCGGACGGAAGGCCTCGACCACGGCCTGGGTGTGCACGCCGACCTCCTGCAGCAGCTCCTCGACGAGGTGCGGCAGGGGCGGCGACGGCAGCGCGAGCCGCGGTTTCGGCGGAGGCTTCTCCGGTGGCGCCCAGCGCATGGAGTCCTCGCTCATGGCGAGCCACTCGTCGACGACTCCGTCGATGGCGTCGAGCACGTGATCGGGATCGCTCGGCATGGCGTCTCCCCCCGTGTCCGGGATTCGATACCTCGACGTTACCTCGCCGAATGCCCTCAGGACAGGGCGCGGGCCCGCTGTACCCCCTCCCACCAGCGGACATGTCCTCGCCGAACGGGATCAACGCCTGGAATAAGCCCAGCCGAACAGGGTAGGAGTCCTCCGCTGGGATCATGGCGGGTCGGGTCGTCCGCCGCAGTCGTCGTGCGAAGGGAAACGTCATGGCCAGGCGACGGGCGGGATCCGGCGTTCTGCGCCGCAAACCCATCGAGCACATCGAGGAACCAGAGGGCGGCAGGAGCGAGCAGCTCACCCGCGTGCTGGGACTGTGGCAGCTGACCGCGATCGGGGTCGGCGGCATCATCGGCGCGGGCATCTTCACCCTCGCGGGCGCCGTCGCCAACGGCGTCGCCGGTCCCGCCGTCGTGATCTCGTTCCTGATCGCCGGCATCGCGAGCGCGGCGGCGGCGTTCTCGTACGCCGAGTTCGCCGGGCTCATCCCCAAGGCCGGATCCGCCTACACCTACGGTTACGCCGTCCTGGGCGAGCTGGCGGGCTGGTTCATCGGCTGGGACCTGCTGCTGGAGTACACCGCGATCGTCGCGGTCGTGGCCATCGGCATCTCGGGTTACTTCTCATTCCTGCTCGGCGACCTCGGCGTGCAACTGCCCGCGTGGATGCTGGGCGCGCCGGGAACCGGTGAGGGGCACCGGGTCGACCTGTTCGCCGCCCTGCTGTGCCTGTTGATCGCCTACCTGCTGAACCTCGGCATGAAGAACGCCGCCAGGTTCGAGATGGCGGTCGTGGGGTTGAAGGTCGCCGTGGTGCTGCTGGTCATCGTCGTCGGCTTCTTCCACATCAACACCGACAACTACACCCCCTTCTTCCCCTACGGCATCAGCGGCGCGATCACCGGCGCCGCCACGGTGTTCTTCGCCGTCTTCGGCTACGACGCCATGAGCACGGCTGCCGAGGAGTCGAAGGACTCCCAGCGCCACATGCCGAAGGCGATCATCTACTCCCTCGGCATCTCGATGGTGCTGTACGTGCTGGCCTGCCTGGTGCTGACGGGCATGCAGAAGTACAGCGAGATCGACAAGGAGAGCGGGTTCTCCACGGCGTTCAAGTCGGTGGGCCTGCGGGGCCTGGCGGACGTGATCGCGGTCGGGGCGATCGTCGGCATCCTCACCGTCATGTTCACCTTCATGCTCGGCGTGAGCCGCGTGTGGTTCTCGATGAGCCGCGACGGACTGCTGCCCAGGTGGTTCGCCAAGACGCACCCGACCCGGCACGTGCCGACCCGCGTGACGTGGATCGTCGGCGTCATCTCGGCCCTCATCGCCGGGTTCCTGCCCATCGTGGAGGCCGCGGAGCTGACCAACATCGGCATCCTGCTCGCCTTCGTCGTCGTGTGCGCCGCGGTGATCGTGCTGCGCTACAGGCGGCCCGACCTGCCGCGCACCTTCCGCTGCCCGGGAATGCCCTTCGTCCCGGCGATCGGCATCCTCTTCTCGCTCTGGCTGATCACCTTCCTGCAGTGGCAGACCTGGGTGCGTTTCGCGGTGTGGTTCCTGATCGGCCTGGTCGTGTACTTCGGATACTCCTACCGGCACTCCGCCCTGGCCCAGAGCGAGCCCGCGGCGCACGGAGACGGCGGCGCGGCGGGCGACGGCTGACGGCCTCCCGTTCCGGGCCCGCGGGACTCCTCCACCGGGAACGCCGGGAGAGCGCGAGCGCCGTCCGCCAGAGCCGCGTCAGCAGGTGTGACGGCCGGAGACGGTGTCGCGCAGACCGCGGACCGCGGAGTTCACCCTCTCGAGCGGCTCGTCCTCGGCGAGCTCGGGCCGCCTCGGCGGGCACCCCGCGCGGACGTCGGCCGCGATGTCCTCCAGGGAGGCGACCACGGCTCTGACCGCCTCCGGCGACGGCGGCGGCGCGCCGTGCTCGGCACGGGCGACGGTCGCGGCGGTCGCGTCCGCCACCTGTTCCAGCGCGGTCATCGCGGGCATCCACGTGGTGACGCGCCTGCTGACCACGGAAGGCTCGGTCACCGCCCGCTGGAAGACCGTCCGCAGATCGGCCAGGGCGTCGTAGACCCGGTGCCGCAGCAGCGCCCTGCCGGTGTGCCCCCTGTCGAAGGCGTGCCCGAGGTAGTTCGCGGTCGCGGAGACCGCGTCGGCGAACCTCGGGCCGACCGGCGCCTCCCAGCTCGCCGGCCACGGCAGGTATCCCAGCAGCAGGACGATCAGGCATCCGGCCAGGGTGTCGACCAGGCGGATCTCCGCCAGCCTCGGGCCGCCGTGGGTCAGCAGGTCGACCAGCAGCAGCACCAGCGGCGCCTGGAAGGCCGACATCAGGCCCCAGTTGCGTTGCATGCCGTACGGCAGGAGCGCCGCGAACACCGCGATCGGGACGAGGATCGCCGGGCCGTACGGCACGGCGACGAGCACCACGGTGCCGATCAACGTGCCCGCCAGGGTTCCGAGGGCGCGCTGCACGGCACGGGCGAACACGGACCCGAAGTCGGGTTTGAGCACCAGCGCGACGGTCAGCGTCATCCAGTAGGAGCGCTCGAACCAGCCGAGCTCGCTCACCGCGCCCGCGGCCCCCATGCAGAGCGCGAGCCTGGCCGTGTAGACGCGGGTCAGGTGGCCCGACCAGACCCTCTCCCAGATCTCGGCGATCCGCCCCCGGCGCCCGAGCCGCTCGTAGGGCAGCTGGTCGGCCACGACGTCCCCGCCGGAGAGCAGTTCGACGGCCCCTTCGACGGCGGAGCCGAGGGCCCGTGTCGCGGGCGAGTCGCCCTCGCGCCGAAGCGGCGCCGGGGGCGGACGCTCTCCCGCGAGGGCGGCGGCGATCTCACCGACGGCCGCCGCCTCCTCCGCCGGCGGCGCGCGGTCCTCCAGGTCCAGCGAGATCAGCGCGTTGCGGATCAGCGACGCCTGGTTCAGCAGGGCGACGAGGCGGGTGCGTTCCGGATCGGTCCCCGCCGCGGCGGAGCGGGCGCTGAAGACGGTGTCGTAGGCGTTCCTGAGAGCGGAGTCGAAGGCCGCCATGGCGTCGGCGCCCCGGCCGGCGAACAGCCTCTCGAGCGTCCGGTAGGCCGCGATCACCGCGGCCTCCTCCGGCGCCCTCGGGTGCAGCGGCCAGTCGGCCAGCGCCAGCGCGAGCGCCCACGCGACGCCGATCAGGAACATGACGGTGTTGGTTCCCGGCGGGCCCGGCAGCGGTATGCCTCCGCCGAGAACGGTCATCACGAGCAGCTGGAGCCCCGCCGTGGAGCCCGCCGCCCCGGTCGTGCTGATCAGCGCGGAGACCACCGCGGCCGCCACCAGGACCAGCACGGTCATCCAGCCGTGGCCGCGGAACGCCGCTCCGACGAGGTAGCCGAGCGCCCCCGCGAGGCCGGCGGCCCCCATCCGGATGATCCTGGCCCGGTAGGCTCCGCCCCGGTCGGCGAGGGCGGTGCCCATGGCCCCCATGGACGGCAGCAGCCCGAGTTCGATCCGCCCCGCGGCGAGCGCCGCCAGCAGCGGGGCCACCACGGCCAGCGCCATGCGCAGCATCGGCCACCACTGGGGCGCGGCGGGCGCGACCCTCACGGTTTCGACGAGCCATCCGGGGGCCGCGTCCGCGAGCGTGCCCGCCGCGCGTCTGAAGAGCCGGGGCATGGCTCGCGCCGCGCTCAGCGCACGAGTCTGTCGAGGCGGATCGGCAGGTCGCGGACACGGACGCCGGTGGCGTGGTACACCGCGTTCGCGACGGCCGCCGCGGTGCCGACGATGCCGATCTCCCCGATGCCCTTGGCCCCCATCGGGTTGAGGTGCGGGTCGTCCTCCTCGATCCAGACCGCCTCGACGTCCCTCACGTCGGCGCAGGCGGCGATGTGGTACTGGGCGAAGTCGTGGTTGAGGTAGTCGCCGAACTCCCGGTCCATGACGCTCTCCTCGAACAGCGCCATCGACAGGCCCATGGTCATGCCGCCGATGAACTGCGAGCGCGCGGTCTTCGGGTTGACGATCCGGCCCGCGGCGAACACACCGAGCAGCCGCAGCACCCGCGTCTCCCCCGTGTCGGGGTCCACGCCGACCTCGGCGAACTGGGCGCCGAAGGCGTGCTGGGCGAAGCGTCTTTTCGCGCCGACCTCCCGCGCGGTGTCGGCGGAGACCTCGAGCCCTTCCTCCGGTACCTCGCCGCCCCGCCGGTCCAGCTCCTCGGTCAGCGCCTCGCAGGCCCTGACCACGGCTGTGCCCCACGAGGCCGTGCCCATGGAACCGCCCGCGACCGAGGCGTCGGGCAGCGCGCTGTCGCCGATCTCCACGCTGATCCGCTCCGGTGAGGCGCGCAGCGTGTCGGCGGCGATCTGGGTCAGGACGGTCCTGGCGCCCGTGCCGATGTCCGTGGCGGCGATCCGCACGCTGAACGTGCCGTCCCACTCGGCGCGGGCGGTGGCCCTGGAGGGGACGCGGTACACCGGATAGGTGGACGCCGCGACGCCGGTGCCGACCAGCAGGCCGTCCCTGCGCCTGATCCCCGGCGCGGGGTCGCGCTCCGCCCAGCCGAACCTGCGCGCGCCCTCGCGCAGGCAGGCGACGAGGTTGCGGGAGCTGAACGGCAGGCCGCTCTCCGGGTCGGCGTCGGGCTCGTTGCGGACGCGCAGCTCGACCGGGTCGACTCCGCAGGCGACGGCCAGCTCGTCCAGCGCCGACTCCAGGGCGAACATGCCGGGGGTCTCCCCCGGGGCGCGCATCCAGGAGGGGGTGGGGACGTCGAGCCTGACCAGCCTGTGGGTGGTGCGCCGGTTGGGCGCGGCGTACATCATCCGGGTCGGCGTGGCGGTCTGCTCGGCGAACTCCCTGATCCTGGAGCTCTGCTCGAACGCGTCGTGGACGATCACACTCAACCGTCCCTCCGTGTCCGCGCCGAGCCGTACCCGCTGGATCGTCGGGGTGCGGTAGCCGGTCACCGCGAACATCTGCTGGCGGGTGACCGCGAGCTTGACGGGCCGTCCCGCGTGCTTGGCGGCGAGCGCGGCGAGCACGACCGGCGACAGGGGCATGCCCTTCGACCCGAAGCCCCCGCCGACGTGCGGGGAGACCACCCGGACGTTGCCCGGCGGCAGGCCGAACAGCGGCGCGACGGTGTCGCGGACCGAGGAGGCGCCCTGGGTCGAGTCGTAGAGGGTCAGCCCGTCGCCGTCCCACACGGCGACCGTCGCGTGCGGCTCCATCGGGTTGTTGTGCTCGGCGGGCGTGCTGTAGATCTCGTCGACCACGACCTGGGCCTCGGCGAGGGCGGCGTCGGGCTCGCCCTGCTCGGTGTCCGCGGGGTAGGCGGGGTTGACTCGCTCGGGGCGGTACATCTCCGGGTGGTCGGCGCGCAGCTCGACGTCGTGCTCCTCGACCTGGTAGTCCACCCGCAGTAGCCTGGCCGCCTCCCTGGCGTTCTCCAGCGTCTCCGCCACCACGACCGCGACGTACTGCCCCCGGTAGGCCACCTCTCGTGACTGGAGCACGGCCAGTTCGGCGTTCTCCGGGGGGGCCAGCCTGGGCGCGTTGCCGTGCCAGATGGCGGCGATCACACCGGGCAGCTTGACCGCGGCGTCGACGTCGACCGTGCGGATCTTCCCGCGCGCGACGGTCGCCTGCACGGGCACGGCGTAGGCGAGGTCGTCCGGGGAGTACTCGAAGGCGTATCTCGCCTGGCCCGTCACCTTCTCCAGGCCTTCGACCCGGTCCAGCGCCGAGCCGACGTACGGCGTGGCCTCACGCGCCGGCAGGGTCGTCGGCGGAGTCGTCGTGGTGCTCATGATGCCTCCGCGAGGTCGATGAGGGTGCGGACCAGCACGTTGCGGGCCAGGGGCACCTTGAACGCGTTGTCCGGCAGGGGACGCGCCGCGGCCAGCTCGGCGTCCACGGCGTCGGCGAACCCGGCCTCGGTGGCGGCGGAGCCGCGCAGCGCCGCCTCGGCCGTCTCGGCCCGCCACGGCACGTGGGCGACGCCGCCGAGCGCGATCCGGCAGTCGCGCACCACGCCGTCGGCCACGTCGAGCGCCACCGCGACCGAGACGACGGCGAACGCGAACGACGCCCTGTCCCTGACCTTGCGGTAACGCGACCTGGCCGCGAACGGCAGCGGAGGGACCTCGACGGCGGTGATCAGGTCGCCGGGGTCCAGCACGGTGTCGCGCTCGGGCTCGTCGCCGGGAAGCCGGTGCAGCCCGGGCATCGGCACGGTGCGAGGACCGTCGGCGCCCCGCACGTGGACGATCGCGCCGAGGGCGGTCAGCGCCACGGCCATGTCGGACGGGTGGGTGGCCACACAGCTCTCCGAGTGGCCGAGGATCGCCAGGTTGCGGTGGTCTCCCTCGCGGGCGGGGCAGCCGGTGCCCGGCAGCCGCTTGTTGCAGGGTTTGGTGACGTCCTGGAAGTAGGAGCAGCGGGTGCGCTGCAGCAGGTTGCCGCCGACGGTCGCCATGTTGCGGATCTGCCCCGAGGCCCCCGCGAGCACCGACTGGGCCAGCATCGGGTGGCGGCGCCGTACGAGGGGGTCGGCGGCCAGGTCGCTGTTGCGCACGCCCGCGCCGATCGTCAGGGTGCCGTCCGGCCCCTCCTCGACGGCGTCGGCGGAGAGCCTGCTGACGTCCACCAGGACCTCGGGGGAGACGACGCCGAGGCGCATCAGGTCGACCAGGTTCGTGCCGCCCGCGAGGTACATGGTGTTCGGCCGCTCGGCGGACGCGGTGACCGCCGACGGCGCGTCGGCGGGCCGCAGGTAGGCGAAGGGTCTCACCGCGCCACCTCCGTGATGGCCGCGACGATGTTGACGTAGGCGCCGCAGCGGCACAGGTTGCCGCTCATGCGCTCACGGATCTCGTCGTCGTCGAGCCTGATCCCGTCTCCGGGCGGAACGTCCCCGCCGGACGGGGTCCCTTCGTCCGGGGAGGTTCCGCCGCCCACGTCCGGGGTGACCGCGCTCGGCCACCCCGCCGCGGCCTCGGCCAGCATGCCGACCGCCGAGCAGAGCTGACCCGGCGTGCAGTAGCCGCACTGGAAGGCGTCGTGCTCGACGAACGCCGTCTGCAGCGGGTGCGGCCCGTCCTCCCCGGCCAGTCCCTCGACCGTGACGATCTCCCTGTCGTCCAGGGTCACCGTCAGCGTCAGGCAGGACTTCACCCGCCGCCCGTCGACCAGCACCGTGCACGCCCCGCACTGCCCGTGGTCGCACCCCTTCTTCGCCCCGGTCAGGCCGAGCCGCTCACGCAGGGTGTCCAGGAGCGTCTCCCGGGTGTCCACGGTGGTCGGGTGGCGGTCCCGGTTGACCGAAAGCAGAAGATCGACCGTGACCGGAGATGGCGCCGATGCCGATATGTCTGGTCCTGTGGTGTGCGCTTCGCCATTCACGGGCGCTCTCCTACCCACTCATCCGCCGCCCTTATCCCCGGGTTCGCCGACGAGCGTTTGACCGTAACAGCAGATGAGGCGTGATGCCGGTCCGGGCGTGGGGCGGCGCTCAGCCCGTCTCGGCGAGCGTCCGCTGCGCCACGGCGAAGGCGGCGTTCGCCGCCGGCACCCCGCAGTAGATCGCGGTCTGGAGCAGGACCTCCTTGATCTCCTCAGGGGTGAGCCCGTTGCGCAGCGCGGCGCGGACGTGCATGGCCAGCTCCTCCAGGTGCCCCCCGGCCACGAGCGCGGTCAGCGTGACACAGCTGCGGACGCGGCGGTCCAGGCCGGGGCGGTTCCAGATCTCGTCCCAGGCGTAGCGGGTGATGAGGTCCTGGAAGTCGCGGGTGAAGTCGGTGGTCGCGGCCGCCGCGCGGTCGACGTGCGCGTCGCCGAGGACCTGCCGCCGGGTCCGCGTTCCCCTGGCCGCGGCGTCGCCGCCGAGGTGGCGGACGATCGCGGCGGTGACCGTCGCGGCCTGCTCGACGTTCGCCAGGTGGGCGGCCTCGGGCACCACGGCGAGCAGCGCTCCGGCGATGCCCGTGGCCAGGGCGACGGCGTGGCCGACGGGCGTCGCGGGGTCGTCCGCGCCCGCCACGACCAGGGTCGGCGCGGTGATGGCGCCGAGCCCGCCGGTGAGGTCGTAGCCGGCGATGGCCTCGCAGCACGCCGCGTACGAGCCGGCGTCCGTGCCGTACGGCATCCGCAGCACCCTGGCGACGTCACCGGAGACGGCCGAGGCGGTCCTGTCTCCCCCGGGATCCCCCGTCCCCGGGACGCCTCCGCCGGGACCGCCGGCGCGGGCGTCTCCCCCCTCTGGGACGTCCCTCGCCTGGCACGAGGCGAACCACCGGCCCGGCAGGACGTCCGCGAGCGGCTTCATGCCGTCCCGTCGTACGGCCTCCGCGCGCTCCAGCCACGGTCCCGGCTCGCCGAAACGGGCGGAGCTGCAGCACAGCACCAGGTGGGTCACCCTGCCGGGGACCCGGGCGGCGACGGTGGCCGCGACCGCGCCGCCGAGGGAGATCCCCCCGATCGCGAACCTCTCCTCGCCGGTCAGCTCGCCGACCAGGTCGAGCACGGCGTCGGCCAGCAGGTCGAGGGTCGCCTCGGTGGCGGGGGCGGAGCCGCCGTGGCCCGGCAGGTCGTAGCGGAGCACCCGCCATGAGGCGGCCAGCGCCTCCAGCTGCGGGTCCCACACCTCCAGGGTGGTGCCCAGCGAGGGGCCGAGCACCAGGAGCGGCGCCCGCTCGGGGCCGTCGAGGCGGTGGGCGAGGCTCAGCCCCGGCCGGAGGGCCCGGTCCTTCGAGGACGGAGAGGGTGTCAAGGCTGCTCCCGGTAGGCGGTGAGGACACGGTCGATGAGGGCCTGCGCGGCCCCCAGGTAGTCGGCGGGGTCGAACACGTCAGCGGGGACCTCGCCCGCGAGCGCCTGCCTGAGCGGCCCGTCCTGAGCCGAGGCCAGGTCGACCCTGTCCCTGCCGAGCAGAGCGGCCAGGCGCTCGGAGACGATCCTGTCCCCGGTGAGGCCGACGTTCGCCCGCATCCGCCCGGGAAGGATCCGCAGTCCGCCGACCAGCTCCGCGGTGGTCTCCGCCGCCCCCGCGGTCAGCCGCAGGCACTCGCGCAGGGGGTGCCACTCGGCCTGCCACGCGCCCGCGGCCCGCTCGTGCTCGGCGAGCTGCGCGGAGGTCAGGAGCTGCGCGTACACCGGCACCTGGAGGGCGGCCGAGCGGACGAGCACCGACAGCGCGGGGTTGCGCTTGTGCGGCATCGCGGAGGACTGTCCGGCCGAGGACTCGGCGACCTCGCCGACCTCGGTCTGCGACAGCATGATCACGTCGAGGGCCACCTTGCCGAGCGCGCCCGCAGTCTGCGCGAGGGCGGCTCCGAGCTCGGCGACGACCGACCGCTCGGCGTGCCAGGGCACCAGGGGTGCCTGAAGTCCGAGCTCCTCGGCGAACAGGTGGGACAGCTCCGGATCCCCGCCGAGGGCCGCCAGGGTCCCCGCGGCCCCGCCCAGCTGGGCGGGCAGACGCAGCCCCCGCAGCCGGTCCCTGGCGTGGAGCAGGCCCGCCAGCCAGTCGGCGGCGCGGAGGCCGAACGTGGTGGGCACGGCGTGCTGCCCGAGCGTCCTGGCGGCCATCAGGGTGTGCCGGTGGGTCTCGGCCAGCCCGGCGAGCGTGCCCATGGCCCGTTCCAGCTCCGACAGGGTGATCCCGACCGCCTCGCGGGAGACCAGCATCGCGGCGCTGTCGAGGATGTCCTGGCTGGTGGCTCCCCGGTGGACGTGTTTGGCCGCCTCGGGGTCCCGCGCGGCCACGGCCCGTCTCAGCTCGGCGACCAGCGGCACGACGGGGTTGGCCGCCTGTCTGGCCCGCCTGGCGAGGTCCGCCGGGTCCACCGTGATCGTCTCCGTCACCCGGCCGATCACGCGGGCGGCGTCCTGCGGCGCCGCTCCGGCTCGCGCCTGGGCGCGGGCCAGGGCCGCCTCCGCCGCCAGCATGGCCCGCAGCCAGGCGTGGTCGGAGGTGGCGGCCTCGGCGGCGGTGCCCGCCCTGACGGGGGCGAGCAGCCCGGTGTCGGGACTCGCGGGGCCTTCGCCGGAAGCCGTGGCGGCGGCGCCGGAACTCTCAGAACTCAAGGAAGACCGTCTCCTTCTCACCCTGGAGCCTGACGTCGAACCGGTAGCCCTCGCCGTCGGGCTCGGCGATCAGGGTCGCCCTGCGGGCCGGGTCAAGGGCGTCGAGCAGCGGGTCGGGGCCGTCCTGAAGGTAGACGCGGGTCGCCACGGAGCGCAGCAGCCCCCTGGCGAAGACCAGCAGCGCGAGGTACGGCCCCGGCGGCCTGGCGGTGCGGAAACGGTAGACCCCGTCCTGCGTGGTCGGGCAGCGCCCGAACCCCGAGACGCCCGGCCCTCCCCTGCCGAGCGCGCCCCGGGTGCCGGTGCTGCCGAGCCACAGTTCCAGCAGGGCGTCGGGCACGGGCTCGCCGGCTCCGTCCAGCACCCGGCCGGTGATGGTGATCGCCCCCGGATGGCCTTCGGGGACCAGGTCGGGACCGCCGCCGTACGGCAGCGCGTAGCCGAAGAAGGGCCCGACGGTCTGGGACGGAGTGACGGCGACCGCGGTGGGCGGCGCCCCCTCCGCGGGCAGGAGAACGGTCATGACTCCTCCGTCGGAGTACGGCCGAGCACGATGTCGAACCGGTAGCCGAGCGCCCACTCGGGCACGGTCGTCTCCAGGTCGAAGCGGGAGACGAGCCGTTCGCGGGCCGCGGGGTCGGGGATGGACTGGAAGATCGGGTCGTAGGGGAACAGCGGGTCCCCGGGGAAGTACATCTGGGTGACGAGGCGCTGGGTGAAGGCGGTGCCGAAGACCGAGAAGTGGATGTGCGCGGGCCGCCACGCGTTGTGGTGGTTGCGCCACGGGTAGGCGCCCGGCTTGATGGAGACGAACCGGTAACGCCCCTCCTCGTCGGTCAGGCAGCGTCCCGCGCCGGTGAAGTTCGGGTCGAGCGGCGCCGGGTGCCGGTCGCCCTCGTGCGCGTAACGTCCCGCGGCGTTCGCCTGCCAGATCTCCAGCAGAGTGCCGGGGACCGGGCGGCCCGCCGCGTCCAGGACCCTGCCGGTGACGACGATCCGCTCGCCGATCGGCTCGCCCGCGTGGTGGCGGGTCAGGTCGGCGTCCAGCGCGCCGAGCTCGTCGTGCCCGAAGACCGGGCCGGTCAGCTCGATGGCGTCGGGGTCTGCGGCGAACACGACGGGCGGCTGGGAGGGGGCGCGCAGGACGCTGCTGCGGTAGTCGGGGCTGAGGTAGGGAGGATGGGTCCCCACGATCTTCGTCATTCGTTCGCCTTTCGCGCCCGCGGCGCCTCGGGGATGGGGTCGGCGAGGTCGCGCTCGTACGGCAGGCCGACGTAGTTCTCCGCCAGCGTGGTCGCGGCGGCCTCCGAGGAGGTCACGTAGTCCAGGTGCGAGACCTGCAACCGCCGCGCGTAGGCGTCGTCGGAGTCGAAGGTGTGCAGCAGCGTCGTCATCCACCAGGAGAAGTGCTGCGCCCGCCACACCCGCCTCAGGCAGGTGTCGGAGTAGTCGTCGAGCAGGCCGGTGGAGCCCGTGGCGTACCAGTGCGTCAGCGCCTCGGTCAGCACCCGGACGTCGGCGACCGCGAGGTTGAGCCCCTTCGCCCCGGTCGGGGGGACGATGTGCGCGGCGTCGCCCGCCAGGAACAACCTGCCGTGCCGCATGGGTTCGGCCACGAAGCCGCGCATGGGTGTGACGCCCTTCTCGAGGATCTCCCCGGTGGCCAGCGTGAAGCCGGGCACCGTCTCGAGACGGGTGCGCAGCTCCGCCCAGATCCGCTCGTCCGGCCAGTCTACGATGTCCTCCCCCGCGGGAACCTGCAGGTAGAAGCGGCTGACCTCCGGCGAGCGCATGCTGTGCAGGGCGAAGCCCCGCTCGGTCCGCGCGTAGATCAGCTCCTCGGCGGACGGTCTGACGCGGGCCAGGACGCCGAGCCACGCGAACGGGTAGTCCCGCTCGTGGACGGTGAGCACGCCTTCGGGGATCGAGGAGCGGGACACGCCGTGGAAGCCGTCGCAGCCCGCGATGACGTCGCAGTCCAGCCGCTCGCCGCCGAAGGAGAGGTGGGGCCGGTCGGTGTCGGCGTCGTGGACGGTCACGTCGTCCACCTCGAAGCGGACGTCCCCGCCCGCGGCGAGGCGGGCCGCGACGAGGTCCTTGACGACCTCCTGCTGGCCGTAGACCGTGACGGTCCGTCCGGGGACCAGCCGCTCGAAGGGCACGCGGTGGCCGGCGCCGCCGTAGCGCAGCTCGATGCCCCGGTGGACGAGCCCCTCCCTCCGGAGACGTTCGCCGACCCCCGCCGCGACGAGGGTCTCGACCGTTCCCTGCTCCAGGACTCCCGCCCGCACCCGTCGCTCCACGTGCTCACGACTGCGTCGTTCCAGCACGACGGAGTCGATGCCGCGCAGGTGGAGCAGGTGGGAGAGCAGAAGACCCGCGGGCCCCGCTCCGATGATCCCGACCTGAGTTCGCATGGGGAGAGCATGGTGGACCTTGGCGGGAAAACCGAGCCCGACCTTCCGCTCAGCGGAAGGTACGGGCAGGATTCTCCTTGGGGGCACGTGCGAAGGGCCTCCGGGGAGGGCGGAGGCCTTCGCCGGGGGCGGTCGCCTGCGAGCACACGGGGAGGTGGAGGATCTCCCCGGGCACGTGCGAACGGTCCTTTGGGAGGCGGACGATGGCCGGTGGTTCACGGGAGCCGGGACGGTCGGTGACGTCGAAGGCCCTGGCCATCCTGGGCGCCTTCGACGCCGAGCATCGCCAGCTCAGTCTCGCTGACATCGCCCGCCGCAGCGGGGTCGCACTGACGACCGCGCATCGGCTGGTCGGCGAGCTCGAGGCCTGGCAGGCGCTGAGCCGTACGGCCGACGGGCGGCTGCGGATCGGCCTGCGGCTGTGGGAGCTCGGCCAGCTGGCCCCGAGCAGGTTGCAGGACGTCGCCCACCCGTGGCTGCAGGAGCTGTTCGGCGACACCGGCGAGAACGTCCACCTGGCCGTCCGTGACGGCCTGGAGGTGCTCTACGTCGACAAGGTGCACAGCAGGCGGGCCGTGCCGCTCGTCTCCCGGACCGGCGGCCGGCTGCCCATGCACCCCACGGGCGTGGGCAAGGCCCTGCTGGCCCACGAGCCCGAGTGGTTCGTGGACTCTTACCTGGCGCGCAAGCTGGAGCGGCCGACCCCGCACACGATCACCGAGCCCGGGCGGCTCGCCCGCGAGCTCGCCTCGGTGCGCACCCAGGGCTACGCGCTCACCTTCGAGGAGATGACGCTGGGATCGTGCTCGGCGGCCGCGCCGGTCGTCGTCGACGGCAGGGCGGTCGCCGCCGTCGGAGTGGTCGTCTCGTCCCGGCGGGCCAGGGAGCTGCACCGCCTGGTCGACCCGCTGCTGACCGTGGCCGCCCAGATCGCGCGCGCGTACACCGAGTCGCGGACCGTCTAGTCGTCCCGGCGGGAGACGCCCACCGGGTCGGGCCGTGCGCTACTCGCCGAGAGGCAGGCCGTTCCCCGCGGACAGGCGGAGCAGGAGCAGGGCGATGTCGTCGCTGCGGTGGCTGGTCTGCTGCGCGTGTTTGATCAGGGTCTCCGCCACCTCCTCGAGGGGCCGGTCGCCGGCGCGGGCCAGTTCCGCGCCGAGGTCGGCCAGGGCGTCGTCGATGTCGACGCCGGGGGTCTCGACCAGGCCGTCGGTGTAGAGGGCGAGGACTGCGCCGGACGGCAGGGGGATCTCCGTGTGCGGGTACTCCACCGAGTGGTCGACGCCCAGCAGCAGGCCACCGGGCGCCTCGACCACCCGCACCTGCCCGTCCGGGTGGCGCAGCAGGGGCTGGGGGTGGCCCGCGCGGGCCAGGCAGCCGACGTTGCGGCGCAGGTCGATCCTGAGGTAGACGCAGCTGGCGAACAGACCGGGGTCCAGGTCGACCAGGAGGTGGTTGGTGCGGGAGAGGACCTCTCCGGGGTCGGCGCCCGCGGTCGCGTACGCGCGGACCGCGGTGCGCACCTCTCCCATGAGCGCCGCGGCGGTGACGTTGTGTCCCTGGACGTCTCCGACGACGGCGGCGACGGTGTCCTCGTCGAGCCGGATGACGTCGTAGAAGTCGCCGCCGATGTCCATGCCCTCCGTTCCCGGCAGGTAGCGGGCGGCGGCGCTCAGGCCCGGCAGCTGGGGAAGGGCGTGCGGCAGCAGGCTCTTCTGCAGGGCGTGGGCGAGTTCCAGCTTGGCGTCGTACAGGCGGGCGCGGTCGAGCGCCTGGGCGATCAGGCCGCCGAGCGAGGTCAGCAGGGCGCGTTCCTCGACGGTGAAGCGGTGCGGCCTGGCGAAGGCGAGCACGCAGGTGCCGATGGACCGCCCGGAGGCGATCAACGGCAGGAACGCCCACGCGGCCATCCCGTCGTCCCGGGCGATGGCCGGGCTGTGGACCGCGTCCAGCTCCTCCTGGGAGCCGAAGAAGCTGGGCACCCCGGTGACCATGGTCCGCACGCTCGGCACCGGGGAGGTGAGCGGAAGACCGTCGTAGTGTTCCCTGAGGTGGGGCGGGTAGCCCCGGTCGCCGACGACGCTCATCCTGCCGTCCTCGGTGACCATCAGGGCCATGCCGTCGCCGCCGAAGGCCGGCATGAGGCGGTCGGCGACCAGGTCGACCACGTCCTGCACGCTGGCGGCCTTGGTCAGCGTGCTGGCCAGGTGGAGGATGTGGTAAAGGGCTCCGACCCTGGTGGGGAGCGGCAGGTCGGTCTCCAGGGCGGGGACGGGGGGATCGGCCGACAAGGTGGGGGCCGGGATGTCGGCGGCCTCGACCTCCGCCGGGGTGATGCGCACGGTGACGCCGCTCTCCGCCGGGTACAGCTCGAAGGAGAGCCAGCGGTTCGGGGGGCGCAACGCGACGAAGGAGGTGGGCTGCTGGCTGATCATCGCCGCGCGGTGGCGGTCCTCGTAGACCGGGTCGTCCAGCCAGGGCACCGCCGTCCAGAGCGGGGAGCCGACCAACCGGCCGGAGAGCACCCCCAGCAGCTCCGACGCCCTCGGGGTGACGAAGGTGATGCGGCCGGTGAGGTCCAGGCCGCACACCCCCTCCGGCAGGCGCGCCGTCACCGCCTCGAGCACCTCGGCGGGCTGCATGCTGGGGGCGGTCACCACCCGCGGCGCCAGCCCCGGGCGCAGCCTGCGCCCCTCCTTGTCGGCCTCCTCCAGCCCCTTGGCCATCTCCGCGGCGGCGGCCGTGAGACGGTCGCGCTCGACCGAGGACAGCTCGCAGGGGTGCGTGCCCGACCACAGCGCGAACATGCTGCCGTAGACGGTCTCGGTCCCGATCAGCGGCACCGCGGCGAGCGCGAACTCGTAGGGCATGACGAGCGCGGCTCCCGGGTAGTCGCGGGCCATCTCCTTCTCGTCGCCCACCCACACCAGCCGCTCCTGCCGTATCGCGTCGGCGATCGGGACGGGCGTGGCCAGGCTCATCCTCTCCCAGGGCCGGATGAAGTCGCGGGGAGCCCCTTTCATCACCGCCAGTTCCAGCACCTGCGCGTCCGGCGCCAGCAGGTAGACGGCTCCCAGGTGGGCGCCGACCTCCTCCAGGACTCTGACGAGATCCTCCGCCAGCGCGTCGAGGCCGCCCCTGCGGGAACGGCCGTCGAGGAAGGTGGAGGATTCCGGCACCGTCAGCGCCTCGTCTCCGGCAGGCGAACGCCGTACGGTCGCGCTTCTCCTACGGCCCCCGCCGCCGTGCGGCGGCGCGCCCGTCCCGAACGGGCGGATCGGGGTGGGGACTGCGCCACCAGACGGCATGACTTACTGCACATATTTGGACGATACTCTCCTTGACCAGGGGTTTTGGGCGACCTGCACCTCCAGACAAGCGTCCCGTTCGCTAAATTTGCGGTCTTATGGGGACGGTCTGATGAGGAGATGAGGGCTCCAACGACATTTCACGACCTCGCCTCAGGAGGACAGACCCGGCGCGGCTCACCCCATGGGTATCGTCGAAACGGAGCCGCCACGGAGGAAACACAAGATCGCAACTCCTTGTCTGACATGCCGTTCGATGAGATGTTTTAAGACGATCTTGTCATCGAGCTCAGGGGGTGCCCTTCGGCCATGGACGACCACACCGACGACCACACCGGCCATGTCGACTCCGCCGACCTGCCGAGACTGCCCTTCGACCGGGCCAACCCCCTTGAGGTCCCGCAGGCGTACCAGGCGCTGCGCGACCGCGAGCCGGTGGCCCGGGTGCGCACCCAGGCGGGCGACGTCGCCTGGCTGATCTCCGGATACGAGGAGGCCAGGGAGGCCTTCGCCGACCGGCGACTCGGCCGCGCGGCCCCCAACCCCGAGCGGGCGTCCAGGATCTCCAGCTCGGTGCTGTTCGGCGGCTCGCTCGGTGACGTCGAGACCGAGAAGGCCAACCACGAGCGGATGCGCAGGCTGCTCACCCCCGCCTTCTCCGCCCGCAGGATGAGCGCCCTCGGACCGCATGTGCAGGAGCTCGTCGACGGTCTGCTCGACCACATGGCGGAGCAGCCGCGCCCGGCCGACCTGCGGGCGGAGCTCTCCCTTCCGCTGCCCGTGCTGGTGATCTGCGAGCTGCTCGGCGTGCCGTACGCCGACCGCGACCACTTCAGGAAACTGGCCGACGAGATGACGGACCTGAGCGATCCGCAACGGGCCGGAGCCGCGATGGAGGGGCTGCGGGAGTACACCAGGGAGATCGTCGTCGCCAAGCGGAGGCATCCGGCGGAGGACGTGTTCTCCGACCTGGCGACCATGGACGCGCCCGACGACGAGATCGCCGTTCTCTCCGCGGGCCTGCTGTTCGCCGGGCACGAGACGACCCTCAACCAGATCGACTACGGCGTGCTCCTGCTGCTGACCAACCCGGCCCAGCGCGACGCGCTGGTCGCCGACCCGTCGCTGGCGGAGGCGGCGGTCGAGGAGATCCTGCGGATGGCGGCGCCGGGCAACCACGGCCTGCCCCGCTACGCCCAGGAGGACGTGGTCGTCGGCGGCGTGACGATCAAGCGCAACGAAGCGGTGATCATCCTCACGACGGCGGCCAACCGCGACGGACGGGCCTTCTCCGACCCCGAGCGTTTCGACATCGGCCGCGGCTTCGACGACCCGCACCTGGCCTTCGGCTACGCCGCCCGCTACTGCATCGGGGCGAGCCTCGCCAGAGTGGAGCTGCGGACGGTGTTCGGCACCCTGTTCCGCCGCTTCCCCACCCTGGCCCTCGCCGCCCCCGTCGAGGAGCTGACCGAGCGTCACGACACCCTCACCGGGGGCGTCACCCGCATCCCGGTCACGTGGTGACGCGGGCGCGCCGCTGAGACCGGCCTCCCGCCTGCCGGGGCCCGGCCGAAGTGGTCCTGACAGCCTGATCCCTGATCCGGCTGTCAGGACGGGCGGCGTCGTGCCCGCGGGGCCGGCGTCGGCGGCCTCAGACTCGGCCTCAGTCTCAGTCTCAGACTCGGCCTCGGCCTCGGCCTCGGTCTCGGAGGATCCCGGACGCGGGGCCGCCACGGTGCCAGAATCGCTTTCGTCGATCAATGGATCCAGTCCGTGACAGGGGCCTTCCTCATGTACTTCCAGCACTCGAGTGCGATCTGGTCAGAGCATCCGGACCTCGCCGCGGGCGCGGTCTTCGCCACGGGGATCGGCGGGGACGTCTCCGTCGACTCCCGGATCGCGAAGTTCTGCGCCCTCGCCGAAGCCCGGCTCGCGACGAGTTCGGAGAGCGAGTTCCCCGAGATACAGGCGTGGCGGCGCACCTTCTCGAAGATGGGCCTCAAACCCACCCAGTACCGATGCGCCTCGGAGTCGCTGCTGCGGCGCTTCAGGAAGGAGCGGTCCCTGCCGCGCATCCACCCCCTGATCGACCTCTGCAACGCGATCTCGCTCGCGTTCGCGATCCCGGTGGCCGTCTTCGACGTCGCCGACGTCACCGCGAGCCTGGAGGTCAGGCACGCCCACGGCGACGAGGACTACCTGACCTTCTCCGGCGAGCACGAGAACCCCGACGCGAACGAGGTGATCTTCGCTGACGCCGCGGGACGGGCGCACGCCCGGCGGTGGACCAACCGGCAGAGCGGCCTGTCCGCCGTCAGGGACACGACCGCCACCGTCCTGATCGTCGCCGAGGCGATGCACGCCTCCGCGGCGGCCGACGTCTCCGAGCTCACGGCCACGGTCGCGGACGAGCTGGCCGGCGTCTGGCCGGTCATCACCAAGAGCGCGACGCTGAGCCCGTCCACACCGCGTTTCGACCTCCCGCTGTGACATCCCCCGACGGGGGCGTCACCGAGTCTCCGCACTCCGGGGAGAGCCGCACGGAGCGCGGAGGGCGGGCGAGACCGACGCGCGCGGGCGGCGCCCGCGTCCGGTGATCCGCGAAGCAGGGCTCAGCGAGGCCTCCGGCAGCGGCGGTGGATCTCGTCGAGGCGTTCGGTCAGCCCGCTGCGGTCGAGATGCTCCAGCAGCGGCACCGCGACCCTGCGGCTGGTGCCCAGGACCTGCCTCGCCTGGCTGACCGTGAAGGGCTGGGGCAGCTCGGCCAGCAGCCGCGCCGCCGTGACGTCCGCGCCGGGCAGCAGCACGATCCCGTCGGCCACCCGCAGCAGCGCCCCCGCGCGTACGGCGGCGGCCAGCTCCCTGGGCCCCAGCCCCAGCTCCGCGAGCCGTCCCGCCTCGGGCGCGAGGAAGGGGCAGGCGGCCAGCTCCGCGCCGAGCCGCCGGAGCGCGAGGGCGACCGGCGCGGGCAGGTCCCGGGACGTTCCGCTCACGATCCGCCCGTCCGTGACGGCCAGCGGCGGCCGTACGAGCGCGACGACCAACCGCCGATCCGGCAGTCCCAGCTCGTGGCGGGCCGCCTCGAGCGGCATGCCGGGCTCCAGCGGATGCCCGGCCGCGTACCTGGCCGCCGTCTCCGCCAGCCGCTCCCGCAGACGCGACCAGTACGCGGGGTCGGCGTGCCAGTCGCCGCACACGGGCCCGGTCACGGGGGCGCACCCCATGGCCCGCAGGTCACTCTCACGCAACAGCAGGTGCGTGCCCAGCAGCGAGACCGCGTCCGGCGCGGCCGCCGCCAGCTCGGCCGCGCGCTGCCGCGCCGCGCCCCTGCGGCGCAGCGCGGGAGGCCGCACGTCCAGGACGCGCGCCCCGGCGAGCACTCTGACCTCGCTCCTGTCCCTGCCGGGATCGCGCAGCAGCAGCACGTCGCCCACGTGCAACGGCAGTGCTCTGGCCAGGCGCAGCCGTACGACCAGGGCGTCGAGCGGCCTGACCTCGCACACGACGGCCGCGGAGCCGATGTGCGCGGTCAGCCTGCCCGGCAGGACGGCGTCCCCCGCGTCTGGCCGCGCGCGATCCTCCCGTCCGCGTCCACGGGCCGCGACCGGGGACAGGCGCGCGTCGACCAGGTCGGTCAGGGTCCAGGAGCCCGGCGTGAGGAGCGCCCCGCCCCGCTCGGGAAGGCCTCCGCCGCGGAGGTTCACCGCCACCCTGGCGACGCCGGTCACCGAGGCCACGGGTTCCTTCAGGCATTCGAGCGCCCGCACCCTGACAAGGCCGCCGTCGGAGGCGAGCTCGTCCCCGACGGCGATCCGGCCCGCGGGCAGCGTCCCGGTCACGACCGGGCCGCTGCCGCGCACGCTGAACGCGCGGTCGATCCAGAGTCGCACCGGGGCCTCGGGGTCGGGGGCGGGCAGCTTCGCGGCCAGCCGGTCCAGCGCCTGTCTCAGCTCGCCGAGGCCCTGTCCGGTGCGCCCGCTCACCGCCAGCGCCTCGACCTCGCCCAGGCTCCCTGCCGCCAGGCGGGCCCGGGCCCGTTCGGTCGCGGGCCCGGGTTCGGCGAGGTCCGCGCGGGTCACCACGAGCAGGCCGTGCCGTACCCCGAGGGCCTCCAGCGCCACCAGGTGCTCCTCGGACTGCGGCATCCAGCCCTCGTCGGCCGCGACCACGAACATGACGGCGGGCGCCGAGCCGACCCCCGCCAGCATGGTGCCGAGGAACCGTTCGTGCCCGGGGACGTCGACGAAGGCCAGCCGCTCGCCCGAGGGCAGGGTCGTCCAGGCGTGACCGAGCTCGATCGTCAGCCCTCTGCGCCGCTCCTCGGCCAGCCGGTCCGGCTCCATCCCGGTGAGCGCGCGCACCAGCGTGGACTTCCCGTGGTCGACGTGGCCCGCCGTGGCGACGACGTGCATCAGCCGACGGCTCCGAGGACGGCGCGGGTCACGTCGCCGTCCCTCTCCCCGGGGACGGCCCGCAGGTCGAGCAGAAGCCTTCCGCCCTCGATCCGGCCCACGACGGGCGGGTCGCCGGTCCGCAACGGCGCGGCGAGCAGCGTAGGCAGGCTCACCGCGGCGCTCCGCAGCGGCACGCCGGGGGCCCCGCCGCCGCCCACGGTGGCCTCACTCGGCACGGCCCTCGCGTCGACGCCCGCCTCGGACAGCCGCCTGGCGATCGCCTCGGCGCGTTCGCGCAGCGTCGCCGGGTCGGCGCGCAGTGCCTGGCGCACAGGGGGCGCGGGGCCGCGCAGCGTCGCCTCCAGCGCGGCCAGCGTCAACTTGTCCACCCGCAGTGCGCGGGCGAGCGGATGCCGCGCGCACCGCTCGACCAGCTCACGACGGCCCAGCAGCAGGCCCGCCTGCGGCCCGCCGAGCAGTTTGTCCGCGCTGGCGGTGACCAGGTCGGCTCCCGCGCCGAGCGTGGTCGCCGCGTCAGGCTCCTCCGGCAGCAGTGGCTCCCTGGTGAGCAGCCCTGAGCCGAGGTCGGCGACGACGGGCACCCCGAGCCCGGTCAGCTCGGCGACCTCGACGGATCCGGTGAAGCCCTCGATCCGGAAGTTCGACGGGTGCACCTTGAGCACGAACCCCGTCCGCTCCCCCACGGCCTCGGCGTAGTCCGCGTACGACGTGCGGTTGGTCGTGCCCACCTCGCGCAGCCTCGCGCCGGTCGAGACGAGCAGGTCGGGGATGCGGAAGCCGTCCCCGATCTCCACCAGCTCGCCCCTGCTGATCACGATCTCCCTGTCCGCGGCGAGCGCGGTGGCGACCAGCACGAGCGCGGCGGCGTTGTTGTTGACCACGTGCGCGGCCTCGGCCGCGGGCACGGCCCTGACGAGCGCGTCGAGGACTCCCCTGCCCCTGCGGGCCCTGACCCCGGCGGCCAGGTCGAACTCCACGTCGGTGCAGCCCGCCGCGGCGACGGGGGGCGCCGTCGCGGCCGCCGACAGGGGCGCCCTGCCGAGGTTGGTGTGGACGAGCACGCCGGTCATGTTGATCACAGGACGCAGGCTCGCGGCGTACGGCGGGAGCGCCGCGACGGCCGCGTCCGCGACCTCCTCCGGGCTGAGCCGGCCCTGCCGCGCCCGTAGCTGTGCCTGCGCCACCGCGTCCTTGACGACCCCCCGCCCGAGCCGTCCCTCCGCCGCGACCAGCCGAGGGTCGGCGAGCACGACGTCGGTGCGGGGCACGCGCCTGCGTGGGTCCATTCCTCGAACATAGAGCGCAGGAGGGCGGGAACCGAAACCGCCGGGCCGAGAGACGCCGTCGACGGCGTCCCGCGGGCGGCACTCGTCGGCCCCAGGGGGCGCGCGGGACACCGTCGCGGAAGGACGAGCAGCCCCCTGGCCTTCACGCGCACCCTTCTGACAATCTCACGGACTCCGTGTAACCGGTGGCTGAAAACCGTCGATCGCCGTCCGTTTTCCCGCTGTCCCGCGCATGATCCACAAAATTATGATTGGCCTTCCGGATCCGGATTCACGCGGCCATTCGAGGAGAAAGAAGCTGAGTCGATGATCCGACAGAACCGGCGGCGCACCGTGCGTGCGATCGTCGTGACCGCGCTGTTCGCCGTCGCTTCACTGACGGCTCCGGCGGACGCGACCGCGGAATCCGGGAAAGACGCGAACTGCGCCTTCATCGTCCACGGATCCCAGCCGGGGAGGGACGCCTCCCCGATAAGCAGGGCGTGCGGCGACACGGCGACCCTGAACGCGGCCAGCGCGGGAAAGACGTTGCTGGTGAGAGTGTACGAGCACGCCGGCTGGCGGGGAGGGCGGGCCGACATCTACGGCGACGACGGCCCCTGCGACCGGAAGGGGTACCTGATCGACGTCTCCGCCGTCGGCTGGGGTTACCGGATCAGCTCCTACCGGCTCTACGGCGCCTGCCACTGGTCCCACTACAGCGACATCGTGAACAACACGAGTTACGGGCAGATCGGCGACGTGGAGTACGTCGGCGACCGCTGGAACGACTTCGTCGCACTGCTGAAGGTCTGGTCGCGGGTGTGAGAGGACGCCCGCGACCCCGTCAGGGGAGCCCTGACCGCACGCGCGCACAGCCCACCCGAAACCCCAGTCCAAAAAGCCCAGAATTGGCTATGCCGACTTTCGCCTTGAATCGGCATAGTGACCCGTGAGCCCAGTGGGCTCCGCGCTCCCCTTCCGGCGCCCAGGCGCGATGGCAGGGGGAAGGGGAGCGACCCAATCTCGCGCGGAGCCCGGGCGTTCGCGAAAGGCGCGGGAGGGACAGGCCTTGACGGGACGCGGCATCCGTCTATTTTCTAAAAAGAAGCTTTCTTAACAGTGCGCCACCTTCGGGGGACCGTCCACGCACCAGCCAACATGCTGGAGGTCAGCACATGCACCTCAGAAAGCACGCCGCGGCCCTGTCCGCCACAGCTCTCCTCGCCGTCACCGCGCTCGTCGGCGCGGCCTCTCCCGCAAGCGCCTCCGCCGTCAACTGCTCGGTCGGCAGGTACGAGGGCACCCGCACCGCCTGGGCGCTCTGCACCGAGGGCTACGCCCGGTACGCCGTCCTCATCTACGTCACCCACCCCAACCCCAATTCCGGCATGGGCTCCTGGTACGAGGGAGGCCCCTGCGTATCCCTCGGACAGCTCTCCGAGTACACGCCCTCCCACAGCTACTCCTTCGTTGTGGCGAGCGTCATCCCCAACTGCTGACGTCGGCTCCGCACTCCGGTCCCCGCCGTGACGCCGAGCCGGCGGCGGGGGCCCCGATCGGGCCCCCGGCCGAAGGTCAGTAGTCGAGACTCGGGAACCAGTCGCCCCGGCCGTGAGGAGTGAGGTCGAGGAGGTGCCAGACGGGGGCGAGGAGGTCGATGCCACGCTGGGCGATGTCGTCGGCCATGCGGGGGTGGGTGGAGTAGAAGTAACGGACCACGCCGTCGCCGTCGCGGGTGAAGACGGAGATGGTGGAGTCCTGTTCGCCGTCCTTGTCCTCGCTGCCGAGGTCGTACTTGAAGGTGCTGTCGCCGCAGCTCAGCAGCCGCAGCCGGTGCCAGCCGCGGTTGCGGGCGTGCCGCCGCAGGGCGGGCGGGTCAGCGGCCGCGGCGACGGCGAAGTCGGCGTTCCGGGCGACGTGGTGGGCGATGCCGTTGAAGCCGTCGATCCACAGGGTGCACATGGGACACGGGTCGGTCTGCAGCTTGCCGTACATGAGGTGGTAGACGATCAGCGGGCGGTCCGGCGCGGTGAAGAGCTCCCTGAGGGAGACCTCGCGGACCGGCGCGTCGCCCGTCTCGAGGTCGGCGGGGCCCTCGAGGAAGACGTAGTCGTCGACGGGCGGCCCCTGAGGGAGCGCCCGCCGCTGGGCCGCGACTTCTTCCCGGTGGCGCATGAGGTCGATCTCGGCCAGGCGGAGCTCCTCGCGGGCGGCGAGGTACTCCGCCGACTCGCCGGCCAGTCTTGTCTGCCGCATGGCGTCCTCCTGGGGTGACGATCACCCGGTCCGGATCCCCTGCCCTCGACTCTCCAAGTCTATGGCGGCGTCTGCGGCGACTCTGAATCCGGAGCCGTCGCGGCGGCGTCGGCGCCGTCGAGCACACGACGACGCCCGGCGAACGAGCCTGCGGGCCGCCGACAGCGTCCGCCTATGCGCCTCCCACACCGCGCAGCAGCGTGTCGACCACCACGTCGGCGGCCTGCGCGGCGCTCAGGCCGGACAGTTCCTCGGCGGCGTGCAGCATCAGCGGCGGCAGCAGCGTGCTCACCCAGCCGGGCGGCAGGTCGGACCGCAGCAGACCCTCGTCGGTCGCCCGCCGGACGAAGGCGTCCACCTCGTCGATCAGGCGCCGGCGACGCTCGCGGATCGACTCCTCGGCGAGCAGGCGGCTCGTCTCCACCGGCCATCTGCGGTTGACCGCGATGATTCCCTCGACGTAGCGGTGCAGCGCGACGGCGACGGGCGCCTCCCGCAGCCTGGCCGCGTCGACGGCCTTCTCGACCGCGTCGTACCGCGCCTGGTACACAGCGGCCAGGAGCTCTTCTCGGGAGGTGAAGCGCCGGTAGACCGTGCGGCGGTCCACGCCGGCCTCGGCGGCGATGGCGGCGATGCTCACCGAGGGGTCGTCGGCGAGCATGCGGGCGCCCGTGCTCAGGACACGTTCCAGGTTGCGTGCGGCGTCGGCTCTCACCCACCCAAGATAGCCGACTCTGTAGCACATGAATAAACTGTTGACACATCCATCTGAATTTTCAAGAGTTAACCTCTACACTTATGAGACGTTTATGGGGACGCCCGACGGCGGCCCCATGGCTCGACGGTTCCGCCGCGGCCGCCGACGGCCGCGGCGGAACCGTCGCACGGAGGAGGCCCTGGAGCATGTCCACGCGTGGCCTCGACCTCGGCCGCACCGCCGGGGGCGCGGCGATCGAGAGCCCGCGCCAGGACGGCGCGCGATCGCGTCTCACCGTCAACTGACTGATGTGCCCGGTTCTCCCGGAGGCAAGGGTGGGAGCACCGCTCGCGAACGGTCATCCCCGCGCTCACGACGCACAGAGGACTTCACATGATCAACAGGCGTACCTTCGGCAAGACCCTGGGACTGGCCACCGTCGCCTCGCTCGCGGTCTCCCAGGCCGCGTCCGCGACCACGCGGAGCGCACCCGCGGGCGCGCACACGTCGTTCGCCGCCCTGAAGCAGGTCAGGGCCGGGCTGTTGAACGTCGGCTACGCGGAGGCGGGCCCGGCACGCGGGCCCGTGGTCATCTGCCTGCACGGCTGGCCGTACGACATCCACAGCTTCGTCGACGTCGCCCCCCTGCTGGCGGCACGGGGGTACCGGGTGATCGTCCCCTACCTGCGCGGGCACGGCACGACCCGGTTCCTGTCCTCCCGGACCTTCCGCAACGCCCAGCAGTCGGCGATCGCCCTGGACGTCATCGCCCTGATGGACGCCCTCAGGCTCGACAAGGCCGTGCTCGCCGGGTTCGACTGGGGGTCGCGGACCGCCGACATCATCGCGGCCCTGTGGCCGGAGCGCTGCAAGGCGCTGGTGTCGGTGAGCGGCTACCTCATCACGAACCTGGAGGCCAACCTCCAGCCGCTGCCGCCGAAGGCCGAGCACGCCTGGTGGTACCAGTACTACTTCGCCACCGAGCGGGGCCGCCTGGCCATGGAGGACAGGACCAAGCGGCACGACCTGACCCGGCTCGTCTGGGACACCGTCTCCCCCACATGGGACTTCGACGACGCCACGTTCGAGCGCACGGCGGCGGCCTTCGACAACCCCGACTACGCCGCCGTCGTGATCCACAACTACCGCTGGCGGCTGAGCCTGGCCGAGGGCGAGCGCCGCTACGACGGCTTCGAGCGGCGGCTCGCCGCCCGGCCGGCGATCAACGTCCCGACCGTCACCCTGGACGCCGAACTCGACCCCTTCACCGCGCCGGGCGACGGCTCCTCCTACCGGGACATGTTCACCGGCCCCTATGACCACCGCACCCTGAAGGGCATCGGCCACAACCTGCCGCAGGAGGCGCCCACGGCCTTCGCCCAGGCCGTCGTGGACGCGGACCACCTCTGACGAGGCCTCCAGTCCTCCGCGCCACTCCCGGCCCGGAACGCCGCACCGTCGTCGGCGTCGCGTTCGCGGGACCGGGCGTGGCGGGACTCCTCCACCCGGCCGCCGTGGCCGTCCCCGGCGAAACGCCCTCGACCGCCTCCGGCATGCCGGGCCTCTCCCGCGATCAGCGAGGTGTGGCTGCGGCCGCCTTGGGACGCATCACGACCGAGGCCCCTCATGTGGCACAAAAGGTAATACATGTCACCTTCAGATGAAGTTGTTCAGTTTAAGTGCTACATTGATGAGGCAGTTAAGAGCACCGAACGGAGGAACGAGTCATGGCCAGGACATGGTTGATCACCGGCGCGTCGCGCGGTTTCGGGCGTCAGCTCGCCGAAGCCGTCCTGGAGACAGGCGACCAGGTCGTCGCCACCGCGCGACGCCCCGAGCAACTGGACGACCTGGCGTCCCGCCACGGCGAGCGCGTCCGGGTGGTCCCCCTCGACGTCACCGACCCCGGCGCGGCCGCCCACGCGGTGCATGAGGCCGTCGACGCCTTCGGCCGCCTCGACGTGGTCGTCAACAACGCCGGCTACGCCAACAGCGCGCCCATCGAAGAGATGACCGAAGACGACTTCCGCGCCCAGATCGAAACCAACCTCTTCGGAGTCGTGAACGTCACCCGCGCCGCCCTGCCCGTCCTGCGCGCCCAGCGGTCAGGGACCTTCGTGCAGTTCTCCTCCATCGGCGGACGCGTAGGCGGAACACCCGGCATGGGCGCGTACCAGACCGCGAAGTTCGCCGTCGAGGGCTTCTCCGAGGTGCTCGCGAGCGAGACCGCCCCGTTCGGCGTGAAGGTCGTCATCGTCGAACCGGGCGCGTTCCGCACCGACTGGCAGGGCTCCTCCATGGAGCTCCACCCCGTCGGCCCCGACTACGAACCGACCGTGGGCGCCGTCAACCGCTACCGGCGGGAGAACGACGGCACCCAGCCCGGCGACCCGGCCCGCGCCGCGAGGATCATCATCGACGTGGTCGGCCACGACGACCCGCCCCGACGGCTCGTCCTCGGCGGCGACGCCCTCTCCTCCGCCCGGGAGGCCGCGGAGATCCGCGCCGCCGAGACCGAGAAGTGGGCCGACGTGAGCCGCTCGGCCGACTACCCCGCCGACGAACGATAGCCCCAGCCTCGGCGCGCGCGTCAGGCGTATCCGCCGGGAATTTCCCAACGATCACGACCGCCGCCGTTGTCCGTGCATCTTCGTGACATCGGCTTTCGCGGCAGCCCTCTGGGACGGCGCCGCACCGAGGCCGGCTCCGGGAACGCGCCCCGGAGGGCGCGACGTTCGGCCGGCGCCGTTACGTCACATGACCCAAGCCCTCGATCCCTCGACGCCTCGTCGTCGGATGCGTCAGAACATGGCGTCCGGCGAGAAGCCGGGCCCGCCTCGGCCCGGCAAGGGATCGAGATGTCTTCATCGATCAAGAAGGTTCGTCCCGATGCCGACGGTCAGCTCGTTCGAACCCGAAGGTGTGCTCGCTGTCCGTGCTGCCCGAACAGGATGAGCAGCTCGATGGCACGGCCGTCGGCACTGCCGAGCCAGTGCGGGAGCGTGGTGTCGAACTCAGCCGCCTCGCCTGGCGGGAGCACCAGGTCGCGCTCACCGAGCAACAGCCGCAGACGTCCGTTGAGGACGTAGAGCCATTCGAAACCCTCGTGGGTCTTCCGGTCCGGTTCGACGTGCCCTTCCCCGCCCGGAATGATCATCTTGTAGGCCTGCGTACCACCCGCCCGTCGAGACAACGGCACAAACGTCATGCCGAACCGGTGGATCGGGGCCAGATGGATCCGCGGATCACCGGTGCGGGGAGCGCCGACGAGATCGTCCAACGGGACGTCGTACTCGCGGGCCAGCCGCAGCAGCAACTCCAGACTGGCTCGCCGCTGCCCGCTCTCCAGCCGGGACAGCGTGCTCTCCGACACCCCGGTCGTCACGGCGAGGTCGGCCAACGTCATCCCGCGGTGCCGGCGCAGAGCCCGTAACCGAGGCCCGACCGCGTGCAGCACGTCCTCGAAGTCATCGCTCACCCTGTCATCTTGCCGGAACCGCAAGAAATCATGCCAGTTTCCGCAATCAGGGCAATGCTGACCTCACCAGCACACCACGAGGAGCATCCGTATCCATGTCCGCCACCGACCGTCCCGACGAATCCGCCCGCTTCTGGGATGACCATTACCGGCGACACACCCCGCCCATCGACCTCCGGGTGAACACCCGGCTCGCGGAGATCACCGCCAACCTGACCCCGGGTGAGGCTCTCGACCTGGGCTGCGGCGCCGGCGGTGACGCCCTGTGGCTCGCCCGCCGCGGATGGCGGGTCACGGCCGTCGACGTCTCCGCCGTCGCGATCGCCCGGCTGGCCGAGCGCGCGCACGCCCTCGCGCTCGACGAGCACATCACCGCGGAGCGACACGACCTGGCGCGGAGCTTTCCCGCCGGCCGGTTCGATCTCGTGTCCGCGCACTACCTGCACACCTCCTTCGACCTGCCGCGCGAGCACGTCCTGCGAGCCGCCGCACACGCGCTGTCTCCCGGCGGGCGACTGCTGGTCGTCGACCACGGCTCCGTCGCGCCCTGGTCCTGGAACCAGGACCCGGACGCCCGCTTTCCGTCCCCGACGGAGATCGCGGCGGGCCTCGACCTCGACCCCGGACGCTGGAGCGTCGAGCGCACGGACGCGCCCCGCCGGATGGCCACCGGCCCCGACGGGCGCACCGCCGAGGTCGTCGATCACGTCCTGCTGATCCGCCGGACCGGCTGACCCCCGATCACCGGTCAAAGGACCCACCATGACATCGCCACTCGAAGGAGCCGCCATGACATCCCCGCACGCCCGCCGAAGGGACACTCCGCCCCCGCGCACCGGCCCCGGAGAGAAGGACGTACTGCGCGGCTTCCTTGACCACCTGCGCACCGCGGTGGCCGCCAAGGCCCAGGACGTCCCGGAACCGCAGGTCCGTGCCCCCGGTGTCCCCTCGGGCACGTCGCTGCTGGGACTGGTCCGCCATCTCGCGCACGTCGAGCGGTATCACTTCCTCGGCGAGGAGGTGACCGACTGGCCGGGCACGTTCCGGCCGCGCCCCGAGGAGACCGTCGCCTCCGTTCTGGCCGACTACCGCGACGCCGTCGACCGGGCGAACGCGGTCATCGAGGGCTGCACCGACCTGACGGCGCCGGTGGCCCGCCCCTCCACCGCCGGTCACCCGCCCTCGATGCGCTGGACGCTGGCCCACATGGTCGAGGAGACCGGCCGCCACGCCGGACACGCCGACATCCTCCGCGAACTGATCGACGGCTCGACCGGCCGCTGACGCAGCCGGCCGCCGGCGAGGAACCGGCCGTCCGCTCGTGGCAGGACACGCGCGGCGTCACCGAGGAGAGAGGACAGGAGGGAAGACAGCCACGGTGAGAGCCACTTCCCCTCCCCACGGACAGCTCGCGCCGCTCAGCCCTTGTAGTTGAAGATCTGCCGCAACGTGTGCTGCACGGCGACGAGGTCCTTCTGGTCGTCCATCACCTGGTCGATGGACTTGTAGGCCTGCGGGTGCTCATCCACCAGGGCGCCTGCGCGGTCGGCGTTCCAGGTGCGGTCGCCCATCGCCTCAGCGAGTGATGCGGCGGTGAGTTCGCGGCGGGCCTGCGTACGGGACATGCGCCGGCCTGCACCGTGGGAGCACGAGTTGTAGGAGGCCGGGTTGCCGAGACCGGTCACGATGTAGGAGCGGGTGCCCATGCTTCCGGGGATCACTCCCTCGTCGCCCACGTCGGCCTTGATGGCTCCCTTGCGGGTGAGCCACACATCCTTGCCGCGGTGCTTCTCCTGCTGCGTGAAGTTGTGATGGCAGTTCACGGTCTTGACCCGCTCACCCTTCCCGACCACGCCGAACAGGGCTTGGCTGAGGACTCGATCCATCCGTGCCCGCGATTCCATGGCGTAGCGCTGCGACCAGAGCATGTCGCTGATGTAGGCGGTGAACTGCGGGGTTCCCTGCACGAGGTAGGCCAGGTCGGGGTCGGCCAAGGTGATGAAGTACTGGGCCATCAACTTCTTGGCCTCGCCGATGTGGCGGGTGGCGAGCTGGTTGCCGATACCGCGGGATCCGGAGTGGAGCACGGTCCAGACCCGATCGCGCTCGTCGAGGCACACTTCCACGAAGTGGTTGCCGCTTCCGAGCGTTCCGAACTGGCTGGCGACGGTCTTCTCCTGCCTCACTGTGAGGTCAGTGTGCGGCGTACCGAGCGCGCCCAGCGCCTCGTCGACGGCCGGATCGTGGTGACCCTTGCCGACGCCGGCCGGGATGAGCTGTTCCACGAGCGGCATGAGCGCGGACAGGTCGTCGGGCAGGTCCGCGGCGGTGAGGTCCGTCTCAGTGGCGATCATGCCGCAGCCGATGTCAACGCCGACCGCTGACGGGATGATCGCGCCACGGGTGGGGATGACGGAGCCGACAGTGGCCCCCATTCCGACATGGGCGTCGGGCATGAGGGCGACGTGGCCTTCGACGAATGGGAGACGGGCGGCGCGGGCGGCCTGCTCGATCGTCCCGGGCTCGATGTCGCTGGCCCAGGAGATGAGGTTGGGTGCTACCTGCTTCGGCATGGGGGTCTCCGATCGGAATGGGTGGGTGCCGCGCACCGTGGTGGCAGCGTAGGCCGTCATGGTGCGCGGGTTGTACTGGTTTTTGGGGTTCACGCCTGGCGGGCTCCGGTGTCGATCGCCGGAGTACAGGCGCACGAGCGAAAGGCCGGCTGGATCGAGGGCTCGACCACTGCCGCACGCTGTCGCCTCACCGCCTGGTGATCACCGGGGCGCCAGGAGGGGGCAAGGCCGTACTGACCGTGTCACCGAGGGTTCGAGCGACTCAGAGGTCGGTCAGGCGAGGTGAAGGTGACGTGTTCGCCCATGGGCCGGATCAGGCTGTCGAAGCTCACCAGCTCAGATCGCCGAGGAAACCGCTGAGCGCCGCGTTGACCTCCGCGGGCCGCTCCAGCGGCGGCAGATGGCCCGTTGCCGGTAGATCGAGCCGCCGGGCGCCTTCGATCTCATCGGTCAGCAGATCCGACACCGCCTGGATGCCCGGCACATCCGCCAGTCCGTTGATCACCAGAGTGGGTGCGGTGATCTCGTGGAGTCGCTCCTTGGCCGACAGGTGCCGCTCGGTCACCGGCCGACGGCTCCAGGAGCGCTCGAACACCCGGCGCGTCATCGCGAACGCCAGCTCCCACACCTCCGGATCGAGATCGTCCGGTCCCCGGTCCGGCCCGGCCACCTGCCACAGCACATGCGCCCTGGCGAAGGCGTCGAGATCTCCGGGAAGCACCCTGTCCGCCGTCCCACTCCGATAGCGGGCCAGCCTGTCGGCGGGAACGGTGCTGTGCACCCGCTCCCGCGCCTGCGCGATCATGTCCTCGGGCCATGAGTGGCCCGACAGCCCAGAGGAGATCAGCACGAGCCCCGCCACCCGGTGCGGAGCCGCCAAGGCCGCCTCCACCGCGTAGGAGCCCCCCATCGAGTCGCCCACCAGCGCGGCCCGTTCCACACCGAGTCCGTCCATCAGGCGCAGCAGGTCTTCGTGGTGAACGAGATCACCGGCCGGATCGGTCGACTCGCCGTACCCGCGCCAGTCGTAACTGATCACCCGGTAACAATCGGACAGGGAGCCGCACTGGTGTCGCCACATGCGCCGGTCGGCGATCCCCGCGTGGATGAGCACCACCGCAGGCCCCTCGCCCACTTTGTCATAGGCCAGGCCATCGATCCGCGTCACGTCCCAGATCGTATGAGTCGAATCGCAGCTTCTCGGCCTGGTTCGCAGTCGGCGTATCCCGCCCATGTCCACGACCTCGGCTCCAAGGGCGGACCGGGCGTTCCGCTGTTCAGACCAGGCGAAACAGCCGCGAAACGCGGACCATGCAGCCGAAATATGGAGAACCGGGAGCTCCTCAGACTCCGCAATCGTTGCTCCCCTGGAAGTGTCCGCCTACCGAGCACAGGAGCACCGTGGAAGATATTCTGGAAGAAATTCCGGACGGGCCGTTCGGGGTATTTGTGTTTTTGATTATCATCATGGTCACCGGGATATTCATTCTGGCCGTGGTGCTGTCGATATGCGGGCTCTTCACCGGGACAGGTGAGTTCAGGTGGGGAGGCTACGGGTCAGGCGGCTCCGACGGCGATGACGACGGGGACGGGGACGGGGGCGACTGGGATTGAGCCTCTCAGCGTCGGGATCGTCCGTCACCGGCTGAGCGGACGGCGCCGTCCCGTCCAGCAGCCCGCCATACGGAGGCGCGTCCCCCTCCAAGCCGCCGGCACAACACAAAGCGGTCCCGCTCACCGGACCATGCAACCGAAATATGGGAAACCGTGAGCCCGTCGACCTCGGCAATCGGTGGTCACCTTGAGATGTCCTCCCTCCCAGCCGTGAGGAGCCACCGTGAAGATCCGCCGACTGTCCGCCGCAGCCCTGCTCGCGGCGGCGCTGGGCGCCGGCATGCTGGCCAACGCCGCACCCGCCGCGGCCACCCCCGCCGCGACCTCATTCGCGTACATCGTCGGCTACTACCCCAGCTACGCGTCCTGCTCCTACGTCGGCGAGCAGGGCAGGAGAAACGGCACGTGGCCCTGGTACACCTGCTTCCAGTCGGGGAGCGTCTGGGCTCTTCAAGTGCCCGGATGAAGTCGCACGGGCGCGCCTCGGCCACCGGCGCGGGGCGTGCCCGGTCAACCCCTGGCGGCTTTCCTGAGCGCCGTTCACGCCGGTCTTCGCTCACCCACCACTTGTGGGCGTCGAGCGCCTCCAGGGCTTCCAGGCGGGCCGGACCTGGCCCCTCCACGCTCGTGCGGTGCGACCTTCTGTTCCCGATGACCGACCGACTTCGACCCGCTCCCCTGCTCGTCAGCCCTGTCGACGGTGCGGATGTGGGAGCTCCGACCGGCCGTTTAGGCGTCCTGGGCCGCTAGACGACGAACCCCTGAGGGTCCGGCAGGATTCGAACCTGCGTCACCCGCTTGGAAGGCGATAACCGATCAAGATTCGACCCGCACCGCCGACAGGACCGACGAACGACCAGGTCTGGATCCGGCACGGATGTGGGGACGCCCACCGGCCTTCTCGGTGCTCTGCCGACTGAGCTACACGGACCGAAGTCCGCGGCGAGAATCGAACTCGCGGCCACCCCATTAACAGTGGATAACCGATGATGCTTCGACCCGTGTCAACACCAGACCTGACCAGTTCACCGGGCCGGGAGAAGGCACGGATATGGGGATGGGCGCCGGTAGCGTCTGGTTCAAAGAGATAACCGACGTCCTTCGACCCGCACCCGCTCCAGGCCCGATGAACTGCATGCGACGCTACCGATTCCCGTCACGTTTCACACCTGAATTTCCAGGCGTGGCGCGGGAGAGCGCTGGATGGCCTCAGGGCGGCATCGGTCCGCTGACCGAGGTGAGGTCCTCGCCCGGTCATCGACCAAGAAGGACCGCAGGTCTCACGCCCGGAACGTCCGGCGGTAGGCGTCCGGCGGGACGCCGATCGCGCGGTGGAAGTGGCGGCGCAGTGTCGTCGCCGTGCCCATGCCCGCGGCCGAGGCGATGGTGTCGACGCTGTCGTCCGTGGTCTCCAGCAGCTCCTGCGCGCGGCGGATCCGCTGCGTCAGCAGCCACTGCAGCGGAGTGGTGCCGGTTACCGAGCGGAAGTGGCGGGCCAGGTGGCGCGAGCTCATGTTCGCCTGGCGGGCCAGGTCCTCCACGGTGAGCGGCTGGTCCAGCCGCCGCATCACCCAGGGGAGCAGCTCGGCCAGGGGATGGCCGTCCTGGGCGGGCACCGGTGTGGTGACGAACTGGGCCTGGCCGCCGGCCCGGTGGGGCGGCACGACCAGGCGGCGGGCGACCACGTTGGCGATCGCCGAGCCGTGGTCGCGGCGGACCAGATGCAGGCACAGGTCCATCGCCGCGGCCTTGCCCGCGGAGGTGAGCACGCTGCCGTTGTCGACGTAGAGCACGTCCGGGTCGACCTTCACCCGGGGGTAGCGGGCGGCCAGTTCCTCGGTGTGGGCCCAGTGCGTGGTCGCGTACAGCCCGTCCAGCAGGCCTGCGGCGGCGAGCACGAACGCGCCTGTGCACAGGGAGACCATCCGCGCGCCCGACTCGTGGGCCGCGCGCACCGCCTCGACCAGGTCGGCCGGCGGGTCCTCGCCGACGTCCGCCAGGGCGGGGACGATCACGGTGTCGGCGTGCGCCAGCCGGTCGAGCCCGCAGTCCGGCTCCAGCAGGAACCGGCCGACCCGGACGGCCCGCGTGCCGCACACCCTGACGTCGTACCAGGGGTCCGGCAGGGCGGCCGGGGCGGAGCCGAAGACCTCGTAGGCCAGGGCCAGCTCGAAGTGCAGCATTCCGTCGGTAGTGGCGACCGCGACGGAACGCGGGGCAGAGTTCATGTCGGGAATTGTACGCATCATGTCGTTTCGGACACTGGGCATCGCCGGGCCGACAGGACAGGATTTCCGCCGTGGACAACGTCGAGCACGTGGGAGCAGGCATGGGATCGGGTCGGAACGTGGCGGTGTTCGGCGCCTACGGGCACACCGGGCGGTTCGTGGTCGCGGAGTTGCGCGAGCGTGGGTACGTCCCATTGCTTCTCGGGCGCGACCAGGACAAGCTGCTGGCGCTGGCGCAGGCCCATCCGGGACTCGAGGCGTGGCAGGCCTCAGCCGACGATCCGGCCTCGCTCGACCGCGCCCTGAGCGGGGCGGCCGCCGTGATCAACTGCGCCGGGCCCTTCGCCACGACCGCCGCCCCGCTGGTCGAGGCCGCGCTGCGCGCAGGCATCCCGTATGTCGACGTGGCCGCCGAGATCGAGGCGAACCTTGACACGTTCGCGCGCTTCGCGGGGCGCGCCCGCGCCGCGGGCACCGTGGTGGTCCCGGCGATGGCCTTCTTCGGCGGCCTCGGCGACCTGTTGGTCACCACCGCGATGGGCGACTGGACGGCGGCGGACGAGGCGCACGTCGCCTACGGCCTGAGCAGCTGGCACCCCACTGCCGGAACGCTCGCCTCGGGCGTGGTCTCCGGGCGGCGACGGGGTGGCCGCCGTGTCCGCTACACCGGCGGACGGCTGGAGTACCACGACGACGCTCTGCCGACCCTGGAGTGGCCCTTCCCTGCTCCGCTCGGCCCTCAGAGCGTCATCGGAGAGTTCACCATGGCCGACGTGGTCACCGTTCCCAGTCACCTGGCCGTCCCCGAGGTGCGCACCTACATGACCGCCAAGGCGGCCGCGGACCTGTCCGCTCCCGGCGCCTCGGCACCGGCCGCCGTCGACGAGCGCGGCCGCTCCGCGCAGACCTTCGTCGTCGACGTCCTTGTCCGCTCCGGCGGCACGGAACGCCGCGTGGCCGCCGCCGGTCAGGACATCTACGCCATCAGCGCGCCGCTCGCGGCGGAGGCCGTCGACCGCGTCCTCACCGGCCGGACCAGGACCACCGGCGTCGCCTCCGCGGGCGCGGTCTTCGACGCCCCGGACTTCCTGCGCGCCCTGTCCTCGCACCTCTCGCTGCACGTCCCGCTCGACACACATGGCTGACCGGCGCCCCGTGCCGGGATCCGCCCTCTGGTCAGCGCGGTCGGTGAGCAGGAAGATCCATCGCTTGCTCCCACCGGTTCTGCCGGACGCCGTCCCCTCGGTTTGCCGCACCGCGTCCTGGTTTCGCGCGTCCACGCAGGATGCGGGTAGCGGTGCGCAGGTCATCGACAAACACCAACTCGCCGAACTCCTCGGCCTGACGGTCTACTGGATCGAAAAGCGGTGCCGTCGTCAGCTCATCCCCCACCTACGGCTAGGGCGCCAGTATCGGTTCACGTCGGCACACGTTCAGAAGATCATCGCGATGCACGAGCGCCGCCCAATCGAGCGACCGCCAACTGTCGCCCTCGCCCCCTCTTTGAACGCTGGGGATTCTCGGCCACTGGTTGCCCGAACTCCTCGGCACCGAGTCCAGGCACCCGACGCACCGACTGCTCCTGCGCCGCTGCGCGCTCGCGACCTGCCGACACGCAGACTCCGCCATCCAGTCGGTGACCAGTAACCACCACTGAACACCGCTCCCAGGACGAATTCCGTTTCTCCAAGGCGTGGGGCTACGACCGAATCCTGGAAGCCAAACGGGAACTCGCCGAGGCCGGATGGTCCTTCCCCGAGGACGGCCCCCCGGTGTCCCCCACAGAGGCCAAGCGGGTTCTTGCCGAGGCCTCCCCCCGTTCCCGCCGGACCACCGCGACGGCGACCGTGAACGGACACGCGCCGGGCGGTGAGGCGGGATGAATGGGTTCATCTATCGCACCGGTTCCAGCGCCTACCTCGCCCAAGAACTGCTCGAGGTCCGCGCCCAGTACGGCAGTGCCCGCGTCGTCTACCTGACTCCCAACGACGACGGCACACACTCCATCTGCCTGGAGGTAGGGAATGACTGCGGACCTCACTGAAGCCCCGCAGCAAGCCCCAGACGCTGCCGGGCAGCAGACCGCCGCGGAGCCGAGCCGTCCTCGCAGTGAGCCCACTAATAGCTCCTAACAGAATGATCTCCGTTGTGGTTTGATCTCTCGCTGTAACGACAGCGGGAGAGGTGAGCGGGTTGGCGCGGCTGAAGCCGTGGGAGGTCGGCGACGAGCTGTGGGCGATCATCGAGCCCCTGCTGCCCAAACACCAGCGGCGAGCCCGCTGGCCAGGGCGAAAACGGCTGGATGACCGCCTGGCCCTGCAGGGTGTGCTGTTCGTGCTGCACACCCGGATCTCCTGGGAACACCTGCCGCAGGAACTCGGGTACGGCTCGGGCATGACGTGCTGGCGGCGGCTGAACGAGTGGCACAAGGCCGGTGTCTGGCAGCGCCTGCACGAGGTGCCCCTGGCCCGGCTGCGCGCGGCAGGAGCGATCGACTTCTCCCGGGCTTCGGTGGACTCCTCCCACGTCAGAGCCCTAAAAGGGGGGCGCAGACCGGCCCGTCGCCGGTCGATCGGGGACGATCCGGCAGCAAGCACCACCTGATCAGCGACGCCACCGGCATCCCGCTGGCAGCGATTGTGACTGACGGCAACCGCGGGCGACGTCATCCAGCTGATACCGCTTCTGGAGGCCGTCCCACCGGTGCGCGGCAAGCGCGGCCGGCCGCGTCGGCGCCCCGATGTCGTCCTCGCCGACCGCGGCTACGACCACGACAAGTACCGCAAGCAGGTCCGCGGCTTGGGCATTCGCCCGCTGATCGCCCGACGCGGCACCGAGCACGGCTCCGGCCTGGGCAAACACCGCTGGGTCGTCGAGCAGGCCTTTGCCTTGTTGCACCACTTCCGTCGACTGCGTATCCGCTGGGAGGTGCGCGCCGACATCCACGAAGCCTTCCTCAGCCTCGGCTGCGCCTTGATCTGCCGGCGCCGCCTCAGCTCATTGCGTTAGCAGTTCTAAGCGGGCTGACGAGAAGTACTACCTCATCGACGGCCAGCACAGCACCAAGGTCGCCCAGGAGAAGGAAGGCATGAGCTTCCTCCGTGACTGCATGGTCTACGAAGGCCTCGACATCGAGATGGAAGCTCGCCTGTTCTTGGCAGCCAACCAAGATCGTAAGCCGGTCAAGCCCTACGACAACTTCAACGTCGCAATCACCGCGAAGGACCCGCTGGCTACACGGGTGCGCCGAGAGGTCCAGAGCTGCGGTCTAGAGGTTGCCCCCGGCACGTCGACCAACCGAGTCGGTGCCGTACAGGCGCTCATGGCGATCGGCACACGGCGCGACGGCCTGGTGGTGAAGGTGCTACAGACGGCAGAAAGGGCATGGGGGCGCGAAGCCGCCAGCTGGGACAACATGATGCTGCGCGCTCTGAGCATGGTCATCCATGAGAATTGGGACCGGATCGACTACAGGCGCCTGGTTAAGACGCTGGAGAAGCAGTCGGTCGGTCGTTGGAAGAGTGTCGCCATCCCAGGCAGCACGGGCGGCGAAGGTTCGTCCTCCCGCTCAACCCCCTTGGCCGCACACATCATCACGTCTTACAACGGCCGACTGGGTCGCGAGAAAATGCTCACCCTCGCTGCCGCTGCGGCGTCATAGAACGGCAGCCGCCCCCTCTTCAAAAGCTTTGCCCGACGACCTGGTGGACGAGCAGCTGCGCCTAGAGCTGCTCGTCGAGGCACTCCACCACGAAGCCGAGGCCCTGGTCCGCGGCTGACCGGTCCGGCCCCGACTCCGGCGAGGGGAGCCGGGGCCCCGCCCGCACAGCCGTCAGCCGATGTCGCCCCGGTACCGCCACACCGCCGGATCCCCGCCCAAGGTCGGCTCGTAGACCGCCCGGGCCACCGAGCCAGGAACAACCATGTACGCCCCCGGGTCGCTCGTGATCGGCTGCGCGGGCAGCACCATGCCGTCCAGCGGCCCGCCGTACAGGGTCACGTCCATCTCCATGCCGTCAGCACGACACAAAGCGCCCTCGTCGTTCCGCTGAATCGTAAGCGCAGGCAAGGTTGCCGCGACCGACGGATAGTTGCGCAGCACCGCAGGCTCTTCTTCTTCCGAAACCTCTGTAAAGACCCGTGCAATGAAGATCGCTCTCAAAAGCCATCGACGTAGCTACGGGAGAGGATTGACATCAAAGGAGGCTGGCTTGAGGGCGGAGCCCTGCGCTCTTGCCGGGAGCCTCCGAGCCGCGCCGCGAAGACCGAAGGAGGTAAGGGGCATGCCCCTCACCGAAAGGGGTCGGCGACGCTGGCGGATCGTCGCCCTCGCGCTGCTCGCCATCGTGCTTGCCTTGATCGTCAAAAGGGCCATCGACTGGGCTGATCTGAGAAAGAAGCCCGAAATTACGGACTTGGCGGGCATGATGGTCGCGGTGGTCACCCTGACCGGAGTCGCGATCACCCTGTTCAAGTGGGCCTTGCGCCGTCAGCCGCCTCTGGCCGTCCCGACCGACACGATGATCACCGCTGCCAAGGCGGCGCTGGCGGACCTAGTGCAGCAGCAATGGAAAGAAGAGGCCCGCAGCCGATCCCGGTCGCCTGGCATTTGACCGGCAAACGCGCGCTGATGGACCACCCGCACCTGATCGCGGCCCAGGAACTCGCCTTCGCCGGCAACGCCAACGACATACGCGCCTTGGCCGGGCAGTTTCGCGGCCTGTGTAGCCGCCGCCTGATCATCACAGGCGGCCCGGGCACCGGCAAGACGACCTTGGCCGTGCAACTGCTGCGGGAACTCCTCGACAGCCGCAGCCACGCAGAACCGGTTCCCGTGATGCTGTCGATCGCCAGCTGGGACACCGCCCGTTACCGACGCTTGGACGAGTGGCTGGCGGCGCAGCTTGCCGTCGACTACGCGACGCTGTGCGCCGCCGAGTATGGCGGTGACGCCGCCCCCAGAATGCTCGCCGAGCAAGGGCACATCCTGCCCGTTCTCGATGGCCTGGACGAGCTACCCGCTTCGGCCCGGGCACAGGTCATCCGGGCGTTGAACGATTCGCTGATGGAGGGTGATCAACTGATCTTGACCAGCCGCACGACCGAGTTCGCCGCTGCCGTTCAGAGCGTGGGAGACGTGGTGACGGCTGCGGCCGTCATCGCCCCGGCCGCGCTCACCCCGCCCATCGCCGCCACCTACCTGCAAACCTGCCTGCCGCCCGCACGCCGCTACGACTGGGGACCCGTCCTGGCGGCCATCCGCTCGGGATCGGCTCCGGCACTGTCCTCAGTGACCACCACCCCGCTGGGCTTGTGGCTGATCCGCATGGTCTACATCCTGCCCAACGCCGACCCCGCTCCGCTGCTCGGCCACCTGGGCAACGCCCCCAAAGCCTTGCGCCGCTATCTGCTGGATCACCTCATTGACGCCCTCATCCGAGCCCGGCCCCCCACCAGCGACCCCGGCGATCCCTTCCGCCCTCGCCAATCATGGAACCCCGATCAAGCATGTACCTGGCTCAGCCACCTGGCCCAGGCACTCGCCCGCAACCACACCCGGGACCTGGCCTGGTGGAACATTGCCCGCTACACCACCTCTCCCGCACGGCGCCGCCTTCTGACGGCGGCGATCGGGGCCACGGCCGGGTTCGCGGTGGGCCTAACCGGCGCTACCCTGGCCGCCTTCCTAACCTTCCTGACCGGCGAATCATTTTCGCTAAGGAGCGCCGCGACCGTCGGAGGTGTGCTCGGGCTCACCGCCTGGATCTTAGTTTGGGTCAAGACTAGAGGCTGGTTCGATGAGGTCCCAGGATTTCAGTCCGGTGGGCGGCTTGCCGTGATCCGCACTCCCTCCCTCCGGGATATCGGGCTCAGGTTGGGAGTCATAGTCGCGGGATTCCTGCTTTCAGCCCTTACTCTGCGTTTGCCAATAACACAGCCCATGGCCATATTGGCTTCGTTTGCTTTCCTCATGCTTGGCATCACGGGCGCGGCCGCGATCATGTTCTCCGCGTGGGTTGGGCAGATGGAACACCCCACCCCGCTCGATTCCGCGACCAGTGCTTCGTCGGCCTGGAGAGCTGACAGGAACCTCACCCTCGCTCGTATTCTCGCGGCCGCGTTCGCGTTCAGTGTCTCGGTCTTCGGGTACTTAGGCGTGATAAACCTCCTTCAGGGCGGCAGTACTGGATATATGGTCAAGATCGGACTCGTGCTCGGCATCGGGTTCGGGCTCACCGGCGGGTTCGTCGCAGGAGTGGCATCCGGGCGTCATCACGCGTGGCTGGTCTGCAAGATCGCCTTATTGACCCAGACCCGTCTGCCCCGCAGGCTGATCCCGTTCCTCGATGACATGCACCGCCTTGGGCTGCTGCGCACTGTCGGTCCGCTCTACCAGTTCCGCCACGCCGAACTACACGATCACCTCGCCGCGTCGGCCCCCCTGCACGCGGTCAGGCCGGCAGAAAGCGAAAGTGGTCGCCACAGCGATGACCGAGATGCCGGTCACGTGTGACGAGGAGGGCCGGTAGTGAAACTGCCAGCAAGTACACGTGATTGCGTTAGCCCAGTTCAGCGGGCCGGACCCGCGGGCCAGAGTCAGCATTCTGCAAGTAAACCCCAGCGGGGCTGCGAAAGTTGTCACCAGGGTCAACATGATCGCCGGCGCCTGGTGACACACCCCTTAACGACACCCCGCCATGCGTAGCGGCGGTAATCGCCGGAATGGGGTCAGCGTTACTGCCCGGATGAGGACGTTCCCGCCCGCCAACCCTCCGCAGAAAGCGGCCGTCTTCCTGGTGTTCACTCACCTGATCCCGGGAGCGTCCCTTACTCAGACGTCTCATCGTCTCCGCCAGTCTCGTCGCCGCCGTACTCGCACCGGCCGCGGCTCTGCCCGCCGCCGCCAGCGTCCAGGGCAGCACCTCCGTCGCGAGCGTGACCTGCACCTACCAGCGGTCCGGCACCCATTGGTCATGCATCACGCCCGGCGTGTACTGCCCGGCCGCGGCCCACAACCGGTACGGCTACGCCAAGGTCACCAACCGGCGCTACAAGTGCAGCCAGTACCCCAACGGCCAATGGCGCTGGAAGCGCGTCTAACACAGCGAAAACGCCCCGTTCGCCCTCCACGCAGGAGGGCGAGCGGGGCGTCCTGTTGTTCAGGCCCGGCGAAACAGCTTGCGGACGGCACGCCATGCAGCCGAAATATGAGAAACCGGGAGCTCCCCACCCCCGACGATCGGTGGTCACCTTGAGGTGTCCTCCCACCCGACCGTGAGGAGTCACCATGAAGATCCGTCGATTGCCCGCCGCAGCCCTGCTCGCAGCGGCGCTGGGCACCGCCGCCCTCGCCAGCGCCGCACCAACCGCCGCAGCCACACCCACTGCGGCCTCATTCGCGTACATCGCCGGCTACTACCCCAGCTACGCGTCCTGCGCCTACGCTGGCGAGCATGGGCCCTGGTCCTGGTACACCTGCTTCCAGTCGGGGAGCGTCTGGGCTCTTCAAGTGCCCGACGGATGAAGTCACACGGGCGCGCCTCGGCCACCAATGCGGGACGCGCCCGGTCAGCTCTCCTTCCGGGCAGCCTTCTGCAAGGCCGTCCGCCTAGGGAGAGCGAGGCTGTCCAGGCTAGGCGAAACAGCCTGCGAACGGCACGCCATGCAACCGAAACACGGGAAACCGAGAGTTCCCCGGCCTCGCCGATCGGTGCTCATTTGAAAGTGTCCTCCTACCCCAGCCACGAGGAGACCTTCGTGAAGATCCGTCGATTACCCGCCGCCGTCCTACTCGCGGCAGCACTGGGCACCGCCGCCCTGACCGGCGCCACACCCGCTTCCGCCACCGCTCAGGTCAGCTCCGCCACTGCTCAGACCATAGTGTGGGCAGGCCCCTACGCCACCTATAGAAAGTGCGAGGAAGCGCGGCAATACGTCCTCACGCACGACCCCGTCCTATTCGCCGACCCTTGCGAGTACAGTAGCGAGACTCCTCCCGGTTTCTACTTCCTCGCTGGCTTCTGAGCCAGTAGGCGAACGGGTGTCCGGGGCTGCGGTCACTCCTTGGCAGCCTTCTGCAGCGCCATCCACGCCCCATGCCGGTTCCGCTGCTCACCTCGCCACAGGATGTGCGATGCGCCCCACTGTTCAGGTCCGGCGAAACAGCCACGAACCTCAAACCATGTGGCCGAAATATGAGGAAATGCGAGCTCCCCACCCTCGCCGATCGGTGCTCATCTGAAGGTGTCCTCCCACCCAGCCGTAAGGAGTCACCATGAAGGTCCGCCGACTGTCAGCCGCAGCCCTGCTCGCAGCGGCGCTGGGCACCGCCGTCCTGGCTGGCGCAGCGCCCGCCGCCGCCCTCGCGGGCGACCCTCCCCCGTCGGTCACGCGCGGCCCCTTCTCCACCTTGGAGCAGTGCCAGGCGGATCGGGATCACATCATCCAGCGCTATGGGGCGCACGTCTGGGTCACCCAGTGCTGGAGCGGCTCGGGCGGCTACTACTTCAAGGCCGTCTCCATCGACTGAACCGGCGGGCGTCGCGGGCTGCGATCATGCTTCAGCGGCCCGCTGCTCCTCCGTGACCTCCGCCTCCCCCGCCAGCACCGCGACCGACGACGGCAGAGCGTCCGTCACCTCCTGCACCCGGGCGCCGGCCTCCCAATAGGCCTGCTGCGCGGCGATCAGGTCGTCTGGGAACTCGATAGTCGGACATGGCGGATCTCCCCCGGGCGTGCGGTTTGGGGCGATCCTATTCACCAAACCCAGGACAGCCGAAAACGCCCCGCCGTCCTGGCGCAGGGTCAGTGCCGGTAGCCGATGGTGGTGGCCAGGGTCTGTACACCGGACACCCGCGGATACTGGTTGATCAGGGCCACTGCCATCGCACGAATCGCCGGCCGGGTGCGGACCTCACCCACCGACTCCTGGCATGCGTTCAGCAGGGCCGACGCGGTCTGTTCGGGTTTGCCCCACTGCCACCACGCCCGCGCCAGGTCGGTGTGGAGCCGCCCGCGCCGTTCGGGAGTGAGCAGCTGGCTGGGATGAACGCTGCGTCCCGCGTGCACAGCTGCCCCGGCGTCGCCCAGAGACCAGCGCACGCCGACCTCATACAGGCTGACATGCGCGGGACTGACGGCGAAGGGCCGGCCAGACACCGCCTGCGAGGGAAGCCGGGCGGCGACGTACGCGGCTTGCCTGATCATTTCCAGGGCGCGGTCCCGATCTCCTACCTGAGCAGCGGTGTATGCACAGGTGCACAACATCTGGGCGTAGGCGGCGGCGTGAGCGGGGACATCGAGGCCCGCGGCCTCCACACGGTTCACAGCCTGCAATATGAGCCGGTCGGCGATCTCACGTCGGCCTTCGTGACGCAGCACCATACTCAAAGAGCGTGCCGAGGCGGCCATGCTGATCGGGGCCCCGGACAGGCCCGCGAGCATGACGGCGCGGTCTGCGGTGATCCTGCTTGCCTCGTGGCGGCCGACCTTGAGCAGGGCGTCGGTCGCCAGGTCGTAGCACGCGGCAGCCTGCGCATAGGCGGTCGCTGTCGCGTGCGTCTCGGCCGCCTCGTGGGCCAGGGCAAGCAGGTCGGGAAGGCCGGCGACCAGCCGACCGAGATCACCAGCGTCGAAGCTGGCACGTGCCTGCGCCAGTCGAGAGGCGATCTGTTCCGGAAGCGCAGGAGCGGAGGGGGTAGGCAAGACGGCCAAGGCGTCGTCGACTCTGGACAGCAGGTCGGGAACGGCGGCTGCCGCGCCGGCCACCGCGAGGTTGGTCAGGAGTGCGCGTCGCCGCATCGGATCGCCACCGTCCTCGTCGTGATCGTCCCGGCCTACGGTAGTCGGCGGCACAGCCCACGGGGAGGCTACGGCGAATGCGGCATGTCGCCCGTTGATGTCCAGGGACAAGCCGAGAACGGCAGGCGGGATACTCAAATGCTGGGCCAAGAGCTGCAGGATGGCGACGTTCGTAAGGGGCTGTTCGCCGGTTTCCAGCCGGGAGACCGTCGAGGCTGAGCAGCACAGCAGGCTCCCAAGTTGGGCCTGGGTCAGGCTGCGGGCGCGGCGGACCAGGCGGACGACGGCGCCGAGGTCTCCTGCGGCTCGTGCCGCTGCCATCGCACGAGAGCTCCATACAGGATCACAGTCGTCCATGCCCCACCTGCCCTGTCGCACTCAGCGTAAGCAGGTGGTTGCGGATGTCTATCGGGATTTGCGTTTTCCGCAAACCGTGTGCACGTCTCGGGCAGCGCCTTCTGTCATCACCTCGCGGCGCTCACCGTAAAGGCACGCCCCCAGCAGGGAGCCGCAGGACCGACATCACGGAGGACCGATGACCATCATCGTCGACCGCCCCACCGTCACCGACCCGTGCACCCTCGTCGAGCCCGGCCTGTTCGACCGGCTCGTCTCCCGGATCCGCGTCGACCACCCCGAGCTCGGCGAGGTCGCCGAGCCCATCATGGAGCAGGCGCTGGCGTTCCTCGCCACCTGCGCAGCCAACCCCGGCGCCGACCTCGGCCCGTCGGAGCAGGTCGACGTCGGCTGGCACACCTTCATCCTCTACACCCGGGACTACGCGGCCTTCTGCCAGCGCACCGCGGGCCGATTCATCCACCACACCCCTGACGACGTTCCCAGCGGCGGTCTCGGCGAGTCCAAGACGGGCCCCGGCCTGGCGGCTACGATCGAGGCAATGAGGGCGGCCGGCTACCGCGTCGACCCGGTCGTGTGGCCGGACTCCGCCGCCGACTGCACCAGCAAATGCCACCAGTGCTACTCGGGGTGTTATGCATCACCAGAGAAGGCAGTGGGATGACCTGCCTGAGCAAGCCCGTGAGGCGATCCAGGAGCAGAACGGCACCGTCGTCGGCGTCCGGTCGGCGCCGATCGGCCTGACCTCTGGCCTCGCCGCCACCATCACCACCGAGGGGGCCGCCTTCTTCGTGAAGGCGGCCCCCGCCGCCGCTCCGATCGCCCACCACCTTTTGAGCGAGCGCACCGCCAACCAAGCCCTGCCTGCGAGCATCCCGGCACCGCGCCTGCTGTGGACGGATGACGTCGCAGGCTGGCATCTGCTGCTCTTCGAGCACGCCCCCGGCCGCCCCGCCGACCTCTCCCCAGGCTCGCCGGACCTGCCCGCCGTACTGGACGCCGTCGCCGCCATCGGCGCGCCGTGCCCCTGGCCGGCCCCACCTGTCACCGGCAAGCTTCTCGGTCTCCTGCGCACGGCCGAGGAGCAGCTCACCGCCTCTCCTGCGGACGCTGACTATGAGCCAATCGTCAAAGCACTCGACCTCACCGCTTTCGCCGGCACCACGCTGCTGCACGCCGACCTGCACGCCGACAACCTCCTGGTCGAGAACGGCCAGGCGCAGATCGTCGACTGGTCCATGGCCTGCCAAGGCGCCGCCTGGGTCGACATCGCCCTGCTGATCCCCCGCCTGGTCGACGTCGGCCACACCCCTGCTCAGGCTGAGCAGACCGCTGCCTGGGTGCCCGCCTGGAGCACGGCGCCGCCGGATGCAGTGACCGCGCTGGCCGCCGTCCGAGGCTTGTTCTCGGCACGCATGGCTGAGATCGGACCCATGCCGTTGCGGGCGAAGCGGCTACGGACCGCCGCCGCGTGCCGGACATGGGTGGAGTACCGCACCAGCTGACCCCAGACACGGCGAAAACGCCCCGCCGCCCTCCGGAGAGGACGACGGGGCGCCGCAGTGTTTGGGTGAGGTCTCAGTCGTGGTTTGGCCGCACTCCCAAGACCCCACCCCAGCGAGGCTACCGGCTGGCTGGCGTGCTCAGTTGATTAGTTCAATTGAGGGGTGAGGAGGCCGCTCAAACTGCCGGATGGCAGGCGTACCCGCACTCGTGCGGGCCGCCAGCGGTCAGGCAGTCGCCGTTGCAGCCGTGACGACAGTCACTCAGGTCGTCAGTGGGCACGGCCAGCTCGTCGCCCATTACATCCGGGTCGTCGAGGGGTGTCCCGAGCAGGCATGCGACATGCCGCGAGATGCGAGGACCAGGACCAGGACCACTCATGCTCAACTCCTCTGCGCATCAGATCGAGGAGTTGAACGCCGCCACCGGCACCCTGTCTACGCCTACGCTGTCCAGCAGGATCCGCCGCAGGACGGCATCCACCTCGCCCTCCCCTACCAGAGCGAGCGGAACGTTCCGCAGGTCGCGGATGGCGGTCTCCTCAACGGGCATGCGGACTCCTCGATTTACGGCCATAACAAAAGCATCTGTTTTTGCGAAACAATCTGGGCATCCGAGGAACTCGGAGGTAGACCGGATCTGTGCCCGTGAACGTGCCGGGGAACGGGAGCAGAAGGCCCCCTCACAACGCCAGCATGGCGGCATTGCGAGGGGCCTTCATCGTCTTCGAGAACCGCACGGAAAAGGGCCCAGCGGCCCGCGAATCGATGTTACCGCTGAGGCCGCACGGACTCGTGGTAGTTCTCCACCACGATGGTGGGCGTGACTGGGCCGTCCTTGGGCGCCACGTTGGCTCGCAGCACCAAGCCAAGCACCGCAGACACCAGGATTACGAAGGTCGCGGACTGCTGCTCAGTGAGTGGCAGCCCGAACGAGGCGAGACCCGCCAGAATCGTCGACAGAGCACCGGTGAGGGCAGATACTCATGCTGCTCCGCGGGCTTCGCCGCGGCGAAGCGTGTGGACTTCGGTGGAGCGACATCGCTTTGACCACCGGGCATGCCACGATTTTCCAGACCGTCCTGCAGTACGGGGGGCGCATCGTCATCGACACCCCGAAGTCCAGGGCAGGTAAGCGAGTCGTCTCACTCGATGCGGAAACCGTACGCCTGCTGAAGGCTCACAAGAAGGCCCAGCTGCGGGCGCGGCTCGCGGCCGGCGACGGCTACGAGGACAACGACCTGGTCTTTCCGCGCAGAAACGGCCAAGTGCCCTCCCCTGATTGGGTGTCAGAGCAGTTCCGGGTGATCAGGAAGGCCGCAGGACTGCCGGCGATCAGGCTGCATGAGGCTCGGCACACGGCAGCCACACTGGGCCTGGAAGCCGGCCTGGATGTGAAGGTCGTCTCCGTGCAACTCGGCCACTCCACGACGACCATCACCCGGGACCTCTACCAGCACGTTCGGCAGGCTGTGCTGGATGACGCCGCGGAGAAAGTTGTGGCGCTCATCCCGGAGCGAAAGACGCCGGAAGAAGCAACATCGTGACGCGGTGTTCCCATCTTGTTCCCATCGAGGCGTCAAACAAGGTCATTGACGCCGCCTCGTCCGGCTCGTCTTTCCCGGGTTTCGCGCATTCGCCCAGGCAGCGGAGGCGGACGGGAATCGAACCCGCCAGGCCGAGGACCTCGGCCTCGTCGGTTTTGAAGACCGCGGGGGCCACCAGGCGCCCAGACGCCTCCAGGGGAGAACATACTCGCGGGCGGGTAGGACTGCGGGACGCGGGGCGGCGGCGCGCCGGGCAGCCTCGGAAGGGCCCACCAGGGGAGGCGGCATGACGGGAACGACGACGGGGCGGGGCGTCTCCGCGCGGCCGCCCGGATCCGGGCGGGGCGCGATCAGGCTGACGGGTTACGCCCACGGGGGCGGCTGCGCCTGCAAGATCCCGCCAGGCGAGCTGGAGGCCGTCGTCGCCGGTCTCCTCACCGGTCCCGAGGACGCCTCCCGTCTCTTCTCCCCCGCGGGCGAGCTGGTCATCGGGCTGGACGACGGCGACGACGCCGCCGTGGTCCGGATCGAGGGCGGCCGCGCGCTCGTGGCGACCGCCGACTTCTTCACCCCCGTGGTCGACGACCCCTACGACTGGGGGCGGATCGCCGCGGCCAACGCCCTGTCCGACGTGTACGCGGTCGGCGGCGAGCCGCTGGTGGCCGTCAACCTGCTGTGCTGGCCCAGGGAGCGGCTGCCGATGGAGCTGGCGAAGGAGGTGCTGCGCGGGGGCCTCGACGTGGCGCGGGCCGCGGGCTGTCACGTCGCGGGCGGCCACAGCGTCGACGACCCCGAGCCGAAGTACGGCATGGCCGTCACAGGCCTGGCCGACCCGGAACGGCTGCTGCGCATCGACGGCGGGCGGCCGGGGCTGCCGATCTCGCTGACCAAACCACTCGGCGTCGGGGTGCTCAACACCCGGCACAAGGCGACCGGCGAGGTCTTCCCGCAGGCGGTCGCGGCGATGACCGCGCTGAACCGCGACGCCTCGAGGGCCGCGCTCGCCGCGGGCGCGGAGTGCGCGACGGACGTGACCGGGTTCGGCCTGCTGGGCCATCTGTACAAGCTGGCCAGGGCGAGCGCGGTCACGGCCGTGGTCGACGTGGCGGCCGTGCCGTACCTGGAGGGGGCGCGCGAGGCGGTGCGGGACGGCCACGTCAGCGGCGGCACCCGCCGCAACCTGGCCTGGGTCGAGCCGCACCTGGACCGCGGCCCGTTCGCCGAGGAGGACCTGCTGCTGCTCGCCGACGCCCAGACCTCGGGCGGCCTGCTCGTGGCGGGCGAGGTCCCCGGCGCTCCGGTCGTCGGCGAGCTCGTCCCCTCCGACGGCACGCCCCTGAGGCTGCGCTGAGCGGCCGTTCCGGCTCCATGACCGTCGCGGGCGCTCGCCCCGACCGGTTCGGGCCCGTACGGAGCCTCCCTCCGCGTCCGCGGTCCGGGCTCCGCGGGCGACGCCTACGGTCCGGCGGGGACCGACGCGGGCCTGCCCGCGTCGAGGCGGCGGCGCTGGGGGACCACGGTGTACTTCGGGTCCGCGGCCGACGCCCTGCCCGCCTCCAGGAGCCCGAAGCGGGTGCACAGCGCGCCCGCGGTGAGGGCGGCGCCGGACAGGCCGGTCAGGACGCGGCTCCGTCCGGCGACGACGGCGAGCAGCCCTCCTCCGACCGTCAGGGCGCGGGCGAGGCGCATTCTGCGGCCCGCCTTCCCCTGCCGGTACGGCTCGCCGACCAGGCCCAGTCGCCGTTCCATCACCGCGCCCGCGACCGTCTCCACGACCGCCCCCAGCACGGCGGCGGCACGGGCGGGGGCCGCCTGGGCGTGAGGGGTCGCCAGCATGCCCGCGGCGCCGGCGCTGGCCAGCGCGCTCCCCGCGAACAGGAACGGCAGCTCCCTGTGCGCCTCGTGCCAGGCTGGCACGGCGGTGTCCGCCAGGAGGACGGCGGTGTAGGTGGACATGAGCGGCCCCGTGAGCACGGTGGCCATGACGGCGGCGTCGCCCGCGGCGGGCAGGACCGAGGCGACGGCGGGGGCGCGCAGGACGGCGGTGACCGGGGAGGGCGGCAGGACGGGACCGAGCGCGGAGGCCGCGGCGAGCGCGGTCAGCCCGCTGTGGACGGCCAGGAGCCAGGAGCCCATGCTCATCGGGGAGGTCGGCTTGAACACGCGCAGCATGTTGAGGAACCGCTCGGGACGGCCGAGCTCGGCCACCAGGAATCCCGCGCCCGCGGCGGCCCCGAGCGCCGCGGTGACCCTGGCGGTCAGGGCGAGGCGGTCGTTCCCCGCGATCCGGGCGGCGGCGGCCATCGTGGACGCGGTCCCGGACAGACCTCCGAGGTAGAGGTAGACCGGCATGTGCGGCTCGTGCCAGACGGGGGATTTGATGATCGGCTGCCCGTAGTAGGACCGGAACTCGGCCTCGGGGACCATCGCCTCCTCCCCGCGCCTCACCGCCGCCACCCCCGGCCCCTCCCCGCGGTCGCGAAGGACACCGCGACGGCTCCGGCCAGGGACAGCGCGGCGCCCGCCGCCCACCGCCACATCGCGGGCAGGTCCCGGGTCGTGACCACCGGGTCGGGAGGGAGGCCGTACACCTCCGGATCGTCGAGCAGCAGGAAGAACGCCCCGTCCCCGCCCACGCCGTCGTCGGGATCCGCCCCGTAGAGGCGGGCCCGCGCCCTGCCCTCGCCGCGCAGCCGCTCCACCCGCTCCTCGGCCCTGGCCCGCAGCTCGTCCAGCGGCCCGAACTGGATGGAGTCGGTCGGACAGGCCTTGGCACAGGCGGGTTCGAGGCCGCCGAGCTGGCGGTCGTAGCACATCGTGCACTTGAACGCCCTGCCGTCGCGTTCCCGCCGGTCGATCACGCCGTAGGGGCAGGCGGGCACGCAGTACCCGCAGCCGTTGCAGACGTCCGCCTGCACCACGACCGTGCCGAACTCGGTGCGGAACAGCGCGCCGGTCGGGCAGACGTCCAGGCAGGCGGCGTGCGTGCAGTGCTTGCAGACGTCGGACGACATCAGCCAGCCCTCGACGCCCTCCTGCCCGTCAGGCCCGCCTGGTCCGCCTGGTCCGCCCGGCCCGTCAGAGCCGCCCGGAGCGCCCGGACCGCCCAGTTCGCCCAGGACGTCCAGGCCGTCCAGGCCGCCTTCGGGGCCCGCCTGTTCGCGTTCTCGCCGTATCGGCCGCGACTGCTCGATGAAGGCCACGTGACGCCAGCTGTCGGCCCCCAGGGCTCCCGTGTTGTCATAGGAGGTCGCCCTGAAGACGAACCCGTCGTCGGGCACGTCGTTCCATTCCTTGCAGGCCACCTCGCAGGCCTTGCACCCGATGCAGACGCTCGTGTCGGTGAAGAAGCCCATCCGCTCAGCCATCGCGGTACTCCTGGATCAGTTCGAGCAGTGCCCTGCCCGTGGGACGCCTGCCGGGGCGCAGGTCGCAGGTGACGGCCTTGCCCTCCTGGATGTAGACGTTCGGGTCGAGCACGAGGGGCAGCAGGTCGTTGGCGACGTCGCCGGTCACGAGTCCGCCGCCGCCCCAGCCCCAGTGGTACGGCAGGCCGATCTGGTGGACCGTCCTGCCCGCCAGCCGCAGCGGCCGGACGCGATCGGTGACCAGGACACGGGCCTCGATCGCAGTACGGCTCGTCACGATGGTCGCCCAGCCGCCGTTGACCAGCCCGAGCCGCTCGGCGAGCAGCGGCGAGACCTCGCAGAACAGCTCGGGCTGCAGCTCGGCCAGGTAGGCCAGCGGCCTGCTCATGGCCCCCGCCGTGTGGTGCTCGGTGAGCCGGTAGGTCGTGAGCACGTACGGGAAGCGCGGCGACTGCGGCGGGTTGTACGGGGCCTCCTCGCGGTGGTAGATCCGGCGCGCGGGGTTGGCCTGCTGGCCGTACAGGGGGTTGCGCAGCGGCGACTCGTGCGGCTCGTAGTGGGTCGGCAGCGGCCCGTCCGCCAGCCCCGCGGGGGCGAACAGCCAGCCCTTGCCGTCGGCCTGCATGATGAACGGGTCGGTCCCGGCCAGCGCCGCCTCGGCCAGCGCCCCCTCCGGCGGCAGGTAGTCCGGCGGCTTGTCCTTCTCGAAGTCGGGCACGTCGTGCCCGGTCCACTCGCCCCTGTCCGCGTCCCACCAGACGTAGGCCTTGCGTTCGCTCCACGGGCGGCCCTGCGGGTCGGCGGAGGCCCGGTTGTAGAGGGTGCGCCGGTTGGCGGGCCACGCCCAGCCCCATTCGGGCGCGACCCAGCTCTGCTCACGTCCCGGCTTGCGCCTGGCCGCCTGGTTGACCTCGTCGGCGTAGACCCCGCAGTAGATCCAGCAGCCGCACCGGGTCGAGCCGTCGGGTTCGAGCTCGGTGTAGGCCGACAGCGCCCGCCCGTCGGGGCCGGTGCCGTTGATCTCGCGCAGCACGGCCTCGGCCGAGGGCTCCGCGCGCTCGCCCTCCTCCGGGTAGTCCCAGGTCAGCTCGCGCAGCGGGCGGTCGATCTCGTCGTCGGACAGACGAGCCCTGATTCGTTTGCCGAGGTGGTAGTAGAACGACAGTTCGCTGCGGCAGTCGCCGGGCGGGTCGAGCGCCTTGTGCCGCCACTGCAGCAGCCGCTGGGTGTTGGTGAAGGTGCCCTCCTTCTCCACGTGGCTGGCGGCGGGCATGAAGAACACCTCGGTGGCGACGTCCTCGGTGCGCGTCTCCCCGGTCCTCAGCTCGGGGCCGTCCTTCCAGAACGTGGCCGTCTCGACCAGGGTGAGGTCGCGCACCACGAGCCAGTCGAGGTTGGCCAGCCCGAGCCGTTGTGTCCTGCCCCCCGAGGAGCCGACGGCGGGGTTCTCCCCCACCACGAAGTAGCCCTTCACCGTGCCGTCGATCTGCGCCATCACGGTCGTGTAGTGGCCGTGGTCTCCGGTGAGGCGGGGCAGGTGGCCGAAGCAGAAGTCGTTGTCCTCGGTGGCCGCCTCCCCCCACCACGCCTTGAGCAGGCTGACCATGTAGGAGCGCTTCCTGCCCCAGAAACCCGTGTCCGCGCCCGCGTGGGCCAGGTAGTCGTCCAGGTTCTCGTGCCGGTGGGCGTGCGGCATCGGAAGGTAGCCCGGCAGGATGTTGAACAGCGTCGGGATGTCGGTCGAGCCCTGGATGCTGGCGTGGCCGCGCAGCGCCAGGATGCCGCCGCCGGGGCGGCCCATGTTGCCCAGCAGCAGCTGCAGGATCGAGGCCGTACGGATGTACTGCGCGCCGACGGTGTGCTGGGTCCAGCCGACCGCGTAGGCCCACGCGGTGGTGCGCTCGCGCCCCGAGTTGGCCGTGATCGCCTCGGCGAGCTCCGTGAAGCCCTCTCGGGGGATGCCGCACACCTCCTCGACCATCTCGGGGGTGTAACGCGCGAAGTGCCGTTTGAGGATCTGGTAGACGCAGCGCGGGTGACGCAGCGTCGGGTCGGTCAGGGGCCTGGCCTCCGTCTCGGCTCCGCCCGAGCCGTACTGGTCGGCGCCCGCCGCCTCGGCGTGGCGCGCGCCGCCCTCCATCTGCTCGCCTGCCTCGGGTTCGCCCTGTCCCCGCCCGGCGCCGTCCTCCCGTCGCCCGCCGCCCTCGAACTGCTCGCTGCGCTGCCCCGCGGCGGCCTCCTGCCTGCCTCCGGCGTAGGCCCAGCTCGACGGGTCGTACTTACGCGTGTCCGGGTCGAAGCCCGAGAACAGCCCGTCCAGGTCCTCGGTGTCCCTGAAGTCGTCGGAGACGATCGACGAGGCGTTGGTGTAGGCCGTCACGTACTCGCGGAAGTCCAGCTCGTTGGCCAGGACGTGGTTGATCAGCGCGCCGAGCAGGACGATGTCGCTGCCCGCGCGGATCGGCAGGTGCCGGTCGGCGATCGCGCTGGTCCGGGTGAAGCGCGGGTCGACGTGGAACACCTTCGCCCCCCTGGCCTTGGCCTCGACCACCCACTGGAAGCCGACCGGGTGGCATTCGGCCATGTTGGAGCCCTGGATGACGATGCAGTCCGCGTTCGCGAGATCCTGCTGGAAGTCCGTCGCGCCGCCGCGCCCGAAGCTGGTCCCCAGACCGGGGACGGTGGAGGAGTGTCAAATACGCGCCTGGTTCTCCACCTGGATCGCGCCGAGGGCGGTGTAGAGCTTCTTCATCAGGTAGTTCTCTTCGTTGTCCAGCGTCGCCCCGCCCAGGCTCGCGATGCCCATGGTGCGCCGGACGACCTTGCCCCCCTCCTCCTGCTGCCAGGTCTCCCGCCGGGTGCGGACCACCCGGTCGGCGATCATGTCCATCGCGGTCTCGAGGTCGAGGCTCTCCCACTCCGTGCCGTGCGGACGCCGGTAGAGCACCTGGGTCTGCCTGCCGGGGTGGGTGACGAGCTGTTTGCTCGCCGATCCCTTCGGGCACAGCCTGCCGCGCGAGATGGGCGAGTCGGGGTCGCCCTCGATCTGGGTGACGCGGCCGTCCTTGACGTAGACGAGCTGGCCGCATCCGACCGCGCAGTAGGGGCAGACCGACCGGGCGACGCTGTCGGCGTCCTCGGTCCTGGGCCTCAGCGCGTCGGTGCGCGCCGAACGGGCGGCCGAGCCCCTGGCGTTCTCTCCCCTGAGCTGCCGGAGGACCGGCCAGCGGGAGATCCATCCCCCCTGTGCCATGGTGCGGTCCTACCCGGCGATATATGTCCTAATCATCACGAAAACAGGGATATGAAGAGAAAGGGATGTTCGGCAGTCTCCGCTCGACGACGCCTCAACGACGCTTGACGCTGTATATGACCCGCCCCGGCTCACCGCTGCCGTTGAACTCCCACGGCAGCCGCAGAGTCCACATCACCCGGTCGGCGTCGGCCTCGTCGACGACGGGCAGGATCATGGGGGTGCCGCTGAGCTTCCTGCGCAGCGCCCTGTCGTAGACCTTGCCGTCCAGGATGTCGACCTTGCCTCCCGCCGCCTTGACCGCCTCCAGCACCAGGGCACGGGAACGCCGGTAACGCTCGGCCCACCAGCTGCCGGGAACGGGCAGCGGCAGCGGGAAGAACGAGGAGACGGCCTCGTCGACCCAGGCCAGATACCTGATCTCCAGGTCGCTGCCCTGGGGGAGGTCGTCGAGCTCCCGCAGCCTGGTCCACGCCCGTTCCTGGTACTGGCGGCGGGTCCCGACGTCCAGCCGGATCGGGGTCCCCGCGTCCCGCGCCATCTCGTCGAGGCCGTGGTAGATCCTCGGGTCGAGCTCGGCGACGGCGAACATCGTGATGAGGATGTCGTACATCCGCGTCGCCGTCGGGGACCGCCATCGGCCGTCCTCCGGCCTGTCGACGTCGCCGAACCCGGCGAAGCCGATGGCGGGCAGCGGCGGGACGATCCCCTCCCCCGGCGCGCCCGCGAACACCCTCGCGAAGTGCTCGCGCTGGGCTCTGGCGATCTCGTCCGGCAGCCGCAGGCAGGCCACGTGCAGCCCGATCCACAGCCCCTTGGCGGTCGCGGGAGCCTCCATCGGCTCGCCAAGGTAGAGGTGGCTGTCCTGGTAGAGGCGGTCGTACTCGTCCCGCAGCCGCACGACGAGGTCCACGGGCTCGTCCCGCTCGCCGCCCTCCCCGCCGGACGCCTCGTCTCCGAAGCGGTCGGCCGCCTCCCGCCGAGGCCTGCCGAACGCCTCCGGGGCCTTCTCCCCCGCCTCCTCCGAAGGCTGCCGCCGCGCCGCGCCGGGAGCCTGCCCCGGCGTCTCCTCCCCCGAACGGCGGGCACGCGCGTCCTGACCTCCCTGACCGGCGGAGGCCTCGGCTCCGGCACGGGTCTCCGGATGGGTGAGGCCGACCAGCAGGGCGACAAGACCGAGCACGAGACGACTCTCCTCCTCTCCCCGTTCCCGGGGGCCGTCGCGGTGGAGCAGGGAGAGCAGCTGCCCCGCCAGATCACCCAGCGCGATCCACAACGGGACGCGCAGCGGACTAGCCGGGTCGGCGAGCTCGGCCACGACCGCCCGGTGCAGCCCCATGTCCGGCACCCAGCGGACGGCGTCGAACATGCCGGCCAGGTCCCGGCCGCGCAGGTACAGCTCCCTCGGTGTCTGCGCGGCCCGCTGCTCCAACTGTTCGCGCAGCCGGGTGAAGACGGCGCTCAGCAGGCCGCGCAGCGGTCCGGCGAGCGGCGCGGGCCGCCCGTCCAGGCCGAGCAGGGGTTCGAGCAGATCGTCGAGCGTTCGCATGGCGTCGTCCTGTCGAAGGTCAGTGGTCACCGGTGAACGGCTCCCACTCTGGCTTGCCGAACGGGTCACCCGGCTCCATCGCGGCGGTGAACACCGAACCGGGATAGTCGGCCAGGTCGGTGAGCCTGCGGGCGGGCAGGTACCGGGGGTGGCCGACGTTGATCCGTAACCGCCCCAGGTAGTCGAGGGTGACGTGGTAACGCACGTGCGAATCCCTACGGGGCGCGGATCTCCGGAACAGCGGGGAGACGTTGCCGTACGCGTCGACCCAGACGAAGTCCCAGGTCGCCGCGCCGTGCTCCTCGACGGGCGACGGCAGCCAGCCGGGGGCGATCGCGCCCGCGAACACCCTGCCGTCGCCCCCGCTCTCCAGGAGGTCGGAGCGCAGGTGACGCCTGGTGTCCTCGCCCGGAGCCAGGATCGGGAAGAGCTCGACGGTCTCCCTGTCGTCCAGCGCGTCGGGAGTCCTCCTGACGTGAATGGCGGCGGGCAGCCCCGTGACCTCGAGCCGGGTCCCTGAGCGCCCGCCCTCGAGCACCGTCCCGACGTCGCCGGACCCGCCGTCGAGGAGGTAGATCGGGTTGCCCTCCTGGCACAGGTGGATGACCGGTTCGAGCTCCTGGTTGATCTCGATCTGGAAGCGGATCCTCCCCCAGTCGACGTTGGCGCGGGTGAGCCTGTCCTCGTTGCTGTCGAAGGTGAAGCGCCCCCACTCGATGGACTCGCCCCGGTCGCCGCCCAGCTCACGGTGGATCTGGATGTCCTTCTTCATCGACCGCCACGCCGTACGGACCGACAGTCGTCCCGTGCGGTCGGCGATGTCGAGCCGGTCGCCCGCGTTGAGCAGCATCTCCACCCGGGTGTCGGTGTTCTGCAGGGAGAAGTCGCACGGGAGACTCTGGAGCAGGTTGTCCACGGCGATGCCGACGACGTTCTGCCCCGCCCTCAGCCGCCTGCCGCTGTCGTCGTGCTGCTCCGCGGCGGCCTTCCGCCCCGAGCCCGCCCCCTGGCTCTCGATGTCGGCGTACCGGCTGAAGCTGTGGGCCCAGCAGGCCCCGATGGAGGTCGCCTGCTTGGCGTAACGGCGCTCGACGACCAGCCGGGGGGTCGGGCCCGCGCCGACGCCGTCCACGGTCAGCTCGCGCAACCGTCTGGCCACGATGCGCTCGACCAGCGGCATCGTGCTGGTCTTGCCCGACAGGGCGACGATGTCGATGGGCTCGTCCGGCTCTCTGCGGCGCTGAGCGCTGAACGTGGTGAGCGCGATGTCGACCGCGGCCGTGATGACGGGGGTGGCGAGGTGCTCGAACTGCTCGGGCACCAGGGTGACCACGGTGTGCCCGAGCCGGTCGACCAGCGCGGCGGGCGGACGCGACCGGCCGTCGATGTTGTTGAGCACCTCCTGCAGTTTGGTCTTGGGCAGGGTGTACTCCCTGCCCGCGCCCAGGAGCCTCTTGGCCTGCTCCGCCTCCTGCCACAGCCGGAAGAACGCGCGCCCCGGGGCGGCGCGCTCGCCCGCCGCCCCGAGGGCCGGGCTGTGCGTGGGCAGGAGGTCCCGCAGCGCCTCCCAGACCTGTCCCGGCCGGGGGCCGGGGTCGGGGTTGGCGATGAAGGCCGGGGCGATGGGACGCGGGGTTCCGTTGACGTCGACGTGGGACGGCGGCCAGTGACGCAGCCAGGCGTCCTCCTTGTCCGCCGCGCCCAGCGCCATCAGCGCGTCCGCGATCTCCGCCTTCAGCCAGTGGAAGACCCTCAGGGTCAGCAGGTCCCCGCCGAGCTGCGGATGACCGGTCGAGCCGCGGACCTCGGGGCGGATCACGTAGTGGCGGCCGAAGAACTCCTCGGTGACCTCGTGCGCGGGGACCCGCTGGTCCAGCAGGTGCAGGGCGAACAGGGCGACGTCGGTGGTCCCGCCGCCGATGTCGATGACCAGCATGTTCTGCCGCCAGGCCGGGCGGCCCTGCCGCACACGCCTCGAGCGGGCGCGGAACGGCTCGATGCCGGTGTCGGACTCGCCGCCGAAGTCGCGCATGACGAAGAAGAGCGCCGCCGCCACGGCCTCGTCGAACGTCGTGGTCACCTTGGTCATCCTGAGGCTCGACTGTGCCATCTTCTCCAGCGCGCGGCGCCCCGAGGGCGGCAGCGTGGTGGGATAGGTCAGCACGAGGTGCTTCAGCCCGCGGATCCCCCACTCGGCCGACCGCTTCTCGTTGCCGTGCTCGATGGTCTTGTCCACCAGGTCGTTGTAGGCGTGCATCAGCAACATGTCGGTGGTCATGGGACGCCCTCCCTCCACCGGCAGCTCGGGCAGTTCGCGCGGCCTGGAGAACGCCCGCTTGAGCCCGGGATAGCCGCGCACCACACGGTCGGCTCCGTCTCCGAGCACCGCGCGCAGCGGCGATCCCTCGAGCACCTTGATCTCGCTGGAGATCTCGGGCGAGTCGCCGTCGAAGACGACCTGGTACAGGTACAGCGAGCTCAGCGCGGGCGTCCCGAAGGCGTCGGCGTAGCACCTGTCGAGGCTCGTCGCGTACGCCGTGCCGAGCTTCTCGTCCATCTGCGAGATCGCCAGGTCGAGCTCCCTGCAGAGCACGTCCCGGTAGCGGACGGGCGCGACGGGCAGGTAGTGGAACCCGGGGTGGAGCACCTCGACGCCGTCCTCCTTGACGGTGACCTGGACGGAGTCACCGGTGCCGGAGAAGCCGAGCAGCGAGTTGAGCCGGGCGGCGAAGCCCTGCACGATGTCGTGGCGCACCTGCGGCCAGTCGGCTTCGTGCGGCCCTTCGGGACCGTTGAGGAGCAGGCGGTGAAACCCCTCCAGCAGCACCTCGAACTGCTGCTCGTCCATCTCCAGACGCTGCCCGCCGGTCCTGTCGTACAGGGTGACGGTCGAGGAGGAGGTTCCGAAGTCGATCGCCGCGTGCCCGAAGAAGCGTTCGTGCCGTCGCGGCTCGCCGATGGGCTCGACCCGCCGGGCGGCGTCCTTGTTCCCGCCCGCCCCCTGCGCGGGACGCGCGCCGGGCGGCATGAACCGGAGTTCGAGCGAGAACTCCTGGGGAGGCGATCCGGCGGCGCCGAGCCACCAGGCCATCCTGACGACCCGTTCACCGCCGAACCCGAGGGCGGTGACCGGGACGGAGGGGCCCTGGACGAGCAGGTAGCGTCCCGGGACGGGGCGCGGCCGCCAGCCGGGCAGCGCGTACAGCTTGGCGACCTCCGCGGCCACCTCGTCGCCCGGGGGCTGCGGCCCGGGCCCCTGGACGTCCACGGCGTGCGCGACCCCGTCCGGTTCGACGAAGACGTCGGGCAGGCGGTACTCCCCGTTCACCTCGAAGATCACGAAAACGCCGGGGGCGGTCTCCTCGCTCTCCCCGTCCTGGGGCCCGGCGAACAGCAGGCGCACGGTCATCGGGTCTTCCCTCCGGGCTCGTCGCCCCATTCGTCGAGCAGGTCGCGGATCGGCCCCCTCGAAGGGGAGGCGGCGCGTCTGTTCCCCTGTGTCCGCCGTCGCGCGAGACGCCGGATGTTCTCCTCGGCGGGGATGGCGTTGCGGAGCTCCTGCAGCTCCACGCGCAGCTCCCTGCCCAGCCTGACCGCGTCCGCCAGCAGGCGCCGTCGCAGGTAGTGGTTGACCGCGGCGACGATGTCGCCGCGCACCCTGAAGATGTTCATCTGGTGGGTGACGACCCTGATGCCCGCGTCGCCGCCGATGTTCCTGCGCTCGCCGTGCCAGGGCAGCGCGTGCGCGGTCCGCAGCGGAAAACGCTCGGCGACCTGCGCCGCCTCGGCCTCCGACAGGGGTACGGGCACGGGCAGCAGACCGGCGGCGGCCTCGGGAAGCCAGTCCATCGCGGCCAGGCCGAGCAGGTTGTGCCTGCGCGCCTCGCCGCCGTCCCCCGGGTCGAGTTCCGCGAGCAGCCGTTCGAGGGGGGCGCGCGTCCCGGGGTCCCGCAGCCGCTCGCGCACCTGGGCCAGTTCGCGGTGACGCCGCTCCGCCCAGGCCGCGACGGCGTCCAGGTAGATCTCCCTGGCCGTGCCGACGGCGCGGACGCACGTGGGCTGGAACCTGCCGAAGAGCCGTTCCGTGGTGTCCGGCGCGGTGGCGTCGGCCTCCGTGGGCATGGCGCGCGCGATGCCGAACCGCGGTCCGGACGCCGTCTCCCGCGCCTGCCGCCTGGCGAGCGGCGGCCCGATCAGTCCGTCGTCCCTGACCCGCTCCCGGTACTGCTGCCACTCCTTCCAGGTGAACACGTCGTAGGTGGCGCTGGCCCGCGCGAGGTCGAGCACGGCGGTCCCCTCCCCCGGGAGGACGTGCGTGCCGTCGGCCGAGAGGCGCTCGGGGTCCTCCAGCAGCCCCAGGGATCTGACCGTGCGGGAGGTCTCCTCCTCGATCGACCTGAACAGCGCGGTCAGGGAGCCGGTGTCCCCCGCGTCTCCTGAGGCGCCGGGAAGGGAGGGGCGCAGCATCCGGTCGAGCGTGCGCAGGGCGACCAGCAGGTCCGCGGCGACCGGCGCCACCGCCTCGTGCTTGAGGAACACGCCATAGGTCCGCACGTGCCTGTCGAGCATGGCGCGCAGCCCGGCGGCGCCGCCGTCGCGCCCGAACTCCCTGAGCGCCGCGGTGTAGGGATGACCGGGATCGGTCAACGACAGGTCGTCGGCGATCCGCTTCCACCGCTCGGCCTGGGCTCCGGCCGCCCCCAGCGACTTCGTGATCTTGTCGCCCTCCTCGCCCGCCGTGTCGTACGGCAGGCCCCGGGTGGCGATCGTGACGAGCGAGGAGGTGAAGGCGACCCTGTCCTCCCTGCGCCCGTTGAGCGTCGTCGCCATCCTGTGCAGGGAGGACAGGTCGCGGGAGGCCGCGACCAGGTCGGCCACGCCCGTGTGCAGGGAGTCCGGCGGCTGGAGCAGGTCGAAGCAGTTGGCCGCGACCAGGATCGACTCGCTGAGCGCGCCCTTGCTCCTGCGGTTGCGTTCCAGCAGCGAGTAGAACTGCCGGGCGTCGTCGCGCTCGGCCCTGTGCGAGGGCAGCACGATCACGATGGCGTCGATCTCGTCGAGTTCCCTGACGCTGAGGTACTCGTCGCGGACCGCGGTCGCGCCGAGACCCGGCAGGTCGCACAGCTCGGCCGCGGAGCCGTCCCCCGGCAGCGGCCCCGCCCAGTCCCCCTCGGCGACCGCCACCTGGCAGACGACCCTGCGGATCAGGGTGAAGGTGACCCGCAGCGTCGAGGCCGTCAACACGTCACGGGGAGAGACGGGGAATCCCTGCGCGGCGCGCGGGAAGCTTCGCGGCAGGTCCCGGATGTCCTCGATGTCGAGCGCTTCCCTGAGCATGTCCACCTCGACCGGCAGGGCGAGCCCGGAGTGACCGGCCAGCACGAACTCCCCGGCGAGTCTCAGCGCGTCGCGGATCCGGGTCAGCTCCAGGGTGATCCCCAGGAGCCTGGAGTTCTCCATCGCCGCCCAGTCCAGGGTGGTCTCCGCCCACCGGTTCAGGACGTCCCAGCCGTCCCTGACGGGGTTGTAGCCCGCCAGCGCCGAGACGTCCCTGCCGCCTCCGGCCCGCTGGACGGTCCTGACCAGCTCGTCCATGATGTAGCCGACGGCCTCGGCGAGCTCGTCGCGGGTGAGATACTCGATCCTGGCGGAGCGCAGCCTGGTGCCCTCCCCTGACGCGGCCGGCTCGACGCGCAGCACCGTCACGTTCCCCGTGGTCGGCGAGCCCGAGGTCGGCAGCAGCCCCGGCCTGCCGAGTAGCGTGCCGAGCAGCATGGACTTGCCCGCGCTGTACTCCCCGACGATCCCGACGGACACGGGTTTCGCGCAGCGTTCCCTCAGCTTCGCGGCGAGACCCGCGGCCCGGTCGTAGGCCTGCCGTACGGCCGCCGCGTCCGGAACCTCCTCCTGCCCGAGGGCGGTCATCGCCCGGTCCGCGAGCTCGCGGTAACGGCCGATCGCCGCCCGGTGGTCGGTGGTCGGAGAGGAGGCCGATCCGCCGTTCCGGGCGTGGTAATCGGTCAAAGAGACTCCTCAGAGATCCTGGTTGCGATATGTGCGAGTCCCCCGAGTGCCGCGACGGGAACCGTTGCGGATGTCGTCACGCCCACGGTCGTAGTCGGCCCGCGTGCTCAGCCGGTCGAGGTCGTACCTCATGTCGATCCTGGCGATGTGGGCCTCGCGCAGCCGCTGCGTCTCGTATGCCTGGCTGTAGGCCTGCTCTCGCAGCCGTCGCTCGTAGACGGTCGGTCCGCCGAGAAGCTTGACGCCGAGCGGCAGCAGGTCGAGCAGCAGGAGGGTTATCCTCAGCACCCACGGCAGGGCGACGACGATGGGGCTGCCGCTGTTGTCGATGAACTCGTGGAGCGCGGCCTCCTGGGCGACCCAGCCGGTGTTCCTGCTCACCTGGCGGCGTTCGTCCTCCCGCCTCGGGCGTTCGGCTGCCTGGAAGTCCCTGAAGTCCTTGCTCGCCGCGTCGCGGGCCGTGTCGCACCTGCCCTGGGCCTCGACGTACTCCCGCTGGGCCTTGTTGTAGTCGGCCTCCAGCTTGGTGGCTATCGGGCCGAATCCGACGGTGCCGCTGAGACCCTGGCCCTTCTTCCCCAGGGACTCGTCCTGCTTCTTCTTCAGCGCCGCGTCCCGCGTGCGCTCCTTGCTCCTGGCGGTGGCGCAGAGCTCGACACGGTCGTACTTGGCGTCGATCTGCTTGCGCTTGTCCTCGTCCTCGGCCTTGAACTTGGCGTCGATCTGCTCGGTGCGGGCGGTCTTGGTGAAGGCCAGCTGGTCGCGGACCTCCGACTGGAAGATGAGCAGCGTCACCGCCTCCGCGATGATGAAGGAGACGCCCAGGGCGAGGACGCCCCGCATCAGGTAGGTCAGCCAGCCTGGTTTCCTGCTCACGCGCACCGGGTCGAGCAGCCCGCTCTGGTCGGCGCCGGACAGCACCTTGCCGTAGCTGGGCTCGGCGACGATCGACCGGTCGATCCAGAAGATGAGGATGCCCCAGATCACCGCGAACGGGACGATCCCTGGAGAGAACCCCCCGTTGATGACCGAGGCGAAGACCGCGAACATCGTCGTGGCGATGAGCGAGACCAGGCAGACGAAGATGCCGGTCGTCGAGTAGCGGTACAGCTCGCTACGGTTCGGGATGAGTGCGGGGTCCGCGCCCGCGCACCACAGGAAGGGGCGGGAGACGAACGGCACCCGGTAGCTCTTGACGGCGTCGAACTCGGCGTCGTCCCGGGCCGGGGTGCGCGCCTCCGCCGGCTCCGGCCGGGGCTCCCGCCTGAACCTGAGCCTGTCCCGCAGCCCGTACAGGGCGTCGGTGAACGGCTCGTACAGCGCGCCCGGCCCGCGGGGGCGTTCCCGTCCGGCGTCCCGGCCGTCGTCGGGCTCGACGTGGGGCCCGACGAACTCGCGGGTCTCGTCACGAACGGTTTCGTCACGAACGGTTTCGTCACGAACGGTTTCGTCACGGACGGTGTGGTAGGCGGCCGTCGGGTCGTTGGCGGTCCAGTCGGTGTGGTACGCGCCCGGGTCGCCGCCGGAAGGCGACGCGGTGGAGCCGTTGCCCGAGACGGCCGAACGGCCGGAACCGTCCTCCCCGTCCCGGGGCCCGTCCTGGGACCGCCTGTCCCGGGGCTGCCTGAAGGAGCGGGTACGGCCGGCGTCGTCGTCCCTCGTCCCGGCGGCCCCCTCGTCCGGCGGAGCCGTCGTGTCGGAGCCGTTCCCGGGGAACCTCAGGCCGTCAGTGACGCCCCCCTCGTAGGGACGGGTTCCATCGGGGCCGCCGGTGACGACGCTCTCGTAGGGGCGGGTCCCGTTGGGACCGCCGGGCGGCACGGACCCGCCGCCCCACGCTTCCTGCTCACGCGACGACGCGGCGCCGTTCCGCGGAGGCGGGGACCAGGTGAAGTCACTTTCGGGCGCGGCGTAATCACGGAACTGGTTGTCTTCCGTCATCGACTCAGCAGCACCTCGGTCCGACGCCGCCGCGTGTCTCATTCAACGTCGTGATCTCCGGCATCCTTCTCCCGATCGGCTCCGTCGAGCACCGCCCCGCGACCGGCTTCCGCCCCAGGACCTCCGAGACCCCCGCCCGCGCCCCACGAGCTGCGGGCCCCCACGGCCCTCGAGAGGCGTCTGTGCTGGAACGATGCAATATGCCCACCGATCGAATGCATATATATGAGGGTTTGTCTTTCGATCCGTGGTTAGTCTAAGCGAGGGATCCCGGCGGCGCGCTCCAGAACACGCCCCAGAAAACTTTTTATCGAAAGCCGCAAACCGCTCTTTTCCGGCACTCTACTACTTAGCGGACAGGAGTGCGCGGAGGGCCGTCCCGACGAGGAACACCCTGCCCGCACGGCCGACGACCACTCCCGCGCCCGTCGGCCCCGAGGACCCGACGGGCGCCTCACCCCTTTGTTATTTCCCAGAAAAATACACAACATCACAATTCGCGAGAAATGGCCTTATAGGGTACCCGCTTGCGATGACGCGAGGGCGGACGCGCACAGGATTCATCGCGCCTGAAGCGCCAATTGCCTTTACAATGTAGATTGTTTCAATCCTCTTCGAGGACGGACGGGAATCGCCGGGAGCACCGCGTGTCGCTCCCCGCCGCCGCCGGGACGCCTGACGGGCCGACGAGCCCGCCGATGGCCGGGCCGCACGGCCAGGCCGGTCGAAAGACCCGGCCGGTGAGGACTTACGGCCCTTCGCGGGTGACCGCGGAACGACTGGAATGACAGGGACGCGACGGGCCGGGCCCGCCCCGCGGATTAGGCGCGGACGGCGGGGGGAGGCACGGAAGTGACCGGGAGCGGAGAGGGACCCCGGCCTCCTCGTCGAGGACGGCCCGTCCCCTTTCCCGCTTCCGCTGGAGACCGCGATTCCTCAGGAGACTTCGATGGCAGAACGCATGACGGCCCCCGGCGACCTGGGCCGCCGGGTGGCGGACCGGCGCGAGAGGCTGGGCCTGAGCCGCGAGCAGCTCGCGGCTCAGGCGGACATCGACCCCGGCTACCTCGGATACCTGGAGGAGACCCCCGCCTCCCCGACCGCGGAGACGGTCAGACGTCTGGCCGCGGCCCTGGGGACCGGGGTCGACGAACTGCTCGGCGGGCTGGTCGACCTGCCGCCGGGACGCGGCCTTCCCGGCGCCCACCCCCACCTCGAGAAGCTGGACGCCGACGAGTGCCTGCGGCTCGTCTCCCCGGGCGGCGTCGGCAGGGTGGCCTTCGACGAGCCGGGCGGACCGGCGATCCTGCCCGTCAACTACGTGGTGCGGGACGGTGCGGTGATCTTCCGTACCTCCTTCGGCGGCCCGCTGGACGAGAACCTGCGCACCGGCGTCCGGGGCGTCGAGTTCAAGATCGCGTTCGAGGTCGACAGGATCGACGAGGTCAACCGCGAGGGCTGGAGCGTGCTGGTGCGCGGCGGCGCCCACCACGTCACAGCGGACGAGCGCGCCTCGGCCGTCGCCTCGGGCGTCCTGCCGTGGGCGGGCGGCGAGCGCGACCTGTACATCAGGATCGTCGCCGTGGAGATCACCGGACGGCGGATCAGGAACGCACCGTGAACCTCGGGGAGATGGACGCCTGGGTGGTGGCCCGCCCGGGGCCGGTGGCCTCGCGTCCCCTCGAGCGGGTCCGGCTCCCGGTCCCCGCCCCCGGCCCCGGCGAGGTGCTGATCGAGGTCGAGGCGTGCGCCGTCTGCCGGACCGACCTCCACCTCGCCGAGGGCGACCTGCCCCCCAGACGCCCGAGAACCGTGCCGGGTCACGAAGCCGTCGGGCGGGTGGTGGCACGCGGCCAGGACGCGGTACGGCTCGAACCCGGCGCCCGTGTCGGCGTGGCCTGGCTCCGCTCGACCTGCGGGCGCTGCCGTCACTGCCTCAGGGGCGCGGAGAACCTCTGCCCCCTGTCGGCCTACACCGGCTGGGACGCCGACGGCGGCTACGCCGGCTACCTCACCGCCCGCGAGGAGTACGTCTATCCGGTTCCCGAGGAGACGCCCGCGGAGAGGCTGGCCCCGCTGCTGTGCGCCGGGATCATCGGATACCGCGCCCTGCTCCGCTGCGACCTGCCCCCGGGCGGCCGCCTCGGCGTCTACGGCTTCGGCGCGTCGGCCCACCTGACCGCCCAGCTCGCCGTCGCCCAGGGCGCGGCCGTGCACGTCATGACCCGCTCCGCCCGGGCACGCGAGCTGGCCATGAGGCTCGGGGCGTCCTCCGCGCAGGACGCGGCGGACGCGCCTCCGGAGCCGCTGGACGCCTCGATCCTGTTCGCGCCCGTCGGAGAGCTGGTGCCGGTCGCGCTGGAGGCCCTGGACCGGGGCGGCACCCTCGCCGTCGCGGGCATCCACCTCAGCGACATCCCGGTGCTGAACTACCGGCGTCACCTGTTCCAGGAGCGGACGCTGCGCAGCGTCACCGCCAACACCCGCGCCGACGGCCGGGCGTACCTCGACCAGGCCTCGGCCCACCCGCCGGAGGTCACGACGGTCGCCTACCCCTTCGACGCGGCGGACCAGGCGCTGAGCGACCTGGCCGCCGACCGCGTCGAAGGGGCCGCCGTGCTTGTCAGGTGATCCCGCCCCCGGACGCTCCGCGCCGGCCGGTCGTCGGGCGCGGAGCGGGATGCCCGGGGGCGCGAGGGCCGTCAGGTGCGGAAGGGGCCGCTCACGCAGTAGGTGATCCCCCCGGAGGAGGAGCCCGTGGTGCCCCGCTGCGAGGAGAAGTAGAGCCGGTTGCCCGCCGGGTTGAAGGCGGGACCGGTGATCTCCGAGGAGCTCTGCCCGTTGATCCGCAGGAAGACCGAGATCTTGTCGTCGGGGGTGATCAGGCAGATCTCCATGTTGCCGCCGTCCTCGGCGACGTAGAGATCCCCGAAGGTGGAGCCGGTGATGTTGTCCACCCCGGTCAGCGGGGCGGTGCCGGGGCTGACGAGGCTGTCGTCGTAGGCGAGCTCGTAGGTGTTGTTCAGCAGGTTGATCTGCCAGACCCGGTTGTCGCCCTTGGTGGTGAACCAGACCGTGTCGTCGGCGTAGTGGCAGCCCTCGCCGCCGTTGAACGACTTGGACCCGGAGACCTGGCTGCGGGTCGCGGTCGGGGAACCGTCGGGGTCGGGGACGTTCGCCCAGGTGAACGATCCCGAGGTGGCGGAGCCCGCCACGAGCACCTGAAGGGTCCCGGACGACAGGTTGCCCCACGTGGTGGGGATGAAACGGTAGAACCTGCCGTTGGTCTCGTCCTCCGTCAGGTAGATCACCTGACGGACGGGGTCCGCCGCGGCCGCCTCGTGCTTGAAGCGGCCCATCGCGGGCCGCTGCACCGCCGTCCCCCCGAACGGATAGGTCTCGTAGACGAAGCCCAGGCTGACCTCCTCACAGGACAGCCAGGTGTTCCACGGCGTCGCGCCTCCCGCGCAGTTCTGCCGGGTTCCGGACAGGATGGAGGAGGCGGAGACGACGGAGCCGCCGGAGTCGAACCGGATCGCCGAGGCGCCGCCGCCGGGGTTCACCTCGGAGTTCGACACGTAGATCCAGCCGCTGCCGTCGGCGAAGCAGGCGCCGCCGTCCGGCGCGCTGTGCCAGATGTACGAGGTGCCCGGGACCGCCTGCGTGGAGCGGGCGACGACCTGGCTGGTGAAGCCGCTGGGCAGCTGGATGCCGTTGGCGTCGGCGGCCAGCAGGGAACCGTAGGGGCCGGTGGCGTTCTGGGCGGGCGCGGCCAGGGCGCTGTGCCAGAGGCTTCCGGTGAAGGCGACGGTGCTCGCACCGAGCACCGAGGCGCGCAGGAACGTACGGCGTTGCATCGGCGAACCTCCTGGGGGGTCGGAGTGCTTTTCTGCCGCGGCCCCGCCGACGATAGGAGGCTCAGGGGAATCAGCGCTGAACACGAGATGAGCGCCCCCCGAACGCCTCCCACCCAGGGTGATTCAGGACTCACCGCCCGTGGCCCCCGGCAGGGACGCCAGCGCGCGCAACACCGCCTCCCGCTCCCCCGCGGCTCGCCTGAGCATGCGCCAGCACAGCCCGCAGATGCCGGAGAAGCCGTGGTCGGCGAGGTCACGGTAACGGGGCAGCGCCGTGAGCGCCTGCGCGCCGTGCGAGCCCAGCACGGTGAGGAGGGGATCGGCGGCCAGGTCGGCGAGCGCCTCGCGCGCCCCCTCTCGGTCACGGGCCAGGCGGTGCAGGTCGGACGGCCCCGCCCCCATGATGACCTTCTCGTCGCAGCAGGCCGATATCCGTCCGTCGTAGCGCACCGTCGGGGAGTTCACGATCGCGCACCGCCCGAGGCTCGCACCGGGCACGCGGCGACTCTCGGGGAACAGGCCGGAGGCGCGGCCGTACGGCAGCGGCAGGACCGGGTTGACCTCGGCCAGGTCCCGCCAGCCCTCGCCCAGCGCCTCCTCAAGGAGGGCTTCCGCGGCCTCGACCTGGGCCGGGTCGTCCAGCACCTGGGCGACGATCCACGCGCCCTCCGCGGCGACGGCGCAGAGGGCCGCCACCACGGCGCGCGGCGGGCTCGTGTGGTGGGCGTCGACGCCGAGGACGACGCAGGCGGACAGGCGCAGAACCTCGCGGATCCACTCCGGCGGCCTTCCACCGGCTCCCCAGTGACCGCTGGTGTAGGGCACGAGCGCCTTGCCCGACTCGTTGATCCGCCGGGCGGCGTAGGTGAGCCCGCGGCGCTCCACGAAAGGCTCGCCGCCGGAGACGCCGACCACCCGCAGCGCGTCGTCCGAGCAGAGCCCCTCGACCATCTCCTCGAAGAGCGGGTAGTCGGTGATCCGGGGACCGTCGGGACGGGAGTCGACCGAGCAGTGGGCGCACCCGACCGGACAGCGGTCGGTGACGAACAGCAGCGCCGACCTGCCGCGTTCGCGCCGCAGAGCCTCGAGCTCGGCGAATCTGAGCATGCCCAGACCATACGCCGCCGCACGCCGTCCGGCACCGGCCCGTTCGCCGCCCGGAACACGGCCTTGTGTCGTCGCACCCGGCTACGCCGTCGCCGGTGAACGCCTAGGCCATCCGACCGATCGTCTAGGCCATACGGTCGGCGGCGGTCGGCCGTCGGCCTGGCCGGTCTCCTCCCGGAGCCCTGCCCGGAATACGCATGCGAGGCGGTGGTTCCCGGATGACCCGCTTCATACCTTGATCGTGTGCATCCCGATGGGTGCACACCATCCACCCCATGGGAGGGCCTATGAGCGAGTCGTCTCCACGCGTACGTGACCTCGTGCAACGCGCGGCCTCCGACCCGCTGTTCGCCGAGCAGCTGCTCAGCGACCCGGAGTCGGTCGCGACCGAGTACAACCTCGGCGCCGAGCACATCGACCAGATCAAGGAGCTGGCGGGCGCCGGGCTGCTCAGGCCTGCCGTCGAGGCGCACACGGTCATCAAGGACCGCGAGCCCGGCGGCAGTTACTACTAAACCCGATCCAGGGGGTGTCGTGTACTACAACTCGATCCTGGTCAGCGTCACCGAGATCTGCACTGTCGGCTGCAGTCACTGCGGTTTCACCGGCTCGACGCGGGACCGCCAGCCGACGGCGGAGGAGATCGGACGCTGGGTGGCACAGGCATGTGACAGCGGCATCCCGGAGATCATCTTTACCGGCGGCGAGCCCTTCCAACGATTCCGGATGCTCAAGTCCGGGGTCAGGGCCGCCGCCGGGCACCCCGGCAAGCCCAGGATATGCGTGTTCACCAGCAGTTTCTGGGGACGTTCCCGCGCCGCGGTCGACAAGATCCTCGGGCAGCTGCCCGGCCTCACCCGGCTCTACCTGAGCACCGACGTCTACCACCAGGAACGCGTCCCCGCCCAGTACGTGATGAACGTCATCGAGGGGGCGCTCGCCAGGGAGATTCCGGAGATCAGCCTCTGCATCACCGTCGCGGAGGACCACGAGGAGGAGCAGATCCGCGGGATGTACCGGCGGTTCGAGGACCGGGTCAGGGTGCACGTCGACCGGGTCATCCCCACCCCGTTCATCAAGACCGCCCACCAGGTGGGCCTGCCCCCCGATCCGGAGCACTTCTCCTCCTCCTGTTATCTGGAGACTCCGCTGATCAACCCGAACGGGGACCTGTCCGCCTGCCACATCGGCAAGGCCGGAGCGTACGTCCGTCTCTCCGACCTCGCCTACTTCCTAGGCAACCTGCACGAGAAGTCGTTCCAGGAGATCCTCGCCGACGCGGACGCCAACTACGAGTACCAGTTCCTGCGCGTGTACGGCCCGCAGGGCGTGGCGCGCATGGTGGCCTCCTCCCCCGCGGTGCGCAAGCTCTTCGGCGGGACGACCTTCACCAACGGCTGCGATCTCTGCTACAAGATGCTCCGTTCCCTCGACGGGCGGGCCAGGCTGCGCGAGATCGCGGCGGACCCGTTCCAGCGTGAGCTGATCGACGCCATCAGGGCGGTCAGGTTCGGCGAGCTTCCCGGCGCCTCCCGTCCGGCGTCCCAGCCCGTCGCGTCCCAGCCCGTCGGCTCCCCGGCGATCAGCCCCCGCCCCGCCGGTCCCCAGCCGGCCGACCCCCGACCCACCGGCCCCCAACCCGTCCCCCAACCAGTGAGGAGCGGCATGTGACGAGCAGGGACTTCGTCGGACTCGTGCCCGCCGCGGGGCGCGGCACCCGGATGGCTCCGCTGCGCTATCCGAAGGAGCTGCTGCCCATCGTCTACGAGCCCGCGGACGGCGGCGCCAGGCTGCGTCCCGTCGCCGAGTACGCGCTGGAGTCGCTGGCCCGCGCGGGCGTCGGGCGCGCGGTCCTGGTGGTCGCCCCCTGGAAGCTGGAGGTGGTCAGCTACATCGGGGACGGACGCCATCTCGGCGTCGACGTCGCCTACCTCTTCCAGGAGGAGGCGCGGGGGCTGGCCCACGCCCTCGACCTCGCCCGGGGCTGGACGGAGAAGCGCGACGTCGTGTTCGTGATGCCCGACACGATCTTCACTCCGTCCGACGCGCTCGGCAGGCTGCGCGGCGTCTACGAGGAGACGGGCGCGGACCTCGCGCTCGCGGTCTTCCCCACGCGGGACGCGCACAGGCTCGGGCCCGTCGTGCTGCACGGCGACCGGGTGCACCGGGTGTTCGACAAGCCGGCGGACCCGCCGGTCATGAACACCTGGGGGGCGGCGATCTGGGGGGACGGCTTCGCCTCACTCCTGCACGAGGAGCTACGCCAGGACACCTCGGGCGAGCCGGTCCTGGGTCACTACTTCGACCTCGCGGTCCGTCGTGGCCTGCGGGTCGCCGCCGTCGAGTTCGCGGACGGATCCTTCCAGGACGTCGGCACCCCGCTCGGCGTCCGCAGGTCCCTCGACGGCCCCTCTCTGCTGGCGGTGCGCCCGTGAGACTCCTCTTCTTCGCCATGAGCAGCGCCGGGTACGGCGAGACGCTGATCGGGATGTCGCTGGCGCGCCAGCTCAGGCCCGCGGGCATCGAGTGTCACTTCGTCATCGAGCCGATGTCGGAGAAGCTGCTGCGCGGCAGCGGGTTCCCGTACACGGTGCTCGACCGCTCGATGGGCGGCTTCGCCGCGCTGATCGTGGACGACGTGGTCTCCTCCTTCCGCCCCGAGGCGATCGTCCTGTCGGACTACTTCACCTTCTGCGGGATCTTCCCCAAGCGTTACGGCCTCGACCCGTGGTTCATCGACAGGTACAACCTGCCGATCATCCCGATCGACATCTGGGAGTGGGCGAACACCGCCTTCTCCGTCGACGTCTTCCACGGCAAGGCGATGCCGGTCAACCGGCGGATCCTGGACATGCCCGCGCACCTGCGCCCGGTGCCCGTGTGCCACCTCGACCAGGGCCCGCAGACCTTCCCATTCCGTCTCTGGGAGGGCAACGAACGGGTCAGCAGGCGCACCCGGGCGCACCTGCGCGAGACGTTCGGCATAGAGCGGGAGGACCGGATGGTGCTGCTGGCCGTGGCCGGCTGGCAGCAGGACAAGTACGCCGACGACAACGGCGACCGGATGGCCGAGCAGGTTCCCGAGCTGCTGGTGCACTACCTGCGGCAGCTGCCGCCCAGCGCCCGGTTCATCCTGGTCGGAAGCGTACCGCCGGTGCTCGAGGCGCTGACGGACCGCGCCCATGTCATCCCCGCGTGTTCGCCGAACCGGTTCAACGTGCTGCTGGGCTCGGTCGACCTGGTGCTGACGCTCAACCTGGGGGCCACGACCCTGGCCAGGGCCGTGCTGTCCGACATCCCGGGGGTCGTGCTCACCAACCGGTTCGACGTACCGGAGAAACCGGACATCGACCAGGTCGAGGCGGAGCTGGGCGGCCTCTCCGAGGATGTGCGCTCGTGGCTGTCGCGGACGCTCCCCATGTACCCGTTCCGGATGTGGCCCCTCGGGTTCCACAGCTTCCTCGATCCGGTCGTCGCGGGAAACCCCTACCTGTCGACGTTCGCCCACGCCGAACTGCTCGACGAGCCCGCCGTGCTGTCGGCGCTGCACGGAGTGCTCTACGACCGGGGAGTCCAGGACGACCTGGCACGCAACCGGGCCGCGTATCTGGAGACGTTGACCGCCCATCCCGCCACGCCCGAGGTCTTCGCCTCGGCGGCGCGGCGCGTGGGCCTGGTGTTGTGAGGTGACGATGAAACAGCTGAGCATGCACATCACCGACCTGTGCAACGAGAAGTGCGGTTTCTGCGTCGTCGGCTCGCCTCTGGCGAAGACCGACAGCGTGGAGTACGGCGACCTGGTTCGCTTCCTCGCGGAGAACGCGGGGCAGGGCTACACGTCGGTCAACCTCCACGGCGGGGAGCCGACGATCCACCCCCGCCTGTTCGAGCTGCTGCGCGCCATCCGGCTGCTGGAGTACCCGCGCGTGGAGATCCAGACGAACGCGCGCAGGCTGAAGGACGCCGACTTCACCAACCGTCTCGCCGATCACGGGGTCGAGCTGTTCGTGGTCTCCCTCCACGGGTCGACCTCGGTCATCCAGGACTGCCTGACCCAGACCCCCGGCGGATTCGACGAGACCATCGAGGGGATCCGCAACGCCAAGCGGGCGGGCGTGGCCGTACGGACCAACACCGTCATCACGCGAATGAACATGGGGCGTCTGATGGACATCTGCCGCCTCTGCGTCGACCTGGGGGTCGACCATGTCAACATCTCCAACCTGCATCCGGTGGGCAGCGGTTTCTTCGCCCTCGACATGCAGGCGCCCACGGTCGCGGAGACGCGGCGGCACCTGCTTCCCGTCATCGAGATGATGGCCCAGTCTCCGGCGCGGCTGACGCTGGAGGGCTTCCCGCTGTGCGTGGTCGCCCCGCACGAGAAGCTGGCCATCGAGGACGGGACGCGCTCGATCCGCATGATGTACCAGGGGAAGGTCCTCGACGACTACGACGCGTTCATGGACACGCAGATGCGCGCGTTCGGGCCGCCCTGTGACGGCTGCCCGCTGCGGGCGCGCTGCGGCGGGGTCTACAACGAGTACGCCGAGCGGCGCGGCTGGCAGGAGTTCGGCCTGCAGCAGCCGTCTCCCATCGGAGGGTGAGCCGGGTGTCCCAGCGGATCGCGATCTGGGCGGGGAGCAGCCTGCCGAACGTCGGCGACAAGCTGCTCGCCGCCGTGACCGAGGCCGAGCTGTCGCGCCGCCTGCCGGGCGCGTCCTTCACGCACTTCTGCCCGTGGAGCGCCCAGGGCGCCGCGCCGGGTGCGTCCGGCGACGCCCCGGCGGGCCTCGGGGCGAGCACGGCGAACGGAGCGGCGGCGCGAGCCGTCACCGGCACGACGGCCGCCCCCGTGCCGCTCTGGGTCGACCGGGACGGCCGCTGGCCCGGGGCGGGGTCGTTCGACGCGGTCGTGATGGCGGGCGGCCTGTGGAGCGGCCCTCCGTTCCGGCACGCGATCATGCAGGTGTTCTGTCTCGGTCCCGCGCCCTGGGCGTTCGACCCCGACGTGTGGGTCGCCTGGCACGGGATCGGCTTGCAGGACGGCACTCCCCCCGCGGGGCTCGACCACTGGCGCGGCTACCTGGGATCGGTCAGGGAGAGGCTCGACCACCTGACGGTGCGCAGCGCCGAGGCCGCCCGCAGGATGGACGAGGCGACCGGGGCCGTCGCACCCCCCGGCGCGGGGACGGGCCGGGGGGACGCGACCGCCGGAGGGACGGCGACGCCCGTCGTCCCCGACCCGTCCTTCGCGCTGCCGCCGCTGCCCGTGAGGAGGCCGCGCCGCCGCAGGCCGCTGATCGGCGTCGCCGTCGGCGCTCCGGGGCCGACCACCCAGCTGGTCACCCATCTCGTCGGCCGCGACCTCGCCGGGCGCTGCCCGCACGACCCCGCGCTGTGCGTGCCCCCCGAGCAGGTGCTCGCCGAGGCCTCCGACCCCGCCGAGGGCGTGAACAGGCTCGGGTTCGTCACGGAGCTGGGACTGACGCTCATCGAGCTGGCCGCGGTCGCCGACATCGAGTTCATCACGGTGCCCAACATCTACGGCGACGAGGAGGCGGGCGCCAGGTTCTCCCGCTCCGTGCCGCGCGCCCGCACCCTGGCGCTCGGATCGACCGACTCGACCGGCGCGGACGAGCTCGCCGAGGCTCTGGCCCGCTGTGACCTGGCGCTGGTCTCCCGCTACCACAGCGCGATCCTCGCGCTGCGCGGCGGAACCCCGTTCGTCGCGGTCGACCCGTTCTGGAGCCGCCGCAACGGCACGAGCAAGCTGCACGAGCTCACCGTCGAGCTCGGCATGGCGCACCGCCACTGGGCCTACCGCGGCGCGGACGCGACCGAGGACCTCATGGGGATCGTGGAACGGGCCCTCGCGGAGGAGCCGGTCGAGGCGGAGGCCTATCTGGGCATGCACCTGCGGGCGACGGCCGCCTTCGACCGGCTGGCCGACGGGCTGCGCGCGGCCCACGCGACACGGGCGACCCGGACGCGGGTGTCCCTGGGGAGGTCCTCATGACGATGAAAGCCGTCCTTGTCTACTCCAACGACGACGGGTTCTCCCTCGGGGTCGAGCTGATCCGGGCGGTCGTGGCGGAGCGGGTCTCCCCGGCCGAGGTCGAGCACAGGGTCTGGCTGCACGAGGACGTGGGCAGCCTCACCGAGGACTACCTCGGGCACTACAACGCCTTCATGGCCAAGGTCTTCGACTACCGGCCCGACGTGATCTCCTTCTCCGCGTTCGTCTGGAACCATGACGAGTTCGTGCGGATGGGGCGCATGGTCAGGCGGCATCTGCCGCACTGCCGCATCGTGTGGGGCGGCGCCCAGACCAACTCCCGGCGGATGGCCGCCCACCTGCTGCGCGAGTACCCGTGGCTGGACCTCGTGCTCCGCGGCGAGGCCGAGGACACCTACTCGGAGCTGCTCGAGCACCTGGCCAGGGACGCCGACCTCGGCTCCGTCAGGGGACTCACCCGGCGGGTCGACGGCGAGCCCGTGCACAACGACGACCCGCCGGACGTGGACCTGTCCACGCTGCCGCTGGTCTTCACCGAGGAGAGGCTTCCCCTCGAGCCGATCCTGCGGCGCAGGAGCGGCGCCGTCCTGGCCTACGAGACGGGCAGGGGATGCCGTCAGAAGTGCCGGTTCTGCCTGTACAGCGCGCCCAAACTGCGGGCCTTCCCCATGGAGCGGATAGAGCGGGAGCTGGCGTACCTGCTGGACGCCCGCATCCCCAACCTGCGGGTGTGCGACGCGCACCTGGGCATCTCCCGGCACAGGGCGATGGAGATCTTCGAGATCATCGCCGCGCACAACCGGGGAACGGTCGTGGACGTCTACCCGGACGTCAAGCACGTCGACCTCGAGTACGTGCGGGCGATGAACCGCGCCGGATGCCGGGTGATCACGCTGGGCATCCAGTCGTCGGACTCGGACACCCTCCAGCTGGCCGCGCGCAGGTTCGACCTCGGGCGGTTCGCGCAGGCCGCCTCGCTCATCCGCCGCCACCACAACTACGGTCTGGCCGCCGACATCATCATCGGCATGCCGGGCGACAACCTGGAGAAGGTCCGCCAGAGCGTGCGCTTCGCCTACGCCAGCGGCGTGGACAGAGTGCACTTCGCCCCCCTGATGGCCTTCCCCGGCACCGACTTCTTCGAGTACGCCGAGGAGTACGGGATCGAGTTCTTCGACTTCCAGCCGCCGCTCGTCGTGCGTTCACGGGGGTTCGACACCGACGACTACCAGCGGGCCATGGTGTTCGCCGGACGGGTCGAGGCATTGCAGAACGCGGCGCCGACCCTGTTGCGCTGCCTCATCGCCGTCCCCGGCTGCGACGTCGCGGCCTGGGCGGAACGGCTCGACCTCGGCGCGAGGCCCGACCCGGGGCCGCTGATCGAGGCGGGCTTCCCTCCCCAGGCGAGCCGTCTGCTGCTCGACGGGCTCGCCTGGGACAGGGCCGTCGCGGCGCAGCGGGACACGACCGCCCAGGACCCGCCGCGCCTGTCCGACGACGCGCTCGTCGAGTGCGTCACCCCGGAGGCGGTCCACTGGTTCGACCACCCGATCCACCTTCTGCTGCGTGATTTCACGCTGGGCCTCGAGGCGCTCCCCCCTGAGCGCCACGGCTACCTGTTCCCCAGGGGCGGAGCCGTGAGCTACCCGCTGAGCGGGCTGATCATGGCCGCCTTCGAGGCGGCCGCGCCCGGAATCACGGTGGCCGAGTGGCGGGACAAGACGCGGGCCGGCTCAGCCACCGAGCCGGCCCGTCAGGAATGCGACTCCGCCTTCAGGATCCTCTGCTCCTCCGGCGTCGTCGCGCTGCGCGGGGACGGGTGACTCGTGGCTGCGCAGGGATCTGGCCCGCGAGTCGAACTCTCGGGCCAGGTCCCTGCGCGAGGACAGGCCGAGTTTGGCGAAGACGTTGGACAGGTGTGCCTGCACGGTGCGCGGGGAGACGAAGAGCTTGGCGCCTATCTCCCGGTTGGTCAGCCCGTCCGAGGCGAGCAGCGCCACCTGGCGCTCCGCCCTGGTCAGCGCGGCCCAGCCGACGCCCTGGCCGCGCGGTCCCCTGCCCCTGCCCGCGTAGGTGACCGCCTGGTCCACCTCGAGCCCCGCCCCCTCCTGCCACGCCGCGGAGAAACCCGCGGAGCCGAGTGCGGCGCGCGCCTCGGCCAGGTCCGCCTCGTGCTGCCGTGTCACGGCGGGCGGCCTGGGCAGGCCGAGCCGGTCGCGCAGCGCCTGGGCGGCCCCGAACAGCCGCGCCGCGTGCTCGTGGCGGCGTTGCTCGACCGCGAGGCCGGCGACGGCCTCGAGCGAGTCGGCGGTCCTGGCGCGCAGGCCCATGTCGGCGCCGGCCTTGAGCGCCGAGTGGTGGGCCGCGGCGGCGCGGGCCGGATCGCCGCCCCTGGCCACCATGCCCAGCGTGAACAGGCAGCGCAGGGTGAGCGGCCTGTCCTCCGTCTCGCGCGCGCGTGCCACGGCCTCCTCGGCGAAGGCGAGGGCGGCGCGGGCGTTGCCCTCGCCGAGGATCGCGCCGCCGAGCCCGGCGAGCCCCATCGCCGCGAGCCGGGGGGCGGTGCGTTCGCCCAGCTCGACGACCTCGGAGAAGACGTCCCTGGCAGCCCCGTACTCGGCGACGTCGAGCAACGCCCCGCCCAGGGTGTCGAGGCAGTCGCCGAGCAGCAGCGGGGACTCCACGGCGCGGGCGGTCTCGACCGCCTGGGCGAGCAGCTGCCTGGCCTGGCCGTACCGCCCTCGGCAGGCGGCCACCTCGCCCAGTCCCCTGAGCGCTGCGGCGCTCCCCCAGACGTCGCCCATCCGCCGTGCCACGGCCATGCTCTGGTCGAGCGCGTTCTCCGCCTCGCCGTACGCGCCCTGGTGGACGGCCACCCGCGCCACCGCCAGCAGGCCCATCCCCAGGCTCAGCTCGGAGCCGTGCCTGCGGCCGATCGTCACGCACTGCTCCACGGCCGCGCGGGCCCCCGCGAGGTCTCCGGCGGCCAGGCGCGCGTGGCCGAGCAGCACGAGGGGGAAGCCGGTCCACGCGTGCCCGATCGCCCCGGTCCCTCTGGCGGCCAGCTCGGTGAGGGTACGGCAGGCCGAGGCGGGCTCGCTCATCGTCCTCAGGCCCGCCAGCACCGCCAGCGCCCGTGTCTGCCCCGCCTCGTCGCGCAGTTCCCCGAACATGTCCAGGGCCTGCCTGCAGGCGACCGCCGCGTCGGCGAACTCGCCCAGCGCGCAGGAGAGCACGGCCGTGCTCAACGCCATCCCCGCCAGCACCTGCCCGGGGGCCACGCCGCCCGTCTCGGTGAGCGAGGCGAGCCAGCCGCGCCCCTCCCGGAGGCGTCCCCGGACGATCCAGTAGGTCTCGAGGGCGCTCGCCAGGCGCGCCCCGATCGTGGGCGGTCCGCCCGAGGTGCACCAGCGCAGGACCGCGCGCATGTTGGCGTAGCCCGCCTCGACGCGTTCGAGGTGCGCCGCCGCCGCGCCGGTGGTGACGGCTCGCGCCGCGCGCTCGGCCAGCGCCGTGTAGTACTCGGCGTGCCGCAGCCGTACGGCCCTGACCTCGTCGGAGGCCCTGTCACAGGCGCTGCCGGGAGCACCGCCAAAGGCTTCGTCTCCCGCGCCCTCGTCCGCGCGCGGTCCGTGCCTGACGTAGCCCCTGACGATCCGCAGCAGCCTGTAGCGGGTCACGGAGCCGGTGGTGTCGCACTCGACGAGGGATCTGGACACCAGCCGTGACAGCAGGTCGACGACGTCGTCCCGGGTGATCGCGCCGCCCGCGCAGACTCCTTCGACGTCGTCGATGACGAACCCGTCCTCGAAGACGGCGAGCCTGCTCAGCAGCAGCCGTTCGTCCTCAGGCAGCTGCTCGTGGCTCCAGGCGATGGCCGCCTCCAGCGACCTGTGCCTGGCGTGGGCGGTACGGCTCCCGCCGGACAGCAGCCGGAAGGGGTCGTCGAGGCGTTCGGCTATCTGCCACGGCGACAGCATGATGGATCGGGCGGCGGCGAGCTCGACGGCCAGCGGAAGGCCGTCGAGACGACGGCAGATCTCCTCGACCGCCGCCCCGGTCTCGGGGGTCGCGGGCCGTCCCCGCGCGGCGGCCTGCTCGGTGAACAGGCGGGCGGCCTGCGGCAGCGTCAGGGGCGCGAGGCGGCAGGTCACCTCGCCGGGAACGCCGAGGGGCTCCCTGCTCGTGGCGAGCACTCCGAGCGCGGGGTGGGCGTCGAGCAGCGCGGGAACGACCAGGGCGCACTCGTCGGCGAGGCGCTCGCAGGTGTCGAGGACGAGCAGCGCGGGTCCCGCGCCCGGGGCGACCCGCCGCAGGCCCTCCTCTCCGCAGGCGAGGTCGCGCAGCCACATCCCGCCCGGGTAGGCGGCGGCCCACGCGCGGGCGTAGGCGTGCGCGAGACGCGTCTTGCCCACGCCGGGCGCTCCGGTCAGCGTGACGAGCCTGCCGGAGCCGAGAAGGTCGCGCAGTCCCGCGAGTTCGGCGTCGCGTCCGACGAGGTCGCCGGTCCAGTCGCTCCAGTTCCCTGGCAGTGCGCCGCCCACGCCTAACCCACCAGGCGGCGGATGAAGGTCCGCAGCGCGAGCGCGCCGACGACCAGCGTCGCCCCGGCCAGCACGGCGAGCACCACGACCTCCGGCATGTGGGGCACCGCGGGGCTCAGCGCGCCCCGCAGTCCCTCGCTCACGTAGACGAGGGGGTTGGCCAGGACGGTGATCTGCAGCCAGCGCAGCGGCGCCAGCGCCGCCCACGGGTAGTAGACGCATCCGAGCATCATGAGCGGGACGATGAAGATGGCGAACATGGTGCTGAGCTGGTGGGGCGGCAGCACGGTGCCGATGAACAGGCCGAGGGCGGCGGTCAGGAGCGCCGACAGCACGAGCACGGCGATCAGCAGCGGCCAGCGCCCGAAGCCGATGTCCGGGGCCTCTCCGGGGCCGTGCACGAACAGCACGGCGAGGAAGACGGCTGCGGCGGCGAGCAGTGACTGGATCGCCCCTGAGACGATCTTCTCGGCGGCGACGACCCAGACGGGGACGGGAGACAGCACCCTGTCGTCGATCTCGCGGGTGTAGGACAGCTCCATCACCAGCGGGGTCGTCACGGCGAAGACGCCCTGCATGACCATGCCCGAGGCGACGAGGCCGGGGACCAGGATCGTGCTGAACGTCTCGGCGCGCGCGCCCGCGTCGAACGACTGGCCCCCACCGAACCCGATCTTCGGCAGCACGACGGCGAAGACGAAGATGAACAGGACGGGCTGGAGCACGGTGCGGGCCAGGAAGGAGAACAGTTCCCTCCGCATCACCCGCATGTCCCTGGCCAGCATCGCGGTGAAGGTGTGCGCGTAACCGCGGAACGCTCCAGACGCCGCTATGGTCGGTGCCGTCATTCTCTGTACTCCCGCCCGGTCAGGTTGAGAAACACGGTTTCGAGGCTGGGACGAACGACCCGGACGTCGGCCAGCGCGAGCCCTGCGTCATGGCTCACCCTCACCACGGCGGCCAGGACGCCCTCGGGCGCCCGGGTGAACACGCGCAGCCCCGGCCCGGAGGCCTCCGCGCTCGTGACACCGGACAGCCCCCTGACCTGCGTGACGATCTTGTCGGCGTCCGCGTCCTCCTCGTAGGTGAGGGTCAGCACCGTCTCCAGGAGGGTGGCCTCCTTGAGCGCGGCGAGCGCGTCGCAGGCCAGGACGGTCCCGCGGTCGATGATCGCGATCCTGTCGCAGAGCGACTCGGCCTCCTCCATGTAATGGGTCGACAGGACGATCGTCTGGCCGTCCGCGCGCATCCGCCGCAGGACGTCCCAGAGGTTCACCCGGGTCTGCGGGTCCAGTCCCGAGGTCGGCTCGTCGAGGAAGAGGATGGCGGGGCGGCGCATCAGCGCCCTGGCGATCATCACGCGCTGCGCCTGGCCGCCCGACATCTCGTTGATCTTCGCTCCGGCGCGGGCCTCCATGTTGAACAGCTCCAGCAGCTCCATGGCCCGCTTCCTGGCCGCCCGCGCCGCCAGCCCCGCGTAGCGGCCGCTGAACTCCAGGTTCTCCAGGGCGCTCAGCTGCCGGTCCAGGTTGTTGTACTGCGGCACGACGCCGATGGCGCGCTTGACCGCGATGGGATCGCCCACCACGTCGGCGCCCGCGACCGTGGCCGTCCCCGCGGTCGGGGCGATCCTGGTGGTGAGCATGCCCAGGGTCGTCGTCTTGCCCGCCCCGTTCGGTCCGAGGAGGCCGAACAGCTCACCCCTGCCGACCCTGAGGGTGAGTCCGGCCACCGCCTCGGTCACCCCGGACGAGGTCACGTAGGTCTTGCGTAGTTCATCGGTGTCCACCGCGACATCCGTCATGTCCAGGACCCCTTTCGGCGCGTGGGGCTCATTGTGTGAGCGCCCGGTTAAGCGCCGCTTTGATCGCGGTTGGAATCCGGTTAGAGGAGCCGCTCAGCCTGGGGCACCAACTGCTTACATACCGGGATTCAACCGATATCAAAGCGGCCGCCCCGACACTTCGTTCAGACGACGGGAGCGTGATGACACCCCCCAGCACCGTCCTGCGGGCGAAGATCGACCTGGCGGGCCACGCGCTGCGACACGCGAGCGGCCTGCTGTGGCGTGCCCCCGATCCGCGTGGGCGTTATCGGGACTACCTGTGCGCGACCCACATGGTGATCAGGGCCTCGGTGCCGTTGCTGCTGGCGGCCTCCGCCAGGTGCGCGGAGCTGGGCGAGCCCCGGCTGGCCGGATACCTGGACCGGCACGCCGTGGAGGAGGCGGGCCACGACGACTGGCTGCTCGAGGACCTGGCGCTGGTCGACCCGGCGGCGCGGGAGTCGCTCGGCCGCACCCCGCCCCCCTCGGTCGCCGCCCTGGTCGGAGCCCAGTACTACTGGGTCCTGCACCACCACCCCGTCGCCCTGCTCGGATACGTCGCGGTGCTGGAGGGGAACGCCCCCTCCCCCGGGCTCCTCGAGCACATCGAGCGGAACACGGGCTACCCGAGGGCGGCGTTCCGCACGCTGTGGCGGCACGCCGCGCTGGATCCCGGGCACAGCGAGGAACTGAACCGGCTGTTCGACGGGCTCCGGCCGACGAGGGAGCAGCAGACCGCGGTGGGGGTCAGCGCCCTGCACACCGTGCGCGCCGCCGCCGCGCTCTTCCGTGAGCTGGCGGAAACCCCCTCAGGGGCGGTCGCGGGCGCCGCCGGGGTGACGGCGAGGGCGTGGGGAACCCCCGGGCGGGCCGCGGAGGGCGTCCCGTGCACCTGATGGACATCCTGGCGCTGCGCCCCGTGCCCGCGGCCGCGGTGCTCATGGCGATCACCCGCCGGTGCCCGCTGCGCTGCCGCCACTGTTCGACCGGCTCCCTGCCGACCAGCCAGGAGCATCCAGGTCACCCCTTCCTGCGGCTGGCCGGGACGTTCACCCCCGGTGACCGGCCCGAGCTGGTCATGCTCACCGGGGGCGAGCCGCTGCTGCGGCCCAGGCTGGTCCGTTCCCTGGCGGAGACGGCGGCCGCGAGCGGCAGCCGTACCATGATCCTTTCAGGCATGTTCTTCGCGCCGAGGATCCCGCCCGCCATCGGGGAGGCGATCGAGGCGGCCGACCACTTCTCCGCGAGCCTGGACGCCTTCCACGAGGAGGAGGTGCCGCGGGAGAGCGTCTTCGCCGTCATGCGGACGCTGCTGGCGCGCGGCAAGGACCTCAGCTTCCACGTCACGGGCGCCGGCCCCGAGGACCCCTACCTGCGCGACGTCACCTCGGCGATCAGGCGGGAGTTCGACGACCGGGTGCCGGTGCTGGTGAGCCGGGTGCAGCCCGTCGGCCGCGCCCGCGCCCTGCCGCCGAACGCCTCTCCCGCCGTCCGGGACACCGCACCGCAGGAGGAGCGGGAGACGCAGGCGCGGGTCCTGCCCTGCGCGATGGCCGCGTGGCCGGTCGTCGGCTTCGACGGGACGATCACCGCCTGCTGCAACCAGGACGTCGTCGACCACCGCCCCGTCCCCGCCCACCTGCTCCTGGGACACGCGCGCGACGACGGCTGGAGCACGATCCGCGAGCGCTGCCTCGGCTCCGACACGCTCCGCGCCATCAGGACGTACGGCCCGCTGCGGCTCGCCGACGCCCCCGGGTCGGGGTACTGCGAGACCTGTCGCGCGCTGGGTCCGCTCACCCGGGCGAGGACCCCCGTCTCCGCCTTCCTCGAACGGCAGGTCCGCGACATGCAACTGGCCGCAGGCGGCGCCGGATTCGCCAGACGGTACGGCTGCCCGCCGTACAGCGAGCTCGTATCCCTCGGCCACCCCAGGAGGAACGATGGCCTTTGACCCTCTTCATGAGCTGACCATGGCGGGGATCGACCTGACCCTCGTCGGCGCCGAGCAGCGGGAGGTCATCCTCTCGCTGAGCGAGGAGGAGGTCGCGCTCCTCGTCTCCATCCAGCGGCAGCTCCAGGAGAGCGATCCGGAGGTCGAGGCCCATATCGTCGGCGGCCTGCTGTTCTAGATCGGGGACCCGTTCATGCGATGCCCCTCCTGCCTGGCCGTGTCGCCGGGCCGGCCCCGGTTCTGCCCGTCGTGCGGCACGCGTCTCGCCGCGGCGACGCCCCCGGAGGCACGAAAGATCGTCACGGTTGTCTTCTGCGACCTGGCCGAGTCGACCGCGCTGAGCGAGCGCCTGGACCCCGAGTCCCTGCGCGCGGTGCTGATCCGCTACTTCGCGCTCATGCGGGACCAGCTGGCGTGGCACGGCGGCACCGTGGAGAAGTTCATCGGCGACGCCGTGATGGCGGTCTTCGGCGTGCCGGAGCTCCACGAGGACGACGCGCTGCGCGCCGCGCGGGCGGCGGTGGACATGCGGGAGGCGCTCGACGGGCTGAACGACGACCTCGAACGCGCGCTCGGGATCCGCCTCAAGGTCCGCATCGGGGTCAACACCGGCGAGGTCGTCGCCTCGGGACACGCCTACGGCGAGCAGGCGCTCGTCGCGGGCGAGGTGGTGAACACCGCGGCCAGGCTGCAGCAGTTCGCGGGCCCCGGGGAGATCCTGCTCGGCCAGGAGACCTGGCGTCTCGTCGGCCCCTCCGCGGTCGGCACCCAGGTCGGGCAGCTCGAGCTGCGGGGCAAACGGCGCACGACCACCGCGTGGCGGCTGGTCTCGATGCGTTCGGACGACCCCGCGGTCGCCCGCAGGTTCGACGTCCCGTTCGTCGACAGGCGGGAGCCGCTGCGCGAGCTCGACCTGGCCCTGGAGGAGGTCATCCGGCGGCGCGAGTGCCGCATCGTCACCCTGCACGGGGAGGCCGGGATCGGCAAGACCCGGCTGGCGCGGCTGTGGCTGGCGCGGGCGGGCGAGCGGGGCGTCCTCGTCGGCTCGGGCCGGTGCAGGCCGTACGGGGCGGGCGGCACGCTGCTCGGGGTCGCGGACGCGGTACGCGAGCTGGTGACGGTCGGCGCCCCCGATCCCGAGGCTCTCGCCGTGCTCCGTGCGGGCCTGCTGAGGGACGGCACGCCCAACCCCTCGCACCAGGAGACCTCGCGGGCGCTGCGCGGCCTGCTGCAGGACCTCGGGCGGTCGGCGGGCGTCCTGATCGTGCTGGACGACGTGCACTGGGCGGCCAGGTCCGTCTTCGACCTGCTCGGCGACCTCGCCGAGGAGCTTCGGGACGCGGCCGTGATGGTGCTGTGCGTCACCAGGCCCGACCTCTTCGAACGGCTTCCCGACTGGCAGCCGGGCTCAAGGCTCGCCCTGCCCCGGCTCGGCCCGGAGGACTCCAGGCTCCTGGTCTCCGAGCTGGTCGAGGTGATGCCGCACGACAGCGCGCTCGTCGACCGGATCGCGGACCGCGCCGAGGGCAACCCCCTCTACCTTGAGCAACTGGTGGCCATGCTCCGCGACGGCGGGGAGCCGCACAGCCTGCCGCCGACCGTGCACTCGCTCATCGCCGCCCGCGTCGACGGCCTCGGACAGGCCGCCAGGTCGGTGTTGGAGTGCGCCGCGGTGATCGGCAGGGAGTTCACCGTCGAGCAGCTGCGGTCCATCTGCGAGCCGGACGACCTGGGCGCGCTGCTGGAGCTGCTGGAGCGCAAGTGCTTCGTCGAGCACCGCACCGAGGTGACGTTCCGTTTCTCCGGAGCCCTCATCCAGGAGGTGGTGTACGGGGGGATGGCCAAACGGCGGCGCGCCGAGCTCCACGAGAGGTTCGCCGGCTGGCTGGCCGTCGCGAGCGGCGGCGACGAGGCCGTGGGGACGCATCTGGAACAGGCCTACCGGCACCGCGCCGATCTGGGCCCGCCCGACGAGCACACCCTGCGGCTGCGCGGCGGGGCCGCCGCCCGCATCGTGGGGGCGGGCACGGTCGCGCTGCGCAGAAGCGACCTGTCCAGGGCGGAGAACCTGCTCAGCAGGGGCGCCGACCTGCTCGGGCCCGACGATCCCGGCTGGCTCGGGGTCAGCGGGCGCGTCGCGGAGGCCCAGATCACCCTGGGCGAGATCGAGCGGGGGCGACGGCTGCTGAGCGAGGTGCTGGAGCAGGCCGGGGGCGGCGCGGACCCGCTGGTCGCCGCCCACGCCTCGCTCTACCTCGCCCACTTCGACCCCTCACGCGCCTTCGAGGTCGCGCGGCGGGCCGTGCCGGTGTTCGAGGAGGCGGGCGACGACCTCGGGCTGGCCAGGGCCTGGACCATGGTGGCCCAGGAGGCGCAGGGGCGGGGCAGGTTCGCCGACACGGGGACCATGCTGCGGCGCGCGCTGGGGTACGCCCTCAGGTCGGACGCGGAGCTGGAGCGGGCGACCATCCTGGGCAACCTCGCCGTCTCGCTCTGGCTGGGTCCGGAACCGGCCCCCCTCGCCATCTCCGAGTGCCGTGCCCTGATGGCCGCGCACGGCAGGGACAGGGGAACGGTGCGCGCCGTCGTCGGCTGTCCGCTGGCCGTCCTGCTGGCGACACGCGGGAAGTTCGACGAGGCCAGGGCGACCCTGGAGGCCGCGGAACACGTCTTCGCCGACCTCCGCCACGCGTACGCGGGCGCCTTCACCCCCATCTTCTCCGCCTCGGTCGAGTCGCTCGCGGGCCGCTGGGACCTGGCGGAGGAACTGCTCCACCGGGCCCGCGCCAGAGCTGAGGAGCTGGGCGACGGCCAGCTCGTGGCGACCGCCTCGCGTGACCTGGCGTGGGCGCTGCTGCACAGACGGGACGTCGCCGGAGCCGAGCGCCTCGCCCGGACGGCACTGGAGGGATCGGAGGAGGTCGCGCCGGTGAACACCGCGGAACTGCGCGCCGTCCAGGCGCGGGTGCTCGCCCTGCGGGGCGCGGACGAGGACGTCTGCGAGGAGCTCATGGAGCGGGCGCTGCGGGAGGCGGGTGAGACCGACTCCCCCGTCTGCCGCGCCACGGTGCTGCTCAGCAACGCCCGTGGGCTCCTGTCCCTGGGGGCCCGTGACAGGGGCAGGTCGGCGGCGCGTGCCGCGGCGGCCGAGTTCGCGGCCAAGGGGCACCTCGTGGGCCGCGCCCTGGCGCTGGCGGCGGCGGGCCGCCGGTGACCGCCCGTCCGCCGCTCACCTGGCGGCTCGGCCTGGAGGACGACATCGCCGTCGCCGCCTCCGGCCACGCGGGCGTCACCGCGGAGTGGGCGTGGCGGGGGGCCACCGGGCGTGGCGTCCGCGTCTGCGTCGTGGACAGCGGGATCGAGCCGGACCACCCGATGGTCGGCCGGATCGACGGGTCCTACGCCGTGCGGGCGGGGGCGGACGGCGGGGCCGTCGTCGTGGAGAGCGAGGCGGGCGACAGCTGCGGGCACGGGACCGCCTGCGCGGGCATCATCCGCTCGATCGCGCCCGAGTGCGAGCTGCACAGCGTCCAGGTCCTGGGCGCGGGGTTCTCCGGGACGGGCGACGCGTTCGTCACGGGGCTCAGGTGGGCGATCGACCAGGGGTTCGACGTGGTGAGCCTGAGCCTGTCCACCCGCAGGAGGCATCTGGCGGAGCCGCTGCGCGAGCTCGGCGACCTCGCCTACTTCCGCGGGACCGTGCTCGTGGCGTCGGCCCACAACCTGCCGGTCGAGAGCTTCCCCTGGCGGTTCTCCTCGGTCATCTCCGTCGGCAGTCACGCCGAGAACGACCCCGACCTGATCCTGTACAACCCCAGGCCGCCCGTGGAGTTCTTCGCCCACGGCTCGGAGGTCGAGGTCGCCTGGCCCGGAGGCGGGCGCACCCGGTGCACGGGCAACAGTTTCGCGACCCCCCACGTGGCCGGCCGCTGCGCGTTGATCATGAGCAAGCACCCGGGGCTCACGCCCTTCCAGGTGAAGACCGTCCTGTACCAGACGTCGCAGAACGTGAGAGAAGAGCGATGAACGCCAACAGTGAGATCGTCGCGGCGATTTCGACCGCGGTCGCGGGATCGGACCAGGACCACCGCGTCCTGCTCCAGTCGATCGTCGACACGGCACGCGTGATCTTCGAAGCGAGCGCGAGTTCCATCTTCCTGGTGAACGAGGAGCACGGGGACCTCGTCTTCGAGGCGGTATCCGGGGAGGGGGAGGCGTTTCTCGTCGGGCGGCGCTTCCCCTCCACCAAGGGGATCGCCGGATGGGTGCTGAACTCCAGGGACGCCCTCATCGTGAACGACCTGTCGACGAGCACCGTGTTCGCCCGGGACATCGCCGAGTCGACGGCGTACGTGCCGGGGGCGCTCATGGCGGCTCCGCTCATCTACGAGGACGAGGCTCTGGGGGTGCTGGAGGTCCTGGACCCCAGACCGGGCGCCCGGACGGGCATCGACGAGCTGACGCTGCTGACCCTCTTCGCCGGGCAGGCGTCGGCCGCGCTCAGGATCGTGCAGCGCAACCGCCACGCCCGGCGGATCCTCGACGGCGCGGACGGCGAGCTCGGCGAGCTGGCGGCCATCGTCTCCACGCTGGCGCAGGGGGATAACGGACGACGGGAGGCGGGGTTACGGCTCATCCGTTCCCTGCACGAGCTCCTAGTAGACAATAGGAGCTGACCAATTCAGGCAGAAATCACCCATTTACTATGAGATATGGCCCTATATCATGACAATTCAATGACCGTATCTGTCTAGGTCTGGTTGGACTTCCGCAGCCGTCTGAGTAGCCGATGGAGAATCCCCTGTGGGCGTAACCGTATTGCCCGAGGAGGTAGAGGCGGAAGAAACGACTTTCGCCGTGCTTGGCCCTCTTGAGGCCTACCGCAACGGCGGCCTCGTCCCGCTGGGACCGTTCAAACAACGGGTGCTCCTGTCCCTGCTGCTCTGCCACGCCAACAGGATCGTCCCGGTCGAGCAGCTCAGCACCGCGGCGTGGAGCGAGGAGCCGCCTCGCACAGCGCTCAAGAACGTCCAGGTCTACGTCTCCGCGCTGAGGAAGAACGTCCTCGGGGCCGCGCACCGCCACCGGCTCGCCTACCGCCCTCCCGGCTACCAGCTGCAGCTCGGCCCCCACCAGCTGGACATCCTCCGTTACGAGACCCTGGCCCGCCAGGGGCGGCAGCACCTGCGCGACCGCGAGGTCGCCAGGGCGGTCGGCCCCCTCCATGACGCGCTGAAGCTCTGGCGGGGCGACCCCCTGCCCGACATGGCGCACGTCCCGCTCATCAGCGACGAGCTCTCCCGGCTCCACAGCGAGCGCATGTCGGTCTACGAGGACTGGGCCGAGGCCAAGCTCTGCCTCGGGCAGCACACCGACCTCATCGGCTCGCTCGAGGAGAACGTCAGGCGGCACCCGCTGCGCGAGCGGCTGCGCAGCGCGCAGATGATCGCGCTGTTCCGCTGCGGCCGTCAGGCGGAGGCCCTCGCCGAGTACGAGACCATGCGCCAGACACTGGCCAGGGAGCTCGGCCTGCAGCCCAGCCCGGTCCTCGAACGGCTCTACCGGGCGATCCTCGCGGGCGACCCGTCACTGGACGGCCCCACCGTGAGCGGAGCGCCCCCGGGGGCAAGACCGGGGAGCGCCGTGTCCTGGGGGACCGTGTCCAGGGGGGCGGCCTCCCTGAGCCCGGGGTGGAGGGTGAACGCCTCCCCCGCGAGGAGGTCCTCCGCCGGAACGTTCCCCGGCGCGTACACCGCGACCGGCGGCGGCCACGACGTGGTCGCCCACCTCAGCCAGCTCCCCCGCGACCTGGCCGACTTCACCGGCCGCGAGGAGGAGGTGCGGAAGGTCCTGGACATGTTCCTGACCAGCCCGCACAGCCCGCCGGTGGCGATCTCGGGCCCCGCGGGCACGGGCAAGACCGCCTTCGCCGTCCACGTCGCCCACCTGCTCCGCGAGCGCTTCAGCGACGGGCAGCTGTTCGTACGGCTGCGCACCCCGGCGGGCCGGGAGCGTTCCGTGCCCGACGTGCTGGCCGAGACGCTCCGCACCTGCGGCTTCGACGGCGACCCGCCGCGCAGGGCCGGTGAGCGCGTCGCCGTCTACCGGGCCTGGCTGGCCGAGCGCCGCATCCTGCTCATCTTCGACGAGGCCTCGACCGAGGCGCAGATACGGCCGCTGCTGCCCGGCGCCGGGGACAACGGCGTCCTGATCACGGGCAGGAGACGGCTGAGCGCCCTGGAGTCGGCGCACCACGTGGACATGGAGGGCTTCACCCCGGAGGAGGGCGTCGAGCTGCTCCGGCGGATCACCGGCGCCGAGCGCGTCGACGCCGCCCTCGCCGCGGCCACGCGCATGGTTCGCACGTGCGGGAACCTGCCGCTCGCCATCCGCATCGCGGGGGCGCGGCTGGCCGCCCAGCGGCACGCGGGCCTGTCGGCGTTCGCCGACCGGCTCGCGGACGAGCAGTCACTGCTGGACGAGCTGTCCGTGGGCGACCTGTCGCTGCGCATGTGCGCGGCCACCTACCGGCGTGAGCTCGGACCCGACCTGTGGGCCTCGCTGCGACGTCTCGGGGCGCTGCCCGGCGGTGAGTTCACCGTCGACGACCTGGCGGCGCTGCTCGGCTCGGACACGCGGTTCGCCGGCTGCGTCGCCGACAAGCTCGTCGAGGCCCACGTCGTCACCGCGGAGCCCTGGCCCTCGCAGGTCTACCTGATAGCCGACTGGCTGCGCCTGTACGCGCGCGAGAGGCTCGTGTGTGAGGAGACCGCGACGGAGATCTCCGCCGCCAGGGAACGGCTCATGCGGGGGCGTTCACACCCTTGAGGAACCCCGCGGAACCCCGCGGAAGCCCGGGAACCTGAGAAACGCCGGGAAACGACAGAAACGCGCCCACCGTCCCGGTGGGCGCGTTTCTGTCGTTTCCCGTAGAAGTCACCGAGGACGGCGGAAAAGGAAACCCGGGAGACCGAAAAGGTACGGCGAGCGGCCATGCCCGCTCGCCGTACCCGGTCTTCGGTTGTCGAAGTATTCAGTTAGAGGTTAGGACAGACGCTGCCAGAGAGCCGGGACGTTCGGCGGCTCCCAGCCGGGCAGGGAGGTGTGGCTCTGGAGGCAGCGGTAGTTGACGCCGTTGTAGGTGACGGTGTCACCGGCGTTGTACTGCTTCCACTCCTGCCAGTTGGTTCCGCCCTGGTCATCGGAGACGGTGAGGGAGAAGCTGGTGGAGCGGGCGCCGACGGTGCCGGTGCCGGTCAGGGTGATCGTGTAGGTGCCGGCCGGGGTGCTGGCCGACGTGGCGATCGAGACCGACGAGGACTGACCCGAGTTGATCGTCGCCGGGCTGAAGCTCACCGTGGTGCCGCTGGGCGCGCCGCTGGCGGTCAGCGAGACGCTCTGCGCGTTACCGGAGGTGATCGCGCTGTTCAGGGTGGCCGAGGTCGACGCGCCCGGCTTGACCGTGGCCGAGGCCGGGTTCACCGAGACGGAGAAGTCGTTCTCGCCCTGGGGGCCGCGGACCGTCAGGGAGAAGCTGGCGGTGCGGGTGACGGAGCCGGCGGTGCCGGTCAGGGTGATCGTGTAGGTGCCGGCCGGGGTGCTGGCCGACGTGGCGATCGAGACCGACGAGGTCTGGTTGGAGTTGATCGTCGCCGGGCTGAAGCTCACCGTGGTGCCCGCGGGGGCGCCGCTGGCGGTCAGCGAGACGCTCTGCGGGGTGCCGGTCGCCGTGCTGGTCAGGGTGGCGGTGGTCGACGCGCCCTGCTGGACGGTCGCCGACGACGGGTTCACCGAGAGGGTGAAGTCGTTCTGGCTGGTGCAGTTCTCGTTGGCGGCCGCGGGGACGTTGACGGCGCTCCACGCGGCCCTGACCGCGTTGTACTCGGTGCAGCTGCTGGGGAACAGCTGCTTGGCGGCGGCCAGCGTCTGGGCACGCGACTGGGCGTGGGTCCGGTTGCCGCTGGTCTTCATGTTCAGACCGGCCAGGTAGATCTGGCCCGCCTTCTGGATGCCGATGCCGGTCAGCGACGAGGGGCCGGAGCAGACCGGGCTGGCCGGCTTGCCGCCCCCGGGGTTGGTGCCCTCGGCGAGCAGGTAGAACCAGTGGTTCTGCGGGCCGGCCGCCGCGTGCACCTCGGTGTTGGGGATCGAGGAGCTGTAGCAGT
>NZ_BSEV01000014.1 GCF_027922005.1 Streptosporangium carneum | reverse complement strand
GATGGGACTGATCTCCTCGAAGATCTCTTCGAGGCCCGACTGGGCCGGAACGTCCTTGCGCCCGGCCTGGCGAGCCGCCTCGACCCGCCCCTTCCACCTCTCGTTGCCGAGCAGCCAGTCGAAGGACTCGGTCTGCAGGGCGAGAAGGTCAGGAACTTCGAGCGGCTCCTGAACTCGAGCGAAAGACACACGACGGGGACCAGCGGGCACGGCGGAGGCGTTGCGCGAGGCTGCCAACAGATGTCCTTCCGGAGAGCACGGATGGAATCGGACTGCGCGCACGCCAAACGCCCCGGGAGGTCCCGGGGGCGTCGACAGACGGCGCGAGGGAGCATCATAGCGCAAGTGACAAACGAATCGCCACACATACTATAAGCGTCAACCTCGGTGCCGCCTTCAGCTTGTCACAGCCGGAGCGGCCTCGTCAACTTCCTACGGTCGCGGTACGCGTCGGCTTGTGCGCGTCCGCGAGGCCGGACGGCGTGTCGAACGGTGAAGGGGCCCGTCGCGGCGACGGCCGACTCGCACGATCTAGGATCGGGACATGCCCTTGACCGCGCACGACGTCGACCGGTTCGAGGCGTCCAGGTCGCGCCTGGAGGCCATCGCCTACCGCCTTCTCGGCTCCGCGGGGGAGGCCGAGGACGCCGTGCAGGAGACGTTCCTGCGCTGGCAGGCCGTCGACGTCGACCGCATCGAGGTCCCCGAGGCCTGGCTGACGAAGGTCCTCACCAACCTGTGCCTCAACCAGCTCACCTCCGCGCGGGCGCGCCGCGAGACCTACGTGGGCCAATGGCTTCCCGAGCCGTTGCTCGCCGGGGACCCCATGCTCGGCCCGGCCGAAACCGCCGAGCAGCGCGAATCGCTCTCGTACGCGGTCCTCACCCTGCTGGAGCGCCTCTCCCCCAACGAGCGGGCGGTGTACGTGCTGCGGGAGGCCTTCGACTACTCGCACCGGGAGATCGCCGAGATCCTCGACGTCACCGAGGCCGCCAGCCAGCAGACCTTCCACCGCGCCAAGAAGCACGTCGCGGACGGCAAGGTCCGAACCGAGGTCGACGAGGCCGCCGCCCGGCGGATCGTCGAGGAGTTCCTGGCGGCCGCCACCAGCGGCCGGACGGAGCCGCTCGTGCGCCTGCTCACCGAGGACGCCGTCTCGATCGGAGACGGCGGCGGGAAGGTCCCGGCCCGTGCCAAGGCGTTCGAGGGCGCCGTCGCGGTCGCGAAGTTCCTGCGGGGCCTGTTCAAACCCGGCAAGGCCAAGCGCGCCCTGGTCGGCGGCGCGCCCAAGGTCTACGCCTGGACCGCCAACGGCGACCCCGCCGTCGTGGCCGTCGTGGAGGGCCGGGTCGTCGGCGTCATGTGCCTGGAGGTCACCGCCGAGGGCATCGCAGCGTTCCGCCACCAGGTCAACCCCGACAAGCTCGAGCGCGCGACCGCGCACTGGGCGGCCGTCGACCACGGGGAGCCCCTGTTCGACGCCTTCTGATCGCCGTGTGAGGTGCTTCACATCGCGTTCCTGTCAGGAAACGGCGGGCCGCCCGGTTCAAGGGGCGAACCCGCGCGAGACAGGAGCAAGGAAATGCAGCACCGCATCGTCGTCCTCGGAGCCGGATACACCGGAGCCATCGCCGCCGGCCGTCTCGCCAGGCGGCTCCGCCGCGAGGACGTCGCCGTCACCCTCGTCAACGCCGAGCCCGACTTCGTCGAACGTGTCCGCATGCACCAGCTGGCGGTCGGCCAGGACCTCAAGCCCCGGCCGTTCGACGAGATGTTCGCGGGCGCCGGCGTCGAACTGAGGCTCGCGGAGGTCACCGGCGTCGACGTCGACCGCAGGACCGTCGCCGTCGTCGGCGCGAACGGCGCCGAAGAACTCGCCTACGACACGCTCCTCTACGCCCTCGGCAGTGGCTGGGACACCCAGGGCGTCCCCGGGACCGCCGAGCACGCCCACGAGATCGCCAGCCGTCCCGGGGCACTCCGGCTGCGCGAGCGCCTGGCCCGCCTCGACGCCGGGCAGAGCGTGGTCGTCGTCGGCGGAGGCCTCACCGGCCTGGAGGCCGCTACCGAGATCGCTGAGGCCCGCCCTGACCTCGACGTCGCCCTCGCCGCCCGCGGTGACCTCGGGGACTGGCTCTCGCCCAAGGGCCGCGAGCACCTGCGGAAGGTCTTCGGCAGGCTCGGGATCACCGTGCACGAGCGCACCGCCGTCACCGGCGTCGAAGCCGGGCGCGTCGCCACCGCCGACGGCAGGGCCATCCCGGCCGCGGTCACCGTGTGGACCACCGGCTTCGCGGTCCACCCGATCGCGAAGGCGACCGCCCTGAAGGTCACCGACGCCGGACAGATAGTGGTCGACGGGAGCATGCGCTCGGTCTCGCACCCGGACGTGTACGCCGTCGGCGACGCGGCCATGGTGATGGGCCCCGGGGACAAGCCGCTGCGGATGTCGTGCGCCTCGGGAACTCCGACCGCGTGGCAGGCCGCCGACGCGATCGCGGCGCGCCTGACCGGCGGGAAGCTCCCGAACACGCCGATTCGCTACTTCAACCAGTGCATCTCACTGGGACGCAAGGAGGGCTTGATCCAGTACGTCACCGCCGACGACCGCGCCGTGCAGGCGGTCCTGACCGGACGGCTCGCCGCCGTCTACAAGGAGCTCATCTGCAAGGGCGCAGCCTGGGGCGTCGCCAACCCGACGCTCGGGCTGCCGGTCCGGCGCCGCCGCGTCACGCGGGAGCGGGCGACGGCGGGCCCGGCCGTCAAGGCGCCGGCGTGAACACGAGGCGAGGCGGGCGCCTCCGCTGCCGCCGACCGGCGAAGAAGACGGGCGAAAGCTCGGGAAGCCTCACGGCGAACGGCCCGACGTTTGCGGGAAGGGCGCGGGGGCAGCCGTGGGATCCAGTACGGAAGGCGGCGCCAACAGGAGGGTTCCATGCTGCGGCAGAGGCAGGCGGCCGGCACGGTCGCGGTGATCGCCCATCAGAGGAAGTCGCTCGGCGGCGGGCTCGACGAGCTGCGCAGACTTCTGGCGGACGAAGGCGTGGACAAGCTGCTCTGGTACGAGGTCCCCAAGAGCAAGAAGGCGCCCAAGCGGGCGCGCAGGGCGCTCAAGGAGGGCGCGGAGCTGGTCCTGGTGTGGGGCGGGGACGGAATGGTGCAGCGGTGCGTCGACGCGCTCGCGGGCTCGGACGTCCCGATGGGGATCATCCCGGCGGGAACGGCCAACCTCTTCGCGCGCAACCTCGGCGTCCCCGAGGACCTCCCCGAGGCCGTGCGGATCGCCTTCCACGGTGAGAGCAGGAAACTCGACCTCGGCAAGGTCAACGGCGAGCACTTCGCCGTCATGGCGGGGGTCGGCTTCGACGCTGAGATGATCAAGGACGCCGACCGTGGGCTGAAGGACAGACTGGGCAGGGCCGCCTACGTCTGGACGGGCCTGCGGCACGTGCGCGGGGAACTCGTGCGGATGGAGGTCAAGCTCGACGGGGTGACGTGGTTCGAGGGGGAGGCCAGCTGCCTGCTGCTGGGCAACGTCGGCACCATCACCGGCGGCATCGAGGCCTTCGACGACGCGCGCCCCGACGACGGCTGGCTGGAGATCGGCGTGACCACGGCGAAGGGCCCCATCCAGTGGGCCAGGGTGCTCGGCCGGATGAGCGCGGGGAGGTCGGACGAATCTCCCTTCGTCCGGATGACCCGGGCACGCAAGGTCGCCGTCAAGCTCGGCGCGCCCATGACCTACGAGCTGGACGGCGGAGCGAAGGACACCGTCACCGAGCTCAAGGCCAAGGTCGTGCCGGGCGGGATCACCGTCCGAGTCCCCTTCCCCCAGACGTCGGCGGAGGTCCTCCTGACCTCCGAGGAACGCCCCGCCGTGGAGCCGGCCTAGGGCCCCGACCGGCCGGTGGCACAGATCGGCAGGCCAGGTGGGACAGGCGGGCTGAGACCGGCGTGACGGGCAGGCGGACCGGTGAGAGGCCCCCGGACCCGAGCCGGGGCGGACGACTTCCGCCCCGGCCGGTCGAAGGCCGGGGCTACCCGGTCGTCACGGCGAGCTGGAGCTCGGTGACCCACCCGTCCTCGTCGGCGGGACACTCGAGAGTGACCTCCCTGGCCAGCCCCAGACTGCGATATCCCTGTTCCTCGATCCAGTGGGCCAGAGTCTGGTAGGTCGACTCGACCCCGTCCATCGCCCCACGGTGGATGATCGTGGCGGCCGTCTCGACAGCGGGCAGGTCCACGATCGCGAAGTCGTGGCGCTCGGACGGCTCCGCCGTCACCTCGACTCCGGCGTGCACGACCACCGTGCCGTCCGCCGCCTGCTCGTAGTGGGCCACGCCGTACCCGGACGGCGCCACCCCCGCCCGTTCGAGCCGGGGGAACAGCTCGCCGTACAGGGGCTGGATGACGGGACCGATGTCCTCGGGCGCGTAGCTCGCCGCCACGGCGCTGATCTCGGCCAGCCTGATTGGGGCGACCCGCTTGACGACGACCTCTTCGACGCTCATGTGCCCTTCCCTCTCGATCATTCGGAGCCTCGCCTCGATCCGGAGCAAGCGCGCGCTGTCCGCGGCGATCCGTTCCTCCAGCTCGGCGCGGCGCAGCCGTACCATCCCGTGCAACTCGGCCACGGTCACCTCCTCGTCGAGGATCTCCCGCACCTGCTGCAGGGTGAGGCCGAGATCCTTCAGCGCGATGACGCGGTTGAGCCGCGAGAGCTGGCTCGCCCGGTAGAAGCGGTAGCCGCTGGCCGGGTCGACGTGGGCGGGCGGCAACAGCCCGAGCGCGTCGTAGTGGCGCAGCATGCGCACCGAAACGCGGCCAAGCTGGGCGAAGTCTCCGATACTGAACATGGTGCTTCCAGGTTTAGGGGCTCACACGGTGTCAGGGTCAACCTCAGGGGCGATCCAGGGCCCTGCCGTAGGCCACCGCGAACGCCTGCTGGAGCAGGCCGGCAGCCGGTCGGGCCAGGCGGGTGTACCAGCGGCCCGGGCGGGTGAAGGCCCGGACGGTGAACCACACCCGCCCGTCCTCCATCCGCTCCAGCATGAAACTCTCCTCTCCGCTCTCAGGGTGGCCTCGCAGCGTCCCGTAGGCGAATCCCGCCCTGTCCTCCTCCTCGGCCGCCCACACCACCCGGCAGGGGACGAGCAGGCGCAGGGGGCCGACTCCGAGACTGGAGACCACTGTCACTCCCGGGGCCGCCCGGGGCGCGGACGCCGTCGGACGCAGCCCGAGCCTGGCGTGCGCCCGCCAGGTGAGCAAAGCCTCGGCCGCCTCCTTCAGGCCTGTTCCCGGGCGCAGGAGGCGCCGGTGGTGAAGGAGCCGGTAGCCGGAGGGCGGTGCCCCCGTACGGCTCGCGCCGACGTCGGGATAGGAGAACTCCGTGTCGCGGTAACGCTCGAGAAGGTCCATCTCGCTCCTCACAGGGGTTCGGGTCACAGGGGTTCGGGCCGCAGCCGCCGCCAGGCGCAGAGCGCGCACAGGGCGAAGCCGAAGGCGTTCAGCAGGCCGTGGGTGGCGACCATCCAGCTCACCGGCAGGTGGGGCAGTCCGGTCGCCTCGCCCAGGGCCCAGCTCAGAGCCAGCACCATGGACACCGTCAGCACCAGGGCGGAGACCCCGAGGAGGACGCGGGTCAGGCGGTCGGGGCCACTGCGCCGTGCCTCGGCCAGGGTCAGCCCGCCGACCAGCCACATCCCCGCGGTCAGCACCACCGCGCCGACCAGCTCGAACCAGTCGCCGACGAAGTATCCGCCGAGCACCAGCAGCGTGCCCGCGGGCACGCTGAGCGCCGCAGCCCTGGCCTGCGGGCCGTCTCCGGCAGCCCGGCAGACCAGGCCCGCCACGAGAGCGGCGGCGAAACCGGCGAAGTGGAAGTGGGCGACGGTCAGGGCGAGGACGCCGGGGGAGAAACCCCACAGGGAGTGGCCAAGCCGCTCGGCGACCAGGGCCGTCGCGGCGACGGCCGGGGTGGCCAGCGCGGTGAGCACGGCGATCTCACCGGGGGCGAGGGAACGACGTGACCCGAGGCGGAGCAGGCCCCACAGCACGAGGCAGACGGTCGCGGCCGCGTACGGCAGCGCCACGACGGCGGCCCACGTCCCGCGCTCCATCCACAGCGACACCGCGCCGGGGACGGCTCCGAGCCACCACAGGCGGAGCAGGTTCCCCCGCGGCGTTCCCGGCAGTCGTCCCGACAGTCTTCCCGACAGCGTTCCCGGCGGCTTTCCCGGCGGCGTTCCCGGCAGGGCGACGAGTCGCAGTCCGACCGGGATCACCACGAGCATCCCGGTCGTCAGAATCACGTTGAGCAAAGGGCGCACAGCGGCCTCTTTCCATCTGAACGTGTTCAAAGGAATGTGAGACCACGGTAACAGCCGGGAAGATCCCGTCAACGCCCGATCCCCCCGAGGCCCGGGGCGAGGAGGGCCGCAGAGGGCGCGAGGGGCCGCCGGGGCAGCCCCCACGCGGCCGGCGACCGGACAGGAGCGGCCGTCCAGGCGGCGTGACGGAGGCCCGTGACGCGCGGGGCGGAGGTCAGCTGAAGGCGGCGAAGGCTCCGGCTCCGATGAGGGCGACCGCCCAGGCGAGGTCGAGGTTGAACCAGGCCTTGCGGAGCACCGCGACTCCCAGTCGTTCGTAGACGACCAGGGCCAGAACCGTGATCGTCGAGATCATGGCGAGGGTGTGGACCGCCGTCGCCAGCAGGCTCTGTGAGGCCAGCGTGGCGGCGCCGTACCCGCCGCGCAGGGTGATCGGGAGCACCATCAGGCCCGCGCCGTGGGCGGTGGCCATCAGGAACGACCATCCGGCCAGCTGCCACCAGGTCACCTTCATGCCCACCCAGCGGGGGTGGCGCCGCCGTGCGATCCGCCAGACCCCGAAGCCGCACACCACCGCCGCCACACCGTAGGAGACGGCCTTCGGCGGGGTGGCCAGACGCGCCGCGGACACCAGCGCGAGAGTGATCAGCACCGAGCCCGCGTGGCCGAGCACGATGGGCGGCAGAGCGCGCAGCACCGCCGCGCGCGAGCGCTCCTGCAGACCGAGGGCGACGGCGAAGAGCCAGCCCATGGCCGGGTTCAGGCCGTGGAAGGCGCCCAGACCGACCAGGATCAGCACGGACGTCAGATCCATCCGGTGCGCCTCCTGCCGGACGGAGGGCGCTCGTCCGTCACCGGAGTCCTGCCACGCTGCTCGGGTCCTTCCGCGGGGCGGTGACGGGGGCCATGGGAGTCGCCGGTTTCCTTTCCGTGAGTGCGCGGGCCCGTGGGTTCACGGCCCCGTGAGATGGCAGGCCGGGCCCTGCCCCTCCCCGTCGGACCCGGATCGGATCGGAGGGGCCGACGGGGAGGGAGGCAGGCGTCAGGGGAAGCAGAAGGAGTCGGAGGAGGAGTCTCCGCCCTGCAGCCGGATCTGGTGGGCGCGGCGGCCGTCGGCGGCGAAGTCGACGAAGAAGGCCGGATCGAGGGAGAGCGAGCCGTCGTCGGCGATGTCCACCTTGGCCAGCCAGCTGGAGATGCCGTCGGGGTAGAAGACGTCGTCCCAGGAGCGGTAGAGCGAGTTGGTGAAGTAGACCCGCCGTCCGTCCCTGCTGGTCTCCACCATCTGCGGACCGCCGTTCAGCGCCCGCCCCGGCGCGGCGGGGTGCGGGTCGCGCCTGGCGATGCCGCCGATCCGCACCGAACCCGTCTCGCGAGGGGCGAGAGGGTCGGAGACGTCGTAGGCCTTCAGCTCGCCCGTGCCCCAGCACGAGACCAGCAGGATGCGGTCGTCGAGGGTCAGCGAGATGTCGGTGACCAGCGGCGGCACCGCCCCGAACTGCTTGAGCGGCTCCGGCAGCAGGTCGGCCTCGGCGGGCTCGGCCGGGATGGTGATGGTCTTGACCGCCTTCCAGGCCCCGTCCTCGTGGTACCAGGTGAAGATGTTGGCCGACAGGTCCTCGACGTTGACGACCGTGTTGACGAACCCGTGGGTCTTGGTCGGATCGTGGGCGGGGCGCAGCTCCAGGGCCATCTGGTGCTGGTCGCCCAGGTCGATCTCCTGCAGGTGCCTGCGCTTGGTCAGGTCCCAGACGTGCAGCCGGTGGCCGTACTTCCTGCCGACCAGCAGGTCCAGCGAGGGGCCCGCCTCGATCTGGTTGGGGGTGCCCCACTCGCTGGTGATCATCGTGTCGTGGCCGAGGTGCCACCAGAAGTCGTAGTGCAGCTCCTGCGGCCCCCGGTCGGCCTCCCAGCGCCCCTTGGGCTCGAAGGTGTCGTGGTCGAGGGTGAAGACCCCGCCGGGCGCGTCGCCGTCCACGTTGCCGAGCGCGCTGACGTAGATCGCGTCGGTGCCGCAGTGGACGGTGTGCGGACGGCTGTAGCCGGTCTTCTCGAAGATCGTCTCCGGCTCGATCGTCTTGACGAGCCTGGGGCGCCGGGGGTCGTCCTTGACGTCGAACACGTAGATCCTGCTGGAGCGCAGGCCGGGCAGGACAAGGTAGCGCCGCTCGACGTGCGGGTGCGGGGCGTACGGGCACAGGGCGGCGCTGCACACGTTCCATCCGAAGTGATGGAGCTCGTCACCCGCGACGGGCATGTCGTTGACGCTGGTGATCGACCCGTCGGACAGGTCGATCGTGGCGAGGGCGTCAGGTCGTCCCTGTCCGGCGGCGTCGAGCAGGGCGACATAGGCGAGTTCCTCCCGCGGGGCCAGCATGGCCTCCCGGGCAGACGGATAGAAGGTGGGATCGGGCTGGATGAGTGCCACGGTGGACTCCTAGGCCGAGATCAATATCCCACTAATGTTGTAGGAAAACTCTCCGCTGTCTAGGGGTGATTTTACGTAGCCGGTCCGGTGGGAGAGGAGGGTGGGGCCCCGGTAGCCGACCGGCTCGGTCGCGAGGGCGTCGGGGGAGCGGGTTCTCTCCCCGGTGGGGCGCGGGTTCGAGCCCGTGAGGCGGCCACGTGACGCCGCGTGACACGGTCACGAAAATCGCGGAGGTTTTTTCACAACGAATGTAGAGAAGCCGTCGCCCGCTCCGACCCATGGCTGAAGACGCCCGCCGCGGGCGTCGCGAACCGGAGGAAGACGGCTGTGAAGTACATGCTGATGATCTACATGAACACCGACACCTGGGAGACCCTGTCGAAGCAGGAGCGCGAGGAGGTCTTCGAGGGCCACGCGGCCTTCATCAAGACCATCACCGAGTCGGGGGAGATGGTCGGCACCGAGGCGCTGGCCAACCCTGCCAACAGCGTCACCGTCCGGGTCAGGGACGGGGTCCCGGCCTCGACGGACGGACCGTACGCCGAGGCCAAGGAGTTCTTCTGCGGCTACTACGTGGTTGACTGCGACAGCGTGAAGCGGGCGGCCGAGCTGGCCGCCATGATCCCCGACGCCCGTTACACCGGCATCGAGGTGCGGCCGTTCATGGGGCAGGGCGGGGCGGAGATCTGAGCGGGCGGGCGCCTCTCCTCAGGGAGGCGCCCGCCCGGCCGCCGCGTTCCGACCAGCCGACACCGCACCGGCACAGCACAGGAAGAAAGAGATCGTGAAGGACATCCAGAAGCCCGTCCAGGAAGCAGTCGACCGCCTGATCGCGTCAGGAGCCGAGCAGGGCCTGCAGGTCGCGGTCTACCGGCACGGGGAACCGGTGGCCGACGTCGCCGCGGGGGTCGCCGACGCGGAGACCGGAAGGCCCGTCACACCGGACACGCCCTTCTTCAGCTTCTCCACGGGCAAGGGGGTGACCGCGACCGTGGCACACGTGCTCGCCGAACGCGGGCTCTTCGACTACGAGACCCCGATCGCCGAGCTGTGGCCCGAGTTCGGCGTCCACGGCAAGGACAGGGCGACCGTACGGCACGCCCTGACCCACACCGCGGGCGTCCCCGGCATGCCGGCGGAGACCACCGTGCGCGACCTGGCCGACTGGGACCGGATGTGCGCGATCCTCGCGGCCGCCGAGCCCTGGTGGGAGCCGGGGACCAGGACGGGCTACCACGCCGTGTCGTTCGGCTACCTCGTCGGCGAGATCGTGCGCCGCGCGACCGGCAAGGCCGTCTCGCAGGTCCTGCGCGAGGAGGTCGCCGAGCCGCTGGGCGTGGCCGGCGAGTTGTTCTTCGGCGTGCCGGAGTCGGAGCTGGGCAGGGTGGCCAGGCTCAGGGACGCCGAGGGCAACGCGGAACTGCTCGCCTCCATCCCCAGGGACCTGCCGATGTTCGGAGCCGTGCCCGCCGCGGTGATGCCGACCGCGGAGTACGGCAACCGCCCCGAGGTGCTGACCTCGGACATCCCGTCGGGCGGCACCATGTCCGCCAGGGCGGTGGCCCGCATGTACGCCGCGCTGCTGGACGAGGTCGACGGGGTCCGGCTGGTCTCACCCCGGCGACTCAGGGAGATCTCCGCCGTGGCGTTCACCGGCGTCGACGAGATCATGGGGGCCTCCGCCACGTGGGCGCTGGGATACTCCACCGATCCCCTGGGGACCTCCGAGGCCGGTCGGGGAGAACGTCCGACCGTGTTCGGCATGCCGGGCGTCGGAGGGAGCGCCGCGTGCGCCGACACCGCGACCGGGATCGCGTTCGCGGTGACCACGAACAGGTTCACCTCCTTCGGCCCTTCGACCGCCCTGGGCCACATCGGCGAGGTGATCGCCAAAGCGGTCGCCGACGGCTGACGCCCCTCCGCCGGCCCGTCCGTCCGCTCCCTGGAGCAGGCGGGCGCGGGCGTAGGCCGTGGGGGACACGCCGACGACCGAGGTGAAGTCGCGGACGAAGTGGGCCCGGTCGCCGTAGCCGAGGTCGGCGGCCAGGCGCGGCCGGTCGGGCCGGGGAACGGGGGCGAGGCCGCGAAGCGGGTCAGGACGGGATGGGGACGTGGATCGGCTCCAGACCCTCGGGCGCCTTGCCGGGGTAGGCGCCGGACAGCATGGTGGCCACCGTGTAGAGGTGCCAGGCCTGGGCGGGCTTCTTGAGCACGGGGTCGGCGAACAGCCTGCGGACCTCGTCGGGGGCGACGATGGGGGCCAGCAGGTCGAGATGGCCGAGGACGTGGTCGCGGAGCACGGCCGTCAGCGTCTCGCCGGGGCTGGTGCGCCAGCTCCAGCCGCCGCCGGTCTTCGGCGCGGTCAGGAACCGGGGCCTGCGCTGCCAGGGGTAGTAGCGCCTGCCCTCGACGAACCGCCACGGCTTGCCCTCGATGGGGACGTTGCGGAGCGACGGGGCGAAGGCGGTGGTCAGCTCGTAGACGACCTCCTCCGACAGCCGCCAGGTCTGGTCGAGACCCAGCGCCGCGCGCACCACCCGGTTGTCGAGGAAGGGCCAGATCGGGTCCCCTCTGCGCAGGGACCCCGCCCTGGACCCGGCCTGCCAGCGGCCGATCCGGTAGGAGACGTACATGTGGTCGAGCGCCTCCAGTCCCTCACGCGCCTGCCAGGGCCCGGCCAGCTCGCGGGCGCGCTCGTTGGCCGCCTCGGTGAACAGCGCCGGGTCCCGCAGGAAGGTGGCGTCCACCCGCCGTCTCAGGGCCTTGGCGCTCAGGTCGCTCTGGAGCAGCAGGAAGCTGCCCGCCCGCAGGACCTCCCCGCTCTGCCCCGACATGGTCGGCCTGGGGTTGTAGGGGAGGTAGCCGACGATCGACTCGTAGGCCGACGTCATCCCCTCACAGGTCCGCAGCGTCTCGTAGGTCCGCGCGAGCGGGTGCTCGACCACGACCGCGTCCTTCTTCTCGGCGCGGACCGGTGGGATGACCGTGTGCTCGACGCCGAGCGCCCTGGCGATCCGCCTGGCGATGATCACGTCGGGGTGCCCGTCCAGACCGTTGGTCGTGGCGCGGAGCGGGATTCCGGCGGCGTGCAGCAGCGCCGCGACCAGCCTGCTGTCGCGGCCGCCCGTCAGGGCGAGGTTGACCGGCTCACCCGTCGCGCGCAGCGGCTCCACGGTGGCGAGCAAGGCGTCGGCCAGGCCCTCGACGAAGGTCTTCCGCTGTTTGCGCGTGGTCGGCGCGGGCGCGGCCGTGGGGAGGGGGGTCTCGGCGATCGTCCGGCTGCCGCCCCTGACGGTGACGGTCGAGGACGGCGGCAGCGCGCTCACCCCTCGGTAGGGCGTCTCGTCGGACAGGAAGTAGCCCTGCCGGATCATCGCCTGCAACGCGAGCGGGTCCCACTCGATCCGCTCGCCGAAGGCGGCGAGGCTGACCAGCAGCGCCCGGCTGCCGATCACGTGCACGTCGGGGGTCTCCGCGTAGTAGACCGGGCAGACCCGGTGGATCGCGGTGGCGGCCGACAGCTCCGTGCTGGTCGCGCGGAAGACCGAGAAGCACCCGCCGACCTTCTCCGTGCTCAGCTCGGGCGTGCTCGCCAGCCGGTCGACCTCGCCCGGCGCGGCCAGGTAGCCGTTGACCCCGGTCACCCTGTCGTGGCCGGTGGCCAGCAGCGGCGGCAGCCGGGAGTCGTCCGGCTCGTTGGTCCAGGCGAACATGGAGACGTCGGGCCTGTGCCACTCGCGGGATCTGACGACCTCCGAGGGAACGGGGAACGCGGCGTCGATTGCGGCCCGCACCGTGTGCAGCATTGTCTCCGGAATTCCGGCTCCTGAACGCCTGGCGGCCAAGCCGAGATACACGCGCATGATCCCGGATCATATGTCGCGTTTTTTCAAGACGAAGCAGGATTAAGCGGGAAACTATAACCGGCATGAATGAAATGCTGTCGCGTGCCCTCACCCGCACAACGGCTCTGGCCCGGGAGGTCAGGGACGATCAGCTTGGCCTGCCGACCCCTGTGCGGAATTCAACGTGTGCGCGCTGCTCGCCCACCTGTCCTGGGTGACCGCGATGTTCGCCGCGCTGCCCGGAAGGCAGGAGGCGCCGCCGCAGGACGGCGACCACACCGCCTTCGAGGGGCGTGCCGGGGAAATGCTCGCCGCCTGGTCGGAGCCGGGGGCCTTCGAAGGAGACAGCCCCGCGATGGGCGTGCCCATGACCACAGTCTTCCTGATGGGCCTGGGCGACATCGTGATCCGGCTGGAAGCCCTGACCGGCGGGGGACCCCGATCCGCGGGAGGGCTCTGACCGGCGGGAGATTCCGATCACGTGCCGGGCACGGTTTGCACTCGCTTGGGTCAAGCGCCCGGCGGCCGCGCGCACGGAGTCGTCGTAGGGAGTGGCACACATCCTGTGAAGGCGACATTCCCGTGGAGGCGACATGAATTCCCGCACGCTCGCCGTCGTTCTCGCCGTCGTCGTTCTGCTGTTCACCGCCTCCTGCGGTTCGGACGGCAGAACGGCGGACAGCCAACCGAGAAGCGGATCAGGCCAGGCGGCGCCGTCGACGGCCCAGGAACACGACATCGGAGCCCCCGGCAGAAGGGACACCGACGTCGACCAGATCTCCACCTTCGCCCTCGACGTCGACACCGCGTCCTACGGCTACGCCAGACAGGCCCTCAAGGAGGGCAGGCTGCCGGAGAAGGACAGGGTCAGGCCGGAGGAGTTCGTCAACTTCTTCCGGCAGGACTACCGGGAGCCCGAGGGCGACGGCTTCGCCGTGCACATGGACGGCGCACGGACGCCGGGCAACGGCACGGCCCTGCTCCGGGTCGGCCTGCGAACCCGGCAGGCGCAGGCGCAGGCGCGGCGTCCGGCGAACCTGACCTTCGTGGTCGACGTCTCCGGATCGATGGGCGACGTCGGCAGGCTCGACCTGGTCCGTGAGGCCCTGCACAAGCTCATCGAGCAGCTCGGGCCGGGAGACCAGATCTCCATCGTGGCCTTCAGCGACGAGGCGGAGGTCGTCCTGTCCATGACCCCCGCGACCGAGAAGGAGGTGCTGAACGCGGCCGTCGAACGGCTCGTCGCACGGGCGTCGACGAACCTGGAGGCGGGGATGACCACCGGATACGCGGAGGCGGCCAAGGCCTTCCGGTCGGTGGCGACCAACCGTGTCATCCTGCTCTCCGACGGCCTGGCCAACACCGGCGACACGAGCTGGCAGGGCATCCTCGACCAGGTCGAGGAGGCGGCGGGCAAGCAGATCACCCTGCTGTGCGTGGGAGTCGGCCGCGACTACGGCGACCAGCTGATGGAGCAGCTCGCCGACAACGGCGACGGCGCCGCGGTCTACGTCAGCTCGGTCGACGACGCGCGCAAGGTGTTCGTCGAGCAGCTGGCCGCCACCCTCGACCTGCGAGCCCGAGACGCCAAGGCGCAGGTCGTGTTCAACCCCTCGACCGTGGAGTCCTACCACCTGATCGGCTACGAGAACCGGCAGATCGCGACCGAGGACTTCCGCGACGACTCCAAGGACGGCGGCGAGATCGGCCCCGGCCACTCGGTGACGGCCCTGTACGAGGTACGGCTGCGCGAGGGCGCCTCCGGCCAGCTGGCCACGACGACCGTGCGCTGGCAGGACCCCGACACCCGCGCCCCCGGGGAGGTCACCCGCTCCCTGGAGTCGGCGGACCTGGCGGCCTCGCTGTGGCGCGAGCCGTCGCCGAGGTTCCAGGTGGACGTCGTGGCGGCGGCCTTCGCCGAGCATCTCCGCACCGGAGAGCCGCCGGCCGGGATCGGAGCGGAGGATCTCGCCGAGCACGCCACCCGTCTGGCGGACTCCACGGAGGACGCCGAGGTGGCCGAGCTCGCCGACCTGATCACCCGCGCCTCGTCGCTCCGCTGACCGTCGGGGCGGGACCGCCCGCCCCGACGGTTACGGAGTAGGGCGCGTTGTCCTATACACTGGCGTGGTGCCGCTGGGCGAGAGCCGGGCGGCATCACGCGAAACCAAGGGGCTATGGCGCAGCTGGTAGCGCGCCTCCATGGCATGGAGGAGGTCTGGGGTTCGAATCCCCATAGCTCCACCCCTGGGCCGTTCTCGAGACGGTCTGAAGGAAGTCGACGAGATCCCGTCCGATCGCTCCGATCGGGCGGGATTTCTCGTTTCCAACCCTGTGCGGCCGTCGGCGAGCTTCTCCGGGCGTGTGAGGTCAGTGCTGGTTCATCCTGGCGTCCAGGGCGGGTCCCGCGGCGGTCGCTCCGGCGGGAATCCCCCTGACGCCCATCTGGTCCTCGGCGATCCGTCGAGGCGTGTCGAGATCTCCGCGGGCGGGGAGGCACGGTGCCCGGCGCTCCGCCTCAGGTCTCGAGCACCTCGTGCGGCAGGGCGATCGCCTCGCGTCCCGAGGGCGTACGGACCGTTCTGGCGGCGAGCAGGGCGTCGATCACCGCTTCCTCGACCGACTCCATGACGGCCGCGAAGACGCCGTCGAGCTCGGCCGGGTTCAACGTCCTGGGCGTCTCGGAGGGTTCGGAGGAGAAGGCCAGGCCGTAGTCGCCGCTCCCGTGGCTGAACGCCGCGCCCACCCGGCCGAGCGCGAAGACGCCCCTGGCCGCGATCCGTGACAGCTGAAGGGCGCTGCAGGCCACGTCGACGGCGATCACGACGACGCAGGAGCCCCGCTCGGAGACGTGTCCGGGGCGGCGGAGGCCCAGGTTCTCGGGGGTGATCGTGCGCCCCAGGAGCCGTAGGTCTCCGCTCATGTTGGCCTGCACCAGCACTCCGACGGTCGCCTGACGGTCGCGCAGCGCCACCTCGCGCGAAGCCGTGCCGATGCCGGCCTTGAATCCGAGCGCGACGGCCCCGGTGCCGCCGCCGACGTTCCCCATCGCCACCGGCCCGTCGTGCGCTCCGTCGAGCGCCCCGTAGACGTGCTCGGCCGTGACAGGGCGCGGATCGGCGGAGGACAGCCAGGAGTCGTTGATCTCGCCGACGACGAGGTTCACGGAGCGAACGGGCTCGGTCGCCCGGTCGATGAGCCAGCTCAGCAGGCTGTCGGCCACGCGGAAGGTGGACAGCGTCGAGGTCAGCAGGATGGGCGTCTCCAGCTCGCCGAGCTCCATGACCTGCGTGGCGCCGACGAACTTTCCGTAGCCGTTCCCCACGTGGAATCCAGCCGGAAGGGTTCGGGCGTCGGCGAGCGCGTTCGGCACGACGGCCGTCACCCCGGAGTGGACGCCCTTCTGCTCGTCCACGAGGGTGGTCTGTCCGACAAGGACCCCCGCGACGTCCGTGATGGCGTTGTGGGTTCCCGGCGTCAGGCGGCCGACGGCGTGCCCGAAGTCTCGCAGACGACGGACGCGCGGCTGGTGTCGCACGAAGTCAACCAAGGTGGGACAGCCTCTCTCGCAATGCCGGTCCACGGATTATGGACCGCGAGCGCCGCAGAGGTCTCGTCACGCCGGACGAAAGAACCCGCGTCCGTTGGACCGGCATCCGAACGCCTCCCGCCCGGGGACGCGTGACGGACGGCACGCCGGGAGTGTGCCGACGCGTCGGCGGGGGAGCGGCTCAGCCGAGCTCGTAGTCGAGGTGGAAGGAGTGCGCGCCGTCGTCGTTGACGATCTGGCCGCCGCCGCGGATGCCGGAGAGCTCGCCGGTGCCCGATCCGGGAAGGATCGTCCAGCTCAGTGACGACTGTCCCGCGTCGGCCGTGGCGGTGTGGTGCAGCACGAAGGTGCCCTTGCGGCCGTGCACGGTCCCGGTGAAGCGCTCGAAGCCCGCGTACGCCGCCGAGCCCTCCGCCTGGGCCACGGCGGTGATGATGTCGGTGGTGCTGGCGCCCACCAGGTCGCCGACGAAGGTCTTGGTCACGTGGACCCGGGTGAGCGAGGCGCCCTCGGCCTCGTCGTAGGGCTGCGGGTCCCAGCTGTCGATGGTGAAGGTGCCGCCGGCACGGGGCATGAGAGGTCTCCTTGCTCTTCGAGGTGCGAGCCCACTCTGACGCCCGTACCTGTCACCTGCTGTCAGCTATGGCCTCGATTTCCGCCGGGGTGCCCGTCATGATCGTGCGGACGTGTTCGGTGACGAGTTCGACCGGCCAGTCCCACCAGGCGGCCCGCAGCATCCGCTCGACGTCGGCGTCGTCGAAGCGGCGCTTCACGACTCTGCCCGGATTGCCGCCGACGACGGCGTACGGCGGGACGTCCGAGACGACCACGGAGCCGGTCGCGATGACGGCCCCGTCTCCGATGCGGACGCCCGGCATGACCGTCGAGTCGTAGCCGAACCAGACGTCGTTGCCGACGACCGTGTCACCCCTGGTCGGCATGGCCGTCAGGATGTCGAGGGTCCGCTCGGCCCAGTCGCCGCCGAAGATCGTGAACGGGAAGGTGGAGACTCCCGCCGTCGGGTGGTTCGCCCCCGCCATGATGAAACGCGTGCCGGTGGCGATCGCGCAGTACCTGCCGATGACCAGCTTCTCCGGGCCGTAGGCGTACAGGACGTTGCGCTGCTCGAACTCCGTGGCGTGTTCGGGGTCGTCGTAGTAGGTGTAGTCGCCGACCTCGATCCTGGGGTCCTTGACCAGGGGCTTGAGCATGACCACGCGGGGGTGGTCGGGCAACGGGTGGAGCGTGTCCGGGCTGGGGATGGCGGTCATGGGCACCTCTCACTCATAATGCGACACAGGTCGCGTTATGATGAGCATGCCAGACCGGCAGCCACTAAAGCAACTGGAGTCGACTTTGTCGGATGAGCCCATCAGGCGGCCCGGCGGGCGCAGCGCCCGGATCCGGACGGCCGTGCTCGACGCGACCCTGGCCGAGCTGGCCGACGTGGGCTACGACCGACTCACCGTCGAGGCGATAGCGGCCCGCTCCGGCGTGCACAAGGCGACGCTGTACCGCAGGTGGGGCGGGGTCGACGGGCTCATCGCCGACGTGCTCGTCCGCTCGGCGGAACAGCCGTGGCAGGTGCCGGACACCGGTTCGCTCCGTGACGACCTGCACGCGATCACTCGGGTGATCTACATGGGCTTCACCGATCCCGAGCACGGCGCCGTCCCGCGGAACCTGATCGTGGCCGCGCTGCGCTCCTCGCAGGCCGCGCGGGCGCTCACCGGGTTCTTCGAGACGCAGCACGGCCTGGCCGCGGAGGTGGTGACCAGGGCCGTGCGGCGGGGGGAGGCGCCGGAGGGGACCGACGCGGTCGACGTGGTGCGGACCGCCTGCGCGCCGCTGTACTACCGGCTGTTCGTCACCGGCGAGCCCCTCGAGGAGGTCGCGGCCCACCGGGCCGCGGAGGCGGCGTTGGCCGCCGCGCAGGCAGGGGCGTTCGTGCGCTGAGCGGGACGCCGAGGGGGCGGGGCCCGCGCACGGCGGGGCGAACCGCCGCGGAGGCGTGGGCGCCGCACCCGCTCCCGAGGGTCACAGCAGGCTCCACTTGTCCATGTTCCAGGTGATGGTCGACTGCGCGGGGTTCGGGACGACGTTGTGGATCGCCTCGGCCCACGCGGTGAGGCTCGAGTGCTGGAAGAGCGGGATGGTGGCCACGTCCGCCCACAGGTTCTTCTCGATCTCCCCGATGATCGGGTCCTGCGCGGCGAGGTCCACGGTCGCGTTCAGCTTCCTGATGAGCCTGTCGACCTTCTTGCTGGAGTAGCAGCCGTTGTTGTTGCCCTTGTTCTCGCCGTCGCACCTCTTCGGCGTGGTGTAGGTGGAGGCCCAGCCGCTGACCAGGGAGGACGCCGACCAGGCGAACAGCGCCACGTCGTAACCGTTGGCGGGCATCACGGTGCCGAAGAAGTCCTCGGAGCCCTTGTCGACGACCTTGAAGCCGGCCTTGTTGCAGGCGTCGATGATGAGCTGCACCGCGAGGGTGCGGCGCGGGTTGGGGGTCTGGTAGCCGATCTTGATCTGGACGCCGGTCCTGCCCGCCTTCGCCACCAGGGCCCTCGCGCCCTCGATGTCCTGCCGGGCGTAGACGCCCGCGCCGCCGGAGGCGGCGATGACCGCCGCGGCGTTCGCCTGGAACGGGGCCACGTTGCGGATCTCCAGGGGCTTGGCCTCCGGCGCGACCGGTTTGATCAGTCTGTCGACGATGAGCTGCCTGGGCACGCACTTGGCGAAGGCCTGGCGCAGCCGCTTGTCCCTGAAGGGGCTGGAGTCGACGTTGAAGTCGAGGTGCTCGTAGGTGTACTGGTCGGCGACGTTGACCTTGACGCCCTCCAGTTTCTGCAGCTCCTTGAGCACGTTGGGACCCGGCTGCGGCTCGATGATCTGGACCTCGCGGTCGTGCAGCGCCTTGGCCTGCTCGTCGAGGGTGATGAAGCGTTCGATGACGGTCGGGGTCGCCGCCGGGGCGCCCCACCATCTGTCGTTGGCGACGAGGGTCAGGGACTGTCCCGCGTCCATCTTGGAGAGCTTGTAGGGACCTGAGGACGGGATCAGCTCGGCCGGGGGCAGCGAGACCTCGGAGACCCAGCCGTCGTTGAAGAACTTGACGGCCTTCTCGAGCCTCCTGGCGTCGCGCGCCTTGACCGCGGCGATGAACTCGTCCTCGGACAGGCCCGCCTGCCTCTCCACCACGTGGGCGGGCAGCAGCTCGGTCGCCCCGGGGCCGCCCGCCACCCAGTCCGCGAAGGGCTTGTCGTAGACGAGGGAGAACTTCTTGCCCCCCTTGTCGCACGCGGGAAGCCTGGTGTCCTCGACGCCGGTGGTCCCCGACGTGGAGAAGCCCTTGATCTTTCCCGACTTGAAGCCCCACCACAGCAGCACGTCGTCGCAGTCGATCGGGACGCCGTCCGACCAGACCGCCTTGTCGCTGATCGTGTACTCCACGGTCAGCGGGTCGTCCGAGGTCTTGGCGTAGCTGCCGAAGTCCCTGTCGGGGGTGATCGCGCCCTTCTCGCCGTAGAACCAGAAGCCCGTGAGCACCCGCTGCAACGGGCCCGCGTTACGCGTGGCGTTCTCGGCGGCCGTGTTGTTGTTGTAGGAGTGGAACTCCTGCTCGTAGGCGTAGGTGATGCTTCTGGCCCCCGCCGAGACCGCCCCCGTGCCCGCCGGGTCGCCGCTTCCGCAGGCGCTCAGCACGAGCACGCCCCCCACCAGCACCGGCAGGAACCTGCCAGACCTCCGCGCATGGAACACGCTAGAACTCCTTAGTAGCCCGGCGTACGCTCCCCCGCCGGCCTCAGTCGAGCAAAGCTGAGCATCATCCCTCATTTCCGACAAGTAGGACAAGCCGGGTGTTGTACATCTGAGACGGGCCAGGTAGGACGCCTCCTCCGTACGGCCCGCCTCATGGCCTGATTCTTGCGGATATTGACACTTGGGCCACTCGTGGAGCCGGTGGGCCGCCCTCCATGATGGGCCATATGACAACCACTCCTCAGACGCGTCAGCGTGGGCTGCACCGCGCCTGGATCGTAGCGGGAGTCGCCTTCGTGGCCATCCTCGGCGCGGCCGGGTTCCGAGCGACGCCCGGCGTGCTCATCACCCCGCTGCAGGAGGAGTTCGGCTGGTCGCGGGGCGCCATCTCGCTGGCCGTCTCGATCAACCTCATGCTCTACGGCCTGACGGCGCCGTTCGCCGCCGCCCTCATGGAGCGCTTCGGCATGCGCAGGGTCGTGACCTGCGCGCTGCTGCTCGTCGCGGCGGGCAGCGGGTTCACCGTCCTGATGAACGCCCCCTGGCAGCTCCTGCTGTGCTGGGGAGTCCTGGTGGGACTGGGAACCGGATCGATGGCCCTGGTCTTCGCCGCCACGCTGACCGACCGCTGGTTCGTCCGCCACCGGGGCCTGGTCACCGGGATCCTCACCGCGGGCGGCGCCACCGGCCAGCTCGTCTTCCTGCCCGTTCTCGCCCACCTGGCGGCCGCCCAGGGGTGGCGCTGGGCCGCCGCGACGGTCACCGCGGCCGCCCTGGTCGTGGTCCCCCTGGTGTGGTTCCTGCTGCGCGACCACCCCGCCGAGGCGGGCACGACCGCCCTCGGAGCCGACCCCGGCGCGGTCGCCTCCCCGCCGAGGACCAGGACGACAGGAGTGGCCGCCCACGCTCTCACCGTGCTGTGGAGGTCCGCACGCACCCGGCCCTTCTGGCTGCTCGTCGGCGGGTTCGCGATCTGCGGCATGAGCACCAACGGCCTGGTCGGCACCCACTTCATCCCCGCCGCCCACGACCACGGCATGTCCGAGCCGACCGCCGCGGGCCTGCTCGCGCTGGTCGGGATCTTCGACGTCGCCGGGACGATCGCCTCGGGCTGGCTGAGCGACAAGGTCGACTCGCGGATCCTGCTCGGCGTGTACTACGCGCTGCGCGGGCTGTCGCTGATGGTCCTGCCCAGCCTGTTCGGCGCGACCACGGAGCCCAGCATGCTCGTCTTCATCGTCTTCTACGGCCTCGACTGGGTCGCCACGGTGCCGCCGACGGTGGCCCTGTGCCGCCAGGTCTACGGTCCCGACGGGGCGGTGGTCTTCGGCTGGGTCTTCGCCTCCCACCAGATCGGCGCGGCCGTCGCCGCGGTCGGCGCGGGGCTGACCCGCGACCACTTCGGCGCCTACGACCTCGCCTGGTACGCGGCGGGCCTCCTCTGCCTGCTCGCCGCCCTCATGTCGGTCGCCGTCAGGACCCCGAAGAACGCCCGCGGCCGCCGCCTTCCGGCCGAGCCCCCGTCGGGCGACGACGCCCCACGACCGGGGAACGTCGCGGAGAAGGCATCCTTGGAGGGGTGAGCGAGGAGAGCGGGCCGGCGGGCGGGCACGCCGCCGGATCGGCCGCGCGCCGGACGAGGGAGGTCGCGTGACCGGTCAGAAGGTGCTTCCGCTGGTGGTGCGGATCGAGCGGGCGACCCCGCCCGAGCGCTCCGACGCCCTGGAGGCGGCGGCGCTCGCCGTGCTCACGCTGCTCGACGACCCCCGAGCCACGGGCGACGGCGAGTGGGCCGAGCCTGTCAGGTCGTGGGAGACCATCGGGATCAGGAAGGTCGTCCGGCGCGCACGCGGGGCCGAGTGGCGCAGAGTGCTCGACCTTCCCGGCATCACCGTCATCTCGGGCACCGCCGAGGTCCGCGTCCACCCGCCGGTCCCGCTCGACGACTGGCCCAGGGACCTGTCCAGGCTCCAGGTCTCCGGCACCGACCTGACCGACTCCGTCGAGCCGGGGCCGCGAGGAGACGTGGTGCTCTGGGTCAACCCGGGGCTGGAGATGTCCGCGGGCAAGGCCATGGCCCAGGCGGGGCACGCCGCACAGCTCGCCTGGTGGGGCAGTGACGAGGCGGCCAGGCGGGAGTGGCGCGGGCGGGGGCTGGCGGTGACCGTACGGACCGCGGAGCCCGCCCTGTGGGCCGAGCTCGTGGACTCGGGCCTGCCGACGGTCAGGGACGCCGGGTTCACCGAGATCGCCCCGGGGTCCTGCACGGTCGTCGCGGACGCCCCCTGGCTGCGCCAGGGAGGCTTCAGGCCCGCGGGCTCGGGACCGCTCAGATCCGCCTGACCGGGATCGGCGCGGACCGGTTTCTCCCGGCCGGGATCGGCGCGCGTCAGAGCCGCTCGGCCCGGATCGGTCCGGGCCGCCTCCGCCCGGCCGGGACCGTCAGGCCAGGGGCAGGCTCACGATGTCGGCGAGCACGCCCCCCTCAGGGGTCAGACGCGTGTCCGACGGGCTGTCGTAGACCACCAGGAGGCGCTCGCCGTCGAGCACGGCGATCCCCTCCGCGTGGTCGTCGCCCTCGCCGTGGGGCAGGGACATCACGAACTCGGGATCGTGCTCGACGGACGGCGTGCTCCCCGGCCGCCAGCGCAGCAGCCGGACCGGGCCGTCGAGGTCCATGGTCGGCCCGGCCAGGATCAGCAGGTCGTCCCCGTGCGGGCACAGGTCGCGCACGCCCAGCCCACCGAGGTTCAGAAAGTGCGTCCGGTACGGCTCGCCGTCGATCGGGGCCAGCAGCAGCCGGTCGGGACGGCGGGGATCGGTCTCGGGACGGATCTCCAGCAGCACGGCCCAGCCGCGCAGCACCGGGCCGCGCAGGCCGACGAACATGCGGTCGCCGAGGACGGCGATGCCCTCGACGTCCAGGCCGTTGTCCTTGCTGGGGATCTTCAGGAAGGGGGCCAGATGCGGGTCGTCGATCATCAGGTCGGCCAGGTTCCTGCCCCGGCCCGACAGGATCGCGGCCGTCCTGCCGCCGTCCGCGCGCACCGGGACCGATCCGACGAGCGGCAGCCGTACGAGGATGTAGCGGTTCTCCTCGCGCACGACGCTCCCGAGCCTGCGGCGGGCCTTGCCCGCGGGGTGGCCTCTCCTGACCCGCTTGCGCTTGAGGCTGTGTGAGCCGATCGCCCACAGCCATCCGTCGGTCCTGGCCAGCCCCTCGATGTCGGCCTCGTCCTCGGGGCCCGCGGGCAGGTCGACGAAGTCGGCCAGGGCGTAGGTGAGCTGCTCGTCGTAGCGGCCCTCGCGGAGCGTCAGGTGCTCGACGGTCGCAGTCTCGTCGCCGGCCAGCCACAGCCCGAGGCCGTCGGAACGGACGGCGGACAGGTTGGTGTGGGTCCTCGCCTCGCGGGAGGTGACGTGAAAGCGCAGCTCTATCTGACGTTCTGCATGCACGCTGGAAGCATGGCAGGTGAGCGCCCGCCTCGCTGGACCGGGTCCGGTGACGGGCAGGCACTCGTTCCCTAAGTGTGATGGGGATCGTGCGCGAGAAAACCGGATTTGTCGTACGCTCCCGATCGTGCTCGATGGGTTGGGTGGGACTCAGGGGACCCGGGAGACGGGTGCCGTACCGACGTATGCGACCGCAGAGGCGGCCCCGTCCGAGCCACCCAGGGCCGTCGTTCCCGGACCGCCGAGGTCGCCGCTGAAGCGCTCCCGCATCGGCGACCTGCCGATGCGGGTGATCTACCGGATACTGGTCGTGTCCGTCGCCGTGCTCCTGGCGGCCGTCGCCACCGTGGTCGCCTTCGTCTCCTTCGGCTCCTCCGATCAACCGGGCGGGGCGCCGTCGGGGCAGGTCGCCGCGCCACCTGCCGCGACGCCCTCGCCCGGTTCCAGTTCTCCGACCGTGTCCCCCGTGTCCCCCGCGTCCCCTGTGTCCCCCACGTCTCCCGCGGCCTCCGCGCCGGTGTCGGCCGCGCCGTCGGCCTCCTCCGCGGTCCCCCCGGCGGTCCTGGCCTCCGCGGCGCCCTCGGTCCCTCCGTCGGCGACTGCGTCCGGGGTCCTTCCGCCGTCGGCGTCCCCCTCGATCTCCGGTTCTCCCTCGGCGTCCGCGAGCCCGGTCGCGACTCCGACGGCGAGCCCCGCCGTCGCGCGCGACCGGAGCGCGGTCGTGGCCGCCCTCGCCGACCCCCGCGTTCCCAAGCTGCCGCGCGACAGGAAGCTCGCCCGGCTGCCCGGCAAGGCCCACAAGGCGAAGCGCCGTCTGAACGACGCCAAGTCAGGCGTGTCGCTCGCCCGGTTCGGCAAGCCGTGGAAGGTCTTCGGCGCCTCGCCGTTCTCCACCAAGCAGGTCCTGCCGAAGGTGAGGGGCGCGGGTGTCCGGGCGATGCTCGTGAGCTGTCCCGTGCCCACCCAGGTGCAGGCGCGCCCCAAGGACACCGCGCTGCTCGCCGCCCGATGGACGCTCAACCACCACCCCAGGGGCTCCAAGATCTCGTGGACCGCCTCCCAGCCCATCAAGCACGGCTGGCTGCTCGCCTACCGGGTGAAGTACAAGGTCAAGGGCAAGGCGCACTCCTCGATGGCCGCCGTCGCCGTGACCGAGGTCCCTGACGCCAAACCCGCCATGGTCTTCGTGACCATCCCGGACGCCCAGCGCACACGCTGGCGCGACATCAACACGGCCATCTCCTCCATCAGGTTGAAGTAGTCGCCCGCTGGGCAGGAATCGCGGTGTTCGCACGGCCTGACGGAACTCGGGGGAATTCCGTGGCCGACCTCCTCGCCGTCCCTCACGACGGGCCGGCGTCCCGCGGCGGACCGTCTCGTGGCGTGCTGAAGGCGGGTGGGCCGTGAGCGTCGCCTGAAGGGCCGTGAGCACGGCGAGACCGGCCCGGCGGTGAGCGCGGCAGGCGGCCGAAGGACGCGATGACGGCCGCGTCCGAGGCACGTCCGCTCCCGGGAACGACCCCCGCGGCCGGAAGGCGGCCCGTGGCCGCGAAAGGGGGAGAGGTCGTGGAGCGACCGGCGTCTCAGGACCGCAAGGGGCCCGACACCGGGGGACCGGGCGAAGAGGAGGAGCCGAAGCCCTGGCGCTCGGAGGGACTGCCCTCCAAACCTCCCGCCCCGCGACGTCCGAGGATCAACTGGTGGCGTTTCGCGCTCACACTCCTGCTGGTCTACGCGGGTTTCTTCCTCATCTCGTCCTTCTTCGACGGCCGCGCGGTCGAGACGGTCTCCTACACCCAGTTCACCCATCAGGTGGAGGCGAAGAACGTCAAGAACGTCTACGCCAAGGGGTTCTCCATCCAGGGCGAGCTGAAGAAGGCCGCCCAGGATCCCGACAGCGGCAACCGCTCGTACACCAGGTTCTCCACCGAGATGCCCGTCTTCGCCGACCAGCACCAGCTCTACCAGCAGCTCACCGCGGCGGGCGTGGAGATCAGGGCCGATCCCGTCACCGGCGACAGAGGCTTCTTCGCCAACCTGTTGCTGTCGTTGCTGCCCGTGCTGTTCCTGGCGGCGCTGTGGATCTGGTTCGTACGGCGCTCCTCAGGCGGGATGATGGGCGGCGGAGCGGGCGGCCTCGGCGGCATGGGCAGGCCGAAGTCGGCGACGCCGGTGGACGCGGGCAAGGTGCGGGTCGACTTCGACGACGTCGCGGGCATCGACGAGGTGGAGAACGAGCTCGCCGAGATCGTCGACTACCTCAAACGGCCGGACAGGTACCGCAGGCTCGGCGCGAAGCTGCCCAAGGGGGTGCTGCTCGCAGGCCCGCCGGGCACGGGCAAGACCCTGCTCGCGAGGGCCGTCGCCGGCGAGGCCGACGTGCCGTTCTTCTCGGCGAGCGCCTCCGAGTTCATCGAGATGATCGTCGGAGTGGGCGCCTCGCGGGTGCGCGAGCTGTTCGAGGAGGCGCGCAAGGTCGCTCCGTCGATCATCTTCATCGACGAGATCGACGCGATCGGCCGCACGCGCGGTGGCAGCACCGTCGGCGGTCACGACGAGCGCGAGCAGACCCTCAACCAGATCCTGACCGAGATGGACGGTTTCAGTGGTTCGGAGGGAGTGATCGTGATCGCGGCGACCAACCGCTCCGAGATCCTCGACCCGGCGTTGCTGAGGCCCGGAAGGTTCGACCGGACCGTCATGGTGGCGGCGCCGGACGCGGGCGGGCGGGTGGCGATCCTCGAGGTTCACACCCGTGGCGTGCCGCTCGCCGACGACGTGAGCCTGGAACGGCTCGCCAAGAACAGTCCCGGCATGACCGGAGCGGACCTGGCCAACCTCGTCAACGAGGCGGCCCTGCTCGCCGCGAAACGCTCCAACGACAAGGTGCACGCCCGTGACTTCGCCGACGCCCTGGAGAAGATCCAGCTCGGCACGGCCCGCGCGGTCGTGATCCCGGAGGAGGAGCGCAGGCGCACCGCCTACCACGAGGCGGGCCACGCGCTGCTCGGCATGCTCCAGCCGGGAGCCGACCCGGTCAGGAAGATCTCGATCATTCCACGGGGGCGCGCGCTCGGAGTCACGCTCTCCACGCCCGACACCGACCGCTACGCCTACGACGAGAGATACCTGCGAGGCCGCATCGTCGGAGCCCTCGGCGGCATGGCCGCGGAGCAGATCGTGTACGGCGTGATCACGACCGGCGCGGAGAACGACCTGGAACAGGTCACCGCGATCGCCAGGGGCATGGTCGGGCGCTGGGGGATGTCTCCCAGGATCGGTCCGCTGACCATCCTTCCCGGTTCGGGCGACAGCCGGCCCGCCGCGGCTCCGGCGACTCTCGCGGCGGTGGACGAGGAGACCCGGCGCATCGTGGACGAGTGCTATGAGATCGCCCAGGACGTCCTGAAGGAGAACCGCGAACGCCTGGACGGCATCGTCATCGCCCTGCTCGAACACGAGACCCTGGGCGAGGCCGAAGCCTACGCCGCCGCGGGACTTCCCGGCGCGGCGCGCGGGCCGTCCCCGTCCGGTTCCGGGTCCGAGCTGCGCAGCCCGAGGTGACAGCCGTGCCACGCCTGCCGCCGGCGGACGCGGCGCCGTGCGGGCGGCGGGCGTCGCTGCGGGCGTCCCGGTGGACGTCCGGGTGGGCGTCCGGGTGGGCGTCCGGGTGGGCGTCCCGGTGCGCGGACGACGGGAGGCCGGACCCGCGCTAGGCTCGATCGGCGTGACCCAGATCGTTCTCGCCTCAGCCTCGCCCGCCCGTCTCGCCCTGCTCCGCAGCGCCGGCCTCGACCCCAAGGTGATCGTCAGCGGAGTCGACGAGGAGGCCGTCACCGCGGACAGCCCCGAGGAGCTCTGCCTCGCCCTGGCCCGCGCGAAGGCGTCGGTGGTCGCGCGCGACCTCACCGCGGGCCTGGTCATCGGCTGTGACTCCATGCTGGAGCTCGACGGCCGGGCCTACGGAAAGCCGTCCTCGCCCGAGGAGGCCGTCACCCGCTGGCGGCTCATGCGCGGCCGCCAGGGCCGGTTGCTCACCGGTCACTGCGTGATCGACACCACGGACGGCCGGGAGGCGGCCGAGGTCGGGGCCACGGTCGTGCGCTTCGGCACTCCCAGCGACGAGGAGATCGCCGCCTACGTCGCGAGCGGCGAACCCCTGCTGGTCGCGGGCGCCTTCACCCTGGACGGTCTCGGAGGCTGGTTCGTCGAGGGCATCGACGGCGACCACGGCAACGTGCTGGGCATCTCCCTGCCGCTCCTGCGCCGCCTCATGGCCGCGCTCGGCTTCTCCGTGCCCGCCCTCTGGCGACGCTGACCCGCTCTCGCCGCGTTCCACCCGGCCGCCCTCGAGAGCCCGTACGGCGAGCACGCGACGGCTGTCCCCGCCGCCCTCGCACGGTGATCCACCGTTCCCGCTAATCTTCCGGGCATGGGTCATTTCCGCTCCTTTGTGGAGGGCATGGGGTTCTTCTTCCAGGGACTGCGCTGGGTCGCGCGGAACCCCCGGTGGTGGTTGTTCGGGCTGATCCCCGCGCTGCTCGTCTTCATCGCCTACGCCGCGGGGCTCTACTGGCTCGGCACCAACGCCGTCGACGTCGCCGACTGGGCGACGCCGTTCGCCGACGGGTGGGGAGAGGCGGCGAGAACGGCCCTGCGGGCACTGGTCGGCCTGGTGATCTTCGGTGCCGGGGTGGTTCTGTTCGTGGTGACCTTCACCGCAGTGACGCTGATCGTCGGCGAGCCCTTCTACGAGAAGCTCTCCGAGCAGGTCGAGCTGACGTACGGCGACCTGCCGACCGGCCACGAGCTCCCGCTGTGGAAGTCGATCCCCAGGTCGATCAAGGACAGCCTGGTCACCCTCGGATACGTGCTGCTGTTCACCGTTCCCCTGTTCTTCCTCGGCTTCGTCCCGGTGATCGGGCAGACGGTCGTCCCGGTGCTGGGAGCCCTGGTCTCGGGGTTCTTCCTCACGGTCGAGCTCACCGCGCTGGCGATGGAGCGCAGGGGCCTGGCGCGCAGGAGCCGGTTCGCCGTCCTGCGCGGGAACAAGGCCTCCGCGCTCGGCTTCGGCGTGCTGCTCTTCCTGATCTTCCTCATCCCGCTCGCCTCGGTCGTGGCGATGCCCGCCGCGGTGGCGGGCGCGGCCGTCATGGTCCGGATGAGGCTGGCCGCTCCCGCCCCGCAGCTCCGGCCCTAGCCGGGCGGCTCAAGCCAGACGTATCCGGCCGCGGCCACCAGGACGAAGAGCGCGAGGCCCACCTCGCCCCCCGTCCTTGTCCACCGCGGCTGCTCGGAGGGGGGCGTGGGGGCGAAGACGTGCTCCCTGACCAGCACCGCGTGGCAGGTTCCGCCGAGCCACAGGCTGATCAACGCGAGCATGGGGACGACGTCCAGCCTGTTCAGTCCGTCGTCGTCGCTCAACGGCGTCACGAGGAAGACGCCGCACAGTCCCAGGTAGGCGAGGGCCGACAGGGCCAGGCCGGGCGAACGCCGCCTGACCGCGGCGTACACGAACGCCCACGGCGTGCCGTACCCGCAGCTCAGCAGGGGGATGACCGCCCACAGCCAGCTTTCCCAGTTCGCCCGCGGCGGGGCCTTCGCGGGAGGCGGTGAGGCTTCCTGGGGAAGGCGAGGCGAGGGGGCGTCGAGGGCGGGGTCGCCGTTGAGGATGCGCGTCTCCAGGTCGCGCAGGGCGGGCCCCGGTTCGATGCCCAGCTCGTCGACGAGCGCCTTGCGCGCCTCCTGGTAGGCCGCGAGCGCCTCAGCCTGGCGGCCCGAGCGGTACAGGGCGATCATCAGCTGCGCGCGGAGTCGCTCGCGCAGCGGGTGCTCATGGACCAGGCAGCGCAGCTCGGCGACGGCCTCCGCGTCGCGGCCCAGCGCGAGGTCGGCCTCGACGGCCTCCTCCGCGGCGGCGGCCCGTTGCTCCTCCAGCCGCAGTGCCATCCTGGCGATGGGATCGGCGTGCTCGACGTCGGCGAAGGCGGCGTCGCGGGACAGGGCGAGCGCCTCGCGCAGGAGCGCGCCGGTCCGCGCGGGGTCGGCGCAGGCGCGGGCGGTGGTGAGGAGCTCCTCGAAGCGGTGGGCGTCGAGCTCACCCGGTTCGACCGTCAGCGCGTAGCCCCGGGGCTCACGGACGATCCGGGTGCTGTCGCCCATGGCCTTGCGGAGCTGGGACACGTACACACGGAGGTTGTCCCCGGCCGACTTGGGCGGGCTCGCGCCCCAGAGGGCGTCGACGAGGCGTTCGGCCGGGACCGGCTCGTTGGGGTGGCACAGCAGCATGGCCAGCAGCAGTCGCGGCTTGCCCGCGGGCACCCGAAGCTCGTTCCCGTCATGGGCGATGCCGAGCGGGCCGAGAATCCGGAATTCCATGCCCTTTTTTCCGTAGGGAAATACTTGATGAGTTCCGTGGGAAATGCCTGGTGAAGATCCATTTATACGGTCCGGTATACGGCCTGCGCAACCCGATATGTCTACGGTGCCGCTCAAGTTCGACGACGAAAGGACTTGCGATGAAGCGCACGTACGCGCTGGCGGCCACCCTCGCCGCCGGTCTGATGTTCACCACGGTCCCCGCCTCGGCCGCCGCGCACCGGGCGGACGAGAGAGCCGTGTTCACCCTGAGCCAGCTCTCCGGCCCCAGGGTCGGCAAGCTCTTCGTCGGCTACGCCGTCGTCGCGGTGAAGGACCTGGGGAACACGGAGAAGGTGAAGAGGGCGACCAAGGCGGTCAGCGTCCGCCTCCCCTTCAGCAAGGGCTTCAGGGTGAAGCCGGACGCCTGCGCGATCGTGGCGGTGGCCGAGGGGAGGAAGGGGGCCAGGCTCCGCCTGAACGTCGTCGTCGGCGGAGCCGTCCAGAGCAGCGAGCGGGGCAAGGCGCCCAACGGCGTCTACTGCAACGTGTAGGACTCCGTGCGGTACGGCACGCGTGCCGTACCGCACGGACCCGGGTGGCCCGCTCCGCCTCCGTGCCGCCACGACGGTCACTTCCTGTCGTAGGTGAGGATGACCGTGCCGTTCCGCAGCGCGCGGTTGCCCGTGAGCTCGAAGTGGGTGGGGGAGAAGTCGGTGGTGAACAGAGGGGTTCCGGCTCCGGCGACCACCGGGTAGAGCTTGACGACGAGCGCGTCGATCTCCGGGAGCAGGGCGCCCGCCAGACGGGCGCCGCCCATCAGGTAGATGTCCTTGCCGTTCTCGGCCTTCAGCTCCCGGATCCTGCCGGCCACGTCGGCGGAGATGATCTCGACCGCGGGGTCCGGCGACTCCATGGTCTCCGAGACCACGTACTGGCGCAGGTGGGCGTACGGGCTGGTGATCCCGATCTCCAGGGCGGGCTCGTAGGTGAGGCGCCCCTGCACGCCGGCGTCGAAGTTCGGGTTCGGGACGTCCACGCCGAACTGTTCACGCACATGCGTCGGCAGGGCGTCGGGATAGTCCTCGACGATGAAGTCGAGAACGTCCTGCGTCACCGGGAAGAAATCGACGCTTCCGTCAGGGCCGGCGATGAATCCGTCGATGGTCATGCCGATGTAGTAAACGAGCTTTCGCATATCCAGTCCTATTCACAGTTGTCTCGAGTGGTTTCAGGTCTTGAGGTGTTCCGGGCCGGGCGTGTGCGGCGCTGAGGCCTTTGAGCCGGGTGGCGCGGGTGGTCATCGGGCGCCGCCGGGCTTGGGCAGGGGCCTGGGACGCGGCGCCGAGCGCGGCTTGGGGGCGCGTCGCCCGTGGTCCGGCCTGGGCCGCTGGAAGGGAGGCGAGGCCGGGGCCGCGGTCCGCGACGGGGCGGCGGAGGCCGGCGCGGGGACGAGGGCGGTCAGGGAGGTGAGCTGTACTCGCATCTTCGGGTTCCTCTTCGTTGGCACTCTTGATGTAGTACTCTGCTTGGAGTGGTTAGACCGTAGTACTACACTCGCAGTGGTGTCAACCTCGTCCCAAGGAGAGATCACGATGCGGCAGAACCCGGCACGACGGGCGGCGCTTCTCGACGCGGCCATCGAGGTCATGGCCCGGGAGGGAGCGCGTGGGCTGACCTTCCGCGCCGTCGACGTCGAGGCGCGGGTGCCGAACGGCACGGCCTCCAACTACTTCAACAATCGCGACGACCTGCTCACCCAGGTCGGCCACCGCTTCTACGAGCGGCTGGAGCCCGACTCGGCGACGATGGCCGCCGCCCTCGAGGGGCCGCGCGACCGCGACAGGGTCACCGAGCTCATGCACGAACTGGTGGACCGCGTCAGCCGCTTCCGGTCCGGCTACCTGGCGCTGCTGGAGCTGCGCCTGGAGGCCACCCGCCGCCCCGAGCTGCGCCACCTGCTCACCGAGCGCATCCGCGCCGACGTCGACGCCAACATCGCCTACCACACGCAGTCGGGCCTGCCCGGCGACGCGACCACCGTGATCTCGCTCTACCTGGCGCTGAACTGGTTGATCCTGGAGCGGCTGACCCTGCCCGACGTCTTTCCCGAGGAGCAGATCCACGACCTGGTCACCGACCTGGTCGAACGCGTCGTGCCGGGTCCCGGGCGGTGACGGAGGCGCGAGATCCGCAGGGGCTGTGGACAACCGGGAGGACAATCCCCAGAACGTGGTTCGGCGCGGGACCGGGGACGGGCCTCCGGCCATGCTCTACCCCATGCCAACCGACATCCCGATCTCGCCGCCCTCGCTCCGGCCGCCGTCCGGCCTCCTGCTCGGCTCCACCCAGGAGGTCCTCGGCGCGGTGCCGTATCTCGTGGGATTCCATCCCTCCGACAGCCTGGTCGTCATCGGCCTGAGAGGAAGGCCGCCCAGAAGCCGGTTGCACCTCACGGTCCGCTGGGACCTGCCGCTCGCCGATCCCGGGCTCGACGGGCTGGTGCCGCTGTTCGCCCAGGAGAGGGTCGCCCAGGTCATCGTCGTCGGATACGGCCCGGGGACGCTGGTGACCCCGGCGGTGGATCCGGCCGTCGCGCTGTTTCGCCGGGCCGGGATCACGCTCCTCGACGCGCTGCGGGTCGAGGACGGGCGTTACTGGTCCTATGTGTGCTCCCGGACCGACTGCTGTCCCGTCGACGGCACGCCGTACGACAGGGAGGCCGGCGTCGTCGCCGCCAGGGCGACCGTGCACGGGCTGGTCGCCCTGCCCGACAGGCGGACCTTGGAGCGGTCGCTCGACCCCGTCGGAGGATCCACGCGTTCCGCGATGCGCCGGGCGACCGCGCGTGTCACAAAGGAGCTGAGGGACAGGCTCGCCGCGTCCGACGACCCCGGCGGGTTCGCGGCGGAGTTCGTCGCCGAGGGGGTGGCGCGGGTTCGCTCGGCCGTCGCCGTCCACGCCTCAGGCGGGCGGCTCGACGACGAGGAGGCGGCCAGGCTGGGGCTGGCGCTCGCGGTGATCCGGGTCCGCGACGAGGCGTGGGCGCTTGTCGCCGACGACGCCCACGACGCCCACCTCGGGCTGTGGCGAGACCTCACGCGCAGGCTGGAGCCGAGGTTCGTGCCTCCGGCCGCCTGTCTGCTGGCGGTGGTCGCCTGGTGCCGGGGCGACTCAGCGCTCGCCGGCGTGGCCCTCACCCGCGCGTGCGACGTCGATCCGGGTTACTCGATGGCCAATCTGCTCACGCACGCGTTGCGTCACATGCTCTCGCCGCAGGTGCTCAGAGACAGGATGCCCAGCCCCGAGGAGCTGGACCGGGAGATGGGCAGTCCACGCATGGCCTGGCTGCTGCCAGTGATCGCCTTGCTGGGGGAGCCGGAGGCCTCCGGGGGGTGACTCAGCTCTCGGCGCGCTTGCGGCGTTCGTTGTAGGCCCGCATCCGGGCGGGATAGCCGGTCAGCTGCACGTCGTAGACCGGCAGAGCCAGATCACGGGCCACTTTGCGGATCACCGCCGGGGAGCCGACCCGGCGTCGTGTCCATTCACCGTCGTCCGCGATGGCCATCGCGGTGGTGTCGGTCGCGAAGGTCTCGGGCTCGACGTAGAACTCCACGCCACGACGCGACTTCGCGAAGGCGATGAGCGCCTCGACGTCGGAGTCTGTTGCCTCACGGTCAAACTTGGCGATCTTCGGTCCGCGTAGACGCCTCAACCCATAGCGATCACGCCATCTCATGTCTCCTTGTATACATCCCCTGGTCGTTTCATGGTGCAAGGTCAGGGTGGACTCTAAGGGACATCCAAGGGTTCATCCTGATAGACCGCTCAAAAGTCGTCGACAAATATTGAAGGCAAATCGGAGACGAAAGGGATGTCGGTCCTATGGCAGGCACAGCGACACCAGCGGCGCACCGGTGGCCCGGGAGCGCGTCACCCCCCGGCCCGGGCCTCGAGCACGCCGGACTCCGGGTCAGCAACCAGGATCGGGAACAGGTGGTCGAGCACGTCAAGGCCGCCTACGCGGACGGACGCCTCGACAAGATCGACTTCGATGACAGGCTGGAGCGGGCGATGACGGCCCGCGTCCACGCCGACCTCATGCCGATCATGCACGAGCTGTACGGCCATCGTCCGCCCATGCCCGCGCCGTACCCCTTCTCGGAGGGGGTGTCGGCCTCGAGCCGGCACTGCGCACGGGCGGACGCGGGAGGAGAGCGCCTGGGAGCGGCCGCGGCGCACCTGCTGCCGCTGACCGGCCTGCTCGCGATCGGCCCATTGATCATGCTGCTCACCGCGGGCAAGACCTCGCCCTACGTCCGCAGGCACGCGGTGGAGGCGCTCAACTTCCAGCTCACCCTGCTCGGCGCCACCGTCCTGCTGGCGATCACGTTCGTCGGCGTGGTGCTCATGCCCGTGCTCTGGCTCGGGGCGATGGCGCTTTCCGTGGTGGGCGGCGTGGCCGCGCTGGGCGAAGGCGACTTCCGCTACCCGTTCACGCTGCGACCGGTGAAGTAGACCTCGGTCATTTGCCGAGGACCTCATACTTGACCCGCATGACCCCGGCGGAGACGCTGCCGATCGCGGAGAACGCGGCCCTGGACAGGTCGAGGCAGCGTCCGCCCACATAGGGTCCCCGGTCGTTGATCCTGACCGTGATCGACTCGCCGTTCGCCGGGTTGGTCACCCTGACCTTGCTGCCCAGTGGCAGGGTCTTGTGCGCGGCGGTCATCGCGTTCGGGTTGAAACGCTCGCCGCTGGCTGTCAGTTGTCCCTCGTCGTAGTAGGAGGCGCCACAGGTCCCGCTCGAGATCACGCGGACCTTCTGCTTGGCGGTGCTCCTGGCCTTGACGGTCTTCCTGGTCTTCGGCGCGCTCTTCGTCTCCGAGGCGGCGGCGTCGACCGGGGCCGTCGTCGTGGACGGCGTGCTCGTGGTGGGGGCGGCGGACGGCTTCGCGGTGGACTCGGGGGATGAGGTCCTGGTCCCGTCCCCGGCGGACCGGGGACCCGCCGCGGTCTCGGGGACGGAGGGCGAGGGGGCGGCCTTTTGCGGGGTGGCCGTCGCGTTCGCGGGGGAGGGCGTGTTCGAGGGGGACTCCGAGGAGGACGCGGACTCGCCGGGAGCGGGCTCGAAGGAGCCGTCGGCGTTCTGTCCGGCATCGGTCAGGCCCGCGCCGGCCAGGGCGGCGCTGGTCGTCGTCAGCCGGGCGTCGCCCGGGGAGGAGACCGCCCACGCGGTGGCGGAGACCACGGCGACCACGGTGACGCCGGCGGCCAGGGCGGCCAGGCGCCGCTTTCCTGGCAACGTCTTCTTCGGGGAGGAGTCGGGGGAGGGGGTGTGGGAGTGCAGGCCCAAGGGAAACCACGGTCCAAGGTCGGGGGCAGGACATGGGAGGGCCGTACGGGGCGGAGGAGGCGGGGGGTGCGCACCGGCCGATCCCATACGCGGGGCACAGGAGTGCTTCCCGCGTAACGTGGGCCGACCATATGCGACAAACTGCAAGCAAAGCCATGTTAATGACACATAAAGTGATTTATGTCACTTTGAGTCTAAAATGATAATGAACCTATCCTTGATCGCCTTTTCTGGCGAGAGGTAGGAGGGCGCTCCCGGGAAGTCCGCGATTCCAGGAGACGATCGATCATGTGCGGGGCGAAGGCGATCGCGGTGCGGAGGCGACGTGCCGACGTGCGTATCCGCTGCTCACGAGGGTGCGGGGTGACGCTCGCGGGGGATGTGGGCGACACGGGGGCCAGATGTGGGCGACACGGAGGCCGTGAGCGCGGAAAACCTCAAAAAACTCCGACGTTTCATTCGCCCCTGAAACAACTCCTGTCCCGGAGGAAACAACAAAGGCTCTCCGGCCTCACTCCCGTCCCCGTGCCGAGAGCTCACGGACCCGGATGAGCCGCCATTCGAGATCACATCGAACGGATCACCGAGGCCGTCGAATGGCTCCCGAGCCTCGGCTCATGAAGCGCTGACCGGTGAGGAATCCGTGGAGTGGACTGATGGGGGAACGGTGCCTGGGCTCGTGGAGTGCGGGCCAGTGAGGAGGGCGTGGGGTGGGGTGGTGAGGAGGAGGCCTCGGCTCATGGGGTGCGGATCGGTGAGGAACTCGTGGAGCGGGCTGGTGGGGAGCGGTGCCTCAGCTCGTGGAGTCTGCTGGGGAGGGGTTCCTGGGCTCGTGGAGTGCGGACCGGTGAGAAGGGAGGTCGGGGCGGTCTCCACCGGAGTCGGAGCGGCTCGGTCAGGTCAGAGCATGAGGGCGCGCACGGTTTCCACGGTGTCGGCCTGCTCGGCGCTCTTGTCCGAGCGGTAGCGCAGCACCCGGGCGAAGCGCAACGCCATGCCCCCGGCGTAGCGGCTGGACTGTTGAACCCCGTCGAAGGCGACCTCGACGACGAGCTCGGGACGGACGGTGACCGTCCAGCTGTCCGCCGGACCGTCGCTGAGCTCCAGGAGACGCTCGGTCTGCCAGGCGAGCAACTCGTCGGTCAGGCCCTTGAAGGTCTTGCCGAGCATGACGAACCCGCCCGTCAGCGGATCGCGGGCGCCCAGGTGCAGGTTGGAGAGCCTGCCCTCGCGGCGGCCGTGCCCCCACTCGGCGGCGAGGACGACCAGGTCGAGCGTGTGCCTGGGCTTCACCTTGATCCAGCCCGCTCCACGCCTTCCCGCGGCGTACGGAGCCTGCGGGGACTTGACCACCACGCCCTCGTGGCCGCCTCTGACCGCGTCCTTGTAGAACTCCTCGGCGGTCGCCGTCTCCCCGGTGACGAGGCGGGGGGTCACCAGCTCCGCGGGCACGACCCCGGTGAGGGCCGCGTGGCGCGACTCGCCGGGCAGCTCGAGCAGGTCGGCGCCGTCGACCCGCAGCGCGTCGAAGAAGAACACGCTCAGCGGGGTCTTCTCACGCGCCCCGGCCACGTCGGCGCGACTCGAGACCCGGCCTGAGGTGATCTGGAAGGGCTCGGGGCGGCCGTCGGGACGCAGCGCGATGACCTCGCCGTCCAGGACCAGGTCCTGGGAGGACAGGGCGCCGACAGCCTCGACCACTTCGGGAACCTGTGCGGTGATGTCGTCGAGCGTGCGGGTGAACACGGTCACCGTCTCACCGGAGCGGTGAACCTGGATCCGGACGCCGTCGAGCTTCCACTCGACGGCGGCCAAGCCGCCGATCTTGCCCAACGCGGCGGCGACGGAGGTGGCGCTCTGGGCGAGCATCGGTGAGACCGGGCGGCCGACCTCCAGATGGAAGGCACGCAGCGCCTCGACCCCGCCGTTCAGCGCGGCGGCGCCGACGGCGGGCAGCCAGCCGCGAAGCGTCAACGCCCGCCGGACCTCGGCGACCGGCACCTCGGCCGCCTTCGCGATCGCCTCGATCATCACGCCGTCGAGCGCGCCCTGCCTGAGCTCGCTGCGGAGCAGGCGCGCCAGGAAGGTCTGCTCCTGGCGGGTGGCCGCGCTGAACAGCTCGGTGATCAGGGCCTTGCGCGCCGCCTGGGAGCCCGGGCCCACCTGGGCCTTGATCTGGTCGAGAAGCCCGTTCACCTGGCGCAGGGTGGCTGTCGCGGCCAGACGCGGATCAGGCGGATCCTGCAGACCGGCCCAGCCGACGCCGATGGCGCGCTGCGGAAGCTCACCGGAGAGGTAGGCGATGGCGATCTCGGCCTCGTCGGGCTCGACCCGGCCGAGCAGCTCCGCGAGGTGACGGATCTTCGCCAGCCTGGCGGAGTCGGCGGCCACGGCCGCCGAGGTGCGGGCAAGGTCGATCAACAGCACAGGCCCAGCCTATGAGCTGCCGGTGACATTTCGGGAGGGTGAACTCCTCCTTTTCGGAGCGATCCAACTCCCCGAAGGCAGGCGGGCCGCCCCTCGGACGAGGGGCGGCCCGCCTGCCGACTCGCGGGGACGTCAGCTGACGCCGAGCAGGTCCACGACGAAGATGAGCGTCTCGCCCGGCTTGATGCGGGCGCCCGCGCCGCGGTCGCCGTAGCCGAGGTGCGCCGGGATGGTGAGGCGGCGACGGCCGCCGACCTTCATGCCCGCGACACCCTGGTCCCAGCCGGCGATGACCCGGCCTGCGCCCAGCGGGAACTGGAAGGCTTCGCCGCGGTTCCAGGAGGCGTCGAACTCCTCGCCGGTGGAGAAGGCGACGCCGACATAGTGCACGCTGACCTGGTGGCCTGGCTTGGCCTCCGGGCCGTCTCCTTCGACGATGTCGACGATCTGCAACTCCTTGGGCGCCTCGCCCTCGGGGAAGTCGATCTCAGGCTTCTCCAGTGCCACGTGTTCTCCTCGATTGGATGCGCGCCGGCCGTTTTCCGGTCGGCCGAACGACTCTACGGGGTCCGGCCGACGCATGAGAGCCGGGGGACACGATGACCCCACATGTCCCTCGGACATATGCCCCTTCCGGGGGTGATGCCCGGACGCGCCCCTCGGCACTCCCCGGAAGGGGCACGTGGGCACGGCCTGGTGAGCGTCCCCGGTCAGCGTCTCAACCGGTGTTCTCAATCGGTGTTCTCAATCAGGGTCCCGGACACGGGCACGGGAGCTGGGAGCGCTGCCCGGACGGCCAACGGTGTGCCGTGCGCGCCGCGATCGGCGCGGGGGCCGGTGAGCCAGGCCTCCCCTCAGGGCGTTGTCGCATAATGACCGGACAATGCCGAGTGGCCAAGAGAGTCCGACGGGGGTTCGCGACCGCGCGCGTCGGCCTCGCCGCCCGCTGGCAGCACGCTGTGGTGTCGACAGTCATCGAACTACGGGGGAGCCAGATGAGAAGACCCACCCTGGAGGCGGTCGCCGCTCGTGCCGGGGTGTCCCGTTCGACCGTCTCACGGGTGGTGAACGGCCAGCCCACCGTCACTCCCGACATCCGCGACATGGTGATGCGGGCGGTGAACGAGCTGGGCTACGTCCCGAACGGCGCGGCCAGGAACCTGGTCACGCAGCGGACCAACTCCGTCGCGCTGGTCGTCTCCGAGCCGCCGAACCGGGTGTTCTCCGACGACCCCATGTTCTCCACGGTCATCCGCGCGGCGAGCCTTGAGCTGGAGACCGCGGGCAAGCAGGTCGTGCTGCTGCTGGCCGGGTCGCCGGAGAGCCACGCCAGGGTGGAGAAGTACATCGCGGGCGGACACGTCGACGGGGTCATGCTCGTGTCGAGCCACGGAGCCGACCCGTTGCCCGTCGCGCTCACCCGGCTGCGCGTCCCCGTCGTCTCCTACGGCAGACCCGCCGTGCCGGTCGCCCTGCCGTACGTGGACAACGACAACGTGGGCGGCGCCGCCGGCGCCGTACGCCACCTGCTGGAACGGGGGAGACGGCGGATCGCGACCATCGCCGGGCCGTTGGACACCGTCGGCGGCCAGGACCGTCTCACCGGCTACCGTGACGTGCTGCGAGACTCGGACCGCCGCTCGATCATCGCGGTCGGCGACTTCACCCGCGAGTCCGGCGCGGTCGCCATGCGCCAGCTGCTGACCGACGACCCCGGCCTGGACGCGGTGTTCGCCGCCAACGACCTCATGGCGATCGGCGCGCTGCACGCGCTGCGCCAGGCGGGCCGCCGGGTCCCCGACGACGTGGCCGTGGTGGGCTACGACGACATAGAGGCCGCCCGCTACACCGACCCGCCGCTGACGACCGTCCACAGCGCGCACGCCGAGCAGACCGTCGCCATGGTCAGGCTGTTGCTCGGCCTCATGGAGGACAGCCCGGCCGACCCGTTGATCATGCCGACGGAACTCGTCGTCAGGTCCTCCTCGTAGTCTCCCGCCTCGCCGGCCCTGCGGGCCCGTCGCGGTCGTCGCCGCCCTGAGAGCGCTCTCCCGGAGGCGGCTCTCGCCCGGCGAAGGTCTGGAAGACGTCCCGTAACCGTCATGTCACGGTCATTGACATCGCCATGTGAGCAGATGATTCTTCCAGAGAGCGCTCTCAGGGTCCCGTGACGCGTATGGAGGAAGGTTCATGTCGCTCCTCTCACGGCCGGAGCGCCTCGTTCTGGCGGCAGGCGTCGCGGGGCTGGCACTGGCGGCCACCGCGTGCGGATCCGCGCGGACCGGGTCGTCGACGGGCGAGGGCGGCGCGTCGGCCGGGTGCGCGGCCTTCGCCGGGTACGGCAGGCACGAGGGCGGAACGGTCAGCGTCTACTCCCCGATCCGCGACGTCGAGGCCGACCTGCTGGAGCGGGCGTGGAAGCCGTTCGCCGAGTGCACCGGGATGAGGATCGACTACGAGGGGACCGGCGAGTTCGAGGCGCAGATCCAGGTGCGCGTCGACGGCGGAAACCCTCCTGACCTGGCGTTCTTCCCTCAGCCTGGCCTGCTGGCACGCTTCGCGGAGGCGGGCGTTCTCAAGCCCGCCTCCGCGGAGGTGAAGAGGCTGGCCGCCGAGGGGTGGTCGCCGGACTGGGCCAGATACGCCACCGTCGACGGCGTTCTCTACGGCGCGCCGCTGGGCGCCAGCGTGAAGTCCCTCGTCTGGTACTCCCCGAAGATGTTCAGGGAGCGGGGCTGGGCCGTTCCCCGGACCTGGGACGAGCTGATGAAGCTCTCCGAGACGATCGCCGCCACCGGTCTCAAGCCGTGGTGCGCCGGCATCGAGTCCGGCGACGCGACCGGCTGGCCCGCGACGGACTGGGTCGAGGACGTCCTGTTGCGTGAGGTCGGCCCCCAGGGCTACGACGACTGGGTGAGCCACAGGCTGCCGTTCAACGATCCCAAGGTCGTCGCGGCGGTGGACAAGGTCGGCGCGATCCTGAGGAACGAAAGGTTCGTCAACGGCGGCTACGGCCCAGTGAGGTCGATCGCGAGCACCGCCTTCCAGGAGGGCGGCATCCCGATCACCCAGGGCAGGTGCGCGCTGCACCGCCAGGCGTCCTTCTACGCGAACTTCTGGCCCGAGGGCACGCAGGTGGCCGAGGACGGCGACGTGTTCGCGTTCTACCTGCCGGGCGACGACCCGTCGAAGCGGCCGGTGCTCGGCGCGGGCGAGTTCGTCGCGGCCTTCTCCGACCGTCCCGAGGTCGAGGCGCTGCGGGCCTACCTGGCCTCCGCCGACTTCCCCGAGGCCAGGATGAGGCTGGGGCCCTACGTCTCGGCGCGCAGGGGTGTGGACCCTTCGAACGCGCACAACCCGGTCGACAGGCTCTCCATCGAGATGCTGCAGGACCCGGACACGGTCTTCCGTTTCGACGGCTCCGACCAGATGCCCGCCTCGGTCGGCGCGGGCGCCTTCTGGAAGGCCATGACCGACTGGATCAACGGCAAGGACACCAGGACGGTCCTCGACCGCGTCAACGCGTCCTGGCCGACGTCCTGATGTCCGGCGGCACACCCGGGCCGCGCGAACGACGCGTCCGGACCGGGTGATCCGCGACGCGGAACCCGCCGCCCGCCCCGTCCCCCTCGGGAGATCCCATCGATGGACTTCGACCTCGCGGCAGAACAGCCCAAGCTCCTCCAACTGCTGATCGGCGTCGCCGCCTTCCTCGTCGTGGTCGCGGCGGTCCTGCTGCTGGTCGACCGCGTCCCGATGCGGCGGCGGGCCTGGCCGCACGCGACGATCCTGCTCGCGCCCGCCCTCCTGCTCCTGGGCGTCGGGCTCGTGGCGCCCGCCGTGCGGACGACGCTGCTGTCCTTCATGAGCGGCGACGGCAGGCGGTGGGCGGGACTGGACAACTACGTGTGGATGTTCACCCGGCCCGAGGCGCTGACCGTGTTGCGCAACACGGTCGTCTGGGTCCTGCTCGTGCCGCCGCTGGTGACCTCCGTCGGGCTCGTCTACGCGGTCCTGGTGGACAGGACCCGTTTCGAGGCGCTGGCCAGGTCGCTGCTCTTCCTGCCGATGGCGATCTCCTTCGTCGGTGCGGGCGTCGTCTGGCGCTTCGTCTACGCCTACCGGGCCGAGGGCCAGGAGCAGATAGGCCTGCTCAACCAGCTCGTCGTGAGCGTGGGCGGCCAACCTCGGCAGTGGCTCCAGGAGCCTCCGCTCAACACGCTGTTCCTGGTGGCGGTGATGGTCTGGATCCAGGCGGGCTTCGCCACCGTGGTGCTCTCCGCGGCGATCAAGGGCATTCCCGGGGAGATCGTCGAGGCGGCCAGGCTGGACGGGGCGAGCCCGCGGCAGTTGTTCTTCCGGGTGACTCTGCCCTCCATCCGTTCCGCGGTGGCCGTGGTGCTGGTCACCCAGTCGATCGGCACGCTGAAACTGTTCGACGTCGTCCGTACGATGACCGGCGGCCAGTTCGACACCGGCGTCATCGCCAACGAGATGTACGACCAGGCGTTCAGGTACGGCGAGACCGGCAGGGGGGCCGCCCTGGCCGTCCTGCTGTTCGTCCTGGTGACGCCGGTCGTCGTCTACCAGGTCCGCGGGCGGGCCCGGTGAGCGGGCGAGGAGGGCGGGCGGACGCCCGCGCCGCCGCCGCGCGGGTCCGGCGGCGGCTGTCCGGCCGGGGCGCGGGAGTCGCCGCGATCGTCATCGCGGTCCTGTGGACCACGCCGACCTTCGGCCTGCTGCTGTCCTCGCTGCGCCCGGAGGATCAGATCAAGTCCACCGGCTGGTGGACGTTCTTCTCCGATCCCGAGTTCACGCTGGAGAACTACCGGCAGGTGCTCTTCGGAACGTCCTCGTCCTCGGGACGGATGGCCGGCTTCCTGGTCAACTCCGTCGTCATCACGATCCCCTCCGTGCTCCTGCCGCTGGCCCTGGCGACCTTCGCCGCCTACGCGCTGGCCTGGCTGCCGTTCCGGGGACGCGACTGGATCCTCGTCGGCGTCTTCGCCCTGCAGATCGTGCCGCTGCAGATGGCCCTGGTCCCGCTGCTGTCGTTCTTCTCCAGGGGAGTGGAGGTCTTCGGCGTCCAGATGCTGCCCGCGTGGGACCTGGAGGGCCCGGCCCGCTTCGTCCAGGTCTGGTGTGCGCACACCTGCTTCGCGCTGCCGCTGGGCGTCTTCCTGCTGCACAACTTCATGTCCGAGATCCCCGGAGAGCTCATGGAGGCGGCCAGGGTCGACGGAGCCGCGCACGGCGCGATCCTGCGCCGGATCGTGCTTCCCCTGGCCGGTCCCGCGCTGGCCGCCTTCGGCGTCTTCCAGTTCCTGTGGGTCTGGAACGACCTGCTGGTGTCCCTGATCTTCGCGGGTGGCACCGCGGAGACCGCCCCCGTGACCGTACGGCTGGCGCAGATGGCGGGCACGAGGGGCAACGAGTGGCAGCGTCTGACCTCGGGGGCGTTCGTCTCGGCGGTCATCCCGCTGGCGGTCTTCCTGGCGGCGCAGCGCCACTTCGTCAGGGGCCTGCTGGCAGGCGGCGTCAAGGGCTGAGCGTGGGGCCGGGCCGGGGGCTCGGTTCGCCTCGGGGCCCTGAACGGGAGTCCCGGCCCCGAGCCCTGGTCAGGGGCGAGTCCTCAGGGAGGGGTCCTCGGAGCGGGCCTGCGTGGACGGGGTCTCGGGGCGGGGCAGGTCCGGGGTGGTGCTCCCGAAGGCGGCCGGGTCGTACGCGCCCGCGGACGGCGGGGGCTCGACGACCACGGTGTCGGCGGGACGCGGGCCGCCCTCGAGCACGGCGCGGGCGTGGTCGAGGTGGGAGGCGGCGACCAGGATGTCGTAGCGGCCCGCGACGATCGCGCTGCGCGAGGCGAAGTCCCGCTTGCCTCCGGTGAAGAAGTGGTTGATGAAGCCGAACGCGGCTCCCACCACCGCGCCCCAGAGGGCGGCCCAGAGCACGAGCACGACGAACGACATCGTGGTCGAGGTGAACAGGCCGAGGAACAGTCCCACGACGACGCCGAAGACCACGCCGCTTCCCGCCCCGGTGAGCGCGGCCCGGCCGTTGGTCAGCCTGCCGGTGACGGTCTCCTCCAGCCGGAGGTCGCTGCCGACGATCGCCACGTGCTCGACGGGGAACCCCGCGTCGGAGAGCCCGTCGACGGCTCGCTGGGCGGCGAGGTAGTTGTCGTAGCTGACGAGCGTCCTGCGGTTGACGACGACCTGGGTGTCAGGGGTTGTGGTTAGCTCTGCCATGTCCGTTCGCCTTCCCGTGCCTGGTAGGGGGATCCGGCACGCCGACTACCCCGGGCCGGGTGGAGCATGCGCCCGCTGGCCTGGCTGTCACCCTCCTGGTAGGCTGCGAAAAGCTTCCATATGAAAACTTTTCTCTCGAAAGCGGACATTAGGCGACAAATCGTCCAGGGGACTGTTAAGGTTCTTGCGAGTGGCGCGGACGGTGGGCAGGGATCGTCAGGTGCCAGGTCCGTGAAGGAACCCCAAATGATCGCATTCATCATGATGATCGAAGCAGTGCTCGCCCTCGCGGGGCTGATGGCACTGTGCAGGCTCACTCGTTACCGAGGCGGGCGGCTGTCGGCGGATGACCGTCATGAGCGCGTGCTGGAGTCGCGTTACCGCAGCTGAGTCGACTCCTCGGCGGGCGGGAGACGCCGAGGAGCCGACGTGCCGCCGTCATCTGGACGTGACGGCGGACCGTGTGAGACCGGAGGCGGCGGCGCGGAGCGGGTGAGGCCGGGCAGGGAGGCGGCGGGCGGTCACCAGCTCTGGTGGAGCGGCATCCCCTCGGTGTAGCCGGAGGAGCTCTGGATCCCGACGACCGCCCGCTCGTGGAACTCCTCCAGGGTCGAGGCCCCCGCATAGGTGCAGGAGGAGCGCAGGCCCGCCACGATGGCGTCGATCTGGTCCTCGACGCTGGGGCTGAGCGGGTCGAGATACATCCTGGAGGTGGAGATCCCCTCCTCGAACAGAGCCTTGCGAGCCCGCTCGAAGGGAGAGTCCTCGGCGGTGCGCAGCTTCACGGCGCGGGCCGAGGCCATGCCGAAGTTCTCCTTGTACCTGCGGCCGTCCGCGTCGGTGCGGGCGTCGCCGGGAGACTCGTAGGTCCCGGCGAACCAGGAGCCGATCATCACGTTCGCCGCCCCCGCGGCCAGGGCCAGGGCCACGTCCCTGGGGTGCCGGACGCCGCCGTCCGCCCAGACGTGCCGGCCGAGGCGCCGGGCCTCGGCGGAGCACTCCAGCACGGCGGAGAACTGCGGGCGGCCCACGCCGGTCATCATCCGCGTGGTGCACATCGCCCCCGGGCCGACGCCGACCTTGAGGATGTCCGCTCCGGCGTCGGCCAGGTCGCGCACCCCCTCGGCGGTCACCACGTTGCCCGCGGCGACCGGCACGCCCGGGTCGAGCGAGCGGACCGCCCTCAGAGCGTTGATCATCTTCTCCTGGTGGCCGTGGGCGGTGTCCACGACCAGGCAGTCGATCCTGGCTTCGAGCAGCTCCTTGGCCTTGGCCGCCACGTCGCCGTTGACGCCGACGGCGGCGGCCACGCGCAACCTGCCGGAGGCGTCGAGCGCGGGGCGGTACAGCGTCGCGCGCAGCGCCCCCGTCCGGGTGAGGATGCCGACCAGACGCCCCTCGCCGTCCACGATCGGGGCGAGCCGGTGGCGCCCCTCGTGGAGGCGGTCGAAGGCCTCACGGGGGTCGAGACCTGCGGGCAGGGTGAGCAGGTGGTCGGACATCACCTGGGACAGCTGCGTGTACATGTCCACGCCGCCGCAGTCGCTCTCGGTGACCACGCCGACGGGGCGGTTGTCCCAGTTGACGATGATGACCGCGCCGTGCGCCCGCTTGGGCAGCAGGCTGAGCGCCTTGCCCACGGTGTCGTGCGGGGTGAGCGTGAGCGGCGTGTCGTGGACCAGGTCGCGTTTCTTTACCCAGTCGACCACGTCGGCGACGACCTCGATGGGAATGTCCTGTGGGATCACGGTGATGCCGCCGCGCCGCGCGACGGTCTCGGCCATGCGGCGTCCCGCGACGGCCGTCATGTTGGCGACCACGACGGGAATCGTGGTGCCGGTGCCGTCCTGCGTCGACAGGTCGACGGCCAGCCGGGAGCCCACGGAGGAGCGTGACGGAACCATGAACACGTCGCTGTAGGTCAGGTCGTGGGCCGGTGCCATCTCATTGAGAAATTTCACGTAAGTCCACCTTGTCCGGTGAATAGTTAAAGGTGAGCGTTCCCGTTTTGAAGATCCCCAAGAGGGAGCAGCACTCGTGAGGGGCACTAGGATCCGGTTTGCGGGGAGTTCAGGGGATGGCCAGGGGAGGCGCTGTGATCGTTGTCGATCGGTCCGAGATGCTCGTCGTCGGCCATGCCGTACGGACATCCAACGCCGACGAGATGGAGCAGGGCCGGGGACGGCTCGGCGCGCTGTGGGCACGGGCGGGAGCTCCCGGGGCCTTCGCCCATGTTCCCGGCAGGGTGGACGAGAACCTCTACGCGGTGCTGACCGACTATGAGAGCGACCACCACGGGTCGTACACGCAGATCGTCGGAGTGGCCGTGCGCAGCGCCGCCGCGCTGCCCGAGGGCATGGTCGCGGTGCGGGTGCCCGCGGTGCCGGCGCTGAAGGTCGAGGCACGGGGGCCCATGCCGGGCGCGCTCCTTGAGGCCTGGCAGCGGCTGTGGAAGCACACCGAGTCCGGCGGCACCCCGCCCCGCGCCTTCACCACCGACCTGGAGATCCACCACCCCGAGGGCGTCGACCTCTACGTCGCGGTCTTCCCCTCGATGCGCTGACCCTCCCCGATCGGCCCGTTCTCCTCCTCGTCCGGAGGAGGGTCGGGGAGCCGCCAGGCGGAGACGATCAGGGGCAGCACGAAGTTGGTCAGGGCCAGTGCGATCGTCAGCTGGAACAGCGCCGAGCCCGGCATGGAGAAGTGACGGTCGTTGGCCACGTTCAGTGCCAACACGGTGACGGCCAGCACGACGATCAGACCGGTCATGGCGCGGTGGGCCAGGGCCACGGCGCGCAGCCGTTCGCCCAGCTGACGCTCGTCCAGGTGGCGCTCGGCCAGCTCGGTGAGCCCGCGGGTGGCGACGTTGAGCAGCGTGACCGCCGGGAAGTAGAGCACCAGTGAGATCGCCAGCAGCGTGAAGTAGACGATCGTGGGGCCGACGTCACCCTTGGGAGCCCAGAACAGGGCGCCGTTGACCCACATGAGCGCTATCGAGACCAGTCCTGCGGAGGCGAGCAGCCGTCGCCTGCGCCGGGTGGCGTACCAGCCGGGCAGCAGGTCGGTGTGCAGCGCCTCGATCCGCCTGCGGTCCCAGCTTTCCCTCAGTGTGCTCATCACTTGACCTCACTGCCCAGTCGCGGGAACGGTTTCAGGGAGAAGACGACCTCGAGGGGAACCTCGAAGTACTCGGCGATGCGCAGGGCGAGGAACAGGCTCGGGCTGTACTCGCCGCGCTCCAGGTAGCCGATGGTCTGGTAGTGGACCCCCAGCGCGGCCGCCAGGTCCTTGCGGGAGACGCCGCGTTCGGCTCGCAGCATCGGGATCCGGTTGTAGACGTCTTCGGTGGGCATCGCGGGTCCTCCGGGCGCTCAGGGGCGCTGAGCGGGGAGACGCCGCTCGCCTGAGCATTGTGCAGTACTCATGCGAATGAATGTAGTACACCTACTACATTCAGCGCCAGACCTACGACAGAAGGCGGCACACCTGTGTCCGGTGTGCCGCCTTCGGAGCGGGTGAACGGTGACGACCGTCAGAGCCGTCAGACGAGAGTCCCGGCCTCGCGCAGCCGGGTCTGAGCCTCGGCGGACAGACCCCACGAGGAGAGGTCGGCCAGCCGGGTCGCGGGGGAGAGATCCTGCTCGGGCACGCCGAGCAGGCGCGGCGCGGGAGCGGGCTGGCGGACGCCGCCGACCTCGACGAATGTGCCGCGCGCCTTGTTGTGCGGGTGGTCGGCCGCCTCGGTCATCTCCAGCACCGGGGAGACGCACGCGTCCGACCCCTCGAAGACCGCCTCCCACTCGGCGCGGGTCCTGGACCCGAACGCCTCGGCCAGCCGTCGCCGCAGTGCGGGCCACTGGGACCTGTCGTCCCGGTCGGGCAGGTCGGAAAGGCCCATCAACGAGACCATCTCCGCCCAGAACCGCGGCTCGAGCGCCCCGACCGCGAGGAACTTTCCGTCGGCGGTCTCGTAGGTGTCGTACATGGGCGCGCCGGTGTCGAGCAGGTTCGTGCCGCGCGCCCCCCATCGGCCGCTCTGGGCTTCGGGGCAGAACATCGCGAACAGCGTCGCGGCCCCGTCGACCATGGCCGCGTCGACCACCCGGCCCACGCCGGTCCGCTCCCGTTCGACGAGCGCGAGCAGCACGCCGTAGGCCAGCATGAGCCCGCCGCCCGCGAAGTCTCCGAGGAGGTTGATCGGCGGGGTCGGCCGCTCGCCCTCGCGCCCCAGCGCCGACAGGACGCCGGAGAGCGCGATGTAGTCGATGTCGTGCCCGGCGGCCGAGGCGAGCGGTCCCTCCTGGCCCCAGCCGGTGATCCGCCCGTAGACGAGGCGGGGGTTGACCGCGTGCAGGTCGGCGGGGCCGATGCCGAGCCGTTCCGCGACCCCGGGGCGGTAGACCTCGATGACCACGTCGGCGCCGCCCGCCAGCTGCTTGAAGGCGGCCACCCCTTCGGGCGACTTCAGGTCCAGGCCGATCGTCCGTTTTCCCCGGTCCATCACCCCGTGCCTCGGCTCGTCCCCGGCCGCGGCGACGGTCGCGGCGCGCTCGACCCGCAGCACCTCGGCGCCGTGGTCGGCCAGCATCATCCCGGCGAACGGCCCTGGGGCCAGGCCCGCCAGCTCCAGCACGCGCACTCCGGCCAGCGGGCCGCTCCTGGTCGCGCGTTCCATCGGCGTCTCCTCGTCGCTGTTTCGGTCGCGTGCCGGCCGCGTTCGGGGCGCCGCGTCGGCCATCGTGGCGGTCGTCGTGGCGGCTGCTGCGTCGGCTGCTGTGTCGGCTCCGTCGTGACACGGTCGCGTCAACCGGATGCTTGGTACGATCTGGTGGCCTTCCCCTCCGGCCAAGTAGAACAACGTTCGGCTTTCTGTGGCAAGGCATCCCTCGGCGGCGCACGAGCCTCCAGGCGATATGGGAAACTTGCGCCCTATTTGAATGGGACTAGGGGTCGCGCGATGACATATCCGCACAGTGAACGGGTGGTCGCTGGGCGTTATCGACTGCTGAGAGAGCTCGGCCGCGGCGGCATGGGTGTGGTGTGGGAGGGATACGACACCCTCCTCGACCGCCCGGTCGCCGTCAAGGAGGTGCTGCTCCCGTCGAACCTCGCCCCCGCCGAGCACGAGCGCCAGCTCGCCCGCACCTCCCGTGAGGCCAGGACCGCCGCCAGGCTCAACCACCGCAACATCGTGGCGGTCTACGACGTCGCCGAACAGGACGGCCGCCCCTGGATCATCATGGAGCTCGTCAGGGCCCGCGGCCTCGACGAGGCGGGGCTGCTGCCGGTGCGGCAGGTCGCCGACATCGGACGCCAGGTGCTGTCGGCCCTCCAGGCGGCCCACGAGGCCGGGATCCTGCACCGCGACGTCAAGCCGAGCAACATCCTTCTCGCCCCCGACGGCAGGGCCGTGCTCACCGACTTCGGCATCGCCACCGTCGAGGGGGACACCTCGCTCACCCAGACCGGCATGGTGACGGGCTCGCCGAGCTTCCTGCCGCCGGAGCGCGCCACGAACGCCGACGCGGGGCCGTGGTCGGACCTGTGGGCGCTCGGCGCCACCCTGTACGCCGCGTTGCTCGGCCACGGCCCCTTCGAGCGCCGCGACGCCATCGCCACCCTCGGCGCGCTCCTCACCGAGGAGCCCGACTTCAGCCGGGTGCCGCCCGCGATGCACGAGGTGCTCTCCGGCCTGCTCCAGCGCGACCCCGGGCGCCGGCTGAGCGCCGAGCAGGCCGACCTGCTGCTGGCCCAGGCGGCCGACGACCCCTCCGGCACCGCGCCGCGCCGTACGGGAAGGCTCCCCACGGGGCAGGCCCCGACCGCGACGATGCCCGCCAGGAGGCGGAGAAAGCGCCAGAGCGGCGGAGGGGGCAAGGTCGCGCTGGTCGTCGCCGCGGTGGTCGTTCTAGCCGGAGGCGGCGCGGCGGCCGTGGCGATGACGAGCTCCGGCGAGACGGCGGCCCCTCCGGCCGCGCAGGAGCGGCAGCCCGACCCGTCGAGCTCCCCGACCGCCGTCGTCGCCACCGCGACGACGAGCCCGGTGAGCGAGTCGCCCTCGCCCAGGGTCACCAGGAGCAGGCCCGCCGAGACCGCGGCGCGGCTGAGGACCTGGCGGGCCAGAGCGCCGGAGAACTGGTCCATCCGCTATCCGGCGAGCTGGAAGGGCGACTGGGCGCCCGAGACCGGATACACCCAGTGGCTGCGCCCCGACGGCATGGCCCACATGTCGGTCGAGGTGCTTCCCGGCCCCCTGGAGAGCCTCGAGACGGTCCAGCGGACCGTCAAGGAGAACGCCGCGCAGTGGAGCGAGATCGGCGCCGACCGCACCACGCGGATTCCCCTCGCCTACGGCACGGGCCTGCAGTGGGAGTTCAACTGGAAGGCGACGGACGTCGGCGGCGTGCCGTGGGCCAGCCCGGGCACGAACTACCACGAGATAAGCAGGTTCATCGCGGTCGGCGACACGGTCATGGTGCTGAGCTGGGCCACCTCCTCCGCCGAGTGGAAGAGCCAGGTCCCCCTGATGAACCAGGTGTTCGCGAGCTTCCAGCCGCGCGGAGGGGAGTGACCCGCCGCCCGGACAGCGCCGGACAGTGCTCAGACGGTGCTCAGACGGTGCCCGGACAGTGCTCAGACGGCGCCCGGGCGGTGCCTGGACAGTGACCCGCCGCGGGCTCGGAACGGGGTCGCCGTAGAGTTTCCACGCGTTTACCGTGTCCCACCTGGCTCCCGGGACATCCGAGATATAACGTGCTAGAGGCGATCTTTACTATGGGAGCCCTGGGGGTGATGTCCTGTGGAACAGATGACACAGATGGCGGCGCACAGACGTGCCGTGGAGCAGATCAGGGACTCCTACGCCGCGATTCCGGACGACTCGGTGCCCCGGCTGGCCAAGGCGACCACGAACCTGTTCCGGTTCAGGGACGGCGCCCAGGGGGCGAAGCTGTCGGCCCGTGACCTCGACCAGGTCATCGAGGTGGATCCGGTCGCCATGACCGCCGAGGTCCAGGGCATGACCACCTACGAGAACCTGGTGGACGCCACGCTCGCCCACGGGCTCATGCCGTACGTCGTGCCGCAGCTGAAGACGATCACGCTGGGCGGTGCGGTGACCGGGCTGGGCATCGAGTCCACCAGCTTCCGCGACGGGCTGCCGCACGAGTCGGTCGAGGAGCTGGAGATCCTCACCGGCGACGGCCGGATCGTCGTGGCGCGCGACGACAACGAGCACCGCGACCTGTTCCGCGCCTTCCCCAACTCCTACGGCACGCTCGGCTACGCGCTGAGGATCCGGATCAAGCTCAAGCGCGTCCAGCCGTACGTCAGGCTGACCCACATCCCGTTCGCCGACGCGGACAAGTGCATGATCGCGATGAAGGAGATCTGCGAGCGCGGCGAGCATGACGGCGAGTCCGTCGACTTCGTGGACGGCACGTTCTTCGGCCCCGGCGAGATGTACGTCACCGTCGGCCGTTTCGCGGACAAGGCCCCCTACCTGTCCGACTACACGGGCATGCGCATCTACTACCGGTCGATCCAGACCAGGACCCGTGACTGGCTGACCGTCCGTGACTACCTCTGGCGCTGGGACACCGACTGGTTCTGGTGCTCGCGGGCCTTCGGCGTGCAGGAGCCGCTGGTGCGCTCGCTGATGCCGCGCAAGTGGATGCGCTCCGACGTCTACCGCAGGCTCGTCGGCCTCGACCGGAAGTACGGCGTGGTCGCCCGGGTCGACCGCTGGCGGGGCAGGCCCCTGCAGGAGTCGGTCATCCAGGACGTCGAGGTGCCCGTCGAGCGCGGCGCCGAGTTCCTGGAGTTCTTCCACGACAAGGTCGGCATGGAGCCGGTGTGGATGTGCCCGCTGAAGGCCTCGGGCGAGTGGCCGCTCTATCCCCTCGAGCCGGAGCGTCTCTATGTCAACTTTGGCTTCTGGGGTACGGTTCCGTTGCCCAGAGGTCAGTTCGACGGCTACTACAACCGCCTCATCGAACGCCGGGTGCACGAACTTGACGGGCACAAGTCGCTGTACTCCACGTCGTTCTACCCCAAGGACGAGTTCTGGCAGTTCTATAACGGAACGGCCTACTGGCCGGTAAAGCGGGCATACGATGCGGGTGGCCGATTGCTCGACCTCTACGACAAGTGTGTACGGGGGCGTTAGGAGGTTGAATCTGTGAGGCTCGCAGAGATCTTCGAGATGGTCGTCGGCTCAGGGGCTGGGATCCGTTTCAGTGCCTACGACGGCAGCAAGGCAGGCCCTGACGGTGCGGACATCGGCATCGAGGTCAAATCCCCGGCCGCGGTGGCCTATCTCGCCCAGGCCCCGGGCGAGCTCGGCCTCGCCAGGGCCTACATCTCAGGACACATCAATGTCGACGGGGACATGTACTCCCTCCTGTCGCGGATGTGGTCGCTCACCATCAACGACATCACCACCGCTCAGAAGATCGGCGCGGTGCGCGCGCTCGGCGTCAAGCCCCTGATGATGCGGGTGCAGCCTCCTCCCCAGGAGGTGCGGCGCAGCGTGCTGGCCAAGATGGGCAGCAGGCACGCCAAGCAGCGTGACGCCGAGGCGATCCACCACCACTACGACGTGTCCAACAAGTTCTACTCCTGGGTGCTCGGCCCGTCCATGGCCTACACCTGTGCGGTCTTCCCCACCGAGCAGTCCACGCTGGAGGAGGCGCAGCACACCAAGTTCGACCTGGTGGCCAGGAAGCTGGGCCTGAAGCCGGGGATGCGCCTGCTGGACGTGGGCTGCGGCTGGGGCGGGATGGTCATCCACGCCGCCCGTGAGTACGGCGTGAAGGCACTGGGAGTCACGCTGTCGCGTCAGCAGGCCGAGTGGGCGCAGAAGGCCATCGCGGAGGCGGGGCTCGGCGACCTGGCGGAGGTCCGTCACATGGACTACCGGGACGTCAAGGAGAGCGGGTTCGACGCCGTCAGCTCGATCGGCCTGACCGAGCACATCGGCAAGGACCAGCTCCCGTTCTACTTCAAGTTCCTGTACGACAAGCTGGTGCCGGGCGGGCGCATCCTCAACCACTGCATCACCAGGCCGACCGGCACGGAGAAGACCCTCAACGCGGGCGGCTTCATCAACCGCTACGTCTTCCCCGACGGGGAGCTCGAGTCGGTCGGCTACCTCGTCCGCCAGATGGAGGACACCGGCTTCGAGATCCGCCACGAGGAGAACCTGCGCGAGCACTACGCGCAGACCCTCCGCTACTGGTGCGCCAACCTCGACGACCACTGGGACGAGGCGGTCGAGGAGGTCGGGCAGGGCACGGCCAGGGTGTGGCGGCTCTACATGGCGGGCTGTGTGGTCGGCTTCGAGCGCAACAAGATCCAGCTTCACCAGGTCCTCGGGGTGAAACTCGACGCCCAGGGCGAGGCCCACGTGCCGCTCCGTCCCTCCCTCGACTGGCCCTGACGCGCGGCCCCGGCCCCGAAAGGCTCGCGTCGGCGACGCCGGATTCCAGGGCCCTTCGGGGATCGTCCGCCGGGGGCGGGCGGTTGAGAGTTCGGCTGGACGCCCGGCCGGGGAGACCCGGCTGGGCGTCTGGCGTCAACGGCCGTTCGCGGTGACCGCCCCGGTCGCCGTCGCCGACGGCCGTGCCCCGGCTTTTCCCGAACCGCTTTCGAGAACGGTCTTCGCGGCGGTATCCAGTTGTCGTGGGAAAGCGCGGCGGCCTCTCCTGGCCCCTACCTCAGCTCGCGCTTGAGGATCTTGCCGGTGGCCGTCATCGGGAGAGCGTCACGGAACTCGACGAGGCGCGGATACTTGTAGGCCGCCATGTTCTCCTTCGACCAGGCGACCAGGTCCTCCTCGGTGAGCTCCGCCCCCTGGACGCGGATGACGTAGGCCTTGACCTCCTCGCCGTGCGAGTCGTTGGGGACGCCGACCACCGCGGCGAGGGAGACCTCGGGATGGGTCATCAGGACCTCCTCGAGTTCGCGCGGGTAGACGTTGAAACCGCCCCTGATGATCATGTCCTTGGCTCGGTCGATGATCGTGTAGTAGCCGTCGGCGTCGCGTACCGCGATGTCGCCGGTGCGGAACCAGCCGTCGTTCATGGCCTCCGCGGTCGCCTCGGGACGGTTGTAGTAGCCCTTCATCACGTTGTGGCCGCGGATCGCGATCTCCCCGGGCTCGTCGCCCTCGACCGTCTTCCAGTCCCCGTCGATCAGCCTCATCTCCACGCCCCAGATCGGCGTGCCGATGGTGCCGGGCTTGGTCGGCCTGCCGAGCTGGTTGAAGCTGGCCACGGGAGAGGTCTCCGACAGGCCGTAGCCCTCCAGGATGCCGATGCCGAAGGTGTCCTCGAAGTCCCTGAGCACCTCGGCGGGCAGCGAGGCCCCACCGGAGACCGGGACCTTCAACGAGGTGGGCACCTCGTCGCCGTCGGTGTGGATCTTCGTCAGCATGGCCCAGTACATCGTCGGCACGCCCGCGAACAGCGTGACGCCCTCCGTGCGCATCAGCTCCAGGGCCGGGCCCGGCTCGAAGCGCGGCATGAGCACCACGGTGGCCCGGCGCCGGAAGCCCAGGTTCATCACGGTGGTCTGGCCGAAGGAGTGGAACAGCGGCAGCGCGGCCAGGAAGGCGTCGCCCCCCTCGGAGCGCGGGAACATCTCGTCGGAGACCATGGCGTTGAGCAGCATGTTCTGGTGGCTCAGCTCGGCGCCCTTCGGCTGGCCCGTGGTGCCGCTGGTGTAGAGGATCACCGCCGTGTCGTCCGGCGCGGTCTGCACGGTCTGGAACTCGCCGGACACGCCGTCCAGCGCCGCCCACAGGGTCTCGCCGTACTCGGACTCGGTGGCGAAGGCGGTGGCGGGGAGCACGAAGAAGTGCTCCGTCGCCGTCGCCTCCTCGAAGCCCGCCCTGCCGCGCTCGCCCAGCGGCAGCTCGGGGGTGCCCTCGAAGCAGAAGAAGGCCTTGGCCTCGGAGTCCTGGAGGTGGTAGGCGATCTCCCTGGACTGCAACAGCACGTTGAGCGGCACGACCGTGGCGCCCGTCTTGAGGATGCCGTAGTAGGCGAAGGGGAAGTAGGGGAGGTTCGGGCAGGCCAGTGCGACCTTGTCCCCCTTGCCGACGCCTCTGGAGACCAGCAGGTTGGCGACCTGGTTGGCGATGGTGTCGACCAGGGAGTACGGCAGCCGCAGGTCGCCGAAGACGAGTGCGACGCGGTCGGGCTGCTGACGGGCGCTGTCCTCCAGGACGATCGACAGATTGAGCATGGGCGTCCTCCTCCGAGCAGGCTCTAACCCGTCTCATCTTTTCAGGCCGAGATACCTACCGGTAGGTAACAGCGATTACGAATTGACGCGTAAAACCACTCGGGGTAAGCAGATGAGAGCCCGCTTACCGGGGGGAGGCGGTCGTCCGTTCGTGCGACGAAGGGGCAGTGGGCACGTGGAGTACGACTATGTGATCGTAGGGGCGGGATCCGCGGGGTGCGTGCTGGCCAACCGGCTGTCCGCCGACCCCGCGACGACGGTGGCCCTGATCGAGGCGGGGGGCGCGGCCGACAGGCTGGAGGTCCGGATGCCGGCCGGGTTCGCCAAGCTCTTCAAGACCAGCTGCGACTGGGGCTTCACCACCGTCGAACAGTCAGGCCTCTCCGGCAGGCGGCTCTACTGGCCGCGCGGCCGGATGCTCGGCGGCTCCTCGTCGATGAACGCCCAGATGTGGGTGCGGGGCCACCGGGCCGACTACGACGGGTGGGAGGTGCCCGGCTGGTCGTACGACGAGGTCCTGCCGTACTTCCGCAGGGCCGAGCGCCGTGTCGGCTCCAACCACGGTGACGTGTACGGCACGGCGGGGCCGATCCGCATCTCCGAACTGCGCAGCCCCAACCCGATGACCGCGGTGTTCCTGCGGGCCTGTGAGGAGCTCGGGCTGAACCGCCTCGACGAGCTGAACGGCCCCTCGAACGAGGGCTGTTCCCAGACCCCCGTCACCCAGGACAGGGGCCGCCGCTGCAGCTCCGCCGACGCCTACCTGAAACCCGCGGCGAGAAGGCCCAACCTCGCGGTGCTGACCTCCTGCCACGTGCGCAGGGTGGTGATCGAGGACGGGCGCGCGACCGGGGTGGAGTACGGCCAGGCGGCCACCGGAGGCGACGGGCGAGGCGGGAGCGCCGGGAGCCAGGGGAACGGCGGCGGCACGATCGTGCGGGCGCGCAGGGAGGTCGTCCTGGCGGCGGGGGCGATCGGCTCGCCGCACCTGCTGATGCTGTCCGGCGTCGGCGCGGCCGACGAACTGCTCGCTCAGGGGATCGAGCCCGTCCACGACCTTCCCCAGGTCGGCGCCAACCTCCAGGACCACCTGGCCTCGGGCGTCATCCTGCACTGCCCCAGGCCGGTCACGCTCGCGGGCGCCGAGTCGGTCGGCAACCTGCTGCGCTTCCTGGTCGGCCGGAGCGGCATGCTCACCTCGAACGTCGGCGAGGCGGTGGCCTTCATCAGGACGTCAGCGGGGGAGCCCGCCCCCGACATCGAGCTGATCTTCGCCCCCGGCCCCTTCATCGACCACGGCCTCACCCCGCCGCCCGGTCACGGCCTGACCATCGCCTCGATCCTCCTGCGTCCCGAGAGCAGGGGCCGTGTCTTCCTCGAAGGCCGTGACGTGGTGATCGACCCCGCGTACCTGACGGCGGAGGCGGACGTCAGAAGGCAGGTCGCCGGGCTGAGGAAGGCCAAGGAGCTGTTCGCGACCGCGGCGCTCCTGCCGTTCGCCGGGCCGCCGATGAACCCCTACTGGGGCGCGGAGAGCGACGAGGAGCTCGTCCGCTGGATCCGCGAGCGCAGCGAGACCCTCTACCACCCGGTCGGAACCTGCCGGATGGGCGAGGACGCCGACGCGGTCGTCGATCCGGAGCTGAGGGTGCGCGGCGTCGAGGCGCTCCGCGTCGCCGACGCCTCGATCATGCCGGTCATCAACCGGGGCCACACCCACGCCCCCACCGTCATGATCGCCGAAAGGGCGGCCGACCTCGTCGCCGGAGCCCCGTGAGGCGACCCGCCGCAGCGCCTGTCGCAGCGCCTGTCGCAGTGCCCGCCGGACCGTCCGCCGCAGTGCCCGCCGCAGGCCCGTCACAGTGCCCGCCGTAGTGCCCGTTACAGTGCCCGCCGGACCGTCCGCCGCGTGTCCGGCGGGCGGGGCCACTGTTCCCGCCGCGTGACGATTTCCGATCCGCGAGGCGCTCTGAGGGAAATCCTGGCCTCCTCGCCGCCAAGCCGGTGTTAGGTTCCGCCCATGGGGAGCGGGCAGGACGCTCTCTCCAGCTGGATTGACCTCGCGAAATGGGTGACCTCGTCCTGAATTGGTGGGGGCGAAAGGTCGTGGCAGGATCGGCAAGCCGAATGCGATTCTATTGGGGGCTGGTGTGACTGTTTCGCTGGCGGACATCGACCTTTCGGACGTCGCCTTCTGGGAGCGGCCGATGGCCGAGCGGGAGGAGGCCTTCGCGCTGCTGCGCGCCCAGCCTGCCCCGGTCAGGTTCGCCGAGCCGGACATCAGCTTCGCCCTTCCCGGCGGAACGGGCTACTACGCCCTGGTCCGGCACGCCGACATCGTCGAGGCCAGCCGCAACCCGGAGATCTTCTCCTCGGGGCGCGGCGCCACCGCCATCCACGACCTGGGGCCGGAGTTCGGTGAGTACTTCGGGTCGATGATCAACATGGACGATCCCCGGCACGCCAGGCTCCGCAGGATCGTCTCCCGGGCGTTCACCCCCAGGATGATCGGGCGGTTCGAGGACGACGTGCGGAAGGAGGCGGGCCGGATCGTGGACGACCTGATCGTCAAGGGGCCCGGCTGCGACTTCGTCACCGAGGTGGCCACCAAGCTTCCCTTGAAGATCATCTGCGACATGATGGGCATCGGCGCCGAGCACTACCAGACGGTGTTCGACGCCTCCAACATCATCCTGTCCGGCGGCGATCCGGAGTTCATCGAGGACGTCAGCCGCGCCGCGGAGCTGCTCCTCGGCGCGGGCCAGCGGCTGCAGGACCTCGTCGTCTCCCTGGCCGCGGAGGGCGGCGACAACCTCATCACCTCTCTGACCAGCGCCAACATCGACGGCGAGAAGCTGACGATGCAGGAGCTCGGCTCGTTCTTCATCCTGCTGGTCGTCGCGGGTAACGAGACCACGCGCAACGCCATCTCGCACGGCCTGCAGCTGTTCACCGACAACCCCGACCAGCGCGCGCTGCTCCTGGAGGACCTCGAGGGACGCCTGCCCGGGGCGGTCGAGGAGATCGTCCGCCTGGCCTCGCCGGTGGCCTGGATGCGCCGCACCCTCACCCGCGACCACGAGATGAACGGCCACCCCTACCGCAAGGGCGACAAGGTGCTGCTCTACTACTGGGCGGCCAACCGTGACGAGAGCGTCTTCGCCGACCCCTACCGCTTCGACATCCGGCGTGCGGGAGGGGCCCACGTGGCCTTCGGCGGCCCGGGGCCGCACTTCTGCCTGGGCGCCCACCTGGCCCGCCGCGAGATCGTCGTGATGTTCCGCGAGCTGTTCACCCGGCTTCCGCAGATCCGCTCCATCGGCGAGCCCGTCCGCCTGCGCTCCAGCTTCATCAACGGCATCAAACGCCTCGAATGCGACTTCTGAGTCGCTCATTGACGTAAGTGGTCGCTTGCGAAAATGATTGACGGTATGAGCGTGACGCCTGCCGGGCGGAAGACGATCACCTCCGCCGCCGACTTCGACCTGTCGGACTACGACTTCTGGGCCAGGCCCGTGCGAGAGCGGGAGCACGCCTTTCAGTTGCTGCGCGGCCTGGACCGCCCCGCCTTCTACGAGGAGATGGAGGTCTCCTTCGCGCCGAAGGGGCCCGGCTACTACGCGCTGGTCAAGCACGCCGACATCCTGGAGGCGAGCCGCAACCCCGAGGTGTTCTGCTCGGGCGGCGGCGGGGCGACCAACATCCCGGACATGCCTCCGGAGTTCACCGAGTACTTCGGATCGATGATCAACATGGACGACCCCCGGCACGCCAGGCTCCGCAGGATCGTCTCCCGGGCGTTCACCCCCAGGATGATCGGGCAGTTCGAAGCCGACGTCGAGACGGCCGCCGCGCGTATCGTGGACGACCTGATCGCCAAGGGGCCCGGCTGCGACTTCGTCACCGAGGTCGCGGCCAGGCTCCCCCTGAAGATCATCTGCGACATGATGGGAATCCCGGAGAAGGACTACGGCTTCGTCTTCGACCGGTCCAACCTGATCCTCGGCGGCTTCGACCCCGAGTACGGCGGCGGCGACATGAACACCGCCGCGGAGAAGCTGCTGACCGCCGGGATGGACCTGCAGCGACTCGTCCAGGACCTCGCCGCCCACCGCGCCGAGCACCCCACGGGCGATCTCATCTCGTCGCTGGTCAACGCCAACATCGACGGCGAGAGGCTGACCGCTCAGGAGCTCGGCTCGTTCTTCATCCTGCTGGTCGTGGCGGGCAACGAGACGACGCGCAACGCCATCTCGCACGGCCTGCACCTGCTCACCCGCAACCCCGACCAGCGCGCGCTGCTCCTGGCCGACCTCGAGGAGGGGCTGCCGGGGGCGGTCGAGGAGATCGTCCGCCTGGCCTCCCCGGTGAACTTCATGCGCCGCAAGGTCACCAGGGACCACGAGATGAACGGCCAGCTCTACCGGGAGGGTCAGAAGGTCGTCCTGTACTACTGGGCCGCCAACCGCGACGAGAGCGTCTTCGCCGACCCGCTGCGCTTCGACGTCACCCGCAGCCCCAACCCCCACGTCGGGTACGGCGGGCCGGGGCCGCACTTCTGCCTGGGCGCCCATCTGGCCCGCCGTGAGATCACCGTGATGTTCCGCGAGCTGCTCCGCCGCCTCCCACGGATCGAGGGCGGCAGGCCGGAGCGGCTCTACTCCAGCTTCATCAACGGCGTCAAGCACATGGCCTGCGAGTTCTGACGCCGCTCTCCGAGGCCGCCTCCGAAGGTCAGGAGGCCACGGCCTGGATCGACTTGAAGACGGTGTTGATGTCCGGCAGCAGTTCCTTCTTGCTGTCGGGCACCGACATGTAGACGACAGAGGGCAGGTCGGCGCCGGTGCTCACAACTGCCACGACCATGGTGGTCTTCGAGTCGCCGGTGGTGATCTCATAGGCGGCCAGCTGTCCCGGCAGGCCGTTGACGGACAACGTCTGCTGGGCGGTCTTGCGAGCGCTGTTGTCCTCGGGGAAGAACTTCTTGCGCGCGCCGGAGGCCACCGCGTTGATCACCGGAGCGAGGTTCTCCGGCGAGGTGTACTTGTCCTTCAGCCGCGGCGAGAGCGCGCCCGACATCAGCTGGGCGAACTGCGCCCTGCCCGCCGAGTCGGTGCCCGCAGGGACGTACTGGCGGGTGGTGAAGCCGTAGACCGTGGGCACGGTCCGCCGCTGGTCCTGCCGCCACGGGCCGCCGAGCCGTGACACGCTGATCGCCGCGGCCTGGTCGGGGAGGGTGCCCGCGACCGGCGACGCCTTGCCGGGGAAGCGCGGCAGGCGGCCGATCGTCTGAGGCTTGGCCGTGGGCTTCTTGGTGGCGGAGGGCTTGGTCTGCGGAGCGGGGTCCTCCTCCTTGGTCGCGGCCAGCGGGCCGGCCATGAACGCCCAGAGCAGCGCGCCGACCAGCGCGATCACCACCGAGCCGACGAGCGCGAAGACCCAGACCGGCCTGCCCTGCCCCTCAAGCTCGTCCTCGTCGCCCATGGCCTGGTAGTTGTCGCCGAAGACCGTGTCCCACAGCTCCTGCTGACGCTCGGGCGGCGGGGTCTTCGGGCCGCTGATCTGGCCCGCGGTGACGAAGCGCCTGTTGGGATCGGACGGGTCCTGGCTCAGGTGGTGCCCTGGCTGTCCCTGGAGCGGTTGCCCCGGCGCCCCCGGATGCCCGGGCTGGGCCTGCGGCGGCTGCCCGGGCTGTCCCGGCAGGGGCTGGTAGCCGGGACCGAGCGGCTGGCCCTGCGGCGCGTGCGCGCCGTCAGCCGGGTGCTGTGCGCCGAGCGGGTTCTGCGCGGGATGCGCGACGGGCTGGGAGGCGGGGGGAGCGTCGGTCGCGGACGCCAGGGCCCACACCGCCGGGTTGTTCGGCACGCCGAAGCCGGCGGCGCCGTCGCCGGGGGAGGCCCCGCCGCCCTGGGGGACGCCGTTCCCTGCGGCCTGCCCGAAGGGGTCACCCTGAGGCTGGGCCGTGGTGTTCGCCCAGGCGGGGGAGGTCAGCGGGCTCTGGGCCTCCGCGGGGTTCGCGGGTGGCCAGACGGGGTTGTCCGTCGAGGCGGCGGGCGGCCACACGGCGTTGTCCGCCGGGGTGGCGGAGGGCCATCCCGCGTTCGGGTTGCTCAGGCCGTTCCCGGTGTTCGCGGCGGGGGACGCGGGCGGCCACGCGCCGCCGTCCGAGGAGGAGCCCGAGGAGGAGGCGGGCGGCCATCCGGAGTTCTCCGCGGGGTTCGCGGGGGGCCAGACGGGGTTGTCCGTCGAGGCGGCGGGAGGCCACACGGCGTTGTCCGCCGGGGTGGCGGAGGGCCATCCGGCGTTCGGGTCGCTCGCGCCGTTCGCGGCGGGGTTGGCGGGCGGCCACGCGCTGTCGGTCTGCGCGCTCGACGGCCAGGTGGCCTCCGGCTGCGCGGCCGACGGCCACACGGCGTTGTCGGTCCGGGCGACCGGCTCCCACGCTCCGCTTTCCGCGATCGCGGCGGAGAGCGAGGCTCCCGGCTCTCTCGGCGGCAACGGCTGCCAGCCCTCGACGTCCGTCGGCGCGGCGTCCTGCGGCCGGGTCTCCCGCTCGCCGGGCGGAGTGTTCTCCCGCTCGCCGGGCAGAGCGGAGTCCTGCCGGAGCTCGTCCTTCGGCATGGGGGTGAAGGCCTGGTCCCAGCTGCCGGTGGCCCAGGACGTGCGTGCCCGGTCGTTGTCCGGCTGGGGAGCGCCTGCCTGCTCCCAACCGGTGGCGGGTTGCGTCGCGCCCGCCTGCTCCCAGCCGCCGGCCTGGGGGTTGCTCGCCTGGTCCCAGCCGTTGCCGGAGGGGGCCTGCGGGGAGTCGGGGAGGGAGGAGGCCTGGGAGAAGCCGCCGCCCTGCTCGGGGGCGCCCGACCTGTCCTGGCCCTCACCCGGCAGGGAAGCGCCCGCCTGCTCCCAGCCGCCCGGCTGAGGAGTGCTCGCCTGGCTCCAGCCGTTCTCCTGCTGGGATGTGTTCGCCTGGTCCCAGCCGTTGGCGGGTTGCGTCGCGCCCGCCTGCTCCCAGCCGCCGGTCTGGGGGGTGCTCGCCTGGTCCCAGCCGGTCTGGGGGTTGCTCGCCTGCTCCCAGCCGTTGCCCGGCTGGGGGGCGGCGGTCTGGTCCCAGCCGTTGGCGGGCTGTGTCGCGCCCGCCTGCTCCCGGCCGGTCGGCTGGGGGGTGCTCGCCTGGTCCCAGCCGGTCTGGGGGTTGCTCGCCTGCTCCCAGCCGTTGCCCGGCTGGGGGGCGGCGGTCTGGTCCCAGCCGTTGGCGGGCTGTGTCGCGCCCGCCTGCTCCCGACCGGTCGGCTGGGGGGTGCTCGCCTGGTCCCAGCCGGTCTGGGGGTTGCTCGCCTGGTCCCAGCCGTTGCCCGGAGAGGTCCGGGCGGAGCCGGAGGACGCCTGCGGAGAGCCGTTGGCCCGCTGGGGCTCGTCCTGGGGGAGAGGAAGCCGGGGACTGGTGCCAAGGGAGTCGTTCGCCCACGACGGAGTCGACTCCGCCGTGTCCGGCCATGCCGGAGGCAGGTGTGACTGGCTGGACTGCTCCGAGGCCATGGCTTCCTTACCTCCTGCACGGGTGCCCGAATTATGGGTATTGGGCATGGTCTCACGGGTGCCAGGGGCGTTCGCAGGGAAACCGGAGAACGCCCCCCTGAACTGGAGTCCTGTGGGGTCGGTTGGCGGATCCTGCATCGGCAGGCCGACCTCCGAGGGATCCGGGCCCTGCCCCGGCTCGACTGAGTGTGCCACGGTGAGAAGAGTAAACTGACGGGACATGCGAGGTCACAACGGATGTGTCCTCATCGCGTCTCGGCCAGTCCAGACATGCGAGCGTCCCCATTGTGCTGAACTGCCGGGCCCGGTGTCTCCCGTTTGCCGCGATCGGGTTTGTTTTCCCAGGCCACGAATACGACTTGCGGGCTGCGATAGTCTTGGCATATGCGTGCCGCGACCCTGCTGCTTACCTGGCCGCATCGGCCTTCTCGGCGCTAGACGCCTCGCCGGTGCGGCTGCCCTTCGCGTGAGCGGAGGGTTTTTCTATTGGGTCGGATGGGTCAGATCGTCTGCGCAGACGAATACCGAGGGAAGAACGACGTGAGCGAGCGAGTCGACATGCAGGGTGACGAACAGCACTACGATCCGCAGGCGCTGCAGGCCAAGTGGCAGCGGCGGTGGGAGGAGCTGGAGCCCTTCCGAGGCTCCGACGACCCCGCCGACACGCGTGAGCGGCGCTACATGCTCGACATGTTCTCCTATCCCTCCGGCGACCTGCACATGGGCCACGCCGAGGCGTTCGGCATCGGCGACGTCTTCTCACGTTACTGGTTCCAGCGTGGCTACAACGTGCTGCACCCGATCGGCTGGGACTCCTTCGGCCTGCCCGCCGAGAACGCCGCGATCAAGCGGAACGCGCACCCGGCCGAGTGGACCTACGCCAACATCGAGACGCAGGCCCACTCCATCAAGCGCTACGGGATCTCCTTCGACTGGTCCCGCCGCCTGCACACCAGCGACCCCGAGTACTACAGGTGGACCCAGTGGCTGTTCGTCCGCTTCTTCGAGCGGGGCCTGGCCTACCGTAAGGGCGGCCTGGTCAACTGGTGTCCGAACGACCAGACCGTGCTGGCCAACGAGCAGGTCAAGGACGGCAGGTGCGAGCGCTGCGGGGCCGAGGTCGTCCGCAGGGAGCTGACCCAGTGGTACTTCAAGATCACTGAATACGCCGACCGGTTGCTGGACGACATGGTCCAGCTGGAGGGCGGCTGGCCCGAGCGCGTGCTGACCATGCAGCGCAACTGGATCGGCAGGTCCGAGGGCGCCGACGTCAACTTCGTGATCGAGGGCCGCGACGAGCCGGTCACCGTCTACACCACCCGCCCCGACACCCTGTACGGCGCGACCTTCTTCGTGATCGCCCCCGACGCCCCGCTGGCTGAGGAGATCGTCTCAGAGGACAGGCGGGAGGCCTTCGAGGCCTATCGCGCCGAGGTGGCCAAGCTGTCCGACATCGACCGCCTGTCGACCGAGAAGGAGAAGACCGGCGTCTTCCTGGGCCGCTACGCGGTCAACCCGGTCAACGGCGAGCGCATGCCGGTCTGGGCGGCAGACTACGTGCTGTCCGACTACGGCCACGGCGCCATCATGGCGGTCCCCGCGCACGACCAGCGTGACCTGGACTTCGCCCGCGCCTTCAACCTGCCGGTGCGGGTCGTCGTGCACACCGGTCTGGCCGACCCGGGCGAGACCGGTGTCGCCACCGCGGGCGAGGGCTCCCTGGTCAACTCGGGGCCGCTGGACGGCCTGTCCAAGGCCGAGGCGATCCGTAAGATCACCGAGGTGCTGGCGGAGCGCGGCACCGGCAGGGCGGCGGTCAACTTCCGCCTGCGCGACTGGTTGCTGTCCCGTCAGCGCTTCTGGGGCTGCCCGATCCCGATCATCCACTGCGTCGACTGCGGCGAGGTCCCGGTCCCCGACGAGCAGCTGCCCGTCACCCTGCCCGACCTGCGCGGCGAGGCCCTGGCTCCCAAGGGCGTCTCCCCGCTGGCCTCGGCCGAAGACTGGGTCAACGTCTCCTGCCCCAAGTGCGGCGGTCCGGCCAGGCGCGACACCGACACGATGGACACCTTCGTCGACTCCTCGTGGTACTACCTGCGTTACGTGGACCCCACCTACGAGGACGGGCCGTTCGACGTGGAGAAGGTCCGCAAGTGGGGGCCGATCGACCAGTACGTCGGCGGCGTCGAGCACGCGGTGCTGCACCTGCTGTACTCACGTTTCTTCACCAAGGTCCTGCACGACATGGGCATGGTCGACTTCACCGAGCCCTTCACCCGTCTGCTGAACCAGGGGCAGGTCATCAACCAGGGCAAGGCGATGTCCAAGTCCCTGGGCAACGGCGTCGACCTGGGCCAGCAGATCGACGCCTACGGCGTCGACGCGGTCAGGCTGACCGTGGTGTTCGCGGGCCCGCCCGAGGACGACATCGACTGGGCCGACGTCTCCCCGGCCGCGTCGCAGAAGTTCCTGGCCCGCGCGTTCCGCGTCATGGCCGAAGCGGGAGCGGCCTCCGCCCCCGGAGTCGACGTCGCGACCGGTGACCTGGAGCTGCGCAAGGTCGTCCACCGGACCGTCGACGAGATCACCAAGCTGGTCGAGTCGCACCGCTTCAACGTCGCGATCGCCCGCATGATGGAGCTGACGACGGCGGCCCGCAGGGCCATCGACTCGGGGCCCGGCGCCGCGGACCCGGCGGTGCGAGAGGCCGCGGAGGCCCTGGCGGTCATGCTGTCCCTGGTCGCGCCGTACGTCGCCGAGGAGGGCTGGGAGCGTCTGGGACACCCCGCCTCGGTCGCCACCGCGGGATGGCCGACTGCGGAGGCCGCACTGCTGGTCCAGGACTCCGTCACCTGCGTCGTGCAGGTCGCGGGCAAGGTCCGCGACCGCGTCGAGGTCTCCCCGGAGATCTCCGACGCCGAGCTGGAAGCCCTGGCGCTGGCCTCGGAGAAGGTCCAGTCCTTCCTATCCGGCGCCCCGCGCAAGGTCATCGTCCGCGCGCCCAAGCTGGTCAACATCGTCCCTTGACATCCTCTCCGTCCTAATGGATGGAGATTCCCGTCTGCCGCGTGTGCGGCTTCGGGTGGGTTAACGCTTCGCCGCGCGGTGCCGGGACAGGTCCCGGTCCTACCCGCGCTCCACGGTCGTTTAGCCTGTCCGCCTGCCCGGCGGCCAGGATGTTGATCGCCGCGTTGACATCCCGGTCGTGGACCGCCCCGCACGGGCAGCTCCACGACCGGATGTCCAGCGGCATCGACGCGGCGACTGTCCCGCATGCCGAGCACAGCCTCGACGATGGGAACCACCGGTCGATCCTGGCGAAGTGCCTGCCGTACCGCGTGGCTTTGTACTCCAGCATTCCGACGAATTGCGACCAGCCTGCGTCGTGCACCGACTTGGCCAGCTTCGTACGGCCCAGCCCGGACACCGACAGGTTCTCCACGTACACCGCTTGGTTGTCGCGGATCAACGTGGTGGACTGTTTGTGTGCCCAGTCGCGGCGTGCATCGGCCACCCGGGCGTGCGCCCTGGCGACCCTGACGACGGCCTTCTTGCGGTTCGCCGAGCCCTTCTGCTTGCGGCTCAGCGCCTGCTGCGCCTTGCGGAGCTTCTTGGCCGCGCGGCGCAGGAAACGCGGATTGCCGATCTTCCGGCCGTCGGACAGCACCGCGAAGTGAGTGAGTCCCAGGTCGATGCCTACCTCGTGCGGCGTCTCGGGCAACGGCTCCTCTGAGGTCTCGACCACGAACGACGCGAAGTACCGGCCGCAAGCGTCCTTGACCACCGTCACCGATGACGGATCGGACGGCAGCGGGCGCGACCAGCGAACCGGAACGTCCCCGATCTTCGGCAGACGCAGCCTCCCGCCCGCCGTGATCGCAAAGCAGGCGTTCTTCGTGAATCGGATCGCCTGCCGGTTGTCCTTGCGGGAGCGGAACCGGGGCGGGGCGACCCCGCGGCCCTTGCGCCTGCCGGTGACCGAGGCGAAGAAGTTCCTGAACGCGGTGTTCAGGTCGGCGAGTGCCTGCTGCAGAATCACCGCCGACACCTCGCCGAGCCACGCCCGCTCCGGGGTCTTTTTGGCCTGCGTGATGACCCGCTTGGACAGGTCCCCATCCGAGATGTACGGCAACCCGGCATCGCGGGTGTCCTGCCTCATGCGCAGCCCGTCGTTGAAAACCACCCGCGCGCACCCGAACGCCCGCGCCAGCGACTCGCGCTGACCGGCGCTCGGGTAGAGACGGAAGTTGTACCGCAGCTGCACGCCATGATCCTAGCTTTGGGTGATGATCGCACTACAGAAACGCTAAAACCGGTAGACATGATGCTTTTGCCCTGCATGCCCCTTTGGTCTTCATGACGAAGTCTCGGCATCGGATATTCACCGGACCTCACCTGGATTCGCCGGATCGGTGGGTAGCGCTTCGATCAGTATCCTGCGTCGGTGCACCGAGCAGCGGAACCGTTCAGCTCAGGGCACGCCTGGGCTCGGCGGCCCTTCCACGCGGGCCTTTACCCCCGGTCTGAAAGCCGGAGCACTGGCCCGCAATCCGGTAGCGCCTTGGCTCGGTGATGCGGCGATCGGCGGCTCTTGGGCCGCCGATCGCCGACGCCGGCCGGGCCGTGTCATCGCTCGCCGTACTCACCCTGCGCCGGAGTGAACTTGGGCTAGGGCTTCCTTGTCTGCTGTCACCTTGACTGACCTGCCCCTGAGCGAATCAAGGTTCATAGAGTCGGCTAGCGAAATGTGAAATATTACATTTCATATTTGTGTGATCTGTGTGTGGTGGGAGTGAAGTAGGGGTGGTGGGTGGTGATGCGGCGAAGCGAAAACGGAGATTGAAGAATTAGCAGCGTCGTCCCAGTCTCGCCGAGGCAATGTGGGAGTTTACGGTCATCCGTTATTAGGTCTTCCTTAACTCTGATTTTTTGTCGTCCTTTATTACTTCGAGGTGGCCGTGTCGATCTGGTTGGAACTACTGGCGCCCGGGAAGATAAAAATCGGCATCTCACGATTAGGGGGCGCGGTAATGTATGCATCCACAGAGGGTGACTTTCCTGGGGGGTGACGCCTATTTGATCAATGAGAGCTGTGCTGGTATCCCTCGGTCGATCACCTCATCTACGGAATCCGCAATCGGCGAGGGTCTGGAGTCGGCTTACTCAATGGATGGACTGGATGGCAAAAGGCGTAGTCGCACAGTCTATGTCGACGACTCTGGAGACGGTCGGAAATGGTTGATCTTCTCCGCTCTGAGCTTCGACGACGGCTCCCTCCCTGGTGCGCTCTCTCGCTGGTCTGGATTGCGGGGAGAGCTCTGGGAGAGGGGCCTTCTCGACGCGGACGTCTCACTGCATGCCGTCAACCTTGCCGGGGGGAGGGGGAGGCGTATTCACTCCTACGCTGAGCGTGGTCTCAGTCGAGAAAGACATCGGGAGAACATGCGGCACATCGTGTTGCGTGGACTTCAGGTCATTGCCGACATGCCTGGTATTCGACTTCATGTCGCTTATAGGAACGCCTCTTTGGGTAAAAGGGGCGGGCCGGAACTCTATTCCGCGATGATTACGAAGATGAATCGCGATCTTGCTGAAAGTGGTGAAGTTGCAAGGATCGTCATCGACGGCGATGGGACCAATCCGGCATTCCGGGAAGCGCACCGTTGCCTTCCGGAGGTGAACCGCAGAATTGACGGAGACCCTGTCTTCTTTCCGTCGAGACACTGTGACCTTTTGCAGGCCGCTGACCTGGTCGCTTATGCCGCTTACCAGAGTCTTGCGGAAAATCCAAACCGGTCTTTCATGTGGGATTGGTATGAAAGGGCATTTCCGCAGGCAGGTGACCCTATAGCCCTCTGAGAAGGGTTGGGTCCGGCCGTACGGCCGGACCCAACCGGGCAGGACCTGGGCCGGAAACGATCCAGGACCGCACTTTCAGTCTTTCACATCCCAACGAAAGGTGGAACGTTATGGCGACGGCCGATGGTGGCAAGCCGGCCGAGATCACATGGGGGCGTGAGAAACTCGTCGTTTCCTCCCTGCTGAGGGAGTTACCCGAAGCACCCAACCTCAATGACCACGCGCGGATGCTGCAGGCGGCCGTTGGACATCAGCTCGTCTCGGTCCCGGCTCGGTCCTGGGAGGCGGTGGCGCGTGCCTGCGTGCGCCCGGATCTCGTCGCGCTCCAGTTGGAGCAGTCCCAGGGGGCAGGTCTCCTGCTAGAGGAGCACGTCGACGGTGCGACGCTTCGGTCCGTGCATTCGCGCGTATGGATGACCGAGCTCTTCCCCGGTATCCAGCCGCGCACGGGTCAAGAGGCTCTTGATGTCTCCGACCCTCTGGTCTACGGGGTTGCCGAAAACGGCAGGTCGCAGGCGATTATCCGCTACCGCTACCGCGACCTTGCGCATTTCCAGCAGCACGTGTGGCAGACGATCTCTGCCACGCTGCACCTCAACTCCTATGAAGAGTCGATTCTCTCGCGCCGGGTCACCCGGGCGTTGATCGCGCATCCTGTGGTGATCGAGTTCGAGGACGGCACGGATCCTCTCGACGTGATCGCCACACGGGACGGGATCACCAGGCTCGCCAGTGCCTGGAAGGTGCTCGCGGGGGCGACCGCGACCCCGAGTGATGCGGCGAACCTCACCGTGGAGGTCCTTTTCGGCGCGTCGAGTTCAAATGCGGGCACGTCGCTTGTGGACCGGATGATCAGTGGCAGGGCCGCCTATCGTGAGCGACTTCGCCAGGAGCACCGGCTGGAGTCGCAGGGTGAGGGTCTCTCCTGCAGAAGTGTTCAGATCGCTCAGACGTATCTGATGCCCGCCCATCTTGCTGTCGGAGTGGAGGCTCATGAGAGCGGGGCACTCGCTCCCGAGGACGTGTTCGACGACGCCGTGCGCTCCATCCTCGCCTCAGTCCATGTCGAGTTCAAGCCGTGGGACGACTCAGCTCAGAACCTCGAAGTCGTCACCCGTGCGCTCAAGCTCTTCGCGCAGACTCGTCACTCCGCGCTAGGAGATCAGGAACAGCTACGGGATGTGTACTCCCTCGCGATCGGGCGTATGAGCGACGCCGCCACACCGCGTGTCTACGGAGACGAAAGGATCCCGGGAACCCCGATGTGGCGGGCGATCTGCCTCCTGCACACCTTGACCCGTCCGGAGTTTCATGAGCAGCTGAAGGCCAGGGCGAAGGAGATTAAAAACGAGCGTCGCATGTCCACCAAGGGATACGCGAGCCTGCTCGGCCCTGTCATCGATCTTCCCTGGAGGGCGGCTAAGAGCTCAGCGACAAAGCCCGCTCGTAACGCCTGGAGTAACGGTGGAGTGCTGTGTGAGGACGTTCTGGCCAATGGCTGGGTCCCCGTACCGACCACCGATTTCCTCAGCCTGGTTGAACCGGCGCTTGCCGGTGACCTGAACGCGCGCTGTACTCTGGCGGTGGCGGGGGGCGTCGCTTTGATCGCGGACAAGCTGCTCACGCGGAACGTCGGTTCCGCCGTCGCCACCGTGCCCGCTGCGGGGAAGGTCCCGTTTCGCGCGGATGTGTCAACCGTCATCGGCGGGTTGGCACGTAAAGATAACGAGCTGGGCCTGTGGACTCTGGCACACGCGGCACAGCGCTTTCGGCATGATTTGCTCCCCCGCAACGCGAGCACCGCCCGTCAGCTGGGTCTGCGCGACACGGTCACCGGAAGTGACGCCTATGTCCATGTGGCCGTCGATCTCACGACACCCGACCGGATCCGTCGAGAAGACGAAAGGGAAGTCGCCCTCACGACCTGGGATGTCGTCTTCGCCTCCGACCCAGAACGTGCTCAGAGGATGATCGGGCAGACGGATGCGCCGCCGGAAATCCCTCCCTTCATCCGTGGCGGTGCTGACGATGAGGCTGAGGCCAACATTGATCCTGTAGTGCTCCCTGTCCAGACAGAGATGTCCACAGGGCAGTTGATCGTCGAGGAGCGCAAGCGTCTGCACGAATGGCTGGGTGGCGCGAGACGTTCGCTGGAGAACCTTGAAGAGCTGGGCAATAGAGTGTCGTTTCCGCCGCTTCTCGGCTCGCCGGAGGAGTGGCTGGATCTCCAGCACAGGGCCTTCGAAGTGCTCGAGTTCATCCAGCGCAACCGAACCGGCGGGCCGGAGGATGACGAAGAGGAGTAGGTCTGGTTTTGTCCTGTGGACTGTGAAGCCGGATTCCGAGGGCAGGTGGGGTTCGGCTGTACAGCATCGCAGGAGAAAAAGCCGGATAGCCCAGGGCTGGCCAGGGTGCTGGAGCTGTACCTCCCCGAAACCCTCTTGAGGCCGGGTCTTTCACGTTCCGGATCGGGGTGAGGTCTTCTGAGCGAGGCGGAAGATACAAGATGCCGAGATAGGAGATCCTCAGTGAGGCCGCAGGGGCACGGAAACAACTGAGGAGCGGTCCCCTGTTATGGGACCGCTCCTGCGGCGGGCCGTCTCGGGGCCCGCGCCGCCGATCTCAGAGCTTGCGCAGCACCGCCACGACCTTGCCCAGGACGGTGGCCTCGTCACCGGGGATCGGGTCGTAGTTGGCGTTGTGGGGGACCAGCCAGACGTGGCCGTCCTTGCGCTTGAAGGTCTTGACCGTGGCCTCGCCGTCGATCATCGCGGCGACCACGTCGCCGTTGTCGGCCACCGGCTGCTGACGGACGACCACCCAGTCGCCGTCGGCGATCGCAGCCTCGATCATGGAGTCGCCCGTCACCTGGAGCAGGAAGAGCGTCCCCTCGCCGACGAGCTGCTTGGGCAGCGCGAAGACGTCTTCGACGCTCTCCTCGGCGAGGATCGGGCCGCCGGCGGCGATCCGGCCGACGAGCGGCACATAGGCCGCGGTGGGGCGGCTGACCTGCGTCTCGTCGGCGTTCGCGTCGGGGTCCACCCACAGCACCGGCTCGCCCGGCAGGCGCACCTCGAGCGCGCGCGGGCGGTGCGGGTCACGGCGCAGGTAACCCTTGCGCTGCAGAGCCGTCAACTGGTGCGAGACGCTGGAGGTGCTGGTGAGCTGGACCGCCTCGCCGATCTCCCGCATCGACGGCGGGTAACCGCGCTGCTGCACCGAGTCGCGGATCACCTCAAGGATCTTGCGCTGCCTGGGGGTGAGGCCAAGGGAGTCACGCCTGCGCACCGCCAGGTCGCTGACGGCCGAACCGTTCTCGTCGTGCTCGCTCATGCGATCTCCTCGCTCCCGGTCTGTATTGCTCAAGTCGCACACAGCGACCGTACCCTCGCCGAAGATCATATTCAAACAATTGTTCGAGTGGTCCTCGAAATCGATGGCGGCGTGGTGTACAACATCGTACGGGAGTTCGATCGACATCGTGTTCGATTCGCCGATCTTTCTTCGACATGTGTTCGGCCAGGTCGAGGGGATGGGGACAGCATGAAGGCGACCGCGAGGACATCCAGGACAACCAGGCCCCGGCTGACGGTCGTCGGGGGCACCGACAGGGCGGCCGCCGGCGGGGCGGAGTCGACGGCCGCGGGAGGCGCGGGGCGGGCGGCCGCGGGCGGCGTCGGGCGAGTGATCGTCGGGGGCGCCGGGCGGGCGACCGCCGTGGGGGCGGGCCGTGCCGCGAGGGGCGCGGGCCGTGCGGCCGGGGGCGGCAGGGCGGCCGGAGGGAGAGCCGGCGCGGCGGGCGCGAGGAGAGCGGACGGGACGGCCGGCGGGAGACCCGGTCAGGCGGGCGCCGGGGGGCGGGGTTCCTCGCGGAGGGCGCGGCGTCAGGCCCCGCCGATCCGGCTGACACGGAGAGGGCGGATCGTGGTCGTCCTGGCGCTCGTGCTTGTGCTCCTGGGGGCGCTGTGGGCGGGCGCCCGCATCGACGCGGCCCTCGCGCTGGCGTCATGATCACGCGTGACCGCATATGACTGCGTGTGACCATGTGTGACCGCGAGGGGTCGTCGTCGGTCTCGGCCCGCGGGGGCGACTCCTCGCGGGCGTCGTGGCGACGGGTGTGGCGACGGAGCGTGACGCCGGACCGGCGATCGGCCCGATAATGGATCCCGGCGACCCGTCCCGGCCGCCGGTCCGGCCCGGTGCCCGGCTCCGTCCGTCCGGAGGCTCCGACCGCTGAGCGGACCCTCCGACGGGCCGCCCAGGGGGACGACACGCCGGGGCGAGGCTCCTGTGGTGCGCTGATCAGCGACTTCGCTCCCCGGGGTCTTCCTAACTTGCGTTCATGGTCCGACACTTCTACGGTTGGACCACAACATCTAGTGGCTTCATCATTCTGCTCCACCATAGATTGTGGTTCTATTACCGCATCTCGACCATTCGAGGGGCGTGCGCGAGCGTCTCCGGATAGAGGCTGTGGAGTAACACGAGAAAGGTGGGCCGCTGGGCAAGTCAAGGAGGCGACGCACGTGCACTGTCCGTTCTGTCGTCACCCTGACACGCGGGTCATCGACAGCCGCTCCACCGAGGACGGCGGCGCCATTCGCCGCAGGCGCACGTGTCCGGAGTGCGGACGAAGGTTCACCACGCAGGAGACGGTGTTGCTCATGGTGAGCAAACGCAGCGGGGTGACCGAGCCGTTCTTCAGGGACAAGGTGGTCGCCGGCGTCCGGAGAGCGTGCCAGGGGCGCCCGGTGAGCGAGGACTCGCTGGCCCAGCTCGGCCAGCGGGTCGAGGAGAGCATCAGGGCCACAGGGACCGCGGAGATCGCGGCCCACGAGGTCGGGCTGGCGATCCTGGGGCCGTTGCGGGAGCTGGACGAGGTGGCCTACCTGCGCTTCGCCTCCGTCTATCGCAGCTTCGAGACCCTGGCCGACTTCGAAGCGGAGATCGAGCAGTTGCGCGCGGAGCGTTCCGCCGGGCGCGACTGAGTCAGTCCCCGGGCGCCGGGGGAAAAGCGGCGCGTAGATGTGGTCCGACTCGAGGGCTCTGGGGAGCCCCGGAAGGGGGAAGTCATGACGGAGACGGTCAGTGGCGCGGCCGCGCGTGGGGGGAAGCGGTCTCGCAAGGGGTTGAAGATGAAGCGCGTCTTCACCACGCCCGGAGTGCATCCGTACGACGAGGTGTCCTGGGAGCGCCGTGACGTCGTCATGACCAACTGGCGGGACGGCTCGATCAACTTCGAGCAGCGTGGCGTCGAGTTCCCTAAGTCCTGGTCGGTCAACGCCGCCAACATCGTGACCACCAAGTACTTCCGCGGCGCGGTCGGCACCCCGCAGCGTGAGTGGAGCCTGAAGCAGCTCGTCGACCGGGTGGTCGGCGTCTACACCAGGACCGCGGTGGAGGAGGGCTACTTCGCGACCGAGGAGGACGCGGAGATCTTCGACCACGAGCTCAAGCACGCCCTGGTCAACCAGGTCTTCAGCTTCAACTCGCCTGTCTGGTTCAACGTGGGCACCGCCTCTCCGCAGCAGGTCAGCGCCTGTTTCATCCTGGCCGTCGACGACCAGATGGAGTCCATCCTCGACTGGTACAAGGAAGAGGGTGTGATCTTCAAGGGCGGTTCGGGGTCCGGCGTGAACCTCTCCCGGATCCGCTCCTCGAAGGAGCTGCTCTCCAGCGGCGGCACGGCCAGCGGCCCGGTCTCCTTCATGCGCGGCGCGGACGCCTCCGCGGGAACCATCAAGTCGGGCGGCGCGACCCGCCGCGCGGCCAAGATGGTCGTCCTCGACGTCGACCACCCCGACATCGAGGAGTTCATCGAGACCAAGGCGCGCGAGGAGGACAAGGTCCGCGCGCTGCGCGACGCCGGGTTCGACATGGACCTGGGCGGCAAGGACATCGTCTCCGTCCAGTACCAGAACGCCAACAACTCCGTGCGCGTCTCCGACGAGTTCATGCACGCGGTGGAGAACGGCGGCGACTTCGGTCTGCGCGCCCGCCTCACCGGTGAGATCATCGAGAAGGTCGACGCCAAGGACCTGTTCAGGAAGATGGCCAAGGCCGCCTGGGAGTGCGCAGACCCCGGCGTCCAGTACGACGACACGATCAACGACTGGCACACCAGCCCGGAGACGGGCCGCATCACCGCCAGCAACCCGTGCTCGGAGTACCTCCACCTGGACAACTCCTCCTGCAACCTGGCGAGCATCAACCTGCTGAAGTTCCTGAAGGACGACAACTCCTTCGACGTCGCGAACTTCGTGAAGATCACCGAGCTGATCATCACCGCGATGGACGTCTCCATCACCTTCGCCGACTTCCCGACCGAGAAGATCGACAAGACCACCCGGGCCTACCGTCAGCTCGGCATCGGCTACGCCAACCTCGGCGCGCTGCTCATGGCCACGGGCCACGCCTACGACTCCGAGGGCGGGCGGGCCATCGCGGGCGCCATCACCTCGCTGATGACCGGCGCCTCCTACCGCCGCAGCGCCGAGCTGGCCGCGGTCGTCGGCCCCTACGAGGGCTACGCCCGCAACGCCGACGCGCACAAGCGCGTCATGCACAAGCACGCCGACGCCAACCAGGCGCTGCGCACGCTGGGCGGCATCGACAGGGCGGTGCACACCGAGGCCTCCCGCCAGTGGGCCGACTGCCTCAAGCTCGGCGAGAAGAACGGCTACCGCAATGCCCAGGCCTCGCTGCTGGCGCCCACCGGCACCATCGGCCTGATGATGGACTGCGACACCACCGGCATCGAGCCCGACCTCGCCCTGGTCAAGTTCAAGAAGCTCGTCGGCGGCGGCTCCATGCAGATCGTCAACCAGACGATCCCGCGCGCGCTGCGGCAGCTCGGCTACCAGGAGGAGCAGGTCGAGGCGATCGTCGAGTACATCGCCGCGCACGGCCACGTCGTCGACGCCCCGGGGCTGCGTCTCGAGCACTACGAGGTGTTCGACTGCGCGATGGGCGAGCGGGCCATCGCGCCCATGGGCCACGTGCGGATGATGGCGGCCGCCCAGCCGTTCCTGTCCGGCGCCATCTCCAAGACGGTCAACCTGCCCGAGTCCGCGACGATCGAGGACATCGAGCAGGTCTACATGGAGGGCTGGAAGCTCGGCCTGAAGGCCCTGGCCGTCTACCGTGACAACTGCAAGGTCGGCCAGCCGCTGTCGGCGGCGGGTAAGAAGACCGAGCAGAAGCCGGAGGAGAAGGCCGCGCCCGCCGAGCCGGAGATCCAGGTCGTCGAGGTCAGCCGTCCGACCCGCCGCAGGATGCCGAACCAGCGCCCCAGCACCACCACCCGCTTCACCGTGGGCGGCGCGAAGGGCTACATGACCGCCTCGTCCTACCCCGACGACGGTCTCGGCGAGGTCTTCCTGAAGATGTCCAAGCAGGGCTCGACCCTGGCGGGCGTCATGGACGCCTTCTCTGTGGCGATCTCCATCGGCCTGCAGTACGGCGTGCCGCTGGAGACCTACGTCGGCAAGTTCGTCAACATGCGCTTCGACCCGGCGGGCATGACCGACGACCCGGACGTCCGCATGGCCGCCTCGGTGATGGACTACATCTTCCGCCGTCTGGCCCTGGACCACCTGCCCTACGACGAGCGCGCCGCCCTCGGCATCTTCTCGGCCTCCGAGCGCGCCGCCCAGCAGCGTGGCGAGGACCCGGCCCCGATCGCCTCCGACGAGGTCATCGCCGAGCTGGCCACCTCGGCGCCCATCGAGGAGCCCCAGACCCAGCCCCGCGTCCAGACCGTGGTCGCGGTGGCCGCTCCCGAGCGGGTCGGCTCCCTCGAGTCCCACCAGGGCCGCACCGCGGACGCGCCGCTCTGCATGACCTGCGGCACCAAGATGCGTCCCGCCGGCAGCTGCTACGTCTGCGAGGGCTGCGGCTCCACCAGCGGCTGCAGCTGACACAGGGCGTACGGCAGGCACAGCGACCTGCGGCGCGTTCCAGGGGGCGGGGCGTCCGGTGAGAACCGGGCGCCCCGCCCTTCCGCGTGGAGGGCCCGCCGGCGCGTCAGCGGTTTCGGCCGTCCGCTCCGCCTTCCGGGGCGCTCGGCGCCTGGCTTGTCGTGTCACAGGTCGTGGGGAACGTCACGGGTCGTGGGGAGCATGGGCTGTGACGGCGAACCACGGGGGAGGAAGGCACTGTCATGTTCCACCGTCGCACCGGTGCGCCGGTCGGCTCCCGGCCGGACGCGCCTCGGGGGCGAAATCCCCTTCCGCCCGACTTGAGTCTCCAGCGGGTGGAGACCGCACAGTGGTCTCCGTGAGCGAAGGCACAGAGCTTTTCACCATCGGACAGCTTGCTCGCCGTACCGGGCTTTCGGTGCGGACGATCCGCTTCTGGTCCGACGTCGGCGTGGTCCCACCCGCCGACCGGTCCGCCGGTGGTTACCGCCTCTACGACGCGGAGGCGGTGGCCCGTCTCGACCTCGTCCGAACTCTCCGCGAGCTCGGGCTGGGGCTCGAGGTCGTCAGGGAGGTTCTGTGCCGGACCACCACCGTCGCCCAGGTGGCCGAGACGCATGTCCTGGCACTGGACGCGGAGATCCGTACCCTGCGGCTGCGCCGCGCCGTGCTCAGCACGGTGGCCAAGCGCGGCAGCACGATCGAGGAGGCACTGTTGATGCACAAACTGGCCCGGCTGTCCGCGCGGGAGCGGCAGCAGATCGTCGACGACTTCGTCGACCGCGTCTTCGCCGGGCTCGATCCCGCCGGGCCCGCAGCGGGCGTCGCGGCCGGCATGCGGCAGGTGAACGCCGAGCTGCCGGACGATCCGACCCCGGAGCAGGTGGACGCGTGGATAGAGCTGGCCGAGCTCGTCGGAGACGAGGACTTCCAGCAGCGGGTGCGGAGGATGGCGGTCGCGGGCCAGAACGCGGCCCAGCCGGGCCCCGCCCCTGACCCCGGTCTCGTCACGGAGCACGCGGGGCGGGCGGTGAGGGAGGGGATCGAACCCGCTTCCGCGCAGGGGCGGGCCGTGCTCGACCTCCTCGTGGCACCGGAGACCTCGCAGGAGGAGCGCGTCCGGCTGGTCGAGCAGTTGGAGACGTTCACCGACGCCAGGGTCGAGCGTTACTGGCAGCTGCTGGGGGCCATCAACGGCCGTCCGTCGTTCCCGTCCGCGGTTCCCGCCTTCGAGTGGCTGATCGCCGCCCTCAGGGCGAGCGCGGCCTCCTGAGACGGCGGGGTCCCCGGCAGGTCGGCCGGGGACGCCGCCGAGAGGCTATCCGCAGTTGCCCCAGGACCCGCGGCCGCCCGTCGCGGTCTCACCCGAGGGTGACTTCACGACCCCCCAGTACTTGACGCACAGGTTCTTCGCGTAGAGCTTGATCGGGCCCGCGTAGTACTTGAACTGCCCCGCGTCCTTCTTCGTCGCCGTCCGCGCGGGTTCGTCGCGGACCCGTCTCGTCTGGGTCTGCAGGGTCACGGAGGTGTAGGTGGCCCTTCCCGCGTAGCTCGTCTTGATCGTGGCCACGCAGTTGTAGCCGGTGGTGCGGTTGTAGAGCAGGTAGACGTGACCCCAGACCTTTCCCGAGGCCGTCTTCACCGGACGGCTGCCGTCGCCCACCCTGCCGAACCCCGAGCCGCAGACGCTCTCCGGGCTCGATGAGGCCGCGGCGGCGGTCGCGGCGTGCGCCGGGCCCGCCATGAGCCCTCCGGCGGCCAGCGCCGCGGCGAGGAGGACCGTCTTCGTCGACGTGATCACGCATTCATCCCTTCATCGGATGCCACTTGCCGATCGAGCGGCGTCGAAGGTGATCATTCTGCCCTCGTGGCCGCAATGGCATGACCGAAATAGGGGAATTGGTGCTATTTAGGCCCTTGAATCGGGGTTCTGGCAGTCCTGCAGGGGGCGGGCAGGAGAGGTCGCGCGGGGAAGAGAAGGCAGCTCGCGGGCATGTCCGATTCCTGCAAGACCGTCGGCGGCCGTCCCGGCTACCTTGAACCGCGTGAACCCGATCCGCGGGCCGGGATTCCGGTGGGCCGTCCCCCGGGACGCGTCCGGTGGAGATCGGCCACGGCGTCTGTCGCACCATCACCGATCGGAGAACCCGTATGCGAGCCCAACTGGACGTCGTCGGCATCGTCGTCACGGACATGGCCAAGTCGCTGGCGTTCTACCGTCTGCTCGGCCTGGAACTGCCGCCTGAGGCCGACGGAGAGCCGCACGTCGAGGCGGGGCTGCCCGGAGGGCTGCGTCTCGCCTGGGACACGGTCGAGACGATCCGCTCGTTCGACCCCCGGTGGCAGTCTCCCGCCGGCGGCCACCGGATCTCCCTCGCCTTCCGTTTCGACAGCCCCGCCGAGGTCGACGCCGCCTACGACGAGCTCGTCTCACACGGATACGAGGGGCACAAGGAGCCCTGGGACGCGTTCTGGGGGCAGCGGTACGCCGTCGTCCACGACCCCGACGGCAACGGCGTCGACCTGTTCTCGCCGGGCGCCTGAGGCGCAGGCGGCCGGGGCCGGACGCCCGGAAAGGATCCGGAGCCCTCTCAGCAGGCGCAGGAGACGCCGGAGACCGGGGCGGTCAGAGGGTCGATCTCACGCCGTGAGAGACCGGCCGAGGTCTCGACGGGGAAGCCCTCCCGTGCCCAGTACTCGAAGCCGCCGAGCATCTCCTTGACGGGGTGGCCCAGCTTGGCGAACTCCAGCGCGGCGCGGGTCGCGCCGTTGCAGCCGGGGCCCCAGCAGTAGGTCACCACGGTCGCTCCGGCGGGGACGACCAGGGCGGCGCGGGCGGCGATCTCACCGGTCGGCAGGTGCACGGCTCCCGCGATGTGGCCCTGTCGCCAGCTCTCCGCGCTGCGCGAGTCGATCACCACGATGTTCCCGGCTCCGGAGGCCAGGTCGGCGGCCACGTCGGAGACGTCGGTCTCGAAGGTCAGACGGGCGGCGAAGTGGGCGATCGCGGCGGCGTTTCCGGCGGCGGGAACCGCGGTGACGGCGCCGGGGGACGGCGGGAGAGCGGGGGAGGCGGTGGCGGGCATCGTGGTGGGCATCGTGGTGGGCGTCGCAGCGGACATCATGGCGGCCTTTCGCGGTCGGGGGCGTGAGCGGGAAAGCGGGGCAGAGGGCGCGCCTCTGGACGGGGACGGAAGGGACTCGGGGTCAGCAGGTCAAAGAGACGGGACAGCGGGCTGAGCAGGCGAAGGAGACACGACAAATGGTGCCGGTGTCGGAGGGCGGTCGAACAGTGGCGTGAATGCCGGTTATCGCTAAGATCTCGCCATGCTCATCCCGTCGCCGGCGTCGCGCGGCGCCCGCCGTACCGTGTCCGTCATCGCCTTCGACGGCATGGCCCCCTTCGAGCTGGGCTGCGTGGTGGAGATCTTCGGCATCGCGAGGCCGGAGCTGGACGTCCCCTGGTACGAGCTGACGGTCTGCGCCGAGAGGCCGGGCGACCTGCGGATCGTCGGCGGGTTCACCATGCGGGCCGAGCACGGGCTCGACGTCGCGGCCGGTGCGGACACGGTGATCGTGCCCGCGGTCCCGGATGTGCGGGGCCAGGTCTCGCCGGAGCTGCTCGCGACGCTGGGAGCGGCGCGCGCCAGAGGGGCGAGGATCGTGTCGATCTGCTCGGGAGCCTTCGCGCTGGCCGCCGCAGGGCTTCTCGACGAGCGCGAGGCGACCACCCACTGGAGGTACGCCGGACTGCTGCAGCGCAGGTTCCCCCGGGTCAGGGTCAATCCGGACGTGCTCTACGTGGACGGCGACGACGTGCTGACCAGCGCGGGCAGCGCGGCCGGCCTCGACCTGCTGATCCACCTGGTCCGCAAGGACCACGGCCCCGCCGTGGCCAACTCGGTCGCGCGCAGGCTGGTCATCCCGCCGCACAGGGAGGGCGGGCAGGCCCAGTTCGTCCAGGCCCCGGTCACCCCCGTCGAGGACGACGACGCGGTGGCCGCCGCGATGGCCTGGGCGCTCGGCCGTCTGGCCGAGCCGATCACGGTCGCCGCGATGGCCGGGGCGGCACACATGTCGCAACGCACCTTCATCAGGCATTTCAACCGTCAGACCGGCACCAGCCCGCTGCGCTGGGTGATCTCCCAGCGGATCGCGGCCAGCCTGGCGCTGCTGGAGTCCTCCGCGGCGCCGATCGAGGAGATCGCCGCGGCGGTGGGGTTCGACAGCGCGGTGACCTTCCGTCACCACTTCGCCAGGGCGATGCGCACCTCGCCCTCGGCCTACCGCAGGACCTTCCGAACCCCCGCCTGAGCGGGCCGTACCCCGGTGGAGACGCCGCGCGGGCAGCGGGGGCTCACCGCCCGAGGCGATCAGAAGAAAACGGTAGAAGTTCCCTTTCCTGACTTACGGCATTTTTCCTGGCATCTAGGGATTTTTCATATATCTGTGATCCGGTGAGGTGGCAGGAAAGAGGTACTCTTCCCCGAAGCTCGGGAATTTCTATATATATCCTACTGTGTCCATTTTCTGGAAAAGAGCGGCCGCTCCGTTTTCTTTCCGCGGTTGTGATTTCTGAGACCGGTGGTCCTCAGGGCTCCTCCGGGGGGGACAGCCGAACGGGAAGCTCGCTCCAGCCGTGGACGACCAGGGAGGGGAGCCGCCGCAGCCCGGTCTCGCCGGCGGCGAGCCGGAGATCGGGGAAGCGGTCGAACAGCGCGGGCAGGGCGATGAGCGCCTCCTGGCGGGCCAGGGGGGCGCCGATGCAGCGGTGCACCCCGATGCCGAAGGCCAGATGCTCGGCTGGGGGCCGCTCCGCGTCGAACCGGTCGGCGTGCGGGCCGTGCTGGTGGGGGTCGTGGCCCGCCGCGAAGTAGGTGGCGAGAATGGCGTCGCCCGCGGGGATGCGCACGCCGTCGACGTCGAGGGGCTCAACGGCGTACCGCAGCGGGAAGTTGGCGACCGGAGGGGCCCAGCGCAGGACCTCCTCGATCACGGCCTCCCAGGTGAGCTCCCCGGCGCGGACCCGGCGGAGCTGGTCGGGATGGGTGAGCAGGGCGTGCACCGCGCTGCAGATCAGGTCGACGGTGGTCTCGTGCCCGGCGCCCAGGATCGTCAGCAGGGTGTCGCGCAGCTCGTCGTCGTTCAGCCGGTCGTCCCGGTCACGCGCGTTGATCAGTTCCGTGGTCAGATCGTCGCCCGGGTGCTCACGCTTGTGGTCGATCAGCGCGGGGAAGACGACGTTGATCCTGGCGGCCGTCTCGGCCGCCTGTTCGGCGGTGGCGCTGCTGTCGAGGAAGGCCTCCACGATGTCGGCGACCTCGGGGCGCAGCGTGTCGGGAACGCCGTACAGCTCGCAGATCACCCTCATGGGCAGCGGGTGGACGAAGGCGACGCGCAGGTCGACGACCTGGCCCGCGGGCAGGGAGGCGAGGCGGTCGAGCAGATCGGCGGTGATCCGCTCGATGATCGGCAGCATGAGCTTGGTCCGGCGACTGGTGAAGCTGGGCGCGACGAGGTTGCGGAGCCGCTGGTGATCGGTGCCGTAGGCGTTGAGCAGGTTCCGCATGCCGATCCACAGGTGCAGCCAGCCCCACTCGGGGTGGGAGTCGATCTGCGGCCACAGGTTCCAGTGCAGGCGCGGGTCCTTGCTGACCTTGGGATGAAGGATGACCTGTTTGAGCAGGTCGTGCTGGGTGATTGCCCAGGCGGGAACCCCGCCGGGAAGCTCCACCCTGACCACGGTGCCGAGGGCGCGCAGCCGGGAGACCTCGCCGGGGAGGTCGGCACCGCGGGGGTCCAGGACGATGGGCTCGGGGGTGACGGTCATGCGGATGCTCCTGGCTGACTCAGCGGGTTGGCATGGCAGGGGCGTGCATGGGGGGGATGAGAGAGGTGTCGCGTTCCGGGGCCGGTCCCGTCCGGGCGGTGTCGGCGCGGCCGCGGATCCGTTCGGATCGCAGGCCCCGCGCGCCGCCTCCGCGATATTCACTCTCCGTAGTCAGATATTTACGGTGACCTATTTGGATAGTAAATGGGGGGACATGTTGGGTCAATGCTGTTTTAGGGGAGTTATCGGCATGTCGAAAAGACGAAACCGTGTGTCCCTCGTGTCCCGCCGGAGCGATTCCCCGCGCCTTTCCGTGAGGATTCTCGGTCGATGCCGTGTGCCGAGGGACGCCTCTCCGGCTGGTGTGTCCGTGACGGGGGAAAGGGGGGCGCGGGCCTTCTTCGCCTTCGGTGAGTTCGACGCCGACGGGCTCGTCCGACGCCGGCGGGCGAGGGGCCCTGCGGCCCCTCGCGCTCCACGGCCGGCGTGACCGTCGCCTACCCGTCGCCTACCCGTCGCCTGGCCGCCGCCATGGCTTGGACGCCCCGCGAAACAGGCCTCAGGTGTTCCAGCGCTCGTTGACCTCCTCGACGCTCGGAGGCGGGCCCGGCAGGGGAGGGGCGGAGGGCAGGTGCAGGGCGTCCAGCAGCAGCGTCAGATAGCGGCGCCTGATCTCAAACGTCCTGGCCTCGTCGCCGAGGTGCGCGGAGGCCAGCAGTTCGAAGACCATCGTCACGTCGGCGACGTCCAGGCCGGGGCGGAGCGCTCCGGCCTGAGCCGCGCGGTCGAAGATCTGGACGGTGAGCTCGGAGGCGTGGGCGGAGTCGCGGTAGAGGCTCTCGTCGGGGGTGAAGGCGCCCGCCAGGTTGATCGTCAGGGAGTGGGTGTCGGCGTCCACGACGTCGCGCACGAAGGCGGCGAAGGACGTCCAGGCGTCGCCTTCGTCGGCCAGGGCCCTCTCCGCGGCGACGATGTAGGTTTTCAGGCCGTCGGAGCAGAGCTTGCGGAGCAGGTCCTCCTTGCTGGGGTAACGGCGGTAGAGGGCGCTGATGCCGACTTTGGCGCGTTCCGCGACGGCGGAGATCGGCGCGCCGGGGTCGGCGACGAAGACCGCCCGTGCCGCTTCGAGGATGACCTGGTCGTTACGGGCCGCCTGGGCCTTCCTGCCGCTCAGGGGTGGTGTGCTCGTTGTCTCCATGCCATCAATATAGCTTGTGGAACAAAATGTTCCGTTCTATTCGGAGACGGAACGGGAAAACTTCGCCGGACCGGGGTGCGGCGGGTTTGCAGATAATAAGAAGACCGGTCTATTTTTAAGGCATGGGACGGAAGGGTGACGAGACCAGGAGCCGGTTGCTGGACGCGACGCGGGACCTGATCGAGGGCGGAGGCTACTTCGGGGCCGGGCTCAACCAGGTGGTCGCGGCCAGCGGGGCGCCGCGCGGCTCGCTCTACTTCCACTTCCCCGGCGGCAAGGAACAGCTCGTCGGGGAGTCGGTGCGGCGGGCGGGCCGCGAGATCGGCGACGTCGCGCGGGAGCTGGCCGAGGCCGCGCCCGACGCCGTGGGCCTGGTCACCGGGATGCTCGCGCTGCTCGGCGACAGGCTGGAGGAGTCCGGGTGGCGCAGGGGCTGCCCGGTCGCGACGGTCGCGCTGGAGATGGCGGCGACCAGCGATCCGCTCCAGGAGGTCTGCTCCGAGGTCTACGGCTCCTGGGAGGGCACGCTGCGCGACCGGCTGGCCGCCGACGGGCATCCCGAGCCCGAGGACACGGCCGTCGCCGTTCTCGCCCTGGTCGAGGGCGCGCTGCTGCTGGCCCGCGCCCACCGCAGCAGGGAACCGCTCGAGCGGGTGACCCGCCGCGTCGCGGCGCTGCTTTAGACCCTTCACGGCGGCGGTGACGGGATCCGCCGCCGCGGACTGCTGTGTGTCCATAAAATATGTAGACCGATCTATTATGAGGTGATCGTGTGGCCCCCGACTCCATCGTCTTCGGCGCGGCGGGATTCGTCGGACGCTCCCTGGTCGCGGAACTGCTCCGGCAGGACCGCGAGGTGGCCGCCGCGCTGCGCGGCCGCGGCGACCGGCTGACGTCCTGGCTCGCCGGGCAGGGGGTGGACGCGGCGCGGCTGACCGTCGTCACCGCCGACGTGACCGTTCCCGGCCTCGGCCTGGACGGCGTCTCCGGTCCCGGGGCCGAAGGCCTGGCAGGGGTGCGCGACGTCTACAACGCCGCGGCCCGTTTCGCCTTCGGACTGGGCGTCGAGGAGGCGAGGGCGGTCAACGTGACCGGGGCGCTCAACGTGGCCGACTGGGCCGCCGCCCGCACGGGGCTACGCCGTCTGGTCCACATCAGCGGCTATCGCGTCAGCGGCGGCCCCGCCGACTACCGGCGGGACGGCGCCTACGAGGCGTCCAAGCGGGAGGGCGACGCGGCGGTCCGGGCCAGGGCACGCGAACTGGACATCCCGCTGACGATCGTCAACCCCAGCACGGTGGTCGGAACCGGCCAGTTCATCGGTCTCGCCGCGATGGTCCACGATCTGTGGAGAGGGCGGCTGCCCGTGCTGCCCGGCGGCCCGGACGTCTTCCTGCCGATCGTCGACGCGGACCACTTCGCCCGGTTCATGGCCGCGGTGCCCGAGCACGAGGAGACGCGGGGGCAGGCCTACTGGGTGCTCGACGACGAGACGCCCAACCTGCCCGAGCTGGTCGCGCTGGTGGCCGGGCACCTGGGCGTGCGCGCGCCGCGCCGTACGGTTCCGGTCCGGGTGGTACGGCGACTGCCCCGCGCCCTCACCGGGGCCGACCCCGAGACGCTGTCGTTCCTGTCCGGCGACCGCTACGAGACCGCCCCGGCCGCGGCCTTCGCCGAGCGGGCCGGGCTGAGCGCGCCTCCCGTGGAACAGGTGCTCAGGGACTGGGCGGACGGGCTGGTCGGCACCGGATTCGGGGAGGGGGTCCCGCCGCGCGGGCCGTACGGGTTCCAGGACGTCGCCGGAAGCCGCGCCTGGGTGGCCGGCGAGCGGCGCGACCCCGGATACGTGCTGCTGCACGGGCTGCCGCTGGACGCGGACTCGTGGGCGGACGTGAGCGAGCTCCTGGACGACCAGGCTCTGGCCGCCGACCTGCCCGGCCTCGGCCGCTCCGCTCCCGCCGGCTCACTCGACGACTGGACGGCCGCCCTGCTGGAGCCGGTCAGGACACGGCCGGTGCTGGTCGGCCACTCCTTCGGCTGCGGGCCCGTCCTGCGCTACGCGCGGGCCCGGCCCGACAGGGTGTCCGCCGTCGTCCTGGTCGCTCCCGCGTTCCTGCAGCCGAGGGGCGGACGGTTTCCGCGTTCCGCGGCGGCCGTGCCGGTGCTGCGCCGGATCTCCAGGGCGCGCCTCGGCGCCAGGCTCGGCGTCCCCGGGGCCGCGCTCGGCGACCTGCGCCGTCCCGGCGCCGCCCGCCGGGTGGTCGAGGCGATGCGCGCCGCCGACGCCGCCAGGAACGAGCTGCGCGGACTGCTCGACCGGGTCGAGGCCCCGGTGACGATCGTCGTCGGCTCGGCGGATCCGCTCGCCGTCGACAGACCGGCCGTCGTGATCCCGGGCGCGGGACACTACCCGCAGCTCACGCATCCCCGGGAGCTGGCGATGGCCCTGGGAGCAGTCGCAGAGCGAGCTCGCCGAGAGCCGCGGCTATCCGCTCGGGGCTGAGGTTCCTGCCGGTCCGCTGGTGGGCGTAGACCTCGGGGGCCAGCGGGGCGAGCACGACCTCGACCAGCGCGTCCGGGTCGGGCGCGCCGGCGGCGACCAGCAGCGAGCGCACGTGCACCCGCCAGAAGCCGTACGCCCCGGTGCCGAAGCGCGACCGTCCGGTCTCCGCGCCCAGCACCAGGTGGGAGTGCGACTCGAGCAGCCCGACCATCGCCGAGTAGAAGGCGGCCAGCCGCTCCGCGGGCGGCGCCCCCGGGCCCAGGGGGGCGTCGCCCTCGATCAGCTCACGCTGCAGCGCCTTCTCGTGTTCGTCGAGCATCGCGGTCGCGATCGCGGCCCGGTCGGGGTAACGGCGGTACAGGGTGCCCCGACCGACTCCCGCGGCCCTGGCGATGTCCTCCATGGTGACGTTCGGCGCCCCCTTGGCGGCGAACAGCTCCCCGGCGGCGGCCAGGATGCGCGCCCGGTTGCGTGCGGCGTCTGCTCTCTCCATGGCTCTCAGCGTATAGGCGGACGCGCCGTCCACCTGTGGGGCGGAGTGCGGGCCGGAAACGGGAAAGGACCCGCGGGGGCGGGTCCTTCTCGTGGAGCGGATCGTGAGGGTCAGGCCGCGGGGGTGGGGCCGCTCGTACGCGGGAACCGCAGGACGTTGCGCCCGGTGTAGGCGAGCAGATCGACGACCTTGGCGTCACCGGTCGTCCTTCGGCGTGTCGCGGAACGGATATCCCTGATCTTGAGCCGCGCGACGTATGGTGGCACAACCACAAGCCTCTTCATCGAGCCCCCCGGCGTGACGATTTCGTTACATGAGATGTCTACAGATCGCCGTGTAAAACCGTCGTAAAGATCTGATCGTCGGCGGAAAGACCTCAGTGGGAAAGGCCTCAGTAGGGAAGCCGACGGCCTGACGGGGTGCGCAGGTCCAGATCGGAAGCGCGGGCGCGGCGACGCCGATTCTGCGAACGGGCGACCTTGGTGCGCCGCATTGTCCGCCCCCTCTCCCTCGATCTCACCGATTCGGCGGCAACCGTCGTCCGGCCCGCGAAGACCGCGGGAGGCCGGTTCATGCGGATGCCCGTGCAAGCCAACCTAGTCCGCGTGGGCGACGGCCATCAACCGGTTTGATCGCGCAGGGAGCCGGCCGTCCTACGCGTGGTCACCCCGATCCGGTTCCACGCGTTGATCGCCGCGATGTACGCCTCGGGGGCAAGCTCGGCCACGTTCATCCGCTCCTTCATCGAACACTCCTCAGTTTCTCCGGGTTCATCACGACGTCGATCTCGGTGATCCGGCCGTCGGCGACGGACAGCCCGAGGACGGCGATGAGCGTTCCGTCCTGGAAGCGCAGCAGTCCCGGCCAGCCGTTGACCGTGGTCGCCGCCAGCCGGCCGCTCGCGCCGTACCGCTTCGTCACGCCGGCCAGGAAGCGGGCGACCTTGTCCGCGCCGTGGATCGGCCGTCTGGCCGCCTTCACCAGGCCACCGCCGTCGCTGCGCAGCACCACGTCCGGGTCGAGCAGCGCGACCAGGGCGGCGATGTCCCTGCCCGAACTGGCCCTGGCGAACGCCTCGACCACCTTGCGATGCTCGGCCGCGTCCACCTCGAACCGGGGAGCCCTGGCCGTGACGTGCCTGCGGGCGCGGGCGGCGAGCTGACGGCACGCGGCGGGCGACCGCCCGACGGCCCGGCCGACCTCTTCGAAGGGCAGCCCGAACACGTCGTGCAGCACGAACGCGGTCCGCTCGGCGGGGCTGAGCGACTCCAGCACCACCAGCATGGCCAGGCTCATCGACTCGGCCAGCGTGATCCTGTCGGCGGGATCGGCCTCGGTCACCACCGGCTCGGGCAGCCACGGCCCCACGTACTCCTCCCGGCGCACGCGGGCCGAGCGCAGCACGTCCAGCGCCAGCCTGGACACCGTGACCACCAGCCAGCCGGTGACGTCCCTGACCTCGGCGCGTTCCACCCGGCCCAGCCGCAGCCAGGCGTCCTGCACCACGTCCTCCGCCTCGTCGAGGCTGCCGAGCAGCCCGTAGGCCACACCGACCAGCCTCGGCCTGATGGCGGCGAACTCGGCCGCGAGGTCTTCGTCGCTGTTCACACAAGAAGGACGAGACATCCTCCGAGTGTGTGACATCGGCCGAACCACGGCGCCCACCGGCGCGTCCAACGAGCCGAAGAGGGAAAGGCGGAAGATGAGCACCGGACTGATCGACGGAGACCCGCAACGGCTGGGCGGCTACTGGCTGGCGGGGCGTCTCGGCGCGGGCGGCCAGGGCGTGGTCTACGAGGCCTACGACGCGGCGGGCGGGCGGGTCGCGATCAAGGTGCTGCACGGCGACGCGACCACCGACTCCGAGCTGCGCGACCGGTTCGGGCGCGAGGCGGCCGCCGCCCGGCGGGTCGCCTCCTTCTGCACGGCCGCCGTGATCGACGCCGATCTCGACGGGCCGAGGCCGTACATCGTCTCCGAGTACGTCCAGGGCCCCAGCCTGCGCAGGGCCGTCGAGGACGGCCGCCGTTTCACCGGGGGCGACCTGCACCGCCTCGCGACCGCCGTCGCCACGGCGCTGACCGCGATCCACGAAGCCGGGGTCGTCCACCGCGACCTCAAACCCGACAACGTGCTGCTCGGCCCCGACGGCCCCCGGGTGATCGACTTCGGCATCGCCCGCACGGAGGACATGTCGCTGACCGCGACCGGAGCGGTCTCGGGAACCCCCACCTACATGGCTCCCGAGATCTTCATGGGCCAGCGCGCGAGCAGCGCCGTCGACGTGTTCGCCTGGGGCGGGATCATGCTCTTCGCCACGACGGGCACGGACCCGTTCAGGGCGGAGAACCTGGGAGCCGTCATGCACCGGGTGCTCTCCGTCCAGCCCCGGCTCGACATGCTCCCCGAACGGCTCCGCCCGCTCGTCGCGGCCTCGCTCGCCAAGGACCCGCAGGCCAGACCGTCGGCGAGGGAGCTGCTGCTCGCCCTGGTCAGCGGGGACGGTCTCGACACCGGGCGGCTGCTCACGGCGGGCAGCGAGGCCGGAGCCCGGATGCACGAGGGCTCGAACGACCCGGCGCTCGGTGTCCTCGCCGAGGACGCCTACGCCGCGCTCGGTCAGGCGGAGCGGGAGATCGCACCCGAGATGTTCCTCAGGCTCGTCACCGTCACCGACGACGGCGAGCTGACCGTACGGCGGGCGCAGCTGGCCGAGCTCCTCGACGGGCGCGACGAGAACGAGGCGGGCGCGGTCATGCGGGTGCTCCAGACCTTCGCCTACCTGGTCGGGCACGACGGCCAGGAGATGTGGCTGACGCGGCCCGCGCTTCCCCAGGCCTGGCCCCGGCTGCGCCAGTGGGTCCGGGCCAACAGGGACGGCCTGGCCTTCCACCGGGAGATCCTCACCGCCGCGGGACGCTGGCAGAGTCAGGGACGCAGGGACGGCGACCTGTTCCAGGGAAGCACCCTGGAGAACGCCATGCGCTGGGCGGCGACCGGACGCCGCGACATCACCCTGAGCTCGGTCGAGCGCGCCTTCCTCGAGGCGGCCGCCCTCGCCAGACGCCGTGCCCGCTGAGGCAGGCTGGTGTCGGTGACGCTGGCCGCGCTGCTGGCGGTCGCGCTGGCCGCCGGGGCGCTCGCCGTACAGCAGAGCAGGGCGGTCGGCGAGCGCAACGTCACCATCGCGCTGCAGCGGGACCGGGCGGAGGCCCGCCAGCTCGCCGCGACCGCCGACGCGCTGCGGGTCGCCGAGCCGGTCACCGCCATGCTGCTCAGCGTGGCCGCCTGGCGGCTGGCCTCGGCCGGCGAGGCCGGGACGAGCCTGACCGACCCGCTCGCCCTGGCCGCGGTCACCGAGGCCAGGGCGAGCCTGACCGGCTCGCTCGCGCAGCGGGAGACGGCGTCCTTCCACGACCCGGCGACCGATGTCCGGACGTTCAGAGCGCTGAGCCGCGACGGGCGCACGCTCGTCAGCGCGAGTGACGGCGAGGCGCGGATCTGGGACGTGCGGACCGGCAGGCGCGCCAGCGGGTTCACCGGGATCGGCGACGACCTGACGGGGATCGCGCTGAGCCCGAGCGGCAGGCGGCTCGCCGTGGTCAGCAGGACGAAACTAACGATCTGGGACGTGGCGAAGGGCAGGCCGACCGGTGCGACCCTCACCGTGCCGGAAGGCGGAGACGGCGGTTGGTCCCAGCCGTTCTTCGGCCAGGCCGAGGACCTGGTCCTGGTCAGGCTGGGGGAGGGGCTGACGGTCTGGAACTCGGAGACCGGAGGCGAGGCGTTCCCGTTCAGCGCGGGCATGGACTTCGACACCTCACCGGACGGCCGCGGGCTCGTCACCGCAGGCCTCGACGGGAACGTGACGGCGTGGACCCTGAAGGACAGGGGCAAGGTGCGGCTCGACCACTGCGAGTCCTGCGCGCTGAGAGCGGCCTACAGCCCCGACAACAGGACCGTCGCGGTCCGCAACGGCGCGCTCGTGCGACTGCGCGACGCCTCCACCGGAGCCGACCTGCAACGCTCGTTCACCGGAGCCGACACGCAGCGCGCGTTCGACGAGGGCGACGCGGACACGCTGCGCTTCAGCCCCGACGGCCGGTTCCTGGCGTCCGTGACCGGCAAGAGCATCAGGATCTGGCGGGTCGAGGACGGAGCTCTCCTGCTCACCCACGCCATCGACGCGTTCAGCCCGGTCGCGGCCTTCGACCCGGACGGGCGCACCCTGCGTTACCTGAGCGAGGGCTCGGTCACGACCCTCGACATCGCCGCGGTGACCATGCCCGTCGTGCTCAAGGACGCGGAGACCCACCGGGCGGCGCTGAGCCCCGACGGCCGCCTGCTCGCCTCGAAGGGCGAGCGGACGAGCGAGGTCAGGCTGTGGGACGTCCGGCGGCGCAAGCCCGTGGCGACCCTGGACGTCGGTCTCGAGGACCTCGGCGGCTACTTCGAGATGGCCTTCAGCGGCGACGGCGGACGGCTGGCGGTCATCAGCGGCACGGGCAACGGGGTGGCGATCTGGGACACCCGGACCTTCAGGCGGATCGCCGCCGTCGAGGCCTCGACGCAGGGCTACGTGTCCGCCGTCGCGATGAGCCCGGACGGCGCCGTCGTCGCCTGCTACGTCGCCCCCTCCGACACGAGCGGCGGCAAGAAGGGGGAGATCCACGCGTGGGACGTGCCGAGCGGCCGTCATCGCTGGTCCAGGAAGCAGGTCTATCCCGAAGGGCTGCGCTTCACCCCGGACGGCAGGGCGCTGGCGATCGTCGGGGACGAACAGCGCCTGCTGGACGCGGAGACGGGCAAGCCCTTCGGTCCCTCCTACGGCTCGCCGACCGTCGGCGTCTCGGTGACCGGGCTCGCCTTCAGCGAGGACGGCTCCCGCTTCGTCATCTCCGACGAGGTCGAACGGCTGTCGATCTGGGAGACCGGGAGCAGGAGACCGGTCGGCGGGATCATCAGGGGCGGCTCGGACATCGCCGCGCCCCTGCTGGCCTACTCGCCGCGCGGCGACGTGATCGCCTCCAGGACCGACGCGCGGTCGGTGGCGCTGTGGGACGTCGCCACCGGACGACGCCTCGGCGCGCCGATCGCCGTCGGCGCCGGGGAGCCGAAGTCGCTGGCCTTCACCGCCGACGGATCGCGGCTGGTCACGGTCGACTCGGAAGGCGCCCTGACCGAGCACCCGGTGGACACGGAGGTCGTGGTGACCGCGGTCTGCGAGCGGGCGGGCCGCACCCTGACGCGGCAGGAGTGGGAGACCTACCTGAAGGACATTCCCTACCGAAATGTATGTCCTGATTAGCCCCAAACTTTCTGGCTCATGGCCGCATCCAAGACCATATGAGAGCTGCGGCGAGGTTGATCGAAGGGGACCCGCGACGCCTGGGGGACTACTGGCTGGCCGGACGCCTGGGAGCGGGCCGCCGGGGAGTGGTCTACGAGGCCTACGGCTCCGACGGGCGGCGGGTCGCCGTGAAGGTGCCGCACGGTGACCCGGCACTGTGGAGGCGGCTCGCCGGAGAGGCGGCCGTGGCGCGCGGCGTCGCCCCGTACTGCACGGCAGGGGTGGTCGACGCCGACCTCGACGGGCCGAGGCCGTACATCGTCAGCGAGTACGTCGCCGGTCCCAGCCTCCGCGAGGCCGGGCGGGTCCTCGCCGGAGCCGATCTCGACCGTCTGGCCGCGGCGGTGGCCACCGCGCTGACCGCGATCCACGACGCGGGAATGGTCCACCGCGGCCTCACACCGGACACCGTGCTGCTCGGGCAGGAAGGCCCCCGGGTCATCGACTTCGGGCTTGTGCCCGCGATGGAGGCGACGCTGACCTCGCCCAGGCTGGTGATAGGCGCCCCGGCCTACACGGCGCCCGAGGTGTTCACCGGGCAGGAGGCCGGCGCCGCCGCGGACGTGTTCGCCTGGGGGGCGACCGTGCTCTACGCCGCCACCGGAGCGGACCCGTTCGCCGCGGGCAGTCTGGGTTCGATCATGCACGGCGTGCTCTCGACGGACCCCTGCCTGGACACGCTCTCCGGCCCGCTGCGCGGCCTGGTCGCCTCAGCCCTGGCCAAGGATCCGCTCGCCAGGCCCGCCGCCGCGGACCTGTTGCTCGCGCTGGTCAGGCACGACGCGCGCGTCTCCCCCAGATCCGAGGACGGCTCCCGCGCCTCCACGGAGTCAGAGGACGGTCCCGGCGCGCCGCCGTTCACGCAGGCCCTGCTCGAGGCGGGGGTCCCGCTCACCACGGAGGCCGTGCTCGGCAGGCGCGCAGGGCTGGTCGACGCCCTGCTCGCCGCCGACGCCCCCCTCACGACGGACTTCCTGCTCGCGGCGGGCGGCCAGATGGCGGCCGGGCTGCGCACTCCCTGCGATGACCCCGCGCTCGGCGTCGTCGCCGAGGAGGCCTACGCCGCGCTGGACCCGGCCGAGCGCGAGATCGCGTCAGCGGTGTTCCTCAGGTTCTGCACCGTCTCCGCCGACGGCCGGACCGGCACGCGGCGGGCGAGAGTGCCCGAGACCCGGATCGTCGAGGCGTTCGACTGCCTGATCGCCAGGCGGGGAGAGGAGGCGGAACTGGCCCATCCGGCGCTGCCGTACGCCTGGCCCCGGCTGCGCGGATGGATCGAGGCCGACCGCGCCCTCCACGCGGCACGCGGGAACCGCGCCCGGCTGATCCTGCTCGCGGTGCTCGCCGCGCTGGTGTTCGCCCTGCTCATCGCGGTCGTCGTCACGGGAACACCTGTCTGAGCCGCCGCCCGGCCGGGTAGACCCTACACGGAAAAATCCATGAGGTCCGGGGGGAGACATGGCGCGTTGTGAGGTCTGCGGAAACGACTACGACATGAGCTTCGAGGTGCACGCGCAGGGGGCCGTGCACGTCTTCGACAGCTTCGAGTGCGCGATCCAGCGGATGGCGCCGATATGCGAGCACTGCGGGGTGCGGATCGTCGGCCACGGCGTCCAGGCCGACCGGCGCTGGTTCTGCTGCGCGCACTGCGCTCGCGAGGAGGGCGCGGAGAGGATCGTCGACAGGGTGGGGATCCCCATGCAGCAGGGGGCGTAGAAGACCGTCGCCGTGTGACGGCCCACGAGCTCGACGAAACCGCGGGGATCCGGCGGAAAGCGCCGTCGGCTTTCACCTGGACCGTGCGCCGCGGAGGCTCCGAGCCGCAGGAGCCCGCGAAAGGACATCGGACGTCGGCGCTCCTGTGGGGGTTTGGTGTTCTTTTTTGGGGAGGACATCGTCCGTCGCGTTTGTTCGACGGGCTTCGGGGGACCTCCAGTCGGAGGTGATTCTTATGGGACTCGCCGCGGATTTTCAAAAGTCCGAATCCCTGGACAGGGCAGGTCAGAGGTTGACCGAGGCCGAACGTGAGAAGTTGGAAGAACTGCTCCGCCCGGTGGAGGTCGAGCATAACCGGTAAACGCTTTCGGGAGAGTCGAACGGTGGGCGCGGGAACCTGTCCCGTGCTCGCCGTCCCTTGCCGATCCGAAAAGCGGAACAAGAAGACGGGAAAACGAGTTCGAAAGTCGGGGCGGTCATTTCGGTGAGCGGTCCGGTCGATGTCGACCGGAAGGGCGATACGCGTTTCGAGGCGGAGCGCGTGGTGTCGCTGGCGGAGGCCGCGACACGGGTGACGGCGGCGCTTGCGGAACTGGGGCTGGAACCGAAGCTGGCCGACCTGGGGCGGGGTGAGGATCCGACCGCTTGGTCGTGTCAGATGCTCGCCCAGGACGGGGCCACGCCCCCCATGGCCCGAGGAATGGGGAAGGGGCGGCGCGAGGAGGCGCGTGTCGGAGCGTTGTTCGAGGCGCTGGAGCACTACCTCACAGGGCCGGCTTTGTTCGACCCCGCAGCCGTGGAGCTGGTCGAGGCGGGCCGGATCGCGACAGGCCCGCTGAAGGACGAGGCCTGTGCCCTGACACTCGCCCGGACGTCCGCGCAGCGTCTGGCCTGCCATCGTTATCGGCCCGCAGGGGGAGGGGCGAAGACGCCGGTGCCTCTGGCGTTGTCGGCACCCTGGTACGTCGAGACCCATGCCGGCCGGCTGCGTGAGCGGGTCGCGGACACCTACGACTACGGCGAGTTGATGCGCTACAGCTGCAACAGCGGCTCGGCGGTCGGCGTCACCGCCGCGGAGGCGCTGCTGCACGCGCTCAACGAGATCGTCGAGCGCGATGCCTTCTCTCTGCTCCTGGTACGGGCTTTCCTCGGGGTGGACGACTTCAGGCCCACCGTGATCGACCCCGGCACGCTCCCCGGCGATCTGGCACACGCCCACTCGGCGGCCGAGCGGCTCACCGGCTCGCCGGTGCATCTGCTGGACATCACCAGCGATCTCGAAGTGCCCACCGCGCTCGCCTACGTCGCTCCGACTCCCGGAAAGCCGCACCGGCGCGGCGCGGGCGCCTCGCTCAGTCTCACCCGTGCCGTCTGGCGAGCTCTCACCGAACTCCTCCAGAGCGTCCTGGGAGAGGGGCTCCTGTCGTCCGACGCGCCGGTTCACGGCGGACTGGCGGGGCTGGCCGGCCATCCCGCGCTGTACGCGTGCGGGCGCTTCGACCTCACCGCCCGCCTGCGTGACACCGTCACGATCCCCTTCGAGCAGCCCGCCCGGCCGCCCGTTCACCCCCGTGTCCAGTTACGCGAGCTGATCACGCTCCTCGCCGCGCATGGTCACACCCCCTACTGGCGCGTGGCGGCCGCCCTTCCGGGAGAGATCGTCGCGCTGCACGCCGTCGTGCCGGGGCTTGAACGTTTCATGCTCGTCACCGACGGCAACCTCGTCCTGCCCGGTTCTCGTGGTCGGGCCGCGGCTCGACGCCACGGGCCAGGGGCCGTTTCCCCGGGATGAACGCCGGGGTTCCTTCTCCGGCATCGGTCGGCGCGTGTGCCGGTCTCCATGGCGGCTGCATTCTCTGTCCTTGCGGCGCCTTTCCCTGTTTTCCGCGCTTCTGCGTCCGCCGGTGTCGCCGGTTTGACCCGTGCATGGATTGGAGTGTGTCTCTTTCCGCACAGTTGGTCTCCTGCTTGGGGCTGTTTAGTTACTTTCCAGCGCCCCGCAAGCGCATGATGGTTCTATGACAGTGAAACGCGGAAAATGGAAAGCTTGCGCATCGATACTCAAAAACCGCCTGACATTGGGGATTGTTTTCCTGGCGCTGGGGTTCCTGCTCATGAACTGGCTTAGGGCGAATGAGACCCCTGGCTTCGGGGAGACGTTGCCCGCCAAAATTCTCGACGTCGCGGTGCTGGGTGTGATGATGGCGGGTGTGATAGCGCTGGCGGACTGGTTGTTGCGCCTGCCGCTGTGGCGGCGGAGATCGGCCAGATCCTCGCTCGCTGCGACGGCCGCCCAGGTCGACAGGGCCAAGGAGGTCCTCACCGGCCGGGTGATCGAGCAGTGGAGAACCGAGACGGCTCTGTGGTCGATCGAGGAACCCGCGTCCATCTCGGTGTCCTGGCGATCAACCGGACGCAAGGAGCTGATGGACCATCCTCGTCTGGTCACGGGGGGCGCTCCGACCTTCGAAGGTCCCAGTGAGGACGTCGCCGTCCTGGCCGACGGTTTCCGCGCGCTGCGGTGCCGACGCCTCGTCATCCTCGGCGAGCCGGGGACGGGGAAAACGGTCCTGGCCACGCGGCTTCTCCTGGAGTTCGCGAAAACGCGCCGCCCCGAGGACCCCGTCCCCGTGTTGTTGTCGGCGGCCCGCTGGGACGTCGACAAGCATTCCGAGCTGCACGAGTGGCTGAGGTCGTGTCTCGCCTCGGACTACCCCGCGCTGTGCGCCGAGGAGCTTGGCCCGAACCTCCCCAGGGCGCTGGCGACGCGTGGTGAGGTGCTGCCCGTCCTGGACGGGCTGGACGAGCTGCCGACGAAGGCCCGGAGCCGTATTCTCCTCGCCCTGAACCGGTCGATGTCGGAGTCCGGCCAGCTGATCGTCACCTGCCGCACGGCCCAGTTCGCGGAGTCGGTCAGGGAGAGCGGAGAGGTTCTCACCGCGGCCGCGGTCATCGAGCCGCTTCCTCTCTCTCCCGACGTCGCAGCCGACTATCTGGAGACGTGCCTTCACTTCAACCTCGGGAAGGTCTGGACCGCCGTCCTGGAGGGCTTACGGCGAGGCGACCTCCCCGCCTTGGCCGCCGTCGCCTCGACCCCCCTGGGGCTCTGGCAGATCCGTGTCACCTACATCGACTTCCCCGGGGCTCCTCCGCCGGACACGTTGCTGGAACTCGGGCGTGCGGAGGCGTTCAGACTCAACGAGAACCTGTGTGACTGCTTCATCCCCGCCCTCATCGACTCGCGTCCCCCCGTCAACGGCGCAGCTCCTCTTTCTCGGCCTCACCGCGCCTGGGAAGCCTGGCAGGTGCGTCTTTGGCTCACCTACCTCTCCCACGAACTGGAGGTCGCCGGCGAAGGCGGCGGCGGGGTGGCCTGGTGGCGCCTGGCACGCCATGTCCCCACGAGCGCCGCCCGGTGGGGCGTCAGCCTCGGGTGCGGTCTCTTGGTCGGGCTGTTGGTCAATTTCCTGGTGGACTCCAAGAAGGAATTCCTGGCCCGGCCCGCGGTCGTGGCCGGTCTGCTGTCCACGGTCGTGGCCAGAATCATGATCGAATCATGGTTCCGGGAGTCGCCCGGCTACGCCAATTTCCACTTCCGCGGAAGAGGCGGGCTCCTCGTCCGCTACCTCATGGAGGGGGTGCTGGTCGGGTTCATGGGAGCACTCGTGGGCGCGGCCAGCAGCAGTGAGTCTAAATTCGCCTCGGCACTTTTGGCCGGGCTCGCCTCAGGACTCGGATTCGAGCTGGTGTTCGGCCTGGCCAGGTGGAGCGAGCACCCCACCCCCACCAGCGCGGCGAGATCGCCGTGGTCGACCTGGCGGGCCGATAGGAACCTCACCCTTCTGCGGACGTTCAGCGGGTTCGCCGTCGGACTCATGGGAGGAGTCATCGGGTGGCGGGTGGCCCATCTGGACGCCGCCCGGGCGCTCACGACGGGAGCCCTGGTCGGGCTGCTGTTCGGGGTCATGGTGGGAAACCACCACGCCTGGCTGGCCTACAACCTGATGGCGCCCCGGCTGGCCGCCGACAAGTGGCGACTGCCGCTGCGGACCATGGCATTCCTCGAGGACGCCTACCGGCTGGGCCTGCTGCGCACCGAGGGACCGGTCTACCAGTTCAGGAACGCCGAACTTCAGAGGTATCTGCTGGATCGGCACCCCGATCTGATCGTGGCCCATGAGTGGGAACGATCGTCCAGACGCGGCGATCGCGAAAGGCCGGGGCAACGGCCTTAGCGATCGCCCGGGCGTGTCGCGAGCGCGATCGGTCATCGCCTGACACGAAGCCGCACGGACCTTCGACGGGGACGGCGGACTCCGCCGCGGGCCTCAGGCGACGGACATGAGAGGTCTTCCCGCTGCGCGGGTCGCGGACCTGGGCTGGGGCCTGGTTGAGAACGCCTGAGGCGTTCACACTGGGTTATATGTGGGACTTCGATGTTCTCGTCGTGGGTTCGGGGCCGGGTGGGCAGAAAGCGGCGATCGCGGCGGCGAAGCTGGAGCGACGCGTCGCCGTGGTCGAACGCCGCAACATGATCGGCGGTGTCTGCATCAACACCGGCACCATTCCCTCCAAGACGTTGCGCGAGGCCGTCCTGCACCTGACAGGCCTCAACCAACGCGGCATGTACGGCCAGAGCTACCGGGTCAAGGACGAGATCACGGCGGCGGACCTGGGGATCCGCACCCAGCACGTGGTGGGGCGCGAGGTGGACGTGATCCGCAGCCAGCTGTCGCGCAACCACGTCGCGCTGCTGCACGGCCTGGGCCACTTCGTCGACCCGCACACCGTGGCCGTGGTCGACGACAAGGGGCAGGAGCTCAAGGTCACCGCGGAGAAGATCATCATCGCCACCGGGACCAAACCGGCGCGTCCGGCCTCCGTGGAGTTCGACGAGCACACGATCATCGACTCCGACGGCATCCTGCACCTGCGGGACGTGCCGGACTCGATGGTCGTGGTCGGGGCCGGGGTGATCGGCATCGAGTACGCCTCGATGTTCGCCGCGCTGGGCACGAAGGTGACGGTGGTCGAGCGGCGCGAGCGCATGCTGGACTTCTGCGATCTGGAGATCGTGGAGGCGCTGAAGTACCACCTGCGGGACCTGGCGGTGACCTTCTGGTTCGGCGAGACGGTCGCGGCGGTGGAGAAACGCTCACGCGGCGCGCTGACCGTCCTGGAGAGCGGCAAGAAGATCCCCGCCGAGACCGTGATGTACTCGGCGGGACGGGAGGGCATGACCGGCGCCCTCGCCCTGGAGAACGCGGGACTGGTCGCCGACGGGCGCGGCCGGATCGGCGTCGACGAGCACTACCGCACCGCCGCCGAGCACATCTACGCGGTGGGCGACGTCATCGGCTTCCCCTCGCTGGCGGCGACCTCCATGGAGCAGGGCCGCATCGCCGCCCACCACGCCTGCGGCGAGCCGCTGCCCGGCATCCACCACCTGCAGCCGATCGGCATCTACACCATCCCCGAGATCAGCTTCATCGGCAGGACCGAGGAGGACCTCACCCACTCCCACGTCCCGTTCGAGGTGGGCATCGCCCGCTACCGCGAACTGGCGCGCGGGCAGATCATCGGTGACACCTACGGCATGCTGAAGCTGCTGGTCTCCCCGGAGAGCCGGGCGTTGCTGGGGGTGCACGTCTTCGGCACCGGCGCCACCGAGCTGCTGCACATCGGCCAGGCGGTGATGGGCTGCGGCGGCACGGTCGACTACCTGGTGGACGCGGTCTTCAACTACCCGACCCTGGCCGAGTCCTACAAGGTCGCCGCCCTGGACGCGGCCAACAAGCTCCGCCGCGTCGCCCGCTTCGAACTCTGACTGACGCGGACTCCTGCGGGAGAGGAGAGGCAGTGCCGTCCCCGGATGGGACAAGGTCGAAACGCCGGGGTCTCACATTTGACAGGCGTCATCCGCCTACGGCGGCGTCCCCCCACACCGCATTGGCGTACTCGCCGCTGATGAGGGTCGCCTGAAGTCTCAGACGCAGCACACCGCTCACGTCGAGATCCATCACGTCTGACTGGCCGAGGCCCAGTTCCTTGCGGTACAGCCGGCGGTTGTCAGCCCAGGCTTCGAATCGCATTCTGGTGTCGGCCGGCGCGTCGTCACTGACGCCGACCGTGGCGTGCAGGTCACTCCAGTGACGCGACAGGTTGTACTCGACCGCGTTCGTCGGGGTCGGCCACCAGGAACCGACCTCGAGTATGACGCTGTTCGCATATCGCTGACCGTTGACGTCGGCCGGACCGTGCTGGGCCCCTCCGGAGACCTGAGGGAGTTCGCTGAGATTCCTGTCGCGCTGGACCTCGTTCTGGAGTTTCGTGATTTTCACCAGCACGGATCCTTTGTTGTCGCCGAGACAGGCGTCCCGGTCATGAATGCGAAGCCAGAGGTGGCCGCTTCTTTTCGCGGTGAGAACTCTGTCGTCGCCGATGGGCAGCGGATCGCTGCCCGACACCCTGCCGAGAAGCAGCGCGTACGGCCAGCCAGGGGTGATCTTGCACGGCTGGTATATTTTGGAGTCTGTGCCGGGCGGATAGCCTCGGGCGTCGACGTAATCGAAGTTCCGGTAGTCAACGGTCCATTTCTGTGAAACGTACGAAACGGAGTAGTGCTCCCCGGCGGTCAGTCTCATGGGGGTTCGCTGCCACCCTTGGGTTGACTCGACCTGAAATGTGATGGCAGAAGCCGGACGACGGACGGTGGCTGAGAGAGGTGCGGGCAACCAGCTGAGAAGTGCCAGGAAGGCGATCGCGCAGGCGCCGTGACTTGGTTGTCTCATCGAAGCTCACCTCTTTGAGAACGTCCTCGCGCCGTTTCACACGATGAGAAACACGGGCGCGGAAGCGCCGTGACGGCTCCGGTCGCCGCCGATGCCGTCATGATTCTTTGACGGTGATCTCGACGCGCCGGTTCTTGGCTTTGTTCTCCGTGCTGGTGTTCGGAGCGAGGGGAAGTGTCTCCCCCCACCCCTTGGCGATGATCTGCTTTTTGCTCACCCCATGCTGGCCCAGCCAGGCGGCCACTGCCGTGGCGCGTTTCTCAGAAAGATCCTGGTTGTAGTCAGGCTCGCCGTCGCTGTCGGTGTGGGCACTGACTATGATTTTGACGCCGTCACCCTCGGCGGCGTTTTTGGCGATTTTGTCGAGGACGGTCTTCGCCTGTGGCGAGAGTGTCCAGGATCCCGGCTCGAAAAGCGTCTCCGCGGGAATGCTCGTCGTCGTCTGGGGCCGGGGCGCGGAGGGAGGAGTGACCTGCCACCAAGGAACCTCGGCCCCGGTCGGGGCGACGGACTGGGAGATGAATGTGGGCGGCGGCACGGCTTTCTCCTCTCCGCCGCAACCAGCGAGCAGGACGGCGGTCAGCCCGGTGAGGAGAAGCGCGCCGGGAACGAGTGAAACGTGCCCGGGTAAGGCGGAGGCGGTCATGTCCCCTGCCTTTCATAACGGGCTGGAACGTTGACGATCGCCTGGAACAGCGTGCGCGCCACCGCTCCGCGGGGACTGCTCCAGGTGATGGACGTCACCGCGACCGCTGGATTGTTCATGAGCTGATCAGGGGGCGGGGAGCCCAGCACCACCGCGTGGACCTCCGCGGGGAAATGGCAGAGTTGCTTGAGCACCCAACCCGGGTTCGGGTCCGTGAGCTCGTAGTCGGAGAAGACGATCAGGACCCTGCGGTGACGCGGCCTCTGGACGGCGAGGTGACCCGCGTCGGCGAGCACCGAAGTGAGCTCGCTGGTTCCGTAACCCGACAGCACCTCAAGGGGTTTGGCGAGCCCCTGGTTGATCAGCCGACGGCCTCGTCGATCGAGTCTGCACGGAGCCACGTCGCCACCGGTGCCCCGATCGAAGTGGAGGACCGCTATTTCATGGCGATAGCACTTGCAGGCACGCGCGAGTTTTTCGACGGCGACCCTGGTCTCCTCGTACCGGTTGCCGATCGGGTCGTTGCTGCCGATCACCGAACCGGAGTCGTCGAAGACCACCATGACCAGTGTGGGGTCGTGCGGGCACGGAGAGGTGGCGGGAAGCTGGATCCCCGGTGGTTTCCCGCCGAGCCGGCGATGTCGCCAGTTTCCCTCCAGGTCACCCCTGAACCAGAGGGCCTCCCCTGACCAGGGGCTGGTTTCCCCGAACAGCCTGCTCCATCTGGACGACTTCGGCTCGATGAAACGAGGGGCGCGGAAGCGCTGTTTGAAAGTCATCTCGGCGTCCCTCCGTCACCTTGATCTCTGATCACTGGGTGCGGTGCTCTGGTCGGAGCGCGGAGCCGGAACGACGGGCTCCGGTGAACCTTCCTCGTACCGCCGCCCATGGCCGGCGAGGCCGGGGTTGTTGATCAGCGTTTCGAATCCGCCGACCTTTGCCCAGGCATGGGCTCCCGCGCCCTCGAGCTGAGCTTGGGTCCGGATGCTCTCGGAGATCGAGGCCAGCTTGGCCTGCTTGTAGATGGGGCCGCGACGCAGGATCCTCCGCTCTTCCCGGCGTGCGCGCGCGTAGGCCGTCTCGTATTTATCCAGTTTGTCGGAAACCTCGCACGCGTGATGGAAGGCGTTGAACATGGAACCCAGGGCCACCGCCCCGGCGAAGGCCCCGAACACTATTCCGGTGACTTGGTTGTTGGCCATCATCCGCAGCCCGCCGATGCCGACGACGATGAGAAGAATCGCAATCGCTCCTATGATCATGAGGAGTGTCATCGGTCCGTGGGAGCCGTCGAAAAGCGGTGAGAACTCCTCTTCCTGTGCGGTGAGCCGAGCCTTCTCCCGCTTTCTGGCCTCGAGGATGTGCTTGAAATAGGTTCCTATGCTGTTGCCCACCGCGATGGTGGCGGCCGCGACGGCGAGCGACTGCATGAACGCGATATAGGGTGACTCGCCCGAGGAGAGGGCCGCTCCTGTGAGGCCGGCCACATCTCCGAACAGCAACGCTATGATCGTGGCCCAGTACTTGAACGTGCTGTGCGAGGAACGCGTCGTCAGCGGGCTGAGCACCGACTCGGCTCTTTCCAGCCGTTCCTGACGGGCGACGATTATCCGGGCATGGTCCGCGAGGCGTTGTCTTTGGGCGTCCGCAGCCGTGGCGAGCCCCGCCGCCTTCGCGGAAGGTTTTCGCGCCTTGGCCTCTCCCTCGGCGTTGAACAGATCCTGCTGGCTCTGACCGACGAGGTCGTGCTGGTCCTCGATGTAGAAGCGGAGCTCCGGCGCCGGGACCGCGGACGCCCTCTCGACCATCGACAGAGAGGTTCTCTCCGCCCGCTTGACGATGGGGTCGGAAAAAAGTTTCGTAGCCATTTTTTCTGTTCCTTGATTTGTCACTCCCAGAGCTGAGCCCCATCCGGGATGGAAAGATCGGTGACCATGGAACAGGCGGCTCCTGTGCGCGTGCACGTCGCCGCCCAGAAGGATTTGATGACGTTCGTGTACTCGGTAGGGGCCGGGGCGCCCTCGGTTCTGCCTATTCCGATGACGGTCACCTCGCTGTCCTTCAGGCGTGGCGGGGTGAGATGGTCGGCGAGTTTGAGCGCCTCCCCGACATCCAGGTCCTGCCTGTTGAGGTTGACGGGCGGGGCGGTGTGGACGCCGTCTGTCAAGATCGCAATGCGTGTCCGTGGATCTCCGGAAAGCTGTGCCTGGAACTCCGCCGCCTCTCCGAACTGGGCAAGCACGTCAGACGTCTGACCCGGCGGTTTTTGCAGTGCCGCCTTCAGTTGCCGGTCGATCTTCTCCATCGCGCCCACGAGGGCCTCGGGCGTCCTTCGCAGCTGTGCGTTGGCGGTCGCGCCCTTGTACTCCAAGGGGGATTTGTAGAGCACCTGTTCGCCGGCCGCGGAGTCGGCGAACGCCACGACGCGCACCTGATTGGAACCGAGCTCTCTTGACGCGCCGCAGAGGGCGGTGAGGGTCAGCAGGTCGCGGATCGTCGAACGACGGCTTTGGAGGAGATCCTCGTCCCGGCTCGAACCCGAGACATCAAGTCCCACGTACAGGGAGGAGGAGTATTTCTCGCAAAACTTTTCGAACTTCGACGCGTTCTGGACGACTTTTTTCCGCATTTCGTCAAGAGGGTCGGTGGTGCATCCGGTGAGGAAGGCGCCGAGCATGGCGGCGCAGAGGAAAATCGGAGGTAGTTTGTTCGTTGATCGCAAGACGCACCCCCAGGGAATCTGCGGGAGATCTCAAGGATCTACTAAAAGACTGCCAACCGCTATTAATCTACATTAACGCCTTTGCGGCTGAAACCCGAGCCTCGTAGATCTTCCTTCCGCCGTCGCCGGGCCGACGAGGTCTGGCCTGCGCTTTTCTTTGCGGCGGCACGGTGGGCAGGCGTCTGATTTCACGTCACGTCGAGGTATGTAAGGGAGTTCCTGATTCGCTCTTCGGTAAAGCTCATTCGTACGGAAAGAATGCGGTCGGCGATGTTTTGGTGGTAGGTCGACAGCCCCGATCAAAATGGGGCGCCATCCCCCGGGGGCGGCCCGCTCCGACGGTCGCGTCCGCGGCGGGGATCCCGATCATGTCGTCCTCCCCTCCGCGGCGGTCAGGGGAATGCGGGCGCGGACCTCGAAGCCTCCCTCGGGGCGTGGGCCCGCCCGCAGCAGCCCGCCGCAGGCCGTCACCCGCTCGGCCATCCCGTCCAGGCCGAAGCCTCCTTCGGCGACGTCCGCCCCGGGGCCGTCGTCGAGCACCTCGACCTCGACGGCTCCCGGTTCGTAGACGATCCTGACGCTCGCCCGCGCGCCGTCCGCGTGCTTGCCGACGTTGGTCAGGGCCTCCTGGACGACCCGGTAGAGCGTGTGGTCGACCACGGGGCCTACCTCGACGGGGTCGCCGGCCACCACCAGCTCGACGGGCAGCCCCGCCCCCCTGACCCTGGCGACCAGCGCGGGCAGCGCGGCCGCGCCGTACCCGGCGGACGCCGCGGCGGAGCCGTCGTCGGCGCGCAGCACGTGCAGCAGCTGCCGCATCTCCGCCATGGCCTCGCGCCCGGTCCGCTCCGCGGTGAGCAGGGTCTCCCTGGCCTGTTCGGGGTGTTGGGACATGGTCGTGCGCGCCGCGCCGACCAGCACGTTCATCGTGGTGATGTGGTGGGCCACCACGTCGTGCAGCTCCCGGGCGATCCGGCGGCGCTCGGCCCGCACGGCGGCCTCGGCCAGCTCGGCCCGCGCGCGCTCCGCCAGCTCCCGGCGGAACCGCAGCAACTGGCCGAGCCCGACGAAGACCAGCGCCCCGACCGTTCCCGTCACCGCGGGCCTCTCGCCGCCGGTGAGATGGAGGAGCTGGGCGGCGGCGCTCATGACGAAGTCGAAGGCCAGCGCCACGATCCAGGCGCGACGCGTCGCGCCGTACCGGCCGACGGAGTAGAGCGCGCACGTCGCCGCGAGGGAGACCCAGGTGTTCTGGCCGGTCACGACGGTGACCAGATGGCAGGCCGTGGTGACCGCCAGTACGGTGAACGGCCGGTCGCGACGCCACAGCAGGGCGGCCGAGGCGACGGTGTCGAGCGCGACCATCACCGGAAGCGGGGGCGTCAGCGTGTCGGTGGAGAAGATGAGCATCGCCTGGAACGCCCAGACGAACGCCGCGAGCAGGGAGTCGGCCACGCGGGATCGCCGGAGCGGTCTCCACGTCGTCCGCGGGCTTCTCACGATCAGAAGAGTAGGGCAGCAGGAGGGCGGCCACGAGCCCGCGCCGGGGCGTACGGTGTCACCCGGCGCGGGCGGCCGCCGGGCGGGCTATTCGGGCCAGGCGGAGTTCTGGATGACGTCGACGAAGTCGATGTGCCTGAAGCCCGGGACGAAATGCTCGAGGACGTCGGCGTTGACGGTGCCGAACGTGGTGTCGGGGCGGTCTCTGAAGCCTTCGGTGAAGGCCTGGAGGATTCGTCGCTTGAAGTCGGGACGGGGATGCGCGGCGACCACCTCGGCCACGTCGTCCGCCGCCAGCTCGCCGTACCCGATGCCGAGGACGTCGGTCTCGACGCCCGCGGTCACGAGCGCGACCTCGGGTTCCAGCCGGTGGGGCACCTCCGGCGTCGTGTGCAGCGCGACGGCCTCCCACACCTTGCGGACGTCGGCCTCCGGCACGCCGTGCGAGCTGAGGAAGCGGCGTGCCTCGTCCGCTCCGTCGAGTTCGAAACGCTGGTCGGCGCGCCGGTACTTCTCGGTGAGCCCCAGGTCGTGGAACATCGCGCCGACGTAGAGGAGCTCCGCGTCCGCCCGCAGCCCGAGCCGCCTTCCCTGGAGGGAGCCGAAGAGGTACACCCGGCGGGAGTGGTCGTACAGCAGGGGGGACGCGGCCTCCCTGACGAGTTCGGTAGCCTCCCTGGCGAGCGCCGAATCGGGAACGGTGACGCCTGCGATCGTCTCGGTCATGAGAGTGGTCTCCTTCCCGGAGCCCCGGTGGTGATGTCCTGATGGTTCGACCCTCCCAGCCGGGGACGGGAGACGCCCCGCTCCAGCGGGACGTATTGTCCACAGAAACGGACAGGGAACAGGCGGGCGGGTGTGGGACACGTGACGGCGGCGGGACGGAAGGCCGCCCATCGGGTGGGCATCCTGGTGTTCGACGGAGTCAAGCTCCTCGACGTCGCCGGGCCGAGCGAGGTGTTCAGCGAGGCGAACCGCCTGGGCGCGGCCTACGAACTGGTGCTGTGCTCACCGGGCGGCGAGCAGGTGGTCTCCTCCACCGGCATGCGCATCCCGGTGGACGCCGACGCCGGCGACGAGGAGACCCGGTTCGACACGGTGCTCGTGATGGGCGGGGACGTCCTCCCCACCCGTCCGGTCGGCGTCGAGCTCCTGTCCGCCGCGCGCCGTCTCGCGGGGCACGCCTCCCGCGTGTCCTCCGTCTGCACGGGGGCCTTCATCCTGGCGGCGGCGGGCCTGCTCGACGGCCGCCGCGCGACCACCCACTGGAAGCACACCCGAACCCTGCGGAGGTCCTACCCCGAGGTGACGGTGGAACCAGACGCGATCTTCGTCAGGGACGGCTCCCTCTACACCTCGGCGGGCGTCACCGCGGGCATCGACCTCGCCCTCGCCCTGCTGGAGGACGACCACGGCGACGAGCTGGCCAGGAGCGTCGCCCAGTCTCTCGTCGTGTTCCTGCAGCGGCCGGGAGGACAGTCGCAGTTCTCGCCCTCGCTGCGGGGGCCGCGTCCGCAGACCTCCGTGCTGCGGGCCGTCTTCGACGACGTCGCGGCCGATCCGGCGGGCGACCACTCGGTTTCGCGGCTCGCCGCACGGGCGGGGGTCAGCACGCGTCACCTCACCCGCCTGTTCCAGGGCGAGGTCGGCATGACCCCCGCGAAGTACGTGGAGCTCATCCGTCTCGACGCGGCGAAGTCGATGCTCGACGCGGGCCACTCCGTGACGTCCGCCGCGGAACGCGCCGGGTTCGGGAGCTCCGAGTCGCTGCGGCGCGCCTTCGTCAACCAGGTGGGAGTCTCGCCGCGCGCCTACCGGCAGCGGTTCCGGTCCTCGCGCCGTTAGCGCGGTGACCGCGTGCCTTCACCGGGCCCGTGGTGTTTCCCGAGCGTCGGCACGGACACGTCCGGCGCCCCTCCCAAGTCCGTCCGGGACCGGCTGTCTCCGTGCCCCGAGGCACGAGCGCCGGACACGCCGGCCACGGCAGTAGGGTGCCAAGGTGTATGTGAAGATCTGCGGGCTGCGCGAGCCCGAGCACGTCATGGCCGCCGTCGAGGCGGGAGCCGACGCGATCGGCTTCGTCCTGACCCGGAGCTCCCGGCGGGTCACCCCCGCGCGGGCGCGCGAGCTGGCCTCGACGGTGCCCTCCCACGTGCTGACCGTGGCGGTGTTCGCCGGAGAGACCTCCCATGAGGTACGGCAGGCCACGCTGGAGTCAGGGGTGCGCGCCGTCCAGCTGCACGGCGACCACCCGCACGAGGACTTCACCGCGCTCAAGGACCTCGGCGTCACGCTGGTCCGCGCCGGAGGCGCGGCCGCCGACCTGCGGTGCGGGGCCTTCGACGAGGACCTGCTCATCGTCGACGCGCCCAGGCCGGGCTCGGGGCAGCCGTGGGACTGGTCGGCGGTGCGCGGCCGGCCCCGGGGCCGTTGGATGCTGGCGGGAGGCCTCGACCCGTCGAACGTGGCCGAGGCGATCTCCGCCGCCGAGCCCTGGGGGGTGGACGTCTCGAGCGGCGTGGAGACCGCCCCGGGAGTGAAGGACTCCGGCCTCATCAGGAGCTTCCTCGACGCCGCCCGGCGAACCGGGCGGGGATGACCCTCGGCGCCTCCTCCCCGCGTCGCCCCCCGTGACCGTCACCTCTGAGGACGCCGCGCCGCAGGGACACGGAGGAAGGACTCGCCGCCGTGTCCACGACCTGGAACACCCGTCCCGAGACCGGTGGGGACGTCGCCGCTGTCCGTGAGGTCAACCTCAGCGCCTTTCCCACCCCGATGGAGGCCGATCTCGTCGAGGCGATGATGGCGCTGGTGTTCGACGAGACCCTTCCGGTGCCGAGCGGCCTCATCGTCTATCCCGCGCCGTTCGGCGTCTGAGCCGGGGCCGTCCGGAGGACACGGCTGTCATCGCGGACGGCCTCCGCCCGTCTCACGTGGGAGACCTCCGCGGATCCCGCGGTGCAGGACGACGGCGGCCAGGGCGACACCCACGAGAGCGCCGAGCGTGTTGAAGAGCATGTCGGTGAGGTTGCAGTTGCGCCGGTCGGAGAGAAGCTGGGCGAGCTCGATCGACACCGACGTCGCCGCCAGCCCGACGGCCACCGCGGAGAGGCGGCGTGTCACCAGGACTCCGAGAAAGGCCGCTGGAACGTAGAGCGACGCGTTGAGGAGGTTCTGCGGATCCGCGAGGGAGACGATTCCCGGAAGGCCTTCGAGCGTGCAGGATGCTTGCCGGTGCGACGAAAACCGCGTCGGCAGTGTGAGCGCCGCTATGACCGCCAGGCACGCCAGTGAGCAGAACGTCACGAGCCGGTTCGAACGGAAAAGGACGGCCGCTTTCGCGCTCAGCGGTATGGAAAGTCCGACAAGGACCGCCAGCAGGCAGGCGACCGGCGTCCAGAGGTCGCGGTTCGAGAAGAAGACCTCGACGGGAACGGGCACGGGAAACGCTCCACGGACAGCGGGAAACGATGTGGGTGGGAAGTTCGGAACACGGGAACGCTCACTTTTCCACGCCCCGCCCCGGGGGCGCGGTCAGCACTCGCCCCAGACCTTGGTGACGTACTGGAACCGGGTGGCGGTGTTCAGCATCACCCCGTGGTAGCAGCCCTGGGGAAGGGTGAGATAGAAGCTCTTGAAGGCGCCGCCCCCCGGCCCCGTCGTCAGGGAGGGGGCGTACACCGGCCTTCTGATCCCGACTCCGGAACTGTTCGTCTGCTGGTAGCCGAGCCGGATGTTCGTGGCGGGGCCCTTCGCCTTGTCGTAGGCGACGTTGATCCGGCGAAGGTGTCTCAGGCCGACGCAGAACCCGGCGCTGAGCGTCCCGTTGTCGATGTAGCCGAACGCGGAACCGGAGAAGGTGAGGCTCCCGCAGTCGCTGACGGAGGCCGCGTTCGCGGTGGTGGTCGCGCTGACAGACGGAGCCGCGCTGACAGACGGAGCCGCGCTGACCGGCGGAGTCGCGCTGACCGAGGGGGCGGCGCTCACGGGGGTGGCGGCGGTGACCAGCCAGGCGCAGGCGGTGAGGATCGCGGCCGTCGCGGTGACGGGACGCCGGGCGGTGGGAGAAAGACGACGGTCCAGCAAGACGAGTCCTCCCGTGGGTGAATTCGCGATGATGGGACGAATGTGAATATGAAGGGATTTCGCAATGCGTGAAATGTGAGAGAAAAGTATGGAAGGTCTGTTGTGTCAAATCTGCTCTTGTGCTCCCTGGTCAGACGGGAACCTATCCGCAAACAGATGTGTGATCAACGACGCGGGCCCGGAGTCGGCGAGCCCGGACGTTCTTTGAGGGAAATGTTGGCGTTTGTGATCAATGCGATTTATGGGGGATTTTGTGAGCGGTCCTTCGTGGTCCTACATAAACCCCCCTGCGTCCTACAGAAAACGAAACTCGATATGCGTACACGTCGTCGTAATAGAAGGACTGACGGAAGCGGTCGCCTCACGGCACCCTTGAGGGGAAACAACGGCACATCTCCCGCACCGAAAGGAGACACAGCAATGATCGCTTCCGATCTGCCCGCCCGACCGCCTGCCGTACGCAACGCTGAACGGCTCGGAGACGTGGCGGGGGAGCCAGGAGATCACTCCAGACGTTCACCGTGGCCCCGGTGTCGTCCCGGTGTCGATCAGAGCCTTTCCGCGGGTCCGGGACGGGGACCCGAACGGTCACGTCAGCCGGGCGGCGGCCCGGGACGACCGACCGATGAGGCTGGGGTGATCTGGACGGTCAGGCTGTCCCGGGTCACCCCGTGCGCGGGGCGTGGCGGCGCGATCTGGAGGGTGAGCGCCGCCATGCCCCAAACCGCCGTGCCCCCGGCCGCCACGTCCCCAACCGTCACGGCGCGGACCGTTCCGCGTTAGACCGCCGTACGGCCTCCCCGCGAAGCGGTTCTCCGGCGCCGGGAAGAAGGACGGCCGGCGGTGTCAGCCGGCGGTGTCGGCCGCCCTGTCACCGGCCGTCCTGGTCGTCGGGGTGTGCCGCTCGCCAGGGGTGGCGGTCGTCGGATGTCACGAGCCCGCCGCGTCGGGATCCCCCTGCGCGAACCTCAGCGGCGGCAGCGTCGCCCGCGCGTCCGCGCCGCCGAACCACAGCCCGATCATGAACGCGGCCGTCGCCTCGAGGAGTCCGGCCCGGTCGAGCCCGCCGCCCTCGACCGCCGCGCACCCGAGGTCCTCGACCAGGGAACGCACGGTCGCGAGCGCGTCGCGGTCGTCCCCGCACAGCGGTACGGCCAGCGGGACACCGTCGAAGACGGGCGGAGTCATCCGCCACACGTCCTCGTGGCACAGGTTGAACGCCTTGACCACACGCGAGCCGACCGCGGCGGACGCGACGCGCTCCGCCATGGACGGACCGCCCTCCGTGGCGAGAGTGAGGCGTCCCGGCACGACGGGGTTCGTGCAGTCGACCAGCACGCGCCCGCGCAGCGTTCCCTCGGCCGCCCCCGCCGCCGCCAGGACCTCGGGCACCGCGTGGTCGCGTACGGCCAGCAGCACCACCTCCCCGGACGTCGCCGCCTGTGCCCAGGTGCCCGCGCGGGCCGAGGGGCCGAGCCGTTCCGCGAGGGCGGCGGCCTTCTCCGGGTCCCGTCCGCTCACTGTCAGCAGGTGACCCGCCCTGGCCCACTGCGTTCCGAGCGCGTCCGCCATGCGGCCCGCGCCGAGGATGCCGATGCGCATCCGTCCTCCCGATGTCGTTGACTGATGGGAGACGAATGTAGAAAGCCCGTCAGGCACCATTCGGTGTGCGACGTCCCGGCCATACTGGAGGACCTCGACGTGTTCCTTGCCGACTGCCGTGCCCGTCTCGCCTTCGACCTGATGGGCAACACCTGGAACGCCGTCGTCGTGTGGGCGTTGCGCGAGGGGCCGAGTCGCCCCGGCGACCTGCGTGAGCGGATCGGCGGCATCAGCGCGAAGGTGCTCACCGAGACGCTCCGCAGGCTGGAGTACAACGGCCTGGTCTCCAGGCGGGCATACCCCGAGGCGCCGCCGCGGGTCGAGTACGGGCTGACGGACCTGGGCCGCACCCTGCTGCCGCTCATCGGGGCCTTCGGGGAGTGGGCCTTCGACCACGGTGACGCGGTCCTCGACGCCCAGGACCGCGCCGACGGCATGGGCGCCGGCACGCCGACGGCGGGACCGTGCGGCGAGTGGTGACGCCGGCCGGGCCGACGCCGGTGAGCGACGCCTGACCCGGATGTGGCGCGCCGGTTCACCCGTCGGCGAGGAGCTCGCCGGTCCGCCCGTCGACGGAGGGTCCGGCGGTCCGTTCACGGTCACGGCGTCGTTCCAGCACGACCACCGCCGTCACCAGCGCCACCAGCGCCACCAGCTGTGCGAGGCCCGACCAGAGGGCGAAGGGGATCGTCACCGCCGAGAGCAGGGCGCCGGCGATCCTCAGCCGGTTGTCCTGGATGCCGAGGACCCCGCGGAACCAGGCGTTGCCCGCCAGGAACAGGGCGACGCCCGCGGCGAGGGTCACGGCGGCGGCGAGCTTCAGCGGATCGCCGGGGTGGCCGATGAGTTTCTTGATCCCGGTGGCGACCGCGACGATTCCCAGCAGCATCGGGATGTGCGCGTAGAAGTAGGCGCCGAGGATCAGCCGGGTCCGCCTCACCGGCTCGGCGCGCCCCAGGGCGTGCTCGGCGCGGACCTCGTCGTCTCCGCCGAAGTAGAGCCACCACAGGCAGGCCGCCAGCGTGAGCCCGAGCACCGCCGCCAGCCCGAGCTCCAGGCCGAGGTGGAGCCCCTGCACCCCGATGCCGATCGCCACGATCGACTCGCCCAGCACCACGATCACCAGCAGGCCGTGGCGCTCGACCACGTGGGCCGGTCTGAGGGCGAAGCCCCGCTGGCCGATGAAGTACGGGCTGCCCCACAGCAGCACCGTCGCGGCGGCCCAGAGCAGATAGTTGTACGGCTCGCGCAGAAGGCTCGCCACGCCCACCAGCGCGACGGCGCCGAGGTTGAACGGGATCACCCTGGCGATGGCCGAGGTGGCCTGGGCGTACAGCCCGGCGTGCACGACGATCAGCAGCAGGTACCCGATCGCGAACGCCAGCCCGTCGCCGTCGAACACCGAGGGGATCGACAGGGCGACGATCAGGAAACCGGCCATGCCCAGCAGCATCAGGACGCGGCGGGCTGGGCGTACGGGGGAGACGGCGTTGGTCAGCCAGGCGTAGCCCGCGTACATCCACCAGATGACGCCGAACACCACCAGCACGCGCAGCGCGCCCTCAAGAGGCCTTCCCCGCTGCACCCCGTCCGCCAGCAGGTTGGTGAGCTGGGTGACGGTGAAGACGAAGACCAGGTCGAAGAAGAGTTCGAGTGTGGAGACGCGGAGTTCGCTCTCCGGGGGGAGGGGGTCGACCCGTTCCCTGAACCAGTCGGGCAGGCGCATAGGCATATTGTCCGGACACGGAGCAACGCGCATAAACGGATGGGCGAAATTCCCCTTAAGGCAGACTGAGGCGGGCGTTCACCGGCCGGTGGTCTCGTCCTTCTGCCCGGCGACCAGGATGTCGCTCTCCGCGCCGGGTCCCGAGGTCCCGCCCCGCTCCGGCGCGCCTCGCGGGACGTCGGCCGCACCGTCTCGGGGGCGAGGCCGGACGGCGGGGAACTCCGCGGTGTCCACGCCCGTCTCAGGTCCCTCAGAGGTCCCCGGCCCGGAGCCTCCGGACTTCGAGGTCCCCGATCCGGAGCCTCCGGACTTCGAGGGCCCCGGCTCGGCACCTCCGGGCTCCGAGGTCTCCGGCGTCGAGGTCTCGGGCTCCCGCAGCGCGGCGATGACGTCGTTCGCCTCGTTCTCCGCGGCGAAGTCCTGCGCGGCCTCGGCCTCACGGCGTTTGATCACGACCAGGTGGTCGACGGAGAGGCGGCCCGCGCCACCGACGGCGAGGAGGATGGAGGCCGCGCCGAGCGCGACGATGAGGTTCACGTCGCCGCCGGTCAGCGGCAGTCCCCGTTCCCCGCTGGCCACGACGAACACCGCGACGGCCTCGGCGAACAGCAGCAACCCGCAGGCGGGCACGGCGAGACCGGCCACGAGCATGACTCCGCCGACGAGCTCCGTCAGCATCGTGGTGGCGGCCCATGCCCCGGGAGCGGGGGCGCCGAGGGTCGCGAACTGGTCACCGGTCGCGGTCAGGCCCGCTTCCAGCTTGTGCCAGCCGTTGGCGAAGAAGATCCCGCCGACCCCCAGCCTGGCGGCCAGGGAGGCGAGATCGTGGAGGGCTCGTCGCACGGTTCCTCATTCTGGTCAGATTCCCCGTCCCTGGCCATAGATGACCGGGCGAAGGCCGTCCAAACCCCGTCAGTGACGGTCGTGCCGCTCGGCCGAGACCGACCTGCGGGGGAGCAGGAGCACGACCGCGAGGGCGACCGAGCCCAGCAGGAGCACGCTCACCATGATCGTGGAGTGCAGCCCGGTGATGAACGCGACGCGGGCGGCGGAGAGCAGCGCCGCCCCCGTGCCGCCGCCGATCTCGTGCGCCGCGTGCGCGGCGGCGGCGAGCGACTGGCGTGCGAGGGCCATCAGGTCCTGCGGCACCCCGGGAACCGGTGACAGCGAGGGCGCGTAGACGACGGTGGTGATCGTGCCGAGGACCGCGACGCCGAGTCCGGCGCCCAGCTCGTAGGCGGTCTCCTCGATCGCGGCGGCCCCGCCTGCCCGTGACTCGGGAGCCGAGGACATGATCGTGTCGGAGGCGGCCAGCAGGGTGACCTGGATGCCGAAGCCGATGCCGACGAAGCAGAGCGCGAGCATCAGGGCGTGCCGCTCGGTGCCCCAGGCCAGCGTGGGGAGCAGGGAGAGCGCGGTCAGCGCCAGGCCGCCGCTCATCGTGGCGCGCAGCCCGAAACGGTGCAGCAGCCGCGCTCCCGCCAGGCCGCCCGCGACCGAGGCGATCATCAGCGGCAGCATGCGGACCGCCGCCTGGAACGGGCTGTCGCCGAGCACGAGCTGGAGGTACTGGGCGAGCATCAGCTCCAGCCCGACCAGCGCGAAGACCGTCAGCAGCACGGCGGCGACCCCGACGGAGAACGCCCGTTGCCTGAACAGGTCGAGGTCCAGCATGGGGAAGACCATCCGCCGCTGCCTGCGCACGAACCAGACCAGCAGCCCGATCCCGGCCAGGAACGCCGCCAGCCCGGCGGGGTGTCCCGAGCCCGCCTCCTTCAGGCCGAACGCGAGGGCGAGGATGCCGGCGACCGACAGCAGCGCGCTGAAGGCGTCCCACGGGTGCAGGGCCCGTGAGCAGGAGTCCGGCAGGAGCTTCGCGGCCGCGGGCAGCAGCACCAGCAGGATCGGCACGTTGATCAGGAAGACGGCGCCCCACCAGAAGTGCTCGACGAGCAGGCCGCCGATGAGGGGGCCGACCGCGGCGCCCGCCGCGGCCACCGCGCTCCACACGCCCAGTGCGATCGCGCGTTCCCGCCTGTCGGTGAAGACCTGCCGGATGATGGAGAGCGTGGCAGGCATGATCATCGCGCCGCCGACGCCCAGCAGGGCCCGTGCGGCGATCAGCGCGGGCGCGGTGGGTGCGAACGCCGCCGCGGCCGAGGCGACGCCGAACACCACGTAGCCGATCATCACCAGGCGTTTCCTGCCGTAGTGGTCGCCGAGCGTGCCGAAGGTCAGCAGCAGCGGCGCGACCACGAGGGAGTAGACGTCGATGATCCACAACAGCTGGATCGAGGTCGGTTCGAGCGCGGCGGTCAGCGCGGGGACGGCGATGTGCAGGACGGTGGCGTCCACCGCGATGAGCAGGAGGCTGAAACACAGCAGGACCAGGACCGACCAGCGGCCGGTCCCGCGCGTTCGTGGTTCGATCCCGGTGCGGACCGCACCGTCCACGACCCCCATGGCGATCATAGGCCGCTGCAGGAGATGCCGGCCTCGACGAACATGCGACGCAGCTTAGGCGAAGTCGGGTAGTGGGCGGGCCATGATTGGGAGATCGGTTTGCAGGTAAATGCGCATCTTGTTCTCATATATCCGACCTCTCTAGAGAGATACAGGGATATATCCGCTATCTAGGCAAAAAGTGATCTCCCGCGCACGATGGCGGTCGTGAGGAGTCAGCGCGAGGGCCGTGAGCCGCAGTGGTGACGCCGGTGGTGATGCGGTGGTGACACCAGTGGTGACGCGATGGTGACGCCGGTGGTGGCACCGGGGGTGGCGCGGTGGTGAGCGGCCCGGACAGGCAGGACCCCGACCCCGTCCCGTCCCCCGCGGATCCCGGCGACCCACGCGAATGGTGCGCGGCGGCCGTCGCCTGGCTTGACCGCGACCAGCCGGAGGCCGCGCTGGAGGCTGCCCGTCACGCGGTCGACCGCGACCCCACGGCCGAAGCCGGAGCGGACTGGGGGTACCGGCTGGCGAGCCTCGCCTTCGAACGGCTCGGTCGCGCCGCGGAGGCCGTGGCCGCCGCGGAGGAGGCCGTACGGCTGGCTCCCGGGTCCTGGGCGGCCAGGCTCCGTCTCGGAGCGGCCCTGCGGCGGGTGCCGGGACGCTGGCGGGAGTCGTCCGCGCAGGCGGCCAGGGCCGCCCGCTACGCGCCCGGCGAGCCGGATCCGCACGTCCTCGTCGGCGACCTCGCGCTGCTGCGCGGCGAGCACCGGCGCGCGGAGAGCGCCTACCGCACCGCGTTGCGCCTCGCGGCCGACCACCCCGGCGCGAGGATCAACCTCGGCCTGGCCTTCCTGCGCTGGGAGCGCCCGAGGGGCCACCACGACCCCGCCTGGCCGATCGACCCCCGCGAGACCGGCCGCGCCAGGCACGCGCTGGAGATGTGGTCCCGGCAGGTCCGCGTCCTGCTGGCCGCGGTGCTCGTCGCGGTCATGGTGGTCGCGTTCGGGTTCGGCCTGACCCCGGAGGCGAGGATCGGCGGCGCGGCCGCGCTGCTCGCGGTCCTGGCCGTCACGTTCGGTCAGGGCCGCAGGGTCAGGCTCTGGCGTTACGTCCTCGGCATGCTCGTCCGTGACCCGTGGCTCGGCGCGTCCGTCTCGGCCACGCTGGCCGCGGTCGTCGCCTACACGGCGGCGATCGTCACCCTTCCCCCTCTTGTCCTCCCGCCGCCGTCCCTCGACTCGCTGCTCGAGGCCCCGTGGCCACCCGATCCACCGGGAGGCGTGTGGGCGGGGCTGGCGGCGGTGGTCCTCCTCAACGGCGCGGCCACGCTCGCCCTGCGGGTGCCGGTCGAGGCGTGGCGGGGCCGCCCGGTCAGGGCGCTGGCCGAGTTCACCGCGGTCCACCGGGACCGTACGGCCAGGCGGAACGTCAACGCGACCCTGTGGCTGCTCGTGGGCCGGGCGTGGTCGGCGCTGGCGGTGGTCGCCCTGGCGGCCGGGCTCCTCGGCGCACAGGGACCCGCCCTTCTCGCGCTGGCCGTCCCGCCCGCGCTCGTCTGGACGCGCGCCAGGGGCGGGCTGGCCCGCTGCCTCGACCAGGTGCTCGCCGCCGACCGCTGGCTCGTGGTCGCGCGGACCCTGCTGGTCGCCGCGTCGCTCGCGCTCGCGTTCGCGGGCGCGGCGGCCGTGGCGCCGCTCGTGCTTCCCGCGGCGCTGGGCGAATGGGCGTGGTGGACGGGGATCACGACGCTGGCCGCGCTGGTCGGGGTGTTCGCCGTCAGGTCGGCGCGGGCGTGGTGGCGAGGCGCGCCGGGGCCCTGGCGATCCGCCCTGGCCATGTGCGAGAGCCGGGGCCACAGGCTGCCCGGCGACATGAGGGCGCCGGTCGGCCTCAGCGGCGAGGTGCGGCGCGCCTTCACCCACGCCCGCGAGGTCGTCCTCGCCTACGCCGACCCCGGCGGGCCGAGGGCGCTGGCCGTCGGCGCGGTCAGCTCGGTCAGCGCGAGCGGCGAACTGAGGCTGATCGCCGCCGACGACGCCTGGGAGGCCGCGGAGCGGGACCCGAGGGTGGCGGTGTTCGTCGCCGATCCGCTGGAGCGCCGATTCTGGGTCGAGGTGCGCGGCGTCGCGGTCGGCGACGCCGAGGCCGACGTGCTCAGGATCACCCCCGAACAGGTCGTGGTCGCCGAGTATCCCGGCCGTCACCAGGGCCGGGACCAGGGCCGCGACCGTGCCCGCCGCCTTCGGGGCGGGGCGACCCGGGCCGAGTGATCCCGGCGGGGCGGCCCGGGTGAGGCGTCTGGCGGGGACGTCCCCGGGCGGAGGCTCGCCGCCGTCGCGGGAACGGCGGCTGGGCGGGCAGTTTCGGCGCCGGAAGGCGGGGCAGGAACTCGGCACCCGGATCGTGGGGTTCATCCGGTCTCATCCGTTTATCTGATCGTGTCAGTGCAGCGGCGTGGCGTGGCGTCCACGCGCGCGCAAACGTCTTCCCGGTGCGGTATAACCGGGGGCGGACCGGGGAGGCGTGATGCGGGAACCCGACAGGGCCCGGCCTGCGGGGCGGGCCGCGATGCGGGATGCGTTCGAACAGGTGCGGCTGCGTTATTTCCAGCTCTCTCCCGGGCTGCGCAGGCTGATCCACGTCGCCGTGCTGGTCGTGGCGGTCGGGCTGGCGCTGGCCATGGGCTGGTCGCCGTTCACCGCGTTCTTCCTCACGATGTCCCTGCTCGGCTTCGCGGCGCTGACCCTTCGCTTCCCCCGGGCCGCGGCCACACTGGTCGTCGTGCTCGGGTGGCTGCTGCTCCTGCCGGTCTTCCAGAGCCTGTACGGACCCGGACAGCCGACCCCGATGGCGTTGATGGTCCTCGCCCTGCCGGTGGCGGGGGCCGCCCACCTCATCCGCTGGGTTCCGCCGTGGGTGACCACCCTCATGGCGCTTGTGCCCGCCGCGCTGGCCGCGGCGGTGTTCGCCCTGGTCTCGCCGGGCCTGGCCCTGTGGGCCGCCTACGGCGTGGCCGCCGCCGTGCTCGTCTACCGCTTCGTCCAGGCTCGTCAGGCCAGGGCCGCGCTGGAGATGGGCGAGCAGCGCGTCAGGCTCAGGGCCCGCGAGGGCGGGCAGCCCCCTCCCGCGTCCAACGACCGCTCCACGCCGCCGCCCATCTCGGTCGAGGAGGCACTGGGCGAGCTGGACGGCATGATCGGCCTTGCCCCGGTGAAGGAGCAGGTCCGCTCCATCGCCGCCTCGATCGAGGCGGCGCGGCTGCGCAAGGAGGCGGGATACTCCACCGAGCCGCCGATGCGCCACTTCGTGTTCGTCGGCCCGCCCGGCACCGGCAAGACCAGCGTGGCCAGGACCGTCGCGAAGATCTTCTACGCCTTCGGCCTGCTCGAGACCCCCTACGTGGTCGAGGCCCAGCGGGCCGACCTGGTCGGGGAGTTCCTCGGCGCGACCGCGATCAAGACGAACGAGCTGGTCGACAGGGCGCTCGGCGGGGTGCTGTTCATCGACGAGGCCTACGGCCTGATCAACTCCGGGGACGGCCAGCCGGACCGCTTCGGCGCGGAGGCGGTGCAGACGCTGCTCAAGCGGGCCGAGGACGACCGCGACCGGTTGATCATCATCCTGGCCGGATACGAGAAGGAGATGGGCGGGTTCCTGTCCTCGAACCCCGGCCTGTCGAGCCGGTTCTCCAGCCGGGTCCGCTTCCCGAGTTACGCGCCGCAGGAGCTGCTGGAGATCACCGAGCTGCTGCAGCGGCGGCGCGGCGACCGGATGGCGCAGGACGCCCACCCCGCGCTGCTCGCCCGGTTCGAGGACGTGCACCGGCGCGCGCTCGTGGACGACCTGGGCAACGCCCGGTTCGTCCGCAGCCTTGTCGAGGCCGCGGCGCAGGCCCGTGACGTGCGGGTCGTCGGCGCGGGAGGCTCCCCGACGACCGAGGACCTGGTGACCACGACCGCGGGCGACGTCGCCAAGGCGTTCGAGGAGCTCACCGCCCGCTACCGGGGCTACCAGGCCACGCCCTCCCTGGAGGAGGCGCTGGCCGACCTCGACCGGATGGCGGGCCTCGAGCCGGTCAAGCAGCAGGTGCACGCGATCACCGCGCAGCTCAGGGTGGCCAGGATGCGCCAGGAGCGTGGCCTGCCCACGCCTCCCCAGATGCGGCACTTCGTCTTCACCGGGCCGCCCGGCACCGGCAAGACCACCGTGGCCCGGATCCTGGGCCGCATCTTCGCCGCGCTGGGCCTGCTCGCCCAGCCACACGTGGTCGAGGCCCAGCGGGCCGACCTGGTCGGCCAGCACCTCGGCGCGACCGCGATCAAGACGAACGAGCTGGTCGACAGGGCGCTCGGCGGGGTGCTGTTCATCGACGAGGCCTACAGCCTGGTCAACCCCGGTTACTCCGGGGGGGACGCCTTCGGGACCGAGGCCGTGCAGACGCTGCTCAAACGGGCCGAGGACGACCGAGACCGGCTGGTGGTCATCCTGGCCGGATACGAGCGGGAGATGGACTCCTTCCTGTCGACCAACCCCGGCCTGGCCAGCAGGTTCGGCCAGCGCGTGCACTTCCCCTCCTACTCGCCCGGCGAGCTGGCCGAGATCGCCGAGCTGCTCGCGGAAGGGGCGGGCGACCGGTTCGACGAGGCCGCCCGCCGCGACCTGGCCGAGGTCTTCACCTGGGTCTGCGACGACGGCCTGATCGACGACCTCGGCAACGGCAGGTTCGCGCGCTCGCTGTTCGAGCGCGCCGCGATGCGCAGGGACGTGCGCCTGGCCGCCCTCGACGGGGGCACCGCCACCGCCGCCGACCTGACCACCATCACCAGTGCGGACCTGCGCGCCGCCGTGGACGAGCTGGCCGACCGCTGACCCCTTGATCCCGGTTGTCGGTGTTCAGCGCGCCTCCGTTGACCTGTGGTTCCCCGTTCGCGCACTCGCGAGATAGCGTGGTAAACACCGCCCTTGACTGAGATCGAACCCCCGATTGAGCACTCCCTGTAGTTGACTGGCCGCAAGATGTAGCAGGATGGCCACCGACAACAGGGACGACGGTGAAGGGGGGCACGATGGCGGGGTTCCTTCTCCGCAGGCTGCTCAACTATCTGGTGCTGATCGTCGTCGCCACGAGCCTGGCCTACGCGCTGGCCGCGAGCGCGCTCGATCCCCGGTCCAACTACGAGGGCCGCAACCCGCCGATCCCGCCGGCGGTCATCGACGCGCGCCTCACCGAGCTGAACCTCAACGACCAGACCCCGCTGGTCGAGCGCTACCTGACCTGGGCGGGTGACGTCGTGCACGGTGACTTCGGCAAGACGGTGACCGGCGGGTCGGTCAACGAGGACCTCGGACGGCGGATCGGCGTCACGCTGCGCCTGATCACCGTCGGGCTGGTCCTCGGCAGCCTCACGGGCGTGCTCGTCGGCGCCTACGCGGCGGTCAGGCAGTACGGCGTGTTCGACCGGTTGTCGACCGGGGCGTCCTTCGCGGTCCTCGCCGTGCCCACGGTCGTGCTCGCCAACATCCTGATCATCGGCGCGGTCTGGTTCAACGAGCTGGTCGGCGTCCAGGTCTTCCTGGTCAGCGGCGAGACGACGCCCGGACTCGAGGGCGGATTCCTCACCCAGCTGGTGGACCGCCTGCAACACCTGATCCTGCCCACGCTCTCCCTGTCGCTGGGACTGATCGCCGTCTACAGCCGCTACCAGCGCAACATGATGCTCGACGTGCTGGGCGCCGACTTCGTCCGCACGGCCATGGCCAAGGGACTGCGCCGCCGTACGGCGCTGATCAGGCACGCGCTGCGCACCGCGCTGATCCCGGCGGTCACCTACTTCGCCTTCACCTTCGGCGCGCTGCTGGTCGGCACCACCTTCACCGAGAAGATCTTCGGCTGGCACGGCATGGGCGAGTGGCTGGTCGACTCCATCTCAACCAACGACGTCAACACCGTCGCGGCGATCAGCTGCTTCGCGGCCTTCGCGGTGCTGGTGGCGTCCCTGGCATCCGACGTTCTCCACGCGGTCCTCGACCCCCGGGTCCGGGTGGGGTGAGGGAAAAGATGACCATCACCGACGAGGAGCTCGCCGAGCAGCGGGCGGACATCGACAAAATCGAGGCGCCGTCCCGGTTCCGGGTGGTCGCGGGCCGTTTCTTCGGCTCCCATCAGGGCCGGATCGGATTCGCGCTCCTCGGGCTGATGTTCCTGCTGGCGTTCGCCGGGCCGTATGCCGGAAAGTGGTCCTACACCGACAAGGACTTCATGGCCTTCCTGCAGCCGCCCTCGCCCGAGCACTGGTGGGGCACCCTGCAGACGGGCGCCGACGTGTACGCGGTCACGTTGCGCGGCATGCAGAAGTCGCTCGTCGTCGGGCTGCTCGCCGCCGTGGTCGGCACCACGCTGGCGGCGGTGGTCGGCGCCTTCGCCGGATACTTCATGGGCTGGACCGACCGGGCGCTGACCTGGATCACCGACCTGCTGCTCGTGCTGCCCGCCTTCCTGATCTTGGCGATCATGTCGCCGCTCTTCGCCGGCGGGCAGTGGCCGCTGTTCGTGCTCGTGCTCGCGCTGTTCCTCTGGATGGTCACCTCGAAGATCGTCCGAAGCATGACCGTCTCCCTCAAGGAGCGGGAGTTCATCCAAGCGGCCAGGTTCATGGGCGTTCCGCCGATAAAGATCATCTTTCGGCACGTCATCCCGAACATGTCCTCGTTGCTGGTCGTGGACGCGACGCTGAACGTCAGCGCCGCGATCCTCACCGAGACCTCTCTGTCCTACTTCGGTTTCGGCATCCAGCCGCCCGACGTCTCGCTGGGCAGCCTCATCGCCGACGGCGCCAAGACGGCCGTGTACGCCCCGTGGACGTTCTGGTTCTGCGCCGGGCTGCTGATCGTCACCGTGCTCGCGGTGAACCTGGTCGGCGACTCCCTGCGCGACGCCTTCGATCCCACAGCGAAGAGGTGCGGACAGTGAGCGAGCGCGACGACTGCCCGGCGGGCGCGCGGTCCCGCAACGGCCAGGCCCTGCGTCCCGAGCGCCCGGACCGTCCTGATCGGCATGGACGCCCGGCCCCGCCCCCACGGTCGGACCCCGCTGAGCCGTCCGACCGCGGGGAGAGCCCACGGCGCGGGGAGCGCGAAGGGCGCCGGGCGCGTCCCGGCCGCTCCGCTCCCGCGCTCGCGGGGGAGCCGGTTCTGGAGGTGACCGGCCTCGACGTCACCTTCGGCTCCGGGCCTGGCGCGGTGCACGCCGTACGGGGGGTGAGCTACGCGGTCCGCCCGGGAGAGGTGCTGGGCATCGTCGGCGAGTCGGGGTCCGGCAAGTCGGTCACCTCGCTGGCGGTGATGGGCCTGCTGCCGTCGCACGCCCGGGTCACCGGCTCCGTGCGACTGCTGGGCAGGGAGATCCTCGGAGCCACGGAGAAGACGCTGACGGCCTTCAGGGGCAAGACGATCTCGATGGTCTTCCAGGACCCGCTGTCCGCGCTCACCCCCGTCTACCGCGTGGGCGACCAGATCGCCGAGGCCGTGCGGATCCACCAGAGGGTCACCAGGCAGCAGGCGGCGAAACGGGCCGTCGAGTTGCTCGACCTGGTGGGCATCCCCAACGCCGCGCAGCGCGCCAAGGCGTTCCCGCACGAGTTCTCCGGAGGCATGCGGCAGCGCGCGGTGATCGCGATGGCGATCGCCAACGACCCCGACGTGATCATCTGCGACGAGCCGACCACCGCGCTCGACGTCACGATCCAGGCCCAGGTGCTCGAGGTGCTGAAACGGGCGCAACAGGAGACCGGGGCGGCGATCGTCATGATCACCCATGATCTGGGGGTGGTCGCGGGGTTCGCCGACAGGGTCATGGTCATGTACGCCGGGCGTTCCGTCGAGGTCGGGGGAGTCGACGACGTCTACTACCGCTCGCGCATGCCGTACACCATGGGCCTGCTCGGCTCCATCCCCCGCCTCGACGAGGGCGGCGCGCAGCCGCTGGTCCCGATCAGGGGGACCCCCCCGTCGCCTGCGGCGCTGCCGCCCGGCTGCCCGTTCCAGCCTCGCTGCCCGATAGCCGTGCCCGCCTGCGTCCTGGAGGAGCCCGCGCCGGCGGCGGTCGGCTCACCGGGACACCTGGCCGCGTGCGTCCGCTCCGGGGAGATCGAGATCGCGGGCTGGTCGCCCGCCGAGGTCTACCAGGTCGGATCCGCCCCGGGGCGCGGCGACGCGGGCGGGCGCGAGGACAGCGGTGAACGTGCGGACGGCGGCGCGCCCGGGAGCCCGGCGCAGGGCGTGACGGAAGGCGCGCCAGAGGGCTCAGCAGGAAACTCGGCAGGGAGCGCCGGGGCCGCGGGGGCCGCCCAGGAGCAGCCGGTACGGCCGCCGCGCGGCGAGCGCGCCGTGGTCCTGGCGGTGAGCGGCCTGGTCAAGAACTATCCCCTGATGAAGGGGGCGATCTTCAGGCGGCGGGTCGGCACCGTCCACGCGGTCGACGGCATCAGCTTCGACATCCGGGAGACGGAGACGCTCGGCCTGGTCGGAGAGTCGGGCTGCGGCAAGACCACCACCCTGATGGAGATCCTCGAGCTGGCCACGCCGCAGCGCGGCACGATCGTGGTGCTGGGACGCGACACCTCGACGATCGGCGCCCGCGAGCGGATGGCCGTCCGACGGGACATGCAGGTCGTCTTCCAGGATCCGCTGGCCTCGCTGGATCCCAGGATGACCGTCTACGACATCGTCGCCGAGCCGCTGCGCGCGCACGGCGTCCCGAACCCCGGGCCGAGGGTCCGGGAGCTGCTCGGGCTGGTCGGCCTCGATCCGGGCCACGCCGCGCGCTACCCGCAGGACTTCTCCGGCGGCCAGCGCCAGCGGGTCGGCATCGCCCGCGCGCTCGCCCTCGAACCCAGGCTGGTCGTGCTGGACGAGCCGGTCTCCGCGCTCGACGTCTCCATCCAGGCGGGCGTGATCAACCTGTTGGAGGACCTGAAGAGCCGTCTCGGCCTGTCCTACCTGTTCGTGGCGCACGACCTGGCCGTGGTCCGGCACATCGCCGACCGGGTCGCGGTCATGTACCTCGGGAAGATCGCCGAGATAGGCCGGGTCGGCGAGGTCTATGACACCCCGATGCACCCCTACACGCAGGCGCTGCTGTCGGCCATCCCGCTTCCCGACCCCCGCAAGGAACGTTCCAGAAGGCGCATCCTGCTCGAAGGCGACCTTCCCAGCCCGGCGGAGCCTCCCTCGGGCTGCCGCTTCCGCACCCGCTGCCCCAAGTTCAGAACCCTCGACGAGATCGGCAGGAGCCGATGCGTGAACGAGGAACCCCAGGTCCGGCCGTTCGGGGAGGACCACGGCGTCTCATGTCACTTCGCCGAGAAGCTCGAAGTCGTATAACCCTGGAGGAATCGTGATATCAATCCGGCGCGTGGGCGCGTTCGCCACTGCGCTGACGGTGGCCGGCTCGCTGGCCCTCGCCGGCTGCGGAGGCCAGGGCGGGGACAGAGGGGGCGGCCCGAACAGCGACGGTGACGAACAGGGGGCCGGTTCCGCCTCGGCGGTCAAGGCCTACGACATCAACCCGGTCTCCAGGGACGGGGTCAAGGACGGGGGCCTGCTCCGCTGGGGTCTCAACGAGTATCCGACCAACTGGAACCTCAACCACGTCGACGGCAACCTGGCGATGGTCAAGAAGGTCATCGACGGGCTCATGCCCTCGGCCTTCCGCTCGAACGAGAAGGGCGAGATCTCGGCGAACGCCGACTACCTGCTGGCGGGCAGGATCACCGAGAGCAACCCGAAGCAGGTCGTCACGCTGACGCTCAACCCGAAGGCCAGGTGGTCGGACGGGACGCCGATCACCTGGGAGGACTACCGGGCCCAGTGGAAGGCGCTGAACGGCGCGAACGCCGACTACCGCGTCGCGGGCACCACCGGCTACCACGACATCGAGAGCGTGGAGAAGGGCAAGGACGTCCACGAGGTGGTCGTCACCTTCGCCAAGCCCTTCGGCGACTGGCAGTCGCTGTTCGGCCCGCTCTATCCCAGGAGCACCAACGCGACCGCGGAGGCGTTCAACAACGCCTGGCTGAACCGGATCCCGGTCACCGCGGGGCCGTTCAAGTTCGTCTCGTTCGACCAGACGGCCAAGACCATCACCATCGCCAGGGACGAGCGCTGGTGGGGTGACAGGGCGAAACTGGACAAGATCATCTATCGGGCGCTGGAGAGCGACGCGCTGGTCGGCGCCTTCAGCAACGGCGAACTGGACACCTTCGACGTCGGGCCCTCCGCGCCGGACTACGCGCGGGCGAAGAGCAGCCAGGGCGCGATCATCCGGCAGGCGGCGGGGCCTGACTTCCGGCACTTCACGATGAACGGCGAGAGCGAGCAGCTCTCCGACGTCAACGTCCGCAGGGCCGTCGCGATGGGCGTCAACCGCCAGGCCATCGCCCAGTCCGACCTGCAGGGCCTGGACTGGCCGATCGTGCTGCTGAACAACCACTTCTTCATGAACACCCAGGACGGCTACCGCGACAACGCCGGCGAGACCGGCGTCTACAACCCGGAGAAGGCCAAGCAGCTGCTGGACGCCGCGGGCTGGAAGATGTCAGGCCAGACGCGCGTCAAGAACGGCAGGGAGCTGAACCTGCGCTTCGTCATGCCGTCGGGGCTGCAGCTCACCAAGTCAGAGGCCGAGATCGCCCAGAACATGCTGGCCCAGATCGGCGTCAAGGTCACCCTTCAGGCGGTGCCCAGCGACGACTACTTCACCAAGTACATCATCCCCGGCAACTACGACATCACCGCGTTCGCCTACGTGGGCACGCCCTTCCCGGTCTCCAGCGGCTACGGCCAGTACGCCAACGCCGTGCGCGACTCCAAGGGCCAGCCGCAGTGGAACGCCAACCTCGGCCGCATCGGATCCCCGGAGATCAACGCCGCCATGGACAAGGCGACCGCCGACCTCGACGGCGCCCAGGCCATCGCCGACACGAACGCCGCGGACAAGCTGATCTGGGAGGCGGTGAACGTGGTGACGCTCTACCAGCGCCCGCAGAACGTGGCCGTCAACAAGGACATCGCCAACTACGGAGCACGCGGCTTCTACGACCTGAAATACCAGGACATCGGCTTCACCAAGTAGGGGCTCTCCCCGAAAACAGGTTAGGGACTCTCCTCGAAAAGACGCGGGCGGGCGGACCGGGCGGGACCTCCGCGGCGGGCCCGCCGTCTCGGATTCCGTTTCTGTCGGGGGCAGGGTGTAGAAGTCGATCCATGGTTGTCTCCACCACCTGGTCCCAGGTGCTCGCATGGCGGTTGAAACGGCAGTTCGTCGACCCGGTCGCCGGGCCGGACGCGGTGTCCGTGGTCCGCCGCCTGACGGGGGTTCAGGCCCAGGTCGCCTCCTCCGCCGAGCTCGCCGTGGCCGCACGGCGCGCCGACCCGCGTCCCGGCGAGATCGACGAGGCCCTGTGGCTGGACCGCACCCTGGTCAAGACCTGGACGGCGCGCGGCACCCTGCACCTGGTCCCCTCCGGCGAGCTGCCCTCCTACGTCGCGGTCCTCGGCTCGTTCCGCAACTGGGACAAGGGCTCGTGGCAGCGTGGCCACGGTGTCACCGCGGCCGAGGTCGCGGCCATCCTCGAGGCGGTCCCCAAGGCGCTCCAGGGGCGCGTGCTGGCCCGAGACGAGCTGGTCGACGCCGTCATCGAGGTCACCGGAGACGCCCACCTTAGGCAGGCGCTGACATCGGGCTGGGGCGCGCTTCTCAAACCGCTGAGCTTCCTCGGCGAGCTCTGCTACGGTCCGCCGCGTGAGGGGCGCGTGACCTTCGTCAGCCCCCGCGAGTGGGTGCCCGGCTGGCCCGAGGCCCCCCTCTCCCGAGAGGAGGGCGGCGTGCGCCTGGTCAGGTCCTTCCTCGGAGCCCACGGTCCGGGCACCCCGGAGACCTTCGGCGCCTGGCTCTACCGTGGCGCGGCCCCGAAGGCGGTCCTGCGCGGCTGGTTCCGCGACCTCGCCCCCGAGCTCGCGGAGGTCGAGGTGGAAGGCCTCCCGATGGTCGTCCTCGCCAAGCACCTCGACGACCTGATCGCGACCGGCCCCGCCACCGGCGTCCACCTGCTGCCCGGCTTCGACCAGTACATCCTCGGAGCTCCCCGCGACCTCGAACCCCTCCTGCCCAGGGAGGCCAAGCCCAGGGTCAGCCGGGCGGCGGGCTGGATCTCGCCCGTCGTGATCCATCAGGGACGGGTCGCCGGGGTGTGGGAGGCCAAGGAGGGCCGGATCACCCTGGACCTCCTCGAGGAGGTTCCCCGGGCCGCCCTGACCGAGGAGGTCGAGCGGGTCACCGCGCTGCTGCGCTAGGCGCACCGCCCAGGCGGATCGGTGACGCGGCTGACGGGCGGACGGCCTCTCAGCGCGGTGTGTCTCCTCGGTGGCGGTCGTCCATGTGCGGTCGGGGGCGAAAGCGGCACCGGGCCTCGGGCCGTTCCAGGTCTCAGGAGCGCGGACGCCGCGGCCTCAGGAGACGGTCCGGTCGAGGCGGAAGCGGACCCGGTCGCCGGGGCGCAGCTGGGCGGCCGCCGCGAGGCAGGCGGAGGTGAGGACGGCGATCACGGGATAGCCGCCCGTCGGCGGGTGGTCGGCGAGAAACACGATCGGCTGCCCGTCCGGAGGCACCTGGACCGCCCCGGCCACCATGCCCTCGCTCGGCAGTTCCCCCTCGCGCGCCCGCTCCAGGCGGGGGCCGCTCAGCCGCACGCCGACCCGGTTGCTGTCCTGGCTCACCACGTACGGCTGCGCGCACAGTCCGGCCAGCGCGTCCGGGGCGAACCAGTCGTCCCGGGGCCCCGCCACGACCCGCAGGGCGTCGGGCGGCGGCGCCGGGGGAGCGACGTCCACGGCCGGCGGAGGCAGGCCGCCGGAGGGGCCCACCGTCAGCGTGGCGCCCGCGCTGAGCGGGGGAGGGCCGAGGCCGCAGAGCGAGTCGGTCGAGCGGCTGCCCAGGACGACGGGCGTGTCGAGACCGCCGCGGACGGCGACGTAGGTCCGCAGGCCCGCGGAGGGGATCGCCGCCCGTAGCTCGCCGCCCGCCGCGACCCAGAACGGCGCGCGCATCCCCTGCCGGACGGTCCGGCCGCGCACGACGACCTCCAGGGGACAGGCGGCCCCCGTCACGGCCACCCAGGCCCCGGCGACGAAGCGGAGCCGGGCTCCGCCGAAGGTCAGCTCCACCCCGGCCGCGTCCTCGGGGTTGCCCACGAGCCGGTTGGCGAGGCGCAGGCTCGGCGCGTCGGCCGCGCCCGAGTGCGGCACGCCGAGGTGGCCGTAGCCGGGACGGCCGAGATCCTGCACCGTGGCGTACGGCCCGGGCGCGATGACTTCGATCATGGGGCGGCGATCGCCTCGAACCTGACCCGCGTGCCCGGGGTGAGCAGGGCGGGTGGATCGGCGCTCACGTCCCACACCGTCAGGGGGGAGCGGCCGAGCAGCCGCCAGCCGCCGGGGGAGGCCGAGGGGTAGACCGCGGAGTACGGCCCGGCGATCGCCACCGCCCCCGCGGGCACCGAGGTCCTGGGCGTGGTGAGCCTGGGCACGTGCAACGCGGGGTCCAGTCCCGTGAGGTAGGCGAAACCCGGGGCGAATCCCAGCCAGCCCGCCACGAGCTCCCGCCCGGTGTGCCGTTCGACCACCTCGGCCGTGGACAGGCCGGTCAGGGCGGCCACGCCGTCGAGGTCGGCTCCGTCGTAGACCACGGGGACCGTCACGGTCGTGCCCGGCGCGAGGGCTTCCGCCACGGGGACGCGGGCCGTGTCCAGCAACCGGGACAGCAGCGGCCGCAGCCGGGAGAGGTCGGCGCCGGGCGCGCTCACCAGGACGGTCTCCGGACCCGGCACGATCTCAGCCACTCCGGGCGGGCGGGAGGCCCGCAGCAGGGCGTCGAGCCTGTGGGAGACCTCCAGCGATCCGGTCTCGACCAGCAGCGCGTGCTCTCCCGCCTGCCTGATCACGGTCTCCATCCCACGGGAAGGGAGCCGAGCCGTCTTCCGCGTCGGGAGGATGTCAAGCGAAGGCCTTCAGCGTCACCCCGGCCGAGACGAGCCCGTCGCGCACCGCCCGTGCCAGCAGCACGGCGTCCGGGGTGTCCCCGTGCACGCAGATCGACCGGGCGTCCACCGCGACCTCCGAGCCGTCGACGGCGGTCACCGTCCCGGCGGTCGCCATGCGCACGGCCCTGGCCGCGACCTCGCGGGGGTCGTGCAGCACCGCGCCGGGTGAGCGGCGGGGGACCAGCGTGCCCTCGGGGGTGTAGGCGCGGTCGGCGAAGGCCTCGTTGACGGTGGTGAGCCCCTCGTTCGCGGCGATCCCGTGGACGACCGAGCCGGGCAGGGTCAGCAGCGGCAGCGTCTCGTCGTGGTCGGCCACGGCCGCGACGACCGCCTCCGCCTGCTCGGGGTCGCGGCAGATCCGGTTGTAGAGCGCGCCGTGCGGCTTGACGTAGGAGACGCGGCCGCCCATCGCCCTGGCGATGCCGTCGACCGCGGACAGCTGGTAGAGCACCTCGGCGCAGAGCTCCTCCGGGTCGACGTCCATCTCCCTGCGGCCGAACCCGGCCAGGTCCCGGTAGGACACCTGGGCGCCGATCAGCACCCCCCTGTCGACGGCCGCCGCGCAGGTCCGGCGGATGGTCAGCGGGTCGCCCGCGTGGAATCCGCAGGCGACGTTCGCGCTGGTCACCAGGTCGAGCAGGGCCGCGTCGTCTCCCAGCCGCCAGATGCCGAAGCCCTCTCCCAGATCGGCGTTGAGATCGATCAGCATGGTCCACCTACACCGGAGGCTCGTCGGGAATGTCGGCGATGTCGTCGAGGGCGATGGCCAGCTCCTCGGGGTCGTCCCCGATCCGCTCGGCGATCTCGATCAGCACGTGCAACACGTCGTGCCGGTCGTGGCCCAGGTCCAGCAGCCGCTGGGCGGCCTCCCACAGTTGCGGGGGGTCGCCCTCCCAGAGCCTGCCCGCGATCTCCTCGTGCCAGGCGAGGTGCTCGTCGTAGTCGGGCCTGTCCCGCTCGCCCGCGTGGTCGATGCCCAGCAGGATCCTGCGGTCGGCCTCGTCGGAGGGGTTGAGCAGGTCGAGTTTGATCTCACCGTGCGTGCCCTGCAGGAACGGGAAGGCGAAGACCCGCCGGGCCAGCGCGGACAGGTCGCCGTCCGGCAGCAGGCGCTCGAGCAGGTCGCGGTCCAGGCCGAAGGTGGTCGGGTCGCGGTAGGCCTCGGCGAACTTGGCCGTCGCCTCCCAGATGCCGTCGAGCGTGGCGCGCAACCCCTGGTCCGCCAGCCCGTTGCGGCGCGCGGCGAACCGGGCCCACGCCCCCAGCACGTAGGGCACGGCCTCCTGCTCGGCGGGGCTGAGCATCACCTTGCGCGGCAGCCAGTCGAGCAGGAAGGTCTGGCACTTGGTCGGGCTGATCCGCAGCGGCCTGCCGAAGTCCTGGTCGCAGCCGTAGTCGATGATGTGGTCGGCGCAACGCGAGGCCGCCGAGGGGTCGGACAGGTGCTCGGCGGCGTCCGAGGAGAGGAACTCCGCGGCCAGCATCGCCCGGCGGTCACGGCTGTAGGGCGCCTCGCTGTGCAGCGGGGCGGGGCGCTTGCGCCCCGGCGGCAACGCCTTGATCCGGGAGCGCGCGAAGGCGTGGTAGGCGCTGTAGCTGTCGCTGACGGGCGCGCTCGTCCTGCGGTCGCCGTACTCCGCCGTGGCCTTCATGGCCGACTCCAGCAACGCTCTGGCCTGCTGGGGCTCGATCTCCTCGAACCTCAGCATCGGGTTGGCCGCCGCCTCCGCCCTGGCCTGGTCGAGCAGCTTGTCCACGTGCGAGGAGACCCAGGTGTCGCGGGCGATCCCTCGCATGTTGTAGTCGACGACCATGACCAGCGCGTGGCGGTCCTCGTCGCTGTCGGCGCCCCGGTAGCCGAAGGTGCACACCACGGTGTCCTGGTCGCCGTAGGCGTCGCGGGAGACGTAGCAGCCCGTCGGCTTGACGACGCCGAGGCGGTCGGCCCAGCGGGGCCTGGCCACGTCACGCTCGATGAGTGCCAGCGCCGCGCCCTCCGCCTTCGCGGCCTGGCGGGCGGTGCCGAGGTAGGCGAGCGCGATCAGCAGGGTCAGCGCGGCGGGGGAGCCCGCCTTGGCGGCGTAGTCGACCAGGCCCTCGCCGAGGACCTGTTCGGCGTCTCCGCCTCTCAGCCGCCGCCCCCACCAGGCTCCGACCATGTCGGAGACCATGAGCTCGGCGTCCAGTGGGCTGCGCACGGCCAGCAGCTCCCGGGCCGCGAGCAGCATCTCGGCGAACACCTCGTCCGGGGACTGGCTCTCCCGCGGGTCTCGACGGTGTCGCCGGTTCAAGCGGCCTCCTCCGTCGGCCTCATGAGCCCGGTGCCGTGGTGATTGGCTCGCTCGCCCTGCTCGCTCACGTCCCAACCTTCTCGCATTCCCGGGTCGAAGGGTGCGTGGAACACGGCCCGGTGATCTCGATGTTACCGGGGACTTCGCGGTGGCGGCGCGGAGTTGACGAGTGCGAGCAGATGCTCGCGGGCGACGCGTTCGACCACCTCGGGTGTCGCCTCGACTCCCAGGTGCCCGGCACAGGCGCACACGTCGGCCACGCACCGGTCGACGGTGCTGAGAGGGACGGTGAGGAACTCGGCGGCCAGGTGGGCGCTCACCTGGGTGTGGAACGTCGGCGGGCCGTCGCTGAGGTATGTGGCGAGAGCGGTCATGGGTGTCGCGTTCCTCCGGTTTTCCGAGAGGCCTCCCCCTGGCGGACGGTGAGGACGTGCGTTCCCATTCCACAACTTATCGCGGGAGTGTCAACCCTCGGAGCGGCGCGCGGGCCGATGTTTGCCCGGAAGAGATGCGAGGTGAGGCGTGTCTTGACTGGATTTGTCGACAGGGGAGTAAACGACTGTCCCCGAAGGGGGAGCCAAATCGGGAATGAGTCAGTAGCCTGATCTTCCCTGGGCGCTCGCGGAGATGAGGTGGGCAGTTGTCGGGACGGTCCGGCTTGATCCTGCTAGGGTCCTGGCCGCAAACGTTTGAAGGCGTCGGCGGTGACCGCCCCGACGTTTCCGGAGGGCGGCGGGATCGACGCCGGCCCCTCGTCCGGGCCGACCGGAGGGGGCGGGCACGCCGCGAGGCGCGCGCAGCGGTCCCGGACCGGGTCGCCCGCGACGCGGAGCGGCCGTCACCGTCGCGGGAGGACGAGGGCGGGCACGACCGGGGACGGCGCCGTCACCCGGATCGGGCGAGATGTCGGCGCGGGCGACATCCGCGCCGGGAGCCGGGAGCGTTAGCGTGGACATCCTGGTCTCCGGACCGGAGAGGTTCGCGGGATGCGTCGACCGCATCATGGGCGGGGCTTCCGTCCGCCCATGCCCATCGCCGATGATGTACTGCAGGATCCGGTCCCCCGGAGCTGCGCTACGCCAATTCGCAAGTTTGGAGATGTGCCTCGTGGGAGACCCTGGCACGCGACGGAGGTGCCGACCATGAGCGCCGAAACCTCCGTGCCCCGTCCCCGGAAGTCGGGTGTGGACATCTCGGACTCCGGCCTGTTGCAGGGCCTGCTGTCGCAGTCGCCGTTCGCGTTCGCGTTCTTCGACCCCGAGGGCCGTTTCCAGCGCGTCGACGAGGTCTTCGCCGACGTGGTCGGCCTCCCCGTCGAGCGCCTGGTCGGCAGGACCCCCGGCGAGCTGCTGTCGGCCGACCTCACCGCGCTGGTCGAGGGGTCGGTCTGCGCCATCGTCGAAGGCGCCGAGGTCGAGGGGGACCAGCGGATCCGGGTGCGCTCGGCCGGCGGGGAGACCCGCCACTGGTCGCTGACGTTCTCGCCGGTCCACGACGACCAGGGGACGCTTCACGCGGTCTGCCTGGTCGGCGTCGACATCACCGAGAGCCGCCAGGTCGAGGAGGACCTGCGGCGCAGCGAGGAGCGCTACCGCTCCCTGGTCGAGGCGCAGTCCCAGCTCGTGTGGATCACCGCCCCGACCGGGGCAGTGCTCGAGGACGCCCCGCAGTGGCGCGCCATCACAGGCCAGGGGCTGGAGGAGTACCTCGCCCACGGCTGGCTGGACGCCGTCCACCCCGACGACCGCCCGCACACCGAGGAGGCGTGGCGCGAGGCGCTCCGCGGCCGGATCATGTTCGAGTGGAGTTACCGGGTCCGCACCAGGGCCAGCGGTTACCGCCACTTCGAGGTGCGCGCCGTCCCGATCATCAGGCACGGCAGGGTGGTCGAGTGGGTCGGCGCCAACACCGACGTCACCCCGCAGCGCGAGGCCGAGGAGATGCGCGGCAGGCTCACCGACCAGCTCGGCGCCGCCGCCCTGCGCACGGCGCGCCTGCAGGGCGCCACGGCCATGCTCGCCGAGGCGCTGACCGTCGAGCAGGTCGTCCAGGTCATCATCGACGTGGGCCGCACCGCGCTGGCGGCCGACCGGTCGGCGGTGGCCCTGCTCGACGTCGAGAGGGCCGCGCTGAAGCTGGTCAACAACGGCGGCATCCCCGACGTTCCCGGCGCGCCCGGCGAGGAGATCCCGCTGTCGCACTCCAGTGTGATGACCATGGCGGTCAACAGCCGCCGCCCGGTCTTCGCCGAGTCGCCGGAGAGCCTGCGCTCCCAGCTCGTGGACGCGGGAGGCGACGAGGCGGCCATCGCCGGGTTCGTCTCCCACAGCGACGAGCGGGCGTGGGTGGGCCTGCCGCTGCTGGCCGCCGGGCGTGCGCTGGGCGCGCTGCGCTTCTCCTTCACGCGCCCCCAGAAGATCTCCCAGGAGGACGGGGTGTTCCTGGAGGCGCTCGCCGGGCAGTGCGCCCTCGCGGTCGAGCGGGCCACCCTCTTCGAGCGCGAGCACCGCACCGCCGAGACGCTTCAGCGAAGCCTGCTGCCCGACCGCCTGCCGGTGGTCCGCGGGCTGGTGCTGGCCCAGCGTTTCCGTTCGGGAAGCCGTCACGTGCAGGTCGGTGGCGACTGGTACGACGCGTTCGTGCTGCAGGACGGCCGGGTCGCGGCGGTGGTCGGCGACGTCATGGGCAAGGGCGTCAAGGCCGCCGCGGGCATGGGCCGCATCCGCAACGCCATGCGGGCCCTCGCGCTGACCAACCCGCCGCCCGCGGCCGTCCTCACCGGCCTGGACAGGGTCTTCGAGGCCACCGAGGAGGAGGAGCAGGTCACCACCCTGGCCTACATGGTCGTCGAGCCCGGCACCGGAGAGGGCACGCTGGCGCTGGCGGGCCATCCGCCGCCCCTGCTGGTCTCCCCGCAGGGCGTGCCGCTGCTGTGCGAGGGCGAGCCGGGCACTCCGCTCGGCTGGCCGACGAGCCGCAGGCAGTTCCGGTTCTGTGTTCCGCCGGGACACACCGCGGTCCTGTATTCGGATGGTCTGGTGGAGAATCGGAAGCGTGGTCTGGATGCCGGTCTTGCCGATCTTTGCTCTGTTGTGACCGAAGCGCCGCCAGAAGTTGTTGGAAGTCCGCATATGTTGCTGGATTTCCTCGTTGACCGGATGTTGTCTGGGTATGAACAGGATGATGACGTCACGGTGCTCGCGATCCATGTTCCCCTGGCCACGAAGAGTGACTGAATGAAACAGTCATAACGGTTGCTTTCGGGTATCGGTGCCTCGCTTCCGTACGCACTACTCTCTTGGTCGGCCTAGGGTGGAGGGCAACCGCCAGGAGGCGGCCGTATGGATCACGGTGTCGTGCCACAATGCTGGACAGGTGCGTCGCGGTTCGCGGCCTCGTTCATCAACAACTAGAGGTTCCGCCCCTAGTGGGCACCTGGGTCCATTCTCGTCACGCTTTCCTTCGAGAGGTGTTCGTGTCGCCTGCAAGTTCGACTCGCTCGAAGCCATCCGAGCTGAACGAGCCCGTCATTCAGCAGCTGATGGAGCGGGGGCGCTCGCAGGGGTTCCTCGAGTCCGAGGATGTCCGCAAGGCCGTCGAGGAAGCGGACATTCCGATGGCGCAGGTCGCTGGAATTCTGCGCAGCCTCAGCAAAGAGGGCATCACGGTTCGGCTGACTGCTGAGGACTCCGCGGCTCCCAAGAAGTCCAGGACTTCGACCAAGCGCCGTACCCCCGCCGCTCCCGCCCCGGTCAAGAAGACGAAGACCGCCGCGGCGGCCAAGGAGCAGCCGGAGACCGTCACGGCGGTCGTCAGCGGCTCCGAGCCCGCCCCCGCGGCCAAGAAGCCCGCGCCTCCGGCCAAGAAGATCGCGCCGTCCGCGAAGAAGCCGGTCCCCGCTCCGCCGAGGAAGGCCGCGCCGGAGGCGGCCGCGGTCGCGCCCAAGGCCGAGCCCAAGCCGAAGCAGGTCTCCGACGACGACGACGAGGCCATCGACCTCGAGGACGTCGAGATCGAGGACTTCGATCTCGAGGCGGAGGTCGAGGTCGAGGTCGAGGTCGAGACGGAGATCGAGGCCGAGGCCGAGACGGAGGAGGAGCCGAAGGCCGGAGCCGTCACACAGAACGAGGACGAGGTCCTCATCCTGTCCGACGACGACGACGACGCTCCCGTGCCGCAGGTCGCCGCGGCCGGCGCGACCGCCGACCCGGTCAAGGACTACCTCAAGCAGATCGGCAAGGTCCCCCTGCTCAACGCCGAGCAGGAGGTCGAGCTGGCCAAGCGCATCGAGGCGGGCCTGTTCGCCGAGGAGCAGCTGGGCACCGACGGCGACAGGCTGCCGGTCGACGTCCGCGCCGAGCTGGAGTGGATCGCCGAGGACGGCCGCCGGGCCAAGAACCACCTGCTCGAGGCCAACCTGCGTCTGGTGGTCTCGCTGGCCAAGCGCTACACCGGGCGCGGCATGCTCTTCCTGGACCTGATCCAGGAGGGCAACCTGGGCCTGATCCGCGCGGTCGAGAAGTTCGACTACACCAAGGGCTACAAGTTCTCCACCTACGCCACCTGGTGGATCCGGCAGGCGATCACCCGCGCCATGGCCGACCAGGCGCGGACCATCCGCATCCCGGTCCACATGGTCGAGGTGATCAACAAGCTGGCCCGCGTGCAGCGGCAGATGCTGCAGGACCTCGGCCGCGAGCCCACTCCCGAGGAGCTGGCCCGCGAGCTCGACATGACCCCGGAGAAGGTCGTCGAGGTCCAGAAGTACGGCCGCGAGCCGATCTCCCTGCACACCCCGCTGGGTGAGGAGGGCGACAGCGAGTTCGGCGACCTCATCGAGGACTCCGAGGCGATCGTCCCGGCCGACGCCGTGAGCTTCACGCTTCTGCAGGAGCAGCTCCACTCCGTTCTGGACACGCTGTCCGAGCGCGAGGCGGGCGTGGTCTCGATGCGTTTCGGCCTCACCGACGGCCAGCCGAAGACACTGGACGAGATCGGCAAGGTCTACGGGGTGACGCGCGAGCGCATCCGGCAGATCGAGTCGAAGACCATGTCCAAGCTGCGTCACCCGTCCAGGTCCCAGGTTCTGCGCGACTACCTGGACTGACCCGACTGACGGCGAGGGGCCCACGCCATGCGGCGTGGGCCCCTTCTCCCGTCCGACGGGCCTCGGGTCTCCCCTTGAGGTGTTTTTCCCTTCAGGACCCCTTCAGCGGCTCTTCAGAAGCCGTTCAGGGGTCCTTGGGGGCGGAACTGGACTTCATCAGGCCGTGACGTCGAGTGTCCACGGCCTGCCGCCCGTGGGGGCCGGACCGAGGGCGACGGCGTGGCCGAGGCTGTCCAGGACCTTGGCCAGCTCCTGGGGCGTCTGCGGGTCGACGCCGTTCTCCAGCAACGAGCGGGCGATCACGCCCCGGGTCGCCTTGGCCATGTGGCTGACGACCTTGCCGTCCTTGAGAACCCGTACCCCGACCGCGCGCGCCCCCGGCTGCCAGGCCGTCGCGTAGGTGCTGGAGCGCAGGTCCACGACCAGGCCGGGCTCGGCGTCGAGCACCGGGGTGATCGGCTTGCGCCACTGAGCCGCGAGGCCGCCGAGCGGCGGCAGCCGTACGCCCATCGACAACCGGTACGGCGGCACCCTGTCGGTGATCCTCAGCACCCCCCACAGCCCGGAGAAGATCAGCAGGCTCCGTGCGGCCCGCTCGGCGGCGTCGGGAGGCAGCGAGGCCAGGTCGAGGTTGTCGTAGAGCACCCCGGTGTACAGCTCCGCGGCCGTCAGCGTGGGCGCGGTCCGCAGCTCCCGGTTCTTGCCGATCTCGCCGAGCTGTCCCGGGGACAGGCCGAGCACGGCCTGTGCCTGTGCCCGCGACTTTCGGCAGAGCGCGGTCAGCGCGCTCAGCACCTTCTTGCGGGAGGCGGTCAGGGAGGGGAAGCTCAACCGGGACAGGTCGAGGGTGGGCCCGTCGCCCAGCTCGGCCTTTCCCTCGGACGGAGGCAGCAGAATCAGCACAGTCGTCGAGCGTAACGCGGCGGACCGGGTGGGGTTCCGGCGCAGGAGCGCCGCCCGTGCCGCGGCGCCGCTCATGCGGCGTCGTGGTCACGGTCCGTGAGGAGTTTCGGTCATGGGCCGTACGTGAACGTGACGTCACGTTCACGCGGCGCCGTGGCCGCGACCGGCGGGCAGGCCGCCGGTCGTGGGGTGAGATGCGTCGAGTGCCCCGCTCCCGCGGACACGGGAGCGGGGCACTCGACGGAAATATCAGGTCGTGGCAGAGCCGGCGCCGCGAGCCCGGTCGTTCCTGGGAACGACCGGGGTCTCACGGCATCGGTCCGATGGCGTCATCGGACCGGCCGACCCCTACCGTTCTTCGTTGCTCGCGGTTGAAGGGGTTTCGCTGAGGCGTGCCGACTCGTCCTGGATGTCGGCGCCCTTGTCTCTCAGCACGGCTATGTGCTGCCGCCCGTGGTGGGCGCAGAACAGCAGCTCCCCACCTACGGGCAGGGTCGCGCGGATGTAAGCCTGGGCGCCGCACCGGTCACAGCGGTCCGTGGCCGTCAGCTGCTTGGTGGGGGCGAGAGTTCCAGTCACGTATCGCCTTTCAGGTCATCCCCTTGCGGAGGATCTGGCGTCAGTCACTTGAGACAACATCTAACCGGATGAGGACGTTCCCAACCGACCCCCCGCTACGCCGAGAGCGGAAAGTGTCCGAATGTAACGGCGATCACGCCGGGGGTAACGCCGGAGACGCCTCGATGGCAAGCTTGTACGCGCGGCGGCGGGAAGAACGGTAAGCTGCGCACACGTGTTCGAGCAGAGTGGGAGTGGGTGTGACCGCAGTTAGCGCGGAGAAGGGCTATACGGCGCGCCATCTGTCGGTGCTTGAAGGTCTCGAAGCCGTCCGCAAACGCCCGGGCATGTACATCGGGTCAACCGACAGCCGCGGTCTCATGCACTGCCTCTGGGAGATCGTGGACAACGGGGTCGACGAGGCCCTCGCCGGTTACTGCACCCGCATCGAGGTCGAGCTGCACGCCGACGGCTCGATCGAGGTCCGCGACAACGGCCGCGGCATCCCGGTGGACGTCGAGCCGAAGAGCGGCCTGGCCGGAGTCGAGCTGGTCTACACCAAGCTGCACGCGGGAGGAAAGTTCGGCGGCGGCTCGTACGGCGCCTCCGGCGGTCTGCACGGCGTCGGCGCCTCCGTGGTGAACGCCCTGTCCTCCCGCCTCGACGTCGAGGTCGACCGCGACGGCCGGGTCCACGAGATCAGCTTCCGCAGGGGCGTTCCCGGCGTCTTCGACGGCGACGGGTCGTCCGCCAAGTTCAAGAAGAAGTCCGGTCTGCGCGACGGCGGCCCGCTGGCCCGCAAGGTCACCGGCACCCGCGTCCGCTTCTGGCTGGATCACCAGATCTTCCTGCCCGAGGCCGAGGTCTCCCTCGACGAGATCCACGTCCGGCTGCGCCAGACGGCCTTCCTGGTCCCCGGCCTGACCCTGACCGTGCGCGACAGCCGCGGCGAGGAGGCCACCGAGGAGGAGTTCCGTTTCGACGGGGGCATCTCGGAGTTCACCGAGTTCCTCGCCCGTGACGAGCCTCTCTGCGAGGTGCTGCGCCTGCAGGGCGTCGGCCACTTCCACGAGACCGTGCCCGTCCTCGACGAGCTGGGCCACATGACGCCCACCCAGGTGCAGCGCGAGCTCACCGTGGACGTCGCGCTGCGCTGGGGCAAGGGCTACGACAACACCGTCAGGTCGTTCGTCAACGTGATCGCCACCCCCAAGGGCGGCACCCACGTCAACGGTTTCGAGCGGGCCCTGGTCCGCACACTGAACGAACTGCTCCGTGAGACCCGTCTGCTGAAGAACGGCGACGCGCCGGTCACCCGGGAGGACATCCTGGAGGGGCTCACCGGGGTCGTCACGGTCCGGGTGCCGGAGCCCCAGTTCGAAGGGCAGACCAAGGAGGTCCTCGGCACCTCGGCGGCCTCCCGGATCGTCGCCCACGTCGTCTCCCGCGACCTCAGGGAGATCTTCACCAACCCGCCGCGCGGCGCCAAGCAGCAGCTGCGCGCGGTGCTCGAGAAGATGGTCGCGGCGGCCAAGGCCCGGATCGCGGCCCGTGAGCACCGCGACAACCAGCGACGCAAGACCGCCCTGGAGAACTCGGCGCTCCCGGCCAAGCTGGTCGACTGCCGCAGTGACGACGTCGACCGCAGCGAGCTGTTCATCGTCGAGGGAGACTCGGCGCTGGGCACCGCCCGCGCGGCCCGTGACTCGGAGTTCCAGGCGCTGCTGCCGATCCGCGGCAAGATCCTGAACGTGCAGAAGGCGTCCGTCGCCGACATGCTCAAGAACGCCGAGTGCGCCGCGATCATCCAGGTCATCGGCGCGGGCTCGGGGCGCTCCTTCGACATCGAGGCCGCCCGTTACGGCAAGGTCATCCTGATGGCCGACGCCGACGTCGACGGCGCGCACATCCGCTGCCTGCTGCTCACCCTCTTCCACCGCTACATGAAGCCGATGGTCGAGGCGGGCCGGGTCTTCGCCGCGGTCCCGCCGCTGCACCGGATCGAGATCACCAATCCCGGCCGCGGCCAGGACAAGTACGTCTACTGCTACTCCGACGCCGAGCTGCACCGGGTCCTACGGGACCTGGAGCGTCGAAACAAGCGCTGGAAGGACCCCGTGCAGCGCTACAAGGGTCTGGGCGAGATGGACGCCGACCAGCTGGCGGAGACCACCATGGAGCCTCGTCACAGGACCCTGCGCCGGGTCAGGATCGAGGACATCCAGGAGGCCGAGCGCATCTTCGACCTCCTGATGGGCAGCGACGTGGCTCCGCGCAGGGAGTTCATCGTGGGCAGCGCGGCCGACATCGACCGCGACCACATCGACGCCTAGGGGCGCGCCGGGGCGTCCTCCCGCCGACACGTGTCGACGGGAGGGGCGCCACGACGGGCGAGACCGGCCGTACCGGCGTCCTCGGCGACTCCTCCGTCGCGGCGGGCCGCACCCGCGCCTCCGAGGCTCGGGCGCGGCGCGCCGACGGGCTCACACCTCGATGGGCGTGATCTTTCCTGTGCGCACGTCGTAGACGGCTCCTCCGATGGGGAGGCCGGCGGGCAGGAACGGGCTCGTCCTGATCCGGGTCAGGTCGTGGAGCAGCGCCGCGCTCTGGTCGGGCACGGTGTGGAACTCCAGGCTCCGGGTGTCGACGCCGTGCTCGGCGGCGAGCCTGTGCACGTCGTCGTCGGTGGCCTTCGACATGCCGCAGTCGGTGTGCGGCATGACGAGCACCCGGTTCACGCCCAGCAGGTAGACCGCGAGCACGAGCGTCCGCAGCACGTCGTCGGTCACCCTGGCGCCCGCGTTGCGCAGGATCTTCGCGTCACCGGCCTTCAGGCCGAACAGCCCCAGCGGGTCGATCCGGGAGTCCATGCAGGTGACAACCGCCAGGCCGCGGGCTGCCCTGCCGGTGAGCTCGGAATCGGTGAACGTGGCGGAGAACTCCTCGTTGGCGGCCAGCAGGTCGTCGAAGGCACCCACGCAAACCCCTTTCGGTCGGCAGAAACTATGGATTAATAATCCTGCATGCCCGTTTCGTAAACCTTTCCGGGGCTACCCTCCAGGTCGACTTCAGGAAGATCCCACAATCTTTGCTCACAATGGGTGATGATGTCGTAACGCAAAGTCCGGAGATCTGGAGGGGGTCATGGGCAGGATCGCATCCCTGGCGGCATACCTGCGCGCGCAGGCCAGGCGGAAGCTGGACCGGGTGGAGACCCGCGACGGCGGTCGGAACGCGCGTTCGGCGCTCGCCCTGCTCGACGCGGCGGCCTACGCCGAGGCCCTCGGCGACGACGACCCGCTCGTGGAGGTCCTCGTGGAGGCCGGATGTTTCGGTCCGCACGGGTTCGACGACTTCCAGCCCGGTGACCAGGTCGCCAGGCTCGTCCGCTCCTGGGAGTCCGGCGAGCCCTGGCAACTGCTGATGGCGATCAGGTTCGCGCTGCAGGCGTCGCCCGCCTGAGGGGGCGGCTCGGCCGCGCCCGCGGGGCGTCCGTGTCCGCCGGAGGGAGTCGAGGGGCGGGCGCTGAGGGGCGAGGGGCGTGAAGGCGAGAAGTCGGGGGCCGTGCCCGCCGGCGGGGCCCAGGAGAGGCGGGGGCGCGAGGGCGGGAAGCGGGGCCGTGAGCACGGAGGCGGAGGTGGGTGTGAGGGTGGGAGAAACGCGGGTGAGACGCGTGGCGGTGACGTCATGGGGCACGTGCTCCGTGGAGTCGCCTGTCCGGCGCCGACACGTGTTTACCGAACGGCAGACGACACCTTCATAATCCCGTTACCGGTGTTATCTGGGAGGAATCATGGCAATCGCGCGCATGCGGTCGGTCGTCCTCGACTGTGCGGACCCGCGGGCTCTGGCTGACTTCTACAGCGCGGTGCTTGGCTGGGAGGTGACCTCCGTGGAGGACGACTGGGTCGTGGTCACCGACGGACGCCCCGAACGGCTCTGCTTCCAGCTGGCCGAGAACTACCAGCCGCCCCGCTGGCCCGACCCGGAGAAGCCCCAGCAGTTCCACCTCGACCTCACCGTGGACGACCTGGCGAAGGCGGAGGCCGCCGTGCTCGCGCTGGGCGCGGTCAAGCACGAGCACCAGCCGAGCGAGGACGACAGCTTCCGGGTCTTCCTCGACCCGGCCGGGCATCCGTTCTGCCTCTGTGTCTGAGGCCCGCGTTCGGAAGTGCGTGTGAGGCCCGCGTCCGAGGAGTGCTGTGAGGTCTGTGTCTGAGCAGTGCTGTGAGGTCTGTGTCCGAGGGATGCGTGTGAGCTCTGAGCCGAAGCGAGGCCTGACGCTCCGAGGGGAATTCCGAGCCCGTAGGCGAGACACGAGGACGGTGTCAGGTCCAGGGGCGACGCGCGTCCGAAGCCGGACCCCGAAGCCGAGGGCGGGGCGGAACCCGTGCGCGAGGCCTGGAAGCCGCATGAGAGGCCCTGAGATCGCCGCTGAGGGCTTTACGGCGCCTCGGAGAACAGGAACCCCCGAGCCTCGGGGCCCTGGCTCGAGGGGAGCTGAGGCCCCGAGGCTCGGGGGTTTCCTCGGAAGCGGGAGGTCACTCTCCTTCGGAGGCCGGCTCCGCGACGTCGGCCCCACCGCCGGAGCCGTTGTCCGCGTCGAGGTCTCCGGACGCGCCGAGTGCGCCGCCGACGGCCGCGACCGTGTGGGTGAGGCGGACGCCGGACCCGTCACGACGGCCGAGCTCCTCGGGGAGGGGGACGGGCTTGCCGACGTTCGAGACCGCGCGGGCCGGACCGGGGCCCACCCAGGCGAGCAGCAGCACGTCTTCGCCCTTGAGGAACCGCTGGACCCGGACGCCGCCCGTAGCGCGACCCTTCGCGGGGTACTCGGCGTAGTCGGAGACCTTCGCGCCACCGACCTGGGTGCCGGGCAGCGCGGTCGAGGACCCCGCGATCGTCACGACCCTGGACTCACGCGCCGGGTCGACCACGCCGAACCAGATCACCTGGGCGGCGCCGTCGAGGCGGATGCCCGCCATACCGCCCGCGGGACGTCCCTGGGGACGGACGTTGGAGGCGGGGTAGCGCAGCAGCTGCGCGTCGGAGGTGACGAAGACGAGGTCGTGGTCCTCGGCGGTCAGCTCGACCGCCCCCACCACGGTGTCGCCCTCCTTGAGCCCGATGACCTCGAAGTCGTCACGGTTGGCGGGGTAGTCGGGGACGACCCGCTTGACCACGCCCTGCGCGGTTCCCAGCGCCAGGCCCGGCCCCTCGGGATCCAGTGAGCCGATGCCGACCACCGCCTCGCCGGGGTTCAGGGTGACGTACTCGGACACGGGGTGCCCGCCGGACAGCGACGGCGGATTGGCCGACGGGGGCAGCGTCGGCAGGTCGACCACCTGGATCCGGATCATCCGGCCGTGGTTGGTGACCACGCCGACCTCGCCCCTGACGGTGCTGCGCACCACGGAGACCAGCACGTCGTGAGCCGAACGGTCGCCGTCGCCCGCCAGCGGGGAGGCGTCGGACGTGCGGGCCAGCAGGCCGGTCGAGGAGAACAGCACCAGGCACGGGTCGTCGGCGACCTCCAGAGGCACCGAGACGTTCCTGGCGACGCCGGAGGACTCCAGCAGGACCGTACGGCGGGGCGTGCCGAAGGTCTTGGAGACCTGGGCCAGCTCGTCGGAGACGACCTTGCGGAGCTTGTCCTCCGAGGACAGGATCGCGGTCAGTTCGGCGATCTCCTCCTCGAGGGTCTGCTTCTCCCTGTCGAGCTCCAGCTTGTCGAACCGCGTCAGGCGGCGCAGGGGGGTGTCCAGGATGTAGTGGGCCTGGATGTCCGACAGCCCGAAGGCCTCGATCAGCCGCTCGCGGGCCTGGCCCGAGTCGTCGGAGGAACGGATGACCTGGATGACCCGGTCGATGTCGAGCAGGGCGATCAGGAGGCCCTCGACGAGGTGCAAGCGCTCCTCGCGCTTGCGCCTGCGATGGAGGGAACGTCGCCGGATCACGTCGATGCGGTGGTCGACATAGACCTGGAGCAGCTCGCGCAGGCCCAGGGTGCAGGGCTGGCCGTCGACCAGCGCCACGTTGTTGATGCCGAAGGTCTCCTCCATCGGCGTCAGCCGGTAGAGCTCCTCCAGCACGGCCTCGGGGATGAAGCCGTTCTTGATCTCGATGACCAGGCGCAGACCCTTGTGCCGGTCGCTGAGGTCCTTCAGGTCGGAGATGCCCTGGAGCTTCTTGGCGGTGACCAGCTCCCTGATCTTGGTGACCACCCGCTCGGGGCCGACGTTGAAGGGCAGCTCGGTGACGATGATGCCCTTGCGCCTGGGGCTGACCTGCTCGACGACGCACTTGGCGCGCATCCTGAAGGTGCCGCGGCCCTTGGCGTACGCGTCACGGATGCCGTCCAGGCCGATGATCGTGCCGCCGGTCGGCAGGTCGGGACCCGGTATGAAGCGCATCAGGTCGTCGAGCGTGGCGTCCGGCTTCTTGATCAGATGACGGGCGGCCGCGACGACCTCGACCAGGTTGTGCGGCGCCATGTTGGTCGCCATGCCGACCGCGATGCCGGTGGCGCCGTTGACCAGGAGGTTCGGGAAGGCCGAGGGCATGACCGTCGGCTCGGTCTCCTGGCCGTCGTAGTTGGGCTTGAAGTCGACGGTGTCCTCGTCGATCGACTGCACCATCGACATGGCCGCGGCGGCCAGCCGGGCCTCGGTGTAACGCATCGCGGCGGGCAGGTCGTCGGGAGAGCCGAAGTTGCCGTGCCCGTCGACCAGCGGCAGCCGCATCGAGAACGGCTGCGCCATGCGGACCAGCGCGTCGTAGATGGCGGTGTCGCCGTGCGGGTGCAGCTTGCCCATCACGTCGCCGACGACCCGCGACGACTTCACGTGTCCGCGGTCGGGCCGCAGGCCCATCTCGCTCATCGAGTAGAGGATGCGGCGCTGAACCGGCTTGAGGCCGTCCCTGGCGTCCGGCAGCGCGCGCTGATAGATGACCGAGTAGGCGTATTCGAGGAAGCTGGTGCGCATCTCGGCGGAGACGTCGATGTCGACGATCCGCTCCTCGAAGTCACCGTCAGTCGGGGGTGTGGTCGTCCGTCGAGCCATCTGTTTTCCTGCGCGGGCGCCTCGGCTCTCTGGCCGAGGGAGAAGCGCATCCTCCTTTGGTCTTCGTGGTTTAACGGTAGCCGTCGGCCCGGTGCGGGAGCCTCGGGCCTGCGTGCCAGGTGTGGGTGGGGCCCGCGCCTGTGGTGAGGCGGCGTCCTGTGGTGTGCGGTGACGTGCCTCGTCCGCCCACGCGCGGGGGCGAGATCATGAAGGCGCCTCCTCGGTGGTGGCGGGACCGGTCACCTGCGGGCTCGACCCCGATCGACGTGACCGTACATCGTGCAGGGACTCGTTACCATACTCACCGCTCCCGACACTTCCCGGTCCTCGCTCGGCTCGCCGCCGAGACGGCCCCGCTCCGCTCCGCCCGGGATCGGCTACTCGGGATCCGCCGGGGCTCCGGGGACGGGAGGGGAGCCGGGAAGCGAACGCGGCCCCGCGCCCGGCCACGGGCCGGGCGCGGGGCCCTCGTACTCGTCCCCCGGGGCGTTGACCTTGGTGTCGTAGACCTGGAATCCCCGCGCCCGGTAGTTGGCGAGCGCGACCGGGCTGTCGAGGGAGCAGGTGTGCAGCCACACCCGCCGGGTCGGCTCCCTGCCGGGGTGGCGCTCCGCCAGGTCCCAGGCGCGGGCCGTGCCCACCTCAAGGAGGTGGCCGCCGATGCCCCTGCCGATCGCCCAGGGCATCAGGCCGAAACAGGTGATCTCGACCGCCGCGTCGTCGCCGGGCACGAACTCGACGTAGCCCGCGGGAGTGCCGCGATGGTAGGCCACCCAGGTCTCCACGTCGCGTTCCAGCCAGCTCGCCCACTGCCGCCAGGTCCACGACAGCCTGTCCGTCCAGTGCCAGTCGCCCCCGACCGCCGTGTTCAGGAACCGGCTGAACTCCGGCGAGATCACCTCGGCGCGCACGATGTCGACCTCGATCGCAGGAGGCTTCGCGGTGAGCAGGTCGGACCGCGAGGTCTGTTCGAGGTACCACGTTGTGACGTCCATAGTGAGATGCATCAAACCACGACGCGGAACCAGGAAGGCCCGCTGACCGGCGGCGGGCCCCGCCCGAGGCCGGATTTCCGCCGGACGCCCGACGTCTGTGAGGGGGATCGTCCGGGCGCGGGTGTTTCACCATGCGGTACGGCTTTCGCCGTCTGTTGCCGCTCCGCGGGGGAAACGACATGATCAAAGCCCGCTCTTCCGCCTCTCGACCCGACGGAGGATCCGTGTCCGACGGCAACCGGAGCCTCACACCGAACCTGGGGATGGGCCACCCGCATCCCGCCCGGATCTACGACTACCTCCTCGGCGGCAAGGACAACTTCGCCCCTGACCGGCAGGCCGCGGAACAGGGGCTGGCCGCCGCCCCGGACGTCAGGGACATCGCCCTGGCCAACCGGCGCTTCCTGGTGCGCGTGGTGCGTCACCTGGCGGGGCTCGGGGTGCGGCAGTTCCTCGACGTCGGGACCGGATTCCCGACCAGCCCCAACGTGCACGAGATCGCGGGAGAGGCCTCCGCCGTCGTCTACGTGGACGTCGATCCGGTGGTGGTCACCCACGGCCGGGCGCAGCTCGCCAAGCGCCACAACGTCCACATGATCCAGGGCGACCTGCGCGAGCCCGCCGACGTCCTGGCGCAGGGGGGCAGGCTGCTCGACCTGCGTGAACCGGTGGCGCTGCTCGTCGTCTCCGTGACGCACAACGTCACGGACGAGGAGGGGCCCGCGGGAATCCTCGCCCGCTACATGCGGGAGCTGGCCTCCGGCAGCCATCTGGCGATCTCGCAGATGGCGAGCGACGTCAGCCCGGAACGCTCGGCCGCGCTGGCGGGCGTCGCCGCCCGGCAGCGGATGACGCTGCTGCCCCGGACCCATGCCGAGGTGCTCGCCCAGTTCGGAGGTCTGCCGCTGCTGGAGCCGGGGCTGGTCCAGGTGCCGCTGTGGCACCCCGACGAGGAGGAGAGGGCGGCGCGGGCGCAGCTGTCACGGGTGTGGACCTACGGCGGGGTCGCGCGCAAGGAATGACGTGAGGACGCGGGCGTGGTGATCCCCGCCACCACGTCGGCGCGCGGCGCGCTCCGGTCCGGCGGGTGAGCGATCGACATGGGACCGGGGCGCACCCCTTCTCACCGGTCCGGGGCCGGTCGCCGCACTGTGCCACCGGTGTGCGTGTGCGACGCCGAAGGCCGCCCGGTGGTTCGGCCAAGGTTCGGCCATCGGCCACGGGGGCGCCTGGCGGGTCGGGAGGGCGCGGGCTCTCCGCGCTTTCCGCCGGCACGGGGACGGGGAGGACCGGGGCGGGGGCGTTCCCGCCGGGTTCGGGCGGACCGGAGTGAAACAGTCGGCCGGACCTGGTACCAATGACCGGTGAGCGAAGAGCAGATGCTGCGAGAAGAGGCCGAGGAGCGGCTGCGGGCGCTGGCGGGTGAGCACGCCCGGCTGCGCGAGGACCAGTGGGCGGCCATCAAGGCGCTGGTCATGGACCGTCGCCGGGTGCTCGTCGTGCAGCGGACCGGCTGGGGCAAGTCAGCGGTCTACTTCATCGCCACCGCGCTCCTGCGCGAGCTGGGCGAGGGGCCGACCGTCATCGTGTCGCCCCTGCTGGCCCTGATGCGCAACCAGATCGCCGCCGCGGAGCGGGCCGGGATCCACGCGGTCACGGTCAACTCGGCCAACCCCGAGGAGTGGGAGCAGGTCTACGGTCAGGTCGCCGAGGGCATGGTCGACGTGCTCCTGGTCAGCCCCGAGCGGCTCAACAACCCCGAGTTCCGCGACCAGGTCCTGCCCGAGCTGGCCGAGAGCGCGGGCCTGGTCGTGGTCGACGAGGCGCACTGCATCTCCGACTGGGGTCACGACTTCCGCCCCGACTACCGGCGGCTGCGCACCATGTTCGAGGAGCTGCCCGAGGGGGTGCCGATCCTGGCCACCACCGCGACGGCCAACGCCAGGGTCACCCACGACGTCGCCGAGCAGATGGGAGAGGACACTCTCGTCCTGCGCGGGGCGCTGGAGCGCGAGAGCCTCCATCTGAGCGTCGTACGGCTGCGCGGCGCGGAGCAGCGCCTGGCCTGGCTCGCCCAGACGCTCCACGAGCTGCCGGGCTCGGGGATCGTCTACACCCTCACCGTGGCCGCCGCCCAGGAGATCGCCTCCTACCTGCGTGAGCAGGGGCACGAGGTCGCCGCCTACTCCGGGCAGACCGAGCAGGCCGAACGGCTCGCCGCCGAGCAGGCCCTGCTCGACAACAAGATCAAGGCGTTGGTCGCCACGTCCGCGCTGGGCATGGGATACGACAAACCCGACCTCGGGTTCGTCGTCCACGTGGGCGCCCCTCAGTCGCCCGTCGCCTACTACCAGCAGGTCGGCAGAGCGGGGCGCGGGGTCGAGCGCGCCGAGGTGATCCTGCTGCCCGGCGCCGAGGACCGCGAGATCTGGGCCTACTTCGCCTCGCTGGCCTTCCCGCCCGAGCCGGTGGTGCGGACGGTCCTCACCGCCCTGCACGAGGGCGGCGTGCTGTCGACGGCAGCCCTGGAGAACCGGGTCGACCTCAGCCGCAACAGGCTGGAGACCATGCTCAAGGTCCTCGACGTGGACGGCGCCGTGCGCCGTGTCAAGGGCGGCTGGGAGGCCACCGGCGAGGAGTGGAGCTACGACGCCGACCGTTACGCCAGGGTCGCGGCCGAACGCGAGGCCGAGCAGCGGGCCATGCTCGACTACCTCGACACCACGGGGTGCCGAGAGGAGTTCCTCCGCCGACGCCTTGACGACGAGACCGCCACGGCCTGCGGGCGCTGCGACAACTGCACGGGCGCGCACCGCTCGCCCGAGGTCGAGGCGCGGGCGGTCGAGCGTGCGGCCGAGAGCCTGCGGCGGCCCGGGGTCGAGATCGAGGCGCGCAGGCAGTGGCCGACCGGGCTCAGCGACCTCAGGGGCCGCATCAAGCCGGAGCTGGGCGCGGAGCCGGGCAGGGCCCTCGGCCGCCTGACCGACATCGGCTGGGGCAACCGCCTGCGCGGCCTTCTCGCCGAGGGGGCTCCCGACGGCCCGATCCCCGACGACGTCTTCGCCGCCGTGGTCAGTGTGCTGTCGTCATGGGAGTGGGAGCGGCGTCCTGTCGCCGTGGTCGCGATTCCCTCCGCGACCCGTCCCCAGCTCGTCCGGAGCCTGGCCGAGCGCCTGGCACAGGTCGGGCGTCTTTCCTACCTGGGCGACCTGGGCTACCGGTCAGGCCCGCCGGGCCGCCAGTTCAACAGCGCCCAGCGCGTCCAGGCCGTCCGCGCCACGCTCGCCATGCCCTCCGCGCTGAGCGCGGCCGTCGCGGAGGCGGGCGGCCCCGTCCTGCTGGTCGACGACCGCCTCGACACCGGCTGGACGGTGACCCTCGCCGCGGCCATGCTCCGCCACGCCGGAGCCCCGGCCGTGCTGCCTCTCACCTTGGCGGTCACTTCCTGACCTCGGCCGAGGGTTACCTCCGGTTGTGCCGCCTCTCACCTTGGCGGTCGCCTCCTGACCTTGGCCGAGGGCCTTTGGTCGTGCCGCCTCTCCTCTTGGCGGTCGCCTTCTGCCCTTGGCCGGGGCCTTCGGCCATGCCATCTCTCCTCTTGGCGGTCACTTCCTGACCTCGACCGAGGGTTACCTCCGGTCGTGCCGCCTCTCCTCTTGGCAGTCACTTCCTGACGTCGACCGAGGGTTACCTCCGGTCGTGCCGCCTCTCACCTTGGCGGTCATCTCCTGACCTTGGCCGGGGGCCTTCCGCCCGCGTTGCTCCTCGGCGCCGGTCAGGTTCGTGTCGCCGCTCTCCGCACCGGCGTGCGGAGGATCGGGGCGGTGGGGGAGAGACCGCCGACACGACGAACGCGTCGCGACACCCCACCTCTGACAGGCGTCCCAGAAGGGCCGCCGGCAGCGGGGCGTCGCGGTGACCGGCCTGGTGAGCCTGGGGAGCGCCGGATGGAGGCAGGAGGGCGTGCGGCGGTCGGCGCTCTCGTGGCCGGCCGTAGGAGGCGATACGGCGGGCGGGTGAAGTGGCGGCCGGGCTGAGAGGCGGTGCGGCGGGCGGGCGGAGGAGTGGTACGGCGGGCTGTGGAACCGGGTGGCTGGCCGAGGCTGGCTGAGGGGCTTGAGGCGGCGGTGTTGTGAAAGCGGCGTGAGGCGGTGCGGCCTGGTCGTGAAAGCGGGGCGGGGAACGGCGGTCAGAGGCGGGGGCGGGCGCCCAGGTGGGAGATGGCCCTGGCGGCCAGGCGGCAGCCGGAGGCGAGGGACTCGGCCGGGGGCTTGCCCTCCAGCCAGGCGGGCAGGAAGCCCGCGGTGAAGGCGTCACCGGCGCCGGTGCCGTCGACCACGCGCTCCACGGCCTCCGCGGGAGCCTTGACCGGCTCGGCGCGGCTGTTGGTGTACCACAGCGCGCCCTCGTCGTTGAGCTTGACGACGACCTGGGGGAACCAGGCGGTCAGCACTTTGGCGGCGGCCGCGGGGTCGTCGCGCCCTGTCAGGACCTTGGCCTGGTCGGCGTTGGCGAACAGCAACTTGGCGTTCTGAGTCCACTCGAGGAACGGCTCGGCCCCCGTGCGCTCCAGGGGCGCGGATGAGGAGCAGTCGACCGAGACGGACATTCCGGTGCGGCGGGCCATCTCCAGGGCGGCGAGGCCGGCTTCGCGGGAACCCTCGTTGATCAGGGTGTAGCCGGACAGGTGCAGGTGGCCGCCCTGGGCGAACAGGTCGCGGGGCAGGTCCTCCGGGGACAGGGCAGCGTTCGCCCCCGGGTCGGACAGCATGGTGCGCTCGCCCTTGTGCGTGACGAGCACGACGCAGGTGCCGGTCGGCCGTTCGGGGTCCATGACGAGGCGGGCGTCGACGCCGTAGCCCATCAGCTCCATGTCGCGGTTACGCCCCGTGATGTCGGCGCCGCGGCGTCCGATGAAGGCCACCTCCGCGCCCTCGACCGCGAGCCAGGAGGCGATGTTGGCCCCCGAACCGCCGCCGTGCATGGTGACGATCGCCGGTGTGTCGCTGGCTCTTGCCAATGGGTAGCGGGCGCGCGCGACCGCGTCGGTCATGAGATCGCCCACCACGACCACCCGCGTCATGATGTCACCACCTTGCTGCCTTCGATGCTGACGTGCCTCTAGCCGCGAAAAACTTAACAGCTTCCGGCCAGCGTATGGGGTCCGGACCGGACAGCGCGCCACAGTCGATGCACAAGCGTTGCGTGAAACCGTCCCAACCTGCCCTGCTGGTCTGGCATGTGAGATTCACGTCTACTCTCGGGACTGTGGAGGCTGCTCAGTATCCCGCTCACTGGGAGGCGGACGTCGTCCTGTCGGACGGCGGCACCGCCCACGTACGCCCGATCAGGCCCGCCGACGCCGACCGGTTGCGTTCCTTCTACTCCAGGCTCTCCGAGGAGTCGATCTACTTCCGTTTCTTCGGTCCTCACCCCCGCCTGTCCGACCGTGAGATCGCCCGGTTCACCAACGTCGACTACGTGGACCGCGTCGCGCTGATCGCGACGATCGGCGCCGACATGGTGGCGGTGATCCGCTACGACCGGATCGAGCCGGGGGAGGCCGAGGTGGCCTTCCTCGTCGAGGACGCCCACCAGGGCCGCGGGGTCGCCTCGGTGCTGCTGGAACACCTGGCTGCGACGGCCAGGGAGCGGGGCATCGCCCGGTTCGTCGCCGACGTGCTGCCCGCCAACCGCAAGATGATGGCCGTGCTCAAACAGGTCGGCTACACCGCGCAGAGCCGGTTCGCCGACGGTGTGGTCAGGATGACGCTCGACCTCACCCCGACCGAGACCGCCCAGGAGGTGACGGCCTCCCGCGAGCACAGGGCCGAGTCCCGCTCGATCGAGCGGCTGCTGTCGCCGGGCTCCGTCGCGGTCGTCGGCGCGGGCAGGGAGCCGGGCGGCGTCGGCCAGACCGTGCTGCGCAACCTGCTCGCCGCCGACTTCACGGGACCTGTCTACCCGGTGCACCGCGAGGCGCGGGCGGTGGCGGGGGTGCGCGCCTACCCGAGCGTGACGGCCATCGACGGCGAGGTGGACCTCGCGGTGCTGGCCGTGCCCGCGGACGGGGTGATCGAGGTGGTCAAGGAGTGCGCGGAGAAGGGCGTGCGCGGACTGATCGTGGTCTCCTCGGGGTTCGGCGAGACCGGTCCCGAGGGACGGGCCAGGCAGGACGAGCTGGTCCGCATCGCCCGCGCGTACGGCCTGCGCGTCGTCGGCCCCAACTGTCTCGGGATCGCCAACACCGACTCCTCGGTCAGGCTTAACGCCACGCTGGCCGCGACCATCCCGGGGCAGGGCAGGGTGGGCTTCTTCAGCCAGTCGGGCGCTCTGGGCACCGCGTTGCTGCAGCGGGTCGCCCAGCGTGGCATGGGCATCTCCTCCTTCGTCTCCGCGGGCAACCGCGCGGACGTCTCGGGCAACGACCTGCTGCAGTACTGGGAGGAGGACCCCAGGACCGATGTGATCCTGCTCTACCTGGAGTCGCTGGGAAACCCCCGCAAGTTCGCCCGCCTCGCGCGGCGGATCTCCCGCCGCAAGCCGATCGTGGTGGTCAAGAGCGGCGGCACGACCCAGGGCGTGCCGACGGGCCACGCCGCGCCGGTGCTCGGCCTGCCCGACACCGCGCTCAGCTCGCTGTTCGAGCAGGCGGGGGTGATCCGGGTCGAGGACCTGATCCAGCAGTTCGACGTGGCGCAGTTGCTGGCCTACCAGCCGCTGCCCACGGGGCCGAGGGTCGGCCTGGTCAGCAACTCGGACGCGCTGGCGTTGCTGGCGGTCGACGCCTGCGTGCGGGCGGGGCTCGATCCCAGGCCTCCGGTCAACCTCGGCGCGCGGGCGGGAGCCGCGGAGTTCGGGGCGGCCCTGAGCTCGGTGGTCCAGGACGTCGACGCGGTGGTCGTCATCTACATGCCGCCGATCCCGGGCCCGGCGGACGAGGTCGCGGCCGAGCTGCTGAGGGTCTCGCGCGACTGCGGCAAGCCGGTGCTGGCCACGTTCGAGGGCAAGATCGGCGTGCCGCGCGGGCTGCGGACGGGCGCGGCGCCCGAGCGGGGGTCGATCCCGTCGTACGCCGCCCCTGAGGAGGCGGTCCGCGCGCTGGCCCACGTCGTACGGCACGCGCGCTGGAGGAAGCAGCCCGCAGGGGTGCTGGAGGAGATCGAGGGCGTCGACACCGCCGCCGCACGGAGGATCGTGCTGGCGAGACTGGGCAGGGCCGCTCTGGAGGACAGGCTGGAGAGCAGGATCGAGCTCGACCCCTCGGAGTTGCTGGCCTGCTACGGGCTGACCGTGTGGCCCGCGGAGGTGGTCGGTTCCCCCGAGGAGGCCGTCGAGGCCGCGGAGCGGCTCGGCTGGCCGGTCGTGCTGAAGGCGGCCGACCCCGAGGCGGCCAAGCGCGCGGGGACGGTCAGGCTCGGCCTTTCCGGGCCTGACGGAGTGCGTGAGGCCTTCGCGGGCCTGACCGAGCAGCTGGGGTCCGGCGCCGTGCTCGCGGTGCAGCGGATGGCTCCGCAGCCCGCCGTGCCGACCGTGGTCAGCGTCATCGAGGACTCGGCGTTCGGCGCGGTCGTCTCCTTCGGGCTCGGCGAGGTCACCGCGCGCCTGCTGCGCGACGAGGTGTACCGGCTCGCGCCGCTGACGCGCGAGGACGCCGCGATGCTGGTCAGCTCGCCGCGCGCGGCTCCGCTGCTCTTCGGCGGGTACGGCTACCCGCCGGTCGCGGTCGAGGCGCTGGAGGATCTGCTGGTCAGGGTCGGGCGGCTGGCGGACGACCTTCCCGAGGTGGCCAGGCTCGACCTCGACCCGGTGCTGGTCGGGGAGTCCGAGGTGATCGTGCTGGGGGCGCGCGCCGTGCTGAGCAGCCCGCAGGGTCCCAGGGTCGACGCGGGGCCACGCCGCCTCGGCTGAGCGGACGCCCGGCTCGGCCGGGCGGACGGTCAGTGGAAAAGCCGCGCCGCTGACTGCTCAATGACAATTAACGGTAAATCTCGAATTAAGCGCTTACGGCCCCCAAAGGAGTCGCATTCGGTCGGGATAACATTTTTCGCCGATGGCCGAACCTCGAGCGCTCCAGGCGAAACCGCTGCCCCGGACAGGGCAGGATGGACCCATGAGGGAAACCCGACTCTCGGCCGCCGGCCTGCGCGACGCCATCGATCGCAGCGGCTACTATCCCGACCTGGTCGCCGACGCGGTCGAATCCGCCCTGGGCAAGGAGCAGGTGGGCGCCTACGTGGTGCACCACGAGGCCACCTTCGACCCCGCCATGGAGGTGCGCAGGCACGTCACCGTGCTGGTGCTCACCCCCAGCCGCCTGCTCGTCTGTCACACCGACGAGCACTCACCCGTCGAGGGGGTCTCGGTCTCGCACGCCTCCACGACCACGGAGGCGGTGCGCCTGAGCAGGATCCAGTCGGTCGCCGTGACCCGGGTCGTGCCCGACCCCGCCTCGTACGTGCCGGGCGTCCCGCCGACCGAGGTCACGCTCACCATCGGCTGGGGCGCCATCTCCCACGTCGACCTGGAGCCCGCCACCTGCGGCGACGAGAACTGCGAGGCGGACCACGGATACACCGGTGCCATCACGGCCGACGACCTCTCCCTGCGGGTGAGCGAGGCGGCCGACGGGCCGGAGGCCGTCTCCCACGTGCTGACCTTCGCCAAGGCCCTGTCTGAGGCAACCGCCCGCTTCGCCTCATGACCGCCCCGCTGGTCCCGGCGTACGGCACCGCCTCGCTCGCCGACCTGTCGTCCTCGCTCCTGGCCGCGCTGGGGCTGCGAACCACGAGCCCCGGGATCGCGGGGCGGGCCTCCGGCTCAGGGAGCGCGGGCCGGGCGAGCGACGGAGCGGAAACAGGAAGGGCGGAGACCGGCCTGACGGAGTTCGGCAACCCGCTGGGCCTCGAACCCGCGGGGCGCGTCCTGCTGTTCATCGTCGACGGCCTGGGCGCCGAGCTGCTGCGCGCCCATCCGGAGACGGCCCCCTTCCTGTCCGCCAGGCAGGGCAGGGTGCTCACCGCGGGTTTCCCCGCGACCACCGCCACCAGCCTGGGCACGCTGGGCACCGGCCTGCCTCCGGGCGAGCACGGCATGCTCGGCTACCAACTCGCCGTGCCCGGCGCGGGCTATCTGCTCAACTGCCTGCGCTGGACCGCCACGGGCCCGGTGGTGCCTCCCGACGAGTGGCAGCCGACTCCCACCGTCTTCGAGCGCGCGGCCGCGGCGGGGATCCCGGTGAGCTACGTCGCCCCGTCCGCGTTCGGGCCGACGGCGTTCAACCGGGCCGTCTACCGGGGAGTCGGTTTCGTCGGCGCCGACACGCTCGACGACCGGGTCGAGGGGGCGCGCGCGGCCCTGGCGGAGCCTCGTTCCCATGTGACGGTCTACTACGGTGACCTCGACGCCGCAGGACACCGTTTCGGCTGGGGCTCCCCGCAGTGGCTCGAACGGCTCGCCGTCGTCGACCGGCTGGCCGAACGCCTCGCGGACACCCTCCCGCCGGGCTCCGCCATGTACGTCACCGCCGACCACGGCATGGTCAACGTCACCGAGTCGATCGACGTGGACGACCCCGCAGGGCCGGGCGTCGCGCTGCGCGAGGGGGTCGCCCTGCTCGGCGGCGAGACCAGGGCCAGGCACGTCTACGCGGAGCGGGGCGCGGCCGGGGCCGTGCTCGACGCCTGGCGTGACGTCCTCGCGGGCAGGGCGTGGGTCGTCTCCCGGCAGGAGGCCGTCGAGTCCGGCTGGTTCGGGCCGAGCGTGCGCTCCGGATGGCTGCCCAGGATCGGAGACGTCCTCGCCGTGCCGTACACCGACTGCGCGATCGTCGCCTCGGTCGCCGAACCGGTCGAGTCGTCGTTCGTCGGCACCCACGGTTCTCTGACCGCCGCCGAGCAGCATGTTCCCTTGCTGGAGGTAAGCACCCGATGAGCCCGCTGATCACCCCGTCCGAGCTGTCCGGCCTGGCCGGGGCGACGATCCTGGACGTGCGCTGGAAGCTGGGCGGCCCGCCCGGGATCGAGTCCTACCGCGAGGCGCACGTCCCCGGCGCCGTCTTCTGCGACCTGGACGCCGACCTCGCCGCCCCCGCGGGCGCGGCGGGGCGTCACCCGCTGCCCTCGGCGGAGCGCTTCCAGGAGGCCATGCGCCGCCTGGGCGTCTCGGACTCCCGCCCCGTCGTGGTCTACGACGAGGCCGACTCGACTGCCGCCGCACGCGCCTGGTGGGCGCTGCGCCACTTCGGCCACCCCGACGTCCGGGTCCTGGACGGCGGTCTGCGCGCGTGGATCTCCGAGGATCTGCCCGTCGCCGAGGGCGACCAGGCCGCCGCGCCCGGCGACTTCGTCGCCCGTCCCGGCGGGATGCCCGTGCTCGACGCGGAGCAGGCCGCGGAGCTCGCCGGTGACGGGGTGCTCCTGGACGCTCGCGCCGCGGAGCGGTACCGGGGGGAGGTCGAGCAGGTGGACCCCGTCGCCGGGCACATCCCCGGCGCGGTCAGCGCCCCCACGGGCGAGAACGTCGATCCGGCCGGACGCTTCCACCTGCCCGACTTTCTGCGCGAGCGGTTCAACACCCTCGGAGCCGTTCCCGGTGTGCGGGTCGGCGCCTACTGCGGCTCCGGCGTGACGGCGGCCCACGAGGTGCTCGCCCTCGAGGTGGCGGGCATCCAGGCCGCGCTCTACGTCGGCTCCTGGTCCAACTGGGTGGCCGACCCGTCGCGACCCGTCGCCACCGGCTGACCTCCCGGCCGCCACCGCCGGTCCGCGAGCCGTCCGGGCCCGCCCGCCGACCGCTCCAACGGCTGGACCGGCGGATCCGCGGGCCGCGTCGGCGGGTTCAGGGGCCGGCCGCCGTACCCGAAGCAGACGAAACCGGCGACCTCCGTCTTCGCGCTCGCCGTGGCGAGCGCCTGGGCGGGGGAGCAGCCGGAGGCCAGCAGTTCGTGGAAGGCCGTCATGAGCGTCAGGGTCTCGTCGTCGCGTACGGGGACCAGGCTGGCCACCACGCACTGCGTGCCCAGCGACAGGAAGGCGCCCGCGAGACCCAGCGGAGCCCCGTCGGCGGGGGCGTGCGCCATGCCCGCCTCACACGCCGACAGCACGACCAGCCTCGGCGGCGTGCGCAGCCGAGGCAGGTCGTAGGCCATCAGCCTGCCGTCGTCGAGGTCGATGCCGGAAAGCATCGGGCTGCGCGGGCAGAACGTCCCGTGCGCCGCCAGATGCGCCACCTCGGCCCGCCGCAGCGCCGAGATCACCGCCGGGCGCGACGCCACGACCCGCTCGGCTCCCGGATGGCAGCCCGCGACCATGTCCGCCTCCGCCCCCGCGTACCGCAACCCCGGCCCCGCGACCGCCACGACCCTTCCGGTCCTCACGCCCGCGGCCCGCCGTCCGGCCAGCCAGGCGGCGGCGGCCGAGGCCACGGAGACCTGGCGGTCGGTGTTCATCGGCAGGACCGGCCACGGCAGGGTGTGCAGCGCTCCGGTCGGCACGACGACCAATGCCCTGTCGCCGACGCTGCTCCGCAGCGGAGCGAGCAGCAGCCGCTCGACCAGCGCCGCCTCCTCGGCGACGCCGGGGGCGTTCCCGTCACGCAGATGGGCTCTGCGCAGGCCGTACCTGAGCCTGACCGTGGCCTCGGCGACGGCGGCATAGGAGCCGAGACGGCGAAGCGTGACGCGTTCTGAGGTGACCGCCACGGCGACCAGCTCGTCGCCGTGGCGGGCGAACTCCACCAGGACCGTGTCACGGAGCGCCGCCCTGAGCTCGTCCACACGTGGGGCGACCGGCCGCCCCGCGCCACCCGCGACCGCCCGCCACCTCTCGGCCCAGGCCAGGAGCGTCCCGGCCCGCCCTGTCCGCAGGGCGAGGGTGAGCCCGAACCCGGCCAGCGGCTCGCCTGCCTTGACCGCGTGGGCGCGCAGCCTCGGGTCCTCGAACGCCGCCGCGCGGGCGCCGACCTCGGCCAGCCCGGCTCTGACCGCGGCGAAGGCTCCACGCCTGTCTCCCGCCAGCTCCCGCACGAGTGCCGTCGCGTGGCGGGACACCACGCCCGGGCCGCCACGGGCGAGGCGGGCGAGCTGGTCGTCCGCGCTCTCGCGCTCACCCATCTCGAGCGCGACCTCGGCGGCGGTGAGCCTGAGCGCCTCGGACACCTCCCGGTGCCCCGCGTCGTCGAGGGCGTCCGCGCAGGACAGCGTCTCGGCGAGCAGTTCCCCGCTCCACGGGCCGAGTGCCAGCCGCGCCCGCAGGAGGACCTCGGTCGCGAGCGGCACCAGGACGGCGCGTCCCTGCTCCGCGAGGCCCGCCGCGGCCCGCTCCGCGCTTCGCAGGGCGCGGTGCGGGTCGCCTGTGCGCAGTTCGGCCCTGGCGAGCAGGAGACGAGCCTCGGCCAGGGCCACCTCCGCGCCGGCGGCGGCCAGCTCGGGCACCGCCAGGTCGAGCAGCACCCGCGCCTCGCCGGGCAGGTGGGCCGAGATCAGCGCCTCGGCCAGATCGCAGCGCATCGTGGCCAGACGCTCCGGGTAGCCGAACAGGCTGCTCTCCGCGCGCCGGTAGGCGGCGAACGCGGCGGGCAGGTCCCCGCGCCGCGCGGCCAGGAAGGGCAGGTTCCCCTCGGCGAGCGCGAGCAGGTGGTCCAGGCCCGCGCTCCCGGCCAGCTCCGCGCACCGGACCAGATCGCTCTCCGCCGTGTCGAACTCCCCGAGGAAGACCCTGGCCAGCCCCCGGTTGAGCATCGCCCCCGCCAGGAACCTGGTGTCATCCTCCAGGAGACCGGCCGCGCGGTCGCAGTGGTCGACGGCCTCGGCGTAGCGGCCGAGCCTGACCAGCGCCACGGCCCGGTGCACGTCGAGCTTGGCCACCTCGACCGGGCCGAGATGGGGTTCGGCGGCCTCGGCGACGGCGAGGGCCCGCCAGGGATGGCCGAGCTCGGTGCTGACGTGGACCAGCGAGAGACGGGCCTGCGCCGCCCTGTGCCGCAGGCCCGCCGAAAGCGCGATGCTCACGGCCAGGTTCAGGTGCTCCTCGGCCAGCGGCAGATCTCCCAGCTCCCTGGCGGCCACCGCCAGCGCGCGGTGGGCGACCGTCGCCGCCTCGTCGGCACGACCCGCCGCGGTGGGACCCGTCGCTCCGATGTGCCCCGCGGCCGTCGTGAGGATGTCTGTTGTGGTTTTGGTGAGGGCCGCGGTCACCGGAGGGAGGTCTGCCGGTGCTCCGGTCTGTTCCGTGGTCGTCGTGGGGAGGTCTGTCGCGGTCGTGGTCGTCGTGGGGAGGTCTGCCGGTGCTTCGGGCTGTTCCGTGGTCGTCGTGGAGAGGTCTGTCGTGGCCTTGGCCGGATCCGCGGTCACGGAGCGCAGCACGTCGCGGGCCAGGGCCCTGGCCCGTGCGGGATCGCTGCCGGACAGGTCCAACGCCCGTTCCGCGGTGGCGACCGCGTCGTCGAAGACCACCTACGGACGGATCCTGGTCCAGCTCGTGACGACCGGGCAGTGCTCAGGCCGTCTGCACACCACGCTGAACCAGCCGGGAGGCAGTCCGGTGACGGCGAACTGGCCCGTCGCCGAGACCTCACGCGACTGGGTGAGGTGCGGCGTGCGCACCTCGACCGTCGTGCCCGTCTCGGGAAGAGGCGACACCTGCCCGGCCAGGTCCACCAGGCCGTCCACAGAGGTGATCTCCAGCTCCACCGTGAGCTCGGCGGCGGTGAAGCGCAACAGCCGCGCCTCGTCCGCGGACCGGACCCCCAGCGGGGCGGCCGTCGCCACGGGGAGGGCGGCCGAGGCGCCCGGAACCCGCAGACCGAAGACCGCCCTCGCCGCGGCCGAGACGTGCGCGGGCACGGGATCCCTGCCCGCCGCCAGGCGGAGCGCGGCGACCAGGGACTCGTCGTCGATCGCGGGGGGATGTCGGGTCACGGTTGAGCCTCCTGGGCGGTGAGCATGGTGCGTAGCCGGTTCAGGCAGCGGCCCCGGGTGGGGCCGTAACTGCCGCTGGGCATGCCCAGACGTCCGGCCAGCTGGTGGACTCCCGCGTCCGGCGCCGTCGCCATCAGCAGGAGCAGCGAGCGGCACGGCTCGTGCATCGTCTCGACGGTCCGCCACAACCGGCGGCCCTCGTCGGCGGAGAGCACGGCCAGCGCCGGATCGGGATGGACGTTTCCGGTTCGCGGAGGGCCGGAGTCGGAGTGCTCGGTGATCGCCGGGTCCCCGATGAGTCGTTCGCCCCGGTTGCGCCTGCTCAGAAGGGAGGCCTCGCGCCTGGCCGTGGTGAGCAGCCACGCCCCGATCCGCTCCGGATCACGGATGGTGTGCAGGTTCTCGACCAGCCGCAGCCATGTCCCCTGCACCGCGTCGGCCGCGTCCGCCGCGCTCAGGCCGTAGGCGCGAACAGCCGACCAGAGCCTGCCGGAGAAGCGGGTGACCAGCGCGTCCCACGCCGCCTGGTCGCCTGCCAGTGCGGCGTCGATCGTGTGCTGGTCACTCACCGGCGCCTCCGAGGCCACGTCGAACACTCTGGGTGTTCATGCGAAGACTTTGGGTGAGACTTTACCTTGGCGTGGGCACGACAACCCCCAGATCGGGAATTTGCCGGGTCCGCAACGGATCGAGGACGTGCGCCGCGGCCTCCTTCGAGGTCCGCTCGACGGTCGCCGCCGCGATCGCCCCGCTGACCACGGCCGCGGCGAAGGAGGTCCCGCTCCACCGGGCGTATCCCTGAAAGGCCCCGTGGCGCAGGAAGGCGCTCGTCAGCCATTCGCCCCTGGCGCAGGCGTTCACCCACGGGCCGTGCGCGGAGAACGGCGCCCTGGCCGCCTCGGTCGTGTCCAGCGCGCCCACGGCGACCACCTCGGGCAGCGCGGCGGGCCAGAACGGGCGCGTCGAGGCCGTGTTGCCCGCGCAGGCCACCACGACCGTGCCCGCCAGCCCGGCCAGCGAGGCCTCGACCAGCGGGGAGGGGCGGTCGTCGAAGGTGTGCCCGCCGAAGGAGAGGTTGAGCACGTCCGGTGGGTCGTTCCTGAGCCTGCCCAGCACGCGCAGCAACCCCGCCTCGTCCCCGAGGCCGTGGCCGTCCAGCACCCGCAGCGGGCGCACCTGTGCCTCCGGGGCCGATCGCAGGACCAGTCCGGTGACGAACGTCCCGTGCCCGGCCTGGGGGTCCATCAGGCCGTCGCCGTCCGAGTCGGGCAGGTCGGCCGCCTCGTGCCGTCGCTCCTCGAACCAGGGACGCTCGTGCCACCAGGGGTGCGCGGCCAGGCCGGTGTCCGCGACCGCCACGGACGCCGTGCTCCCGCCGGACCCGGCGGCCCGCGGGGCGGGGACGGGGTCGGCGGGGAAGGGGCGGGAGGCGGGGCCCCCGAAGAAGAGGGGCTGACCCACCAGGACGTGGTTGGGGGAGGCGGTGTGACCCTGGGCACGCATCGTGGTCACCAGGTCGCAGACGTCGACCCCCGGAGAGAGCCGCACGCGGAAGATCCCGTCCGCCTCGGCCACGGCGATGGTCCATCTGGCGGCGGCCGCGGCCCCTGAGGCGTCGGTGAGCAGCTGGCCGGGCCTGATCAGCGCCTGCGCTCCCGCGCCGGGCCCCACCTGTTCGATATCGGCGTCCATCCGGCACTCCAGGGGTTGATCACCAGGTCGATGGGTGTTTTCCTTTCAGAGGATGCCGTAGTCGTGCCCTCGCGTCGCAACATCTCGGTATGACCCCCCACTGGTGCGGCGTCACAACCGACGGTAGTCTCTCCTTCAGTCACTTGTGATCATCCTGGCGAGGCCGTTGGGGAAGGCGCACCTCGTACGAAACGGGAGGTCCGGTGTCTGCTCGTGGCGTGCTTTACGTCCACTCAGCTCAGCCTGCGCTGTGCCCTCATATTGAATGGGCGGTCGCAGGTGTCCTTGGCGTGCCCGTAGACCTGACCTGGACTCCACAGCCCGCCGCGCCCGGTCACGTGCGCGCACAGGCCGAGTGGGAGGCCCGGCAGGGGACCGCGGCGGCCATCACCTCGTCGTTGATGGGCTGGCAGCGGATCCGCTTCGAGATCACGGAGGACGCCTCACCGGGCGCCGACGGATCACGCCACGCCTACACCCCGTCGCTCGGCGCGTTCACGGCGGTGATCGGGGCCACGGGAGACATCCTCATCCCCGAGGACCGGCTGCGCTCGGCCATGCTGATGGCGCGACAGGGCAGGGTGGTGCTCGAGGAGGAGCTGGACCGCATGCTCGGCAAGCAGTGGGACGCCGAGCTCGAGTCCTTCCGCTACGCGGGCGAGGGCGCCCCGGTCCGCTGGCTGCACGCCGCCGTGTGACGAGGCGCGCGACCGCCGTGTGACGAGGCGCGCGCGTCACCGGGCACGGCGGAGCACGCGGACCGCGGACGGTCGCGGCGGAGCCCCTGACAGAGGGCGGCGACTACGCTGAGTGACGTCGCCGCGCCCTTACGGCCTGCGCCGGCGCTGAGGCGCCGACGCTGAGAAGCCGTCGCCGAAAGTGAGGGAACCGCCGGCGTCCACCGCCCGCACGTCGCTCACCCGCGCCGAACAGGTCCGTGCCGCCACTCGCCGCGCCGGCGCTCTGGAAGGCGAGCTCGATGGAGTGCGGTCAACGCGTCGGGGCCCGGGCGGGCCGGCCGCCGCGTCGGCGTCGTGGTTGTGAGGGCGAGTCCAGCGGGCCTGCCGAAGGGGTGGCGAAGCACGACGCCCCCGTACGGCGGACCGTACGGGGGCGTCATGAAGAGGTGCGGCGGCGTCAGAGCGGGATGTTGCCGTGGGCGCCGCGGGCCGGGGTCGCCTGGGCCAGGACCTTGGCGATCGCTCCGCGGGTCTCCTCGGGCTTGATGACCTCGTCGACCACGCCGAGCTCGACGGCTCGCTGGAGCCCGCCCGCGAGGACCTCGTGCTCCTCGGCGAGCTTGGCCTCCAGGGCCGCGCGCTCGTCCTCCGGCGCGGCGGCCAGCTCACGGCGCTTGAGGATGCGCACCGCGGCGACCGCGCCCATGACCGCGATCTGGGTGGTCGGCCAGCCGAAGACCTTGGTCGCGCCCAGCGAGCGGGAGTTCATCGCGATGTAGGCGCCGCCGTACGCCTTGCGGGTCACCAGGGTGATCCGCGGCACGGAGGCCTCGGCGAAGGCGTGCAGGAGCTTGGCGCCGCGGCGGACCACGCCGTCGTGCTCCTGGCCGACACCCGGAAGGTAGCCGGGGACGTCGACCAGCACGACCAGCGGCACTCCGAAGGCATCGCACATGCGGACGAACCGTGCGGCCTTCTCCGCGGAGGCGGAGTCGAGGCAGCCGCCGAGGCGCATCGGGTTGTTGGCGATCACGCCGACGGTCCGGCCGCCGAGACGGCCGAGGGTGGTGACGATGTTGGGAGCCCACTTGGCGTGCAGCTCGACGCCGGGCTCGTCGAGCAGCCCCTTGACCAGAGGCTTCACGTCGTAGGCGCGGCGGACGTTCTCGGGGAGCAGGTCGGAGAAGTCGACCTCCTCCACCTCGGTGCGGACCCGGCCCTGGTGGCCGAGAAGCACGGCCAGGCGCCGGGCCTGGACATATGCGTCGGTCTCCGTCTTGGTGACCACGTGGACCACGCCGCTGCGCTTGCTGTGCGGCTCGGGCCCGCCGAGGGCGGCCATGTCGATCTGCTCGCCGGTGACGCTGCGGACCACGTCGGGGCCGGTGACGAAGATGCGGCCCTCGTCGGCAAGGATCACGATGTCGGTCAGCGCGGGGCCGTAGGCGGCGCCGCCGGCGGCGGGGCCGACCACGACGGACAGCTGCGGGATCACGCCGGAGGCGCGGGTCATCGCGGCGAAGACGCGGCCGACCGCGTGCAGCGACTCCACGCCCTCGGCGAGCCTGGCGCCGCCGGAGTGCCACACGCCGATGACCGGGACCCGCTCGCGGACCGCGACGTCGTAGGCGTGCACGATGTGCTCGCAGCCCTCGCTGCCCATGGCGCCGCCCTGGACGCGGGCGTCGCTGACGAACGCCACGACCGGCACGCCCTCGACGCGGCCCATCGCGGACAGCACGCCGCTGCGGTCCACGGGAAAGATCAGCCGGACCGAGCCCTCGTCGAGCAGGGCCGCGAGGCGCACCTGAGGATCACGGGGATCCGCAGCCTCCTTTTCGGAGGCGTCGGTCACCACCCTGTTGTCGAGCACAGTCATCACGGGCTCCCTGTCAGATGCTGGTGAAGGCCACGGCGACGTCGTGTCCGCCGAACCCGAAGGAGTTGTTGATCGCGGCGATCTGGCCGTCGGGCAGCGCACGCGGCTTGTCGCGCACGATCTCCACCGCGACGCCCTCGTCGAGCTCGTCGATGTTGATCGTGGCGGGTGCGATCCGCTCGTGCAGCGCGAGGATGGTGAAGACCGACTCGATGCCGCCGGCGCCGCCGAGCAGGTGGCCGGTCATCGACTTGGTGCTGGTGACCAGCGGGTGGTCGCCGACGACCTCGTTGATCGCGATCGTCTCGACCACGTCACCCGCGGGCGTCGAGGTGGAGTGCGCGTTGACGTGCTTGATGTCGGCGCCGGTGAGACCGGAGTTCTCGAGGGCGCGACGCATGGCCAGGATGACCCCGGCGCCGGTCGGCTCCGGCTGGGCGATGTGGTGGGCGTCCGCCGAGTAGCCGACGCCGGCCGCCACCGCGTAGATCTTCGCGCCGCGGGCGAGGGCGTGCTCCTCGGACTCCAGCACCACGATGCCCGCGCCCTCGCCGAGCACGAACCCGTCGCGGTTCTTGTCCCAGGGCCGCGAGGCGAGGTGGGGCGCGTCGTTCCTGGTGGACATCGCGCGCATGGCGGCGAACGAGCCGATGTTCAGCGGGTGGATGGCCGCCTCGGTGCCGCCGGCGACGACCACGTCGGCCCGGCCGGAGCGGATCATCTCGATGCCGTAGCCGATCGACTCGGCCCCGGTGGCGCAGGCGCTCACGGTGGCGTGTACGCCGGCGCGGGCGCCGACCTCGATGCCGATCCAGCCCGCGGCGCCGTTGGGCATCAGCATCGGCACGGTGAACGGAGAGAGCCGCTGCCAGCCCTTCTCCTTGAAGGTGTCGTAGGCGGCCAGGATCGTGGTGATGCCGCCGATGCCGCTGCCGACGACCACGCCGAGGCGCTCGGGGTCGACCTTCTCGATCGCGGCGTGGGCCCAGGCCTCACGGGCGGCGACCAGCGCGAACTGCTCGGCCCGGTCCAGCCGCCGTGCTTCCGGCCGGGGCAGCACCTCGGTCGGGTTCACGGCGGCTACGGCTGCGAACTTCACCGGCACTGAGTCGACCCAGTCCTCGGTGAGGTTGCGGACCCCGGACTGACCGGCGAGGAGCGCCGACCAGGTCGAGGCGACGTCTCCACCGAGGGGCGTCGTCGCGCCGAGCCCGGTGACGACGACACGTACCTGGTCTGTGTTCACGTTCTGCGCTCCTTGTGAATCGCGGGTCAAAACCGGTTGGTACCCAGATGCCTTTTCAGTTCTGGATGAAGTTGATGACGTCCTTGACGGTCTTGAGGTGCTTGAGCTGCTCGTCGGGAATCTCCACGCCGAACTCGTCCTGGGCGGCGACGGCGATCTCGACCATGGACAGCGAGTCGATGTCGAGGTCGTCCACGAAGCTCTTCTCCGGGCTGACCTCGGAGGCCGGGATCCCGGTGATCTCGTTGATGATCTTGCCGATACCCGCGAGGATCTCCTGCTCGGTCAGGGCCATGTCGAGTGTTCTCCTTGGATTGGGTGGTGATTTCGGTGTTCTTCAGGTTTGTACGGCGGAGCCGTACAAGTTCTAGGGGATCTCGATGACCTGACCGGCGTAGGTCAGGCCCGCGCCGAAGCCCAGCAGCAGGGCGAGTCCGCCCGACTGGACCTCACCGCGTTCGATCATCCGGGACAGGGCCAGCGGGACCGAGGCCGCGGAGGTGTTGCCCGCAAGCACGATGTCCTTGGCGATGACGGCGTTCTCCGCGCCGATCTTGCGGGCGATGGCCTCGATGATGCGCAGGTTGGCCTGGTGGGGCACGAAGGCCGCGAGGTCGGCGGGGTCGACCCCGGCGCGCTCGCAGATCTCCCTGGCCACCGGGTGAAGCGTCGTGGTGGCCCAGCGGAACACCGTCTGGCCCTCCTGGCTCAGGAAGGAGTCGCGATCCTTGATCATGATCGCCTCGGACTTGTCGCCCGCGCTGCCCCACACGACCGGGCCGATCCCCGGGGTGTCCGACGGGCCGACGACCGCCGCGCCCGCGCCGTCGGCGAAGATCACGGCAGTGGCCCTGTCGGTCCAGTCGATCCACTGGGAGAGCTTCTCGGTGCCGACGACCAGCACGTGGGTGGCGGAACCGGCGCGGACGGCGTCGTTGGCGACCGCCAGGGCGTAGCAGAAGCCCGAGCAGGCGGTGTTCACGTCGAACGCGCCCGGGGCGTCGATGCCGAGGCGGGTCGCGACCCTGGCGGCGGCGTTGGGGATCTGGGTCTCGAGCGTGCAGGTGGCGACGATCACCAGGTCGATGTCGGAGACCGCCAGGCCGCTGGCGGCGACGGCCTTGCCGCCCGCCTGCACGGCCAGGTCGATCTCGGACTCGGTGGCAGGGGCGATCCGGCGTTCCTTGATGCCGACCCGGCTCTGGATCCACTCGTCGTTGGTCTCCATGGTGGCCGAAAGGTCGTCGTTGGTGACCACGTTGGACGGCTGGTAGTGGCCGAAGGCCAGGATCCTCGCGCCGGGAGCGCCCTGCTGCACCTTCACTTGAGCGCCTCCCGCGCAGTGTCCAGATCGTCGGGGGTCTTCAGCGCGACGGTCTTCACCCCGCGCAGCGCGCGCTTGGCGAGACCGGTCAGCGTGCCTCCCGGCGTGAGCTCGATCATCGTGGTGACCCCCAGGTCGGCCATCGTCGCCATGCAGGCGTCCCAGCGGACCGGGTTGGCGACCTGGTTGACCAGGCGGTCGACGAATTCGGCGCCGCCCGCGACCGCCGCGCCGTCGGCGTTGGACAGCAGCGTGACGGACGGGTCGGCGGGCGTGACGGCGGAGGCGGCCTCGCGCAGCCGGTCGACCGCGGGAGCCATGTGCACCGTGTGGAAGGCGCCCGCGACCGACAGCGCGATCAGCCTGGCCCGCGCGGGAGGAGCCGCCTTGAACTCCTCCAGCTGCGCCAGGGTGCCGCCGGCCACGATCTGTCCCGCGCCGTTGATGTTGGCGGGGGTGAGACCGTGCTTCTCGATGGTGGCGAGCACTTCCTCCTCGTCGCCGCCGAGGACGACGAGCATGCCGGTCTCCGTGACCGCGGCGGCCTCGGCCATGGCCAGGCCGCGCTCCCGCACGAGGGTCAGAGCCTGCTCCGGGGTCAGCACCCCGGCCAGGGCGGCGGCGGTCAGCTCGCCGACGCTGTGCCCGGCGACGACGTCGGGGGAGGCCCCGAGGGCCTCGGCGACGGCGAGGCCCGCGGCCACGAGCAGGGGCTGTGCCACCGCCGTGTCACGGATCTCGTCCGCGTCCGCGGTCGTTCCGTAGGCGACGAGGTCGAGGCCGACCAGGTCGGACCACGCGGACAGGCGGTCCGCCAGACCCGGCAACTCTAGCCACGGGGTCAGGAAACCTGGAGTCTGGGCGCCTTGGCCCGGCGCGACGAGTACGAGCACGAAATCCAGCCTGCCCTGTAGGAGTTCACTACACGGCTGGGGATCCTGACGAACTTTGTGCTCAGTATCTTGTAGGTGTCCTACAACGTGGGTTTCGCGGAGGTTAAGGGGGAGCGGCTACGTCGCGACCGTCTCGGAGAGGCGGCCGAGAATGAGCCCCACCTGCAGGGTGAAGGCCGAACGGCCCTCGGTCGGCTGGTAGCCGGTCAGTTCGGTGATCTTGCGCAGACGGTACCGGACCGTGTTCGGGTGCACGAACAGCAACCGTGCCGTGGCCTCGAGGGACGTGCCCTGTTCCAGGTAGGTCGCGAGGGTGTCGAGGAGCGGCGTGCCCGTCAGCGGGACGTAGACGTTCTCGATCAGCTGGTTCCTGGCGTCGGTGTCGCCGTCGATGGCCCTCTCCGCGAGAAGGTCCTCCGCGTGGACGGGTCTGGGGGCGTCAGGCCAGCCCGCGGCGGCCCGCAGTCCGGCTATCGCCGCGCGCGCCGAGCTCGCCGCCGCCTGGAGGTCGTTCACCTCGGGGCCGATCACGATGGGGCCGGGGCCGAAGCGCGGCACCACGTGCTTGGCCGCGGCGCCGACGCTGTCCGCGCCGCCCACGATCACGATCAGCCGCCCGCCCTGGACCCCGGCGAGCATGTCGAGCCCGGACCTGCGGCCCCGGTCGCGCAGCCCGTCGATCACCGCCTGCGGGTCGTCGTCGGGCGTCTGCCCCGCGAGCACCACGATGGGGGAGGAGGTCCAGCCGAGCGCGGCGGCCCACGAGTGCAGGCCGTCGTCGACCTCGCCCCTGACCAGCGCGTCCACGATCAGCGCCTCCAGACGCGCGTCCCACGCGCCGCGGGCCTCCGCCTCCCGCGCGTAGACCTGGGCGGCGGCGAAGGCGACGTCGCGGGTGTAGCGGAGCATCGCCTGCTGGAGCTGGTCCTCCCCGCCGGGCGCGGCCAGCTCCCCGGTCTGCGCCTCGACGACCTCGACCACGATCCGCACGATGTCCACGGTCTGCTGCAGCGAGATGGACCGCTTCAGCTCCCTGGGGGCGGTGCCGAAGAACTCGATGCTGGGAGTCGGACGACCCTCTCCCGCGTGCTGGAACCACTCGACGAACGCGGCGATTCCGGCCTGGGCCACCAGCCCGACCCAGGACCTGTCCTCGGCGGACAGGGCGCGGAACCACATCAGCCGGTCGTCCATCCGGGCCATGGCGGCCGTCCCCAGCGCGCCCATGGCCCGTTCGAGCCTGCGCGTGGTGTCCTGCCGCACCCGGTCGGAGTCGATGCTCCGTTCCCCGGCCTCGACCGCGACGTCACCGTGTCTGCTCGCTCGCTCGCTCCGCTCCCTCACGTCACTAAGAGTGCCAGGTCGCGTGAGATGCGACAGCCGTCGCCCGCCACGGGGAGACGTCGCGGGCCCTCGCGGCGGACGGGCCACGACGAGGTCCGGCGAGGTCCGGTGGGGTCGGACCGGGGCAGAGGGGGCGCCGTGGGCGCCCCGGCTCAGATGACGGCGACCGCGGTGATCAGGCCGATGACCACGTGGGTGACCGCCAGCAGCCGCGTGCCCGGCTGGAGGTCGGTCTCCTTGACCAGCTCGCGGACCGAGATCCCCGCGACCCTGTCGAAGACGATCATCGCCACCGTCTGCACGGCGATGCCGGCCAGGCCGAAGACGAGGGTCGCCAGCAGGCCCTCGTGCAGCGCCCCGCCGGAGGACCAGATGGAGGCCGCGACGATCAGTCCGACGGCGGCCAGGCCTGAGCCGGTGAGCATCGTGGCGTTCGGGTTGCGGTCGACCTTGATCAGCTTGCTGAGTTTGCCCGGGATGGCCAGGTCGATCACGTAGAAGCCGATGATCAGCAGGATCACGCCGAGCGCGGCGTACGCGGCGATGGCCAGGGCGCCGCGGCCGAGGGTCTCCGCGAGTGAGACCGTGTCGGCGATCACGAGCGACTGGGGAGTGGGGGTCATGGCTGCTCTCTTTTCGGAGCTCAGAGCTCGATGCGGTGCGGGACGAAGGACGACGTGTCGTCGGTGATGAACCCTGAGGTCTCGCGGATGCCGACCCCGGCCGCCTCGTCGTGGACGACCCACGCGCCGAGCACGGGCCGCCAGCCGTCGAAGACGGGCAGGGCCAGGAACTCCTGGTAGACGTGACCTTCGGCGCCGTAGCCGCCCTCGGTCTCGACGCGTTCGCCGGGGGTGACGATCCGCATGCTCGCGCCCTCCCTGCCGAGCAGCGGTTTGACGATGTAGGAGGACATGTCACGGGGGCCGTCGAGGTAGGCGGGCAGCAGGTTCGGATGGCCGGGGTACAGCTCCCAGAGCAGCGCGAGCAGCGCCTTGTTGGACAGCAGCATCTTCCACAGCGGCTCGATCCAGGTGGAGGAGATCTGCTGGCGCACCGCGTGCGCGCCGAACGGGTCGGCGATCGCCCACTCCCAGGGGTACAGCTTGCACAGTGAGCGGATCACCCGGCGTTCGGTGTCGACGAAGCGCAGGTTGAGGCCGTCCCAGCCGATGTCCTCCATGGCCACGGCGACCGTGTTCAGCCCGGCCTGCTCGGCGGTCTCCTGGAGGTAGGCGAGCGTCATCGCCTCCTCGCCGGTCTCGTCCATCCTGGTCCAGGCGAAGTGCGCGGGCCCGGTCGGCAGGCGGTCCGCCATCTGCCGCCACCGGTCGATCAGCCTCTCGTGGATGGAGTTCCACTGGTCGTCGTCGGGGTGGCGGTCCCTCAGCCAGAACCACTGCACGACCGAGCTCTCCAGCAGGCTGGTCGGGGTGTCGGCGTTGTACTCCAGCAGTTTGGCCGGGCCTGTCCCGTCGTAGCGGAGGTCGAATCGGCCGAACAGGTGGGGGTCGCCCCGCCGCCAGGACGCGGCGATCTCCCGCGCCGCCCACGCGGGCACCGCGAAGTCGGCGTAGCGGTCGTGCTCGACGACGTGCTCGACGGCGCTCAGGCACATCCGGTGCAGCTCCTCCACCTGTTCCTCGAGGCGGAGCACCTCGTCCATGGAGAAGACGTACTGCACGCTCTCGTCCCAGTAGGGGCGCTTGAGGCCTTCGGGGTGCGCGGTGCGGTGGTAGGCCAGGCCCTGGCCCTCGATGATGCTCTCCCAGCCAGGGCGGGGGAGTGAGGTCTCGCGTCTCATGTGCCGGGGGTCAGCTCCCGCCGCCCCAGCGGCTTCCGAAGCCGCCTCGCTGGATCACCGTGCCCTGGCGGGTCACGATCTGGACGTCGGAGGGCCGCACCGTGGTGCCCTGCCCGATCCTGCTGCCCGACCGCGTGCCGCCGTAGTACCAGCGGTAGGCGCCGTTGGAGCCGTGGTAGCTCGGGGAGTCGTCGCAGTAATCGTCGTCGACGACCGTGTACGAGCCGTCAGGCTGGTAGCTGTTGAGGTCGACGCAGTCGGCCCCGACCTCCTCGTAGTCGTCCTGCGCCGAGCAGTAGCCGATGAGGAGCACCGAGACGACGCCGATCCCGGTGAGGGTGATGACCGTCGACGCCTTTGGACCCGAAGGCTTGTCGGAGGGCTTGCGGGGGAGGGTCTGTCCAGCAGCCAGTGGGTGTTTCGGACTTGCGGCCATCGGGCTCCAATGAGATGTGTCGCCACAGGGTATCGATGCTGTTTTGTCTGTTCAACTGCTTCTCCGGGGCGGCCACGCCTCGAGACTGTCGGTATCGGCGCGTAACGTCACAAGTGTGAACCGTACCGATCGGCTTTACGCTCTGGTCGAGGAGCTTCGCGCGGTCTCGCCCAGGGCCCGTCCAGCCAGGGAGCTCGCCGCGAGGTTCGAGGTGAGCACGCGCACCGTCGAGCGCGACATCGCCGCGCTCCAGCAGTCCGGGGTGCCGATCTACGCCGAGCCCGGCAGGCGTGGCGGTTACGTCCTCGACAAGAGCATGTCGCTTCCTCCGCTCAACTTCACCCCGGCCGAGGCGGTCGCGGTCGCCGTCGCGCTCGGCCGCGCCGAGGACAGCCCCCTCGCCTCGCACGCCCGCAGCGCGCTGCGCAAGCTGGTGGCCGCGATGCCGTCGCCGGAGGAGGCGAAGGCCAGGGACCTCGCCGCGCGGATCCACCTGGTCGCCGAGGCCGAGCCGTACCCCCGGGCCTCGAAGGTGATCGAGCAGGCTCTGCTGCGCCGGCGTGTGCTGCGGATCGAGTACGAGGACTCCAAGGGGCGCACGACCGTCCGCGAGGTCGAGCCGACGGTCTTCGTCGGCGGTCGCGGCGGCCACTGGTACCTCGTGGGCATGTGCAGGCTCAGGCAGGACGCCCGGCTCTTCAGGCTCGACCGCATCCGCAGGGCGGAGGAGACGGACGAGACCTCGCCCGAGCATTCGCCTGACCGCTTCTCCCCGGACGTCTCCGACGTGATCCTGTGGAATGTCGATCTCGGATGAGAACACCGACATAGGGCTGTCGCCGAGCCGGTCCATCGTGGAGGTGTTCGAGAAAACCTCCACGAGGAGAGATCAGATGCTCAACACCGTCGCCTGGTTCGAGGTCGCCACCGACGACCCGCAGGGAGCGGAGAAGTTCTACGGCGAGCTGTTCGGCTGGTCGTTCGCCGCCGACGCGGAGTCGGCGAAGGGCGGCACCGACTACCGGCTCATCGGCTACCCGGGGGCTGAGGGCTTCAGGGGCGGCCTGTTCGCGACCGGTGGCGCCTTCCCCGGCCACGCCGTCTTCACCGTCGCCGTCGCCGACGTGGCGGCCACCTGCGAGCGGGCGGAGCGCGCGGGCGGGGAGGTCGTGTTCAAGCTGCTGGACAACCCCACGGGCCCGGACTTCGGCTACATCCGCGACATCTCGGGAAACCTGTTCGGCGTCTTCGCCCCGCGGAGCGAGAGGTGAAGCGGACGGCGGCGCACGGCTGAGCGGGGGCCCGGCGGGTCAGCTGCGCCGGGGGCCGCCCGCCCGGTCCCCGAGCGTGAGCAGCACCTCCCGCAGCAGGTCGGCCAGGGCGCGCGCGGTGCCCTCCGGCACGTTCGCGAGCAGTCGCCCGTGCGCCTCGGTCGTGGCCACGGCGAGCTCCTCGGCCCGCCGGGCGCCCGGCTGCGTCAGGCACACCCAGGAGCTGCGGCCGTCGGCGGGGTCGGGTTCGCGCTCGACGAGTCCGGCGGTGGTGAGCCGCTGCAGGATGTTGCTCGTCCCTCCCGTGGTGAGCGAGGAGCGGGAGGCGAGCTGGCTCGGCTTGAGACGGTAGGGGGCCCCGGCCCTGCGCAACGTCGCCAGGACGTCGAACTCGGCGTAGGTCAGTCCGTACTCGCCGAGCACGGACTGCGTGACCTCCTCGACGAGGGCCTTCAGCCGTCCGGCACGCTTGATGATCTCCAGCTGGACGGTGGCGGCCTCGGGCATCTCCGCCCGCCAGCCCTCCATCATCTCGTCGACGCGGTCCCGTCCCGCCGTGTCCTCCCGTGCCATGGATTGAGGATAGCCCTCACCCTTGATAGCTTTTAAGAAAGCTTTCTTAGTTGCTTTTGAGACAGGGAGATTTTCCGTGCGCATGCTCGTCACCGGCGGCACCGTGATCGACACCGATCCCGGGCCGCGTGTCCTGCCGGGAGCGGATGTCCTCGTCGAGGACGGGGTCATCGCCGCCGTGGGGCGGGAGCTGGCCGCCGAGGCCGACGAGGTCGTCGACGCGACCGGGCTGATCGTGCTGCCGGGCTTCGTGGACACGCACCGGCACCTCTGGCAGAGCGTCCTGCGGTCCGTCGCGGCGGACGCGACCCTGGGGGGCTACCTCGACCTCGTTCTGGGCGGGTTCGCCCCCGCCTTCAGGGCGGAGGACGTCTACGCGGCCAACCTGTGGGGCGCGATCGAGGCGCTCGACGCCGGGATCACCACCGTCTACGACTGGTCGCACATCCAGCTCACCCCGGACCACACCGACGCGGCGATCGAAGCCCTGGGCGACTCGGGCGTCCGCGCCGTCTTCGGCTACGCCCCTGCGGGCGACGCCTCCCGCGGGGAGAGCGAGGTGCGGCGGGTCGCCTCGCTCGGCCTGCCCCGTCTCGTGACCCCGGCCCTGGCGGCGCTCGGGCCCGTCTACGGGCCCGCCGAGGCGGCCGAGGCCGACTGGCTGCTGGCCCGGGAGCTCGGGCTCCAGATCAGCGTGCACGCGACGGGGACCGGGACCGTCGAGTGGCTGCACCGCGGCGGCCTCCTCGGGCCCGACGTGATGTTCGTGCACGGCAACGGCTTCACCGACGAGGCGATGAGGCTCGTCGCCGACAGCGGCGGCGTCGCCTCCGTCGCCCCGGCCGTCGAGTGCCAGATGGGGCACGGCCATCCGGAGACCGGCAGGTTCCGCCGGTTCGGGATCACGACGGGGCTCGGCGTCGACACGGTGACCGCCGCGCCCGGCGACATGTTCGCCGTCATGCGCGCCGCGTTCGCCGCGGAGCGGAGCCGGGGCGGGGAGCTCACCGCGGCGGAGGTGCTGCGGATGGCCACCGTCGAGGGGGCGGCCGTCCTCGGCATGGACGACCGGATCGGGTCGCTGCGGCCGGGCAGGCAGGCCGACCTCGTCATGCTCCGTTCGGGCGACCTCGGCCTGGCGCCGGTGCACGACCCGGTCGGCGCCGTGGTGACCGCGGCGGGCCCGGCCAACGTGGACACCGTGATCGTCGGGGGCCGTGTCGTGAAACGGAGGGGCCGCCTGGTCCACGCGGACGCGTGCCGGGCCCTCGACCTCGTCTCCCGTTCCGCGGAACGGCTCGCCGAGGCCGCGGGAACCCCGGCCCCGGTCGGGTCGTGACCGGCGCGCGTCCTCACGCCCCCGGACGCCCGCGCGGGACGGCCGGCGCGGGGCGCCGCCGGCCCCTCAGCGCAGCGCGTTCAGCACGGAGTCGAGCAGTCCGGGGAAACGGGCGTCCAGGTCGTCGCGGCGCAGCCTGACCAGCCGTGACCTTCCCTCCAGGGCGGTCAGCGTGACCCCGGCCTCGCGGAGGACCCTGTAGTGGTGCGACATCGTGGACTTGTGCACGTCGATGCCGCTGCCTATGTCCGCGCAGCTCTCGCCGTCGCTCTCGGCGAGCCTGGCCACGATCTCCAGCCGCACCGGGTCCGCCAGCGCGTGCATGATCTCGGCCAGCTTGATGTCATCCGCCGCGGGATGCCAGGGTTCACGCATCAGTTCACCCGCACTTTCACGAGGCCATCCTAACGTGCTGTTTGACAGTTTGCAGACTGTCAAACCTTCTGCCGGTCCCGGGGCCTCCGGCGGTGGGAGGCGAGGACGGGCGGGGCCCGGGAACCGCTTTGTCACAACAGATCGGCGGTTCTGGGAAAAGGGGTGATCTCCACTGGTCGGATGTGTAATCTCCGCAAGGGGGCTGTACACGAGGGGTCGGCGATGCCGGAGATCAGACCGCTGCGGCCGGGAGATCCGCCGCAGTTGGGGGACTACACGCTCAGAGGCAGGCTGGGGGAGGGCGGGCAGGGAGTCGTCTACCTCGGCGAGTCCGAGAGCGGTGAACGCGCGGCCATCAAGCTGCTGCACGTGCGCTTCACCGGGGAGGTCCAGGCGCGTTCCCGCTTCGCGCGCGAGCTCGCCGCGGCCCGCAGGGTCGCGGCCTTCTGCACGGCCAGGGTGCTCGCCGCCGACCTCGACGGCGAGACGCCGTACATCGCGAGCGAGCTGATCGACGGGCCGTCGCTGCGCGCCGTCGTCGAGCGCGAGGGGCCGCTGGCCGGGGAGGAGCTCGAACGGCTGGCGATCGGCACGATCACCGCGCTGACGGCGATCCACCACGCGGGGATCGCGCACCGGGACTTCAAGCCGGACAACGTCCTGCTCGACGCGGACGGTCCCCGCGTCGTCGACTTCGGCATCGCCAAGATCATCGACGAGAGCGGGACGATCACCACCCGCGCGGTCGGCACCCCCGCCTACATGGCTCCCGAGCAGATCGCCGACGACAGCGTCGGCCTGCCCGCGGACGTGTTCGCCTGGGGCTCGACCATGATCTTCAGTGCGACGGGGAAGGCCCCCTTCGGCGGGGACACGATCGTGGCGACGCTCAACCGCGTCATCAACCACGAAGCCGACCTGAGCACGCTCCCCGAAGGCCTGCGCGAGATCGTCGGGCTGTGCCTGAACAAGGACCAGGCTCGCAGGCCCACCGCGGACGAGGTGCTCAGACGCCTGCTCGGCCATCCCGCCGACGAGGCCGAGGCCTCGGAGGAGGTGCTGGCCGAAGGCGTTCAGGCCGCAACAGTCGACCTGACCCGGCCCGACAGGGACGCGGACGGGCGAGCGAGCGGGGGCACGCCCGCCAGCCGCCGCAGGGCCGTGACCGGCGGGCTCGCGCTCCTCGGCGCTGCCGCCGCCGCCTTCGTGGTCCTTCAGTTCGGCCTGACGCCGAGCGGCGGCGCCGGGCTCCCCTCGACGGCGGCCGCCACGCCCACTCCCACGCCGAGCCCCACCCCGACGGTCTCCACGGGCTCGCCCCTGCTCGACCGGATCAAGGCCGGGCGCGTGCTCAGGATCGGCTACCGCAAGGGGCTGCCCCGGGTCTCTCTCGGCGACCCGCCCCGCGGGTTCGAGATCGACGTCGCCAAGTACGTCGCGAAGTCCCTGGGGGCCAGGCAGAACGCGATCAGGTTCGTGGAGGTCGGCTACGACGACCGGGAGGCGGACGTCGCGCGGGGCAGGGTCGACCTGGTGATCGCCAACCTCTCGATCGACACCGCGGACCGTGGGCGGGTCGCCTTCGCCGGGCCGTACTACGTGGCCCACCGCGACGTGCTCGTCAGGGCGAGCTCGGGCATCTCGAAGCTGAAGGACCTGCGCGGCAGGACGATCTGCTTCACGTCGGGCCAGCTCACCGTCGCGATGATCCGCGACAGGGGCATCGACTTCACCCCCCTCGAGGCGAAGGACACCTCGATCTGCGCCTCGAGGGTGGCCGAGGGCAGCGCCGACGCCCTGACCGGCGACGACCTCCTGATCGCCGGGTTCGGCGCCCGCCTGCGCGGGGCCGGACTCAGGGTCGCCGGGCTCCAACTCACCTCGGAGCGGTACGGCGTGGCGCTCAGGAAGGGCGACCCCGTGGCCTGCAGGGCGGTCAACGAGGCCATCAGGTCCATGTACGCGGACAAGACCGTGAAACGGCTGCTCGACGCCCACTTCGGCGGGGTCGCCTTCCGCCACCAGACCGGGCGGCCCCGCCTGGAAGACTGCGGGTAGCGCGCGAGCCGCTCACGACGACGGGCAGACGGCGCCGTTCGCCGGCACCTTGCCGTCGAGCAGGTAGCCGTCGGTGAGCTTCTTGACGCACGAGTCGCCGGACAGGTAGGCCCCGTGGCCCTCACCCTTGTAGGTGACCAGCACGCCTGTTCTGAGCTGTTCGGTCAGCCTCGGCGCCCACTCGTACGGCGTGGCGGGGTCGCCCGTGCCCCCGATGACCAGGATCGGGGCCGAGCCCGTCGCGTCTATCTTCCTGGCCTCGTCGCTGCCGGGCACCGGCCACATCGAGCAGATGGCGCCCATCCCCGAGCCGCCGAACAGCGGGGAGATCTTCTTGGAGGCCTCCTCGGTCTTCGCCAGCTCCTTGCGGCTCGGCCGCTCCGAGGTGTCCACGCAGGTGATGGCCGGGAAGCTGCTCATGATGGTCGCGTACGACCCGTCGGGCATGCGCGCGTTGTAGGCGTCCGCCAGGTACAGCAGGATCCGGCCGTCGCCCTTGAAGCCCCGGCTCAGCCCCTGCTCGAGCAGCGGCCAGGTCAGGTCCGAGTACAGCGCGGCGGTGACGCCGGTCACGGCCAGCCCCTGGGTCAGCTTGCGGTCGCCGACCGGCAGCGGGTTGATCCTGAGATCGTTGAGGAAGGTCTCGACGTTCTTGTTCGCGACGGACGCGTCGGCGCCCACCTCGCACTCGCCGGGCCCCTTGATGCAGTCCTGCAGGAAGGCGTCGTAGGACTTCTGGAACGCGGTCGTCTGGGCCAGCGAACGCTGCTCCAACGTGACGCTCGGGTCCAGCGGGCCGTCCAGCGCGAAGCGGTGCACCTTCTTGGGGAACTGGGTCGCGTACACGGCGCCGAGCTGTGTGCCGTACGAGATGCCGAAGTAGTTGAGCTGTTTGTCGCCCAGCGCCTGGCGGAGCCGGTCCATGTCGCGGGCGGCGTTGACCGTGCCGACGTAGGGCAGGACCTTGCCCGAGGTGCGCTTGCAGGCCTCGACGAAGTTCTTGATCGTCTTTTCCTGCTCGGCCCGCTCGGCCGCGTTGGTGGCCTGGGTGTCCATGGAGAGGAACCGGTCCATCTCCCTGTCCGTGCCGCACCTGACGCCCGCGGTGCGCTCGACCCCGGGCGGGTCGAAGCTGACCAGGTCGTACCGGGTGTTCAGACTGGAGAAGATCTTGTAGGACTGGGCCATGGTGTCGACGCCCGACGCGCCGGGGCCGCCGAAGTTGAACACCAGGGAGCCGAGCCGCCTGCCGGGCTCGGTGGCCTGGATCCGGATCACCGCCATGTCCAGCGTGTCGCCGTTCGGCCTGTTGTAGTCGAGCGGGACTCTGAGCCTCCCGCACTGGAACCTCGGGTCGGGGCGAGGGGTCGCCCCGTCGGGGCGTTTGATGTCCGTGCACGGACCCCAGGCGATCTGGCCGGGCGAGGCCGTGCCCGGAGCCGTGCCGACGCTCGACGGCGTGGCCGGGGTCGGCGGGGGACTCGGCTCGGAGATGTCAGCCACGGCACCGTACCCGCCGGGTCCGTTGCTGCTGCCGCAGGCGGCCAGAGCGGTGGAAAGGACCGTCGTCGCGGTGACGGCCGCCAGGATTCTTCGCATGAAGCCCCCCTCGAATCGAATTCTTCGCCGGGGGAAGCGATTCCACACTAACCGGGCGAGGCCTTCCATAGAAGGACCCGCCCGGCAGTGATCACCTCACAGTCCCATGGACTGCGTGTCGTTGCTCTCGACGCCACCGGCCTCGGTGACGCCGTTCTTCAGGTGGTACTTGGCGATGGCCTCCTTCAGCACCCGCCCGTCGAGCTCGCCGCGCCTGACCAGCTGGGTGAGCACGGCCAGCGTGATCGAGGCCGCGTCCACGTGGAAGTGGCGGCGAAGCGCGGAACGGGTGTCCGACAGGCCGAAGCCGTCGGTGCCGAGCGAGGTCCACTCACCCGGAACCCACTGGGCGATCTGGTCCTGCACCGCGCGCATGTAGTCGCTGACGCCCACGAACGGCCCCTGGGCCGCCGACAGCGCCCGGGTGACGTACGGCACCCGCTGCTCGGAGTCGGGGTTGAGCAGGTTGTGCTCCTCGACGGCCAGCGCCTCCCGGCGCAGCTCCGTCCAGGAGGTGGCCGACCAGACCTCGGCCGCGACGCCCCACTCCTCGGCCAGCATCCGCTGGGCCTCCACGGCCCAGGGACCGGCCACGCCCGAGGCCAGGATGTTGGCCCTGGGGCCGGCGACCGCGGGAGCGGGGGCGAAGCGGTACAGGCCCTTGAGCAGGCCCTGCACGTCCAGGTCCGCGGGCTCGGCGGGCTGGGCGTACGGCTCGTTGTAGACGGTCAGGTAGTAGAAGACGTTCTCCGGCTGCTCGCCGTACATCCTCCGCAGGCCGTCCTTGACGATGTGCGCCAGCTCGAAGGCCCACGACGGGTCGTAGGACACCGCCGCCGGGTTCGTCGAGGCGGTCAGCGGGGTGTGGCCGTCCTCGTGCTGCAGGCCCTCGCCGTTCAGGGTGGTGCGGCCCGCGGTGGCGCCCAGCAGGAAACCCCGGCCCATCTGGTCGGCGAGCTGCCACATCTGGTCGGCGGTGCGCTGCCAGCCGAACATCGAGTAGAAGATGTAGACCGGGATCATGTGCTCGCCGTGCGTGGCGTACGACGTGCCGACGGCGATCGTCGAGGCCATCGAGCCCGACTCGCTGATGCCCTCGTGCAGGATCTGACCCTCGGTCGACTCCTTGTAGGACAGCAGCAGCTCGCGGTCGACGGCGTCGTAGGTCTGGCCGTGCGGCGAGTAGATCTTGGCGGTCGGGAAGATCGCGTCGAGACCGAAGGTGCGCGCCTCGTCCGGGATGACCGGCACGAACCTGTGGCCGATCTCCTTGTCGCGCATGAGGTCCTTGAGCAGCCGGACGAACGCCATGGTCGTGGCGACGTTCTGCTTGCCGGAGCCCTTCTTGAGCTGGGCGTAGGCCGCGTCGCCCGGCAGGGTGATCGGCTTGGCGCGGACCACGCGCTTGGGCAGGAAACCGCCCAGGGCCGCGCGGCGCTCCTTCATGTACTGGATCTCGGGGTCGTTCTCGCCCGGGTGGAAGTAGGGCGGCAGGTCGCCCTCGAGCGCGGAGTCCGGGATCGGGAGGTACAGCCGGTCGCGGAACTCCTTGAGGTCGGCCTTGGACATCTTCTTCATCTGGTGCGTCGCGTTGCGCGCCTCGAAGTCCTTGCCCAGGGTCCAGCCCTTGATGGTCTGGGCGAGGATGACCGTCGGCTGGCCGACGTGCTCGCGCGCCGCCTTGTAGGCCGCGTAGACCTTGCGGTAGTCGTGACCGCCGCGCGACAGCTTGCGGATGTCCTCGTCCGAAAGGTGCTCGACCATCTTGCGCAGGCGCGGGTCGCCGCCGAAGAAGTCCTCGCGGATGTACTCGCCGCTCTCGACGGAGTAGGTCTGGAACTGGCCGTCGGGGACGGTGTTCATCTTGTTGACCAGGACGCCGTCGACGTCGGCGGCCAGCAGCGGGTCCCAGTCGCGGCCCCACACGACCTTGATGACATTCCAGCCCGCGCCCCTGAAGTAGGACTCGAGCTCCTGAATGATCTTGCCGTTGCCGCGTACGGGGCCGTCGAGACGCTGCAGGTTGCAGTTGATGACGAAGGTGAGGTTGTCCAGCTCCTCACGGGCGGCCAGGCCGATCGCGCCGAGCGACTCGGGCTCGTCCATCTCGCCGTCGCCGAGGTAGCACCACACGTGGCTGCGGCTGGTGTCCTTGATCTTCCGGTTCAGCAGGTAGCGGTTGAACCGGGCCTGGTAGATCGCGCCGATCGGCCCGAGCCCCATGGACACCGTGGGGAACTCCCAGAAGTCCGGCATCAGGCGCGGGTGCGGGTAGGAGGGCAGGCCCTTGAAACCGTGCGACAGCTCCTGCCGGAAGGCGTCGAGCTGCGCCTCGTTGAGGCGGCCCTCGAGGAACGCGCGGGCGTAGATGCCCGGCGCCGCGTGGCCCTGGATGAAGACCTGGTCGCCGGACTCGCCGTGGTCCTTGCCGCGGAAGAAGTGGTTGAAGCCCACCTCGTAGAGCGACGCGGCCGAGGCGTAGGTGGCGATGTGCCCGCCGACGTTGGTGCGGGCGTTGGCGCGCGTCACCATGACGGCCGCGTTCCACCGGGTGTACGCGCGGATCCGTCGCTCGACGTACTCGTCGCCGGGGAACCACGGCTCCCGTTCCGGGGGAATGGTGTTGATGTAGTCGGTGCTGCGCAGGCCGGGAACGCCGACCTGGTGTTCGCGGGCCCGCTCCAGTAGGCGAAGCATCAGATAACGGGCCCGAGTGCGACCTTCCGTCTTGATGACGTTGTCGAGCGACTCGAGCCACTCCTGGGTCTCGCTGGGGTCGACATCAGGGAGCTGGCTGGGTAGGCCGTCGCTGATGACCGAGAAACGCTGGCGTCCGGAAGCCACTGGGTCTCGCCTTCCGAGGATGGACTTTTGTCTGGTGTAGGTCGTCTTCCATCCTGGTCGCTTACCCCGGAAAGTGCATCTCTACTGACCGGTAACCAGGAAGTCCCTGCTGGCAGGGGTGCATAAGTGGCCTAGACCACCGATGGTAGGACGAATTGTCCCCAAAGGGTACATGGGCTTCGGGTCTTTCAGGAGGTTCGGGGCGGAGTGAACCAGAGCGCTCCGCGGTGTCTTTCGAGGAATGGGAAAGCGGGCGCCGGCGGGGTAACGGCCCCTGGCGGTGAGAAGGCGACGCGGCGCCGGGACCGTTCCCGCGTGCCCGTACGGCGCGGCCGGCGTGTCGGCGGGGCGGGTCCGCGGCCCTCGATCGTCGTCCCAGCTCAGCGTGGATCGTAGGATCGGTATGTGAGATCTCAGATGATCGAGGTGGTGACGGGCTCCCGTGAGCGGGTGCACGACATCACCTCCGAGTGCGAGAGCTTCGCCCGGTCGTGTGGAGGCGACGGGCTGCTGCACGTCTTCGTGCCGCACGCGACCGCGGGGATCGCGCTGATCGAGCTCGGCTCGGGCAGCGACGACGACCTGATCGCGGCGCTGGGAGACCTGCTTCCCGCCGACGAGAGGTGGAGGCATGCGCACGGATCCAGAGGGCATGGACGGTCGCATGTCATGCCGGCCCTCGTTCCACCGTACGCCACCGTCCCGGTCCTCGCCGGGCGGCTCGCACTGGGCACCTGGCAGTCCATCGCCGTGGTGGATCTCAACGTCGACAATCGGGAACGCCAGGTCCGTTTGTCATTTTTGTCGGACTAATTCATACGTAGCCCAGTCGTTGCCGTGGCGACCGTTGACGACCGAGGGTCACAGCGTGTGGACTGTGCCGAAGCACTTTGAGCACCGTGTAGCTGCGGTGCCATCCAAGCAGGAGGGACAAACGTGAGCGCGACCGCGGGTCAGGCGCAGGGCGAACGCGGCCTGGCCGAACGACTCGGCCTCAAGCCGGGTCAGGTGGTGCAGGAGGTCGGCTGGGACGAGGACGCCGACGACGATCTGCGCGACTCCATCGAGGAGCTGACCGGCAACGAACTGGTCGATGAGGACTTCGAGGACGTCGTCGACGTCGTGCTGCTGTGGTGGCGCGACGGTGACGGTGATCTGTTCGACGCCCTGAGCGGTGTGGTGACCAATCTGAGTGACGGCGGCCAGATCTGGCTGCTCACTCCGAAGGCAGGCCGCGAGGGGCACGTGGAGCCCAGTGACATCGGGGAGGACGCCACGACGGCGGGTCTCTCGCAGACGAGCAGCATCAGCGCTGCCCCCGACTGGTCGGGCACGAGGCTGGTCACGCCCAGGGCGCGCCGGTAAAGGTTCCGCCCTGCCGTACGGCTCGGGCGAGCCGTACGGCAGGATGATGACCTTGCAGGTCATCCCATGAAAGGACCTTTGGACATGACGGTAGAGGTGGGCCTCGCGGCTCCGGACTTCGAACTGAAGGACCAGCACGGCACCCCGGTCAAGCTTTCGGACCATCGGGGCAAAAAAATTGTGCTGATCTTCTACCCTCTCGCGTTCAGCAGCGTCTGCCACGGCGAACTCTGTGCCATCCGCGACGAGTTCGTCGCCAAGGCGCCCGACGACGTCCAGGTGATCACTGTCTCGGTCGACTCCATGTTCACCCACCGCGCCTGGGCCGACCAGGAGGGCTACACCTTCCCGCTCCTGTCCGACTTCTGGCCGCACGGGCAGGTCGCCCGGGCGTACGGTGTGTTCGATGAGGCAAAGGGCGTCGCGACGCGTGGCACCTTCGTCATCGACGGCGAGGGCGTGGTCCGCTGGAGCGTCGTGAACCCGATTCCTCAGGCGCGCGACATCGCCGAGTACCTCAAGGTGCTCGCCGAACTTTCCTAAGCGGTGGGCCCGCGGGCGTCGACGAGGCGTTCGCGGGCCGCGACCTCCGGAGGCGATCATGCCCTGCTTCTCCTGCGGGGCCAGGCAGACCGACCCGATCCGCGGCGCCAGCCCGTGGAAGCGCGGGGTGCGCGGGGAGACCCAGGTGCTCGTCTGCCCGGACTGTCAGCGCACGCACGACCTCGATCTCGACACGTGCTCCTCGTGCGGCTCCGTGTCGCTCATCTGCAGGCTCGGCGAGGTCGAGTGCCGTTCCTGTGGATCGGTGCGCCCCGCCAGGGCGGACGAGAGGGCGTGTGCGGCCGGCGCGCCCGGCCTGTCGAAGGAGCTGTCCGACGAGGTCGAGGCGGCGTTGAACCGAGTCCTGGGCCGAGTCCATTAGTGCTCATAAATCTGCTTTAAGCGCATTTATGGGCATCTGTGGTGATGTGGTGTTATCGCCATGCATTATGGTCAGGCTCGGACCCCTCCCTTCGAACTGCTGGATGCGTGCATGAGCTCCTTCGTTGTGGCCCTTGACGTCGGCGGCACGGCCATGAAGGGAGGCCTCGTCACCCGCTCGGGAGAGATCGCTCTCACCAGACGCCGTGACACTCCCCGTGAGAGGGGACCGGCGGCCGTCGTCCAGGCGATCCGCTCCTTCATCGACGACCTCGCCGCCGCGGGCGGCGGCCTCCCCGCCGGAGTCGGCCTCGCCGTTCCGGGACTGGTCACGCCGGAGGCGGCGCTCTACTCCGCCAACATCGGCTGGCGCAACGTCCCCGCCGAGGACCTCGTCCCGCTGGACGTTCCGGTCATGCTCGGACACGACGTGCGCACCGGAGGTCTCGCGGAGAGCGTTCTCGGCGCGGGCCGCGAGATCTCCGAATTCCTGTTCCTGCCCATCGGAACCGGCATCGCGGGCGCCGTGGTCGTGCACGGCGAGCCGTACGGCGGAAGCGCGGGCTGGGGCGGCGAGATCGGCCACATCCCGGTCTTCCCCGACGGCGAGCCGTGCGCCTGCGGCCAGATCGGCTGTCTCGAGACCTACGCCTCCGCCTCAGCCGTGAGCCGCCGCTACTCCGCCAGGGCCTCCTCGCCCGCCACGGCCGAGCAGGTGGCCGCGCTGACCGCCGCCGGCGACCCCGTGGCCACCGGAGTCTGGAACGACGCCGTCGAGGCGCTCTCCCTCGCCCTGGCCACCTACACGCTCCTGCTGGACCCCGCCGCGATCGTCCTGGGCGGCGGCCTGTCGGAGGCGGGCCACCTGCTGTCCGACCCCCTGGCCGAACGCCTCCAGAAACGCCTGACCTTCCGCGAGGCCCCCCCGATCCGCCCCGCCGCCCTGGGCGTGAACGCGGGCATGCTCGGCGCCGCCCTCCTGGGCTGGCGCGCCGCCGGGCACCCGGACGCGGGAAGCACATGGTCGCTTGATGTGCTGAAGTCCCCTCCGGTGGCGTAAGGTGTTATCTCGTCTGTACGACGGGATGACAGGGGCGCTTAGCTCAGCGGTAGAGCGCTCGCCTTACAAGCGAGATGTCACTGGTTCGAACCCAGTAGTGCCCACCAGCCAGAACACCCCGTTCCTGATCTGCGGAACGGGGTGTGGGTGACTAACTCTTGAAGATCTCATCCATCGCCTCAGCGCCCTGCATGAGCACGGGGCGGATCTGCTTCCTGTAGACGGTCTCCGTGAGCACCGTGTTCCGGTGCCCGGCGCGGCGTGAGATGTCCTCGATGGGGACGCCCGAGTCCGACGGCAGCGAGACGAAGCTGTGCCGCATCTCGCGGGGAGTCCAGTCGGTGCCCCGAAGCCCCGCCTTCTCGATGATCTTCCGCATCTCCCGCCGGACATTGCTCGCACTCATGGGGGTTCCCTTCGAGGTGGGGAAGACCGAGACCCTCCGTGTCGGCGAGCCTCCCGCCCGCCTTCTCCTGTTCCTCCCGGAGCATTCGCAGCGCCTCGACGCACCGCCGGGGGAGCTTGAGGGAACGGCGCGACTTGACGGTCTTGGTGTCTCCCTTCTGCCGCACCGACCGCCAGACGTAGATCGCGAACTCCTCGTGCTCCCACCCCGCATCGGCCACCGGAGACCACGCCCCGCGCTCCCCGTCGAACGCGACGACATGCGACCACAGGAGCGCGCGCAACTCCTCGGTACGGGCACCGATCAGCAGCGAGAGCACGATGTACGCCCGCATCCGCGCGTTGGCTCTCTCCGCCAGGGCGACGATGGCGCTGGCCTGTGCGAGCGTGAGTGCCTTGGAGGTACGGCCCTCACGTCCCTCGGGGATCTCGCAGAGGTCCACGACGTTCCGCTTCACCTTGTCGCGACGCATGGCGCTCCTCACCGACCGGTTGAGGATGCCGTGGATCAGCTTGAGGGACCGCGTGCTCAGCTCACTCCTCTTGCCCGCCAGCCACCGGTCGACGTCCTCCACCGATAGGTCACGCAGCTTGCGGGCACCCAGCGTCGGGATCACGTGCTTGTCGGCGAACGTGGTGTACATCGTCACCGTGGTGGCCGACCGTCCGGCCAGACCGTGCTGGAGCCAGTACCTCACGGCATCGGTGACGGTGTAGTTGGCCGGTGCGATGGCCAGCCCGTCGTCGTAGTCCCTGATGATCTCCTTGAGCTTGTCCTTCGCCTCCGTCTTGGTCCTGCCGCTGGCCTTCTTCACGATGCGCTTGCCCGCCGGGGTGTAGCCGACCGTCACCGAGGCGATCCAGCGCTCCCGAGCCTCGTCCCAGTGCAGGCCACCGTCACCCCTGCTGCGTCGTGCGGTCATGATGCCCTTGTTTCCCGTTCGAGTAGTGCGACGTAGTCGGAGATGGCCGAGGCCGGGATCAGCCGGGTACGGCCCTGGGTGACGGAGCGCAGACGGCCCGCCCTGATCTGCTCGTAGATCACGCTGCGGCTCATGCTGAGCAGGTGCATGGCGTCGCATATGCGGTAGAGCCGCCGTTCGCCGGGCGGTCCGGGTGCTGTCATCCGTCCTCCCGCTCGGTGGCGATCTTCCGAGCGGTGGCGACCTTCTGGCGGATGTGCTCGGCCTTGATCACCTCGCCGGGGGAGTAACCCGACCCGGCGAACCGCCAGTGACCGAGAATGAGGGTCGTCTCGTCGCCGAGCGGAGGAAGGCCGTGCCGTTCGCGTGCTTCGGTGGCCCGGTGTGTCGCGCGCACCTGCCGGAGATCGCCCAGGGTGGTGGAGTAGCGGCGGGACTTCGTGGAGAAGTGGCCCCGAAACCCCAGCATGTGCGCCCAAGGCCGGAGACGAAGAGCCCTGTACTCCGAGCGCGCACCCAGCTCCCAGCAGGTACGGATCATCCGTCGCGCGTGCTCGGTGACCGGGAGCGCGTCCAGGTGCAGCCCCGGCTTCAAGCCCGTTCCGTGGCAGCGCCCGCAGGACGCCATCAGGCTCAACCGCCCCCGGCCGCCGCAGGCCGGACACGACAGCCGGTGATCGACCGTACCGGAGGCTTCGGCACCCTTCGTCGCGTACTTGGCGATGTAACCGGCCACCGCCCGCTCGCTCAACCCGTTGGCACTTTGGTCGAGCAGGATGGGCCGGATGTCGAGCTGATCACCCCACGCCAGATCCCACCGGCCGAGATCACTCGGGGGAGAGGCGACCGTGACCCGCCGGACCGCCGGAGGGATCGCCCGGCTGAGCAGGTCGTGATCAGCCCAGTCCGGAGGGATCTCACTCCCGCCGCCCGGACCGTCGAGCCTGACGACGGCGTGGAAGTGGACCAGGCCCCGCCGCTGGTACTCGGCGACCTTGGCGAACGACACCCGGACCCGCTTGGCGAACTCCCGGCGGCTCAGCCCCGCCTCACTGGCCAGGGGGCGCCGCACCTCCAAGGTGAAGCGGTGCCACAGGGCGCCCGCGTGAGCCTGCCAGAGCACCGCGCCCACGTAGTCGTAACAGTCACCGCAGATGGGTTGCCCGAGCCGTTTGTCTCCCAGCTCGTGGCGAGCATGGCAGCCGACCGGACGCCCGTGCTCACAGACCTTGTCGTGATTCCGGGGACGGCAGGCCCGTACCGTCCCGTTCTTCTCCCGCCGCGTGTGCACCGGCCCGAACGAGGGAGCGGTCAGGGTGACGAACGCCCGAGGATGGGCGCTCACCTCCTGCGGAACGCCCTTACCGCCGGACAGGCCCGCTCGGATGAGCTGGAAGGTATCGGCCCGGTAGACCTCCGAGCAGGCCGGGCACACCGAGGCCCGCCGGTTGCCACAGGCCACCAGTAGATGCCCGGACGGCTCATCCGTCGTGCGGTAGCCGTGCAGCACCTCACCGCTGGTCGCGTTGACGATCAGCGATTCGCCCGCCAGGTGCACCGGATGAGCACACCCACCGGTCGCGGTGACCATGGAGCGCCACCGGCCGTAGCCCGGATCGTTGATCACCCGTGTGAGATCGACCAGCCATTCCGGCTGCTGGTCGGTGATGCGGTGCTGCGGTTCCTCCTTGTGGTTCATGACGCCCTCCTTCGCTCGCTCCCGACAGGTACTACAACACGTGCTACGTCTTGGCCCATGTGGACATGGTAGACAACACGTGCTACCTCTTGTAAAGAACAAACGTGGAAGAAGGAGAACTCGGCATGACCGATGACAAGGGCGCCGCCCGCTGGCGAATCATCGCCGACCTCTTACGCTCCGACGTGTTGCAGGACCACTACCAACCAGGCCAGGCACTTCCGGGAGAAGCGTTCCTCGCGGCTGAGTACGCCACCTCGCGCCCCACCATCCGCAAGGCCATCGCCCAGCTCGCCGGGGAAGGACTGCTCACCGTCGCCCACGGCCGGGGCACCTTCGTCCGTCCGGCCCCCGACCGCCGCATGATCCTGACAGGATGGCCGGAGCACGAGGACCTGCTCAGCCCGGCCTACGACCCCGCCAAGCAGCACTGGGAACACATCACCGTCCCCAGCGAAGCCGAGCGCGCACAGAATGGCGTCATTCCCAATTCGGCCCTGTTCATGACCGCCGAAGGCGACAGAGCTGACGTCTTGGCCGTACGGCGAGGACGCATGGTCGCCTACCGCTACGCCTATTGGCAGCACACCAAGACCCGCGCCCGCATCCATCTGTGCTCGTACGTCCTGGCCGAGCTCGTTGCCACCGTCACCGGAGAAGGGGCAGATCGGGAGATCGAACCCCATGTCGAGCCTGAGAACTACTACGCCCACCTGGAACGTGAACACGGCCCCCTGCGCTGGACCACCTCCGTGCACACCCAGATGCCCTACGGCGAAACCTATGAAGACCTCGGCATGGAACCGATCGGCACACCGCTGTTGATCGTCCGGAGGGTCATGCTCAGCCAACACGGCCGACCACTGGAATTCACCGAAATCGAGGCTCCCGGGGATCGATTCGAGACCGCAGCCGTCAGTGATTACAACTCAGCTGAACCCAGAGGGCTCTCAGCACTCCGTATATGACGGGCTCAGAGTTTCTTTACTGGTTGAACCCAGTAGTGCCCACCAGCCAGAACGCCCCGTTTCCGATCTTCGGAACGGGGGCTGTTCCCTCGCCATATCGAGTCCCGAAACAGATGCCGCCCAGCAAAGATGATCTGCATGCGATATTTCAACGCGACCGGCTGGACAGCGGTTTTCACAGGGACTGACACCGAGATCGGGCGAATGCGCGACGTCGAGGCATGGGATCCCAAGACCGGAACCGCGCTGGTGGTCAACCCCCAACGAGGTGTCCTACGCCCTGTCACCGACTACTCGGACTTCTCCCATCTAGAGCAGGCCAACCGGGTTGTCTCCGCACTACCCGGCGGAGGATGGCATGTTCACTGGAACGACGAAGGCGGCGCTCCCCTGACCGAGCCCGTCCTGGACTGGCTGATCACCTCCAACGGCCGGGCCACACCCATCACGGTGGACGAGACAGGGCTGGTCGACACCGCTGAACTCGCCGACAAGGTCATTCCTCCCGGAGAAGACCTTCCAGACGTTTGACACGGCATCGGATACGCCTTTGCCGATCGTCGGCCCTGTGTCAGGGCTCAGGACCTCCGCGACAAATCTGGCAGGAGGCGGGTGACACTCCGGCTAGATGATCTATCGTTCTTCTGCGGTTGAGAATACGGTCGGCCACCGCTGCTTTTCAGATGGGGATGATCGTGACGGACGACGAGGTGGAGTCGCTCACCGCTGCGTGGCGAACGCGGTGGGGCGGAAGCCCGATCGCCTATGAACTGCGCGACCGGCACGCCGACCGCTGGGTCCGTTTCCACAGTCTTCCCGAGTCCAAGCGGTATGCCGAGACCGAAGACGAGTACGAGATCATCCTGGATCGTCATCACCGGGTGCTCGCCGAGCTCGGGTCGGAGGAGGGCCTCTATGTGATCGCCGGATACTTCGAGGACGCGCGGGGGAGGGTCTCACCCGATCCGCGTCATCCGGGTGCCGTTCCATGGTTGACGATCGAGCCCGATGACCGTTCGTTCTTCGTGATCCCGCTGAGGCTCCATGTCAGCACGACCTCGCATGACCGGCGGATCTTGGATCCACTGCTGCGGGCCGTGGCCGATGACGAGATCAGCTACGCGATCATCGCTCCTTTGGATCTCCGATGGCTCTACCACCCCTACGACGGTGGAGCCGACGTCATTGCCCCCACCGCCCACGAGCGTGACGTCCTGAAGGACCGCCACACGGACTGGCTGTCGGCGCACCCCGCCGGGCTGTAGCAGCGCACTGCGGTCGCGTTCACGGTTCCGCAGGCATCTCGGCGCGCCCGGGGGTGACTTCCGGTCAGTGCTGGGGCTTGCGGACCTTGAACCGGGCGATCGGCTTGCCGGTGGTGCGGGCGACCTCGGCGACGACCTGACCGGTGCAAGTGATGAGGAAGGTCCCGTCGGCCTCCTCGACGGTCACGGTCGCTCCGGCATGACCGATGCCGACGCCGATACGCTGCCCGGCGACGGCGATCCAGCCGCGGCTGCCGACCCGCCGCTGCACCCGCACCGGTTCAGCGGCCGACCGGGGCGCGGGCCCGGCAGGGCGCGCATCCCGTAGACGGGCCGTCTCGGCTTCGGTGAGCGGGTTGGGCAGGCTGCGCAGCAGCGTGGACCCGTCGCTCAGATGCAGCACGGCGCCCTCCGGCCGAACGGTCAGCCGACGCCCGACGCCCGGCGAACGGCGAGCCGACCGGGCATGCCCGGCCGCCGAGGGAGACCACGCCGGAGGCGTTGACGGTCCGCTCCACCTCGACCGCCCCACCGACACCGGGACGGGCCGGTGCTGGGAAGGGCTGGATGCGGGTGCCGCCCTCGGAGATCAGCTGCCGCAGATGCCGGACGGTGAGCCGAGACGGCACCTTCTTGATCCTCACCCCGGCGGCCAGCAGCTCGACGGTGCCGGTATCGGCCCGCAGTGTGAGCGTCAGACCGGCCCGGTGGGTGCCCAGCCAGAACTGCTGCCCGCAGACGGTCAGGTTGCCCGAGGCCGGCACCACCCGCGTGAACTCCACCGCCAGGTCCACCGGATCGATCCCGTTCACTGGCATCACCCCGGCCCGGCTTCCTCGACCGGCACCGGTGCCACCGCCACCGGCTCGGCAGCGCTGTCTGAGTCCGCTTCTGTCTCCCAGCAGCTCATCGGGGATGCCGTGGCGGCCCAGTGCGTCGGCCAGGGCCAGGCACACGGCCCGGCCGGTGGGGCGCGTTACGACGGTGGCGGTCACGCAGTAGCGGGAGTGGTCGTCCACCCCGGTGACGATCTTGCATTCGGTGCCGTCGGCCAGCATGATCCCGCCGACGATGTCCATCTGCCACAGCTGCATCGGTTCGCTGCGCTGCCAGCGGGTGTAGTCCTCGCGCCGTCGGCGCCGGGAGACGGGCTGCACCAGGCCGTGGCGGATCAGTACCCGGTGCACCGTGGCCCGGGAGGGCACCGGGCCGGGGCAGGTGCGGCGGGTCAGCTCCCACACCAGTCGGCGGGCGCCCCAGCGGGGTGGGTGCGCCGCAGCTCGCAGATCAGCGCCTCCACCGCGGCCGGGGTCCGGGCCGGGGATGTGCGCGGGCGCGACGAGCGGTCGGCCAGCCCGTCCAGGCCCTGGGCGCGGTAGCGGCTCAGTCACCGGTGCACCGTTTGACGGCAGACTCCGAACCGCCGGGCGACCTCGGTGACGCTCGCTCCGGATGACACCTGCAGCACGGCTTGGTACCGCTGCTCGATCACGCTCAACTCCGCCAGCACTCGGCGGAGTGTCACACAGGTCCTGAGGGCGGTCTGTCGCGGGGGTCCCGAAACCTGACACGATCGTCGGCCCTGGATGGCCCAGAGTTTCTTCACTGGTTCAAGGCGGCAGCGCTCCGCGCCGTCCAGCGCGGACGGGCAGACCACGCCGCCCGTCGCGGCCAACGCTCGCTCGCCGCACCGAGTACGCGCCGCCGCCTTCAGGCATGCGACGGCCCCGCCGCTCCTCCAAAGAACGACGGGACCGGATTCACGGCAGACGATCAGTTGTCGTCGTCACCCGCGAAGGGGATGCCTTTGTAGTTGACGTCCCCCCAGATTGACGAGGCAATGCCGTCGGTGTCGCTTGTGGCGGTTCCGGTGAGGGTGCGCTCGACCGGGGCGGACTGGTGCGGCATGGTGCTCATGATGCTCCTTTGGTGAGGAGTTACCGACGTCCCATCGTCACATGACTCTGTGTAATAATAAAGTTGCAGATGGTGGCTGCTCCTTTGGGTGACACCAGTGTGGTGGTCCAGGCTGAAATCACACCCGGACCGCCGCACACACCACCCCTTCAGACCCGGCACCCGGTGAAGTCGCGGCCCTCGGTGAGCACGAAAACCCCCAGCCCGCCCCAATGGCCGTACTCCAGCGCCGAAGAAGCCGCCGACCGCCGTCACTCGATCCGGACCACCGTCATCACGGCTACTCGCCGGGCTTCGCTGAGGTGGAGATGTGCATCCAGACTGCCACCCGGCCCTTTTCCACCTGGCGTACACCCCAGCTCTCGGCGATCGCATCGACCAGCCACAGCCCACGCCCGCCCAGCGCCAAGGCGTCTTCGTCTTCCTCAGGGAGACGCGGAACGGGCACGCTCGGCGAGCCATCGTCGATCACCTCGACACAGACCATGTGCCGACCGGTATCGGTGACTTCCACCGTCACCACGCCGCCCGGCCTACCCGAACAGGGGTGCACCACGGCGTTCGTCACGACCTCACTCACCAGCAAGACCGCATCCTCGACCTCCGTGTGACCCGCGTTCGTGAGCAGTTCCGCCACGTACTGCCGGGCAGCAGAGACGGACTGTTCGACTCCCGGCAGGTCGACGACGCCCAGCGTCACGGCCCTCACCGCGCCATCTCCCGGATCCGGTGCTTGCCCCTGCGGAAGCTTCACCGAGACCTTCAGACCCAGACCCCGCAGGGCCCAGGCCAGACGCACCAAATGTCGGAGGATGTGTCAACTACTCGGCCAGCCGGGTCTTCGTGATGTCGAGGAGTAAGGACACGTTGTTCCCCGAGATCGTCGACCATATTGGGGATGCGCTGAATCCGGATACGAACGCGGCCACGTTCCCACCACTTCGAGACGGGCATGACTGGGAAAATCCAACCGAGCCGCCCGCAAGGCTGCCGGAGAACGGAAAACGCAAGGGTACTCCGGGCTCCTGGGTCCAGGAGGAAAGCGATCCTCTGGTGCGCACTGAATCGGAGACGGAAACCGATGTGAACCGTCATTACTTCTCCAAGCGAGACCTGGTGCTGGACGCCGGGACCACCTACGAGCGGTTGTGACCGAATACCGTCGGTACGAACTACTGCAAGTACTGCATGCCGGAAAAATATAAGACCTGGCCGGGCGGCGGCATTACTGCGGGTATCGGAAATTCGTGCGACGAGTATCCTTTTGCCGGCACGGTGCAAGGAGCCGCGAACGCCAAGGGGCACTTCTTGTTGCGTACGCTGAATCACAAGCAGAACGTAGACCGCGACCATGTGCTGCGATCGTTCTACGCACACTATCGGGTCGGTGCGGACGATCAGCTCTGGGTGCCGATCATCCCTTAGTCGCCAGTTGAGCGGGAGAGGGCTCCTGCCGGCCCTCTCCCCGTTCACCGAGCTGCCGGGCGACGCATGCTTGCCCGCAAGGGTAAGGTGCGCCCATGAATCCCCCCGGCGCTTCCCGTCATCCATGGGCTGATCGTCTCCGTGCCGCCTATGCGGGGCCGTACATGTCCACGGATGAGCCAGATTGGCTGGGAATGGCTCCTGTCGACGAAGCCGAGATCCGTCGGCAGGAGCAGCGTCTGGGCCGGCTTCTGCCCCCCAGTTATCGAGAGTTTCTTCTGGTGAGCAACGGCTGGGACCAACAGTCCTTCACCAGCCTTCACCTGCTGCCGATAGCCGATGTCGGCTGGACTCGCGACGTCGCCCCGCATCTCGCACACCGGTGGGGCGCTCCCCTGGACGCCCCGGCACCGGAGTCGCCCATCGGGTATTCCTTCGACTACGACGCGCCGCAGGACCCGAACGACTTCGAACTCGTAGAGCATATTCCGCACACCCTGCAGATCTCTGAGGATGTCGAGGGTCACGTCTACCTGCTCAATCCGCACGTCATCACCGACGGTGGCGAGTGGGAGGCGTGGTATCTCGATACGCTGTTCGAATCCGGGGGTATTCGCCTCCGGTCGTTCTGGCATTTGATGGAGCGCGCGTTCCAGGGCGGACTGCACTGACCTTTTCGTCTTCAAGTGGATCGGTGGTTTTGAAATACGGCGACGGCCTTGATCAGGTGTCCGGCCTTGCTTGGCCCTGCACCGTGGTTTCGGAGGATGCGCCGACTCACCGAGTCTGCGGAGCTTGGCGTGGGACCGGTTGGCCCGCTCCTGTGAGCCGGGCTTGTTCTTCCCCATGCAGCGAGTGATTACCGTCTCGGCTACCGCCCCCTGATAAGCCTTGTCAGCAGGGTGATGTCGGTCGTGGCCGTGACCGGCGGCCTCCGCGCCCTGGCGCGCGCGTCCGACTTTCAGAGGGCCGGCGTGAACTCGTTCTGTTGCCGTGAGCAGCGCGACGCCACCCGAGCGGGAGCGCCTCCCTACGGACACAGCAGACCTCGCAGCAGTGCCCAAGTTCGCCGAACCATGGCCCGATAGCTCAAAGGTGGGTGTCAATCTGGGTGACAACGGCGACGGACAAGCGTGGACATCGATGGATCTCCGTGGATGAGAACCGCAGGTCGGACGGGGTATAGCCGCTGGTCATGGGCCTGCTGATCTCGCCTTACAAGCGAGATGTCACTGGTTCGGACCCAGTATGCCCACCGGCCAGAACGCCCCGTTTCCGATCTTCGGAACGGGGCGTCGTGCCATCGGTGTGTCCTCAGCCCTGTCGGAGGCCGACACAGGGCAGCCGATCCATGTTCGAGTGGTGGCCAAGGGGACGTCAGCCGACGGCCGAACCGTGCATCCCGCCGACCAGGAGGATCTCCTCAAGCGGATAGGGGGTCTCCCTGCTCTCCCGTTGGAGTTTGCGATAGAAGTCCGACATCACCACGGCGAGTGGCGCGTGCTGGGCGAGGATCGCCGCAGCCGCCTCCGGGATTCCCGTGAGGCGCTCGCCCCCGGCGCACGCGCGCACCAGCGCGTCGCGCTCCTCTCCCCGATGTCCGTACAGGGCGGTGACCAGCCAGTTCACCAGATACGTGACGGTATAACAGCTGTCGTAGGTCCGATGCCGGTCGAAGAAGTCGGTCTCAGCCTGCGACAGCTCGAATCGGGACGAGATCGCAAGGCCGTAGTCCGCGAAGAACAGGCGCCGGCCGTCGGTCAGGATGTTCTCGAAATGGGCGTCGAAGTGCAGGAGCCCCCGGGTGTTCATGAACGAGGTTCCAGCCTTCAGATCCCTCTCCACCATGGCGCAGGCCCGGTTGGCGGCACCGTCGCCGACTCCGACCTGAGTGCCCAGCCACTCGTGCAGGTTCTGCGGGATGTACTCCAGGAACAGCGCGACGCTCGCTGAGGACTGCTGGAGAGCCTCGATCCGGCGGCGCACCTCCGATCCGCCTCCCCAGTAGGCGACGGCCCGTTCCACGTCGGCCAGTTCCTCGGGCAGGGACGGCGCCGAGTCCGGCAGCACCCGCCAGTGGTACATCAGGGGGAAGCCCTCGTGATCGCCCGCGAGCACCCAGTTCGTCGTCATGGTGTGCACGGCGAGCTCCCGCCAGGCCCCGAAGCCCGGCCCGCCTATGCCGTACTGGCAGAAGGCCGGCAGCGCGAACAGGTTCGCCGTGGACCGGGCGTTCTCCGGCTGCCTCTCCGGATCGGTGAGGGGCACCCGTTTCACGAAGACCGAGGTTCCGGCGACCTCCAGCAGGGCCGACTTCCCGCCGATGCCGGAACCGATCGGCACGGCCGCGTCCACGAGTTCGTGCAGTGCGCGATCACTGCACAGGGCCAGGGATGTGGAGACGGCGGTATGGGCGGTGAGGCGCGCGCCGCGCGACATGTCAGGGCACTTCACTGCCGCCTCCATCTGGGCGCCGGACTCGATCCTGCAATGGCATGGCTGCGCGGTGCCGCCGAGCGCAACCACGCTCGACACATAGCCCTGCGGTTCGGTCGCCGGGGCGTGCGGAGGGCGTCCAGGATCCGTGTGTGACGGCAGAACCGAAGACCCTCTTGATCACACTTTACGTGGAGATCGACGGCTGATCCGAGAGCTCGCTGTGAATTTCGCGGCCAAGCCGTTTGAGAAGGATCTCAGCGAGCAGGGCGCCGAGTCGGTCGACGACCCTCTGAAAGGGCGGTTTCGCCGGGAACAACACGGTGGGCGGGCCTTCGAGGGCGTGGCCGTCCGAGTGACCCGGCGTGACCTTGCGACGGCCGCTGAGATCTGGGACGGCGACCTGGTCGGCGCACCGGTCACCCGCTCGCTGACCACCTGTGACAACTGATGACTTCGGGACCACTCGTCCAGCCTTCGGCGGGGCGCGCGGCCCCGGGGTGATGGTGAAGGACACGCGCCGGGTTCGCCAGGTGGTGGAGGGGAGCTTGATCGTCCCGTCTCGCGTCCCGGGCGGAGTCGGCGGAGCGGCTTCTGCGGACCAGGTCGCGTCCGTGCCTCCTGGCTTCCGGCGACCGGGAAACGGCTGCCGGCTGATGTGCGCCGGAAGGCGGGCTTGCTCCTGCGTCACCATCCCGTTGCCCCTACTGTCAACGAGATGACATGGATCTTCAGGAGCGCGTCTGCACCCTTCTGATCTCCTGTGGGGAATTCAACGCCAGCGGTTTTGTCTGATGAGCGGCCGGGTGCCCGCGCAGTGCCGGTGGGAGAAATCCACATGAAACCGATGAGATATCACCGTCGACAGGTGCGGGCTAGCTGCATAGCGTTCGGGGGGAAGCGCCTGTGTGCGCGCCTGAGGGAGAACTGTGAAACCAACCGGACTCATCCTCGCCGTTGCTGCGGTTCTGGCCGCCCCGTTTCTGGGAATGCCCCCCGCGCACGCGGACGGCTCTTTCGACTGCTGGTTCGGGGAACGCCTGCAGGAGCAGGACGGCTATGCGCTGAACGCGTGGAGTTGCAGCGGCACCGGCTACGTCGACTTCACGGTCACCGTCAGGTCAGGGGTGGCGGCGGGCGCCTATCACTGCGGCTGGGGTTTCCCCTGGAACGGCAGTCTGGGCGCACACGCCTGCTCGATGACCGAGAGCGGTGCGAAGACAGCATCGTGAGAACAGCCGGGGCTTTCGCCGAAGCGACAGGGGTGCTGGTCGGCCTGTCGCCGGCGGCCCCGGCGTTCGCACGTCGGCGATCACCCGGCGGTGTCCAGGTCGCCGGTCGCGGTTCACTCTACGGCGTACCAATTCTGCTGCTGGTCGATCGGCGTGATGGATCCCTCGTGGGTCAGATCTCGCAGAGCGGAGACGAAGGCTTCACGTGACAGACGCCCGTGACGGACGGACTTCGCGAACACCTCCACCCTCCAGGCGTCGAAGATGAGCACTCCCAGCCGGGGGCTGAGGTCGACGTCGACGACTGCCCGCTCAGGGAAAGCAGTCGTTATGCAACAGCCGATCCCATGCACGCGATAGTGCACACCACTGGGAAGCTGCCAGACCCTGGGAGCACGACCTTGAATGACGGCCCGATGGAGAGCCAGGAGATCATCTCCACCGGTCTGATCCGACATGCTGGTTCCGACATGCCGTGACAGGTGGCCGGCGCGTGCCATGAACGCCCACACCAGTTCGACGGCGTCCACAAGCGATTCCCTCATCCGTCACGATGAGCCGTTCCGCCTCCGGCGGGAACTCCGGCTCCGAGATGATCCACTCACACAGTCAACCGTAGTGGGTTGAGCCAGCGGCTCCGATCGTCTCGCCTGTCGTCCGTCTCGCCTGTCGTCGCCCCCCGGAGGGACAGCGGAGGGGCGATCGGTCTGGGAGTCGTGCGGGTGGACGCAAGGGCCGGCGGTGACCTCGGGAAACCGAACGGGACTCCTGCATGATTTCTACGCACGGCACGCACAGGATCACCAAATTCTCATGTTTGACTTGTGTGATGGGTCGCCGTCGCATCATCGTGCTCCTCTCCTGTCTCCTCCTTTTGACCGGCTGCAGAATTCCCGGATCTGTTGTGCGGTTAGATGACGATATTCGCCGCACGATTGCCGAAGATGGAAAGATCATTGCGGTCGCGGAGGAGTTTTCGAACACGGGAGAGGAGTACGAGTATGAATACGTGGTGATTGATACGGGGGAGCGTGACGGGGATGCCGCTGTCAGGAGGCAGATGGATCGGATCAAGGCCACCGGGTGGGGCTCCGTGGGATCGGAGATCGTTGACGGAGTGGGCATACTCAGCTCATCCGCTCTCAACGCCCGCGCCAACGTGGAGACGCTGGAGGCATTCCTCGGCAAGTGGGGAAACGGGGAGGGAATCTATCCGGAGCAGCGGGCCGCGCAGAAGATAGAAGCTCAGGTGCCAAGCCCCGGATCACTGGTCCTGGTGACCCTCACCTCAATGGAGTAGAAGACCGTTTTTTAGGCGTGGCGCGCCGTCTCTCCGGATCCATGTCGCCATGCCCGGCTGTGGGGCGCGATCCCGGTTCGTCGGGATGCGCCGTCAGGACCGGCTTTCCAGCCCGGTCTCCTCCGGGCAGCGCGCCGGTTCGGCCAGATTCGCCCTGCGGTGATCTCGGACAGGCCGTGCTCACGTGCGTACACCGACAGGGCGACCCGTCGCACGGCATGCCGGCCACCGGTTACGGCCGGCGCCAACGAGCCGGAGGCGGTGCGCCGGCCTCCCGGACGCTGGACCTGTCCGCCGACCGCACTGCCCAGCGTGCCCACGTACTCCTGGCACGGCTCAAGCCCTGCGCCGACGTTCCACAGGTACGTGAGCTGTTGGCCCGTCAGCGCCTGAGCCCGCCGACAGACCGGTCTCCGCGTGGACCTGCCGATCAGTCCTCAAGGGTCTCCGCGCCGAGGAACCGCAGCTCCAGCATCTCTGGGGAGAAGGGAAGGCCGGTGATCCTGCTCGCCAGGGCGAACGAACGCTCCATCGGCGATTCGACGGGCGAGTCGTCGACGTCGACGTCGCGTTCGGGGTCCAGTCCGACCTCGCTCATCTCCTTGACGAAACGGTCTGGATCGCTGCCCGACCGATCGTAGGGGCGCATCGGGTCGAAGTGGACGACCGGTTCGCCGTCGACGATGTAGGCGAAGCTGTCCGAGGCGTAGTTATGACGGCAGACCGACACGACCTCGATTCCCCGCGAGACCGGGGCGTATATGTCGGGGTCGACGGCGAGCTGCCATCCCCCCGGTTCGATGACCAGGGTCCAGTCGCCGACCTTCGCGGCGCCGATGTAGCCGGCCGCGTCGTCCCTCATGGTCTCCACCGAGCGCTCGCCCAACTCGTCGAACGCCACTCCCTCCTCCATGGTGCTCTCGTCCACGCCGAAGCGGCGGAGGACCTCCTCCGGGGAGAGGTCACGGACGAAGGACACACAGTAGATCTCGCCCAGTGGCTCGTGGCCGGAGAGCCAGGCGAACTCTTCGAGGGTCTCTGTCATCGTCACTCCTTTGATCGTGTGAGCGGCATGATCGCAGCAGTCACCGACAAAGATGGGGCGGCCGTCTGGGCGACGAAGGGAGTTCCCTGCAGGACCGCTCGATTTGCTCGGCAAAAAGTACATATCGGATATTTTTCATCGCGCTACGATAGAAGTGTTCGAATGGGCGAAGCAGCCAGACTGCGCCCGGCGGACAGGCGCCTCCAGGAGGTGTGCCGTGTCCAGTGGCAGCGAACGCGAGACGTCACGCGAGATCCGATACCGGTCGCCGGTCGGGGACCTGGGTCTTGCGCGCTCCTCCTGCGGCGGCGTACGGCCTTCGCGTCGTGCGTCGTGCGACCTGATCCGGTGGGTACGCCCGATCTCGCCCGTACTCGATTCGACGTCCCAGATGATCCTGTCCGGCGGCGAGATCGCCGACCGGCGCACCGATGTTCTCCGCGACGGCCGCGTTGACCTGGGAGACGCGGCGTCGCCGGGACGGCGTCAGCCGTCGGCGGCCCGGCCTGCGACGGGACCGGACGCCACAGCCGCCGCCCCCAGTGCGGCGGGCGCGCCCGCCGCAGGCGGGACCGGTGAACCGGTCATCGATCCAGGAGGCCTTTGGGACGGCGGAATCGAGGGGGACATGGGAGTGTGAAATGATCACCATCGTCTTCTCCGCGCTGATCGCGGTCTTGGTGCTGGGCGCGATGTGGCTGGGGACCGGCGTCCGGGTCGTCAGGCAGTTCGAGCGGGGCGTCGTCTTCCGGTTCGGCCGGGTCCAGGGCGAGCTCCGAGGTCCCGGGCTCGCTCTGATCGTGCCGGTCGCCGACCGGCTGCAGAAGGTCAACTTGCAGATCGTCACCATGCCGGTGCCCGTCCAGGACGCCATCACCCGTGACAACGTCACGGTCCGCGTGGATGCCGTCATCTACTTCAGGGTCGTCGACCCGGTACGGGTGATCGTCAACGTCCAGGACTACGAGGCCGCCATTCGCCAGGTGGCGCTGGCCTCACTGCGTTCGATCATCGGCAAGAGCGATCTGGACGACCTGCTGTCCAACCGGGAGCGGCTCAACCAGGGGCTGGAACTGATGATCGACAGCCCGGCCGTGGGCTGGGGCGTGCACATCGACCGCGTCGAGATCAAGGACGTGGTGCTGCCCGACTCGATGAAGCGGTCCATGTCGCGGCAGGCCGAGGCGGAACGTGAACGGCGCTCCCGAGTCATCACCGCCGAAGGCGAGCTGCAGGCCTCGCAGAAACTGGCCCAGGCCGCGGGAACGATGGCCGTGCAGCCCGCCGCGCTGCAACTGCGCCTGCTCCAGACCGTGGTCGAAGTCGCCGCGGAGAAGAACTCCACCCTTGTGCTGCCCTTCCCCGTCGAGCTGCTCCGCTTCCTGGAACGGATGACGCCCGCCGAGACCGATCGGCCTGCCGACCAGGCCGCCCCGGCGCTCCCCAGCGGCCTGCAGACATCGTCCGGCCAGCACCCCCCGGACGCTCACCTCCGTGAAAGGGTCGCGCCCAACGGCGTGGAAGCCGGCCGGTAGGCCGTTCCCGGCCTCGCCGCCAGGTGCGCCTCTCAAGCGCCGGTCACCGGACCGGCCCGGCAGCCCCCTAGTATCCGCTGCTCACGGCCCCGGGCAAGGTCAGCCCAGGGAGCTTGTTGGAGTAACGGGCCACCTGCCGGGCCTGTCCGGTGGTGACGTTGACCGCATAGGCGCGCACGGCTCCCTTGTCCTGGGAGACGAGCGTGACCTCGGATCCGCTCAGCCAGAGGGCGGTGTTGAGGACACCGCCGTCCTTCGGCAGACCGCGGGTGATCACCCTGCGCAGGGTCCGCCCGGTCCTGGCGTCGAGAAGGGTGAGCACACGCTCGTCGTCGCCCTGGATCTCGAAGGCGGCCACCGTGCGGCCGTCCGGGGCGAGCTCGCTGAACATGATGAACACGCCGTCGAAACGCACCGGCGTGCCTCCACCGGTGACGGGCATCAGCCACAGATCGGTCTTGATGTACCGGACCAGCTCGGCGACACCGCCTCTGACACTGACCGCTTCGAACTCACCGGGTATCGACACCGTCTTCCCGGTACGCATGTCGATCAGCAGCCCCGGCTCCTTGGTCCCCTCACGCGGGTCGAAGACCACGTAGCGGCCGTCGTCGGAGACCACGAGCATGGAGCCCGTGCCGATCCGTTCCTCCTTCACCGTGACGGGGGAGGTCACCACGGAGCCGCTCGTCAGGTCGCGAACCACGTGCGCCTGGGCCTGACGGCTGTAGTAGGCGAGCATCCGCCCGTCCCGGCTGATCGAGACAGGTACGCGCCGCTCCTTGACGTTCCTGATGAGCGCCTGCGGAACCCGGTAGGTCGTGCCGGTACGGGTGACCACCCGCCACTCGGTGGCGCTGCAGTCGGGTCGCCGCCGCTCGTCGACCTTGCAGCCTGTCTGGTACGCGTGGCTGAGCGGCCCCACCCTGCCCTCGGGCAGGTCGGGCACCGTGTCCACGCGCTGCGGCGCGGCCGTGTGGTCGCCGCCCAATCCCGTCAGCGCCACGGTCGCGCTCCCGGCGCCCAGCGCCACGACCGTCGCGACGACGGCCAGTGCCGTGGTGACGCGCCGCCTGCGCCGGTGGCCCGCGACGGCCAGGTCCGCCAGGTCGGGCAGGCTCACCATTGGGGCTTCGCCGGCGATGTCGTCCAGCGCCTCACGCAGCCTCGTCATCGGGCCGCCTCCTCGATCTCGGAATCGGACAGCAGGTACGCCAGCTCGGGCGCGAGCATACGCAGGCGGGCCAGCGCGTGATGGGCCTGGCTCTTGACGGTGCCGACCGAGCAGCCGAGTGCCTCGGCGGTCTGGGTCTCGGTGAGGTCCGCCCAGAATCGCAGCACGATCACGGCGCGCTGCTTGGGCGTCAACTTGGCGAGGGCCTGCCGCAGCAGGATCCGGTCGAGTGCGGCCCCGTCGTAGGAGGCTCCGTGTTCGGGCGGGTCGGCGCTCGGCAACTCGGGACGTGGCCGACGCCTCCACGAGATGTACTGGTTGACCAGCGCCTTGCGCGTGTACGCCTCGGGATTGCCGCCCCTGGACAGCTTGGGCCACTGCCCCACGACCTTGATCAGGACGCTCTGCAGCAGGTCCTCGGCGAGATGGGCGTCTCCCGTGAGCAGGTACGCGGTCCGCATCAACGCCTGCTGGCGGGCGAGCACGAACTCGCGGAAGCCGTCGTGAGAATCCAATGTGATCTCCTCTCGCCCGTTCCCAACGCGACTCGTCGGGCGAAAGGTTGCAGTGTTTCCTCCTTCAGGGGGAGGCCTCGTCACGACGGGATCGCGACACGGGCGTCTGCCCGAGGCCGAGCGGTCCCTTCAGCCACCGGACGACCTCGCGCGCGTTCACCCGGATGTCGAGCGGGATGTCGCCGGTTCGCACCCGTCGGCGAAGGACCCTGACCCACGTCGGCGGGTCAGGGTCTTCCGTGCTTCCGGCGCGCGGGCCGGGCAGGGGAGCAAGCGAGGTCAGACGCGCGCCCACAGGAAGTCGTAGTTCGGCGGCTCCCAGCCCGGGTAGGCCGTGTGCGCCGCGAGACACCGGTAGGTCGAACCGTTGTAGGTGACCAGGTCGCCCACTCGGTAGTAGGTGCCCGCCTTCCAGGGACTCGCCGGGGGAGAGGTCGGAGAGGAGGTCGGAGTCGGGGTGATCGTGGGGCTCGGCGACGGCGTGCCGGTGAAGTTGGCCACGAAGTCGAACGTGGCCTCCTTGGCGTTGCCGACGGTGCGCACGTTCA
>NZ_BSEV01000013.1:1383-239341 GCF_027922005.1 Streptosporangium carneum | reverse complement strand
GCCCATAACTCCGTTATGAGCTCCTCCTCCGCCTTGCGGTGCATCCGCCTGGCCGATCCTCGCTACGGCGAAGATCCACAAAACAGGCCCTAGAGCTCCTCCGGCGGGACGCCCATCGCCGGGATGGGGGTCGGCTCCGGCGGCGGGCCGAGCGTGGCGGTCTCCGTCCAGGCCGCGGCGTAGAGGATCACCCTGGCGGAGAGGTTGATCCAGACCAGCAGGCCGACCATCACCGCGAACACCCCGTAGATGGGGTTGTTGAGCGTCCGCGACAGGATCAGCGTGGCGAGCTGCTTGAGAAGGCCGAAGCCGACCGCGCCCAGCAGCGCGCCGCGCAGCACCACCTTGAGCGGCTGCCTCGACCGGCCCATCCAGCGCAGGACGATCAGGAAGACGACGGTGTCGGCCAGCAGGCTGACCGCCAGGCCGAGGAACCAGAGCCACCAGACTCCCGCGGGCGAGCTGGTCAGCCCCAGTTCCTCCGCGACGAGCCCGCCCGCCTGGGTGGCGAAACCGCCGACCAGCACGGAGGCGATCATCGTGAGGCCCACCAGGATCAGGGCCGCCAGATCCCTGAGCTTGGCGAGGAAGAAGTTGAGCGGCTGCTCGGTGGTCATGGAGATCTCGCGGAGCGCGCCGCGCAGGGCGTCGATCGCGCCGAGCCCGGCGTAGAGCAGGCCGAGCAGACCGATGACCCCCGCGCTGGCCCTGGAGTCGGCGATCTGCTGGATCGGGAGCTGGTCGGCCAGGCCGGGGAGATACTGGTCGATGGCGCGTTGCAGCGTCTTGACGGCGTCGGGCCGCACGGACAGGAAGTAGCCGAAGACCGCGAAGGCCAGCGCGATGATCGGGAAGAACGACAGGAAGGCGAAGTAGGTCACCGCTCCGGCCAGCCGGTCGCCGAACTGGATCTGGTAGCGCTGCACCGTCCTGATCAGGTGGTCGAGCCAGAGCCATCTGACCCGTTCTGAGGCGATCTTCGTCCTGCCCCACTGACGGACCGCGACGATCCGTTCCTGCACGCTTGTCACGCGCGTCACCTACCCAAATACCGCCGGGCCGTACGCGGGAGAGGCGGACACTCCCCGAATACCGCCAGAACGTAGGTGAGAGCAGGTCAAAGCAAGTGAAAGACACAGGCGCATCACAGTCGCCGGGCCACGCCGGACACGGGCGTCCGTGGGCCGTCGGCCTCCGCGCGGGACGCGCGGGCGCACGACGGCCGCCAGACCGCGAGCGGGCGGCGGCCGGCGCGCCGGGGACGGACGGCGGCCCACCGCGCCGTGGGCGGAGAGGTCACACGGTGGGCAGGAAACCCGCCCTGTCGCGCACCTTGGCCATGGTCTCCGCGGCCACCGAGCGGGCCCGCTCCGCGCCGATGGCGAGCATCCGGTCGAGCTCGGTCTCGTCGGCCAGCAGCTTCTCCGTCCGCTCCCTGATCGGGGTGAAGACCTCCACCACGGCCTCGGCGACCTCCTTCTTGAAGGTGCCGTAGCCCTGCCCGGCGTAGCGGGCCTCGAGCTCGGGGATCGGCGTGCCGGTCAGGGCCGACTGGATGCGCAGCAGATTGGTCACGCCGGGCTTGTTCTCGTCGTCGGCGAGGACCTCGGAGCCGGTGTCGGTGACCGCGCGCATGACCTTCTTGCGGAGCGGCCCCGGCTGCTCCAGCAGGTCCAGGATGCCCGCGGGCGAGGAGGAGGACTTGGACATCTTCGCCGTGGGGTCCTGAAGGTCGGTGATCTTCTCGACCTCCTTGACGATGTGCGGCTTGGGCAGCGTGAAGGTCTCGCCGAAGCGGTGGTTGAAGCGCTGCGCGAGGTCACGGGTCAGCTCGAGGTGCTGCTTCTGGTCCGCCCCGACCGGAACCTGGTCGGCCTGGTAGAGCAGGATGTCGGCCGCCTGCAGGATCGGGTAGGTGAACAACCCGACGGTGGTCGAGCCCTCGCCGTATTTGGCCGACTTGTCCTTGAACTGCGTCATCCGGCCCGCCTCGCCCATGCCGGTGAGGCAGATCAGCACCCAGGCCAGCTCGCTGTGCTCGCGGACGTGGCTCTGCACGAAGACCGTGGACCGCTCCGGGTCGAGGCCTGCGGCGAACAGCTGGGCGGCGGCGATCCTGGAGCGCCTGCGCAGCGCCTCCGGCTGGTAGTCCACCGTGATCGCGTGCAGGTCGACGACGCAGTAGAAGGCGTCGTAGCCCTCCTGCATGGCGACGTACTGCCGCACGGCACCGAGATAGTTGCCCAGGTGGAAGGAGTCTGCGGTGGGCTGGATTCCGGAAAGGACACGGGGACTGGCCATAGCACGTAATTGTGTCAGCTGTCGGGAGTGTTCGGTGCCTCCGGCACGGACGCACGGCGTTTTATCCGGACTCTGGAGACTCTGCGGCCGTCCATTCCGGTGACGGACAACTCGAACCCCGGGATCTCCACCCGCTCCCCCATCGTCGGCAGGTGGCCCAGGGCGGCCATGACGAACCCGGCGAGGGTCTCGTAGGGGCCCTCGGGCAGCCGGATGCCGCTCTCGCCCGCCACGACGTCGAGGTTGGCCAGGCCGTCGAGCTCCACCTCCCCCGCGGGCAGCACGACCTGCTTGTCCATGACGTCGTGCTCATCGCGGATGTCGCCGACGAGCTCCTCCACGAGGTCCTCCAGCGTGACGATGCCCGCGGTGCCGCCGTACTCGTCGACGACGATCGCCAGGTGGTGGCCCTCCCCCCGCATCTCCGACAGCGTGGCGAGCACCCGTTTCGTGGTGGGGACCAGCTTGACCGGGCGGATCGGCACCAGGTCGCTGATCGGCTCGATGGACCCGGTCAGCACCGGGTCGAGCAGGTCCCTGATGTGGATGAAGCCCACGATGTCGTCGTAGGAGTCGCGGTAGACGGGGAAGCGGGAGTGCGGCATCGCCGCGGCCAGCACCGCGGCCTCGGCGAGCGGGGTGTCGGCGGCCATGAACTCCACCTCGGTGCGCGGCAGCATCACCTCGCGGAGCTGGCGCTTGCCCGCGGCGAACACCTCGGCGATCAGGTGACGTTCGTCCGCGGTGAGCTCCTGGTGGCCGACCACCATGTCGCGCAGTTCCTCGGTCGTGATCTCCTCACGGTCGGCCTCGGGGTCGCCGCCGAGCAGCTTGACCACGCCGTCGGTCGACTTCGACAGCGCCCAGATGACAGGGCGCGACAGCGCGGCCATCCGGTCCAGGAACGGCGCGACCAGCAACGAGAGCCCCTCGGCGCGCTGCAGGGCGATCCGCTTGGGCACCAGCTCGCCCAGCACCAGGGAGACGTAGGAGATCGCCAGCGTCACCAGCACCAGGGCGAGCGGCGCGGCGACCGCCTGGGGCACCCCCCAGCCCGTCACGATCGGCAGGAGGTCCCTGGCGAGGGTGTCGGCGCCGAAGGCCGCCGACAGCATGGTCGCCACGGTCACGCCGATCTGGACGGCGGACAGGAAGCGGTTGGGGTCGTGGGCGAGCTTGGCGGCCTTGGCCCCCCTGCGCCCCCGGGTGGCGAGCCTGCGCACCTGGCTCTCCCTGAGGGAGACCATCGCCATCTCGGCGGCGGCGAAGAACCCGCCGATCAGGATGAAGAGCAGGACCAGGGCGGCGTTCGCCAGGACGCTGTTCACGAGATTGTCTCCGTCATGGCCGCCGCCCGTTCCGACTGTGGCCGATATTTGATGTGCAAGCATATGCTGGCACCGGCCTTACAAAAATAAACACATTCAGACATCATCAAACAGGAGGCTCCGTGAAGCTGCTGGTCACCGGTGGCGCCGGATACATCGGGAGCGTCGTGGCGGCGCAACTCGTCGAAGCGGGTCACGAGGTCACCGTGCTGGACGACCTCTCCACGGGGCACGCGGACGCGGTCCCGGCGGGCGCGCGCTTCGTCGAAGGGTCGATCACCGAGGTCGCCGACGCGCTGACCGGCACTCTGGCGGACATGGACGGGGTGCTGCACTTCGCGGCGAAGTCCCTGGTCGGCGAGTCCGTCGAGAAGCCCGGCCTGTACTGGGAGCACAACCTGGGCGGCACCCTGGCCCTGCTCGACGCCATGCGGGCCGCCGGAGTCGGCCGGATCGTCTTCTCCTCCACCGCCGCCACGTACGGCGAGCCGGAACGCTCCCCGGTGCTGGAGACCGACCCCACCCGGCCGACCAACCCCTACGGCGCCTCCAAACTCGCGGTCGACACCGCGCTGACCGCGTTCGCCGGACTGTACGGCCTGGCGGCGGTGAGCCTGCGCTACTTCAACGTGGGCGGCGCCTACACGGCCGGAGACGGACGGGTCTACCGTGAGCGACACACCGTGGAGACCCACCTGATCCCTAATGTCCTCGCCGTCGCGCTCGGCGGGCGCGAGTCGGTCAGCCTGTTCGGCACTGACTACCCCACCCCTGACGGAACATGCGTGCGCGACTACATCCATGTCGCCGATCTCGCGAGGGCGCACCTGCTGGCACTCGAGGCCTGCTCGCCCGGCGAGCACAGGATCTACAACCTGGGCAACGGCAACGGCTTCTCCGTGCGCGAGGTCCTGGACGTCTGCCGGGAGGTCACCGGGCACGAGATCCCGGCCGTCGTACGCGAGCGCAGAGCCGGGGACCCCGCGGTGCTGGTCGCCTCCTCGGACAAGATCCAGCGGGAGCTCGGCTGGAAGCCGGAGCACCTCTCCGTGCGAGAGATCGTCACCGACGCCTGGGCCGCTCTGCGGCGCTGACCTGCCTTGTTCTCTTCATCTCTCTGTTCGTTCGGTTCTCTTTGCGGGTTCTCTTTGTTCGCGCGGAGGGGGGCGGGCAGACCAAGACCCCACGCCCCTGCTCCAGAAACCAGGTCCTAGCGCAAGCTGATGCGGGCCATGTTGTTGGCAGGGCGGCGGTCGCCCACGTGAGTCGAGTAGACCGTCGCCTTCGCCCTGGGCGCCCTCCGGTGGGCGCGGAAGGCGAGCCTGAGGCTGACCTGCCTGCCCGAGCCGACCGCGCGCAGCGCGCAGCCGACGTAGCCCCCGTAGGAGTGGCACCGCGCTCCCTTCGCCGACAGGAAGCGTGCCTTGACGGTGCGCAGGAAGACCGCGGCGTCCCTGACCACCCTGGGGCCCCGGTTGCGGACCACGGCGTCCATCGTCACCAGGCGGCCCGCCCGCGTCTTGCGCGACAGCCGGACCGCCAGGTCGGCGCCCTCGTCCACCGGAGTCGTGAGCCAGGCGGAGTTGTTCTCCTCCTGGCTGTCGACCACCTCGGAGGAGAGCGTCGCGGTCGCGACGAGCGGGCCTCGCGCGCCTGACCTGACGATGCCGTTGATGGTCACCCCGCCGTCGGTCCCGGCCAGGACGTCCCGCTGCGAGGCGCAGACCACCTCGCCGGCCGCCCTGCCGGGCAGGCACTCGGCGACGTTGACGCCGAGGATGTCGACCCCGTGGGGCAGCCTGACGACGAGCAACGGCAGCACCGCGTCCTCGGGTCCGGCGTTGTGCACCTCGACCCGGTAGGTCAGCGGCTGTCCCGGCTGTGCGATCGCCGGCGAGCTCTCCAACCGCACCGACAGGTCCGCGCCATGCCGTCTCCCCTCCGCCTCCTCGCCCTCCGCCGTCCCCGCCCGCGCCGCCCCCGGCGCTCCGGCGAGGACGAACCCGGCGAAGGAAAAACTGACAATTCCGGCGACGAACCGCGCCGCCCCCTGCGCTGTGAACACCGATCCCCCGAACATCAGTGGTCATTCAACGCCGAGACACCCTCCCGGGGCATGATGACACGCCGCCCGTCCGCCCTCCGGAACATGAACCGGTTCACCCCCGGAGACGCGAAAAGGGGCTCCGGCGGACCGGAACCCCTTCTCACATGGTCTTCCGAGCTTCCCGCCTGTCCGCGCGGAATCTCTCACGGACGCGGGAGGGCAGCTCGCGGGCTCGGACGAGGCCGAGGACCGTTCGCGGGCTCAGATGAGGCCGAGCTCGCGGACGGCGGTGCGCTCCTCCTCGAGCTCGCGCACCGAGGCGTCGATGCGCTCGCGGGAGAAGGCGTCGATCTCCAGGCCCTGGATGATCTCCCACTTGCCGTCGCGCGAGGCGACGGGGAAGGAGGAGATGATGCCCTCGGGCACGCCGTACGAGCCGTCGGAGGGGATCGCGGCGGAGGTCCACTCGGTGCCGTTGACCCAGTCGAAGACGTGGTCGATCGCGGCGTTCGCGGCGGAGGCCGCCGAGGAGGCGCCCCTGGCCTCGATGATCGCGGCGCCGCGCTTGGCGACGGTCGGGATGAAGGTGTCGCGCAGCCAGGCCTCGTCCACCTGCTCAGCGGCGATCTTGCCGCCGACCTCGGCGTGGAACAGGTCGGGGTACTGCGTGGCGGAGTGGTTGCCCCAGATCGTCATCTTCTTGATCTCGGTGACCGGGACCTGCAGCTTGGCGGCGAGCTGGGACAGCGCGCGGTTGTGGTCGAGACGGGTCATCGCGGTGAAGCGCTCCGCCGGGACGTCCGGGGCGTGCTGCTGGGCGATGAGGGCGTTGGTGTTCGCCGGGTTGCCCACGACCAGGACGCGGATGTCGTCGGCCGCGTTGTCGTTGATGGCCTTGCCCTGCGGGCCGAAGATGCCGCCGTTGGCCTGCAGCAGGTCGCCGCGCTCCATGCCGGCGGTGCGCGGGCGGGCGCCGACCAGCAGCGCGACGCTGGCGCCGTCGAAGGCCTTGTTGGCGTCGTCGGTGACCTCGATGCCGCTCAGCAGCGGGAACGCGCAGTCGTCGAGCTCCATCGCGGTGCCCGCCGCCGCCTTGACCGCCTGCGGGATCTCCAGCAGGCTCAGCTTGACCGGGACGTCTGCGCCCAGCAACTGGCCCGACGCGATGCGGAACAGCAGCGCGTAGCCGATCTGACCGGCGGCGCCGGTGACGGTGACCTTTACGGGAGTCTGGGCCATGACCTTCCCCCACTCGAAGGATGAATTGTGACGCTCGGATGTTACCCGTCCAGCGTCGCCGACCTCTCGGCGAGTGCCTTGATCCGGCCTCCGGGCAGCGCGAGCAGCGCGATCAGCGCGACGAGCGCCCCGCAGACGGCGAGCCAGGGGACGACGCTCGCGGTCGCGGCGGCGTGCGCGGCCCGCAGTCCGTGGACGGGCGCCTCCTGCGTGACGACGGAGGCGTAGAGGGTCCCGGCGAGGGCCAGGGCGACCGAGCCGCCGATCTGCCGGAAGAAGGTCAGGTTCGCGCTGGCGGTGCCGATGAAGCGGGGCGGGACCGCGTACTGGACCGCCACGGTGAGGCCGGACAGCATCGGCCCCATGCCGAGGCCGAGGAGCGCCATCCACCCGGCGAGGGCGAGCCCCGAGGTCTCGATCGTGAGCCCGCCGCACAGCAGCGCTCCGGCCGCGATGAGGAACGCCCCGGTGATCAGCCACGGCTTGTACCGCATGCTCACGGATATGAGCGCGCCGGTGGCGGCGCTGCCCGCGACCATCCCGAGCATGAGCGGGTAGATGCGCAGACCTGACTCGGTCGCGCTGAGCCCCATGGCCTCCTGGAAGTAACGCGGCAGGAAGACCACTCCGGCGTACAGGCAGGCCGCGGTGAAGAACGAGGCCGCGTTCGCCAGGGTGTAGGTCCGGACGCGGAACAGCTCCAGGGGGATGATCGGCTGCGCCGCTCCGCGCTCGACGAGGACGAACAGGGCCAGCAGCAGGGCGGAGGCCACGATGGGCCACAGCACGGGCCCGCTGCTCCAGGTGTGGCCGTCCAGCCCCTTCTCGGTGAGCCCGACGAGCAGCGTGCCGATCGCCGCGCTGAAGACGGCGATGCCGAGGTAGTCGGGCCGGGCGCCGCGCCCCTGGCCCGCCACGTGCGGCAGCCGGGCCACGATGATCGCGACGAGGGCGACCCCGATGGGGAGGTTGACCAGGAACGCCCAGCGCCAGCTGGCCTGGTCGGTGAAGACGCCGCCGAGGAAGGGTCCGGCGATGTAGCTCAGCGCCATCACTCCGCCCAGCGCGCCCTGGACCTTGCCGCTCTTGCCCGGCGGGAACAGGTCGGCCACCAGCGCCAGGGAGAGCGGCAGCAACGCTCCCGCCCCCAGGCCCTGCAGCGCGCGGAAGGCGATGAGCTGGCCCATGTTCTGCGCCGCCCCGCACAGGACCGAGCCGAGCAGGAACACCACGACGCCGATCAGCAGCAGCGGCTTGCGGCCGTAGGTGTCCGACAGCCTGCCGTACAGGGGGACGGTGATCGTCGAGGTCAGCAGGTAGGCCGTCACGACCCAGGTGTACAGGTCCGTGCCGCCGAGCTCCTGGGTGATCCGGGGCAGGGCCGTGCCGACGATCGTCTGGTCGAGCATGGCCAGAAACATCCCGCCGAGTACGGCGAGCAACAGCAGCCCGTTCCTGGGACGGGTCTCCGCAGGAGGCTTCAATACGTCAGTAGACACATGTGGATATTGACGTGTCACTTCTTACATGTCAATCCATAGCTATGATGGGGAGATGTCTCTTCGGATCGCGCTTCTGGGCCTGCTGACGGCCGCGGGCCCCGCCAGTGGCTATGACCTGACGAAGCTCTTCGAGAGCTCGATCAGCAACGCGTGGCAGGCCCGGCACAGCCAGATCTATCCGGAGCTGAACAAGATGGCCGCCGACGGCCTGGTCACGGTCGAGGAGGAGGGGCCTCGCGGCCGGAAGACCTACACGATCACCGAGGAGGGCTCGGCGGAACTGCGCGCGTGGCTGCTGGCGAAGGGGCCGTCGCGCCTGTACCGCAGCGAGGGCGCGCTCAGGGCGTTCCTGCTGCCCACCCTGGAACCGCACGAGGCCGCGGCGCTGCTGCGCACCGAGGCGGAGGCCTACTCCCTCAGGCTGGCCGAGCTCGAGGCCATCTGCGCGGCGAAGTCCGCGTGGAGGGAGCCCCGCTTCGGGGAGTACGCCCTGGACCTGGGCATCCGCCAGACACGGCTGATGCGCGACTGGGCCGAGGAGACCGCGGCCGTGATGGAGAAGGCCGCGGCCGCGGGCGAGAAGGACTCACCGCCGAACGCGGAGAGCTCGGGCGGGGAAGGCTAGGGCGAGGAGGCCGAGGGCGTTCTCCTAGCCGCACCCTGCCATGATCGGAGGGTTGTCCTCCCGGGTGGGGAAGTCGACCTTGGAGAAGTGCCTGTCGAGCAGCCTGGTCACCGTGCCGTCCCGGTAGAGGCCCACGATCGCGCCCTGCACGGCCTTGCAGGCGCGGCTGTCACCCTTCTTGACCGCCACCGCGTAGCGCTCGTCGGTGACCTTCAGACCGACCACCTTGTAGCGGATGGGCGCCCTGTCGGCGTAGCCCGCCAGCACCAGGTCGTCGCCGGGGACGGCGTCGACCTTGCCGGCCAGTATCAGGTCCATGCACTGGGTGTAGTTGTCGGCGGGAACCAGGTCGAGGCTGCCCACCCTCGCCTGCAGGACGGCGACGGAGGAACTGCCCAGCGGCTGGCAGATCCGCTTGCCCTCCAGGTCGGCGAGGGAGGCGATCGAGGAGCCGCTCTTGACGAGCACGTCGACGTGGGCCACGTAGTACGGCCCGGCGAACGTGACGTCGTCCGTCCTGTTGATCGAGTAGGTCGAGACGACCAGGTCGAGGTCGCCCGAGGCCAGCAGCCTCGGCCGCTCCTGCCTGCTCGTGGCCCGGAAGGTCACCCCGCTCGCGGGCACCCCCAGCTTCTTGGCGATCTCGGTCGCCAGGTCGACCTCGAACCCCTTCCACGTGCCGCCGTCGTTCAGCGCGACGCCGGGCAGGAAGTCGCGCAGGCCGATGGTGAGCTTGTGGGTGGCCGCCGCCTTGTCGACGATCGAGGAGAACGCGCCCGGGGACGACGAGGCGGGGGGCGGGGTCGGGGTCGGGCTGACCTTCGTCTCCGCGCCGATCGTGGGACGCCAGCCCGTGAAGTACACGGCCGCGCCCGCGCCCACGACCAGCAGGACGGCCACGGCCGCCGCGATCCAGCGACCTCTGTGCGAGCGCCCTGGCGGGCTCGGCTCCGCCGCCTGGCCGGGAAGCGTCGACTGCCAGCTCGGCGGGGGCACGTCCGGCTGACGCGGACTGTGGAACTGGGACGGGACGTGCTCGCCGTGGACCGGGACCGACGGGTGCTCACGGTAGGCCGGGGACGAGACGTGCTCGCCGTAGGCGGGAGGCTGCGCGCGTTCGCCGTAGGCCGGGGGGCGAGACCGGGGCGGGGCGTGCCCCTGGGACGACGGCTCGGTCAGGGCGGGAGGCTCGACGCCACCGAGAGGGAAGCGCCCGACGCGATCCGAGACGTGGCCGGGAGAGGCGTGCTCGGCGTGGCCCTGGGCCGGGCCCTGCCGGTCGTCCGCGGGCGACGACGGGCGCTGGACGCCCCCGGGAGAGGAGGCCCGCTCGCCGTACCCGGGGCGCTGCGCGCGACCTTCCGTGAACGGCGGGGGCGGCGGCGACGGATCGGTCCGGGCGGGCGGGCCCGAGAGGGCTCCCGGCATCCTGATCGGGCTGGTGGCGTCGTCCGGGCCGGCGATCTGCGCCCCCTGGTTGAGCACGGCGGGCGAGGCGCTCACGCTCTCGGGATGGCCGAGCAGCCGCAGCAGGATCTGGTCGGCCGAGGGGCGCTCCCCCTGTGCCTTGGACAGCGCGGAACGGACCACCCCGCGCAGCGGCTCCGGCATGACGTCGACGTCGACGTCGTGGTTGAGGATGCGGTTCAGCACCACCGCGATCGAGCCGCCCTCGAACACGGTCTCCCCGGTGGCGGCGAACGCCATGGTCGCCCCCCAGGCGAAGACGTCCGTGTGGGGACCGACGTCCGCGCCGGAGATCTGCTCCGGCGCCATGTAGGCGGGGGTGCCGATGGCCCGGCTGGTGATCGTGCCGGTCGAGTCGAGGATGCGGGCGATGCCGAAGTCCACGACCCGGGGGCCGTCGGCGGCGATGAGCACGTTGTCCGGTTTGAAGTCGCGGTGCACGATCGCGGCCTGGTGGATGGCGGTGAGCGCGGTGGCCGTGCCGATCGCCAGGCGCTGCAGCGCCTCGCCGCGGAGCGGGCCCTCCGCCTCGACGACCTCCCGCAGCGACCTGCCCTCGATGTACTCGCTCGCGATGTAGGGGGTGTCGCCCTCGAGGTCGACGTCGACCACGCCCGCCGTGCAGAAGGAGGCGACCCGCTGCGCCGCCCGCGCCTCCCTGGCGAACCTGGATCTGGCGATCGCGTCACCGGAGAACTTCACGTGCAGCAGCTTGATCGCCGCCCGTTTCCCCTCGGTGTTCTCCCCCAGGTAGACGATCCCCTGGCCGCCCTCGCCGATCCGGCCGACGATGCGGAACTGCCCGAGCTGCCTCGGCTCCCCCGCCTCCAGCGGCGCGATCTGCGGCATCATCGTCCTCACGATCCGGTGACTCCCCGACGAGCCAAACTTTACGACCCCTTGGCTCCATGTCCGCCGCGATACGCTCAGACTCCTCGCCGCGTCGTGTCCCGGACGACCCGTCCCGTACGGCCCGCACCCCTGCCGTAGTGCCCCTAAACCGGGAGCGACCGGACACACCGACCACCCGATTGGCGACAAATCACCTCAAGATGGCGCTCCACGCGCTTAGATCGCTACCGTTGACCGTTCCCTCGATCAACCCGGATCCCTCAGTCACGCCGGAGCCAATCCCCAATGCGCCGATACACCGGTTATCGCGACTTCGTCCAGCGCGATCAACGTTCCCTCGTCGGCACGGCCCTCCTCCTCACCGGCAGCCACGAGCACGCCCTCCGGCTCGTCCTGTGGTCCCTGCGCTCCGTCGGGCTGAGCTGGCCTCCCACCCTCTGGGAGAACCCCACCACCCACGCCCAGATCACGATGTACCGCCGCCATCTGCGGCGGCCCGCCTCGACCGGGGCCACCGCGCTGCTGCGACTCCCCCCGCGACGACGGGTGCTCGTGGTCGCCTGCCTGCACGACGGCAGGACGCGCGAGGAGATGGCGACCGTCCTCGGCCTCCCCCTCGAGACCGTGGAGTCGGAGATCACCGAGGCGGTGGCCGCGCTCAGCAAGGGCGACGCGAAGCGCCTGGCCACGAGGTTGGCCGCGCTCGCGGACGAGGCGTCCGTTCCCGACCTCAGCGTCAGGGCCGTGCGGGCCCTGCGGCGTCGCCGTACCAGGGGAACCCTCCTGACCGCGGTCACGGCGCTCGTCCCGATCGGTCTCGTCGCCGCCTTCACCCTGCTCCAGCAGGGACAGGTGTGGAACTCCGCGCTCGGCGAGCGGAACCAGCCCCCCTCGACCAGGACGACGGACGGCCCGGACACCCCTCGGGCGCTCGCGAGCCCGGGGCCCGGCTCGGGCCCCGAACCGTGGCAGACTCCCCGCACCTCCTTCACGATCCGCTACGCCGTGCCGGGCAAGTGCCCGGACGACGGGGCGTCGACCGACGGCAAGCCCGCGCCCTCGCGGGCGGGGAAGGTCACCTGCGCGGGATGGACGCTGAAGCTGGCGGGCGGCGACGAGGGTCGTCCCGCGCTCGAGTCGGTCGAGTGCGAGCGTCCGGGACACTGCGAGTCCACGGTGAACGTCCCCGACGCGGCACAGCACCTGGCGCACGGCGACGACTGGAGCTACTGGCGTCTCACGCCCGCCATCAGCAGGGACGGGCGGCGCATCGCCTACCTCAGCGCGGCCGAGGGCAGGTACGTCGCCCACGACCTGCGAAGCGGCGAGAAGCGGTACCTGTCGCCCGCCCTGGTCCCCGGCGACACCGAGACGGGCACCCGGGTGAGCGTCTCCCCCGACGGCCGGCTGTTCACCGTCGAGCTCGGCGCTCGGAGGCTGCGGACCGACTTCGCGACCGGCGGCGTGACCTCCCTGCCCCCCGGGCACGCGACGGCCGTCGAGCGGTCGGCGGACTGGCTGCGCCAGAACTACCAGGTCTGGCGGGACTCCCCCAGCGGCAGGTACTCGGCCGCGGTCAAGCCGGCGAAGGACGGCAGCGACAGCCTGCACGTCATCGACGCCAGGACCCGGCAGGTCTTCCGGGACCTGCGGCTCCCCTCGCTGGGAGACCCGACCGCCGCAGAGGTCGTCGGCTGGCTGAACGCCCGCGAGGTCGTCGTCAGGCTGACGGACAAGGCGGCGGGGGACCTTCTCGGCTTCTTCAGGGTCGACGCCGTCAACGGGCGGATGCACCGGGTCCCCGGCCTGCCCGACGGGGAGTCGATCGTGCTCGGCGACCTGACCTCGTCCTGACCGTTCCCCGGCGGCTCCCCGATAGCGCGACACTGTCTCGGCAGGCTCCGGCAGTGTCTCGGTCAGTGCCCCCGCCAGCGCCCCTGCCACTGCTCATGGCCATGCCGTACGGGCGGAGCACCGGAAGCGCCGTCACGGGCCCCAGAAGAGGCTGTGAGGGGCGAAGGAGGCCCGTACCCGGGGAAACCGGCAACAGCTGCCCGGAAAGGCCATTAAGGGCCGGAAAACCGAAAAGGGCCGCCCCAGGGGCGACCCTTTCGCGATGCCGACTAGGCCATCTTCTTCTTGAGGTTCTCGTCCAGGGCCGCCAGGAAGTCCTGGGTGGTCAGCCACTTGGCGTCGCCGCCGACGAGCAGGGCGAGGTCCTTGGTCATCTGACCGCCCTCGACGGTCTCGACGCAGACCTGCTCCAGCTTCTCGGCGAAGTCGATCACCGCGGGGGTGTTGTCGAGCTTGCCGCGGTGGGCGAGGCCCCGGGTCCACGCGAAGATCGAGGCGATCGGGTTGGTGGAGGTGGGGTTGCCCTTCTGGTGCTCACGGTAGTGACGGGTCACGGTGCCGTGGGCGGCCTCGGCCTCGACGGTCTGGCCGTCGGGGGTCAGCAGGACCGAGGTCATCAGGCCGAGCGAGCCGAAGCCCTGCGCGACGGTGTCCGACTGGACGTCGCCGTCGTAGTTCTTGCAGGCCCAGACGTAGCCGCCCTCCCACTTGAGCGCCGCGGCGACCATGTCGTCGATCAGGCGGTGCTCGTAGGTGATGCCGGCGGCCTCGAACTCGGCCTTGAACTCGGTCTCGTAGACCTCGGCGAAGATGTCCTTGAAGCGGCCGTCGTAGGCCTTCAGGATCGTGTTCTTCGTGGAGAGGTAGACCGGGTAGTTGCGGGCCAGGCCGTACCGCATGGACGCCCGCGCGAAGTCGCGGATCGACTCGTCCAGGTTGTACATGGCCAGCGCGACGCCGCCGCCCGGGAAGTCGTAGACGTCGAGCTCGATCGGCTCCGAGCCGTCCTTCGGGGTGTAGGTGAGGGTCAGCGTGCCCTCGCCGGGGACCTTCAGGTCGGTGGCGCGGTACTGGTCGCCGAAGGCGTGACGGCCGACGACGATCGGCTTGGTCCAGCCGGGGACGAGCCTCGGCACGTTGGACATGATGATCGGCTCACGGAAGATGACGCCGCCGAGGATGTTGCGGATGGTCCCGTTCGGGGACTTCCACATCTTCTTGAGGCCGAACTCCTCGACCCGCGCCTCGTCCGGGGTGATCGTGGCACACTTGACGCCGACGCCGTACTGCTTGATCGCGTTGGCGGCGTCGATCGTCACCTGGTCGTCGGTCGCGTCACGGTGTTCGATCCCGAGGTCGTAGTACTTCAGGTCGACGTCCAGGTAGGGAAGGATCAGCTGGTCCTTGATGAACTGCCAGATGATCCGGGTCATCTCGTCGCCGTCGAGCTCGACGACGGGACCCTCTACCTTGATCTTGGGCATGCGTGTGGTTCCCCTTCTGAACTAACACTGGCCAGACAGACCTTGAGGCTCACTGGCCGTTGAGGTTATCGGACGGGTTTGACCGCCTTGCGGGCCGCCCGGTCATCCGACTTATCGCGGCATGAGCCACGGGTACTGCAGGACCAGCGAGGCCGCCATCAGCGCGGCGCCGAAGAGCGCCAGCGTGAGGGTGTCGGTCGTCCTGCGGCGTACGGCGAGCCGCCCGCCCCCGGTGAGACGCAGCAGCGCGCCCAGTGTCATGACCGCCCCGAGGGAGAACCCTCCCCACTCGGGATCGACCAGGACGGCGAAGGTCACGGCGAGGACCGCGCCCACCAGCACCAGGGGGTAGGGTCCCCAGCGGTCGTCGGCCGCGCTCCGCGCGCTCGCCGCGTTCACCGCTCGCGTCCGTGACCGTCGTTCGGCCGAGCCGTCGTCGGCCTCTCCGTGCTCCGGCACATCCGGCTCATCGCTCGCACCCATGATTCGTTCGCACCCGTGACCGCGTCGGTCCGGGCGTCCGCAGGCTCGTTCGTGGCACCCGGCTCATCGCTCGTCGATCGGCTTCCACTTCTGGTCGCGCTCGCCGACGTACTCGCTGTCCGGACGGATCAGACGGTTGTCGGCGTGCTGTTCGATGACGTGCGCGGTCCATCCTGACATGCGACTGACCGAGAAGACCGGGGTGAACAGGTCCGTCGGGATGCCGAGGTAGTGGTAGACGGTCGCGGCGTAGAAGTCCACGTTCGGGTAGAGGCCCTTCGTCTCGAAGACGACCTCCTCCATCTCCTTGGACATCCGGTAGTACTTGTCGTCGCCGGAGGCCTCGGCGAGCTCCTGCGACATCCTGCGCAGGTGCGTGGCGCGCGGGTCCTCCGTCTTGTAGACCCGGTGCCCGAAGCCCATGATCTTCTCGTGGGCGGCGAGCCTGTCCCGCACGGACTGGGCGACGGCGCCCGGGTCCAGGGACTCCAGGGTGCGCATGACCTGCTCGTTGGCGCCCCCGTGGAGGGGGCCCTTCAGGGTGCCGATGGCCGCCACGATGGCCGAGTGCATGTCGGACAGCGTCGCGGCGCAGACGCGGGCCGCGAAGGTCGAGGCGTTCATCGTGTGGTCGGCGTGCAGGACCAGGCACGCGTCGAAGACCTCGACCTCATGGCGGTCCGGGGTGCGCCCGGTGATCTGCAGCAGGAAGTTGGCGGCGACGCTCAGATCGGGATCGGGCTCGGGGATCTCGGCGCCGGTCCTGGCCGCGTGGTAGCGGGCCACCAAAATCGGCTGCTGGGCGGTCAGCCTGGCGGCCTTTCTCAGGTTGGCCTCGGGACTGTTGGAGTCCTTGTCCGGATCGTCGCCTGAGGCCAGTGAGACCAGCGTGCGCAGCGCCTCCATGGGAGCCTGCTTCTCGGCGATCTCCGGGATGTTCGCCTCGGCGAGGGCGCCGAGCGCGCGCCCCCTGACGAGTTCGGCCCCGTAGTCCGCCAGTTGCTCCCTGGTCGGGAGCCTGCCGTGCTGCAGCAGGTGCGCGGTCTCTTCGAACGTGGTGCGGCCGGCAAGATCGTGGATGTCGTAACCACGATAGAAGAGACGGCCGGCCTGGCCGTCGATGTCACTCAGCGCTGTTGACGCGGCTACGACATCGGCGAGGCCTTTTGTGGACTTGTCCGCCATGACTGTTTCCTCCGCTTATCTTGAGCGAAGTCTACCTGTGAGCAGGGGAAACCTTCCCGGGAGGTCCAGACCAATTTCACGTGGGATTCTCCTTCTGGCAAAGGCGATTCCCCATCCCCTCGTTTGGGTAAGCCGCAGCTGTAGGAATAGTTACGGCGGGCTACCTGGGGAGGAACTGCCGTGGAGGGGCCGTTCATACGCATCGAGGACACTGGCGAGGTGGTCCCGTTGCGCCCCGAGATCACGACGATCGGGCGTGGCCGGGGAGTAGACATCCGGCTCAACGATCCAAGTGTTTCCCGGCTGCACGCGGAATTCGTCCGGCGCGGCCCCTACCTGTATGTCGTTGATCTGGGCCTGTCCCGCAACGGCACACGGGTGAACGGCAGGCCGATCGCCCGGAGGGTGCTCGACGACGGCGACGTCGTCTCCTTCGGTGCCGCGAGGGGCAGGATCGGCGGGGTCCCGCGTGAGGACTTCGCCCCGGAGGTCGAGCTCCGCCGCGCCGCGGCTCCGGAGCTGACCCGGCGGGAGGTCGACGTGCTGACGTCGCTGTGTCGTCCGGCGCTGTCGGACGAGGCGTTCGTCGCGCCCGCGACGGCGCGGGAGATCGCCGACGATCTGGTGGTGACGGAGGCCGCGGTCAAGCAACACCTGCTGCGCCTCTATCAGAAGTTCCGGATCCCGGAGGGCACCAACCGTCGCACCAGACTGGCCAACGAGGTGGTCGCCCTCGGGCTGGTCAGGCCGACGCCGGTGGTGCCGCCACAGCGCGCGGCGGGGCCGCCTGAGACCCAGCCCGCGACCACCACGAGCCGCCGGGCGTCCTGAGCTCTCTCCCGGCGGTCCGTTCCCTGCGGCATGCGCTCTTCCGGCATGCCGTGCTTCACCGTGCCCGCCCCGCGGGTGGGCACGGTGGGCGGGCACAGGGGGCGGACGCCTGGTGGGTGAGCAGGACGGGTGAGCACGCTGCGGGCAGGCGGTGTGGGCGCGGCGGGCGAGCAGCGTGGGCGCAGTGGTGGCCCGTCGTGGGCGCGGTGGGCGGGCGCGGTCGTGGCCCGTCGCGGGACCTATCGCCCGGCGGCCTGCTTCTCCGCGGCCTCGACGACGTTGGTGAGCAGCAGGGCCCGGGTCATCGGGCCCACGCCGCCGGGATTGGGGGTGAGGAAGCCCGCGACCTCGCTGACGTCGGGGGCGACGTCACCGGCGATCTTGCCGTCGACGCGGGAGACGCCGACGTCGAGCACGGCCGCTCCCGGCTTGACCATGTCGGCCGTGATCAGGTGGGGAACGCCCGCCGCGGCGACGACGATGTCGGCGCGCCTGACGTGGGCGGCCAGGTCCTGGGTGCCGGTGTGGCACAGGGTGACGGTGGCGTTCTCCGAACGGCGGGTCAGCAGCAGGCCCAGTGAGCGGCCCACGGTGATGCCGCGCCCGACCACGACGACCTCCGCGCCCTTGATGGGCACGCCGTACTCCTGCAGCAGCAGGACGATGCCGTGCGGAGTGCACGGCAGCGGCGCGTCGACCATGTGGACCAGGCGGCCCAGGTTGACCGGGTGCAGACCGTCGGCGTCCTTGGCGGGGTCCATGCGCTCGATGAGCGCCAGGGTGTCGAGGTGCCGCGGCAGGGGGAGCTGGACGATGTAGCCGGTGCACTCCGCCGAGGCGTTGAGCTCGTCGACGACCGCCTCGACCTCCGCCTGGGTGGCGGTCGCGGGCAGGTCCCTGCGGATGGAGGCGATGCCGACCTCGGCGCAGTCGCGGTGCTTGCCTGCCACGTAGATCTGGCTGCCGGGGTCGTCTCCGACGAGGACGGTGCCGAGCCCGGGGGTGACACCCCGCTCCGCCAGCGCGGCCACCCTCGCCGTGAGGTCTGCCTTGATCTTCGCCGCGGTGGCCTTGCCGTCCAGAATCTGCGCGCTCATGATGTCAATCCTTCCATGAGATCGCCCGCGCCCCCTCCAGAGATCACCCGCCGCTGGCCTCCCTGCGCTCGATGATGCGGCGCGTGAAGGGGATGTACTCCACGACCTTCGCGCCGAGGTAGGCGGCGCCGAGGGCGAAGACGATGAGCAGCCAGGGGCTCTCCCAGAACCCGTTCATGATCACGAAGGTATTCAGGACGGGACCAAGGAAGGGCATAGGAGATCTCCAGCGGCACGACAGCAGGAACGCCTCACCCTAACCGTGCCTTAAACCTTCTCATGCCAAAAAATTATGTCCGTTTCGCCACTTTCTTGTCTCCGGTGCACGGCTGCCCCAGCGGTGCGGGGCAGCCGTGCGACCAGGAGGATCAAGGAGATCAGTGGAAGAAGTGGCGGGTGCCGGTGAAGTAGAGCGCGATTCCGGCGGCCTCGGCGGCGGCGATCACGTCCGCGTCGCGGATCGAGCCGCCCGGCTCGACGATCGCCGTGATCCCGGCGTCGATGAGCAACTGCGGGCCGTCCGCGAACGGGAAGTACGCGTCGGAGGCCGCGACCGAGCCCCGGGCGCGGTCACCGGCGCGGGTGATCGCCAGCTGCGCCGAGTCGACCCGGTTGACCTGGCCCATGCCGATGCCGACGCTCGCGCCGCCCGAGGCGAGCAGGATCGCGTTGGACTTCACCGAACGGCAGGCCTTCCAGGCGAAGGCCAGGTCGGCGAGGACCTCGGCGGAGACGGCGGAGCCCGCCTTGAGCTCCCAGGTGGACGGGTCGTCGCCGGGGGCGTCCACCCTGTCCGTGGTCTGCACCAGCAGGCCGCCGTCGATCCGGCGGAACTCGGCCCGGTTGTCCGGCCCCTTCGGGCAGACGAGCAGGCGGATGTTCTTCTTCGCGGTGAGCAGGGTCAGCGCCTCGGGAGTGAAGCCGGGGGCGACCACGACCTCGGTGAACACCTCCGCGATCTGCCGGCCCAGCTCCTCGGTGACCTCGCCGTTGACCGCGATCACGCCGCCGTAGGCGGAGACCGGGTCGCAGGCGTGGGCCCTGCGGTGCGCCTCGGCGACGTCGGCGCCGACCGCGATGCCGCACGGGTTCTGGTGCTTGATGATCGCCACGGCGGGTTCGGCGAAGTCCCAGGCGGCCCGCCAGGCGGCGTCGGCGTCGAGGTAGTTGTTGTAGGACATCTCCTTGCCGTGCAGCTGCTCGGCGTTGGCCAGGCCCTCGCGCTGCCCCGAGTACAGGGCCGCGCCCTGGTGCGGGTTCTCGCCGTAACGCAGCGACGACTTGAGCGTCCACGCCGCGCCCATGTAGGCGGGCCAGGCGCCCTCCTCGGCCGCGTACACGTCGGCGAACCAGGAGGCGACCGCCGTGTCGTAGGCGGCGGTGTGGGCGTACGCGGCCGCGGCGAGGCGGCGACGCTCGGTGAGGGTGAACCCCCCGAGCGCGACCGCGGCGAGCACGTCGCCGTAGGCCGCCGGGTCGACCACGACGGCGGCGGTGCCGTGGTTCTTGGCCCCGGCGCGGATCATCGCGGGGCCGCCGATGTCGATCTGCTCGACGCACTCGCTGTCCGAGGCGCCGGAGGCCACGGTCTCCTGGAACGGGTACAGGTTGACCACGACGAGCTGGAACGGCTCGATCTCCAGCTCTTCGAGCTGCTTGACGTGCGCGGGGTTGCCGCTGTCGGCCAGCAGACCGGCGTGCACGCGCGGGTGCAGGGTCTTGACGCGGCCGTCCAGGCACTCGGGGAACCCGGTCAGCGACTCGACCCGGGTGACGGGGACACCGAACGAGGCGATCTTCGTGGCGGTGCCGCCCGTGGAGACGATCTCCACACCGGCGGCGTCGAGCCCACGGGCCAGCTCCTCCAGCCCGCTCTTGTCATACACCGCGATCAACGCGCGCCGGATGGCGATGCGGGTCACTTCGTGGTCCTCCTGTTTGGTTCCGGTTTTCCGGCCGCCCGGCTCATCCGCCGGATCGTCCGAGACGAACGGTCCGTCCGGTCACCGTCCAGCCCTCACGGGCCATCCGGCCGACGGTTTCGACGAGCAGGTTCCGCTCGACGGTCTTGATGCGCTCGTGGAGCGTCTCCTCGTCGTCGCCGTCGAGCACGGGCACCGCCTCCTGGGCGACGATCGGGCCCGTGTCGACCCCCGCGTCGGCGAGCATCACGGTGCAGCCGGTGACGCGCACGCCGTACGCCAGGGCGTCACGGACTCCGTGGGCGCCGGGGAAGGACGGCAACAGCGCGGGATGGGTGTTGACGACGGTGAAGGCGGTCAGCGTCGGCGCGCCGAGGATCTTCATGAACCCCGCGCAGACGACCAGGTCGGGACGGTGCTCGGCGATCCGCGCGGCGAGCGCCCTGTCCCAGGCGTCCCTGCTCTCATGGTCGGGCAGTCTCTCGACGAAGGAGGGCGCCCCCGCGCGCTCGGCGCGGGCCAATCCTTCGATGCCGTCGCGGTCGGCTCCCACCGCCACGACGCGGGCCCCGTAAGCCTCGTCTGCCGAAGCGTCCAGCAGGGCCTGTAAGTTGGTTCCAGAACCGGATACGAGGACCACAAGCCGAGCGGCCTGGGATGACACCGACGCACTCCATTCGGACGGGGACTCACGCCGTTGCAAGGGTATCGGCCTGTGTGCTCGTATGACGCAAGGAGGTCAGTTGACGACACCCGTCCAGGCACGCCCGGCGGAGAGCGCGGGACGGCGGGCCCTGTGGCTCGCGATCGCCTCGGTGGTGATGACGTTCATGCTCCCCCTCGCGGGGCTCGTCATGGCGATCTTCGCCCTTGTCGTCTCGATCCGCGCGATCCCGGCCCTGCGCTCGGTGACCAGGCCGGTGGGAATCGCCGTCGTCGGAATCATCCTGGCGTCGCTGGCCCTGCTGATCTCTCTCGGGGTGACCGCGATGCAGTTCTACTTCAGCGACGAACTGGGCTCCTACGCCGAGTGTCGCAGGGGCGCGGGCACCGTCACCGCCCAGAACGAGTGCGTCGAGCAACTCGAACGGGCCATGGAGAAGAAGATGCCCTTCGTCCGCCCCGGTGAGGTGCAGTTCCCCTTCCCGCCCTGACCCTCTCCCTTCTCCTTTCCCTCTCCCCTCCCTTCTCCGTCCCTGCCCGCTCTCACCGGCTGTCACATGACAGGCCCGGTTCCGCCCCCGGAGTTCGCCCGCGCTTCCAGGCGAGCTCCGGCACGGCCGCGCCCACCGTGTCGAGACCCTCGTGTCGAGACCGTCGCCTCAGGGCCACAGCCCTGTCATGTCCAGGGCCTGCGCCGGTGAGGCGGCGTGCCGTACACCGGGCACGGGGCGGCCGTCGCGGTCCAGGAGCCGCCAGCCGCCGAGCTGGACCACGGGGACGCGGCCGTGACGCATGGCGAGGGCCAGCTCGGACAGGGTGCCCCAGGAACCTCCGACGACGATCACCGCGTCTCCCGAGTTGGCGATGACGAGGTTGCGCGCCTCGCCGATCCCGGTCGGGATCACGATGCTCAGGTCCGGGTTGGCGTCCTGCCTGTCGGGCCGGGACAGGATGCCGACGACCGTCCCCTCGGCCGCCCTCGCCCCGGCCGCGACGGCGGCCATGACCCCGCCGTAGCCGCCGCAGATCACCACCGCGCCGCGCTCGGCCAGCAGTCGCCCGACCTCACGCGCGTCGGCCTCTTCTTCGGGGGTGCAGTCACGGGGACCGCAGACCGACACCTGAATCGCCACACCGGAAATCGTGCCAGCGTCCTGGCCCGCCCGCTCCCCTACGCGCCGAGCAGCAGAAGGGTGTAGGCGGCCAGGGTGGAGTCCTCGGTGATCACACCGGTGCGGATCATCTCCTCCACCTTCTCCCGGGGGAACCACTGGTGGCGGAGATCCTGTTCCTCGACCTCCAGCTCGGCCGTGCCGTGAACGAGGTCGGTCGCCAGGAAAACGTCGAAGCCCTGACTCGTCATGCCGGCGCCACCGTGAAGATGCCCCAGGTGCCGCATCGAACCGGCGGAGAGACCGGTCTCCTGACGGAGCTCCTCCCGCGCGAGACGCTCGGGGTCGGCCGTCGCCATCCCGGGCATGGTCCCCTGCGGGAACTCCCACGAACGGCGGCGAATCGGGTAGCGGTACTGCTCGACCAGATGGAATCCGTCGTCCTCCATGGGGATGATGAGCGCGAAGTCCGGCTTGTCCACGTAGGAGTAGATGCCCGGTGACCCGTCAGGACGCCGGATCCGGTCCTCGCGCAGCCTCAGGTACCGCGTCTCGTACGCGACCTTCGTGGAAACCTGTTCGATCACCTGGTTGTCCGCGTCAAACACGCTCAGGCCCCCGTTCCGTAACGGCAGACGTCCTCAACACCACGATGAGATCGTGCCAGCGATCCTCGTCCGCCGACCAGGACATGACAGCCCTCATGGCCGACGCGCCTCTCACGCCCTCCACCGGCAGGCGTCTTCGGAGGACTCGTCGCCCCTTCGCCCCCGGAAGGGGCAGGAGAGGGGAGACGGACGCCGGGGGCCGGGTCACTCGTCGCGGTCCCAGGCGTAGGGGTCGAGGTAGATCACATGACCGCCCTTGTCGTCCGACTCGTCGACGATGTCACGGCGCGGCGGGCGCGGGGGTTCCCTATGCGCGGCCTTCGGCGGGGCCTCCGCGGCCGGGGCGTGCTCGTCCTCCCAGTCGTCCCGGATGACCGGGATCGGCTGGGTGTCGCACTCGGTGGCGTCCAGCCAGTGGCCGGGGAGCTTGCCGAGTTCGTCGGGCTCGGCGAGTCCGACCTTGCTCGCCACCGACCCCGCCGCCTTGGCGATCTTGACGCCTGCCTTGCGGACCGGCGCGGTCGCCGTGCCGACCCTCTCCGCCGCCTTGGTCACGGCGGTGTTGTGGCCTCGGAAGATCAGCCACCAGTTGGCCAGGCCCGCCGAGATCCCGGCGGCGACGCCGACCTCCAGCGTCACCGAGAGCATGACCTCCCACGCCGCGGGACCGACCGCGGTGAGCCTGCCCCCGCCGAGCGAGCCTCCGGACAGCGCCGCCAGCGCCCCCGCCGCCGTCCCGGTCGCCAGCCCGCAGACGAACCCCCACAGCGGCGCGCCCTCGTAGGACGGCGAGGGCGCGATGCGGACGCTCAGGACACCGGCCACCGCTCCCGCCGCGAACGGCAGCACGACCACCGCCATCGCCCACGCCGGGGTCGGCCCGGCGTCGGGCAGGGCTCCCAGGATCGGCAGGGTGGGCACGGTGCCGAGCTGGACTCCCGTCGGCGCGACCAGTGTGCCTGCGCCGACGGCGAACCCGGGGCCGGTGATGTAGGCCATCCCCCAGATGATCGCGTTGATCAGGTAGAGCACCTGGATCAGCAGGAGCAGCAGGCCTCCGACGAAGCCCGGCGACAGGATCTCCGACAGCGCTCTGACCTGGCCGAAGTTCACCACGATCGAGCCGAGCACCAGGACCGCTCCCGCCACGAGCATGATCCCCAGCGCCACGGCCGAGCTGAGCAGGACCGCGCGCAGCCGCTCCGGCAGCAGCCGCAGCATCAGCCGCCACGGCCCGATCGTCCTGGCGGTGGCCAGCGAGCCCGCGATGAAGGCGAGCACCAGGTGGCTGAGCAGGGCGTCGCCGAGGAACGGCTGGGTGATCTCGTTGTCGGTGATCAGCGCGATCACCCCGGCCAGCAGCGCGTACGGCGCCGCCAGCGAGATGCCCGCCTGCGCGACCAGCGCCAGCTGTGCCCGCCTGCGGGCGTTGGCCTCGTCCTTCGGGCTGTTCTTCGGCAGCCGGGCGGGCAGGCGCAGCCGCAGGTCGGCGTCCCTGGCCATCCAGATCCCCGCGCGGTACAGCAGGAAGGCGGGAAGGACCGTCAGACCCAGGGGAAGCAGCCCGACCGAGCCTCCGGGGATCGCGAACCCGGCGTGGTGCGCCGCCAGCCAGAGTTGCGCGGCGGTGCGGAACACCCCGGGCAGGCCGGTGCCGAGCGCGCCCTTGGGAGAGGCGATCCAGCCGACCAGGGTGAAGGTGGTGAGCACCGCGAGCCCCACGCTGAGCGTCCAGGCCGCGGCGAGCATCCCGGAAACGGGAAGCGGCCTGCGGACGTCCTCGTCGTCGCCCGTGACGCCGCCGGGCAGGGGGATGCGGCTGAGGACGTTGCGGGGAGCCGTCCGGAGCTGATCGAGAAGGGCCGTCACAATAGTCGATGGTCTCAGGATCTTCCGTATGGAAGAGACTTCTTCGCCCCGCGTGTCGCGTGTGCCGTGTGGACCGGCCCTCAGGCCGCGTGCCGTACGGCGCCGGGCGGGGCCGGGCAGGGCCGGGCGGGGCCGGGCGGGGCCGGGCGGGAAGGCCGCGTCGTGGACCTCGGGCGCGCCGCGGGACAGGAGTCCGGACGGCCCCCGAACCGGGATCCGGGGCCGGGGTCCGGACGGCCGGTCCGGCGCGACCGGCCGCACGCGGCTCCGGGCGACACCGGACGATTCTCAATGAATGTCAGAGAGAAATTCGAAGCCGGGGACACGGCGGGTCGAGACTTCCGCCGATTATCGCTGTCCGAATTCGCCAGAAAATACGGTTTCCCGCTCTGACCAGGGGCGATGATGAGATACGGGTCGCCGGGAAAACACAAGAAGGGAGCCGTCTTCCTTTTTTCGCGCACTGCGCGATATTCCTGAAGGGCAGGCAGCCGGACCTCGGCGGCTCACGAAGGAGAGGGCACCATGGACAGATCAGCCGCCCCCGTACGGGCGCAGGAGAGCGACGCGGCGGCGAACCGGCCCGGCGGCGAAGAGGGGTGGTACGTGGACGACCGCTGCACGAACTGCGACGTCGCCCGGCAGCTCGCCCCGGGGTTGGTCGGCGAGGTCGACGGCCGTTCGGTGATGCTCCGCCAGCCGGACGGCGCGGCGGAGACCGGACGGTTGCACGCGGCCGCCTTCGCCTGCCCCACCCGGTCGATCCGGCACTCGTCCCGGACGCCGGCCCCGGAGGCGGACCCCTTCCCGATCGCGCTCGACGACACCGTCCATCTGTGCGGACACAACTCCCAGCACACCGCGGGAGCCAACTCCTACCTGCTGCGCCGTCCCTCCGGGACCATGATGATGATCGACACCCCGCGCTGGGACCGCGGCCTGGCGTCGCGGTACGAAAGGCTGGGGCCCGTCACCGACGTGCTGCTCACGCACCGCGACCACGCCGCGCACGGCCGCCGCTACGCCGACCGCTTCGGCGCCCGCCTGTGGATCCACGAGGGCGACCTCGACGCCGCGCCGGACGCCGACCAGGTGATCCGGGGCGTCGACCCGATCGAGATCGCCGAGAACGTCACGGCGCACCCCCTCCCCGGGCACACCCGGGGGAGCGTGCTCTACGTCGCCGACGAGCGGTACTGCTTCAGCGGCGACAGCTTCTACTGGTCGCGCACCACGGGGGACCTCGAAGTGGCCGAGAGCGTCACCTGGTACTCCATAGAGGAGCTGGCCGCCTCCCTGGCCCGCACGGCTGACCGGCTCCGCTTCGAGTGGCTCCTTCCCGGCCACGGTGACCGCAGGCGGCTTCCGGCCCAGGAGATGTCCCGGCGGCTGAGGGAACTCACGACGCGGGTGCGGGCGCTCCGGCCCCGGCCCGTCGACTTCTCCGCCGTACGGTGGTGAGCGTCCGGGGCCGGAGAGACAGGAAAGGCGCCCGCGGGAAGACGGGCGCCTCTGCCTGCGAGCCAGGGGGTCAGCGGGACTGCATGACCTCACGCATCAGGCGAGCGGTCTCGCTCGGGGTCTTGCCGACGCGGACGCCGACCTTCTCCAGAGCCTCCTTCTTCGCCTGGGCGGTTCCCGCCGAGCCGGACACGATCGCGCCCGCGTGGCCCATGGTCTTGCCCTCGGGGGCGGTGAAGCCCGCGACGTAGGCGACGACCGGCTTGGTCACGTGCTGCTCGATGTAGGCGGCGGCGCGCTCCTCGGCGTCTCCGCCGATCTCACCGATCATCACGATCGCGTCGGTGGCCGGGTCGTCCTGGAAGGCCTGGAGGGCGTCGATGTGCGTGGTCCCGATGACCGGGTCGCCGCCGATGCCGACGGCGGTGGAGAAGCCGAAGTCACGCAGCTCGTACATGAGCTGGTAGGTCAGCGTGCCGGACTTCGACACCAGGCCGATGCGGCCCGCGGTGGTGATGTCGGCGGGGATGATGCCGGCGTTGGAGGCGCCGGGGGAGGCGATGCCGGGGCAGTTCGGACCGATGATGCGGGTCTTGTTGCCCTTGGCGACGGCGTAGGCCCAGAACTCGGTGGTGTCGTGGACCGGGACGCCCTCGGTGATCACCACGCAGAGCGGGATCTCGGCGTCGATGGCCTCCTTGACCGCGTCCTTGGTGAACGCCGGGGGCACGAACACGACCGACACGTCGGCGCCGGTCTGCTCGATGGCCTCCTTGACGGTGCCGAAGACGGGCAGGCCCTCGTGGGTGGTGCCGGCCTTGCGGGCGTTGACGCCGCCGACGACGCGGGCCCCGGAGGCGAGCATGCGGCGGGTGTGCTTGGTGCCCTCGCCGCCGGTCATGCCCTGAACAATGATCTTGCTGTTCTCGGTCAGCCAGATAGCCATTACGCACCTACCGCAGCGAGCTCGGCGGCACGCTTGGCCGCATCGTCCATGGTGTCGACCAGTTCGACGCCCTTGAGGCTGGCGTCGGCGAGGATCTTCCGTCCGAGTTCGGCGTTGTTGCCGTCGAGACGGACGACCAGCGGGCGGCTGACGGCCTCGCCGCGCCCCTCCAGCAGCTGGAAGGCCGAGACGATGCCGTTGGCGACCGCGTCACAGGCGGTGATGCCGCCGAAGACGTTGACGAAGATCGACTTCACGGCGGGGTCGGAGATGATGATCTCCAGGCCGGCCGCCATGACCTCGGCCGAGGCGCCGCCGCCGATGTCGAGGAAGTTGGCGGGCTTGGGCTGGCCGGGGAAGGCCTCGCCGGCGTAGGCGACGACGTCGAGGGTCGACATGACCAGGCCCGCGCCGTTGCCGATGATGCCGACGCTGCCGTCGAGCTTGACGTAGTTGAGGTCCTTCGCCTTGGCCGCGGCCTCGAGGGGGTCCTCGGCGGCCTTGTCCTCGAAGACCGAGTGGTCGGCCTGGCGGAAGGTGGCGTTGTCGTCGAGGGTGACCTTGCCGTCGAGGGCCTTCACCTGGCCGTCGGCGGACAGGATCATCGGGTTGACCTCGACCAGGGAGGCGTCCTCGTCGACGAAGGCGGCCCAGAGCTTCTCGATGAGCTCGGCGGCGCCGTCGAGCGCGACCTCGGGCAGACCGCCGGCGACGGCGATCTCGCGGGCCTTGGCGCGGTCGACCCCGTCGAGGGGGGAGACCGGGACCTTCGCGACCTTCTCCGGGGCGCTGTGCGCGACCTCTTCGATGTCCATTCCGCCGGCGGCGGAGCAGATGGCGAGGAACGTGCGGTTCGCGCGGTCGAGCAGGAAGGAGAAGTAGTACTCCTCCGCGATCGCGCTGGCCTCCTCGATCAGGACCTTGTGGACCGTGTGGCCCTTGATGTCCATGCCGAGGATCTGGGTGGCCTTCTGCTCGGCGTCGGCGGCGTCGTCGGCGACCTTCACGCCGCCCGCCTTGCCGCGGCCACCGGTCTTGACCTGGGCCTTGACGACGACACGGCCGGTCAGCTCCTCGGCTGCGGCGCGCGCCTCCTCCACGGTGTGGGCGACGATACCGCGCGGCACCGGGATGCCGTACTCCGCGAAGAGCTCCTTCGCCTGATGTTCGAACAGGTCCACGAGGGTCCGTCCTTGCTTGTGCGGCTGGTGTACAGATGTGGGCGGGCCGGCTCCACGCTCTCGGGGGAGCCTGACGTTTTTGCGCCAATGAAGCCTAGCCCCCCGAGCGGCATGGCCAGGTCACCGGGTCCTTGTAGGTGAGACGCGAATGTCACACACGGGAAGGAATCGCGCTTCGCACCCACTCGACGATCTCCTGCGTCGTCGCTCCCGGGGTGAAGACCCGGGCCACGCCCATGCGCTCCAGCTCGGGCATGTCCGCCTCGGGAATGATCCCACCGCCGAACACCACGATGTCACTCGCGTCGTTCTCCGCCAGCAGCTCGATCACCTTGGCGAAGAGCGTCATGTGCGCTCCCGACAGGACGGACAGCCCGACCGCCGCCGCGTCCTCCTGGATCGCGGTGCGCACGATCTGCTCGGGCGTCTGGTGCAGGCCGGTGTAGACGACCTCCATCCCGGCGTCCCGCAGCGCCCGCGCCACGATCTTCACACCCCGGTCGTGCCCGTCCAGTCCGGGCTTGGCGATGACGACGCGAATCCTCGACTCGGCATTCATGCAGACCTCCTTGTCCGCGCTCCACGCGCAACGGAAGAGCTGTCCGCAGCGTAACCGGCCACGCTCCGCCGAACTTCATGGGCCGCCACAAATAACGCCACATCCATGATCCTCATCTGAAAGGATGCCTTTCCTCCCCCGAGCCAGGCTCATGTAAAGGACATCCCCCCATGAGGCGATGGATCGCCCTGGTGACGGCGGCGCTGCTCGCGCCCGCACTGGTCACCACCGCCCCCTCGGCCGCCCAGGCCGCCCCCGCCGACCCCGTGAAGGCGCTCAAACCACACCTCCGCCCCGGGTACGGCGTCCAGGTCGCCGAGACCCAGAGGTTCTTCCTCGACAAGAAGACGCAGGTGATCGGCCGGCTGACGGGGAGCCTGGAGTTCGGCGTCTCCCGGCACGGCACCGAGGTCGTCGCCACCGACCAGACGCAGAACATCCGCGTCCAGCCACCGATCAAGGAGGTAGGGACCTTCTCCACACGCGAGATCGTCGTCGGCGACAAGAGGTACACCTCCGGTGACCCGTACGACGACCTCCCGACGGGCAAGACCTGGGTGCGCAGCGACTCGTCGCTGTCGCTCGGGAACGGCTCCGGGCAGACGTTCCTCAACGTGTTCGAGCCGGCCACCCTGAGGTTCCTGACGCGCGGATCGGGCCGCAGGCTGCCCGGCGGCGTCCAGTACAGGGGCGAGAACACCAGGGCGGAACTGTCCAGGGTCTCCGCGTCCTTCAGGCGCGCCTTCCCCACCCTGCTCGACGACGACAGCAGGGCCCGCAGGAAGGTCAGGTGGCGGCTCTGGCTCGACGCGCGGGGACTGCCCGTCCGCGTGGTGACCGAGGGCCTTCTCAACCTCGGCAGGAAGGGGGGCGTGAAGACGCTGATCGACACCCGCTACACCGGCTGGGGATCGCCCTCCGCCGTCGCCCCGCCACCCGAGGACCAGGTCATCGACCAGGAGGACTACTCCGGCTTCGACCCCGAGGCTCCCCTGGACATCGTGACCAAGGGCTGGAAGGAGCGCTGACCCCATGAGGCGATGGATCGCCCTGGTGACGGCGGCGCTGCTCGCGCCCGCACTGGTCACCACAATCCCTTCGGCCGCCCAGGCCGCCCCCGCCGACCCCGTGAAGGCGCTCGAACGACGGCTGCGCCCCGCCCACGGCGTCCAGGTCAACGAGACCACGCGGATCCGCTCCGGAAAGGGAAGCCCGGTGGTCATCCGGACCACGGGCAACCTGGAGTTCGGCGCTCCCGGGATCGTCGCGGTGGATCTGACATACCGCACAGGGGACATCACCAGACGCTGGATCGAGGTCGGCGGCAAGTGGTACGTCTCGGACCTGTCCGACGACGAATGGAGCGACCGGCTCCCGGTGGGCAAGACCTGGGTGCGCGGCGACTCGCTGGGGGTGGCCGGGAGCGGCACCGAGCAGATGTCCCTCAACGTGTTCGAGCCGGCCACCCTGAGGTTCCTGACGCGCGGATCGGGCCGCAGGCTGCCCGGCGGAGGCGGCGTCCAGTACAGGGGCGAGAACACCTGGGCGGAGCTGCGCAAGGTCTCCGCGTCCTTCAGGGACGCCTTCCCCCGCCGCGATGACAGTGCCCACAGGCGGGTCAGGTGGCGGCTCTGGCTCGACGACAGGGGACTGCCCAGCCGGGTCGTGACCGAGGACCTTTTCGACCGCGGCTGGGAGGACCTCGCGAAGGCGGTGGTCGACACCCGCTACACCGGCTGGGGATCGCGTGTCACCGTCGCCCCGCCGCCCGGCGACCAGGTCATCGACGTGCAGGACCGGCTCGGCTTCGACCCCGAGGCCCCGCTGGACATCGTGACCAAGGCCTGGAAGGACCGCTGACCCCCGCCCACCGCCCGGCCTCGAACCCCTCAGGGATCGGACGGTGGACGTCGGCGGACCGCCCCGCGTCACGACCATGATCGTTGTATGGAACGATGCACCCCCTCCCCTTCCCTGAGAATTCACGTAAGGAATCGCTGACCCCATGAGGCGATGGATCGCCCTGGTGACGGCGGCGCTGCTCGCGCCCGCGCTGGTCACCACAGCCCCCTCGGCCGCCCAGGCCGCCCCTGTCGACCCGGTCAAGGCGCTCAGGCAGCAGCTGCGCCCCGGACACGGCGTTCAAATCACCGAGACGGACCGCGGCTACTCGGGACGGTCCGTCACGACCGCGCGCCACCGGGGCGTCCTGCAGTTCGACCGTTCGGGCATCGTCGCCGTGGACATCACACGGCGGGCCTCCACGACGCCCTCCGTCGGCAGGGGCGTCTACATGCGTCGCACGATCGCCGTCGGCGGGAGGAACTACCACTTCGAGCCCTCCGAGCTCGACAAGCTCCCCGAGGGCAGGACGTGGGTGCGTGAGAACTGGAAGGGCCCGTGGGACGCCCTCAACAGCGACCAGATCCTCAACGTGATCGACCCGGTCACGCTGGGGTACATGCTGCGCACCTCGGCTCTCCGCCTGCCCGAGCGGGGCGGCGTCCAGTACCGGGGCACGATCACCTGGGCGCAGCTGCACAAGGTCTCCCGTTCCTTCCGTGAGCTGTGGAGGCTCGGGCCGCTCGGCAAGCTGGGGCGGTCGAAGATCAAGTGGCGGCTCTGGCTCGACACGCGGGGGCTGCCCGTCCGCGTGCTGACCGAGGACACGCTCGGCGGCTTCCTCGACAACTCGGTGAACGACATCCGCTACACCGGCTGGGGATCCCTGGTCACCGTCACCCCGCCGCCCGCGGACCAGGTCATCGACACGCGCGACGTCGACTATGACGCCAAGCCGCGGACCCCGCTGAGCGTCGTGATCGAGGGCGCGAGGACGGGCGGCCCCGCAGACGCGGGCGCCCGCCTGTCGCTCGGATCCGACGCCGGGCGCGAGAAAACGGTTCCGGACGTCGAACGCGAGGGAACGGTCGCGGACGCCGGGCGTGAGGGAACGGCCTCGGACGCCGGGCGTGAGGGAACGGTCGCGAGCACCGAGCGTGGCAGGGCGGTCCCGGCGGAGGGCGGCGAATCCGGCCCGACGACCACCGTGCCGTCCGAGGGGCAGCGAGTGGTGGAGCGGCGGTAGACCGACCGCCGCCCCCCGGCGCCGGAATGCGGCGCCGGGGGTCGGCGGCGGCTCGGAAGGCCGGGACCGCCGGTTTTCGGTCCCCGGAATACGGCCGCCCGGCGACGTTTTCCAGGGCGACGTCCTTTATGCCGTCGCCGACATATTCACGCCCGGACGTCTCCCGCCGCGACAGGCACGGTCCGACGCCGCCTCCTTGAGCACACGCCGTACAGCACGTGCAGGCGCGAACCCGTCGACCGGTTCACACGGTTCGGCGTTTTCATTTCACAACGCCTTCACCGATGACGACCGCGGGGGTGCTGCACGAAATATCCACAACTAATTTAGCTTGTCTCCGCCAATACGAGATTTCAGCGTGATCTTTTCTGGTGAAAATATCCTGATCCCTCCCACACGGGGCGGAGGGTATATGCAGGAGGCATCCCCCTTTGAAGCGATACATCGCCGGTCTGGCATGCGCGGCCACGGCCGTGCTGGGCGTTCCGGCCCTGGCGTCGACCGCCCACGCCCAGGCCGCCGCCGACCCGGTGGCCGCGCTGAAGAAGCAGCTGCGCAGCGGCCACGGCGTGAAGTACTCCGACATCACGAAGGTGCAGAGCGCCGACATCCGCCAGGTCCTCGGCGACCGCCAGGGCACGCTCCAGTTCGGCGCCTCTGGAATCAGCGCGTCCGACCAGACCACGAAGCTGCGGATCAAGGCGAGCGACATCGAGGCGCTCGTCGGCGACTCCGAGGACGAGAAGGCCAAGGGCCTGCGCGGACTGGCCAAGCCTGAGCGGGTCGTCCGCATCGGCAACACCACCTACATCTCCGGCGGTTTCTTCGGCGAGTACCTCCCTGAGGGCAAGACCTGGCTCCGCCTTCCCGGCGCCAACCTCGGCATCCTCGGCACGACGGGCCAGCCGATCAACCCCGCGGAGCCGGCGACGCTCAAGGCGCTGCTCGCGCACGCGGTCACCAAGCGTCCCGGAAGCTACAGCGGAAAGATCACCCAGGGCGAGCTCTACAAGGTCTCGCCGTGGTACCGCGCGACGGCGATCTACAAGCCGTCCGGCAAGGCCGCCAAGTCGGTGCTGAACTGGAAGCTGTTCGTCGGCGGCGACCAGCTTCCCCAGCGGCTGACGACCACCTACAGCAGGGGCGGCCGCGACAACATCGTGACGATCGACACCCGCTACAGCGGCTGGGGATCGCCGGTCTCGGTCAAGGCTCCGCCCGCCGACCAGGTCGCCAAGCCGAACGAGCTGGGCGAGGGCGCCGACACCAGCACCATGCCCATCCCGCTGCTCAACAACTGATCGCTCTCGAGCGGTCGTCCTGATCGACACCCGGTCGTCCGGGACGACCGCTCCGGCCGAGCGTGACCACGACGCCCGGCAGGCACCGCCTGCCGGGCGTCACCCGTCGGGGGACCTTCCTGCACGCCCGTGGATCTCTCCCGCGCGGAGCCTGCCCCTCTCCCCTTCCGGCGCGCCCGTGGATCCCTTCCCGCGTGCTCGGCAGCCCCTCCCCGTCCGGTCGCGCGGACGGCGGCTCGCTGCGGCATCTCCTGTATTGAGGAAGAATCCCAAAGATCCCCCCGCGACGACGCGAGGGCCTATCCACGAAGGACTCCCCCGATGAGGCGAATGATCGCCGCGCTGGCCGGCGCCGCCGTGACCGCGCTGGTCCTGCCCGTGCTCGTGGCCGCGGGACCGGCCGGCGCCCAGAGCGCGCAGGCGGCCCCCCAGGCCACCCGGACCGACCCCGTGTCGGCGCTGAAGCGCCAGTTCAGAGCGCACCACGGCGTGAAGCTCGCCGAGACCGCCAAGCTCATCGGCGAGGGGAAGGGACAGCGGACGGTCTACGCCCGCACCAGGGGTGTGCTGGAGTTCGACAGGACCGGGGTGACGGCGACGGACCTGACCAGCAAGTTCGACCTGCCCAGCGACGCCGGGGAGACCGGCGACCTGTTCACCGCCTCCCGCACGATCACGGTGAAGGGCGTCTCGTACATCTCGGGCGGCGTCTTCAGCGACGCCCTCCCCGAGGGGAAGAAGTGGCTGCGTGACCGCGACAACACGCTCACCCTGCTCAACCCCGCGCAGAAACTGCTCAACCCCCTGGAGCCCGCGACGCTGAAGGCGACACTGGCCCACACCACGGCCAAGCGTCCCGGCGGGACGTGGGACGGCGCCCGGACCGTCGTCCACTCGGGGACCATCACGCTGGGCGAGCTGTACCGGATCTCCCCCACGGTCCGCACGCTGCTCGGCAAGAAGCCCTCGGCCAAGGCCGCCCCGCTCCCGGTGAGCTGGCAGCTCTACATCGGCTCCGACCAGCTCGTCCGGCGGGTCGTCTCCTCCTACACGCAGTCCATACGGGGTCTGACCAGCGTCGACGTCGTCTACCTCAACGACAGCCGCTACAGCGACTGGGGCGCGAAGTCCGCCATCAAGGCGCCGCCCGCCTCCCAGGTGGCCGACTTCGACGAACTGCGGATCGGCGACAAGGAGGCCGAGGAGGCCTACGTCCAGCTCTTCAACGGCTGACCGCAGGGCGTCCGACGGCTGCCCCGCCCGCGACCGCCCCTCGTACGGCCCGGCGAGCCACCGCTCCCCGGGCCGTCGACGCCGGGACCTCTCCGGCGCCGGGCCTCCCCTCCGGCCTGCTCCCGCCCGTCGGCGTCAGAGCTTCTCCACCGGCGCGTAGGCCAGCAGCAGGGTCTTCTCCCCGCCGCTCCCAAAGTCGATCTTCACCTTGGTCTTCTCGGCCACGCCGTCGACCGAGACGACCGTGCCCAGGCCGAACGCGTCGTGGGTGACGCGGTCTCCGGGGTTCAGGGCCGGGATCTGCCGCCCGCCCGGCTTCCTGGCGGGAGCGGGCCGTGACTCGCGGCGCGAGGTGGCGGCGTTCCAGGCGCTCTTGCCGGGGTCGCCGCGCCAGTCGACCAGCTCGACCGGGATCTCGGAGACGAAGCGGGAGGCGGGGTTGAACGCGGGCGCTCCCCAGGAGCTGCGGACCGCCGCCCTGGAGATGTAGAGGCGCCGCTCGGCCCTGGTGATGCCGACGTAGGCCAGGCGACGCTCCTCCTCCAGCTCCTTGGGCTCGCCGAGCGAGCGCGTGTGCGGGAAGACGCCGTCCTCCATGCCGGTGAGGAAGACCACGGGGAACTCCAGCCCCTTGGCCGTGTGCAGGGTCATCAGCGTGACCACGCCCTGGCCGCCGTCGTCCGCCGGGATCTGGTCGGCGTCGGCCACCAGCGAGACCTGCTCGAGGAACTCCACGAGCGTGCCCTCGGGGTTGGCCTCCTCGAACTCGGAGGCCACCGAGATCATCTCGTCGAGGTTCTCGAGGCGGCTCTCGTCCTGCGGGTCGCCGGAGGCGGCGAGCTCGGCGCGGTAGCCGGTGCTCTCCAGCACCTCCTGGGCCAGCTCGGACGGCGGCGTGCCCTCCACCTTGGCGATCAGCTCGTCCAGCAGCGCGACGAACTCCTTGATGGCGTTGAGCGACCTGGTGGCCATGCCCGGCGCCTCCTCGGCCCGGCGCAGCCCCTCCCAGAACGAGATCCGCTCCCGGGAGGCGAACGCCTCGACCATCGCCTCCGCCCGGTCGCCGATGCCGCGCTTGGGCACGTTGAGGATGCGGCGCAGCGAGACCACGTCGCTGGGGTTGGACAGCACCCGCAGGTAGGCCAGCAGGTCACGGACCTCCTTGCGCTCGTAGAAGCGCACCCCGCCGACGACCTTGTAGGGCAGGCCCGTCCGGATGAAGATCTCCTCGAAGACACGGGAGGCCGCGTTGGTCCGGTAGAACACGGCCACCTGGCCCGGCACGACCCCCTCGTCGTCGGTGAGCCTGTCGACCTCCTGCGCGACGAACATGGCCTCGTCGTGCTCGTTGTCCGCGACATAACCGACGATCTTCGGCCCGGCCCCCTGGTCCGACCAGAGGTTCTTGGGCTTGCGGCTCTCGTTTCGGGAGATCACCGCGTTGGCCGCGCTCAGGATCGTCTGGGTCGAGCGGTAGTTCTGCTCCAGCAGGATCGTCCTGGCGTCGGGGTAGTCGCGCTCGAACTCCAGGATGTTGCGGATCGTCGCGCCGCGGAAGGCGTAGATCGACTGGTCGGCGTCGCCGACCACGCACAGCTCGGCGGGCTCCACCGCCGAGCCCTCCCTGACCGTCTCGCCGTCGACGGTGCGCAGCTCGGGCGAGCCGACGAGCTCGCGGATCAGGGTGTACTGCGCGTGGTTGGTGTCCTGGTACTCGTCGACCATGACGTGCCGCCAGCGGCGCCGGTAGTGCTCGGCCACGTCGGGGAAGATCTGCAGCAGCGTGACCGTCAGCATGATGAGGTCGTCGAAGTCCATCGCCCCGGCCTCGGTCAGCCTCCGCTGGTAGTTGCGGTAGGCCTCGGCGAGGGTGCGCTCCAGGTGCGTCGAGGCCTGCTCCGCGGCCGTCTCGTAGTCGATCAGCTCGTTCTTGAAGTTGCTGACCTGCGCGGAGAAGGAGCGCGGCGGGTAGCGCTTGGGGTCGAGGTCCATCTCCCTGCAGACCATCGCCATCAGCCGCTGGGAGTCGGCCTGGTCGTAGATGGAGAAGCCGGAGGGGAAGCCCAGCCGCTTGGCCTCGCGGCGCAGGATCCGCACGCACGCGCTGTGGAAGGTCATCACCCACATCGCGGCCGAGCGCGGTCCGATGAGGGCGTCGACCCGGTCCTTCATCTCCCTGGCGGCCTTGTTGGTGAAGGTGATGGCCAGGATCTCCTGCGGCTGCGCGCCCCGCTCGGCCAGGAGGTAGGCGATGCGGTGGGTCAGCACCCGCGTCTTGCCGGACCCCGCGCCCGCGACGATGAGCAGCGGGGTGCCGTGGTGCACGACTGCCTCGCGCTGCTGGGGGTTGAGCCCGTCGAGCAACGGGTGGGTCAGGGAAGCGGCTGGGATCGACACGTCCCTAGGGTAAGGCGGCCCGCCGACAGCCGGGTCCAGGGCGCGGAAGGAATGCCGCCGGACCTGCGGACGGTTATGGGAATTCGTCGACGCGCGAAAAACGGAGGAGTCCCGCATGCTGTCCGAGAACGAGATCAACCGGGTGCTCGTGGTGACCGCCCATCCGGACGACGTGGACTTCGCCGCGGCGGGTTCGATCGCGCGGTTCACCGACAGGGGCGTCGAGGTGACGTACTGCGTCGTCACCGACGGCGACGCGGGCGGCTTCGACCGCGTGCTGGACAACGGCGGCATGGCCGAGCTGCGCCGTTCCGAGCAGGTCAACGCGGCCAAGGCCGTCGGCGTGACCGACGTGCACTTCCTCGGCTACCGCGACGGGACCGTGGTGCAGAGCCTGGACCTGCGGCGCGACATCACCCGGGTCATCCGTCAGGTCAGGCCCGACCTCGTGATCACCCACACGCCCGAGCGCAACTACAGGTTCGTCGCCCCCAGCCATCCCGACCACCGCGCGGTCGGCGGCGCCACGCTGGACGCCGTCTACCCCGACGCGCGCAACCCCTACACCTTCCCCTCGCTCCTGGGCGAGGAGGGGCTGGAGGCGTGGACGGTCAGGGAGGTGTGGCTCAACGGCGGTCAGACGCCCGACCACTACGTCGACGTCACCGACACCTTCGACCGCAAGCTCAGCGCGCTGCGCGCCCACGCCAGCCAGGTCGGCCACCTCGAGGATCCCGAAAGCCTCATACGCGACCGATCCTCCCGGATCGCAGCCGAGGCCGGCTTCGGGGAGGGCCGCTACGCGGAAGCCTTCCAGCGTGTCCTGACCGTCTGAAACAAAGATCGCGCCTGTCTCTTGTAAGCTTTACCCGTATTACCTAGTATTCAGGTAGGTAATGCATGCTTAATCCTTGGATGGAGACAAACGTGCGCAAGAGAGTGCTCACCACCGCGGTCGTCGCCCTCGCCGGAGTGTTCACCGCCGTGCCCGCCGTCGCCGCGCCGGGAGGACAGGGAGCCCCGGGTGTCGGTGACCCGTACTACCCCGACTACGGCAACGGCGGTTACGACGTCGGCCACTACGACTTACGGCTGAAGTACCAGCCCGCCGACGACCGCCTGGAGGGCACGGCGACCATCACGGCCACCGCCACCCAGGACCTGACCCGGTTCAATCTCGACTTCGCGCTGACCGTCAACGAGGTCCTGGTCAACAACCGCAAAGCCGCCTTCGCGCGCTCGGGCGCCCACGAGCTGGAGATCACCCCGTCGCAGGCCCTGCGCAGGAACCAGCCGATCACCGTGGTCGTCAGATACGCGGGCACCCCGTCCCAGGTGTCGGTCAACGGCTACAACCCCTGGCTGCGCACCCCCGACGGCGGTGTCGCCGCCGGTGAGCCCGAGGCCGCCTGGTGGTGGTACCCCAGCAACGACCACCCGTCCGACAAGGCGACCTACGACGTCTCCATCCTCGTCCCCGACGGCACCCAGGCCATCAGCAACGGCACCCTGCAGTCGGCCGCCTCCCGCCTTGGCTGGACCCGCTACAACTGGCGCTCGTCCAAGCCCCAGGCGACCTACCTGACCACGTTCGCGGCCGGCAAGTTCGAGATCATCAGGGACACCAGCGAGAGCGGGCTGCCGGTCTTCAACGCCTACAGCAGGGACCTCGGCGCCGACGAGGGCGCGGCCAAGGCCAGCGTCGAGCGCACCGCGGAGATCGTCGACTGGGAGAGCGGCGTCTTCGGCCCCTACCCGTTCGAGGCGATCGGCGGGTACGTCCCCAACGTGCCCACCGGCTACGCCCTGGAGACCCAGACGCGGCCCTTCTACAGCCCCCGCCACTTCCGACTCGGGGCCAACCCCTACGTCGTGGTGCACGAGCAGGCGCACCAGTGGTTCGGCGACGACGTCTCGCTCAAGACCTGGCGCGACATCTGGCTCAACGAGGGCTTCGCACGCTACGCCGAGTGGCTCTGGTCGGAGAAGGAGGGCGAGGGGACGGCGGCGGAACTCGCCGCGTGGACCTACTCCTTCTACCCGGACGGCGACCCGTTCTGGCAGGTGAAGCCGGGTGACCCCGGAGCGCAGAACCAGTTCCACGGAGCGGTGTACAACCGTGGCGCGATCGCCCTGCAGGCCCTGCGCGCCGAGGTCGGCGACCAGACCTTCTTCAGGATCCTGAAGGGCTGGCCCACGGTCCACAAGTACGGCAACGCCCGCATCGAGGACTTCGTCGCCTACGCGGAGCGGACCTCCGGCAGGCAGCTCGGCGCTCTCTTCCAGACCTGGCTGTTCACCCCGAGCAAGCCCGCCTCCGCCCCGCAGGCGTCGAACGCCAGGAGCGCCTCCCCGACCGGCGAGCTCAAGGAGCCGAAGTCCTGGAAGAAGATCCAGCGGGAGGGCCTGTCCGACCACGGATCCCACTGACCGTCCCGCGACAACCGGGACGAACCTCGTGCCCGTCCCCCGAAGGGGTTCCGGCGGGACGGGCACGCCCGACCGGACGCACGGGAGAAGGGAGCGGGACAAGAGCCTGACAGCAGGCGAACGAGAGGCGACAAGAGAAGGCCGACACGAGGAAGGCAGGTGAGCGATCTCCTGGACGACATCCGCTGAGATACGCCGGCATCCATGATCTCCGTGGTCCCCGTGCTCCCCCGGGCACGGGGACCACTCACGTCGGCGGCCCCGCCCGCGTGGAAGCCTTGCTCCCATGAGCACCATCGGCCTGTCTCCCCTCACCGCCGTTGTCGTCGCCCTCCTGGCCGTGGCGGGCGCGGCCGTCTCCCGGCTGGGCGGCCTCGGACACGGGCGCGCCGTGCTCGTGGCGTGCCTGCGGGCCGCCGTCCAGCTCGGCGCGGTCGCGCTGATCATCGTCTGGGCCGTCGAGCGGCCGCTGGCGGTGGCGGCCTTCATCGCGGTCATGTACGGCGTGGCGAGCCGGACCGCCGGACGCAGGATCACCCGCGGCCCCGCGGTCCGGTGGGCGGCCGTTCCCGTCGCCGCGGGAACACTGCCCGTGCTCGCGCTGCTCGTCGGCACCGGCGTCGTGCCTTTCAGGGGCATCACGCTGATCCCCGTGGCGGGCATCCTGCTGGGCGGGTGCCTGACGGCCACGGCGCTCGCGGGACGGCGGGCGGTCGACGAGCTGGCCCTGCGGCACGGCGAGGTCGAGGCGGCGCTCGCGCTGGGCCTCTCCGAGCGGGACGCGGCCCTGGAGATCTGCCGTCCCGCGGCGGCCCAGGCGCTGACGCCCCCGCTGGACCAGACCTCGACCGTGGGCCTGGTCACGCTTCCCGGAGCCTTCGTGGGCATGCTGCTGGGCGGGGCGAGCCCGGTCCAGGCCGGGGTGGTCCAGCTCGTCGTGCTGGTCGCGCTGCTGGCGGCCGAGGCGGTGGCCGTGCTCGTCACGATCGAGCTGGCGGCCCGGGGCCGCTTCCCCGTACGGCGACGCACCGGCTGACATCGTGACCGGGAACGTTCACCGGGTCGCGCACCGTGCGAAAGCGCCGGGCACGCCCGTGTCGGCACTCGCCGTACCGGCGCGCGGAGAACACCGAGAACCCGGCGGAGGCATGCGGTCGCCGCCCCAGGTGACGGGCCGCTCAGGGACGCCCGTACGGTGGCGGGCCGGTCAGGGCTCGCGGTCGTCGCGGCGGGGGCGGCTCTCCGGTGCGGGGGTCGAGTCGGGCGGCGCGAGGCGGGCGAACAGGTAGCCGAGCGAGTTGGTCGCGAAGTGGAACAGCGACGGCGCGGCGAGGCCTCCCCTGCGTCTCAGCTCGCAGAAGAACACCCCGGCGACCGCCGTCGCGGCCACGGAGCCCGCCACCACCCGCGCCACCTCGCCCGCGGACGGGCCGCCCCGAGGATCCGGCGCGCGGTCGGCTCCGGCCTCCCCGTCCTGCGGGGCCTCCCCCGACGCCAGACGGCTCAGCGCGGGGTTCGCGGCCATCATGTCGATCGCGGGAAGGACGTGCCAGAGGCCGAACAGGGCCGAGGAGACGGCGGTGGCCGTGGCGGTCCCGTGGGTGCGGGCGACGAGGGCGTGGACCACCCCGCGAAAACCGACCTCCTCCAGCAGGACCGTGCCGAACGGGACCTGGAGCAGCGCCTCCTCGATCGCGCGGGCGCGGGACAGCGACAGGGCCCGCTCGTCGCGGAAGAAACGACGGGTCGCCGGGACGGCGATCCCCACGCTGTAGACCCCGGCGACGGCCGAGGCGAGGAGGCCGCCGATCAGCAGGCCCCTGGAACGCTCACGGAACCCCATCTCCGACCATGAGACCCCGTGACGACGGGCCAGTGCGAGCAGGGCGCCCACGGTGAGGGTCGAGGTCAGCGGGGCCATCCTCGGGGCGACCCGGTTGTTGAGCACGTTCGCCGCCGCCAGGACGGCGACCGCGCCCGCGAGCGCGGCCCGCGCTCCCACCGTCACGGCCGTGCTCTCGTCCGTCTCTCCCCGCACAGCCACGCTCTCCGCCTCTCGGCTCGCCTCTGTCGCCCGCATCGAGGCTACGCGCCGGACGGTCGGCCCACGCGCCGGACGGTCAACCGGCGGCGGGCTGCCGCCACCCGGCGGGGAAGCGCAGGCTGCGCCGCTCCTGGACGGTGAGGCCGCCCCAGATGCCCTCGGGCTCGCCCGCGCGCAGGGCGTAGGCCCGGCAGTCGGCCAGCACCTGGCATCCCGAGCAGACCGCCTTCGCCCGCGCCTCCTGCTCGGCCGACTGCGTCAGCGGGAAGAACATCTCGGGATCGCTCGCGCGGCAGGCGCCCCGTACGGCCCAACCGATCTCGCGAACCGTCCTCCGCATGACATCACCCCCTGTGGATCGTCGGCCTCAGACTAGGCGGACCGTGACCGCGCGACATCAGCCTTCCGGCGGATTCACAGGGTAAACACGGAGGCGTATCACCGCCGGCGGAGGCGTCCCGTGACGGTCCCGGCACCGCGGCCGCCGCCCGAGGTGCGGAAAAGCCGCGCACCTGGAAACGCGGACCGGCCCCGCCCCGGCACCTGATGGAGATCTGGCACCGGTCGGAGGAAACGGAGAAGTCATCGCAGGAGTAGAGGAATCTCGCTGACGCGTCGGAGGCCGTCGCCCCGGTGACCCAGACGATTCCCGGTGCGAGAAGAACGGCCGCGGTCATTTCCATCGTTTTTTCATCAGGCCACGCCAAGTCAGCGCAACCGTAGGTGAAAGAAACGTTTCGTCTTCCTGGCATGCCGCGCCGTCGGCCGTCGAATCAATCGGAAAAGGATTTCGCCCCGCCCGGACAGGAACGGCGGAGGCCTTCACGTCACGGCGGGAGGGCCGGGTCCCTCACATCGCGGGCCAGGCGTGGACGGGCTGATTGGTGTGCATGTGCTCGATGTAACGCAGGGTCATCCGGCGCAGCGCCTCGTGCCTGTCGAGGTTGTCCATCGCGTTCACGGCGTCGGTCTGCCAGCTCGCCCCGTTCCTGCCCGTCACGCACCGCCGCTCGATGATTGTGAGCAGCTTGTCCCGCACGTCTGCGTCGACCTCCCGCAGGGCGAGGCCCTCGTGGGCGAGCGGCAGCAACCGACGCAGGATCAGCTCGGACGCGACCACCTCGCCCATGCCGGGCCAGTAGAGGCGGGCGTCGAGACCGCCTCTGGCGGCGGCGTGCAGGTTGTCCTTGGCCGCGGCGAAGGACATGCGCGTCCACACCGGGCGTTCCATGAAGGGCAGCACGCGCATGAGGCCGTAGTAGAACGCCGCGTTCGCGGCGATGTCGGCGACGGACGGCCCCGCGGGCAGCACCCGGTTCTCCACCCGCAGGTGCGGCACGCCGTCCACGACCGCGTAGATCGGCCGGTTCCACCGGTAGATGGTCCCGTTGTGCAGTGTCAGCTCGCCCAGTTCGGGAGGCACGCCGCGGGCCAGGTCCTCCTGCGGGTCGGCGTCGTCGCACACGGGCAGCAGGGGCGGGAAGTAACGCGCGTTCTCCTCGAACAGGTCGAAGACCGAGGTGATCCACCGTTCGCCGAACCACACCCTCGGCCGCACTCCCTGCGCCTTCAGCTCCGCGGGGCGGGTGTCGGTCGCCTGCTCGAACAGCGGGATCCTGGTCTCCTGCCACAGGTGCTTGCCGAACAGGAACGGCGAGTTGGCCGCGACCGCCACCTGGGCCCCGGCGACGGCCTGGGCGGCGTTCCAGGTGGCGGCGAACGCCGAGGGGGCGACCTGGAGGTGGAGCTGGAGGCTCGTGCAGGCCGCCTCGGGGGTGATGCTGTCGGCGTAGGTGTCGAGCGTCTCGTCGCCTCGGATCGACAGGTGCAGGTCCTCGCCCCTGGCCGCGAAGATCTGCTCGTTGAGCAGCCTGTAGCGGGGGTTGGCGGACAGGGTGCCCTCGTGCACGTCGCTTTCGCGCAGCGTGGGCAGGATGCCGACCATCACCAGGTGCCCGCCGACCGTGTCGGCCCGCTCCTCGGCGTGGTTGAGCCGGTCGCGCACCGTCTTCTCAAGGCGTACGGCGCCGTCCCCCTCGAGCGGTTCCGGCAAGATGTTGATCTCGACGTTGAACTGGCCCAGCTCGGTCGCCCAGTCGGGCTGCGCGATCGCCGCCAGCACCTCGGCGTTCTTCATCGCGGGCTCGCCCCGGTCGTCCACGAGGTTGAGCTCGATCTCCAATCCGGCCCTCGGCCTGTCGGCCTCGAACCTGAACTCACGCAACATCCGCGCGAGGGCGTCGAGAGACCGGCGGATCTTGTCCCGGTATCGTCGGCGGTCCTCCCGGCTGAACACCATGGCAGGTACGTCACGACCCATACTTCGCAGAGTCGCACATAAGTTACAGGTAGTACAGATCACACCAAACGTCGCGCGGTCGCCCAGCGTGAGAGCTCGTGCCGGTTGGACAGCTGGAGCTTGCGCAGGACGGACGAGACGTGCGTCTCCACCGTCTTGACCGAGATGAACAGCTCCTTGGCGATCTCCTTGTAGGCGTAGCCCCTGGCGATCAGGCGCAGCACCTCGCGCTCGCGCTGGGTCAGCGAGTCGAGCTCGGGATCGATCGGCGGGGCCTCGCTCGAGGCGAAGGCGTCCAGCACGAAGCCCGCCAGCCTCGGGGAGAAGACCGCGTCGCCGTCGGCGACCCTGCGGATCGCGTCGGTCAGCTCGCGACCGCTGATGGTCTTGGTGACGTATCCCCTGGCGCCCCCGCGGATGACGCCGATGACGTCCTCGGCCGCGTCGGAGACCGACAGGGCGAGGAAGCGGACCTGCGAACCCGCCCCGAGGACCCGGCGCAGCACCTCCTGGCCTCCGCCTCCGGGCATGTGCACGTCGAGCAGCACCACGTCCGGCTGGAGCTCGGCGATGGCCTTGACCGCCGACTCGACGTCCTCCGCCTCCCCGATCACCTCGACCGAGTCGCCCAGCTCGGCGCGGACGCCCGAGCGGAAAAGACGGTGGTCGTCGACGATCAGAACCCTGACGGTGCTCATGAGAACTCCCTCGCCGCCCACGTCCGCTGCCTGCCGTGCCCGCTGGCCCGCTCGCTCACGCCTTCTCCAGTTTCATGGTCAACATCACTTCCGTACCCTCGCCCGGCTCGGTCCGCACCCGGGCGCTGCCGCCGTGGCGTTCCATCCTGCCAATGATCGACTGCCGGATGCCCATCCGGTCCTCCGGGACGTCCTTCATGTCGAATCCGACGCCCCGGTCCCGGACGAAGACGACGACCTCGTCCGGCTCCGCCTCGGCGTAGACGGAGATGACCGACGATCCAGAGTATTTCGCGGCGTTGACCATGGCCTGCCTGGCCGCCTGCATCATCGCGGACAGCTCGGGCGTCAGCGGGCAGTCGCCCACGCAGACGACCTCGATGGGCACGCCGTGCGCGTCCTCCTCCTCGGCGGCGACCCGCCGCACGGCCGCGGCCACCGACACGTCGGCGTCCTGTTTCGGCTGGTAGAGCCAGTTGCGCAGCTCACGCTCCTGGGAACGGGCCAGCCGCATCACCTCGCGCGAGTCGTGGGCGTTGCGCTGGATCAGCGTCAGGGTGTGCAGCACGGAGTCGTGCACGTGCGCGGCGAACTCGGCGCGCTCCTCCTGCCGGATGCGCTCGCGGCGCTCCCGCTGGAGCTCCTTCCACAGCGCCGCCAGCCAGGGGGCCGCGATGAAGGCGACGCCTCCCACGACCACCAGCGTGAACACGATGCCGGGCTGGGCGTTGTCCAGCTCGTCGGTCACCGCCAGGAAGCCGATCGCTCCGACGACGACGAGCGCCAGACCGGCGAGCGTGCGGGCCCGGTTCTGACGCACCTGCCCGACCGTGGTGCTCATCCAGCGCCGCCGCCGGTCGGGGTCGGCCTGCTGCCACAGGATCAGCGAGCCGATGCCGCCGGCCGCGATCGGCCACGCGCCGACCCCGCCCGTCGAGGCGCCGGTGAGCCAGGCGAGGGCCATCAGCGCCAGCCCGATCGCCCCGTAGGCGGCGATCTGGCTCCAGTCCCTCGACGGCTCCCTGCCCTCGTACGGTTCGAGCGGGGTGAACATCCACAGCGCCGCGTAGGCGACGACGCCGATCCCGCCCAGAACGGTGAGCAGCACGAAGGCCAGCCGCAGCACCACCGGGTCGAGCCCGAGCTGGGCGGCCGCGCCCTGGGCGACCCCGGCGACCAGACGCCCTTCAACCGGCCTCATCAGCCGAGGGAAGGCGTGTTCCTCGGATGCCACGGGCGCCGCGTCGCGAATTGTCTTCCTGTCAGCCATATCATCAGCATCGTCACATGTCGGGGGCGGTCACCGCATCAGGCGTTCCCCTGACGGGACCCTGAGAGGGGCCCGCCCGCTCCGGGGCGACTCAGGGGTCTCCCGGATGCGGTCACGGTCCCTGAAGGACCACGATAGGAACATGAACGACACCGGGAACGCACAGGACCCGGCGAGCACCCTGTCCGACTCGCCGCCCCTCTCGCCCCCGCATGAGGAGAGAACGCTCAGGCGCGGCGAAGAGGGCCGGATGCTCACCGGCGTCTGCGCGGGCCTCGGGCGCTACGCCGGGGTCGACCCCGTGCTGTTCCGCGTCGGCTTCGCGGTGCTGGTCCTGGGCTCGGGGATCGGCGTCATGCTCTACGTCGCGGCGTTCCTGCTCATGCGGGAGACGAACGGCGGTCCCGGATACATGGAGCAGTGGACCCGCAGGGACTTCGACGCCGAGACCGTGATGGCCCTGCTGACCGGCGTCTTCGCCTTCGGCCTGATCATCAACCTGTCCTCCGACGGCATCAGCACCGGCACGGTGATCGTCGGCACGCTGTTCGCCATCACCCTGCTCACCGCCCACTCCCGCGGCGTCGACCTGCTGGCCGTGGCCCGTTCCCTGCCTGACCGGCTGCGCGGACGACGGGTTCCCCGGTCCCCGGAACAGCCGTCAGCGCCGTCGGTGCCCTTCGCACCGCCGGCGTCCTCCGCGCCCCCCGCGGCCTTCACACCCTCCGCGTCCCCTGCGGCCTTCACACCCTCCGCGCCCTTCGCCTCCCCGCCCGACGTCGTCTCGTCCGCTCCCGCTCCCGCCCCCGTCTCCGCTCCCGCCGAGTCCGGTGAGTCCGGTGAGTCCGGTGAGCCGCCCGCAGCCGAGCCGGACACGCCCGCGCGGGCGCAGCCGTACCAGGAGAGCCGGCCGTACCGGGAGGAGGCGCGGGAGCGCCTCGCGCCGCCGGAGCCCGGCCCCGGCCCGCGGGAGCGGACGGAGACCTTCGACGCCGCCCACGCGGCCCCTCCGCCCGCGCCCCCGGCGACGCCCGCGGGCGCGCCCCCGGCGGGAAACGCTCCACGGACGGCGGGCGCGCCGTCGGGCCCGTACCACCCGGCAGGGATCTCGTTCGACTCCTCAGGGGAGCCGTTCTCGCCCTACGGCCCCTACCGGCCGCTGGACCCTCGCAGGCGACAGCAGCCCTACTCCCCCTACGACCTCTCCGGATACGGCCAGCCGGTCGAGAGAGCGCCCCGACCGAAGCGGCCCAGGTCGTTCGTCGGGGGCATCACCATCTTCCTGGCCATGATCGTCGGAGGAATCATCGTGGCGACGCAGTCCACGTCAGGGTCGGTGAACCTGACGGTCGTCGGCGGCGCGATGCTCGTCACCATCGGTGCGGGCCTGCTGGTCGCCACGTGGTTCGGCCGGGGCGCGGCCCTGGTCGCGGCGGGCGCCGTCATCGCGATCGCCCTGGTGGCGGGGTCGACGCTGGTCGACATGCCGAAGAAGTTCGGCAGCTACCACTGGGAGCCGACGAAGGTCTCGGAGATCGCCCGCACCTACTCGGTGGGGGTCGGCGAGGGAACCCTGGACCTGAGCGAGCTGCCGCTGCCACCGGGATCGCGCACCGTCCTCGACGTGTCCGTCTCGGTCGGCCAGATCAGTGTGATCCTGCCCGCGACGGCCAGAGCCGAGGTCAACGGGTACACCAAGTTCGGCGACGTCAAGATCGACCACTCGGTCGAGGGCGGGGCCGACGTCCGGTACCACAGGGTCCTGGAGCCCGAGAGGCCGCCGAAGGGTGACGTGGCGACCGTGGTCCTGAACGTCAAGGCGGGCATCGGAGACGTGGAGGTACGGCGTGGCGCCTGAGACGGATCCGGCGCGGCGCACGCGAAGGCACCGCACCGACTGGATGGCCCTGCTCAGCGGCCTGCTGTTCATCGTCTCCGGGATCCTCTTCATCAGCGTGCCCGACCTGGAGCCGCTGGTCATGCTTCCCGTCGTCCTGGGGGGTCTGGGCCTGGCGGGGCTGGTCTCCATCCTGGCCAGGGCGGTTCGGCGTCAGTAGGCCCCCGCTGGTCTCACGGGTGGCGGCCGTGTCAGGCGTTAGACTGAGGGAATGCTGGCCCTGGAGTTCGTGAGCACGGTCCGCGCGAGACGGAGCGGACCGGTGGACGAGCTCTCCGACGTCGAGGGCATGACCGTCTGGGGCCGCGCGCACGCCGCCGAGCTGGGGCTCGACCCCGGCTTCACCGCTTCCGAGGAGCTGTGGCGCGAAGTGGTCGAGTTGCGGCAGGCCGTACGGGCCCTGTTCGCCAGAGCCGTCGCGCCCGGCCCCGTGAGCAGCGCGGACGCCGACCGTCTTCCGGGGTTCGCCGAGTCCCTCGCCCTCGTCAACGCCACGGCGCTCGCCGTGCCGGTGGCCCCGCGGCTGGAGTGGCCCGCCGACGGCGTCCCCGTGGCCGTGAGCGTCTCCGCCGGCGAGACCGGACAGTCCGCGCGCGTCAGGGCCGCCCTGGCGGCGGCGGCGATCGAACTGCTGGCCGGACCACACCGCGAGCAGCTGCGCGCCTGCCTGGCCCCGCGCTGCGTGCTCTATTACGTCAGGGAGCACCCCCGTCAGGAGTGGTGCTCGGTCGGCTGCGGCAACCGGGCCCGCGCCGCCCGCCACTACCGCCAGCACAGGACCTCCTGACCCCCGCGCCCACCACGCCCACCACGCCCCCAGCCTCACGGCCCCGCGCGGTCCGTACGGGCCGCACGGGCTGCACCACGGCCCGCACCACGGCCCGCCGCGGCGCGCGTCCCGGCTTCCGGCAGACCTCTTCCTGAGCCCTCACCAGGCCGCGCCCTTAACGATCAGTGATCCACATCACATTTTTCTAACGGAAAAATCCATCAAGTTCCGTTATATTTACCTCACATCTTCTAACGGAACAGACCGTTAGAAGCCGTGAGGGGAGAACGGCGATGTCTTTCAAGACCGGCCATGTCGGCCTCAACGTCTCCGACCTCGACAGGTCGAAGGAGTTCTACCTGAAGGTCTTCGGCTTCGAGGTCCTCGGCGAGTCCGACCAGGCGGAGCGCCGCTACGCCTTCCTCGGCCTCGGCGGGGAGCTCCTGGTGACCCTCTGGCAGCAGAGCGAGGGCCGCTTCGCCACCGGCCTGCCCGGCCTGCACCACCTGGCGTTCCAGGTGCCGGACATCGAGACGGTCCGCAGAGCGGAGACCGTGATCCGGGAGATCGGCGGCACGCTCCACCACGACGGCGTGGTGCCGCACCGCGAGGGGGCCTCGTCGGGGGGCGTGTTCTTCGAGGACCCGGACGGGATCCGGCTGGAGATCTACGCCCCCAGCGGCGCCGACGAGCGGCCCGCCCCAACCGAGGGCGGCCCCACCTGCGGCTTCTTCTAAAACGGCCATGAGGCATATGGGAGAGGTCGCCGTGCAGAGACGCGCGGGGGTGCACGCGGAGAAGCTGGGCTCCGCGGGGGCGAAGGCGGAGGTCCCCGCGGTCGCCGCCGAGTTCCTGAGGCGGCAGCGGATGCTGGTGATCGGGGCCGACGACCGGGACGGGCGACTGTGGGCGACCTTCCTGACCGGGGACGAGGGGTTCGCCGAGGCCGCGGACGAGCGGACGCTCGTGATCGGGGCGGTGCCGGGCGACGGTGATCCGCTGGCCGGGCTGGAGGAGGGTGAGATCGGGATGCTCGCGATCGAGTTCGGCAGCAGGCGCAGGATGCGCGTCAACGGCACGGTGCTGAGGACGGACGGGCGGCTGGTCGTGCGCACCGAGCAGACGTACGCGAACTGCCCGAAGTACATCCAGACACGCGACCTCTCCGGGGAGTCCGGGGGCCCGCCCGGCGAGGTGTCGACCACGGAGACGCTCACCGGCGGCCAGCGGGCGTGGATCGGGGGCGCGGACACCTTCTTCGTCGCCACCCGCGCCCCCGGGCTCGGCGCCGACCTGTCGCACCGGGGCGGCAACCCGGGGTTCGTGCGGGTGCTCGACGAGCGACGGCTGGTCTGGCCCGACTACGTCGGCAACTCCATGTACATGACGCTCGGGAACCTGGAACTGGACGACTCCTGCGGCCTGCTCTTCCTGGACTGGGAGAACGGCGACGCGCTGCACCTGTCGGGACGGGCGCGGGTCGACTGGGATCCGGGCGACGTCCCCGGTGCGCAGCGTCTCGTGGAGTTCGAGGTCGACCGGGCCGTCCACGTCCGGGGGGCGAGCCCGCTCCGCTGGAGGTTCGACAGGTACTCCCGGTTCAACCCGCCGGTCACGGGATCGGTGCGGATCACGTGACCGGGCGGAACGGGGAAGCCCGCGACCGGGGGTCGCGGACCGGCGGGGAGGGAATGAGGTGAGGGGCGAGATGAAGGTGGTCGTTGATCGGGCGCTGTGTCAGGTGCACGCGCAGTGCGTGTTCGCCGCGCCCGAGGTGTTCGAGCTTGACGACGACGACCGGCTGGTCTACGTCGCGGAACCCGACGACGCGCTGGCCGACGCCGTCGAGGAGGCCGCGCGGGCCTGCCCGGTGCAGGCGATATCTCTGGAGGGATCGTGAACTTCACCGAGGAGACGGCCAGGGCCAAGGTCCGGGCCGCCGAGGACGCCTGGAACACGCGGGATCCCGAACGGGTCTCCCTCGCCTACACACCGGACTCGGTCTGGCGCAACCGGGAGGAGTTCCTCACCGGACGCGAGGAGATCAAGGAGTTTCTCGCCCGCAAGTGGGCCAGGGAGCAGGACTACGCGCTCCGCAAGAACCTGTGGGCGTTCGACGGGAACCGCATCGCCGTACGGTTCCAGTACGAATGGCACGACGCGGACGGTCAGTGGTGGCGCAGCTACGGCAACGAGCTGTGGGAGTTCGCCGACGACGGGCTGATGCGACGGCGTGAGGCGAGCATCAACGACGTCCGGATCGACGAGGCCGACCGCCGCATCCTGGGTCCGCGCCGTCAGGACGTCCACGAGGACGACCTCCCCCTGGCCTGAGCCCGGCGGAGGGCGCGCGGCGAGGCGGCCGGGCCGCGAACGGGAGGGCGGCTGAGGGAAGGCGGGAGGGTGGCTGAGGGAGGGCGGGCACGGCGACGGGCAGGGCGGTGAACGCGGCGGCGGGCAAGGCGGTGGGCAAGAGACGGGCGAGGAGTGGGCGTCGAGCTTGAACGGGGCCTTGACCGGGCAGGACAGGGGCGTACGTTCACTTCTGTCAGCTCATCTCTCTTGAGCTGTCACGGGTGCACCGGGAGGACGTATGCCTCGAATCACCGTCAGCGTGGACGGAGTCACCTACGAGGAAGAGGTCGAGCCGCGCCTCCTCCTCGTCCACCTGCTGCGAGACCGGCTCGGCAAGACCGGGACCCCCATCGGCTGCGACACCGGCAACTGCGGCGCCTGCACCGTGACGCTCGACGGCAGAAGCGCCAAGAGCTGTTCCGTGCTCGCCGTCCAGGCGGACGGGAGCGAGGTCGTCACGATCGAGGGTCTGGCGCGGGGGCAGGAGTGGCACCCCATGCAGGAGGCCTTCCACGCAGAGCACGCGCTGCAGTGCGGATACTGCACCCCCGGCATGATCATGGCCGCGATCGACCTGCTCAAGGACGATCCCGACCCCTCGGAGGAGGCGGTGCGCCGGGGACTCGAGGGCAACCTGTGCCGGTGCACGGGATACTCCAACATCGTCAGGGCCGTACAACGCGGCGCCAGGGAGATGGCGCGCCAGGAAGCACCACGGGAGACGCGGCCGGAGACACGGCAGGAGGCCCCGGCGTCATGACCGAGCAACTCGACGCGGGCCTGGTCGCCGAACGGATCGCGGAGAGCGACCAGCTCGGCCGTCCCTCCGACGCGCACGAGGTCGGCAGGGCCCGCAGGCGCAAGGAGGACGCCCGGCTGGTCACGGGCCGGACCACGTGGACCGACAACATCCAGCTTCCCGGCATGCTGTACGTGGCGTTCCTGCGCAGCCCGATGGCGCACGCCAGGATCACCCGGATCGACACCTCCGCCGCGCGGGCCAGGCCCGGCGTGGTCGCCGTCCACAGCGGCCAGGACTTCGCCGACGAGCAGGGCAGCCTGCCGTGCGCCTGGCCCGTCACCGAGGACATCCTCATCCCCGACCACCCGCCGATGGCGGTGAACGAGGTCCGCTACGCCGGCGAGGCGGTGGCCTGCGTGGTCGCGACCGACCGTCACCGGGCGGCCGACGCCCTGGAGGCCATCGAGGTCGACTACGAGCCGCTGGAGGCTGTCGTCGACATGACCGAGGCGCTCGCCGAGGGCGCCCCCAGGGTCCACGAGTCGGGCAACCGCGCCTTCACCTGGAAGTTCGCCCAGGGCGACATCGACGCGGCGTTCCGCGACGCGCCCGTGGTGATCGAGCGCGAGTACGTCCAGCAGCGGCTGATCCCGACCGCGATGGAGCCCAGAGCGGTCGTGGCCGCGACCGACGGCGAGACCTTCACCCTGCACTCCTCGACGCAGATCCCGCACGTGCTGCGCGTGATGCTGGCCATGACCACCGGCATCCCCGAGCACAGGCTGCGGGTGATCGCCCCCGACGTGGGCGGCGGCTTCGGCTCCAAGCTCCAGGTCACCGCCGAGGAGGTGCTCGCGCTCCTGCTGACGCGCAGGCTCGGCAAGCCGGTGAAGTGGACCGAGTCCCGCTCGGAGGGCAACCTGACCGTGCACCACGGCCGTGACCAGCTCCAGCGCATCCGGATCGCCGCCGAGCGGGACGGGCGCGTCAGGGGCGTCAAGGTGGAGCTGCTGGCCGACATGGGCGCCTACCTGATGCTGGTCACGCCGGGCATCCCACTGCTCGGGGCGTTCATGTACAGCGGCATCTACAAGATGGACGCCTACGACTTCACCTGCACGGGCGTCTTCACGACCAAGATGCCGACGGACGCCTACCGGGGCGCGGGGCGTCCCGAGGCCACCTTCGCCATCGAGCGGGCCGTCGACGAGCTCGCCGCCGAGCTGGGCCTGGACCCCGTCGAGGTACGGCGCCGCAACTGGATCACCCATGAGGAGTTCCCGTACACCACGGTCTGCGGCCTGACCTACGACTCGGGCAACTACGAGGCCGCGACGGACAGGGCGCTCGCGCTGTTCGGCTACGACGCGCTCAGGGCGGAGCAGGCGGAGCGGCGGGCCAGGCGCGACCCGGTCCAGCTCGGCGTCGGCGTGTCGACCTACACCGAGATGTGCGGCCTCGCGCCCTCGCGCGTGCTGGGCTCGCTCAGCTACGGCGCGGGCGGCTGGGAGCACGCCACGGTCCGGATGCTGCCGACCGGCAAGGTCGAGGTGGTCACCGGCACGAGCCCGCACGGCCAGGGGCACGAGACGGCGTGGAGCCAGATCACGGCCGACGCGCTGGGCGTGCCGTTCGAGGACGTCACGGTGCTGCACGGCGACACGGCGATCTCGCACAAGGGCATGGACACCTACGGCTCCCGCTCGCTGGTCGTGGGCGGCGTCGCCGTGCTGTCCGCCTGCGAGAAGGTGAAGGACAGGGCCAGGGAGCTGGCCGCCCACATGCTGGAGGCCTCAGCCGACGACATCGAGTTCAGCGACGGCTCGTTCAAGGTGCGCGGGACCGCGCAGGGACGCACCATCCAGGAGCTTGCGCTGGCCGCCTTCGCCGCGCACGACCTGCCCGACGGCTTCGAGCCCAGCCTGGACGCCGAGTCGACCTTCGACCCGGACAACTTCTCCTTCCCGCACGGCACCCACCTGTGCGCGGTCGAGGTGGACACCGAGACCGGCGCGTCCAGGATCAGGTCGTACGTCGCCGTCGACGACGTGGGCTCGGTGGTGAACCCGCTGATCGTCGAGGGCCAGGTGCACGGCGGCATCGCGCAGGGCATCGGGCAGGCCCTGTTCGAGGAGGCGATACACGACTCGGAGGGCAACCTGCTGACCACGACGATGTCGGACTACCTGATCCCGTCCGCGGCCGACCTGCCCGAGTTCACCACCGACAGGACCGAGACCCCCGCGACCAGCAACCCGCTCGGCGTCAAGGGCGTCGGCGAGGCGGGCACGATCGCCTCGACCCCGGCCGTCGTCAACGCGATCGTGGACGCGCTGCGCCCGTACGGCGTGCACGACGTGCGGATGCCGTGCACGCCGGAGCGGGTCTGGCGGACGATCGCCGAGGCCCGGTCGACCGGCCCCGCGGGGACAGGCGGACCGCCGGAGGCGTCCGCCGCCGGGTCCGCGCCCACCTCAGAGGGAGGCCTCCGATGATCTCCGCGCCTTTCGACTACATCAGGCCCGCCTCCCTCGAGGAGGCCTGCCGCGCGCTCGGCGACGCGGAGGAGGCGGGCGACGACGTCAAGGTGCTGGCGGGCGGCCAGTCGCTGCTGCCGCTGCTGCGCCTGCGGCTCGCCTACCCGTCCGCGCTGGTGGACATCGGGCGGCTGCCCGAGCCGCGCGGCGTCGAGGACAGGGGCGACCACGTGTTCGTCGGCGCGCTCACCACCCACGACGAGGTGATGCGCTCCAGCGTGGTCAGGGAGCTGATCCCGCTGGTCGCGCTGGCCACCGCGACCGTGGCGGACCCCGCCGTACGGCACCGCGGCACGTTCGGCGGCTCGCTGGCCCACGCCGACCCCGCCGGGGACCTGCCCGCCGTCGCCCTGGCGCTGGACTGCGTGTTCGTCGTCAGGTCCGTCGACGGCGAGCGGGAGATCCCGGCCTCCGAGTTCTTCGTCGACTACCTGGAGCCCGCCCTCGAACCCGGGGAGATCCTGGTCGGCGTCCGGGTGCCGAAGCTCGGCCCCGGCTGGGGTTTCCACTACGAGAAGTTCCACCGGACCGCGCAGTCCTGGGCGACCGTGGGCGTGGCGGCGGCCGTACGGCTGGGCGAGGGGGGCGGAGGGACCGTCGAGGAGGCGCGGATCGCGCTGACCAACATGGGCCCGACGCCGGTGCGGGCGCACGCGGTCGAGGCCGCGCTGCGCGGCGCCGACTTCGCGCCCTCCGGGTCGAACGGCGCGCCCGACCGGATCAGGGAGGCCTGCGACCGCGCGGACGAGGGGAGCGTGCCCCCGACCGACCTGCACGGCGGCCCCGAATACCGCCGTCACCTGGCCCGGGTGCTGACCTACCGGGCGGTCAGGGCCGCCGGAGGCTGAGGTGACGCCGCGCGAGCGGTGGATCGACAAGGAGCGGATCGATGGCGATGCGGTTCGAACACGAGTTCACGGTTCCGGTGCCGGTCGAGCGGGCGTGGTCCGCGCTGCTCGACGTCGAGCGGGTCGCCCCCTGCCTGCCGGGAGCCGCGCTGGAGAAGGTCGAGGACGACCACATGACCGGGCGGATGAAGGTGAAGGTCGGGCCCATCACGCTCGTCTACCGGGGAAAGGCCACGTTCGAGGACGTGGACGCGGAGGCCAGGACCCTGACCATCAGGGCGTCGGGCAAGGAGTCGCGCGGCCCGGGAACGGCCTCCGCCGCGGTCGTCGCGCGGCTGCGCCCCGAGGGGCCCGGCGACTCCGGCACCCGGGTGACCGTCGAGACCGCCTTCACCGTGACAGGACGTCCGGCCCAGTTCGGCAGAGGAGTGATGGCCGAGGTCGGCGCGAAGCTGATCGACAGGTTCGCCGCGAACCTGTCCGCGCTGCTGGAAGGCCGAAGAGAGCAGGCCGGGAGCACGGCGGCCGGAGCGTCGGGAACCGGGGAAACGGAGGGGGCCGCTCCCTCACCGGTCCCCCAGCAGGCCGCGGCGGAGGGCGCGGCGGCGCGGGAGACGCGGGCCCCTGAGCCTTCCGGGGGCCGGGAACGACCGGCGGACCTGGAGGAACCAGCGGAAACCGGCGGACCAGCGGGCGTCAGGGGACCGGCGGACGCGAACGGACCGACGGGAACCGGCGGACCGGCGGGCACCGAGGAGCTCACGGGCGCCGGAGGGCTGGCGGGTTCCGAGGGGGTGGCGGCCTCCGAGGTCAGGGGCCGCCCCGCGGGCGTGACCCTGGACGGCGGTGACAGGCTCTCCGAGCAGGAGGCGTCGCGCCGCCACCTCACCGCCGTGCCCTCGACCCGTGAGACCGCGACGGCCGAGGAGTCCCTCGGTCGCGACACCCATCCCGCGGGCACCGCCCGCACCTCTCTGACCCCGGACGAGGAGGCCCTCGACCTCCTGGAGATCGCGGGAATCCCCCTCCTCAAACGCGCCGCCCCGCTGGCGGCCGCCCTCGCCGGCGTCGTCCTGGCGGGATGGCTCGTCCGCCGCGCCCTGCGTCGCCGCCGGGGAGTGTCCGCACGCCGCCGAACGGGGACGTCCTCGCGCCGCTGAACGGGGACACCCGCACGCCGTTGAACGGGGACACCCGCGTCGGCGAGACCTGCGTGTCGGCGACCGCGTCCGTGCCGGCGACGTCCGTGCCGACGCCGGAGGCCCGGGAGGGAACGGCGACCCGAAGGAGCGGGAGGGAACGGCGGGACGAAACGCCCGGGCCGCGTGTCTTGCCGGGCCAGAAAGCAGTAAAACCCCATACAGAGATCAATAAAGCGGACAATGCATACCTGAACCCAGGGAACACCGCATAATGTGATCAATCCGCCGGACTGCAGCGTGGTCGTCATCGCCTACAACGACGCCGCCCGCCTGCCCAGGGCAGTACGGTCCGTGCTCGGCCAGTCGTTGCGGAACATCGAAGTGATCATCTCTGACGACGGCAGCACCGACGGCACGGAACGGGTCGCGCGCGGGCTCGCGCGGCAGGACCGACGGGTCCGCTACCTGCGCAGGGACGCCAACAGCGGCGGCTGCGGGGCGCCGAGGAACGACGGGGTCGCGGCGGCCCGCGCGCCGTACGTGATGTTCCTCGACAGCGACGACGAGCTCACCCGGCACGCCTGCAAGAGCATGCTCCTGGAGCTGGAACGGACCGGCGCCGACTTCGTCACCGGGCAGATATCCCGCCTGTACGAGTGGAACGGCAGGACCCAGCGCTACTACCCCGGCCTGTTCGCCCGCCGCAGGACCGTCGAGGGGATCGCCGAGGAGCCCGAGATGTTCCTCGACTCCTTCAGCACCAACAAGCTCTACCGGACCGAGACGCTCAGGCGGCTGCCGTTCAGGGAGGACCTGCTCTACGAGGACCACGTCTTCACCACCGAGCTCTACTGCGCGGCGCGGCGGTTCGCCGTGGTCCCGTGGGTCGTCTACCTCTGGCACCGGGCGTCCGAGGAGGCCGACTCACGGCTGTCGATCTCGTTGAGCGTCAGGGAGCTCGACAACGTCAGGCAGCGGATCAGGGCGGCCAGGCTGAGCGACGGCATCCTGCGCGACAACGGCCTCGCGGGGCTGGTGCCGGAGCGGCAGCGCCGGTTCGTCCGCCAGGACCTGCGGGTCTACCTCAACCCGCTGCCCTCCCGCGACCGGGTGTGGGCCGAGGAGTTCATCGCACTGGTCCGCCCCTACCTCGCGGAACTGGACCGGGCGGCGTTCGAGGACGTCGACCCGGTCGTCCGGGTCTGCTGCCGGTTCGTCCTCGGGGGACAGGCCGACGAGCTCGTGGTCGCCGCCCGGTCGCTGAACGGGCCGAAGGCCGCGCCGCGCTTCGCCGTACGGGAGGGAGGGCGGACCTACTGGGGCACGACCCCGGCGGAGGGACTGGAGATCACCTCGCTCAGGATGGCCGAGCTGCCCTACAGCGCGGCCCGGCTGCGCCACGAGGCGGCCTTCCGCCGCGAGGGCCCGCGGGTCAGGCTGACGATCAGGACCTACGACCCGTTCGGAGTGCTGACCGCCAACCCCGGCTGGAGCGCGTTCGCCCAGTTCGGCAGGGAGCGCGTGGAGCTGACGCCGCGCGGGCTCGGCGACGGCAGCCACCTGAGCGAGGTGTCCGTCGACCTCGCCGCGCTGGGGCAGGGGCGCTTCGGCCGCGACAGCTACTACGACCCGAAGGTCTCGATCGTCCGCGCCGACGGGCGGGTCACCTCGGACCGGGTGCTCGTCGATCCGGCGGCCGAGCCCGTCAAGGTTCCCGTCCCCTGCCACGAGGTCACGCTCGGTCCCGAGGGGCAGGCGGCGTTCCTGCGGGTGCGGTGGCGGCGCGAGGGCCTGCTGCGGCGGGCGGCCCCCTGGCTGCGCGGGGCACGCGCCGAGCTGGTGCGGCGGCTGAGCGGGTCCGCCCTGAAGCTCCGCGTCTACCGGGGGCTGGTGAGGATCGTCCCGCCCCGCGAGGACCTGGTGCTGTTCGAGGCCGACGTGGGCGCCGGATACACCGGGAACCCGCGCTACGTCTACGAGGAGCTCAGGCGGCGGCGCGCGCCCCTCGACATGGTCTGGTCGGTGGCCGGGAACCGGCGGAACTTCCCCGGGAACGCCAGGTTGGTGCGGCGGATGAGCTGGCGCTACCTGTGGACCATGGCCAGGGCGGGCTACTGGGTGGACAGCCACGGTCTGCCGCTGGCCTACCCCAAGCCCGCGGGGACCCGCTACCTGCAGACCTGGCACGGCCAGGGCGTCAAGACGGTCGGCTTCGACGCCCCCGACCTGCGCGCCGACTTCGCCGAGCCCAGGGCGCGCTGGCGGGCCGCCGTCGCCCGGTGGGACGCGCTCGTCATGCCCAGCGCCGAGTTCGAGCGGATCTTCGTCTCGTCCAACGGGTACGAGGGACCGGTCCTGCGGTACGGCTCGCCCCGGTGCGACGTGCTCGTCCACGGCGACGACGAGGCCGCGCGGCGGGCCAGGGACCTGTTGGAGATCCCGCGGGACCGCAGGGTGCTGCTGTACGCGCCCACCTATCGGGACCGGGCCAAGTTCTCGGGGCGGTCGGTCAGGGCCGACCTGGCCAGGATGGCCGAGGCGCTCGCCGACGACTGGGTGGTGATCCTGCGCACCCACCCGGTCGAGCGCTACACGGTGCCGGAGCACCTGCGCCACTTCGTCCGCCCCGCCGGGTCGTATCCCGAGGTCAACGACCTGATGCTGGCCTCGGACGCGCTGCTGACCGACTACTCGTCGCTGATGTGCGACTACGCGGTGACCGGCAGGCCGATGATCTTCCTGATCGACGACTGGGAGGAGTACCGGCGCGTCGAGCGAGGCGTCAACCACGACCTGCCCGCGATCGCCCCCGGCCCCTGCGTCACCGGGACCGAGGAGCTGATCCAGGCGCTGCGCGACCTCGGCGGCGGGGCCGCGGCGTTCACCGCCAGGTACGCCGCCAAGTACGCGGACTTCCGCCGGATGTGGTGCGCGGACGAGAGAGGGCACGCCGCCGCGAGGGTGGTCGACGCCTTCTTCGGGCCCGCGGCGGGCCTTCCCGCCGGACGGCGGCCGGTCACGACCTCCCTGCCGGGACGGCCGCCGTGAGCGGCGGTCCCGGTTCCGTCCTGTTCGCCTGCATGGACGCCGACACCCTCGGGGGGATCCAGCGGGTCACCCACACCGTGGCGCAGGGCCTGGCCGAGCGGGGGCACGACGTCCACGTCCTCGGCCTGCACCGCGCCGAGCATCCGTTCCGCTACGTGGAGCGGCCCGGCTACCGGCGTCACGTGATCCACCGCGCGCCGCCGGGCCGGGTCTCCTGGCTGGGCACACGCGGGGAACGCCTCAGGCTGCGCGGGCTGCTGCGGGCCCTGGGGCCCGGCTTCGCGGTGCTCGCCTCGCCGGGCGTGGTCTCCCGGCTGGCGGACCTGCTTCCCGAACGGCTGCTGCCCGTCGGCCAGTACCACGGGTCGTACGAGCACGCGCGGGGATCGTGGCACCTCGGCTCGGTCCGCCGCCACTACGGCGAGCTGGAGAAGGCGGTGTTCCTCAGCGAGGAGGACGCGTGGCTGTTCTCCGAGCACGCGCTGCTCCCCAACACCTGGGCGATCCCGAACCCGCTGCCCGCGTGGCCGTCGCGGACCGCCGCGCTGGCGGGGCACCGGGTGCTCGGGGTCGGCAGGCTTGAGGGCGTCAAACGGTTCGACCGGCTGATCTCGGCCTTCGCCGACGCCCGCCGCGCCCTGCGAACGCCCGGCCCCGTGAACGGCCGCGTGGACGGCGTGGACGGCGTGGACGGCGTGCGGGACGTGGAGGTCACGGGGAACGCCGACGCCGCGACCGACGACTGGGAGCTGCACCTGATCGGCGAGGGCGCCGAGCTGGACAGGCTCAGGGCGCACGCGCGGGCGTGCGGGGTGGCGGACCGGGTGGTCTTCCGCGGCGCGGTGCGCGCCGCGGAGATGGGCCGCGAGTACCTGGAGGGGTCGGTGCTGGCGCTGTCCAGCGAGCACGAGGGGCTGCCGCTGGTGCTCGGCGAGGCCGCGTCCCACGGGGTGCCCTCGGTGGCGTTCGACGTCTCCGGCGGGGTGCGGTCGCTGGTCGTCGACGGCAGGACCGGGCTGCTCGCGCCCCCGGCCGACGTGACCGCCCTCGGGATCGCGCTGGCCCGGCTGATGGCCTCGGAGCGGGAGCGGCGGCGGCTGGGGGCCGCCGCCCGCGTCCACGTCGAGGCGTTCCGGCTGGAACGGGTCCTGGACCGCTGGGAGGCCCTGTTCGAGCAGGTGCTCCGCTGACCGTCTCCGCCGCGGCGCACGCTTCGGGCCCGGCGGCCGTTCACTGACCGTCTGACCGTCTCCGGCCCGGCGCACGCTTCGGACCGGGCGGCCCCTTCACCGACCGTCTCCGGCGCGGCGCACCCCCCGGACCGGGCGGGTCGTCCGTCAGCCGGTTCCGGCTCGCGCCGCGTCCCCGGCCGGACAGGTCACCCGTTGACCTTGGCCGGTTCGTTGCGCGGCAGGGGGACCCCGGCCAGCACGAGCTGGCCCGAGGTGAGCCGGGCGCCCAGCGGGTTCGGCTCGCGCAGCCGCATCAACCGGTCGAACGCCATCTTCTTCACCCTGGCCAGCTTGCGCTTGGCCGCGGTCCGCTCGTAGGCGACCATCCGTGAGGTCTCGGTCTTCGGCGCGCCGCTCAGCTCGTAGCCGTACGTCTCGAGCCGGTCGCCGAGGACGCTCTCGCACAGCGAGGTCTCCCAGGGGTCCAGCCTGGACTTCCACGAGCCCGACCTGGCGGTCGTCACGTCGCCGTGGGTGTTGCTGTGCCAGGTCTTGTGCTCGGGCACGGCGACGCCCGCGATCCGCTTCGGCTCGCACATGACCGGGGCGAAGTCCTCCCCGAGGAAGTCGCACAGCCTGCGCAGGTGGGCCTCGGGGTCCGTCGTCAGGTCCTCGTAGCGCAGCTCGTGGTAACTGCCCTCGGGGAGCTTGGGCGCGCCGTGCCTGGCGAAGTCGATCGCCTCGGCCCAGGCGGCGACCGCGCTGTAGACGCTCCCGCTGTACCAGGGCATCTCCTTCAGCGACGCGACGCAGTCCCTGCCGTCCCTGATCAGGTGGACGAACTGGGCGTCGGGGAAGAGCCGCAGCAGCACGTCGATGTTCTGGAAGTAGGAGGGCCGCTTGTCCCCCCAGCGCGGTTTGCCGTGCTGGGTCGCGTAGAGACGCAGCACGATGCCCAGCGCCGAGCCGAGCGTCGGCGGCCCCTCGACGATCTGCCTGATCGCCTCCTCACCGTCGAGACGCAGCTCGTGAAAGCGCGACTGCTTACGGTTGACCACCCATTCGGCCAGCTCGCGTCTGCGGGCCGGATCGTTCAGATCGCCGAAGTGCAGCCGTCGCTGGTAGGCGGCGACCATGAAGCGGGTCTCCGGGGGAATCGCGATGCGGGGGTGGGAGTGCAGCATGAGCTGCAGCAGCGTCGTCCCCGACCGGGGACAGCCCACGACGAAGATCGGTCGATCCGACTGCATTCTCAGACCTTCGCCAGCTCGCCCAGCTGCCGGGTGGTGAGCTGCGCGGCCACCGGGCCCGGCTCACGGAACCGGTTGACGCGGTCACGGAGCTCCTTGCGCCTGCGTGCCCAGCGCCGCTTCGAGGCGGCCCTGGCGCACGCCTCGACGTGGGCCTTGTCGGCCTTCGGCGCGCCGCTCAGCTCGTAGCCGTTGGCCGTCAGCCGCTCGGCCAGCACGGTCTCGCAGACCGAGATCTCCCACGGCTCCAGCCTGGACTTCCACGAACCCGACCTGGCGGTCGTCACGTCGCCGTGGGTGTTGCTGTGCCAGACCTTGTGCTGCGGGATCGCCATCCGGGCGACGTGGTACGGCTCGCTCATCGCCGGGTCGTAGTCCTCGCCGAGGAAGTCGCAGAGCTTGCTCAGCTCGGTCTCCGGGTAGGCCGTGAGGTCCTCGTAGCGCAGCTCGTAGTAGCTGTCGGCGGGGAGGTTCTTCGCGTGCCTGCGGCCGTAGTCGATCGCCTCGGCCCAGTTGGTCACCGCGTGGAAGACGTCCTTGGTGTACCAGGGCATCTCCTTCAGCGACGCGACGCAGTCCCTGCCGTCCCTGATCAGGTGGACGAACTGCGCGTCGGGGAAGAGCCGCAGCAGCAGGTCCACGTGGTGGAAGTAGCTCGGCCGCTTGTCGCCCCAGCGGCACTTGCTGTACTGCTCGGCGTAGGAGCGGAAGGCGATGCCCATCGCCGAGCCCAGCGTGGGCGGACCGGCGACGATGTCCTCGACCAGCTTCTCCCCGTCGAGTCTGAGCTCCTTGAACTTGGTGTCCTTGTCGCTGACGATCCACCGGCCCAGCCTGCGCCGGTTCCCCTGCTCCCGCAGGTCGCCGAAGACGAACCTGCGGTAGTAGCCGGGCACGACGAAGCGCGTCTCCGGCGGCACCGCGATGCGCGGGTGGGAGTGCAGCATGAGCTGCAACATGGTGGTGCCTGAACGCGGACAGCCGATCACGAAGATCGGACGGTCGGACTGCATGACAACGAACCCCCGTAAAAGATGATCAAACAGGTACGCGCTGCGCGTTTTCCTGGCGCGGCACGGCCGGCGAGAGCCGGGCGAACCGCCACATCCGGTAGATCAGAAAGATTTCGTTCAGCAGGAGCAGCACCCCCGCCACGGTCGAGAGGGGCACAAGCGCCACCGTCCCGATCAGGGGGCCGACCACGAAGACGGCGGCGTGGAACTCGATTCCGCTGATCAGGTGACTTCGCACCCGGTGGTTGGCGAGGAGGCGCCCTATCCTGCGTCGCAGACTCGGAGGTCTCGGCGGCCGGTACGCCCCGGTGCGGTCCTTCGGCGGGCGCTCGGCCCGGTTCTCCCTGACCGTCTCCCTGACGCGCCTCATCTGCGGCGCGTTCACGTAGCGGAACAGGTCGAGCACCGCGACCCCGGCGCCGAGCAGGACGTACGAGACGTCCTGCGTCGCCGCGTACTGGCCGAACGCCAGGCCCGCCGCGCAGCAGACCACCCGGATGCGGTCTCCCACGTAGTCCAGCCAGAGCCCGAACGCGGTCCCCGTCCCCTTGAGACGGGCGATCTTCCCGTCCATGCAGTCGACCATGAAGCTCACGTAGAACAGCGCGGCCCCCGCCACGAGCTGCCCCAGCGCGAAACAGGCCGCCGACCCCAGTCCGAGGAGCAGCGACAGACGGGTGAGCCCGTTCGGCGTGACGTCGGTGTGGTTCGCGACGAGAAGCGTCAGCCTGCACGCCACCGGGTCGACCAGGAAGACAGTCCACCAGGAGTCTTTTCGTTTCCGGGTCGCGTGAACGTCGTTCAACGAATAGGCCCTCATGCCATCAAGCATGACCACCCACAGCGATCGGATGCTGACACTCTGACGCCAAGAGAGCATCTCCATACCGGTTCTTGACCAGCAGTGTCATACGGTCACGCCAGGCTCCCGCCTGCCATGCCGGATCCGCATGTGTCCGCTTTTCACAGGACATCGTGACACTTGCGCCCCAGGAGAGCCGTACGGCCTCGATAGGATGCCAATTCTCCTAAAAATCACTCGACCCGGAAGCTCCCTCATGAAGTCTCCCGCCCGACTGCTCCTGGCCGCCTCGTGTACGGCGGCCCTGCTGTCCGCGCCCACCGCAGCGTGGAGTGCTGAAAAGCCGAAAGCGGACAAGACCAACTCGGTGGACTGCACGAAGGTCAAGTGCATCGCGCTGACGTTCGACGACGGCCCCGGCAAGTACGCCGACAAGCTGCTCGACACTCTCAAGAAGACCAAGTCGAAGGCCACGTTCTTCCTCGAGGGCCAGTACGTGAAGTCCAGGCCCGCCTTCGCCAAGCGGATGGCCCAGGAGGGCCACGAGCTGGGCAACCACAGCTACACCCACCCTCACCTGCGCGACCTGGACGAGGACAGGATCCGCGAGGAGCTGACCCGGACCCAGGAGATCGTCAAGCAGGCCACCGGCAAGACGCCGACGATGCTGCGCCCGCCGTACGGCGAGCTGGACCAGCGGGTCCAGGCGATCGCCAAGGAGATGCGCCTGCCGATCGTGCTGTGGAACGGCGGCTCCCGCGACTGGGCGACCAAGAACGAGAAGGCCATCTACGACGAGGTGCTCAAGAACGCCAAGCGTGACGGGGTCATCCTCATGCACGACTGGGTGGAGCAGACCGTCAAGGTGATGCCCAAGCTGATCGCCGCGCTGCAGAAGCAGGGCTACCACATCGTGTCGGTCTCCTCCCTGCGCGGTGCCGGGAAGCTGGAGCCCGGCGACATCTACCCCGCGGACGCCGACCTCGAGAGGCTCTCCGCGGACACGCCGACCTCGGAGGACGGGCCCGGCGCGGCGGAGTCTCCGGCGGACGGCCTCTGAGCCAGCCTCCTGCCCAGCCGCTGCATGGGCAGCTCGACGTAGCGGTGACTGAGCCAGCTCAGGCCCAGCGTCACCGCCACGACGGCCGCCGACAGCGTCACCTGCGTCGCGAGCGGCATGAACCGCACGTCGCCGACGACGGCGAAGACGAGCTTCAGCAGCGGATGGTGCAGGAGGTAGAGCGAGTAGCTGACCAGTCCGAGCCAGACGAGGAAGCGGGGAAGGCGACGTTCGCGCAGGGCCATGGCCCCGGCGAACGTCGCCCCCGCGAGCGCCGTCGTGGTGAGCCACACACCGGGCTCGGCCCACCACCAGTCCGCCTGGATCGACCACACCGGCGCGAGCGCCACGAGCACGGTCGCGACGAGAACCGGCAGGAGCCCGCCCTCGCCCTGCTCCCAGCGGCGGATCGCGGTCCCGATGAACATCACCGCCAGGATCGCCGCCCCCATCCACGGCGTGAACCCGGCGAAGACCGTGAGCACGACGGCCATCACCCCGAGAACGCAGGCGGCGAGGGTCCTGAACCGGCCGCTGATCAGGCAGACCATGCCCACGCAGAACAGCGCCCCCGACACGTGGGCGGGCCATGATCCCGTGACCGACGGCCCGTACAGCACCAGGCCCGCCACGACCGCCACGACGCCGAAGCCCACGGCGAGGACCCCGCTCCCCCGGTGCAGCCCGCGCACGAACAGCGCGGTCACCAGCAGGTAGAAGACCATCTCGTAGGAGAGCGTCCACATCGTGTCGGTCACGCCGCCCATGTGCACGACGTCCAGCAGCATCGTGACGTGCCCCGCGACGGCCGACAGGTCGCGGGGCACCTGTTCGCGGACCGGCAGCCAGAATCCCATGACCAGGACGAGGGCCACGACGACCAGGTAGATCGGGTAGAGCCGGAACGCCCTGCCGATCCAGAAGGCGCGGACGTCCCCGCGACTCTCCAGCGACACCGGGATGATGTAACCGCTCACCAGAAAGAACACCATGACGCCGTACATTCCGAGGTTGAACCAGTATGGTCGGAGCACGGGCAGGAACCAGGGCAGCAGGTGTTCCAGCAACACCGCGACGGCGCCGAGCCCGCGGAGTGCGTCCAGCCAGGCCAGCCGCGCGCCGGGCGCGGTTCGAGAGGGCAGGGGGACAGCGGCGGGATTCGACACCCGCCCCAAGGTACCCACCCATTCCCTCCTAAACCGGATTAACCCCTACAAAGAACCCCAATCTTTACAACTCCCACTCCCAATCCCTATGGTCCGGCCTCCGTCCTGGCGGGCGGGCGTCAGGCCAGGCCTTCCGATGCCGGGGACCGCGCACGCGGATCGCCGACGGTCGGCGGAAGCCGGTGGCGCCCGAAGAGACGGATAGGGAGCCCCGGAAGTACCGGTGGATGACTGATTCCTCCAGCCGTGGATCTCCGTAGCGTTTGACCTGCGAGAACGACAGCGGAAAACACCGCAGGCACCGAGGAGGCACACGACATGGGCGACACCGTCAAGCTGGTCGAGCGCTACATCGCCACCTGGAACATCACCGACGCCGCCGAGCGCCGCGCGGAGATCGACGACATCTGGACCGAGGACGCCCGCTACGTCGACCCCCTCGTCGACGTGACCGGACGCGACGCGATCGACGCGACCGTCGCCGCCGTCCAGGGGCAGTTCCCCGGGCTGGTCTTCACCCTGGGCGACGGCGTCGACGCCCACCACGACCTGGTCCGCTTCACCTGGAACCTGGGCCCCGAGGGCGGCGAGGCGATCGTGGTCGGCTTCGACGTCGCGGCGCTGACCGAGGACGGGCGCATCAGGACCGTCCACGGCTTCCTCGACCGGGTGCCCGCCGCCTGATCCCTCCGGGTTCCGCCCCCCGGCCACCGGCCCCCGTGATCCCCGTCCGGCCCCGTGATCCCCGTCGCCCCCCGGAGGGGCGCGTCCGCCCCTCCGGCCCGTCCCGGCTCACCTCCGTCGCGGGCCGACCACCTCACAGCAGCAGATCGGAAAGGACTTCGACATGGCCTCCATCGCCCCCGCCACCCCTCCCACCACCGGCACCGGCAAGCTCCTGCGCCTGGCCCTGCGCCTGGACGCCGTCGTCACCGGCGGCAACGGCCTGGCCTACCTGCTGCTGGCGGAACCGATCAACGACCTGCTCGGCCTGTCCGTCCCCCTCCAGCGGGGCGTCGGCGCGTTCCTCGCCGTCTACGGCGTCGCGGTCTGGCTGCTCGCCCGCCCCGCGACCGTCAACCGGACCGCCGTCCTGGGGGTCGTCGCCGTCAACGCCCTGTGGACCGTGGCGAGCGTCGCCGAACTGGCGCTGGGCGGCCTGGACGTCACAGTCGTCGGCGCCTTCTGGGTCGTCATGCAGGCGGTCACCGTCGGCGGCTTCGCCGCCCTGCAGTACCTCGGTCTCCGCGCGAGCCGGTGAGGGCCTCCGCGTCCACGAAAAAGGCGCGGCCCCCGGAGAGGATCTCCGGGGGCCGCGCCGTCGTTCCTACTCCCACTCGATGGTGCCCGGGGGCTTGCTGGTCACGTCGAGGACGACGCGGTTGACCTCGCGGACCTCGTTGGTGATCCGGGTGGAGATGCGGGCGAGCACGTCGTAGGGGACGCGGGACCAGTCGGCGGTCATGGCGTCCTCACTGGAGACGGGACGCAGGACGATCGGGTGGCCGTAGGTGCGGCCGTCGCCCTGGACGCCGACCGAGCGGACGTCGGCCAGCAGGACCACCGGGCACTGCCAGATCTCACGGTCGAGACCGGCCCGGGAGAGCTCCTCGCGGGCGATGGCGTCGGCCTCGCGGAGGATCTCCAGACGGTCACGGGTGACCGCGCCGACGATGCGGATGCCGAGCCCCGGGCCGGGGAACGGCTGACGCCAGACCATCGCGGCGGGCAGCCCGAGCTCCTCGCCCGCCCGGCGGACCTCGTCCTTGAACAGCGCGCGGAGCGGCTCGACCAGCGTGAACCGCAGGTCGTCGGGGAGCCCGCCGACGTTGTGGTGGGACTTGATGTTGGCGGTTCCGGTGCCGCCGCCGGACTCGACCACGTCGGGGTAGAGCGTGCCCTGGACGAGGAAGTCGACCGGGCCGTCGGCGAGGATGGCGCGCTGCTCGTCCTCGAAGACCCGGATGAACTCGCGCCCGATGATCTTGCGCTTCTCCTCGGGGTCGGTGACGCCGTCAAGGGCCTTGAGGAAGCGCTCCTGGGCGTCGACCACCCTGAGCTTGACCCCGGTGACGTCGACGAAGTCGCGCTCGACCTGCTCGGCCTCCCCCTTGCGCAGCAGTCCGTGGTCGACGAACACGCAGGTGAGACGGTCACCGATGGCCCGCTGCACCATGGCCGCGGCGACCGCGGAGTCGACGCCGCCCGACAGTGCGCAGATGGCCCGGCCCTCGGGGCCGATCTGGGCGCGGACCGCCTCGACGGCGTCCTCGACGATGTTGAGCATCGTCCACGAGGGACGGCAGCCCGCCGCGTCGAGGAAGTGCTTCAGGACGGCCTGGCCGTGCTCCGAGTGGAGGACCTCGGGGTGGAACTGCACGCCGTACAGACCCAGCTCGGGGTGCTCGAACGCGGCGACCGGCGTCTCCGAGGTGGCGGCCGTGACGAGGAAGCCCTCGGGGGCGGCGGCGACGCTGTCGCCGTGGGACATCCAGACCGACTGGCTGGCGGGCAGCCCGGCGAAGAGCACGCCCTCCTGGGACACCTCGAGGCGGGTGCCGCCGTACTCGGCGACGCCGGTCCTGGCCACCTGGCCGCCGAGGGCCTGGGCCATGGCCTGGAAGCCGTAGCAGATGCCGAAGGTGGGCACCCCGGTCTCGAACAGGCTCCGGGGCGCGACGGGCGCGCCTTCGGCGTAGACCGAGGAGGGGCCGCCGGACAGGATGATGGCCTTGGGCTTCTTGGCCATCATCTCCTCGACCGGCATCGTCGACGGGACGATCTCGGAGTAGACGTGGCATTCACGCACCCGTCGCGCGATCAGCTGCGCGTACTGCGCACCGAAGTCGACGACGAGGACCGTGTCGAACTCAGACACAAGACCCCCAAAGGAAACACAGCGGTTTTCCCAGTCTATCGGCGCTTGCCCGCGCGGTTACTCACCGGCCGAAAGCGGGGACAGACCGCCTACGGTCCCACGGACCGCAGAAGAGCTCGCCCGACCCGCCCTCCCCTGCCGCGACGACCAGGCGGCGGACGACGGCGGACCGGAGTGAGGCACAGCACACATCACGGAGGTGGGCCATGCCGGGCACGGGAGTCATCGTCACCGGCGGCGCGTCCGGGATCGGACGGGCCTGCGCACTGGCCCTCGCCGAGACCGGGCGTCCCGTCGCGATCTGGGACCGCGACGAGGCGGGCGCGAAGAAGACCGCGTCGTTCGCGGCGATGAACGGCGCGACCTCGGTCGCGGTCGCCGTCGACGTCACCGACGCCTCCGCCTTCCCCGCCGCGATCGCCACGACCCGCGACGTCCTCGGCTCGATCGGCGGCCTCGTCCACGCGGCGGGAGTCGTCGGCCCCGCCCCGGTCGCCGACCTCACGGAGGCGGCCTGGGACGCCGTGCTCGACGTCAACCTGCGCGCCCACGCCCTGCTGACCCGCGCCCTCCTGGACGACCTGCGGCGGCACGAGGGCTCCGCGATCGTGGGCGTCTCGTCGATCGAGGGCCTGGTCGGACAGGGCCTCGTCCCGGCGTACTGCTCCTCCAAGGCGGGACTGCTCGGCCTCACCCGGTCCATGGCGCACGAGCTGACGCCGATCCGGGTGAACGCGGTCTGCCCCGGCTACGTCGACACCCCCATGCTCACCGGCGCCGTCGACGGCGACCCGGGCCTCCTGAGCTCCTTCGAGAGGAAGTCTCCGCTCGGCCGCCTCGGCCGTCCCGAGGAGGTGGCGGCGGCCGTGCGGTTCCTGATGAGCGACGAGGCGTCCTTCGTCACCGGCGCCCACCTCGTCGTCGACGGCGGCGCCACCGCCGTCGACCGCTGACCCGGGCCGAGCCCGACCGGCCTTCTGGCCGCCCTCCTCCTCGGGCCGCCGCCGAACGTCGGCGACGGACGTTGACCCTCACACCGTGGCAGGCCCTACAACAGGCCCTGCGACGGGTGGGAGGGCATCGGCGGAGGGAGAGCTCTCATGGTCAGGACTCTGACGTTCCACGCGGTGGACGTCGGCGACGGCGGACAGGCGTGGGCGGCTCGGGCGCGGGCCGATTGGCGGCGCGTCTTCGGCCTGGTCGCGCCGGAGTCGCTGACGGACGAGGGCGCGGCGGCGGCGCTGGCGACCTTCCGGCGGCACATGCCCGAGCTCGTCCCGGTCCTGGAGCGGCTCGCCGACTCCCTCGACCACCCGTACGGCGCGGCCGTCCTCACCCACACGATCTTCAAGCCGATCTTCACCGGCTGCAGCCAGACCGTGATCGACGGAGCGCTGGTCCGCAACTACGACCTGCACCCCGACGAGTCCCCCGAGGCGATCCACCGATCACACTTCCTGCGCCCCGTGATCGGCATGGCTGAGGGGCTCTGGGGACTGCTGGACGGGATGAACGACGCGGGCCTGGCGGTCTCCCTGACCTTCGGGGGGCGCCCCGTCCACGGGCCCGGGTTCGCCTGCCCGCTGGTGGTCCGCCATCTCCTGGAGACCTGCGCCACCGCCGCCGAGGCGTGGGACAGACTTCGCGACCTGCCGGTCGTCCACCCGCAGAACCTCACCCTCGTCGACCGGAACGAGGCGATGACCGTCCACGTCGGCCCCGACCGCGAGGCGACCCGCGCCGAGGAGACCTGCACGACAAACCACCAGGACCGTCCCGTCCCCGCTGAACAGGAGAGGATCACGCGCACCGGGGAACGGCTGGTCGCGCTGCGCCGTACCGCGGCGGCCGAGGACTTCCTCAGGCCGCCGCTCTACCAGACCGACTACGACGGATGGCTGGGCACGCTCTACACCGCCGCCTACCGTCCGGCCGAGGGCCGGGTCACCTACCTGTGGCCGGGCGAGCGCTGGGAGCAGTCCTTCGCGAGCTTCTCCCCCGGCGTCCGCTCGGTCCGGGTCGGCGAGTACGGCTAGCCTTTCAGGGCGTTGCCGAGCAGGCCGAGGGGCGGGGAGCCGAGGTCGAGCATGGCCGTGTGGAAGCGTTTGAGGGTGAATCCGGCGCCCCATTCGGCCCTGGCCCGGTAGCGCAGGTCGGCGATCTCCAGCTTTCCCCAGGTGTAGCGGCCGTAGGTCGGGTCGAAGGTGGCCCGCGCCGCCTCCGACAGCGCCGCGGGACCGGCGAGATGGGTGTCGGCCTCGAAGCGGCGGGCGCCCTCCTCGACGGTCATCGCGCCGGTGTGCACGCCCACGGCACAGGCCAGCCTGGTCACCCGGATGAGCGCCTCGAGCCAGACCCCGATCTCGAAGCGCGGGTCCTCGGGGGCGAAGCCCTCCTCGACGCAGAGCTCCTCCGCGTAGTGCGCCCAGCCCTCGGCGAACGCCAGCGACATCAGTGTGCGGCGGACGTCCGAGGGGGCGTGGCGCAGGGCTCGGCCGTGGGAGAAGTGCCCCGGGGCGACCTCGTGCACGTTGATCGCCGGAAGCGTGGTCGCGCTGAAGACCTCCAGCCACTCCTCGATGTCGCGCTCGGGCCACGAGGGGTCGGGCGGGGTGACGTGGTACCACGAGGGGCCGTCGGGCTCGCCGGGCGCGGAGAAGCTCATCATCGCCATGGCCCACCTGCGCGACTCGGGCGCGACGCCGACCAGGCACTCACCGTCGTGGTAGGGCACCAGGTCCTTCTCGCGGGTGAACGCGATCGCCCGCTCGGCGCCCGCCCTGGCGGCGTCGACCACGCCGTCGGCGCCGGGGTGGTCCTTGACCAGCTCGCGGGCGACGTCCAGCGGCGCCCTGCCCTCGAAGCCGAGCCGGTCACAGGACTCGGCGAGCATCGCCAGCAGCCGGTCGCGCTCGGCGTCCGCCCGCTCCGCGAGCCTCCCGAGGTCGACCGTGAGCCCCTCTCCCGTCCCCATCAGCCTGGCCAGCCCCTCCGCCCCGAGGGAGGCGTCGGGGTCACCGGAGCGAGAGGCCTCCTCGACGTGTTCGACCAGACGGGCGTGGGCCTTCAGCGCCGCCTCGCGCACCGAATCGTCCGCGTCGGCGGGCACCCCGGAGGCCAGGCCGCGCACGGCGCCGAGCAGCGCGGTCGCGACGGGGGCGCTGAGCCGGTCGAGGGAGGCGATCGCGTTGTCCACGGCCTCGGGCCAGAGGGAGAGATGGGCGCGTTTGGCGGCGGCCCGCTCGGCCTCGGGGGCGTACTCGCGGTCGTAGGTGGCGAGGTCGAGGCTCTCCAGGTGGAGGAGCGGGCTGCGCCTGTGCAGTTCCAGCTCTTCGAACTGGACCCGCGCGGCCTCCTCGAAGGTCCGCAGGTGCGCCGCGTCGTGGAGGTCCTCGGGCAGCGGCCCCTCACCGAGCGCGGCCAGGCCCGCCCGCACCCCTGCGGGGGAGAGATCCTGAACCTGGCCGTCGTACTCGTGCCTGCCGGCCATCTCCCGGATCTGGGCGACGGCCAGATCGCACACCGCGCGCAGGCGGCTGTCGAGTTCGCTCATGGCCCCGACGGTATATCAGGGCAACCCATCGGTGATCAGGATGAAACGGCCAAGTGTCGCCTCTCCGCGCCCGACGGGGACCGGGAAGCGGGGGCGCGGAGCGCGGAGATCGGCGGAGCGTCACGGAAAGCGAAAAGCGGAAACGCCGCAAACCAAAATATGGGAGTGCACAAACAAGTGGAGACGATTCCATCGAATGCCTGGCAGGAAAACGATGATTTTTGTCGCTATTGCTGCTCATAAGCAACAAAAGAGACAAGTACTTTTACCTACACATCCCCATTCGGAGAAGGAAATGAGGTTCTTGTGCGAAAAATCATCGTCGGTCTGCTGGTTGCCTTCGCCGGTCTCGCGCTTCTCGCCGCCCCCGCCGCGGCCCAGGTGGCGAAGCCGTCCAAGGCACTGGTCAGCTGCCCCGGCTCCAAGTCGCAGACCGACGACGGGATCACCGTCCGGGTCTACTACGTGCCCTACGGCAACAACTGCCAGGTCAACCACGTGCAGGCGTGGAGCGCCCAGGGCTCCAAGTACGGACACTTCAACCTCTTCGGGCCGTACGGCTGGTCGGACAACAGCCCCACCAAGTCCTGGGGCTGGGGAGAGCCGTACGACTCCTACCCGTGGGCCATCGCCTGGCCGGGCCACCTGTGGTGCGCGAAGTTCTACGACGGCAACAACCAGCCCGTGACGGGCAACGTCTGCGTCACCATCTGACGACCCGCTGAGTCCTTCCCCTGCCGGGGTCACACGCCGGAGCCGGATCTCCCACCCCCCATCTCGCAGATCCGGTCGAGCAACGCCTCCAGCGTCTTGTCGTCCGTCGCGGGCGCCATCACACTGACGCGCAGATGGCGAACGCCGCCCACCTCGGCGGACGACAGGTGGAAGGCGCCGTCCTCCGTCAGCCGCTCCCTGATCGCGGCCTGGTCGCCGGTGCCGTACCTGAAGCAGACGATGTTGCTCTCCGGCTCGTAGGGGAGACGGAACCCCGGCCGCTCCCCCGCCAGCTCCCACAGACGGCGCGCGGCCGCGTACCGCCCTGCGACGTAGTCGCCCAGGCCGCGCTCACCGCGCCAGGCCAGGTTGAGAAAGACCTTCAGGCCCAGCTCCGCCTTGCTGCACTCGACGGTCCTGCCGATCAGGTCGAAGCCCTGGTCACCGTAGAACAGGTAACTCGCCCGCTGCCGGAAGGCGGCGTCCAGGTCGCCCTCGCGCCTGGTCAGCACGGCCGCCGCCAGGCTGGAGGTCCGCAGCATCTTGTGCGCGTCCCAGATGAGCGAGTCGGCGAGCTCGACGCCGTCGAGCAGCCCCCGGTGCTCCTCGGCGAGCAGCGCCGAGGCCCCGTGGGCGCCGTCCACGTGGAACCAGAGGCCGTTCTCCGCGCAGAACTCGCCGATCCCCCGCAGGTCGTCGTAGAGCCCGGTCGCCGTCGCGCAGGCCGCGGCCACCAGGGCCATCGGCCGGCGTCCGGCCCGCCGTACCCGGTCAAGGGCGGCGGGCAGCCGCGCGACGTCGACGCGGCCGAGGGGGTCGACGTCCAGCGGCATGACCGCCCGCTCCCCCAGGCCGAGGATCGCGGCGGCGCGGGTGAGCGAGTAGTGCGCCGACTCGGGCGCGAGCAGGGCGAGGTCGCCGGGCACCCCGTCGGTCCACGCGTCCGGTACGGCCGCCGCCCGCGCGGCCAGCAGGGCCGTGAGGTTGGCCAGCGAGCCCCCGTGGGTGAGCACGCCGCCGCCCGCCTCGCCGTACCCGACCTTGTCCAACATCCAGCGCAGGACCTCGAACTCGACGGTCGCGGCGGCGGCCCCCATCTCGTAGACCGCCATCGGGTTGTTCGCGGCGCCGTGGACGAAGTCGGCGAGCGCGGCGGGGAAGTCGGGCGCGGCGATCTGGTGGCCGAGGTAGCCCGGGTGGTGGAACCTGGTGCCCTCGTCCAGGTAGGTCGCCAGGAACTCCGCGTAGGCCTCCGGGGTCATCCCGCCCTCGCGGATCCACCGGGCGAGTCCGAGTCGCTCCGCCAGCTCGCCCGGCGGGCGTCGCCCCACGACGGGCGGCAGGCCCCGCTGGCTGCCGTCGACGTAGGCGGCCAGCTGCTCGACGGTCACACCCGCCGCCGCCACGAACTCCTCAACGTTCCAGATCACACCCGCGATACTGGTCGAATCCCCACCAAATCGCCACTTCTCCTGGGTAGGTCGCGGCCGTGTCCGCCGGGGTCGGCGCGCCGCCGATTCAACGGTCCTCCGGATAACGGCCACACACGACACTCCAGGCAGCCGTCCACCCGGCTGTGAACGCCATGACCGGTTGACGCCGCCGCCTGGGCGACCGCAGTAGGCGAAAAGATCCACAAAACAGGCCTAGGCTCGGGAGTCGTGCGAATCGACCTGTTCACGATCGTCGTGGACGACTACGACCCGGCCGTCGAGTTCTTCGTCGGCGTCCTCGGCTTCGACCTGGTCGAGGACTCACCGTCCCTGACGAACGACGGCCGGCCGAAGCGATGGGTCGTCGTCCGCCCGCCGGGCGCGGAGACGGGCGTCCTGCTCGCCCGCGCGGACGGGGAACACCAGGCCACGGCCGTCGGGAACCAGGTCGCCGGGCGGGTGGGGTTCTTCCTCCGGGTGGACGACTTCGACGCCGCGTACGAGCGGATGACGGCCGCGGGCGTCGAGTTCGTGACCCCGCCCCGCGAGGAGCCCTACGGACGGATCGCCGTGTTCCTCGACATCGCCGGCAACCGCTGGGACCTGCTCGGCCCTGCCTGACAGAAAACGGCTCGCCGCAGGGCGAAAGCAGTGGAACGGCCCGCGAGACAAAGCACTCCCGCGGGCCCACGTGATCGAGCAGATGCCTGCGGTCGCGAAGCGGGCGCCCTCCGCTCGCGCGGCGCATCGTAGAACGATCTACACCAGTGGTGGCGGGTAACGGTGGATCTCGGCCCGATGCCCTGTGGAGCCGGCGAACTTGGCGTCGTCGGTGAGAAGTGGCACCCCCAGCAGTTCGGCGAGTGCCACGTACATGCCGTCATAGGCGGTGAGATTGTTCCTCAACTCCAGCACCCGCGCCTGCAGGGGAAGCATCGGATGCCGGACGATCTTCAGCTGGGCGTAGCGCTCCAGCATGACCTGGGCCCGCCCTTCGGAGATGCGCACCTCCGGCTTACTGGTGATCACATGTCCCCGCACCACCGAAGCGATCTCCACGTCGATCAACGCCGGAGCGTGCACCTTGCGGGCCAGCCGTTGCCGAAGAAGATCGTCGCCCTTCACGTTGGCCAGCAGGCGGAAAACGATCGAGGCGTCCACGACCAGGCTCACCTGCGGCCCTCACGCATCGTTTCACGAACGAAGTCGGGGTCGTACGGCACCGGCTCGTCGGCTGCGACCTTGGCCATCACCTCGTCCATCGTCGGGGTGCTCGCCTCCTCGTTCAACAGGTCGCGCACATAGGCCGCCAGCGACTTGCCCTCGCGCTCGGCCCGCGCCTTCAACGTCCGCTCGGTCTCGTCAGGGACGTCCCTGATCTGTATGATTCCCACGCCACCACGATAGCATGCAAGATGCATGCAATCTTGAATGCACAAGCCGCGTTTCGCTCGTGGATCATCAGGGGCGGCAGGCGGGTGCGGCGGGCGGTGAAGACTGACCGGATCGTGACCCTACGCGCAGGTCCTGGTGTCCGTCGAGCAGTGCTTGACCTCGGGGTAGCGGGCCGAGGGATCGTCCAGCAGGGGTTGCGGCCTGCCGTTCAGGTGCAGGTCGAAGAAGGCGCGGACGTACCTTCGGGTGATCTCCAGGGAGCGGGCTCCGGGCACCGTGGTCCTGTGCTCGATGCCGAACTGGTCGGCCAGCAGGATGAGGTCGGTGAAGGACGCGTGCTCCGCCCCGGCCAGCACGAGCCAGCGCTTCCACCCGGTCAGGAGCTTCCAGTCGCGCTCCCATGAGGGTGCCCCTCCCGGGCCGTGCCCCTCCGAGCCGAAGAACATGAACGGCTTCGCCAGCCCGCTCGGCGGGATGGGGGCGTACGTGGTGCCGTCCGTGTCGATCCCGGCGCGGATCCGGTCGTCCTTCAGCAGGGCGGCCAGGGCGCTCGCGCCCCCCAGTGACTGGCCCGACATGCCGATCCTGGAGGGGTCGATCAGGGAGGCGCCCCTCCACTTCGGGTGCCGTCCGGTCAGCTCGTCGAGCACGAAGGAGACGTCGGCCGCCCGGCCCTCCACCGCCTTCCTGCCGAAGTCCGGTCCGTCGTCGACCTCGCACGCGGCACACGGGGTGACTCTCCCGTCGGGGAAGGAGGTGCCGTAGTTCTCGTACGTGTGGTCGATTCCGACCACCACGTAGCCCCTGCTCGCCAGGTCCTCGGCGAGGCCCGTGAGTGTGCTCCTGGGTTTGGTGTAGCCCGGGGAGAGCACCACCAGGGGCAGGCCGCGCCTGCGACCCGTCGGCTTCGCGTCGAGGAAGGCGTTGGTCCGCGTCCTGCTGAGGATGTCGAACGGCACGCCGGTCACCCCCTCCCTCCTGAGCAGGGCCTCCGACTCCTGCGGCGTCATGTACGGCGCCCGCCGCCCGCCCTGCGGCTTCTTCGCCGGGTACCACAGGGAGACCATGAGTTCCCGCGCCTTCACCTCGGGGACCCAGGGGTCGGGGCGGGAGGTGTCCTTCAGGTACAGGAACGTGGCGCCGACCGTGTGGGGACCGGTCGGCGCGGGCAGGGACGCCGCCGTGGGGACCGTCGTAGGGGGCGTCGTGGGGGCCGTCGTAGGGGCCGTCGTGGGGGCCGGGGAGGCGGCGGTAGCCGGCTCGGGCGTGGAGGAGGCGGAGGAGGCCGACTCGGAGCCGGGGGCGGCGGACGCGGGGGAGGCGAACGCGGCGAGAGCGAGCAGACCGGCGGCCGCGGCGGCCAGGCCGCCCCTGAGGGTCCGGCCGCGTGCTCTCGGCCCTCTCCTGCCGGAGCGCGCCGCCACGGCGTCCGCCCCGCCGTACTCGTCCCCGGACGCGGGCGTCGTCGCGGCGGCGCCTTCCTGCTCGGTCACATGGTCCATGGCGTTTCCGTCCTCTCGGTCGGGCCGACCGCCCGGCCGGGAGGTCCCCGTGGGCGGCCCGATGACGGGAACGAAGCTAGGCGCGGCCGGTGTCCACGCGCGTCGGCCGTCGCACCGACATCGGGTCCCTCCTGGGAACGAACCGGCGCGCTGTCATTCCCGCGATGTACTCCCCGGGGAGCACGTCATGGTCTCCGCGACGGATGTGGACCGAAGCGGGCAGAGGCGACAATGTGCCGGTGGCGGCATCTGAACGGTGGTTGTGGCGGCGGTACGTGCTGGACGCGCTGCGTCCGGCGGGGGAACCCGCCAGGCCGTCTCGCCGGGCGGTCGCCGCCGACGTGCTGCTGGCGGTCGTGCTGACCGTCGTCGCGGTGGTCGCGGCGGCGCACCTGCCCGGCGAGGAACACGGCGACGTCGAACGACCGCGTTCGGTGCTGCTCGATTCCCTGCAGCTACGGACTTCCCCGTTCGCGGACGTCGTCGTGCGGCCGTCCGAACCGGTCCTCCCCCCTTTCGAGGACGGCGACGCGAGGAAGGTCCCTGTCTTCCCCCCGTCCGTGCTCGCCGAGCCCCAGATCTACGAGCCGCCCCTGATCCTGGTGGTGCTGACGGCGTTGCCGCTGGCGCTCAGACGCCGTTATCCGCTCGTCGCCTTCTGGACGGTGCTGGCCGCGGCGCTGACCATCCACGAGGGCGCGACCTGGATCACCGTGCTGGCCTGCGCCGTCGCGGCCTACAGCGTCGTCGCGCACGGTCGCAACCGGGTGCTGGCGGTGGCCGGGCTCGTGCTCGCCGCCGTGCTGACCGGGGCCGCCTTCCGAGACGTCGCCCCCCAGTTGCCGAACTGGCTGGGACCCTTCGTCGTGCTGCTCGGCGCCGGGGTCGCCGCGAGCCTCGTCCACTTCTGGCAGCAGCAGCTCAGGGCGAGCCGGCGTCGGCTCGCCGAACTTCAACGGGCCCAGGAGGAGACCACGCGCAGGGCCGTCGAGGCGGAGCGCGCCCGGATCGCCGGGGAACTGCACGACGTGGTGACCCACAATGTGAGCGTGATGGTGATCCAGGCCGGTGCGGCGCGCAAGGTGATGGGCACGGAGCCGAAGCTGTCAGAGGAGGCCCTGCTCGCGATCGAGGCCAGCGGCAGGGCCGCCATGGCCGAGCTGCGCCACGTCATGGGCCTGCTCGCTGGTCCGGACGGCGGACGCTACGGCGGCGCGGACGACGAGCTCGAGCCGCAGCCCGGACTCGACCGGCTCGACACCCTGGTGGAGCGGGTCCGCGCCGCCGGGACACCGGTGAGCGTCACCCTGTCGCCGCCGCCGGGCACACTGCCTCCCGGTGTGGACCTGGCCGCCTACCGCGTCGTACAGGAGGCTCTGACCAACACGATCAAGCACGCGTCCGGCGCGGCGGCGTCCGTCGCGATCGGACACGACGGCGACTGGCTGGAGATCGAGGTCACCGACACCGGCGGAACGCGGGCCGCCCCGTCGCGGACCGGCAACGGCCGGGGGCTGATCGGACTGCGCGAGCGACTGACCGTGTACGGCGGAAGCCTGGACGCCGGTCCGAGGGCCGACGGCGGATACCGGCTCACGGCCCGCCTTCCGTGGACGACGGCGTGAGCGGGCCGCTGCGCGTCGTCATCGCCGACGACCAGGCGCTGGTCCGCACCGGATTCCGGATGATCCTCACCGCCGACGGCATCGAGGTCGCGGCCGAGGCGGCCGACGGGGCCGAGGCGGTCGAGGCCGTACGGCGCACCCGGCCCGACGTGGTGCTCATGGACATCCGGATGCCGCGGATGGACGGCCTCGAAGCCACCCGGCGGATCCTGGACGGCGGCGCGGACGGGACCCGCGTGCTCATCCTGACCACCTACGACCTCGACCACTACGTCTACACCGCCCTCACCGCGGGCGCCAGCGGCTTCCTGCTCAAGGACGTCACGCCCGAGCACCTGGTGGCCGCGGTGCAGCTGGTGCGCTCCGGTGACGCCCTGCTCGCGCCGTCCATCACCCGCCGCCTGGTCGAGCGTTTCGCCCGCCGCGACGAGGCGAAGGCCGTTCCGCACCGCGACCTGTCCGAGCTGACGCCACGGGAGCTGGAGGTGCTGCGTCTGCTGGCCACCGGCCTGAGCAACGCCGAACTCGCCGACCGGCTGACCCTCAGCCCGACGACGGTGAAGACCCACGTCACGCACATCCTGTCCAAACTCGGCCTCCGCGACCGCGTCCAGGCCGTGGTGCTGGCCTACGAAACCGGCCTGATCTCCCCCGGCGGCTCCGGCTGACCTTCGTGCCGGTACCGTGCCCGATCATCGACAGCGAGAGAGCTCCCGTCTCTCCGGGCTTACCTCTGCCCGCCTCGCTGTTCGACGATGTCCAGTGAGACCAGGAGCCGCCACATGTCAGTGGACGGATCCCTGCCCCTTCTCTGCCCGTTTGCTCACGCTGTCGCCTTCGTCTCTTGCCTGGACAGTTCACGGACGATCTTTCCGGCGGTGACTCGGGGCACCCCGCCGTAACGACCGCGCAGATAGCCCCGTTCGAGGTTCTCCTCCTTGCGAGGCTTGGCTTCCGTCAGCGGATACAGCTCGGTTTCCCCTGAGCGCCGCTTCACCGTGATCCACACCTGGTCACGGTTGAGCGGCCGGTCGAGCACCTCGCTGCCCAGCAGGGTCGCGTCATGCGTGGTGAAGATCAGTTGTGCACCATGCGGGTTGGAGGCGGGATCTTGGAAGACGCGCACGACCTCCGCCGCGAGTGTGGGATGCAGGCTTGAGTCCAGCTCGTCCACCAGCAGGACCGCTCCCTGATCCAGCACGGTGATCATGGGCCCCAGGAAGGCGAACCAGGCATGAGTGCCCAGGGATTCCTCCGTACGGAAGTCCAGCGGTGTCTCTCCACCGTCCGGTGTCCGATGCCACAGTCTTATCTCGCCGGTTTCCGGGTCGGTGTCAAGACGGGTCACTCCCAGGTCAGCCGATTGCAGCAGCTTCGTGATCCGCCGATGGTGGTCATCGTTCTGATCGGAGCGGGTCAGGAGCCGCTTGGTCCAGTCGACGCGAGCGCTGAGATCTCTTCCCGGTGTCACCAACCACAGATTGTTGAGGAACCACCGGTGAATCGCCGACAATTGCGGATCATTGAGGGTCGCGCCGACGGACAGGAACAGGGCGTTCGGGCGGGTCAGCCTGACCAAGGAGTCCTTTTCCCCCTTGAACCCCTCTCCCCTGAAGACGAACTCGCCCCCCTCAGCCTCAGGACGGTCCGCCTCCCGGTCGAACCAGATGTTGCGGCGGCCGTGCGGATAGGCATGAAGCCACTCCGCCTCCACCCGTTCGTCCGACAGCTCGAAGCCGTAGGTGTACCGGACGGCTTCTCGGCCCAGCGCGAGGTCCACCTCGAACAGGGTCGTCTCCTCACGAGACGCAGGATCGAGTTTGAACGGCTGCCGGGGAACCGTATCGGGCGTCTTGGCCCAGTCGGCGAAAGAGTCCCGCACCGCGTCGCGCATGAGCCGAAACGCACTGAGGAGGTTGGACTTGCCCGAGGCGTTGGCTCCGAACACTCCCAGCACAGGTTGCGCGGCGATGTCGCGCCCCCGGTGTTTGAGGCCGGTCGTGCGTCCCGCACCCTCGTCGAACTCAGTCGTGACAAGCGACAGCTCGTACTCGTCGCGGATGGACCGATGATTGGCCGTCCGGAAACGGATCAGCACCGTAGACCTCCTACTGGGACAGGGCTTCTCACCCCGCTATCTACGTCCTGGCGCGCAAAGCCTGCACGTAACAGCCTATGACGCCCCTCAGAGGCATGTCAGCACAGGATTATCACCTCAACGAAGATCTGACCCGGCGGTATGAGGTTTGTGACGGTACGCGGGCTGAGAACACACTCGGCCACCACCCGGCAGCCACCGATCAACCGGGGGCGGACTGGAGCATGGTGCGGCCCGACCCCTCCTTCCCGGACCGCACGCAAAGAGGTACGGCGGTGCACGCCGAGGAAGAGCGCCGCCGTACCGGCTCAGGGGAGGCCGTCAGCGATCGACCGGCCTGACCTTGACGGCACGGGCGCGATCTTGTCGCGGGGGCGGCCGGGTGGAACGCTGTCGTGATGCGACTCAGGGGCAGGGCGGCGGTTGTGACCGGCGGGTCACGGGGGATCGGCAGGGCGATCGTGGAACGGCTGGCGCGGGACGGCGCGGAGGTGGTGTTCAACTACGCCTCCAGTACGGCGGCCGCGGCGGAGATCGCCGCGACGGTCGAGGGGGCGCACGGGATCCAACTCGACCTGGCCGAGCCGGGGGCCGCCGAGCGGCTGATGGAGCTGGCCGAGGAGCGCCTGGGCGGGCTCGACATCCTGGTGAACAACGCCGCGATGAGCTTTCAGGTCGCGTCCATCGCCGACACCGACGAGGCCGTGTTCGACGACGTGATGCGGGGCAACGCCAAGACGACCTTCCTGACGACGCGGTACGCGGCCCGGCGCATGCGTGACGGCGGCCGCATCGTCAACATCTCGACGGTCAACACGGTCCGTCCCGCGCCGGGCAACGCGCCCTACGCCGCCAGCAAGGGCGCGATCGAGCAGTTGACCGCCGTGGCGGCGATGGAGCTCGGCTCGCGCGGCATAACGGTCAACACGGTCTCGCCCGGGGCGACCGACACCGACCTGCTGCGGAGCACCAACCCGGCCGAGGCCCTGGAGCGGGTCGCCTCCGTCACCCCGCTCGGCAGGCTCGGCGAGCCCGCCGACATCGCCGACGTGGTCGCCTTCCTGGTCGGCCCCGACGGGCGCTGGATGACCGGTCAGAACCTCCGGGCGACCGGCGGCCTCTGAAGGCCCGTCCCGCCCGGCGCGTTCGACCATGTCACACCGTCATGTCGCGGCTCGGCGACGACTGTGACAAGCCGGCCGATCACCCGCCGCCCTGCTCGGCAGACCGGTGGATCGTGATGATCGTCTGTGTGCCCTCCGCGTCCACGACGTCGAAGGCTCGGGGCGTGTCGGGCGAGACGACGTCGGAGAGTATCCTCTGGGGCCGCTCGATGCCGTGGCGGAGCACCACCGGATAGCGTCCGTCGCGCCCGCCCACCCCCACGGAGAAGATGTCGTCCTTCTCGTCGTACTCGACGTAGGCCAGAGGAAGCCTCTCGGTCTGCGTCAGGTCGCCGAACGACGAGTCCAGCACCTCGATGGTCACATCCGAGCCCTCGTACTGCCTCGTCACGTCGTCCAAGAACTGGCGCCACCGCTCACGCGGCACCTCGGGTCGTTCCTGAGCCATCTGACAGCTCCCTCCGTCGGGAAACGGCCTGCGCGGGGTGCTCGAACTCCCCCACGATCTCCTCCCATGCTGGTCAGGCCGCGATCGCCGCACATCACCCGATCGGGTAGGTAGCCCCCGGCGCGTCGCACCCCGGCCGCCGGGCCGGGGTGCGACGCGCGGTGCTACTCCTCGCCGGGGAGCGCGGGCATGGGGAGGTAGACCCGGCCGCCCTCGCGGCGGAACTCCTCGGCCTTCTCCCGCATCCCCGCCGTCAGCGCCTCGCCGTCCGTCAGGCCGTTCCGCTCGGCGTAGGCGCGCACGTCCTGGGTGATCCGCATGGAGCAGAAGTGCGGACCGCACATCGAGCAGAAGTGCGCGGTCTTCGCCGGGGCGGCGGGGAGGGTCTCGTCGTGGAAGGAGCGCGCGGTGTCCGGGTCGAGGGAGAGGTTGAACTGGTCCTCCCAGCGAAACTCGAAGCGGGCGTCCGACAGCGCGTCGTCCCAGGCCTGGGCTCCGGGATGCCCCTTGGCCAGGTCGGCCGCGTGGGCTGCGATCTTGTAGGCGATCACGCCCGCCTTGACGTCGTCGCGGTCGGGCAGGCCCAGGTGCTCCTTCGGGGTGACGTAGCACAGCATCGCGGTGCCGTACCAGCCGATCATCGCGGCGCCGATGGCCGAGGTGATGTGGTCGTAGCCGGGCGCGACGTCGGTGGTCAGCGGGCCCAGGGTGTAGAACGGCGCCTCGGAGCAGATCTCCATCTGCAGGTCGACGTTCTCCTTGATCTTGTTCATCGGCACGTGGCCGGGCCCCTCGACCATGACCTGGCAGTCGTGCTCCCAGGCGATCCTCGTCAGCTCTCCCAGCGTCCGCAGCTCGGCGAGCTGCGCCTCGTCGTTGGCGTCGTGGATGGAGCCGGGACGCAGCCCGTCGCCGAGGGAGAAGGTCACGTCGTAGGAGGCGAGGATCTCGCACAGCTCCGCGAAGTTCGTGTAGAGGAAGTTCTCCGCGTGGTGGGCCAGGCACCAGGCCGCGAGGATCGAGCCGCCCCGCGAGACGATCCCGGTCTTGCGGCGGGCGGTCAGCGGCACGTACGCCAGGCGCACGCCCGCGTGCACCGTCATGTAGTCGACGCCCTGCTCGCACTGCTCGACCACCGTGTCGCGGAAGACCTCCCAGGTCAACGCCTCCGGCTTGCCGCCGACCTTCTCCAGCGCCTGGTAGATGGGCACGGTGCCGACCGGGACCGGGGAGTTGCGCAGGATCCACTCGCGGGTCTCGTGGATCCGCCGTCCCGTCGACAGGTCCATGATGGTGTCGGCGCCCCAGCGGGTGGCCCAGCGCATCTTGTCGACCTCCTCCTCGATCGAGGAGGTGACGGCCGAGTTGCCGATGTTGGCGTTGATCTTCACGAGGAAGTTGCGGCCGATGATCATCGGCTCGCTCTCCGGGTGGTTCACGTTCGCGGGCAGCACGGCCCGGCCGCACGCCAGTTCGTCGCGGACGAACTCCGGCGTGACGCCCTCGCGCAACGCGACGAACTCCATCTCCGGCGTGATCTCCCCGCGCCTGGCGCGGGCCCGCTGGGTGAGGGCTCCGGTGGAGGAACGGCCTTCGGCCAGCGTCCCGCCGCAGGAACCCGTCCCGCCGCAGGAGGCCGTGTCGTCCGGGGAACGCCAGGCCGACCTCAGCGGCGGCAGGCCCTTCTCCAGGTCGGCGGTGTGCGCCGGATCGGTGTAGGGACCCGAGGTGTCGTAGAGGACGACGGTGGATCCGTTGGTCAGCGGGATCTCCCGCATCGGCACGCGGATGTCCGGGCGCGAACCGACGAGATAGGTCTTGCGGGCAGGCGAAAACGAACTCTGGGCAGGTGAAACCATGGGACAACTACTCCCTACGCCGGCATTACCCGGTCAGGTTCAAGCGGTCGACGGCCGTTTCAGCCGCCCTCTCAGCCCGGTGCGCCGGGCTCCCGCGTTCGGTCCCCAAGACGTTAACCCGAGACCATGCCATTGCCGCAACCCCCCGGCATGAGATAACAGGCCCCGGATCGGGGCCCGCGATCCGCCGGGGGCGGGCTCACTTCAGGTGAAGCCTCTTCATGGCCTTGAGCAACCCCGCGAGGGTGTCGGCGTACTTGTCGTAGGTCATGCCGAGGATCGGCTCGAAGCCCAGCCAGGAGGCCTGGCTGGCGACGGTCTGCGCCTCGGTGTACTTCAGCAGGCCCTCGGTCCCGTGGCGACGGCCGAGCCCGGAGGACTTCATGCCGCCCATGGGGGCGTCGTAGGAGGCGTACGCCGAGCCGTACCCCTCGTTGACGTTGACGGTCCCCGCCTTGATCCGGGACGCCAGCGCCCGGCCGCGCGCCAGGTTACGGGTCCAGACGGAGGCGTTGAGGCCGTAGGCGGTGTCGTTCGCCTTGGCGACCGCCTCTTCCTCGTCGTGGAAGCGGTAGACGGAGACGACGGGGCCGAAGGTCTCCTCCCGGCACAGGTCCATGCTCTCGTCCACGTCGGCGAGGATCGTGGGCTCGTAGAACAGCGGGCCGACGTCGGGGCGCGCCTTCCCGCCGGTCAGGAGCCTGGCCCCCTTGGCGACGGCGTCGTCCACGTGGGCGGCGACCGCGTCGAGCTGACGCCGGGAGGCGAGCGAGCCCATCTGCACGTCCCAGTCGAGCCCGGAGCCGAGCTTCATGTTCCGGGTCTGGCGGACGAACCTGTCGACGAACGCGTCGTACACGCCGTCGTGGACGTAGAGCCGCTCGATGGAGATGCACAGCTGCCCGGCGTTGGTGAAGCAGGCGCGCAGCGCGCCCTGGGCGGCCACGTCGAGGTCGGCGTCGTCGAGCACGACCATCGGGTTCTTGCCGCCGAGCTCGAGGGAGCAGCCGATCAGTCTCGCGGCGGCCGCCTCGGCGATCTTCCTGCCGCCCCTGGTCGACCCGGTGAACGCCACGTAGTCGGACCCGTCGATCAACGGCTCGCCGATCTCGGCCGGGTCGCCGAGGACGACCTGCCAGATGTCGCGGGGCATGCCGAGGGAGACCAGCAGGTCGATCGCCCAGAGCGTGGACAGCGCGGTCAGGGTGTCGGGTTTGTGGACGACGGCGTTGCCCGCGAGCAGGGCGGGGACGACGTCGGGCACGCCGAGGGAGAGCGGGTAGTTCCACGGGGAGATCAGCCCCACGACGCCCTTCGGCTGACGCGTCTCGATCGCCTTCGTCGCGAGCGGGAAGATGCCCGCCCTGCGCTGGGGGGCGAGGAGGCCGGGGGCCCGCCGCGCGTAGTAGAGCGTGCAGCCCGCGACGTCGAGCACCTCCTCGAAGGCGTGCCTGCGGGCCTTGCCGGTCTCCCACTGGACCACGTCGAGGATCTCCTCGCGCCGGTCGAGGAGGGCGTCGTGCAGGCGCAGGAAGGGCGCGACCCGCTCGCGCACGGGCAGCGCCGCCCAGGCGCGCTGGGCCGTACGGGCCTTGGCGTGGGCGGCGCGGACGTCCTCCGCCGTGGAGAGGGGCAGCTCCGCGAGGACCTCCCCGGTGAACGGCGCGGTGATCGTCTGCGTCCCGCCGCTGGAGGTCACCTGCCGGACGACGCGTTCGATCATGGTCGGGTCGAGTGTCCGGGTTGCTCCGAGAGTGACAGCCATGCTCGAAGAATATTCCGGTCGAACGCCGCTGACTACCGGTCGGTAACGGGGTGAACCGGACGCGACGCCGAACCGTGGTAGGGGCATGAGGACATCCATCCGTACGGCAGGCGCCGCCACCCTCGCCGCCGCGTTGCTCGCCACGGGGTGCACTTCCACGCAGGCGGGGCCGAGCGCGAGCCGTACGACGCCGGTCGTGGACCTGGGGAAGGTCAAGCTGGTCTCCTACACCGGCTGTGACGACATGCTGGCCGGGTTGCGCGCCGCGGCGGCGAAGAACGTGGGGCCGTGGGGGCTCGGAAACCCGCAGATCATGTTCGCCGAGGCGCGCTCGGACGTCTCGCCGACCCAGGCCAAGGTGGGGGTCGGGTCGGGGCAGGAGCACTCGACGACGAACACGCACGAGGCCGGGGTCGACGAGCCCGACCTGGTGAAGACCGACGGCGACCGGGTGATCACGGTGAACCGCGGCGTGCTGCGGATCGTCGACGCCGCGACCAGGAAGGTCACCGGCACGCTCAGGCTCGTCGACGCCGAGCAGGCGTGGGCCCCCGCCGACCTGCTGATCAGCGGGGACAGGGCGCTGGTGCTGTTCTCCGGAGGCGGCGTCATCCCCTACGGCGCGGTGGCCAAGCGGGCGCCGAGTCCCGGCCCCCGCTACGTTCTCGTCGACCTGGCCGGGGAGCCGAAGGTGATCGGCTCGCTCACCCCGAACGGATCCCACGTGGACGCCAGGATGGTCGGCTCGACGGTGCGGCTCGTGGTGCGCACCCAGCCTGACATCCCCTTCCCCGACCCGGGCCCCGACGCCTCGGAGCGGAAGCGGACCCTGACGAACGCGGAGGCCGTGAAGAAGGCGCCGCTCAAGGCGTGGCTGCCGACGTTCGAGACGACGGACGCCAAGGGCGTGACCACGACGGGGTCGGTCAGGTGCGAGCAGGTGAGCCACCCCGACGAGTACACCGGCGGCTCGATGCTGACCGTGCACACCCTGGACCTGTCGCAGGGGATCACCGACAGCGCCCCGATCAGCATCGCCGCGGACGGCGACACGGTCTACGGAACGGGCTCCAGCCTGTACGTGGCCAGCAACCCGCGCTGGTGGTGGTGGCCCAGGCCGGTCGACCTCGCCGTCGACGACGTAATCACGCCCAGCGAGGCCCCGGCGTCCGCCGGCACGGACCAGGGCACGCCGAAGCCCACGAGCACGGGCCAGGCCCCGCAGGTCGAGCCGACGCAGCCGGACCCCACCGTGTCCGTGCCGCCGTCCGTGCCGCCGTCCGTGCCGCCGTCCGTGCCGCCGTCCGTGCCGCCGACCCCCGAGGGCACGCCCTCCTCGACGCCGTCGGAGACCGCCTCCCCCGAGCCCGACCCCTCGGAGCCGACGCCCGCCCAGCCGCCCCAGGAGACCCAGGTCCACCGGTTCGACATCACCGCGCCCGGCGCGCCCCGCTACGTCTCCTCGGGGAAGGTGCCCGGCAGGCTGCTCAACCAGTACTCCATGTCGGAGTACGAGGGCCATCTGCGGGTCGCCACCACCTCGGAGAGCGGGACGAACAGCTCCAGCGCCGTCTACGTCCTCAAGAACGACACGCTGGCGAAGGTCGGCGAGATCGGCGGCCTGGGTGACGGCGAGCGGATCTACTCGGTCAGGTTCATCGGCCCGATGGGCTACGTGGTGACCTTCAAGCAGGTCGACCCGCTCTACACGATCGACCTGCGCGACCCGGCGGCCCCGAGGAAGACCGGCGAGCTGAAGATCACCGGCTACTCCGCCTACCTGCACCCCGCGGGCGACGGGCGGTTGATCGGCATCGGCCAGGAGGCGAGCGAGAAGGGCCGCACGCTCGGCACCCAGGTCTCGCTCTTCGACGTCGCCGACCCCGCCAACCCGCGCCGCCTGTCGCAGTTCTTCCGCAAGGACTCGGGCTCCGAGGCGGAGTGGGACCCGCACGCCTTCCTGTACTGGGCCAAGACCGGCATGGCCGTCCTGCCGCTGAACACCTGGGACGGCACGGCGAACACCGGCGGCTCCGCGCTGGTCCTCAAGATCGACGACTCCTCCGTCACCAGGACGGGGACCGTCGTCCACCCCGCGCCCAAGCCCGAGAGGAACAGCCGCTTCGCCGCCTGGGACCCGAGCGTCCGCCGCTCGCTCGTCATCGGCGACAGCCTCTGGACGCTCTCCGACACGGGGTTCAAGGTCAGCGACATGAACGGCCTTGCCGACCAGGCCTGGATCCCGTTCTCCTGACCGGCGTGACCTGGGGCTTCTCGCCTCGGGGATGTCTCGGAGCCGGCGATGGTTCCGGCTTCGAGACGCCCCATTACACGGACATATCAGCCTTTACAAGATCTTGTCAGGGCACTTGGGTAAGTGTTACCTCTTGCGCAACACACGTGACCCACGTGTGGCATGGCCAACGACGGCCATCTCTGCGCAGGAGGATCGGTGTCGACCAAACCCTGGTTACGCATCACCGTCATCGCGGCCGCGACAGCGGCGCTAGCACTTCCCCTCCCGGGAATCGCCCAGGGTCAACCCGGTGGGCAGTCCCCCAGAACCCTTGACTTCCAGGCCGAGGAGCACGGCAAGCCCGACCTGGACAACCGGCGGGGCAGCGTCGCGCCCCCGGCCCTCCTGTCGAAGGCCGCCGCCGCCGCGACGATCCGCTGGAACGCCCTGGGCACCCCCGCGGTCGTCACCGGCGCCTCCGACGGCGGCGCGGCGCTCGCCGAAGGCCTCGGCTCCGACCCCGAACAGGCCGCCCGCGCCTACCTCAAGGCCAACGAGACCCTCTTCGGCCTGTCCGCCCAGGACGTCGACGCCCTGGAGAAGGTCGCGGTCAACCCCATCGGGGAGGGCCACGCCGTACTGCTGAGGCAGAGGTTCGGCGACCTGCCCGCGGGCGTCGACGGGCAGGTGGCGGTCGGCGTCACGGGCGGCAAGGTCCTCCACGTCACCTCGACGCTGTCACGCTCCACGGCGCCGCCGCCTGCGGCCAGGATCACCGAGCAGCGCGCGCTGGAGATCGCGGCGAAGGACGGCGGGATCGACCTCGCCACCGCGAGCCTGAAGAAGGCCACCGCGGTCGCGGTGCCCGCGCCCGACGGGACGCACAACGCCTTCCAGATCACCCTGATCGGCGGCGGCGGTGGCGAGGCCGCCGCGTACACCACCCACGTGGACGCGGTCAGCGGCGAGATCCTGACCCGCGAGAACCTGGTCGACCACGACTTCGAGGCCGAGGACCTCCAGCCCGACAACCCGCGCTGGAAGGGCTTCCCCGCCAACCCGCCCGCCGACTACTCCTCGGCCGACACCCGGGCGCTCTGGTGCCTCAAGCCGGGTCCCGGCTGCGGCCAGGCGCCCGTCGGCGACCCCGCGACCGGCAAGGCGTGGGACGTGGACCACACCACGGACACCCCGACCGGCACCAGCCTCGGCAACGCCGCCAAGACGTTCGAGAACCGCGCCAGCGGCGACCCCTACACCGTCGGCACCCGCAGCAACGTGCTCACCCCGAGCCGCGAGTACGCCTACCCGTGGACCAACAAGTGGTACACGGCCAAGTGCGACCCGGCCGCGTTCGACCAGCCCGGCGAGGCCGACCTCGAGGCGGCGATCGCCAACCTGCACGTCATGCACAACCGGATGCACGACTGGTCCTACCGCCTCGGCTTCACCGAGACCGCGTGGAACATGCAGAACGACAACGGCGCCCGCGGCGGCCTCGGCGGCGACCCCGAGCAGGGCAACGCGCAGGCGGGCGCGCGGGACCTCACCGTGCGCGACAACGCCAACCAGATCACCGGCCCCGACGGGGTCGCGCCGATCACCAACATGTACCTCTGGCAGCCGATCGCGGGCTCGTTCTACGCGCCGTGCGTCGACGGCGACTACGACATGTCGGTGATCGGGCACGAGTACACCCACGCGATCTCGGGCCGCATGGTCGGCGGCCCCGACGCCGGGTGGAACGGCGCCCAGGCGGGTGCCATGAACGAGAGCACCTCCGACCTGTTCGCCATGGAGTACCTCTTCGAGAACGGCTTCCGCCCCGCGGGTGACACGCCGTACGTCACCGGCGGCTACGTCACCGGCGACAAGAAGGCCGGCATCCGCAACTACGACATGTCGACCTCCCCGCTGAACTACAGCGACATCGCCTACGACCTCGTGGGCCAGCAGGTGCACGCCGACGGCGAGATCTGGACCGCGACCCAGTACGACGTGCGCAAGGCCTTCATCGACAAGTACGGCAAGGGCACGGCGGCCCAGCAGCGGGCGTGCGCCGAGGGCAGGACCCCGCTCGAGCGCTGCCCCGGCAACCGCCGCTGGGCGCAGGTCTCCTTCGACGCCCTGCTGCTGATGGCCTCCGGAGCCGTCAGCTACGTCGACCACCGCGACGCGCTGCTCGCGGCCGACGCCATCCGCTTCGGCGGCAGGGACAAGGACGTCATGTGGCGGGCGTTCGCCGAGCACGGCCTCGGCGAGGGCGCGGCGAGCAACGGCGCGGGCGACCCCGACCCGACGCCGAGCTTCGTCAACCCCGCAGGCAGGAACGGCAAGGTGCAGCTCAAGCCGCTGTTCGACACCAAGGGCGCGGCGCTGCGGCTCTACGTCGGCGACTACGAGGGCCGCGCCGTGCCGGTGGCCGACACCGACCCGGCGACCCCCCTCGGCGACACCGCGGAGCTGACCCCCGGCGGCTACACCTTCCTGGTCGTCGGCAACGGGTTCGGCCACACCCGCCTCAAGCTCACCGTGCCGCCCGGCGGGAAGCTGCCGCTGCCGCTGGCGCTGCCGAAGAACCACGCCTCCGCCGCCCTGGGCGCGACGGCCTCGGGCGACGGCGTCAACCAGGCCAAGCTGATCGACGAGACCGAGGCGACCAACTGGGCCTCGCTCACCGGACCGGTCAAGGGCAGGTCCGTGACCGTCGACCTCGCCGGAACCGAGCCGGTCCCGGTCCGCAGGGTCCAGGTCAGCGCCCTGCTGCGGCCGAACATCAACGACCCCGCCGACCCCGGCGGCCAGAACCGCTTCACCGCCCTGCGCTCCTTCGAGGTCCTGGCCTGTGACGCGACCAGGAAGGACTGCTCCTCCCCCGCGTCGTACTCGGTCGTCTACACCAGCCCCGCGGACGCCTTCCAGACCCGTCTGCCCCGCCCGCGCGGCGCCGACCTGCTCATCAAGTCGTTCAAGATCCCCACGACCAAGGCGACCCACCTGACCCTGCGGGCCGTCTCGACCCAGTGCACCGGCAACCCGCTCTACGCCGGCGAGCAGGACAACGACCCCAACTCCTCGACCGACTGCGCCACCGCGAGCGCGACCAGGGACCAGCTGCGAGCAGCCGAGTTCCAGGCCTTCTCGCACTGACCCGGTGACGTCCGGCGGCGTCGCGGGATTGGGCGCTCCTGATCGGAAGGCACGTCCTGGACCCGCTTCGACGTGAGCCTCGGGCGAGGTGCCGTCCGCACCGCGCCCGAGCTCTCCGGAGCCGGCCCGACGATCGGTGGCACGTCTCCGACCGGCTCAGGCGGTTCCCGGGAAGTCCTCGGAAGGATTTCCCGGGAACGACCGCCAATGATCTTCAGAGGCAAGGCCGCGCTGCCGCAACCCGGCCTTTCAAGGTCAGCGGCTGTCAACCGTGATGGTCGACGCCGTCGCCGTTGCCATTTCCGTTTTCATCGCCGCTACCGTTGCCGGCGCCGTTTTCGTCACCGTTGCCGGTGCCGTTCTCATCGCCGGTGCCGTTTTCGTCACCGTCACCATTGCCGTTCTCGTCTATCCACCGCCCCTTCTCGTCGCACTTCTCGTGAGCCCAGCCTTGTGAGTAACCTATGGAGTAGCCATATCCGAAGTCCGGCAGGCCTGAGTCTCCGTGGCCATGCGGATTGGGCGGAATGCAGCGATGGCCGTCGAGCTGGCCCTGGGTGATGCCCGGCTGACAGCCGTGCCCCTTGCCGTCGCACGGATCCTGCGGTTCCAGCGGGGCCGCCCCTGGATTCGCCCGGGACGGGGCGACCAAGGCCTCCGCGGCGAAGCCCTGAGGAAGCGCGAGAGAGGCGACAAGCGCTGACCCCAGGATGAATGAGCGTTTGCCAAGCACGACCGCTCCTTTCCGGCGAACGACAAGAGCATTTGCCTCGCCTCGAAGGGGTATTCATGTGCGCAGGCTTGGGATACCCACCCATATACGACAAATAGCTACACAAGGTATAAACACCATCAATTCCCATCCAAAGAGATCATCCTTCAGCTTGTTGACCCTTTGAGCCGATGGTCCTCTTGTGGTGAATCCTTTGAGTCGACGGTCCTCTTGTGGCGAAGAGGTTCACCCGTGAGGAGTGTCCGCAGACGTCCGGCCTTCCGCGCACCCCTCGCAGGACACGGCCGAGCCAGGAGTGATCCCGGCTCGCCGTCTCCGGGCGCGGTGTGGGCGGGCGGACGACGCCCTGACACCGCATGACGCGGCTGCCCCACCGTGGGAGCCGTACCCGTTGACCCGTCGCACGGGACTGCGGTCAGCGCGGGTGGTCGTGGATGGCCTTGCGGGACTGGCGGGGGATGTCGATTCCGGCACGGTGGCCGAACACCCGGTCGACGACCCTGGCGGCGGCTCCGCCGTCGGCCGGCGGGCGCAGGTCCGCCGTGAAGTCGCGGTAGCGCGCCGCGTTCTCGGCCACCACCCGGTCGAGGTCGCGGATCGCCTCGGCGACCTCGCCGGTCGTGCGCAGCAGCGGCCCCGGCGCGCGCGCCTCGAGGTCGAAGGAGAAGCCCCGCACCTCGTCCCGGTAGCTCTCCAGGTCGTAGGCGTACAGCAGGATCGGCCTCCCGGTGACCGCGAAGTCGAACATCGCCGAGGAGTAGTCGGTGACGAGGACGTCCGCGACCAGGTAGAGGTCCTGGATGTCGGGGTAGGCCGAGACGTCGAAGACGAAGTCCGCGCCGACGCGGGGGACGCGGTCGAAGGTGTTCGGGTGCCTGCGCACCATGACCACGTGGTCCGCGCCGAGCCTCGTCCACATCCTGTGCAGGTCGAGGCGCAGGTCGAACCTGGCACGGCCCCTGCCGTGGTACCTGTCGTCACGCCAGGTCGGCGCGTACAGGACGACCTTCTTCCCCTCGGGCAGGCCGACGCGTTCGCGGATCGCCGCCACGGGCCCGGGACGGGCGAGGACGTCGTCGCGCGGGCTCCCCGTCTCCAGCACCTCCCCCTCGAAGCGGAAGGCGTCCCGCAGGACCCGCGTCCACCACGGGCCGGGCGAGACCAGGTGACTCCACTGCCCGACCTCCCCGGCCAGCCTCTCCCGGTGGGCGGGGTCGTCCAGCGGCCCCCTGTCGACGTCGAAGCCGACGCGCTTCGGCGTCGCCCCCGGCCAGGTCTGCACGACCACCTGCCCCTCCCTGCGCCGGAACCACTTGGGAAGATACGTGTTGGTCACGACGTACCTGCAGGTCGCCAGCGCATCGAAGTGCTCCCGCACGGACGTCGGAACGGGCGCGACCACCTCGGGCAGCGCCACCTGACCGTCCCTGACGTGCCACAGGAACTCCAGTTCCGTTCCCCTGCGCCGCAGCTCCTCGTAGACCGCCCGGGGGTCGCCGGAGAACTGCCTGCCGCCGTGGCTGTCGAAGAAGACGGCCTCGCGGAGCGGCTCCTCGACACGCGTGCGGGGGTAGAGCCGGTCGCGCAGCGCCCTCCTGGTCTTGAGGTCCTGCGCCTCGCCCCTCAGATCGCCGCCGACGGTGAGCGTGGGGAGCCTGTCGGGTCCTGTCTCGAGGACGAGCCTCCTGCGCGGGGACTCGTGCGCCACCGGCGCGTCCAGGGCGGACACGATCCGTCGCGCCCGGCCCTCTGAGCGTACGGCCATGCCGTACGTGCCGGAGGGCAGCGGCAGCCGTCCCGCGAGGGAGGCGACCTCGCGCGGCGTCACCGTGACCGTGAAGCGCCCGCCGGACAGACGCAACGGGAACAGGTGCTCGTCGGACCGGTTGCGGGAGGTCACCACCAGGTGCGCGGGCCCCTCGCCGACGGCCGTCCCGGTCAGCTCCAGGTCGCCCTCCCCGGTCCACTCGGCGCGTTGGACGTGGAAGGCGGAGGCGTGTTCCCTCAGCACGAGGGCTCCGGAGGCGGAGGCGCCCACGGCGAGGTCACGGCCCGCGTGGACGTGACGGCATTCCGCGCCCGCCCCGACGGGGCCCGCGCCCTCGACCTCGAAGCGCCACTCGGCGGTCGTGTCGAGGATCCCGGCCTCCGGGCTGGAGGCGGGCAGCACGGGCAGCCGGGATGACAACGGCCCCTCCAGGTCGACCGCGACCCTGAAACCCTCACCGGAGACGCTGATCGGATACCGGTGGACGATCCCGCCCTCCGAGCGGGACACCAGCAGGACGGGGTCGGGCCCGAGGTCCTCCAGAACGCGTCCCGACAGCAGCAGCCGGTCGCCGTCCGGCGTGCACGCCGTGGCCCTGGCCCTCTCCCGCTCGACCCGGACGCGGAACTCCCCCGCCTCCGTCCAGTGGGGCCAGACCCGCACGCCCCGCTGGGACCTGTGGTGTTCGAGCGGTTCGTCCCCGGACCGGTCCGGCCTGCTCAGGCGCTCACGCCTGAGCAGGCCCCGGTGCACGACCCACAGATCCACCCGCCAGGTCGCCTCCTCCTCGCCCAGCCTGTCGACGTCGACGGCGAACCGGAAACCGCACCAGTCCTCCGAGTCCCTGGAGACGAGCGAGACGGTCCTGAACGCGGTGACGGGAACCCTGATCCCTCGCCCGGTGTCCTCCCGCACGAACCACGCGAACACGAACTGGTGCCTGCGCTCCTGCGGGCTGAGGTATCTCAGCGTCACCCTGCCCTGCACGCTGAGCCTTCCACCCTCCCAGCGGACGTCGTCGATCCGCTGCCTCGGCTCCAGTTCGCGGCTGAGCCGGGTCGTCCTCGGGCGCAGCGGCACCGGGGCCGCGAGGTGGTGACGGCGCAGGCGTCTGACGACCCGGGCCTCCGGTGGGACCGTTCTCTCCCACTCCATGAACTCGAGCAGCTCGGGCAGGCGACGCTCCCGCACCAGCTGCCATCTGACCCGCTTCGGCGCGGGGAGCCGCGCGAACACCCGGGGGTCGACGGCGTCGAGGTAGTCGCGGGCGAGGTCGAGGAAACGCTCGCGGAACGCCTCCCCCGCCCTCTCCAGAGCGGGGAGGAACACCGGCAGATCGCCGTCGAGCACGGTGAGGTCCCACGCGGGCACGTGCGCGGCACGCCCGTTGCCGAGCAGGAAGCGCCGCACCGACATGACCGACGCGAAGCGGTCCTCGATGCCCTTGACGTGCGTGCGGTCCTGGGTGATCGACAGGGAGTCGCCGTCGCGCTCCCTCCACAGGTATATCGGGCAGGCGAGCACGTCGACGGCCGCGGCGAGGAAGTGGGCGGGCAGGGCGACGGAGGTGTCCTCGTAGAGCACCCCCTCGGGGAAGTCGAACGCGTGCTTCTCCCAGAACGACCGCCGCCACAGCTTGTTGGTGACCAGGCGGTCCCGCAGCAGGATCTCCCTGCGGGTGACGTGAGTCCGCGCGGCCCGCTCCGCGAAGACCTCCCTGTGCATGTTCGACTGCCACGCGCCCCGCCCGTTGAACCGGTGCACGTTCCCGGTGACGAGGTCGGACCCGGTCTCCGCGAGGGTGACCGCCATGGTCTCCAGCGCGTACGGCGGAAGCATGTCGTCGCTGTCGACGAAGGCGAGGAACTCCCCCGACGCGGCCCGCAGACCGGCGTTGCGCGCCGCGCCGAGCCCGGCGTTCGCCTGACTGACGAGGACGAACCGCCCGTCCCGCTCGGCGAACCCTGCGGCGATCTCCGCACTGGCGTCCGGCGACCCGTCGTCGACCATGACGACCTCGATGTCCCGCCACGTCTGACAGGCCAGCGACTCAAGGCAGGCCTCGAGGTACGGCTCCACATCGTAGATCGGAACAATCACACTCAGACCAGGCAAGACGTCAACCCCCATGGCTGAAGCGGACGAGAAATCGTCGGGCCGGACATCGTCACATCGGTTCTCATCCCGGACGGCTCCCCCCTCGGGAACGGGACCGCCTGCTCCTGCGGATGCCCGCGACGGAGAGCGCCCTCCTGAGCCCTCGCCTGAGCGTCCGTCCGAGGCGTCGCCTCGGCGCGCGGTCGAGCCTGCCCTGCAGCCGCATCGTCTTCCGCTTCCAGCGCAGCGCCTTCTTCTTCCACCGCTTCGCCTTGTCGGAGACCCGGGACGGTTTCTCGGCGACCTCCTCGGTCGCCAGCAGCCCCCAGGTCTTCCCGTCGAGCCACTGCGTCCCGAAGGTCGCGTCCACGAGGTCCTCCGTGAAGGTCCCGGAGTCCGGGGCGTCACCGGGGCCGCGGCCCGTCCGGAGCGTCCGCGCCCGCATCAGGGCCGCGGTCCGTTCGAGTCTGGCCGTGACCACCCCGCCGTTCCCGCCGGCTCCTCCCCTGACGTCGCCTCCGGCGACCTCCGCGAGCGCCAGCGAGACCAGCCCGTACCCCTCCTCGTTCGCGAACCGGACGAGCCGGTTCAGGAAGTCGGCCCCGGGCACCCAGCCCGGCGGGCAGACGAACCGGAAGGGCGCGGGGAAGGGCGTCTCCTCGACGCCCTCCACCAGGCGGACCCTGCCGTCGTGCGCGTAGAGCTCGTGGACGAGCCGCAGGTCGACGAAGGGGTCGTCGAGCGGGGCCCGGCGACCGCCGGGCACGGCCGACCACGGCCCCACGACGGCGACCTGGACGTCGGACGTCGAGCCGCCCAGGAACCCGTCGACCGTGGCGCGCACCTGCTCGTACGACGCGTCCCCCACCGTCACCACGATCTCGACGAACGGGACCTCCCACTGCCTGGCGGGGGGTTTGCGCAGCCAGCGGTAGCTGGGGACCCTGTTGGCGAGGAAGACCCAGTTGTGCCGCTTGACCTCCTGCTCCCTGCGCATCACCGTGGACGCCCCCAGGTGGCGGCTGCGGGACTCCCCGTCGGCCACGAAGACCGCGCCCGCCTGCGCCAGGCGGTAGCCCAGCTCGGTGTCCTCCGCGAGCACGAGGGAGGTGTCCATCCCTCCCGCGGCGCGCAGCAGCGACGCGGGCAGGGAAGCGCTCGCGCCGACGTGGACCTTGAACGCGTCGAGTCCCGCCTCCCGCAGGTCCCTCGTCCGCTCGATGTACTCGCTGCTCCAGGTCTCGGAGACGTCGCCCTCCGCGTCGAACAGCTTCTCCGCGGCGCCCGCGCTCACCGCGGCGTGCACCTCGGCGGGGCTGAGGCTCTCCTTCCATGCGGAGACCATCTTGAGCCTGCCGAGCACGGTGAAGTAGTCGGCCAGGTGGTGCCAGCGCATCTGCGCCTCCACCTGTTCGCGGAAGACGACCATGTCGGCGTCGAGCCAGTGGATCACCTCGCCCTCCGCCACGTCGGCCCCTGTCTGACAGGCCCAGGCGCGGCCCCAGCCTCCGGGGCGGCTGGGCACGATCCGGGTGCGCTCGGGAACGATCTCGGGCAGCCGCAGCGCGGGCTCGCTCCCGTCGTCGACGACGACGACCTCCATCAGGTGGCCGGGGTAGCTCTGCGCGGCCAGGCTCGCGAGGGTCAGCGGGAGGGTGTGACTCCGGAAGGCGGGGATGACGACGCTCACGGTGCGTCCGGGAACCCACGCTCCCAGCTCCGGAGGGGTCACCGCGCCGAAGTCGTTGAGCCGGATCAGCGGCTGGGGCCCCCTGGCCGGATGGACGCGCGCGCCCTGCATGTTCATCGTGGACACCTTCATGCCTCGTCGTGCTCTCCGGTCTCTCCGGTCGCGGAGAGTCCTTCCATTTCCATCAGCGGATTGGCGTGCAGCCCTCTCCACTGCCGCCGGAACGACCGCAGGAAGGCGTTGATGGGCTCCTGCCAGGTGTGGCCCGAGGCCTCCCTGCGCCGGAGGATGTAGTTGAGGCCGTGGGTGCGGTAGATCCTTCCTCCGGCCGCGGAGACCGACTGCAGCAGCTGGCCGTCCACGGTCCGCGGGATCGGCCGGAACCCTCCCACGTCGTCGAACGCGGCGCGGGACATCAGCATGGTGCCGCCCGCCACGACGCCGGTGTAGGTCTCCGTCGTCAGGACGCGCCGTACGGTGACGCCGATCCGCTCCAGGTAGACGAACTCCGGCGCGGACCCCACCAGGTCGGCGGAGGAGTAGTGGTGGGCGAGCAGCAGGTCCGACAGGTGCTCGGGACCGTACCAGTCGTCGTCGTCCATCTTCGTGAGGTAGGCGCCGCGGGCCCGTTCCGCCGCCTGGTTGAGGGCGTCTCCGAACACCAGGCGTGAGTCGGCCTCGATCACAGTGATCGTTCCCTTGTAGGCGGAGACGGCGGACGCGACGTCCGGGTGGTCGGCGGGGAAGCCGTGCAGCGTCAGGAGCACCTCGACCTCCGGCCCCCGCTGCCTGCCTGCCTGCTCCAGCGCGAAGGCCACCATGTCGGGCCGCCGGGTGCACAGCAGCACCGAGACCGTCCGCGGGGCCCGCGGCCTGACGCCCCCCGCGGCGGCGAGCCCGCGCCACCTGCCCGCGACACCGTGCAGGGCGAGCGCGCACCTGCGCAGCCTGACGCTGTGCTGCTCACGGTCGAGGGCGTCGGACAGCCGTTCGGCCGTGAAGCCGTCCAGCAGCGCCGCCAGCTCGCCGCCGAGCAGGTCACGCCACGCCGCCGCCGGTTCGGCGAGCACGGGGACGCCCGCGGCCGCGAGACCGCAGACGGCACGGGCGACGCCGAGGGGGGCGCTCCAGCCCGCCGTGAGGTCGACGGCGACGCCCGTGAGCCCGCGCATGCGGGCGACGTCCGCGTCCGTGAGGGATCCGGACAGCGGGACGCGCACGACGTCGCCGTCTGCGACGACCACCTCGTACGCCCCGGACCGCTCGACCAGCTCGCCCACGGGCCCGTCCGCCTCCGGGAGGAACCCGATGGGGCAGATCGACCGCTCGTCGATCGGCGCGAGATGGTCGGGCGTCAGGTGACCGGGCGTCAGGTGGCCGGGCAGGGGCTCGAAGGGCTCGTCGGAAGCCCGGGAGCCGGGAGCGAGGGGGGCGGACCGGGGTCGTCCGGCGACGAGACGGTCGGAGAACGGGCCGGGGGGTGTGAGGCGGCCGGGACCGGAAGGGGCGGTCGCGAGGCGGTCGGGGGTGAGGCCGGGTTCCAGCCGGTCGATCGGAGGCGGTCCGCCCGGCTGCCAGGCGGGCGCGTCCGGGCTCGCCGTGCGAACCGTGTCCGCCCCGCCCTGAGGGACGGGCGCGTCCGGGCTCGCCGTACGGACCGTGTCCGCCCCGGCCCGAGGGAGAGGGAGGGAACGGAGGGAGAGATCGCATCCCGGCGCGTCGCGCCTGGCCGGGACGGGACCGGAGACGGGGGCCAGCGTGACGTTCGGATCTCCGGGACGCCACTGGCCCGCGCCCACCCCCGACAGGGAGACCACCGGGGCGAGCAGCGTCTCACGGGAAAGGCCGCCCATCCCCCTGGCGACGGCCCGCAGGACGTCGCCCGCGGGCACGGCTCTGCCGAAGGTCACATCGATCCGCCAGGCGGGGGCGGGAGCCCGCGCCGAGTCGCGGGCACGCCGTTCTCCTCCCCTGCGGACGCGGACGTCGCGCAGCGTGCGCCAGAACGCGGCGCCGTCCACGGCGGGCACCGGCGCCGGCCGCCACGGCGGGGACTCGGCGACGATCACTGTCAGCGCGCGGGAGCGCGGCAGCATGTCGGAGTACGGCACCGCCCGCCGCAGGTCGGCGGGCGTCCTCGCCAGGAGGAGGAAGCTCTCCTGCTCCTCCGTCGCGATCAGGTGGTCGGCGGGCAGGGCGTCCAGGTCGGCCCAGGTCACCTCGATCCCCTCGCACAGCCCGGCCGGCGACGTGGGGCTCGCCTCGAACCCGATGTGGCATCCGAGCGCGGGCGGGGCCGCCTCGGGCCCGCCGTCCGCGTGCCGCCTGGGAGCGGAGTCCCGGCGAGGGTTGACGGGTCGCTCACGACGAGGGCTCACGCGCCGCTCCTGACGAACACGTCCAGGCCCTTCTCCGCCGCGTGACTGGTCCGGACGACCTCGGGGAAGTGAGCGGCCCAGCGGTCGCTCACCGCCCTGTCCCCCGCACGGGCCGCGTCGTCGAGGAAGATCGCGACCTGTTCCGAGCAGCGGGGCAGCAGGAGCGGCAGGGCCGGATAGCGCGCGTCGGGACCCGTGTCGCCCGGCGGCCCGTCGACGAAGACCAGGCCGACGTCCGCGACGTCCGCGAGGGCGTCCCTGGAGTACCAGAGGTAGGTCTCCTCCTCGCTCTCCCAGGGCTGGAGGGGCGCGTCACGCACCTCGACGACGGCGGAGAGCCCGTGCGCGCGGACCAGGTCCCGGCTCGCCTCCGCGTAGCGCGCGTCGTGTTCGAGCGCCACGATCGTCGCCCCGATCCGTTCGGCGACGTAGCCGAGCCACACGCTGGAGGACCCGCTGCCGCACTCGACGATCGTCCGGGGCCGGGTCCTGAGGATCCACGCGACCATCGTCCGCAGCACGTCCGGTGACGCCGCCCACCCTCTGAGCGGGGGCAGCGGGGCGCGGGGGGTGATGAGCGCCCTCAGGTCGGCGAGCGCCTCCAGCTGGACGTACGAACGCTGGATCTCCCGTTCCAGGGAGCGGCACTCCTTGCCCACGCGGGTGAATCCGCGCTCCATCAGATCCTGTGACCTGGTGACGGCGCCGACGCACTCGGCGTGCCGCGTGCCGCTCGCGCTCTCCAGCGAGCCGACCTTGCGTTCCAGGCGGGCGAGCGCCCTGCCCGTCGCCCTGCCCGTCCGCTTGGTCCTCGCGTTGCCCCGCCGGGACACGCGCAGCACCGAGCGCACGGCGGTGAGCGCCAGATATCCCGTTCCCGCCACGAGACCGGCGGACAGCGCGGAGGACAGGCGGGCGTCGATCTCGCCCGCACCGTACGCCAGCGCCGAAGCGGTCAGCGCCAGACCGGTCGCCACGGTCATGGAACGACTGGGAAATCTCATCGACGGCATACGCATACGAGCCTTTCACCGAAATCGCCCGCACGGATCGCATTTCAGCGTTCACCGGCCATTCAACGGGCAACGTTGTGAAATAACGTAGTGGCCGCTTCAAAGCGCCGATCCGTGCTTGGCCTGGGCTTTACGAAGCCAGGTGCAACCACTTGCGCGCCGGGGGTGCGACGACGTCGAATCCACCACGACTCTCCGAACACCGGCACCAGACGGAAAAAACGCGTTCGGCGGTGAAGAGCGATGAATCATCGTGATCAGCCGGTTGATTTGCGATCGGTCGCCGAATTCACGTTCGTCCTGACTCGTGCTCGACTGCCGGGCCGTACGGCGACGCCGCACGGAGACGACCGCCGACGCCGTACGGCGACGCCGCGCGAAGACGACCGCCGACGCCGTACGGCGACGCCTGACGTGTGCGGATCACCGGGGCGTACGGCGACGCGGGGCGCGCCCATGGCCGCAGGAAGGCGCGACCGGTTCCCGCGCCGCCCCCTTCACCGGTCTCCGAGGTGACACTTTCCGATTGTTCTCTACCAAGGGGCTAGGTAGAGATAAACTTATGGCATGGGTGTTGCTCCACGAATGACCTTGCCTACCCAGCTCGTGTTGAGAGCACTGCTCGACGCCCCGGCCCGCGAGATGTACGGCCTGGAGATCTGCGCCGCCGCCGGACTGCCCAGCGGCACGATCCACCCCATCCTCGCCCGCCTGGAGGGCATCGGCTGGCTGGAGTCCCGGTGGGAGGAGGCGGAGCCGCAGGAGCGGGGAAGGCCCCGCCGCCGCTACTACCGCTTCGCCCCCGACGGCGCGGAACGCGCGCGCATCGCCCTGGCCCAGGCTCACACCAGGGTGGGCAGGCTGCTGCCCGCCCTACGGCACAGGCTCGCCGGCGGTGACACGTGAACGAACCCTCCTTGGGCCGCGCCCTCGACCACGCCTTCTCCCTCGACCGCGCCCTCGACAGCGCCTTCGACCACGCGCTTCTCCTCGCCCGCGACCGCGCCCGCAGACGCGCCTTCGACCATCCCCTCGACCGCGCCCTGGACCGGGCCCTCGACCTCACCCGTGTCCGCACCCTGGACCGCGCCCGCGACCTCGCCCGCGACCTGACCCTCGACCTCGATCTCACCTCCGTCTCGGACCGGGCCGTCGACCACGCCCTGAACCGGGCCCGCCTGCTCGCCCGCGCCCTCGACCGCGACCTCACCCGTGACCTCGCCGCCGACCACGCCTGCGAGCTCGATCGCGATCTCGGCGTCGCCCGCGTCCTGGTCCACAGCCTCACACTCGACCTCGTCGCCCTGGCCGCCGGACGCGCCCAGGGCGACCCGCCCGCCCCGGAAGACCCGCGGGAGGAGCCGGAACGCCCCGCTGTCGCGCCGTCCGCGCGGCGGCTGGTCGGCCTGACGGTGCGGATACTGCCCGCCGCGCACCGCGAGCGCTACGCCGAGGAGCTGGGCGCGGAGCTGTGGGACCTGGCGGCGGTGCGCGCGACCCGGGTCATGCAGGTGCTGTACGCCGCCCAGCAGCTCAGCCGGGTCTGGCGGCTCCGCTGCGAGCTGCGAGCCCCCGGACGGCGCGGGACCGTCGAGACGCTGCACCGGTGGATGTGCTGGATGCTCGCCTCCCAGGCACGCACCTGGACACCGCTGAGCGCGCTGACCGTCATGGCGTTCTTCGACGTGGCGGTGAGGCAGGGGTGGGGCTCGGCCCTCCTGGCCGCTCCCACGGTCTGGCTGCTCTACGAAGGGATCGAGTGGCTGCGAAAGCGCTGGGGGGTGCGGGTCGCCGGCCGCGAACACCCTGAGGACAGCGGCTGACGCCCGATCTCGACACCCGGCGAATGCCCTGTCGATGAACGGCTGCGTACGGCGGCAGGGAGAGGTTCTCCACCTTCCGGTCTTCGAAGACTCCTGGCGCACGGAGACCGGAAGGGGGGCGCCCGTCTGTCGACCCGCCGACCGCGGAGACGGTGATCCAGACCGCGGCCGGGGACTTCGGCTTTCCCGTCCGGGACCTGGGCGATGGCTGGTGGTGGGTGGAGTAGGTCGCTCGGCGGCCCGACCGCCCTCGCCTCTCCTGCCGCCTGTCCCTGAAAAACAGAATCAACAGGCAAAGGCAGAAAGAGTTAATCTACTGGATTTCACGCACGGAACACCAGAGGCAATTGCGGCCAGTTCTCGCCGCAGCGCGCCAAGAGTCTCCGCATGGCCGTTCCCACCTGCCCGTCGCCGCCCACCTGCGCTTTTATCGTCCTGTGAAATCACGGCTTTACGGGATGTCAAAAATGGTTCACAATCGCTGCGGGGGCACGCCGAAACGATTCGACAGGAGCATCATGCAACTCGGCAGGCGAGCCCTCGGGGCGGTCCTCCTCACCTTCGGAATCATCACCCTGGCGTTACTCACCGCCGCACTGGTGATCGTCCCAGCTGGAGAGGCGGCCCTGGCCGCCGTCCCGGCGAAGGACGTCGCGTACGCGGCCGGTGCGGCGGGAGCGGCCGACGACACCAGACCACCGACACGTCCCGCCGGGCTGCGGCCCTGCCCGGTGCCGTTCGCCCCCACCAAGGCCGCATCCAGGGAAACCGGCTACGCCTCCATCTGCTGGAGCGCCTCGTCGGACGACACCGGGGTCGCCGGCTACGACCTGTACCGCCTGGACGCCAAGGGCTTCGTCCTCGCCGCCACCACGACCGGCACGGTCGGCGGCTTCTCGGGCGACCTGGGCCGCCTGTACACCATGTACGTCGTGGCCAGGGACTCGGCGGGGAACGTCAGCCCGCCCTCGACCCTGATCACGGTGGCCGCGGTACGCGGGATGACCCCGACCTCCTCGCCGAGCCCCGAGCCGGGCGACCACGTGCCGCCGTCCAAGCCGACCGGCCTGCGTGACGCCTGCCTGCCGGACTACAAGGGCGTCTCGTTCTGCTGGCAGCCGTCGACCGACAACGTGGCGGTGACGGCGTACGACGTCTACCGCGAGACCGCGACGGCCTACACCAGGGTCGGCACGGTCTCCCCCTCCAGCTACCTGATCTTCATGGAGTCCGGCCTGGTCACCGGGCAGCGCTACACCTACGTCGTGGTCGCGAAGGACGAGGCCGACAACGTCAGCCAGCCGTCCGACCCGCTGTCCGCCCTCTCCGGGGAGGGTTTCCCCACCCCGAGCCCGTCGTGCACGGTGTCGTACCGCGCGGCGACGTGGAGTTCGCGGCTGAACGCGGAGATCACCGTCCGTAACATCGGCACGACCCCGATCGACGGCTGGAGGCTGACGGTCGACTACCCGGCCTCGACCACGCAGCTCGTCTCCGGCTGGTCCGCGGACTGGACCCAGAGCGGCGCACGACTCACCGGCACGAACAAGCAGTGGAACAAGGTCATCCCCGTCGGCTCGACGACCCAGGTCGGATTCACCGCCTCCTACAGCGGCTCCGTGCCCGCCCCCGTGAGCTTCGCTCTCAACGGAAGGCTCTGCGTCGTCGACTGACCGCGCCCGAGCGGTGCCGCCGTGGTGGCGCGTCCCCATGGCGGCACCGCTCAGCCGCGCCGCAGGCCGGGCCTGACCGGCAGCCAGAGCAGGTACGGCGCGCCGACGACGTCACCGCCCCAGAGGCCGCGCGGGTCAGAGCCGCTTGAGGAAGAACTCCCGGATGTCGGAGACAAGCAGCTCGGGCACCTCCATCGCCGGGAAGTGCCCGCCCCGGTCGTACTCCGCCCAGTGCACGACGTTGTGGTCCCGCTCGGCGACGCGGCGGACGCCGAGGTCGCCGGGGAAGACGGCCACGCCGTGCGGGACGGCGGAGTAGGTGCTCTGCGAGCCCCAGGCCTTCGCGCTCTCCCGGTACAGCCGCGCGGAGGACCCGGCGGTGCCGGTGAACCAGTAGACGCTGACGTTGGTGAGCAACTGGTCGCGGTCGACTTCGACGCCGGTCCACTCGACGAACTTCTCCGCGATCCACGCGAGTTGCCCGACGGGGGAATCATGCAGACCGTAGGCGAGGGTCTGCGGACGGGTGGACTGGATCATGGCGTATCCGGAACCGTCCATGTCCTGGTACTTCGCCACCCGAGCCTCCTCTATCTCGGTCAGGCCCGCCAGGGGCTCCGCCGGAAAGCCGAGGGCGCCGTTGACATGGACGCCGACGACGCGTTCGGGAGCGATCCGGCCCACCTCGGGAGAGATGACCGCGCCGCTGTCGGTGCCGTGCACGCCGTAACGGTCGTAGCCGAGCCGCTCCATCAGCACCGCCCACGCGCGGGCGACCCGGTCGAGGTCCCACCCCTGCTCGCGGGTCGGCCCGGAGAAGCCGAAGCCGGGGATGGAGGGGGCGACCACGTGGAAGTCCTCCGACAGCGGGCCGAGCACGCGCTGGAACTCGACGACCGAGCCGGGCCAGCCGTGCGTGACGAGCAGCGGGATCGCGTCGGGGTTGGCCGAGCGGACGTGGACGAAGTGCACGTTCTGCCCGTCGATCTCGGTGGTGAACTGCGGAAACCCGTTGAGCGCCGCTTCGTGCGCCCGCCAGTCGTAGCCGTCCCTCCAGTGTTCGGCCAGCTCCCTGACGTACGCCAGCGGCACGCCGTACGACCGGCCTGCCTCGGGGAGCTCGTCGGTCCAGCGGGTGCGCGCGAGACGGTCGCGCAGGTCGATGATGTCGGCTTCGGGGATTTCGATGCGGAACGGCTTCATGTGGAAGACTCTAGAAAGAGATTAGGACAAGTTCCGTCCTAGGAGGACACAGGTGCTGGAGACGTCGGCGCGGCTGTTGAAACTGCTCTCGCTCCTGCAGACGCACCGCGACTGGCCGGGCACGGAGCTGGCCGAACGTCTCGGCGTCTCCACCCGCACCGTACGGCGCGACGTGGACCGTCTCCGCGAGCTCGGCTACCCGGTCGACGCCGCCGCGGGCACCCCCGGCTACCGCCTGGGCGCGGGCTCGCAGTTGCCCCCGCTCCTGCTCGACGACGACGAGGCGGTCGCCGTGGCGGTGGGGCTGAGCACGGCGGCGACCGGCGGCGTCACGGGCATCGAGGAGACCTCGCTGCGCGCGCTGACCAAGCTGGAGCAGGTGATGCCCGCCCGGCTCCGGCACCGCGTCACCTCCCTGCGCGCGGTGACCGTGCCGATGGGCAACGAGGCCGCCGCGGTCGAGCCGGGCACGCTGTCCGCGATCGCCGCGGCGGCCCGCGCCCGCGAAAGCCTGCGCTTCGACTACCGCGCGCACGACGGCGGCTCCACCACGCGGACGGTGGAGCCGTACCGGCTGGTCAACTCGGGCCGCCGCTGGTATCTCGTCGGCTGGGACCTGGCACGCGCCGACTGGCGCACCTACCGGGTCGACCGCCTGGCCCTGCGCACCCCCAACGGCCCCCGCTTCACCGCGAGGGAGCTCCCGGCCGACGACCTGGCGGCCTACGTCTCCCGCGGCATCTCCAGCGAGCCGTACCGCCACCAGGGCCGGTTCCTGGTGCACGCCCCGGCCCAGGAGGTCGCCGAACGCATGCCCGCCACCACGGCCGCCGTGCAGGCTCTCGACGAGGGCACGTGCGAGCTGGTCAGCGGCTCGAACTCGCTCGACGAGCTGCTGCTGTGGGTGACGCTGATGGGCTTCGCGTTCGAGGTCACCTCGCCGCCGGAGCTGGCCGGACGGGCGCGGGACCTGGGAGAGCTCCTCACCGGGGCGGCCGGGGATGGACGAACGCCGGGAGACGGCGGGGATGGTACACCGCGTTTTCCGGGATGTTCTAAGACCTGAGTCCCATCTCATCACCCCTGTGGGGGAGCCGCCGACCCACTCTTCGGCCGATCCCCGTTTGTCCGGGTTCAGTCGATCATCAAGGCATGCGACGATTAGCCGCCCTGTTGTTAGGGCTTGTAACCCCTCTCGCCCTTCTCACCCCGGCCTCGGCCGCCACGGCACAGGCCGCCGAGTCCAGCGGCGCGATCTCCTGGACGCCCTGCCCGGAGGATCCGACGGCGGAGTGCGGGACACTGGCCGTACCGATCGACTGGAAGCGCCCGGCGAGCGGCACGTTCGACGTGGCCGTCGCCCGCCGCAGGGCCGCCGACCCGGCCGCCAGGATCGGCGCGCTCGTGCTGGGCGCGGGCGGCCCCGGAGGATCGGGGGTGGATCTGGTCCTCTACGGCGCGGAGCTCTTCAGCCCCGAGCTCCTGCGCCGCTTCGACCTCGTCAGCCTCGACCCGCGCGGCACGAACCGCAGCCACCCCGTGGTCTGCTCCACGGACCTGATGGCGCAGGAGCCCGATCCGATCATGAAGAGCCAGGCCGACTTCGACCGGAGGCTGGCCTACAACGAGCGGCTGCGCGCCGACTGCAGGGCCCGCACCGGCCCGCTGTTCGACCACGTCGACTCGCTCAGCACCGTGGCCGACCTCGACGCCTTCCGCGCCGCGCTCGGCGAGGAGAGACTGAGCTTCTACGGCGGCTCCTACGGCACCCTCCTCGGCCAGCAGTACGCCGAGCGCCACCCGCGCCGGGTCCGGGCCTTCACGCTCGACAGCACCATGGACCACAGCCTCGACACGCAGGGCTTCATGGACACCGAGGCCTGGGGCGCGCAGGACGCCTTCGACGAGTTCACGGCCTGGTGCGAACGGGACAGCCGCTGCCTCCAGCACGGCGAGGACGTCAGAGCGTTCTGGAGAGCGCTGCTGGCCCGCGCCGACCGCGGCGAACTGCCGGCTCCCGGGCAGCCCGAGGTCAAGGTGACCGCGTTCATGCTCATCGACGCCGCGACGGGCTACTTCTACACTCCGGCCTCCTGGCTGCCGTTCTCCGAGCTCCTCGCCGCCCTCGACAGCGGCGGGGCGATGCCTCAGGGGGCGTTGCCCCTGATGTCCCCGCCAGCCGACAGGGCGCAGGAGGTCACCCCCAACCCCACCCAGATCCTCTGCCTGGACTTCCGGCTGCCCGTCCGCGACTACCGCGAGTACGGCAGGCACCTGCGCCGGATGGCGAAGATCGCACCCGACATGCGCTACAGCCCCCTGTCGTTCGTGCCGGTCGTCTCCTGCCTCGGTCAGCCGGACCCGATCCCCAACCCGCAACACCGGCTGAAGGTCCGCACGGACACGCCGGTGCTGGTCGTCAACTCCAAGCACGACCCGGCCACCGTCTACCCGTGGGCGACGAGCACGACCCGCCAGCTGGGCCGCTCGGGACGGCTGCTCACCTACGAGGGCTGGGGGCACATCGCCTACTTCAGAGGAGGGACGTGCGTCACCCAGGCCGTCGACTCCTACCTGATCTCGCAGACCCTGCCCGCGCGGGGAGCCAGCTGCCCGGCCGTCCCGCCCGCCGACGAGACCGACAGGCTCCACAAGCTCCGGGAGCTCGGCACCCGGCTACCCGGCACGCCTGGCTGGGCCTTCCCCTTCTGACCCCTTCCTGATCCCTTCCGCTTTCTCCACGCTCGTACGCGCGTCGTGGACGCGCGTACGAGCACACACGCTGAGAAACATCACTACAAAAACTGTTATTTCGGCCAGCAACGAGGTTTCGGATATCCCAAGCGTCTGTCACCTCGCCGCCCGCCTCACCCCCCGAGGCGAATACGGGGAGGCCTGGACCGGGAAGCACCGACACCGCACGGCGTTCCACGGAGTGTCGAAGACTTGGGCACCCACTTCGCCACCCTTACAAATAGCCCGAAAGCCCATAATTCTGCCCCATTTCCATTTTTTCGTATTTGGCTGATCATCAGTCCATGCGACGATTAGCCGCCCTGTTACTGGGCCTCGTCATTCCTTTCTCGTCCCTCGCGCCGGTCGCGGCCGCCACGACACGAACCGCCGAAGCCGGAGCCGTGATCTCCTGGACTCCCTGTCCGGAGAACCAGGCCGTGGAATGCGGGACGCTCGCCGTACCGATCGACTGGAAGCGCCCGGAGGGCGGCACGTTCGACGTGGCCGTCGCCCGCCACAGGGCCACCGACCCGGCCGCCAGGATCGGCGCGCTCATGCTGGGCGCGGGCGGCCCCGGAGGATCGGGGGTGGAGATGGTCCTCTACGGCGCGGAGCTCTTCAGCCCCGAGCTCCTGCGCCGCTTCGACCTCGTCAGCTTCGACCCGCGCGGCACCAATCGGAGCCATCCCGTGGTCTGCTCCATGGACGTGGTGACGCAGGGGCTTCCTCCGATCATGAGAAGCCAGGCCGACTTCGACAGAATGCTGGCCTACAACGAACGGCTGCGCGCCGACTGCAGGGCCCGCACCGGCCCGCTGTTCGACCACGTCGACTCGCTCAGCACCGTGGCCGACCTCGACGCCTTCCGCGCCGCGCTCGGCGAGGAGAGGCTGAGCTTCTACGGCGGCTCCTACGGCACCCTCCTCGGCCAGCAGTACGCCGAGCGCCACCCACAGCGCGTCCGCGCCTTCACGCTCGACAGCACCATGGACCACAGCCTGGACACACGGAGCTTCCTGGACACCGAGGCCTGGGCCGTGCAGGACGCCTTCGACGAGTTCGTGGCCTGGTGCGACCGGGACAGCCGCTGCCTCCAGCACGACGGGGACGTCAGGGCGCTCTGGCGGGAGCTGCTGGCCCGCGCCGACCGCGGCGAGCCGCGCCTCTCGGGGCAGGAGGGCACCTCGATGGCCGCGTTCACGCTCATCGAGATCGCGACGGGCCTCTTCTACGATCCCGCCAACTGGCAGTACTTCTCCCAGTTCCTGGCCGAGAACGACAGCGGCCGGACTCCGCGTCCGAGCCCACCGCCCGCCCCGTTCAGCGGGCCGCCGGACGTCTACCCCTCTCCGCTCCAGATCTTCTGCCTGGACTATCGGCTGCCCGTCCGTGACTACCGCGAGTACCGCGAGCACCTGCGCCGTTCGGCGAAGATCGCACCTGACATGCGGTTCAGCCCCATCGCGCTCCGCCTGACCGTCGGCTGCCTCGGGCAACCGGCCCCGACCCCCAACCCGCAGCGCCGTCTACGGGTCCACACGAACACGCCGCTGCTGGTCGTCAACTCCCTGCACGACCCGGCAACCACCTACCCGTGGGCGGTGAGCACGGCCCGCCAGCTGGGCCGCTCGGGACGGCTGCTCACCTACGAGGGCTGGGGGCACGGCGTCTACGGGCGTGGAGCGTGCGCCACGGGGGCCGTCGACTCCTACCTGATCTCACGAACCCTCCCGACGCCCGGAGCCCGCTGCCCGGCCGTCCCGCCCTCCGAGGACAACCCGCTCAGGGAACCCGTCACCCCGCCGCCCGGCACGTCAGGCCGCCTCCCCTACCTGTTCTGATCCTCCGGGACCTCCTCAAGGCCCCTTCACCGCGTCAGCCGTACTGTCCAAACCCTTCGGCGGCCTCCAACGGCCGCCGGAGGTCTCACACCTCGCCCCAAGGGGCCAGCCGAACTCAGTTCGCGGCTCTTCTGCTGTGAGACCTCGCTTCGACGACAGGAATGATCGATGAGAGCCGCGAGCTCTCCCAAGACATCGGCCTCGCCCCATCGGCAGCACGCTCCGGCGCTCAACCCCGATCAAGTTCGAGGAGCCTGGCCCCCCCAGCGTCTATCCCTCCTGGGACCGCTCATTCCGCTGTGTCCGCCTGCACGGCGGTGCCGCGCTAAGATCGCGTTCCGTGTTTTCGGATAGTTCATGGCGAATTATCAGGATTGGATTAGTAGGTCTGGTCCTTGCGGCGGCGGTCGCGGGCCTGGTGCTCGGCGACCCCTGGCTCTGGATGGCCGTCGAATGGTCGCCGTCGGCGTACGTGGAGTTCTACGCGCGCGACGGGTTTGACACCCCGACGACTGTGGCTCTGATCGCCGCCGCCCCGGTGAAGGCCGCGCTCCTGTGGCTGATCCTGCGTGCCCCCGCGCGGGGACCGCTGGACCGCCGGGCGAAGGCGCTGCGCCGACTGCTGTATCTGGCGGTGGCGTACGCCCTCGTGCTGTGGTATTCGATCATGCTGCTCCCCGCCGCGGTCGGCACGGCATTCCAGCTCGCGCTGTGGACCGCGATCGACGTCCTCTACCTGCTCGTCATCCGCTGGCGGTCCCGCGTGCTGCGCGCGGCGGCCGGAGCGATGTTCGCGGTCCAGCTGGCCGGGACGGCCAACGAACTGCTCGACGAACTCGACCTCCTCGAGCTTGGATCGGGCGGCATCGTCGAACTGGGCTGGATGCTGAGCGGAGTGGCGGCGGCCGTCGTCACGGTCGTCGGGCAGCGGCGCGACGGCCGGTGGAGCCGCGGCACGCAGGCCGCCGGGTGGTTGTCGGTGGGTGTCTACGCGCTGGTGATCCCGCTCAACGCTCTCCCCGGAGGGATCTTCAGCGGCAATCTGGCGATGCCGGTCTTGGTGGACGCGGTGGGACTCGTCAGCACCGTGTGGATCGCGGCGACCGCCCGTGAACTGCCCGTTGAGGGCCTCCCGGCGGGCCTTCCGCCCGCGCGGCGGCGCGTGATCCGCGTCGCGGTGGCGGCCGTGGCCGTACTGCCGATCATCGCACTGATCCACCCGGAGCAGACTCCGCACCTCACCTACACCGGCTGGTCGATGGACTGCTATGACCGGCCCAACTTCGGCGACCTGAAACCCGCGGAACGCGACGCCGCGTTCCTGTGCCGGGCGCGGAGCACAGAGGGCGGAGTCCCGCCCATGTTCCCGGACAGCCTGTCGGACCAGCAGATCCTCGCGTACGGGCGGGCGCTGTGCCGTACGAAGGAGCACGACGGGCAGAAGGCGATTCTGACGCGGGCGGGGAGCGCGCGGCCCGCCTGGGGCGCGGACCCGTGGGACCTCGTCTACGTCTGCCCGGAGATCATCGGCGCGACCAATCCCGAGCTGCTGCGGTCGACCACGGAGACGGAGGCGGCGAACACCGCCTACGTCGCCGAGGAGAACGCGAAGTGCCGCGATCCGTGGCCCCGGACGAGGGGTGTCGTCCAGGCCACCGCCAAATACTTCCTGTTCGTCGACGGCGACCACGGTTATCTGGTCCACGACCCCGAGGACGAAGCGGCCGACGAGGCGGCGGAGCAGGCGATGGACAAGGTCTACGACGACAGCACTCTCATCGGGGTGGCTGGCAGCGCGGTGCTCGTCGGGCACGTCGCAGACGTCGTTAATCTGTGCCTCACGGTGAAGGCCTTCCGCACCGCGCCGCCACGGCGGACGGCCGGGTGGGATCAGGTCAGCGAGGTACCGATCATCAGCCGCAGCGGCCGGCTCACCGTGCCGGAGAGGGGCGAGGGCGGAGAGGTGGGCGCGGGTGCCCCGATGCCGAACCTGGCGACCGCGGGGAAGGGCCGCTACCGGCTCCGTGTCTACGTGCGGGTCGACGACGCAGGGGAGGAACAGCACTTGGTCGTCGTGTTCCCGGGGGCGTCGAGGAAGAGGCTCAAGCTGAAGCCGTGAGCGGTGGCGGGGCGCTGCGCCACCACCCGCAAGAGCCGTGGACGTCTCAACCCCGCTTGACCTCGAAGAGCCCTCATACCCGCCCCACCCTCATGCCCGCCCCACGCTCGTGACCATCCAAGCGCCGGTACGGCGAGCAGTGAGGCGAGGAGGATCGGCGCTGACGAACGGCGCGCAACCCGCCGAAAGGACCCGGCCTCGCGCCAGCCGCATCCCCGGCCCTCCTCCTGCGACCGAGGACGGCCGCAGGAGGGTTCAGGTCTCGATCCAGAAGGTCAGCCGAAGTGGCCGCCCTTGACGCCGTCGACGAAGGCGGCCCACTTACCGGGGGCGAAGACCAGCGCCGGACCGTTGTGGTCCTTGCTGTCCCGGACCCCCACCCGGCCCTGGGCCAGCCTGGCGACCTCCACGCAGTTGCCTTCGTTCGCCCCCGAGAGGGAGGACTTCACCCACGTGGCGGCGGTGAGCTCGCGGCTCAGGTCGTCCTTTTCCATTGGTCCCTCTTCTCCTCGATCATTTTCAGCGAACTGCTTTGCGGGAGAGCCTCGGCGCGGATCACCTCGTACCACATCGACGCGGCTTTGATATCGGCTGGTTCATGCGAAACCTGTCCACGAATGGCCGATTCCAGGTACACGGTGTCCGGGACTCCCGGACCTTGCGCAATCATAAAACCACCCAGGAGGCCGGTGGTAGAACGGGCCTCAATCGGCAGCACCTGAATCACGATATTTGGTGCATCCGCACACTCCAGTAGATGATCGAGCTGTTCGGCCACAACCGCATCGTCCCCGATGGGACGAGACAGCACGCTCTCATCGAGAACCGCCCAGAGGGAGGGGGCATCGTCGCGGCGAAGAATCCGCTGGCGTTCCATACGAGACGCCACGCTCCGCTCCAGCCTTTCCACGGATATGCCCGGCTTTCCTTTGATGGCGGCCCGTGCGTAGTCCTCGGTCTGGAGCAGTCCTGGCACGATGATGGGCTCCCACGTGCGCAGGACTTCGGCATTCTGCTCGGCCTCGATCCATGCTCTGAACCACGTGGGCAGCTTCGCCGTCGCGTTGTCGATCATTTCCTTGATCCGGGCCAGCGCCCCGTCGAGCTTGAGCGCTTCATCGCACTTTTGGGCGAAACCCATGGTTGGCGACTGTTGTCCTCTTTCCACGCTGCTGATCATGGCGATCGAGTAGTTGACGCGCGCGGCGAGCTGCCGCTGGGACAGGTCCGCGCCGATGCGGTGTTTCCGCAGCTCATAGCCGAAGTAGGCGATCGGGGACTTGCCGGGGTCGAGCTTGGCGGGGTTCGGCATCCGAGCCTCCTGCGGTTCAAGTGCGGTTACAGCAGAGCCGCTGATTGCTTCTCCAACTCGTTCGACTACCGACTGTAACCAGGCGCTGCCATCCTGGTCAGGCGAATCCGAAAACGCGGATTACCAGATGAGGGAAATCCATGGATCTTGAGGAGTCCCGTGTAGAGAATCGCTGGACGCTCCTGGGCGCGGCGACCTTCGAACTTGCGCCGGAAGTCGTTTCCCAGGCCCGTTTCCGTCTGCGTGAATGGCTGGGGGAGGATCACCCCGCCTATGAGAAGGCGGAGCTGGTGGTCTCCGAACTCGTGACGAACTCGGTCGTCCACTCGACGAAAGGCAGGCCGTACGGAAACAAGGTGACCCTCACCGTCACCTCGTCGGCGGACCGGATATACGTTCAGGTCGTCGATCCCGGCGGACCGCCGTGGAATCCGGTCGTGCCCGAAGACATACCGGTCGACCAGGAAAACGGTCGCGGTCTCTGGCTGGTCGCCCGTCATTCTCATCGGTGGGGCGTAAGGGATTACGGCTCACTCGGCCGCGCCGTATGGGCCGCCCTGGACATCGTCTCCGCCACGGACGACGAAAGCGTCTGACCTTCACGCTCTCCCGGCCACGGCGTCACCCCGACGCCGCGACGCCCGCTCCCGGCTCCCCACGGCGAGGCGGGCGGAGCCGGGAGAGGAGAGGCCTCGGCGCCGCCCCCGTCGCCGAGGCCTCTCCACACGACGCCGTCCCGCACGGAACACGACGCCGTCCCGCACGGAAGTCGTCAGGAGAGGTCTTTCGGTCGGCCCGCCCGGTCAGGCCGGGTCGCCCAGGTCCAGACGCTCGGCCAGCCCGGCGGCGGTGAAGGCGGCCACCACTTCGGCGCGGCCCTCGGTGAAGTGGGCCCAGCTGTCGCAGTGGACGGGAACCACCCGGCGGGCGTCGAGGATCTTGGCGGCCTCGGCGGCCTGGGCGCTGTCGAGGACGATCAACGCACCGTCGAAGAGGACGGGGAAGCGGGGGGCTCCGGCGAAGAGGATGGCGGTGTCCACCGGGCCGAAGCGCTCGGCGATCTCCCTGACCACGTCGAGCGAGGCGTTGTCGCCGCTGACGTAGACCGTGGGCAGCCCCTCCCCGGTCAGGACGAATCCGACGACCTGGCCGGTGACCGGTTCGACCTCCTCGCGTGCGCCGGGCCCGTGGACGGCGGGCACGCCCGTCACGGTGACCGTGCCGCCGCCGGGGCGGTCCAGCTCGACCGGCTCCCAGTCGGCCAGTCCCCTGGCCCCGTTCCCCAGGCGCCGCCCGCCCTCGGGTGTGGTGAGGGTGAGCGGGACGTCGGCGAGCAGAGCCCTGCCTGAGGTGTCGAGGTTGTCGGGGTGCTCGTCGTGGGAGAGCAGGACCACGTCGACACGGCCGAGGTCGGCGGGCGTGACGGAGGAGGGAGCGGTCTTGGTCAGGAGCGGGCGTCCCGACCTCTGGTGGTCGTCGGGCGCGTAGTAGTCGCCGGGAGCGTCGAACGTCGGGTCGGTGAGAAACCTCAGCCCTCCGTACTCGAAGAAGGCGGTCGGGCCACCGAGGACGCGGACGGAGAACTGCTCGTCGGTTGTGCGGGCAACGGCCACGAAAAAACTCCTCACGGATGAAGACTCATCTATCCGTGACGTGACGCTAGCCGTTCCTCACGGATGAGCGCAAGCCGTACCATGAGAGTCATGATGGAGCTCCAGATCGCCGGGTCCGTGCCGCCGCCCGCGCCGGGGGCGGAGCGGTACCCCGCCCTCGACTTCGTCAACAGCTCCGTCGCGCTGCCCGGCGGGCAGTTCGTCGACCTCCTCGGCACCCCCGCGACGACGAACCGGTGGCTCACGGAGCACGGTCTCGCTCCGGCCGACGCCGGGGTGCAGGAGATGTGCGCGACGCAGTTGCGCTCGCTGCGCGAACACCTCAGGTCGCTGTTCGCCGCGCGCGTGGCCGCGCTTCCCGCCCTGCCCGCGGCCCTGTCCGCCGTCAACGACGCGCTGAGCAGGGTCCCCACGACCGCCCTGCTGCACTGGGACGAGAAGAACGGCCCGTACCGCGCGGTCCCGTGTCCCGTCCACGAGATCCTGGACCACGCTCTCGCGACCCTCGCGGCCAATGCGGCCGACCTTCTCACCGGCCCCGACGCCGAGCGTCTCACCGCCTGCGGCTCCCCTCCCTGCAACCGCTATCTGCTGCGCCACGGCCGCCGCCACTGGTGCTCCACCCGCTGCGGCGACCGTGCCCGCGCCGCCCGCGCCTACGCCCGGCGAGCCCACCCCGAGACGCGCTGAGACAGCCGGGAACGGGGCGTCGCGGACCGACGGGAACGGTCGTTCGACGAAGCCTCCGGCTGGCGGCCGGACGTCGGCGCGTCCTGGTTGACACCCCCGAGAAGGACGGCGACGTCTCACCCGGGGTTCGGCCCGGAGCCGGCGACCGGGACGATCTCCGGGGCGCCCAGGCGGATGGCGTCGGCCTCCTGGTCGGTGTCCTGCTCCTGGGAGAGCCGCTCGGCCTCGACGCGCTTGGTGTAGTAGCCCACCTCGCGTTTGACCTGGTCGTCGTCCCAGTCCAGCGGTCCCGCGAGCAGCTGCGCCGCCTCCTCCGCCACCACCAGCCCCCGGTGGAAGGTCTCGATCGAGATGTGCGTGCGCCGGGACAGCACGTCGTTCAGGTGCCGCGCGCCCTCGTGGGTGGCCGCGTAGACGACCTCCGCCCTGAGATAGTCGTCCGCCCCGGTCAGCGGGCGCGCCAGGGAGGGGTCCTTCTCGATCAGCGAGATGACCTCGTCGATCAGCGAGCCGTACCGCTGCAGCAGGTGCTCGATCCGCGCCACGTGCAGGCCCGAGGACTGGGCGAGGCGCTGCCGGGAGTTCCACAGCGCCTGGTAGCCCTCCGCTCCCGCCAGCGGGATCCGGTCGGTGCACGACGGCGGGACCCGCTGGTCGAGCCCGTGGGCGACGGCGTCGACCGCGTCCCGCGCCATGACGCGGTACGTGGTGTACTTTCCCCCCGCGACCATGACCAGCCCCGGCACCGGGTGGGCCACCACGTGCTCGCGGGAGAGCTTGGACGTCTCCTCCGACTCCCCCGACAGCAGGGGCCGCAGCCCGGCGTAGACGCCCTCGACGTCGTCCCGGGAGAGCGGGACCGAGAGCACCTGGTTGACGTGTTCGAGCACGTAGTCGATGTCGGAGCGGGAGGCGGCCGGGTGCGCCCTGTCCAGGTCCCAGCGGGTGTCGGTGGTCCCGATGACCCAGTGACGGCCCCAGGGGATGACGAAGAGCACCGACTTCTCGGTTCGCAGGATGATCCCGGTGAGCGAGTGGATCCGGTCGCGCGGGACGACGAGGTGGATGCCCTTCGAGGCGCGGACGTGGATCTGTCCCCGGCCTCCGACCAGTTCCTGGATGTCGTCGGTCCACACGCCGGTGGCGTTGACGATCTGCCGGGCCCGCACGTCCAGCTCGTTGCCGCCCTCCAGGTCGCGCACCCTGACCCCGGTGACCCGCTCCCCCTCCCGCAGGAAGCCGACCACCTGGGCCCGTGAGGCGACGTGCGCCCCGTAGGTCGAGGCGGTCCGCAGCATGGTCATCACGTAGCGGGCGTCGTCCACCTGCGCGTCCCAGTACTGCACCGCGCCGGAGAAGGCCGTACGGCGCAGCGCGGGCGCGAGCCGCAGGGCCCTCCTGCGCGACAGGTGCCGGTGCCCGGGAACGCCCCGGGTGAACCCGAAGGAGAAGCCCAGCGAGTCGTACATCACCAGGCCCGCCCCGACGTAGGGCCGCTCCCAGCCGAGGTGGGTCAGCGGGAACAGGAACGGCACCGGCCTGACCAGATGGGGGGCTATCCGCTGGAGCAGCAGGGCCCGCTCCTGGAGCGCCTCCCTGACGAGGTCGAAGTTGAGCTGCTCCAGGTAGCGCAGCCCGCCGTGGATCAGCTTCGACGATCTGGACGAGGTCCCGGAGGCGAAGTCACGGGCTTCGAGCAACCCGACGCTCAGCCCTCGCGTCGCCGCGTCGAGCGCCACCCCCGCGCCGACGACGCCGCCGCCGATCACCACCACGTCGAGCTCCTGAGCGGTCATCTGCGTCAGTGCGGCGGTCCGCTCGGCAGGACCGAGCCTCGCCGTGCCCATTCGCGCCGTCATTGTGCATCCCCCTGGGGTACGGGTCACCGGCTTGCCTCAGGTACCTACCCCCTCAGTCCGGGCGTTACTACCGGCGGGTAGCCCATCGCGGCGTCCCGGGCCCGTACGGCGCCAGGCGACCACGATCAGCGCCACCAGCGCCCAGAGGGGGACGGTTCCGACGGCCCAGCTCAGGGCGAGCGGCGGCCCGGGCTGCGGCAGCGTGGGAATGCTCGCCGTCCGCCCCTCCCCCCGCCCCGCCGGACCGTCGACGGTGAACCTGAGGACCCAGTTCCCCTCCGAGGGCACGGCGAAGGTGTCCAGGCCCCACACCTCGCGTTTGCGCGGATGCCTGGCCAGCCTGGCTCTCTCCTCGCTCCCGTCCGGGCCGACCAGGGTGAGGACGCCGCGTTTGCCGTCGATCCCGCCGTCGGGGGTGAATGTGAAGTCCAGCGAGCTCAGGGCCCTGAGGGGCCACGTGCTGTACCCCACGGTCAGGCTGTACGGCCCGGCCTGGACGCGCTCGGTGTGCACGGTCTCGACCGGCGGGTAGGCCAGGGCGGGCGTCGCGCTCGCGAAGACCAGGCCGATCGCGGTCAGCAGCGCCACACCCGCCCGCAACGGGCCGGAGGCTCGCCCTGACCGGGGAAAGCGTGACGGGCGGGGGACCCGGCCGAAGGCGATCATGGGTCACCGACCTTCCTGGGACGGGGCGGATGCCTGCTGGGACGCGGCGGACGCCTCCCGGGGCGTGGCGGGGACGACCGCGCGCAGCATGGCGCTGAAACGCCGGCCGAGGAACCCGGCCAGCGCCCCGACGAGGACGCCCGCGACGACGGTCGGCGGCATCTCCCCGATCGTCGGCAGCGTGGACCTGTACACCAGGGACGCCTGCGTCAGCCCGCAGACCGTCACGACCAGCCCGGCCAGGCCGCCCACGAGCGACGCCACCAGACGCCCGGGCCGGTCGCGTCCCACCGACGACACCGCCCACCACGTCAGCGCGGCGACCGCCGGCAGGGACATCGGCATCTCCGCGGGCACCAGCGGCACCGGGCTGACGTAGTCGCGCATCGGGAGGCCGACCGCCACGGCGTAGGCCCTGGTCGCCCATGGCGAGAACCACCAGAGCAGGGCCTGAGCCGCCGCGAACACGATTCCGAACCCCAGGACGAGGCGGATGTCCCGCAGGAACCCCACGGCCATGAACACCACCAGCACCGTCAGGAAGGTGACGCCGACGGAGACGGGGTCGACCACGCCGCCGTCGATCTCGGCCAGGCCCTGCGTGGCCACCAGGCTGAAGGCCAGCGTCACGGTGAAGGCGAGGATGACGCCGAGGCGGGCCCAGCGGTGGGCCCAGGCCGCCGCGAAGACCATCACGGCCCCGACCATGCTCAACGCGATCGACAGGATGAGGCCGATGTGCGGGGGTGACGCGATCACCGCGTCGAAGCCGTACAGGCTGTGCCACCACAGGTCGAACAGGCCGTAGAGCAGGAAGCCCGCCGAGCCCGCGCCGGAGACGAGGTAGCCGAGCGGCGCGGCGAAGGTCCCGCCCAGCACCGGGACGGCCCGCCCGCCGATCGTGGTGTCCACCTCGCGGTCCGCCCGCCGCGCCGCGGTGGTCATCAGCACCACGGCCAGGCTGGCCAGTCCGGACAGGGCGCTGCCCGCGTAGAGGACCAGGTGCGGCAGCGTGAAGAAGGTGTCGGGTCCGACGTCGATGTGCCACTGGATGTCCCAGCTCGCGGCGGTCAGCGAGAAGGCCGCGCCCAGCAGGACGAGGAAAGCCGGTATCCACCCCCTGGACACGGTCGCGGTGCGGACTGACGCGGGGGCGCGCCCGCGAGCGGGCAGCGCCCCGTCGGCGGCGACGGTCATCGTTTCCTCCTTGGTCCTTGGTTCTTCAGTGGTCGTGGTGCCGGTGAGGTCTCTGTGGCCGAAGTGGCGGAAGGAGCCGGGGCGACGGTGGAAGCGACGGGTGACAGGGTGGCGACAGGGGTGGCGACAGGGAAGCCGGGCGTCGGGGCGTCGTCCGGTCACCGGGAGTCATCTCGTCACCAGGATCGGGAAGGCGGTCTGGTCGGTGCCGGTGGGCCCGTGCAGGAGCACGTTGAGCGCCCAGGTTCCGCTCATGGGCAGGGAGAGGCTCCCGGCCCGGTATCTCCCCGGTCCCTCGGCCACGGCGTCCACGGGCTCGGCGGCGTGCCCCATGTTCGGCATCACCGGCTCGACGGTGACCTTCCGCAGTGTCGCCGGCCTCCCCTGGAGGTCCGTCACGTTCACCGTCACGGGGTTCGCCCCCGCGCGGGGGGCGTCGACCGTGAGCTGCACCCGGTAGTGCGTCGTCCCGCCGCGCAGCACCGTCGGGCCCGTGTCACCGCGTGGCCAGAGCAGCCACAGTGCCGCCCCCGCCAGGACGGCGAGGCAGGCGGCCGTCCACAGGGTCCGGCGGCGGCCGTCGACCGTCGACGTCATGGCGATGGCCGTCCTCCTTCTTCCGGTGCCGTGATGTCGAGCACCGCCGGCACGGTCATGAGCGAGTGGTTGCGTTCCGCCTGCACCCAGAGCCGGTATCGGCCGGGCGCCGGGAAGGTGTGGGTGAACCGCGCGACGGGCCCGAACGCCGCGACGGTCTCGTCAGGGCGGCCTCCGACACCCCTGGGAACGGCCGCCATCGCGTGCACGTGGCTCCAGATCGGGGCGGACTCCGCGGCGACGCCGACCGGTTCCGAGTCGGGCAGCGGGCCGACGACGATGAGATGCCCCACCATGCCGAGCCACGGCTGCAGGTCCGCGGTCTCGCCGATCCTGGCGGTGATCGTGCCCGCGACGCCCGCGGACAGCGTCGAGGCGGCGAGGTCGACCCGGATGCCGTCGACGTCCCTGCTTCCCAGGCCCTTCGGAGCAGGGAGCGCCGTGGCGGTCGGGAGCCCCTCGCCGACGTCGAGCCCGGTCGCCGAGCGGATCAGCTGCACTCCGCCGCCGCGCCTGGCCAGCTCCGCCGAGATCGCGTAGTGGCCGGGCTCGGCCGCGACCAGGCTGACCTGGTAGTGGCCCGGACCGGCCTGGACCGGGTGCAGGTGCCACAACCGGCCCGACGGCGAGACGACCAGCAGGTGGATCAGCGCGTCGTCGTGGACGAGCAGGTCGTCCACCGGGCGTCCCGTCGAGCCGTCCGACAGCAGGAGATCGAGGTCGACAGAGCGTCCCGCGCTCGCCTTCGAGGCGCGCACCAGCATGTTCACCGGCGGCCTCGAGTAGCCGGCCGCGGGAGGCGGCCCGCCCGAGTAGGGCGCCGCGACGTTGTCGACCGTCGCGTCGATCTGCAGGCCAGGCTGCGGAGGAAGGGGCGTGAGCGGGGACAGCGACGCGCCGGTCACCCCGACCGCGACGGCCGCGACCACACCGCAGGCCGGGATCAGCGGGGGCCACCACCGCCGCGACCACACCGCGACGCCGAGCGCGACCAGCAGCAGCCCTCCCGCCGCGGAGAACCCCGAGTAGGCGACCAGGTCGGGGGGCGACCTGACCGGAGCGGGCACGATGAACGGTATCCGCCCGCTCCGCCGACCGTCGTCGACGGTCAGCTCCCACGGCCCTGGGCGGTCGACGCGCAACGTGGTCCCGTACGAGCCGGGCGTGGAGCCGAGGACCAGTTCGCCCTCGCTGACCACGGAGCCCGCGGGCGGCAGGCCGTCCGCCCGGGCGCTGACACCGGTCGGGGTCAACCGCAGGGTGAGGGCCCCGGCGGCGGTGCCCACGTGGGTGAGGACGTCGACGCGCAACGGGCCCGGCACCTCGTCGACACGTCGCAGGACGACCGAGAGCTCACGCGCGCCCAGGGTCTGCGCGACGTGGAGGTCCTCACCCGTGGGCGCGCCGTCGGCCAGCGCGGACCGTCCTCCGAGCGTCAGCAGGGCCACGAGGACCAGCAGCACCACGCGGGCGCGCGTGCCGTTTCCGTAGGTTCTCATCCCGCATGACGTTAATCAGCGGGCCTCAGGATTTCGTCACCTGAAGGCGGGACCCGAATCCCCCGTACGAGGGACACGACGGCCTCAGAACGGCCTCTGAAGCAACACTGAAACAACACGGAACAGCGCTGAACAGCGCCGGACGACGCCTCCGAAGCGGGCGGCGATCCCGCCTGCCGCGCCAGTGCGTCCTCGGAGCAGTAGCCTGCGATTCGACACGCTGTTTTCCCGGAAAGGCGCACTTCTCGGAAAAGCGCCTTTCCGAGAAAACGCCGTCTCGGTGGAGAACGCAGGCCGACGTCGCGCACACGCATGACCACGCCGACGTCGCGGACACGCGTGACCACGTCGACGTCGCGGACACGCGTGACCTGAGAGAACCGAGGTGACATGACGCGTGAGACCAGCGACACCAGTCGGTCGTTGACCCGCCAGTCCTTGCTGGTCGCGGGCGTGTGCGTCGTGACGGACACCGGTCTGCTCCTGATCGACAGTTACTCGTGCGGCCGCTGGCAGAGCTGGACGGCGCTCGCCCTCATCGTGCTGATCGACGCCGCGCTGGCCACGCCCGCCCGCCTGTCCGGCGTCGTCGCGCTGCTCCACGGCCTCGCCTGCCTGGTGACCCCGTTCCTGTTCACCAACGCACCCGGCGTCACCTGGCAGGTGACCGAGGCCGGCCTGATGGTCGCCGGGTACCGGGCCGGTGCGTGGCTGCGCTCGCCCCAAGCGCTTGCGGCACTGGCGGCGCTGGCCGCGGGACTCACCGGCAACTACCTGCTGACCAGCCACCACTTCATCTTCGTCGCCGGGCTGCCCGCCCTGTCCGGCCTGCTGATCGAGATAGTCGGGAAGGCGCTGCTGCCCTGGCTGGTCGGGCGGTACACGACCGCCAGGCGCGCCCACATCGCCGAGTTGGAGCGGCAGGCCGAGCTGCGGCGCCACAGCGAGCAGGCGGCGGTGCAACGCGCCGTCGCCGAGGAGCGCAGCGCGATCGCCCGTGACCTGCACGACATGATCTCCCACCACGTCAGCGCCATCGGCATGCACGCGGGCGCGGCCAGGCTCGGGCTCGGCTCGTTCCCCAACGGCACGTTCCCCAACGGCACGACCTCCAAGAACGCGGTCTCCAAGAACGCGGTCTCCAACGGCACGGCGCACGACGGCGCGCCGCTTGACGGCGGAGTGGCCGATGGCGGGGTGGCCGATGGCGGGGTGACTGACAGCGGGGTGCACCGTTCGCTGGCCGCCGTCGAGTCGAGCAGCCGATCGGCCATGGCCGATCTGCGCAGGCTGCTGGACATCCTGCACGGAGACGACACCGACACCGCGCGACGCCAGCCGGGTCTGAACAACCTCGACGAGTTGCTCGACGGGGTGCGGGCGGCGGGCACGACGATCACGCTGACCACTCACGGTCTCCCCCGTGAGCTGCCGGGCTCGCTCGACGTCGCGCTGTACCGCATCGTGCAGGAGGCCCTCACCAACGCCCTGCGGCACGGCCGGGGCGAGAGCGTCGGCGTGGAGCTGGAGTATCGGGAGACCGAGGCGGTCGTGACCGTGACCAACCAGCTGGCCGAGCAGTCCTGGCACGGTGAGAGGCGGAACTCACCGCACCGCGGCCTGGCCGGGATCAGGCAGCGGGTCGCGCTGTTCGGTGGCCGGATCACGTACGGCGTGCAGCCCGACGGCCGACACTGGCGGGTCCAGGTGAGTTTCCCCCTGGAACGGCCGTGTTCCTGAAAGCGGAGACCCGCTCCGCCCCGAACCGATTCCCCGTCCGCGAGACGATCTCCGTCCGTGAGACGTTCCCTGTCCGGAAGACGATTCCTGCCCGCGAGAGATGGAGACTCCGTGACGCTGCGCGTGTTGCTCGCCGATGACCACGCGATGTTCCGTTCCGGTATGCGCGCGGTCCTCGAAACCCAGCCGGATCTGCACTGTGTCGCCGAGGTCGGCGACGGCCACGAGGCGGTGGCCGAGACCGCGAGACTCCGCCCCGACGTGGCGGTCCTGGACGTGCGAATGCCCAAGCTGGACGGCCTGGCCGCCACCGAGACGATCCTGTCCACGCCGGGAAACGTCACGAGGGTGCTGGTGCTGACCACCTACGACACCGACGACTACGTCTACCGCGCGCTGCGCGCTGGAGCCAGCGGCTTCCTGCTCAAGAGCCTGCCGCCCGAGGAGATGACGTCCGCGATCCGGGTGGCCGCGCGCGGCGACGCGTTGATCGACCCCTCCGTGACACGCCGCCTGATCGCCCGCTTCACCACCAGCATCGAACCTCCGGTGGTCCCTCCGGAAGTGGAGCGGCTGACGTCCCGGGAACGCGAGGTGCTGCTCCTGCTGGCCGACGCACGCAGCAACGCCGAGATCGCCGCCCTCCTCCACGTCGGCGAGGAGACCGTCAAGACACACGTGTCGCGCGTCCTCGCCAAACTCGACCTGCGCGACCGCGTCCACGCCGTCGTATACGCCCACCTGAACGGCCTCACCGGCCACCGCTCCCCCGGTTCCCGCGCCCCCGACGCACGCCTCCCGTGACACCGACGTCGCCGCTCGCCGTACCGGCCTGGCGGGGTTCGCGCTGATCGCGTACGGGCTGGTCGTGCTGGAGCTCTGGCCGACGGTGTTCGGCACCACGCCGCTGATGACGGGTCGGCTCTGGCGCATCGACAGGTACGTCGTCCTACACGAGCGCCAGCGTCCCGTATAGTGTACGGTACGCCGTACGACACAAGGAGGGGCAGCATGTACCAGCCGAGCGCCGAGGAACTGAAGAGCATCGAGGAATGGTTCGCCGACTACGACACGCTGGCCGAGCAGGGCGCGATCGAGCAGCTGGCCGACCTGGCGGTCTTCCCGATGAACGTGGCCACCGACGTGCCGGACGGCCACGCGAGCGTCCGCCAGTGGACGCGAGCCGAGTACGTCGAGGCGATGAAGGAGGCCATGGGGGGCGGCACCGCCGGGCTCGACCTGCGCTCGACGCGCACCCCGCGCCTTCTCACCCCGAACCTGGCGGTCGTGGAGACCGAGGCGACGATGACGATCGAGGGCCAGGAGCACCGCATGCACTACGCCGACCTGCTGGTGCGCACCGAGAACGGGTGGGCGTTCCAGACCATGGTCCAGGGCGGCTGGGGTCACGGCTGGCCGCCCGCCAAGCGCGGCTGACCACGCCGTTCTCAGTCAGGGCACGCCTGGGCGCCGAGCCGGCAGGCAAGCAGCCGGCTCGGCGGGCGTCCAGACGGTGGCGGCGCGGGTGCTCCCTGACCCGCGAAACCCCGCCTTGACGGGCTGTCCCGCCGGTCGGCTGGGCCGACTGAGCGGGACACCGTCCAAGTCCGGTCCCACTCCTCCGTAACCGCTGTGCGGCGATCCCAAGACGTTACAGAAAGTCACTTCGGGCTGGTCGTGCGGACCAGAGCGGGGCCCGACACGGGTGTGCCCGGTGCGCGCGGGGAGGCGACGCCGGGGCTGTTCGGCTACGAGGTGGGCTTCACGAGATCGAGCGGGTTCGCGGGGGCGGCGGGGTCGGCGAGCGCCGCCAGCTCGCCGCGCACCAGGAACTGGTTGGCCAGCATGACCGGGCCGTCGGGCTTGACGGTCATGACGGCGCGGTGCACCGTGCGCTCGCCCGACTTCACGTCGTCATGCGCGACCGCCTCGACCAGGTCTCCCAGCGGCTTGCCGCCGAGCTTCGCGGTCGTGGTGAACCTGTCCTTGAACGTCTTGCCGACCCCTGCGATCCGCGGCAGCACGCACACCACGTTGACGGCCTTGTCGGCCGTGCCCGCGGGCCTGCGCAGGCCGACGCCGTACAGGGTCACCCCTCCCGGCTGTGCGGGAGCCATGACGATCGCGGAGACGACGTCGCCGAGGCAGTCGGCGACCGCCGCGTGATCCGGGCTGTCCGCGAGGGAGGGTCCGTCGCCCAGAGCGGCGGCGACCGGTCCGGCCGCGGCGCCCGCCACCAGCGCGGAGTCCGTCACCACGACCTGATTGAACTGGTTGATCAGGCCGAGCTTGGTCTGCGGCCCACTCAGGTTGATCTTGTTGTCCTCGTCGAAGGAGAGTCCTTCCTGCCCGCCGATCTCGCGGGGCTTGGCTCCCAGGGCGGTCAGCTTGCCGCGGATGTCGCCGGAGTCCAGATTGCCCTCGACACGGATCGCGCTTTTCGGCGGGACTCCGAAGACCGCCCCCTGATCCGCGGCGAACACGTTGAGACCGGTCGACTCGGCGATCCTGGTCCCGTTCACACCGAAGTCGCCGAAACCCGCTGTGACGGCGACCCGCCAGCGCCGGTCCTGGCCGGGACCCTTCTCGGTGACCACGCCGAGGCTCCGCCAGTGCGCCATGTCGCCGTACTCGAGATATTCGGCCGCGGGCCCGCTCGCGTCCAGGCGCGCCATCACCTGCCGCAACCCGCCGTCCTGCCCCGGGTCGCCCCCGCCGCCGCAACCCGCCAGCACCAGCCCCGCCACCGCCAACGTCCATCCGAGAGCACGCATGCGCAGCACCTTAGCCAGACGGATGACGGCGCACGTCACCCACAAGGATGACCTGGGACGGAGCGACGCACCTTTGGGTGCCCCCCTGAGAGCTTCGGACGCCGGACGGATGCCCCCCTGAGAGCTTCGGACGCCGGATGAATGCCCCCTGAGGGCTTCGGACGCCGGACGCTCCTGGGGCCTTCGGGCTCTGGGCGCCGTTCAGCGCGCGGCGAGAGCGCACAGGCGTTCGAGGCCAAGACCGCTGATGAGCAGGCGTTCCTTGGCGTTGCTGAGGAGAGCGGCGGTCCAGGTGGTGAATCCGCCGTCGCCGATGTTGACGGGCTCCCCCTCCGGGGTGGTGACGTCGATCCCGAAAGAGACCCCGGTGTAGTAGCCGCGGCCTGTCGCACGGTCGTCGTCGAAGACGAAGGCGACGCCGGGGTGTCTCGCGGCCAGGCGGTCCAGGACGTGCTCACGCAGCGCCTCGCGGTGCCGTCCTCCGCTCAGGTCGGTGAAGGACACGCACACCGCCGAGGTGTGACGGCTGAGTGCGCGGGCCCTCTCGACGACATCGAGGTGCACGCCGACGTGCTCGACGAGGGCCTCCGTCTCGAACCTGAACGAGCCCTCGTCACGACCGGCGGTGCACAGCCCCATCAGCTTGAAGTGCGCCGTCATGCCGGGTCCGAACACCTGCGCGCGCAGGACCCGGTGCGTGGCGGCGAGCCGTACCCGCTGCCTGGAGCGGGTGTCGGCCCGCAGCAGCCCCCCGCGACGGACCGCGCATTCCAGGGCCAGGACGTTGGTCGCGTCCGCGACGACCTCGGTGTTGCGGACCGTCGTCAGCGCCTTGTCCTGGCTGACGGTCGCCACGACGGAGTTGACGCCCAGCGGAGCGACCGGCGACAGCGCGAGAGCGGTGAAGCCGTGCCGGGCGAAGCACTCGTGGACGAGGACGTCCAGACGTGCCAGCTCGCCCGCGTCGACCGGCGAAGGCGCGACGAAACGGTTGTGCTCGTACTGCCGGAGCAGGCCGCCGGGCGTGACGGCGGCGGCACGACGCCGGTAGACGGCCAGCAGCAACGTCTGCAGATCCGCCGGCGACAACCCCTCGGCCAACGCCTCCAACATCCCCGGCGTCGCCCCCTCGCGAAGTATCCGGCCAAGCCAGGGACCGGCCGCCTCCGCCTCGGGCCGATCCATGCCCGCTCCGGTCCGACCTGCGCCCGCCTCGGGCCGAACGGCATCGCCCTGTGAACGGCCCGCGTCGAGCTCAGGCCGGTCCCCGTCGAACTCGGCCCGGTCTCCGTCGAACCCGGAAGGATCGCTCATCGCCTCATCGTGACGCACGACGGAGCACGACCGCACCGGATTCACCCGTCGGCGGCCCCGGTGCGGGGCACGGAATCGGCGGTTCGTGCCGGGACCGTACGGGAGAGGGCGTCAGGCCGTACAGAAGTCATGGGGGCAGTCTTCCGGGTGACCGCCCCGGACGCGCTCGGAACATCGGAAGCCCGGGCACGCGGGCTTCGTCAGCCGTGGGTGACGCGGATCTTGGACTGCTTGTGCGGGAGCCGCTCCCAGTCGTCCATGAACGTGGCTTTGAGGCCGTGCCGGGCGGCGAGGTCGACGAGCGTTTCCGTCCGGTAGTAGAAATCCTCTCTGAGCACATGGTGCTCGTCCTTCTCCGTGCGGTCGAAGGTGAAGTCGAAAAAGCCGTCCTCACGCATGATCCGGCCCACGTGCCGCATGCACTCGTCGATCACCCCGATCGGGCTGTGGGAGAAAACGCTGTGCGCGTTGACGACCGTGAAATAGGCGTCGGGAAGCATGTCGAAGGTAAGGTCCTTCACCAGACCGAGGTGCGGAACCTTGTCCCGCAGGCCGTTCTTGGAAAGCGTGTTGGCGGCGGCCAGCAGGATCTCGGGTGAGATGTCGATGCCGTAGTAGTTGCCGGGTTCGAGATATCCGATGAGCCGCCAGCCGAGCCTGAGGTTCCCGCAGCCGATGTCCAGCACGCGGTCCTGTGGCGTGAGCCCGTGGTCGATCAGATAGTCGAACTGCATTTTCCCGATGCGCAACCAGCTTTTCCTGCTGTGGCTGCCGACCGCGGCCTCCGGGCTTTTCTCCGCTATGTCCGAGCGCATCACCTCGCGATAGTAGGAGACATGGTCCCGGGTGGTCGCCCGGAGCTTCGCGTCACGCCTCACACGCTTCAGATAGGGCCACACCTTCTGCGGGTTGCGCAGCGCGTAGACCAATTGGTAGGCGAGGCTTGATCTCCGGCGTGTCGTGTAAGCACGCTTTGTCATGGCCCCAATTTAGGAGCGTGACCGGACCGCGTCCCCGGCGTCCGCCGACGGTCAGGAAAATCTCCCGGCCGGAAACGGCAAAGAATCCCCGCGGCGATCCTGCCCGCGGGCGGCCGTGAGGACGAGGGGCGCGGTCGCCTCGATCTCGGCCCCGGGCGGGGCGACCGGCCCCGCCCCCGGGTCCGGGGCCTGCGCCGTGACCACCCGTCCCCGCGACGCCGCTCTAGGAGTTGCGGGAGGACCTCCGGTCGGGGCCCGCGTTCTCCAGGTGCTTCAGGATGTGCCGCAGCATGCCGCCCAGTTCGGTCAATCGCCGGTCGCCGAGTCCGTCGAGCACGAACTGCTCTTCCCGGTTGAACTCGGGAAAGAGCGTGGTCATGAGTTTCTCTCCCTGCGGAGTGAGGGAGAAAACAGTGCGCCTGCGGTCACTCGCGGGGATATCCCGAACGATCAGCCCACGATTTTCGAGTGTCTGCGCGACCCCGGTCAGGGTGCCCTTTGTGATGCCGGCCTCGGCGGCGACATGACGGTTCTCTATCGATTCCCAGATCCACACGACCCACAGCACCACGAAGGCGGTCCAGGTGAGATCCGCTTCCTTGAGCACCGTCTGCTCGAAGTGATTCCGGATGGACGAGGCGACCCGGTAGAGGTTTGATATCGCGGTCATCGCCCGGAAATCCAGCTCCAGGCCCTCGAGCTTCCCCGACACGGCTTCTTCGGTCTGCCGCAGGGTGTGCGCGCCGCTCACAAACAGCTCCTCAGGGTCGACCGTGCCGGGGGAGACCGCTCGACCGGCTTTCCGGGCCGGTCGGCGGAGATGTCTTAATTGCTCAGACCTTGCCGATCCTAGACGATGGGTCGGCCACAAACGGCTGTGAGGTTATGGACAGTGACCGATTCCGCCCGCAGCGTGATCATTTGACGATAAAACACATTTGGAAACCAGGTCATGACGCGCGGATCTCCCGTCGGCGCGTCGGCGACCGCGGCCGGATCGGCGACGGACGTCGCGGGATCACCCCTCGGGGCGCTCACCCACGGCGGGCGGGCGTCGGCCGCCTCCTCGGCCCCCTCGCGCGGCGTCTCGCCGGGTTCCGCGAAGACGCGGCCGTCGGCCGCCCCGAGGCGGAAGGTCGGCCTCCCCCGTCGTCGAGGGCGAAGACGGCCGACGCGGCGAAAGCGCACCGACCGTGGCCCTGACATCTGTTCAGGCCGACGAGAATCCGCACGCCGCTCCCTGAAACGTGCGGCCGCGGTTCCGTCGGGACGGCTCGACACCCCCATCCGGCGGTCGGCGCGAAATCGCTTCCGCCATGAGTGCGACGCTCACGCATTCCTCGTGAACGCGACGACGACCATGGAAATCGAAAGGCTTGTTCGGATCCAAACAGTATGGCGGCACGCGCGCGCCGGTCAAGGCGGTCGCCAAACCGCTCGCCGACGGCGCAATCTGCATCCCGGGCAACGGAGAACCCCTCCACGACATCACGGGAAAACAGGGGCGACAAGTCATTTGGACTCAAACATTATGTGTCGGCCAACCGGTCTTGTCGGCGTCCCATGACCCGATTATCGTACGGATTCAAATGAATTGAGAGGCGCGGCGACGGACCGTCGGACGTGCCGCTCCCGCTTCCCGGACACGGCCGCCCCTGACGACGGCCTCGAAAGGGTATGGCTACGACACCAGCGAGGCCGAGACGCTCCCGTGGAATCCTCGGCGACACCCTCGACGCCCACCGCCCCTGACCGTCAGAAGCCGTCAGAAGCCTCCGGACACCGCCGGAAGTCGTCAGAAGCAGGAGAACCGCAATGGTCAGCAGCCCTCTCGACCTCACCGGCGTCGACCTCACCGACCTCGACGCCTTCGAGCGGAACCGGGCCTGGGAGCGTTTCGACCTGCTCCGCCGCGAGGATCCGGTCCACTGGAACCCGGAACCGGCGCCGAACGCGGGATTCTGGTCGATCACCCGACACGAGGACATCGTCGCCGTCGACCGGGACGCCGAGACGTTCACCTCAACGCGGTTCGTCAACCTGGAGGAGGTCGACGACGACCTCATCAAGATCCGGCGTTCCATGCTCGAATCCGACGGCGTACGGCACCGCGCGCTGCGCAGGCTGCTCCAGCGTGACTTCGGGGCCAGAGCGTTGCAGAGGTACGAGGAGTTCCTGCGCGGTCTGACCCGCGCCACGGTCGACGCGGCACTGCACAAGCGGGAGTTCGACTTCGTCCGCGAGATCAGCGCCGACTTCCCGATCCAGGTGCTGGCCCGCATGCTGGACGTGCCCGAGGACCACACCGGTCAGCTGATCGACTGGGGCAACAAGATGATCGGCAACAACGACCCCGACTACGCCGACGTCCTGTTGTCCGACGCGGAGAGCGAGAAGTACAAACACCTGCCGTTCCGGTCGCCGAGCGCGCTCGAGGTGTTCGAGTACGGCCGGGAGCTCGCCCGCCGGCGACGCGGCGGCGACGGCGACGACCTGGTCAGCAAGCTGGTGAACCGCGTCCCCCAGGACGGCGAGCCGCTCACCGCGACCGAGTTCGACAACTACTTCCTGCTCCTCGTCGTGGCGGGGAACGAGACGACCCGGCACGCGATCAGTCACTCGATGCTGGCGTTGATCGACAATCCCGACCAGCTCGCCCTGCTGCGGGACAGGCCCGAGCTGATCCCCGCCGCGGTCGAGGAGCTGCTGCGCTGGGCGAGCCCGGTGTACCACTTCCGCAGGACGGCGACCCGCGACGTGGAGCTTCACGGCCGCCGTGTCAGGGCGGGCGACAAGGTCGTGATGTGGTTCGCCTCCGGCAACCGCGACGAGGAGGTGTTCGCGAAGCCGTACGAACTCGACGTCACCCGCACCCCCAACGACCACCTCGCCTTCGGCAAGGGCAGCCCGCACTTCTGCCTGGGCAACAGCCTGGCCAGGATGGAGATGCGGCTGATGTTCGAGACGCTGCTGCCGCGGCTCGAGAGCATCGAGCGGGCGGGCGAGGTCACCTACGTCCGCAGCAACTTCGTCAACGGCGTCAAGAGGTTCCCCGTACGGGTCACGGCCCGCTGACAGGGAACCACCGGCTCAGACGCGGCCGCCTCGCCCTCGCCCCCGCCCACACGCGGACCGCCTTCACGCCCGCCTACGCGCGGACCACCTTCACGCCCGCGTCGGCGAACCGGGCGGCGTCCTCGTCCGCGAGGCCCTCGTCGGTGATCAGGGTGCCGACCGCGCCGATCGGGCAGATCCTGGCGAAGGCCCTGCTTCCGACCTTGGAGGAGTCCGCGACCGCGACTACCTGGGCGGCTCTGCCGATCAACAGGCTGTTGACGCTGGCCTCGCCCTCGTGGTGGGCGAACGCGCCCGCCTCCGCGTCGATCGCGTCCACTCCCATGAACGCGATGTCGAGCGTGACCTGCTCCAGCACGCCGGACGCCAGCGGGCCGATCAGCTCGTAGGACTGCGGTCTCGCCACCCCGCCCGTCAGCACGATCTTCACGTGCTGACGCACCGTCAGCTCCGCGGCGATGTTCAGGGCGTTGGTGACGACGGTGAAGCCCAGCTCGGGGTCGGCCCGGATCGCCAGGGCCCGCGCCACCTCGGAGGTGGTCGTGCCGCCGTTCATGCCGACGATGGCGCCCGGCGCGACCAGTTCCGCGGCGGCCTCCGCGATCCGTTGCTTCTCGTCGGCGTGACGCGCCGTCTTGTAGCGCAGCGGCAGGTCGTAGCTCACGCTCTGGGCGACGGCGCCGCCGCGTGTGCGCATGAGCATCTGCTGCTGGGCCAGCTGGTCGAAGTCACGGCGGATCGTGGCGGTGGAGACGGTCAGCGCCTCGGCGGCCCGCTCCACAGACAGGCGCCCCTCCTGCGAGAGCAGTTCGAGGATCGCGTTCCAGCGCTCATATCGGCTCACGGTCAACAGCCTGGCACAGCGCGCGATCAAAACCCACATCTGCACAATCTTGCTCATTTCTGCTATAAATCACTCATAAACGAATCTTCTCGAGGAGGCGCGTCGTGACCACGCACACCGAAGCCGAGATCGCGTCCCAGCCGGACTGCTGGCGTCGCGCGGTCAGCGAGACGCCGGCGGACGCGCTTCCCCGGCGGGGTGAGCGGGTCGCCGTCATCGGCTGCGGCACGTCGTGGTTCGTCGCCCAGGCGTACGCGGTGCTCCGCGAGCGGGCCGGGCACGGCGCGACCGACGCCTTCGCCGCCTCCGAGTTCCCCTCGGGACGTCCGTACGACCGGGTGCTCGCGCTGACCAGGTCGGGCACGACGACCGAGGTGCTGGAAGCCCTGGAGGCGCTGAGGAAGGCGGGCACGAGGACGACCGCGATCACCGCCTCCCCCGGGACCCCCGTCATGACCGCCGCCGACGAGATCGTGATGCTCGACTTCGCCGACGAGAGGTCGGTCGTGCAGACCCGGTTCGCCACCACGCAGCTCGCCCTGCTCCGCGCCCACCTCGGCGAGGACCTGACCGGCGCGGTCGCCGACGCCGAACGGGCGGTCTCCGCTCCGCTTCCCGCGCGGACGCTGGCCGCCGAGCAGTTCACCTTCCTCGGCAGGGGCTGGTCGTACGGCCTGGCGCTGGAGGCGGGCCTGAAGATGCGTGAGGCCTGCAGGGCGTGGACCGAGTCCTACCCGGCGATGGAGTACCGCCACGGCCCGATCAGCATCGCGGGCCCGAACCGGATCACCTGGATGCTCGGCGAGAGCCCACGGGGGCTGCGCGAGGAGGTCGAGGCCACCGGTGGATCGTTCCTGGAGAGCTCCCTCGACCCGATGGCCGAGTTGATCACAGTCCAGCGGGTGGCCGTCGCGCGGGCGCACGCGCAGGGGCTCAACCCCGACGAACCGCTCCATCTCACCAGGTCGGTCATCCTCCCCTCCTGATCATTGATCCCGAGGCGAACCGGGAAGGATGGGGACATGAGCATCACACTCGCCGACGCCCGCATTGTGACCCCCGAAGGTGTTCACGAGGGCTGGCTCACCATCGAAGACGGTCGCATCACCCACATCGGCCAGGGTTCCGCTCCGGGACCGGGTCTCGGCCTCGGGGGCCGGTACGTGGTGCCGGGCTTCGTCGACATGCACACCCACGGCGGAGCGGGCGGCTCCTTCCCGACCGGCGATCCGGACGAGGCGAGCCGGGTCGCCGACCTGCACGCCAGGCACGGCACGACCACGATCGTCGCCAGCCTGGTCACCGCGTCCCAGAACGCCCTGTCCAGGGCGACCTCCGCACTGGCCGACCTGTGCGACGACGGCGTGCTGGCCGGGATCCACTTCGAGGGCCCCTACATCTCCAAGGCCCGCTGCGGCGCGCACAACCCCGCCTTCCTGAGGGAGCCCTCCTCCCAGGAGTTCGCCGAGCTGCTCAAGGCGGGACGCGGCCACGTGCGGATGCTCACCATCGCCGCCGAACTGCCCGGCGCGCTGGACACCATCAGGGAGGCGGTTGCGAACGGCGTGATCGCCGCCCTCGGCCACAGCGACGCCTCCTACGAGCAGACCATCCAGGGCATCGACGCGGGCGGCAGCGTCGCCACGCACCTCTACAACGCGATGCCGTCGCTGCACCATCGCGAGCCGGGACCGGTCGCCGCGCTGCTCGAGGACGAGCGCGTCACGATCGAGCTGGTCAACGACGGCGTGCACGTGCATCCGGCGATGTTGCGTCTCGCCTACGACGTCGCGGGCCCCGGCAGGACCGCGCTGATCACCGACGCGATGGCCGCGGCGGGCATGGGCGACGGCGTCTACGGGCTCGGCCCGATGAAGGTCAACGTCGTCGACGGCGTCGCCCGGCTGGCCGGAGGCGACTCCATCGCGGGCAGCACGCTCACCATGGACGTGGCGTTCAGGCGCGCCGTGCAACAGCTCGGCCTCTCCCTCACCGAGGCGGCCGAGGTCACCTCGCTCACCCCCGCCAGGGCGCTCGGCCTGGCCGACCGTCTCGGCTCCGTCTCCGTCGGCAAGCAGGCCGACCTGGTGGTGCTCACCGACGGCCTGGAGGTCTCCGGCGTCATGAGGCACGGAAACTGGATCACGGAACCCCGATGACCTCGACACCCCCTCCGCCCGCCGCTCGCGGCACGATCCTGACCGTCACGCTGAACCTCGCCCTCGACGTCACCTACGTGACCGGCGACGTCGACTGGGACGGCGTCAACCGGGTGCGGACCGTGCACCGCAGGGCGGGCGGCAAGGGGGTGAACGTGGCCAGGGTGCTCGCCGCCCTCGGCCACGACGTTCTCGTCACGGGCCTGGCGGGCGGCCCGAACGGGGAGGCGGCGGCGGCCGACCTCGCCGCCGCGGGCCTGCCCGCCGCCCTCACCCCGATCGCCGCCGCGTCACGCGCCACCCTGGCCGTCCACGACCTCGGCCCCGTCTCCGCCGTGCCCGCCCCGCCCCTCCAGACGCCGGGTACGGCTCCCGCCGCCGGTGCGACGCCTTCCGGCGACGGCTCCGGTGCCCGCGCCGGCGCCGGCGCCGGTGGGGGGATCGGTGCCGGTGACGGTGACGGGCGGCCCGTACGGCACCGCACCGCGCTGTTCAACGAACCCGGCCCCCTGGTGACCCAGACGGAGCTCGAGGCCTTCCTGCGCGACTACGAGGCACGGCTCGAACGGGTCGCCGCGGTCGTGATCTCGGGCAGCCTTCCCACGGGAGCGCCCGTCGGCCTCTACGCCGACCTCGCCGCCCGGGCCCGCGCCCGCGGCGTCCCCGCGATCGTGGACGCCGACGGCGAACCGCTCAGGCACGCCCCCGCGGGCCGTCCCGAGATCGTCAAACCCAACGCCGAGGAGCTCGCCCGCGCCCTCGCCCACGAGGCCCCCGAGGGCCTCCGGGCTCCAGCGGACCGCGCGAACCCCGAGGACCTCGCGAATCCCGAGGGCGCCGGCCGTCCCCGGGACCGTCGTGGGGCCGCCGGTTCCGACGGCGTCGGCGAGGCCCTGCGGGGAGCCGCGGCGCTCCGGCGCTCGGGGGCCGGGGCGGTGGTGGTCTCCCTCGGAGCCGACGGGCTGCTGGCGGTGACCCGGGAGGGCTCGTGGCGGGCCGTCATGCCGTACCGGGTGGAGGGCAACCCGACAGGCGCGGGCGACGCCCTGGTCGCGGGGCTGGCACTCGGCCTCGTCGAGGGGACGCCCTGGCCCGAGCGGCTGCGCAGGGCCGCGGCCCTGGGCGCCGCCGCGGTCGCCGCGCCGGTCGCGGGCGACTTCGACGCGGACGTCTTCCGGGACGTCCACCCAGAGATCCGGGTGGAGCCCGCGCGCGCGTAGGCGTTCCGCGTTCTCGCGAACCCGGCCAGAGATCCCACAGAAAACGGAGGCAGACCATGCCCCTCGTCGGCATCGGCGACATCGTCCGCGACGCTCCCGCGGGCGTCGGCGCGTTCAACGTCATCCAGCTGGAGCACGCGGAGGCGATCGTCGCCGGGGCGGAGGCGGCGGGCGTGTCCGTCGTGCTGCAGATCAGCGAGAACTGCGTGCGCTTCCACGGCGCGCTGGCGCCGGTCGCGGCCGCGTCGCTGGCGGTCGCGGCCGCGGCCTCCGTGCCCGTGGCCGTGCACCTCGACCACGCCACGGACCGCGCGCTCGTCGAGGAGGCCGTCGAGCTGGGATTCGGCTCGGTGATGTTCGACGCCTCCGCGCTGCCGGACGAGGAGAACGTGGCCCTCACCGCCGAGGTCGCCGCCCTGTGCCACAGCCGGGGTCTGTGGGTCGAGGCCGAGCTCGGCGAGGTCGGCGGCAAGGACGGGGTGCACGCGCCCGGGGCACGGACCAAACCGGGCGAGGCGGTGGACTACGTCGCCAGGACGGGCGTGGACGCGCTGGCCGTGGCCGTCGGCAGCTCACACGCCATGACGACCAGGGACGCCGTGCTCGACCTGGAGCTGATCGCCGCCCTGCGCGCCGCGGTCCCGGTGCCGCTGGTGCTCCACGGCTCCTCGGGCGTGCCGGACGAGACCCTGCGCGCCGCCGTACGGCACGGCATGAAGAAGATCAACATCGCCACCCACCTCAACAAGACCTTCACCGGGGCGGTTCGCGACTACCTGGCGGCCGACGAGAGGGTCGTGGACTCCCGCAAGTATCTCGGAGCGGCCCGTACGGCCGTCGCCGCCGAGGTCACCCGGCTCCTCGGAGTCCTGTCCGGCTGACCGCGTCCCACTGCCGGAAACCCGGCCGAGCGCCCACCGGTCCTGCGCCGGTCCTCGCCGGTGCCGAGAGTGCACGGCGGGCGCCGGGCCGTCTGTCACGGCCAGTCCCAGCGGATCCCGATCAGGCCTGGCTGGAGCGAGTCGGCCACCAGATGGACCGCGTGGTGGGCGTTGAGGGCGAGCTCGCCGTGGTCGTGCTCGGGGGCGCCGTGATCGTGGCGGGCGAAGCGGTGGATTCCGACCGGCAGCGCCGAGGCGGCGAAACTCACCCTGAGCGTGTACTGGCCCGCGGGGAAGCGGAAACCCCGTTCGTACTCGGTGGTCTCGACCCCGCTCGGGTCGGCGAGCTCGTAACGGATCACCTGGGTCTCCCCGATCCGCAGCGCCCGGTCGAACAACAGCTCGGCCGCCACGAGCGCGGTCGGCCCGTCCCGTCTGACCCTGCCGACCCGGCAGTCCTCCAGCGCCCTGATCCGCACCCGTTCCACGTCGCATCCCAGGTCGCCCCGGTAGACGATGATGTGGCGGTCGGTCGCCTCCTCCTGGGCCCGCATCACCTGCAGCGTCTCACGGCGCACGATGCTGCGGTCCGCCCCGATGTGCAGCGTCTCGTACATCCCGGTGATGTGCAGCCGCCTGTCGTCGGCGACCCCGTCGAGGTCGTGCAGCAGCGCGGAGAGGGCGCGGGAGGGCTCCAGGATCGCGGAGTAGGACACCGGCCCCTGCGGACCCCCTGCGCCCTGCTTCCTGCCCCGGGGGCGGGGCGGGCCGAGCAGCCCCATCAGCGAGCGCGGCGGGAGGATGAGGATCTCCTCCAGAGCGCGGACGGCACGCAGCGACTCGGGCCGCTCGGGGCGGCGCAGTCCCTGCTGCCAGTAGCTCAGGCTCGTCATCCCGACCCGCAACCCGCGCTCCTCCAGGCGGTGGCGGAGACGGTCGAGCGTCAGCCCCCTCGCCTCGACCGCGGCGCGGAGCGCGACGTGGAACGGGCCTTCTCGAAGAGCAACCCGCAGCTCACGATCATCCGACACATGCGAATGTTCACAGATTTTCCGGCATACGTCACTTTTACCAACCCCTACAGTGTCAATTTTGTGACCTGTCCTCAACCTCGCGCGGGCGTGTGAGCCCGGCGCGGAAAGCCGGTTCCTGGCGCGGAAAGCACACTCTCCCAGCAGGCGATCATGTGGAAACCCCCGCTCCGGAGGGCATCCGGCGCGCGGAGCCCAGCCGGCGGAGCCCCGCGCGAAGGGCCGCGGCTCCGCGCTCCCCCGCCGGAGGCTCCGCGTCCCCGTCGAAGAGCGACTGCGCGAACATCATTGGCTTTGCTACCGTTACCGCCATGAAGCGCGCCGCTGTGACGACGACGCCGGAGAGTGTCCCGGCGCGCTGACAGATGTCCTAGTCCGAAGCCCCGGGGCGAGTGCCCCGGGGCTTCGTCTTGCGGTCACTCGCCCGATGTCCGCGAGGAGACCGCGATGCACGACCACCGCAAGCTCGGCCGCGAGCTGGACCTGTTCGACACCGACCCGCTGATCGGCGCGGGCCTGCCGTACTGGCTGCCCGACGGCGCGGCCGTACGGCACGCCCTGGAGGAGTACGTCCGCGCCGCCGAACGGCGGGCGGGCTACCGGCACGTGTACTCGCCGGTGCTGGGCAAGCGGGAGCTGTACGAGATCTCCGGGCACTGGTCGCACTACAGCGACGACATGTTCCCCCCGATGAGCCTGGGGGCGGAACAGGTCGTCCTACGGCCGAGCCTGTGTCCCCACCACGCGCTGATCTACCGCTCCCGCTCCCACAGCCACCGCGAACTGCCGCTGCGCATGGCCGAGCTGGGCGGCATGTACCGCTCCGAGCTGTCGGGCGTGCTCGGCGGGCTGACCCGCGTCCGGGCCATCCAGCTCAACGACGCGCACATCTTCTGCACCCCGGACCAGGTCGCCGACGAGGCGTGGGCGGCCCTGGAGATGATCCGCCGGGCGTACGAGGCGCTCGGCGTCGCCCCGGCCCGCTACCGGCTCTCCCTGCCCGGCCCCGGCGGGAAGTACGTCGTCGCCCCCGAGATGTGGCGGCGGTCCACCGCCCTGCTGACCGATGTCCTCGACCGCTCCGGCCTGCCCTACGAGGCGGTCGAGGGAGAGGCCGCGTTCTACGGCCCCAAGATCGATGTCCAGGTCGCCGACGCCGCGGGGCGGGAGTCCACCCTGTCCACCGTCCAGGTCGACTTCCACCAGCCCGAACAGTTCGACCTGCACTACATCGGCGCGGACGGCGCGAGACACCGGCCGGTCATGGTCCACCGCAGCGTCATCGGCAGCGTGGAGCGAGCCGTCGCCCATCTCATCGAGCAGCACGGCGGCGCCTTCCCCGCCTGGCTCGCCCCCGTCCAGGTGGAGATCCTCCCGGTCTCCGAAGCCGAGCTGCCGAACGCCGAGGCGCTCGCCCGCCGATGCGTCGACCTCGGACTGCGGGCCGAGGTCGCCGGGCCGGAACGCGGCAGCCTGGGAGCCCGCGTCAGACAGGCCCGTCTCGTGCCCTACCAGGCCGTCGTCGGCGCGAAGGAGGCCGCCGACGACCACGTCGCCCTGCGCCTGCGCGACGGCCGCCGCCTCGCCCCGCGGCCCGCCGACGACGTCCTCGCCCGCGTCCGCGCTCTCGTCGACGCCCACAGCGCCGACCTGTGGGACGCCGCCGCCTCGTAGCGGCGGCGTGGCCGGCGCGCGGGAGCGGGAAGACCTCTGATGGGACGCCCGGGTTTCGCCGGGCGTCCGGGGTGGGGTCAGCCCTGGGGGGCGACGACCACCTCCACCCGCTGGAACTCCTTCAGGTCGGAGTATCCGGCGGTCGCCATCGTGCGCTTGAGCGCGCCCATCAGGTTCATCGAGCCGTCGGCGACGGAGGACGGGCCGTGCAGGATCTGCTCCAGCGTGCCGACCGTGCCGAACTCGACCCGCTTGCCCCTGGGCAGCTCGGGGTGCTGCGCCTCGGAGCCCCAGTGGAAGCCGCGCCCCGGGGCCTCCACGGCCCTGGCGAGCGGCGAGCCGACCATGACCGCGTCGGCGCCGCAGGCGATCGCCTTGGCGATGTCGCCCGAGGTGCCCATGCCGCCGTCGGCGATGACGTGCACGTAGCGTCCGCCGGACTCGTCCATGTAGTCGCGGCGGGCCGCGGCCACGTCGGAGATCGCGGTGGCCATCGGCACGACCACGCCCAGCACGGTGCGGGTGGTGTGGGAGGCGCCGCCGCCGAAGCCGACGAGGACGCCGGCCGCGCCGGTCCGCATCAGGTGCAGCGCCGCGGTGTAGGTGGCGCAGCCGCCGACGATCACCGGGACGTCGAGCTCGTAGATGAACTGCTTGAGGTTCAGCGGCTCGGCCCGCCCCGAGACGTGCTCGGCGGAGACCGTGGTGCCGCGGATCACGAAGATGTCGACGCCCGCGTCGATGACGGCCTTGTGGTACTGGACCGTGCGCTGCGGGGACAGGCGCACCGCCGTGGTCACCCCGGCCGCGCGGATCTCCTCGATGCGGCGGCCGATCAGGTCCTCCCTGATCGGCGCGTTGTAGATGTCCTGGAGCCTCTTCGTCGCGGCCTCACCCTTGAGCTCGGCCACCTCGCCCAGCAGCGACGTCGGGTCCTCGTAGCGGGTCCACAGCCCTTCGAGGTCCAGCACGGCCAGACCGCCGAGCCTGCCGACCTCGATCGCGGTCTTCGGCGAGACCACACTGTCCATCGGGCTCACCACGACGGGCAGCTCGAACCGGTAGGCGTCGATCTGCCAGGCGATCGAGACCTCCTCCGGGTCGCGGGTGCGACGGGACGGGACGATGCCGATCTCGTCGAGCGCGTAGGCACGGCGGCCGTTCTTGCCGCGACCGATCTCCACCTGAGTCATATGTCTGTCTTTCCCATTTCATGCGTGTACGGCGCACGCCACCTGGACGCGAGCCGTACCGTGCCGTTGCGGGCGCGGGCGGGCCGGTGCGGCCCGTCCGCGCGCCGAACCTGTCGCGGGTCCCGCGCCGTTCGCCCTCGGTGCCCGGGGCAGGACTCCCAGGACTCTATCGACGGTGGTAGTTCGGGGCTTCGACCGTCATCTGGATGTCGTGCGGGTGGCTCTCCTTGAGACCGGCCGCGGTGATCGGCATGAGCTCGCACCTGGTGTGCATCTCCTCGACCGTGCGGCACCCGGCGTACCACATGCCCTGACGCAGGCCGCCGACGAGCTGGTGGGCGACCGCGGCGACCGGGCCGCGGTAGGGCACCTGCCCCTCGATGCCCTCGGGGATGAACCTGTCCTCGCTGCCGACGTCGGCCTGGGCGTAGCGGTCCTTGCTGAAGGAGGCGCCGCCGCGCTCGCGGTTGCGGACCGCGCCGAGCGAGCCCATCCCCCGGTAGGACTTGAACTGCTTGCCGTTGATGAAGATCAGCTCACCCGGCGACTCCTCGCAGCCCGCCAGGAGCGAACCCAGCATGACCGTGTCCGCGCCGGCCGCGATGGCCTTGACGATGTCGCCGGAGTACTGGAGGCCGCCGTCGCCGATCACCGGGACCCCCGCGGGGCCCGCGGCGAGCGAGGCCTCGTGGATGGCCGTCACCTGCGGGGCGCCGACGCCCGCGACCACGCGGGTGGTGCAGATGGAGCCCGGTCCGACGCCGACCTTGACCGCGTCGGCCCCGGCGTCGACCAGCATCTGGGCTCCCGAGCGGGTGGCGATGTTGCCGCCGATGACCTCGACCCCGCTGTTGGCCTTGAGCTTGAAGATCATGTCGGCGAGGCCCTTGGAGTGGCCGTGCGCGACGTCCACGATGATGACGTCGACCCCGGCGTCGATCAGGGCCGCCGCGCGCTTCTCCGCGTCCTCCCCGACGCCGATGGCCGCCCCGACGACGAGCCTGCCGTCGGCGTCCTTGGTGGCCAGGGGGTACTGCTCGCTCTTGGTGAAGTCCTTGACGGTGATGAGCCCGCGGAGCCGTCCGCCCGCGTCGACCAGCGGAAGCTTCTCGATCTTGTTCTGCCTGAGCAGCGCGAACGCGTCGTCCCTGGAGACTCCGACCGGCGCGGTGACCAGCGGCATCTGGGTCATGACCTCGCGCACGGGGCGGCTGTGGTCGGTCTCGAAGCGCATGTCGCGGTTGGTGACGATGCCGACCAGCACGCCGGTCTCGTCGGTCACCGGGACGCCGGAGATCCGGTAGGTGGCGCACAGGCGCTCGACGTCGGCGAGGGTGTCCTCCGGCGAGCAGGTGACCGGGTTGGTGACCATCCCGGCCTCTGAACGCTTGACGAGGTCGGCCTGCTGCGCCTGGTCCTCGATGGAGAGGTTGCGGTGCAGGATGCCGATGCCGCCCTGGCGGGCCATCGCCACCGCCATCCGGGCCTCGGTGACCGTGTCCATCGCAGCGGAGATGAGCGGGATCCGCAGGGTGATGCCCCGCGACAGGCGCGCGCTGGTGTCGGCCTCACCCGGCTGCAGGTCCGAATAGGCGGGCACCAGGAGCACGTCGTCGAACGTGAGCCCGGCCTCGGTGAACTTTGCCATCTGCAACCCTCCTGCCGCGGCGCTCTCAGAGATGGGGAAAGGCGCCGGCCCCCCGGGTCACAGTTTAGAGTCTGGCTCCAAACCTGGAGGACACCGGGGAAACTTGGGGAACACCGGGGAAACTTGGGGAAAGGTGGGGAACCGAGCGGTCGGTGACCCGCTCGGTCCCCCGGTCACCGGCAGGCGGCGTGGGAGGCGGCACGCCGCCGGACCCCCCTCCGCGTCCGAACGGCCATCGCACCCGCGCCGCTTGCCGACGCTGCGTAAAGTTTGCGTCACAGTCCGTTCATCCGCAATGTACAAACGTGCAATTGCACGAAGTTGCACCCTCGGTGGGCCAGTAGGGCCAACGCCCGGACAGAGGTGATTAGGGACGTTATCCTCACGGGACGTCGTGTCACCTCAGGAGCCTGTAGCCGATGCGTACCGACACACCGCCCCTGCAAAGCCTGGGCTTCACCTCGACCCAGATCTCCCTGTACAACGCGGTGCTGCGCCTGCACCGCGCCACCTGCGCCGAGCTGGCCGAGGCCACGAACGGCGCGCCGGAGCCGCTGAGCCGCGAGTTGGCGACGCTCGTGAAGCTGGGCGTGGTCGACGAACAGGGCGGGGAGTACCTCGCCAGGCACCCCGCGACGGCCCTCGGCCACCTGGTCGCCGACCGCCTCGACCGGCTCGCCGAGGAGAGCCGGACGATCGACACCGTGGTCGGGTCGATCCGCGACTTCATCCACCAGTACGACGCGGGCCGCGACTACCAGACCGGCCAGTTCTCGGTGGACCTGGTCGGCGGGGCCGACGAACTCTACGAGAGCGTGATCGGCATGGCCGTGCAGGCGCCGCCGCTCGAGCTGCTGTCGGTCATCCCCGACCGGCGGACGATGAGCGACTTCGCGCACCGGTACGCCGACCAGTGGATCGGCGCCCAGAACGACGGCCTGCTGGCCTCCAGGAGCATCATCCCGGTCCACACGCTGGAGATACCCGGCCTACGGGACAAGCTGGACCAGTTCCAGCGGGCGGGGGCCAGGATCCGCACCCTCGACGCGGTGCCGAGCTGGTTCCTGGTCGCCGGGACGGAGGCCGCGGGCATGCCCGCCAGGTGGGGCGGCGCGCTGGCGGAGAACGCCTACAACTTCCACCTGGTCAGGACAGCCGTCGTGGTCGCGGCGCTGCGCTCGCTGTTCGAGGAGTTGTGGGCCCGCGCGGCGCCGCTGCCGTGGACGCACGGCTGCGACGGGGTGACCCAGGTGCTGCGCCTGGCGGCCCAGGGGGTCTGCGACGAGATGATCGCCCGGCAGCTGGGGATCTCGGTGCGGACGGTCCGCGCCCGGTTCGCCGACGCCATGGCCGAGCTGGGCGCGCAGTCACGGTTCCAGGCCGGCGCCGAGGCGGCCAGGCGCGGCTGGCTGACGCGGTAGGCGGGGCGGGCGGCCTCGCCCGGCTCATGCGGTTCGGGGGCTGTTTGACACATCAAGGCCATAAGGTGGGATCGTGCTCGACGATGTCCCTCGCGACCCGTTCGCGGACGATCCCGACGACCCGGCGGCGGCGCTGGGCGAGGCGGACGCGTCCCAGCCGCTGACCTCGGCCGAACGCGACGAGGCCATGACGGACCTCGCCGACGTGGAGGTCTTCCGCTCCCTCCTGGAGCCACAGGGCGTGCTCGGCCTGGTGCTCGACTGCCCCGAGTGCGGCGAGCAGCACTACTTCGACTGGGAGCTCCTGCGCGGCAACCTGCGCCAGATGATCGAGAACGGCCAGCCGCAGGTCCACGAACCCGCCTACCAGCCCGACCCGACCGACTACGTCACCTGGGAGTACGCCAGAGGTTACGTCGACGGCGTGATCGACACCGAGGAGCACCGCTGATCGACGTCGTCGACCAGTGCGGCCAGCAGGGCGACGGCGGCGTCGGAGGAGGAGACGGGCCTCCTCAGTGACAGCGCCTCGAGCACCGTGTCCGTCGCGGTCACGGCGGGGTCTTCCTCAGGCCCGTATCTCCGGGTCGGGCGCCGAGGATGGACCGCTGTCATGGGCGCGCCCGTTCGGAGGCCTCGCCGGTCCGGCGAGACCTGTTCGGCGCGGCGTGCCGGCGCCGCGGGACCCGGCTCGACTGCTCGCCGGTCAAGCTATCGACTCCAGCTCCGCCATCGCGCGCAACCGGGCCAGCGCCCTGTGCTGGGCGACGCGAACCGCACCTGGTGACATGCCCAGTACATTACCCGTCTCCTCGGCGGACAGCCCCGACACCACTCGGAGCATGAGCAGCTCCCGCTGGTTGTCGGGGAGCCTGGACAGCAGCCTGCGGGCGTGCTCCGCCTCGATGTAGCGGACCACGGTCTCCTCGGGCCCCGGGCCCTCGTCGGGCCCGTCGGGGAGGTCCTGGGTGGGCACGGCGGAGCGCACCGAGCTGCGCAGCGCGTCGGCCACCTTGTGGGAGGCGATACCGAAGACGAAGGACGCGAAAGGCCGCCCCATGTCACGGTAACGAGGCAGGGCGGACAGCACCGCGATGCACACTTCCTGGGCCACGTCGTCCGCGATGTGGTACTGACCGGAAACCCGGCCAAGACGCGCACGACAATAACGGACGACCATTGGTCGTAGCTGCGCGATCAGGGATTCGATCGCGGTGCGATCTCCCTGAACGGCGAGGCTCGTCAGATCCTTGAGATCATCCCGGTGGGCAATCCCCTCAGATCTCGTCGCAAGCCTTACCCCACTTTTGGCGTCGGCGACGCATCCCTCGGTCACGTTAGGCATGATGCCCGCCCCGGTCGGACCTGTCGTCATGGCAAACGGCTACGGATTGGTCACATTGAGACGGAGATAACGGTATGTAATCACCCGACCACAGTAAGCCTTTGGTCGTGAAGAAATATTTCGCTTCATTGCCGAATATGTCGGCCATTGGTTAGGAGAAACTTTACTCCTCCGCCCCATCACCCCATGACGCTTTGAGACCTGTTTCGGTTTACCGGAAAACGCAAACGGCTCGCGTCTCCGGGGAGACGCGAGCCGTACGGACCTGTGGGGATCAGTGGCCGTGGCCGTGCCCGTGGCCGTGGCCGCCGGCCGCGGCCGGAGCCTCCTCCTCGGGCTTGTCCACCACGAGGGCCTCGGTCGTCAGCAGCATGCCGGCGATGGAGGCGGCGTTCTGGACGGCCGAGCGGGTGACCTTGACCGGGTCGATGACGCCCTGGGCGACCAGGTCGACGTACTCGCCGGTGGCGGCGTTGAGGCCCTGGCCCACGGGGAGCTCGGCGACCTTGGTCGTCACGACGTAGCCCTCGAGGCCGGCGTTCTCCGCGATCCAGCGGGCGGGCTCGATGAGCGCCTTGCGGACGACCGCGACACCGGTCGCCTCGTCGCCGGTCAGGCCCAGGTCGTCGAGGGCCTTGGAGACGTGGACGAGCGCGGAGCCACCGCCGGAGACGATGCCCTCCTCGATCGCGGCGCGCGTCGCGGAGATGGCGTCCTCGAGACGGTGCTTCTTCTCCTTGAGCTCCACCTCGGTGGCCGCGCCGACCTTCAGCACGCAGACGCCGCCGGAGAGCTTCGCCAGACGCTCCTGGAGCTTCTCGCGGTCCCAGTCGGAGTCGGACTGCTCGATGGCGAGCTTGATCTCCTTGACGCGGTCGGCGATCGCCTGCGCGTCACCGGCGCCGTCGACGACGGTGGTGCTGTCCTTGGTGATCACGACGCGACGGGCGGTGCCGAGCACCTCGAGGCCGACGTGCTCGAGCTTGAGGCCGACCTCCTCGCTGACGACCTCGCCGCCGGTGAGGATGGCGATGTCCTGCAGCATGGCCTTGCGGCGGTCACCGAAGCCCGGCGCCTTGACCGCGACCGAGGTGAAGGTGCCACGGATCTTGTTCGTGACCAGGACCGCCAGGGCCTCGCCCTCGACGTCCTCGGCGATGACCAGCAGCGCCTTCTTGGTCTGGGCGACCTTCTCCAGCAGCGGCAGGAAGTCCGCGACCGAGGAGACCTTGTTCTGGTTGATCAGGATGTAGGGGTCCTCGAGAACCGCCTCCATGCGCTCCTGGTCGGTGACCATGTAGGGCGACAGGTAACCCTTGTCGAACTGGAGGCCCTCGGTGAACTCCAGCTCGAGGCCCATGGTGTTGGACTCCTCGACGGTGATGACACCGTCCTTGCCCACCTTGTCGAACGCCTCGGCGATCAGCTCGCCGATCTTGGCGTCCTGCGCGGAGATCGTCGCCACGTGGGCGATCTCCTTCTTGTCCTCGACCGGCCTGGCGGACTCGATCAGCCTGTCGCTGACGGCCCTGGCCGCGATGTCGATGCCGCGCTTGAGGGACAACGGCTGGGCGCCCGCCGCGACGTTGCGCAGACCCTCGCGGACCATCGCCTGGGCGAGGACGGTCGCGGTGGTCGTGCCGTCACCGGCGATGTCGTTGGTCTTGGTGGCGACTTCCTTGGCCAGCTGAGCGCCGAGGTTCTCGTACGGCTTGTCCAGCTCGACCTCACGCGCGATGGTGACACCGTCGTTGGTGATGGTCGGCGCACCGAACTTCTTGTCGATGACGACGTTGCGGCCACGCGGGCCGAGGGTCACCTTGACTGCGTCGGCGAGAGCGTTCACACCGCGCTCAAGAGCGCGGCGCGCGTCCTCCTCGAACGACAGGATCTTCGGCATGCTAATCCTCTCTAAAAGTACGTCGGCGCATCAAAGCCCCGGGCGCTCTCGCGACCCGGGGCTCGATACGTCATCTTTGTGAAGCGTGGATTACTTCTCGATGATGGCGAGCACGTCGCGAGCGGAGAGCACGAGGTACTCCTCGCCGCCGTACTTCACCTCGGTGCCGCCGTACTTGCTGTAGAGGACAACGTCGCCCTCCTTGACGTCGAGCGGAATCCGCTTGTCGCCGTCCTCGTCCCAGTTGCCGGGGCCAACCGCGAGGACCTTGCCCTCCTGCGGCTTCTCCTTGGCGGTGTCCGGGATGACGAGGCCGGAAGCAGTGGTCTGCTCGGCCTCGAGCGGCTGGACCACAATGCGGTCGCCGAGCGGCTTAACGGGAACCTTGGTGGCGGTCGTCACGTCGGACCTCCCCTTCAGATTTGAATGATCTAGAAGAGGCGACCAGCGGTCTGCCGTCGCGGGTGTCAGACCTGCCTCGTCGCATGTATCTGGCACTCTCACCGGGAGAGTGCCAATACGGAACAGTATGCAAGGTGGCCTTGACAGTCAACACGAACCGCCCCCGTGCGCCGTACGCGAACGTCAAACCCTCCGTCGCGCGGCGGTTCCCGCGCTTCCGGGCGACACCGCGCCCCACTTCGGGGAACATACGAGGAGATGAGCGAGCACCAAGGGGAATGTGACCCGATGACCACACACGGTGACGGGAGCGACGCTACGGTGAACGACGTGACCAGCACGATGAGCGAGGAAACGAGCACGCTGCGCGAGGCCGGCGACCCGCTCGCCAACTGGCCCTACCCCCCGCCGGGCGGGTGGACGGCCGACGACCTCGACCGGCTTCCCCAGGAAGGCCCCCACGGCGAGCCGGACTTCTTCAAGCACGTCGAACTCGTCGATGGAGCCCTCATCTTCACGTCCCCCCAGAAGCGTTTCCACGATGTCATGATCCGCAGGCTGGCGAGCAGCTTCGAGGACCAGGTGCCCGACCACCTCGCGGTGGCCACCCAGATGGACGTCGTGCTCGGCCCGCGACAGCGCCCCTGTCCCGATGTGCTTCTCATCGACGCCGCCCTGGACCAAGAGCACGACCGCACCTCCTACACCCCTGGCGAAGTCCACCTGATCGTGGAGGTGGTCTCCCCCGAGTCCGAGTTCCGGGATCGGGAGGTCAAGCCCGGACGTTACGCGGAGGCCGGGATCCCGAACTTCTGGCGTGTCGAGGCGGAGAACGGCAAGCCGGTCCTGTACATCTACGAGCTCGATCCCGCGACGCACCTGTACGTCCCCACCGGGATCTACCACGACAAGATCTCGCTCCAGACCCCCTTCCCCATTGACCTCGATCTGGGTGGCCTGCTGCGCTGAGGCGACGGCCACGCGTTCCGGCGGTTCGAGGGCCCGGAGGCGGCGGCGGGAACAGGCGCGCTCATTTGACGCCGCATCGAGGTTCGGCGCAGGTGAGCAACCTCAGGACGCTGCCGGACCTCAGGTCGTCGTGGGCGTCCGCCCACAGCACGCGAGGCCGTCCGTCGGCCCCGACCCGCAGGTCGACGGGGCCGGGAAAGACCTCCGTGGTCGCGATCCTGACCGAGGAGCGGTCGCCGCGCCCGGTGGCTCGGCAGGCGACGAGGACGAGGTCCACCTCGCCGGAGGGGCTGTCCGCGTAGGTCGCGACGAGGATCCGGCCCTGGTCGTCTCCCGGCAGTCGGAGGCGCCGCAGGACACCGTCGTGACGGAGCGGGCCCTGCGGGCCAAGAAGGCGATCACCACCCTGCCGTCCGGGGGCACCGCGATGTCGAGCGGCCGGGACAGGGAACCGGTGGCCAACGAGGGCGCCGAAGGGAGCTTGACGGCCTTCGGTCTCGGGCATGCGAGATCGTCGCAGGAGACCAGCCCGAGTTCGGCGTCCCCCTCTCCCTCTTCGGGAAGCGCGTAGGCGACGAGGAACCGGACGGCTCCCATGCGGGTGTGACCGGGGGCGCCGCGCTCTCCTCGACGGACATCGCGACCTCTCCACTCGTGATCGTGTGACGCGATATGCATGAAGCCCTGCGGATAAACGCTTCTTTCATTGTTCATCCACAAGATCCTCTGGTTTCTGTCCGGCCAGGGCATTACCGGTCAACACGCTTTCCTCGCGGGCCGGAGTTTCCCTTCTCCTCTCGTACTCCCATGGGATCCCTTCTCGTACTCCCATGGGGCGGAATGGCCTCCTCGCGTCGATCCGGGTGGCGGCGGGAGCGTTTCCTCTCCGCCCGCGCCCGCCCGCCGTGTCCATCCGCGCCCGCCCGCCGCGCCTGCCTGTTCCCGCCCGTCGCGCCTCGCGCTCCGGACCGCCCGCCGACCCGAGGCGGTAGCGTCGGGTGGCGTGGAGCTTGACGCATTCCGGGAGTTGTTGACGCCCAGGGGCCAGGAAGCCCTGGAGGCGGCGGCCGAGATCGCGGGCGACGACCCGGTCGCGGCGGTGACGCGGCTCAGGAGGACCTACGACGCCGACCTGACCTCGGCCGCGTTCACCCAGGCCACGCTCAGGCGGCGCGCGGTCGAGAAGTTCGGCGCGGACGCCGCCCTGATGTACTTCACCCAGGCCGGCCTCGAGCAGTCGACGCGCCGCGAGGTGGCCGACCACCGCGCGCGGCGCATCGCGCCGGGCTCCCGGGTCGCCGACGTCTGCTGCGGCATCGGCGGGGACGTCCTCGCCCTGGCCAGGGCGGGGTGCGTGGTCGAGGCCGTGGACGCCGACCCGCTCACCGCCGCGATCGCCCAGGCGAACGCCGACGCCCTGGGATTCGGCGACCGGGTCTCCGTCCGCGCGGCGGACGCCTCGACGGTCGACCCCCGCGCCTATGACGTCCTGTTCGCCGACCCCGCCCGCCGTACCGCGCGGGGCAGGACCTTCGACCCGACGGCTTACTCGCCTCCCTGGCCCGAGGTGCTCGAAATGGCTGCGAAGGCGCGGGCCGCGTGCCTGAAGGTCGCTCCCGGCATCGGCTACGAGTTCCTCCCCGAGGACGCGGAGGCCGAGTGGGTCTCGCACCGGGGCGAGGTCAAGGAGGCCGTGATCTGGTGCGGCGGGCTGGCGGGCGAGGCGGAACGCAGGGCCACGATGCTGCCGTCCGGCGAGACGATGACACCCGATCCCGCGCTCGGCGAGGCGGAGTGCGGCGCCGTCGGACGTTACGTCCACGAGCCTGACGGCGCGGCGATCCGGGCCCACCTCGTCGCGGAGGTGGCCGCCGAGGTCGGCGGCCGCCTGATCGACCCGCGCATCGCCTACATCACCGGGGACGTCGCGGCGCGGACGCCGTGGGCGTCGCGGTACGAGGTCCACGAGGTGCTGCCGTTCTCACTCAAGCGGCTGCGAGCGGCGTTGCGCGAGCGCGGGGTCGGGAACGCGACGATCAAAAAACGGGGTTCCGCGGTCGACGTCGAACGCCTGAGAAAGGACCTGCGGCTTTCCGGCGGCGAATCCGCGGTCGTCATTCTCACCCGGATCGCAGAAAGGCCGTTCGCCCTGATCTGCACACCCTCCTGAACTGGCAAAACGGTATATCAGCGCAATTCACCGGCAATCGCGATCTTTTAAATTCGGCACGGAAAACCCTTGATCCAGAGGCTAGGGTTGCCGGGCGGGAGTTCGCCCCGCCTGCGGTTCGACCGCGTTCCTCAGCATGCCGTACCGATCCCACCGCGCGGCCGACCGTCGGCGAGTGAAGGAGCTTTCTGTGGATCACTCCGACCACACCCTGCTCCAGGCAGGCAGCCAGACCGCCATCTCCGACCGGATGCGCGAGCTCCTGGCCCGCGCCGCCCAGGACCACGTGTACGAGCAGCGCACCCAGGGCGCGGTGCTGGACGAGATCCGTCAGCGTCTCGAGGGCATGGAGTGGCTGCTGCGGGAGGTCAGGGAGCGCGAGCTGGGCGGGCTCAACGGCACGCTGGAGTCCGTCAACGGCCGTCTCGACGACATCTCCGCCCGCCCTCCCGCGTGGGCGGAGGGCCTCGCCCAGCACGTCGAGGCGGTCCGCGACCACGTGGACGCCGTCGGCGAGCGCGTCCAGTCCGTCGGCGAGGGCGTCGAGTCGGTGCGACGGCGGGTCGTCCCCCTCGCCGAGCTGCCGAGCCTGTGGGCCGACGTCGGAGCCGTGGGTGAGAACGTCGAGGAGACGCTCGTCCGCCTCGGGACGATCGTCGACGACGCGCGGGGGACGGGCGACCTGGTCGGGGACGTCGCCAGGCGTCTGGGCCACATCCAGACGAGCATGGAGGCGGCGGCGGTCCGGTTCACCCGCCTGGACAAGGCGCTGGGCGAGCTGTCCCAGCGCGCGGCGCGGCTCGAGGCGGGGATGCCCGAGCTGACCGCGAGCCTCCGCGGGATCGACGAGCGTCTGGCCGCCCTCGACGAGCGGGCGTCCGCGACGGGCGTCCGCGTGGCCTCGGTCGACGCCCGCCTCGGCGAGGTCGCCGTCCGCCACGAGGGACGGTTCGACACGCTCGACGAGCGCCTCGACGACGTCGAGGGCCGGGTCACCGGCCGGATCGAGGTCGTCGACTCCCGCCTGCGCGCGCTGGACGGCCGCGCCGAGCGGGCCTCGGAGCGTCTCGAAAACGTGGACGAGCGCGTCACGGCGGTCGCGGAGCACCTCGGAGGCGTGGACGAGCATGTCACGGCGGTCGCGGAGCACCTCGGAGGCGTGGACGAACGCGTCGCGGAGGTCGCGGAGCACCTCGGAGGCGTGGACGAGCGCGTCACGGCGGTCGCGGAGCGTCTTGGAAGGCTGGCGGCGGTCATGGACATCGGCGACGCCCACCGGAACATCGACACGCTCCTCACCGCCCAGGCCGACGACCAGGCCAAGCGCTTCGACTCGCTGGACGACCGCCTCGCCCAGGCCCGTTCCTCCCTCGTCCCCCTGGCCGACATGCTCCGTGCCCAGCCCGACCGCGAGCAGCTCGCCGAGGCCCTGACCCGGATCATGGAGCCCGCCCGCGCCGACCTCACCCGCCGTCTCGGCGCGCTCGAGGAGACCATGCTGGCGCTCGCCGAGGCGCTTCTGCGTCCCACCCGCAACGACAAGGACTGATCCCCGCACGGGAGCCGCACGAAAGCTGTGCAGGAGCCATACGGGAGCCGTCGCGGCCGTACGCCGTGGGCCCCGCGAGCGGCCCGCGACCAACTGCGGACCGGCCCCGCGACCGGCCCCGGACCGGCGTCACGACCGGCCCCGAGGCGGCGTGCGCGAGTCCCCTGACGGGCGGCGGCCTCTCGTCGGCGACCGCTCAGCAGAGGCCGTGGTGCTGCTCCGGGTCGTTCGCCATCACCTCGCGGCACAGGTTGCCTCTGACCACGTTCAGCAGGGAGGTCAGCTCGTCGGCCTGTTCGGGGGTCAGGCCGTGGGTCATCCTCCGGTGCACCTCCGTCAGGACGCGGTCGACCTCGGGGCGCAGCGCGTCTCCCTTCGGGGTCGTGCTCACGATGCTGACACGACGGTTGGCCGGGCTGGGGGTGCGGCTGATGAACCCGCTGCGCTCGAGACGCTGCAGGGTCTTGGTCATCGTGGACATGTCGATGCCGATGATCTTGGCCAGCGCGTTCTGCGGCTGCGGGCCGTTCTCCCAGATCACGGCCAGCGCGCGTTCCTGGCCGGGGTACAGGTCGATCTCCGCGAGGAGACTGGCGAGCAGCGTGCGGTGACCGCGCGTGGCCTGGACGATCATGCAGTTCAGGGTGTCGTTGGACCTTCCACAGGCCTCGACCTCCTCCAGCCCTTCGTCAAGCCGTGAAACCGTCATCTCAAGCCTCCGTTCGGGATCCAGCCTACCGCTTGCAAGTTGGCCGCCCAAGTTGTAGAACTAGCCATTGGTCGACCAAGTTGGTCGCCCAAGTTAGCCGACCAAGTCGATCTCGTAAGGACATGACATGCCGTTCTCGCCGTTCAAGCTCGGCCGACTCGAGCTGCCCAACCGCCTGGTCATGGCTCCCATGACCCGCTCACGCGCCTACGTCGACGGGATCCCCTCCTCGCTGACCGCGCTGTACTACGCGCAGCGGGCCTCAGCGGGCCTGATCATCAGCGAGGGAGTGCAGCCGAGCCCGGCGGGCAAGGGATACATGGACACCCCGGGCCTGCACACCGACGAGCAGGTGGCCGGATGGCGCGAGGTCACCGACGCCGTCCACTCCTCGGGCGGCCGGATCTTCGCGCAGCTGATGCACGCGGGCCGGGTCGGCCACCCGGACAACGCCGGCGCCCTGCCCGTCGCGCCGTCCGCCGTGGGGCCGACGACGCAGATCTTCACCCCGAACGGCATGCAGGACATCCCCACCCCCGTCGCGCTGTCCACCGAGGAGGTCGAGGCGACCATCGGGGACTTCGCCGACGCCGCCCGCCGCGCCGTCGACGCCGGATTCGACGGGGTCGAACTGCACGGTGCGAACGGCTACCTCATCCACCAGTTCCTGTCGCAGAACGCCAACCTGCGCGACGACCGGTTCGGCGGATCCGTCGAGGGCCGGATCCGCTTCGCCGTCGAGACCGCGAAGGCGGTCGCGGAGGCGATCGGCCCCTCCCGGGTCGGCATCAGGATCTCCCCCGCCACCGGCGTCCAGGACCTGGCCGAGGACGACGCGCACGAGGTCTACCCGGCGCTGCTGGCCGAGCTCTCCGAGCTGGACCTGGTCTACCTGCATCACCTTGCGGGCGGCTCGGCCGAGCTCGACGGACGGATCCGCTCGCTCTGGCCGCACACGCTCGTCGTCAACGACCCCACCAGGGGCGAGCCCGCCGCCGCCGTGGCCCACTGGCTCGGCCAGGGCGCCGACCTGGTCTCGCTGGGCAGGGCGTTCCTGGCCAACCCCGACCTGCCGGTGCGTCTGCGCCTCGGCGCGCCGCTCAACGAGGCCGACTTCGACAAGGCCTTCGGCGGCGACCACACCGGCTACACCGACTACCCGACGCTCGCCCTGCACCCGGCGTAGAAGCCCCGCTCACCCGTGGACGGCGGTGCCCCGCTCACACGTGGATGGTGGTGATCGGAAGCGAGGAGTCGGCGGGGATGTCCAGGAGTGAGGGGGCGACTCCGGCCGCGACCAGGTCGGAGCCCAGCGCGGCCACCATCGCCCCGTTGTCGGTGCACAGTCCGGGACGGGGGACGCGCAGCCGCACACCCGCGGCGTCGCATCGTTCCTGGGCCAGGGCCCGCAGCCGGGAGTTGGCCGCCACGCCGCCGCCGATCAGCAGGTCTCGCACACCGTGCTCCTCGCACGCCCGCAGCGCCTTGCGGGTCAGCACGTCGACCACCGCCTCCTGGAAGGAGGCCGCCACGTCGGGCACGTGAATCGACTCGCCGGAGCGCTGCCTGGCCTCGACCCAGCGGGCCACGGCGGTCTTCAGCCCGGAGAAGGAGAAGTCGAGCGTCCCGTCGTCGTACTTGCCGCGTGGGAAGGCGATGGCCGTGCCGGAGCCGTCCCCCGCCACCCGGTCGATGTGGGGGCCGCCGGGGAAGGGCAGGCCGAGCACCCGCGCGACCTTGTCGAACGCCTCCCCCGCCGCGTCGTCGACGGTCGAGCCGAGCGGGATGACCTCCCTGGCGACGTCGGGCACCAGCAGCAGGGAGGAGTGCCCGCCGGAGACCAGCATCGCGATGCAGGGCTTGGGCAGGGCGCCGTGTTCGAGCTGGTCCACGGCGACGTGGGCGGCCAGGTGGTTCACGCCGTACAGGGGCACGCCAAGTCCCAGTGAGTAGGCCTTGGCGGCGGCGACGCCGACGAGCAGGGCGCCCGCCAGGCCCGGTCCCGCGGTCACCGCGATCGCGTCGACGTCGGTGAAGCGCAGGCCGGCCTGGTCCAGCGCCCGCTCGATCGTCGGAGTCATGGCCTCCAGGTGCGCGCGGGAGGCCACCTCGGGCACCACCCCGCCGAAACGGGCGTGCTGCTCGACGCTGGAGGCGATCGTGTTGGCCAGCAGGGTGTGGCCCCTGACGATGCCGACGCCTGTCTCGTCGCAGGAGGTCTCGATGCCCAGCACCAGGGGTTCGTCACGCATTGAGGTCCTTCTTCATCATGATCGCGTCGGTGCCGTCCTCGTAGTATCGGCGGCGCACACCGATCCGCCCGAACCCGAACCGGTCGTAGACCGCCTGGGCCTCGGGGTTGTCCGCGCGCACCTCGAGGAAGATCGACTGTGCGCCCCGCCGTACGGCCTCGGCCAGCAGCTCGGCCAGCATCGCACCGCCGATCCCCGCCCGCCGGTGGGTCTCGGAGACGGCGATGGTCTGCACGTCTGCCTGGTCGCCCGCCGCGAAGAGCCCGGCGTAGCCCACGATCTCCTCGCCGACGAGGGCGACCACGTAGTGCCTGGTCCTCGGCTGGTCGTCCAGCTCGCCCCTGAGCATCCCCTCGCTCCAGGCGTCGAGGGGAAAGGTGTCCCGCTCGATCTTCATCACCGCGGGCAGGTCGTCCATGGTCATCTGCCGCAACGTCGCGGTCATGTGGAGACCTTCTTCGGCGCCGAGGGCACCTGGGCGTCGGGACGGCGCAGGTAGATCGGGTGGGGCAGGCTCAGCACGGGGTGCGTGCCGCTCTCGACCACCTCCCTGACGTCCTGCTCGCCGAGCTGCCCGAGCTGCTCGGCCGCCAGCGCCGCCAGCGCGCCCGCGAAGGGGTACTCGGGCGCGTCCAGCAGGCGGGAGGCGCCGACGACCTCGGCGTACATCCGCGCTCCCGCGCCGACGAGCGGCAGGTCCTGCGGCAGGTCCTGGGGTTTGTCCACCGAGGGCCCGGACAGGCGGGTCCGCCGGTCCTCGTAGTGGCCCCAGAAGACCTCCTTGCGCCGCGCGTCGGTGGCGACCAGGAACGGCTCGGCCAGCCCGCTGCCGTAGGCGACGGCGTCGAGCGTGCAGACGCCGTACGCCGGGACGCCCAGCGAGGCCGCCAGGGCCTGGGCGGTCACCAGGCCGACTCTCAGCCCGGTGTAGGGGCCGGGGCCCGTGCCCGCGACGACGGTGGTGACGTCGGCGAGCGCGACCCCCGCCTCTCGCAGGACGGTCTCGATCGTGGGCACGAGCAGCTCACCGTGGCGACGCGCGTCAACCGTCGTCGCCTCCGCGAGAACCCTCTCGCCGTCGTGCAACGCTGCGGTGACGGCGGGGGTTGCGGTATCAAAGGCCAGGACCAGCACGAACAGTTAGCCTAGCCCGTCCCGCGACGGTCAAGGGTCCATCCGGGTCCGCAGCCAGCCGAGCGCGGCCTCTCCCTGGGCCCGCTGGAACGCCCTGAGCGTCGGCAGACCCGGCAGGTCGGGCTGGCGGCCCTGCCAGACGAAGAAGCCGGCCAGCCCCGCCAGGACGACGGTCACGGCCTCGGGGTCGGCGTCGGGGGCCATCCGGTCGAAGATCTCCTGAGGCGGCGGCCCGCCCTGCATCCGCACGCTGGGCAGCATCGCGAGCAGATCGAACCAGGACGGGCCGAGGAAGGCCCACGGCCAGTCGACGACCCTGACGCCGTCCGCGGTGAGCAGCAGGTTGTCGGCCCGTATGTCGCCGTGGACCAGCGTCGCGCCCTCTGTCGCCCACGCCCACCCGCTCTCCAGAGCGGCCAGCGCGTCGAGGTTGCGCACCGCCCAGGGGTCGAGCCCGGCGAGGTCGTCCCCGGCCTCGCGCGCCGCCGCCAGCGACCGCCATCCCTCGAACATCCCCTTGAGCGCCTGGGCCGCGGGCGACGCGGCCAGCGGGGAGGGGGTGAGGGTCTCCGCGAGCCGTACCACCGCCTCGACGACCAGGGCCAGCTCGTCGGCGTCCCACGGCACGGCGGGCGTCCGCCCGTCCACGTCCTCGAAGAGCAGCGCGACCCAGCCGTCCGCGTCGAAGGAGGCGAGCAGCCGGGGAGCGGGCACCTCGGCGGGCAGCGCGGCGGAGATCCGCGCCTCGGCGCGGTAGAAGTCGGCGGAGTGCGGGTTGGGCTCGGGGCCGATCGCCTTGACGAAGGCGCGGCGGCCGTCGGCCAGCAGCAGCCGCACGGCGGCGCCCGGGGAGAACCCGCCGGTCTGGGTCACGGCCTCGACCACGGGAGCGCCGAGACGTCCCTCCACGGCCTCGTGGATCCATGAGGGGACGGCCTGCCACGGCAGGCGCACTCCGGCGGCGGGAGGCGCGCTGACTTCGCTCATCGCAGCATGATCTCCCAGGGCCGTCTCCCCCGGCGACCGGTTTTCGCCCGGCCTCCGGTGCCGGGCGGGACCCGGTCGCGGGACGGTGGCCGGGAGGAGTCCGGTCACCGGGCGGGCCGGGAGGGGCCTGGTGACCGGTGGGTCAGGTCTTGACGAGGGTCGCGTAGACGATGACGTTGTCGCGGTACTCGTGCTTGTCCCAGTCGAAGTTCCCGCCGCAGGTGATGAGCCGCAGGCCGTCCTCGAGGTAGATCTTGTCCGCGGGGAAGCGGTCCTTGCTCACCTGCTCGACGGAGTCGACCCGGTACTGGGCGATCTTGCCGTCGCTCCGCGAGACCTTGATGACCTGCCCCGCGCGCATCTGCTTGAGCTTGTAGAAGACGGCGGGGTCGGTCTTGGTGTCGACGTGCCCGAGGATCACCGCGGATCCCGGGTCGCCGGGCACCGCGCTCTCCTTCAGCCACCCCGCCGTGTCCGGTTCGTCGAGCGGCGGAAGCTCGATCTGGCCGTCCTTCACCCCGAGCCTCATCAGGGGCGCCTTGACGCCCAGGGACGGGATGTCGATGCGGCTGGGCACGACCGAGGGGCGCGACGACGGCGAGTCGCCGTCGCCGCCCTTGTTGACGGCGACCATGACGGCGCCGGTGACGAGGCCGGCCACGATGATCCGTGACCAGCGGGGGGATCCGGCCATCGAGGACTACGAGCGGCGGCGACGCATGACCACGAGCCCGGCTCCGCCCGCCAAGGCCACCACCAGCAGTGTCCCGGTCACGCCGAACGGCATGCCCGACTCGTCGTGCGGACCGCCCGCCGCGGTGCCTCCGCCGCCCGTGCCGGGGCCGTGGGTGGTGATGACCGTACGGGTCGGCTTGGAGCCGGGCTCGGAGGTCGGCTTGGCGTCGGCCACGACCCTGAGGCTGGCCTTGCCGGTGTCGTTGGTCCCCTCACACCTGGTGTTGACGTCGTAGACTCCGGCCTTCGCGCCGGTGGCGACGGTCGCCTGGCCGCGGACCCAGGGGCGTGCCGTCGGGGTGCTGCTCGCCGTGGCCGACGGACTGGGGGTCGCCAGGATGGGGTCGAGCGTCACCGGGCCCCGGAAGGCCTCGGAGGAGGCGGTGCCCCGGTGCTCGGGACCGCCCTCGGGGATCGGGCAGTTGGCCAGCACCCACACCCGCTGGCCCGCCTTCGCGCGGGCGGGCTGGAGCTGGACCTCGATGTCCTGACGGCTGCTCGCTGTCTGCTGGGCGGCTGCGGGGGATGCGCTCTCCCCCGTGCTGCCCGAGTTGGCCTGGGCCGTGCATCCGGCCACTCCGAAAAGGGCGATGACTCCTAGAACCGCGACACGTCTGACCCTTGGCACCGTCGCACTCCACTCCGCAGTCCGGCCGACGACCCTCGCCCGCACAACTTCCCGCCTGTTTCCCATTAAACATGGGCATACCCGCAAGAGTCGATCTTCGAGCTTGATGATCTATATCAAGTGGGGCGTACTGCCAGCGTGCCAGGATTCTCCTGCCTACGGGGGTGAATCAGACAACGCCCTCCCAGCGGGGGCCGATCCCGCGCAGCCGTACCGTCCGTTCCTCACCCGACTCGCCCGCCTCATCCGATTCGCCGGGCCCACCGGCGTGACCGGAACCGCCGCGCTCGATGCGGATCTCCAGGCGGTCGTCGGCGAGCCCCTCGACCAGCCCCTCGCCCCACTCCACGACCGTCACCGAGTCCTCAAGCGAGGCGTCCAGGTCCAGGTCGTCGACCTCCAGGTCGCCGCCGAGCCGATAGGCGTCGACGTGCACCAGCGCGGGACCGCCCGCCAGGGAGGGGTGCACCCTGGCGATGACGAAGGTCGGGGAGGTGATGGGCCCGCGCACCTTCAGCCCGTCGGCGATCCCCTGGACCAGGGTCGTCTTGCCCGCCCCGAGCGGCCCGGACAACACCGCCAGATCTCCGGGGCGCAGCAGCCCGGCCAGCTCCACGCCCAGTTCCCGCATCTTCTCCGCGGTTGCCACGACTCTCACTGCTGTGTCACTCCTGCCGATGTCTCACTGCTCCGCCGGCCCCTCCACGGGACCCGCGGAAGGCTCCGCCGCCGATCCTTCCACCGGTCCTTCCGCCAGTCTCTCCGAAGGCTCCGCCGGCTCCGTCGCGGACCCGGTCGCCTCGGTCGTCGCCCGCTTGAGCAGGTCCCTCAGCGCGTCGTTGACGACGGTCGGACGTTCGAGCTGGATCAGGTGCGAGGTGCCGGGCACCTCGGTGAGCTGGGCGCGCGGCAGCGCCGCGGCCATCGCCCTGCTGTGCTCGACCGGCGTCAGCCAGTCCTTGTCGCCGACGATGATGGAGGTGGGCACGTCGTCCAGGACGCCCAGCGCGCTCAGCTTGTCGTGCGACATCAGCGCGGGGTAGAAGTCGGCGATCACCTCGAACGGCGTGGAGCGGATCATCGACTCGGCGAAGTCGACCACCGTGGGGCTGACGTTCTTGGGGTCGCCGAAGCCCAGGTGACGCAGGATCAGGAAGGCCACGTCGTTGCCCGCCTGGCGCCCCTTGTCGACCAGCGCGCCGCCCCGGCTCAGGATGGACACCGTGCCCGGCGTGACCTTGTGCACCGCCTTCGACAGCAGGGCGGGCAGCCCCAGGGAGATCTCGGCCAGCTTGCCCGCCGAGGTGGAGATCAGCGCGACGCCCCTGATCCGCTCACCGAACAGCTCAGGCCTCCGGTCCGCGAGCGCCATGATCGTCATGCCGCCCATGGAGTGGCCGACCACCACGCACGGGCCCGGCACCAGCGCCTCGATCACCTCGGCCAGGTCGTCGCCGAGGCGGTCGATCACGGAGTCCTCCGTGGCGGTGCGGGGCGAACGCCCGTGGGAACGCTGGTCCCACAGCACCAGGCGGTAGGAGTCGCGCAGGTCGCGCCGCTGGTAGTGCCAGGAGTCCAGGTTGAGGGTGTAGCCGTGGCACAGGACCACGGTCAGCGGGGCGTCCTCCGGGCCGTCGACCTCCGCGTAGAGGGAGACGCCGTCCGAGGTGGTGACCGTGGCCTGCCTGCCGCGCAGCTCGCCCAGCGGCTCGCTCATCTCCAGGTCGGGACGGAGCCTGATGCGGCCGACGGCGTACCGCTTGGCGAGGGCCGCCGCGGCCACGCCGGCGGACGCCGCGCCGACGATGGCTCCCGCGATGCCGACCTTGCGCCGTGCAGTAGTGCTCATTCGCCCCCCTGAGATGCCTCTCACCGGTGAACGCGTGGAACCCGCGAACCGATCCTGGTCACGATCTCATGGGTGATCGTGCCAAGGGAATCCGCCCATTCCTGCGCGGTCGGCTCACCCTGTGCCCCGTCGCCGAACAGGATCACCTCGTCGCCCTCGGCCAGCGGGTCGTCTCCCACGTCGATCATGAACTGGTCCATGCAGACCCGCCCGGCGATCCGCCGCCTGCGGCCCCCGGCCAGCACCTCGACCCTGTCGGTCGCGTGCCGCAGGACGCCGTCGGCGTATCCGAGAGGGACCAGGCCGAGCGTGGTCTCGCGCTCGGTGACGTACAGGTGCCCGTAGGACACGCCGGACCCCGCCGCCACCCTCCTGGCCAGCGCGATCCGCGCCGTCAGCGTCATCGCGGGACGGAGCCCGAAGTCCCCGAGCTCCGGCACGGGGCTCAGGCCGAAGACCGCGAGACCGGGACGGACCATGTCGTAGCGCGCGTGCGGCAGCAGCAGCGTCGCCGCGGAGTTGGCGATGTGCCGGATCACGTGCGACCCCGCCGCGCCCGCCTTCTCCGCGATGGCCAGCGCCTCGTCGAAGACGCCCAGCTGCGTCTCGGTGGCGGGATGCCCCGGGATGTCGGCGCAGGCGAGGTGCGACCAGAGCCCGACGATCTCGATCGTCCCCTCGGCCTGCCGGGACATGGCACGGTCCACAAGCGCGCGCCAGTCGGCGATCGGCGCGCCGCCCCGCGAGAAGCCGGTGTCCACCTTCAGGTGCACCCTGGCGGTCCTGCCCGTACGGCCGGCCGCCTCGGCGATCGCGTCCACCAGCCACTCGGCCCCCGCCGACAGCTCCACGTCCTGGGCGATCGCCTCGTCGAGCGGCTCGCCGGGCGGAATGATCCACGAGAGGACCGGCGCGGTGACTCCCCCGGCCCGCAACTTCAGCGCCTCGCGGATGTAGGCGGTGCCGAACCGGGTCGCGCCCCCCTCGAGGCAGGCTCCGGCGGAGGCGACCAGGCCGTGCCCGTAGGCGTCGGCCTTGAGCACGGCCATGGTCTCGGCACCGGGAGAGCGCTCTCTGAGAAGCGCCACGTTCTCCCTGATCGCCGAGAGGTCAACCCGCGCCTCCGCTGGGGTCATCGAAAAACTCATTTCCCCAGTCTCGCAGCTCAGAGCTCTCACCCGTGCCGACGCCATGCTCCGGAGGCCGCGATCGCGCCCTGGTCAGCGGCGCTTGGCGCGACTGCCGCCCCGGTGGCGGCCGGTGACCGACCTCATGACGTCGGGGACCGCCTCCAGGACGTCCCAGGCGGACAGCGGGCCGTCTCCGCCCGCGATTCCGTGCAGGTGGGCGGCGCAGGAGGCCGCGTCGTACGCGCTGAGCCCGGCGGCGAGAAGCGTGCCCGCGATCCCGGCCAGGACGTCGCCGGTGCCCGCGGTGGCCAGCCACGGGCTTCCGGTGAGGTTGACCCTGACCGGCAGTCCCTCCTCGGCGACCAGCGTGGTGGAGCCCTTGAGCAGCACCGTCACGCCCAGCTCGGACGCGGCCCGCCGCGCGTGCTCCAGACCGTCGGCCTCGATCGTGGCCCTGGGCGTCCCCAGCAGGCGCGACAGCTCCCCCGCGTGCGGGGTGACCAACGTCGGCGCGGCGCGGCGAAGCAGCGACCTGTCCTGGGAGACCAGCGTCAGCGCGTCGGCGTCGACGAGCACGGGGACGTCGCTCGCCAGCACCGAACGGGCGAGCGCCAGGGCCTCGGAGTCGGTGCCGAGGCCGGGGCCGAGCACCCACGCCTGCACCCGGCCGACCTCGTCGACCCCCTGCCCCGGCTCCAGCTCCGTGATCACGGCTTCCGGCCAGCGGGCGCGCACCTGCGCGACGGGTTCCGCGACTCCCGCGTAGCGGACCATGCCCGCCCCCGCCCTGACCGCCCCGCCGACGGCCAGCACCGCGGCTCCGGTGTAGCGGTGGCTTCCCGCGGCCACGCCGACCACGCCCCTGCTGTACTTGTCCGAGCGCGCGTCCGGCCTCGGCAGCAGGGGCGCCACGTCCGCGCCGGTCAGCGCGGTCGCCTCCGGCTCGGGGACGTACGGCCCGAGCCCGATGTCGACAAGCTCGACCCGTCCCGCGTACTGGGCGCCGGGGGCCACGAGCAGCCCGACCTTGTACGCGCCGAAGGTGATCGTGACGTCCGCCCTGACCGCGTTTCCCTCCACCCGCCCGCCGGCGGCGTCGACCCCGCTCGGCACGTCGACCGCGACCACCTCGCAGGGCGCGTCGTGGGTCAGCCCCACGAGGGTGGCGTACGGCTCGCGCAGCGCCCCGGCGCCGCCGATGCCGACCAGGCCGTCCACGACGAGGTCCGCCGCCTGGAGAAGCGCGCGCACCGCCGTCTCCCACCCATCCCCGGACACGGCCGCGAGACGCGCGGCGTCCCCGCCGTTCGCGGACGCGGCGGCGCGGATGTCCGTGACGCGGCCCCCCGCCCGCCGCAGGGCGGCCAGCCCGGCCTCGTGGACCCGGGCCCCGGCGAGGACCGCCTCGACCCTGGCCCCCCTGGCGGCCAGACGCGCTCCGGCGTACAGGGCGTCGCCCCCGTTGTCGCCCGAGCCGACCAGCAGCACGACGCGCGAGCCGTACACGCCGTCGAGCATCGCGGCGCAGGCCACGGCGAGCCCGGTGGCGGCCCGGTCCATGAGCGTGCCTTCGGGCAGCTTCGCCATCAGAGTCGCCTCTGCCGCCCTGATCTGATCGGAGGTGTATGCGCTCAACATGGGTCCGACGCTATCCCCCGCCGATCACCCGCACATGCCCCGGCACAACCGACGCCCTCACACACCCTCACCGTGTCGGACGTTCCACCGACCCCCGCACAACCGACACCCCACCGCCGCCCTCACACACCCTCACCGTGTCGGACGTTCCACCGACCCCCGCACGACCGGTGAGCCCCACCGCCACACCCTCACCCTGTCGGACGTTCCACCGCGCCGGTGCGGCGAGTGCCGGCGCGGGCGTGGTCGGCGCCTGTGAACGGCGTGCGACCCGGCACCTTTTCCGCTCGTCGCGCTGGGCGATCAACCTTCGGCGATCACGTAGGCGACGGCCATGCCTCCGTCGTGGGTCAGCGAGACGTGCCACCGGGTCACGCCGAGGGTCGCGGCGACCTCCGCGACCCGGCCGCTGACGTGCAGCTCCGGCTTGCCGTACTCGCCGTTGCGCACCTCGGCGTCCAGGTGGGCCAGGCCGGGCGGCGCGCCGAGCGCCTTGGCGACCGCCTCCTTCGCCGCGAACCGCGCGGCCAGGGACTGGACGGCCAGAGCCCGCTCGGTCTCGGTGAACAGCCGCGCCCGCAGGGCGGGGGTCCGCTCCAGCGTCGCCTCGAACCGGGCCACGTCCACGACGTCGACCCCGATGCCCACGATCACGGCTCCAGGTTAGTCCTGCGACCACGTCCCCTCACCACAGGCGAAAAGCCCCGCCGCCCCGGCACCCCAGCACGACCGGTGATGGGCGCGATGGGAAACCTTTCCCATAGGCGGGGCGGGCCCGCGCTCCTAGCCTCTGGAGCCATGAACGCACATCGCATCGCGGCCGACCCCACGGGGCTGGCGACCGTCGTCGCCGGTCTGCGCGACGCGGCGGGGACGACCTCCTTCCCGTGCGCCCCGAGCGCCCCGACCGGCGACGCCGCCGCCGACGCCGCGGTGCGGGAGTTCGACGTCCGCTGGAGCGCCTGCCTCAGGGTGCTCGGCGAGGTCGCCGAACGGACCGCCAGGCAGACCGATCTGACCGCGCTGGCCTTCCGGCTCGCCGGAGGGTGACCCGATGCCCGACAGAGCGGCCGACCCCGCCGTCGCCGACGACCTGCGCAGGGCCTCCCGCGACGCCGGAGCGCGGGCGCACGCGCTCGACGGGGGCGCGCGACGACTGCTGACCGCGAGGAACGGTCTGGCCGGAACGGCGGGGGTGCTCGTCGGCCCGGCGGGGGAACGCTTCCAGGCCGTCCTCACCGCACTGCACGAGGCTTTCCTCCTCGCCAGAACCGCCCACGAGGAGGTCGCGGACGCCCTCCACCGCGTCGCCGGGCCCGTCGAGGCCGAGCAGGAGGCGCGCAAGGTCCTCGAGGACGCGAGGCACAGACTCGCGGAGGCCGGACGCGAACTCGCCGCGGAGCAGGCCGGGGTCGTGCGGCAGGAGAAGGCGGCGGCGCTGGCCACCGCAGCCGGCGCGGTCCCCGCTCCCGTCGACAGGTCCGCCCTGGTGCGCGCCGAGCACGAGGTCGAGGAGGCGGAGCAGGCCGTCCGCAGGGCCGCGCACCGGCACGAGGAGGCCGAGCGGGCCCGTGAACGGGCGGTGCGCGCCCTCGCCGTCGCGTGCCGCGGCGCGGGCGCGGCCCTGGCCCTGCCCTCGGTGGCGCCGCCCTCGCCCCCAGGCGCTCCCGGATCCGGTGCGACGAACGTCCTGTTCGGGCCGAGGCTTCAGGACGAGGTGTTCAGCAGGGACCCACGCGACCTGGGGCGACGCCGTACCAAGGGAGCGGGCCTGTCAGCGCAGGAGCGCCGTAGGCTCGCCCGCAACGGTCTCTCCCCGCGCACGCCCCTGTTCTCGCTCCTGTACGGCTCGGCCGAGAAGGACGCGTCGCTGCTGGGCGGTGAGACCAGGACCAAGGGACGCTCCGGTGAGCTGGGGGCCGAGTACGCGCTCGGGCACGCCTCCTACAAGGCGAGCGGGGGCGTCGGCGCGGTGGGAGGCGGGTACGGCGTCGCCGCCGACTTCGCGGCCGAGGCGTACGCCCTGAAGGCGAAGGCGCACGCCAAGCTGCACGTGGGCCCGGCCGAGGCGAGGACGGAGGTGGACGTCCGGGCTGGAGGCGCGGAGGTGTCCGGGGGCCTCGGCCTGCACGGCGGCCCTCACGGCTTCGAGGGGCGCGCCGAGGCCGAGGCGTTCGCGGGGGTGAAGGCCGGGATCGAGCAGAAGCTGGGCGCCCTGGGCTTCGAACAGACCGCGGGGATGGAGGGCCAGGCCGGGATCGGCGGATCGGTCGGCATGCAGGCCGGTTACGACGGAGGCAAGCTCAAGTTCTCGGCGAGTCTCGGGGCGGCCCTCGGGCTCGGGTTCAAGGTGAGGGTGGGCGGGGAGGTCGACGTGCCCGAGATCGCCCATCACGCGAAGGACGGACTCGAGGCGGCGGGCAAGGCCGTCAAGTCACTTGGAGGACTCTTCTCGTGAGAAGGCCGGAGGTTCTCACGAAGGAGACATAAACCCCCCGAAACCCCCACAAAAATAACAGAGACCATGAGAGATCATGTAGTTTCACAAAAAGAAAACAGATTGCGAGATATGCATGAAAAGGGTAGAGGCGACGGGACCGGCACTCCGGTGGCCCAACGCGGCGTTCCCCGGCCTGAGCCCGTTCGTGGTCCGGCCGCCCGAAGGCTGGGTGATGGTGGAACCCCCCGGCGCACTGGTCGCCTTCCTCGGCCCCCCGATCGGCGGCTTCTGCGCCAACCTCGTCGTGCTCGGCGAGCGCCTGCCGAAGGAGGTCACAGTCGGCGCGGTCGCCGAGCGGACACTGCGGGACGCGGGCGCCGAGACGATCGTCGAGCCGCTCGTCGCGGATGACGCCATCGCCCGCCCCCAGAGGCCCCTCTCCCCCGCCCTCGCCCCCGAACGCCCCTCCGGCGCCTCCGAACGGCCGAGCTCCGGGGAAGGTCTCCTCACACAGGAACGGCCCCCCGTCGCCCTGAGGGAGGCGCTCACACACGCGGCGGGGCACGACCTTCGCCAGCTGGTTCTCGCCACCGAGACGGCGGACTGGTCCCCTGGCGGTTCGCGCAGCGTCTTCGTGCTGGTGGCCACACATCTCGTCGCGCGGACCACGCTCGACGAGCGGGTGCTGGTCGACGCGCTCGCGTCCTTCGCGCCCGTCCCCGCCGCGACCGTCCCCGCCGCGACCGTCCCCGCCGCGACCGAGGCGCACCCCTGAGGACGTCTCTCCGCGCTCGCCGTACAAGTCGTGCACCGCATTCACCGTTCGGGAAGACGCGCCGCCTGTCTCACGGAAGAATGGGCACCGCGGCCGAGCCGGTTCACTCCAGATTTTCCCTCTTTCCCCTTTTTGTGCTTCAGTAATCCATAGACGTTATCCACAGGCTGTGGACATTTCCTCCGCCGCGAGGACAGGCGGAAACACGGCGACACGCCGCCCCCGTCCCGGCGTCCCCTCACCGCCCCCGCCTACAGCGCCGGTACGGCGAGCGGCGACGCGGCCGGGCGGCCCGACCCGGTGAACATCCCGGAGCGGAGCACTATGGTGGGGGCCCCAAGATCTTCTCGGCACAGGATGTGAACGTGGTCGCGTCAGCCATCGCCGTCGTGCTGACGGTCGTCGCGGCCCTGCGCTGGTCCGGCGAGGTGCACCCGCATCGCGTCGGCCTGTTCACCGGACGCCAGGCGCTGACGGTCACCCCGGGCAACGAGCCGGTCGTCCGGCACTACCTGCGGCTCACCCGCATGTGGCGCTCCGCCGCGCTGACGGCCGGGATCGCCTTCCCCTACGCCGCCTTCTACGGCCTCTACGGCCGGGGCTTCCCCGAAGCGATCTCCATGTCCGGCCTGTGGATACTGCAGGAGTCGCCGCTCGGCCCGTTCACCGGCTGGTTCCTGGGTGTGCTCGGCGCGGAGGTGGTCCTGGGGTCCCGGCAGGCGTCGGGCCCCGGCGCGGCGGTGGGCGCTGCGCCCCGGCTCGTCTCGCCCCTGGCGTCCCGTTTCCTCGCCGCCGGAGTCATCCTGAGCGCGGTGAGCGTGCTGGCCGGCCTCGGCGAGACCGTCCTGTCGGGACGGCCGTCGCCCGGGCTGGTGTGGACGGTCCTGGGCGCCGCCGTCTCGGTCGGCTCGCTGCTCATGGTCCGATCGCTCAGGGTGCGCCCCCTCCCGGCCGCCCCCGTCGACGTGGTCGCGGCGGTGCTCGCCACCCGGTCCCGCTCCGCCCACGTGCTGGCCACGGGCAACGCGGTCTTCGCGCTCGCCTGGCACGGGCTGCCGTTCCTGCCCGGCTGGGCCGATCCGCTGACGACCGTTCTGTGGCCGGCCCTGTGCGTCGCCGCCTTCGTCACCGGCACCCGGCCGTGGTCGATCACCGTGGGGGCGGCTCCGAGCACGACTCCGCCCCCTTCTCCCGCACCGACCGACGCACCGACCGACGCACCGACCGACGCACCGACCGACGCGACGCAGACGCCCTCTCCCCCGCCGGCCGACGCGACGCGAGATCCCTCCCCCGCGTCGTCCCCGCCGGCCGACGCGGCGAAGACGCCTCCTACTCGACCGTGACGGACTTGGCCAGATTGCGGGGCTGGTCGACGTCGTGCCCCTTGGCCGTCGCCAGTTCGCAGGCGAAGACCTGCAGCGGAACCGTGGCCACCAGCGGCTGGAGCAGGGTCGGCACGGCGGGAACGCGGATCAGCGCGTCGGCGTAGGGCTCGACCGTGCTGTCGCCCTCCTCCGCGATGACGATGGTCTTGGCCCCCCTGGCGCGGATCTCCTGGATGTTGGAGACGATCTTCTCGTGGGTCACGCGCTGGCCCAGGGGGGACGGCACGACGACCACGACGGGAAGCCCCTCGTCGATCAGCGCGATCGGTCCGTGCTTGAGCTCACCCGCCGCGAAGCCCTCCGCGTGCATGTACGCCAGTTCCTTGAGCTTCAGCGCCCCTTCGAGGGCGACGGGGAAACCCACGTGACGGCCCAGGAAGAGCACGCAGCGCTCGTCGGCCAGCGAGCGGGCCAGCTCGCGGACCGGCTCCATCGTCTCGAGCACCTCCTCGATCCGGGACGGCGTCTCGGCCAGCTCGGCGATGATCTGGGAGATCTCGTCGCCGAACTTGGTCCCTCTGACCTGGGCGAAGTAGAGCGCCACGAGATAGCAGGCCACGAGCTGGGTGAGGAAGGCCTTGGTCGAGGCGACGGCGACCTCCGGGCCCGCGTGGGTGTAGAGGACGGCGTCGGACTCCCGCGGGATCGTGGAACCGTTCACGTTGCAGATGGCCAGCACCCGGGACCGTTGCTCGCGGGCGTGCCGTACGGCCATCAGCGTGTCCATCGTCTCGCCGGACTGGCTGATCACGACGACCAGCGTGTCGCGGGTGAGGATCGGGTCGCGGTACCGGAACTCGCTGGCCAGCTCGACCTCGCATGGGATCCCCGCCCAGTGCTCGATGGCATATTTCGCGATAAGTCCGGCATGGTAGGAAGTCCCGCAGGCGACCACGATGATCTTGTTGATGTCCCGCAGTTCCTGGTCGGACAGCCGCATCTCGTCCAGCGTCAGCAGCCCGTCCGCCCCGACCCTGCCCAGCAGCGTGTCCGCGACCGCGCGCGGCTGCTCGGCGATCTCCTTGAGCATGAAGTGGTCGTAGCCGCCCTTCTCCGCGGCCGAGGCGTCCCAGTTCACGTGGTAGTTGCGCGTCGGAGAGGGGACGCCGTCGAAGTCGGTGATCGTGATCTCGGAGGCCCGCAGCCTGACCACCTGGTCCTGGCCGAGCTCGATCGCCTCCCGCGTGTAGGCGATGAAGGCCGCCACGTCCGAGCCGAGGAAGTTCTCCCCGTCCCCCCGCCCGACCACCAGCGGGGAGTTGCGCCTGGCGCCGACCACCACGCCCGGCTCGTCGACCGAGACGGCCAGCAGCGTGAACGCCCCCTTCAGGCGCTTGCACGTACGGCGCATCGCCTCGGCCAGCCCCAGCTCGGCGAACCCCTCAAGCAGGTGCGCCACCACCTCCGTGTCGGTCTCCGAGACGAGCTTGTGGCCGTCGGTCTCCAACTCGGCCCGCAGCTCGGCGAAGTTCTCGATGATGCCGTTGTGGATGACCGCGATCCGCTCGTCGCAGTCGGTGTGCGGATGGGCGTTGCGGTCGGTCGGCGCGCCGTGGGTGGCCCATCTGGTGTGCCCGATGCCCGTCGTCGCGAACGACGCGGGCCCCTCGGCCAGCACGGAGCGCAGGTTGGCCAGCTTGCCCGCCCGCTTCTGCACCTCGAGCTCCCCGCCGGGCCCGACGAGCGCGATCCCCGACGAGTCGTACCCCCGGTACTCCAGCCGTCCCAGCCCCTCGACGACCACGTCGACGGCCTGCCGCCCGCCGACGTACCCCACGATTCCGCACATGGGAACCCCCCTCTTGTCCATGGGAAAGACCGACCATCGAGCCTATGGAGAACGTGCCCGGGAGCCCAAGATTCCTGCCCGGCATCGGGCAATGCCGTCCCCACTGAGAAGCACTTTTGACCGATCAGTAGGCTTCGGGACTATGGCCAACGGGTTGGACGCGACGCCGTACGTCGAGCTGAGCCGGGCGCAGTGGGGCGAGCTTCGCAAGAACACGCCGCTGACGCTCACCGAGGACGAACTGGAGGAGTTGCGCGGCGTTGACGACCCGATCGACCTGGCCGAGGTCACCGACATCTACCTGCCGCTCACCCGGCTGCTCAACCTGCACTTCACCGGGGCCAGGCAGCGCAGCGCGGCGGTCAACACCTTCCTCGGGGCGGGGCAGGAGCCCTCGCCGTACATCCTGGGCATCGCGGGCAGCGTCGCGGTCGGCAAGTCGACCACGGCCAGGCTGCTGCACACGCTGCTGGCCCGGTGGCCGGAGCACCCCAGGGTCGACCTGATCACGACCGACAGCTTCCTGTACCCGAACGCGGTGCTCACCGAGCGCGACATCATGCACAGGAAGGGCTTCCCCGAGAGCTACGACCGGCGGGCCCTGGTGCGGTTCGTCGCCGACGTCAAGGCCGGTCTGCCCGAGGTCAGCGCCCCTGTCTACAGCCATCTCGAGTACGACATCGTCCCCGGCGCGACCCAGACCGTGCGCAGGCCCGACATCCTCATCGTCGAGGGCCTCAACGTCCTGCAGCCCGCCCCGCCGACCGCGCTCGCCGTCAACGACTACTTCGACTTCTCCATCTACGTGGACGCCAAGATCGAGCACATCCGCGACTGGTACGTCGACCGCTTCCACAAGCTGCGCCGTACGGCCTTCGAGGACCCCAAGTCCTACTTCAGGCACCTCGCCGAGATGTCCCACGAGGAGGCGACCACGTTCGCCAAGGACGTCTGGCGCGACATCAACGAACGCAACCTGGTGGAGAACATCGCCCCGACCCGAGGCCGCGCGGGCCTGGTCCTGCGCAAGGGCGGCGACCACTCCATCCGCCGCGTACGGCTGCGCCGCATCTGACCCCCGGAGCGCCGTGTCGAGCGGCCCCCGGGGGCGCTATGTCGAGTGGAAGGTGCGCCAGAAGCGGCCGAACTCGGGGTCGCCGGCCACGATGATCCGCTCGCGGAACCGCCGGATGAACACCAGCTCGGCCTCGACCAGCGCGAGCTGGTACTCGTCCTCGATGCGGAACACCCGGTCCATGTCCGGCGCCAGGGGGGCCTGGATCTTCGCGTCAAGCCGCTCGGCCTCCGCCTCCAGGGCCTGCTCCCGCTGCTGGAGCAGCTCGGCCACCTCCGCCGGAGGCAGGACGACGACCAGGGCCAGGGCCGCCTCGAACCCCCGGAACTCCTTGACCGGCGCCGCTATCAGGTCCCGCATCCACGCGCGCAGCTCCTCCTGGCCCGCCGGGGTGAGGGTGTACAGGGTGCGTTCCGGACGCCGGGTGTCACGCAGGGTCTGCTGCGGCTCGATGTAGCCGACGCGGTTGAGCTGCTCGACCACCGCGTACAGCGAACTGTGCTTGTAGTTGACGCTCTTGTGCAACTGGCGCTGTTTGAGCAGTTTGCCCAGCTCGTATGGATGCATCGGACGTTCCATCAGATAGGCGAGCACGGCCAGGGCGAGGGGGTTGTTGACCGCGCGGCGTCCGTTGACCATGCACTCATTCTCAACGGTGACCCGAACCGATCTGACCCGTCGAGTGTGCCGGGCGGAGCCGACGACGATCAGCGGTGGTCGGCGGCGCCGCGGGGGCGTGCGGTGGTCCGCAGGCCTCGCCTGGTCTTGCCGCCCGGCTTGTACAACGACAGCAGCATCGCGGCGAGCAGGTTGACCAGGCCGAACACGAAGCCCCAGAACACGGCGCCCTGCACCAGGCCGAAGTCGTGCGCGGTCGCGCCTCCGGCGGCGACCTGGGCGGCGGCCTCCGCCGAGGCCTCAAGCGCGTCGTGCAGGAAACCGAACGCCAGCACCAGGACGCCGATGCCGATCACCAGTTTGATCGCCACCCAGTAGTACCTGATCAGTCCCCATTTGGTGGTCAGGCCCAGCGCGACCCCGGACAGGGTGGCCGCGAAATTCGCCCATGGCAGCAGCGTCAGGTCGAAGATCTCCATCAACCGGTACGTCGCCGCCACGCTGCCGGCGTCCGTACTGGTCAGCGCGATGACGGACATGGTCACCATGACGATCGCGATGCCCACCCACCCGCCGGAGGCGATGACGTGCGCGGCCACCAGTGCCTTGCGTGCCCGCGTCCGTAACCGCCCTGCCATCAGCGCCAGCGCGGGGACCGCCAGCCACAGTCCGAGCAGGGCGAGCAGGTCGCCCACGACGAACGCCTGGACCGTGGTCAGCACGACCAGCAGCCAGCCGCCTGTCAGCATCGGCCGGCGGGCGAGCCGCCGGCGCACCTCGGGCAGCACGGCCAAGCCGGCTGCGACGACCGCGATCGCGATCCAGACAGGCACGCGAAGCTGCGGGAACCTGACCGGGATCGGCACCGTGACCACCGTCGCGACCAGCGCCAACGCCGCATGGATCAGCAGCGTCACCCGGACCTTCCGGGTGATCTCGAAGTGAGGCGCGTCCGTGCGTCCCCGCGCCGGGACATCGCGGGCCGTATCGGGAAGAGAGGAGGTCATGTGGCTCTCCAGAGCGTGATCGGCGTCATATAGTCGTTGGTGACTAGTCGAGGATGATGAATATGACGGCCACGATCCATCAGGGATGACCCTGATTCCGCCCGGGGCTCCTGCGCGAGCACCGGCCCCCGCGTCACCTCATGCGCCAGAGGCCACGCTCACAGGACGACGGTCAGGCCTGCAGGTGGTGCAGGACGCGCGCCCAGGGCCTCCGCCCGCCTGCTGGCGCCCATGATCTGGGTGACGACCTCGGGCCGGAAAACCGGTGGCACCGGATGAGCGGGGCTTGTTTGGGTGGCCGGTATGAGTGGATACGGTGATCCGGCGTTCTTCGGCGATCATTACGCGCACGAGTACGACGAGCGGCACCCCCTGGATCCGGGACCTGCCGTCGAGTTCCTGGCCGGGCTCGTTCCCGAAGGGGGGCGGGTGCTGGAGCTGGCCATCGGCACCGGACGGGTCGCGGTGCCGCTCGCCCGGCGCGGGGTGGCGGTGGAGGGGATCGAGGGCTCGGCGGCGATGGTCGAGCGGATGCGCGCGAAACCCGGCGGCGAGGCGATTCCCACGGTCGTCGGCGACATGGCGGACGTGGAGGTGACGGGCCCCTTCCAGCTGGCCTACCTGGTGTACAACACGCTGTTCAACCTGCCGAGCCAGGAACGCCAGATCGACTGCTTCCGCAACGTCGCGAAGGTCCTCGCGCCGGGCGGGCTGTTCGTCATCGAGTGCTTCGTCCAGGACCTGACCGAGTTCGACCGCCACCAGCTGGTCGCGACCCGTGCCCTGACCGAGGCCTCGGTGGACATGGAGTTCCAGACGCACGACCCGGTCGAGCAGACCGTCACCTACCAGCGGGTGACGTTCGACGTGCGAGGGACGAAGCTGCGGCCGTTGCGGCTGCGGTACTGCTGGCCGAGCGAGTTGGACCTGATGGCGCGACTGGCCGGGATGCGGTTGCGGGAGCGCTACGACGACTGGGACCGCGGCCCGTTCACCGCGGCGAGCCGTCAGCACGTCTCCGTGTACGAACGCGTCTGAGCCTGTGCTTCGGCCTTCCGTCGCAGAACGGAAGGCCGCCTCGACGTCCGGCGAACGCCCGGGTGAGCGAACCGGTTCGAGACGCCGTTCGAGACCCGGGGCGGGAACAGGCTCTGGGCGGGGAACGCCTGTTCAGTCGATGACCGCGGTGGCTTCGACCTCGACCAGGTGGTCGGGTGCGGCCAGGGCCGCGACGCCCAGCAGCGTGCCCGGCGGCACCGGGACGACCCCCAGCTTCGAGGCCGCCCGAGTGACCCCCTCCAGGAACGGGGACATCTTGTCGGGAGTCCAGTCGACGACGTAGACGGTCAGTTTCACCACGTCGTCGAAGGAGGCACCGACCTCGGCCAGGGCGGTGCCGATGTTGAGGTAGCACTGCTCGACCTGGGCGGCGAGATCGCCTTCGCCGACCGTGACCCCGTCGGCGTCCCAGGCGACCTGCCCGGCGACGGAGACCAGCTTCGACCCGGTCGCGATCGACACCTGCCGGTAGGCGTCGATCTCCGGTAGTCCGCCGGGGTTGACCAGGGTGACGGCCATGTCGCCTGCCTCCGTGTCGCGGGAGCCCGTGGGCTCGCTTTCCTCGAACCAAGACGTCTTTGCTCTCTTGTGGTTACTTGGGAACTTTAGGAGAGTGAGCACTGACATGGAAGAACGCACTTTTCAGTGACTGGGGAACCTTATGGTGACCAAGCAGTTCAGGGACTCGCCCGAGGAAGCGGACCTGACGCGCGCGGACTCCTTGGCGCGGGAGATCTTCTCGGACGTCGCCAACAAGTGGGCGCTCCTGATCATCGAGGCTCTGGGGGAACGCACCCTGCGCTTCGGCGAGGTGCGCAACGCGATCGAGGGCATAAGCCACAAGATGCTCACCCAGAACCTGCGCATGCTGGAGCGCAACGGCCTGGTCGAGCGGAACGTGCACCCCACCGTGCCGCCGCGGGTCGACTACACCCTCACCGAGCCGGGCCAGGCCCTCCGGGAGACGGTCCACGGAATGTGCGACTGGACCCACCGGCACCTCGCTCACATCGAGGCCTCCCGCCGCCGCTTCGACGCCTGACGGGCGAAGCGCCCGCGCGAAGCCGCCGACCGGAGCCCTCGGCCCCCTCAGTCCTCAGCCCCTCAGCCCTCAGCCCCTCAGCCCTCAGCCCCTCAGTCCTCAGCCCCTCAGTCCTCGGCCCCTCAGTCCTCGGCGACGCGCAGGACGATCTTGCCCTGGATGTGTCCCCGCTCCGCGCGCTCGTGGGCCTTCGCCGCGTCGGCGAGCGGGAAGACGCTGTCGACGCCGACGCGCAGGCGTCCGGCGTCGATCAGGTTCGCCAGCTCGGCCATCTGGGCCCCGTCGGAGCGGACCTGGCCCGCGACGAAGGCGATGCCCAGTTCGGCGGCGCGCTCACGGTGGTAGTCGCCGTAGAAGACGGGGCTGATCACACCGCCGCGCTTGAGCACCGGCAGGAACCGGTGGGCGTCCGGACCGCCGACCGTGTCGACGAGGAGGTCGACGTCGCGTATCACCTCCTCGGGGGCGGTGGCGGTGTAGTCGACGAACCGGTCGACGCCCAGCTCACGCAGGAACGTCTCATGGCGGCCCGAGGCGACGCCGATGACGTGCGCGTCCCTGGTCTTGGCGAGCTGCACGACGAAGTGGCCGACTCCGCCCGCGGCGCCGTTGACGAGGACGGTCCCGCCCCTCTCCAGCCTCACGTGGTCGAAGAGGTACTGGTAGGCGGTCAGCCCCGACATCGGGACGGCGGCCGCGCTCACGTGGTCGACGGCGGCGGGCTTGCGCGCGAGGTGCGAGGCGGGCGAGGTCGTGTACTCCGCGTAGCCCCTCCCGCCGTCGTTGAGCCGCGGGAAGCGCACCGCGCCGAAGACGGCGTCGCCCTCCCGCCATTCGGCGACCCCCGGCCCGACGGCGGCGACGACGCCTGAGATGTCCGAGCCGGGGGTGAACGGCATGATCAGCTCGTCCAGGCGCGCCTGTTTCCGCACGGCCTCGGGGATGGTCCTGAACCCCTCACGGAAGTACCGGTCAGGCGGATTCAGGCAGGCCGCGTGGACCCGGACCAGGACGTCGCCCGGTCCCGGCTCCGGAATCGGGACGTCCTCGTAGCGCAGCACCTCGGGTCCGCCGAACTCGTGCACCCGGATGGCCTTCATCGTCGTCTCGGGCATCGTCTCTCCTCGGATCGTCAGTGGCGACGGTCGCCGTGAGTCACCTCGATATTATTCGGAGCGGCGCTCCGAATAATATACGGAGCGCCGCTCCGCATTCAAGCGGAAGGACCGCGAGGTCCGGGGCGGCGGACCCGAAGGCCTAGGGTTGGCCCGTGCTGCATCTACGCGTGATCAGTCCGCCCGAGCGCACCCAGGACGTGCTGCGACTGCTCGACGACGCCGTCGGCGTGACCAACCTCGTCGTGCTGCCCGGGGTCGCCCGCTCCCCCGCGGGCGACCTGGTCCAGTGCGACGTCGTACGGGAGGCCGCCAACGAGGTGATCGAGCACCTCCGGCACCTCGGCCTGAGCACGGAGGGCTCCATCGCGGCCGAACAGGTCGACTTGGCCCTCTCGGACGCGGCCGACCGCGCCGCGGAGGAGGCTCCCGGCGAGGGGGACGACGCCGTGATCTGGGCGGAGCTCGCCAAAAGGGTCGCCGACGACTCCAAAATCACTTGGGCGTTCCTCACGTTCCTGGCGATCGCCACGCAGATCGCGGGGATCGGAGTGATCGCCAACTCCCCCATCCTCATCGTCGGCGCGATGGTCCTGGGGCCGGAGTTCGGCGCGATCGCGGCCATCTGCTTCGGCCTGCTCCGCCGCGAAAGAGGGCTGATCGGCCAGGCCCTGCGCACGCTGGCCGTCGGCTTCTCCCTCGCCATCGCGATCACCTTCGCCTGCGCCCTGGTCTCCCGGGGGCTCGGCTGGATCACCCCGTCCAGCCTGACCGGGCACGAGGAGATCGAGTTCATCGTCAAGCCCGACAAGTGGTCGTTCATCGTGGCCCTGCTCGCGGGCGCGGCCGGGGTGCTGTCGGTCACCGCGGGCAAGTCGTCGGCCCTGGTGGGCGTCTTCATCTCGGTCACCACCGTGCCCGCCGCCGGATACTTCGCGGTCGCCGCCGCACTGACCCGCTGGGACGAGATGGCGGCTTCGGTCGCGCAGCTCGCGGTGAACATCGCGGGCATGATCATCGCCGGAACGCTGACGCTCTTCCTCCAGCGGGCCTACTGGTCGAGGTTCGGCGTACGGCTCCCCGTGTCGCCCCGCGGGAACGGCCGCCCCGGACCCCGCGGGCACGGGAACGACCGCCTCACCTGAACGACCGCCCCGCAGGAGAGCCTGCCGCGCGGGGACCGGGAAAAACACACCGGACACGGCCACCGGGTGACACACCGCGCCCCGGTTCTCCGCCCTCCGGCCTTTCCTCCAGACGCCCGCCTCGGGCCCGAGCGGACTTTCCCGCGCCGTTGGAACGCGCGCCGGTCCGCGGTGGGCTCGTGTTCGCCGCCCGGCTCTCCGAACAATCCACCGTTCATTCGTGTCCAAGCAGTGAGGGAAAAACCGCACCGCCTAAGACGCGAAAGGATTGTTTCGTGTGCATCAGCGAATACGGGAGACCGATAACACCTTTTCCGGCAGGTACGGAACACGTCACGGGAAACCGGCGATGATCGAGACGGTGTTCCGCAGCGAGAACCCGCCCGCACCCGACCAGAGCGCCCGGCTCCTGGAGACGGCTTCCCAGCCCCTGGCGCCCACCCTGGTGCGCGGTGATCACGAGGACGACCTCCGCACCACCTTGCGCGTGCTCGACCTCGGCCCGACGCAGGTGTACTCGATGACCTCCCCGTCCCTGCAGTCACACCATGTTTCCACGCTGATCCAGCATTTCGCCCCTGAGACGTACTGCCTGGCGCTTTCCCGGCGCGGCGCCAAACAGATCACCCAGTTCGGCAGGCAAACCACCGCGGGCCCTCGGGAAATGGTGTTCTACGACAACTCGCACCCCTTTCACGGCCAGATCACCGCCGACGGCACCGGCAGTTTCGCCGGCATCGTCCTGCAGATCCCCAAAGCCGCGCTGCCGCTGCCGGACGGCAGACTCGCCTCTCTCACCTCCACCCGCCTGTCCGCCCACGACGGCGTCGGCGCCCTGCTCCGCCATCACCTGGAGGAACTGCTGCGGCACGCCTCCAGCTACACCGCCGCCGACGCCACCCGCCTGTCGGCCATCACCGTGGATCTGTTCACCGCCGTGTGCGCCCACCACCTCGACGTCGCCGCCCTGCCGCTCGAGACCCATCAGCAGATACTGCGAAGGCGTATCCACACCTTCATCGAGCACAACCTCGGCGATCCGACGCTGTGCGCCGAGACCGTCGCCGCCGCCCATCAGATCTCCGTCCGCCGCCTGTACCAGCTCTTCCAGGACCAGGAGCACGGCCTGACCGTGGCCGCCTGGATCCGCCAGCAGCGTCTGGAACGCTGCCGCCACGACCTGGCCGACCCCGCCTTGAGCCCCCACCCGATCCACGTCATCGCCGCCCGCTGGGGCTTCGCCAGCAACGCCCACTTCAGCCGCATCTTCCGCACCGCCTACGGCGTCTCCCCGGCCGACTACCGCTCGTCACGCGGGCGGCCCCCGGCACACCCGTGAGCACGCCCATGAGCACGGTCACGACCGGCCGCCCGCGGAGCGGGGACGGAAATGGCACGCCCCCGGGAGCGCCCACGTTCCGCACCTGCCGCGGGGCGGCGCAGAAACCATCAACAATGACTGCAGAAACCGTCAACGACATCCCAGACACAAACCAACACACTGGTTTCAAGCCTGGTCCGGGAAAGCAGCGGCCTGTAAGAAACAACGGATTCACAGATCCACCCCGCCGAGCCGGCCGACACCAGGCGTACCGGCCTTGTGAGCCGAAATCTTCACCAAAAAGGAGACGGCCATGCTCAACACGGAAGACGCGCCCCGCCAAGGCGGGATAAAGCAGAAAGCCCGCCGCGCTTTATTCGCGAGTGTGCTGGTCACATCCGCGGTCCTCGCCGCCGCTCCGGCCCACGCGGACGACACAGTGATCCTGCGCAACTGGGAAACGGGGCTGTGCCTCGACAGCAATCACGCCGGAGACGTCTACGCCATCGGATGCAACGGAGGGCAGTACCAGGTCTGGAACTTCAAGTTCTACCCTGGCCCCTGGGCTGACACCATCAGGGACGCCGCCACGGGGCGGTGCCTCGACAGCAACGGAGCCGGAAAGGTTTACACCCTGCCGTGCAACGGAGGGGAGAACCAACTCTGGTACACCAGACAGAATCCCGGGCACCGCTGGACACTCCAGAACGAGGCGACAGGCATGATGTTGGACAGCAACCGGGCCGGAAAGGTTTACACCCTTTCGGCGAACGGGGGAAACAACCAGAACTGGAGCCCGAAGTTCTAGCCACGGTCTTTCGTGACGCCGGGCGCGAATTCGCGGGTCGAACGCCGGGGGCTGCCCGGCCCTCCGGCGTCGCGCGCGATGCCGCCATGACCCGCCGGTAGAAGCCGGTGGACACGGCGTCCGGCGTCAGCCCGTTCCCGGTCAGCCCGACGCGTTCCCCGGGCTGACCGGTCTTTCGGACGATGCGCGCCTCCTTCGCATGGTGGAGGAATTCTCGCCACCCGATAGGTAGGGTCCGAGCATGACTATCCTCGCCACCGAGGGACTAACCAGACACTTTCCTCGGGTGACGGCACTCGACCAGCTCACCGTGACCGTCGGCCCCGGCGTCACCGGCCTGGTCGGCGCCAACGGTGCGGGCAAGTCCACCCTGATCAAGATCCTGCTGGGTCTGCTCGCCCCCTCCGCGGGGAGCGCGCAGGTGCTCGGCATGAACGCGATGACCCAGGGCGCGGAGATCCGCCGGGTCGTGGGCTACATGCCCGAGCACGACTGCCTGCCCCCCGACCTGTCCGCCACGGAGTTCACCGTGCACATGGGGCAGATGTCGGGCCTGCCGCGCACCGCCGCCAGGGAGCGCGCCGCCGACGTGCTGCGTCACGTGGGCCTCTACGAGGAGCGCTACCGCGTGATGGGCGGCTACTCGACCGGCATGAAGCAGCGGGTCAAGCTGGCCCAGGCCCTGGTGCACGACCCGCGCCTGGTCTTCCTGGACGAGCCGACCAACGGCCTGGACCCGCAGGGCCGCGACGAGATGCTGGGGCTGATCCGCAGGATCGGCACCGAGTTCGGCATCAGCGTGCTGGTCACCTCCCACCTGCTGGGAGAGCTGGAGCGGGTGTGCGACCACGTCATCGTGATCGACGGCGGCAAGCTGCTGCGCTCCTCGTCGATCGCCGACTTCACCCAGACCACCCAGACCGTCACGGTCGAGGTCGAGGAAGGACAGGAGGCGCTGGCCGACCGCCTGACCGAGCTGGGTGAGAGCGTCACCCGCCACGGCCGGATGCTCCTGGTCCACGTCCGCGCGCCGGAGACCTTCGACACGCTCCGCGACGTGGTCTGCGATCTCAACCTCTGCCTGGTCCGCATGGAGCAGGGCCGCCAGCGCATCGAGGACGTCTTCAAAGAGCCCGTGGACAGGGAGCCCGCCGATGTCTGAGCCCACGGGTGTCATCCACGACATCGGATACCGCCACTACGGCGGGGCACGGCTCGGCCGGGGTCACGCCACCGCCGCCCTGCTCGTGCACAGCCTGCGCGGGATCTTCGGTCTCGGCCGCACGGCCAGGGCGAAGATCGTCCCGTTCCTGATCGTGGGCGTCATGATGCTGCCCGCGGTCGTCTCCATCGCGATCATGGCCTTGCTCAAGCAGCCGGGGATGACCTACACCTCCTACGGCGTCACCATGCAGGCCGTGCTGGCGATCTTCCTGGCCGCGCAGTCGCCGTACATCGTCGCGCCCGACCTGCGCTTCCGGGTGCTGCCGCTGTACCTGTCGCGCCCCGTGACGCTGTGGGACTACGTCGGCGCGAAGCTCGCGGCGATGATCGTGGCGATGTTCCTGCTGCTGGCCGTGCCGCTCACCGTGCTCTACGTCGGCGAGCTGGTCATCGACCTGGAGGGACCGCCCCACACCGGCGGCTACCTGACCTCCATGGCCGGGGCGGCGGTCTACGCGATCCTGCTGGCCTGCCTCGGCGTGGCGATCGCCTCCTTCACCCCGAGGCGCGGCCTCGGCGTAGCCTCGGTCATCGCGTTCTACCTGCTGACCTCGGCCGTCTCGACCATCGTCTCGGCGACGATGGACTCGGTGAACAACTACACCGCCTCCGGCTGGGCCCTGATGATCAACCCGTTCTTCCTGGTCGACGCCGCGGTCCAGGTCGGGCTCTTCGACGCGGCCCCCTCCGCGCCCGTCGCCTACCCCGACGGGACGAGCGTCGTGCTGCAGCTCCTGATCGTGGCCGTGCTGATCGCCCTGTCCGTGATTGCCCTGATCATGCGTTACCGGAAGGCGGCCGCACGATGAACATCGAACTGGCCCAGGTCTCCCGCTGGTACGGCAACGTGGTGGCCGTCAACGACGTCACGATGACCATCGGCCCCGGCGTCACCGGCCTGCTCGGCCCGAACGGCGCGGGCAAGTCCACCCTGCTGCACATGATGGCCGGGTTCCTCGCCCCGTCGGGCGGCACCGTCACCCTCGACGGCGTGAAGATCTGGCGCAACCACGAGATCTACCGTTCGATCGGCCTGGTCCCCGAGCGCGAGGCCGCCTACGGCTTCCTCACCGGCTGGCAGTTCGTGCTGTCCAGCGCCAGACTCCACCAGCTGCCCCACCCCGAGGACGCGGCGCGCAAGGCGATCGCCACGGTCGAGATGGAGGCCGCGGGGGAACGCAGGATCGAGACCTACTCCAAGGGCATGCGACAGCGGATCAAGGTCGCCGCCGCGCTCGTGCACGACCCGCAGGTGCTCCTGCTCGACGAGCCGTTCAACGGCATGGACCCGCGCCAGCGCATGCACCTGATGGACCTGGTCAGCGACATGGGCGCGGCGGGCAAGACCATCCTGTTCAGCTCGCACATCCTGGAGGAGGTCGAGCGGGTCGCCCAGCACATCGAGGTCCTGGTCGCGGGCCGGCACGCCGCCTCGGGCGACTTCCGCGAGATCCGCCGCAGGATGACCGACAGGCCCCACGTGTTCCGGGTCCGCTCCAGCGACGACCGCCGCCTGGCGTCGGCGCTGATCGCCGACGGCTCCTCCAGCTCGGTCGCGCTGACGGAGACGGGCCTGGAGGTGCAGGCCGTCGACTTCCGGCGGTTCACCTGGCTGCTGCCCAGGGTCGCCAGGGACACGAACGTGCGGGTCTGGCAGATCTCCCCCGCCGACGAAGACCTGGAGAGCGTCTTCTCCTACTTGATCAACAGGAGCAGCTGACCAATGAACGCTGTCATCGCCGGAATCTCCTACCGCGCGCTGCTCGGCCGCAGAAGGATCTGGCTGCTGGTCCTGCTGCCGGTGGTGCTGATCGCTCTGGCCGTGCTCCTGCGGATCGTCAGCGGCGGGAGCGAGCTGATCACGGTCGAGTTCATGCAGAAGTTCGCCCTCGGCGCGATACTGCCCCTGCTGGGCCTGATCGCGGGGACAGGTGTGATCGCCCCCGAGATCGACGACGGCACGATCGTCCACCTGCTGGCCAAGCCGATCTCCCGCCCGGTCATCGCGCAGACCAAGTTCCTCGTCGCCGCCTCGATGCTCGCGCTGTTCGCCGCCGTGCCGACCTTCGTCGCGGCCTACCTGCTGATCAACCTCGAGTCCGGCATCGCGTACGGCTTCGCCCTCGGCGCCCTCGTCGGCGGCCTCGCGTACGCGGCGTTGTTCATGCTGCTGGGCATCCTGACCCGGCACGCGGTGACGATCGGCATCGCCTACGCGCTCATCTGGGAGGGCGTGGTCGGCAACTTCGTCCCCGGCGCCCGCAGGTTCTCCATCCAGCAGTGGGCGCAGACGATCGCCGACCAGGTGTCCTCGTCGTCGTTCCTGTCCAGCGAGCTCACACTCGGCTTCGCCGTCACCGCCCTGCTGGTCGTCACGGTCGGCGCGGTCGTCTGGGCGGGCCAGCGCCTGCGGAGCTTCTCCCTGACCGGCGACGAGTAGGCCCTCGACGTCATGTGCACCCCCTGGTGAGGGGGTGCACATGTACGGTTCAGATATGAAGCCTCGCCTGACCGAGCTGCGCCTCACCGAGTTCAAGACCTTCAGCGAGGCGACTCTTCCTCTGGGCGGCATGACGACGCTCATCGGCCGCAACAGCAGCGGAAAGTCCAACGCTCTCGACGGTCTTGAAGTGCTGTCCCGTCTGGCGACCGGTGCGGACATCGTCGACGCGCTGGACAGCAGGCGGGGTGACGAGGGGCCGCTGCGGGGAGGCGTCGAGGGGTGCCCTCCGCACGGGGCGGACCGGTTCCAGCTGGGATGCACCGTCTTGGCGCCCGATCGACTCGGTGACAGCTATTTCGCCATAAAACTCGACGTCACGGTCCAGGTCCGCCCGGAACCCGAGATCGTCAGCGAGCGTCTGGTCGGCCTGTCAGGAAAACGCCGATCGACCCGTGACCCCGTACGCCAGATTCTTCACGATCTCATCAGGACATCCGAGACGAATCCGGAATCGGGCACCATCGACGCCACCTGGTACAACGGCCGTCGAGGACGAGACCCCAGGAGCTCGTTCCGCTCCGATCGCCTTCTCACCAGCCAGCTCCCGCTCCGGCTCGCCGGGGAGACCGAGGCTGAGCGGCGCGTCGTCACCGCCGCGCAGGACGTCCTGGAGACGCTTCGCGGGGTCTTCCATCTGGACCCCGTCCCCCATCTCATGCGGCAGTACGTTCCCAGCCGGGACATTCGGCTGCGCAGGACGGCCGAGAACCTCTCCGCCGTGATCGACCACATGGAGAGGCACGACCCCGAACGCTTCCGGCAGTTGGTCTGCCATGTGCAGAGTCTCGTCGAACACGAGGTGACGGACATCGAGGTCATCCGTTCCCCGCTCAACGACGTGATGCTCGCGCTCCGCGAGGACGGTGCCGTCACACCCGCCAGGGAGATGAGCGACGGTCTGCTGAGGTTCGCGGCCATCGCCACGAGCCTGCTCCGGCAAGGACAGGATCTCGACCTCGGCGCCCGGAGCGCGGAAGGAGACAGAAGATCTCCCGCTCTGGTGATCGAGGAGTTGGAGAACGGCCTGCATCCCTCCCAGGCCGCCCAGATACTTGGTCTGGTCAAGCAGGCCACACAGAAAGCCGCCTCACAAGTGATCTTCACGACGCACAGTCCCGCCCTGCTCTCGGCTCTGGAGGCGGAAGACCACAAGAACGTCGTCGTCTGTTCACGCGACCGCGAGACCGGCCTTTCCCATCTCCAGCCACTCCCCGATATGGACGGGTATCCCAGCTTGATGGCTCAGGGTGATCTCGGCTCGATCGTCACCTCCGGCCTTCTGAAGCAGGAGCCCGCCCAGGCGCGTGACTTCACCGAGTTCGACCGTCTCATGGGAATCGGCTAGGCATGGCACGCAGGGTGGAGTTCGTCGACACGTCGGTGCTCTGCAACATCCTGGACGTTCCCGGAAAGAACCAGGACCGGAAGAGCGTGCTACGCGAGCTGGACGAGAAAAAAGGGTGTGATCTCGTCCTGCCGGTCACCACGGTCATAGAGACCGGCAACCATATCGCTCAACTCCCCGACGGCCGAGTCCGCAGAGACCACGCCGACAGGCTGCGCGCTCTGCTGGAGCTCGTCATCGCCGGCCAGGCCCCTTGGGTGCTCCACACCGTCGAATGGGGTGAGGGGTTCCTGCGTTCGCTGCTTGCGGGAGCGGGGACGGGGATGCCCTTCTCCGACCACGTGATGGCCAAGTTGGGGCTGGGAGACCTCTGCATCCTGACCGAGCGGGAGCTCTACCGCACCAGGGTCGTCAACGTGGAAGTCGGCATCTGGACTCTGGACACACAGCTCCGATCCCATTCATGAGCCCCGTGGCGCGGCACGCGGTGCGGGCCGTGCCACGGGGGTTCCTCAGGGCGTCTTACGGGGCTGGAAGGGGAACTTCCCGCGCCGGAAGGCCCACACCCCCAGCACCGCCACGGCCAGCAGCGCCGCTCCGGTGGGGATGTACCACGGACGGTCGGCGTCGGAGGAGGCCGACCGACCGGCGGCCTCGGCCGCCGCGCCCGCGGGCAGCTGGTCGGAGTGGGCGGCGCAGACGATGGGCCTGCCCCCGCTCTCGGTGCTCGCGCAGGCGACGGTCGCCAGGCGCAACAGGTCCTGCGGGGTGGCCAGCACCTGGGCCTTGGTGTGGAAGGTGGCGTTCTTGCCCGCGGGCAGGTCCACGGTCCAGGCGACCTGTCCCTCCTTGGCCGTGCCGTGGCCGTCTGCCGAGACGAACTTCAGGCCCGCGGGCATGGTCTGGACGAGACGGAGGTCGTCGACGTCGGTCGTGCCGACGTTGTCGACGGTGATGGTGTAGGTCAGCCGGTCCCCCTCCTTGGCCGTCGTCCGCCCGTTGTCGACGGCGATGCTGAGCTTGGGGACGGGCTCGGCCGCCTTCACGGGACCCGCCGCCCCCACGCGGCCTCCCGACGCCGCCGACGAGGGGGTGGCGAGCGCCACGACCATGGCCGTGCCGAGCCCGCAGAGCGCGGCGGCGCGTCTCGTGACGCCGGTGGACGGTGTTCCTGCCATGGCTTGTCTCCTTCTCGTTGTTCGTTTCGGATGCCGGAGGGGTGTCATGGGACGTCGGCGGGTTCCGGCTCGCGGCAGTGGCGGACCAGGCGACGGGTCAGGTGGCGGGTCAGTTGGTCGTGGCGACGTAGTCGAGCGTCGCCGAGTAGCGGGACGCCGGGACGAACGGGATGTCGACCTCGTAGTCGTTGCTGATGGCGTCGCCTCCGGGCGCTGACGGGTCGGACTGCCGGTGGACGAGCACCGGCACGCCGGGTGACAGGGGCGAGAACGTCGTGGTGCCGTGCTCGCGCACGCGCAGGCTGCCGATCGGGAGGGAGAACACCTCTCCGGACAGCGTCGTGGTGAGCTCCGGCGACCTGGCCAGCACGGTGACGTTGTAACCGTCGGGGCTGTCGGTCGTGACCGTCATCGTCACGGCCTCGTCGCGCCGCACGGTCGTGTCCGGGCTCCCGGTCAGGGTGAAGTCGCCGGTCAGGTCGGTGAGGGTGATGGTCACCGCCGTCACGGAGGTCAGGACGGAGCAGCGGGGATCGGCGCCGCCCGCCGGACAGGTGCCGCCGATCGTCGGCGAGACGACCCGGCTGTCGAGGACGGCGTCTCCGCCGGGGGCCTCGTCCCTGACCGCGACGGTGAAGGTGATGACCACGGCCGCGTCGACGGGAAGCGCCCCCGTCCAGGTCAGGGTGTCGCCGCCGAAGCCGACGACGCCGACCGTCGCGGTCGCGTCGCCGGAGTACACGGCGTCGTCGAGCACCCCGGCCAGCAGGCCGGTGACCGTGGCGGCGGCGTAGGGAACCTCCCCGGTGTTCGTGGCCGTGATCGTGTACCGGACCTGACCGCCCGCGACGACGTCGCCGCTGTTGTCCGCCGCCACGGTGACGGTGAGGGCGGGGACGAGGACGGTGACGGTCGTGGCGCAGCGCGGGTCCGAGCCGCCCGCGGGGCAGGTGCTTCCCTGGGAGGGGGAGACCACGGCGCCGGTCAGGGCCCGGTCGCCCGGCGCGGGGTAGCGGGCGACGACCGAGTAGGCGACCGTCGCGGTGGCGCCGACCGCCAGGTTCCCGGTCCAGGTCAGGGCGTCGTCGGCGTAGACGACGGTCCCCGTGGTCGCCGTCGCGTCGTTTCCGTAGGAGGCGTCGTCCAGCACGTCGGCCAGCGGGTCGACGAACGTCGCGCCGGTGTAGGAGGTCTCGCCGGTGTTGGCGAGCGTCACCGTGTAGTGGACGACCTTCCCCGCGGCGACGGTCACGGTGTCGGCGGTCTTCGTGATCGTCAACTGTGGCACCAGCACGCGCACGAGCGTCGTGCACGCGGGGTTCGTGCTCCCCGCCGGACAGGTGCTTCCGGGAGAGGCGGAGACCACGCCCCCGGAGATGACCTTGTCGCCGGTGTCGGGATCCCGCACCGCGAGGGAGTAGGTGACGGTCGCGGTCGCGCCGACGGCGAGGGCTCCGGTCCACGTCAGGTCCGTGCCGTCGAAGTCGACCGTGCCGGTGCTCGCGACGGCGTCCCCGGTGTGGACCGCGTCGTCGAGCGCCCCCGCGAGCGGGTCGGTGAGGGACGCGGCGGTGTACGCCGTCTGCCCGGTGTTGGTGACGGTGATCGTGTAACCGATCGTGCCTCCCGGGGTGGCGGTGGCCGCGTCCGCCGTCTTGGCGATGGCCAGGCCGGGGATCAGGACGGTGACGGTCGCGGAACAGGCGGGGCTCGCGTCCCCTGTGGGGCAGGTGCTTCCCCTGGCGGGCGAGGTGACGACGCTCCTGATCGCCTTGTCCCCCGGGTCGGGGTCGCGCACGGTGACGGAGTAGGTGACGGTCGCGGTCGCGCCGATCTCCAGGTCGCCCGTCCAGGTCAGGTCGGCCCCGGTGAACATCACGCTTCCCAGGTCGGCGGTCGCGTTCCCGTCGTAGACCGCGTCGTCCAGGACCAGCGCCAGGGAGTCGGTGACGACCGCCCCCGCGTACGGTGTCTGCCCGGTGTTGGTGATCGCGATCGTGAACCGTACGGTGTCGCCCGGGGTCGCGGTCGCCGTGTCCGCCGTGGTCGAGACGGCGAGCGCGGGGGTCAGGACGAGCACCGTGGAGGCGCAGGCGGGATTGGCGCCGTCCTCGGGGCAGGTGCTGCCCGCCTCACCGGAGACGACGAAGGCGACGAGGAAGTTGTCTCCGGGGTTGGGGTCGCGCACGGTGACGGAGTAGGTGACGGTCGCGCTCTCCCCGGCCGCCAGGTCGCCCGTCCAGGTCAGGCCGAGGCCGGTGAACATCACACTTCCCAGGTCGGCGGTCGCGTTCCCGTCGTAGACCGCGTCGTCCAGGACCAGCGCCAGGGAGTCGGTGACGACCGCCCCCGCGTACGGCGTCTGCCCGGTGTTGGCGATCGTGATCGTGTAACCGACCTTCGCGCCCGGTGTGGTGGTGACGGTGTCGGCGCTCCTGACGATCGACAGGGCGGGGACGAGCACGGTGACCGGCACCGAGCACGACGGGTCCGTCGCGCCGGTGGGGCAGGTGCTGCCCAGCGTGTCCGAGACGACCGTGTTGACCATCCGCTTGTCGCCGGGATCGGGGTCGCGGACCGTCACCGTGTAGTTGACGGTCACGGACTCGCCGACCGCGAGGTCGCCGGTCCAGGTCAGGTTCGTGCCGTCGAAGTCCAGCGTTCCGCTGCTCGCGACGGCGTCCCCGCCGTAGACGGCGTCCGAGAGCACCTGGGCCAGCTGGTCGGTGAACGTCGCGCCGGTGTACGGGGTCTGGCCGGTGTTGGTGACCGTGGTCGTGTAGGTGACCGTGCCTCCGGGTGTGACCGTGCCGGTGTTCGCGGCCTTGAGGAAGGTCAGGCCGGGCGTCAGCGCGGTGACGACGGTCGTGCACGCGGGCGCGGAGCCGCCGACGGGGCAGTTGTTCCCCGCGGCGGGTGAGGTGACCACGGTGGTCAGGAGCCTGTCTCCGGCGTCGGGGTTGTTCACCGTCACCGAGTAGGTGACGGTGACGGTCTCGCCGACCGCGAGGGCGCCTGTCCACGTCAGCGTGCCGGTCTCGGGCACCCTGGTGACGCCGCCCGCGGTGGCCGCCGCGTCACCGTTGTAGGCGGCGTCGTCGAGGACGCCGGTGAGGTCGACGTCCACACTGGTCGCGGAGTACGGCGTCTGCCCGCTGTTGGTGATCGTGACGGTCTGGCGCACCACCCCGGTCGGAAGGGTGACGGTGACGTCGGCCGCGTTCACGATCGTCACCCGTGACAGGAGGATCGTCTGGGTGCAGCGCGGATCGGCCCCGCCCACAGGACAGGTGCTGCCGGGGGTGGTCGAGGTCACGGCGTCGGTCAGCCGCCGGTCACCGGTGCCGGGGTCGTTCGCCCTGACGCTGTAGGTGACGACGGCCGCCTGACCGGGGGCGAGACTCCCGGTCCAGGTCAGGTCCGTGCCGGTGAGGCTCACCGTGCCGACGTCGGCGGCGGCGTCCCCGTTGTACGTCGCGTCGTCCAGCACGCCGGCCAGCGCGTCGGCGAACGTCGCCGCGGGGTAGGGGACCTGGCCCGAGTTGGTGACCCTGACCGTGTAGGAGACCGTCCCCCCTGGCGTGACGGACGTGGTGTTCGCGCTCTTGACGAGCGTCAGTGCCCGGGTGAGGACGACGACCCGCGCGGTGCACGCCGTGTTGCCGCTGGCGGGCGGGCAGGTGCTGCCCTCGTCGGTGGAGACGGCCGAGTTGGCGAGAAGCTTGTCGCCGGTGTCGGGATCGTTCGTGGTGATCGAATAGGTGACGGTGACGCTTTCTGCGACGGCGAGGTTCCCGGTCCAGGTCAGTGTCTGATCGGTGAGGCCGACGGCGCCCGAGGTCGCGGTCGCGTCGCCGTTGTAGACGGCGTCGTCGAGCAGACCGGCCAGTGAGTCGGTGACGGCGGCTCCGGTGTAGGGGGTCTGCCCGCTGTTGGTCACGGTGATCGTGTAGCCCACCGTGCCTCCGGGGACCGTCACGTTTGTGCTCGCGGCCTTGGCGATCGTCAGGGCCGGGGTGAGGACGGTGACGCTGGTCGCGCAGGCGGGGTCGGCGCTTGCCGAGGGGCAGTTGTTCCCAGGCGCGGAGGAGGAGACGACGGTGGTGAGGACGTGGTTGCCGAGGTCGGGGTTCTGCACGACGAAACCACTGGACACCGTGACGCTGCCGCCCACCGGAACGTCTCCCGTCCATTCGAGGCCGGTGGCTCCGAAGCCCAGGGTCCCCGAGGTGGCCGTGCTGTCACCGGTGGGGAAGGCGTCGTCGACGACGTCGGGTCCCTCGAAGACGACGGTGATCCCGTAGTACGGGGTCGTGCCGGTGTTGGTGATCACACCGGTGAAGCGAACCGCGCCTCCCGGTTTGGTGAAGAGCGTGTCGGCGGAGCTGACGATCTCCAGGCTGGAGACCGTCACGGTGGTGGAGCAGCGTGGGTCGGCGCCGCCGGCCGGGCAGTTGCCGCCGACCGAGGCCGACGTCAGGGTGGTCGCGAGGATCTCGTTCCCGGTGTCCGGGGCGTTCACCGTCACCGAGTAGGTGACGGTGGCCGTCCCGCTCGCCGGGACGGTGCCGGTCCATGTCAGGTCCGTGCCGGTGAGGTTCACCGTGCCGACGTCGGCGGCGGCGTCCCCGTTGTAGGTCGCGTCGTCCAGCACCCCGGCCAGCGCGTCGACGAACGTCGCGCCGGGGTACGGCGTGAGGCCCGAGTTGGTGACCGTGACGGTGTAGGCGACCGTCTGACCCCGCGCCGCCGAGCTGACGTTCGCCGACGTGCCGAACGTCAGCGTGGCCGCTTCGACGACCCTGACGGTGACCGCGCAGCGCGGGTCGGTGTTGCCCGCCGGGCAGGTGCTGCCCCGGACCGCGGAGGAGACGGGGCCGGTCAGCGTCAGGTTCCCGGTCACGGGGTTGTTCACGGTGACCGAGTAGGTGACGGTCACGCTCTCGCCGACCGCCAGGTCACCGGTCCAGGTCAGGTTCGTGCCGGTGAGGGTCACCGTGCCGGTGCCCGCGACGGCGTCCCCGTTGTAGGTCGCCTCGTCCAGCACGTCGGCCAGCGCGTCGGTGAGCGTCGCCCCCGTGTAGGCCGTCTGGCCGGTGTTCGCAGCCGTGACCGTGTAGGTGACGACGGCTCCGGGCACCGCGGTCGCGGAGCCGGCCGTCTTCCTGATCGTCAGAGCCGGGGTCAGCACGGTGACGGTCGTGGAGCAGCGCGGATCACCGCTCGCCGGAGTGCAGTTGGAGCCGGTGTCGGTCGAGGTGACGCTGTCCACCAGCGACTTGTCTCCCGGGTCGGGATCGCGGACCGTCACCGAGTAGGTGATCACCGCGCTCGCCCCGACCGGCAGATCGCCGGTCCAGGTCAGGTTCGACCCCGCGAGGGCCACCGCGCCGACGGTCGCCGCGGCGTCCCCGTTGTAGACCGCGTCGTCCAGGACGCCCGCCAGCGCGTCGGTGACCGTGGCTCCGGTGTACGGCGTCTGCCCCGAGTTGGTGACCGTGACGGTGTGGCCGACCGTGCTCCCCGGTGTGGTGACGGACGTGTCGGCGGCCTTCGTGATCGTCAGGCCGGGGACCACCACGGTGAGCCGGGCCGTACAGCGTGGGTCGTCGCCGTTCGGAGGACAGCTGTTGCCGGGCGCGTCGGAGATCAGGGTGCCGGTGAGGACCCTGTCTCCGGTGGGCGGGTTCTTCACGGTCAGCGTGCCGGTGACCGTGACGACGCCGCCGACCGGGATGCTCCCCGTCCAGGTGATCCTGTTGGCGTCGAGCACCAGGCTTCCGGAGGAGGCGGTCTGGTCGCCGACGGGGATGGCGTCGTCGACGGTGCCCGCCGTCGGGCTGAAGACGCTGATTCCCGTGAAGGGAACCTGTCCGGTGTTGGTGAAGGTGGCGTTGAGGCGCACCACCGAGCCTGGGGTCGCGGTGGAGTCGACGTAGCTCTGGGCGAGGACCAGCCGGGCGACGGGGACGGTGGCCGAGCACCTGGTGTCGGTGCCGCCCGCCGGGCAGTTGCTTCCCCTGACGGTCGAGACGGCCGCCCCGGTGAGCAGCGCGTCCCCGGGGTCGGGGTCGCGGACCGTCACCGAGTAGGTGATCGTGGCGGTCGCGCCGGCCGCGAGGTCGCCCGTCCACGTCAGGTTCGAGCCGTCGAAGGCGACCGCGCCGCCGGTCGCGGTGGCGTCCCCGTTGTAGACCGCGTCGTCCAGCACCCCCGCCAGCGCGTCGGTGACCGTGGCTCCGGTGTACGGCGTCTGCCCGGAGTCGGCGACGGCGACCGAGTAGCGGACGACGGATCCCGGCGCCGTCGTGGAGACGTCGGCGCTCTTGGTGACGGTCAGGGCCGGCACGAGGACGGTCACGGTCGTCGAGCACCTGGCGTCGGCTCCGCCGGGCGGGCAGGTGCTGCCGGGCGCACTCGAGACCGCCGTGTTGACCATCTGCTTGTCGCCGGGGTCGGGGTCGCGGACCGTCACCGAGAAGGTGATCGTGGCGGTCGCGCCCACCGCCAGGTCGCCGGTCCACGTCAGGTTCGTCCCGGAGAGGGTCACCGTGCCGGTGGTCGTCGTGACGTCCCCGTTGTAGACCGCGTCGGTCAGAACCAGGGCGAGCTGGTCGGTGAGCGTGGCGCCGGTGTACGGCGTCTGCCCGGTGTTGGAGGCCGTGACCGTGTAGGTGACGGTCTCACCGGGGGTGACCGTCTGCCGGTCCGCGGTGGTGACGACGGTCAGGGCCGGGACGAGCACGGTCACACTGGTCGAGCATCCGGGGCCCGTGCCGGTGATCGGACAGGTGCTGCCCGGCGCGGTGGACGTCACGGCGGTGGTCAGGACTTTGTCGCCGGTGTCCGGGTTGTTCACCGTGACCGACCCGGTCACGGTGACCGTCTCCCCGATCGCCACGTTCCCGGTCCACACCAGTGTTCCGTTCGGCCCCAGGGAGACGCTGCCCGCACTGGCCGTGAGGTCGCCGTTGTAGCTCGCGTCGTCGACCGCGCCCGCGACGTTGAGCGAGGCGCTGACGCCGTTGTGGTCGGTCTGCCCGGTGTTGGTCAGCGTGACGGTGTACGGCACGACCCCGCCGGGCGTGGTCGTGGTGACGGTCGTGGCGTTGGTGATCTGCAGCCGAGGGATCAGGACGAGCACGTCGCTGGCGCAGCGGGTGTTCGTGCCGCCGACCGGGCAGGTGCTGCCCGAGGTGGCCGAGGTGACGGCGCCGGTCAGCGCCCTGTCCCCGGTGTCCGGGTCGTTCACCGTGACGGAGTAGGCGACGGTCGCGGTCGCGCCGACCGCGAGGTTGCCCGTCCAGGTCAGGGTGGAGCCGCTGAGCGAGAGGCCCCCGGTCGTCGCGGTCGCGTCGCCGTTGTAGGTCGCGTCGTCCAGCACCCCGGCCAGCGCGTCGGCGAACGTCGCGCCGGTGTAGGCCGTCTGGCCCGAGTTGGTGGCCGTGACCGTGTAGCGCACGGTCGCCCCGGGCGTCACGGACGACAGGTCTGCCGTCTTGGTGATCGTCAGCGCGGGCACCAGGACCGGGACGCTCGTCGAGCAGGCGGGGGCCGGGTTCGCGGCGCGGCAGTTGTTCCCCGCCGCGGTCGAGGTGACGGAGCTGTTGAGGACCTTGTCTCCGGGGTCCGGGTCCTTCACCGTGACCGAGTAGGCGACGGTCGCCGTCGCGCCGACCGCGAGGTTGCCCGTCCAGGTCAGGGTGGAGTCGACGACGGCGACGCCGCCCGAGGTGGCGACGGCGTCCCCGTTGTAGGTCGCGTCGTCCAGCACGCCCGCCAGGGGAAGCGTGAAGCCGGTGCCGGTGTAGGCCGTCTGGCCGGTGTTGGCCGCCGTGACCGTGTAGCGCACGGTCGATCCCGGCGTCGTGGTGGCCGCGTCCGCGCTGCTGGTGATCGTCAGGGCGGGGATGAGGACGGTGACGGCCGCGGCGCACTGCGCGCCCGGGTTGCCGACCGGGCAGGTGTTTCCCTGGGTGGTCGAGGAGACGGCGCCGGACAGGTTCCTGTCTCCGGTGTCGGGGTCCTTGACCGTGACGGAGTAGGTGACGGTCGCCGTCGCGCCGACCGCGAGGTTGCCCGTCCAGGTCAGGGTGGAGCCGCTGAGTGAGACGCTTCCCGCTGTCGCGACCGCGTCGCCGTTGTAGGTCGCGTCGTCGAGCACCCCGGCCAGCGCGTCGGCGAACGTCGCGCCGGTGTAGGCCGTCTGGCCGTTGTTGGTGACGGTGACGGTGAAGGGAACCGTCGAGCCCGGGGTCGTGGTCGAGACGCCCGCGCTCTTGACGATGGACAGCCCGGAGACGGTCACCGTGGCGGTGCACCGGGCGTCCGCGCCGCCGGACGGGCAGGTGCTGCCGAGCGTCGGGGAGGTCACGGTGCCGGCCAGCACCTTGTTGCCGGTGTCCGGGTTGGCCACCTTGACGGAGTAGGTGACGGTCACGGTCGCGCCCGCCGCGACGTTGCCGGTCCAGGTCAGGTTCGGGCCGGTGTACGACACCGTTCCCGAGGTCGCCGTCGCGTCCGCGTTGTAGACGGCGTCGTCCAGGACGCCGGTCAGCGGATCGGTCAGCGTCACACCGGTGAACGCGCTCGCCCCGGTGTTGTTCACGGTGATCGTGTAGTTGACCGTGCCGCCGGGCGCGACGGCCGAGACGTCGGCGGTCTTGACGATGACCAGCGGGCCCGCGGTGACGACGAGCGTCACCGACCTGGTGGCCGTCTGGCCGTTGGCGTCGGTCACCTGGACCGTGAACGGGTGACTGCCCGTCGTGGTCGGCGTGCCGGACAGCACGCCCGTCGAGGCGTTGAGCGTCAGCCCCGGCGGCAGACTGCCTGCGGGAATCGACCAGGTGAGCGGCGCGGTGCCGCCGGTCACCGTCAACGGCACGCTGTAGGCCACCCCGACCTGGGCCGCGGGCGGGGCGGAGAAGGAGAACGACGGCTGGGCCGCGACGGTGACGGTGACGGTCCTGGTCGCGGTCTGGTTCAGGGCGTCGGTCACCTTCGCCGTGAAGGAGTAGGTGCCCGAGGCGGTCGGCGTGCCGGACAGCACGCCCGTCGAGGCGTTGAGCGTCAGCCCCGGCGGCAGGGTGCCCGCCGCGACCGACCAGGTGTACGGCGCGGTGCCGCCGGTCACCGCCAGCGTGACGCCGTAGGCCACCCCGACCTCCCCCGCCGGTGGGGCGGAGAAGGAGAACGACGGCGGGGGCGCGATGGTGAGGGTGACCGCCTGGGTGGCGCTCTGGTTGACGGCGTCGGTCACCTTCACGGTGAAGGAGTAGGTGCCCGAGGCGGTCGGCGTGCCGGACAGCACGCCCGTCGAGGCGTTGAGCGTCAGCCCCGCCGGAAGCGTTCCGCCGCTGATCGACCAGGTGTACGGCGACGTGCCGCCGGTCACCGCCAGCGTGACGCCGTAGGCCGCCCCGACCTCTCCCGCCGGCGGGGCGGGGAGGTTCAGGCTCGGCAGGGCGTTGGGGACGACCGAGGCGGACGGGGCGGAGGCGGCGCCGGTGCCCGCGGCGTTCTGGGCGGCGACGGTGAAGGTGTAGGTCGCGCCCGGGGTGAGCCCGGTGAGGGTCTGGGTGGTCGCCGTGCCGCTGAACGTCTGGGGCGTCTGCGCGACGCCGTTGAGGTACGGCGTGACGACGTAGCCGGTGATGGCGCTGCCGTTGTTGCCCGGCGCGGTCCAGGTCATCGTCGCCGTGGCGTCGCCCGCGGTGACCGTGGTGATCGTCGGCTTGCCCGGCACGTTGTAGGGGACGACGGCCGTGGACGCCGGACTGGCCGTACCGGTGCCGAAGGCGTTCACCGCGGTCACGGTGAAGGTGTAGGAGGAGCCCGCGGTCAGCCCGGTCAGCGTCCGCGTGGTCGCGGAGGCGTCGTAGGTGATCGGCGTCTGGGCCACGCCGTCCTTGTACGGCGTGACGACGTAGCTCGTGATGGCGCTGCCGTTGCCGCTCGGCGCGGTCCAGGTCACCGTGGCGCCGGTCACCCCGGCGGTCGCCGTGGGGGCTGTGGGGGCGGCGGGCGAGCTGGCGTAGGTGTAGGCGGCGTAGGCGGCGAGTCCCTGGGTGACGACGGTGACCCTGACCGCCGTGTTGCTGGCCCGGGAGGGCATCGACGGGATGGTGAGCGTGCCGTTGCCGTTGATCGTGAAGCAGCCGGTGGTGACGCCGGTGGCGCAGGGCAGCAGCACCACGGGGGTGCCCGCCTGCTGCTCGGCGACGGTGCCGATCTCGATGGCGGTGGCGTTGCCGATGTTCGACCCGCTCACGGTGACGGTGTTGCCCCCGGAGATCGAGCCCGTGGTCGAGCTCAGCGTGATGCCGCTGGGCGTGCTCGGCAGGGTGCCCGCGGTCGTCGACGACGAGTAGCCGGGGTTGGCGTCGCTCGCCGACGCCGTGGCGACCGACGAGGTGCGGATCAGCGTCGGCGTGACGCTGCCGCCGGTGACGATGCCGACCACGGTGATCGGCGGCAGCGAGGAGCCCGCCGCGAAGGGGGTGTTGCCGTTGGTGCAGGTGACGGACTGCCCCGAGGGGGCGGCGCAGACCCAGCCCGTGCCGTACGCGCCCACGGGCACCACCCCCGCGGGCAGGGTCTCGGTGACCGAGATCGGGGAGGTCTCGCTGACCGCGCTGCCCACGCCGGCCGTGACGGTGTAGGTCACCGGGTCGCCCGCCGCCGGCGTCGTGGCGTTGTAGCTGGTCTGCGCGACGCTCAGCTCGGGAACCGCGTTGAGCGTGGTGACGGCGACGTTGTCGATCTCGTGGAAGTCGGTCGACCCTCCGGTCGAGGCCACCCAGCCGAACGCGAGCTGCTTGGGGACCCCGGAGGCGTCGAGCCAGCTCGACGGGAAGAGTCCGGACGTCACCGAGGGGAGCGAGCCCTGCAGCGTCCTGGCCGTGCCGCCGATCGGGGTGACCGACACCCGGTAGCTCTTCGCGGGGACCGACAGCCCTGAAGGGGTGGTGATGACCACGGTGCTGGGGTTGATGGCGACCTCGACCGGCACCGACCTGCGGGTGCTCGCCCGCAGCGAGAGCGCGGAGGAGGATGTGGAGGTGGCGGTGCTGTTGAGCGCGCAGTAGCCGGCGAGACCCTGTCCTGGCCCTCTGACGACGACCTGGCCCGGCACCGTGCCGCTCGTGCTGATGTAGGCGGGGTTGGTGCAGCCGGTGCCCTGGTAGGAGCTGTTGCTGAAGTTGCCGTAGACGTCGAGGCCGACGCCGAGGTAGCCGTAGGCCAGGCCGTTGAAACCGCTGGTGCCCGCCGCGGAGTAGCCGAGTGAGCCGCCCGTCGGACCGATGTTGGCCGGGGAGACCGGGTTGGTCGGGTCGACCGCCGCCAGCACGAAGGCGATGCCGTCCGCCCCGTTCCCGCCGTACTGGTAGGTGTTGAACGTCACGTCCAACCCCTGCGCGGTCGGCACGCTGGTCGCGCCGAAGACCCCGCCCAGCTTGTTGGTCGTCGCGTTCGTCAGCCGCAGCTTCCCGGAGCCCGTCGTGTCGTTCGTGCTGCTGCAGCTCCTCAGCACGCCGGTGCTGGTGTTGCCCGAGGCTGTCAGGCACGCCGTGTTCGACCCGCCCAGGCCGCTCGGCAGCGCGGGCAGCACCACGCTGCCGGTGCCGTCGGCGGTGTTGTTGCGGAACGTCTGGTCGAACACGGTGGTCCCGGCCGCGGACGCGGGCGTCGGCGTACCCGAGGTCCCGGTCAGTGTGGAGACCGACAGGGCGAGGACCAGGACCCGGGCGACCGTCCTGCCGCCCCTGGGCGTCCGTTCCCTCCTGGCCGCATGCCTGCCGGGACGCGCCGGTCCCGCCTCTCCGCGGCCGCTCGCCGGCCTCGTTCCCCGGCGGGCTCCGTCAGTCATCGCCGCCTCCGTGGGCAGGACCCGTCACGCCCGCGAGGGCGAGGAGGCGGGCTCTGTGGCCGCGCAGTGCCGAGCGGACGAGCAGGAACGCCAGCGCGAGCGCGGCGAGAAGGGCCGCGAGGAGATGGACGGGGAACACCACGATCGTCCTTGTCACGGCTCGGGCGGAACCGTCCGCGACCGCGACCGTCGCCTGGCAGACGCACATCAGCGGCGGGTCCCACAGCGCGGTGACCTCGCGGGTCGCGCCGCGCGTCACGGTGAACCCGGGGAACGGGACAGCGGTCCCGGTGAACCCGGGGAACGGGACGGCGGTCCCGTCGATCGACGCGTTCAGCCGGTCGACCGCGCGGAAGTCGCGGTGCGCCGTTCCCGTGTTGCGGACGCCCGCGGTGAGAGGCACGGGCCCTCCCGTCACGAAGCCGGGCGCGCGCAGGTCCGTCACCTCGGCCGAGTCGTCGGCGTGGCCGGGAACACCGATGTACAAAGGCACGCCGATTCCCCGATTGATCGTGACGGTGCCGCTTCGCTGCCCGGCGACCGCCTTGAAGACCAGGGCGACGTGGTGGTCACCGGGTTCCGGATGGCCGGGGACGGCGATCCTGACCCTGACCTCCCCGGTCGTCCCGGGAGGCAGCCTGAGTCGCTCGGGGACCGCGGTGATCCAGGTCGACGCCGAGTAGGGCGCCCGCTCCCGCAGGACCAGCGCGCCGCTGTCGTCCGCCGTGAAGTCCGACCTGTCGACGTGGACGTCGACCGGCGCGTCCCCGCCGTTCGTGACCCGGAACGTCTGCTCGGCATCGAGCTGCTCCGGGGGGACGACGAGCTTGGTCGGGCTCACCGACAGGGAGAAACCCGGTTCGGGAGCGGGAGCCGCATCGACGTCCTGCGCCGCCGCCCAGGACAGGCACACGGCGACCAGCCAGGAACCGACCACACCCGTGAACCGGCTGCGGCGGATCACCTCCGGACGCCATGACTCCACATCCACTCCCAGCGGCGTCCCTCCCAGCAGGAAGCCTCACGACGATCACTGAGAGTTTCTGATCAACTACCTGGAGTGTCAACGAATGCGAAGGTTCGGCGTGGCGTCAACGGGGTAATCGGGTACGCCGACGGCCCGGCGTGCGAGGCACGCCGGGCGGCGGAGAACCGCCTTCAGACGCAGGCGGTGCGGACGACCTCGGCCAGGTGGCCCGCCATCCGTTCGGCCTGCTCGGCGGAGGAGGCCTCGACCATGACGCGGATCATGGGTTCGGTCCCGCTGGGACGGATCAGCACCCGCCCCGTCTCCCCGAGCTCCGACTCGACCGCGGCGACCGCCGCGGACAGCTCGGGAACCGAGGCTTTAGCACGGTCCACATCTTTGACGTTGACCAGGATCTGCGGCAGCCGGGTCATCACCGAGGCCAGCTCCGCCAGCGACCTGCCCTCGCGGGCGACGACCGACAGCAGGTGGAGCGAGGTCAGCAGGCCGTCACCGGTGGTGGCGTGGTCGAGCAGCAGCACGTGGCCCGACTGCTCCCCACCGAGGTTGTAGCCCCCGGCCCTCATGGCCTCCAGCACGTAGCGGTCGCCGACGGCGGTCTCGATCACGTCGATGCCGGCGTTCCGCATCGCGATCTTGAAGCCCAGGTTGGACATGACCGTGGCGGCCACGGTCGAGCCCGCCAGCTTCCCCTCGGCGTGCATCGCCGTGGCGAGCACCGCCATGATCTGGTCGCCGTCGATCACCTCGCCGGTGTGCGAGACCGCGAGGCAGCGGTCGGCGTCCCCGTCGTAGGCGATCCCGACGTCCGCGCCGCGGGAGATCACGACCTGCTGGAGTTTGTCCAGGTGGGTCGAGCCGCACCCGGCGTTGATGTTGAGACCGTCCGGACGGGCGCCGATGGTCTCGACCGTGGCCCCCGCCCTCCTCAGCGCCTCGGGGGCCACCATGTGGGCGGCTCCGTTCGCGCAGTCGAGGACGACGTTCAGGCCGTCCAGACGACCGGAGACGGTGGACAGCACATGGGAGACGTAACGGTCTGCTTCGCCGTACGCCTCGCGCACGCGGCCGACCGAAGCGCCGACAGGGCGCTCCCACTTCTCGTCGAGCCGCTGCTCGATCTCGTTCTCCACCGTGTCGGGCAGCTTGTAGCCGCCTCGGGTGAGGAACTTGATCCCGTTGTCCGGGGCGGGGTTGTGGGAGGCGGAGATCATCACGCCCATGTCGGCTCCGAGAGCCGTGGTCAGGTATGCGACCGCCGGGGTGGGCAGCACGCCGAGCCGGAGAACATCCACGCCAGACGACGCAAGGCCGGCGACCACGGCAGCCTCCAGGAACTCTCCTGAAGCCCGCGGGTCCCGGCCCACGACGGCGACCGGGCGGCCTCGCCGCCCGACGCTGGCATTGAACGCCCCGGCATCGCCGAGGACATGAGCGGCCGCCACGGACAGGTCCATGGCGAGCTCGGCCGTGAGGTCGCTCCCTGCGACCCCACGTACCCCGTCGGTGCCGAAAAGGCGCCCCAACTTAACGCTTGCTGTACTGCGGAGCCTTGCGGGCCTTCTTGAGACCGTACTTCTTGCGCTCGGTGGCGCGGGCGTCACGGGTCAGGAAGCCGGCCTTCTTCAGCGGGGCGCGGTTGACCTCGACGTCCAGGATGGCGAGCGCGCGGGCGAGGCCCATGCGCAGGGCACCGGCCTGGCCGGTCACGCCGCCGCCGTCGATGCGGGCGATGACGTCGAACTGGTCCTCGGCGCCGAGCGTCACGAAAGGCTCGTTGACGATCTGCTGGTGGACCTTGTTCGGGAAGTAGACGTCGAGCGGACGACCGTTGATCGTCCACTTGCCGGTGCCCGGCACGATGCGCACGCGGGCGACGGCCTCCTTGCGACGACCCGTGCCGTAGGAGTTGCCCGTGGTGACGGGCTTACGGACGGCGGCCTCGCCGCTGGCAGTGGACTCGGAGGTGTACTCGGAGGGGAACTCCTCCGCGGAATACGTTTCCTGCTCGCCCTCGACGGGCGTCTCGACACCGGTGGGCTCAGCCACGGTTCTCCTCTTACTTTCCTACTCGGCGTCGGCCGTCGGCCAACGCTGCTGGCGATAAGCAGCTGGTGGCTACTGGGCGATCTGGGTGAGCTCGAAGGGCACCGGCTGCTGGGCCTGGTGCGGGTGCTCAGAGCCCGCGTAGACCTTGAGCTTCTTGATCATCTTCCGGCCGAGGGCGTTCTTGGGGAGCATGCCCTTGACGGCCTTCTCGATGGCGCGGTCCGGACGCTTCTCCATGAGCTCGCCGTAGGTCACCGAACGCAGACCACCGGGGTAGCCCGAGTGACGGTACGCCTTCTTCTGCTCAAGCTTGTTGCCGGTCAGGGCGACCTTGTCGGCGTTGATGATGACGACGAAGTCACCGGTGTCGACGTGGTTGGCGAAGATCGGCTTGTGCTTACCGCGAAGCAGGATCGCGACGTGGCTGGCCAGCCGGCCAAGCACGATGTCGGTGGCGTCGATGATGTGCCACTGACGCTCGACTTCGGCAGGCTTGGGTGTGTACGTGCGCACGGTCGTATGCCTTCTTTGCTCGCGTCTTCGGCGCTGTCGGAGATGACAGCAACATGGTCGGTAGGTGCGGGCACACGACAGCCCGGACCTTCCGTCTCCCATGACTCAGGAGATGACGCCGGACGCGCCGCGCATCGGTCTGCGGAGGAGACCAATTCGCACACAACGAACTAGGAGCATACCGACGGAAGTGAGCGCGGGTCAAAAAGACGCGGCTCTCCACCGGTGTCCCCGAGCAGTTTACCGGCAGCGGAGACCGTCAGGGGACCGCCACGCCTCGCCCGCTCCCAACCTTCACAGAACGGTTCCGACACGTTCTCGACATTCTCTTCTTCCCCACCACAAACATCTCTATCTTTGGCAGCGGAATGTGGCAGCCCACTCACCTCAGAGACACCCATCGGACCAGCCTGCGCCGCATGGGGCTGTTCGCGTGTCTGATGACGGTGCTGCTCCTCGGGTATCTCATCGGCCGCGGAACCCGCGACGAGGAGGCGCCCAACCAGATCTACCTCAACAACGCCGGGCCCGCCAAGCCCACGCAGACCGTCACGACCAGGAACGAGGGCTCCGACCGCCGTCCCTCCCTCGGCAGGGTCGTCCGCCCGACCGCCGCCCCCGCGACCCCGAGCACGCGTCCCAGCCCCCAGGCCACCCGGCCCCGCCGCCACTCGGTCGACGACCTCAGCGCCGACAACGGCCCCCGCTACATCATCGGCGGGGAGACCCAGGGCTACAGCGGGGGCCGCCAGGACGCCGGCACCTCCGCCTCCCCCCTGAGCTCGCTGGAGAGCGAGTTCGTCCGGCTCGTCAACATCGAGCGGAAGCGGTCGGGCTGCGCGCCGTTCCGGATCGACAGGCGGCTGGTCCACTCGGCCAGGGCCCACTCCGCGGAGATGGCCGCCAGCGACCTGTTCTCCCACAGCTCCCCGGACGGCAGGTCGCCCTGGCAGCGCATGGAGGCCACGGGCTACCGCAACGGAGGCGCGGAGAACATCGGGCGGGGCTTCGCCACGGCGACCCAGGCGGTGCGCGGCTGGCTGACGAGCAGCAGCCACCGGGGCAACATCCTCAACTGCGCGCTGACCGCGACCGGCGTCGGCGTGATGGGCGGCCCGGGCGGCCCCTGGTGGACCCAGGACTTCGGCTACTCCTGAGCGATCACCCGTGAACAGGCTTGGGCGCGTCGGTGTCTGGACTGAGGCCTGGCTTGGGCGCGTCGGTGTCCGGACTGAGGAACGCAGGAGCGTAGCGACGGAGTGACGAGGGGAAGACGCCGACCCGGGGGCGCCCAGGCCCGCGACGCGCAGCGTCGCAGTGAGACAGCAGGAGCGCAGCGACGGAGTGACGAGGGAAGACACCGACCCGGAAGCGCCCAAGCCCGCGACGCCGCCAGGCGTTGCAAACAAACAGGTTTGGGCGCGTCGGTGTCCGGACCAACGCCGCCAGGCGTCGCGACGAACAGAGATAGTCTCTGCCCATGGGTTTTCCGGGGGAGCCGCCGCGCCGCCAGCCGTACGTCCAGCCGGACGGGCAGGTGCCACCCGCGCAGGGCGAGCGCTGGTTCGACTCCGCAGCACAGGGCCACACCCCGCAGGCGCAGGGCTCCTTCCCCGCCTCCGCGCCGTACGGCCACAGTCCGCAGCCACAGGGCTCCTTCGAGTCCGCGCCGTACGGCCACAGTCCGCAGGCGCAGGGCTCCTTCCCCGGGTCCGCGCAGCACGGCCGCCCCCCGCAGGAGCGGGGCTCCTTCGAGTCCGCGCCGTACGGCCGCGCCCCCGAGAGCGCCGCCCCGGGGCGGGCCGCCGATCCCTCCGAGGCGGCCAGACCGCCCGCGCCGCCGGAGGAGCCGCGGCGGGCGATGTGGAGCCCGTACGACGAGGGCCCGCGCTCCCGGCGGCCGCTCCTCATCGTGGCGGGCGCGCTCGGCGTGCTCGTCGCCGCGGGATTCGGCCTGGCCGCGCTCGTGAAGTCGGAGGGCTCCTCGCCGTCCGGTACGGCCAGCGCGCCGGCGCAGGCGTCCGCCCCCCCCGTCGTCCCGCAGAGCCCCGGCGGCAAGTTCGGGTTCGCCGCCTCCCGCGCGACCGACCCCCACCCGCTGACGCTGGGTGAGATGTTCAAGCGCAAGAAGGTGTCCTACAAGGGTCAGAGCTATCTGATGACCGTCCGCAGGACCGACAAGAAGTGCAAGGACGCGGTGGTCGGCGACAAGCTCCAGAAGGCGCTCGCCTCCGGCAAGTGCACCCAGCTGCTGCGGGCCAGCTTCCGCGACGCCTCCGGGAAGATCATCGGAACCGTGGGCGTCGCCAACCTCAAGACGTCGGCCGCGGCGGCCAAGGTCGTCTCCGCCGGAGCCGGCAAGTCCCGGAAGGAATACCTCAAGGCGCTGCCAGGTAAGGACAAGGTCACCAAATCTCTCGGCTCGGGCGAGGCGTTCGCGGGCGGGTGGCGGCACGGGCACTACGTCGTGATGGTCTGGTTCCAGTACAAGGACGGGCACCTGCCGAAGAAGAGCGAGGTCAAACAGCTGAACCAGGCGGCTTTCGGGGCTGTGGACGCGACCGTCACCCCCGCCCTCGAGTCGCGTTCACTGACGGGTAAGCGGCCCTGACCAAAGGTTCAAGCGGGGGTTTCCCAGGATAAAACTGGCGGGCGATACGGCCAGGAACGCCCATACCCACGTGACGATCTCCGGCTATCGCTACGCTTCCACGTATGCGTGGCCAGGAATCCGGGTCCGAGCACGAACGCGAAGCCGACGGTTCGGCCGCACCGGCGACGCCGCCGCCGAGTTTCGGCCAGCCTTCGCCGCACGTGCCGCGGACCGATATCACAGGTGACGACCGGTTCTATGATCTTCCGGCATGGCCGGAGCCCGCGCCGGGGGCGGCCCAGCCGTGGATGGTGCCCGGTGACGACGGCGCGCCCTACGACTGGTTCTCCGACCCGGAAGACGATCCTCCCGCCCCGTGGCCGGGCGCGCCCCGGCCCGGCGCGTCACCCGGATCGCCGTCAGGAGCGCCGTACGGAACACAGCCGGGCTCGCCGCCCGGGGCACAGCAGACCGGGTCGCCGTCCGGGGCACAGCACGGAGCGGGGCACGGAGCGGGGCAGGGACCGGGATCACCGCCCGGGCAGTGGCCCGGCTCCTCCGCGCCGACGGAGCCCCGGGCACAGGGATGGGCCGACAGCCCCCATGTGGTGCCCGCCGTCATCTCGTGGTCCGACACCCCCGCCCCCGGCGAGCCGAGTCCGCCGTGGACCGGCGGCCCCCCGACTTCCGGCCCCGGCCGGCCGGGGCCAGGCGGCCCCGCCCCCCACGGACAACCGGCCCCGCCCCCGTGGACCGGCTCCCCCGTGCCTGACGGCCCTCCCGCACAGCCGTGGAGCGGTTCTCCCACCCCCGACATCCCCTCCGCGCCGCCCTGGACTCCCCCTCCCCTGGCCGACGCCCCGGCCCCGCCTCCGTGGACCGGCTCCCCCGCACCCGGCGAACCGCCCACACAGCCGTGGACCGGCCCCACCACGCCCGAAGGGCAGGGCGCGCCCCCGTGGGCCGGCTCCCCCGCGCCCGGCGAGCCTTCGGGGCCGGGGTGGAACACACCGCCCGCCCAGGGCGAACCCGCCGGGCAGCTCCCCCTCCCTGCCTCACCGGTCCCGCAGGGGTCGGCAGGACCGTCCTGGACGGACTCCCCGCCGCCTCCCATGCCTCCAGGGGCGTCGTGGCCCGCCTCCGCGGGCCTCGGCCACGAAGCGCCTTCCCGGAGCGGTGAGAAGCCGTCGGGCCCTCCTCCTTCGACGCCTTCTCCGGCGGACGGACCGGCCGTGCCGCCGTGGAACGGATCGACCTCCCCGGCCGACCCGTCGGCTCCGCCGCCGTGGGCCGCCCCCGAAGGACAGGCTCCGCCGTCATGGGGCGCCCCCGTCCCCGAGGGACAGGCTTCTCCGCCGTGGGTCCCGCCCATCCCTCAGGGACAGGGTCCGCCGCCGTGGGTTCCTCCTGCCCCTGCGGGGCAGACCGCGCCGCCGTGGAGCGAATCCTCCGGCGACCCGTCGGCCCAGCCGCCGTGGACCTCGTCCGGACCCGGCGTCCCCTCCGGACCCGGCGTCCCCTCCGGGCCAGGATGGAACGCCCCGCCCCTGCCCACCGGGCAGCCAGGACCGGCGTGGGGTGCTCCGCCCGTTCCCGGCGGCCCCTCGGAAGCCCGGCCCGTCCACGACGGGCCCTCGGGAACGCCGCCGTGGGCGATCCCGTCCACCGGCGCGGACCGTCCCGTGCCCGCAGGCCCCCTCCAGCCCGACACCCCGCCGTCCACGGCGCCGATCGTCCCGGGGGCGCCGCCGTGGCAGCCGCCCCCGGCCTTCACCGCGGCCGCGGCGGGCATGCAGGTGTGGCCGTCCTCTGGGCCAGACGCGCACAGCGCTCCCCAGTGGCCCGCGGCCACCGGGGAACCGGTCTGGTCCGACGGGGAGGAGACGACGGGCAGGCCCGGCGAATCCGGCGACGTCCCCGTCTGGCCGCCGTCCACGGTCCACGACGACGCTCCGGCGGAGAACACCGTCAACGTCCGTGCGAACGGACCCGCCGTACCGGCTCCTCAGGAGCGGGCCGACCTCGCGCGGGCCTCCGAGCCCGGCGCGCACACCGCAACCTCCTCTGCGGCCTCCTCGGCCGGGTACGCCCCGTCCGCGCCCCCGTCGGAAAGAGCCGTGCACACCGCCGACGTGACGTCGCCCGTGGAACCGGGCGCGTACGGCCCCGCTCCCGTGCCGTCCGCGGAGAGCGGGCAGGCGCAGGCGCACGCCCCGGGGCGCCACCCGGCCCCCGCGCCGTCAGCCGGCCAGGAACACGCCCCGGCTTCCTCCCCCGACCTCGGACACCCTCATGGCCCGGCGGCCCCGCCTTCGCCGGGAACGGGTCACCCCTCGGGCGAAGGGCCCACGCAGGGCGCGGGACACCCGCCGGAGGCCGCCCAGCAGGGCGGCTCCACGCCTGTCGCGCAGGAAGCGTCCTCCCCGACGCCCGCGTCCTCCGCCGAGCAGGTCACGCACGCCTCCGCGCCGCTCTCCGAGACGACGCAGCGCCTCCCGGCCCCTCCCGCCTTCCTCTCACGCCCCGCCGAGCCCGACGCCCCCTCGTCCCTTCCCGAGTCGGGCGACCAGCCGACCCCGCCCGGAGGCATACCGGTGGTCTCCTCACCGTTCCCGCCCGCCGTAGGGAGAAGAACCCAGCCCCTGCCCGCTCCCCCCGCCACGTCCGGCGAGGTGGTGCCGCGTGGTCCGTTCACCCCGCCGTCGGCGGTGGTGCACGAGCTGCCGCCCGCCCCCGCCGCCCCACCGCCCCGTAAGCGGGGCAACACCATCCTGATCGCGGCCGTGGTGACACTCGTGGTCGGCGGCACCGGCACCGGCGCCTTCTTCGCCTACCAGTCGTTCAGCGCGAAGAGGTCGGCCAGCGCGGAGGCCCCGATCCCCACTTCCGAGGCCATCGACCCCACGGAGGACCCGGGAAGCCTCCCCGAGCCCGACCCGGTCAACACGGAGATCCTCAACTCCGAGAAGACCGACCCGGGCAAGATGACGGTGGAGGACGCCTTCACCAAGAAGGTGACCCTGGCCGGAGGCACGTTCGTCCGGGTCAAGACCGACGTCACCCAGAAGTGCGACGAGGCGGCCGCGGGCAGGTTCGCCAGCACGCTGACCGGCCAGGACTGCCGCAGGGTGCTGCGGGCCACGTACGTCGACAGCAAGCGGAAGTACGCCGTGACCACGGGAATCGCGGTCATGCCCAGCCTGCAGTCGGCCGTGGAGGTCGACCGGGCCAAGAACCTGGGCAGCAACCTGTGGTTCAGGGGCCTGCAGGGGACTCCGGGCAGCGGGGCCGAACGCGTCCACATCGCGGGCGGCTACGCGGCGGGCCTGGTGTGGGGCCGCTACATCGTCTTCAGCTACGCCACCTTCAGCGACGGCCACACCCCGACGGCGAAGGAGAAGACCCTCGGCAAGGTCAGCGGCGCCTTCAGGGACGAGACCGCCAAGGTCGTCGAACGCCGCGTGACGGGCTGACCCGAGAGTCGCGCGCCGGGGGGCCTGACACCTGCCACGTGAGGCCCCTCCCGGACGAGCGTCGGCGACAGGCCGGACCGAACGCCCTCGCGGGCGGCCCCGGCCTCACCGTCCCGCCCGGCAAGCGCGCTCCTCAGACGCCGAGCGTGCGCACCCGGCGGGTCTCCGCGGCCCGCCGGGCCAGTTCCGCGCCCTCCGGGTAGCGCACCTCCTCCAGACAGAGGCCGTGCGCGGGCGCGACGTGCACCCCCGAGTCCCGTACGGCCCGCGTCAGCACCTGCCCCGGCCAGTCCACCGGCAGACGGCCCTCCCCGACCGGGAGCAGCGACCCGACGAGCGCCCTGACCATCGAGTGGCAGAAGGCGTCGGCCACCACCGTCGCCACCAGGAGGTCTCCCTCCCTGACCCAGTCGAGCCGCTGAAGCTCGCGGATCGTGGTCGCGCCCTCGCGTTTCTTGCAGAACGCGGCGAAGTCGTGCTCGCCCAGCAGCGCGGCGGCGGCCGCGTTCAGCCTGTCGAGGTCGAGCGGACGGGGATACCAGACGACCTCGTGGCGGCGGAGCGGGTCGCCCCCGCCCTGCGCGTCGCAGACCCGGTAGGCGTACCGCCGTGACATGGCCGAGAAGCGGGCGTCGAAGCCCTCGGGGGCCGTCGTGACGCGGTGGACCCTGACGTCGGGGGGCAGGATCCCGGCGAGCCGTTTGAGAAGGAGCGGAAGGCGCTCGGCGACGCCCTGCGGCGTTCCGGCCTCCGAGGGGGCGTCGGCGGGGCCACCGGCGAGGACGCCCCCGGGAGGGGCCTCGACGGCCAAGGCCCCGTGGGGAGAGGTCTCGCCCAGGGAGGTGCCGCCGACCGAGGCCTCGCGGGAAGAGGTCTCGCCGGGGGAGGTGTCACCGGCGGAGGTCCCACGGTAAGAGGTCTCGACGGCCGGGGCCTGACCGAGGGACCCTCCCCTGCGACGCCTGATCTCCAGCACGCCGAACGCGTCGGCCTCCAGGTCCACGTGGGCCACCTGGCCCCGGGCGTGGACGCCCGCGTCGGTCCGTCCCGCCACGGTCAGCGCGGGCGGTTCCGGAAGCCTGAAGATCTTGCCGAGCGCCTCCTCGATCTCCCCCTGGACCGTTCTGCGTCCCGGCTGCTTGGCCCAGCCGGAGAAGTCGGTGCCGTCGTAGGCGAGGTCAAGGCGCAGCCGTACCACGATGTCGTCCCTCCCGAGAGAACGAGAACGGGCCCGGCACCTCCCGCGAAGGGGTGCCGGGCCCGTTCACAGGGCCTGAGAAGATCAGGCGTTGTCCTTCTTGGCCTCGGTCTCCTCGGCGACCTCGGTGGTCTCCTCGGCGGCGGCCTCGGGGGCCTCCTGCTCCTCGGCGACCTCCGCGGTCTCCTCGGCCTTCGGCTCCTCCGTGGCGGCGGGAGCGGCGGCGGCCGGGGCCTGGCGGGTGGTGGTGACCGTGTTCAGCGGCTCGGACACCAGCTCGATGACGGCCATGGGGGCGGCGTCGCCCTTGCGGAGGCCGATCTTCGTGATGCGGGTGTAGCCACCGGGACGCTCGGCGAAGGTCGGCGCGATCTCGGTGAAGAGGTGGTGGACGACGCCCTTGTCACGGACGACCGTCAGCACCTGGCGACGGTTGTGCATGTCGCCCTTCTTCGCCTTGGTGATCAGCTTCTCCGCCAGCGGGCGCAGGCGCTTGGCCTTCGCCTCGGTGGTCTTGATCCGGCCGTGCTGGAACAGCTGGGTGGCGAGGTTCGCCAGGATCAGCCGCTCGTGAGCCGGGCTGCCGCCGAGGCGGGGACCCTTGGTGGGCCTGGGCATTGCGTTCTCCTTGAGAGTTAACCCGCCGCGGCCGTACGAGGTACCGCGGTCAGGCCGGGGATCCGTGGATCCCCGTCAGTGAAAATCAGTACTGCTCGGTCTCGACGTAGGCGCTGTCGTCGTCGTCGTAACCGCCGCCGGCCACCGCGCTCGGGTCGAATCCGGGCGGGGAGTCCTTGAGCGCGAGCGTCATCTCGTGCAGCTTCTGCTTGACCTCTTCGATGGACTTCGCGCCGAAGTTCCTTATGTCGAGAAGGTCCTGCTCGCTGCGGGCCACGAGCTCACCCACGGTGTGGATGCCCTCGCGCTTGAGGCAGTTGTAGGAGCGGACGGTGAGGTTCAGCTCCTCGATCGGCAGCGCCAGGTCGGCGGCCAGGGCCGCGTCCGTCGGCGACGGGCCGATGTCGATGCCCTCGGCCTCGACGTTGAGCTCCCTGGCCAGGCCGAACAGCTCGACGAGGGTCTTGCCCGCGGAGGCCACCGCGTCGCGGGGCTTCATGCACGGCTTGGTCTCGACGTCCAGGATCAGACGGTCGAAGTCGGTGCGCTGCTCGACACGGGTCGCCTCGACCTTGTAGGTGACCTTGAGGACCGGCGAGTAGATGGAGTCGATCGGAATACGGCCGATCTCCTGGCCGGGCTGCTTGTTCTGCGCGGCGGAGACGTAACCGCGACCGCGCTCGACGGTCAGCTCCATCTCGAGCTTCGCCTTGCCGTTCAGCGTGGCGATGCGCAGCTCGGGGTTGTGCACCTCGACACCGGCCGGAGGCGCGATGTCGGCGGCGGTGACGTCACCGGGGCCCTGCTTGCGCAGGTACATGACCACGGGCTCGTCGTGCTCGGAGGAGACGACCAGTTCCTTGAGGTTCAGGATGATGTCGGTGACATCCTCCTTGACGCCCGGAACGGTCGAGAACTCGTGCAGCACACCCTCGATGCGGATGCTGGTCACCGCCGCGCCCGGAATGGACGACAGCAGCGTGCGGCGCAGCGAGTTGCCGATGGTGTAGCCGAAGCCCGGCTCCAGCGGCTCGATGATGAACTTGGACCGGGTCTCCTCGATGGACTCCTCGAGGAGGGTGGGACGCTGAGCGATCAGCATGTGGGATCTCCCATTGCATGGCGACGCCCGCTATTTGACGTCGCTCGAACAACAGCATAGGTGCCGTACGGCGAACCGCACGGCACCCGCTAGAGCCACTACTTGGAGTAGAGCTCGACGATCAGCTGCTCCTGGACCTGGGTGTCGATCTGCTGACGGACCGGGAGCTGGTGGACCAGGACGCGCAGGGCGTCGGGGACGACACCCAGCCACGCCGGGTAGGTCTTGTCACCCGCGGTCGCACGGGCGACCTCGTAGGGCAGAAGGTTGCGCGACTTCTCGCGGACCTCGACGATGTCGTGCTCGCGCACGCGGTACGACGGGATGTCGACCTTCTTGCCGTTCACCAGGATGTGGCCGTGGCGCACCTGCTGGCGGGCGGCGTCGCGGGACTCGGCGAAACCGGCGCGGTAGACCACGTTGTCGAGACGGCTCTCCAGGATCTGGAGGAGGTTCTCGCCGGTCTTGCCGGTCTTGCGGTTGGCTTCCTCGTAGTAGTTGTGGAACTGCTTCTCGAGGACGCCGTAGATGCGGCGGGTCTTCTGCTTCTCACGAAGCTGGAGCTGGTACTCAGACTCCTTGGGACGGCCGCGGCCGTGCTCACCCGGCGGGTAAGGACGGATCTCGATGGGGCACTTCGCGGACTCGCACTTCTTGCCCTTGAGGAAGAGCTTGGTCTTCTCCCTGCGGCAGAGCTTGCAGTCCGCACCCGTGTAACGAGCCATTTTCTATCTTCTCCTGGGCGTCAGACGCGACGGCGCTTGGGCGGACGGCAGCCGTTGTGCGGCACGGGGGTGACATCCTGGATGGAGCCAACCTCGAGGCCGGTCGCCTGAAGCGAACGGATCGCGGTCTCACGGCCGGAGCCGGGGCCCTTGACGAAGACGTCGACCTTGCGCATGCCGTGCTCCATGGCGCGGCGGGCGGCGTTCTCCGCGGCCATCTGCGCGGCGAACGGGGTGGACTTACGGGAGCCCTTGAACCCGACGTGGCCCGCGCTGGCCCAGGAGATCACGTTCCCGTTCGGGTCGGTGATCGAGACGATCGTGTTGTTGAACGTGCTCTTGATGTGGGCGTGCCCGTGAGCGACGTTCTTCTTTTCCTTGCGGCGCACCTTCTTCGGGGCACCCTGGCGGCTCTTAGGAGGCATTGTTTGCCTTCACTCCTGAGGTCTTCGGTCCTGCGGCTACGCGGACTACTTCTTACCGGGCTTCTTCTTGCCGGCCACGGTCTTCTTCTTGCCCTTGCGGGTACGCGCGTTGGTCTGCGTGCGCTGACCGTGCACGGGAAGGCCACGGCGGTGCCGGATGCCCTGGTAGCACTGAATCTCGATCTTGCGACGGATGTCGGCCTGGACCTCGCGACGGAGGTCACCTTCGATCTTGAAGTTGGCCTCGATGTAGTCGCGCAGCGGCACCAGCTCTTCGTCCGTGAGCTGGTGGACCCGCAGGTCGCCGTTCACGCCGGTGGCCTTGAGGGTCTCGAGCGCGCGGGTGCGGCCGATTCCGTAAATGTAGGTGAGAGCGATCTCCAGCCGCTTGTCGCGGGGGAGGTCGACGCCAACCAGGCGAGCCATGGTCGGGCATTCTCCTTCGTTGTGGCGGAGGTCCTACGCCTCACGTCCCCTCCCCATGCCCGGGGTGAGGGCCCCGGCCTCCGACCGGGGGTCTCCTGCGGGGTACGGCCGAGGCCGCCTGCGCAGGTGTGGAGCGCGATTACTTTGTGGCCCGACATAGGTCGAGTCCGCCACCGATGTGCGGACTCCTTGCGGACCTGTTTGCTGTGACTAGCCCTGACGCTGCTTGTGGCGCAGGTTGTCGCAGATCACCATGACGCGACCGTGCCGGCGGATCACCTTGCACTTGTCGCAGATCTTCTTGACGCTCGGCTTGACCTTCATAGTCCTTATTCGTCCCTCAGACGCTTATTTGTATCGGTAGACGATCCGCCCACGACTGAGGTCGTAGGGGCTCAGTTCGACGACAACCCTGTCGTCAGGAAGGATTCGGATGTAGTGCATCCGCATCCGCCCGCTGATGTGGGCCAGGACCTTATGGCCGTTATCGAGCTGCACCCGGAACATCGCGTTCGGGAGCGACTCAACCACAGTGCCCTCGATCTCGATGGCGCCGTCTTTCTTGGCCATGTCCCTCGCGTTTCACTGATCGGTCGTCTGAGGCTTCGGAACACTAAGCAGCCGCGACCCAGCGCTTCGATGAGAGCGGCGGTTGCGACACCGCCGATGCGCAATGGTCATAGTGAACCGAAGAAGGAGTGTACGGCACCGGGCGAGAGAATGCGAAACAGACGGCCGGCACCTTGACACAACCGCTACTCAGAATACCGCAGATCCGAGACGAGATACCCCGCCCGGTACAGCGCGTGGACGATCACGTTGTCGTCGTAGGACCGTCTCGCCTGGTCGAAGCTGCCGCCACAGGTGACGAGCCTGAGCCGCCGCCCGTCGGTCGGACCGTACACCCGGTCGGCGGGGAAGCGGTCCTTGGGAGCCTGCTCAAGACGCTCGACCACGAAGACGGCCACGGTGCCGTCGGCGCGGACCACCCCGACGGAGTCCCCCGCCTCGAGCTCGCCGAGCCTGGCGAAGACCGCGGGCCCCGTCCGGGTGTCGAGGTGGCCGACGACGACCGCGGAACCGCGCTCCCCCGGGGTCGGGCCGAGGCCGTACCAGCCCGCGGCGTCGGCGTGGTCGAGGGGCGGCACGGCGAGCCCGCCGTCGTCCTCGATCCCGAGCACCACGAGCGGGGCGTTCACCCCGATGCGGGGGATCACGACACGCGTCGGCTCCGCGCGGCCCAGGTCCCGCGAGAGCGGCGCGGGCCAGCCCGGGCCACCGAGTCCCGCGAGGTCCGGCGAGACGCCCGCGTCGGCGCCCACAGGGCGTTCTCGCCCCTGCTCGCCGGAAGCGCCTCCTGACGCCCTCGGGGGCGGTGCGCCGCAGCCCGCGACCAGGGTGAGGCACACCAGGGCGCGGGCGAACAGGATGGATCCGTGCCCGCAGGAAGCGCGGTCCCGCCGATGATCCGCGCGAGCGGTCCCCTGCGGGCACGGAGGTCTAGTGATCGCCCCACCCGCGACGCCCGCGTGTCAGCGCGAGCCCCGCCCCCAGCGCCGTGACGACCATGGCCAGCGCCGCGAAGAGCCAGGCCGTGCGCGCGGCTCCGTCGGAGACCCCCGTCGCGAGGCCGCCTCCCCCGGTGTCGGGAGCGGTCGTCGGATGGAGGTCGTCGACGACGAAGGTGCCGTTGTACGGGCCGCCCCTGACGCAGCGGACGGTGATGGCGTAGGTGCCCGGCGCGGCGTGGGAGCTGATGCGGGCGGTGCCGCGCATCGTGTCGGCGCGTTCCCTCAGCCGCGCCGAGGTCGCGCTGAACGCCGCCGAGTAGGCGGTCGCCGGGGCGACGCAGGTGTCGGCCGAGATGTCCACGGACTGTCCGGGGCGGACCGTCGACGGCGTCACCCGCACGTCCCCGGTCCAGGCGGCTCCACCCGCGAACGCGAACGTCGCCGCGACGCCCGCCAGGACTCCGGCCGACGCCACGGGGTCTCGCCTGAGGCCCATCACCCACCCCCACCGCACGGCGTGCCCAGACACCGATGATCTACCCTGCCCCACCTGCCCCAACTGGCGCCGACGGTAAAGATCTGACACAACGCGAAAAGCCCTCCGATGACCTGTGACCTGGTCGTCGAAGGACTTCTCACAACGCGCGAACGGCGCCGGGACCCCGCCTGCGCTCCTCACCCCCGGCCCCGCCGGTGTCCTACCAGGGACCCGGCTCATCTCCACCGGGTGGGACTGGTTGTCGGCTTGGGCGCGTCGGTGTCTGGACTGAGGAACGCAGGAGCGAAGCGACGGAGTGACGAGGGAAGACACCGACCCGAAAGCGCCCAAGCCCGCGACGCCGCCAGGCGTCGCAAATAAGCAGGGCCCGCGACGCCGCAGGCGGCGCAATCAGAAGGCGGCGCGATCAGAAGGCGTCGCCCCAGGAGCCGCAGTCGTCGAACTTGCCGTCGCCCTCGCAGACGCGGATCTTGAAGTCGTCGAAGCCGTTGCTCTTGCGGAAGCCGCCGAACCTGTCGAAGTGCAGGCCGCCGAAGGTCTTGTAGACCTTGACGTGGCTGCCGGAGTTGTCGTGCCACTTGAACCACACGTAGCTGTACTCGCGGTCGTGGTCCCGGTCGGTCAGGTCGCCGAAGAACCAGTAGCGACCGTGGTCGTTGTACCAGTACCCCTTGAAGGAGGAGCGCCCGCCGAAGCTCTCGCCGCCGCCGAAACGCGAGTAGTAGGGGCCGAAGAAGTGCTTGGTGAACCCCTGCGCCCCCTGGGCCGAGATCGCGCTCCCCTGCGCGGCTCCGGTCGCGGCCTGGGCGGGGGTGGCGGTGAGGCCCGCGGCGAGCGAACCGGCGAGAGCGGTGCCCACGAGAAGAGTGCGGATCTTGCTCATGTTTCCTCCTGGTAAGGATGTCCGGCGTTCCGGACACCGCTCACGTTAGGAAGATTCGCCCCTTACCTCTGTGGAGGAATACACACTCAACGCCCAGAGTGCACTATTACCGGTTCGACTTGTCGCTCACGCCGGTGACGAAGGTGGTGAGCAGCAGCACCACGCCCCACGGCCCCATCACCCACAGCGGCCAGGGATAGGGGAAGTCGAAGCCGTCGGTGACGCCGAGGATGAGCCAGATCGCCCAGTTGACGCCGCTGGCCGTGGCCCAGGTGGCCCACATCGCCGCCACGCCCCTGCGCTGCGTCCTGCGCCCCTTCATCCGCCAGTCGGAGGGCTCGGGCGAGGTCTCGGGCAGCCGCCGGAGGTCGACGTCGGGAAGGTCGGAGGTGAGCCTCGCCAACTCGCCGTAGGTTTTGCTGGAGTAGAGCTGCTCGAGGCGCTCGTCGAACTCCTCGGAGTTCAGCCTGCCCTGGGCGTAGTGCTCTCGCAGGACCCCCGCGATCTTGTCCCGGTCTCCGTCGGAGGCCCGCATCTCCGGCCCAGGCGCCATCGCCGACCCCATCCGCTCGTCGGCGGGCAGCGTGCGCTAGCCCGCGTCTCCCAACAGTCCGGTAAGCCGCTCTTTACCCCCATCAAGGGCGGTCAGTACCCAAGGTCCATTATGTGTCACCGCAACGCTGTGCTCGAAGTGCGCTGACGCCTTGCCGTCGACGGTGACGACCGTCCACTCGTCGGCGAGCACCTTGGTCCTGTCGGTGCCGAGGTTCACCATCGGCTCGACGGCGAAACACATGCCGGGCTCGAAGCGCGGCCCCCTGCCCGGCTTGCCGTGGTTGGCGACCCACGGATCCATGTGCATCTCGGTGCCGATGCCGTGCCCGCCGTACTCCTGGGGGATGCCGTACCGCCCCTGGGAGCGGACGTACTTCTCCACCTCGTGACCGATGTCGGACAGGTGGCGGCCGACCGTGAGCGCGGCGATGCCCCGCCACATGGCCTCCTCGGTGACCCGCATCAACTCGGTCAGCCGGGGGTCGACCTCGCCGACGGGGACCGTGATGGCCGAGTCGCCGTGCCAGCCGTCCAGGATGGCGCCGCAGTCGATGGAGATGACGTCGCCCTCCTGCAGCGCGCGCCTGCTGCTCGGAATGCCGTGGACCACCTCGTGGTTCACGGACGCGCAGATCGTCGCGGGGAAACCCTGGTACCCCTTGAAGGAGGGGATCGCGCCCTCGTCCCGGATGGCCTTCTCGGCGATCCCGTCGAGGTCGAGCGGCGTCATGCCCGGCCGCACGCTCTCGCGGAGCAGTTGCAGGGTCCGGCCGACCACCAGGCCCGCCGCCCGCATCTTCTCCAGTTGCTCGGGCGTCTTGATCTGGATTCCGTGCTTGTTCTTCTTGAACACGTGCGCACCCCCTGGGGTGATTCAACGGGCAACATGGGGACCCCAATTCCCCCGATTGTGCCCTAAACGACAGCACGCCACCCATGGAGATGCCATGGATGGCGTGCCGGAAAGACATCTGTCCCTAGCCGGCGAAGGGGCGCAGGGCCTCCATCGCTCGCTGGGTCACCTCTTCCACGGGACCGGTCGCGTCCACCCCGACCAGGATGCGCTCCTGGGCGTAGAAGGACACCAGCGGAGCGGTCTGCTCCTGGTAGACCTCGAGGCGGTGCCGGACGGTGTCTTCCTTGTCGTCGTCGCGCTGGTAGAGCGCTCCGCCGCAGGCGTCGCAGATGTCGTCCTTCTTGTCGTCGAAGTCGACGTGCCAGATGCGCCCGCACTGGCTGCAGGTCCTGCGACCGGCGAGCCTGCGCACGACCTCCTCGTCGTCGACGACGAGCTCCAGGACGATGTCCAGCGTGACACCGAACTCTTCGAGCATCTTCTTCAGGATCTCGGCCTGGGGCACGTTCCTGGGGAAGCCGTCGAGCAGGAAGCCGTCCTGCGCGTCGCTCTCGGAGAGACGGTCACGGACCATCGCGATGGTGACCTCGTCGGGCACGAGGTCGCCACGGTCCATGTACTCCTTGGCAAGCTTGCCGAGCTCCGTGCCGCCCGAGACGTTGGCACGGAAGATGTCACCTGTCGAAATCTTCGGGATGGACAGGTTCGATGCGATGAACTGGGCCTGTGTCCCCTTACCCGCTCCGGGGGGCCCGACCAGGACGAGACGCACTACTTCAGGAAGCCTTCGTAGTTGCGCTGCTGGAGCTGGCTCTCGATCTGCTTCACGGTGTCAAGGCCGACACCAACCATGATGAGAATGCTCGTCCCTCCGAACGGGAAGTTCTGACTCGCGCCGACGAGGGCGAGCGCGACGATCGGCACCATGGAGATCAGCCCCAGATAGAGCGCACCAGGAGCGGTGAGTCGCGTGAGCACGTAATTCAAGTACTCAGCCGTCGGCCGGCCCGGGCGGATGCCCGGGATGAACCCACCGTACTTCTTCATGTTGTCGGCGACTTCAACGGGGTTGAAGGTAATGGACACGTAGAAGTAGGCGAAGAAGACGATCAACAGGAAGAAGGTGATCATGTAGGCCGGGGTGTCGCCCGTGACCAGGTTCTGCTGGATCCACTGCACGACCGCGTTCGGCTCCTCCTGGGAGTTGCTGAAAAGGGTCGTGACCAGCTGCGGAAGGTACAGAAGCGACGAGGCGAAGATCACCGGGATGATGCCCGCCTGGTTCACCTTCAGCGGGATGTAGGTCGAGGTGCCGCCGTACATCCGGCGTCCGACCATGCGCTTGGCGTACTGGACGGGCACCCGGCGCTGGGCCTGCTCGACCATGACGACCAGGGCGATCATCGCGATTCCTGTGATGATTACCACACTGAAGACGAACAGGCCCTTGGTGCGGGCGATGGTCATCAGCTCGACCGGGAAGACCGCGATCACCTGGGTGAAGATGAGGATGGACATGCCGTTGCCGACGCCGCGGTCGGTGACGAGCTCGCCCAGCCACATGATGACGGCGGTGCCCGCGGTCATCGTGAGCACCATGGTGATGATCAGGAAGACGTTGTTCTTGTCGAGCAGGATGTCCTCACGGCACTGCGGGAACAGCTGCCCGGTGCGCGCGAGGGCGATGAAGGCGGTCGACTGGAGGATCGCCAGGCCGATCGTCAGGTAACGCGTATACTGTGTGATCTTGGTCTGGCCCGCCTGGCCCTCCTTCTTGAGGGCTTCGAGGCGTGGGATCACCACGACCAGGAGCTGAAGAATGATGCTCGCGGTGATGTACGGCATGATGCCGAGTGCGAACACCGACAGCTTCAGCAGGGCGCCACCGCTGAACAGCTGCACCATTCCATAGATGTTGCCCGCGTCTCCGGCCTGCGCCTGGTTGAGACAGCGGCTGATGTTCTCCGTATGCACACCCGGGGTCGGAAGCACCGAACCCAGTCGGAACAGCGCGATGATGCCCAGCGTGAAGAGCAACTTATTGCGCAGGTCCGGCGTACGGAACGCTCGGGTAAACGCGGTCAGCACGGTCCCTCCTGCGCGCCTGAAAGGCGAGGTCGGTCAGCGATGGTGCGGGGGTGGTCCATCTTTGCTATCTCTAGTCAGCGAGCTCACGGAAATGAGTTAGTCCCACTGTCCAGCGAACTCTAACGCACTACGGGCGCGGGGGCCCATAATGAGCCCCCGCGCCGCGTATTTCATTCGTGTATACAGCTTCTCGCCTACAGCTCGGAGACGGAGCCCCCGGCGGCGGCGATCTTCTCCTTGGCGCTGGCGGAGAAGGCGTGCGCCTGCACGTTCAACGTCACGGAGATGTCACCGGTTCCCAGGACCTTCACGAGCTGGTTCTTGCGGACCGCGCCCTTGGCGACCAGCGTCTCGACGGTGACGTCGCCACCCTCGGGGAACAGCTCGCCGAGCCTGTCCAGGTTGACGACCTGGTAGGTCGTCTTGAACAGGGCGTTGGAGAAGCCCTTCATCTTGGGCAGGCGGCGCTGGAGCGGAACCTGGCCACCCTCGAAACCGAGGGGAACCTTGTTCCTGGCCGTCGTGCCCTTGGTGCCACGACCGGCGGTCTTGCCCTTGGACGCCTCGCCGCGACCCTTGCGGATCTTGGCCTTGTTGGCGCCGGGAGCCGGACGCAGGTGGTGGATGCGGAGCGGGGTGTTTTCTGCCATGTCTAGTCGACCTCTTCCACGGTGACGAGGTGCGTCACCACGGTGACCATGCCGCGGATCTCCGGGCGGTCCTCCTTGACGACGACGTCGCCGATTCGCTTCAGACCGAGCGAACGCAGCGAGTCACGCTGGTTCTGCTTGCCGCCGATCTTCGAGCGGACCTGCGTGATCTTCAGGCGTGCCATCGGTTAGCTCACCGCCTTGGCGGCCGCGGCCTCGGCGAGACCCTCGGCGCGAGCCTTGAGCATCGCCTTGGGGGCGACGTCCTCGATCGGCAGGCCACGACGGGCCGCGATCTCCTCGGGGCGGCTGAGGCCCTTCAGAGCGGCCACGGTGGCGTGCACGATGTTGATCGGGTTGTCCGAGCCGAGCGACTTGGACAGCACGTCGTGGATGCCGGCGCACTCCAGCACGGCGCGCACCGGACCACCGGCGATGACACCGGTACCGGGCGACGCCGGACGGAGGAAGACCACGCCCGCGGCCTCCTCGCCCTGCACGATGTGCGGGATGGTGCCCTGGATGCGGGGCACCCTGAAGAAGTGCTTCTTGGCCTCTTCGACGCCCTTGGCGATGGCCGCGGGGACTTCCTTGGCCTTGCCGTAGCCGACGCCGACCATGCCGTTGCCGTCACCGACGATGACGAGGGCGGTGAAGCTGAAGCGACGACCACCCTTCACGACCTTGGCCACTCGGTTGATCTTCACAACGCGCTCGATGTACGAGACGCCCTTGTCAGCGTTGCCACCGCGGCGATCGTCACGACGACCGTCACGCCGCTCGCCACCGGCGGCGCCACCGCGACGCGGAGCTCCAGCCATCAGTGGTTCCTCTTCTCGTTGCTCTTGTTAGGACGGGCCATCAGAACTCCAGCCCGCCTTCGCGGGCGCTGTCCGCGAGGGCCGCCAGGCGACCCGCGTAGCGGTTTCCGCCACGGTCGAACACGACCGCGGTGATCCCGGCGGCCTTGGCCCGCTGAGCGAGAAGCTCGCCGACCTGCTTCGCCTTGTCGGTCTTGGCGCCCGGCGCGGTGCGCAGGGAGGCGTCCATGGTGGAGGCGCTCACCAGCGTGTGGCCCTGGGAGTCGTCGACGATCTGCACGAACAGGTGTCGCGTGGAGCGGTTGACGACCAGGCGCGGACGCTCGGTCGTGCCGACCACCTTCTTGCGGACTCGGCCGTGGCGACGGGCCCGCGAGACGGCGCGGGCGGCCGTGTGCTTGCCGAACGCAGTCTTGCCAGCCATGCCTACTTACCAGCCTTTCCGACCTTGCGGCGGATAACCTCGCCCTGGTAACGCACGCCCTTGCCCTTGTACGGGTCGGGCTTGCGCAACTTACGGATGTTCGCGGCGATCTCGCCGACCTTCTGCTTGTCGATGCCGTCCACGTGGAACAGGGTCGGCTTCTCGACGCGGAAGGTGACACCCTCGGGGGCGTTGACGATCACCGGGTGGCTGAAGCCGAGAGCGAACTCGAGCTGAGTCGGGCTCTTGGCCTGAACGCGGTAACCGACGCCCACGATCTCCAGGGTCTTGGAGTAGCCCTGGGTCACACCGGTCACCATGTTGGCGATCAGCGTGCGGGACAGCCCGTGCAGCGCACGGACCTTGTTCTCGTCGTTGGGACGCGAGACGGTGACGGCACCGTCCTCGCCCTTGGCGACGTCGATCGGCTCAGCGATCGTGTGTGAGAGCGTGCCCTTGGGGCCCTTGACCGTGACATCCCGGCCGTCGATGGCGACGTCCACGCCGTTCGGTACAGGGATGGGCAGCCGTCCGATTCGTGACATGCTGTGATTTCTCCCTTCTACCAAACGAAGGCGAGGACTTCCCCGCCCACTCCACGCTTGCCGGCCTGCTTGTCGGTCATGAGGCCGCCGGACGTCGAGATGATCGCGACGCCCAGTCCGCCCAGGACCCGGGGCAGGTTGTCCTTCTTCGCGTAAACCCGCAGACCGGGCTTGGAAACCCGGCGCAGGCCCGCCAGCGAACGCTCACGGCTCGGCCCGAACTTGAGCTCCACCACGAGGTTCTTTCCGACCTTGGCGTCCTCGACGCTCCAGGCCTGAATGTAACCCTCCTGCTGGAGGATCTCGGCGATGTGCGCCTTGATCTTCGAGTACGGCATGGCCACGGTGTCGTGGTACGCCGAGTTCGCGTTTCGCAGACGCGTGAGCATGTCTGCGATCGGGTCGGTCATCGTCATGGCCGGTGGCCTTCCTCACCGCGGTTTCCACAAGGGACCTTCGGTGTGGTCATGGGCGCCTGAGGCAGCGCCCGGTGAATACGACTATCTGTGTGCGGCTGGCGCCGCGCGGTCCGGTGATCACGAGGTGTCCACCGAACCGCGCGGGGAACTACCAGCTCGACTTGGTGATGCCGGGCAGCTCGCCCCGGTGCGCCATCTCACGGAAGCAGATGCGGCACAGGCCGAACTTCCTGTAGACGGCGCGGGGACGACCACAGCGCGAGCACCGAGTGTACGCCCGGACCTCGAACTTGGCCTTACGAGCAGCCTTGACCTTGAGCGACGTCTTCGCCATGATCAGGCCTCCTTGAAGGGGAAGCCGAGAAGCTTGAGCAGCGCCCGGCCCTGGTCGTCGGTCTTAGCGGTGGTCACGACCGTGATGTCCATGCCACGCTGGCGGTCGACCTTGTCCTGGTCGATCTCGTGGAACATGACCTGCTCGGTGAGACCGAAGGTGTAGTTGCCGTTGCCGTCGAACTGCTTGGGCGACAGGCCGCGGAAGTCACGGATGCGGGGCAGCGCCAGCGAGAGCAGCCGGTCGAGGAACTCCCACATGCGGTCGCCGCGCAGCGTGACGTGGGCGCCGATCGGCATGCCCTCACGCAGCTTGAACTGGGCGATGGACTTGCGGGCCCGGACGACCGCCGGCTTCTGGCCGGTGATCACGGTGAGGTCACGGACGGCGCCGTCGATGAGCTTCGAGTCGCGCGCGGCCTCGCCGACGCCCATGTTCACCTTGATCTTGGTGATCGTGGGGATCAGCATGACGTTCTCGAAACCGAACTGCTCCTGCAGCTTCGCGGCGATCTCTTCGCGGTAGCGCTGCTTGAGGCGCGGAAGCGACCGCGTCTCGACGGCCTCGGTGGTGTTGGCGGTCATCAGTTGTCCTCACCCGACTCGTCAGAGGCGGCCTTCGCCGACTCCTTCTTGGCAGGCTTCTCGTCATCCTTGAGCTTCTTGACGTTGCTCACGTGGATGGGAGCCTCCATGGTCTGCACACCGCCGGTCTTGGCGCCGCGCGGGCCCTGGTGGGTCTCCTTGGAGTGCTTCTTGATCATGTTGACGCCCTCGACCAGCACGCGGTCCTCACGCGGGAGAGCGGCGATCACACGACCCTTGGCGCCCTTGTCCTTGCCGGCGATGACGAGGACCAGGTCGCCCTTCTTGACATGCAGCTTCGGCATTACAACACCTCCGGCGCGAGCGAGATGATGCGCATGAACTTCTTGTCACGCAGCTCGCGTCCGACGGGACCGAAGATACGCGTACCACGAGGGTCACCGCTGTCCTTGATGATGACGGCGGCGTTCTCGTCGAAGCGGATGTAGGAGCCGTCGGGCCTGCGGCGCTCCTTGACAGTGCGGACGATGACCGCCTTGACGACGTCGCCCTTCTTCACGGTGCCGCCAGGAATGGCGTCCTTGACCGTGGCGACGATGATGTCGCCGATTCCCGCGTAGCGCCGACCCGAGCCACCGAGCACACGAATGCAAAGGACTTCCTTCGCACCCGTGTTGTCGGCGACCTTGAGTCGCGACTCCTGCTGAATCACTTGAACTCCTGTTTGTCTCGCCGGTTCTCACCCGTGACTCCCGGGTAAGCCTTGCGGAACCTGATGTGGTCTTTTTCCTCCGGCGACAGCCCTGTCCGGACGAGTCCTCCCCGTCGCGCTCCGGTGGCGTGGCTCTCGCCCTCCCACCGCGCCCGACGTGGCCCTCTTTTCCGCACCACCGCCGCCGCAGGCGGGGCGGAGATCAACTCCGCCCCCTTGGACACCGTCATGGGGGGCGACCAGGTCACCCCCCACGAGGCGCGTTTCTTACTTGGCCCGCTCGAGGATCTCGACGACCCGCCAGCGCTTGCTGGCCGACAGCGGCCGGGTCTCCATCAGGAGAACGCGGTCGCCGACGCCGCACGAGTTGGCCTCGTCGTGCGCCTTGTACTTGGTCGTCCGACGGATGACCTTGCCGTACAGGGGGTGCTTGACGCGGTCCTCGACAGCGACGACGACAGTCTTGTCCATCTTGTCGCTGACCACCAGACCCTCGCGGGTCTTGCGGTAGTTACGCGCCTTGTTCGTGCTCTCAGCTGTCTCAGCCATCGATCGACTCCTTCTCAACCGTCACAATGCCGAGCTCCCGCTCGCGCATCACGGTGTAGATACGGGCGATCTCGCGGCGGACGGCGCGCAGCCGCCCGTGGCTCTCCAACTGGCCGGTCGCGGCCTGGAAGCGGAGGTTGAACAGCTCCTCCTTGGCTTCCTTCAGCTTCTGGACCAGGGTGTCCTGGTCCTCCACCCGCAGCTCACCGGCGGTCAGGCCCTTAGCCATCACGCCTCACCCACTTCACGCTTAACGAACCGGCACTTCATCGGGAGCTTGTGCATCGCACGACGCAGGGCTTCGCGGGCCACCGGCTCCGCGACACCCGAGAGCTCGAACATGATGCGACCGGGCTTGACGTTCGCGATCCACCACTCCGGCGAACCCTTACCGGAACCCATGCGGGTCTCGGCCGGCTTCTTGGTGAGGGGACGGTCCGGGTAGATGTTGATCCAGACCTTTCCACCACGCTTGATGTGGCGGGTCATCGCGATACGAGCCGACTCGATCTGGCGGTTGGTCACGTAGGAGTGCTCAAGCGCCTGAATGCCGAACTCTCCGAACACGACCCTGGTGCCACCCTTGGCGGCGCCGTGACGGTCGGGCCGGTGCTGCTTGCGGTGCTTGACCCTGCGCGGGATCAGCATGGTCAGCTCCCTTCAGCACCCGGCTGCGCAGCCGGGCCGGTCTCGGGGGCAGCCTGGGAGGCCGCCTCGTTCCTGGGGGCGCGGTCGCCACGGCCTGCGCCGCCACGACGCGGACGGTCGCCACCGGCGCCGCCACCGCGACGCGGACGGTCGCCGCCGGCGCCGCCACGACGGTCGTCGCGGTCCCGACGCTGGCCCGCGCGAGCACCGGCGGCAGCCGCCTCACGCTCGGCGCGGCTGGTCGGGGCCTCACCCTTGTAGATCCACACCTTCACGCCGATGCGGCCGAAGGTGGTGCGGGCCTCGTAGAGGCCGTAGTCGATGTCCGCACGGAGCGTGTGCAGGGGCACGCGGCCCTCGCGGTAGAACTCCGAGCGGGACATCTCGGCGCCGCCCAGACGGCCGGAGCACTGCACCCGGATGCCCTTGGCGCCGCTCTTCATGGCCGACTGCATCGCCTTGCGCATGGCGCGACGGAACGACACACGGCTGGACAGCTGCTCGGCGACGCCCTGGGCGACGAGCTGAGCGTCGATCTCGGGGTTCTTGACCTCGAGGATGTTCAGCTGGACCTGCTTCTTGGTCAGCTTCTCGAGGTCACCGCGGATCCGGTCGGCCTCGGCGCCGCGGCGGCCGATGACGATGCCGGGACGGGCGGTGTGGATGTCGACCTGAACCCGGTCGGTGGTCCGCTCGATCTCCACCTTGGAGATGCCGGCCCGCTCCATGCCCTTCTTGAGCATGCGGCGGATGGCGACGTCCTCGGCGACGTACGACTTGTAGAGCTTGTCGGCGTACCACCGGCTCTTGAAGTCGGTCGTGATGCCGAGGCGGAACCCGTGCGGGTTAACCTTCTGACCCACTAGCGGGTCCTCCCCTTCGGCTCGCGGGACTCCACGATCACGGTGATGTGGCTCGTCCGCTTGTTGATCCGATAGGCGCGACCCTGAGCGCGGGGACGGAACCGCTTCAGCGTCGGGCCCTCGTCGACCCACGCACGGCTCACGAAGAGCGTGTCGCGGTCGAGTTTGAAGTTGTGCTCCGCGTTGGCAATGGCGCTGGACAGCACCTTGTACACGGTCTCGCTCGCCGACTGGGGAGCGAACTGCAGCACGGCCTGCGCCTCCGAAGCGGGCAGCCCGCGAATGAGGTCCACCACGCGGCGGGCCTTCATGGGCGTGTGGCGCGCGAACCGCACCTGAGCCCTGGCTTCCATCGCTTACTCCTCTTACCTTCTGCTTCGTGTCGAGCGGGCCCGTCTCGCCGTGCGACCGTTTCCGGCCGTCTCCGGCTCGACTTCCCCGCCCTAAGGCGCTTACCGCCGGCTGCGGCGGTCTTCCTTGACGTGGCTGCGGAACGTCCGCGTGGGCGCGAACTCACCGAGCTTGTGGCCGATCATCGACTCGGTGACGAACACCGGGACGTGCTTGCGGCCGTCGTGAACGGCGATCGTGTGACCGAGCATGTCGGGAACGATCATGGAGCGCCGCGACCACGTCTTGATGACGTTCTTGGTGCCCTTCTCGTTCTGGACATCCACCTTCTTCTGAAGGTGGTCGTCCACGAAGGGACCCTTCTTAAGGCTACGTGGCATTTTGGCTGCTCCTACCGCTTCTTCCGCTTGGTCCGACGACGGATGATCAGCCGGTCGCTGGCCTTGTTCGCCGCACGAGTACGACCCTCGGGCTTGCCCTTGGGGTTGACGGGGTGACGACCACCGGAGGTCTTACCCTCACCACCACCGTGCGGGTGGTCGACCGGGTTCATCGCGACACCGCGGACGGTGGGGCGCTTGCCCTTCCACCGCATACGGCCGGCCTTACCCCAGTTGATGTTGGCCTGCTCGGCGTTGCCGACCTGGCCGATGGAGGCCCGGCAGCGGACGTCGACCTGGCGCATTTCGCCGGAGGGCATACGCAGCGTGGCGTACTGGCCCTCCTTGGCGAGCAGCTGGATCTGCGCACCGGCGGACCGGCCCAGCTTGGCGCCGCCACCCGGACGGAGCTCCACCGCGTGGATGAAGGTACCGGTCGGGATGTTGCGCAGCGGGAGGCAGTTACCCGGCTTGATGTCGGCCGTGGGGCCGTTCTCGATCTTGTCGCCCTGCTTGAGGCCGGTCGGGCAGAGGATGTAGCGCTTCTCCCCGTCGGCGTAGTGCAGCAGAGCGATGCGGGAGGTGCGGTTGGGGTCGTACTCGATGTGAGCGACCTTGGCCGGGATCCCGTCCTTGTCGTGGCGCCGGAAGTCGATGATCCGGTAGGCGCGCTTGTGGCCACCGCCCTGGTGGCGGGTGGTGACCCGGCCGTGGACGTTGCGCCCTCCCTTGCTGTGCAAGGGGGCAAGCAGCGACTTCTCGGGCGTGCTGCGCGTGATCTCGGCAAAGTCCGAGACGCTGGCGCCGCGGCGACCCGGGGTCGTCGGCTTGAGTTTACGGATGCCCATCTTTTTCGTTCATCCTTCGTCGGTTAATCCGGTCGAATGCCCCCCGTCTGACGACGGGGGGCGTTCTCCCTGTTACTTACTTCAGCGAGCGGGTCAGCCAACCTGGCCGAAGATGTCGATACGGTCACCCTCGACCAGGCTCACGATCGCGCGCTTGGTGCTGGGGCGCTGGCCGTAACCGAACTTGGTCCGCTTGCGCTTGCCCTGGCGGTTGACGGTGTTGACGCTGACCACCTTGACGCCGAAGATCTGCTCAATCGCGATCTTGACCTGCGTCTTGTTGGCGTTCTTCCGCACCAGGAACGTGTACTTGTTGTGCTCGTCGATCAGGCCGTAGCTCTTCTCGGAGACAACCGGCTTGATGATGATGTCGCGCGGGTCGGCGATCTTCTCCATCAGGCGTCTTCCTTCCCGCTCTTGCTCAGACGCGCGACGACCTGGTCGTACGCCTCCTGAGTGAAGACGACGTCGTCGTAGCAGAGCACGTCGTAGGTGTTCAGCTGCCCGGAGTCCAGCAGGTGGACCTCGGGAGCGTTGCGCAGGCTCATCCAGGTGAGCTCGTCACCCTCGTCGACGACGACCAGGACGCTGCGGGCCTGCGTGACCTTGCGCAGCGACTCCAGAGCCGCCTTGGTCCTGGGGGTCTCCCCCGTGACCAGGCCGCTGACCACGTGGACGCGGCCGCCGTTCGCCCTGTCGGACAGGGCGCCGCGCAGGGCGGCGGCCTTCATCTTCTTGGGCGTCTTCTGGCTGTAGTCCCGCGGGACCGGGCCGTGGACGGTGCCACCGCCGGTGAACTGCGGAGCGCGGGTCGAACCCTGGCGGGCCCGGCCGGTGCCCTTCTGGCGGTACGGCTTCTTGCCGCCGCCGCTGATCTCACCGCGGGTCTTGGCCTTGTGGGTGCCCTGCCGACGAGCGGCGAGCTGGGCCACGACGACCTGGTGGATCAGCGGGATGTTGACCTTGGCGCCGAAGATGTCGCCGGGCAGGTCGACCGTGCCGGTCTTCGCGCCGCTCACGTCGAGGACGTCAATGGTGCTCACTTGGCAGCCCCCTTCTTGGCAGCGGTGCGGACGAGAACCAGGCTGCCGTTGGCGCCGGGGATCGCACCCTTGATCAGGATGAGGCCCTTCTCGGCGTCCACGGCGTGGACCTTGAGGCTCTGGATGGTGGTACGGACGTTACCCATCCGACCAGCCATGCGCAGGCCCTTGAAAACGCGGCCCGGGGTGGCGCAGCCACCGATGGAACCCGGCGAACGGTGCTTGCGCTGGGTACCGTGCGAGGCGCCCAGACCCTTGAAGCCGTGACGCTTCATGACACCGGCGAAGCCCTTGCCCTTGCTCTTGCCCGTCACGTCGACGAACTGGCCGGCCTCGAAGGTGTCGGCCAGGACTTCCTGGCCGAGGGTGTAGTCGCTCGCGTCGTCGGTACGGATCTCCGTGAAGTAACGGCGCGGAGTGATGTCGTGCTTGCGCAGGTAGTCGCCGAGCGGCTTGTTGACCTTCCGCGGGTCGACCTGCCCGAAGCCGAGCTGTACGGCGGAGTAGCCGTCCTTCTCGGGAGTGCGGACGCGGGTCACGACGCACGGACCAGCCTCGACGACGGTCACCGGGACCATCCGGTTGTCCGCGTCGAAGACCTGGGTCATGCCGAGCTTCTTGCCCAGGACGCCCTTGATCTGCTTAGCCATGTCAGTGCGTTCCCTCAGAGCTTGATCGAGATGTCAACGCCGGCGGGGAGGTCGAGTCGCATGAGCGAGTCGACCGTCTTCGGCGTCGGGTCGATGATGTCAATCAGCCGCTTGTGCGTGCGCATCTCAAAGTGCTCGCGGCTGTCCTTGTACTTGTGCGGCGAGCGGATGACGCAGTACACGTTCTTCTCGGTCGGCAGCGGCACCGGGCCCGCGACCTTAGCACCAGTCCGCGTGACCGTCTCAACGATCTTCTTGGCCGAGCTGTCGATGACCTCGTGGTCATAGGCCTTGAGCCGGATGCGGATCTTCTGTCCCGCCATAATGGCCTCGGTGTCCTTCGCTGTCGTCTGAAAAAGTTACGTGCGGCAGGGTGCCGCTATATGTGTCCCACGGAGCAGACGCTGTCGATCTGCGCTTTCTTCCGTGATCTGGCAGTTAGTTCGGTCACTGTGCGGCCGAACCAACTGCGAGATCACGGTTCGTGGGCTGGGAGACGCGCCGTACGGCACGGCCCCCTCGTGGCGCGGCGGTCGGCCCTGCGACGAGGGCCGACCGCCACTCCGCGATCGTACTACTTGATGATCTTGGTAACGCGACCCGCACCGACGGTGCGGCCACCCTCGCGGATGGCGAACTTGAGACCGTCCTCCATCGCGATGGGCTGGATGAGCTGGACGGACATCTCGGTGTTGTCACCGGGCATGACCATCTCGGTGCCCTCGGGCAGGTTCACAACACCGGTCACGTCAGTCGTACGGAAGTAGAACTGCGGGCGGTAGTTGTTGAAGAACGGCGTGTGGCGGCCGCCCTCGTCCTTGCTCAGGATGTAGACCTGGGCCTCGAACTCGGTGTGCGGGGTGGTCGTGCCCGGCTTGATGATGCACTGGCCGCGCTCGACGTCCTCACGCTTGATGCCGCGCAGGAGCAGACCGACGTTGTCACCGGCCTGGCCCTCGTCGAGGAGCTTGCGGAACATCTCGACACCGGTGACCGTGGTGGTGGTCTTGGTGTCCTTGATGCCGATGATGTCGACGGTCTCGTTGACCTTGACGACACCGCGCTCGATACGGCCGGTGACGACGGTGCCACGACCGGTGATCGAGAAGACGTCCTCGATCGGCATGAGGAACGGCTTGTCGGTCTCACGAGCCGGCTGCGGGACGTTCTCGTCCACCGCGGTCATGAGCTCGATGATGCTGTCGCCCCACTTCTCGTCGCCCTCGAGCGCCTTCAGCGCCGAGACGCGAACGACCGGCAGGTCGTCGCCGGGGAACTCCTGGGCCGAGAGAAGCTCACGGACCTCGAGCTCGACGAGCTCCAGGATCTCCTCGTCGTCCACCATGTCGGCCTTGTTCAGGGCGACCACGATGTAGGGGACGCCGACCTGACGGGCCAGGAGGACGTGCTCCTTGGTCTGCGGCATCGGACCGTCGGTGGCGGCGACCACGAGGATCGCGCCGTCCATCTGAGCCGCACCGGTGATCATGTTCTTCACGTAGTCGGCGTGACCGGGGCAGTCCACGTGGGCGTAGTGGCGCTGCTCGGTCTGGTACTCGACGTGCGCGATGGAGATCGTGATACCACGAGCCTTCTCCTCGGGCGCCTTGTCGATCTTGTCGAACGGGGTCGCCTCGTTGAGGTTCGGGTAACGCTCGTGGAGCACCTTGGTGATCGCCGCGGTCAGAGTGGTCTTGCCGTGGTCGATGTGCCCAATGGTGCCGATGTTTACGTGCGGCTTGGTCCGCTCGAACTTGGCCTTGGCCACTGCTCTGTCTCCTTAGAGATTCTGACTTGACTTGCGTCTTTTCACTCGGGCTTGGGGGCGGCCCCCGTGAGGACCGGCCGGTGAGCAGCTTCGCCCGCGCCCTTCCGACGAGGGGACGGCGTCGACGACGCCGTCCTCCCTGGTAGGGACAGCGGGCTCACTCGCCCCGCACCCCCTCGGTGACGGGGCGGCGATGTCCTCGCCGCCCGCACCGAAACGGATGCCGGACTTACTCGCCCCGCACCTTCGCGACGATCTCCTTGGCGATGTGCTGAGGCACTTCCGCATAGGAGTCGAACTGCATGCTGTAGCTCGCGCGTCCCTGCGTCTTGCTACGGAGGTCACCCACGTAGCCGAACATCTCAGACAGCGGCACGAGCGCGTTGACGACGCGGTTTCCACCGCGCTCGTCCATTGACTGGATCTGCCCGCGGCGACCGTTGAGGTCACCGATGACATCACCCATGTAGTCCTCGGGCGTGGTGACCTCGACGGCCATCATCGGCTCCAGGATTACGGCGTCCGCCTTGCGCGCGGCCTCCTTGAAGGCCATCGAGCCAGCGATCTTGAAGGCCATTTCGGACGAGTCCACCTCGTGGTAGGCGCCGTCCTGCAGGGTGACCTTGACCCCGACCATGGGGTAACCGGCGAGAACGCCGAACTCCGCGGCCTCCTGGGCACCGGCGTCGACCGAGGGGATGTACTCCCTCGGGATGCGGCCACCGGAGACCTTGTTCTCGAACTCGTAGCCGTCGTTGCCTTCGCCCAGCGGCTCGATGTCGATGATGACCTTCGCGAACTGACCCGATCCACCGGTCTGCTTCTTGTGGACGTAGTCGACCTTCTCCACCTTGCGGCGGATGGTCTCGCGGTAGGCCACCTGCGGGCGGCCGACGTTGGCCTCGACCTTGAACTCGCGGCGCATCCGGTCGACGAGGATCTCCAGGTGGAGCTCGCCCATACCCCAGATGACCGTCTGCCCGGTCTCCTCGTCACGACGGACCTGGAAGGACGGGTCCTCCTCGGCCAGACGCTGGATCGCGGTGCCCAGCTTCTCCTGGTCGCCCTTGGTCTTGGGCTCGATCGCGACGTTGATGACCGGCGCCGGGAAGTTCATCGACTCCAGGACCACCGGGGAGGACGGGTCGGCCAGCGTGTCACCGGTCGTGGTGTCCTTCAGACCCATGACGGCGACGATCTGACCGGCGTGCGCCGACGAGCGCTCCTCGCGCTTGTTGGCGTGCATCTGGTAGATCTTGCCGATCCGCTCCTTGCGGCCCTTCACCGAGTTGACCACGGCGGTGCCGGTCTCGAGCGTGCCCGAGTAGATGCGGATGTAGGTGAGACGGCCCAGGTGCTGGTCGCTCATGATCTTGAAGGCCAGCGCGGCGAACGGCTCGCTGACGTCCGCGTGACGCTCGATGACCTCGTCCTCGTTGTTGACCGCGTGACCCTTGAAGGCCGGGATGTCGGTCGGGGCGGGGAGGTAGGCCACGATCGCGTCGAGCAGGGGCTGAACGCCCTTGTTCTTGAACGCGGTGCCGGTCAGGACCGGGTTGATGGCGCTGGCCAGCGTCGCGCGGCGGATGGCCGCGACCAGCTGCTCCTCGGTGGGCTCGACGCCCTCGAGGAAGAGCTCCATCAGCTCGTCGTCGTTCTCCGCGACGGTCTCGACGAGCTTGTCACGCCACTCGCGGGCAGCCTCGGCGTGCTCGGCCGGGATGTCCACGGTCTCGTACATCTCGCCCTTGGCCGCCTCGGCGCTCCAGAGCAGGCCCTTCATCTTCACCAGGTCGATGACGCCCTTGAAGTCGGCCTCGACGCCCCAGGGAAGCTGAACGACCGCGGGGGTCGCGTGCAGGCGGCTGACCATCATGTCGACGCAGCGGTGGAACTCCGCGCCGACACGGTCCATCTTGTTGACGAAGCAGATGCGGGGCACGCCGTAACGGTCGGCCTGACGCCACACCGTCTCGGACTGGGGCTCCACACCGGCGACGCCGTCGAACACGGCGACGGCACCGTCGAGGACGCGGAGCGAGCGCTCCACCTCGATCGTGAAGTCCACGTGACCCGGGGTGTCGATGATGTTGATCGTGTGGCCGAGCCACTCGCAGGTCGTAGCAGCGGAGGTGATGGTGATACCACGCTCCTGCTCCTGCTCCATCCAGTCCATCGTGGCTGCGCCCTCGTGGACTTCACCGATCTTGTAGTTGATACCGGTGTAGAACAGGATGCGCTCGGTCGTCGTGGTCTTGCCCGCGTCGATGTGGGCCATGATGCCGATGTTTCGGACCTTGGCCAGGTCAAGAGCGGTCGTGGTGGCCACTTCTCTCGCGTCCTCGTCGTCTCGTCGAACCCGCTGTTACCAGCGGTAGTGGGCGAAGGCCTTGTTGGACTCGGCCATCTTGTGGGTGTCCTCGCGCTTCTTGACGCTGGCGCCGAGGCCGTTGCTGGCGTCGAGCAGCTCGTTCATGAGGCGCTCGGTCATGGTCTTCTCGCGGCGGGCGCGGGAGTACTGCACCAGCCAACGCAGGGCCAGGGTGGTGCTGCGCGCGGCGCGCACCTCGACCGGGACCTGGTAGGTCGCGCCACCGACACGGCGGCTGCGGACCTCAAGGGTCGGCTTGACGTTGTCCAGGGCCCGCTTCAGGGTGACGACCGGGTCGTTGCCGGTCTTCTCCCTGGCGCCCTCGAGCGCGCCGTACACGATGGACTGGGCGATGGAGCGCTTGCCGTCCAGGAGCACCTTGTTGATGAGCGCGGTGACCAGGGGCGAGTTGTGGACCGGGTCAGCCATGAGCTGACGACGGCCAGGAGAACCCTTGCGAGGCATTCTTACTTCTCCTTCTTCGCGCCGTAACGGCTACGGGCCTGCTTGCGGTTGCGGACACCCTGGGTGTCCAGCGAGCCACGGATGATCTTGTAGCGAACACCCGGCAGGTCCTTCACACGACCACCGCGGACGAGCACGATGGAGTGCTCCTGGAGGTTGTGGCCGACACCGGGGATGTAGGCCGTGACCTCGATGCCGTTGGTGAGCCGGACACGCGCGACCTTGCGGAGGGCGGAGTTCGGCTTCTTGGGCGTCGTGGTGTAAACGCGCATGCAGGTGCCGCGTCGCTGGGGGCTGGCCTTGAGCGCCGGGGTCTTGGTCTTGGTGACCTTGTCCTGGCGGCCCTTGCGGACCAGCTGCTGAATCGTAGGCACCGCGTCTCCGTTCGTGCTTTGCCGGTAATTCGAAATTTTGTTGCTTTTGCAGGCGCTGCCGGTGTCATGACCTGCGGTTTTTCCATCCACTCCGACCCACGCGCTCGGGCGTGTCGCGCACTTGTCGCGCCACTCTCCCCGCCAGGCCGCTCCGGTGGAGGAAGCCATGCGGCGCCCCTGCCAACTCCCCGATGGGAAACCTGTCGGCACGCACGCATGAGAGCCCATGAAGCCACGGGCACGAACGGAAAGATTACCCAGTCCAACGCAACACGTCAAAACGGTTGCGCTCTCGGGCCGCCGTTGCGAGCGCCCGTGTTCGTGTCGCGACTCCGCGGCCGATTTCCAGCCGACCGCTGTTGGGTCCAGCACGAGTTTACCCGTCTTCAGGGACTTCTCAGGCCGTTCCCGGCATAGACGTGCGGCTTTCCCCGCAACGTTCCGGTCAAGAAAGATCGGCGGAAAGAACTCCGAACACGGCGGCGCCCGGTCCCCCTCGCGGGAGACCGGGCGCCGTCGTCGTGCCTGTCCGGCCGGCTTCGTCGTTCAGCCGACCTTCGCCGGGCGTCTACCGGTTGTACTGGCCGAAGTCGTACTCCTCCAGCGGCACGGCCTCGCCGGAGCCCGAGCCGAAGGTGTAGTCGGCCGCGGAGCCGTCGTAACCGCCGACGGTGTACATCGCGGCCTTCGCCTCCTCGGTCGGCTCGACCCGGATGTTGCGGTACTGCGGCATGCCGGTACCGGCCGGGATGAGCTTTCCGATGATGACGTTCTCCTTGAGGCCGAGCAGCGAGTCCGACTTGGCGTGGATCGCCGCGTCGGTGAGGACTCGCGTCGTCTCCTGGAAGGACGCCGCCGACAGCCAGGACTCGGTGGCGAGCGACGCCTTGGTGATGCCCATCAGCACCGGACGACCGGAGGCCGGGGTGCCGCCCTCGGCCACGCACTCGCGGTTGATCCGCTCGAAGCGCGGCCGCTCGACGAGCTCACCGGGCAGCATGTCGGCGTCGCCGGACTCCAGCACGTTCACGCGCTTGAGCATCTGCCTGACGATGATCTCAATGTGCTTGTCGTGGATCGACACACCCTGCGAGCGGTAGACCTGCTGGACCTCGGCCACCAGGTGCAGCTGCACGGCCCTGGGGCCGAGGATGCGCAGCACCTCGTTGGGGTTGACGGCGCCGGCGATCAGCTGCTGGCCGACCGTGACGCGCTGCCCATCGGAGACCAGCATGCGCGAGCGCATGGACACCGGGTAGGCGATCTCCTCGGAACCGTCGTCCGGAACGATCACGATCTTCCGGGTCTTGTCGGTCTCGTCGATGCGCACCCGGCCCTCGGCCTCGCTGATCGGGGCGACGCCCTTGGGGACGCGCGCCTCGAAGAGCTCCTGGACACGGGGCAGACCGTGGGTGATGTCCGCGCCCGCCACACCACCGGTGTGGAAGGTGCGCATCGTCAGCTGGGTGCCGGGCTCGCCGATCGACTGGGCGGCGATGATGCCGACCGCCTCGCCGACGTCCACGAGCTTGCCGGTCGCCAGCGAACGGCCGTAGCAGGTGGCGCAGACACCGATCTTGGCCTCGCAGACAAGGGCGCTGCGGGTCCTGACGGTCTCGATCCCGGCCTCGACCAGCGCGGTGACGTGGATGTCGCTGATGTCGACACCCGAGCTCGCGATGACCTTGCCGTCCACCTCGACGTCCTCGGCCAGGATGCGGCCGTGCACGTTGCTCTCGGCGTTCTCCGCCTTGACCAGGTTGCCCTGGGCGTCGCGCTCGCCGACGTGCAGCGGGACCGCGCGGTCGGTGCCGCAGTCGATCTCGCGGACGATGACGTCCTGCGCGACGTCCACCAGACGACGGGTCAGGTAACCCGAGTCGGCGGTCCGCAGCGCGGTGTCGGCCAGACCCTTCCGCTGTCCGTGGGTGGAGATGAAGTACTCCAGCACCGACAGGCCCTCGCGGAACGAGGCCTTGATCGGACGCGGGATCGTCTCACCCTTGGTGTTGGACACCAGACCGCGGATGCCGGAGATCTGACGGACCTGCATCAGGTTTCCTCGGGCGCCCGACTGGACCATCATCCAGACCGGGTTGGTCTTCGGGAACGCCTTCTGCATGTCGTCGGTCACGTCACTGGTCGCGTGCGTCCAGATCTCGATGAGCTCCTGACGGCGCTCCTCGTCGGTGATGAGACCGCGCTCGTACTCGCGCTGGACCTTGTCGGCCCTGCGCTCGTACGTCTCCATGATCGTGGCCTTGTTCGGCGGCGAGATGACGTCCTCGATGGAGATCGTCACACCGGCCCTGGTCGCCCAGTAGAAGCCGGCGTCCTTGAGGGCGTCGAGCGCGGCCGCGACCTCGACCTTGGGGTACTTCTCGGCGAGCTCGTTGACGATGGCCGACAGCTGCTTCTTGCCGACCTGCGAGTTCACGTACGGGTAGTTCGCCGGCAGCGTCTGATTGAACAGGCAGCGGCCGAGCGTGGTCTCCAGCCGGTAGCTGTCGCCCTGCTCCCAGCCCTCGGGACCCTCCCAGCCGCGAGGCGGCGGGACGTCGCCCTTCATCCGGATCTGGATCTTGGCCTGGATGTCCAGCTCGCGCCGGTCGTAGGCCATGAGCGCCTCGGAGACCGAGCCGAAGACCCTGCCCTGACCCGGGGCGTTCTCGTCGTCGTCCTTGAGGGTGGTCAGGGAGTACAGACCGATGATCATGTCCTGGGTGGGCATGGTCACCGGCTTGCCGTCGGCCGGCTTCAGGATGTTGTTGGTCGACAGCATCAGGATGCGGGCCTCGGCCTGCGCCTCCGCCGACAGCGGCAGGTGCACGGCCATCTGGTCACCGTCGAAGTCCGCGTTGAACGCGGTGCAGACGAGCGGGTGGATCTGGATGGCCTTGCCCTCGACCAGCTGCGGCTCGAAGGCCTGGATGCCCAGGCGGTGCAGCGTCGGCGCGCGGTTGAGCAGCACGGGGTGCTCGGTGATGACCTCTTCGAGGACGTCCCACACGACCGGGCGCGCGCGCTCGACCATCCGCTTGGCCGACTTGATGTTCTGCGCGTGGTTCAGGTCGACCAGGCGCTTCATCACGAACGGCTTGAACAGCTCCAGCGCCATCTGCTTGGGCAGACCGCACTGGTGCAGCTTCAGCTGCGGGCCGACGACGATGACCGAACGGCCGGAGTAGTCGACTCGCTTGCCCAGGAGGTTCTGGCGGAACCGGCCCTGCTTGCCCTTCAGCATGTCGCTGAGGGACTTCAGGGGACGGTTGCCGGGGCCCGTGACCGGACGGCCGCGGCGGCCGTTGTCGAACAGGGCGTCGACGGCCTCCTGGAGCATCCGCTTCTCGTTGTTCACGATGATCTCGGGCGCGCCGAGGTCGAGAAGACGCTTGAGGCGGTTGTTCCGGTTGATCACCCGGCGGTACAGGTCGTTCAGGTCGGAGGTCGCGAACCGGCCACCGTCGAGCTGCACCATGGGGCGCAGGTCCGGCGGGATGACCGGGATGCAGTCCAGCACCATGCCGTTGGGCGAGTTGCGGGTGTTCAGGAACGCGGAGACGACCTTGAGACGCTTGAGCGCGCGGGCCTTCTTCTGGCCCTTGCCGCTGCGGATCGTCTCGCGGAGGTTCTCGGCCTCGAGGTCGAGGTCGAAGTTGGTCAGACGCTCCTGGATGGCCTGGGCGCCCATGCCGCCGCGGAAGTAGCGGCCGAAGCGGTCGCGCATCTCGCGGTAGAGCAGCTCGTCGCCCTCGAGGTCCTGGACCTTGAGGTTCTTGAAGCGGCTCCAGACCTCGTCGAGGCGGTCCAGCTCACGCTGGGCCCGGTCGCGGAGCTGACGCATCTCGCGCTCGGCGCCCTCCCGGACCTTGCGGCGCTGGTCGCCCTTGGCGCCCGCGGCCTCGAGCTCGGCCAGGTCGGTCTCGAGCTTCTTCTGCCTGGCCTCGATGTCGGCGTCGCGGCGCTGCTCGACGTGCTGGCGCTCGACCGAGATCTTCGCCTCGAGCGACGGCAGGTCACGCTCGCGCATTTCCTTGTCGACGTGCGTGATCATGTAGGCCGCGAAGTAGATGACCTTCTCGAGGTCCTTCGGGGCCAGGTCGAGCAGGTATCCCAGACGGGACGGGACGCCCTTGAAGTACCAGATGTGCGTGACGGGCGCGGCCAGCTCGATGTGGCCCATCCGCTCACGACGCACCTTGGCGCGGGTCACCTCGACGCCACAGCGCTCACAGATGATGCCCTTGAAGCGGACGCGCTTGTACTTGCCGCAGTAGCACTCCCAGTCCCGGGTCGGACCGAAGATCTTCTCGCAGAAGAGTCCGTCCTTCTCGGGCTTGAGGGTCCGGTAGTTGATGGTCTCGGGCTTCTTGACCTCACCGTGCGACCACTGGCGGATGTCGTCAGCCGTCGCGAGGCCGATCCGAAGCTCGTCGAAGAAGTTGACGTCCAGCACTTGTTATTCCCCTCCTCAGCTTCTAGATCAGACCTCTTCGACGCTGCTCGGCTCGCGCCGGGACAGGTCGATGCCGAGCTCCTCCGCGGCGCGGAAGACGTCCTCGTCGGTGTCGCGCATCTCGATGGACATGCCGTCGCTGGAGAGCACCTCGACGTTCAGGCACAGCGACTGCATTTCCTTGATGAGCACCTTGAAGGACTCGGGAATGCCCGGCTCGGGGATGTTCTCGCCCTTGACGATCGCCTCGTAGACCTTCACCCGGCCCAGCACGTCGTCGGACTTGATCGTCAGCAGCTCCTGGAGGGCGTAGGCGGCGCCGTAGGCCTCCAGCGCCCACACCTCCATCTCACCGAAGCGCTGGCCGCCGAACTGGGCCTTACCGCCGAGCGGCTGCTGGGTGATCATGGAGTACGGGCCGGTCGAACGAGCGTGGATCTTGTCGTCGACCAGGTGGAGCAGCTTCAGGATGTAGATGTAGCCGACCGAGATCGGGTGCGGGAACGGCTCACCGGAGCGCCCGTCGAAGAGGCGGGCCTTGCCGCTGCGCTGCACCAGCCGATCCCCGTCACGGTTGGGGACCGTGTTGTCGAGCAGCCCGATGATCTCTTCCTCGTTGGCGCCGTCGAACACCGGCGTGGCCATGTTGGTGCGCGGGTCGACCTCGGCGAAGCCCTTGTCACGCAGCCGCTCGGCCCAGGCCTCCTCGATGCCGGAGATGTCCCAGCCCCGGGCGGCGATCCAGCCCAGATGGGTCTCCAGCACCTGACCGACGTTCATCCGGCCCGGCACCCCCAGCGGGTTGAGGATGATGTCGACCGGCGTGCCGTCCTCCAGGAACGGCATGTCCTCCACCGGCAGGATCTTGGAGATGACGCCCTTGTTGCCGTGCCGGCCGGCCAGCTTGTCACCGTCGGTGATCTTACGCTTCTGCGCCACGTACACGCGCACCAGCTCGTTGACCCCCGGCGGCAGCTCGTCACCCTCCTCGCGGGAGAACACCCGCACCCCGATGACCTTGCCCTGCTCGCCGTGCGGCACCTTCAGCGAGGTGTCGCGCACCTCACGGGCCTTCTCCCCGAAGATCGCACGCAGCAGCCGCTCCTCCGGCGTCAGCTCGGTCTCGCCCTTCGGGGTGACCTTGCCGACCAGGATGTCGCCGGGCACCACCTCGGCGCCGATGCGGATGATGCCGCGCTCGTCGAGATCGGCCAGCACCTCCTCCGACACGTTCGGGATGTCCCGGGTGATCTCCTCGGGGCCCAGCTTGGTGTCACGGGCGTCGACCTCGTGCTCCTCGATGTGGATCGAGGACAGCACGTCGTCCTGCACCAGCCGCTGGGACAGGATGATCGCGTCTTCGTAGTTGTGGCCCTCCCACGGCATGAACGCCACCAGCAGGTTCTTGCCCAGCGCCATCTCACCGTTGTCGGTGCACGGCCCGTCGGCGACCACCTGGTTGACCTCGATGCGGTCGCCCTCGGCCACGATCGGCTTCTGGTTGAAGCAGGTGCCCTGGTTGGAGCGCTTGAACTTCGCCACCCGGTAGGTGGTGCGGGTGCCGTCGTCGTTCATCACGGTGACGTAGTCGGCCGAGACCTCCTCGACCACACCGGCCTTGTCGGCGGTGATGACGTCACCGGCGTCGGTCGCGGCGCGGTACTCCATGCCGGTGCCGACCAGCGGCGACTCGCTCTTGAGCAGCGGCACCGACTGGCGCT
>NZ_BSEV01000013.1:0-1286 GCF_027922005.1 Streptosporangium carneum | reverse complement strand
GGCCGATGTTCGGGCCTTCGGGCGTCTCGATCGGGCACATGCGGCCGTAGTGCGACGGGTGGACGTCACGGACCTCGAAGCCGGCCCGCTCACGGGACAGACCACCGGGACCCAGCGCGGACAGTCGACGCTTGTGCGTCAGACCCGCCAGGGGGTTGGTCTGGTCCATGAACTGCGACAGCTGCGAGGTGCCGAAGAACTCCTTGATCGACGCCACGACCGGGCGGATGTTGATCAGGGTCTGCGGCGTGATCGCCTCGACGTCCTGGGTGGTCATCCGCTCACGGACGACCCGCTCCATCCGGGCCAGGCCCAGGCGGACCTGGTTCTGGATGAGCTCGCCCACCGTGCGCAGACGACGGTTGCCGAAGTGGTCGATGTCGTCGGTCTCGACGACGATCTCGTCGTTCGCCCCCCGCATCGAGGTCTCGCCCGCGTGCAGCTTGACGATGTACTCGATGGTGGCGACGATGTCCTCTTCGGTCAGCGTGCCCTGGGTGATCTCGGCGTCGACGCCGAGCTTCTTGTTGATCTTGTAGCGGCCGACCTTGGCCAGGTCGTAACGCTTGGGGTTGAAGTACAGGTTCTCCAGCAGCGTCTGCGCCGACTCCTTGGTCGGCGGCTCACCCGGCCGCAGCTTGCGGTAGATGTCCAGCAGAGCGTCGTCCTGGCCGGCCGTGTGGTCCTTCTCCAGGGTGGCGCGCATGGACTCGTACTGCCCGAACCGCTCAAGGATCTGCTCGTTGGTCCACCCGAGCGCCTTCAGCAGGACCGTGACGGCCTGCTTGCGCTTGCGGTCGATGCGGACGCCGACGCTGTCACGCTTGTCGATCTCGAACTCGAGCCAGGCGCCCCGGGAGGGGATCACCTTGCAGCCGTACAGGTCCTTGTCGGAGGTCTTGTCGACGCTGCGGTCGAAGTAGACGCCCGGAGACCGGACCAGCTGGGAGACCACGACACGCTCGGTGCCGTTGATGATGAAGGTGCCCTTGCCGGTCATGAGCGGGAAGTCGCCCATGAACACGGTCTGGCTCTTGATCTCACCAGTGGTGTTATTGATGAACTCCGCCGTGACGAACATCGGGGCGGAGTAGGTCATGTCCTTGTCTTTGCACTCATCGACTGAGTACTTGGGCGGCTCGAACCGGTGGTCGCGGAACGACAGGGACATGGTCCCGGAGAAGTCCTCGATGGGACTGATCTCCTCGAAGATCTCTTCGAGGCCCGACTGGGCCGGAACGTCCTTGCGCCCGGCCTGGCGAGCCGCCTCGACCCGCCCCTTCCAC
>NZ_BSEV01000012.1:123439-251661 GCF_027922005.1 Streptosporangium carneum | reverse complement strand
GCGCCCGCCAGGCCGGAGGCCTGAATCCGCCAGAGCTCAGCTGAGACGGCCGGCCGGACCACCCGCCCCCCTCCACGCGAACCAAGCCCAGCCCAGAGAACCAAGCCCAGCCCAGAGAACCAAGCCCAGCCCAGAAAACCAGGCCCGGCCCGGAGAACAAACGAACCACCCGAACCAGAAGACCACAACGAACGAGAAGAACACCGCACCCACCCGACGGCAGCCGCCCCAACCCCCACCGATCCAAAAAGCAGCCTCTAGCCCGCCGTGGCCTCGCCCAGCTCTTCGACGCTGGGCGCCAGGTGCCTGGTGGTCTTCTCCAGCAGCTCGAACGCCTCCTCGACCGTGGCGGTCCAGGAGATCGCGTCGAAGACGTCGGCCCGTGTGAAGCCCTCCGCGTGAAGCCCCTCGACCAGGGCCTTCAGCGGCGCGTAGACGCCCCACGGATCCAGCAGGACCAGTGGCTTGTCGTGCAGGCCGATGGTCCTCGCGGTCCAGATCTCGAACAGTTCCTCCAGCGTCCCGATGCCGCCGGGCAGCACCAGGAAGGCGTCGGAGCGGGCGTCCATGACGCCTTTGCGCTCCCGCATGTCAGTGGTGACGATCAGCTCGTCCGACTCCTCGTCGGCGACCTCGATGTCCACCAGGACCTGGGGGATCACCCCCACGGTACGGCCGCCGCCCGCGCGGGCCGCCCTGGCGACCGCCCCCATGCAGGAGACCGTGGCTCCCCCGCTGACCAGGGTGTGCCCGCGCCGCGCCAGCTCGGCGCCGACCTCCTCGGCCAGTGCCAGATACTTCTGGTCGATCTTCTGGCTCGACGCCAGGAACACGCATATGAACACGGGAGCACCCTATTCGGCGTCCACTCGCGCGGGAACCTTCGCACGGCCCGGCGGACGCCCGGGCTCACATGACGGCCGAGCGAAAGCCCCAGGCTCACATGACGGCCGGGCGAACGCCCCAGGCTCACACGCGGGAAGACCTATTCGGCGTCGCCGACCGTGTTCCTGGCCGCCCGCTCTTCCGCCCTGAGCCGGTTCACCCGGTTCCTGTCGGCGTCGACGATGATCCGTACGGCGTCGTCCACGTCGTCGGTGACCTGGACGAGGTCCAGGTCGGCCGGGGAGATCTTGCCGGAGTCCACCAGGGTCGTCTTGATCCAGTCGACCAGGCCGCCCCAGAAGTCCGTGCCCAGCAGCACGACGGGGAAGGAGGTGACCTTACGCGTCTGGACCAGGGTCAGCGCCTCGAACAGCTCATCCAGCGTGCCGAAGCCGCCGGGCAGCGCGACGAAGCCGCAGGAGTACTTCACGAACATGGTCTTGCGGACGAAGAAGTAGCGGAACTCGATGCCCAGGTCCACGTACTCGTTCATGTGCTGTTCGAAGGGGAGCTCGATGCCGAGGCCGACCGAGACCCCGCCCGCCTCCCTGGCTCCCCGGTTGGCCGCCTCCATGCAGCCGGGGCCGCCGCCGGTGATCACGGCGTAGCCCGCCTCGGACAGCCTGCGGCCGAGCCTGACGCCCAGCTCGTACTCGGGGGAGTCCTCGGGGGTGCGCGCGGACCCGAAGACGGTCACCGCCTCCGGCAGCTCCGCGAGCTGGCCGAAGCCCTCGACGAACTCCGCCTGGATGCGCATCACCCGCCACGGGTCCATGTGCAGCCAGTCCGCGGGCCCTCTGCGGTCGAGAAGTCGCTGGTCGTGGGTGGAGTCGGAGACAAGGTCACCGCGGACGACTGCGGCGCCCTGACGGCGTTCCGGGCGTGTCTTCTTCATGCCGAACACGCTAGCGCCGACATCGGAAAAATCTTGAAAATTCTCCAGGAAAACCTGGAACCGGATTTCCTGGAGGCCGCGTCTAACTGCCGAGGGTGCTGCTCGGGACTGAAAGTGGCTTTCCCCGCCAAATGGCCGGCGAGGAAAGCCACTTTCATTTGTGCCCGGCCCACGTCCCGCTCGCCTTCCGGCTGTCTTCGCACCTCACCGGCGGTCTCCGCGACGTGGGGCGTCGGGCTCATCGGTGCCGCGGGTCCAGCCAGCCGAGCATTCTCCGCTCGCAGTCGGCGATCTTCTCAAGTGAGACGAACTCTCCGCGTTGATGCGCCAGATTGGGGTCGCCAGGCCCGTAGTTCACCGCGGGAACCCCGAGGCCCGAGAACAGCGAGACGTCGGTCCAGCCGAGCTTGGCCCGCGGCGTGCCGCCGACTGCCGCGAGGAAGGCCGCCGCGACCGGATGGGTCAGTCCGGGACGCGCCGCCGAGGCCCCGTCGGTGAAACGGACCTCGAATCCGTCGAACACCTCGTTCACGTGCTCCTGGGCGGCCTCAAGCGACAGATCAGGGGCGAACCGGTAGTTGACGGTCACCACGCACTCGTCGGGGATCACGTTGCCCGCGACGCCGCCGCGGATCGCCACCGCGCTCAGGCCCTCGTGGTATTCGAGGCCGTCCACGACGGGGAGCCTGGCCTGATAGGCGTTCAGGATCTCCAGCACCGGCGCGGCCGCGTGGACGGCGTTGACCCCCAGCCAGGACCTGGCGCTGTGCGCCCGCCTGCCCCTGGTGGTGATCTCGGCCCTGAGCGTGCCCTGGCAGCCGCCCTCGATCTCGCCGTCCGTCGGCTCCATGAGGACGGCGAAGTCCCCGGTGAGCCAGTCGGGGTGGTTGCGGCTGAGCCTGAGCAGGCCGTTGCGCTCCGAATCGATCTCCTCGCAGTCGTAGAAGACGTAGGTCACGTCCCGGCTCGGCTCGCTGAGCGCGGCGGCCAGCTTCAGCGCGACCGCGACGCCCGCCTTCATGTCCGAGGTTCCGCAGCCGTACAGCAGGTCCCCCTCGACCCGGCTGGGCAGGTTGTCCGCGATCGGGACGGTGTCGATGTGCCCCGCGATCACCACCCGCTCGCCACGGCCCAGCTCGGTGCGGGCCACGATCGCTTCGCCGTCGCGGTCGACGCGCAGGTGCGGCAGCGCCCGCAGTGCCTCCTCGACGGCGTCCGCCAGGACCTTCTCGTCGCCACTGACGGACTCGACGTCCACGATCCGCGCGGTGAGCGCCCCGACGTCCTGTGTGAGATCCAGACGCGTACTCATGCTCGCGACCCTATCTCCGACCGTGCCCTCACTTGTGACCCCCCTCGGGGACCCGGCACGTCCGGTCCCGGTCCCCACCCGTGACCCGCCTCGGCGGACGCGGCACGTCCGGTCCCCACCTGTGCCCCGCCTCGGGAGACGCGGCACGTCCGGTGAGGGCGGGCGGCGCGGCGAGGTCCTCCAGTCACGTGTCCGTCAGGTCGCCCCAGGGGGCGTGCGGCCGTCAGGGGACGCGTCGCGTCCGCGACTTCCGCGCGGGGGGACGCCGTGCCCCCGCACGCGGCCTCCAGGCGAGGAGACGCCTCGTCCCCGAGAGCGACCTCCCCCCGAAGAGGCGCGATCTCCGCCCGAAGAGGCGCGGCCTCCGGCCGAACAGACGCCTCAGGCCCGATCGAACCCTGTGTCCGATGACCCGCCTCGCGACGGCCGACCGGAGACGGCGGCGGGGAGGACGGAGAGCGAAGTCCCGCCGGACGGCCCGCAGGACCCTTGATCGGACGGCCCGCCAGACGGCCCACCGCACAACCCGCAGGACGGGACGCCTGCGCCGCCCGGTCACGCCTCGAGCCCGTGCTCGCGCAGGATCTCGTCGAGTTCGGCCCTGTCGTGGCGCGGCCCCTCCCGCAGTCGCCCGACCACCAGGACGCAGGGCAGCCCGAAGTCTCCGCCCTCGAACCGCGTGCTCCTGGTGCCTCCGGCGGCCACGCACCGGTCGGGGACGCGCCCGCGTCCCAGCTCCTCGCCGGTCCGCGCGTCGACGACCGGTGTGCGGGCGGACAGGATCGTGCCCGCGCCGAGCACCGCTCCCCTGCCGACCCTGGCCCCCTCCCCGACCACCGCGCGGCTGCCGACCAGCGCGCCGTCCTCGACGATCGCGGGCGCCGCGCCGTCGCCTTCGAGTCCTTCGAGTCCTCCGAGTCCTCCGACGGCTCCGCCTCCCCCGCCGACGACGGTCCCGCAGGACAGGCGGACGTCGTCCCCGACCTGGGCGCACGAGCCGACCGAGGCCCAGGTGCCGACCGTGGTCCCGGCGCCCACGTGGGCGCCGATGTCGACGAACGAGGGCATCAGGACGACGCCCGGAGCCAGGTGGGCGCCCCAGCGGGCGATCGCTCCCGGCACGACGCGGACTCCGTCGAGGGAGGTCTTCAGTGGGATGCGATCGTTGTGGTGGAAATCACCCACCTGACACCTGGCCATGCCGAGCACGTGGAAGGCCAGCGTGACGGCCTTCAGCGCCCGCTCGTCCACGACCACCTCGCCGTCGCCGGAGACGGCGGCGACACGTGCCCTGCCGCTGTCGAGCATGTCGACGGCGCTCACGACGACGCTGCGCGCCTCCGGGTCGCCGGGGCCCAGCGCGGCCCTGCGTTTCCACAGCTCGTCGACGGCTGTCGGCAGCGGACTGGAATGGCTCTGGCTCGTGGCTCCTCCGCTCCCGGACGAAAGCGGCTTCTCGCCGAGCCGCGCAGGCATCACGACGGGCAGGCTCTGCCCGCAAAACCTGTGAAACGATAACAGAGCGCGACGGCTCCCCTTCGAGATTCCGACTTCGAGGTTTCGACGAGATCCGCCGCCGCTTCCCGGCTGCCTGAGATCGGTAGGTTCTTCAGCGTGCGACGGCGCTTCTCCAAAGGGGTCATCGCGATCATCGCGATCGTGACCGTGTTGGCGGTGGCCATCACCGTGGGCATCTTCTCCCTGCTCAACCGGGCGCCCTTCAGGGATCTCGGCGAGGGGTGCAAGATCACCACTCCGGAGGGCTCCTTGGAGCTGGAGATCGACCAGGCTCAGGTCGCCTCGATCATCGCGGCGGTCGCGGCCCGCAGGAAGCTGCCGGAACGGGCGGTCGTGATCGCCTACGCCACCGGCATCCAGGAGTCCAAGCTGGTGAACCTGCCCTACGGCGACCGCGACTCGGTGGGGGTGTTCCAGCAGCGGCCCTCACAGGGCTGGGGAACGCCGAAGCAGCTGACCGACCCGGTCTACGCCACGGGCAAGTTCTTCTCGGCGCTGGTGAAGGTGAAGAACTACCGCAAGCTGCCGCTCCACGAGGCGGCCCAGAGGGTGCAGCGCTCGGCCGACGGCTCGGCGTACGCCCAGCACGAGGACGAGGGGAAGATCCTGGCGGCGGCGTTCACCGGGCGCGTGCCCAACGCCGTGAACTGCTGGTTCCCCGCTCCGACCCGCACCCCGACGGCCACGGCCGCCACGACCGGCGCCACCTCGCCGCCCCCCGCCGACAAGGCCAGGCGCGGGCTCGTCCACGCGCTCGGCTCGAACGCCACGTTCGACGCGACCTCTCCGGAGTACGGCTGGCTGACGGCCAGCTGGGCGGTCGCCCACGCCAAGAAGTTCGGACTGCGCCAGGTCCGCTACGGCGGCCAGGCCTGGAAGTCGGACAACGGCGAGGAAGAAGGATGGAAGCCCGACTCCGGGGCCCCCAAGAGCAAGGTGGAGATCTCCTAGCCGTACTGACCGCGGGCTTTCACCGGGTTCGCGGTGTTCCCAGGCACCGGTCCGCGTGGCACGACGCGTCGTGGCCGCCGTCCTCCCTCGAGGCGGCGGGCTCGGGGTCTGCGCCTGGGCGGGACGAAGACGTCTGGGCGGGACGAAGACGTCTGGGCGGGACGAAGACGTCTGGGCGGGACGAAGACTCGGAAGGCTCGTGCCCGGGAGGAGACGGGGGCTCGGAGGGCCTCCGGACAGCAGGAGGCGGGAACGGGGCGAAGGGCAGGGGGTCAGTTCTTCTTCTCGATGTTGATCGAGCCGGGGGGCAGGGCCTGGGCGTACGAGGACGTCCACGGCTGGCCCTGGAGGCGGTCGAAGGAGAGCAGGCGGCCGTCCGAGGCCCGGTAGTCGGCGAAGTCGAGCAGGCCGCGCTCAGGCATCGAGGTGACGCCCTCGGAGCGGAAGGCGGCGGTGCCCCGGTCGACGGGGAAGAACTGGACCTCCTCGACGCTCAGCGTGGTCTTGGCCGGGACCATGCCCTGCGTGGGCACGGGCGTCCACAGCAGCACCTCGAGGTGCTGGAGGTCGCCTGCGCCCAGACCGGGGCGTGTCTCGATCGACAGCCACTGGTAGCGGCGGCTGCCGTCGTCGAGGAGGTATTCGGTCCACTGGTTTCCCTGCCATGACAGGTACAGGGCGCCCAGGACCCGGGTTCGCACGCCCTGGCAGTCGATCGTGTCGCCGACCTTGATCGTGCGCGGGTCGGGATAGTCGATGCCGACATGGCCCGTGCTCGGCCGAGGCGTCTGCGCGTCCTCGGCCGGTGGGAGGGGGGTTTCGCCGGAGCCCCCGGACCTGCGCGGTTTCCTGTCCTGGCGCGTGGTCGCGAAGAACGCGCCCAGCAACAGGACAAGCGTGACCGCGCTCAGTCCCAGTATCACGGCGACCTCAGGGGTCATGCCGCGCGATCCTACTGGAGGCGGCGCACCGCCGCACTGATCCGTTCGTCACTGGCGGTCACGGCGATTCGGACATGCGCACTGCCCGCTTTGCCGTAGAAGTCGCCGGGCGCGACGAGGATGCCCCTGTCGGCCAGTGCCCGCACCTGCTTCCAGCAGTCGGTGCCGTCGGACGCCCACAGGTACAGGCCCGCGGTGGAGTGCTCGATCCGCCAGCCCGCCGCCTCGAGGGCGGGTCTGAGCGCCGCGCGGCGGGCGGCGTAGCGGGCCCGCTGCTCCTCGGCGTGCTCGTCGTCGTCCAGCGCCACGGCCATGGCCGCCTGGACGGGGCCCGGCATGAGCATGCCCGCGTGCTTGCGGACCTCCAGCAGGCGCTGGACGAGCGCGGGGTCACCGGCGACGAACCCGGCGCGGTATCCCGCCAGGTTGGAGCGCTTGGACAGCGAGTGCACCGCGAGCAGGCCCTCGTGCGAGCCGCCGCAGACGTCGGGGTGGAGGATCGAGATCGGCTGTTCCTCCCAGCCGAGCTCGATGTAGCACTCGTCCGAGGCCACGACCGCGCCGTGTTCGCGCGCCCACGAGACCACCTTGCGCAGGTGCTCGGCGGGCAGCACCCTGCCGGTCGGGTTGGAGGGGGAGTTCACCCAGACCAGCGGCGCCCGCTCGGGTCCGAGGGAGAGCAGCCCGTCCGTGGCGTACGGCTCCGCGCCCGCCAGGCGTGCCCCGACGTCGTAGGTGGGGTAGGCCAGCTCGGGGAAGACCACCCGCTGCCCGGCGCCGACGCCGAGCAGCGTCGGGAGCCAGGCGACGAACTCCTTCGAGCCGATCAGCGGCAGCACGTTCGCCTGGTCGACGTGCACGCCGTGCCTGCGCAGCAGCCAGCCCGCGGCGGCCGAGCGCAGCCGCTCCGTGCCGTAGGTCAGCGGATAGCCGGGGCTGTCGGAGGCGTCGGCGAGCGCCTGCCGGACGACGGCGGGCACCGGGTCGACGGGCGTGCCGACCGACAGGTCGACGATCCCGTCGGGATGCGCCTGGGCCAGCGTCTTGAGCGGCGTGAGCCGGTCCCATGGAAAGTCTGGCAGGCCGATCACAGCTCTCCCCGCTCGTGATGTCCTTGCGTCCCGCCGGGGACGACAGGAGGGCGTCTTGTCGTGTGAACCTGCGCGGGCGGGGGCGGACTCGTCTCGCCTGCCCCCGCCCGCGCGAACCCGCTAGTGACTCTCGGCCTGCGGCGGCAGGGCCGCGACGATCGAGTGGTCCTTGTTGATCTTGCCGACCTTGGACGCGCCGCCCGGCGATCCCAGGTCGTCGAAGAACTCGACGTTGGCCTTGTAGAAATCCTTCCACTGCTCGGGAAGGTCGTCCTCGTAGAAGATCGCCTCAACGGGGCAGACGGGTTCGCACGCGCCGCAGTCCACGCACTCGTCGGGGTGGATGTAGAGCATGCGCTCGCCCTCGTAGATGCAATCGACGGGGCACTCCTCGATGCACGCCTTGTCCAGGACGTCCACGCAAGGCTGCGCGATGACGTAGGTCACCTCGGGCTCCTTCTTTTTTACGCACCTAGGCACGACTTCGACCGCGGGTTGCTACGCCCTAGTATTGCCGTGCCCGCCAGATGTCTGAAACGGGAGGGGGCAAAAGACGATGATCCTCGGCGTCGGCGCTGCCCTTAAAATCACCCTAACCCCTTCTGACGTGGGGAAAAGAGTAACCACTCGACGACGTGTGCCGGAGGGTTTCCGTGACGCCGTGGGCGAACTGGAGTTCTGGCGCGACGGCGTTCTCGGAGTGCGTAAGCGTGACGGCACCCTGGTGGAGATCGCCGAAGAAACGCTCGCCGCGGCGAAGGTCGTCCCGGAGGGGCGTCCCCGCCGGACGTAAGCCGTTTCCCAAAAAAGGCCGCGCCTCCTAGACCCACCCTTCGGTCGCGGAGAGTATTCGCCCCGTGACCGTACGCATCAGCGCCGCCGCCGCCATGATCCTCACCGCCACGCTCGCCGGATGCAGCAGTGCCCCGGCGCCGCAGAACGCGCAACTTCCGCCGGTCAAGCCGCAGGCCGCCTCCCTGAAGGAGGGGTTCTCGACGATGGAACGTCTCGTCGAGGCCGCCAAGAAGGAGGGCTCGCTCACCGTGATCGGGCTGCCGCGCGACTGGGTGAACTACGGCGAGATCATCGACTCCTTCTCCGAGGAGTACGGGATCAAGGTCGACCAGGTGGAACCGGGAGCCAGCAGCCAGCGGGAGATCGAGGCCGCGGCTCAGCTCAAACCCGACGTGTTCGACCTGAGCCTGGAGGTCGCGGTCGCCAACGCCCCCATGTTCGCCCCGTACAAGGTGCAGCAGTGGCTGGACATCCCCGACCACCTGAAGGACTACGGCGGGCGCTGGTACGCCGGGTACGGCGGCTACATGTCCATCGGCTACGACCCGCGCAGGGTCGCCGCCCCGACCTCGTACGCCGACCTGCTCAAGCCCGGCTACAGCGTCTCGCTGCCCGGCGACCCCCGGCAGACCTCCGCCGCCTTCAACGGGGTGATGGCCGCCTCGATCAGCGGGGGCAAGGCCGAGGCCGCCAGGGGCGTGGACTTCTTCGGCCGCCTGAAGAAGGCGGGCAACCTCGCGGCGACGGAGCGGACGGCCACGGTCGTGGTCGACTGGGACTACCACAACGCCGAGCGGGCCGCCCACGAGGCGAACGGCGGGACACCGGGCTGGAAGGTCGCGATCCCCGGGGAGAACGTGCTCAGCGCCTACTACGTCCAGGCCGTCAGCAAGAACGCCCCGCACCCCGCCGCCGCCCGGCTCTGGCAGGAGTTCCTGTTCTCCGACCGGGGGCAGAACCTGTTCCTCAAGGGGTACGCCAGGCCGGTCAGGATGGAGGCCCTCCAGATGCGCGGGACACTGGACCGGGAACTCGCCGCCAAGCTTCCCGCGACGAGCGCCAGGCCGCTGATCCTCAGCATTCCGGAGACCGACACGGCCAAGACGTACCTCAAGCGGGAGTGGGCGGCGAAGGTCGGTTAAGCCTGAGGCTGATGAGACTGATATGTCGGGACATCTTTGAGGCTCTAAAGTGTCTGGAGAGGACCGATAAGAGGCCGTTGCGTCTCGGAATGTGAGCTGAGCGTCTTGCGATATGACACCCCGAGTCAGATGAGGTGGAACGCTCGCGCCTACGACAGCAGCTTCGGCTACGTTTCCGCACATGGGGCTCCCCTGGTCGACCTGCTCGACCCGCAACCGGGAGAGCGCGTCGTGGACCTCGGCTGCGGGACCGGGACGCTGACCGCCGAGATCAGCTCCCGGGGCGCCCGGGTGCTGGGGATCGACGGATCCCCGGCGATGATCGAGAAGGCCCTGGCGCTCCACCCGGGGCTGGACTTCATCGTGGGCGACGGCCGCGACTTCACGGTCGCCCAGCCGTACGACGCGGTCTTCTCCAACGCGGCCCTGCACTGGATGGGCCGCGAGCCGGACGCGGTGATATCCAGCGTGCGGCAGGCGCTGACCCCCGGCGGGCGGTTCGTGGCCGAGATGGGCGGCGCGGGCAACTGCGCCGCGCTCACGGCGGCGCTGTCCACCGCCTGGCGCGAGCACGGGCTCCCCGAACCCGACCTGCCGTGGTACTTCCCGAGTCCGGCCGAGTACGCCACGCGCCTCGAGCAGGGCGGGTTCACCGTCCGTCTGCTGGAGTACTTCGACCGCCCCACCCCGCTCGACGAGTGTCCGGGCGGGGCCGCCGACTGGGTGCGGATGTTCGCCGGATCCCTGCTTCAGGGACTGCCCGCGGATCTGGTCGAACCGCTGCTCCGCCGGGTGAACGAACTGGCCGCCCCCGCCCTGCGGCGGGAGACCGGCTGGATGGCCGACTACGTGCGACTCCGGTTCGCGGCCGTACGTCGCTGACCGGACCCGATGCGCTGGGGCGATTTGCCAGACTATGGTCTGTTCCATGAGTCTCGTTCCCCGGCGACGTGGAGTGACTCGGGCGGCTTGAGGGGCTGGTGAAGGGAACGGATGAACTTCAGTCTGAGTGACCTCGTGCCGCCGCTCCGCTGGAGCGACGCGGCTGCGATTCCACTCCTACGCGACCAGCCGGATCTTCCGGACGCCTGGTGGCGCAGCCTGCCGATGGCCCGGGTGCTCGCCGTGCTCGGCCCTGAGAGGCTCGCGGAGATCCTCGCCGGGGTCGCCCTGGAGCACTGGCCCGCCGCGTCCGTCGGCGACGTCCTGCCCGCCCTGTACGTCCTGGACCCGGAGGAGGCCGACGAGCCCTACACGGCCATCGCCCTCGACCGCACGGGCTCCTGGGGCGGCCTGCTGGCCCTCACCGGTCACGAACTGCGCGACCAGCCCTTCATCCGGCCGCTCCCGGTGCTGCACGCGCTGTTCGCCGCGGTTTTCAACCGGGTGGCCCACCCCGTTCCCGGCGTGTCGCACGCCCCGGCGCCCCCGCCCGCCCCCGGTCAGGAGGCCGAGGCCCGGGCGGTCGAGCCGACGCCCTCGGCGGCAGGCGTCCGGGAGAACGGGTCGGCCCCGGAGGCGACACCGGCGAAGGCGCCGTCCGAGCCCGTCTCGGAGCCCGCGCCCGAGCCCGTCTCGAACCCCACTCCCGAGCCCGTCTCGGAGCCCGAGTCCGTCTCGGAGCCCGCCTCCGAACTCGCGTCCGAGCCCGTCTCGGAGCCCTCGTCCGAACCCGCGTCCGTCTCCGACCGTGAGGCCACGCCCTCTGAGCCCGGGCCGTCCGAGCCGGAACCGCTCACCCCCGAGCCGCCCGCCCGCGGAGCCTCCACGCCGGAACCGTCCGGGGCCGAGGCGTCCGAGCCGGAACCGCTCGCCCCCGTGCCGTCCGAGCCGGAACTGTCCGGATCCGCGAGTTCTGAGCACCTGGGCGCCGAAGCGGACGCGCGGGAAGCGGAGCCCGCCCCCGGGCCCGCCCCCGGGGCTGAGCCCGCTCCGGGCGCCGAGGCCGCCGCCGAAGCGGGGGCGGGGCCGGAGAGCGAACCGGGTGAGGACGGCGAACCCGCCGTCGACGCGGCGGCGGAGCCGCCCGCGGAAATCCAGGCGGACGAACGGGCGGGCGCACCCGCGGAAGCCCGGGCCGACGAGCAGGCGGACGAACGGGCGGGAGCGCGCCCGGAGGAACAGGCGGACGAACGGGCGGACGAACACGCGGACGAGCGGGCGGGAGCGCGCGCGGACGAGCCGCGGGAGCCGGTCGCCGTGGGCGCGGCCCCGGAGCGGGACGCGCGGGAACAGCCTTCCCGGCCCGTGGGAAACCTGCACGCGCTGCTGGACGGAGCCTTCGCCGACCTGGACGACAAGAGCTGGGCCGTCGCGCAGAACAGGGTGTTCACCGACGCCCCCGCCGCCGTGGAGGCGCTGTCGAAGCTCTTCGCCGTGCAGCCGGAGGTCATCGACGAGGCGGAGGCCGACCTGCGTCGCAGGCTCGGGGAGTGGCTCGCCTCCGACGAGGCGGCGCCGTACCGGGACCATCTGGCCGAGGTCGGCAGGGCCCTCGGCAAAGCCTCCCCCAAGTCGCGTCTGGTCACGCTGGCCTCATGGCACGCCCGTGAGCTCCGCTCCCTCGACGTGCCCGTCTGGCAGTTCGTGCTGGCCACCCTCCCCGACCACCGCCTGGCCGACGACTGGCTCGTCGAGGGCGACATCGTCGAACTGCGCCACCGCACCCGCGACGTGATCAGCGGGGCCAAGCCGCCGCTGACCATGGTGAGGGCCCTCGAACTGGTCGCCTCGCTCGGCATCCATCCCGAGGTGGCCAAGGAGTGGCTGGAGAACGTCCCCCAGCTCCGCATCCTCGGCGCGGGCCAGCGACCGCCCCAGCACGTCGGCGGAGGCGGGGACGGCGCGGCCGGCCCGCCGGGCTCCCCGGACCGCGCCGCGGACGCCCCTGATCCCCGGGACGGCGCGGCGGACGAGGTGGACGGGGAAGCCGAAGGGAGACCTGCGGAAGGACCGTTTCGCCCGCTCAAGGACGTCTCGCTGACCCGGCGCTGCTTCCGGCAGCCGGACGGTCGCTGGTGGCTCAGGATCGACATCACCGCCGAGCACATCCAGGGCGCCGAGTGCCCGTTGCCCAGCGGGTTCGCCGCCTATCTCGGCATGACGCCGGGGACCGCGCGCAGGGTCGACAGCGCGGTCGGCGAGCTCGGCCTGAGCTGGCAGGACCGTCCCGTCCTCGAGTCGCTGAGGACGCTGCTCGAAGACGTGGGCGCGAAGCGGGGAAGTCACCTGTTCCTGACCCTGTCGGACGAGGGGATCCTGCGGGCCAGGCACCTGCCCGCCGCGGGCGGCGAGGTCGAGCCGGTCGCGCGGGCGCTGCGGCTGGTCGGCTACACCGCGCCGGGCGGCACCCCCGAGCAGGCGGCGCGGGTCATCGCCACGCGGGTCGGCCTCACCGGGCAGGTGGGCCTGCCGGACCTCCTCGCCCGGCTGAGAGAACGCGGGGACCGCGACCTGCTGTCCCTGCTGGCCTAGCCGATGCCCCGACTCGCGATCTCCCCGGAGTTCCCCGTGGAACTCGGCGCGCTGGCCTCGCCGGTGCGCAAGACCGTCCTGGTCGCGGTGCGCCGGTTCATGCAGAACGTGGCAGGCGCGCCGCATCCGGAGCGGGTCGTGGGGGCCAGGGACCCCCGGATCGTCACCTTCAGGCTCGCCGAAGGGCACCGCGGCGTCGCGGTCAAGCAGCGGGACGTCTACTGGCTGCTGACCGTTCTGCCCGACGCGGAGGCGTGGGCCTACGCTCGGAGTCACGGTTTCAGCGTCAACACCGCGCTGGGTGTGGTCGAGACGTGGGACGTGGCGGCCCTGGAACGGATCGAGCCCGCGGTGCGCAGGGCGGCCGACTCCTCGTCCATGCGGCTTTTCTCCGAGACCTGCGACGCCGACATGGCCACGCTGGGCATCGACCGGGGGCTGTTGCGGCTCGTCCGGCAGATCACCGACGAACTGATGCTCGAGGCCCTGGAGCTTCTGCTCCCGGCGACGCAGTACGCGCCGCTGGCCGCGCTGGCCAGGGGCGAATCGGTCGCCGGGGCCTGGCGCGAGCTCGAGATGTGCCGCGCGACCGCCCCCGGCCCCGACCCGGTCGACCCGGACGACCTCGCCGCCGCGCTGCTGCGCAGCCCGGACCGCGCGGTCTTCGTCGCCGACCCCCACGAGCTGGACCGCGTCGTCACCGCGCCCGGCTGGTGCGTGTTCCTGCAACCGGCGCAGCACCGTCTCGCCCGCTGGGAGTCGCACGAACGGCCGATGCTGGTGACCGGCGGCGCGGGCACCGGCAAAACCCTCGTCGCACTGCACAGGTCCGCGTTCCTCGCCGGTCGCACCGGTGGCCGGATCCTGCTCGTCACCTTCTCCCAGAGGCTGAGCGTCGAGCTCGGCGCCCGGCTCGACATGCTGGTCGAGGACGGGGCGGTCCGTGAGCGGATCGAGGTCGGCAACGTCGACCGGCTGGCGCACCGCATCGTCGCCGAGGCCGAGGGACGGGCGCCCGCGTTGGCCGGCGCCGCCGAGCTGACCGCGCTCTGGGAGGAGACCGGCAGCGACCACAGCCCGGCCTTCCTGCTGCGCGAGTGGGAGCAGGTGGTGCTGGCGCAGAACCTGCGGACCCTGGAGGAGTATCTGACCGCCCCCCGCCCCGGGCGCGGCGTGGAGCTCTCCGCCGCCGAGCGGACCGCCGTGTGGCGGGCCGTCGAGCACGTCACGGGGCGGCTGCGGGAGCGAGGCAAGCGCACCCTGCTCCAGCTGGCGGCCGACGCCTCACAGCTGCTCGCCCTGACGACCGGGGACCTGCTCGAGGAGAGGGAGCCGAGGCGCGAGCCGTACCGGCACATCGTGGTCGACGAGGCGCAGGACATCCACCCGGCGCAGTGGCGGCTGCTGCGCGCGGCGGTGCCGCACGGCCGCGACGACCTGTTCATCGTGGGCGACCCGCACCAGCGCATCTTCGACACGCGGGTCGCGCTCGGCTCCGTCGGGATCAACGCGATCCGGCGGCGGCTCCAGGTGTCGTACCGGCTTCCGCAGGAGATCCTCTCCTGGGGCGTGCGGCTACGCGGCGGCGGCCCCGCGGACGGACTGGTCGACGGAGTGCAGGAGCTGTACGGCTTCCGCTCGACGCGGCACGGGTCCCGCCCGATGGTCCGAGCCTACGATTCTCCGGAGGAAGAACTGACCGGTCTGGTCGCACAAGTGGGACAGTGGACCCAGGAGGGTGTGCCGCCCTGGGAGATCGGGGTGGCCGCCAGGACGGCGGGTCTCGTCAACGAAGCCCGCGTCGCCCTGCGGGACTTGGGGGTGAGGGTGACGACGATGCACGGCATGAAGGGCCTGGAGTTCCGGCGGGTCGCCGTGATCGGTGTCGCCGACGGGATCGTGCCCGCCCCCGCCTCCCTCACCCCCGGAGAAGAGGACCCCGCCGCGCGGGCGCACGACCTCCAGCGGGAGCGTGGGCTGCTCTATGTCGCCTGCACCCGTGCCAAGGAACTTCTTTATGTGTCCCACTCCGGACGAGCCAGCCCCTTCCTTCCCACCTGACGACATACTCTGAACTGCGGATATATTCCCCTTTGCCGGTTGGACCTCAATGAACCTCAGCCTGAGCGACATCGCGCCACCCCTGCGCTGGACCTCTCCCGGCCAGGTAGCGCCGATCGCAACCGACCCCCGTCTCCCCGAGGCGTGGTGGCAGGCGCTTCCGCTCGACCGGGCCTGCTCAACCATCGGGACCTCCGAGGTCGCCGGACGTCTGGCGGACCTCGCCCTGACGTGCTGGGGACACCTGATGCTCGGCGACGTGCTGCCCCTGCTCAGGTTCGCCGATCCGGCTTCGAGCGTCAGGACCCCCGAGGGGCTGGGACGCGAGGTGGTGCACAAACTGTTCACCGGGGTGCTGGAACGCCTCCTCGAGCCGGTCACCGAGGAGAGCGTCGCCCAAGTGCGTCCCTCCCGGCCCGACCGGCCGCTGCCGGAGCTGATCGACGAGGTCTTCGCGACCCTGGACGACCGGCAGCGGGCGATCGCCAGGGACCGCCTGTACGCCTCGCAGCGGGCCACGCTGGACGACCTGGCCCAGCGCTTCTCCGTGACCAGGGAGCGGATCCGGCAGATCGAGCGTGACCTGCGCGACCACGTGGAGGCCTGGCTCGCGAGCGAGGACGCGGCCCCGCTGGTCGCCCACGTCTCCTGGCTGCGCGGGCGCCTCGGCTCCGCCGTGCCCGCCGACGACCTGGCGGCGGCGGTGCCGTGGCACCGCGGCGACCTGGCGACCCTGGGCATTCCCGCGTGGCGGTTCGTGCGGACCCTGCTGACCGGCTACGACCAGGTGGACGGCTGGCTCGTGGCGGGCGGGGCCGACGAGCTGCGGGAGAAGACCAGGCAGCTGTTCACCGACGGCCCGCGCCCCCTGGTCGAGGCCGTCACGCTGGTCAGCCAGCTGGGCATCCGCGAGGACGTGGCCGAGCGGTGGCTCATCGCGGTGCCCCAGCTCCGGGTCCTCGAGGACCACGTGGTGCCGTGGCCGCGCAGCGTCAACGACAAGGCAGAGGCCGTGCTCGCGGTCGCGGGCAGCGCGCTGACCCCCGAGGAGATCCAGGAGCGCATCGGCGAGGACTACAGCCTGGTCGGCATCCGCAACCAGCTCACCGCCGACGACCGCTTCCTGCGTCTCGACCGCAACAAGTACGGCCTGTCCCGGTGGGGCGGCGAGCAGTACCTGGGCATCCGGGAGATGATCGTCCGCGAGATCGAGCGGTCGAACGGCGAGGCCTCGGTCAACACGATCGTCACGAACCTGACCTCGCGCTACGACGTGAGCGAGAGCTCGGTCCGCGCCTACGCGGGCGGCCCCGGCTTCGAGCGCACCCAGCGCGGCTGGATCAGGGTCGCCGGCGCCGAGCAGCCCGACTACCAGCCGCGCCGGGACGTCTCGGCGACCCGCCGCTGCTTCCGCAGCCGCGACGGGCGCTGGTGGCACCGGGTCGACGTCAACGCCGAGCACCTGCGGGGCTCGGGGTCGCCGCTGCCCACCGGCTTCGCCGCGCACCTGGGCATGGCGCCCGGCGGCCAGCTGACCGCCTCGACCCCGTCCGGCGACGTGGTGATCAGCTGGCACAACCAGCCGACCATGGGTTCCATCCGTCCCGTCCTGGTCGCCGCGAACGCCGCGGAGGGCGACCACGTCTTCCTGACGGTCTCGGACGGCGGCGAGCTCCTGACCCGTTACCTTCCCGCGGCGGCGGCGGGCCTGCCCGCGCTGAACCGGGCCCTGCACCTGATCGGCTACACCGCCCCCGTCGCCTCGGAGGCCGAGGGCATCCGCCTCATCGGGGCCCGCATCGGCCTGCAGGACGGCTCGGGCCGGGACGAGGTCATCGCCCGTCTCCGCGACCGCGGCGACCGTGACATCCTCGCCTTCCTCGAGGGGGCCGCCTGACGGAACCCTCCAGGCGACGCCCCCGCGACCTTTCTGGCGACGTCTCATGGCAATAGGCTCGGAGCATGCTACGGCTGTATGACACACGGCGCCGCCAGGTCGAACCGGTCGTCCCCCAGGGGGCCAGGTCGATGCGGATGTACACCTGCGGGCCGACCGTCTACCGCCACGCGCACGTGGGCAACCTCCGTTCCTACCTCCTGGCCGACCTGATCAGGCGGGTCGCGGAGCGGCACCGGGTCCGGGTCGTCGCCTGCCGGAACATCACCGACGTCGGGCACCTCGTCGACGACGCCGAGACCGACCCGACGGGCGAGGACAAGGTCCTGGCCCAGGCCCGCGCCGAGGGAAGGACCGGCCTCGAGGTCGCGCGGTTCTACGAGGAGGCGTTCAGGGCCGACACGGCCACGCTGAACATGCGCCCGCCCGAGCACTCCCCCAGGGCGACGGAGACGATCGACCTCATGGTCGAGATGATCGCCAAGCTGATCGAGAAGGGGCACGCCTACGCGACCCCCGACGGGTCGGTCTTCTTCGACGCCGCCTCCTTCCCCTCCTACGGCGAGATCTCGGGCAACCGCCTCGACCAGCTGAAGCCCGGCCATCGCGTCGAGGGCGTCGACCCGCGCAAGCGCTTCCACGCCGACTGGGCCCTGTGGAAGCCCTCCGATCGTGAGATGACCTGGGAGACCCCGTGGGGACGGGGCTTCCCCGGCTGGCACATCGAGTGCTCGGCCATGTCGCTGCGCTTCCTCGGCGAGCGCGTCGACCTGCACACGGGCGGGATCGACCTGCGCTTCCCACACCACGAGGACGAACGGGCCCAGACCGACTCCGCCGTGGGGCACGAGGTGGTCGACCACTGGGTGCACGGCGAGCACCTGCTCTTCGACGGGCGCAAGATGGCCAAGTCGACCGGCAACGTGGTCCTGCTCGGCGACGTGACGGAGGCGGGGCTCGATCCGCTGGCCGTGCGGCTCGCCCTGCTCGAGCACCGCCACCGCCAGCAGATGAACCTCACCTGGGACACCCTCAGGGCGGCCGACAAGGCCCTGCGCCGCTGGCGCTCCCGGGTCGCCGAGTGGTCGGAGTCCCCCAGCCGCCCGATGCCCGCCGAGCGGGTCTCCCGGATCGAGGCCGCCTTCGACGACGACCTCGACACCCCGCTGGCCCTGCGCCTGCTGCGGGAGCTGGAACGCGACGACTCGATCGCGCCCGGCTCCCGGTTCGAGGCCTTCCTGCACCTGGACCAGATCCTCGGCCTCGACCTGTCGATCGACATCGGCAGGTCGCCGAGTCTCCCGCCCGGCGCCGCCGAGCTGCTCGAACAGCGGCTGCGGGCGCGCGGGGCCAGGGACTGGACCGCCTCGGACCGGCTCCGCGACGAGCTCGCCGCCCTCGGAGTCCGGGTCGCGGACACCCCGGAGGGCCAGACCTGGTCGGCCGGGACCCACTAGCCCTCCTCCCGCCCGCCGAGACGACGGTGAGGGGGCGGGCCCGGCGGCGTCGGCGGGGCGGGCGAAACGGGATGAGGTTCCCCTGTCCCCGCAGGTCGCAGGGCGGATCACGGTTAATGTCGGTGACAGCCGATAGCGTCCCGATCATGAGTGAGATTGGCGTTGTCGTACGGGTCGCCACAACCGCCGACCTGGACGGGGTCGTGGCGTGCAGTTCCGCGCTGTTCGCCGAGGACGCCGGGACCCGCGACCCCTCCCTCAACGTGAACTGGCCGAGGGAGCACGGCCTGGCCAGGTTCACCGAGGCGCTGGGCGACCCCGGGCGTCTGGTGATGGTCGCCGAGGACGACAGGCGGATCGTCGGCCACCTGACCGGCTCGCTGTCGGAGCCCACCCCGATGCGGCCGGTCACGGTCGCGACGCTGGGCAGCGTCTACGTGCAGCCCGCCTACCGCGGGCAGAAGATCGGAGCCAGGCTGGTGGCGGAGTTCAGGACGTGGGCGACCCTGCACGGCGCGCAGTACGCGGGCGTGACGGCCTACTCCGGCAACGAGGCGGCCGTCCGCTTCTACCAGCGCAACGGCTTCGCCATGCGCTCGGTGGTCCTGGAGACCACGCTGTAGTCCCGGACGGCGCCGGGAGGTTCGCCGGTCGGGCCGCTGAGAGGCCCGGTCGGGGGAGGCTGTTCAGAGGCCGTCAGAGGCCGCTGAGAGGCAGGTCAGGGGTCACGCTGAGGGGCCGGGTCAGGGTCGCGCCGAGGGGGCTGCTCAGGCGCGGGGCCTGAGCTGCCGGAGGGTGTAGCCGCCGCCCGCCGGGTCCAGGGGCCTGGTGGCCTGTTTGAAGAGATACTCGGCCCGCTCGTAGGACAGGCGGCGGCGTCCCGTCTCGGGGCACAGGTCGCTCTCCGCCGGTGTCCGGGACGGTCCCGGACGCCGGTCCGTGAGGAAGACGGGGCCGCGGGCCCTGCCCGCGAGCAGATGGGGAAGGAGCCCAGCGGTCCCTGAGCGCCAGCTCACCCAGCCGTCGCCCACGCGTGCCCTGCGGTCCTCCAGGTCCAGGTCCTCGACGTTCAGGGACAGCACCGCCGTCACCCCGGCCGCCGACTCGTGCAGGAGCCGCCACAGGGTCCGTTCACGCAGCGGCAGGTCCGCACGGCTCCAGAGCGCCTCGAGCTTCGCCTGGCCGATCGTCTCCGTCGGGGGGCGGGTCTCGGCCCGCCGGTCGAGACCTGCCGCGAGGTCGTCGAGGGACGCCCACGCGCCGAACGACCTGACGGCCGACCTGTGCCGGTTCCAGGTGCCGGCCGCCGCCCCGCCCCAGGCCGTCGCGAACACCCGCACCACCTGTTCGGCGGTCAGGGAGGCCAGCGGCAGCTGGTCGCCCAGGGTCAGGCGCAGGCGTCGCAGGGTCTGCCCGTACGAGCGGACCGTCCCGGCCTCCAGGTCGTCGCGGTCGAGGAAGTCCCCGGCGGCCTGCGCGAGGGTGACTCCCGGCGTCCCGGCGACGGCGATCTCCTCCGCCCGGCGGAGCAGGAAGGCGCGCTCGGCGACGTTCCCGGTGAGGGAGGCGGCCCGCTCCAGCTCCAGGCGCGCCTCCTCGTGCCGTCCCAGCCGGATCAGGAGATCGCCCCGGACACCGGGAAGAAGGTGGTAGTCCTGCAGCGTGGGATCGGCGGTCAGCGAGTCGACCAGGGCGAGCCCCGCCTGGGGGCCGTGCGCCATCCCGACCGCCACGGCCCGGTTGAGCTGGACGACCGGCGTGGGCAGCAGCCGGGCCAGGGCCTCGTACAGCGTCGCGATCTGCGTCCAGTCCGTGTCCTGCGGGGTCCGTGCCTGCGCGTGGCACACGGCGATCGCCGCCTGCAGCACGTAGGGGCCCGGCGTGCCGCCGATCTCCCTGGCCCGCAGCATCGCGGTGAACCCGCGGCGGATGAGCAGCTGGTCCCAGCGCCCCCGGTTCTGCTCGAGCAGCTGGACGGGCTCGCCGGAAGGGCCGGTCCTGGCGTCCGCGCGGGACGCCTGGATCTCCATCAGCGCGACGAGTCCGTGCACCTCCGCCTCGTACGGCGCCAGCTCGGCCAGCAGCCGGCCGAGCCGCAGCGCCTCGTGGCAGAGGCCGGGGCGCATCAGGTCGTCGCCTGACGTGGCCGAGTATCCCTCGTTGAAGATCAGATAGATGACCCCGAGCACCGACGCCAGGCGTTCGGCCAGCTCGGAGCCTTCCGGCAGCTCGAACGGCACCTGTTCCTCGGCCAGCGTCCGCTTCGCCGAGGCGACGCGCCGGGCGATCCTCGGTTCGGTGACCAGGAAGGCCCGCGCGATCTCCGCGGATGTCAGGCCGCCGAGCAGCCTGAGCGTCAGCGCGACCCGTTCCTCGGTCGGGAGGGTCGGGTGGCAGGAGACGAACATCAGCCGCAGGACGTCGTCCCGTTCCGGGTCCTGCGGCTCGGGGTCCTGCCGCTGGTCCAGCTCGCGGGCGAGCTGCTCGTGCCTGCGTTCGAGACGCTGGGACCGCCGGATGCGGTCGACGGCGCGACGCTTGGCGACGGCCGTCAGCCAGGCGCCGGGACTGTCCGGGACTCCCGACTCCGGCCACTGCTCGAGGGCGGAGACGAGCGCGTCCTGGGCCAGTTCCTCGGCGAGGCCGACGTCGTGCACCAGCCGCGTGAGCGCGGCGACGATCCTGGCCGACTCGAGTTTCCAGACCGCGTCGACCGTGCGGTGGACGTCCGTCACGGGCATGATGACAGCACCGCCCCCGTTCGCTCGCAAACCGGGGCGGTGCCGTCAGGCGGCTCGAAGCCCATGTCTCAGGGGCCGAAGACCTGCTGGATCACGCTCTCGCCGTCGCCGACGATCCTGCGGAACCTGCGGGCCAGCTCGATCGCCTCCTCCTTGGAGCGGACCTCGATCAGCGCGAAGCCGGCCACGGCTTCCTTGGCCTCGGCGAACGGCCCGTCCGTCACCGTGATCGTGTCGCCGGAGGACGTCATCCGCACGCCACCCGCCTCGAGGCCGCCGGTGGCCAGCAGCACGCCCGCCGCGGTCAACTCCTCGACGAACCTCGCCATCTCGACGTACAGGTTCTCGTCGGGGGCGGTGTCGGAGGCCTTGGTCGTCATCAGGTAGCGCATGGGTTTCTCTTTCCTCGCGTTCTGCCGTGGTGTTCTGCCTCCACGTCGTCCAATCTATGTGACAGGGAATGGCGCCGTTCCCTGTCACATCGCCGGATCGACGGATGGCTGAGAACCAAGGCAGACGAACCCGAGAAGGGCACGGCCATGACCGTCATCCAGATCCCCGCCACGACCGCGACGACCGTCGTGACCGCCGAGACCGCCGAGCCTCCGGTCGCCGCCGCGTCACCGGTCACCCGCTCCCTGCTCACCTGCGCGGCCGTCGCGGCGCCCCTGTGGGCGGCCGTCTCCCTGGTCCAGGCCGCCACCCGCGAGGGCTTCGACCTGACCCGCCACCCGTTGAGCGCGCTGAGCAACGGCTCCCTCGGCTGGCTGCAGATCGCCAACTTCCTGGTCGCGGGAGTCCTGACCGTCGTCGGGGCGAGCGGCCTGCGCCGCGCCATGCACGGCACTCCTGGGGGCAGGTGGGCGCCCCGGCTGCTCCGGATCAACGGCGTCGGCATGATCGCCGCCGGGCTCTTCGTCATGGACCCGGCCGACGGCTTCCCCGTCGGCACCCCGTACGGGATGCCCGAGGCGCTCACCTGGCACAGCTACGGCCACATGGCCGCGGGCTCGATCTCCTTCACCGCCCTGATCGCCGCCTGCTACGTCCTGGGCCGTCACTTCGGGCGCACCGGTTTCCGCGGCCACGCCGTCGCCTCCCGTGTCGCAGGCACCGCCCTCCTGGTCGGCGACGGCTGGGCGATGAGCGGCGGCGGGGCCGGTTCGCTGACCCTGGCCGTCGGCGCCGTCACCGCGATGCTCTGGATCTCCGCGGTCGCCGCCCGGTACCGCCGCGGCCGGTGAGCCTCTCCGTGCCTCTCCGCTGAGCCTCTCCGCGCCTCTCCGCCGCGAGGGCCCGCCCGATCCCGGGCGGGCCCTCGCCGTCCGCCGTTCTCCCAGGTGTCCAGCCCGTGCCAGGCCACAGGAATTGATCAAGAAAAGGGCGTTCCGGCTCCTGAGGGCTGCCAAACTTGTTCGACCACGCCGCATAGGAGGTGTTTGTGAAGTTCCGGCCTTATGCCTGGATGCCCCGGCCGCTCACGTGGCTCGCACGAGTGGTGACCGTCCTCGTGGTGCTCGCACTGGCTCTGGCCGGGGCCGGGGTGTGGGCCGTACGCGCGTCCTTCCCGCAGCTGTCGGGCGAGCTCAAGGTGGAAGGCCTCAGCGGAAAAGTCACCGTATATCGGGATAAAACAGGTGTTCCGCATATCTACGCGGACTCTCCGGAGGACCTGTTCCTCGCCCAGGGATACGTGCACGCCCAGGACCGTTTCTTCGAGATGGACTTCCGCAGGCACGTGACGGCGGGACGCCTCTCCGAGATGTTCGGCCCCTCGACCCTCGTCGAGGACAAGGTCATCCGGACCATGGGCTGGCGCAGGATCGCCGAGCAGGAGCTGCCGACGCTCTCCGAGCAGACCCGGCGCTACCTGGACGCCTACGCCAAGGGCGTGAACTCCTGGATGGGCCGGCACAAGGGCTCCTTCGGCAGGAGCCTGGAGTACGGGGTGCTGCTGCTCACCAACTCGGGCTACGAGCCGGAGCCGTGGACCCCGGCCGACTCCGTCTCATGGCTCAAGGCCATGGCGTGGGACCTGCGCTCCAACCTCTCGGAGGAGATCGGCAGGGCGCTCGCGGCGAGCAGGCTGCCGCGCGAGCGGGTCGAGCAGCTCTGGCCCGGATATCCCTTCGACGCCCACCAGCCGATCGTCACCCGGGGATCGGTCACCGACCGCGGGTTCGACCAGAAGGAGGAGCCGCGCGGGGGCGTCACCCAGCCGGACACCGCGCCCGACCCCGCCGCGCTGACCCGCGCCGCCGGGGCCGTGCGGGCGGTGCCGAGCCTGACGGGCGACCCCAGGGGCGGCCGCGGCATCGGCTCGAACTCCTGGGTGGTCGGCGGCCGGCACACCGCGTCGGGCAAGCCGCTGCTGTCCAACGACCCGCACCTGGCGCCCAACATGCCCTCGGTCTGGTACCAGGCCGGGCTGCACTGCCGCACCAAGAGCGCCCAGTGCCCGTTCGACGTCACCGGATTCACCTTCTCCGGCCTGCCCGGCGTGATCATCGGCCACAACGACCGGATCGCCTGGGGCTTCACCAACCTCGGCCCCGACGTCGCCGACCTGTACCTCGAACGGGTCAGGGACGACTCCTACCTGTTCATGGGCGAGTGGCGGCCGCTCACGACCAGGGTGGAGAAGATCGAGGTCGCGGGCGGCGAGCCGGTCATGCTCAGAGTCCGCGACACCATGCACGGACCGATCATCTCCGACGTCCTGCAGGACGCGAAGGACGCCCTGCCCGGCACGGCGAAGATCTTCAAGGAGCAGGCGGAGGCGGTCGCGCTCAAGTGGACGGCGCTCGAACCGGGCAGGACCGCCGACGCGATCTTCGAGCTCGACGCCGCGCAGGACTGGCAGGGGTTCAGGGCCGCGGCCGCCAAATTCGAGGTGCCCTCGCAGAACCTGATCTACGCCGACGTCGAGGGCAACATCGGCTACCAGGCACCCGGCCGGATCCCGGTGCGGACCAGGGGCGACGGCACCTGGCCCGTCCCCGGCTGGACCGGCGAGTACTCCTGGCAGGCGGCCGTCCCCTTCGACGAGCTGCCCAGCCTCTACAACCCGCCGGAGGGGTACATCGTGACCGCGAACAACGCGGTCATCGACCCCGAGCGTTATCCGCACATGCTGACCAAGGACTGGGCGTACGGCTACCGCTCCCAGCGCATCCTGGACCGCCTCGGAGCCGAGTTGAAGAAGGGCAAGGTGGACGCCGCGACCATGGGCGCGGTGCAGCAGGACACCGACAACGGCTTCGCCCGGTTCCTGGTGCCCAGGCTGACGGCCCTGAAGGTGGCGGGCGGCGCCGCCGAGGCCCTCGAACCGCTGCGCTCCTGGGACGGCTCCCAGGAGATGGAGTCGGGCGCGGCGGCGTACTTCAACGCCGTCTGGCGGCACCTGCTCGTCGAGACCTTCGACGACGACCTGCCCGAGGGGGCGTGGCCGTCGGGCGGCGACCGGTGGTTCGAGGTGGTCCGCGTGATGCTCGACAGGGCCGACGACCCGTTCTGGGACGACACGCGGACGCCGCAGAAGGAGACCCGCGACGACATGCTGCGGCGCGCCATGGCCATGGCCTACGACGAGCTGACCGAGCGCCTCGGCCCCGACGTCGGGGCCTGGCGCTGGGGCGACCTGCACACGCTCGAGCTGACCAGCCAGACCTTCGGCTCCTCGGGGATCGCCCCGGTCGAATGGCTGTTCAACCGGGGCCCGTTCCCCGTCCCCGGCAGCGACGACGCGGTCAACGCCGCGGGCTGGGACGTCCAGGAGGACTACACGGTGAACTGGCTGCCGTCGATGCGGATGGTCGTCGACCTGTCCGACCTGGACAGATCCCAGTGGATCAACCTGACGGGCGCTTCCGGCCACGCCTTCCACGACAACTACTGGGACCAGGCGCCGCTGTGGGCGAGCGGGAGGACGACCCCCATGCTCGCCCGCGAGGAGTCGATCAGGAAGGCCGCGACCCACACCCTGGTCCTCACGCCGTGACTCCGCCGGGCCCCCCTTGGTCCTCAAGCTGGTCCTCAAGCTGGTCCTCACGCCGTGACCGCGCCGCCGGACTCCCACACCGGAAGGCCCCCCGACCCGGCGGTCAGGGCCGAGGGCTCCCTGCCGGTTCCGAGGGACGGCAGGACGCGGGACTCTCCGATGGAGAGGTCCCACAGGTCGGCGCGGTCGCGGCCCGCCTCGGTCCAGGCGGCGCGGGCCTGCTCGATCGGGGCGAGCAGCGACTCGCCGGACAACACGAAGGTGCCCCAGTGCATGGTCGCCATCCGCCGCGCGCCGACGTCCTGGCACGCCTGTACGGCCTGCGCCGGGTCGACGTGCGAGGACCTCATGAACCACCGGGGCTCGAACGCGCCGACCGGCATGAGCGCCAGGTCGATCCCCTCCGGGTAGCGCTCCCCGATCTGCGCGAAGCGCTCGCCGTACCCGCTGTCCCCGGCGAAGTAGATCGTCTGCTGCCCTGACCTGATCACCCAGCCGCCCCACAGTGTCCTGCAGGTGTCGCCGACCGATCTGCGGCTCCAGTGGTGCGCGGGCACGAAGTCGAAGCCGACCCCGCCGATCGTGGCGCTCTCCCACCAGTCGAGCTCGGTGACGTCGGTGAAACGCCGCCGGGTGAACCAGGGCCTCAGCTTGGCCGGGACGAGGATCGGGGTGTCCCTCGGCAGCCGCCGCACGGTCGCCGCGTCCAGGTGGTCGTAGTGGTTGTGGCTGATCACCACGGCGTCCACCCTGGGCAGTTCGGTCCACGCGACGCCGGGCGGGGTGAGCCGCGGCCGGACTCCGGGGATCTTCCTCGCCCAGACCGGGTCGGTCAGGATCGTCATCCCGCCGATCTGCAGGACGTAGGTGGCGTGGCCGACCCAGGTGACCACGGTCTCCGTCGCCAGCGCCCTGGGCAGCCCGTTGCGGTGGACCGGGATCCGGTCGACGTCTCCGATGCCGGGCCTGAGCCCGCCGTGCCACAACGCCACGACCAGCTCCTGGAACGCGGGGAGCGGGGAGGTCAACCTGTCTCTGAAACTGTACGGCCACGACCTGTCGGGCACTCGCGGCGAGATCTCCGGCTGGGCCGTCTGCGGCATGGGTGACCCCCTTGGCAACCATCGGTCCGGACGATGATTCCTATTTGAGGTGATTCATTCCCACTAAGATGACCTCGGCCGAAACCACCAGGGCGATTTACGGGTATAGTTCCCGTCTTCCAGGTTCGCGAGCCGTTCGAAAACGTTCCAGGCGGCGTGGTCGCCGCAGATCACCACGGAGACGGCGAGCGCGACCACGTACAGCGGCAGCATCGGCAGCCCCACGCAGAGCATGTACTGGGAGGCGTGCCTGCCCTCGTGCCTCAGCAGGGCCTCGGTGAAACACCCCTCCTGCCCCCTGGTCAGCACCACGTTGCCGACGGTGAACGCCCCCGCGACCGGGAACGGGATGCGGTAGTCATAGGCGAGGATCAGCCCGTCGGGCCCCCGCGTCCGTCGGGCCCGGCCGAGGCGCGCCACCAACAGCCCCAGCGGGGTGGACAGGTTCACGTAGTTGAGCGTCCGCCGTACCCGATGCAACCGCCGCATACCGGGATTGTGCGCCGTCAGACCGCTGGAGACCAGCGCGAACCCGTGACACCACGGTGGGCCGGCTCGGCACGGCCGGGTCCCGCGACCGGGGCCGGCCCGGGCACGGGCCGTGACGTCACGCGGGCGGACCTTGGTACGGCCCGGGCGGGCCCTGGTACGGCCCGGGCGGGCGGGAGCCGTAGGAGTGCTGGGTGAGAAGCCAGGAACCGCCGTGCCTGGTCGGCGAGAGCAGGACGCCCGCCAGGACCGCGACCACTCCCCCGTAGAGGTAGACGTAGCCGGACGGGTCGTTGGCGATGACCACGTCGCCCTCCGGCCTGCCCGCCAGCCAGACCATCGTCATCACCAGCCAGCCCGCGGCCGGAGCCAGGGCCGCGAGCTTTCCCCCCATCGCCCGGCCCGCGCCGTGACAGACGGCGAACAGCAGCAGGACGCAGCCGATGGCCGAGATCGGGATCGGCGAGAGGTACCACGAGTGGTGGAAGGCCCCGAGAACCCCCATCACGAGCCCCAGGATGACGAGCACGGCGTACGCCGCTCCGGTGACCGCCCTCTCCGAGGGCCTCTCCACCGCCGAGACCTGCTCCATCACAACCATCGAGGCTAGTCGATCCCGGCGAAGAGATCGTCTTCCAGCTTGTACGGCTCGCCGAGCCCGCCCACCTCGATCGGAGCGGCCGGGACGGTCGGCCCCTGCGTGCCCGCGCGCAGGATGAAGTGCTCGACCGCGAACGCCTCCTGGCCGATGTCGTTCGACAGGGCGAACCAGGGCGGATCCACACTGATCTGGGTGGCGTGCGCCCGCATCGCGTCGATCTTGCGGCCGATGTGGGCACGGGCGTCGATCTCGGTGGTGATCTCCTCGTCGGCGCACCCGAACGGCAGGTCGTCGACGTCCTCGACGAGGAAGCGCACGTCGGCCTCGCGCATCGCCTCCGCGCTCCTGCGCATCGTGGACCTGGCCATCGCGGTGAAGTAGAACTTGGCGATCCGCCACGGCTCGCCCTCGCCGAACGCCGGGTCGGCGGCCAGCTCGAAGGCCCGCCACGCGACACGGTTGGCCTTGATGTGGTCGGGGTGCCCGTAGAAGCCGTTCTCGTCGTAGGTGACGAGCACCTGGGGCCGCACCTCACGGATGACCTTGACCAGCTCTCCCGCGGCCTCGTCCAGGTCGGCCCGCCAGAAGGCGTCCTGCCTGTCGTTGGAGGCGACGCCCATCATGCCGGAGTCACGCCAGCGCCCGGGACCGCCGAGGAAGCGGTGGTCGGTGACGCCCAGGGCCTCGCAGGCCGCCGCCAGCTCGCCGATCCTGTGCTCGCCCAGTGTGTCGTCGCGGTCGGCCGCCAGGTGGGCCAGCTCGGGCGGGATGACCTCGCCCCCCTCGCCGAGCGTGCAGGTCACCAGGGTGACCAGGGCCCCCTCCGCGGCGTACTTGGCCATCGTGGCCCCGCTGCCGATCGTCTCGTCGTCGGGGTGGGCGTGCACGAGCAGCAGACGGCGGTCGTTCATGTCCTCGAGGGTATCCGTCTCGTGTAGAGGGTGATGCGAACCGCCCCGGATATCCGGGTCTGTCCGGCTTTCTTGAAGGTCCGCTTGAGCTCCCTCAGCCGGGGGTCGTCCTGCCACTCGGCTCCGAGGATGCGTCGTGAGACCAGCCACACCCGGTCGGCCCCGGGGGCGAAGTCCGCCAGCCTGCGGTACGGCTCGCCGTACACCGCGACGAACAGCCGGAATCTCTGAGGCATGTAGAGCACGGCGTCGCCCGGCCTCTCCCGAACTCCGAGCTCCGCCGCCAGGGTGCGGAGGTCGTCGGGGCGGTTGGCGGGCCCGCGGACGGTGAGATGGGCGCTCGCCGACAGCGCGACCAGGAGCGCGAGGACCGCCAGGCTCACCGGGGCACGGCGGAGCGCGATCAGGCCCGCCCCGGCCAGCAGTGCCACGGCCGGTAGGACGAACAGGACATAGCGCGGGTTGTAGACCGGGTACACCTGCGAGACGGCGAACGACAGCGCCACGGGCAACAACGCCCAGGGCACCGCGACCACCGCCAGGGACGGCGTCGCCTTCCCGCCTTCCGGTCGCGCACCCGCCTCTGCCTCCGGTTCCGCCCCCGGCTCCGTTCCCGGCTGCGTCCCCGTCCCCGGACGTGCTCCCGGGCGTGCCCCGTACCAGACTCCGAGCAGGGCCAGCAGGGTGAGGAGGGCCAGGAACAGCGGCGGCGTGGAGGAGTCCCGCCAGGACACCGGACCGCCGGAGATCTCGACGCCGAACTGCGCCAGCGCGGCGAGGTCGGGCGTCTTCAGCCAGAAGAGCTGCTCGTCACGCTGCCCGGAGGCGATGACCACGAGCGGAGCCAGCAGCGCCCCGGCTCCGGCGACCGAGGCCAGCCACGCGACGATCTCCCCGCGCCTGCGGGCGACGGCGACGGTGACGGCGTGCGCGGGCAGCAGGAGCAACGCGTAGAGGTGGAACCAGCCGAGAAGGGCGATCAGCGCGCCGTACCCGAGGAAGCGCGACCTGCGCTCGCCGAGCAGGACCCAGGTCGCGGCCACCGCGACCGCGCTGACCAGCGCGTAGCTCCGCGCCTCCTGACCGTAGCGGCTGACCATGGGCAGCGTCGCGTAGACCAGGCCTGCCAGCTGCCCCGCCCACGGCCCCGTCCACGGCCCTGTCCACGGCCCCGTCCTTGGCCCTGTCTTCGGCCCTGTCTTCGGCATCGCCAGCCTCCGGCCGATGGCCGCGACCCCGAACGTCGCCCCCGCGACCGCGAGCGCCGAGGGCAGCCGGACCGCGACCTCCCCGCCGAAGGCGGCGAAGGGACGCAGCAGGAGGTAGTACAGCGCGTGGACGGTGTCGATGTGGCGGAGCAGTTCCCACAGCTCGTCGAGCGACATGGTCGCCGCCAGCACACTGACCGACTCGTCCCGCCAGAAGGACGGGACGCCGATCCCCCAGAGCACGAACGCGAAAGCCAGAACGGCAGGTGCCGCGGGGGAACGACAAATTCGCGCGCTAAGCGTCACTCGCCCAAGTTTCTCCTATGATCGCCCGCGGTTGGACCGTCCCAGGGAGATCCGTGAAACGGCTGGGACTGGCAAGATGACTGGTATGAGTGAGAGTTTTCCTCGTCTGCACGCAAGGACCCGCCGATTCACCCTCGGAGTGCCGCGTGCCTTCACCATCGCGCCTGACGGCGCGCGCATTGTCTTCCTGCGGACGAAGGGCGGCTGCGACCCGGTCACCTGTCTGTGGGAGTTCGACGTCGCGAGCGGCACCGAACGGCTGATCGCCGATCCGCGTGTCATAGCGGCGGACGAGGAGAACCTCCCGCCCGAGGAACGGGCGCGCCGCGAGCGCAGCAGGGAGCAGGCGGGGGGCATCGTCGGCTACAGCGCCGACGCCGCCGTGACCGTCGTGGCGTTCGCGCTCTCCGGCGGGCTGTACGTCGTGGACCTGAAGACCAGGAGCGTGCGTCACCTGAGGACCGCGGGCCCGGTGATCGACCCCCGGGTCTCCCCGACCGGCGAGCACGTCGCCTACGTGACGGGCGGCGAGTTCCACGTTCAGGACCTTGAGGACGAGGTCGACCACAGGCTGGCCCGCCCCGAGTCGCCCGAGGTGACGTACGGCCTGGCCGAGTTCATCGCCGCCGAGGAGATGGACCGCATGCGGGGCTACTGGTGGTCCCCGTCCGGCGACGCCGTACTCGTCGAACGGGCCGACGAGTCGCCGGTCTCGAAATGGCACATCGCCGACCCGGCCAACCCCGCCAGGCCCGCGACCGAGCAGCGCTACCCCGCCGCCGGCACGGCCAACGCCAAGGTCGAGCTGTTCGTGCTGGGGCTGGACGGCTCCCGCACCCCGGTCCCCTTCGACGACGAGTACCTCGTCACCGCCTCGTGGGACGCCCACGGCCCGTCGATCGTCACCCTGACGCGCGACCAGAAGACCATGCGCCTGTTCGACGTCGACCCGGCCACGGGGACCTCGACCCTCGTCCGCCAGGACACCGACCCCGCCTGGGTCGACATCGTCACCGGCGTCCCCGGCCACCTGTCGGACGGCACGCTGGTCTGGGCGGCGAACATCGACGGCGGCCACCGTCTGGTCATCGGCGACCAGCCCGTCACGCCGCCCACGCTCCAGGTCCGCGAGATCCTCGACGTCGACGGCGACGCCGTGCTGTTCCGCGCCAGCGGCGAGCCGACCCAGATCGCCCTGTGGGCCTACAAGGACGGCCGCATCACCCTGGTCAGCCCCTCGGAGAGCGGCGTCTACAGCGGCCACACCGCGGGCGGCACCCTCGTGGTCACCGGCCAGACCCTCGACGGAGAGGGGTCGACCGCGCGCGTCTCCCACCACGGCAGGCCCGTCGGCCACATCGCCTCCCACGCCGAGCGCCCCGGCCTCGACCTGCGGGTCTCGCTGATCCGCGCGGGCGAGCGCGACCTGTCGACCGCCGTCCTCCTCCCGTCGGGACACGTGCCGGGTTCGGCGAGACTGCCGGTCCTCATGGACCCGTACGGCGGGCCGCACGCCCAGCGCGTCCTGGCCGCCTCGGGCGCCTACCTCACCAGCCAGTGGTTCGCCGACCAGGGCTTCGCGGTCGTCGTGGCCGACGGCAGGGGCACCCCCGGGCGGGGTCCCGAGTTCGAGCGGGCCATCCTGCACGACGTGGCGACCCCCATCCTGGAGGACCAGGTCGACGCCCTGCACGGAGCCGCCGCGCAGTTCCCCGACGACCTGGACCTGACCAGGGTCGCCATCAGGGGCTGGTCCTTCGGCGGCTACCTCGCCGCCCTGGCCGTGCTGCGCCGCCCCGACGTCTTCCACGCGGCCGTCGCCGGAGCTCCGGTGACCGACTGGCGTCTCTACGACACCTGCTACACCGAGCGGTACCTCGGCCACCCCGACGAGGGCCACTACGAGTCCACGTCGCTGTTCGCCGACGCGGAGAAGCTGGACCGCCCGCTCCTGCTGATCCACGGCCTGGCCGACGACAACGTGGTCGCCGCCCACACCCTGCGCCTGTCGTCCGCCCTGCTCTCCGCGGGCCGCCCGCACAGCGTGCTGCCGCTGTCCGGCGTCACCCACATGACCCCGCAGGAGGTCGTGGCGGAGAACCTGCTGCTGCTCCAGGTCGACTTCCTCAAGAAGGCCCTCTCCTGAGGACTCCCTCCTGAAGGCCTTCCTGAAGACTCTGTCCTGAGGCGGCGGTTTCCGAGCCGAGAACAGGGGAGGGCGCCGCGCACGCGACGCCCTCCCCCGCCCCGGATGGGAGGGAGCCTCACCGGCCCGCCGCACGGATCGGCGCCCTCGGCTCCCCGGGACCGTGCCGGGATTCCCCGGCTGAGCGTCCCCTACCCCCAGCGCTTCCAGCCGCCGTGCTTCTTCGCGCTCCCCGGGCCGCTGCCGGTTCCGGGGCCTGTCCCCGCGCTGCGGCCTCCCGGGGCGTTGTGGTCGTCCCTGGCCTCTGGGCCGTCCTCGGTGTCCCCGCCCTCCGGGCCGGTCCCGCCGCCCAGTTTGCCGCCGCCCCTGCCGCCGACCTTGTCGCCGCTCCTGCCGCCGTTCGTCGTGCGCTCGTCCTCGTCCTTCCAGTTGCCCTGCTGCCTGGGCCTGACCGGCCTCGGCCTCGACTCCTGCTTCGACTCCTGCGCCGACGAGGGAGACGGCGGAGGCGTGGAGGAGGGCACGGGAACGGGATCGGAGGCGACGACTCCCGGGAACGCCTTCTGAGCCCCTGCCCGGGACACCGCCGGGGACACGGCCTGAGACACGCCGGTCGCGTTCGCCGGGGCGAAGGCGCCGGCGTCGGAGACCGTACGGCTTCCCGGTCCGGCTGCCGAGGCCATGGCGACTCCCCCGCAGGACACGACGAGGGGGACGACGAAGGCGGCGCCGGCCAGGAACCTGCCCAGCGTCGCCTTCCGCTCCGAGCCCGCTTGGCCCATGACGGGCTCGATCGATTCAGGTGACACGAGAAGCACCCCTTTTCCAGTCCGGTGACTACATGCTTTCGACTGACCACGTTCAGCGACGATCATCGTAGCCGCCGAGGGCCGCTTCCCCCCGGAGGTGCGCCCGCCGTCGGGCGGTTCCCTCACTGCCTCCCACCTGGAAACCCTCGGGAGATTCCGTCACCGCCCCCTGCCCGGGAGCCCTTGGGAGATTCCGTCACCGCCCCCTGCCCGGGAGCCCTTGGGAGATTCCGTCACCGGCCCCCTGCCCGGGAGCCGCCAGGAGGTTCCGTCACCCCCACCCGGGAGAGGCCACCGTGAGAGTCGCCGCGCGCTCACGCCTCAGGACGCCACACGTACCGGATGTCCGGCTCCCGCTCCTCGTTCCCACTCCCGTCGGTCCGCTCGGCCTCGACGAACCCGTGCCGCTCGTAGAACCGGTGCGCCGGGGTGTTGACCTGGAACGTCCACAGCTCCAGCCCTTCGGGGCTGCGCCGCTTGGCCAGCTCGACGAGCCGGTCGCCGATGCCCCGTCCCCGCCAGGAGGGGTCCAGGTAGAGCTGGTCCAGATGGCCGCCGTCGAGCACCATCATCCCGACGACGGCCCCCTCGACGGCCGCGACCCAGGTCTCCCTGGTCGGCACGACCTTGTCCCGGAACCAGGCACGGATCTCCTCGTCGCCTCTGGGCCTGCGGACCGTGGGCAGGGCCGCGTCGAAGGAGCGCAGCCAGACATCGGCCACGGCGGCCCCGTCCAGGTCGACGGCGCGGCGGATGACGGGATCATTGGTGTTCGAGGCATTCGTGTTCACGGAGGAACGGTGACAGACGGCCAGGAACCACGCACCCGAATTTACGGCCGCCCCGAGCCGCGCCCGTTCCGCAAGCCGCGCGGCGCATGGCCTGCGACGACCGGCCCACGGGGGGCGCGTCACTGCGGTCGGCCGTGCCAGCTGCTCCACAGTGCCGCGTAGGAGCCGTCGGCCGCGACGAGTTCGTCGTGGGAGCCGAGCTCGCTGATCCGGCCGTCCTCGACCACCGCGACCCGGTCGGCGTCGTGCGCCGTGTGGAGGCGGTGGGCGATGGCGATCACGGTGCGCCCGTCGAGGACGGCGGCCAGCGAGCGCTCCAGGGAGCGCGCCGCCCGGGGGTCGATCAGCGAGGTCGCCTCGTCCAGGACGAGGGTGTGCGGGTCGGCCAGGACCAGGCGGGCGAGGGCCAGCTGCTGCGCGTGGGCGGGCGAGACAGGTTCGCCGCCGGAGCCGACCGCCGTGTCGAGGCCCTCGGGCATGCCCGAGGCCCACTCCCAGGCGTCGACGGCCTCGAGCGCCGCCCTGACCTCCGCGTCGTCAGCCTCGGGACGGGCGATCAGCACGTTCTCGCGCAGCGTCCCCCGGAACACGTGGTGCTCCTGGGTCACCAGGGCGACGTGGCCGCGCAGTTCGTCCAGCGGGAGCTCGACCAGCGAGGTTCCGCCGACGGTGACCGAGCCGGTGCGCGGCCCGTGGATGCCCGCGAGCAGGCGGCCGAGCGTGGACTTGCCCGCCCCGGACGGGCCGACCACGGCGAGCCGCTCCCCCGGCTCGACGACCAGGTCGACGCCGTGCAGCACGTCGTGGCCCTCGCGGTAGGCGTAGCGGACGCCGTCGGCCCGCAGCTCCTCCCCCTCGGGGACGCCGGAACCCGCGGCGCGGTCGTCCGGCACCTCGGCGACGCCCAGCAGCCGTGCCATGGAGGCGCCGCCGACCTGGAGCTCGTCGATCCACATCAGCAGCCGGTCGAGCGGGTCGATGAGCTGCTGGACGTACAGCGTGGCCGCGGTCACCTGGGCCAGCGAGACCCAGTCCTGGATGTAGAAGACGCCTCCGGCGACCAGCGTCGCCACGATCGGGACCACGTAGCCGAACTCGACCGAGGGGAACCAGACCGTGCGCAGCCCGAGGGTGTAGCGCTCGGCGGCCCAGGACCTGGCGATGTCGGCGTCGGTACGGCGGTGCCTGCGCTCCTGCAGGCCCAGGGCCTCGGCCGCGCGGGCGCCGCCGACCGTCTCGGCCAGGCCGTCGGTCATGTCCGCGTACGCGGCGCTCTCGCGAAGGTAGCCGTCCCTCGCCCGCTTGAGGTACCACCGGGTCGAGATCCACAGGATCGGCACGGCCAGCAGCGAGGGCAGCATGAGCAGCGGCCCCGTCAGCAACAGCGCGCCGACGGTGATCACACCGGCGACCATGGCGATCAGCGTCTCGGGGATGGCGTGCCTCACGGTGCGAGACAGCGTGTCCACGTCCCGGGAGGTGCGGGTGATGAGGTCGCCCGACCCCGCGCGCTCGACCGTCGACAGCGGCAGGCCGAGGACCCGGCCGACGAAGTCCTGGCGCAGCTCGGCGAGAACCTTCTCGCCGAGCCTGGAGGAGGCGTAGACGGCGAACCTGATCAGGACGCCCTGCGCGGCCAGGAATCCCGCGACGGCCAGGGAGATCGCGGTGACGTCGACCCCGGTGCCGTTCTGGACTCCCGCGACGAGGTGTCCGAGCAGCTGCGGCACGGCCAGGCCCGCCACGGCCGCCAGGCTGTGCAGGCCCAGCGCGACCGTGAGCTCCCTGGGGTACTTCAGTGTGAGTCTGCGGGCGTAGGCCCGCACCTGCGCCTGGTCGGCGACCGGCAGGATCTGCCTGCTCATGCGATCTCCTCGCCTCGGGAGCCGTACCCCACGGCGGCGGGCTCGGGCGTCTCGTCCGCCCGCTCGTCCCGGAGGTCCTCACCCCTGGTGACGACGGACCGGTAGTTCGGGTGGGCGGCCAGCAGGTCCCTGTGGGTTCCCTGGGCGCGTACGAGCCCCTCCTCCACGTAGATCACGTGGTCGGCGCGGTCGAGCACCAGCGGACTGCTGGTGCAGACCAGGGTGGTCTTGCCCGCCCTGGCCTTGACGAGGCGGTCGGCGATGCGGGCCTCGCTGTGGGCGTCGACCGCGCTGGTCGGCTCGACGAGGACGAGGACCTCGGGGTCGAAGGTCAGTGCCCTGGCCAGCCGCAGCCGCTGTCGCTGTCCGCCGGAGAACTCCCTGCCCGACTCCGTGACGCGCGCGTCGAGGCCGTCGGGCAGCGCCTCGACGATGTCCTCGGCGCACGCGGCGCGCAGGGCGGCCGCGATCTCCTCGTCCGAGGCCTTCCCCGTGACGTCCAGTTCGTCCCTGAGCACACCGGCGAACAGCGTGGCGTCGTTGTCCGCGACCAGGATCCTGCGGCGGATCTCGGCGACCGGCAGGGTGTTCAGCGGCACGTCGCCGAAGTCCACGTCGCCGTCGACGTAGCGGCCGAGCCGGTCGGCGATCGTCGCGGCCTCCTCGGGCGTGGCGGAGGCCAGGGCGGTGAACGCGCCGGGACGGACCGCGACGCCGGAGGCCACGTCACGCAGCAGGCCGCCGCCGGATCGCGCGGAGCCGCCGCCGACCTCGGGTTCGAGGCGGAGGATCCGCACCACCCTGCCGGCGGCGACGTGTCCCTTGGTCAGCTTGTCCGCGGCCTCGGTGAGCGTCCGCAGCGGGGAGATCAGGAAGGCCGCGTAGCCGTAGAAGGCGACGAGCTGGCCCGCGGTGATCTCACCTCTGATCGCGAAGGTCGCGCCCAGCCAGGTCACCCCCGCGATGAGCAGGCCGGGCAGCAGGATCTGCGCGCCCTCCAGCGTGGACTCGACCGCCGCGACCCGCACGCCCGCGCGTCGTACCTTCTGGGACTCGTCGGTGTAGCGGTCGGCGAAGATCTGCTCGCCGCCGACGCCGCGCAGCACGCGCAGGCCCGCGACGATGTCGGCCGCGCGGGTCGACAGCTCTCCCTGCAGGTCGCGGTGGGCGTGCTGGCGCCGGTGCAGCGGCCTGAGCAGGGGCCCGACGGCGACGGCCATGATCGGCACGCCGACCAGCACCGTCAGGCCCAGCGGCGGCGAGGTGCGCAGGAGGATGACGGTGACCGTGACGACGGCGACGACCGCGCCGGTGCCGCGGAGCAGGATGTCCATCGCGTTGCCGATGTGGGCGATGTCGGAGTTGCCGACGCTCACCACCTCACCTGTCGACATCCGCTTCGGCAGGGTCGCGCCCAGCCTGGTCGCCTGTCTGACGGTGACCTGGACGGTCCGGTAGGCGGCTGCCAGCCAGTTGTAGACGGCCATCCGGTGCCGCAGGATGCCGGCGACCGCCTGCACGAGCCCCAGTCCGAACAGCACCGCCGCCCACCTGAGCAGGCCGGGCATGTCCTTGGCCGTGATGGCGTCGATGCCCTCGCCCATGGCCGCGGGCACGAGTGCCATCGCGGTCCACCACAGGACGGCGTAGCCGATGCCGATGGCCAGGGGACCGACCTGCATGCGGGCGATCCAGAGAAGGTATCCGAAGGGACTGCGGGCGTCGGGAACGCCGGGATCGGCGGCAGGTAGGGAGCGCATAGCCACCCCAGCCTGACAAAGGCTTACATGGCCAGGCAAACCGTTTTCTGACTGTGGGACGGCCGCCGGACACCGGAAAACGTCAATCAGGGTTGACACTCCCGAGTCGTCAACCTAAATTGACATCTATGAGCGATACGGCACAGTTGGCCTCTGACGCGGGCAGTCGTGATCCGGCCGTCGGCCTGCGGGCCGTACGGGCGCTGCGGATGCTCGTGGACCGGCTGGAGGCCCTGCAGGTGGAGAACGCCAGGGAACAGGGCTGGTCCTGGCAGGAGATCGCCCACTGCCTGGAAGTGACCAGGCAGGCGGTTCACAAGAAGTACGCCGGCGGCCGAGGCCTGCTGAGACGGGAGAAGTAACCATGTTCGAACGGTTCCACCGGGAAGCCCGCCAGACGGTCGTCCTCGCCCAGGAGAACGCCCGGCGCCTGCGTCACGGCCTCATCGGCACCGAACACCTCCTGCTCGGCCTGCTCGACCAGCGCGGCACGCTGTCGGCGCGCGTGCTGGGCGGGCACGGCCTCGACTACGAGCACGCCTACCGGGCCGTCGCCCGTCTGGTCCCCCGACGGCCGGGGGAGGCCCTGGACGCCGAGGCCCTGGAGTCGATCGGCATCGACCTGTCGGCCATCAGGGAGAAGGTCGAGGCCGCCTTCGGCCCCGGCTCCCTGGACCGCGCGCCCACGACGACCAGGCGGGGACGCCTGAGCGGCCGGCACATCCCCTTCAGCCCGCGCGCGAAGAAGACCCTGGAACTGGCCCTGCGCGAGGCGATCGCCCTCAGGCAGAAGGCCATCCATGACGGCCACCTGCTGCTCGGCATCCTCCGCGACGGCGGCGGCCTGGCCTCCCGCGTCATCGCCGACGCGGGCATCGACCCGGCGACCCTCCGCCGGGAGATCGTCGGAGAGCTCGGCCAGGGGCCGGGCAGAGCCGCCGCCTCGTAGGCCCCGCCACAGGTCCCCGCGGGAAACCGAAGAGCGGGCCGACGCCCCGGCGAGGAGTTTCGAGGCGAAACAAGAACCAGCCCCCGCACGTACGTACTTTTCCTGATATCAAGTGCCGACTTCAGCATGCATCCTTTGTTGTGTCGCCGAAAAACGGCGGCAACGGCGGCCTCGCCCAGTGAGAGGCCGACGGATTCCAATGGAGGAGGATTCCATGAAGTCGACCACCAAGATGAAGAAGATCACCGTCCGCCGGACCGGCGACGTCCGCCTGACCAGCGCCACGTGCGCGTGCCCCTACCCGCAGGCCAACTAATCAGCCTGAAAGCGGAAAAAGGCTGTGCGCACACATGTGCGCACAGCCCTCCGGGCACGACGCCGGAAAATGGCAGAAGAGGCGGAGACGGAGAAGGCCGTGAGCGACGTCGAGATCGCTTTCCACGAGCTGAGTTTCATCCCCGAAGGGGACGAGGTGGTGGTCGGCAGGGTGGACGCGGAGTCGTACGCGGTGCTTCCCGCCGACGGCGCCGCCCTGTTGCGGGAGATGACCCGGGGCATGCCGCCGGACCGCGCCGCACAGTGGTACCAGTCCACCTACGGCGAGCAGGTCGACATCGACGAGTTCCTGGAGACGCTGCACGAGCTGGGGTTCGTCCGCTCTGACGGGGTGACCGAACACGAGCGGCCCGAGCCGCCCCGACGCGTCCCGCTGCGCCGACTCGGGCACGCGGCGTTCTCCCCCCTCGCCTGGGCGGCCTACGCCGCCGTGTTCGCCGGGTGGCTCGTCGCCGCCGTCCACCACGACGACCTTCTGCCCCGGCCCGGCCACATATTCTTCGCCGAATCGCTGCTCGTCGTCCAGTTCGGAATCATTTTCGGGCAGCTGCCGCTGGTTTTCCTGCACGAAGGATTTCATGTGCTCGCCGGACGCCGCCTCGGCCTGCGCAGCCGGCTCAGCGTCAGCAACCGATATCTGTACATCGTTTTCGAGACGCAGATGAACGGCCTGCTGGGCGTGGAACGCAGGAAACGTTATCTGCCATTCCTTTCCGGCATGGCGTGCGACGTCGTCGTGTTCAGCGCTCTCGGACTGGTCGCGAATCACACAAGAACGGCTGACGGTGCTTTCTCACCGGTCGGAAGAATCGCACTGGCTTTGGCCTTCACTGTTCTGATGCGGTTCGCGTGGCAGTTCCAGCTCTATCTGCGCACCGACCTCTACTACGTTTTCGCCACCGCGCTCAACTGCCACGACCTGCACAACGCCAGCACGGCGTTGCTGCGCAACAGGGTCTGGCGACTGCTCGGCCGGCCGCACCGCGTCGTCGACGAGGAGCAGTGGACCGAGTACGACCGGAAGGTCGGCCGGTGGTACGGGCCGTTCATCAGCCTCGGCGTCGTCGTCATGCTTCTCATCACCGTGCTGGGGTCGCTGCCCGTCACGGTGCAGTACGTCGAGACCGCCGTGCGGAGCATGCGCGGCGGGGCAGGGGACGCCTCCTTCTGGGACGGGCTGCTGGCGATGGTGATCCTCGTCAACTGGTTCGTCCTGCCGGCGTACCTCGCCCGGCGCAAACGCCGGCGAGCCCGCTCGCCCCTGCCGCCGGTGACCGCCGAGCCGGCAACCACCAAGGGAGTGAACTGAGATGCCTGCCCCGGGCCGTCACCCGAGCCACCCGCGTCATCTGAGAATCGTCGGTGACCGCCGCGCCGACCGGCTGCGCCGTGCGGCCGAGGAGCCGGAAGGCGAACACGCCGTCGTCGCCCTGTGCGACCAACGGCTGCGCGGTCCCTACACGGGTGTCGACACGGTGTTGCACGCCCTGCTTCCCGACGCCCACGCCCGATGGCCCGAGCTGGTCGACCGGCACCGGGTCGAGCTGCTCTACGGCATTCCCGAGCTGGCGGAGCTGATCGGCCCCGGGCCGCAGCAGCTCGCGTTCACCGGGCCCTTCGAGGAGCGGACCCGCTTCTACGGAGCCCAGATGATCCGATGCATGAACCAGGGCATCGTGACGTTCCTGACCGAGTACGCGCGGCTGACGACCGGGGCGGGCCGCGCTCCGCTCCGCCTGGTGTTCGAGGACGTGCACAGCGCGGAGGCGAGCACACAGGAATTCGTCGCGCTGCTGGTCCGCAGGTCCGACCCCGGAACGCTGCGGGTCGTGGTCTCCGGCGCGGAGGACGGGCTGACGGCGGAGCTGACCGAGACGCTGTCGCGGTTCGCGGACACCGCCCGCGCACGGCCAGGTGAGGCGGATCATCCGGACGGCCGGGCGGCGCGCGGCCCGGAGGAGCTGGTCGAGGCGTATGTCTTCGCGGACGGCACCGGCGACGACCCCGCCGAGCTCGCGGCGTACGAGGCGGCGGACGCGGAGTTCGTGCGCGAGCTGCACGACCGGCGCGCCGACGAGCTGGCCGTGGACGCGAGCCTGGGGACCAGGATGGGCGCGATCCCGTACCACCGCGAGCGCGGCGCCGACCCGGGCGGCCGGGGGCGCGAAGCCCTCACCGAGGCCCTGCGGATCAGCGCCGAGATCGGGTTCTCCGCCACCACCGTGGACATCGGGCTGCGCGGGAGGGCGGTGACCGATCCGGCCGCCCATCCGGCGGACTTCCGCCGGTTCACCGCGCTGGCGGCCAACGCGCTCGTGCCGCTCCACCGCCTGGACGAGTCGCTCGCGCTCTACATGGACCTGCGCAGGCGGTACACCGACCCGAACGCGCACATGATCAGCAGTTACGGGATCGCCATGCTGTACACCCGGTTCTTCTCCCCCCGCGACCACGAGACGGCGCTCGCCTGGCAGAACAACGCGGTGGCGCTGGCCGCCCTGCTTCCCGACCCCAGGGAACGCACCCTGCGCCAGGTGTTCAACGACAACGCCCTCGCGCTCATCGAGATGCACCGCGGCAACCTGGAGCGCGGCCTGGAACTGATCCAGGTGGGAATCGAGAGACTGGACGGCATGCTGGCCCCCGACGAATGGGTGGTGCACCGCTCCCAGCTGCTCTACAACCGGACTCGGCTGCTGGCTGCGCTCGGCCGTCTCGACGAGGCCTACGCCGGCTTCACCGACCTGATCGAGCTGGACCCCTACTACACCGACTATCTGAGCGAGCGCGCCAAGATCTCCCGCAAGCGCGGAGACTTCGACGCCGCGCTGGCCGACTACGAGCGGGCGGTGGCGATGTCCCCGCCCTTCCCCGAGCTGTACTACAACCGGGGCACCGCCCGGCTGGAGGCGGGCGACGTCGAAGGGGCGCTGGCCGACTTCACCTACGTGCTGGAGATGGAACCGGACGACATGGCGACCCGGATGAGGCGCGCGGAGCTGTTCCTCGACAGCGGAGACCTGACGGCGGCCGAGGCCGACGTGACGGCGGGTCTCGAACTGCGCCCCGCCGAGCCGGAGCTGCTGTGCATGCGGGGCACGATCGCCCTGGACGGCGGTGACCTGGAGCAGGCGGGCCGGTGGCTGGACGCCGCGCTCGCCGCCACCCCCGACTATCCGGCGGCACTGGTCAACCGGGCGGTGGTGCACTTCGAACGGGGGCTGCCGCAGGCCGCGGTCGACGATCTGACCCGGGTGCTCGGCCTGATCGGCGACGACCCCGACGTGCTGCTCAACCGCGGCCTCGCCCACGAGGCCGCAGGCAGGCCCGATCTGGCCCTGCGGGACTTCGAGGTCGCGCTGGGGCTGCCGGGCGCCGACGCGGCCGAGCTGCGTCTCGGGCGGGACCGGTGCGTGGAACTGCTGGCCGGTGTGTGACCGATGCCGGTGTCAGCCCCACGCTTCCGCGACGCGCTGGCGACCGTGGCCACCGCGGTCTCGGTGGCCACGACCGTCGACAGGCGGGGGATGTCGTGCGCGGTGACGATCGGATCGCTGTGCGCGTTGTCGCTCGATCCCCCGCTGGTGCTGTTCTGCCTGGCCAGGGACTCCGGTTCGCACCCGGTGTTCTGCGCGGCGGACCGGTTCGCCGTCACCGTGCTCGCCGAGGAGCAGGCGGAGGTCGCCCGGCGTTGCTCCGGACTCCGCGCCGCCCGTTCCTCCGTGCCGCTCGTGCTGGTGGACCGGTTGCCGGTGGTGCCGGGAGCGTTGGCGCACCTGCTGTGCTCGACGTACGCGCTGGTGGACGGCGGCGACCACACGATCGTCATCGGCGAGGTCGAGCACGCGGCGGTGCGCGCCGGTCGGCCCCTGCTGTACCACCAGCGCGACTTCCAGGCTCTCGCGCCGTCTCCGGGAGGCTCGGGGGAGGGTTCGGAGGGGTTCGGGACGGAACTCACGAGGGCGCGGTGACGATGCCGAGCCGCTGCGCGAGCAGCACGGCGTTGACCCGGTCGCAAACTCCCAGCTTGCGGTACAGCCTCTCCTGGTGCTTGGTCACCGTCCGCGGCGAGAGCCCGAGCTGGTGGGCGATCGCCGTCGCGCTCAGTCCCGCGCAGAGCAGACGCAGGACGTCGTGTTCCCGCGGCGTGAGCCCGACGTCCGCGGTACGGGTGAGCCAGACCCGGGTGATCGCGGCGTGCGGTTCGGCCAGCGGCTTGGTCAGCGTCTCCAGGGCCGCCAACTGCGCGGCGGTCAACAGGAGGGCCCGTGACTCGATCAGCTCGGCCAGCCGCTCGGCCGCGGATTCCGGTGTCTCGCCCCAGCGCCACTGGTTCCCCTGACGTGTGAACACCCCCAGTTCCAGCCCGCCCCGGACGAGCTCGCCCGCCAGGACGTGGTTCCCGTGGGACGCGGTCCACAGCAGGCGCAACGTGTCAGCCTCCACCGGGCCGCCGAGCACCTCGAGGATGCGCTCGTCGGCCCGCCCGCGGTCGTCGGGCGGGCCGTCGACCTCCATCCCCACAAGGGCTGATTCGTTGACCGTCATCGCGGCGGCGAGCATGGCGAGCAACATCGTGACGATTCGATGCACCCGATCTCCTCCTTGTTCGACGAATCCCCCGAATGAAATCCCCTTTTGCGCGCAGACTTTACTTTTAACTCGATTACCGGCGAATGGCCACCTGATCGAGCGCTTTTCCGGTGACCGAATCCGGCAACGGCGTTCACCCCGGAACAAGAGGTTCGACCCGCCGAACACGACCCTCGGCAGCCGATCGCCTTTCTCGGCGAGAAACGACGCCCGACCGGCCCGAGAGAGGGCCGGGGGTTCGACGTGCCGCAGGCCGCACGGCACCGGACGTCTCCGACCTCGGAGAACGCCTCTCCTGAACGCCGCCTCCGCGACCGGCGTCACCCCGACCCGGCACGCTTTTCCACACCGGCGTCATCGAGGAAACAAAATTTCCGGCGAATCCCCGATGCACCAAAACCCTATCGGACAAAGGGGGAAACAACGTCGGCTTCCATAACGGGTTCTATTCACTCGTCATATGGGGGCGTTTTCACGCGTCAGCCGATTTCGGACACACGGAAAAGTCGCACCCGCCTGCCGGCGTCCACGCGCCGACCGGGCGCACGACATGCGGCTCCCAGGAAGTTCGCCGGGAGACTCGCCCGTCGCGGAGTTTTGGATTAAGAGTTTGTACGGTCACGTAATCGCCGTGCCGCCGGCCCCTCCGGCGAGCGGCCGGGCCTCCTGCCCCGGCGAGCCGGGAGCGCCTTGGTGAGCCGGGAGCGCCTTGGTGAGCCGCGGCCGTCACGCCGTGTTGGCGACGATCGCGGGGACGACGGTGTCCCAGACCTCCGGCGGGGGCATCTGGTGGCCCATGCCGTGCAGCGGGACCAGCTTCGCGTCGCGGACCTCCCGGGCGAGGGCCTCGGCGTGGCCGATGGGGAACAGCGGATCGTCCGTGCCGTGGAGCACCAGGGTCGGGACGTCGATCTCGCCGAGCCGAGGCCGGATCGACTCGCCTCCCTCGATCATCCAGTGGTTCGCCGCGGCGGCCGGGACCGGGCTGCGGTCGAAGGCGCGGCCCGCGATGCGACGGATTCGCCGCTCGTCCACCGGGATGGCCCCGGCGAAGGCGCGCTCCCCCGCCAGGAAGTGCGCGATGACCGACTCGCGGTCGGACCAGTCCGGGCTCGGCTGCGGCTCCTGGAACAGCCTGACCAGCTTCTCGCTCATCGGCGGCAGGTCGGGGCTGTCGGGCCCGCCGGGGCTGGTGGAGGCGAGGGTCAGCGAGGAGAGCCTGTCCGGGTGTCCGACGGCGAGGCTCTGCGCGAGCCACCCTCCCATGGAGACGCCCACGACGTGCGCCGGGCCGAGGCCGAGCGCGTCCAGCAGCCCCACCGCGTCGGCGAGCAGGTCGTCCATCGAGTAGGCGGGCGCGCCGACCGGGTAGGTGGTGGAGCGGCCCGTGTCCCGGCTGTCGTAGCGGATGACATAGCGCCCGGCGGCGGCGAGCCGCGCGCAGAGGTCGTCCTCCCACCAGTCCATCGACGCCTCGGCCCCGCCGATGAGCAGGATCGCCGGGTCGGCCCGGTCGCCGAAGGCCTGCGCGCAGAGACTGACCGCCCCCACCCGCACCACCCGCTCGGCCTCGGGCTCCACACGCTCGAAGTCTGCCATGCCCCACTCCTCAGCTCCCGTTTCGCCGAGACGCTACTGCGCACCACCGACAATCCGGCTCCACCGGCCGCCCCGGCTCACCGGCACGGGCGGGCGCCGTCGCCGCCGTCTCGTGACCCGGCCGGTCTTCGGCTCGGGTCCACGGGATGCGAGAGTGATCGCATGGTGCGCCACGAAGCCTCGGTGATCGTGCTGGCCGGCCCTCCGGGAGCCGGCAAGTCGACCGTCGCCGCACTCCTCTGCGATGAGCTGAAGCCGAGCGTCCACCTGCACACCGACGACTTCTGGGGGTTCATCCGGCAGGGGTACGTGGCCCCCTACCTGCCGGAGTCGAAACAGCAGAACGACGTCGTGATGGGCGTCCTGGTCGCCTGCGCCTTCGGATACGCCGCGGGCGGCTATCAGGTGGTCGTCGACGGCGTCGTGGGGCCCTGGTTCGTCGGCCTGTTCGGAGCCGAGGCCGCCGCCAGGGAGATCGCGTCGCACTATGTCGTGCTCCGCCCCGGCCGGGAGACCACCCTGGCGCGGGCCACCGGACGCGGCGGAGACGCGCTGACCGATCCCGGCCCGGTGCTCCACATGTTCGAGCAGTTCGCCGATCTCGGGGCCTACGGTCACCACGCGCTCGACTCGACCGGCATGAGCCCCGTCGAGACGGCGCACGCGGTCCGGCGGGGCCTGGCCGAGAAGACCTTCCTCCTCGGCCCCGGCTAGCGTCCCCGGGGCGGCGGGCCGGGACGGCGCTCCTGGGCCGCGGTCCTTGCCGGGGCCGGGGCGAGAGCCCCGGGAGGACACGACCCGGACCACGAGGAACCACTCGGCTCGGCCGGGTCATCCTCCGGCGTTCAGGGCGTACACCTTGCCGTCGTGGCTGCCGACGTAGACCACGCCGTCGACCACCGTCGGGCTGCTCTGAACCCAGCGGCCGGTTTCGCTGGTCCAGCGTTCGGCGCCGGTCGCCGCGTCCAGGGCGTACACCCTGTTGTCGTCACTGCCCACGTAGACCACGCCCCCGGCCACCGCCGGACCGGACCGGACCCAGTCGTCGGTCATGTCGCTCCAGCGTTCCGCGCCGGTCTCCGCGTCCAGGGCGTACACCCTGCCGTCGGCACTGCCCACATAGACGACGCCGTCGACCACCGCGGGCCTGGAGTCGACGTCCTTGCCGGTTCTGTACGTCCAGCGTTCCGCGCCGGTCTCCGCGTCCAGGGCGTACACCCTGTCGTCGTCACTGCCCACGTAGACGACGCCGTCGGCCACCGCGGGACTGGAGTCGACCTCCTCGCCGGTTCTGTGGCTCCAGCGTTCGGCGCCGGTCGCCGCGTCCAGGGCGTACACCCTGCCGTCGTCGCTCCCGACATAGACCACGCCCCCGGCCACCGCCGGACTGGAGCCGACGGAGTCGCCGGTTCTGCGGGCCCAGCGTCTGACGCCGGTCGCCGCGTCCAGGGCGTACACCCTGCCGTCGGCACTGCCCACGTAGACGACGCCGTCGGCCACCGCGGGACTGGAGAAGACCTCGTCACCCGTCTTGTACGTCCAGCGTCTGGCGCCGGTCGCCGCGTCCAGGGCGTACACCCTGCCGTCGTCACTGCCGACATAGACCACGCCGCCGACCACCGCCGGACTGGACTCGACCGCCCTGCCGGTCGCGCTGACCCAGCGTTCCGCGCCGGTCGCCGCGTCCAGGGCGTACACCCTGCCGTCGTCGCTGCCCACGTAGACCACGCCGTCGACCACCGCAGGGCTGGACTGGACCCAACTGCCGATTCTCTGGGCCCAGAGGATCCTCGGAAGCGGTTTCGACGGCGAGGGACCGGGGGTGGGACGGTGCGGCCCGGGTGGGATCAGGGACGGCACGACCAGGTAGAGCACCAGGCCGAGGCAGACGAGTGACAGGCCCGCAGCGGTGATCGTCTTCCGGCTTCGCCGATCCGGGAGGCCGGGCTCCCTCGTGTCGTCGGTCGTTTCGGCGCCCGCGACGGCGGCCGTCGAGGCGAGGTCGTCTCGGATCCCGTCCAGGACGGCGGCTTCCTGGCGCAGGACGTCGTCGACGAAACGGAAGAACTCCCTGGTCGCCCGCCGATCGTTCTCTCCCGTCCCCTCCCTCCCGGTGAAGGGCGGCATCGGCGGGGAGAGGCGGGGAGCGGCCTGCGGCACCGGGCGCCCTGCCTCGACGAGGCGGCGCCCCACGGCGGCGGCCTGCCGGCCCGCCTCCTCCAGGAGACGCCCGGCCTGTGAGGCCTGCCGCTCGGACTGTTCCAGCCGTCGTCGCGCCTCCTTGCGCAGCCGTTCGCCCGCCTCCAGTCGTGTCCGCACCTGACGTAGCCGGGCGGCCCGGGCCTCCTGCCGTGCGCGCTCCGCCTCGCTCGGCTTCGCGCTCCCGCCGACGGCTCCGAATCGGCCGACCGCGAACGGGCCGCCCAGCGACCGCTGTTCCGCCATCAGGCGCGCCTCGGTCCGGGCCAGCTGGCCCACTATCTCCCGCAGCGCTTCGCCGACGCTTGTCTGGCGGTCCACCGACTGCGTGAGCCTGTCGGCTTTCTCCCTGACGGCTCGCGCCGTCTCGTCCAGCGGCCCCGGCTCCACCGGCGTCGGCGAAGAGGAGCGCGCCCAGCCGACCAAACCGGCCACGACGGGGAGCAGCGACAGCAACTGCGCGACGTTGGCCGCCGCCTCCAGATCCCGCGTGCGCAACGCGAGTCCCAGGACGGCGATCGACACGCCGATCGTCAGCCCGGCGGCCACCCACCGCCATCCGTTCCGCTGGGGCCTGCCCATGCCCCCATTTTGAGGTCCTCAACCCTGGAACTACTGGTTGTCATCGGATCGCAACAGAATCGGAGGATCGCCACTCCGATAAGTGGCTAATTTTCCTGTTATGCGCCCGGTGAGCCGCCCACTTCCTCGGGACGACCGCTCATCCGGGTCCGGGGCCGACCCCCAGGAGACGCCGTTCGAGCGTGATCCCGCGCGGAGTGGGCGGAGTGGGCGGGGCCCACGCGTGCGCGGGCCGTCCCGGCGTCCGGTCGCCCCCATGAGAGCCAGAAGGCCCGGCCACCGTGGACAGAGGTGACCGGGCCTTTTTGAACAGGACCTACTTGGCGGCCCTGAGGTAGTCGCGGTTCATCCTGGCGATGGTGTCCAGCGGGATGCCCTTGGGGCAGACCGCGGTGCACTCGCCGGTGTTGGTGCAGCCGCCGAAGCCCTCCGCGTCCATCTGCTCGACCATGGCCACGGCGCGGGAGTCGCGCTCGGGCTGGCCCTGCGGCAGGAGGCTGAGGTGGGTGATCTTGGCGGCGGTGAAGAGGGAGGCCGACCCGTTGGGGCAGGCGGCGACGCAGGCGCCGCAGCCGATGCAGGTGGCCGCGTCGAACGCCGCGTCGGCGTCGACCTTCTTCACCGGGACGCTGTGGGCGTCGGGGGCGGATCCGGCGGGGACGGAGACGAAACCGCCCGCCTGGATGATCCGGTCGAACGCCGAACGGTCCACGACCAGGTCCTTGACCACCGGGAAGGGCGCGGCGCGCCACGGCTCGATGGTGATGACCGCGTTGTCCTCGAAGTGCCGCATGTGCAGCTGACAGGTGGTGGTCGCCACCTGCTCGCCGTGCGCCACACCGTTGATCACCATGCCGCACATGCCGCAGATGCCCTCGCGGCAGTCGTGGTCGAAGGCGACCGGGTCGTCGCCCTCCAGGATGAGCCGCTCGTTGAGCACGTCGAGCATCTCCAGGAAGGACATGTCGGGCGACACGTCCTCGACCCGGTAGGTGACCATGCGCCCCTTGTCCTCGGGGCCCTTCTGCCGCCAGACCTTGAGTGTCAGGTTCATGCCCATGGTTGCCTTACCACTCCTCATTCGCCGCACGGGCCACTCGTCCCTCGTGGACCGCTTCGCTCACTGCGTCGGGCGCGCTCACTTGTAGCTCCGCTGGCTCATCTTGACGTACTCGTAGTCGAGGTCTTCCCTGTGCAGGACCGGGCCCTGCTCGCCGTACTCCCAGGCCGCGACGTAGGCGAAGTTCTCGTCGTCGCGCAGGGCCTCGCCGTCGGCGTCCTGCGACTCGGCGCGGAAGTGACCGCCGCACGACTCGGTGCGGTGCAGCGCGTCGACGCACATCAGCTCGGCCAGGTCGAAGAAGTCGGCCACCCGGCCCGCCCGCTCCAGCGCCTGGTTCAGCTCGTCGGCCTCGCCGGACACCTTCACGTTCTTCCAGAACTCCTCGCGCAGCTCCGGAATCCGCTCGAGCGCCTTGCGCAGCGACTCCTCGGTGCGCTCCATGCCGCAGTAGTCCCACATGATCTTGCCGAGCTCGCGGTGGTAGGAGTCTGCGGTGCGGCTGCCGTTGTTCGACAGCAGTCTGTCGATCTTCTCGCGGACCGCGACCTCGGCCTGGGCCACGGCCTCCTCGTCGACCTCCCCGTAGGGGCCGTTGGCGAGGTAGTCGCCGATCGTGGTCGGCAGCACGAAGTAGCCGTCGGCCAGGCCCTGCATCAGCGCGGACGCGCCGAGACGGTTGGCGCCGTGGTCGGAGAAGTTGGCCTCGCCGATCACGAACAGGCCGGGGATCGTGGACTGCAGGTCGTAGTCGACCCACAGGCCGCCCATCGTGTAGTGCACGGCGGGGTAGATGCGCATCGGCTGGGTGTAGGGGTCCTCGCCGGTGATGCGCTCGTACATCTCGAAGAGGTTGCCGTACTTCTTCTCCACCGCGTCGCGGCCGAGACGGCGGATCGCGTCGGCGAAGTCGAGGTAGACGCCCAGGCCGCCGGGGCCGACGCCGCGGCCCTCGTCGCAGACGTTCTTGGCGGCGCGGGAGGCGATGTCACGCGGGACCAGGTTGCCGAACGCCGGGTAGATGCGCTCCAGGTAGTAGTCGCGCTCCTCCTCGGGGATCTGCGCGACGGGACGGTCGTCGCCCGCCTTCACCGGCACCCACACGCGGCCGTCGTTGCGCAGCGACTCCGACATCAGGGTCAGCTTGGACTGGTAGTCGCCGCTGACCGGGATGCAGGTCGGGTGGATCTGCGTGTAGCAGGGGTTGGCGAACATCGCGCCGCGCCGGTGCGCGCGCCAGATCGCCGTGGTGTTGCAGCCCTTGGCGTTGGTCGACAGGAAGAACACGTTGCCGTAGCCGCCGCTGGCCAGCACGACCGCGTCGGCCACGTGCCGCTCGATCTCACCGGTGACCATGTCGCGGACGATGACGCCGCGTGCCCTGCCGTCGGAGACGATCAGGTCGAGCATCTCGTGGCGGGTGTGCATCTCCACGGTCCCGGCCGCGATCTGCCGCTCCAGGGCCTGGTAGGCGCCCAGCAGCAGCTGCTGGCCCGTCTGGCCCCTGGCGTAGAAGGTCCGGGAGACCTGCGCGCCGCCGAAGGAGCGGGTGTCGAGCAGGCCGCCGTACTCGCGGGCGAACGGCACGCCCTGGGCGACCGCCTGGTCGATGATGTTCACGCTGACCTGGGCGAGCCGGTAGACGTTCGACTCGCGGGCCCGGAAGTCGCCGCCCTTGACGGTGTCGTAGAACAGCCGGTAGATCGAGTCGCCGTCGCCCCGGTAGTTCTTGGCGGCGTTGATGCCGCCCTGGGCCGCGATGGAGTGGGCGCGCCGCGGCGTGTCCTGGTAGCAGAAGGACTTGACGTTGTACCCGAGCTCGCCGAGCGTCGCGGCGGCCGAACCGCCCGCGAGGCCGGTGCCGACCACGATGATGTTGAGCTTGCGCTTGTTGGCCGGGTTGACCAGCTTGGCGCTGAACTTGCGCTTCTCCCAGCGGTCCTCGATCGGTCCCTCGGGAGCCCTGGTGTCGCGGATCGGCTCACCTTCGGTGTACTTCATGACTACTTGATCACTCCGATCATGACCGCGACGGGGACCGCGAGGAAGCCGAGCACCAGCACGGCGGAGACCACGGCGGCGGCGGCCTTCAGCGGGCGGTAGCTCCGGGAGCTCGCCAGGCCGAGCGTCTGGAAGGCGCTCCACAGGCCGTGCCGCAGGTGCAGGCCGACCATGACGACGGCGACCACGTAGAAGAGGGTCACCCACCAGCGCGACGGGTCGAAGCCCTGGGCCAGCCTCTCGTACGGCGTGCCGTCCCAGCCGGCCGGGTTGACCACGCCGAAGGTGAGGTCGAGCAGGTGCCAGACGACGAAGAGCACGATGGTGACGCCGCCCCAGCGCATGATGTGGGTGGCGTAGCCGCCCGCCTGGGACTTGCGCTTGGCCGCGTACTTGACGGGACGGGCCTTGCCCGCCCTGCGGGCCAGGGAGATCGCCGACCACATGTGCAGCACGACCGCCGCGACCAGCACGACCTCGACGACGGTCAGCAGGACCCTGCGCGGCAGGATCGGCTCGCCCATGGTCCGCAGGAACTCGGCGTAGGCGTTGAACGTCTCCGCGCCGAAGAAGCTCTTGAGGTTTCCGGCCATGTGGCCGACGAGGAAGAGCACCAGGATGGCGCCCGTGACGGCCATGACCGCCTTTTTCCCGTTCGACGAGCCCAGGAACCCGCCGGACCTCCTGGGCGTCACAGTCTTGGCAGCCTTCGCCGGGGCGTGCCCTGAAGGTTTAACCGGCGCGGTGGCGGTACCGCGCTCAATCGTGGCAGTCACATGCTCGACGCTAGGTAGGGTGATTTACCCGCGTCCAAGTCATCGAGGATGTGGTTTCCATAGCCAGCGACTATCGGCTCTGGGTTTATGCCGGTTTTACAGCGAAGGGCTCCGGCGAGATGCGAGCAATCTCACATCGCGGCGGCACGTCGCGCTCTCCCATCGTCCCCGACTCGGGGGGCCGCCCCGGATCGGCCACCGACGCCTCCGTACGCTAGGGAAACGTGCAGCTCCAGCAACTGGCCTATTTCGTGGCAGTGGCCGACTCCCGGCACTTCACCCAGGCCGCCGAGCGGATGCGTGTCGCGCAGCCGTCGCTGAGCAAGCAGATCAGGGCGCTGGAGGCCGACCTCGGCGCGCCGCTGTTCAGCCGCGCCAGGGGGAACGTCACCCTCACCCCCGCCGGGGAGGCGCTGCTGCCGCTGGCCCGCAGGATGCTGGCCGACGCCGAGACCGCCAGACGCGAGGTCGGCGAGCTCGCCGGGCTGCGCCGCGGCCGGGTGCGGCTCGGCGCGACGCCCTCGCTCTGCGCGGGCCTGATGGCGGACGCCCTGGCCAGGTTCCACCGCGAGTACCCCGGCATCGAGCTGCTCGTCGAGGAGGGGGGCTCCCGCGACCTGGTCCGCACCCTCGCCAGAGGACAGCTCGACCTGGCACTGATCATCATGCCGCTGCAGAGCGACGACCCGGCCCTGGTCACCGAGGAGGTCCTGCGGGAGAACCTGGTCGTCGTCTCCCCCTCCCTCTCGCACGCGCGCAGGCCGTACATGCGGATAGAGGAGCTGCGCGGACAGCCGATGGTGATGTTCCGGCGCGGCTACGACCTGCGGGAGGCCACGCTCGGCGCGTGCCGCCAGGCGGGGTTCGAGCCCAGGCTGGCCGTCGAGGGCGGGGAGATGGACGCCGTGCTGCGCTTCGTCGAGGCGGGGCTCGGCATCGCGCTGGTCCCCTCGATGGTCCTGGACGGCCGTCCCGGGCTGACCGGGACGCCGCTGGCGCCTCCTGGGCTGCGCCGTACGATCGCCATCGCCCACCGCAAGGACGTCGAGCCGACCCGCGCCGCCCAGGCCTTCCGCGACACGCTGCTGTTCTTCCTGGCCGAGGCGTCCCACGAGGGTAGCCTTCCCGAAGGCCTCGAGCTGATCACCCCGGGCTGAGCGGGCCCGTCTCCCCGGGCAGGCGCAGAAAAGAAGGCGTCGCCTTCGCGACCGGAGCTCCCGAGGCCCGGGCGATCGCTGTCCCACAGGTCCTGGTGCCGCACTATTCTGCATAACGTTAATAGAGGTTTCCCCGATCCCCCGAAGAGGCGTCAGTGACCGCCCCTCCCAATGAAACGCTCACGCTCCTGCTCATCGAGGACGACGCGGGCGACGCCTTTCTCGTGGAGGAACTGCTCTCCGAGGCCGAGAACCCCCCGAAGATCATCTGGGTGCGCAGCCTGCAGGAGAGCAGAGAGCGGCTGACCGACGACGTGCAGTGCGTGCTCGTCGACCTCTCCCTGCCCGACGCGACCGGCCTGGAGGCGCTGGAGCAGGTGCTGTCGATGGCGCCGCACGCCGCCGTGCTCGTGCTGACCGGCCTGAACGACGCCCACGTCGGCGTGGAGGCCGTCGCGGCCGGAGCCCAGGACTTCCTGGTCAAGCAGGACGTGGAGGCACGACTGCTGGCGCGGGCGATCCGTTACGCGATGGAGCGCAAGCGCGCCGACCTGGCCCAGCGCAAGCTGGTCGAGGCCGAGCTGCTCACCAAGGAGAACTCCCGCCTCGAGCGCGGCCTGCTGCCCGTCCCCCTGCTGGACCAGGGAGGGCTGGAGCACCACGCCCGCTACCTGCCGGGGCGCAGGCGCGCCCTGCTCGCGGGTGACTTCTGGGACACCGTGCAGAGCCCCGACGGGGCGGTGCACGTGGTGGTCGGCGACGTGTGCGGGCACGGCCCCGACGAGGCGGCGCTGGGAGTCGCGCTGCGGATCGCCTGGCGGGCCCTCGTGCTGGCCGGCCACACCGGCAACGAGCTGCTGAGCGTCCTCGACTCCGTGCTCCGCCTCGAACGCAAGTCCGCGGAGATCTTCACGACGCTGTGCATCGCCACGATCGACCCCGTGCTCAGCAGCGCGCGGATGCACGTGGTCGGCCACCCGCCGCCGCTGCTGATCCGCGACGGCGTCGTCGGCGTGGTGCCGGGCACGCCCTCCGGCCCGCCGCTGGGCATCTTCCAGGGCGTGGACTGGGCGGAGATCGAGGTCCCGCTCGGCGACGACTGGTCGCTGCTGCTCTACACCGACGGCCTGATCGAGGCCACCGTGGGCGGCGGGCCCGACCTGCTCGGCACCGAGGGCCTGCTCGCCCTGGTCCACGAGCACGGCGGGATCCACCTCGACCGGCTGATCGAGCGGGTGATCGAGCTCAACGGCGACTCGCTCAGCGACGACCTGGCCACCGTGCTCATCTCACGGACCTCGCGGGCTCCAGGAGGCGATGACCGATGACCGAACCGGCCACCTCGGAAGTCCTGGAAGGCGGAGAGCGATGAGCGAGCACACAGGCATCCGTCCCCTGCCCACCCCCGCCCCGGCCGCGGGTTTCGGCAAGCTGCGGGTGGCCCAGTGGTTCCTGCTCACCGGGGCGATCGTCGCCCTGCTGTTCGTGATCGCCGCCGCCTTCACGATCTCCTCGATCGAGGAGACCAGGGTGGCCCGGGTGGCCGTGGTCGACGTCGTCGACCCCGCCGCGCTGCGCACCCTGGAGATCTCGAACGCGCTGACCGCGCAGGAGGGGGCCGCCAGGACCTACGGCAGGACCAACGAGGCGACGTCCCTCCAGGCGTACCGTGACGCGGTCGCGGAGGAGTCGAAGGCGATGGCCGCGCTCGAAGCCCTGACGCCCAGGATGCCGGAGACGCAGAAGGTCCGCGCCGAGGTGGCCCGCCTGAAGGGGGCGGGGCAGGCGTGGCGGCGCGACTACGTGGAGAAGATCGTCGCCGAGGTTCCGACCTTCAAGTCCGAGACCGCCTCGCGGAACGCCCCGCTCAACGCCGAGCGGTTCGCCGAGATCCGCTGGTCGCTCACGGCTCTGCAGGCTCATCTCGACCGGCTGCACGTCGAGGGCGGCCAGCGCCTCGAACGAGGCTGGAACACCCTCTACGTGGCGCTCGGCGGCGTGGTGCTGGCCATGGTCCTGGCCGGGATCGGCGCCGCGCTCATCGTGCGGTACGCCGTGCTCCGCCCGCTGGCCAAGCTCAACGGGCAGGTCCGAGCGGTCGCCCAGGGCGACTTCGAGCACAAACTGAAGGTCGAGCACCCGTCGGAGCTGGCCGAGCTCTCCAGCCACGTGGACTCCATGCGCCGCCGCATCATCGCCGAGTGGCGCCGGGTCTCCTCGGCGCAGGCGAAGCTGGAGGAGCAGGCGGCCGAGCTGCGGCGCTCGAACGGCGAGCTGGAGCAGTTCGCCTACGTGGCCAGCCACGACCTGCAGGAGCCGCTGCGCAAGGTGGCCAGCTTCACCCAGATGCTGGACCAGCGTTACGGCGACCAGCTCGACGACCGGGCCAAGCAGTACATCGCCTTCGCGGTCGACGGCGCCAAGCGCATGCAGCTCCTGATCAACGACCTGCTCGATTTCTCCCGGGTCGGGCGGACGGGCGGCGAGCCGATCTCGGTCGACGCCAACCAGTCCCTGCGGACCGCGCTGAACAACCTCACCGCGCCGATCGAGGAGTCGGGGGCCACCGTGACCTCCGACGAGCTGCCCACGGTGCGCGGCAACAAGGTCCAGCTCGTCCAGCTGTTCCAGAACCTCGTCGGCAACGCGGTCAAGTTCCGCTCCCAGGAGTCCCCGGAGATCCACATCGGGGTGCGGCGCGACGGGGACATGTGGGAGTTCTCCTGCGCCGACAACGGGATCGGCATCGAGAGCAAATACACTGACCGGATCTTCCTCATCTTCCAGCGTCTGCACGGACGGGACGTGTACGCAGGCACCGGCATCGGCCTGGCGCTGTGCAAGAAGATCGTCGAATACCACGGCGGTCGCATCTGGGTGGAGAGCGACGCCCCCGACAAGCCCGGAACGACCTTCCGGTGGACCCTTCCCATTGGAGAGACCGATGAATGACCTGCGCTGGATCGACGTGCTCCTGGTCGAGGACGACCCGGGTGACGTGCTGCTGACGCGCGAGGCGTTCGAGCTGAACAAGGTCAGGAACAAGCTGCACGTCGTCAACGACGGCGAGCAGGCCATGGCCTTCCTGCGCAAGGAGGGCGAGTACGCCGACGCGCCCCGCCCCGACCTGATCCTGCTGGACCTCAACCTGCCCCGCAAGGACGGCAGGGAGGTGCTCCAGGACATCAAGGGGGACGACAAGCTCCGCGGCATCCCGGTGGTCGTGCTCACGACGTCGGAGTCGGAGGAGGACATCCTGCGCAGTTACAACCTGCACGCCAACGCCTACGTCTCGAAGCCGGTCGACTTCGACCAGTTCATCAGCGTGGTCCGCCGGATCGACGACTTCTTCGTGACCGTGGTCAAGCTGCCCAGCTCCGATCAGCACTACTGACCGGCACTGCTGACCGGCGCTGCTGACCGGCAGTGCTGACTGGGCGGGCTCGCCGCGCCTGTGACCGAAAATCTCCACAAAGGCCTCTTCACCTCGCGGAACGTGACGCTCCCCTGGCTCCGACCTGACCAACGTGACAGGAATCACACTGAGCCGGTGAAAATGTGAGTGACGCTTCTCACACGAACGGGTAGTCGCGTCGTAACGTATCCCCACCAATAAGCGCGCGCACGGTGAGCCGGCGCGACCATGGCCCGGCGCGCGGCACAACTGAAACGACCCGGACCCCTTTGGCGAGCAGGGTCCGCGGGAGGTGGAGAGGTCTCCAATGACCCAGACAACGGCCGACAGCCCGGCCAGAAGACAGCGCGCGCAGATCAAGGAGCGCACGCTGCGGACCGACCAGTGGTGGCGCTATCCACTGGTCACCTTCATCATCTTCACGGCGTTCCTCGTCTACTCCACGTGGGCGATCTTTGATACGAGCTACTTCGCGTCGCCGTACATCGCTCCGTACGCCTCCCCGTGCCTGGCGACGAGCTGCCCCGAGGGGGCACGCCTGTTCGGCCTGGCGCCGTTCGGCGACTGGTACACCCTGCCGCCCGGGCTGCTGATCCTGGCCCTGCCCGCGGGCTTCCGCTTCACCTGTTACTACTACCGCAAGGCCTACTACCGCGGGTTCTGGCTGTCGCCGCCCGCGTGCGCCGTCAACGAGCCGCACGGCAAGTACACCGGCGAGTCCCGCTTCCCGCTGATCCTGCAGAACATCCACCGCTACTTCTTCTACGCGGCGATCGTGATCGGCCTGATCCTCGCCTGGGACGCGGTGCTGGCCCTCGTCGAGAAGCCCGTGGGTCTCGGGACGCTGATCCTGGTGGTCAACGCCGTCTTCATCAACCTGTACACCCTGTCGTGCCACTCCTGCAGGCACATCACCGCCGGGCGCCTGAACCACTTCTCCAAGCACCCGGTCCGGTACAGGGCGTGGGGTTTCGTCTCCAAGCTCAACGCCAAGCACCAGCAGCTCGCGCTCATCTCGATGTTCACGGTCGTGGGAGCCGACCTCTACGTGCGGCTGGTCGCCAAGGGCATCGTCAACTTCCCGTTCGCATAAGGATCACCAGTGGAAATCGAGCGTCACGAATACGACGTCGTCGTCATCGGCGCCGGCGGAGCTGGTCTGCGGGCGGCCATCGAGGCCCGCCAGCAGGGCAAGCGGACCGCGATCGTCTGCAAGTCGCTGTTCGGCAAGGCGCACACCGTCATGGCGGAGGGCGGCGCGGCCGCCGCCATGGGCAACGTCAACAGCGACGACAACTGGATGGTGCACTTCCGCGACACCATGCGCGGCGGCAAGTTCCTCAACAACTGGCGGATGGCCGAGCTGCACGCCAAGGAGGCCCCCGACCGCGTCTGGGAGCTCGAGGCGTGGGGCGCGCTGTTCGACCGCACCAAGGACGGCAAGATCAGCCAGCGCAACTTCGGCGGGCACGAGTACCCCCGGCTCGCCCACGTCGGCGACCGTACGGGCCTGGAACTGATCCGCACCCTGCAGCAGCGCGTCGTCGCCCTCCAGCAGGAGGACGAGAGGCTGCACGGCGACGCGGAGGCCTACATCAAGGTCTTCCAGGAGTGCACGGTGACCCGCCTGCTGAAGGACGACGAGGGCGCGATCTCCGGAGCCTTCGGCTACTGGCGGGAGAACGGCAGGCTCATCCTCTTCGACGCCCCCGCGGTCGTGCTGGCCACCGGCGGCATCGGCAAGTCCTACGTGGTGACCTCCAACTCGTGGGAGTACACCGGAGACGGTCACGCGCTGGCGCTGCTCGCCGGGGCGAAGCTGATCAACATGGAGTTCATCCAGTTCCACCCCACCGGGATGGTCTGGCCCCCCTCGGTCCGCGGCATCCTCGTCACCGAGTCGGTCCGCGGCGACGGCGGCGTGCTGCGCAACTCCGAGGGCAAGCGCTTCATGTTCGACTACATCCCCGAGGTGTTCAAGGACAAGTACGCCACCACCGAGGAGGAGGGCGACCGCTGGTACACCGACCAGGCGAACAACCGCCGCCCTCCGGAGCTGCTGCCCCGTGACGAGGTCGCCAGGGCCATCAACTCCGAGGTGAAGGCCGGTCGCGGCTCACCCCAGGGCGGCGTCTTCCTCGACGTCTCCAGCAGGCTGCCCGCCGCCGAGATCATCAGGCGGCTGCCGTCGATGCACCACCAGTTCAAGGAGCTGGCCGACGTCGACATCACCGCCGAGCCCATGCAGGTCGGCCCGACCTGCCACTACATCATGGGCGGCGTCGAGGTCGACGCCGACACCGGCGCGGCCGACGTGCCCGGCCTGTTCGCCGCGGGGGAGGTCTCCGGCGGCATGCACGGCTCCAACCGGCTCGGCGGCAACTCCCTGTCCGACCTGCTGGTGTTCGGCCGCAGGGCCGGCGCGGGAGCGGCCTCGTACGTGAACGGGCTCGCCGCGAGGCCGCAGGTCTCCGAGGAGTCGGTCGCCGCGGCGAAGGCCGAGGCCCTGGCCCCGCTGGAGCGCTCGGGGGAGAACCCCTACGAGGTCCACCAGGAGCTGCAGCGGACGATGAACGAGCTCGTGGGCATCATCCGCAAGGCCGAGGAGGTCACCGAGGCGCTGGAGGGCGTGGAGAAGCTCAAGGAGCGGGCCCACGGCGTCGGCGCGACCGGAAGCCGGATCTACAACCCCGGCTGGCACCTCTGCCTGGACCTGCGCAACATGCTCCTGGTCTCCGAGTGCGTGGCCAAGGCGGCGCTGATCCGCCAGGAGAGCCGTGGCGGCCACACCCGCGACGACTTCCCCGGCATGTCGCCCGAGTGGCGCCGCAAGATCCTGGTGTGCGGCCTGTCCCCCGACGGCTCCGACGTGACCGTGGAGGAGAAGGCGCAGCCCGCCATGCGCGACGACCTGATCACACTGTTCGACCGGGCCGAGCTGAAGAAGTACATCACCGAGGAAGAGCTGGCCGACTTCGACGCGTTGGTCAAGGAGCAGCCATGAGTTACAAGGCGAAATTCCGCGTGTGGCGCGGCGAGGGCGGCGAGGGCAAGCTCGAGGACTTCACCGTCGAGGTGAACGAGGGCGAGGTCGTCCTCGACATCATCCACAGGCTCCAGGCCACCCAGGCGCCCGACCTCGCGGTCCGCTGGAACTGTAAGGCGGGCAAGTGCGGCTCGTGTTCCATGGAGATCAACGGCAAGCCGAAGCTCGGCTGCATGACCCGGATGTCCACCTTCTCGGAGGACGAGACGATCACGGTGACGCCCATGCGGACGTTCCCGGTGATCAAGGACCTGGTCACGGACGTGTCCTTCAACTACCAGAAGGCACGCGAGATCCCGTCCTTCACCCCTCCGGCGAACGTGCAGCCGGGCGAGTACCGCATGCAGCAGATCGACGTCGAGCGGTCCCAGGAGTTCCGCAAGTGCATCGAGTGCTTCATGTGCAACAACGTCTGCCACGTGATCCGTGACCATGAGGAGAACAAGCCCGAGTTCGCCGGTCCGCGCTTCCTGATGCGGATCGCCGAGCTGGACATGCACCCCTACGACGTCGCCGACCGCAAGGACGCCGCGCAGGAGGAGCACGGCCTCGGCTACTGCAACATCACCAAGTGCTGCACCGAGGTCTGCCCCGAGCACATCAAGATCACCGACAACGCGCTGATCCCGATGAAGGAGCGAGTCGTCGACCGCAAGTACGACCCGCTGGTCTGGCTCGGCAACAAGATCTTCAAGAGGTCCAGCTCGAAGAGCTGACCCTCCCCAGGCGGCGCCGGTCACATCCCCCCGTGACCGGCGCCGCCGCACGTACAAGCCCTTCCCCACCACGCACGACCACCGCCGAAACACCACACCCCACGGACAGCCACCGCGCCGGTACGGCGAGCCGCGCCACCAACCCACACACGGCCACCGCCGAAACACCACACCCCACGGTCAACCACCGCGCCGGTACGGCGAGCGGCGGCGCCGAGCGGGTCGGCGCCGGTGAGCGGCGCGCGACCCGGGAGCGTCTCCGGTCAGAGAACCGACTACTTGGAGCGACGGAACAGGCCGCGCTTCTTCTTGCCGTCATGGCCGGGAAGGGGATAGACCGCCGTCCCACCGTGTTCGTCGGAAGAGTCCGACTTCGGCTTGGTGCCGGGAAGCGGCTCGAGGCCGAAGGGGCGGCGAGGCTTCGGGGGCTCCTGCGAGACCTCGGGAGAAGCGGACTTCGACGGCTTGGGTTTGGTGCCGGGAAGCGGCTCCAGCCCGAAGGGACGACGGTTCCGCGGCGGCTCCTGTGGGAACGGCGCTCCCGGGAACTCACCGGGCCCCTGCGGCACCGGACCGGGGAACTCCCCAGTGCCCGGCGAAGAAGCACCGGAGAACCCACCCGGCCCCTGCGACAACGGACCACCGGGGAACCCGCCGGGCCCCTGCGGCAACGGACCGCCAGGGAAGCCCCCCGGCCCCTGTGACAACGGGCCGCCGGGGAACCCGCCGGGTCCCTCGGGGAAGCCGGGCTGGAAGAGGTCGCCAGGTCGCTGTCCCGGTCCTTCGGGGAAGACCTCCCCCGCCTGTCCACCGGAACGCGGCGGCTCCTGCGGGAACGGCGCTCCCGGGAACTCACCGGGCCCCTGCGGCACCGGACCGGGGAACTCCCCAGTGCCCGGCGAAGAAGCACCGGAGAACCCACCAGGCCCCTGCGACAACGGACCACCGGGGAACCCGCCGGGCCCCTGCGGCAACGGACCGCCGGAGCCCTGTGTCGGGCCCGTGGGGAACTCTGCGGGCCCATGGGGGAAGGCTCCCTGCGGGGACTGCGCCGCGCCCGGGTCGTGGAAGGAGGTCTGCTGGGCGTCCTGGCCCGCGAGGCCGTACGGCGACCATTCGTGATCCGCCGGAGGCCTGCCGTACTGCTGGTCGGCGTGACCGGTCGGCTGGTCGTGACCTGGCGCGGGCATGTGGGCCGTCGGCTGCTCGTACGGCTGGACGTGCTGCTCGGGCGCGTAGCCCTCGGGGTGGCCGGGGCCGTACATGTGCATGGGGACGAAGCTGATGATCGGCGCGTAGGCCGTGCCGCCCTGGTAGACCGTGGGTGGAAAACCCGGCGCGGGCGCGTACGCGGCGCCGGGGGGATAGGTCACCGGGTCGACGAAACCACCGGGATGACCCTGGGGACGGGGACCGGCCCTGCGGACGGCGGACGCGTGGGCCATGCGGCGCAGCCTGCCCTCGAAGATCAGCACGGCGAACAGCACCAGCAGCACCAGGATCAGCGCGGGGATGCCGAGTTGACGGCTCAGCTCGGGGGCGTTGAAGTCGGAACCCGCGTTGCGGATCTCGTAGGGCACCGAGGTCGGCCCCGCGTCCTCGAACGTGGCGCTTCCGGTCGGCTCCGACGAGGCGCTCGGAACGGGGGTGGGCGTCGGCTGGACCTCCTCGGTGCCGGGGAACACCGGCTCCTCCTCGCTCGGCGTCGGCGCGGCCGTCTCCTCGGGGAGAGGAACGAGGGGGGTGGAGGTCGGCGGCTGCACCGGAGGCTGCACCGGAGCCGTAGTGGGCACCGCCGGAGGCACGGTCGCCTGCACGGTCTTCGTCTTGCGCGGCTTGGGGGCCGTGGTCTTCGGCGGCACGGTGACCGTGGTGGTGACCGTCTTCTGCGGCACCGGAGAGGCGGGAGGAGGGGTGGGATCACCGGGGTCCTGGGTCACCGTGACGGTGACGACCGGCGTCGGTTGCTCCTCACACGGCGCCGAGGGGTCCACGTCGCACCCGGGGACCTCGGAGGGGTTCGCGGCAGCCAGCTTGGCGACGGCGTCCGCTGGAGGCGCGGTGGTGAACGGTGTGGCGAAGAGCAACACTCCACCGCAAAGTCCCACCGACATGAGAACGGCGGAGACAGCTGCCGCACGCCGTGATCGGGTCACCGGTGCCCTCCGAGAATTCCCTATACATGGCGAGTCAAGTCAAGGAAATACTAGTCGGGTAAAAGTAACAGCAAAGCCTGTTTCACAACACAGCTCGCGACCCGCGCCTGCGTTGAATTCGCGCCTGTAGCCAGAGCAGACCCAGCAGTCCGCCGACCGCGGCTCCGACCGTGGGAAATCCACTCGCCCCTGTCAAGGACGGCCCCGACAGAGCCGCCTGCTCGATCTCCTGGCCAGGCCCGTCCAGGTCACGCGGGAGTGGCGCGCCCAACGGCTGGGAGTCCGCCATGACCGAGGTGAGCGGTGACACGGCGGGCACGGGGGCCGCCATCGGCATCCGCAGGCCGGGGTCGTCCCATAGCTGCGCTCCCTGTCCGGATCCGGACAATTCCGTGGAGGCGGGGGGCACAAGCGGTTCGGAAGGCGTGACCGTTCCCCGTCGTGCGACAGCGGGACCGGGGACCTGCCCGCGAGACCTTTCCTGCTCGGCGAGCGGCTTGAGCGATGTGAACGGCCGGGGCACGGGTCGCGCGGCCGCCGTCGGCTCCCCGATCGCAGGCCACGCGGCCGCCGTCGGCTCCTCGGCCGAGGTCTGCGGCACCGTGCCGGACTCCTGGGACTTCCCGTGCACCGGGGCTTCTTCACAGGGCGCAGGAGCGGGTCCCTGTCCGGACGCGAGCGGTACGGCATGCGCCTCTGGCTCGCCGATGACCCCCGTGTCCTCGTGCGCCTCTGGCTCGCCGATGACTCCCGGCTCCTCAGACGCCCCGGACTCTCCCACGATCCTCGCATCCTCATGCGCCTCGGATTCGCCGATGACCCCCGCGTCCTCCTGCGCCTCTGGACCGCCGATGCTCCCCGGCTCCTCAGACTCCGCGGGCTCTCCCACGATCCTCGCATCCTCATGCGCCTCGGGCTCGCCGATGACCCCCGTGTCCTCCGGGACGCCCGTCCCTTCCAGGATCGCGAGCACCCACAGGTTCGACGACGTGAACGGCCCCACCTTCTCTTCGGTCTGCGGCGAAGCCGTACCGGAGACCGCGCCGCCTTCCGTGAGAGGAGCGCTGGAAGCCGCGACCTTCCCCGCTGGAGACGCGTCGGGAGGCGTTGTGGGCAGGGAGGAGGTCGTTGCCGCCCCCGAAGCCTCGAAGGAGGCCCTGGAGCCCGTGCCCGGCGTCCCATGGATCACGCCCGGTGCCCCAAGGGGCGCGTCCGGCGTCTCAGGGATCACGCCAGGGGCCTCGGGGATCGCGCCTGAAGCGTCAGAGGTCCCGGGAAGCGAGCCCGAGAGGTCGGAGGCGCCTGAGGCGCCCGAAGGCATTCCGGAGGCCGGGGACAGCGCGCCGGAAGGAGCCGGGAACACGCCCGGTGCGGGGCGGGGCACCACGGAACCGGCCTGCCGCTCCTGTCCCCGCCCCTCCTCGCCTTCGGCCGTCCCCACAGTGACCGCTTCCACCTCGACCAACCCCACCTCGGCCGCTTCCACCGTGGCCGTCCCCGCTTTGGCTGTCTCCGCCGATTCCGCCGATTCCGTCCCCCCGTTGGCCGCTTCAGCCTCGGCCGCTTCCGCCCTCACCCCGGCCGTCTCCGCGTCGAGTTCCCCCGCTCCCGCCTCGCGTGCCGCGAACGCCTCCGCTCCCGCCTCGACCATGGTCCTGGCCGTCTGGGTGGTCCACTCCCCCTCGGGGGTGAGCATCCGCGCCACCGCGGTCACCTCGACAACCCGGTCGTCCACGGGCGCGGCGAGCAGCACGTCCACCGGGGTGCGCGCGCCGACCTCTCCCACGGCGCACACTCGCTGGTCACTCCTGACCGGCCGCCGGTCGCCCGTCGCGGAGGGACAGTCGACGCCTCTGAACGTGGCGGCGGGCGTCGTCGCGACCACCAGTCGCGCGTCGCTTCCCGGTCCGCGCAGCCACACCCTGAGCCGGACCACGTCACCGGCGCGGGCGCGCCGCGACCACGAGACGAGGCTCTCCGCCCCTCCCAGGTCCGACGCTCCCCCCAGGCTCGACGTCCCTCCCAGGCTCGACGTCCCTCCCGGGTCCGACGCTCCCCCCAGGCTCGACGGCGCTTCGGCGGGCTCGATCGTCCCGATCGCGTACACCGCCGATCCCCCGCCCAGAACGAGCGTTCCCGCCCCCATCGCCGACGCGACGCGGGCACGCCGCCACCATCCGGTCACCGCATTTCCCCGATCCCCCGATACGGACACGCGACAACAACACGTCCAGTGCTTTTATGTCACACTCTGTAACCGATCAACCGCCGTCGAGCTGACCTTGTACGGCTCGCACGATCGGCAGGTCGGCGGGCAGCCACGGCACGTCGTACAGCTCGTGCCTGGCCAGCCAGCGCAGGTCCAGGTGTTCCTTGGCCTCGGGCTCTCCTTCCACGATCTCCGCCAGCCAAACCCTGAGCACGTATCCGTCCGCCAGCGGCCAGTCACCACCGACCTGCTCCCCCGCCTCGACCATGACGCCGAGCTCCTCCTGGCACTCCCGGATCAGCGCCGTACGGTCATCCTCCCCCGGGTCGACCTTTCCCCCGGGGAACTCCCATCCACCGGCGAGCTCGGGAGGGTCGGCGCGCTGGGCGGCGAGCAGTCTGCCGCCGCCGTCGACGATCGCGGCTCCCACAACGACCTTGTCCATGGGCCTGATTGTGTCAGCCCTGCTCCTTCAATTTGAGCTGTGCGAGGATCTGGGGATTCTGCAACGGACGGGTGAAACCGACGATGCCGGTGCGCTCCTTGTAGGAGGTGACCTTGATCGGCCCGCACAGACGGCATCTGGCCTCGACCATCTTGCCCGGCGAGACCACCATGCCGACGTGGCCCGGACGGTCGACGCCCGTTCCCGGACCGGAGTTGAAGAAGACCAGGTCGCCCGCCTGCTCCTCCCCCTCGGGGACCCGCACCCCGAAGGGCCACTGCCCGAAGGTGGTGCGCGGGATGGTCAGGCCGACGCTCCGGTAGGCCATGTAGATGATCCCGGAGCAGTCGTAGGCGTCGGGTCCCGTGCCGCCCCACAGGTACGGCTTGCCGCGCTGGGCCAGGGCGTACTCCAGGATCCCGGAGACCGTGCCGGAGGGCGCGGCCTCCAGCAGGGGCTCGTCGCAGGCCCCCTCGGCGTCCGGGGGCACGCCGACCTCGCCGTCCTTGGCGTACCTCTCGGCGATCTCCATGACCTGGTCGACGTACCACCAGGCCCGGTTGTAGACGAACAGCGAACGGCGCACGTCCTCCGGCGCGCCGTTGCGCTTGAGCATCTTCGCCGCGCCCAGGATGGCGTCCGCCGGGTTGTAGATGTCCGCCCAGCCGTCGCCGTCGCCGTCCGAGGCGTAACCGTTGAACGTCGACGGAATCTTGATCTTCGTTTTCCCGCCCCAGGTGCTGACCAGGAACTGCATCGGCCCCGCGGCCCCGGCGTAGTTGGTGCCGCTGCTGACCCCGGGAAGCGTCGAGCGCCCGTGGTCGGTCTCCCGCTTGCCGACCCCGGCGAGCACGTTCCACTGCACGCCGATCTTCTTGCCGCTCTCGCGGTACAGCTCGAGGTAGTCGGCCGGGATGTCCGAGGTCGCGGTCTCCGACTGGTCCGACACGGTCTGGGCCGTGTCGTCGCAGTCGGGCAGGCTGCCTCCGGTGAAGGAGGGGAACGAGCCGACCATCAGCATCGGCGCCATGCTCAGCGTCAGCAGGCACAGGCCCGTGACGGCCACGATCAGCGCGAGACGGACCTTTCTGTCACCCATCAGCCGACCTCGCCGGCCTGGGCGGAGTCGTCGTCCCCGTCCTGCCCGGAGTCCGCGGGCTGCAGGTCGTGGACCCGCCAGTCGGCGCCGACCGCGACGAGCGTCACGGCGTAGTCGGCCGTCTGCTGCCTGGTCCCGCTCTTGGCGGTGACGGTCTGGGTGCCGGTGACCACGAAGACCACGGAGGTCTTCTGGATCTGCCGGATCTCCTTCACCTTCGCCGTCCCGACGGAGACCACCTGGTCGGCCGCGTTCTTCTCGACGGTGCCGGGCGAGGTGACGATGCGCAGCAGCACCTCGGCGAACTCGGCGGTGGTGTATCCCCTCAGGCGGTCACCGTAGTCGGCGGGCTCCTCGTCGTAGCTGTAGGTGCCGTAGTCGGCGGTGAACCGCCGGGCGTAGTCGGCGGAGGCGGCCAGCTCCTGCTTGGTCATCGGCAGGTAGGAGTAGACGTCGAACGGCGCGTTGCTGGCCGTCGCGGCCGGACGCGGGGGTTCGGGGTTCCCCTGCGCCTCGGGGTTCCCCTGCGCCTCGAGCACGGTACGGCTCACCCCGGCCGGCCCGGCGGCGGTGTTCTCCTCGCCGCCGGAGTCCGGCCACATGGTCAGGTAGACGCCGACCAGTGCGAGCATCGCGACCAGCACCGCGAAGACGACGCCCCGCCGGTTGCCCTCCTCCGCCATCCTCAGTCCTTATCGGGATTCGAGGCGCGGAGCCAGAACGGCGCCGCCGCCTCGTCTGCCTGCCTGTCACGCTCCGGCCTGCCGGGCAACCACAGCGGCGGCGCGTCCGAGGACCTGCCGCGCCCCGCGTCGTCCCTCGAGGATCCGGACGATCCGAAGATGCTGCTGCCCGACCTCGACGAGCCCCGGGAGCCGCCGCCGTTGCCCGAACCGTTCCCCGAGCCGCGCGAGCCGGACTCGGATCGCCGGGAACCGCCGCCACCGCCGCCGCCTCCGAAAAGGCCGCCGCCGGAGCGACCGCCCCCGCCGGAGGACCTGCCGGAGGACGAGGGCGCGGAGGAACCGCCGCCGCCGGAGGACCTGCCGCCGCCTCCTGAGGACCTGCCGGAGGACGACGGGGAGGATCCGCCCGCCGACCCCGAGCCTCGCTGCGGGGCCCAGCCTCCTGAGGCGCCGCCGAACCAGCCGCCGCCCGCGCCGCCTGAACCGCCTGAACCGCCTGAACCGCTTGAGGCGCCCGCGCCGCTCCGCACGGAACCGCCGGACCTGGTCGGGGACGCGCCGCCCGCCGTACCGCCGCCGGACAGGTTGAGCGGCGGGGCCGCGCCGGTGCGCGCCGCGGTGACGGGGCGGCCCGTGCCCTTGCGCCGGGTGCCGGTCTGGGCGTCGGTGTCCAGCGGCGCGGGCTGCGTGCCGACCGGGACCCTGGTGCCCGAGGGCGTGCCCGTCGCCTGTGCGCCCTCCTCGCCGCGCACCCTGCCCTGGGCCACCGCGGCCGCGGCCGTCGCGACCGAGGCTCCGCCCGCGAGCGCGGCCGCCTGCAGCACGGGCTCGGCCTTGCGCATGCCCCAGCGGCCGACCCTGGCCGCCGCGACCGGCGGCAGCGCCCCGGCCGCGCGCTGCAGCGTCGGCGCGGAGGTCGCCTCACCCAGCATGCGGGTGGTGAGGGTGTGTCCGTCCATGGAGGAGAACAGGTGCTGGAACGGCCGCCGGTAGAAGAACACCGCGATCGTCATCAGAGCCATGAACATGACCTGCATGCCCCACGGCAGCGCCGTGGAGATGATCAGCGCGTAGCCGTACACCAGGACGCTCAGGACCAGGGCGAGCACCGCCTGTCTGAGGAGTGTGCCGACCAGCATCTCGACCCAGCGCATCGCGATGATCCGCCCCGATCCCGGATGGACTCCGAGCAGGAGGAAGATCGGAGCGAGGATCAGCAGCAGCAGGAAGCCGATCTTGAGAACCAGCAGCGACACCGCGACCAGGAAGATCAGCAGTCCCGCGACCATCGCCGCGACCAGCGCGCCGATCGCGATGCCGAGCCTGCTCGTCCAATCCTTTCCCTGGAGGAGGAAGAAAATGGGCGTGTTCTCCAGCCTGTTGGCGACATCCTCCTCGTACCGTGCCTGATGGGCATTCGTGTTGGGGGTCTGGGACGCCTTCATCTCGGCCGCGTCCAACGCCTGGATGTCCAGCAGCTTCGCACCGAAGTCCCGCACCACCGGCGCCTTGGGGTCGGCGGTGCCGAACTCACCCATCAGCCACGGCTTGCAGACCAGGGTCGACCAGAGCGCCTCGGCGTTCTGGTCGACTCCCGGGACGCCGGTCTGGCCGTAACCACCGGGCTTCGCCTGGGGATTGGCGTCACCCTTGGCAGGAAGGCAGGAGGCTCCGCCCGCGTTCGGCAGGCCGGAGAAGGCGGAGTTGACGATCTCACCGGTCTTGTCGGTGACGGTCTTGCCGATGCCGGTGAAGTCGCCGGGGCGGCTGAAGAACCACACGGCGACGGTGACCGCGAGGACCATCCAGATGATGCCCTCGGCGGTCGTGGTCGCGCGCTTGCGGATCAGGCCGTACCAGGCGATCCAGATGGCGCCGAGGATGACGACCGGCCGGAGGTACGGCCAGTACATCGCGTCGGCCAGGCTCTTGACCATGTCGTCGACGACGTTCTTGATCGACTCAAGGGGGCCCTCGGTGGCCGCCGCCTGGTAGGTCGTGATGGTCAGCCGGTCGAGCGCCTTGGCCCAGGAGAAGACCGTGTTCGCGGTCATGTTGCCCATGACCGCGGCGACGTCGTCACAGCCGAGCTGGTGGGTGTGCCAGAACAGCCCGCTGGTGCCGTATCTGGAGTAGTTGTCCTGTGGGGCGGCGGCCTGCGCGCCCGCGGTCGGCGCGGGAGACGGCACGGCGGCGGGGACTCCCGCCGCCGCGTCCGGGGGCGGCGGTTTGAGCAGACCGTCCACGCCCGACCCGACGATCTCGGGGGCCAGGTCCGGGGAGAGGTCGCAGATGGCGGCGGCCGCGGTGGCCGACGGGCCCGTCGGCAGCAGCAGCGGCAGTGCGAGGAAGGCGGCCATCGCCATCAACGCGATGGCGATCCGCCTGCGTAGTCGTCTCTTGCGGGAGTGCTCGCGCCCCTTCAGGGAGCCTTTCATGACCGTACCTCCAGCGCCGCAGCCCCAGACCTACTGACTCTGTCGCCCCCAGAAAGATCATGCACGTTCTCATCGGGTTTGTCGTGGGTCGGATTCGTGTCGAGCCAGCGGAGCAGCTCATCGGAGATGAGGTCCACCCCTATCCGGCCCGCGCGACCGTCCAGATCCCGAAACACGCACTCGCCGTTGCCCAGCGAGCGCAGCACCGCCTTGTGCTCCTCAGAGGGTTCGACCCCGAGCAGCGCCATCACGTGGTCCACCTCCACCCGTTCGGTGGACCTGAAGGCGAACACCGAGGACAGGCAGTTGGTCACCTGTTCGTTCAGCAGGTCGCCCGCGTTCTGCGAGACCAGCACCAGCGCGGTGTTGCGCGAACGCCCCATCCGGCTGACCTCGGGCACCAGCTTGGCGCCCTCAGGCGTCGAGGTGATGGCCCACGCCTCGTCCAGGAAGATCGCCTTGGGCGTCCGCCTGTCGAGGCCGTTCATCAGGCCCCTGGCGAACTGCGCGACCAGATAGAGCAGCGCCACCGACAGGCGCTGCTCGTAGGAGTAGTCGTCGCGGCCCGTCGAGGCGTCGGGGAGGGTCAGGCCTCCCAGGGTGAAGACCGTGGTCCAGCCCTCGGTGTCGATCTGGTCGCCGCCCGAGGGGTCGAAGCACAGCCGCGCGAGGTGCATCTCCGACATCGAGCGGAGCACGGCGCCCAGGTTCTTCGAGGCGGCGTCCTCGGTCTGCTCGAGGTGCTCGACGACCTTGCCCAGGGAGGGGTCGGGCCCGTTGGAGACCGCCGCGACCGCCTGGATCATCGCCGACTCGCGCTCCTCGGACATGCGGGGAAGCAGCAGGCGCAGGGTCTCGCTGGCCATCGTCTTCTTGGCCGCGATGTCCTCCCCGAAGGAGAACGGGTCGAGCAGGCCGGGCGCGGCCGAGCCGAGCGGGATGGTCCGCGCCTTCCTGCCCCGCCCCTGCAGCAGCTGGACCAGGGACTCGGCGTCGCCCTTCGGGTCGATGACGGCGATCGTCACGCCGCGCAACGCCATCTGGTAGATCATCAGCAGCGCCAGGGTCGTCTTGCCGCCGCCGGGCTCGCCGGTGATCGCGATGGCCGTGGGGCGGTTGCGGGTGGCCGCGACCAACGGGTCGAAGTGCACGATGCTGCGGGCCCTGCCCAGGGTCTCCCCGACGTACGGCCCCATCCAGCCCGCGTTGCCCTCGTCGACCCGGTCGCCCAGGTCGACGGTCGCGGTCGCCATGCCGCCCGCGATGGTGCGCAGCGGCTGCCGCTGGGCGTAGGCGTTGACCCGGACCTTCTCGCCGGGAAGCGCCTCGCAGAACAGCGAGAACTGGTCGCCGGTCGAGTTGACGATGTCGATGCCCATGTCGCGGTAGTGCTCCACGACCGCCTCGACCCGCTGGACGCAGATCTCCTCCGTCGGGGCGGACACGATCAGGCGGTGCCAGCCGTACACGAAGGGCAGTCGCTCCTTGGTGATGCCGTGCTCCAGCATCCGGGCCGCGTCAATCTGCTCGGCCAGCGCCAGCGGCGCCTCCGCCCCGGCCTCGCGGATGTGGATGTCCATGTCACGGGCGTGGGCGAGCTTGCGCGCGACGTCCTTGCTGGCCTTGATCGGCGAGATCAGCCGCATTCTGGAGCTGATCTCCACGGGGAAGGGCAGCTGGTCGGCGAAGTGCATCCACGGCTCGCCGTCGGGGAAGGGCATCAGGTCGGGGAAGCGGGCGAAGGACAGGTGCGCGACGTAGGAGTCGCCGTCGGGCTGCTCGACCCGCAGCAGCGACCTGCCGTTGTGGATCTGCCCCTCGACCAGGGCCTCGATCTCACCCCTTCCCCACGTCCGCTTCGGGCTGGCCGAGGCGGGGGGATCGCCGAGGGAACCGGTCGCGGCGTGCTGGAACAGCCACGCGATCTCGGTCGAGGTCGCGTGCCTGGCGTACAGGGCGCTCGACGACAGGGCCCGGCCCAGACGCTCCGCCTGCTCGCTCCATTTGGCGATCTCGGCCCGGGGGACGTGGTCGTCCTCGATGCCAAGGGCCTTCTCACTGCGCTGGTAGAAGCCGAACAGCTGGGAGAGCACCCCGTTGCCCAGCTGCCTGCCGCGCGCGCCGAGCCGTACGCCGAGGTAGACCTCCTTGGTCCAGAAGTCCTTCGCCCAGACGTGCCGGTACATCTCCTCCAGGTAGTCGCGCCAGCCGGGGCCCTCGTCGGAGGTGGCGTTCAGGGCCATCGCCCACTCGGCCGCGGGATAGGTGCGATGCGCGACCCGCAGGTGCACCTCGGCGTCCGGCATCCTGATCGCCGCCAGCGCGATCGTGACGTTGGTGGCCAGCGCCTCCCGCTCCTCCGGGGTGACGAACTCGTAACTCACGGTCGGCAGCCGGAAATAGGCCCAGACCGACGAGTCGGTCAGCAGGATCCGGTCGTCGAAGTATCGGACGGCGAGGCGGTTGCGTGCCCGCGACGGGCGGCTCACACGACCTCCTTCGCCCGACCTGCGGCCTTCCGCGGACGCACGGCAGACGCTCCGGGGCCGGGGGCCCCCTCGCCGCATCCGTTCACCTGGACACCTCGTTACGCCCGTTCACCACTTCTCCTCGCGCCCGGGGGATCACTGGGCCACTTCCTCCTCGCTCGGTCGAACCGCCTGCGCCGCTCCGAAACCCGCGACCACGACCCCTGCCAGCGCGAGATACGCCCGGCGGCCCGGCGCGCGCAGGTGGGACGGCTCCACCCGCTCCGACCTTCCGGGAGCGAGCTCGTCCTCCCAGGGCACCCGCACGATCGCCCTGCACCGGCCCCTGGCGACGGCCTCCGCCTGTTCCACGTCGCCCATGCTGCGGCGGCTCACCCCGTTGACGACCATGATCGCGCGCCTGCGGAGGTCGGCGCAGCCGTGCCCGTCAAGCCACTCGTAGGTCATGGCGACCGCGTCGGGCCCGTCCTCGCTCGCGGGGACGACCAGGACGAGCTGGTCGGCGTAGGGAAGCACCCGCGCCGCCAGCGCCGCGGCCGGGTCGACGACGATCAGCTTGTAGTGGCGGTCGAGGACGTCCATGGTCTGGCCGAGCCGCCGGTCGGAGAAGAGCGTGCGGTCGGAGAGCCGCTGCTCGGCGCCGGAGTCGGCGTCACCGGCGAGAACCTCCAGGCCCGAGGCGCAGCGGCTGGTGTAGGTGCGCATGCCGAGATAGCCGTTGACGTTGTCGAGCCCGGCCAGCAGGGAGGTCAGCGTCTCGGGCGACTCGGCCTGGACCCGGCCGGACAGGGCGTTCGCGCCGGTGTTCGCGTCGACGGCGAGCACCCGGTCCTCGCGGTGACGGGCGAGGGTGTGGCCGAGCATGAGCGCGGTCGTGGTCTGCCCCGCGCCGCCGGTGCACCCGAGCACGACCACCCTGCGGCTGCCGGTGAACGCCGCCCTGGCCCGCGCCTCGTCGATCTCGGAGCCGTCCGTACGGCTTCCGCCCCCGGGCCCGATGACCACCTGTGCCAGCCGCCGCCAGCCGCCGGCCGAGTCCCTGCCGACGACCGACTCGACCCTGCGGACCCGGGTCTCCGGATGGCCGGGCCTCGGCACGGGAACCGCGGGCGTCACCGGGTCGGAGCCGGTGACGGGTCCCGAGGGGACCGCCCTGATCGAGACGCCTCCCGGCGTCCCCGTCTGCCGCTCCTGCGAGCGGGCCCGCTGCCTGTCGGCGACCTGCTCGGCGGGGGCCGGCTGCCCCTTGCGGTGCTGGGCCAGCGCGCTCTCGTCCGCCCTGCCCTGAGGGGTTCCCGACGGACCGCTCCTCAACGGCGCGCCCTCACGCGGCACGTCCTTCTTGCCGGGCGTCTCGCGGGGCGCGTCGCCGACCGGCGTCTCACGGGAGACGTTCCACATCGGCACCTCACGGGGCACGCTCCGCACCGGCACGTCCCTGCCGGGCGTCTGGCGAGGCCCACTCCCGACCTGCGCGCCCTTGCCGGGCGTCTCGCGGGGCACACCCCTGACCGGCACGCCCTTGCCCGGCGTCTCCCGCGCGGAGGTGTCCCTCCGCGGGACGTCGCCCCCCTTGGTCGTGGTCTCCGTGACACGTCGCCCGACCGGGGAGGGGCCGACGAAGCCCGGCGTCGCGGAAGGCCGCTCGGCGGGCGCGGCCTCGGGGCCGACGGGCTCGGCGCGCCCGGCGTCGATCCCCGCCTCAGGAACGGCCTTCACCTCGGGAACGGCCTTCACCTCGGGAACGGTCTTCGCCTCGGGAACAGCCTTCGCCCCGGGAGCGGATCTCACCTCTGCATCGGGCTTCGCCTCGACCATGGGCTTCGCCTCAGCCGTGGGCTTCGCCTCGGCAGCGGACCTCGCCTCGACGAGCGGCGGGCGCTCGCCCCGAACAGGGCGCTCGACCGGTGCGGGCCGCTTGGAGCGCTCGACAGGCTCGCCCCGCTCGACCGCGGCTTGCCGGGGCCCGTCAGACCGTTCGGAGCGCTGGAACTCCCCGGAGCGCTCCGGCCCCTGGGACTCCTCGGGGCGCTGGGACTCCTCCGAGCGTTCGGGCCGCTGGGCCTGGGACGAGGCGGTTCGCTCGGCCTCGGCCGAGGCGGCGAGCCTGCGCAGCCGCCGCAACGCCTCGGCTCCGATCGGGGCCTCAGGGGTCGCGGAGGCCGCGGCCGTGGAGGAGGCGGCCGTGGAGGAGGAAACCGGGGACGCGGTGGAATCCACAGGAGCGACGGGGGTCCGCGGAGCCCTGACGACCGGTGCGCCGGGAGCCGACGGTGCGGCGGGAGCCTGGGAGGCCTCGGTCTGCGAAACCCGGGCGGCCTGCGCCTGGGGGGTTCGGGAAGACGGCGCGGCGGGGGCCTGGGCGGCGGACGAGACGGAAGTCTCCGGGGCCTGGGGAGCCGACGCGGTGGGCGTCCGATCGCCCTGGACCTTGACCTCTACGGGGAAGGAGCGAGGAGGCGGAGCGAAGACCCGCTCGACCGGGGTCGTGGCGGGCCGCCCGGAGGGCCTGGAGGAAGCCGTTTCCCTGGACGTCTCGGCGGGTTCCCTGGACGTGTCGGCGGGGGCGGCGTGCCCGAGGGCCGGGGCGGCGCCCCTGCGCGGGACAGGAGCCGTGCCCCTTGCTGCGCGCTCACGCACGACCGGAGCCGGATTCGTGGCCGCCGCCGTGGCCGCGGCAGCCGCGGCGGCGACGACGGGCCGCACCTCGCGGGCCGGGGTCGCGGCGCGCTTCGCCTGGGCCTGCCTTGCCTTGCGCGCGGCCCTGCCACGGACCTCGGCCTTCTGGGGCGCCGCGCGCCAGACCCTGCCGGTCAGGGTGATCTCCGCGGGCTCCGTGGTCGGAGCCATCCGGCACCAGGTGCGCGGCTCCCCGACGTAGCGGACCTGCGACTGGAGCAGCTCGGTGAGTCTCTTGCTCTCGATCACCGGCCTGGTCGACAGCCAGGTGACGACCCCGGGCGGCACGAGGTAGACCACGTGCCAGGGTGCGTCGAAAGGCAGGCCGAGCAGCGCGAGCAGCAGTGACCAGGGGGCCACCACACCCACGAACACACCGATCCAGACGATCGGAAGCGGCGTCGGCAGCCGTAGGTCGTACAGCTTGTAGAGCCGCTTTTCGATCCGCCAGATATTGGTATACGTGGGTAGATCCACACGCTCCTCCTCTCCGCCACTCGTTGTTTGACCGCTTACGCGCGGTCTCAACCCCCCGAGATCCCCAGCGCCCCCGCGATCGCCTTCGCGGTCACCTCGATGATGTTGGGCACGTAGAAGATCACTCCGATGGCGATCGCGAGGATGATGAACTGGACGAACCTGGTGATCTCACGGGTGAAGAGGAAGAAGAGCGCCACGACGGACACGATGACGAGGAAGAGCGGGGCGAAGAAGCTTCGGAGGAAGTTGGCCAGGCCCTGGGTGTCCACGCCCTTCGGAGGCGCCGTTGGCTGAGCGAGGTCCATCGCGTTCAGCAGGATGGTCTTCAGGATCACTTCTCGTCCTCCGTGCTTGTGATCACGGCCCGGGGAGTCGCGGGCTCATGACACGCATATGGGAACCCGCTCACCGCCGACTCGCCGATCAGGGGGGGTCTGCTCACTGTGGACCGGCACCATTCGATCATGTGTTACCCCACAGACCGTTTCGCGCCTCGGATGTCCTTGACGAACCACTTGTCGCCCTGTTTCACGACGGTGAGGCGATATGCCTGCTCCAGCTTCCCGCTCATCTCGCCCGGGTCCGAGGCGGTGGAGTCGGCGGACGGGGTCGCCCCCGAGGGCACGCCCCACACGACCGTCGCGGTCGCCTCGCGGGTGGCGCCGCCACCGGAGGGAACGACGAGGTCCTTGAGGTTCACGAAGGTGAAGGCGCCGCCGAAGCCCTCCAGCGTGACCCCGGCGGCCGCGTAGCGCTGCAGGGACACGGTGTCTCCGGCGGCGTACGCCTTGAAGAAGTCGGCCAGGGGGGTGCGCAGCTCGGTCTCCGCGGCGTCGTCCCGCTCCCCGTCCGCCACCGCGGGCAGGTCGGCCGGTGTCGGCGCGGGCAGGATGCCCGGACGCCCCGAGACGACGAACCTGCCGGTCTCGGTGTCGTAGAACACCGGCACGGACAGCAGCTGACGGCGGTCTCCCGACTGGAAGGCCAGCGTCACCACGGCGTTCTCCCTGTCGATGATCTCGGAGCCGTACGGCTGCACCGCTCCGGCGGCCATCCGGCCGAGCCCGTCCCAGCCGAACTGCGGCTCGGCGCCGTCGGGCAGGTAGGGGGCGAGCCTGGACGCCCTTTCCTGGGAGCGGACGGCCTCGAAATTCAGATAGACCGCGGCGAACTGGCTGGCGAAAGACGTCGCCCGGCTGACGGGAAATTCGGTGTCCGGGGAAACAGGGGTCGCTCCACCTGTGGCGTTCTGCTGAGTGAAGCGCTCAAAAGGTGCACGGACCCCGTTCACCACGATGACCACTATTAGCGCCCAAAGTATGGCGCGACCTGCCCATACGAGCCAACGCCCGCCACCGCCGGACCAGCGACCCCGGGACGGCGCGCCCCGCCCTCGCGCCGGAGAGCGGTCGAACTCGGGGTCGCGAGGCGCCCCCGGGTATGCCGACAGCTCAGGGTCGTCGGTGATCCGAGGATCACGGACGGTTGACCTTCGAGCCATCTTGCCTCCGCTCGCGCCAATCCCCCGGCTGACGCGGTGTCGTATTACTCCCGACCCCGTTAACCATGGTCAAGCACTTACTCTAACCGCCTTGCCGATTGTTTCAGGAAAGCCACGCCTATGCTGCAGGCATCATGGTTACTGAGCAAACCGGGTCTGGAACCCGGCTGACCGCCCATCCCGGACGAGGGGGGCGAAGAAAGCACATTACGCCTGGCCAGCACGGGCACTGATTACCCAAAGGCCACGCATTGCTATCCAAACAGCAGTGCGAGTGTCCCGACCTGCACATTTACCACCGAACCCGTCACCCAGGGTCACCGGACGGGAGCCACGGCCGCGTCCGCGAGCCGGAGCCGCCTGTCACAAACCGGCCACCGGACGTCGAAGCACAGACTCCCCTCCGCGCGTGGACACCCCTCCGCACGAACCACAAGTTCCGCATCCCGCCCCACGAACCGTCAAGCGCCGGACACCACCCGCGTACGGATCTCCATGCGTACATCACGTAGATCTCGCCGACTCCCCGCGCCTGCGCGACTCCCGCTCGGACCGCCGTCCCCCAGCCCTCGGGGGAAGGATCCGTCGCCCGTCGCACTTGCCGGCCACCGACCCGGTCACCCGTCGCCGTCCAGCACGCCAACGGCGATCAGGCCGATCGACCGCCCACCGTCAGGGCGCGCAGTTCCCTCGCCTCGGGCAGGGCGCGGGCCTTCTCCGGCAGGGCGTCGACGACCAGACGGGTCGCCGACATCACCCGGGTATCGCGCCGCTCGGCAGGCAGCGCGTCGACGAGGCGCAGTGCCTGATGCGCGCCCTCACTGGGATCGGTGCGGGCGTGGAGCGCCGCGCCGTAGAAGGCGAGCATGGTCGCCGTACGGTGCCCCGCCGGATAGAGGCTCTCGGCCGTGTCTCGGGCGGCCTCGGCCCGTTTGACGTCTCCCGCGAGCGTGTAGACCAGCGTTCGGTTGTGCCACAGGGCACGACCCTGGCGCGAGCTTCCCGAGGCGGACAGCCGCTCGTACGTCTCCTCGGTCCGGCGCAGCGCGGTGATCGCCTCAGTGTGACGCCCCATCATCGCGAGGATCAGCGACTCGACCCCGAGAGCAGCCACGAGCGGCTCGCTGGGGTCGTCTCCCGCGAGGCGACGCGCCTCTCTCGCCACGACAAGCACGTCGTCAAGGTTCTCGTCCGGATCCTGCCTCCGATATCCCGCCTCCCAGCCTCTCAGCCACGACGCCAGGAGGTCGTCCCCAGCTTGTGCGCTCAGCAGGCGCGTCTGTGCCCACCACCGGTGCGCCTGGCGGCGATTGCCCAGGTCGAACCACTTGCCTCCGATCAGGGCCGCGTGGCGCGCGGCGGCATGCGTGAGATCACGCTGCACGGCGTCAGGTTGGGCACGCCCCAGATGGGGCGCCATGTCGGTGTAGTCGACCGCGAGCGCGGCGAGGACGACGGCGGGAGGGTCCAGGCGCGCCCGCTGCTCGTGGATGTCGGCGGCGTGCTCCCAGTCGTCGATCATCCCCTGCGACACGCTCGCCCCCGGCAACGGCTGCTGCGCGACGGCCAGAGCGTCGCTCAACGAGGTCAGAACAGGAGCCATAGCGCCTACCGCGGCGACGGCGACGGCATCCCGCATCAGTCGTCTGCGTTCCATGTCCTCGTCCTCATCCCGCGTCAAGGCCTTTACTTCGACGTTACTCCTTCGTGACCGGTCCGCATCGGCCATGGCGGCGCGCAGCCCCAGCGAGATCAGCTTCCCCTCGGCGCCGAGCTCGGCGTCCAGAGCTTCGATCGCGTCGGCAGGCGGGCGATGGGTGGCGGCCTCCCAGCGGCTCACCATCGAGTAGTTCCAGCGGATCCGCTCGGCGAGCCGACGCTGACTCATCTGGCACTGCTCGCGCCGCTTTCGCACTGCGCGGCCGAACTCCCGCCACTCCGGTGACTCTGCGCCCATCGCCTTCACCCTGCCCCTGTTGCACGGCTTGCACACCCGAGCCGCAACGCACTGTGTCTTGTCCGGTGCGGTGCGTGACTCCAACTATGGCAGCAGGCAAGGCCACGTAAAGCGGAACCCCGCAGGCGGACAGGCCATACGGGGTTCCTCGATCGCAAAGGAGTGCGATCCATGAGCGATGCTAGGTCCACCGCGACCAGCCCGGCCATCCCGGGCTGGCGGGTCATCCGCAGCGACGCGGGGCGCTACTGGGCCAGCCGCCAGGAGCCCTTCCCCTGCACGGCGGCCGAGGACACCTCGTTGCACCGGCCGCCGTTCCGCACCGTGGACGCCGACACCTTCGCCGATCTTCAGGCCGAGGTCGGTCGGCAGGAGGCGGCGGGACGGGAAACGCAGTGATCAGGCGGCGTTCCGCCCGTGAGCCGGGGCGACATCGTGAGGGGCGACCTCACACGAGGGTTCACCAACGCCTGTGGGACGGTCCCGCCCGTGACCAGGCCAAGCTGCTGAACGACACCTGGCGGGGGTGGAGCGTGCTCTACAGTCTCGGCGACCGCCGCTTCTACGCCCTCGCGGCCTGGCCGGCTCCCGAGCCGCTGATCGTCTCGGACGACACCGCCGAGGGTTTGGCGGCGCGGATGCGCGAGGCGGAGACGGCGCATCGGAGGGCCGCCTGATGACGCCGGAGCGGCGACGTCAGGGGGACGAGGAGCTGACCCGCCAGGCGGAGATCCTGCGCACCCTGCCTGCGCCTCCCCCCTCCCCCGGGTCTTCATCCGTCCCCGAGGCCGACGGCCGTCCTTGAGCGCCCTTGAGGACGGTGGCCGTCCCTGCGGTCGATCGCCGTCCCTATCGAAAACTGATCTCGGTCACCGGGTCGGTCGAGTTCGCGACCCTCAGCAAGGTGTCCGCGTGGCACAGCTCGCCGAGATCGCACGCGCATCCGAGGTCGAATCCGCGAAGCTCGCGGCGCACCATGTCAACGGTGACGCGATGGCCGAACCTGTTGACCAGCGTCCCGGCGAGCAGGTGTTCACGGTGCAGGCGCATCGCCTCCGCCCTGCCGTGCTCGGCCACCGTGAACGGGTTGCCCCACCGGCTGACACGGGTCACGACGACGACCCCCTGCGGCTTGGGCTGCCCCCGTTTGTACTGAACCCGCTTCGGCATGACGCCTCCCCCTGTGCGGTCCGCTCCCATGGCGTGCCCGGGCGACCGGCGGCCAGGGGGCGACGGAGGATGTCCTCGATGAGCTCGCTGGTCCGTGCGAGCACCTTGCGGTCGCTCTTGAGCCAGGAGGTGCAGTCCTCCCAGCCGTGCCCTTCGAAGAAGAGCCTTACACCACTCCTTTCCCCGTATCTGCCGCGTCGGAGTCGATCAACTCACGCGCGGAGAGGCGGAGAGGTTGACGTGGCGACGAAGTCGCGCTGGAGATCAGTGTGGACGCCCCCGGCCGCCTCGGTCGACCGCCGACCGCTCTCCCGTTCCGCAGGCGCCAACGGCCTGCGCCGAACCTCTGCCCGCCGGGGCTCCATCCGACCGAGCCGTCCGGTCACCGGGCGAACAACTGACCAGATCCCGCCGATCAGGCGCGCGACTCCTCGGCACCCGCCAATTCCGGCACCGCCCGAGACCGTACACAGACAAGCAGTAACACCGGGCGTCGAAACTTGGCGATCGCCGTCTCACCAGAAGACCTCACTCGCCAAAAGCTAAGCCTCCGCCTCCGCTGCAAGTCACAACGCCAGACGAAGACTCCATTTACCGCTTTTCTTTCCGGCTTGCCCGAAAACCATTGGAATTGCGCCTCAAAAAGGGGAACACCTTATGGCGTCGACGCCATGCCAAGAATGAAGCCTGTCCTGTTCATCCAAGATTGCACACAGAAGGAAAGCCGTGTAAAGATCAGTATGGCTTTCCGTTCACCTGTAGGCGGGGAAGGTCGCCAAAACGTCCCCCGCCTACAGCACATCTGTCGATGCAACAAGGAGGATACCTGTGTCCGGCGATAGGTACAGCCGCCGCATGCGCGCGCTTACCGCGTTTGCGGGAGGGATAGTGGCGGTCGCCGCTCTCACCCCGATCGCGAGCGCGTACGCAATCAACGTCACGAACGGCAGTGGAGCTGCTCAGTCGTACACACACGGCAACAATGTGGTGCGTCTGCTCAACCACTGCTGGGCCACGAACCCCTGCCATGTCTACAACGAGTACTACCGAAGTGCAGCGCCCGGGACGAAGCGCTCGTACGAGCTTTACGGCCCCGAGAACGGCCCGTGGCAGAACTATGTCGACAGTAACACCGGATCGACGGTAACCAGCCTCCGCGCGTGCGAGACCATCTCCGCGTGGCCGGACGACTGCAGCGCCTGGGGCTGACAAACAACGGCTCCAGTTGACACATGGCAAGATACGGTGCCGAGCAGGTATTTCCTTACTACTTGCTCGGCACCCTCCTATTTAAAGGGGCAATCATGCCTGATCCAAGACATCAGCATCCATTGCTGAGCATCGAAAATCTGAGCCACTCCACTGTGAACGCGGAGATTTTCACCAGCCTCAGCCTCCATGTCCGCCGGGGGGAGTCGGTCGTACTCTGCGGACCGAGCGGGACCGGCAAGACCACTCTTCTGACATGCGTGCTGGGTCTTACCAGGCCGGACACCGGGCACATTTACGTGGCCGGAAAGAACATAACCGACATGTCATCCAGACAGCTCGCCCTCTATCGTCGCAAGCACGTCGGCATGGTGTTCCAGTTCGGTGAGCTGCTCCCCGAGCTGTCACCGCCCGAGAACGTGGCCCTCGCGGCTCTCCTCGCGGGGGTCGATCGCAAGACGGCGTACGACTCCGCGGAGAGACTCCTGTCCGAACTCGGCGTTCCTCTCGGGCAGACTCCGACCGCCTACCTCTCCGGTGGAGAGAGACAGCGAACGGCTGTGGCGCGGGCGTTGATCACGAACCCGCCGCTTCTGCTCGCCGACGAACCCACCGGAGCGCTGGACAGGAACACCAGGGATTCGGTGGCCGATCTCATCTTTGAGCTGCCCCGGAAACAGAACTGCGCACTCCTGGTGGTGACCCATGACGAGAGTCTGGCACGCAGGGCGGACCGCAGATTCGACCTGGTGGCCGGGCGCCTCATAGGGGCCAAGCCGTGAGCCGCCAAAGACTCTGGTGGCATCTGTTGCGTCTGGGACTCGCCGCAGGCAGGAACTCACCTGGGGGGAGGCTGCGGTTCGCGGCCCTCACCGTCGCGGCCACCACCATGACACTCGTGTTCATGTCCGTCCTCACGGTCGTCGCGACATACGACGGATGGGACAAGCGAGATCTGGCGCGCGGCGCGGAGATGGCGAGAGGCAAAAGACCCGTAGTCGCGAGCTACAAGTGGACCAGAGACTCCGTGGGGAACGTCCCTCACCAGGTTGTTCATGTCGAGCCGCGTTCGTCGACAGTCGCTCCGCCGCCGGGACTGCCACGTTGGCCCGGCCCTGGAGAGGCGTTTCTCTCTCCCGAGCTGCTCCGCGCCGGCGCGGGAGAGGGCATACGTGACAGGTACGGGGTGTTCGCTGGAATCATCCAGGACGACGGGCTCGCCAATTCCGCCGAGCGACTCGCCTACGTCAGACCGAAGGTCGACGACCGTCGCGACTGGTTCGGTGTCACCCGAATCGGTTCCGCGAGATCCGCCCTCATGGGCGACTCTCGCAACCGCGTGCCGATCGGCCAGTTCATCGCCACGATAAGCATCACCCTCGGCGGCGCGGCCATGGTGCTTCTCATCATCGCCGCGCGATGCGGATCAACCGTGAGGGACAGGCGTACACGCCTGCTGACGGCCCTGGGGGGAGGTTACCGGCACAGGGCATTGGTCAATCTTGGCGAGGCACTCATTCCCTCCTCCGTCGGAACCGTCCTGGGATGCGTCCCCTACTTCGTGATGACGATATGGAATGTCCGTCTTCCCATAACCGGATTCACCACGAACTCCGCCGACCTGCGCTCGTGGGCCTGGGCGGCTCCCACAGCCGCCGTCAGCGCGTTCGCGCTGGCGCTTCTGGTGGTCGTGACCATTCACCGGGACACCGGGAGCACTCAGGGGACACAACCCCGGACCTTTGAGGGAGCCATTCCTCGGTGGCGGTCCGTCGTGGGGGCGATAGGGCTGATCGCGATCGTCGTCACGCCCTACCTCTCGAAGGTCATGAGCTTCCTCGCGTACGTCGGGGGCACGGCTCTGCTCTGGGGGATGTTGCCCTCGACCGCCGGCCTGGTGATTCGACGCCTGGGGACGTCTCTGGCGAACTTCGGCGTACGGACGGGGCGGAGCGACACGCTGATCGCCGGTCGATGGGCCCACGCCCGCCCGGGAGTCGTGGTTCGTCTGGTCTCCGTCGTCGTCATCGGCCTTGGTGTGATCACCCAAGCCCAGGTCTGGTCCAGCCGCTTAGGTGAATCAGGTCAGAACGCCCAAAGGGCCCACCAGGAACTGCGCGACTCCGTACTGATCGTCGTTCCACAGTCCATGACCCCTCTGAGGGTCGATCGCTTCACGGGCCTGCTTCCGAAGGAAGCGGAACTGCTCATGGTAAACACTCCGGACACCCCTGAAGGAACGACTGAGATCCGTGGGTCGTGCTCGACCGTCCGGAAGTTGAACCTCAAGTGCTCCCCAGGCCCCCTTGCGCAGGACAAGGGCGACGTCCGAGCTCGTTTCCTGAACCAGTACGTCAGCTACGTCGGGAAGACAGAGCTACGGGAGGGGAGCGTTCTCGCGGCGGCGAAAACCTCCGACCGGATCGCTGTGATACTTCCGCTGGGCTCGGACGGTTTCAGCGGTCAGGTGAAGCAGGCCGCCTACCAGTCCTTCGGGATGGCCTTCGTGGAACGGCCCTATGACTCATGGCTGCTCGGCACGGACAATCTGGCCACCATGGCCACCTGGGTAAGGCTGTTCACCGTCCTCATGATGGGAATCCTGCTGCTGGCCGTGGTCACCAGCTCGGCGGGCGAGTTCCTGACGTTCACAACCGCCGTCGCCCCCCTGGCGGTGTTGACCGAACGTCGAAGATTCGTCATGGGCATCGCCCTCTGGAACCTGAGCGCTCCCACCGTGATCGCCGTGGGGTTCGGGACCGCTGTGGCCGCCTGGCAGGGAACGTTCTTCATCGCGATGACCAGCGCCGGAACGTTTTCTTGGACCCTGCTCGGGACAAGTGCGCTGGTGGCACTGGGACTCGCGGGCGTCATCGGCCTGGCCGGAGGCCTGGGAGCCGTACAGGCGACCGCCCAGTGGCGCCCTGCGGCGGATTGACCGCCGACGGCACCGGGCCGGAGCCGTACCGCTTCTGCCGGAGGACCTCACCCCTGAAGGGTGTCAGCGGGGCGACGGACCGGCTTACGCCGTGCCCGCGTTCACGACCGCCGGCTGAGAGCGGACGGGGAACGCGGCGACGTCCCGCCGAGTCCCGCGGCCGAGGAGGCGCCGGACGCCCCTCTGCCGCGGGCACGACGTAGCCCGTTCACACTCTCTGAACCGGCTCAGACGTTGAAGCGGAACTCCACGACGTCGCCGTCGCGCATCACGTAGTCCTTGCCCTCGATGCGGGCCTTGCCGACCTGGCGGGCGGCGGCGATGGAGCCCGCCTCGACCAGCTCGCCGAAGGAGACGATCTCGGCCTTGATGAAGCCGCGCTGGAAGTCGGTGTGGATGACCCCGGCCGCCTCGGGGGCGGTGGCGCCCTTGCGGATCGTCCAGGCCCTGGTCTCCTTGGGGCCCGCGGTGAGGTAGGTCTGCAGGCCGAGCGTCTCGAAGCCGACGCGGGCCAGCTGGGCCAGCCCCGACTCCTCCTGGCCGACGGACTGCAGGAGCTCGAGGGCCTCGTCGTCGGGAAGCTCGACCAGCTCGGACTCGATCTTCGCGTCGAGGAAGACGGCCTCGGCGGGCGCGACGAGCGCGGACAGTTTGGCCCGCAGCTCCTCGTCGACCAGCTCGTCCGCGTCGAGGTTGAACACGTACAGGAACGGCTTGGCGGTCAGCAGGTGCAGGTCGCGCAGGTCGGCGACGTCGATGCCCGCGCCCTTCGCCCCGGCGTACAGGGTGGTGCCGCCGTCGAGGAGCTTGACGGCCGCCTCGGCCGCCTCCAGGGCGGGCTTGCGGTCCTTGTTGGTCCTGGACTCCTTCTGGAGGCGGGGAATCGCCTTCTCCAGCGTCTGCAGGTCCGCGAGGATCAGCTCGGTGTTGATCGTCTCGATGTCGCGCCCCGGCTCGACGCCGCCGTCCACGTGGGTCACGTCGGGGTCGCCGAAGACCCGGATGACCTGGCAGATGGCGTCGGTCTCACGGATGTTGGCGAGGAACTGGTTGCCCCGCCCCTGTCCCTCGGACGCGCCCTTGACCAGGCCGGCGATGTCGACGAACTCGACCTTCGCGGGCAGGATCTTCGCGGAGCCGAAGATCTCGGCCAGCTTCTCCAGACGCGGGTCGGGGACGCCGACGATGCCCACGTTGGGCTCGATGGTGGCGAAGGGATAGTTCGCCGCCAGGGCGTTTGCGGTCTTCGTCAGCGCGTTGAAAAGCGTTGACTTGCCGACGTTGGGCAATCCGACGATGCCGATGCTCAGGCTCACGTCAGCCGAGTTTACGGCGAATCACCCAGTGCTACCCGCCGTGGAGGGGTGCAGAGGGGCCCGGAGGACCGTAAGGGGAGGCCGACGGCGCGGAACGCGCGGCCTCCGCGTGGAAAGCGTGTCGGGAGGCCGGGAACCGGCGGGCCTGACATCATTCCGTGGTGGATGTCATGGCCCTCGCCTTCCAGCTCGCCGTAGGACTCGCCGCCGGACTCGCGATCGGGTTCCTGCTGGGCAGGGCGCGTGCCTCCTCAGGAGAGGCGGACGTCGTCACCCGCCTGGCGGACGCCGAGGCCAGGGCCAGAGCCGCCGAGGAGAAGGTCGCCTACGTCGAGGAGCAGCTCGCCGAGCGCTTCCAGGCCCTGTCCGCCCGCGCGCTCGACGTCAACAACCTGCGTTTCCTCGAGCTGGCCGAGACCAGGCTGGCGGCGGGGCGGGCCGAGGCCGCCGGGGAGCTCGAACAGCGCAAGCAGGCCGTCGAGCACCTGATCGAGCCGCTGAAGGACACCCTGGCCCGTGTCGAGACGCAGCTGCGCGACACCCAGTCGGGTCAACGGGCCGCCCACGCCGAGCTGGCCAAGCACATCGACGTCGTCCGCGAGAGCAACGAACAGCTGCGCCTTCAGACGACAGCCCTGGTCAGGGCGCTGCAACGCCCCGAGGCCAGGGGGCGGTGGGGGGAGCTCCAGCTCCGCAGGGTCGCCGAGATCGCCGGGATGCAGCGGTTCTGCGACTTCGACGAGCAGGCGAGCGTCACCACCGCCGACGGCGTGCTCAGGCCCGACATGGTCGTACGGCTGGCGGGCGGCAAGAACATCGTGGTCGACTCCAAGGTCTCCCTGGCCGCCTACCTCGAGGCCGCCGAGTCGACCGACCCCGACCACCAGTCGGCAAGGCTCGACACCCACGCCCGTCACGTGCGCGAGCACGTGGACCGGCTGGCGGCCAAGGCCTACTGGCAGGCGTTCAGCCCCGCGCCGGAGTTCATGGTGCTGTTCATCCCCGGCGAGGCCTTCCTCGCGCCCGCTCTGGAACGCGATCCCGCGCTGCTGGAGTACGCCATGCGGCGGCGCGTCCACATCGCCACGCCGACCACGCTGATCACCATGCTGCGCACCGCCCAGTACGCCTGGCAGCAGGCCGCGCTCGGCGAGAACGCGCGGGCGGTCTTCGAACTGGGCAAGGAGCTCTACGAGCGGCTGAGCAGTCTGGGACGCAACATGGACACGATGGGCCGGTCGCTGAGCCGAGCGGTCGAGTCGTACAACCGCACCGTCGGCTCCCTGGAGTCGCGGGTGCTGGTCAGCGCGCGCAGGTTGAACGACCTGGGGCTGGTCGACGGCGAGCTGGACGGCCCCCAGACCGTCGAGGACCTGCCACGCGCGCTGACCTCACCCGAACTGCTGGGAGAAGAGGAGTCAAGCTCGTCTCTCATCTCCCGCCTGAACGGTAAGTTGGCGAGCGACCTGCCCTAGAGATGCTGTTCCCCGCAAGGCGCCGGCGGCCGGACGCCGCAGGCGGGAAAGAGGGGTCGATGGGGACCGAGGTCGAGGGGGGCGAGTGGTGAGCGAGCGAGGCGACGGACGGCCGCTTGGCGGCGAGCGCGCGAACGATCGGAAGCAGAAGAACGGCGTCCGGCTGACCGGCCGGGGCGCGATCGCGCTCGTTGTGGCCTTCACACTGCTGGGCAGGATCCTGCAGGCGGTGTTCGGACCGTCCGCGCTGGTCGGAGTGGCCTTCCTGGCGGGCTGCGCAGGCGCGGTCGCGCTGGTGAACCGGCGGGACCTGCTCTCGCTGGTGGTCTCGCCGCCCCTGGCCTTCTTCGCGGCCACGCTGGTCGCGGAGGCCGTCGCCTCCCTGAGCGCCCCCACCCCGATCCAGGCCTTCGGGCTGGGCATGTTCACCGCGCTGTCCGCCGGCGCCCCGTGGCTGTTCGCGGGCTCGCTCCTGGTCCTGGTCGTCGCCTGGCGGCGCGGCCTGGCGAGCTGCGTCCGCGAGCTGCGCGAGGAGCTGCGAACGGCGGGCCCCGACATCCCCCGCCCGAGGGTCGGCGACAGCGCGGGCTTCGCCCCCGAGCCCGAGGGATACTTCGAGCCCAAGGTGTACGGCACGCCTCGCGACGGGCAGTAGGAGCCGGGCGGTCAGGGACCGTACGGCGACGCGGGGCGCCGCCGTACGGGGCGTCGGGGCCGGATCAGACGGTGACGCGCAGGTCCTTGCGGAGCTCGTGCGGGAGGGCGAAGCGGACGCTCTCCTCGACGGACTCGACCTCCTGGACGTCCTCGAAGCCGTGCGAGGCGAGGCGGGACAGGACTCCCGCGACGAGATCCTCGGGAACGGAGGCGCCGCTCGTCACACCGACCGTGGTGACGCCGTCGAGCCATTCGTCCTTGATGAACGAGGCGTCGTCGACCAGGTAGGAGGCGTCGGCCCCGTGGTCGAGGGCCACCTCGACCAGGCGCTTGGAGTTGGAGGAGTTCTCTGAGCCGACGACGATGACCAGCTGGGCCTGGGCGGCGATCTCCTTCACCGCGACCTGGCGGTTCTGGGTGGCGTAGCAGATGTCGTCGCTCGGCGGATCGATGAGGTTCGGGAAGCGCTCCTTGAGCCGGGAGACCGTCTCGGTCGTCTCGTCGACCGACAGCGTGGTCTGCGACAGCCACACCAGCCGCTCGGGGTCCCGCACCTGGACGGTGTCGACCGAGCCGAGGCCGTCGACGAGCTGGATGTGGTCGGGGGCCTCACCGGCGGTGCCCTCGACCTCCTCGTGTCCCTCGTGCCCGATGAGGAGGATGTCGTAGTCCTGGGAGGCGAAGCGCTTCGCCTCGTTGTGGACCTTGGTCACCAGCGGGCAGGTGGCGTCGATCGTCCTCAGGCTGCGACTGGCGGCCTCCTGGTGGACGGCCGGGGAGACTCCGTGGGCGGAGAAGACCACGATGGCGCCCTCCGGCACCTCCTCGGTCTCCTCCACGAAGATCGCTCCACGCCGCTCCAGCGTCCTGACGACGTGGGTGTTGTGGACGATCTGCTTGCGGACGTAAATCGGCGCGCCGTACTGCTCCAGGGCCTTCTCCACGGCCTGGACCGCGCGGTCGACCCCGGCGCAGTAACCACGGGGCTTCGCCACGAGTACACGTCGGGTCGCGGGGCTCTCTGAGGTCATGTCCTTATGCTACGTGGAGAGCCTGGGGAGCCCGCCCACTTGCTCTATGACCTCATGAGGCACAAGTCTTACCTAACGCTTGCCAGATGCAGCGTCCAATACAGATCTTCAGGGAGACGACATGACAGTCCCCGACATCGTCCGCAATGTCACCAAAAGCGTGCTCCAGACCGCATTGAACGGGGTCGGCCAGGCATTGCAGCTCGGCGACCGGGTGAAGAACACGATCAAGCGTCTCACCGGTCAGGAGGAGTCGGAGGAGACCGCCGACCAGCGGGTCGACGCCGGAGAGAGCGCGGAGAAGGCGGAGGACAAGCCCGCCCGCCGCGAGCCGGTGATCTTCGCCCCGCGGCCGGAGAAGACCGCGCCCGCCGCCACCGAGGAGGCCAAGGCCGAGTCCAACGGCACGAAGGCGCGCCCCGAGCCGGTCATCTTCGCCCCCGCCAAGTCCAGGAGCGCCGCGGAGACCGTCGAGCCCGAGACGGCCGAGCCCAAGGCCGCGGAGACCGTCGAGCCCGAGACGACCGAGCCCAAGGCCGCGGAGCCTCGGACCACGGAAGCCCGGACCACCGAACCCCGGACCGCCGAACCCCGGACCGCGGAGCCGAAGGCTCAGAGCCCCGAGCCTGAGGTCTCCGAGCCCGCGGCCGTGAAGATCGAGGTCACCGAGGTCGAGGTCACCGAGTCCGAGACGGCCGACACCGCGACGGTCGAGGTCACCAAGACCAAGGTCGCGAAGCCGGAGGCGGCAGCGGGCACGCCGAAGCCCGAGACCGCCGCGGCGGAGACGGCGACCGCGAAGGCGGAGGCGGACACCGTGACGACGCGGACGGAGACGACTCCGGCGGTCGAAACGGAACCCGCCCGGGCGGTCGAGGCGGAAACGGCCGCGGAGGCCGAGCCGGAAACGGCTGAGGAGCCGACGCTCGCGGAGCCGATGCCCGGCTACGGCGGGCTGTCGATCGCCTCCCTGCGTGCCCGGATGCGCGGCAGGTCAGCCGACCAGATCAAGGAGCTTCTCGCCTACGAGCAGGCCACCTCGGCCAGGGCGGACGTCGTGCGCATGTACGAGAACCGTCTGGTCAAGCTGGAAGCCGCCGAGTAACGCCGCACAGCGTTGTGACCGGAAACGTTCACCGGGTCACGCGCCGCTGTCGGACACGGACATCCGGGCGCTCACAGGATGTCCGAGGGACATCCCGAACCCGGCGGAGACACGGGATCAGCCCGACGGCCGGGCCCTGCGCGTAGGCTCTGCGAGCATGAGCTCGAAGACCACCCCTGAGCAGCCGCTCCCCGTCCGCACGGTTCTGCAGATGGTCGGCGGCTGGATCAGCAAGCTCGGCACCGTCTGGGTCGAGGGGCAGATCACCGAGCTGACCGCCCGGGGCGGCACGGTGTTCCTGACGTTGCGCGACCCGGTGGCCAACGTGTCCGCCCGTGTCACCTGCCCGCGCGGCGTCTACGAGGCGACCGTCCCCCGTCCCGTGGACGGCGCCCGGGTCGTCATGCACCTGAAGCCGGACTTCTGGGTCAACAAGGGCTCCTTCGCCTTCACCGCCCTGGAGATGCGGCCGGTCGGCGTCGGCGAACTGCTGGCCAGGTTGGAACGGCTGCGCCAGTTGCTCGCCTCCGAAGGGCTCTTCGGGGTCGACCGCAAGCGGCGGCTGCCGTTCCTGCCGGGCACCATCGGGCTGATCTGCGGTCGCGACTCGGCCGCGGAACGCGACGTGCTGGAGAACTCCCGGCGTCGCTGGCCCGCGGTCCGGTTCAAGGTCGAGCCCGTCGCGGTGCAGGGGCCGTACGCCGTCACGGAGGTCACCGAGGCTCTGCGCACGTTCGACGCCGACGGCGAGGTCGACGTCATCGTGATCGCGCGGGGCGGCGGGTCGATGGAGGACCTGCTGCCCTTCTCCGACGAGTCCCTGGTCAGGGCGGTGGCCGCGTGCCGGACCCCGGTGGTCAGCGCCATCGGGCACGAGCAGGACAACCCGCTGCTCGACATGGTCGCCGACGTGCGGGCGTCGACCCCCACGGACGCGGCCAAGAAAGTCGTCCCCGACGTCGGCGAACAGCTCACGCTCATCCGCCAGCTCCGTGACCGGGGCCGCAGGGTGACGGGCGGCTGGCTGGAGCGCGAGACGGCCTGGCTGGCCGCCGCCCGTTCGCGTCCGTCCCTGGCCGACCCGGTCCGCGAGGTCGAGCGCAGGGCCGAGCAGGCCGAGCAGCTCAGGGATCGGGCGAGACGTTCCCTGACCGCCTCCCTCGACCGCGCCGAGGACTCCCTCGGGCACCTGCGAGCCCGCCTGCTCGCCCTGTCCCCCGCCGCGACCCTCGAGCGGGGTTACGCGATCGTGCAGCGTCCCACGGGCGACGTCGTACGGCGTGCCGCCGACGTCGCCCCCGGCGACGAGCTGACGATCAGGTTCCCCGACGACCGGGTGACGGTCAGGAGGGATTCCGCCCCGTGAGCCGGAGGCGGCCCGGTGACCGCACGTGGGGGCTCCGGCGCATGGGCGAGGAACGGCCGGGTGACGCTCAGGAGGGGTTGCGCCACGTGAGCGAGGGGTAGCCGTCGTCGGCGAAGCCGAGCTCCCGGTAGAGCGGCTCCGCCTCGGAGGTGGCGTGCAGGTCGACCCTGCGGATGTCCAGGCCGCGGTACCACCCCATGAGCGTGACCATGATGGCCCGGCCGTGTCCCCGCCTCCGGTGGGCCGGATCGGTCGTCATGCCCTGGATGTAGCCGTAGCGGCCGTCGGGAAGGCTGGGCCCCGGGAAGCGGTCGAAGATGAGACCGATCCCGCAGGCGGCCAGTCCGCCCTCAGGGGCGTCCACGACGTAGACGGCCGTGTCCTGGCTGCCGATCCGCTCTCCGAGGCTCTCCGCGTAGGCCTCGTGCCAGCGGCTCTCGACCGGATAACTGCCGTCCATGGCCATGCGGTCGGCCAGGATCTGGCGGAGCCGTACCAGTTCGGGGATGTCCTCGGAGACCGCGTGACGAACACTCATCGATCCAGTCTCCCAGGTGGGTGATCGGCGACGGCGACCGGCGGGCCGCTCAGGTCGACGCCGGCGGAGCGGTGTCCGATCCGGCGAACACCGGTGGTCGCCGCACTAGGGTGGGCATGTGGCCGATGAGAAGACACCGTCGTACGAGCAGGCACGCGAGGAGCTGACCGAGGTGGTCCGCCGCCTGGAGGCGGGCGGGCTCACCTTGGAGGAGTCGATCGAGCTGTGGGAGCGCGGCGAGAAACTGGCGGCGCTGTGCGAGGAGTGGCTCCAGGGGGCCCGGGTGAAGCTGGCGGCCGCCATGGCGCAGCGCAGGCAGCCCGACCCCGCGGGAAACACCCCTTTCTAGGGCCTTCCGCTTTCTGCGGAGCCGGAGGGGCTCAGGAGGTGATCCTGGGCTGCTGCTTGAGTGATCCGGCGAGGGCGGACAGTTCTTCCCACGGGGCGCTGCCGGTGACGACCACGGTGGTGTCGGGCAGGAAGCGGATCAGGGAGCGCTGGTTCTTGTCCTCGCGGAAGCGCTTCTCCCAGGTCACCCCGTTGATCTGGACGCTGCCGACGACCGTGCTGCTGTTGGCCATCCGGTTGGCGAACTCGGCGGCGGGCCTCTCGTCGCTCTGGGCGAGCATGGCGTGCAGGCGCTTGGCGGTGGCGAAGCCGAGCTTCCAGGTCACCGCGGTCTTGCCGTCGGGGGTCTTGGCCTCGGTCCTTCTGGAGCTGGTCGGCACCCAGCCGGGCTGCACGGGCTCCGGCGACCACACCTGGTAGGCCGCTTCGCGGCGCATGTTGGCCAGGTCGATCGAGAAGTTGACGCTGGGGATGTGCTCGGTCCGGCTCTGCGGGGCGACCAGCAGGAAGGCGCCGACGCCCGCGAGGCAGACGAGCATCGCGAACGCATAGCCGTAGAAACCCTCAGTGAACCGTCGCACGACTGTCGAGACTATCCGTTCTCGGGGGCGCTCCCGTCTCAGGGGCGTCGGATCTGCCCGATGATGGTCAGCACTCCGTCGGCGAGGGCACGGGAGGCGTGCTCGTCCTCGGACAGGGCGACCTCGGAGACGGCGGCGGCGAGCGCCCCGGTGAGCACCACGACCAGGGCCCCCTCGTCGCCCTCGAACAGGGCGGCGTTGCGTTTGGCCCACTGACGCAGCCTGTCGCGCATGGTGACCTCGAACCCCGGCGGTCCGTCGCCGCGCAGGAAGAGCGCGGAGATCTCGCGCTCGGCGAGGCAGCCCTCCAGGTAGGCGCGGGCGCCGGCGACGAACAGCCGCATCGGGTCGCTCTCACCCCCGGCGCGGGCGGTGTGGACCGCCTGCTTCGTCCGCTGCGTCTGCCGCTCCTGGAACTCGTCGAAGAGCGTCAGGTAGAGGTCTGCCTTGCCGGAGAAATGGTGGTAGAGGCTGCCGACGCTGGCTTCGGCGCGTGAGACGATGTCGGTGACCCCGGCTTCGGCGAAACCGCTGGTGACGAAGACTTCCCTGGCCGCGGCGAGGAGGGCGACGCGCGTTGCCGCACCCCGCTCGGAGGTGCGTGCGGTCACGTCTGTCACCACCCGTTCCGTGTCGCTGCTCATCGTGGGGACATTATCCTCCGCTGACCGGTTAGAGGGGGGCAACTACGATCGTTGTGCAGTAATCCACGAGAGGGGCCCTCCGCCATGTCCGATCAGACGTCCGTCCCTGCCGCGCTCGCCACAGGTGAACACGCACCTGATCGCAACCTTGCCCTTGAACTCGTCCGGGTCACCGAGGCGGCGGCGATGTCCGCGGCCCGCTGGGTCGGGCGCGGCGACAAGAACGGCGCGGACGGCGCCGCGGTGAACGCCATGCGTCAGTTGATCAACACGGTGTCGATGAACGGCGTGGTGGTCATCGGCGAGGGCGAGAAGGACAACGCGCCGATGCTCTACAACGGCGAGCACGTCGGTGACGGCAGCGGCGCCGAGTGCGACGTGGCCGTCGACCCGATCGACGGCACCCGGCTCACCGCGCTCGGCATGCCGAACGGGATCTCGGTCATCGCGGTCAGCGAGCGCGGCTCGATGTACGACCCGTCGGCCGTCTTCTACATGGACAAGCTGGTCACCGGCCCCGAGGCCGCGGGAACCGTGGACATCAACGCGCCGGTGGCCGACAACATCGCCGCGGTGGCACGTGCCAAGGGCTGCGAGGCCTCCGACGTGACCGTGGTCATCCTCGACCGGCCGCGTCACGACAAGATCATCAGGGAGATCCGGGAGGCCGGAGCGCGGATCAAGCTCATCACCGACGGCGACGTGGCCGGGGCCATCATGGCCGCCCGCGCCGGCACGGGCGTGGACCTGATGCTCGGCATCGGCGGCACCCCCGAGGGCATCATCGCGGCGTGCGCGCTCAAGTGCCTGGGCGGCGTCATCCAGGGCAGGCTGTGGCCGCAGGACGACGCGGAGCGGCGCAGGGCGCTGGACGCGGGCCTCGACCTGGACGCCACGCTGACCACCGACGACCTGGTCAGGTCGGACGACGTCTTCTTCGCCGCGACCGGGATCACCGACGGAGAGCTCATGCAGGGCGTCCGCTACCGAAGCGGTCGCGCGGTGACCAACTCCCTGGTCATGCGGGGCCGTTCCGGCACGATCCGCAAGATCGAGAGCGAGCACCAGCTCTGGAAGCTTCGGGCCTACAGCGCCATCAACTTCGACAGCGCCAGCTGAGCCGGGGACGGCTCCCTCCGTTCCGGTCGGGGACGGCCTCCCGCCTCCCCGGCCCGGGAACGGTCCCGGGCCTCCGGGGCGGGACGGCTTACGGCTCCGTCACCCGCCGTTCGCCGTCCGGCGGCGGAACCAGGGGCGGCGGGGGCGTTTCGGCGACTTGGCGACGACGCCGCCCATGGTGACGAGGCCGGTGATCTCGATCACCGGCCCGTCCGGAGAGGGCGGGACCTGGTTCTTCTTGCTCGCCATGACGCCGGAGGCGGGCATCAGGATCCGGACGCCCTCGGGGACGATCAGCGTGAGCGTCCCGGCCATCACGGTGACCTGAAGGGTCACGTGGTTCGACTGCAGCACCGCCTCGCGCAGGTCGAGGGTGACGTTGGCGCAGATCGCGGTCGCGGAGAAGCGGGTCGGCACCACCCAGCGGCCCGCGTGCACCTGGCTGCCGAAGAACGCCGTCACGGGGCGGACGTCGGTCCGCAGCGGCTGGGCCTCCGGCGGGAGCAGGTCGACGGTGAGCACGGACAGTTCGCCCAGGGTGCGGGCGCGGTACAGCGCGGTGATCCGCTCCTCGTGCTCTTCGGGGGTGAGCCGTCCGTCGGCGAGCGCGTCGCCCAGCACGGCGGCCACCCGCTCCCTGTCGTCGTTTCCCGCCCGTAGCTCTCCCGGACGCGGTTCGCGCGCGGGCTCACGGTGTGCGGGAGACGGGAAACTGTCCACCCTTTGACCATAATCCCCGCGAGGGGCATCACCGGAAATCTCGCGAAATTCTCGTACAGCACCCGCGAGACCGCCGCGTAGGCGACCATTGACCCTCGGGAACCGCGCCCCTACCCTGACGGAACCTGAACACCCCTCATGTTTGATGGAGGTCGTTGTGCCGACCCCGTCCCCGGCTCCGGCCAGGCTTCCGGTTCCGCGCGACAGACGCGACAGACAGGCGCGGGTGGCGACCTCGGCCGCCTTCTTCGTCCAGGGTCTCTGCTTCGCCACCCTGCTCACCCACGTGATCGACCTCCAGCGCAGGTTCGGGCTGAGCGACGACGACCTGCTCCTCGTCCTGCTGCTCGTCCCGGTGATCGCGGGTGCGGGAAGCGCCGTCGCCGCCCCCCTCGCCGCGAGGTACGGCAGCGGCCCGGTCCTGCGCATCTCCCAGGCAGGCGTCTGCGGCGTCGTCGCCCTGTCCGGCTGGAACGACCGGCTCGCCGGGCTGTACGTGCTCAGCGCCGTGTTCGGCCTGTTCGTCGGAGCGGTCGACGCGGCGATGAACATGCAGGCGGTCGCGGTCGAGCGCCGGTACGGCATGAGCGTGCTGACCGGTTTCCACGCCGTGTGGAGTGTCGGCTCGATGCTGGGCGCCGGGGTCAACTCCGCCTTCAGCGCGCTCGGGGTCGGCCTCGGCTGGTCGTTCACCGTCCCCGTGCTGGTCGGCGTCGTGATCTCGGCGGTCATGCTCCCCCGGCTCTACGACAGGGACGGGGAACGGGCGACGGAGCGTGCGGCCCGGGTCGCGGCCAGGACGCCGTGGCGGCCGATCATCCCGCTCTGCCTGGCGATGGCGTTCCTGTACGTCGGCGACGCGGCGGTCTCCAACTACAGCACCTTCTACATGCAGAACGCCCTGGCCGCGAGCGGCTGGCTGGTGCCGTTCGCCTACCTGCTGTACCAGGCGGCCATGCTCCTCGCGCGGGTCCCCGGCGACCTCGCGGTGCGCAGGTACGGCCCGGCCCCGGTCGTCAGGGCGGGCGCGGTCATCGCCGCGGCGGGCACGCTCGGCGTCGTGCTCGCCCCCGGTGTCCTCGTGGCCGTCCTGGCGTTCGGCCTGATCGGCGTCGGCCTGTCGATCATCGCGCCGCAGTCGTTCTCCGCCGCGGGCCGTCTCGGCGCGGGGGCGGAGACGGCCATCGCCAGGGTCAACCTGTTCAACTACGTCGGCTTCCTCGTCGGCGCCGCCGTGGTCGGCGCCGTCAACGACACCGCGGGGGCCAGGACGGCGTTCGTGCCGGCCGCCGTCGCGGTCGCGCTGATCGTGGTGCTGGCCGGGGGCTTCCAGCCGAAGGTCGAACCGGCCCCGGGCGCCCCCGTCCCCGGCTGAGCACGACGCGAGGCTCACAGGGGCACGACGCGGGACGCGCGAGCACGGCGCGGGGCTCGCCGGGGCACGACGTGGGAGGCGTGAGAGCACGGCGCGGGGATCCGCGGGGGCGGGTCAGCGCGCCGCCTTCGTCATGGGGAGCCTGGGGTCGACCGCCTGCTCCGTCCAGGAGGAGCGGACCCAGGCGTGCCTGGGGTCGTCGCGGCAGGCCATCGACCGCTTCCGGGCGGGTCCCGCCAGCACGTTGAGGTGGTAGAGGTCGTAGCCGGGCGCCGCCATCGACGGGCCGTGATAGCCGTGCGGGACGAGCACCACGTCCCCTGTCGACACCTCGGCCAGCACGTCGTGGGTGCCGTAGACCCGCTGGTACCCGGGACCGCCCTCGAAGTAGTAGATCTCCTCGAGCACGGCCTCGCGCTCGGAGAGCGAGTCGTGCTTGTGCGGCGGGTAGGACGACCAGTTGCCTCCGGGGGTGAGCACCTCGACCGCGACGAGCTTGTCGCAGTCGAAGGCGTCCGGGGCGCAGAAGTTGTTGACCTGACGGCTGGCCTGCCCCGCTCCGCGCAGTTCGACGGGGACCTCGCGGGCGGCGCCGTACCTCACGGGGAAGCTCCTGGTCGCGCGGGCGGCGGGGAAGGCGAACCGGCCCGCGCCGGTGATCCGGACGGTCGCGCCGACGGGCAGGTAGGCGAAGTCGCTGACCGCGTGGAAGACGGAGGTCCGCCCTTCGAGGGCGAGCCGTACCCCGTCGCACTCGACCTCGCACGAGCCCGAGAGCGGCAGGACCAGCATCTCCTCGTCGCCGGTCGCGAACCGCACGCTCTCGCCCGACAGGTTGAGCAGGCGGAGCCCGGTGTAGGTCCACCCCGCCGACTCGGGGGTGATCCACAGCGCCCAGGGCGCCAGGGTGGCGCTGCCTGCGGGGATGAGGGTCATGATCTCTCCTGACCGCGCGGCCCGCGGGGATCCCGGTCTCGCGACGCGTCAGGACGCCGCCCCCAGGCCCCCGACGCGGCGGCACGCCGCCCCCGTGGCTCCGCGGAACGCCGACCCCGTCCCCGCGACGCGTCAGGACGCCGGTCCCCGTCTCTCCGGCCGCCGGGACACCGGCCTGCGGCGTCGTGCCCGCCCGATCTCTCGCTCATGCCACCTCCAGCATCGCCACGGCGGTTCCGACGGCCGTGGCCACGTCCTCATCGGAGGGGTACAACAACGCGCGGCCGATCACAAGCCCCCACACTCCAGCGGGCTCGTCCAGCCGTTCCCGGGCGGTCCGGCGGGCCTCTTCCGGCGCTTCCCACGCCTCCGGCGAGCGCCGCACGGCCGTCGCCCCGACGGCCCCGCCCCCTCCCACGCCGCCGGTCGGCGTCCCGTCGTGCACGGGCTCCCACGGTCAGGGATCCCGCGGCAGGCGTTCGAACCTGCCCGCGAGGGCGCGGACGACCTCGTCGGCGCGGACCCTGCGCGGGTAGGCGGCCGACTCCTCGCGCGGCTCACGCGCGCCGGGGTCGCCGTGGTCGAGCGCGTCCGAGGGCGGCGTGGCGAGGGCCCGCGACCCGAGGTCCCCGGCCGGATCCCTGCCGGCGGGCGGCCGTGCCCCCGCGGCCGGCCTGCCCTGCCGTATGGCCTGCCCTGCCGTACGGCCTGCCCTGCCGTACGGCCTCGCGCGGCCCGCGGGTGATCTGGGCGGCGATCCCGCCCGCCGCCCTGTCGACGGCCGGATGCGGATCGGCCAGTCGGTCCTCGACTTCTCACGAACGTCGGACTCGGCGGGGGAACCGCCGGCCTCCCGATGTTCCCGACACGGGTCTGGACGTCACCGCCGCTCCGGGGAGCGTCGTGTGTCTCAGTGCGACAGCCTCTCCGAGTCCCGCGAGGAGCCCGTCCGCTGTCGGGGCAGCTCTGTCTGCTGGCCTGTCTGCTGGCCCGTCTGCTGCGCCAGTTGCTCCTTCAGCTGTTCCTTCAGCCGCTGGGCCTTCGAGATGTCCGCGGGCTGCTGGGGAGCTTGGCCGTCGACGCTCCTGATTGTCGCGAGCGCGATCGCGATGAGCGAGATCGCGAGTCCTGCCACCACGAGAAGCGCGAGGATCGCGAGCATCACGACGTTGCTGCTCATGACGATGTTTCCGGTCTCCATGACGTCCTCCGGCTTTCACCGGGCCCGGCCCGGCCTCACTTCCAGCTTCCTCTGAGTCTTCGGACACGGGGAAGTGTGAGACGCCACGAGAGGGCAATGCTTATCCCAAATCCCCATTTCTCATCTCATGTCGCTTTTGTTGGGGCGAGATCAGAGGAGGCACGGAGCCGAGGCAGGCCTCCCGGCGCTCGACCAGGCCGGAAGGGCACGATCGGCAGGCCTTACCCTCTATGGGACCGGAGAAGGCCCCCGGCACGGAGGACCGAAGACGATGCCCGAGTTCGACTACACCGACCTGCTCCCCATGGGGCCGGATGAGACGTCATACCGTCTGATCAGCGCCGAGGGGGTGCGCGTCGTCGAGGCCGCGGGCCGCAGATTCCTTGAGGTCGACCCCGAGGCGCTGCGCCTGCTGACCGAGACGGCGATCCACGACATCTCCCACTATCTCCGGTCGTCCCACCTGGCCCAGCTCCGCAAGATCATCGACGACCCCGAGTCCAGTGGGAACGACCGTTTCGTCGCGCTCGACCTGCTCAAGAACGCCTCGATCTCGGCGGGCGGCGTGCTCCCGATGTGCCAGGACACCGGAACCGCGATCGTGATGGGCAAGCGCGGTCGTCACGTGCTCACCGACGGCGCCGACGCCGAGCACATCTCGCGCGGCGTCTACGACGCCTACACCAAGCTGAACCTGCGTTACTCCCAGATGGCCCCGATCACCATGTGGGAGGAGAAGAACACCGGTTCCAACCTCCCCGCGCAGATCGAGCTCTACGCCGAGGACCCCCACGGCCACGCCGACGAGTACAAGCTGCTGTTCATGGCCAAGGGCGGAGGAAGCGCGAACAAGTCGTTCCTCTACCAGGAGACCAAGGCCGTCCTCAACGAGAAGCGGATGCTCCAGTTCCTGGAGGAGAAGATCCGCTCCCTCGGCACCGCCGCGTGCCCGCCGTACCACCTGGCGATCGTCGTCGGCGGCACCTCCGCCGAGTTCGCGCTGAAGACGGCCAAGTACGCCAGCGCCCGCTACCTGGACTCCATCCCCACCGAGGGCTCCCCCAGCGGCCACGGTTTCCGCGACACCGAGCTGGAGGCCAAGGTCTTCGAGCTCACCCAGAAGCTCGGCATCGGCGCCCAGTTCGGCGGCAAGTACTTCTGCCACGACGTCCGCGTCATCCGCCTGCCCCGGCACGGCGCCTCGTGCCCCGTCGCCGTCGCGGTCTCCTGCAGCGCCGACCGCCAGGCCCTGGCGAAGATCACACCCGAGGGGATCTTCCTGGAGCAGCTGGAGACCGACCCGGCGAGGTTCCTGCCCGAGACCACGGACGAGCACCTGTCCGACGACGTGGTGAGGATCGACCTCAACCGTCCGATGCCGGAGATCCTCGCAGAGCTGACCAAGTACCCGGTCAAGACCCGCCTGTCGCTGACCGGCCCCCTGGTCGTCGCCCGCGACATCGCGCACGCCAAGATCGGCGAGCTGCTCGACGCGGGCGGCGAGATGCCGCAGTACCTCAAGGACCACGCGGTCTACTACGCCGGTCCGGCCAAGACCCCCGAGGGCTACGCCTCGGGCTCCTTCGGTCCCACGACCGCGGGCCGCATGGACTCCTACGTGGAGCGCTTCCAGGCCGCGGGCGGCTCCATGATCATGCTGGCCAAGGGCAACCGCTCCAAGCAGGTCACCGACGCCTGCGCGGCCCACGGCGGCTTCTACCTCGGCTCCATCGGCGGCCCCGCCGCCCGTCTCGCCCAGGACTGCATCAGGAAGGTCGAGGTCCTGGAGTATCCCGAGCTCGGGATGGAGGCCGTCTGGAAGATCGAGGTCGAGGACTTCCCCGCCTTCATCGTCGTGGACGACAAGGGAGACGACTTCTTCACCGACAGGACCGGCCCCGTGCTGTCCATCGGCCGCCGCTGACCCCGCCGTCGCCCCCGACGGGACGAGGGCCGGATTCGTCGGGAATCCGGCCCTCGTTCCCGCTCATCCGCAGATCGCGGGCGACCCGCGCTGATTCAATGGCCGGATGGACACGTTCCAGGCACGGGACAGGTTCCGGGCGGCCAGGGTCGCGCGGCTGGCCACGGTGGACGCCCTCGGCGCGCCCCATCTCGTCCCGGTGACGTTCGACGTCGACGGCGACACGATCTCCTTCGCGGTCGACCACAAACCGAAGCGCACGACGGATCTGCGCCGTCTGCGCAACATCGCCGCCGACGACAGGGTGTGCCTGCTCGCGGACCACTACGAGGACGACTGGTCACGCCTGTGGTGGGTGCGCGCCGACGGAAGGGCCAGGATCGTCGGGAGCGGCGCGGCCAGGGAACGGGCCGTCGCACGGCTGAGCGACCGCTACCCGCAGTATCGCGACCGGCCTCCGCACGGCCCCGTCGTGCTCATCGAGGTCGAGTCCTGGACAGGATGGTCCTCCGGCGACCTGTAGTCCTTCCAGAGCGGGCCTGAGGGGATCGGAATCCCGACACCCGCGTCACCCCTTCGCCGCACCGGAGCGGCCTCGACAGGGCCGCGCACGGCTCGCCCGCGCCTCCCCGCGTCCTTCACCACACGCCTCGGCGCGCACACGTCCGGCGGACCGGCCGCGCACGCCCGTTCGCCTCCCCGGCGGGCGACGGGAGAGAGCACGGATCCGATCAGGAGCCTCGCGCCGCGGCGGCGGTGCGAACGCCTCCGCGTGGACCGTTCCGGACGGCGCGGCCATGCGGCGCCGCGTCGTCCGCCGGTCGAGGTTGCGCGAGACCCCTCAGGACCGAACTGACACCTGCCATCATGCTGCAGTTGCGAATTACTTGCAATAGAGGAGAGTCCTAGGTCGCAGGTCTGATGCATGTGCAAGTAAGTTGCAATAGTGTCCGATGGAGCAGAGATCAACGAGGAGGTAGACCTTCATGGGTGAGTACGCCCTTCCGGACATGCCCTACGACTACGCGGCGCTGGAGCCCGCGATCACCGGCGAGATCCTGGAGCTGCACCACTCCAAGCACCACGCCGCCTACGTCAAGGGCGCCAACGACACGCTGGAGCGGTTGGCCGAGGCCCGCGACAAGGGTGAGTTCGGCGGCCTGGTCGGCCTTGAGAAGACCTTCGCCTTCAACCTGTCCGGGCACGTGCTGCATTCGATCTTCTGGCAGAACCTCTCCCCCGACGGCGGCGACCGCCCCGACGGGGAGCTGGCCGCGGCCATCGACGAGCACTTCGGCTCGTTCGAGGCCTTCCAGAAGCAGCTGACCACCGCGACCGCCGGGGTGCAGGGCTCGGGCTGGGGCATCCTGGCCTGGGAGCCGCTCAGCCGCCGCCTGGTCGTCGAGCAGGTCTACGACCACCACGGCAACGTCGGGATCAACACCACGCCGCTGCTGGTCTTCGACGCCTGGGAGCACGCCTACTACCTGCAGTACCGCAACGTGCGCCCCGACTACGTCGAAAAGCTGTGGGGTCTGGTCAACTGGAACGACGTCACGCAGCGCTTCTCAACAGTAACGAGTACGAAAATCTGACCTAAGATCGCAAGAAGTTTCGGCCCGGTCTCTACTGGTCGCATTACGCAAATCGGTAAGCTGCCCCACATGCGTGCGCCGTCCGGATACCTTCTTGCAGCGCGCTACCGGCTTTTCGAGCCGGTCGGGCGCGGCGGCATGGGCACTGTCTGGCGGGCGCACGACGAGTTGCTCGACCGCGAGGTCGCGGTCAAGGAGGTGCGGCTGCCGCTCGTCCTCGACGAGGACCTGCGGGCCGAGCTGTGCGTCAGGACCGAGCGCGAGGGCCGGGCGACCGCGATGGTCGCCCACCCCTCGGTCATCACCGTCTTCGACGTCGTCACCGAGGACGAGCGTCCCTGGATCGTGATGGAGCTGCTCCGCGCCAGGTCGCTGGAGCAGCTCCTCCAGGACCGCGGGCCGTTGCCGCCGCGCGAGGCGGCGGAGATCGGACGCCAGGTCCTCGGCGCGCTGCGGGCGGTGCACGCCAAGGGGATCCTGCACCGCGACGTGAAGCCCAGCAACGTCCTGGTGACCAACGAGCGGGCGGTGCTCACCGACTTCGGCCTGGCCGCGCTCGAGGGCGACGTGTCGATCACTCAGGCCGGCATCGTGCTCGGTTCGGCCGGATACATCGCGCCCGAGCGGGTGCTCGGCGCCAAGGCCACCCCCTCCGCCGACCTGTGGTCGCTCGGCGCGACCCTCTACACCGCCGTCGAGGGCCGCGGCCTGCACGGACGCCGTACGGCCGCCGCCGCGCTGGCCGCGCTGACCAGCGGCGAACCGATCCCGATGGAGAAGGCGGGACCGCTGACCCCGGTGCTGCGCGGCCTTCTCATGATCGACCCGGCGGCCAGACTCGACGCGGTCAGGGCCTCGATGATGCTCGCCAGGGTGGCGGCGGGAGGGGTGGCGGAGGAGCCGCTCTCCCGGCCCACGGGCCGGGCCGTCAGGAACCCCGCGATGATCAGCGTCCCGTCGTTCAACCGCCGCCCGCAGCACCGCGGGCTGCACCGCGCGGGCTCGACGCCGGTCTCGGCCCCCGCCCCGGTCGCTCCCCCGCCGTCCCCGATGCCCCAGCCTCGGATGCACCGCCGCCCCACGGAGGGCGTGCACCGCAAGCCGGTCGAGCGAGCCCCGGAACCACACCCTTTCATGCGGTTTGTCACGCCGCTCATCCGCCTGGTGCTCCCGCGCCTGTTGTGGCCCAGGGAGCTACGCAAGCGAGGGTAAAGCGAGCTTCAAGAAAGAATCGCTATCTTCTTCTCATGCCGGAACAGCAGACGCGCGTGCTCGCTGACCGCTACGAGCTGATCGCACCGCTCGGCCGGGGGACGATGGGCACGGTTTGGCGTGCCCACGACCGTTCCCTCGGCCGCGAGGTCGCGATCAAAGAGATCCGTCAGGAACCCGGGCTCAGCGAGGCACAACGCGCCGAACTTCGGGAGCGCATGATCCGTGAGGGTCGTACGGCTGCCCGCATCAGCCATCCCTCCGTGGCCACCGTTCACGACGCGATCGTCGAGGACGGCAGCCCGTGGATCATCATGGAGCTCGTGCAGGCGCGCTCCCTGGAGCAGGTGATCGAGGAGGAGGGGCCGCTGCCGCCCAGGCTCGTCGCCGAGATCGGGGTGGACCTTCTGGGAGCGCTGCGCGCCGCCCACGACCAGGGCGTGCTCCATCGCGACGTCAAACCCGGCAACGTGCTGATCACCGAGAGCGGACGGGTGGTGCTCACCGACTTCGGCATCGCCAAGGCCGAAGGGGACACCAGCCTCACCAAGACCGGCATGGTGATCGGCTCCCCCGGCTACACGGCGCCCGAGCGGGCCAGGGGGGAGCACACCGGGCCCGAGTCCGACCTGTGGTCGCTCGGGGCCACGCTGTACTTCGCGGTCGAGGGCCGCCCCGCCTACGAGCGCTCCTCGGTCGCCGAGACGCTGGCCGCGCTGATGACCGACAAGGCCGACCCGCCGACCCAGGCGGGACCGCTGCGCCCGGCGCTCGAGCAACTCCTCGAAAGGGACCACAGAGCACGGCCGTCGCTCGCCCAGGCGATCGCGATGCTCAGGACCGTGGCGGACACCCCGTCGTCCGCCACCCCCGCCCCGACTCCCTCCGCCCCGGCCGGGTCCACCGGATCCACCGCGTCCGCTCCCGCCGCCGCGAAGCAGACGTCGGCGTCCACGGAACAGACGTCGGCGCCCGCGGAGCGACGTGCCGCGTCCGAGGGCGCGAAGGACGCCGCCGCGGAGTCCGCGAAGCCGTCAGAGGTTACGAAGCCGTCAGGGGCTGCGAAGCCGTCGGCGCCCGCGAAGCCGTCAGGGCCCGAGAGCGCGCAGGAGGCGGACGAGGAGTTCGACGCCGATCGCACGGTGCTGGTCATCCGCCCGAAGGGCGGCCTCAGGCTGCCCCCGGGACCCGGCGCGCCCGCCGAGCCTCCCGCGCCCCCGGTCGCGGCCCCCGCCTCGAGGGCGGGCGCCTCGCCGACGGGCGTGCGCCCTGACAGGCCGGTCGCCGGACCGCGCGGCTCCTCCGGCCCCACGGGGCTCGGCACACCGGTGGCCGGGCGGCCCGCCCAGCCGAACGTGACGTCCCCGGGCCCCCAGGCGGCCCAGGGGCCAGGATTCCCCCCTGCGGGAGGTCCGGGATACGCGGACACGGCGCCGCACGCGTTCCCCCAGGGGCCGGGAGCGCCGATGGCACGGCAGCCCGCGGGTCCGGTCGGCGCGTCGCCCGACGGCCCGCCTGGCGGCTTCGGAGGGCCGCAGGGAGCGCCACAGGGTCCGTGGCAGCCGGCGGGCACTCCCGGAGGCCTCCCGAACCATCCCGGCCTGGGAACCGACCTGTTCGCGATCGCGGGCCAGAACGGCGGGCCCGCCCAGAACGGCCAGCGGCCCGCCCCCGCCAAGAGCCGCGTCGGCGTGCTCGTCCTCATGGGAATCGCGGCCCTCGCCCTCGTGGTGATCGTCATCCTGGCGGTCTCGGCCCTCACCGGCTGACAGACCTCGACGACGGGTCGCGGCGTCCGGCTCCGGACACCGCGACCCGTCATGCCGTCATGCCGTCATGCCCCTCCCGGCCGCGCGCCGCCCATCGGCGCCGATCAGGCCCACGTCCCCCCTCGCCGCACCGGCGCCACGAAGCACTCCGACACGACGGAGAAGGCACTCCGCCCCGCGCCCGACACCGGGACGCCGAAGCCGGGAAACAGATCGCCGGGGCGGATCCGAGCTCACGGGCGGAACACAGCCCCCCAGCGGGAAACGCCCCCGAACAGACCCGAGACCCACCCCACAGGACACAGACCGAAGCCGGGGAGCGGATCGCCGGGGTGGATCCGGGGTTCGGCGGGCAGGACGCAGACTGGATCCATGAGCGAGTATCGGATCGAACATGACTCGATGGGTGACGTGCGGGTTCCCGCGAGCGCGAAGTGGCGGGCGCAGACCCAGCGGGCCGTGGAGAACTTTCCCGTCTCAGGACGTGGCCTGGAGAGCCCGCACATCGCCGCGCTCGGCCTGATCAAGGCGGTCGCGGCCGAGGTCAACGCCGAACTGGGGGTGCTCGAGAAGGAGATGGCCGAGGCGATCGCCGAGGCCGCGACGGACGTGGCGGAGAACGAGTGGGACGGCGAGTTCCCCGTCGACGTCTTCCAGACCGGCTCCGGCACCTCCTCGAACATGAACGCCAACGAGGTGATCGCCACTCTCGCCGAGGAGCGCCTGGGCCGCCCCGTCCACCCCAACGACCATGTCAACGCCTCGCAGTCCTCGAACGACGTGTTCCCCACCTCGATCCACGTCGCCGCCGCGACCGAGGTGACCTACCATCTGATTCCCTCCCTGCGGCACCTGGCCACCGCGCTCAGGAACAAGTCGACGCAGTTCGAGAACGTGGTCAAGGCGGGCCGCACGCACCTGATGGACGCCACCCCGGTGACACTCGGCCAGGAGTTCGGCGGTTACGCGACCCAGATCGACAACGCCATCTCCCGGGTGCGCGGCTCGATCCCCCACCTGGTCCAGCTCCCCCTGGGCGGCACGGCCGTCGGGACCGGGATCAACACTCCGCCCGGCTTCGCGGCCAAGGTCATCGAGAAGCTCAGGGAGGCCACCGGGCTGCCGTTCTCCGAGGCTCCCGACCACTTCGAGGCCCAGAGCGCGCGGGACGCCGTGGTGGAGCTGTCGGGCCAGCTCCGCACGGTCGCCGTCTCCCTCAACAAGATTGCCAACGATCTCCGCTGGATGGGCTCGGGGCCCAGGGCCGGGCTCGGCGAGATCAACCTCCCCGACCTTCAGCCGGGGTCGTCGATCATGCCCGGCAAGGTCAACCCGGTCATCCCCGAGGCCGTGTGCATGGTCGCCGCCCAGGTCATCGGGAACGACGCGGCCATCGCCTTCGCCGGAGCCTCCGGCAACTTCGAGCTGAACGTGGGACTTCCCGTCATCGCCCGCAACGTGCTGGAGTCCGTCCGGCTGCTCGCCAACGTCTCCCGGCTGCTCGCCGACCGGTGCGTCCACGGCATCACCGCCAACGCCGACCGCCTGCTGGAGTACGCCGAGTCGTCCCCCTCGATCGTCACGCCGCTCAACCGGCACGTCGGGTACGAGGAGGCCGCCAAGATAGCCAAGCAGGCCCTGGCCGAGCGCAGGACCATCAGGGAGATCGTCGTCGAGCGCGGCCACGTCGCCAACGGCGTCCTGACGGAGGAGCAGCTCGACGCCCTGCTGGACGTGCTCTCCATGACCCGGCCGCCCTCCCAGGGAGATCGCTTGGGAGGATCCGGATCATGACTCAGATCAAGTTCTACGGCCGCCGCGACGTCTGGTCGGAAAGACGCCAGGAGATCTCCGACACCGTGCAGGGCTGCCTCACCGAGGTGTGGCGGCTGCCCGCCGACAAGCGGTTCCACCGCTTCCTGCTGCTGGACGCCGAGGACTTCGTCTGCCCGCAGCGTGGCGAGCGCTACCTGATCGTGGAGATCATCTGTTTCCAGGGCAGGTCGGACCAGGCCAAACGTGACCTGATCCGCACCCTGTTCGCCAGGGCGCAGGAGGAGCTCGACCTCCCCGCCGAGGACCTGGAAATTGTGATCATGGAGTCTCCGCAGGTCAACTGGGGCATCCGCGGCCTGCCCGGCGACGAGCTCGCGCTGACCTACCCGGTCACCGTCTGAGCGCCGCACGAGCTGGACTCTCCCTCCGCGGGAGAGTCACCCCGTCCGCCGGAACCTCCCCTCCCGGGAGATCCACCGAGACCTTCCGGAACCTCCCGGGGCTCGTTGAGTCTCTCCCGGGAGGTCCGCCTGCCCTCCTGGAAGGAGGCACGGACCCGGCCCCGCGGCCGGGCGGGCCGTCCCGGGCGGCGCACAGGCCGGAGGCGGAGTGTGTCGGGGGCGACATGGGATGTGATCTGGGTCATTGCCTAGATTCGACGTCATGACTGATCTGGCCGGACGGCGAGCCGTGGTGACGGGAGCGGGCAGCGGGATCGGGCGTGCCTGCGCGCGCCGGCTCGCCGCCGCGGGGGCGCACGTGTTCGTGGTCGACGTGGACGCCGACGCCGCGGCGGAGGCGGCGAAGGAGATCGCCGGGACGCCGGTGGTCGCGGACCTGTCGTCGCCCGGCTTCGTGGCCGCGATCCCCTCGGACGTGGACGTCGTGGTGAACAACGCCGGGTTCCAGCACGTCGCGCCGATCGAGGACTTCCCTCCCGAGGTCTTCGCCACCATGCTCAAGGTCATGGTCGAGGCGCCGTTCCTGCTGGTCAGGTCGGTGCTGCCGGGCATGTACGAGCGAGGCTGGGGGCGGATCGTCAACGTCTCCTCGGTCCACGGCCTGCGTGCCTCGCCGTACAAGTCGGCCTACGTCACCGCCAAGCACGCCCTCGAGGGGCTGTCGAAGGTCATCGCCCTCGAGGGGGCCGCGCACGGCGTCACCTCCAACTGCGTGAACCCCGCCTACGTCCGCACTCCCCTGGTGGAGAACCAGATCGAGGACCAGGCCAGAAGCCACGGCGTCGGCGGGGACGAGGTCGTCGAACGGATCATGCTCGCTCCCGCCGCGATCAAGCGGCTGATCGATCCGGAGGAGGTGGCCGAGCTGGTCGCCTACCTGTGCGGGCCGCACGGCTCGTTCGTCACGGGGGCGTCCCTGCCCGTCGACGGAGGCTGGACGGCTCGCTGATCCCGCCAGGCGGGACAATGGACGTCATGAGCACGCGGGTCTTCCTCGAACTACTGGCCAGGGAGGCCTCAGCGGCCGAGTTCGAGGGGCCCGTCCTGGCGGCGAGAGCCGCGGGGGCGGACGCGGCGACGCTGGCCGAGCTGGAGGAGGCCAAGCTCGCCGCGCTGCGGGTGCGGGCGCTGCTGCGGCGCAGGGCCAGGCGCGAGGCCGAGCTGTCGGCGCTGTTCGACACCGCGGGCGACCTGGCCGGGCTGCGGGACCTGGACGCGGTGCTCGAGGCCATCGTGCGCCGGGCACGGCAGCTCCTGGGCACGGACGCCGCCTACATGACGCTGCACGACCCCGAGCGCGGCGACACCTGGATGCGGGTGACGGACGGCTCGGTCTCGGCCAAGTTCAGGGCGCTCAGGCTGGCCATGGGCGCGGGCCTGGGCGGGCTGGTCGCCCAGACCGCCACGCCGTACTCGACGGCGGACTACTTCGCCGACGAGCGCTTCCGCCACAAGGCGGACATCGACGAGGCCGTGATCGAGGAGGGGCTGGTCGCCATCCTGGGCGTGCCGCTCAAGCTCGGCACGCGGGTCATCGGGGTGCTGTTCGCGGCCAACCGGAGTGTGCGTCCCTTCACCCAGGACGAGGTGGTGCTTCTCGGCTCGCTGGCCGCGCACGCGGCGGTGGCGATCGACAACGCCAGGCTGCTGCAGGAGACCAGGAACGCCCTGGAGGAGCTCAGCGAGGCCAACCTGCAGGCGAGCGCGCGCAGCAGCGCCGTCGAGCGGGCGGCGCTCGCGCACGACCGGATGGCCGGGCTGGTGCTGCGCGGCGGCGGGATCGAGGACGTCGCCGCCGTGGTCACCGAGGTGCTCGGCGGCGCGCTCGTCGTGCTGGACGACGCGGGGCGGCCGATCGCCGGGGACGCGGCCGAGCTTGAGGCGGGCCTGCCCGCCCGGGGGCCCGGGAGCCGGTCAGGGAACACGGGCGAGGGAACGGGCAGGGGCGGGGGCGGCGGCCGGAGGGGACGCGCCACGGTCGCGGCCGTGGTCGCGGAGGCGGCGCGGTCGTCCAGGGCGCTCGGCCGTACCGTCAGGAGGGGGAACCTGCTCGTCGCGTCGGTCGACGTGGGCGCGGAGCCGCTGTGCACGCTCGTGCTGCGGGCGGAGGAGCGGGTCGCGGACACCGACCAGCGCATCCTCGAACGGGCCGCGCTGGTCACCGCCCTGCTGTTGCTGTTCCGCCGCACGGTGGCCGAGGCCGAGGGACGGGTCAGGGGCGAGTTGCTCGACGACCTGATCTCCCGTCCCGCCCTGGACGGCCTGGCCGAACGGGCCAGGCGGGTCGGCGTCGAGCTGGACGACGCCCACGTGGTCGTCGTCGCCCGCCACGGAGAGGGGCGCGAACGCGCGGGCTTCTGGGCCTCCTCCCAGGCCGCGCTGAACCACGGTCTCGCCGCCCAGCGCGGGGACGAGGTGGTGCTGCTGCTGCCCGGCGACGACCCCGGAAAGCTCGCCAGGCGTGTGGCGGCCGAGCTGAGCGCCTCCCTCGGCCACCCCGCGACCGCGGGCGCCTGCGGTCCCGTGCGCGGTCCCGCCGGGGTCGGCGCGGCCCACAGGGAGGCACGGCGCTGCGCGGACGCGCTCATCGCCCTGGGCAGGGCCGGAGACGGCGCGAGCGCCGCCGAGCTGGGCTTCGTCGGGCTGCTCGTCGGCGAGGGACGCGACCTCGAGGCGTTCCTGTCCTCGACCCTCGGCCCCGTGCTCGACTACGACGCCCGCAGGGGCACCGCGCTGGTGCGCACGCTCACCGCGTACTTCGGCACGAAGGGTTCGCTCTCCCGTACGGCCGAGGCCCTGCACATCCACGTCAACACCGTCACCCAGCGCCTCGAACGGGTCGCACAACTCCTCGGCCCCGGCTGGCAGGCCCCTGACAGGGCCCTGGAGGTCCAGCTCGCCCTGCGGCTGCACAGGCTCAGCGGCCGGTGACCCGCGCGCCTCCGTGGAGCACGGGGCGGGCGGGGCAGGCGGCGGCGCGGGGACAGCCGGACGGCCCTCGTGGGGCACGGGGCGGCGGCGCGGGACCGGCGGGACGGCACGCGCGTCAGCCCGGCATGTAGCGCCGCTGCACGCTCCGGGTGACCCGGACGGCGTTGCGGATTCCCGGGATCCGCAACGCGACGCGCTTGAGCAGCGGGTAGCGGAACGCGGGCCGTCTGGCCGCCGAGGAGGCGTGGACCTCGACCCTGCCGCCGAAGCTCATCCCGACCTTGAAGCGGAGCCCGACCTCCCGGTCGTCGACCCGCAGGAACGGCCTCCAGTCGCCGGGGGCGAGGAAGCCCTCGCGGTAGACGCGCCGCGTCGGGACCTTGGCGACCAGCCGCCCCGCGAGCTGTCCCGGCACCCCCGGCTCGACCAGCGCGGGCGCGCAGACCTCGTGCTCCCCCCGCGTCGCCCTGCGCAGCACCAGCTCGGCGGTGGGCCCGCCGCTGGGCGGCACGTACGGCACGGGCACGACGACGAAGACGTGGTCGCGCTGCGGGGTGACCGTCGCCCCCGGGGAGACCAGCACGATCGACTCGGCGAACGAGCGGGGCTCGACGCAGACGCCCAGCTCCCCCAGGTCCGACCACCAGGGGATGATCAGCCGGTCGGAGTGGTTGGCCAGTGTCCCCGTGCAGTTCAGCGGGGACCCGGTCACCCGGGCTCGGGCCTGGTCGGCTCCGCCGTACATCCGCACGTGGATCTCCCAGAGCCCGGAGGGCAGCGGGTGGCCGAGGGCGGCGGTCGCCGCGTCGAGCCTGGCCGTTCCGGTGACCTGGAGCCTGACCCCGTTGCGATGGCGGCTGCGCGTCATCGAGCAGGCGACCGGCAGGAAGTAGATGAGGCCGGTGTCCTCGTGCCTGGCGTAGACCTCGAACCTGGCCCGGGACGCGGCGTGGGTGACGTCGGCCAGCTCGGGCGGGAGGGCGGTCCCGTCGAGGGGGACGGGAGGCTGCCAGATCAGGCCGTTCTCGCCGTGCGGGACGAAGCGCACCGGCTCGCCGCCCGCGCGGACGATCTCCACGCTGAGCCCCATGGTGAACGCGCCGTCCTCCCAGAGGAGGTCGGTGAGCTCGGCCCGCAGGCGGGTGCCGCGCATCGCCTGGGCGAGCAGCAGGAGCTGGTCGAGCCTGCCCGCGCGGAGCAGCGCCGCCCTGACGCGCAGGTGGACGGGAAGGTAGCGGTCGAGTCGCGGGGGAAAGCGCTGGACGACCAGCTCCCGCAGGGTGGTGAAGGTCGCCGCCCTGTCCCTGGAGGACAGCACGAACGAGGCGCCCGCGAGGCGTCGCAGCACGGCGGTGCGGAACCAGTGCGCGTACATCCGGTCGCGCCGCCGCCCGGGGGGCACCTCGTAGTCGACGACGTCGAGGAGCTCGCGGAGCTCGGCGCCGTGGACGTAGGGGTTGTCCTGCTGTTCCGCGCGCTCCCCCAGGTGGCAGCAGACCTGCTCGGCGAGGACGGCGACGACCTTGGCCCGCAGGTACGCCCTCGCGACGAAGGTCTGCTCCGCCAGGGTGCCCCCCGGATCGGCGAAGGCCAGCGCCTCGGCGTCCAGGAAGGCCCTGCGGTAGAGCTTGTGCGGGGTCAGCAGGGTGAGCAGCCGGTCCTTGAGCAGGTCGGCGCGGTCCCGGTCGCGTTCGAAGATCTTGGACGGCGGCGACTGGCCGTCGACCAGCCGCCCGATGAGGATGTCGGCGTCGGTCTCGACCGCGCGGGCGTACATCCGCTCGAGCGCGACCCGCTCGAGGCGGTCGGTCTGGTCGAGCATGTAGACGTACTCGCCTCTGGCGACCGCCATCGCGACGTTGCGGCCGCGCATCGGCGAGCCGGTCCGCCCGAGGTGGAGCACCCGCACGTTCGAACGGTTCGCGGCGACGGCGTCGAGGCGCAGCTGGGTCCCGTCGTCCGACCCGTCGTCGGCGAAGATGACCTCGTACTCCTCCGAGGCCATCGACTGCTCGAGCACCGAACGGATACACGCGTCGGCGGTGTCACCGGGGTTGTACACCGGTACCACGACACTGACCTTCACATCCATGGGGCCAAGCGTGCGACGCCCGCGCCCCGCAGACGGTCAGACTTGCCGACTCCTGGCGTCTCAGTACCAGCCCTTGGCCTGGGAATGGCCCCAAGCACCACAAGGGGTGCCGTAACGCCCCTTGATGTAGGTGAGGCCCCATTCGATCTGGGTGGCCGCGTTGGTCTGCCAGTCACTGCCCGCGCTGGCCATCTTGGTGCCGGGCAGCGACTGCGGGATGCCGTAGGCGCCGCTGTAGCGGTTCATCGCCCGCTCGTTCCAGCCGCTCTCCTTCATCCAGAGCTTCTCCAGGCAGCCCCACTGGTCGCCCCAGCCGCGCGCCTCCAGCATCTGCTTGCCGATGGCCTTGTTGCCCGTCGGGTTCGAGGTGCCCGGCGGGAGCTGCTTGGGGTCGAAGCCGTCGCCGCCCGGCGCCTCCTTGGGGATGAAGATCGGGTCGAGCGGGTCGCGGCCGTCGCGGGCGGCCTTCAGCTTGTCGGCCTTGATCGCCTGGGCCGCCTGGATCTTCAGGATGTCGGCCTTCTGGTCGGACGCGAACGGGTCGCCGCCAAACATCTTCGCCACGTCGTCCAAGGAGAGCGCGGACGTCGGCGGCGGGGCGGAGGCGTTCTGGATCGCCGTGTGGACGGTGAAGCCTCCGCCGCCCACGACGACGACGGCCACCGCGCCGAGGATGACGGCACGCTTGGGGGTCAGCCACCCCGAGGCCTTGGCCTTGCCTGACTGCTTGGCCGTACGGCGGGGGCGGGGAGCCGAGGGCTCCTCGAAGTGGGGTGATCCTGAACTCACGACCTATGAGCTTGCCGTGCCCGGGGGGGTGGTCCGCAACCTGAACGAGAGAGTTGGTTGGCACTCCACAGGAGGTTCACCGGCTTTTTCGTGACTTACTGCCTGATTACATGGTCTTTCCCGGGGTTTGAGCAACGCATGTGATGTTCATCACATTTTTCTGGTTCGACTCGTCCCGCGTGCCCCTGTGCCGGGGGATGTGTCCACCTCAGGCTCGCAGATCAGCGTCTTGATCTCGCCTGGCCCGCGTCACAGTTTCGTGACGTGGCGGGTCCTATCGGGCATTGCATTAATAATGACCGCGTGGCTGGCATCCTCCTCGTTGAAGACGATCTCTCGGTCCGGACAGGGCTCGAGCTGGCGCTGACCCGTCAGGGGCACTCCGTCATCTCCTATGGCAGCGGCGAGGAGGCTCTCGAACACATCAGGTCGCGCCGCCCGGAGATCGCCGTCCTGGACGTCATGCTGCCCGGAATCGACGGGGTCGAGGTCTGCCGTCGCATCAGGAAACTGGACCAGCTCCCTGTGATTCTGCTCACCGCCAGGGGCGACGACCTCGACGTGGTCGTGGGGCTCGAGGCGGGGGCGGACGACTACGTGATCAAACCGGTCGAGCCCCGCGTGCTGGACGCCAGGATCCGCGCCGTCCTGCGCCGGGTCGAGTCGGTGGCCTCGGACCGCATCACCTTCGGCGACCTGGTCGTCGACCGGGGAGCGCTCAAGGTGTCGCTGGCCGGCAGGGAGGTGCACCTGACCCCGACCGAGCTGCGGCTGCTGCTCGAACTCGTCCGCCACCCCGGTCAGGTGCTCAACCGCAGATACCTGCTGCGGGCCGTGTGGGACCACACCCACGTCGCCGACTCCCGGCTGGTCGACGCCTGCGTCCAGCGGGTCCGCGCCAAGATCGAGGCGGTTCCCGCGGAACCCGAGTTCATCCACACGGTGCGTGGCTTCGGCTACCGCTTCAGCCCGCCGTGAGACGGATCTACAGCGGCCTGCGCGGTCGTCTGGTCATCACCTTCACCCTGATCGCCGTCACGGCGTCCGCACTCGTCGCGGGGATCGGCTACGAGCTGGTCAAGACCCGTGTGATCGAGCGCGCCGAGGAGGTCGCGGTGAGCGACATGCGCGACACCCTGGAGGGGATCAGGGTGCCGATCGGCGGGCTCTGGCCGGGCGAGACGCCGCCGACCGACGCGGAGATCAACGGGCTGCAGAAGAGCCTGCGGACGGCGAACGGCGCCGTCGTCGTCCGTTACAAGGACCTCCGCTCCCCCCGGGGGGAGGAGTACCTCTACCCCGACGGCGGCTTCAGCATGAGCGACGTCCCCGCCGACCTCGCCACCGGGGCCGACCGCAGGATGGCGGCCAAACGCCAGCGGATCAACGGGCGGATGTGGCTGCTCGTCGGCACCCCCGTGTGGCGGATAGAGCCGATCCACACGGCCCAGCCGACCGGGATGACCGTCTTCGCGTTCATCCCCCTGTCCGAGGAGGAGCAGCTCCTGAACGACCTGCGCCAGCCGCTGGCGGCGGCGGGGGTCATCATGCTGTTCGTCGCGCTCGCGGTGGCCCTCATCTCGGCCAGGCGGGTGCTGCTTCCGGTCAGGCGGCTCGGCTCCGCGGCCCGCGCGCTCGGCGCCGGGCACCTGGACACCCGGTTGCCGGTGCACGGCCAGGACGAGCTGGCCGAGCTGACCGCGACGTTCAACGACACGGCGGCCGCGCTCGAACGGAGCGTGTCCGAGCTGCGCACGCTCGAGGCGATGTCCCGGCGGTTCGTGGCCGACGTCTCGCACGAGCTGAGAACCCCGCTGACGGCGATGACCGCAGTGACCGACATGCTCTCCGAGGAGGCCGACCGGCTGCCCAGCGAGCCCGCCGAGGCCGTACGGCTGGTGCTGCGGGAGATCGGGCGGCTGCGGACCCTGGTCGAGCAGCTCATCGAGGCGAGCCGGTTCGACTCGGGCACGGCCACGCTGCACCTGGACACGGTGAACGTGGCCGACGTGATCTGTGACTGCCTGGAGGTGCGGGGCTGGTTGGATCAGGTCCGGGTGAACGTGCCGCAGGGGCTCGCCTTCTCCCTGGACCCCAGGCGCTTCGACGTGATCCTGGCGAACCTGGTGGGCAACGCCCTCCGGCACGGCGAGCCTCCCGTCGTGGTGACCGCCCGCAGCACGCCGAACGGGCTGGAGGTGAAGGTGCGCGACCACGGCAAGGGCATTCCGCCCTCGGACCTGCCTCATGTGTTCAACCGTTTCTACAAGGCGGGGGCCAGGGGCGACGGCAGCGGGCTCGGCCTGTCCATCGCGCGGGCCAACGCCCACCTGCACGGCGGCACGATCTCGGTGCGTCCACAGGATCCGGGCACGCTCTTCACGGTCTGGCTGCCCCCGGCATGAGACAGGGCACCAGGCGAGACACCGAGCGAGGCACTGAGCGAGGCACCGGACAAGGAACCGGACGAAACACGGCACACGGCACAGGGGCGCGTGGCGGGAAGGCACATGGCACGGGGGCGTACAGTGCGGAGACACACGGCGTGGGGACACCCGACGCGGGGCGGGACGCGAGGCGAGACACGGCGCGGGGCATGAGACGGGGCGCGAGGAGCGGCACGGCGCGGGGCATGGGACGGGGCACGCGGGGCGCGGGGCGGAGCACGAGGCGGCTGGCGGGCCTGCTCGCCGCCGTGCTGGCGCTGGGCGGGTGCGGGATCGACCCGACCGCGGTGCGCGACCTGGACCGCCCGCCGGTGATCAGCTACAGCCCCACGTGGGTGACGGTCTATCTGCTCCGTGACGGCCGCCTGGAGCCCGCCAAGATCCCGGTGGGCTCCGACTCGGCGAAGAACATCGTCGACACCCTGTTCAGGGCCGGGAAGCAACCGCCGAAGGAGGGCCTGACCAGCGCGCTCAACGACTTCACCCACCACGACACCGAGACCACGAGGTATCACAACGAGGCCGAGCGCAACGACCCCGCGGGCAACCTGGGCTACCGGCTGAGCGTGATCGTCACCGGCGGGCGTGAGCTCTCCAGGGAGGGGATCGCCCAGATCACCTGCACCATCCGGCAGAACAAGCAGGAGAGCATCTGGAGCGTCGAGGTCACCCGCCTGTTCCCCGGGCCGCCGAAGACCTGGGGGGAGCACACCTGTTTCGAATACCGCGACCTCGCGGCGAAAGGAGTGCGGCTCCCCCCGTGATCACGCAGCCTGACGACTACAGCGTGACGTCCTCGAGCATCTCGGTGACCAGCGCCGCGATCGGCGAGCGCTCGGAGCGGGTCAGCGTGATGTGGGCGAACAGCGGGTGGCCCTTGAGCTTCTCGACCACCGCGACCACGCCGTCGTGCCTGCCGACCCGCAGGTTGTCGCGCTGGGCGACGTCGTGGGTGAGCACGACCCGCGAGTTGGCGCCGATCCGGCTCAGCACCGTGAGCAGCACCCCGCGCTCAAGCGACTGCGCCTCGTCGACGATGACGAAGGCGTCGTGCAGGGAACGACCGCGGATGTGGGTGAGAGGGAGCACCTCGAGCATCCCCCTGTCCATGACCTCCTCGATCACCTCGGGCGTGGTGACCGCGCCCAGGGTGTCGTAGACGGCCTGCGCCCACGGGCCCATCTTCTCGTTCTCCGAGCCGGGCAGGTAGCCCAGGTCCTGGCCGCCGACGGCGTACAGGGGGCGGAAGACGATGACCTTGCGGTGCTGGCGGCGCTCCAGGACCGCCTCGAGGCCCGCGCAGAGGGCCAGCGCGGACTTGCCCGTGCCCGCCCTGCCGCCCATGGAGACGATGCCGACCTCGGGGTCCATCAGCAGGTCGAGGGCGATGCGCTGCTCGGCGGAGCGGCCGTGCAGCCCGAAGACCTCCCGGTCGCCGCGCACCAGGCGCACCGACTTGTCCGGCAGCACCCGGCCCAGCGCGGAACCCCGGCTGGACAGCAGCCGCAGTCCGGTGTGGGTGGGCAGGTCGCGGGCCTCCGCCAGGTCGGCGACGCCGTGCTCGAAGAGGGTCTCGATGTCCTCCGTGGTGACCTGGAGCTCGGCCATGCCCGTCCAGCCCGACTCGACGGGGGCGAGCTCGGCGCGGTACTCCTCCGCGGCCAGGCCGATCGAGGCGGCCTTGATCCGCATCGGCAGGTCCTTGGAGACCAGCACCACGTCGTGCCCCTCGGCGGCGAGCGTGCGCGCCACGGTCAGGATGCGGGTGTCGTTGTCGCCGAGCCGGAAGCCTACGGGCAGGATCGACGGGTCGCTGTGGTTGAGTTCCACCCGGATGGTGCCCTCGCCGATCGGCATGGGCTCGTCCAACCGCCCGTGTGTCACCCTCAGGTCGTCGAGAGACCTCAGCGCCTTACGCGCGAAGTATCCGAGTTCTGGATGATGGCGCTTGCCCTCCAACTCGGTGATGACGACGATCGGGAGGACCACCTCGTGCTCGGCGAAGCGGCTGATCGCCGCTGGATCGGCAAGCAGGACCGAGGTGTCCAGGACGTACGTACGCCGATTGGTGACCGGCGACGTGGGTGAGGACGAAGGGTTTGCCACGCGTTCTCCCCCGGGCGCCATGAGGGGCGCCCTGCCATGAGCTGGGATGCGGACCGGACCCGGGACCACGTTCGCGGCATGCCGCGGAGGCACCGGTGACCGGCCCTCCTTGGCAGGTCGTGACGCAAAGGTGGGCCCTCTCCGGAGTAGACGAGCTGCGCCCGCCTACTTGTTACGGTACGTCCTGAATACCCGACTTCCAACAGGGCAAGCCTGACCGAAAGGGGGTGTTCATGTCCTGTTTCAGGAGCCGTACCGTCGGTGCCGCGCGGCGTAGGAGCGGAGAGCCCGCAGGAAGTCGACTCTGCGGAAGTCAGGCCAGTAGGCCTCGCAGAAGTAGAACTCGGAGTGGGCGCTCTGCCAGAGCAGGAAGCCGGACAGGCGTTGCTCTCCCGAGGTCCTGATGACCAGGTCCGGGTCGGGCTGGCCGCGCGTGTAGAGATGCTCCGCGATGTGCTCGACATCGAGGACCTCGACAAGGTCCTCGATGCTCGCGCCCTTGCTGGCGTGCTCCTGGAGAAGGGAGCGCACCGCATCAGCGATCTCACGCCTTCCTCCATACCCAACGGCAACGTTCACAATCAAACCCGGACGGTGTGATGTTTCTTCTTTTGCGTTTTTCAGGACACGGGCCGTGTGATCGGGCAGGAGATCAAGCGCTCCCATGGGTTTGATATGCCATCCGTCAGCCACGAGCTCCTGGACCACGTCCTCGATGATCTTCATCAGCAGGTCGAGCTCGTCCTTGGGCCGGTTGATGTTGTCACTGGACAGCAACCAAACGGTCACCACCTCGACCCCGGCCTCCCGGCACCAGCCGAGCAGTTCGGAGATCTTGTCGGCGCCCTTGCGGTGACCTCGGCTGACGTCGTTGAGACCCATCGAACGCGCCCAGCGCCTGTTCCCGTCGACGATCACGCCGACATGCCGGGGAACCATGTCTCTCTCGCGGGACAGCTTCCCTTCCAGCCGTCGTTCGTAGAGCCGGTAGACGAGATCACGAACGCCCATTGGAGCCCTCCCCTCAACGCCCGCCGTCGAAGGGCGCTGACAGGCAATTATCGCCGCCCCGGAGACCTCTCCGCCCCCTCTATCGGGGTTCTGGAGGAGTTGCCGGACTTCTGTGGCCCCAGGCACTCCTCCGCCTCGGCGACGAGGCCGTCCACGAAGGCTCCCAGTTCCGCCGAGGTGAGCACCGCGCGCATCCCCACCCCGCCGCGCCCCCACGCCTCGAGAAAAGCCCTCCTGGCCAGCCGCCACTCACCCGAGGGGCCGCGCGGCCCGGGGATCCAGATCGGGATGGTGCGCAGCTGGCAGCGGAGCTCGCCGCCGCTGACGATGCCCTTCCTCGTCCGGTAGCGGAAGGCGAACAGTTCCTCGTCGTCGGGAAAGCGGTCGTCGGGGTCGGGCCACTGCTCCTGCTGCCCCGCACGGGCCTCGGCGACCCCCTTGGCCAGCCTGGTGAGGAACCAGCCGCACCGCTCCCCGACCGTTCCGTACAGGGCGCCGTCCCGGTGGAGTTCGAGCGTGATCTCGTACGGCGAGCCGATGCTGTCCCGGCACGCCACCGGCGTAACGGTCAGATAAGACCCATCAAGGCAACGCAGTCCCCCCACCCCAGAGAGGGTATCCCCGGCACAGGACGCCAAAACGTGCTCAGGGGAGAGACGCTCTTCAGGAGAAGCAAGCGTCCCGTCCGCCCTCCCGGCTCCCAGGCTCCTCCCCGCTCCCACCCGATCCCGCGCCTTCTCCCCCACCCCGGGACGCCCCTCCCCCGCCTCGGACGGCCCGCCCCCAGACCGCCTCGGACGGCCCGCCCCCAGACCGCCTCGGACGGCCCGCCCTCAGACCGGTCCGCGCCTCTCCTGCGCGTCGGACCCGCGCCTTCTCTCCGGGCTCCGAGTCACGCCTCCTCTCCGGGCTCCAGGCCACACCTCATCTCCACTCACGATCCCCACTCACGGGCCCTGTCCCGGCCTCGTGCCCGGCTCCGACTCCGGCTCACCCACCGCCCCAGCCTCGACCTCAGCCCCGGGGCCGGATCCACCCGCGCCTCCGGGTCCGGCTCCTGCGGGAGCAACCCCTTCTCCCCGAGCCATCGGGCGAAGTCCTGGGCGTCCACGCGGGAGCCGCCCTGCGGCTTGGGGCGGCCGCGCGCGTAGCCGTCGAACTCCGCCGCGAAGGCGTCGCCCAGCAGCGCGCACAGGTCGGGCCTGAGCCGAGCCACCGTCCCCCGCCGCTTGGAGATCAGCGCGGCCTCCTGGATCCGCAACCGCCCCACGTCGAACCCCTCGGGCGGCTCGCCCCCCGCGACCAGGGCGGCCACCAGCCCGGCCTGCGCCCTGGCCAACGCCTCCCGCGCCCCGCTCCCTGCGCCGTCGCCCGGACCGTGCTCCGCACTGCGGGCCGGACTGTGGGCCGCACTGTGGGCCGGTCCGTGGGCCGCGCTCCGGTCAGGCACGGGCCATCGCGCCGCGGATGTGGTCCAGCTCCGTCTCGAACACGGCGTCGCTGGGGTAGTCGCCGTCCCACTCCAGCAGCACCCCGGGCGGCTCCACCCTGGCGCGGAGCTCCGACAGGATGTCCAGCACGTCGTCGGGGACTCGGGTGGTGTGGGTGTCATGCCACAGGCCGTGGTGGGAGTGGCCGCCCGCGACGTGCACGTAGGCCAGCGCGGACAGCGGCAGGCCGTCCAGCGCGGCCACCGCGTCCAGCCCCAGGTTGACCTGGTTGGTGTAGAGGTTGGCCACGTCGATCAGCAGACCGACCCCGGTCGCCTCGACCAGCTCGCCCAGGAACTCCGCCTCCGTCATCTCGTCCTCGGGCCAGCCGAACAGCGCGGCCACGTTCTCCAGCGCGAGCGGTACGGCCAGCGCCTCCTGGGCCCGCCGCACGTTGTCCACGACGACCGACAGGGCGGCCCTGGTGCGCGGCACCGGCAGGAGGTGACCCGCCTCCATGCCGCCCGCCCGCACGAAGGCCAGGTGCTCACTGACCAGAGGGGACTCCAAAGCCTCCGCGCAGGCCGCCAGATGCGCCAGACGCGCCGGATCCGGCGGCTCCGCGCCGCCGATCCCCAGTCCGACGCCGTGCGGGATCACCGGTGTCCCACGGGCGCGGAGCACCCGCAGCGACTCGGGGAGCCTGTCGGGGCGGACGTTCTCCGCGATCACCTCGACGAACCCGACACCGGGCAGCCGCTCCACGGTCAGGTCGATCTCGGGACGCCAGCCGATGCCGACCCCCAACGATCCCGATCCGGACACCGTCCCCCCTACTGATCCCGAGTCGTGATTCGTGTGAGTCGCACGAGTCGTTCAGCCACCGCAGCCACCGCCGCACCCGCCTCCGCCGCAGCTCGACCCGCTTCCGCAGCTCGACCCGCCGCCCGAGTCGCCCCCGCCGCCCCAGCCGCCGGAGCCGAAGTCGCCGCCCCCGCCGTACGAGGAGCTGTCGGAGGAGCCGGCGGAGCCGCCGCCGCAGGAACCCGACGCGCAGCCGGAACCGCTCGTCGCGGCATGGGAGTTGGCCCGGTTCAGCTCCTCCTCCAGGACCGGGTCGCCCAGCTCGCCGAGGCCGTACAGGGCGACGGGGAAGGCGACCGCGAGGGCCAGGTCGGGGGTCGCGGAGCGGACGCCCCGCACGTGGACCCTCCTGGCGGAGGCGAGCGCCCGGCTCCCGGCCTCGGTGACGATCCCGCGCAGCGTCCGCCTCATCTTCAGGTAGGCGAAAAGGCCGACCAGCGACGCCAGCGTACCGAGCGGCGCCGAGGCCACGAAGAAGAAGTCCGCCGTGTCGGAGACGGCGAGGAAGAGGACGGTGAAGACCTCGAACACGACCGCGACCACCGTGAGGGTCAACAACCGCCTGAGCAGCCTGTGGGCCTCTCCGAGGGCGCTCTCCGGCACCAGGAGGCCCATCCCCAGCAGGCGGTAGCGCAGGCCGTCCATGGCGACGCCCTCGGCGACCGTACGGCGCAGCTCCGTCGCCGGGCACGAGCCGCCCCTGCCGCGCAGGGTGTCGAGGACGGCCTGCTCGATCGCCTCGGAGCGGGACAGCGCGCCCGTCACGAGGCCGATCTGACCGCCCCTGGACACCCGGACCGCCCCGACCCTGGCCAGTACGCCGATGGCGGTGTTGACCGCCCGAAGCGGCCCGCCCGACAGGTAGGCGAGCTCGTAGGGGCCCAGACTCGCGTCGGCATTGCCCCTGGCCGCCGAGATCACTCTGCGGTGCTCCGCGCGCACCGCCACCGCCGCCATCCAGACTGCCACGAGGACGGTGACGGCTACGACAAACAGGACGACTCCCATGTCCGCCTCCGGGGGAAAAGCGAGGCGTGTACCCCGCTGTCATGTAGACGCGCGGGGCATCACAGAAGTTGCGGCGCACAGGACTCCGGTGCGGTGGGCGCGAACGCTCACCGCACCACGCCGCTCACCCCCGGCCCTGTGGGAGTGAGCCGCCGGCGTGCCCTAGCCGAGGCGCTCGACCAGTGCCCGGTACTCGTCCCAGAGTTCCTTGGGCAGGTGGTCGCCGAAGGTCTCGAAGAAGGACGGGATCAGCGACGCCTCGTGCCGCCAGACCTCCTCGTCGACGGTGAGCAGGGTGCGCAGGTCCTCGGCGGAGATGTCGAGGCCCTCGGTGTCCAGCTCGGCCGGCAGCAGGCCGATGGGGGTCCGCACGGCCTCCGCCTCACCGTTGAGGCGGTCGACGATCCACTTCAGGACGCGGCTGTTCTCCCCGAAGCCCGGCCAGATGAACCTGCCCTCGTCGTTCTTGCGGAACCAGTTCACGTAGTAGACGCGCGGCAGCTGGACGTTCGCCCGCTCGCCGAGGCTGATCCAGTGGGCGAAGTAGTCGCCCATGTTGTAGCCGCAGAAGGGGAGCATCGCGAACGGGTCGCGGCGCAGCTCGCCGACCTTGCCCTCGGCGGCGGCCGTCTTCTCCGAGGCGATGTTGGCCCCGGTGAAGACGCCGTGGTTCCAGCTCAGCGACTCGGTCACCAGCGGGACCGCGGTGGCGCGGCGGCCGCCGAAGAGGATGGCCGAGATCGGCACGCCCCTGGGGTCCTGCCACTCGGGGGCGATCGTCGGGCACTGCGCGGCGGGAACCGTGAAGCGGGCGTTGGGGTGCGCGGCGGGCTCGTCGCTGTCCGGCGTCCAGTCGCGGCCCTTCCAGTCGGTCAGGTGCGCGGGCGGCTCGTCGGTGAGCCCCTCCCACCACACGTCGCCGTCGTCGGTCAGCGCGACGTTGGTGAAGATGCTGTTGCCCCAGAGCGTCCTGATCGCGTTGGCGTTCGTGGACTCGCCGGTGCCGGGCGCCACGCCGAAGAAGCCGGCCTCGGGGTTGATGGCGTACAGGCGGCCGTCGTCGCCGAAGCGCATCCAGGCGATGTCGTCGCCGACCGTCTCGACCTTCCAGCCGGGGATGGTCGGCTGCAGCATGGCCAGGTTGGTCTTGCCGCACGCGCTGGGGAAGGCCGCCGCGATGTAGCGGGTCTGCCCCGACGGCGGGGTGAGCTTGAGGATGAGCATGTGCTCGGCCAGCCAGCCCTCGTCGCGCGCCATCGTGCTGGCGATGCGCAGCGCGTAGCACTTCTTGCCGAGCAGCGCGTTGCCGCCGTAGCCGGAGCCGTAGGACCAGATCTCGCGGGTCTCCGGGAAGTGGCTGATGTACTTGGTGGAGCTGCAGGGCCACGGCACGTCGGCCTGGCCCGGCTCCAGCGGGGCGCCGACCGAGTGGACGGCCTTCACGTAGCCGCCGCGCTCCTCGATGAGCCGCAGGGCCCGCTCGCCCATCCGCGTCATGATCCGCATCGAGACGACGACGTACGGCGAGTCGGTGATCTCCACACCGAGCTGGGAGATCTCACCGCCGAGGGGGCCCATGCAGAACGGCACGACGTACATCGTGCGACCGCGCATGCTGCCCTTGAAGAGCCCGGCGAAGGTGCGGCGCATCTCGTCGGGAGCGATCCAGTTGTTATTCGGCCCCGCGTCCTCCTCACGCTCGGAGCAGATGTAGGTCCGGTCCTCGACGCGGGCGACGTCGGTCGGGTCGGAGGCCGCGTAGAAGCTGTTCTGCCGCTTGGCGAGGCGCTTGAACGTCCCCTGTTCGACCAGCAGGTTCGTCAGGCGCGTCCACTCGGTCTCCGAGCCGTCGCACCATTCGATCCGGTCGGGCTGGGTCAGCTCGGCGACCTCCCTGACCCACGCGGCCAGCTCGTCGTGGGTGGTGGGACTTGGGGCGGTTACGTCCTCGATAACGGACACTGCTACGGCTCCTTACACTTCTCAGGGCCAAATCATCATTGACGACCAAACCGCCCTTAATCCAATTGGCATAGACCAGTGAATAGACGCGGTTCGTCGTCGCCGGACCCCCGGACCGCCCACGGTGACGGGCATATGAGCTGGCAGGAGCCACGACGTTCTGAGTGACCTACCCAAAAGAAGTGAGACTAAAGGAGCCAGTTCGGCCAGTGGTATAGGCCAATCACAGAGGTCTAAACCAATCGTCGAACAGGTTCAGACCAATTTTCGGCCGTTTTCCCTGGCCCGCCTCAGGAACCGATGTCAGGCCCCGAGGCCCGCACGCGGTCCACGTGCTGGAGCGCGTCCCGCAGATCGGTCAGCCAGGTGTCGGTGTGGGCGCCCACCAGGCGCACGCACCAGGCGAGCGCGTCACTGCGGCTGCGGGCGACCCCGGCGGCCACGAGAGTGTCCAGGACCCGCCGCTCCGACTGGCGCAACCTGGTCATAACAGGAACTGACAGTGTGGTGAACATCACCGTCTCGTCACCGACGGCCACCCCCCACGAGACCTTCCTGCGGAAGCGGTGCTCCGCCTCCCGTGCGATCTCGATGCGCCGCTCCCGGGTCTCCTCCCTGAAGCGCTGCACCCCGCCCTCGACGGCGGCGGCCCGCTCGACGTCGGAGACGCCCTCGGCGAGGACGGGCGCCTCGAGCCTGCCGATGACCGCGATCTCCTCCCGGTCGAGCACCACCTCGGGACGCCCCTCGAACCAGCCCTCGGGCAACCGCCCGGAGAACCAGCCCCGCAGTTCTTCCACTGATTCTTCCGTATCCATGTAATCGAGATTACATCTCTTCGTTCTCAGAAGCCATCACCCCGCCGTGCCCGTGCCGCGTCCGGCGCACCGGTGCGGCCACGACGGCGCGGAACGGGTCGGCGTCGCTGATCGCGGCACTGGTTGCAGTGTTCACATGCGTGTCCGAGACGCCACAATCAGCACATGAGTTCTCCACATCCTGAGGGACTGCGTGCGCGCAAGAAAGCCAGGACCCGGCGGACGATCCAGGAGCAGGCGCTGCGGCTGTTCGCCGAACGGGGCTACGACGAGACGACCGTCGAGCAGATCGCGGAGGCGTCGGAGATCTCGCCGAGCACGTTCTTCCGTTACTTCCCCACCAAGGAGGACGTCGTCGTCCAGGACGACTACGACTCCCTCCTGATGGCCGTGCTGGCCTCGCAGCCCGTGGACCTGGCCCCGATCCCGGCGCTGCGCGCGACCGTGCACGACGCGTTCACGCGAATCCCGCCCGACGAGGAGGCGCAGATCCTCGCCAGGACCAGGCTGCAGCTGCGCCACGCCCCGCTGCGCGCCAAGGCCGTGGACAACCTGATCAGCACGATCGCCATGCTCGCCGAGGGCATCGCGGGACGCATGGGACGCGACACGACCGACCCGCTGAGCCGTACCGCGGCCGGGGCGGTGGTCGGCGCGATGCTGCCCGCGGTGTTCAGCTGGGCCGAGTCCGACGGCGCGAGACGGCTCGCGGAGACCGTCGACGAGGCCCTCTCCCTGCTGGAGAAGGGCCTGCGCCCCTGACCCCTAGAGGACCTTGGCGGCGATCTGCGGGCTGATCCGCACGGCGCCCGCGAAGTTGCGGGTGCTGACCGGGACGAGCTTGACCACGTCGCCGGTCCTGGGCGCGTGCAGCATCATGCCGTTGCCCCAGTAGATCGCCACGTGCGAGACGTAGCCGGGGTTGGTCGGGTCGTGCCGCCAGAACAGCAGGTCGCCGGGCTGGGCCTGGGCGAGCGAGATCTGCGGCCCCGAGACGAACTGCTGGTGCGTCACCCTGGGGACCTTGACTCCCGCCTGGCCGTAGGCCCACTGGACGAGTCCTGAGCAGTCGAAGGTGTCCGGGCCCTCGGCGCCCCACACGTACGGGCGGCCCAGCTTGCCGATCGCCGCGGTGAGGGCGGTCTTGACCTGGAGTGCCGTCATGAAGGCCCCCGCCGACCAGACCGTGCGCCGGGGGGCCGACAGCACCGGGTTGATCGTGGCGACCTGGCTCCCCTTCGGCAGGATGCGCAGCAACGTGCGGCGCAGCTCGGCGGAGTCGGCGCGCGGCGCGCTCACCACCAGCGCGTTGTCCTCGGGGATGCCGAGGGCGCGCGCGGTCGGCCGGGAGACCACGGCGTCGATGGCGCCCATCCCCATCGTGGCGTACGCGCCGACGCGCAGGGTCAGCCCGGCCGTCGAGACGGTCTTGCCCAGGGACATGCCGCCGTCGTTGCCGAGGACGAAGGAGACGGCCAGCTCACCCGCTGAGACGTTGCGCCAGAGCCTGTCGGAGCGCGCCGTCGGCTTCGGGGTGAAGGCGCGGAACGTCGAGGGGTTGACCCCCAGCGTCTGCACCCGCTTGCCGTCCAGGGAGACCTCCGCCGCGTCCGCGCGCTCGACCGCCCGCACGCCCGCCACCTGGGCGACCTTGGCCACGACCGCCGAGCTCAGCGGCTTGTTCGACACGACGAACAGGTTCGGTTTGCGGATCGTGGTCAACGGGGCCACGGGAGGCGGGGCCGCCTTGGTCGGCTCGGCGGCCGTCGTCCCGCCCTGCCGGGGGGCCCGGCCCGCCTCCTGCTGGACCTGCCCGGCCACGGGCCTGCGCAGGATCGTCTCAGGGGCGTCGTCGGGCAGCTGCGAGACGACCACCAGTGTGGCCGCCAGCACGGCGACGGCGAGGACCGCGACGACCGAGAGCACCGATCCCGGCCTGCGGGCGGCGCCGTACGGGACGCGGGGGCGGTAGGCCAGGTCCTGGCGGGCCTCCTCGATCAGATGGGAGACACGCGTCCGCCTGTCGGGCACGACCTCTTCCCTTCCACCTGTTCGAATCCGCCTCTACGAGGGTGCCGCACGCCGCGCCGCGCCGCACGGGAACTCACCAAAACGCTCCAAACACGACAGGTGCGTGAAGCGGTCGGGCAGGGCTTCGGCTCGGGTCACGGGGCCTCGGGTCACGGGCCGACGGTCGCGGACCGACGGTCGCGGGAACCGGCCCGGCCTCGGACGCCGCCCGTCCCGGACACGGCCGGACATGGCTATCCGCCGGGACTCCGTCCCGGCGGATCAGCTGCTTCGATCCGGGTCAGTTGCCGATGTACGGCACGGCCTCGAGGATCTCGACCGTGTTGGAACGGCCGTTCGGCATGGTGTAGGTGGCCTTCTCGCCGATCTTCTTACCGTTGATCGCCGCGCCGAGCGGCGACTTGGGCGAGTAGACGTCGATCGGCGCGCCACTCTCCTCGCGGGACGCCAGCAGGAAGGCGACCTCCTCGTCGTCGCCCTCGAAGCGGACGGTGACGGTCATGCCGGGACCGACCACCCCTTCGGTGCGGGGGGCCTCGCCGACCCGCGCACTGTCGATGATCTGGCGGAGATGGAAGATGCGGGCCTCCATCTTGCCCTGCTCGTCCTTGGCGGCGTGGTAGCCGCCGTTCTCCTTCAGGTCGCCCTCTTCGCGGGCGGCTTCGATCTTCTTCGCGATGTCGACGCGCCCGGGCCCCGAGAGGTACTCAAACTCCGCCTTCAGGCGGTCGTACGCCTCCTGAGTTAGCCAGGTGACGCTCTCGTTGTGGGAGTCGGCCACGGGTTCTCCTTGCTTCCTCTGTGGGGCTTGGTACTTGGGGTAGCGGTCGTTCGAATTTCGACAGGCTAACAAGTTAACCGCTCGAACGCTTCCCCAAATGTCTCACTATACGAGATAGCAGTAGTGGACGTCGCCAGAAGTAGCCTGGGCACTGGTCTCTAGCCGTTCAGTAAGGCGGACATATCCCTCACCAGCCGGAATACTGACCTCACGACTGCCGACTTCGGCGTGACCGACGTCCGTCGCCCGCAGGCGGCAGACGGCCGCGCGCTCGGACGGCTTGACCACTTCGAAGGTGATCTGAAGAGAATCGCCGCGCCTGGCGTCAAAAGCGATGACCTGATCGATGACCTGGGTGTTGCCCTTGGACGCCCACATCACGTATCCCCACCCTCCGGCGCACACCGCGCAGAGGATGGCGATCACGACGTGCACGACGAAGCGCCCCCTGCGCTCCGGACGGTCGGGGAAGTCGTCCGGGGTGCCGAGCACGGGACCGGTCTGCCGGCCCCTCTCGGCCTCGCTGGTGGCCATGACGGAATCTCCCTGCACTACCTCGGCGTTATCCAAGACAATTGTCTCTCGCGGGGGCCTTGCCCTCGCGACCGCCCAAGAGAAACTAACCTCTCTTTAGAGTGACCCAGCCCAACCCGGGGGAGCGGTGCGGCACCCGCGCGAGCGAGGCGGACGGCACGGTGAGACGAGCCGTCCGCGAGACCGGCGCGGATCCGAGCGCGACCGACATAGAGGAGACATCGAGCCCGTGAGTGCACCGCTGAGGCTGATGGCAGTTCACGCACACCCCGACGACGAGTCGAGCAAGGGTGCCGCGACCATGGCGCGCTACGTCGCCGAGGGCGTGGACGTGCTCGTCTGCACCCTCACCGGAGGGGAACGCGGCTCGATCCTGAACCCCAAGATGGACCGTCCCGACATCCTCGAGAACATGGGCGAGGTCCGCCGCCTGGAGATGGAACGCGCACGCGAGATCCTCGGAGTCGAGCAGCGTTTCATGGGATTCGTCGACTCGGGCCTTCCCGACGACGAGAGCGAGCCGCTGCCCGAGGGGTGCTTCGCCCTGCAGCCGCTCGAGGTGGCCGCCGCGCCGCTGGTCGCCGCGGTGCGCGAGTTCAGGCCGCACGTCATCCTCACCTACGACGACGACGGCGGCTACCCGCACCCCGACCACATCATGACCAACCGCGTCTCGGTCGAGGCCTTCGAGGCCGCGGGCGACCCCGACCGTTACCCGGAGGCGGGCGACCCCTGGCAGCCGCTCAAGCTCTACTACCAGATGGGCTTCACCAAGGAGCGGTTCGAGGCGCTCCACGAGGCCATGGACGCCCGCGGCATGGGCTCCCCCTACGCCGACTGGATCTCCCGCTGGGAGGACCGCCCGCAGAAGTGGCCGGTGACCACCCGCGTTCCCTGCGGCGACTACTTCGAGGTCCGCGACCGGGCGCTCCTGGCTCACGCGACCCAGGTCGACCCCGACGGCTTCTGGTTCGTCTGCCCGAGGGAGCTGCAGGAGGAGATCTGGCCGACCGAGGACTACCACCTGGCCCGCTCGCTGGTCGACACCGAGCTGCCCGAGGACGACCTGTTCGCCGGCATCCACGCCGACGAGGTGTCGCGGACCTGCCACTGACGCGCGAACGCCGACGGCGGGACACCGGCGACGCATACGCCGGCGACACGGGCGCGGAGACGCGGACCAGGCGTCGCGGGCCCGCCGCCGGCGCGCCACCGCCACCCCGTGGTCCCGCCGC
>NZ_BSEV01000012.1:0-123430 GCF_027922005.1 Streptosporangium carneum | reverse complement strand
TGGGCGGCCCGCCGACACGCCGACGGCGGGACCACGGGGTGGCGGTGGCAGACTTGAGGTGTGAATTCACCACTCGACACCGCCACCGTCAGCCCCGGCCTCCTGGGGTTCCTGGTCGTGGCCGCGCTGGGGCTGGCCCTCTACCTCCTCGTCAAGTCGATGAGGCGGCAGATCTCCAAGATCGAGGTTCCGTCCGAGGCGGAGCTGAGGAAGCAGAACAAGGGCGCCGCGAGCAAGGGCGCCGCAGACCGGTCTCTGTGACCGCAAAGCGCCCACGGGCCTCGCGCCGTCTCATGACCAGGCGCGCTCCAGGGCCTTCGGCAGGCCCCAGCGGCCCAGCGGGGTGAGCACCTCGCTCTTGTCCACGATTCCCAGGCACGCCCACAGCGGCGTGACCGAGCTGAAGAGGGTCTCGGCCGCGTCCAGGTCCTCAGGGTCGTCCATCTGGACGTCGATGTCCTCGGACTCGGCGATGAAGCGGGCGATCCGCTCGGGCGACGCCAGCACTCCGGGCCCCCGCCTCGCCAGCGTCGCCACCACGGCGAGCCAGTCCGCGTGGTGGATGGCGCACAGGGCGGCCAGCACGGCGTCCTCGTGGCTGAGCTCGCCGTCCATGTCGGAGAACGCCTCAGGGGTGTCGTCGTCCTCCGGCAGGTCCGAGATGGGTCCCGCGATGCCCGCGGTGACGGTCAGCCAGAGCTCCTCGTCGTCGGCGGGCAGCGGCTCCCCCTCGTAGCCCGCGCACGCCCGCAGGACGTTGCCCGGATAGCCGGGACCGGCCAGCACCTCGCGGAGCCGTACGCACGCGGCGCGCAGGTCGGCGGCGGGCCGTTCGGGGGCGGGCAGCTCGGCCAGGATGCGCCGCAGCTCGCTGAGCGCGAACGCCTCCTCCTCGTCCCAGGCGGCGAACAGTTCCTCGTCCTGCTCGTCGCTCACCGCGACCCCCGGCACCCGCCCGTCGGGCAACGGGCTGTTGAGCCAGCGCTCCTGCAGGTCCTCGTAGGCCTCCCTGGCCTCCTCGTCCCGCACGGCCAGCGCGTCCGGGTCGATCTCACCGGCGGCGACCCGCTCCTCCAGGTAGGCGACCAGCCTCAGGAACATCTCCCTCGCGATCGGCCCCCGTTCGTCCTCCTCCGGCCAGACGAAGAAGCTCCGGGTGAGCAGGAGCGGCTCGGTGCCGGTCGACTCCAGCCAGCGCTGCACGTCGCCGACCGTCGCGCCGCCGGACTCGATCGCGCTGAGCGTCGCCTTCGTGGACTCCCAGAAGGGCGGGGACAGCGGGTTGCCCAGCGCGATCAGCGCCCGCCGCAGGTCGGGAACGGCCACGAGCGCCACTCCTGACGGCACCGCGAGCAGCGCGCGAGCCACATCTCTCCGGGTCAGCTCGGCGGCCGGCCTCCCGGCGTGCACACAGACGAAGTCGAGATCCACGCCCAGTGAGCCTACGCCGGAAGCCGCGCCAGCACATCTCCCACCCCGGTACGACTCGGGAAAACCTCGCTCACCGCGTGGAAGAGACCGCGGAGGGGTTTTCCGCTGTGGGAGAGCACGAGCGGGGCGCGAGGGAGCGATGGAATCAAGAAAGCTTTAATTCCTCTTTGACCAGCTTTTAAGCTATCACGCCATAAATGTGATCAAAAGTCATGATTTTTTGCCAAACTCCTGCTAGATCATGACCATCGCCTTTCGATCAGTCTCGGCGATCCTCGAGACGCAGGAGAATCCGTGTTACGACCCCCCACCCTGCTCGCCGTGGCCACCCCCCTGGCCCTGGCGCTCTCCCTCCTGGCGGGGAGCCCCGCCCAGGCGGCCGACCCTCCTCCGGCCCAGGTGGAGGCCCGCCCGGGAACCGACGCCCCGGCACTCGTCAGCGGCCTCAACGAGGCGCCGAAGGCCGGCGACCCCGTCGCCGTCGCCCGAAATCACCTCCGTGGCGGACGGTACGGAATAAAGAACGCCGACGCCGAGCTCGTGCCGCTCGGCGTGACACGCGACGGTTCCGATGAAACCGTGCGATTCGAGCAGCGCCATCGGGGTGTCCGCGTTTTCGGCGCCCACTACCTCGTGCAGATGAGCAAGGAGGGCGACACCCACAGGGTCACCGGCGCGGGCGGCCGTTTCCTCACCGGCCTGGACGTCTCGACCACGCCGAGGTTCCCCGAACGGCTCGCGCTGAACGTCGCCCGGTCCCGTGTCGCGGCCGAGTCGGGCGGCGACGCGGGTGAGCTCACCGCCACCTCCGGCGGGCTCATCGTCACCCCGGCCGGCAAGGGCCTGCTGGCCTGGCAGGTCGCCGTCACCGGGACGGACGCGCTCGGGCAGCGCCCCCTGTTCGCCGACGTCTACGTCAACGCGGCGACCGGGACCGTGCTGTTCGTCACCAACCGGATCCGCGCGGCGGCCGACGGCCCGGTCACCGCTTCGGGCACGACCTCCCACGACCGGACGGTGCCGCTGAACGCCTACCAGCGGGCCGACGGGAGGTACGAGCTGCGTGACCGCGCGCGGGCGATGTGGAACGGCACCGCGGGAGAGATCGTCACCTACGACGCGGAGGGGGGCGACATCTCACAGTTCCAGGGCAAGCTGCCGCCCGGCACCCCCGTCGTCTCCGCGGAGACCCCCGCCTTCACCGGCACGGCCTCCGAGATCGGCGCGGTGGACGCGCACTGGGGCGCGGGCCAGGTCTACGAGTACTACCGGCGGCTCGGCCGCGACGGGCTCGACGGCAGGGGCGGCTCGATCAACTCGGTCGTCAACGTCACCTACTTCGGCCAGCCGTTCTTCAACGCCTTCTGGGACGGCACGAAGATGGTCTACGGCGGAGGCGGCGACGGCTATCACGCGCTGGCCTCGGCGCTGGACATCGTCGGCCACGAGATGACCCACGGCGTGGTCCAGCACACCGCCAACCTGGTCTACCTCGGCCAGCCGGGCGCGATGAACGAGGGCCTCGCCGACTACTTCGGCAACGCCGTCCAGTCGGACGTCGAGGGGACCGACCCCGCCCACCCCGACTCGGGCCTGGTGGGCGAGACGCTCTGCCGTACCGGCACGCCGCGCGAGTGCGCCTTCCGCGACCTCAACGACGGGCGCACCACGCTCGCCGACTACATCGGCTCCACCGGGCGCATCGACGACGCGGGCGTCCACGTCAACTCGACGATCTTCAGCGGCGCCCTGTGGGACATCCGCGAGAAGCTGGGCCCGAAGGCCGACAGGATCGTGCTCAAGGCGCTGTCGGAGTACATGACGCCCCTGGACGACTTCGTCGACGGCAGGCGGGCGGTGCTCGCGGCCGCCGCGCGGTCACGGCTCGGCGCCGGGGACCTGCTGACGATCAAGCGCGCCTTCGACGCCCACGGCATCAGGCCGGGCTGGGAGCGCGGCATCCCCACCGACCACGACGTCCTGCTGCGCGGCCTCACCGACTACTACGCCCAGCCGGACGCGGCGGGCGACCGCTACGTGATCACCAACTCCTCCGCCGACCTTTCGGCGCCCTCCGCCGTGTACACGGGCCGGGTGCGCGGCGGCGGGGCCGAGCGGCTCTCCGAGCCGGGCGGGATCTCGGCCTACGAGCCGGCGACGGACGGCAGGAGCGCGGTGTGGCTGACCTACGCCGAGACCGGGACCGGCTGGAAGAGCCAGGTGTGGAGCAGGCCGCTGGACCGCTCGCGACCGCAGAGACTCGTCTACGAGGGTGACGGCGACGTCCTCAACCTGGCCGTCGAGGGCGACACCGTCGCCTACTCGCTCTGGGACTCCGCGACGGACGGCTACGACCTGTGGGTCAGGAAGGGCCAGGCGCCCCCGGTCAACGTGACGCCCCAGCCGGAGGTGTACGGCAGGGCGGCGACGATCAAGAACGGCCGGATCGCCTACATCAAGCAGCACCTGCGGGACGGCTCCCGCAGCGCGGTGATCGCCACCCGCGACCTCGCCTCGGGCCGGGAGAGCGACCTGCCCGCCCCGCCGAGCCCGCCCGGCGTGACCGGACTGGTCTTCGCCCCCGTGCTGACCGGCTCCCACCTGGTCTGGCTGCAGGACGCCCAGCGGGACGGCAGGCAGGGCATCATGCGCGCGAAGGCGGACGGCGGCGCCCCGGCGGCCCTGACCCCCGACGACGCGTCCGCTCCAGAGCTGCTGGACGTGGACGCCACGGACGAGGCCGTCACCTACAGCGTCCACACGGACCTGTGGGTGATCGGCAACGAGACCCTGCCCAAGCTCACCCAGATTCCCGCGAAGGGCGGCGCACCGGTGCGGGTCACGTGCAACCGGGGTGAGCAGGCCCAGTTCGCGGCGGTCGAGGGCACCCAGGTGGTCTGGGCCGACGGCACCGCCGGCCAGGTCGACCTCGCCACCAGGGCACGTCCGAGAGGGACCTGCTGACGTCACGACGCCGTCCCCCTCCCGCCGGGCCGACCGGGTGAACCCGTCCGGCGGGAGGGGGCGGAGGGTGTGGGAACGCCCGTGGGAAGGGGCCAGGAGCGCCTTCCCACGGGCGGTCCCGGCCGGATCGGACGCCCCTGGGCGACGTTAAAGTGTGACGATGCAGGTAAGGCAGTCAGACAAGCTCGCAAACGTCTGTTACGACATCCGCGGCCCCGTGCTGAAACGAGCAGCCGAGATGGAGGCCCAGGGCCACCACATCATCAAGCTGCACATCGGCAACCCGGCCCCGTTCGGCTTCGAGGCTCCCGAGGAAATCCTGCAGGACGTCATCCGCAACCTCCCCGTCTCCCACGGCTACGGCGACTCCAAGGGCATCCTGAGCGCCCGCAGGGCCGTCGTGCAGCACTACGAGGAGCACGGCATCGCCGACCTCGACGTCGAGGACGTCTACCTCGGCAACGGCGTCTCCGAACTGATCGTGATGGCGATGCAGGCGCTGCTCAACAACGGCGACGAGGTGCTGGTCCCCTCCCCTGACTACCCCCTGTGGACGGCGGCGGTCTCGCTCAGCGGAGGCACCCCCGTCCACTACGTCTGCGACGAGCAGGCCGACTGGCTGCCGGACCTCGACGACATCGCGTCGAAGATCACCGACAGGACGAAGGCCCTGGTGATCATCAATCCGAACAACCCGACCGGAGCCGTCTACCCGCCCCAGCTGCTCGAACGCCTGGCCGACCTCGCCCGCAGGCACGGCCTGGTCGTCTTCGCCGACGAGATCTACGACCGGATCCTCTACGACGGCGCGGTCCACACCTCGATCGCGTCGCTGGCCCCCGACCTGTTCTGCCTGACCTTCTCCGGCCTGTCGAAGACGTACCGCGTGTGCGGGTACCGCTCGGGCTGGATGGCGATCTCCGGCCCCAAGGAGCGGGCGGTCTCCTACATCGAGGGTCTCGACATCCTCGCCAACATGCGGCTGTGCCCGAACGTGCCCGGCCAGCACGCGATCCAGGCCGCGCTCGGCGGTCACCAGAGCATCAACGACCTGGTGCGCCCCGGGGGGCGGCTGTGCGAGCAGCGTGACCGCGCGTGGAAACTGCTCAACGACATCCCCGGGGTGAGCTGCGTCAAGCCCCTCGGCGCGCTGTACGTCTTCCCGCGCCTGGACCCCGAGACGTATCCGATCTCGAACGACGTCCAGTTCGCCCTCGACCTCCTGGAGCGGGAGCGGCTCCTCGTCGTGCAGGGCACCGGCTTCAACTGGGCCCGTCCCGACCACTTCCGCGTCGTCACCCTGCAGCGCGCCGACGACCTGGAGGAGGCGATCGGACGCCTGAGCGGCTTCCTGACGACCTACCGGCAGTGACCGTCCGCGGTCTGCGGTGATCCTCCGCCGGCCGCGCCCGCCACCGACCGCTGACCGGTGACCGGCGGTGAGCGCCCGGCCCTGCGGCCGTGGCCCGCCCGCCTCTCCCGGTCCCGGTCTACTGTGAAGAAAGACCGTGCAGGCACGACCAGGTGGCCCCGGGGCGCCGCGCCCCGCGCCCCCCGGCGCGAGCAGAACGTACGCACCGCGTACGCGGGAGAGGTCCTGATGAACCGTTTGAAGGACGCGACCAGCCCCTACTTGCTGCAGCACGCCGACAACCCCGTCGACTGGTTCGAATGGGGCGAGGAGGCGTTCGCCGAGGCGAGGCGGAGGGACGTGCCGCTGCTGATCTCCGTCGGCTACTCGGCCTGCCACTGGTGCCATGTCATGGCGCACGAGTCGTTCGAGGACGAGGCCACCGCCGCGATGATGAACGAGCGCTTCGTCAACGTGAAGGTGGACCGCGAGGAGCGGCCCGACGTCGACGCGGTCTACATGGCGGCCACCCAGGCCATGACCGGCCAGGGCGGATGGCCGATGACGGTCTTCGCGACCCCGGAGGGCCACCCTTTCTACACCGGGACCTACTTCCCCAGGCCGCACTTCCACCGGCTGCTGGCCGGGGTGTCTAACGCCTGGACCGGTGACCGCGACGGGGTGCTCGAGCAGGGCTCGAAGATCGTGGAGGCGTTGAACGAGCGGACCGCGCTGCCCTCGGGACCGCTGCCCACCGCGGGCACGCTGGCCCAGGCGGTGGAGAGCCTGAGCCGGTCCTTCGACGCCGAGCGCGGCGGGTTCGGCGAAGCGCCGAAGTTCCCGCCCTCGATGGCGCTGGAGTTCCTGCTGAGGTACGGCGCGGCGGCGGAGCTCCGGCCCGCGTCCGGCGGCCGGGAGCCGCGGGCGGACGGGGGCCCTCGGACGGGCGAGGAGCCCCGGACGGACGCGGCGCCGGCGATGTCGATGGCCGAGCGGACGTTGGAGGCCATGGCGAGGGGCGGGATCTACGACCAGCTCGCCGGCGGGTTCGCGCGCTACAGCGTGGACGCCGACTGGGTGGTGCCGCACTTCGAGAAGATGCTCTACGACAACGCGCTGCTGCTGCGGGTCTACACGCACTGGTGGCGCTCGACGGGTTCGGTCCTGGCCAGGCGGGTGGCGCTGGAGACCGCCGACTGGCTGCTCGCCGAGATGCGCACCCCCGAGGGCGGCTTCGCCTCGGCCCTGGACGCCGACAGCGAGGGGGTGGAGGGCAGGTTCTACGTCTGGACCCCCGAGGAGATCCGCGACGTCCTGGGCGAGGAGGACGGCGCCTGGGCGATCGACCTGTTCGAGGTGACCGGAACGTTCGAGCACGGCTCCTCGGTGCTCCAGCTGCTGTCCGACCCCGACGACGCCGAGCGGTTCGCCAGGGTGCGCGCCGCGCTGCTGGCCGCGCGCGCCCAGCGGGTGCGGCCTGGCCGCGACGACAAGGTGGTGGCCGCCTGGAACGGCCTGGCCGTCGCCGCCCTCGCGGAGACGGGCGCCCTGTTCGACCGCCCCGACCTGGTCGAGGCCGCGCGCGGCGCGGCCACGCTGCTCGACGAGCTCCACCTGGACGGCGACCGGCTGCTGCGCACCTCGCGGGACGGCCGGGCCGGAGACAACGCCGGGGTCCTCGAGGACTACGCCGACCTGGCCGAGGGCCTGCTCTCCCTGTACGGCGTGACCGGGGAGGTCCGCTGGTTCGACCGGGCCGGAGCCCTGCTCGAAACGGTGCTCGACCGGTTCGCCGACGGTTCCGGCGGGTTCTTCGACACCGCGGACGACGCCGAACGGCTGTTCCAGCGCCCGCAGGACCCCACGGACAACGCGACCCCGTCCGGTCAGTTCGCGGCGGCGGGGGCGCTGCTCTCCTACGCGGCCCTGACCGGCTCGGCCAGGCACAGGGAGGCGGCGGAGGCCGCCCTCGGCACGGTGACCGTCCTGGCGGGCAAGCACGCCAGGTTCGCCGGATGGGGCCTCGCGGTGGCCCAGGCCGCCGTCTCGGGACCGGTGGAGGTGGCGGTCGTGGGCGCCCCCGGCGATCCCGCCACCTCGGCGCTGCACAGGGCCGCCCTGCTGTCACCGGCCCCCGGCCTGGTCGTCGCGCTCGGCGAGCCGGGATCGGCCGAGGTTCCGCTGCTGGAGGGCCGGGGCCTGGTCGAGGGCGTCCCCGCGGCCTACGTGTGCCGCGGTTTCGCCTGCCGGATGCCCGTCACCACCCCGGCCGCCCTGCGAGCCGAGCTGACCTCCTGACCGTCGTCAGTCCGGGCGGCTCTGGGTGGTTTCGTCCTGGGACGGGGACTGCTCCCTGCCGCCGATGCCGGTGCCGTCGCCGTTCCCAGGCCCGTCGTCGGTGCCGTCGCCGTTCCCAGGTCCGTCGTTCCCGTTTCCGTTGCCCGGGCCGTCGTCGTCGCCGTTCCCGTTCCCCGTGTCGTCCGGTGACGAGGTGTACTCGGGGGTCGGGGTGGTCGTCTCGTCCTGGTTCCGGGTGGGCGGCAGGGGGCTGTCCTGGTCTCCGTAGTCGTCGCCGTAGTCGTCGGCGTCCGAGTCGTAGCCGTCGTCGTAGGTGGTGGAGTAGCCGTAGTTGGACGGCTCGCCGAACTCCTTGACCGGCTTTCCGGACATCGCCTCGGTCATGAAGGCGCGCCAGATCTGGGCGGGGTAGGTCCCGCCGTACAGGGCGCTGCCGTCCACGACGACCGGCTTGTTGTCGTCGCGGAACATGTCGACGGCCGTCGCCAGCTGCGGGGTGAACCCGGCGAACCACACGGACGCCGACTTGTCCGTGGTGCCGGTCTTGCCGGCGACGGGACGGTCGTAGAGCCGGGCCGCGGAGCCGGTTCCCGCGGTGACGACCTGGGTCAGCGCGTAGGTCGCGTCGGTCGCGGTCTGCTCGCTGAAGGCCCGCCTGCCCTTGGTCGGGATCTTGGTGGTCCTGCCGTCGGCGTCGGTGATCGAGCGGATCACGTGGGCCTCGCGGTGGACGCCTCCCGCGGCGAACGTGGCGAAGCCTGAGGCGTTCTGCACGGCGCTCACCGACGCCACCCCCAGCGGCAGCGTCGCGGCGGCGCGGTGCGGGGAGAGCTGGTCGGCGGGGATGCCGGACTTCTCGGCGGTCTCGACGACCTTGTCCAGGCCGACCTTCCGCCCCAGGTCGACGAAGGCGGTGTTGACCGAGCTCTGGGTCGCCTTGACCAGGTTGATCTGGCCGTAGGAGTATCCGCCGGAGTTGGGGATGCCCTTGCCGTCGGAGGTGATCCGCAGCGGGGAGTTGCCGTCGACCCGGGTGTCGAGGCCGAGGCCGTTGTCCAGGGCGGCGGCCAGCGTGTACGCCTTGAAGGTCGAGCCCGCCTGGACCTTGGCGCCGAAGGAGTTGTCGTAGGACTGGGTCCTCCAGTCGCGGCCGCCGTAGAAGGCGACGACCTCGCCGGTCGCGGGGTCGACGGCGGCCAGCCCGGTGCGCACCTGCTTGGGGGTGCTCTCCGGCAGGACGGAGGTGACGGCGCGTTCCGCGGCGGCCATCAGGCCCTTGTCGAAGGTCGAGACGATCTTCAGTCCGGCCTGGTTGACGGTCTCGTCGGTGTATCCCCTGCGCTTGAGCTCGGCCGTCACCTGGTCGAGCATGTAGCCCTCCTGCCCCTTGGGGGCGAAGATCGGCCTGGGCTTCTTGAGCTCGGGGAAGGCGGTGGCCTCCGCCTGCTCCGCGGTGAGGGCTCCGGTCTGCCGCATTCCGTCGATCACCGACCGCCAGCGCGCCTTGGCGGCCTCCAGGTCGGCGCCCCGGGGGTCGGCGAACCGCGACGGCTGCTGGATCACGGCGGCGAGGTAGGCGCCCTCCGAGAGCGTCAGCTTGCTGACGTCCTTGTGGAAGTAGGCGTCGGCCGCGGCCTGGATCCCGTCGGCGTTGCGGCCGAAGTAGATCGTGTTGAGGTACTGCTCGAGCACCCAGTCCTTGGACTTCGACTGGTCCACCTTCAAGGAGATCATGACCTCCTTGAGTTTGCGGACGATGGACCGTTCCTGGCTGAGGCCGCTGTAGTAGTTGCGGACCATCTGCTGGGTGATCGTCGAGCCGCCCTGGAGCTGCTGCCCGGTGATCGTGGACCACATGGCGCGGAAGGTGCCCGTGACGGAGACGCCCTTGTCCTCGTAGAACGAGCGGTTCTCCGCGGCGATGACCGCGTTCCTGACGTGCTGCGGCACCTGGTCCAGGGACACGCTCTTGCGGTTGACCCCCTGCCTGGCCAGCACGGTCTTGCCGTCACGGTAGTAGATCACCGACCCCTGGGCGGTCGCCCTCGGCTGCGTGCTGTCGGGGATCGGCGTCATGGCCCACGCGACCGCGAGGGCGCCGACCGCGGAGAGTGTGAGGACGCCGAAGACGACGAGCGCGATCCTCAGGAGCCTCCTCCTCGGCCTGGCCTTCTGTCCGCCTCTCAGCCCGCCCTTTAGCACGCGTCCCCCCGTCCCGTCGGCGGCCGACCCCCGTCGGCCGCACGGAACCGTAAGGGTAAACGATGCATAACGGTGTCTGAACCCTGCTTGGGATAGTACGGCTAGCCCCTCCCCTGACGCGGGGCATCGGCCACCAAGGGAAGGACCCGGTATGGCACGGGTGTGTCCAAGGCGATCACGGACGAGGTTCTGACCACCCCGCTGACCTCGACGATCAGGTCGATGACCCGCTGCAGGTCGGCGTTGCTCCGCGCCACGACGCGGCAGTGCATGTCGTCGCCGCCGGTGATCGTGTGGACCTCCAGCACCTCGGGGATGGCGGCGAGCTGGTCGGCGACCGGGACGTGCCCGCTGATCTGGCGGATCTGCAGGGTGACGAACGCCGTCACCACGTAGCCGAGGGCCGAGGGGTCGACGTCGGGCCCGAAGCCGGTGATCACCCCCCTGGCCGCCATCCGGTCGAGACGGGCCTGGACCGTTCCCCTGGCCACGCCGAGCCGTCGCGAGCACTCGAGGACGCCCAGCTTGGGTTCGGCCGCGAGCAGGGCGATGAGCCGGGCGTCGAGGTGATCAATCGTCATGTTGTACAGACACTCCGGTCTCGACGGCGGCTGGATGTACAAGTTGTCCACTGATTAACGTAACTCTTGCACAGTCAGCCCACCAAAACCGACAGTATTCGCATGAGCGACATTTTTCCCGTGAACGGCATGGACGCCGTGGTCTTCGCCGTCGGCAACGCCAAGCAGGCGGCCCACTACTACTCCAGCGCCTTCGGCATGCGGCTGGTGGCCTACCGCGGACCGGAGAACGGCAGCCGTGACGAGGTCGCCTATGTCCTCACCTCGGGCAGCGCCAGGTTCGAGTTCCGCGGCGCGGTACGGCCCGGCACCGGTGTGGCCCGCCACGTCGCCGAGCACGGCGACGGCGTCATCGACCTGGCCATCGAGGTCCCCGACGTCGAGGCGGCCTACCAGGGCGCGGTGGCCAGGGGCGCGAAGGGCCTCGTCGAGCCGCACATCGTCGAGGACGACCACGGCAAGGTCGTGCTCGCGGCGATCGCCACCTACGGCGAGACCCGGCACACCCTGGTCGACAGGTCCAACTACAGCGGTCCCTACCTTCCCGGCTACGTCGCGGCCGAGCCGATGGTCCCCGCGCCCGAGGTGAAGAACGGCCGTGTCTTCCAGGCCGTCGACCACTGCGTCGGCAACGTGGAGCTCGGCAAGATGGACGAGTGGGTGGAGTTCTACGGGCGGATCATGGGCTTCACCAACATGGCGGAGTTCATCGGCGACGACATCGCCACCGAGTACTCGGCGCTGATGTCCAAGGTGGTCGCCGACGGCACCCGCAAGGTGAAGTTCCCGCTCAACGAGCCCGCGATCTCCAAGAAGAAGTCGCAGATCGACGAGTATCTGGAGTTCTACGGCGGCCCCGGCGTGCAGCACATCGCGCTGGCGACCAACGACATCCTGACCGCCGTCGACCACATGCGCGCGGCCGGGGTGCAGTTCCTCAACACGCCCGACTCCTACTACGACGACCCCGAGCTGCGCGCCCGCATCGGCCACGTCAGGGCGCCGATCGAGGAGCTGAAGAAGCGCAAGATCCTCGTCGACCGCGACGAGGACGGCTACCTGCTGCAGATCTTCACCAAGCCGGTGCAGGACCGCCCGACGGTGTTCTTCGAGCTCATCGAGCGGCACGGGTCGCTCGGCTTCGGCAAGGGCAACTTCAAGGCGCTCTTCGAGGCGATCGAGCGCGAGCAGGACCTCAGGGGCAACCTGTAACAGCGCTTGGCTTTGAGCTGGCCGGTATGTGGTGATCTACGACTTATGGGATCACCACCACCGGACAGCTCAGGATCTTTTTCCTGGTCCGCCCAGCCGCCGGGGCCCGAGTACGGCACGGGTCCCGGCCCCGAGTACGGCGGCGGGCCGTTCGGTCCGGGGTACGGCGCAGGCCCGCCCGTCAGGCTCGGCGGGCGCTGGCGCCGTCTGTTCGCCGGAATCCTGGACATCGTCATCGTCGGGATCGTCTCCTCGCCGTTCACCTACGAGACGTTCACCACAGTGTGGGACACGAGCAAGGGCGTCCTCGTCCGGGTTCCCGTCCAGCACACCCTGCTGGCGAGCCTGGTCGGCTTCCTGTACTACTGGCTGCTGACCGCCTTCTGGAACGGGCAGACCCTGGGCAAGAAGCTGTTCCGGCTGCGCGTGGTCGACGTCAGCGGGCGCAGGGTCGGCGTCGGGCAGGCGGCGATCCGGGAGCTGGTCGCCTGGGTGTTCTACGCCACCTGCTGCCTTGGCTGGATCAACCTCGCCTTCATCCTGTTCACCAGGCGTAAACAGGCTATTCACGACATGGCCGCGAGGACACTGGTCGTAGATGCCTGATCATCGCAGGTCTCCCCCTCCGCTCGCGTAGTGTGCGACTAAGGCGGCTCGGCACGACCGGGCTCGGGAAGGGGAAGTGCGATCATGGCGTCCGGTCGGCTGGCCATCGCGGCAACCGCGGTGCTCATCGGGACAATCGGCACCGCCGGGTGTTCGGCGTCGAGGGGGGACAGCGGCCCCAGCTCGGTCGTCGCGGCGGGAGGGACCGTCGGCTCCGCGGCGCCCCAACGGCACGGCGGCAAGATCGGCGCGCCGGGGATCGGCGACCCCGACTTCCCCACCGACGGCAACGGCGGCTACGACGTCGGCCACTACCGCCTCGAACTCGACTACGAGCCCGGCCGCAAGCACCTGTCCGGTGTCGCGGGGATCGACGCGAAGGCCACCCAGGACCTGGCCAGGTTCAACCTGGACCTGTCCGGCTTCAAGGTCAGCCAGGTCACCGTGAACGGCACGGCCGCGAGGTTCGAGCGCTCCGGGGACGAGCTCGTCGTGACCCCGGCGAAGACGATCGCCGACAAGGCGGCCTTCACCGTCGAGGTCACCTACGCCGGAGAGCCGAAGCCGGTCAGAAACTCCTCCAACCTCGGCACGTACGGCTTCATCCCCACCTCGGACGGCGCGTTCGTCACCTGCCAGCCCAACGGCGCGAGGACCTGGTTCCCCGGCAACGACCACCCGGCCGACAAGGCCCGCTACGACTTCGAGATCACCGTCCCCGAGGGCGTGACCGCGCTGGCGAACGGCGAGCTCGTCGGGAGCCCGAGCACCTCGGGCGGCAGGACGACCTACACCTGGCGGGAGACCCACCCGATGGCGAGCTACCTCGCCACCGTGACGATGGGCAGGTTCGAGATGCGCGAGGGCAGGACGCCCGCGGGCATCAGGAACGTGGCGGCGGTCGACCCCCGCTACAGCGACTCGCTCAACGAGCTCTACACCCTTTCGGGGAAGATCACCGACTACTGGAGCACGGTGTTCGGCCCCTACCCGTTCTCCTCGACCGGCGGCGTGATCGACGACTTCCCCGCGGGGTACGCCCTGGAGAACCAGACCAAGCCCATGTACGGCGGGTTCGACCCCGGCGACGACATCATCGCCCACGAGCTGGCCCACCAGTGGTTCGGCGACAGCATGAGCATCAGGCGGTGGAAGGACCTGTGGCTCAACGAGGGGTTCGCGACCTACGCCGAGTGGCTCTGGTCGGAGCACAAGGGCAACGCGAGCGCCGAGCGGATCTTCCGCGCCCGCTACTCGGCCGGCGCCGACGCCGCCATCTGGAAGTACGCCCCCGGCCGCGCGAAGCCGGACGACCTGTTCAACGACGCGGTCTACACCCGGGGCGGCATGACGCTGCACGCCCTCAGGCAGCGGATCGGCGACCCGGCCTTCTTCAAGCTGCTGAAGACCTGGAACGCCGAGCACAAGTACGGATATGTCACGACGGAGGAGTTCGTGGCGCTGGCCGAGAAGATCTCCGGCAAGCAGCTCGACAACCTCTTCGACGCCTGGCTGTTCGGCACCAAGAAGCCGACCACCTGGTAACGGTCAGCCGGGCCCCGGACCGGTGACGGTCAACCTGGCAGCGGCCAGGAGCGGTCAGCCCGGCGACGGTCAGCCGCAGACGATCTTGTATCCCTCCCCGCGGAGGGATTCGAGCACCTCGTCGGAGTGGGCGGGGCCCTTGGTCTCCAGCTGGAGCTGGACCTCGGCCTCGCCCAGGTGCATGCCGAGCCGCTCGTGCACGATGTCGAGCACGTTCACGCCGAGCTCGGCCAGCTTGGCCAGCAGGTGCGCCAGCGCCCCCGGGCGGTCGGGCAGCGGCACCCGCAGGGTCAGATAGCGCCCCGCGGCGGCCAGACCCCGCCTGAGGATCTTGGAAAGCAGCAGCGGGTCGATGTTCCCGCCGGAGAGCACGGCGACCACGGGCGGCTCGAACAGGTGCGGGTGAGCCAGGATCGCGGCGACCCCGGCGGCCCCCGCGGGCTCGACGACCTGCTTGGCGCGTTCGAGGCAGAGCAGCAGCGCCCGCGAGATCTCGCTCTCGGTGACCGTGACGACGCTGTCGACCAGATAGTGGATCAGCTCGAAGGACAGGTCCCCCGGACGTCCGACCGCGATGCCGTCGGCCATGGTCGTGGCGGGCGGGACCGTGACCGGCTCCCCGACCGCCAGCGAGGCCGGGTAGGCGGCGGCCCGCTCGGCCTGCACGCCGATGATCCGCACCCCGGGCCTGAGCGACTTGACCGCGAGCGCGACCCCGGCCGCCAGGCCGCCTCCGCCGAGGGAGAGCACGATCGTGCCGACCTCGGGAAACTGCTCCAGGATCTCGAGCCCGATCGTGCCCTGCCCGGCGATGACGTCGGGGTGGTCGAAGGGGTGGACGAAGACCGCCCCGGTCCGCTCCCCGTGCTCGACGGCCGCGGCCAGCGCCGCGTCCACCGTCTGGCCCGCGAAGACCACGTCGGCCCCGTAGGAACGGGTCGCGGCGACCTTGGGCAGCGGCGCCCCCTGCGGCATGTAGACCGTCGAGGAGATCCCGACCAGCCCGGAGCCCAGCGCCACGCCCTGCGCGTGGTTGCCCGCGCTGGCCGCGACCACGCCCCGCGCCCGCTCGGCCTCGCTCAGCCCGGCGATCCTGACGTAGGCCCCGCGCACCTTGAACGACCCCGAACGCTGGAGGTTCTCGCACTTGAGATGGACGGGACCGCCGATGGAGGCCGACAGCACGTGCGAGTGCAGCAGCGGGGTCCGCAGGGCGACGTCGGCCAGCAGCTCACGGGCGGCGACCACGTCGTCGTAGGTCACCTGACGGTCTGACATGCGGGTCATCCTGCCACCTCCGCGCGACGGGAAACGCCACGACCTCCGGCGCGCCAGTCGACGTGATTCACCCGAAGGCGACGTGATTCACCCGAAGGCGTGGAGGGAGCGGTCGAACGGCGTCCCCGCCGTCAGAGCGTCGGTAACGGGTAGCTCACCCACACGCTATAGCTACACACAGTCACCACTCGCTTATTTTGTGTGAGCATCCGTTCCGGCCGAGAGGCGCGCACATGAGGCTCTCGACCGTTCCTTCCACCACAGGAGACGTCCGCATGCGCGGAAAGATCACCGCCATCGCGCTGGCCACCGCCATCGCCTCGGGCGGCACAGCCGCCGTGGCCGCCCCCGCCCAGGCCGTACGGGCACCCCTGGACTGGGTCGCGCTCGGCGACTCCTACACCGCGGGAGTCATCCTCGCCGCCGGACGGGAATACGAGAGGCCGCGTGACGGCTGCGCGCGCACAACGCTCTCCTACCCCCAGGTGATCGAGGCCGAGCTGAACGACCAGGTCGATCTGCGCAATGTGAGCTGTGGAAACGCCACCATCGCCAACGTCGTCAACGATCCGCAGGAGCCGATCGGCCGCCACCTCCCGCCCTTCTCCAACGACCCCGACTACCCCTTCGCCCCGGTGCCTCCCCAGCTGGAGTCGGTGTCCCCCGACACCGACGTGGTCACCGTCGGCGTCGGCGGCAACAGCCTGGGGTTCGGCCAGATCCTCTTCACCTGCATCGAGCTGGGCCTGAACACCGGCGGCCGGGGCACCCCGTGCAAGGATCACTACGGCGACGAGTTGGACGACCGGTTGTCGCAGGTGAGCGCCGAGTACGACGAGATGCTCACCGCGATCAACGCCAGGGCGCGTCACGCCAAGGTCATCACCGTCGGCTACCCCCACATCATTCCCGACGACACCACCAAGTGCATTCCCGGCAGTCTCGTCGGGTTCGGCTCCATCACGCGGGGCGACCTCGACTGGCTGCGCACCAGCGCCCTGGAGCCGCTCAACGCCGTGATCAGGACCCGCACCGCCGAGCACGGCGACGTCTACGTCGACCAGTACACCTCCAGTCGGGGACACAGCGTCTGCGACAAGGCGGGCGGCAACAACTGGGTGGAGGGCATCCTCGACACCTCGGGCCGCTTCGCCCTGGTCCACCCCAACGCCAGGGGCCACGCCAATGTCGCCACCCTCGTCAAGCAGGCCATCCTCGACCTCTAGTGTCGTGATCGCACGCCTTCACCGGGTTCGCGGTGTTCTCCAGGCGCCGGTACGGCACGTGCCGACACGCGCATGTTCGGCACCCTGGAACGGCGCGCGACCCGGTGAACGTTCCCGTCATGGCGTCGGCTCCGTACCGCCCAGGCAGGTCGGCGACACGTCGCGGGCGACGTCCGGTCGACATGAGGACCTCCGGATGTGGTGACACGTCGCGGGCGACGTCCGGTCGCCACGAAAAACCCCCGGATGTGGTGGAGACTCCGCCTGCCCACAGGCGATGCTGACAGCATGCGTCCCTCCCTCTACACCGTCGACCGGCCGGGCCCCGGCACGCTGAGCGCCATGGCCAAACCTCGTGGCGGTGACTGGCTCGACGACGAGATGAACGCCCTGAGGTCCTGTGGCGTCGACGTCCTGGTCTGCGGCCTCACCAAGGTCGAGCTCGACGAATGCGGCCTCGCGGAGGAGGGCGGGGCCGCGAGCGGGGCGGGGCTCCGGTTCGTCGCCGTTCCCATCGTGGACCGGAGCGTCCCCGACGCCGCAACCGTCCTCCCCGTCCTCAGGGACCTGTCGTCGGAGCTGCGGGCGGGCGCGCATGTCGTGACGCACTGCCGCTTCGGCATCGGGCGCGCCTGCCTACTGGCCGCCGCCCTTCTGGTGTTGAACGGCGTCGACCCGGAAACCGCGTGGCGCGGGCTCGAACGGGCTCGCGGTCTGGCCGTTCCCGACACTGTCGAACAGCGGCGGTGGGTCGATCAGCTGATCGCATTCCGACCCCGCTAAAGCCGCCCTTTCCGGAAAAGGATCAATGGCGGTCCACTAATCATTTGAGGCCATACGAATAACGGGCGGGAAACCGGCGTCTCCGAAGAGACCCCGGCCTTTTCCGTCTCCGTCCGATCAACGCCGCCCTGCCGCCACGAACAACGGAACCGCGGCGAAAAGCCTGCCCGCGTCGGCACGGGCGGCCTGTTCCGCCTTCCAGGTCCGCGCCTGCTCGCCGGTGATCGCCCCGGCGGCGTGAGCGATGTCGGCGAGCCTGGAGACCATGGGCAGCATCGCCGCCTGGACGAGGACACCGGCGTGGACCTCGACGGTGACGCCGCCGAAACCGCCGTCCAGGAGCAGGTTGCGGTAGCCACGGGCGGCACGCGGGCTGGGCATCGTGTCGGCACGGGCGTGCACGATGACGCGGGTCAGCTCCGGATCGTCGGAATCGATCAGGAAGGCGTCCCAGTCCTGGCCGAGCAGCACGATCCGCCCGCCGGGGGCCAGCACCCGCCGCGCCTCGGCCAGCGCGGCGGCGGGGTCGGCGAGCTCGTGACAGACCTTGTCGGCCCGGTAGCCGTGCGCCCGGCCGTCCGCCAGGGGCAGAGCGCAGGCGTCGCCCAGGCGGAAGTCCAGGGCGGGCCGGCGACGCCGGGCCACCTCGATCATGCGCTCGTCGGCGTCGACGCCGATCGGCAGCGCCCCCCGCTCGGCCATCTCCTCGACCGCGCGTCCCGCGCCGCAGCCGACGTCCTGCGGCACTGGGAGAGCGTGGGACTGCTGACCCCCGCCCGCGCTGAAGGCGATCGTCGCCGCTACGGACCCGACGACCTCTTCCGCGTCGCGCTCATCCTGCGCGCCAAGGAAGCGGGCTTCGGCCTGGACGCCATCCACGAGATGGTCACCACTCGGGATCCCGAGGTCCGCCGCGAGGTCATGCGCCGTCAGCGCGCCGACCTGGTACGGCGCATCGCCCGGGCCCAGACGTCGCTGACCCTCATCGACGGCGCCCTGAACTGCGACCACCGGGATTTCACCACCTGCCCGCACTTCCAGCAGATGCTGAGAGAGCAGATCGGAGACGACGCGTTCCACACTCCCGAGTGAATCGATCTCGTACTTGCCCAAATGAAGCGGTCGCCCAATGAGACGAAGATCACCTTTCTGTCGTCGACCGTCGCACCCGATCTTCAAAAAGGTGGAAATATCAGCATTTCGTACCGAACCGTGAACACTCGGTGCCGAGACTATGGACGCTGCATGCCAGATTAGGCAATCATCTTCCGGTGAAATCGCTCCCCCTGGCGTCGGGAATTCTCGGCGGCACACTCGCGCTCGGCATCGCGGGCTGGATGATCTGGCAGTTACAGACACCGGACTCGACAGGCCTGGCGCGCGAGCAGGTCGTCGCCGTCGGTCCGAAAACACGCGCAGCCCTGATGGACGCCGTAGACCAGTACCTGGAGACCACGGACCCCAAACGTGAGAAGCCACAGGTCCTGGCCGCGCTGAAGCCCGAGTTGAAGCCCAGGATGTTCTGCCACGAAGACCTCGTCGAGGTCCGTCAGAAGAGCGAGAACCAGCAACTGGTCGGTCTCGGCGCATCGTGCGAGGAGTACGCGCTCGTCGGCAGGAAGCTCCTGGCGAGCAGCCAGTACAAGAACCTGGCGCTGCTCACCGTCGACTCCACCGGCGGGCGCTACCAGGTGGTGGAGATCCAGGAGGCCCTGGAGGGCGACCTCCTGCGTTCGTCGGTGCGGGAGATGTTCTCCGCCGAGGGAGCACCCCGGGCCCTGGAGATCAGCGGCTCCGACTTCGCCGCCCTGAGCGAGGCGAACCGCGTCGAGGGACGCAAGACGTTCGGTCTGCCGCCGAACGCCGAGATCGAGATCTACAAGCCCGGCTGACGCCGTTCCCGCGAACGCTCACGGCCCAGACGACGCTCATCACCGTCGAGCAGGCCCACGCGCCGCACCCGGCCTCAGGACAACCCCCACGAGCCCTGAACCAGGCAAGGCGCACCACCTCGAAACCCGATCCCAAGGAGCACGCGCCCACAGCCGACGTTCGCCCCGTCTGCACTCAGGACACCCCCCACGAGCCCTGACGCAGGTGAGGACGTACAAACCCCGAACCAGCCCGCACCCTCCGAACCGGCTCCCTCCACAAGCCCGCGACGACCAAGGCGGCCGTCAAGGCGACCGCCTTCAGACCCGGCCCCACCCCACCTGTGCTCAGGGCAACCCCCATGTGCCCTGAAGCAGGTGGGGTGCGGGTTCCGTGGAACCCGGCCCGGCCCACCGCCTCGCCGTACCCGGCACGTCCGTGCCCCACAGTCTGTGGGCGCTCATGACACCGGTACGGCGAGCGGTGGGCCGGGCCGGTGAACGCCTCGGAAAACAGCCGCGCAGCCCCAAAACCCGGAGCAGCCTCGAAAGCCGAAGCAGCGTCCAGAGGCCGGACGACCTCGGAGGGCGGGCACGGCACCGGAGGCGAGAGCGGTGCCGGAAGCGAGGAGTCGCGGCACCGGCGGAGAAGTCCCTCCTCGTTCGCACGATCTTGACAGTCTTCGACGCGAGGGCCTGTAATGGCACACGTCGCGTGTCGCCGACCGGGAGGACGGCGGCGGCATGGAGGCACCGTCGCAGGGGGATGATGTCGTGAGTTCACACTTCACAGGCCGCGCCTGACCGCACCGCGCCCGCGCGCCGTCCCCGCGCCCGGCGGTGCCGAGCGTCGCCGTTCCCCGCGAGCTCTTTGTCGAACCTGACGGACCGACGACCGGCTGACGGTCCACCGTTCCCGTGTGCTCGTCGAATCCCGTGGCTCGTCGGGTTTCCCCCTCCGTGACCGGGGTCGGTGCGCGGTGACTTCGCGCTGTCCGCGTCGCAGTCCGTCCGCGTCGCAGTCGTCCACCACCGTAAGCACGCACCTACGACCTCGCCCGCGCCGTGCCACCACGCCCTTTCCGCCTGCCCGTGTCGTCGGCAGGACGAAGGACGCGTTCGCCGTCCGTGAGAGGCGGTCGCCATAGAAAGGATCATGTTTTGCAGGTCACGCACATCCCCGTCACCCCCGAAGAGGCCGCCGCCGCCATGGCGGAGATGCGGACCCTGTTCTCCGCTCCCCCCGCCCTGCCCGCCGACGCCGAGCTCACGCCCGTCCTGCCGCGCACCGGCGGAGTTCCCGGTGTCTGGGTCACCGCGCCTCACCGCTCGGCGGGCGAGGACGTGGGCGAGACCGGTGTGACGATCTACGTCCACGGAGGCGGTTTCGAGCACAGGAACCCGCCCATGGAACAGATCATGGCCTACCGCCTGTCCCAGGCGACGGGTCGCCCCGCCCTGGCGGTGGACTACCGCCTCGCCCCCGACCATCCGTATCCGGCCGCGCTCGACGACGTGGTGGCCGTCTACCGAAGCCTGCTCGACCAGGGCGTGCCCGCCTCACGGGTCATCCTGGCGGGCGAGTCCGCCGGGGCCACGCTGCTGCTGTCCGCGCTGCTCGTGCTCAAGCAGGCGGGCGATCCCCTGCCCGCCGGGGCGATAGCCGTCTCCGGGCAGACCGACTTCACTCTCTCCAGCCCGTCCATCGACGCCAACGACGGCCAGGACTTCGTGAACCGGGCCGTGCTCGAACACGTCAGCAGCCAGTATCTGGCCGGGGCACGCCCCGATCAGGGGCCCCAGTCCCCTCTCCACGGCGAGCTCGACGGGCTGCCGCCGCTGCTCCTCGTGGCGGGCTCGAAAGAGGTGATGCTCGACGACTCACGTCGCTTCGCCGAAGCCGTGTCCGCCGCCGGAGGAGACGTCCGCCTCGACGTCTACGAGGGCATGCCCCACGCCTTCCACGCGACCACGCTCCTGCCCTCCCCGCCCCCTGTCGCCACCACTCTGCTCCGCCGCCTCGTGGAGTGGTCGGGTCTCCTCCCGTGACCGCCCGTCGCCGAGGCCTGCGGCCGCGCGGCCGCAGGCCTCGGCGACGGACGCGTCCCGGGCGCGGATTCCCGTGCAGGCCGTCGACGACCGCTGACCCGCCTGTCTCCACGTCCCGGTCCCGGCCCGCTCGCCCGACAATGCTTCTCCACGGGTCAGGAGGGGGCTTCCAGCCTGGCCCACACGACCTTTCCGCCAGAGGAGAGCCAGCGGTAGCCCCATGCCGCCGCCAGGTCGTCGACGATTCGCAGACCCCGGCCGCACTCGTCGTCGAGTGAGGCCTCGGCGAGTTTCGGCGGGGTACGGCTTGCGTCCCAGACCTCGATCACCACGGCGTCCCCCATCCGGTGGAGCCCGGCGCGCACGCACTGCGGGATTCCGGATATATCGCCTTCCTTTGAAAAAGCGGAAGTGTCGCCGCCCGTCGCGTTGACGGCATTGGTCACCAGCTCGGTCATGACCAGGTTCGCGACGGTTTCCAGCTCTTCCATGCCCCATTTCGCCAGCACGCGTTCCACGAGCCTGCGGGCGAATGACGGCGCGATCGGATGGGCGGCCAAATCCATGCGGTCGGCCTGGTTCAGCGGTTCCGTCGCTCTCACTGCGCCGCCTCCCAGACGCGCCGGAAGGCGTTGACGTCGAGCGCCCGCACCCGCTGGTCCTGTCTCCTTCCCCAGGTGAAGAACCAGCCGGTGGCGTACTTCGCCACCTCGATCCGGAACGCCCCTTTCGCTCTCCGGACCAGTACGACAGGATTTTCCCCCTTCGGCAGGTCGATCGCCGCGCTCAGTCCCGTGGCGTGCAGATCCCACGCCAGCCGTACCAGATGAATGAACCGCTCCTGCTCGTCGCGCATTGCCATAATCCAGCCCTCCGGGCGCCTTGAGCGAACACGGCCAGGGCGTGAAAAATTGCCGTGCCGGTCGTGTGCGACTCGTCGCGACCCAAGTACGGTAAACACTCGGTGTCGCCATCCTCACTAAGAGTCATGGATGTTTTCTCAGATTGCCCCTAAGCTCGGAGTGCCCGTAAGCGGATTCCCACCTCAGAGCAGGCCAGACAATGACAGCCCCCTGGTTTTTCCGGTCTGAATTCCGAATGGATCCGGTGTGAACGCCTTATTGAATGCCCGGTTCTCCCTAATTCATGGAGGTTGCGATGGGCAGTGAGCCCGCTCCCGACCCCGGGTCTCCCCGCGTGCGTTTCGGCATGGAAATGCGCCGCCTGCGCGAGGCGGCGCAGCTGTCCCAGTCCGCCGTGGCCGCCCGCCTCGGGTGCACCCAGACCCAGATCAGCCGCCTGGAGATGGCCACCCGCACCCCGTCGAGGTCGGACGCGGAGAAGCTGGACCAGATCTTCGGCTCGACCGACAAACAGCACTTCGTCGACCTGCACCGCCGCATCCTGGCCCGCCCCGGCGGACCGAAGTGGTTCATGAGCTGGGTCGAGGAGATCGAGCCCAACGCCCTGGTTCTCCGCTCCTGGGATCCCCTTCTGATCCCAGGCCTTCTCCAGACCGAGGCCTACGCCCGGCAGATCTTCAGCCAGGAACCCAGGATCACTCCAGACGAGGTGGAGGAACGGGTACAGGCTCGCATGCGACGCCAGCAGATCCTCGACCAGGAGAATGCACCGTCTCTCCTGGTCCTCATCGACACGGGTGTACTGCGTCGCCCGGTCGGAGAGTCCAAGGTGATGCGAGAACAACTCGACCACCTGCTTGCGGTCGTGTCACGCCCCTCTGTCTCTCTTCAGCTCGTCGCTCCGGAATGCCTGCCCGGAATGCTCGGCGCTTTCATGATCGCCAAACTTCCAAACGGCGACCCGGATATCATCCATGTGGATTCTTCAGCCGAAGGACAAGTCTCCTCCGACCAGAACCTTGTGACCTCCATCTGGAACCGCTATGAAGCCATACGACTCTGGGCCTATCCTGAGCACGCATCCCTCCGCATGATCGAGGAAGTGAAACAGGAATGGACCTGAGTACCGCCGCATGGCGAAAGTCCTCCCTTTCCGGTGGAAACGGCGGGCAGTGCGTCGAGGTCGCCACGAACCTCCCCGGCACGATCGCGGTCCGCGACAGCAAGAACCCCCACGGCCCCAAACTGCTCTTCACCCCCACCGAATGGAACACCTTCGTCGAAGGCATCAAAACCGGCCGGTTCGACCAGCCTTCTTGATCGGCCGGGCCGCCGGGGGCGGGCTCGCGGAGGTTCTCACCGGGCTCGGAAACGCGACCAGGCCGTCCTCGGGAGGTTCCCGACGGCTCGGAGACGTGACCAGACCCTTCGCAGGAGACTCCCGGAGGGTCTCCGGGAGTCTCGGAGGCGGGCCCGCCAGGTGCCGAGGTGCTTGCGGATGAAGGCGGTGAACTCCTCGTCGGGGTGCCACCGTTCCAGCTCGGCCAGCAGGCGCTCGAACTCGGCGACGGCCCCGGGGATGTCGCCGTCGAGGCCCCGGGCCTCGGCGAGGTTGTTGCGCGCGAAGTGCGTGAGCGGGTCGCCCGGGCCACGGGTGCGCAGCAGGAGGTCGAGATGCTGGGTGAAGCCCGCCACCGCCCCTGCGGTGTCGCCCGCCCCCAGCCGCGCCGCCGCCACCCGCTGCAGCGCGTCCGCCAGGTCTTCGTGGTCGGGGCCGGGGAACAACCGCCGCAGGCGCAGGATCCGCTCCCAGGCGGCGACGACCCCGGCCGCGTCGCCCGTCTCGGTCCGCAGCCCGACCAGCCCGAGCATGTCGGGCAGGAACTCCGGGTGGGGTCCGACCAGCTCCTCGCAGTCGTCCAGCGCCCGCTCCAGCTCAGTTGCGGCCCCGGCCAGGTCACCGGCCCCGGCTCGCCAGTCGGCCACCTGCCGACGCAGTCCGATGATCTCCAGCGGGTCAGGGCGCGGTCGCCGCAGCGCCGTCTCCAGCGCCGTCGTGAAGCTCTCCACGGCGCCCGCGGCGTCGCCGACCTGCCCGCTCCAGTGACCGATGTCGCAGTGCGCGATCAGCACGTCAGGATGGTCCGGCCCGAACACCCGGATCCGATTCTCCAGCACTTCCCGCAGGACGACCAGGGCCTGCCCGGGGTCCCCGGACTCGGCCAGATTGTGGGCGTGACTGTGCCAGGTGGTCAGGGTCAGCGGATGGTCCGGGCCGATCACTCTGGCACGGTGGACGGCCACCGTGCGCAGCTCGGCCGCGGCCCCCACGTGGTCACCGCCCTTGCCCCGCCAGGCGGCGATGTTGTTCAGCGTGGTCAGCGTCAGCGGGTGGTCGTCTCCGAACACCTCTCGCTGCCGGGCCAGCACCGGTTCGAGCGCCGCCACCGCGCCCCACGGATCGCCGTTCTCGCCCCGCCAGACGCCGATGCTGGTGCGGGTGCTCAGCGTGATCTCGTGATCGGCGCTCAGTACCCGCTCGGCATCGGGCAGCAGCGCCTCGAAGCCTGCCAGAGCGCCGGGTTTGTCGCCCGCGGCTCCCCTGGCGCGAGCGTGGACGTTGCGCGCCGTCAGGGTCAGCTCGTCGTCGGCGCCGAGCGCCTCGCTCATCCGGACCACCAGAGCGGCCAGTTCCGTGACGGCCAGCCGGTGGTCTCCCGCGGGGCCGAGCCAGGTCGCCAGCCCGAGCCGGGCGCGCAGGGTGTGCCGGTGGTCCGGACCCAGGTGGGCCTCGCCTGACTCCAGCAGGCGCCGCCAGTGGGTGACCGCGTCGGCGGCGTGGCCTGCCATACCGAGGTCCTGCCCCGCCCGGAACAGCATCTCGGGAACACCGGCCACGGTCCACAGCCTCGCTCCCGTGTGTTCCGCCAGCACGGCGGCGTTGGCGCGCAGGGTGCGTCCCAGGGCGGTGGCCTCCGCCGACGCCGGCCAGACGGCCAGCAGCGCCCCGGCCGCCAGCACCGTGACGCCGTCCGATTCGGTCATGGTCTCCCGCACGGCCCGCCCGGTCAGGGCGTGCATCCGCACCACCTCGCCGTCGCGGGTCACCAGTCCCAGTCGGTGCATCACCGACAGGGCCGACGGCACCGGATCGGCCGCCGGGGGCGACTGGGCCGGGTCGGCCAGCCGTACCTCGTCGAGGAAGTCCCAGACGGCTCTGGGATGCCCGGACGGGTCCAGCAGCGCGACCGCCTGGAGCGTCGGCTCCGCGTACCCTCCCAGCCCGCTCTGCCGCGCGGCGTCCAGGCCCAGCAGCAGGGTGACGTCGACCAGGCGGCCGTAGTCCTCGGTGTCGCCCTCCGGCGGCAGCACCTCGCGCAGGCGCAGGCCGCGGTCGCGGAAGCGCCTCAGGTACGCCGCGCACCCGTTCTCCTCGTCGGACAGGTGACCGGCCGCGTGGATCATGTAACCGGCCGCGTGGCCCAGAGCCAGGGGCAGGCCGCCGAGCGCGTCGGCGAGCTCCGCCGCCGCGGGCTCGGTGTACAGGTTCGGGTGGCCCGCCTCGGTGAGGCGCTCGCGGAGGTAGGCGCGGGCCCGCTCGGCGTCGAACACACCCACCTGGACCAGCCGCCGCCCCTTGCCGGTGAGCTTGGCGTCGCGGCGGCGGGTGGTGCCCAGCACCGTTCCCCGGCCCACCTCCGGCCACCAGCACAGCACCTGATCAGGCTCCTGGATGTCGTCGAACACCACCAGCCATGACCGGTCGGTGCCCGCGAGCCAGGTCAGCAGGGCCCGCGCGGCGGTCGCCGCGTCCGTCCCGTCCTCCGCGCCCGGGGCCCGCACCAGGCGGGCCGCCTCCGCCAGCGTCGACACCAGGGCGTCGGCACTGCTCGCGTCGGCCCAGACGATCAGGTCCGTACGGCGTTCGACGGCTCGCCGGACCCACCGCGCGGCCAGCTGGGTCTTGCCGGTGCCGCCAGGGCCGGTCAGGACGAGCGAGCGGACACCCGTCAGCCGGTCGTGCTCCAGGACGGCCCTGTCGTCCTCGGGGCGCGGTTGGAACGCCGAGACCTCCCCCGGCGGCTCACCCGCCACCCTCGGCCACGACAGCGGCGGTGTCAGGTGGATGTGCTGGTCACGCCCCACCTGGTTGACGAATCCGTGGTCACCGGTCCACGCGTTGTTCGACGAGGTCGGCTCGCTCACCGGCCACCGAGGAACTGGTCGCCGTTGACCTGGTTGATCAGCCCGCCCTCCCCGGTGGTGGCCGTGAAGGTGGGCCCCGAGGACACCGGGACGGTCGGCGGTGCAGGAGGCCCGGCGGCTCCGGCCTGGGGCGGCGTGTCCTGTGCCGCCGACACGCCCCGCAGCGCCATGATCGCCGCTGCGCAGGCGATGACGCCCACCACCGCGCTGACCGGTCCCGCGAGCTTGTCCGCCTGGTCGACGCCGACCGCGACGAAGAGCGCCGCCAAGCAGAGCGCGGCCGCGGCCGCCGAAACCCACGCCCACACGCGACGAGTCATAACCGGAGGTTAACTTTCCATCGCATGACGGACCAGCGGATCAGACCAACGCAAGAGGCCTTTTCGCGCTCGTCTCCCACGCCCCGTCTCCCACGCCCCGTCTTCCGCCTCCCGTGTCGCGTCGGACGGATCTCGTCGCCTCGTTCGGCGTCGACGATCCTTTGCCGGTAACCGATAGGTTGCTATCGTTTTTGTCAGAACGGTCAGAGCGGTCAGGAAGGCGAGTCACACAGGGGGTTGCATGAGCGAGTCGACGACGCTGCCGTTGCACATGCGGCGGGCGGGGTTCGATCCCGATCCGGAGCTGGGGGAACTGCGGAAGGATGAGGGCATCAGGCGTTTCAGCACGCACCTGGGCTTCGACGCCTGGCTGGTGACCCGCTACGAGGACGTCCGCGAGGTTCTGGGCGACACCGAACGGTTCAGCAACGCCTGGCAGGGCCGCTTCCAGCTGCCCTGCGCCCCGGCGAAGAGCGAGGAGGAGCTGGCGGCGCTGCGCGCGGGCAACCTGCTCTCCTCCGACCCTCCCGAGCACACCCGGCTGCGCCGCTTCCTGACGCCGGAGTTCACGCTCCGCAGGATGCGCAGGCTGGAGCCCCGGATCACACGCATCGTCGAGGACCACCTGGACGCGATGGAACGGGCCGGGTCCCCGGCCGACCTGGTCTCGTCGTTCGCGCTGCCGATCCCGTCGCTGGTGATCTGCGAGTTGCTCGGCGTGCCGTACACCGACCGGGAGGACTTCCAGCGCAGGAGCAGCCTGCTGCTGGACGTGTCGGCGCCCGTGGAGGAGCGCGTGGCGGCGCAGGACGAGTCACGCGCCTACATGGCCGAGCTGGTCGCCCGCATCCAGGCGGACCCGGGTGAGGACCTGCTCGGCATGCTGGTGCGCGAGCACGGCGGCGACCTGACGGCGAACGAGCTCGTCGGCATCGGCAACCTGCTGCTGATAGCCGGTCACGAGACCACCGCCAACATGCTCGGTCTCGGCACACTGGCCCTGCTGCGCCATCCCGACCAGCTCGAACTGCTCAGGAAGGAGCCCGAGCGCGTCGACGCCGCGGTGGAGGAGCTGCTGCGCTGGCTCAGCGTCGTCCACACGGGCGCCTTCAGGATGACGACCACGGAGGTCGAGATCGCGGGCCAGGTCATCGGGCCCGGCGAGCTGGTGTCGTGCTCCCTGCCCGTCGCCAACCGCGACCCCGCGCTCCTGCGGGATCCCGAGACGCTGGACCTCGCCAGGGGCGCGCACGGCCACGTGGCCTTCGGTCACGGTGTGCACCACTGCCTGGGCGCGCCGCTGGCGCGGATGGAGATGCGCATCGCCTTCCCCGCCCTCCTGCGGCGCTTCCCCGAGCTGCGCCTGGTCGAGTCCGAGGCCCGCTTCCGGTCCTTCAGCGTCGTGTACGGCGTGACCTCCCTGCAGGTCGCCTGGTAACCGTCCGCATGCGGACTGCTAGCGTTCGAGATGTGTCAGAGCAACGACGTCGAGCCGATGCCCTGCGCAACTCGGACAGGATCGTCAGGGCGGCGATCGCGGCTCTCCGGGAGAGCGGCGTCGCCGTCCCCCTGGAGGAGATCGCCCGCCGGGCCGGAGTCGGGATCGCCACCGTCTACCGGCGGTTCGGCGACCGCGACGGCGTGGTCCGGGCCTGCTTCGAGACGTACTTCGCCGAAGAGGTCGAGCCCCTCGCGCTGGCCGCCCGTGAGGCCGCCGACCCTCGTGAGGGGCTCGCCGAGGCGCTGGCCGCCATCGTCGACACGCTGGCCGCCCACCAGGCCCTGCTCACCGCGGCGCGGGAGGCGGGGGCGTTCACGGTCGCGATCGCCGAACGGTTCTCCGAGCCGCTCGGGGACGTGCTGGCCGAGGCCAGGCGGCGCGGGCTGGTCCGCGCCGACCTGCTGGTCCGCGACCTGGCGGCGATCGTGGTGATGGCGCTGGCGACCGTCAACCGGTCAGACCACGAGGGCAGCGACCACCGGCGTTACCTGGCGCTCCTGCTGGCCGGCACCCGCCCTTCGGCCGAGCCGCTCCCCCGCCCCTCGGCCGCCCGCCTCTTCGGCCACGAGGACGACCACCCCTGCGCGGCCGACGGCGCCGCGCAGCCGGAGCGGGAATCGCCCCGGAGCGGCTAGCGCGCTCCATCCGCGTTCACCGGGCCAGGCCGGGCCGGACGGGCCGAGCGGCTCGGCCGAGGGCCGGGGTCAGCCGAGCCGTACGACGACCGTGTGCGAACCGCCCGCCTGGTCGGCCAGCCGTTCGAAGACGAGCGTGAGCCCGGCGCCGGTCGTGGCCCTCGCCAGGAGCGGGTGCCCGCGGAGGACCTCGGCCACCGGACGGTTCCAGGTCACGGTCAGCTCGTCCAGGTCGCGCCGGGGGTCCGACACGGTCAGCGTGGCCACGCCGCCGCCGCCCTCCCTGACGAGGAGGGCGCACGGCGCGGAGGCGGCCAGGTCGCCGACGGCTCCGTCGTTCCAGAAGTTGACGGCGGTGAGGCCCGCCGACGGGACCCGGACGCCCTGCTGGCGGACGGTGTTGGCCAGGACGCGCGCCCAGCCGGGGTCTGCGGCGCGGGCCCTGGTCTGCGCCCGGGTCGCCCCCGGCATGAGGAGGTAGACGTAGTCGGCCGAGACGGGATCGACGCCGTGGTCGAGCCAGATGGTCGCGTAGCCGCGGGTCACCGGGTCGGAGCCGCCGTCGCGCCCCTCGCCGCCGTTGCGTTCGTCACTGGGGGTTCGCGCCTCGCCGCCGACGCGTTTCTCGCACAGCGTGCGCGGGCGGGCGCAGGGCATCACGTAGCCGCCGTGCCCCTCGATGTGCGCCCAACCGGCCTGCTCGTCCACGGTGAGGAGCGCGTCGGTCCTGCGGTTGTCCACGACCGTCTCGACCGGCACGCCGTCCCTGCCGGTGATCCCCGCGCCCAGGCAGACCACCGCGTCGTCGAGGAAGAACCACGACTTGAAGGCCTCCATCGTGCTCTCGAAGCCGTTCAGGTGCTGGCCGACCGTCGCGTACAGGCCGTCGGTCGCACCGCCGACCCAGCGGTCCGGCGGGCAGGTGTCGCCCCATCCGAGACCGGCCCCGTCGGCGAGCCGCCGGGTGGAGACGGTCGTGCCCGGCAGGCGGTAGGGGTCGACCGTGGCCCAGAAGGAGTCGGAGTACTGGTCGCCGTGGCCCTCGGCCCACCAGTAGAGCATTCCCGAGCCGGTGTGCCAGCCGCGCAGGTTCTCGCCGTTGCCGTGCTCGTAGTGGCCGATCCGGTCCGAGGCCATGCTGAGCCCCGCGCACCAGCCGGGCCTGCGGTGGACGGCGCGGGCGCTCATCGCCAGCAGGCGGTGCCCGACGGGTTCGTCGGCCGCGGGGATCGCGTCGTCGTCCAGGATCGCGGTGAGGCGGGCGTGAAAGCCCAGGTCCCCGTTCTCCGCCGCCTTGAGCATGGGCAGGTGGACGCCCCGCCGCGCCCACCCCTTGACCATGCCCCGCCAGCGGGCCTGTTCGGCGGCGGAGGCCGTCTCCCCCAGCAGCAGGATCGCGGAGGCGATCCCGCGCCCTCTGTCGTGGTCGCCGTACGGCTGCCTGCTGATCCCCCTGCCGCTGACGAGGTCCATGCAGAAGCCGTCGTGGACGACCGGCGCGAACGACCTGTCGACCATGTCGTAGACGACCTGCCGGTTCGGGTCGGTGACCTCCCACGGCGAGCCGCGCAGCACCGCGAACATCGTCGCGAGGCCGGACAGCAGCGACGCTCCGTAGGTGCCCTGGTAGGGGACGAACGTGTGCTGGACGAACGAGCCGTCCCGGTAGAACCCGTCGCCCTCGCCGACATAGGGGAAGACCGGGGAGAGCGCGGAGACGGCCAGCGCGGCCTTCGCCGGATCGGACCCGACGACGGCGCGCAGCAGCGTCACCATGCACAGGTCGACCCGATTGGCTCCGGTGCTGGTGCCGCTGTAGTCGTCCAGGTAGCACTCGGGGACGAAGTGGTCCACGGCCTCCAGCAGGGGCCCGGTCCGCCGCTCCGACAGGTGCGGGCCGATCAGCACGGCCGCGTCGAGGAGCTTCTTGGGAACGCCGATCTGCCAGTGCCACCAGTTGCCGACCGGGGCGGCGCCCGCGGCGTACACCCGCCGCCGGTAGTGGTCGACGCCGACGGCGACGGCCTCGGCCAGGTTCGCGTCGCCGGTCAGCCCGGTCCCCGGCAGGGCGTAGGCGCGGGCCATGGTCTGCAGCCGCGCCATGGTGGCGACGAAGGAGGGGAACGCCCGGTCGGGCCAGAGCGACGTGTCGGCGGGCGCCATGGTGTCCCGGTATCCGGCCGCCGTCCTGCCCAGCCTCGCCAGCCGGGTCCGGTACGGCTCCGCCGCCGCGTCGAACCCCGCCCCCGCCGTCACGTCCCGCCAGTTGCGGCGCAGCAGGGCGAAGGAGTCGTCCCCCACGTGCGCGAGCCGGTCCCCCGCCCGCGCGCTCCCGCCCCACGCGTGCGCGGCACGGGCGACCGTGATCAGTGCTCCGGCCGCGGCGACACCGCTGAGCTGGAGAAATAATCGCCTGGAATATCCGCCCACACATAGATTATTAGCGAAAATCATGATCACTCCGGCGAAGGGCCGCGACGAATTCGCGTCCCCGCCCCGGCCGGGGGCGACGGCGGCCCGCCATCGGCCGCCCGCGACCTGGCCCGGTGGTGTCCGGGCGGGTCAGGGGCGCAGCGCCGCAGTCTCACGTCCGTGCACGATCAACGCGTACAGGACGATCACGTCGATGGCGATGACAATCAGGGACCACCACGGGTTGGCCGCGATCCACGCCATCTGCGTGACGGCGTTGATGGCGACGAGGATGATGGCCACCACCCGCGCCCACTCCTGGCCGATGGTCACGGCCGTGCCGACGATCACGAGCACGATGCCGAATATCAGGTGGATCCAGCCCCACCCGGTGAGGTCGAACACCAGCAGCCGGTTGCGGACCTGGACGAAGAGGTCGTCGTTGAGGATCGCGTACAGACCCGAGATCAGGTTGAACACGCCCACCACGATCATTACTATGCCTGCGAACCAGATCCAGCCGACCCAGCCCGTCACCCGTGTCTCCTGTGCCATACCGCTTTGCTCCCCGTCGGCGATCGGAACATCACCGGAGCCGGTGAAGCCTCGCCCAACACGCTGCGCACACGGGGACGACCCGTGGGCGTGTCTTTGCGATCCGCCTCCGCCGTTGACCGTACGCCTCCGTCGTTCCCGCCCCGCGCCGGACGACGCCGGGTGCCAGGATGGCGGGCATGACCGAAGTACATGTCGTTCACACCGCCGATCTCGACGCCGCCGTCCTCAAGGCCGCGCGGGCGCTTCTCGACGAGGTCTTCGAGGGTGACCTGAGCGACGACGACTGGGAACACGCGCTGGGCGGAATGCACGCCCTGCTGTGGGAGGGGGCCGAGCTGGTCGGGCACGCGTCGGTGGTCCAGCGGCGGTTGCTGCACGGCGGCCGGGCGCTGCGAGCCGGTTACGTCGAGGGCGTCGGGGTCCGCGCGGACCTGCGGCGGCGCGGGTACGGCGCGGCCATGATGGAAGCGCTTGAGCGGGTGATCCGCGACGCGTACGACCTGGGCGCGCTGAGCGCCTCCGACCAGGCCGTGGACTTCTACGCGACACGCGGCTGGAAGCAGTGGCGGGGGACGACGTGGGCCTTCACCCCCGCCGGCGTCACGCGCACCGAGGAGGAGGACGAAGGCGTCCACGTCCTTCCCCTGGCGGTCCCCCTGGATCTGTCCGGCGAGCTGACCTGCGACTGGCGTGACGGTGACGTCTGGTGACCCTCCCCTGAACCCGCTGCCCCCGCCGAACCGGTAGGGGCACACCCCTCCCTCGACAGGTCCTGGCCTCGTCACACCCAACACCGACAATAAAAATTGTCTTGACAAAATAAGTCGTCAGGAAGAGGATTGCGGCAACGCAGGCAAGAGCGAGCGGGAACGCGAAGGAGCGCAACGATGACCACGACGCACGGATACGCGCCGGTGAACGGGCTTGAGATGTACTACGAGGTTCACGGGACCGGCGCGCCGCTGGTCCTGATCCACGGCTCCTTCTCCGGAATCGGCACCTCCTTCGGCCGGCTGCTCCCCCACCTCGCGAAGAACCGCCAGGTGATCGCCGTCGAGCTCCAGGGACACGGCCGCACGGCCGACATCGACCGCCCGCTGACCATCCCGCACCTGGCCGACGACGTGGCGGCCCTGCTGCGCCACCTCGACGTCGGCCAGGCCGACGTCCTCGGCTACAGCCTCGGCGCGGGGATCACCCTGGAGCTCGCCCGGCGGCACCCGGAGCTGACGCGCAAGCTCGTGCTCGTCTCACTCGCCCACGCCGAGAGCGGCTTCAACCCGGGCCTGCTGGAGGGGATGAGCGCCCTGGAGCCCGCGCACCTGGAGGGCTCCCCGTTCCACCAGGAGTACCTCGACACCGCGCCCAACCCGCAGGACTTCCCCACGCTCGTCGCCAAGGTGAAGCGGATGACCGAGGAGAACCCCTACTGGTCCGCCGAGGCCGTCCGCTCCGTCCAGACCCCCGTCCTGACCGTGATCGGCGACTCGGACATCGTCCGCCCCGAGCACGCGGCGGAGATGTTCCGGCTGTTCGGCGGCGGCGTGGCGGGCGACGTCGCGGGCCTGCCGAACTCCCGGCTCGCGGTGCTCCCCGGCACCACCCACGTCACGGTCGTGCACCGCGCCGACCTGCTGGCCCCGATGGTCGAGGAGTTCCTCGACGCCCCCGTCACACAGAACGACTGACGGCGAAAGCCGTACACCCGGCCAGGGCGAGCCACCCGCCTGCCCCCGGCCGAGCGTCTTCTCCGTGCCACACCGCTCGACCACGACTTTCGGGCAACCTCGTCACCGCCCGCCGCTCGGGCAGGGGTATCCGGGGGCGTGCCGGTTGGGGCAGCAGACCATCGCGATGTGAACGTAGCGTTCACCACGCAGATAGAACCCCCAGCAGACGTCGACACCGCCGTTCAGGTCATATGTCGCGTTTCCCAGACGAGCGTCTTCACCGATCCTCGTCTCCTGGTCGGGCAGGTGAAACGACGGCATGACCTCCGCGTACCGTGTCGCCAACCACTCCAGCGCCGCCTCCGCCCCGGCGAAGGTCTGCTCGATTCGGGTACGCGGCTTCAGCAGCCAGTCGCAGAGCCGGAAAGGCGGGAGCGGCGATCCGATGAACGGAGCCGGGTCCGACGGGGCGAGAGGAGGGCGGCGCACTCCGTCCGCCCGTTCAAGCTGCGCCGTCCCCCCGTTCCATTGGTATGCGTGGTAGTGCACCGTTCCCCCTGACGGTAGACGACCTCCACCCGAAGGCACGGGCGGAGGTCGCGGAAGTGGTCGCTAGAAGAGCCCGCCGACCTGCGCGGCCAACCAGCGCAGTTCCGTTCCGGTGAACCTCAGCGTCCCCGCCGCCGGGTTCTTGGAGTCACGTACCGCGAATGCCGCGTCCTCGCCGGGAATCGCCGCGATCTCGACACAGTTGTCCATTTCTTCGTCGCCCTGGTTACCGCCGCAGGGCCGTAGGAAGCTCGCGCCGGTCAGATCGATGTCGTACAGGTTGACAGTCATGATCGCACCTCCATGTCAGGGAATGAATGCGAAGGGTGACGACCTGACGGTACGGAGCAACTCACGTTCGCAGCAAGGAACTTTCTCGCAGTTGCTTGAAGTGCCAAAAGGATCGGATCGATGGAGAAAATCCAGGGATCTCAGCCTGCGAGGTCTTCCATAGCTCTCACAATGATCTTTCGAGCTTCCACCCCGTAACAGGCAACCCTGGCAAACCAGGAGAACATGCGCGCGTGCTGCTCGACTTCCTCGGGAAGAGTAAGGGTCAGCTCAGCGGAGAAGGTCTCGGCGACGACCGCCCGCTCATCCATGATCCAGAAGCCGGTCAGCGGAGTGTGCGGCAACAAGGCCCTCATGGGAACGATTCCGAGCCGAACCCTGGGCAACATGGCGAGCGTCGTCAGCCGGTCAAGCTGACCCAACATCACGTCGGGAGGCGCCATGCCGAGGCGCAGCGCGGCCTCCAACACAACGAAATGAAACGACTTCGCAGGACTGTAGAGAATCTCCTGGCGACGCAGACGAGTGGCGATCCCGTCTTCGACGTCATCGGGGATCCCGTAGAAGGCGATCGACTGGGACAGCCGTTGCCGAGCGTATTCGCTGGTCTGGAGCAGGCCAGGAACCACGCACGGCTCGAACACCCGGAAGCGTTCGGTCTCGGCCTCCATCTCCAGCCAGCTCTGTTGCCTGGCCCTGGTGCCGTGTCGCAGCTGCCGTCGCCACTCGCTGTACAGGGTCTGCATGGATCGCAGTGAGGCGATCATGTCGGCTGCTTCATCTGGGACGCCGGTGGCCTCACACCACAGCCGCAGATCCTCCTCTGACGGGGTCTGACGACCGTTCTCCAGCTTACTGATCTTCGATGGCTGCCAGCCGTGTCGCGCAGACAGCTCTCGGCCGGTCAGACCAGCACCGAGCCGCAGCTCCTTGAGCCGTGCGCCCATCATCTGACGGACACGAACGATGTCACGCACCGGAGTTCAGGAACTCCTCACGGGACACCGAGTGCTCCCACGCGAGATCACGCCATTCGCCGTGTTGCCCGACAGTCGCCGGGTCAGTGACGATCTCGGCCCCTCGCAGCACGTCGTCGACGCTGAAGTGCACGAACGCCAGCCGCCGGTTGTCGAAAAGCCACCAGTCATAGTGCGGCAGGCCCAGGCGATCGGCCTCCTGCCGGTCGAGATAACGGATGTGGTCGCCGGCCGCGTTGTTGTGCTCCGCCACAGCCAGGCCGAACCGGGTGTAATCCGTGAAGGGGTGCGACACCACGCGAACACGACGGATCGTTCGGCCGTGTGCGTTGTGATCTCGCACGAGGTCGAGCCAGAACCGAAGCCACTCCATGTCATCCGGCTCACCGGCGAGGAAACGGCGCAAGGGAGCGCTTTCGTTCTTCGCCTCGCGGTACCGGTCACGTGTTTCCAGACGGAACGCGGACGTCGTGAAGGTGGCGAACAGTCGCTCGAAGTCGTCGCCGGTCAGAAGACCCATGAGATCACCCTAGGAACTTGAACAGCTCCCTGGGAACCTCCACGAACGCCTCGCCGTCCAGGATGTCGTGGGCCTCCGCGAGCGTTCCGGGATCGGTGATCTGCATCCCTTGGATGACCAGAGTGCCGCGCTCTGTCTCATAGATCGTCGGGCATCCACCACTGGATGACGTGCTGCCGACGAATCGCATCTTCATGTGCTCTCCTGTGAAGAAAATTTCGCCGCGTTTCCTCCTTGAGAGTGGACAACTCAGGGAACACCGTCAAGCTTTTTCTCACATACAGCGACTTCACTGTTTCCCACAGTCATCGAACTCGTACGGCAAAGCACCCCAGAGAGGACGAAAAGCTCTGGAGAGGGCAGGAAATGGCTAGTGGGGCCAGTAGCGGTCGGCGGCGAGGATGAGGGCGGCGGCGCCCACCAGGCCGGCGTCCTGGCCCAGGGAGGCGGGGACGACCCGGGCGCGCCGGGCGAACTCCATCCGGGTGTGCTCGCGGAGCGTGGTCTCCAGGGGGTCGAACAGCAGGCGGCCCGCCTGGGAGAGGCCGCCGCCGACGGTGACGATGTCGAGGTCGCAGAGGTTGACGGCGGCGGCGACGGCCAGGCCGAGAGCTCGTCCCGCCCTGTTCATGGCCGCCAGGGCGATCTCGTCGCCCGCGTCCGCGTCCAGCGCGAGCTGCCGTCCGCTGGCCACCGCCGCCTCCACATAGGAGACCTGGTGGGAAGCCCCGCCTGCGGCCTGCTGGGAAACCCCGCCTGTGGCCCGGTGGGAAACCCCGCCGGTGAGAGCGCCCGGCGTCCAGCCCTGCCCGACCGCCCACGCGGCCAGCGCGGGGCCCCGCGCGACGGCCTCCAGACAGCCCCTGGCCCCGCACCCGCACACCGGGCCTCCGGGCTCGACGACGATGTGCCCGACGTGTCCCGCGTTGCCGCTGCCGCCGTCGATCAGCCGGTCGCCCAGGACGAGCCCGCCGCCGACGCCGGTTGAGACGACCATGCCGAGCATGTTGGCGCTGCCCCGTCCCGCGCCCCGCCAGTGCTCGGCGACGGCCACGCAGACGGCGTCGTTGTGGACGCGCACCGGCACGCCGGGAAAGAGCTCCGCGAGCCTGGCCCTGAGCGGGAAGCCGCGCCAGCCGGGCATGTTCAGCGGCGAGACGACGCCTTCCGGCCAGGTCATCGGGCCGCCGCACCCCACTCCCACGCCTTCGACCGGGAGGCGTTCCGGCGGGGGGCTGCCAGGGCCGGGATCCGAGAGGCGTGACTCGCCAGGGCCGGGGGCCGGGAGGGGGGAGCCGCCGCTCGCGTCCTCGGCTTGGAGGGCCTCCGGACGGGAGACGCCGGTCGGCGGAGAGTCGGTCAGCAGGGAGTCGATCAGGTCGACGAGCGTCTTCCACAGGGTCTCCGCGTCGCCGCCCTGGGGGGTCGCCACCCGCCGGGCCCTGTCGACCTCTCCTCTGGCGTTCACCAGGGCGACGGCGAACTTCGTCCCGCCGATGTCGACGGCAAGCACCGATCCGGACATCTAGCGATCATACGGTCTGTCGGCAGACGGACGGGTGGAGAAGACCAGGACGGAGGCGGTGAAACCGTGGACGTGGTTGTGTCCGCCGACGGGGCCGACCTCCCCCGCCGCGAAGAACCCGGCCACGCCGATCGGGCCGAGCGTGTCCCTGACCGCGACCGCGTCGTGGTCGGCGCTGCCGAACATGGCCGAGCCCCTGCCGTTGCAGGAGAACAGCAGCGCGCCGTCTCCCCCGCCGAACTCCTCCCGGTGCGCGTCGAGCAGCTCGTAGAGGTCCTCGTCCGCGGTGGCGGCGTCACGCACCTGGAAGCGCACCGTGCGGCCGATCTCGACGACGTCGCCGATGGCCACGGCCTCCCGTTCGGGGTCGATGCCGAGCACTCCCCTGATGAGGAAGTCGCCGCGTTCGTGCCGTTCGGCGTACTCGTCCATCGCGAGGCCTATCTGCAGCCCGGAGGCGACCAGTTCCCGCTCGTCCTCGTCCAGCGCGCTGACGACCTCCTCCAGCCTGGCCAGCGCGGGCTGGCCCGCGAGCTCCAGGAGGAGGTTCTCCTCGACGCCGGTGACGGTCATCGTCGGGCCGATCGGACGGCAGCCCTGGCTGACGACGGCCCTGACGTTGATGGGGCCGCCGAGCAGCACTCCGACGGCGCCCTCCGTGTAGACCTCCCCGTCGGCGAACAGCCGTACCGCGCCCCTGCCCTGGAGCGCGTTGGCCAGGCCGCCGATCAGCGGCAGGTCGCCCAGCACCTCGTCGGAACGCTCGACGAAGCCGTCGGTGGGGAAGCTGTAGGGGTCGGCGAACAGGATGGCCGCGTGGTCGTCCGCCTGGGGTTCTGGGAGACCGACCACGACGAAACGGTCATCGGCCCGCAGGGTGTCCAGCGCGAAGGTCCTCAGTCTGGCCCCGTCGAGGGTGGCGGCCCACGCGCTCACCGAGGGCGTGACCTCGACTCCCCGCCCGTCCCCGATCACCCCGGTCGCGCTGCAGCCGATCACCGACGCTCCGGGGACCATGCCCATGACGCGCAGTCCGGCGCGGGAGACGTCGTCGGGATCGTCACCGCAGATGAAGAAACAGACCAGGTTAGGGGGTCCGGTCAGGCCGGAGAGGGCCTGACGCACCGCGGTCTCCGCAGCCGCGACCAGGTCGGATCCCACGGCGAGACCATCGGCGAAGCAGCTCGTCAACAGTGCCACTCGTCTCACCTCCCCTTCTTGTCCGAAGCCTTGCCTTGCAGCGATTCTCCCCACTGTGAGGACAAGCACGCGCCCCGACCGTCACACGATGCCCAAGATCCGAAACCGGGATAAGAGTCCCGGTTTCGGCTTCGGGGACGTAGGCTCAATCTCGTGCCTCAAATGCCAGAGCCACGTACTCTGCGCGAACTTCGCGCGAGCGGCCATATCCACCGTACGGTAAAGGCCGAGATCCGTGAGAACCTCCTGGCCCGCCTGCGGGCAGGAGAGCCGCGGTTCCCCGGCATCGTAGGCTTCGACGACACCGTTCTGCCCCATCTGGAAAGAGCTCTGCTCGCCGGGCACGACCTGGTCCTGCTGGGCGAGCGCGGCCAGGGCAAGACCCGCCTCATCCGCACCGTGACCGGGCTGCTGGACGAGTGGACGCCGGTCGTCGACGGCTGCGAGATCAACGACCACCCCTACGAGCCCTCGTGCGCCCGCTGCCGCCGCCTGGCCGGCGAGGCGGGCGAGGAGCTGCCGGTCTCCTGGCGGCACCGCGACGAGCGGTACGGCGAGAAGCTCGCCACGCCCGACACCTCCGTCGGCGACCTGATCGGCGACGTCGACCCCATCAAGATCGCTGAAGGGCGCACGCTCGGCGACCCGGAGACCGTCCACTACGGACTGGTCCCCAGGAGCAACCGGGGCGTCTTCTCGGTCAACGAGCTGCCCGACCTGGCGGAGCGGATCCAGGTCTCGCTGCTCAACGTGCTGGAGGAGCGCGACATCCAGGTCAGGGGATACAACCTGCGCCTTCCTCTGGACATCCTGCTGATCGCCAGCGCGAACCCCGAGGACTACACCAACAGGGGCCGGATCATCACCCCGCTGAAGGACCGCTTCGGCGCCGAGATCCGCACCCACTATCCCCTGTCGATCGAGACGGAGCTCCGGCTCATCCGCCAGGAGGCCGCGCTCGACCATGTGGGCGCCGACCTGCCCGACCACCTGGTCGAGGTGATCGCGCGCTTCACCCGCCTGGTCCGCGAGTCCACCGCCGTCGACGCGCGCTCCGGGGTCTCGGCCCGGTTCTCCATCGCCGCCGCCGAGACCGCCGCCGCCTCCGCCGTACGGCGTGCGGCCCTGACCGGCGAGGAGCACGCGGTGACCCGGGTCGCCGACCTGCCGGACATCGTCCACACCCTGCGCGGCAAGGTGGAGTTCGAGGTCAGCGAGGAGGGCAGGGAGACCGAGGTCCTCGCCCACCTGCTCCGCAGGGCCGTGGCGGAGACGTTCCGCGGCACCCTGGGCGGCGTGGACCTGGCTCCGCTGCTGGAGAGGTTCTCCGAGGGCGTCCAGGTCGAGTCGGGCGCCCTGGTGCCCGCCGGTGAGCTGCTGCGCAGGATCGGGCCCGTGCCCGGCCTCGCCAAGATCATGTCGAGGCTCGGCATCGGCGACGAGTCCCCGGGGCACGCCGCCGCGGCGCTGGAGTTCGCCCTTGAGGGGCTCTACCTCCTGCGCCGCCTGTCCAAGGACGAGGTGGACGGCGCGACCGTCTACCGCACCTGAGATCCCGGCGGGTCTCGGGTCGATTTCCTCCCCCGGGCCGGGTCCGGGGGAGCGCTGGAGGGGTGTTCGATGAGCTACCGCTATGGCGAGTACCGGGACGGGCCCGACCCGCTCGCCCCGCCGTACGACGTGCGCTCCGCGCTCGACCAGATGGGCGACGCCGTCCTGTCCGGCGCGAACCCCGACCACGCCCTGCGGGACCTGCTCAAGCAGGGCCTGCCGGGGGCGGGAGACCGGCGGGGCCTCGACGACCTGCTCCGCGAGGTACGGCGGCGCAGGCGCGAGCTGCGCGAGCGCGGGCGGCTCGACGGGACGCTGGAGCGGGCCAGGGCCCTGCTGGACAAGGCGATCGGCCAGGAGCGGGCCGAGCTGTTCCCCGACCCGTCCGACGACGCCCGGCTGCGCGAGGCGGAGCTTGAGGGGCTGTCCTCGGACACGGCGAGCGCGATCCAGGAGCTCAGCGACTACCAGTGGCGCTCGGCCGCCGCGCGGCGGACCTTCGAGGAGCTGCGTGACCTGCTGCGCAGGGAGGTGCTCGACAGCCAGTTCCGCGGCATGCGGGAGGCGCTGGCCAACCCCGACCCGGCCGCGATGGAGCGGGTCAGGCAGATGATGTCCGAGCTGAACGACATGCTCGACCGGGACGCGCGTGGCGAGCACACCCAGGCGGACTTCGACGACTTCATGTCGAGATATGGCGACATGTTCCCCGAGGCACCGAGGAACCTGGAGGAGCTGGTCGACATCCTCGCCCGCAGGGCCGCCGCCACCCAGCGCCTGATGGCCTCGTTGACCCCCCGCCAGCGCGAGGAGCTCAACCAGCTGATCAACCAGACGCTGGACCAGGCCGGGCTGGGCGAGCAGATGCGCCGCCTGGGCGACTCCCTCTACGCCCGCCGTCCCGACCTGGCCTGGAACACCCCGGAACGGCTCACCGGCGAGGATCCCATGGGGATGGGCGACGCGGTGACCGCGCTCGAGGAGCTCGCCGATCTGACCCAGCTCGAGGCCGCGCTCCGCCAGGACTACCCCGGCGCCCGCCTCGACGACGTCGACGAGGCCGCGATCCGCCGCGCCCTCGGCCGCTCGGCCGTCGACGACCTGGAGGCGCTCAAGCAGATCGAGCGCGAGCTGGAGCAGCAGGGCTACCTGCGCCGCCAGCGCGGCAAGCTGGAGCTCACCCCGAAGGCGGTGCGCCGCCTCGGCGAGACCGCGCTGCGCCGCGTCTTCGCCTCCCTGGACTCGGGCCGCAGGGGCGACCACGACCAGGTGGACGCGGGCGCGGCCGGGGAGCTCACCGGTTCCTCCAGGCCCTGGCGGTTCGGCGACGAGCAGCCCATCGACGTGGTCCGCACGGTGGTCAACGGTGTGCGGCGCGGCGGGACCGCGGGAAGGGTGACGCTGTCGGTCGACGACTTCGAGGTCGCGGAGACCGAACGGCGCACAGCCGCGGCGATGTGCCTGCTGGTCGACCTGTCCTACTCGATGGCCCTGCGCGGCACCTGGGCCGCGGCCAAGCAGACCGCGATGGCCCTGCAGGCGCTGGTCTCCTCGAAGTTCCCCCAGGACTCGGTGCAGATCATCGGCTTCTCCAACTACGCCCGCATCCTGCAGCCCGACGAGCTCGCCGGGCTCGAGTGGGACATGGTCCAGGGCACGAACCTGCACCACGCCCTGCTGATCGCGGGCCGCCACCTGGACCGCCATCCCGACTTCGAGCCGGTCGTGCTCGTGGTCACCGACGGCGAGCCGACCGCCCACCTGCGGCGCAACGGCTCCGCGGCCTTCGAGTGGCCGCCGACGAGCGAGACCCTTGAGTTGACGCTGGCCGAAGTGGACAAGATGACCCGGCGCAGGGCGACGCTCAACGTGTTCATGCTCGCCGAGGACGAGCGTCTGAAGGAGTTCGTGAACGAGGTCGCCCGGCGCAACGGCGGCCGGGTCTTCTCCTCCAGCGCCGACCGCCTGGGCGAGTACGTCGTCAGCGACTTCCTGCGGACCCGCAGGTCACGCTGAACCGGCCGGGACCGCGCCCGGGAGGCGCCCTCGCGCGTCACGGGCTCGAGCGGCCCTGAGGCGTCCGTGCGGGGGTTCAGACGTCCGCGTAGGCGAGGTAGCCGTTGAGCGCGAGGTCGAACCCGTCGCGGTAGTGACGGTAGGAGCGGTAGCAGGGCCGCCAGGCGGTGCTGTTGCCGACGCCGGCGAGGGCGTCGGCGACCGCGGCGGGGACCCGGTCGGGGCTGGGCAGCAGGCCGCCGCCGAGATAGCGGGAGTCGGCGAGGACGGTGCAGCGGTCATGGTCGCCGGACACGTAGCGGCCACGACGCCAGCCGCTCTCCTCGTCCCACACCAGAGCGTCTCCGCCGGTCAGCAGGATCGTGGCGGCACGCGGGTCACAGGGGCCCTCCCACCAGTCGGTGACCTCGGCGCCCATCGCCTGGACGACACGGCTCACGTAGAAGGCCGGCTGCCGCCGCCATTCCTCGGTGTACGGCTCGACATGTTTCACACCCACAGCGGGCACTCCCTTGTGCCGTCGTGCACGACTTGGTTCAATGCTCGCCCGGCACGACCGCGACCTCACCGCCGACGGCCTCGTCACACGGAAACGAGCCCGTCAGTGATCCTACTCACTTCAATGGGGTGCTTAGAGCAGAAATAAGAAGATCTACCATCGCACATCACCATAAATGCGCGTTATCCAAATCGTGATGTTCCAGCGCCAACTTCTGCCCCGAAGGTTCCATCTCTACTACACGACGGCGTTCGCCGTCACACGGAGCCGAATGTGAGGAAGGCCGATGTTCGCGCTGGTCCTGGGAGTGCTGCTGCTCATCGGATGCACCTGTTTCGAGGTGTGCGCCGTCTCCAGCGGCCGCGACCGGCAGGACGCCTTCACCGCCGAATGAACGGCCGACGTTTCCCGATGGGGACGAGCGGACGGCGGGCGTCGCCCCGCCTTCGCGGGCAGGCCGAGCACGGAAATGAGCGGCGGGCATTCACGATGAACGGCCTGCTCCACCTGCCCCGGTGAGGTCTCTCTCCGGCCGCCGACCGGCGGGCACGCTCGCTCGGGGCGAACGCGCACCCCGGCCACGACGACCGCCTGCCTCGTCCCACCCGCCCCCACACCGGACGAACGCCGCCTCCCCCGGGGTTCGGGGACGAGCCGCTCAGCGCCAGTGCCACTGGACGTCGGCCGTGGACCTCTGCTCGGCGAGCCATTCGGCGAAGGCGACGCGCCCCGCCGCCGCGACGACGCGCGGGTCGTCCTCCCGTGCCGGGATCCGGTGCAGCACCTGGCCGATCAACCGGTCCGTGGCCACCAGAGCGCCCGGCTCGGCCAGTCGGAGCGGCCGCGGCAGGTCCCGGTTGTACGCGGTACGACGGAAGACGCCTACCTCTCCCCCGGCGAGCACGGCCCTGACGGGGAAGTCCTTGGCCGGGCCGTCCACCAGGGCGACGAGGTCGCGCTGATCGTCGCTCTCCACCCAGACGGCTCGGACCGTGGCGAAGTCGGCGCGATGGGCCGCCAGGTGGCGCGCGGCGAGCTCCGCGGCCTTCCGGTCGCGGAAACGACGGACGCGGACCGCGGTCTCGATGTTCCCCTGGAACATCTCAAGGGTCACGCCCCGCGCCGCCAGGTAGGCCAGCGTCGCCTCCTCGTCCAGCAGACCGCGACCGCGCCGGAAGGAGTCCGCCGCCGCCTGCGCCTCCTCCGCGTCGACCGGCTCGTCGTCGTCCGCGACGGCGTTCCGCAGGAGGCAGTGATCGAGCAGCTGCTCGTATCCGGTCGGTTCGTGGAGCGCGCGCAGGGTGGCGAGCCCGTCCGGCAGGCTCAACGAACGCCCGTTCACGGTGGCCACCATGTCCGCGGCCCAGTGCGTGGAGTGGTCGACCGCCCACGGCACTCCGTCAGAGGGCTGCACGGTCAGGGCGACGGTGCCGCCCTCCGGATGGTCGAGCAGCAGGTCGTAGTCGACGACCGGGCTGGCCGGACGGTGTTCCACCACGAGCTGGGGCGTCGACCCGGGGTGCTCATCGGCCCAGGCCGCGAACGCGCTCCTCGCCTCCGGCACACAGTCCCGGCGGCGCGGCAGCCGCCGCAACAGCTCGACGGCCGAGCCGAGAGGAAGAGATTCGGTCATGACGCTCCTTCGTCCGCGGTGAGCCATTCGGCGATCGCCTCGGCGATGTGCAGGCCGGTGAGCTCCTCGATCCAGCCCCACTGCCCGTTCGGGTTGATCTCCAGGAAGACGTACCGGCCGTCCGGAGTGACGATGAAGTCGAGCGCCCCGTAGTTCAGGCCGAACGAACGGACCAGCTCCAGGCAGCGGGCCTGTTCCGCCACGGGCATGTCATGCGTCGCGTACCTGACCGTCTGGTCGTCGTAGTGCCGCCAGTCCTGGCTGGTCGTCCGGCTCGCCTGGGAGTCGATCTCGGCGGCGAACACGCGGTCGCCGACCACCGTCACCCGCAGCTCGACCGCCTTGTCGACGTTCGGCTGCAGGATCATCGGTTCGTACCGCAGGCGTTGACGTCCCGCCAGGTGACGCCGGTGGATCGGCGAGGTGAACAGGCCGTGGTCCTCACCGTCGAGCTGGAAGCCGTACGGCAGGGCCGTCTTGCCGATGAGCCGGCCCCGCGCCCGTTCCCAGGCGGGCACCAGCTCCGCGGGATCGTTGGTCACCGTCGTCTCCGGCACGACGAAGCCGAGATCCGCCGCCCTCGCCAGGTTGACCAGCTTGTTGTCGGCCAGCTGGACCGCCCCTCTCGGTCCGGGAAGCCGCCGCGCCCGCAGCGACTCGATCATGCCCATGACGAAGTCACCGCACGTCCACGCGGCGTGTTGACGGTGGGTCGGGTCGGTCACCTCGCTCGGGATGACCGGTTTCCCCGGACGGCGCTCCCAGACCGCCGTCACCTCGCCCAGGTCGTGGAGATCGTCGTCGACGCGCAGCAGCTTCCTGCGGCCGTCGGCGGAGAAGTGGACGGTCGCCGTCGAGTTCGCGGGGAACGTCGCCGGATCCCACCAGAGCACGGCGACGCCGCGCCGCTCCAGGTAGGGGAGCACATAACGGACGGTGTCGTCGCCCGGCTCACTGAGAATCAGAATCATGAAGGTCTCCGGGCGGGCGGCGGGGAGCCACCGGGCAGCCCCCCGCCGCCGCCAGCGCTCAACCCGGTCAGGGCGCGATGAAGTCCGGCTTGTTCACGTCGCCGCTGCCTGCCACGATGCGGCACTTCCACACCGTGGGCTCGCTCATGGGCCCGCGCTCCATGCCGCCGACGACGACCTCCAGCTCCGCGTCCGACACCTCGGCCAGCTCGCCGGAGAGAGCACCCAGACTGATGTTGATCTTCTGGCTCCGCACTGTTCTTCCTTTCCGTGCCGCCTCGCGGCACGACGTCGATACGGATCTTCAGTGCGAGAAGCTAGAAGCCGACGTTTGCGAACGACATGGAGGCGTCCTTGGAGGCGCCTTGGAATCGGCGCGGCCGCGGGAAGACGTCACCCGGCGGCAAGGCCCACGCGCGCCGTACCCGGTTGAGATCACCGAGGGCTAATGTCTGGCTCATGACAGAACTGCTGCTCTGGCTGCACATCGGTTTCGCGATCTTCACCCTCGGGCCGATCACCGCGGCGACCATGTCCACGCCGAGGTTCATCCGCGCCAAGGACGTCAACGTCCTGCGCTACCTGCACAAGACCACCAGGATCTACGGCGTCGCCGCCCTCGGCGTGTTCCTGTTCGGCCTGCTGCTGGGGCGCGAGTTCCTCGGCAAGCCCTACCTGTCGATCTCCATGACGCTCTTCGTCGTCGCGGCGGTGCTGCTGGTCATCGTGGACCGCGACCAGGCCACCGCCATCCGGGTCCTGGCCGCCGAGGCCCCGACCGACGACGCCAAGACGCAGAGGGGCAGGATCGCCGCGCTCTCCGGCGTGGTCGCCCTGATCTGGCTGGTCATCCTGGTGCTCATGATCTGGGGCGGCTAGACCTGGCCGGGCCCGCCCCGGACGGTCCAGGACGGTTCCGGACCCCGTCCGGGCGACCCCTGACAGCCCGCCCCGCCTTCAGGCCCCGGCCACGGGCGGCGGACCAGGGACGGCGAACCCCGTCGCCGTCCCTGTCAGCCGTCCGGTCGCGGGAGGGGAGAGAGGGGTCTCAGCCCAGCGCGCGGGTGAGGTCGGCGAGCAGGTCGTCGATCGACTCGATGCCGACCGACAGGCGCACCAGGTCGGCGGGGACCTCGAGCGGCGAACCGGCCGCGGAGGCGTGAGTCATCCGCCCCGGGTGCTCGATCAGGGACTCCACCCCGCCGAGGGACTCCCCGAGGGTGAACAGCTTGGCCCGGTTGCAGATCTCGACCGCCTCAGCCTCTCCCCCCGCGGCCCGGAAGGACACCATGCCTCCGAAACGCCTCATCTGCTTGGCCGCGACCTCGTGCCCCGGGTGCTCCGGCAGACCCGGGTAGAGCACCGAGCTCACCTTGGGGTGGGAGAGCAGCAGGCCGGCCACCCGCTCGGCGTTGTCGCAGTGCCGCTCCATCCGCACCGCGAGCGTCTTGAGCCCGCGCAGCGCCAGCCACGCGTCGAACGGCCCGGCGACCGCGCCCATGGCGTTCTGGTTGAAGGCGAGCCGGTCGCCCAGGTCCGCGTCCGCCGTGACGAGCGCCCCGCCGACCACGTCCGAGTGACCGCCCACGTACTTCGTGGTCGAGTGCACGACGATGTCCGCGCCCAGCGCCAGCGGCTGCTGGAGGTACGGCGAGGCGAAGGTGTTGTCCACGACCAGCAGCGCGCCGTTGTCGTGGGCGAGCTCCGCCAGGGCCGGGATGTCGGCGATGCCGAGCAGCGGGTTCGTCGGCGTCTCCACCCAGACGATCCTGGTCTTCGGCGTCATGGACGACGCGACCGCGTCCAGGTTGCCGAGCGGCACCGGGTCGTAGTGCAGCCCCCACGGCTGGTGCACCTTGGCGAACAACCGGTAGGTGCCGCCGTAGGCGTCGTTCGGGATGATGACGTGGTCGCTCGGCTTGCAGACCGTGCGGAGCACCGCGTCCTCCGCCGCCAGACCGGAGGCGAAGGCCAGACCGCGCACACCGCCCTCGACGGCGGCGATGGCCTCCTCGAAGGCGGTCCTGGTCGGGTTGGCCGAACGGCTGTACTCGTACCCTGAACGCAGCCCGCCGACGCCGTCCTGCTTGTACGTGGACACCGCATAGATCGGCGGAACAACGGCCCCGGTATGCGGATCGGGTTCCTGACCTGCGTGAATGGCCAGCGTTTCGAATCCTTCAGTCATAGGGCCAGCCTATTGCGCCGTGTTTATCGCGACGCCTGCGGCGTCGCGGGCTGTTCTCAGGCGGCCTGCCGGGTGCGAGGCTCGGTGTGGCGGCGCGGCAGCCGTACGATCTCTCCGTCGGCCCCGACGGGCGGGGCCTGGATGTGGCGGCCGCTGCCGCCCTCGGCGTGTTCCCCGTTGATGCGTGACAGCAGGACCGGGTCCGCCAGCACCAGAGACAGCGCGACGACGAGCCCGACGATCAGCAGCACAACCCCGATGACGGTCATTTTCCTCTCCCCCTTCGACGTCTCAAGCATCGGCGAGGGACGCCGGGGCCCGCCTCCGCTGAAGGGCCGGTTCGAGGACGGTCCGCTCGGCCGAACGGCTGATGCCGCACATGGCCGAGAGGCCTAGGCTCAATGGCCGTGGGGGAACATCGCATCGTCTACTGGATCCAACGGCTCAGCGAGCTGGCGCTCATCGGCTGGCTCGTGCTGCTGCTCCTGGTCGACGTGATGGTGACCGTCGCGAACCACAACCCGGCGATGTGGCTGAACCCCGTGTGCGGCGTCGTCGGCGTCCTGGCCGTGCTGTGGCGCCGCACCCGCAGGATCAGCGGGTTCGCCGTCCTGCTGGGGGTGTCGTTCGCCTCCTCCCTCGTCATCGGGGTCATCGGCACCGCGGGAACGCCCGCCCTGGCGGAGACCGGGTCACTGCTGATCCTGACCGTCAGCGGCCTGCGCGGGATCGAGCCGATCAGACGGGCCGCGCTGTTCTCGGTGGCGTCGATGATCACGCTGGAGAGCTCGGCGGGCCGGCTGCACGAGGACGACGCCTCCCTGGCCATCGGATTCCTCGTCTTCGTCGCCTGGTCCGTCGCCGCCTCGGTCGGCGCCTACCTGCGCTTCCAGCTGGAGCGCCGCAAGGAGGCGGTGAACTCGGTACGGCGGGCCGAACGCCTCGAACTCGCCAGGGAGCTGCACGACCTGGTCGCCCACCACATCACCGGGATCGTCGTCCAGGCACAGGCGGCCAAGGTCGTCGCGGAGCAGAAACCCGAGGCCGTCGTCCCCGCGCTCGACGCGATCGCCGGGGCTGGAGCGGACGCGCTGACCTCGATGCGCCGCCTGGTCAGCGTGCTGCGCGCCCAGGACGAGGCGGCCCGCTCCCCCGGCACGACGCTCATGGACATGCGCACGATGGTCGAACGCTTCTCCGCGGGCGGCCCCCAGGTCGTCTTCGACATCGGCCAGGGCATCACCGACGACACCCTGGCCCCCGAGGTGATGACCACCCTTCACCGGGTCCTGCAGGAGTCTCTCACCAACGTGCGCAGGCACGCCCCCGGCACGGGATGGGTCGAGGCCGACCTCCGGCTGAGCGACGGCCACGATCGGGAGGCCAGGCCGGGCAGAGACCAGGGCTCCAGACGGGACCAGCGCCCCCCGGGGGCGGCGACGCGCCGGGTGTGGCTGCGCGTGCGCAACTACGGCTCGGCGGTCGACGCCAGGATCTCCCGCCTGGGGGGCGGGTTCGGCCTGGTGGGCATGGCCGAGCGCGTCGAGGCTCTCGGCGGCCGACTCACCGCGGGCCACACCCCCGAAGGCGCCTGGGAAGTGCTCGCCGAGTTCCCCGTCTGACCCCGCCCAAGCTGCCGAAACAGCCCCGCGAGCCCCCTCGCCCCCGCCGGTGTCCGGACCCGCCCACATGCCTGCCGGTGTCGGGACTGGTTGTCGGCTTGGGCGCGTCGGTGTCTGGACTGAGGCCCGGCTTGGGCGCGTCGGTGTCTGGACTGAGGAACGCAGGAGCGAAGCGACGGAGTGACGAGGGAAGACACCGACCCGGGAGCGCCCAAGCCCGCGACGCGCAGCGTCGCAGTGAGACAGCAGGAGCGCAGCGACGGAGTGACGAGGGAAAGACACCGACTCGGGGGCGCCCAGGCCCGCGACGCGCAGCGTCGCAGTGAGACAGCAGGAGCGTAGCGACGGAGTGACGAGGGAAGACGCCGACCCGAAAGCGCCCAAGCCCGCGACGCCGAAGGCGTCGCAATCAACTCAGTGGTTCACCAGGAAGGCCAGCAGGTCCTGACGGGTGACCAGGCCGACGGGCTTGCCGTCGTCCAGGACGACCGCGGCGTCGGCCTTCTCCAGTGCCTCGATCGCGATGGAGACCGGTTCGCCCGCGCCGATCATGGGCAGCGGCTGGGACATGTGCTCGGCCAGCGGGTCGGTCGGCCGTACCTTGCCGCGGTAGAGGGCTTCGAGCAGGTCGCGTTCCACGATCGAGCCGACCACCTCGGCCGCCATTACCGGAGGTTCCTCTTTCATCACCGGCAGCTGCGAGACGCCGTATTCACGCATGATGGAGATGGCGGTGTCCACAGACTCGTGGGGGTGGGTGTGCACGAACTCGGGCAGCCCGGAGCCCTTCCGGACAAGCACGTCCCTGACCAGACCCTCGTCCGAGGAGGTGGTCAGGAAGCCGTAGTCGGCCATCCACTCATCGTTGAAGATCTTCGACAGGTAGCCCCTGCCGCCGTCGGGCAGCAGCACCACGACCACGTCCTCGGGGCCCGCCTGCCTGGCCACCCGCAGCGCCGCCACCGTCGCCATGCCGCAGGAGCCGCCGACCAGGAGCGCCTCCTCACGGGCCAGGCGGCGGGTCATGCCGAAGGAGTCCTTGTCGGAGACCGCGATGATCTCGTCGCAGACCGTGGTGTCGTAGGTGGCGGGCCAGATGTCCTCTCCGACGCCTTCGACGAGGTACGGCCTGCCGGTGCCGCCGGAGTAGACCGAGCCCTCCGGGTCGGCCCCGATGACCTTCACCCTGCCGTCGGAGATCTCCTTCAGGTAGCGGCCCGCGCCGCTGATCGTGCCGCCCGTGCCGACGCCCGCCACGAAGTGGGTGATCCGGCCCTCGGTCTGCTCCCAGATCTCCGGGCCCGTCGAGTGGTAGTGGCTGTCGGGGTTGTTGGGATTGGAGTACTGGTCGGGCTTCCAGGCGTTCGGCGTCTCCCTGGCCAGCCGGTCGGAGACGGAGTAGTAGGAGTTCGGGTGGTCGGGGGAGACCGCCGTCGGGCAGACCACGACTTCGGCCCCGTAGGCGCGCAGCACCGCGATCTTGTCCTGCGCCACCTTGTCCGGCACGACGAACAGGCACCGGTAGCCGCGCTGCTGCGCCACGATGGCCAGTCCGACGCCGGTGTTGCCCGACGTGGGCTCCACGATCACACCGCCGGGGACCAGCGCCCCCGACTGCTCCGCCGCGTCGATCATGCGCACCGCGATCCGGTCCTTCACCGAGCCGCCCGGGTTGAAGTACTCCACCTTGGCGAGCACCTGGGCGGGCACTCCGGCGGTCACCTTGTTCAGCCGTACAAGCGGGGTGTTTCCCATCAGCTCGACCAGCGAGTCATGCACGCGCATCGCGACGATCACCTCAAAATACCGAAGCCTTGTCGGCTTGTTGTGTTGAACGCCGCGGCCCTCAGGGGTTGGGTGGGACTCGGCTGGTTTTCAAGGCAACGCTACCCGTCGCGCTGTACCGAAGGGGCAACGCCGTGAGCTGGACACCGGGGGCGGCGCGGGCCGCCCGGCGCATCGCGACCGCCGCAGCCCTGGGGGGAGGAGGGCTGACCGCCCTCGGCGCGGTCACATACGGACTGCTGCTCGGTGAGGCCCTGCTGGCGCGTCGCATCGTGGGCCGCCCGCACGGCATGGAGGGGCCGCCGTCCGACGGGGTCTACGGCGACTTCGACGGCGAGCCGGTCCGGCTGGTCATGCTGGGCGACTCGACCTCGGTGGGACTGGGCACCTCCGAGGCGGCCCAGACGCCGGGAGTGTTGATCGCCAAGGGGCTGGCCGTCATCGCGGAGCGTCCCGTGCGCCTGACCGTGGTCGGCAGGTCGGGGGCCGTCTCCGCCGAGCTCGGAGAGCAGGCGGACCGGGCGCTCGAGGCCGATCCCGAGATCGCGATCGTCTTCGTGGGGGCGAACGACGTCACCACGCAGACGATGCCGACGCACGCCGTACGGCATCTGCAGAAGACGGTGCGGCGGCTGCGGGAGGCCGGGGCCGAGGTGGTCGTCGGCACCTGTCCCGATCTGGGGACCGTCAGGCCGATCGCGCAGCCGCTGCGCTGGGTGACCAGGCGTTGGAGCCGCCAGCTCGCCGCGGCGCAGACGGTGGCCGTGGTCGAGGCGGGCGGCCGTACCGTCGCCTTCGCCGATCTGCTGGGCGCTGAATTCGATGCAAACCCGGGCGAAATGTTCGGACCGGATCGTTTCCATCCATCTGTCCAAGGTTATCTACAGGTTGCTTATGCGGTGCTACCTTCTGTATGCACCGCACTTGGACTGTGGCCAGAGCCGCCTTCCGAGCGCAGTGAGTCGATCTACCTCGCGGCGGCCAAGGCCGCGGAGGAACCCGGCGCCGAAGTCTCCGCAACCCGCGTCGCCGGCCGAGCAACCGGACCCCACGGACGGTGGGCGACACTGCTCCGTCGGAGGCCTGGGGTGCTGCCTCACGACGCCTGAACACGGTTACCCTCCGCGTCGGGGCCGTGACGCCTCGCCCCCATTGGAGTGCAATGCCCGTGATCCGGCCTCACGCGAAAGCGGCTGCGGTCCTCGCCGGAGTCCTCGCTCTGGCTGGCTGCTCCGGCAGTGAAGCGGCCACCCCGGCCCATCCCACCTGGCACAACGGCGAGGTGAACGCGGTAAGCCGCACCACCTCCGCCGCAGGTGTCGCCACGACGACCTCCATGCGGCCGGACGGCACGCTGGAGACGGTGGCCGTCGACCTGGTCACGGGCAGGAAGCTGTGGGCTCACCCCGCGACCATGGCGGGGCGCCTGCCGGGAATGGGCGTGTCGGCTCCGGCGATCGTCGCGACCGGCACGGGACAGGCCGTGGCCGTCGCCGTCGACCCCGCCCGCGAGGGCAAGGGGAACGCCACGCTCGTCGGCCGCGACGCGAGAACCGGGGCCCAGAAGTGGACCCGCCCACTGCACTCGACCTTCGGCCCCCAGAGATGCGGGACGTTCGTGTGCGTCCCCGAGCACACGGCGCTCGCCAAGGCCAGGCTCGTCGTGCTGGACCCGCAGAGCGGCAGGCTGCTGTGGAAGCTCCCCGGAATCGCGGAGGTCGAGTGGTCCGACTCCTCCCGCGCCGTGCTCCTGCGCATGGCCAGGCACCCCGTCCTCGAGGCCTACGACCTGAAGTCCGGCAGGCGCGTCTGGCAGCTCCCCGTCGAGCAGGCGCTCGGCCCCGGGGTCGACCTGTCAGGAGGCTGGTCGTTCGGCGCGACGGCCGACAACCTCGTCGGCTACCTCGCCCCCTACACCAACCCCGCGACGAAGAAGGTCTCCGCCTTCGGCCTGTTCTCCGTCAGGCTCTCCGACGGCGCGGTCAACTGGATCCGGCCCTCGGTGGTGCGCGTCTATCCCAGCGGCAGCCCCGGTCTCGCCCCGGTGGTGCGCCCCGTCGACCAGCAGGGCCAGTACGGCGGCTTCGCCCGGCTCGACGCGCAGAGCGGGCGCGTCCTCGGCCAGATCCCCGCGGCCCAGGTCCCCGGCTCCGGCTGGTGGCTGGCCTTCCCCCCCCAGATGGAGAAACTCGGCTTTCTCAAACACGACAAGCCGGGCAACGCCTTCGACCTGGCCACCGGGCGAAGCACCGAGATCAAGGATCAGCGCGGCTGGTCCTTCTGCGTCACCGACCCCAAGCCGCTCGCGCTCAGAAGCCAGATCCCGGGGTTCTACTCGGTGGCCTCGCTGTGCGAGTTCGACCTGGCCAGCGGCAGGAAGACGGCGGGCGCCAAAGCGCCCCCCGCCTGGTTCACCGGCAGCCAGGACGGCTGGCGGTTGTGGCGCGACGAGGCGGGCGGGCTGCACGGGATCAGGGACGGCGCCGGGACCTCTCCCGGCATGTACGGCTGACCTCCGGACCCGTACGGCCGACCTCCCGGCACGTACGGGTCCGGCCGCCGCCCGGCCCGCGCGGTCCCCGTTCCAAGGCCTCGGGGAGATCCAGGGCCCTCCCGAAGACCGGGCACTTTTCGCAGGGCGGGCGTCGAGCGGACGTCTCAGGGGCGAAGAGTCCTTCTGAGCGGGAGTTCCCACAGGGCCCCACACCTCTCCCGTACAAAGTTCTGTTCTGAGGTGCCCCGGTCGAGTGCGCCTTTCCGCCGAGGGATAGCCTCCGCAGGAGGAGCGCCCCACCAACCCAGGAGAGCCACATGCCCGAGGCAGTCATCGTCGCGACCGCGCGCTCACCCATCGGACGCGCCTACAAGGGGGCGCTCAAGGACATCCGGCCCGACGACCTGACCGCCCAGATCGTCAGGGCGGCCCTGGCCAAGGTGCCCGAGCTCGACCCGGCGACCGTCGACGACCTGATGCTGGGCTGCGGTCTTCCCGGCGGCGAGCAGGGGTACAACATGGGCCGCGTGGTCGCCACGCTGCTCGGGCTGGACGGCGTGCCCGGTGCCACCGTCACCCGCTACTGCTCCTCCTCCCTGCAGACCACCCGGATGGCCCTGCACGCCATCAGGGCGGGAGAGGGCGACGTCTTCGTCTCGGCGGGCGTCGAGTGCGTCTCGCGGTTCGCGAAGGGCAACTCCGACTCGCTCCCCGACACGAAGAACGAGCTGTTCGAGGAGGCCAAGGGCCGTACGGCCAGGGCCGCCGAGGGCGGCGGCGGGGTCTGGCACGACCCGCGTGAGGACGGCGTGCTGCCCGACGTCTACATCGCCATGGGGCAGACCGCGGAGAACGTCGCGGGGTTGAAGGGCGTCTCCCGCCAGGAACAGGACGAGTTCGGCGTCCGGTCCCAGAACCTGGCGGAGAAGGCGATCGCCAACGGCTTCTGGGAGAAGGACATCACCCCGGTGACCCTGCCCGACGGGACCGTGGTCAGCAAGGACGACGGCCCTCGCGCGGGAACGACCTACGAGGCGGTCTCCCAGCTCAAGCCGGTCTTCCGCCCCGACGGGACGATCACGGCGGGCAACTGCTGCCCGTTGAACGACGGCGCCGCCGCGGTGATCGTGATGAGCGACACCAGGGCCGCCGAGCTGGGCATCACCCCGCTGGCCCGGGTCGTCTCCACCGGCGTGACCGGCCTGTCTCCCGAGATCATGGGCCTGGGGCCGGTCGAGGCCTCCAGGCAGGCCCTGGCCCGGGCGGGCATGTCCGTCGGCGACGTGGACCTCGTCGAGATCAACGAGGCCTTCGCCGCCCAGGTCATCCCCTCCTACCGTGACCTCGGCGTCGATCTCGACCGCCTCAACGTCAACGGCGGCGCCATCGCGATCGGCCACCCGTTCGGCATGACCGGCGCCAGGATCACGTCCACGCTGATCAACAGCCTCCGCTTCCACGACAGGACGATCGGCCTGGAGACCATGTGCGTGGGCGGCGGCCAGGGCATGGCCATGGTCCTGGAGCGTCTCAGCTAGGGCCTGTTCAGCCGTGGACGTCGGGGCCGGCGCGGGTGATGTCGATCCTCAGGATCACCCGCCGGTCCCGCTCCATCGCCGCCCGGTAGTCGTCCCAGTCGGGGTGCTCTCCGGAGATGTCACGGTAGTAGCTCACCAGCCCCTCCATCGCCTCCGGCAGCGAGACGACCTCCGTGTCGCCCTCGATCTGGATCCAGGGACCGAAGAAGGCGTCCGTCGTCACGCAGAGCGTCGCCCTGGGATCCCTGCGGAGGTTCCTGACCTTCGCGGCGGTCTCCCTGCTGCTGATGATCGCGCGCCCCTCGGCGTCCAGTCCCACCGTCACCGGGGACATCTGCGGCCGTCCGTCGGCGTGCCGGGTGAGCAGGACCGCGCGGTGGTTGTCGCGGATGAAGTCACGTGCCTTGTCGAGATCCATGATCCCATCATGGCCGCACACGTGAAAGCCCGCACCACCGGCGGGAGGTGCGGGCTTGCGAAGACGGATGACTTACAGGTGGCGGCTGCGGCGGTAACGCTCGTGCTCTCGCACGATGGCGGCGGCGTAGCCGTGGGACAGCCCGTGCTCGTCGGCGAGCCAGTTGGCTCGCTCTTCACAGCGTAGGAAAGACGGGCCGTTGTCGATGGCTTGGAACCACTCTGGGAGTGCGCGTCCGGTGATGTCCGGGACCCTTGCGATCAGCTTGCTCTGCGTCTCCAGTGAGTGGTTCAACGACATGGGCACCTCCACGGATAGGGCTCCTTTGCTTGACAGTGCCTTACGAACTCCCAGATAGCAAGCCCCCGCGACCTGGTCATCCATCATTCTTCGTCGCCCGACCGTCACTTTCCGTTCATTTTTGAGACGCATGGCGGCCCGTCCCACACCCGTCCTCGCCCTGCTCACGCCCGCCGAACGCCCTGTCGTACGGCCTGCCGCGGAGCCGTACGGCCGGTGGCGGAGGGCGTACGGCGAGTGGCGGAGAACCGTCGCGCGGCCGACGGCGGCAGGGCGTGGCGCGGTCAGCGGTAGCAGAGCGTGGTGCGGTCGGCGACGACCGAAAGAGAAAAACCCCCGCCGGAGACGCCCGGCGGGGGTTTCGCGCACTGCCTGCGGCCTCTTCCGGCCGCCGCCTCACCGGCGACCCCGAGGGCCGTCGGCGAGGCGAACCTAGTCGCTGCTCGAGAAGTAGCTCAGGAAGCGCAGGATCTCGAGGTAGATCCAGACCAGGGTGACCGTCAGGCCGAAGGCCATCAGCCAGGAGTACTTCGCCGGGGCTCCGGCCCGCACGCCCTGCTCGACCGAGTCGAAGTCGAGGAGCAGGAAGAAGCAGCCGACCAGGATCGCCGCGACGCTGAAGACGTACGCCAGCAGACCGCCGGAGCGGATGCCGATGCCGTCGGCGATGAAGAAGGTCGCCACCCAGTTGACGAGCATGAGACCCATCAGACCGATGCCCGCCGCGACGACGAACCTGGTGAACTTCGGCGTGACGCGGACGATACGCAGCGCGTAGACCGTCAGCGTCGCGGCGAAGGCGAGCGCCGTGCCGACCACCGCCTGGAAGACGATGCCGTTGTACAGGTTGTTGTACAGGTGGCTGATCACACCGATGGCCACGCCGTAGGCGACCGAGTAGCCGAGGATCAGCGCCGGGTTCGTGCTCTGCTTGAACGAGATGACCAACGCGAGCACCAGGCCGGCCAGCGCGCCGACGATCAGCGCGCCCGACCCCAGGTTGAGCGCCCAGGCCAGGGCCGCGGAGACGACCAACGTGCCCAAGGTGATGAAACCACGCACGACCACGTCGTCAATGGTCATCGTCCGCTGCGCGGGAGGCGCATAGGACGGTGTGTCGTACATTCCCTGGAGCTGCTCAGGGGTCGGTGTTCCCCAGGCCTGCTGTTGACCTCGGGACTGTCGGCTGAATACGGGGTTCTTACTTTCCATCGCTGCCTCCACGCTGCGACCTACGCGATCAGCGTATTAGATCGGTTGTCACACGGCCGTGTCGTGTTGATATCCGTTTGCGCTTCAAGCGGCCGTACGGCTACCGCCGAAGGTTCCAACGAACGGCCGCCGCCCCCGGTTCCCTGCCTTCACAGCGGCACCACGACCCGCTGGTCGAAAAGGCGCTGGGACGTCTCGACTTCGGCGAGGTTGCGCCGAGCCCACTCGCAGATGCCGGTCACCGTGACGAGCAACTCCCGCCCGATCCCGGTGAGCACGTATTCAACCCTGGGCGGCGAGGTCGGATAGACGTTGCGCTCGACGATGCCGTCACGCTCGAGAGCGCGCAGGGTCTGGGTCAGCATGCGCTGGTTGATCCCCTCCACCCGCGCCTTGAGCCTGGAGAACCGCTGCGCCTCGTCTCCGAGCGCGGCGATCACCAGAAGGGACCACTTGTCTCCGATGTGCCCGATGACCTGCCGGGCGACCCCGTTGGCCCGCAGCACCTCGTCCAGGTTTCCCTCATCACCCATGGTTACTATTCTATACCTAGGTCCTGAGAAATCCCAATAGCAGGGGAACGGGCCCGTGAATCACGAGGTGACGAAGATGAACGGTTCGCGAGTGGCATCGGTCATGCGAAAACCCATTTAGCGAGACCGCCCGCCGCCGTTCGGCGACAGTTGCGGACAACCCGTCGGCACAGAACGGCCCGCGCCACCTTTTCGCTGGTCACGGGCCGAAATGCGCAGATCACTATGAGTGCCCCCGGAGGGACTCGAACCCTCACTCGAACCCTTTTAAGGGGTTTGCCTCTGCCATTGGGCTACGGGGACGCCGCAATCATACGTAACTGACCACTCATCCGAGGAGCACAACTTCGTATCAGGCGTCACACAAACCGTGCGGCGACGTTTCGATCTTCGAGACGGCTCTGCCGTACGGAATCGGGCGTCTTACGCACTGCTCGTCACCCAGAACGATCTCATAGCGACCCGCGGCCCGGGAGGGGAGGCCGGTGTTTTCCCGCCGGCTTTTCGAAACGCGAAGAGGCCCCGGGGATCCGGGGCCTCTCTGGGCGATTTCAGGGGAACGCGAACCTCAGGTCGTGGCCGCCTTGTGGAACTCCTTGCGCGGCGCCTCGATCTCGCCGAGCGAGACGGTCTCACGCTTGAAGAACAGCGCGAGGGTCCAGTCCATCATCACGCGGACCTTGCGGTTGACGGTGGGCACCCGCGACAGGTGGTAGGTACGGTGCATGAACCACGCGGGCAGGCCGCGGAGCTTGACGCCGTAGACGTTGGCGACGCCCTTGTGGAGACCGAGGCCCGCGACCGACCCGACGTACTTGTGCCGGTAGTCGACCAGCGGCCTGCCGTGGAGCTGGCGGGTGATGTTGTCGGCGAGCACCTTGGCCTGCCGGACGGCGTGCTGGGCGTTCGGTGCACAGTACTGGCCCGGATTGGTGACGTCGGGCACCCCGGCGACGTCTCCCGCGGAGAAGGCGTCCTCGACCCCGGCCACGGTCAGACGGGTGGTCGTCTTGATCCGGCCGCGCTCGTCCAGCGGCAGGTCGCCGGCGTTGACGACCGGGCTGGGCTTGACCCCGGCGGTCCAGACGATGGTGGCCGACTCGAACTCCTGGCCGTCGGAGAGCTTCACCAGGCCGCCCTCGCAGGACTCGAGGCGGGTGTTCATCTTGACCTCGATGCCGCGCTCACGGAGCTGCTCGGCGGTCCACTTGCCCATCTCGGGGCCGACCTCGGGCAGGATCCGGTCGGTCGCCTCGACGAGGACCCACCGCATGTCCTTGCGGGAGATGTTGCGGTAGTAACGGGCCGCGTCGACGGCCATGTCCTCCAGCTCGGCGAGCGCCTCGACGCCCGCGAAGCCGCCGCCGACCACGACGAAGGTCAGCGCCCTGTTGCGCAGGGCCTCGTCGTCGTCGGTCTCGGCCCGGTCGAGGAGCTCAAGCACCCGGTTGCGCAGCGCGATCGCCTCGCCGACCGTCTTGAAGCCGATCGCCGCGTCGGCGAGGCCGGGGATGGGCAGCGTGCGGGAGACCGAGCCCGCGGCCATGACCAGGATGTCGTAGTCGATGTCGTGCGGAGTGCCGACGTTCGGCTCGAAGGCGACGGACTTGGCGGCGTGGTTGACCTTGGAGACCTTGCCGTTGAGGATCGTCGCCTTCGACAGCACCCTGCGGAGCGGGACGACCACGTGCCGGGGCGAGAGGTTTCCCGCCGCCGCCTCGGGAAGGAACGGCTGGTAGGTCATGTGGGATTCGGGAGTGAGAACGGTGATCTTGACACTGCCGTCACGCAGTTCCTTGCGGAGGGTGTGCTGCAGACGCAGCACGGTGTAGAGCCCGACGTAGCCCCCGCCGACGACCACGATGTGCTTGGAGTTGGGGTTCACTTCGACGCCATCCTTAGGTCCGAGGCCTTGTGAAAGCTTTCACAAGCATACGTGCCCCAAAAAGACAGCACCAGGCACCCCCCATGTAATTTGCGTCATACTTCCTGGAATCGGTAGATCTCACCCATCTTCCCGAGCGAAGTTCTGTCGATATTCTCTTTGTGATCGAGTTCACAAGCGCCGCAGCGCGTTCGCCCTGGTGAAGAGGGTGTCGAGCATCTCGGCGGTGACCCGCCCGGTGAAGGTGTTCTGCTGGCTCGGGTGGTAGCACCCGAGAAGATGCGCCGGAGTTCCGCCGCGGGAGATCTCGACCTCGGCTCCGTGTCCGAAGGGCGGCCTCGGGCGCGGCAGGGCGTACCCGGCCTGCCGCAGCGCGGGCCAGACCGCCTGCCAGGCGAAGCCGCCCAGCGCGACGATCACGCGCACGCTGTCGGCGACCAGCTCCACCTCCCTGGCCAGCCACGGCAGGCAGTTGGTCCGTTCGGACGGCTCGGGCTTGTTCGCGGGCGGGGCACACCGTACGGCCGCCAGCATCCGGGCGCCGACGAGGCGCTGTCCGTCCCCCGCGTGGACGCTGGTCTCCTGCACGGCCAGGCCGGTGCGGTGGAGAGAGGCGAACAGCCAGTCCCCGCTGCGGTCACCGGTGAAGATCCGCCCCGTGCGGTTGCCGCCGTGCGCGGCCGGGGCCAGCCCGACGATGAGGACCTCGGGCCTGTCCTCCCCCCATCCCGCGATGGGCCGTCCCCAGTAGGTCTCCCCGGCGAACGCCCTCCGCTTGACCGTCGCCACCTCCTCGCGCCACTCGACCAGCCTCGGGCAGGCCCGGCAGACGGACTGCCTGGCCGTGAGCTCGCCGAGCGTGCCGCTCGTCTCCGCGAGCTCTTCGACCTCGGCGGGGTCATGGGCGACGGGGGTGTCGGGCCTGGCCGGATCGCCAGGCCAGCCGGATCCAGGAGGAACGAAGGTCATGCCCCCGATCGTGCCATCACCTCACCTGGTCCTGGACGGGGACGGGGACGGGGAGGCGGACGCGGAGGAAGACGGAGAAGGCGATCCGGAAGCGGAGGGGGACCCGGACGGGGACACGGACGGGGACGTGCCAGGTGATGGCTGCTGTGCCGGCGGCTCGACCGGAGGGACAGCCGGAGGCGCGGTGGGCGCAACGCCGTCGGGGACGTTCAGGCCGGACGGCAGGCACTCGTCTCCGTCGAGGGAGTACACGCTGACCAGCGGCAGCGGGAACTCGTTCGTCCTGGGAGGCTCACCGAAGCAGACCGGCTTGATCCGGTAGTCGGACGCCTCGAGGTCGAGGGTGATCGGCCTTCCCTCCTGGTCGTAGAGACGCACGCCCTCCAGCAGCCTGCCGTCCTTGGAGTAGGGGAAGATGTTGTGGACGTCCCCGCCCAGTGATCCCGAGGGGACCATCTCAACCCTCTGCGTCACCGGGGCGTCGCGCGCGCTCTCGTAGAACAGGTCGTCCCGGCGGGGGTTCCAGTCTCCCGCCGTGAACACGACCACCATGGCGACGATCGCGACCAGCGCGTTGATCGCCGCGATCCCGGCCCTCACCGCGCGAGGGGGTCTGCCCTCGCGAGCCGTACGGCCCAGCCAGACGGAGACGACCACGAACGCCGCCACGACGACCCACTCGGCGGGGCTCCCCGGCAGGATGTGCCGGGTCCCGCTCAGGGCCGACAGCAGCAACGCGAGCACGTAGCCGCGCAGGACCCACCAGGCGGGCCGCAGCTCGGGCGCGAACTCCTCCGCGTGGCGGTAGACGGGCAGCCGCGACAGCACGTCGCGTGACGCCGCCAGGCGCGTCCGCAGGCTCCGCCCCTTCTTGCCCATGGCGACCGTCCTGTCCCCGTAGGCGGCCCGCAGCTCGGCCGCGTACGCCTCCGGCGGCCCCAGCCGTTCCTCCAGCGGCGCGTCCGACTCGGCCGCCACCTCCGCGAGATGGTCGTCCAGGTCCTCCAGGAGCTCCTCCCTGTCCCGCGCGGGCAGGTCGGCCAGAGCGTCTCGTACGGCTTGCGCGTAGCGGTCGGGGGTGATCACGCGCGACCCTCCTTGAGGAGATCGTCCATGGTGGCGGAGAAGGCGGCCCAGGTCCTGGCCGAGGAGGCGAGCTGGGCCCTGCCGGTGTCGTTGAGCCCGTAGTACTTGCGATGGGGGCCCTCGTCCGAGGCGACCACGTACGAGGTGAGGGCTCCCGCCCTGAACAGGCGGCGCAGCGTTCCGTAGACCGAGGCGTCGCCCACCTCGGTGAGACCGGCCTCGCGCAGCCTGCGCACGACGTCGTAGCCGTAGCTGTCGCGTTCGGCGAGCACGGCCAGCACGGCGAGGTCGAGCACGCCCTTGAGCAGTTGACTACCGTCCACGCATCGCAGAGTAGTACGCATTACACAGTAGTGACAATACGAAGATCCCATGTCGCGAACCCCCGGAGGCGCCGGGGCCCGCACCGCGAACCCGGGAGCCGCCGACCTCCCTTGCCGTGGACCGGCCCGCTCGCCACGGACCGGCTGACTCGTCACGAACCGGCTGACTCGTCACGAACCGGCTGACTCGTCACGGACCGGTCGGCGCGAAACCCGGCGGCGCGGAAACCTGCTGGAAACAAGGGGTACGAAAAGGCGGCGCCCGCTGGAAGCGGACGCCGCCGATGTGGTTCCGGTGGAACCCGCGTCAGACGCGGACCCCGGTCCTCCTGGCCGTACTAGGCGGGGCAGGAGGCGCTGTAGGACGCCGACTCGAAGGCGCCGCCGCCGATCGTCAGCTTGGCGGTGCCGCCGCTGGTGCCGTTCGACTCCTTGGTGAAGGAGACGGTCTTGGTGCCGGCCCCGGCGAAGTCGAGCTCACCGGAGTCGACGACGACGTTGTTGACGGTCCAGGCGTACTTGACCTTGACCGGGCCGGTGGCGGAGATGTTGCCGCTGCCGGCGACGGTGGACGTCGGGCAGTTGACGGCGGTCTGCTTGGCCGAGACGCTGCCGCCCACGATCCAGGTCTTGATCGTGGGAACGGACTGGCAGGTGACCTTGCCCTCGACGGTGCCGGTGGTGGAACCGTTGTAGAGCTCGATCGCGCGCTTGCTGGTCCCGGACGCCGAGGCGGTCCAGGAGTCGGTCACGGTGCGGCTCTGGTAGCCACGGCCGTCGAAGGAGACGTCCTGCCAGCCACCGGCGACGCCGTCACGGATCCAGCGGTACTTGACGGTGCCGTGGCCGTGGGACACGGCGATCGTGCCGGTGAAGTTACGGGTGACCGGGCAGGTGCCGGTGTAGGAGTCCGGAGCGCTGACGGACGCGGTGACCTTCGGCGTCTCGTCCTTGCACCGGATCCTGAAACCGACGCGGTTCGAGGAGTTCTGGACCGGGTCCACGATCTCCAGGACCGCCCAGCCGCTCAGGTTGTGACGCGGCCTGATCACGTGGACGACCTTGCGGGAGCTCTCGACGCGGACGGAGTCACGGTCGACGACGTCGCCGTTGACCACCCAGCGGTAGTGCACCCAGGTCGGGCTGGAGGCGGTGATCTTGCCGATCAGGGCAGCCTCGCAGTTGCCCTCGTCGACCCAGGCCCGAGCGCCGACGCCGACCTGGATGACCTGCTTGCCGTCACCCTCGTCCTGGCCGCCGCCACAGGAGACGCTGAAGCGACCCTTGCCGGAGGTCGCGGCGCGCGGCGCCAGGACCTGAAGGGCCTGCCAGCCCTTCACGTCGCCCTTGAAGGTGGACGACTCCTTGACGGTGACGCTCTTGGCGCCCTTGCCGCGCAGGACAAGGGTCTTGACCTTGCTCTTGGAGCCGTCGCCGCGCAGCCAGCGGTAGGCGACGGTGGTCCTGCTCGCGACCGTCTTCACCTTGACGGTCGAGGAGAAGGTCACCTTGGCGGGACAGCGGCCCTCGTAGTTGGCGGGGGACGCCTTGGGGGTGCCGACCGAAACCGCGGGCTTCGGCTTGGCGACGGCCGAGGCGGCCGTCTGGGTGGATCCGCTCGCCGCCGCCGCTGCCGGCGAGGCCGCGAGGCCGATCGCCATCGTCGCCAGCATGGCCGTGCCGGCTCCCACCGCGGCTAGCCTGCGTGCTAGTCCGGACTTCATGAGGGGATGCTCCGTTTCGTTAGGAAGCGAATGCGCTCCGGAGACGGTTGCCGCCCCGACACCAGCTGTGCCGGGCCCCACGGCAAAGCCTCGCTAAAGCCCCTTCACCTAACCATGAACGGAACGATCTCTCAATACCCCATCAACAAGACAAATGTCCAGATCTCATTAAAGTTTAGATGCCGACCAGGCGATTCCATCCAAAATGTCGTGTTCACTGACGATCACCTCGGTGAAACCGTACCGGCGCAGGATCCGGTCCAGAATGAGAGCCCCCGCGCCGATGACGTCGACCCTTCCCGGATGCATCACTCCGATCGCGGCGCGCTCGTCGTGAGTCATCTCCAGAAGACGGCGAGAAATGTCATGCGCCCGATTTGCCGGAATTCGCGAGTGGTGGATTTTCACCGGGTCATATTCGGGCAGCTCAAGCGCTATTCCCGCGACGGTTGTGACAGATCCCGCGAGTCCGACCAACGTCAGCGCACGCTCCACGGGCACCTTCTCCGAGACCCGGTCGAGCGCGTCGTCGATGTCGGCGACAATCGCCTCGACCACCTCGGGCGAAGGCGGGGCGGCCGAGCCCCGCAGGTGCCGCTCGGTCAGCCTGACGCAGCCGATGTCCACCGACAGCGCCGCCTCGACGTGCGTCGAGCCGATCACGAACTCGGTCGAGCCGCCGCCGATGTCGAACACGAGGTAGGGCGGCCTGGTGCCGTCAGGGGTCGGCAGGCCCGTCTCCGGCGAGAGCCGCACCAGGTCGCGGGTGGCCCCGGCGAAGGACAGCTCGGCCTCCTCGGCGCCGGTGATCACCTCGGGCTCGACCCCGAAGATCCGCCGCACACCGTCCACGAAGTCCTGGCGGTTGGCGGCGTCCCTGGTCGCGCTGGTGGCCACCACTCGCACCGCGGAGGCGCCGTGCCGCTCGATCAGCTCGGCGTAGCCGCGCATCGCGGTGAACGTGCGCTCCAGCGCCTCGGGGGCCAGCCTGCCCGTCCTGTCGACGCCCTGGCCCAGCCTGACGATCTCCATCCGCCGTTCGACGTCGGTCAGGGTGTCGGCGTGAACGTCCGCGATGAGCAGGCGGACGGAGTTGGTGCCACAGTCGATCGCGGCGACACGGGTCACGTGCTCTCCTCTTGGGTGGTAGTGCTCGGCTTCACCGCGGAACCTGGCCTGCCCAGGTCCGTCTCCCCGTCGTGTCCGGCGACCCCGTCTCCGGAGGCGCCGCCCTCGACCACGACGTTCTCAGCCACGGCGCCCTCGGCCACGGCGTTTTCGACCACGGCGTTCTCGGGCACGGCGCCCTCGGCCACGGCGTTCTCGGGCTCCGGCGAGCAGCACGGCCCGCCCGCCCACCACTCGCCGAGCGCGTCGAGGGCCTCGCGGCCGAACGGGTTGGTTCCCGGCGCCGCGAGCTCGTGCCCGACCAGGGCGTGCAGGCACTTCACCCTGGAGGGCATGCCCCCTGTGCTCTGCATGTCTCTGGGCAGCGGCTCAAGCCCCTCCTCCGCCGCGGCCTTGTCACGACGCGCGACATAGTCGTCGTGAGCCGCCTGGTAGGCCCGCGCCAGGTCGGGATCCTCCGCCAGCCTGGCCTGCATGGCCCGCATCATCCCGGAGGTCTCCAGCCTGCCGATGGCCGAGGCGGCCTTCGGGCAGGTCAGGTAGAACAGCGTCGGGAACGGCGAGCCGTCCGGCAGCCTGGGCGCGGTCTCCACCACGTCGGGCAGGCCGCACGGGCAGCGGTGCGCCACCGCCCGCAGCCCTCTCGGCGTCCGGCCGAGCTGCCGCTCGACCGCCGCCACATCGTGGTCGTCGACCATCCGTGACACCCCCTGAAAGACGACATCCAGGTTATCGGGGTCATCTGCCGGTCTCGGCCACCTTCGCGGCCTTCCCCGGCTCGGCCACCTTCGCGCCGTTGCCGGTGTCGGCGGCCTCGACCGACTCCCAGAGCGTCTGGTACCACGGCGGCCTGGCGGCCTGCTTCTCCGCGGGCGCGCCCTTGCTCTGGGCCGGGCGCTCCCTCATGACGACGTAACACTTCTGCCCGGGATCGCAGTAGAAGAGCCGCTCCCTGCCGATCCGCTTGATGTAGCCGGGATCGAGGCGCTGACGGTAGCGGTCCTCCTCCTTCTTGATCTCGGCGAGTTCCCTGGCCTTCTGCTGTTCGAGCTGGGCGATGTCGCGACGCTGGGCGACATAGACCCTGATCGGGTAGGCGAGGCTCATGGCGATCGCGCACACCACGACCGCGAGGACCGCGGCCCGTCCCGTCAGCTGCGGCTGTTTCGCCATGCGCGCCTCCCCGTCCGTGCTCCTGACCCGTCGCGTCCGCGGGGGCTCCCGGCATCCGGGTGACATGCCCATGCATCCCGGCCGCATCCCCGGCGGTCCCGGTTCGCCTGCCCCGCGGTGCGGCCCGCGCCCGATTTGGCCGGGCGCGAGCCGTACCGTGCGAAACTACCGCTGGAAGCGCGGGAAGGCCGCACGACCCGCGTAGCGGGCGGCGTCGTCGAGAAGCTCCTCGATGCGGAGCAGCTGGTTGTACTTGGCCACGCGGTCGGAGCGGGCCGGGGCGCCGGTCTTGATCTGACCGCAGTTGGTGGCCACGGCGAGGTCGGCGATCGTGGTGTCCTCGGTCTCGCCGGAACGGTGGCTCATCATGCAGCGGTAGCCGTTGCGGTGCGCCAGGTCGACCGCGTCGAGGGTCTCGGTCAGGGTGCCGATCTGGTTGACCTTGACCAGCAGCGCGTTCGCGGTGCCCTCGGCGATGCCGCGGGCCAGACGCTCGGGGTTGGTCACGAACAGGTCGTCGCCGACGAGCTGGACCTTGTCGCCGAGCGCCCTGGTGATGGCGTTCCAGCCCTCCCAGTCGTCCTCGTTCAGCGGGTCCTCGATGGAGACCAGCGGGTAGTTCGCGACCAGGTCCTCGTAGAAGGCGACCAGCTCGGCGGAGGACAGGCCCTTGCCGTCGATGGTGTAGACGCCGTCGGAGTGGAACTCGGAGGCCGCCACGTCGAGCGCCAGCGCGACGTCCTCGCCCGGCACGTAACCGGCCTTCTCGATGGCGATCAGGATCAGGTCGAGCGCGTCACGGTTGGACGGCAGGTTGGGCGCGAAACCGCCCTCGTCGCCCAGGCCCGTGGCGTAGCCCTTCTCCTTCAGCACGGCCTTGAGCGCGTGGTAGACCTCGGTCCCCATCCGCACGGCCTCACGGAACGACTCGGCGCCGATCGGCGCGATCATGAACTCCTGGATGTCCACGTTGGTGTCGGCGTGCGCGCCACCGTTGAGGATGTTCATCATCGGGACGGGCAGCACGTGGGCGTTCGGCCCGCCGAGGTAACGGAACAGCGGCAGCTCGGCGCTCGCGGCCGCGGCCTTGGCCACGGCGAGAGAGACGCCCAGGATGGCGTTGGCGCCCAGGCGGGCCTTGTTCGGCGTGCCGTCCAGATCGATCATGACCTGGTCGATGCTGCGCTGCTCGGCCGCGTCGAACCCCAGGATCTCGTCGGCGATCTCGTCGGTCACGCCGAGAACCGCCTTCTCGACGCCCTTGCCGCCGTAACGCTCGTCGCCGTCACGCAGCTCCACGGCCTCGAACTGGCCGGTGGACGCGCCGCTCGGAACCGCTGCCCGACCCTCGCTGCCGTCGTCCAACAGGATGTCGACCTCGACCGTCGGGTTGCCCCTGGAGTCAAGGATCTCGCGGGCGGTGACGCCCTCGATGGAAGCCACGAAGCGCTCCTAAAGTCACAGGACAGTTTGCCTCAGAAGCCTATCGAGGCCCACCACCCGGTACGGCGGGCGGCTTCCTCTTCGGTGTCACGCGTGTGTTCAAATCGAAGACATGAGTGATGCCGCGGCCCTCGAACGGGTCCGTGAGCTACTGGATCCCGCCCTGCTCGACCTGGCGGGACGGAGGCCTCCGGGAGACGGTTACCTGGACCTCCTCGACGACGAGCCCGTCGAGGAGTCTCCCGTGCAGTGGCTCATGCGTTCGTCGTTCCTGCCGAGGATCTACGAGCGGGTGTGGCGGCCCGCGGTGCTCGGCACGCTGAAGGGCCCCTTCGGGCCGAGCACCGCGCAGGAGACCGCGCTGGTCCGGCGGATGCTCGAACTCGGCCCCGGCGACCTGGTGCTGGACGTGGCCTGCGGGCCGGGCAACGTGACGCGGACACTGGCCCAGGCGATCGGCGAGGACGGGCTTGCGGTCGGGATCGACGCGTCGGCGACGATGCTCACCCGCGCGGTGCGCGACACCGCGTCGGGAAACGTCGTGTACGTTCGGGGCGACGCCGTGAACCTGCCCTTCCTGCCCGGCCTGTTCGACGCGGTGTGCTGCCTGGCGGCGCTCTACCTCTTCGACCGCCCCTTCGACGCCCTGGCGGGGATGGCGCGGGCGCTCAGGCCCGGCGGCCGAATCGCCGTCATGACGACCCGGCGACTGCCTCTCGGCGGCCCGCTCAACGACCTCGTCGGCACCGCCTCGGGAGTCCGCCTCTTCGGCGACGAGGAGGTCACCGAAGCCCTCGCCCGCCTCGGCTTCTCCGGAATCCGCCACCGTGCCTACGGCCTCGTGCAGTTCATCGGCGGCCGTCTGGTCTGAGGCGTGTTCCCTTGTGGACCAGGCAGCCGCCCTCAGGAGCCGTGACCGCCGGACTCCCAGGCGCGGACCCGGTCGCGGTAGCGGCGGGCGGCGGCGCGCAGTTCCGCTTCGGGGTCGAGGCCGGCCTCGTGCGCCTGCCGTACGAGAGCGAGCAGCCGGACGCCCAGATCGGCGGTGTCCTCAGGGTCGGGCAGGAGCTCCGCGGGTGCGCCGACGCGTTCGGCCCGCCTGATGAGCTGGGCGGCGAGGGAGAGGGCCGGCTGGCCCATCGGGACCCCGTCGACGACGGAGCCCGAGTCGCCGCCGTTCTTGGCCGCGCGCTCGGCGGCCTTGATCGTCTCCCAGTTGTCGCTGACCTCCTCCGCGCCCTCGACCCTGGTGTCGGCGAACACGTGCGGGTGGCGGCGGACGAGCTTCGCGACGATCCCCTCGGCCACGTCGTCGATGTCGAAGCCGCCCGCGTCCTCGGGGCGGTCGTGGGCGACGCGGGCGTGGAAGGCGACCTGGAGGAGCAGGTCGCCGAGCTCCTCGCGCAGGGCGGCGTGGTCGCCCTCCTCGATGGTCTCCAGCACCTCGTAGGCCTCTTCGATGAGGTACGGCGCCAGCGACTCGTGGGTCTGCCGGGCGTCCCACGGGCAGTTCACCCTGAGACGGTCCATCACCGCGACGAGGTCGAGCACCCGCGCTCCCGGCAGGTCGTACGAGCCCGGCACGACCTCGATCACCGGCGGGTCGTCCAGCGCGAGCGCGGCGTGGCCGACGGCGCGCATCAGCGCCTCGTCGGCCTCGAACCACACGACGGTCCCGTCGCGGGCCTCGCGGACCAGGGCGGCCGGGTCCGGTGTGACGACCTCGACGGCCACCCCCGCCTCCGCGAGGTAGGGCAGGTGCGGATGGTCCGCGGACCCGGTGCGCACCGGCCCTTCCTCGAGGACCCGCCACGCGTGACGGCTGAGCAGCCCCGGGGCGACCCGGGGCGAGGTGGTGACGACGATCAGGGGCATGCCCCCGAGGTTACTGGGCCTGCGCGGCGGCGGGGATCGCGCCGAAACGGCCCGCGTCGACGAACAGGCTCGGCGCCTGCTCGCTCCGCTGCGTGTTGAGCGTGCCGTAACGCGGGTTCCAGGTGACCTTCACGGCCTGCAGGTCCTTGATCGCCTGCGCCTGGCCGCGCTGGAGGGCGGCCTCGTCGCTGCCGCCGCCGTACTGGGCCATGAGCTTGGTGAGCAGCAGGCCCGCCTTGGTGAACTCGCGTGCGTGCGACGGTGCGACGGCCTGCTGGAGCATCTGCTGCTCGTGCTGGGCCTCACCGCCGGAGGCGGCGATCACCTGGTCGATCTCACCGTCGGTGACCGTGATGCCCTTGCGCTCGGCCGCCTGGGTGTACTGCTTGGCGGTGGCGAGCTGGAACAGCACGACCTGCGGGACGCTGCCGGGGAACTGCAGCTGCGAGGCCGAGACGTTGGCCTTGGCCAGCGCGCCTTCGTACTCCCGCACGCTGCTCTCCAGCTCGCTGGAACTGATCCGGTCGCCGCCGACGATGGCGGCGGTCCCTGCCTGCCCCGGAGAGCAGGCGGTCAGCGCGGCCCCGGCGGCGGCGACCGCCAGGATGACACGCAGTCGAGTCGACTTCACTTGCGATCCCTTCACGACAGACGCGCCTACTTTACCGGCACGTTCTCGAGGAACATCGCCTGAACCAGATCTCCGCACCACCTGAGCAGGTCCAGGTCGCGCAGCGGCTGGCCGCCGAGCGGCCTGGTCTTCGGCACGGGCACCAGCAACGTACCGGCCGCCTGCTTCAGCAGCGCCTTCGGGTACAGCCTCTGCAGCCTGACCTGCTGGGAGTCTCTGAGCTCCACGGGGGCGAACCTGATGTTCTGGCCCTGGAGGGTGACGTCGGTCAGCCCCGCCCTGCGGGCGCTGATGCGGAAGCGGGCGACCTCCAGCAGGTTCTCGACCGGCTGGGGCGGCCTGCCGTACCGGTCGACGAGTTCCTCGCGCACCGCGGCGACCTGGTCGTCGGAGTCGACCGCCGCGATCCGCTTGTACGCCTCGAGCCGCAGCCGCTCCGAGGTCACGTAGTCGTGCGGGATGTGCGCGTTGATCGGCAGCTCGACCTTGACGTCGGGCCGCTCCTCCGCGACGAGGGCGCCGGACAGCTTCGCCTTCTGCTCCTGCACGGCCTCGGCCATCATCCGCACGTAGAGGTCGAAGCCGACGCCCGCGATGAAGCCCGACTGCTCCGCGCCCAGGATGTTGCCCGCGCCGCGGATCTCCAGGTCCTTCATCGCGACGTACATGCCCGCGCCCATCTCGGTGTGCTGGGAGATGGTGGCCAGGCGCTCGTGGGCGGTCTCGGTGAGCGGCTTCTCCGGCGGATACAGGAAGTAGGCGTACCCGCGCTCGCGACCCCGGCCGACCCGGCCTCGCAGCTGGTGGAGCTGGGACAGGCCGTAGTTGTCCGCCCTGTCCACGATCAACGTGTTGGCGTTCGGCACGTCGAGGCCGGACTCCACGATCGTGGTCGAGACGAGCACGTCGAACTCGCGCTCCCAGAAGCCCACCATGATCTTCTCAAGCTGGTGTTCCTGCATCTGGCCGTGCGCGACGGCGATCCTGGCCTCGGGCACCAGCTCGTGCAGCATGGCCGCGACCTTGTTGATGCTCGCGACGCGGTTGTGGACGAAGAACACCTGGCCGTCGCGCATCAGCTCGCGTCTGATGGCGGCGGCGATCTGCTTGTCGTCGTAGGGGCCGACGAAGGTGAGGATCGGGTGCCGCTCCTCCGGCGGGGTGAGGATCGTCGACATCTCACGGATGCCGGTGAGCCCCATCTCCAGCGTGCGCGGGATCGGCGTGGCGGACATGGCCAGCACGTCGACCTGCGTCCGCAGGTGCTTCATGGCCTCCTTGTGCTCGACGCCGAAACGCTGCTCCTCGTCGATGATGATCAGCCCGAGCTCCTTGAACCTGATCTCCGGCGAGAAGAGCCTGTGCGTGCCGATGACCACGTCGACCGACCCTTCGCGCAGGCCCTCCATCGTCAGCTTGACCTCGGAGTCGCTCTGGAAGCGCGACAGCGGTTTGACGTTCAGCGGGAACCCGGAGAAACGCTCGGCGAAGGTGGACAGGTGCTGCTGGACCAGCAGCGTGGTCGGCACCAGCACCGCGACCTGCTTGCCGTCCTGCACGGCCTTGAACGCCGCCCGCACCGCGATCTCGGTCTTGCCGTAGCCGACGTCGCCGCAGATCAGCCTGTCCATCGGGATCGCGCGCTCCATGTCGCGCTTGACCTCGTCGATGGCCTCGAGCTGGTCGCCGGTCTCGGCGTAGGGGAAGGCGTCCTCCATCTCCCGCTGCCACGGCGTGTCGGCGCCGAAGGCGTGCCCCGGCGAGGCCATCCTGGCCGAGTAGAGGCGGATCAGCTCCCCGGCGATCTCCTTGACCGCCTTCTTCGCCTTGGTCTTCGCCTTGGCCCAGTCGGCGCCGCCCATCCGGTTGAGCGTCGGCGCCTCGCCGCCGACGTAGCGGGTGACCTCGTCGAGCTGGTCGGTCGGCACGTAGAGTCTGTCGCCCTTGGCGTACTCGATCACGAGGTACTCGCGCGTCGCGCCCTGCACGGTCCGCTGCGCCATCTCGACGTAGCGGCCGACGCCGTGCTGCTCGTGCACCACGTGGTCGCCGACCTTGAGCTGGAGGGGGTCGACCATGTTGCGCCGCTTGGAGGGCAGCCTGCGCATGTCCTTGGTCGACGCCTTCTGGCCGACCAGGTCCAGATGGGTGAGCACGGCCAGCCCCTGGCTGACGAAGCCGTGCTCGACCAGGCCCGTGGTGACGTGGACGACCCTGGGGTCGGGCGCCGTCTCGAGGCCGCGTTCGAGGCGCGCGGGCAGGTCGACGCCTTTGAGCAGTTCGACCATCCGCTCAGCCGGGCCGTGGCCCTCGCTGAGCAGCACGACGACCTTGTCCTCCTCGAGCCAGCCCTTGATGTCGCCGAGCGCCCGCTGGGTGTCGCCCCGGTAGGCCTCCGCCTCGCGCGCCTGCAGGATCAGCCCGTCGCCCAGGTCGTCGCCGCCGAACGGCGCGATCGACCACCAGGGCTGGCCGAGCTCCCGCGCGTGGTCGCGGACCTCCTCCAGGGTGCGGAAGGCCGCGGCCCCCAGGTCGATGGGCGCCTCCCCGCCCGCCGCCGCGTTGATCCAGGACGCCTCGAGGAACTCCTGGCTGGTGCGCACCAGCTCGTCGGCACGGCCCCGGATGCGCTCCGGGTCGCACACGAACACCGCCGCCCGCGCGGGCAGGTGGTCGATCAGCAGGTCCATCTCCCCGGCGAGCACCGGCGCGAACGCCTCCATGCCCTCCATCGGGACGCCCTCGGCCAGCTGGTCCAGGATCTCGGCCAGCGCGGGGTGCTGGGCGGCGAGCCGTCTGGCGTTCTCCCTGACCTCGTCGGTCAGCAGCAGCTCGCGGCAGGGGGCCGCGAAGAGCCCGCCCTCGGCCACCTCGAGCGAGCGCTGGTCGGCGACCTTGAACCAGCGGATCTCCTCGACGGTGTCGCCCCAGAACTCAAGGCGCAGCGGGTGCTCCTCCGTGGGCGGGAAGACGTCCAGCAGGCCGCCCCTGACGGCGACCTCGCCGCGCTTCTCCACCATGTCGACCCGGCTGTAGCCGTTCTCGACGAGCCTGGCGACGACGCCTTCGAGCTCGGCGTCGTCTCCGGCGTGCAGCCGTACGGGGCTCAGGTCGCCCAGGCCCCGCACGATCGGCTGGAGCACGGCCCTGACCGGCGCGACGATCACGCGCAGCGGCCCGGCGGCGACGTCGCCCCTGATCGGGTGGGCCAGCCTGCGCAGCACGGCCAGGCGCTGGCCGACGGTGTCGCTGCGCGGGGAGAGGCGCTCGTGCGGCAGCGTCTCCCAGGCGGGGAAGACCGCGACCGAGTTGTCGTCCAGGAGGCTGGTCAGCGCCGCGGCGAGGTCCTCCGCCTCGCGTCCGGTCGCGGTCAGTGCGAGGACGGTCCGCGCTCCGTCCTCCGCGCCGTCCCTGGCCAGCGCGGCCACGGTGAACGGCCGCAGCGCGGGAGGCGCGATCAGTGAGACGTCGGAGAGGTCGCCTCCTCGCACGTCACGCAGAGCGGAGGCCAGTTTCGGCTCTCCAACGACAAGGTCAAGTAGTCCGGAAAGGCTCATCAGATTCGCCCACAGCCCCACGACGGCAACACGACAGGCCCCCGGCCGGCGCGGCACGGGGGTTCCCCCAAGGCTACTTCCACCGCGACCGTCGTCGGCGGCGAGTGGGAAATGCGCGACGAATCGTGCGGACTTGACTACTGTCAGTCACATGTCTGAGGTACGGTCGGTCGTCTCGCGAGACGACATATTCAGCCGACGGGTCCGCGAGCAGTGGACGGGGCAGTCGGGCCGGCGGCTCGACATCCTGGTCGCCGGGTGCGGATGGCCGGATCCGCTGGACCTGGAGCGGATCGAGGCGCGGGTCACCGGCATCGACGAGGACCTCCCCGCGCTGCGGGCGAGCACGTCCGCGCGCAAGGATCTCGACTCCTGGACGCTGGGGGACCTGCGCTCGGTGCCGGTGCCGCCCCGCGCGTTCGACATCGTCCACGTGCCGTTCCTGCTGGAGCGCATCGAGCACGCGGAGCTGGTGCTCGACCGTCTGCTCACCGGGTTGCGCCCCGGCGGTCTGCTGCTGCTGCGGATGCGCGACCGGGCCTCGGCGTACGGCACGTGCGACCGCCTGCTGCCTCCCGCGCTGCGACGGCTGCTGTGGCACGGCTTCGCGCCGGAGGGCGCCGTCGGCCCGCTGACCCCCTTCTACGGGGAGCTCACCTCTCGTGAGGGGATGCACTCCTTCTGCCTGACGCGCGGCCTGATGGTGACCGACGACGTGTCGGCGAGGAGCGGGCCCGCGCTGCACGGACCGAGGGGCGGGCTCGCCCGCCTCGCCTGCCTGGCGGTCGAGACGGCCTCGAGGGGACGACGGTCCGCCTCGCATGACGAGATCATCATGGTGGTGCGCAAGCCGCAGAGCCATTTCGCCCGTCTGATATGAGGCCCCGGGGTTGGTGTGGGAGAACTGGAGTAGGTAAGGTAATGAAATCCGACTAAGTCGATCGGGATTGTGGAGCAGATGACGGCCTCTTTCGAGTGGACCCCCGACGCCCGTGAGCTGGCCGACCTCGAGTTGCTGCTCTCCGGCGCCTTCCAGCCGCTGACCGGCTTCCTGAGTTCGGCCGACGCGCACGCCGTCGACGCGCACGGCGCCCTGGCCGACGGCACGCGCTGGCCGGCGCCCGTCACCTTCACGCTGCCCGACGACCACCCCGCCGTCCCCGGCGACCGGATCACCCTGCGCGACCCCGAGGGCGCCGCGCTGGCCGTGCTCACGGTCACCGATCGGCGCGACGGTTTCGTCGCCGGTCCCGTCGAGGGGCTCGACGCCCCCGAGCACGGTCCCTTCGCCCGGCTCCGTCTCACCCCCGCCGAGATCCGCAAGGAGCTTGCGGGCCGCGACACCCTGGCGGTCACCATGCGCGGGCCGCTGGACGACCTCGACGAGGTCAGGGCGACCGCCGAGGAGCTGGACGCCGCGATCCTGCTGCTGCCGCTGGCGTTCGGGGAGGAGGGTCCCGCGGTGGTGCGCGCCGCGCTCAGGGCGCGTGAGCGGCTGCCCGAGGGCACGCTCGTGGCGGTGGTCCCGCTCGCGCCGCGAGAGGACCCCAGCATCGACCTGGAGTTGCGCGAGCACGTGGCCGGGGCCTACGGCGCGACGGAGCACCTGGCGGGCCCCGAGCCCGTGACGCTTCCCGGGCCGCCGCACCGGCGCGGCCTCGTGGTCTTCTTCACCGGCCTGTCCGGCTCGGGCAAGTCGACCGTCGCCAGGGGGCTGCGCGACGCGCTGCTCGAGCGCGGCAGCCGTACGGTCACCTATCTCGACGGCGACGTCGTCCGGCGGCTGCTGTCGGCGGGGCTGACCTTCTCCAAGGAGGACCGCGACCTCAACATCCGGCGGATCGGGTTCGTCGCCGCCGAGGCCGCCAGACACGGCGGGCTGGCGATCTGCGCGCCGATCGCGCCGTACGCCGCGACCCGCGACGAGGTCAGGGCGATGGTCGAGGCCGTCGGAGCCGACTTCCTGCTCGTCCACGTGGCCACACCGCTCGAGGAGTGCGAGCGCCGCGACCGCAAGGGGCTCTACGCCAAGGCGCGGGCGGGCCTCATCCCCGAGTTCACCGGCGTCTCCGACCCGTACGAGGAGCCGGACGACGCCGACCTGGTCATCGACACCACCTCGATCAGCGTGGACCGGGCGGTCCACCAGGTGCTGGACCCGCTGGTCCAGGGAGGTTGGGTCCGCTGATCCGGAACGGAAGACCGGGTCCGCCGGCGCCGGGAAGGGCCGGCTTTCGTTCGAAGGGGCGTCAAGGCACGTCCGCCGCCCACGCAGTGCTCGAGAAATGGTGAACGACCGATGGCCATCGACATCCCCCTCGCCGCCGGATCCTTCTTCGTCGCGATCATCGTCGGGCTGACCGGCATGGGCGGCGGCGCGCTGATGACGCCGATGATGATGCTGTTCTTCAACGTGCCGCCCCTGGCGGCCGTCTCCAGCGATCTCGTCGCCTCCGCCGTGATGAAGCCCGTCGGCGGGTTCGTGCACCTGCGGCGCGGCACCGTCAACCTGCGGCTGGTCGGCTGGCTGTGCGCGGGGTCGGTGCCTGCGGCCTTCTGCGGGGTGTTCGTCGCCAGGGCGTTCGGGGACGGCGAGCAGGTCCAGGAGACGATCAAGTACGCCCTGGGCGTCGCCCTGCTGCTGGCCGTGGCCGGGCTGGGAGCCAAGGCCTGGATGTCGCGCGGGGACGCGACCGCCGGGCGTCAGGAGGTCGCCGCCGCGGGTCTGGACGACATCGTCGTGCGCCCAATTCCGACCTTACTGGTCGGTATGATCGGCGGCCTGGTCGTCGGCATCTCGTCCGTCGGCTCGGGATCGCTCATCATCGTGGCGCTGCTCGCGCTCTACCCCGCGCTGAAGGCCAACCAGCTCGTCGGCACCGACCTGGTGCAGGCCGTGCCGCTGGTCGCGTCCGCGGCCCTGGGGCACCTGCTGTTCGGCGACTTCCAACTCGCCGTCACCACCTCGCTGCTGGTCGGCTCGATCCCCGGCGTCTACCTGGGCGCCCGGATCTCCGCGTGGGCGCCCGGCGGCGTCATCCGCGTGCTGCTCGCGGTGGTGCTGCTGGCCTCGGCTCTGAAGCTCCTGGGGGTCGGCAACACGGCCATGCTCTGGATCCTCGCCGGAGCGGTCGCGGCGGGCGTGGCGGCGTGGTCACTGCTGTGGAACCGCGGCGGCGCTCAGGTAGGGGTCGCTGGCGAGGTCCCCGAAGGCCTTCAGACCACCGGGAGTGGTGTCGAAACGGGTGTCCCCCCGAGGGGCCCGCGGTGAGTCGAAGTAGACCAGCGCCTTGATGCGGGGGTAGGCGCGCATCTCCCCGCGCACGGCGGAGAAGAACGACTCCTTGAAGCCTGGGCCTTCTGGACGCTCGAACACGCCCCACTCGGCGACCATGACGGGCTTGGCCGGGCGGCGCGACCGCGCCCAGCTGTAGAACCCCGGCCAGTCCGCGAACTCCTCGCGGGTCTTGTCGACCAGGCCGCCGAAGGTCTGGACCCTGTCGTCGACGTAGGGGTCCGCGGCCACCCAGTCGACCACGTCGTCACCGGGATAGAGCCTGTCGAACCAGGGCCTGGCCGCCCAGTTCGGCGCGCCCATGTAGGTCATGACCGTGACCGCGTTGTCCACACCCCCGCGGCGCAGGCGGAGCACCACGTGGCGGAACATCGCGGCGTAGTCGTCCGCGGTCATCCCCGAGCCGGGGCTCTCCCGTACGTCGTCCTCGGGCTCGTGGTGCACGGTGAGGAAGAACCTCTCGGGGAAGCTCCTGACGATGTGGGCGGCCAGCCGGTCGATGCGCCCGTCCAGCGCGCCCCCGGCGATCTCCGCCCAGGTGTGGTCGAAGGACGGCTTCCAGTTGATCAGCAGGAGCCTGCGCCCGCCGGGGTCGCGCGCGATCAGCCGTTCCTCGGAGGTCGGGAAGAGCTCCGATCCCCGGTGGTAGAGGTGCACGATGTCCGCCCTGCGCCCCATGCGCCGCTCCGCGCGCGCCAGCGCCCGCCGGGGAGGCCTGCCCGTGAAGACCTCGGGAGCGATCCCCCACCAGGCTCCGCAGACGGGAACGAGTTTGGCGGCGACCCCGCAGGAGGGGCTCACCGCCCGCCCCCGGGAGCCCGCGGTGTGCCCGGGAGGATCCACACCCCGCCCGGGGGATTCGCCTCCTCCGACCGAGGAGTCCGCGCCGTGCCGGGGAGAGTCAGCGGCAGGCCCGGGGAAATCACGGGAAACGCCGTGAAACCGAGCGCACGCTCCCGTTCCCAGCACCAAGGCGAAACCCGTTACGGCGATTGTCACCTTCCGGGAAATCCACTTTTCTGCGACGTTTATCCGATGCACTGATTCCCCCCAGATGGTCCACTCGCACGCCTGTCCGTCTTCACCGGACTCCACCTTCCCATCGGCTGGACGTGCCGCGTCACGGACTTCGCCGGTTCACCGGGGGACTCCCCGCGAGCGCCGACGCCCCACAGGTGAGATATCGGATAAATGGCAAATATTTCCCCATGATCGCCATCATGGTTCTCATGAAAATCTTGCGTATCGGATGGGGAAAACGGTGAGCAGATCTATAGTTCCTAGGGTTCGGAATCGCCTACTCCCCCACGTCGAAACCGCCCGAAAGGGACCCACAACGCATGAACCCGTCGCCGGACATCCCCGTCCGCCGCTCCGGCGGAGACCTGACGGATTACGCGTCCCTTCTCCGGCGCAGATGGCCGACCGTCCTGCTCCTCATCGCCGCCGGAGTGGGCTCGGGCGCCGCCGCGCTCCGCCTCACCCCGCCCGCCTACACCGCCTCGACCCAGGTGCTGGTGACCTCGACAGGCCTGCAGGAGCAGACCAACCAGGTCACCAACCGGCAGCGTGAGGCGCTCAACCTCGACACGGAGGCCCAGATCGCCCGCTCCGCGATCGTCGCCAGAAAGGCCGGGGTCGCGCTCGGGAGCGCTCCCGGTCCCGCGGAGGTCTCCGTTCCGCCCAACACCTCGGTCCTGGAGATCTCCTACACCGCCGCCGACCCGAGGTCGGCGGCGACGGGCGCCGGCGCCTACGCCCAGGCCTACCTCGCCAACCGGCGCGAGGCCACGACCCGGGCGCTGGACATCCAGCTCAAGACGCTCCTGACCAAGCTGAAGCAGGTCAACGCGAGCCTGGCGACCGTCGTCGCCGCGCTGCCGGGACTGGCCAAAGGCACGGCGGAACGGACCATGGCCCTGCAACGGCAGAACGTTCTCAGCCGCCAGGTCTACAACCTCACCGTCAAGTACGACGCGCTGAGAACCGTCGCCGTCACCCCCGGCTCCGTGATCAGCGAGGCCGCCGTCCCCACCGCGCCGAGTCTCCCCAGCCCGCCCCTCTACCTGGGCAGCGGCCTGATGCTCGGCCTCCTGTCCGGAGTGGGCCTCGCCTGGCTCCGCGACCGCCCCCGCGCGCTCGGCGAGCCCCGGGACAGGAGGTTCGTGACCGCGATCGACGCTCTCGCGGGAGCCGTCCGCGCGATCCCCGGCGGCGAGGGAGCCGGCGCCCTGGCGGGCAGGCAGGGGGCGGTGCTCCTGGTCGGCGTGCCGGGAAGGTCGTCGCGCGGGGTGGCGCGGGCCGTGCGCAAGCTCAAGCGGCAGGGGGTCCCGGTGATCGGCGCGCTTCTCACGCCCCGGGAGGGAGCACAGACCACGGGTGCGCGGGAAGAGGAGAGACAGGGAGACAACCGGCTTCCGGCAGAGCGGGGGTTCCCCGAGCCGCCCTTCGGGGCTCTCCCCGGCTCGGCGCTCACCCCCCAGAACGGCGGGCCCGTCGTGGGCGGAGGCATGACCGCCACGCCGGTCAGCGGGACGTCCCCGGCAGGCGGCAGGAGGGTCTTCCCTCCGTGAGAGGCCTGGACCGGGCTGCCTGGCCGATCGCCGCGCTGCTCGTGGGTTACCCGTTCTGGTGGGCGCTCGGCTTCGGCGGGCTCTCGGTGATCGTGCTGGCCCCGTGGATGGCGCTGGTCCTGTGGCGGCGACGGCCCGTCCGGACCCCCCGAGGCTTCGGGCTCTGGCTGTTGCTGCTGGCGGGCTACCTGGTCAGCGCGTCCATGCTCGGCGAGATGCCGCCGCACACCTACGGCGACTTCGGCGCGGGGCGGGTGATCGGCTACCTGATGCGCCTGTTCCTCTACGTCTCGATGACGATCATGCTGCTCTACCTGGGCAATCTGACCGAGCGAGAGCTTCCCCAGCTCACCCTGACGCGCATGCTCGGCGCGCTGTTCGTCACGACCGTCGCGGGCGGCCTGCTGGGGGTGCTCGCCCCGCACGCCGGTTTCACCTCGCCGGTCGAGCTGCTGCTGCCCCGCTGGGTCAGTGAGAACGCCTTCGTCCACAACCTGATCCACCCGACCTCCGCGCAGGTGCAGAAGGTCCTCGGCCACGCCTCCCCGCGCCCCGAGGCCCCGTTCGAGTGGGCCAACGCCTGGGGCGGCAACCTCTCGGTGCTGCTCGTCTGGTTCGTGGTCGGCTGGTGGGTGTACGGCGGGCGGCGCAGCCGCCTGGCCGTGGCCCCGCTGCTCGCGCTGGCCTCGGTCCCCGTCGTCTACTCCCTGAACAGGGGCCTGTGGATCGGCCTCGGGGTCGCCGCCGTCTATCTCCTGCTGCGCCTGGGCACACGGGCCCGGCTCCTGGCCTGCTCCGCCGTCGCCGCGGGGGCGCTGGTGTTCCTTCTCAGCCCGCTGCGGACCATGGTGGCCCAGCGGCTGGACAACCCACACAGCAACGACATCCGCGCCTTCACGGTGTCGGCGACCGTCGCGGCGGCGCGCACCTCGCCGATCATCGGCTACGGCAACACCCGCAACGCGACGGGCAACCACCGCACGATCACCACCGGCAGGACCGACTGGTGCGACGGCTGCGGCCACCCTCCGCTGGGCAGCGACGGCCAACTCTGGCATCTGATGATCACTCAGGGCTTCGTCGGGGCCGGGCTCTACGTGGCGTTCTTCATCGGGGCGATCCGCCGCCACTGGCGTGACCGGAGCCCGATCGGCATGGCCGGAGTCCTGGTGATGATCCTGACCCTGCTCTACATGTTCGTCTACGACGGGCTGGTCACGCCGCTCAGCCTGTACCTGATCTCATTCGCGCTCCTGTGGAGGAACTCGATGGTGAGCGGGACCGCATGAACGACGCCCGCGCCCGGCTGCGCTACCTCGCCCAGACGGTCGACCTGCTGTTCCCCGGTGACGGCGAGGCCCGCCCCTACTCCCTGCTCCCCCATCCCGCGCTTCCCCGCAGGCTGGCCCCCCGGGCGTGGTGGCATCCCGGCGTGCGGGTCATGGTCCCCTCGGGGGAGGCGACGATCGAGACCTGCCTCAGCGAGGCGCTGGGCGTCCCGATCCGGGTCGTGCTGCACGTCCGCCCCGCGGGGCGCGCCAACCGCAAGCCGATCCTGGAGGCCCACTCCCCCGACGGGCTGACCGCCTTCGTGAAGATCGGCGACACCGCGCGGGTCCGCGAACTCGTCGCGCACGAGGCCCGGACGCTCAACCTGCTCGCCGACACCCCGCTGAAGACCGTCGTCCCGCCCGCCGTGCTCCACCACGGGTCATGGCGCGGCCTGTCCGTGCTCGCGCTGACCCCTCTCCCCGTACGGCGAGGCATCCGGCGGGGCCCCGTCCCCGATCGTCTCCTCACCGACGCGATCGACGAGATCAGCCGGATCCCCGGCCCCCCACCCGCCATCCCCCCTGACGACCCTGACGACGCCCCCACCCCGACGCCCGGCCACCCACCCGTCAGCACCCCCGACCCGACTCCCGGCGCCCACCCCGACGACGGCCCCCACCGGCTCCCCCGCCGGGCGCCCGCCCGCTTCTCCGACTGCGGATTCGCCTGGCACGGGGACTTCTCCCCCTGGAACATCGCGTGCGCGGCCGACGGCAGGCTGCTGGTGTGGGACTGGGAGCGGTTCGCCACCGGGGTGCCGCTGGGCTTCGACGCCGTCCACCACTTCTTCCAGCGCGCCCTGCGTCGCGCCGATCCCGCCGTCGCGGCCAGGGCCTGTCTGGCTCAGGCCCTGAGGACGCTGGCCCCGTTCGGGCTGTCCGCCGCCGAGGCCAGAACGACCGCGATCCGCTACCTGATCGCGCTGGCGGACCGGCACGCCGCCGACGGGCACACTCCCCTCGGGCCGCCCGAGCACTGGCTCAACCCCGTCGTCGACTCCCAGGAGCTCCTGCTTTGACATCCTCCCGGCTCCAAAGGATCGGGATTCCCGGCCGAAGCCGGGTGGTTCGCGGTTCACAGCCCCGCCCAGCGGCTGGAGGGCTCCCCGCGCTGCCACCCCATGCCCTGGGGCGGTCACGCCACGTCGGCTTGGTTGTCGCCGACCCCGTCACCGCAACAAGGCCTCGCCGAGAAAATCCGGAGAACATCATGAGGGACCGTTCCACATTTCCTCCCCGCTCCGAAGGACGGAGCATCCATGCTGGAGGAACGTGGTGAAGCCCATGCTGAAGCGTTCTGTGCACGCCGTGTCGCGAACCGCCGGGCGTCTCACCGCCGGGGGCCGGGTGCTGCCGTCCTTCCTGATCGTCGGGGCGCAGCGATCGGGCACCACCTCGCTCTACCGCGCGCTGTCACAGCATCCGTTGATCCTCAAACCCGTGCTCCACAAGGGAGTCCACTACTTCGACGTGGCCTACGACCGGGGCCTGTCCTGGTACAGGGCGCACTTCCCGCTGCGGACGAGAGCGGCCAGGCTGGCCCGCCGGTACGGCTGCCGCCCCCAGGCCTTCGAGTCCTCGCCCTACTACCTGTTCCATCCGCTGGCCGGTCCCCGGATCGCCTGGGACCTGCCGGGTGTGAAGCTGATCGTCCTTGTGAGGGATCCGGTCGAACGCGCCCTCTCCGCGCACGCCCACGAGCTGGCCAGAGGCTTCGAGACCGAACGCTCCTTCGCCAGGGCGGTCGAGCTCGAGGAGGAACGGCTGACTGGGACCGTGGACGACCTGTGCGCCGCGCCCCATTCGACGAGCCACGCCCACCGCCACCACGCCTACCTGGCCAGGGGCCACTACGCCGAGCAGCTCACCCGGCTCGAGCCTCTGGTCGGCAGGGACCGGATGCTCGTGCTCGACAGCGGACGGTTCTTCGGCGAGCCGGAGATCGTCTATGACCGCGTGCTGGAGTTCCTCGGGCTGCCGCACATCGGCGATCCGGTGTTCGAACAGCACAACGCCCAGCCCCGGCCGGCTCCGATGCCCCGATCGCTCCGCCGCGAGCTCGCCGAGCGTTTCCAGGAGTCCGACGCCCTGCTGGTCAGATGGCTCGGCACGGAACCCTCATGGCGACGCTGACCACCCCCGCCCGAGCCATCCCCCCGAGCCGTCTCCCCGACCTCCCCGCCCGCAGACCCTTCCCTCCCTCCCGTCCACCGCCACTCCATCCATCCACAGCACCCTCGTCCCACCCACTCCGCCCCCAGTCCCTTCACCCCACCCGTCCACAGCACCCTCACCCCATCTACTCCCAATCGTCCCGCCTCCGTCCCACAGCGCCCTCGCCCATCCACTTCCTGACCGTCCCGCCTCCGTCCCACAGGACAGAACCAGCGCCGTGACACTCCCTCCCCGTCCTTTCCCCCACCATGACCCCCGCTGTGGCCTCAGCGGCCCCCACCGTGTCCCTCACGACGCCACAGCCCCATGAATCTCGCCCAAGGAAACCGCCATGGTGACCCTCATCTCCGCGCAGCTGGCCCGCCTGTCCGTGCTGTCTCGCCTCTTCGGTATGAGCGGGGTGGCCAGGGACGGGCTCGCGGGGCTGGCCGGGGCGGGAGCGGGGGCCGGCGCGCAGTTCCTGATGGTCGTGCTGGTCACCCGGGAGACGGGCAAGCAGACGGCCGGCGTCTTCTTCGGCGCGACGGCGCTCTGCCTGACCGTCGCCGGAATCCTGCGGATGGACGTGGGAAACGGCCTGATCCACGTCATCGCCAGAGCAGGAGCGTCCGGCCGCGCCTGCGCCCACGACCGCACCCCGGCCCATGTCCACGTCCGCCACCGTGCCTGCGCCTCTGCCCATGTCCATGCCCATGCCCATGCCCATGCCCGCGACTGTGCCTGTGCCTGTGCCTGTGCCCGCGACTGTGCCTGTGCTTGTGCCCGTGCCACCCCTTGTGCCCATGCCCGTGTCCGCGGCTACATGCGCGCGGCGCTGACACCGGTCGCGGCTCTTTCCCTGACCGTCGGGGCGGTCGTCGTCACCTGCGTCCCCGATCCCGTGTTCCGGGTGCTGGGAGCCGCGCTGCCGGTGGTGGTGTGCGCGGAGGTCATGGTGGCCGCGACACGCGGATTCGGCGCGATGTCGCCCACCGTGCTGCTGGAAGGCGTGCTGCTGCCGACGGCCCAGCTCGTCCTGGTCACGCTCGCGGTGCTGGCGGGGGGCGGGTCGGTTCCGGTCCTGGCGGCGGCGTGGGCCCTGCCGCATCTCGCGGTGCTGGCACTGGCCGCGCTCTGGCTGCGCGGGCGTCTGCCCCGCACGCCGTATGTCTCCGGCACCGCCGGAGACCTGTGGCGTCACACCTGGCCCCGATCGGCGGCGGCCGCCGTCCAGGCGGTGTTCCAGCGGCTCGACATCATGATCGTGGCGATGCTCGCGGGGCCGGCGGAGGCGGCGGTCTACACCGCGGCGACCCGTTTCAAGGTGGTCGGCCAGCTCGCCAACCGAGGGCTGGCCCAGGCGGCGCAGCCGAGGCTGGTCGCGGCACTGGCCGCGCGCGACCTGCCTCGCGCCCGCGAGCTGTACCAGTCCGCGACCGTGTGGCTGGTCCTGCTGACCTGGCCCGTCTGGCTGGGATACGCGGTCTTCGCCCCCTGGTTGCTCGGCCTCTTCGGCGGGGGCTACGCCTCAGGGACCCCGGTGGCACTGGTGCTCGCCGCGACGATGATGCTCGCCTGTGCCTGCGGCATGGTCGACGTGGTGCTGACCGCCGCGGGGCACACCGGCTCCAGCCTGGCCAACCTGGTCGCCGCCGTCGCGGTGACCGTGGCGCTGGGCGCGTGGTTGATCCCCTCCTGGGGAGCGCTCGGCGCCGCCCTCGGCTGGGCCGGGGGCACGCTGGTCAAGAACCTGCTGCCGCTGTGGCAGATCCACCGCCGCTACGGCCTGCGCCCCTTCGGCTCCCACAGCCTGACGGCCCTGACATGGTGGCGGACCCGTCGCCCCGCACGGGAAGAGACCGGACAAGAGGCCAGAAGACGCACCCGGGGAGAAGCCGAGCAGGAGACCGCAGCACACCCCCGGGGAGAAGCCGAGCAGGAGACCGGGAGACAGACGCGGTGACCGACGTGGGGCGGACACGAGGACGGGCCCGGTGAGGGACACGGAGCCGGGCACGGCGGCGGGCACGGCGGCGGGCACGGGCAGGCCCGTCCTGGTGACCGGCCTGCCCAGGAGCGGGACGAGCTGGACGGGCAAGATGCTGGCGGCGGGCGGCGGGCTGGTCTACGTCAACGAGCCGCTGAACCCCCAGCACCCGCCAGGACGGTGCCCCGGAGTGCTGAACGCCCACGTCACCCACCGCTTCCAGTACATCTGCCAGGACAACGAGGAAGCCTGGCTGCCCGCCTTCACCGACACCGTCGCCCTGCGTTACCGGTTCCTGGCCGAGCTGCGGCGCAACCGCTCGCCGTACGACCTGGCGAGGATGGTCAGGTACGGCACGGCGTTCACGCTGGGGCGGCTGACAGGACGGAGGGCGCTGCTGGACGACCCGTTCGCGCTGTTCTCCGCCGGGTGGTTCGCCGAGCGGCTCGGCTGCCAGGTGGTCGTTCTGCTGCGCGACCCGGTGGCGTTCGTGGGAAGCTGGCAGCGCCTCGGCTGGACGGTCTACTTCCACGAGCTGCTCGAACAGCCGTTGCTGGTCAGGGATCATCCGCATCTGGAGGCGCTGCGCGGGCTCGTCGGCTCCCAGGACCGCCTCGCCAAAGCCGTCGCCCTGTGGCGGGCGGCCAGGACCGTCGCCGCCGACCTGGCGGCCAGACACCCCGGGATCTTGCTGGTCGACTACGAGGCCCTGGCCGCCGATCCCGGAGAGGGCTTCCGCCGGCTGTACGGCCTGCTCGGCCTGACCTGGTCCTCCCGCGCACAGGAACGGGTTTCCAGGGCGTGCACCGCGTCCGCGGGAAGCGCAGGCGGCTTCGCCTGGAGCGGCCTGTCCCGTACGGCCTATCGCCCCATGGACTCCCGCCAGGCCCTGACCACGGCGGCCAACCGGCTGAGCCCGGAGGATGCCGGCCGCGTCAGAAGACTGGCCGGCCTCCGGTAGGCCCACCGGCGCCTCGTCTTCCACCGTCCGGCAGGCCTGCCTTTCCGGGACCCTGGAGCCCCAGGGCGGGTTCAGGAGAACAGGCGACGGAACAGGCAGGTTGTGAGCAGGACGAGGGCGAACGGCAGGTCGTGCAGCAGGTAGCGGCGGGCCAGCCTGCCTGGCTCGTTGAGCAGCCGGAAGAGCCACTCCAGCCCGGCTCGCCGCATCCACATCGGCGCTCTGCGCACCGCGCCCGCCGCGAACGTGATCGCCGCGCCGCAGCCGACGAACCAGGTGGTGGGCAGGTCCTCTCGGAGGCGTGCGATGAGGCGGTCCTGTTTGGGAAAGCCGAGGCCGACGAAGACCAGCCGGGGCGCGGCGGCCAGCAGGGCGTCCTTGACCCTCGCGTAGCCCTCCTGGGTGGTCTCGAACCCGTGCGGCGGGGCGTCCGCGCCCACGACGAGCAGGCGGGGATGGCGCTCCCTGAGCCTGTCGGCCGCCTGCCTGGCCACTCCCGGCGGACCGCCCAGCAGATAGACGGGATGGTGGTAGAAGGCGGCGGCCTCGGACAGGGACCAGACCAGGTCCGCGCCGGTGACACGGCCCGGCACGGGGGTGCCGAGCAGTTTCGCCGCCCACACCAGCGGCATGCCGTCCGCGACCACGAGGTCGGCGCGCTCGATGATTTCGCGTGCCTCGGGGTCACGGGCGGCGGCCCAGCAGATGTCCACGTTCGGAGTGACCAGATGGCCGCCCTCACCGCGCTTCAACGCGGCGACCACGTGGTCGACCACCTCGCCCTCGGTCATCGGGTCGACGGCGAGACCGGCCACCCGCACCCTGCGGCGCAGCCTCCTGCGGGTCGCCTTGTCAGGGTGAGGTTCAGGGCGCGGTTCAGGACGTGGGGTCCCGGGCGTGGCGTCGGTGGCCTCCCTGGCGGTTCTGAGCGCCATCAGATGCCGTGCCCACGGTGGTGCAGGGCGCTGAGCACCGTCTGGGCCGACACCAGGCCCGCCGCCACAGCGAGCGCGATGGGCGCGCGGGGCTCGCCGCGCCGTGCGGCGAACGCCCGCCACGCCCAGCGCCCCGCCTCCCTCCTGCGGCCCAGGGCCGCGTGGTGGAAGGCGAGCTGACCGTAGACCCGCGCCGCGCCGCGCGGATCCACGGCCAGATCGGGGTGCCGGGCGAGCATCCACTCCAGCCCGGCGATCCGGTCGGCCCAGCGGGTGCTGTACAGCGAGCCGCCCCAGCGGACGCGCGCCAGCGGGCGGTCGACGTGCACGATGGGACGGCGGGCCGCGGCGCGCAGCGCCAGGTCCCAGTCCTCGTTCTGGCCGTTCGGCGCGCTCTCGTCCACCCAGAACGCGCCACGCCTGAACAGGAACGTCGAGGAGTGCGCCATCACCATGCGCGAGCGCAACAGGTGGGCTCGGGTGATCTCGGAGGTGCCCGCCAGGCGCGGGACGCGGCGTGAGCCGTACTCGACCTCGATGGCGCAGCTGGAGAACTCCGCGCCCGGCTCGGCCAGCAGCGCCGCGATCTGGGCGTCGAGCTTTCCCTGCGACCACAGGTCGTCGTCGTCGCAGAAGGCGACCAGGTCGGTGTCGAGTGCCGCGATGCCCGTGTTGCGGGCGCCCGGCAGACCGGGACTGAGGCGGTTGGCCACCACCCTGACCCGACGCGGGAGCGGCTGCGTCTCGCCCGCCGCCATGGCCCCGCTGACCAGCAGGTCGGCCACCTGGTCGATGACCGGGGCGAGGGCCGCGCCGTCCACGACGACGACGACCTCGACGGCGCCGGGGTGGTCCTGGTCGAGTGCGGCGAGCACGGCGGCGCGCAGGTGTTCCGGCCGTCGCCCCTTCGTGGGAATGACCACGCCCACCGATGGACTCACGCGAGCCTCCCGCGATAGCCGTACTTGATCATCAGCGGCCAGGTCATCGTGGTGACCAGGCGTCGGTGCCTGGCCGGAGCCGCGGTGCGCCACGCGTCGTCGGAGACCAGCCCGACCGTGCCGACCGTGAAACGCATGGGATTGCCGGAGACCGTGTGCGTCCGGGAGAGGCGGGCCTGCCCGTCGGCCAGGAAGTCGAGGCGGGGAGGCAGGCCGATCCTGCCCAGCAGGCCTCTGAGGGTGTCCGCCGGGGCGTGGAGGAGGTCCTCGTAGCGGACCCTGGTGACGGGGACGCCCCTGCGGGCCAGGAGCTCCAGGCTGAGGTTCTGGGCCACCCAGTGCAGCGAGGTGCGGGCCGGTGACCAGCGGGTCATCGGGGAGCCGTCCTCGGGGCGCACGACCCGCCTGTCCCAGGAGTGCGCGACCGCCCTGGGGTCACGGACGACGTGCACGACGTGGACGTCGACCCCGGCCGCCGCCAGGCAGAAGGCCAGGGAGGCGTGTTTGCTGGAGTCCACCACGACCGGGCAGTCGGCGACCTCGCCCGCCGCGTCGTACAGGCGACGGTGCGCGGCGACGTACTCGCCCAGCTCGGCGGTCCGCGGCGACGGCCACCCGGCGGCGCCGATCCGCTCCTCGGCCAGGAGTTGGGCCAGGGTGAGGATCCGACGGGTGCGGTCGACCCTCCGCCCGAGCGCGAGGACCCGGTGGGCGAGCTCCGGCGACCATCCGCCGAAGGCGCGTTCCCCCACCTTGTGCCAGAACGGACATGTGCCGAACGGCTCGTGACATCCGCAGTCCTCGTCCGCCAGCACGCCTCTGGCCCAGAGGTGAACGACCTCGCCGAGCGGCGCGACGCCGGGCACCTCACCGAGGAGCCGCTCCAGCAGCGTGGTCCCGCTACGGCCGAGGCCCCCCAGGAAGACGACCCGGGCGGGGGACGGACTATCAGACACAGGCACGAATCCTTACCCGATGGATACGGAACGTGCCGAGGCTAGCGCGGAGAGTTACCGAAAGGACGGAGAACAGACAAAGGATCTACCTGGGAGACGTCATCCTCCCGGCATGCCCGCACAACACGACGGTCTCCTCCGTCACCCGCGTACGGCGGGCGTCGGAGGAGACCGTGTGAGACTCACCTGGTGTGCGGCGGTGGCCGCCGGAACCGGCCGCGCGATCCACCGCCAGGGGCTTCTCGGGAGGGGCTACCGCGCTTCGACGATCATCCCGGCGCCGACGGTGTTGTTGGTGGCCTCGTCCACGAGGATGAAGCCGCCGGTGAGGCGGTTTCTCGCGTAGTCGTCCACGAACAGGGGCTGGGTCACGCGGAGCGAGACGCGGCCGATCTCGTTCAGGCTGAGCGACTGGGCCGACTCGTCGCGGTGCAGGGTGTTGACGTCAAGGCGGTAGTGCAGGTCGCGGACCAGCGCACGGGCCGTGCGGGTGGTCTGCTTGATGGTCAGCTTGGTGCGCGGGCTGAGCTTGCTCGCGTCGGTCATCCAGCAGACCATCGCCTCGAGTTCCTGGGCGGCGTGCGGCTGGTTGTTCGGACGGCAGATCATGTCGCCGCGGGAGATGTCGATGTCGTCCTCGAGGCGGAGGGTCACCGCCATCGGCGGGAACGCCTCGTCCACCGGGCCGTCGTAGGTGTCGATCGAGGCGATGCGCGTGGTCAGCCCCGAGGGCAGGTGCATCACCTCGTCGCCGGGCTTCAGCACGCCGCCCGCGACCTGGCCCGCGTAGCCGCGGTAGTCGTGGAAGGCCGGGTCGGTGGCCCGCTGCGGCCTGATGACGTACTGCACCGGGAAGCGGACGTCGACCAGGTTCCGGTCGGAGGCGATGTGCAGGTGCTCGAGGTGGTGCAGCAGCGAGGAGCCGTTGTACCACGGCATGTTCTCCGAACGGGAGACCACGTTGTCGCCGTGCAGCGCGGAGATCGGGATGAACGTCAGGTCGGGGGCGTTCAGCTTGGAGGCGAACGCGGTGAACTCCTCACGGATCTCCTCGAACCGCTCCTGGGAGTAGTCGACCAGGTCCATCTTGTTGACCGCCAGCACCAGGTGCGGCACCCGCAGCAGCGTGGTCAGGAAGGCGTGCCGCCGCGACTGCTCCAGCACGCCCTTGCGCGCGTCGATCAGGACGATCGCCAGGTCCGCGGTGGAGGCGCCGGTGACCATGTTCCGGGTGTACTGGATGTGCCCCGGGGTGTCGGCGATGATGAACTTGCGCTTGGGCGTGGCGAAGTAGCGGTAGGCCACGTCGATGGTGATGCCCTGCTCCCGCTCGGCCCGCAGGCCGTCGGTGAGCAGCGACAGGTCGGTGTAGTCGGTGCCGCGGTCGCGGGAGGTGCGCTCGACGGCCTCGAGCTGGTCTTCGAAGATGGCCTTGGAGTCGAAGAGCAGCCGCCCGATGAGGGTCGACTTTCCGTCGTCGACGCTTCCCGCCGTGGCAAAGCGAAGGATGTCCATCAGAACTGCTCTCCAGAGGTCGTACGGCTTTCGCGGGAAGGCTGTGCCGGGAGCGTGCCCCGGACCACACGCGGTTGGGCTTGCACCGGCGGGAACGGCCGGCGCGACAGGGCGACGCCTGCGGGAAGTGCCCCCCGGACCACGCGTGCCCCCTCCCACGAGGGGACGGGCCGGTGCGACAGGACGTCACGCACTAGAAGTATCCCTCCCGCTTGCGGTCTTCCATCGACGCCTCGGAGGCCCGGTCGTCGGCGCGGGTCGCGCCGCGTTCGGTGAGCCGGGTCGCGGCGATCTCGTCGATGATCTCCTCGACCGTCGCGGCGGCGGACTGCACCGCGCCCGTGCAGGTCACGTCGCCCACCGTGCGGTAGCGGACCGTCATCTCCACGAGCTGCTCGTCCTCGTCGCGGGTGATGAACTCGCTGTCGGCCAGCAGCATGCCGTCGCGCTCGAACACCTTGCGCGTGTGGGCGTAGTAGATCGACGGGATCTCGATGCCCTCGCGGCGGATGTAGTCCCAGATGTCGAGCTCGGTCCAGTTGGACAGCGGGAACACCCGGATGTGCTCGCCCTTGCGGATCCGCGAGTTGTAGAGGTTCCACAGCTCGGGGCGCTGGTTCTTCGGGTCCCACTGGCCGAAGTCGTCGCGGAAGGAGAACACCCGCTCCTTGGCGCGGGCCTTCTCCTCGTCGCGGCGGGCTCCGCCGAACACGGCGTCGTACTCGTTGTCCTCGATCGCGTCCAGCAGGGTGGTGGTCTGCAGCCGGTTGCGGGAGGCCCTGCGCCCCGTCTCCTCGACCACGCGCCCGGCGTCGATGGAGTCCTGCACGCTCGCCACGACGAGACGGGCGCCCAGCTCCGCCGCCCTGCGGTCGCGGAACTCGATGACCTCGGCGAAGTTGTGCCCGGTGTCGACGTGCATCAGCGGGAACGGGATCGGCGCGGGCCAGAACGCCTTCTCCGCGATGCGGAGCATGACGATGGAGTCCTTCCCGCCGGAGAAGAGCAGACAGGGGCGCTCGAACTCAGCCGCGACCTCACGCATGATGTGAATGGCCTCTGCCTCGAGGACATCGAGCTGCGACGTGGTGTAGTCGCGCTGAAGCATCTGACTCTCCTAGCGGGGATTATCGGTGGAGATCCCGGATTCCGGCGAGCAACGTCGGCGCCAGTCCCGGTAGGGAAACAAGGATATCCGGCAGCGAGGGGTCGCCCTGGTTGTAGGTCAGGGGAGAACCGTCGACGCGGCTGGCATGGGCTCCGGAGGCGAGCGCGACGGCCACCGGGGCGGCGGAGTCCCATTCGTACTGGCCGCCCGCGTGCACGTAGGCCTCGACCTGTCCGGTGAGGACAGCGGAGATCTTGGCGCCCGCCGAGCCGATCGGCACCAGGTCGGCGCCCACGAGGTCGGCCAGTTCCCTGACGAACTCGGGCGGCCTGGTCCTGCTGACCGCGATCCGCGGCCTGGCGCCCGCCCTGAGCTCGGGCAACACGGGGGGTTCGAGGGTCGAGAGCGTCCTGCCCGCGGCGGGCAGCGCGACCGCTCCGGCGGTCAGCGCGCCGCGCTCCCAGAGCGCCACGTGGACCGCCCAGTCGGCGCGCCCCTCCTCGGCGAACTCGCGGGTGCCGTCCAGCGGGTCGACGATCCACACGCGCTCGGCCGTGAGGCGGCGGGGATCGAGACGCTCCGCCTGGGTCGCCTCCTCGGACAGCACACTGTCACCTGGGCGTGAGGCCGTCAGCGCCTCCATCAGAAACAGGTGGGAGGCGGTGTCGCCCTCGGCGCGGAGCGCGGACGGGTCGTCGAACCCCGTCTTCTCACGCAGCGCGAGGAGTCTTTCGCCCGCCTCGGTCGCCAGGTTCGCGGCGAGAATGTGATCGTCGCGAATCGTCATCAATATGCTCCAGCCCCTCGCGCGACAGCCGACCAGGTCTTCCACAGGATCTGCAGGTCCAGTGTCAGGGACCAGTTCTCCACATAACGCAGGTCTAACCGTACAGATTCCTCCCAAGAGAGGTCAGACCGCCCACTCACTTGCCACAGGCCTGTCATGCCCGGCTTGACCAACAGCCTGCGCCGGACATCGTCACCGTATCTGGCGACCTCCTCGGGCAGCGGCGGCCTCGGACCGACCAGCGACATCTGACCGAACACCACGTTGATCAGCTGCGGCAGCTCGTCCAGGGAGTGACGTCGCAGCCGGGCGCCCAGGGGAGTGATGCGCGGGTCATTCCGGATCTTGAACAGCATGCTCCGCCCGTCACCGGCGAGGTCGGCCCTGCGCCGCTCGGCGTCGACGGCCATCGTCCGGAACTTGTAGATCGTGAACTCGGCCCCGTCCCTGCCGACCCGCCTCTGGCGGAAGAACACCGGACCCGGGCTCGAGGCGCGCACGGCCACGGCCAGCACGGCGAACAGCGGCGCCAGGGCGACCAGCAGCAGCCCCGCCCCGACGCGGTCGAAGAGGTTCTTGAGCAGCTGGCGCAGACCCGCGAGCTCGGGATGGTCGACGTGCAGCAGCGGAAGCCCGGCCGCGGGACGGATCGTGATCCGGGGCCCCGCCACCTCCATCAGCGCCGGGGCGACCACCAGGTCGGTCGCGGTCCGCTCAAGACGCCAGGCGAGACGCCGCAGCGCGACCCCGTCCATCTCCGGACAGGCCAGCACCGCCACGGTGTCGGCGGAGAGCTGGGCGACCACGAGCGGGACGTCGGACATGCCACCCAGGACGGGCACGCCCTCCACGTCTCCCATGCCGTCGTAGGGCATGCAGACGCCGACGACCTCCATGCCGTGGTAGGGCTCCCTGCGGAAACGGCGGACCAGGTCGACGATCGCGGCGCGGTGGCCGACCGCCACGACCCTGCGCATGCACGCCCCCGCGGCCCGCCTGCGGTGCAGGGAGCGCCGCAGGCCGTACCTCGCGAGGATGGTGACCACCGTCGCCAGCGGAACGGCCAGCACCACGTAACCCCTGGCCACGTCGGTCTTGGTCACGTAGGCCCCGATGGCCAGCGCGGCGGTGAGCGTGAACCCGCACTGGAAGATCCGCTGGAACTCCTCGGCCCCGAGACCGATCAGGCGGGGCTCGTAGGCGCGGTTGACCCTGATCGCGCAGACCCAGACGAGGGGAAGCGCGGCGCTCAACATCACGTAGGGGGTCACATAGGGAGTAACCTCGCCGAATCGAACGAACAGGGCGAGCGCCCCGGCGAGAGAGGCGGAGCCGATGTCGGCGGCGACAGCCCGCGCCCTGTGCCGGCGGACCCAGCCGGGCACGCTCGGACGGCTCACGGGCACGGCCCTCGGCGTCGCCTGGACGACGGTCACGTCGCGCACACGCTCCCCCTGCGTAACCAGATGCCAACGGACAGTTACCGAATGCTAGCGGGAAGAACAGGGGCCCGAGGTTTGAAGACCGAAACGTACATCTCTGTGGACGTCGAGGCCGACGGCCCGATTCCCGGACCGTACTCGATGTCCAGCTTCGGCATGGTCGTGGCGGGGAGGATGACCGGTAGGGACTTCCAGCCGATCGACCCGCGGGCCCACACGTTCTACGCCGAGCTGCGTCCCATCAGCGACGACCACGTGCCGGAGGCGCTCGCCGTCAGCGGGCTCGACCGGGAGACGCTGGTCCGCGAGGGACTGGACCCGGCCGAGGCGATGAGGAACGCCGCCGTCTGGATCCGCGAGGTGTGCGGCAACAGCACACCGGTGCTGGCGGCGTATCCACTCTCCTACGACTGGATGTGGATGTACTGGTACTTCATGCGTTTCGCCGGAGCCTCGCCGTTCGGGCACTCCCGCTGCGTCGACATGAAGACGATGTACGCGGCGAAGGCGGGCGTGCCCGTCGGGTGGGCGACCAAACGGCAGATGCCCAAGCACCTGCTGTCGACGCGACCGCACACCCACAACGCCCTCGACGACGCGATGGAGCAGGCCGAGCTGCTCCAGAATCTCATGGTCTTCGGCGAGTCCTGAGATCCGAGCGTCAGGATCGGCCCCGCTCAGGCCCCGCTCAGGCCCCGCTCAGGCTCCGTGCGAAGCCCGGCGAGACTATCTGGGCGGGCCCGAGATGTTCAGGTCTCCCGTGTGGAAGGCGTTCTGCGTCGCCTCCAGGCCCGCCCTGATGAGGGACTCGACGACGTCGGCCGCCCTGTCGACCAGGAACGGCAGGTCCTTGCGCTCGGCGGTCGCGAAGTCGCGCAGGACGAAGGTCGCGGCGTCCATCCGGCCCGGCGGGCGGCCGATGCCGAACCGCACCCGCAGGTAGTCCTTGGTCGCCAGGGACTTGGTGATCGACTTCAGCCCGTTGTGGCCGTTGTCGCCACCGCCCAGCTTGGCCCTGAGCGCGCCGTACGGGATGTCCAGCTCGTCGTGGACGACGACCACCCTGGCGGGGTCCACCTTGTAGAAGTCGGTGAGGACCTTCACCGGGCCGCCGGAGAGGTTCATGAAGGACAGCGGCTTGGCCAGGACGGCCGGGACGCCCGCGAGCCGCCCCTCCAGCACCTCGGCCCGCGATCTGTGCGCCTTGAACCTGCCGCCGGCCCGCGCGGCGAGCTCGTCGAGCACCATGAAGCCCGCGTTGTGCCGGTTCCCGGCGTACTCGGCGCCGGGATTCCCCAGGCCCACGACCAACCAGCGGTCCACGGTCGGCTTCCCTTCTCGTGTTTATTGCGACGCCTGACGGCGTCGCGGGCCCTGCTTGTTTGCGACGCCTGGCGGCGTCGCGGGCTTGGGCGCTTCCGGGTCGGCGTCTTCCCTCGTCACTCCGTCGCTGCGCTCCTGCGTTCCTCAGTCCAGACACCGACGCGCCCAAGCCGACAACCGGTCCCGGCCACACGGGAGGTTGAGCACGTAGGCCAGACACCGACGCGCCCAAGCCGAACCCGTCCCTGACGGTCCCTCCGATGCGCGTCAGGGCAGCCCGGTCTCGGACTGCCCTGACAGGGTGTGGCGGAGAGGACTACTCGGCGGCCTCGGCGGCCTCAGCCTCGGCGGCCTCGCCCTCAGCGGCCTGCTCGCCCTCGGCGGCCTCGGCCTCCGGCTCGGCGGTCGGGGCGGCGGTGACGTGCAGGACCAGCGTCTCGGGGTCGGCGACCAGGGTCGTGCCCTTGGGAAGCTTCAGGTCGCCCGCGGTGATCTGGGCGCCGATCTCCAGGCCCTCGACGTCCACCTCGACGCCCGTCGGGATGTGGGTGGCCTCGGCCTCGACCGAGACGGAGACCAGCTGCTGGTCGAGGAGGCCGTCGGCGACCTCGCCGGTCACGGTGACGGGGATGTCGACGGTGACCTTCTCGCCGCGCTTGACGAGGAGGAGGTCGACGTGCTCGAGGAAGCCCTTGATCGGGTCACGCTGGACGCCCTTGGGCAGCGCCAGCTCGGTGACCGCGCCCTCGAGGCGGATCAGGACGTTCGGCGTGCGCAGGGCGAGCAGGAGCTCGTGGCCCGGCAGCGACAGGTGCCTGGGGTCCGTGCCGTGGCCGTAGAGGACGACGGGCACCTTGTGCTCGCGACGGATCTTGCGGGCGGCGCCCTTGCCGAAGTCGGAGCGGGACTCGGCGTTGATGACTACTTCGGACACGACTGATCTCCTAGGGATCTTCGGTGGAGGGCACGCTCTCCCTCACCCGCCCTAGCGGAAGGCGTTACGAGCGTGCAGAACCTGTACAGCTTATCGCGCGTGGCGACCGCACGGCCCGGTGAGCCGTGCGGGCCACCGGGCCGGGTTGTGGCGTGTGACCTCGAAGGTCAGCTGTCGCCCTCGAACAGGCTCGTCACGGAGCCGTCGCTGAACACCTCGGTGATCGCGCGGGCGATCAGCGGGGCGATCGACAGCACGGTGAGCTTGTCGAACCTCTTGTCCTCTTCGAGCGGCAGCGTGTTGGTGACGATCACTTCGGAGATCTTGGAGTTCTTCAGCCTGTCGACCGCGGGGTCGGAGAACACCGCGTGCGTCGCGGCGACGAGCACGTTGGTCGCGCCCTGCTCGTACAGCGCGTCGGCCGCCTTGCAGATCGTGCCCGCGGTGTCGATCATGTCGTCGATCAGCACGCAGGTGCGGCCCCGCACCTTGCCGACGACCTCGTTGACCTTCACCTGGTTGGCCACGTCGAGGTCGCGGCGCTTGTGGATGAAGGCCATCGGGGTGCCCAGCGTGTCGGCCCACCGCTCCGACAGCCGCACCCGGCCGGTGTCGGGCGAGACGATGGTGGTGTTCTCCAGGTCCAGCTTGTCCTTGAGGTAGTTGACCAGCACGGGCATGGCGAACAGGTGGTCGACGGGACCGTCGAAGAAGCCCTGGATCTGGGAGGTGTGCAGGTCGATCGACATCAGCCGGTCGGCGCCCGCGGTCTTGAACAGGTCCGCCATCAGGCGGGCGGTGATGGGCTCGCGCCCCCGCCCCTTCTTGTCCTGGCGGGCGTAGCCGAAGAACGGCATGATCACGGTGATCCGCTTGGCGGAGGCGCGCTTGAGCGCGTCCACCATGATCAGCTGCTCCATGATCCACTTGTTGATGGGGCCGGTGTGACTCTGGATCACGAAGGCGTCGCAACCCCGCACCGACTCCCGGTAGCGGGCGTAGATCTCCCCGTTGGCGAAGTCACGCAGCGTGGTCGGCGTCGTGTCGACGCCGAGGTGACTGGCCACCTCCTCGGCCAGTTCCGGGTACGCGCGCCCGGAGAAGAACATCAGGTTCTTCTCACCGGTCTGCTTGATGCCGCTCATGCCGTCCTCCCGTTGTGACGGCCAACCGTTGCATTAGCGACGCCGCCGCGCCCACTGGCCCGCTCGCTTCGCTCGCTCACGTCTTGCTCCCCTGCTGGTTCTCGGCCTCGGCGGCCCGCAGCGCCGCGTCGGCCGACTTGGTGCCCGCGCGCTTGCGCGCGACCCACCCTTCAATGTTGCGCTGCTGTCCACGGGCCACGCCGATCGCCCCCGGGGGGACGTCGTTGGTGATGACCGAGCCCGCGGCAGTGAATGCGCCGTCGCCGATGTTCACCGGCGCGACGAGCATGGTGTCGCACCCGACGAAGGCGTGCTCGCCGATCGTCGTCTGGTGCTTGTCGACCCCGTCGTAGTTGACGAAGATCGCCGAGGCGCCGATGTTCGATCCCGCGCCGATGACCGCGTCGCCGACATAGGTGAGGTGCGGCACCTTGGCGCCCTCGCCGACCCGCGCGTTCTTCATCTCGACGTAGGTCCCGGCCTTGGCCTTGCGGGCCAGCACGGTGCCGGGGCGCAGGTAGGCGTACGGCCCGACGAGCGCCTGGGGCCCGATCTCGGCCTCGAGGCAGACCGCGTTGCGCACCACCGCCCCCTCGCCGACGACCGTGTCGGTCAGCGTGGAGGCCGGGCCGATCTCCGCGCCCTCCGCGACCGCCGTACGGCCGTGCAGCTGGGTGCCGGGGTGGATCACCACGTCCTGTTCCAGGGTCACGTCCACGTCGACCCACGTGCTGTCGGGGTCGATCACGGTGACCCCCGCGCGCATGTGCGCCTCCAGCAACCGGGCGTTGAGGACCTTGCGGGCGAAGGCGAGCTGCACCCGGTCGTTGACGCCCTCGACCTCGACGTGGTCGGCCGCGACGTGCGCGCCGACCCGGTGGCCGTCCTCCCGCAGGATGGACAGGACGTCGGTGAGGTACTCCTCGCCCTGGGCGTTGGAGGTGGAGACCCGCTTGACCGCGTCGGCCAGCAGGGCCCCGTCGAAGGCGTAGACGCCGGAGTTCATCTCCCTGATCGCCCGCTGCTGAGGAGTGGCGTCCTTCTCCTCGACGATCTGCAGGACCGCTCCAGTGGTGTCGCGCACGATCCGGCCGTAGCCGTACGGGTCGGGAACCTCGGCGGTGAGCACGGTGACGGCGTTGCCGTCGGCGCCGTGCTGCTCCAGGAGCCCGGCGAGGGTCTCGGAGCGCAGCAGCGGGGTGTCCCCGTAGGTGACCAGGACGGTGCCGTCGATCGCGCCGACCTGCTCCAGCACGACCCTGACCGCGTGACCGGTCCCCCTCTGCTCGGTCTGCACGACGGCTTGGGCGTCGGGGCTGGTCCGCGACAGGTGCGCCTGGACCCGATCTCGTTCGTGGCCGATGACAACAATGAGCCGCCCGGGTTCGAGTCCTCGGGCGGCTGTGAGCATGTGGTCGACCAGGGTGCGGCCGCACAGCTCGTGCAAGATCTTGGGCGTTTTCGATTTCATCCGGGTGCCCTCACCTGCGGCGAGGACGATGACGGCGGCCGGGCGCGGCACACTCACGGACGAGGCTCCCTCGGCGTCGCGGCTGAGACATGACGAAGTGGAGTGAGGTACGGCTACCGCCTGGAAACCGTCCCGTCACCCACTCGACAACGTGAGGATACCTGCCCGCCTGCGAATCCACCCAGCCGACCAGCCGAGTTGCCAAACAAGACAGAAGAGACAGCTCCGGCACCAGGACTCGAACCTGGACAACAAGGACCAAAACCTTGCGGGCTGCCAATTACCCAATGCCGGATCAGCCTGGCGGTTCGGTCTCAATCCGAACGCCCGGCCCCCCTACGATACCGACCCCTTGATATCAAACGCGCCTCGTTTTGAGACCTCGTCGGGCACGGGGCCCGCCTCTCTCCGCCCTGGACACGGGCGCGCCACGCCGAGGACGTCGTTTAGCAGGTGAGGGTGGTGGTACACAAGTCATGAAACCCCTACGGGTCCAGCCGCAGAGAGTCACCTTCCCCACATTCGATGCTTAGGGATTCCTAACTTACGATGGCGTAGGTTACGGTTGCGTAGCCAGACAAAAGCCCACCTCCCTCCAAGCCCACGCGAGGTAGTGCATGACCGTCATCGAAGACCGCCCCGCTCCGGGCCCCAAACCGGACGTCGACCCCGAGCCGAAGACGACCCCCGAGATCATCACCTTCGGAGTGGTCGTCGCCGCGCCGCTGATCGCCCTGATCGCCGCCGTCCCGTTCGCCTGGGGGTGGGGGCTCGGCTGGAGCGACGTGGTGATCGCCTCCGTGTTCTACGTGATCACCGGGCTGGGCGTGACCGTCGGCCTGCACCGCTACTTCACCCACGGCTCGTTCAAGGCCAAGCGCCCGATGAAGATCGCGCTCGGCATCGCGGGCAGCCTCTCGCTGGAGATGTCGGTGCTCGACTGGGTGGCCACCCACCGCAAGCACCACAAGTTCTCCGACAAGGAGGGTGACCCGCACTCGCCGTGGCGGTTCGGCACCGGTTTCCTGCCGGTGACCAAGGGGTTGCTGTGGGCGCACATGGGCTGGCTCTTCGAGGCGGACAGGGCGAACCGCGAGAAGTACGCGCCCGACCTCGTCAAGGACCCCGACATCATCAAGCTCCACAAGCTCTTCCCCGTGATGGCGATCACCTCCATGGTGCTGCCCGCGGTGCTGGGCGGCCTGCTGTCGTGGTCGTGGTGGGGCATGCTCACCGGGTTCTTCTGGGGCACGCTGGTCCGCATCGGGCTGCTGCACCACGTGACCTGGTCGATCAACTCCATCTGCCACGTCTTCGGCGAAGAGGTCTTCGAGTCGCGTGACAAGTCACGCAACGTGTGGTGGCTGGCCATCCCGTCCTTCGGCGAGTCCTGGCACAACCTGCACCACTCCGACCCGACCTGCGCCCGGCACGGCGCGCTCAAGGGTCAGATCGACCTCAGCGCGGGCGTCATCCGCTGGTTCGAGAAGGCGGGCTGGGTCCACGACGTCCGCTGGCCGACGCCGGAACGACTGGCGGCGAAGCGCATTGCCGCCTGACAGTCACCCGAGGGCCGCCCCGGCGGCCCGCGTGGTCACGGCGCCTTCCACGACACGTTCGCCGTCCTCTTCCGCCTCCTCCCCCGACGCTCCCCCCGACGCTCCCCGCGGCGCCGTCTCCCCGGCCCGCGCGGCCACGAAGCCGTCCGGCCCCCGCGTGGGCGTCACCTCGGCGAACACCTCCGCCGCGGCCGTCGGCCGGGCCTCCGTCACGGGGGCGGGCCGGAATATGGTTCCCGTTTCGCGATCGGGGAGCGCCATTATTAGAGACGTGAGCGAACCCCGACGACGCATGTCAGGCAAGGAACGCCGGGAGCAGCTGATCCAGATCAGCCGGACCCTGTTCGCGGAGAAAGGGTTCGACGGCACCTCGGTGGAGGAGATCGCGGCGACCGCCAACGTCTCCAAACCCGTGGTCTACGAGCACTTCGGCGGCAAGGAGGGCGTCTACGCGGTCGTCGTCGACCGTGAGATGCAGAAGCTGCTCGGCATGGTGACCGAGGCCCTGTCCGCCTCCCACGCGCTGATCAAGCTGGAGCGGGCGGCCCTGGCCCTGCTGGCCTACGTGGAGGAGAACAGCGAGGGCTTCCGCATCCTGGTCCGCGACTCCCACGCGGCCTCGGGGACGGGCACGTTCGCCAGCCTGATCAACGACATCGCGAGCCAGGTCGAGGACGTGATGGTCGACCAGTTCGCCGAGCGGGGCTACGACCCGAAGCTCGCGCCGATGTACGCGCAGATGCTGGTCGGCATGGTGGCGCTGACCGGTCAGTGGTGGCTGGACGTGCGCAGGCCCTCACGCGAGGAGGTGGCCGCGCATCTGGTCAACCTGGCGTGGAACGGTCTCACCGGCCTGGCCCCCACCCCCCGCCTGACCTCCTCCTCCCACCTCCTGGAGCAGCGTCAGGCCGCGCTCCTCACCCCTCCCTCTCCCCCGCCCTCCCCTGCTCCTGCCCCTGCCGCGCGACCGACGGACAAGGAGGCGCGCGAGGCGGAGAAGGCCCGCGAGCGGGAGCTCAAGGAACAGGAGAAGGCCCGCGAACGCGAGCTCAAGGAGCAGGAGAAGATCCGCGAACGCGAGCTCAAGGAGCAGGAGAAGATCCGCGAACGCGAGCGGCGCGAGGCGGAGAAGCTGGCGCGGGAGCAGGAGAAGGCGCGGGCGCGGGAGCAGCGCGAGCGGGAGCGACTGCTCAAGGAGCAGGAGAGGATCCGCGAGCGGGAGCTCAAGGAACAGGAGAAGATCCGCGCCAAGGAGGCCAGGACCGCCGGCAGACAGGCTGTGCAACAGGCCCAGCCGTCCGGTTGGAGCGGTGAGGATCGGGGAAAACTTGAACCTAGCGAGTAAGCAACAGCGGCCGTTGATCCTAAATTAACGTTCCGTTCAACCAAAGCGGGCATTCTGGTCATATGTCCGCCGAACCCGCGCACCCCACCTCCGAAGGAATCCCCCTTCCACAAGAACGCTTCCTCAACCGTGAGGAGAGCTGGTTGCAGTTCAACCAGCGGGTTCTGGAGCTTGCCGAAGACCCTTCGCTGCCGCTGCTGGAGAGGGTCAAGTTCCTGGCCATCTTCGCCAGCAACCTGGATGAGTTCTTCCGGGTCCGGGTGGCCGGTCTCAAGCGCCGGATGGCCACCGGCCTGCTGCTTCGCACCAAGAGCGGACTGAAGCCCCGCGAGGAGCTGGCCAGGATCGCCGCGATCGCCGACGACCTCGCGCAGCGGCACTCGACCTGCTTCCACGAGAGGCTGCGGCCGCAACTGGCCGCGGAGGGCATCGAGATCGTGCGCTGGGACGACCTCGGCAGGGATGAGCGCACCGAGATGCGCAAGCTGTTCCGGGAACGGATTCGGCCCGTCCTGACGCCGCTTGCGGTCGATCCCGCCCATCCTTTTCCCTATATTTCGGGCTTGTCTCTCAACCTTGCCGTTACCGTCCGAAATCCCGTGAGCGGCAACACCGTGTTCGCCAGGGTGAAGGTGCCCAGCCAGCTTCCCCGCTTCGTCGCGGCGTCCAAGGACCGCTTCGTCCCGCTGGAAGACGTGATCGCCGCCCACCTGGGCCAGCTCTTCAAGGGCATGGAGGTCGTGGAACACCACGTCTTCCGGGTGACCCGCAACGAGGACCTGGACGTGGACGAGGACGTCACGGAGAACCTCATGCAGGCGTTGGAGCGGGAGCTGCTCAAGCGCCGCTTCGGCCCGCCGGTGCGGCTCGAGGTCGAGGACAGCATCACGCACGAGGTGCTCGAACTGCTGGTCGACGAGCTCGGCGTGGCCCAGCACGAGATCTACCGGCTGCCCGGCCCGCTGGACCTGACCGGCCTGCACGCGATCGCCGACCTGGACCGGGGGGAGCTCGGCTTCCGCCCCTTCGTCCCCGCCGAGGTGGTCCACGTCGAGGACGACATCTTCGCGGTCCTCCGCGAGCGGGACGTGCTGCTGCACCACCCGTACGACTCGTTCTCCACGAGCGTGCAGCGCTTCATCGAGCAGGCGGCGGCCGACCCCAACGTGCTGGCCATCAAGCAGACGCTCTACCGGACCAGCGGCGACTCGCCGATCGTGGACGCGTTGATCGACGCGGCCGAGGCCGGCAAGCAGGTCGTCGTGGTCGTGGAGATCAAGGCGCGGTTCGACGAGCACGCCAACATCACCTGGGCGCGCAAGCTGGAGCGGGCCGGATGCCACGTGGTCTACGGGGTGGTCGGCCTCAAGACCCACTGCAAGCTCGCCCTCGTCGTACGGCAGGAGCCCTCGGGCGAGCTGCGCAGCTACTGCCACATCGGCACGGGCAACTACAACCCCAAGACGGCCAGGCACTACGAGGACCTGGGCCTGCTGACCGCGGACCCGCTGGTCGGCGAGGACGTCACGGACCTGTTCATCCACCTGACCGGATACTCCAACCACTCGGCCTACCGGCGGCTGCTGGTCGCCCCGCACTCGCTGCGCGGCGGCCTCGTGGCCAGGATCGAGCGGGAGATCTCCCACCAGGAGGCGGGACGTCCGGCCAGCATCAGGATGAAGACCAACTCCCTGGTGGACGAGCTGGTCATCGACGCCCTCTACCGCGCCTCGCAGGCGGGTGTCCCGGTCGACCTGTGGGTGCGCGGGGTGTGCACGCTCCGGCCGGGGATCCCCGGCCTTTCGGAGAACATCAGGGTCAGGAGCGTCCTCGGCCGCTTCCTCGAGCACTCACGGATCTACGAGTTCGGTCACGGCCGCAGACCGGAGGTCTGGATCGGCAGCGCCGACCTGATGCGGCGCAACCTCGAGCGCCGCGTCGAGGCACTGGTAAAGGTCACCAGCCAGCAGCAGCGGGTCTACCTCAGCGCCCTCCTCGACAGGGCGATGTCGGAGGAGACCTCCACCTGGTGGCTCAACGCGGACGGGAGCTGGGCCCGGCATCCCGGCGAGGACCTGCAGAACCATCTGGTCAGCACTCGGCGGTGGAGAACGATCGATGACTGAACTGGACGTCCATCCCACAGACATGATCCGAGCGGCAGGGGCGGTGGTGTGGCGGGGGGCGGAGTCTGCGCCCGAGGTCGCGCTCGTCCACCGGCCGAAGTACGACGACTGGACCTTCCCCAAGGGGAAGCTGAAGCCCGGCGAGCACGTCATCGCCGGGGCGCTGCGCGAGGTGGCGGAGGAGACCGGGATCACCGCGATGCTCGGCCGGTCGCTGCCGCCGATCCACTACCTGAAGGGCAAGCGGCTCAAGCGCGTCGACTACTGGGCGGCCAGGGTGGTCTCCGGGGAGAGCTACACCGACGTCGAGGAGGTGGACGAGGTGGTCTGGCTGCCGCTGAAGGAGGCGAAGCGGCGGCTGACCTACGAGTGGGACGCGGGCCTGCTGCGCGCGCTCACCGCGGTGCCGCTGGCGACCACTCCGCTGGTCCTGGTCAGGCACGGCCTGGCGGGCTCGCGCCAGGACTGGGAGGGCGACGACGACGAGCGTCCGCTGGACGAGATCGGCAGGACGCAGGCCGAGGTCCTCGCGGACGCCCTGGCGGGCTACCGTCCCGTGGAGCTGATCAGCTCCACGAGCAGGCGGTGCGTGGAGACCCTCGAACCGTACGCGGAGAGCTCCGGCCTGGAGATCCGTCAGGAGCGGCTGCTGACGGAGACCCACTACGACCCGCGGGCCGCTCTGCGACTGGTCTCCAAGGCCATCGCCTCCGACCGGTCCGCGGTGCTGTGCAGCCACGGCAAGGTGCTCCCCGAGCTGATCGCGGGAGTCATCGACCGGCCCGGGGACGTGCAGCTGCGCAAGGGCGCGTTCATGGTGCTGCACCACACCGACGGCAAGATCGTCGGTGTGGACCGCTACATCACCTGAGCGCGCCTCACCGCGACTCACCGCTCAGGCGGCGCGTCGGCTCACAGCAGCGCGTCGACCGCCTCCGCGGTCTCGGCCCAGACCCGGGGGAACTCCTCCCAGGCCCGCTCCGCGCCCGCCCGCTCCAGGCCGGTCAGCACGCCGTAGGTGAAGGTGTCCTCCCCCGCGAGCCTGGCGTTCGCCGCCTCGGCCGCCAGGCGCTCCTGGGCGACGACGCCGTCCTGGTGGGTGCCCAGCACCTCCTGCACGGCCTCGGCACGCTTGGCCAGTTTGCTCATGCCGAGCACCTCGGCCGTGTAACGCGCCCGCTTGGCGGCCTTGCGCACGTCGTGCATGGCGGTCTCACGGTCGGCGCCCTCGACCGCCTGCGCCACGGCGTAGGCCCGGGTGACCCGGCGCCAGCCCTTGGCCGCGACGGCGTCGAGGGTGTCGGCGGGCTTCTTCGCGGCCTTGGTGAGCACGGGGGTCGCCACCAGGTCGTCCAGGGCGTCGAGCAGGGCGAAGTACCGCTCCCCGCCGAGCGCCTCCCTGATCCGGTCGTAGGCCTCGTGCTCGGCGTCCAGCAGGTCGGAGCTGAGACGGGTGCCGACCGGGCCGACGATCAGCTCCGAGTCGAGGGTCTCCAGCCTGTGGGCGAAGCGCTCCCTGATGACCTCGAGGTCACGGGCCTCGCCGAGGACGCCCGCCAGCCACTTGAGCTCCTCCTGGAGGGCCTCGGTCCCCTCGACGATCGTCTTGAAGGACTTCAGCGCGCTGCGGAGCCGCCTGGAGGCGACCCGCATCTGGTGGACCGCGTCCTCCTCCGCACGCCGTACCCGGGGGTCCTGCGCCAGGAGGGCGGCCACCTGGGCGTTGAGATAGCCGACGACGACCTCGCCCGCCGACCCGGCCCTGGTCTCGGCGAGCCGCACCTCGGGGACGGGGGCCACGGCGTTGAGCACGCGGGACAGCTTGCTGGCCGAGTCGGCGGCGGACGCGCCCGCCTTCACCAGCCGCTTGCCGACCTTGCCGAGCAGTCTCTCGTCGCCCTCGATCAGCTCGGCCTCGACCTCGCGCCAGCGCTCGACGTGCGGCTGGTCGCCGAGCACGGTGCCCTTGACCCGGTCGTCGGCGATCTCCACCAGCCGCACCCCCGCGCCGTTGACCAGCTGGGTCACCGAGCGGCGGGTGTCCAGCTCGGCGACGGGCGCGAGGGGGACCCCACGGGTGTAGGCGAGCACGAGGTCGGCCAGCTCGGAGGGGACGATCTTCGTGCTGCGGGTCAGCGGGTGGGTGATCTCCTGCCGGACGCCCTTGGCCTTGGGAAGCTTGAGGTGCCAGCCTGGATCGGTCCCGCCCCGGCGCCGCCGCAGAGTGATCCCACGAGCGGCCAGCCTCAGGTCAGGGGTGTCGAAGTACAGCGCGACGAGCTGGTGGGTCTTGGGGCCGACGGCCTCCGAGCACCCCGGCAGATCGGCCAGTTCCGGAAGCTCGTAGTCCGCCGGGACGTCGAACTTGTCCTCTATTTCTATAGCCACAGGCCATCCCCTGACTTGCCCAGTTATCTACGCGTCCTTGCAGTATTTATTGATGCCCGGTTACTCGTCCAGAAACTCCGGACGATTGCCCCGTAACCCCCCATCTAGCAGCGATGCTGCCGCCACACCAGCCCTTCTTTTGTTCATGAGACGTTCATTCTTCGGTCACTTTTCGAGCCACCGCGAAGACCCTCCGGAAGGGGAACAGCGTGCCGTGCGGACCGCGAGGATAGGCCTCGTCGAGCAGGGCGGCGCAGTCGCCGAGAAAGGCGTCCGCCTCCGCGGAGTCCAGCCGGTCGAGCATGGGACGCAGCGCCGCGCCCGTGATCCACCCGAGAACGGTGTCGTCGCCGGTGAGCACGTGCAGGTAGGTGGTCTCCCAGGCGTCCACCTCGCACCCCGCGCCCGCCAGCAGTTCGTGATACTCCGCGGGGTCGCCGACCGGCGCCTCCCTGACCAGGTCCGCGAGCCGGTCGCGCCATCTCTCGGTACGGCACAGCCCGCGGACCAGCGCGTGACTGGGGGCGTCGAAGTTGCCGGGAACCTGGAAGGCGAGCCAGCCGCCGGGAGCGAGCGCCCCGACCCAGCGCGACAGCACCTCACGATGGCCGGGCACCCACTGCAGGACGGCGTTCGACACGATCACGTCGACCGGGGCCTCGGGACGCCACCGTGTGACGTCCTCGACGGAGAAGGTCAGCCTGTCCCCCGCGACCGCCCCGCCGATCATCGCGGGCGAGGAGTCGAACCCGTGAACGTCGGCGCCGGGCCAGCGCCTGGCCAGCTCCGCGGTGAGCTCACCCGTCCCGCAGCCCGCGTCGACCACCCGCCGGGGCCGCTCCGCGGCTATCCTGGCGACGAGATCGAAGAAGGCCCGCGACCGCTCACCCGCATGGCGGCCGTAGACCGCCGGATCCCACACGTCCCGTGACATCGATCCTCCTGTGAAGTCGCTTCTCGGCGCGACGCGGCGGCGGCCTCCCCGACAGTGGGTCGCCCTCCTAAGCGCCTCCCGGACCGGCTTTCCGCGAGGACGCGCCGGTGTCCGGACCGAGGGAGCGCGGCGACCGGGCGACGAGGAAGGACGCCGGCTCCGTGGCGCCCGAGCCCGCCGGGCGTCGGCCCGGCAGTGCACACAGTATCTCGATGTCAAGACAGATAGACTCGCGGCATGACCCTGCACCACGCGGACAACGACGCCGAGCGACCCTCCGACGAGGTGGATCGGCTGGTCGCCGCCTGGCGCCAGGAACGGCCCGACCTGGACGTCGAGCCGCTCCAGGTGCTGAGCCGGGTCTCCCGGCTGGCCCGTCATCTCGACCGCGCCCGCCGGGCCGCCTTCGCCGAACACCACCTCGAGAACTGGGAGTTCGACGTCCTCACCGCGCTGCGGCGGGCCGGCGAGCCGTACGAGCTGAGCCCGGGAGCCCTGCTGCGCGCGACCCTGGTGACCTCGGGGACGATGACCAACCGGATCGACAGGCTCACCGCCGCCGGGCTGGTGCGGCGCCGTCCCGATCCCGAGGACAGGCGCGGGGTGCTGGTCTCCCTGACGGACGCCGGGCGGGCCAGGGTCGACAACGCCTTCGCCGACCTGCTCCGCCGTGAGCGCGACCTGCTCGCTGGTCTCGGAAAACATGAACAGCAGGCCCTTTCGGGCCTGCTGCGCACGCTACTCGTCCCTTTTGACGCGACCGACACCGGAGCGCACTGATTGTCTGCCCCGACAGAGAGGGATAAACCGATCAGGGGCGACGATCTTCACTCACCGAGGCGGTCGGCCACTTCGAGCCACTCGCTCTCGACGGCCTCCTTCTCCGCGACGACGTCCTTGAGCTCGGCGTCGAGTGAGGCCAGTCGGCCGTAGTCGGCGGCGGCGTCCGCCATGGAGGCGTGCAGTTTCGCCTCGCGGGCGCTCAGCTTGTCGAGCTGGCGCTCGAGGCGGGAGAGCTCCTTGCGAAGCTCGCGCTCCTCCTTCGCGGACAGGCCCGGCTCCGCGACCGCCGGAGCCGCGGCCGCCTGGTCGCCGTCCGAGGACGCCGCTCCCGAGGCGGCCCTGGCCGACAGAGCCCCGCCCGAGGCGCGCCGCGAGAGGTACTCGTCGACGCCGCCGGGAAGCATCGACAGCCTGCCGTCTCCCAGCAGGGCGACGGTCCTGTCGGAGACCCGCTCGAGGAAGTAGCGGTCGTGACTCACCACGATCAGCGTGCCGGGCCAGCCGTCGAGCAGGTCCTCCAGCTCGTTCAGCGTCTCGATGTCGAGGTCGTTGGTCGGCTCGTCGAGCAGCAGCACGTTGGGGTCGTCCATCAGCAGGCGCAGGAGCTGCAGACGGCGGCGCTCGCCGCCGGACAGGTCGCCGACCACCTTCCACTGGGCGTCGCCCTTGAAACCGAGGCGCTCCAGCAGCTGGGAGGCGGTCCACTCCTTCTTGCCGACCTGGATGAACTTGCGGATCTCCTCGACCGTCTCCAGCACCCTGCGTGTGGGGTCGAGCTCGCCCAGCTCCTGGGACAGGTGGGCCAGGCGGACCGTCTTGCCCCGCACGACCCGCCCCGAGTCGGGCTTGACGGTGTCGGCGAGCAGACGGAGCACCGATGACTTGCCCGAACCGTTCACCCCGATCAGGCCGATCCGGTCACCGGGCCCGAACTGCCAGGTGGAGCGGTCGAGGACCAGCGGGCCCTGCCCGGGACCGCCCGCGTGCAGGGTGACCTCCTCGAGGTCGTAGACCGTACGGCCGAGCCTGGCCGCGGCGAACTTGACCAGCTCGACGCTCTCCCTGGCGGGAGGCTCGTCCGCGATCAGCGCCTGGGCCGCCTCGATGCGGAACTTGGGCTTCGAGGTGCGCGCGGGCGGGCCCCGGCGCAGCCAGGCGATCTCCTTGCGCATGAGGTTCTGGCGGCGGGCCTCGGAGGCGGCGGCGATCCGGGCGCGCTCGGCCTTGGCCAGCACGTAGGCGGCGTAGCCCCCCTCGTAGCGCTCGACGGAGCCGTCGACGACCTCCCACGTCCTGGTCGAGACCGCGTCCAGGAACCACCGGTCGTGGGTGACGACGAGCAGCGCGGTCCTGCGCCCTGACAGGTGCCTGGCCAGCCAGTCGATGGCCTCGATGTCCAGGTGGTTGGTCGGCTCGTCCAGGATGATCAGATCGTGCTCGTCGATGAGCAGCTTCGCCAGCGCCGTACGGCGCCGCTCGCCGCCTGACAGGCTCCCGGCGAGCGCGTCCAGGTCGATGTCGCCGAGCAGGTTGGCGAGAATCTCGCGGATGCCCGCGTCGCCCGCCCACTCGTGCTCCGCCTTGCCACCGAGGACGATGTCGCGAACCGAGCGCGCGGGGTCGAGGTCGTCGCCCTGGGACAGCGACCCCACGTGCAGGCCCCGGTTGTGGGTGACCCGCCCGGCGTTCGGCCTGAGCGTGCCGGAGATCACCGAGATGAGCGTGGTCTTGCCGCCGCCGTTGCGGCCGACGACGCCGATGCGGTCGCCCGCCTCGATGCCGAGGGAGACGTCGCTGAGCAGCGGCTTGGGACCGTAGGAGTGGGAGACCGACTCAAGATTGACCAGATTCATCGCGACACAAGCGTATCCGGTCCCGGCCTACACCACCGTCGGACCGGGAACGGGACCGTGGGCGGTGATGACGTCGCGGGCCACCCCCGCGCCCCTGAGCGACAGGGCCAGCTCCGCGGCGTGGGCCTCGGACTCGGCGAGGAAGGCGCAGGTGGGGCCGGAACCCGAGACGACGGCGCCCAGGGCGCCGTGTTCGCGCCCCGCGTCGAGGGTCCTGGCGAGAGAACGGCGGAGCAGCACGGCGGCGGGCTGCAGGTCGTTGGCCAGCTCCGCGCCCAGAGCCTTGGCGTTCCCCTCGCGAAGCGCGGCCAGCAGCGGGTCGGAGGCCCGGGGCCAGGCGACCTTCTCCCCGACCGCCTCACGCATGCGGTCGCACTCGGCGTAGACCTTCGCCGTCGACAGGCCTCCGTCCGCGAGGGCGAACACCCAGTGGAACGTGCCACCCGCCCGCAGGGGCGTCAGCTGTTCCCCCCTGCCGGTGCCGACGGCCGTGCCGCCGAGCAGCGCGAAGGGGACGTCGCTGCCGAGATCGGCGGCGATCTCCATCAGGTCCTCGGCGGGCAGGCCGAGCCCCCACAGCTCGTTGCAGGCGACCAGCGCCGCGGCGGCGTCCGCGCTGCCGCCCGCCATGCCCCCCGCGACCGGGATCGACTTGCGGATGACCAGGCTGACGCCGTACGTCCTGCCCGCGTGCCTGGCCAGCGCGAGGGCGGCCTGGATGGCGAGGTTGTCGGCGTCCTCGGGAACCTGGTCGGCCGACTCGCCCTCGACCCTGACGCGCATCCCGGTCTCGGCGACGGCCGTCACCTCGTCGAAGATCGACACGGCGTGGAAGACGTTGACCAGGTCGTGGAAGCCGTCGTCACGCAGCGGCCCGACCGCCAGTTGCAGGTTGACCTTGGCGGGCACGCGGACGGTCACGGAGTTCATGTGTCCCTCATATGCGCTCGCTCACTCGTCACGGTCCCCGATCGTAACGGGGTCTCCGTCCCTCTCCGTGCAGGCTCCCCACCATATGGACTCATACGCGGTTTTCGGCGATTCGTGCGAAATCTTCGACAGAGAGCTGTTCACCGCGTTCTGTGGGATCGATTCCCGCGGCCCGGAGCGCCTGCTCCGCGGCGGCGGCCGTACCGGCCCATGACGCCAGGGCGGCCCGCAGAGTCTTGCGCCGCTGGGCGAAGGCGGCGTCGATCACCGCGAAGACCTCCTCTCGGGAGGCGCTCGTCGAGGGAGGCTCCCTGCGGGTCATCGCGACGAGCCCCGAGTCCACGTTGGGCACCGGCCAGAAGACCGTCCGCCCGACAGGGCCCGCCCTGCGGACGTCGGCGTACCACGCGGCCTTGAGCGACGGAATGCCGTAGATCTTGGAACCCGGCGTCGCGGCGAGCCGGTCGGCGACCTCCGACTGGACCATGACCAGGATGCCGCGCAGGGACGGCAACGTCTCCAGCAGGTGCAGCACCACGGGAACGGACACGTTGTAGGGAAGGTTGGCGACCAGGGCGGTCGGCTTCTCCTCCGGCAGGTCGCCGGGAAGGACCCGCATGGCGTCCGCGAGCACGACCGTGAGGCGGTCGGCGAACTCGGGGGCGTGCGCGGCGACGGTCAACGGAAGCTGCGCCGCCAGAACCGGGTCGATCTCCACCGCCACCACGCCGCGGACCTCGGGAAGCAGCGCGAGGGTGAGCGAGCCGAGACCGGGGCCGACCTCGATGACGACGTCGTCGGGACGCAGCTCGGCGACCCGGACGATCCGGCGGACCGTGCCCCCGTCGATCACGAAGTTCTGGCCGAGTTTCTTGGTCGGGCGGACGTCGAGCCTGCCCGCCAGCTCCCGGATCTCCACCGGCCCGAGAAGGCTCATGCCCGCTTCACCTCCAGCGGCCGGAACCCGGCGCCCACCAGGTGGCCGTATCCGCCGACTTGTCCGCTGCGCTCGCTCACGGCTGCACTCCCCACGTCATCAGACAAGTTTCGCGCATAGAACCCCCTGCGACGACGCCCCGACCCCGCCCCCGCACCCCGCACCCCGCTGGAGCGTCCCCCATAAGGCGCCGGTACGGCCAGCGGTGACGCAAACCTGACCGGCGCCCACACACGGCGCGAAACCCGGGGCACTCGCGGGCACCCAAGACATTCACCCGGCCAAGGCACTCACACGGCGCACAGGGCGTCGAACCGTCTGATCATCGGATCAGAGGTTCCGCATGCGGCGGATCGCACCCGGAAAGCGCGAGGAGGTGCGGGCGTCGCCGCCCGCACCTCCTGCTGTCTCATCCTTGTCCGTCCGGCCTGCCCGACCTCCCAGACCTTGGCGTCTCAGCCCTCAAAACGCCTGTCACGACCCGGGAGGCCGGTCACAGTCGGCAGCGGACGCCGGGATCACCCGGCGAACCTCGCCACACCGCCACCGGCCGGGCCGGGAGGACCCTGTGGGCCCTCGGGACCGACCGGGCCCTGGGGGCCTTCGGGACCGACCGGGCCCTGAGGTCCTGCCGGACCCTGGGGACCGGTGGGACCTGCCGGGCCCTGCGGACCTTCGGGGCCCTCGGGCCCTGCCGGACCCGCGGGACCGTCGGCGCCGGCCGGGCCGGTCGCCCCCGCCGGACCGGCAGCGCCGTCGGCGCCCGCCGGACCGGTCGCGCCCGCGGGGCCCTCGGGACCAGCCGGACCCTCGGGACCAGCAGGGCCGGTCGCGCCCGCCGGACCCGCCGGGCCGACCAGACCCTCAGGACCAGCCGGACCGGTCGCGCCCGCCGGACCCGCCGGGCCGGCCGGACCCTCAGGACCGGTGGCGCCGTCAGCGCCCGCCGGACCGACCGGGCCAGCCGGACCAGCGGGGCCCTCGGGACCGGTGGCGCCGTCAGCGCCCGCCGGACCGACCGGACCCTCAGGACCGGTGGTGCCGATCGGACCCTGCGGACCGACCGGACCCTGCGGACCGTCAGCACCCGCCGGACCCGCCGGACCAGCGGGGCCCTCGGGACCGGTGGCGCCGTCAGCGCCCGCCGGACCGGCCGGGCCGGCCGGACCCTCAGGACCGGTGGCGCCGTCGGCGCCCGCCGGACCCTGCGGACCTGCCGGACCCTCAGGACCTGCCGGGCCTGCCGGACCTTCGGGACCGGTGGCGCCGTCGGCGCCCACTGGACCGACCGGACCCTGCGGACCGGTGGTGCCGATCGGACCCTGCGGACCGACCGGACCCTGCGGACCAGCCGGACCCTCAGGACCGGCCGGGCCAGTGGGACCCTCGGCACCCGCCGGACCCTGCAGACCGGTGTCGCCGATCGGACCCTGCGGACCGACCGGACCCTGCGGACCAGTCGGACCCTCAGGACCAGCCGGGCCTGCGGGACCCTCAGGACCGGCAGCACCGTCGGCACCCGCCGGACCGACCGGACCTGCCGGGCCTGCGGGGCCCTCGGGACCGGTGGCGCCGTCGGCGCCCGCCGGACCGACCGGGCCGGCCGGACCCTCAGGACCTGCCGGGCCAGCCGGACCCTCGGGACCGGTGGCGCCGTCGGCGCCCGCCGGACCCTGCAGACCGGTGTCGCCGATCGGACCCTGCGGACCGACCGGACCCTGCGGACCGTCGGCGCCCGCCGGACCAACCGGACCAGCGGGACCCTCGGGACCGGCAGCACCGTCGGCACCCGCCGGACCAACCGGACCAGCCGGACCGGCCGGGCCTGCCGGACCCTCGGGACCAGGAGCACCGTCGGTGCCCGCCGGACCGGCCGGGCCTGCCGGACCCTCAGGACCTGCGGGACCTGCCGGACCCGCGGGCCCGTCGGCGCCGTCGGCACCCGCCGGACCCTCAGGACCTGCCGGGCCTGTGGGCCCGGCGGGGCCCTGCGGGCCTGCCGGGCCTGCCGGGCCTGCCGGGCCGGTGACGCCGGGGGCGCCGTCAGCGCCCACCGGACCGACCGGTCCCCTCGCGCCTGTGGGGCCGACCGGGCCGGCGGGACCCACGGGGCCGGTGGCGCCGTCAGCGCCCGCCGGGCCCTGGGGGCCCCTCGGGCCGGTCGGGCCGGTCGGGCCCGCGGGGCCCCTCGGGCCTGCGGGTCCCGCGGGGCCCTCGGGAACTTCACAGAGGGACACCGGCAGGTGGAGCCACCTGCACAGCGGGATGTAGACCGGCTCCTGGCGGAGCTCCGCCGCCGGCTTGGCGCGTTCCGGTTTGTCGGTGCGCGCCTTCTTCGAGACGGAACGGGATGTGGTGGAGGCCCGGAAGGGCTTCACTTTGAAGGAAACGCCGGCCGGCCTGCCCAGAGCGGTGCCGCTCACCTGGGAGTGAGCGATCCGCTGAGCTGAGAGCCCGGTCGACGTCGTGTCGGCTCCTGCTGGAGCAGGGGAACAAACAAGAACGGCCCCGGCGAGAGCGCCACCCACCAGGGTCCGTTTCATAAAGGTAGCCACGGGCGATTTTCTCCCCCAGGACATATGTGAAAAACGCCGGACCGAACCTTTTGAGACACCAGAAGACCTCTGGAAACAGTAGCCGCAAAACATTGTTCGCACATTGGCCGAGAAACGCGCGTTTTTTTACTCGCCCTTCGGCCAAAACGCTTCATAAAACACCTATTCCAGCATTGCCATGATTAAAACGGATCAAGTGCCCTCCGTGCGAACCAACGACGCCGGAGACCCGGGGTGATCCGCACCGCCTCGGCCGCCGCCGAGCTCGCCGCCCCGACGCCGCTCGGCATGGAGTCCCGGAGCGGACACGGACACGCCCTTGAGAACGCCGCGAAGGCGAGCGCCGCCCGTTCCTGCCCCGAGCGGAAGACAACCGCCTGAAATGACATGGCGTTCCCGCATTGTCACGTTCGACGGCTCAGCACATATATGTTCGACGACTGCACGCATATATGTACAACAAAGAAATAGCGCATGCGTCCCGAGAAAATCCACAGACAACACACCTGTCGAAGGTTTCGTTTTTATCCGGAAGCCATTGCCGCGGTCACCGAAAAAGCGAAGCGGCCCTCGGACGGCTCGCGGTCGATGGACCGTGACGCTCTGCGGCCGACGTCGTGAGCCACGCCCGTCCGGGCGGAGGACCTACACCTGGACGAGCGGAGGGCTCTGCCCGGATGGGAAAATCCTCCTCTCCCGGACAGGGACCGAGCCCCTTCCTGAGCGGGAAACGGGTTTCGCGGTTCGCAGCGGGAGCCGCCGTCTGGCAGGAGTATGGGAGTACCCGTTCGCCCGGCGGCGAGCCGCCGTGTTCCAGCCCGATACCGTTGGCCGTACGGGGGATCGTCGGCGAGGAAGGAATCCACCCCGTGATGGACGTCAACCAGCCCGGTGTCGAGGGGCTACGTCCCGGCGACCCCGAGCGGATCGGGGACTACCGGCTCGTCGGGCGTCTGGGCGAGGGCGGCATGGGCACCGTCTATCTGGCGACGGCCCCCGCCGGACGGGCCGTGGCGGTGAAGGTGATCAAGCCTGAGGTCGCGATCGAGGACGGCTTCGCCGCACGCTTCCACGCGGAGGTGCGAAACGCCAGGCGGGTCGCGTCGTTCTGCACCGCCCAGGTGCTCGACAACGGCAACGCCGAGGACGGCAGGCCGTACATGGTCACCGAGTACATCGCGGGCACGCCCCTGTCGCGCCAGATAAGCACGTACGGCGCGCTCGAACCCGCCCAGTTGCACGGCGTGGCCCTCGGGGTGGCCGCCGCGCTGGCCGCCATCCACGTCGCCGGGCTGGTCCACCGCGACCTCAAGCCCGCCAACGTGGTGCTGTCCCTGTCGGGGCCTCGTGTGATCGACTTCGGCATCGCCAGGGCACTGGACTCCACCCACAGCTTCACCCGCTCCGGCGAGCTGCTCGGCAGCCCGGGGTGGTGGGCTCCCGAGCAGGTCCGCGGCCTCGAGGTCACCCCGGCCGCCGACATCTTCGCCTGGGGCTGCATGATCGCCTACGCGGGAAACGGCCGCCACCCCTACGGCACGGGCAACCTGATCACGATGGCGACCCGGCTGCTGAACAGCCGGCCCGACCTGGGCACGCTTCCCGCCCCGCTCGACGACCTGGTCCGCAGGGCGACCGCGATGGACCCCCGGGCACGGCCGACGGCCCAGGACCTGCTGATCGCCCTGGTGGGCGGCGGCATCGCGGCGCCCGCCACGGCCGCGTCCCCGGCGGACCCACCGACCCTGATCTCCGACAGCGTGCTCAGCGACTCGTGGAGCCCCCCGGCCAATGTGGAACCGGACTCCACGCAGGTCCTCAGCGTGCTGAGGCGAGGAACCCCGTCGGCGGCCTCCGGATCTCCCGCCCCGCCTCGTCCTGACACCCAGCCTCCGCCCACGCCCGCCACGGCTTCCGCGGCCCCTGCCCGGCGGCGCTGGCTGCTCGCCGGCCTCGCCGTGGCGGCGGCGCTGGCCGTCACGGTCGCGGTGCTGCTCAGCACGGGCGAGGGAGGCGGCGGCCAGGCGCGGCCCGGGACCGCCGTGGCCGACGGCGTCACCGACGTGGGCAGGCGGATCGCGACCGGCTCCCTGATCGGGGATCCGCAACTGATCGTCCCGCGCCCGCCTCGATGCGGGCTGACCTCCTACGAAGGCGCCGCCGCGAAACGCGGCCAACTGTGCGTGATCGGAGTGACCGTGCTCAACACCGGCGGCGAGCGGACGCCTCTCAGCCGAGTTCCGCTCAGTCTGGTCGACGACCTCGGCGCCTCCCACGCCCCGGCGGTCACCCCGGCGGGTTCGCCGGACGGTCTGGCTCCCGGCGGCAGGGTGGACGGGATCCTGGTCTACGACCTGCCCCAGGGGCGCAGACCGGCGAAGCTGGTCGGCCGGGTGACCGAGGGCGGGCGGAAGATCGAGGTCAGGTTGTGATGAGGCTTCCCATCTCCTTGCTGGTGTCGGCCCTGCTCCTTCCCCCCCTCGCCTCCCCCCTTTCCGCAGGGTTTCCCGCCGCGCCTGCCGCCGACTGCGCCGGGGCCGGTTCGAACGACTTCGACGGCGACGGCGTGGACGACACGGTCGTCGGCGACCCGTTCGCCGCCCCGGGCGGGCACGGGGGCGCGGGAGCCGTGCACCTGCTGTTCGGCAAGGGCGAGCGCGGGAAGGTCGTGAGCGCGCCCTCACCCGAGGCGGGCGAGGGGTTCGGCTGGTCGGTGAAGCTGACCCGTCTCGACGCCGACCGTTGCGCGGACCTGCTGATCGGCGCGCCGTACGCGGACGTGGCGGGGCAGCGGGACGCGGGCGCCGTCTACGCCGTGTACGGCGGGGCGGAGCGGAAACCGGTGCGTCTGGTCTCCTCGACCCCCGAGGCCGACGCCCACTTCGGCTGGTCCCTGGCCTCCGACGGCGCCGTGATCGCCGTCGGCGCCCCGCACGAGGACGCCGACGGGGTCGAGGACGCGGGCGCGGTCCACCTGTTCGACTCCGGCTCGCTCGCCGGGGAACGGCGGATCTCCCAGGACACGGAGGGGGTGCCCGGCAGCAGCGAGGTCGGTGACATGTTCGGCTGGTCCCTGGCGGTAGGCAGGCTCGGCGGAGCCCTCGACGAGCCGGATCTCGCGGTCGGCGCGCCGTACGACAACGACGACGGGCGGGGACGGCAGAGCGGGGAGGGGAAACGGGACGCCGGGTCGATCGCCGTGCTCTTCGACGTGCGCGAACCGAAGCAGGAGTACGCCGCCAAAGACTGGGACCTCCACGAGATCGTGCCCACCGACGCGGGCGACCGGCTCGGCTACGCGATGGCCTACGGCCAGGAGGGCGACGTGGGGTACCTCGCGGTGAGCGCGCCGCTCGGCGACGGCGGCCAGGTGAAGGACTCGGGGCTGGTCCGGCTCTTCCGCGCCTCGGGAACCGAGGAGGTCGCGCCCCTTGCCACCCTCGACCAGGGGGCGGATGGTGCGGCGGGTGAGGGCTACGGCTTCTCACTGGCCTTCACGGGTGAGGGCGGGACCCGGCTGGCCGTGGGGGTTCCGTTCGACGGGCCGGACCAGCGGGGCGGCGTGCGGCTGGTGCCGGTACGGGACCCGGCGAGGGCCCAGCTGGTCGCCCTGGGCGGGGCGGGCGACCACTTCGGCTGGTCGGTGGCCTTCAGCGGCAACCGCCTGGTGGTCGGCGCGCCGGACCACGGCCGGTCGGGAGCGGTGGCGCTGCTGGGCCGCAACGACGGCACCGGCACCCTGCTGTCACCGGGGACCGGTGAGGTGCCCGCCCTGAGCGAGGGGGACTCCGCCGACTTCGGCGCCACCGTGGGCTGAGAACCCGCGTGAGCGCGGATGAGGCGCTCACGCGGAACCGCGCTCCGAGAACCCGCGGAACCACAGGGGAACAGCCCGTGCGGACCGTGGGTCCTCCCCCTGCGAAACCGTGGGCGGAGACGCCCCGTGCGGGGGCGGTTCACCAGGCGCCGAAGACGGCCTCCCCGTTCGCGCTGATGGCGGAGGCGAGCTCCGCGGGATCGGCCTGCTTGACCTCGGCGAGACAGCGCAGCGTGAGAGGGATCAGGTAGGGGGCGTTCGGCTTGCCGCGGTGCGGCGTCGGCGGGAGGTAGGGGGCGTCGGTCTCGACGAGCATCAGCTCCTTCGGCGCGACCGCGGCGGCCTCACGGAGATAGCCCGCGTTCTTGTAGGTGACCGGCCCGGAGAAGGACATGAAGTAACCGGCGTCCACGCACTTCTTCGCCATCTCGGCGTCGCCGGAGAAGCTGTGGAAGACCACGATCTCCGGAGCCCCCTGGTCGGCGAGCACGCGCAGCACGTCGTCGTGGGCCTCCCGGTCGTGGATCACCAGGGCCTTGCCGGTCCTTTTGGCGATCTCGATGTGCGCCCTGAAGCTGGCGTGCTGGTCGTCCTTGGAAGCCCAGTCACGGTAGTAGTCGAGCCCCGTCTCCCCGACCGCCCTGACGTGCGGCAGGCGGGCCAGCTCCTCGATCTCGGCGAGGACCTCCGGCGTCGAGGCGTGCGCCTCGTTGGGGTGGATCGCCACTCCGGCGTAGACGTCGGAGTGCAGCTCGGCCGTACGGGCGTTCCACCGGGACGACGGCAGGTCGTAGCCGATCGTGACCAGGCGGGTCACCCCCACGGAGCGAGCCTGGTCGAGGATGCCCTCGATGCTCGCCTGGGCCGCCTGGGCGGCCTGCGCGACGGGGTCTCCTGAGGACGCCTGACGGTTGCCCACCATGATGTCGAGGTGGCAGTGGCTGTCGAACACCTCGGCGGCCAGGGGCTCGGGGACTGCGGGAAGCTTCGTCGTGCTCACCCGACCAACCTACCGAGACCCCGCGACGCCTCGGGCCCGCTGAAACCCACAGCGGGCCCACAGCGGGCCCGGCGCGGCCCGCGCGGAACGCGGGCCGCGGACGTCTCACTCGCCCAGGCGGGCGAGCTCCTCGTCGACGATCTTCGGGTCGAGCTTCGCGAACAGCGGGGTCGGGGGCGCGAGCGGAGCTCCCACCCGCAGCGGCGTGTGCTCCCAGCGTGCGCCGTCCTCGTAGGAGCCGGTGATGATGGGGTACTGCCTGCCGCTCTCCTCGTCGACCTCCTTGATCTCCGGCATTCCCGACCACACGCCGGTGCCGCCGAGCATCGCGTGGATCTTGTTGGAGGAGGAGGGCAGAATCGGGGTGAGCAGGGTCTTGGCGTCGTCGACGACCTGCAGGGCCACGTGGAGGATCGACTTGACCCGCTCGGGGTCGTCCTTGATCTTCCAGGGCTCCTGCTCCGCGAGGTACTTGTTGGCCTCACGGATGACGTCGAACGCCTCGTTCGTGGCGTTCTTGAACCGGGAGCGTTCGAGCTCGGCGCCGACCTTCGGGAAGGCCTCGCGGCTGCGCAGCAGCATGGCGCGGTCGGCGTCGGTGAGGTCGCCCGCCTCGGGGATGGCGCCGAAGTTCTTCGCGGCCATCGAGATCGAACGGTTGACCAGGTTGCCCCACGCCGCGACCAGCTCGCCGTTGTTGCGGTTGAGGAACTCCGACCAGGTGAAGTCGGTGTCCTGGTTCTCGGGGCCCGCGACCGCGATGTAGTAGCGCAGCGCGTCGGCGTCGTAGCGGGCCAGGAAGTCGCGGACGTAGATGACGACCTGGCGGGAGGAGGAGAACTTGCGTCCCTCCATGGTCAGGAACTCGCTGGAGACGACCTCGGACGGGAGGTTCAGCGCGCCGAGTGCCCCGGGACGGCCGTCCCTCGCGCCCTGGCCGTTGTAGCCCAGCAGCAGCGCGGGCCAGATCTCGGCGTGGAAGACGATGTTGTCCTTGCCCATGAAGTAGTAGCCACGGGCGTCGGGGTTCTGCCACCACTGCCGCCACGCGTCGGGGTCGCCGGAGCGGCGGGCCCACTCGATGGAGGCGCTGAGGTAGCCGATGACGGCGTCGAACCAGACGTAGAGCCGCTTGTTCGGCTGGTCGCGCCAGCCGTCCAGCGGGATCGGCACGCCCCAGTCGAGGTCGCGGGTGATCGCGCGGGGCTGCAGGTCGCCCAGCAGGTTGAGGGCGAACTTCAGCACGTTGGGCCGCCAGTCGCCCTGCTTGGACTGCAGCCAGCCGCCGAGGACCTCGGCGAAGGCGGGCAGGTCGAGCATGAAGTGCTCGGTCTCGACGAAGACCGGGGTCTCGCCGTTGATCCTGCTGACCGGGTTGATCAGCTGGATCGGGTCGAGCTGGTTGCCGCAGTTGTCACACTGGTCGCCGCGCGCGCCGTCGTAGCCGCAGATCGGGCAGGTGCCCTCGATGTAGCGGTCGGGCAGGGTGCGCCCCGTGGAGGGCGAGATGGCGCCCATCGTGGTCTTGGGGAAGACGTAGCCGTTGTCGTAGAGGCCCTTGAAGATCTCCTGGGCCACGGCGTAGTGGCTGTCCGTCGTGGTCCGGGTGAACAGGTCGTAGGACAGCCCGAGAGCCTGGAGGTCCTCGGCGATCACCCGGTTGTAACGGTCGGCGAGTTGGCGGGCGGTCAGCCCCTCCTTGTCGGCCTGCACCTGGATGGGCGTGCCGTGCTCGTCGGTCCCGCTCACCATCAGGACCTTGTTGCCCGCCATCCGCTGGTAGCGGCTGAAGATGTCGGACGGCACGCCGAATCCGGAGACGTGCCCGATGTGGCGGGGGCCGTTGGCGTAGGGCCACGCGACCGCGGTCAGGATGTGCTGGGACATGATGCCAAGCCTAAGGGACGCCCAGGGGGTGCGGCTCAGGCCTTGGTGCTCTCCCTCGGGACGGATTGCGGCTCCTCCTCGCCACCGTCCAGGCTGACGGCTTGGGCAGCCTCCTCTGCGGCGGAGGCGGCCACGTCGATCGGCGTCTCCTTCGTACGACGGATGCCCAGGATGCTGATGAACAGCGCGGCGAAGATGGTCTGGAAGCTCATGATCAGCGCGGTGGCCGAGGGAACGACCAGGCGCAGCGACTCCGACGGGATCAGCGGACCGAAGCTGCGGGTCTGCCAGTGGACCAGAGACGCGACCAGACCGGCGAGACCGGCCAGGGCCAGCAGGCCTCCGGCGATCAGGCCCTTCTCCAGGGTCACGATGTCGACGAGCTTGCGCACCCGCCTGTCCTCCGGCAGGAAGCCCTCCTCCGCGGCGTACACCTTGGTGAACAGGGCGAAGAGCGCCGCCTGGAAACCGATCACCACCGCCGCCGACGCGCCCACCAGGGTGTCGACGTCGAAGGCGAGGTTGCCGATGTAGACCGGGCCGAAGGTGAGGGCGGCGCCCGCGACCAGGCCGAGGGTCATCAGGATCAGGCCGGGGATGAAGAACAGCCAGCGCGGGCTGTACAGCAGCAGGAAGCGCAGGTGACGCCAGCCGTCGCGCCAGGAGCGCAGGTGCGGCGGGCGGGAGCGGCCGTCGGGCGACAGCGTGGTCGCCACCTCGCGCACGTCGAGGCCCGACAGCGTCGAGCGCACCACCATCTCGCTGGCGAACTCCATGCCGCCGGTCTGCAGGCCCAGCTTGAGGATCGAGTCGCGCCGGAAACCGCGCAGCCCGCAGTGGAAGTCGCCGATGGCGCTGGGGAAGAACAGGCGGCCGATGAAGGAGAGCACCGGGTTGCCGAGGTAGCGGTGGAGCGGGGGCATGGCGCCGGGGGCGATGCCGCCCTTGAACCGGTTGCCCATCACCAGGTCGGCTCCGTCGCGCAGCTGCTCGACGAAGGGCAGCAGCGCGGTGAAGTCATAGGAGTCGTCGGCGTCGCCCATGATGACGTACTTGCCACGGGCGGCCCTGATTCCGCCCATGAGGGCGTTTCCGTACCCCTTGGCGTCCACGTGCACGACACGGGCTCCCGCGTCGCGTGCGAGCTGCTGGGAGCCGTCCGTGCTGCCGTTGTCGGCTATCAGGACTTCTCCGTCGATCCCGTGCTCCCGCATGCAGGCCAGTGCCTTGCGTACGCAGGTCTCCACGGTCTCCGCCTCGTTCAAACAAGGCATGACCACGGTCAGTTCCACGTCTCAACCTTTCAGTTACGGCACAGCCCAACCTCATCATGATGCCCTCTATCGTCTACCGTCCGGGTCAACTCCGTGAAACGACTGGCATCCTGTAATGCATGGTGACCGTCACCGAACCACCGCGCCTGGACGCGCCCGCGACGGGCGTGGCCACACGCGTGTGGGAGTTCCTCGGGCGCCACCGGCTGTTCGTCGCCGCCGTGGTGCTGGCATTCGTGCTGCGTGTCGTCACCATGCTCGGCTACGGCCCGGCACTGTGGTTCAACGACTCCTTCGGGTACGTCTCAGGGGCGGTCAACCCCGACAGACCCAATGCCCTGCGCCCCAACGGCTACTCCTTCTGGATGCTGTTGCTGAGGCCGCTGCACAGCTTCGCCCTCCTGGTCTTCACCCAGCACCTGATGGGCCTGGGCATCGCGACGCTGGTCTACGCGCTGCTGCGCAGGAAGTTCGGCCTGCCCGGCTGGGGGGCGACGCTGGCCGCGCTGCCGGTGCTGTTCGACGCCTACCAGATCCAGCTCGAGCACCTGGTCATGTCGGACACGATGTTCATGCTGCTCGTCGTCGGCGTCGTGACGCTGGTGCTGTGGCACAGGAAGATGTCGTGGCGGCTCGGCGCCGTGATCGGGCTGCTGCTGGCGCTCACCGCGCTGACCAGGTCGATCGGACTGCCGATCCTGGCGCTGGTCGTGGCCTACATGTTCGTCAAGCGGACCGGCTGGAAACCGATCGTGGCCATGGTCACCGCGTGCGGGATCCCGGTGATCGGCTACATGGCCTGGTTCGCCACGGCGCACGGCAACTTCGCGATGACCACCAGCGACGGCGCCATCCTCTACATGCGGACCGCGCTGTTCGCCGACTGCACGAAGATGAAGATCGACCCGCGCAAGGAGCTGGAGCTCGCGCTGCTGTGCATCAGCGCCCCGCCGAGCGAGCGTCACTTCTCCGGGCAGAAGTACCTCTGGTGGGCCCAGCCGGGTCAGCGCTTCCACGCTTTCGGCCCTGACAGCGCCTTCACCCCCGACATCAACCAGGCGGCGGGAACGTTCGCCAAGCGCGCCATCCTCGCCCAGCCGCTCGACTATCTCGGTGTCATGGCCGGAGACTTCTTCCGCGCCTTCCGCTGGGACCGGCCGCAGTTCCCCGACGCCAACACCTACCGGCAGTACGAGTTCCTGCCCGAGGGCAAGGTCCTGCCCACCTGGCCCTCCTACCGGGGCACCAGCGACCGTGACGCCCAGATCTACGACCCGAGCCTGCCGACCGCGCAGATCCGCGGCAAGCCCGGTGTCATCGGCACCCAGGTCCACGACCCGTGGGCGGCGTTCATGCAGGGCTACCAGAAGACGATCAGACTGCCGGGCATCGTGGTCGGCGTCCTGCTCCTGATCGGCCTGGCCGGCGTCGTGGTGCGCTGGCGTGCGCTGGGCGGCCCGGTCCTCCTGCCGTGGCTGGGCGCCTTCGGGCTCATCCTGGCCCCGGCCGCGACGGCCGAGTTCGACTACCGCTACGTCCTGCCCGCCGTCCCGCTGGCCTGCCTCGCCGCCGCGATCTCGTTGCGGCACGGGCTCACCCTGCGGCGCCGTCCCGCCGGATCCACCGCCGCTAGATCCACCGCCGCAGAAGCATCCGCAGAGACCACTGCGAGTACGGAATGACCTCGGCGGTGAGCACCGGGTGGAGCCACCAGAGGTTGGCCAGCGCGAGGAGGGCGAAGGCGCCGACCAGCGAGGCCCCGACCGCCCTGCGGTTGGGCGCGGCGGACGCCTTCCCCATGACGAGTCCCGCGGCGAGGGTGAGCGCCAGGATCATGAACGGGACCATGACGACGGCGTAGAACAAGTACATCGTGCGGTCGTCGGCGACGGCCCAATAGAACCAGGGCAGCCATCCGGCGGCGTAGGCGAGCAGGACGGCCCCGGCCCGCCAGTCGCGGGTGGCGACGTACCAGGCGATCATCGCGACGAGGGCGACGAGCCCGC
>NZ_BSEV01000011.1 GCF_027922005.1 Streptosporangium carneum | reverse complement strand
GCGTTTCGTTTCGTTCATTTCGTTGTGTCTTTATTCTTTCAGACCCGCTTTTTCGTGTCAAACCGATCCGTTCGGATCCATTTGATTCGATCAAGCCTGCCTGAAGGGAATTCAGACCGCCCCGTCTCCGGAGCAACCCTTCAAACTTACCAGCCTCTGAGCGGCTCTGCGAACCGATCTTCAAAGCCGTTGGTTTGAAGGGGTCGTCGACAAACACAGAACAAGCCACGCCGGATCACCGGAGTGAGTGGAGTGGTTTGTGCCGAACCTTGCCGACGCCAAAACATTAGCAGTCCCCCACGACCGCTCGGGACGTAACGGCGAAGCCCGCGACGAAGATCCGAGGCCGGAGCCGCGGGAAACATAGACTCGGCTGGGTGAGCAGTCAGACACCGCCCAGGGCGAAGAAGGTTCCCAGCGAGCGCGTGCACCACGGGGACACCGTGGTCGACGACTACGCGTGGCTGACGGTCAAGGACGACCCCGAGACGATCGCTTACCTCGAAGCGGAGAACGCCTACACCCAGCAGGCGACCGCCCATCTCAAACCCCTGCAAGAGGCGATCTTCCAGGAGATCAAGACTCGGACCCTGGAAACGGACCTGTCCGTGCCCTCCAGGAAGAACGGCTGGTGGTACTACTCGCGTACCGAGGAGGGCAAGCAGTACGGCATCCAGTGCCGGGTCGCGGCGGACGGGGAGGCTCCTCCCGAGCTGAAGGCCGGCGAGCCGCTCCCCGGCGAGCAGGTCCTGCTCGACGGCAACGAGCTGGCCGGGGACAGCGACTTCTTCTCCATCGGCACCAGCTCGGTCAGCCCCGACGGCACCAGGCTTGCCTACTCCGTCAACTTCACCGGCGACGAACGCTTCACCTTGAGGGTGAAGGACCTCACGACCGGCGAGGTCCTCGGCGACGAGATCCCCGGCATCTTCTACGGCGGAGCGTGGGCCGCGGACGGCAGCGCGTTCTTCTACACCACCGTCGACGAGGCCTGGCGGCCCAACCGGATCCACCGGCACACGATCGGCACCTCCGTCGAGGAGGACGTGCTCGTCCACGAGGAGAGCGACGAGCGGTTCTGGATCGGCATCGGCCTGACCCGCAGCGAGCGCTACCTCGTGCTGTCGGCGGGCAGCAAGATCACGAGCGAGGTCCGCATCCTGGAGGCGGACGATCCGACGGGTGAGTTCCGCCTCGTCAGGCCCAGGGAGGTCGGAGTCGAGTACGGCCTCGACCACGCGGGAGACCGCTTCCTGGTCCTGCACAACCGGAACGCGGAGAACTTCGAGCTCGCCACGGCTCCGCTCGACGCCCCGGGTGAGTGGACGCCGCTGATCGAGCACCGCGCGGACACCAGGCTCCTGGACGTCGACGCCTTCCAGAGCCACACCGTGGTGCACTTCCGCCGCGACGGACTGACCGGCATCCGCATCCTGCCGCAGGGGGCGGAGCCGTACGAGATCTCCTTCCCCGAGCCGCTCTACGACGTGGCTCCCTCGGGCAACCCGGAGTTCGCCACGGAGCGGCTGCGCCTCGGCTACACCAGCATGGTCACCCCTCCCTCGGTCTACGACTACGACCTGCGGACGCGCGAGCTGATCCTGCTGAAGCGCAAGGCCGTGCTGGGCGGCTACGACCCGGCCGACTACGAGCAGTTCCGCGAGTGGGCGACGGCCTCCGACGGCACTCGCGTCCCCATCTCGATCGTGGCCAGGAAGGGGACGGAACGGCCCGCGCCGACCGTGCTGTACGGCTACGGCAGCTATGAGATCTCGATCGACCCGTCGTTCTCCGTGGCCAGGCTCAGCCTGCTCGACAGGGGTTTCGTCTTCGCCGTCGCGCATGTCAGGGGAGGCGGCGAGATGGGCCGCCGCTGGTACGAGGACGGCAAGTTCCAGAAGAAGAAGAACACCTTCACCGACTTCGTCGCCGCCGCCGAGCACCTCAAGGCGGAGAACTGGTCGAGCGAGGTCATCGCGAGGGGCGGTTCCGCGGGCGGGCTGCTCATGGGGGCGGTGGCCAACATCTCACCGGAGACCTTCGCCGGCGTGGTCGCCGAGGTGCCGTTCGTGGACGCGCTGAACACGATCCTCGACCCGTCGCTGCCGCTGACCGTCATCGAGTGGGACGAGTGGGGCGACCCGCTGCACAACGCCGAGGTGTACGAGTACATGAAGTCGTACACCCCGTACGAGAACGTGGACGACCGGGTCTACCCGCCGATCCTGGCGATCACCAGCCTCAACGACACCCGCGTCTTCTACCACGAGCCCGCCAAGTGGGTCGCGAGGCTCCGTGACACCGCCAGGGGCGGTCCCTTCCTGCTCAAGACCGAGATGGGCGCGGGGCACGGAGGTCGCAGCGGCAGATACGACTCCTGGCGGGAGGAGGCCCTCGTGCTCTCCTGGATCCTCGACACGGCCAAGGTGGAGCGGTGACCTACGTCGCGGACGAGGGCAGATACGACGGGCGGCAGCCGTACAACAGGGTCGGCAGGAGCGGGCTCAAGCTGCCCGCCGTCTCGCTGGGGCTCTGGCACAACTTCGGCGACGACAAGCCCTTCGAGACCCAGCGGGCCATCCTCAGGAGGGCGTTCGACCTGGGGGTGACCCACTTCGACCTGGCCAACAACTACGGCCCGCCGTACGGCTCCGCGGAGACCAACTTCGGCAGGCACTTCAGGGCGGACTTCGCGGGATACCGCGACGAGCTGGTCATCTCCACCAAGGCCGGATACGACATGTGGCCCGGCCCCTACGGCGAGTGGGGGTCGCGCAAGTATCTGCTGTCCAGCCTGGACAGGTCGCTGGAGCGGATGGGGCTCGACCACGTCGACATCTTCTACAGCCACAGGTTCGACCCGGAGACGCCGCTCGAGGAGACGATGGGCGCGCTGGACCACGCGGTCCGCTCGGGCAAGGCCCTGTACGCCGGCATCTCCTCGTACTCCCCCGAGCACACGGCGGAGGCCGCGCGGATCCTGCGGGGGATGGGCACGCCGCTGCTGATCCACCAGCCGTCCTACTCGATGCTCAACCGGTGGATCGAGGACGGGCTGCTGGACGTCCTGGAGGAGGAGGGCGCGGGCTGCATCGCCTTCTCGCCGCTGGCGCAGGGCATGCTGACCGACCGCTACCTCGACGGCGTCCCCGAGGGGTCGCGTGCCTCCCTGGGACGCTTCCTCACCCCGGAGATGCTGACCGAGGAGACCATGCGGCACGTGCGCGCGCTCAACGAGATGGCGCGGGGACGCGGCCAGTCCCTGGCGCAGATGGCGCTGGCGTGGGCGCTGCGCGACAGGCGGGTCACCTCGGTGCTGATCGGCGCAAGCAGCGTCCGGCAGCTCGAGGACAGCCTCGGGGCGGTGCGGAACCTGTCGTTCACCGCGGAGGAGCTGGAGGCGATCGACAGGGACGCGGTGGAGTCGGGCGTCAACCGCTGGGCCCGCTCCAGCGAGGCCTGAAAGACCCCGGGCGCGCCTGCGGCCAGGGACCCGTCTCCCGGCCTTCGGGCGCGCCCAAGCCCCGCGCTGCCGCCAGGCGCCGCAGAACTACAGGGCGTCGTGTCGCTGCAGGTAGGTGAACGAGGCCCAGCCAGGGAGCACGGGCAGCCAGAAGGTGAGCAGCCTGAACAGCAGGACGGCCGACGGGGCGATCTCTCGGGGAAGGCCTGCGAGGGTCAGGCCGACCGTGAGGGACGCCTCGACCGCGCCGAGGCCGCCCGGGGTCGGCGCCGCGGAGCCGATGGCGTTGCCCGCGAGGAAGACGATGGCGACGGCGGTGAAGCTGAGCGAGCCGCCGAAGGCGCGGACCGAGGCGTCGAGGCAGACCACGAAGAAGATGGTCAGCATCACGGTGCCGAGGCACCCCTCGATGATCTTCCGGGGTGACTGGAGCACGTCCAGCAGGCGGGGGATCACCCCGGAGAACAGCGAGCGCAGCCGCGCGGCGAACAGCCTGCGCAGCCGTGGGACGCTCATGATGACCAGGATCACCACGGCCACGGCCAGCAGCACGAACACCAGCGTGCGCGACGGGGTGAACGACGTGGCGGCGCTCGATCCGGTGATGTAGGCGAACAGCAGCAGCAGCATGATGTGCGAGACCAGGCCGATGAGCTGGGAGGCTCCGACGCTGGCCACGGCCTGGCCCGGGGGGATGCCGCGCTTTTGCAGGTAGCGGGTGTTGATGGCGACGCCGCTCACCGCGGCCGGGGCGACCAGTTTCACGAAGGAGCCCGCGAACTGGACGAGCACCGTACGGCCCAGCGGGAGTTTCTCCGGGACGAAGCCTCTCAGCATGAGCGCGGCGGCGACGTAGCTCAGCATCGCGGCGGCGAACGCCACGCCGGTCCATCCCCACTTGGCCGAGGTGATCACGTTGAGGTTGATCTGCGTGAGGTAGTAGACCAGGAAGTAGGCGGCGAAGGCGCTGGCGATGATGGTGATGAGGGTCCTGGGGCGGAAGCGCTCCAGGCGGACCTCCTCGGCCTCGACCTTGGGCTCGAGTGCGACGATCCGCTCGCGGATCGCGGTCAGCAGCTCCTTGTCCTTGTTGAGGGCGGCCCTGGTCTCGCGGGCCAGTGCGATCCGCTGGAGCAGCGGGAGGGCGCCCGCCAGCACGTTCGGGCCCGCCACGGCCGCGGCGGCGGCGACCGCGCGGTCGGCTCCCACCCGCAGGCTGAGGTAGGTGAGCAGCTGGGCGATGTCGAGGCGGAGCAGGAGGTCTCCGGCGGCGATCTCGCCGCTGCGGGCGTCCATGAGGATGACGCGGCCCTCGCTGTCGACGTGGATGCTGTCGCCGGTCAGCCTCCGGTGCGCGAGCCGCTGCACCTGCAGGAGCAGGACCTGCTCCCAGATCTGGGCGAGCAGGTTGTCGTCGATCTCCTCGTCGGGGATGTCGTCGAGCGCGCGGGTGTCGGTGTGCTCGTAGGCGAGCAGGGCGGCCTCGGTGCCGATCTCGCTGGTGCCGACGAGTCTGGGCGTGCTGGCCCCCGCGGCCTGGGCGGCGTAGGCCATCAGGGCCTCGCGTTCCAGCTCGGCGCGGAGGGAGCGGATGGCTCTGCGGCGGGTCTCGGTGTTGAGGCGGATCCGCCGCCAGATGCGGTAGAGCACTCCGGCGACCTGGAGGTCTCGGTCGAGGACGGTGACGTCGAGGCTGCTGCCGTCCTTGAGGCCGATGGCGTACCGTCTGCTGCTCTGGTGGTCGTCGTCCAGCCTGCGCGCCCTGACCGGGATGAAGCCGAGCTTGGCGAGGGTCGCGACGACCGCGCTGCCCGGCGGCCTGGTGTTGGGGCTGCCGATGCCGTACAGGGTGGCGTAGCCGACGGCGAGGCCGACCAGGATGGAGACGACGATGCCGAGGATGGTGGCCGCCGTCGCGGCGAAGAGCGCGATGGCGTTGAGCGCGACCGCGCTCCACAGGGCCGCCCGCCAGGTCGGGCGGCGGGATATGCGCACCGCGGTGACGTAGGCGATGATCGAGGTGAGCAGCGTGTTGAGCGGTTCGACTTCGGCTCTGTCGCCGGTCAGCAGCAGCCGCAGGTCCTCGGGGCCGGCGCTGAGGATCCACTCGCCGAGGGCGAAGGACAGGACCATGCCCGCGATGGCCGCGAAGAGGCCTTCGGCGACTCGCAGGCCATCGCGGTGAAGAACCCTCTCGATGGCGTACGCGGTGGGCACCCCCAGCATGGCGGCGCCGCTGAGCACACCGACCAGGCCGCTGAGCAGGAAGGGCGCCCGGTTCGTGCCGTCGATGACGTCGCCTTCGAGGCCGTTGAGGGTCTTCTTCGCGACGAGGGCGAGCAGCACCACGGCCACGAGCCCGAGGAGGGTGGCCAGGAAGCGCAGCAGGTCCGACGGTCTGCGGATGCGCTGGGGCAGCAGCGGCTCGACGACGAGCACGGCGGGATCGCCGTCCGTCTCCGGCCTCGTGCCGTCGACGGACGCCACTTCGTCACGTTCCCTGATTTCCGTCACCGCCAGCGATTCTGCACGTTCCGCATCGCAGGTGCGTTACCGAGCTTCATTACGGGTATGTCACCGATCTTCTCTTCCAGTGTCCACAATCGGAGGCATGCGTATCTCACTGGCCTCGGACAGCCTTGACGGAGTGGCCCCCATCCTGGCGTCCGAGATCGAAAGAAGAGGGCACACGGTGATCCTGCACGGCGCCGTGGCCGACGAGCGCGCCGACTGGGCGTGGTGTTGCGCGCGGGCCGCGGAGGACGTCGCCTCGGGCGTCGCCGACCAGGCGGTCGTGTGCTGCTGGACGGGGACGGGGGCGTCGATCGCGGCGAACAAGGTGCGGGGCGTGCGGGCGGCCCTGTGCCCCGACGCGGCGACGGCCGCAGGGGCCAGGCGCTGGAACGACGCCAACGTGCTGGCGATAAGCCTCCGGCTGACGTCGGCGCCGCTGCTGGAGGAGATCCTGGACGCCTGGTTCGCTGAAGGGGTCAGCCCGGACGAAACCGATCTGGCGAACATCGCGTACCTATCCGAGATTGAGAATTGACCTGGTGAAATGCGGCGATGCTGGCAAGGGCGGGCAGCGGCCTGAAAAGCTGATCATCATGCGCCGCAGACCGCTCGCCGTCGTCCCGGTTTCACCGCACTCGACCATAGCCACTCCTGACGACCACTCGTCGCCCGGTACGGTGCGGACCGCTCCGGACGACAGGCCGTGGCGTGGCGCGTGACGGCGCACGATCGTGAGCCTTACGCCAGTGACACCACGACCGTCAAGTGGCGCTGGGGAACACCCCGAACGCTGATTCGACTCCGCTCGATAACAAATGTGGGGCCGGTCTTTAAAGATCGTGATTATCCATACTACGTTCCGCTTATCGCGATCACGGGGGATTTCCTGCTCCACTCTCGTTAGAGGAGTTTCGCATGCGCGCACGCGCGTACAAGGGCCTGCTGGCCGCGGTCACCGCGGTCTCGGCCATGGGCCTGCCCATCGTCTCCGCCACCGCGGCCAGGGCGGAGCCCGACCCGGCGGCCTTCAGCAGGACCGTCAAGGCGCCTTCCGTCAAGCGGCACCTGGAGAAGCTCCAGCAGATCGCCACCGCCAACGGCGGCATCCGCGCCTCGGGGACCCCGGGGCACGAGGCGTCGGTCGCCTACGTGGCGGGCAAGCTGCGTGCCGCGGGATACAACGTGACGTTGCAGGAGTTCGAGTTCCCGTTCTTCCGCGTTCTCGGCAAGCCCGTGCTCAACCGGGTCGCGCCGGACGCCAAGACCTACGTGTCCAACACCGACTTCAGGCCGATGACGTACTCCGGTTCCGGGAACGTCACCGCCGCGGTGCAGGCGGTCGACCTGACGCTGCCGCCGAGCCCGACGCCCAGCTCGACCTCGGGCTGTGAGGCGAGCGACTTCGCCGGGTTCACCCCCGGCAACATCGCGCTGCTGCAGCGCGGCACCTGCAACTTCCAGATCAAGGCCGAGCTGGCCGAGGCCGCCGGAGCCTCCGGTGTGATCATCTTCAACGAGGGTCAGCCGGGTGAGGGCCCCAACGACCGCCGCGTCCTGCTGGGCGGCACGCTCAACGAGCCCACGACGCACATCCCCGTCGTCGGCACCACCTTCGCGGCGGGCGAGGAGCTGTCGGCGGCGGGCACGAAGGTCACGCTCACCGTGAACGCCGAGAGCGACCTGCACCGCAAGACGCGCAACGTCCTGGCGGAGAGCCGCTGGGGCGACCCCGACAAGGTCGTCATGCTCGGCGGCCACCTGGACAGCGTGACCGAGGGGCCGGGCATCAACGACAACGGCTCGGGCAGCGCGGGCGTGCTGGAGACGGCGCTGAAGGCCAACTCCCTGCCGACCAGGAACAAGCTCCGCTTCGCCTTCTGGGGCGCGGAGGAGCTGAACCTGCTGGGCTCCCAGCACTACGTGGCGAACCTGTCCGCCGCGGAGAAGGCGAAGATCAAGCTCTACCTGAACTTCGACATGATCGCCTCGCCGAACTACGTCTTCGGGATCTACGACGGCGACGACTCCGACCACACCGGCGCCCCCGCGGGTCCCCCCGGATCGGACAAGATCGAGAAGCTCTTCGAGTCGTACTTCAAGGCGGTCGGCCAGCCGTACAAGGGGACCGACTTCACGGGTCGCTCCGACTACGGCCCCTTCATCGCGGCGGGCATCCCCGCGGGCGGTCTGTTCACCGGCGCCGAGGGCGTCAAGACCCCGGAGGAGGCCGCCACGTTCGGCGGTGAGGCCGGGGTCGCCTACGACAAGTGCTACCACCAGGCCTGCGACACCATCGCCAACATCAACGACAAGGCGCTCGCGGTGAACACCGGCGCGATCGCGACGGCGGCGTTCGTCTACGCCTACAGCCCCACCCTGCCCGGCGGCGCCTCGGCTCCCGGCTCGACCCAGCCGGGAACCGGCGGCGGCGGTCTCGGGCACGACCACGACCACGGGGGCGTGCAGAAGTGACGTCCCCGTCCGGGACGACGCGTCGGCGCCGTCGTCCCGGACGGAGGGGGTACGGCTCGCGGAACCGCATCGGCAAGGAGGTGCGGCCCGCGTGACCGTGTCGACGAAGGGGGCGCGGCTCTGCGGGCCGCGCCCCCTTCCCGTTCTCCCCCGCCGGCCTTCCCACGCGTTCGCACCGCGCGCGCCTGACTAGAGTCGGGGGCATGGCACTGGGTGAACTGCGTGTTCTCGGGGCGTGTCCGCTCGACTGCCCCGACACGTGCTCGTGGGTGGTGACCGTCAGGGACGGCGAGGCCGTCGGGATGCGCGGCAACCCCGACCATCCCTACACACGCGGCGCGCTCTGTGTGAAGGTCAACCGCTACCTGGAGCACGCGGGGGCGGCGGACCGCGTCCTCCACCCGATGCGGCGCGTCGGCCCGAAGGGGTCGGGCCGCTTCGAGCGGATCAGCTGGGACGAGGCCCTCGAGGAGATCTCCGTACGGCTGCGCGCGATCGTGGAGGAGCACGGCGGCGAGGCGATCTGGCCCTATCTGGGCACCGGCACGCTGGGTTACCTCCAGGGCTGCGAGGGCGTCGCGGGCAGGCGCTTCTGGAACGTCCTCGGCGCGTCGCGGCACTTCCTGAACATCTGCTCGACCGCCGGGAACACCGGCCTCCAGCGCACGAACGGCACCCCGGGCGGGATGGACCCCGAGACGTTCGCCCTGTCGAGGCTGATCCTGCTCTGGGGCACGAACACGCTGACCAGCGGCCACCACCTGTGGAAGTTCGTCCAGGAGGCGCGGGCGGCGGGGGCTCACGTGGTGGCGATCGACCCGATCCGCACCAGGACCGCCGAGCAGGCCGACGAGCACCTGCAGATCCGCCCCGGCACGGACGCCGCCCTGGCGCTCGGGCTGCTGAACGTGGTCCTGTCCGAGGGCGCGGAGGACCGCGACCACCTCGCGGAGCGCACCAACGGCTGGGAGGACTTCCGCGCGGAGATCCTGAAGTATCCCCCCGAGCGCGTCGCGGAGATCACCGGGCTGCCCGCGTCCGACGTCCGCGCCCTCGGGGTACGGCTCGCGCACACCCGCCCCACCGGCATCCGGGCCACGATGGGGATCCAGCGGCACGCGGGCGGCGGGGCCGCGATGCGCGCGATCGCCGCCATTCCCGGGGTCACGGGTGACTGGCGTCATCCGGGCGGCGGCGTCGCCTACTCGACCAGCGGCCATTTCCACCTGAACATCGACACCCGCGACGACCTGCTCGCCGCCCCGGTCAGGCAGCTCACGATGACCCGGCTGGCCGAGGGGCTGGACGAGTCGGTGAAGTGCCTGTGGGTGTACGCGGCCAACCCGATGGGCTCGACCCCCGACCAGAACCGCGTCCGCGAGAGGCTGCTGCGCGAGGACCTGTTCACCGTCGTGATGGAGCAGTTCCCGACCGACACCGTGGACTACGCCGACATCGTGCTGCCCGCGACCATGCAGGTCGAGCACACCGACCTGCACGCGGGCTACGGGCACATGTACCTCGTGTGGAACGAGCCCGCGGTCGAGCCGCCGGGCGAGTGCCTGTCGACCACGGAGACGTTCCGCCGCCTGGCCCGTCACATGGGGCTCACCGAGCCGTCCCTGTACGACTCCGACCTGGAGCTGGCCGAGCAGCTGCTCGCCTCGGGGCATCCGTCGCTCGACGGGATCACGGTCGACCGGCTGCGCAAGGAGGGGTGGGTCAGGCTCAACGTGGCGAGGCCGTTCGCGCCCTTCGCCGACGGCTTCCCCACGCCCTCGGGAAGGCTGGAGTTCGGCTCGGGGCCGGCCTACGTGCCTCCGCACACGGCCTTGGCGGGAGAGGGCCCCTACCCCCTGGCGCTGCTCACCCCCGCCTCGCACACGTTCCTCAACACCGTCTTCGGCAACAATCCCGAGCTGCTGCGGCGCTCGAAGGGGCCGAGGGTCGTGGTCAACCCCGAGGACGCCGCGCGAAGGGGGCTGAGCGACGGGGATCGGGCCAGGGTGTTCAACGCGAACGGCGGATTCGAGGCCGTGGTCGAGGTGAGCGACCGGGTGAGGCCGGGCGTCGTCGCCTCGACGAAGGGGCACTGGCGCAAGCTGAGCGCCGGGGGCTCGACGGTGAACGCCGTGGTGGACGAGCGTGACGCCGACATGGGCCGGGGCGCCGTCTATCACGACAACCTGGTCGAGGTGGCCCCTTGCGCCCCGTGCGACGGGAGGGAACCAGCGACTATGTCTGAGTCGACATAGGTAAAGATACGGTGCCGCACGTCAGCGGCCCGTGAGATCCTGCCGCGATGACCTCCACACTCGGATACGCGATCCTCACCGCGCTTGCGCGCAAGCCGAGGTCGGGATACGAGCTGGCCTGCTCCATGGGGCGCCCCCTGGGATATTTCTGGACGGCGCGGCACAGCCAGATCCACCCGGAGCTGCAGCGCATGGTCGCCGCCGGGCTGGTCAGCTTCGAGCAGGTCCCCGGTCCCGGGCCACAGCGCAAGAAGATCTACTCCATCACCGGCAAGGGGCGGGACGCGCTGCGGGAGTGGGCGGTCGAGCCTCCGCAGGCGCGTCCCGAACGCGACGAGCTGGCGCTCAAGGCCTACGCCGCCTGGCTCGCCGACCCGGCCGAGCTCGCCAAGCTCTTCCAGGCCCAGCTCGAGGAGCACGAGCGACGGCTGGCGGCCTACGAGGACGAACGGGCGTCGTTCGCGGGAGTGCCCGGCTCCGACAGCCAGAGCTTCGGCGACTACGCCGCCCTCTGGTGCGGGATCAGCTACGAGAACCACCGCATCGCCTGGTGCCGCTGGATGATCGAACAGCTCGGCGCGGAGCGCGCTCCCCGTGCGGCCTCCGGGGCGGCCTGGTGCGAGATGTGAGCCGCCCCGCGGTCAGCCCAGTGCGAGTTTGTAGCCCTCGTGGGAGGCGACGAAGCCGAGCGATTCGTAGAACCGGTGCGCGTCCTTGCGGGTCTTGTCCGTGGTCAGCTGGACCAGCGCGCAGCCCCTGGCCCGGCCGCGCTCGACGGCCCACTCCATCATCCGTCTGCCCAGCCCCCGGCCCCGCAGGGGCGCGGCGATCCTGACCGCCTCGATCTGCAGCCTGAGCGCGCCCCTGCGGGAGATGCCGGGGATGTAGGTGAGCTGCATGGTGCCCACGACCTCGCCGTCCAGGTCGGCGACGATCAGCTCGTTGTTGGGGTCGGCGTCGATCGCCTCGAAGGCCGCACGGTGCTCCTCGCCGAAGGCTCCCTGACGCGCCGCGGCGATCGCGTCGTCGGCGAGCAGGGCCACGATCAGCGGGACGTCGCCGATCCCGGCTGTACGGAAGGTCATCGACATGAGGGCCAACCTATCGAGGGACGGGGGTCAGGGGCGGATCAGGGTGTTCCTCCCTGCTGTATCCGGGGCCAAGGGCAGGGCGCCCTCAATGCGAATACGGGGTGTCTTCGAGCCGTCCAGAACCGGCACTCCGACGTCCAGCAGGCCCAACGCCTCCTCGGAGAACGGCGGCCGCTCCGGCTCCGTGCGCCGAGAAGTTCACCGGCGAAAGCGTCAAGCATCCTTACAGGGGGTTGGCCGCCTTGACACGGTGGAGGTGAACCACGATGTCGTACGCCTGCCCCAGGGCCAGCGGCGCCTTGAACATCTCGGGGAGGTAGGTGGCCGGCACGGTGAACGTCGGGCGGGCGGTGTCGAGCCACTTGCGCGTGGCCGGGTCACGCTCCGCCTGGCGCAGGCTCACGTAGTAGTCGCGATGGCGCACCTTGTCGAGGACGTGCTCGTTGCTGTCCGGCCCCGCGGCCCCCGTGTCGAAGTTCTCTGTCTTGCCGTTGTCGGGATTGATGGCCCGGAATCCGCCGCTGTGGATGGAGGTGCCGATGGCGACGTAGGCACGCCCGGCCATGGCACGTAGCTGGGCCCCCTGGGTGACGGGGTAGTGCTGCGGGTAGGGGGAGAGGTAGGTCACGTGCCCGTTGTGCGCGGCGGCCACGATCTTCAGGCCGGTGTGCCGCTTCCACCACATGGTGTTCTCCGCCATGAACCGGTCGCGGTTACGGTGCAGTTCGGACCCCTCCGAGCTGTACACCTTGGTCATCTGGTAGATGACGCGGGCCTCCTGGAGCACGTAGGGGTTGACCTTGCCGGCCTTCTCGACCAGGTGGTAGGCGGCTTCGGCGTCCTCGGCCACGGCCTTGAGCTGCTCCGGGGGAAGAGCCAACAGCGCGTCGACCCGTTCCTTCGCACCACCGGGAAGGGCGAGCAGCTTCGCGTAGCGGCGGCGCAGTTCGGGCAGGATCGAAGGCTCGTGCTCCTCGGCCCAGTTGAGGATCCGCCGGTACTGCTGCGGGTTGACGTCACTGATGTCGAAGCCCATCACCCGCAGCTTGGTGCGGGCGGTGCGGTTGTAGTCGCGCATCCAGGAGTACAGGTCCAGCCACTCCTCGGTGCTCCACACGCCGCCGGCGGTCTCGCCCTCCTCCTTGAGGATCGTGCGCAGGTCGCCCTTGCCGGTGCGCACGTACTCGTCCAGGCGGACGCCGGCCGACCAGGGCGCCTCCAGCGCGAGGGTGGTGAAGCCCTGTGTGGTCGCCAGGTACCGGAACAGCCGGTGCCGCAGGGTGAACAACTCATTGGAACCATGGGTGGCCTCACCGACTCCCACGATCTCCGCGTCACGGACCAGCGCCGACAGCGCCTTCAGGTCATGTCCCGGCATGTCCGGTCGTGTGCTGCTCAGTGGGTGGGCGTAACGCTCAAGGCCCGCGACGACCCGCTCCTCCGGTGTCTCCGACGCCGACGTGGGAGCGGCCAGGGCGGGAGCGGCCAGCGCGGGAGCGGCCAGGGCGCCCAAGGCGACCGCCACCAGCAGGCCGCGACGCAGGGGAGTCTTCCTCATGGGTGTTCCTTCGGTTGGTGTTACCGGACGCCCATAAAACTAGGGATCGGCGCCGGACGTTTCGATCCGGCAGACCGGTCCATCGTGGTAGTGCTGCCCCCCCTCCCCTCGGGGGGACACCGTGCCGAGCGAGACTCCCCACGCCTTGGCCGTCCCCGGGCCCGGGTCGCGCCACCAGCGCGAACGGGACCCCGGATACAACAGGTAGGGGAAGGATCAGGGTTCCTCCCCGATGCGGACAGGGGGGGTGGAAAGGCAGTCTTGAGGCATGAACGACGAACTGACTCGACGTGACGAGATGTCCCTCGCCGGCGCGGCCCTTCGCGGAGCTCCCTGGAGGGTCGCCGCGGTGACCGGAGGCGTGGTCGCCGCCACCAGCTTCGGCCTGGGGGCGATCCTGCCGGGACCGGCGAGCCTCACCTGGGCGCTGTCGCTCGGCATCGGCCTGTTCGCGCTGATCGCGGCCATCGGCTCGGTCGGCAAGCCCAACTCCGGCGACCGGGTGACGCGGCAGGCCCGCCTGTGGGCGCTCCGCAAGCCCTGGCGGTTCTCGCTCTACCCCGCTCTCGGCGCCGCGGCGCTCATGTATCCGGTGCAGCTCATCGTCGACGACGAGGGCGTGTTCGGCGCGGCGTTCGACGCGCTGCAGGGTGGCGTCGTGGTGTACCTGATCACTGCGGTCCTGGCTCTGACGCTCAGGGGACGGGGACGCCCCTCGCTGCCCCAGGGCCACTGACGCCGGCCGTCACGGCTTCTTCTCGTAGTCGGCGCGGCAGACGCAGAACTCGTTTCCCTCGGGGTCGAGCATGGTCACCCAGCCGGTGCCGTCCGGGTTGCGCCGGTCGTCCTGAACCGTGGCGCCGATCCCGGCCAGCCGCTCGACCTCCTGGTCGCGGGTGGTGCCGTCCGAGCCGGTGACGTCGAGGTGCACGCGGTTCTTGACCGTCTTGCCCTCGGGGACCCTGATGAACAGCAGGTTCGGCCTGCCCAGGACGAGGACCTCGTCGTCGTCCTTCTCCGTCTCCGGATGGATCTCCCAGCCGGTGGCCCGGCTCCAGAAGGTCGCCAGCTCGTACGGCGCGGCACAGTCGAAGGTCACATAGTGAACGTCAATCATGCCCCCACCCAACCGCGACACCATCTATAACGTCAAGCCGGTTACGGCTCGGTGGCCCGGCACGCGGAGCACGCCCGCCGTCAGCGCCCCCCTCAGCGCCCCCCTCGGTGCCCCCAGCAGGGCCCCCGCAGTGTCCCCAGCAGGGCCCCTCAGTGCCCGCCTCCGGCGAGGTTGAGCCCGACGACTCCCGCGAGGATGAGGGCGATCGAGGCGATCTTGAGAGGCGACGCGTCGTCGCCCAGGACGAGCATGCCCAGGGTCGCGGTGCCGACGGCGCCGATGCCGGTCCAGACGGCGTAGGCCGTACCGACCTCCAGGCTCTTGAGGGCCGTCGCGAGAAGACCGAAGCTGAGCGCGGCGAAGACGAAGAACGCGACACTGGGCAGCGGTACGGAGAACCCGTGGCTCATCTTGAGCGAATAGGCCATCGCGACCTCGAACAGACCGGCGACGACGATGACGACCCATGCCATGACGGCTCCCTCCATCAGGAGCGTCGTCTTTTCCGACCGGGTACGGCGCGTCTCGTCCGGGAGCGTCTCTCGTGAGCGCTCTTCGGGAGGAACGCGGCGGACGTCACCGTGATTCCCGCTCCGAGTCCCACCAGAGCGTGAACCACCGGTCGCGCGGGAGCGGCCACATGTCGAGCGCGACCGCCGCGGCGACGACCTCGCCGGCCCGCTCCCGGTCAAGGCAGAGCCGCCTGCAGGCGCTCTCCGCCAGCTCCTCCAGCGTGGCGAAGCGGGTCAGCGGGGCCAGGCGCGCCTCGTGGCGCACCTGGTGGCCGAGCGCCTCGGCGACGGCGATCACGTCGTGGACCGTGGGCCGTTCGGGGCGGACGAGACCGTGGAAGTGCGCCCAGAGCGGGTTGAGCCAGCTCATCGGGTGGCGCTCGGTGAGCTCGAGGACGACCCGCCTTCTGGCGTGGCCGGAGAGCTCGGCGAGGAGGGCCGCCAGGTCGGGGACGTTGTAGACGACGTGGGCGGAGACCACCACGTCCGCCGCCGGGGTCACGGCCGCGACGTCGGGCCAGCGCCCCCTGACGACCCTGACGGGGACGCCCAGCTCCGCCGCCCTGGACTCGAGCTCGGCCAGCATCCCGTCGGAGGTGTCCACCGCCACCAGCTCCCCCAGGCTCGCGGCCAGCGGCAGCGACGCCGCCCCGGTGCCCGCGCCGACGTCCAGCACGCTCCCTCCCCGGGGAAGCGCCTCGGCGATCCGCCTCAGGGTCGGCCCCTCCGCTTCGGCGAGCGCCCGCTCCGTCCGCTCGGCGAACCGCGCGGGCGAGTGGCCCCAGGGATCGGTCCGCGCCCGCGCCGCGATCTCGTCGGGGATCCCCCAGAGCGCGAGGTCCGCGCGCCACCGCTCGTCCATGCGACGAGCCTAGAAGAGCCGGATCCGATCCGCCCGCAGGAGCCGCCACGCAACCTTTCTCTTCCTTCGCGGGATGCGACAAACGTCTTGCGAGGGCAGGTTTTAGGGGTTACTGACGGGTAGCATTACGAGTAAGGTTACTGACGAGTACGCAGCAGTCCGGTTCCCCCGGTTTCAAGGAGCAGATCCCATGGGCCACTACAGGAGCAACCTCCGCGACCTGGAGTTCAATCTCTTCGAGGTGTTCGGGCGCCGGGACATCCTTGGCACCGGCCCCTACGCCGACCTTGACGAGGACGTCGTACGGAGCGTCCTCGACGAGGTCAACCGCCTCGCGACGGGCGTGCTGGCCGACTCCTTCGAGGAGGGCGACCGCAGGCCGCCGGTCTTCGACCCCGCGACCGGCGCGGTGACGATGCCCGAGGGCTTCAAGAGGTCGTTCGCCGCCTACCGCGACGGTGGCTGGACCACCATCGGACTGCCCGTCGAACTGGGCGGCCCCGGCCTGCCGAACAGCGTCAACTGGGCGCTCGCCGAGATGGTCCTGGGCGCGAACCCGGCCGTCTGGATGTACGCCAGCGGCCCCGCGTTCGCCTACGTGATGCACACCATCGGCACCGAGGACCAGAAGCGCTTCGCCCGGCTGGCCATCGACAGGCACTGGGGCGCCACCATGGTGCTCACCGAGCCCGACGCGGGCTCCGACGTGGGCGCGGGCCGCGCGAAGGCGGTCCGGCAGCCGGACGGCACCTGGCACATCGAGGGCGTCAAGCGCTTCATCACCAGCGCGGAGCACGACCTGGCGGACAACATCTTCCACCTCGTGCTGGCCCGCCCCGAGGGGCACGGCGTCGGCACGAAGGGCCTGTCGATGTTCCTGGTCCCGAAGTACCACGTGGACCTGGAGACTGGCGAGCTCGGCGAGCGCAACGGCGTCCACGTCACCAACGTCGAGAGGAAGATGGGCCTGAAGGCCTCCACGACCTGCGAGCTCACCTTCGGCGGGAGGCACCCGGCCGTGGGCACGCTGATCGGCGACGTGCACGAGGGCATCAAGCAGATGTTCATGATCATCGAGCACGCCCGGATGATGGTCGGCACCAAGGCGATCGCCACGCTCTCGACCGGCTACCTGAACGCCCTCGAGTACGCCAGGACTCGCGTGCAGGGCGCCGACCTCACCCAGATGGCCGACAAGTCCGCCCCGCGCGTGACCATCGTCCACCACCCGGACGTGCGCCGCGAGCTCATGCTCCAGAAGTCGTACGCCGAGGGCATGCGGGCACTGGTGCTGCTGACCGCCACCTACCAGGACGCGGTGCAGATCGCCGCCTTCGAGGGGCGCAGGGACGAGCACGCGGAGGCGATGAACGACCTGCTGCTCCCGCTGGTCAAGGGCGTGGGCTCGGAGCGCTCCTACGAGCTGCTCTCCCGTTCGCTGCAGACCCTGGGCGGCTCGGGCTACCTGCAGGACTACCCCGTCGAGCAGTACATCAGGGACGCCAAGATCGACTCCCTCTACGAGGGCACCACCGCGATCCAGGGCCTGGACCTGTTCTTCCGCAAGGTCCTGCGCAACCAGGGCGCCGCCCTCGGCTCGCTGTACGCCGACATCAAGGCCTTCGCAGCCTCCGAGGCGGGCAACGGCCGCCTCAAGGAGGAGCGCAGGCTGCTGGACGAGGCCGCGGACGAGGTCAAGGCCATGGCCGACACGATGGCGGGCTGGGCCATCACCTCGCTGGAGACCCCCCAGGAGGTCTACAAGGTCGGTCTCAACACCACCCGCTTCCTGCTCGCCCTGGGCGACGCGGTGATCGGCTGGCTGCTCCTGCGCCAGGCGGAGGTGGCGCTGGCGGCGCTCGGCTCCTGCGACCTCGCGCCGGCCTCGGGAACCGCGGAGAGGGACAAGTCGTTCTACACCGGTAAGGTGGCGGCGGCCTCGTTCTTCGCCAGGACCGTGCTGCCCCGCCTCGCCGCCGAGCGCCGGGTGCTGGCGGACACCGACCAGAGCCTGATGGAGCTGCCGGAAGACGCCTTCTGAGCGCTCCGCCCGACCCGCCGTCCCGACTTCCCGGATCCACCGGGGCCGGACCGGCCGCCCAGATCCACCTGCTCCCGCGGCAGGCGAGGACGAGGGGCGATCCTGCTCGCAGGGTCGCCCCTCGTTTCCTTTACGCGCCCTTCGCGAGAAGGGCGCGGGAGGCCCGCCGGGAGAGCCCTCGTGGCGTCGGCACGCGAACACGGTTATTCTCATCTTGAGACTATCTAGACGCGAGAAGGACATGCCGTGGATGAAGAGGAATCGGAGTTCCTGGCCCGATACGACCCTCGGGCGTTTCCCGCGGTCGCCGTGACGGTCGACGTGGTCGCGCTGACCATCCGCGCGGACGCGCTGCACGTGCTGCTGGTCGAGCGCGGCAGCCAGCCCCACGCGGGACGGTGGGCGTTGCCCGGAGGGTTCATCAGACCGGGCGAGGACCTGCCGGAGGCCGCCAGACGGGAGCTGGCCGAGGAGACCGGGCTGGCCCCCCGCGTGCACATCGAGCAGCTGGCCGGTTACGGAGCTCCGGAGCGCGATCCGAGGATGCGGGTCGTCTCGATCTCCTACCTGGCCTTCGCGCCCGACCTGCCCGACCCCCAGGCGGGCTCCGACGCGGCGGACGCGGCGTGGCATCGGGCCGACAGGCTTCCCGAGCTGGCCTTCGACCACGGGCGCATCCTCGCGGACGGCCTGGAGCGGGCCAGGGACAAACTGCAGTACACCCCGCTGGCCACCGCGTTCGTCGGCGAGACGTTCACGATCTCCGAGCTTCGCGGCGTCTACGAGACGGTGTGGGGCGTCCCGCTGCACGCGGGCAACTTCCACCGCAAGGTCCTGTCGGTGCCCGGGTTCGTGGAGAGCACCGGGGAGACCACGGAGAGCGGCGGGCGACGCGGCGGCCCCCGTTCGAGGCTCTACCGCGCGGGGGCCGCCGGTCTTCTCCACCCGGCGCTGCTGCGGCCCGCCAAGGACGAGGAGACCCGATGACCACCTCGGCGGAGGCGATCGCGCTGGTGACCGCCGCCCGCGTCCCCGGCGACCTGTTCGGCGGGGACGCGCCGAAACGGGCCTACCGGCGACTGGCGCGGCTGCTCCACCCCGACCTCGCGTCCGGCCCCGACGCCGCCGAGGCCTTCGCCAAGCTGGCCAGGCTGTGGGCGGCGTACGGCGGCGCCCCGGAGGCCGCCTCCGGCGACGGCCCGCCCGGGGCCGCCGGCGGAAGGAGCGCGGAGACGGTGATCACCACCGGACGGGGGACCTACCGGATCGGGAGGGCGTTCCACCGGGGCGCCACCGCCGTGCTGTACGACAGCGGCGCCGACACGCTGCTCAAGATCCCCCGCAGCCACGCCGACAACGATCTCATGCGGCGCGAGGCGGACGCGCTCAGGACGATCGAGAGGGACGGCGACCCGCTCCTGCTTCCGTACGTGCCCCGGCTGGTCGAGTCGTTCCGGCACCGTTCCCGCGGGGTCGAGCGGCAGGCCAACGTGATCAGCCGAGCCCCCGAGGGGTTCGTGAGCCTGGCGGAGGTCGCGCGCCTGCGCCCCGTGCTCGACCCGAGGGACGCGGCGTGGATCTGGCGACGGCTGCTGGTCGCGATCGGGACCGCCCACAGGGCCGGGATCGTGCACGGCGCGGTGTTCGGGCACCACGTCCTGGTCCACCCCGTCGACCACGGTCTGGTGCTCGTCGACTGGAGCCAGTCGGTCCCGCTCGGCAGCCCGCTGACCGTCCTGGTGGCCAGACACCGCGACGACTACCCGCGGGAGGTCCTCGAGGGGAGGCCGGCGACCGAGGCCACCGACATCCGCCTCGCCACCCGCTGCGTGGCCGCCCTCATGGGCGAGCGGGTCCCCGCCGCGATCGGCCGCTTCCTGCGGGGGAGCCTGCTGAGCCCGCCGCGCGACGCCTGGCGGCTCCTGGGCGAGCTCGACGAGCTCCTCGACGACCTCTACGGCCCCAGGAAGTATCGCCCGCTCCACCTCTGAGCCCGTCTCCGAGCTCCCGGCCTCCGAGGCCCGTCCCCGCCCTTCTTCGCCGGGCCCTGCACAGGCTCAGGGCCCGGCGAAGAAGGGCGGGACCGTGCGGGCCGACGCGCGACGCAACCGGGAGCTCATCGTCACGACCGCGCTCGAGCTGTTCGCCGAGCACGGAGTCGGACGGCTTGACGCCGCCCCTCGTTATTCTCATAATGAGATTATCTCAACTTGAGAAGAACAAGGGGTCTCGTCACGGACCCCACCAGGGAGGGCCGCGGTTCCCACGACGGGTCCGGCGATCCCCTCGGCGACCTTCACCGGCCGGCGGGCGGGCCCTCCACCCCGAGCAGGGAGACACCATGGGAAGCGGAATCTGGTCCACCGACGTCTACGCCGCCGCGACGAGCTACCGTGCCGCCAGGGGCGCCAGCGCCTTCGCCTACAGCGACAGCGGCGCGCGCACCGTGCACGACGACCTGAACCCGTACGGCGTGGCGGCCAGGGAGAGCCGGGACTCCGACGAGCACCCCAACACGCTCGCCGTCGCCGTCCTGTTCGACGTGACGGGCTCGATGGGCGGGGTGCCCCGCACACTCCAGACCAAGTTGCCCGACCTGCTCGGCCTGCTGCTGCGCAAGGGGTACGCCACCGACCCGCAGATCCTCTTCGGCGCGATCGGCGACGCCACCTGCGACCGCGCCCCGCTGCAGATCGGCCAGTTCGAGTCGGACAACCGGATGGACGAGGACCTCGGCAAGATCCTGCTGGAGGGCGGGGGCGGCGGCCAGAAGACCGAGTCGTACGAGCTGGCGATGTACTTCATGGCCAGGCACACCTCGCTCGACTGCTTCGAGAAGCGGGGGCGCAGGGGCTATCTGTTCGTCATCGGCGACGAGCTGCCCTACCCCAAGGTCAGCCGCCGCCAGGTCCAGCAGGTGATCGGCGACCGGCTGGGGCAGGACGTCCCGACCAGGGAGATCGTCGCCGAGCTGACCAGGACCTACGACGTCTACTACATCCTGCCCGCGGGGGCGAGCAACTCCGGGGACCGTCAGGTGCTGGACGCCTGGCGGGCGCTGCTCGGCCAGAACGTGCTCGAGCTGGACGACCTGGACGCCGTCTGCGAGACCATCGCGCTCACCGTCGGCCTCGGCGAGGACGCCATCGACCTGGACGAGGGGCTGAACGACCTCGACGAGGTCGGCTCCACGGCCGGAGCGGCCGTGGGCAAGGCGCTGGCCAGGCTGGACCGGCGCGCGCTCGTGGTGACCGAGGGGCTGGAGGTCGACGGCGACAGCGGCGTGATCCGGCTGTGAGCGGCACTCCGACCGGCTGAGCGCACGAGCGGGCGATGGACGAGCAGGTGGCGAGCAGGGAGAAGGGGGCTTTCATGGGTGAGCACGTGATCGTGGCCGACCTCGGGTACGGCGACGCGGGGAAGGGCACCGTCGTGGACTGGCTCTGCGCGCAGGAGCCCGTGCACGCGGTCGTCCGCTTCAACGGTGGCGGGCAGGCGGCGCACAACGTCGTCCTGCCCGACGGGCGGCACCACACCTTCGCCCAGTTCGGGTCGGGGACGTTCCGCGGCGTCCCCACCCACCTGTCACGCTTCGTGATCGTGGACCCGCTCGCCATGGCCGCGGAGGCCGCGCACCTGTCCGAGCTGGGCGTGCCCGACCCGTTCGCGCTGCTCACCGTGGACAGGGACGCCCTGCTCGCCACGCCGTACCACGTGGCGGCCGGACGGGCCAGGGAGGTGGCGCGCGGCGAGGACCGGCACGGGTCGTGCGGGATGGGCGTCGGCGAGACCGTCGCCTACGCCCTGGAGCACCCGGACCTCGCGCCGACCGTCGGCGACTGCGAGGACCCCGTGCGGCTCGCGCGCAAGCTGCGCGCGCTCCGCCAGGCGCTGGAGGCGATCTGGGAGGAGACGGACCAGGAAGCGGACCAGGAGACGGATCAGGAGACGGTGCGGAACGCGGGCCGGGAGGCGGGGCGGCTCCCTCGGCGGACAGGCCAGGGCACGGGTCGGGGAACTCGGCGGGGAACGGAGCAGCGGGCGGGTCGGCCGGCGGGCAGGGAGGTGGGCAGGGAGGCGGTGCCCTCCGTCGAGGACTGCGTCGTGGCCTACCGGGCGTTCGCGGAACGGGTCATCCTCGTGGACTCCTCGTTCGTGACCGCCCTGCTGCGCCGCAGGCCCGTGGTCTTCGAAGGGGCACAGGGCGTGCTGCTCGACGAGTGGCACGGTTTCCACCCCTACACGACCTGGAGCACGACGACCTTCGCCAACGCGCTGACCCTGCTCGACGGGGCGCCCGCCGTACGGCTGGGCGTGCTGCGCTCCTACACCACCCGCCACGGCCCCGGCCCGCTGGTCACCGAGGACCCGACGCTGGAGGCGGTGGAGAGGCACAACGGGACGGGGCCGTGGCAGGGACCGTTCAGGGTCGGCCACTTCGACGCGGTGGCCCACCGTTACGCGCTGGCGGCGGCGGGCGGAGCCGACGCGCTCGCGCTCACCCACCTGGACGTCCCGGTGTCACGGATGTGCGTCTCCTACGACATCGGGGAGCTGCCGGTCGGGGTCGCGGGCGACCTCGACGGGCAGGCGAGGCTGACCGCGCGCCTGCTGGGGGCGCGCCCCCGCTATCTGGACGGCGTGGACGACTGGCCCGCGGCGGTGGCCGACGCGCTCGGGGTGCCGGTCCGCGTGGGCTCCTGGGGACCCACGTCCGCGGACAAGACACGGCTGGGCGGTTCGACGTCCTGTTCTCCGCGCTCCGAAGGACGGGACGTCCGCACCGGAGGTGTGACCGCGCCGGAAAGGGTATGACCAGTCAGATGGGCTTTGCTTGCCCTCCCATTACTCGCCTCCGGAGGATCCGATGGGTGTAGGGGTCAGCATCTTCTTTCTCACTGTCGGCGCCATCCTCCGCTTCGCCATCGAGCCCGACGTCCTGGGCGAGGACGTGCACATCGACGTCATCGGCCTGATCTTCATGATCGTCGGCGCCGCCGGGATCGTGCTGAGCGTCGTACTGGGCCCCAAGCGCGGCCAGACGTCGGAGAACCGCCTGATGCACCGCGAGAACAACCCGCCGGAGAGCTGATCTTCCCTCAGAAGGCGAACTGGACGGCCGCCCTTGAGGCGAGGATGGGCTTGATGTGCTCGGCGATCACGGCCTGATGCTCCGGATGGTCGCGGTAGACCAGGTAGTCGTCGACGCTGTCGAAGTCGGCGACGACGGCGAACTCGTGGTTGCCGGGGTTCACTCCCGCGTCGGAGCCGAGGGTGTAGGCGCGGATCTCCGGGATGATCTCCGTCAGCCTGCTGAGCTCGGTCACGACCGCGGCCTTCTGCGCGTCGGTGGCCTCTTCGACCCAGGTGAACAGCACGACATGCCGGAACATGGTCTTCCCTTCGTTCGGGTGCCACGCCAGCGTACGGCCACGCCTTCGGAGAAGTGACCGCACCCCCCTCGAATCGCATTCAGCGTGGCGGCGGCATCGCGCTAGAAATAGCCCGATATGGGCTATTTATATCTTATTTATACAGGTCTGTACGCCTTTGCCAAACTATAAGTGGTGTGCGGTGTCTTGGTAGATGCGTCTCCTGCGATGTTTGGGGTGTTCGGAGCCCAGGAGGACGGAACGTCTTCTCGTGAAACCGGAGGATCGCATGAAGTCGAAGTCTGCTGTCTCGTTCGTCGCGAGCATCATGGGCACGGGGCTTCTCGCGGGAGCTCTCATGGCGGGTCCGGCCGGAGCCACGGTCACGCCCGTCTCGAAGGCCACGACCCCGACGGCCCAGGCCCTCGTCTCCACGGGCTTCGTCGCGGCCTGCTGCGGGAGACGCCGCTGTTGTCGCGGCGGTTGCGGCTGGCGGGGCGGCTGCGGCTGGCGCGGCGGCGGCTGTGGGTGGCGCGGTGGCGGCTGCGGCTGGCGCGGCGGATGGCGCTGGAACAACTGGAACAACTGGGGGGACTGGGGCGGCGGCGACTGGTGGTGGTAGCCGGACGGCGGTGAGCCTACGGCGGGGCGACCCGCCCGTATGACAGCCGCGCACGACCGGGACCGGCCCCCGCGTTCTCCACCCGGCCGGCAGGCGGGGAAAGCCCGCTCCGGAAAAGCCGGAGGCGTTGTCCGCCCTCCTCCTTTCGGAGGGGATTCGAGGGAGAGAACCTTCGAAAGGGGAAAGCAAACCTCCACCTCGCAAAGAACCCGTTCCCTTCGGGGAACGGGTTCATCGCGTTTTCACCTCCGTCCGCCCGCCCGGGCGTGTCCTCGCAGAAAAGCCGCGCTCTCCCATACCGGCCGCGCTTTTTCTCATGCCGTGCACGCTTCTTTCGGGAGAACGCGGACCTGTCGGAGGCCCGAGGCAGAAGACGGCTCTCCCGGGTCAGGCGCAGGCCTCCCGGAGGCCCCGGCGCTCCCGGGGCGGACATGGTTCTCGCGGGTCGGGCAGAGGCCTCCTGAGGCTCTCAGGCCAGGCGCGGTGTGGCGTCACGGGCCCTGGAGAGCCTGATCCTCGCCCTGCCCTGGCCGTGGGCGGCCTCGAGCACGATCGTGCGCGCCGTCTCCGGGATGAGGCGGACGTCGTGGGTGATGAGGATGGTCGTGCGGCCCGCCATGAGCCGCCGGAGAGGCTCCATGATCCGTCTCGCGGTCGAGGCGTCGAGGCCGGTCATCGGCTCGTCGAGAACGAGCACGGGAGCGTCGCGCAGGATGGCCCTGGCGATGGCGATGCGCTGGCGCTGCCCGCCGGAGATGAGCCGTCCCCGCTGGCCGACGGGCGTGTCGTACTTCCTGGGGAGCGTGTCGATGAAGCCGTGCACGTCGGCCATGACGGCCGCCCTGACGATCTCGTCCATGCTGGAGCCGGGACGGCCGTAGGCGATGTTGTCGCGCACGGTGCCCGAGAAGAGCAGGCTCTCCTGCTGGAGGACGGTGACGGTCTCGCGCAGCGACCGGCGCGTCAGGTCTCGGATGTCCACGCCGTCGAGGAGGACGCGCCCCTCCGTGGGGTCGTAGAACCGCAGCAGGAGCTTGGTGACGGTCGACTTGCCCACGCCGCTGGGTCCGACGCACGCGACGAGTTCGCCGGGCTCGGCGACGAAGGACAGGTTCCGCAGCGTGGGCCCCGTCCTGTTCGGATAGGTGAAGGAGACGTCCGCGAACTCGATCCTGCCTCGGCCCGGCGACGCGGGAGAGGTCGCCCCCGCGCGGTCGGTGACGGCCGGTCGGGCTCGCAGGATCTCGATGACGCGGTCCGAACCCGCCGCAGCCTCGGAGACGGTGAGCGCGATCTGCCCGAGGTCCCGCACCGCCGGGTAGAGGTAGGCGAGGTAGGCCGCGAAGGCGAGCAGCCCGCCGATGGTGAGACGGCCCGCCACGATCTCCCACGCGCCGAACCCGATGACGACCAGCAGGCAGATGGTCTCGATGACCTGGACGACCGGCCCGTACAGCGCGGAGAGCCTGGCCTGGGCCACGTTGGCCCGCAGCCAGGTGCCGCCTTCCGCGTGCAGCCGTTCCGCCTCGGCCTCCTGGCGGTTGAACGCCTGGACGAGCGACTGGTTGGCCAGCCCCTCCTCGATGACGCTGTTCATGCTTCCGCTGCTGAGCCGTTCACGCGCCGCGGCGTTCCTGAACCTCGACGCGAAGGCCTTGGACGCGATCAGGAACGCGGGGATCATCGCGAACGTCACCAGCGCGAGGTCCCACCGGATGTAGAGGGCCGCTCCGGCGAAGAAGACGACGCTGGCGATCGACGTGAGGAGCCGCACCACACCGGAGCCGACCAGTTCCTCGATGGCCTCGATGTCGTCGGTGAGCCGGGCCATCAGGTCGCCCAGCCTGCGGTTGTCGAAGAAGTCGGGGGTCAACGTCTGCATGTGCGAGAACACCGTGTCGCGTAATCGCAGCAGGAAGCGCTCTCCTCCCAGGGAGGTGGCGTAGGCGCCGGTGAAGGAGGCCAGGCCCGCGACGACCACCAGGCCGAGCCAGGCGAACGCGGGATCCCAGAACGCCCCCAGGTTCTGACCCGCGAGAACCTCGTCCGTGATGTAGCCGAACAGCCTGATCGCGCCGATCTCGCAGAGGGCCGCGACGACCGCCAGCAGCACGCCGAGTGCGAAGAGCCCGCGGAGGCCGCGGGTGTACGGCCAGAAACGCCGGAAGGCCTCCCTGATGGAGACCATGGGCGCGATCTGGGGTGAGGGGTCGGCCTCCGGCTCCGCCCCGTTCGGCGAGGGGGCGGAAAACGAGAACCGGCGGGTGACCCGCCGGTTCCTGTCAGAGGGGGTTACCACCACCAGCCGCCGCCCCAGCCCCAGCCGCCTCTCCAGCCGCCGCATCCGCAACGACGACGACGGCGGCATCCGCCCCAGGCGATCGGAGCGTGGCTTACCGGGAAGACCTTGTCGAGTCTCATCGATTTTCCCTTCTGGCCGACCTTTCGTGAACTTTCAATTTCCGACAATAGCACTCATATGTGTATTAACCACTAAAAACAGGGCGTATTGAAAATGTTTTAACCGGCCGTTCCACAACCTCCTCGAAGAGGATCCGGACGCCTCTCACCGCTACCTCCCAGCAGGTCACGGACATCGCAAAGCAACGAGGCCTTCCCTGAAGCCAAACCCAGGAAAGCCCAAAGACAGAGCATGCGAGCCCCATGGAATCGTCATCGGCCCGAACGGCCGGCGCGCCGCCCCAAACTCCCCGCGAACCTCATAAGTTCTTCATAAGAGAACCCTGAAAGGGCGGTACGGCAAATGAGAAGTCAAAGGAGGACGGTGCGCTCACGCCCTCGACGCGGCCCCCGCCGGAACAGAACGAGCCCGCTCCCCTGTGGGGGGCGGGCTCGTCCGGACAGCGGACCCGCGCGGAGCAGCGGGCTCGCTCGGACACATGGGCCCGCTCAGGGAGCGGGCCCACATGGAAGACAGGCTCACCGTGTTCGCGCGCCGGTCGGGGACGCGCTCACACCTCAGCCCCAGGCGAGCATGCGAAGGGGGTCCTCCAGCATGGCTCCCACGTCGCGCAGGAAGAGCGAGCCCAGCTCGCCGTCCACGATCCGGTGGTCGAAGGAGAGCGCGAGCGTGCACACCTTGCGCGGCACGATCTGCCCGTCCACCACCCAGGGCAGGTCCCTGATCTGCCCGAAGGCCAGAATCGCGGACTCACCGGGGTTGAGGATCGGAGTTCCGGCGTCCACCCCGAACACGCCCACGTTCGTGATCGTGATCGTGCCGCCCGCCATGTCCGACGGTTGCGTGCGGCCCGCCCTCGCGGTCTCGACGAGCGCCCCCAGAGCCCCCGCGAGCTCCGGCAGGGACAGCGCGTGGGCGTCCTTGACGTTGGGGACGAGCAGGCCTCTCGGGGTCGCGGCGGCGATGCCCAGGTTCACCCGGTGCTTGACCACGATCTCCTGGTTCGCCTCGTCCCACGCCGAGTTGATCATCGGGTAGCGGCGGGCGGCGACGAGCACCGCCTTGGCGACCAGGAGCAGCGGCGAGACCTTGACCTCCGCGAAGTCGGCGAGCGCGCGGAGCCGTACGACCGCCTCCATGGTTCCGGTCACGTCCACCTGGAGGAACTCGGTGACGTGCGGCGCGGTGAACGCCGACGCCACCATCGCCTGCGCGGTCGCCTTGCGCACCCCCTTGACGGGGATCCGCTCCTCGTCGGGCTGCGCCGCCCACGCCGCCGGGACGGCGGACGGCGCCGCCTGGCCGGGGGAGCCGACCGCGGAGTGGACGTCGTCCCGGGTGATCGTCCCCTGCGGGCCCGTCCCGCTGAGCGTGCTCAGGTCGACCCCGAGGTCCTTGGCCAGCTTCCGCACCGGAGGCTTGGCCAGTACGGCGACCCGCTCCGCCCGCTGGACCTGCGGCTCGGCGGAGAGCCCGTTGGAAGGCCCGGCGGATGACACGGTGGGGGACACGGCGGGTGATGCGGCGGGCCTGACCGGCGCCTCTGCCTGGGGCCGGGCGTGCGGCTGGACCTGGGGCCGGGCGGGCGGCTCCGCGGAGGGGCCGGCGGGCTGTCCGGCGGCCCCCGCCGACGTCGGCTTGCGGGGGCGGCGCTTCGCCGTTCCCGGCTTGACGCCGTAACCCACCAGGACGGGCTGTCGTTCCTGCTTGGGGACCGTGGGCACCATGTCGTCGGCCAGGGCCTGCCGGTCGTCGGAGACGGTGTCCGCCCCGACGCCCGCGCCCGTGTCCGGGGCGGTCCCCGGGGCCGGGCCGCTGCCGTCGTCGACGGTGATGATCGGCCTGCCGACGTCCACCGTCTCGCCCTCGTCGGCCATCAGGGCGGCGACCACCCCCTCGAACGGGCAGGGCAGCTCGACGACGGCCTTGGCGGTCTCGATCTCCACGATGATCTGGTTGACCTTGACCGTGTCCCCGGGCTTCACGTGCCAGCGGACGATCTCGGCCTCGAGCAGGCCCTCTCCCACGTCGGGGAGCTTGAACTCCTTCATCGTCGCCTCCCCTCCTCTAGAACGCGAACACGCGGTCGACGGCCTCGAGAACCCTGTCCAGGTCCGGGAGGTAGTGGTCCTCGAGCCTTGAGGGCGGGTAGGGCGTGGAGGGCCCGCCGACGCGCAGCACCGGGGCCTCCAGCTTGTAGAAGCACCGCTCGGTGACGCGGGCGGCGATCTCCGCGCCGAACCCGTTGTAGATCGGGGCCTCGTGGACCACGATGCAGCGCCCGGTCCCGCCTACCGACTCGACGACGCGGTCGACGTCCAGCGGGTTGAGCGAGCGCAGGTCGATCACCTCGAGGGACCTGCCGTCCTCCTCCGCCGCCGTCGCGGCCTCCAGGCAGGTCTTCACCATGGGCCCGTAGGCGAGCAGGGTCGCGTCCGTGCCCGGCCGCACCACCTTGGCCTGGTCGAAGGGCGTCCAGTCCGCGGGGGCCGAGGAGGTGTCGACCTCGGCCTTCTCCCAGTAACGCCGCTTCGGCTCGAAGAAGACGACCGGGTCGTCAGAACGGATCGCCTGCTGGAGCATGGTGTAGCCGTCGGCGGGGTTGGAGCAGGCCACGACCCGCAGACCCGCGGTGTGGATGAAGTAGGCCTCCGGCGACTCGCTGTGGTGCTCGACCGCGCCGATGCCTCCGCCGCACGGGATGCGGACCACGACGGGCAGCCTCAGCTTGCCCAGGGAGCGCAGCGGCATCTTGGCGAGCTGGGTGATGATCTGGTCGGCGGCGGGGAAGACGAAGCCGTCGAACTGGATCTCGCAGACGGGGCGGTACCCCCGCAGCGCGAGTCCGATGGCCGTGCCGATGATGCCCGACTCGGCCAACGGGGTGTCGATGACCCGCTGCTCGCCGAAGTCCTTCTGCAGCCCGTCCGTGACCCGGAACACGCCGCCGAGCTTGCCGACGTCCTCGCCCATGACGAGAACCTTGGGGTCGTCCTCCATGGCCCTGCGCATGCCCTCGTTGAGGGCCTTGGCCAGCGTGAGAGTCGTCATCCCTCGAACCCCTCCAGGTAGGCGGCGAACTCGGCTCGCTCCTCGTCCATCAGCCGGTGCGGCTCCGCGTAGACATGGTCGAAGATCGCCAGTGGCTCCGGATCGGGTAGTGCCAGACAGCGTTTGCGCACGTCCTTGCCCAGTTCGTCGGCCTCGGCGTCGACGGCGTCGAAGAAGTCCTGGTCGGCGATCTGGTTCTTGAACATGTAGGCGCGGACCCGCTCGATCGGATCCTTGAGCTTCCACGCCTCCAGCTCGCTCGCCACGCGGTAGCGGGTGGGGTCGTCCGAGGTGGTGTGCGCGCCCATCCGGTAGGTGAACGCCTCGATCAGCATCGGCCCCTGCCCCGACCTGGCGTCGGCCAGCGCCTTGCGGGTGACCGCGAGGCAGGCGAGGACGTCGTTGCCGTCGACCCGGATGCCGGGGAAGCCGAACCCGCTGGCCCTGCGGTACAGCGGGATGCGGGACTGCTTCTCCAGCGGCTCGGAGATGGCCCACTGGTTGTTCTGGCAGAAGAACACGATGGGGGCGTTGAAGACCGAGGCCCAGATGAACGACTCGTTCACGTCGCCCTGGGAGGTGGCGCCGTCGCCGAAGTAGACGATCGTGGCGGCCTCCGCGCCGTCGCGCTGGACGCCCATGGCGTAGCCGACCGCGTGCAGGGTCTGGCTGCCGATGACGATCGTGTAGAGGTGGAAGTTGTGCTCAGCCGGGTCCCATCCGCCGTGGTTGACCCCGCGGAACATGCCTAGCAGGTTCACCGGGTCCACACCCCGGCACCAGGCCACGCCGTGCTCGCGGTAGGTCGGGAAGGCCATGTCGGCGTCGGTCAACGCCCGTCCCGAGCCGATCTGCGCGGCCTCCTGACCGAGCAGGGAGGCCCACAGGCCCAGCTCGCCCTGACGCTGCAGCGCCACGGCCTCCAGGTCGACACGACGCACCAGGACCAGGTCGCGGTAGAGGCCGCGGATTTCCTCGTGGGTCAGATCGATGTCGTAGTCGGGATGCTCGACCCGTTCCCCCTCGGGGGTCAGCAACTGGACGAGTTCCGCAGGTGCTTCCGCACCACGAGGGGCCTCGGCTGTCACGTGCCACTCCTGTGTGCTCGGGGCCGTAGAGACGGGTTCACCACCTCTGTTCGGCCAGTTAGCAGCGCATCCGATCCGACTGGTGGTGGTTCGTCTGCGTTTGTGGACATCGTGGCAGAGGGCACATACCTGTGCGCAAGCCCTGCCCCGGTACCCTTACCGCTCCCCTGTTCCCCGCCTGATCTCCTTTCACCCTCGCACGAACCCCCCGCGGATCCCAGGTGGATACGCACGAACCCTCGCGGATCCCAGGTGGATACGCACGAACCCGCGGGTCCCGGCGGATCGCCGACGGGCCTGTCGCGGACGCGCCGGGACCCGGAGACGAACAGCCCCCGGAGCCCGTTACCCTTGATGCGCCGAACCGTCCCCGCTGCAACCAGGAGGAACACCGTGGCGCGCGTCATCGTCGAGGTCATGCTGAAGCCCGAGATTCTCGACGCGCAGGGCCAGGCGATCGCCCGTGCTCTGCCGCGGCTCGGCTTCTCGGGTGTCTCAGCGGTACGGCAGGGCAAGCGGTTCGAGGTCGAGCTCGAAGGCCCCGCCGACGAGGAGGCCCTCGCGGAGGTGCGGAAGATGGCCGAGACCCTGCTGGCCAACACCGTGATCGAGGACTACCGGGTTACCGTAGAGTCCTAAATTCTCACTTATCACGTAGGTAGATTCCCTACGTCCGGGTAGATCACCCTCTGAGCGTGTCGCAATCCCACAGCTTGACCAACACTAAATAACATTAAGGTTATTTTGCGGTTAGCCCGGATTCCGCGGGGAAACCTTGACAGGGTGACGTCTGACCTCGGGAGGGGGATCCCGGTGGATATCGAGTTCTCGCTGGCTCTGCCAAGAGAGGCCGTCGGCATTCCGATGGTCCGCAAAGCCCTGGGCGACTCGCTGCGGTCACTCGGCGTCACGGAAAGCTGCGTGTCCGACATCCTGCTCGCGGTCACCGAGGGATGCGCGAACGCCGTCCGCCACGGCGGCCCCGCCAACCGCTACGAGGTCGACGTGGCGATCGGGTACGGCCGCTGCGACGTCCGCATCATCGACAGGGGGCAGGGCCTGCTGCGGGTTCCCGAGCAGTACCCTCCCGCCGACACGGAGAACGGCAGAGGCATCCTGATCATGCAGGCCGTGGTCGACGAGATCTTCTTCGGCATCACCCCAGGGCGGGGCACCACCGTGCACCTGCGCAAGCACCTCGACTGGGACGAGGACGCCGCCTTCCTCCGCGACGAGCGCATGCTCGCCGCGGTGTGAAACCCCCCACAGCGCACCGCGCGACACTCCCCGGAAGCGGGCCGCACGACGTGCTCCCCGGGCGTGAGCCGTACGGCGTCCGCCGTCCGCCGCATCGCCCCGCCGCCGTGGCCTCGCAGGTCAAGGCCATCGCCCCGGCCCGCGGGGCAGGACGTCCCGCCGGGACGGTGAGCTGTGCGATCGGCCGGATCCACGCGTGACCTCCCTGTTGTGTCCTCCCTGTCAGGAGCGGATAGCCTGGGCGCACCGCCGCAGACCGATGTCCGACGTGTGAGATGCCGGCGCGGCGCTCGTTTGTGGAGGGGAACGCTGTCATGAGTGCTGCCCGCGTGGGCGTCGTCACTTTTCCCGGAACTCTTGACGATCAGGACGCGGCCCGTGCCGTGCGCCACGCGGGGGGCGAAGCCGTCCCGCTGTGGCACGCCGACCCCGATCTCAAGGGTGTGGACGCGGTCTTCCTGCCCGGCGGGTTCTCCTACGGGGACTACCTGCGGTGCGGGGCGATCTCCAGGTTCGCGCCGCTGATGGAGGAGCTGATCCCCGCGGCGAGGGCCGGGCTCCCCGTTCTGGGCACCTGCAACGGCTTCCAGATCCTCTGCGAGGCCCACCTGCTGCCCGGCGCGCTGATGCGCAACGCCGGACTGCACTACGTCTGCCGTGACCAGGGCATCCGGGTGGAGAACACCGCCACGCCCTGGACCTCCGACTTCGCCGAGGGCCAGGAGATCGTGCTGCCGGTCAAGCACGGCGAGGGCCGCTACGTCGCCGACGAGGCGACGCTGAACGCCCTCGAGGCGGGCGGGCAGGTCGTCTTCCGCTACGTCGGGGGCAACCCCAACGGCTCGCTGAACGACATCGCGGGCATCCGCAACGAGGCGGGCAACATCGTCGGCCTCATGCCCCACCCCGAGCACGCGGTCGAGGACCTCACCGGCGCCCCGAGCACGGACGGCCGAGGGTTCTTCTCCTCCATCCTGAAGAAGCTGGTGACCCTGTGAGCGAGCACGAGGCCCGGGAGCGGGCGACCCTGGACACCGTCAAGCGGGCGCAGGACACCCCGGACGAGCGGCAGCCGTACGCCGAGCTGGGCATGAAGCTCGACGAGTACGACCGGGTCCGCGAGATCCTCGGCCGCAGGCCGACCAGCTCCGAGCTGGCCATCTACAGCGTCATGTGGAGCGAGCACTGCTCCTACAAGTCCTCCAAGGTGCACCTGCGCCAGTTCGGCACCAAGGCCCCCAAGTCGGAGGCCCTGCTGGTCGGCATGGGTGAGAACGCGGGCGTGGTCGACATCGGCGACGGCTGGGCGGCCACCTTCAAGATCGAGTCGCACAACCACCCGTCGTACGTCGAGCCGCACCAGGGCGCGGCGACCGGCGTCGGCGGGATCGTCCGCGACATCATGTCGATGGGCGCCAGGCCGATCGCGGTGATGGACGCCCTGCGCTTCGGCGCGGCCGACGCCCACGACACGCGGCGGGTGCTGCCCGGCGTGGTCGAGGGCATCAGCCACTACGGCAACTGCCTGGGGCTGCCCAACATCGGCGGCGAGGTCGTCTTCGACCCCTGCTACATCGGCAACCCCCTGGTCAACGCGCTGTGCGTCGGCCTGCTCCGCAAGGACCAGATCAAGCTGGCCACCGCTCCGGGGCCGGGCAACAAGGTCGTGCTGTTCGGCGCGCTGACCGGCCCCGACGGCATCGGCGGCGCGTCCGTCCTGGCCTCGGCCACCTTCGAGGACGAGTCGCACGCCAAGCGCCCCAGCGTCCAGGTGGGCGACCCGTTCATGGAGAAGCTGCTGATCGAGTGCTGCCTGGAGCTCTACCAGGCCGACGTGGTCGTGGGCATCCAGGACCTCGGCGCGGCCGGCGTGTCGTGCGCGACCACCGAGCTGGCGGCCAAGGGCACCGGCGGCATGGACGTCAGGCTGGACCTCGTACCGCTGCGCGACCCGTCGCTGCGGCCCGAGGAGATCCTGATGAGCGAGTCGCAGGAGCGCATGATGGCGGTCGTCACGCCCGACGACATCGATGCCTTCATGGCGATCTGCGCCAAGTGGGACATCCCCGCGACCGTGATCGGCGAGGTCACCGACGGCGGACGCCTCGTGATGACCTGGCACGGCGAGACCATCGTCGACATCCCGCCGGGCACGGCGGCCGACGAGGGACCGGTCTACGAGCGGCCCTTCCACGAGCCCGCCGGTCAGGCCGCGCTCAACGCCGACGACCCGGCGCGCCTCCCGCGCCCCGAGGACCTGCGGGCGACGCTGCTCCAGCTGCTCGGCTCGCCGAACCTGGCGTCCAAGGAGTGGGTCACCTCCCAGTACGACCGTTACGTCCGGGGCAACACCGTGCTGGCCCAGCCGGCCGACGCCGGAGTGCTGCGGATCAGCGAGATCATGCCGGGAGCCGAGGAGACGGCCAGGGGCATCGCGCTGTCGACAGACGGCAACGGCCGCTACGCCAGGCTCGACCCGTACGCGGGCGCGCAGCTCGCGCTCGCCGAGGCCTACCGGAACGTGGCGGTGACCGGCGCGACCCCGCTCGCGGTGACCAACTGCCTCAACTTCGGCTCTCCCGAGGACCCCGAGGTCATGTGGCAGTTCGCCGAGGCCACGCGCGGCCTCGCCGACGCCTGCAAGACCCTCGGCGTGCCGGTGACCGGCGGAAACGTCTCCTTCTACAACCAGACGGGATCGACCCCGATCCACCCGACCCCGGTGGTCGGCGTGCTGGGCGTGATCGACGACGTGGCCGGGCGGGTCCGCAGCGGCTTCACCGCCCCGGGCCAGAAGGTCCTGCTGCTCGGCGAGACCGAGGAGGAGTTCGGCGGCTCCGAGTGGGCCCACGTGGCCCACGGCCACCTCGGCGGCCTGCCGCCCAAGGCGGACCTGGAGGCCGAGCGCGCCCTCGCGCTCGTGCTCACCGAGGCCGCCTCCCGCGGCCTGCTGACCGGCTCCCACGACCTGTCCGACGGCGGCCTGGCCATCGCCCTGGCCGAGTCCGCGCTCGCCCAGGGGATCGGCGCGACGGTCGTCCTGCCGGACGGCGACGCGTTCGTCGAGCTGTTCAGCGAGTCGTCCGCCCGCGCGCTGGTGACGGTGGACCCCGAGTCCTTCGACGCCTTCGCCGAGCTGTGCGCCGCCAACGAGCTGCCCTGCCAGTGCCTGGGCACCACCGGCGGCGACGCCCTGGTCGTGGAGAACGTCCTGGAGATCCCGGTCGCCGAGCTCCGGGAGACCCACACCTCCACCCTGCCGGGCATCTTCGGCTGACCCACGTCACGACGAACGCGAGAGGCGTGAGGGGAACGGCTCACCCCGTACCCCTCACCGGCTCCCTCCGAGCCTCTCGCGGGAAGTGGCTCACCATGCCGGCCGGGACACCCCGGCCGGCACGCACACCCCTGGCGTCGTCATGTGATCCGTGGACCATTCCACGGGAGACGCACGACGGGCGAGACCGTCACCGAGTGCGGTATCCGCGAGTGTCGCGAGGAAGCCGGCCCTGAGATCGGAGCCACGGGTTTCGCAGGGGGCTTCCCCGACCTCGGGCGCGTGATCGTCCACATGCGCGGAGACAGGGTCGACGAAGCACGGCCGGCGGCCGCCGGCGCACAACCGAATTCGGCCTTTTCAGTTCACGCAGGACAGAGAAGGATCACCTACCCGGGCAGGCGTTCTGCGGGATCCTCGTGTTGTCCGGGCCGAACGGAGATCCTTCGAATCCAAGGCCTGTCCAGTAGACGCCGAAAGCCGCCTGAGGCTGCTCGTTCCCGGCTCGGACCACGAACAACTCCGAAACATACTGCTGACCGTCCATCGTCCTGCCGCGAAGCTCCAGCAGCCACCCGCCTTCGGACGGACCTTTCCGAGGGATGCGCGCCGCTCGTGCCACTTGGGGCTTGTCGCCGGGAAGCAGACACCATTTGAGAGCGTCGTTCAAGAGTGTCGCGCACGTCCCGGCACCGATTGGTCCACCGGGGACAGCCGTCACTCCGCGCGACCTTCACCGAAACCTGACGCCCGGTAGTGCGCGGGGAACCCGTCTCCCCTTTCCAGTGGGTGCTCACCTTAACGACTTCAGGGCAGCCGTAGACGCGCTGTTCTTCGCAGTGGTCGCAGCACTGCCGACCGCGTAAACTCTGTCAGCTTGAATTTCCGTCGTTCTTCAGCACGAAACGCTTGCGGCAGGGCTCTTCCCAGAAGTCGCCGCAGGTCTTCCTTGCCGCACGGTGATTGTGATACCGCTCGACCGCCGAAGGGCCGGCGGTCCGTTCGGCGCGAACACTTGACGTCATCCCGCGAATACCGGCTGGTCGATGTCCAGGTTCTGATCCTGAAGGACGAGCTCGACCATGGGACCGCCACGCACGACCATCGAGGTTGATCCTGTGGCGTCATAGGCCCTGACTGCACTGACTGTCGCGGCAAACCGACTCACGAGATCAGAGCGACGCTCGCCGCGGCCGTTGCCGTAACGGGCCTCGATCAGCCGGTCAGGTCGTCGAGGTGGGCCTGAAGGACCCGAACGCACTTTTCCGGGCTGAGCACCTCGGGATGCAGCACCGTGTTGAGGCTGAGGCCGTCCAGCAGCGAGCTCAGCCGTTCGGTCTCGACGTCGGCGTCCAGGCCGGGCCGAAGCGCTCCCGTGTCCTCCATGCGGACGAGGATCCGCCTGACGAGGGCTCTCGTGCCGACGGCGGACCTGCGCGCGAGCTCGGCGTCGATCGCGGGGTGGGTCCTGGCGGCCGCGACGAAGTCGATGAAGACGGCGACCTCGGCACGGCGGGTCTCGTCGAGGGGGAGCAGTTCGGAGAGCAGGCCGGCGGTCAGGCTTCGCCGCTGTTCGCGGGTGAGAGCGCTCACGTCCCCCATTTCGTCGACACGGCGCAGCAGCCGGTCGCTCACCCGGTCGAGCATCGCCTGCATCGCGAAGCTCATGAGCTCCTGCTGGTTGGCGAAGTAGTGCCGGAGCGAACCGATGTTGAGTCCGGCCTCGTCCGCGACGGCGCGCAGCGACGCCCGCTGGAGGCCGTCGCGGAGGACGACTCTGAACAGCGCGTCGACCACGTCGTTCCGCCGGGCGACCGGATCCACCTGCTTGGGCACGACCTCTTTTTATCACACCTGTGATACCTTCTATTTATCACAGCCGTGATAAATAGAAGGAGGAGCCGTGGAAACGGTGCTCAACCTGCTGCTCATCAGATTCGGCGTGATCGTCGGCGCCCTCGTGGTGCTCGCCCTGATCCTGTTCGCCGTCGCCGTGGCGCTCAAACGCCGGGGCGGGATCGACCGGGCCCGCCGGTACGCCGAGCCGGTGGCCCGGGCCGTCGCCCGGCGTCTGGCCGACCGCGACACCGCGCGCCCCGGTCGCGGCGCGTCCCGCGGAGGCCTGGCCGGGGACGTGGTCCGAGCCGTCGCCCGACACCTCGACGACGATCGACGCGGGAACGGTGACCGATGACCGACCACCTGCCGCACACGCTGACGGACGGGGACGAAGGCTCCGAGCTCCTTCGCCACCTGCTCTCCGATTTTCTGATCAAAGGGGTCATCGTGGTCGTCGCCCTGCTCGTCCTGGCAGTGGGCATGGCGGCCATCTGGAAGGCGGTCGGGAAGGGCGGCGCCCGTGACGGCGACCGATGAGACGCCGAAGCCCTGGACGGACCCGTAGACGGACCCACGGATGGACCCGTGGACGAACCCATGGACGGACCCATGGACGGAGACAGCCGGGGCGAGTGACGACCTCGCCGAGGAAGGTGAACGCGCCGCGGACGAGGAGGATCGTTCCGTCCCGCGCGGCCGGTTCGGGAAAAGCGAAAGGCCCCTCCCGGAGTGCGGCCCGGGGAGGGACCTTTCTGGTCTCACGTACGGCACACGCCGTACGGCTTCTTCGCGCGTCCGCGAGAGCTCGTTCGCCTCGGGCTCGCCCTCACACGCACGAGCCCACGCGGGCTTCACCCGCCCGGCCCACGGACAGGGACAGGGACGGGGACGGGGACGGGGACGGGAGGGCCTCCCGGGGCTGGCCGGGAGGCCCTCCGTGGCACGTTCCCGGGGTCAGGAAAGGCAGATCACGTAGACGGTGCCGCTGAAGTTCTTGCCGGACACGGTCCAGCCGGTCGGAGCGCCGCTGGAGGCGTTGGGAGCGCTCGCGTAGATCTGCCCCGAGCCCGAGTAGCCGCCGGACTCGCCGCTGTAGCCGCCGCCGGTGGCCTTGCCCGAGGAGCAGGTCACGCTCTTGGAGCCGCCCTGGCCGCCGAAGTTGAAGGAGGCGGTGCTGACGCTGACGGTGCCGGCGCCGCCGGACTCACCCTTGGGTCCCTGAGGACCCTGCGGACCCGCCGGGCCCTGCGGACCGGTGGCACCCTTCTCGCCCTGCTTGCCGGGAGCGCCGTCCTGGCCGTCCTTGCCGTCCTTGCCGGGGAGGCCCGGCTTGCCGTCGTGGCCGTCGTGGCCGTCCTTGCCCGGAAGACCCGGCTTGCCGTCGTGGCCGTCCTTACCGGGAAGACCCGGCTTGCCGTCCTGGCCATCCTTACCAGGGAGACCCGGCTTGCCGTCGTGGCCGTCCTTACCGGGAAGACCCGGCTTGCCGTCCTGGCCATCCTTGCCCGGAAGACCCGGCTTGCCGTCCTGGCCATCCTTACCGGGAAGACCCGGCTTGCCGTCCTGGCCATCCTTACCGGGGACGCCCTGGTCGCCCTTCGGGCCCTGCGGACCGGTCTGGCCCCGGACGCCGTCCTTGCCCGGCGCGCCCTGCGGCCCGCGGGGGCCGGGGCCGCTGATGGTCTCGCTGCTGCTACCGCTTCCCCAGGTCACCCGGACCTCGGTTGGCTTGCACACCGCCGACGGATTCACGATCCGCGCGTAGCGCGTCTTCTTGTTCACACAAGCGTGAATCTCGGAGCCGGCCGTGGCGGCGACGGCGCTGCCGCCCACGGTCAACATGGTTCCGGCCAGCACTCCGACGGCCACGACACTGAGCGTGCGGGCGCCCGGCAACTTGAAAGCCACGGGGCTTTCCTTTCTGCAACACCAGAGTCTGGTGTGATGAGAGTGGTACGCGTAGTACACGTTTCAATCGTTCCAAGGGTTGTCCTGCGAAACATCACGTTTCGGCCTCAGAACGCTGTATACGAACCTCCTGACCGTGTCAGCTGTCTGCGGGATAATCGGATCCGTTCGGGGGAACCCCGCCCGCCGGGCGTGGGCGGACGCGTTGAGGAGCCCCGCGGGGTTCCCATGACACGGAGGACGCCGTGCCGAGGAACGACCCGAGGACCACGCCGTTCGAAGACCGGGTGAGGAACGGGGAGCCCGCGAGGGTCCGGCCCGTCGGCGCGGGACCCGCCGGACGGCGACCGTACCTCCCTCCGGCCACCCATCCGGTCCGCGCCCTGGTCTGGGCGATCCACCTGGCACTGCCCCTGGCCGGGCTGTGGCTGCTGCTCGCCAGGCCCGCCCTGAACGCGAAATGGCAGGACAACCTCAGTCACTTCTGGCTGATCCTCGTCGTGGCCGGGGTCAACGTGGTCCTCGGCACCATGATCGGTCAGGCCTCGGCCAGGCGGGCGGACGCCCGGCTGCTGCTGGTCTCGCTGGTCTTCCTGAGCACCGCCGGATTCTTCCTGATCCACGGGCTGACCACGCCGAAGGTCATCATCCAGTGGCCCAACTACGGGTTCGAGCTGTCCCAGCCCGTCGGACTGCTCATGGCCTCGGTGTTCGCCTTCGCCTCCGCGCTGCCGTTGAACGAGCGGGCGGCCCGTGCCGTGCTGGCGTCGCAGGCCTGGCTGCGCGGCGGCCTCGTCCTGTTGCTCGCCGGCTGGACGGCCGCCTCGCTGCTGCCTGACCTCACCCCGCTGAGCGCCCGGTCCCCCGCGCACGGGGCCGGGCTCGGCGGCCTCGAACTGCTCGGGATCGCGCTGTACGGCGCGGCGACGGCGTTGATGTTCCAGCTGCACCGAAGACGTCCGGCGGCCATGCTGATCAGCCTGGTCACCGCGTACGCCCTGCTGGCCGAGGCGATGGCGGCCGGGATGTCCCACCTCAACTGGCACCTGTCATGGTGGTTGTGGCACGTGCTGCTGACCCTGGCCTTCCTGTTCGTCGCCTACAGCGCCCACCTGCAGTTCAGGCGCGAGGGCTCCAGCGCGGGCCTGTTCGACGCGGTGGCGCTGGCGGAGACCGTCCAGCGGATCAGGGACGAGTACGAGGACGCGCTCGAGGAGCTCGTCGGCCACCTCCGCCGCAGGGCCGACACAAGGGTCCCGGTCGCGACCAGACTGGCGGGCAAGTTCGGGCTCACCGAGGGCCAGGCCGCGGTGCTCGACCGGGCGGGCGAGGCGCTGGCCGACGAGCGGGAGGTCTCGGAGCGGCTCGCCGCGCTGGTCGAGCTGGGCAACACGGCCCGCGTCGGCCTGCCGGAGCGCGAGCTGCTCACCCAGGGCCTGGAGCGGGTACGGCGCGCCTACGGGGACGTGCGCGTCGCCCTGGTCTCCGACGGGCGGATCACCCTGCGCTCGGGGGAGTACGGCGCGCGCGACTTCTCGGGCGACGCCCCCGTACGGCTCGGCGGGACGGTCGTCCACCCGTTGACCGTGAAAGGGCGGCTCGCGGGCGCGCTGGAGGTGCCGGTCGGCAGGACCAGACAGGACGAGGCACTCGCCGCCACGCTCGCGAGCCAGCTGTCCATCTCCCTGGAGAACGCCAGGCTCTACCAGGAGTTGTCGACGCTGTTCCGCCAGTACATGTCCCCGGACGTGGCGAACGCGCTGCTCGCCGACCCGAGAACGGCCGCGCTCGGAGGGGAGCTGGTCGAGCTGACCGCGCTCTTCGCCGACCTGAAGGGGTTCACGAGCTTCTCGGAGCGGGCGACGCCGGGGGAGATCGTCGAGATGCTGAACCGCTACCACTCGGCGGCTGTGCCCCTGATCCTCGGCAACGGCGGCACGATCGTGCAGTTCGTCGGCGACGCGCTGCTGGCGCTGTTCAACGCCCCCGCCCGGCAGGCCGACCACGCCACGGCCGCGGCCAGGGCGGCCCTGGCCATGCAGAAGGCGGCGGAGGAGATCGCGGCGGGAACGCCGGGCTACCCGAGGTTCAGGATCGGGATCAACACCGGTCTCGCGCTGGTCGGCAACATCGGCAGCCCCGAGCTGCGCGGGTTCAACGCGATGGGTGACTGCGTGAACGTGGCCGCCCGCCTGGAGGGCGTCGCCGAGCCGGGAACCGTCGTGATCGGCCAGAGCACCCTCGACCTGATCGGCCCCGGCGCCACGGTGCGTCCCCTGGGCGGTCTCTCCCTCAAGGGCAAACAACAGCCCGTCCACGCCTACGTCCTGACCCGCCTGCCGTGAGGCCACGAATCGGCGGACGTCACCTCCCCAGCCCCGGTGAAGTGGCGGCCGCGACCGATGCCCGCCGTGTCGAGCGCCGCGCATCCGCGCCGATCAGGTCCGCGACACCTCCCACCGCACCGGCGCCGTGAAAGGACCGAACCACAGCACAGATGTACGAGCGCCACACATCCACGCCGATCAGATCCATGACACCTCCCACCACACCCGCGCCGTGAAAGGACCGAACCACAGCACAGATGTACGAGCGCCACACATCCACGCCGATCAGATCCATGACACCTCCCACCACACCCGCGCCGTGAAGCGACCGAACCACAGCGCAGATGTACGAGCGCCGCGTCCCGGACATGGCCCGCGGCTCCCACTGACCGACGGGTCCCATGACACCGCCCGCGCGGACGATGACGTGGGCTGTGGAGGCGTGTCGTGGCGGAGGCCGTGGCGGCATAATCGACAGCGCCATGCCGCCAGCCAGGAGGTGCCCATGAGCGCGACCCCGGAGCCGGGCGAGTTCGCCACCCAGCTCACGGCCGAGGAGGTCGCCGCGCTGTACGCGGTGGGCAGGCCCAGAAGGTGGGACAGGGGCGAGACGGTGTGCGCCGAGGGCGACGTCGCCGACTGGGTGCTGCTGCTGACCTCGGGGCGTGTCAAGGTCTCCTCGCACACCGCGAGCGGGACCGAGGTCGTCCTCGCGGTGCGCGGCCCTGGAGCGCTGCTCGGCGAGTTCGCCGTCATCGACGGCCTGCCCAGGTCGGCCACGGTCACCGCGCTCGAGCCGGTCGAGGGCATCACGGTTCGTGACTTCCCCGGCTATCTGCGGGAGCACGGCCGGGTCGCCGTCCTGTTGATGCAGACGCTGATCGGCAAGATGCGCGACGCCGACCGCAAACGGATCGAGTACGGCGCGTTCGACACCACGGGCAGGGTCGCGACCCGGCTGATCGAGCTGGCCGAGCGGTACGGCGAGCCCGTCAACGGCGGGGTCAGGGTGACCCTGCCGCTCTCCCAGGACGAGCTGGCCGGATGGACCGGTGCCTCCCGTGAGGCGGTCAGCAAGGCCCTGCGCTCGCTGCGGGACCGCGGCCTGATCGAGACGGGCCGCCGTCGCGTGATCATCCACGACATGGAAGGACTGCGCAGACGCGCCCGGTGACCTCAGGGTCCGGTGACCTCAGGGTCCGGTGACCTCAGGGTCCGGTGACCTCAGGGTCCGGTGTCTTTGAAGTCCGGTGGCCTCAAGGTCCGCTGATCTCGGAGTCCGTGACCTGGAGTCCGTGATCTCAGAGTTCGCTGACCTCGGAGTCCGTGACCCCGGAGACCACGACCTCAGAGTTCGCTGACCTTGGAGTCCGTGACCCCAAGACCGGTGGCCCCGGAGTCCGTGACCTCGGAGTTCGGCGGTCTCTGAGTCCCACCTGGTGAGCCTGCCCCGTCGTTGAAAACGGGCATAGTTCACACTGAGGGATATGGTCGCCATTCCCCCGGACGTGCCAGGTTCTCCCGAATACACCCTCAAGCTCCGCTACGCATGGCGTGTCTGCTCGGTGGCCAGCCTCGGAATGCTGCTCATCGGCATCTCCGGCAGCACGCTCAACGTGGCGCTTCCCGAGGTCGTCAGGCACTTCCACGCCGACGCGTTCGCCTCGGGGTGGATCCTGCTGGCGTTCCTGCTCGTCAACACCGCGTCCTTGGTCTTCTTCGGACGGGTGGCCGACCTGCTCGGACGCAAGGAGGTCTATCTGGCGGGATTCGCCCTCTTCGCGGTCGCGTCTCTGCTGGCGGGCCTGTCGCCCGGGGTCTGGTTCCTGATCGCGATGCGGGTGATCCAGGCCGTCGGGGCGGCGATGATCCTGGCCAACGGGACAGTGATCATCACCGACGCCTTCCCTCCTGACCGGCTCAGCCAGGGCATGGGCGTCTACATCGGCACCCTCTCGGTCGCCCAGCTCACCGGCCCCACCCTGGGGGGTCTCGTCGCCCAGGCCGCCGGGTGGCAGTGGATCTTCTGGGTGAACGTGCCCCCCGCACTGGTGGCCGTCGTCTGGGGCGGGTTCACCCTCCACAGGCTTCCTCGGGGCCCGCGTGAGCCGGTGGACGCGCTGGGCAACATCCTCGTGTTCGCCCTGCTGTCGGCCGCGCTCGTCACGCTGTCCGAGGCGGGGTCCCGGGGGCTGTCCAGTCCCGTCGTGATCGTGGGCGCCGTCGTCGTCGCGGCCCTGACCCCGGCCCTGTTCGTCGTCGAGCGCAGGGTGTCGCATCCGGTGCTCGACGTGCGGCTGTTCGGCCAGCGCATGCTGGCCTTCGCCAACCTCGCCTCCTTCTGCAGCGCGCTGGCCCGCGCGGCGCTGATCCTGCTCGTCGCGCTCTACTTCCAGGCGGCCAGGGGCGTCGACTCCGTCACCGCCGCCCTGAGCGTGCTCCCGCTCCCGATCGGCCTGGGAATCGCCTCACCGATCGCGGGCGCGCTCGGCCGCCGGATCTCCCCGTACGCGCTGTCGGTCGGCGGCGCGCTGGTGAGCACCGCGGGCCTGGCCATGCTGATGCTGACCACGGATCCGGCGACGCCGTACTGGATCGTGGGCACGGGACTGCTGCTGTGCGGCTGCGGCAACGGCGCCTTCCTGACCGGGAACACCACGCAGGTCATGGCCGCGCTGCCGTCCGGGAGCCTCGGGGTGGTGAACGGCTTCCGGTTGATGATCATCAACGTCGGGGTCGTGCTCAGCGTCGCGGTCACGCTGAGCGTCCTGACCAGCGCGGTCACCCCCGAACTGCGCGCCCAGGTCTACGCGGGGACGCTGTCCAGCGTGTCGCCGGTGGCCGTCGGACAGCTCATGGACGGCTTCCAGAGGACGTACGCCGTGCTGTTCGCCGTCGCGCTCACGGGCGTCCTGGCGTCCGTCCTGTCCAGACCCACCCGGTCCGGCCCCACACCGCCCGAATCCGCTCCGCCCGGACCCTCGGGGTCCACCGGTGCCGCGGTCGCCATGACCGGCACGGACCCGGTCGCCATGACCGGCTCGGACCCTGTCGCGTCGGGGGCCGACGGAGCCCCGGTCCCACGGCGGGCCGACGGGAACCCCGCCTCACGGTAGGAGGACACGGACCTCACACGGCAGGAGGGCACAGGTCCCACGGGCGCGGGCCTCAGGGGCGCGGACTTCACGGGCGCGGGTCCAGGGGCGCGGACCTCACGCGCGGCGTTCCGCCAGTGTCTCGATGCCGTTCATCAGGAGATCGACCCCGAAGGTGTCGTAGAGCTCCGTGCTGCAGCCCTCGACGAGCGGGGCCGCCATCTCCACGATGTGCGGGTAGACGTCCTGCGGGAGCGACTGCAGGGTGATCCGCTTGACGCGCGCGGCCTCCCTCCCCTCCTTCGACGTGACGCCCGCCTTCCGGTTCACCTGGCCCGCGGAGAGCGCGATCGCCCCCTGGAGGAGGTACTTGGAGATCAGGCAGCTCTCCTCGTAGGTGAACCCGGCCTTCCTGCACAGGCCGAGGGCGGTGTTCCACACGTGCAGGAAGTGCGGCACCTCCATGTGGTCGACCTCCTCGAGCACGGACACGGCGCAGGGGTGGCGTCGCAGCACGCGGACCAGGCCCGCGACGAGCTCACGAAGCTGCTCCTGCCACGGCCTGACGGGATCCTCCGTGACCACGAAGCCGTGGACCAGGTGGTCGGCCAGGCCGACGATCAGCTGCTCCTTGTTCTTGAAATGCCAGTAGAGCGCCATCGGGGTGACACCCAGGTCCTGGGCGAGTCGCCTGATCGTCACCGCCTGGAGTCCTTCGTCGTCACCGATCAGCAGCGCCCGCTCGACGACCGCCTCACGGGTCAGTTTTCCCATCACGGTTGACAACTATACGCCGTACAAGTTCAACTGTGCGTCGTACATGTACACCGTATAAGTACGCCGTATAGGAGTGGAAGTGACGGCTGACCGCAGATGGTGGGCGCTGGGAGCGATCTCGCTCGCCACCTTCATGACGTATCTCGACAACAACGTGGTGAACGTCGCGCTGCCGACGATCCAACGGGATCTCGGGCTGAGCATCTCCGGTCTGGAGTGGATCGTCAGCGGCTACATCCTGGTCTTCGCCGGGCTGATGCTGGTCGGCGGACGCCTGGCGGACGTCTTCGGACGGCGGCGGATCTTCATGATCGGGCTCGGCGTCTTCACGGCGGCGTCGCTCGCCGCAGGACTGGCCTCCGACGGCGCCGTCCTGATCACCGCCAGGGCGGTGCAGGGCGTCGGGGCCGCGCTCCTGACGCCGACCGCGCTCGCCCTGCTCAGATCGGTCTTCTCCGACGAGAGGGAACGGGCGACGGCGATCGGCCTGTGGAGCTCGGTCGGCGCGCTCGCGCTGGCCCTGGGGCCGCTGACCGGCGGGTTCATCAGCGAGCACGCCCGGTGGGGCTGGATCTACCTGATCAACGTCCCCGTCGGCCTCGTGACGTTCGCGCTGGGCCTCTGGGCGATCAGGACAACCCCGCAGGAGCGGGTACGGCGCGGCCTGGACGTCCCCGGGCTGGCCACGTCGAGCCTCGCGCTGTTCGCGCTGACCTACGCGCTCATCGAGGGAGAACGGGCCGGATGGACCTCTCCGGAGATCCTGGGCTCGCTGGGACTGGCCGTCGCCTCCGCGCTGGCCTTCGGAGTGATCGAGGTCAGGAGCCGGGAGCCGATGATCGACCTGTCGCTGTTCAGGTCGCGGGTGGTCAGCGGGGGCATGCTCTCGACGGGGCTGTGGGCGTTCGGCGTGTTCGGGATCTACTTCTTCACCGCGCTGTACCTGCAGAACGCGCTGGGATTCTCCCCCCTCGAGGCCGGGGGGTCGTTCGTGCCGATGGCGCTGGTGATGGCCGTGACCGCCGCCGTCGCCCCCAGGATCAGCGGCGTCCTCGGGACCGCGACGACCGTGGCGACCGGACTGCTGCTGATGTCCGGGGCGGTCTTCGGGATCTCCTTCGTCGGAGAGGGCGGCCGGTTCGGGGACCTGCTGCCGTGGTTCCTGGTCTACGGTCTGGGCGGAGGCCTCCTCGTGCCGCTCACCACGGCCATCTTGGGCACGCTGCCCGCCGAGCGCGCCGGAGTCGCCTCGGGTGTGCTGAACGTCTCACGGGAGGTCTTCGGCCTGCTCGGGATCACGGTTCTCGGGGCGATCCTCAACGGCAGGCAGACCTCGCTCGTGGCGGACGGCGTGCAGCCGCTGACGGCCTTCCTTGAGGCGTACCAGTCGACCCTGGTGATCTCGGCGGCGATCGTGCTGGTCGGGGTGCCGGTGAGCCTGTTCTCCCTGCGCCGGACCGGATCCGAGTCCGGGTCCGGGTCCGGGTCCGGGTCCGTCGAAGGATCCGTCGAGGAGGCCGTCGCCGCCGAAGGGCCCGTCCGGGCGTCCGCCATACCGGTGGCACGGGGAACGCGGGAGAACCGGGGACGGCGGGAGGCGCTCGAGAGGTGAGAAGAAGGGCGGTACCGCCTGCGCCCGTCCCCCGGACCCCGCCCAGAGGATGGCTCACGCCTTCTTCGAGGGAAGGGCGCAGGCGGTACCGGGATCAGGAGCCGACCTTCCTGCCCTGCCTGTGCCAGGTGACCACGACGGCGGGCCTGGGCTGGCTGGCGCCGCCGTCGGGCCAGTGGCTGGTCGGCGCCTCGGGGGTGGCTCCGTTGGTCTCGCCGGGGTGCTGGATGGCCGTGAAGACGCTGCGCTGGTCGGGGCTGACGAAGGGACCGCAGGTCTCCGCGCCGACCGGGACGCTCAGGAACTGCTTGAGGTGGCCGCGCTCGGGGCCGCGCACCGGCATGGCGAACAGGCCGTCGTTCGCGCCGAGCTGGTTGCCGTCCGTGGAGATCCAGAGGTTGCCCTCGGCGTCGAAGGCGACGTTGTCCGGGCAGGAGATCGGCGAGACCTTGGTCTTGTCGAACCCGCCGAAGTAGGTCGAGGGGTCGTTCGGGTCGCCGCAGACCAGCGGCAGGGACCAGGCGAAGGTCGTCGCGCCCGCGTCGTCGCGCAGTTCCGTGATCTCCAGGATGTGGCCGTGCTTGTTCGACGGGCGCGGGTTGGCCTCGTCCACCTGGGCGGGGGTCCTGTTGGTGTTGTTGGTCAGGGCCACGTAGACGCCCCCGGTGACCGGGTTGCGCTCCACGTCCTCGGGGCGGTCCATCTTGGTCGCGCCGACCTTGTCGGCCGCCACGCGGGTGTAGACGAGGACCTCCTGGGCGGTCATGCCCGGCACGTGCGAGACGTCACCGGTCACCAGCGGGATCCACTGCCCCGAGCCGTCGAACCGGCCGTCGGCGGGGAGCCTGCCGCTGCCGTCGATCTCCGCCGCCGGACTGTCGCCGGTGAACTTCGCCACGTACAGCGTGCCCTCGTCCAGCAGGGTCCGGTTGTGGCGGTCGAAGCCGGGGATGTAGCGCTTCTTCGAGACGAACTTGTAGACGTACTCGAAGCGGGAGTCGTCACCCATGTAGGCCACGACCCTGCCGTCCCTGGCCAGGGTGGTGGTCGCGCCCTCGTGGGCCAGCCTGCCCAGGGCGGTGCGCTTGACCGGGGTCGAGTCGGGGTCGAACGGGTCGATCTCCACGATCCAGCCGAACCGGTTGACCTCGTTGGGGTGCCTGGCCAGGTCGAAACGCTCCTCGACCCGGTCGAACCTGCGGTTGCCGCTCGGGACGCCGGTCGTGGGGCTCACGCCGTACCGGGAGAGGAAGGGCTTCTGCGCCTCGGGCACGCCGTTGCCGTTGACGAAGTACTGGTTGAAGTTCTCCTCGCCGCTCAGCACCGTCCCCCACGGGGTGGTGCCGCCCGCGCAGTTGTTGAGGGTGCCGACCGGGGTGGTGCCCGCCGGGTCCGCGGAGGTCTTCAGCAGGTCGCCGCCCGCGGCGGGGCCGGTGAACCTCATCGGGGTCTGCGCGGTGACGCGGCGGTTGTAGCGGCGGCGTCCCCGCGTGACCAGCTTCCACTGGCCCGTCCTGCCGACCCGCTCGACCTCGACCACCGAGCCGCCGTGCGCCGCCAGCGCGATCCTGATCTGCTCCTCGGTCGCGGCGTCGCCGTTGGTGTAGCCGCGGAACATGAGGTTCTCGTCGGTGTACTCGTGGTTGACCCAGAGCAGGCCGCGCTGGGCGCCCAGCGGGAAGAAGGCGACGAAGTCGTTGTTGTAGCCGAACTGCGCGGCCTGCGCGGCCGCGGTCTGGTTCTCGAAGTCGAACGCGGGCGCGCCGGGCAGCACCGGGTCGCCCCAGCGCACGACGGGCGCCGTCTCGTATCCCTCGGGGACCGTCACCTTGTCGTCGGTGTTCGGCCGGACGGCGGTGAAGCCGAGTCCGCCCCGGCCGCCGTGGCCGAACCCGAGGGTCTCCGCGTCCGCCTGCGCCGCCGCCTCCGCGCCGGGGCCCGAGGCCGCGAACGCGGGGGCCGCCGCGGAGACCCCGGCGCCGATCGCGAGAGCGCCGAGGGCGCCCGCGCGCAGCAGCCCACGGCGGGACACCGCCTCGGCGACCACGTCGCCGAAGTAGACGTTCTCGCTGGTGTTCTGCACGTCGTGGGCGCACTGGTTACCGCAGCGGAACTGACAGGTCAACGCGCTGCGGCCACCCTTGTGAGGGGTCGTGAGCAGCGGCAGCGGTCTGCGCGGTGACAGGTTCGCCACAGGATCCTCCAAGGGTGGACGCGATCGTTCGGGCCGGACGCTACGTGCGCCAGTGGAACCGGAGGTGAACGACGTTTGCCGGTCCGATGAACCGTTTGTCGCGATCGCCCGGAGTCGTGCGCACCGAGGGACGAGGACGGAGGATGAGGGCCGGGGGAACGCGCGGCATGATGGGAACGTGCCGCCTCACAAGCCAGACCCCGCCAAGGTCCGCGCCGCGCTGGACGCCCAGCTGGTCGTGCTCGACGAGCCCTCCTACGACGGCCCGGGAGGGCTCGCCGACCTCCTCGGGGCGTGTGTCGCGGTGGTGCTGCGGGCCTACGGGCGCGGGATCCGCCCCGAGCGGGAGATCACCCGCTTCGCCGTACGGCACCTGCTCGACCTGCTGGCCACCGCGGCTCCCGGGCGGACCGTCGAGGTGCGGGTCCCGCCGTACGCCGCGGTGCAGTGCGTCGAGGGCCCCCGGCACACCAGGGGCACCCCGCCGAACGTGGTCGAGACCGACGCTCTCACCTGGCTCGAGCTGGCCACCGGCCGGCTGACGTGGGCGGAGGCGACGGCCGCCGGGAAGATCGCGGCGAGCGGGAGCAGGGCCGACCTGTCCGACTACCTGCCCGTCCGCTAGCGACCGTCACGGCACGTTCTCGACCTGGACTCCGAAACGATCCTCGATGCAGCGCTGCTGGAGCTCGGGCGGCAGGTTAACGCAGTCGCCGACCTTGCTGTAGAACCAGCTCAGCAACGCCACGGCGATGACCAGGGTCAGCACGCTCAGCACGATCCCCGCCCAGGCCCTGCCCCGGTTGGAGTGCTTGACGAGCGCCACGATGCCGATGATCAGTCCGACGATGGCCGTCAGCACGCCGATGCCGCACACCACGAGCAGGAAGATGCTCACGATGCCCAGGACGAGCGACGCGGTGCCGAGCCCTCCGCTCCGAGGACGCTCCCACTGCTGCCCCGGAGGCGCCGGGTACGGCGTCGCGCCCGGATAGCCGGGCCCTCCGGGATACCCGGGACCTCCCGGCGAGAGCGGAGCCTGGTACGGCGGGCCCTGCTGGGACCCGTACGGCTGTCCCTGCGCGGACGGGGACGCGTACGGCTGTCCCTGCGCGGACGGGGACCCGTACGGCTGGTCCGGCGCGGACGGGGACGCGTACGGCTGGCCGCCCGGGGGCTCCTGCCTGCCCGGATACCCCTGCTCCCCCGCGGGCTCCTGCCCGGACGGCGTCCGCCCCTCGACCGGGCTCTGCCCGTAGGGCGGTGTCTGCCCCTCCGAGGGATCCCACTGCGAGGAGGAGGCGGCCGGCGTGGCGGGAGACGGTGTGGTGGGAGACGGTGTGGGTGTGGTGGGAGACGGTGTGGTGGAGGACGGCGGCTGGGGCCGGTCCTCCGGCCGCTCCGACCGGCTCGCGTGGGCGCCGGTCCCGCCCTGCCCGCCGTACGGGCTGGCCCCGGGGACGCTCTCGCCGGGACGCGGGAACCCGCCCTGTGCTCCTCCCCCGCCGGGAGCCTGGAACCCGCCGGGAGCGCCCTCGCCGGGAGCCTGGAAGCCGCCGGGACCCTGGAGCCCACCGGGAGCACCCGCACCGGGAGCCTGAGATCCGTCGGCGGCGCTCTCATCGGGGGCCTGGAAGCCGCCGGGAGCGCCCTCTCCGGAAGGACGGGAGGCCGCGGGGAGGTCCTCGGCCGGGGTCGGCGGGTCGTAGCGGGACGGCCTGGCGGCGCTCGACGGCGCGTCCAGGCCCTCGGCCCCTTCCTGCCCTCCGGCTGTCCACCTCTCCCCCGCGCCCTCCTCGGGGGCGCTCTCCCACCCCGGGTAGGCGGGCGGGGTCGCGCCGGGCACCGTGTAGGGCGGCTGCGCGCTCTCCTCGGGGACGCCGGGCGATCCGAACGCCACCGTGGCGTCCGGTTCCGCCTGGACGGGCTGGGGGATCTCAGGGGCGGTCGGCACGTCCGGGTGGCGCGGCAGCGAGGGCTCGCCGGGCGTGGAGATCGGCTGCCCGGGGGGTGTCTCCCCAGGGACGGGGCCGTGCGGCTCCGGAGGCCACGGAGCGGGCTCCTCCGGCTCGCCGGGAACCGTTGTCTCCTCCCCGGCGCCGGGGGGTCGTTCCTGGGCCGCTCCCTCCCCTTCTGGCCGCCGGTCCCTCGGCTCCCGCCGCGGGTCAGGCTGGTTCGGGTCCTCAGGTGTTGTCACGTCCGCTCTCCCGAGGTGTAGGCATGCCGGATACTCACACTCCCCCGGCCCTTTCCCCTGAAACAGGCCGACACGGCAAAACACTGACGATTGTTCGGTAACAGTGATACAGAACGCCGGACACAACCCCCGGGTTCGAGCAGCGAGAAGCCCGACCTAGACTGAAGCATGTGCTGAAGGGCGACGGCCAGCTGAGCCATGACCTTGACCCCCGTGACCAACCCCCGAAGGACGCGTGCGGCGTCTTCGGCGTCTGGGCACCTGGGGAGGAAGTCTCCAAACTCACCTACTACGGGCTGTACGCGTTGCAGCACCGCGGCCAGGAGTCCGCGGGCATCGCGGTCAGCGAGGGCAGCCGCATTCTCGTCTACAAGGACATGGGTCTGGTGGCCCAGGTCTTCGACGAGTCGATCCTCGGAACTCTCCGCGGCCACCTGGCGATCGGGCACTGCCGCTACTCGACCACCGGGTCGAGCGTCTGGGAGAACGCCCAGCCGACGCTGAGCTCGACCGAGGAGGGCGGCCTCGCGCTCGCCCACAACGGAAACCTGATCAACACTGCGGAGCTGTCCCGGCGGCTCGCCCCCGGCTCGACCAGGGCGACCACCGACACCGAGGTGCTGACGTCGCTGCTGGCCCAGGACCGCAGCCAGCCCATCGAGGACGCGGCAGCCGAGCTTCTCCCCCAGGTCAAGGGCGCCTACTCCCTCGTCTTCATGGACGAGAAGACCCTGTACGCCGCCCGTGACCCGCAGGGCATCCGCCCGCTGGTGCTGGGCCGTCTCGAGCGCGGCTGGGTGGTCGCCTCGGAGACCGCCGCGCTGGACATCGTCGGCGCCGTCTTCGTCCGCGAGATCGAGCCGGGCGAGCTGCTCACCATCGACGAGCGCGGCGTCCGCTCCCGCAAGTTCGCGGTCGCCGACCCGAAGGGCTGCCTGTTCGAGTACGTCTACCTCGCCCGCCCCGACACCACGATCGCCGGGCGCGGCGTGCAGACCACCCGCGTCGAGGTCGGCCGCGTGCTGGCCCGCGAGCACCCCGTCGAGGCCGACCTGGTCATCCCGACGCCCGAGTCGGGCACCCCGGCCGCCGTCGGCTACGCCGAGGAGAGCGGGATCCCGTACGGCCAGGGCCTGGTCAAGAACTCCTACGTCGGCCGGACCTTCATCCAGCCGTCCCAGACGATCCGGCAGCTCGGCATCCGGCTCAAGCTCAACCCGCTGAAGGAGGTCGTCGCGGGCAAGCGCCTGGTCGTCGTCGACGACTCCATCGTGCGCGGCAACACCCAGCGGGCGATCGTCAAGATGCTGCGCGAGGCGGGCGCCAGGGAGGTCCACGTCCGGATCTCCTCTCCGCCGGTCTCCTGGCCGTGCTTCTACGGCATCGACTTCGCCACCAGGGCCGAGCTGATCGCCGGTTCGCTCAGCGTCGAGGAGATCCGCGCCTCTCTCGGCGCCGACTCCCTCGGATACATCTCGATCGAGGGCCTGACCGCGGCCACCACGATCCCCGCGGAGCGGCTCTGCCGCGCGTGCTTCGACGGCACGTACCCCATCGCCGTCGACCAGGACAACGTGGGCAAGTACGTCCTGGAGGCCAAGCTGTGAGCCTCCGAAGCGTCTTGGTCACAGCACCGGCCAGGGAGGACTCATGACCAGCTACGCCGCCGCCGGCGTGGACATCGACGCGGGTGAGCGCGCCGTCGAGCTGATGAAGTCGAAGGTCGCGCGTTCCAGGCGGCCCGAGGTCGTCGACGACGCCAGCGGCTTCGCCGGCCTGTTCGACGCCTCGGCCCTGCTGAGTTACCGCCGGCCGCTGCTGACCACCTCGACCGACGGCGTCGGCACGAAGGTCATGCTGGCGCAGGCCCTGGGCAAGCACGACACGATCGGCGTCGACCTGGTCGGCATGGTCGTGGACGACCTGGTGGTCTGCGGCGCGGAGCCGCTCTTCATGACCGACTACATCGCCTGCGGGAAGGTCGTCCCCGAGCGGATCGCCGAGATCGTCGGCGGCGTCGCGGAAGGCTGCCGACTGGCGGGCTGCGCCCTCATCGGCGGCGAGACCGCGGAGCACCCGGGAGCCATGGGCGCCGACGAGTACGACCTGGCGGGCGCCGCGACCGGCGTGGTCGAGGCCGACCGGATGCTCGGCCGTGACCGGGTCCGCGAGGGCGACGTGGTGCTGGCGCTGGCCTCTTCCGGCGTGCACTCCAACGGCTACTCGCTGGTCAGGCACATCATCAAGCTCGCCGGTCTGTCCCTGGAGGACCAGCCTGCCGAGCTCGGCCGCACGCTCGGCGAGGAGCTGCTCGAACCGACCAGGATCTACTCCCTGGACTGTCTGGAGCTGGCCCGCGCGACGGAGGTGCACGCCTACGCGCACATCACCGGCGGCGGTCTGGAGGGCAACCTGTCGCGTTCCCTCCCGCCGACGCTGGACGCGCTGCTCGACCGCTCCTCCTGGACCCCGCCCGCCGTCTTCGAGGTGCTCGCGGGCCACGGGAAGGTCGCCCAGGCCGACATGGACCGCACCTTCAACCTGGGTGTGGGCATGGCGGCCGTCGTGGCCGCGGACGCCGTGGACCCGGCTCTGGCCCTGCTCCGCGAGCGCGGCCTGCCCGCCTGGGTGCTCGGCGAGATCGTCCCCGGCACAGGCCAGGCCCGCTACCGCTGAACCTCCCGGCACAGGCGGGCCCACCTCCGGAGACCCTCCGGGCACAGGCGGGCCCGCCCCCGCCCCGACGTCCTGTCCGTCGTCCGGGCGCCGGTACGGTGAGCAGCGGCGGCGGGCGAGTCGGCGGCGCGCAGGTCGGTGGCGCATGGGCCGGTGGCGCGCAGGTCGGGGGTGTGTGATCCCGAAGACCGTGGGCGAGGCCGAGCGGAGGGGGACGCCGCGCAGAGGACACGCGGCTGACAAGGGATCCCGAAAGGACACGGGAGAAGACACACGGAGGCGAGCGGTGCGCGGGGACGTCGTCCCGGCGCCGGGAAGACCGTCGTGACCGGGCGCGGAAACCGTGGCCGGGTGCGGAAACGACAGAAGCGCTCCGGGCTACCGGAGCGCTGCCAGGAACCGCAGTGCGGAGAAAACACCCGGTGGCTTCTCGACCACCGGGTGTTCTCGCTCACACTCGTTGTGAAGCCGCCTAACGTCGGCCGGACGTCCCGTCGTCGCGGTCGTCTCCGGAGCCGAAGTCATCGGCGTAATCGGCGTACCGATCAGCCAGTTCATCGTAGGAGTCGTTGGCGTCGTCATTGTGGTTGGAGTCGTCTCTGACTCCGAGCTCGTCGCGAAGACGCTCAAGATCAGTGCCACCGCTGTTGTACTTCAGCTGGCGAGCAACCTTGACCTGCTTGGCCTTTGCTCGGCCGCGCCCCATTGGCTCGACCCCCTCGTGTGGGGTCGTGCCCGACCCCTCGTCGCTAACGCACCACGCACTGACGCCACCTGACTTGAGGCGTCAGCTCTCGTTCGACTACAACCGTACCTGTTTTACGCCCGGCTCGGTACGCCGTATGGGCGTGAGGGGCTAGCGGCCCAGCCAAATGCCCCTAATTCGCCCGACTTCCGACATTCTGCGCTCCGCTAGCCTATCGGCTGCGACGGCCGGCGGGATGCCATCCTCAGCCGCCGTCGCGAAGATCTTGAGAGTCGTGTCGTAGATCTGGGTGGCCTTTGCCTTCGCACGGTCCATGTCGAACCCGTGGATCTCGTCGGCCACCTGGATGACGCCGCCGGAGTTGACCACGTAGTCGGGGGCGTAGAGGATCCCGCGGTCGGCGAGCTCCTTCTCCACTCCCGGGTGCGCCAGCTGGTTGTTGGCCCCGCCGCACACGATCCCGGCGCGCAGCCTGGCGACCGTCTCGTCGTCCAGCGCCCCGCCGAGGGCGCACGGCGCGTAGACGTCGATGTCGGCCCCGGTGAGCGCGAGCTGGTCGGCGACCACCTCGACCTGGGGGTGCCGCTGACGGACCCGCTCGACGGCCTGCTCGCTCACGTCGCAGATCACGACCTCGGCGCCGTCCTCGACGAGGTGGTCGACCAGGCGGTGCCCCACCTTGCCGACGCCCTCGACGCCGACCCTCCTGCCGTGCAGCGTCGGCGCGCCGTAGACGTGCTCGGCCGCGGCCCGCATGCCCTGGAACACTCCGAACGCGGTCAGGATCGAGGAGTCGCCCGCGCCGCCGTTCGCCCGGGTGCGCCCGGTCACGTAGGAGCTCTCGCGGGCCACGATGTCCATGTCCTCGCTGTAGGTGCCGACGTCGCAGGCGGTGAAGTAACGTCCCCCGAGGGACTGCACGAACCTGCCGTAGGCGCGCAGCAGCGCCTCGCTCTTGTCCGTGGCGGGGTCGCCGATGATGACGGCCTTGCCCCCGCCGAGGTCGAGACCGGCCAGGGCGTTCTTGTAGGCCATCGCCCGCGAGAGGTTGAGCACGTCGGCCAGGGCCGCCTGCTCGCTGCCGTAGGGGTAGAACCTGGTGCCGCCCAGGCTCGGGCCGAGGGCGGTGTTGTAGATCGCGATGATCGCGTGGAGGCCGCTGCGCTCGTCGGAGCAGAAGATGACCTGCTCGTGCTTGGCCTGGCCGCTTACTGGGCTCGCGTCCTTGTGGGACAGCCCGAAGACGTCGGTCACGGTGGTGGCTCCCGGTCGTCCGGTCCGCCGCTCCGTTGCGGCGGAAATCAGTCTCAGCGTAACCAGAAGTCCCGCCGGAACCACGGGCGAAAGCCCGCCTTCTCACCAGCCGAGACACGAGAAGCGACGCCACGGCCCACACGAGGTCGATACCGGACAACAGCAGGTCCTTCATGACACGATGCGGTCGTGCTGCCCTATGCCGCGTACCTCCGTGTCTACGAACCGCTGACCGCGTTCACCCCGCCGGAACGTTCCTCGTGGGCCGCCTACGCCGAGGCCACAGACAGGCCCCGGCGCGCGAGCGCGCTCCACGCCGAGCACGGCGAGGCCGTACGTCGCCTCCTGGGGGTGCCGCCGTCCCCCGCCCCCGCCCAGGAGAGCCCCAACGCCTATCTGAGGCGCGTCGAGAACGTTCTCTACATCTGCCCCTGGCAGAGCAGACTGAGGTCCTGGCTGGCCTTCTCGCGCTTCCGGGGAGCGACCCCGGCGAGGCTGATGGAACGGTTCGTGCCGATCTCCGTCGCCGAGCAGACGGCCGACGACTTCGACAGGTTCAAGCGGCGCGGCGGCTCCGCGGCGCTCCGCACCCACATCCGCACCTCGACATGGCACGTTCCCACGTCATGGTTCGTCCCCTTCGACGGCAACGAACGCTGGCTGGTCCTCGACGGAGAGGGAGGCCCGGACGGCACGACGACCACCCGGAACCTGATCTACGTGACCTCCATGGCCCACGCCAGGCGGCGCACCGCCCGCGCCCTGCAGATCATCCGCAGGCAGGTCGGCGAGGTCGCGGTGACCGCGGAGGTCGAGGAGGTGGCGCGCTGGCTGGAGGAGTTCCACCCGCACTCGCTCGTCGAGCTCGACTACGGCGGCATCGTCCACCTCATGGGGGACGACACGCTCCAGGACGACCAGTCCGTGGCGGAGATCTCGACGGCCCTGACAGGTCTGGAGAACGGCGAGGAAGAGTTGGCCTTCGCCATGTACCAGCGGGTGATTCTCCGCTGGAGATCAATACAACTTCTCGAATCAGCAAACTGAGTCGCAAATCATCCCTCTGACCTGCATAAGTAGGTTGGTCGATGACCGGCGACACGTCTACGAACTGAGTAGTTTGCCGTTTTCACTGCGATACCACGAAACGTGTCGCTAGAATCACCGAGCGTGACAACAACAGGTGCACAAGAGAGATGAGTCACTCAAAGGCTCGCCAATCGCTCTACGTGGCTGTATGGTCACATCGGGTGATGCCGCATATGGTCCGAACAGCCGCACGCAAGGGGCCATAGGGGGACATCCGTGACAAGCGTCAAGTCGCAGGATCGCTGTCGCCGGTCCACATGGAGGAGAGGCCGCACAAATGTCAGCTCGTACACCCGAGGCAGAGCCGCTGCTCACCCCGGCGGAGGTCGCAACCATGTTCCGGGTCGATCCCAAGACCGTCACCCGGTGGGCGAAGGCGGGCAAGCTCACGTCCATCCGCACTCTGGGTGGGCACCGCCGCTACCGGGAGACCGAGGTTCGCGCACTGCTCGCGGGGATTCCGCAGCAGCGCTCCGAGTAAGACGGGGGCCGTCACGGACCTAGGGGGGATCCAAATGCGCGCTCACCACGTGGGCGCGTAAGGCCACACGGGTTATGTGGGGAGCGGCGTCGCCCGCCCGGCGCCGCCCCACATCGTCCCGTACGGCTCCCGCCGACCCCGCCGACGCGGTCCGCCGGCGCGTCCCGCCCCCCGAGGGCGACTACCGCGCGTGATCGTGGACCAGGTTCTCCAGCAGCTGCCCGGCCTGCGGATCGCGGTTCGCGGCCACTCCGAGCAGCGCCACCATGTGCTCGGTCAGCATGCGCTCAAGCGCCCGCCGTTCGATGTCCCGGTGCTCCAGCCAGTCGAGGCCCGCCGTCTCCACCGAGGCGATCCACGAACGCAGCGTGACACGCAGCGCGGGTCCCGGCTCCTCGACGCGCATCTGCCTCGTGATGAGGCGGAAGAGCCTGCGCCTGACGCCGTCGACGATCTCCCCGATCTCACCGCTGCGGTTGGCCGGTCCGCCCCTGAGCAGCGCCTCGAAGCCCGCCGCGTGCTCCTCGACGAAGTCGAAGTAACGCGTCAGCCCTCTGGCCAGCTCCTCGAGCGGGCGACCGCCGCCATGGGGCTGGAGCCGCGCCTCGAGCTGGGCCGCCGCGCTTCTCAGCGCCGCGACGTAGAGCTCCTGCTTGCCGCCGAAGTAGTGGTAGACCAGGGCCCTCGACGCGCCCGCCGCCGAGGCCACGTCGTCGATGGAGACGTCCTCGGCCTCCCGCCTGCTGAACAGTTCGAGCGCCGCCGCCATGAGTTCTTCGCGACGCCGGTCGACGCTGAGCCTGCGCCGCGCGGGACGCGCGCTCTCCGCCGCGGGCTTGCCCCGCCTGCCGCCCCCGGATGTCGACCCCACACCGCGCACACTATCGGAGTCGATCGCGGGCGGCGGAGAGAGCAAGATCAGAGTTCCCTTGGGCCGAAGCCGTACCTCATTCGGAACTCGATCGTTTTGAGTGACAGGTGCCCATCCACCACATCCCGGGGGAGAGCAATGTCAGGACCACCGGTCAACACCACCGTCACCCGAGCCCGCGAGCTGCCGGCCACCGTCCTGCAGGACGGAGGCGGGCCACGCCCGCGTCCCACGATCCGCAACGTGGCCGAACGCGCCGGTGTCTCCAAATCACTGGTGTCGCTCGTGCTGCGCGGATCGCCGCACGTCAGCGAGCACCGCAGGCAAGCGGTGCTCCAGGCGGCCAGAGAGCTGGGCTACCGGCCGAACGCGGTCGCGCGAAGCCTCGTCGAAGGCCGCACCCACCTGGTCGGGGCGCTCGTCGCCGACCTGCACAACCCGTTCTACGCCGAGTTCCTGGACGGCCTGCAGGAGAGCCTGCACGGCGACGGGCTCAGGCTGCTCATCGGCAACAGCCAGTGGGACCCCGCGTTCGAGGACGAGGCCGTCGAGGCGTTCCTCGAACTACGGGTGGACGGCCTCGTCCTGCTCGGCATCGCGCCGACCAGCGAGACGCTCATCGAGGCCACCGGCTACACGCCGACGGTCGTGGTCGGCGAGCGCGACATCGAGCTGGGCGGCGTGGACATCGTCGTGGACGACGACCAGCTCGGCGCCCGCCTGGCCATCGACCACCTCGTGGACCTCGGCCACCGCAGGATCGCCCACATCGAGGGCGCCCGCTCCTCCTCCGGCCGCTTCCGGTGCGAGGGCTACCTGGTGGCGATGCGCAGGCACGCGCTGGCGCCGTACATCATGGTCGAACAGGGCGAGTGCACGGAGGAGGGCGGCGCGGAGGCCGCGCGCAAACTGCTGACCCGCGACCCCCGCCCGACCGCGATCTTCGCCGCGAACGACACGGTGGCGATCGGGGTCCTCGCCGCCGCGGCGGAACTGGGCCTGCGGGTGCCCGAGGACCTCTCGGTCGTCGGGTACGACAACACCCACCTCGCGGGAACCCAGCCGATCTCGCTGACCACCGTCGACCAGCCCCGCAGGGCCATGGGCCGTTCGGCGGCGGCGCTGCTGAGCGACCGGATCGGCGACCCGGGCAAGTCCTCGCGCCTGCGTGAGGTCACCCCCCAGCTGGTCGTACGGCGTAGCACGGGCCCCGCGCAGGCGTGAGGAGCCTGCCTGGAGCGTTACATCGCGCCCAGGCAGGCTCAAGATCTCGTCAAAACCGGGTCAACCCTCGACGTGGCGACGACGTCCAGGTGTTGACTCCGGTGTGACGAGGGGGTAACAATGCGTGATCCTGAACTGGTTTCATGCGCTCAGCGCGCGGCCGCCGAGCTCGAGCGGGCGTGGGCGCACTGGCGGGCCGCCCGAGGGCGGAGCGGCGACGCGGGGGCCGAATCCGTCGCGAGTTACGTGGCCCATTCGATCGACCATCCCTGGGGGCGTCCGCGCGTGGTCCTCGGGCTGGACGCGGAGGACGCCAGGGAGCTCGCGTCCCTCCTGCAGAAGCAGGAAATCGGAGAACACGTCTGGTGATAACGGCTTGGTCACGACGTCGGGCCACGTAAGTTTGGGTGGTTGACGGTTCCTTCGAGGAGGATGAGCGTGACCAGCAGAGCACTCGTGGCCACTGTCGCCCTGTGCGGCCTGAGCGTCGCCGCCTGCGGCGGCACGGCCGACGGCACCGGCGCGGGCCCGGCGGTCGGCGGGCCCGCCTCCCGAGCGGCGAGTCCGGCGAGCCAGACGACCGAGGCGCCCAAGAGCGCGCAGGAGACCCCGCAGACCCCGGCGACGGGCGGAGGCGTTCCTGCCAGGCCGCTGAGCGGCAAGGTCGTGGTCATCGACCCCGGTCACAACGGTCAGAACTACCGGCATCCCGCGCAGATCAACAAGCAGGTCAACGTCCTGACCCAGTGGAAGGCCTGCGACACCACCGGCACGGCGACCCCGAGCGGCTACACCGAGCCGGCCTTCACCTGGGACGTCTCCCAGCGCCTGGCCAAGATCCTCAAGGCCAGGGGCGCGACGGTGAAGCTCACCCGCCCCGACAACGCGGGCGTGGGCCCGTGCATCACCGAGCGGGCGGCGATCGGCAACGAGGCCAAGGCCGACGCGGCGATCTCGATCCACGGCGACGGGTCGGGCAGCGCCAACCACGGCTTCCACATCATCATGCCGAAGAGGATCAACGGCCCGGTCGACCCGGTGGTCGGGGCGTCCAGGAAGCTCGGCCTGGCGGTGCGCGACGCCTACAAGTCCGGCACCGGCACGGCCTACTCCACCTACATCGGGACCAAGGCCCTCGACTTCCGCAACGACCTCGGCGGCCTGAACCTCTCCACGGTCCCGAAGATCTTCATCGAGTGCGGAAACATGAAGAACTCCGGCGACGCGGCCAACATGCAGAGCCCGGCGTTCCGCCAGAAGGCCGCCACCGCACTGGCCAACGGTCTACAGAACTATCTCAAGTAATGCGCGATCTTGCCCAATTTGGCATGATCTGATGCATGAATGCGCTGCTGCCACGTCCTGTCGCCTTCGAAACCACCGCTGACTCCTTCGAGCTCTCCCCCGGCACCTCCGTCTCCGGTCCCGCCGAGCTGGTGGACGCGGTACGGCTGGCACTCGCCGTGCTCGACCTGCGCCCCACCGCCTCCGCCCCGGAGCCGGGAACGATCACGGTCGAGCACGACCCGTCCCTCGGCCACGAGGCCTACCGGCTGGAGGTGACGGGGCAGGGGGTGCGGATCTCGGCCGGAGACCGCTCGGGAGCGTTCTACGCCGGCCAGACGCTGCGGCAGCTGCTCCCCGACGGGGCGTTCCGCACCGTGGCCAGGGGCGGGTGGAGCGTTCCCGGATGCCGGGTCGAGGACGCCCCGCGCCTGTCGTGGCGCGGCGTCCACCTCGACGTCGCACGGCACTTCCTGCCCAAGCGCGAGGTGCTCAGGATGGTCGACCTCATGGCCGTCCACAAGCTCAACCGCCTCCACCTGCACCTGGTCGACGACCAGGGGTGGCGGGTCGAGAGCAGGGTCGCCCCCAGGCTGCACGAGGTCGGCTCGCACCGGCCGCGCACGATCGTCGGCCACCACGAGGACGACCCGGTCTACGACGAGATCCCGCACGGCGGCTACTACACGCTGGACGACCTGGCGGAGATCTCCGACTACGCCCGTGCCAGGGCCGTGACGATCGTGCCCGAGATCGACGTGCCGGGGCACGCCTCCGCGCTCCTGGCCGCCTATCCCTCGCTCGACGCGCGGGCGACGGACGGCAGGACCCCCGAGCCGTTCACCGTGCTGGACCGCTGGGGCATCTCACCGGCGATCATGTCGCCCCTCCCGTCGACCGTCGACTTCCTGATCGCCGTCATCGACGAGATCCTCGCGGCGCTCGGCGAGACCCCGTACGTGCACATCGGCGGCGACGAGTGCGTGCTCGACGACTGGGCCTCCTCCCCCGAGATCATGGCCTTCCAGGCCGCACAGGGGCTGGAGAGCCTGAGCGACCTGCACGCCTGGTTCCTGCGCAGACTGGCGGACCTGCTGGCCGAGCGGGGCAGCAGGGCGGTCGTGTGGGACGAGGCGTTCGTCAGCGGCATGCTGCGGGCGGACACGATCGTGATGCCGTGGCGCGGCCCCGGAGTGGCGCAGCGCGCCGCGGAGGCCGGGCACGACGTGGTGCAGACCCCCGTCTTCCCCCTGTACCTCGACTACGCGGAGGCCGCCTCGGAGGAGGAGCCGCTCGCCATCGGCGAGACCACCACCGTCGCCGACGTCGCCGCCTACGAGCCCGCACCGGGGTCGTGGCCGGCCGCGGCGCGCGAACGGGTTCTCGGGGCGCAGTTCCAGCTGTGGAGCGAACGCCTGCCGGACGCCAGGGCCGTCGACTACCGGGCGTGGCCGAGGGGCTGCGCGCTGGCCGAGGTCGTCTGGTCGGGCCTGGCGGGCTCCGGCTTCGACGCGCGGCTCGAACGGCACCTGGGCAGGCTGGACGCGCTGGGAGTCGAGTACCGCCCGCTGACCGGACCGCGCCCGTGGCAGCTCGGCGGAGCGGGCCCCCGCCGCCACCGCCCCGGATTCGTCAAGGTGGACGAGGTCATGAAGCACCTGGAGGAGCTGACCCACGTGGCGGACTCGACCAGGCCGAGCCTGTGACACCTCGGCTCACCGCCCACCGGAGGACGTGACGGCGTCACGGCGGTGAGGTGGCCGCGCCCGAGGGGCGTGGAGGGACGGGCAGCGCCCCGGTCGGCGGGTGGCGACGACCGGGGCGGAGCCGTACGGGATCGGCGTCGTGCGGCCCAGAGGCGGTCGTACGGACCTGGACGGGGCCGTGCGGGCCGGGACGGGGCCGTGCGGGCCGGGACGGGGCCGTGCGGGCCGGGAGAGACGGCTGTGCGGGCCGAGGAGCGGCCGCGCGGGCCGGGGAAGCCGAGGGGGCGGGTCAGCCCGCCACCTGGTAGCCGGCCTCCTCGATGGCGGCGCGGACGGCCGCGTCGTCGAGGGCGTCGCCGGAGACGTCGACCCGGCCGCTCTCCAGGTCGACGTCGACCCCGGTGACGCCGGGGACCTCGCCGACCTCCTCCTTGACCGAGCTCACACAGTGCCCGCAGGTCATGCCGGTGACGGTGTAGGTGGTCACGCTCATCACGCCTCCAGTGTCCGAATCTCGTCGATGTTACCCACCCAGGGTATCGACTCAGCTCGCGGTACGGCCGATGATCTCGCGCAGATCGGTGACGCCGTGGCGGCGCATCCGGCGGGCCAGGTCACGGTGGATGCGCCAGGCCCAGAAGGGGCCCTCGTAGATGAAGGCGCTGTACCCCTGGACCAGGGTGGCCCCGGCGAGCAGGCGCTCCCAGACGTCGTCGACGTCCTCGACGCCGCCGACGGAGACGAGCACCAGGCGGTCGCCGACCCTGCTCCTGAGCCTGCGCAGCACCTCCAGTGAGCGGGCCTTCAGCGGGCGTCCCGAGAGACCGCCGGTCTCGGTGCTGCTCACGGCCTCGCGGCTGATCGTGGTGTTGGTCGCGATGACGCCGTCGAGCCCGAGCTCGAGCGCCAGGTCGGCGACGGCGTCCACGTCCTCGTCCGCCAGGTCCGGTGCGATCTTGACCAGCAGCGGGGTGCGCTTCGGGGTGCCGTCCGCGACCTCCTTGACCGCCCGCAGCAGAGGGCGCAGCAGCTCGACGGCCTGCAGGTTGCGCAGGCCCGGGGTGTTCGGCGAGCTGACGTTGACCACCAGGTAGTCGGCGAGCGCGGCCAGCTCCTTGGCGCCGGCCACGTAGTCGTGAACGGCCTCCGCCTCGGGCACGACCTTGGTCTTGCCGATGTTGACGCCCACGACGGCGGGAACTCCGCGGGTCCTGCCGAGCGCCTTGGCGGCGGCGCTCGCGCCCGCGTTGTTGAAGCCCATCCGGTTGATGAGCGCCCGATCCCCCGGCAGGCGGAACAGCCGGGGCCTGGCGTTGCCCGGCTGGGCGTGCGCGGTGATCGTGCCCACCTCGACATGGCTGAAGCCGAGCGCCGACAAGGCCTCCGCGCAACGCGCGTCCTTGTCGAACCCCGCGGCCAGCCCGAACGGGCCGGGAAAGTGCACGCCGAAGGCCTGCACGCGCAGAAGAGGGTCGCGAGGGGCGAGCCTGCGGTGGACGAGCCTCTTGACCACCGGCGCGACCGAGAGAAGGCGGAGCGCGCCGACCACCAGATGGTGCGCGTCCTCGGGGTCGAGGCGGCTGAGGAGCTGCGTGAACACGAATCGATACATCACCGATCAGGGTAGTCCCCCGGCGGGGCGCGGCTCGCGCCGACCGCTCCACCCGCCCGGAACACCGGAAACGTCCGGGACACCGGAAACGCCCGGGACACCGGAAACGCCGGGAAGTCCGGGAACGGAGGACGCCGGGCAGGCCGGGGAACCAGGAGCGCCGGGAATCCCGGAGCCGAGAACATCGGAAACGCCGGGGAACCCACGAACCAGGGCGCCGGGAAAACCGGGAACCGGACACGCCGGGAAACCCGGGAACACCAGGAAACCCGGGGACCCCGGGAGACCGGGAGCGCCGGGGACCCCGGGGGGCGGGGGCGCCGGCGCGGTCACCGCAGCTCTCCCGCCGCCTCTCCGAGCACCTCCGCGGCCAGGTCGGCCACCCTGCGCCTGCTGTCCCTCGCCTGCTTGCGCAGCCCGGTGAAGGCCTGGGCGGCGGTGAGGTCGTGCTTGCCCATGAGATAGCCGATGGCCCGCTCGATGACGACCCGGTAGTCCAGGGCGTACTGGAGCTGGTCGGCGAGGGCGCTCTTCTCCTCGGCGGCCATCGCGGCGGTGAGAAGTTGCTCGATCACGTCGGCGTAGGCGTAGAGCGCCTGGATATCCGACTCGTCCCACTCGTACGGCTGGGACTGGTAGACGTTCAGCGTGCCGACCGGCTCCCCGCCGAGCCGCACCGGCACTCCCGCGACCGCCCTGACCTCGGGATGGAGCCGGTCGGCCAGCTTCGGCCAGCGGGGATCGGAGTGCACGTCCGAGGCCGTCACCGCGGTGTTCTCCTCATAGGCCGACACGCACGGCCCCTGTCCCAGGTGCAACTGGGCGTCCTCCAGGCTGCGCCCCCTGGCGTCGGTCGCGACCAGGTAACGCAGGTCCTTGCCCTCCTCAGCAAACATCAGACCCGCACCGGAGTAGCCGAACAGCGAGTCCACGACGTCCACAGCTCTCTCCAACTGGTGGACTATGCCCGTCGTGGACGACGTCGTCCTGAGCCTTCTCAGGCTGGCGACCAGCGCCTCCGGATCAATGTGAGTCATATGTTTGGCGCCTTCCAGCGTCGACCTGATTACTTGACATGGGCACTACGACTTCCCAGAAGTCGAAGATTTATGGGCGAGGACCTGCAGGACCATCACCATCAGCTCGCCAAGGCGCTCCCCCGCCCTGACCTTCGCGGGCTGCCATTCGTGGCTGGTCCGGTCGTAGAAACTGAGGGTGCCGATCAGCCGGTCGTCCGCGCGCAGGGGCACGGAGAGGACCGCGTGGATCTCCGAGACCTGGGCCGCCAGGCCGGGGAAACCGAGAGGACGGGCCGCGTGGAGGTCGTCGACCGCCATGTCCGCGCCGTGGGCCAGGGTCTCGACGGCCGGACCCGAACCGGTCCGCTCCTGCGCGAGCTCCAGCCGTCTGCCGTCGTCGTCGGAGCCCGCGACCGCGCGCGGCCGGTCGCGGTCGTCGAACAGGGTCAGCGTCGCGCCGTCGGTGCCGAGAACGTCCGCGAGAGCGCCCAGGGTCCGGTCGACCAGCCCGCGCTCAAACCCTTCGCCCATGCCCATGGGGCTCCCCCCGAGTCGCTGAGGTAGCTCCGCGGACACAGGGCGGAATGATCTGCGGCTCGCAGCCTAGTGCCGCGCGACGAGTCCGGCCAAGCGGTTCTCACGTCACCGGCCCGGCAGGGGCCGTATATTGCCGTCAATAGATCGTTAAGCGTTCGGCAAACTGGGGGCGGCAGGGTGTGGACATGAACATCCTGTCACGTTCGGCCATCATCCGCCGCCGCCGCGCCCTGGTGCACATCGTGCTCCGCGACATGGCCGAAACCGGCGACACCTCGGTCCCCCCGTGGTGGGAGCCCGACATCCAGCAAGAGTTCGGCGGCCTGAGCGGGTTCCTCGCCGAGCTGAGCCGCCAGTGGTGGACCGCCTACGCCGCGCACCTGGACGCGCTGATCGAACTCGGCTCCGACGATCCCGCGCGGGCGTGGGCGGACGTGGCGGAGCAGATGCCGCAGCTGCGGGCCGTGCTCGACTCCTACGCCGACGAGTCCGCCCTGGCAGAGGCCGAGCGACGGCACTGCGACGTGCTGCGCTGGACCACCCGGCGCGAGAGCCGCCACGCCGCTTGAAGGACGCGTCGGGACACCGCCCCGGAGACCGGCCCCTGAGAGGTTCGCGTGCCGCCGTAGGCATATCCGCCCGCGATCGGGTAGCGATGAACAATGGTCAGGTCACTCAACCACCGCAGCCGTCAGGACTCGGACCGCCGCCTGGGAGTGCGGCTCACGGTCGCGGTGGCGGCCGTCGCGCTGTTCTCCGTGCCGTTCGTCCTGCTGCTGGTGCTCGTGATGTCCTCCTTCGAGCCGCTGAACGACTTCGACGAGGGCATCGCCCAGCGGTTGCACGCGTACGCGCTGGCCGATCTCGACTACGCGCGTTTCCTCAACGTCGCGACCGAGGTGTTCGGTCCGAACCCGTGGCGCGTGCTCGTGGTGGCCGCGGCGGTCTGGGCCTGGTTCCGCGGAGCGCGACGGCTGGCGGTCTGGGCGGTCGTCACGATCACCGTCAGCGGTCTGCTGAACCTCGCGATCAAGGAGATCGTCAATCGGGCACGGCCCGTCCTGCCCGATCCGGTCTCGTGGGCGCCCGGCGCGTCGTTCCCCTCGGGACACGCGATGGCGGTGGCGACGGGGACGTGCGTGCTCGTGCTCATGCTGCTGCCACGGGTGAGGAGCCTGGCCGCCCGGCTCTCCCTCTGGGCCGTCGCGGCGGCCCTGACGGTCTTCGTCGCCTACACGCGGGTCGCGCTCGGCGTCCACTGGTTCAGCGACGTGATCGCGGGGATGGCGCTGGGCGTGGTGGTGGTCGCGGGGACGGTCGCGGGGTTCGAGAAGTGGCGGCGGGACGAGGGACGCAGGCCCGCCGAACCGCACAAGGAAGGCGTGGAGCCCGAGGCGTTCCGACAGTGAGATCTCGGGTAGCCGGGACGCCATGTCGAAACCGTCGTTCGATCTCAAGGGCGCGCTGCGCCTGATCCTGCTCCCCCTGGCGGTCATGGCCGTGCTGACGATCGGCGTCGGGCTCCTGATCACCAAAGTCCTGCAGACGACGACCCTCGTCGCGAACGACGAGGGGGTCAACGAGCAGCTGGCCAACGGCCGCACCGACGTCCTGAACACCATCACGGACAAGCTGACCGGTCTGTCCGACATGCCGACGATCATCATCGCCACCGCGGCGCTCCTGATCCTCTTCAGGCTGGTGTTCAAGCGCTGGAACGAGTCGGCGTTCCTGGTGCTGGCGGTGTTCTCCCAGTCCGCGATCTTCCTGCTGGCGACCGTCTTCGCCCAGCGCAAGCGGCCCCTCGTCCAGCACCTGGACCCCGCTCCCCCCACCTCCAGCTTCCCCTCGGGGCACACCAGCGCCGCGGTCGCCTTCTACTGCGGGCTCGCCCTGGTGCTGACCCTGCACACCCACCGCTACAAGGCCCTGAACGTGCTGTGGTGGCTGGTCGGTCTGGCGATCCCGCTGGGCATCGCCTACTCCCGGATGTACCGCGGGATGCACCACCTGAGCGACGTGAGCTGGGGCGTGCTGCTCGGCCTCGTCTGCGTCGCGGTCGCGGCCAACGCGCTGCTGTTCAGGCCGGTGCTGACGGACGGGCCGGAGAGGAAACAGGAGCGGAAGAAGGACGACCGGCTCGCGACCGCGTAGCGTTCCCCTCGGAACGGCGTTCCCCGCGAGGGCGGCCTCCGGATCGGGGTGAGCGCGACGGATTCTGACAAAGATCAGCAATGAGCGCCGTCAATCTAGTGATATGCCACCCTTTACTGCTTTTCCCCCTCGAAGACAGGAGAAGTAGAGGAAGATACCCTCAAAAAGGTTTGTCTTCACGATCATCATCGCTCACCTCGCCCGACCTCCATAAAGCTCGCGCGCCATGAAACGACAATGGCCGTCACAGTCCCGTGATAGACGGGACAAGATCCACAAATACCTCCCAAGTGTCACAATCTGTGCATTTTAAGCTACTTTACGCTACGCAGTAGGATAGAAGTCCCGATTGGGAGATTAAGGTCTTCCTTCCGGGATAGGAGCAGCCAGCCGGCCGGACTCAGAGGCGTTCGACGGCTACCCTCACGGAAGGAAGCCGTCCCATGGATCGTCAGCCGATTGTCTGCAATACCTGCACGGGTGTTCTCCTCACCAAGGACTCCCGCGACTACACCCCTCACCGTGGCCGTCTGATCGTCACGAACGGATACTGCGCCTGCCCGCCCGCCGCGGCCGCCGTCGCCGAGCCCGCCGCGCAGCTCCAGCCGCAGGCCGAGCAGCAGCCGGTCAGCGAGACGGCGATGGTGAACGCCTGAGCGCGTCCCGCGCTCGCGAAGCGGACCCCCGACCCCGCCGACCGGTCCGCTTCGCACGGCCCGCCGCCTCGCGGGTCCGGTTCCCGGCTCGGCCGGCCGGACCCCGCGACGCGGCCACGGCCCCGTCGCCCGCCCCGGCCGAGCGATGAGGCGGCCACTGTCGTGACACCCGGCCGTCTCGACGCGAAGCGCCTGAAGTAGGCATGATCTAGTCTCGTCAGCGAGAAACCTATGAGGCCGGGGGCAGGGGAGACGCCGCCCCGCCGGGGACGGGGTGCGCGTGGTCGCGGAGGACATGGAGCAGCCGGCCCAAAAGGCTTCGAAGAAGGCCCCGAAGAAGGGCTCCCTCTGGCGGGAGCTTCCCATCATGGTCGCGGTCGCGCTTCTGCTGGCCCTGCTGATCAAGACTTTCATCGTCCAGGCGTTCTACATCCCGTCCGGGTCGATGGAGAACACGCTTCTGATCAACGACCAGGTCCTGGTGAACAAGCTCGTCTACCGGGTCCGCGACATCGAGCGCGGCGACGTGGTCGTCTTCGCCGGGGTGGACTCCTGGAAGGGGGAGGCCGAGTTCGAGGAGCCGTCCAACCCGGTGACGGGAGCCCTGAGGTGGGTCGGCTCCGTCTTCGGCCTGGTCCCCGGAGAGCGCGATTTCATCAAGCGGGTCATCGGCCTGCCCGGGGACAAGGTGAAGTGCTGCGACGCCAAGGGCCGCCTCACGGTCAACGGGGTCCCGCTCGTCGAGGACTACCTGTATCCAGGGGACAAGCCGTCGGAGATTCCGTTCGAGATCACGGTGCCGCAGGGACGCCTGTGGGTGATGGGCGACCACCGCTTCGTCTCGTCCGACTCCCGTTTCCACCAGCGTGACCCCGGCGGCGGCGCGATCCCCCAGGAGCAGGTGATCGGCCGCGCCTTCGTGATCGTGTGGCCCTTCTCCCACGCCACCACGCTCCCCATCCCCGACACCTTCTCCCAGCCCGCGCTGAGGGCCGCGGAGATCGTCGGCTCCGAGGCCCCGCTCGTTCTCGGACTCGCGGGAGCGGTCCCCCTGATGCACTGGCGCCGCCGCAGGCTACGCCGCCGCGCCTAGCCTGACCTGCGCTCTCGCCGACGCAAGCGGGCCGTAAGACGGGAAAGCTCTTGGGCGTGGTGCTCGCCACAGCCGGGGAAATGGGACAAGGATGGAGGTAGGGGCACAGGGGGCAACAGGGGGAGGCAACCGCGATGCGAGACAGCGGTGACGAGCGGCCTGTGGTCGTGGGATACGACGGGTCGAAACCAAGCGAGCGGGCTCTCAGATGGGCCGTCGAGGAGGCGCGGCTGCGCTTCGTCCCCCTGGTCGTCTGTCACGCCTGGCAGTGGCCCTACAAGACGCCGCCGACCTCCCCCGACAGTCTGGAGGCCGTACGGCGCATGGGCCAGCACGTGCTCGACAGGGGGGTGAGCCTGGCGCGCGGCCTCGCCCCGCGCCTGGAGGTCCGGCCACGCCTGGAGACCGGGTCGCCCTCGGTCGTCCTGATGGGCGAGTCGGGCGTCGCGGACCTGGTCGTGGTCGGCCGTCGCGGATCGGGCGGCTTCGAGGAACTGCAGATCGGCTCGACCGCGGTCCAGCTCGCCGCGCACGCGTACTGCCCGGTGGCCGTCGTCAAGGAGCAGTTCCGTCCCCGCGTCGACCTCGTGGTCGTGGGGGTGGACGGCGCGGCCCCCGAACGGCCCGAGCTCGGGCTGGCCTTCGAGGAGGCGCGGCTGCGCAAGGCTCCGCTACGGGCGATCTGCCTGGGCACGGAGGACACCGTGGGCGACGGGGACATCCGGGAGGTCGCGGCCCACTTCCACAGGGCCGTCGCGGTGTGGGAGGAGAAGTATCCCGAGGTGACCGTGGAGACCCTGGTCGAGGAGGTCTCCCTGGTCGCGGCGCTCCAGCACGCGGCCGAGGAGGCGGACGTGGTGATCATCGGTGACCGTTACCGGAGCGACCCGGTCGAGCTGCCGCTCGGGCTGGTCTGCCAGGCGGTGCTGCGGGGAGCGCCCAGCACGGTCATGGTGGTCGCCTCGCACAGGTCCGCCACGTCCTCACGGTGACCGCGCGGCGGCCGCCCGGCCGGCCGCGCCCCCGCCCGGCCGGCCGCCGTGCCGGATCGGGCGGCCGCTCCACGTCTGTCACGCCGCCCGCCATGCCGCCCGCCATGCCGGCGAACCCGTCACAGCGACTCGGAGGCGGGCCCCTGCCACGTCCTCCCGCCGAACCTGCCGCGCTCGGCCCTGATGATGTGGATGACCGCGTTGATGAGGGCCAGGTGGGTGAAGGCCTGGGGGAAGTTGCCCAGGTGGCGTCCGCTGACCGGATCGATCTCCTCGGCGTAGAGGCCGAGCGGGCTGGCGAAGGAGAGCACCTTCTCGCAGAGCCTGCGGGCCCTCGGGTGCTCCCCGATCTCCGTCAGGGCGGAGACGAGCCAGAACGAGCAGATCGTGAAGGTTCCCTCCTCTCCCAGCAGGCCGTCGTCGGTCTCCTTCGGCAGGTAGCGCAGGACCAGGTCGTCCACGGCCAGCTCGTCGGCGACGGCCAGGACGGTGTTGCGGACCCGGGGGTCGTCAGGCGGCAGGAAGCCGACCAGCGGGATGAGCAGGAGCGAGGCGTCGAGGGCGTCGGTTTCGTAGTGCTGCTTGAAGATCCCCCGGTCGCTGACGCCGTTGGCGCACACGTCGGCGTGGATCTCGTCGGCGATCTCCTGCCAGCGCGCCGCCAGGCCCATGTCCTGGCGCAGTCTGGCGAGCCGCGCTCCCCTGTCCGTGGCGACCCAGCACATGACCTTCGACGAGGTGAAGTGCTTGGGCTCGCCGCGCACCTCCCAGATGCCCCGGTCCGGTTCGCGCCAGTATCTGATGGCGGATTCGACCTGCCGTTTCAGGATGGGCCAGATCCGCTCGTCCAGGCGGTCCCGGGAACGGGTGTGGATGTAGAAGGAGTCGAGGACCGCTCCCCAGACGTCGTTCTGCCGGTGGTCGTAGGCGGCGTTGCCGACGCGCACCGGACTGGAACCCTCGTAGCCGTCGAGGTTGTCGAGAATGCGCTCCTGAAGGTCGCGCTCGCCGTCGACGCCGTACATGACCTGCAGCTCGTCGTCGCGCTCCGCGACGTCGGCGATGAACCAGAAGAAGTCGTCCGCCTCCCAGTCGAACCCCAGCGTGTACAGGCCCCAGAGGGCGAACGTCGAGTCCCGTATCCAGCTGTAGCGGTAGTCCCAGTTGCGGTCCCCGCCCGGCACCTCCGGCAGGGAGGTGGTGGCCGCCGCGATCAGCGCGCCGCTCGGAGCGAAGGCCAGGCCCTTCAGGGTGAGCGCGCTGCGCTCCAGGAAGCTCCGCCACGGATGGTCGGGGAAGTCTCCCCTGGCGAGCCAGTGCTGCCAGTGGTGGGCGGTCCACACGAGCCTGCCGTAGGCCTCCTCGAAGGTGTACGGCGGCTCGTGCGAGGTCCAGGTCAGCGCGCAGAAACGGGTGTCGCCCTCGCGCAGCAGGGTGCGCGCCGTCGCCCGCGCGGCCTCGAACCCCAGCCGCATGTCGGTGGTGAGCTTGAGCTCCAGACTCACCCCGTCGGCCCTGGCGACGCCCTGGTGGTATCCCCTGTCGGCGTAGGACCACCGGGCCGGCACGCGGCCGTAGTCGAACACCGGTTCGCAGTCCAGCGTGACCTGAACCTCACCGCTGACGCAGCGCACCGTGCGCAACAGCACGTGGCTGGCGTCGTAGTCGGTCGGCGCCCTGCGGTGGGTGTGGGAGAGCTCGTCGTCGTGATGCCACGGGCCGATGACCAGCAGGTCACGCACGATGATCCAGCCGGTCGGGGTGCCCCAGCTCGTCTCCAGCACCATGGTGCCGGGGAGGTAGCGGCGCGCGGCGGGCACCCTCAGGTCGGCGGGACCGAGCCGGAAGCCCCCCGCGTCGCGGTCCAGGATGGCGGCGAACACGCTGGGTGAGTCCATCCGGGGCAGGCACAGCCACTCGACGTTCCCGCTCGGCGCCACCAGGGCGGTGGCCTCGCAGTCGGACAGAAAGGCGTAGTCCGCGATCGGAGGGAACGGAGAACAGTCGTAGAAAACGCCTGCCGAGGAATTCACCGTCATGCGATGACCTGCTTTCCCCAGAGACACCGCCACACCCCCACTTTAGGCATGAAAGCGCAGGTAAGGAAGGGTTCCGCCAGGCGGAAGGCCTCCTTCGCCGAGGCCTGGTCGCACCCGCTGCCGGGCCTCCGCACACCGTCGCGCCCCGGCCCCGCCCACCCTTCCGTCAGCCCTTGCGTCCCGGCCCGGCCGTCGGGCCCCGCGTCCCCGGCCTGCGGATCAGGGACGCGAGAAGCAGGACGAGCGCGGTCTGGGCGAGCGCGCCCGGCGCGAGGGACGGAGCCGGTCCCACCGACTTGGTGAAGGCGTACCACCAGCGGAGCGTGACGGGCAGGCTCTCCCAGGTGGCGGCGTAGCGCTGGTCGAGGGGGCCCGCGCCGTAGTTGGCCGCCACGTGCGCGTAGACGCCGAACACCGCGGCCAGCAGTACGGCCAGCGAGAGCGCCCTGGCCACGGCGACCCCCCTCGGCGAGTCCCGGAAGGCGACGAGCGCGACCGCGACGGCGAGGAGGACCAGCGCCCCCCAGGCGACCAGTTGCTCCCAGTTCTTCCAGTGCTGCTCGGTGGCGAGTTCGAAGGCGGTGCCGAGAATCCCGAGCACGGTCACACCGATGAGACCGCCACGCAGCACCGGGAGGCGGCCGCTCACGGAGTCAGTGCCGAGACGATCTTGTCGACGGTCTCCTCGCCGGGGTTGTACTTGGCGAGGTTCTCACGGAGCGAGGTGAGGTCGGGGTCGTCCGCGGCGTACGGCCGGTATTCGACGACCTCCTCGGCCCACCGCTCGGGGTTGGGCACGCCCGCGGCCCTGAGCGCCTCGGCGATCTCGGCCTCGCTCGCGGTGTTCGCCGAGACCTTCTTGACCTGTGTGGATCCGCCCGGGGCCGACGAGGGCACGGCCCCGCTCGTGGCGGGGGCGGGGGAGGCCGGAGCCGAGGGAGAGGCCTGGGTCGTGGGAGATCCGCCGCAGGCGGCGAGGAAGGAGCAGGCGAGGAGCACCGCCGCGGCCGGTTTTGTTTTCGCTGGTTTCACTGTGAACCGTCCTGTATTCGAGTCTTCGTGCTTCGAAGGCTGGCCGGACCGTCTCAGACGAACCTCGATGAGGCATGAGAACCGGATGAGAACGAAGCCGTTTCGGCCGGCCGTTCCGCCCCCTTCCCGTCCATCAAATCCTTCGGCGTCGCGCGGCCGGTCACAGGGGTGACGGAAAGACAACGATGACGCCTGGAACGCGACACCGCACGACGAGCGGAAAGGCCACGCGGCGGAGCGGACACGACGCCCGGGAAAGGGGCCCGCGTGGCGCTCAGACGCCGTCCGCCACGGGAAGGGGGAGCCTGAGTTTTCTCAGCGCGGCGGCGAACTCCTCAGCCGGGTCGCCCATGTAGCTCCACGGAGCGGAGCGTCCGACGCGGTTGCCCACCCGCCCCAGGTGCCAGGCCGCGAGGTCGTGCGTGACGGCGTCGCGCATGAAGATCGCACCGAACAGATGATGGGCCTCGATGTCCCGGGGGTGCTGCTCGGCGTGGGCCGTCCAGCGACGCTCCGCCTCCTTCAGCTCGCCGACGATCTGTTCGGAGAAGTACTTCATGCCGAACTTCACATAGGCCATCATCCTGTTCTCCGCCACGAGGCGGCGCTCCTCGGCGAGGAGATGCTCCAGGTGCGCGAGCGCCAGCATCGCCGTGAGCGGGTGCCCCTCGGGCGCGAGCGAGACCGCCGTGCGGGCGTGAGCGAACATCTCCTCGTGGGAGCCGCCCCACTTCACGCTCAGGGACTGCAGCCTGGCCCAGTAGGCGGAGAACAGCGTAAGGGACCTGGCGGTGAGCTCCTCCCAGATCACGTCCTGTTCCACACGGTCGAACTGCATGCCCATGGCGAACCAGATCATGGACTCCCAGGGCACGGGGTCGGCGGGCCGCAGTCTGGCCGCCTCCATGAGGGGCTCGTAGGCGCCGGACAGGGTCGCGAAGAACATCTTGAACCGGTCGTCGTCGACGGTGTCCGCGAAACTGCCGCCGCGGATGACCCACGCCTCGTCGACGACGGTACGGCCGAGCCACAGCAGGATGTCCGCCCTGTCGGGCGCCCCGTCGAGCATCTCGGCGATTCCCTGGCTCCTGCCGACCGCGGCGCGGCTGAGCGCGTCGAGCCTCAGCGAGCGCAGCTCGGGGTCGCGATGCGTCTCGCCGAGAAGGACGACTCCCGCGTTCAGATAACCCTCTTCCACCGCCTCGACGGCGGCGTCAAGAGCGACGTCTTTCCACGCGCGTCCCACAACGAAGGTGCCACCGACGGGCTGTCCGCCCTTCCGGCGCCGGAAGATTCTCATAGAAGGCCATGTTTAGCACTTCGCGTTTGCTCAGGCGATCGAAAAACGCAAGACTGGCTATCAGTCACTAGTACGGCATACCGGAAATACAGCTTTAGGTAGTGATTCGTTATGGAATCCGGGTCGAAGTAATCCGAGGCCGCCCTTCACCCGTGCGAGCACGCCGATTCGGGTGTGACGACGCGGAGCAGGAAAGCGACGCGTCTGACCCTTTTGAAGGTCCGAACGCCGAACGTCTGAATACCCGAACGTAACCGTCGTCTGGAAACCGGTGCGCGCATGACGCCGCCGAGGCGCGACATCGCGGGCGGCGCGGAAACCCGAACGGTCGACCTCACGTTCCGGCCTCCCCGGGCGTCTACCGGGCAGAGGAACGGAAGGAGAGCATGATGAGAACCCACACGCTGATCGACTCGCCGATGGGGACGCTGACCCTCGTCGCCACGGACGGCGTGCTGAGCGGCCTGTACATGGAGCAGCATCTGCGCATGCCCGACCCTTCGACCTTCGGCCCCCGGGTCGGGCACGGGTTCGAGGAGACAGTCGAACAGCTCGCGGAGTACTTCGCCGGGCTGCGCCGGGAGTTCACGGTGCCGGTGCGGCTCGAGGGCGGCGACTTCCAGCGGCGCGTCTGGGATGTGCTGAGGACCATCCCCTACGGCCAGAGATGGAGCTACACCCGGGTGGCGGACGCGATCGGCAGGCCGGACCGGGTCCGCGCCGTGGGCGCGGCGAACGCCAGGAACCCGGTCGCGGTGATCGTGCCCTGCCACCGGGTCGTCGGCGGCGACGGCGCTCTGACGGGCTTCTCCGGCGGGCTCGCGCGCAAGGGCTTCCTGCTCGAACTGGAGTCGCCCGCGCGGCAGGGGTCGCTGTTCTGAGGAACGCGGCCTGACATCCCGCGGTTCCGACACGTTCGCCTCCACCACGGGATCGCGACCTCACATCCGGTGGACCTGACACGTTTACCAGATGTGAGACAGCAACCCTTCGAAGTGATCGTGGCCAGGTACGGGCCGATGGTGCTGCGCGTGTGCCGTGCCGTGCTGGGTCACACGGCCACCGCAGAGGACGCCTGGTCCGAGACGTTCCTGGCGGCCATGCAGGCCTATCCGGAGCTGCGGCCGGACAGCAACGTCGAGGCGTGGCTGGTCACGATCGCCCACCGCAAGGCCGTCGACCAGGTTCGCGCCGAGTCCCGGCGGGCGATCCCGACCGAACGGGTTCCCGAGACGCCCAGCGTCGACGGGCTGCCCGGCGGCGAGGAACGCGACCTGCTGGACGAGCTCAGGGCCCTGCCGCTCAAACAGCGCCAGACCATCGCCTACCACTACCTCGCGGGCCTGCCGTACGCGGAGGTGGCCGAGGTGGTCGGCGGCAGCGCGGAGGCGGCCCGCAGAGCCGCGGCGGACGGCATCGCCGCCCTGCGCAGGACCTACCGGAAAGGAGAGGCCCGATGATGACCACGAGCCGACCGTCGGCTGACGGCGACCTGTTCGCCGCCCTGCCCCTGGTCGACGAGGAGACCCAGGCGCGGCTGCACGCCCGCCTCGCGGCCGCCGCGGACCGGGCGGGCATCCTGGACGTCGCCTACCGCACCGTGGACACCCCTGTCGGATCGCTGCTGCTGGCCGCGACCGGTGAGGGCCTGGTGCGCGTGGCCTACGCCAGGGAGGACCACGAGAAGGTCCTGGAGCAGCTGGCCGCGGGCGTCAGCCCGCGTGTGCTGCGCGCCCCCGCGCGCCTCGACGGCGCGGCCAGGGAGCTGGAGGAGTACTTCGCGGGCCGGCGCCGCCTGTTCGACCTGCCGCTGGACCTCCGGCTCGCGCGCGGCTTCCGCCGTACCGTGCTGTCGCGTCTGCGGGAGATCGGCTATGGCGCGACCGCGAGTTACGCGACCGTCGCCGAGGCGGCGGGCAGCCCCAGGGCGGTGCGCGCCGTCGGCACGGCGTGCGCGACCAACCCGCTGCCGATCGTGGTGCCCTGCCACCGCGTGGTACGCAGCGACGGCGCCATCGGCCAGTACGTCGGCGGCGTCGAGACGAAGAGGATCCTGCTCGGACTGGAGGCGACGGCATGAGCGGCACGACCACGACCGGCACCCCCGCGGTGGGCGCGGCGGGGACCGGCGAGCCCCTGACACGGGAGGCCTCGATCGACCTGACGGCGGACCCGGCGATCCGGGTCGGCCAGATCGACTGGGCGGCGGTGGCCGAGGAGCTCGACACGCACGGATGCGCTCTGACGCCGCGGATCCTCACCTCCGCCGAGTGCGCGGACGTCTCCGGTCTGTACGACGAGACCGGTCGTTTCCGGTCGACCGTCGACATGGCCCGCCACCGGTTCGGATCCGGCCAGTACCGCTACTTCGACCACCCGTTCCCCGACCTGGTCGGGCGGCTGCGGCAGGCGTTCTACCCCCGTCTGCTGCCTGTCGCCCGCGCCTGGGCGGCCAGACTCGGCAGGGCCGCGCCGTGGCCGGACGACCTGGGAGAATGGCTGGAGATGTGTCACGCCGCAGGTCAGAGACGACCGACACCGATCCTGCTGCGGTACCGCGAGGGCGACTGGAACGCACTGCACCGCGACCTCTACGGAGACCTGGTGTTCCCGCTGCAGGTCGTGATCGGCCTGAACGAACCCGGCGTCGACCACACCGGCGGGGAGTTCCTGCTGGTCGAGCAGCGGCCCAGGGCGCAGTCCCGGGGCACCTCGACCCTGCTCGGACAGGGGCGGGCGCTGGTCTTCACCACCCGGGACCGTCCGGTGCGCTCCGCGCGCGGCTGGTCGGCGGCCCCGGTCCGTCACGGGGTCAGCACGGTTCGCTCGGGTGTCCGCCACACCCTGGGCCTGGTCTTCCACGACGCGACATGACACGCCCCGTCCGGCACACCCGGGCCGAGCTGGACGCGTTGGTCGAGCTGGTCCGCGCGGCCAGGCCCCGCCTCGCGGTCCTCACCCTGGGGCACGGCCGCGACGCCGCCTCCCGCGCCGCCGTACAGGCCTTCGCCCGCGAGTGGGAGGCCGGGGGCGGACAGGTCCTGGCCGTCGTCGACTGGCCAGAACAGGCCGCCTCCTGGCTGCGCCCCGCCCGGCGCATGACAGCGGGCTCCCCTGACGGCTGGGTGGTCGCGGGAGCGGCGTCGGGGTGGGCGCAGATGAGCCGCCGCCTGCGGCACAGCACCGACTGGGATCCCGCCAGGACGTACGGCTTCGCAGGCCTGGACGACGCCCGCGTCGTGGAGCTGGCCGGGCCGGGCACCCTGGAGGGCATGCGCGGCGTCGCGTCCGACGCGAGCACGTGGGAGATCGGCGACCCCCGGGACAGGCCCTACCGGCCGTCCCGCTGACCGGCCGCCGGACGCCCCGGGAATCGACGATCATGGAATGAACGGTCAGGACGTCGACGATGGGCAAGGAGGGCCATGGCCCGGACGATCAAAGGGATCCTGTTCGACCTCGACGGCACGCTGGTCGACCACGACACGGCCGCCGCCTCGGCGTTCACGGCGGCGCTGAAGGCGGTCGCCGGATCGGCGGAGGTCGATCACGAGGCGGCGCGGCGGCGCTGGTCGGAGCTCGAACATCACGCCATGGACCGCTACCTCGCGGGTGAGCTCACCTTCACGGGACAACGCCGCCTGCGCATCACGACCCTCGCCGCCGAGTTCGGCCTGGGAAGCTGGCAGGAGCGGGAGGCGGACGCCTGGTTCGCGGGCTACCTGCGCCACTACGAATCCGCGTGGCGGGTCTTCCCTGACGTCATGGCGAGCCTCGACGCGCTGGTGGACGGGCGGCCCTGGCTTCGGCTGGGGATTCTCACCAACGGGGAGGCCGCCCAGCAACGCGACAAGGTCCGCCGGGTCGGCCTGGACACGGCGCTGCCCGTGCTGATCGCCTCCAGCGACATCGGCGTCGCCAAGCCCGCGCCGGAGAGCTTCCACGCGGCCTGCGAGACGATCCGCCTGCGCCCGTCCGAGGTGGCCTACGTCGGGGACCGGCTCGACACCGACGCCACCGCCGCGAGGGCGGCAGGGCTGTACGGCGTCTGGCTGAACCGTGGGGGAGGTCCCGCGCGGACGGACCTGCCCGTCGTGCGCTCCCTCGGGGAACTCCCCGCCCTCCTGACCTCCCCGGCCTGACACCCCGAGATCCGCCGCCGGGGCGAGAGCGGCCTTCCGAAGGGCCCCGGGCGGCGGCTCGGCCCCGGCGGGCTCCACATTCGGGAAACGTTCGGTAATCATGGGAGCACGAACCGGAATTCCAGCTCAGGATCGAGCGTTCGCCTCACGTTCACTTCGGTGACCGCATCAGGGAAAGGACCGTTCAGACCGGAGGACTTGAGTCCCAGTGCTACCTTCCCAAAAGTGCGAAAAAGGTACCCCTATGACTTCCCCGATCTCTCGCCGTGACCTGCTGCGTTCCGGGGCCGCGGGCGGCCTGGGCATTGCCATCATCGGCAGCGTCGAGGCCATCGCCGGCCCCGCCGCCGCCCAGGCCGCCCAGACCGGTCTCAAAGCGGCAGGATACGGTCCCGTCATCCCCGACCCGGCCGGCCTGCTCGCCCTCCCCCGCGGCTTCTCCTACAAGATCGTCGCTCAGGCGGGGAAGACGCTGCTCGAGTCGGGGGAGCCGACGCCGAGCGACGCCGACGGCACCGGCTTCTTCCAGGGGCGCAACGGCTCCTCCGTCCTGGTCAACAACCACGAGATCGGCGGCGGTGAGCCGTACCCCGTGCCGGCCCTGCCGGGTCTGACCTACGACCCCGGCGCGCACGGTGGCACCACCAACATCGAGGTCGACAGGCGCGGAAACCGCGTCCGCGAGTACGTCAGCGTGGCCGGCACGCACAACAACTGCGCGGGCGGCATCACCCCGTGGAACACCTGGCTGACGTGCGAGGAGACCGAGCAGCGCGCGGGCGGAGCGTTCCAGAAGGACCACGGGTACGTCTTCGAGGTCGACCCGTTCGACCGCGACGCCAACCTCGACCCGGTGCCGCTGAAGTTCCTCGGCCGGTTCTCGCACGAGGCCGTCGCGGTCGACCCGCGCACCTCGGCGATCTACGAGACCGAGGACGCGGGCGGGCCGAACGGTCTGTACTTCCGCTGGACCCCGCCCAGGCACTTCCGCGGCCGCAAGGGCGCGCTCCGGGCGCTCGCGCTCAGCCAGGACGGCGCGACCGCGGGCACCCTGGAGGCCATGAGCTGCTTCAAGGGCAGCAAGCACATCGGCGACCTGTCCGAGGCCACCCAGCCGGGCACCCGCTACAGGGTGCAGTGGGTCCCCGTGCCCGACCGTGACGCGGCGACGGTCTCCGTGCGCAAGCAGTTCACCAACGACCAGGTGACCCGCGCCCGCAAGCTCGAGGGCGCCTGGTGGGGGGACGGCGGCGCCTACTTCGTCTCCAGCTACGCCCGCACCAGCGACGGCAGCGTCAACGAGCACGACGGACAGGTGTGGTTCTACGACCCCAGGTCAGAGACCGTCACCCTCAAGACGATCTTCGGAGTCAATCCCGACCCCACGCAGGACACCGACTACGACGGGCCCGACAACATCACGGTCTCGCCGTACGGAGGCGTCATCCTGGCCGAGGACGGCGAGGGACTGTCGCACCTGGTCGGCGTCACCAAGCAGGGCAAGGCCTACCCGATAGCCCGCAACCAGCTCAACGACAGCGAGTTCACCGGCCCGACCTTCAGCGCGGACGGCAGGATCCTGTTCGCCAACATCCAGTCTCCCGGCTACGTGTTCGCGATCACCGGTCCCTGGGGCCGTCAGGACGACCACGGCCACGGCCACCCCTGACCCGCACCGTCGCACCGGCCACCGCACGACCGCGCCCGCCCCGCCGTCCCGAGCCGTCGAAGGCCGGGACGGCGGGGCGGGCGCGGTCATGTCTGTCGTGCCGGCGGCCGTCACGATCGCCTCGGGTCGCGACCACGAGAACCATGAAGACCAGACGCTTCATGGCCGAAGACTACTGTCGGCACCATCTTTCTGACAGGCAGACAATTCCATCACCACACCCTCATTCATCGGGCAGATGAGCCTTCTGTCATGAGTCACGGAAGTCACTCAGAAAGACGCCGCGGGTGGCCACGTCGTGAACAACGGCCGGCAGGAGGATGTGTTCGGCGGCCAGAACTCGCTCGGCCAGGCTCTCGGGGGTGTCGGCGGGCAGGACGGGGACCTCCTGCCGCGCGATGACCGGCCCCTCGTCGTATTCGGCGGTCACCAGGTGAACGGACGCGCCCGACACCGTGTCGCCCGCTTCCAGGACAGCCCGATGGACGTTCAGCCCGTACATCCCCTGCCCGCCGTGCCTGGGCAGGAGAGCGGGATGGACGTTGAGGACGCGCCCGTCGTAGGCGGCGAGAGCGGCGGGACCGACCTTCTTCATGTAGCCGGCGGTGACGATCAGATCGATGTCGTGCCGACGCAGGGCCGCGAGCATCGCCTGGTCGAGCGCGTCCGCGTCCGGGTGGGTGCGTCCGGAAAGGTGCGCGTGGGGGATGCCGTGCTCCCGGGCGTACTCCAGCGCTCCCGACGAGCCGTTGTTGCTGACGACCAGATCGACGGTGAACGCGTCCGGCCGCTGGGCGGCGTGCAGCGCGCGCAGGTTGGTGCCGGTGTGCGAGGCCAGTACTGCGATCTTCAACGGCATACCGAGATCATCTCAGAGCGCCCCCCGGGGACGCCTCCACCGCCGTTCGCCTCCTGCCACTCCGACACCGTCGTGGCCATGAGAAGCGGTTCGGTGATCGCGCAAGGGACGTCCGCGGAAATGATGACGGCGGAGATGCTCAACACGGCATACGACCGTGACGGCCGGCGTCTGGACGGCGGAGCGGAGCATCCGGCCGCGAAGACCTGGAATGTGACGATGACGACGTATTCAAACGCGCTTCGTAATCACCTCTGCGAACGAAAATGGGGCGCGTCCGCCAAAATCGCGAAAACGATTTCAAGGATTCTTTTATCACAGAGAAGAAGGTAGATCAACCCCTTGATCTACTTCGATACACAAAATAATATTTAAACGCCAAATGTAGGCCTGATTCCCGACACCCTCAGCGGTCGGGAAATCAAACCGAAAGAAAGGCGGATCAGGATGAATCTGAAAAGATTGTCCAGAGTGACGGCGTCGGCCGTGTTGGCCGCAGGGCTCATCACAACTGGTACTGCGACACCGGCGTCCGCTGATTCGTCGTGCTCGACCTCCTACTTCTGCGTCTGGAGCGCCCCGTATTACAGCGGCGTCGTCGCACGAAGCACGGTCGCAGTCCCGGAGTGGCATCAGGCAGGGGGTAACTGGCCGACGCTGACCTGGAACGACAGGTCATATAAGAATCGATTCCAAACTCTCGCATGGGTTTGCGTCTACATCTCAGACTATAGTGGTCCGACGGTCTGGGTCGCCGCATCAGACAGCATCGACTATGTGACGGATCCCAACATGGAGGCCGCCATGGGTGACGCGCATCGCGGCCGCAGCTCTGGACAAACTTGCTAAAAAGAGAACGAAAGGGATCGATGATGAGTAGGAGCTTTCACAAGATTGCCTTCGGCGGCATCGCCCTTGCCGCCGTCGCGATCGCGACGGTATCCGGCGGCAATTATCTCCTGTCAACTGCCACCGCCGGAGACACCTCACAGAGCCGCGCCGCGGTCGTCACTCCGCTCGCGAACCACGACCCGGAGGTGCGGGAGGCACTGCTCGCCCTGTTCTCCGGGTCGGCGACAAGATATGCGGCGCAAGAGGAATTAGTGCAACGCTGCATGAAGAAACGTGGATTCACGTACGTCCAAAACCCCTCTTCGGCGACGGACGTCGCCCCGACCCTCGGCGAGGATCCCTACGGCCTCACGGTGGAGCAGGCGCGGAGAACGGGCTACAGGTCCGCGGAGAACGCCGGAGACTCCCCGGGAGAAGTGGACCGATCGGGTATCTCAAAGCTCTCGGAAGAGGAGCGGAAGCGGTGGGGCGAAGCGTTCTTCGGTCGTGACGACGCCCCCGAGATAAAGGCAGACCTGCCGGGCGGAGGAAGAGCAGGGACGACGAGCGAGGGATGCATGGCCGAAGCGAGGGAAAAGCTCTACGGCTCGCTGAGCGATTACGTGAAGTTTACTTACCTGGCCGCAAATCTTCCGATACGGGCCAGGCGGCAGGCGTCGTCGGACGCCGACATGACGCGTGTCGATTCCGCGTGGTCGTCGTGCATGGCGAGCAAGGGACACCCGAACCTCAAGAATCCGGATACGGCGAGAAGCAGTTCGATGGATTCGCACCGGCGGCTCGGCATCGGATCGGACGAGGCGCGCGACCAGGAGATCTCCCTCGCCGTCGCGGACGCTGAGTGCGAGAAGACGACCGACTACGCCGCGCAGCGAATCCGGATCGAGGACCGCCACTACGAGAACATGCTGAAAAAATACGCCACGGAGGTGGCGGACGCCAAGAAAATGAACGCCTCTGCCCTTCTTCGCGCGAAGGAGGCGTTGGGAGCGCAGTAAGAAGAGCTCCCGCCCGCCGAGCTTCAGTCACGCCGTCGTTCCGGCGCAGAGGCCGCGTCTGTTCCGGCAGGGCCCCCGGCAAGATTGGGGATACGCCGCACGAGTCCTCTCAACAGACGGCATGACATCGTGAACGAGCCCGGTCATCGCCCGATTCTCCGTGGTCGAAGGAGGAGGCGACGGCCGGGCTCGTCCGCGCAGACCCCGCGAGCCGGTCGACGGCGCGGATCGAGACGAAGGCCCGTGTCCGCTGCGATCCACGGTGAGGTCCAAGACCAGGACATCCGCGCCGACGGAGTCGACGGTCTGCGCGAGGCGCGGTCCACAGCGTCCATACCGACGGGCGGGGCGCAGCCGCCGAGCGGCCTGAAAGCCCTCGCCGAACCGTTCTTGCCCCCTTTCTCGTAACACCGCCGCCTCCGGCGGCACCGCTCTTTACGGCGACACCGCTCTTTACGGCGACGAGGCCTCCGTGGATGCGCCTCCTGGCCCGCATGCGACGAACGACAAGACCCGACGCCGGTGTGCAACCGTTCGGCCCGCCCGCTCGAAGACAGGGTCAGGACGACCCCGGAGAGGCTCGCAACACCTCGAGCTCCTCGTTCATCGCGTCGAGAAAGGCGGCCACGGTGCGCAACTCCTCCGGGCTGAAACGCCGCAGGGCGTTGTCGGTGCTGCGGCCGAGCGGACGGAAGAAGGCCGCGGCGAACTCCTTCGCCGTGTCGAGGTAGTGCACGTGGACCACGCGCCGGTCGTGCGCGTCGCGCACCCGGCGGATGTGCCCGGCCCGCTCCAGCCTGTCGAGGCACGCGGTGACGGCGCCCGAGGTGAGGTTCAGCTCCTCCCGCAGCCGGCTCGGAGTGATCGGCGACGGAGCGTCGAAGATCTTGATGAGGGCCTGGACGTCCGTGGTGTGCAGCCCGTGCTCGTTGGCGAACTCGTGGGCGACGCGGTTGAACTCGGCGGTCATCCTGCGCAGTCGTGTCGCGAAGGACCGCAGGTCGATGCCCTCCTCGCTGTCGCCGCTCATGTCGCCATGCTACATTAACTCAATCATTGAGTATCTTAATCATTGAGTTATAGGGCGTCACGGAAGGGCGATCTCATGGCGCGGCGACCGATCCGCTGGCTTGTTCCGGCGTTGCTGGTGCTGGTCTGGCTGGCCGTCGGCGGAGGGCTGGGGCCGTTCGCCGGCAAGCTCTCCCAGGTGTCCACCAACGACCAGGCCGCCTTTCTGCCCCAGAGCGCGGAGTCCACGCGCGCGCTGGAAGCGCAGGAGAGGTTCCGCGAGGGGCAGACGCAGCCGCTCATCGTGGTGTGGACCGCCGACGGGAAGACCGTCACTCCCGAGCAGAGCGCCGCGGCGACCCGGACGCTCGCCGCGCTTCGTGGCACGGCGGGTGTCGTCGGGACGCCCACACCCGCCTTCGGATCGGACGACGGCCAGGCGCTGCAGGGCGTGGTCCAGCTCAGCCCCGACCTCGAGGCGCTCGGGGAGACCCTGGAGCGGATCGGCTCGGCGGTGACGGTCGACGGCCTGCGGGCCCAGCTCGCGGGACCGGCGGCCACCCGGGCCGACCTGTCCGACGCCTTCGCCGGGATCGACGGCCTGCTGCTCGGGGTGGCGCTGCTCACCGTGCTGGTCATCCTGCTGGCGGTGTACCGGAGCGTGCTGCTGCCGCTCGTCATCATCGTCGGCGCGGTCTTCGCACTGGGCCTGGCGTGTGCCGTGGTGTACTTCCTGGCCGACCACGACATCGTCCGGGTCGACGGCCAGGTGCAGGGCATCCTGTTCATCCTCGTCATCGGCGCGGCCACCGACTACGCGTTGCTGCTGACCGCCCGCTTCCGGGAGGAACTGGCCGCGACCGGCGACCGCTTCGCCGCGGGCCGCGTCGCGCTGCGACGCTCGTTCGAGCCGATCGTCGCCAGCGCCGCCACCGTCGCCCTGGCTCTGCTCGCCCTGCTGCTCAGCAGCCTGACCAACAACCGCGCGCTCGGCCCGGTGGGCGCCATCGGCATCGTGTGCGCCGCCCTCAGCGCTCTCACCTTCCTGCCCGCGGTTCTCGTCCTGCTGGGACGCGCCGCCCTGTGGCCCGCGAAGCCGCGCCCGGCAGGCGCCGAGGCGCGCGGGATCTGGGGCCGCGTGGCCGCCCTGGTCGACCGCCGTCCGCGCCGACTCTGGATCGCGACCATCCTGCCGCTCATCGCTCTCGCCCTCTTCGCGCCGCAGCTGAACGCCAGAGGCGTGCCGCTGGACGAGACCTTCGTGAACGACGCGCCGTCGGTGGCGGCACAGGCGACGCTGAGCAAGCACTTCCCCGGCGGCTCGGGGCAGCCCGCGGTCATCGTCGCCCCCGCCGATCGGGCGGCGGCCGTGGAGAAGACGGCCCGCGACGTCGAGGGCGTGTCCGACGCCGCGCCGGTGACCCAGAGCGGACGGCCGGGCGACACCCCCAAGATCATCGATGGGCTCGCGCTGGTGGAGGCGACGCTGAGCGACGCCCCGGACAGCGACGCCGCCCAGGACACGGTCAAACGCCTGCGCGCCGCGCTCGCCCCGGACCGCCACGTCATGGTCGGCGGGTACAGCGCCCAGCGGTACGACACGACGGAGACCGCGAAGAACGACACCCTGCTCATCGTCCCGGTCGTCCTGGCGATCATCCTGCTCATCCTGATCGTCCTGCTGCGCTCCCTGATGACGCCCGTGCTCCTGGTCGTCACCGTGGCGCTGAACTTCCTGGCCACCCTCGGCGTCTCCACCCTGGTCTTCACCCACGTGTTCGGATTCACCGGCAGCGACGCGTCCGTTCCGCTGTACGGCTTCGTCTTCCTGGTCGCGCTGGGCGTGGACTACAACATCTTCCTCATGTCCAGGGTGCGCGAGGAGACCGCGCACCTCGGGGCGCGGGAGGGTGTGCTGCGCGGGCTGGTCACCACCGGCGGAGTGATCACTTCGGCGGGCGTCGTGCTCGCCGCCACCTTCGCCGCGCTGGTGGTGATCCCCCTGGCCTTCCTCGCGCAGATAGCCTTCATCGTCGCCTTCGGCGTCCTGCTCGACACCCTGGTGGTGCGCTCCCTGCTGGTCCCGGCGCTGGTACGGGATCTGGACGCGCGGGCCTGGTGGCCCAGCCGCCTGGGCCGCGCCGAGTCGCCGCAGGCGTCCCGGGGACTGACCGAAGCGCCGAGGTGACGCCCGGACCCGCCGATCAGCGCGGTCGCCGCCGACGGAGATCGCAGACGCCCCGGGCCGGCCGGGATGCCGGTGATCCGGAAGAAGGCGCGGAGGCAGTCGAGCACCCCTCCCCCGGCTGACCGGAGCAGGCTGACAAACCGGAGCAGGCTGACAAAGAGGAGTTACCGTGAGCTCATGACCAGCGAATCCGCGCGGCGACGCCACGAGCAGCTCCGTGACTTCCTGCGCATCCGTCGAGCCCGGCTCACACCGGGTGACGTCGGCATTCCTGCGGCGGGCCGGCGACGGACTCCTGGGCTGCGGCGCGAAGAGGTGGCGATGCTGGCCGGGGTCGGAGTGTCCTGGTACACCTGGCTCGAGCAGGGACGCGACATCACCGTCTCGGCTGAGGTGCTCGACGCGATCGCCAGGGCCCTGCGCCTGAGCGAACCGGAGCGGGTGCACCTGTATCTCCTGGCCGGTCTCAACCCGCCGCCCGCCGACGGGACGCCCGGGACCGAGGTCACTCCCGAGGTACGACGCCTGCTCGACGCGTGGGGGCGGCGGCCCGCGGTGTTGCGGGACCGCTACTGGAACGTGCTGGCGTTCAACGACACGGCGCGGGCGGTGTTCGACTTCGACGGCACCGCCCACAACTGCCTGATCACCTTCTTCACCAGTCCCCGGTACCGCGCGGTGCACGACGTGTGGATTTCGGCCGCGTCCGCCGTCGTGGCCGCCTACCGCGCCGATTCGGCGCACTTTCCGGACGATCCCGGGTTCCGGAGGGTGGTGGACGACCTCAGCGTCGCGAGCCCCGAATTCGCCGAACTGTGGGAACGCCACGAGGTGGGCGTCCCGGTCCAGGCCGTGAACGCGCTGCGCCACCCCGAGGCCGGTGAGCTGTTCTTCGACGCGACGACCCTGGCGGTCGCCGACCACCCCGACTGGCGTCTCGTGCTGTACAACCCCCGACCGGGCACCGACACCGACGGCCGGCTCGAAGGACTGCGGCGCATCCGCCTCGCCGCCCCCGCCTGACCAGCGTGGTGGTGTCACACCCACGACAACCACGCACTGTATGTCCGCGGCGCGGGTCGGCACGCTGAACCCATGACGTTCAACGGTTCCCGATTCAGCGACAAGATCGCACTCATCACCGGCGGCACCAGCGGCATGGGGCTGGCCACCGCGCACAGGCTGATCGCCGAAGGCGCGCAGGTGATCATCACCGGGCGCGACAGGACCCGGCTCGACGCCGCGCTCGAGGAGCTCGGCGACCGGGCGTTCGGGATACCCGGTGACGCGACGAGTCTCACCGACCTGGAAGCGCTGACAGCGACCGTCCGCGACCGGTACCGGCGGCTGGACGTGGTGTTCGCCAACGCGGGCGTCGGCGCGTTCCAGCCCATCGGCGACGTCACCGAGGCCGAGTTCCACCGCGTCGTGGACGTCAACTTCAAGGCGGCCTTCTTCACCGTCCAGAAGACGCTTCCGCTGCTGCCCGACCGGGGAGCGATCGTGATCAACGCGTCGTTCGCGCTGCACCGTGGTGTGCCCGACGCCGCTCTCTACTCGGCGACCAAGGCGGCGGTGCACAACCTGACGCGCACCCTCGCGGCCGAACTGGCGCCCCGGCGGATCCGGGTCAACTCCGTGAGCCCCGGCTACGTCGACACCCCGGCGTTCCGCGCCGAGATCTCCGCCGAGGCCCAGAGCGCCATCGCCACCACGGTCGCCGCAGGCCGTGTCGGCACCGCCGACGAGGTGGCCGCCGCGGTCGCCTTCCTCGCCTCCGACGAGGCCTCCTACGTCAACGGGCAGGACATCCTCGTCGACGGCGGGCTGATCCCCGCCGTCCCGGCACCGGCGCTGTAGTCCAGGACGGACCGGCGAGCACAGCGGCACGGAAAATAAATCCATACAGGATCGTCTACAACAAAACTATCTGCTACGGTCACTCCTGTTCCCTTCCGAACAGGAGACGGCGATGCCGCGCACCACCCCTTCCCCTCGACCGGCCCGCACCGACACGTCTCGATCGCGCTGGTCGGCCCTCGCCGTGCTGTCCGCCGCGACGCTGATGACGATCCTGGACGGCAGCATCGTGACCGTGGCGATGCCGGCCATCCAGCGGGAGCTGGGCTTCTCAGCCGCAGGGCTCAGCTGGACCGTCAACGCGTACCTGATCGCCTTCGGCGGGCTGCTGCTTCTGGCCGGTCGGCTGGGCGACCTCATCGGCCGTAAAGCGATGTTCCTGGCAGGGAACGCGGTCTTCACCGCCGCGTCGCTGCTGGCCGGAGCGGCCGGCGGACCCGGCACGCTGATCGCTGCCCGGTTCGCGCAGGGCGTCGGCAGCGCCATGGCCTCCGCGGTCGTGCTGGGCATCCTGGTGACACTGTTCACCGAGCCCAGGGAGCGCGCGAAGGCGATCGGCGTCTTCAGCTTCACCGGCGCCGCCGGAGCCTCGATCGGCCAGGTCCTGGGCGGGATCCTCACCGACGCGTTGAGCTGGAACTGGATCTTCTTCATCAACCTGCCGATCGGGCTGGCCACGATCGCGCTGGCGATCCGGGTGCTGCCCGACGAGCGTGGGGCCGGACTCGCCGCCGGGGCCGACATCATCGGCGCCGTGCTGGTCACCGGCGGACTGATGCTGGGCATCTACACCGTGGTCGGAATCGAGCAGTACGGCTGGCTCTCAGCACACACCCTCGGCCTCGGCGCGGTGTCGCTGGCTCTGCTGGCCGCCTTCGTCGCCCGTCAGGCGACCGCCAGGACCCCGCTGATGCCCCTGCGGATCCTCCGCTCGCGCAACGTCTCCGGCGCCAACCTGGTCCAGATGCTGACACTGTCGGCCATGTTCGCCTTCCAGATCATCGTCGCGCTCTACATGCAGAGGGTCCTCGGCTACGGCGCGCTCGACACCGGCCTGGCGATGCTTCCCGCGGCGGTGGCCATCGGCGGCGTGTCCCTGTTCGTCTCCGCTCGGCTCAACACCCGCTTCGGCGCGCGAGCCGTCCTGCTGGCGGGCCTGGTGCTTCTGCTCGGCGCGATGGGCTGGCTCACCCGCGTCCCGGTGAACGCGGACTACGTCGTCGACCTGCTCCCCGTGATGCTGCTCATCGCGGGCGGCGGGCTGGTGCTCCCGGCGCTGACCACGCTCGGCATGTCCGGCGCCCGAGTCGACGACGCGGGCCTGGCCTCCGGGGTGTTCAACACCACCCAGCAGATCGGCATGGCCGTCGGCGTGGCGGTGCTGTCCACCCTGGCCGCCTCGCGCACCGAAGGGCTGTTGTCGGCCGGCGCCGAGGAGGCCGTCGCGCTGACCGACGGCTACCGCCTGGCCTTCGGCGTCGCCGCCGCTCTGCTCGTGGCCGCCTTCGCCGTCGCACTGACCGTGCTGCGACAGCCCAGGCCGGACACGGCCTCCCGGAACGCGCTCCCTGCCGAGCGAACGGCCCGTTGAACAGCCCGTTGAACAGCCCGGCACCACCGCCGCACCCGACCCGACGACCCACAGCGTAGACAGGAATCGATCCAGATGACCGAGCTCACCGCCACGAACGAGAACGAGCCGGGCTCCGGCCCCGCGCCGCGGATCCTCACCGAGGAGGAGCTGGTGAACCTGCTCGGCGAGCAGCGCTTCGGCGTACTGGCGACCGTGAAAACCAGCGGCCACCCCCATCTGTCCACCGTTCTGTACCACTGGGATCCCGACGAGCGGATCGTACGGATCTCCACCACGAACGACCGCCTCAAAGCGCGTCACATCCGCAGAAACCCCAGCCTCGCCCTGCACGTGAACGGGCCGGACATCTGGTCGTTCGCCGTCGCCGAAGGCGACGCGGAGGTGTCAGAGGCGACGACCGAGCCCGGAGACGCGATCGGTCAGGAACTGCTGGCCCTCACCCCGGGTTTCGAGGACCCCGCGCAGGAGGCGGCCTTCCTCAGGCAGGCGGTGAGGGAACGACGCGTGGTGATCAGACTGCGGGTGTCACGTCTGTACGGCACCGCCCTGGACATCCCCGCCGAGGACTGACCCAGAACGCGACAGCGCGTACGGCGGGAGGGCGGCATCGGCCCCCGCCGTCACCGGCACCGCCGGGACGTCCTTCGTCACCGCGCGTGCAGCTGGAACGTCTCGCCTGATCACGGCACTCACGAACATCCACCGGCCGACCGGATCCGCCGTCTCCGGCAGCGTCGTCGTCGGCCCTCCAGCCCGCAGCCGACGGTCGGACCGAAGCGTTCGGAGCGTCCCCGGTGTCAACACCAGCCTCCGCCCTGCAGGGAAGAGGTCACGTCCACGACGTAGTCGTCGCGGTGTTCCTCCTCCCCCAGCACGTCCAGAAACCACACCGAGAGCTCGACGTCCCTCCCGCCGACGGATTTGGTGAAGCAGTCCATTCCTTTGCCCTCGCTCTCCGGGGAGGGCGTCCAGCCATCCTTGATCGCGGCGTCCCGGTAGAAGGACAGCACGTCGGCCTGCGACCCCGAAACACGATAGGCCTGCCCGACGGTCGTCACCCGGCTGTCGTTCTCACAGGTGCTGCTGCGTCCCTCCTGGGGTGTCGCGTCTGCCGGACGGACGTCGAGGATGCCGAGCGTGGCCAGGGAGGCGGCGAGCCGGTCATCATCGGCGTCGCACCCATAGGTCAACACCCATGAGACAAAAGGAGCGGCCACGACGACGCTGCCCCCCACGCAGAGGGCACTGAGGGCCACGATCACCGCCATCGTCGAGCGCTTCATGATCAACAGCTTAGAGTCCTGCGCGTTCGTCCACCAGGTACGTCCCGACCGGCGACGATCACCCTGTTCGGGCGACGGAGACCGCGCTCGGCGGCCGAAGTGAGTCCGCGGGTGGGGACGTCGTCGTCGGCAACGCCGTCCCCTCAGCGGCGCTCAAACCGTCGCCGTCGGCAACGCCGTCCCCTCAGCCGCGGTCAAACCGGCGTGCACGACAAGGAGGCCGGCTTCCGTCGTAGGCTGAACCTCGTTCGTGACGGACAGGAGGCTGAGGTGGCCGAGACGACGGCGGCCGAGGTGATGGCCGAACTGGCCGAGCTCGAGGACTCGAAGACACGCGAGGTGAACGAGAGACACGGTGACGATCACGGTGTGAACCTCAGCAGGCTGCGTGCGCTCGCGAAGCGGCTGAAGACGCAGCAAGAACTCGCGCGCCGGCTCTGGGAGACGGATGACACCGCGGCGAGACTGCTGGCGATCCTGATCTGCCGCCCGAAAGCGTTCGAGCGTGACGAGTTGGACGTCATGGTGCGCGAGGCGCGCACACCCAAGGTGCACGACTGGCTCACGAACTATGTGGTGAAGAAGAACCCGCACTCCGAAGAGCTGCGCCTGGCCTGGTCCGCCGATCCGGATCCGGTGGTCGCGAGTGCCGGCTGGGCACTGACCACCGAACGCGTGACGAAGAAGCCCGAGGGTCTCGACCTCGCAGGACTGCTCGACATCATCGAGGCGGAGATGAAAGACGCCCCGGATCGCCTGCAGTGGGCGATGAACCACTGCCTGGCTCAGATCGGGATCGAGCACGCCGAGCATCGTGCCCGTGCGATCGACATCGGTGAGCGCCTGGAGGTGCTCAAGGACTACCCGACTTCCCCGGGTTGCACGTCTCCGTTCGCCCCCGTCTGGATCACCGAGATGGTGCGCCGACAGCACGATGACTAGGAAAGGCCACGCTCACGTTCACGCCGCGCTCCCTCTGGGCACGTGATCTCGCAGCGGTGCCTCCCACCTGGAGCCTCCGGGCCTTCGGCTGTCCTGGACGGAGTGCGACACGGTTGAACGCGCTGTTCACCGTCCGAGTACGCCCCAGGTCCCGTGGATCACTGAACGCTGGGCGCGGGCCTCGCTCACCGGCACATCGCGTCGACGAACTCTGAGAAGCCCGGGAACTCCTCTCCCGCCCCCGCCACGATCTCCGCCGCGGAGCGGCGCCTTCCCGGCGCGTACCGCTCCGCGATCGCCTGGAACGCCTCGTTCGGCTGCGTCTCACGACCTGGGTCGGCGAATGCCTCCGCCGGGCCCAGGCCATCCGCGAACAACCGGAGCAGATCACCGAGATCGCGAGCTATCACGCCGCGTTCCCCCTCGGAACCGAGGTAGATGACGGGCTGTTCGGTGATTGACATGCCAGGCCGAACCAGCCAGAAACCCACATAGTCGCCTGCCCCGGTAGCGCCGAAAAAGCGGAATTCGCTGCCGTCGACCTCTTCGTTACCGGTCCACAGGCGAAACCACCACGCGGTCTTCTCCGGCGCCTCGAACCGTTCGTACAGCTCGAAATCACAACCGTGGGCCTCGTCGGCTTCTTCGTCCCACTCCCACTCGAAGCCAACCTCGGCCACCTCGGCCAAGGCGATGGGCAGGGCCAGATTTTCAGGTGCCTCCGTCATCCTGAGAGGCTAAGCCACTCCACATCCGGTAGCGATCCGAGTGCGTCGCCGCCATGGGGGATCATCAGGGCTGCTCCAGGTCACCGCCTCGGCGGGCTGTAGGTCCTGGCCGTCTGCCTCAGCCGACGGCGTCCGGGCCGCGTCTGGGTCCCGGCCGGCCGAGCGGGAGAAGTCAGCTCAGCCTGGCCGCCTTGCGCAGCAGCACCGAGCGTTCGCGCTGGTTGGCGCACAGCCGGGCCGCCAGCTCCAGCTCGGCGCGCGCTTCCGGTCGCCGTCCGAGTCGGGCCAGCAGCTCACCGCGTACGGTCGGGACCAGATGCGAACCGGGGAGCCGGTCTAAGGCGATCAGCTCGTCCACGATGGCCAGGGCCTGCGCCGGGCCCGAGGCCATGGCAACGGCGACGGCCCGGTTGAGCTCGACCACCGGCGAGGGTGCGACCCGGCCGAGTGCCTCGTAGAGCACCACGATCCGGTCCCAGTCGGTCGCCTCGACCGAGGGCGCCGACGCGTGGGTGGCGGCGATCGCGGCCTGCAGGCCGTAGGGGCCGAGGCCGCGAGTCGACGCCTTGGCCAGCGCGGCCAGCCCACGGCGGATCGCCGAGAGGTCCCACCGCCGCCGGTCCTGCTCGTCGAGCAGGACCGGCGAACCGTCCGGGCCGGTCCTGGCCGGGAAACGCGCGGCCGTCAGCTCGCACAACGCCAGCAGGCCGTGCACCTCCGGCTCGTCCGGCTGCAGCGCGGCCAGCGTGCGGGCCAGCCGGATCGCCTCGTACGCGACGTCGGGGCGCAGCAGCCGGTCGCCCGACGTGGCCGTCGACCCCTCGGTGAAGATCACATAGAGGACGCTGAGCACGCCGCCCAGCCGCTCCCGGCGCTCGGCACCCTGCGGCAGCTCGAACGGCACCCCGGCCGCCGCGATCGTCTTCTTGCCCCGGGTGATGCGGGCCTGCACGGTCGGCACGGGTACGAGGAACGCGCGGGCGATCTCCTCGCTGGACAGGCCGCCGACCACGCGCAGGGTCAGCGCCACCCGGGCCTCAGGGGAGAGCACCGGGTGGCAGCTGACGAACATCAGCGCCAGCACGTCGTCATCGATCCTGTCGGGACCGATTCCTTCGTCAACCGCCGCGTCGGCCGCCAAGTCGGCCGCCACCAGGGCGTATCGGTCCCGGAGGGCGGCCCGGCGGCGGATCGCGTCGATCGCCCGCCGCCGGGCCGTGGCCATCAGCCAGCCTGCCGGATTCGCCGGAGAGGCGAGCGGCCACGACACCAGCGCCTCGGCCACCGCCTCCTGGGCCGCGTCCTCGGCCAGCCCGAAATCGCCGGTGAAGCGGGTCAGCGCGGCGACGATCCGCGCCGACTCGATCCGCCAGACGGCCTCGACATCGGCCGTACCCATCAGATCCGGCCGTCGCTCTCGCGCCCGGCCCAGTCCTTGGTGATCACTTGTCGACCTGCGGGACCTCGTCGCTCCCGGGCACCCGCCGGACCTCGATCTTGGCTCCGGGGGCCGCCGGGACCCGCTTGGCCCACTCGACCGCCTCCTGTTTCGAGGCGACGTCGAGCAGGAAGAAGCCCCCGAACAGTTCCTTGGTCTCGCCGTACGGCCCGTCCGTGACCACCGGGGCCTCACCGCTGAAGTCGACCACGACGCCCTGGCCCGGATCGTCCAGTCCTTCCGCCGCGAGGAGAACGCCGGCCTTGACCATCTCCTCGATGAACTGGCGGGTCGTGGCCATCATCTCGTCGATGTCGGCCATCATGGCCGCGTTCGACTCGTCGGTGCCCCGCATGATCAGCAGGTACTTCGGCATCGCGTTCTCCTCGTCCGGCGGAGCCGCCTCTCGGCCCTCGCACCCCCACGTCGAACGAGCGGCCCGCGGATCGACACGGCCCCGGAGAAATCTCCCGCCGCGACGCGGCCGATCCCTCCGGCCCGTGTTCCGCCCGTCAGAGCGGCCCCTGAGCGATGGCCGACGCGGACGCCCTGCTGATCGGAAAGCTTATCGTCGCGTCTTCGGAAGGCGGCGACGCTCACACGGATCCGGGAAAGGCGTTCGGGACGCGCTCAGTTGAGCGTGCGGCGGGCGGGTGAGACCGGCAACGTCAGGAACCACTGGGCCGAGAACGACGGACTCCGACCGGCAACGCCTCGTGAATCCTCAGTCCTTGGCGGCTCCGGCCAGGTTCCCGCCCAGGTCAGCTGTCCGCCGTGGCCGGCCGTACCGGTGCGGAGGTCGCCTGACCGGCGCGGCGGAAGCACCAGAGACGACGGCCGAGTGCGACCGCCCCGAGCACGAAGCAGGTGAGGCAGAAGAGCGCCAGCGGTGGCAGCAGCCAGGCGGTGACGATCCAGTAATGGAAGCTGAACGCCCCCCAGATCGGCGTCGGCAGCACCACGCCCAGCACCGTCACCAGGGCAAGGGGCGCCAGCCGCAGAACCAGCCTCGGCCGGCGCGCCGCGCGGCGTCGCGAGGCCCAGCGGCGCGCTCGGACGGCCGCGGTGACCAGAAGCGCGGCCATCCCCACCGTGAGCGCGAGCAGGACCGCGTTCACGACGGTGAGCGGGTTGCTCATCGGCGTCGCCGGCGCCCCGATCCGTTCGGCGAGAAGGTTGGTCGAGAGCAGGCCGGGGTCGCCGCCGCTGTTGGTGAGGACGAGGGCGGCCACACCGGTCTTGGGCGAGAAGACCATGTCCCCGGTCCACGTCGCCAGTGTTCCGCCGTGGCCGATCACCGACGGCGGGGCGTCCGCTGTGACGGGGCGGGACTGCCAGCCGAGGGCGTAGTCGCCGGCCTTCGGCTGGACGGTGTGCAACTCGGCCAGGGAAGCGGCACTCAGCAGGTTCGCGCCGAGGGTGCCCTGGTTGAACCGCAGCCACCGCACCATGTCGTCCAGGGTCGAGATCACCCCGCCGTTGCCGACGCAGAACCCCGGCATCTCCGGTGCCGCGACGGCGGCCCCGAGAACGACCTCGTACCCGGACGTCAGGCCCTCGGCATGATCGGAACACCCCAGCGTCGAGCCGGTGTCGGTCATGCCCAGCGGCGTGAACAGCTCGGTGCGGAGGAAGTCGTCGAAGGACTTCCCCGACACCACCTCGACGATCCTCGCCGCGATCGAGTAGTTGGTGTTGTGGTACTCCGGGTGGGTGCCCGGCGCGGTGGCCAGGACCTTGTCGGCCAGCCTGGCCACGATCTCCCGCGCGCCGCGCGGAGGCGGGAACACGTACTCGTTGTTCGTGCTGATCGACAGCCCCGAGGTGTGGCTGAGGACCTGGCGCACGGTGATCCCGGTGAAGCGCGGATCGGCCATCCTGAAGTCGGGCAGGACCTTGACGACCGGGTCGTCCAGGGAGAGGCGGTCACGGTCGACCAGCAGCATGATCGCCGTAGCCGTCATCGACTTGCTCATCGACGCGATCCGGAACCGTGTCCGCGCCGTCACCGCGTTGCCGTCCCCGTCCCGGCCGCGGACGATCGTCTCGACCGACGCCCCGTCGATCACGGCCGCCGCGACACCCGGCGCACCGTAGACGGAGCGGTAGTCGTCGACCAGCCGTTCGCCGGTGGCATGGGCCGGCGCCGTCCAGCCGAGCAGTACGGCGACGAGCACACCGCCGAGGACGAGAAGGGAGGCCACACGAGACAAGCGCAGAGGTAGGAAACGCACGACGCCGAACCTAGGCCGGGCGTCTCCGGCCGACATCACCCCAAGGGGTGAGACGGCACCGCCCGGCGGGGTGGAATCTCAGTCAGGCAGATCGTTGCGGCCCACGAGCCCGTTCTCGTAGGCGTGGATCACCACGTGCACGCGGTCGCGCAGGTTCAGTTTCTGCAGGACGGCCCGGACGTGCGACTTCACCGTGTTCTCGCTCAGCACCAGCTCCGCGCAGATCTCGCTGTTGGACCTGCCGCGGGCGAGCAGGCCGAAGATCTCGACCTCGCGTGGGGTGAGGCCGTCCAGGGCCGCCGTCCTGCGCATCGGCACCTGCCGTACGAGATCGAGGACCGTCGCGGCCACCCCCGGGGCCAGCGCCGACGTCCCGGAGGCGACGTCGCACACGGCCTGGGCCAGGGCGGCGGGCCGGACGTCCTTGGTCAGGTAGCCGCTCGCGCCGGCCCGGATGGCGGCCACGACCAGTTCGTCGTCATCGAACGTCGTCAGCATGAGCACCCGGGTCGCCGGTGCGATCCTGACGATCTCCGCCGTGGCGGCGACCCCGTCCATGCGCGGCATGCGGATGTCCATCAGCACCACGTCGAGGCGGTACCGCCGGACGACCTCGATCGCGTCGCCGCCGTTCGCGACGTCATGGGTCACCTCGATGCGTTCGTCGGCCGACAGCACCGTACGGAGCGAGGCCCGCAGCAACTCCTGATCGTCGACGAGCATGACGCGGATCCCGCTCATGCCCCCTCCTTCGTGGGGAGCCGCGCCCGCAGCACCCATCCGTCGTCCCCGTCGTCGATCGACAGGGCGCCGCCCGCGGTACGCACCCGTTCCTCGATCCCCATCAAGCCGGTCCCCTGGCCGCCGGTTTCGCGAAGCGCCTTGCCGCCGTCGTCGCGCACCTCCACCACCACCTCGGCCGGGGTCCAGCGCAGGCGAACGGCCACCTCGACCGGTGGTTCGAGGTGGCGCAGCGCGTTGGTGACGCCCTCCTGAACGGTCCGGACCGCCGCGACCTCGGCACTCAGGCTCAGTGGCCGTCGCTCACCCGCCTCCGTGAACGTCACCGCGTGGAGCGGGCTCGCCGCAGAGGCCACGAGGTCGGGGAGGGCGTCGAGCGAGATCGGGACCTTTCCCGGCCGGGAACCGGCGCGTGGCGCCACGGTGGCCGGGCCCAGGGTGGCCAGCATCGCTCGCAGACCCTGGTGGGCGTCCCGGCCGGTCTCGGCGATGTCGCCGAGTTCACGGCGGGTCGCCGGATCCGCCGTCGTCACCGCCGCGGCCTCGATCCGCGCGACCATGACGGTGACCGTGTGGGCGATCACGTCGTGCAGGTCCCGGCGGATGCCGGCCCGTTCGTCCGCGACCGCCGCGGCCAGTCGTTCGCTCTCGGCTCGTCGGCCGGCCTCATGCCTGCGGCGTACCAGCAGGGCCGAAAGCCACACACCGCCGACCACGAGCATCAGCAGCCCGCCCTCGCCTAGGAGGGTCCATCCGGAGACGTCGGGAGGCAGCCGGGCCCACGCCACCAGCTCGGTGAGGACGACCCCGAGCACGGCGACGGCCAACGCGGCCACCGAGGAGCTGACCGAGACCAGACTGGTCAGCCGCCACAACATGAGGGGGAAGCACACAGCCGAGGGCAGCATGCTCGGTGACCACCCCAGGAAGGGCGTCGTCACCTGGACGAGCATTGCCAGCGCGCCGATCGCGTACCCCACCCACGGCCGTCGACGGACCACCACCGCTCCCACATGGAGCAGGACGGCGGCACCCGCCGCGGCGAGGATCTGCCGCAGGTCAGCGCCGAGGTGCCAGACGCCCGCCAGGATGATCACCGTCAGAAGAGCCAGGACCACGTGCGCCGCCACCGTCGTCACCGGCCATGTGCTCCGGCGCTGGGAGGCTGTCACGGTCGTCGCCTTCCGGTGGGCTCGTGGTGGGGAGCCGTGCCCGGCTCGACGTGCCACAGGATAGCCAGCGGTGGGCAGGCGTTCTGACGCCCCGCCACGAACCCGCCGGCGAAGCCCGTCGATGAGCCGCCTCATCGAACGCCGAGCCGTCCCGGTCAACGGCCAGGCGGCCGGGCGACGGTGGAGCGGACGGTCGGCGGTTCACATGCCGCTCCGCCGGACGTGGCCCGATATGGCCGATACGGTGCCCGATTCCCGCTGGAACCCGGGAGAAAGCCTGGGGCAGGCTGTCCGTGGACAGCGAACGGCGTGCCCTGCGGCCTGGACGTCTCTGTCGGCTGGACACCTCTATCGGGATGAGAACGCATGAGTTACGACGACCGCATGTCTCCGGACTCGCCGACGGACTCTTCGAACTCGCCGGTCGACGGTCTGGAGTTCGACGACGTGCTCCAGCGTGCGTACCGGCACGTGCTGAGCTGGCGGCGGTCGGTCGCCGATCGCCCGGTTTTCCCCGCGGTGACATCGGACGAACTACGTGATCTTCTCACCGACGGAGGCCCGCCCGAGGCGGGCAGCGATGCGATCTCAACCCTGGACGTCCTGGCGAGGGCCGGTGAGCTGGGGTCGACGGCCAGCGCGGGGCCACGCTACTTCGGCTATGTCATCGGCTCCTCCCTGCCCGTGGCCGTGGGCGCGGACTGGCTGGTCACCGCCTGGGACCAGAACGCGACGCTGTACTCCTGCGGCCCGGCGGTCTCGGTGATCGAGGAGGTCTGCGCCGACTGGCTGGTGAAGATGCTCGGCCTGCCTCCGCACACGTCGGCGGGATTCACCACGGGCACCCAGATGGCCGCCTTCACCTGCCTCGCGGCGGCCAGGCACCATCTGCTGGCCCAGCAGGGCTGGGACGCCGAAACGGACGGGCTCTGGGGAGCGCCGCGCATTCCGGTGACGGTCGGCGAGCAGCGTCATGCCTCGATCGATCGCGCCCTGCGCTACCTGGGGATGGGGACGCGTGTTCACGAGGTCGGGTGCGACGCGAACGGCGCGATCGACCTCTCCGCGCTACGCGCGGAGCTGGATCGGACAGATCGGCCACCGATCGTCTGTGTGCAGGCCGGCAACATCAACACCGGTGCCGTCGATCCGCTTCGCGAGGTGTGCGAGCTCGTGCACGACCGAGGCGGATGGGTGCACGTCGACGGAGCGATCGGACTGTGGGCTCTGGTCAGTGACAAGCACCGCCGTCTCCTTGACGGAGCCCACCTGGCGGACTCCTGGACCACCGACGCGCACAAGTGGCTGAACGTGCCCTTCGACTGCGGCATCGCATTCGTCGCCCATCCCGACGCGCACCGGGCGGCCGTCGGAGTCACCGCGGCCTATCTGGAGGCATCCGACCACCGGGATCAGATCAACACGATTCCTGACTGGTCCAGGCGTGCCCGCTCGGTGCCCGTCTACGCGGTACTGCGGACGCTGGGCCGGGCAGGCGTCGCCGGGCTCATCGACCGCAACATCGAGCACGCTCACCACATCGCCACCCGCCTCTCGGCGGAACCCGGCATCGAAATCGTCAATAAGGTCGTCCTGAACCAGGTTCTGGTGCGATTCACCGCACCCGGCCGCGACGACGACGAGCTCACCCGGGAGATCATCGGCAGGGTCCAGGACGACGGCACCTGCTGGCTCAGCGGATCGGTCTTCGACAACCGGGCGGTCATGCGCATATCGATCTGCTCGGCGTACACCACGACCGAGGACATCCAGCGCAGCGCCGAGGCCATCATCGGCTGCAGTCGCGACGCCACGGCCGGGCGGGCACGCACCCCGCGTACCGGCTGACCCGCGCCGACCCGTCGGCACAGACCGGCAACGCGAGCCGCCGCCGGGGCACAGGTCTCGACCGCGTCACACGGCCCGATCTCGGGGCGGCCTTGTGGCTGCGCACCACTGACGCCCAGGCATCGTGCGGGCGGGCCGCGGCACGGCCATGACCTGCCGCCCGCACAGCGCGGACGGAGACGGCAATTCCCGCCGCCCGAAGGCGCCCACGTTCCACACCCGCCCTCAGGCGGTGCGTAAACCATCAACAATAATTGCAGAAATCATCAATGACACCCTGGACATAAACCGGCAGACTGGCTTCGAGTTTAGTTCGAGAAAGGAGATGGACGTGTAAGGAAAAACGGATTCACAGATGGCGGTCGGTGGCGACTTCCTTGCCTATTCGGCCTGAAACAGGAAGTGAACAGCAGACAGGCAGGAAGCAGCCGATGTGATGCACGCTGCCCCCGACCTGACGGACCGTGCGGCGCGGGCGAAAGACAAGAGCTTCGCCGGCGTACGGCACCGAGACCGATGAGGGAGCAAGGCGAGTGAAAAAGCGAAGGACTCTGGCCGCCGCCATGCTGGCGGCATGCGCGATGGCCACCGTGGTCACCGCGGCACCGGCGCAGGCGAAGACGATGGACTGGGATAACTGCCCGGAGGGCTATGTGTGCCTTTATGGCGACACTTACGGCAGAGGGCGTTACAGCAACACACCGGGAACCGATCGCGCCAACGTCGGCCCCCACATCAACGATCTGACGAGCTCCATCTGGAACCGTACCAATGATGCCGTGTGTTTCTACGAGCATACGAACTGGGGCGGTAGAACCCTGATAGGCGTCCCGCCGGGGGGATGGGTGGACAACGTCGGAGCGTCCGCCAACGACAAGATCTCCTCATACCGCGGGAATGTGTGGTGCAGATGGTGACGAATGTCGACTCCACCCGCGACCGGGTACGGGCGGGCGAGTTCCAGACATTCTCCCGCTGATGCCATGGACAGGGCGGCGGCGCCGATGACGCCGTCCTGTTTCCGTTCCTTCACCTCGGCATACCACCCCAAGCAGTACGCGACGGGTTGCTGTCACCACTGTTCGGGGGCCTGACGGCTGTCCATTACTCTCGCCTGAGTTGATCTGTTTTTCGGGGGCGAAGACGAAGAGGGCGCCATGACTCGGGTACCGGAGGCGGGGACGCGATCCCCTGCAACGGCGGCGCTCCGCTTCGGCGCGGTCCTGGCCGCGTCGGGGCCGGTGATCTTGACGACCTTCGGTGTCGGCAGGCAGGATCTCGGCTGGTTCTGTGCCGCGACGGGCTCCGCTCCCTCCTCGCTGGAGGGTCCCTACGCGCTGGAGAACGCACCGGGAGAGCTGCTGTTCTGGGGCGTTCTCCTGCTGCCGGTCGTCGTGGCCGGCCTTCTCCTGCGCGGGTCACGCCGGGCCGCGCTCGCCGCCGTCGCCGCGGTCGGCACCGTGCTCGCGTTCGGGCTCGTCACCGCGTTTCTCCTGCCGGGCCCCGACCCGTGCACCGGGCAGGAACGTGCGGTCGTGCCGCCCTGGCCCCTGATCGTCTGCTACCCGGTGGCCACGGGGGCGCTGCTCCTGGCGGCTCGATCCCCCCTGCTCCGGAGACCGTACGGGATCATCCTGTGGGCGGGCGCCGTCACCGCGGCGGCGTGGGCGGCGATGTTCCACCGCCTCATGGTCACATCCGGCAACTCCCTCGTAGTCCGCTACGGCTTCGGCGGGGTTGCGGAGTCGCCCTGGGACGGCCTCGCCTGGTGGTCCGGTGACGCCGACAGGATCGGCCTGCCGGTCGTTCTCGTCGCGTTGGCGGCAGCCGCGAGAGCGGCGGCCTCCGCCCGATGGGAACGGCCGGCCGGCACCGCGGTCGCGGCGGTCATCCTCCTCTTCCCGCTACTCGACGTCGTGGAGTACGTCCGCTGGTGTGGCGGCGACTTCCAGATATCTCTCGTCGATTCGGTGCGATGGCACCTGCTTCTCGCGGCCGTCCTCGTCGCGTCGACTGCCTGGATCCCCCGACAGCGGATCTCCTGGGCCGGAACCGTCCGCCTGGCACGGCACATGATCCGCGGACAATCGAAGGACATGATCCCCGGACAGGCGAAGAATCTCGCCGTCGCAATCGTGATCGCGGCCACCGCCGTCTGGCTGGTCGTCTCGTCCTTCACCCCGACACGGTAGGAGCACAACGACACAGATCCCCCGGCATCGTACGGAGACCGGCGGTCCCCCAGTGTCAGCGACCAGATGCTCTCCGACCAGCCATCCCCCATCAGCAAGGTCCAGGCCACATCGTCGAGCAGCGATCTCGAACAGGCCGATATCAGGCTTAATGCGTGTTTTCGAACTCAGAATCCGTGTTACACAGTTTTACCGATGCCGACAAGCAACGAGTCTGGAAATATTACGTCCGCCTTTGCGGCGGACTTCGCCATTGGCCCCGGAAAGTGCCAATGGCGGCCGATACCTTGTGTCAACCCACGCGACACGACATGAAGGAGCGCTCATCGTGACACCCGAGACAGACCCGGCGACTGACCTCAACGGGTGGGGTGCCGCGCTGGCCAGTGCCTTCGAGATACTGCTCGGTGGAAAGCCGGCCGTCGACCCCGCCGCCAGATACGGGGTGTACTACGCCTCGGACCCCCTCGACGAGTTCCTGTTCCCGAATCCCTGGGCCACCCCTGACACGCTGTCAGGTCGGAAGCCGAGGCACCTTCCGGATTCGGACGGTGAGCACCCCTTCTCCCCCTGGACATGGCAGTTCAACCTGAGCGAGTCGCTGTTCCGCTTCGACGCCGAACTCCTGGCAGGAACGGGACCGTGGGGCGACGGCGGGCACAAGGGCCCCCAGCCGTTCGACGACGCCTTCGTCGCCGACCTGCGGACCGTCTCCTCGGTCGACGAAGCCGGTGAAGCACTGGTGCACGGCGCGGACTTGGGGCCGCTCCTGGGCCGCCACGGCGTCGACCTGACCGACGAGAAATCCGAGAAACTGAACGGCTGGCTGACCGTGCTGCTGCGCGTCGCCACCGATGGCACTCTCACCGATGCGATGCGGGCCGCCACGTTCACCGAACGTGGCCCCGGACACCTGGTGTCGATTCACGACATGGATGGCGCCCGCTCCGCCGACGAGCCCTGGGAAGAAAGGCTGAGCGCGGTCACGCATCCCGCGCTCCGCGACCATCTCCGCATGCTCTGCCTCACCGAGGACGACGCGCGCAGCGAGGGCGGCTTCTACTGCGGCACCGACCACTGGCCGTGGACCGATGTCCTGGAAGCGGTCGGCTGCTCCCTTGTCGCAGGCTGGGGATTCGGCGAGTCCCAGGCCGGTACCGCCGTCGTGCGACTGCCAGACAGACCAGGAGCGCGCTGAGCACGCCGCTTCATGATCCGGGAGGCGCAGAAAGCCGAGAACCTCCGATCCGGCGATCACCCCGCGCGTCCACGCCCACGTGATCCGCTCCGCGGAAACCGCCGTCGCCGAAGTCTTCGCCGAAGCTCTCGAACAAGAGGTGATTCGGGTTCTCACAAGGGTCCCTGATCCCGCCCTGTACAGGATCAGGGACTTTACGTTGAGGTGTGCACATACGAACTGACCGCTCGATATCGCCTCGTCAAATCTGGGTGGCCCGTTGCTTCAGCCGAGACGCCACCGCCCTGAACCGGATCAAGAAATCGTTGCTCAACGAAGCAAACGAGTCACTGCAACCGGGAAAGACCTGGTGTTCGTTGTGCGGGCGGCACATCACTTCGGGTGACCCGTGTTCATGAATGCCGCAGCCTCCCTGGGTCAAAGGCTGATCGATTCCTCGGCACTTGCCCTGCCGGGGTGAAGTCACCAGATCCGTAGCGCTGTTACCGAGGTCGAACTCGTGATGTGAAAATTGCCATCTGGACCTACACGGGACAGGGCTTGTCTCCCGGTGAACACTTCCTGGCCGCAGCCCTTGCCCCGTCGCGTCGATGTCAGTGGCGGCATCTGGCCCGAGGGCGGGGGCGAAAACCTGCTGATCCGCCGAGTCGAGCTCCTGAGAGGAACGTTGGCTGATCCCGGCTGCTCGGAACGGGGGGGACGGGCCCGGTCCCGGCCTTGGTCAGTGGTGGAAGACGGCCTCGGGATAGCGTGGGGAAGGTCCGTCGAGTAGCGGTTGGCGGCGCTGACGCAGGTGCTGATCCAGGAAGGCGCTGGTGTACTTCCGGATGATCTCCACACCTCGGGCACCGGGAAGGGCGCCCGCGGAGGCGGGGGTGTCCTGCTCGGTGAGCATCGGAAAGTCGGTGAACGATCCGTGGTCAGAGCCAGCGAGCGTGAGCCAGCGCTTCCAGCCGGTCATCCGGCGCCAGTCCCGGTCCCAGGAGGTGTCCTGGCCTCCGGGCTCACGGACCTTCTCGGCACCCATCATGAGGAACGGCCTGGAGAACTTCTTGGGGATCGGCACGAAGAAGGGGCCGTCCATGTTGACTCCGGCGCGTACGCGGGAGTCGTTGAGCATGGTCCACTGGGCGCTGCTGCCGCCCATGGAGTACCCCACCATCCCGATCCTGGCGGGATCGATCACTTTGGCGCTCTTCCACGCCGGGGAGGAGCCGGTCAGCCGGTCGAGGACGAAAGAGACGTCGGCGGCCCTGCCCTTGGTCGCCTTGGCACCGAATCCGGGCGAGCGCGCGGAGTCGCAAGCGGCACACGTCGCGGTGCGCCCACCGGGGAGGCTCGTGCCGTACGACTCGTAGGTGTGATCGACGGCGGCCACCACGTAACCCTTGCTCGCCAGTTCCTCGCTCAGCGAGGTGAGCCAGCCCCGGGGCATGGTGAACCCTGGCGACAGTACGACGAGGGGCAGGCCGCGTCCATGAGGCTCGGCGTCGACGAACGCGTTGGTCCGAGTTCTGCTGAGCATGTCCAACGGCACACCGGTGATCTGCTGGCCCTTCAGCAGCAGTTCGGACTCCACCGGAGTCATGTAGAGGGCCCTACGGCCGGTGGGCGCCTTGGCGGGATACCACAGCGAGACCATGAGCTCGCGCTTCCCGACCTTGGCAACCCACGGGTCCGGGCGGGTGTCGTCCACCAAATGCAGGACGGTCATGCCCACCACGTGCGGTCCGGTCGGTTTGGGCAGCGCGGGGACGTCGCCCGAGGACGAGACGGCAGGCGCCGCGCCAGTTGCCGCGATCGAGAGGACCGCGGCGACAGTCACGATGGCACCCTTGGTGAGAAGAGTTCGCATGGAACGATCCTTGCGGCGCCCCGCTGGACACACCTCCTTCACGGTGATGACCGGGGGATACATCTTTTGTCGCTTCGGCACCGAGCGGAGACCTGCAAACGATCTTCGCAAAGCTCTCGTCTTTGATCTACGAGGCGTAGGGCCGCACAATGGCCTCCAACAACATCATGAAGATCGCCGAGGCCGGAACCGCCTACTGGTTGGGGGCGAATGACGATGTTGTCGCATTCGGCCAGCCCCTACCCGACCTCAATCCCGGCTGAAGACCCGATCAAGTGGCCGGCGAGCGATGACGTCGCCGTCACGGGAGTTCCCCTGAGCGGGCGACGTCAGGTGAACGTTTCAGTCCCGGCGGGAAACTTTCGCAGTCGCCGCAGTAGCCGTACCCACAGTGACCAACGTGCGGGACGGCGGCTCATGCGGCCGGTCGCGGCGCGTTCGGCGTTGTCGAACAGATCGTGCACCAGGGCCTCGTGCATCCAGCGGATCACCAGCGGCCACAGTACGGTCATCCGCCCCTCGACGGTGCCGACGATCGTGTGAGTGAGGCGGCAGCGGCCCGGGCCCTGCGCGGTGATGAGAAACTCGTGGTAGCCGTTGAGCCCCGAGCCCGGTTCGAAGGACAGCCGGACGCGACGGCCGGGCTCGTAGTCGGTGACGCTGTAGCTGATCGGGCCGTGACCTCCGCGCGAGCCAGGGGTCAGCCCCGCGTCGAGGACCAGGGGCGGCCATGCTGGTTTGGGCCAGAGTTGGTCGTCTTCGGTTCCCACCTGATCCAACAGTTCGCCCAGGCGCTCAGCGGGCGCCTCAACGAGTCGGTGCTGGATGTTCCGCATCCGAGCCTCCATACGCTGGCGTATTGATACGGTGCCGTATCAATACGGTAGCGTATGTTCGTGACCTCCAAACGCCCGCGGCTCACCGCCCACGACTGGGCCGAGGCAGCCCTTGAGGCGCTCGGCGCCGCTGGACTGACAGCCGTCGCCATCGAGCCGCTGGCCGTCCACCTCGGCACCACCAAGGGAAGCTTCTACGCCCACTACGCCAACCGCGAGGCACTCGTGTCCGCCGCGCTGACGCTGTGGGAGCAGCGTTCGACCGAGGCGCCGATCTACGCGCTGGAAGCCGAATCGGATCCCGTAGCGCGGCTACGGACGTTGCTGAAGCAAGCGGGCCGACGCACCGGCCAGGACCCAAGCGAGATCAACATCCTGGCTTCGGCCGGACACGAGCTGGTGGCTCCCGTGGTGCGACGGGTGATGCAACGGCGCATCCAGTACCTGATCTCGTTGTTCGAGCAGATCGGGTTCACCCGGACCGAGTCCGTCCATCGCGCGACGCTGGCGCACACCGCCTACATCGGGCTCATCGAGATGACGACTCGCCTCCCGGGCGCGCTGCCCCTCGAGAACACCCGTGCAACCGACGAATACGTCAAATCCGTACTCGCCCTGCTTCTGTACGGCGCGGACCGCTGCGACCTACAGGAAGAAATCTGATGAGTGACACGCTCCAGAGGTTCATGCCCACATACGACCACCGCGTCGTCCATACGATCGGCATCCCCGCCCCGCGCGAGGACGTATGGGCGCAGATGCTCGCCGTAACGCTCGCCGAGCTTCCGCTCCCCCGCCTGCTGATGGCCATCCGTACCTTGCCCACCCGCCTTCGCGGCGGCGGGTCCGCACTCACGGCCAGATCACAGCCGCTGGCCGAGCTCTTTCGTGCCGACAACCGCTGGGTGACGCTGGCCCAAGAGCCGGGTCATGAACTGGTCCTCGGCAGAGTCGCTCGGTTCTGGCAGCCCGTCCCGACGGCGCCGACCAATGTTCGCACCGCTGAGGACCTCACCGCCTTCCGGGAATCCGGGTTCGCCAAAGCGGTGATCTCCCACGAGATCATCCCAGAGAGGACCGGCTCACGGCTGGTGACCGAGACCCGCATCCAGGGGACCGACCCTCGCGTACGACGGCTGTTCGCCGTCTACTGGTGGCTCATCAGACCGGGAGTCGGTCTCATCCGACGCAGTGCGCTCAACGCGGTCGCCCGCCGCTGCGACCATTCCGTCTAGGACCTGTACGAAGTTGAGATCAGAGGGATTCGCCTGCGCTTTGGTCTGCGAGCCCGGTAGGCCATCGCCATGGCGCGTGGAGACCTCACTGACGAGGAATGGTCCTCGATCGAGCCTCACCTGCCCCTGGGAAGGGGGCCCGATGCGACAGGGCCGGCGGAAGCGTGCGGGCCGGAGCGACGCTCAGCCTGCGACTGGCGCGGTCATGAGCGTCGAGCACGACACTCGCGGCGTGGAGGCACTCTTGGTCTTCAAGGGGGTTGCATCAGTGTTGCTGTCACCAGAGATCAAAAAAGCCCCGAACGGTGATCGTTCGGGGCGTCTTCCCTGCTCAGTTGCTGTGGTCAGGGGCGGGGTCGAACCGCCGACCTTCCGCTTTTCAGGCGGACGCTCGTACCAACTGAGCTACCTGACCTCGGTGGTGGATCGAACACCTACCAGAGCGGTCCTGACGGGACTTGAACCCGCGACCTCCACCTTGACAGGGTGGCGAGCACTCCAAACTGCTCTACAGGACCTTGCTTTGTCGGAAGTTTTCGCTTCCGTCTTTCTTGCCTTGCTTAGCTTACCAGTTCTTCGGAGGTCTTCGACCTGCCGTTTCCCTGGCGAGCTTTCGCTCGGCCGTGCCCCCAACGGGATTCGAACCCGTGTCGCCGCCTTGAAAGGGCGGTGTCCTAGGCCACTAGACGATGGGGGCTCGGAACTGTCGTCCCGCTCCGTTGCCGTCTTCCGCTGGAGACCTCTGAAGCATAGGGGACTTTTGACCCCGATGCCAAAGCGGCGTTCCGGCTTAAGGCGTCGTGGTGCCGGTGGTCGATCCCGTCGGAGACGGGGCGACCGTCGGCCCAGGGGAAATTCTACGGGCTGGGTTGGCCTCAACGTGACGTTCGATCTGAACGGACTGCTCTCCGAGGCCTCCCAGAGTGATGTCGTCCCAGGCCCGCAGGCGGTGTGTCTTGCGGTCGAAGTACAGGACCGAGGCCGCCACGGGGGTGGGTTCGTCGTGTTCCAGCGCCCGCAGGCCGGCGCCGCCGGTCGAGCCCTGCACGAGCAGACGGGTTCCGGTGGAAAGGATTTCAGTCGAGCGTTCGTGGGAGTGGCCCGCCAGGATCATCGGCGCCGCGCCGGAGAACCCCCTGGCGATCGTCGGGTCGTGCACCGCCACGAGGTCGACGGGTTCGGGGTCCTGGGCGATCTTGGCCGTGTGGGCGCGCCCGAGGGCGGTGAGGGAGTCGAGGTCCGAGTCGACGGCCACGGACTTGTCCGGGGTGAAGCGGGGATCACCCAGGCCGTAGATGCGCAGGCCCGCCACGGTCTTGACGGAGCCGTCGAGGACGACCGCGCCCTTCCGCTTCGCGACGGCCTTCTGGGTGGTCTTCGAGTCGTGGTTGCCCCTGACGAAGACGTACGGCAGGCCGAACCTGCCGATCTCCTCGGTGAACTTGTCCTCGGGGCCCGTGCCGTGGTCGGTCAGGTCGCCGGTGTCCACGATCACATCGATCTTGAACTGGGCGGTGAGCGAGTGGATGACGTTCCAGGCGATCGGGTTGAGGTGGATGTCGGAGACGTGGAGCACCCGGATCGACGTGGGGTCGGAGTCGTAGAGAGGCAGGGCGGAGACCGTGTCGTAGAGCTGGGAGACGTTGTTGACCAGCTTGGCGAGCTGGGCCCGGTAGGACTCGAACTTCGTCACGATCGACTCGGCGTCGCCCACCAGGGAGGGCGCTCCGGCGAGCAGGCCGGTGTACTTCGGCTCGACCACCGCGCTGGGACGGAACGTCAGGGCGATGGCGGCCCCTGTGCCCGCGATGGCCACGACGACGCTCAGCAGGCCTGCCAGCGCCGCCCCCGGCCTGCGAAAGACGATCAGAGAGCCGATGAGGCCTCCCGCGAGGCTGCACAGCAGGGCGCGCAGGACCAGCGTCCTGACCCCCTCGCGCAGCTCCCTCTCCAGCATGGCGGGCAGCTGGGCGGAAAGACGTGGATCCTCGAGGATCACCCCCACCCGGGCGGGGTTGATGTTCTCCAGGGTGACGCGCAGGGCGACCGGCGCGTTGTGGGTGTCGAACAGCAGCGTGCCGAACGGGTGGGCGTCCAGGACGGTCTCCCCCGCCCACGAGGGCACGGCCGACATGCCGATCTCGACGGGCCCGACGTTCGCGCGCACAGGACCGCCGAGCATGATTCCCAGCCAGCCGCTCGCGACGGCTACGACGACGATGGCCGCGCCGCGTACGATCCGCCCCTTCGCGAAGCGACGGGGCCCCTGGGTCCACTTCTTGAGATCCATGCGCATCTCCCCTACCCGGAAACGCGGGGCACAATGGCAAGTGTGATCGAGGTCTCGCGAGAGAGGTTCGAGGAGCTTGTGGCCGAAGCGCTGGACACGGTTCCTCCCGAGCTGACGAGAGTCATGGACAACGTGGTCGTGGTGGTCGTGGACGATCCGCCCGAACCGGATCTGCTGGGCCTGTACACGGGAGTTCCGCTCACCGAACGCGGCGGCTGGTACGCCGGGGTGCTACCCGACCGGATCGAGATTTACCGTCACCCGATCTGCTCGATCTGTGAGACCGAGGACGACGTGGTAGAGGAAGTGCAGATCACCGTGGTTCATGAGATCGCCCACCATTTCGGCATAGACGATGACAGACTGCACGAGCTTGGCTGGTAGCCAAAGCCACATTCTCCCCGGCTTGGTGCCGTCCCGGAAATTTTCCAATTTATAGCTACAGCCCGCATGGGATTGATTGCTTTCAGTTGCGCGACGGCGCTTCAACGGGCACCGTAGGTTACATACTGACCACCCACAGTCAATGTGCCTGCAGCCCAGCGGAGTCCTATGGCGGCCACCCGGCCCGGTCGGCTACCCGGGCGGCACCGCCGCCTCGCCGAGCGCCAAGTGACATATGGCGAAATCATCGCCATCAGAGAGTTTCGCGCGCTCTGGATGGCCCAGGGGCTTTCACTCCTCGGCGATCAGCTCTCACGAGTGGCGTTGTCCGTGCTGGTCTTCCAGCGGACGGACTCACCTCTGGCCACGGCGTCGGTCTACGCGCTGACCTACCTGCCCCCCATCATCGGCGGACCGCTGCTCGCGGCCCTCGCCGACCGTCACGCCCGACGACGGATCATGATCATATGCGACCTGCTCAGGGCTGCCATGGTCGCGCTCATGGCGATCCCCGGCATCCCCTTCGCGGCCCTGTCCGTGCTGGTCTTCTGCGTGGTGCTGCTCAGCGCCCCGTTCTCGGCCGCCAGGGCGGCGCTGCTGCCCGAGATCCTCGAGGGCGACCGCTACGTCGTCGGCTCCGCCCTGCAGAACATGACCAACCAGGGCGCGCAGATGCTGGGCTTCGCCCTCGGCGGCGCTCTGATCATGGGAATGGGACCGTACCGCGCGCTGGCCCTCGACGCGGCCACCTACCTGGCCTCCGCCCTGATCCTGGTCGCCGGTGTACGGCGCCGCCCCGCTCCCCTGTGCGGCGACGCCGACTCCTCCTCGATGTGGACCATGACGCGCGGGGGCGCCAAGCTCGTCTTCGGCGACCTACGGCTGCGAACGCTCGTGCTCTTCGCCTGGCTGTGCGGCTTCTACGTGCTTCCTGAGGGAATCGCCACCCCGTACGCCGCGACGCTGACCGACGACCCGCAGCGGATCTCCTTCATCGCGGGCCTGCTGATGGGCGCGATGCCGACCGGGACCGTCGTCGGCGCGTTCCTGTTCGGCCGGTACGTCAGCCCGTCGAGGCGGCTGCGTGTGATGGGCTGGCTGGCGATGCTGACCTGCGCGCCGTTGATCGTGTGCGCCGTACGGCCGCCGCTCGCCGTGGTGCTGGTCCTGTGGTTCGTCTCGGGGGTCGGCGGGGCCTACCAGCTCGCGGCGAACGCCGCGTTCGTGCAGTGCGTGCCCGCCGAGCGGCGGGCTCTGGCCTTCGGGCTCGTGCACTCGGGCCTGCTCGCCTCCCAGGGCGTCGGAATCCTCGTCGGCGGCGCCGCCGCCGACAGGTTCGGCCCCGAGAACGTGGTGGCACTGGCCGGCGCGGCGGGACTGCTCGTCGCGGCCGCGCTGGCCGTGCTCTGGGTCCGATCCCGCAAGGAGATCATCGAGGGGGTTCGCGCTGAGGCGACCGCCTGAGTCACGCCTGGGGGGTGGTGTCGCCGTGCTCACTCGGGGCCGCGGGAGCGGGGTAGGTCGGCGCCGGGGCCTGGGCCGGGGCCTGGTGGGCGGGGTACTGCGGCGCCGGAGGGGGGTACTGCGAGGCCGAGTACTGCCCTGCGTGGTGCTGCTCCTGCCGCCCCGCGTTCTTGGCCCAGCTCTGCTCGGCCTTCGCCCATCCCTGCTCGGCCTTGGCCTTGGCGTCCAGCCAGACCGGGTTGTCCTTGTTCTTGGCGACCAGATCCTGGAGGATCGAGGAGCTCTTGCCCTCCTCGGGCAGGAGCAGCCAGCCGATCGCGTAGATCCCCACACCGAGTCCGCCGAAGAAGCTGGCCACTGCGAGAGCCGCGCGGATGATGTTGGGATCGATTCCGACGTAGTGTCCGAGACCGGAGGCCACACCCGCGACGATGCGTCCGTCCCTGGTCCTGCGGAGCTGCCTGACACCCGAGAAGTCGTTTTCGTTCATGTCCTCAGACTGCCCGGTGAAGGCCTCCGGTCACATCGGGATTCCCCCTGGCGTGACCCTGACATCCCTCCTGAAAGCATCGGCAATACCCTGACAGGGGCCGATGAGAGAGGAACACCCCATGGACGACCTCCTGCGCATCGACGACACGTTCTCCGAGGAACAGCGCCTCATCCGTGACACCGTGAAGGAGTTCGTCGCGGACAAGGTGCTTCCCCACGTGGGCGACTGGTTCGAGGAGGCGGTCTTCCCCGCCCGCGAGCTGAGCCCGCTGCTCGGCTCGCTCGGCCTGCTGGGCATGCACCTGACCGGGTACGGCTGCGCGGGCCTGGACGCCGTCTCCTACGGCATCGCCTGCCGGGAACTGGAGGCCGGAGACTCCGGGCTGCGGTCGTTCGTCTCGGTGCAGGGCTCGCTCGCCATGTTCCCCATCTGGAAGTACGGCTCCGCGGAGCAGAAGGAGCAGTGGCTGCCCCGGATGTCCTCGGGCGAGGCGATCGGCTGCTTCGGCCTCACCGAGCCCGACCACGGCTCGGACCCCGCCAACATGCGCACCCACGCCAAGCAGGATCCCTCAGGAGACTGGATCCTCAACGGGTCCAAGATGTGGATCACCAACGGCTCGGTCGCCGACGTCGCCGTGGTCTGGGCCCAGACCGACGACGGCATCCGCGGCTTCGTCGTTCCCACCGACACGCCCGGCTTCTCCGCCCCCGAGATCCACAGGAAGATGTCCCTGAGGGCCTCGGTGACCTCCTCGCTCTACTTCGACGACGTCCGCCTTCCAGCGGCCGCCGTACTGCCTGGGGTCCGCGGTCTGAAGGGGCCGCTGTCATGCCTGTCGGAGGCCCGCTTCGGCATCCTGTGGGGCGTCGTGGGCGCGGCCCGCGCCTGTCTGGAGGCCGCGGTCGACTACTCCAGGACCCGCGTTCAGTTCGGCAGGCCCATCGGCGGCTTCCAGCTGACCCAGGAGAAACTCGCCTGGATGTACGTCGGCCTGGGGCAGTCACAGCTCACCGCCCTCCATCTGGGCCGTCTGAAGGACGCGGGCACCCTCACCCCCCGTCAGGTCAGCTTCGGCAAACTCGCCAACGTCCGCGCGGCCCTGGACATCGCCCGCCAGTCGCGCTCGGTCCTCGGAGGCAACGGCATCACCCTGGAGTATCCAGTGATCAGGCACATGAACAACCTGGAGAGCGTCCTGACCTACGAGGGAACCCAGGAGATCCACACCCTCGTCCTCGGTGAGGCCCTGACCGGCATCCCCGCCTACCGCTGAGCACCGCCCCGGAGCCCGGGCCGTCGAGGCGCGGGCGCCCGGGCCTCCGCCGAAGCGCGGAAACCCGTCACCGAGCCACGGTCGCCGAGACCTGCCGCTGAAGCGCGGGTCGCCGAGGCCTACCGCTGGAGCGCGGGTCGCTGAGGCCGCCCACTGGGACGCCATTCGGGGGCCTGGGCCGCCCTGCTCAGCTCGCGCTCCCAGGAGACGCCCCGGCGCAGGTAGGAGCGGAACAGCTCGGCGGTGGCCCGGGCGTCGGCCAGCGCGGCGTGAGCGCCCGAGAGCCGGATGCCCGCCCGCTCGCAGCAGGCGGCGAGGGTCCACTTCCCCTCGGAGATGAAGTCCGGTGCGAGTTTCTGCGTGCACAACGTCTCGGTCAGCCAGTGACTCTCGGGCAGGACCCGCAGAAAGCGCAGATCGAAAGAGGTGTTGTGCGCCACCAGGACACGCCCGGCGATCCGGCTCCAGACATCGTCGAGCACTTCCTCGATCACCGGCGCCCTCGCGACCATCCTCTCGGTGATCCCGTGGACGTGCACGGCCCCTGTCGCGCGCCGCGGATTGATCAGCGAGTGCCACTCGTCGAGGGTCGCGCCCTCGGTGTCCAGGGAGACGAGAGCGATCTCGCAGATCTGGTCGCCCTTGGCCGGCGAGAAACCTGTGGTCTCCACGTCCACCACGACATACCCTTGCCGCGATGCCACGCGAACACCCCCGGTGGACTCAAACCCCGAGCTCGTCATGACTGCCACTGTATGATCCGTCCGCCCCTCCCACACACGATTCGGCCAACAGGCACCCCCTCCGGGCCTGGCGACGGACGTTAGTGGACACTATCCTCGGTACGCTGTCTCCAGCGGGGCGTTAGCTCAATGGTTAGAGCTGCGGACTTTTAATCCGTAGGTTCTGGGTTCGAGTCCCAGGCGCCCTACCACTCCTGACCAGGAAACAAGGCTCTGAGCTGGGCCTTTGTTCCTGGCGATCTTTCCTGGCACATGCGGCCAGGGCGGCGATCGGGATCCGGCGCCGGGAGCGGCCCCGCACGGTGATGATCGGGGTGTGGCCGCGCGGGCTCCAGGTCCGTGCGATGGGCGGCGTCATCGACGGGCCGGTCTCGTCTTCGAAGACGATCCAGGCGCCGAGCGCCGCCGCGGATCTTCCACGTTCGGCCAGGTCTCCTTCACCCAGCCGGTCACCGCCGCCTGATTGCGCTCCAGGGCGCAGCGGGCCGGGACCTGACAGGAGTAGCCGTTGCGGATCAGCAGCTTGCGCACGCCTTGGAGGGTGTAGGTCAGATGGAAGCGCCGGCCGATCACGGTTTTCATGCGTGTCAGGGTCCAGCGCTGGTCCGGCCAGCCGTACCAGATGGGCCCTTTGACCAGTTCCTGCTCCAGGACGGTGAGTTGCCGCTCACTGAGCCGGGGCAGGGAAGCCGGCCCGTGCGAGCGCAACGCTCCGGCCCCTCCGCTCTGCCAGTCCCTTTTCCATCGCTGAACGGAGCGGAGGCTGATCCGCAGGTCCTGGGCGATGGCCGTACTGGATTCATCCCGCGCGAATCTCTCGGCTGCCTGGAGCCGTAGTCGTTCGCGGAACGCTCTTCGTTCGGCGGACAGTCCTCCGCCTTGTGCGTACCTCATGATGTCGGTCTACTCGGCAAACAAGGCAGGTCAGGACCTACGACACCACGAGTTCAACGTCAGTAAAAGCGGCAATTCGCTGGGATCGCCTCAATCAGTCGAGGGAAGCTGAACCAGCAGTCCTTGGGAGGAGAACAATTCATGATCGAGGAACCGCCCAGTGACTCTTCCCAAGATGCATAGATACTCCTCTATCTGTCCTTCCGTCGATGTGATGTCGTACGGCAAACCCTCCAGGTAAGTTTGGTATTCCTCCTCATAGTAGATGCTTCCAGTGCATGTCCCGTCGTGGGTGTAGAACAGTTCGTCGATTTCTTCTATACCAGGGATGTATGAGACATCGAAAGCGCGCTGACCGCCGAGACTGAGTGGGTCCGAAGACAGCATCAGGCCGTTGAGATAAATAACTATTGACCAGCCAGGAGCAAGGCGGGCAATCCAAGCCTGATGCGGTGCCTGGGACTTGGAACCGTATGATCTCATGGCGGTCTGAAAGTCGCATGCGGCTGTCGTCTCCGTTGCGACTCGCAGCCGTCGGGCTACCTCGTCGATGTCTTCGATGCTGACCCATTGAGCCATGAAGAAGTCATGGAATCCATGTTCGAGCAGAAGGCGATGTTGATTTTCGGTAGGGAGGGCATGCATGGAGGATGTCCGGATTCTATATGGTGAGCGTCGACAGGGAAGGGGTAAGGAGTGGCACCATACCACTCCTTACCCCTTCCCTAGAATAGGTTTAGCTGGTCGGCGTCAAGGCGCGATGAGCACCCAGAAGGGATTTTCTTTCCCGACCCGGAAGTCTGCGCAGAACTTTTTGAGCGCCGTTCCCTGAAGGTTGTTTTGTTTGCCGTTCAGGGCCCTTACGGAGAAATGCCCTTGAGCGTATCCGGCCCCTTGCAGGGTTGAGGCGAACGGGTATTCGTCGCAGGTGTTTGTTTTCCCCACGGGCAGTTCGTCACTCCTGTATGGCGGGGGATACTTGTCCGGCATGTAATATTTGCAGTAGTTGATACTCCAGGAGTGACGGTCACGGGCTTTTTCGCGATCGGTGACCTCCTGCGGGGAGGACGGTGGGGACGTCAGAGGCGGCGGGAGCAGCCAGTGCATTTCCTTTGGCGTTTCCACGCTTCCCACGTCCATATGCATTTCAATCCGAGAGAAAAACTTCCTGTTGTATTCGGCGGTTTCGCTCTTCTCTGCTATGCCCCTGGTCAGCGGCTTCCCTGCAGCGTCGTCGCCGTCCTCATCGTATCGGGGAGCAGCCCAGTTGCCGTATATGAACTTATTTTGCTCGTTGCCCAGAATCTTTCACGTGGGCGGGTATGACGGCTTCGACCAATCATGGCCTGGCCGGAGGTATGGGAAGGTCTGAGAGTTGTTTGGCTTCAGGGCGTCCTCGATATGCTCGATCACCTCTATGAAGGCTCTGTCGTCGCTCTTGGACATGACGAACACGCGCTTCGCTCTGGTGTTGATACAACCACCGACCCGGTCTACGACATCCTCGTCCCCGGCGCCGAACGTCAGGCTGTCGCAGCGGAAATTCGGCACCCAGCTCAGGAGATGCGGCTCGCCCTTACCGTGCCGCCGAATTCCGACGACCTTCCCGTCGTCATCTAGGGCTTTATCGCTCCAGAGACGAAGGGTCGGGTCCGCCAACCCCTCCACATCGAATCGGATATGAGGGGCAATCGTGCAGACGAACGTGCTCTTTGCATCGACGGTCGCATAGATCGCCCTCGGACCGTTCCGGACGGTTCAATGCAGGTCAGAGGGCATGAGCGGTCCGTCCTGAACGGGTCTGAACGCCCCTGTATTGCAACCCGAAGTGCAACCCCGGTGCCCGGTGGGCCGGGGCTGAGGCACGAAGCCCTGAACAGTCGATCGCCCCCAACCGTCGCGCGCCATCAGCCACTTACTGGCGATCGTGACACAGAAGTGTGCGACTGACGTCTTGCTCGCAAAGACGCACATCGATCTTGCTGAACTTGCGAAGACGCAGATCACAGCGTTGATCGCGTTCCCTGTGACTCTTCGCCGCTCTCCCTGGTTCCTCCCCGTTGGCACGCGACGGGCACGGCCCGAGATCTCCGAGCAGACGCGCACATCCCGCCCGCCTGATCATCCTGTTCACCGTCGACCCGCCCGAAGAGGCCCCTCGTCGCACACCGGCAGCTCGGCGGCCCGATCATGCTTGTCGGGGACAATCTCGGGCACCCATCTGAGCGCCGGGATGCGCGCCTTCGTCGCTGATCAGGACTGGCTGACCGTCGTCCAGCCGCCCACCCACGCCGCTGACCTCAACCCGGTCGAGGGCGTCTGGTCGCTGCTGCGGCGCTGCTTCCTGTCCAACATCGCCTTCACCGGCCCGGAGCACCTGATCCGCACCGTCCGGCAAGGACTGCGCACCATCCAAAACCGCAGCGACCTCATCGACGGCTGCCCAGAGGGAGCGGGGCTGACCCTCACATCGGCATAACCGCACACGACATCACGAGTTCAACCTCAGTAATCCGTAGGTTCTGGGTTCGAGTCCCAGGCGCCCTGCCGCTCCTGACCAGGAAACGAGGCTCTGACCTGATCCTTTGTTCCTGTCGATCTTTCCCGGCGCATGCAGCCGAACGCAGCCCCACGCCACTGTTCGCGGAACACACGCGGAATGGAACCGGCGACGTTTCCCCAGGTGGCGACGGGGATTCCGGAGGCGCGTGGAACGATTCCGGGGCCTGTTGGGCCGACACGACGAAGGACCCCGAGGAATTCCCGGGGTCCTGCGTGCTGACCCGTTGGGAACGTCATGTCGTGAGCGCTTCCAGGATCCGCTTGTCGGCCGTCTCGTGCTGCCCGTCGATGCACCTGGCGTAGAGCTTGAGCGGCACGTCCACCCCGTGCCCGGCCCGCCGGGCGACCTCCGGCGCGTGAACCCCGGCGTTCAGCCAGAGCGAGACCGCCGCGTGCCGCAGGTCGTACGGCCGCCGCGCCGGCGGTGAGGCCACCTGCTCGGGGGGATCGGCGGAACGCAGCCCGGCGAAGTACATGCGGGCGAACATGGCCGCCATCATCTGCCCATGGGTACGGCCCGCGTAGGTCGGCGCGGTGAGCAGCTCGCGTGCCTGGGCCGGGTTGACCACCGCCCGCCGGTCGATCTCGCCCCTGGTCTTGACCTTGCGGAACTTCACCTTGTCGATCACGCTGCCGGGATGGACGCGATCACGATGCTCCAATGGCTCCTGGAACGCGATGTGAACGCCCTGCTCAGGGTGGACGCCGAACGTGGGAGCGCTCGGCCCTGGACCTTCCACGCGAGCGGCGGAGCCCAAAGTAGTCGATGGGTCGTCCGCGCCGACGCCGACTCCGCCGAAGAATGCCTCCGACAGGCTCGCAAGGCGCTCAAAGCCCATGGGCTAGATCTACCCGGGTAAGGCACCCACTGAGGTCGAGCTCTCCAGTACCACCCCCACGAGCGCCTGATGGTGGCTGATCGCCATACGGGGTCGGGAGCGATCGACGGTCCGGGGCCTCGTTTCTCAGCCCCGGCCCACCGAGCACCGGCGCAACGGAGGAGCAACCGTCCCGTGCCCGCTGCGTGCCCGTCAGGAAGGGGAACGAGAGGGAACTACGAGGACTCGTGGAGGGGACGCGCCCATCTCGATCTGGAGTGCGGCAAGTCGTTGGATGGCACACCACCGAACCGGCTCCTCCGATCACCGAAAAATCGAAAGCCCACCGCCCGGCAGACAGACGAAGCGCAAATCATCAGGCCCGCAGGTGCTCCACGCCTCGTATTGGGAGTCGGGTTTCACGTTCAGGTGCGTCCCGGTGTCGAAGACCAACCGCAGCGCACCGGACTTGAAGGCAACCGATGACACGAGTGTCGCGCCGAAGAGCACCAGGGCCGGCGCCACCTCCTGACGCTCAGGGGTCAGCTGGACCGGCTCCGCGTCCGGAGCACTCAGCGGGCCTCTGGTGAGCGTCGCCGCGGACTCGATGTTCACCTGGGCATCGCCGTCGAGGAGCAACGTCAGCTGATAGCTCACCCGGACTTGGACCACCTGCATCCCTCGGTAGGGCAGAATCCACCGGTCCTCCAGCTCAGCCAGATCCGCCGGTGTGGTCACAGTGCCGTCCGAGCGCATGACCGCTTCCCGGATCAACGGGTCGGCAGCCGCATGATCCCTCCTCAGGTGGTTCACCGAGACCACCATCCGAAGCGTCTCGTCGCCGTACGGAAGCACATAGGCGAGGACTTTGTACTCCTGGCCGTCCTCTCCGGTGACGTTCTTCCAGTCCTTGTCACCGTTCTCTTTCATCACAGCGAGCTCGTCGTAACGTGCGACACGTCGCCAACGGTCCAGCTGCTCCTCCGCGATCCTCGCCGCGGCCTTCTCGTTCAGCTTCACCAGGTCATCCTGTCGCTCGTGCCGTCAACGTGCCATCAGAGCATCAGAGAGGGTGACGAGGGGGCAACCACGGTCACTCACGACCGGCCGAGAGCCCAGCTCAGCCGCGCTACGAGGCGTGATCAACGCACTTCCCGAGCTGACGGTGCCTCGACCAGGGAAACACCGAGTAAGCCGAGAGGAACTTGGACGGCAGAATGACTGGATGCGGCGATTCGATGCCGCAGGGGCCGGCCTCGTCCCCGGGCAAGGGGTGCAGGGCCAGGTGACTGGCCATGAGCCGTGGGGCGTCATGGCGCTGATTTCGGGTCATGAGGGCATCGGCGCCTCCATTGACGCCGCTGTGAGCGACAGCCCTTCTCAGCCCTGCCCTCCACCACCGGAAGGGTGGATTCCACGACCGGCACGGGCCCATAATCCCCAGGTTCTGGCCCTGTCTCCTGACAGAACAGAAGCTTTCGACCACCTGTTTCGAGGCGGTACACGAACGAGGTCACACCGCTCGGCCCCGATCCCAGCTCGCAGGCCAAGGCCGGAATCGGAGCCGACCAGCCGCAGCCGGGGAACCTCCGTACGGCAGTCTCTTCGGCGGTCAGCAGAGATCGAGAGCGAGCTCCAAGCGCAGGTACGCGTCGACCCAGGCCTGCTCGGTCGCCTGGTCACGGCCGTAGGTCAGCGTCGCAGCGAAGGCCGTGACGGCCTGCGCGACGCGGTGCAGTCCAAGCGCGGTCAACCGCTGCGCCGCGCCCGCGAGCCGATCACCGTACGGCGGGGGCAGGTGGCTCAGGCCCCGGTGGGGCGCCTCTGCGAGCAGATCCCGGGTGTCGGCCAGAGCCGCGAGCAGCGGTTCGCGTGGGGGCGCGTCAGCGGCCGCGAGCCTGCCGGAGCACCCGGCGGGCTGCAGGTCGGGGACGATGACCCGATCTTCGACCGCCAGGCCGACCGGCTCGATGACGACGCTTCCGGCTGTTCTGCGCACGATGCCGCTGACGAAACGCAGCTCACCTTCCGTACCGGCGAGCACGGCCGCCAGCGCGTCGAGGCGTCCGGGGGCGGCGCTGGTGTGGGTGGCGCTGACGGTGGCGGGATTGCCCGCCCGGTCGGTGATCACGGCGTCGAGACGCTGGTCGCCGGGAGCATAGGTGACGGACCCCACCCCGGCCACGGCGACGACCCGGACCAGCTCCGCTTCGACACGCGGGCGGATCGGCCGCGGGACGAGGGCGTCGAGTTCGCGAGCGAGGGCGGTGAAGTCGGTTGCCACCAGTGACGGCGGCAGTTCGTCCCAGTCGCCCCGCGAAGGGCTGACGGTGGTCTTGGCGATCCGTCCTGAGGCCAGCCGCACCGTCCGGCTGGCGCTGCGGACGGCGGATTCGGTGACGAGATTTCCCGCGGCGAGCGCGGCCAGCGTGGTCGTGGCGATCCGCCGTCGTGACAGCTCCGCGCCGTCGGCGTCGCCGTTCCAGTGGCGGCGAAGCACGAGCACCATGGAGCTGGCGCTGTGGACGAGGTACACCTCGGCGATCCGCTGGTCGCCGAGGGCCCGGATCCGGCAGCCGAGGCTGTCGAGGCGGACTCGGCGCAGGGGTGTCTCGGCGGCCTCCGCGCTGCCCAGCACGCTGCTGCGCAGGGTGGCATCCGGGCGGATCACCGCACGGTGGCGGGCGTGCAGCTCGGCGATGTGACCGGCGAGCAGTTCTGGACGGTAGTGGGCGCTGCGGTCGTGGTAGGCGGTCAGCTGCTCGGCGAGGTCGTCGACGGCCAGCAGCGGCCAGCGCAGACCGGCGTCATCGAGGTGGCGGCGCACGTCGGCGACGGTGGTCTCCAGGCTCTGCCCGAGACTCGTCGCGCCGTCGTACAGGACCGTGGCGGCCAGTGCCAGCGCCCGCTCCAGCCCGGAGCCGGTGCCTGCTTCGACGCCGCCGACGTCGACCCGCACGTCAGACACGTCGGGATGCCTGTCGTCGGCGGCGCGGAACGCCCACACCGCCAAGGCGACGACCTCGTCGCGGCTGCCTGCGACGGTGTCGGTGTGCACGAAGCCAAGGTCACCGGGGACCAGGAAGCGCACGGTCGCTGTGGCGAGCTCGACCTGCGGCACCGGATCGGCGGCGGTGGCACGGCGGACCCGGGCGGTGTATCCGGCCTGCTCGGCACGGCGGGCGGCGGCCATCATGCGGGCGCCGATCCTGGCGGTGAGTTCGTCGTCGGTCACCTGCCCCGGAGACCAGGGCGCGGGCGGCCGGTCGGCCGGGCGTTCCGCGCCGGGTTCGGCGGCACGCCGGTCGACCGGGGGATCCTCGCCCGGCCGGTCGACGCGCTGGTAGGCCAGGATCACGCCGATCAGGTGGCGGCAGACGCCCCTGGCGCCGCAGGTGCACCGCCCGGCGTCGAGGCCGCCAGGAGGCAGGCTGGCGGCCGGGCCGTCGGGGAACTCGCCGTGCACCGTGCCGTCGGCGTCGGCGCGCAGCCGTGGCGCGGCGCCGTCGATTTCCTTGGCGGCGCGTTTGACCAGGCCACGATTGGTGAGTGCGGCGAGGGAGTCGGCGGTGAGCGCGAGCAGGTCGGTCCTCATCGGCCCACGTGCTCCGCGACGAAGGAGGCCAGTTCGCCGGGTGTCATCGCGCCCACGTGCGCCCCGACATTCGCCATGCGCTGCGCCAGCTCCCGGTCGTAATCGGGGTTGGCCTGCTCGTCGAGAGCGGCCAGGCCCAGCACCTTGGTGCCCTGCTCGACCAGGTCTCGAACGATGCGCACCAGCCGGTGCGGATCGCCGCCCTCGTAGAAGTCGGAGATCAGCACGACGATCGCCCTCCGCGGCTGGTCGACCAGGTCGGCACCGTACGCCGTCGCGCGGGCGATGTCGGTGCCGCCGCCGAGCTGGACCTTCATGAGCAGCTCCACCGGATCGTCGACGTCGGCGGTCAGGTCGACGACCTCGGTGTCGAAGGCGACCAGGTGGGTGCGCACACCCGGCAGCCCCCACAGGCACGCCGCGGTGACCGCCGAGTGGATCACCGAGTCGACCATGGATCCGGACTGGTCGACGAGCAGGATCACCTGCCACTGCTCGAGGTGGCGGCGGGTGCGGGTGAAGAAGTACGGAGTCTCGATCACCACCTTGCCGGTGTCCGGCTGGTAGCGGCCCAGGTTGGCACGCATGGTCCGGGTGACGTCGAAGTTGCGGGCCTGCCGCAGCCGGCCGGGACGGCGCGCCTTCGTGCCGGAGAACGCGGTCCGCACCTCGGTGGCGAGCTTGTCCGTCAGCTGCCGGACGACCGTCTCCACGATCCGCCGGGCCAGTCGCAGCACCTGCGGGTTCATCAGGTGCTTCGTGCGCAGCACCGCCTTGAGCAAGGCCGGGTTGGGTTCGATGCGCTCCAGCACGGCCGGGTCGGTCACCACGTCGTGGATCTCGTAACGTTCGACCGCGTCGCGGTGCAGCCGCTCGACCGTCTCCTTCGGGAACAGGCGGGTGATGTCGTCGAGCCAGTCGACGGTGGTCAGCACTGACACGCCGGTGCCGCCCTCCCGGGGACCGCTGCGCCGTACACCTCGCTTACGCAGGTCGTCGTCGCGGCCGTAGAGCCAGTCCATGGCCGCGTCACGGGCGGCGGCCTGCGCGCCGAGCTGTTGTCCGCCGAGGCAGGCGCCGCCGGACTCGCCGAGCAGCAGCCGCCAGCGTTCGAGAACGGGGTCGATCATGGAACTTCCTTCGGCCTCGTGACCGGAACAAGCATGGTCATAATGTGATCAATCCCTCCCGGCGTAGCGCCGCGTCGACCCGCTCGTCCAGTGCCATCCCGGCCGCCACCAGCTCCGGTGTCGCATCGAGCCGCATCAGGTTCCGGCTGGAGCCGGTGCGCCACTGAACCAGGCGGGTGGCGATGATGTGCCGTTCGCGGGGCGGGAAGTATCCGAACGCCGCGCGCAGCGCCGGCAGCGCCACCAGGAAGTCGTGGCCGGTCATCGCTCCCACCAGCTCGTCGAGCAGCTCCAGCGTCCCGGCGGTGTGCAGCACCTCCTCACGGGCCAGTGCGAACAGCCCGGCCAGCCAGTCACCTGCCGACGCCGGGGTGAAAGCACCGCGTACCGCTCGAGCGGGGTCCGCGACAGCCGTACCGCGCAGCGACCAGCCCAGCCCGAACGACGCGCCACGCAGGTCGGGTGGCGCGTCCTGGCAGGCCGCGAGCCGGTCGGCGACTCCCAGCGCCGCCTGGGTGTCCAGCCCGAGCGCCGTCCCGGCGTGGGTCAGGACGTCGCGGACCGCGATCAAGGCGTTGATCCGCCTGAGGTCGGCCGGCGCCGTGCCGCCACGCACACCCTCGGCCAGCCACAGGACCCGGCGGGTGGCGCCCGCGATGACCGTGCCCAGCGTGGTGCTACGGCTGGTCTGGAACATGTCACCGTGTCGCCACATCGCCAGGACGACGGTCAGCGTGCGGCCCAGCGATCCCAGGTCGGCCGCCGCGCCGACGGCCCGCGCCAGGTCGTCCAACACCTGCCCGGTCAGCTCTCCGACGCCGCACAACGCCGCATCGAACAGCAGGTCGGCCAGCTGGTCCATGTCCGCGGCCGTGATCTTCTCCGAGAGGGCGGCGGCGGCCGCCTCCTGCGGGTCCACGCCGTAGCCGCCGGCCTCTATCAGGGCGGGCAGTCGGTCGTCGGACTCGGTCAGCGTCCACTGTTCGACCAGCACCGGGCCGCCTGCCGGATACGGCCCGGACTCGCGCGCCAGGCCGGGGATCGCCAGGACCCGCAGCCGGTGCAGCAGCCTGCTGCGCTCTCGGTCGATCTCCTTGCCAAGGTCGAGACGCACCTCACCGGAGCCGTCCAGACCATGGCGGCACAGCTGCTCGGTGACGGCGTGCACCAGCGGCGGCAGCGGAGTCGACGTGTGCAACCGGCCGACCCGGTCACCGCTGAGCGCCGCGACCATCTCCACGATCGCGGGATGGTTGCCTGCCTGCAGCCGCCCGCGGGTCGCCCAGGGCAGCGGGACCTCGAGTGCCTCGCTGACCAGGGCGCTCGCCAGGCCGTCCAGCACGTCGACCCGGGCCGGATGCCGGTGACCGCGCACCAGCGCCAGCCCGTCCGCGGTGGCCCGGGCGGCGATCAGGTCCGCGGTGGACACCTGCTGGCTTCGTGCGCGCAGCCGTACCGCCACCGCCTCGGTGAGCCTGCGGGCGGCCTCTCCCGGGCCCGACTCCCACAGCTGCTGGTAGTAACCCGGCGACGGCATGCCCGACTGGTAGCCGTCGAAGGCGTCCAGCCGCCGGAACGAATACGGCACCAGGTAGCTGCCGACGACCGCGTCATCAGGCGGTTCCGGCAGCTCCGGCCAGGTCTGCTCGCCCTGCTCGGTCAGCCGGATCAGTGCGGGGCGGTGGAAGCCGCCGGTGACCACGACGACCGGCCGCTCGCCCGCGTCGGCGACGGCGGCCCGGATCCACCGCGCCATGTACGCCTCGCGGGCCATGTCGTCGGCGCCGGGCTCGGCGTCGCCACGCACCAGGTCGAAGTAGGTGGCCAGCCGTTCGGCCAGCCCGTCGGCGGGCTCGATCTCGAACAGGTGGTCCCACAGGGCGTCCACATTGTCGACCGCGAAGGCACGGCACAGCCGCTCGGTCACCTCGGCGTAGCGGGCCTCGGCGTCGGCGTAGCGGTTGCGGACCTCGGCCAGCGCCGGGTGCCAGGCGGGCAGGTCGATGAAGCGCAGCTCCGCGCCGACGGCGTGGCCGACGGTCAGCGCCGCCCACTCGGGGGAGTAGTCGCACAGCGGCGCCCACGAGCCGTGCCGACGCCGGGCGTCGCGGTAGCCGGTGTACACCGCGATCGGCAACTCGTGCCCGAGCAGCAGTTCCCCGAGCCGGTGGTTCATGTCGGCCGGTCCCTCGACCAGCACGTACGCGGGCCGCAGCGCCGAGACGGTGTCGGCGACCAGCCGGGCGCAGGCGGGACTGTGGTGCCGGACGCCGATGAACGTCGCAGTCATCGTCACCCCGGCAGCAGGTGACGGGCCTCGTACAGGGCCTGCCACTGGTCGCCACGCCGCCCGTTGGCCTGCCGCTCCAGATACCTGCGGAGCTTCGCCAGATCCTCCGGGTTGTCCTTGGCCGCGGTCCCCGCCAGGCACGACACCAGGTCGGCCGCCGTGCCGGGCTCGCCGCGCAGGAACCAGCCGCGCAATCCGACGGCGTGCGCGACCGAGACCGCCTCGGCGGTGCTCATCACCCCGGACAGCCGGTCGGTGGCGTCGCCCCGCCTGGTCTGCCCCTCGCGCAGCTCACGAAAAGCGGTGACCAGGACCTCCAGCACATCGCGCCTGGGCGGCGCGCCGACCCCCGAGCGCCGCAGGAGCGCCGTAGCCTCCGCCTCCACCAGCGACAGCTCGGTGTCGAAGTCGGAAATGGGGAAGACGGTCTCGAAGTTGAAGCGCCGCTTGAGCGCGGCGCTCATCTCGTTGACGCCGCGGTCGCGGGTGTTGGCGGTGGCGATGACGGTGAAGCCCTCCTTCGCGAACACCATCGACTCCGGCCCGGTCAGCTCGGGTACGGCGAGCACGCGGTCCGACAGCGGCGACAACAGGCAGTCCTGCACCTCCAGCGGGCACCGGGTGATCTCCTCGAAGCGCACCACCTTGCCTTCGGCCATGCCCCGCAGCAGCGGGGCGGGCACCAGCGACCGCGTCGACGGGCCGTCGGCGACCAGCAGCGCGTAGTTCCACGAGTACTTGATCTGGTCTTCGGTGGTGGCCGCGCCGCCCTGAACGGTGAGCGTCGAGGCGCCGCTGACCGCGGCGGCGAGCAGCTCCGACAGCAGCGACTTCGCGGTGCCCGGCTCACCGACCAGCATGAGTCCCCGGTTGGTCGCGAGAGCCACCAGAGCTCGATCGATCAGTGACGGGTCGCCGACGAACTTACGGCTGATGCCGAGTTTCTCGTCGCCGACGACGAAGCGCAGGGCGGCTCTCATGCTCAGCGCCCAGCCGGGCGGCCGGTCGCCGTCGTCGCTCTCACGCAGCCGGGCCAGCTCGTCGGCGTAGCGCACCTCGGCCGGGGGCCGCTGAATGTGGTCGTTCATCGGATGAGCTCCTGCAGCTCGCGCATGATCTCGGAGGCGGTGATGGGGTCGAGGCCGTCGAAGTCCTGCTTGGAGAGGTGCAAGGTCTGCTCCTCCTCCATCTCGATGTAGCCGACAGAGACACCGGGATCGAGACTGACCGTAAAGGTCCTGCCTCCGGGAAGGTCCCGCTCGATCCACCCCTGCCAGCCGGCGTCCTGCGGATCACCACGCCGCCAGGCCCCCCGTTCCAGACCGAGCACCCGGCCGGTCGGGATCTTGGTGAACAGGTTCGGGTCGAAGTCCTCGACCGAGGTGTGGACCTCCCGGCCCAGCTGTGGGAACGGCTGCAGGATCTCGTAGTCGGCGAACACCTCCGCCCAGGCACTGAGGGTCTCGGCCAGCTCCAGCGGATGCGCGACCCCGATGACCGCATCGCCCGGCAGGGTCAGCGTCTCGTCCTCGACGTCGGCGAAGCTGCGGTCCTCGGCCACGCGCAACGCGCCGAGCAGATCACCCGAGGAGTCGTAGTACCCCCAGACCAGCCTCCGCACGATGTGCCACAGCAACGGGTGGCCGACGAACAGCCGCGTGAAGTCCTCCACGCTCCAGCGCCGCCGGTCCACCATGGCCTGCTCCAGCCGGCGGATGTTGTCGGAGGCCGCGGTACGGACGTCCTTCTTCAGCCCGGCGAAACGCCGGTAGGCCGCGGACGCCGGCTCCGCATCATCCTTGACACCCGGCTTGGGCAGGCTCTTCAGCCGCTTGCCGCCGGAGTCCACCACGTACGGCTTGAGCTGCTCGTCGAAGCCGACCACGAACTTCCTGGCACCGTAGTCGAGGGTCAGGCTGCCGTCGGCGGCCAGGCCGAAATCCGGCACCAGCCGGTCGGCCAGCTCCTGCGTCTCCAGGCCCAGCTCCGCGGCGACCTCGGCCATCTTCTGCCGGGCCCGGTTCTTGAGCCCGCTGAACTTGACCTTCTCGGCGATGCCGTGCAGGTGCATCAGCGCGACCTCGGACCCGAGGGCGGCCAGGATGTCCAGCCCGGTGACGGCCCGGCTGTGCCCGCCCTCACCGGGCCAGGTCCGGATCAATGGGGTCAGCCTGCGGACGGTCTCGTCGTCACCGAGTAACGCGAGCGCGTCCATCATCCAGCTCTCCTTGGACGGGTACCCGGCCGCCTGCCACCGCTGGAAGAGCGCCCAGGCGAAGTCCGCGAGGCTCCGGCTGTCGCAGGCCTCCTTGACCAGGGAGATGCCGGCGTACGGGTCGCCGGGCCTGGAGATCGCCAGCATCGTCATCACGTGGCGGGCCGCCTCGATCGGCAACGCCCCGGCGCCACCGCGCAGCTGAACACGGGTCAAGATCGCCGGATCGGCCCAGTCGGGCACCGCCGGGATCTTGCCGGGGAGCACGTCGAGCGGGTCCGCGGCCAGCAGGCCGGCGATCGCGGCTTCGGCAGCCGGGCCGTACCCCGCGGCGGCCTGGGCCACCGCGTCGCGGTTGCCGCCCGCGACCAGCGCCAGCAAGGCTTGCTCGGCCTGCCGGCGTGCCGGACCCGGCTTGCCCAGAGCCGCCGGGACCAGCGCCCGGGCGGCGGCGCCGGGGTGTCGCGCCAGCCAGGACAGCGCGGTGGCCCGCACCGACTTCAGCCGGGTCAGCCACTCGGCCATCAGCACGGCGATCTCCGGGGCGGCGAACGGGAGCAGTGCCGGAGCGATCAGCCCGGGGTTCTTCCGAGCGCTGGCGACCACCACGGGCAGCGCGGCCGGCCCGAAGCGGGCGACCACCACCCGGATCCAGTCGGACGCGCCCCACAGATCGGACGGGACCCACGTCTCGAGCAGCGGCCTGACCAGTTCCTCCGGTCCGAGCGTGAACAGATCCACCTCTTGGTACCAGGGGGCGCGGCTCGCTCCGGTCCCGGCGAGGTTGGCGGCGATGTGGGCGGCGATGCGCTTCCAGTCGCGGCCGCGGTAGCCGCCCTGGTCCGATCGGGCGGAGCGCCAGGCATCGCGCTCGCCCGGCCCCCACACCAGCGTCGGTTCGTCCGCGCACACCAGGTCGCTCACCACCACCGGCTTGCCGGCCGTACGCGGACGTTTCCACGGCGGGCTGACCAGCACCTCGGGCAGGGCCTCCGGTGGAGCGGTGGCGACCGCCGCAGCGGTCGAGATCGCGCTGATGCGCTTCGCGGCGGCATCGCCCACCTCCGCCAGCACCTCGTCCACCAGGTCGGGGTGGGCCAGCACGTGGGCACGGAACAGCTCATCCAGCACCTTGCCGCCGGAGGCGGCCAGCATCCGCATCGCCCGGCGCGGGAAGCGGGCCGCCGCCCGCAGGAGCGCCGGCTGGGTGGGCTTGTGCTCGATCCGGTCGATCAGCGCCCGCATCGCCTCGTCGCTCGGCAACTCGGCGATCGCCGCCAACAGCCGCCGCCGCTCCTCCGTGCTGTAGGCGTCATCGGACCATCCGGCCAGAACCGGCACCGCCGCGGCGCCCATGCCGTCGATGAGCGTGGCCAGCAGGGCGGGAGTCTGAGTCACCCGATAACCCGACACGTGACTCGCGATCAGTGCCACCTGGTCCGGGGTGCTGATCGCGGCGATCAGGCAGTCGGCGAGGCGCGAGCCGATGCCGGCGGCTTCGGCGCAGTCCGCCTCCACCCAGTCGATCTCGGTCGGCACCAGGTAGGACACGGCCACCCGATGGTGCGGGCCCTTCTCACGGCACCGGGCCAGCGAGGTCACCACCTCGGCGTATTCGGCATCCGACGTCGCCGCGACGGCGGCGCGGACCCGCAGAAACAACTCCGTCCGGTTCCAGCCCCACCAGCGACCGGGGTGGTCGGTCGCGCCCAGTCGCTGGATCGGCAAGGCGGGCCTCGTGCTGCTGTTGTGGTAGTCACCGTCGCATTTCAGCGAGCTCAGCTCGGCCACCGCCACCGCCGCGAACACCGGGCCGCGCTCCAGCAGCCAGGTGTCGGCGAACGCGGGCAGCGTCGTCGTGTCCTGCCAGTCCACGTACGCGCCCACCACTTCGGCGGCCACCGCGGCGCCCAGCGGAGTCACGTCCCCTGCCAGGTGTGCCGTGCCCGCTTCGACGATCTCCGGATCGGAGCACAGCTCCAGGGAGTCGAGGATCGCCTGCCGGTACTCGGCCAGTGTCGCAGCGACCTTCGCCGGTGCGCCCGCATCCGGCCGCTTCACGGTGACCTCCACGCCGCCCCGCCGCGGATGAAGGCCGCGTACCCAGCTCGCCGGCATCATGAAGAGATCTTCGTCGGCGACCTCGGCGGGTCGCTGTGCCGGTGCCGACGCGTTGGGCACTCGCTCCGAGGTCGCCTGCGGCGGTGAGGTCACCGACACGGCCGGCGCGTCGTCCTCGACGTAACCCTTGCGCAGCTTCTCGGCCGCCAGCTTGTCGGCCGCCGCCTCAGCCGCCGCGGCGGTGTCGAACGACTTGACCTGCGTCTGGCCGGCTGTGCCGAGCCGCCCGTACCGGATGTTCAGATCGGTGCCGTTCTGGCTCACCTGCCAGAACTTCGCCGAGCTTCCGCTGACGTAGGTCAGCATCCGTTCCATGGTCATGCAGATACCTCGCAAGGGTCTACGCATTACGCGCTCAAGGGGCACGGGCCAAAGTAGCCATGCATGCCGACAATCTCTGGAACGCATGTCCTGAAATGGCATGGTGTGGAATCTTCATCTCATATACCGCTCGGTGCTACTCGTCGATCAGTCCGCCGAGCACCTCGCGACCCTCGCAGGGGTGATGAGGGCAGCCGCCCCAGGCCAACAAGACGTTCTCAGGACACGGCCTGGCGCGCCACGCGGTAGCGGAGGTAGACGACTCTTGAGTTGAAGGCGCGGGTCTCGACGAGTTCGAGATCCACCCGGCGCTCGTGCTGGGGAAAGAACGGAATGCCGCCGCCGACCAGCACCGGGTAGACCCTGGCCCGGTACTCGTCGATCAGACCCGACGCGGCCGCCTCGGCGGCGAGAGTCGCGCCGCCGATCGCGATGTCGCCCTCCCCCGGCTCGGCTCGCAACCGCTCGATCTCCTCCGCCAGGCCACCGGAGGCCAGGCGGGCGTTTCCCCGCACCGCCGACAGCGTGGTGGAGAACACCACCTTCGGGAGCGCCTTCCAGATCGCGGCGAATTCGAGCGTTGAGTAGTCGAGCGACGGGTTCTGGTCGACGGTCTCCCAGTACAGCATGGTCTCGTACAGCCGTCGTCCCAGCAGATGGACGCCGACCTTGCGCACCTCGTCGGTGGCGAGGTCAAAGACCTCCTTGTCGGGCGCCGTCCAGTCGAAGGAGCCGTCCGGCCCGACGACGTAGCCGTCCAGCGAGACGGCCATCGAGTAGGTCACGCTGCGCATCAGAGGTCCTCCTCGGTAACTGGTTCGACAGTGCGACCGCCGGACGCCGCAGGACTCGTCACGGCTCGCGGGATCCCCTCAGACCTCCCGCCCCACGCGAAGATCATCACGAGGGGCGGTGATCCTTCAGGACACGGCCTGGGCATGCTTGATCCGTCAGACCACCCGTACGGCCAAGCCCATATCGAGCGGATCAGGCGCTCCATAACATCACTACCGCAACGACACGAAGGAGAAAGATCACGGCGAACGCCAGCGACCCCCGCGCCACATCCATGGGGGCGGGACAGCCTGCCTCGCGCGCCATTCGGAATCGTGCCGGGCGTGGAATAGTTTAGGGAGTGAAGCAAGCGGGATGGGGAGTCGTGGCGGATATACGAATCGAGTGGCCGGACCCAGAGGGCCAGGAGATCGTGGAGCGTCTGTTCGCCGTGGCGGTGGCCCTACGCGTGCACTTCGAGGAGACCGCCGCCGACGCCGGGCTCACCGTCCCACAGGCTCACACGCTGATCCATCTCCAGGAGCCCCAGCGCATGGGGGAGGTGGCCGCGCATCTGCGCTGCGAGCCGTCCCACGTGACCGCGATCGCCGACTCCCTCGAACGGTGTGGCTTCCTGCGGCGGGAACCAGACCCGGAGGACCGTAGGGCCAAGCGGCTTCTCCTCACAAGTCGCGGACAGCAGCTCAGGGATCGCCTCCTGGCCCGCCTGTTCGAACGGGCGCCGATCATCTCGGTGCTCGAGGCCGACCAGCGGACCGAGTTGCTGTCGCTCCTGCGTACGGCTCAGTCAGTGGCCGGTCCCGACATCCGGCGCTGAACCTCTGAGGGCGGCCCAGAGGGTTTCCCCTCTCCCTGCTCTCCCTGCCCGCTTCTGCCAGCTCGACGCCGCCGGCGAACCCGAGGCGGCCGACGCCGCGTAGGCGGGTGTCCTCGCCGACCGCCCCCCACCCGGAACACGCGCTCGCCATGGCCGCCGTAAACCGCCCGCGTCACCGTTCGGCTCGACGGCGGGCCCCGGCGTGCGTCCGCGTCGCTTGACCACGATGTTCGGCCCCACCGCATGGCGAACGCCATGGGGGATTCCGCCGGCAGCGCCACCGGCGGCAGAGCGCTGCTTCGCAGCCGTCGCCTCACCGGCCCCGCGCCGAGCCGTATCACTGCTGACCGCCCTCGATGGGCCCCTTGCTGGCGCGCCAGAAATAACTTCTGATAGAAAACAGTTCAATCACTGAAGTAATTCACCGCGAGGAGACCGCGACCATGTTCATCGCCACCGCCGTCCTGTCCGTCCTGCTGGCCCTCGCCTTTGCCGGAGCCGGCTTCCCGAAGGTCTCCGGCAAGGACGACATGGCGGCTCAGCTCGGCAGACTCGGGGTGCCTACCGGGCTCATGCGCGTCATCGGCGCACTGGAGATCGTCGGAGCCGTCGGCCTGCTCGTCGGGTTGTGGGTCGGGGTGCTCGGCGTCGCGGCCGCGGCCGGCCTGGCACTCCTCATGGCCGGCGCCGTCGCCACTCACCTCAAGGCTCGCGACACCCCCAAGGACAGCCTGCCGTCACTGGTTCTGCTGGTGCTCAGCGCGGTCACGGCCGCCCTCGGCCTGGCCGCCCTCTAAAGCACGAAGTCACCGGGCCTGTCACGCAACATGATCAATGAAAGGTCCCCTGATGCCCACCCCTCCCACGACCGAGACCGATCTCCCGATCGACACCCTCTTCGCACGACCCGCGACCGAAGAGCAGCTCCACCGAACTGCGGCAGCCCACCATCCCCGGTTCTCACCCCCCGCCCCGGCGTCGCGAAAGAGACATCGGTGACTATGAGGCGAAGCGCACGTCCGGAGGTGACTCGGGGTGGCCGCTGAGCCGATGGGGCTGGGGCGGCTGTTGTCCGGTCAGTTGCGGGGGACGGATTCGGCGGCGGTTTTGAGGTCGTTGAGCCAGGTTTCAAGGCCCATGTCTGAATTGGGGTCAGCTTGGGGGCCGGTGTGGCTTTCTTCGGTGCGGACGAGGATGCCGCCGGGGACTTTGATGAAATTCCAGACATGGATGCCGTCGATGTGGAATCCGGCGCCGTCGGCAGGTCCGGTCCAGCGGATGCACTTGCCGTACTGGAGTTGCCGGACAGTGGAGGTGATGACCACCGCGGGGGGCGGGAGCGGGGGGTTGGAAGGTAGGTGAATGGTCGCCCGGAACCGTGAGTGCTTGCGCAGTGGGCCCGAGTCGAGGCGCTTCACGGTCATGGGGGCGGCGGGCTTCTGCCAGGAGGGCCAGCCTTCCACGTCGGTCTGCAGATCCCAGACCGTGCGGAGCGGCGCCTGAATGAAGATCTCGGCCCGGTGGCGGGCTTCGGCGGCTGGGTCGACACCTTTGCCCTGGCAGGTCAGTGAGGCCGGACTGGTGCCGTGATCGGGGGTGACGGCCTGGGCGGGCGCGGCAGCGGCGCCGAGGACACCGGCGACAGCCAGTGGGACCGCGAGCAGGGCAGCACGCGCGCCGGTCCGGCGACGAGGGGTTCGCGAGGTGGTCGAGCGAGTACCGAACATTCTTCTCCCCTGTTCATCGACCGGTCCGGCCGGTCGAGTTAGCATCACTAGCGATAGTTAGACCCTATAACGAGATGCGGTGAGCATCAACAGGAGAAGTGAGAAGCTGTAACTGGCGTGAGTGGTTCTGCCGAAGCTACATCCATGCGGTTCCAGCGCGAGGTCAGGTGTGTGACGGCAGCGCTGACGGCGACGTCCCCGAACTGCTGCAGTTGATCCCGCTCGGCGACCTCAGTCTTGAGCGAGGTGGAAGCCGTACCGCAGAGCCGTTGATCGTGCTGACAAGACAGAGGTCCACGGCCCGAAGCGAGCCCGGCTGTACGGCTTCCGATTTCCTTTGCCGGATCGGATCACGGGCCTTTCTGGTGCACCACATGAACTGGCACGCTGTAGAAATGGCCGAGAAGGACACAGCGACCTCACCCAGGCGACCAAGACGAACTTCGCGTAACAGAACGTTGGTCATGTCCGCCGTCGCTGCAGGCGTACTGCTCGTCTGTGGTCTGTTCGTCCTCAACCGCGACGACTCCCAGCAGGTAGACCTGTCTGCAGTGTTGGCTCAGCTACGTTCAGGAAAAACATGGAGCGCCAAGGTCATAGAAGACGAACGGCAAATCGAAATCACCACCGCGGACAAGAAGCACTTTCACGCCTACTGGAGGACCGACAGCCATAGGGAAGAGCTCGTCAAGGAGCTCAGGAAGGCCGAGTTTCCCGGCGGTTACTCGGTTGAGGTTCCCGTGAACCGACAGTGACACCGCCGTCATCGACCGCATGGTTCTGCCCGAAAGCTTTCATCGAGCCAAGGTCCGACGCATCCCTCGCGATCGCCCGGCGGCGGCTGGTCGTCGTACGAGGCTGGAGGCGGTCGACGGTCTCGGGGCTTCGTGCCTCAGCCCCGCCGCCCACCAGGCATCGACGTCGTACTTCGGGGTGCGGCACAGGGCATGCGGAGCCGTTCAGGATGGACCGTACATGTCCTCCGACCCGCATGGAACGGTCCGGAGCGGCCTGAGGGCGATCTTCTAATCCGTAGGCTCCGGGTTCGAGTCCCAGGCGCTCTATTCCGACGAACCGGGCAGACTCTCTATTTCGCGATCGGAAAGCCCGCCCCGGGTTACAACGGCTGCCGTCAGGCATCGAATAACGCCCGTCCCATTCGGCTCGCCGCCTCGATCGCCAACGTCTCCGTGACATGTGTGCGGCCAGGGCGATCGTCCGCCGACCGGCCGCGCTCTTGGCCGGTCAGCTCGCTCAGGCGGATGCGTCCCGGGTGCGGTGGGAGGTGAACGCGCAAATGGTCCTCATGCGATCTGCGGGTCGCCGGCCGGATTTCTTTAAAGTATGCACCTCGGAGGGATCTGTGATCGCGGCGGGCTGTACTAGATTTCCTGCCATGTCGATTGCCAGCATTCCCAGTCCCCCCGAAGGGGTCTGGTATTTGGGACCGTTGCCCATCCGCGGTTACACGATCTGCATCATGCTCGGTGTCGTGGCGGCCGTCGTCGTCGCCGAGCGCCGCTGGCGGAATCGCGGTGGGGCGCCGGGAACCATGCTGGACCTGGCAACGTGGGGGATCCCGTTCGGCATCGTGGGTGCGCGGCTGTACCACGTCATCACCGACTGGCAGCTGTACTTCGGGCCTGACGCCCCGCACCGGCCGATCGACGCGATCCTGGTCTGGGGCGACTCCGGACCGGGCTGGCGCGGTCTGAGCGTCTGGGGCGCCGTCGCCCTGGGCGGGGTGGGCGTGTGGATCGCCTGTCGTCGCCGGGGCATCGCCCTGAGCGCGGTCGCCGACACCGTGGCCCCGGCCGTCGCCATCGGTCAGGCCATCGGCCGGTGGTGCAACTATTTCAACCAGGAGCTGTTCGGCGGCCCGACCGACCTGCCCTGGGGCCTGGTCATCGAGGCGGGCCGCCCGGGGACCGTGGCGGGCGTCGCCACCTATCACCCCACGTTCCTCTACGAGTCGCTGTGGAACGTGGGCCTGGCGCTGGCACTGATCTGGATCGGCGGTCGCTTCGCGCTGCGGCACGGTCGGCTCTTCGCCCTGTATGTGGCGGGCTATACCGCGGGCCGGTTCTGGATCGAGGGCCTGCGCGTCGACCCGGCCAACGAGATCCTCGGGATGCGGCTGAACCAGTGGACATCGGCCGTTCTGTTCCTGGGCGCGATGACCTATGTCTACCTGACCCGGAACAAGAGGTCCAAGGAGTCTCTGGGCGATGAACGGGTTCCCGTCGAGGTGAAGTGACCCCACAAGACGGCGCCGCCTGCACCCGGCGGGCCCTGCCGCCGGGTGGGACGACGGCGGGATGATCAGACAGGGCGGTTGCGGGGGAGTTGGGGCAGGACACCGGACCAGGCTCAGCGCGTCCCCTTCGCGGTCCGGCTGAAGTGGTTGGGGCCTGAGCAGGACGGCTACAGCTGACGGCCGGCGAAGAGCTCCAGGTGAAAGCAGTTCGGACAGCGACGGGCGTCCACCTGCCATTTGGGGCGGCCCCACAGCTTGACTCCGCCGAACACTCCCCGCTCCAGCTCACCTTCCACCCATACGGCAAAGCCGGGCGTCTGTGCTTGGGCGTCGGAGACGAAGCCGGGCTCCAGCCCCTCGTGGCCGCACTGGGTGCACTTTCCGTCGGACATTGGATGATCATAAGGACAGGCAGGGTCTCTCGGCTATACCGTCCCACGGCTCATGGAAGCCGCATGCGTGCCGACGGTGTCGGTGTGACGGCCGGGCTCGTATCCCTTTGAGCGGACAGCCCGCGGTCGTGTTTCCCGTTCTCGCCGGAGGACCTGGTGGCGATCGGGCGGGACGCGGAGTGCCCGGCGCCGGCCGGGGTGGTCAGCCGACACGGCCGAACAGTGGGCGCCGCTGGACGATCACCTCTCCACGATGGGCCCCACGAGCATCGGGCGGGTGAGCATGTCGGGCGTGAACGACACTCCGGTGACCTTCGCCGCCAGGGCGAAGGCTCTTGGCACGGCGGTGGAGTAGTTGTCCTCCCATGCGGCGTCCCACGCGGCTTCGCCCTCCGGTTCGTCCAGCCCCATGCCCAGTTCGCGCATGAAGCCGTTGAGCCGGTCGGAGGCTGAGCCGTAACGTTCGTACGGGTGCCGCAGCCGGTAGCCGGTGACGACCGTGCCGTCGATCGCGTACTCGAAGCTGTGCTCGGCGGCGTAGTCGTGCCGGGTGACCGCCAGCACCTCACAACCCCGCGACAGCTCGGTCACCACCTCGTGGAGCGTGGCCATCCAGCCGTGGGGCTCGACGGCCACGCACCACTCACCGGCCTGGAAGACGCCCACGTGGCCGCCGCCGTCTCCGCCGCCCGTCTCGGTGACGAACTCGTAGGCCTTGTCGTCGAGTCCACCGAAGTCCGACTCCTGGCCGGAGTCCTCACCGCGGCTGAAGCGGCGCACCACCTCCGCTGGGGCAAGTCCACGGAAGAAGGCCACACTGAAGATCGTGCCCAGTGCGCCGCCGCCCGAGCTCTCGGACACGTTGAGCCACTGGAACGGGGCCAGGGGATCCGTGGTTGTCATGCGGGACATGGTGGCAGGCCGTACCGACAGGAGGCCGAGATCGGCTGCCACCGAGGCCCCGGCCGCGCCACGCGGGCAGGAGCACGCCCATCAGGGTCGTGATCCCGCCCCGAGCGCTCGTCGGCGCTTGTCAGACACCCGCTACTTGTTGACGTACTTGTATAGGTAGCCGGCGGCCTTCTTGAGCTGGGCGGACGTGCCGTCGCCGGTGCGGTGCCGTTCGGCGACGCCGAGGGCCTTCGTCAGCGTGGTGCTGCCGTGGACCTTGGTGGAGCCGTTGTGGACGCCGTGGGCGTAGTTGAGCCAGGCGGCCAGCAGTTCACGGTCGAGCAGAGCCTTGGCGGTCCTGCTCTTGGGGGCGAGGACCTTGTAGGCCTTGCCGAGGGAGCCGGTGTCGGTCACCTCGGGGAAGACCTTGCTGCCGTTCTGCGCGAGCGACAGGTAGCAGACGAGGGTCCTGTCGTCCAGCGTCCCCTTTCCGCGGAGCATCTCGGTCGCCCACCGCCTGGCGTTCAGCGGCTTGGCCCCCTTGCCCCGCTTGCACGTGTCCGGGACCGGCAGGGGGTCGGTGACCGTGCCGAGGTCGCCGGGGTCGGACGTCCGGGTCGGCGTCGACGTGGCCGTGGCGGTCGGCGTGGCCGTCGGAGTCGCGGTCGGGGTGGGAGACGGGGTCGGCAGGGGCGGGAGCGCGGCGACGAGGTCGATCCGCTTGGTGGTCACCGTGGCGTCGCCGCTGGGGTAGGTGATGCTTTTGCCGGTGGTCTGCAGCTTCTCGACGAGCTTCTCGCCGGGCAGCTTCGGGTACGCCTGCCGGAGCAGTGCCAGGGCCCCCGCGACGTGGGGCGCGGCCATGGAGGTGCCGCCCAGAACGCCGTAGGTGTTGCCGGGCATGGCGGAGTCGATGGCCACGCCGGGTGCGAAGAGGTCGAGCAGGGGGCCGCGGTTGCCGAGGGGAGCGGGGGTGTCGTGGTCGTCGGTCGCGCCGACGGTGACCGCCGCGGGGATGCAGCCGGGGTTGACGACGCCGTCCGCGTGCCCGTTGTTGCCCGAGGAGATGACGGTGCTCACACCGAACTGCGTGAGCCAGAGGATCTCCGGCTCGAGGGCGGCGCCGCTGCAGGGGAACGTGTACTTCGGACCGCCGCCGAGGCTCATGTTGACCGCCACGACCTTCAGCCCCGCGTGCACCTCGTCGACGTACTGCAGCGCGCGCTTCTGGTCGGAGGTGAAGCTGAGAAGGCAGGGCGTGGAGGTGCCCAGTTCCGCGCAGACGGGGCCGTTGAACCGGGTGAACACCTGGATCGGCAGGATGCCCGCTCCCGGTGCGACACCGTTGGAGGGCGCGTTCTGGACCTTCTTCCCGGCCGCGATGCCCGCGACGTGCGTGCCGTGGTAGCACTTGACCACGCCGCCCACGACGCACTGCGCGGTTTCGGCGTCGGCCGCGCCGGCTCCGGTCTGGGTCGTCTGGCCGTTGGGGCACAACGAGACGGCCTGGTAGTCAGGGTCGAAGTCGGTGGTGGAGAAGCAGGCCTCGCCCACGATCCGCCCGGCGAAGAACGGGTGGTCCCGGTCGATGCCGGTGTCGATGATCGCGATGGTGGAGCCCTTGCCGGTCCAGCCCGCCTGGTTGGCCCTGTCCGAACCGATCAGCTTGGTGCTGACGTCGAGCGCCGGCTTGCTCAGCTCATCCTCGTAGATGGCCTTCACCCGGTCGTCGGTCTTGAGTTCGGCGAGGGTCGGCTTGTCGAGGGTGGCGACGATGAACCCGTCGGAGCCGGTCTTGCTGATGACGCTGGTCTTGCTCGAGGCCGCTTCGGCGGTCGTGGCCACGCCCGCGAGGCTCTGGCCGCGCTCGACCTCGATGATCGCGCGTACCTTCTCGCCTTTCTGCACCTCGGCTGCGAGGTTCTTGGCCACGACGGGGTCGTCGGTGGTCGCCTGAGCTGGTGATCCGACGGCCAGCGTGGCCGTCGCGGTGATGGCGAGCACAGCGGTGCTCGCCAGTAGAGACCGTAGTCTCACTGGTCCTCCGGGGGAGCGAACCGTCCTGAGCCGGACGGGCTGAGGAAGGGGGAACCGTCGGCGGGCAGAAGGGCTGACCTGCGGAAAAGCTCAGCTAATCGCCATATCCTTGCCGAAGTCCTGAGATATCCTCATGTTCAGTAAATGCGAAGATCAAGGGTAGCCAGTGATCACCGAGGTTGGCGAGAACGAAGTGTGACCGTTATCCGGCTTTTCGGACATCCGAAGCCGGGAGCGGGTCCACTGGATCCGTGACCCGCCTCGAACAGGAGGCGTCGGCGACCCTCGTCGACCAGCCGGCCGGACGTCTTCCGGCGAAGCGCCGACGCTGCCGGAAAAGGAGAAGCCCCGCCGCCTCCGGCGAGGGAGGCGACGGGGCGGGCGGGATCAGGTCAGGCGGCGGGGCGGGCGGGACCTGGTCAGGCGTCGTCGCGGACGGTGACCGTCAGTCCTCCTTCGACCGGAGCCTGGCCGGGCAGGCGGACCGAGAGCGTTCCCGTGTACTTCCCCGCCTCGCTGAAGGTCCGGTTGGACTTCGCGGTGAAGGCGTCGTTGATCCGCATGTCGGGAATGCTCGCCTCGCGGGTGGTCGTCAGCGTGACGTTCTCCCGCACACCGTCGCTCCAGACGACGGTCGCCACGAGCTCTCCGGACGCGACTCCGGGGGCGGTGACGGTCCAGGTGGCCCCGGCGGGCCGGCCGGTCCTGACGGTCACCGGGGCGCCGAGTGCCTCCATCCGCCAGGCCACGTCCGCGGTGGGGAAGAAGTTCGTCCCCTGGACCGTCAACCGGCCGCCGATCTTGGACAGGCGCGTCCTGAAGTCGGTGTAGTCGCGCTGTTCCTGCGGGGTCCATCCGGCCTCGGCCGTGGCGATGAGGCGGGGGAAGCTGTAGTACTGCGCCTGGCCGACGCGCCGGATGAACTCGCCCCACAGGGCCGTCTCGACGCCCAGCACGCTGGACTCCGCGATGCCGGGGATGAACGTCCCGGGGTTCCAGTTGTAGTGGCGGTCCAGCCCGCAGGCCCCGCCGCAGGCCCACGTGCCGCCCTGAGGCTGGCGGGGGTCCTGCTTCTGCGGCACGTAGGTGTTGGGCGCCGGGGAGAGGATCACCTTGGCGCCGCGGTTGTTCACCGCGTTGGCGACGGCCGTCCGGTTCCCGTTCCAGAACTGCACGACGGCCTTGTCCTGCGGGAGCTCGGTCCCGGCGTACTCGTTCCAGCCGACGACGGTCTTGCCGAGGGAAACGGCCTTCCGCGTGAACGCGTTGACCATCTTCGTGTAGTCGGCGTGGCTCGTGACGTGCGCCTCGTCCCCGCCGATGTGCAGGTACGGCCCGGGCGTCATCGCAGCGATCTCGGTGAGGACGTGCTCGGCGAACTCGTACGTCACGGCGCTGTTCGCGTCCAGCGACGAGTAGCCGACCGCGCCGGTGCCGTTGGCGGGCACGGTCGACTGTCCCGGCTGAGGCTTCGGCTGGGCGCCGGAGGTGTTGAGCTGCGGGATGGCGTGCAGCGCGGCGTTGGTGTGGCCGGGCAGGTCGATCTCGGGGATCACCGTCATGCCGTTCTCACCGGCGTAACGGACGATCTCGGCGTAGTCGGCCTTGGTGTAGTGGCCGGTGACGCCCGGCTCGGTGCCGCGCTCCGTCATCGCGGTGTCGCCGCTCACCTCGGTGAGCAGCCCGTAGTCGATGCCGGACGGGTTGCTCCGCGGGTCGTCCATCGCGATGCGCCATCCCTGGTCGTCGGTCAGGTGCAGATGGAGGCGGTTGACCTTGAACTGCGCCGCGGCGTCGATGTACGCCTTGACCTCGTTCAGCGGGTAGAAGCTGCGGGCGACGTCGAGCATCATCCCGCGGTGCGCGAAACGCGGGTAGTCGGTGATCGTCACCGCGGGGACCGTCCACGGGACGGCGACGACGGTGTCGGACTCGACCCACTGCGGGAACAGCTGGCGCAGCGTCTGCACACCGTTGAGCGCGCCGTTGGGTGTGGCCGCGCTGATGAGGACGCGACCGGCGCCGACGGTGAGCCCGTACCCCTCGGCCTCGTGGCCGCTGGGTCCCTTTCCGGGACCGACCTCGATGACGATCGGCGCGGGCCCTCCTCCCGCCTTAACGACGGGCAGGCGGTGCCCGGTCGACGGCCGGAGCACCCTGGCCAGGTACTCCGCCGGCGCCTGGGCGCCGTCTCCGACCGCGACGATGCGCGTGTTCCTGTGCAGGGTGTACGGCGTGCCGCCGGATTCCTGGACCGAGACCGGCTTTGGCGACAGGCCGAGCGTCGGAGCCGGCGGCGCGGGCGGAAGGTCCCAGATCTGGAACTCGGAGATGGAGTACCCATAGGTCGCCCAGCGTTGGCGGCCCTGCATCCGGACGAAGGAGACCGGGGTCGTGGACCGCACATCGATGACGTCGGTCCTGGGGCAGGTGTCGCGTCGCAGCGCGGCGACGTCGGTCCAGGCGGCGCCGTCGGTCGAGGTCTGCAGGACGAAGTCGCGGGCGCAGGCGTTGGGCCAGGTGATGGTGACGTGGTCGACGGTGGACGGCTCGGCCAGCTTGACCTGCACCCAGTTGTCGTCCTGGTACTTCGACGACCATCGGGTGCTCGTGTCGTCGTCGTTGACGTGCGCCGCGACGAAGGTGTCGCGGTCCAGTTCGACGCTGGAGGCGGTGGCCGTGCCGGTGAGGGCCAGATTGGCCGGCGCCGACGCGGTGACGCCCGCCACCGGCAGGGCAGGAGACGTGGACGCCTGCGCCATGCCCGCGGCCGATGAGATCAGCAGCGTCGCGGCCAGTGCGGTCGACAGGACGGTGGGGAGCGAGCGGCGTCTCGACCGCGAGATCGGACGGAACCGGGTCTCTGGCATGGGGCTCCTTTGCGATGTCCACTTTGCGATGTCCATCCGGCGTTGCCGGGCGTGTCTCGGACAGGGCTCTCGATAACGGAGAGTGTGGATCTCGCATCCCATTAGGTCAATACAGTTGACATAAATGGATGATTTCGATCAGCAGACGACCCGAAACCGAACCGGCGCGACCCCTCGAAGGGCACCCGGCCAGACGTGGCCGTCGCGAGCGGGGAGTCAGCCGCAGGTCCACACGGGACGCCCTCCGGGCCTGCGGCGACCCCTGAGCGTATTCCCCCTCTTGCCACCCCTTCCATCGCCCATTAACGTCAACTCTCAGGAATAAAGCTGATCGGAGACCACGTGACCACCCCACGCAATGTCCTGTTCTTGATGACCGACCAGCACCGGGTGGACACGCTCGGCTGCTACGGCAACCCGGTGGTGCGCACCCCGGCGCTGGACGACCTGGCCGCGCAGGGCGCCCGCTTCGACCGCTTCTACACGCCCACCGCGATCTGCACGCCCGCGCGGGCGTCGCTGTTCACCGGCCTGCACCCGTTCCGGCACGGCCTGCTGGTCAACCCCGAGCGCAACGGCGGCGCCCGCGACGAGGTCGCCGACGACCAACCGGTCCTGCCCACGCCACTGCTTGCGGCCGGGTACAACCTCGGCCACGTCGGGAAATGGCACATCGGCCGCGAGCGCGGACCTGAGTTCTACTCCATGGACGGCGAGCACCTGCCCGGTGCGCTCAACCCCTTCCACCACCCCTCCTACGAGCACTGGCTCAAGGAGAACGGCCACCCGCCCTTCGAGGTGCGCGAACCGGTCTTCGGCAAGGCCCCCAACGACTCCGGGCGCGGCCACCTGATCGCCGGGCGACTCCGGCAACCGGCCGAGGCGACCGTCGAGGCGTTCCTGACCGAGCGCACGCTGGAACTGCTGGAGCGCTACGCCGCCGACTTCCGTGACAGCGGTAAGCCCTTCATGCTCTCCTGCCACTTCTACGGCCCGCACCTGCCGTACCTGATCCCCGACGAGTACTACGACATGTACGACCCCGAGCAGGTGCCGCTGCCGGAGTCGATGGCCGAGACCTTCGCCGGCAAGCCCGACGTGCAGCGCCGCTACGCCGAGTACTGGTCGGCCGACCACTTCGACGCCGACGCCTGGCGCAAGCTGATCGCGGTCTACTGGGGCTACGTCACGATGATCGACGACCAGGTCGGCCGGATGCTCGGCGCGCTGCGCGAGCACGGACTCTGGGACGACACCTCCGTGATCTTCACCGCCGACCACGGCGAGTTCACCGGCGCCCACCGGCTCAACGACAAGGGCCCGGCGATGTACGAGGACATCTATCGTATTCCCGGCATCGTCCGCGTCCCCGGCACCGAACCCGGGATCGTCGACGAGTTCACCACGCTGATCGACCTCAACCCGACGATCCTGGAGCTGGCCGGGCTGCCGCCGCAGGAGCCCTGCGACGGCGAGAGCGTGCTCCCGCTGGTGGCCGGCGAGCCGGTGGACTGGCGGACCGAGGTGGTCGCCGAGTTCCACGGCCACCACTTCCCCTACTCTCAGCGCATGCTCCGGGACCACCGCCACAAGCTGGTGTTCAACCCCGAGAGCGTGCACGAGCTGTACGACCTGGAGAGCGACCCGCACGAGCTGCACAACGTCTACACCGCCCCCGCCTACGCGGCTGTGCGACGCGACCTCACCGTGCGGCTCTACCGCGAGTTGCTGCGCCGCGGCGACCCGGCCTACACCTGGATGAGTTACATGGCCGACATCGGCGAGGGCCGCGCTCCCGACGTCGACGGCGTCGCCGACCAGGTCACCTGAGGCGACCGGCGCTCCGTCCACCACCAACCCACCCCCCTCGAAAGGACCTCCCATGAGGCGTCCTCGCAGGCTGGCCGCGGCCTTCACCGCAGCGCTGGCCCTTCTTCTCTCCGCCGCCTGCGGCTCCTCCGGCAACGAGACGGGCGCCGCGGAACCGAAGACGGTGAGGTTCGGCTACATCGCCGACTTCTCCGGCGCCGCCGTGCTGGCCACGGCCGACAAGCAGGGCCTGTGGGCCAAGCACGGCCTGGAGCCCGACCTGAAGGTCTTCACCAACGGGCCGCTGCAGATCCAGGCACTCGGCTCGGGCGACATCGACTTCGGCTACATCGGCTCCGGCGCGACCTGGCTGCCGGCCAGCGGCAAGGCGAAGATCATCGCGCCGAACATGCTCGGCCAGGCCGACCGGATCATCACCCACGCCGACTCCGGGATCACGTCCGTCGCCGCGCTGAAGGGCAAGAAGATCGGCGTGCCCGAGGGCACCTCAGGCGACATGATCCTGCAGCTCGCGCTCAAGGAGGCCGGCCTGACCGCCAAGGACGTCCAGAAGGTCAACATGGACCCGAGCACGGTGGTCACCGCGTTCTCCGCCAAGCAGATCGACGCCGCGGCCATCTGGTACCCACTGATCGACACGATCAAGAAGAACGCCCCCGACCTGGTGGAACTGACCAAGAGCGCGGACTACTACCCGCGGCTCAGCTTCCCCAGTTCCTTCGTGGCCCGCAACGAGCTGGTCGCCGACGACGCCGCGACGGTGACCAAGGTGCTCAAGGTCATTCAGGAGGCCAACGACTGGATCGCGGCGAACACCGCCGAGGCCGAGACGCTGACCGCCACGTTCCTGAAGGCCCCGGCCGAGCAGTTCAAGGGCGCCTCCGCGGTCACGAAGATCCTGCCCACCGCCGAGCTGGTCAAGTTGACCGAGGACGGGTCGGTCGCCGGCTGGTACAAGGGCCTGGCCGACATCTTCGTCGTCATGGGCAAGCTGACCGAGTCTCCGGACCCCGCCGCCTACTACACCGCCGACCTGTACAAGTCGGCGTCCTCACGATGATCCCGGGGGACCGCGAGCCGCATCCGGCGAAGCGGTCGCCCGCCACAGTGCTCTGAGCGGTGTTCTGAACGGTGCTCTGAACAGTGCTCTGAACAGTGCTTTGACCACAGTGCTCTGGCACGGCGGAGGGCCGGACGGACAGGGGTGCGCCCTGTCCGTCCGGCCCTCCGTCATGGGAGCGGGACGTGCGGCGAGAACGCGGCCCTTCGCAGGGAACGCTCTTCCACGGAGCGGGGATACGCGCGATCGACGGCACATCAGCGGATCGGACGTACGAAGACGCGGCGGGCCCACCGGTCCCGGTGAAGACATACGAAAACGCGACAGACCCACCAGTTCCGGTGAAGGCGTACGAAGACGCGACAGACCCACCGGTCCCGGTGAAGGCGTACGAAAACGCGGCGGGCCTACCGGTCCTGGCGAATCAAAGGACCGGTAGGCCCGCTGGTCGTGCGTGGAGCGGCCGCCCGGACGCGGTGCCGCCCGGTCAGGACCGGGCGGCACCGCGGGCAGTCGGTTCGGGTGCCGGGTGGCGCACCGCCATGTCCGCGCGTGCGCCCGGGTGACCCGCCAAGGCGGGCGGGGCGTCAGGCGACCGGCGCGGCCGGCGCCTGGTGGTAGACCGAGTGCCAGACCTCGTTGCGGATGCGCCCGAACTCGGGCGACAGCCGGATCTCCTCGGTCCGCGGATAGGGCAGGTCAACGTCGATGACCTTGTAGATCCGGCCGGGTCGCGCCGCCATGACGACCACCCGGTTGGCCAGGTAGACCGCCTCGTCGACATCGTGGGTGATGAACATGACGGTGCGGCGCTCCTGACTCCAGGTCCGCAGGAGCTGATCCTGCAGCTGCACACGGGTCAGCGCGTCCAGCGCTCCGAAGGGCTCGTCCATGAGCAGGACCTCGGGGTTCACCGCGTAGGCCCGGGCGATGGCGCAGCGCTGCTTCATGCCGCCGGACAGGGTCTTGGGCAGCGCGTCGGCGAAGTCGGTCAGGCCGACCAGCTCGATCGCCCGCTGGGCCCGCTCACGCCGCTCCTCGGGAGAGATCGGGGAGAGCTTGAGCCCGAACTCGACGTTCTTGCGTACGGTCAGCCAGGGAAAGAGGGCGTACTGCTGGAAGATCACGCCCCGGTCGGGGCCAGGCCCGGCGACCGGGCGTCCGTCGATGAGAATCTGGCCGGTGCCGGGTTCGACCAGCCCGGCCGCCATGCCCATCAGCGTGCTCTTGCCGCAGCCGGACGGCCCGACGACGGTTACGAACTCACGGTCGGCTATGTCCAGGGAGACGTCGCTGAGAGCGGCGAACTCCGTGTCCTTGAGCGCGAAGCTCTTCGACACGCCCTGGAAGGAGATCTTCTTACTGTTCATCGGCGTTCCTGCCATCCGGTGAGGCGACGCTCGGCCAGGAGCAGCAGGCGGTCCATGGCCAGTCCGAGCACGCCGATGCTGATCAGCCCGACGAAGATCGTCGGAAGGTCGTAGTAGAGCTGGGCCTGCTGCATCCGGTAGCCCAGCCCCTCCTGGGCGGCGATCAGTTCGGCGGCGACCAGGGTGCCCCACGCCGCGCCCAGACCGATGCGCATGCCGACGATGATGAACGGGGTGGAGGCCGGGACCACGACCTTGAGGAAGATGACCCGGTCGGAGGCGCCCAGCACCCGGGCGGCGTTGATCAACGTCTTGTCCACGTCCATCACCCCCTGGAAGGTCGCCACCACGCTGGACAGGAAGGCGGCCAGGAAGATGACGAAGACCTTGGGGGTCTCTCCGATGCCCATCAGCAGGATCGCCAGCGGGATGATCGCCAGCGGCGGGATGGTGCGGAAGAACTGGACGTAGGGCTCGATGAGGCCGCGGGCGGTGCCGTACCAGCCCATGAGGAAGCCGACCGGGACGGCGAGCGCGGTCCCCAGCGCGAAGCCGGTGAAGACCCGGCGCAGGCTGGCGAGGATGTCGGCCGGGAGGGTGCCGTCCGCGATCAGCTCGGCGCCTCGGACGGCCACCTCGACGGGACCGGAGAGCCCCTGGATGCCGGATCTGGAGAGCAGGGTCCAGATCCCGAGGCCCAGCACCACAGCGATCACGTTGAGGCCGATGCCGCGCACCGGCCTGCGCGTCCGGCGGCGTTCGGGGGTGGGGGTGGGAGTGTCGGGAACGGTCACGGCGGTCATGGCCGGCGGTCAATCGTCACTTGGAACATCCTCTTCGACAAGACGTGAGCTGCTGGGCACGGTCGGACACCGGGTCGGCGGCGGCTCCCGCGGCGGTACTGTCTGCGCAACAGGCCGGCAGCCGTTCTTCGTGCCCCCGGCACAGCTCGCCGACCCCCCTCCAGACGTTGCGACATGCCCGCCAGTGTGCTCAGAATCGCTGTTTTGGTCAACAGATCGACAAAAACAACTCATCAGGCTTGCTGGAGGTCTGCGGACACCGCGAGACCGGCAGTCGGAGGTAGGCGGCCGGTGACCACCGCTCCCTAGTGCGGCGGAGCGTCGGATCCCGGAACCTCGCGCCCGGCGATGTCTTCCATTTTTTCCGAGGCTCGGTCAAAATTATCTCACCGATGCCAGGACATGAACCCCGGCCGCCCCTCCGACGGGGACGGGACGACCACGGCGACGAGCCGGCGAGGGCTCCCGGCCGGTCGCCGGCGGGCCGGCGGTCGTCGCACGAGGAACCACGCCGTACACGATCACTGAGAAGGACGGGATGATCAGCTGCTGCTCCCCCGGCGGGGACCCCGCGCGGACACCTGTGACGGTCCCGGCGCCCGCGTACCGGATCGGCCTCGCCGACACCGTCGAGACGCCCCTGTCCCCGGCCCGCCGCCGCGACCCCGCGGAGACCGCGGAGAGCATGGTGACCGTCCCTGGCGGGACCTTCCTGATGGGCGGCGAGGACCCGGACGGCTGGGCGGCCGACGGCGAGGGACCGATCCGGGAGGTGACGCTGCGTCCGTTCCTGATCGACGCGACGTGCGTGACCAACGCGGAGTTCGCCGTGTTCGCCGAGGCCACCGGCTACCGGACGGAGGCCGAGCGGTTCGGCTGGTCCTACGTCTTCCACCGCCTCGCCGACCGCCGCCACGCCGTCGGCGGCCATGTGCCCGGCGCTCCGTGGTGGCTGGCGGTCGTCGGCGCGACCTGGCGTTCTCCCGAAGGGCCCGACTCCACCGTCGCCTCCCGGCAGGACCACCCCGTGGTCCACGTCTCCTGGAACGACGCCGCCGCCTACGCCGCCTGGGCGGGCAAGCGTCTGCCCACCGAGGCCGAGTGGGAGATGGCCGCCCGCGGCGGGCTGGCGCAGGCCCGCTACCCCTGGGGGAACGAGCTGACACCGGACGGCGAGCACCGGTGCAACATCTGGCAGGGCCGTTTCCCGCACGCCGACACCGCGGAGGACGGCTACGCCGGAACCGCTCCGGCCGACGCCTTCGCCCCCAACGGCTACGGCCTGCACAACACCTCGGGCAACGTCTGGGAGTGGTGCGCCGACCGGTGGAGCAACGACTGGCACGCGACCGAGTCGCCGCGGACCCGGATCGACCCGCAGGGCCCCGCGACGGGTACGGCCCGCGTGGTGCGAGGCGGCTCCTACCTGTGCCACGACTCCTACTGCAACCGCTACCGCGTGGCCGCCCGCACGGGCAACACCCCCGACTCGTCCACCGGCCACACCGGCTTCCGCTGCGCCGCCACCCCGCGATGAGCCTCCGCTCGACCGCGTGAGCCGAGCGGCGGTCAGGAAGTGGCGGACCGCAGATGCAGGGGAACCGAGGGCTCCTCGTGCAGCAGCAGAGCGATCGCGCCCATGGCCGAGGCGTTCGCACCGAGGTCGGCCGGCATCACCTTGATCCGCCGCGGCGACCTCGGCAGCGCCTGCCCGGATATCGCCGCGTCGATCGGGCCGAGAACCAGACTGCCCAGCGCGGCGAGCTCCCCGCCGACGACGACCTGCTCGGGATCGAGCTGCGTGACGGTGCCCGCCAGCACCCGGCCCAGGTCCGCCGCGGCGGCCGAGACGACCTCGCACACCTCCGCGACCCTGTCCTGGGCCGCGGCGACCAGGGCGTCGATGCCGGCCAGCGGGACGCCTCTGGCCGCGCAGGCCTCCAGCAGCGCCTGGCCTCCGACCCTGCCCTCCAGGCAACCGCGGCCCCCGCAGTGGCAGGGCAGCCCGCGGGGGTCGAGGGAGACGTGTCCGAGCTCCCCCGCCGCCCCGTGCGCTCCGCGCAGCAGCCTGCCTCCGCAGAGGAAACCGCCGCCCACCCCCACCGACCAGCGCACATAGACCATGTCGCGGACCAGCCTGGCCACCCCCCAGGTGGCCTCGGCCAGCGCCGCCAGTCTCGCGTTGTTGTCGACCATGACCTGCACGCCGAACTCCTCGGCGATCCGCCGGGTCATCGGCAGGTATCGGGCGGACACGGTCCCGGCGGGCAGGGTGGGCTCGCCGACGACGCCCACCAGCCCGATTCCCACCGACTTCAGCGCGTCCAGCCGTACTTCCCGCTCCTCCGCCACCCGGCGGACCAGCCGCATCGTGGCCTCGGTCAACTCCTCGACGCCTGCCCCCGCGGGGACGTTCTCCGTCTCGGTCGCGACGACCTGGTGCGCCATGTTCGCGATGGCCATCCGGATGCGTCCCCTGCCCAGATCAAGCCCCAGCAGGAGACCGGCGGCGGGGTTGAGGGCGACCAGCGACGCCGGACGTCCGCGCCCGCGCGGCCCGGTGGGCACCGCCTCGGTCTCGACCACGGCGCCACGCTCGATCAGATCCGAGATGATGGCGAACAGGGTCGTGCGAGACAGTCCCGTGTGCTGGGTGAGCTGTGCCCGGCTCAGCGCCCCCGCTGAACGCAGCGCGGCGAGGACGGCGTCCTCGTGCATCTGGCGGAGCCGCTGAAGTGCGTCGGCAGAGCTGGACATGGCACCATGATGATCCATTAGGGAAATTTGTCAACTTTCCGAGTTAAATACTAACACCGCAAAGCGGGTCGTCTCGGCGCGCTGATCTCGTTGTACTCGTTCCCCCCACCGTCCATCCGCCGACGGGCGGCAAGATTGATCAATGCTGTTTCACTTCGCGGTTCGCCCTTGCCGTTCGGCGTGGTGAACGTCCAGCCGGCGGCACGGTCCGGACGGTCGAGCGCGTGCTCGGCGCGGTCCGGCGCAGAGGAGGTCTCCGGTTGTACTGTGCGGGAAAGGAGGGAATGCGCCTTATGAGAGACGAGCACATCACGACCATCGGCAGATGTTACGCGTGCAAGCGCACCTTCGGTTTCATCCCCGCGACTGTCACCACCATCACGATCGACCCCGACACCGGTCTTCCTCCAGGCATGACCGTGTTGGGCACCCAACGCGAGCCGACAGCGGAGGCCCTGGCCAGATCGGTCGAGGAAACCGTCTGCCCCGACTGCGTGAACAGGGCGAGGCGGTTCGCGGAGAGCGCGCAGCCGTCCGCTCTCCAGTTCGAGACGTGGTCACGAGGCACCCCGGACGGCGACTGACGCGGAAACGTGAGCGGGGACGACGAACGCCTGCCGCCGCGCACCTACCGGATCATCGAGTTCCCCGCCACCAGGACAGCCCCTGTCCCCGTCCTCCCACCGTCAGCAGCCCCGCCGATCTGACCCGGTCCAGACCTGGGTCAGGGGCGGCGGGCCCCGCGCTCCCGCGTGATCACGAGAGCGACGTCACGCCTGCAAGCCCGGCAGGCGAGGCCTCGTCCTCGATCAGAACACCCGGCTCGCATTCGGCATGCTCAAAACTTCTCCGCTCTGACGAGAAATGATGGCCCGACTCCTTACATAGGCGTGGATGTCGGCAGATCACACTATTCAGGAGACGAGCATGGGGATGCCCAGAAGACCGGGCATGGGAACGGCCCGTGGATGACGCACGAGCCAGATTCGAGATCGTCTATCGAGAGACGTACGGCCGGATCACGGCGTACACCGTTCGCCGCTGCGCGTCGCCGCAGGACGCGGCGGACGTGGTTGCGGAGACCTTCGCCATCGCCTGGCGGCGGATAGGCGAGTTGCCGGACGGGGAGGAAGCCGCCCTGTGGCTTTACGGCGTGGCACGCAAAGTGCTGGCCAACCACCGTCGAGGCGAGTTTCGCCGCCAGGCCCGCAACGTGCGGCTCGACACCGAGATGGCCGACCTCTATGGAGCCTCGCCCGACAGCGGAGTCGAGCTGAGGGCGATCGCGCAGATCTTCCAGAGCTTGTCGGACGACGATCGCGAGCTGTTGTCGCTGGTCGCCTGGGAGGGCCTGGACCGGCAGGAGATCGCCGTCGTGCTCGGTCTGTCGCGCAACGCCGTACGCGTCAGACTCCACCGTGCCCGCAGACGCTTCGCCCGCGCACTCGCCGAGGCGGACGTCCGCTTCACGTCGGAAAGCCGGTTGATCCCGGCGGAGAGGCAGCTGTGAGGAACATCGACGACATCGACGCGATCACGCGCGGGCTGGCGCGGGTGGAGCCGGGGCAGCCGGGTGGCCGCCCTTCCGACGCGGGGGCGCGGACCCTGCTGGCCTCGATCACCGCCGAAGAACCCGGCCCGTCCGCGGCTCGCCCCCGCGGGCGCCGTCTCCGGCGACCGGTCCTGGCGTTGGCGGGCGCGGGACTGCTCGCCGCGGGCATCGTGGTGGGGCCGAGCCTGCTGCGGAGCGGCGTGTCGCCCTCCTACGCGGTCACCAGGGATTCCGACGGCGTCGTGTACGTCAGGGTCCGGGATTTCCGTGACGCCGCGGGGCTGTCGAAGCAGTTGAAGGAGCTCGACGTCCCCGCCGTCGTCGATCACGCGCCCGCGGGCACGTGGTGCCGGGAGCCGCGCGGGACCCACGTCCAGGACATCCCCGCGGGCCTGTACTCCGTGCCGGAGAGCATTCCCGGCGAGGAGTCCGCCCGCGGCTGGCAGATGCGGATCGACACCAAGCTCTTCAAGCCCGGCCAGACCTTCGTCTGGACGATCGGGGAGAAGGCCACCAGCACCATTCTCATGAGCGGCCCGGTCGCGCCCTGCGTCCTCGTGCCCGACGAGAGCCACGAGCCGAAGGAGTACACGTCCGACTACCGGCTGGCGACCACGAAGGGCCGCTCGCTCTCCGGTTTCCGGGTGGACGAGAAGACCGTCGGCGAGGTCCTGCCCGAGCTCAGGAGACGTGGATTGAAGGTCACCTACGTCGTCATGGCGATCCCACCGGGCAATCCGGGCGGCTACGGCGAACTCCGTACCCAGGACACCGTCGGCGACGACTGGATCGTCTGGGAGGCGGAGGAGCTCATCCGCGACCCGAGGAGGGTCCGCCTGCTCGTCACCGACAGGCGCTACGACAGCAACCCCGTCTACGGCGGTCCGCGCGACAGCCTCATCGAGGAGTAGCGAACACCGGCCCGTCACGGTCACCCGGCTCCGTGGCCCGTCCGCCCAGCGGGCCGGGCCACGGAGCCGGCCGCCAAGGCGGGAAAGGCGCGGCCGTTGACAGCCGATACAGCCGTGACATCTCCACCTGCCTCCGGTGGCATAGGGGTTCCCTGTTTTCCACACGGCGTTCTCCACACGGCGTCGGAGATGTCTTTCACAGCCGGGCGGTTTCCGGTGTGGCGCTGTACTGTCGATCCGTCCGCTCGTGTGATGAGGAGCCGCCTTGTCCCTTGACGCCGTCCTCTTCGGCCTGGCCTACGAGGTCATCGTCTCTCTGTTCATGCTCGTCGGCGCGGTCGTCATCACCGTCGGCCTCACCTCCGCGCTCGTCGTCGCCCTGTACGCCCCGGCGCATCGCTTCTTCCGTCTCCGACGGGAGTCCCGGCTCCAGGGTCCTCAGCAGGAGCAAAGCCCTGTCCTTGAGCTGCTGAGGTAGGGCTCGGCGCAGGCGGGGCCGGGCGTCGCCGACGAGAAAACCCGTTTTCCTCTCGCTCCGCTTTCAATACACTCGCCGCGAACGGCGCGCCGCCACGGCGCGCTCTGACGAGGGAGAGGGGTCGGCCGTGCGCCACAGCACCGTTGCGATCGTTCCCCCGTCACGGTACGAGGTGATCCTGGTGTCTTCGTCGGCCCGGTACCGGCTGCGCGGCCGGCACTGGATGTCCCCCTGACGACTGCCTGACCTCTTCTCCGCCCGGCGCCGAGGTGGCCGGGCGGGCATGTCCCGACGCGGCCGCACCGTGTGCGGCCTGGCCTCAGGTTGTTTCGTCCGGGAATCGCGCTGTCCTGTCGGATCCTCACGAAGGGCCACAGACCGTGCGCGCCAACCCGCACCGTCATCTCACCGACCAGCTGAACGGCGTCCGCAACCTGGGCATCCTCGCCCACGTCGACGCCGGCAAGACCACCGTCACCGAACGGATCCTGTTCGTCACCGGCGCCACCCACAGGCGTGGCGAGGTGCACGACGGGACGACCGTCACCGACTTCGACTCCCAGGAGCGTGATCGTGGGATCACCATCTTCGCCGCGGCGGTGAGCTGCGTCTGGGACGACCACCGGATCAACCTGATCGACACCCCGGGCCACGTCGACTTCTCCGACGAGGTGGAGCGCTCGCTGCGGGTGCTCGACGGCGCGATCGCGGTTTTCGACGGCGTCGCGGGAGTCGAGCCGCAGAGCGAGGCGGTGTGGCGGCGGGCCGACCGGTACGGCGTGCCGCGGATCGCCTTCGTCAACAAGCTGGACCGCGCCGGCGCGGACCTCGACGCGGCGGTCGAGTCGATCCGCGAGCGGTTGCACGAGGCTCCGCTGGTGGTGCAGCTGCCGATCGGACAGGAGGACGGGTTCGTCGGAGTGGTGGACCTGCTGCGGATGCGGTCGCTGGTCTGGGCCGAAGGGGGCGACGCCTGCGCCGAGGGGCCGGTGCCCGAGGCCCTGAGGGAAGAGGCGCACCGGCGGCGCAGGCTGCTGGAGGAGACGGTGGCCGAACTGCACCCGGTCGCGCTGGAGGAGTTCTGCGCGGAGTCGTCGATCTCCGCGCGGACTCTGTCCACGGCGCTGCGCGACCTGACCCGCACCGGGGAGGGCGTGGTGGTGTTGTGCGGATCGGCCTACCGCGACCGGGGGATCGAGCCGCTGCTGGACGCCGTCGTGTCCTACCTGCCCTCTCCCGCGGAGGTGCCCGCGGTGCGCGGCACCTGGGACGGCACGGTGTGCGAGCGTGCCGCCGACCCGGCCGCGCCGTTCGCCGCGCTGGTGTTCAAGGTGAGTTCGACCGCCACCGGGCGGCTGACCCACCTGCGTGTGTACTCGGGAACGGCGCGGAAGGGAGACATGGTGTCGGACGCCGGCGCGGGACGCGTCGAGCGGATCGGCCGGATCCTGCGCGTGCAGGCCGACCGGCACACCGAGGTGGACCGGGCGGTCGCCGGGGACATCGTCGCGGTGGTCGGGCTGAAGGCGGCCCGCGCCGGGGCGACCCTGTGCGCGCCCGCGGCGCCGCTGGTCCTCGAACCGCCGACGGTCGCGGACCCGGTGGTCTTCGTGGCGGTCGAGGCTCGCAGGAGCACCGACGGCGACCGGTTGGCGGCGGCGTTGGCGCGGCTGGTCGAGGAGGATCCCTCGCTGGCCGTACGGACCGACGCCGAGACAGGTCAGACGGTGCTGTCGGGGATGGGCGAGCTGCATCTGGAGGTCGCGGTGGAGAAGGTCCGTCGTGCCCACGGGCTGGAGGTCAACGTCGGCCGACCGCAGGTGGCCCACCGGGAGACGGTCGCCCGCGGGGTGTCCGGGTTGCTGTACCGGCACGTCAAGCAGGACGGCGGCGCGGGCCAGTTCGCCCATGTCGTCCTCGACGTGGACCCGCTGGAGGGCGCTCAGGACGCCGCCGGTGACGCCGCCGGCTTCGTGTTCCGCTCGACCGTCGTCGGCGGACGGGTCCCCCGCGAGTACGTCCGGGCGGTGGAGGCCGGGTGCCGGGACGCCCTGGCGGAGGGGCCTCTCGGCGGCCACCCGGTGACCGGCCTGCGGGTCACGCTGACCGACGGGGCCACCCATCCCAAGGACTCCTCGGAGATGGCGTTCCGTACGGCGGGCAGGCTCGCGTTGCGGGAGGCGCTGCGCGCCTGCCGGATGGTGCTGCTGGAACCGGTGGTCGAGGTCACGGTCACCGTGCCCGACGACGCCGTCGGCGGGGTGCTGGGCGACCTGACGGCACGGCGCGGCCGGGTCTCGGACACGACCGCGAGGGCGGACACTACGGCGATAACCGCGAGGGCGGACACTACGGTGATAACCGCGACCGTGCCGCTGGCCGAGCTGTTCGGCTACGCGACCCGGCTGCGCAGCCGGACCCGGGGCCGGGGAACCTTCACCGCCCGGGCCGCCGGTCACGCCCCGGCGCCTGAGCCGACGCCCGCGGGCAACCGCTCCGGTAGCCGCGGGGAAGCCACCCGCTAGAGGGTCCGGCGACGGCCCCGCCCGCGCACGGGCGGGGCCGTCCTCCACGGGAGCGCCCCTCCACGGGAGCGCCGCGAACGCCGGTCTCCGTCCGGGGGCCGGCCTGAGCCGGGCGAAAAACGAGGACGTCGACGCGGTCGATCCTCCCCGGCCGCGTGGTCGGCTCGTCGTGGTCGATCGTTCCAAAGGGATCGCGGAGGACGACTTCCGTCATGCGGGATCAGCTGAATTGATTACGTGGGAGAGGAAATGCCTGATAAAACCACTCTGCCGGAAATCACTCCCCTGTGAGGTGAATATCATGGTCCGATAAACATCGGTGCTCCCATTCGGGGGCCGGAAACACGAGCTCCGATCCTTGGATTTCGGTTCTCCCGTGAAAGCATGGGACGCGGGCGGAGCCGTACCCGCGTTCTCGCCGCCAGGGGGAGAAGACCGGGATGTGCCGCCTGTTCGGTCTGAGCAGCGCCCCGCGGCGGACCCGCGCCACCTTCTGGCTGCTGGAGGCCCCGGACAGTCTGAGCGCGCAGAGCCACCGCGACCCCGACGGGACCGGGCTCGGCTACTTCGACGCGGACGGCGCGCCGGAGACGCGCAAGGCCCCCATCGCCGCCTACGCGGACCGGCGTTTCGCCGAGGAGGCCAAGCGGGTGCGGTCGACCACCTTCGTCGCCCACGTCCGGTTCGCCTCGACCGGCGGCCTGCTGGAGCGCAACACCCACCCGTTCGAGCAGGAGGGGCGGCTGTTCGCGCACAACGGGGTGGTCGAGGGGCTGGACCTGCTGGAGGCGCGGCTCGGCGACGACCGGGCGCTGGTCAGGGGCGACACCGACTCCGAGCGGGTTTTCGCCCTGATCACCAAGGAGATCCGGGCTCACGGCGGCGACGTCGGCGCGGGCATCGGGCACGCCGCCCGGTGGATCGCCGCCAACCTGCCGCTGTACGCCCTCAACCTGGTCCTCGTCACCCCGGACCGGCTGTGGGCGCTGCGCTACCCCGACACCCACGAGCTGTACGTCCTCGAGCGCGCCCCCGGCGGCCCGCACGGCGACCGGCACCTCGAGCACAGCGGCTCCGCAGGGCGGATACGCGTGCACTCACGCGACCTGTCCGCCGCACCCGCGCTGGTGGTGGCCAGCGAGCGGATGGACGACAATCCGGCCTGGCGGCTGCTGGAGCCCGGCGAGCTCCTGCACAGCGGGCCGGACCTCGCCCCGGTCAGCCGGACGATCCTGCCCGACCCTCCTGCGCACCGGCTGACCCTGGCCGACCTGCGCCCTGAGGCGGCCGCCTCGCAGCGCGTCGAGAACCCCGCGGCGGAGAACCGTCGCGACCCCCACGGGCCCGCCTGAACAGACACGGCCCGAAGGCACGGACCCGCCCGAGCAGGCGCGGCCCGAAGGCACGGGACCGTCGGCGTCCGAACGCCGACGGAGGCGTCCGTTCGGCCGACGCCGTCGAGGTGAGGCGAGGCGTCACCGCCCGTCAACCGTCCATGCCGTTCGCGTAGCGTGATCGGCCGGCACGCGCGCATCACCCCTCCGGACGGACATACACGGACATACGCTGCCCGCTTGCGGCACGCCGTGCGCTACGCAAGGATCACCAGACGCACTTCGCCACTGTCCGTGTTCCCGTCGGAACTGGTGGGTGTAACAGCACGTGATGGACGACATGGGGAGGCTGTCATGCAGCCGCAGGAGAGCGTCGAGCAGTTCGGCTACCGCCAGGAACTACGTCGCGGAGTCGGGCTGACCGACCTGGTGTTCTACGGCCTGATCTTCATGGTGCCGATCGCCCCGTTCGCAATCTTCGGCCTGGTCTACTCCCGCTCGGGCGGCATGCCGGTCCTGACCTACCTCATCGGAATGATCGCGCTGCTGTTCACCGCGGCCTCCTACGCGCAGATGGTCAAGGCGTTCCCCCTGTCCGGCTCGGTCTACAACTACGCGGGACGCGGCATCGCCCCGCCGGTCGGCTTCCTGACCGGGTGGGCGATCCTGCTCGACTACCTCCTCGCCCCCTGCCTGCTGTACCTGGTCGCGTCGATCGCCATCAACACCACCGTGCCGCAGGTGCCGGTGTGGGCGTGGCTGATCATCTTCGTGGCCGTCAACACGGTGATCAACCTCCGGGGCATCCGGATGACGGTCAAGCTCACCAAGGTGCTGATCATCGCCGAACTGGCCGTCCTGGCCCTGTTCCTCGTGGTGGGCGTCTGGGCCCTTCTCCAGGGCAGGGGCCGGGAGTTCAGCCTCGCGCCGCTGTTCAACCCGGACACCTTCTCCTGGCCGCTGGTGTTCGGCGCGGTCTCCGTCGCGGTCCTGTCCTTCCTCGGGTTCGACGGGATCAGCATGCTGGTCGAGGAGTCCACCGGCGGCTCGGCCCAGGTGGGCAGGGCCATGCGTCTCGCCCTGATCCTGGCCGGCGTGCTGTTCGTCGCCCAGGTCTGGGTCGCCGCCCTGCTGGTGCCCGACCCCGGCGGCCTGCTGGTCCGCGATACGGGCACCGCGTTCTACGACGCCGCCACCGTCGCGGGCGGCGAGTGGCTCGCGCACGTCACGTCGGCCGCGACCGCGATCTCCTGGGGGCTGGCCAACACCCTGGTCGCCCAGGTCGCCGTGTCCCGCCTGCTCTACGCGATGGCGCGCGACCGGCAGCTGCCGTCCTTCCTCGCCAAGGTGTCGGTCAAGAACTCCGTGCCGGCCAACGCCACCCTGCTCGTCGCCACGCTGTCCATCGTGCTCGGGCTGTGGATGTCCACCCGCGAGGACGGCGTCGACCTGCTCAGCAGCCTGATCAACATGGGCGCGCTCGTCGCCTTCATCGTCCTGCACGTGTCCGTCATCGTGCACTACGTGGTCCGCGGCCGGTCGCCCAACCTCTGGTCGCACCTGGTCATGCCGCTGATCGGGATGGCGATCCTCGTCTTCGTCGTGATCAACGCCAACATCCTGGCGCAGCAGGTCGGCCTGGTCTGGCTCGGCGTCGGCGCGCTGGTCCTGCTCGGCCTGTACGTCGCGGGCCGCAGGCCGACTCTGCGGAGCTTCGCCGTTCCCGAGAAGTCGGCGTGAGCCACGCCGCGGGCGGCCGGTGGGACCTGTCCGCGCCGCCGCGCGGGTCCTGCCCCATCACCGACGGGGGCGCTCCCCCGCCCTCCGCCAGATCGGGACGCGTGCAGCAAAGGACACCTCCGCAGCCATGAACCGGCCGCCGCTCCACCACGAGCTGTACCTCATCGCCCACGACAACTCCGGCAAGCCCCTGGTCCACCAGTCCTCGATGGCCCTCGGGCTGGCCGGAGCGGTGCTGCTCGAACTGGCCCTGGGCGACCGCCTCGCCGCCACCGAGGGCGGGGTCTCCGTGCGTGACAGCACCTCCGTCGGCGACGCGGTCGCGGACAGCCTCATCCCTCTGATCCTGCGGGACCGCACCGCCCGGGACATCGCCTTCTGGACGAAGAAGGTGGCCGAGGACGTCTACGACCGCACCCGGGAGAGCCTGGTCTCCGCGGGCGTCCTCAACCGGGTGACCAGACGCCGCCTGGGCGTGCTGTCGCAGACCCGCCACGAGCTCGCCGACATCGCGTCGGTCGTGCGGGCGTGTTCCGGAGTGCGCGCCGCCGTCGAGGGCAGGGAGGAGCCGGACGCGCGGTGCGCCGCGCTGTGCGGCCTGGTCGGAGTGCTGCAGGTGGACGCGGCGCTCTACCTCGGCCAGCCTTCGAACCAGCTCATCGGCCGCCTGCGCGGCATCGCCGAGGAGAGCTCCCGGGTCGTCCAGGACGTCGTCGGCACCGTCGACACGCTGATCAGCGAGGCCGCCGTCGCCGTGTACCGGTGACGCGCCGCGAGGGGGCCGCCCCGGGGATGTGAAGGCCGCGTGAAGGCCCGGTGAAGACCGTGAAGACGCGGTGGGGGCCGTCCGAAACAGGCGACTGCTGTAATCGACCTCGATCAACGGCATGCGCCGGGATCGACGGGCCGCCGGACGGCCGATCGGGCCGCCGGACGCCGCGTCACGCCCGGCATGCGGAAACACGTTCTCTCTGGAAACGGACACGCCATGAAGCCTGTAACCCGGGCCGTCGCCACCGCTGTCATCACGGCCTCCGCGGTCCTGGCGCCGCTGGGAGCCGTCGCCGGCGCCGCCGCTCCCCAGGCGGTCTCCCGTACGGCCGCGCAGTCCGCCGGATCGCAGGGAGCCGCGGCCGAGTCGAAGGCGGCCCTGCGGTTGTGCGCCTACAACTTCGTCTGCGGCTGGGAGCACGCCAACGGTCCCGTCTACGACCACTTCCCCTGCTTCGAGCAGCAGATGGGGAACTCGACCTGGTACAACCTGCCCGCCGGCTGCCAGGACAAGATCACGGCCTGGAACAACGCGGACTGGCTGAAGCGCACGATGTGCCTGTACGACCACGTGAACGGCCGGCGGGTCACGCTGAGCCGGTTGACGGCGGGAAAGTGGGCCAACCTGGAGGCCTGGGCCAACGACCGCGCCGACGCGGTGGGGGTCTGCTGACCCTCTGGGCCGGTGTCCCTCGCGCTCCCGCCGGGGTCAGGCCGTCCGGGTCGCGGCGTGCCCTCCGCCGCCGGTCCGCAGCACGACCTCCGCGACCAGGAGGTTGGGGACCCAGCACAGGAACGGGACGATCAGGTAGGCGCGGGTGAAGGCGACATCCGGGTCGACGCCGCCGAGCGCGGTCAGGAGCGGGGTGAGGACGGGGAGCCACACCCTGAGCATCACCCCGGCGTAGGTCATCGCGAAGGTCCTGACGGCCCAGCGGCGGTGCGCCGCGACGTCCCCCCGCCTGATCGCCCGGTAGGCCGCGACGGCGAAGGCGAGCCACAGCACGGCGAGCGCCCCGAATCCGGCGGTCCCCACCGGGCCCGCCAGGTTCACCGGGGCCAGCAGCAGCCCGGCGACCCCGCCGAGCCCGATGCAGCCCATCGCGACGCGCCCGCAGATCCGGTGAAGCCGCGGAGCCCGCGCGCGCAGCCGCGCCGCGAACTGCACCGGTGACAGCACCAGCGCGACGGCGGCGAAGACGATGTGGGCGTAGAAGACCGCGTGCATCCACGGGGCCTGCGCCGCGTAGTTCGCCGCGAACTCGTCGTTCCCGTCGGCGAGGGTCCGCAACGAGTCGGTGAGGTACGGCAGAGGGGCGATCACCGCGATCGCGACCGCGGTCAACACGAACCACCACCATCCGACGGCGCGACGGCGCGTGGAACCGCGCCGTGCCCGTTCTTCGACCACCGTCATGAGCCCGCCCTCCGTCACCGTTGATCGTCCGTCTCACAAACTAGGTTCGCGAAGGCGCGGCGGTCGCCCCTCGTCCAAGGGAGAGCGCCTCCCTCATCTGAGGGAGGACCTGGGAGAACGCGCGTCCGGGTGTTGACGGTCCGGCCCGGGCCAGGTGCAGGATGAGGCATGCGCATCCCCCGGCCAGGCGAGGCCGACGTCCCCCCTCCGCCGGGCGAGACCGGCGAGTCCCGTGACCCGGGCGAGGTCCGCCTGCCCCGCCGGCCGGACAAGATCGGCGGCTCCGGTAAACCGGGCGAGGTCCGCCTGCCCCGCCGGCCGGGCGAGACCGGCGGGTCCGGTGAACCGGGCGAGGTCCGCGGGTTTCTGCCGGGCGAGGACGACACGCCCCGCCGTTCCCGCCCGGCTCGCGTCGACCTCTGGCTGGCCGGCGGACTGGCGGTCGGGTCCGTGCTGGCGAGCCTGCTGGCCACCGCGGGGCCGCCCTACCGGGAGACCGACCTCCTCGGCCTCGCGCTGGCCGCGGCCCCCGCGCTGTTCCTGATCTGGCGGCAGGTCCTCCCGCTCCTGGCGCTCACCGCCGCGTCCGCGCTCCTGGTCGTCAACACGGCGGCCGGATACGCGATCACCGTCGCGCAGTGGCCCTCGTGGATCGCGCTCTTCACGCTCTTCTCGCTGCACCGCGGCCGGTCGCGGCGGCTGGCGGGGGCGCTCGTCGCCGCGCTGGCCGTCGGCGGGTACGTCATGCTGGACCGCGGCCCCGTGGGATCGTTCGAGCTGTCGGGGGTCACGATGTGCTTCCTGATCGCGACGATCGGGGGCGACGCGGCCCTGAGCAGGCGCGCGTACGCCGCGGCGGCCGAGGCCCGCCTCCTGGGCGAGGCGCGTGAGCGGACCATGCTCGCCGAGCGCGTCCTGGCCGAGGAGCGGGCCCGGCTGGCCCGCGAGCTGCACGACGCGCTGGGCCACGCGGTCAACGTGATGGTCATGCAGGCCGGGGTCGGCAGGCGGGTCTTCGAGGAGAACCCGGCCTTCGGCCACGAGGCGCTGCGGCACATCGAGACGCTCGGCCGGGGCGCCCTCGACGAGCTGGACCGCCTGCTCCGCGTCCTCAACCCCGCCGTGGACGGCGCGGAGCGCGTGCCCCCCGAGCCCACCACGGCTGACCTCGCCGAGCTGGCGGGGCGTGTGCGCGCCACCGGGCGTGAGCTGGAGCTGAACGCCCGCGAGGTGGACCTCGCGCCGAGCGGGGCGCGGGCGCTGTACCGGATCCTCCAGGAGGCGGTGACCAACGCGCTGCGCCACACGACGAGTGGCCGCATCCGGGTCGACCTCGAACAGGTCGGAGGCGAGGTGCGCCTTGAGGTGACCAACGAGGGACACGGTTTCCTCACGCCGACGCCGGGGCGCGGCCTGGTCAACATGAGGGAGCGGGCCCGGATCGAGGGCGGAGACCTCGAGGCGGGCCCCGTGGCGGGCGGTTTCAGCGTCCGGGCGACCCTGCCGGGGCGGGCGGGAGCGGCGCGGTCATGATCAGGGTTTTCCTCGCCGACGACGACGCGCTGGTCAGAGGCGGTCTGCGGGCCCTCCTTGAGGCCGAGCGGGACATCAGCGTCGTCGGCGAGGCGGCGAACGGCCTCGAGGCGCTGCACGGGGTCAGGGTGAGCACGCCGGACGTCGTCGTGATGGACGTCAGGATGCCGGGCTACGACGGCGTCAGCGCCACCCGCGAGATCACGTCATGGGGTTCGCCCCGGCCCCGGGTGCTCGTGCTCACCACGTTCGACCTCGACGAGGTCGTCGACGACGCCATCGCCGCGGGCGCCGACGGCTTCCTCCTCAAACGGGCCACGCCGGAGGAGGTGGTCGCCGGCATCCGCACCGTCGCGGCCGGCGACGCGCTCGTCGCGCCCTCCGTGACCCGCAGGCTGCTGGAGGCGCTCGCCGCCCGGCGCGGCGCGGGCGGTCCCGAGGCCGCCTTCGCGGCGCGGCTCACCGAGCGCGAGGCCGACGTGTTGCGCGCGCTCGCGGGCGGCATGTCCAACACCGAGATCGCACGCTCGATGCACGTGTCCCTGGAGACGGTGAAGACCCACATCAAGCATCTGCTGGGCAAGTTGGAGGTCCGCGACCGGACCCAGGCCGTCGTCTGGGCCTACCGGACGGGTTTCGTCGACAGGCGTTGAGCGCCCGCACCGCCCCACGCCACGGGTCCCGGCGGTCGCAGGGGTCGTGGGGCCCGGCGGACGTGGGACCTGGGGGTCACGGAGTCAAAGGGGTCGTGGGGCCCGGTGGACGTGGGGGCCGGGGTCATGTCGGGCGTGGGGGCGTGGGACGGGCGTCATCGCCTGGCGTTTCGGGGGGTGGCGAGGTGCACCACGCCCATGCCGCCCCGGCCCAGCTCGCGTCTGAGCACGTATCCGCCGATCACATTCATCGGAGTCACCTTATGGTCAAACACCTATATCGAGGACAAAGCCCTCAGACTCCTCGCAGCTCACCGTCGTCCGCCCGGGTACGGCTCGCGCGAGTCACCGCGACCGGCGGCCGGTGACGAAGTACGATCGATCAATGACCGAAATGACCGAAACCACGCCCGGCTGGCTCACTCCCGACGAGCTGGAAGCGGCCCGCGCACGGATGCCGATCCTCTACGTCGACGCCGTGCCGGTGCGCGTCGACGACACGGGGGTGGTCACGCATGTCGGCCTGCTGCTGCGCATCGGGTCGGACGGAACGGTCAGCCGCGCCCTCGTCTCAGGTCGTGTGCTTCTCCACGAACGCGTCCGTGACGCGCTCATGCGCCACCTGGAGAAGGACCTCGGCCCCACGGCGCTGCCCCGCGTCCCCGCCTCTCCTCAGCCGTTCACCATCGCCGAGTACTTCCCGACACAGGGCGTCACTCCGTACCACGACCCCCGGCAGCACGCGGTGTCCCTCGCCTACGTCGTCCCGGTGGCCGGTGACTGCCGCCCTCGGCAGGACGCCCTCGACCTCGTCTGGTTCACCCCGCAGGAGGCCGCCTCGCCGATGGTGCAGCAGGAGATGTCCGGCGGCCACGGCGTCCTGCTGAAGCAGGCCCTCGCGCACGTCGGCTGCATTTTCTGACCTGGGGACACGCCCGGCGCGGCGCTGTGGACCGTTCCCGCCGAGGCGGTCGCCGCGCCGACCGCGCACGCGGACCCTCGAACGACCGCGCGACCTAGTCGGGATAGTTCCACTGCTCGGCTCGCGACGACCCGGAGAACGGGAGCGACTCGTGCCTCGTGATCTCACTCACGCCTCGTAGTCTTCCAGCCGGACCCGCCCGAGGACACGTAAAGACCCGAACTGCCGCGGGCCGCTCACCGGGACGCGACTCCACGATCCCGAGGCGGCTCCGCACCGGGGCCCGCGGAACACCGCGCCGGGGGGCGCGGTGACCGGCTCACTGATCCGGGGACGACGCCCGGAACGCCGGGCTGGGGGCGCGGTCCTCCTGCCGGGCGCCCCGCTCCCGCGCCGGACGCGCGCGCAGCACCCGGCTCATCAGTCCGGGGCGCATCAGCGCCCGCGGCGGGTCGACCAGCCCCGCCACCCGGATGAACGCCTCCGTGACCGCGCTGTCGCCGGTCGCCGCCGCGTGCACCCGGGGCAGGAACGCGTTGCCCATCCGCACCTTGATCGTGCGGCGGCCCCGCACGGCGGGGAACGCCAGGTCGCCGCCCGCCGCGATCTCCCACGGCGCGTCGACGACCGCGGCGGCGTCGGCGAAGAACTCCCGCGTCACCGGGACCGCCCCCCGCCGCAGGTGACGACGCAGGGTCAGCGCCTGCAGCGCGGCCACCGTCATGCCCTGCCCGTAGACGGGGTTGAAGCTGCACGCCGCGTCACCCATGACCAGGAGGCCCTCGGGCAACCGGCGCACGCGCTCGTAGCGTCGCCGGACGCTGACGGGGAACCGCATGGTCACCGGCTCCTCCAACGGCTGGGCGTCCCGGATCGCGTCGAAGACGTCGGGCACCGGGAGCGTGCGGGCGTAGGCGAGGAAGCCGGCCAGGTCCCGCGGCGCGCGGTCGCCGAGAACCCCGGTGAGCGACACGACGCACCGGTCCCCGCCGAGGCTGGTGAGAAAGGCCCCCCGTGGATGGGCCGGGGTCGCGACCGGGTTGATCGAGACGTCCCCGTGGAACGGGTCGGAGCGCAACCGGAAACGACACGTGGTGTACGCCAGGTCGATCCTCACCCGCTCCTCGGGCACCGCGGGCCAGCCGAGCCCGGCCAGCCAGGCCGGGGTCCGGGAACCGCGCCCGGTGGCGTCGACCACCAGATCGGCGACCAGGACCCGCTCGGCGCCGTCCGGCTCGCGGACCCGGGCGCCGACGACCCGGCCCAGGTCGGGCGCGGTCACCGGCGCGACGACCTCGTGCCCCTCCAGGAACGTCACGTTGGGCAGCTCGGCGACCCGGCACCGGATGTGGTGCTCCAGCACGGGACGGTCCCCGCCGACCACGATCAGTCCGGTCTTGGCCGGTCGCAGCCGCCGTCCGTTGAAGTACCAGCGGATCTGGCCGCCGATGTCACCGGCCTGGACACCCGCCGCGGCCAGGTCCCGGGTGAAGCCCGGGAACAGCTCCTCGATGACCTGCTGCCCGCGCGCGAGCACCCCGTGGGTGTGGCGGCCCTGCGGCACTCCGCGCCTCGGCCCCTCCACTCCCGTCAGCTCGTCCCGGTCGACCACCAGCACGTCCACGCAGAACTCCGCCAGGACCCGCGCGGCGAGCAGGCCGGCGACGCTCCCGCCGAGGACGACGGCGCGGCCGATCGGGCTTTCGCTCATGTGCTCATCTCCTCGCCGCGCGACGACTCACCGCGCATGATCAGCGTCCTGTCCGTCACCCGGCGCCGCATCTCCCGGGTTGCTGGATGGCACGCCGGATTACGCACGCTGGAAGATGCCCGGGTCATGATCCCGCCATGACGATGGGCCGTGTGCATCACGCGTTTCAGGGCCAGGAGGGACCACCGTGACCCAGTCATCGGAAAGAATCGACGTCCCACTGGCCGGGCTGGACGGCCCGGAGCACCTGTCCCGTCCGGCCGCCGGTCAGAGCCCCGCTCCCGCGTACGCGCGGCAGTGGTGGCGCTCGGGCCTGCTGCCCGCGGCGCTGCTGTCCCTGGCGTTCTTCCTCTACGCGCTGCCGCCGTACCTGTCTTTGGATCCTGGGCAGGCCAGGATCGCCTACCTGCAGCGGGACGTCTGGTGGCACTATCCGGCGCTGGTCGCGCACATCGCGTTCGGCACGGTGGCCCTCACCACCGTGGTCCTGCAGATGTGGACCTGGCTGCGGGTGCACCATCCGCGGGTGCACCGGATCTCAGGCCGGCTGTACATCTTCGGCGGCGTGCTCCCCAGCGGGCTGCTGGCCCTGCTGATCACGCCGTTCGCCGGCGGTCCCGTCGGCGACGCCGTCGAGGGCGTGGTCTGGCTGGGCACCACCTTCTACGCCCTGAAGATGGTCCGCCGGGGCGACTTCGCCCGGCACCGGCGGTGGATGATGTTCAGCTACGCGCTGTGCGCCCAGGTCATCTGGGGCCGGATCATCATCATCACGCTGACCCTGACCGTGCCGACCTGGTTGACGAACAACTTCGCACTGGTCCTGGAGGCGGCCAGCTGGGTGGGGATGATGATCAACGTGGTCATCGCCCAGTGGTGGTACGAGCACACAGCCAAGCGCCCGCTGGCCATCCGACCCGCCTGAAGGAGAAGCGCATGTACGACTACGTCATCGTCGGCGGCGGCTCGGCCGGCTGCGTGCTCGCGGCCAGGCTGAGCGAGGACCCGGACGTCAAGGTGTGTCTGATCGAGGCCGGCCCGGCCGACACCGCGGAGAACATCCACATCCCGGTCACCTTCGGCAAGCTCTTCCGGACCCGCTTCGACTGGGACTACGCCACCCATGACGAGCCGTTCCTCGACCGGCGCCGCGTGTACCTGCCGCGCGGGCGGGTGCTCGGCGGCACCAGCTCGATCAACACCATGATCTACATCCGGGGCAACCGCGCCGACTTCGACGACTGGCGGCAGCCCGGATGGGGCTTCGACGAGCTGCTGCCGTACTTCAGGCGGTCGGAGGACAACGAGCGCGGCGAGTCCGGCTACCACGGCGTCGGCGGCCCGCTCACCGTCTCCGACGGCCGGTCGGACAACCCGATGACGACCGCGTTCGTCGAGGCCGCCCTGCAGGCCGGGGGCGTCGCCAACGACGACTTCAACGGCCCGGCGCAGGACGGCTTCGGCCGGTTCCAGCTCACCCAGCGCGACGGCATGCGCTGCAGTGCCTCGGTCGCGTTCCTGCACCCCGCGCTCGGCCGTCCGAACCTCACGGTGGAGACGAACACGCAGGTCCACCGGGTGCTGGTCGAACACGGCCGGGCCGTCGGGGTGACCGGGTACCGGCTGGACGAGGAGGTCACAGTCCGGGCCGAGCGCGAGGTGATCCTCGCCGCGGGCGCGTACAACTCGCCGCAGTTGCTGCTGCTGTCCGGCATCGGCCCGGCCGCGCAGCTCACGGCCCTCGGCGTCCCGGTGGTCCTCGACCAGCCGCAGGTGGGCCGGAACCTGCAGGACCACCTGCTGATTCCGCTGATCTTCACGCACGCCCAGCCGGTCAGCCTGCTGATCGCGGGCGAGCCCCAGCACGTCCGGCGGTTCATGGAGGAACGGCGCGGCCCGCTGACCTCCAACGGGCCGGAGGCGGGCGGGTTCGTGCGCACGGAGGCCGGGCTGCCGGCTCCCGACGTGGAGTTCCTGGCCGCCCCGATCATGTTCGCCGACAGCGGGCTGGGGACGCCGACCGGGCACTCGCTCTCGTACGGCCCGTCGATGCTCACCCCGCTCAGCCGTGGGCACGTGACGCTCGCGTCCGACGACCCGACGGCCAAACCGAAGATCCTGCACAACTACTTCGCCGAGCCCGGCGACATGCGGTCGGCGGTGACCGCGCTGCGGCTGGGGCTGGACATCTCCCGCCGGCCCGCGCTGGCGCCGTACACGACGGACCCCTACCGGCCCCCGGCCTCCGAGTCCGACGCGGACCTGCGCGCCTACGTCCGGCAGTACGCGCATTCCATCTACCACCCGGCCGGGACCTGCGCGATCGGTTCGGTGGTCGACGCGGACCTGCGGGTGCTGGGCGTCGACGCGCTGCGGGTGGTGGACGCCTCCGTGATGCCGACGCTCGTGCGCGGCAATCCCAACGCCCCGGTCATCGCGATCGCCGAGAAGGCGGCCGACCTGATCAAGGGCACCGCGCCCCTGCCCCCGGCGGCCTCGGTACTGTCCGGCTGACCTCAGAAAGGCGGCCCGGCCCCCTGAATGCGGCCCGGAATTTCGGAATGCGACACGGAATTCACCGGGCGTCAATGCGCCGTGTAAGGCAGGATGCAATCAGGGTAAACACCGGGAGCTGGAGGACATTGTTCATGCGCTATCCAGAAGTGGTGACGCGGTCCGAATGGGAGGCCGCCCGCACCTCGCTGCTGGCGAAGGAGAGAGAGGCGACCCACGCCCGCGACGCGCTCAACGCCGAGCGCCGCCGGATGCCGATGGTGGAGGTGCCCACCGATTACAAGTTCGCGAGTCCGGCGGGCGAGTTGTCCTTCCCCGACCTGTTCGAGGGCCGCCCCCAGCTGGTCGTCTACCACAACATGCTCATGCCCGGCTCGAACGAGCCGTGTCAGGGCTGCTCGCTGTTCGGGGACGGCATCGGCGGCAGCCTCGCGCATGTGAACGCCCGGCGCACCACGTTCGCCATGGTGTCCCGGGCGCGCGTTTCCGAGATCGAGGGGGTCAAGGCCCGGCTGGGCTGGAATTTCCCGTGGTATTCCTGCTACGACACGACTTTTCATGATGACTTCGTGACATCGCAGAACGCGCGGTTCGGGCTGAGCGTTTTCCTGCACCGGGACGACCGGATCTTCCAGACCTACTTCACCACCCAGCGCGGGGTCGAATACGTCGGCAACACGTTCAGCCTGCTGGACGTGACCCCGTTCGGGCGTCAGGAGACCTGGGAGGACTCCCCCGAGGGCTGGCCGCAGGAGCCGACCCACAGCTGGGAGCGACTCAACGACGAATACGACGCCTGACGACGCGAACGGTCCGGGCCCCGCGACGGGGGCCCGGACCGTTCCGTACCGGCGTGGGCGGGGCGTCACCGGAGGCTGGGCGCGGCCTCCTCGGCCCCGGTGGTCCCGGTGGCCCCGCGCCGCCCGAGCAGCGCGAGCGAGACGAGCAGGCCCGCGGCCGCGAAGACCGCGCAGGCGGCGAACCCGCTCTGGAAGGCCCCGGCCAGCGCCGCCGGGTCGGGGCCGGTGACCGTCGAGGCGACCACGGTCGCGATGAGCGCGATCCCCAGGGCGCCGCCGAGCTGGAAAGCCGCCGCGTTGATGCCCGAAGCGAGCCCGGAGTCGTGCTCGGCCACCCCGGCGAGCGCCGCGACCGAACCGGCGATCGTCGCGCCGCCGAGCCCGGCGCCGAAGAGCAGCAGGGCGGGGAGCAGGTCGCGGGCGTAGACCCCGCCGACCGGCGCCTGCGTCAGCAACAGGAGCCCCGCGCCCATCAGGACCATGCTGACCGCCCCCACCGGCCGGGTGCCGGTCCGGGTGACGGCGAACTGCGCGACGTACGCCCCGACGACGGCCGTCACGGGCATGACAGAGGTGCTGAAGCCGTACTGGAAAGGCGAGTATCCCAGCACCTGCTGGGTGTACATGGCGACGAGGAAGGACAGGCCGAACGCCGACATGGCCAGGATGACCATCAGCATGTTGCCGCCGGCCAGCCTGGGCAGGCGCAGAATCGCCGGCGGCAGCAGCGGGGCCGCCGACCTCGTCTCGATGACGACGAACAGCAGGAGCAGCACGGCCGACAGGACGAACAGGCCGATCGTCAGCGGGGCGGTCCACCCGGCCGTGGGCGCCTGGACGATCGCGTAGACGAGCAGCACGAGCGAACCGGTGACGGTCACCGCTCCGGCGAGGTCGAAGGACTCGCGCCGCCCGCGGTCGTAGCTCTCCGGCAGCAGGGCCGGGCTCAGCGCCAGCAGGAGAGCGGCGACGGGCACGTTGATGAAGAAGACCCACTGCCAGCCGAGGCTCTGCGTGAGCACGCCGCCGAGCAGCAGCCCGGACGTGGCGCCGATGCCGCCGATGCCCGACCAGGCGGCGAGCGCCCTGTTGCGGTCGGCGCCCTCCTCGAACGTGGTGGTGAGGATGGACAGCGCCGCCGGCGCCATCATGGCCGCCGACACGCCGTGCACGGCGCGCACCACCACCAGCATCAGGCCGTTCACCGCGAGGCCGGACAGCAGCGAGACGACCAGGAACAGGGCGGTGCCCACCTGGAACACCCGCCGCCGCCCGAGCAGGTCCGCCGCCCGGCCGCCGAGCAGCAGCAGGCCGCCGAACGTCAGCAGGTTGGCGGTGAGGATCCACTGCCCCTCCCCGGGGGAGAGGCCGAGTTGCCGTTCCATGGACGGGAGGGCCACCAGGACGATCTGAGAGTCGAGGATCACCATGAAGTTGGCCGTGCAGAGCAGGGCGAGCGCGCGCCAACGATGGAATGGATTCATGCGTTCTCCCTGAGCCCGTTCCGGCATCAACGGCGTAAACGGTACGCGCGCCTTCCCCGCCGGAGAAAGAAGTCAGATCCCGCCGGGCGAAACAGAGCATTTCAAAAGAACAACGCACGAGAAAAAACAGGTCGCGCCGAAAGGCAATCCACACGCGGCCGAACACAGCAATCTGGGAGATGTGCCCGCTGACCGGGCCTCAGTAGCGTTGCGGAAACTCCACCACGGCATCGGAAAGGGCGATGGGAAACTCACTCAGCTGCAGCGTGATCGTGCCGACCTACAACCGGAGGGAACTGCTGCGGCACACCCTTGTCTCCCTCACCATGCAGAGCCTGCCGCGCGAGCGGTTCGAGGTGCTGGTCGTCGACGACGGGTCGAGTGACGGGACGCCCGCGGTCGTCGAGGAGTTCCGCGACGTCCTCAACCTGCGCTACTTCTACCAGGCGGACGACGGCTTCCAGGTGTCGAAGGCGCGCAACGTCGCCATCTCGCGCGCCGAGGCCCCCGTCTGCGTGTTCGTCGACACGGGCGTGCTCCTCCACTCCGGCTGCCTGGCCGCGCACCTCGACAGCCATGAGAGCGCCCCCGGCCCGGTCGCGGTGATCGGTTACATCTACGGCTTCGACCCCGTCCGGACGGACTCCGAGCCCGTACGGCGAGCCGTGGACCCCTCGTCCCCTGACGCAACCGTCGAGGTCATGCGGGCCAACGGCTGGCTCGACGTCCGCGAGCACTTCTACGCCCGCTACACCGACGCCTTCGGCGACGAGCCCGCGCCCTGGCTCGTCTACTGGACCGGGAACGCCTCGGCGCGGACCGAGCAGCTGCGCGCCGTGGGCATGTTCGACGAGGCCTTCCGGCAGTGGGGCGGGGAGGACGTCGACCTCGGCTTCCGGCTGCACCTGGCCGGCGCCCGGATCGTGCTGAACCGGGAGGCGAAGTCGGTCCACGTCCCGCACGAGACGAGCTTCGACGACAACATGGAGAGCTCCTCGACCAACCTCAGGTACATGGCGGAGAAGTACGGGACCCCGATCGTCGGGCTGTTCGCGGAAACCCCGCCCGAGCAGGTCTTCGACCTCAACACCGTCATCCGCGCCCGCGGCCTGCCGAGGTGCGCCGACTTCCTGGCCCGGCACGCCGTCGACTGAGCGGCCGTCCGGCCCTCTCGGGGAAAGGTCCGGGCCCCGAAGTCTTCGAAGCGACCCGGTCGCGCCCGGCGGTGATTCCGCATTTTCGGAGATGCTCCGCTGTCGCGTGGATTGGAAAAGTCATCCTGATACAGATGATCAGGAGAGGCCATGATGAATTCCCCGAAGCTCGCCGTGAGCGTCCTCGCACGCGACCGGATGAGTCCGTTCGGTCACACACTTGAGCCGCCCGCCCCGCGGGTGCCGTACCGCCCGGCCGGTCCACGTGATCGGCGGGTGGCGCCGTGAAGCGTCCCGCCACGCCGTTCCCCGAACTGGTCGCCGCCCGGTGGAACATCGCCCGGCAGGTGCCGCGGGCCGGTGGAGGCCTGGTGACCGCGCTCGTCCTGACCAACCTGGTGCTCGGCGTGCTGCCGGTGATCTTCGTGATCATGACGGCCGTGGTGCTCGGCCGGGTGCCGGAGGCCGTGCGCGGCGGGCTCGACTCGGCCGCCTGGCAGGAGCTGATCGGGGTGTTCGTCGTCGCGGCCCTGGTCTTCCTGGCCCAGCAGGTCATCACGCCGCTCGCGGCCTCGCTGGGCGAGCTGATGGCCCGCCGCGTCGACGGCCGGGCGTTCGACGAGCTGATGGCCGCCTCACTGGGCGGTCCCGGCGTCGCGCCGCTGGAGGACGAGCAGGTGCTGAACGACCTGGGCGTGGCCGCCCGCGAGCTGGAGGCGGGCATCTTCAGCCCGGGCCAGGCGAGCGCCGGGCTGCTCGCCCTGATCGCCAGGTACACACAGCTCTGCGCGTACATCGTCGTGGTCGGCGTCACGTACTCGTGGGCGGCCGGGGCCGGGCTGCTCGTGGCGGTCCTGGTCTTCCGGTACGCCTTCCGGGGCGGGCTCCGCAAGTACACCCAGGTCAGGATCGACCTCGCCGGGACCGAGCGGAAGAGCGACTACCTGCGCAACCTCGCCGTACGGCCGGGCGCGGGCAAGGAGATCCGGGTCTTCGGACTGGTGGACTGGCTGCGGGAGGGCATCCGCGTGGCCTACCTCGCCGTGCTGCGCCCGGTCTGGGCCGAGCGGCGGCGCATCCTGCTCTGGCCGGTCCTGTGGATGACCCTGGGCTGCCTGGCCCTCGTGGCCCTCGTGTTCGGCGGCACCGGCGTGACCATGGCGAACGGGCTGACCCTGACCGGCTTCATCCTCGTCATGCAGTCGGGCCTCGGGGCGCTCAGGCTGTCGGGGTACTACCCGGAGGCCGACGTGCAGACCGCCATCGGCATGTACTCCTACGAGGCCGTGCAGCGCTTCACCCGCCGCATCGAGGCGTACGAGGAGCCCGCCGCCACGGCGGCCGGTGACCCGGCCCCGGCGCACGCCGGAATCGTCCACTTCGACAACGTGAGCTTCCGCTACCCGGGCGGCGGTCCGGCCCTGTTCGACGGGCTGGACCTGAAGATCTCGCTCGGCCGCTGCACCGCGATCGTCGGCGTCAACGGCGCGGGCAAGACCACGCTGGTCAAGCTGCTCGCCAGGCTGTACGAGCCGACCGGCGGCGTGATCCGCTTCGACGGGGTCGACATCCGGTCGTACCCGCTGGACGAGTGGCGGGCCAGGCTCGGCGTGATCTTCCAGGACTACCAGCGCTACGAGGTGTCGGCCGCGGACAACATCGGCTTCGGCTCGATCGCGCACGTCGACGACCGGCCGGGCATCCGGGCCGCCGCCCAGGCGGTCGGCATCGCCGAGGCACTCGACGAGCTTCCCGACGGGATGGACACCACCCTGGCCCGGCACATGACCGGCGGGGCCGACCTGTCGGGCGGGCAGTGGCAGCGGGTGGCGCTGGCCCGCGCCCTGTTCGCCCTGCGCAACGGCTCGGCGGTCGTCGTGCTCGACGAGCCGACGGCGAGCCTGGACGTGCGGGCCGAGGCCGGGTTCTTCGACGAGTTCGCCGACCTGACCCGGGGCGCGACGACCCTGCTGATCTCGCACCGGTTCTCCACCGTACGGCACGCCGACGACATCGTGGTGCTCGAACACGGGCGGGTCACCGAACAGGGCGGTCACGAGGAGTTGCTGGCCCTGGACGGCCGGTACGCCGAGCTGTTCCGGCTGCAGGCCGACCGGTTCGGCGACGCCGACGACACCGACGACACCGACAACACCGGTGGCACGGCCGACGACACGGACCCGGCGGGGGCGTTGACATGACAGAGGTGTTCACCGGCTCGTGGCAGATGATCACCACGGCCTGGCGGCTGGACCGGCGCAAGACCGCCGTCTCGGTGGTCCTGATGATCGTCGGCGCGGTGGCCGCGCCGCTGCTCGCGGCGACGCTGGCCTGGATGACCGACCAGATCGTCGCCGGGCGCGCCGCCCAGGCGGCACTGGCCGGAGTCGCGGTCGCCGTCCTGGCCGTCGCCGTCCTCACCTTCGAGCACTTCGCGCACATCTTCTACTTCGAGCTGTCGGAGCTCGGCGAGCTGGACTTCGACGAGCAGCTCGTCGCGGTCTCCAACGGCTCGCCCGGCGTCTCCCACCACGAACAGGCCGAGCACGCCGACACGCTGACGGTCCTGCAACAGGACGCCCGCCAGTTCCGCACGGGCCTGGAGTCGCTGCTGAACAGCATCGGCCTGGCCCTGGCCGTGCTGTTCACCGCGGTCCTGCTCGCGGTGCTGAACCCGATCCTGCTGCTGCTGCCGCTGGCCGCGGTCCCCTCGCTGATGACCGGGCGGTGGGCCGAGCGGATCCTCGACCGCGCCAAGACCTCGACCGCCGAGTCGACCCGTGTCGCGCTGAACCTGTTCCGCCTGTCCACCTCGGCCGGCGCGGCCGGTGAGCTGCGCGTCTTCCGGCTCCAGGACACCCTGCGCAGCCGCCACCGGGCGGCGTGGAAGGCGACCACCCACGGCCTGTGGCGGGCCCACCTCGTCGCGACGTGGGTGCGGGCCGCCGGGCAGATCTGCTTCGCCCTCGCCTACGTCGGCGCGATGCTCCTGGTCATCCGGGAGGCGATCGCGGGCCGTCGCGGCGTCGGCGACGTCGTGCTGGTGATCGTCCTGGCCACACAGGTGAACCAGCAGGTCACCCAGGCGGTCACGCTGCTGCAGCAGCTGCAGCGGATGGCCGGCGCCTACCGGCGGCTCAGGACGCTGCGCGCGCTGGTGACCGCGCCCGAGCCGGTGCCGGTGGACGCCGACCCGCCGCAGGGGCTCAGGCACGGCATCGAGCTGGACGGGGTGAGCTTCACCTACCCGGGCACGGACGCGCCGGTGCTGGAGGACGTCCGCCTCACACTCCCGGCCGGGGCCACCGTGGCCGTCGTCGGCGAGAACGGCGCGGGCAAGAGCACCCTGGTCAAGCTGCTCTGCGGCTTCTACCGGCCGTCACAGGGCCGGATCCTGGTGGACGGGGTGGACCTGCGGCGGATGCCCGTCGAGGACTGGCGGCTGCGCATCGCCGCCGGGTTCCAGGACTTCGTCCGGTTCGAGTTCCAGGCCAGGCAGACGGTCGGCGTCGGCGACCTGTCCCAGCTGTCCTCCGACTCCGCGATCCGCGCGGCGCTGGAGCGGGCGCAGGCGACGGACGTGCTGGACGGCCTGCCGGACGGGCTGGACACCCAGCTCGGCAAGAGCTACGCCGACGGCGCCGAGCTGTCCGGCGGGCAGTGGCAGCGGCTGGCGCTCGGCCGGGCGCTGATGCGCGACACCCCGTTGCTGCTGGTGCTCGACGAGCCCACCTCGGCCCTCGACCCGGAGGCCGAGCACGCCCTGTTCGAACGGTACGCGAGCCAGGCCCGCCGGGTCGCGGACACGACCGGCGCGATCACCGTGCTGGTCTCGCACCGCTTCTCCACCGTGCGGATGGCCGACCTGATCATCGTGGTCCGGGACGGCCGGGTCGCGGAGATCGGCGACCACGCGACGCTCGCCGCCGGTGACGGGCTCTACGCGGAGCTGTTCGCGTTGCAGGCCAAGGCATACCGGTGAGGCGGCGAGCCGTCTCGACATCGCTTCGAGGAAGGTGAGGTCCGGTGCGCGCAGGCGAGACCCCTCCGAGGATCTCGGTCGTCATCCCCACGTACAACCGGGGCGAGCAGCTCCGCAGGGCGCTGGAGCAGCTGACCCTGCAGCGCCTGCCGGGCGACGAGTTCGAGGTCGTGGTGTCCGACGACGGGTCGTCGGACACCACCCGGCAGGTCGCCGAGTCCTTCGCCGACCGACTCAGGATCGTCTACCACTTCCAGGAGGACCGGGGGTTCCGGGCGGCGGGCGCGCGCAACGCCGGAGCACGGCTGGCGTCCGCGCCGATCCTGGCCTTCCTGGACTCCGGGGTGCTGGCCGGCCCCGACTGCCTCGCGCACCATCTCGCGGCGCACGCGACCGGCGAGCGCGTCGCGGTCGTCGGCCACACCCACGGCTACAACCCGGAGAACCCGATGCCGGGCCTGGCCGAGGTCATCGACCGGCTCCCGCCGGAGGAGGTCTACGCGCGCTTCCACGACCGGCCGGCCTTCCTCGACCTCAGGGTCGCGCTGCTCGCCGAGCACGACGGCGACCTGAACCGCCGCGCGGTGCCCTGGCAGTTCTTCTGGACCGGCAACTGCTCCATCAGGGCCGACGACTTCTGGGCCGTCGGCGGGTTCGACGAGGACTTCCACGGCTGGGGCGGGGAGGACCTGGAGCTGGGCTTCCGGATCGTCCGCCACGGACTGCCGTTCCGCGTCGTCCCCGGCGCCTGGGTGGTCAACATGCCGCACGACCGCGACCTGGCGGCGAACTGGGCGCACTTCACCCGCAACATGGGGCTGTTCCTGGACAGGCACCGGGAGCCGGTGGTCGAGCTGGGGGCGGTCCTGATCGCCGGATGGCGCTTCTGGGACTGGGACGAGGAGTACCGCGCCCTGGAGGCGTGGCGGCACCGGGCCCGCGACACGGACGTGTCGGACGAGGTCGCCGAGGCGCTGCGCCGTACCGGGCGGGACGACGGCGACGGCGTGGTCGTCGTTGGCGCCGGCGGCCGGCTGCCCGCGAGCCTGCCGCCGTCGGCGGTCGTGCTGGACTTCGACCGGGAGCTGCTGGACCGGGCGCTCGCCGGGGGACGGCACACCGGACACCACGCGATCGGCCTGCGCACCCCGCTGGCCGACCGGTCGGCCGACACCGTGATCATCACATCGAGGCTGGCCGGGCTCTGGGAGGGGTGGGGCGGGGAGCTGCTCGCCGAGGCCCGTCGCGTCGGCCGCGAGGTGCACATGTCTCGACAACTCAGATCTCGACAACTCAGACAAGAGAGAGTGAGCCGTATGCCCGCCGAAGTCTCACCGTGGGGCAGGTCGTCGGAGATCCTCGCCGTGGCCGGCCTCGATGAGGACGTCTCCTACTACCGTCAGTTCACCGCCGAGGACGAGAAGGCCGTGCTCACCGTGCCGATGCGGATCCAGGCCGCCTGGGCGAGCAACGACCCGGACGCGTTCGCGAACGCGTTCGCCGAGCGCGGCAGCCTGCTCATGCGGGACACCCAGCTGACCAGCCGGGAGGAGATCCGCGCCTACATGTCGGCCGGTTTCGACGGGCCCCTGCGGGGCGCCCGGGTCAAGGGCTGGCCGTTGTCGGTGGACTTCCTCTCCGAGGACGTCGCCATGGCGGTCACCGAGGGCGGGATCATCAGGCGCGGCGAGACGGAGATCGCACCGGAGAACCGGATCCGCGCGACATGGGTGGTCGTCAGGCAGCCGGACGGCGAGGTGCTGCTGCTGTCGCACCACAGCAGCCCGATCGGCTAGGGACGGCCGGCCGCGAAGCGCCAGCGCGTCGGGGTGAACGACCCGGAGGTCGGGAAGCCGAAGGCCGTCACGGGTGTCAGCGCGTACAGGTGGTAGGGAGGGTCGCCGGCGGTCGGCGCGCCGTACTCGGCGTGGAAGGCGCCGTCCCGCACGGACAGCGGCCAGCCGTACTTGGTCTGGAAGGCGTCCGCCGCCCGCCGCAGCAGGGACGCGTCGTCGACCCGCGCCGCGGTGCCCTCGACGACCATGTCGAAGCCCTCGCACGACGCCGTGACGGCGCAGGACGCGTTGTGCTCCAGGTTCCGGCTCTTGCGGGACCCCGGGCTTGAGCTCACCTGGAGGATTCCGTCCACCACGATCCCGATCAACGGCCTGATGTGCGGCCGCCCGCCGGGGCCGGTGGTGGCCAGCCAGTACGTGCGCGCCGCGGCCAGACGCTCCCCGGCCTGGGTCCACGGTGTCGGCGGCCCCTCGTCACCGGGCAGGATCGGCTCGGCCACCGGTTCTGTCGCTGCCAATGTGCCGTCTCCGGTCTCTCGGATGGCTCTCTCACGGCTGTCTGACGCCCCCGGGACCTGCGACGCGTTCGGCTCCGGGCCGGACAGCACCCTACCGCACGGACGGCGGCTCGCCCTCCGATGTCGCGGGGTCTCCGACGTCGTGGTCCGGCCCGCGCAGCAATGTCGGAGATGCGGGGCGGCTCCGGCCCGGATGACGATGCTCTGGTGACACAGTCGGAATCTGAAGGAGAGTGGTCATGTCCACAGGTGCTTCGTCAGCGGTGATCTCCGAAGGCGCGGGGCTGGCCGCCTACTACGGGGAGTTCACCAGCGACGAGGAGAAGGAGGTGCTCGGCGTCCCGCTCCGCCTGGTCGAGGCCTGGTCGCGCAACGACCCTGACGGCGTGGCGGAGGTCTTCACCGAGAACGGTGTCCTGATCCTGCCCGGCGACGTGCTCAAGCGCGGCCGTGAGGAGATCCGGGCGTTCATGACGGCCGCCTACGCCGGACCTTTCAAGGGCACCGGCGTGACCGGCCGCCCGGTGGACGTGCGCTTTGCGTCGGGCGACGTGGCGTTGATCCGGACGCACGGCGGGATCCTGACGCCGGGCGCGACCGAGATCGCCCCCGAGCTTGCGGTCCGTTCGACCTGGGTGGTCGTCCGCCAGGACGGTACGTGGCTGCTGGCCGGATACCAGAACACCCCGCGTGGCGAGGGCGCGACGCTGCGGTGGTGAGAGCGGTGGAACCAACCGATCACATTGGAGGAGAGCGAATGTCGGACGAGGCCGCCGCGCTGGTCGCCCAGGCCAGGCAGTGGGCCGGCAACTACGGCCGGTACAGCAACGGAGTCGAAGGCGCGGTCCTCAGCGTCCCGTTACGCATCCGAGCCGCGTGGGAGAGCGGCGACGCCGACGCCTTCGCCGACGTCTTCGTCGACAACGGCAGCCTGCTCGTGGGCGACACGCAGCTCAGGGGACGCGAGGAGATCCGCGCCTACATGGCCGAGGGCTTCGCCGGTCCCTACCGGGCCGCCCGGGTCGTCGAGGAGCCCGTGGAGGTCAGGCTGGTCGCGGCCGACGTCGCGCTGGCCGTCACCGACGGCGGGATCCTGCGCGACGGCGAGACCGAGCTGGCCCCCGGCCAGGCGGGCCGGGCCATGTACGTGATCGTGAAGCAGGGCCAGGAGTGGAAGCTCATCTCCCACCAGACAAGCCCGATCGCCGGGTAAGGGCGATGTCCTGGGGCAACGCCGCGGAGATCCTCGCGGCCGCCGGGGTCGACGCGGTCACCTCCTTCTACGGGCGGTTCACCGGCGACGACGAGAAGGCCGTGCTCACCGTGCCGATGCGGATCCAGGCGGGGGTGACCGCGAAGGACCCCGACGCCTTCGCCGACGTCTTCGCCGAGAACGGCAGCCTGGTCCAGTACGACGACGAGCTGCGCGACCGCGAGGAGATCCGCGCCTATGTGAAGGCGGCCTTCGCCGGGCCCTTCAAGGACTGCAACGTCGCCGGGCGCACCCTGTTCCTCGACTTTCTCAGCGACGACGTCGCGATGGTGGTCGAGGAGGCCGGGGTCCTGCTGCCCGGCGAGACCGTGGCCGCGCCCGAGCGCCTGTTCCACGCCACGTGGGTGATCCGCAGGTGCTCGGAGGGACGGCTGGAGCTGCTGTCCTTCCACCAGAGCCCCATCAAGAGCTGACGTCGAGCCCGCCTGAGGAGCCGCCATGTCGACCGAGAACGCGCTTTCGCTGGACAAGCCGTCGCCGGCCAGGATGTACGACTACTTCCTGCACGGCGACAGCAACTTCCCCGTCGACCGGCAGGCGGGCGACCTCGTGATCAGCAGGGTCGGCAAGACGCTGACCAGCGACGTCGTATGGGAGAACCGCCGTTTCCTGGGCCGGGTCGTCGACCACCTGGCGAAGCGGTGCGGCATCCGCCAGTTCGTCGACGTCGGGGCCGGCCTGCCGAGCATGGAGAACACCCACCAGGTCGCCCGGCGCTCGATCCCTGACGCCCGCGTCGTGTACGTCGACAACGACCCCGCGGTGGCCGCGTACGGGCGGCCCCTGCTCACCGGCGACGCGGCGGCGAACGTCCGGATCATCACCGCGGACGTGCGCGCCCCCGCGGCGATCCTGGACCATCCCGACACCCGGGAGACGATCGACTTCTCCGAGCCGGTGGCGGTCCTGTTCGTCGCGGTCCTGCACTTCGTCAGGCACAGCGAGAACCCGCACGCCATCGTCGAGGCCTTCGGGTCGCGCATGGCGGCCGGGTCCTACCTCGCGATCTCGCACCTGGCCACGGACCGGTCCCCGGTCGAGGAGCGCCGGACGATGGAGGGCATCTACGAGAACACCACCGCCTCGATGACCTACCGCGACAGCGGCGAGATCACCGACTTCTTCCGGGGCTTCGACATCCTGCCGCCCGGCGTCGTACCGGTGGGCCGGTGGAACCCCGACGAGCGGTCCGGCGACTCCACCAACCGAATGTACGGCGGTGTCGCCCGCAAACCGGAGGACTGACCTGTCATGAAACCGAGCCGATTTCGGATCGCCGTCCCCGACGAGGACCTCGACGATCTCCGGCGGCGGCTGGCGGCCAGCCGGCTGCCCGACGACCTGGGCGACGGCTGGACGTACGGCGCCGACCGCGCCTACCTGGCCGAGCTGCTCGACCACTGGCGGAACGGGTACGACTGGCGCGACCACGAGAAGGCCGTCAACGAGTACGCCCACTACCGCGTCGAGCTGGACGGCCAGCCGATCCACTACATGCACGCCCCGCGTCCCGGCGCCACGCCCCTGCTGCTGATCGGCGGCTGGCCGTGGACGTTCTGGGACTTCGCGGAGGTGCTCCCGCTCCTGGCGGACTTCGAGCTGGTGGTGCCCGACCTGCCCGGCTACGGCTTCTCCACCCCGCTGCGCGGCACGGGAGTCGGCTACGCCGAGACGGCCGAGCTGTTCCACCGGCTGATGACCGAGGTCCTCGGCCATCAGCGCTACGGCGTGTACGGATCGGACTGGGGCGCGATCGTCGGCGAGCAGCTGGCGCACACGCGTCCCGACGCGGTCGTCGGGCTGCACACCACGATGCCCTTCCCCCTCGACGCCGCGCCCGTCTCCCCCGACCTGTGGACCCCCGAGGAGGAGGCCCGCCGGGAGGCGTACACCGCGTGGGGGCGCACCGGCGCGGGCTACTTCCAGATGCACGTCACCAGGCCCCAGACGGTCGCCTACCTGGCCGACTCCCCGGCGGCCACCGCGGCCTGGCTGGTGGAGAAGCTGCACGACTGGACCGACCACGACGGCGACTTCGAGAAGGCGTACCCCCGGGACCGGGTCCTGACCACTTTGTCGATCTACTGGTTCACCAACTCGATGGGCAGCTCGGCCCGGATGTACGCCGAGAGTCTGCGTCGCCCGTGGCAGCCGGTCCACGACGACGTTCCGGTGATCGGCGTGCCCACCGCGGTCGCCGCGTACCCCAAGGAGCCCACCGCCCAGCCCCGCAGGTGGGTCGAGCGGTACTTCAACCTCCAGCGCTACACGGTCATGGACCGCGGCGGGCACTTCCCCGCCGTCGAGGACCCGCGGGGCCTCGCCGCGGACATCGCCGCCTTCTTCACCACCCTCCACGGTCAGGAGCACACGTCATGAGCGTCGTGGAACGCCTCGGGGTCACGACGTTCCGGGACCGGCCCGTGACGCTGCTCGGCGAGGAGGTGAAGGCGGGCCGGCAGGCGCCCCCGTTCACCGTGCTCGCCAACGACTTCACGCCGGTCACCCTGGACTCCTCGGCGGGCACGATCCGGCTGATCTCGGTCGTGCCGTCCCTCGAGACACCGGTCTGCGACCAGCAGACCCGCCGCTTCAACGAGGAGGCGGCGCGGCTGCCGGGGGTCACGGTGCTCACGGTCTCGGTGGACCTGCCCTTCACCCAGGCGCGATGGTGCGGGGCGAGCGGCGTCGCGGCGGTCCAGACCGTGTCCGACCACCGCGACCTCTCCTTCGGCCTCGCGTACGGCGTCGCGATCAAGGAGCTTCGCCTGCTGGCGCGCGCGGTGTTCGTGGTCGACGCCGACGGCGAGGTCGGGTACGCCGAGTACGTCCCCGCCGTGGGCCGGCACCCCGACTACGACGCGGCGCTCCACGCGGTGCGGGCCTGTCAGGGAAACGGGCGGTAGCCCGGACCGCCCGGCCTCCCCGACAGCCGCGGGGCCGGCGTGCTCGACCGGTGTGACTCACCTCTTGGCATCACACATAACTTAAGGTAATCATATAGTTGCTTTAAGTGATGATGGAGATGCGACGCCCAGGAGGAGAGCCGGTCGATGTCGACAGCATTTGGTTCCGCCATGCCCGCAGAGCTGGTGGACGCGGGAGCGCCCCGGCCCAGCCACGAGCTCAGAGTGCCCGCGGACCTGGTCGCGACGGCCGAGCACGGGCTGGCCGCGGGCGGCACGCCCCGCAAGCGGGTGCTGATCATCGGGGGCGGGATGGCCGGTCTGGTCGCCGCCTACGAGCTGATGCGCCAGGGTCACGAGCCCGTCGTCCTGGAGGCCCAGCAGCGGGTCGGCGGGCGGGTGCTCACCCTGCGCGGCTTCGCGCCCGGCCTGTACGCCGAGGCGGGCGCGATGCGGATCCCGCGCGTGCACGACCTCACCCTGGCCTACTGCGAGCGGTTCGGGCTGCGCCTGCGCCCGTTCGTCATGGGCAACCCCGACACCCTGGCCTACATCCAGGGCGTCAGGACCACGATCAGGGAGCTGAACGGCAACCCCGAGATCGTCGACTTCGGGCTGGCCGAGCACGAACGCGGCCGCACCTACGAGGACCTGTGGCGCAGCGCCACGCAGGAGATCCACGACCTGTACGAACAGGAGGGAGAGGGCGCGCTCGACCGAATCTGCACCGAGTACGACCGCTACTCCATCCGTGGCTTCCTGCGCGAGCGCGGCTTCTCCGAGGGGGCCATCGAGCTGTACGGCGTCATGAGCTTCAGGGAGTCCAACCTCAACGCCGCCGTCATCGAGCAGTTCCGCGAGATCGTCGGCCGGGCGTTCGAGGACATGCAGGAGATCGAGGGCGGCAGCGACCGGCTGCCGACCGCCTTCTACCAGGAGCTCAGGAACCACGTCCGGTTCGGCCACGAGGTCACCGCCATCGAGCAGGACGACCACTCGGTCACCCTGCACGTCAAGACGGGCTCGGGCAGGACGACCTTCACCGGCGACTACGCCATCTGCACGATCCCGTTCTCCGTGCTGCGCGACGTCGAGACCAGGCCCGCCTTCTCCCGCCGCAAGCAGCGCGCCATCCGCGAGCTGAACTACAACGCCTCCACCAAGATCCTCTTTCAGGTGCGGCAGCCCTTCTGGGAGAAGACCGACGGCATCGTCGGCGGCACCACGGTCACCGACCTGCCGATCCGGCGCGTCTGCTACCCCTCGCACCACGCCGGGGCACAGGAGCGCTCGGTCCTGCTGGCCAGTTACACCTGGGGCCAGGACGCCCTGCGGTGGGGCGCGATGTCACCGACGAAGCGGGTCGAGCAGGCGCTCGAGGACGTCGCCAAGATCCACCCCGAGATCCACGACCACTTCGAGTTCGGCGTCACGCACGCCTGGTACGACGACCCCTACGCGGCCGGGGCCTTCGCCCTGTTCGAGCCGCACCAGCAGACCAGCCTGCATGACGCGATCATCGCGCCGGAGGGCCGCGTGCACTTCGCGGGCGAGCACTGCTCGCTGTGGCACGCGTGGATCGAGGGCGCGCTGGAGTCGGGCCTCAGCGCGGCGCGGGCCGTGCACGAGGCGAGCTGATCTCAGGGAGGGGCCGTGCACCAGGCGAGCTGATCTCAGGGACGGGCTGTGCACCAGGCGAGCCGACCTCAGGGACGGGCCGCCCGCTCGGCGTAACCGCGCATCCGGGTCGCGGCCTCGGTCAGGTCGGTCGCGGCCGCCGCGCAGGCGGCGAGGTGGGCCCTCACCGACTCGCGCAGCCACTGTGGCGCGGCCCCTCCTGCCTCAAGGTCGGCCTCGATCCGGCGCAGGCGCTCGGCGCATTCGGCGAGCGCGCGGGCGTCGGACCGCAGGACCTCGGCGTGGACGGCGATCCTTTCGGGTACGGCGGGCATCCGATCCTCCGGTCGGCTGGTCACACGGGCAGATCTCAGGGGGGCGGGTGTCAGGTGGCCGAGGCCTCGGCGCGGGGGGCCCGGTCGGACAGGAGGTACGCCTGTGAGCGCACGACCGGTCCCCGGTAAGGGGTGAGCCGCCCGTCGATCCGGTCGCGGGCGTCCGGCAGGTCGTCGGCGATGTTGGCGATGTAGTGCTCGATGCTGTGACAGAGCGGGAACAGGTGGGTGGAGTCGAAGTAGTCGACGACGTACCAGTCGGGGTGCAGGTCGAAGCAGTTGCCCGCGCCCTGCCCGTCGAGGGTGGGGATGATGTCGTGCTGGTTGGTGACACTGGCGACCCAGGTGCGCGGGTCCGCGGGTCTCTTGAAGTCGACGGGCGAGCCGACGGCGACGGCGTGGGTGACGGTGTAGCGGGCGCAGAACTCCGCGTCCTGCGCCAGGTTCATGATGGCCGCGCCGCCCGCGCTGTGCCCGATGAGGGCGAGCTCGGCCCCCGGGGGCGGACCGTAGGCCTCGACGGCTCTGGCCAGGGCCCGGCTGTAGGGGCTGCTGTCCAGTACGGCGCTGCTGAAGGCGCCGAGCAGGTCCTGGGGCGAGTCGTTGTCCGGTCGTCCGGTCCGCATGCCGGGCGCCTGGACGACGTGGCGCACCACCCCGTCGGGGCCCTCGACGCTCTGGACGAGCGCCCGCCCTGTCGTGCCGACCGCGCTGATGTTGCGCAGGAAGCCGAGCAGCGACCCTTGTGTGCCCAGCCGCGCGGCCTCGGCGGCGGTCAGGTCGACGGGGCGCGCGGCCCCCTCCCCCGTGTCGAGGACCGCGACGGCCCTGTTGCTCATGCCGATGATCGGGTCGGCGCTGGCGTATCCCTTTCCCGTCGCTATCAGCCAGGCGGCGGCGTCGTTGAGCGGGTTCTCGTCCAGCAGGGCCCGCAGTGCGAGAACCTCCCCGAAGACCGGGGCCAGCCCGCTGAGCGTGCGCACCGCGCCGCGGTCCCTGAGCAGGGCGCGCAGCGCGCGCACCGCTTCCAGGTCGCGGTCGGCGGCGGCCGCCTCGACGAGCCTGCTCAGCATGGGGTCGTCGGCGAGCTCGGGATGGTCGAGAGTCACGGCGGCGACGCGCAGCCGCAGCGAGGTGGCCAGGACGCGCACGGCCAGGCTCTCCGCGCCCGCCATGGCGCCGAGCTTGGCGGCCAGGGCGCCCAGCCTGCCACCCGTGGGGGCGTATCCGAGCCCCTTGCCGTTGGTGACCGCGCGCAGCAGGGAGCGCTGGGCGAGGCAACCCGCCAGAGGGGCACGTGGTAGGGCGCCGAGCGTCGCGCCGTCGGTGAGCGCGGCCGTGGCGTGGGCGGCGGCCTCGTGGATCGCGACCCCGACGTCGACCAGCTCCCGGGCCGCGGCGCGCAGCGACCTGGCGGCCCGCTCCGCCTTCTCACGCCCCGCTCCGTCCTGCGGGTCATGCCGAGGCGACCAGCGCGCGGACCCGGTCTCCTCCTGCGGCGATCCGTTCACGGAGCCGGGCCGAGGAGGCGGAGGCGTGAACTCGGTCTCCCCGCTCATCGAGCCGTCCACCGGCCCGTTCACCGGCCCGTTCACCGGCCCGTCCACCGGCCCGTCCACCGGCCCGTTCACGGGCCCGTTCACGTGGGCGTGCCGGCGGAACGGCGGCTCGGGCCCGATCTCCTCGTTCACCGCTTCGCCCGCCGGGACATGCTGACGAAACGGGGGCGCGGATCCTCGGGGATGTTGCGGTGCACCACGTCTGAGAGCGTCCGCGTGGCGGCGATGACCCGCAGCCCCTGCGGGGAGAAGGTCGCGGCGTTGAACACCCTCGGCGCCAGCAGCGGGTTGGTCAGCGCCTGGGAGAAGGCGTCGATGGCGATGATCTTCGTGAGGAGCGGCGGCAGTATGGCGTCTGGGGATCCCGGCTCCTCGGCGAACAGCCCCACGTACAGGTCGAGGTCGTCGACGTCGCGGTAGAGCTCGCGCAGCGCGCCGCTGACCCTCTCGTCGCCTGAGACCTGCTCGAAGCCGCGCACCCTGGGGAAGCGGCAGTGCGCGCGGTAGCTGTTGTACGGGGCCAGGTCGAGGGCACGCGACTCGGCGATGCTGGCGACGTCCACCTCCCGCAGGACGGGGTCGGTGTTGAACAGGCCGATGCGGCCCGCGCGCTGGTGGGAGGCGTCCTCGATGAGCCTGCCGAGCCCGGGCCCGGGGATCAGCGCGCCGCCCGTCAGGGTCTGCGCCATCGGCAGTTCGCGGTCGCCGACCGACAGGTGGGAGGGGATCAGGCCGTGCCAGCGGTAGACGAGGTTGAACTCGACGGAGGCCCAGTTCTCGCGGTGCCAGGGCGCGTGGGCCAGCGTCCGCGAGAGGTCGGAGTCCAGGGCGAAGCGGAAGTGGTAGGGGGTGATGTGGTTGATGTACTCCTCGACCACCAGCTTGATGAGCAGCACGATGAGGACGTTGCGCGTCGTCTGGAACAGGCGCTCGTCGTCCCAGTGCCGGTTGTTCTCGGCCAGCAGGCCCGCCACCCTGTTGTGCTCGCGCAGGAACAGCACCGTGAGCATGGTGAAGCCGATCTGGATGTTGCCCCGGTCGCTGCCGGTCGCGAACAGCGTGTCGCGCTGCGCGTCGGTGAGCTCCGCGAAGCGGATCACGCTCAGCGGGGCGAACTCCGCTTTGACCTTGCCGTGCTCGCACAGGTAGGGCGGGAACTCCCCGCCGTTGACGAACTGGCTCTTCAGCCGCCCGCCCTCGAACGTGCGCAGCGCGGCGGTGGCCTCCTCGCGAAGGCCGTAGAGCTGGTTCAGGTCGATGTGGTGGTTGGAGCTGTTCTTGCGGGGGTCACGCGGGACGTTGGCGTCGCCGCGCAGGAACCCGTCGGTGAACCACTGGGCGAAGTAGGCGAACAGCACGGTCGAGCGCGGGCAGGGGACCATGGTGTCGCCGCGGGCGAACAGGTCAGCGGCGCGCTCGGGGGCGGGCCTGTCGTCCCGCGCCACGGGGACGGGCGGCAGATGCCTGCCGCTGTAGGAGCGGTCGGTCAGCGAGGCCCACGAGGTGTAGTCGGCCATGGTGCTCAGCGGTTCCGGCCTCGGCGGCATCTCGCGGACGGCGTGGTCGATCAGCGAGGCGTTGACCCGACGCCGCAACGGCTCGACGGCCTGCACGAGGTCCCAGAGGGGACGCCCGCTGGTCAGGGCCAGGAACCTGAGCCGGTTCTCCAGCCCGTCGGTGGCGATGCTCCGCGCGCTCGTCATCTCTCCCCTCCTTCCTGGCCGAGGCCGAGGACGAACCGGTCGGGGAAGATCCCGTGCGAGCGGACGACCTCCCCCTCCGGCGGCGGGAGCAGGCGCACGCCGGGGCGCAACAGCAGACGCCGTACGGCTTCGCAGACGATCGCCCTGGCGGGGTGCACCCCGAGGCAGGCGTGGTGCCCGTGACCGAAGAACAGCCGGTGGTGGCCGGGCCGGTCGGGACGGAACTCCTCAGGCTCGGTCACCACGTCGGCGTCGAACATGGCCGAGGCCGGGGCGGCGAGCACGAACGTGCCCGCGGGGATCACGGTGCGGCGCGGGGTGCCCGCGGCCAGGACGTGGTCGCGCTCGCACAGCCGGGGAAGCAGCTTGAAGAACGGGTTGAACCGCAGCGCCTCCCAGACGTAGGCGTCGAAGCGCGCGGGATCGGGGTCGGCGGCGGCCTCGACGGCCTCCGCCAGCACCGCGGGCCGCAGCAGCAACTGCTCGACCGCCTCGACCATGGCCCCCGGCCCGCTCTCCACGAACCCGAGGGGCAACCCGGCCATGTTGGCCACGATGCGCTCGTCGTCGACGGCCGTCGCCGCGGGCAGGGCCGTGCCGACGAGCCTGGCGAAGACGTCGTCCGGCGGGTCCTGCCCCGCCCGCAGCGCGGCCCTGCGCTCGGCGAGCCGGTCGCGCAGGTGGGCCGTCATCTCCGCGCCCGCCGCCACGGACGCGGCCTGGATCTCCGGGTCGCCCTGGAAGTTGGCGAACCCGTCGGTGACCACGGCCCTGGTCCACCGGGAGAGGGTCTGCGGATCGGGCCCGGGGAAGCCGAAGTAGCGCGCGCACACCTCCAGGGCGACGTGGCGGAACAGCTCGTGGACCGCTTCGACGCGGCCGCGCGCCACGGCCGCGTCGAGCGCCTCGTCGGCGACGCGCCCGACCAGCTCGCGCACGGCCGCCACGTCGCCGGGGGCGAGCATGACCTGCATCAGCCCCTTCTCCCGCCAGTTCATCGGGGTCGCGTCCCTGGAGAGCATGAAGGGCCCGTCCAGCGCGGCCTCCAGACGCGGCCCGAAGGCGCGCACCGTGAAGACCTCCTCGTGGGAGAGCACCTCGACGACGTCGGCGAAACGGGTCACGACCGTGAAGGCGGGCGTGACGAAGACCGGCCGTCGCTCGCGGAGCTCGGCGAACAGGGCGCGCCAGTCGGTGCGCATCCACTCACGGACGAGGCCGAACGCGGACATCGGGTCACGCGCCAGGGCCTCGTCGTATCTCGCCAGATGGCCGCCCGTGGTCGCCTGGTCGACAGCACCCATGCCGTAGGCCCTTCCGTTGAAAGCGGACCCCGGTGAAACCGGAGCGAACAGAGATCATCACGTTGTGTAGCCACAATCTAGGCGCGCGATACACCCTCCCCCGATGGCTACCGTATGGATTGTTTTGCTTCCTCTGAGTGACTACTCCGTCACTTCCAGGCCATTGCCGTGACCTGGGTGCACGGTCGTTGAATGAGTGGCCGAATCGTCTTGTCGTCTTCGCCGACCGCAGGGAGGCAGCGTGACCCCGTCACCGGCCCCACCGCCGCACCCGCGCCCGGCGGCGGGCACGGCCGAGACGGTGAGGGTCACCGCGGGACGCCGCACCGTCTATCTCGTCGTCCTCGTGGTGCTTCCCCTGCTGCTGCTCGCCGTTGCCGTGCCCGCCGCCTGGGGGTGGGGCGTCGGCCCGCGCGACGTGGTCATCGCGGTCGTGATGTACCTCGTCAGCGTCTTCGGGATCGCCGTCGGCTACCACCGGCTGCTGACCCACCGGTCCTTCAGGTGCCGCAGGCCGCTGCGCGTGGCGCTCATGCTGGCCGGAGGAATGGCGGTCGAGGGCCCGGTCACGCTGTGGGCGGCCGAGCACCGCCGCCACCACAAGTACGCCGACCGCGACGGCGACCCGCACTCGCCCTGGCGTTACGGCGACGGCGGCCTGGCGCTGCTGCGCGGCATGGCGCACGCCCACGTCGGCTGGTTCTACACCGCGCGCCGCCGTTCCAGCCGCGGACACTGGGTGCCGGACCTGCTGGCCGACCCGGACGTACGGCGCTTCGACGCCGCCTACCCCGCCGTCGTCGCGCTGTCGTTCGCGCTGCCCGCCGCGGTCGGCGGGCTGTGGTCGATGTCGTGGGCGGGCGCGTGGAGCGCCCTCTTCTGGGGCGGGCTGGTCCGCTACGCCGTGGTGCACCACGTCACGTGGTCGGTGAACTCCGTCTCGCACACCTTCGGCGAACGCCCGTTCAGGACCAGGGACCGCTCGTCGAACGTGTGGTGGGTGGCGATGCTGACGCTCGGCGAGGGCTGGCACAACTGGCACCACGTGGAGCCGACCTGCGCCAGACACGGGGTGCTCAGGGGCCAGCTCGACCCGAGCGCCCGGTTGATCCGCTGGTTCGAGCAGGCGAGGTGGGCCTACGGCGTGCACTGGCCGGACCCCGACCGCCTGACCGCCCGCCGGGACGACCGGGACGACCGGGACGCCCCGGGCGTGTGACGAGGGGTCTGTGAGCGGTCGCCCGCTCTTCCCGCGGGAGCCCGCGGACCGTGAGGAATCGTGGAGCCCGCAGGAAAGCTCGTGGAGCCCCGCAGGAAAGCGGAGCCCCATAGGAAAACGGTATGAGAAAGCGTTGGCTCCTCCTGTCCGGCGGCCTGGGGCAGTGTGAGGGGGCTGGTCTCCCCTTCCCCCCAGAGGAGTCACCCATGGTTGATGCGAACCGCGCGGCCCCCGCCGTCGCGCTCATCACAACGGTCGTGCTGGGCGCCGGTCTGTACGGCGCCTCGGCCGCCCTGGCCTCCCCCGCCTCCGGCCCCCGGGCGATGCACACCGCCACCCCCACCAACATCCCGAGGACGTGGACCACGGCGCAGGACTACAAGGTCGGCGACCTGGTCCTGTACGACCTCGTCGTCTACAGGTGCCTCCAGGCCCACTCCGCCCTGGAGGGCTGGGAGCCGCCCGGCGTCCCCGCGCTGTGGCAGCCCCTGGTGTGACCGGTGCGACCGGTGTGACGCCGCCGGGCCGGGGCCGCCGCCGGCCCCGGCCTGGTCTACTCTCACGGTCGTGACGATCAGAAACTCCCACTGCTCCTTCTGCGGCGCGGCCTTCGCCCCCGACCAGGCCTGGCCCCGGACCTGCGCGGGCTGCGGAAACAGCAGCTATCTCAACCCGCTGCCGGTCGCGGTGATGGTGCTCCCGGTCGGCGAAGGCCTGCTGGTGATCCGCCGGGACGTCGAGCCCCGCCGCGGCGAACTCGCCCTGCCCGGCGGCTTCGTCGACGTGGGCGAGTCATGGCAGCAGGCGGCCGCCCGCGAGCTCCGCGAGGAGACGGGCGTCGTCGTCGACGCGGACAGCGTGGAGCTGTTCGACGTGCTCAGCGCCCCCGACGGCACCGTGCTGGTCTTCGGCCTGGGACCGCGACTCGACGCGGCCGATCTCCCCCCGATGACGCCCACGGCCGAGACGACGGAGTGGCTGCTGATCGACGGCGCTCGGGAGCTGGCCTTCCCGTTGCACACCCGGATCGCGGAGAAGTACTTCACCGGCAAGTGACCCGCTCCGCGCGGTCCCGCGCCCACAGGACCGCGATCCGCGAGATCGGCGGACACCGCCTGCGTTCTCCCTTCACGACTCCTTCGTCGGCGGCGCCGGGGTTGTCGAGGCCGTCTGCGCGGTGGACGGCACGGCGGCCGGTTCCGCGGGGCAGCACAGGCGTCGGCTCACCACGGCCAGGTGCGCGGTCATCGCCTCCCTGGCCCTGACCGCGTCGCCCGCGGCGATCGCGTCGTAGATCTCCTGGTGCGCCTCCAGCGTCCGCCGGGTCGCCTGGGGGTTCGTGCCGGTCGAGTAGTGGGCGTGGCGGGAACGGGCCAGGGACTGCAGCGAGGCCGCGATGGCGGGGTTGCCGCCGGCCGCGCCCAGCGCCGCGTGGAAGCGCACCGACTCCTCGGTGAAGCGTTCGGGGACGGACGCGGCCACGCGGGAGCCCTCGATGGCCTCCCGCAGCGCGGCCAGCCCCTCCGGCGACCGCCGGAAGGCCGCCAGTTCGGCGGCGGCCGGTTCGAGGGCGTGCTGGGCCTCGATCAGCTCGCTCGGCGACAGGCCGTCCTCGTGCAGCCGCGCGGACAGGGCGTCGGCGAACGCCTCGATCCCGGTGGCCGGGGTCCCCGCGTCGTCGGGGTCGAGCCGCCGGTAGCCGCCCGCCCAGTACAGCAGCGGCCTTCCCGCCGCCAGGTCCGCGCCGCTGTCCGTCCCGCCCGCGGCCACCACCTCCCCGATCAGGATCTGGTGGTCCCCTCCGAGGAGGATGGCGTGCAGCCGGGTGTCGAACCAGCTCAGGCAGCCGGAGACCACGGGGGCGCCGGTCAGCTCCGTGCCGGTGGCGACTCCGGGGAAGGCTCCCTCCGCCTTGCCCCTGCCGCGCGTGGAGAAGTACTGCGACACCTCCCGCTGGTCGCTCGCCAGCACGTTGACGGCGAAGCAGCCCGCCGAGTTCACCTCGTCCAGGAAGGGACTGTGGGCGTTGATCGACACGGCCACCAGCAACGGGCTCATGGAGAGCGAGACGAACGACGTCGCGGTGATGCCGTAGAGGTGGTCGCCGTTCCTGGTCGTCACCACGGTGACGCCGGACGCGAACCGGCCCGCGGCGTGCCGGAAGGAGTTCGCGGTGGCGACGGGGTCCGGCACGGTGTCCGAAGCGGTGTCCGTCCGCGCGTTCACGGGGCCTCCCCCGTCCGCTCACCGGTCGCCGGGACGTTCCCCGGCCGTCCGGCCGTCACCGGGGCGTCCCCCGGCCTGTCGCCGGTCGTCGGGGCGTCCGGCTCGGCGACCACCGGACGTCCGAGCTCGCGGAAGCCGTAGAGGTCCAGGGTGAGCTCTCCCTCCCGCAGCCGCCGCATGAAGGCCTCCTCCTTGGCCACCCGCTGCCGGGCCGCCTCGAGGACACGGCTCACCGACGCGGCGGGGAGCACGACGATCCCGTCCTCGTCCGCCACGACGAGGTCGCCGCGATGGACGACCCGGCCGCGCAGGACGACCGGGGACCCGATCGTGCCCGGCCACCGCTTGCCGGTCCCCCGGATCGCGACGTGCGTGCTGAACGCCGGGAACTCCAGGGCGCGCATGCGGTCGGTGTCGCGGACGCCGCCGTCGATCACCAGGCCGGCCACGCCACGCCGCAGCGCCGCCACCGCCAGGACCTCGCCCCAGTAGCCGAAGGGCGAACCGCCCGCGTCCACCACGAGGACGTCACCCGGGCGGGCCTCCTCGAGCGCCCAGTGCAGGGGCAGGTTGTCCCCGGCGGCCGCCTGGACGGGCAGCGCCCGTCCCACGAGGCGCGCCCCCGCCCAGGCGGGGCGGAAGGCGGGATCGAGGTCGCAGCCGAGCCCGGACGCCTCGTACAGGGTCGCCGATCCCATCGCCAGGACCTCGGAGACCGGCACTCCCGCCACGTCCGACGCCGCCGCGACGGGAACGCCCGCCGGTGTGCTCGCCGGGTCCGGTGTCCCGGCCGCCGGAGCGGCCGTCGAGCTCGACGCGGTCATGACCCGGCCTTTCGCTGGAGGTTGTGGTAGCCGTACGCGGCGCGGGCCTCGGCGATGGACGCCCCTGCCAGCGCCGCTCGCAGGATGCCCTCCTCGCGTTCGGCGATCTCCCCGGCGACCGCGAGCACCTGCTCCTCGCAGTCCTGGGGAACGGCGACGACCCCGTCCTGGTCGCCGACGATCAGGTCGCCGGGGCGGACCTGCACCCCGCCGATGTTCACCGGGCCCTGCACCTCGGCGACCTCGACGCGGTCCTTGCCGGTGCGCATGAACCGGCCCCGGCTGTAGACGGGGTAGGCGAGGTCGAGCGCCCGGTGGACGTCGCGGCAGACGCCGTCGATGACGGTCCCGGCGACGCCCTTGGCGTTCGCGACGGCGGTGAGGATGTCCCCCCAGACGGTGCAGTCGGTGCGGCCGTCGTTGTCGAGGACGACCACCCCTCCGGGGGGCACGTCGTCCAGGTAGTCGCCGACGGTGCCGGGAGGCGTGCTCGCCGACACGTAGCGGACGGTGTAGGCGCGGCCGACCATCCGCTGCCCAGGCCCGAGCGGCGCGATGCCCAGCAGGCTGCCCGTACGGCCGAGCCGGTCCAGGGCGTCGGAGACGGTCGCCGTGGAGAAGGCGGCGAACCGCTCCTCGGCGGAACGGGCATCCTCGGCGGCGCCGGTCTCCCCGACGGTGCCGGTGTGTTCGGTGGTTCCGGTCATGATGTCGCCTCCTCGGTGACGGTCGGGAACTGCGAGTCGTGCATGACGTCGATGACGCTGCGGCCGGATCGCACGGCCCGCGCCATGTCGGCCTCGCGGGCCGCGATGCGTTCGGCGAGGCCGAGGACTCGCCCGATCTCGTGCCGGGCGACGAAGACGACGCCGTTGCGGTCGGCGATCACGAAGTCGCCGCTGCAGACGCGGACCCCGCCGACCTGGATCGGCACGTCCATGGCCTCCTGGACGATCCGCCCCCTGGCGCTGACGGTCACGGCCGCGCGGGCGAACAACGGCAGGTCGACGCCCTCGCAGTCCTGCACGTCCCGGCACGCGCCGTCGACGATGACGCCCGCGACCCCGCGCTGCGCGGCGGCCTCGGCGAGCAGGCCGCCCCAGCAGGAGACGTCGGTGCGCCCGTGGTTGTCGACGACGACCACGTCGTCGGGGTCGGCGACGGCCACGAGCGGGGTGGCGATGTGCGTGGCGGGCCCCGCGGCCGACTTGGGGGCCGCCTTGACGGTCCGTACGACACCGGCCACGACCCGCCCTGCGGACCACATCGGCCGCAGCACCGTCACCGCCCCCGGCAGGCCGAGGGTGTCGAGGGCGTCGGAGATCGCGCACGCGTCGAGGGCGCGCAGCCGGGCGACCTCGGCGGCGGCCCCGCCGGACGCACCCGTCCCGTTCACGGCCTTCTCGTTCACGGCCGTCCCGTTCACGGCCTTCTCGTTCACGGCCGTCCCGTGAGAGGCCGTCCCGTCCCCGGGAGTGTCATGCATGGCTGTCCCGTTCCCGGCCGCCTCGCGGGCGGCCGTCTCGTTCGCGGTCATCGGCCGGACTTCCCGGTCGCGGGGGACCAGGTCACGAACCCCATGGCGTTGCCCGTGCCCGCCTCGGTCCGGTAGCAGGGCTGGTAGTCGACGGAACTCACCGTCAGCCCGGTCTCGGCGGCGATCCCGGCGACGACGATCCAGTTGCGCAGCTCGGAGCTGCCCGAGCGCATCTCGGAGGCCGGGAGCGACGCGAGATACGCCTCGTCGCCGGTCTCCAGGCCCCTGACGAAGGCCCGGTCGAGGTCCTCGTCGATGACGAAGTGCGACAGGCCGCCGGAGGCGACCACGCCGACGCGCAGGTCGCCGGGGAAGGACGCGATGGCGCGGCCGAGGGCGCGGCCGTAGTCGAGGCAGCGTCGCGCCGTGGGCGGGTTCGGCTCGTAGAAGGTGTTGACGAAGACCGGCACCATCGGCACCCGCGACTCCTCGCCCATGATCCGCTGGTAGACGAAGCCGTACCCGTGGGGGACGCCGTGGTTGCCGTACCGCCCCGCGGGCAGCGTCCGCGACGCGGCGACGTCGAAGCCCTCCTCGACCGAGCGTTCGATCAGGTGCCTGGCCAGGTCGGCGTGGCAGGGGCGGGTGACGGTGCTGGACGGCACGTCGCCCAGGGCCGCCTCGCCCAGGCCCGGCTGCATCGCGGCGATCTGCTCGGGGGTGAACGGCACGTGGTCGACGGCGTCCCCCCAGTAGACCGCGAAGGCGGGCAGCAGCTCGTCGTCGTAGACCTCCTTGTGGTCGCTGCTGACGATGACCAGCACGTCCACGTCCGCGTCGGTCACGTGCCGTCCCAGGCGGTCCATCGCCCGCTGGCAGGCCGCCCACCGGTTGTGCTGGACGTCGGGCGCGCACTCGTGGGAGAAGTCGTCGCGCGCGGCCCTGAGCTGGTCGAAGGTGTAGCGCCCGCCGCGGAACTCCAGCGTCGAGCTTCGGCGGTCGGCCTCGCCGCGCTCCGCCCAGCGGATCGAGGGCGTCTTCAGCTGCGGCCCGTGCGAGGTGCCGACGCCGGCTACGACGGTTGCCATCATCTGCCTTTCTCTCGGTGCGTCCCGTCGAAGACGGAACTCGGTGCGTCCCGTCAGAGACGGAAGAGGTCGCTCGCGTTCTTGTTGAAGATCGCCTCGCGCTCGGCGTCGGTGAGCCAGTCGATGTCGTCGACCAGCAGGTGGATGTCGTCGAACCAGCGCCCGTTCTCCGGGTTGATCTGCGAGCCGGTGCCCGGCTTCTCGGTGCCGAACAGGCACCGGTCGACGCCCACGACCCTGATGAGCAGCTCGATGGCCTCCTGGGTGTACAGGCAGGTGTCGAACCACAGGCGGCGCAGCTTCTCCAGGTACGGCGTGCCTCCGGCCCGGACGCCCGACGGCAGGAACCGCCCGACCTGGTACGGGATCGCCCCGCCGCCGTGCGAGACGACGATCTTCAGGTCGGGGAAGTCCCGCAGGACCTGCGAGGAGAGCAGGCTCCAGATCGCGACCGTCTCCTCCTGGATGAAGTGCAGGCTGTACGGCTCGCGCGCCGGGGGCTTGCACCCCGCGGCGTGGATGAGCGCGGGCACGTCCAGCTCGCACAGTGCCTCGTACACCGGGTACCAGTACCGGTCGCCGAGCGCGGGCGGCGTCGCGGTGCCCTCGTACGGGTCGGGGTTGAGCAGCGCGCCGACGAACCCCAGCTCGGTGACCGTGCGGCGCAGCTCCCCGGCCCACTCCCCCGGCTCGAGGTCCGGGCTCTGCGGCAGCCCCGCCACGCCCCTGAACCGGCCGGGGAACAGCTCGCAGGTGCGGTGGATGACGTTGTTCGTCTCCTCCGTGAACCACTGGACGATCTTGGCGGGCCGCTCGCTGTGCATCATCTGGTACGGGCGGGGCGAGATGAGCTGGACGTCCACCCCCGCGCCGTCGATGTGGTCGAAGTGGGAGACGTTCCCGAAGCTGGGGTGCGGCTCCGAGTGCACGGCGCGGATCTGGTCGTCGCTGATGGACGGGCCCTTTCCGCCGTGCGCCCCGCGGTGGGACAGGAGGTTGGCCTTCCACGCGTACAGCTCCGCGGGGGCGGTCACGTGGCCGTGGACATCGATGATCATTGCGTTCTTCCAGGGGTGCGGATCGGTGCTGCGGGAAACCGGCTCAGGCGGGAAACCGGCTCGGGCGGAGAGCGGCTCAGGCGGAGAGCGGGGAGGAGATGAGCTCGGCGATGCGGCCGTCGACGTACGAGCGGTCGTAGGTCCGCAGCAGCCGGGTGCGGCCCGCGCCCGGGTCGCCCCGGTGCAGGTACTCGTAGAGCTCCTGGCGGGAGCCGAACCCGTCGCCGACCAGCTCCCACGCGACGCGGAACAGCCGCGCCTTGCGGTCCACGTCGATGTCGTGGCCGCGCATGTACTTCTCCAGGAACGGCCGCAGCTCGGGGTTGGCCAGGTCGGCCTCGGTCGGCTGCATGATCAGCCCGGAGGCGCCGATGCGGCGGACGATCTCCACCACGCGGGCGGAGACGTCGGCCGACCAGAACCCCAGGCCGTAGCTGGGCGCGGGGGCCAGCAGCCCGCCGGGGGTCGGCTGCGCCGACGTCTCGGCCCCCACGATGCCCAGGCGCAGCGTCTCGGCGTAGGAGATCAGCTCGCCGACCTGTTCCTGGATGCCGCGGAAGCCGTTCACCCCGATGCTCTCGGCGAGCATGGCGGCCACGGAGACGAAGACACGCAGCCGCTCGTGGAAGCGGATGTGGGTGCTCTGCATGCTCCAGGCGTTGATCCGGCTGAGCCCGCGCAGCGCGAGCATGCTGTCGCCGAGCAGGAACAGCCGCTCCCACGGGATCTCGACGTCGTCGAAGAAGAGCATGGCGTCCTGCTCGTCGAACCGGCGGCCCAGCGGGTGGCTGTGGCCGTTGCCCCGGTCTCCGAGCGGCTCCCGGCAGAGGATCTTCAGGCCCTTGGCGTTCATCGGCAGCGCGAACCACATGACGAACTCCTCGGCGCCGCGCTGGGCGGTGACGCTGTTGAGGTAGACGAGGACCTCGTGGGAGAACGGCGCGAGGGTGGCGAGCTGCTTGGCGCCCCGGATCACGACGCCCCGCTCGTTCTCCTCGACGACGCGCAGCGCCAGGTCGGGGTCGTCGAGCGGGCTGGCGCTCCGGTCGATCTGCGGGTCGCCGAGCGCGTGGGTGAGCACGAGGTCGTGCTCCATGGCGTAGCGGTGGTAGGCGGCGGCGTTGGCGCCGAACCCGGCACGGCCCTTCTCCAGCTCGTCGCGGTAGTCGTACAGTCCGACCACGACGTTGGCCATGAAGTCGGGCGAGCGGCCGAGCTGTCCCCAGCTCTCCCGCATCCACCACTCCGCGGCGGCGAACTTCGCCCTCAGCTCCTCGGCCGTGGTCGGCAGCGCGTACGACCTGCTGACCGGGTTGCCCGTCTCCGGGGAGGCGAACAGGCTGGTCTCCCTGGCCTCCGGGTCGGACAGGCGCAGGTCGAACAGCCTCGCGAACTCCTCGACGGTGTCGCGGAAGGCGGGGTGCTCGGCGACGTTCTTCACCCGCTCCCCGGCCAGCCAGACCTCCCGTCCGTCGTCGAGGCTCTCGCGGTACCTGTCGCCGGTCATGGCGCCGCGGGCGTTGGTGATGTCCACGGTTTTCCTCCTCGTGGTTTCTGCGGTGGTCGTCTGGGTGTCGCGGGTCAGGGACGTGCGAGGGCGGTGTGGGAGAACCCGGCGACGGACCGGTAGCCCTCGCTGAACCGCCTGATCTCCTCGGGGGTGATGACGTCGCCGACGCGTTCGAACGGCCGGTCCCCGGTCCGGTCGTAGACCTCCCTCAGGAGGGCGTCCGGCGGGTTGGTCCGGTTGGTCAGCACGACGCGGGAGGTCGCGGGCAGCCGCTCCGCCTCGTAGGCGCGCAGCGCCTGGCCGGGGTCCCGGGTGTCGGCCAGGCGGGCGGCCAGGACGCGCGCGTCCAGGATCGCCTGGGCGGCCCCGTTGGAACCGCGCGGCACCATCGGGTGGGCGGCGTCGCCGAGGAGCGTGACGCGCCCCTCGGTCCAGTGGCCGAGCGGGTCCTGGTCGACCATGGGGTACTCCAGCACCGCGTCGGCCGCCCGGATCATCGCGGGCACGTCCAGCCAGTCGAAGCGCCAGTCGGCGAAGGGGCCGATGAAGTCGTCGACCAGCCCGGGGCGGTTCCAGTCGCGGGCGTCGCGGATCGGGGCCTCGACCTCCGCGACCCAGTTGACCAGCTGGTCTCCCCGGTCGTTGACGTCGTCGCGGATCGGATAGACGACCATCTTCCCGGTGGCCAGCCACCCGGCCCTGACCATGCTCGCCCCGGTGAGGAAGCGCGGCCAGACGGTCGTGCCGCGCCACATCATGTATCCCGTGTAGCGGGGGGCGACGTCGCCGTGGAACTGCCTGCGCACGACCGAGTGGACGCCGTCGGCACCGACGACGACGTCTCCGCCGACGGCCGAGACCGAGCCGTCCGGGTGCTCGACGTGGACGGTGGCCGAGGTCTCGTCCTGGGTCACGCGGACGCCCCGGCAGCCGAGCCGTACGGCGTCGGGCCCGAGCCTGTCGCGTACGGCCCCGAGCAGCACCTGCTGCAGGTCCCCGCGGTGGATCGAGAACTGCGGCCACTCGTAACCGGCGAACCTGCCCGCCGGTTCGGCGGCGATCAGCTGCCCGAACCGGTTGAAGAACGCCGACTCCCTGGTGGTCACGGCGACGGCGGCGAGGGCCTCCTGGAGGCCGAGGCGCGTCAGGTTCCTGGTGGCGTGCGGCAGCAGGTTGATGCCCACGCCGAGGGCGTCCAGCTTCGGCACGGCCTCCAGCACCACGCACTCGATCCCCGACCGGTGGAGTTCGAGCGCCAGGGTGAGGCCTCCGATCCCGGCGCCGAGGACCGTGACCCTGGGCTTGGTCGCCATCTGCGACTCCTTCCTCTGCTTGCTCTGTGCGGCGCTCGCTCTGTACGGCGCTCGCTCTGTACGGCGCTCGCCCTGTGCGGCGCTCGCCCTGTGCGGCCCGGACGCGACGGGCATGACGGCATGACGGCATGGCCCGTCGGCGTCCGTGGCGCCGCGAACGGTGAAACCGGGGATGTGCGGGGGTGTCGTCGAAGAGTCGGAGAGGGGTCAGGACATCCGGAGGATCGCCTTGAGCGCCGACCCCCGGTCCATCTCCGCGTAGCCCTCGGCGATGTCGTCGATCCGGTGGACCCGGTCGACCAGCGGCGACGGGTCCAGGCGGCCGTTCACGACGTCGTCGATCAGGCCCGGCAGGTAGTGGCGCGCGGGCGCGACGCCGCCCGCGAGCCGTACCTGCCGTCCGAACAGCCGCATCGGGGCGATCTGCCTCACGCCGTGGGGCACGCCGACGAATCCCACGGAACCGGCCGGACGGACGACGTCGAGCGCCGTGTCGAAGGCCGCCTGCATGCCGACGCACTCGACGACCCGGTCGGGCAGGCGGCCGTCCAGCAGTTCCCGTACGGCCTCGACCGGTGACTCCTCCCGCGAGACCAGCAGCGTCCGCGCCCCGGCCGCCTCTGCGACCTTCAACCGGTCCGGCTGCTCGCCGAGCACGAGCACCTGGGCGGCTCCGGCGCGGACGGCGGCCATCGCGGCGGAGACGCCGACCGCGCCGTCGCCGATCACGGCGACGGTCTCGCCGCTCTCGACGCCGGCCAGGACGACGCCGTGGGTGCCGGTCGCGAAGACGTCGCAGAGCGGGATCAGCCTGCGGGCGAGGTCGGCGTCGATCTCCTCCTCCCGCCAGGGGAGCCTCACGAGCGTCGCGTCGGCGTACGGCACGCGGATGCTCTCGGCCTGCGCGCCGTCCCAGTCCTTGCCCCAGATGCCGGCGTGCTCGCAGAGCGGCTGCAGGCCGCGCCGGCACTCCTCGCACTCGCCGTCGGAGAACAGGAACGGCGCGATGACGACGTCACCCGGTCTCAGGGTGGCGACGTCCCGGCCCACCTCACGCACCCGGCCGACGAACTCGTGTCCGATGCCGCCCTCGCCGTGCGGCACGAGCCCGCGGAAGGTCCACAGGTCGGAGCCGCAGATCCCGGCGAAGAGGATGTCGACGACGACGTCGGTCGGGTCGACGACCTCCGGTTCCGGCAGATCCTTGACACCGATCCGTCCCGGCTCGGTGAACCACGCTGCGCGCATGCTGTTTCGGCCTTTCTCCGGGCCCGGCTGTCCGGGGCTCAGGTGTTCGGAGCCCCGGGTCCTCGGACCCGGTTCTTCTGGTTCGGGGCTTCGGGGCTCAGGCGGCGGGGACGACCGTGGTCGGCAGCCCGTCGAGGCCCCGGATGAGCTGGTTGATCCGCCGGACCGGCGTGCCGACCTCGAACCGCTCGACCCGCCGCGCCAACGCGCCGAGGATCGAGTGGCCCTCCAGGCGGGCAAGGCCCTGACCGGCGCAGCCGTGCATGCCGTACCCGAACGCGAGGTGGTCCACCGGGTTGCGGGTGACGTCGAAACGGTCAGGGTCCTGCCACTTGCGCTCGTCGCGGTTGGCCGAGGCGTACAGCATCATGACCCGGGATCCGGCGGCCAGCCTCTGGCCGTCCACCTCCACGTCGCGGGTGGCGACCCGGCAGAAGAACTGCACCGGCGCCTCGATGCGCAGGACCTCGTTGAACGCGCCGGGGATCAGGGAGTGGTCCGCGCGGACGAGGTCCCACTGCTCGGGGTCGCGGGCGAAGTACCAGACCGCGTTGCTGATCGCGTTGATCGTCGTGTCGAGCCCGGCCGTGACGTACGCCGACATGAGCGGGACGCAGGACTCCTGGCGGATCTCGCCCGCCGCCGCCGCGTCGTAGATCGCGCGGCCCATGCTTCCCGGCGTCAGCTGGTCGGGCTGGACGCTCGACAGGTAGGCGAGCTGGTCCTGAAGGAGCGGGAAGGCGGCGTCGGTGCGCGGTCCGGGCGGGCCGCTGGCGGAGAACGCGGCGTCGGCCCAGCCGAGCACCTTGTCGCGCCCGTCCTGGGGCAGGCCGATCAGGTCCAGGACGATGGAGATGGGGAAGGCCCGCGCGAGGTCGCCGACCGCGTCGAAGCTCCCCTGCCTGACGAGCGGCTCGACGAGCTCGTCCGCCCTGCGCTCGATGTCCGCCTTGAGGTTCCTGATCGCCTTGGGCGACAGCCGCGCGGCCAGCACGTTGCGGAGCTTGTCGTGCTCCGGCGGGTCGGTGGCGATGATCATGCCCTGGGTGGCGGCGTTGGCGAGGTCGTTCAGGCCGATCCCCTGGGCGGAACTGAAGCTCTCCCAGTCGCCGAGCGCGGCCCGCACGTCGGCGTAGCGGCCCATCGCCCACGACCGGTAGCGGGGCAGGTAGACGGCGGGGGCGGTGTCACGAATGAGCTGGTAGCCGGGGAACGGGTCGGTGAGGGCGTCGTCGCTGAACAGGTCGAGGTCCAGGGAGGGACCATCCGGGATGCCGGTCATGCTGTGCTCCTTAGGGGAACGGTGTGGGGGGTGACCAGGGTCGGGCCGCGGGCGGTCCGGGACCGGGCCGCAGCCGGTCTGTGGTCGGGCCGCGATCGGGCCGTGGGCGGCTCGGGGTCGACTCGCGGTCAGCTCGGGGTCGACTCGCGGTCAGCTCGCGGTCGCGAGCTTGCGGAGTTTGACCACGGGCATGCGGTGGTTCACGGTGGCGGCGGCCACGGGAACGCCGTCGTGGGTCCACCGGACGAGGGCGCCGCGTTCGTCGAGCGACCCGCTGAGGACCTCCGGGATCGCCCCCGGCAGGATCCGGCCGCAGATCTTGATGTCGAGGCCCCACTGTTCGGTCCAGTAGTACGGCGCGGGGCGGTAGGGCGGGGCCTCGTCCCCCCTGAGCAGGGCGAGGGCGGCGGCCCTGGCCTGGTCGATGGCGCTGCCCCAGTGCGGGGAACGCCTGGGCCTGCCGGTGCGGTCGCTGACGCGGGCGACGACGTCCCCGGCGGCGACGACGCCCGGCGCGGCCCGGCAGCGGTCGTCGACGAGCAGGCCCTCAGGTCCGCCGAGCCCCGAACCCGCCAGCCACTCGACGTTGGGCAGGTCGCCGACCGCGCTGACGACGACGTCGGCCTCGAGGAGCTCCCCTTCGGCCGTCCGGACCCCGGTGACCGGGGCCTGGCCCACGAGCCGGACTCCGCCGGGGGAGCGGACGATCCGCACCCCCTCGTCGAGGGCGGCCCGCGTCATGTGCTCGGCCAGGAGGCTCCCGAACTGCCGGACCAGCGGAGGGTCCTGGTCGACGACGGTGACCTCGAGGCCGAGCCCGCGCGCCGTCGAGGCGATCTCCATGCCGAGGAAGCCGCCGCCGACGACGACCAGCGAGCCCGCCTCGGCGAACGCCGCGCGCAGGCGCAGCGCGTCGTCCAGGTCGCGCACCACCAGCTCGCCCGCCTCCGGCGGCCCGAGCCGCCTGGCCCGCGCTCCCGAGGCCACGACCAGGCCGTCGTAGGGGAGCTCCTCCCCGTCCTCGAGCAGCACCCGCCGCCGTTCGCGGTCGAGCCCGACGGCCCGGGTCTTGACGCGGAAGTCGACGTCGGATCGCGGCGGCGCCATGAAGACCGACTCCTCGGTCTCGACGCCCTTCAGCATCCCCTTGGACAGCGGCGGCCGTACGTAGGGCGTGTACCGCTCGTCGCTCACGACCGTGATCGAACCCTCGTGCCCGTGCCGGCGCAGCGCGTCGGCGGCGGTGACGGCGGCGATCGAGCCGCCGACGACCACGATGTCCTTCACTGTGTCCTTCACGGTGTCCCCGGTCACGCTCATGACTGCAGCCTCAGCGCGGCGACCGGGCACACGCGCACCGCGGCCTCCGCGTTCGCGGCCTCGTCGGGCGCGACCTGTTCGGACAGGACCGTCAACTCGCCCTCGTCATCGAGTTCGAGCAGGTGGGGGGCGGCTTCGGCACAGAAGCCGTAGCCCTCGCAGCGCGTCTCGTCGACGATGATCCTCATGTCAGCACCTCTGTTGCGAAGTCTCGGGCGATCAGACGGGGTAGGCGGGCGGGGTGGGACGGGCGGTGACCCACTGCCAGTAGGTGAACTCGTCCAGGTTCCAGTGGCCGCCGTAACGACCGCCGTTCCCCGAGGCGCCCATGCCTCCCATCGGCACGTGGGCGGCGTCGTTGATCGTCTGCCCGTTGATGTGGACCATGCCCGTGCGCAGCCGTTCCGCCAGGGCGAGGCCGCGGGCCATGGACCCGGTGTGGACGGCCGCCGACAGGCCGTAGGCGGTCATGCCCGCCAGGTCGGCCGCCTCGTCGTCCGAGGCGAACCTGGTCACCGGGATCACCGGGCCGAAGATCTCCTCGGTGAACGCGCGGGACTCGGGCGTGACCCGGTCGAGCACGGTCGGCCGGTAGAAGGGCCCTTCGTGCGAGCCGCCGGTGCTGAGCACCGCGCCTGAGGCGACCGAGGCGGTGACGATGTCGTGGACCCTGCTCGCCTGACGGGCGTCGATGAGCGGTCCGACCCGCACCTCGGGGCGCTTCGGGTCTCCCATGACGAGGGAGGCGGCGTGCTCGGTGAGGCGCTCGACGTACTCGTCGGCGATCCGCTCGTGCACGAGGTGACGCCCTGTCGCCATGCAGATCTGGCCCTGGTGCAGCAGGGAGCCCCAGGCCGCGTTGTTGACGGCGGCGTCCAGGTCGGCGTCGTCGAGGACGACGAACGCGTTGTTGCCGCCCAGCTCCAGCACCACCCGCTTGAGCAGGCCGCCCGCGATCTCGCCGACCCGCTTCCCGGTGGCGGAGGAGCCGGTGAAGGAGATGACCGACGTGTGCGGGGAGCGCACGACGGCCTCGCCCGTCTCCGGGCCGCCCGGCAGGACGTGCAGCAGCCCGGAGGGCAGCCCCGCGGCCTCGAACACGCGGGCGAGCGCGACGCCCCCGCTCAGGGAGGTCTTGACGTCCGGCTTGAGCAGCACGGCGTTGCCGAGGACCAGCGCCGGGGCCACCGACCGGATGGCGAGCATGAGCGGAGCGTTCCAGGGGGCGATCACACCGACGACTCCGACGGGGACACGCCTGGCCATGCTCAGGGTGGACGGGTCGTCGTGCGGCAGGAGCTGGCCGTACGGCTGGTCCGGCAGGCCCGCCGCAGAACGCAGCTCGTCCAGGGCCTTGGTCACCTCCTGCTCGGCCTTGGCCCGGATGCCGCCGGTCTCCCGGATCATCGTCTCCACGATGTCCGCCCGCATGGACTCGAGCGCCTGGGCCGCCCTGGTCATCACGGCGATGCGCTCCCTGAAGGAGGCGCGAGCCCATTCGCGCTGGGCCGCCGACGCGCTCGCCCCGGCCCGCTCGACGTCCGCGCCGTCCGCCAGGCCGATCTCGCCGATGCGCTCGCCGGTCGCCACCTCGAGCACGTCCGCGGTCCCTGCGCCACCGGGACGCCACCCGTCGGAGAACAGCTGACCGGAGACCGACGCGAAATCACATTGGCTCACTGAAACGCTCCAAATCACGCGGAACCCAAGCAAGGGCTTGGGTTAAATCGGCGTTTTCAGGAGGTTACGTCGCGGTATCCGGGTGTCGCTTCGCACCAGGTGAACTAATCTCCGTGCTAATACTTCGACACCGTGTCGGAACGGGAGGGGTGACATGAGCCTCGACGACATGGTCCAGACACTCGCGGAGCAGCTCGACGGCCCCGTCGTGCTCTACGACGCCGACCTGAACCTCGTGGCGTTCAGCGTCCACGGGGACGACGTGGACGAGGCGCGCAGGTCGGTGATCCTGTCGCGCAGGGCGAGCGCCCGCGCCCAGGAGATGATCGCCGCCCACCAGGTGGGGAAGGCGCACTCCCCCGTACGGCTGCCGCCGCACGAGGGGACGCCCGCCCGGGTGATCTACCCGATCTGGCGCGACAGGTTCGTCGTCGGATACATCGCCTACATCGACGGCGACCCCGACGGAGAGCTCGAGCCGCACCACGAGTGGGTCCTGTCCGCCGCCGAGGACGAGATCGGCACCATGCTGGCCCTGCGCAGCCTTCAGCACCGCCAGTCCTCCGGGGACGCGCGCCGCCTGCTGACCGACCTCCTCTCGGAGGATCCCGCGTGCCGGGCCGCCGCCGCCGAGGAGCTCCTGGAGGCCGGACTGCTGAGCTCCGCCGCCAGATACGCCGTGATGGTCTTCAGACCGGCCCACTCCCCGGCGCGGTCCACGGGTTCCGCGGCGCGCTTCATGAGCGGGCCCCGCCTCGCCATCGAGCAGGCCCTGGCGACGATCGTCCGGTCGACCTCGCTGAAGGCGTGCGGGGCGGTGATCGGCGACGAGGGAGTGCTGGTCATCCCCAGGCCGGTGAACCCGGAACGACTCGCCTCCCTGCTGAGACGCCCCGGCCTGGAGTCGCTCAGGGCAGGGGCGGGCCGCGCCTGCGAGTCCCTGACGCAGGTGCGCGAGTCCCACCGGGAGGCCGTCCTGGCCTGGCGCGCCGCGACGGCCGACCCGGCCCGCTACGGCCCGTCGGCCCACTGGGACGCTCTGGGCCTCGACCGCCTGCTCGTCCAGCTGCCGCTGGACTCGCTCACCGCGGACGACCTTCCGCCGACGGTCCGGCGGCTGCTCGAGGCCCCCTCGGGCGAGAAGCTGGCCAGGACCCTGGAGGCCTACCTCGACAACGGCGCCGACGCCCAGCTGACGGCCCGCGTCCTGGTCATCCACCGCAGCACGCTGTACTACCGGCTCGGCCGGATCCACGAGATCGTCCAGAGCGACCTGTCCGACGGTCAGGTGCGCCGCGAGCTCCACACCGGCCTCCGAGTGGCCACCCTCGCCGGCCTCCGCGTCGCCTAGCCTCCGTTTCGCGGATCACCGAGGAGCGGGCGGGCGCGAATGCCCGGGTCGTAGAAGAAATATGCCGGTCGAGACGCTTCTGTCGCAGCACGTCACACCGCTCCCGCGTCGTTCCGGCTGAGATAGGAGTTTCTTCCATGTTTGTCAGGCGACGCTCCGGTAAGAATGCTCTGGGGCTGCGGCGCGGTGGCGGAGGCCAGGGGACGTCCGTCACCGCGCCGCCTACACCCTGTCTTCTATTCCGGAGTCCTCGAAGAGGGTCCCGGCGCGGATGCGTTCCCGCTCCTCCAGGAAGCTCTTCAGGCTTTCGGGGTTCTCGAAGTCGGGCTGGGTGCGGCACAGCCTGTTCCGTTTGTTTAGGAATCGCTCAGGCCCAGGAAACGTGGGCGGAGAAGGATTTCCCGAAGAGTCCGCTGCGGCGTCGTCGGGCACATCGAACTCTGACACGATTCCCGGCGTCGAAACTCCGCGCTCGGTTATCGCGGCCTCCGACGGACTCACGACGGTCATCTGGAAAAACGGAAAGCAGCACGAACCCACCACGGAACAGTTTTCCGAAAACCTCGGAGCGCGTCAGGGCTCCATGATCCAGCGCTCAGGCGGTCCACGCCATGGGGACCCCTTACCAGACTCTCCGCCTTCCTGGACGCCTCGCGCCTGGCTGACGACGCCAACCCTCTGACCAGGCGAACAAAGGTCAGACCCCGGAGCCGGGGAGCACGGATGTCGAAGGCAAACGGCCAGAGCAGCCCTTCTGGAACGACTTACGGCCCGCTACAGTCAGGGCATGTCGCTCATTTCACATTTGTACTTCGGCGAGCTGGGGGAATGGTGCGCTGAGCGGTTGACCGGGTCGGACGAGGTCGCGCGTCGAGTGACCGTTGAGACCAAGGAACAGTCGGCCGTGCGACCGGCCGAACGGGTCGGCAGACGTCACTGGACGCAGGTCGACCGGGCTTTCGGCATTCGAATGGCCACACTGGTGCAACCCGCTCCGCCTTATTCGGCGCTGTACGGACTCGTGAAGGTCGGGTTGGTGGGGCTCGACTGGGCACACCGACAGGCCGGCCTTTATCCGACCCATGTTTTCCTGCGAGAGGCCGAGCGCCGCAGGGCGCTTGATCTGCGCCCCACCCTGACCGGATGGCTGGACATCGCCACCGAGCACGGCGCCGGAAAGTACATGAACGATGATTACCTGTCGCCTTTCTCAAGGTTTCCCGACTTCTCAGCAGAGTCGATATTGAGTGATTTGTTTGACAGGATTCGTGCTTATTTTGCGATGAATGCCCCGTTCGGGCAGGTCGGGGCGGAGAAGGGGCTGGCACGGTTGTGCTGGCTGCTGGCGACGCTGGAGTACGTCTACCGGAACGACCTCGTCGACGAGCCGTTCTACCGGTTGTTCCAGGAGAGCACGCCGACTGTCGAGCAGTTGCACGCCGCCGCCGATGAGGCCGTCGTCACCGAGTCGGTCGAGTTGGTGCGACGGCTCCACACCTCCGGCAGCCTGAATGAGATGCGCCGCCTGGCCGGACATCCCCCGACGGGACGCCCTTGGGGAATCGCCAGGCCGGTCTTCGGTTCCTACTGGTCCGACAACGACATCCTGGTCGGCGGCCCGAACGGCGCGACACTGATCGATGTCAGCTCGGTCATCGCGACCAACAAGCTGAGCCGTTCGCGACGCTGGATCTGGCGGCTGCTCGCCTGCGCCTGGCTCGACACCGCCGACGCTTATCGGATTCGGAACGTCGCGCTGTACTTCGCACGGCATGGCGTGCTCGTGGCCTGGCCCCTGGACGCGCTGACCGAGGCGCTGCTCGCAGGCGAGGACCCTGAGCGCGCCAGGCGTGAGTTCCTGGAGCTGGCAAGCCGGTTGCGCGAGGAAAGCGTCGGCAGAGGAGAGGCCGGGGACACCGGCGAAGACCCGAACGAAGGCGTCACGGGAAACCCGCACTGAGCGTGTCCGGCGACGTGAGGCACCGCGGATCGGCGAACCCGTCGCTCGCGGATCGTCGCGCCGGCCTCAGCCCGCCGTGAAGGTCACCTCCGACGTGTCGACCGTTCCCGCCTGGCGGCCGGGCGCGCTCTGCCACTGCCAGTAGAGGTTGGTGTGCGCGATCACCAGGTCCGGGGTGGGCGCGCCGTGCTCGCTGAGGTCCCCCGTGGTGTGCGCGTCGCCGACCAGCGTCACGTCGTATCCGCGTACGAAGGCTCCGTGGAGGGTCGAGCGGACGCACACGTCGGTCTGGGCGCCGGTGACGACGAGCCGGCCGACCCCGCGCTCGGCGAGCCGCTCCTCCAGGTCGGTGTCCTCGAAGGAGTCGCCGTGGGTCTTGTGGACGAGGGGCTCCGAGTCGCGGCGGACCAGCTCCGGGACGTACTGCCAGCCCTCACTGTCACGCTGGAGATACTCGCTGGAGTGCTGCACCCAGACCACGGGCACGTCCTGCGCTCGGGCCCTGTCGACCAGGACGTTGATGTTCTTGATCACATCGTCGCGGTTGTGGGAGCCGGCCACCACCCCGTTCTGGACGTCGATGACGAGCAGCGCGCTGTTCGGCCGGTCGGGCAGGGTCGTCATGGGAGCCTCTGTCTCTCGTCGCGGATCTTGTGCCGCTCCACAGTAGACAGAGTCACCGACAACCCTCGGGATCGCGGGCGGGTGTGACGGGCGTGCCGTACGACCGGTTCGAGGGTGACGCCGCCCGGAGCCTCGGCGGGCGGGCGTCGCCCGAGAACGTCCGAGGTGTCCCCTCCTGGCAGCGACACGCCGAGAAAGACCGGCACGTCGCCCCGTCACCAGATTTTGGCGGATACAGCCACACACAACAAGAGTGTCCTGTTAATAGGATCGCCCGCTGAAGCGAAAACTGCGAAAGCCGAGCTTGATCATGGTTCGTGAAAAAAACTCATAAGCTCGAAACAACCGAGTCTCATCGCACATCTCCCCACCTCAATCACCATGCGTAACTGTGGCCGGAATCTGTCACTCCACCTGCATCCGAGGACTTGCGTCCCCCTGGTGATCAATGATTAGGTCGCTTACGTGACAGGCGTGCCAACGCACGTGTCAGGTGAAATTCAGACCGAATTCATTGCGGTTCGTCCACGACGGGCATCCTCCGGATCCTGATCGCCGGCGACATCGTCGCCGGACGGCTCGAACTGCTTGAACGGCTCGTGAACGGGGGACAACGAGGCCTTTCTCACTATCGTCGATCGGCATTCCCTTCCGACGTTGGAACGGTTCAACCAGCCAGGACGGCCCAGCGACGACACGAATGCCCTCGTGTCCCCGGACTCCGGGGATCCATTTCTCGCTCGACGCAGCACCGCGAAACAAACGTTTATTCGCGAGAACCCTCACGTGATCGCCCGGGGATTCGTTTCACCATGCCCGAACTCTCGTCCCGGCGCGGCCACCTGAGCGGTCTCGACGCCGGATCATTTGGAGTTTCCTCCGTGACGAGTTCACTTTCCGATGTCCAGAGTTCCTTTCCAGAGCCGGTGACCGGCGAAGGCTCCCGGTCGCCCACAGCGGGTCTCACAGAGGCCTTCGACCCCGGGCGTTTCCACGACGGCGCCCTGGACATCGTCAACCGTCTGACGACGTATCTGGGAGACCGGTCGGTCCGGGGACTGGACCTTCTCGATCCGGCGGTGCTGCTGAAGGCAGCGCGGGAGCTGATGACCCCGGAACGGCAGCACGTCGCCGACTTCGACGCCGACCGGGTGAGCCAGATCGTCGACCTGTACACGGAGACCGGCATCCCGGTCCACTCACCCGGCTACATGGGACGGCAGTTCTCCGGTGTGGTGCCGCTGGCCAGTCTCATGGACCTGGTCAGCTCGGTGGTCAACCAGCCCTCCTCCTTCTACGAGGCCGGACAGCTCCCCAGCGTCGCCGAGCGGCTCATGGCCGAGGAGCTCAACCGGTTCATCGGCTGGGACCGTGACCGGTTCGCCATGGTGACGACCTCGGGGGGCTCCCTGGCCAATCTGACCGCCCTGCTGGCCGCCCGCAACCGCGCCTTCCCGCAGATCTGGACACGCGGCGCCGACGGCGCGTCAGGCCTGCCGGCCATCGCGGTCAGCGAGGAGGCCCACTACAGCGTGACCCGGGCGGCCGGGGTGCTCGGCATCGGGGAACGGCAGATCGTCCGGCTCCCGGTCGACCGGGCCGGGCGGATCCGTCCCGATCTGGCAGGCCCGGTGCTGGACGAGGCGCGTCGGCGCGGTCTGCGGCTGTTCTGCCTGGTGGCCTCGGCCGGGACCACGTCGATGGGCGCCTACGACCCACTGGAGGAGCTCGCGGCCGTGGCACGCCGGTACGGGCTCTGGCTGCACGTGGACGGGGCGCACGGGGCGAGCCTGCTGCTGTCGGACCGGCACCGGCACCGGCTGCGGGGCATCGAGCAGGCCGACTCGCTGACCTGGGACGCCCACAAGATGCTGTTCATGCCGGCGCCGTGCACGCTGCTCTTCTACCGCGACGGCACGGCGGCGCGCGGCGCGTTCCGGCAGCGCGCCAGCTACGTCTTCGACGAGGAACCGGACATCTACAGCGCCTACGACAGCGCGGACAAGAACTTCGAGTGCACGAAACGCCCGATGATCATGCCGCTCTGGACGGTCTGGTCGGTCTACGGCCCGGCGCTGTTCGCGCAGAAGATCGACCGGCTGTGCGAGGTGACCCGGCAGGCGCACCGGATGCTCGCCGCCGAACCGGACTTCGCCGTGGCGCACGAGCCGGAGTCCAACATCCTGTGCTTCCGGTACCTGCCGGACGGCCTGGAACCGGCGGCCGCGCACCGGCTGCAGTTGGAGATCCGCAACCGGATCCGGGGCGGCGGACGCTTCTTCATCTCCAAGGTCGACATCGACGGGGCGGCGGCACTGCGCGTGGTGGTGATGAACCACCTGATCGACGCCGACCACCTGGCCATGCTCATCGCCGAAATCAGGGACATCGGGCAACGGGTGCTGCGCGCGAGCACCGTGGCCCGGCACGACCAGCGAAACGGGAGTCATTCATGACCATGACGGATCTGGACATCGCCGCCTCGGCGGAGCTGGCGGCACGGCTGATCCCCGAGGAGGAGCTGCGGCCCCGCTCGGTGGACGACGTCACCCGGCTGCCGTCGTTCGCCGGCAAACTGGAGGAGTCCGAGCGGCTCACCGGAATCCCGTACAGCGAGTCCTCGCTCGACCTCCAGAACGCGCTGGTGTTCCGCAGGCTCCAGCAGCTCGTCGGCATCGCCCTGCTCAACCCGCTGTGGCGCGAGCGGCTGCACTACTTCGGGATCCGCAACGCTCCCGCCGACATGTCCGAGTGGGAGCGGATCCCGCTGTCGGACAAGATCGTGCAGCGGGACATGTTCATGGGCGCGCGGGCCGGAATGGTCGTGCCGCTCGACCGCGGCGGGTTCGAGGTGGTGGCCAGCGGCGGCACCGGTGACGGCATGCCCCTGGAGATCGTGTACTCCCTGCGGGAGCTGCGCGACACCTACCGCATCTCCGGGGCGTTCATGGGCGCCTACCAGCTCGACCGCTACCTGCACGGCCCCGCGCCGCGCTGGCTGTTCACCACCCTGGCCGACTACCAGATGTGGAGCAGCGGGACCATGGTCGGCGGCGTCCTGTCCCACGTCCCGGGGGTCAACTACATCGGCGCCGGACCGGTGAGCGCGCCGGTGCTGGAGCACATGTTCTCCTACCCCGGCCACAAGGCGCTGATGGGCATCACCGCCGGCATCGCGCTCCTGCCCGAGCTGGGCGCGGGCCTGTCCCCGCAGGCCAGGGCGAGCTTCCGGGTCGCCATGTACGGCAGCGGCTCCCTGCCGCAGCGCAAGCGCGACGAACTGCAGGCGTTCTTCCCCAACGTGTCGATCCTCAGCTACTTCGCCGCGACCCAGGCCGAGTGCGTCGGGCTCCAGCTCGACCACACCTCTCCGGAGCTCTCCGCCGTGCCGGGACTGCACCTGGTGGAGATCGTGGACGAGCACGGCCGTGCCGTCGCCGAAGGCGAGGAGGGCGAGCTGGTCGTCACCCGGCTGCACGCCGACGAGACGCCGCTGCTCCGGCTCAAGCTCGGCGACCGGATGATCCGCCGCCCCGCCCTGGACGGGCCCGGGCTGCGCACCGAGCAGTTCGAGTTCGCCGGACGCACCGCCGACGTGCTGCACCTCAGCGACAGCCAGTACTCGGCGACGCTGGCCTACGCGGCCCTGCGCGGACGGCTGCGCTCGGCGACCGGCATCGACCTGGACCTGGTCGCGCACGAGATCCAGTTCCACAACCACCGTGAGGACCGGACCCTCACCCTGCTCGTGGCGGTGGACGACGCCGAGGGGACGGCCGCGGCCGTAGAGCAGGCCCTCGGCCAGAGCGGGACGCGGCGGCTGTTCACCCAGGCGCTGCCGAGCTCCCTGTCGCTCTTCAACGACCGGGAGGCCAACGCGGCGGCCATCGAGCAGACCGGATACGGCTTCCGGCTGGTGTTCGTGCCGCCTTCCTCACCACAGATCGAGCGGACCACCGTCGGCAAGACGCCGCTGGTCAGAGACCGGGGCTGAGCACGTGGTGGCCCGTACGCCCGAATGACATCCGACAAGGGAGGATCGATGAAAGACAGGATCAGCATCGTCGTGATGGTCGACGCCGTCGGGGCGTTGTCCGAACGGACGCTGCACAACGGCAACCTCTCGCTGGTCGACGACAGCGCGGCGGGAAGCCAGCACCAGGGAACCCCCGACCTCGTCACGGCGGTGGTCCCGGGACAGGTCGTCCAGTGGACGCCCATCCACGTGGACGTGCAGACCCCGGTCGAGATCCACGCCATCGAGTTCCTGTCCGGCGCGCCCGTCCCGCCCCCTGCCGACGAGACCGTGCCGCCGTATCCGGTGGAGCCCTCCGCCGTTCCCGTGCCATGGACGGGGGCCGACGCCACGGCCTCCAACGGGCACGACAACCACGACCTGCTGGTGTGGGAGGGCGTCGTGCCCTACGACATGACGCCCGGCGTCCCGTACCGGTACCGGCTCTCCCTCAAGCTCCACGACGGACCCAACAGCGTGCTGCACATCGACTCGCCCGCGCTGCTGCGCGTGTGAGCCACGTTCTGCGAAAGGCGGTTTCATGGCCCAGCAACACGGGATCATCGTGCTCTTCGACGTCGAGAACGCGCTCAGGACGCGATCGCTCGACGGCAACACCTACTGGTTCGACAACATGAAGTTCCTCGGCTCGTCCGGGGTGGGCACCGAGCAGCTGGAAACGATCGTGCCCGGCACCTACTTCCTCGACGGGTCGCAGGCGACCGAGCAGGTGCTGAACTGGCTGCCCGCGGCGCTGGGGTCGATCCCCCCGACGGTGCCGCGCAACTACCTGGCCGAGCAGGCACGCGCCGAGGACCGGCGCACGCTGGAGGAACTGGCCTCGCTCAGCGCCGAGGGCGGCGTGGGCGAAACCGAGGTCAAGCAACTGCAGCGGCGGGTCGGCAAGCGCGCCCGCAAGGCGGAGAGCGGGCGCGGCCTCACCCCGGCCAAGCTGCTGGACGTCACCGGCAAGGCCACGAGCAGCACCGAGGCCTACAACTACCCGGCTCCGGTGATCACCGACATCACCGGCGAGGCCGTCACCGAGAAGATCATCTACCCGGCCCAGTACGGATCGCCGGACATGATCTACGACGGCTGGTACTGGGCCGCGACCGTGGACACGAGCAGGCCTGGGGTCTACGCGTACACGGTGCACGTCCAGCTGCACGAGCTGGTCGAGCGGAACGACGAGCTGGTCTGGGAGTCCGTGGACCTGACCTGCGAGTCCAGCCTCAAGATCATCAGCGATCCGAAGCGCAACGGGTTCACCGGCGCCGGACTGGGCGTGCTCCCCCTTCCGCCCGTCCCCGCCGCCGGCTGACCCGGCCCGAGCCGGAACAACTTCGAACGGAGGATCCGCATGCCCCCGAGGACCAGACAGACAGAACGCCGGCCCGTCCGGCCCGTGACGATCACCGCGGTGGTCGACCCCGTGGCCGCACTGGCGTCGGAGAACCTGGACGACAACCTCTATCTCTACGACACCAACAAGGCCGCCGGGTCCACCGGTTTCGGCACCCCTGAGCTGCGCAGCCGGGTCCGCAAGGGCGACACCCTGCTGTGGAACGTGCTCCCGCTGGAGTGCGAGACCTACGTGGCCCTCACCGACATCGAGATCGACCCGCGGATCGCCGAGCCCACGCGGAAGGTCTACCCCGGCACCGACATCGTGTTCTGGACCGCCGAGGTCAAGCAGGACCTCACCGAACCGGTCCCGTACCGGCTCTCGTTCCTGCTCGGCACCGTCAGCACGCCGTTCTCCCCCACCGCCCGGCCGGCCCTGGCCGGTCCCTCCGACGAGGGAAAGGAAGGCCGATGACCCAGGCGTACGAGGCCGCGGACTTCGTCGACCGTGGCCAGCTCAACTCCGTCCAGCTGAACGTGGTGACCCTCGTCGACATGGAGAAGGCCGCCGCGACGCAGTCCCTGGACGGCTGCCTCTACATGATGGACAACAGCGTCGGCGGGGTCGGGCAGGGCACCGACCATCTGGAGACCGTCTGCAAGCAGGGTCAGGTGATCAACTGGATCATCCGCCCGATCGACATGCACCGCCGTCCTGACGGCACCTGGCCTCCGATGCCGAAGATCAACAATCTGGTCTTCCTCGACATCGAGAAGGGTGACGAGGAGGACGTCGCCGAACGCCGGATCATGACCGAGCTCAAGGTCTACGGCGCTCCCGACCGGATGCGCGACAAGTACACCGCCGTCTACTACTACTGGGCCGGGGCGGTGATGAGCGAAGCCCGGCCTGGGCTCTACCGCTACCGGTTCGTCCTGGAGCTGGAGAAGGAACACGGCACCGACAAGCTGTACCTGAACTCGGTCAACCATCCCGCCCTGCGGGTACTGCCCGTCTGACGGTCTCCGCGGGCGCGGTCCGGTGAAGGCGGAGGTCATGGTCGCCGCCGGTGGCGACCATGGCCGACCGGTGCCCGTGGTGACGGGCACGGGCGCGGTTCCTGCCCGCGCCCGTGCCCGCCGTTCGGAGGGTCTCCGCGCCCCATGCCCGTTCGCGGAGACCCTCCCCCATGGCCCGCTCCGCCACGTTCAGGAGGCCAGCCGGCCGTGGCGGTAGGCCCTGGGCGAGCAGCCGTACGTCTCCCTGAAGACGCGGCTGAAGTAGGAGGAGTCGGCGAAACCCCAGTGCGCGCCGACCTCTCCGACCGCCCGGCCGCCGAGGCGGGGATCGGACAGGTCCATGCGGCAGCGTTCCAGGCGGCGCTGCCTGATCCAGCGGGCCACCGAGATGCCCTGCCGGGCGAACAGCTTGTACAGGTAGCGGGTGGAGATGTGGTGCGCCGCGGCCACCGTCTCCGGCGACAGGCCGGGATCGCCCAGGTTGTCGTCGATGTAGGCGCGGATGCGCGGCAGGAGGCCGTCGCAGGGACCGGCCGTGGCCGAGACGACGTCGGTGACAGCGTCCCGCAACGTGTCGCTCACGACATCCCTCAGACGCTCCAGGGTGGCGGTGTCCACCATCAGGCGCCGTGGCAGCACGAGCACCAGCATCTCGACGTCGTCGGCGGAGACGTACGTCACCGACACCGTCTCGTCCATCAGGAGACGTACTCCCCGTTGAGCGACAGCGCGATGAAGGAGATCGGCCGGTCCACCCGGATGTAACCGAGGGGGCAGTGCCGCATGCCCGCCGGGATGTAGAGCGCCGTGGTCGTGTCGATCGTGTAGCGCTCCCCCTCCAGCTCGATCCAGGACACGGCTCCGAGGTCGTTCTTGTCCTCGGGGTTGTTGCCCATCCAGATCAGGACCTCGTCGTAGGGGTGGGTGTGTTCCAGGACGTACGGGTCGGGCGTGGGGACCTCGTAGATCCAGCTGTAGGCGATGTGGATTTTGCTGGGGTCGACCTGCCAGCCGCTCATGAGGGCGAACGCGCCGCTGGTGCCCTTCTCCACCTCGCCGTAGGCCAGCTCGCCCTCGTTGGGCAGCTCCTCGCGGACCATGTCGCGGACGAACAGGTGCTCATGGGTGCCGGCCATGTGGCCTCCTTGGTGAGGGGGGTCGGTGCGGGGGTTTCCCTCACACTAAGGAGGCGCTGACCTGGGCAGACAGAGACTAAGCGTGGCCAGGATGGTACTTTTCCCGGATCTCCCGACGGAAGTGCCCTGGTGTCACACCGGCCTCTCGCTTGAAGAACCGACCGAAGTAGGAGATGTCGTCGAACGCCAGCGACCTGGCGATCTGCGCGATCGACAGGTCGCTCTGGGCGAGCAGCCGTTTGGCCTCCAGGGTGAGCGCGTCCCTGATGATCTCGCCGGGGCTGCGTCCCGTCGCCTCCTTGACCGTCTCGGCCAGGTGCCCCGAGGTGACGCCGAGCCGGTCCGCGTAGGCCTTCACCGACCGGACGCCGACCACGTGCCGGGCGACCAGCCGGGTGAACGCCCGGGTCAGCACCGACGAGCGCGCGCCCTGCTCGCCGCCGCCGCCCGCCTCGAGCAGCCGCCCGCTCGTGACCAGCAGGATCTGCAGGTACGACTGGAGCATCGAGGCGAACCCGGGCGCCCGCCCCTGGTACTCCTCGCACATCAGCGCGAGCAGCCTGGTCATCCCTGCCGCGTCGGCGCCGGACAGGCTCAGCTCGTTGCGCTCGCTGAGCCCGTGGAAGAAGGGCGGCTCCTCCTGCCAGAGCAGGAACTCCTCGGTGAACAGGACGAGGGTGCCCTGCATCGGCACGTCGTAGTTCCAGTGGTGGACCTGGCCCGGCGCGATGAAGTACATCGTGCCGGGCCGGATGGGAGTCGACCTGAAGTCGACCGTGTGCGTGCCGCTTCCCGCGCTCACGTAGAGGATCTCGTAGAACACGTGGCGGTGCGGGAAGGCCGCCCGCGACCACGACCCCATCTCGTCGAAGGTGCCGACCGCGAAGGGCGAGAGCCCCATCGGCACCGGCACCTCGATCTCATGCATCGGCAGCACCTGGCTCACACCCCCGAGTGTAGGAACCGGACTCAGGACGTGGCGAGGTTGATTCCGGGCTCGTCGACGGGCTTGAGGCCGTACCCTCCCAGGATCCTGTCGAGGGTGCCGTCGGCCTTGAGCTCCTTGAGCGCGACGAGAAGGGCGTCGGCCAGGGCCTTGTCCTTCTTCGCCACGAACATGCCGACGTAGGTCGGCGCGAACCCCTCGGCCACGATGGCGACCGGCGAGCCCTGGCTGACGGCGTACTTGGCGGTCTCGGCGGTCAGCACCTCCACGTCGACCCGGCCGGAGCGCAGCGCGAGGTCGGCGTCCTGGGCGGTGGGGAACTCCACCGGTTGCGCGGCGGGCTTGCCCTGGTCGGTGCACTTCTTGGCGGCCTCCTCGACCACCTGCACGTCGGTCGTGCCGCGGATCGCGGCGACCTTCTTGCCGCAGACGTCGTCGAGCGTCTTGATCGCCCCCGCCTTGTCCTTGCTGGTCACCAGGACCTGCGAGGACTGCATGTAGTCGACGAAGTAGCCGATCTTCTGGCGTTCGGCCGTGTCGGAGATGCCGTCGTCGGCCATGTCGTACCGCCCGCCCGCCACCCCCGGCAGCAGCGCCTCCCAGGCCACGTTCTGGATGGTGTACTTCAGGCCGAGCTTGGCGGCGACCGCCTTGCCGACGTCGGGGGTGATGCCGCCGGTGATGTTGTTGTCGGCGTCGGTCAGCAGGTAGGGCAGGTTCGGCAGGGTGGTGCCCACGTTGAGGACGCCCGCCTGCTTGATCCGGTCGGGTACGGCCGCCGCAGCGGCGGACTCCGCTCCGGAGGACGCCGGGGCCTCCGACGCGCCCTCCGAGGGCGCGGCGGCCGGAGCGGTGGGCTGCGCGGCGGTGGACGGCTGGGTCGAGGTGCCGCATCCCGCGAGCATGGCCACGGCGGCGACCAGAACGGAACCACGGGTGATGACAGACGGCATGTCACTCCTTGCTTTACGAGGCTTTATAGGGATTTGCGAAGTTTCACGGGCACGGCGGGAACACGACGGCGCGCTCCGGCGCTCCTCACAGGACGTGGGCCAGGAACGCGGCGGTGCGTTCCGACGCGGGCGAGCGCAGCACCTGCTTCGCCGGGCCCTGTTCCTCGATGACGCCCCCGTCGAGGAACACCACGGTGTCCCCCACCTCCACCGCGAACCCCACCTCGTGCGTGACGACGAGCATGGTCATCCCCTGGCCCGCCAGGTCCCGCATGACCCCGAGGACCTCGCCGACCAGCTCAGGGTCCAGCGCGCTCGTCGGCTCGTCGAACAGCAGCACCGACGGGTCCATCGCCAGGGCCCGCGCGATCGCCACCCGCTGCTGCTGACCTCCGGACAGCTGCGCCGGGCGCTTGCCCGCGTGGGCGGCCAGCCCCACCCTGCCCAGCAGCTCCATGGAACGTTCCCTGACCGCCTCCCGGTCGCGCCGCAGCACCGTCACCGGGCCGAGCATGACGTTCTCCAGCGCGGTGAGGTGGGCGAACAGGTTGAACTGCTGGAAGACCATCCCCATCCGGCGGCGCGTCATGGCCAGCCGCTTCGGCGACGACTCGACCAGCCTGCCGGCGCGCGGCTCGTATCCGACGACCTCGTCGTCGACGGCGACCAGCCCCGCGTCGGGCTGCTCCAGATGGGCGACGCACCGCAGCAGCGTGCTCTTGCCGCCGCCGGACGGGCCGAGGAAGCAGACCACCTCACCGGGAGCGACGTCGAGGTCGACGCCGCGCAGCACCGGGGTGCCGCCGTAGGACTTGTGCAGCCCCCGTACGCTCAGCGCGCCCTTCACCGCAGACTCCGTTCCAGGTAGTGCTGACCGATCGAGGCCAGGCTGACCAGCGCCAGGTACCACAGCGACGCGACCACGAGCAGGGCGATGACCTGGTAGTTCTGCCCGTAGATCTGCTGGGCGCGGGTCAGCAGGTCACCGCCGCCGATGACCGAGACCATCGAGGTGCCCTTGAGGATGAGGATGAACTGGTTGCCCAGCGCGGGCAGGATCACCCGAACGGCCTGCGGGACGACGATCCGTCTCGCCGCCTGCCCCGGCGTCATGCCGATCATGAGGGCGGCGTCCACCTGCCCGCGCGGCACCGCGAGGAACCCGCCCCGGATGATCTCCGCCATGTAGGCGCCCTCGTGCAGGGCCAGCCCGAACAGCGCGGCGACGAACGGGGTGATGAGGTTGTTGGCCTCGCCGTACCAGCCGAGCGAGGTGCCGGGGATCCCGATGCCGATCCGGGGGAACAGCAGGGCCAGGTTGAACCAGAAGACCAACTGCACCAGCAGTGGCGTGCCCCGGAAGAACCATATGTAGGCGGCGTAGGCCGCGCTGAGCACCGGGTTGCCCGACTGGCGCATCAGGGCCAGCAGCATCCCGATGAGCAGGCCGAGCACCAGGGTGGCGACGGTGAGCAGCAGGGTCACGCCGACCCCGCTGAGGACGGGTTCGGCGAACAGGTAGGATCCGATCACCTCCCACTCCAGATTGGGACTGGTGACCACGGTCCAGCACAACCAGGCCGTCAGCGCGAGCAGCAACGCACCGAGACCCCAGCGCGAACCCAGTCGCCGTCGCGGCGCGATGGCCATCTTCGAGAGTTCGTCGAGCACGCGACGAACGTAGGACCGCCCTCAGCGCCAGGGCTTGACGCTCCCTGCACTCTTGTGGGATCTCCCGGCACAGATCCCACATCCCACTTGATCGTTCCGTCCGTTCACCCCCGGGTCCACCCAGCAGCGTCTCCGCTGTGAACGCCCATCGCTGTCCTGTGGCAATGCCTGGTTCCACGGGGCGACCGTTGCTGTTCCTGGACGTCGACGGACCGCTCATTCCGTTCGGGGCACCCGAGCCGCGTCCCGGTGGTCACTCGGGCAACCAGGCCGCGCCGCTGTCGTCGGCAGGATCACACCCGCTGCTGACCAGGATCGACCCCCGGAACGGGGTACGGCTGTCGGGATTGCCGTGGCCTCACGCGCACCGACTTCGTGGTCATCGCTGACTGGTTGGCGCGGTTGTGACCGATCCGGTCACGGGGGTCCCTGCCGCTGTTTCTGCATCCGGGTGCGCCGTGGCCGGTTCCAGGACCGCCGAAGGGGGTCAGACGCCCCAGGCCCAGGAGCAGATCCCCCACACGTCATCCTCTTGGAAACGCTTCGCGCTCTCGTCGGTCCCGATTATCGCGGCAACGATGTAACCTTCGTATCCCGAACCGCGGACAGTCATCAGATTGTCTAGAGTGTGTGCGTTCACGCACCCTCTCGCCAGAAGCTCCCGCACCTTCACAGGCTCCGGCTTCTCAATTGTCAATCCTGACATGATCACGGGAAGTTCGAGTGCGCTGACATCGTTGAACGCAACGTCTATGCGCGTCGTCCCCGATGTCTCCCTACCACTCCGAAGCAGGAACGTCGAATGGCTTGGCAGATAGATCCACCAGCGAAACTCCCTGTCAGGGTAATTCATCAGGCACTCCACCCTGCCTCCGTCCTTCGGCATCCCTCCCGACCGCCTCAGTCTTCCGGCACGTAACAACGGGGCGGGCGGTCAAAACCGTCCCAGTAGATCCACAGACGCCCGCATCCTTCGCAGCGAAACGCCGACCTGCCCACGGAGTAGACGTCCTCGGCGTCGACCAGTCCATTGAAGCAGTCGAAATCCACATCGGAAATGATCTTCCACTCAATCGGGTTGGGAATCAGTCCGCTGGTTCTCATGAGGTTGCCGCACGCACAGTTGAACTTGCCCACACCGCCCTCCTCGGGCCGACCGTAAACCGATCAGCGTGGCTTCGTGGCGATGAACTTCCCGGCCGGCGACCTCGCCTGCTCCTGGCTCACCATGCGACTCTCGACGACCGCCGTGTCGAAGAGGCCGACCCGGCGCCCCGACCCTACCTAGTACTCCCTGCGGGAGGAGTCGGTTATCTCGGACATTCTCTTTTCAGAGACAGGTGAGGGCACACCGAAGCTCTCCTTGATCCGAGTCACCAGCTCCTCCGGAAGCTCGACGTTGTATTTTTCGACATAGAAGGCCAGATCGCTTGGCCACACCCATTCGCCGTCGGTGTGAATGTTCAGACCGCCGATGGGCGTCGGATCGTCGCTCAAGACGTCGTACGCCGCTCCCGCCGAAGCGGCGACGACGTCGGCGCCCCTCAGGTAACCGGCCACTTCTCCGACCTCGTACGCCCCCTTCCCCCGAACGACATGCAGGCTCTGGCCGTCCGGCGCTCCGTGCCCGAGCTCCCGGAAGAATCCGACCGACTTCACGGCTGCCCCTTTTCAACGAAGCTCAGAACCGTTCAGACCCGAGCCGCTCAGGCCCTGTCGCCACCAGTGAAGCATCCGCTCGAACAGTCAGGGAAGGATCACTCGTCTTCGATCAAAGGCGAGACGGAGAGAAGAAAGGATCTCCTCCCGGAGACGACGCCCCGCACCATGACGACAGCCCTGAACGCGTTCGGCCCCGGCCGCACGTTCGTCTCGTCACCCCACTCATGGAGCACTCCGTATGACCATGTCGTAGACATCGGCGCGCCTTCTGAGTCTTCGAAACAAGCCGTTGGAAAACGACTGTCCGGCCTACTCGGTTCCCCGTAGGGGGCCGAATCTCGACGGGGTGTGGTGGTCTCCTTCGTCCTCGTGCCAGGCGAAGCCGCCGGCCACCACGTAATCGTTGTCTCCGTCGATGAGAAAGAGATGCTTTCCGAGCACCGCTTCAGACTCCCCGAGCAGCCTCGCCCGCTTCTCCTCTTCGCTCGCTCGAAGGACCGCGATCCGACTGTACACCGGCTTTATCCGCATGAGCTCGACCCCGGCGAAGAGCACGTCGATCCGAGTCGTGAAGCCGTCGACGCGGACACTGCGCAGAAGAAGAGTCGAATGGCTTACCGAATAGTGCCAGACCTGGAACTCACGATGCCACTCGGCGATTTTTTCCATCTCCACCTTCTCGGCATGGGCCACGAACCCGGCTCTGGGACGCGGACTCGGGCCCCGTCGCAGGGAAGGCGGCGACCTTCCGAAGAAACGAACTCCGACGACGGGTGAACCCCGACGAAGCGAGCCTGACAGAGCTTTCCTCGTCGAGGACCCAGGCGCCGGCCAGGTGGCCCGACCTTCTCACCGCTGTCCGTTCGCCCGATCGTGGGACACCGACCGGTTTCTCGATCACGCACGACACCGGGAAGCGATCCGGTCAGAGAACTCACGCTGTCGAAGGCTCCTCCCGTCCGGCGGCAAGGGAAAATGATTTTTCACGGGTGTCGGTCAATGTCGCCCATAAATCTCCGGCGACCTCGCCCGTCACGTGATCCCGTGACAGTGGAGCACGGTCCGGAGGACACCGTTTCCGGTTCGCCGCGACTTTCTTTCCTCAGTTGGAGCGGGGCTCGGCACGGCCGCCGCTGAGGACGCGGTCGAGGAGGAAGCCGATGGCGCCGATGAGCAGCATCGTGGCGGCCAGGCTCTCGTAGTCGAGCTCGTCGCGGGCGTTGAGGATCAGGTAACCCAGTCCGTTGGAGACGCCGAACATCTCCGCGGGCACGAGCACCACCCAGGCGACGCCGAGGGCGACTCGCAGCGCCGTACGGAGCGGACCGGCCAGGCCCGGGACGACGGTGCTGCGGACGACCTCCCACCGCGTCGCCCCCAGCGAGCGCGCGACCATCGCCGCCCCCGGGTCGAGCGCCCGGGTCCCCGCAGACACCCCGAGCACGATCGGCCACACGGCGGCGAGCGCGATGAGCGCGACCACGGGGGCGTCGCCCGAGCCGAGCAGGACGATCACGAGCGGCGCCCACGCCAGCGGCGACGTCATGCGCAGGAACTGGACCACCGGGGCGGTGGCGTACTCGGCCAGTGCCCTGGAACCGAAGAGGAGTCCCAGCGGGACACCGGCGGCCGTGGCGATCGACAGGCCGAGGAGCAGCCTGCGCAGTGACAGGGTGATGGCCGAGAGGGTGGAGTGCTCGCCGAGTGTCTCCGTCAGCGCCGCGAACGCCGAGTCCGGCCCCATCCGGGACAGGACGGCGTTGTCGGCGAACACGACCCGTACGGCCAGCCACCACAGCGCGACGACCAGGACGACCACACCGGCGCGGGCCGTGATCCGCGCCGTCGTCCTCCCGGCTCGCCCGTTCCTCTCGGGGCGTTCCGGCTCCCCGCCGCGACGCGCCACGGCTCCGGCGAGGGCGCTCACAGCTCGACGACTTCCGTGCGGCTCCCGGTCACGCCGAAGGCTCCCAGCCCGCCCGCCGCGGTGATCGCGGCCGACGAGACGTCCACGGCGACGAGGTCGGCGTGGACCCCCGCGGGGTCGAGCGCGTCGAGCCAGCTCACGTCCGCGTCCACGGTTGTCTCCTTCATCGCCCGGACGAGTTCGCCGGTGTACGTGGGATAGGGGTGGGGCTGGAAGTCGATGCGGTTGGAGCGCCACTGCGGGTGCCGCACCGCGCCCGAGGCGACGTACGCCGGGTCCTGGTGCGCGGTGAGGGTCCGTCTCAGCGCGGGCAGGGGCTGGGGGAGGTAGCCGCCCGCCGACAGGCGCTCCGCCGCCGCCTCCCGGTCCTGCCTGATGGCGAGTTGCGCCGCGACGATGGCCTCGGTCGCACGCAGCGCCACGTCCGGCCGGTCGCGCACCAGCGACTCGCGCACGACCGTCACGCAGCACGCGTGGTCCTTCCACACGTCGCCGGTGAAGCGCAGGATCTTCCCGATCCCGCGCACCTCCCCGACCGCGCAGAACGGCTCGGCGACGATGTACCCGGAGATCGAGCCCGACTCGAGGGCCGCGGGCATGTCGGCCGGGGGGAGCACGACGAGCTGGGCCGTACGGGAGGCGGCGCTCGGCGCGGTGTCGATGACGGGGGTGACGCCCGCGCCGCGCAGGAGCTTCTGCAGGACCACGTTGTGCACGGAGAACCAGGCGGGGATCGCCACGTTCGTTCCCGCCAGGTCCTCGACGGAGCCGACCTGGTGGGCGACGGTCAGCGCCGAGCCGTTCGTGTGGTTCCAGGCGAGCACCTTCACCGGCACCTTGGCGTCGTAGCGCAGTTGTACGGCGAGCGGCATCAGCAGGTGGACGAGGTCGACGTTGCCGCCCTGGAGCGCCTCGACGAGCGGGGCCCAGCCGCGGTAGAGGATCGGGGGCGGGGTGGTGATGCCGCGTTCGGCGAACCGCCCCGAGTCGTGGGCCAGCAGCAGCGGGGCGGCGTCGGTGATGGGCAGGTAGCCGACGCGCAGCGTCGCGGACGCCCCGCGGGCGGCGGAGCCCGCGCCGCCGCCTGTTCTCCCCGCGGTGACGGAGCCGTCCTTCGAGGTCAGCGCGGAGGCGGCGACGGGGAGGGAGAGCAGAGCGAGCGCGCCCGCGACGACCAGCGCCTCCCTGCGGGTCGCACCCGGGTTCTCGGTCGCCTCTGGCCCGGCCGTCGCGGTGTCGGTGTGGGCCTCGCGGCCGGAGCCCGAACCGGTGCCTGTGTCTGTGTCTGTGTCTGTGCCGGTGCCGGTGCCGGTGTCGGTGTCGGTGTCGGTGCCGGTGTCGGTGTCGACGTCTGTGCCGGTGCCGGTGCCGGTGTCCGTGTCGAGGTCGGCGTCCGGACCGCCCAGTTCGGACCGTTCGGCGCGGGAGGTGAAGTGCGTCAGGAGAGCGCGTCTGGCCGAGCCGTCGGCGAGTTCCTCACGTCGCGTCACGGGAGAGGGCAGCACGTCGAGCGACCCGCCGCCGGCGTGCAGCAGCCCGATCCGGTCGCCGAGGAGCAGCGCCTCGTCCAGGTCGTGGGTCACCAGGACGGTCGAGAGCCCCAGTCTGTCGTGGACGGCGCGCAACCAGTCCTGGAGGTCGGCACGGGTCAGCGGGTCGAGCGCGCCGAAGGGCTCGTCCAGCAACAGCAGGGACGGGCCCGCAACCACGGCTCTGGCCACCGCGACCCGCTGTGCCTGCCCACCGGACAGCTGCGACGGGTAGCGGTGCGCCAGGTCGGCGATGCCCAGCTCGGCGAGGACATCGTCCACCCTGCGGTTCGCGGCCGTCCTGTCTCCGATCCAGCGTCCGCCGTTGGCGCGGTACTCCAGGCCGAGCCGTACGTTGCGCGCGACCGTCCGCCACGGCAGCAGGTGCGGCGCCTGGAAGACCGAACGGGTCGCGCCGCCTTCGTCCTCGGGGCGGCGCACGGCGCCCGAGGTCGGCGTCTGGAGTCCGGACAGGACCCGTAGAAGAGTGGACTTGCCCGCGCCGGAGGGGCCGACGAGGGCGAGGAGCTCACCGGGCCCGAGATCGAGGTCGATGCCGGCGAGGATCTCGTGACGGCCGTAGCGGACGCCGACGGCGGAGAGCTCGGCGACGCTCCGCGAGGCGTCCTTCTTCGGGACCGCGTTCTTCGGGACGGTGTTCTTCGAGACCGCGTTCTTCGGGACCGCGTTCTTCGAGGGGGTGTTCTTCGAGGGGGTGTTTCGGGGAGAAGTGTTCCCTGGGGTGTTCTGCGACATGTGACTGTCCCTGGAGGGTGGCCTGGCGGTGGGCGCGACAGGCCGTTTCGAGCGCCGCGACGACGGCCACGACGACAGGACGCGGCGACGGGCGCACGGCGCGAAAAGCGCCCGCCCAAAAAACCTACCAGACAGACTGGTTTTTATTGAACACGCCCTTCGAAGGTCTTCGGGCGAGGCTCACCCGGCCAGCAGCTCGCGGGCCATCTCCCGTGCCAGGGCGATCGGCGCGGCCGAGCGCGACGCCTTCGTCCCTGCGACACCCCCGTCGTAGAGGACCTGAAGGCGCTCGACCAGGTCCGTCCGCCCGGCGCCGCGCCCGGCGAGCGCCTCGGCCCACCTGGCCCGCACCCAGACGCGGTGCGCCTCGACGGCCTCCGCCACCGGGTGGTCGGGGTCGGGGAACTCGGTCGCGGCGTTGAGGAACAGGCACCCGCGGTAGGAGCGCCGCCGCGCCGCCGCCATGGCCAGGTCGAACGAGACGAGCACCCGGTCGACCGGGTCGGCGAGCCCCGTCACGGCCGCGCGGTAGACGGCGCGGTCGGCGGCGTCCTGCCGTTCGAGATAGGCCACGACGAGGGCGTCCTTCGAGCCGAACGCCTGGTACAGACTCGCCTTCGCGACCCCGGCCTCGCTGAGGATCTGGTCGATTCCCACCGCCCGGATGCCCTGGAGGGGGAAGAGCCTGCCCGCGGTCTCCAGCAGGCGTTCGGCGGGTCTGGAAGACGAGAGGGCGGCCACCACGGCAGTTTACGCTTCCGGCCGCGGCGGGCTTGCGCGCGGCGAAGCGTGGCGTATGCTCCTTACCAGATATACCGATCTGTCTAGTAGAGAACTTGGGTGGCCCCGGTGGTCCCCTCACGCACCCTGACCGGGTGCGCCCGCCCTCGAAGGAGGCATGATGGCGCTGTACCTCGTCGAGTTGAGCATCGAGGCCGCGGACCGGCCGGTGGTGGAGGCCGCGATCGCGGAGGTCTCACGGCAGGCCGCGGAAGCGGGCGTCGAGCTGGTCGAGTCCCAGGTGACGGGAGACCTGTCGCGGGCCTACGTCGTCCTCGAAGCCCGTTCACGCGGCGACCTGCGACTGGACGCCGCGCGGCTGCCCGGCGTCGCCTCGGTCGCGGGGCCGGACGAGGTCCGGCTCGTCGGCGCCGAGCTCGAGGACATCAGGCGCGCCAAGGGCTCGGCGGACTATCTCGTCGAGTGGGACATCCCCGAGGACCTCGGCATGGACGACTACCTCGCGCGCAAGAAGGCCCGCGCGCCGCTGTACGCGCAGGTTCCGGAGGTGAGTTTCCTGCGCACCTACGTGCGTGAGGACACCGCCAAGTGCCTGTGCTTCTACGACGGCCCCGACGAGCCCGCCGTGCTGCGCGCCCGCGAGGCGGTCTCCACCCCGGTGAGCCGGCTCTTCGAGCTCGACCGATGACGCGACCGGGATTCCGCCGGGCGTCGGACGAAAGAACGTGGTGAGCGCGGGAGCGGCCCGTCCCCGTGGACGGGACGGCTCCCCGGCACGCAGGAAGGACGGAGCGGTGAGCGAGAACGCGACCGCCGTACGGAGCTGGCGGCGTCATCTGCCCGGTGTCCGCGAATACGTGGGGGGCCGGGCCGAGGCCACCGACCGGGGCGAGACCGATCTGCGGGACACCCTGCGTCACCTCGGGGAGCGAGATCTCCTCGGCCTGGACTCCGCGCCGGGAGACACGAGCGTCGCCGACGTCGCCCGGCTGATCGAGCTGATCGCCACCGAGTGCCTGAGCTCGGCCTTCTCGTTCTGGGCGCACCGGATGACGATCGAGTACCTGCGCGGGGCCGAGCCGGGCTCGGTTCTCGCGCAGCTGCGCGACGGCCTCGCCGCGGGCACGGAGGTCGGCTCGACCGCGATGGCCGCGGCGCTCCAGGAGGTGGCGGGCATGCGGACCGTCCCCGTCGTCGCCACCCCGGGGCCGGGCGGTTTCCGGCTGGACGGCCCGATCAGGTGGGCCTCCAACCTCGTGCCCGGCGCGGCGGTCGTGCTGCCGGCGCGGGTCGGGGACACCGACGAGCGCGTCGTCGTGGTGGTGCGCACCGACGATCCCGGCGTCTCGGTCGCCCCGCCCCAGCGGCTGCTGGCGCTGGACGCGACCGCGTCGTCGTCGATCACCCTCTCCGGCGCGTGGGCCGACGCGGAGCACGTCGTCGCCGACGACCTGCGGGCGTTCGTCCGGCGTGCCCGTCCCGTGCTCCTGCTCCTGCAGACCGCGTTCTGCGTCGGGCTGGCGGGCCGGGCGCTTGAGGAGGCCCGTTCCGCCGCGACGGGCGAGGGCTCCGTGCTCGCCGCCGACGTCGAGGACCTCGGCGCGCGTCTCGCCAGGGTGGACGAGGAGGCCCGCCACGCCCAGCGGCGGCCCGCCTCGGCCGATCCGCGCGCGGTCACCCGGCTCCGGTTCGACGCCGCGAGGCTCACCCTTGAGGCGACGCGTCTTGAGGCGACCGCGCGCGGCGGGCTCGGTTACGTCGTCTCCAGCCCGACGAACCGCAGGCTGCGCGAGGCGGCCTTCCTCCCCGCGCAGTCACCGAGCGAGATCCAGCTGCGCTGGGAGCTCTCCCGCCCGCCCGGCTGACCGTCGCGAGGTCACCGCTCGTGCCACTGGATCTTCCGCCCGACGGTCCACAGGACCACGAGCGTCAGGGTGGCGAGCACTCCGACGTCCACCCAGAGCTGCCCGGTCACCGGACCGAAACCCACCTGCCGGATCGCGGAGGCGGCGTAGCTCGACGGGCTGACCCGGCTCACGGCCAGCAGCCAGTCGGGAAGGGTGTCAGGCGGCAGGATCACCGGCCCCGCGAACAGCAGCGCGATGCTGACCAGCAGGCTGGTGGAGCCGGCTTCCGCCTGTGTTCGGGCGAGGACGCCGATGAGCGCGCCGATGCCGGCCATCGGCATCACGCAGAGCGGGACCACGACGACGGCCAGTGGGCTGACGTGCAACGGGACGTCGAGGAAGAAGGAACCGAAGATCACCGTCACGAGCAGCGACGGGATCGACAGCACGAAGAAGGCCAGCACGGTCGCGACGATGACGATGTGACGGTAGATGGGCAGGGTCGCGAAGAAGTCCAGCGTGCCGACGGCCTTCATGAACGCGAAGTTGCCCGCGACGTTGTTCTGGTTCTGGAACATCAGCGACAGCACGATGCTGCCGGTCAGCACGTACAGCAGGTTCGCCTGCGCGCTCTGCTTGACCACGAGCCCCAGCCCGACGGTGCTCATCAGGGGCGCGCAGACGCCGGTGACGACCATGCCCCGCCAGGACCAGCGGTAGTTCGACAACTGGATGAGCAGCAGGTCGACGAGCTGCCGGTGCGGGGGCTGCCCCCTGAGGTCGTGGGACACGGCGGGTTCGTGGGCCTCGGCGTCCCTGAGGTCATGAGACATAGTGAAGATACAGATCCTCTAGCGTGGCCGAATACAGGCGTATGTCCGTGATTTTCGCGAAGTCCAGTTTCGCCAGAAGCTCCTGGGCGTCCCCGCGATCGACGGTGAGCGCCCAGGAGTCGTCGGCCGTCTTCCAGGGCGTCATGCCGGGCGGCAGCTCAGGGGGATCCCCGGGGAGGAAGGACAGCTCCACGTGCAGTTTGAGCGCTGTCGCGCTCTTCAGCTCGGCCGGCGTGCCGAGAGCGGTGAACCTGCCCCGCTGCACGATTCCCACGCGTTTTATCACCTTCTCGGCCTCCACGGCGTCATGGGTGATCAGAATGATCGTGGTGCGGTACTCGCTGTTCCAGTGCCGGAGAACCTCCCAGACGTATTTCCTGTTGGCCGGGTCGAGGTCGTTGGTCGGCTCGTCGAGCACGAGAACCGGTGGGCGGGCCGCCATCGCGACCGCGAGCTGCAGCAGCCTGCACTGCCCTCCCGACAGGTGCGAGCTCGACTTGTTCCTGATCTCCGTGACCCGCAGCAGGTCGAGGAGCTCGTCACGCTCCCGTTTCGCCGCGCTCGCGCCCAGTCCGCGAAGGTGGGCGGCGAAGTAGACCGCCTCGCCGACGGTGAGCCTGTTGAGCGCGGAACCGCTCTGCGGCATGTAGCCGACCAGCCTGGAGACATGTCGCGGATCCTCGGTGATGTCACGGCCGAAGAGCTCGATCCTCCCCGCGTCGGGACGGAGCAGATTGACCATCTGACGCACGAGCGTGGTCTTGCCCGCGCCGTTGTCGCCCAGCAGGCCGAAGATCTCCCCCTCGGCGATCTGGAACGTCACGTCGTCCGTGGCGCGGCTCGACTGCTTCGGATAGGTCTTCACGAGGTTTCTCACGTCGTAGGCGATCCTCGACATCGTTTCCTCCTCGTCGCGCTTCGTGGCGCACACCGCGTGTCCACGGCCGGCGACGGAGCCACCCGTGAGCGATCGCGGTCCTCCCGTGACGCCCCGCGCCTGCCACCCTTCGGACGCGGGGCCGTGCTCCCGGACGACGGTGTCGGCGAGAGCCGTGGGAACGGTACGACGGACGGTTCTTCTCAGCTGTTCGCCCTGGCGACGACCTCCTCCGCGGTGAGGGGGGCCTTGGGGTGGTGGGTCAGGCACAGCGGGGTCCGCGTCTTGGCGAACGAGGCCCCCTCGGCCGCCAGGTAGAACTGGCCCGTCGTCAGCCGGGAGACGTCGGAGACGTCGCCGCCCTTCGACCTGGCCACCTCCTTGGCGGCCTCGATCTGGGCGGGCGCGTTGAGCAGGCCGAAGAACTGGGTGGCCGCGTTCCCCGGGATGCGGTTGTGCAGCCCCCGGGGGGCCTGGGTGGCGAACACCAGGCCGAGACCGTACTTGCGGGCCTGCGCGGCCAGTGCCAGCGTGCTCTGTGTGCAGGCGGTCATCGCGCCCGACGGCGCGAAGGTCTGCGCCTCGTCCATCACGAACAGGCCGCCCAGCGGACGGTCACCGGCGGGATGCCTCCTGATCCAGGCGAACAGCGCCATCTGCAACTGGTTGACGAAGCCCTGGCGCTGCTCGTCCGACTGCAGGCCGACGAAGCTGATCACCGAGACCCGCGCCCGCTTCCCCGGCGGCGGGGTGAGCAGGACCCCGGGGTCCACGGGCACTCCCGCACCGGCGAACAGCGGGTCGTTGACCATGGCCGCCTTCAGGGTCTGCGCCAGGTCGGCGGCGATCCTCTCGGCGTTGCCGAGTCCGCTCACGCCGTCCGGCAGAGCGGCCAGCAGGTCGATGAGGCCCGGCAGCCCCTGCCCGCCCCCGCGTCCGTAGTGCGCGACGGCCTCCCTGAGCACGGCCTGCCCGAGCTGGGCCTTGGCCGTCCTGGAGTCGAGCTTGGCGCGCGGCACGAGCGAGGCGACGGCGGCGTCGACCGCCGTGCCGAACTCGTCGGGGTCGTCGACGACGCCCGCGAAGTCCGGCAGGGGCTGGAAGCTGAGCGGCCGTCCCGCGGCACGGCGCGGCGTCCAGACGACGACGTCGGTGCAGGCCAGGTAGTCGGCGGCCTTCTCCGCGTCGCCCTCCCCCCACTGCGACGGCGGCTCGGGCCAGCCGTCCCCGAGCCGGGCCAGGTCGTTGTTCGGGTCGAGCACGATCGCCGAGACCCCCTGGAGCGCGCACTCCTCGACCAGCCTGCGGATGAGGACGGTCTTCCCCGACCCCGACCCGGCGAAGATCACGGTGTGCTTCCTAAGCGCCTCCAGCTCGATCCCGACGGGCCGCCCTTCGGAGATGGTTCTCCCCAGCGGAATGTACGGCGGGGCGCTCACCGCTTCGACGAGTTCAGGTTCGACCAGTTCGGGGTCGACGACCTGGGGCCCGGTGATCTCGGATCCGGTGGTTCCAGGTCCGGCCGCACCGGACTCGACGGCCGCGGGTCCGGTCACAGGAGGGTCGACGGTCGCGTGTTCGGTCACCGGGGGTTCGACGGTCGAGTGTTCGGCGGTCACGGGCTCGACGACCACGGGCGCGGCGGCCACGGAGTCGGCGTATGGGGGCTCGACGACCACGGTCTCCGAAGGCGGGGGCTCCGAAGGCTCGGGTTCAGCGCCTCCGGCCTCGCCGTGTCCGGACCCGACGACCACGGACACGGCACGCGTGGACTCGACGACCGCGGCGGCGGCGACCACGGGCTCCTGGGACGCCGTTGCGGCCGCCACGGGCTCGACGTGCGTGGGCTCGGCGTCGCCGAGGGCCTCGCTCAGCAGCTTGACCTCCTGCGCGGGCCGCCGCGCGGCGAGCCAGGCCCGCAGGTTCGGCGGGTTGTCCGCGTACAACTGCCGCAGCGCGGCCAGGACCCTGAGATCTTCTGGCTCCATCGCGAACACCCTGCCGCCCGCCTGCTCGAACGCGGCGACGGCCGCGACCGTACGGGGGCCCTTCGACCAGGGCACCGAGCGCAGCACGAACAGCCGCCGCCGGGGAACCTCGGCGGTCAGCCCCGCCGTCACCGAGGCGGCGCGCAGGCGGCTGAGCGCGGCGATCGGGTGCTCGGCGGCGATGGCGCGGAACGCCCAGTGCGCCTCGTCCTCGGTCTCCTCGTCCAGGGTGAGCCGCAGGCGCGCGTGGAGCGGAGGCTTGCTGCTGGGCGGCGGGTCGACGCTGAAACGGCGTCCGGCCTCCCCGAGCCCGTCGATCCAGGCCGACAGCCCCGCAGCCAGCAGGGCGGGCATCACGGCGTCCTCGATGTCGGCCTTCAGGGCGTCGGCCACCTGCGCCTGACGCCTGAGCTCGGCGAAACGGGCGTCGAGGACACCGAGGTCGACGGTTTCCCTTGGGAGCGTCGAACTCCGGTCGGCGCTCTGGTCGAGGCGCTCGAGCTCCCGCGCCTCCTGGTCGTCCAGGCAGGCCGCGATGTGCGCGTCGATCTTGATCAGGAGCTGCCTGGGGGTGTACTCGCTGGCGTCGTCGAACGCGGTCGGCCGTACCGGCCAGGTCGGATAGGGCGGCTCGAAGCCGAGCTCGGCGAACCGGGCGGTGAACCGCTTCTCGACGAGGGCGCGGGCGGCCTCGGCGTCGGGGAGCGGCTTGAGGAAGGGCATCGCCCTGAACCGGTCGCGCGCGGTGTCGGTGGCGAACTTCTCGATGAGGGTCCAGGTGTGCGGCAGACAGGAGACGATCGTCAGAGTCCTGCGGGTGATCTCGCGCAAGGCCATCAGCCCGCCCGCGACCTGGTCGACCACGATCAGGTCGTGCCAGTCGTGCGCGGCGGCGCTCTCACCGGCGAGCGTGGACTGTGCGACGAGCACGTCGATCTGGTCGACGGCGATGACGGAGGGGCCCGTCAGCGCGATGAGGCGGGACAGGTCCTTGACGATCTCCTGCGGCGTCTTCGGAAGCTGCCGGATCCCCCAGGCCGCGCGCTCGCCGACCTCCTCCTCGGGCAGGGCGGACAGGAAGCCGTCGCCGACGTCCTGCGCGGCGTAGTCGGCTCCCGCGCGCAGAACCAGCGCGCGCAGGGTGTCCTTGGTGTCCTTGCCGACGTGGGGGTTGAGCCGGCGCACTCCGTCGACGAAGGCGTCGAGCCCCTCACGTGTCACCGAGCGGTTCCCGATCACCTCACGTTGCACCCAGCGCGGCATTTCGGTCAGCTCGGACAGACGCCGCAGCAGAACCTTGAGCTGGCTCTCCCCCTCGTTTCCATCGCGGGACAGACCGTCGAGCATGGAGACCAGCGTGCTCTCCCAGAAGGTCCGCGCGTCCAGCAGGCCGACCAGGAAGAAGTAACCGCTCTCCTGTTGGATCCTCTCGCGGACCCAGCCGAGCAGGTGGGTCTTGCCCGAGCCTCGCTGTCCGCGCAGGACCAGGCCGATCGGGCTGGTCGCGCCGCCGCCGACCACGTCGGCCACCCCGCCGAGGACACCGCGTTCCACGGTGTGGTTCAGTCCCTCCACGTGGAAGCTCGAGGGGCTCCACACGTCCTCGGGACCCTCGGCCCAGTTGAACCTCAGTCTCTGGAGCGCTTCGAGATCCCTGCCGGTCATCGCGCCTCGATCGAGATCAGGTGCTTGTCCTGGTCGCCGATGACCACCGCCGCCGCCCTGGCCTCCGGGGTGAGGGCCTTCTGGTTGTTCTCCGGCACGATGCTCACCTCCGGCAGGTGGATCATCCCCTTGAGGGCGCTGTCCACCTCCGCTCTCGCGAAGCCGCCGAGCAGCGGACGCAGCCGCGCCAGGCTGACCCACGCGCCTGGTTCGACGGCCAGTTCGGCGTAGGCGGCGCGGATGCGCGCGGTGACGTCTCCGGGCTCGCCTTCGAGGGAAGCGGTGACGTCCCCGGGCTCGCTCTCGGGGGAAAGGACGGCTTCGGTCTCGGGAGCAAGGGCGGCCGTGTCGCCCGTGGCCGTGTCGCCCGTGGCCGGGTCGCCCGTGGAAAGGACCGGGTCACCCGTGGCCGAGGCGCCCGTGGAGAGGAAGAGGTCGGTGAACCGCTGCCCGCTCCGTGCCAGGAAGCCACGCAGCAGGGACAACAAGGCGAGGCTCATCGCCCCGGCCGCGCCACGGGGTGTGGGAATGGGGGACTCGATCTCCTCGGACACCCTGGCCCAGCCCGCGTCGGTCAGGACGTGGACAAGCGCACGCCCCTGTTTGCGGCTCTCGATGAGCTTCAGGTCGTTCAGCTTCAGGCGTGATTTCTTGTCGAGGACCACACCGTGACGCTTTGTGAGGTCGGGATTGGAGACCTCCTCCCCCTCGACCGCCAAAACCACCAAAACCGCTATCTCAGTGAAAGAAAGCCCTTTTTCCGACATATCACTATCCTTCGTACGTGCCACGGTGAGCTTGGAGAAACCGTCTCATCTCACGGAGTACGGCCGGCATGTCCGCCATGACGCGCTCGTTGGTGAGACGCAGAACCGCGTAGCCGTCCTTTTCGAGCCGCTCGTCCCGCGACCGGTCGTCGGCGAGCCTGCCCGGGGTGCGGTGCTCGGGACCGTCGAGCTCGACGACACAGCGTTCGTCCCGCCATATCAGGTCCACCCGGATGGGATTGGCCAGCGGATGCGGCTGGTGGGTCTGGTTCCAGGCCCGTCCCTCGGCCCAGGCGTGGGAACTGAGCGCCCGCTCCAGCGCGGACTCCACGAGGCTGGCCGGATGCGGCCGCCCCGCCGTGGCCGGGGAACCGACGGGCGGGGAACCGACGGGCGGGGAACCGGCGGGCGGGGAACCGGCGGGCGGGGAACCGGCGGGCGGGGAACCCGAAGACGGGGAACCGACCGGCGGGGGCCGCGTGGACGACACGGGGCGCGGGGGCGGCGCAGGTCGCGGAGGCGGGGCGGGGCGGGGGAAAGGCACGGGGTGCGAGGACGACACAGGGCGCGGAGGCGGGGCGGGCCGTACGGTGACCGTCCTGATCCGGTCCACGGCGACCGGCGCGGCGCCGGTGAGCCAGACCCCGAACCCTCCCCGCTGGGCGAGCCACTCACCGGCGGAGACCAGCGTCTCCTCCTCCACGGGGGACAACCCCTCGGGCACCTGGACGAGGAGCGACGCGCCGGGACGGCCGAAGCTCGCGGCGAACGCCAGAGCCAGCCCCTCAGCGCGCGCCTCGGCGACGCCGGGGCGACGGCCACGGGACACCGGGCCCGCCCCTGTGCCCGCCATCGTGCCCGCCGCTGTGCCTGCCGCTGTGCCCGCCAGGGACCTCACGGCGAGGCCGGTCAGGAAGGGGACGAGGTGGCGGCGGCCCGGCACGGCCCGCCCCACGAGTTCGCGTACGGCGAGCAGCGCGACGCCCCCCGCGCCCACGACGCCCTCCGCGCCGGGGAGCCAGGCGGGAAAGAGCCCGACGACGGCCTCTTCCAGCTCGTCGAGCACGTCGGCGACCGTCTCCCCCACGGTCCGCCCTCTGCCCGAATCCCCCGAGACTCGCCCCGTTCGCACGGCACAGGTGAATATCGCGGGGAAACCCTCGGGCAACGCGTCCGCCGACGCCGTGACCGTCGCGGAATTCGTCTCGCGCACCCACACGACACGGCACGTCGGCAACTCGGCCCACGACTGCCCCACGTCGTTTTCCTTTGTTGTGCGAGGTTCGACTTTGCAGAGGGTAGGGGAGCCCGCAGATTGACGCACGTGTTTTGCGTGAAATGCGCTTCCCCCTCGATTCCACGGCCTGCGCGCACGGCCCGACCCGAGACCGGTCGCCGACGGACGGGGCGGGGATGGGAGCATGTCTGCCTCGGCACGAGACCGTCGATCTCTGGTATTTCTATGAGATAGGTCTGGCAGGAAGGATTCGGTGTGCCAAGGACCCGACAGACCGTGATCGCCGTGCTGGGCGCGCTCAGCGTGGAGCCCATGACCGGATACGCCGTCCGCGAGAACATCCGCGACGTGCTGGGGCACTTCTGGAGCGAGAGCGTCGGCCAGATCTACCCCACGTTGGCCGACCTGGAGCGGCAGGGCCTGGTCCGGCGTCAGCACGGCGCCCGCCCCGGGTCCTCGATGTTCGCCATCACCCCCGAAGGCCACGAACACCTCAAAGAGCTGCTCGGGGAGCCGATCCAGCAGGCCCCTCCCAGGAACGGCCTGCTGCTGCGGCTGTTCTTCGGGAGCACTCTCGGCCCCGACGCGTGCCGTGCCCTGCTGGAGCAGGCCAGGGCCGACGCGCGGCAGCGCCTGGCCGGCTTCCAGGCCCTGCGCGCCGCCATAACGGCGGAGGACAACCCCGACCAGCTGCCCTACTCGCTGATCACGATCTCCGCCGGCGAGCACTCCGCCCGAGGCGTCATCGCCTGGGCCGACGAGTCCCTGGCGGCGCTCGACGCCGCCGCTCCGGAGGCCCCGGCGGCGCTCGACGCCACCGCCCCTCCGGAGTGAGGACGCCGAGGCCGTTCAGCAGGTGCGCAGGAAGCGGTCGAGGACCCGGGTGCCGAACTCGAGCGCCTCGACCGGCACTCGCTCGTCCACGCCGTGGAACAGCGCGGTGAAGTCCAGGTCGGGCGGCAGTTTCAGCGGCGAGAACCCGAAATGGCGGACGCCGAGCCGCTGGAAGGACTTCGCGTCCGTGCCCGCCGACAACATGTAGGGCAGCACCCTGGCCCCCGGGTCCTCCGCCCCGATCGCGGCCGCCATCGCGTCGACGAGCGCCCCGTCGAAGGTGGTCCGCACGGGTGGCAGGCTGTCCCACTCACGGACGATCTCAGGGCCGAGGATCTCGGCGAGCTCGGCCTCGAAGGCCTCCTCCCTGCCCGGCAGGATCCGGGCGTCGACGGTCGCCCGCGCCACCGAGGGGACGACGTTGGCCTTGTAACCGGCGTCGAACATGGTGACGTTCGCGGTGTCCCTGAGCGTCGCGCCGATCATCCGGGACAGGTTGCCCAGCCGGGCGACCGCGGCCTCGGGGTCGTCGGGGTCGAACGGGATCCCGGTCAGCTCGGCGGCGCCGGTGAGGAGCTCGCGCACCGGGTCGGAGAGGATGAGCGGGAAGCGGTGCCGGTCGAGGCGGGTGATCGCGGCGGCCAGCTTCGCCACCGCGTTGTCGGTGTGCAGCATCGACCCGTGCCCCGCCGTGCCGCGCGCCGTCAGCCGCAGCCACATCACGCCCTTCTCGGCCGTCTCGACGAGATAGGCGCGCACGTCGTCGGCGAGCGTGACCGAGAAGCCGCCCACCTCGCTGATCGCCTCGGTGGCTCCCTCGAACAGCTCGGGACGGTTGTCGACCAGCCACCGCGCGCCGTAGAAACCGCCCGCCTCCTCGTCGGCGAGGAAGGCGAAGATCAGGTCCCTGGGCGGGATCACGCCGTCGCGCTTGAAGGAGCGCGCGACGGCCAGCGTCATGGCCACCATGTCCTTCATGTCGACCGCGCCGCGCCCCCACACGTAGCCGTCGCGCACCTCGCCGGAGAACGGGTGCACCGACCACTCCCCCGCGTCCGCGGGCACCACGTCGAGGTGGCCGTGCACGAGCAACGCCCCTCGGGACGGATCCGCGCCCGGCAGCCTCGCGACGACGTTCCCGCGTCCCTTGGCCCCCGACTCGACGTAGGTCGGCTCGTAGCCGACCTCGGCCAGCTTGGCCGCGACGTACTCGGCCGCCGCCCGCTCCGTGCCCTGTGCGCTCGGGTCGCCGGTGTTGGTCGTGTCGATCGCGATCAGCTCGCTGGTCAGCGTCACGACCTCGGCGACGGCGGACTCCACGCTCATGCGGCCGGGACCCGGTCGGGCACGCGGGCGGCGAGGAACGTCACCGAGCGGCGGAGCCTGAACCCGAGCGACTCGTACAGCCTGATCGCGTTGACGTTGTCCGCCGCCGCGTGCATGAACGGCGTCTCCCCCCGCTCGCGGATGCCCGCGGCGACGGCGAGCACGAGCCGGGTCGCCAGCCCCTGCCCGCGGAAGCGCTCGTCGGTGCAGACGACGCTGATCTCCGTCCAGCCCGGCGGGTGCAGCCGTTCGCCCGCCATCGCGACCAGCTCGCCGTCGCGACGGATGCCGAGGTAGGTGCCCATCTCGACCGTACGGGGCAGGAAGGGGCCGGGTTTGGTCCGTCTGACGAGGGCCAGCATCTCCGGCACGTCCTCCGCCCCCAGCGGGACGGCCTCCTCGTCCGACGCGGCGGCGACGCCGTCGTCGACCAGCTGGACGCCCGTCCCGCGCATCACCACTCTCCACCCGTCCGGCGGCGCCGCCTTCAGGCCCCCGAGCGAGACCATCGCGCCGGGACCGGCGAGCGCGGCGACGTCGTTCCAGTCGTCGTCGTCCGGCTCGTCGGGAAGCGCGAGGAACGGGGAGACGTCGACCGGGTAGCGCGCCACGTTGCCGCGCCGTTCGGCGAAGTGCGCGTGCGGTCCCGTCAGGGATGATCTTCCGGGGTTGTCCAGCGGATGCGGCTCGCCCGCCGGACTTCCGTGCTGGGTGGACACATGTGCCTTCGGCATCCGGCCCCTCCACATTCCCGTTATTCCTACACGAATAGAAGGAATAATCGCGCCCCGCCCGTCCTTATTCCTCGGTCCTCCTTCGCCAGAGTCCCACACCCCTCCGCCGCCGTCCCCGCCCCTTCCCACGCGCCCCGGCCGTCCTGACGCCGCGCGTCCCCGCCCCCGATCCCGCCCGATCCCGTACGGCCCGGCACGGCGACCCCGCACCGCCCGCCGCGGCCCCGTACGGCTCAGGCGTCGCGACGGCGCAACACCAGGTAGCCGCCGACGAGGGCGGCGACGACCCACAGGACGAGGATCCCCATCCCGGTCCAGGCGCCGTAGTCGCGGCCGAACCTCGGGTCCCCCGCGGGCCCGGTGAGGTGCATGGCCACCGCGGCCACCTGGTCCGGGAGGTACTGCGTGACGACCTTCAGCCCCGGGACGTTGCCCAGCCCCTGCGAGCCGAGGAAGAACACCGGCAGCAGGACGCCGAGCGAGAGCGTCGAGCTGCGCAGCATCGTCGCGACCCCCATGGCGAACACGCAGATGAGCGTCAGGTAGAGGCAGGCCGCGACGACCGCGGGCAGCGCCCCCTCCGCGCCGAGGGAGGTCCCGTACCGCCCCAGCGCCGCCTGCGACACGAGGAAGGTCGCGACCACGGTGACCACCGACACCGCGAGGGCGGTCAGCAGCCCGGTGAACGCCTTGCCGCCGTAGAACAGGCCGCGCCGGGGCACCGCCGCCAGCGAGGCCCTGATCGTCCCCGAGGTGTACTCGGCCCCGACCAGGAGCACCCCGAACGCCACCAGGGGGAGCTGGCCGAGGGTGAGACCGTAGAAGGCGGCGAACAGCGGGTCGAAGGTCTCCTCCCTGCCGGACACGCCGTCGGCGAAGCTGAGCCCGATCAGGTGGCCGAGGCCGACGCTGAGGACGAAGGTCAGCGGCAGCGTCCAGAACGTCGACCGCACGGTGCGGATCTTCGTCCATTCGGCGGTCACCACCGCCCACGCGGACGCCGCGCTCACCGTCGCCCGCCCCTCGGCCGTCACCCGTGTGGAGGTCGCGCTCACCGCCGGCCACCCCCGGCCCGGTACTCCACGGCGTCCCCGGTGAGCCTCATGAACGCCTCCTCCAGCGAGGCCCGCTGCGTGCTGACCTCGTGCACCGTCAGGCCGTTGACGGCGGCCAGCTCGCCGAGCCTCGCGGCCTCGGTCCCGTAGGCCTCGAGCGCCCCGTCCCGCGTCTCCTCGACCTGGATCCCGGCCGCGGCCAGCACGTCGCGCATCCGCTCGGGCTCCGGCGTGCGGATCCGCACGTACGAACGGGAGTTGGCCTCCACGAACCGCGACACGGTGGTGTCGGCGAGCAGCCGGCCCCTGCCGATCACGACGAGGTGCTCGGCGGTGAGCGCCGTCTCGCTCATCAGATGGCTGGAGACGAACACCGTCCGCCCCTCCGCGGCCAGTCCCTTCAGCAGGTTCCTGATCCACAGGACCCCCTCGGGGTCGAGCCCGTTGACCGGTTCGTCGAAGAGCAGCACCGGCGGGTCCCCGAGCAGCGCGGCGGCGATGCCCAGCCGCTGGGTCATGCCGAGCGAGAAGCCCTTCGCCCGTTTCCCCGCCACGTCCTCGAGGCCGACCGCCGCCAGGACCTCCCGCACCCGCGCCCCGGGGATGCGGTTGGTCCGCGCCAGCCACAGCAGGTGGTTGTGGGCGCTGCGACCGCCGTGCACGGCGGAGGCGTCCAGCATGGCCCCGACCCGTCGCAGCGGCTCGGGGAACAGCCCGTAGGGCTCTCCGTCGATGAGGACCCGTCCCGCGGTGGGACGGTCGAGGCCCAGCATCATCCGCATCGTGGTGGACTTGCCCGCGCCGTTCGGCCCCAGGAAGCCGGTCACGTGGCCGGGCCGTACCGTGAAGGACAGGTCGTCGACCACGACCGCCCTTCCGTATCTCTTGCTGAGGTTACGTACTTCGATCACCTGACCCAGGCTAGGAACGGGGCCGCCGCCTGGCAGTCCTCGAAAGTCGTCGTTCCCGGCGACGAAAGTCGGCCAGGGCGGGCACCCGGCCCGCCCGCCGTGAACACGTAGCCTGCTTGCCATGGGCCGACACCTTCTCGCCGCCTTCGTGGTCGTGGTGGACACCGCGTTGCTGGTGGCCGGACACCGGGACGATCTGCCCCCGTGGGGCGCCCCCGCGTACGCGCTGGCCGCCGTGCTGCTGGTCGCGCTGCGGTTCCGGTTCCCCGTCGCCGCGTTCGCGGGCGCGCTGGTGCTCGCCCTGCTGACCGACAGCGCCTACGTCCTGCTGCTGTGGAGCGCCTACCAGGCGGGAACCGAGGTCGTCTCCCGGTCGGGCATGGCCGTCGTCGTCGGCGCGACGCTGGGCAACCTCGTCGTGCGGCTCTCCGTCCACTTCGCGGACCCCCGGGCCGTCATGAGCGTCCTGGCCGTCCACGGCGTGTTCGTGGCCCTGCCACTGATCGTCGGCCTCTACCTCGCCCAGCACCGGCGGCTGGTCTCGGCCCTCGACCGGCACAACCGGCAGCTCCTGCTTCAGCGAGAACTGCTCGGCGAGCAGGAACGGCTGCGCGAGCGGCTGCGGATCGCCAGGGACATGCACGACTCCCTCGGGCACCGGCTCGGCCTGGTCTCGGTCCAGGCGGCCGCGCTGGAGGTCTCCGCGCTGCCCGCGCCGCAGCGGCAGGCGGTGCGGCAGCTGGCAGGGGCGGCGCGCGACGCGGTGAACGAGCTGCACGAGCTGGTCGGGGCGCTGCGCGGCGCGGAGGAGACGCCTTCGAGGCCGCTGACGGCCGAGGCGATCGGCGGCCTGGTCGAGGAGTTCGGCGAGGCCGGGGTGGCGGTGACCCTGCGGACGCACGGGGAGCCCCTGCCGCTGTCCCCCGCGGCGGGCCAGGCGGCGTACCGGGTGGTCGAGGAGGGGCTGACCAACGCGGCCAGGCACGCTCCCGGCCTGCCGGTCACCGTGGAGGTCGGCTGGGAGTCGGACGCGCTGCTGCTCACCGTCGCCAACCCGATGCCGGACGACCGGGAGGTCGCCGGCGCCGGACACGGCCTGTCCGGCCTCGAGGAGCGGGTACGGCCCGCGGGCGGATTCCTGGACCACGGGCTGTCCGGGGACCGGTTCCGGCTCTTCGCGATGCTGCCCGCCGCCGTCGAGCCCGCCGGGGAGCGTGTCGAGGAGCAGGCGTGGGACGACCGCCTGTCGACGGCGGGACGGCTCCGCACGGCCGCGGTCGGGGTCGCCGCCGGCGCCCTGATGTTCGCCTTCCTGCCCGCGAGCCTGCTGCTGGGGGTGGCCGGATGATCAGGGTGCTGGTCGCCGACGACGAACCCCTGATCACGACGGGGATCCGCACGGTGCTCGAGTCGGCGGCCGACATCAGGGTCGTGGCGCTGGCGGAGAACGGCAGGGCCGCCGTCGAGGAGGCGATCAGGCGCCGCGCCGACGTGGCGCTGATCGACGTCAACATGCCGGTGCTGGACGGGCTGAGCGCGATCGAGGAGCTGCGCGGGCGGGCGCCCGCGCTGCGGACCGTGGTGCTGACGTCGTTCGGCACGGAGCCGAACGTCCTGCGCGCCCTGCAGAACGGCGCGGCCGGGTTCGTGCTGAAGAACTGCACGCCCGATGAGCTGATCCGCGCGGTCAGGGCGGCGCACGGCGGCGACGCCTACCTGTCCCCCTCGGTGACCCGGCTGGTGCTGGACATGGTCACGCCCGTCGAGGCACGGCGCAGACGGGAGGCGTCCGGGCTGCTCTCGGCGCTGACGGCCCGCGAGTCCGAGGTCCTGCGCCTGGTGGCGGAGGGCCTGTCGAACGCCGAGATCGGCCGCCGGCTGCGGATGAGCGAGGCGTCCGTGAAGACCTACGTGAGCAGGATCCTGGTCAAGCTCAACTGCTCCAACCGCGTCCAGGCGGCCCTGCTGGTCCGGGACGCGGGCCACGGCTGAGAGACGAGGCCGAGGCCCGCGGCCAGGAGCGTCCGTTCCTCTCAGGAGCAGCTCGCGACCTGGCAGATCTTGGCGAGCATCCTTCTGGCGTCCTTCGTCTGCCGGGCGAAGTCCCCCCTGTCGGGGGCGCCCCATTCGGCGGCCCGGGAGTAGACGACGAGCGCGTTCCCTCTGCGGGCCACGATCGCCCGCTCACCGCCGACCGCGGCCTTTCCCGCCTGGTAGAGCTGGCCCGTGACGGCCAGGCCCTCGTCGCCGAGGGCCACGGCCGCGCCGGAGTACTTGTAGGCCGTCTGCGACGTCCGGAAGGGCGGGCAGACGGGCAGCGCCTTACGCACCGCGGCCAGGGCCTGTCTCGCGGCCTTCGCCGTGGAGTAGAGGATCACCTGCTCCCATCTCTGGTCGGACACGGCGATGTGGGAGACCGTGCGGGCGGCGGTCCTGCCCGCGACGGCCAGCGACGCCTTCTGGCAGGGGTTCACCGCGAACTTGGCGTCCTTGCTCTGGCTGACGGACCAGCCGGGGGCGGCGTTCCTGTTCTCGGCCGCCTTCTCGTACAGCAGGAAACCCTTGGGGAGCGCCCCGGCGGAGGTGGCCGCGAGGGCGGGGGGCGTGACGATCACCGTGACACCGGCAAGGGCGCAGACAGTCAGGATCTTCTTCACACAGGTGAGACGTGCTTCGGATCCCGGCGGTTCAGCGTTCGGCTTTTCGGTCATCGGGCCGAGGACACAAGCCGAGGACACAAGGGGACCGGATTCCCCTACGGGGAAGACGCCCGCCCGTCCCGGCGCGCCCGCCGTCGCAATCTCACTCGGGGACTAGGTTCGACTACCGTGAGTTAGCATCCGCTCGATCCTAAAGAATCCTTGCGAAAGGGTTCTTGTCTCATCATAATGGCGCCATGGACGAGCCCCCCACCATCACCGATCCTCGCTCCCTGCGTGCCCTGGCACACCCGATCAGGCTGGCGTTGCTCGAGGTCCTCGGAGTGCTCGGCACCGCGACCGCCACCCGATGCGCGGAGCTGACCGGAGAGAGCGTCGCCAGCTGTTCGTTCCATCTCCGCACGCTCGCCGAATACGGGTTCATCGAACGGGCGCCCTCCCACACCAGGGAGAAGCCGTGGCGGCTGGCCAAGCCCGTCCAGTCCGTCGACACCGCCACGGAGAACACCCCCATGGGCAACGCGCTCACCGAGGTGTTCCTGGAGAAGGAGTTCTCCCGCCTGCGCGCCTGGCGGCGGCGCGTCGAGTCGGAACCCGAGGACTGGCAGGCGGCGAGCCTCGTCCTGGGCGCCACCCTGTGGATGACCTCCACGGAGCTGGCCGAGTTCCGCGAGTTCATCAGGTCGATGATCGTCGGCTACCTCGACCGTGTGGAGAAGGCCGAGCTCAGGCCGGAGGGCGCGCGGCCGGTGCGGCTGTTCATGGCCAGCAGCGCCGAGCGGCCGCCCGACACCGCCGGCCCGGCGGGCCTGCGGTGAGCGCACTCGCCGATCCACGGTTTCGCAGACTCCTGGCCGGCCACTCGCTCAGCTCCTTCGGAGACAGCGCGCTCTACCTCTCCCTGGGCATCTGGGCCAAGGACCTGACCGGCGAGAACTCCGCGGCCGGAGTGGTCTTCCTCTTCCTCTCCATACCGGTGTTCTTCACCCCCTTCGCCGGACACCTCGTCGACCGATTACGCCGCCGGCCACTGCTCATCGTGGTCAACACCGTCGCGGGGCTCGGGGTGCTGGCCCTGCTCGGGGTGCGTTCCGAGGCCGACCTGTGGATCGTCTACGCCGTCGCCTTCGGGTACGGCGTCGCCTTCGCCCTGCTACGGCCCGCCCAGATCGGACTGGTCAAGCTGATCCTGCCCGGTGAGGACCTGGCGGGCGCGAACGCCGCGATCCGCACGATCGGCGAGGGGACGCGCCTGCTCAGCCCGCTGGCGGGCGCCGCCGTCTACACCGCGATCGGCGGCCACGCGCTCGCCGTGATCGACGCCCTCACCTTCGCCGTCGCGGTCGTCGTCCTGCTCACCCTCCGCGTCGAGGAGCCCGCGCCCACACCGCCCCAGGAGCGGGAGCCGTTCCGGCGGGAGATCATGGCGGGCGCCCGGCAGATCGCGCGCACCCCCCTCGCGGCTCTCACCACCGCGGCCGTCGCCGCCAGCTTCGCGGTCATCGGACTCCTGGACACCGTCGACTTCGCGGTCATCGAGTTCGGCCTCGGCCTCCCCACCTCGTTCTTCGGGGTGCTGATGTCGGTCCAGGGCGCGGGAGGGATCTGCGGCGGACTGACGGTCGCCGGAATGATCCGCAGGTACGGCGAGGCCAGGACGGTCAGCGCGGGCCTTCTGCTCGGCGCCGTCGGCACGGCGCTGCTGGCCGCCTCGAGCCTGCCCGTGGTGATCGCGGGATTCGCGCTGATCGGCTGCGGCGTTCCGTGGCTGGTCGTCGGATACACGACGGCGTGGCAGCGCTCGACGCCGCAGGAGGTCCTCGGCCGGGTCGCCGCCGCGGCGGACCTGTCCATGATCGGGCCGCAGACGATCTCCATCGCGCTCGGCGCGGCGCTCATCGCCGCGGTCGACTACCGCGTCCTGCTGGCCGTGTGCTGCGCGGTCCTGACGCTCTCCGGCGCCGTACTGCTCCGCAGGGCTCCACGGCTCGCGACCGTGTAGGAACGGCGGGGCTCCCCACCGCGGTGGGGAGCCCCGGGAAAACCACGGGAGGACACAGGGGAACACGAGAGGCCGTGGGAGGCCGCGACGGGTCCCGGCACGTCACGGGCGGGGACGGTTCACGACCGTGAGCGGACGGTCCGCCGTCCGGCGGCGGTTCTCCGACGAGCGGTCACGACCGGGCGGCGGTCGTCCGGGAGGACGGTTCGCGACCGGACGGGAAGGGCCGTGTCCTGGTGAGGGTCACCAGGGCGGGCACCACCTCGCGGATCCGGTTCGCGCGCAGGTGGTCGATCAGGCGCACCGCCTCCTGGGCGTCGTCCGCCAGCAGACAGCCCGGAGCGAGCCTGCCTCCGGCCACCGCCTGCGGGGAGGCGGCCAGCGGGGAGTCGCGCAGTTCGACCACGTCGGCCCTGGTGCCCGGGGGCAGCCAGCTCCGCACCAGCTCGGTCGCCGACGACCGGTCCTCCGGCACCTCCACGATCAGCAGCACCTCGGCCGCCCCCTCGGGGCGGAGCACTCCCGGCATGGTGTCCACCACGAGCCCGAGCGCGTCCTGAGCGGTCATCCAGCCGATCTCCGCCTCCTCGTGGTGCCCCGGACCGGTCGGGCTGTTGAACACCAGGTGGTCGGCGAGCCTGCCGACGTCAAGGTCCCCCCTGAGGTCCGCCAGGCCGAAGCCGGCCTCGACCCCGTTGACCACGGCGTTGACCCGGGAGTACGCGACCGCCCTCGGGTTGAGGTCGACGCCGACGACCGACGAGCAGCGCTCCCGCAACACCAGGGACAGGACGCCGCATCCACAACCGACGTCGACCAGCTTCCCGCTCACGGCGCCGAGGTTGTCCAGCAGCGCGAAACTTGAGGCGTGCGGAGGCATGACCAGCGTGGACCTGTTCGCGATCGCGACACGCGCGTCGCTTCTGAACAGCTGGTCCGACAGGAAGTACATGGAGCGGCCCGGCGAGACGGAGACCTCGGACGTCACCGTGTCCCCGTCGGACGAGACCAGCCCCAGCGTCGCGAGCAGTTCGCGCGTCGGGGCGGGAACGACCCGCTCGTAACGGTCCCGCGCGACGTCGCCGTTGCGCACGAAGAGCTGGACCATGACACCCGCCGGAGTCGTGACCAGCTCGGCGACCTGCCCTGCCGAGCAGAAGGCGTAGAACGCCGCGTTGCTCAGCAGGTCCGCCGCGTCCTCCGCGGAGAGCGCGCGAACCGTCTCCGCCTCGGTGAAGCCGACGTCGCGGAACGCCCCGGCCAGGGACAGGAGAGCCGAGACGCCGTTCGCCCGCGTCGCGTGGGCCTCCGGGTTCCACACGGCGTCACCTCCGGTGGAGACGGACCGGGAAGGAGTCCAACCCGAAGTTGATGATGGACTGGTTGTACTCGTGCGCGCCGAGCGGCTCGACCTCGGCCACGAGGGTGGACAGCACCGTGAACAGCACCCTGAGCTCGGTCCGCGCCAGCGGGCCGCCGATGCAGTAGTGCTCGCCCCAGCCGAAGGCGATGTGCCGGTTGGGATGCCGGGCCAGGTCGAGGCGGTGGGGGTCCTCGAAGACGGCGGCGTCGCGGTTGGCCGCGGGGGTCCACACCACGACCCGGTCCCCCGCGCTGATCCGCTGCCCGGCGAGTTCCACGTCCGTTTTCGCGGTGCGCAGCACGTGGAGGCCGACCGAGGTCCACCGGAGCAGTTCCTCGGTCGCGACCTTCTGGTCGGCCTTCTCCTGCAGTTCCCGCCACGCGTCCGCGTTCCGCATCAGGGAGAGCATCGCCATGGCGGCGGTGTGCCGTACGGTCTGGATGCCGCCGACGATGATGTTGTCGCAGTTCAGCACGACCTCGTCCAGTTCGAGCGAGGCGGCGAGCGCGCTGATGATGTCGTCACGCGGCTCCTCGCGACGCTGCATCGCGAGCTGGATCAGGTACGGCAGGAGCCGCTGGTGGGCGGCGCGGCGCTCGGCCGGGTTGTGCCCGAGGAACGCCTGGTCGCACATGGCCGTGACCTCGTCGCGGTCCTCCGCGGGGATCCCCATGAGGTCGCACATGACGGTGAGCGGGACGATCGCCCCGATGTCCCTGACGAAGTCGATCTTCTCGCGGATCAGGAGCCGCTCGACGACCTGCTCGGTCAGCTCGCGGACGCGCTCCTCCAGGCGCGCGGCGTGCCGGGCGGAGAAGAACGGGGCGACCGGCTCCCGGTACGCGCGGTGCCTGGGCGGGTCGCTCAGCGCCATCATCTTCCCCGCCCCCGCGGGCGGCCCGTCGCCGGTGCCGAGCAGAGAGCCGCCCTGCGAGCTGAAGGAGCGCGCGTCCCCGAGCACCGCGAGGGCGTCGCGGTGGGTGAGCACCGCCCACAGCACCCCCTCCTCGGCCGACTCGTGCCGCTGGACCGCGCCCTCACGGCGTATCTCGTCCAGGATCGTGTACGCGTCGTCCTCGGCCCAGAACGTGGGATCGGTGAGGTCATAGGTGTCCAGCAGCATTGGGGTTCCTCTCCACCGTCTGGGACTCCGCTGTCTGGGACTCCACTGTCTGGGACTCCGCTGTCTGGGACTCCGCTGTCTGGAACTGCGCCGCACGGGTCGGCACGCCCGCGAGCTCCTGGTCGATGCGGGCGGACAGCTCCCGCAGGGTCGGGTGGTCGAACACCGCCATGACCGGCAGCTCGACCCCGAAACGCTCCTGCACCTCGGCCGTGATCTGCGGCGCGAGCATCGAGTAGCCGCCGACGGTGAAGAAGTCGTCGTCCGGCCCCGCCTGCTCGCAGCCGATGACCTCGCACCAGATCGCCCCCAGCCCGCGCTCGGTCTCCGTGCTGAACTCGACCGGCTCGACGGCGTGGTCACGGGCGTCGGGAACGGGCAGCAGGAGGCGGTCGATCTTGCCTGACACCGTCGTCGGCATCTGGTCGACCACGACGTAGGCGGCCGGGATCATGTAGGTGGGCAGCGTCCGGGTCAGCCGCCGGTGGAGGCCGGGCACGTCGACCGCCGTGTCGGGACGCGGCTGGACGTAGGCGGCGAGGCGCAGAGACTCGGGAGTGTCTCCGTAGGTGCGGACGGCGGCCTGGGCGACCGTCGGCTCCCGGTGCAGAGCCGCCTCGATCTCCCCGAGCTCGACCCTCGCACCCCTGATCTTGACCTGGTCGTCGCTCCTGCCCGCGAACAGGAGCCCGCCGTCCGGTGCGCGGCGGGCGAGGTCGCCGGTGCGGTAGGTGCGTTCCGGCAGGAAGACCTTCCGCGTCTCATCCGGCCTGTTGAGGTAGCCGTGGGCGAGGAACCCGGTGCGGACGCGGATCTCCCCCACCTCGCCGTCCGGCACGGGAACGCCGTTCTCGTCGGTCAGCAGGATCTCGCGTCCCGGAATGGCCTCACCCAGGGCGATCGGGTCCGAGACCTCCTCGGGAACCGGCTGGAAGGTGGCGAGGATGCACTCGGTGGGCCCGTAGAAGTTGTGGACCGCCGCCTTGGGGAAGTGCTCCCTGGCCGCCTGGACGAGGTCGGCGTGCAGCGCCTCGCCGAACAGGCTGAGCACCCGCAACGAGCCCGCGGGGGCGATGCCGTACGGGCGGGCGTCCAGCAGGTGGCGGCAGAGGCTCGGCACGGTCTGCAGGTGCGTCACCTCGTGCCCGACGATCCACTCGTGGATCCGTCCCGCGTCGCCCTTGATCTCTCCGGGAGGAATGACCAGGGTGGCCTTCCCGTGCACCGCGGTCAGGATCTCGACATAGGCGGCGTCGTAGGTGAGCCTGGCCCACTGGAACACGCGCGAGCCCTGACGCACGCCGTTCACGGTCGTCAGCCACCGCGCGAGCTGGTCGAGGTTGCCCGTGCGCTGCATGATCCCCTTGGGCGCGCCGGTCGAGCCCGAGGTGTACGCCACGTACTCGGTGCCCGGCGGCACGGTCGAGCCGGGGGGCGTGTCGGGCGCCCGCCGTACCACCACGGCCTCGTCGTCCTCGACCTGGACGAGCGCGGTGGGAAGCGGCCCGGAACCCGTGGCCGCAGGCACGGCGGGGAAGGGGTCGGAGCCCGCCTGCGCGAGTACGGCGCGCGGAGCGCAGTCGGCCACGATCGACAACCGTCTGTCCATGGGCTGGTCGGCGGTCAGCCAGACGAACGGGGTGCGCGCCCGCTGGGCGGCCAGCAGCGCCGCGATCGAGTCGGGGCCGTCCGGCACGGTGACGGCGAGGACGTCACCGGGGCGCAGCCCGGCGCGGACGAGCGCCGCGCTGTAGCGGGCGACCCGCGTTTCGAGTCGCTGGTACGTCAGGCCGCCTGACGCCGAGATGACGGCGAGGACGCCGTCGTGGCGGTTCACGCCGCCCCCGCGGGGACGCGCAGGAACTCCGCGACGGTCCGCGCGAGCGTCTCGGCCGCCGTCTGGACCACCAGATGCCCTCCGGAGAGAACCCGCATGCTGAACGGTCCCGTGGTGCTGCGCGCCCAGCCCGTCATCTGCTCGCCGGTCACGGTCGGGTCGTCCGTGCCGACCAGGCCGAGCACGGGGCAGTTGAGCGGCGGCTCCCACTGGTGCAGGTAGTCCTGGCACAGGTTGAGGTCGGCGCGTACGACCGAGAGCAGGAGCGCGCGCATGTCGGGGTGGGCGAGGACCTCCGTCACGGTGTCGTCGATGCTCCGCAGGAAGGAGACGACGTCCTGCGACCCCGTCGGCCCCGGAGGACCGTGCCAGTGGTTCGGCGGCAGCAGCGCGGCCAGCACGCACGCGGCGGGAGGGTTCAGCGAGGACAGCTCCCTGCCCACGTTGTAGGCGACGAGCGCGCCGAGGCTCTGTCCGAGCAGGGCGTACCTGCCCGAGACGAACGGCCGCATCGCCGCGCTGACCCAGTGGACCAGCTCGTCGACGTCGGTCGCGTGCGGCGCGGTGAACCTGCCGCCGCGGCCCGGCATGCGCACGGCCCACACCTCGATGTCAGGCGGCAGCGCCCGGCCCAGGTCGGCGAAGGCGGGCGCGTCCCCGCCCGCGTGCGGGAAGCAGAACAGCCGGGTCACCGCGTTCGGCCTGGGCACCGGCACCCAGAACCAGTCGGTCACCAGTATCGGCGGCGGCATCACATTCCCCCGTTCTCCGTGTTTTCTTGGTCTGCTTCGCCGGCTCGGCGTGAGGGGACCGACAACTTCGACAGGGGCCGGTCGGGGTCGGTCACGACCTCGGCGAGGAGGGCCTGGTAGGCGGCGGCGAGCTGCTCGGCCGAACTCGGGTCGAACAGGTCGGTGCGGTAGCAGAGCAGTGTTTCGAGGGTCTCGGCCGAGGTGTCGAGCAGGTGCATCTCCAGGTCGAGCCGGGTGACCTGCTGACGCACCTCGTCCCACTCGGCGACCTCGACGTCGTGCCAGCGCGTCGCCTCCGCGCGGTGCGGGGTGCGAAGCAGCTGGAAGCCCACCTGGGCGATCGGGTTGCACGTGGGGTTGCGCGGCACCCCGAGCCCGTCGACCAGCATGTCGAAGGGGACGGAGTCGTGTTCGAGCGCGTCAAGCGTGGCCGCGCCGATTCGGGCCGCCGCCTGCCGGAAGGTCGGGTCTCCGGACAGGTCGCCGCGCAGCGGCACGGTGTTGACGAAGAACCCGACGGTCGAGTGGAACTCCGGCTTGGCCCGGCCGGCGACGGGGACGGCCACCACGATGTCGTGCGTCCCGCTCCAGCGCGCGAGCAGCATCATGAACGCGGTGAGGGTCGTGACGAACATCGTGCACCTCAGGTCGGCGGCCAGCCGGTGCAACCGCTCGGCGACCGCCGGCGGCACCGGGGCCGGCAGTTCGTCGCCCGCGGGGGACGTCGCCGACGAGCGCGGCCTGTCGGTGGGGATGTCGAGCACGGCGGGGGCTCCCGCCAGGAATCCATCCCAGTGGGCGAGCTCCCGTTCCAGGTGCTCGCCGCGCAGCAGGCCGCGCTGCCAGGTCGCGTAGTCCGCGTACTGCGCCTCGGGAACCGGCAGCTCGACGGCCTCCCCGCGCACGTGACCGGAGTACAGGGCCCCGAGCTCCGCGACGACGATCTGGAGGGACCACGCGTCGACCACGATGTGGTGCAGCGTCAGCAGCAGGATGTGCCGGTCGGGGCCGAGCCCCAGCAGGTGCGCCCGCACCGGCGCGTCGGCGGCCAGGTCGAAGGGCCGGTCCACCTGGACCGCGGCGAACTCGGCGGCGCGCGAGCGCGGGGCGGGGTCCCCGGACAGGTCGGTGTACGGCAACGGCACCGCCTCCTCCGGCGTCCCGATCCGCACCCTGGGCCGTCCCCGCTCCGAGGGGAAACTCGTGCGCAGCGCGTCGTGGCGGGCGACCACCTCGGTCAGGGCCCGTCGCAGCAGGGCGACGTCGAGCGCGCCGCGCAGCTCGTAGCCGACGCACACGTTGTACTGCGTCGACCGGGGGTCGAGCTGCTGGAGGAACCAGAGCCGCTGCTGCGCGGGAGACAGCGCGAGATGGTCGGCGTCTTGGCCGGTCCGGGTCATCTGCTTCCCTCCGGCGCGCTCAACGTCCATCGCGGGACTCTGCCGGGACGTCCGCGCCGTCAGAGGCATCGTCAGGGGCGGCGTCAGGGGCGCCGTCGGGGACGCCGTCCGCGCCCGCGGGGGCGCCGCCGGGGAGCAGCTGCTCGACCCGTGCGGCGAAGGCCGCGAAGTCATCGGTCTCGTACAGGTCGCGGAGCGCCAGCTCGACCTTCAGCCGGTCACGCACCAGGAACAGCAGGCGTACGGCTGCCAGGGAGTGTCCGCCCAGCGTGAAGAAGTTGTCCTTGGGCGAGACGCTCGGCACGCCGAGGACTTCTGTCCATATGTGGGTGAGGGTGTGGTGGAGGGGGGAGACGGCGTGGTCGGTGCTGGTGTCGGCGGCCGCGTCCCCGGTCTTCTGTGCGTCTGTGTCCGCGCCGTTGGTTGTGTCGGTGTTGGTGTGGTGGTGGGGCAGGGGGGTGCAGGTGTGGGGTGGGGGCAGGGTGTTGCGGTTGATTTTGCCGTTGTGGGTGAGGGGCATGGCGGGCA